>NZ_LT546206.1 GCF_900078685.2 Mycolicibacter icosiumassiliensis | reverse complement strand
GTCCCCAAGCGAGTTATTACCTTGGCCTCCAGTACCGCCGTTGCCGCCGTTGAGGCCGGCACCGCCATTCCCGCCGTCACCGCCGTTCCCGGCGATAGTGCCGGAACCACCCTGGCCGGCTGCTGAGCCGTTGCCGCCGTTGCCGAGGTAGGCACCGGTGGTGGGGTCTTGGTAGGCGTTACCGCCAGCGCCACCGTTCCCACCGTTGCCGCCGTCACCGGTCTGGCCCGCTTCGCCGAAGGACCCATAGGTTTTGGTGCCGCCCGCGCCGCCGTTACCACCATGGCCGCCGAGGCCCATCGCGATTGTGTTACTACCGCCGTCATAGTGGTCCGCGGTGCCGTCAGCGGCCGCGCCACCATTGCCGGCGTTACCCCCGTCGCCGCCCTTACCACCATCACCGATCAGGAACCCACTGCTACCACCAGCCCCGCCAGCACCACCGCTACCGCCGTAACTCAGCAGTTGGCGGAAGGGGCCGCCCAGGATGCTGGGGGCGCCGTCGGCACCATTACCGCCGGCACCACCGTTGCCGCCGGTGCCGAACAGCCAGCCCGCGCCGTTACCGCCGTCACCACCAGCACCACCGGCGTTGGCGCCGGCCACGCCGGTGCCGGCAACGCCGTCCCCACCGTTGCCACCGTCACCGCCGACGCCCATGAAGGAGCCGCCGGCGCCACCGTCACCACCGCCACCATGGGCACCGCCGCCGCCGTCACCACCGGCCCCGCCGTTGCCGATCAGGCCGCCCGCACCGCCGTCACCGCCGGCCACACCCGGGTCAGCGGCCGCGTCGTAGCCGGCCCCACCGTCACCGAACAGCAAGCCGCCGTCACCGCCATTGGGATCAGTCGCCGTCCCATCGGCGCCGTTACCGATCAAATACACGCCAGCCATCTGGTTAATGGCATGGTCGACCTGCCCACCGAATGAGCTGGTGATCCACGCCTCCATACCGGTGTGAATCGGTGCATAGACCCATTGGTCGAACAATTGGCCATAGTCGATCGATGTCGACGCGGAGGCTCCGGCGCCGGCAGCATCGAGCAATGAGTCCACCGATGCCGCACTCCCCCCGGCGAAGGTGGGATCCAGCGTCGTCACCCACGCGCTCACATCGGCCCCCAGGGTGGGGTCGATGCTGGAGAGGGAATCAATGACCGGGTCCAGCATCAGGTCAAGCTCGTCAGCCTGGGCGGTTGGCGGGCCCGCGAGCGGGGCTATCCCGAACGCCAACAAGGCGCTCGCCGCGCCACCAGAACCGATCACGAAATGACGGCGCTGGCGCGCCTTCTGGCGGTGGGCACCATGCTGGCTGCGGGTGGGGCGACGACTCATCGGGGAACACCTTTCGTGAGAACAGCTCTACCGAGCCGGGGAAGCATCAACAGGGAAAGAGAGGGGGATTTGATTCGGGTACTCAGAGCGCGGCAAACAGGTCCTGCACCCAGGTCGACATATCCGCGACCGCGCTCGCCGCAGCGCTGCCACCATCGAAACCGTCCGGAATGGTGGCCGGCGTGACATCCGCCACTGGCGACCCCGTGCCATCCCAACCCAACAAGGACGCGACAGTCTGCGCCCAACCCTCCAACGCCCCCAACGGACCCACCGCCTGACCGGTAGCCTCGATCGTTCCAATCACGGGAACACCCGTGGCAGTGATGCCGACACTGTTGAAGAT
>NZ_LT546205.1 GCF_900078685.2 Mycolicibacter icosiumassiliensis | reverse complement strand
ATGACGATGCGACCCACTCCCCCGGGACGTCGAGAGAGTCCAGCGTCTACAAGGTGCGTCGCGGCAGCGGTGACATCACGAGCGAGGACGCCCTGACCCCCGAGGAGACCCTGGCCGCGGTCCAGGCCGGCCGGCGCATCGCCGACGAAGAAGTCGACGGCGGCGCGGATCTGCTGATCCCCGGCGATATGGGAATTGGGAATACCACCGTCGCAACGACATTGATCGCCGCGCTGACCGGTGCCGAGCCCGCCGAGGTGGTGGGTCCCGGGACCGGCATCGATGATGCCGGCTGGGCGCGTAAGACCGCCGCGGTACGCGACGCCCTCTTCCGGTCCCGGTCGCAGCACGCCGATCCAATGGGACTACTGCGCTGCTGCGGTGGCGCCGACTTCGCGGCGCTGGCGGGTTTCTGCGCCCAGGCCGCAGTGCGGCGCACCCCGGTGCTGCTCGACGGCCTGGCGTCGACGGCCGCGGCCCTGGTCGCCGACCGGCTGGCACCCGGGGCCCGGGCCTGGTGGCAGGCCGGTCATCGCTCGCCTGAGCCGGCGCACGCGCTGGCCTGCGCCGCGCTGGGCCTGGAGCCCATCCTCGACCTTCAGATGCGGTTGGGCGAAGGCACCGGCGCCGCGGTTGCCCTACCGGTGCTGCGCGCCGCGGTCGCGGCGTTGTCGTCGATGTCGACGTTCACCGAGGCGGGGGTGTCGGGGCCGGCCGACGGGACGCCCGGATGATCCGTTCGCTGGCCGCCGCGGTGGGGTTCGGAACGGTCGTGCGGTTGCCGGGGGCTGGCGCCCACGCGCCGGGTCGCGGGGCGCTGACGGCGCTGCCGGTGATCGGCGCCGCCCTCGGCGCGCTGGCCGCGGCCGTGGTGTGGGCCGGCGGGTATGC
>NZ_LT546204.1 GCF_900078685.2 Mycolicibacter icosiumassiliensis | reverse complement strand
GGGTGGGCTGATGTTGTTCGGGGTTCCGGCACAGGCGGACAAAGACAGCACCGGGTCGGCCGGCGCGGCTCCCGACGGCGTGCTCAACACCGCCCTGCGTGATCTGGCCGCCGATCTCGGCGATGCCACCGTGCTGATGGCCGACACCTGTCTGGACGAGTTCACCGATCACGGCCACTGCGGGGTTTTGGACCGGGTCGGCCGTGTTGATAATGACGCTACGCTGCCACGCTACGTGGAACTGGCGGTCGCCCAAGCAGATTCGGGCGCTCATGTGGTGAGTCCGAGCGGCATGATGGATGGCCAGGTGGCCGCGATCCGCGACGGCCTGGATGCCGCCGGGCACAGCGACGTGGTGATCCTGGCGTATGCGGCAAAGTTCGCATCGGCGTTCTACGGTCCGTTCCGTGACGCGGTCGCCTCGACGCTGGCCGGGGACCGTCGTACCTATCAGCAGGAACCCGGCAACGCCCGGGAGGCGCTGCGCGAGGTAGCCCTCGACCTCGCCGAGGGCGCCGACATCGTGATGGTCAAACCCGCCATGGGCTACCTGGACGTGATCGCGGCCACCGCCGCGGTGTCCTCGGTTCCGGTCGCGGCCTACCAGGTCTCCGGCGAGTACGCGATGATCGCGGCGGCCGCTGCCAACGGCTGGATCGACGGCCGGTCCGCGGCACTGGAGTCCCTGATCGGTATCCGGCGTGCCGGCGCCGACATCGTGCTGAGCTACTGGGCGGCCGAAGCGGCCGGTTGGCTGGCGTGACGGCTCCACCCGACGGGCCGCGGCCCCCGGTCCAGACTCCACCGGATCGTCCCGCGGATGTCGACACTGCGTTCTGGCTGTGGCTGGCCGCTCTGCCGTTGATGACGTGTGGATACGTGGTGAATCTGCTGACTGCCCCGGAGATCCCCGCGACGGCGATCACCTACCCGATCGCCGCGCTGACGGCGGTCGTGGTGGTCGTGGTGGTGGCGACGTTTCTGATGTTGATGCGCTCCGGGTATCGCTGGGCGCGCACCGTGCTGACCGGAGGAGGGATCGCTGCGGTGGTCAATGCGGTCAGCGCGCTGTGGCACGCCGATGCCCGGCCGGCGGTCGCGATGGTCGTGGCGGTCACCGGCATCATCGGATCGGTGCTGATCGCCGCGGGGACTGTCCTGCTGCACCGATCCGAGGCGCAGGCCTACTTCATTCGGTAGCCGGTTTACCCGTTGCCGCCCACGGCCGTCACAGTGACGGTGACGCTGGTAGCGCCGCTGTCCGAGGCGATGATCAGCACCGGCGCGCCAGGGGCCGAGACGACGTGACCGCCGGTGACACTGACCTGATAGCCGTCCGGATAGACGATGTTCGGTACCGAGATCTCGGTCTGGGTGCCGGCCGCGAAGTTTCCGGTCCCGCTGGCCATCTCGGTGGAGTAGCTCAGCTGGAAGGTGCCGTCGTGGAAGGACCACGTTTCCGGGGTGCCGCCCACCGCCAGCGGGTAGGGCTCGGACAGTTGCGTCAGCAGGTCCATGTTGATGTTCTCTTCGGTCATCGGCTGGTTCAGGTTCCAGTACCGGAGCATGGTGTAGTCCCAGAACATCCAGTTGTAGCCGTAGCTGTTGGCCGCGTTGAGGGTGTCGGCTATCGTGCCCGCGTTGGTGGTTCCGCCGAACTCGGTGATCGCTGAAGGGATGTCGTACTTCGACGCGTACGCATCGGCGTTGCCTTGAACGATCGTCTCCCACAGCGAGCAGCCAAAGCTGCTGTCCATGAAAGCCGTTGTGGTGCAGTAGTCGTGGAATGCGAAGACGACGTGTGGATCGTCCACCTCGCCCAGGTGGGTCGGGATGGGCAGGTTGCCCGACAGGACGCTCGGCTCGATGTACAGCGGCGTGGCCGGGTCGACGGAGCGGACCGCCGAAGCCAGCAGGTTATAGAAGGGGGTCAGCTGTTGGCCCTCGAAGAACGAGCCGCCGAAGATCGTCGACAGCCACGTCGAGCCCGGCCACGGCTCATTCATCAGCTCATAACCGATCACGTTGGAGTCGTCTTTGAAGTAGTTCGCCACGACCTGCCACATCAGCGCGTAGTGGTCCTGCAGCCCGACCCCGTCGGGTCCATCGGCGTTGGTCCAGAACGCATCCCAGGCGTAGTTCTCCGCGGGGCTCATGACGTAGCGGAACGGGAACGGGGTGTGCGGGTTGGGCAGGTCGCCGGTCTGCGCTGCCCACGCCGGCGCGCCATCGCCCCAGAAGGTGGTGCCGTAGTTGTCCTGGTGCATGTCGAGGACGACGCGGATTCCGTGGTTGGACAGTATCTGCGCGGTCTGGTTGATCATGTCCAGATACTGGTAGTCGTAAACACCCGGCTCGGGCTCGACCCCAGCCCAGATGATGCCGAGCCGCACCACGTTGAAGCCGTTGGCGGCCAGCAGGGCCGCATCGGCGTCGCTGAACCCTTCGGAGGCAGGGTAGAACGGCGGGTCTTTCATCACCTCGCCGAATCCGTGCAGGACGACGACCCGGCCGTCACCGTCTACCAGCCAGCTACCCGCGGTACTGATGTCGGAGACGCCACCCGCCGGGGCGCCGTCGAGCGTTCCGAAGCGGCCGTGGTCGCCGTGCAGGCCGAACAAGCCGCTGCCACCGCCGGCCCCGCCGAGGGCGGGCAGATCGCGCGGGCCGCCGTAGACGCCGTTTCCGGCATCGCCGCCGCCGTCGCCACTGCCGAACAGCCCGGTGGCACTGCCGCCATCACCGCCATGGCCGCCGGAGACACCAGCGCCGCCGCCGGCGCCGTCGCCGCCGTGTCCGCCGTTGCCGCCGAGACCGAAGAGCCAGCCAGCCGCGTCAC
>NZ_LT546203.1 GCF_900078685.2 Mycolicibacter icosiumassiliensis | reverse complement strand
TGATATCCGCACCTGGATCCAAACCTGGAACGACAACCCCCGGCCCTACGTCTGGACCAAAACCGCCGACCAAATCCTCGAATCAATCGGTAACTACTGCAAGCGAATTAACGACTCACGACACTAGCGATCTGCCGGCCGGCCGTAAAGGCGTAAAAGTCGACTCCTCGAGCGTAAAGAAAGCGTCAACGGTTTCTGTCGTGCCTGGTGACCGGGTCTAACTTCATGGCTGACCCGATCGGGTTCTCGAGAACGGAGAACACGTGGCTGTAGTGGCCTACCTACTGTTGACGGTGGTGATCTTCGCCCTGCTCGGCGGGGCGCTGAAGTTGGTTGAGCGACTGTGAACCTCGCCAATGCCGTGGGTCTGACGTTGGCTGTCGCGGTGGTAGCGCTGCTGGTGGCCGCACTGCTGTTCCCGGAACGGTTCTAGTTGAGTACGACAGCCGCGGGCGTGCTGTTCCTGGCGTCACTGGTCGTGGCGCTGGTTGCGGTGCACGTACCGTTGGGCGACTACATGTATCGGGTCTACACCCGTGAAACGCACTCCCGCAGCGAGCGATTCGTCTACCGGTCGATCGGGGTCAACCCGGAGTCCGAACAGACCTGGGCCGGCTATGCACGCAGTGTGCTGGCGTTCTCGGCCGTGTGCGTGGTGTTCTTGTTTATCCTGCAGCTCATCCAGGGAAAGCTTCCCCTGCATCTGGATGATCCGGCGACATCGATGACGCCTGGGTTGGCGTGGAACACCGCGGTCAGCTTTGTCACCAACACCAACTGGCAAGCCTATGCCGGCGAGTCGACGCAGGGGCATCTGGTGCAGATGGCCGGCCTGGCGGTGCAGAACTTCGTGTCCGCCGCGGTCGGCATGGCGGTCGCCGTCGCGTTTGTCCGTGGGTTCGTGGGTCAGCGCACTGCGGTTTTAGGCTCATTCTGGGTTGATCTGGTTCGCGGCACCCTGCGTATCTTGTTGCCGATCGCGGTCATCGGCGCGACGGTGCTGATGGTCGGCGGGGTGGTCCAGAACTTTCACCTCAACGACCAGACAGTCGCGACCCTGACTGGTGCGCCGCAGACCATTCCCGGTGGCCCGGTGGCCAGCCAGGAGGTGATCAAGCTGCTCGGCACCAACGGGGGCGGCTTCTACAACGCCAACTCCGCGCATCCGTTCGAGAACCCGACCGCGTGGACCAACTGGATCGAGATCTTCCTGCTGGTGGTCATAGCCTTCTCGCTGCCCCGCACCTTCGGCCGAATGGTGGGCAACACCAAACAGGGCCACGCCATCGCCGCCGTGATGGCTGTGATCGCCCTCATCAGCGTCAGCCTGCTCGGCTGGTCGCAGCTGGCGCATCACGGCACCGTCCCGACCGCCGTGGGGGCCGCGACCGAAGGGATCGAGCAGCGAATCGGCGTGGCCGACTCGGCGGTCTTCGCCGCGGCGACCACGCTGACCTCAACCGGCGCAGTAGATTCCACCCACGACTCTTATACCAGTCTGGGCGGCCTGCTGACGATGGTCGACATGCAGCTTGGGGAGGTCGCCCCCGGGGGTGTCGGCTCGGGCCTGTACGGCATCTTGATCCTCGCGGTGATCACGGTGTTCGTCGCCGGGTTGATGGTCGGGCGTACCCCGGAATACCTGGGCAAGAAGATCAGTGCACGCGAGATCAAACTGGCGGCAAGCTATTTCCTGGTGACCCCGGTCGTTGTGCTGTGCGGAACGGCGATCTCGATCGCGTTGCCGGGCCCGCGCGCGGCGATGGCCAACACCGGCCCGCATGGACTCTCCGAAGTGCTCTACGCGTTTACCTCCGCGGCGAACAACAATGGATCCGCGTTCGCGGGCTTAGCAGCCGACGGGACGTGGTACGAGACCGCGCTAGGGATAGCGATGCTCATCGGCAGGTTCCTACCGATGATCTTGGTGCTTGCGCTGGCCGGGGCGCTCGCTGCCCAGGGTCAGACTCCGGAATCCCTGGGCACGCTGCCCACCCACAAGCCCCAATTCGTCGGCATGGTCGTCGGGGTGACACTCATTCTGGTCGCCCTCACCTTCCTGCCGGCACTGGCATTGGGGCCACTCGCTGAAGGGCTGCACTGACGTGCACTTGGACACAAGCATGCTGCTGAGCGCACTGCCCGAGGCGTTGCGCAAGCTCGATCCCCGCACGCTGTGGCGTAATCCGGTGATGCTGATCGTCGAGATCGGCGCCGTGTGGTCCACGGTGCTGGCCATCGGCGAGCCGACCTGGTTCGGCTGGCTGATCGTGTGCTGGTTGTGGCTGACCGTAGTCATCGCCAATCTGGCCGAGGCGGTCGCCGAAGGCCGCGGGAAGGCGCAGGCCGAAGCACTGCGAAAGTCCAAGTCCGACACCGTCGCACGTCGGCTACGCGGTTGGGCACCCAACACGCCCGGTATCGAAGAGGCGGTCGCGGCGCCGCTACTGCAACGAGGTGACGTCGTCGTCGTCGAAGCGGGTCAGATCATCCCCGGCGACGGCGACGTGGTGGCGGGCATCGCATCGGTGGACGAATCGGCGATCACCGGTGAATCGGCCCCGGTGATCCGCGAATCCGGCGGCGACCGTTCCGCGGTCACCGGCGGGACGCTGGTGTTGTCGGACCGGATTGTGGTCCGAATCACCCAGAAACCAGGGCAGAGTTTTGTCGACCGGATGATCGCACTGGTCGAGGGCGCCAACCGGCAGAAGACCCCGAACGAGATCGCCTTGAATATCCTGCTGGCCGCGCTGACCCTGATCTTCGTGGTGGCCGTCGCAACGCTGCAGCCGTTGGCGATCTATTCCAAGGCCAACAACCCGGGCGTCGCAGATACGGCGGCACTCGACGGCAACGGTGTCACCGGCATCGTCTTAGTCGCCCTGCTGGTCTGTCTGATCCCCACCACGATCGGTGCGCTGCTGTCCGCCATCGGAATTGCCGGCATGGACCGGCTGGTGCAGCGCAATGTGCTAGCCATGTCCGGCCGGGCGGTTGAGGCCGCCGGCGACGTCAACACCCTGCTATTGGACAAGACCGGCACGATCACGCTGGGCAACCGGCAGGCATCGGAATTCCTTCCGATCACCGGGGTGACCGCCGACGAACTCGCCGACGCCGCGCAACTGTCCAGTCTTGCCGACGAAACTCCCGAGGGTCGCTCCATCGTGGTCTACGCCAAGGAGGCCTACGGGCTACGAAACCGGACACCGGGCGAGCTCACGGCAGCGTCCTGGGTCGAGTTCACCGCAGTAACTCGCATGTCCGGGGTCGACATCGGCGGACGCCAATTACGCAAGGGCGCCGCCAATTCCGTCAGCGACTGGGTGCGCGGCCACGGCGGTGACGTCCCCGCCGAGCTCGGCCGGATCGTCGACGGCATCAGCGCTGCCGGTGGAACACCGCTGGTGGTCGGTGAGGTGCTGGTCGGCGGGCCCGCCGTGGTGCTCGGTGTCATTCATCTGCGGGACGTGGTGAAGCAGGGCATGCGGGAGCGGTTCGACGCGATGCGCCGGATGGGTATTCGGACCGTGATGATCACCGGTGACAACCCGTTGACCGCCAAGGCGATTGCCGATGAGGCCGGGGTTGACGACTTCCTCGCCGAAGCCACCCCCGAAGACAAGCTGCTGCTGATCAAACGGGAGCAGCAGGGTGGGCGACTGGTCGCGATGACCGGCGACGGAACCAACGACGCACCGGCGCTGGCGCAGGCCGACGTCGGGGTGGCGATGAACACCGGCACCAGCGCCGCCAAGGAGGCGGGCAACATGGTGGACCTGGATTCGGACCCCACCAAGCTGATCGAAATCGTGGAGATCGGCAAACAGCTGCTGATCACCCGAGGTGCCCTGACCACCTTCTCGATCGCCAACGACATCGCCAAGTATTTCGCCATCATCCCAGCGCTTTTCGTGACGATCTTCCCGGGTTTGGCTCTGCTCAACGTGATGAGGTTGCACAGCCCGCAGTCGGCGATCCTGTCGGCGGTCATCTTCAATGCGCTGGTTATCGCCGCGCTGATTCCGCTGGCACTGCGTGGGGTTCGCTACGTTCCGGGCAGCGCGTCCAAGCTGCTCAGCCGAAACCTCGCCGTCTACGGCCTGGGCGGGATCGCGGCCCCATTCGTCGGGATCAAACTCATCGACCTGCTGGTTCAACTTCTGCCCGGGATGGGGTGACATGCGATTTGCGGGTTTGGTGCGGGGCCACTGGGCGGCGTTGCGCGCACTGCTTGTCTTGACCGTCGTGCTCGGTATCGGCTACCCGGTGTTCGTCTGGCTGGTGGCGCAGATCCCGGGTCTGCATGAACGTGCTCAAGGGTCACTGATCACCGACGCCGCCGGCCGACCGGTCGCAAGCGCACTGATCGGGCAGTCGTTCACCGACACTGCCGGCCGGCCGCTGCCGCAGTACTTTCAGGGCAGGCCGTCGGGAGCCGGAATCGGCTACGACGCCTTGGCCAGCGGAGCGAGCAATCTGGGTCCGGAGAGCATCGTCGACCTGCCCGATCGGCCGAGCCTGCTCACCCAGGTCTGTGCCCGCAGTGTGGCGGTTGCCAAGACCGAAGGCCTGGACGCGGGGGCCGCGTCGCGGCCGTTCTGCACTGCCAGTGGGCGGGGCGCGGTACTGGCGGTGTTCGGCCCGCGGGACCCCAGCGGGACCGTCGCCCGCCCGACCCGCGTGGTCAGCGTCAATGAGCCGTGCGCCACCGGCAGCGAGACATTTGTATCCAGCTATCGCGGCGTTCGGGTGGAATGTGCCCGGCCCGACGAGGATTACTCGGCCGGCCAGGTCGTGCCGATCCGGGGGGCCGCGGCCGAACAGCCACGGGTCCCCGCCGACGCCGTCACCGCCAGCGGCAGCGGCCTGGATCCCGATATCTCACCGGCCTACGCCGAACTGCAGGTCGACCGGGTCGCCAAGGCCCGGGGGATGCGCGCCGATCAGGTCCGCGCCGTGGTCCGTGCTCACCAGAGCGGACGGCTGCTCGGATTCCTCGGTGAGGCCCGCGTCAACGTGGTTGCGGTGAACTTGGAACTGGACCAGCAACATCCTGTTCCCGGCTGCTGTTCCGATGGATGATTTTCCGGTGAGTAGTTATGGCTCGCGCGGCCGACGTGGGGAGTTGCGCATCTACCTGGGTGCGGCCCCCGGCGTCGGCAAGACGTACGCGATGCTCGGTGAGGCCCACCGGCGGTTGGAACGGGGCACCGACGTGGTGGCGGCCGTGGTCGAGACGCACGGTCGCAGAAAGACAGCGGAACTGATCCAGGGCATCGAAGTCGTCCCGCCCCGCTGGATCGACTATCGGGGCAAGCGCTTTCCCGAGCTCGACGTTCCTGCGGTGTTGGCGCGACGACCGCAGGTGGTGCTCGTCGACGAGTTGGCCCACACCAACACGCCGGGCAGTGTGAACCCCAAACGGTGGCAGGACATCGAGGAACTGCTTGCCGCGGGGATCACGGTGATCTCCACGGTCAACGTGCAGCATTTGGAGAGCCTCAACGACGTTGTCGCGCAGATCACTGGGGTTGAGCAGCAGGAGACCGTGCCGGATTCGTTCGTCCGTCAGGCGTCGCAGATGGAACTCGTCGACATCGCTCCGGAGGCGCTTCGCCGAAGGCTCGCCCACGGCAACGTCTACGCGCCGGAGAAGGTCGACGCCGCGTTGTCCAACTACTTTCGCAGCGGAAACCTCACGGCGCTAAGGGAACTGGCACTGCTGTGGGTGGCCGATCAGGTGGACGCCGCACTGGCGAAGTACCGGGCGGACAAGAAGATCACCGATACTTGGGAAGCCCGCGAGCGGGTGGTGGTGGCCGTCACCGGCGGCCCGGAATCGGAGACGCTGGTTCGGCGTGCCTCGCGGATCGCCTCGAAGTCCAGCGCCGAGTTGCTGGCGCTTCATGTGCTGGATGGCGGTGGGCACTCGGCCGTACCTACTGCGCGGCTGGGAAAGATCCGTGAGCTGGCGACCAGTCTCGGTGCCTCGTTGCACATCGTCGTCGGCGACGAGGTGCCGACCGCGCTGTTGGACTTCGCCCGCGAAGTCAACGCCACCCAGTTGGTGATCGGGACCTCGCGGCGATCCCGTTGGGCGCGTTTGTTCGACGAGGGCATCGGCGCGATGGTGGTGCGACGGTCCGGCAAGATCGATGTACACATCGTGACTCATGAAGAGTCCAAGCAAGGTTTCCGAATCACACCGATCTCAGCGCGGCAACGTCGCGTGCTGCCGTGGCTGGCGGCGCTGCTCGTGCCGTCGGTGGTCTGTGCGATCACGGCGACATGGCTGGATCCGATGCTGCGCTTGGGCGGAGAGAGCGCGCTGTTCTTCATCAGCGTGCTGGCGGTGGCCCTACTCGGTGGTGTCGCCCCGGCAATTCTTTCGGCCGTGATATCCGGCCTGCTGCTCAATTACTTCCTGATCGAGCCGCGACACAGTTTCACCATCGCCGAATCCGATTCGGCGGTCACCGAGATCGTGCTGCTGTTGGTTGCGGTCGCGGTGTCGGTGCTGGTGGACCGGGCCGCCGAACGCGCCAGGGAGGCCGGGCGTGCGTCCCAGGAGGCGGAGTTGCTGGCGCTGTTCGCCGGATCGGTGTTGCGGGGCGCCGACCTCGAGACGTTGCTGGAACGTGTCCGCGAGACCTATGCCCTACGGGCGGTGAGCATCCTGCGCAGACCCACTCTCGACGGCCAGCAGGCCGGTCCGACCGTGATTGCCGCCGCGGGCAATGACCCGTGTACCACTGTCGACACTGCGGACACCGCCATCGACGTCGGCGACAACGAATTCTGGATGCTGATCGCGGGCAGACAGTTGGCGGCGCGTGATCGGCGGGTGCTGTCCGCGGTGGCCAAACAGGCGGCCGGACTGGTCAGGCAACGGGAGCTCACCGACGAGGCGAATCGATCCGAGGCCGTCATGCGAGCCGATGAGCTGCGCCGCTCTCTGCTGTCGGCGGTCAGTCATGATCTGCGCACGCCGCTGGCGGCTGCCAAGGCCGCGGTGTCGAGCCTGCGTGCCGAAGACGTCGGGTTCTCGCCGGAGGACACCCGCGAACTGCTGGCCACCGTAGAGGAGTCGATCGACCAACTCACCGCGCTGGTCGGCAATCTGCTCGACTCATCCCGGTTGGCCGCCGGGGTGGTACGCCCCGAGCTGAGCCGGGTGTACCTGGAAGAAGCCGTGCAACGGGCCCTGGTCAGCATCGGCCGGGGCAAGACCGGCTACTTCCGTTCGGGCATCGACCGGATCAAAGTCGATGTCGGCGACGGAGTGGTGCTGGCCGACGCCGGATTGCTGGAGCGGGTGTTGGCCAATCTCCTGGACAACGCGTTGCGCTATGCGCCCGATGGCCCGATCCGGGTCAGTGCGTGTCAGGTCGGTGATCGGGTGCTGATCAACGTCGCTGACGAGGGCCGCGGCCTACCGCCCGGTGGCGAGCGCCTCTTCGAGCCGTTCCAGCGGATCGGCGATCAGAACAACACCACCGGTATCGGCCTGGGCCTGTCGGTAGCGCGGGGATTCGTCGAATCGATGGGCGGAACCATTGACGCCACCGAGACGCCGGGCGGCGGACTGACCCTGGTGGTGGATCTGGCTGCGCCGCAGGCGACATGACTAGTGCTTCCAGACAACCTTGTCGACGCCCGCGGCGTCGCGGTAGACGACGCTGTCCGGCGCGGTGCCGTTCTTGACGTCGAAGTAGAGTCGGCCGCTGGTCTGGCTGCCCGCGGCGAGCGGTCCGTTGGGCAGGCCGTCGACCTCGTTGCCTTTCATCACCGCAAACGTTGAACTGTTAACGGCGCGTGCGTTGAAGTCAGCGATATTCGGAGTGGGAGAACCGCTTACCGCCCGGGCAGTCACATCCGAGTACCAAATGCCGTCGTTGTGCCCGCTGGGTTGCAGGTCCGTGACGGTGTAGTCGATGGCCCCGCCGGGGCTCTGAATCTCTTCGGTTTGGCCGAATCCGACCACCTGTGGGTCTGCAGAAGCCGGCGCCACCGCAAGCATTCCGACCGTCGTGACGCCGGCCGCGGCTATTGCCGTTTTCTTGGCGATCTGGGTGAACATCACGGTAAAACTCCTTCCGCTAGGTTCTCCCAGGCATATCCGCGCCGGCGGATTTCAAAACCTCAAAAATTCACACTTCGAATCGGTAGCCCATCCCCGCCTCGGTGAGCAGGTGTTTGGGGTTTGAGGGATCGTTTTCGAGTTTGCGGCGCAACTGCGCTAGATAGACCCGAAGATATTGGGTTTCCTTTGCGTATGCCGGTCCCCATACCTGGGTGAGTAACTCGTCGCGGCCGACTAGCTTTCCCCGGTTTCGCACCAACATCTCCAGCATGCCCCATTCGGTGGGGGTCAGGTGGACCTCGCCGCCGTTCTTGGTGACTTTCTTGGCCGCCAGATCCACGGTGAACGAGGCGGTTTCCACTATTGGCTGGTCGATTTCGGCGGTCGCGGCATTGCGTCGTGCGGCGGCGCGCAGCCGTGCTAGGAACTCGTCCATTCCGAACGGCTTGGTCACGTAGTCGTCGGCGCCGGCGTCGGCCTCGGGCTGTCGGTGGCACGGGGATTCACTGAGGCGATGGGCGGCATCATTTCGGCGACGGAGACAC
>NZ_LT546202.1 GCF_900078685.2 Mycolicibacter icosiumassiliensis | reverse complement strand
GGGTGGGGTGTCCGCTAGCGGCGGTGTGGATCTGGTGTTTGGTGTATCCGGCGGCTTGGCCGGCGGTGATCACAGCAAACGATTCGGTGAGGGTGGTGCCGGCCGCGATGAGCTGTTCGACGTGGTGATTGAACCATCGCTGGCACGACAGCTTGGGCCGCTCGGATTCGTGTGATCTGCGGGAATCGAGGTCGGTGACGGTAGCGGATGGTTCAGCGGTGAACTCACAGTTCAGCGCCTCTGAACTGCTATTTTGGGTGCTGAACTGCGGTTCAGCGGTGAACTCTGGGGTCAACTCGTAGTACGTGCCGCCCTGTGGGGCCGCAACAGCTGACACCCTGCCGTCGGCAGTTAACTCGGCGATAGCCGAATCGAGTAACTCTCGGTACTCGCGCTTGCCCATCCTGGACATCAGATCCCGCCGCGCGGTACGGCCGTTGGTCAACACTTTGAGCACCCGGCGCTTGACGACGTCGAGGCGCCGGTCGTCTATGACCTCTTCGCCTACGGCGCGGGACAATGCCCGCTCCCTCACCTTTGCTCGGGCGGCTTGGCGGTCATGGTCTATGACTGCCTGCCGGGTGATGTCAGAGACCTGCATGACCATCGCGGACAGCTCCCAGTCCCGCTCGGAGACGACGCTGCGGCCGTGCATGATTGCCAGCAGGGCGGCGACCTTGCAGCGGAGCAACATCCAATGACCGTCAAGGGCGTCTCCTTCGCCGCGCTGGCGGGCCAGGTGCGCGGCGATGATCGTCTCGGTGATCTCGGCCGGCCCGTAGGCGATCTCCACCACCCCGTCGGCACCGGGTGCCCACGACGGGATGGTGCTGTCCAGCGGGGCCGGGTCACCGATGCGGTCGGCGGGCATGTCCGGGTCGGTCGAGGGAAACCACAAGGCCCGCTGAGGCGTTCCACCGGTCGCGTCGTCGAGGATCACACCGCAGTGCCCGTACTGGCCGGCCACCGATAAACACATGCGGTAGGTGTGCGGTGCGACCATCCGAGACGTTGCCGCCGAGGCTCCCTTGCTGCCGAGGCGTTCGCCCATGATCGCGGCCTTGATGGTGGCGCGGGTGTTGTTGCCTTGCCCAGCGTCCAGCGCGGCTAGGTGGTCGATCTCGGGAACCATGAAGATCGCTCTGTCGATCCGGTCCTCCGGGTTCTTTGGTTCCTTGAACAGCTCGGAGATGCCCTGACCCGATCCGAGTCCTTCCTCGTGGATGTCGGCCGGCAATGCCAAGCGGCCTGTCGAGTCGGAGATGCCCTTGCCGCCACCGGATACTGCGACGAACACGGCCATCATGTTGAGGCTGGCCCGTCCGCCGATGACGCCAGGAAGCTGGACATCCGGGCCGGTACTGGCCGACACCCTCAGCAGGACGGAGCCGAACACCGCCCACGGCGCCGCGTAGCGGGCGCGTGCCCACTGGTAGATCTTCGTCAGTTGGTCACTGTCGGATTCGAGGAAGAACGACTTGGTCAGGTCGGGGTCGATCACGCGGTGGTCTCCTTGTGGCGAGGGACGTAAGCAGGGCCACGTCCGGACCGGATCTGGCGGGCGATAGCGGGCCAGTCCTCGGCGGTGGCAATGGTTTTCGCCGCATCGGCGGCTGCGGCCTGCTCGAGGTCGCACCGCAGGACATGGTGTTCACCAGCGACGGCGAGGGAGATGAGCTTGCGCATGTCGTCGTCGGCCAGCTCGCACCATGACGGGGTGCCGGCGATCGGCAGCGGGGCGTAGGTGGCGGCCTTGATCACCTCGGCGAGGAACCGGTTGACCTCCGGCCAGGAGACCTGACTACTGCTGGTCATCCGGCCTCGTTGGTGGCGCAGGAGGGTCCGATGCCGAGAGCGACTGACCGCGGGTCGGTCAGCCAGCGGCCACAACCCCGGCATTGGACGGCGATACGCCACTCCGGCAGGGTGGTGGGGACACCGGGCCGAAGCCCAGTGCCGCCCTCCGTGTTCATCTGCACCTTGTTGGCCATCAGAGCCCGCCCTTCACGCGGGCGACCATCCGGCCGAACTCATCGAGGCCGTAATCCAGCGTGGCCTCGTTGATGGTGGCCTCGGCGTTCTCCGCCGGGGTCTGGCAGCCGGGGCAGATCACGCCGACCGGCCTGCCGCGTTCGACCCGGACATTCCAGCCCTCGGCTGCCAGGCTGCGCAGTCGCTTCCCGCACCGCTCACACCGACGCACTTTCCCCGCCATTACGCACCGCCCTTCACGACGGTGAGCTTCGGCTTGCCCACGAACTGCTGTGGTTTGACGCCCGCCACCCGCATCAGACTCAGCAGCGCTTGGAGCATCTCTGGCGTCCAGCTCTTTAACGGCTTGGCGTCCAGGTGGTCCCTGACCTCCCAGCGCAGCCGGTGCAGATTCCTTTCCATCTCCCTGTCCTTGTCGCTCACCACGGCACCTCCGCGGCGTCGGCGGCTTCCAGCAGGTAGTCCGCCAGTTCGCGAGCGCCCGCCGGGGGGAGGCGCAGAAGGTGCCCGTAGTCGTTG
>NZ_LT546201.1 GCF_900078685.2 Mycolicibacter icosiumassiliensis | reverse complement strand
GGATGTGGGCGTTGGGGCCGCCCAGGTAGCGGTACAGCGGCAGCGCCGCGGAGTCGGCGGCCGCCTTGGCCACCGCCAGCGACACCCCGAGCATGGCGTTGGCGCCCAGCCGGGACTTGTCCGGGGTGCCGTCGAGGTCCACCAGTGCCTGGTCCACCAGCCGCTGGTCGTCCGCGCTGATCCCGATGACCACCGGCGCGATCTGGTCCAGTACTGCGGTCACCGCCTTCTGCACACCCTTGCCGCCATAGCGGGTGCCACCGTCGCGAAGTTCCACGGCCTCGTGCTCGCCGGTGGATGCGCCGGAGGGCACCGCGGCCCGGGCGAACGTGCCGTCTTCCAGCGCGACCTCGACCTCGACCGTGGGGTTGCCGCGGGAATCGAGGATCTCGCGGGCGCCGACCTGCTGGATGATGGGCACTGACTTCTCCTTGAGCGTGGGTGGGGCTGGCCGTCGCGTCCTATCGGAGGCCTGTTGGGAGCCTATCCCGGACCAGACACCTCATAGCGGGCGACCGGCCGCGTATGCGGCGGCCCAATCCCGGACGGCGCGGGCGTAGATCTCCGACTCGTTGTAGGCCATCAACGCCGTCATCCAGCCCTTGGGGGTGGCCAGATCTTTGCCACGCCAGCACAGGTAGCCGGCCGCCGACAGCGCGGCGTCATCGATGTTGTCGGGGCTGACGATGCCGTCGTTGTTGGCGTCGACGCCGTAGAGCCGCCAGGTCTCCGGAATGAACTGCATCGGGCCCATCGCACGAACCACGCCGTCGTCGTCGGCCAGATCCGGTTGGACGTCCTCGACGATGTGGAGATTGCCCCCGGAGCCGTCGAGCCGGACCCCGCGGATCTTGGGCCGCACGTCGCCGTTGCGGGCCACCGTGGCGTGGTTGTAACGCCCGTGATGACTCTCGATCTGGCCGATGGCCGCCAGCGTGGTCCAGCCCAGGTGGCAGTTGGGGTTCTCTACCTCCGCGACCCGCGCGGCATAGGCGTAGGCCTCCAGCGCAGTGATCGGGATGCCGAGCATCGGCGCCCGCTCAGCGGCCCATTGATAAAGCTGGTCGGCCGGCCGCCCGGAGGCGACGTCCGTGCTGACCGGTGGAACCGGGTCGCCGGGGGGCGGCGGCACGCCCTGCGGGATGGGATTACCGAGCTGCCAGCTGCAACTGGATGCCAGCAGCACAGCCGTCGCGCCGACGACGGCGGCCGTCCGCAGCCAACGTAGCGCCGACACCGCTCTCTCCCCAACCTCGAAGCTATGGTTTTGCGTCCATCGTTCCATGACTGGGCCATGGGCGAGGTATCACCAACCGCCCGCTCCGCCCGCGCGTGCCGCAAAAACCGGCTCTGCCAGCGCGAACTCAGCTCAGTGTATGCGGCGGCTGAACCGCCGGCTAACCGGTCAGCTCACCGCGTTCCGGATCGGCCAGCAACGCGTCACGTGCGCGCGCAACCCGAGAACGGATGGTGCCCACCGGACAACCACAGACCGCGGCGGCGTCGGAATAGGACAGCCCGAACAGCTGGGTCAGCAGCAGCGCTTCGCGCTGATCGGTCGACAGGCCGGCGATCAACGCGGTCACCTCGACGACGTCCTCGAAGCCGCGGGCCGGACGGTCGCGGTCCAGCAGCAGCTCGGGATCGGCGCCCGGTGCGGTACGCGGACGCGCCTTGAGGTACCGAATGTGGTCCGCCACCACCCGCCGCGCAATGGCCAGCAGCCAGGTCCGGGCACTGGAACGGCCGGCGAACCGCGGGATCGCGCCGATCGCCCGAAGGAAGGTCTCCTGAGTCAGGTCGTCAGCACTGACACCGTCGAAGAGGTAGGCCACGAATCGCCAGACATCGTGCTGCGTGGCCCTGATGAAGGCCTCCAGCGCACGGGCATCACCGGCTGCGGCGGCAACGGCGAGAGCGGTGACAGCATCGTCGTCAACCCGGTCAGCTCCCGCCATGAGCACCCACCTTAGACCCGGGGCCGCGGCGCTATTACGACGCATGGTCGTAGAGCTGTCGGAGCGGTTGACCGACCGCAGATGGCGCCGGCGACCGCGCCCTCCGCCCGCCGCCGGAGCAGGCCCGCCCGCGGCGCCATCGGCGTCCCACCGGGCCGGCCGCGAGCCTGCACCGCCGATACGTTGGCGCGCCACCAGCAAAGCGAACGCCAAACCGATCAGCACCGGCAGGTGGCTGGCGACCCGCGCCGCTGTCACCTGGCCGTGGTAGGCGTCGACAGCCACGTAACCACCCAGCGCCAGCGCGTATACCCCGGTAATCGCGGCAACACCCGCCGCAACGGACGGCCAGATACCCGCCGCGATCATCGCCCCGCCGAGCGCCAACAGCCACGCCGTGGACTCATGCAGCAAATGCGCGCCGGTCGCCGCGCCGTGCCCGTGTCCGTGCGTCGACACCATGCCGAAATCCACACCGGCGATCTGCGCCAGCGCCATCACTACCTGGAAGACCCCGACCACGACTAGCGCCGGCCGCCACACACCCCACCGCGACCAGAGGCTGTCGACGGAGTTTTCGGCGGTGATCGATGTCACTCCGGCGGCCGCCAGGATCTGGGCGGCCAGGTCGGGGCCGGCCTCGGCGGCGGATTCGCTATTGATGTCTGTCAGCCGGCGGGCCTGGGCTGCGGCGCCGACCAGCCAGCGCCGGCAACTGCGGCATGATGCCAAGTGCGCGTCGACCTGCTGCGCCGGCAGGTCCTGCTGCTCGCCGTCGAGCAGCGACGACAGGGTCTCGCGCACCACCTCGCACCGCATGCCGACATAGTCGCTCATTCGGCGCCCGGATACAAAGATTCGTCTGCCGGGAACCAAACCGGGCCACACCCCGACTAATTGGTTGAAGATCACGTTGCCAAGAGTGGGAAGAGGTATTCGATGACCGCACCGGTCTGGCTGGCATCGCCGCCGGAGGTGCACTCGGCGCTGCTGAGCGCCGGGCCCGGGCCCGGTCCGCTGCTGGAATCGGCATCGGCCTACTCGGCGATGAGCGCGGAATACGCCGAAATCGCCGCCGAGCTCGACGCGGTCCTGGCCGGAGTGCAGGGAGTCTGGCAGGGTCCCAGCGCCTCGCAGTACGCGGCCGCACACGCCCCGTATCTGAGCTGGCTGGCCGAGAGCGCCGCCAAGAGCACCGCTGCGGCCGGTCTGCACCAGACCGCGGCCGCGGCCTACACCACGGCGCTGGCCGGCATGCCCACGCTGGCCGAACTGGCCGCCAACCACGCGGTGCATGCGGCGCTGGTGGCGACCAACTTCTTCGGCATCAACACCGTCCCGATCGCGCTGAACGAAGCCGACTACGCCCGGATGTGGGTGCAGGCCGCGGAGATGATGACCGTCTACCAGGGCGTCGCGGGAGCGGCGCTGGCCTCGGTGCCGCCTGCGACGCCCGCGCCGCCGATCGTGGCCCCGGGGGCTGCCGAGGCCGCTGCCGCCCCCAGCTGGGAAGAGCAGCTCAAGGACCTGATCACGCAGTACAACATGGGCTTTGCCGACCCGATCGCCAAGTGGTTGTGGGCGCAGTTGGGTGTCGACGGATATCCGATCGAGGCATTTCCGTTTGCCAGCTCGGTGACCCAGATGCTGCTGCAGATCCCGGGGATGTCCCCGATCCTGGCCGGGGCCCTGGGCTGGTTCACCTTTCACACGTTGATGCTGTTGTGGCCGATGGGGCAAATTGCCATCACGATGGCGATCCCCATCGTGATGGCCGCCGCACCCGTCCTCGCCGCTGCCGGCGGGCTCGGTGCGCTGGGTGCGCTGGGTGC
>NZ_LT546200.1 GCF_900078685.2 Mycolicibacter icosiumassiliensis | reverse complement strand
CGTTCGGGCGTGCTGCACCGGCACCGCCTGTACCGCCTCGCCGAGTAGTTCGCGGGCCACCTCGCGAGCGGCCGCGACTTCCTCGGCGGTCGGCGGGTCGGAGTGCAGGCACCGTTCGGTCAATCGGACACAGCCGACGTTCGCCGAATAACTCGCCGACACCCCGTTGTCCGGATCACCGAGCACCACTTCGGTGGAACCACCACCGAGGTCGACGACCACGAACGGCCCGTCGGCACTATCCAATTCACCCACCGCACCGCGGAAGGACAGCTCGGCTTCCTCCTGCCCGGTGATCACCTCGGCGATCGCACCCGGAACGGCGCGTCCCAGCACCTGCGCCGTCATGGCGAAGAACACCTCGCGGTTGGCCGCGTCGCGGGTGGCTGAGGTGGCCACCATCCGCACTCGCGAAACTCCGTGTGCCACCAGCAACTCGACGTAGTCCTCCAGGGCCGCGCGGGTGCGCTCCAGCGCCTCGGGGGCAAACTGTCCGGTGGCGTCGACGCCCTCGCCCAACCTGACGATGCGCATCTCCCGGTGGACATCGCGCAGTCGACCTTCGACCGGCTCGGCGATCAACAGCCGAATCGAGTTGGTGCCGCAATCGATTCCGGCCAGGAGTGTCACAACCACTCCTCCGGACGGAGAATCCCGGCCATCGCCGGCTCGGCGGCCAGGACGGCCAGCGCTTCGTCACCGAACGGGTTGACGCCGCGGCCCTTGGCCAGGGAATGCGCCATCAGCACGTGCAGGCATTTCACCCGGTCGGGCATGCCCCCGCCGGTGAACGTGGTTCCCAACGATTCGATCGCATCCCGCTCGGCGAGATAGGACTCGTGCGCGGCCCGGTAGCCGGCGGCGAGTTCGGGATCGTGCTGCAGCCGCTCGGTCATGTCGGCCATCAGACCCGACGATTCCAGCCGGCTGGCGGCCGCGGTCAGCGCCGGGTGCGTCAAGTAATACAGGGTGGGAAACGGTGTTCCGTCCGGCAGCTTCGGGGCCGTCTTGACCACGGCGGGTTCGCCGTTGGGACACCGATAGGAGATCTCCAGGACGCCGCGAGGCTCTCGGCCCAATTGCCGGCCCACCGCGTCCAGGTCGGCGGGATCAACCAACGGGCACCCCAGGTACGGGCGGAACCGGAAGCCACGGCGGTGCGGGCGGCGGCGGCGGAGGGTGCGGCGCGTCGGCGATGGTGTGCCACAGCGCGGTGTACCAGGGGTCACCGCTGGGGGCGGCCAGGGGTTCGGCACCCGGTTCGCCCGGCACCTCGACGGGCGCGGGCAGCTGGACCTGATACGGGATCTCGCCGGGCATGACGAAGCCGAGCCGCTGGCGGGCCTGCGCCCGGATGTGCGCGGGGTCGTCCAGGTTGGCCTTCTGTTGCTGCAGGTCGGTGATCTGACGGTGCAGGGTGGTCTCCAATTGGGACTGCTGTTTCATCTCCGCGTGCTGGGCGAAGAACGTACGGACCGGCCCGGCGACGGTCAGGGTGAGCACACACATCACCGCGGCCAGGATCACCGCACGCCGAGCGGTGAAGCCGACGCGCAGCTCCGAACTCTGCTCGGCGGCCGCCGCAATGGCTCGTTTGACCGCACCGGCCGGTGACGGCGGTGGGGTCCGCGCCGCGCCCGCCCCGCGGC
>NZ_LT546199.1 GCF_900078685.2 Mycolicibacter icosiumassiliensis | reverse complement strand
CAACCGCGCCCACCCATGCGTCTGGACAAAAACCGCCGACGAGGTCCTCAAGAAGGCAAACCGTCAAACCATTTCAAGCACGGACCACTAGCCGGGTAAGTTCGTCGCGTGGCGTACGTGCGGAAGGGGCGCACGACCTCGGGCGCGGTCGCGGTGCAGGTCGCGCGTAAAGACCCTGGCCGGGTGGTGATCCTGGCGCATCTGGGTTCGGCCCATACCGATGCTGAGCTGGGGATTTTGCTTGAGCAGGCCCGCGAGATGGTGGTCGGCGGCCAGGCGGCGTTGGATTTCGAGGTGGCCGCCCGCGCCCAGTCGATGGCCGATGTGCCCGACTTTCGGGAGCGCGCCTTGCTTGTAGCTCCGGCGGTCGAGCCCGCTTCGTCGACGGTGGTGGCGCCGCCGGGGCGCACGGTTGGCGCGAGTTCGCGGCTGCGCTACAACGTGCTGGCCCGTGTGTATGACTGGCTGGGGTTCGACGTGCTCTGTGATGCGGTTTTCCGGGATCTGGTGATTGCCCGAATCGTGGAGCCCACTAGCAAGGCCGACACGCGGCGGGTGCTGATCGATCTGGGCGTCAAGACGGTGACCTATCGGACCGTCGCGCGTCACCTCGACCTGGCCGTCTCTGGAGGATATCGGGACGCGATCGCCGCGAAATGCTTTGAGTAATCCCGTGATTGCGGTGGGCTGTCGCTGCTTCTTTACGACGTCACAACCTTGCATTGGGAAGCCGAGAAAGAGGACGCGCTGCGCCGGGTTGGGTATAGCAAGGACCGTAAAGTCGACCCTCAAATCGTCGTCGGACTGCTGGTGGATCGCACGGGATTCCCCTTGGAGATCGGCTGTTTCGAGGGCAACACCGCCGAGACGGCCACCATCGTGAAAGTCCGCGGCGAAAACCGGGCTGTTGATGAGGCCAGCCTGGCACGGGCTCAATCGCTGGTCGGCCTGAAAGGGTACGTGACAAATGTGCCGGTCGCGGTCATGCCGGCCGCCGAAGTGATCGCGAAATACCACGACCTGTGGCGCGTGGAAAAGTCGTTTCGGATGTCTAAGAGCGACCTTCGCGGCCGGCCGATGTTCCATCACACCCGGACGGCCATCGAGGCGCACCTGACGATCGTGTTCACCGCCCTGGCAGTAGCTCACGCCATCCAATCACGCACCGGATGCTCCATCGCCAAGGTCATCAAGTCGTTGCGGCCACTGCGCAGCGCCACCATCACCATCACCGGTGCCACCCAGACTTTCCCGCCAGAGATCCCGGCCGCGGAGCGCGAAATCCTCGACAACCTTGGCATCAAACCCGGGTACTAATACTACAGCCGTAGTTCGCTTCCGGTGAGCGGGTTCGGCGTGTTTGCGCTGGTAGGGGCGGCTGCCGGGGCATGATTCACGGTTTGTGAAGACGAGAAAAACACCCACGGCAGCCGCGGGTTT
>NZ_LT546198.1 GCF_900078685.2 Mycolicibacter icosiumassiliensis | reverse complement strand
GCCGACCAGGTTGCGTGTCGGTACTGCCCCGACGGGGACGCCGAACAAGCCCGGCTGACCTATCGGCAGCTGGACGCCCGAGCCCGGGCGATCGCGGCCGGCCTGCAACGTCAGGGCGCCGCGGGCAAGCGGGTGCTGCTGTTCTGCCACCCGGGTCTGGACAGCGTCGCGGGGTTCTTCGGGTGCTTCTACGCGGGCGCCGTCGCGGTTCCGGTCGACGAGCAGTGGCCGACGAAGCGGGCGGCGGCCGTGATCCCGGACGCGCGCGCGGAGTTCGCGCTGTCCACCGCCGACCGGCAGGCGAAGTTGCGGGCCAAGGTGGACACCCTGGCCCCCGGGCCGCTGCACTGGGCGACCCTCGACGAGCCCGAGGCGGACGCCGACAGCTGGGTGCTACCGCCCCTGGACGCGAACATCCCTGCCGTGCTGCAGTACACCTCGGGTTCCACCGGGTCCCCCAAGGGTGTGGTGCTCAACCACCACAACTATCTGCACAACCTGGCGGGCATGTGCGCGGCGTGGCGGCTCGGCTTCGACGGCTCACCGGCTGACGACCCCACCATTGGGGTGTCCTGGCTGCCGAACTTTCACGACCTGGGCTTCGTCGGAGGTGTGCTGGCTCCGCTGTATATCGGGGGCACCATGGTGCTGCTGTCCCGCAGCGCGTTCTTCATGCGTCCCATCCGGTGGATGCAGGCCATGTCCCGCTACCGTGCTGAGATCAGCGCGGCGCCCAACCTGGGCTACCACCTGTGCGTCAAACGCAGTAGCGAGCAGGAGCGCGCCGGACTGGATCTGTCGAACTGGAAGGTCGCGGTCAACGGTGGTGACCCGGTGGATGCGGCCACCCTGGGCAGCTTCGCCGAGACATTCGCGCCGGCCGGATTCCGGCCGGAGGCCTTTCTCCCGGCCTACGGGCTGGCCGAGGCCACCCTGGCCGTCACCGGCGGATCGAACGCACCCACGCCGGTGCTGCGGCACATCGACCGTGACGCGCTGGGCGAGGACCGTGTCGTCGAGGCCGCACCCGGCGAGGCCGGGGCCGCGACGGTGGTGGGCTGCGGTCGTCCCGGCGGGGGCCAAGACGTCGTTATCGTCGACCCGGACACCCGGCAGCGCTGCGCGGCCGACGGAGTGGGGGAGATCTGGGTGGCCGGGCCCAGCGTCGCGCAGGGCTACTGGCGCCAGCCCGAGGAGACGGAGCGGGCGTTCGCGGCGGTGCTGGCCGACACCGGGCGGGGCCCGTTCCTGCGGACCGGGGACCGGGGATTCCTGCGCGACGGCGAACTGTTCATCGTCGGACGGTGCCAGGACCTGATCACCATCGAGGGCACCCACTATTACCCCAGCGACATCGAGATGACCGTCCAGGACTGCGATCCGGTGCTCTTGCCCGGCCGCGGCGCGGTCTTCGCGGTCCAACCGAGGTTCAACGCCGTCGAACAGTTGATGGTGGTGCAGGAGGTGCACCGCCATCACGAGGTCGAACTCGACGGGGTCATCGACAAGATCCGGGCCGCGATCGCCACCCACCACAAGATCGAGGCGCACACCGTACTGCTGGTCAAGCCGATGAGCATTCCCACCACGACCAGCGGCAAGATCCGGCGGACCGCCTGCCGGGAGAGATTCGTCGCCGGTGAACTGACGCCGGTGGCGCAGTGGCGTGCGCCCCGGCCGAATGGCCAGGGCGGCCTCGACAAGGAGCAGATGAAGGCCGGTCTGGCCCGGGCCTTCGGCGGGATGCTGGTGCGCCGGTATTGGGAGCCCCCCGAAACCGGGGTATAGCCCTCGCTGCCCTCCGGCGCTCAGCGCCGAGACGGAATCTCACGACGCGACACGCCCATGTCACGTCGCCAGATTCGGACTGGGCCCCCAATTCCATCCACCGGTGCACCTGGCAGTCGCTCAAAGGCGGGCAACAGACACCTCCCCTCCCCGGCGGGGCTGCTGTGACAGAGGGGGCCACAGCCGCCATCATGGACACCATGGACCTGCCCGTGGCGCCGCCGGTCGATCCGATGCTCGCCAAGGCGGCCGCCAAGGTTCCCGAGGACGCGGGTTGCTGGTCCTACGAACCGAAATGGGATGGCTTCCGCGCGTTGGTGTTTCGCGACGGCGACGACGTGCTGCTGCAGTCCCGCAACGGCAAACCGCTGAGCCGGTACTTCCCGGAGCTACTGGAGGCGCTGCGCGCCGAGACGGCCCCGCGCTGTGTGCTCGACGGCGAGGTGGTGGTGCCGCGCCAGATCGGCGGGCGGACCCGGCTGGACTGGGACTCGCTGAGCCAGCGGA
>NZ_LT546197.1 GCF_900078685.2 Mycolicibacter icosiumassiliensis | reverse complement strand
GTCGACGACGCCCACATCCGACGAGCCTCGTCCTCCACCGTCTGCGCATGCACATCAAAACGGCCCGCCATCGAACGCATCGCGTCCGGATCAGTCATAAAACGTGTTGCCACTGCTCTGTCTCCTTTGTTGCGGTTCCGTTTTGTGGTGAGGGGTTTTTATCCGGCAACTACCGGACGGGCCATCACGGTCGGCTTGAAGCCGTACCGCGGGGTGCTCAGACCGAAGCCGCCGCGTTCGGCGCCCATCGGCATCCCGCCGGGCATGGCCGCCATGGACTCGATCTCTTCGGGGGCGGCGGCCCAGCTGCTGGCCTGCAAGGCGTGGGCCGTGTCGACGGCACTGGCGGCGGGAGCGGCTGCGGCCCACGTCGCCGGCGTGGACAATTCGCCGACCAGGGTGGCCTGCCCGACGCCGGCCGTCACGGTCTGCGCGCTCGCGGTGAACGCCGACGCGCCGCCCAACGCTCCCAGGCTGCTCAGCGGACCACCGGGGGCCAGCAGGGCGCCGATGCCGGCGCCTGCCGCACCACCGCCGAGGGCGTTGAAACCGCCGCCGGAGAAGAACGTGGTCATGGTCGGGATCAAACTGGCCGGGGTGAATCCCGCGGTGGTTCCGGTGAAGCTCATCAGGCCGTTGAGCGGGTAAGTCACCAGGGACACCACACCATTGATCGACGCGTTCCGACCGATAGCTTCGAGCAATCCGGCGAGCGTCGGCGGGGGCAGACCGGCGTCGGCGGTGCCCGGCGAGGTCATCGTCTGCAGCGTGTTCGGCAGCGACGAAATCGCCTGCGCCGTCTGCGCGGCGTTGCTGCTGGCGGTGTTGCCGTTGGCCTGTCCGACCGCGGCGGCCTGGTTGGCTGTTCCGTCGGGGTTCGTGGTCTGGTTGGGCTCGCTGAAGGGTGTCACCTTGGTCGCTACCGCCGAGGACGCGGCATAGCTGTACATGACATCGGTGGCTTGGGCCCACATCTCGAAATACTGTGCGTCGCTTGCCATGATCGCGGCCGAGTTCTGGCCGACCACGTTGGTCGCCACCAGTTGCTTCTGTTGCGCGCGATTGGCGGCGATGACCGCCGGGGGAGGGGTGGCCGCGTGGGCCGCCTCGAACGCAGCCGCTGCGGCGGTGGCCTGGGTGGCCGCCTGCTCGGCCTTGGTCGCGGTGTCGGCCATCCACGTCAGATAAGGCTTGGTGGCGGCGCTCATCGAGGCCGATGCCGGGCCCATCCACTCTTCGTCGGCGAGTTGGGTGATCGTCGTTTCGTACGACGTCAACGCCGAGGAGATCTCCGCGGCCAGTCCGCGCCAGGCGGAGGCGACCGTCATCATCGGCGTGGAGCCGGGACCGGCGTACAGACGCCCGGAGTTGATCTCCGGCGACAGCAGTGCGTAGTCGATCATCGTTGCTCCTAGACCACCATCGGCTTGGGCATGAATTTGGGCCGGAACCCGTAGCGCGGCGTGCCGTAGTTCATGCCTTGCCGCCCGACGCCGGTCGGCACTGGAGGGGGCATGGAGGCCATGTTGTTGTGGGTCTCCGAGGGGACCGCCCAGCCGCCGGGTCCGCTGGTCAGGGCCGCAGCGCCAGGCGTGGCTGCCGACCAGCCCGCCGGCGCCGAGAACGACGTCCCAACCAGCGAGGCCTTGCCCATGGTGGCGGTGACGGCCGGGGTGACCGAGCTGACCCCGAACGCGCTGCTGACGCCGCTGGACAGTCCGCCACCGAGCGCGCCCAGGGCGCCGAGGGCACCACCGGGGCTCAATGCCGCTCCCAGACCGCTTCCCAGTGCACTGCCGCTAGCGCCGCTGAAGCCACCGCCGGTCATGAAACCGATGAGGCTTGGCAGCAGCGCCGACGGGATGAAGGCCGCGCCGGTGCCCGCGGTGTTGAACAGGCTGTACAGCGGGGTGCCGAACATGAACGCGTAGCCGTTCACCGGGTCGTTGTAGAGGAACTCGATGACCTGCTCGATCCAGTCGGTGGACGCTGCCGGCGAGGCCATGCTTTGCAGGGCGTTCGGCAGCGACGAGATCATCTGCGCCGTCTGCGCGGTGCTGTTGGCGGTGCTGCTGCCGCCGGCCTGGGTGACCGCCGCGCCCTGGTTGGCCAGCCCGGCCGGATTGGTGTTCTGGGCCGGCTCGTTGAACGGGGTGACTTGCGTCGCGGCCGCCGAGCCGCTGGCGTAGCCGTACATCGCGGCGGCGTCTTGGGCCCACATCTGCGCGTAGAGGGCGTCCAGGGCTGCGATGGCAGGGGTGTTGATGCCCAAAATGTTGGTGGACACCAGTGCGGCCTGCTGCACCCGGTTGGTGGCGACCGTCGCCGGGGGCACGGTGGCCGCTCGCGCCGTCTCGAAGGCAGCGGCGGCCGACGTGGCCAAGGCTGCGGCCTGCTCGGCCAGTGCGGCGGTGTCATTCATCCAGGCGATGTAGGGCGCTGCGGCTGCGGCCATCGATGACGAAGCCGGGCCAAGCCATTCCTCGCCGGACAACTCGGAGACCACCGTCTCATAGGAGTGGGCGGCCGCGGACAGCTCGGCGGCCAGCGCGCGCCAAGCTGCGGCGGCCGTCATCATCGGCGTCGACCCCGGTCCGGTGTAGATGCGCCCGGAGTTGATCTCGGGGGGCAGTGCTCCGTAATCCCACATGATGTCCGCCTAACCCGCCGCGGCCGCGTTCGCGGCCTCGGTGGCCGCGTACGACTCGGAGCTGCTCTTGAGCGTGGCCACGAACAGCTCGTGAATGGCGGACGCCTGCGTGGCAACCGTCTGGTAGAGGCTGGCGTGCGCGGCGAACTGCGCGGCGGTCAGCGCCGAGACCTCGTCAGCGGCCGCGGGGACGACGCCGGTGGTCGGCGCGGACGCCGCGGCGCTCTGGGCGTTGAGGGCCGCGCCGATCGCCTGCAGGGTGCTGGCCGCGGACGCCAGCGCCTCCGGCTGGGTGGTCACGAAAGACATCGGATTCTCCTTACAGAGCCCGGTGACGAATCGGCTCCTGGCACTACCGTTGCGTATGACTGGGCGATTGTGAAAGCTGGTTAACCGCTTTTTAACCGCGATGTCGGAACTCTTTACATCAGCTGAGTCAAGGCGCGTCGGCGGTGTGTGGGGCGCCACGATCGCGCGTGCCCGAAGCCGGGCGAAGCCGTCGACACAAAAGCCGTGCGTGGCGCTATTGGGTGCTCGCCAAAGGGCTTTCGCGGCGCGGTGGGGTGGCCTAGCTCACAGTGACGCGCTGGGCATGGCCGCCGCCATTGAAGATCCCTACGGCTAGCTGTCAATTGGCTTGATGGGCAGCCTTTTTAGTCCTTGGCGGGCAATACTGTTGGGGCTCGGTTGAGTGCGGTGCGGGGTCGGTAACACGGATTTAACATTCGGATCCGACGGAGTAAACGGTGCGTAACACGTTATTAACGAACACTCAGCACACTAAGAGCTATGAAACGGTTTCTGCTGCTGGCGGGCATCACCGCCATGGTCGGTCTGGCGGCCCCGGCGCACGCAGAGCCGGTCGGCAGTGACGCCGCCTTCCTCACCCAGCTGAGCGGGGCCGGCTTGAGCCACAAGGGCTCGGACCAGGTGGCCATCTCGGCCGGGCACTCGGTGTGCCAGCTGATGGACGCCGGACTGACCCCGATGGACACCGTGGTCGCCGTGCAGACCACCAACCCCGGCTTCACGCTGCAGCGTGCCGCGGAGTTCGCCCGGATCGCCGCGCAGAACTACTGCCCCGAGCACGCCTGATTTCTTCCTCTACTCGGAGTGCCGGTAGGGCGCTGGCGAGGCCGTCGCGTTAGATTCGCCGCGAGCCCCCATAGCCCAATTGGCAGAGGCAGCGGACTTAAAATCCGCACAGTGTCGGTTCGAGTCCGACTGGGGGCACTGTGTTTGTGCTGGTAGATGACTTATTGGTTCGGTCGGGTAGCTCGCCGGTGGGCTTCACACCGGCGTCACACCGGCGAGCGGGAGACCTAGCCCCCGGCAGCTTGACGTGGCGTAGCTACCGGAATCTGTCGGTGCGCGGTGGGACGATGACGGCGTGATAGCTCTCGTCATCGCGGTCATCGGCCTTGTCGGAACCGTTGCAGCGGGCAGCGCCGTCAGCGAATGGCTGGCGCGACGTAGCCTGCCCGAAAAGATCAAGGGTGATCTTGCGGTGTGGTCAGAATTGCCCGACAGCGAGACCAAGGCCCGGTTGCTGACGCGTATAGAGCAGCGTGTCGAACGATTGGGCGTCGAGGGTCCGTCCCGCTGGCGGGTGCTGGCTCTGGTGTTCTTTCCGACAACTGTCGTCACTTTTGTCGTGTTCGATGCTGTCATCATCATCAATGGCGGTTTTAGCTTTCGCCGAGGTGAGGATGGCATCCTCCGTTGGCATATGCCCAATGGCGACAGCTACTCGTTCATAGAGTTCATGGTGAGGCACTTCTTCCTCTATGCCTTCATGGTCATAGTGGCGTTCGTGACTCGTGAGGGGCTTGAGTACAGGCGATGGCGGCGGGCCCAACGATTGCTCAAACAAGTTGACTATGCTCCCCGCCACAGCGCTGAAACTGCCAGTCCGAACGGAGAAACCGAGACACGCTCCTGCGACACGCCCGGGCACTCGCGGGCCGGTTGATACTCTGTGAGAGCTTCATGCCCTAGTAGCTCAGTGGATAGAGCGCACCGGTTCGAACCGGGAGGTCGCGGGTTCGATTCCCGCCTAGGCTTGAGAAGAGGCACGTCGAGCGCCGCCACCGGTGCTCCGTGCCTCTTCTGCTATCAGGGGCTGCCCGCGAGCGACACACCCCGCCGACACGTCTGAACGATGTCGGTGCTCGATGAGACGATGACGGCATGGCTCTGGACTCTGCTTGGATTGGCGTTATCGGCACCGGCGGCGGTGCCGCCATCGTTGCTCTCGGGGCCGTCCTGGGTAATTGGGCGAAGGCGGCGACGGAGGGCAAGCAACAACGGCTAGCCGACGCCGAAAGACGCAGGGACGAGGCAGCAGAGGCCAAGGCGGTACGGGAACACGATGCCGCCGAGAAGGCGGCGCAACGGGAGCTCGACACAGCCGAGACAGAGGCTCAGCGGCAACGCGAGGCGGCGCAGCGCGAAGCTGACAAACTTGCTGCTCAGCGCGCTGAGCGCGTTCGGCAGATACGCGAGTGGCGAGAAGGGTTGGCCGCATCCCATGCGGAGTTCGAGAAATGGGATGCCATCGACAGGCGCCCATCGAAGCCAGCCAGTTTCGAGCTCCTACCTGAACCGAACATCGTAAGCGCGCCTTGGTTTCAAAGCCTCCGGCCGCACCTACCTGCGACCGGCCAGACGGCGAAGCTCCGCAGTGGTAATCACATTTACTGTGACCGTGAAGCTGCCGATGCGTTAGCCACAGAAATTGCCGACCTTGAGCGGTACTGGGGGCTTGCCTAACTGATCTATCGCTCTACCCAAAAAGGGGCACCACGTTCCCCGCCGCCGGGGCTGGTTTCGCCGGGGCCGGTGGCTCGGGCAGGGTGTTCAGCGCCCCGCCGTCTTGCTCCGGTATGTAGTCGCCGTACACGTCCAACGTCAGGGTGTAGGTCGAATGGCCTAGCCACTTCGACACCTGCATGAAGTGGACGCCCGCCGACAGCTGGAGCACGGCGAAGGTGTGGCGGAGGTCGTGGAGCCGTACCCCGCGAACCGCGGGGACCAGGGTGTCGTCTTTGGCCTTGTAGGCGGGTCGGCTCGCCGGTAGCCCGATCGCTTCCAAGGCGGGCTTGAGGATCGTGTCGTAAAACGTCCCCATCGCCAGCGGCTGTGACCAATCCAGCGGCACCGCGTACCGCTGCCCGGTCGCGCGGTACCCGCCGCCGTTCTTCCGCGACGGCCACAACGGCGCGGTCGGCTCGGGGGCGCGGGGGTGCTCCGCGAGGTACGCCACCATCCGCTCCGCCAACCACCCCGGCAGCGGCACCGTGCGCCGCGACTTCTTGGACTTGGGGTTGCCGATGACCCATTCGCCGCCGTCGCGGTCCTTGATTCGTTGGACCTTCACCGAGCATCGCGGGCCAGGTAAGAACTTCAGATCGCGGACCTCAAGGCCGGCCACCTCCGCCGCCCGCAATCCCGTGTAGGCCATGAACTCCACCATCAACGCGTACACCGGGTAGGCCGGTAGCGCCGGGCCGGTGTAGCCAGCAGGCGGGATGCCCGCGATAGCCGCACTCAGCGCCCCAACCTGTTCGGCGGCGAGCGGGTAGTGCTCAAAGCCGGTGTGGTCGCCGGTTGCGCGGCTCGCCGCGAAGTCCACGGCGTCGCATGGGTTCGCCGGAATCGCCTTGTGCTGCACGGCGTACTTGAACACCCGCCGCGTCACGTCCCAAGCGTGCTTGACCGTGCCTGGGGTGAGCGGTTTTCCGTCGCCTTGTGTGGAGGCCTGCCGGACCAGGGCGGCTAGCAGCTGCTCACAGCGCGTGCCCGTAATCGCAGCTATCGCGGACCCGCCGAGTTCCCCCAGCACATAACACCGCAACAGCCGTCCGTACTCATCGGCCGTGCGCTCCTTGAGCTTGCCCTGGCTGACCTTCACGGCCTGCTGGTCGAGCCATGCCGCCGCATAGTGGGCAAAGGTCAACTGCCCGGCCTTCTTTGCGTCGGCCAGGGCGGCTGTCCCGCCGGTGCCGTGCTTGGCGTGGTTCAACTCGTCCCGGCGTCCCTGGGCAGCCTCACGGGTGGTGAATGATTCCTGGCGGGCGCGCTGCCTGCCCGTGGGCAACCCCGTGGCGGCGTCGGTCGCGGGCTCTCGCCATGCGACCACATACCGCTTAACGGTTTTGCCCTTGCGCTTCTGCTTGGTGTCATGGGCGCGGATGTAGGCCATTGGTCAATTCCCTTCGGTTGGTTGGTCGGTGACGTGTCGCCAGGTGCGCCGGTGGACTACGGCGCTCATGGTCGGCTGGGTCACGCCGTAGATGTCCGCCAAGTCATTCACGCCCCAGCGCCCCGCCGCGTAGTCCGCGCGAATCTCGCGCACGTCGTCCTCGGTGAGTTTCGGGCGACGGTTGGGCGCTCGCTCTGGTGACGGTTCCGGCGGGCCGCTCTGGCCGCTGCGTGGCTGCGGGGCTTGTTCGGCGGCGACGTACCGGGGTGGGCTTGGCATCGGTGTAGGTGCGGCGTACGGGACACCGAGCGGGGTCCGCCGAACCAACGCCCGCGAGCTACGGCGTGGGGCAGTCACTCCGGTTCCAACTCGTTGTCTAGGTGGTGGCCGAAGTTGTGGAAGTGGGCGTAATCGTCGGGGCGGAAACGTACGTAGTACACCGGCTCGTCGCCATCGGTGAAGACCTCCACGACGGTGCCGATTTCTCCGACCGGAAACAGCTCGCCCTCCGCCAGCAGGCGCACCTTGTCGCCCACCTTGAATTTCGTCATGCTGCTGCCCCGTTGGTGTTGGCGCGCTTGAGGATGTCCGCAACCGTCGTCGGGTACCACCGCGCCCCACCGCGTGGTGCGGGTACCCCGCGCTCGGTGAGCTGGCGGGCGATCATGTTGGCGCTCAGCCCGTCGCGGGTGTGCATGTGTGTGATCTGCTCGGCCAGGGCGGGGACTACTTGTGGTGGGCGGCCAAGGCGCTTACCTGCCTTGCGGGCTTTGGCGAGACCTTCGCGGGTGCGTTCGCTGATCTTGCGGCGTTCCTCAGCGGCTACCGCGATGCGAATGTCCGCGAGTAGGCGCTGGCTGGAGTCTCCGCTGTCGGCCTTGTCGCAGTCCATCAACCGCCATGCGTTGCGCTCGGCGCGCTTGAACAGCTTCGCGGCGTCCTCCTGATCGCGGGTCGCGCGGTCGAGTGCCCGCACCAGCAGCGCATCGGCCACACCGGACTCGATAGCTGCTATCGCAACTTCCCTGCCGTACATGCGATCTGTCGCCCCGCTGCTGACCACATCGCTGGTTACGGTCAGCAGCTCGTAGCCGTGGGTAGCGCAGAAGTGTTCCAGGGCTTCGTGTTGCGCGCCGAGGCCGTGGCCGGTGTCGCCTTGCTTCGCGGTGGAGACCCGTACGTACCCGACGACGCGCAGCGGCTTCGGGTTCCCGGTCACCACATGCTCCCGCCAGGCGCGAACGGGTTGACGGTGTTACCGGTGGTGGGGCTGGTCGCGGTTTCCCAGGGCATGTCCGGCTGGTTGTAGGTACCGGTGCCGCTCGGGTTACCCCAGACCGGCTGGCCCGGCTGCGGGCCGACCGGCAAGCACCAATCGCTCCAAGACCCGGCGTTACCGGTCGGGTCGAACGCGCAATACGGGAACGGCACGGGGTCCGCTGCTGCGATAGCTGGGGCTACCAGCGCAGCGCCCGCGACCGCGAGGGCGGTGAGTAGTCGGGTCATCGGTCCTCCTGTTTTCGCCTAAACCGCCGAAACGGTCACTACGGCGTTTACGCTACGCCAGCAAACCGCTAAATAGGCCCTGGCCTGGTATCTGACTGTTGTCAGCGCACTCGTCGGACCCGCCCTATTCGGGCGGCTGCCCTGTTGGCTTGGGCGGTGTCGGCGGTCGCGTCCTCTAACGTCGCCAGCTCCCGGCCCGGCGGGCGGCTCGGTGGGCCGCTACGGGGTGCGCCCGTGCCCGTGGGGTCTTCGGGCCGATCACCGGGCGCTCGCCCACGAGGGCCATGCTCGGGCTCGTCTACGAGTTCCGCGTCCACGACCTCCATCGGCTCCGAGGCGGGCAGAGCGTGCGGCGGGTCGGGCGGTAGGCCCTGACGGGCGCGGGACTCGGCGCGGGTGATGTGTGCGACCCCGACGATGTCGTTGAGCACCTCCTCGTAGGGCTGGACCGGCTTCGGTCCGATCTCAACGGTTGTCGTCGCCTTGCCCATTGCACGGTCCAAGGCGTCGCGAATCGCTTGGAGCGCGACGTGATCCGGCACATCGCCGTCCAGCGCCATACCCAAGAGCTTTTGCACGAGCGCGTCGCAGGACTGCTCTAAACGCCTTTGCGCCTTGGCCTTAACCTGCGGCGCTGCCCCGCCATGGTGGTAGCAGACGTTCCCGCCGAGCATGGGTGGGCGTTTACATGGCTCGCCGGTGCGCGAGCTTCTAGCAGTACACCGCATCCCGCCGCTCTTGAAGTCCGTGGTCGCTTCGCGGCGGTCCTTAGGCGCGGTCGATGGGTTACGGGTGTTATTGGTTTCTTTCATCGCTGTCTCTCCAATCTCATCGGGTTCCGGGCCGTGAATCGCCCTGGAAATCCCGGAGGCTCCTGACCTTGGAAACGAGGATGCAGGTATGCCGAAGGAACAGTCGCCAGGTAGGCCCACGACACGCCGTTACGGCCCGGAGGAGAAGGCCGCCGCGGTGCGGATGGTCCGGACGTTGCGGACTGAGCTGGGCACCGAGCAGGGCACGGTGGCGCGGGTGGCGCGTCAGCTCGGTTACGGGGTCGAGTCGGTCCGGTCCTGGGTGCGCCAGGCCGATATCGACGACGGGCATGTACCGGGGGTGTCCACCGCTGAGATTGCGCGGATCAAGGAACTCGAACAGGAGAATCGAGAACTGAAGCGTGCCAACGAGATTCTGAAACGAGCAGCGAGTTTCTTCGGGGCGGAGCTCGACCGCCAACACCGCAAATAGTCGCGTTCATCGACGCGAATCGCGAGGAGTTCGGGGTCGAGCCCATCTGCACCGTCCTGCGTGAAGCAGGCGTGTCGGTGGCCCCGAGCACCTACTACGACACCAAAACCCGCAAGCCGTCGGCGCGGGCCTGCCGCGACGCGGTGCTGGGTCCGGTACTGCGAGCGTTCTGGGAGGACAACTACCGCGTCTACGGGGCACGCAAGCTCTGGAAAACCGCACGCAGGGCCGGCCACGACGTGGGCCGCGATCAGGTCGCCCGCCTGATGCGGGCAGCCGGGATCTGTGGGGCGCGGCGCGGCAAGCGCGTGCGGACCACCAAAGCAGATCCGGCGGCGACGCGGCATCCCGATCTGGTCAAACGGCAGTTCACCGCTACCGCTCCCAACCAGCTCTGGGTGACCGACCTGACGTTCGTGCCGACCTGGGCCGGGGTGGCCTATGTCTGTTTCCTCATCGACGCGTTCAGCCGGATGATCGTCGGGTGGCGGGTCGCCTCCCATATGCGCACCACGATGGTGCTGGATGCGATCGAGATGGCCCGCTGGTCACGCGGAATCCTGTTGCCGTACTTGGTATGTCATTCCGACGCCGGGTCGCAGTTCACTTCTATCCGCTACGGTGAACGGCTCGCCGAGATCGGCGCGACTCCCTCGATCGGCACCGTCGGGGACAGCTTCGACAACGCCCTGGCCGAAACCGTGAACGGCTACTACAAGGCCGAACTGATCTACGGGCCAGCACGTACCGGGCCGTGGAAGACCGTCGAGGACGTCGAGTTGGCCACCCTGAGCTGGGTGCACTGGCACAACACCAGCCGCCTGCACGGCTACCTCAGCGACGTTCCGCCGACCGAGTTCGAAGCGGCGTTCTACGATGCATCACGGAACGACCAGAACCTGGTCGAAATCCAATAGATCGAGCCTCCGGGAGAACCAGGGCGATTCACAAGGGGGGGTACCGGGGGTACGCGTACCCCCCACCGGGCGAGAAACCCCGTGCCTCGCGTACGTCCCGCGATTGGTAGTTTTCAGATAACCAGGCGTTTTAGGATCACCTAGGTCAAACTTATTCGCGCACCGGGGGGTACGCCGTACCCCTCGTACCCCCTCTACCGGTCGCGTCATCGCCCCTCCACTAGGTGGATGCTCCTGGCCGTATTGCCTTTGCCCGGAATAGGTTGCAAATCAACATCTCCTACCCGAACCAACAGAGATAGGGCGTCATCGAAGTACGGTTTGTCGCGGCCAAAGTCCCGTCGAAACGCAGCCTTAGGCCGGTCGTTCTCGGCCCTCAGCAGGTGTCGGATTCGCTCGGCCACACGCGCAATATCGGCTTCATGCAATCGTTCCGTTTTGGCGACCTCTCGGTCTGCATCGCGTCGTCCGCGGTCCCGGTCCGACTTCGCCGCGTTCGACCTCAGCGCGGCCTGCACTTCGGCCCTCACCGAGTTCGACACACCCATGACGACCCCGGACAGTTCCCAGTCCTCTTCTGAGACTTTGTCGGTACGCCCGTTCATCCACATCAGCCCCACCGCGACCTTCAAACGTGCGAGGGTCGCGTGTGCGTCGAGCGCCTTGGCCTCCGATACCTCACCCCGCAGCTTCGCGCGCTGCTCCCCGCGCACGGCCTCAACAACACTCGGCGGTAAACCCAACACATGGAACTCGGCCTTATCCACCGGCACGTGCAACTGGTGCGGGTCTGTGGGACCGAATTTCAGTCTTACCGACTGACCGTCGCTGTCAGCGTCGCCGTCGTCGGATGGCTCGGGATTGGCGTTGAGTCGTTCGCCTGGTGTCGGCCACGCAGGCAGGCGTAGGGGTTCCGGTTCTTCCGGTGGTTCATCCGGCGCATCAGGGTCGGTCGTCGGCAACCAGATGAATCGTTGCGGCGTGCCGCCGTCGGCATCCTACAAGAGCGCGCCCCCACGGCCCGGCTGAACCCCGACGAGCATCGTCATGCGGTAGCGGTGGGCCATGATCGCCACGGCCTTCTCCGCATCCGCATAACCGAACCCCAGCCGCTCACCCATCCACGCCTTCCGTAACTCGGGCATGAGGGTTGATGCGCTGCGGTGTACGAGGGCTGCGAAGGTGTCGACCTCGCCAACGGTGAGCATCACCGCGTTGCGCAGGTTGATCTGCTCGGCCCTCTTCTTGTAGGCGTACTGCTTGGGGATCCCCTCGCCACTTCCTGGCGTCGCCACAAACACGTGCGTCTCACCAGCCACGAAATCCTCCGCTGCGGCTTCTGAAGTGTTCTTGCCGAATCCAGACCGCGCCACCAGGGCGACGAACAGATTCAAGCTCCCTTCGGATCCAATCGTCGGCGGCAGCACCACGTTGGGTGGAATGGATGCGATTGCCCTCGCCAGAACCGCACCGAACGTCGACCACGGACCCACGCAACGTGCCCGCGCGAACGTGCGCAACCGCATCAGCTCGGGCCGCGCCGACCAGAACGTCTCAAGCTCGGCATCGGTGGGTGATACATCGTTGCGGTGTGCTCGGTCGGGGTCCGCGACAGCGACAGCCGTCGCCCACTGGACGATGCGCATGTACTCGGCCCCCAGGGACGCGATACGTTGCTGCTCGGTGTCGGGGTCGAAGTGTTCGGCGTAGACCCGGTGAAGCGTGCCGAATGCTTCGCGCGCCGGATAACAGCCGGCCATCGCTTCCGTGAATGCCCACGGCGCAACGCTGACTAGGCTCTCGTGGCGGCTGGCGCCGTCCGCGATGCGCTGCCGTAGCTGAGTGACTTGTCCGGCGATGGTGTGTCGGCAACTTTCCCGGCCGCACCCGCCACCCGTATGGGTATCGAGGAACGCATCCACCTCCGCATCGGTCAGCGGGTCGGCGGTGTCCCCGGCCTCGGACAGGCACTCACGCAGTACGTCGGGTAGCGGCCCCAACTGTCCAGCCCTGACCTGTCGGTACTCACCGCCCCTCGTCTCAGCGTCGGGGTGGGGTGTGGGGGCGGCGATGATGACGCCGTTCTTGCCCCGGAACTCACCGGCGACTGTGAAAGCACCCGCGCTGTTCCCGTACTCCTTGCCGTCGTCGGGCAGCAGGAACATGTAGTGCCCACGGTCACCGTCTCGCCGTGTTCCCTGAACCGCCCCGGCGGCGCGAAGGGCATCCGCGACACCTGAAAGCCCATACCCGTCAATGCGGCTGAGGCTGTCCATGTCGAGGTCGAACACACCCGCACCCGACCGGCCACAGTGCAGCGCGATCCCATAGTTCGGGTTCGCGGTCCACCACCGACGTATCTGTTCGGGGTCGCGGCTGGACTTCTCATGCCACTTGCCCTTCACGACACTGCCGGGATTCTTGATATCAGCGGGATCGGTCGGAAGCACATACCAACCGGCCTCCGCATACTCCATCGCGGCCTGCAACAACGAAAGTCCGTCAACGTCAGGTAGGTGTAACTCATTGTTAGGCGGTGGCTTTCGATGGACTGTTTCCTCAGGTAGGCTATTCACTACCGCTCCTGCTCTCTAGCAAGGTCAGGTATCTTCGGTAGTCCCCGGTGCGCCCGCCAGTGTGCCGGGGATTTCCTTTTACTGGGCTGCATTGGTTTTCGAGCCACGGCCTGTGTTCGCTCCGGTATAGCGCGTAGGCACGGGACTAGTGCACGACTCAATCCAGTCGTCACCGGATTTCTTGGAAAACCAGTTTTTGCAACTTATTTGCGTGGTTTTGATCTGTCTCCGCTGTACCGTAACCTTCACGCTTCTGCGGGTGACGCTGATCAGTCCGCGCTCGTGACGCAGGTACTCGAATAGCTGCTGCTCGGTGAGTACGGGGTCGCCGTAGTGCGGGTCATCATCGTGATTCACGAACAACTCCAGGGTCGCCGCCCGCCCTGGCTAGGGCAGGACAAACCAACACCGGCACCAGGATTGGTGTTCGGCGCTCCTGTTTCTGGTTGATTGATGAACGGCGTAATCTGCCCGCCAAGGTGACGCCGCTCGACCGGGCCTAGAGTACCGGCCCGAACTCGGATACTACCCGAACCGCCGCCGCGCCGCCGATCTTCTGATCGGCGAACGCAACAGCGGCGGAACGGGTTTAGGCAACTACCACGGCGGTGCCCAGAGGCTCAACCTGACTTGCGTCAGGCCATTGCGGTCGTGGTGCTGGACCATCTCGATCAACTTGCCGGTGAGCGCGGCGGTGTCGGCGTAGGCGCCCATCTTGGTGACAAGCCAGATACCATTCACCCTGTTCGCGCTTAGGCTCCGGGGAGGTTCATCCTTGTAACCCCACTCGAATCGCTCACCAGGAGCAAGCAGTTCCCCGCTGGCTGTTGCTGTAATAGTCACCTCTGTTGCCTCCTCGGCGTTTCCGCTGCAAGCCAGGAGAAACAAAAAAGATGCCCTCGCGGCAAGCAGCTTTGAATGTTGCTTGGCGAAGACATCGTGACTATGTCGTGCGTGCGTCTCCGTGACGTTACGTGCCCACCCGCCCCGGTAGTGTTCCGAGGATCATTCGCGTTAGTCTCGTGCACCGGCTCATCGAACCCGGAATGGCAACATGCTACCAACGGCGGGCCGCTTCTGCCACCGTCATATGTCGCTGGCTGACCAGGCCCGGCCTATCCGGTCGTCGGCCCGGTGCTCGCAGGCCACCAGCGGCCATGGCAGCGGTCCCTACAGTCGCCGTCTGAACCATCGCCGGATCGCGGTTCTCCACCGCATCCACGTCGGCGTTGGCCGTGTCGGTTGTGCGGGGGCGGGTTTGAATGCCACGCGTTCGTGGGCAGCCATGATTGCGAGCTGAGTATTGGTGCTCGCGTCTCTCGCGGCCTTGGCCAGGCAGGCGTCACACGCGCGGAACAGCAACACCAGCGTGCCCCGGTCTACCGGCAATAGCCGCGTCGGCCCACCGCAGGCCTCGGCGATGTGCGCGGTGCACCGCAAGTCGCAATCGCCAGCGCAACCTTCGGTCGTGCAGTTGTGATGGTCCAGTTGTTCCGTCGAGTGTTCGAGGGAGAGCGCCGCATAGTCAACGGTTCCCCACCGCCGGCCAGGCGCGTCGCGCCAGCGTTCCCGCACCACATCCACATGGTTGCTGCCGATGCGCCAAATACGTACTACACCTTGCTCGGCGGGGGCATCAGGGTTGTAGTCGCCACGCGGGCCTTCGCCGGTATCCCAGCGCAGCTCACCGTTTGCCGCGCGGCGGTGGTATTCGGCTGCGGCGGCATCGGCTCGCTTAGCCAAGGCGCGTACCCGCGCCGGATCAAACAACACCCCGCCGTCGCCAGCCCGGTCACCCCACGCCTTGGCGATGATCTGCTCAGCGCGGTCAGTCGCCCGGACTTGGGTGTTGGCGTCGGGGTGCATGGGCCGGAGGGCGGTCAGTTCGGGGTACTTCGCCGTCAGGTAGTCGCGGCGTTCGGGGTTGATCGTGCTCATGCGGTTCTCCTCATGCCCTGAACGAAATTGTAGAGATCGACGGTGCTGTACCAGATGGCTCCGCTGATCTTGTAGCTCGGCAACGTCCGGTCGTTGGTCGCCTTGGTGACTAGTCCGATTCCGACATTGTTCAGCCCCATGACATCCCGGTACCACTCGACCGCGCCCGTCTTGCCCTTCACGGTGGGGTCGGGCGACAGCTCAAGCTTGGTCGGTGCCGTTGCACCGTCTATGGTCGGTTTGGGTATCGCTGGCGTTCGGGCCATTTCACATCTCCGTAATCATCGGGCGGACAACGTATCCGCGTCTATATCGAAGCTACCCCTCTACTACCCCGGAAGTCTTTCGTTAAGTAGTCGCACCGTTAATCGACTCTCCCGCAACGTGTTAACCGAGTAGCGTCGGGTCGAATACGGACAGCTTGAGGAGATCGCGATGGCTAAAGGCATTTCGACCCACGGCGATGTGCTCGTCAATCAGACCGCAGATGGTGTTGACCTCAATGATATTTGGGCAGAAGTCCAGCAAGTTCTTGAGCTGTACAACGCCGAGCGGACCAGCATCGCCAACCTGCTTAGCTACCGCACGGTCAATGTCGCTGACGCGATCCCCCAGAGCATCAGCAGTGATTCGTTCGAGGAAGCAACAGAGTTCGGCATTCCGCGCGCAATCCGCCCGCCGAGCGATGTGCTGCGCCTTGGATATTCATTCCGTGACTACGACATCAGCTTGCGGGCGACATGGAAGTTCCTTCGCGAGGCCACCGCTGAGCAAGTTCAGGCGCAGGTTACGCGTGTCATTGAGGCAGACAATAAGAACGTAAATGGCAGCGTTCTCCGCAGGCTATTTGACCCGGCGACGGCGCTCAACGAGTGGGGTCACACGTGCTACGGATTGTGGAACGCCGACGGCATGGTTCCCCCGCCCTATCTCGGGCAGACATTCACCGGTAGTCACAGCCACTATCTCGTAAGCGGATCAACGGTCCTGGACGCCCAAGATGTCGAGGCAATGATTCATCACGTGCAAGAGCACGGTTACGGCTTTCCCGGAACTAGCAACAGCGCAACGCTTTTGCTGCTGATGAATCCGTTGGATGTTGACGCCTCCGCATTGACCGCATGGCGGGCCGGTGTTGAGTACCGCGACGGAGCGCCCTTGCCGAAGTGGGATTTCATTCCGAGCGCCTTGATGCCCGCATGGATCTCCAACGAGACCATTCACGGCCCCATCCCCGCAGCCGAGCTTTACGGCCTCCAGGTGTGGGGTTCATACGGCTCCGCGTTGCTCATCCAGTCGAACTACGTGCCGGTCGGGTACGCGGCCCTGGTCGCGACGGGAGGGCCGAACAGCGATGCCAACCCGGTCGGTTTCCGCCAGCACGTCGCGGTGCAATATCAGGGGTTGAGGCACATCCCTGGCCCCGGTCCCTATCCGATCCAAAATTCATTCTTCGCCAGGGGTTTCGGCGTGGGCACTCGGCACCGGGGCGCGGCGGTGGTCTGCCAGATCACCACGAACAACAGCTACGCCGCGCCGACGACGATTGCGACGTAATCGTGGCCGGCATTCATGCCCCGGAGCCTTGGCGGGAACCACCGCCCAGGAAAAAGCAGTTCTACGCCAGCTCACGCGACCCACTGACCGGCCAAGCCGGGACCGGCGACACGGAGATGTCGTGGGGCGAGGGCCTAGTAGCACCGCACGCCAACGGGCTACCGCCGTCGATGGGCGGCCAGTACATGCCACGAGCACCGCGCGTAGAGCTACACGGGCTATCGCTCACGCCCCGGCAGAAGCGCCGGCCACTTAACGAGGCTCGCGGGTATCCCGGTGACCAAGTGGCCCGGTAACGGACCCAGACGCAGCCGGGGCGGGTGGTCCTCCTTTCCAGCCCGCCCCGGCTGGCCAACGAGAGGAACCCACGATGGCCACCAAGAAGCAATCAGCCCACCGTGCCAAGTGCCGGGGCAAGTAGGGGCGCGGCTACTGGCCGCTAGTGCCCAAAACCCCTGGTGGCAGCACGTTCTGCACTGCATCGATGGTTCTTGCTGCGGCGGTGCCGATCTCAAAAGCGCCGACGATCACATCCTTGCGCTTGAACTTGTCCAAAACGCGCTTGTATAGCGGCTTCAGCTGAGGAGTAGTGCTGACCTCATCGGCTGTCGCGACGCTATCCCTGAGGAGGGTAACTACACGGGCAAGTTTGAAGTCCCCCTGAAGCTTTGCGTCTGCAAGCACCCACTTCATGTGGTTAACGAGGTTGAGCAGGTAGACCGTCAGTTCTCGCCCGATTGTCTTCTCTTGCCTCAGGATCTCAAGCAGTTCCTTCAGGCCCTTGTCAACTTCGGAGATGTCCTCGTCGGTGAACTCCGGCACCAGAGGGGCGAGCATCGGGCCCAGGGTCTTTAGCCACCGCAGTGAATTTTCATCGAACAGCTTTGCTTGCCCCCAGCCGTTGTCGTACGACAACACCATCGCCGTCCAATTCGGCAACTCGCGACGGAACTCGTCAACGTCCGTTCCGGTCACGGCCTCGTATGTATCGAGCAGTTCTCGAATTTCAGCGATGTACCCCAAGGCGATCTCATGCATCCGCAGCGCATGATCGAAGTTCGTCGTGAGCCCCCGGTGCTTCGCAGGCGTCGCTTTGGCCTGCGGTGGCACGTTCCGACGATTGTCCGGCGGTAGGTTCCAATGCACCAGGTTGTTGTAGAGCAGCACGGCGGGGTTGGACATCCGCCGATTGTTCCAAGGGGTATCCGACAATCAATGACGACACGCCAGAGGTCAATACGGCCCGGCCTATTTTTCTAGGTGTATAAGCATCATGCGCCACGCCAGTAACAATCATCCCAGTGGCAGCCAGCGCGACATCCCGATCTCACACCGGCGTCACACCGGCGGCCAGGGGCGTATCGGAGCCGAACCGCAGCCGTACCCCGACCGACCTGTAGCCGTGTGCTGAACGGATCAAAGTAGCAGTTGCAGTTGGTATTTGAGTTAGCTGGTAAGCCATCTACCAGAGGTTATCCGACCCGCTCAAAAAGCCGGTCGTACGTTCTTAAAATCCGCCCAGTGTCGGTTCGAGTCCGACTGGGGGCACCGCGTAGCTGTGCAGGTGTACATGCTGGTCAGAGCGTTGGTGAGCTTTGCTGTGCGCTCTCGGATGGTCGCCGTGCCCACATTTTGCCCACACTCTCGTCTAACTTGTCGGCAACTGCGGTGAGATCGTCGTCGAAAAGATCGGCGTACACGTCCAGCGTCATGGCCGCGCTGGCGTGCCCCAGCATCCGCTGCACCACCTTGACGTTGGCCCCGGCCGAGATCGCCAAGGACGCCGCGGTGTGCCGCAGCGCGTGGGCGGTGACCCGCGGGAACACCGGCGTCGTCGCCTCGCCTTCCTTGCTGGCCTTGATCTCCTTGGCGCGCGCCGCGTCGGCGGCCTTCATGCAGCGCTCCACCGCCCCCGACAGCCACGAATCGTGCGACGACGGCGGGGCCAGGTGCCCACCCGACCGGGACGGCCACAGCAGCTCGTCACGGCCCTTGCCCCGGCACGTCTTGGCCAGCTCGTCGACCACGAACGCCGGCAGCACCACCGTGCGGCTCTTACCCGACTTAAGCGTGCCCACGTGGGTCTTGGAGCCGACCGCCACCGCGTTCTCGTGCAGCACCACCCGTCGCTTCAGGAAATCCACGTCGGACACCCTCAGCGCTGCCGCTTCACCCCACCGCAGACCGGCCGTACCCAGGAGCAGTACCAGCGACC
>NZ_LT546196.1 GCF_900078685.2 Mycolicibacter icosiumassiliensis | reverse complement strand
GCTGATCGGCCGTCATGTACACGTTCTTCCGGCGAGCACGGGTCGGCAGCTTCACCCCACGGGCCGGGTTCGCGGCCAGCCGGCGATCTCGCACCGCATCGTCCAGGATCCGCGCCAGCACCGAGTAGACCGTGATGACCAGCGTCGCCTTGCGCTTCGTCGCCAGCTCCGTGATCCACGCCTGCACATCGGAGTAGGCGATCTCCGCTATCTGCGTCCTGGCCCACCTGGGCTGTACGTGCACCCGCCACGCCGACTCGATCGAGTGATACGCCGAGGGCTTCATCACCCCCTGCTGGCGCTTCAACCATCCCGGCCCCAGCTCGCCCACGGTGATCTTCCCGAGCGCCGGCGCCACATACTCGCCTTTGAGCTTGGAGACCTCGACGGTGGCCGCGAACGCCTCAGCGGCCTTCTTCGTGGCGAACCCACGCTTGTCAGTCTGACGATGATCCGGTGTGCGGTACCGAACCCGGTAACGCACGACAGGCTCAATTGGCTTGCCGTCCTTGCCCTTACGGGGAAGCTCGTACTTACTGATCGTCGCCATCATCGTCACCCGCCGTCACGATGCTGATATTGGGACTCCTTGTCCAGTCCTGCATCGCGGGATCGGCATTGCTCTCAAAGTATGCCTGGGCATAGGCCCCACGATTCTGTTCAGGCACGCCTTCGGGCACCTGCTGTGGGTACGTCAGCGGGAACTCTCCCCGCGCCCATTTCCACACCTGCCAGGCCGGTCGCATACCGGCCGCGGTGACCGTAAGAACATGCTCGGCATCCGCAGACGGCGGGAGCAGTAAAGCGTTCGGGTTGGTCCCCAACGCGATCGCTAGAGCCACCAGATCGTCTGCGTCTACGCGGCGGTCACCGGCCTCGACCCGCCGCAGCCCGAGCGTCGGTATCGGCCGTTTCAGGGCTGCCAGGCGGTCGGCCAATTGCGTGTACTCCAAGCCGTGTTTCTCGCGCAGCCGCTTCACATTGTTGGCAACGGTCTTGCCGGTAGGGCCGAGTGGGTTTTTCTTGCGCTGTTCGTCGGCCGACATGGCAAGCAGCATACGGCGATCATCTCGATCTTTCACGTGTCGCCTTGACCTGTGAACGAACGTGATGTACAACGATGATCGAGGAGGGATCATTTCGATCTCTCCACAATCAAAAGGGAGATGATCGTCTTGAAGAGTCCACCCACCACCAGGCCCGCAGTACCCGGCGGAACCATGTCGCCGGAGCTTCAGCAGTTAGTCAACGACCTTGCCCGCCAGATCCCCACGGACGTGCTCCCCGCGGTCGCCATGCCGAAGGCCGTTGCTGGCTTGATCGGCAGCACCGAGGCGGCGCTCGCGCAGGATCGCTATCTGGGCAAGGGGATTCCCTTTACCCGTGTTGGTCGGCGTGTCCGCTACTTGCGTGCTGACGTGCTCGCTTACCTGGCCGCCAACCGCGTGGACGGTGCCGCCTAATGCGGCAGTACCCGCAAGAAAGCCACGCCGACCTCGGCCTGGTCGACAACGACCTGACCCCGGACATGCGTCCGAATAGCAGAACGGCCCCCGTGAACCCGGTGTTACCAGCACCGGCGGGGACCGCTCACACCCACCAACCCTCAAAAGGAAGCAGGTAGTCCCCATGATGACAGATCACGAACC
>NZ_LT546195.1 GCF_900078685.2 Mycolicibacter icosiumassiliensis | reverse complement strand
CGCCACCATTACCGCCGGCACCACCGTTACCAGTCGACCCGCCCTGACCGCCCTGACCGCCGTCGCCGCCGGACTGCGGGGTGGCGCCGATCATGCCCTGGCCGACACCGCCGTTACCGCCGGCGCCGCCGGTGCCGGCGTGGCCGTCCACCCCGTCCACGCCTGCGGCGCGCCGGGAGGCGCCGTCACCGCTCATGCCGCCCTGGCCTGCGGCACCGCCCTCGCCGGGGCCTTCGCCGCCCTTGCCGCCCGCACCGCCGTTACCCGCGGCGCCATTACCACCGTTGAGGCCGACGCCACCGTTACCGCCGTTTCCGCCATGAGCGTCGTCGCCGGTACCGGCATCGCCGCCGTAGTTGCCGTTGCCGCCGTTACCGAGGTAGTGGCCGGGGGCGTCTTGGTAAGCGTTGCCGCCGGCGCCGCCGGCGCCCCCATCGCCGGCCACACCGTCCTGTCCGGCGTGCCCATATATCGGACTGGTGTAGATGCTCGACCCGCGCCCACCACCTGTTCCAGCGCTACCGCCGGTCCAGCCGCCGTTGCCGCCATCGCCCCCATTGACGTGTTCGACGGTGCCGGTGGCGCCATTACCCCCGGCACCGGCGTCCCCGGCATCGCCACCTGTTCCACCGTTGCCGAACATAAAACTGCTGCGCCCGCCGTTTCCGCCGTTACCGCCGTTGCCACCGCCTTGGCCAATGCCGTCACCGCCATTGGCGTAAGACCCCGCAACGCCCGCCGCTCCGGCCGCGCCGAGCCCACCGTCTCCGCCGTTGCCGAAGAACCACGCCGAAGCGTTCCCGCCGTTTCCGCCGTTACCGCCGTTGCCCACGCTATCGGCGAGACCGCCGGCACCGCCGTTGCCGCCGTTGCCCATCCAGATGCCACCGGCACCGCCGGCACCACCGTTGGCTCCCGCACCGCCGTCACCACCGGCGCCACCGTCGCCGAGCCAGCCCGCCGCATTGCCACCGGCACCGCCGGCAACACCGGCGGTCGCGCTGTCCCAACCATTTCCACCGTCACCGAACCACAGCCCGCCGTTGCCGCCATCGGGATTGGCTTCGGTGCCATCAGCACCGTCACCGATCAGGAACTGGCCGGCCGAGGTATTGATCCAGCCGTTGACCATCACCCCGACGTCACTGTTGATCCAACCCTCCAGCGACGCATGGATCGGCTCGTAGAACCACTGGTCCAGCATGCCGGTCCAGTCGAAGGTGCCCGCATCGGCCGGGCCCGCCGCCACCCAGGCGGAATTATCGAAAAGATCGGCGATCCAATCGAATTCATCGGCCTGTGCCGGTGGCGCCACGCTCAGCGGGACTATTCCGAACGCCAGGAACGCGCCGACAGTGGTTGCGGCGCCAATCGCACGGGAGTGGCGATGCGGGGTGGTGTGATGACGATTCATCGTGAGGGAGACCTCTCTAAAGATTTGGGGAGTAAGGGTTTAGGGGAATCAGAGCCCGAGCAGATCGGCCAGCCAGCCGAACGCATCAGTCGCGGCGCCAGTGCCACCGTCGTCGAGGGTGTCGGTGGGCAGCAGGGGCAGCTCGGCACTGACCAACGGCGGGGTCACCACGACCGGGCCCTTGCCGTCCCAACCCGAGCCCAGCAGGGCGCCGACGGTTTGACCCCAGGCCTGCCAGGCCGCGATCGGTCCGATGCCGGCACTGTTGAGATCGAGGGTGCCCAGCACCGGTACCCCACTGAATTCGATACCGACACTTTGGAATATCGATCCACCCACGGCGGGTACCGAGGCGGCGACCTCGCCGCCGGGGCCGAGCACCTGGTAGGGACCGACCGCAACGGCACCCGGCGACAGCAGTCCACCGAAGGCGATGTCCAGGTGGTCCATGTTCATTCCCGCGGGAAACACCCCGAAGCCGTTGATCATCGGCAACAGGGCATCCAGATTCAAGGTGGCGCCGTTGAAGAAGGCGCCGCCCATGTTGATCAAGGTGTCACCCAGGCTGTCGTGGTCGGTGATGCTGTTGAGCAGCGCGATCCACGGGCTGACGCCCGGGCCGATCATGCCCATCAACACCGCACTGGCCGGCGATCCCAGGTAGTCGATGATCGGCATGATCTGGCTGGCATCGACATCGGCGGGGATATACCCGCCGATCTGGCCGAACATCAACGCATGCGTGCCGTCCATCGTGTGGTTGAGCACCGTGGAGTGTGTTGCGTCAGTCTCGTTCTGCAGCGCCCACCCGGAGAGCACCGCGTTCAGGTGCAGCTGGATCTGCTCGTTGACGTCATTGGTGGAACCTGACGGGTCGTTGAGCAGCCGATCCCAGTAGTCCATCTGGTTGGCCCAAAACTGTTGCATCCCCACACCGGGCGCCAAGTACCAGTTGTTGAGCATGGTCGTGACGTTCGCCGACGCGGCATTGAGGACATCCTGCAACGCCCCCGTCAACGCGACCGCGTGAGATTGGACATCAGACAGAACCGGCACCGGGGCAGACAACGGCGTGACCGCGACGAGACTGGCTCCGACCAGTGCCACGCCAGCGGTGGCATAGGGAAGAACGTTGGCGTGCAAGGGGAACTCCTCGGCAGGTGGATTGGTGACGCACTGAACAGCGCTGAACGTAACTAAGCGAGGGCTGAGTGTCTCTAATCGAACGTTGTTATCCGCGAAGATGTTTGCCACGGCTTCACGTCGGGTTGCGTCGGCAGCGTCCGAATTCCCAGCTCAGCGCCGCGATCGGGGGCTGTCGATCAACCCCGACGGCAGGCTCAACTGTTTCAATCGGTAACTACCAGCGGGTAACCATTCCGCTTGTCCCCCAAGCAGACCCAGGAGAACATGCGTCAGCAAACTGTGGAAACGTTCGGAACCACAATGCGACTTAGGCGGTGACGCCGTTAGATCCGGTGGCAGCTCATCGGTGGCCGGCGCTGCCGTCGACCGCCGCCTCCCGGGGCGAACGTCGATGAACTGTCCGCACCGACCGGTCGCCGCCAGCCTTGAGCGGCAACCCGATCCGACGACACGCGTCGCCGAGCGCGATCGCCTGCTGGCGCGACATCGGGTCTAAATAATGCCTGCGAATTTCCCTGGCGTAGAGGCTAAGAGCAGGTCCCAACCGTACTCGACCGGGCAGCGTGATGGTGGCGAACACGCGTCGTCGATCCCCCTCTCCGGGGCCACGACGCACCAGCCCTTCGGACTCCAGGCGGGTGATCTGCTGGGTCAACCGGCTGGGCCGCAGCGCAAACGCACTGCCCAACACGCTCATGGACGCCGATCCACCCGGCGACTTCGCAATCAGCTCCAAAAGCAGAATGTCCATCAGGGCAAGCTGGATCGCCTCCACCAACCGATCATTCAAGACCGGGAACAGTGTCGCTGACGACGACACGAACTGGTGCCAGCAACGCTTCCCGGCATCGTCGACCCCGGGCAGATAGCACGTGGGCGCCTCCGGAAAAGCTTGAGCATCAATACGAACGGGAACCGGTGGGCCAGGTTCGACCAATGCGCGCCGCAGCTCGGAAAGCCGCAGCCCCTCCCCAATGCGCCAACAGTTCTCCGCAACAGTGCTGATCTGGCGAGTCGACAGCGATCCGAGTAGGTGAGTCGACACGGCTTCCGCGTAGCTGATGGTCGCCGGGGCGATGATCGTCCGTCCGTCGTCATTGAGGAGCGCGACAACCCCGCGTCTGTCCTTCGGATCGGGCTCGCGGCGCACCAGACCCCGCTCCCCCAGACGGTCGATCCGCTTGGTCATCTGACGCCGCGTCGCGCCCAGCAGTTCGGCTAGATCACCCATCCGAGCAGAGCCGTCGGAGGACTTGGCCAGGATGTCGAGCACCCGCAAGTCGATCACCGACAGTAGATGATCAGCGTTGAGAGCCCGGTTCAGCGCCGCGTCGAAGCGCAGCACGGCCGCCAAATAGTGTTGCCATGCTTGACGTTCGGCGAGATCCAAGCCGGGTAAATCACTCGCCGTCCGGCGGCGATCGCGGCGCTGCACAGCGTCATGCTAAGCGACACACTTAGAGTTCCTCATCATTTTCGACAGCGTCGGGCCGGTAGTAGCGTGTCCGCCATGCGCGCCATCATCGCTGAATCGCCCGACGTCCTCACGTGGCGAGAAGTCGCCGATCTTGAACCCGGCCCGGGCGAGGTGCTTATTCGGGTGGCCGCGGCCGGAGTGAACCGGGCCGATCTGCTGCAGGCTGCCGGCTTGTATCCTCCCCCACCCGGGGCCAGCGACACCCTCGGCCTCGAGGTTTCCGGCGTGATTGCCGCGACGGGCGAGGAAGTCTCGGATTGGGTAGTCGGACAACAGGTTTGTGCGCTGCTAGCCGGCGGCGGATACGCCGAGTATGTTGCAGTTCCCGCCCCCCAGGTGCTGCCGATTCCGGACGGGGTAGACCTGGTGGATGCCGCCGGACTGCCGGAGGTGGCCTGCACGGTGTGGTCGAACCTGGTGCTGACGGCGGGGTTGTCCGAGGGCCAGCTGCTGCTGGTGCACGGTGGCGCGAGCGGCGTGGGTAGCCACGCCATTCAGGTGGCGCGTCAACTCGGGGCGTGGGTGGCCGTCACCGCGGGATCGGAGGCCAAGTTGGCCTTCTGCCGCGAACTAGGGGCTGAGATTACCGTCAACTATCGCGACGAGGACTTCGTCACGCGCATCCGTGAGGCCGGTGGCGCCGACGTGATCCTGGACATCATGGGGGCGGCCTACCTGGACCGCAATGTCGATGCGCTGGCCAACGACGGGAAGCTCGTCATCATCGGAATGCAGGGCGGCATCAAGGGTGAACTGAACATCGGAAAGCTGATCACCAAGCGTGCCCGGGTAATCGGCACCGCACTGCGCGGCCGGCCGGTGGAAGGGCCGCACAGCAAGGGCGCGGTGGTTGCCGCAGTGACGACCGAGGTCTGGCCGATGGTCGACGATGGCCGGATCAAGCCGGTGATCGGTGCGCGGCTACCCATCGAGCAGGCCGCTCAAGCGCACCGACTGCTGTCATCGGGCGAGGTGACGGGAAAGGTTGTGTTGACGGTTTAGCCGGCGGCACCAGGAAAGAACGAGACCCGGTCCGACCGATGTCGGACCGGGCCCTCGTACTCTTGCCGCGGGTTACCCGTGCTGGCCAGTTTGGCCGCCCTGGCCGGGACCGCCCGGGACACCGGGTTTCGGAGTGCCGCCGCTCGTCCCGTTGGTGGCACCGGCACCTCCACCGCTGCCGGCGGTACCACCGGCGCCGCCGTCGCCACCACTGCCGGGACCTTCAAGACCCTCACCACCGGTGCCGCCGGTGCCACCGGTACCACCCTTGCCACCGGTGCCGCCGGCGCCGGGAGCGCCCTTGCCCTGGCCGAAGATGCCGCCGTAGCCCTTGCCGCCGGTACCACCCTTGCCACCGGCACCGCCAGCGCCGCCCTGGCCACCGTCGCCGCCCTCACCGCCCGCACCGTGCTCAC
>NZ_LT546194.1 GCF_900078685.2 Mycolicibacter icosiumassiliensis | reverse complement strand
GCGCGGCGACATCGTCTGTGCCCGCACCGCAGTGGCCCATGCGGCGTGGCAGGGGCGCGACGCGGTCAACATCGAGGATCTGCGGGTGGCCGCCCGGCTGGCCCTGCCGCATCGGCGCCGACGCAAGCCGTTCGACGCCCCGGGTCTCGATGAGGCCGAACTCGACGAACTGTTGCCACCGGAGGATTCCGAGCCCGAGCCCGACCCGGACGGTCCGGGACCCGACGGGCCCGAGCCCGATGGACCAGAGCCCGACGGCCCGCCGGAGGGCGGGCCGCCAGAACAACAGCGCGGCCCCGCACCGACGGGGCACTCTAAGCCGGGCGCCACGTCGACGGTGGGCGCCGACTCCCCTTACCGGGCCAGGCTTTTCTCGGTCGACGGCGTGGGTTCTGGACGCGCCGGCCGGCGCAGCAGGGCCCGCACCAGTTCCGGACGCCGGGTGGGTGCTACCGCATCCGGCAACACCGGCGGACTGCACCTGTTCGAGACGCTGCGCGCCGCTGCGCCGTATCAGGGCGCGCGGGGCCGAGCCGGCGGCCGGATGATCTTGGCGGCGAACGATCTTCGTCGCGCCGTCCGGGAAGGCCAAGAGGCCAACCTGGTGCTGTTCGTGGTCGACACGTCCGGGTCGATGGCCGCCATCGAGCGAATGCGCCACGTCAAGACCGCGATCTTGTCCCTGCTGCTGGACGCCTACCGTCGCCGGGACCGGGTGGCGGTGGTGACGTTCCGGGACAGGCAGGCGGAGGTGGTGTTGCCCGCGACCGGGTCGGTGGAGATCGCCGCCGTCCGGCTCGACGAGTTGCCCGCCGGGGGCCGCACTCCGTTGGCCGGGGGCCTGC
>NZ_LT546193.1 GCF_900078685.2 Mycolicibacter icosiumassiliensis | reverse complement strand
ACCGGGGGGCGGCCCCGGCGGGACGGGGACTCGCTGAGCCGGCGGATCCACCCCGCCGAGAGTCGGGTGCGGTTGCTGGCCGAACAGACCCCGGCGCAGTTCATCGCCTTCGACGCGCTGGCCACCGGTTCCGCGTCGCTGCTCGACGAACCGTTTCGGGTGCGACGCGATGCGCTGTCCGATCTGCTCACCGGCGGCGCCAGCTGTCACATCACCCGGGCCACCGCCGACGCCGAACAGGCCACGCGCTGGCTCACCACGTTCGAAGGCGCCGGTCTGGACGGGGTGGTCGCCAAGCGGACCGATGGGCCGTATCTGCCCGGCAAGCGCGAGATGGTCAAGGTCAAACACCACCGCGACGCCGACTGCGTGGTGATGGGATACCGCATCCACAAGAGCGGCGTCGGCATCGGTTCGCTGCTGTTGGGCCTGTACCGCCCCGACGGCGAGTTGGCGATGGTGGGCGGCTCGTCGGCGTTCACCGATGCCGATCGGCTCACGCTCCTGACCGAGCTGGAACCGCTGCGCCTCGGTGACGTGCGCGACGGCGAACCGAGCCGGTGGAATTCTGCCGCCGACAAGCAGTGGGTTCCGATCCGGCCCGAGCGGGTCGCCGAGGTCGCCTACGACCAGATGGAGGGGGATCGCTTCCGGCACACCGTCAAGCTGCTGCGGTGGCGTCCCGACCGAGACCCGGCCAGCTGTACCTTCGACCAGCTCGAGGTGCCGCTGAACTACGACCTCGCCGACGTACTGGAGACCTGAGGTGGCCGGCCCCGAAGAATTGGATGTCGGTGGCACCGCCGTCCGATTCACCAGCGGCGACAAGGTGTACTTCTCCCGG
>NZ_LT546192.1 GCF_900078685.2 Mycolicibacter icosiumassiliensis | reverse complement strand
CACCACGCCGGGCAGTTCGTGGCTGTCCCCGCGCTTATGCGCACCTACCGGGGAGCTGCCGGTCCCCAAGCCATCTGTCGATGACCGCTGTGGTGACCGCACCGCGATGATGCCCCGCCGACGGCGTACCCGCGCCCAGAATCGCGCGGCGCGCATCGCGACCGAGCGCAACCAGAACCACAAGGCCCGTCAAGCCCGACGCGCCGCATTCAACGCCGTGTGGTTCCCGAAAGTGGCCTCCGGCATCGACCCCGACGACCCGCCGCCCTTCTAACGGCTAGCCCGTCACGCGCCGCGGTTCAGGATTCGCGCCGCGTCTTGCGCCATCTGCGCCACGATGGCACCCGCGGGTGCGACGTCGTGGATGAGGCCGACGGCCTCGCCGATCAGGATGTGGGCGATATCGAAGTCCGCCGCGGCGAGCCCCGCCTCAAAGGCAGCGACGGCCTCGGGCAGGTTGGCCAGCAAGTGGCTCTCGTCGCCGTGCCAGGTCTGCAGGAACGCGTTGCGCAGCGCCCGCTCGTCGTATTGGGCGGGCCAATCGAGTTGTCGCACAAGGTCGTAGACACGGGTGCGGATGGTGTCCTCCCCGCTGGCCCGGAGGGCTCGCTCGTGTGCACTGGGTGGCACGAGTGCCTCGCTGGAGGCCCAGAGCCGCGTGCCGACCAGGACACCGTCGGCCCCGAGCGCCAGCGCCGCGGCTACCCCACGGCCGTCGGCGATACCGCCCGCGGCCAGCACGAAAGTCTCCGGCGAGCGCTCGGCCACTAGGTCGACTACGGCCGGGACGAACGTCAGGGTGGAGCGGGTGGACATCCCGTGGCCGCCGGCCTCGGCGCCCTGGGCCACGATGACGTCCGCTCCCGCCCGCAGCGCGGCGTGAGCCTGCTCCAGGGTCTGTACCTGGCAGATCAGCGGAACGCCCGCGTCGCGGATGGACCCAGCGAAGGCCTCGGGATCACCGAAGGACAGCATGATCGCCGCCGGGTGCCGGTTGAGTGCGACGGCGAGCGCCTCCGGCGCGCGGGTCAGGCTCCAGGTGATGAAACCGCACCCGATGCGTGCGTCGCCGGCGGCATCGAACTCGCGCTGCCCCCAGTCAGGG
>NZ_LT546191.1 GCF_900078685.2 Mycolicibacter icosiumassiliensis | reverse complement strand
GCCTCAATCGCCGGGATCACACTGTCGAGGTTGAGGGTGGCGCCGTTGAAGAAGGCACCAAACATGTTGGCCAACGTGGTGTTGAAGTCATCGCCGGCGGTCATGCTGTTCATCAAAGCGATCCACGGGCTGATTCCCGGGCCCAGATCGCCCATGATGATCCCGCTCGCCGGTGACGCCAAGAAGTCGATAACCGCGGTAATGGTCGAAGCCTCATCGGCCGGCAGGTAGCCGGGAACCTCGGTGAAGAGGAACCAATGTCCAAGCCCGTTGAGATCGCCCGGTATTCCGTCGAGGGTGTGCGCGACCACCGTCTCTGTGGTGGCGCTCGTGGCCCCCTGCAGCGTGTAGCCCGTTAATACCGCCGCCAGGTTGTTCTGCATGTCGTTGCTGATGCTGGTGACGGTGCTGCTGGTTGGGGAGTTGACGAAGTCCTGCAGATAGCCGGACAGGTTGACGGCCAACTGCTGCTGCGCCACAAAAGGAGCGGAGGCGAAGTTGTTGAGCAGGGTGGCACCGTTATAAGCCCCGGTGCTGAACTGATCGATCCACGGCGCCAACAGATCCGGCAGTGAACCACTGTCTGCGGCAAGAGCTATGTCGACGGGCGCACCGGGTGAATGCCCGACAGTTGCCGGCGTAGACACGACGAAGCCGGCGCCCAAAACCAGGACACCGGCAATTGCGCAGCGACGAAACTTAGCTACACCAGGAAGCGCCCCCCCCCGCAGTCAGGGAAAGGGCACCACGAGAGGCGGGGCCAAACTCAGTTAAGGGAGGAAGCGCCCCCCCCCCCCCGTCGAAATCGCGACGTCGCGCGAGGACGCGTGGATGTTGTGCTGACGAACCATGAATGTTGCCCCTTCTTCACTGTGACCGGTGGACGGACTCGATGTCAGCGCTGAACCAACCCGTACCGAAGCGACAGCAGTGCTAGCGGATGCCAGGTGCACAATGCCTCCTCGGGTGGGTGTCGGCTCAGGCAAGCTCAAGGTGGTGTCGAGTAGACCTGAGAAGCCCAACCTTTTCGAGAGCCGCGTCGCGATTCACCGCCACAGCTGGCCCAATAGCTATCGCAGGTAAGACGCAAAACCACATGTCAGTGGCGGTGTGATGGCCGTCATCGCAAACTCCTAAAACTGCCGTAGTAGTTCAAACGTAAACGGTCGGGCCGGCGCCCCGAAATGCATGTCCGCGCACCGTAGATAGTTCGCTATAACAGAGTTAATCGATTGTTGGAAAACCGATTAAGTAGTTTAATCCGTTAGCTGTATCGACCAACTGCCCACGGAATGTTCGTGCGCTCCTCCCCACCGGCCACCTCAGCGCAACACACCGAGAAGCCCGACACCTGATCACAGGTGAAGGATTCGCTTGGCGTGGGCGCCCCTCGCCCACAGCCATTCACTCAGCTAGACGCGCCGGGTAAGTGGGGCCGTCGATAGCCAGTGCCGGCATAGGAGGCACCCGGTCACGGCCTGGCTGTTTTCAGTCCGTCGCCGATGTGGCGGCAGGTGGTGGCCACGGCAGCAATCTGCGGGTGGGTCAGCGGGCCGAGGAAGTGGGTGCGGACCGTATTGGCGTAGGTGATCAGCGCTTGCTCTACCAATGTTTTCCCCGCTTCGGTGATGACGGCGACGACGCGGCGGCGATCCTGCGGGTCCATCATCCGCGCCAGCAGGCCGCGTTCTTGAAGACGCCGGATGTGGCGGGTCAGTCGGCTGGGCAGTAGCGCCACAGCATCAGCCAGTTCAGCCAGCTGAACAGTTCCACCCGGGGAGTTGGCCAGCAGATCCAGCAGCTGCACATCGGTCAGCGAAAGCTGATGAGCATCGAGCAGTTCGCGGTTGAGCAGGGTGCTCATGCGTAAGACGGTCGCCAGATAGTTCTGCCAGGACTTGTGTTCAGCCCCATCCAATTCCGGTTCCCCGCGGGCGGTTCGGCCGGGGAGGAAACCGGTCATCACCCCCGACACTTTCCGTAGATCATGCGTGGGATACCCGCTGCCGGCGGGCTGTCACGGGTTCGGGGAGCGTGACGACGTTGACCGGCCGCCGTTGACCGGCCGAGCCGAGGGATGCGGGTACCTGCCAATGCGCGAGCGCGCCGAGGTCGCTGTCCAGCGGCACGCGCCACGGCAAAGGTGGTGCCGCATCGGCCCCTGGAGCCACCGGCGCATGCTGGCAGTTGAGAAAACGCTGCCCAAACTGGAGACGTGCTGCTTGCCGAAAAATGGAGCAGCCCCTGGGTGCCGTAGCTGTCACCAGGGGCCAGATCAACTGTCAGGTATACATCCCGAGGGTTGATTCCTTGCTCGTAGCCAGCGTAACACCCTGCGGCCACCAGATTCATCCCTTGCTCCTCATAGGGCTGGGTCGACGAAGTGAACCGCGTGGCGCACCGGCGAAAATAGCGAGTCGTCGCCGTGCGTGAACGTCCGCCGGTAGGCCAACGAGATAAGGTCGGGCAGCCACAGTAGGTGCTCGTATTTCGGTGACGTCAGCACCGTTTGCATCGAGCGGTGGATGAGGCCTTCAGCCCGCATCTGCTGGATGTTCTTGCGGTCGAGATTGCTGAGGTTCCTCGGATTGCGTTCCTCGATCACCAACAGTGAGACAGGCGCCTGCAAGGGCGCTATACCGGCGGACAGTCGGGTGGCCACCGCGCGTAAACAGTCGCGGCGGGCATTTTCCAGGTCGGTGTCGGCGTCGTCCACCCTGATGTGATGAGCGATCACACAGATTTCGTTGCCGCTGCCGAGAAAGTCCAGCATCGCGTGAGCCCTTCTGCGGCCGTCCTCGGTGAGCAGCTGGTCGGTGGTGTGCCAGAACGTGCTACCGGCCAACTCACGCAGCCCATTACGTAGGGGCCGCATCTCGTCACGTTCCACCAGGACTGCGGTGACCACGTAAAACCGGTCGCCGACAAGGGCGGCGCGGTGAAATGTCTCGTCGACGTAGGCCACCGCGCCAGCGGTGTTGGCGTAGGCCTTCTCCAACACCGGATGCGAGGGCGCGTGCCGACCGCGACAGGGTGGCGTCACGCGCCGGGGCCGTCGGACGTCATGCCGCGAAGCTACGTTCAGACACCGACATCCGTGCGGTCTGGAGACATCATCGAGGCTGGCCCACAAGACACCCGCATGAGGATTGGATTCTGCATCGAGGCCGACGACGGGTTCAGGCATGTTGGCATAGCTGCTGCTGGCGGGCCATTACGGGTTCGGTGAGCGTGTCGAGGTCAGCCTGCCGCGGTGTGCGGGCTGCGCCGAGGGATGCCGGTGCGTGCCAGTGCGCGAGCGCGTCGAGGGTGCCATCGAGGTACTGGCAGCGGCATAGTCCCCGGCGGACCTGCCCGCCAGCGGCGGTGGGCAGCCGCAACGGCTCCAGTAACAGGATCGAATCCGCTTGAACACCATGAGATTCCGACAGTGCCGATTGGATCGCTGGCACCAGCATGGCCAGTTCCGTCTCCCCGACCGGGCAGCTGACCTCCTGCACCACCACCAGGTGTTCGCAGTCATCGGCGAACACCGCACCCCGCCCCGTCAACAGCACCGCGTGACACTGCTGCACGGTGGCTTCCAGCTCGCTCGGGTAGTAGTGCACCCCCGCGAGCACCACCACATCCGGCAGCCGCCCGGTAAGGAACAATTCCCCAGCCCGCAGGAAGCCGCGATCCCCGGTCCGCAGAAACGGCCCCTCACCACTACCAGCGAGGAATGCCTCGAAAATCTGATCACTCTGCCGGGGGGCACCCCAATAACCCTGCGCCACCCCGGGCC
>NZ_LT546190.1 GCF_900078685.2 Mycolicibacter icosiumassiliensis | reverse complement strand
CAAACGACGGCACTCCCACTGCCGTCAATCCAGCCCTGCCACCTACGAAAGGACCCTGACACCGGCTACGCTGCCCGAAGCTGCTTAACCACAAATCCCGTGTCCACTACATGGGGGCAAGGCCCCGATTCCTGCTTGGCGGGGCCGAATCCCCTGCTGCGGCAAAGGACCGCGGCACTGGCCACCAACCGTTTGACGTCCCACTCCCACGGTCCGGGCAGCGTCTCATCGAAATCGTTGAGGTCGAACATCAGCTGCCGCTCCGGGGAGGCGAACATCCCGAAGTTCGACAGGTGCGCATCCCCGCACAGCTGTGCCGGCAATCCGGTGTGCGGGCCAGCGGCTAGATCGGCGGCCATGATCACCGCCGAGCCCCGGAAGAACGCGTACGGCGACGCCAACATGCGGGCGTATCGGATCGGCACCAGCTCGGGAACCCGGGACTTGGATTGCGACTCCAGCAGCGCTACCGGGTCCGCGCGCCGCGACGACGGCTCGTAGGCCCCGAGTGCAGATCGCGGAAGCACCTTCCGCTGGGACCGGCCGTACTCTCGCCCCGACACGGCGTCAGTCTAGAGCCGTTACTGGGCTAAACCACCCGCAAACCCGCGGGCACCGCCTCTGGATCACGCCAGAACGCGTCGCGAACGAAGCGGTTGAACAGGTCGGGCGGCAGGATCGTCTCGCGCGGCTGGGCCCTGACCTCACCGTGCACGGTGTGCAGACCGGGTGTGCCGGCGCGTTCATCGAATTCGGTGACGTCGTAGTCGACGTTGTCGAAGTTGTGGGTGAACATCGGCTCGCCAATGAAGTCATAGATGGCGCGCATCGTCCGGCCGGGGTCAGTGGTCAGTGTCTCGTACTGCACCACCAGCAGCTTGTCCCGCTGTGCGCCGTAGCAGGCCTGCTTGAGCATGTCGTAGGGCGCGCCGACCATCCCGTCTTGTCCGACCACACCGTTGGCGCGGGTGTAGACGGTGCCGCCGGGGTTGAATCCGAAGATCGATGACGGGGTGAACACGTTGCGCTGGATCAACCGTTCGATGCTGTCGACCACCCACGGCAATTCACGTACACAGGCAATGACTTTGGCTTCCGGAAACAGCCGCGTGACCGCCGGCATCCACCCGCACCATGCCCGGTTGGTGTCGAAAACCACCTCCGCGGCGTAGTCGCCGTAGAAACTGTCGAACAGCCCGTACAGCAGCCTTTCTCGCCTCGCGTCGTCGATGAACACCGAGAACTCGTTGCGGGCACTCATCTCACCGAGCAGGGCGCCGAACAAGCCCGCCAGTGGGCCCGACATCCCGGCATGAAAGCGCGGGTTCTGCCGCAGTAGCGCGGCCAGCAGGGTCGAACCGGAGCGCGGCAGACCGGAGATGAAATGAATCGCCGACAACGCGGTGGCTCCTACTCTGCCTCGAGTGCGGCGAGGACCTCGTCGGACAGGTCCACGTTGGTCCAGACGTTCTGCACGTCGTCGCTGTCCTCAAGAGCCTCGACCAGCTTGAACACCTTACGGGCCCCCTCGACATCAACAGGGACGCTGACCGACGGCTGGAAGCTGGCCTCTGCGGAGTCGTAGTCGATACCGGCATCGACCAGCGCACTGCGGACCGCCACCAGATCACCCGGCTCCGAAATCACCTCGAAGCTGTCCCCCAAATCATTGACGTCCTCAGCACCGGCATCCAACACCGCCGCCAACACGTCATCCTCGGTCAAGG
>NZ_LT546189.1 GCF_900078685.2 Mycolicibacter icosiumassiliensis | reverse complement strand
TCTCTGCGGCGTCGGCGACGACGCTGCGGCTGGCCCCGATGACGCTGCCGGACTCCGCCCAGCTGCGGCTCAAGCGGATGCATCCGTCGGCGAGTTACCGGGCCACCACCGCGACCGTGCAGGTTCCGATCCCGCGTGCCGGCGGTGCCGGTGCGCCCGTCGGTGCGCCTCGCATCCGTGATGTGGAACTCGTCCAGATGGTGGCCGATCTGATTTCGGCACTCGACGGCAAGCCGCAGGGCCAGGTCGATGTGACCGGCGCGGTGCCCGCAGTACGGTAGCCACGATGACCGTCGTCCTGGTCGACCCCCGCAGGCCCTCACTCGTGCCGGTCGAAGCCCTCGCGCTGCTCGCCGGTGAGGTCGTCTACACCGAGGAACTGCCGATCGTGGTGCCGTGGTCGTTGCCGGCCGCCCGATCGGTTCTGGTCGGTGCTTCAGACGTGCCGGCCCCGGTGCTGCTGTCGTCGGACCGCAACCATCCCGACGTCCTCGCCCGCCTCGAGGCCGGGGAAGCCCTGATCGCGGCGCCGGATGCGGCGCCGGGGGAGCGGCTGATCGACGCGGTCGCGATCATGGACCGGCTGCGCAGCACTGGGCCGTGGGAGAGCGAGCAGACCCACGACTCGCTGCGCCGGTTTCTGTTGGAGGAGACCTACGAACTTTTCGATGCGGTCCGCAGCGGCAACGCCGACGAGCTGTGTGCCGAGCTCGGTGACGTGCTCCTGCAGGTGCTGTTCCACGCCCGCATCGCCGAGGACGCGCCGGAGCACCCGTTTTCCATCGACGACGTCGCGGATTCGTTGTTGCGCAAGCTGGTCAACCGGGCGCCCGCGGTGCTCGCCGGCGAGGAGATCTCGCTTCAAGAGCAGGTGGCGCAGTGGGAAGAGCGCAAGGCTCTAGAAAAGCGGTCCCGAGACTCGATCCTCGACGATGTGCCGACCGCACAGCCGGCGTTGGCGTTGGCTCAAAAGGTGCTGCAACGGCTCGCCCGTGCCGGCGTGCCCGCAGACCTGATCCCCGAGACGGTCACCACCGTCAAGCTCGCCGCGGATATCGATGCCGAAAACAACTTGCGCGCAGCGGTTTTGGAACTCATGGACACCGTCCGTGTGGTGGAGAAGGCGATCATCGGGGAGCCCACCGAAGACCAGTGGCTCGCCCACTGGCCGCAGCCCTAGCCTCTCGCTCGGGCCGGCCGGTCGCCTCATCCGTGACTTTGGTTGCGGCTCCCGAGGGTATGGAGATTTGCCCGCCTGTGAGCGACAACCCGGTATTTTCGCAGGTGGCTGTGCGTTCCGGTATTCACGAATGTCACTGTCATCTCAAAATTCTCCAATGTCACGCTTTTGCCGCGGGCTGAGGGGTGCCCGCGTCGTAGCGACAATGGCGATGACGGTTTAGGTGGGAGCCCTGATTGTCGCTGTTAGCCTCGATTTTTCATAGTGCTTGATGCTCAACAGGCCTGGTGCTGGATTGGGTTGTCAGGCGGTGGTTTTGTGCGGTGGGCGTGGTTGGTCGGTCC
>NZ_LT546188.1 GCF_900078685.2 Mycolicibacter icosiumassiliensis | reverse complement strand
TCCGATATGCTGCTCCTGCCCCCCCGCCACACCATCGCCAGCCTGCTGGCCTGGTCACGATGGCGACGACGACACCAATACCGAGCCCGGCTCTCCCACTACCAGCGACAAGAAAACCAATGATCACGAACTACGGCTGCAGTATTAGGCAATTACCAGCCCGTCGGGGACGGACCCGCGCTGCTCGGGTGTACCGGGACGCCGCGGCTGCCCGACGGTGTGATCGCGGTGCTCGGCCTGGATCACCGCCCCATCGCCCGCCCCCATGTGCGCGCACCCTCTGTGCAGCCCAGCCACACCTACACCCCGATCCAGGTCGGCGAGCTGTACGGCTTGCCGGCCGGTGCGGACGGGGCCGGGCACACCGTGGCCGTCATCGAACTCGGCGGCGGCTACCGCGACAGCGACCTGCAAACGTACTTCGCCTCACTGGGTCTACCGGCGATGCCATCGGTGACGGCAGTCTCGGTGGCCGGCGGCCTCAACTTTCCGGGCATGCCGGCCGATCCCGAAGTGATGCTCGACATCGAAGTGTGCGGCGCCTTGGTGCCCGCCGCGGCGATCGTGGTGTATTTCGCCCCCAACACTGACCAGGGTTTCTATGAAGCCATCTCCCAAGCCGCCCACGACACCGTCCACAAGCCGTCGGTGATCTCGATCAGCTGGGGCAACTCGGAGAGGACCTGGAGCAATCAGGCCCTCAACGCGATGCAGACCGCGCTGCACGACGCCGCCCTGCTCGGGGTCACCGTGATCGCCTCCGCCGGGGATCAGGGGTCCTCCGACGGCGCCACCGACGACCAGCCGCACGTCGAGTTCCCGGCGTCGAGTCCCTACGTGCTGGCCTGTGGCGGCACCAGCTTGATCGCCGACGGTGACACGATCCGCAGCGAAACCGTGTGGAACGACGCCGCGCTGGGTCGCGGCGCGACCGGCGGCGGGGTTAGCGTCGACTTCGCGCGACCCGACTGGCAGCACACCGCCGCGGTGCCCGCCGCCCCAGACGGCGTCGCGGGCCGCGGGGTACCCGATGTCGCCGGTAACGCCGATCCGCTCACCGGCTACCAGGTGCGTGTGGACGGCGTCGATCGGGTGCTGGGCGGTACCAGCGCGGTCGCGCCCTTGTGGGCGGCGCTGATCACCCGACTCAACCAGTTGCTCGCTACCCACCTGGGAGACCCCCACCAGGCGTTCTACCAGATCGGCTCGGCCGCCTTCCATGACATCACTGTCGGCAATAACGGCGCCTACACCGCCGGGCCGGGCTGGGACCCGTGCACCGGCCTGGGCAGCCCCCACGGCCACGACCTGCTCACCGCGCTGACAACCTTGACCGCAGCACCCACCACAACGCAGAGCGGAACTGACCAGTGACACTGACGGCCGTGGCAAGCCGACACGCGCTGGGCAGGGTTACCGGTAGACCGGCGTAGTTGCGGCCACCGTAAGGACCGACCCCGAACTATCGGAGACTCCCTCAACTACGAGTTGGGGTTGATCGCCCACACCGCGTCGCCGGTGGCGGCCGGGCTGGTGGCGGCCGGGTCGTAGCTGTCGTCGGTGACGTAGACAGTGTCGTTGGCGGGGTCGTAGACCATCCCGCCGAGAAGCGCGGGAGTCCCGCCAACACCGTTAGTCTGGCCCACCATCCCGCCGACGTCGTAGCTGGTGACGGTGTTGGTGTCGAGGTTGAGCACCGACAGATTGTCGAAGAGCCCACCAGTGGTCATGTAGGCATCACCATCGGTGGTGTCGACAACCACCTCGCCCGGATTGATGCTGGGGTTAGCGACGAGGGTGTCAGAGTTCAGGTCGATCGTCAGCAGAAGTTCGTTCTTGCCCACGATTTCGTGGGCGTAGAGATCGCCGTTGACGAGATCGTAGGGCACCACGGAAGCGTGTGCGACGCCGGCGATGGTGTCGTTGGTGACGGTGTTGGTGGTGGGATCGATGACCGATAGTCCGTTGTTGGCGCCCCCGACGTAAAAGTCACCGTTGGCGGAGTCGTAGACGATCCCCGACGGACCGGAGCTGTCGGGGAGGGTGAGGGTGTCGGTGACGGTGTTGGTGTGCGGATCGATCACGGTCACCGTGTCGCTGTCGGGGTTAGTGATGTAGAGGTCGCCGTTGGTCGGGGCGACCGCCATCTGGCCTGGAGCGACGCCGATCGTGATGGTGTCGGTGACGGTGTTGGTGGTCGGGTTGATCACCGAGACGGTTCCGGGCTGGGAGTCAGCCCAGTCGTTGGTGTTGACCACGTAGATATCACTGTTAGCGGGGTCGTAGGCGATTCCGGTCAGATCCCCGACGGTGGGGCCCGCCGGCCCGACGGTGATGGTGCCGGTGTTGGTGTTGGTGTCGGTGTTGATCACCGAGACGGTGCCATTGTAAGTGTCGGCGACGTAGAGGTCATGGTTGGCGGGGTCGTAGGTGATCGCTCCGGGCCCGTCACCGGCGCTGGCGATGTACTCAAGGGGCGAGGTGGTCGTCGGTGGTGCCGGGAATGCGCCGTTGGCCCCGTCCCAACTCAGGGAACCATTGGAACCGAAGATCCCCCCGGACCCGCCACCGGCTCCGGTGCCGCCGGTCCCGGCGACTCCGTTAGCCCCGTCGGCTGCCCCGGCACCGCCAGCACCTCCGATGCCGCCGTCACCACCGTTGCCCGCCGTGCCGCCGTTACCGCCGTCACCGTAGAGCCAGCCACCATTGCCGCCGGGTCCGCCGTCGCCCCCGGCGCCGCCGTTTTGGCCCGCGCCGCCGGCCACCCCAGCCAGAGCACTGTTGTTTGTCCCGTCGGCGCCGGCCGCACCCGTACCGCCCTCGCCGCCGTTGCCGCCGATCCCGAAGAACCCGGTCGCGTTCCCACCAGCACCGCCGGCGCCACCATCGCCGCCCGGGGTGACCGCGTCGCCGCCATCACCGCCGTTGCCGGCGATGCCGGAACCGGTGTCACCGCCAGCCCCACCGGCCGAGCCGTCGAACCCGTTGCCGCCGCCCCCGCCGTCACCGTCATAGGCCACACCGCCCGCACCGCCGGGGTCCCCGGCGATCGTGCTGTCCCAGCCGTTGCCGCCATCCCCGAACCACAACCCGCCCGCACCACCATTCGGGTCGGCCTGGGTTCCGTTGGCGCCGTCACCGATCAAGATGCCCTGGCCGCCCCAGGACTGCCATTCACTGTTGAGCTGCGCGTCGAATGCTTCACCTTGGGCGCTGTCGATCCAGTTCTGCTCCCAGGTGTGGATCGGGTCGTAAATGTTGGTCTCGTACCACTGCGTCAGGCTGTCGGTTGCCGCCGCCGAACCCGAGGCGTCCGCGCTGGCCGCCGCGTGCACCGACGCCGCCGCGACCGAGTCCAGAGCACCCACATCGGTGTCGAGGTTGGGCAGCACAGTGTCGGCCCCCACGCCCAGATCCGCACCCACGCCCGCATCAGCCTCCGCCGACGACATCGGGTCCATCAGCAGATCCATCATGTCGTCGATGTCAGCCCTGGCAGGAGCGGCAGAACCCGCCGCAAACGCCACCGCAGCAGCCGCCGCCGTCAAGCCCGCGCTCCAGCCGCGAACACCACCACATCGGCTGCGATAGGTACTCATCAGCCCCCCTGGACCATCGACGTGCTCACAGGCCAGAACACGTAAAACCGACTATAGCTGCCACCAGCCCTCCCCGAGGAC
>NZ_LT546187.1 GCF_900078685.2 Mycolicibacter icosiumassiliensis | reverse complement strand
CTGTTCCACATCCGCGCCGAGACCATGGACGTCTGCTTCGAACTGGCCCGACGCATCCTGCGGACCCTAAGCGGCGCGGTCACCGTGGTCGACGAGGTGCACGGTTTCCGGTTCTTCGACAACCGCGACCTGCTCGGCTTCGTCGACGGCACCGAGAACCCGACTGGTACGGACGCCGCGGTTGCCGTCCAGATCGGCGACGAAGATCCCGACTTCGCCGGCGGCTCCTACGTGCACATCCAGAAATACCTGCACAACATGGCCGCTTGGGATGCCCTGCCGGTCACCGAACAAGAGCGGGTGATCGGTCGCACCAAGGCCGACGACATCGAGTTCGCCGACGCGGACAAACCCGCCAACGCCCACATCAAACTCAACGTCATCACCGACGACGACGGCAATGAGCTCGACATCGTGCGAGCCAACATGCCCTTCGGATCGGCCAATTCGGGCGATCACGGCACCTACTACATCGGCTACTCCCGCAGCCCGCAGGTCACCGAACGGATGCTGCGCAACATGTTTTTCGGCGACCCGCCCGGAGTCACCGATCGCATCCTGGACTTCTCCACCGCGCTCACCGGCGGGATGTTCTTCACCCCCACCGCCGACTTCCTCGACGACCCGCCACCGCTGCCGGGAGCAGCCACACCCATCCCCTCCGAGCCCGTCGAGACCACCGGCGTTCACGGCTCACTGAACATCGGCAGCCTGAAAGGAACCTCGCAATGAACAACCTGTATCGCGATCTGGCCCCGGTCACCGAAGCGGCCTGGGCCGACATCGAGCAGGAGGCGACCCGGACGTTCAAACGGCACATTGCCGGGCGCCGGGTGGTCGACGTCAGCGACCCGGCGGGCCCGACGGCGGCCGCGGTGGGCACCGGTCGGCTGACCGGCATCGGCGCCCCGGGCGACGGCGTCGAAGCGCATCTGCGCGACAGCAAACCGCTGGTGCGCCTGCGGGTTCCGTTCACCCTGTCGCGTGAAGAAATCGACGATGTCGAGCGGGGCTCCCAAGATCCCGACTGGGACCCGGTGAAGGCCGCAGCCAAGAAGCTGGCGTTCGCCGAAGACCGAATCATTTTCGGGGGCTACCCCGCCGCCGCGGTGGAGGGCATCCGCAGCGCCAGCTCGAATCCGGAGCTGACGTTGCCGGAGGACCCGCGCGGCATCCCGGACGTGATCAGCCAGGCACTGTCGGCCCTGCGCCTGGCCGGCGTGGACGGCCCGTACTCGGTGCTGCTGTCGGCGGATACCTACACCAAGGTCGCCGAGACCTCCGATCACGGCTATCCGATCCTGGAGCACCTGCGCCGGCTCGTCACCGGCGACATCATCTGGGCGCCGGCGATCGACGGCGCGTTCGTGCTGACCACCCGCGGCGGCGATTTCGATCTGCAGTTGGGGACCGACGTGTCGATCGGCTACCTGTCGCACGACGCCGAGAACGTGCAGCTCTACCTGCAGGAGACATGCACGTTCCTGTGCTACACGGCCGAGGCCGCGGTCGCCCTGACCTGCTAGGGCCGCAACGGGATAGGGCCTAGCATGAGCAAATGCGCGGCCCGGTTTCGCCTGACGACGCAATCCAAGCGATAAGGGGTGCCGGCGGCGCCAACCCGGCTGTCGCGCATTGCACGCCAACGGAATGTTGCACTGTGGCACGGCCAATACGACTCCTGAGGTTCGGACACTCTCTGGCGCAAAGCATCTCGGCGGGTCAACGGTGCCCAAATTGATCCGACATAGTGGTTTTCGACCCGACGCGGGTGGTCGACGGCATCGAGCTCTCCGATAACTCGGTACTGGGGTTTCGCAGCCGGATTGATCCCGCTGCAAACCCTGCGAAAGTGGGCCAACAGCGCGTACTTTCAGACGATGCCAATCAATCGACGCAAAGTTTTGGGCGGGGCAAGCCTGGCCGGCGCCGCCGCCATGACCGGTGCGGGTGTTGACCGTGTTATCGCCACCGGCACTCCGAGTTTTCGCACTAGTAAGGAAGAGGCCATGACCGATGATGCGGCACGCTTTGGCAATCCCCGCATACCGTCCGAAACGATCACCTCGCAATCTCACCTGTTCCCACTAGGCGCGCAGCCCAGCAATACCTATGACGGGGGCTCGTTCAAGCAGGCAAGCGAAGACAACTTTCCGATACTCAAGGGTCAAGAAGCCAGCATCGTGCTGCTCACCTTGGAACCCGGTGGTATCCGTGAGCCGCACTGGCATCCCAGCGCGTGGGAACTCAACATCGTCACCAAGGGCGTCGCGGCGTGGGTCGTCATCGACGGGAACGGCAACCACGAGAGTTTCGACCAACACGTCAACGACGTCGTGTTCGCACCGCAGGGTTCGTTCCACTACTTCGAGAACCGGGGCACCGAAGACCTGAGCATCTTGATCATTCAGAACACCAGCGCACCGGAATCCAAAGACAACATCGGCATCGGCGAATCCATCAGCAAGCTTCCACCCCGGGTGTTGTCCGCCGTGTTCGGCGTTCCCGCAGAGACGTTCAAATCCTTTAAAAAGATAGACAACACGATCACCATCCTGCGATCGCCCTAGCGTCATTCTTCGGGGAAGTGGTGGGGGGGGTAGACGCCGAGTGCAGCGAATGCCGCCAGAAGGCCCAGGGATCACCTAGATGAACCTGTTGGCGTAGGGCGCTCCGGTGCGCACCACGGCTCTGTGCGCGGTCTACTCCGGAGCCACAACGGAGTTGACGGGGTCGCTGTAGCGGTGCACGTCGCTGCTGCTGGACTGCGCGATGGAATCCCCGCCTGCCCGAAGCCGCAGTCACGCTGCGCGGGTAACCGCGCAGCGTGAGCAGCGGCCGCCCTAGGAGCCGGCCTTGCCGCCCGCGCCTTGACCGCCCTGG
>NZ_LT546186.1 GCF_900078685.2 Mycolicibacter icosiumassiliensis | reverse complement strand
CGTAAGACCGGGCCACGCCCGGCTGGTGGCCGTGAAGCGCGGAAGGGACCCGGCCACCCGGCCGGGAAACAACCCCGAGACGGGGTGCGAGTCGCGTGACCACTAAAGATCACTCACTCGCAACGGCTCCGATCGAGTGCCGTCTCACTTTGGGATGTTGGCGCCACCGAGGGCAAGCTCGTGCAGCTCGGCGAGGCGGGCGGTCGCGGTGGCGCGTTGCTGTCGGCAAGCGGCAGTCCGGGGGCGCTCCGCCTAGGAGTGCTCCCGAGGCACCACCGGTGGTATCGCTTCGGGCGTGGTTTGCAGGACTTGACTAAAAAGACCTGACTTAACTGCAGTGATTCTTGACTTATCGCAATAATCATGTGTAGTGACTTGCCGTCCTTGACTCGGTACAGTGGAGGCCATGACAAGCCCCATCGCCAAGCTGCTCGAGGCCGAACTGGCAGCCCACGGGGTGGACGTCGCGACGCTCGGCGAAGCGCAGTACGCACCGGCGGTCCGCAGCTTCGCGTCCCGATTGTCGACCGAAGTCACCGTCGAGCAAGCTTGGTCGGACCATCTCGGAGCTCTGGCGGACCACAGGCAGGTGCTGGCACTGACGGGGTGGACCAAGCAGGCGCTGCATGAGGCGGTCAAAGCGCACCGTGTCCTGCGATTGCAAGACGACGACAAGCATTTCGCCTATCTCATGGCAGGTTTCGACGACAAGCACCCCGCCCGCCCGCTGCCCGGGCTGAAGGAAGCGCTCAAGCCCTGGGCTGAGGCGGACCCGCGCGGTTGGGTGGCGGCCTCGTGGCTCATGTCGCCGCAACCTGAACTCGACGGCAGGACGCCACGCGATGCGCTCGCCGATGAGGCCATGCGTGCAGATGTTGCGGCCCTTGCCGAGCAGTCTGTGGCCAGGCTCGCTGCGTGAACACCGGCCGGGTCCCTGGCACTCATCTGGGCCCGGTTCAGCCACCCGATCGGTTGGCCGGATTTCCCGCCCGCACCTACCGGTCCGGAACCGAGCTGTTTCGGTGCCACCAGCACGGTCGGGGAGCATGCTGGTTCAGTAGCTCGGGGACCGGACGCTTTGATCTGGCGGCGGCTGAAGGAACCTGCTACCTGGCCGAGGCGGAACTGGTCACCCTGCTCGAAACGTTCGGTGGTTCCAGGGTCATCGCGGATTACGCTGTTGCAGGACGGGATATCTCGCGACTCCGGTGGGGGGAGGATCTGCGGGTCGCGGACATGACGTCGAACCGTGCGGTCGGCTTCGGCGTCACTGCGGAGATGTTCACCACGCTCGACTACGAGGTGACTCAGCTGTGGGCCGCCGGGCTGCGTAGCGCGGGCTTCGCCGGCATCCGCTATTGGGCCCGCCATGACCTCGAACACACCGCGGCATGTTTGGCCGTGTTCGGTGCGGCGGGCGCCCCGCCCTACGGCGCTCGCACACCTTGGGACACGGCGGGCGCCGAACATCTGGCGGATCGACAGGATCTGGTAGCTGCATTTCAGGCCGCGACCGGGATCGCGGTGCTGCCTGTGCCGAACCTCGGCGCCATCAGCGGCGCCGGTTACAGCCGGCAGAAAGCAGACTGACGACCGATGTGCAGGTGCGTCGCTGGTGTTCGGCGACTTATCGCGGAACATGGAAGTTGACCAGCGCGGCCGATCCCAGTTCCACGTCCGCCCAACCGCCGGTGACATGTAGCACGGCGATACCCGACGTCGGGTACTTCTGCGAAATCCGTTGGGCTACCGCGGCATCGGTGCCGGGCCCGGCCAGTCCTAGTGCGACGTTCGACATCGCCGGCTCGTGGCCGATCACCAGCAGCGTGTCGACGTCGTCGGCGACGGTATTGATCGTCGCGATCACGGTTCCGGGCATCGCGTCGTACAGATCGTCGACATAGCGCACCGGTGCGGCCAGCGCGGCCCGCGCATAGGTCTGCCGGGTGCGGGTGGCGGTCGAACACAGCACCGCATCGACCGCCGGCGCGTGGGCGCGCAACCAGTCCCCAGCCAACCCCGCCTCTCGGATCCCGCGCGGCGCCAGCGGGCGCTCGTGATCGGCCGCCCCGGGCGGATAGTCCGACTTGGCGTGCCGCAGCAGAATCAGGGTGCGGTGAGTACTCACCCGCTCCAGCGTAGGGGGTGCCTGCTATCGCCCGTGCTATCCGATTCGGAACCCTCTGACCGTTCCTCTGGCGGTGCTGAAGTGCCGGGTGTGACGCACGAGTTCGACGCGCGGGTGTGGCTTGCGGACCTGCCGATCGAGGTCCGCGGGCTTGTCGGTCACCGGCCATACACTCGCGATGCCCGGCCACCGGCCCGGCGGAAAGGGACAGGACCGACATGCGATTCGTGCACACCGCCGATTGGCAGCTCGGCATGACCCGGCACTTCCTGGCCGGCGACGCCCAGCCGCGCTACTCGGCGGCCCGACGCGACGCGGTGGCCGGACTGGGAACACTGGCGAAGGAGACGGGCGCGGAATTCGTGGTCGTCGCCGGCGACGTGTTCGACGACAACCAACTCGCCCCCGAAGTCATCAGCCAGTCCCTGGAGGCCATGCGCAGCATCGGGATCCCGGTCTACCTGCTCCCCGGAAACCACGATCCGCTCGATGCCGCCTCGGTCTACACCAGCGCGTTGTTCACCGCGGAGTGCCCCGACAATGTGGTCGTGCTCGACGGCGTGCACCAGGTGCGCCCCGGCCTGGAGATCGTCGCCGCGCCATGGCGGTCCAAGCGCCCCACCACCGACCTGACCGCGGCCGCCCTCGCCGAGCTGCCCGCCGACGGCACCATCCGGGTCCTGGTCGCCCACGGCGGGGTCGATGCCCTGGACCCCGACCCCGGCAACCCGGCGCTCATTCGGCTGGCCGGCCTGCAGGACGCCCTGTCGCGCGGCGCGATCCACTATGTTGCCTTGGGCGACAAGCACTCCCGCACCCAGGTCGGGGAGACGGGCCGCATCTGGTATTCCGGATCGCCGGAAGTCACCAACTTTGATGACATCGAATCCGACCCCGGTCACGTGCTGGTGGTCGACATCGACGAGGCCGACGGCGCCGTAAACGTCGAATCCCGCCACATCGGCCGGTGGCGTTTCCTCACGTTGCACCGCCAGCTCGACACCGGCCGGGATGTCACCGACCTCGACATCAACCTCGACCAGCTGCCGGACAAGGAACGCACGGTGGTCCAGCTGGCCCTGACCGGTTCGCTCAGCGTCACCGACCGGGCCGCCCTCGACGTCTGCCTGGACCGGTATTCGCGACTGTTCGCCTGGGTGGGCACCTGGAAACGTCATACCCACCTGGTGGTGGTTCCCGCCGACGGAGAATTCTCCGACCTCGGCATCGGCGGTTTCGCTGCCGACGCCGTCGAGGAACTGGTCGCCGCCGCCCGCGGTACCGACACCGGTGCCGCCGACGACGCCCACGCCGCACTGGCGTTGCTGCTGCGCCTGGTGGATCGGGGAGTGGCATGAGACTGCACCGGCTGGTCCTGACCAACTACCGCGGTGTGGCGCACCGGGAGATCGACTTCCCCGACCACGGCGTGGTGGTGGTGTCCGGCGCCAACGAGATCGGCAAGTCCTCGATGATCGAGGCGCTGGACCTGCTGCTGGAATCCAAGGACCGCTCGGCCAAGAAGGACGTCAAACAGGTCAAGCCCACCCACGTCGACGTTGGCGCCGAGGTCACCGCGGAAATCAGCACCGGCCCTTACCGTTTCGTCTACCACAAGCGCTTCCACAAGGCGCCCCGGACCCAACTGACCATCGTAGAGCCGCGCCGTGAGCAGCTCACCGGAGACGAGGCGCACGAGCGGGTCCGAGCCATGCTGGACGAGACCATGGACACCGGCCTCTGGCAGGCCCAGCGCGTGCTACAGGCATCCGCGACGGCGGCGGTGGACTTGTCCGGATGCGACGCGCTGTCTCGGGCGCTGGATGTCGCGGCCGGTGACACCGCCACCCTCAGCGGAACCGAGCCCGTCCTCATCGAGCGCATCGATGCCGAGTACGCGCGCTACTTCACCGGGACCGGCCGTCCCACCGGGGAGTGGGCCGCTGCCATCGCCGCGCTGGCCGACGCCGACGCCGAGGTGGCGCGCTGCGCCGAGCTGCTCGCCGAAGTGGACGACCGGGTGCACCGGCACACGGAGCTGTCCGAACAGTTGGCGCACTTGACCAACGAGCAGGCCGCCGCGGATGCCCGGCACAGCGCAGCGCAGGCCGCCGGCGCCGCGATCGCCGAGTTGCGCGGCCAGCTGCGCGATGCGCAGTTGGTGGCCACCGCAGCCAAAGCCACCTGCGCCGCGACGGACGGTGCCCACGCCGAGCGGCAGCGGCAGCGCGACGAACTCGAATCCCGGGCATCCGCGATCGCCGCGCTGGACACCGAGATCGACGGCGCCGCAAAGTTACAGGCCACCGTCGAGACCGAAGCCGCCGCAGCAGACGCC
>NZ_LT546185.1 GCF_900078685.2 Mycolicibacter icosiumassiliensis | reverse complement strand
AGTTCTTGTCGGCGGGGCCGGCGGCGGGGGCGGCGGCGCCGGCCTGCCCGGCGGGGTCGGCAGTCAGCCATCGCGATAGCGGCGACGCTATCCGACTGCGACACACCCACATGCCCGCCAGCCGATACTCAAGGTGACGGCTGTGGCCCAACGGCCGGCCTCGCGTCGTTGCAGTCGGTCTTGACGGCAATCCGCTCAGCGATGCGGCGCCGGCAATCTCTCGGCGGCAGTGCCGCGACGTGCCCTGCCAACGACACCTTCTGCGGACCGCATATCGTCAGCATCATAGCCGCATATCGTCATGATCTACTCCGCATAACATCAAATGCTCGATCGCATATCGGCAAGCTCGGATATCCTGGATTGATCATGTCGACTCGACATCTGCGCGCCCGGAGGGCGGCCACCGCCGTGAGCGATGCGTTGGCCGATACCCGGGTGGTGCTGATCAACGGGGCGCGCCAGGCCGGGAAGAGCACGCTGGCGAGAACGGTCGCCGGCCAACGCACCGCCGAGTGGCGCGACCTGGATCGCCCTCAGGACCGACAGTCCGCACTGGCCGATCCGGTCGGCTTCGTCGAGTCCGACGCACTGATGGTCATCGACGAGATTCAGCGCGTTCCCGAACTGCTGCTGGCGATCAAGGTCGCTGTCGACACAGACCCTCGACCCGGCCGTTTCCTGCTGACTGGATCGTCGCGGCTACTCGGATTGCGCGACTTGCCCGACACCTTGGTCGGTCGGATGGAGACCGTCGAGCTGTACCCGTTCTCCCAGGGAGAGATCGACACCACGCCCGATGGATTCGTCGACGCGGTGTTCGGGCATGGCCCGTCGATCCAGCACGAATCGGCGGTATCGCGGTCCGACTACACCGAGCGACTCGTCCGGGGCGGACTGCCCGAGGCGGTTGCACGCAACGATCCCCGTCGACGCGGCATCTTCATCGACAACTACGTGCAGAACTTGATCGAGCGCGACGTGCGGCAACTCGCCGAGATCGAGCGCGTTCCGCAACTGATGACCCTTGTTCGGCTCCTCGCTGCCCGCTCCGGCACGCTGGTTGCCGCCGGCGCGCTCGAAAAAGACCTTGAGTTGTCCCGCAACACCATCCAGCGGTACCTACGCTTGCTCGAAGAGATCTTCCTCATCAAGCGAATCCCCGGATGGCGGCGTAACCTCGGCGCACGGGTGACCGCCGCACCCAAGCTGGTTTTCACAGACTCCGGTATCGCCGCGAGACTTCTCGCCGCCGATCCACATACCCTACGACGCCCAGGTGGCCCGTTCGGGCCCCTGTTGGAAGGCTTCGTCATCGCAGAGCTGGCCCGCCAGCTCACCTGGTCGCAGACGCTCGCCGAGATGTACCACTACCGAGACAAGAACAAAGTCGAGGTCGACATCGTGCTGCAAGATCGACACGGCGCAGTCGTCGGCATCGAAGTAAAGGCCGGCTCCACAGTGCGGTCAGAGGACTTCCGCGGACTTGCGCATCTGGGCAGGCAACTTGGCGACGAGTTCCGCGCCGGCCTCGTCCTCTACACCGGCGCGCAGACCCTCCCGTTCGGGGACAAACTACGCGCCGTGCCGATCAGCGCGCTCTGGCAACTGGACCCGCGCTGACGGGCGCCAAGCGGGTCAGGCACGACGACGAAACGCCTGTAAGTCGCGGTCTGGTGAAAAGCGGTCACATCTGCCCTCGATTCGGTCGACACCGCAACCCTGCCCGGCCCGTCGACGCGCGGTCTCCGTAGTCGACTACCCGATTCCCGGCGATGCGCCGCCCGGCTACGCAG
>NZ_LT546184.1 GCF_900078685.2 Mycolicibacter icosiumassiliensis | reverse complement strand
GGCGCTGGCGGGGGTGCCGGTGGGGCCGGCGGAGTGGGCGGCCTAGGCGGTGTTGACAGTCATGGCAACGGCCTTGCCGGCGGCAACGGTGGGACCGGCGGCACCGGCGGGGCTGGCGGTACCGGTGGCGCTGGCGGTGTGAGTACCAGCGGCACCAATGGCGCGCAGGGCGCTGGCGGTGATGGTGGCGCCGGTGGCACTGGCGGTTCCGGCGGGAACAGCGGTACTCCCACCGGCAGCGGGACTGCCGGGACGCCTGGCACTGGTGGTGCGGGCGCTACCGGTGGTGCGGGTGGTGCGGGTAATCCCGCTGGCAGCATGGGTGCTACGGGTGCTGCCGGGGCTAATGGCCAGCCGGGGTAGTAGGGCCAGGGATGAGGATCACGGTCGCTGGGCCCCGGGAAGGTTCAGCGGCCGTGATCGCATCGGGGCGCGTCGAGATCTCCCACAGCCGAGGACCGTGACGCTGAGCGTGGACACGTTGGTGGAGTTGTTGCGTCAGCAGGCCGCCCAGTGTGGGGAGAAGACCGCATTCAGCTACTCCTATTACGGCGATGGCCGAAGCAGCGTTTCGTTGTCGTATCGGGAGTTGGATACTCGGGCGCGGGCGATCGGAGCGGCCCTGCAGGAGCGGGGTGCTGCCGGGTCGCGGGTGCTGGTGGTGTGTGGTGCCGGATTAGACGGCATCGCCGGCATTTTCGGGTGTTGGTATGCCGGGGCGGTCGCGGTACCAGTCGGCGAGCAGGTAGGGCCGCGCCTGGTGTCGGTGATCGCTGATGTGCGGCCGGGTTTCGTGGTGGCGGGCCCCCAGGTGCCGGCCAGTGTTCGGTTGGCGGTGGACACGGTGGCCGAACGAACCGGTGCACGACCACTGGTGTGGTGTAGCAGCGAGGACGGCGACGCCGCGGGGTGGGTGGCGCCGGCGATCGACGCGGACAGTGTCGCGGCCATCCATTACCGGACCGGGTCGTCGTCCTGCCCGAGGGGTGTGGTGGTGACTCATGAGCAGGTGCTGACCAATCTGGAGGCCATCGCTGCAGCGGGGTGGGGTGATGACCGGGATGTGGTGGTGTCGTGGCTGCCGGTGCATCACGAGCGGGGCCTGATCGCAGGCGTGCTGGCCGGGATTTATCGGGGCGCCACCACGGTGTTGATGGCCCAGTCGGCGTTTGTTGCCCGGCCGTTGTGCTGGTTGGAGGCGATCTCGCGGTGGCGGGCCACCGTCACGATGGCCCCCGATCTCGCCTACCGAGTGTGCGTGCAGCGCAGCACCCGAGCCCAGCGGGAAGCCCTGGATGTGTCGAGCCTGGCCACGGCGGTGATCACCGGGACGCAGCCGGCGCGGGCCGCCACCCTGACGGCGTTCACGGACGCGTTCGCCCCGGCGGGCTTTCGGCCGCAGGCTTTTGCGCCGGTGTACGGATTGGCCGAGGCCACGCTGTTGGTGTCGGGCGGTTCGCAATCTGAGGTACCGGAAGTGCTTGATGTTGACCGGGCTGGGTTGGCCTCGGGGTGGGCTCTGGACTGCGTCCCGGGGGATCGGGATGCGGTCGCGGTGGTGGGCTGTGGGCTTCCCCGTCAGCAGGTGGTGATCGTCGACCCCGATAC
>NZ_LT546183.1 GCF_900078685.2 Mycolicibacter icosiumassiliensis | reverse complement strand
ACGCGGTCCCCGCTACGGGACCGCGTTGACCGTCATGCCACGCCGCCCCTTCGGCGGATAGCGCCCAAGGGGACTTGGTGAGCGACTACGGGGCGCTGCCTCCGGAGGTCAATTCCACGCGGATGTATGCGGGAGTCGGCTCCGGTCCGATGTTGGCAGCAGCAGGGGCCTGGGATGTCTTGGCCCAAGAGTTGAGCATGACCGCGGCCGCGGTGGACATGACCATCGCGGATCTGACCAGCGGTCCCTGGCGTGGACCGTCGGCGACCGCCATGGCCGCGGCGGCACTGCCGTTTACCACGTGGTTCAAGACGACCGCCGCGCAAGCCGAGCAGGCGGCCGTGCAGGCCAAGGCCGGCGCGGCCGCCTTCGAAGCCGCGTTCGCGATGACGGTGCCGCCGCAGATGGTGTTCGCCAACCGGGCCCAGCTGATGATGTTGGTCGCCACCAACTTCTTCGGTCAGAACACCCCGGCCATCGCGGCGACCGAAGCCCACTACGCGGCGATGTGGGCGCAGGACGCCGCCGCGATGTACGCCTACGCCGGTGGTTCCGCAGCGGCTTCGCAGTTGTCGGAGTTCACCTCGCCGCCGCAGACCACCAATCCTGCGGGGCAAGCGGGGCAGGCCACCGCGACTACCCAGGCCGTCAGCAACTCGGCGGCGTCGCAGGTCACCTCCCAGGCAACGTCGCAGGCGTTGAACTCGTTGCAGTCGCTCACTCAGGCGGGCGCCGCCACCGCGACGCCCGCGGCCCCGGCTACCGGTACCGCACCAACCACCGCCGTTTCGCCGTGGACCGCGTTTCTGCAACAGCTGGTCACTCCGCTCGGGACGCTCACCGGCTACACCAACTCCGCCATGGGCCCGTTCCGGCTCGTCGACATGGTCGGGCAGGGGCTTAACGGCGAGGAAGTATCCGGTCAGGCGGTGGCGGATGCCCGGGCGTTCTTCACCGAACTGACCAAGGTGGCCGAGGTCGCGAAGGCGGGAACCGCGACCTCTTACACCCCGGGTTTCGGCGCGGCATCACCGTCGGTCGCCCTGAGCCGGGGCATCCAGGTCGGGGCGTTGTCGGTGCCGCAGAGCTGGCCGATGTCTCCTACGTCGGCCAATCAGGCCGCGGCGACACTGGCTTCCAGCCGGGTGGGCGCTGCGGAGGCCGGCGCGATGCCGCGCGGCGGAATGGCAGGGCTGGCCGGCATGGCAGGTCTGCCCGGGGCCAGTGCCGCCGCCAACGGTGTGCCTACCGGCTTCCGATTCGTTCCCCGCTACGGCTACCGCCACCGGGTGATGAACCGGCCGCCCAGCGCGGGTTAGGCGCTGGGCGGGTCAGATCAGCGCACCCAGCAACGCGAGCGGCAGTACGCCCAGGTCAACGGCGAGCGGGAGACCGAGGGCGTTGAGAAGATCGCCGTCGGCCAGCTCCGAGGCGAAGATGTCGTAGTTGATCTGGGGCAGGTTGAACAACAGCGCAGTGCCCACGTCCAGAAACGGAATACCGGTGTGCGGCGGGAAGGTACCGAAAAGGTCGTCCAGCGTGGGGAAATTCGAACCGAAGTCCGCCATCTGAGTGTCGGAGATCGCCTTGATGAAGCCTTCCATCTCGGCCATGAAGGGTGGCGGAGTGTCGGTCGGATGGAAGATGTCGTCAAAAAAGGCCGAGATTCCCTGCTGCAAGCCGTTACTCAGCGCCTGCGGCAACTCCTGCATAAGAGCCGCCAGCGTTGCCGAATCCGGCAGGAATCCCAACGGAGTAGCCACATCGGCGGGCCCTTGACTCCAACCGTGCTCGAGGTTGCCGTAGCCCAGGTTCACCAGGATGCGCGTGACGGGTTCGAACAGATCGTAAAGCGCCTGTCCCCCGCTGCCGAAGAACAGCAGCGGATACAGCAGCGGCAGCGGGCCTTGCCCCCATGTAGTGGACACGGGATTTGTGGTTAAGCAGCTTCGGGCAGCGTAGCCGGTGTCAGGGTCCTTTCGTAGGTGGCAGGGCTGGATTGACGGCAGTGGGAGTGCCGTCGTTTGGT
>NZ_LT546182.1 GCF_900078685.2 Mycolicibacter icosiumassiliensis | reverse complement strand
CTCCCGGGGTGTGCCCGGGTCGAGGGGGAAGTAGATACGCACTTGCATCGGGCCGGCGGGGCCGGGAATGTGGCGCTCGTCGACCCAGCCCACCGGGACGGGTCTGGCCGGTCGCCGGCTGGCTTTCAGGCTGGCCCGCACCTGGACCGCGTTGCCGTCCCCGGCCGCGATGGATGCGAAGGCCGCGCCCATCCGGTCGGCCAGCTCGGTCTGCATCGAGGCGATATCGCTCACGCAGCGCAACGTAAGACGCCGGCGCCGCCGACAAATCCCAAAGTCCCACTGTGTGAGACAACGTGTCGGGCCGGGCACACCGCAGGCATACAAGTGAACCGGACCACAGCACTGCGATAGCGAGCGGAGCGACAAATGCGGCGTCTGACCGGCGAGGACAACAGCTTTCTGGCGTGGGAGAACGCCGCCCAACCGCAGCACACGATCAAGGTGATGGTGCTCGACCCGAGCCGGGGGCAGCGGCTGCTCACTTTCGAGGCGGTCAAGGCGATGCTCCCGGGCCTGGTCGATCGGGTCGAGCCGCTGCAGTGGCAGTTGCTGATGCCCCGCTTACGACTCGGCCGGCCCTGGTGGATCGCCCGGCCGCGCATCGACGTCGGCCACCACGTACGGCGGATCACCCTCGCCCCGCCCGGCGGTGATCGCGAACTGGCGCTGGCGATCGACGTGATCTTCCGTGACCGCCTCGACCGCAGCCGCCCGCCATGGCAGCTGTTCTATATCGACGGCCTGGCCGACGGCAGGATCGCGCTGATCTGGAAGATCCACCACGCCCTCGCCGACGGCACGGCCTCGCTGCGCATCCTGGAGGCACTGTGCGGCACGGACACCGCCCCGTCGACTCCCCCGCGCGACGAGCGACGGCCGGCGCCGTGGCGCTGGCTTCCGATGGTGGCGCGCCAGCAGCTCGCCGCAGCGCTCGGCCTGCCGCGGGTGGTGGCCCGCACTGTCGCGGTGAGCCGGGTCATTCTGCGGCGCCGCCGCAACGGCAAGCCGGGGTATGCCGCCGCGTTCGCCGCACCCGGGGCCCGCTTCAACGCACCGCTGACCGCGGAGCGGCACTTCGCGTTCCGCGGTTGCGACATGACCGTCATCAAGCAGGTCGCTCGGGCCCACGGAGTGACGGTCAACGACGTGTTCCTGGCGATCTGCAGCGGGGCGTTGCGCGCTTACCTGGACCGGCAGGGCGAACTGACGTCAGAAGCGCTCACCGCAGTCGTGCCGGTGTCGATGCGCCCGCCCGAGGGCGACGCCTGGGGCAACAAGGTGGCCCGGTGGAATGTCGCACTGGCCACCGACATCGCCGACCCGCTGGAGCGGCTGACCGCGATCGCCGCGGCGACCCGGACCGCCCGCGAGGTTCAGGCCGAACGCGACCTGTGGCTGCAGCACGACTGGATGGAGTACTGGCCGCTGTTCTGGTTCTACTCGCGCGCCCTGCCGCTGATCGGTGAGCGCACCACGCACCGGCCCACGTTCAGCCTGATTGCCTCGAATATGCGAGGACCGCAACAGCTTTGCTTTGCCGGTGCGCCGGTCGAACGTCTGATCTCGTCCGGTCCGCTGGTGTTTCCGATGGGGTTGAACTTCACCGGGTGGAGCTATGAGGGCCAGCTGACGATCGGGGTGTTGAGCTGCGGAACGCACCTGCCCGACCCGTGGCAGATCGCCGACGGCCTGCCCCCGGCATTGGCGGAGCTGGCGAATGCGGCCTCAGCGATCGAGGTCGTCGAGCAGTCGCAGTGCCAGCCGGCATCCGGTGTGGACGTCACGCCACAGGCGGGTGACCGGGTCTGAGGCATCCAGCGCGTGGCCACGGCTGCTGCCCAGGACGCGGTCGGCAGCGTCGCGCGCCCGCACGGCGGCC
>NZ_LT546181.1 GCF_900078685.2 Mycolicibacter icosiumassiliensis | reverse complement strand
TTCTGCGAACGCCTTCGCGGCCGGGTGCTCGAGGAGACCGGCTTGGTGGCGTCGGTCGGGGCGGGTTCGGGCAAGCAGATCGCCAAGATCGCCTCCGATCTGGCGAAGCCGGACGGGGTGCGCGTCGTCAGTCGCAGCGAGGAACGACTGCTGCTGGACGGGCTTTCGGTGCGCCGGCTGTGGGGAATCGGTCCGGTCGCCGAGGAGAAGCTGCACCGGCTGGGTATCGACACCATCGGCCAGCTCGCCGCACTGACCGACAGCGAGGTCGCCGATATTCTGGGCGCCACCATCGGTCCCGCACTGCACCGGTTGGCTCGGGGGATCGACGACCGGCGGGTCGCCGAACGTGCTGAGGCCAAACAGATCAGCGCCGAATCCACCTTTGCGGTCGACCTGACCACCTTGGACCAGCTCCGGGCAGAGATCGGTCCGATCGGTGAACACGCCTACCGCAGGCTGCTGCGCGACGGGCGCGGCGCTCGCACCGTGACGGTGAAACTCAAGAAGGCCGATATGAGTGTGCTGACCCGCTCGGCCACGCTGCCCTATGCGACCACCGACGCCAGCGCGCTCACCTCGGCGGCCGGCCGGCTGCTGCTCGATCCGCAGGAGATCGGCCCGATCCGGCTACTCGGCGTGGGATTCTCCGGGCTGACCGATGTTCGCCAGGAATCACTGTTCCCGGATCTGGAGTTTCCGGACGTGGCAGCTATCTCACCGGAAGTAACTGCGCGGGAACCGCTTTCCCTGCCGACCGCGGCGTCGTGGCGAGTCGGTGACGACGTCAGCCACCCTGACTTCGGTCACGGCTGGGTGCAGGGCGCCGGCCACGGAGTGGTGACGGTCCGTTTCGAGACGCGCGGCTCGGGCCCCGGCCCGGTGCGAACATTCCCCGACGATGAGCCCGGCATCAGCCGCGCCGACCCGGTGGCCAGCCTGGACTGGCCGGACTACGTCGCCCGCCCGGAGGAGCCCGTCTAGGGGC
>NZ_LT546180.1 GCF_900078685.2 Mycolicibacter icosiumassiliensis | reverse complement strand
GTCTACACCGGCCCCGGCGACCTCCCCGCCCTCGGCGGCGCCGGCGGCAACGCCAGCATGCTGCTCGGCACCCACGGCGACCACGGCCACTACGGCACCCTCGACGGCCTCCCGCCCGGAGGGGTCTCGGACCTCGGCACCACCGGCGCTTGGATCACCGACAACGACGGACGGGTCGTCATCTTGCACGGCTTCGGCGAGGTGATGAAGAACCCGCCGTTCTATCCCGCAGCAGAGGGGTTCAGCGATCAAGACGCGGCGCTGCTGGCCGCCCAGGGCTTCAACGTGGTGCGGCTCGGCATCCTCTGGGAAGGGGTGGAACCGCAACCGGGCGTCATCGACTACAACTATCTGGCGTCGATCAACCAGACCATTCAGATTCTGGCCAACCACGGCATTTACACCGTCCTCGACATGCATCAGGACCTCTACGCCGCCGGGCTCGGCGGCCCCACGGGCTACGGCGACGGCGCACCGGATTGGGCGGTACAGACCGGTGGGCTGCCCAACCCCGACACCGGCTGGCCGTGGACCTACGCGCTCAACCCCGCGGAGAACCACGCCTGGGACAGGTTCTGGTCCAACGCCGACGCACCCGACGGTGTCGGGCTACAGAACCACTACGCGCAGATGTGGCAAGCCGTCGCGTACTACTTCAAAGACGATTCCTCCGTCGTCGGCTATGAGCTGATGAATGAACCGTGGGCGGGCTCAACGTGGTTGTCGACCATCTTCGGCAACTCGTTCTTCGAAGGCCAGCAGCTCACCCCGTTCTACGACCAAGTGGCCGCGGCCATCCGATCCGTCGACCCGACCACCACGCTGTACTTCGAACCGAGCACGCTGTCCGGCAACCTCCCGATCCCGACGTACCTGGGCGAGGTGGACGACGCCAACACCGTCTTCGCCTTCCACGACTACTGCACCATGACGGCCCTGTTCGGCACCGACTTCGGCTGCTCACTGTGGGAGACGATCGTCCAGGGCAACGCCGAGGCGTACGCATCGAAATACGATCTCCCGGTAGCGATCACCGAATTCGGTGCGTCCACCAACACCGGTTCGATCACCGACACCATGACCGAGGCCAACCGCTACGGCTACAGCTGGATGTTCTGGGATTACACCCTGATTCGCGACCATGACCTGCACACCCCGATAACCGACGACACCGTCGACTACGCGACCTTGACCACCCTGGCCCAGCCCTACCCGCTGGCGGTGGGCGGCATCCCGGGCGCCTGGTCGTTCGCGGACGGCACCTTCAACTTCAACTACTCGACCGAGATGGCTAGCGGCGAAGGAAGTTTCGCGGCCGGAACCCAAACTGAAATCTCGGTGCCCGCATTGCAGTACCCCGACGGTTACCACGTCACCGTCACTGGCGGGCACGTCGTCTCCGCCCCCAACGCACCCGTCCTGATCATCGCCTCAGACAGCGGCGCAAACACCATCAACGTCATCGTCACCCGCGCGAGCTAGGAAACAAGAGCCTACGTGAAAAACTACCCAACCAGCCGGGTTATCGGGTTTACCGCCACCACAAGCGCATTCCTGACGTTCGGACTGGCGCCGCTGGCCGCAGCCCCCACGGCCCAGGCCGACTTCGATGACGCGATCGAAACAGCCATGGCGCCCTTCCTGGATGCCACGACCGGCAACCTCGACTGGGACGCGGTGTTCGCGCCGTCGGCGTGGGACACCTTCCTGGCCCCCGCCCACTGGGACACCGTCCTAGCCGAACTGAGCGGCGCCGCCCTGGCCAGCCCCGCGGCCATCGACCCCAACACCTTGCTACTGCAGTACTTCTACACCCCGATCCACGACGGCATCGAAGCCTGGATCCACAGCGACCTTGGCCAACAAATCGACAACTTCATCAACCAGCCGTTCCTCGATCTCACCGGGCGCGGCCTGATCGGCGACGGCGTCGATGGAGATCCGTTGCACGTCAACGGCACCGACGGTGGGTGGTTGTTCGGCGATGGCGGCGCCGGCTGGAACAGCACCGTAGCCCACACGCCCGGTGGTAGCGGCGGCAGCGGCGGACTGTTCGGCGTCGGCGGCGCCGGCGGCGACGGTGGCGCCGGGGCTTCCGGTGGCGCCGGAGGCGCCGGTGGGGCGGTGATGGGGA
>NZ_LT546179.1 GCF_900078685.2 Mycolicibacter icosiumassiliensis | reverse complement strand
CTGTCAGGGCATCGGAAAATTCCGCTTGCGCCGCAGCATGTTGGACGCTGGCCGCACGCGCACTAGCCCCTGGCCTGACCCGGACGCTGAGCAGCCCAGGAACCTCGACCTCAAGACCGTCGGTGACGGTAGCCGACCAGCTCTGGCCGGCTACCGTCACCGACGGTCTTGAGGTCGAGGTTCCTGGGCTGCTCAGCGTCCGGGTCAGGCCAGGGGATAGTGCGCGTGCGGCCAGCGTCAAACATGCTGCGGCGCAAGCGGAATTTTCCGATGCCCTGACAGCAGCGGGCGTGACTGATCTGGAACAGGCACGCCAGGCGGACCAGCGGCGCCGCGAACTACAAAGCAGCCGCGACCAATTGACTGCCGCCCTGGCCGCGCTGCGCGGTGACGACCAGATCGAGGCGTTACGTGCTCGGCTGACGCGGCTGCGCGACGAGCACGGTGAGATCCCCGCGGCGACCACACCTGAGCAGGCCCGCGCCGATCGTGACGAGGCCGAGGCGCTGCGGGCGCAGGCCGCCACCGACTGTGAAGCCCGGCGCCGAGCCGCCCAGGAGGCCACGGCCCGTCACGCGGAGGCTGCCACCCGGTTGACGCTGCTACGCGAGAAGGTGGCGGCGCAGCGCGGTGAGCTGGAAGCGGTCAACCAGCGTCTGGCCGCACAGCGGACGACGGTCAGCGATGACGAGCTGGCGGCTACCGCCGAGTCCAACACGCAGGCCTTGCGCACCGCCGAGCAGCGGGTGACCGAGCTGTCCGAACAGCTGGGCGCCGCCGCCCCCGAAGCGATCGACGCCGAACTCGCAGCAGCGCAGACCACGGCGCAAGACCTCCGAGCCCGGCACGCCGAGACCGCCCGCGCGCTGCACGAGGTGGAGGTCGAACTCGCCGTGTTCGGCACCCAGGGCCGGCGGGGCCAGCTCGACGCCGCGCAGACCGCGCGGGAACACGCTGCGGCCGAACATGATCGGATCGGGCGTCGGGCACGCGCGGCGGCGCTGCTGCGGTCCACGATGATCCGCCACCGTGACGACACCCGGCGGCGTTACGTCGAGCCGTTCCGCGCCGAGATCCAGCGGCTTGGCGCGCACGTGTTCGGCGCCGATTTCGAAGTCGACGTCGACACCGACCTGAAGATCTGCGCCCGCACCCTCGACGGTCGCACGGTGCCTTATGAGTCGCTGTCCGGCGGCGCGAAGGAACAGCTGGGCATTCTGACTCGGTTGGCCGGGGCCGCGCTGGTGGCCAAAGAGGACAGTGTCCCGGTGGTGATCGACGACGCGCTCGGCTTCACCGACCCCGGCCGGCTGGAGAAGATGGGCGCGGTGTTCGACGCGGTCGGCTCACACGGCCAGGTGATCGTGTTGACCTGCAGCCCGGATCGCTACCGCAGCGTCACCGATGCGCACCGCATCGATTTGACCGCATAGCCACTTCGAACGGGTTACCCGCCTGACCAAGGGTTGATCAGCCCGGCTCCGAGGTCTTGGAAGTGCCGGACATTACGGGTGGCAAGCGCCGCCTTCCTGGCGACAGCGATTCCCGCGATCTGGACGTCGCGCACCTCGACGGGGTACCCCTTACGACGTCCACGTGCGGCAAGACCAGCCGCCGCCAGCGCGGCCGGCTGATCGAAAGTCTGCACTCGGCCATCAAGATCGTCGGCGAGCAGCTGGGTGAATGCCAGCTCAAGGTGTCGTCGACGGCGTCCTGGTTCGAGCAATTCGAGTCCGGTCCACACTTCGAAGACGGTGATGGATGTCGTCCAGATCGACTCGGCGGGCAGGCCGTCGAGCCACCGCACCACTGCGTCATCCGGCCGCTGCTGCATCAGCGCGGAGATTACGTTGGTGTCGAGCAGGATCACAGGTCGCCGAACTCCGCCGGGCGCACGGGATTTCCGCGCAGTTCACCGAT
>NZ_LT546178.1 GCF_900078685.2 Mycolicibacter icosiumassiliensis | reverse complement strand
GTCCAGGCCGTTGCCGCCGGCACCGCCGACACCACCGGCGCCGCCCAGTGCGCCGGTACCACCGTTGCCGCCGGATCCGATCAGCCAACCACCGCGGCCGCCGGCACCACCGTTGCCGCCGGCCCCGCCGACACCGCCGTTGTCGCCGGTGACACCGGCGCCACCCGCGGCGCCTACCGTGCCGGTTCCACCGATGCCGCCCGCACCGCCGGCACCACCGTTGCCGAACAACAGGCCGGCACCCGCACCGCCGGCACCGCCGAGGCCGCCGTCGATGCCCAGCGCACCGGCTCCGCCGGTACCGCCGTCGCCGCCGATACCCATGAACCAGCCGCCGGCGCCGCCGGCACCGCCATCGCCACCGAGGACACCGGCACCCCCGTCGCCGCCGTTGCCGAACGACCCGGCATTCCCGCCGGCGCCGCCGGCGCCGTCAGCGGCAACGCCACCGGCACCGCCGTCGCCGAACCACAATCCGCCGGCGCCGCCGGCGGCCTCGGCCAAGGTGCCGCCATCGATACCATCGGCTCCGTTGCCGATCAGATCCTGGCCGAAGAGCAACTGCGGCAACGGGTTGATTAGGTACTCGTCGAGGAAGGCACCGACCGAACTGGTGATCCACAGCTGCCCGAGGTCATACATCGGGGCGTAAAGCCAGCTATTGACCAAATCGGTCAATGTATCCGGATTAGTGGACTCCGCTGCCCACGGCAAATCACCGGACGAACCGATCAACGTGTCACCGAGTGTCGGCCCCAGCAGGTCGACGATCCAGTCCAGTTCCATATCGGCATGGGCGATCGGCGGCACCGCCAACGGCGTCAACCCGAGCGCCAGAAACGCGCCCACCGCCGTAGCAGCGCCCGCCACCCGACGGCCCCGCTGCCGCTGACGCACAACCCGACCGTCGTTCTTAGCCATCCGAGTTTCCTAACTGTGCTGATTCGAAATTGGTCACGCGATCGGTCGATCAGAACGGGGGCGTCGGGGCCCACACGGCATAGGTAGCACCGGTAGTGCCGTACAGCCCCGCCTTGCCGGCAGCGGCGCCGTCACCCTGGATACCGCCGGCTCCGCCATCGGCCTGGGTGCCGTCGGCTTCCTGCCCACCTTGGCCGGCCGCACCGCCGAC
>NZ_LT546177.1 GCF_900078685.2 Mycolicibacter icosiumassiliensis | reverse complement strand
ACGTGGACGCGCCGCCACGGCTGGCCGTGGACCTGGGCGAACCGTCGCCGCGGCTGCGCATGTGGTGGAAGCCGCTCGAAGCGGTGCCCGCCGATACCGCGATGCACAGTGCCCTGCTGACCTACCTGTCCGGCACCAAGATGGTCGAGGCGGCGCTGGCCATGCGGCGCACCAACCAGGCCGCCACGTTCAATGCCCTGATCGACCATGCCCTGTGGTTTCAGCGGCCGGTGGACCTCTCGGACTGGGTGCTCTCGGACCAGTTCACGCCCAGCGGCATCGCCGGGCGGGGCCTGACCACCTCGACGATGTACAACCGGGCGGGGCAGTTGGTCTGCGTGGCGACCCAGGAACTGTATTTCGGCCGGGGCGGAGCCGGGCGGCGCTGAGGCGCTCTGCACGTAACCTGGCGGGCATGACACCTGACGGCACCGTCCGTATCCCCGCCGACCTCGACGCCGTCACCGCGATCGGCGACGAGGACCATTCCGGTATCGACCCGGCGGCCGTGGAGCGGATCTGGCAGGCCGCCCGGCACTGGTATTCCGGTGGCCTGCACCCCGCCATCCAGTTGTGTCTACGGCACAACGGCCGTGTGGTGCTCAACCGGGCGATCGGGCACGGTTGGGGCAACGGTCCTTCCGATCCCGCTGATGCCGAGCTGATCCCGGTGAGCGTCGACACCCCGTTCTGCGTGTACTCGACCGCCAAGGCCATCACCAGCACGGTGATGCACATGCTGGCCGAACGCGGCGCCTTCTCCCTGGATGATCGCGTCAGCGATTACCTGCCCGACTATGGCCGACACGGCAAACAGCGCACCACCATTCGGCACGTGATGACCCACAGCGCCGGGGTGCCGTTCGCGACCGGACCCAAACCGGACCTCAACCGCGCCGACGACCCCGAGTACGCCCAAGCACAGCTGGCCAACCTGCGGCTGGTGTACCCGCCCGGGCTGATGCACATGTACCACGCGTTGACCTGGGGGCCGCTGACCCGAGAGATCGTGCGGGCGGCCACCGGCAAAGACATCCGAGACGTACTGGCGACCGAGATCCTCGACCCGCTGGGTTTCCGGTGGACCAACTATGGCGTTGCCCCGCAAGACATTCCGCTGGTAGCCCCCAGCCATGCCACCGGTGTCCAACCGACCGGTGCCGCGGTGGCGGTGTTCCGCAAGGCGATCGGCCGGTCGGTGCACGAGATCATCCCGGTCACCAACAGCCCGTTCTTCCTGACCACGGTAGTGCCGTCGTCGAACACCATCTCCACCGCATTCGAACTGTCCCGGTTCGCCGAGATCTGGCGTCGCGGAGGAGAACTCGACGGGGTACGGGTGCTGTCGCCAGAGACTCTGCGTGGTGCCGTGCGCCAGTGCCGCCGCTTGCGGCCGGACGTCGCCACCGGCTTGGCACCGCTGCGCTGGGGCACCGGTTACATGCTGGGGTCCAAGCGGTTCGGGCCGTTCGGCCGTAACGCGCCGGCCGCGTTCGGGCACCTGGGCCTGGTCAACTGCGCCATCTGGACCGACCCGGAGCGGGGGCTCTCGGCCGGGTTGATCTCCAGCGGCAAGCCCGGCCAAGACCCGGAGGCCAAGCGCTACACCGCGCTGATGAATACCATCGCCGCGGAGATGCCACGGTTCTAACCTCAGGCGCCACAAGCGTTACCGCGCTGGACCATGTGGGCTAGTGCCCGCCCCTGAGCGACAAATTGCATTATGTCAATCGGGCTGAGCTCTTGCGGCGGCACTCCACGTTGATAACTCTGCTATGGCTATGGCGGAGAAAGCGAGTAGGGCGCGCCTTGAGCGCAGAGCCATCAAGGCGGGTTGCGCCAATTTCGCATGCTGCTAGCAAAATAGATTGCTAGCATTGCTAGCAGCGAGGTGGTGGTATTTATGGCAGCGATCAGCGTGCGCGACCTGGACGAACGTGTGGCGGCTCGACTCAAGATGCGGGCTGCTCAGCACGGCCGCTCCATGGAAGCCGAGGTCCGGGCGATCCTCACCCACGCCGTCGCCGAGTCGGAGCATGACCGACCGAATCTTGCTCAAGCAATCCGGGAGCGATTTGGGGCGATCGGTGGTGTCGACCTGGAAATCCCGCCCCACGCGGAGATGCCGCGGGTGACCGAGTTCCCGGAATAGACGTGATCGTCATCGACACCAACGTCGTTGCGGAGTTGATGCGCAGCGAACCGCACGACAAGGTCGTCGCGTGGTCGAACACAATCGGACAAGTGCACACGACGGCGGTTACCCTCGCTGAAATCGAATACGGTATCGCCCGGCTCCCGAACGGGCGCCGCAAAGACCAATTGACCGCCGCCGCGGCGAGAGTGTTCGTCGATTTCGACGACGTGGTCATGCCCTTCGACGCACCCGCCGCCCGTAGCTACGCAGGGATAGTGATCGCCCGGGAAACCGTCGGCCGCCCTATCTCTGTCGCCGATGCCCAAATCGCCGCGATCTGCGCATCTCGGCAGGCAACGCTGGCCACCCGCAACACCAGAGACTTCGATGCGACCGGCATCCGTCTGGTCAACCCATGGACCGATTGAGGCGCCAGAATATTTTTCGTCGAATCTACGTGTAAGGCGACAAAGTGCGAGTGAGCTGCGCCGTGGGCGCAGAGTGAACGAGTCAGCCTGAAACGCGACCGCGGCCGCCGAGTCCGGTGAGGGACCCGACGGCCGCGATACGCGATCTGTCGGCGTTAGCCCGGTCGGCCGGGAACGCCGGTAGCGCCGGTAGCGCCATTGGTGCCGGCCACCCCGCCTGAAGCGGGGGCACCGCCGGTACCACCGCTACCGCCAATGCCACCGGCGCCGCCCGCAGCGCCGACAGTTCCGGCGCTGTTGACTCCGCCGCCACCGCCCCTGCCGCCCGCGCCGCCGACCGGGCCGGCACCGCCGTTGCCTCCGACCCCGTTCGTGCCGCTGGTACTGGTGCCACCGGCACCACCTGCGCCACCGTCACCGCTGTTCCCACCGTGGCCGCCGGCACCGCCGGGCCGGGGTGCGCCCACCAAGGCGATGCCGCTCGTACCACCGTTGCCGCCGGTGCCACCCTTACCACCGGCGCCACCGGTGCCACCCTTACCGCCGTCCCCGGTGTTGGAGGTGCCGCCGATACCGCCCTGCCCACCGTTCCCGCCGTCACCACCGTTGGCGCCGTTACCGCCCATCCCATATGGTGCGTCTGTCCCAGCCGCCCCGGCGCTGCCGGCGCCACCAGCGCCGCCGGTACCACCGGAGCCACCGTTGCCGCTGTTGGAGGCTCCGCCGGCGCCGCCCTTGCCGCCAGCACCGGCGGTTCCGTTTGCGTTGCTTTGAGCGCCGCCGGCGCCGCCGGCACCACCGATGCCACCGTTGCCGCTGCCTGAG
>NZ_LT546176.1 GCF_900078685.2 Mycolicibacter icosiumassiliensis | reverse complement strand
CGCAATAAATAGCTCTATCTATTATCGACCATCATGATCCGAATTACGCAGTGACACACCGGGAAACCCGCAGATCAAAGCACAAAATTACCGGCCAGCAACCGCAACCATGTCAGGAGTCCTGGTGTTGTGTGGGCGAAGGGTTGGCAGTGGGTCGGCCAGCTGGCGGGCCAGATGGTGGCGGCGCGGGTGATGCGGGCTCCGCAGGTGGCGAGGTCTCGTTGGGCGGGGGTTCGAGTGGGATCGCACCGTTGCAGCCACCGGGTGGTGGCGGCGCCGGGAAGATGGGGTTGCCACTGTCGCCGACGCAGTCGTAGTTCCATGTTGGCCCGACGAGGCGGTTGCCGCCTTCCCACTGGTGCCAGTACGAACCGTCGGGGTATTTCTCGCCGTCGCAGACTCGTAGGCGGCCAACACCCCACTGCCCGCCTGGGCAGTGGTTTTTTGTGAGGTCCGGCTGGTGCGGGTCGAGGATGAGCGGGTCAGCGTCGACTAGCGGCGCCAGCGACACGATTGCCGCGGCACAGCCGATCGCCACACCGACACGAGCGAACGCCAACATTGACTACCGCCTGCTCCAGATCAACTCGGGGTATCCCCAGCCGGGTATGTCGCACGATAGTCCCCACGATCACCTCTCCGCGATGCTCCCGCAGCCCGGCGATGTGGCCTGAGGACAAGACTTGGCGCACCGCGGTGGTCTGCCACGATGCCGCCACGCTCGGGGCAACCTGCGACTCGTTGAGCCAGATCGTCAACGACCGCAGGGGCTGGCCCGCCAGATAGCGGCGTATGACAGCGGCTTCTGGTTCGCGCACGGTGATCTTGTCAGCTTCATACCCGAACGGGCGTGCTGAACCATGCGGCAATCCGGCCTGGGCGTTCTGCAACATCTTGCGGCGGATGCGGGCCGACTTGCGGCCAGACTCCTTGGCAATGCGGGCCATGAACAACCCGTCATCGTTCCCGGTATCGCTGGGCCAGTCTGCTACCGCTTTTTGCCGGTGGCACGTTGGGCTGCGCGGCGTTGTTGGCGACTCAACCCCGGCGTTGCCGGGGCCGGAGCGGATGCCGATGCGCCGGCTGCCGGCCATGCTGGTGGCGGTGCGGGGTGCCCACTGGCGGTGGTTCCGGTGGCTCTGTGAGTGGCGGCGGCTTCGAGTTCTGCAATTCGGGCACGCAGCGCGGGGACTTGCGCGGCGGTGTGACGCAGCTGCCCCAGCTCATGGTCGCGGTGGGTGGCACGTTCGACGTCGCGGCGCAACTGGTCACGTAGGCGTTGAATTTCGGTGCGGGCCTGCTGGTAGTCGGGGTCGGCGGTGAGAGTCTGGTGTCGGTTGACGGCGGCCGCGAACCGTTCCACCACCGCCCGCAGTTGGTGGTCCTGAATCTGGTCGTGGGTGTAGCGGTGCTCGATGGTTTCCAGCAGGGTCCGGCACTGGTAGTCCGAACTCAACAGCAGATGCATCAAGGTGGTCATGGACGGGATCGGCAGGCGGGCATCGGCATCGGCATCGGGGCGGTGCGCTCGGGGCACTTCCACCACCGTCACCGGGGCGCCTGCGGCGGCCGCGGCAACACGGCGTGCCGAGGCCGCACGCCGGCATTTCGCCGAACACCACACCGGCCGCCGGCCCCGCCGTTTGGTCGGCATCTCGAAGCGTTCGCCGCAGTGCGGGCACGCCCGGGTCGTGTCGGTGCGCGCCTCCAGGACTACCGGGTCCCCTGTCATCGCACACCTTTTCTCTGATTTCGTCTAGACGCAATGTTACCTGTTTGTGTCCTTGGTGCATGAGGTGTGTGGGTCGAGAAGGTGGTCAGGAAGGGGCTGGTCGGGGGTGCACGGGGTTGTGCCAATGTGCCTGGGAAATCAAAGCGGGGTGGCGGCGGAACTGGTGAAC
>NZ_LT546175.1 GCF_900078685.2 Mycolicibacter icosiumassiliensis | reverse complement strand
CCGCGCACCCGTAGCGGCCCGACGTCGAAGGCATCCCCGACGTGCACCGGTTGCCAGGGCGGCCCCAGCTGGGCGGCGGTCTGCGGGTCGGCGTAGAGCGCGGCCCCCGGGTTGGCGTCGATCAGGGCAGGCAGCCGCGCTACGTCGGCGTGGTCGGGGTGCTGGTGGGTGATCAAGATGGCCGCCAGCCCGGTAATGCCCTCGAAGCCGTGCGAAAAGTTGCCGGGGTCGAACAGCACCGTGGTCCCGCCGAAATCGGCGAGCAGGCAGGAATGGCCGAAGTGGGTCAGCTGCATACCTAAAGATTGTGCGCTCCGGCGCCTGGAACGGGCATCGGTATTGTTGACCCGACCGATCCCCGTCGACAGTAGGGAGCACCCGTGGCCCGGGTGGTTGTGCACGTGATGCCCAAAGCCGAGATCCTCGACCCGCAGGGGCAAGCGATCGTCGGAGCGCTTTCTCGGCTGGGACACCGCGGAGTGTCGGATGTGCGGCAGGGCAAGCGTTTCGAGCTTGAGGTCGACGATTCGATCGACGATGCCGCGCTGGCGGAGATCGCCGAATCGCTGCTGGCCAACACGGTGATCGAGGACTTCACCGTCAGCCGGGAGACCTCGTGAGCGCCCGGATCGGCGTCATCACCTTTCCCGGCACTCTCGACGACGTCGACGCGGCCCGCGCGGTCCGGTTCGTCGGTGCCGAGCCCGTCAGCCTGTGGCATGCCGACGCCGACCTCAAGGGTGTCGACGCCGTGGTGGTGCCGGGCGGCTTCTCCTACGGCGATTACCTGCGCTGCGGCGCCATCGCCCGATTTGCCCCGGTGATGGGCGAGGTCATCAAGGCGGCGGGCCAAGGCATGCCGGTGCTCGGCATCTGCAACGGCTTCCAGGTGCTGTGTGAGGCCGGGCTGCTGCCGGGTGCGCTGACCCGCAATATCGGCCTGCACTTCGTCTGCCGCGACGTCTGGCTGCGGGTGGCCTCGACCTCCACGGCCTGGACCTCCCGGTTCGACGCCGACGCCGATCTGCTGGTGCCGTTGAAGTCCGGTGAGGGCCGCTACGTGGCCTCCGAAGCGGTGCTCGACGAGCTGGAGGGCGAAGGCCGGGTGGTGTTCCGCTATCTGGACAACATCAACGGCTCGCTGCGCAATATTGCCGGGGTGAGCTCGGCCAACGGCCGGGTAGTCGGGCTGATGCCGCACCCCGAGCACGCCATCGAGGCTCTGACCGGGCCCAGCGATGACGGGCTGGGGTTGTTCTACTCCGCACTGGATGCGGTGCTGGCCGCCTGAACCCCTTGCGGGTAGCTGTGGGTCTGCTGATTCCAGATAACTCAGCTGGCGCCGGTTGCGACCGGTCCACAAAACACGACGGGCACGTAGGCGTACCCACCTCCGTGACGGTGCGCATTCGCCCGGCAGACGGGCACTACTGCGCACGTTTGCGGCCACCGCCTTCCGTTTGACGGCAATCGACTATTCGATTTAACTAAGAAAGCTCACATTTCATCGTGAGCGTGACTTAGGTAACGTCTAGGGAGGCTTCAGGGTGTCCGTTCAGCGGCGTCGTAGCGTCAAGAATCGTCACGTACAGGACGGTCGGGCGCCAGAGCGTCGCCGAGTGGTTGGAACAGGTAGTGCTGTTGCCGCATTCTTGGCGTTCGGGATGACACCAGTGACCGTGGCACCCACCGGCGCACGCGGACTTCGACGACTTATGGGCGCCGATCGTTGATCTGTTCGGTCCGGCGGCGAACCAGGACTTTGCGTCTACTCCGGGCTCGGCGGACGCGGGTTCTTGGGACGGTTCGCTGGGGCAGCTCGGTGAATCCGTCTGGCAGGGGTACACCGACTTCTACACCGGGGTGCACGACCTGGGGCAGCTGTGGATCACCAGCGACCTGGGCGGGATGGTCAACTGGGTGATCAACTTGCCCACCGAATGGTTGATCGGCCGGGATCTGATCGGCAACGGCCTGGACGACTTCACCGGGCCCAACACCTCACTGCTGGGCGGCCTGGGAATCTTTGGTGATCTCGGTGACGGCGGCTTGTTGTTCGGTGACGGCGGCGCGGGCGCAGTCGGTGTGGACGGTGGCGCCGGTGGAGCCGGTGGGGATGCCGGCATGTTCGGCAACGGCGGCATCGGTGGTATGGGTTCCGGCGGCGCCGACGGTGGCGCCGGCGGCCATGGTGGCTGGTTGTTTGGTGACGGCGGCGCCGGTGGTGTCGGCGGCGCGAGTGGCGGCAATGGCGGCGCCGGTGGGGACGCCGCGTACTTCTTCGGTAACGGGGGTGCCGGTGGTGACGGCGCCACCGGCGCCACCGGCGCAGCCGGCGACCAGGGCCTGACCGGTGGCAACGGTGGCAACGGCGCTACCGGTGGCAACGGCGGTATCGGTGGTCGGGCCGGGGTGTTGGTCGGCGTCGGCGGTTCCGGTGGTGAAGGTGGTGCCGGCGGTGAGGGTGGCGCTGGCGGTATCGGTGCGGACGGTCTCGTTGGTGCGGCCGGTGTGGTCGGAATCAACAACGG
>NZ_LT546174.1 GCF_900078685.2 Mycolicibacter icosiumassiliensis | reverse complement strand
GAACCGGAATTGGATGGGGCTGAACACAAGTCCTGGCAGAACTATCTGGCCACCGTCTTACGCATGAGCACCCTGCTCAACCGGGAACTCACCGACGCCCACCAGCTTTCGCTGGCCGATGTGCAGCTGCTGGATCTGCTGGCCAACTCCCCGGGTGGGAGCCTCCAGCTAGCGGAATTGGCTGAGGTGTTGGCGCTGCGGCCCAGTCGGCTGGCCCGCCACATCCGGCGTCTTCAAGAACGCGGCCTGCTGGCGCGGACGATGGACCCGCAGGATCGCCGCCGCGTCGTCGCCGTCATCACCGAAGCGGGGACAACGTTGGTGGAACAAGCCCTGATCACCTACGCCAACGCGGTCCGCACCCACTTCCTGGGGCCACTGACCTACCCCCAGATTGCTGCCGTGGCCACCACCTGCCGCCACATCAGCGACGGCCTGAAAACTTCCGGGCCGCCAGGAACCGTCGGGCCCTGACCGGGTGCGTCCGAACTTGCGCGTCCCTGCCCGGCTGAGCAGCGACTGAGCCCACCGGTGTGATAACCACCTCGACGACGACTCGACCGACGGCATAGCAGCGGGCCGCGGCCAGCAGAATTGGCAGTATTCTTCGGGCATGTCGCAGCTTGATCGCATTGTCGTCGATCCGGAGGCCGTCCGGCGATCCGCGGCACCCGTGTACGTGTCACCGATGTGCTGTCTCTCCTCGCGGCCGGGGCGTCTGAGCGTGAAATCCTTGAGGATTACCCATACCTGACCGCCGCTGACATCAAAGCGTGCCTTGAGTACGCAGCAGCGCAGGCGGTCACGTCGCCGAGCATGTGAACGTCAGCGGTGGTTCGCCTGCCGTCGTGTGGGTCCGCGTTGGTAATACTCGACGCCAGGCGTTGCTCGACTGGTTCGAGGCCCTGATCGATCGCATCGTCGAGTTGGTGTCCGCCGGGAGTCGGCTTATCGAACTGCGCTGAGCTGGGGCGAAGTCTCGAGGCAGACCTGGGAACCGGCCGGCCCCTGCGTGACCGCCTCACAGTCGTATCACGGACGCGGTGCGTTGCGAGATGGCCACAAGTGTCTTACAGTTATTCGGTGTGCGCATCGAAATTTTGCCTCACGCCTGGCAGCACAGCATTACAGGCGATGAGATGCGCGCGGTGATCTCGTATCCACTCCTGCGGTACGCGATCATCACGCCCTATCCCGATGCAGACTCCTACATGTTCGTGGGCCAGGTCGGGCAAGAACCTTGGGTCGAGGTTGCCGCCGAGGATGAGGCTGGAGAGGCCTGGGTGGTATTTCATTCGATGCTGCTCACCGGGAGGACCGCCAATGACGTCTACCGCATGTCGGGAGGTGGCATCGATCTTCGGGGTCAGGTGGTGAGACAGCGACCGTTCATCGGTCCGCAGTACGGAAAGGAGAACTGATCATGGCTAGGCGGAGCGCGAAGGACTACGCCGAGATGAGCCGCGCCGTCGAGTCCGGTGACTACACGGTTGCCGGCCCTTTAGAGATGGGATCGACGCTGCGGATGGGCCGCCCGGTCGGTGAGGGACGCCGGGGTTCCAGCCCGACACGCACCATACGACTGCCCGCTGAGTTGAGCAGGCGGTTGGACGCCTACACCTCCGCCGAACACACCACACCCAGCGAGGTCATGCGCCGCGCTCTCGATGAGTACCTCGGACGCATCGGGGCCTGACTGGTCGCCTTCTTCGGTGATGTCAAGGAGCATGGTCACCGCGGTGCTCAATGGGTCGAGATCGTTTGTGATGACGTCTTCGATGATGGTTTGGTCGATGTTGAAGTACTCATGAACAAGGAAATTGCGCATCGCCGCGATCTGACGCCAGGCGATCTCGGGTCTTTTGGCGGTGATGTCGTCTGGTAGGGCGTTCACCGCCTCTCCGATGATCCCGATCTCGCGCAGCATTGCCGATATATCGCCATGTCGGAATGCAGGCCTTTGAGGACGGCCGGTAATCGTAGACCCTGTCGATCGCTGTCTGAATGTCAGCCAAGCGGTCTCGCGCTGATCTGGTCACAGTGCGATGGCCTGCCCGGATGCCGACTCGGATACGCCGCGTTTCAGCAATCCCTCATAGGCGATATCGACGGGCATGTGGAGCAATTGCTCTAGTTCGAGGCGAATGCCGGATAGTCGCGACAATCGACTGCCGGACCCCGTCTCGGAGAGGTCCAGGAGGATGTCGACGTCACTGTCTGGACCAGCGGTGCCTTGGGCTACAGATCCGAACAGCCGCGGATTGCTGGCGCCGTATCGCGCGAGCACATCGCTGATTTCTTCCCGGTGCTCACGCAGGCGTTCCAGCGCTCGCTTGCTGTACGTGCTGGTCACATCCCGATTCTACGGGGCGGGAGTCGGGT
>NZ_LT546173.1 GCF_900078685.2 Mycolicibacter icosiumassiliensis | reverse complement strand
GCCGAGGGCGGCCAGGCCGCCACCGGTGCCACCTGCACCGCCGTTACCGCCGTTGCCACCGGTGACGTTGGCGACCGGGTTGTCGTCCTCGTCAACCTGTGCGGTACCACCGGCACCGCCAGCACCGCCGGCGCCACCGGTGACACCGACGCCGGTGCCCTGGTAGCCGTTACCGCCGTGACCGCCGTTACCGCCGTTACCCGCGGTCTGGCCGGCCGCAGCGCTGCCGCCCGCGCCGCCGTCGCCGCCCTTACCGGCCAAGGTGGTCGAGGTGCCTGCGGCGCCGTTACCACCGTTGCCGCCGTTACCAGCCGCCTGGGCGTCGGTTCCGGCGCCACCGGCACCGCCCTTGCCGCCGTTGCCACCGGCACCGGTGGCGTTGCCACCGTTGCCGCCGTTGCCAGCCGCCGCGTCGGTACCCGCAGCGCCACCGGCGCCACCGATACCACCGTTGCCGCCACCGGCTGAGTCGCCACCGGCACCACCGGTGCCCGCAGCGGTACCGGCCGCCGCGGCGCCACCGGCGCCACCGGTGCCACCGGTGCCGATTCCGGCCGCGGTACCACCGACACCACCGTCACCGGCAGCACCGCCGGCCACCGCGGCGCCACCTGCGCCACCGACACCACCGTCACCGGTGCCGGTGCCGGCGCCACCGGCGCCGCCCTTGCCGCTGTCGCCGGCCACGCCGGTGCTGTTTTCAGCGGTCGACGCGGCGCCACCGAGACCGCCGACGCCACCGTTACCGCCGGTGACATTGTTCGCCGTGACGGCGTCATCGCCCTCGCCCGTGGTGATCGCGGTACCACCGGCACCGCCGTCGCCGCCCTTGCCGGCCGCGCCCGCACCCTGCGCGGCGCCACCGACGCCACCGTTGCCGCCGTCGCCCGCGGTCTGACCGTCCAGCGCGTTGCCGCCGGCACCGCCGACGCCACCGTTACCGGCGGTGCCGACACCACCGGCGATCGCACCGGCACCGGCCG
>NZ_LT546172.1 GCF_900078685.2 Mycolicibacter icosiumassiliensis | reverse complement strand
GCGTAGCCCGCAGCCGAAGAAGACAGCGGCACGGCAATCACGCAGCAGCGCCAGCAGCACCCGCACCCGCCACTAATCGGGTACGAGTGAATTTAGACTCACCGTTGGGAGCCGTCCGCCGCTCATGGCCGCTGCGCGCAGCGAATTTCGGTGTCCAACTGACCTCAGCGCTGATCGATGCCTCAGTCCAGACCGCTGCCGGGGTAGCCGCAGCTGTCCTGCCCAACGGCGACGGGGGGCCGGTGCTGTCCCGCCGGTGCTTCCGCGGCGAGGGCCGGGCCTGGGTCGAGATCCGTGGGCTCGACGACCCCGCCGGCGACGAACTGGCGACCGCCGTGTTGGGTGCCGCCCGCGCACTTCCCGGGGTGGTCTCGGTCCGCTTGAACCACCCGTTGTCGCGGCTGGTGGTCGGGCTCGACCCGACCGCCGGCAGTGACGTCGTATCGGTGCGCGAGCTGTGCCAGGTGGTGTCGGACACCGAGAGCCAGTACCGCGCGGATCGATCCCGTGGTCATGCGCCGGTGAGCCTGCCCGGTGATGGGATGACCGAGACGCTGCGCGCCTTGACGGTCGGCGCCAACATCGCCGGCTTGGGCGCGGCGACGGTGGGCCGGTTGCTGCAGCTGCCGGGCCTGCCACTCGGCCTGGAAGCCGGCGTGGTCGTCGTCGACTACCAGCCTCGACTGCGCCGGCTGCTGGAAGACCGCATCGGTAAGCAGGCGACCGATGCGCTGTTGGCGCTGGCCAGTGCCGGCGTGCACACCCTCAACCAGGCGCCGACCGCGCTGGCGGTGGACCTGTCGGTGGAGGCGATGCGTGCCGGGGAGGAACGCGCCGAGGCACGGGCCTGGCG
>NZ_LT546171.1 GCF_900078685.2 Mycolicibacter icosiumassiliensis | reverse complement strand
ATCGCCAGCATTGCCGCCGGCGCCACCGTTGCCGGCCACACCGACACCGAGGCCGCCGGCGCCACCGTCACCCCCGATGCCCATGAAGGAGCCGCCAGCACCGCCGTTGCCACCGGCACCGGTCTCGAAGCCGTCGCCACCGCCACCACCGTTGCCGAACCAGCCGGCGTCACCTCCGTTACCTCCGACCAGTGCCGAGTCGTCGCTGCGCCAGCCGGCGCCGCCATCGCCGAACCACAGCCCACCGTCGCCGCCGTTGGGGTTGAGGGCGGTTCCATCGGCACCGTCACCGATCAGGAACAGCCCGGAGGACTGATTGATCCAGCCGTTGACCAGTTCGCCGAGATCGCTGTTGATCCATGCCTCCACACCGAAGTGGATCGGCGAATAGATCCACTGGTCGATGATCGTGGACATGTCGAAGAATCCGCCGTCGGCGGCCAGTGGGGCGTCGGCCACCGACGCCGAGGGGCCAAACAGGTCCAACAGCCAGTCCAGGCCATCGTCGGCCTGCGCTGACGGGGGGCCCGCCAGGGGCGTCATCCCGAATGCCAAGAAAGCAGTGGCGGCACCACTGGCACCAATCGCCCGCTTGCGGCGCGACTGACCGGCCTCATGCTGGCCGCGGCGCCGGCTGCTGCTGTGACGACGACTCATTTACGAACACCTTTCATCAGATGTAAAGCTCTGGGGTAGTTGATGTTTGGGACGGGTGGATCAGCTGAAGATGCCGTCGAAGAAGTCCTGGAACCCGCTGAAGACGTTGGCGAAGTCATCGGGGATCTGCGGCAGATCGACTCCGAGTGCGGGCTGGGTCACGACGATGGTGCCCACCCCGTTCCAGTCCGATCCCAGCAGCGCGCCGATAATCTGTCCCCACATCTCGAAGGCAGCGATCGGGCCGATTGCATTGCCGTGCGCGAGGATTTGCCCAAGCCCCGGAACGCCAACCATTTGCAGACCGAGGGAGTTAAAAATGGAGCCGCCAACAACCGGAACCGACGCGTCAACCACACCGCCGGGGCCCAGCGCCTGATAAGTGGTGAGCCCCACCGAACCGGTGCTGAGCAGCCCGCCAAAGGCAAATTCCAAGTGGTCGAGACTCATTCCCGCCGGAAGGAAACCCGCGTCGTTGACCGAGGGCAGCAGGAAATCGAGATTGAGGGTGGCGCCGTTGAAGAAGCCGCCGACGGTATTGGCTACGATTTCGCTGAAGCTGTCACCATCGGTGATGCTGTTCAGCAGGGCGACCCAGGGGCTGATGCCCGGCCCCAGCATGCCCATGATGATGCCGGACAGCGGCGAGACCATGAAGTTGATGATCGAATTGACCATGTCCATGTCGGTGCCAGCCGGCAGGTATCCCGGAACCTGCGCCAGTAGGAAGCCGTGACCCGCAAGGGTCGACCCGTCGATCGTGTGGCGGGTGACCACGGTCATGGTGTCGGAATCCACGTCCAGCGGCAGCGTGTAGCCGTCGCGCACCGCCACCAGGTGCTCCTGGATCTGCGTGTTGATGTCAGCGAGGGTGCTGCTGCTCGGGTCGTTGAGGAACTGGTTGAGGTAGCCCATCGCGTTGGCGTATAGCTGTTGCCAGGCCACCCCGGGGGCCAGCATGTAGTTGTCCTTCAGGGTCGAAATGTTGGCATTCGTGGTGTTGATCACGTCCTGCCAGGTGTCAAGGAAGCCGGGCAGCCCGGTCAGCGCGACGTCAACGACCGTCGGGACCGCGGGTGCCTGCGCCGGCACAACCGGCGTGGCGGCGATCAGGCCGGTCCCGGCGATGACAACACCGGCCGTTGCGCAGGGGCGAAGAATGGCGTGCAAGGGAGCTCCTTCAGGTCATGTGACTCAGCACACGGAACGTAACTGAGGCGGACCTGAAAATCAGCAGTCAGGAAGGGCTCAGCCGCAAAGGGATGCATTCAAAACATTCCTGGCAATTTGGCTAGTCTCCAAAACCCCAGCTACAGGCGTTTAGATGTGTTTCTAGCAAATTTTGATAAGCCGTCAAATCGTTCAACTGGAAATTACCGACCAGTAGGAATTGAAACACGTTCATTCGTGTCTATTCCGCACCTCGTCGACGCGTAATAACCGTTGACCTGGGCGAAGCTGGCGCGGCGATAAAGTCCAGAATCTCGCTGTAGAAACGTGTGTCAACGTGTTTCGCTACAGCACGGATGCCTATTAGGTGAACTTTAGCTAACATGCCGTTGACGCGCGTCTACGCAGGTAGAGGCCACTCACCCCGGGGGTGAACCGTCGGGCATGGACGTCCTCTCATCCCCGTCAATGGCCGCGTTTCCTGAGAATTTTTTGCGCAATCTTCGGGCACATCCAGCGGGCGAAGCGGGCTCTCCAGGGACCCTCAGCACCGCTACGGCTGGCCGGTTCGCCGGCAGACGTCCCCGAGGGCGATTGCCTGCTGACGCGACAGCTGGTCGAGGTAGTACGCACGAATCCCGCGGGCGTAGGTCACCAGAGCAGGCGCATACCGCGTCCGGCCCTCGGCGGTGATGTAGGCAAGTACCGCTCGGCGGTCATCCGGATGCGGACGCCTGCCGACCAGAGCCTGCACCTCCAGGCGGCCGATCAGTGAGGTCACCCGACTGGGCGCCAGCGCGAAAGCCTGTGCCAGATCCCGCATTTGAGCCGAACCGGTCTCCGAGGTGGCCAGCAGGTCCAGTACCAGGACCTCAAAGAGGGTCAATCCGTGGGCGCGGACCAAGCTGTCGTTCAACGCTGCGAGCAGGCGATCGGACGTGTCCACAAACTGGTGCACACAAGTGCTTTCGGCGGCGTCGAGCACCGGTAATTCCCACACTGGCGGCCCTAGAGCCCGCGGGTGCCCCATGCCGGGCGATTGTATCTATATGACGCGACAGCTGGTGCTGTATTCGGTAACTTAGTTCCGAACGATTGGCTAGAATCTCGTAAATCAGTCCAGCGTCGACTTTTTCGGAGGGTCTGCAGCTTCCAGTGACGCGCTGATCTGGTGGCAGCTGGCACCCAGGGCAAGCATCTGCTGGCGGGACATCTGGTTCACATAGAGCCTGCGAATCTGCTCGGCGTAGGTCTTGCGGGCCTGCTCCAACCTCATTCGGCCATCGGGGGTGAGCTCGGCCCGAACACCCCGCCTGTCACCAGGGATAGGGATCCGACGGACCAGGCCGCGGCTTTCCAGACGCCGGGTCAGCCAGGTGACTCGGCTACGGAGCAGCATAAGCGCCGCGGCCAGTTCGCTCATTCGGACAGAACCGGTGTCGGACTTGGCGAGAAGATCCAGCAGTCGAAGCTCGGACAGGTCAAGCCGATGCCGGCCCAGCAGGCTTCGGTTCAGCGCTGCCAGCAGACCCGTCGATGACTCGACGAACACCTGCCAGGAATTCTGTTCGATGTCATCGAGCCCCGGCAGCCGCATAGCCGGCACTTGAGCCCCTGTGTCCTCCACGGCGGGCGACGGTACCGAAACCCCTCCAACAATGACTACGAAAATCGGGGCGGTTCACATCCTTCTGCATACATCAGCAAGACCTGCCGCCGGACCGCAACGTCAGCATGTCCCATCTTTGTAGCATCAGAGCTGTTAGGAGATGTTTACGGACGGTTCCAGCAAATATATAAAGACGCACGGTTGATTCAACCGGCAACTAACTCGCGGGTAACAATCAGAACTTGTTCTAGCGGGCCATCAGCGCAGACGCACCCTGGCGGTAGATGCTGGCCACAGGCGATTTTCGCGTCAGACAGTAGCGAAAGTTAACATCCTCGCCCTGAACGGCCGTCATCCACTTTCTCGGCGCCTCGCTCGCCCGCCAGGCACTCCGCGGGCAAACCCACACTTCGAGGTGCCGCAGTGTGACTCAGATTAGAGCGGCGGTTTGGCAGTGGACTCGCCGCCGGCCGCGCCGGATACATAGAGTGTCGAATCAGCCTGCCTCAAGCCGGAATTGATCCGTCGGCAATTCTCCTCGAGGGTGGCAAGCTGGCGCCGCGACAAGGTGCCGATGAGATGGGTCTTGACCCCTTGGGCATAGTTGAGACTGGCATGTCCGGCCACCCGCCGCCCGCTCTCGCTGATCCGAGCGACCACCCCCCGTCGGTCATCGGAATTCTGTTCGCGCTGAACCAATCCCCGCTCTTCGAGTCGATGGATTCGCTTGGTCATGTGATGCGGGTTTGCGCCCAGGGCATCAGCTAGGTCGCCCATTCGCGCCGCACCGTCGTCGGACTTGTCCAGGATGTCCAGCACCCGCAAGTCAATGACGGAGAGCTGGTGCGCTTCGGTCAGCCAGCGATCCATCGTGGTGTGAAAGCGCAGCGCGGCGTGCAGGAAGTTCTGCCACGACTTCTGTTCGGCGATGTCTAATCCGGGAAGATCACTGGGGGTACGTCGACGAGACGGACGTTGCATGCCGTCATGTTAGCCAGGCTTTGCTGCAGTGCGCCAACATTATTCCGCTCGGCAGTTCAGCCGTGCGGCCGGTCGCGACGGCAACCGGCGCCAGCAGAAGCACGCCAATAATGTATGCATTAAGGGTGGTATCTTATGGTGAGGTCGGTATAGATGCCGAAATATGCTTTAGGGGCCTTGCCCCCATGTAGTGGACACGGGATTTGTGGTTAAGCAGCTTCGGGCAGCGTAGCCGGTGTCAGGGTCCTTTCGTAGGTGGCAGGGCTGGATTGACGGCAGTGGGAGTGCCGTCGTTTG
>NZ_LT546170.1:767705-851084 GCF_900078685.2 Mycolicibacter icosiumassiliensis | reverse complement strand
TCACCAAGCGCCCCAGCCAAATCCGAACCAACCAGATCAACAACCCAATCCAGCTCATCAGCCTGCGCCACCGGAACCCCCGACAACGGCGACAACCCAAACGCCAAAAACGCCCCAACCGCACTACTGGCCCCCAGCAGTCGACGGCTAGGCCGACCCAGCCGACCGCGCCGACCGTTGCCCGAAGTGTTACGCCCTACTGCCATTTGGGATTTCCTATCTGTGTGGCCCACAGTTGTGCTAGCTCTGTCTGTCGTTTAGTTCTGGATCGGCTGGCCCCTTCAGGCTCAGCCGGTAAAGCCCAACGCCGCGGCGATCTGGTTCGGAATATCGTTGAGCCACTCGGCGGCGACCCCAAAGAAGTCACCGTTGATACCGAGCACGCCCAGGTCGGACAGGCCCAAGCCGTCGATCAGACCGTTGATGTCCAAGCCGCCGAGGCCGAGGTCGGTGAGCAGCGAGTTGATCGTCACGCCGCCGAGGCCCAGATTGGCGACAATGGTGTCCAGATCGTTGGTGTCCAGGCCCAGCCAGCCGAGGAAGGTGCCCAACGTCGGGTCACCCAGAATGCTGGTCATCACGTCGGTGATGAAGCTGTCGAGGTGCACCTCGTCGAGGCCCAACCCGTTGAGCATGCTGCCGATCGACACCCCGCCCAGCAGACTCTCGATGACGTCGTCAAGGTGCCTGGTGTCAAAGCCCAGACCGCTGAGCAGGCCGGCAACGGAGATGCCACTCAACCCGAGCCGGTCGACGAAACTGTCGAGGTCGATGTTGTTGAAGCCGAGGGCGTTGAACATCGATTGGATGTTGAGGTTGTCCAGCCCCAGGGCGTCGATCAGATTCTGCAGGCTGACACTGCCCATCCCCCAGTCCTCGAAGAGGGAGAGCACGGACGTGTTGCCCAGGCCCAGCCCGTCGAGGGCGCTGGTCAGGAGTTGGTTCAGGGTCGGGTTGAAGCCCAGGTCGGTAAGGAACTCCTCCAGGGTGACGTTGCCGCTCAGGTTGCCCAAGCCCTCGAAAAGCGTCTCCAGCTGGTAGTTGGACAGGCCCGTCGATTCGACCAGCTGTTCCACCGTGACGTTGTAGAGGTTCAGGTTCGACAGGGTCTGCCCGACGGTGTTAGTCCCCAACAAGGCGTTGAGTGTCGGGTTGCCGATCTTCTCGATCAGGCTGGCGTTCTCCGGGGAGAGCGTGGCCAGCGGGGTGTCGCCGATACCGGCGATCGTCATCAGTTCGGTGAACTTGATGTCGGTCATCGGGGTGGTCGGATCGATGCCGAGGGTGTTCTCCCCGACCGGCATTCCAGACAGCAAGTCGCCCAACGTCTGGTTCCCGAGCTCCCCCATGAAGTCGGAGAAAGTGGTGCCCGGTGGGAACATCGACGCCAGCAGGTCGAATATCCCGGTGTTGCCGGTGATGTCCGGTCCCAGGAAGCCGTTGTTCAGCAGGTCGAGTAGCGTGTCGCTGCCAGTCTCGCCGAGCAGGAGGCTGATCCCGGCGCCGAGGGTGACGTCGCCCAGGCCCAACTCGGCGAACAGATCGGTCAGCGCGGGGTTGCCCAAGGTGTCGGTGATGAGCCCGCCGACGGTCCAACTCGGGTCCACCAGGCTGGAAAGCGATTCGCTGCCCGTCGCACCGAGCAGGTCCTTGATCAAGCCGCCGACCGTCTGGTCATCGCCACCGACGAGGCTCAGGATGAACTCCGACAGCGTGGGGTTGCCGATGCCGACTTCCGGCAAGTTGAGCAGGGCGATCAGCAGACTCGCGATCGAGTCGTCCGGGCTGATACCGCCGAGGTCGGTCAGCAGCTGGGCGATCGTGGGGTTGCCGATACCGGCCTCGTTGAACACTCCGATCAGCAGTTCGGACAGCGACTGGGTGCCGATCCCGAACTCGTTCAGCAGGTCCACCGGCGTCATGTGGCCATAACCAACCTGGTCGAGCAGTTCGATGATCAGGGTGTCCAGCGGGACGTCACCGATACCGGCCTGGCTGAGCAGGCTGGTGATGGTGGTATCGCCGTAGCCGGACTGATCGACGAGGCCGCCGATGGTGAAGTTGGCATCGATGGGTTGCCCCGTGGTGAGGAAACCGTTGAACAGCGGGATGGTGATGTCGCCGATGCTGAAGCTCGCAGTGCCGTTGAGGAAGGCGTCGAGCAGGGTCGCCGGCGCACCGATCAGCGCAGAGAGCGCCCCCATCGGGTCGCTGAAGTTGAAGACATCGCGGATGACGTCGCCCATCGCGTCGAAGAGCGTCACCCATGGGCCGATGCCGGCGAGCAGCGAGTTCATCCACAGCGGCAACTGAAGGCTGATGTCGGCCGGGAACGGCAAGAACTGCATGCCGATGGTGGGCATCGCGTTGGTGAAAATGTTGACGACATCCGGGATGCCGGCCAACGCCTCCTGCGGGTGCGTGACGATGTACTGCAGCAGGCCCCACATATCGACCGAGTTCTCGCTCAACGCCTGCAAGTTGGCAATGGTGTGGGTGAACAGGTCGGTGTAGGGCGAGAAGAAGTCGCCGGAGGTCAGCGCAACGGCCCGCTGCTCGACGGCCGCGAGCTCACGTTGCAGCTGCGGCAGTTGCGAGGTGACGGGTGGAACCGCGACCAGACCCACACCGACAACGGCCAGGCCGGTGGTGATGTACGGACGAAGTGTGTGCTGCATGACGCCCTCCCGGACGGAAGTTCCGAAGTTTCCCTGTCGCCTAGCCACCGAGCACCGCCGCAATCTGGTTCCCCAGGCCATCGAGCCAGTAGGACAGCGAGCCGTAGAACTCTTCGATCTGCGCGTTGATCACGGTCAGATCGCCCATACCCAGCGAGGTCAGCAGCTCGTTGACGGTCTGGTTACCGAAGTCGCCGAGCAGGGCACTCACCGTCGTGGCACCGAACAACGAGTCGATCAGCTCATTGAGGGTCTGATCGCCCAGGCCCAGATCGATGAGCCCGTCGTGGATGGTCATGCCGCCGAAGAATTGATCAAACAGGTCGCTGAGCGACTGCCCGCCGATACCGAACTGGTTGAGCATGTCGTTCACGCTCTGCGGGCCCAGGGCCTGTCGGATGATGTCGTCGAGATGCATGCTGCCCATGCCGTTGTCGTCGAGCGCGTTGGCCACGGTCTGGTCGCCGAAGGTCTGAGTGAGCAGTTCGGACAGGTGCAGGTCGCCGATGCCCGCTTGGTTGAGCATGTCGACGATGGTCTGGTCGGCCGGGACCAGCTGGTTGATCAGGTCAGCCAGCGGGGTGTTGGCCGTGATGCCGAGCAGGTCCGCCAGCGGCTGGTCGGGCATGTTCGCCAGCACCAGCTCGTTCAGGGTCATATCGGCAAAGCCGGACTGGCTGAGCATGTCGGACAGCGTCACGGCGAAGTTGGCGGTGATCACCTCGGCCAACGTTTGGTTGCCCATGTCACCGAGCAGCGAGCTGAGCGGCGAATTGAGCAAGCCTTGCTGTTCCAGGATCGAACCAACGGTCTGGCCGGCCATCGCGTCGATGAACGACGAGTCACCACCCTTGGCCAGCGGGGTGCCGCCGGTAGCGGCGATAAAGTCGTTGATCGTGATGTTGCCGATCAAGCCCATGTTGTGGAGGTTTCCGAACACGGTGCCCAGCGACAGGTTGGTGATACCCAACAGGTCGGTGAGTTGTTTGACCGTGACAGCGCCGAGGCCGAGATCGTCGACGACGTCAAGCATCGACGTGTTGCCCGCGTCGCCGAGGACGCCGACCAAAACCTCGCCCATGTTGGCGTTGCCGATGCCCGCCTGAGTGACCAAGTCCATCAGGGTCTGGTTGCCCAGACCCAGGCCGTTCAGCAGCGAGGTGATGACTTCGTGGGTGGTCAGGTCGCCACCGCCAAGGGCGTCGAGCAGCGAGGCCGGGGTCTGGCCGGCGAGACCGAGCGCCTCCACCACGGTCTGCAGCAGGCCGTTCACGGTCAGGCTGTCAGCGCCCAAGTCGCCGAGCAGGCCGCTGACGGTCGGATCCCCGATGCCCAGCGCGTTGAGCACGTCCATGCCCAGGTCGGCGATCTTGAGCTCGCCGAGGCCGATGTCGTCGGCGATCCCGGTGACCGTCGGGTTGTCGAAGCCCAGGGCGTGCGTGATGTCGATCGCGATATCGGCGACCTGCAGATCGCCGACACCGATCTGGTCCATGATGTCGGCGATGGTGGGGTTGCCGATCCCCACGGCGTCCAGCACGGTCATAAACACGCTGGCGACCTGCAGGTCGCCGAGCCCGAGGGTGTCAATCAAGTCAACGGGGGTCTGGTTGCCCAGCCCCACGCTGTCCAGCAAGCCGGTTAGCATGCCCGACACCTCGAGCGAGCCGATCCCGGTCTGGTCGAGCAGGTGGGCGACGGTCTGGTCGCCGATCTTCAGGCCGTTGACCACATCGTCCGCGGTGAGGTCGATGACCAAGTTCTGGCCGGGGACCAGGATGCCGTTGAAGAGCGGGATGTGCACGCCGGCGATGTCCAGGGTGTCCGTCCCGTTGAGCCAGGCGTCAAGCAACCGAGGTACCGCGGTGAAGATCGCCGCGAACGGGTCGAGGAAGTCGTTGGGGCGGAAGATCTGGTCGAGAATGTCGTTAAACGCGTTGTTGACCGTGACCAGCGGACCGATGAGGCCCATGCCGATAGTCAGGATCGGCGAGAGCAGGACCATGATCGGGTCTTCGCCACTGACCGAAGGCATCAAGGTGGTCAGGAAGTCGAACACCTCCGGCAACCGCGACAGCGAGCTCGGATCGGTGAAAATCTGCTCCAGCAGGTTGGCCCAGCCGTTGTCGTGGCCCATGGCCACCAAGTTGTTGGCGGTGTTGGTGAAGAGGTCGGTCCACGGCCCGAAGAAGTCGGGCGTGGAAGTGAGCTGCACGGCATGGTGTTCGACGCTGTGAAGTTGCTGGCGAGGCTCTGCAGCGGGCCGCATGGCCGCGATCGGCACCGCGGTATTTACCGCGATTAAGGCGGCACCAGCGATGGCGACGCCGGGGGTGACGTACGGGCGAAGCGCCAGCTGCATCATGCTCTCCTACGGACACTGACTACGGACGTTGCTTAAACTTACATGAGTTTTCCGCGTTGTCGAACGGTAATCGTTGTAAGGAAAAACCTCGGAAAAACGCGGAAAAATCACACGCGAGGCGATATATCTCCACTTGACGGGACGGCGATACCCCATGTTGCAGCCGCGAGTGCACCGCAGCCCGACCCCGCCTCTCAGGTTTTGTTAATGTCGATTCTGGTACCGGTCGATCGCTAAGGTGGTCAACACAATGAGCGCAACCAACCTGATGGCCATGCTGGCGCAGCAGGCCGACCGTTACGGCGACAAGATCGCGTTCAGCTTCTCCACAGGTGGCGAGGCCGAACAGGCCCGGATCAAAAGGGGTCGTGGCCACACACGGGTCTCGGCCGGACTGGCGCTTTAGCCCTGCGGGCCTTTGGTTCCCCGCAGCCGCTGCGCCAAGCCGGTCGCAGCCAGCTGCACCAGGCCGCCGAGCAGGGCGCTCTTGACGTCCGAAGCGTCGGTTTTGGGCAGCGGCTCCGCCCAGTGGGCCATCGGCACCAATTCCCCGGCGACGTATTGCTCGCGGCATGCGCGACGCTGAATCTTGCCGCTGGTGGTGGTCGGTATCCGCATCGGCTTGAGCAGCATGACGGCCTGCGCGTCGATGCCATGGTGGGTGCGGATCGCCGCCCGGATCGTTTCGATCAGGTCGTTCAGATCGACCCCGACCGCCTCGTGGTGGTGTACCTCTTGTACCACCACCAGATACTCAGGGGCGTTGCGCTGGGTCTCCAACTGGAACACCGCACCACGGCTGGGCATCAGTGCCGGGTGGCAGGCCTGCACGGTCAGCTCGATGTCATTGGGGTAATGACTGTAGCCGCCGATCGTCATCAAGTCCTTGCACCGGCCGGTGACGAACAGCTCGCCGTCCCGGAAAAACCCCAGGTCGCCGCTGCGCAGGTACGGGCCCTCACCGGTGTCGGCCACGTGCGCGTGAAAGGCGTGCTCGGTTTCTTCGGGACGGCCCCAGTAGCCCACGCCTACGCTGGGCCCGGACACCCAGATCTCGCCTACTTCCTCGGGGGCACGGAGTAACCGCGTCTCGGGATCGACGATCAGGACTTCCTGGGTCTCCGCCTTGGCGCCGCAGCCCACCAGAGCTACCGCTCCAGCGGTGTCGGCTTTCACCTCGACAACCCGTTCCTCGCTAAGCGCGCTCCGGTCGTAGTGCCGGATCACCGGCACCGACGACTCGGACATGCCCGTCACGCCCAGGGTTGCCTCGGCCAGCCCGTAGGCGGGAATGAAGGCCTCGGGCCGGAAACCGGCGGGCGCGAACGCCTCGGTGAAGGACTGTAGGGTCTCGGGGTTGATCGGTCCGGCACCGATCACGGCGATCGACAGGTTCGACAGGTCGAGGGCGGCGCGCTGCTGCGCGGTGCTGCGTTTGACGCACGCCTCATAGGCGAAGTTGGGCGCGGCGGTGATCGTCGCTTGGTAGCGCGATATCGCCTGCATCCAGCGGATGGGGCGCATCAGGAAGGCACTAGGCGACATCAGCACGGTGGTGCGGCCGCCGTAGATGGTGCCGAGAATGCCCCCAACAAAGCCCATGTCGTGGTACTGCGGCAGCCAGGACACCCCGCTGATCGGGCTGTTCATCACTGGCGCGTCGTCGGCCGGGTTCAGTGCCCACCGCATGATCTCGAGGTTGCTCAGATAGTTCCGGTGGGTCAGCACACAACCCTTCGGCACCCCGGTGGAGCCCGAGGTGTACTGGATCATCGCAAGACTGTCCGCGCCGACGTTCTGCAACTCCCAGGCCGACCCGTCGTCGGAGACCTCGTCCATGGCCAGCCAGGTCAACTTCGGGCCGGCGCTCAGACCATCCACGGCGGACTTCATCTTGTCCTGGGTCTTGGCGGTCGCCAGCGCGAAGCGCGCATCCGCTTCGGGCACGACGGTCTCGACCCGCCGGATCGGCCAGTGTTCGTCGACCGGAACCGCGACGGCGCCCGCGTAAAAACAGCCGAACAGCCCGACGATGCTGTCCACCCCGGGGCGGCAGAGCACCAATACGCGCTCACCGGCGGCACCGCGATTCTGCAGGGTGGTCGCGATCGAGCGGGCGCGCCGGTCCAGTTCCCGGTAGGTGATCCGGTCCTCTTCGATATCGCCCTCGGGACAGAAGATGAATGCGGGCGTGTCCCCACGACGCGCAGCCTGCTGCTGCATCAGGTCAATGAGCGTGTCCAGAGCCAGCGGGGCTAAGGACGTCGTCGGTTCTGCCATCTTCTGATCACCTTCAGGGGTGCTTCGCGCTAACGGCCCACAGCGTAGCGGGATCGCAAGCGCGGCGGAGCCGGCGCTCGGAGTCGAGTGTGCGGTTTGATCGGCATCTTCGACGTTTCGCCTACGAAACCGCACAGTCGGCGACATAGCGCGGGTGGTCGCTCGACGGTGGGCGGAGGCCAGCGCCCGAACCAGCTGGTCGACCTCGGCCATCGTCGAATAATGGCCCAACCCGATGGTGACCGCTCCCCCGACGTCGTTGACCCCGATCGCATCCAGCACCCGGGATCCGGCATTGGCGATCGCCAGCACACCGTTGTCGGCCAACCGCTGCACCACCCGCTCGGCCGGCACCTTCTGTACCGCGAAGCTGACCACCGGGATGCGCGCCTCGGGCTGGCCGATCAGCATCACCAGCGGCAGTGACCGCAACGAACTCAACAGGTACTCGAAGAGCCGGTTCAGATATGCCGCGGCCGACTGCATCGATACCGCCAGCCGCTCGCGCCGACTGCCCCGGGCCGACTCGTCCAGCGAAGCCAGATACTCGACACTGGCCACCAGTCCAGCCAGCAGACCGAACTGGTGCAGGCCGACTTCCAACCGGGCCGGGCCCACGGCGTGCGGATCCAGTGACACCGATCCGAACGTCTCGATCAGCGCCGGGTCACGGAAGACCAGCGCGCCCACCGGCGGCCCACCCCAGGAGGCCGCGTTGACGGCCACCACGTCTGCCTCGACCTCCTTGATGTCGAGCAGTTGGTAGGGCGCCGCGGCCGAGTGGTCGACGACGGCCACGCCGCCCACATCGTGGACCAGCTTGGTGACCGGCCGAAGATCGGTGACGGTGCCCAGCACCCCCGACCCCGACGTCAGTGCCACCAACCGGGTGGACGGGGTGATCAGGTTCTCCCACTGCCAGCTCGGCAGCTCCCCGGTCTCGATGTCGACCTCAGCCCATTTGAGCTTGGCGCCATAGCGGTTGGCGGCGCGTACCCAGGGGGCGATGTTGGCCTCGTCGTCGAGGCGGGTTACCACGGTCTCGTAGCCCAGGCTCACCCGCGACGACGCGGCATCGGCCAAGGCGCTCAACAACACGGCGCGATCGGGACCCAGCACCACCGCGGCGGGATCGGCGCCCACCAGATCGGCCACCGCCTGGCGGGCCGCATCCAGCACCGCGGCACTGCGCCGGGCCGCCGGGTGCGGGCCGCTCGCCTTCGCCAACGATCCCCGGAACGCAGTCGACACGGTCGTGGCCACCGAGTCCGGAATCAACATGCCCGACGGTGAATCGAAATGAACCCATCCGTCACCGAGCGTCGGGTGCAATCCACGCACGCGAGCGACGTCATAGGCCATGCCAGCCACCTCAAAACTTCTCAAGATCGATCGGTGAACGTCTCGTTTCACGAGATAGCTCCCCCGCAATACGGAGCCAGGTCACCTTTGCAGACATACTAGTGCAGTGCTTCTTGGCTTCGGAATGGTCTTCGGACTGGTCACAGCGCTTTTGCTGCTGGTGGTTCCGGGCGCGCTTGTGGCCGCCGGCGCCGGACTGAACTGGCCATTAGCCGTGGCGGTAGGCCCGGCGCTGACCTACGGAGTCGTAGGCCTGGCCATCGTCCCGTTCGGCGCGCTCGGAATCCCTTGGAACGCAATCACTGCAGCGGTCACCCTGGTGGCGATCGGCGCGTTGACGGCCGGCCTGGCGAAGGGAATGCGGTCTTTGCTGGAGCGCCGCCCCGGCATCCATGTGGCGGCTCCCTCACCGGCGCTGTGGCCGATACTCACGGTGGCCGCCGGAACACTGCTGGGCGTATTGCTGATCGGCTGGGCCGCGGCCCGGGGGATCGGAAATTGGCAGAGCATTCCCAGCACCTGGGACGCGGTATGGCACGCCAACACCGTCCGCTTCATCCTCGACACCGGCCAGGCCTCACCGACCCACATGGGCGAGCTGCGCAATGTCGAAACCCACGCCGCGCTGTATTACCCCTCGGCATTTCACGCGCTGACCGCGGTGCTGTGCCAACTGACCGGCGCCGCACCCACCACCGGCTACACCCTGGCCAGCCTGGCCGCTTCGGTGTGGCTGTTCCCGGTCAGCGCGGCCCTGCTCACCTGGAATCTGCTGCAGCGAGTGACGAGCACCGCCGTGACCGCAGTGTCAGCGGGCGCCGCCGCCGCCCTCTCGGCGTCGTTCACCGCGCTGCCCTACGTCGAGTTCGGCACCGCCGCCATGCCCAATCTGGTGGCCTACGGACTGGTGGCGCCGGCGTTCGCGCTGATCACCGCGGTGCGCACCCTGCGGGACCGAATCGGCGTGGCGGTGCTGGCGCTGCTGGGAGTGTTCTCGGTACACCTGACCGGGGGCGTGGTCACGGTCTTGCTGGTGGCGGCCTGGTGGCTGTGCCCCAAAGACGGAGCGCTGTGGAATCCACTGCGCGGGAAGCGGCGTGACACCCTCGCGCTGGCCGGGGTCCTGATTCCGACCGGCCTGCTGCTGTTGCCGCAACTGCTGAGCGTGCGCAAGCAGGCCGAGATCATCGCCGGGCACGCGTTCCTGACCCACGAGGGCCGCAAGTCGGGTCTGCGCGACGCGCTGCTGATGTACACCCGCCACCTCAACGACTTTCCGATCCAATACGCCCTGGTGGCACTGACCGCGGCGGGGGCAGCGGTGCTGGTGGCCCGCAAGGTGTGGTGGCCGTTGGCGCTGTGGGCGGTGCTGGTGGTGGGAGTGGTGCAGTCCTCGGCTCCGCTCGGCGGCCCGGTGGGCAAGGTGGTAGGCACCTTCACCGACCTGTTCTACAGCGACCCGCGCCGAATCATGGCGGCGATGACGCTGCTGTTGGTCCCGACGGCCGGCGTGGGCCTGGCGGCGCTGGTGGCGCTGGTGACCAAGCCGATGGGCGCGCGAGTCCGTCCGGCGGCGACCGGGCTGCTGTTGGTGGCCGCGACGGTGGGGCTGGCCTGGCATTACCTGCCGCGCCACGCCTTCTTGTTCGGCGACAAGTACGACTCGGTGATGGTCGACTCCCGCGACCTGCAGGCGTACGCATACCTGGCCGACCTGCCCGGGGCCCGCGACACCGTGATCGGCAACGCAAACGTCGACGGCAGTGCCTGGATGTACGCGGTCGCCGACCTGCACCCGCTGTGGACGCACTACGACTATCCCCAGCAGCAGGGCCCCGGCCCGCAGCGATTCATCTTCTGGGCCTACGCCGACGACGCCGACACCGATCCGCGGGTAGCGGAAGCCGTGCACGACCTCAATATCCGCTACGTGCTGATCAGCAGCCCGACGGTCCGGGGGTTCACGCTGCCCGACGGACTAATGTCACTGGAGAAATCGCGGTCGTGGGCCAAGATCTACGACAATGGCGGGGCCAGCATCTACGAATGGCAAGGAGACAAAGCGCGGTGACCAGCAGCGGCAGCAGCGCAGACGACATGGACAGCGCAGATGGTGTCGAGATCATCAGCGGCGCCGACCCGCGGCTGCTGACGGCCGGGCTCAGCAGCTCCACTGACGCCGCCGATGATGACGAGGCGTCACTGACCGACCTGATCGAGCAGCCCGCCAAGGTGATGCGAATCGGCACCATGATCAAGCAGCTGCTCGAAGAAGTCCGCTCGGCTCCCCTGGATGACGCGAGCCGGCTTCGACTGCGCGAGATCCACTCCGCCAGCATTCGCGAGCTCGAGGATGGCCTGGCCCCGGAGCTGCGCGAGGAGCTGGACCGGCTGACGCTGCCGCTGCGCGAGGACACCACCCCGTCGGACGCCGAGCTGCGAATCGCCCAAGCCCAGCTGGTGGGCTGGCTGGAAGGCCTGTTCCACGGCATCCAGACCGCGCTGTTCGCCCAGCAGATGGCCGCCCGTGCGCAGCTGGAGCAGATGCGTCACGGCGCCCTGCCCCCCGGCGCCGGTGGCGGCGGGCACGCCCAGGGCCATACCGGCTCCGGTCAGTATCTGTAAGCCTGCGAGCGGAATTGCCTTGTCTGCCAACGATCCTCGTATCGACACCCGCGACGCCTGGGTCGAGTTCCCGATCTTCGACGCTAAGGCACGATCGCTGAAGAAGGCGTTCCTCGGCAAGGCCGGCGGGGCGATCGGACGCAACAACTCCAATGTGGTGGTGGTCGAGGCGCTGCGCGACATCACCATGTCGCTGTCGCTGGGCGATCGAGTTGGCCTGGTCGGGCACAACGGCGCGGGCAAATCCACACTGCTGCGGCTGCTTTCAGGAATCTACGAGCCGACGCGCGGGTCGGCATCGGTAGTCGGGCGGGTGGCGCCGGTGTTCGATCTGGGCGTAGGCATGGACCCGGAGATCTCCGGCTTCGAGAACATCATCATCCGCGGACTGTTCCTCGGCCAGACCCGCAAGCAGATGGCCGCCAAAGTCGACGAGATCGCCGAATTCACCGAGCTGGGCGACTATCTGGCGATGCCGCTACGCACCTACTCCACCGGCATGCGGGTCCGGTTGGCGATGGGCGTGGTCACCAGCATCGACCCGGAAATCCTGCTGCTCGACGAGGGCATCGGCGCAGTGGACGCCGACTTCTTGAAAAAGGCCCAGACCCGGCTGCAGAAACTGGTGGAACGGTCCGGAATCCTGGTGTTCGCCAGCCATTCCAACGAATTCCTGGCCCGGCTGTGCAAGACCGCGATGTGGATCGACCACGGCACCATCCGGATGACCGGCGGAATTGAGGAAGTGGTCGGCGCCTACGAAGGCCCGGACGCGGCCCGGCACGTACGCGAGGTGCTTGCCGAGACGCAGGCCAGGGACCAGGCGTGAACCAAACCGTCTACGCCGTCGTCGTCACCCATCGGCGGCCGCAGCAGCTGGCCGAGTCCCTCAAGGCGCTCACAAGCCAGACCCGGGCACCCGACCACGTGATCGTCGTCGACAACGATAACGATGCCGCAGTGCGCGAGCTGGTGGCCGGCCAACCGGTGCCGTCCACCTACCTCGGGTCGCGGCGAAACCTCGGTGGGGCAGGCGGTTTCGCGCTGGGCATGCTGCATGCCCTGGCCGCCGGCGCGGACTGGGTGTGGCTGGCCGACGACGACGGCCTGGTCGGGTGCCCGGGTCTNGTGTGGCTGGCCGACGACGACGGCCGTCCCGCCGACGCCGGCGTGCTGTCGGCGCTGCTGGACTGCGCGGCCAAGCATCACCTGGCCGAGGTGTCCCCGATGGTGTGCAACATCGACGACCCATCCCGGCTGGCCTTCCCGCTACGGCGGGGCCTGGTGTGGCGGCGCGAGGTCGGCGAATTACGCACTGGCGCAGCGGATGACGATCTGCTGCCGGGGATCGCGTCGTTGTTCAACGGGGCGTTGTTCACCGCGGATGCCCTGGACGCGGTCGGCGTGCCGGACCTGCGGTTGTTCATGCGCGGCGACGAGGTAGAGGTACACCGCCGGCTGGCGCGATCCGGATTGGCGTTCGGGACGTGCCTGAACGCGGCCTACCTGCATCCGTGCGGGTCGGCGGAGTTCAAGCCGATCCTGGGTGGCCGGATGCACGCCCAATATCCAGACAGCGCCGCCAAACGCTTCTACACCTACCGTAACCGCGGCTATCTGATGGCCCAGCCCGGCATGCGCCGGTTGCTGGTCCAGGAGTGGCTGCGGTTCGGCTGGTTCTTCCTGGTGTCGCGCCGCGACCCGGCCGGCCTGATGCAGTGGTCGCGGCTTCGCCGGCAGGGACGCCGAGAGCAGTTCGCCAAACCGGAGGGGCAGCAATGAGCTTCGACGACGTTGCCGCGCAGTCCAAGACGTTTGCGCGGGCGCGGGCCGATCTGGTGGACGGGTTCCGCCGCCACGAGTTGTGGCTGCACCTGGGCTGGCAGGACATCAAGCAGCGCTATCGGCGCAGCGTGCTGGGCCCGTTCTGGATCACCATCGGCACCGCCACCACGGCGGTGGCGATGGGCGGGTTGTACTCCAAGCTGTTCCACCTCGACCTGGCCGTGCACCTGCCGTACGTGACGCTGGGACTGATCGTGTGGAACCTGCTCAACGCCGCCATCTTGGAGGGCGCCGACGTGTTCGTCGCCAACGAAGGGCTGATCAAACAGCTGCCGACGCCGTTGAGTGTGCACGTCTACCGGTTGGTGTGGCGCCAGATGATCCTGTTCGCGCACAACATCGTCATCTATCTGCCGATCGCGCTGATCTTCCCGAAACCCTGGTCGTGGGCGGATCTTTCGGTGGTCCCGGCATTGCTCCTGATCGCGCTGAACTGCGTGTGGGTATCGCTGTGCTTCGGGATTCTGGCCACCCGCTACCGTGACATCGCCCCGCTGTTGTTCTCGGTGGTGCAGCTGCTGTTTCTGATGACGCCGATCATCTGGAACTACGACACCCTGCGTGCTCAGGGGGCGTCACGCTGGATGAACGTCGTCGAACTCAACCCGCTGATGCACTACCTCGATATCGTTCGGGCCCCGCTGCTGGGCGCGCACCAGGAGCTGCGGCACTGGGCGGTGGTGCTGGTGCTGACCGTGGTCGGCTGGGCGGTCGCCGCGGTGGTGATGCGCCAGTACCGGGCGCGGGTGGCGTACTGGGTGTAGCAGCCGCGCAGGTCAGGCAATCAGGTCGCCCAAGCCGAAATCGGTGAGCACGGCGTCGAATCCGCCCGCGCGTTCCGCCCGTCCGCTGATTAGGATTCCCGGGTGGCCGAGATAACACCCCGCCCGCTGCAGCTGTCGACCCAGGTGTGGCGCTTCCTGGTTACCGGAGCCCTGTCAGCGGTCGTGGATTTCGGGCTGTACCTGCTGCTGTACCTGGGCGCGGGCGTCCCGGTCGACATCGCCAAGGCGATCAGCTTCGTCGCCGGCACCACCACCGCGTATCTGATCAACCGGCGATGGACGTTCCAATCCTCGGCCCACGCCGGGCGTTTCATCGCGGTGATGGCGCTCTACGCGATGACGTTCGCTGTCCAGGTGGGGATCAACCACCTGTGCCTGCAGCTACTGGATTACCGGCGGTGGGCGCTGCCGGTGGCGTTCGTGGCGGCGCAAGGCACCGCGACCGTGATCAACTTTGTGGTGCAGCGGACGTTGATCTTCCGGGCGCACTAGTCTCGGGCCGGAGGACCATCGGGCCACATGTAGTGCTGGTTCTGGAGTACGCCGCCACCGGAGGGGAGCGACCGTCAGCGCCGTCGCCGAACATGGTGCGACTCAGACGACGGGAAAGGCCCCGGCCCTGTGCCGCCAGAGGCGGCCAGAGCCGGGGCCCTTCTCGTCTGGAGCTACGCGTTGGCCGGGTTGTTCGCCCCGTTGTTGCCGGTCGCGGTCTGGCCGTCCGTCTGCGTACCGCCCTGGTTGACGATGTTGCCGTCGGTGCCGTTGCCCCCGGTAACACCGGACCCGGTACCGCTTCCACCGTTGCCGCCGGTGGCGGTGCCGTTGGTGGCCGTGGATGGAACGTTCCCGACGCCGTTGCCAAAGGCGTCAACCCGACTCCACCCGGCGTTGCCACCGGTACCGCCGTCGAGGCCGTCACCGCCCTGACCGCCGGTCGCAGTTCCGTTCGCGACGTTGTCCGGGTGACCTCCGGTAGCGATGCTGGCCTTTCCGCCGGCGCCGCCCTGGCCTCCGCCGGTGGCGTTGCCACCGTTACCGCCGGTCGCGTTGCCACTGGCCGTTCCGCCCGGACCGCCCAAGGTGCCGCCATCGGTGGTCTTGGAACTCTGAATGTCCGAGCTTCCGCCGTCACCGCCGTGGCTCCCGGCGCCGGTTGCGTTACCGCCGTCACCGCCGGTGGAGGTGCCGAAGGAGTTACCGCCCGTGGCGGCGTAGCCGACCTCGCCGGACTCCAGCTCTCCCCAGGAGCCCTTGCCCCCGACGCCACCGTCGGTGCCGGTGCCGCCATTGCCGCCCTGAGCGATCGCGTCGTTGCCGCCACCGCCGATGCTGCCCCCGGCACCATCGACGACCAGTTGGCCGCTCCCTCCGTCGCCACCGACGCCGTTGACGCCTGCGCCGCCCGTGCCGCCGGTGGCGGTCCCGGTGATGGTGCTGTCAGCGCCGGTGGCGTCAGCCAGGCCGGAACCGCCCTGGCCGCCCTGCCCGCCGTTGGTGCCGGCGCCGCCCGCACCACCGGTGACGGTGGTGCCAGTGACGGTGGCGCCGTCGGTGGCGTTGATGACGCCGCTGCCGCCGTCACCACCCGTGGCGCCGGCAGCGCCATCACCNAGGCCGAGGCCGATGCCGCTGCCGCCGTCACCGCCGTTACCAAGCATGCCGGCATTGCCGCCGTCGAGGTTGAAGGTCGAACCGGCAGCGAAGCTGTAGGTGCCGTTCTCAATCTCGGCCAATGTGATGTCGTTGCCGTGAGCATCCTCCAGGACCGTGCCGCCGGCGCCGAGCACGTCGCCGTCGGCGTTGACGATCCCGCCGCTGCCGCCGTCACCGAACAGGAAGCCACCACCGGTCGCAGCGTGGTACACCAGGTCACCGTCACTGTTGAGGCTGACATAGGCGTTGGTGCCGTTGTCGAAGATGCCGTTGATGTGCAGGCCGCTGCCGATCAAGAACTGGCCGATGTCATACAGCGGCTGGTAGATGATCGTGTTGATCGAGTTGGCCACCAGCTCGTTGAGGGCCTGCAGCGGGTCGGTGCCTGCCGCCGAGCCGGCCAGGTCGCCGCCGAACGCGTCGAGGCCTAGCCAGTCGAGCCCCGACGTGTCCGCCGCCGGTGGGTCGACCCAGCTGAACAGGTCATCGAACAGGCCGTCGAGCCCCTCGGCGCCGGCCGGCGCCGCCACGAGCGGCGTCATGCCGAAAGCGAGAAACGCGCCCACGGCGCTGGTGGCGCCCACGGCGGCGCTGACTCGGCTTTTTGTTGTCTTGGCAACAGAGCGGTGTGACATGAGATCTCCTCAGGCGGATCAGCCCTTGATCGTTGACGGTGACGTAAATTGCTTATCCCGCGTTAAGTTAACAGACATGTTTCGAATTCGGCAACCAATATCGGTAAATAAATAGTGTGCGCACAATCTTCGCCTACACGTCTACGACCTGCGGATATGTGTAGAACGAAGTCTTACCCGGGGGACAATTGTGTAACAATAGGGAGAGTTATGGACGGAAATGCTGGCCTGCAACCGGGAGAAATTTATGTCATTGTTCAAATTGCTAGCAAAGTCGCGATAAGCCTGCTTGTTTGCGCACGGCACCCCTCCTACCACCGCCTACGGCGCGATTCGCGGGCTCGTGAGTGAGGGTCGGGAGGGTAGCTAGACCGGCAAAAACCGTGTGATCCACGGCACTCAGTGCCCGGTACTGCCGCGGCTATCGGCGGCTCAAGTCCCCGTTGGGCGCGATCCACGCCGCGGCGGGGCCGGTCCGACATCAGCGGATCTTCAGCTGAGCGGTGCCATCTCCGAACAGCAGTTCCGGCCGTCGTGCCGTGCCAGCACCGGCGCGGGTGGCTTACGGGCTGTAGCGGCCCCGCGGGTCAGGCAGGCACTTCGCCGAGGTCACCCAGACCGACGTCGGCAAGACCGGCGTCGAAACCGTCCAAGGTGAGCGCAGGGTCGAAACTGACGGGAGTGAGCACGTCATCCCAACTGCCGGTGTGGAGGACATCGCCCAAGCCGGACAGACCGCCGGCCTCGCTGGAGCTGGGATCGAGCAATTCACCGGTGAGCCAGTTGCGCGTCTGGTACCAGTCCACGAGGTTGTCGAAGAGACTCTTCACCCCGTCGGCGGCCGTACCCAGCAGGGAGATGGTGTCCTCGACACCCTGCCACCCCTCGGTGACCAAAAGCAGCGGCGTGCCGACCAGCAGCGTCAGCGGGATGACCACAAACAACTCACCGAGCGCCTCGAGGCTGACGACGACCGGAAAGAGCGGATTGTCCGGGTTGTCGAGTAGCGGGATGATCCAGTTCAATCCGGTCAGCTCGCCGATGATGTCCATCAGGCTGGAGTCACTTGTCAGGGCGGTCAGCTCCACCGGGGCCACGGCCGCGGCAAAAGGAGCCATGCCGGGAGGCATCGCGGTCACACCACCGGCCGCCATCGCGATCACGCCGGCGGCCGCAACATTGGTGAGTCCCCGGGAGTATCCGTCTGACGCCGTCCACATGACGACCGATTGTATTGCAGAGCACGCGGTGTTCCGGACCCGAAACCAAACACTGAGATGACCAATTTGCGGCGTCGTCGACGGCGCCGGGGCGCGAATCACCTCGGGCGGGGAGGCGAAAAGATAACCGCGGCCGGATCTTTGGACCGGTCCGCGGTTGCCTTGGCCGTGCGGAACTGTCACGCCCAAGGGATGCGTCACCGCTGCGAGACTCTGGGCGAGCTGTTCATCGGATGAAGTCGCTCACCGGGGCCGCGGAACATGCACGCAGCGTGGCGTCGTTCGGTAGTGCTGCGCGCGCGCCCCGCACCAAATCCTAACCACCGCAGCATTTTTCGATCGGCCATCCACACTCCGAGGAGTGGAATTGTCATGACGACGAGCCGGACCCGAACCCTATACAAAGAAGCACCCCGCAAGGTTCTGCGAGATGCTTCTTTGGCGTCGTCGAGGTTCTACGGCTGCTCGACGGGCGGCTCCGGCGCGGTACCGGGGGTACCGCTTTGGCCGGGGTTGCCGTTGCTCTCGGCATCCGGACCGGCGCCACCGGCGCCACCGGTACCAGCTGCGCCGCCAGCGCTGTCGGCGCCCGGGGTGTCACCAGCGCCACCGTTGAGGCCGTCCGGGCCCAGCGCCGGGACAGTGGCGTTGCCGCCGTTGCCACCGTTACCGCCATTGCCACCGGTGACCGCGCCGGCACCACCGGCGCCGCCGTCGCCGCCGGCACCACCGTGGATACCGTCGATCGGACCCGAAGAGTTGTCGTTGGACTGGGTCGTCTGGCCCGGGTTGCCCCAGCGGATGGTGCTGCCGTCGCCACCGTTACCGCCGGTACCACCGGCGCCACCGACGCCACCGGTGCCGTTGGAGTTCGCTAGGCCTTCACCGCCGGCACCACCGTTACCACCTGCGCCACCGTTGCTGCCGCCCGCGTAGGGGTCGCTACCGCCGTTACCACCGGCACCGCCGGTACCACCGCTCGCACCGGAGCCACCGGCGCCACCAGCACCACCGGCCCCGGCCCCGCCCTGCGGACCGCATGAACACCGAAGAAGCCACCGGCGCCACCGTTACCGCCGACGCCGCCGTTACCACCGGCGCCGCCGATTCCGGCGTTACCTCCGTCGGGGTTTTCTTCGGTGCCGCCCGCACCATTACCGCCGTTACCGCCGACACCGCCGACACCGCCGGTGCCGCCAGCACCGGAGTTACCGAACAGACCTGCAACACCACCGTTGCCACCGGAACCACCGTTGCCACCGGCAAGGCCGGCCTGGCCGATGCCGCCAGCAACACCCGTACCGCCGGTGCCGCCGGTACCACCGGCACCGCCGTTGCCGAGGAAGAAGCCACCATCGCCGCCGACACCACCGGCGAAGCCGATCACGCCGAGGTCACCGATACCGCCGGACCCACCGCTGCCGCCGTTGCCCATCAAGAAGCCACCGGCACCACCATCGCCACCGATGCCGTAGCCACTGCCACCGTCACCACCGTTACCGACCAGGCCGGCGTTACCACCGTTGAGGTTGAACGCTGCGCCGTCGAACGAGTACGTGCCGTTCTCGATGTCGGCCAGGGTGACCGCGTTACCGCCGTCCATCAAGACCGCACCGTCAGCGCCGAGTACCTCACCGTCGGCATTGACGAACGCGCCGCTGCCGCCGTCACCGAACAGGAAGCCACCCGCGCTGGCCGCGTGGTAGACCAGGTCGCCATCACTGTCGATGCTGACGTAGGCATTGGAACCGTTGTCGAAGACACCATTGAGGTGCAGGCCGCTGTCGATCAAGAATTGGCCGATACCGTAGATCGGCTGGTAGATGACCGTGTTGAGGGTGTTGGCCACCAGCGCGTTCAAGTCATCCAGCGGGCTGGCAGCCGCCGAACCGGAGAAGCCGCCGTCGATGGCGTCGAAGCCCGACCAGTCGAAGTCGGCGGTGTTGGCCGCCGACGGCTCGATCCAGCTGAACAGGTCACCGAAGAAGTCGAAGTCAGCAATAGCCGGTGCCGCGGTGAGTGGCGTCATGCCGAAAGCCAGGAAGGCGCCTGCAGCACTGGCGGCGCCCACGGCGCGACCGAGACGAGCCTTGCCCGTGGCGACAGATCGATGCGACATGTTCCCCCTTCAGCTCAAGATCAGCTGTTGCGGTTGACAGAGACGTAAATTACTTAGCGACGCTTAAGGTAACAGATGCCTTAGAGCGCAGCCAGCCGAAAGAACGTCGCCGACAAAGAAAGTTGGTGAAGCGACGATGCACCGCTGGTGGGTTTCCCGACATCCCTCGTCGTTCAGGGCGCGGACTAGCCCCTCACTCGAGGGAACGGCCAGCTGTCAGACGTTCACAAGCAAGCAGAAAACTGTGACTTATATATAAATTACGTAGTGTTCTTGTATGTCACGGCCATGTAACGGTAGACATGCTCACATCGTCCGGATACCGAACGGGCACACCTGCGTCGACGGGCGCAACCAAAAACCAACGCGGTCACCCCGATGCCGGGGTGACCGCGTCGGTCTGTACCAGGCGGGATCAACCGTCGGCGCCGGGGCCGTTCGGGCCGTCGCCACCCTTGCCACCGTCACCACCGTTACCGAGGTTGCCGCCGTCACCACCGGCACCACCCGCACCGCCGGTCCCGGACGATCCGGTGTTGGTCCAGCCATCGCCGCCGTTGCCGCCGTTGCCGACCGGACCACCAGGTGTGCTGCCGGGGGTTCCGGCCGTCGCGGTACCCGAACCGGTGCCGGCGTTGCCGCCGGTGGCCGGGGTGTCGGCGATGTTGCCGCCGTCACCACCATCGCCGCCGTTGTGGTTGGTGGCGTCGCCGTTGGCGCCCGCACCGCCGTTACCGGCGGTACCGGTGGCGCCGCCGTTGCCGCCGCTGCCACCGGTCCCGGTGGTTCCTTCGGTGCCCGTTGCTAGCGCCCGCATCCCAGTCACCGGCAGCACCGTCACCACCACGGCCACCGTTGCCGCCGACACCACCAACACCGCCGACACCGCCATTGCCACCATTACCGAAGAAGCCCGACGCCTTACCGCCGGCACCACCATTGCCACCGTTACCACCGAGGGCACCGTCGCCACCGACGGCACCGTTTCCGCCGGAGGCCCAGACACCGGTCGCGCCAGCCAGACCCGCCGCGCCGGCCGCGCCGATACCGCCGGCACCACCATTGCCACCGGAACCGAACAGCCAACCCGCGCCATCACCACCATTGCCGCCGGCGCCACCACCATCACCACCGGCGCCGCCGCTACCGCCCACGCCCATCCACGAACCACCGGCGCCGCCGTCACCGCCGGCCAGGCCCGCCAGGCCCGCACCGCCGGCACCACCATTGCCGAACAGCCCGGCCGCGCCACCATCGCCACCGGCGACACCCGCACCGCCATCACCGAACAGCCAACCGCCCGCACCACCATTGCCGCCATCGACACCGGCAACACCGGTCGCGCCATTGCCGATGATGATCGAACCGAACCCGAACGTGTCATTGATGAAGCCGTCGACCTGGATGCCCAACGGGCTCTCGATCCAGTCGACCAAACTGGCATGCAACGGCGTGTAAAGGTACGCATCCACCAACGCGGTCAGATCAAACGGATCACCACTAGCCAACCCCGCCGACGAGTCAAACAACGACCCCCAGTCGAAGCCAACCGCGGTCTCCACATCCGCACCCACCGCCGGGGTGAACAGATCCAACAACCAATCAAACTCACCGTCAGCCCGCGCGCCCGGCGCCGACACCAACGGCGTCACACCCAACGCCAAAAACGCCGCCGCCGCGCCGGCCACGCCGACCGCGCGCCGCCCCGGGCTGGTGCGTTGGAGATGTTGTGCTGCATTACGGCGCTTACGAGCCATGGGATGAGGCCTATCTGCTGTGTTGGGATGAGCTGGTCGTGTTGTCGGCGCTGAGAGCTGAGACTCTGGGGGTTAGCCGGGGGCGCCGTCCGCGCCCCTACGTGCCGGCTTCACCGGCACTGCCGGCCTGCCCCGCGGTACCGGGGTCCGCGCTGACCGCGCCCCCCGCATCGGCCGGTCCGGCGGCACCGCGAGCACCACCGGCACCGTCACCGCCGTACGCGTCGCCGCGAGTTCTTCTGCCAGCCGCTGCCTTGGCTCCACCGCCCTGGAGCAGGCTGGTGACCATCGACCCGATCGGCAGGTCGCCGATCCCGATTCCGCACAGGATCGTGGTCACGCTCTTGTCGCCGAGGTGCACGGTGTCCAGCACCCGACCGAGGGTGAAGTTGAGATCGAAAGGCTGGGCACCGACCGGCCCCGAGTCCACGTGCTGGCCCAGGTTGGCGAGGTTGGCGACCGTGTTCCTGAACAGCGGATCCCAGGCGACCAGTACATCGGACGTGTTGACCATCAACCGCAGGTTCGGTTGTTGCTGGACCGGCCAACATCGGACCGTGGCGAGGGCAATGCATGCAGGCTTACCTGCGGGATCGGTACAGCAGTGACGCTGACGAGACCGGCACCTACCAGGGCGACACCCGTCGTGGCGTAAGGACGAAGTAACTGCTGCATCGGAAATTTCTTCCATCTCGAGGCATCAAACGTTCGCGACAGTACATGAGACACGTCACATTTCAAATAGACATTTCTCAGACTCACAGATCAAATTCGTCGGTTACTGAACGACAACGTTTGTAGTCACCATTTCGACAACATATGCAGTCAGAAAATTGACAACATTTGACGATTGCTTTCACAACATTTTTGTTTACAACGGTGTCTTACCTGGTTTAAAGCGACAACGAACGTGGTCATAATTGGGCAACGCAGCTAGTACCACTTAGGTGACTGGATGGTGTGGTACGCCCAAACTTTCAACCTTGACGCTGCCTACGGGGCACATTTCGGCGCTATACCGACTTTTCCGTCGGCATAATACCTGATAAATAACTGAGGAATCACATATCGCCACAGAAACCCCGATGGACAATTGTCCGCTAACGAATGACTGGTCGTTCCGGCGCGCCAGGCCCATCCAGACGGTTCGCAAGACGCCAAAGGTCGCGGTGCCAGCACCGGTCGGCGTGCGCGCCGCAGTCGCCGACGACTTGGGAGGCGTACTTCGATCCGGCGCAGCAAGATGGTTTGCTGAGCGGTACCACCGGTACCGTCATCGTGCCGCCCACCGGGGCCCTGGACGCGCCGGCGCTCAGTCCGATTCGCGCCGCTGGCGTGCCGACCTGCCCACGAACCGGGCCAGGCCTAGCGCCATCTGTTGCTTGGCGGCCGTTCCCGTGTCGGGGGCCGGGCGTTGCGGGGCGCTCCACTGCGCCACCGCCACCAGCTCGCCCGCGGTGAATTCTCTCCCGGCACGCGACCCGCCAGATTTTGCCGGAATGCTCATCGGCTTGACCCGGGCCACGTCGTGCACCTCGGTCCGGTGGTGGCGCCGGATCGCGTCGCGGATCGCGGCCAGGTCGGTCTCGGTCATCCGGTGTCGCTGAACCGCGTGGACCACCACAAGTCGTTCGGTGACCAATCCGGTCGGTCGTGTTCGTCGTCGCCCTCTGGGCGCAAGTGGAACGCGACCTAGTCGCCGTGGCGCTCGGCCTGCTGCTGCAGCAGGTCCACCAACGCAAATGCGCTGGGCTCTGTCGTCGACATCGCCCAGCGCACCTACAAAACGAACGGGATTACTGCTGCTGGCAGAGGTTGTCCAGGACGTCGATCTGACCACGCAGCTGGTCGCGCAGCGGCTGCTGGACGGCGTCCTCGGGCGAGTGCCCGGCCAGGTAGTTGATGCTCAGCGCCTCGAGGGTGTCGGCCATGTCGCCGGCGGCCTTGGACAGGTCGGCCGGGGTGGCCGGGTTGGCCTCGAGGTTCTGGTGCAGGAAGGCACCACCGGCGAACAGCGAGAGCCGAGCATTGGTGCCCACCGCCAGGTCACCGGCCAGGTCGCCCGGCACCGGGTTCTGCAGGTTGGTGTTGAACTGGGTGCCCTGACGCACGACGCCCTGCGCCTCGCAGATCTTGCCCTTGGCCTCGGCACGCTGGTCGTCGGAGAACTTCTGGCTCGTCGACGGGTGGAACCAACCGAAGATGGCCAAAACGATGCCGATCACGGCCAGCGCCAGCGCGGCGATCGTGGGCACCGACAACGCCGACGCAGAGGTGGAAGATTGCGGAAAACCCGCGGTCTTGGGCTTGGCGGAGGAGGATTCGCTCGCAGAAGTCTCAGGCATTGCGCGATCGTATCGGGACAGATCGCAATAGTCACGCTGAACGGGGATCCGGCGCGTTGGCGGTACCCTCATGTGCGATGTTGAGCACCGAGCTGCAGACCACAACGCGCCGCCTCACCGGCTGGGGCCGCACCGCGCCCAGCGTGGCGCAGGTGTTGTCGACCCCGGACATCGAAGTCATCGCCAAGGCGGTGGCTCGCTCGGCCGATTCCGGAAGCCGTGGCGTGATCGCCCGCGGCCTGGGCCGCTCTTATGGCGACAACGCCCAAAACGGCGGCGGCCTGGTGGTCGACATGACCGCGCTGAACCGGATCCACTCAATGGACGCCGCCACCGCGCTGGTCGACGTCGACGGCGGGGTCAACCTCGACCAGTTGATGCGGGCCGCCCTGCCGCTCGGGTTGTGGGTTCCGGTGCTGCCCGGCACCCGGCAGGTCACCGTGGGCGGGGCGATCGCCTGCGACATCCACGGCAAGAACCACCACAGCGCCGGCAGCTTCGGCAACCATGTGCGCTCGATGGAGTTGCTGACTGCCGACGGTTCGGTGCGACACCTGGAGCCCGAGGGTGAGGGGTCCGAACTGTTCTGGGCGACGGTCGGCGGCAACGGCCTGACCGGGATCGTGCTGCGCGCGGTGATCGCGATGACCCCGACCGAGACCGCGTACTTCATCGCCGACGGCGACGTGACCGCTTCGCTCGACGAGACCATTGCCTTCCACAGTGACGGCACCGAGGACAACTACACCTATTCGAGCGCGTGGTTCGACGCGATCAGCGCCCCGCCCAAGCTGGGCCGGGCGGTGATCTCCCGCGGTTCGCTGGCCACCGTCGAGCAGTTGCCGGCCAAACTGCGGCGCAACCCACTGAAGTTCGACGCGCCGCAGTTCTTCACCGCCCCCGACATCTTCCCCAACGGGCTGGGCAACAAGCTGATCTTCGGCACGCTGACCGACGCGTGGTACCGCATCGGCAGCACCTATCGCGGCAAAGCGCAAAACCTTACGCAGTTCTATCACCCGCTGGACATGGTCGGCGAGTGGAATCGCGCTTACGGCTCAGCGGGTTTCGCGCAGTACCAGTTCGTGGTGCCCACTGACGCGGTCGAAGAGTTCAAGCGCATCATGTACGATATCCAGGCCAGCGGACATCACTCATGGCTCAACGTGTTCAAGCTGTTCGGTCCGGGAAATGAAGCGCCGCTGAGCTTTCCGATCCCCGGCTGGAACGTCTGCGTGGACTTCCGGATCAAGCCCGGCCTCAATGAATTCCTCAACGAGCTCGACCGCCGGGTGCTGGAGTTCGGTGGCCGGCTCTACACCGCCAAGGATTCCCGCACCACCGCGGAGAATTTTCACGCCATGTACCCGCGGATCGGCGAATGGATCGCGGTACGCCGCAAGGTGGATCCCGACGGGATCTTCGCCTCCGATATGGCCCGACGTTTGGAGCTGCTGTAGATGGTGTTCGACGCAACCGGAAATCCCCAGTCGATTCTGCTGCTGGGCGGTACGTCCGAGATCGGCCTGGCGATCTGTGCGCGCTACCTGCGAAACGCCTCGGCCAGCGTGGTGCTGGCCTGCCTGCCCGGTGACCCCGGCCGCGACGGCGCCGTCGCCGCGATGGAGGCGGCCGGCGCGAAGTCGGTGCGGATCGTCGACTTCGACGCGCTGGACACCGCAAGCCACCCGGCGATGATCGACTCCGCGTTCTCGGGCGGCGATATCGATGTGGCGATCGTGGCGTTCGGCATGGACGCCGACGCCGAGGAGCTCTGGCACAACCAGGCCAAGGCGGTGCAGGTCGCGCAGATCAACTACACCGCAGCGGTATCGGTGGGCGTGCTGCTCGCCGGCAAGATGGGCGCCCAAGGCTTCGGACAGATCATCGCGATGAGCTCGGTGGCCGGTGAACGGGTGCGCCGGACCAACTTCGTCTACGGCTCCACTAAGGCCGGGCTCGACGGCTTCTACCTCGGCCTGGGCGAAGCGCTTCGGGACGATGGGGTGCGGGTGCTGGTGATCCGGCCCGGCCAGGTGCGCACTCGGTTCTCCGCGCACGTCAAGGATGCGCCGTTGACCGTGGACAAGGAAGACGTCGCCGAACTGGCGGTGGCCGCAGCCGCCAGGGGCAAGGAGATCGTCTGGGCGCCGGGGGCGTTCCGCTACGTCATGATGGTGCTTCGGCACGTTCCGCGGGCGATCTTCCGCCGGTTGCCGATCTAACCCGATGAGCCGCGCCGGTCTCGTGCGTCACACACGTCACGCGGCGGAAGGCCGCGGTGAGTTGCCCGTCTTTGAGCGACAACCGTTGTCGCTCAAAGACGGGCAATCGACATATACCTCTTTTCGTGGTGACAGTTGGGGCTGGTGGTGGCCGTGCGTAATGCGCTGAACACGGTGGCCCAGATGATCCTGGCCGGCGTCATCGCCGTCGTCGTCGCGGTGGTCGCGCTGATGGCGATCGCCCGGGTGCAGTGGCCCGCGTATCCCTCGTCGAACCAACTGCACGCACTGACCACCGTCGGGCAAGTCGGCTGCCTGGCCGGGTTGGCCGCGGCTGCATGGTTCTGGCGCCGGGGGCGCCGTGCCCTGGGCTGGCTCGCAGCGGTGGTGTTCACCAGCGCGTTCTCGGTCGTGACGCTGGCGATGCCGCTGGGGGCCACCAAGCTCTACCTATTCGGGATCTCGGTGGACCAGCAGTTCCGCACCGAATACCTGACCCGGCTGACCGACAGTCCCGCCTTGGCCGACATGACCTACCTCGGGCTGCCGCCGTTCTACCCGCCGGGCTGGTTCTGGCTCGGCGGGCGGGCCGCGGCCTGGACCGGGCTGCCGGCCTGGGAGATGTACAAGCCGTGGGCCATCACCTCGATCGCCGTGGCGGTTGCGGTCGCGCTGGTGCTGTGGAACAAGCTGATCCGCTTCGAGTACGCGGTGCTGGTGACCCTCGCCGGGGCGGCGGTGACGCTGGCCTACAGCTCCCCGGAGCCCTACGCGGCGATGATCACGGTGCTGCTGCCCCCGGTGCTGATCCTGACCTGGTCGGGCCTGCGCGCCGGCTACCGTTCTCCCGCCGACGCCCCCGCCGAGTGGGAATCTGACGACCGACACGCCGGCGAGCGCGACGTGAGATTCCCTCTCGCGGGGGCTCGCACGGCGGCACGACGCGGCGGGGGCGCAGTCGTCGGGGCCGGCGTCTTCCTGGGCTTTGCCGCCACCTTCTACACCCTGCTGGTGGCCTACACCGCGTTCACGGTGACGCTGATGGCGGTGCTGCTGGCGGCGTCGCGGGCGGTCAAACGCGCCGGCGTCAAATCCGCGCTGAACCCGCTGGCGCGGCTGGCGGTGATCGGGGTGATCGCCGCGGCCATCGCGTCGATCACCTGGACGCCCTACCTGCGGCAGGCGCTGTATCACCCGGCCGGCGAGTCCCGCAGCGCCTTCCACTATCTGCCCGGTGACGGCGCCGAGCTGAGCTTCCCGATGCTGCAGTTCACGCTGCTCGGAGCGCTGTGCCTGCTGGGGACGCTGTGGCTGGTGGTGCGGGCCACCAAGTCGACCCGGGCAGGGGCGCTGGCGATCGGCGTCGTCGCCGTCTACGCCTGGTCGATCCTGTCTATGTTGTCGACGCTGGCCCTCACCACACTGCTGAGCTTCCGGCTCCAGCCGACGCTGACGGTGCTGCTGGCCACCGCCGGAGTATTCGGCTTCATCGAGGGCGCCCAGGCGCTCGGCCGGGCCGCGCAGGGCTGGCACACCATCGTCTATCCCGTCGCGGCCGCGGTCGGACTGGCCGGGGCGGTCGCGTTCAGCCAGGACATTCCCGAGGTGCTGCGGCCCGACATCACCGTCGCCTACACCGACACCGACGGCCACGGCGACCGCGGCGACCGGCGCGCACCGGGCGCCGCCAAGTACTACGAAGCCGTCGACGCCGCGATCACCCAGGCCACCGGCAAGCCGCGCGACCAGACCGTGGTGCTCACCGCCGACTACAGCTTCCTGTCCTACTACCCCTATTGGGGTTTCCAAGGGCTGACGCCGCACTACGCCAACCCGCTGGCGCAGTTCTCCGCGCGCGCCGCCGCGATCGAGGCCTGGTCCAAGCTCGAGACCTCCGAGCAGTTCACCCACGCGCTCGACGACCTGGCGTGGCCGGCGCCGACGGTCTTTCTGATGCGGCCCGGCGCCGGTGACACCTACACACTGCGGCTGGCCAAGGACGTCTACCCCAACCATCCCAACGTGCGGCGCTACACCGTGGAGCTCGATGCGGCCCTGTTCGCCGGGCCGCAGTTCCACGTGCAGAAGATCGGCCCGTTCGTGCTTGCCATCCGCACCTGACGGACGCCGTCGAGGACACCGATACCATCTGGTCCGTGACCGATACGCGCGCCGACTACCGGATCGCTCGGGCCGTCGCCGTCGTCGCCGGCATCCTGGGCACCCTCCTGGCGATCCTCACCCCGTTGTTGCCGGTCAAGCAGACCACCGCCGAACTCAACTGGCCGCAGAACGGTGCCCTGGCCAGTGTGCAGGCACCGCTGATCGGCTATGTCGCTACCGACCTCGACATCAGCGTGCCGTGCCAGGCCGCAGCGGGCCTCACCCCGGCCAAGTCGGTGCTGCTGTCCACGGTGCCCAAACAGGCCCCCAAGGCCGTCGACCGAGGACTGCTCATCGAACTCGTCAACGACGACCTGGTTCTGGTCGTCCGGAACGTGCCGGTGGTGGTGGCGCCGCTGTCTCAGGTGCTCGGCCCGAACTGTCAGAAGCTGACCTTCACCGCGCACGCCGACCGGGTCACCGCCGAGTTCGTCGGCCTCAAGTACGGACCCAACGCCGAAAAGCCCGGCTCACCGCTGACCGGGACCCGCAGCGGCTATGACTTCCGCCCGCAGATCGTCGGCGTCTACACCGACCTGTCCGGCCCGGCACCCGACGGACTGAACTTCACCGCCACCGTCGACACCCGCTTCTCCAGCGCACCCACTGCGCTCAAGCTGGCCGCGATGATCCTCGGGGTGGCGCTGACGATCGTGGCGCTGATCGCCCTGCACGTCCTGGACACCGCCTCGGAAAACGGGGCCACCCGGCACCGTCGTTTCCTGCGCTTCCTGCCGGCCCGGTGGTGGTCGGCCTCACCGCTGGACGCCCTGGTCACCCTGGTGCTGGTGTGGTGGCACTTCGTCGGTGCCAACACCAGCGACGACGGCTACATCCTGACCATGGCGCGGATCTCCGAGCATGCCGGCTACATGGCCAACTTCTACCGCTGGTTCGGCACCCCGGAGGCGCCGTTCGGCTGGTACTACGACCTGCTGGCGGTGTGGTCGCAGGTGTCCACCACCAGCATCTGGATGCGACTGCCCACCCTGGCCATGGCGCTGGCCTGCTGGTGGCTGATCAGCCGCGAGGTGATCCCTCGCCTGGGCCACGCCGTCAAACACAGCCGGGCGGCGGCCTGGACCGCGGCCGGCATGTTCCTGGCGTTCTGGCTGCCGCTGAACAACGGCCTGCGCCCCGAGCCGATCATCGCGCTGGGCATCCTGGCGACCTGGTGCTCGGTGGAGCGGGCGGTGGCCACCAGCCGGCTGCTGCCGCTGGCGATCGCCTGCATCATCGGCGCGATGACGTTGTTCTCCGGGCCGACCGGCATCGCGTCGATCGGTGCGCTGCTAGTGGCGATCGGGCCGCTGCGCACCATTTTGCACCGGCGCTCCACGCAGTTCGGCCTGGCGCCGCTGCTGGCGCCCATTGCCGCGGCGGTCAGCATCACCGCGATCGTGATCTTCCGCGACCAGACCTTGGCCGGCGAGATCGAGGCCAGCACGCTGAAGTCCGCGGTCGGGCCCAGCCTGGCCTGGTTCGAGGAGCACGTCCGCTACGAACGGCTTTTCCTGGCCACCCCCGACGGCTCGGTGGCTCGCCGGTTCCCGGTGCTGGCATTGGGCGTCGCGCTGGCGGTGTCGGTGGCGATGGCGTTGCGCAAGGGCCGGATTCCCGGCACCGCTGCCGGACCGAGCCGGCGCATCATCGGGATCACCATCATCTCGTTCATCGCGATGATGTTCACGCCCACCAAATGGACTCACCACTTCGGGGTGTTCGCCGGGCTCGCCGGGTCCCTGGGTGCGCTGGCCGCCGTCGCGGTGAGCGCCGCGGCCATGCACTCGAGGCGCAACCGGACGCTGTTCACCGCGGTGGTGCTGTTCATCACCGCACTGTCGTTCGCCAGCGTCAACGGCTGGTGGTATGTCTCCAACTTCGGGGTGCCGTGGTCGAACGCCTTCCCCAAGTGGCATCTGGCGTTCGCCACCATGGGCGTGGGGCTGACGGTGTTAGCGGCACTGGTGGCGGCCTGGTTCCACTTCACCAATGGCGCCGGGCGGCGACCGCGCTGGGCGGCGCTGTCGGGCTACCCCCTCGCCATCGCCTCCTGGGTGCTGATCGCCTTCGAGGTGGTGTCGCTGACCGCGGCGATGCTCGGCCAGTACCCGGCCTGGACGGTCGGCCGCTCCAACCTGGACGCCCTGACCGGCAAGACGTGCGGGCTGGCCGACGACGTGCTGGTCGAACCGGACCCCAACGCCGGGATGCTCGTGCCGATCGACGCCCCGGCCGCCGACGCCCTCGGCGCGACGTTCTCGGTCGCCGACGTCACCGCCGACCAGATGATCGGCCCGCCCGGGCTGGGCCGGCTGGCCGACGACGACGCCCAAGTCTCCGGCGGCGAGGCCGGCACCGAGGGCGGCATCACCTCCGGCGAGGGGATCAACGGTTCGCGAGCCCGACTGCCCTACAAGCTGGACCCGGCCCGGGTGCCGGTGCTGGGCAGCTGGCGCGCTGGCATTCAGGTGCCCGCACTGCTGCGCTCGGCCTGGTACCGGTTGCCCGCCGATCGGGCCAACGCCGGACCGCTGCTGGTGGTGGCGGCCGCGGGCCGCTTCGACCGCGGCGAGGTCACCGCGCAGTGGGCCACCGACGCCGGGGCCGAGGCCGACAAGCCCGGCGGTTCAGCGAGCCTCGACGAAGGAGAGGCGAAGCTGGGACCGTCGCATAAATCCAGCGGGACGGTCGACTTCGGTGACATCGGCGCGGTCCCGGCGTGGCGCAACCTGCGTGCGCCGATGTCGGCGATCCCGGCCGAAGCCACCCGCATCCGGTTGGTGGTCCGCGACGACGACCTGGCCCCGCAGCATTGGATCGCGGTGACACCGCCGCGCGTCCCGCAACTGCGAACCCTGCAGGAAGTGGTGGGCTCGCAGGACCCGGTACTGCTGGATTGGCTGGTCGGCCTGGCGTTCCCCTGCCAGCGGCCGTTCGGCCACCAGAACGGCGTCACCGAGGTGCCCAAGTGGCGGATCCTGCCGGACCGGTTCGGCGCCGAGGCGAACTCCCCGGTGATGGACAACAACGGCGGCGGCCCCTTGGGCATCACCGAGCTGCTAGTGCGCGCGACGACGGTGCCCAGTTACCTGAACCACGACTGGTTCCGCGACTGGGGTGCCCTGCAACAGTTGACGCCGTACTACCCCGCGGCCACCCCGGCACATCTGGATCTAGGCACCGCCGTGCGCTCCGGGCTGTGGAGCCCGGCGCCGCTGCGGCACTGATCACGCCTGCCCCACCCGTCACTAGACCCGGGGCATGTGGCAGTTGCCCGCTCTGAGCGACAACTGCCCGCCGTGTCGGACCCCGGTGTCAGGGTTCGCCACATGACGAACCGGAGACCATTGCGCGGGATCGAACTGCGCTACGTACTGACCCACTACCTGCAGCATCACGGGACGTGCAGCATCGGCGAACTGGCCGCGGAGCTGGACTCCCGGGGCTTCGGTGTCCGGGGCCGGCCCTCGAAGGCGATCTCGGATGCCCTGCGCTGGGAACGTGAACGCGGCCGGGTGTTCCGGCGCGGCCGGGGCCGCTACGGGCCGGCGCACCTGCTGCCGCGCAGCACCGAGCACCGAATTCACCAACGAGTGATGGCACTGCGAGCCGAGGCCCCGGCCGCGGGACGGGCGGGACGGGGTCCGCCGCGGCGTCCGCTCCGTCGCATAACATCAGGGCTCGTGTCCTCCACCTACGACCAGCCCAAGCAGCGCTATCGGATCGCCCGGCTGATCGCGGTGGTGGCCGGCCTCACCGGTGTGCTGCTGTGCGGCATCACCCCGGTGCTCCCGGTCAAACAGACCACCGCCACCATCGCCTGGCCGCAGGGCCTGGACGCCGACGGCCACGTCAGCGACGTCACCGCCCCACTGGTGTCCGGAGCGCCCCGCAGCCTGGACATCACCATCCCCTGCTCGGCGATGGCAACCCTGGGCGAAAAGGGCGGCCTGGTGCTGTCGACAGTGCCGGCCGGCGGCGTGGACGCCACCGCGCACGGCCTGTTCGTGCGGGCCAACAAGACCACCGTGTTCGCTGCTTATCGTGACCACGTGGCCGCGGCCGCACCGCGCAGCAAGCTCTCCGACTGCACCGAACTGCACCTGTGGGCCGACGCCGGCGTCGTCGGCGCGGACTTCGTCGGCATCCCCGGTGCGGCCGGCACGCTGCCGCCGGAGAACAAACCGCAGATCGGCGGCGTCTTCACCGAACTTGAGATCGGCCCGCAGCCGGGCCTGAACGCGCGCATCGACATCGACACCCGATTCATCACCAATCCCACCACCCTCAAGGCCGCCGTGATGGCGCTGGGAGTGCTGGCGGTGCTGGCGTCGATCATCGCGCTGGCCATCCTGGATCGCCGCCAATGCCACCGCACCCCGCGCAGCTGGCGACACGGGTTCACGGCCAACCCGATCACTTGGCTGGCCGACATCGGTGTGCTGGGCACCCTGGCGTTGTGGCACGTCATCGGTGCCATCTCCAGCGACGACGGCTACAACCTGACGATGGCGCGCAACGTCGCGCACGCCGGCTACGTGGCCAACTACTACCGGTTCTTCGGCGCTACCGAGGCCCCGTTCGACTGGTACCCGGCACTACTGGGCCAGTTGAGCACGATCAGCACCGCCGGGGTGTGGATGCGACTGCCCGCAACGCTGGCCGGCATGGCCTGCTGGCTGATCATCAGCCGCCGCATCCTGCCCCGGCTGGGCCGGCTCTCCGGCAACCGGGTGGCGGTGTTCACCGCCGCGGCCATGTTCGCGGCGGCCTGGCTGCCGTTCAACAACGGCCTGCGCCCCGAGCCGCTGATCGCGCTGGGAACCCTGGGAGTCTGGGTGCTGGTGGAACGCACGATCGCCACCCGCCGGCTGGCCCCCACCGCGCTGGCAGTCCTGGTAGCGGTCTTCACCGTCACGCTGGCTCCGCACGGATTGATCGCGCTGGCTCCGCTGCTGACCGGCTCCCGCGCCATCGAAGGGGTGATCCGCAAGCGCCGGGTCACCGACGGGCTGGTCGCGCCGCTGGCAGTGCTGGCCGCGGCCGCCTCGGTGATCGCCGTAGTGGTCTGCCGGTCTCAGACCCTGGCCGCGGTCGCCGAATCGGCCCGGATCAAGTACGTGGTCGGCCCGACCATCGCCTGGTACCAGGAGTTCCTGCGGTACTACTTCCTGACCGTCGAAGAGAACGTCGACGCCTCGCTGACCCGCCGGTTCGCCGTGCTGGTGCTGCTGTTCTGCATGTTCGCCATGCTGGTGGTGCTGCTGCGGCGCGGCCGGATCAACGGGGTGGCCAGCGGCCCGGCCTGGCGGCTGATCGGATCCACCGCGGTGGGCCTGCTGCTGCTGACGTTCACCCCGACCAAGTGGGCGGTGCAGTTCGGCGGGTTCGCCGGGCTGGCCGGGGCGCTGGCGGCGCTCACCGCGTTCACCTTCGCCCGGGTCGGGCTGCACAGCCGACGCAACATGACCCTGTACGTGACCGCGCTGCTGTTCCTGATGGCCTGGGCGACCTCGGGAGTCAACGGCTGGTTCTACGTCGGCGGCTACGGGGTTCCGTGGTTCGACATCCCGCCGGTGATCGCCAGCAAGCCGGTGACGTCGATGTTCCTGGCGGCGTCGATCGCCACCGGCCTGCTGGCCGGCTGGCAGCACTTCCGGCTGGACTACACCGGACACACCGAGGTGACGCCCAACCGGCGCAACCGGATCCTGGCTTCCACCCCGCTGCTGATCGTCGCCAGCCTGATGGTGCTGCTGATGGTCGGCTCGATGGCCAAGGCCGCCGCGGGACGCTACCCGGCCTACACCACCGCCCGAGCCAACATCGACGCTGTGCTTTCCGAAGTTCGCGGCTCTCCCAGCTGCGCCATGGCCGACGACGTGCTGGCCGAGCCAAACACCAATGTCGGTCTGCTGCAACCGGTTCCGGGCCAGAGCTACGGGGAGCTGGGTCCGCTCGGCGGCGCCGACCCCTACGGCTTCACCCCCAATGCCGTCGATGAGGACCTGACCTCGCTGGCCGTGATCGCCAAGCCCGGCGTACCCAACGCCGACGCCTCCCCCAACAAGCCCAGCGCCAATCAGAGCGACGCGGCGGGCACCGCCGGCGGCAAGATCCCCGACGACGCCCCCGACGGAGTCAACGGCTCCCGGGTGGCGCTGCCGTTCGGGCTGGACCCGGCCGTCACCCCGGTGCTGGGCTCCTACAAGGAGCAGGTGGCCGCGCACGCCACCTCGGTCTGGTACCGGCTGCCGGAACCGTCGAAGGACCGGGCTCCCATTGTCGTGGTCACCGCGGCCGGGGCCATCTGGTCGCACGGCGAGGACGGCAAGCTCGACTACGGCCAACCGCTGAACCTGGAGTGGGGCACCAGCAATCCCGACGGGACGTTCAAGGCTCTCGGGCAGACCGAGCCGATCGACATCGGGCCGCAGAACTCCTGGCGCAACCTGCGTTTCCCGCTGGCCTGGGCCCCGCCGGGCACCGACGTGGTGCGCATCGTCGCCAACGACCCGAACCTGTCCACCGAGCAGTGGATCGCGTTCACCCCGCCGCGGGTGCCGGTGGTCAAGACCATCAGTGAGTTGATGGGATCGCAGACCCCGGTGCTGATGGACATCGCCGTCGCGGCGAACTTCCCCTGCCAGCGGCCGTTCACCGAGCACCTGGGCATCGCCGAGCTGCCGGAGTACCGGATCATGCCGGATCACAAGCAGACCGCGGCATCGTCGAACCTGTGGCAGTCGGCCGAGGACGGCGGGCCGTTCATGATCACCCAAGCCATGCTGTGGACCACCACCGTCCCGACCTACCTGCGCAATGACTGGTATCGCGACTGGGGTGCGGTAGAGGCCTATCACCGACTGATCCCCGCAAAGGACGCACCCGATGCCGTCATCGAGCAGGGCACCGTCACTGTTACCGGCTGGAGCCGGCCCGGACCGATTCGAGCACTGCCATGAACGAGCGTGACGTGAAATTGACCCGCTGGGTGGCCGTCGTCGCCGGCCTGGTGGGCTTCCTGCTGTCGGTGGCCACCCCGCTGCTGCCGGTGGTGCAGACCACCGCCACGCTGAACTGGCCGCAGCACGGCGAGCTGAGCAGTGTGACGGCACCGCTGATCTCGCAGACCCCGATCGCCATGTCGGTGAAGGCGCCGTGCGCGTTGGTGCGCGCACTGCCCGCCGAGGGCGGCACGCTGCTGGCGACCGCACCGGCCAAGGGCAAGGACGCCGCGCTCAACGGGCTGTTCATCACCGTCACCGAGAAGCGGGTGGACGTCACCGACCGCAACGTGGTGCTGGCCACCGCGCCACGGGCCAAGGTGGAAGGCCCCGGCTGTACCGACATCGAGGTCACGTCGTCGCACGCCGGAACCTTCGCCACCATCGGCGGGATCACGCAGCGCTACGGCTGGCCCGACCCGAACCTGCGCCCGCAGATCGTCGGGGTGTTCACCGACCTGGCCGGTCCCGCACCGGCCGGCCTGTCGCTGACCGCCGACATCGACACCCGGTTCTCCACCAAGCCAACCGCCCTCAAGCGGGCCGCGATCTACGTGGCCATCCTGGCGACCGTGATCGCCGTCCTGGCGTTGTGGCGTCTGGACCGGCTCGACGGCCACCGGATGCACCGGCTGATCCCGAGCCGTTGGCGATTCTTCTCGCTGGCCGACGTCGCGGTGGTGTTCGGCTTCCTGCTCTGGTACGTGATCGGTGCGAACTCCTCCGACGACGGCTACATCCTGGGGATGGCCCGAGTAGCCGACCACGCCGGCTACATGAGCAACTACTTCCGCTGGTTCGGCAGCCCGGAAGACCCGTTCGGCTGGTACTACAACCTGCTGGCGCTGATGACGCACGTCTCCGACGCCAGCATCTGGATCCGGCTGCCGGATCTGGTTGCGGGACTGGTGTGCTGGCTGCTGCTGAGCCGCGAAGTACTGCCCCGGTTCGGCCCGGCGGTGGCGGCCAGCAAGCCCGCACTGTGGGCGGCCGGGATGGTGCTGCTGGCGGCGTGGATGCCGTTCAACAACGGTCTGCGGCCCGAGGGGATCATCGCGGTCGGGGCGCTGATCACCTACGTGCTGGTGGAGCGGGCGATCATCTCCAGCCGGCTGACCCCGGCGGCGCTGGCGATCATCTGCGCGGCCTTCACCCTCGGCATCCAGCCGACCGGCCTGATCGCGGTGGCCGCACTGCTGGCCGGTGGCCGGCCGCTGCTGCGGATCCTGGTGCGTCGCCACCGCATTCACGGCACCTGGCCGTTGGTGGCGCCGCTGCTGGCCGCCGGCGCCGTGATCCTCACCGTGGTTTTCGCCGACCAGACCATCCGCACCGTGCTGGAAGCCACCCGGGTTCGCACCGCGATCGGCCCCAGCCAGGCTTGGTACACCGAGAACCTGCGCTACTACTACCTGATCCTGCCCACTGTCGACGGCTCGCTGTCGCGGCGATTCGGGTTCCTGATCTGTGCACTGTGCCTGTTCACCGCGATGTTCATCATGTTGCGGCGCAAGCGGATCGCCGGTGTCGCCAGCGGCCCGGTGTGGCGGCTGATGGGCGTGATCCTGGCGACCATGTTCTCGTTGATGTTCGCGCCCACCAAGTGGGTGCACCACTTCGGACTGTTCGCCGCGGTGGCCGGAGCGATGGCCGCACTCACCACGGTGTTGGTCTCGCGACAAGTGGTGCGCTGGTCCAGAAACCGAATGGCGTTCGCGGCTGCGGTGCTGTTCATCCTCGCTTTGTGTTTCGCCACCACCAACGGCTGGTGGTACGTCTCCAGCTACGGGGTGCCGTTCAACGCCGACATGCCACGCATCGGCGGGATCACCGTCAGCACAATCCTGTTCGCCATGTTCGCCGTGGCGGCCGGATGGGCGGTCTGGCTGCACTTCGCGCCGCGTGACCGCGGCGAGGGCCGGCTGGCCCGGGCGCTGACCGCCGCGCCGATTCCGGTGGCTGCCGGCTTCATGGTGTGCGTGTTCGTGGCCTCGATGGTGGCTGGGATCATCCGCGAGTACCCGACCTACTCCAACGGCTTGGCCAACGTGCGCGCGTTCGTGGGCGGCTGCGGGCTAGCCGACGACGTGCTGGTCGAGCCGGACCCCAACGACGGCGCACTGACGCCGCTGCCCGGCGAGTACGGAGACCTCGGACCGCTGGGCGGTGTGGACCCGGTCGGCTTCACCGCCAGCGGGGTGCCGGAGAAGGTGGTCGCCGAGGCGTTGCGGATGCCGATCACCCAGCCCGGCACCGACTACGACTGGGATGCCCCGAAGAAGCTGAAGACGGCGGGGATCAATGGCTCGACCGTCCCACTGCCCTACGGGCTCGACCCGGCCCGGATTCCGTTGGCCGGCAGCTACAGCACCGACGGCCAGCAGGAGTCCAGGCTGACGTCGGCCTGGTACACCCTGCCGGCTGCCGACGCCGCCCACCCACTGGTGGCGGTGACCGCCGCGGGCACCATCGCCGGCAACAGCGTGCTCAAGGGCTACACCACCGGCCAGGACGTGCAGCTGGAGTACGGGGTGCCCGGTCCCGACGGCGCGCCGGTGGCCGCCGGACGGCTGGTTCCCTACGACCTGTTCGGTGAGTGGCCGCGGATGTGGCGCAACCTGCGCTACCCGCGGGCCCAGATTCCCGCCCAGGCCGTGGCGGTACGCATTGTGGCCGTGGACAAGTCGCTGAACCCGCGGGACTGGATCGCATTCACCCCGCCGCGGCTGCCCGAGGTGAAGACCATCCAGGAGTACATCGGCTCCGACAAGCCGGTGCTGCTGGACTGGGCGGTGGGCCTGGCCTTCCCGTGCCAGCACCCGATGCTGCACGCCAACGGCGTCACCGAGGTGCCGCAGTACCGGATCACCCCGGACTACAACGCCAAGAAGCAGGACACCGACACCTGGCAGGACGGAGTGAACGGCGGTCTGTTGGGCATCTCCGACATGCTGCTGCGCGCGCACGTGATGGCCACGTACCTGAACTACGACTGGGGCCGGGACTGGGGCTCACTGCGTCAGTTCGACGTGATCACGCCGGCCACGCCCGCGGAGTTGGACCTGGGCAGCGCCACCCGCAGCGGCTGGTGGTCACCGGGCCAGATCCGGATCAAGGCCTAAGGTCCCTTTGCCGCGGGAGTATGTGTTTGCACGCCGACACGCCATCTCAGGCGTCATGCTGTGCACGCTCACGGAGCCCGTCGGCTTGCTCGGCGATCACGGCCGCCAGCTCACGCTCGAGTTCACCCTGCACTCCGGGGATGCCGGTCCCGCGCAGTGAGCAACCGAGGGTCTCCGGCAGGAATCGCAGGGCCACCAACCCGAGCACTGCGGCGGCCACCAGATAGGCCGCCGGAAAGAGCTGCCATCCGGTGTGCTCGATGACCGAGTCGGCCAGCACCGGCGCCGTGCCGCCGAAGACCGCGACCGCCGCGTTGTCAGCAATCGCGAATCCCGCGTAGCGCACTTGGGTGGGGAACATCGCCGGGAACGTCGCCGCCACGGTGGCCAGCGGCGCAGCGAACAGCACACTGAGCACCGTGAATCCCACCAGCGCAAGGGCGAATCCCTGGCCCATCAGCCAGTACATCGGCAGTGCCAACACGATGAACCCGATCAGCGACCCGCGCCACAGCGGCTTTCGGCCGATCCGGTCCGACCAGGCACCCGCGAAGGGAATACAAGCCATCATGGCCAACTCCCCGACGAGGACCACTGCCGTCCTGCTGCGTTCGTCAAGGCCAGCGGAGGTGTGCAGGTAGGTCGGTTGGTAGGTCACCAGGGTGTAGTCGATGATGTTTAGCGCCACCAGCAGCGCAAAGGTGACCAAGATCGGTCGGGTGTAGTTGGTCAGCAGGTCGACCAGTCGGTCCCACGCCGATCCCTTGATCTCGTCGCAGGCGACGCACTCGGCGAACACCGGCGTCTCGGGCATCCGAGAGCGCAGTACCAGCCCCAGCACCCCCAACGGTAGGGCCAGCAGGAACGGAACGCGCCAACCCCAGGCCGCCATCTGCTCGTGGCTGAGCATGGCCTCCAGCGCCAACACGACAGCACTGCCGAGGACGAAGCCGCCGACGGCGCCGAACTCCAGGAAGCTGCCATAGGTCCCGCGTTTGTCATCGGGCGCGCTCTCGGCCATAAATGTGGCGGCGCCACCGTATTCGCCGCCGGTCGAGAAGCCCTGCACCACCCGCAGGGCGATCAACAGCCCGGGCGCCCACCACCCCACGGTGGCGTAGGTGGGCAATACGCCGATCAACGTCGTCGCCACCGCGATCAGCAGAATTGTCGCGACCAGGACCGACTTGCGCCCGAACCGGTCTCCGATGGGGCCCCAGATCATGCCGCCCAGCGGCCGGAGCACGAACGAGACCGCAAAGCCGAACATGGTGCCCAGATTGCCCAGCGATTCCGGAAAAAACGCCTCGGTCAGATAGGTCGCCACGACGGCATAGACACCGTAGTCATACCATTCGGTCGCGTTACCGATAGCTGATGCTGCAATCGCTTTGCGCAGCAGTCGTTTCTGCTCATCTGCAGCACTACGCGGTTTCCGCGCTACCGGAGCCGACGGCCGCGCCGGCAGCAGTAGACTCATCGCGCCTCGCCGCTACGACACTCGCTGCCAGTACACACACGTCGCCCCCGTCGTCAGGCCTCCGACGATTCGCACGGCGATCCGGGCAGCCGGAATCACGTTCCGGCCCCGCATAATTGGAACCTCGGCGGCCAGCCCATCATGGGATCGCCTGGGGTAAACGATAATTGGTTTGCGACAGAAGTGACTGGTGTTGCTGAAGCGTTACGCAACACTTACCCGTCCGAGACTAGGACACGGCTTCCTTGCAAGCAGGATTCAGGTATTGACCAGATTTCCTCGCCAGATTCTCAAGGCCGCCACATCGGTAGGTCGCCGTTGAACCCGACGAACATAGGCCACCTTGTACCCGCATCCTGAGTCAGGACTCAGCGGCGAAGCGGTAGAGCCGGCTAGATCGGCAGCAGGCCGTGCTTGCGCTGCACCTTGGGGAAGTTCTGCTTGTCCCGCAGCAGACGCAGCGACTTACGCAGCAACAACCGGGTCTCGTGCGGCTGGATCACGGCGTCGATGTAGCCGCGCTCGGCGGCAGTCCACGGGATCGCCATGTTCTCGTTGTAGCCGGCGATGAAGTCGGCCTTGATCTTCTGCACCTCGGGGGCGGTCGGATCCGGGAAGCGCTTCACCAGCAGCTGGGCCGCCCCGTCGGCGCCGATCACCGCGATCCGGGCCGTCGGCCAGGCAAAGTTCAGATCCGCGGACAACTGCTTGGAGCCCATCACCGCGTAGCCACCGCCGTAGGCCTTGCGAATGATCACCGTCACCTTCGGCACGTCGGCCTCGACGATGGCGTTGAAGAACCTGCCGCCGCGCTTGATGATCCCGTTCTTCTCTTCCGATACCCCGGGCATGGCGCCAGGGGTATCGACCACGAAAACCAGTGGCAGGTTGTAGGAGTCGCAGAATCGGATGAAGCTGGCCGCCTTGTCGGAGGCCTCGGTGTCCACCGCCCCGGACATGAACATCGGCTGGTTGGCGATCACCCCGACCGGATGCCCGTCGACCCGGGCGAAGGCGGTGATCATCGCCTGCCCGCGCTGTTCAGCGATCTCGAAGACGTCACCGTCGTCGAAGATCCGCAGCAGGATCTCGTGCATGTCGTAGGCAACGTTGTCGGCGTCCGGAACGATCGAGTCCAGCTCCAGGTCGTGCGGGGTGATCTCCGGCTCGAGACCTGGGTTGACGATCGGCGCGTCGTCGAAGTGGTTGGACGGCAAGAACGACAGGTAGTCGCGCACATACTGGAACGCCGCCGCCTCGTCGTCGACCACCTTGTGGATGTTGCCGCGCTGAGCCTGCACATCGGCGCCGCCGAGTTCGTCGAAGCTCACATCCTCGCCGGTGACGTCCTTGATCACGTCGGGTCCGGTGATGAACATGTAGCCCTGATCACGAACCGCCACCAACAGGTCGGTCTGGATCGGCGAATACACCGCTCCCCCAGCACATTTACCCAAAATGATCGAGATCTCCGGCACCAGGCCGCGCAGCATCTCGTGGCGCCGGCCCAGCTCGGCGTACCACGCCAGCGACGTCACGGCGTCCTGGATCCGCGCGCCGGCGGAGTCGTTGATGCCGATGATCGGGCAGCCGACCATGGCCACCCACTCCATGAGCTTGGCCACCTTGCGGCCGAACATCTCCCCGACCGAGCCCTGGAACACGGTTTGGTCGTGGCTGAACACCCCGACGGGCCGGCCGTTGATCCGGCCGTGGCCGGTGACCACGCCGTCGCCGTACAGCGCGTTCGGATCACCGGGGGTCTTGCACAGCGCACCGATCTCCAGAAAGCTGCCCGGGTCCAGCAGTGCATAAATGCGGTCGCGGGCACTGGGAATGCCCTTCTTCGCGCGTTTGGCGACGGCCGCCTCACCGCCGGGTTCGGATGCCAACTCCAGCTTTTCGCGGAGCTCGGCCAACAGTTCAGCGGTGGTCTTGTTACTCACTGCTCTCCCTGGATCCGGTTGATGGCCTCACTCATGTGGGCGCCCACCTTGGCAATGTACGGCTCGTCGATCACCTGAACGTGCTCGCCCCCGATCGGCACGATCTCCAAATCGGAGATGTATTCGCCCCAGCCGCCGTCGGGCTTGCGGGTCGCGTAGGCGGGCTCGAACACGATGGCGTCATCGTGGTAGCGGTCGGCCATGTACAGCGTGACGTGCCCGTCGTAGGGCTGGATCTCGATGGTGTCCAAGGCCCGGTTGTCCAGGTACGACGTGCGCTGATGCTCGATGATGCCGCCGGGGATCTGCACCCCGCTCTGGGCGACCACGTCGAGCACGAAACGAACCTGGCCCTCGTCGTCGAGCTTCTCCAGCTCCTCGTAGGGAATCTCGGGAACCTCCACGTTGAAGGTGCGCTCGGCAAACCGTGCATAGCGGTCCCAGCGGGCCCGCATGCCTTCCTTGCTCTGGTCGATCGGCTCACCGGGCAGCACCAGGTCGAGCAGCCCGACGTAACGCACATCGGCGCCCGCTTGCTTCAGCCCGATCGCACATGCGTAAGCCAGCGCCCCGCCCAGCGACCACCCGGCAAGCAGGAACGGCCCGTCGTGCAGCTCCAGCAGCTTGGGCACGTACTCGGCGGCGCGCTCCTCGATGGACCCCTCTACCCGCTCGATCCCATACACCGGGAGGTCAGCGGGCAACCGCTTCATCAGCGGCTCGTAGACCACGGTCGAACCACCGGCGGGGTGAAACACGAACAGCGGAGCCTTGTTCGAGCCTTCGGGCTTGGCGCGCAGGGTGCGGACGAAACCGTCCACCACGCCGTCCTCCAGCTGGTCGCGGACGATGGTCGCCAGGGCTTCGATGGTGGTCGCCGACTTCACGTCGTCGCCCGAGATGATGCCCTCGGCACGCTCGGACAACCGCTCGGCCATCTTGGCCACCGTGTCGTCATCGAGGGCCGGCAGTTCGTTAAAGATGCCACCCGGCGATTTCCCGGTGACGATCGCCCAGGTGGCGAAGGTGACCCGCTCGGCGGCGTCACGCGGTGGTACGTCGGCGCCCAGCGCCTCGGTCACCGCCTCCTGGGTAAGCACCTTGGCGGCCGCCGCGGTCTTGGTGCTGACCCCGCTCGCATTGGCGCCCGGACCGGAAGGATCGGTGGGGGGCGGCGGAACCCCGGGCCCGGCCGGGATGGTCGGCGGGGGCGGGAATTCCGCCGCCTTGGCCGCGGCCAGGATAGCGGCCTGCTCGGCGGCGATCTCCTCAGCCGTCTGGGTCTGCTGATGGGAGTGCAGCGCCTCGACCTCGTCGCGGTGCTCGACCGCGTAGCGGATCATCTCCTCGACGTTGTACAGGTTTGCGTCGCGGACCGCGGTCAGCTGGATCGGCGGCAGGTCGAAGTCGTATTCGACCCGGTTCTTGATCCGTACGGCCATCAGCGAATCCAGGCCCAGCTCGATCAGCGGCACCTCCCACGGCAGGTCCTCGGGCTCGTAGCCCATCGCACCGCCGACGATCGCGCCCAACCGATCCGAAATGGTCTCGCCGGATTCCGGTGACCACTTGGCGAAACCGGCGGCCAGGCCGGCTCCTGCGGTGAGGTTGTCGTGCAGGATCGCTGCGTCGTCCGTCGGCTCCCCCGATGACTCGACCGCCGCAACGGAAGCCGTGGCGGACTCGGTCACTGCGGTGCCCGCGCCGACGGCGACCGGCAACACCCCGGTTGCGCCGCCACGCGACACCAACGCGTCGTAGACCAGCGTGAACGACTCGCCGATCCGCGAGTGCACCTGCACGGCCGCGCCGCCGGGGTGCCGGGTCAGCGTGGTCACCAGCCGAGCACCCTCACCCGGCACCGCCCGCTGTTCGGAGGCCACCAGGGTCGAATCCGGAATCACAGTTGCGGCAGCGGCTTTCACCAGGGCCGCCAAGTCCGTCTCGCCGCGACCGGCGTACTCGAAGACGTGCCGGCCGTCCGGGGTCGCGACGTGCGAGCCAGGCATGACACCGGTGGCGTCGCCGGAGAACCGGGCGTCGAGCCAGTGCGGCTTGCGCTTGAAGCGCGTCGGCGGGATGTTGGCGAACTCCGCCGGGCTGACCGGTCCTTCGACGTCACGCGGGAACAGCGTGCGGAAGTCGAGGTCGTGGCCGTAGACGTAGAGCTGGGCCATCGCCATGGTCAAGGCGTCGACGTCGTCGGTCTTGCGGGCCAACGTTGCGATCAATTGGGCATCGTGCAGCCCAGCGCTGGCCGTCGTCAATCCCACCTGCATGAGCGCTACCGGGTTGGGTGCCAGCTCCAAGAAAGTGGTGTAGCCGTTGTCGACGGCGTTGCGGACACCGTGGGTGAAGTAGACGCTGTGCCGCATCCCCTTCTTCCAGTAGTCCACGTCGTGGATCGGCTCGCCGCCGGGTTTGACGTAGCTGCCCTCATGCACGGTCGAGAAGATGCCGATGTTCGGGGTGTGCGGCTCGATGCCCTGCAGCTCCGCGGAGAACTCGCCGAGCAGCGGGTCCATCTGCGAGGTGTGGCCGGCGCCCTTGGTCTGCAGCTTGCGGGCGAAGCGGCCCTCGGATTCGGCGCGGGCGACGATCGCGTCGATCTGCTCGGGGGGCCCGCCGATCACGGTCTGGCTGGGCGCGGCGTAGACGCACACCTCCAGGCCCGGGAAGTCGGCGAAGACGGTCTTGAGTTCCTCGGCGGAGTACTCCACCAGCGCCATGAACCGGATGTACTCGCCGAACAGCATCGCTTCGCCCTCGCCCATCAGGTGTGCGCGCGAGGCGATCACCCGGGCGGCGTCGGCCAGTGACAGTCCGCCGGAGAAGTAGGCCGACGCCGGCTCGCCCAGCGACTGGCCGATGACGGCGGTGGGCCGCGCCCCGTGATGCTTGAGCACCTCACCCAGCGCGATCTGGATGGCGAAGATGACGACGTTAGAGGTCTCGATCCCGTAGTCCTGCGAGTCGTCGAGGATCAGCTCCAGCACCGAGTAGCCGCGCTCGTCCTGAATCAGGGCGTCGACGCGTTCGATCCATTCGGCGAAGATCGGGTCGCGCAGGTAGAGGCTCTTGCCCATCTTGCGGTGCTGGGCACCGAAGCCGGCCATCACCCAGACCGGGCCGTTGGTGACCGGGCCGTCGACGGAGTAGACGTTCGGCTTCTGTTTGCCCTCGGCGACGGCGCGCAGGCCGGCGATCGCCTCGTCGTGGTCGTGGGCCAGCACCACGGCGCGCGAGCGGCCGTGGTTGCGCCGCGACAGCGCCCGGCCGATGGAGGTCAGCGGGGTGGCTCGGCCTTCTTCGCTGTCGATCCAGTCGGCCAGCTCGGCCGCGGCGGCCTTCTTCCGGGAGGTCAGAAATGCCGAGATCGCCAGGGGGATCAGCGGTTGCACGGGTTCTTGCGCCGCCAGCTCGGCCAGCGCCTCGTCCCGCAACCGCAATGCCTCATCGGTCAGGCCGGGAAGTTCATACTCGGGCTCGGAGGCGGAGCCCGCGGGCGCGATGAACTCGCCGTACTCGTCGAAGCGCGGTGCCTCGTAGTCGATGATCTCGGGCTCGGAGGTTTCGGCAAGCGGGGCAGCCTCTTCGGTCTCCGGCTCCTTGGAGATCACATCGCGCGGCAGCACCTCGCGCACCACCAGGTGCGCGTTCGCGCCGCCGAATCCGAAACCGGACACCCCGGCCACCGCGTAGCCGCCGTAGCGCGGCCAGTCGGTGGCGGTGTCGGCAACCTTCAAGTGGGTGCCGGCAAAGTCGATGTAGGGGTTGGGGCCGGCGTAGTTGATCGACGGCGGGATCTTGTCGTGCTGCATGGCGAGCACGATCTTGGCCAGGCTCGCCGCACCGGCGGCCGACTCCAGGTGTCCGACATTGGATTTCACCGCGCCCAGCAGCGCGGGTTTGTCCGCGGCGCGGCCCCGGCCGACCACCCGGCCCAGCGCCTCGGCCTCGATCGGGTCACCCAGGATGGTGCCGGTGCCGTGCGCCTCGATGTAGTCGACGGTGCGCGGGTCGATACCGGCGTTCTTGTAGGCCTTGCGCAGCACCGCGGCCTGGGCGTCCGGGTTGGGCGCGAGCAGGCCGCGGTGCTGCGCAAGGCCTACAAGAACGCAGCACCAGCACGCCGCCGCCCTCGGCACGGGAGAAGCCGTCGGCGTCGGACGAGAACGACTTGATCCGGCCATCGGGTGAGAGCACCCCGCCGACCTCGTCGAAACCGACCGTCACCAGCGGGGTGACCAATGCGTTGACGCCGCCGACCACTGCCACGTCGGCCTCGCCGTTGCGCAGCGCCTGCACACCGGCGTGCGCGGCGACCAGTGACGACGAGCAGGCGGTGTCGACGGTGACCGACGGACCGCGGAAGTCGTAGAAGTAGCTCACCCGGTTGGCGATGATCGAGCTGGAGTTGCCGGTGATGGCATACGGGTGAGTGATGCTCGGGTCGGACAGTGCCAGGTTCTGATAGTCACCGTTCGTCGAGCCCATGTAGACCGCGACCGCTTCGCCGCGCAGGCTCGAGGCCGGGATCCGGGCGTGCTCCAGTGCCTCCCAGGTCAGCTCGAGCGCCATCCGCTGCTGCGGGTCGACGTTGTCGGCTTCCATCTTCGACAGCGCGAAGAATTCCGCGTCGAAGCCCTTGATGTCGGACAGGTAGCCACCGCGGGTGCGGGCCTTTTTGACCCGCTCGGCCACCCGAGGCTCCTCCATAAATTCCGACCAGCGGCCCTCGGGCAGGTCGGTGATCGCGTCGAACCCCGCGAGCAGCTTCTCCCAGGTCTCCCCGGGGGTGTTCATGTCGCCCGGGAAGCGGGTGGCCAGGCCGACCACCGCGATGTCGGCCACATCGGCGTCGCGCGACCAGTCCTCGCTGTCGGAATCGTCTTCCAGCACCGGCTCGCCCTCGACGATCACCGTGGCCAGCGCCTCGATTGTGGGGTGCCGGAAGGCCACCGTCGCCGACAGCGTCACCCCGGTGAAGTCTTCGATGTCCGACGCCATCGCCACCGCGTCCCGCGACGACAGGCCCAGTTCGATCAGCGGAGCGGTCTCGTTGATCTTCTCCGGCGACTGGGAGGTGGCATTGGCCACCCAGTTGCGCAGCCAGGCCCGCATGTCGGCGACGGTCAGGTCGGTGCGGCTGGTGCCGCGCAGGGTTGCGTCGTCGCCGTCGCCGGTCATCTGCGGAGCCTCGCTCATCTGGGGTTAGACCTCGTCGGGGTAGGCGTTCGGGCCGGTGGTGCCGCCGCGCAGGCTGCCGTCCAGGTAGGCGGACCGGCAGGCGCGGCGACCGATCTTGCCGCTGGACGTCCGCGGGACGGTGCCCGCCGACACCAGCAGCACGTCACGCACGGTCACGCCGTGGCGCACCGCGATCGCCGCCCGGATGTCGTCGGCGATCGGCTGGTATTCCAGCTTGTGGGCGCCCGGGGCGCGCTCGGCGACGATCACCAGCTGCTCGGATGAGTCCTCCGGGTCGTACTTCAGCCCGGAGTGCGGGTTGTCGAAGGCCGACTGGGGCAGCTGGTTGGCCGGCACCGAGAACGCCGCCACGTAGCCGGCACGCAGCGCCCGGCTGGCCTCCTGCGCCGAGTACTCCAGGTCCTGCGGGTAGTGGTTGCGGCCGTCCACGATCACCAGATCCTTGACGCGGCCGGTGATGTAGAGGTCGTCGTTGTAGTAGGCGCCGTAGTCGCCGGTGCGCACCCAGAAGCCGTTCTCGTCGGCGCCCTCGGCACGCGAGGGGGTGGCACGCGACTTGAGCACGTTCTGGAACGTGTCGGCGGTCTCCTTCTCCCGGTTCCAGTAGCCGACGCCCATGTTGTTGCCCTGCAGCCAGATCTCACCGATCTGGCCGTCGGGCAGCTCGGCGCCGGTCTCGTAGTCGACGATCACCGCCCACTGGTCCACGGCCACCCGGCCGGCGGAGGCCTGACTGACCGCGTTGGGCGCATCCGGCGCCACCTCGATGAACCGGCCGCCGTTGTTGAGCTCCTCGCGGTCGACGTAGACCACCCGCGGCCCCTCGTCGGGCGGGGTGGTCGACACGAACAAGGTGGCTTCGGCCAGCCCGTAGGACGGCTTGATGGCCTCCTCGCGGAATCCGTACGGGCCAAACGCCTCGTTGAACTTGCGCACTGACGCCGCCGACACCGGCTCGCTGCCGTTGAGGATCGCCCGGACGTTGCTCAGGTCCAGCGGCGGGTCACCTTCCTTGGGCAGGCCGCGGGCCGCAGCGTGCTCGAAGGCGAAGTTCGGGGCCACCGAGAAGCACTCCCCGGTCTCGCCCTCCTTGCGGGACATCTCTTTGATCCACCGGTAGGGCCGGCGGACGAACGCCGCGGGGGTCATGAAGGTGAACTGCTGGCCCATCACGCACGACAGCAGAATGGTGACCAGACCCATGTCGTGGAAGAACGGCAGCCAGGTGACACCGCGGTCGCCCTCACGGCCCTTCAATGCGTCCAGCAGCTGCACGACGTTGGTGGGCAGGTTCAGGTGGGTGATCTTCACACCGGTCGGGGTGCGGGTGGAGCCGGAGGTGTATTGCAGGTAGGCGACCGCGTTGCGGTCGGCTTCGGGCATCACCCAGGTCGATCCGACCTCGGCGGGCACCGCGTCGACCGCGATGACCCGCGGGCGGGCGTTGGCCGGGCGGCTGCGGAAGAACTTCCGGACACCCTCGGCCGAGTCGGTGGTGGTCAGCACCGCCGACGGGGTGCAGTCGTCGAGCACCGCGTGCAGCCGGCCCACGTGGCCCGGCTCGCCCGGGTCGAACAGCGGCACCGCGATGCGGCCGGAGTACATGATCCCGAAGAACGACACCAGGTAGTCCAGGTTCTGCGGGCACAGGATCGCGACCCGGTCGCCGGGCTCGGTGACCTGTTGCAGCCGGGCGCCGACGGCGCGGTTGCGGGCACCGAAGTCCGCCCAGGAGATGTCGCGGGCCAGACCGTCACGCTCGGTGGAGTAATCCAGGAACCGGTACGCCAACTTTTCGCCACGCAGCGCAGCCCAGCGCTCGACGGTCTTCACCAGGTTGGCGTTGTCCGGGAACCGGATCTTGCCGTCCTTGATGAAGGGGTTGTGGTACGCGGCCTGTGTTGCCGGGGCCATGCAAATCTCCTGTCGCGAACATCTTCATCAGCTGCCGGGCGCGTCTGGTCACGCTGGTGCGTTACATCACGCGGGCGCGGGACCTCACAGATGGTAATGGGTTTCCGCCACCCGGCGACGCACTGCTGCCCTGCGGCCACGAGCCGCCGTTCTTAAATTGCTCTTAATGTTAGAGGCCGGTGCGTTCCATGCCAAATCAAACGGTACCGCGTGTGACGCCCGCCTCCGGATCACGAGACGGTCCCAGTTTCAGCGGTGCGGCGGACGGGGCGCGTTGTCGACGAGGTCACGTGCCCAGTTCAACGTCCACTGGGTGGCGGACAGCCCGTTCTGGTCCCAGACCTCGGTGGTGCCGTACAGCGCGTGCACCGGCTGGGCCGCGCCACCGGCCAGCGTCTCCAGGGTGGCGGGCAGTCTCCCGATGCTGAATGCCTCTCGCGGGGCGGCGCAGATGAGGTCCCCGCGCGCGCAGATCTCATTGGTGCGCTTGTCCAGGTCGCCGAAGCCACCCTCGCGAGCGCCGGTCATGGTCAGCCCCATCCCGGACAGAATCGGCAGCTCATGCAAGGTCACTTCGGCACCCTGGCCCGGCGGGCTGGGCGGCACATCTATACCAACCCCGTCCTGGCGGCGGCCGTCGGCGATCAGCGTCACGCCCAGCACCAGGTCCTCATCGACCGGGCCGCGGCCATTGCCGATGTCGCTGGCCACGTCACCGGCGATCACCGCGCCCTGGGAGAAGCCGATCAACACATAGCTGGTCAGCGGGCACCGCTCGTTCATCTCGGTCATCGCCTTGACGGTGGCGCGCTTGCCCTCGGCGCGGCTGTCGTCGTAGCTCATCTGCTTGTCGGCCGAAAGCGGATTGTGGAACTGCGCGGTGTAGGCGACCGTGTACGTCTGCACCCGAGCCGCGTCGAACTGTTCGGCGATCGGGCGGGTGACCGTGAGCAGCAGCGCGATCGGGAACTGGGTGGGGTTGAGCGGATCGTCGGTCGGCGACGTCTCCCAGGTGCCCGGCACCGACACCAGCTGGACGTCTGGGCAGCTGGCGTCCTGATAGGCCGGGCGGGGCTTCTTGGTCCGCGTCGGCACCGAGCTAGTCGACGGGACGCCCGCTCCCGGCTGCTCCGCGATCGGCGGTGAGGCCGGGCGCCGAATCCAGATCACCACCGCGACGATCACCAGCGCCACCACCAAGGCCATTGAGCCGGCAGCGACCCAGGCCAGGACGCGTCGGCGGTTGGCGGGCGACTTGCGCGGAGATTTCGCGGATTTCCGCGGGGTTCTCGATGTCTTCTTCTTGGCCATATCGCCTTTCACGGTACAGATCCGCGGCTATGACCACCGAACGCCATTGACTCTGCGTCCAGGGCGGCACCTACTTTTCCGCCGTGGACGCAGAGTCAACGCAAAAAAACTAGCGGATCGCTCGGCCTAAGCGCGATCCCGCTTCGCCCGGCTGACGCCGCGCTAGGACTCTGCTGAATTAGTGGCCTGAGGGGCGAGGTGCCTCGTGGCGCTGATTTGAAGTCAGGCCCTGGGGCCGACGGGCGAGGTCATTCCGGCGTGGTGATCGTGACACTGGGCGGGGTTGAGGGCAACAGCCTTGCGCCGCTGGATCAGGCCAGCGTCCAGGCGGTGCCGGTATGGGTCAGGCCCATGGTGATCAGTCGGCGCAGGTTCAGCCCTGCGACGCGGTGATGCAGCCAAGCGTCGTTCTTGGCGATTCCGCGGTAGGGCACTCGCCGGTTCCCGCGGGTGAGCCAGGCGATGGTGCGTTCGACCATCGGCCTATGCCGGCGATAGGTGGCCTGAAAGTCACTATCGGCGGCGCGTTTACGGTGTTCACGCTGGAGCAGATCGTGCTTGTGCAGCTCGATGGTGCGGCCCTTCTTGGCGGTGGTGCATCGCGCCCGCAGCGGGCATTGCGCACATGCGATCCCGAAAACGGCCTTGCGGCTCTTGGTGATTCGCTTGGCTACCCCTGCCGGGCAGGTCAACGTCCCGGCAACTGGATCGTGGGTGAAGTCGTCGATGGTGAAACCGCCCTCGACTGCGGGCTTGACCGGCCAGGGTTTGACCAGCGGCGTCCACTGCTTGTGATCCAGCGTGTGCAGCATGTCACCGGTGGCGTAGGCGGAATCACCCAGTACCTCGACGTCTTGACCCGTGGCGATGGTCGGGTCAGCGGTCACCAACTGCGCGCCCACGTTCGCATCGGAGTTATCCGGACCGTTCGTTTTCGTCAACCGCACGGTCGTGGTCAGACCGGTGTCGGGCTCGACCACGACATGGGCCTTGAACCCCTCCTGGCGGCGGTGCTGAGTCTTGTGCGCATGGCGGGTATCGGGGTCGACGGTCGAGATCATCCGATCCGGCGCGGTGCGCCGCGCGATCCGCCACCGCCCGTCGGTCCCGTCAGAACCCTCGGCGGGCTCAACGTCCTGGCCTGCGACCAAGGCAAGCAACGCGACCGCTTCGGCGGGCTTACCGCCCTGCTCCGCGATCGTCTCGACATCGAGGGCCCCCAACAGCGCCAAAGCGTCGTTGACCAGTGCGGTGACCAATTCCTCCCGCGCGGCGTGGTCATCCCAGGCGATCCGCGGCTTGCCCGTCGCGGTGTAGTCCTGCCCGGTCAACGCCGCAAGCCGTGTGCACTGCGCGGTAACCACCGCGTTGCCACCGGGCACGTCGCGGCCGACCCGACGGATCACCGCGATCAACTGAGTCACGGTGTCCTGGCGGGCGACCGCGTCATCGAGGATCGTCGAATCCAGTGCCCTCCGCGCCCGGCCAGCCAACACCCCGGTCTGGGTGATGACCTCACGAACCGCATCGAAAATCCGTTGCGGCCTATCGCTGGCCGCCAGCCGGCGCCGCCAATAGGTCAGCGTCGTCGGGTGAAACCCAGCAGCGTCGATCGCGAACCCACACGCCGCCTTCCACCGCAGGTCGAACATCACCGCCTCGGCAGCCTCACGATCCGAGAGCCCATGCAAGGTCTGCAACACGATCACCGAGGCGACCACCTCAGGCGGGACGGACGGCCGTCCACGACCCGACGGGAACAGATCAGAGAACATCTCCGCCGGGAACAACCGGGTCCGATGTTCGGCCAAGAACGCAAACACCGTCCCAGCCGGGAGCAGATGCCCCACTACCGATTCCACATCCAACAGATCTCGCTGACGATCAGCCTCACCCTGCACCCACCAAGAATCCCAGGCACCACCAACCACACCACGAAGCCACGCGGGATTATTCAGCAGAGTCCTAGCGGATCGCGCCGACGATATCGCCGGCCATGGCGCCCAGCTGCGACGACCACGATCCCCAGCCATTGTCACCGGCGGAGAAGTCGAAGTGCCCGTTCTTGCCGCGCACCTGGCGGTACTGCTGGTTGAAGTACCGACCGCTGCCGGCCGCCTGCGACGGGTCGCCGATCATCGCGGCCGGGTTGGAGGCGCCGCCCAGCGGGGCGTAGACCCAGACCCGGGTGTTGTTCTGCGCGAGCAGGGTCGCGTGCACCGTGGGGTCGTGCCACTTCCACCGGCCGAGCTGGGGCGCACCCCACATGCCGTAGGGGTCCACCCCGCCGAAGTTCTGCAGCCCCGCGGCGATGACGCCGCCCTCGGTGGTGTTGGCCGGCCCTAAGAAGCCCGACATCGAGCCGGCGAAGCCGAACCGGTCAGGGTGGAAGGTGGCCAGCGCCAATGCGCCGTAGCCGCCCTGGGACGCGCCGACCACGGCGTGACCGCCCGGCGCCAGGCCCCGGTTGGCCGCCAGCCAGTCCGGCAGCTCACTGGACAGGAAAGTGTCCCACTGCTTGCTGCCGTCCTGCTCCCAGTTGGTGTACATGCTGTAGGCACCGCCGGCCGGGGCGACGACCGAGACACCCTTACCGGCCAGGGTGTTCATCGCGTTGCCCGCGGTCACCCAGTTGCTCACCTCGGGGTGGGCGTCGAACGCGTCGAGCAGGTACACCGCGTGCGGTCCCTGGTTGAGGAACGCCACCGGGATGTCGCGGCCCATCGACGGCGACGGGACCATCAGGTTCTCGAACTGTGCGGCGTGCGCGGTGGAGCCGACGATCGTGCCCCCACCCCACAATCCCAGCATCAGCACGGCCACGCATAGCGCCCGCAGCAACTTCGACAGTCCGCTCATATCCACCTCGCTCGTCGGCACAGATTCTCAGATGGTTCCACCCGCTGGTCGCGCGCCCTGACCCCGGGAGGTAGTCAATCACACGGCACTTGCGGGCAGGGCAGGAAACGGCCGACGGCGACGACCCCTTCAGGTCGCCGCCGTCGGCGGTACATCTTTAGCGCTGCGGACTACTCGCCCGAGCTGCTGCTGCTCGCGCCGCCGCCCGGCGTAGCGCCCAGGTGGCTCTGCAGGTCCGGCTTCATGGCCTGCAGCTGCTGGCCCCAGTACTCCCAGCTGTGGGTGCCGTAGTCCGGGAAGTTGAAGATCGCGTTGTTGCCGCCGGCCGCGGTGTAGAGCTCCTGGAACTTCTTGTTCGCACCGATCATGAAGTTCTGCTCCAGGAAGACGGCCGGGATGTTGTCGCCGCCCAGCTGGTTGGCGTGGCCGTTGCCGCAGAAGACCCACAGGCGGGTGTTGTTGGCCACCAGCTTGTCGACGTTGACCGTCGGGTCGTTGCGCAGCCATGCCGGGTCGTTGTCGTCGCCCCACATGTCGTTCTTCTTGTAGCCGCCGGCGTCACCCATCGACAGGCCGATCCAGCCCTTACCGGTGGACGGGTTCAGGTAACCCGACAGCGAGCCGGCGTAGCTGAACTGGTTGGGGTGGTAGATCGCCAGCGTCATGGCCGACGAACCGGCCATCGACAGGCCGACCGCCGCGTTGCGGCTCTGGCTCACGCCGTACTCCGAGGCCAGGTAGGCCGGCAGCTCGCTGGTGAGGAAGGTCTCCCACTTGTAGGTCTGGCAGCCGACCTTGCCGCAAGCCGGCTTGTACCAGTCGCTGTAGAAGCTGGACTGGCCGCCGACCGGCATGATCACCGAGATGCCCGAGTTCAGGTACCACTCGAACGCCGGGGTGTTGATGTCCCAGCCGTTGAAGTCGTCCTGGGCCCGCATACCGTCGAGCAGGTACAGGCCCGGGGAGTCCGAACCACCGCTCTGGAACTGGACCTTGATGTCACGGCCCATACCCGCCGAGGGCACCTGCAGGTACTCGACCGGCAGACCGGGCCGGGAGAACGCGCTCGCCTCCGGGGTACCGCCGACGACACCGACCAGTCCCGCCAGCAGGGCCGCGCCTCCGGCGACGACCATCAACCTGTCAAGCAGCTTCATCCTTGGCATCCTCATTCATTCGTTGCCGTACTTTGCTCATAGCGTGGTCCGACTCGGACCCGATCTGTGCGTACCAACGCAACAGTGCCGGTGTAGTCAACCACAAAATGCCCGCCATCGACCGCCCCGGGCTCCATCCAAGGGCCCGCCACCCGACCGGGGACCGAATTTTGTGACAGTAGGCGTGCTGCGCTCACGTGGGCATTCCAGCCGGTGAGACCCGACAAGGCGGGTAGCTGCCAGATCCGGGGAATGACGTCCGTCACAATTTTTGAGTCAGCCCGGCACCAGACGGTCAGGGGAGCTCCGGCGGCATGCCGGTGTAGGTCGGTCGGGTCGGTTCGGGCACCGCCAGTCCGCAGCGGATCAATTCGTCGCGCGGGACCCGCTCGATGCGGTAGCGGGTGAAACCCGGCGAGTGCAGCACGTTGGACAGGAACCGGCGCGGGCCCATCGGCGCACGCACCGAGCCCAGCACCGCCGCGGTGTCGGGGCAGCGCAGGGCCGCCTCTGCCTGAGCGATCCAGTCCTGGTCCAGGTAGCCCGGGATCAACGGGTACCACTTGACCCACGGGCCGTCAGCCACGATCCAATCCCGGAACAGGTCCTTGTCGTGACCGATCCGGCCGTGCTCCAGCCTTCCGGTGTGCGCCGCGATCGGATTGATCAGCCCGATCTGGTCCAGCACCCGAACGTCCAGACCGGTGTTCATGCCCAACATCCCCATGTTGGTGAAGAAGACGGTGTGGGGACCGCTCCCGCCCGGGTCGGGATCGGTCGGAACACCGATCCCCGGGGGCACCGGCAGGATGACGGGCACCACGTCCCACTGGTCATAGTTCCCCGACGGCAGCAGCAACGCCCCGTCGGGGGTGGCGGCGATCGTGGTCAACACCGCGCGCATCCGCGGATAGCCGAGGTAGTCCGCGGCGGTCAGCGGATGGGCGTTGCCGGTCGCCTGGGAGTAGAACCGGCGCTCGTCGACGATCCCGGAGTAGGTGACGCGGGTGCCGTCATCGCCCATTCCCGGCGAGTTGGCCGCCCACAGCGCCCAACCGGCGACCGCCAGCCACAGCAGGCCGACGGCACCGCTGAGCGGGTAGCCGGCTTCCCGGCGGTAGCGCGCGCCGTCGGGCAGCAACACCGGAATGACCGCCACCGGGGCCAGCATGCAGAACAGCGGCGCCAGCAGCACCCGCCCGTGCATGAAGTCGCCGCCCTGACGCACCCAGTAGACCGCCTGCAGCAGTCCGCTGAACACGAAGAACCAGACCACCGCACCCGGGCTCTGCACCAGTCGGGCCCACGGGCCGACGCCGGGTGGCACCGGACGGCGGGGCCGGTAGCGGACGGCGGCGCCCACCCACAGTGCGGCGCCGAGCGCCACCAGCAGTACCGCGGGCACCCATAGCGCGTAGGGGGCGTTGAAGTTGGCCAGGTAAATCATGCCCTGCGACCACTTGTCGCCGGCCGCGTCTTTGGCCAGCGCGGTCCCCGGAACCAGTAGGGCGTAGTAGCCCATCCGGAAGATCTGATACGCCACCGGCAGGGCGCCGCCGGCGATCAGGATCAGCGCGCGGGGCCGCCACTCCCGTGCCGTGATCAACAGCATGATCAGCGCGCCACCGCCGATCAGCGCCAACTCGGGGCGGACCAGCACACTGCAGCCGGCCACGAAAGCCAGGCTTGCGGTGAAAAGGGCTCCGCGAGCACGGGATCGGGGCATCCGCAGCGCCTGTGACCAGCAGACCAGCATCCACCACAACAGACCCAGGTAGGCCAGCACCAAGCCGGCCTCCAGACCGGAGGTGGCGAAGTCTCGCGCCGGCGGCAGTGCGACGTAGACCAGTGCCCCGGCCGGCAACAGCAGCGCGCGGCGACCCTGCAGGCTCGGCGCGTAGAGCCGGGCGGCGCCCAGCATCAGCATCGCCACCCCGGCCAGGCTCAGCACCAGCGCGAAGACCAGCGCCACGTATTCGATGCGCACCGGCCCACCGAGCCAGCTGCCGAGATACATCAGGTACGTCCAGGCCGTGGAGGTATTGGCCTCCACGCGCTCCCCGACGTTGAACACCGGGCCGTTGCCGGCCAGCAGGTTGCGCACGGTGCGCAGCACGATCAGGCCGTCGTCGGAGATCCAGCGCCGCCGCCAGGCCCCGATGCCGAACATCAGCAGCACCACCGCCACCCCGGCCCACGAGCTCAGCCGCACCGTGGGGCTGTAGGAGACCGCGGGCCAGCCCAGCGGCCGGACCCGGGGGTCCGGCGCCCGTCCGCCCGCGGCCCCCCGGGCCGAGCTAGCCGAAGGCGACGGCAGCACCGATGGTTCCGATCCAGGCCAGCGCCATCAGCTGCAGTACTCGGTCGCGCCGCAAGATGTCCTCGGGTTCGCCGGCCATCCCGCCGTCGACGTCGACCGCGTAGCGCAGGATCCCGACGACGATCGGGATGATCGACACCGCGTACCAGGACCCCGAGCCGCTGTCGCGCTCGAAGGCGTACAGGCTGTAGCAGACCAGCATCGCGGTGGCCGACGCCGTCCATACGAAACGCAGATAGGTGCCGGTGTAGCTCTCCAGCGATTTACGGATCTTGGCGCCGGTCTGCTCGGCGAGCTGCAGTTCGGCGTAGCGCTTGCCGGCCACCATGAACAGCGACCCGAACGCCATCACCAGTAGGAACCATTGCGACAGATAGATACCCGTGGCTGCACCGCCTGCGATGGCGCGCAGCAGGTACTGCGCGGCCACGATGCAGATATCGACCACCGGTTGGTGCTTGAGGCCGAAGCAGTAGGCCATCTGGATCGCCAAGTAGATGGCCATCACCAGGGCCAGGTTGGGTGTGAGCCACCAAGCGATGCCCAGCGACGCCGCCGCCAGCACCGCCGCCAGCACGTAGGCAAACCTCGCCGGCACCACCCCCGCAGCGATCGGCCGGAACCGTTTGGTCGGGTGAGCCCGGTCGGCTTCGACGTCCTGGGCGTCGTTGACCAGGTAGCCCGCCGAGGCTGCCAACGAGAACACCACGAAGGCGATCAGCGCCTTACGGCCGACATCGGCGTAGTCGAAGTGCACGTCGCCGCCGAGCGCGGCCAGCGGCGCGGCCAGCACCAGCACCTGCTTCACCCACTGGCGGGGCCGCATCGCCTTGATCACCCCGGAGAACAGGTTCGACGGCGGGCCGATCTCCGGCACTCGATCTTCAGTTTCTGCGCTCATCCCGAGTCTCCAGAGTTGTCCAGGCGGATCGCGGTTGCGGCGACCGCGGCTCCAATCAGCGCGCCGGCGGCAACATCACTGGGATAGTGCACCCCGAGCACCAGGCGAGACAGCGCCATCGGCGGTACCAGCGCCGCGGGCAGGGCTCCACACCGCAGCCCGGCCGCACGACCCAGCAGGATGGCCGCCGCCGCGGTCGAGGTGGCGTGCGCCGAGGGGAAGCTCAAAGCACTCGGCGTGCCGACGTTGACCGCGATCGCCGGGTGGTCCGGGCGTTTGCGGCGCACGATGCGCTTGATGACGACCGCGGCGGCGTGCGCGGCCAGTGTTCCGGCGCCGGCCAGCAGCCAGCTGCGGCGCCGCTGCGGCTGGAGCAGCGCGCCGAGCGCCGACACCGCCAGCCAGCCCAGGCTGTGTTCACCGAAGTGCGACATCGCTCGGGCCACCGGCAGCACTCCGGGCCGGCCCGCCAGGGCCGACTGCACGGCGACGAGCACGGCGTCCTCGCCGTGCGGAGGTACCGCGTCGGGGTCCCGGGCGAGTTGGGTCATGACGACGTGGCACCGTCGGGAAGCAGCACCGTCTCCCACTGCTGCTTGCTCGCCAGCGTGGGCAACGCCCGGCGGTAGGTCCGGCGCAGAGCGTCGAACCGGCGCGCCAGCTGGTACTGGCGGCGCAGTGATTCGCGCAGCAGCGAAAGCATCTTTTCTCGGTCACGTTGGCGGTAGACCACACCGCGCCCGTCGGCGGTGGTGACGGTGACACCGTCCTGGGTGCACAGCAGGAACCAGCGGGCGTCCTGGGTGGGCACGTTGAGCTGCGGGCGCCGATGGTGCTCCGACTCGGTGGCCTTGAGGTTGTGCAGGATGCCGCGAGCCAGCCGATAGCCGATGGACAGCGGCTGCACCGGGGGCCGCATCGGCTTGCGACGCTGCGAGGGGGCGGGCAGCTCACTGGCCGCCGGTAGCACCACCGCATCGGGATAGGTCTTGCGCAGCGCGTGGATGTCCGGCAGGGCCGACTCCAGGATCGAGAAGATGTGCTCGGGGCCGGCCATGAAGTCGTCCAGCGCCTTGTTCTGCACGGCGACCGTCGAGTACTCCAGGCAGGCAAGGTGTTTCAGGGTGGCCTTGAGGTGGCTGCGGATCAGCCCGGAGATGTTGCCGTCCCAGTGCAGGGCCGCCACCATCAACCGGTTGCGCAGGTGGAAATAGGCCTGCCAGTCGATCGCGTCATCCTTGTCGCTCCAGGCCATGTGCCAGATCGCCGCCCCGGGCAGGGTGACGGTCGGATAGCCGTGCTCGCCGGCGCGGATCCCATACTCGGCGTCGTCCCACTTGATGAACGACGGGATGGGCTGGCCGATCTCCTCGGCCACGGCGCGCGGGATCATGCACATCCACCAGCCGTTGAAGTCAACGTCGATACGCCGGTGCAGGTCCGGGGACTCGGCCAGCGAGTCGGTGGCGAAGTTGTGGTCGTACTCGGTGTGCGGGGCGTTGGTCCACATGAAGACGCCCGCGTCGACGACCTCACCCATGATGTGCAGGTGCGAGGGCTCCTGCAGGTTGAGCATGTGCCCCCCGATCAGGGTGGGCGTCTTGGCGAACCGGTTCAGGGCCAGCGCCCGCAGAACCGAGTCCGGCTCGATGCGGATGTCGTCGTCCATGAACAGGATCTGTTCGCAGCCGGTGTTCTTCAGCGCTTCGTACATGACCCGGCTGTAGCCACCGGACCCGCCGAGGTTGGGCTGGTCGTGCATCGAGAGCCGGTCTCCCAGCGCGGCGGCGGCCGCGGCGAAGCCGGGATGGTCGCGAACCTTGCGGGTGCCCTGGTCGGGCACGATGACCGCACTGATCACCTCGTCGACGTCCGGGTCGGAGGTCAGCGCGAGCAGCGCGTTGACGCAGTCGTCGGGCCGATTGAAGGTCGGGATGCCGACGGCGATGTCGGCCCGGCTGGGGGCCTCGATCGGGGCGTACCAGCCGCCGCGGTCCAGCGTGACCGCGGTGTCGGTGGTGATGTCGAACCAGATCCAGCCACCGTCCTCGAACGGCTGCAGGCCAACCTCGAATTCCACCACCGTCGGGGTGTCACTGTTTTCGACAGACCCGAAAGGCTTGCCGTCCACCGCGATACGCGCACCGGTCGCCTTGGAGCGATAGACGTCAACTCGCCCCGCCCCGGTCAGCTCCAGCTGCAACACCACCGATTCGACGATCGACCAGCGCCGCCAGTAGGACGCCGGGAAGGCGTTGAAGTACGTGGCGAATGAGACTTCGGACTCCTCGCCGATCTCCAGGCTGGTGCGGGTGAGCGGGTGCGCCCGTCGACTGTTGGTCTCGGATTCCTCGATGTAGAGCTTGCGCACATCCAGCGGCTCGCCTTGGCGAGGCAGGATGATCCGCGAAAGCCGGCTCACCGCGCGCGAACTGTCGGTCATGCCTTACTGCTCTCCCCCAGCGGCACCCCGTCGGACAGGTGCGGCGCCAGGATGTTGTCGTACATGTTCAAGGCACTGGCGATCGCCATGTGCATGTCCAGGTATTGGTAGGTGCCCAGCCGCCCGCCGAAGAGCACCTTGGCCGAGTCCATCTCGGCCTTGGCGCGCGCCCGGTAGGACGTCAGCACCGCCCGGTCCGCCTCGGTGTTGATCGGGTAGTAGGGCTCGTCGGCGTCGTCGGCGAAACGCGAATACTCCCGCATGATCACCGTCTTGTCGGCCGGGTAGTCCCGTTCCGGGTGGAAGTGCCGGAACTCGTGGATGCGGGTGAACGGCACGTCGCCGTCGTTGTAGTTCATTACCGGCGTGCCCTGGAAATCTCCGGTGTTCAGCACTTCGAGCTCGAAGTCCAGGGTGCGCCAGCCGAGCTTGCCTTCGGCGTAGTCGAAGTAGCGGTCCAGCGGTCCGGTATAGATCACCGGCGCGTCGGGGCTGGCCGCCCGGAGTTCCTCGCGCACGTCGAACCAGTCGGTGTCGAGCCGGACCTCGATGCGCTCGTCGGCCGCCATGTTCTCCAGCCACGCGGTGTAGCCGTCGACCGGCAGGCCCTCGTAGGTGTCGTTGAAGTAGCGGTTGTCGAAGGTGTAGCGCACCGGCAGCCGGGTGATGTTGGCCGCCGGGAGTTCCTTGGGGTCGGTCTGCCACTGCTTGGCGGTGTAGTCCTTGACAAACGCCTCGTACAGCGGGCGGCCGATCAGGCTGATCGCCTTCTCTTCGAGGTTCTGCGCGTCGGCGGTATCAATCTCGGCGGCCTGCTCGGCGATCAGCGCCCGGGCTTCGTCGGGGGTGAAATAGCGGCCGAAGAACTGCGACACCAGGCCCAGGCCCATCGGGAACTGGTAGGCCTGACCGTCGTGCATGGCGAACACCCGGTGCTGGTACCCGGTGAAGTCGGTGAACTGACGCACGTAGTCCCAGACCCTCTTATTAGAGGTATGGAACAGGTGCGCACCATATTTGTGGACCTCGATGCCGGTCCGCGGCTCCGCTTCGGAGTAGGCGTTGCCGCCGATGTGCGGGCGCTTCTCGACGACGAGAACGCGCTTGCCGAGCTGCGTAGCTACGCGCTCGGCGATGGTCAGGCCGAAGAATCCGGAACCCACGACAAAGAGGTCAAAACGAGCGGTCATCGGCGCCAAGGGTAGCCGACCAGCGCCCGCCTGCATCGTCGGCGCCCCGCCGCTCCCGCTTGCACCTTGACTATCACCCGCCGATTCGCAGCAGCTCGGCCATCTGGGCGCGTCGAGGCCGCCGCCGGACGCCGGAGAAGGGTTGATCGCAGTTCCCTCACGATTCGATCTCGTCACTCCTTTCACACAAGTCACACGCGTACCGTCGGTCACGTAGGACAGATGTAAGTGCAGTAAGCGCCACGACGGCTCCGAAAAAGTGCGGGGCCCTACGGCAAAACATATTGAGGAGACTTCCGTGCCGAACCGACGTCGACGCAGGCTCTCGACAACCATGAGCGCAGTCGCCGCCCTGGCGGTCGCGAGTCCGTTCGCAGTTGTCGCAGTATCCGAGCTGACCGCCCACAACAGCGCCCCTCAGCACCACGACTTCGTCGCGGCGTCGTCCGTGGCCGACCTGCCCAGTGAGCTGATCACCGCCCTGACCCAGGGCTTGTCCCAGTTCGGGGTGAACCTCCCGCCGGTGCCGGGCTTCGGCGGCGGAGGCGCCTCGACCGGGATGCTCCCGGGGGCTTCGACCGGGATGTACCCCGGCCTGACCTCGCCGGGCCTGGGCACACCGGGCCTCACCGACCCGTCCCTGGGGACCACGCCGGGCCTCACCTCGCCCGGACTGGGCACACCGGGGCTCACCGACCCGTCCCTGGGGACCACGCCGTCGCTGTCGACGCCGCCGCTGGGCACGCCCGGAGTGTCCACCACATCCGGCCTGACCACGCCCGGCCTGACGACACCCGGCCTGACCACGCCGCCGCTGACCGATTCCTCGCTGACCAGCCCGGGATTGACCAGCCCGCTGACCAGCCCCGGCTTGACCAGCCCGGGTTTGACCAGCCCCGGCTTGACCAGCCCGGACACCGGCCTGCTCGGGTCCGACGGTCTGCCGCTCACCTCACCGGTGGGCCTGGACCCCGGCCTGGACGGCACCTACCCGATCCTCGGCGACCCGTCCCTGGGCATGCCGGAGGAGAAGGGCGGTCTGGTCAGCGACCTGATGAGCGCGGCCAACCAGCTGGGCGCCGGACAGGCCATCGACCTGCTCAAGGGTGTGGTGATCCCGTCCATCGCACAGGCTGCGCAGGGCGCCGGACCGGCGGTTGCCGCCCCGGCCCCGGCACTGCCGTAGCAAGACACAACAGCGGAGCTGTTCCGCCCAACGGCACCGCAGAGTCGGCCCGCACCGGCGGGCACCGGAAGACTCTGCGGTGCCGTTAACAATGCCCGGAAACCCGTCGGCCCCCGCGGACGCGTGTCGCATCAACAACAACACATGACACATACGTAACATCAGCACGTGCCAACCCGTCGTCGTCCCCCGCCGACGATCAAGCTGACCGCGTCTTTCGCGACCGTGCTGATCCTGCCGTGGGCGTTGAACTCCGGGTCGGGCTTCACGTCGGTGGATGCCTCGGCGACACCCCCCAGCGCTGCCGCCACCAAGCTGAACCAGCAGCCACTGCCAAATCTGGAGCCGGGCGTCACCGTCCGCGAGATCACCCAGGCCGAACCGTTCACCATGGTCGCGCTCACCGGCGCCGACCTGACCGGCACGTCGGCACGGATCCGCGCCAAACGCGCCGACGGATCCTGGGGACCCTGGTATGCGACCGCGCACGAAACCAAGCAGGAGACGCCGGGTCCCCGGCCCGCCGATGCGCCGGCTCCCGGCCCGGACGGGACCGAGCCGGTGTTCGTCGGCCGGACCACGGCGGTACAGATCGCGGTGACCCGGACTGCTCCGAGCGCTCAGGCCAAACCCAAGGCCAAGGGGCAGGCCACTGCGAAGGGCCCCGCCACGGCGGAGCCGGCCCCCCAGCGGCCCGTGCTGGGGCCCGAGCTCGGTTACGTGCCGGCCACCGCCGCGCAACCCTTTGCCCAGAATGTCTCCGCGGTGCTGATCACGCCGCCGAAGGCCCCGGTCGACGCGCAGTGGCAACCGCCGCGGGCGGTGCTGGGTCCGGGCCAGCCCCCCAACATCATCCCGCGCAGCCACTGGGGCGCCGGCGCCTACGGCCGGTGCGGCAAACCCGTGGAGAGCGGCCCGGTCCACGCGGCCGTGGTGCACCACACCGCCGGCTCCAACGACTACGCCCCCGAAGACTCCGCGGAGATCATCCGGGCGATTTACGCCTATCACACCCGCACCCTGGGCTGGTGCGACATCGGCTACAACGCGCTGGTAGACAAGTACGGCCAGGTGTTCGAGGGCCGGGCCGGCGGTCTGACCCGGGGCATCATTGGCAGCCACGCGGGCGGCTTCAACCGCAACACCTGGGGGGTGTCGATGATCGGCACCTTCGACGACGCGCCTCCCCCGCCGATTCAACTCGAGACAGTCGGCCGGTTGTTGGGCTGGCGGCTGGGTCTGGACCGCACCGATCCGCGCGGGATCGCGCAGCTGACCTCCGCCGGCGGCGCGTTCACGCACTTTCCGCGCGGTGCGTCGCTGACGCTGCCCTCGATCATCGGCCACCGCGACCTCGACGCGACCGAGTGCCCTGGCGAGCAGGGCTACATCGCACTCAACGAGATTCGGGAGATCGCCGCCCGCTTCGACGAACCGCCCGGGCCGGAAGACCTCGCCCGGGTGATGGAGGGCGGCGCCATCCACACCCGCTGGCTGGAACTGGGCGGTACGGAGGGCATGCTCGGCGCCCCCACGTCGCCGGAGGCGATCGGCGAGGGTTCCACCAAGTACGCCACCTTCGAGCACGGCGCGGTGTACTGGTCACCGGAGACCGGCGCACAGCCGATCACCGGAGCCATCTATGACGCCTGGGCATCGCTGGGCTACGAGCGTGGCGTGCTCGGGCTGCCGACCAGCGCCGAGCTCGCCGAACCCGAATGGGTGGGCCAGAACTTCCAGCACGGCACCCTGAACTACAACCGGGCCAGCGCGACGGTCATCCGGGTCGTCGACGGCAATGCCGAAGTGCTGCCCCCGCCACCGCCGGAAGGCCCGCCGGTGCAGCTCGAGCGCTTCTCGCGGGTGATCGACCCGTTCGCCGTCGGTTAGCTCCGTTGAGTCTGCGTGTACCAGGCAGAAGTTCGAGGTCCCTGGCGGACGCAGAATCATCAACGCAGGAAAATCCGCTCCAGCACCCGGGCCAGGCCGTCGTCGGTGTTGGGTGTGGTGATCTCGGCGGCCGCCGCGAGCACGTCGGGGTGCGCGTTGCCCATCGCCACGCCGTGGCCCGCACGCACCAGCATCGGTAGGTCGTTGGGCATGTCCCCGAACGCCACCACCTGCTCGACACCGATCCCCAGCGGCGCGATCAACTCCTCAATGCCGCTGGCCTTGGTGATGCCCGCCGGCACCACCTCGATCAGTCCGTTGTTGGTGGAGTAGGTCAGCTCGGCGGCCGTTCCGATGTGGGCCTGCAGCTGCGTCGCCATGTCGGCGCTGGACATCCCCGCCTTGCGGATCAGCAGTTTGATCGCCGGCTGGGACAGCAGGTCCTGCAAAGACACCTCGGTGTTGTCGGGGTTGAGCCAGGCGTGTTCGTAGCCCGGTGAACTGACGAACTGCGGGGTGGCCGCGTCGTGCGCGCTTTCGCCGATCCGCTCCACGGCCAGGCCAACCCCTGGGATAGCGCGGCTGGCGACCTCGGCCAGCTTGACCAGACTGTCGGCCGAGAGCGTGCGTGCCGACACCACCCGATCGGTGGCGGGGTCGTAGATCACCGCCCCGTTGGCGCACACCGCCATCGGGGCGAATCCGAGCGCGTCGACCACCGGCGCGATCCACCGCGGTGGGCGTCCGGTCGCCAGCACGAAGCGGGCGCCGGATTCCACGGCGGCGTGCACCGCGGCGCGGGTCCGCGCGGTGATGTTCTCGGTGTCGTCGAGCAGGGTGCCGTCGACGTCGCTGGCGATCAGCGCGGGAGGTCCGCCGCGGGGCTGCATCAGTGCGAACTCCGTCCGGCCGGTGTCCGCCGCAGCCGTCCGCCGTGGCCCTGCTCGCGACGTTTGCGATCACGCTCGGCCAGCTCGGCTGCGCGCATCTCCAAGGCTTCGGCCATGGTGGGCGCGCTGCCGCCCAGCCGGCGCGGCACCCAGTGTGCCCCCACTGGATGCGGGTACTCCAGTTGCACCTCGTCGAGCATCGCCGCCATCGTGGTTCTCAACTCCGCGGTGGTAGCCGCTGCATCAGCGGAGGCAGTCATCGGGCGACCGATCTTCGCCAACACCGGAATATGGTTGCGCCACAAATGCTTCGGATGGTCCTTGGTCCAGACGCGGTGGATGCCCCAGACGATGACCGGGATGAGCGGAACGCCCGCGGCGTGGGCCATCCGGGCAGCCCCTGTTTTGAACTCCCGCAGCTCGAAGCTGCGGCTGATGGTGGCCTCTGGATTCAGACCGACCAGCTCGCCTTGCCGCAACCGCCGCACTGCCTCGTCGTAGGCGCCGGCCCCGGCGGAACGGTCGACCGGAATCAACTTGATGTGCTTGATCACGTAGTTGACCACCGGGACCTCGGTCATCTCGACTTTGATCATGAACCGCAGCCGACGGTGCCGCCGCAAGGCCGCGAGCGAGGCCGGATACCAGTCCAGATAGCTGGTGTGGTTGAGGGCAAGCACCGCCCCACCGTGCTCGGGAATGTTTTCCAGGCCGTCGATGGTCACGTGCGGCCCGTTGGCGTTGACCAGCCGCGGGAGCACGATCTCCAGTGCTCGGAAGAAGGGTTCGGCCATGCTCTAGTGCTCCGTGCGCTCCGTGTTCGCTGGGCCGGCCCGGCGGTCGCCCGCACGCTTGCGCATCCGTTCCGCCAGCTCCTGCTCTTCGACAACCCTAGCCTCGTCGGGCGTGGGGGCGCCGCCGCCGAGTCGTCGGGGCACCCAGAATTGGCCGGCGGGGTGCGGGTAGTCCTGCTGCACCTGAGCCAGCATCGGCGCCATTGCCTCGCGTAATCGGGCGATGAGCGCCGCGGCGTCACCGGATGGGGCAAGCGGTTCCCCCGCCAGGATGGTGATCGGAATCTTGCTGCGAATCAACCGCGCCCTCGGGTGATCCTTGGTCCACAGCCGGTGGGCGCCCCAGACGATCAGCGGGACGATCGGCACCTGCGCCTCCAGCGCCATTCGGGCCGCCCCGGATTTGAATTCCTTGAGCTCGAAGCTGCGGCTGATGGTGGCCTCGGGGTAGACGCCCACCACCTCGCCGGAGCGCAATGCGGTCACCGCGTGCTGGTAGGCGTCGGCTCCGGCACCGCGGTCCACCGGGATGGTGCCGGTGTGGTGGATCAGATAATTCACCACCCGCACCTGCTGCATTTCGGCCTTGATCATGAACCGCATCCGGCGTCCGCGGTGATACGCCGCCAGCCCGGCCGGCAGGAAATCCACGTAACCGGTGTGGTTGATCGCGATCACCGCACCGCCGTCAGCGGGGATGTGTTCCAGCCCCAGGTAGTCGATCGCTGCGCCGGCGATCTTCACCGCGCCCAGCGCCGTGAGCTCCAAGGCCCGAAAGACCGGCTGCATGCCAGCTCTACTCCGCAGCGCCCGTCGGGCTCGGCGGCTGCTGCTGGCCGGCGGCCCGCTGCTCGGCTTTGCGCGCGGCTTCGGCGGCATCGAGCTCGAGCGCCTCGGCGGGGGTGGGAGCACTACCGCCCAGGCGTCGCGGCACCCAGAAGGCACCGGCGGGATGGTCGTCGGGATAGCAGTCCTGCGCCTGTTCGAGCAGGTGCTGCATCCGGGTCTGCAGCAGGGCACGCAATTCCTCGACCGGGAGCGTGGGCGGTATCGGCTCGCCGATCGTCACCGTGACCGGCACCTTGGTACAGCCCAGTTGCTTTGGGTGGTCTTTGGTCCAGAGCCGCTGGGCGCCCCACACGATGTGCGGGATGATCGGCACCTGCGCTTCGATCGCCATCCGCGCGGCCCCGCTCTTGAATTCCTTGAGCTCGAAGCTGCGGCTGATGGTCGCCTCCGGGTAGACCCCGACCAGCTCGCCGGCCTTGAGGTAGGAGACGGCGGCGGCATAGGACTGCGCGCCCTGGCTGCGATCCACCGCGATGTGCTTGCAGCCGCGCATGATCGGTCCGGTGAACCTGTTGTCGAACGTCTCTTTCTTGGCCATGAATCGCACCCAGCGACGTGGTTTCGCGTCGTAGGAGGCGACTCCGGCGAACAGGAAGTCGAAGTAGCCGGTGTGGTTGATCGCGACCACCGCGCCGCCGGCGGCGGGCAGGTGCTCCCGGCCGGTGACGGTGATCTTCAAACCCTCATAGCGCCACAGCGTTCGCGCAGCGGCGGCGACACCGCCGTACCAAGCCTCCACAGCACTCAAGCCTAGGCGATAGGGCCGGCTCGGCCGCCGGTAAGCTCGGAAGCGATCTCTATCAGCGTCGGGAGAAGGTACACGTGCAGGTCACCAGCGTCGGGCACGCCGGCTTCCGGATCGAGACCGCCGCGGGCAGCATCCTCTGCGACCCGTGGGTGAATCCGGCCTACTTCGGGTCGTGGTTCCCGTTCCCGGACAACTCGTCGCTGGACTGGGACGCCCTCGGCGACTGCGACTACCTCTACATCTCGCACCTGCACCACGATCACTTCGATCCGCGACACCTGGCGGCGCACGTCAACAAGGACGCGGTGGTGCTGCTGCCGGACTATCCGGTGCCCGACCTGCGCCGCGAGCTGGAGGAGCTGGGCTTTCACCGGTTCTTCGAGACCGCCGATTCGCAACGGCACACCGTGTCCGGCCCCAAGGGCGACCTGGACGTGATGATCATCGCGCTGCGCGCCCCGGCCGACGGCCCGATCGGCGACTCCGGGCTGGTGGTCTCCGACGGCGTGACCACCGTGTTCAACATGAACGACTCCCGCCCGATCGACCTGGACGTGCTGGCGGCCTTCGACACGATCGACGTGCACCTGGTGCAGTACTCCGGGGCGATCTGGTACCCGATGGTCTACGACATGCCGGCCCGGGCCAAGGAGGCGTTCGGCACCCAGAAGCGCCAGCGGCAGATGGACCGCGCCCGCCAGTACATCGCCCACGTCGGAGCAACCTGGGTGGTGCCGTCCGCGGGTCCGCCGTGTTTCCTGGATCCCGAGCTGCGCTACCTCAACGACGATCACGGCGATCCGGCCAACATCTTCCCCGACGAGATGGTGTTCTTGGATCAGCTGCGCCGCAACGGCCACGACGGCGGCCTGCTGATGATTCCCGGGAGCACCGCAATTTTTACTGGGGCGCAACTGGATTCGCTGACACATCCGCTGGACGACGCCGACGTCGAGGCCATCTTCACCACCGGCAAGGCGGACTACATCGCCGCCTACGCCGATCGGATGGCGCCGGTGCTGGCCGCCGAGAAGGCCTCCTGGGCGCCGGCGGCGGGCCCGGCGATGCTGGAGCCGCTGCGGGCATTGTTCGAGCCGATCATGGCCCGCAGCAACGAGATCTGCGATGGCATCGGTTATCCGGTCGAGCTGGTGTTGGATGGGCAGGGCCACACCGAGACGGTAGTGCTGGACTTCCCCAAACGCATAGTGCGCGAGCCTATTCCCGGCGAGAAGTTCCGTTACGGCTTCGGCATTCCGCCCGAGCTGGTGCGGACCGTGCTGCGCGACGGCGAACCGGACTGGGTCAACACCATCTTCTTGTCCACCCGGTTTCGGGCCTGGCGGGTCGGCGGTTACAACGAGTACCTGTACACCTTCTTCAAGTGCCTCACCGAGGACCGGATCGTCTACGCCGAAGGCTGGTTCGGCGAGAGCCACGACGACTCAGCGACCATCATCGTGGGCGACTGGCAGATTCAGCGTCGCTGCCCGCACATGAAGGCTGACCTGTCGAAGTTCGGGGTGGTCGACGGCGACACCCTGACCTGTAATCAGCACGGCTGGGAATGGGATCTCAAGTCCGGTCGCTGCCTGACCGCCAAGGGCCACGAATTGCGCTGCGAGAAGCTGTGAGCGGCGACTCCTACGACGACGGAATGGTCGTCCTGGATCACCGAGCGATTACGTTGCGCCGCTATCACTTCCCCTCCGGCACCGCGAAGGTGATCCCGCTTTCGGCGATTCGCGGCTACCGCGCTGAACCGCTGGGGATGCTGACCCACCGATTCCGGATCTGGGGCAGCTCGGATCTGCGGCGCTGGCTTCCGCTGGACATCAAGCGGCCGATGCGGTCCACGCTGATCACCCTGGATCTGCACGGCGACCCGTGGCCGCACCCGGCATTCACCCCCGCGGACCCGGATTCGTTCCGCGCACTGCTCGACGAGCTGCTGGCGGGCTAATCCCGTCCGGACCAGAAGGGATACCAGGCGGACCCATAACGATAGTTGCCCACCTTTGAGCGACTAAACGTCGTGGACGCGTCCATGCACCCGTCGGTGTCGCGCAAAGACGGGCAACTCTCCTGTTCACCTAAGCCCGATCTAAGCCTCGATCCAGACCTGGGCCAAAACGGGCTAACTCGCCCAACGTGCGCTCAGCGCGAATTTCGAGTGGGATTTTTCGCGCTGGTTACACGCTCGGCGTCCGTCAGCGGTCGGCCAACACCTGTTGCGCAGCGTTGTAGCCGGGGATGAATGTGATGCCGGGCCCGCCGTGACAACCCGCGCTCCCCAGATATAGCCCTGCCACCGGTAACGGCTGGCCGAGAAAGCCCCGCGGCCCGGGCCGGTTGGGGCCGATCTGATCCGGGTTGAGCAAGCCGTGACAGTAGTCTCCGCCGGGCGCCCCGAACATGGTGCCCATATGACGGGGGGTGAAGGTGGTGTGCCGGGTGATGCTGCTCTCGAAATTCGGTGCCAGCCTGGTGATCTTGTCGATCACCCGCTGCCCCATCTCGACCTTCATCTCGCCGTAGTTGCCGTCTCCCTCGATGGGGAACCACAGCGCGAACGCCGATCCGGCATGCTTGCCGGGCGGGGCCAGCTCGGGGTCGTGCAGCGACGGGATCTGTAGCACCACGGTCGGATCGGCCGGGACGATGCCACGGCGCGCATCCTCCCACTGCTGCTGCACCTCCTCAGGCGTGCAGAAGATACCCACGGACGCCTGCATGGCCGGCTGATTGAGCGCCTCGTACGGGGCGGCGAACACCGGCGCCTCCTCCAGCGCGAAATGCATCTGCAGATAGCTGCCCCGGTGGTCGGTGCGGGCGTAGCGGGCGCGGATGTCTTCAGGGATTGACGCCGCGTCGAGCAGTCCGGTGACGGTGACATCGGGGGCGATCGCCGACACCACCACCGGTGCACTCACGGTGTCGCCGGATTCGGTGTGCACTCCGGCAACCCGCCCGTCGGCGACCAGGATCTCCGAGACCGCGGTGCGCAGTCGCAGCTGCCCGCCCAAACCGGTGAACGTGTCGCGCAGATGCCCGGTGAGCGCGCCAATCCCGCCGCGCAGCTTCTTCATCAGCACGGTGTTCTCGTCGGGCACGCCCAGGCCGTAGGCTAGTGCCGCGGCACTGCCGGGGGTGGCGGGTCCACGGTAGAGGGTGTTGACGGCCAGCACGGTGAAGGAGCCGCGCAGCGCCGCATGCTTCTCCCGGTCGGGCAGGTAACGATCCAGCACGTCGGTGACCGAACCGAACAACATGTCGTCGATGGCTGATCGTTCGAATTCATTTGTGGCGCAGGCATACATCTCGTCGATCGTCTTCGGCGACCGGCCCGCCTCGAAGCGGCCCAACGCCCGGGTCGGCGCCTGGCTCCAGGCCAGCAGCCCGGCCATGCCGTTGACCGCCTCGGCGCCGTGCACCTCACTGAGGTGGGCGAACAGCTTCATCGGGTCGGTGTACTGGATCAGCGGGTCATCGCCGACGCCACGCATCGCCACCGACATGACCTCAAGGTCGATACTCTCCAGGCCGTCGAGGCCCAGCTCCGCGCTGACCGCGGCCGACGTCGGGAACTGCACCGAGCCGGCGATCTCAAACCGATAGCCGTCGAACAGCTCCACCGTGGAGGCCATCCCGCCGGCGTAGCGCCCGGCTTCCAGGCACAACGTGCGCAGTCCGGCGCGCTGCAGGATCAGCGCCGCGGCCAGGCCGTTGTGTCCGGCGCCTATGACGATCGCGTCGTAATCGGTCATCCATCCGCCCCTTCCCGCTTTCGGAGGAACGCTGGCACGACTGAATAGTTTTGTCAATATTGACGTAACTAAAGATTGCCCAGCGAGTCCAGCGCGGCACGGCACATCCGAGCCAGCTCCGCCAGCGAGCGGTCGGCACCCAGCATCCAGACCTCCATCGCGGCGAACACGGCGGCCGCGATGCAGCGGGCCGTCACGGCGACCCGCAGCGGGTCAGCAGGTTCGGTCGACGCCGTGGCCCGCAACCGCTCGGCCACCGCGTCGGCGAAATCGGTCTCCACCTGCCGGATATGGCGCACGATTCGCTCCGGATCGAGCTCCTCGGCACGCAGCGCGGCGATACGGGTCACCGCCTCGACGTCGTAGGGGAACGCGAATATCGCCGCCTGAACTGCCTCGATCATCGGCTCGGCCGGCGGACGGGCGGCCAGGGCGCTGCGGAACCACTGCAGTCCGGCGTCGTAGTCAGCGAACAACAGATCGTGCTTGGAAGTGAAGTGCCGATAGAACGTCCGCAGTGACACACCGGCGTCGGCGGCGATCTGCTCGGCGGAGGTGTCCTCCACACCCTGCGCCAGGAAGCGGACCAGTGCAGCCTGGCGCAACGCTTCGCGGGTGCGTTCGCTGCGGGCGGTCTGGGGCACTCTGGGCATGCCGGTAAACGTACCTCAGCGCCTGCGCGCCCATAATGTCATTATTGACAAAACTTACCGCACGCGATGAGACTGGCCGCATGATCTCGCTCATCGTGCATGCAGTGCTGGGCCTGGCAACTATCTGGTGGATCGTGACATCCAACCGCACGATCTTCGCGAAACCCTCTGGGGGCAGCGCCTTCTCACCCCTGGAGATCGTGTACTACGTGATCGGTATCGCCTCGATCGTGCTGGGCTGGTACTTCAACATCCGCTTCGTTCAGGAATACGCGCACGGCCCCAACCACAATCCGATCTGGGGGCCGGGCAGCTGGACGCAATACATCCAGCTGATGTTCACCAACCCCGCTGCCGGTTCCGCCAGCCAGGACTACACGATCATCAATGTCATTCTGCTGCCCCTGTTCACCATCGTCGACGGCTACCGCCGTGGGCTGCGGCGCCCGTGGCTCTACTTCGTGTCGAGTCTGTTCACCAGCTGCGCGTTCGCCTACGCCTTCTACTTCGCCACCATGGAACGCCAGCAGCGGCTCGCCAGAGCCGCGGCGTAGCAACCGGCGACCCCGACCTCGCGCGATAGGCTGGCCGCGTCGACGAGGAGGGATGTCGTGGCCAAGCCAGTGGCACCGCGCGGATCCGCGCGCGAGCGCGTGCTGCAGGCGGCGTTGGCCCTGTTCGTGGAGCACAGCGTGGGCGGTACGTCCATGCAGATGATCGCCGATCGGCTGGGCGTGAGTAAGCCGGCCGTCTACTACCAATTCCGGTCCCGGGACGACATCGTCATCGCGCTGGTGGAGCCGATGTTCGACGACATCGTGCGAGTCATCAAGATTGCCCAGGCCATGCCCACCCAGCAGGGAAAGCGGGACGTAATGGTCAGCGGCGTCGTCGAGCTCGCCGTCCGATACCGCCGACTCACGTTCCTGTTCTATGACCGGGCCGTGGAGCACGCCGTGCGATCCCGCGAAGACTTCATGGCCGTCGGCGACGACGCGGCGGCGATCCTGCACGGCCCCGAGCCGGATGCGACGGCCCGTGTGATCACCACCGCATTGATGGCCGGAACCTTCACTGCGGCAACCGATCCGGAGCTCGAAGACATCGCCGACGAGGAACTGCATGAGATCCTGCTGGCCATCGCAAGGCGGGTGATGGAGCCGCTGACCTAACGGGTCAGGTCCAGCTCCACACCCCCGTGTCGGCAGCGGGGTACTGCTCGCACACATCGGTGGTCCGGGCAGCGACCCCGTGGTTGTTGAAAAACAGCTTGGACCAGTTCGGCCACGCGAAGGCGAGCTTGTCGTAGTAGATGTCGGTGGCCAGGTTCTCGGAGTAGGCGCGCCGGCCCGGGTAATCCATCGCGTAGAACCAATGGATCCGGTCCTGCACCGCCTGATGCAGCTGCGGGGATTTGTTGTTGTAGTCGATCATGTAGCGCTCGTAGTAGACCGGCGCGACATCGCGGGCGGCCGCCATGATCTGTTCGGCGGTGCAACTGGTGTGCAGCATCCGGTTGGGAATCGGGAAGTTCTCCGTCGCATCCGCCGATGCCTTCCCCGCCGCGGCCGTACCGGCCAGCACGGCGAAAAGAACTGCCGCCGATACCCCTGACAGCACACGCAGCGCTGCGGCCGACATCACCAGCCTCCCCGATGCGCTCCACCGCCGGACTCCACGAGCTGCTCGCGCGGGTCGCGTTGCAGCGGCGCCGGCCAGGGTGCGGGCTTGGGCCGCAAGCGCGGCACCTGCGGCCACCAGAACCACTTGCCGAGCAGCGTCGCGATCGACGGCGTCATGAACGAGCGGATGATCAGGGTGTCGAGCAGCAGACCCATGCCGATCGTGGTGCCCACCTGACCGATCACGCGCAGTTCACTGATTGCCATCGTCATCATCGTGAAGGCGAACACCAGTCCCGCTGCGGTGACGACCGACCCGCTGCCGCCCATCGCCCGGATCATGCCGGTGTGCAGGCCGGCGTGGATCTCCTCTCTCAGACGAGAAACCAACAACAGGTTGTAGTCGGCACCCACCGCCAACAGGATGATCACCGCCATCGCCATCACCATCCAGTGCACCTGCAGACCGATGATGTGCTGCCAGAGCAACACCGACAGCCCGAAGGCGCTGCCGAGCGATACCACCACGGTGCCCACGATCACCAGCGCGGCCACCACGGCACGGGTGATCACCAGCATGATGATGAAGATCAGGCACAGCGCCGCGACGCCGGCGATGATCAGGTCGTAGTTAGAGCCCTCCTGCATGTCTTTGAACATCGCGGCGGTACCACCGACATAGATCTTCGAGCCCTCCCAGGGGGTGGTTTTCATGGCTTCCTTGGCGGCCAGCTTGATCGCATCGATGTGCTTAATGCCCTCTGCACTCAGTGGATCGCCCTCGTGGTTGACGATGAACCGCACGGCATGCCCGTCCGGCGACACGAAACTCTTCATGCCACGCTGGAACTCGGCGTTGTCGAAGATCTCCGGCGGCAGATAGAACGAGTCGTCGTTGCGGGCCTTGTCGAAGGCCTCCCCCATCGCAGCCGGATCTCCCTGAGCTTCCTGCGCCTGCTTGGCCAGTCCGCTCTGGGTGGCGTAGGTGGCCTGCATCATGGCCTTGGCGTTCGTCATCATCTGGATCATCGGCGGCATCAGCGCGAGCATCTGCGGCAGTTGCGCGGCCATCGCGTCCATGTCCGGAACGATCTGCTTGAAGCTGTCGGTCATGGTGTCGACACCATCCATGGCATCGAAGACAGACCGCAGTGAGTGACAGACCGGAATGTCGAAACAGTGTGGCTCCCAATAGAAGTAGCTCCGCATCGGCCGGAAGAAGTCGTCGAAATTGGCGATCTTGTCGCGGAGTTCCTCGATGTCGCCGACCATCAGGTGCATCTTGCCCACCATGCGACCCATGGTGGCGTTCATGTCCTGCATCAGCTCGATCATCTTCGTCATCGTGTCGATGTTGACCTGCATATCCTCGGCCTGGGCCAGCATGTCCGCCGTGCGGTCATCGTTGAACTTGCGGGTCATGTCTTGGCTGACGGCCTGCATGCCGAGCATGTAACCGAAGGTGGAGTGCTCCATCGGAACGCCCTGCGGCCGAGTGATGGACATGACCCGGGAGACTCCCTCCACCCCGGTGACCCGTTTGGCGATTCGCTCGATCACCAGAAAGTCCGCGGAGTTTCGGATGTCGTGGTCGGTTTCGATCATGAGCATCTCGGGGTTCATCCGCGCCGAGGGAAAGTGCCGGTCCGAGGCCAGGAACCCCTGGTTGGCGGGTAGATCCGCGGGCATGTAAGCGCGGTCGTTGTAGCCGGGCTTGTATCCGGGTAGGGCGAGGATGCCGACCAGGGCTACTGCGGTGGCGGCGATCAGAATCGGTCCCGGCCAACGGCTTACGGCCGCGCCGATCTTGCGCCAGCCGCGTCCCCGGTTGGCTCGCTTGGGTTCCAACAGGGTGCCGAACCGGCCGGCCACCGCGATGACCGCGGACCCCATCGTCAGCGAGGTGATGACGACGATGGTCATGCCGATCCCCAGCGGGATCCCCAATGACTGGAAGTAGGGCAACCGGGTGAAGTGCAGGCACAGCGTGGCCCCCGCGATGGTCATGCCCGAGCCGAGCACCACATGCGCGGTGCTACGAAACATGGTGTAGTACGCCTGTTCCCGGTCCTCGCCGGCGCTGCGCGCCTCCTGATATCGGCCGATCAGGAAGATCGCGTAGTCGGTGGCTGCCGCGATGGCCAGTGTCACCAACAGGCTGGTGGCGAAGGGCGAGAGACCGATCAGCCCGTGATAGCCCAGGAATGCCACGATGCCGCGGGCCGACGCCAGCCCGGTCACCACCATCGCCAGCGCCAGCGCAACGGTGGTAATGGAGCGGTAGACCGTCAGCATCATGGTGATGATGACGACGAATGTCAGGCCCTCGATCATGTGCATGCTGCGGGTGCCGGCCTTGTCCTGATCGGCTGCCAGCGCCGCACCGCCGGTCACATACGCCTTCACACCCGGTGGCGCGGTGACACTGTCGACTGCTTGGTTGACCGCTTTCACCGATTCGTTGGCCAGCGCCTCGCCCTGGTTGCCCGCGGTATAGATCTGCACGTATGCGCTTTTGCCGTCCGGGCTCTGGGCTCCCGCGGCGGTCAGGCGGTCACCCCAGAAATCCTGAATGTGTTCGACGTGGGTGGTGTCGGCCTTCAGTTTGTCGATGATCTGGTCGTAGTAGTGGTGCGCATCAGCCCCCAGCGGCTCGTCGCCCTCGAGGACAAGCATGACCGAGCTGTTCGAGGTGAACTCCTTGAACACCTCGCCCTGGCGTTTGACCGCGATCATCGAGGGCGCGTCGTCCGGGGTCATCTGGACCGCGGCCGTCTCGGCGACCTTCTCCAGCTGGGGGACGGTCACGTTCGCCAGCACGATGATCCCGATCCAACCCAGGATGATCGGAATAGCCAGGCGCCGAATCCATTTGGCGATCCAGCCGGGCTTGGGCGTGTCAGCGGCCACCGTGCGGATGACCTCGGTCGGCGCGCCGGGAGGGAAGTTGTCCGTGGAAGTGCTCATGCAGATTTCACCAAGCAGAAGGTCAGGGCGCTGGCGCCGGTGGCGGTTCTCTCGTCTTTGAGCTCGTGGTCGATGCTGATGCGGCAGCCCAGGGTGGAGCCTTTGCCCTGCGCGTAGAGGTTCGGCGATACCGCGGACAACGTGGTGCTCAGCGTCACCGACCAGGGCAGCGTTGCGGCGTCGACGCGCTGCGGCCTGCTGTCGAGGTCGAGGTAGCTGATGTCGGCAGTCGCGCCGGGTTCACCGAATACCTCATAGGTGACGACCTTCGGGTTGTACGGCTTGGTGTCGTCAACTTTGGTGCTGATCAGGTTGGAACTCTCCCCGCCGAAGTAGGTGCGCACCCGCAGGACGGTCAGCGTCCCGAGCACCACCACCACCACGATGAGCAGCGGCATCCATGCCCGCTTCAAGGCCTTCATCGATCGGTTCCCGCCTGGCAGCTGGCCTTGCTGGCCACCACCAGGACGTCGGCGTCGGCCGCGAACTGATTCGCCGTCGCGGCCGGCTCAGGCCGGGAAAGCCTGTGCACCTGTGGGTTCAGCATCAGCGACGCCCCTTTCTGCCCGGATCTGCGGTTAAGCGTGACGGAAGGTTAAGTTATACGATCAGTAAAGTAGAATCAAGCGATCGGTCAGTAGAACTGTGCGGCGTGGCTCACGTCTGTGAGCGGTCGACCGGAGCAGGGAGGCAAGGGAGTGGCGAAGACGGTGGCACCGCGAGGTTTCGCGCGGGAGCGAGTGTTAGAGGCCGCGCAGGGCCTGTTCGCCGAGCACGGGGTGAGCGGTACGTCGCTGCAGATGATCGCCGACCGATTGGGCGTCAATAAGTCGGCGGTGTACTACCAATTCCATTGCAAGGACGACATCGTTGTCGCGGTGTTTCGCCCGGTGTTCGACGACATCGCCCGGGTGGTCGCCATCGCCGAGGCCATCGGCTCCCGCGAGATTCAGCGCGAGGCCACCATCAGCGGCATCATCGAGCTCGCTGTCCGGCACCGGCGCACCACGGCCCTGGTCCACACCGATCCCGCCGTCGTGGGGGTCGTCGAGGCCATCGGCGACTTCCGGGATGCCTCTCGGCGCCTGCAGACGATCCTGGCGGGACCCCAACCCGATCCGGCCACCCTCATCGCGACCGCGGTTCTGGTGCCCGGAATTCTCGGCGCGGCAGCAGATCCCGCGGTTTCGGACATTCCCAATGAAGCACTGCACCGGATGCTGTTGGACTGCTCGCGCCGGCTCTTTGCCGCCTGATGCGACAGCACAAAACTTACTGATCTCTCAATGCCAAGAGCCGGAATGACCCCAAATTTCTGTCGGTGGGTCGCACTAGTGTTCGATACATGGTTAGGGATGCGCTCGCCGATCGGGAGACCGTCCAGGCGTGCCTTGCCGCGATCGAGGCCGCCTGCGACCAGTTGGAGCAGTGCTCGTTTGACGCGTTGACCACCCAAGAATTGGTGGCGGTGCTCACCCGCCGAGAGGCATTGGCGTGGCGGGCGCCGATCGTCGACCACCAGATCCTGGCCCGGCTGGCCGCCGACGGTGATCTGGGGGCGTTAGGGGCCGCGTCGCTGGTGCGGGCGTTGACCGAGCACTTGCGGATCAGCAGCGCCGCCGCCCGGCGCCGGGTGGCCGAGGCCGCCGAACTGGGCCCGCGCACCGCGATGAGCGGGGAACCGTTGGCACCACTGTTACCGGCGCTGGCCGCCGCTCAGGCTGCCGGTCAGGTCGGCCCGGAGCACGTAGCGATCGCGCGCAAAGCCATGGCGAAGATCCCGGCCGCCGTCACCGCCGCCGACCGCGAACGGGCCGAAGCAGACCTGGCAACCTTGGCGCAAGAATTCGGGCCCGAAACATTCCAACGACTGGCCGACCACGTGCTCGCCGTGCTGAACCCGGACGGGGATTTCCGCGACCGGGAACGCCTCACCCAGCGGGGACTGCGCCTAGGCCGCCAAGACCCCGACGGAATGAGCAGCCTGACCGGCAAGATCACCCCGGAACTGCGGGCCACCCTGGAACCGATCCTGGCCAAACTCGCCGCACCCGGAATGTGCAACGCCGACGATGAGCACCCCTGCGTCAGTGGCACCCCGACCCAGGAACAGATCACCGCTGACCATCGCCGGCCCGACCAACGCCACCACGACGCGCTACTGGCACTCAGTCGTGCCGCGATCGCCGCGGGGAACCTCGGCCAACTCAACGGCCTGCCGGTCGCCGTCATCGTCTCCACCACCCTGGCTGAACTGCACGCCGCCGCCGGGCACACGCCACTGACCGAAACCCGTCTCACCGGCAAAGCCCACACCGCCGGCGGATCACTACTACCGATGACCGACCTGCTGCGCATGGCCGAACACGCCTATCACTACCTGAGCGTCTTCGACGGTGACGGCCGCGCGCTGTGGCTGGGCCGGGCCAAACGCATCGCTTCGGCCGACCAACGCATCGTGCTGCACGCGCGCGATCGCGGGTGTACGCGTCCCGGCTGCACAGTCTCGGGGTATCTGTCCCAGGCCCATCACACCGAAGACGACTGGGCCCGAGGCGGACAAACCAATGTGGACGCGCTGGCCCTAGCCTGCGCCCCAGACAACCGGATGGCCACCGAACAAGGCTGGCGCACCCGCCTCGGCGACACCGGCCGGGTCGAATGGATACCCCCACCCAAACTCGATCGCGGCCAACCCCGCACCAATCCCTTCCACTTCATCGAAGCCGTCATCGACCACCACCGACCAGATCCAGACCCAGATTGGCCCGAACATTGGCCCGACCCCGACTGGCCCGGCCTCGATGACCCACTACCCGGCGACTTCGACTACGACAGCGCCCTCGAAGACCTCCAACGCAGCTACACCGACCACTGGGCCGAAGCCCCGTGACGTCGCGCTAGGGCTCCAACACGTCCACCCCGACGTAGGGCACCAGCGCCTGCGGCACCCGCACACTGCCGTCGGGCTGCTGGTGGTTCTCCAGGATTGCGACCAGCCACCGAGTGGTGGCCAGGGTGCCGTTGAGGGTGGCCGCGGTCTGCGGCTTGCCGTTCTCATCGCGGTAACGGGTCGCCAGCCTGCGGGCCTGGAAGGTGGTGCAGTTCGACGTCGACGTCAGCTCCCGGTACGTGCCCTGGGACGGCACCCACGCCTCACAGTCGAATTTGCGGGCGGCCGAGGACCCGAGATCGCCTGCCGCGACGTCGATCACCCGGTAAGGCACCTCGATGCGGGCCAGCATCTCGCGCTGCCAGCCGAGCAGCCGCTCGTGTTCGGCTTCGGCGTCCTCGGGCCGGCAATAGACGAACCCCTCGACCTTGTCGAACTGGTGCACCCGAATGATGCCGCGGGTGTCCTTGCCGTAGCTGCCGGCCTCCCGGCGGAAACACGACGACCACCCGGCGTAGCGCAGTGGTCCGTCCGACAGGTCGAGGATCTCATCGGAGTGGTAGCCCGCCAGCGGCACCTCGGAGGTGCCCACCAGGTACAGGTCGTCGGCTTCGAGCCGGTACACCTCGTCGGCGTGCGCACCCAGAAATCCGGTGCCGGACATAACTTCTGGACGGACCAGCGACGGGGTGATCATCGGAATGAACCCGTTCTCCACTGCCAGTCGCACGGCCAGCTGCAACAGCCCCAGCTGCAGCAGCGCGCCGCGGCCGGTCAGGAAGTAGAACCGCGAACCGGAGACCTTGGCCCCGCGCCCCATGTCGATCAGACCCAACGCCTCGCCGAGCTCGAGATGGTCCCGCGGGTTCTCGATAGCCGGTGGCTCACCGATCACGTCCAGCACCGCAAAGTCGTCCTCACCGCCGGCGGGCACTCCGTCGATCACGACGTTGGCGATCGCCATATGCGCAGCCGTGAACGCCGTCTCGGCCTCACCTTGGGCGGCCTCGGCGGCCTTGACCTGCTCGGCCAACTCCTTGGCCCGCGCCAGCAGAGCGGGGCGCTCCTCGGGCGATGACGCCCCGACCGACCGGCTGGCCGTCTTCTGGTCGGCACGCAACGAGTCAGCGGCCGCGATGGCGGCACGGCGTGCGGTGTCGGCGGCCAGCAAGGCGTCCACCAACGCCGGGTCCTCGCCGCGACCCACCTGGGAGCGGCGAACACGGTCGGGATCTTCACGCAGCAGCTTCAGGTCGATCACGGCAAAACCCTACAACCTGGCCGGCTGCATCACTTTCGCATCATTTGTCACGCGGCTGAAGCTGCCTGTCAGAATGGACCCGATGTCAGAGCCAGCCGACCAGCAGAATCCACCCGCCAAGCGGGTGTCTTGGCGGCGCACGCTCCAAGCCGCCCCGACGCGCCGCACCCTATTGCTGACCGCGCTGGGCGGGCTGCTGATCGCCGGTCTGATCACCGTTGGTCCGATCCTGGGCGATGGCCCCGGCGGGCTGCTGGGCCATCTGAACGCCGAGCCGGCGCCGGTCGCGGGCGGCAAAGGCGCCGGACCGGGGCTAGGGCTGGGCACGGTCAAGGGCAACGAGGCGATCGACCACGCGGTTGCGGGCGACTGCCTGAACTGGCCCGAGAACGACCTGGACGCGGCCACCATCGTCAGCTGCGCCGACGAGCACAAGTTCGAAGTGGCCGGCCCGGTAGACATGAAGATGTTCCCAGGCGCCGAATACGGTCCCGACGCCCCGCCCCCGTCGATGGCCCGCATCGAGCAGATCACCCAGGAACAATGCGAGTCGTCGGTGCGCCGCTACCTCGGCGCCAAGTTCGACCCGCACAGCAAGTTCGTGGCCAGCATGCTGTGGGCCGGTGAACGCGCCTGGCGCCAGCACGGTGAGCGCCGGATGTTGTGCGGCCTGCAATTGCCGGGCGTGGGCGGCCGGCAGACCGCGTTCGTCGGCAAGGTCGCCGACATCGACCAGTCCAAGGTCTGGCCGCCGGGCACCTGCCTGGGCATCGATCCGGCCACCAACCAGCCCAACGACGTTCCCGTCGACTGCGCCGCACCCCACACCAAGGAGGTCACCGGCACGGTCAATCTGGCCGAACGGTTCCCCGACGCGCTACCGCCCGAGGCTGAGCAAGATGCGTTCATCAAGGAGTCCTGCACCCGGCTCACCGACGCCTATCTGGACCCGGTGCAGCTGCGCGACACGACGCTGACGTTGACCTACGCCACCGTCTCCCTGCCCAGCTGGTCGGCCGGCAGCCGTGAGGTGGCCTGCAGCCTCGGCGCCACCCTGGGCAACGGCGGCTGGGCGGCGCTGATCAACAGTGCCCGCGACTCGCTGCTGATCAACGGTCAGCCCCCGATCCCGCCGCCGTCGATTCCCGCGGAGCGGCTGAACCAACTGCCCGCCGGTAGCCAGCCGCGGTGAGTGTCCAGATGGACCCGCGCCGGTTCGACGATCTCGTCTCCGACGCGCTGGACCTGATTCCGTCCAAGCTGGCCGCCGCCTTCGACAACGTCGTGATCCTGGTCCAGGACCGCAACGCCGAAGAACCCGATCTGCTGGGGCTCTATGAAGGGGTGGCGCTGACCGAGCGTGATTCGAGCTATGCCGGGTCGCTGCCCGACACCATCACCATCTACCGCGATGCGCTGCTGGAGATGTGCGAGTCCGACGATGAGGTCGTCGACGAGGTCCGGATCACGGTGATCCACGAGATCGCCCATCACTTCGGTATCGACGACGACCGGCTGCACGAACTGGGCTGGGGCTGAGCCGGCGGTCACCTTGGGCCCCACTGTCGAGCCGTATTGATGGATTAGACTCCATATTCGTCGACGATGCCCCGTGTTCTGTGGTCGCATCGGGTGGGGCAGCTTCGAAAGGACGTCGCATCGTGGTGCTCGTGGTAAAGCGCTGGGGAACGGCTGGCCTGGCAACGGCCCTGGTCGGTTCCGGGGTGGTCGTCCCCGCCCTGGCGACTGACTTCTCGGCGTTCTCGGCGCACACTCAACCAGCCCCGATCGCACTGGATGTGGCGTTGACGGCTGCCGACGACTGGCTGACCGACTTATTCGACCTGCGCAGCCCGAACAACCCGCTTAATCTGTTGATTTACAACATGTGGTCACATGACGGGCTGTTTTGGGGTGGGCTCGTCGATCCGTTCATCTCATCGGGCACCTTGGGCGGTGAGGTGCTCTGGGCGCTGCAAGGCGACACTGAAGCGTTGGACAATCTGTTGGCCGGCGACTTCATCATCCGGGGGCCCAGCATGTGGATTCCGGTGCCTGGCGACAGCACCGTGGTGGACCCATTGGGGTGGCTGGTCCAGATCATGAGCGCCATCGGGTTGGGTCCGCTGTTCGGTGTGAATGTGGTCGATGACGACGGTCACGGCGGCGATGTTGTGATCGGCGGCGCTGCCGCCATGCTCAGCGGCATCGATCAACTGCTGGACGGCGTCGGCTGGGGTGCGCTCGGTGATCAGATCCCCGTCCTCGACGATCTGGCCGCTTCCTTTGAGCCGGGTCAGTTCATCGATCTCGGCTGAGCGGAGTGAGCGATAGGCCGTAGCGGGCGGTCCTTGGCGCCGCTGCGGGCGCCCACCCGGCCATCGCGCTCCTGTTCTTGGTCTTAGAAGCCCAGCGACGACGGCAGCGAGTGCCGTTGCGGCAGTGGCTGCTGCCGACGGCGGCGAGGCTGATTCTCCGACTACACCGGCACCCGGTATGGCACGGCGGCCGACACGGCAGAAACGACTAACGCACACAGCTCCGGAAGCCGCCGGCCGGCCATGGAAACGGGAAAGCCCCGCACGCCCGAAGGCGTGCGGGGCTTTCGCCGTCAGTGTTGGGACTAGCCCGCCACGGGCGGGGTGGCCGGGGCACCGTTGCCCCCGGCACCACCGGCGCCACCGGTCTCGCCGTCGGGCAGGCTGCCCGCCGTGCCTGCGCCACCGGCGTTACCGGCCGACTCGCCGCCGGCACCACCGGTACCGCCGCTGCCGCCGACCGTGGCCCCTTCGCCACCGGCACCACCGGCCGCGCCGTTACCACCGGCACCGGCACCATTGGTGCCGTTGGCACCACCGTCGCCGCCGGCACCACCGGTACCGCCGTTGCCGCCGGTGCCGAGCGCGATGCCTTCCTGGTTGCTGCCGCCGTCGCCGCC
>NZ_LT546170.1:541662-767555 GCF_900078685.2 Mycolicibacter icosiumassiliensis | reverse complement strand
GTTCCCGCGGCACCGGTGCCGCCGTTACCACCGACGCCGCCCGCTCCACCGTCACCGAACAAGAAGCCCGCCGCGCCACCGACGCCGCCATTACCACCCGAGGTGTAGGCCGCGAGGGCGCCATCAAGGCCGTTGCCGCCGAGGCCACCGACACCACCGTTGCCCATCAGGATGCCGCCGTTACCGCCGCCGAAGCCGGCTGCAGCCGCCGTGCCGGCCTCACCGTCGAAGGTCGCGTTAGCGCCAGCACCGCCGACGCCGCCATTACCGATCAGGTACGCAGTGCCACCTTCAGAGCCGGCCAGCTGGCCGAGCGAATGGTCGTCGGGGTTGGCCCAGACAATGCCGCTGCCACCATCACCGAACAACCAACCACCGTTGGTCGCCGCCACCAGGTCGCCGTCGCTGTTCAGGTAGGCGCCGGCGCCGTCGCAGACCAGGCCGCACGCGCCACCGAAGGCAAAGAGCGGGTTGACGATGTCGAACAGCGGCATCACCATGTCGCCGATGCTGTGAATGCCGCCGTAGATGCCGCCGTAGATCTCCCACACGGTTTCGTTGATGAAGCCGAACGGGTCATCCGGGAAGCCGTAGTCGGCGGCGGGCATCGGAACGTCACTCAGCGTCAAGTCGCTGATGTCAAAACCCAGCGGCTGCAAGAGCGCGTCGAACATCGTGTCGAGCCCGAAGTCGAAGTCGACCTCCGCGTGCGCCGCCGGCGTAACGGCCAACGGGGTCATCCCCAGTGCCAGAAATGCCCCGACTGCGGTGCCTGCGGCAGCTGCGCGCCGACGGATCTTGCTCGAACGAGCGCCGTGACCTTGAGTCATTTGCTGATTACTCCCCTGTTTGTTTCTTCGGCCGACGTGCGACTGGCCTTTCTCAGCAAGCATTAAACCAGTAGCTAGGTGGGTTGGCCGCCTTAAGGTGGCCAGTTTCGGTCGCGATCACGGCCTCAACCTGGACCAAAGCGCACGGCTTCCTGCGGATATAAGAAATTTAAAAAATTTTCGTGCGAGCAAGATCACTTCTCAAGCTCTCAGGAAACCTGGGAGGTCCGACCTATCCCGCGGCCAAACAGTAATGATTACCTATATATTGACGTGCGGAATCTATGCCGGAGAGGCGGCAGGACGCCCGGTAAAATGAACTAGGGAGCGCCCAGGTGGAGCAGCGTCGGGTGCCCGACACGCTTCGAGAACAGGCCGCGAACAACGATCCGTGGTGGATGATGGCGCTGATGACCAACACCGTCGAATGCCGAGACTGCCGGGCGGGGCTGGAGCACTGCCACGGCACCCTCATCCACCACGTACAGCAGGCTGCGGAGTGCACCGAGGACGGTTGCCCGGGCGAGGTACTGCCACACTCGTTCGCGCTGGACTGCGAGGCGGTCGGGTGCCGCTGCGCGCAGGTGTACGCGCTGGCCGTCTAGCCCATCGGGTCGGTGTCAGACCGCAGCGCGTCGCCGACGGGATCCGGGTGCGGTTCGGGATAGAACGGCGGCGTCAACGAGCCCCACTGCACACAGCTCCACCGGCCGTCGGTGATCGGGGCCAGCACCACGGCGGTGGCGTTCTCCAGGTGGTTCTCCAGCACGAAGCTGCCGTCCACACCCGCCAGCGTCGCTGCCGCCAGGCGAATCGCCGCGCCGTGGCTGACGACGACGATGTCCCCGGTCCAGTCGTCATCGTCGAGGTAGCGCATCCGCAGGTCGGTGACGACCGGTAGGTAGCGGTCGAGCACCTGTTCGGCCGACTCGCCGCCGGGCAAGGCGACTCCCGGCTCGCCGGAGTGCCAACGTTGATAGATCGCGTTGAACTCGGCGATCGCTTCGTCGTCGCTGCGGTTCTCCAGCTCACCGGCCTGTACCTCGTGGATGCCGTCGAGCGCGCGGGCGGTCACGCCGAGCCGGCCGCTGATCTCCGCGGCGGTCTGAACGGCGCGGGTGGCCACCGAATGGGCGACCAGAATCGGACGGTGGATGCCCTCGGCGGCGAACGCCCTGGCCTGGTCACGGCCGAGCGGGGTCAGCTCCGAACCCGGTGGGCGGGTGTCGAGTCGACGGTCGACGTTGCCGTAGGACTGCCCGTGGCGCAGCAGCACCAGCCGCCCGCTCACGAGACCGCCCCGCATCGAGCCGCGGGCCCGATAGGCCAGGAGCCCAGGTAACGGACGTCGGCGCAGCTGCGGCGCAGGGCCTGCAGCGCCTCGGCGACCGCTTCGTCGTCGATGTGTCCGACGCAGTCCAGGAAGAACAGGTAGGTGCCCAGCTCGGTGCGGGTCGGCCGGGACTCGATGCGCGTCAGATCGATTCCTCGACTTCCGAACTCGGTCAGGGCTGCCGCCAGCGCTCCGGGCGCGTTGTCGAGGCGCAGCACCACCGACGTTCGGTCGGAGCCGGTGCGCGCCGGCGGCGACGCCGGGGGGCCCACCAGCACGAAGCGCGTTCGGGCGTTGGGTTCGTCGATGACACCCTCGGCCAGCGTCACCAGCCCGCGCTGCCGAGCAGCCAGCGCGGTACTCACCCCGGCATCCACCTCACCGTCGTAGACCTGCTGCGCCGCAGCGGCATTGGAGTTGGCGGGTACGATCTGAGCCCCGGGTAGGTGCTCGGCTAGCCAGCGCCGCAGCTGGGCGCCCGCCACCGGATGGGCGGCCACCGTACGAATGTCCGCCTCGCCGCGGCCCGGCGCGACAACGACCGAGAACGAGACGTCCAGGGCGGTTTCGGCGAATATCTGTAACGGCGACCCGACCGCGAGCCCGTCCAGGGTGGGCGTCACCCCGCCCTCGATCGAGTTCTCGATCGGCACACACGCGTAGTCGGCGGCGCCGGAGCGCACCGCCTCGAGCGCGGCCGGCGTGCTCTCGGCCGGCACCGGTTGAAGGTCGGCGCCGGGAACCCGTCCGGCGCCCGTCAACGCGAGCAGCGCCGCTTCGGTGAAGGTCCCCGCCGGGCCGAGATAGCTGATGCGGGTCACCGGACAACCCTATCGGCCGCGGCCCGCCGACGCGCTCACCGGCGGTGCGAGCGCGAAGTCAGCTACACGTTCGCCCCTCGAAGGTGCCGCCACCGTCACGTTCGGCGGGAGGCGGCAGCGCGATCGGATTCCGCCATTCCTGTTGCGCCCATCGGGGTCATTAATTAAGTTAGGCTTACCTCACTTCGAAAGGTGATTGATGGCCCCGACTACAGCAGCAACCGTCCCGACGTCCGCCGAGCGGATTCGCAGCGCCTGTATCCGGGGTCAAGCCCTCTTGGCGATCGCCGACGCCGCAGACGCCGCACCGGTCAACGCACCGGTCTGCCACCTGCTGCGGGACGGATCTCTGGTGGTCGCGGTTCCCGTCGAGGACCCGGTCGCGCAGGCCGCGGCTGAGTCCGGCGTGCAGGCGATGCTGGAGCTGACCGATCATGCACCGCTGCAGCTGCGCGAACGAGTGCGTGCGCTGGTGTGGATCCGGGGCCTGCTGCGCCCGGTGCCCGACCGCGAGATCTCCATACTCCTTGACCGGATCGCGGCGGTGGACCCGAATCCTGCTCTGCTCCAGGTGGTCTCGCCGCGCTCGGTATCTCACTGCCGCGATGGGGGCGCACCGGACAGCAGCGATTCCGATGTCGACTACGCCCTGCTGCGGCTGACGCCCGAGTCGGCGGTGCTGGCCGACGCCTCGGGAGCCGAGGCGGTCGACGTGCATGAGCTGCTGGCCGCCCGCCCCGATCCGTTCTGCGCGATCGAGGCGCATTGGCTGCAGCACCTGGACTCGGCGCACCCCGACATGGTCGCCCGACTCGCCGCCGCCAAACTGCCGCCGCAGCTGCGCCGCGGACAGGCCCGCCCACTGGCCGTGGACCGCTACGGCATGTGGTTGCGGGTGGAGGCCCCCGACGGGGACCGCGACGTCCGGCTGAGCTTCCCGCGGCCGGTCGAGGATGTGCTGAGCTTGAACCGGGCGGTGCGCGCACTGATGGGCTGCCCGTTTCTCAACGGGCTGCAGGCCCGCCGCCAGGAGCAGTAGCGGCGATTGCAAGCGTGGCGAAGCCGGGCGAAGCAGGTCGCCGCCATAAGCCCAGCCATCAACCCGGCGGCTACCGTGGCTCAGTGTGACCGAGCCCCAGGCCCCGCGGCGTGCCCTGCGCCTGGAGATCATCCTGGTACTGGCGGTCACCTACGGACTCAGCGCCGTCACCGCGATTCTGCAGCTCGCCGACGCGGTACTGCGTGACCTCAGCGCCCAGCGGATCGCCCTGAACCCGCGCCGGTCCTACTTCGACCTGATCGACCTCGGCCTCAATGCCGCCTGGGCCGTACAGCTGATCGCCTGGGGTGCGCTGGCTATCTATCTGTTGTGGCGCAGCGGCGTCGGGCCCGCCCGCATCGGGCTAAGCAGTCGGCCCAGCCGCACCGACCTGGCCGGCGCACTCGGTCTGGCGGCTCTGATCGGACTGCCCGGCCTGGGCCTGTACCTGCTGGCACGGAGCCTGGGCCTCAACGCCGACGTCATTCCCGCGGCGATCAACGACACCTGGTGGCGCGCTCCGATGCTGATCGTGATCGCGTTCGCCAACGCGTTCGCCGAGGAAGTGATCGTGGTCGGCTACCTGCTGACCCGGCTCCGGCAGCTACGGGTTTCGCCGCGCGTGGCGCTGGCCTGTTCCGCCCTACTCCGCGGCGCCTACCACCTCTATCAAGGTTTCGGCGCCGGGCTGGGCAATGTCGCCATGGGCCTGGTGTTTGGCTACACCTGGCAGCGCACCGGACGGCTGTGGCCGCTGGTCCTGGCGCACGCGCTGATCGACACCGTGGCGTTCGTCGGGTACGCGCTGCTCGCCGACCATTTGAGTTGGCTGCATTAGCCGCGCGGTCGGATGCGGCGGTCCAGCTTCGGCTCTCCTGCGTCGAGCCAGCTAACCGCTCGGTCGGATGCGGCGGTCCAGCTTCGGCTCTCCTGCGTCGAGCCTCGCTAACCGCCGGCGACCGGGCTCACGGGGCCATCGCCGTGGAGTAGCTGAACGAGAAGACACCACCCGAGAACGACCAGCTGTTCGGGATTCCGGCGATCACCTGCGGGTACGGCTGGGCCAGCGCCGCCACGATCGGCTCGTCGACGTTGCTGCCGGTCGGCGGCAGGTTGGTGTTGTGCACCAGCGAGCCCGCCTCGTTGGTGTAGCCCCAGTACAGCCAGCCGAACATGTGGGGGTTGATCGAATTCAGCTGGCTGGCAATGGTCGGGATGTTGTGGGTGGCGCCGAATTCGGTGACCACTGCGGGGACGTCGTAGCGGTCGCTGTACTGCTGTGCGCCGTCGTTGATCCAGCCGTCCCACAGTGAGCAGCCGGTGGCGCTGCCGCCGCCGAGGGCGTCGAAGATGCAGTAGTCGTGGAACGCGAAGACGGCGTTGTCGTCGTCGACCTTGCCTAGGTGGGTGAACCCGATTGCGTTGCCGAACAACACGTTCGGCTCGTAGTACACCGTGGTGCTGGAGTCCACCGACCGGATCGCCGCGATCACCTGGTCGTAGAAGGGCGTCAGCGTCTGGGTGTCGAAGTGCGAGTCGCCGAGCAGGCTGCCCAACCACGACGCGCCGGGCCACGGCTCGTTCATGATCTCGTAGCCGACCACGCCGGGGGTGCCGCCCAGGTAGTCGGCGACGGTCTGCCACATCCGGGCATAGGCGTTCTGCAGCCCGATGCCGTCCGCCTTCTGGTTGTTCCAGAACGCATCCCAAGCCTGATTCTGCGCCGGGTTGAGGGCGTAGACGAACGGGAACGGATGGCCGGTATCGCTGTCCTTGGGGTTGAACAGTGTCGCCCAGTCCGGCGCGCCCTGGCCACCGATCTCCTGGTTGTAGAGGTCCTGGTGCATATCGATGACGCTGACGATGCCGTGCGCCTTGAGAGCGGCGATGGTCTCCCTGACCGATTCCAGGTAGGCGAAGTCGTACACCCCGGGCTGCGGCTCAATCTCAGACCAGTACACGCCCAGCCGCACCGAGGTGAAGCCGTTGGCAGCCAGGAATGCGGCGTCGTCGTCGCCGAAGCCGTTGCCGCCGGGGGTGAACGGAGGCGACTTGTACACCTGGTTGACACCGTGCAGGATCACCACCCGGCCGTCCATATCCACGATCCATTGACCGGCGGTGCCGAGTTCTGCCGGAGCCTTCGCCGGGGAGCCCTCCAGCGTGCCGAAGTGGCCAACCGCGCCGTGAGTGCCCATCGAACCGGCGACGCCGCCGGCCCCACCCAGGGCGGGCAGATCACCCTGTGCTTGGTAGACGCCGTTTCCGGCATCTCCGCCGTCCCCGCCGCTGCCGAACCACATCGAGCCGTTGCCGCCGTCACCACCGTTGCCGCCGATGTGGCTGCCGTCGCCGCCGTCACCACCGGCGCCACCGATACCCAGCATCCAGCCGATCCCAGCGCCGCCGGCGCCACCGACGCCGCCGTTCAGTCCGTCGCCACCGTCACCACCGGCGCCACCGACGCCCATGTACCAACCACCGGTCCCGCCGACACCACCGGCCCCGCCCTCGCCGCCGGCACCGCCAGCCCCGCCGATGCCGAAGAAGCCGCCCGCCCCCCCGGCACCACCGCCACTGGCGCCGTTGCCGCCGTCGCCGCTGGCCCCCCCAGATCCACCGTTGCCGGCGTTGCCGGCACCGAGTGCGTTCCCACCCTTGCCACCGTTACCGCCATCTCCCCCATTGCCGCCGTATCGCCCATCCACATACTTCTGGTCACTGGTACCGTTCCCGCCTGCGCCACCCCTACCCCCTGAGCCACCGGCGCCGCCACTACCCGATCCTTCGGCGGTACCACCGTCGCCGCCGGCACCGCCTTTGCCACCGTTACCTCCGTTGCCGTATGCGGTCCCATTTGTGCCGCCCGCTCCACCCCGGCCGCCGACACCGCCGGCACCAGCGTTACCGGAGCCCGTTGAGCCACCGCCGATTCCGCCTGCCCCCCCTTGGCCTGCAGCACCGCCGTCTCCATTAGCGCGGCCTACACCACCGGTACCGCCGCCGCCTCCGACACCTCCGGCGCCGCCATTGCCGGCATTTCCTGATCCGGTGGTCTGGCCACCGGCACCGCCATTGCCGCCCAAGCCGCCGGTTCCTCCGGCGCCACCGCTGTTGCTGGTAACGCCTTCAGCCACGCCGCCGGTTCCCCCGACGCTCCCAGCGCCCCCGGCGCCACCATTTCCGGCATGCCCTGTTCCCGTAGCGGCACCGCCATTACCGCCGGTACCGCCGGCACCGCCGATTCCTCCGCGTCCTCCGGTTCCGCCAACATGGCTTACATACTCATGCCCGATGCCACCGATACCTGCGGCACCGCCTGCGCCTCCCGCGCCGCCGTCCCCACTATTTCCATCAAGCCCAGCGCCCACTGCCCTGCCGCCAACACCGCCGTTGCCGAAGAATCCGGCCGCTCCCCCGGCACCACCGACACCGTTGACCTCGGTGTTGTCCCAGCCGGCCCCGCCATCACCGAACAGCCAGCCCCCCGCGCCACCAGCGGCAGACTCCGCTGTACCCGCCGCACCGTCGCCGAGCATCTGGCCCAACCCCAGCGCCTCACTGAAGTGGTTGGCCCCGTCGACGATCGGCGCCAACCAAGAGCTGTTGACCAGCCAATCGATACCGGCGTACAGCGGGGTGTACACCCAGTTGTCCATCAACGTCGTCGGGTCCGGGAGGACGAAGCTCGCCGACCCCACAGCCGCGCCGGCCAGCACGTCGTCCCAGTGGGCCGGGTCGAAGAACGCGTCCCAGGCCGCCGGGCTGAACACCGCATCCCAATCCAGCGCGCCAGTAGTCGCATCCACAAAGGGCGCCACCGCCATGTCGAACACGTCGCCGAAGCCCTCGGCGGACGCCACCGGCGCCGATGCCAGCGGCGTCACCCCGAACGCCAGAAATGCCCCCACCGCCGTGCCCAGCCCGGCAACCCGACGATTCCGCTTCGTGCCGCACTGACGAGTCATCTGCGGGTAGACCCCTCTCCATGGTCGCTTCGGCGACTGATGTGGCCAAGATAACGATTTCTTCGGAGAATTACTAATAACAACTGAGAAAAATGCGGAATGGAGGTTGCGGGCTGCGGATCTTCGGCGTCCACGACACACCTGGACTGGCCGCGGAGATCGCCCTGCCGCCGCTCGATACGTAGATTGGGCAGGTGAACGGCGATCGCGGGCCGGGCCAGCCCTGGCACCTTCCACCGCCGCCGCGTCGTGAACCGCCGCCGTTGTTGTACCGCGACCCCCGTGGCCGGCCGGTGACGCCGGCGCCAGCGCCGCGGGTCATCCAGCGACCGGCACCCCCGCCGGCACCGCGACCGTCGGCGCCGCGTCCTCCCACGCCGCGTCCCCGCGCCACGCGGCAACCCGCCTCGCGCCGACGGCGATCTTGGCCACGCCAACTGCTGGCGCTCGCCCTGCTGGTGGGCTTGTTCGGCACTGCGTCCCTGGTCGGCGCCGCAGCCTGGCTCGACACCGCGCTACAACGGACCGCGGCATTCTCCGATTACGCCGACCGCCCGACACCGGGTCTCGGCACGACGTGGCTGCTGGTCGGTTCGGACAGCCGCGCCGACCTCACAGTCCAGGAGCAGCAAGACCTGAGCACCGGCGGGAACATCGGCGACGGCCGCACCGACACCGTGTTGCTCGTCCACCTGCCCAGTCCGGGATCGGAGTCGCCGGCCACCGTGGTTTCGCTGCCGCGCGACTCCTACGTCACGATCCCCGGCTACGGCAAAGACAAGATCAACGCCGCGTACCCCCTCGGCGGCGCTCCCCTGCTGACCCGGACGGTGGAGCAGGCCACCGGCCTGCGGCTGGACCATTATCTCGAGATCGGATTCGGCGGTTTCGCCGCGCTCGTCGACGCCCTCGGCGGCGTCACCCTGTGCCCGGACGAACCGATCGACGACCCACTGGCCGGACTGAATCTGCCGGCCGGCTGCCAGAACCTGACCGGTGCGACCGCCCTGGGCTATGTACGCAGCCGAGCCACGCCGCGCGCCGATCTGGACCGGATGGCCCACCAGCGACTGTTCCTGTCGGCACTGCTGGCCCGCATTGCCGATCCGGTCGTCTGGCTCAATCCGCTGCGCTGGTACACCGCGCCACACGCCGCCGCACGGGCGGTGACGATAGACGACAGCTCCGGCGTCATCGACCTGGCGGCCCTGGGCTGGGCGCTGCGCGGCACCACCACCACGCTGACCGTACCCATCGGCGAGTTCGTCTGGACCGACGTCGGTGACGCGGTGGTTTGGAACCACGCCGAAGCCGCCCAGTTATTCGACGCATTGCGTCGCGATACACCACCCACCCCGAGCACCGACAATTAAGTCAAACCTAATTTCGTCGCGCGATTGCGCAATTTCAGCGTACCCTATCTTTACTTAGGCAACGCTGACCTGAGTAAGCCAGACCTTGGATGCGGACCCCCGCTGACCAGGGGTAGCATCGCGTTCATGATCGAGACCGACAGCCATAAGACGAAATTTCACGCGCTGCTTCAAGAGCAGATCTACCACGAATTCACCGCCGCGCAGCAATACGTCGCGGTCGCGGTTTATTTCGACGGCGAGGATTTACCACAATTGGCGAAATTCTTTTACGCCCAGGCCGTCGAGGAACGCAACCACGCCATGATGCTGGTGCAGTACCTGCTCGACCGTGACATCCGCGTCGAGATTCCCGGCGTCGACTCGGTACGCAACCACTTCGACGCCCCGCGGGATGCCCTGGCGCTGACGCTTGAGCAGGAGCGGACCGTCACCGAGCAGATCAGTCAGCTCACCAGCGCAGCGCGCGACGAGGGCGACTACCTCGGCGAACAGTTCATGCAGTGGTTCCTGCGCGAACAGGTTGAGGAGGTGGCCGTGATGACCCAGCTGCTGCGGGTCGCCGAGCGTGCCGGGCACAACCTGTTCGAGTTGGAGACCTTCGTCGCACGGGAGATCACCGTGGGCCAAGAAGCCGGCGCACCGCGTATCGCCGGCGGGTAAACCTCTCGCCCGCCGATCAGCCCGCCCGCAACCGCGCCTTGGTTCGGGCGGGCTGATTCGTCGCAATCCACGCAACCCCGACATCCCTACAGAAGTCGACGTCCTCGCTGCGGTCGACGGTCCAGCAGTACAGCGCGCGGCCCCGCGCGGCGGCCTGGTCTACCAACTCCGGATGTTCCCGCAGCGTCGCGATCGACGGGCCGATCGCGGTGGCACCGACCGTGGTCGCCGCGCCCCTGCTGCCGACGGTGTTGCTCGGGTCGGGTGCCCGTTATCTGGGGCGCGGCCCGGCGAATCCGCCACACCGCCGCCGCGGAGAACGACATGACTACTGCCCGCGACCGCGAGGCCGATGCCGGCGCGGCGAGCCCAAATCGATGCAACAGCGCGAGCACCTCGCGCTCCACCATCGAGCCGTAGCGCACCGGGTGCTTCGTCTCGATGAAGATCTTCACCGGCCGATGCCAGTCCAGCACCAGCGCAACCAGCGCGTCGAGAGTAAGTAGGCCGGTGTCGCCGATGCTGCCGGCCTCAGGTGAATTGGTTTGCCCGCCACTGTGCCAGGCGCCGTAGTCGAGGCGCTGCAATTGCAACAGTGTCATCTCGCTGACCACCCCGGCACCACTGGAGGTCCGATCCACCCGCCGATCGTGCACACAGACCAGGTGCCCGTCACTGGTCAGCCGCACATCACACTCGACGCCGTCCGCCCCCTCCTGCAACGCCAAGTCGTAGGCAGCCAGGGTGTGTTCCGGGCGGTCGATGGAGGCACCGCGGTGCGCGACCACAAACGGGTGCTCCGAGACGACATCGCCGGCCGGTGTCATGGGCTTATGCTGCCGGTTCCCGTCCGTCGGACTCAAGGACCGGGGCCGGTGTCGTGGCATCTTCCGGCTTTGGCGCGACGGCAGGATCCGGCGGCGACACCGCGGCGGTATCGCGGCCGTCGGCCACCACCACCCAGTGGTGGGCTGGCCGGCCCATCGACCGCCGCTCAAATCCCTCGACTACCCGGGCCGCCGTCACCACAGCTGCCAGGCCGAGGAGGTAAGCCACCACGGTCGCGACCATGTTATTGGCAATGCCCTGGGCCCCGCCGGCCCAACTGGTGGCGGTGGCGAAGATAGCGACCGCAGTGCTGGCCGCCCACACGGCCCACCACACAATGATGGGTTTGCGCAGCCGCTCCAGCCGGTCCTCCCGCTTGGCCAGCTCCATGACAAAGACTGGCGCCCAGGCCAGGTTGACCACCGGCACCAAGCACCCCGCCCACACCGCCCAGGCCGGGCGCGTCTCGGGCAGATGCAGTCGAGCGAAGGCCACCGAACGCCGGGCGAGCAGCCACCTGGTCAACACCACGGCACAGCTGACCACCGCCGCGATCGCGGCCAACCCGGCCAGCCGGCCCAGCCACACCGCGCCACCGGCGATCAGGGGGTTCAGCAGCATGGTGCGGTTGATGATCATCAGCACATAGATCAGGGCGTGCACCAGGGCCGCGACACCAAGCGCGGCGACCGCAGCAGCGAGCGTCTTCTCCAGTGAGCGCGCCGTTGGCGCCTGTCGCTCCCCCGGTTTCGACTGCGCCGCAGCGCGAATCGGCCCGCCCATCAGCGTCCAGCGGGGCATCACCGAGTAGCGCGGGGTGGGGCCGAGCGGGCGCCGTACCGGCGATTGCGGAGGCGGCGGGCCGGGCCGCACCGCGATCCAGCGGTAGCCGGGACCCAGCCGTGGCGGCGCTTCCCCCGATGCTGGAGGCGGTGCGGGGGGCCCGGGTTGGGTCCACTGCAGCTCGGCTTCTTGCTCGGGTGTGAGCGGCGCCCACAGCGCACCGTTGCAGCGTGGGCACCAGGCCCGCTGGCGGTCGCGCACGTTCCACCGCGTGTTGCAGCGGGAACACACCTGAATCACCGCCCCAGCCTAGCGGCGACCGCAAGGTCAGCGGAGCCGACCGCAGTCGGGTCGACGCCCTCAGTCCTGCGGCGACCGCAAGGTCGGCGAGCATCCTCAGGCACGCGGCGACCGCAAGGTCAGCGCAGCCACGGCCAGAGCCCTCGGTAAACGGTGTCGAAGACCATCCCTATGGCCCGCTGGCGATCCGGCAGCTACCTCCGGCTATCCACAGTTTCCACAGGTTTATCCACATACCCGTCGACGGTCACACGGGGCGTGATGTGCTTTTTACATACCGAAAGACGCATCGGTTGTGGATAACGCAGCGTGATCGACACGGACCGACTAACAGTGTCGAGCGAAATCGCTTGATCGGCTAAGCAGCGACTTACCACCCACACTCAACGGCCGGCATGCCCCGGAACGCATCAGTGCAGGTAAGTCGGGTTATCTCAGTGAATTTTTCCACTGGGCGGACAAAGCGCTATGATCGCCGTCACAGAACGGATGTGATGCGCCTCACGTAGGTGGGCGCACGGTGAAGTTGGGGGCACAGGGATGCTGAGGACAGGGGAATGACGGCACGGCCGATCGGACCCGGGCCCGTCGCAGCGGCGTCGGGCTGGCATGCGGGATCGTCCACTTATAAGCGCGCCTACTTACTGGCGTCGCTGCGCGCCGGCGTGATCGCACTGGTGCTGCTGACTTTCCTGCTTGTGCTCGTCCTGACCTGAACCGCTGCCTGAGCATGGTGAGCGGCTGACGCCTTGCGTTAGCTCCACCCGTTGTTGCGGTACACCCGGCGTTGGAGCAATGTGGTTGAAGGTGGCCCCACCACACCGCGACCGTGCTGGGAGTGGGGTGCCGCTAGACCGTGAACGCCTGTCGACAATGATCAACGGTGATCGACACCGGATCAGTACTGACCGAAGGAAGGAACCCCGTGGCCGACTACACCTTGCCGGACTTGGACTGGGATTACGGAGCCCTTGAGCCGCATATCTCGGGTCAGATCAACGAACTGCACCACAGCAAGCACCACGCTGCATACGTGGCTGGCGTCAACTCCGCAGTGGAGAAGCTCGCGGAGGCTCGAGCCAACGACGACCACGGCGCGATCTTCCTGAACGAAAAGAACCTGGCCTTCCATCTCGGCGGACACGTCAACCACTCGATCTGGTGGAAGAACCTGTCCCCCAACGGCGGTGACAAGCCGACGGGCGAACTGGCCGCGGCCATCGACGACGCCTTCGGCTCGTTCGACAAGTTCCGTGCGCAGTTCACCGCGGCCGCCAACGGCCTCCAGGGTTCGGGCTGGGCGGTGCTCGGCTACGACACCCTGGGCGGGAAGCTACTGACCTTCCAGCTCTACGACCAGCAAGCCAACGTGCCACTGGGCATCATTCCGCTGCTGCAGGTCGACATGTGGGAGCACGCCTTCTACCTGCAGTACAAGAACGTCAAAGCCGACTACGTCAAGGCGTTCTGGAACGTAGTCAACTGGGCCGATGTGCAGTCGCGTTTCGCGGCCGCCACCTCGAAGACTTCGGGGCTGATCTTCTAGCCGCACTGCCGGCATGGTGGGGTGTCGCGCCGTTGGCGTGGCGCCCCACTTGCTTTTCACCGTTTCGTTATCCGCCACTTCGCCGTGTCACCTTGAATCCGCTGTGCGGGTGCCGCATGCTGCCAGACAACCCACCCGCTGAAATGCGAGCAGGCTCAGCCGATAAGCCAGAATGTCGCGGAGGGTGCGCGATGGAGACGACAGGGTCCGGAGGGTCCGGCCGGGCGATCGAAGTCGCCCCGTTTCACTCCCGTGGCGAGCTGCACGGCTTCGTGATCTTCGGCCGCTGGCCGGATTCGACCAAGGAATGGGCACAGCTGCTCAGCATCGCCGTGCGAGTCGCTTCGATGCCCGGATTGCTGCCCACCACAACAGTGTTCGGCACGCACGAGGAACTCCCCGACAATCCCGGTCCAGGCACTGTCGGATTGTTGCTGGCCGAAGGCACCGTCACCGGTGAATCGGCGATCGCACCGGGGTACTTCGCCGGCCGCCAACCCTCCGCGCTGCTGATGCTGCACCCGCCGTCGGAGACCGTTCCCTCACTACCCGAATGCCGAGGCGCGGCTTCTGGCTGCATATTGCTGCCCGGTCTGCCCTACCTGGGCCTGGAGCACCGGGCGGCCTGGGTCGAAGCCGAATCCGACGGCACCGTCACCTCGATGGTGAGCCGGGTCGGTGTTGACCCGGTCAGCCATCCCGACACCGCGATATTGGCCATGCTGCTTGCCGCATAAAGCAATTCACGGTGGTTTGTGCGGTCACCGGATCATAGAATTCGGGCCGCCGAAATCCCTTGTCGGCTGGCGGCCGGGCCTGGGAGTCACTAGCCTCGGCAGCTGACGAAAGGGCGTCTCGCATGCTTGCCGCCATGCTGATCAGCCTGGGCGTGGTCTTCCTCGCCGAACTCGGCGACAAATCGCAACTGATCACCATGACCTACGCGCTGCGGCACCGCTGGTGGGTGGTTCTCAGTGGGGTGGCTATCGCGGCTTTCGCCATCCATGGCATCTCAGTCACGGTGGGGCACTTTCTCGGGCTGACATTGCCGGCCCGCCCGATCGCCGCCGTCGCCGGCGTCGCCTTCATCGGTTTCGCGGCGTGGACGTGGCGCGAGGGAACCAACTCCGCGCCCGGCGAAACCGCCGTCCGCGAGCCTCGATTCGCACTGTTCGCGGTGGTGTCTTCGGTGCTGTTGGCCGAACTCGGGGACAAGACGATGTTGGCGACGGTCGCGCTGGCCAGTGACCGCAACTGGCTGGGCGTGTGGCTGGGCGCGACGATCGGGATGGTGCTGGCTGACGCGGTCGCGATCGCGGTCGGGACGGTACTGCACCGGCGATTGCCCGAACACTTGCTGCACGCCGCGGCAGGACTGCTCTTCCTGGCATGCGGCTTGTGGATGTTGTTCGACGAAGCGCTGGGATGGCGTCCGGTGGCCATCGCCTCGGTCGCCGTATTGGTGTCGGTGGCATTGGGGTCCGCGCTGTGGCGGGCTTCCCTTCCCCGTTCCGGACAGACCGCCGGAGACGATTCCACCACCCGTTAGCAAATCCCGCCGTCAGCTCAACACACGGTGGAAACTTCACTTCACCGGAGGGCCGTCCAGCAGTGAGGACCAACGGACCGGTGTTCGTGGATCTCTTCGTTCGCCGACGCCGACGCAATAGTGCTTGGTACGACACGAAAATCCGGCCACAGCGATCTCTACGGTGAGCCGAATGAACTGCACCCAGCCCGATCTCGTGGCCCAAGGTCGAATTCGCTACGGAAACACCCTTGGTTGTGTCGGTAACTATCGCTACGATGATCAGCAAATCATCAGGCGCTACCGCTCGCCCCTCGCGGAGCGCCTGTCGGCCGCCTGCCTACCCCCTGGAGGTCCTATCGATGAGCGCGACGTTCGCTGTCCGCTTGAATCGCCTTTTCGATGTGGTCTATCCACCCGGCCGCGGACCGCATACGTCCGCCGAGGTAATCGCGGCACTCAAAGCGGAGGGCGTCACGATGTCGGCCCCCTACCTCTCTCAGTTGCGCTCGGGTAATCGGACGAACCCCTCCACCGCCACCATGGCAGCGCTGGCCAACTTCTTCCGAATCAAACCGGCGTTCTTCACCGACGACGACTACTACGCCAAGCTTGACGCCGAGTTGTCGTGGCTGGACAGCATCCGCGACGCCGGGGTACGGCGCATCGCGACCCAGTCCGTCGGGCTCTCGCCCGAGGCCCAGGAGGACATCTTGGCCCGCATCGATGAGCTCCGCCGCAAGGAGCACCTCAGCGACTGAGGCGCCGGCACCGCGGATTAGGGTGGCTTGATCGGTTCCAGCGAGACACCGGGGAGGCGGCCGCGATGGGCCTGTTCAGAAAACGAAAGAGCCGCGCGACCCGGCGTGCCGAAGCACGGGCGCTGAAGGCCGGCGCCAAGCTTGAGGCACGACTGGCCGCCAAGGGTGAGGCGAAACGCTTCAAGGCCAGCCAACGCGCGGAAGCCCGTGCACTCAAGGCCCAGATCCAGTCGGACCGCAACCGCGACCGCACCGCGCGCAAGGCCGCTGAAAGCCAGCTCAAAGCTGCCCGCGACGGCCGGATCCTCTCGCCCGCCCGCATCCGCCGGACGCTGGTGGTCAGCAGAATGCTGGCGCCGGTCGTAGTACCGCTGGTGTACCGGGCCGCGATGGCGGTGCGCGGCCTGATCGACGAGCAGCGAGCCGCCCGGCTCGGGGTCCCGCTCGCTCGTATCGGCGAGTTCTCCGGACCCGCAAGAAACACAGCCCACCTCTCGGCGCGTATCGCCGGAGCAGAGAAGACCATGCGCCTGGTGCAGGACCGCAAGCCCAAGGATTCCGAGACCAAGCAGTTCGTCTCGGCGATCACCGAACGGTTGTCGGACCTCTCGACAGCCGTGACCGCCATTGAGACTATGCCGGGAGATCGTCGCCGAGTCGCCTCCGCCTCGATCAGCGACCAGCTCGATGGGATCGATGCCGACCTGATGGCCCGCCTGGGACTGCCCTCATGAACGCCCGTACGTGCGCCACAGCACTGGCCGCGGCGATCACCGCAGCGTCCTTGGTCGGCGCCGCGCCGGCCTGGGCACATGTGCACGCCAGCAGCCCCGGCGCGGTGCGCGGCGGCGTTGCGATGGTCACTTTTGAGGTCCCCAATGAGTCGCCGAGTGGTTCTGCCACAACGGAACTCACCGTGACGCTGCCCGACGTGGCCTCGGCTCGCACCGAAACCAAGCCCGGCTGGACAGCGCGCCTGGACCGCGACCCGAAATCCGGGGCGGTGCGCGCGGTGACCTGGACAGCCACTGCTGGCGCCGGCATCGGCGCCGACCAGTTCGGGCTGTTCCGGATCGCGATGCGACTGCCCGACACCGAGACGGTGAACTTCCCGTCGGCACAGCGGTACGCCGACGGCACCGAGGTGCGTTGGGACCAAATCCCCCCACCCGGCGGCGGTGAGGCGCAGCACCCGGTGCCCACTCTGCAGCTGGGGACCGGCCCGGCATCGGCAGCCGAACACCACGCGCAGCACCCGGAGCCGGCGGTCTCCGCCGGCCCGGCGCCAGAGGCGGGATCGGAGGCCGGCGAGCAGCGCGCCGACAATGCGGCTCGGCTGCTGGGCGGCGCCGCACTGCTGGTCGCTGCGCTGGCGGCCACGATCGCCCTGGGTAGGCGGCGGGCGTGAGGCGGGCGCCGCGCGTCGTACTGGCGGGCGTCTTTGTGCTGGGGATGCTGTTCGCGGCCACCGGGGTGGCCGCCGCGCACGCCGTGCTGGTGTCGACGGACCCGGCGCGTGGCGCGGAACTGTCGCGTGGGCCGGAGCGGGTCAGCGCCACTTTCAATGAGCAACTGCAGTCCGACTTCGCGGCCATGACGGTGGTGGGGCCCGACGGGCATCTGTGGTCCACCGGGGACACCCGGGTGGACGGCGCGGTCGCCAGCGTCGCCGTGCGTCCGTTGGGGCCCACCGGCACCTACACGGTCCACTATCGGGTCACCTCCGCCGACGGGCATGTGGTGTCCGGTTCGTGGCCGTTCCAGCTGACGGTGGCCGGCACTGGGGAGCCCGGCCCCGCGGTCACCGACCGCAACGACGCGCCCCCTGCCATCCCGCGCCGCTACGCCGACCCCCAGGGTGACCTGCCGATTTGGCCGTTCGTTGCCGGTGCGGTGGCGCTCGTCGGGGCCGGTGTGTGGTTCAACCGGCCTCGATCCTGACTTTTGGCTAGCAGTCACCGCTGGCAGATGCTGGCATGATGGGAACGTTGCCGGTGAAGCCCAGTTGATCTGAGACGAGAACCCCGCCAGAGGAGCAGCCGTATGACCGAACCGCAAGGCCAGCCCGACCACGAATCCGCCGCTGCGGCCGAGCCGGTTGCGCCGGCTGGAGCTGACCTGCCGGCCGAGTCGCCGGCGCCGGCGCCGCAGAAGACTCCCGCTAAGAAGGCACCCGCCAAGAAGGCCCCGGCTAAGAAGGCCACTGCTAAGAAGGCTCCGGCCAAGGCCGCCAAGAAGGCACCCGCGAAAAAGGCACCCGCCAAGAGTGCTCCCGCGGCGCCTGCCCCGGCCCCCACGGTCCCCACTCCGTCGGCGGTCGCCGCCAACGGCTCGGGCCACCTCGCCGAGGGCGCCAAAGAAACGGCCGCCCAAGCGAAGTCCACGGTGGAGACGGCGCGCAACCCGCTGAGCCCGCCGGCGTCAGGCCGTTCGCCCGGTCCGCTGCTGGCCGCTGGAATCCTTGGCGTGTTCGCACTGCTGCTGCTTCGCCGGCTGCGGCGTGCGCGCCGAGGCTGACCGGCGGTGACCGCACGCTTCCGACCCACCGCCGACCTGGTCGACGAGATCGGTCCCGGCGTCCGCAGCTGCGACGTTCAGTTCCGCCAGCTCGGCGGCCGTACGGAATTCGCCGGTCGCATCAGCACCGTGCGCTGTTTCCAGGACAACGCGCTGCTCAAATCGATGCTCTCTGAGCCCGGCGACGGCGGGGTGCTGGTGATCGATGGCGGCGGCTCGCTGCACACCGCGCTGGTCGGTGACGTCATCGCCGAGCTGGCCCGAAGCAACGCCTGGGCAGGGCTGATCGTGCACGGCGCGGTACGTGACGCTTCGACCCTGCGCACCCTCGACATCGGTATCAAGGCGCTGGGCACCAATCCCCGCAAGAGCACCAAGACCGGCGACGGCGAGCGCGACGTCGTCGTCGAGTTCGGCGGCATTGCCTTTGTGCCCGGTGCGATCGCCCACAGCGACGACGACGGCATCGTCGTCGTCTAGGCCAGCACACCGATGGACGCCACCTTGCGGGCGCGCTGGGAACATCTCCGCGCGCGCGTCGACGACGCGTGTCGCGCCGCGGGGCGTTCGCCCGAGGAAGTCGCCGTGCTGCCGGTGAGCAAGACCTTCGGTCCCGAGCTGATCCGAGAAGCCTTCGATCTGGGCTTGCACCGGTTCGGCGAGAACAAGGTCCAAGAGATCAAGGACAAGGCGATGGCTTTGGTCGGCCAGGTGCCCGACCCGGGGATCGACTGGGTGATGATCGGACACCTGCAGACGAACAAGGCCGGCGTGGTGGCGCGGCTGGCTGCCGAGGTGCAGTCGCTGGACCGGTCCAGACTGGCCGTGGCGCTGGACCGACACCTGCACGCCCGGTGTCGGGGTCAACTGCGTTGATCGCCAGCGTCATCGACGTGCTGGTGCAGGTCAAGACCTCCGATGAGCCGAGCAAGTACGGTCTAGATCCCGACCAGCTGCTGCCGTTCCTCGACGAGCTGGCCGGCTACTCCACCATGCGGGTCCGAGGTTTGATGACGCTGGCGATCAACGCAGATGACCCCGACACCGTCCGCGGCTGCTTCCGCCGGCTGCGCCAGCTACGCGATACCGCGGCCGAACATGGCCACGACGTGCCGCGCTTGTCGATGGGCATGAGCGGCGACTTTGCCCTGGCGATCGCCGAGGGCGCTACCGAAGTACGGATCGGGACCGCGCTGTTCGGGTCCCGACCCTACCCCGACTCCTACTATTGGCCGGAAAACGGCTAGACGCTCACCGGCGCCCGGTGCTTGCTGAACTTCAGCGACTTCTCGTCCACCTTGCCGCGCCGGATGATCCGCACGTCCAGTAGATAGTTCTGCTTGAGCCGCCACGGAAAGCGGTCGCCGGCCTGAGGCAGATAGTCCAGCGCCCGCAGCACGTATCCCGGGGTGAAGTCCATCAGCGGACGCTCCTCCACTGTATTGCCGGGATGCTGCGGCACCACGGTGTCGAAACCGTTGGTGTCCATGTAATTCAGCAACCGGCAGACGAACTCGGAGACCAGGTCCGCCTTCAGGGTCCAGGACGCATTGGTGTAGCCGACCGTGAACGCCATGTTCGGCATCCCGGTCAGCATCAGGCCCTTGTAGCACATGGTGTCGTGCAGTTCTATCGGCTCACCGTTACGCCGGATCTCCGCGCCACCGAACAGCTGCAGGTTCAAACCCGTTGCGGTGATGATGATGTCGGCGTCCAGCTCCGCACCCGAGTTCAGCTTGATACCGGTCTTGGTGAACGTCTCGATGGTGTCGGTGACGACGTCTGCCTTGCCGCTGCGGATGGTCTTGAACAGGTCGCCGTTGGGCGCCAGGCACAACCGCTGATCCCACGGCTTGTAGTCCGGGCCGAAGTGCTTTTCGACGTCGTAGCCCTCCGGCAGCCGACGCTTGGCCATCGTCAGCAACGTCTTACGCATGAATGCGGGGAACTTCTGGGAGAGCTGGTACTGGCTGGTGGAGAAGCCGATCGCCTTCCAGCGGTTCACGAAATGTGCCGCCCGCGCCGGCAGCAGCTTGTTGGTCTGCTCGGCGATTGGGTCCACCAGAGGCAGCGATCCCACGTAGGTCGGCGTCCGCTGCAGCATGGTCACATGGCCCGCGCCGGCGTTCACCAGCGACGGGATCAGCGTCACCGCGGTGGCTCCGGAACCGATGACGACGATCTTCTTGCCGGCGTAGTCCAGGTCCTCCGGCCAGTGCTGCGGGTGCACGATGGTGCCGCCGAAATCGGCTGCGCCGGGGAACTCCGGCGAGTAGCCCTCGTCGTAGTTGTAGTAGCCGCTGCACGCGAACAGGAACGAACAGGTGATCTCCCGGGTCCCCCCGTCCGCCTGTGCCACGGTCAGCGTCCACTGATTGTCGGCGTCGGACCAGTCTGCCGCCACCACCCGCTGGCCGTAGCGGATGTGCTGGTCGATGCCGTTCTCGGTGGCAGCTTCGCGGATGTAGTTCTTGATCGACGGTCCGTCGGCGATCGCCTGAGCTGAACGCCACGGCTTGAACCGGAAGCCCAGGGTGAACATGTCGGAGTCGGAGCGGATTCCCGGGTACTTGAACAGGTCCCAGGTGCCGCCGAGGTCCTCGCGACGCTCCAAGATCACGTAGCTCTTGTTCGGGCAACGGTTCTGCAGGTGCCAGGCCGCGCTGATACCGGAGATGCCGGCGCCGACGATCACAACATCGTGGTGTTCAGTCATGGCGCCAGGTTATCAACGGTGTGTTGAGTCAGTCAACACCCTGTTGATTAAGTCGACATCGTGTAAAGTGGCCCCCATGACCAGCCCAAATGCGACCCGCCATGGACGCCGCGGGACGCGGCCGTCCGGGGACGATCGCGAGCAGGCGATCCTGGCCACCGCCGAACGGCTGCTGGAGCAACGTCCGCTGGGCGAGATCTCCGTCGACGACCTGGCCAAAGGTGCCGGAATCTCGCGGCCCACGTTCTACTTCTATTTCAAGTCGAAGGACGCGGTGCTGCTCTCGCTGCTGGAGCCGCTCATCGCGGCGGCCGACTCGGAGTTCATCGGGGCGGTGCAACGGCTGCCGACCGACCCGCGCCGGATCTGGCGCAACGGCATCAAAGCGTTCTTCATCGCGTTCAGCTCGCACCGGGCGATCGCCGGGCCGGCACCGAGGCGCTGTCCACCAGCCCGGAGTTCCGGGCGACGTGGAACGCTTTCATGCAGAAATGGATCCGCCAAACCGCCACGATGATCACCGCCGAACGCGACCGCGGCGCCGCCCCAACGACCATCGACGCTCTGGATCTCGCGACGTCACTGAATCAGATGAACGAGCGCACGATGATGGCCGCGCTGATGGCCGAGCAACCGTCGGTGCCGCACGATCAGGTTGTCGACACGCTGACTCACGTCTGGGTCAGCAGTATCTACGGCCAGGCGTGCTGAGGCACCCTCAGAACTGGGCAGCGCCGAATCCGGCCAGCAGCACCGAGAAGCCACCGATCTCACCCAGGATGAGCAACACCATGCCGATGCGCAGGAACCAGCCGCCTGACTCGAATTGGTTGGTGGTGTCGCGTAAGGCGCCGTGCAGCATGTAGCTGCCTATCGCGGTGACAAAGAAATACACCACCACCATCGCCGCGGTCAGGTTCACCCAGGTCGGCCAGCCGCTGAGTTCGACGAACACCGCGACCAACAGGGTGGCGAAGGAGTACATCAGCGCCGCCCGATGTGCGATGTCGACGTAGACGTGCGCCCTGTGATCCTTCGACGTGGCGATCTGCTGGTACTTCCATACCCCCAACAGCAGGGCCAGTAGAAATATCAGGCCGGCCGACAACAAGGTCACCTTGGTGTCGATGCCCAGATTCATAACCACCGGGTGAGCCTACTGCCCACCGCCAGGGATTTCGCAGCTCCCACAAAGAATCGCCCGCTGGGTTCATGGCGGCGACCCGCTAAGCTCGGCGGGATGCGCTTTGCGTTCAAGACGTCACCGCAGAACACCACCTGGGCCGACATGCTGGCCGTCTGGCAAGCCGCGGACGACATCGACGTCTACGAGTCCGGCTGGACCTTCGACCACTTCTACCCGATCTTTTCCGATCCGACCGGACCGTGCCTGGAGGGCTGGACCACCCTGACCGCCTTGGCCCAGGCGACCACCCGGCTGCGAGTGGGCACGTTGGTGACCGGCATCCACTACCGCCATCCCGCCGTGCTGGCCAACATGGCTGCCGCGCTCGACATCATCTCCGGCGGACGATTGGAGCTGGGCATCGGCGCGGGCTGGAACGAAGAGGAGTCGGGCGCCTACGGGATCGAGCTGGGCAGCATCTCCGAGCGCTTCGACCGCTTCGAGGAGGCCTGTCAGGTCCTCATCGGCCTGTTGAGCGCGGACACCACTACCTTTTCCGGCAGCTATTACCAACTCACCGACGCCCGCAACGAGCCCAAGGGACCGCAGCGCCCACACCCGCCGATCTGCATCGGAGGCAACGGCGAGAAGCGCACGCTGAAGATCACCGCGAAATACGCCCAGCACTGGAACTTCGTCGGCGGAACACCTGCCGAGTTCGCCCGCAAGCGCGACGTGCTGGCCGCGCATTGCGCCGACATCGGGCGCGACCCGAAGCAGATCACCTTGTCGGCGCATCTGCGGTTGCAGCCGGATCTCGATTACGGCCGGGTAATCGAGGAAGCCGCAGCGCTCGGCGCCGAGGGCTTGGATCTGGCGATCGTCTATCTGCCGGCGCCCCATGACCCGGCAGTTCTGGAGCCCTTGGCCGACGCGATCCGTGCATCCGGGTTACTGGCGTAGATTACGAACTGATAACGGTCAGCAAACTCTTCGCGGAGACCCACGCCCGCGGGCGTGAGCAGACCTATGTCGCGAAGCGCAAGAGTTCGTCGGAGGTGATCAAGCGTTCGTGTTTGGCCGGGAACTCTCGACTTCGACGCGGATGTCGCAGCAGTGACCAGGCCATACGGCCCATTCGATATCGGTATATCGGGTTGATGTACACGGCGCTGACCCCCGCCCCGGTTCGGACCAGATTGGAATAATGCGGACCATGTTAACACGTTGTTAACGCGGATCACATAGCTGTCCATTAGACACCCGCCGCATGGCAAACAAAACCCGACTCGCCGAAGCTTGATACAAAAGTTGCTTAAGTGATATGTGGGACTGTTGACGTGATTCCCTCGGCCGCCAATCGGCGAGCCCGGACGATCGGCGCGACAGACCGTTCGATTTTAGAGCCGACCAGCGCGCCGTCATAGAGCAACTGAAGGTCACCTGCCCGCTCCGACGCATCGGCAACGCCGACTTGAGCGAGTAGCCCCGCCAACGTCGTATGCATCCAGCGGCGATGAGCCACCACCGGCTCGAGGTCGGTACCGGCATACGCGCCGGCCGCGTTGACGTACAGGCATCCGCGGTAGCGGCGCTTCTTGGCAGCCGCCGCGGCCAAGTCGAAGAACAGCAGGATCTGCTCGACGGGGTCGTCCAGCCGCGCCGCGGCCCCGTGGTATCGCTTGCGATCAGCCAGATCCAAAGCAGTCAGATAGGCCAGCACGAGCGCTTCCTTCGAGCCGTAGAGACTGTAAAGACTCGCCTTCGCCACCCCGGCTTCGGCCAAGATACGGTCGATACCTACTTCTCGAATATCTTGTGCTGCAAAGAGTTCCGTTGCCGTTTCGAGCAGACGCTGCGCGGGAGGCGCAGTGCGCGTGGCGCGCGGGGCCTGCTCTCGGCCCGGTCCCGTGGTGCGCGTCATGGCAGCAGAGTAGCCCAGTCGCTTCGATAGACAGGGTTGTCTATCGCTGGCACCGTCGTAGTCATCCGACGGCGAAAGGACAACCCCATGACTTTGTACCTCTACGAGATCGCTCCGCTGCGTCTCGACCGCTCCGACGCCGACCGCGTGATCAAGGAACTCGACGCTGTCATCCATCAAGACGGCGGTGAACTGATCGAGGCCCAGGTGACCGGTGAGGCACACCGGATCTTCGCGATCGCGGAATTCGGCTCCTGTCAGGCACCTTCGGTCGACGCCGCAACATTGTCGGTGGCCGAGGTCAGCGGCCCGCACCCGGTCCGGCTGGTCGGTGCCGAGCTCGCGCAACTCAAGGCGGCCCGCCCCGCCGCCGGTTATCTCGTCGAATGGGACCTGCCCGCCGATCTGGACATGGACACCTACCTGGCTCGCAAGAAGGCCAAGTCACCCAGGTATGCCGATGTTCCCGAGGTGACCTTCTTGCGCACCTACGTACGTGAAGACATGGACAAGTGCCTGTGTTTCTACGACGCCCCCGACGAAACCGCGGTCCGCCGGGCTCGGGAAGCCGTCACCACCCCGATCGACCGACTGCACCGCCTGGAAGGCGAGCAGCGGTGAGCGCTCCGGTACACCTCGTGCATACCGCGCTGGCCGACCTGACCGCGATCGTGGCGGACCGCGCCGAGGCGCTCGACACCGGTGGCCTCGACGTCCGCGCCGACCTGGCTCGGTTCGGGGCGGCGGGATTCTTCGAGGCGGCACTGCGCGACGACGGTCTGCCGGAGTTGGTCTCCATGATCGAACACACCGCGGCGGCGAGCCTGGCGGTCGGATTCTCGTTGTGGGCGCACACCATGGCGGTGACCTACCTGGCCCACGCACCGGCACCGGTACACCAGGACCGCCTGGACTCGCTGAGCAGCGGTGCCCGCGCCGGAGTGACGGCGATGGCGGCCGGACTCAAGCAGGTCGCCGGCCTGGGGCCGGTTCCGCTGGTCGCCGAGGGCTCCGGTGACGACCTGCGGATCACCGGACCGATTCACTGGGCGTCCAACGTCTTCGACGATTCCCTGATCGTGTTGCCGGCCCGCCGCCCCGACGGCACAACCCTGGTTGCGGTGGTCGATGCGAATCTTCCGGGCATCACGGTCAACCCGGCGCCCGACCTGATGGCGCTGGGGGCCACCGCCTCGACCTCGCTGCGCCTCCACGAGGTCCCGGTCTCACCGGAGCAGATCCTCACCGACGACCTGGCATCCTTCGTGAGCACGATCCGACCGACATTTCTGTTGCTGCAGACCGCCTTCTGTGTCGGGGTGGCCGCCGCTGCGCTCGAAGGCGCCCGCCAAGCCAGCGGCCGGCTGGCCGAGCAGTTCGGTACCGAGCGCACGGAACTCGGCCAACAACTGCACGGGCTGCGCGACAAACTGTTCACGCTGGCCGGCCGCTCGCACGTGGCCGGCCTGGCCGAGATCATTCGGCTGCGCCTGGACGCCGCGACGACCGCGGTGGACGCCACCCGGCTCGAATCGACATTGGCCGGCGGGGCCGGCTACGCCACCCGCAGCGCGGCCAACCGACGCTTCCGGGAAGCGGCTTTTCTCCCTATCCAATCACCATCGGAAGGACAACTGCGGTGGGAACTGAGTCGGTACGGGTAGCTCAGGGCAGCAAACGGTTTGGGTCCGTCACCGTCTTGCGCGATATCAATATCTCGGTCGGCGATGGTGAATTCGTCGCGGTCCTGGGCAGCAGTGGCAGCGGCAAGTCGACGCTGCTGCGGGTGCTGGCCGGGCTGGAGCCACTGGATGGCGGCACCGTCACCTGGAATTCCGACGGCAACCGGCCCCGCACCGGTGTGGTGTTCCAGCGGCCGTTACTGATGCCCTGGCTGAACGTCGCCGAAAATGTGGCCTACGCAAGGCGATTCGCTGCCCACCGGGCCGACTTCGACCAGGCGCGCGCCACCGACTTGATGGCCCGTTTCGGTGTCGACCAGCTGGCCGATCGCTATCCCGATCAGTTGTCCGGAGGTCAGGCGCAACGCGTCGCCATTCTGCGGGCGGTGGCCACCAACCCGCGACTGTTGCTGCTCGACGAACCGTTCAGCGCACTGGATCCGACCACCCGTACCGACTTACAGGGCTGGCTGGCGCAGTTGGCGGCCGAGCTGCAAGTGACCGTTGTCCTGGTGACGCACGATGTCGACGAGGCATTGCGGCTGGCCCAGCGAGTCGTGCTACTCGGCGTCGACGGGCGGCTGCGCAACCAATGGGCGGTCGCCGGGGCCACTCCCGAAGGTCACGTCGGCCTGCATCAGGAGATCCTGGCGCACTACGACGCCGACCGCGTCGACGTCGCCGGAGTGCGGTCGTGACCACGCTGACGCGACGCGGCTTGCTGATCGGGGCGGCGGCAGCCGCAGCGGCCGGCGGCGTCTTCGGGATCGGTGACCTGGCCCGCAGCTCCACCAGCCGCGCGGCCGATACCGGCGGCCCGCTGCGGATCGGTTACCTGCCGATCACCGACGCGGCGCCGCTGTTGCTGGCGCACAGCGCCGCGCTGTATCCGGCGGGGCTGGTCAGTTCGGCCAAACCGGTGCTGTTCCGCAGCTGGGCTTCACTGGGTGAGGCCTTCGTGACGGGCAAGGTGGATGTGGTGCATCTGTTGATGCCGATGGCCGTCCAACTGCGCTACGCCTTGGGCGGTGGCGTTCGGGTGTTGGGCTGGAATCACACCAACGGCTCGGCGCTGACCGTGGCACCGCACATCAAGGACCTGGCAGACCTGGCCGGTACCCAGGTGGCGATCCCGTTCTGGTGGTCCATCCACAACATCGTGCTGCAGCAGCTGCTGCGGGCACACGGCCTGCGACCGGTGGTGCGGCGCAGCGCTTCACGTGCCGCCCGCACCGTGGAGCTGATCGTGATGAGCCCGTCGGACATGGTGCCCGCGCTGGCCAACCGCTCGATCGGTGGCTACGTCGTCGCCGACCCATTCAACGCGGTCGCCCAGATCAAGAAGATCGGTCGCATCCACACCTTCCTCGGCGACATCTGGCGGGACCACGCCTGCTGCGTGCTCATCACCCGCGACGACGTGATCGCCCAGCGGCCCAACGCCATCCAACAGCTAACCGATGCCGTGGTCGGCGCGCAGTTACTGCTGAACGATGACCGTGTCAAGGCGGCCAAAGCCCTTGGCGGGGGCCACTACCTACCCCAACCGGTGCCTGCGGTGCAGCTGGCCCTGACCTATCCCGATCCCCCGTATCCCCTGGCGCATCCGGACTGGCAGCCGCAGCGGCTGGGCTTCACCCCGTTTCCCTTTGCCAGCTTCACCCACCGCCTCGTGGAAGCCATGGGCGAGACGGTCATCGACGGCGATCGTCGCTTCCTGGAGGGTTTGGATCCCGCCCGGGTGCACGCGGACCTCGTCGACGACCAGTTCGTGCGATCCGCCCTGGCACACCACGGCGGGCCCGCAGCGTTCGGCTTGGCCGCATCACTCACCCGGGAAGAACAGGTACACGCCTTATGACGACCATCGCAGTGCAGCGCAGTGACCAGCCCGCCCCCGATGCCGATGCGGGCGTGCGGTCTCGGTGGTGGCCGCGGGTATGGCCCCCGATCGCCAGTGTCGGCGTTGCCATCACGCTGTGGTGGGCCGCGACGTCGACACTCTGCGCCCCGCAATCACTGCTGCGACAGACCTCGCCGCCGCATGTCCTTGCGGCGCTGGCGGATCTGATCGGCCGGGGTGTGCTGGTATCCGATACCGCCGTCAGCCTCTACCGTCTGCTGATCGGCCTGCTGATCGCCGCGCTGGTCGGCGTCCCGGCCGGCCTACTCATCGGCTTGAGCCGCACCGCGGAGCGCGCGGCCGGGCCGGTGGTGGGTTTCCTGCGAATGATCTCTCCGCTGTCGTGGACCCCGATCACCGTGGCGGTGTTCGGCATCGGCAGCCAGCCGGTGATCTTCCTGATCGCCGTCGCGGCGGTCTGGCCGGTGCTGCTCGGAACGGTCGCCGGAGTCCACGCGATCGACCCCGGCTACCTGCATGTCGCACGGTCTTTGCACGCCAGCCGGTTCGAGCAGTTGACCGCCGTGGTGCTGCCGGCGGTCCGCGTACCGATACAGAACGGTTTGCGCCTGGCCCTCGGCATCGCCTGGGTGGTGCTGGTGCCCGCCGAAATGCTCGGCGTGCGATCAGGTCTGGGGTATCAGATTCTCAATGCCCGCGATCAGCTCGCTTACGACCAGGTCGTCGCCGTGATTGCCGTGATCGGCGTCCTCGGCTACCTGCTCGACCTGGCGGCCCGTCGCCTGCTCGCGCCGCGCCGTAGCGCCGCGAGCCGACCGTAAGCCGACTCAGCGAAGCTGTGTCGCTGTCGCGGTGATCGGCGACGGCAACGCGGTCCGGCCCATCAGGTACCGGTCGACGCTCGCCGCGGCACCGCGCCCTTCGGCGATGGCCCAGACGATCAGGGACTGACCTCGCCCCATGTCCCCGGCAACGTAGACACCCGGCACCGCGGTGGCGTAGTCGGCATCGCGGGCCACGCTGCCGCGTTCGGTGAACTCCATGCCCAGATCGGCCAGCAGCGGCGAACGTTCCGGCCCGACGAATCCCATCGCCAGCAGCACCAGATCGGCTTCGAGCTCGAAGTCGGTGCCTTCCACCTTCTCGAAGCCACCGCCCTGGCGGCGCACCTCGTGGGCCCGCAACCCGGTCACCCGGCCGTCGCGGCCGATGAACGCCTCGGTGTTGACCGAGAACACCCGGTCACCGCCCTCTTCGTGCGCAGAGGTGGTCCGCATGATCAACGGGTATGTCGGCCACGGTGTGGAGGGGTCACGGATCTCCGGAGGACGCGGCATGATCTCGAACTGGTGCACGCATGTCCCGCCCTGGCGGTGCACCGTGCCCAGACAGTCGGCGCCGGTGTCACCCCCGCCGATGATGACCACCTTCTTGCCGTGCGCGGTGATGGGCGGCTCGGCCAGATCACCGGCCTGCACCCGGTTCGCCCACGGCAGGTATTCCATCGCCTGATGAATGCCGTCGAGCTCCCGGCCCGGGACCGGCAGGTCCCGCCAGGCGGTAGCGCCGCCGGCCAACACTACCGCATCGAAGTCTTCGCGCAGCTGCTCGACCGTCAGATCCACCCCGACGTTGACACTCGTCTTGAATATTGTTCCCTCGCCGGCCATCTGCTCCAGGCGCCGGTCCACGATGCGCTTCTCCATCTTGAATTCCGGGATGCCGTAACGCAGCAGCCCACCGATACGGTCATCGCGTTCGAAAACCGTGACCGCGTGGCCACCCCGGGTGAGTTGCTGGGCAGCGGCCAGGCCGGCCGGCCCGGATCCCACCACCGCGACCGACTTCCCGGTGCGGACAGACGGCGGGATCGGTTGCGCCCAGCCCTCGGCGAAGCCGCGCTCGACGATCTCGTACTCGACCTGCTTGATGGTCACCGGCGGCTGGTTGATGCCCAGCACACAGGCCGGTTCGCACGGCGCGGGGCAGAGCCGCCCGGTGAAGTCCGGGAAGTTGTTCGTGGCATGCAGCCTGTCGAACGCCTCACGCCAGCGCCCGGTACGCACCAGATCGTTCCACTCCGGGATGAGATTTCCCAACGGACAGCCGTTGTGGCAGAACGGAATACCGCAGTCCATGCAGCGTCCGGCCTGCTGACGCAGGGTGTCCTCGGCGAACTCCTGATACACCTCGTTCCAGTCGCCCACCCGCTCCGAGACCGGGCGGCGCAACGGCAAGATGCGCTTGGTGTTGGTGATGAATCCTCTCGGGTCAGCCATGAGCCGCCGCCATAATTGCCTCCTCCGGATCTGTGCCGCTGGCTTTCGCCTCGGCGACCGCGGCGAGCACCCGCCGGTAGTCGCGCGGCATCACTTTGACGAAGTCCCTTCCGCGGTTGGCCCAATCGACCAGGATCGCGCGGGCCGGCACCGAGTCGGTGGCGGCGACGTGTGCCGCCAGCACGTCCCGCAGCCAGGCCACATCGTCGGCGTCGAAAGCGTCGAATGTGTCCAGGTCCACCATCTCGGTGTTCAGCCGGTCACCCAGCTGCCGGTCCGGGTCGTAGACGTAGGCCACCCCCCCGGACATGCCGGCGGCGAAGTTGCGCCCGGTCGGGCCCAACACCACCACTTTGCCCCCGGTCATGTACTCACAGCCGTGGTCGCCGACTCCCTCGACCACTGCCACCGCACCGGAGTTGCGGACCGCGAATCGTTCTCCGACCACCCCGCGCAGGAACACCTCGCCGGAGGTGGCGCCGAACAGGATCACGTTGCCGCCGATGATGTTTTCTTCGGCGACGTAGCCGTCGGGTGCGTCCAGCGGCGGGCGGACCACGATCCGGCCACCGGATAGGCCCTTGGCGACGTAGTCGTTGGCATCGCCAAAGACCCGCAGGGTGATCCCCGGCGGCAGGAATGCCCCGAAGCTGTTGCCGGCCGACCCGGTGAAGGTGATGTCGATGGTTCCGTCCGGCAACCCCTGCGCACCATAGGCTTTGGTGACCTCATAACCCAGCATGGTGCCGACGGTCCGGTTGACGTTGGATATCGCGCTGGTGAACTTGACCGGGATTCCCGCATCGAGAGCCTCGCGGCTCATGGCGATCAGCTGCTGGTCCAACGCTTTATCCAGACCGTGATCCTGACCGGAGGTGCAGTACAGGCCCTGGTTCATGAATGCTGACTCCGGTTCGTGCAGGACCGGCGCCAGGTCGAGCTTGTGGGCCTTCCAGTGGGCGCGGGCCAGCGTGGTGTCCAGCGCATTCACTTGCCCGACTGCCTCGTTGATGGTGCGGAATCCGAGTGCGGCAAGGTACTCGCGAACCTCTTCGGCGATGAACCAGAAGAAGTTCTCGACGAACTCCGGTTGACCGCTGAACCGTTCACGCAGCTCCGGGTTCTGAGTTGCCACCCCGACCGGGCAGGTATCCAGGTGACAGACCCGCATCATGATGCAACCCGACACCACCAACGGCGCGGTGGCGAAGCCGAATTCCTCGGCTCCCAGCAGTGCCGCGATCACCACGTCGCGACCGGTCTTGAGCTGGCCGTCCACCTGCACCACAATCCGGTCCCGAAGTCCGTTGAGCAGCAAGGTCTGCTGGGTTTCGGCCAGCCCGAGCTCCCACGGCGCTCCGGCGTGCTTGAGCGAGGTCAACGGAGCCGCCCCGGTGCCCCCGTCGTGGCCGGAGATCAACACCACGTCGGCGTGTGCCTTGGACACTCCCGCTGCCACTGTTCCGACACCGTTCTCGGCGACCAGCTTCACATGGATGCGAGCCTCCGGGTTGGCGTTCTTCAGGTCGTGGATCAGCTGCTTGAGGTCCTCGATGGAGTAGATGTCGTGGTGCGGCGGCGGAGAAATCAGGCCGACACCCGGGGTGGCATGCCGGACCTCGGCGATCCACGGATACACCTTGTTGCCGGGCAGCTGACCGCCCTCGCCGGGCTTGGCCCCCTGCGCGATCTTGATCTGCAGGTCGGTGCAGTTGACCAGGTACTCACTCGTCACGCCGAAACGCGCCGAGGCGACCTGCTTGATGGCACTGCGCCGCCAGGACCCGTCGGCGTCGGGAAGGAAGCGGTCGGCATGCTCGCCGCCCTCACCGCAGTTGGAGCGGCCGCCGATCCGATTCATCGCGATCGCGAGGGTTTCGTGTGCCTCCGCGGAGATCGAGCCGTAGCTCATCGCGCCGGTCGCAAAGCGTTTGACGATCTCGGTGGCTGGTTCCACCTCGTCCAGGGGCACCGGTGGCCGCTCCCCGGCCTTGAATCGCAACAGCCCACGCAGCGTGGCCAGACGCTCGCTCTGGTCGTCGACCAGTTTGGTGTACTCCTTGAAGACCGTGTACTGGCCCGTTCGGGTGGAGTGCTGCAGTTTGAACACCGTCTCGGGGTTGAACAGGTGGTGTTCGCCCTCGCGGCGCCACTGGTATTCCCCGCCCACCGGCAATTCGCGGTATGCCCGCTCTTCCGGGCGATCCAGGTAGGCCAGCGCGTGGCGGGCTGCGACATCAGTGGCGATGTCGTCGAGGGTGATCCCACCGATCGGGCAGTACAGGCCGGTGAAGCATTCGTCGAGAACGTCTTGGGAGATACCGATCGGCTGGAACAGCTGCGCTCCGGTGTAGGACGCCCGCGTCGAGATCCCCATCTTGGACATGACTTTCAGCACGCCCTTGCCGGCGGCCTTGGCGTAGTTGGACAACGCCTTGTCACGGTCTTGGGGTTGGTTCAAGCCTTCGATCAGGCCCCGGTCGAGCATCTCCTCGACGGACTCAAACGCCAGGTACGGGTTGACCGCGGCGGCCCCGAACCCGATCAGCGCCGCCATGTGGTGCACCTCGCGGGCGTCACCGGACTCCACCACTAAGCCCACCTTGGTACGGGTTCGCTCGGCAACCAGATGGTGGTGCACCGCGGCCGTGGCCAACAGCGACGGAATGGGGGCCATCGTCTCGTCGGACTCCCGGTCGGAGATCACCAAGAAGCTGGCACCCTCGGCGATCGCCGCCGAGGCCCGTGCGCACACCTGCTTGAGCGCTGCCCGCAACCCGGCACCGCCTGCCGCGGGCGGATACAGGCAGCTGATGACGGCAGTGGACAGTCCGTGCGGGCCCCGGGAGCCGATCCGCTGCTCCGGGCTGAGCTTCAGCAGCTTTGCCAGGTCGGAGTTGCTCAGGATCGGCTGCTGCAACACGATCTGCCGCCAGGTGGGTTCGTCGGTGTTGAGCAGGTCGCCTTCCGGCCCGAGCGCACCTTGCAGGCTGGTGATCACCTCTTCGCGGATAGCGTCCAACGGCGGGTTGGTGACCTGGGCGAACAACTGCTGAAAGTAGTCGAACAGCAGCCGGGGTCGCGCCGAGAGCACCGCCACCGGGGTGTCGGTACCCATCGACCCGATCGGCTCAGCGCCGGTGCGTGCCATGGGCGCGAGCACCAGATTGAGCTCTTCGTAGGTGTAGCCGAACATCTGCTGCCGCAACAGAACCCGGTGACGCTCCATCCGCGGCGCATCACCGGGGGGAAGCTCGCTGATTCCGATCAAGCACTCGTCGATCCACTGCTGGTACGGCCGTTCGGCGGCCAGCGTCGACTTGATCTCGCGATCGGAGATGATCCGCCCGGCGGCGGTGTCCACCAGGAACATCTTGCCGGGCTGCAGCCGCTGCCGGTGCACCACGGTGGCCGGGTCCAGGTCGAGAACCCCAGCCTCGGACGCCATCACCACCAGCCCGTCTTCGGTGACCCAGATGCGCGAGGGACGCAGACCGTTGCGGTCCAGCACCGCGCCCACCACGGTGCCGTCGGTGAAGGTCATCGAGGCAGGGCCGTCCCAGGGCTCCATGAGCGAGTCGTGGTACTCATAAAAAGCTCGGGTTGGCGCATCCATATTCTCGTGCCGTTCCCAGGCCTCCGGAATCATCATCAGCACCGCGTGCGGCAGGCTGCGGCCCCCCAGATGCAGCAGCTCGAGCACCTCGTCGAACCGAGCCGTGTCGGAGGCGCCCGGTGTGCAGATCGGAAACAGCTTGTCAGCTGTGCTTTTCGCGCTCCTGGAGCGTCCGTCGCCGAAGACGTCGGTTCGGATCAGCGCCTCCCGGGCGCGCATCCAGTTCTCGTTGCCGGTGACGGTGTTGATCTCGCCGTTGTGCGCGATACGACGAAACGGGTGGGCCAGCGGCCACGACGGAAACGTGTTGGTGGAGAACCGAGAATGCACAAGGCCCAGCGCGCTCTGCATCCGCTCGTCGGCCAGGTCGGGATAGAACGCCTTGAGCTGCGGCGTGGTCAACATGCCCTTGTACACCATGGTCCGACTGGAAAGGCTTGGAAAGTAGACGGATTCCCGTCCTGGCCCATCCTGGCCAGGCCCCTTGCTGCCCAGCTCGTGTTCGGCGCGCTTGCGCACCACGTAGGCGCGGCGCTCCAGAGCCATGCCGGATGCCCCGCCGATGAACAGCTGCCGGAAGGTCGGCATCGCATCACGAGCCAGCGCGCCCAACGACGAGTCGTCGATCGGCACCTCGCGCCAGCCGAGCACCGTTAGTCCCTCGGCCTCGACGATCTTCTCCAGGCCGACACATGCTGCCGCCGACTCTTTGGCCGACTGCGGCAGAAATGCGATCCCGGTGGCATAGCTGCCTTCGGGCGGCAGGTCGAAATCGGTTACGGCACGCAGGAACTCATCCGGAATCTGGATCAGGATCCCTGCGCCGTCACCACTGTTCGGTTCGGCTCCGGCAGCGCCGCGGTGCTCCAGGTTGAGCAGTGCCGTGATCGACTTATCGACGATGTCGCGACTGCGCCGGCCATGGATATCGACCACCATGGCCACCCCACACGCGTCATGTTCGAACGCGGGGTTGTAGAGCCCCACCCGACTGGGTGCCATCGCCACCTGACCCTTCGCACGTCCTTGCCCGTTGCCCGATCGGACAGGCGGTCAAGGGTATTGGTCCGTGCGACATTGAACGGCGCTGCTGCCTGAAAAGTTTCACAGGCAACGCCACGATATACCCCGACCTAGCAAACGTGCTAGTTCGCTGGACAGCGAGCTTGCCGTGAGGTTTGTGTTACGCCAACGCAATAACTGGATGATGTCCAGGAAATGTGTACTGCCTATCGTTTGGCTGTCTGCACGCGAAGGAGACCAATATGGCCGTCGATATTTTCAAGCTCGTCGCCGACGAGTCCGTTGAGTACGTCGACATTCGATTCTGCGACCTGCCGGGGGTTATGCAGCATTTCTCGATCCCGGCCACTGCGCTCGACGAAAGCGTATTCGAGGACGGGCTTGCGTTCGACGGGTCGTCGATCCGCGGTTTCCAGTCCATCCACGAGTCGGACATGCTGCTGCTGCCCGACTCCGAAACCGCCCGCATCGATCCGTTCCGGGCCGCAAAGACGCTGAACCTCAACTTTTTCGTCCACGACCCGTTCACCCGCGAGCCTTATTCGCGCGACCCGCGCAACATCGCCCGCAAGGCCGAGAGCTACCTCACCAGCACCGGCATTGCCGACACCGCCTACTTCGGCGCCGAAGCCGAGTTCTACATCTTCGACTCCGTGAGCTTCGACTCACAGATCAACGGCTCTTTCCACAAAGTGGATTCGATCTCCGGCTGGTGGAACACCGGCCGGACAACCGAACCCGACGGCAGCCCCAACCTCGGATACAAGGTTCGCCCTAAGGGCGGCTATTTCCCGGTCGCGCCGACTGATCAATACGTCGATCTGCGCGACGCAATGGCGACCAACCTCACCAATGCCGGATTCACTGTCGAACGCGGCCACCACGAGGTCGGCACCGGCGGGCAAACCGAGATCAACTACAAGTTCAACACCCTGCTGCACGCCGCTGACGACCTGATGTTGTTCAAATACCTCATCAAGAACACCGCCTGGGCCAACGGCAAGACCGTCACGTTCATGCCCAAGCCACTGTTCGGCGACAACGGCTCCGGCATGCACGTCCACCAATCTTTGTGGCAGGACGGTGCTCCGCTGTTCTACGACGAGATCGGCTATGCCGGACTCTCCGACACCGCCCGGCACTACATCGGCGGCATCCTGCACCACGCGCCGTCGCTACTGGCGTTCACCAACCCCACCATCAACTCCTACAAGCGGCTGGTCCCGGGCTATGAGGCGCCGATCAACCTGGTCTACAGCCAGCGCAACCGCTCGGCTTGTGTTCGGATCCCGATCACCGGCACCAACCCCAAGGCCAAGCGGCTGGAGTTCCGCTGCCCGGACTCCTCCGGCAACCCCTACCTGGCGTTCTCGGCCATGTTGATGGCCGGCATCGACGGCATCAAGAACAAGATCGAGCCGGCCGCGCCGGTCGACAAGGACCTCTATGACCTTCCCGCCGACGAGGCGGCCGCGATCTCGCAGGCCCCCACCACGCTGGCCGAGGTGATAGACAATCTCGAGGCCGACCACGAATACCTCACCGAAGGTGGGGTGTTCACCCCGGACGTGATCCAGACCTGGATCACCTACAAACGGGACAACGAGATCACCCCGATCAACCTGCGCCCGCACCCCTACGAGTTCGCGCTCTACTACGACTGCTGACCCCGAGCGAGGCCCAGCTCGACTCACGCTTCTCGGCTGGGCTGATCGGTGCTGGGCACCTCCACGACTAGGCTGCGGTGTTATTGGGCCACCTGGCCGTATCGCTGCCGTATGCCTCGAGGAGCCGATGAACGCAGACGACGACTTTCTGCGGCCGCGGGTGCCGCCGCAGCAACAACAGCCGGGGCCCTGGACGCCGCCTCCGCAGCATCGACCGCCCCCGCCCTACCCCCCGCCGGGTCCGATGCCGCGGCCGCAGCCGGCCCGGGGCTGGCGGCGCGTGGTCCTGTCCGCGACGCTGGGGCTGGTCAACCTGGGTCCCTCACCGGCTGAGCGGGAGGAAATGGCCTACCAAACGGTCATCCGATCCCTGCCCAACGGCGGCTACAAGGTCGGCGTACTCGGTAAGGGCGGGGTCGGCAAGACGACGGTGGCGGCCAGCGTCGGGTCGGTGTTCGCCGCATTGCGCCGGGCCGATCACGTGGTGGCCGTGGACGCCGACACCGCGTTCGGCCGGCTCGGCAGCCGCATCGACCCGCACGCCACCAGCTCCTATTGGGATCTGGCCGCCGATCAGGGCATGCAGTCGTTCGCCGACATCAGCAGCCGAGTGGGCGCCAACGCGGCGGGACTCTACGTTCTGGTGGGCGAGCCGGCTGCCGGGCGTCGCCGGATCCTCGACGCGGCGTTGTACCGGGAGGCCGCGCTGCGCCTGGACCGCCATTTCACCATCTCGATCATCGACTGTGGTTCGACGATGGACTCTCCGGTGACCCAGGAGGCGCTGCGCGACCTGGACGCCCTAATCGTGGTCTCTTCGCCGTGGGCAGACGGTGCGGGCGCGGCCGCCAAGACCATGGAGTGGCTGGCCGACCGCGGCCAGGGCGGGCTGCTGCAGCGCACCGTAGTGGTGCTCAACGACTCCGACGGCCATGCCGACCGGCGCACCCGGTCGGCATTGACCGCGCAGTTCCTGCGGCACGGCCAAGCCGTGGTGGAGGTGCCGTTCGACCCGCACCTGCGCCCGGGCGGGGTGATCGACGTCATGACCGAGATGGCACCGGCGACCCGGCGCCGATTTCTCCAGATCGCGGCGATCGTCGCGCATTACTTCGCGTCCCGCCCCCGAGGCCGGGACGCGAAGCCGGGCCGCGCTCAGAGCACGTAACGCACGACGCTCTCGGCGACGCAGGCCGGCTTGGCGCTGCCATCGATGGACACCGTGGTCGAGAACGTGACCTGGTGGGCACCCCCGCCCACATCGGCGACCTCGACCAGGGAGGTCTCGGCCCGGATCTTGGAGCCGACCGGTACTGGCGCCGGGAAGCGCACCTTGTTCAGCCCGTAGTTGATCGCCAGCTTGACCCCGTCGAGGCGGCTGATCTGCGCCATCAGCTGCGGCAACATGGCCAGGGTCAGGTATCCGTGAGCGATCGTGGTGCCGAAGGGCCCGGTGGCCGCACGCTCGGGGTCGACGTGAATCCACTGATGGTCACCTGTGGCGTCGGCGAACAGGTTGACGGCGTCTTGGGTGATGGTCACCCAGTCGCTGTGCCCGATTACCTGGCCCTGGCATGCGGCAAGTTCGTCGATCGATCCAAAAGTACGCACGTGCTTTCGCTCCTTTGCTAATCCGTTGCCACCGAACCGCTTTGGCGCAGCCGGTCGATTTCGTCGGTGCTCATACCCAGACGGGCGGCCAGCACCTGTTCGGTGTCGGCTCCCAGCGCTGGGGCCGCGACGGCAGGCGGGTGGGCACCGTCGATCGACGCCGGCAGCCCCGCCGCCAAGTACTCCCCCACCCGGGGCTGATGCAGCGGCGTGAACATCGGGTTGTCGTATAGACGCTCGTCTGCGACCACCTCGGCAAAGCTGCGGTACCGGTCCCAGAGCAGCGACGTTTCCGTCAAGGCGGCTTCGATCTGCGCCGCGGGCCGCTCGGCAAACCAGCCGCTGAACAGTCCGGTCAGCAGGTCGCGGTGACGATAGCGCTGTCCTTCGTCGCCGAAGTCGATGCCGCGCGCTTGAGACAGTGCCGCAAGGACTTTCGTCGAGCCGGTCAGCTCGGCCAAATCACGGAAGTGCCGATCGGTCAGGGTGACGACCATGAACGTCGCCCCGTCACCGCTGGCAAAGCTCTGCCCGTACTGCCCGTAGACCGCATTGCCGATGCGTTCCCGCCGGTCGCCGTTCACCATGGCCTCGGTGAGGAAGCCCAGGGCGCTGGCGGTACCCAATGCGACGTCCTCCAGCGCCAGCCGAATCCGGCAGCCCTCGCCGGTGTGATCGCGGCGGTACAGTGCGGCGGACACCGCCAGCGCGGCGTGCAGCCCGCAGGCGATGTCCCAGGCCGGCAGCACGTGGTTGATCGGTGCGGCGTGGTCGCTGGGCCCGGTGACCAGCGGAAAGCCGACACCAGCGTTGATCGTGTAGTCCACCGCGGTGGAGCCGTCGGCCCGCCCGAGCACCTCAAGGTGGATCAGGTCGGGACGCTCTGCCACTAGCGTGTCGTAGGAAAGCCATTGCCGGCCAGCCATATTGGTCAGCAACACGCCACTGTCGGCGATCAGTTGCTGCACCACACGCTGGCCCTCGGGCGCGCGCAGATCGGCGACCACCGAGCGTTTGCCCTTATTGAGGCCTGTCCAGTAGATCGAGGTGCCGTCTTCGGTGACGGGCCAGCGCCGGTAGTCGGCCGCACCGCCGATCGGGTCGATGCGCACCACGTCGCAGCCCAGTTGTGCCAGCGTCATTCCAGCGAGCGGGACGGCGACGAAGCTGGCGATCTCGACGACACGCACCCCGGCCAACGGAGCCCCAGCGGTCCCCCAGACCCGAGCACTCGCCTGCATGACCAGCCCTTCGTCGATGATTACGTCGACTATATGCCTACCCAAACGCCCACTCGGTCGGTGGCGAGTCCGCGCTGAATCTCAATCGTTGCCGAACCGCGATATGAAAACCCGTGGCGGCGAACAGGTCACGGCGGCGGCCCGTGTTTGACTCCGTTCAGAAGGGCTAGACCGCACGACATTGGGATGGGACAAAGGCTATGAAGAGCGTTGAGAAGTTGCGTAACGCGGCGAGTCGGCTGCCGCGCCGGCTGACGGTCGCGGCGGTGGGGGCCGCGCTGCTGAGCGGCCTCGTCGGGGCTGTCGGTGATGCGGGTGACGCGTCCGCATTCTCCCGCCCGGGCCTGCCGGTGGAGTACCTACAGGTGCCCTCGGCCGCGATGGGCCGGGACATCAAGGTGCAGTTCCAGCCGGGCGGCACCCACGCGGTGTACCTGCTCGACGGGCTGCGCGCCCAGGACGACTTCAACGGTTGGGACATCAACACCCCGGCGTTCGAGGAGTACTACCAGTCCGGGTTGTCGGTGATCATGCCGGTCGGCGGGCAGTCCAGCTTCTACTCGGACTGGTACCAGCCGTCGCAGGGCAACGGCCAGAACTACACCTACAAGTGGGAGACCTTCCTGACCCGGGAGCTGCCCACCTGGCTGCAGGCCAACAAGAGCGTCTCGCCCTACGGCAACGCGGTGGTGGGCTTGTCGATGGCGGGCGGTTCGGCGCTGATCCTGGCTGCCTACTACCCGCAACAGTTCCCTTACGCAGCAGCGCTTTCGGGCTTCCTGAACCCGTCAGAGGGCTGGTGGCCGACGCTGATCGGGCTGGCGATGAACGACGCCGGCGGTTACAACGCCAACAGCATGTGGGGCCCGTCGTCCGACCCGGCCTGGAAGCGTAACGACGCGATGGTGCAGATCCCGCGGCTGGTGGCCAACCGCACCCGGATCTGGGTCTACTGCGGCAACGGCACCCCGAGCGACCTCGGCGGCAACAACCTGCCCGCCAAGTTCCTGGAGAGCCTGACGCTGCGCACCAACCAGCAGTTCCAGCAGAACTACGCCGCGGCCGGCGGCAACAACGGCGTGTTCAACTTCCCGGCCAACGGGACGCACGACTGGCCGTACTGGAACGAGCAGCTGGTCGCGATGAAGCCCGACATCCAGCGCACGCTGGGCGTGGGCATCGACCCGACCTGATCGACCCCCCAACACGTCGGCGGCAGTGCAATCCAGCACTGCCGCCGACGTGTTGGTAGGCCTAAAGCGGACGAGCGGTCAGCGCCACAACCCGCGACGGTCGACGTAGCGGTGGCTGTACCAGGTGGCCAGCACGCAGATCACCGTGGCGGTAGCCAGCATCCAGGTACCACCGACGAACAGGCTGATAACGCCACCGACGGCCGCCCCGGAGATGTATCCGGTCAGCAGCATGAAATTGAAGAACCAATCGTGAATCGTTCCGCCGCTGATGTGGCGCTCAATGCCTTGGCCCAGCTTCACCACCGTGCCGGTCACATAGCTCAACGGAATCGACACTTCGCCGTCCCGGACGAACGTGGTGTTCAGCGCGCCGACCCCGAACGCAACAAGCAGAATCGGCAGCAGTGGCACCGGCAGCGCGGGCCCGCCCTCGATCCAGTCGGTCACGGTCGCGGCCAGCAGCGACACCGCGGTCAGCCGCAAGGCGCCGTGCGGCCGGCTGCGCCACACGTGACGGTGGCACAGCGAAGCGATCACCACACCGGAGATGAAGGACACCAGCAGGGCTGCAGCCGAAATCGACATCCACTGGCTGTCCGTGAACAAGCCCAGCGCCGCACGCCCGGCGTTGCCGGTCATGAAGGTGACGAAGTAGCCCTCGGAATGGGTGTAGGCCGTGGCAGCCAGCACACCGGCCAGCCCAGCAAGAACCCACGACAGTCTTGCTTCACTGCCATAGCGCTTGGCTAGCACGCGCGCCTAGTACGTCAGCCGACCGGACCGGGAACCAACGTCACGTTGGCACTGTGGTCGCCGCCGGTCGCACTGCGCCACGTCAGCGTGACGCTGTCGCCCGGGTGGCACTGGTCGAGCACGTCGGTCAGGTCGGTGGCCGAGTTCACCGGCCGGCCGTTGACCGAGGTGATGATGTCGTCTCGGGCGATACCACTCGCGGCGGCCGGGGTGCCGTCAAGTACCTGGGCGACTCGCGCGCCGCCGTTGTTGTCCACCACGCCGACACCCATGAACGCCGTTTCACCGATGTGCACGGTGTTCGACGAGACACCGGACCGGATCTGGCCGGCGATCGCCATCGCCTGGTCGATCGGGATCGCGTAGCCTTCGCCGCCGGGCTGGGCGAACTTGTAGTTGTCCGACGCGGCGGTGTTCATCCCGATCACCTGGCCGGCAGCGTTCACCATCGGACCGCCCGAGTCACCGGGACGGATAGCGGTGTCGGCTTTGATCATGTTGGTCAGCGTTTCGGTGCTGCCGGTCAGCTCGTCGGCGGCCGAAACGGTCTGGTTCAGGCCGATGACGCGCCCCGGGACCGCACTCGGCGTACCGCCGTGGCCGCCGGCATTGCCCATCGAGACCACTGGGTCACCGACGGCGACTCGCGACGAGTTGCCGATGTTGGCAGCCGGCAAGCCGTCGGCACCGCGCAACTGCAGCACCGCGACGTCGTGGCTGCGGTCGAAACCGAGCACGTCAACGTCATAGGTCTGGCCGTTGGCGACCGAGACCGCCGTGAGGCTGGTGGCGCCGGCGACGACGTGGTTGTTGGTCAGCACCACGCCGCTGGGGTCCAACACGATGCCGGTTCCGGCCCCGACCGCGCTCTGGTAGTTCATCTGGGCGTCGATATTGACCACTGCCGGGCCGACCTGGGCAACCATCGCCGACGGGTCGAGCGGGAAAGCGGGCAGGCTGGGCGACGCCTGGGCCGGCACCGTTACCAGCGCCGTGGTGGCCATCGCTGCCGTCATCGCACTGAGCAGCCGCCACCGGCCGGGGCGATGCGCTCCGCTCATACGTCATTCCTCCTGCAGTCAGAGCCACGGTCCAGGCATCGTTGACCCGGCACGTCCCGGGACGTCGCAGACGCTGGACTCGCGAAACAAGAATGCCTAGCTTACCGGAACCGCCAGTCCGGCTGGCAAACGCTATACGCCAGCAGGGCGAATGCCGTCGGGGCGCAACTCTTGTGCTCAGCGCCTGTTGAGGGAAGGCTGAACTCTGCGAGGAGGCTGCCATGGCGGACAAGACCGGAACCTCACGGGGCGGCGGCGCCGCCCCGACCGCGGCCACGCCGGCCGCCATCCGCAATGTCGTTCTGGTCGGTCCGCCAGGCTCCGGGAAAACCACGCTGGTCGAGGCGATGCTCGTGACGGCAGGGGTGTTGTCCCGGGCCGGCTGCATCACCGAGGGCAGCACGATCTGCGACTACGACGAGGCGGAGATCCGTCAGCAGCGTTCGGTAGGGGTCGCGTGCGCCTCGCTGGCGCACCACGGTGTCAAGGTCAACCTGATCGACACCCCGGGCTACGCCGACTTCGTCGGAGAACTGCGGGCCGGGTTGCGGGCCGCTGACGCGGCGCTGTTCGTCATCGCGGCCAACGAGGATGTCGACGACACGACCGCGGCGCTGTGGCAGGAGTGCAGCCGGGTCGCCATGCCGCGTGCGGTCGTCGTCACCAAGCTGGACCACGCCCGGGCCGACTTTCCGGCCCGCCTGGCCGCCGCCCAGGCGGCATTCGGCGACACCGTGCTGCCGCTGTATCTGCCTGCGCCGGCCGCGGACGGCGGCCTGGTCGATCTACTGGCGGCTGCCTCCTTTCCCGGCACCGAGCAGCAGCGCGGCGCGTTGATCGAGGCCATCATCGAGGAGTCCGAGGACGAGTCGCTGCTGGACCGCTACCTGGGCGGCGAGCAGATCGACCCAGCGCTGCTCACCGCTGATCTGGAGCGGGCGGTGTCGCGCGGGTCGTTCTTCCCGGTCATCCCGGCATGCAGCGTCAGCGGCAGCGGCATTCCCGAACTGCTCGATGTCGTCACCACCGGATTCCCGGCCCCTCCCGAACATCTGCTTCCGGAGGTGTTCAACCCCGACGGTGTGGCGCGTACCGGGCTGAGATGCGATCCGGACGGGCCACTGCTGGCCGAAGTCGTCCGGACGACATCGGACCCGTATCTCGGCCGGGTCAGCCTGGTGCGAGTGTTCTCCGGAACCATCAAGCCCGACAGTGGAATCCATGTCAGCGGTCATTGCGCCGGATTTTTCGGCGACAGGACCGGTCGCTCCGACCACGACGAAGACGATCGGATCGGGACCCTGGCGTTTCCGCTCGGCAGACAGCAGCGCCCGGCCACCGAAGTGATGGCCGGGGATATCTGTACCGTCGGCCGACTCAGCCACGCCGAGACCGGAGACACCCTGTCCGGCAAGGACGAACCCCTGGTGTGCAAACCCTGGTCGATGCCGGATCCGCTACTGCCCGTGGCGGTCATTCCGCACGCCAAGACCGACGAGGACAAGCTGGCGGTCGGGCTGGCCCGGCTGGCTGCCGAGGACCCCAGCCTGCGTATCGAGCGGAACCCGGAGACCCATCAGACCGTGCTGTGGTGCATGGGCGAGGCGCACTCCGGAATCGTGCTTGACGCACTGGCGCACCGCTATGCGGTATCGGTGGACACCGTCGGCCTGCGCGTGGCACTGCGAGAGACGTTCTCTACCAAGGCCAAAGGCCACGGCCGTCATGTGAAGCAGTCCGGCGGACACGGCCAGTACGCGATCTGCGACATCGAAGTGGAGCCGCTGATGCAGGGCGCCGGCTTCGAGTTCGTCGACCGCGTGGTCGGCGGCGCCGTGCCCCGCTCGTTCATCCCCAGCGTGGAGAAGGGCATTCGTGCCCAGATGGAGCGCGGGCTGACCGGCGACGCCGGCGGCGGTTATCCGGTGGTCGACATCCGGGTCACCCTGATCGACGGCAAGGCGCACAGCGTCGACTCCTCAGATTTTGCTTTCCAGATGGCCGGCGCAGCCGCATTACGTGATGCCGCGACCAACGCGGCGGTGCGACTGCTCGAGCCGATCGACGATGTCACCGTGCTGATACCCGACGAACTGGTCGGTGCGGTGATGGGCGATCTGTCCGCCCGCCGCGCCCGGGTGTTGGGCACCGATAAAGTCGGGGCCGACCGCACCTGCGTGAAGGCCGAAGTACCGCAGACCGAGCTCATCCGGTACGCGGTCGACCTGCGATCGTTGACCCACGGCGCCGGTTCGTTCACCCGCGGCTTCGCCCGCTACGAACCGCTGTCGGCGGCCGCGCACGCTGCCGGCGCCACCTGATCGCCGCAGAGAGGACGTCCATGTCGACAATCGCCGGGTTGCCCGCCCACGTCGTGCTGCTGCATGTGGTGGTGTCGCTGGTTCCCCTGACCGCGGTCCTGCTGATCGTGTGCGCGGTGTGGCCGGCGGCTCGACGGCGATTGGTCTGGCTGGTGGTGACATTTTCCGCCATCACGCTGCTGGTGACACCGCTGACGGTCACCGCCGGCGAGTGGCTGGCCGACACCGGCAAGATCGCCCCGTCTCCCAAGCTGGACGCGCACATGGCTGCCGGCGAGTACGGCCTCTACATGGCCGTGGGCCTAGCGGTCGCCGCGGTGTTGCTGGCGGGGCTGCACGTGGCGCTGTCGCGCGGCAGCAAAGTCGGTTCACTGCTGCGGCTGGGGATCGTCACCGTGGTGATCGCGCTGGCCGGCGGCTCGATGTTCGCGATCCACACCATCGGCTCGACCGGGACCGAGGCGGCCTGGGGAGACCTGCTCAGCGCGTCAGACGACGGCTAAAACTGCGCTGATGGCGTTGCAGTTGGCACAATGGATGCCATGCGCAATGTGAGGCGGGGAATTGTGGCGATTGCCGGGTCGGTGACCCTGGCTGTCGTAGCTATAGGGGTGTCGGCCGGCATCAGCGAAGCGGCTCAGACATCGCCGGCACGGGGGCTGGCCGTGGCGGCGATCGAGCCGGCTGCCGGCTCTGTCGTGGGGGTGGCCTACCCGGTGATCGTGACCTTCAACGGACCGGTCGTGGACCGGGCGGCCGCCGAACGTGGGATCCACATCAACTCCACGGGCAACAATGCCGGTCACTTCGAGTGGACCAGCAGCGATGTCGTGCAGTGGGTCCCGGACGGCTACTGGTCACCGCACAGCAAGATCAGTGTCGACGCCCACGGGATGTCAACGGGTTTCGATACCGGCGACGCGGTCGTGGGGCTCGCCGACATCTCCGACCACACCTTCACCGTCAGCGTCAATGGCGAGATCCAGCGGATCATGGCGGCGTCCATGGGTAAACCCAAGCGCCCCACGCCAATCGGCTCCTTCACTGCACTGTCGAAAGAGCGCACCATCAAGTTCGATTCGCGCACCATCGGCATCCCGCTCAATGACCCGGAGGGCTACCTGCTCAACGGCGAATACGCCGTTCGGGTTACCTGGAGCGGCGTCTACGTGCACTCTGCCCCCTGGTCGGTGGGCTCGCAGGGCTACTCGAACGTCAGCCACGGCTGCATCAACCTAAGCCCCGACGACGCCGCGTGGTACTTCAACTCGGTACACCTGGGCGACCCAATCATCGTGCAGGCCTAAAGGCTTGGGCGATCGTAAACGCGGCGACCCGCGGTTACGATCGCCCAAACCTTTAGGCCTGCACAGGCGCCGAGGACCGCCGTGGGCATGTGCGCCACGTAGCGCTGAGCACGCAGCTCACGACGCAGTTCACGACGAGCGGCCAGGCGGTTACGCAGTCGGCTCACCATGCGGTTACCCGCCTGGTGGTCCGTCGAGCCGTCGAGAGCCAGAACACTGATGGTGATGAAAGCCATGATTTTCTCCTGCCGGGAAACTCACCGGCCGACACAACCCTTAGGGGTCGGCGGAACTCGTGGTTCAGGCCTTCAAAAAAACCGAAAAAACTTGAGCGGAGGCGCCGGAACCGGTGAGGAACAGATCGATCGTGGAACACGGATACGGATGCGGACCGTCACTAGAACTCACTTCGCCCTCACCTCCTTCCGGTCGGGACACACGGGCATGTCGTGGCATTGTCCACCATGGTGGCATCGAAATACGGGACCGTCAAACGCAAACGTGCGAGAGCCCTTAAGCGCGAGAGCCTTTAAGCGCAAGCAGTCGCGAAAGCCCGCTGCGGAGGCTCCGTCAGGGGCTTTCGCGACTGCTCGCGGCGAGAACATCCCGCCGGGTCAGAGCAGCCCGAGCAGTTGCAGATCGGTGACGTACTTGACGATCACCGCCGGCGTGACATGCGGAATGTCGGGATGCTTGGGGTCAGGCCCAATCCCGGCCGACTGCACCGCAGCCCGGAACCTGTCCGTCGGTGCGATCGATCCGCAGATCGGCTGCTGCGGCTTCTGGTAGTTGTGCAGCAGCGGCAGCAGCGACGCCTGGCGCTGGTTTTCCGGCAGCGCACGCAGCGTGGTCTCGAACCGCTGCAACCAGTCGCCGTAGTCGGCGATCCGCCGGATCGGATAGCCGGCCTCGATCAACCAGTCGACGAATTCGTCCATCCCCAGACCGTCGTCGTACGGGTTCATCACGTGATAGGTGGTGTACCCGCCGGTCGCAAAGGACCCCAGCGTGGTGGAAGCCTCGGCGATGAACTCCACCGGCAGGCCGTCGTAGTGCGCGCGCTGCCGCTGTCCGTCAGCGCTGAGTTCGTAGAACGAACCGGGCGCCACCCCGGCCGCAACCAGGCTGAAAATCATCCGGGTGAACATGTCGGGCAGGTTCAGCTGGCCGGCGTAGCTGGTGTCGGCCAGGATCATGTCGCAACGGAACACCGCAACCGGCAAGCCGCACAGATCGTTGGCCTCACGCAACAGCACCTCGCCGGCCCACTTGCTGGTGCCGTAACCGTTGGCGTAGCCGTCGTTGATCGCCCGGACCGCACTCATCACCCGCACGTCGGCGTCCTCGGTGAACTTTCCCGGCGGAATCTGGTCGCCCACACCAATAGTCGAGAAGTAGGTGAACGGCTTGATCTTGCTGGTGAGCGCGACCCGGAGCAGCTCGGCGGTACCGAGCGCGTTCGGTCCGAACAACTCGCTATAGGGCAACACGTGGTTGACCAAGGCGGCCGGGTCGACGATCACGTCGACAGTGTCCGCCAGCCGCTGCCAAACCTCTTGATCCAGACCAAGGTTCGCTTCGCCCTTGTCACCGGCGATGACTTCGAGGTGCTTGGCGGCAAGTTCGGTGTAGTGCGCCAGCAGCCGCTCGTCTCCGCTGTCGAAGACACTGTCCAACCGCCGGCGGGCATCGGAGTCGGACTTCGCACGCACCAGGCAGATCAGCTGTCCGCCCACCGGGGCCAGCCGCTCCAACCACTCCAGCGCCAGGTAGCGACCGAGGAAGCCGGTCGCACCGGTCAACAGCACGGTGCGGACCTGCTCGGAGGGGCCGGGCAGTGACGGAGCCGCGGCCAGCGTCGCCTCGTCGAGGAACTTGTCCAGGGTCAGGTCGGCCGCCGCCACTTCGACTGCGTCACGGCCGTGCACAGACGCGAAGGTCGGCCGCTTGCGGGCGCCTTCAGCGCCGTTGCGCTCAGCGGTGATGTAGTCGGCGATCGCCGCCAGATCGTTTGCCGGGCTGACGATCACGCCCACTGGCACGTCGACGTCGAAGATGTCACGTAGCAGGTTGCCGAACGTCAGCGCCGACAGGGAGTCGCCACCCAAATCGGTGAAGTGGGCCTCTGGGGCCAGGTCACTGGCCGAGGCCCCCAATAGCGCCGCAGCGGCGCGACTGACCGTCTCCAGCGCCGGGCGCTGCGCTCCGTGTTGACGCAAGTCACTCAACTCACTGGCTTGCCCTTCGGCCAGCTCGGCGTAGCGACGCTCAAGGCGGTCGCCATAGTGCGCCTTCAGCTTCGGCCAGGCCAGCTTGCGGATCCCGGTCAGCAGTCCGTTCTCCAGTGTGAACGGCTCGGTCTCCACGATGAAGTCACGCGGAACTTCGTAGGACTGCAGATCGGCGTCTTTGGCCACCTGCTGCAGCGACTCGGCGATACTGGCTTTGAGGGCGGCATCGGAATCGAAGCGGGCCTGAGCTTCTGGGGTCGGGACCACCACGGCCAGCAGGTAGGGCTGCGCACTGTTGCCGTAGACGTAGATCTGGCGCACCAGTGGACTGTTGCCGAACACCGCCTCCAACTTGGCCAGGGTGACGAACTCGCCCTGGGCCAGTTTGAGCACGTTGTTGCGCCGGTCGACGTAGACCAGGTGGTCCGGTGCGATCTCGGCGACCACGTCGCCGGTCCGGTAGTAACCGTCGGCGTCGAACACCTCGGCGGTCACCTCGGGACGCTTGTAGTAGCCGGGGAACAGGTTCTCGGTCTTGAGTAGCAGTTCGCCGCGCGGGTGCGGGGTGTCGGTGCCGAAGTAGCCCAGATCCGGCACGTCGACCAGTTTGTAGTCGAGCACCGGCGGCCGCTGCACTTCGCCGTCGAAGAGCACCATGCCCGCTTCGGTGGAGCCATAGCCGTTGAGCACATGCTGCTCGGTGAGCTGATCGACCCAGGCCCGCAGCTCATCGGAGATCGGCGCCGAGCCGGTCATCGCGAAGATGCACCGTCCGCCGAGCAGCTCGGCGCGCATCTGCGCCAAGACCTGCGCTTCGGCGGCTGCCCGGTCTCCGCTCACACCATCGACTTCGCTGCGGAAGTGCTGGTAGAGCATCTCCCAGATCCGGGGGACGAAGTTCAGTTCGGTCGGGCGAACCAGGGCGAGGTCTTCGAGGAAGGTGGACAGGTCGCTGCGTGCGCTGAAGTAGGCGGTACCGCCGTTGCCGAGGGTGCCGTACAAGATGCCCCGGCCCATGATGTGGCTCATCGGCATGAAGTTCAGCGTGATCGAGACGGCGGTCGGGCCGAACCAGTTCTTCCTCGACCGCACCCACATCCGGGCCACGTTGCTCGCCGGGTACATCGCGCCTTTGGGGGCGCCGGTGCTGCCCGAGGTGTAGACCAGCAGTGCCAGCGGGTTGGTGTCGTCGCCGGAGTCCGGCAAGTCCGCTAAAGACAGCGCGTGACCGCGGGCCAGCAGATCGGCCAGCGGCTCGACAACCACCTCGACACCGGCCAGTCGCGCCCGAGCATCGGCAAGCGCATCGCGGTGATCGTCGACCTGCTCGTGGTAGTCGAACACCACCAGGCGAGTGGGGGCCGGACCCGTCAGCACCAACTCGACCGCATCGGGCAGCGAGTCGACACTGGTGGCGATAACCCGCGGCTCGGTCTCGGCCACGATCGGCACCAACGTGCTGATCGCCGCCGAGGTCTGCAGCGGCACCGAGACCGCACCGATCTGACCCAGCGCCACATCGATGACGGTGTAGTCGACGCTGGTGAACCCCAGCACCGCAACCCGGTCGCCGGGCCGCACGGCGCCGGCGGACAGGGCGGCAGCCGCGGCGCGGACTCGCTCCCCCAGCTCGGCGTAGGTGATGGTGTCGTAGTGCGGCAGTAGTGCGGTGGCGGTACGGCCGGTAGCCGGATCGGTGACGTACTCGACGGCGCGCTGTCCGAGCGCCGGCCGCTCGGCGTAGCCGTCGAAGACAGTCCGGGCGATCTGCGCCAGCCGCGACTGTCCTGCCGATCCTTCCAAAGCGGCGGCGACGGCCGGGTCGGGACGGGCAGCGGCAAACTGGGGGTCGGTGGCGACGAGATCGGCGATGCGGCGGGCGAGTTGCTCCTCGTCAGCGGTGGTGGAAACAGTGGACATGTTCAACCTCTAATGAATATCTCGCGAAAGTGATTTTTCTGGCTTTCAAGGGCACGGTCTGCGCCGATGTAAACTACGTTAGCAAAACTAATTTAATTTGAGATCCCTGAACGGGTGTGACGTTGCCCTCACGGCGCGCTGGCCCGCGAGGGTCAGCTCAGCGACTCCTCCAGCCACGGGAGCAGCCACTTCACCCCTTCGGGGGTGAGGTGAATGCCATCGCTGCGGACCTTGATGCCGTCGACTTTGGCGGTGTAGGTGCCGGCCGGCCCCAGCTTCTTGTTCAGGTCCATCACCGTGACGGCGGCCCGTCCGGAGACCTCCCGGCGCAGCAGGGCATTCCAGCGGTCCACGCGCTCCGGATTGTCCTCCGGCCACAGACTGCCGTCGGGCCGCTCACCGTAACGGCTGTAGGGCACGGTCGTCACCACAACCCGACTGCCGGCGGATTCCAATACGTCGAGCGCACGGCGAAGCTCCGCGGTCAGATAGGCGTCGAAGGTCGGGTCGCCGATGTGCGACCACTGACCCTCGTTGACTCGGTCCACGGTCTCCCAGCGGCCGACGAACAACAGCACGACGTCGGGCTGATCGGCCTTGACCTGCCGGGTCCAGCGGGCCGGCCATCCGTCGCACTCCTTGCCCTGATCGATGGTCTTGCCGGCCCAGCGGTACGGACCGGCCCGCACGATGCTGCAGCCGACGACGGTGTGATCGATGAAGTCGTAGCCGGGGGTTTCCGGCAGATAGTGCATCAGGGTCCAGCCGATCGAATCACCGAACACCGACACGGTGCGCGGCCGACTCGGGTCGCGCCGCACGGGCTGCGGTCGTGGCTTCTTGGACTCCGAAAGCCGGGCCGGGGGTGAGGGGGACACGGCCGCGGCCGCGGCCACTTCGGGGGTCACGCCGTTTTCGGCCGTGGGCAGCTCGACGACCGGGACCACCAGCAACGTGACCGCCACCGCGGTGCCGCTGACCGCTGCCCCCAGTGGCAGCAGCGACACCCGTGCCGGCCGCCACCGGCGGATCGGTTCCTCGATGGCCCACCATGACACCGCCGCCAGCAGCAGCGTGGCGGCGCACCGCACCCCGAACAGCGCCCACCCCGACCATCCGGTGCGCTGACCGTTGAGGACCAGGAAGACCGGCCAATGCCACAGGTACACGCCGTAGGAGATGGTCCCCAGCCACACCAGCGGAGACCAGGCCAACGCCCGGGCGAGCAGGCCGCTCTGGTGCAGGGCGACCGGGGCGATCACGGTGATCGCGGCGACGGCCACCAGGGTGAGCAGGCCGCCGTGGAACTCCGCGGCGGTGCCGGTAGCGCGGTGGGCCGCCATCGCCAGCACGGCCAGCCCAACCAGCGGCAGCAGGCGAGCGACCCACAGCGCGCGGCGGGTCCGCACCACCGACCAGCCGGCGGTCAGCGCCGGCCAGTCCCCCACCAGCAGGGCCGCGGCCGCGGCACCGATCAGCAGGGCCTGCGCACGAGTGTCGGTGCCGAAGTAGACGCGATCGCGGGTGGCCTCCGAGGCCAGCATCTCCGCGGCCGTCGCCGACGCCGCCGCCCCGGCACTGGCCAACAAGAACACGGTCAGCCGCACCCCGCCGACGGTGGCCCACCCGCCGCGGCGCCGGGCGCGGGCCCCCAGCAGCAACGCGATCGCGATCAGCAGCAGCGGCCAGAGAAAGTAGTACTGCTCCTCGACGCCCAGCGACCAGGTGTGCTGCAGCGGCGACGGGGTGCCGGCTTCGGTGAAATAGTCCGTGCGCTGAGCGACGAACCGCCAGTTGGCCACCCAGAAGAAGGCGGCGATCGCATCCTCACGCAGGCCCACCACCGCCTCCGACGGCAGCAGCTCGTGAGCTATCGCGACGGTCAGCACCATGAGCACCAGAGCGGGCAACAACCGGCGGATGCGCCGGATCCAAAAGCCGGTGAGGTCGATCCGGCCGGTTCGGCCCAGCTCGTCGATGAGCAGCGAGGTGATCAGGAATCCACTGAGCACAAAGAACAGGTCCACACCCAGGAACCCACCCGAGAGACCGGGGATGCCACCGTGGTCGGCCAACACCAACGCGACGGCCAGCGCGCGCAGGCCGTCCAGGGCGTGAATGCCCGGGCGTCGTCGCTCCCGCCGAACCCGGTCCGCGGCGCGCGCCGTGGTCAACCGGGCGGCACGCGGGGCCGGCGCAACCCAGCGGGATTTACCCGAGGTGCGCATCGAGGTGGCCCGGCGAGTCCGGTTCCCGGCCGGTCGACTCATGTCATCTTGGTCGCCGTTGGCGCCGATTGGTCGATCCTCTCGCTGGTGGACCACCGAAAGCTTAGGGGGCGAGCAGGCGTCTCAGCCGGATGACACGCTCGCGATCAGTAGACCAATTCGGCAGTGCGCCACCAGATCAGCGCGATGAACAGTGCCAACAGCGCAAGGCTGGTCACCGCCTGAATCCGGGTCCGATTCGCCTGCGGTGGATAGACGTAGGCGAACGCGACCAGCACCCCGGTGATCAGACCACCGACGTGGCCCTGCCAGCTGATGTGCGGAATGGTGAAGGTGAAGATCAGGTTGACCACAATCACCGCGCCCACCGCCCGGACGTCCATCCGCAGCCGGCGCCCGATGACCAGCGTGGCGCCGAACAAGCCGAAGATGGCGCCCGAAGCGCCGGCGGTCGCGGTGGTGATCGGCGCCAACAGGTAGACGGCAACCGAGCCGCCCAGTGCGCTGAGCAGGTACAGCGCGCTGTACCGCACCCGACCCAGCAGGCCCTCGAGTTGCGGGCCCACCACGTACAGCGCCCACATGTTGAGCAGCAGGTGCATCGGCCCGTAGTGCAGGAACGCCGACGTCAGCAGGCGGTAGATCTGCCCATCGGCCACCGCCGGTGTCCAGAGCACCAACTCGGACTCCAACTCATGCGACGACAGCTGCGCCAGGAAGGCCAGCACGCTCAGCGCGATCAGCCCGTAGGTGACCACCGGTGTTCCCGAGGCGGCCCGGACCAGCGGTCGCGCGGCCCGGTGCACCGGCGTTCCGCCCGCCTGCGCACAGTCCACGCAGTGCTGGCCGACGGCGGCGCCACGCATGCAGTCGCCGCAGATGTAGCGGTCACACCGGGTGCAGCGCAGTGCGGTGGCCCGGTCGGGGTGCCGGTAGCAGACAGTCATGGTTACACCTTGTCAGAGCGCTGCCGGTACATTTCACGCTATGTCGTCTCCCGCCCCGCGCCAGGCATTCAATGACGTCGTCACCCGGTTCTGGAGCTTTGCCGCTCCAGCCTATGACGCCCAATTTCTGCAGCGCTGGGTCTATCGCCCGGCCCAGGACGAGCTCATTGCCGCGCTGCGGTCGCACAAGCCGGCGCGGGTGGCCGACATCGCCTGCGGCACCGGCATCCTGGCGGACCGCATCGAACGTGAGCTGTCCCCGGCGGCGGTCTATGGGGTGGACATGTCCGACGGCATGCTCAACGAGGCACGGGCGCGCTCGTCGCGCGTGCAGTGGCTGACCGGGCCGGCCGAGCAGCTGCCGTTTGACGACGGCGCGCTTGACGCGGTGGTCACCAGCTCGGCGTTTCACTTCTTCAACCAGCCGGCCGCGGTGCGGGAGTTCTACCGGGTGCTGGCGCCGGGCGGGATGGCGGCGGTCACGGCGATGAGTCCTCGGCTGTCCGACCCGCTCAAGGCGCTCACCGGCATCCGGTGGAATCCGACGCGTCAGCCGGCGCCCGGTGAGATGCGCACGCTGTTCACCGACGCCGGTTTCACCGTTCCCGACCAGCATCGGGTGGCGCGTCCGGCCTGGACGCTGGTCGTGTCGGATCTGATCACGGTCGGCGTCAAGCCGTAGCGCGACTCCTTCGCGGTACCTTCGTTAGGTATGAGATCGATGAAGCTGGCCGGGGCGGCGGCGATCGCGCTGGCGACCTGGTTCACTGCCGGCGGGATCGCCGGGGCTGATCCGGCTCCTGCTCCCCCGCCCGCGCCTAAGCAGGTGATCGACGGCGATGGCACCTTCGCGGTCGGCAAGGACATCGTGCCGGGTACCTACCGCTCCGACGGGCCGCGTGACGGCGCGGCCTGCTACTGGCGCCGCATCGGCGGGGACAAGACCCTCGACAGCGCGATGACCAAGAAGGCACAGGTCGTGCTGATCGAGCCGAGCGACACCGCGTTCCGGACCGACCGCTGCCAGACCTGGCAGCTGACCGAATGCCCGCCCACCTGCGCACCGGTGCCGCAGCAGTCGGTGGGCCTGCCCGATGTGTTGAAGGGCTTCGTGCCGCAGGCTCGTCCGCCGGCCCCCGCTCCCAGCGGCGGCTAGACCACGATCAGAACAGGCCCTGCAGGGTACTGGCTATGGACGACGCGGTCTCTTGCAGCACCATGAGGTCGATGCCGGCGGCCAGGGTGAGCAGCCCGGTGTCGGCGGCCAGCGGCAGTCCGATGGCGTCGATCGGGTTGCTGAACAGGTTCTGGGTGAACAGGCTGATGTCGTAGGCGGGCATGTTGACCAGCAACGAGGTCAGGATGTCGGCTTGCGGCAACAGCGTCGCGTAGCCCTGCGAGAATGCCGACGTCAACCCGTTGACGATGTCGCTGAAGCTCGGCAAGGAGCCGCCGGCGCCACTTCCGGCGAACAGATCGGACAACGCTCCCGACGAGTCGGCCGTCGGCGCCGGATGCGTCAGATCGTTGAGGAACGCCTGGAAGCCCTGTTGCAGGGCCGGGCCCATATTGTCCATCGCCGTCATCAACTGCGCCGTCGACGGGAACAGCCCAAAGGTGGTGGGCACATTGGCCTGGCCGACATCCCAACCCTGATTGTCGGGGTTGTCGTAGCCCAGGTTGACGATCTGCGTCAGGGCCGGGTTGAGCAGGTCGACCAGCGGCTTACCGATCAGGGGGATGCCTTCGAACAGGCGCAGCAGCGGCAGCACCTGATCGTCGGCCATCGGGATGAACAGGCGCAGCAGCGGCAGCACCTGATCGTCGGCCATCGGGATCATGTAGTAGGTGGTGTTGCCGTCATAGTCCGAGGTGGTCGGCAGCGTGATCGCGTTGTTGATTTGGTCGGGGGTGAGATCCCGGTAGGTGGGGTGGACGAACTCGATGCCCAGGAACGCATTGAGGTCGGACAGGAAGTTCAGCGTGTACTTCGGGAAGTCGGCGAAGCCGTCGTACTCCTGGGTGTAGATGCTGGTGTCGTAGATGGTGTCCGGCGGCGTCGCGCCACTGAAGGTGATGCCCAGCGCTGGCAGGCTGAGTCCGGCGAAGCGCTCCAGCAGCCCGCCGTCGGGGTTGCTCGGGTCACCCACCAGCACGAACTTGACGGCATCGGCCGAGACTCCGTCAGCTTCGAGGTTGGGCATCACCATCCCGGAGATGGTGGAGCTCTGGGATTCGCCGAAGACAGCGACGGTGTTGCCGGCCGCGACCTGCTGTTCGATATCGGCAGTCAGGATTGTGGTGCCCTGGGCGAAGGAGGTATCGAACGGCAGGCTCTTGACCCCGGTATAGATCGGCGATCCGCCTTCGGGCGTGAACACACCCTGAGAAACGGCGCCCGGCAGGATCCGTTGGATGTAGGCGTCGCCGCCGGCGATGTACTCGGGGCTCGGAATGGGGGTGCCGGTGCCGCCGACGACCAGGCCCACATCTTGGCCGGCGGTTAGCTGCACGGCGCGTAACACCAGCTCAGGCCGAGCCGCCGACACCGGCGTGGCGGCGAGCAGTCCGGCACAGATCAGGGTGACACCGGTGGTGGCGTAGGGACGAAGCGCTGTACTCATGACATGTCCTCGGGACGCGACAGACGAACTCGACAGCAAAAGCCTATGACCGCTTGAGCTGAGCATTCAATGAAAATTTCCTGTAAATCGCGCGGATCTCACTGTAGCCACGGACAGGCCACCACGGCCGTCAGCTCAGACTCGTTCCGCCTCACCGAGCAGTAGCGTCGCGCCGTCGACCAGCGTTCTGATTACCTCGTCGGTGCTGAAATCACTTAGCCACAGATTCGGAGCGTCGGTGCGATGCAGCATCGCGACGCCGTGCAGCGCCACCGACAACGCCGCGGCGATCCGATCCGAATCGGAATCCGACGCCGAGTCCGGCGTCTCGCCCCGGCAGGCCAGCAACCCCCTGGTCACCACGGCCAGTGCCCGGCGAGCCGCCGGCGGGGCGTGACCGTCCTGGGTCATCAAGGCGTAACGCAGCGGATGGCGCTGCGCGAACGATACGTACACCCGGCACCCGATGAGCAGGCGTTCCCGCGGGTCAGTGGCCTGCTGGACCTGCTCGGCGATCTCGTCGGAGACCTGAACCCAACTCGACTCTGCGACCGCCTCGAGAACCCGCTCCAAGTCGTCGAAGTGTGCATAGACCGACGGCGCGGCGATCCCGGCCTCCCGGGCGATGCCGCGCAGCGAAACCTCCGCCTCGCTGTCCGCGCCGTCGATGAGGCGGACAGCGGCAGCCAGAATCTCGTCGCGCAGCAGCGCGCCGTGGCCTCGCAAATTGCGCCGACGAGGGGGAGTGGGCACGCGCTGATCCTAACGGTTTGTTAGCTGTCCTCACTTGCGTTCTGCATAACATCTTGCGCGCGAGTGTGAGCCGTCACCGTTTAACTTTACACTTGTTTCTTTACAGTCGTAAGGTTAACGTCCATGAGCGCAATAAAGAAGCTCCGGGGGCCGCTTGAGCGACTGTGGATCGTGCTGGTGATCGTCCCGGTCGTCGCGATCGGCGGACTGGTCATCTACCGGTTCCACGGCGTATTCGGGGCGGGCGGGGCGGCGGTCGCCGGCACCACCAGTGGCGAAATCGTCTCCACCGTGCCCAAGTACGTGACCTACGAGCTCTACGGCCCCGAGTCGACGTCGGGCATGGTCAGCTACGTCGACGAGCGCGCTCAGTCCCAGGAGGCCCAGTTCCACTCGCTGCCTTGGTCGCTGACGCTGACCACCACGCAGCCAAGCGTGTTCGCCAACGTCATGGCCCAGGGCGACGGCCACGAACTGGGCTGCCGGATCACCGTCAACGGCGAACTGCGCGACGAGCATCAGGCCGACGGCCACAGTGCCGCGACATTCTGCGTGGTGAAAGCGGCGTGAGCGGCCACCACAGCCCGGCCGGCGGCAAAGCGCCGTGGTTCCCGCGGCTGATCCGCGCCCTGTCCATCCCGATCATCCTGTTCTGGCTGGCCGCGGCCGCCGCGACCAACCTGCTGGTGCCGCAACTGGAGGTCGTCGGCGCCCGCAACGCCGTCTCACTCTCCCCCCAGGACGCGCCGTCGGTGATCGCGATGAAGCACATCGGCGAGAAGTTCGGCGAGTTCACCAGCGACAGCGTGCTGATGATCGTGCTGGAGGGCGACGAGCCGCTCGGTGACCAGAACAGCGCCGCTCACCGCTACTACGAACAGCTGGTGGCAACCCTGCGAGCCGACACCGCCCACGTCGAACACGTGCAGGACTTCTGGGGTGACCGGGTCACCTCGGCGGGCTCGCAGAGCGAGGACGGTCGGGCCGCCTACGTGCAGGTGCATCTGGCAGGCAACCAGGGCTCGGCGCAGGGCGTGGAGTCGGTGGACGCGGTGCGCCAGATCGTCGAGCACTCCGACCCGCCGGCCGGACTGCGCTCCTACGTGACCGGCCAGGCGGCCCTGGTCGCCGACACCAACGAAGCCGGCGACGCCTCGATGGTCAAGATGACCGGTATCACCATGGCGGTCATCACGGTGATGCTGCTGGTGGTCTACCGCTCGATCGTGACCACCCTGATCGGACTGGTGGTGGTCGTCACCGAGATGAGCGTGGCCCGCGGGCTGATCGCGGTGCTGAGCAACTCGCACGTCTTCGCCATCTCGACATTCGTGGTCAGCATCCTCACTGCGCTGGCCATCGCGGCCGGAACCGATTATTGGATCTTCCTGATCGGGCGTTACCACGAGGCGCGCAATGCCGGTGAGGAGCGCGAAACCGCCCAGAACACAACGCTGTCCAGCGTCAGCCACGTCATCCTGGGCTCCGGCCTGACCATCGCCGGGGCGATGCTGTGCCTGCACTTCACCCGGCTGAACTACTTCAACACCTTGGCGGTGCCGTGCGCGCTGGGCATGTTCACCATCTTGGCGATGGGATTGACCTTCGCTCCGGCGGTACTTGCGGTCAGCAGCCGATTCGGGCTGTTGGACCCCAAGCAGGTCACCAAGACCGGCGGCTGGCGCAAAGTGGGCACCGCCGTGGTGCGCTGGCCGCTACCGATTCTGGCCGCCGCCAGCGCCGTTGCAGCCGTGGGCGTCCTGGTGCTGCCCGGCTATAAGACCAGCTACGACAACCGGCACTACATCCCGGCCGACGTCCCGTCCAACATCGGCTATGCCGCGGCCGAGAAGCACTTCAGCTCCGCGCGGATGAACCCCGACATGCTGATGGTCGAGTCCGATCACGATATGCGCAATCCCCGCGACATGCTGGTGCTGGACCGCATCGCGCGCAACATCTTCCGGGTCCCCGGTATCGAACGGGTGCAGAGCATCACTCGGCCGCTGGGGCCGCCCATGGAACACGGATCGGTGCCGTTTCAGATCAGCGCCCAGGGCGTCACGATGCGAGAAAACCTGCAGTTCTTGCACGCCCGCCTCGACGACACCCAGACCATGGCCGATCAACTCTCGTCGATGATCACGGTGATGGACCGGTTGCACGGCCTGACCGTGCAGCTCTCCGATGCCACCCACGGCACCGACGAGGCCACCCACGACATGGAAGGCACCCTGGCCGAGGTCCGGGACCGGATCGCCGACTTCGACGACGAAGTCCGCCCGCTGCGCAACTATTTCTATTGGGAGCCGCACTGTTTCAATATCGGCGTCTGCAACGCGTTCCGGTCGATGTTCGACGCCACCGACGGATTCGACAAACTGGCGGAGAACACCACGGCCCTGGCCCAGCAGATGGACCGGGTCGACCAGATCACGCCGGCGATCGCCGATCAGATCCCGCCGATGATCGCCATCACCACCACCATGCGAGACCTGATGCTGACCATGCACAGCAGCTTCAGCCAGGTGGTGACGCAGCTGGAACAGATGACCGACACCGCTGCGGTGATGGGCCAGGTCTTCGACGACGCCAAGAACGACGACATGTTCTACCTTCCGCCGGAGGCGTTCGACAGTCCCGACTTTCAGCGCGGGATGGAGTTGATGATGTCGCCGGATGGTCAGGCCGCCCGCATCCTGATCACCCATGACACCGACCCGGCGACCGTCGAGGGCATCTCGCACGTCAGCGCCGAACTGCAGGCCGCCAAGGAAGCCGTCAAGGGCACCCCGCTGGCTAAGGCGAAGTTCTATCTGGGCGGCACCGCCGCCACCTACGCCGACATCGCGACCGGTGCGCACTACGACCTGCTGATCGCGGCGATCGCGGCCATCGTGTTGATCTTTGTGGTGATGCTGCTGATCACCCGGGCGCTGGTGGCCTCGATCGTGATCGTGGGCACCGTGGTGCTGTCGCTGGCCTCCTCGTTCGGGCTGTCGGTGCTGTTGTGGCAGTACGTGTTCGGTATCGAGTTGCAGTGGCTGGTGATCGCGATGTCGGTCATCGTGCTGCTGGCGGTGGGGTCGGACTACAACCTGCTGGTGGTCTCGCGGATGAAGGAGGAGATCAACAGCGCGACTGCGACGGGTTTGCGCACCGGCCTGATCCGGGCGATGGGCGCCACCGGCAAGGTGGTGACCGCGGCCGGCATGGTGTTCGCGTTCACCATGATCGCCATGATCGCCAGCGACCTGCGGTCCGTCGGTCAGATCGGCACCACCATCGGCCTGGGCCTGCTGTTCGACACGTTCATCGTCCGCAGCCTGATCACCCCGTCGATCGCGGCGCTGCTGGGCCGGTGGTTCTGGTGGCCGATCAACGTGCACCGGCGGCCGGCCCCACTCGCGGCTAAGACGCCGTCCCCGGCCGATCCTGACGCTGCCCGCACGATGAACACCGCACCTGAAGGCAGCGTCACTGCCGCGCCAACGGCGCTGGTCGTTGCGCCGACGCCCCAGTTCCCGACGGCACCTCCGCCCGTCCCGGCAGGCTAGGAATCTTACTGTTACGCCAAGATACTCTTATTTTTCTTAATTTGTCTGTATCGTGGGTCCCTTGCGTCACGGAGAGGGGCTTGCAATGGTCAGTTCGAGTACGTCGGCGGTGGTGCTGGGAGCCGGGATAGCCGGGTTGCTGGCGGCCCGAGTGGCATCGGAGTCCTACGACTCCGTCACGGTCGTGGACCGCGATCGGCTCCCCGATCACCCGGCCCAGCGCAAGGGGGTCCCGCAGGGACGCCATCTGCACAGCTTCCTCACCCGCGGCACCGGAATCCTCGGCGAACTTTTTCCCGGAATACTCGACGAGCTCGCCGCCGCCGGCGCGGTGGTGATCGACAACGGCGATCTGTCTGGGCGCTACGCCCGCGTCGGCCGCCACGAGCTGAACCGGACGGGCACACTCGCCGATCCCCAAGCCCTGGCGATCTACAGCGCGAGCCGACCGTTCATGGAGTTCCACGTCCGTCGGCGCGTCGACAAGCTCGGTAACGTCGCGTTCCTCGACGGCCACGACGCCGTCGAGCCGGTGCACGATCGCGGTGTCGTCCGCGGTGTACGAGTCACGAATCGGGACAACAAGCTCACCCAGGTCCTGCGCGCCGACCTCGTCATCGACGCAACCGGACGGGCCTCGCGGACCGCCGACTTCTTGGCCGGACACGGCTTCGGCTGCGTGCCGGACCACCGCCTGCGCCCCGCTTGGGCCTACTCCAGCCAGCTGCTGCGCATCCCGCCCGGACGGCTCGACGACCAGATGGTTTTCGTCAACCAGGGGCGTGCCCACCCCGGCCTGCTGCTGGTGGCCTACGAACACGACACGTGGATGCTGTCGATCGCCCGCCACGGTGACTACGGCGCTCCCCCAAGGAATTTCACCGCCATGCAGGTCGCGGCCAGGAAGATGCTCCCGGCATCGATCATGGCCGGGCTGCGCGACGCCACGCCGGTGGGCGACATCGCGGTCGCCCATGACACCGGCGCACTGTGGCGCCGCTACCACCAGATGACGCGCTTCCCCGAAGGGCTGGTGGTGATCGGCGACGGGCTCTGCCGGCTCAATCCGCTGCACGGACAAGGCATGACGGTGGCTGCCCTGCAAGCGATGGCGCTGCGTGACTGCCTGGCAGATGGCGGCCCGGACCTGTCGCAGCGCTTCTTCCGGGCGGCGGCCGCCCAGATCGGACCGATCTGGGCAGCCAACGCGACCCTGGATCGTCCCGCTGCCGCCGGCCGCCCGCATCCGATCCGCCGCCGGCTGAGCGGGTGGTTCACCGAGGCAGTGGGGACCGCCGTGTCCCGCGACATCGCCGTCACCGAGCGCGTCCTGCGGGTGCGCAACCTGGTGGATCCCCCCTCGCGGTTGCGCGACCCGGTGCTGCTGGCCCGCATCCTGCTGGCCAACCTGCGGGGCCCGGAGCTCGCCTCATGAATGACGACGAAACCGCCATCCGAAAGCTGCTCGCCCAACAGGTCGCCGGCTGGAATTCGGGCGATCCCGCAGCCTATGCGTCCGTCTTCACCACCGACGCGGACTACGTCACCTTCCTGGGCGACCGCTACCAAGGGCGGGAGGCCATTGCCGCGTCGTATGCTCCGCTGTTCGCCAAGCTGCTGCGAGGGACACGGCTGGAACTCCAGACATCTACCCTGCGGTTCGTGACAGCAGACATCGCGCTGATCCACTCACGCGCCGTAGTGACAAAAAATGCACGGGGCCGCAGCCGGGGTGTGCGGATCAACACCAGCGTCGCGGTACGAACCGGTGCCGGCTGGCTGTTGACTTCCTCGCAGAACACCACCCACCGGCCCGTGGCCCAAAGACTCATGCGCACCATGGTTTCCCGACGCCGCGACACAGGAGGCTTTCATGCTTGACGCCAGCTACCGGGCCGCCCGCGGCAGGATCAGCACGCTGATGGCCGGACTCACCGAGGACCAGCTGAGCCTCGCGGTTCCGGCGACACCCGGATGGTCGGTGCACGATGTGTTGGCCCACCTCACCGGCGGCGCTGCAGACGTCTTGGCGCAGCGACTCGATGGGGCACCGGGAGAGTCCTGGACCGCCCGGCACGTCGCCGAACGTCGCGACCGCCCGGTCGGTGCGCTGCTCGACGAGTGGGAACGCGCATCCCCGGCGGTAGAGGCGAGTTTGCCGGAGCGATTCGCCGGGCCTAACCTCGCCGCGGACGCGATCTGCCATGAGGGGGATCTGCGCGAGGCACTGGGCCTGCCGCGAATCGACCGCGAGCATTGGCAGCCGTTCCTAGACGTCCTGGGTTACCTGCCAGGCCGACGCGTGCGTGACAGCAGCACCCTGGTGATCAGCGACGAGCTGGGGCAGGAATGGCGTTGCGGTTCAGGTGAATCCGTCACCGTCTTGCGGGCCGCAGGTTACGAGCTGATGCGCGGCCTGTTCAGCAGACGCTCCCGCAGTCAGATCGCCGGGTGGGACTGGTCCCCCGAGCCGACGGCGCAGCTGGTCGACAGCTTCGGTGTGTTCGGCCACCGCGATGACGATCAGCCGGTCCCGGTCTGCTGAATTCATCCGGCGCAGGAGGTCAACCGCGGCGGTGAGAATGACACCGACCCGACCCCGCCGACGATCATGCCGTTCTCGGCCAGCGTCATCGCGGTCACGTACGAGCAGGTACCGATGAAGATGCGCCGCGTGATCGCCGTCGGCGAGTCGGTCATGGCATCAACAGTATCGACCGAAGCCACTTTCGGTTGTTCGGCCGATGATTCGGTGCCATGCGCCGCCGCGGCGCTGTCCTCCGTCGCCGACGGCGAGCAGGCGACCGCGCTGCTGGTCGCCACCCGCAGCGACGGTGCACCACTGACGCCGGCCGACATCACGGCGGTGAACGCGGCCCGCGATCGCATGACGCGGATGCCCCAGGTGCTCACCGGCCCGGCCGCGCCGGTACTGCTGTCCACCGACCGCCAGGCGGCCCTGGCGACGGTGCCGTTGAACGCCGAGTTGTCCGGTTTCGCGCTCACCGATGCGGTCAAAGCCCTGCGCGCGGCTGCCGCCGACGGCTTGCCCCCGACGCTGTCGACCCACATCACCGGCGGACCGGCGTTCGGTGCCGACATCGCCGACGCCTTCACCGGCGCCAACGTCACGCTGTTGGCGGTTACCGCACTGGTGGTGGCGCTGCTATTGATCGTCACCTACCGCTCGCCGGTGTTGTGGCTGGTACCGCTGATGGTGATCGCGTTCGCTGATCGGGTGGCCACCGTGGTGGGGTCCGATGTCGCACGCGCCGCGGGCGTGACCTTCGACGGCTCGACCGCAGGCATTACCAGCGTCTTGGTCTTCGGGGCCGGAACCAACTATGCGCTGCTGCTGATTTCGCGCTACCGCGAAGAACTGCACACCGAACCCGAGCATCGCACCGCGCTACGACGTGCGGTGGCCGCCGCCGCCCCGGCGATCCTGGCCAGCAACGCCACCGTGGTGCTGGCCCTGCTGACGTTGATCTTGGCGGTCACCCCGAGCACCCGCAGTCTTGGGATCTGCGCCAGCTGCGGGCTGGTCGTGGCCGCCGTATTCGTGCTGTTGGTCTTGCCCCCGCTGCTGGCGTTGGTCGGCCGGAAGGTGTTCTGGCCGTTCATTCCTCGGGCCACCGGCGATGCAGCGACACTGGCGGGCCCGTGGCACCGCGTGGCCGCGGCGGTGGCGCGCCGCCCAGCCTTGGTGTGCACCGCGGCGATCGCCGTCCTGGCGGTGTCGGCCACCGGGCTGCTGGGCGCCGGGATCGGGTTGTCGCAGACTGAGCAGTTCCGGTTGCAGGCCGACTCGGTGAGCGGCTTCGACACGCTGGCAGCACACTTTCCGGACGGCGCGGCGAGTCCGACCGTCGTGATCGGCCCCACCGCCCGGTCTCAGCAACTCAAGCAGGCGATCACTGCGGTCCCGGGCGTCGTCTCGGTGGTCCAGACGGGTGTTTCCGAGACCGGGCGCACCATGTGGTCGGTGGTGCTCGACGCCGCCCCGGCGACCGATGAGGCTTTCCGTGCCATTGCCGGACTTCGTGATTCGGTCAGTGCGGTGGACGCCCGGGCCTTGGTGGGTGGCGCCGACGCGCAGGCGCTCGATGTGCGGGACGGGGCGGTACGCGACCGCGCGGTGCTGATCCCGCTGATCCTGGCGGTGGTGCTCACCGTGCTGTTCGTGCTGCTTCGGGCAGTCTTGGCCCCGCCTGTCCTGGTGGCGGCGACGGTGCTCAGCGCGGTCGCGGCACTCGGGTTGGGTTGCTGGGCCAGCCTGCACCTGTTCGGATTCCCGGCGCTGGACAACAGCACGCCCCTGTTCGCGTTCCTGTTCCTGGTAGCGCTGGGCGTGGACTACACCATCTTCCTGGTGACCCGCGCCCGTGAGGAGACCCCCGAACACGGCACCCGCGACGGCATGGTGCGCGCGGTGTCAGCCACCGGCGGAGTCATCACCAGTGCCGGCATCGTGCTGGCAGCGGTGTTCTGCGTGCTCGGGGTGCTGCCGCTGATCGTGCTGACCCAGCTGGGCATCATCGTGGGCTTGGGAATTCTGTTAGACACGTTCGTGGTTCGCACCCTGGTGATTCCAGCGCTGTTCGCACTGATCGGCGATCGAGTCTGGTGGCCCAATCTGCCGCGCTGACCTTGCACGTCATGGGCGGGTCCTTTGGGCACGGCGTGGTCAACGGCGGGCATTGCGGCGACCGCGGCTACGGTTTCGGCTATGAATCGACGTCGAACCCTGGCACGGAGGTTCTGATGCGCACTCGTGGTTGGGGCGGGAATGTGCCCGCCAGCGACGAGGAGGCGGTGGCACGGATTCTGCAAGCCACCCGCCAGACCATCGACGAACGCGGCGAGCAGACCAGCATCGCCGACGTCGCACGCACGCTGGGCGTCACCCGGCAGACGGTGTACCGCTACTTCCCCAGCACCGAGGAGCTGCTGACGGCAACCGCCGCCGACGGCGCCGGCGCCTTTCTGGACCAGCTCGCCGAAGCCCTGGCCGGAATGACCGATCCCGGCGAAGCGGTCGCCGAGGGCGTCGCACTCACCCTGGAGCGCCTCCCCCACGACCCCTATCTCGGTCTGCTGCTGCGCTCCCAACAGGCCAGCGCCTTTGCGTTGACCGTCACGACCGACACCGGCCGAAGCTTCGGGCACTCCCTGCTCGACCGCCTCGACGTCGACTGGACCGGCTTCGACGATCAGGGCATCGACGACATCATCGAGATGGTGCTGCGCACGTTGCAATCGTTCATCCTGGCACCGCTACCCGCCCCGGGCGACGAACTACGGCGCCTGCTGCGCCGGTGGATCGGCCCGGCGGTCAGCGCGGCTCGCGGCGCTACGCCGGATCGCGCGTCAACGAGTAGGTAACTCCGGTGAGCTCTTCGGCGACCGTCCACAGCCGCCGCTGCGCGTCGGCGTCACCGGCTCGGCCGGCGGCCCGCACCAACACCGGCGGGCCGATCTGCTCGAAACGCCCACCCGGGCCGTAGAACTGACCACCCGCGGCGGCCGGGTCGGTCGCTGCCCGCAACATCGGTAGCGCCCCCTCGGCGGGCCCCTGGGTGAACCAGCCCGTCACATAGCGAGACCGGCTGTTGAACACCCAGCGGACCGCCCTGGACTGCTCGCGCAGGATCGCGGTGCGGGTGCCACCGGGGTGTGCCGCCAACGCGATCACCGGGCTGGCAGACGATTCCAGCCGCCGCTGCAGTTCGTAGGTCGCCATCAATTGGGCAAGCTTGGACTGGGTGTAGGCCACCGCCGAAGTGAACGACGTCGTCAACTGCAGGTCGTCGAACGCGATCCGCCCACTGCGGTGGGTCTTGCTGCTGACCGCGATGATCCGTCCTGCCGGGGAGGCAAGCACGCGATCCAGCAGCAGCCCCGTCAGCGCAAAGGGCCCCAGGAAATTCGTGCCGAAGTCACCCTCGAAGCCGTCGACCGTCAATTGCCGGGTCTGGTGCATGACTCCGGCGTTATTGACCAGGAGGTCGAGGACCGGATAGCGGGCCCGCAGCTCGTCGGCGCAAACCCGCACCGACGCCAGGTCACTGACGTCCAGGTGAACCATGTCGACGCGCGCGGCCGGCGCCGATCGGAGAATGTCTTGCCGGGCCACCGCAGCCGCATCGGTATTGCGGCAGGCCAGCACGACCGTGGCCCCGAGGATGGCCAATCCCCGCGCCACTTCGAGGCCGACTCCGGTGTTGGCCCCGGTCACGATCGCTGTCCGTCCGGCCTGGGGCGAACCCTGCTCCAGCGACCAGCCGGATCCGCTCATCTACCCGCGGCTCGCCGTCGCGAAACGCTGGTCGGTGTAGCGGCGCAGGTTGGCTAGGAAGCGGCGAAACCCCAGGTTCATCAGCGGGCCGCTGATCGGAGAGAACCACTGCGCCGGGCCTCGCAGCTCATTGGCCAGGGTCCAGGTGAGCCGGCAGCCCTGCGGGGTGGGCTCGATGATGTAGTCCTCGACGAACACCGCCAGTGCCGAGGTCGAGCTCGCGTTGAAGCGAAATGCCATGTGCTGTCCCGGTTCCCAGGCCAGGAACTCTTCGTCCCCAACGATGCCGCCCCGCATGTCGACGACGCGGGTGGTGCCGACACCGTGCGGTTCGGGGCTGGTCCAGGTCACATTGGTGATGACGCTGGCCCAGTGCGGCCAGGCCTGCGCGTCGGCCAACACCTCCCAGATCTGATCGGGCGTCACGGCCAACTCCACGCTGTTGCTGAACCGCTGGGGCGCACGTTCGAGGAAATCGAGGCTGACCCGCTCACACGGATGCATCCGAGACAACTGCTGGTTCCTTTCGGTGGTGGACGACTAGCTAGCGCGCTCCGCGCACCAGACGCCCGGGTCGTGCGCCGGTGTCGGCGCCGTTGCGTCGGGTGACGGTGCCGCTGACGATCGTCGCAACATACCCGCTCGCCCCTTGCAGCAGTCGGCGCCCACCGGCCGGCAGGTCATAAGCCATCCGGGCCGGCTGCAGGGTCAGCGCTTCCATGTCGATCACGTTGATGTCGGCCTTCTTGCCGACTTCGATGACCCCACGATCGCCCAGGCCGAACAGCTGCGCGGTGTCGCGGCACTGCTTGCGCACCACGTACTCCAGGGGCAGCTTTTCGCCGCGATGCCGGTCGCGTGCCCAATGTGTGAGCAGGTAGGTGGGATAGGAAGCGTCGCAGATCATTCCGCAGTGCGCGCCGCCGTCCGAGAGCCCCAGCACCCCGGCGGGGTGGGTAAGCATCTCGCGGATCGCGTCGTGATTGCCATCGGCGTAGTTGAAGAACGGCAGCATCAGCATGGCGCCGGCATCGGCCTGCAGCATCAGGTCATACAGCGTCGCCAACGGATCCTCGCCGCGCGCCGCGGCGATCGCGGCCACTGAGCGCTCCGGGGTCGGCTCGTAGTCCGGCGGGTTGCCCAGGTCGTAGATGCGGTGCAGTGAATGCTGGACTAACGCGAACATCCCGTCGAACTGTTGGGACAGGTCCACGGGCAGATCCTGTTCGGACAGAATCGCGGCCTTGACCGCAGGCTCGGCAAGCCGCTGCGCGAGTTCGGCGCGACTGCACTGCTCCTTCAGCCGCCGGTAGGTCGGCCGGTGGGTGAAGGCGTGATGCCCGGCGAAACCGAGCAGCATGCCGAACGGCCGGGCGGCCACCTGCGGATACAGCGCGCTGCCGGCCTGATGTGCGGCCGCGGAGATGTCCAGCTGCTCGCGCCACAGGTTCGGGTCGGCGTCGACCTGAATCAATGCGAACGACACCGGCCGGTCGATCTCGGCGGCCAGGCGCTGCATCCATTCGAGTTCCTTCTTCGGCGCGACGATGTCCTCACCAGCCGCGCCCTGCGGCGCCAGCTCGAATACGGCTTGACCACCGGCCGCCATGGCCCGGCCCAGTCCGAACAGCTCGTCTTCGGCGGCGAAGGTTCCCGGCACCGGCTCGCCGTCCATCGCCCGATGTGTCAGCGTCCGCGACGTCGAAAAGCCCAGCGCTCCAGCCTCGATGGCCTGCTGAACCAGGCGGCTCATCGCCGCGATGTCATCCGGGGTGGCCGGCTCGTTGCGGGCTCCGCGCTCGCCCATCGCGTAGGCGCGGATCGCCCCGTGTGCGACCTGACTGCCGACGTCGACGGCGAAGTCCTTCCGCTCAAGTACGTCGAGATACTCCGGATAGCTCTCCCAACCCCAGGTGATGCCCTCGGTCAGTGCGGTGCCGGGAATATCCTCGACGCCCTCCATCAGCTTGATCAGCCATTCCTCGCTGCCGGGCCGCACCGGGGCGAACCCGACCCCGCAGTTGCCGCTGACGATCGTGGTCACACCATGACCGCTGGACGGCTCCAGGAGATTGTCCCAGCTGACTTGCCCGTCGTAGTGCGTGTGGATGTCGACGAACCCGGGTGCCACGACTTTGCCGGTGGCATCGATTGTTTCGGCCGCTGGACCGGTCAGCCCCGGATCATCGGTTCCGGCGCGGCGCTGTACGGCCACGATGCGCCCGTCCCGGACGCCGACGTCGGCCAGGTAGCGCCGTTCTCCCGTCCCGTCGACGACGGTGCCACCGGTGATCGTGAGGTCGTACACAGCCGTCTCCTTCAATTGTGGTGTCAGGCACACCCGAGAACGATATTGATCAATTTGTACACATTTCGATAATGTGTGCAAGTGCTCGGTGAGAAGTCGTCGAAACCGCTCCCCCCGCCGTTGCTCCTGGCGGCCACTGAGACCCTGCGCCATCTCGGTCCCCGGCGCTTCAGCCTCACCGCGGTCGCCGAAACGGCCCGGGTGTCACGCGGCACCGTGCACAACGCCTTTGGAACCCGCGATAACGCGATAGCCGCCGCACTCGACCATCTGTCCGCGGCGTTCATCGAGACCATGGCCGCCGAGGTGAACGCACTGGACACCCTGGCCGAGCAGGTTGCGGCCGCGGCGGTACTGATCTCAGCGCATCGGCGCCGGTCTGCCGCCGAGCCGCGCGCGATCAATCAGAGCGTGCTGGTTCTGCTGCTCGAGCACGGCGGCGACGACCTGATGCAGCGCTCTGTCGCGCTGTGGATGCCGCTGGTCCGTGCCGCGCAACGCCGCGGCGAAGTCGACGCCGCCCTCGATGCGAGCCGCGCCGGTGAATGGATCGTGCGGATGCTGTTCAGCTTCGAGCTGCTGCCGCCGATGCGGGTAAATCTGGACAATCCTCGCGCCGTGCGCCGCTTCGTCAGCGACCACATCATTCCTGGTCTGGGCCCGCGACCTGCGCCACCGGCCTAGCGGTACGCTGCCGCAGCGGACGTTGCCGCACGAACGTCGGCCACCAGAACCACGGCCCGTAGATCCGCACCAGCGACGGCACGATGAACGACCGCACGATCAAGGTGTCCAGCAGCAGGCCGATGCACACGGTGGAGCCGACCTGACCGATGGTCCGCAAATCGCTGGCGAGCATGGCCAGCATGGTGAACGCGAACACCAGGCCCGCCGACGTCACCACGCCGCCGGTGCTGCCCAGGGCCCGGATCAGGCCGGTGTTCAGCCCGGCCGGGATCTCCTCCTTGAGCCGGGCGATGAGCAACAGGTTGTAGTCCGAGCCGACCGCCACCAGGATGATGAACGTCAGCGGCAGCACCATCCAGTGCAGGTGCAGGCCGATCAGATGCTGCCAGATCAGCACCGACAGCCCGAACGCACCGGCGTAGGAGAACGCTACGGTGCCGGGAATGACCAAGGCCGCCACCAGACTTCGGGTGATGACCAACATGATCAGGAAGATCAGCACGAAGGCGGCGATGGCGGCGATCATCAGATCGGACTTGGCGTATTCCTGGATGTCCTTGTTGGTCGATGCCGAACCGCCGATGTAGAACTTCGCCCCGGCCAGCGACGTCTCCTTCAACGCGCCCCTGATCGCGTTGGGGAACTGTTCGACGTCGGCAATGCCTTCTGGCCCCATGGCGTTTCCCTCGTGGGTGACGATGAACCGGGCGGCCTTGCCGTCCGGGGACATCATCAACTCCATGCCGGTCTTGATGTCTGCGTTGTCGAAGGCTTCCCGCGGTATGTAGAAGTAGTCGTCGCTGCGAGATGCGTCGAAGTCGTTACCGACGTTGATCATGTCGAAAAAGGTCTGGTCGGTGTTCTGCGACTGGATATCGGTGGGACCGTAGCTGTTGGTGATCAGCGACTGTATGGCGGTCTGGTCCTCGACCATCAGGTTGAGTTGGGCGACCATCTGCGGCAAGAGACTGTCGACGACTTCCAGGGATCCCACCGCGTCCTTGATGTTGGCGGCCAGTTCGTCGACCTTGTCCATCATGTCCCACAGCGATCGGAACGCCCAGCAGACTGGGATGTCGTAACAGTGTGGCTCCCAATAGAAATAGCTACGTATCGGCCGCATCCAGTCGTCGAGATTGGCGATCTCCTCGTCCATCTGCTCGGTGACTTGTTCCATATCCTCCATCGTGAGCACGGTTTGATGCATTTCATCAGACAGCCGCTGGGTCAACGCGATCGTGTTCCGCAGCACTTCGATGGTGTGCCCCATGATCTGCGCCTGCTCGAAGGTATTGGCGTTCTGCTCCCGGGTGAACGGCAGCTGTTGACCGTTGGCGCTGCCCTGGGAGGTGAACAGGTAGGGCAACGTGGCGCGCTCCAAAGCACGGCCCATCGGCCGGGTGATGCTCTGCACCATGGCGACACCGGGCAATCGGACGAGGGCCTTGGCTACCCGGTCCAGTGAGATGAAGTCGGCCGAATTGCGCATGTCGTGGTCCGTCTCGACCATCAGCATCTCGGAGAACAACTTGCTTCGGGAAAAGTGCCGATCTGCTGCGGCGAAGCCCTGATTGGCCGGCGAACTGCTCGGCTGGTACGTACGGTCGTCGTAGCTCACCTCGTAGGTCGGCACGAAGATCGCGCCCAAAGTCACCGCGGCGGCGCTGGCGGTCAGGATCGGTTTGGGCCAGCGCACCACGGACGTGGCGATCCGCCGGTACAGCCGCGCCTTGACCTTCTTTTTCGGATCGAACAGCCCGAACAGACTTCCCACGCTCAACATGGCCGGCCCGAGCGTCAATGCGCCCGTGATGGTCAGCAGCATGCTGATGGCTACCGCCGGCCCCATGGTGTGGAAATAGTTCAATCGCGCGAAGCTCAGGCAGAACGCCGCGCCGGCGATCGTCAGGCCGGAACCGACGATCACGTGCGACACGCCCCGGTAAGCGGTGTAGTACGCGTCTTCCCGGCTTTCACCGGCCAGGCGCGCCTCGTGGTAGCGGCCCATCAGAAAGATGCTGTAATCGGTTGCGGCGCCTAGGGTCAGCGAGACGACCATATTCACTGCGAACGACGACAGTTCGATATACCCGAAGTGGCCGAGGGCCGCGATGACGCCCTTGGCCGCCAGCATCATCATCAACACCCCGAACATCGGCACCAGCATCGTGATACCGGACCGATACACCACCAGCAGCATGGCGATGAGCAGGAAAATCGTAGCGATGGTGATGTTGTTCAGGCTGTCGTTCGCGGTCGCCACCGTGTCGGCGGCCAGTGGCGCCGCACCGCTGACATAGACCTTGAGGCCCGGTGGCGGATTCGAGTCCGCCACGACCTGCCGCACCGCGGCAACGGACTGGTTGGCCTCCATCTGGCCGATGTCGCCGGCCAGCCGCAACAGCACATAGGCGGCCCTACCGTCGAGGCTTTGGGCTCCGGCCGCGGTGATCGGTTTACCCCAGGTGTCCATGACGTACTGGACGTGTGCGGTGTCGGCCTTGAGCGTGCGTACCAACCCGTCGTAATACTGGTGGTCCTGTGGTCCTAGCGGTCGGTCGGCCTCCAGCACGATCATGGTCATGCTGGTCGAGGTGGACTCCTGGAACTTCTCGCCGATGGTCAGCATCGCCACCTGGGACGGCGCATACGTCGGGACCAACGGCCCGGCGAGTTCTTCGGCGATATCCTCCACCTTCGGCACAAAGGTATTCGTCGTCATGGCCAGCAGGCCCCAGAAGACGATGATCGGTATGGCCAGCAGGCGAACCGTGCGCGCCATGAAGGGCCGCTTTGCCCGATGCTCGCTCACGCGGACTTCACCCGGCAGGCGATGTCGGCATTCAGGTGGGTGTCGCTGTGCTCGTCGAGAATCACGTCGTTGACCAGGATCCGGCAGCCGACGTACCCGCCGCGTACCTGGACCGAGATGCTTCCGGACACCACGGTGAGCATCGTCGTCTCCTCATGCGCCCAGGGCAGGGCCTCCAGGTGGACTTCATGGGGATGGCCGTCGAGGTCGACGTAGTCCAGAATACCGCCCGTGCCTACATCGCCGAACACCTCATAGGTGAGCTTCTTCGGATTGAACTCTGGCGGTGCTTGTGGTGGCAGGACAGTCAAAACCGGTCCCGGGTCAGACATTTCGTGGACTTTCACCATACAGACCACACCTATGCCCAGCGCGATGACAGCGACCAGCGGCAGCCAGCCACGCGGCAGGACGGAGTTGCCCGAGGAACGCCGGCTCACTCGGCTTCCCCTGTCGAAGCCGTCGGTAGCCGCCTTTTGAGCTTGACGATCCGCAGCAGCTGCGCGGCCATGTTGATCGAACCCATCATCGGGATGACTCCGATGAACGTCCGCTCCGAGGGAGTGGCGCCGTGCAGCTGCTCGAGGCTGCCGAGCACGTAAGCGCAGCCGAGCGAGAAGCTGGTAGCCGGGATACAGAACGCCAGTGGTGATCGCTGTTGGTTGATGAAACGCGTCGCGTACTCCAGCTCTTCGGCTGTCAGTGGTTGACGTTTGCGCACCTTGGCCAGCACTGCCTGTTTGGCCCCGATCCCTTCGCTGATCGGCAGCGGCGGTCGACGTCGCATTCGCCAGATGTGAAAGAACGCACCGGTGGCGAAGAACAGCAGCGCCACCAGGAAAATCGCCGTTAGGTTGCCGAATAGGTGCCAGTTGGTGCCGAACATGTTCCAGTTCATCGCCGACACTCAACCCCCGAACCGCCGCTCGCTGCTGCCCTCTTGGACCTAGGCAGCCGATTAGTGATGCTAAACGTCCGCTAATCGGACGTCAACATCCTAAAAACGGACGATGCTGTGGCTATCATGGGAATCATGAATGCCGAGTGCCCGGAGCTCACCGGTGCGCAATCACGCACCCGGGCCGCCATCCTGGACGCGACAGCATCGGTGCTGGCCCGGGACCGCACCGCCACCCTGCCCGAGATCGCCGCGGCCGCGCAGGTCGCTCGGTCCACCCTGCACCGCTATTTCGCCGACCGGGATCGACTGATCTACGAAACCACCATGGATTCGATCCGCGTCATCAGCGACGTCTTGAGGCAGGCGGCGACGGCTCAGGGCCCGGTGATCGAGGCGATGCGACGGGTGATCACCACCCTCGTCCCCGAGGGTGATCGGATCGTGTTCCTGTTCGCCGACCCGGCCGTATTGCAAGATATTCCCGCCGAGCATCGGCCGGACTCCACGCCCATCCTCGACCTCATCGTCCGCGGCCAAGAAGAAGGCGTGTTCGACCCCGAGATCAGCGCGGAATGGATCCGGGTCGCATTGTTCGGCCTGTTGGGCAAGGCTTGCAGCGAGGCGGCGCGTGGCACGGTGCCCCGCCACAGCATCGTGCCGACGCTGATCCGGATCTTCGAGCGCGGTGTGACAGCCGGCTGACCCGGGGCAGGCCACCACCCTGCGCCCCGACCAATCGGCGAAGGTGGCCGACGAGTTGACCTTGGCCTGCGACGCCGACCACAAACTGATGGACAAGGGCTGGCGAACCGTCAAACGCCGAGACGGCCGGGTCGAATGGATCCCGCCTCCGCAGCTGGGTTTGCGCGGCGCCACCAACGACTTTCACCACCCGGAGCGATATTTGCCGAACGGGCCGCCGGACCAAGCCGACCGCGATGTCGGCCACGGCAGCGCCGCGCTCAGGCCGTGGGCGACGCCCGAAGTGCGGGCAATACCAAGGTGTCGATCACTTGCCGGACGAAGCGGGCATCCGCGGTCTGGCCGCGGGTGCCCTGCAGCCGTCCCATCGCCAGCACGACGTCGGCAACCATCGACCAGTCCCGGTCGGGGTCGATTTCACCGCGGACCGCGGCCTGCGCCACGATCTTGGCGACCAGGCCCTTGCCTTTGACCAAAACCAGATCGTCGACTGCAGCGGCCAGGTCGGGATCGTGTGCGGCCTCCAAGGCGACACGCAACACCAGGTCGTTGGGAACGGGGTCGTCATCGATGCGCCCGATCTGTTCAATCAACGCATCGAAGTCACCTGCCAGGCTGCCGGTGTCCGGCGCCTCCTTGGTGAGCAGATCAGGTCGCCAATAGATGAGAGCGTCAGTAACCAATGCCGCCTTGGACGCCCAGCGTCGGTAGATCGCGGCCTTTCCCACGCCGGCTCGCGCGGCGATGTCGTTCATATTGGCCGCGTCATATCCGTTTTCCGACACGACCGCCAGGGCGGCGTCCAAGATCGCCGGATCGCGGGATCTGTCCAGCCGTCCATCGGTGCGCTGACGCAGTTTTGATTCCATCTCGCTGACAGCTTGACAGGTTTACGCGCAAGTTTCACACCGTCGTCGGCTGCGGCATCGGCTCGGTTTCGCGATCGACGGCGTCATAAAAGCCCGCACGGGCACCCCGCCCCGCAGTGGACCCCCGGAGACGAACCCCACGACGGAAGCCAAAGTGGCTAGGCTGACAGCGAAATTCGGGCATAGATTCTTGAGGTGAGCTATGGGTAAAGTCCAACCCGACCTCGGCGAGGTCCAAGAAACTCTGTTGATTCCGCTGTACGGACGCGCACGCGATAACGCGAAGCGGCACCCGATACTCCACGATGCCCGCGCCGCTGAGCTGGTGAACGACCTGGATTACGACTTCACGCGTTTTCGCGGCGGCTCGCTGCCAGGCTCGGTGCTGCGCACGGCGATCTTCGATGTCTGGGTCCGCCAATTCCTGCGCGACCATCCCGGCGGCACGATCATCGAGATCGGCACCGGGCTCAACACTCGCTTCGAACGAGTCGACAACGGCGCGCTGCGCTGGTTCGACTTGGATCTACCCGACACCATCGAGCTGCGCCGGCGCTACTTCGCCGACACCGACCGCCGCACCATGCTGGCGGGCTCGGTCCTGGACACCGATTGGTTCGACACCATCGCCGCTGCCCCGGCCCCGTATTTGTTTGTCGCCGAGGCCGTACTGCTGTACTTCCCCGAAGACCAAGTGCGCGGCGTCGTTCGCAATCTCACCGAGCGGTTCGCGGGATCGCAGCTCATCGTCGATACCGGCGGCCGGGCGATGATCGAGAACCAGCACCGCAATGGTGCGATGAAAGCCGTTGCCGCCCGGATGAAATGGGTCTGCGACGAGCCGCGTGAACTCAATGCCTGGGGCATGGAACTGCGGGAAAGCCTCACCATGGCAACCCCGCAGCCCGAACTGGCCGCTTCGCTGCCGTGGCGCTATCGCTTCGGCCTGCCGGCGCTGGCGCGAATTCTTCCCGGGGTCGTGAACGCCTACCGGTTCAACCTGTTCCGGCTGTGAAGTCCGGCGTTATCCGGCTGATGTTCGCCCATCGGCACCGCCGCCGGCCCGCCGTCGCCGCCATCTTCGCCTAGCCGGGCCTCAGCCAGCCGGGCACGCAATAGCCATAGGTCAATAAAAACCTGGTGCTCGCCGCATTCAACTACTACACTTCGTCGTAGTATCGGCTCAGCAGCTCCGGGAGATCGCCCATGGACGTTGTCGATTTATCGCGGTGGCAATTCGGGATCACCACCGTCTATCACTTCATTTTTGTGCCGCTGACCATAGGTCTAGCCCCTTTGGTCGCGGTCATGCAGACGGTGTGGGTGCTCACCGATAACGTCGCCTGGTATCGACTGACGAAGTTCTTCGGCAAGCTGTTCTTGATCAACTTCGCCCTGGGAGTTGCCACCGGGATCGTGCAGGAATTCCAGTTCGGAATGAACTGGAGCGAGTACTCCCGGTTCGTCGGCGATGTGTTCGGCGCACCGCTGGCGATGGAGGGTCTGGCCGCCTTCTTCTTCGAGTCCACTTTCATCGGGCTGTGGATCTTCGGCTGGAGCCGATTGCCGCGGGTGGTGCACCTGCTGTGTATCTGGGTTGTCGCCATCGCCACCAATGTGTCGGCGTTCTTCATCATTGCCGCCAACTCGTTCATGCAGCACCCGGTCGGCGCTCATTTCAATCCGGAGACCAAACGCGCCGAATTGGACAGCATCATGGCGCTGTTCACCAACAACACCGCCCAGGCCGCCCTGTCGCACGCGGTCGCCGGCGCGTTCTTGACCGCCGGAACCTTCGTCGCCGCGGTAAGCGCCTGGTGGATGGTCCGCTCGCGCGCCGGCGGCGCCCCGGTCACCGCCGACAGTGACGCGGCCACCATGTACCGACCGGCGACCATCCTCGGGTGTTGGGTCGCGCTGGTCGCCGCGGTTGGGCTGTTCTTCACCGGTGACGTGCAGGGCAAGCTGATGTTTGTCCAGCAACCGATGAAGATGGCGTCGGCGGAATCGTTGTGCGACACCGCCACCGACCCGAGCTTCTCGGTCTTGACCGTCGGCCGGCAGAACAACTGCGATCACCTGACCCGGGTGATCGAGGTGCCCTATGTGCTGCCGTTTCTGGCCGAGGGCCGCTTCACCGGGGTTCGACTCGACGGGGTCCGTGACATCCAGCAGCACTACGAGCAGAAGTTCGGCGCCGGCGACTACCGGCCGAACCTGTTCGTCACGTACTGGTCGTTCCGCGCGATGATCGGCCTCCTGCTGTTGCCGGTGCTGTTCGCGATGGTCGCGCTGTGGCTGACGCGCCGCGGACAGATCCCCCAGCAACGCTGGTTCTCCTGGCTGGCACTGCTGACCATCCCCACCCCATTCCTGGCCAACAGCGCCGGCTGGGTCTTCACCGAAATGGGCCGCCAGCCTTGGGTTGTCGTCCCCAACCCGACCGGGGACCCGAACGTCCGGCTGACCGTCGCCCAAGGCGTCTCGGGGAACAGCGTGGGTGTGGTGGTCACCTCGCTGGTGATGTTCACCTTGGTTTACGCGGTGCTCGCGGTGATCTGGTTCTGGTTGATCAGACGCTACGTGGCCGAAGGACCGCTGGAACACGACGCCGAACCCGCTCCGCCGGCACCGCCCGGCGAGAACGACGTGGCCCCACTGTCGTTCGCCTACTGACGGAGAAGGAGGTCATCGCGATGGACCTACATCAGGTGTGGTTCGTACTGGTCGCGGTGCTGTTTCTCGGATTCTTCGTGTTGGAGGGATTCGACTTCGGGGTGGGGATGCTGATGGCGCCGTTCGGCCGCGCGGGCTCCCGCGATCCCGAAGCGCACCGACGGGCCGCGCTGAACACCATCGGCCCGGTCTGGGACGGCAACGAGGTCTGGTTGATCACCGCCGGCGGTGCGATGTTCGCCGCGTTCCCGGGCTGGTATGCCACGGTGTTCGAGACGCTGTACCTACCGCTGTTGGCGATCCTGTTCGGCATGATCGTGCGGGCCGTCGCCATCGAGTGGCGCGGCAAGGTCGACGACCCGAAGTGGCGGGCCTGGGCGGACCTCGGAATCGCCGCCGGTTCCTGGCTGCCCGCGATTCTGTGGGGAGTGGCGTTCGCGGTCCTGGTCCGGGGCCTGCCGGTGGACGCCGATCACCATGTCCACCTGGCATTCAGCGACGTGATCAACGCCTACACACTGCTGGGCGGGCTGGCCACCGGCGGGCTGTTCCTCTTCTACGGGGCGGTCTTCACCGCGTTGAAGACCGCCGGGACGATCCGTGCCGACGCGCACCGCTTCGCGACCCAGTTGGCGCTACCGGTGACCGCGCTGGTCGGCGGCTTCGGGATGTGGACTCAACTCGCCTACGGCACCGGGTGGACGTGGCTGGTGCTGGGCCTCGCGGTGGTCGCCCAACTGGCCGCGGTGGTGCTGGTGTGGCGGCGGGTGTCCGACGGCTGGGCGTTCGCGTGCACCGCGATCGTCGTTGCAGCGGTGGTCATCTTATTGTTCGGCGCCCTATATCCGGCCCTGCTGCCCTCCACCTTGGATCCGCAGTGGAGCCTGACGATCTACAACGCCTCGTCGACCCCGTACACGTTGAAGATCATGACCTGGGCCGCGGTGATCTTCGCCCCGCTGGCGATGGTGTACCAGGGCTGGACGTACTGGGTGTTCCGGCAACGCATCTCGGCGGACCAGATTCCGCCGTCCATCGGGTTGGCGAGGCAGCCGTCCTGAGCACGCGGGCGTCTCGGGCGCCGCTGGACCCGCGGCTTTGGCAGGCATCGACGGCGGTGCGCCGCTTCCTGCTGGCCATGGTGTGCTGCGGAGTGGTGATCTCGTCCTGCGCGATCGGGTCCGCAATCGTATTGGCCAACATCGTGTCTGGAGTGATCACCGAGCCGCCGACACGAAACGTCGCGCACTGGTCACCGCTGCTGGCGGCACTCGCACTGTTGTGGGCGGTGCGCACCCTGGCGCATTGGCTGCAGGCACGCCTGGGCCAGCGCGGCGCCAGCGCGGTGATTGCCGAGCTGAGCGGACAAGTGCTGACCGCGGTCACGGCGCGCTCCCCCCGCCGGCTGGCCGCCGAGCGAGACGCCGCCGCAACCGTGGTCACCCGGGGATTGGACGGCCTGCGCCCCTACTTCACCGCCTACCTGCCCGCACTGTTGCTGGCGGCGATCCTGACCCCGGCAACCGTCCTGGTGATCGCGCTCTACGACCGACGCGCGGCGGTGCTCGTCATGATCACGCTGCCGCTGATCCCGGTGTTCATGGTGTTGATCGGCTTGGCCACCGCGGATCGCTCGGCGGCGGCCTTGGCGGCCATGACGACATTGCAGGCGCGACTGCTGGATCTGATTGCCGGCATCCCGACGCTGCGCGCCCTCGGGCGGGCCGACGGGCCGCAGCGCCGCATCGCCGAACTGTCCGACGCGCAGCGCCGCTCGACGATGGCCACCCTGCGAATCGCGTTCTTGTCGGCGCTGGTGCTTGAGCTGCTGGCCACGCTGAGCGTGGCGGTGGTGGCCGTCAGCATCGGCCTGCGACTGGTGTTCGGTGAGATGAGCCTGACCGCCGGGCTGACGGTGTTGCTGCTGGTCCCCGACGTGTATTGGCCCCTGCGCCGGATCGGGGTGGAGTTTCACGCCGCCCAGGATGGGCGCGCCGCCGCGGAGAAGGCCTTCGCATTGATCGGCGAATCGCCTCGCCAGGCTGCCGGCAGCCGCACGGTGTCCGCACGTGGTGCGCAGATTCGCCTCGAAGCGCTGAGCCTGACCGGCCGAGACGGCGACGCGCCGGCCGGCCTGACGGCGCTGATCGAACCCGGCCAAGTCACTGTGCTAACCGGAGCCAACGGGGCCGGCAAGAGCACCGCACTGGCGGCCATCGCCGGCCTCACCGAGCCCAGCTCTGGGCACATCACGGTGGCCGGCATCGATATCGCTGCCCTCGACCTGCCGAGGTGGTGGACCCAACTGTGCTGGCTGCCGCAGCGCCCGGCGCTGATCCCGGGCACGGTAGCGGACAACCTCGCGTTGTTCGGCGATCTCACCGATACCGAAGAAGCTTGCGCTGCAGCCGGATTCGACGACGTGATCGCGGAACTGCCCGACGGGCTGAACACCGTGTTGGGTCGCGACGGGGTCGGCTTGTCGTTGGGGCAGCGGCAGCGGCTGGGGTTGGCGCGCGCGCTGGGGTCGACCGCGCCGGTGCTGTTGCTCGACGAGCCGACGGCCCACCTGGATGCGGCAACCGAACAGCGGGTGCTGGCGGCACTGGTGCGACGCGCTCACGCCGGAGCGACGGTAGTGGTGGTGGGCCATCGCGCGCCGGTACTGGCGATCGGCGACCGGCTCGTGACCGTGCACAGCCAGAGAGCCGCAGACCATGCGCCGGTCTGATTCGCTCCGGTACGCCGTCGGGCTGCTGCGGCCACGCCTGCCCCAGCTGCTATTGGCCGGCCTGCTCGGGACACTGTCGCTGTGCAGCGCGCTCGCGTTGGCAGCGACCTCGGCCTGGCTGATCACTCGGGCCTGGCAGATGCCGCCGGTGCTGGACCTGTCGATCGCCGTGGTGGCGGTGCGGGCGTTCGCGATCTCGCGCGGCGTACTGCACTACTGCGAACGGTTGGTGAGCCACGACGCAGCGCTGCGGGCCGCAGGCACCGCTCGCGGACAGCTCTACCGGCGGCTGGCCCGCGGGCCGGTGGCGACCGCGGTGCGGTTGCCCAGTGGTGAGTTGGTGGCACGGGTGGGTGCCGATGTCGACGAGCTGGCCGACGTCCTGGTACGTGCCCTGCTGCCGATCGCGGTCGCCGCGGTGCTGGGCGTGGTCGCCACCGCCGTGCTTGCGGCGATCTCGCCGGGGGCAGCCGCGGTGCTGGCCAGCTGCCTGCTGGTCGCCGGTGTGGTCGCACCGTGGCTGGCCGCGCGGTCCGCCGCGGCCCAGGAACACACGGCCCGCGAGCACCTCGCCGAGCGTGACGTCGCGGCGATGGAAGCACTCGACTACGCCCCCGAGTTGCGGATCGCCGGCCTGCTGCCCGCCGTCATCGGTGAATCCGAAAACCGGCAGCGGGCGTGGGCGGCAGCCCTGGACGAGGCAGCCAGGCCGGCCGCGATCGCCGCTGCGCTCCCCACCGCCGCAATCGGGGCCAGTGTGTTGGGCGCGGTGGTGGCCGGGATCGGACTCGCCGATGCCGTAGCACCCACCACCCTGGCAGTGCTCATGTTGCTGCCGCTGTCCGCGTTTGAAGCGACCACCGCCCTGCCCGGCGCTGCCGTCGCGCTGACCCGATCGCGGATCGCGGCGCGGCGGCTGGTCGACCTGGCACCGGCGGACCCCGTGGCTGCGGACGCGCCGTGCATCTCACTGGCGGATTCGGCCGCTACGCCATCCCTGCACGCCGACCTGCGCTCCGGATATCGAGGCGATCAGTGCGTCCAGGTGCGACTTGATTTGGCGCCCGGAGACCGGCTGGCGATCACCGGTCCCAGCGGGGCCGGCAAGACCACCTTGCTGATGACCCTGGCCGGGCTGCTGACACCGCCGGCTGGTCGCGTTTCCGTTGGCGGGACCGCTCTGCAGGACCTTTCCGAAGCCGATCGGCGATTGGCGGTCAGTTTCTTCGCCGAAGACGCGCACATCTTCGCGACCACGGTCCGGGACAATCTGCTGGTGGCTCGGGGGGATTGCCGCGACGACGAACTGACCAGCACCTTGAGCCGGGTGGGACTCGGACATTGGCTGGCCGGCCTTCCCGCCGGTCTGGCAACCGTGCTGGTCGGCGGTGCCGATGCGGTGTCGGCAGGTCAGCGGCGCCGCCTGCTACTGGCCCGGGCCCTGCTCTCGCCGGCCCGGATCGTGCTGCTCGACGAACCCACCGAGCACCTCGACGCGACCGACTCCGACGAACTCCTACGGGCCGCGTTGGCGGTGCCCGGACTGTTCGGTGCCGACCGGACCGTGGTGGTGGCCACCCACCACCTGCCCGAGGGCGGCCGCTACCGGCAGCTCCATGTCCCGCACAACAGGGCAGGGGCGGGCCGCGGCCCGCAGCGCCCGTCTAGGGTGCTTTAGTCGGCTTCCGCAAACCAGCCGATAGAACGGTTGAGTCAACTCATGACCGCAGCAGAGACGTCGGCACTGGAATCCCGGGTCGGCCACTACTACCAGATGGACGGCACCTACCTGGTGGGCCGGGAGAAGGTTCGCGAGTACGCGCGCGCCGTGCAGGACTATCACCCCGCACACTGGGACGTCGCCGCCGCCGCGGAAATGGGCTACTCGGGTCTGGTGGCGCCGTTGACGTTCACCTCGACCCCGGGTATGGCGTGCAACCGGCGCATGTTCGAATCCGTCGTCGTCGGCTACGACACCTACATGCAGACCGAAGAGGTCTTCGAGCAGCACCGTCCGATCGTCGACGGCGACGAATTGACCATCGACGTCGAGCTGACCTCGGTGCGCCGGATCGCCGGCCGCGACCTGATCACCGTCACCAACACCTTCACCGACACCGCGGGAGAAGTGGTGCACACCTTGCACACCACCGTGGTCGGTGTCACCGCCGAGGACATCGGCCCGGAAGTCAAGACAGCGGTGCAGCGCGCGATGATGCACGACGTCAACATTCTGGACGTCGGCGAATCGGCCGCCCGCTATGAAAAGACCGTGCGACCCGCCGGCGAGATCCGGATCTCCGAGGGTGGCCTCACCCGTACCCCGGCGACCCCGTCCTTCGACGACGTCAAGGTCGGCGACGAACTGCCCGTCCGCCACACCCGGCTGGCGCGCGGCGATCTGGTGAACTACGCCGGTGTCGCCGGCGACGCCAACCCGATCCACTGGGACGAGGACCTCGCCAAGCTAGCCGGCCTGCCCGATGTGATTGCGCACGGCATGCTCACCATGGGCCTGGGCGCGGGCTTCGCCTCCTCGTGGACCGGCGATCCGGGCGCCGTCACCCGCTACGCCGTGCGACTGTCCGCTCCGGCGATCGTGTCGGCCAAGGACGGCGCCGACATCGAGTTCAGCGGCCGGATCAAGTCGCTGAACCCGGCGACCCGCAGCGGCACCATCTTGGTCGCCGCGAAGTCCGAGAACCGGAAGATCTTCGGCCTCGCGACTATGAACGTCCGCTTCCGCTGACTTCTGGCCGAGCGCGGGCACCGCAAGTTTAACAGGATGCCAGCAGCGCGCCTACAGTGAAGACCCAGTTCGTATACAGCTAGTTTCCAGCGAAGACTGCGTACTATTCAGTCCGAATGAGATGACGCTTGTGAAGACTATTCCACCCGAAGAAGAGGCGTGGACCGGCTTCGACAAACCGGCTGATGACGCTGCCGGTTAACTCGAATCGGCTGCGATTTTCTTGTTGGAATTAACGGAATAAAGTTCGTTAAAAAGCTCGATGTAAGCGAGTAATCGCTTCGGATGGCTTGATGACAGCTGTCTCACAACAGTTTTCGAAGCTCCACTGGTACCACTGTCAACCGAAAAATGTCGCACGCTATTTACATCGCAGGAACCCCGAATAGACAACGGCCGTCTAGAGTTCGGGATTCGACGGCGAGTTTCGAGCGTCGATATTCAGGACGCGTGACGTAAGGAGTCACCCGAGATGGATTTTGCTGCATTGCCGCCCGAGATCAATTCCGGCCGGATGTACGCGGGTGCGGGCTCCGGCCCCTTGCTGGCGGCCGCTTCGGCTTGGGACGCGCTCGCCGCGGAATTGGGTTCTGCGGCTTCGTCCTACGAGTCCGTGGTTACCAGCCTCACGGGGGAATGGTCCGGCCCGTCGTCCACGTCGATGGCGGCAGCGGCCGAGCCGTACGTGACGTGGATGAGCACGACCGCCACCCAGGCCGAGCTCTCTGCCAACCAGGCCCGCGCCGCGGCAGCGGCCTACGAGGCGGCCTTCGCCGCCACGGTGCCACCGCCGGTGGTCGCGGCGAACCGGACGCAGCTGGCAACCCTGATCGCGACGAACTTCCTGGGGCAGAACACGCCGGCGATCGCGGCCACCGAGATTCACTACGCGGAGATGTGGGCGCAGGACGCCGGCGCGATGTACGGCTACGCCGGATCGGCCGCGGCAGCAACCCAGCTCAGCCCGTTCAGCCAGCCTCCGGAGACCACCAACCCGACCGGTGCGGCCAATCAGATGGCCGCATCGGCAGAAGCAACCGCGAACTCGGCGTCATCGAATATTGCGCAGCAGGTTTCCCAGCTGCTCAATGCGATGCCCCAGGCACTGCAGTCGCTCGTGTCGAACCCAGCCGCGGCGACGGTGCCTACGGCGGTCTCCACGAACCTGACGAACTGGAACACGATCTGGTCCACGCTGACGGGGGCGTACAGCCCACTGTTCGGCTGGTCATCCCTTCCCGGCGGTCTGTTCCTGTCGTTCGGGCAGATGTACTCGTGGATCATGAACGCGATGGCTGCGCAGTCTTTCCTGGCCGGTCCGAAAGCCATCACCGGAGCGCTCCTGCCGCTTGCTCCGTTGGCGCAAACAGCAGCACTACCGGCGGCAACCCTGAGCAGCGCCACCGGCGCGCTAGGCAACGCAGCGGCGGTTGGGAAGTTGTCGGTTCCGGCGTCCTGGGCAGTCGCGGCACCGGCGACCAAGTTGGTCAGCATGGCCTCGTCCTTGCCGGCGACGCTGGAAGCCGCTCCGATGGCCGCGGTCGCCGGTCAGGACGCCATGTTCGGCGAGATGGCGCTGTCCAGCCTGCTGGGCCGCGGAATGGGCACCACCGCAACCCAAACCGTTGGTGCGGCAACCCGTTCCCTGCGCAACAGCGGCGGCGCCGATGCCTTCGGTCCGATTCCGCCCGGTGAGGCCGATCCCGCGGCCGCCACCATCATCGTGATCCCGGCACTGGACGAGTGACCCCGCGATGACGAAACATGGCCTCCCCCAGCTGACTCAGTCGCACTCGACCAGATAAGGGTGTCGAAATGTACTTCTCTCTGCTACCGCCGGAGATCAACTCGGGCAACATGTACGCCGGCGCCGGCTCCGCATCGTTGGTCGCAGCCGCCACGTCCTGGGGGCGACTCGCCAGCGAATTGAGCACCGCAGCATCCGAATACAACGCCGTGCTCGCGTCGCTCACCGGTGAATCGTGGACCGGCCCGTCCGCCGCCGCGATGACGGCCGCCGGCGAGCCCTACACCGCTTGGATGTCGGCCACCGCGGCTACCGCGGCCCAGGCCGCCGCGCAGGCCCAAGCCGCCGCCACCGCCTACGAAACCGCTCACGCGGCAACCGTTCCGCCGGAAATCGTGGCGGCCAACCGCACCCAGAACCAGATGCTGTACGCCACGAACTTCCTCGGACAGAATCTGGCAGCCATAGCGGCCAACGAAGCTCAGTACATGGAGATGTGGGCGCAAGACGCCGCGGCGATGGAGACCTACGCGGTGTCGGCCACGGCGGCCACCAAGGTCAACGCGTTCAGTGAGCCGCCGCAGACCACGACCGGGTCCGCTGAGGCGTCGTCCGCAGCCAGCGTGGGTTCGTCGGCAACCAATTCGGGTAGCAGCGCGATCTTGCAGTTCTTCGCCAATTTGGCAACGGACTACAACACCTTCATCAACAACACGCTGGCTTCGCTGACCGGTAATCCCACCGCGGGTGCGACCGCGTCTGCGCTGTTCGCCGCGGCCAAGGCTCCGCTCGGCCTGACCACGCAATTCAATGACACCTCACTGCTGGTGAACTTCCCGATCCAGAACTTTCTGAAGTTCGGAACTCCGGTGGGCCGGATTTTCGAAGGCGTGCCGCTCGGCGGTCTCGGCGCCGGGCTGCGGATGGGAGGCATGGCCGGCCTGACCTCGTCGGTGTCGGCCACCATGTCGGAGGCGAACCTGGTGGGCAACCTGTCCGTCCCGCCGAGCTGGGCGTCTGCCAGCCCGGCGATCCGATTGGCGGCCACCGGCGTCCCTGCCGCAAGCCTGGCTGCCGCCCCCGCCGCGGGGATGGCCGGCGGCCTGCTCAACCAGGCGGCGCTGGGCAGTATGGCCGGCGGCGCCCTGGGCAGTGCTAGCCCTCGCACCGCCAGCAGCAGCGGACGGATCCGGATCCAAGGTGGCAAGGCGAAGACTCCGGTCAAACTCGACGCGGTGATCGCCAAGCTGCAGAGCCAGCCCGAAGCGGTCCAGCACTGGAACGTCGACCAGGCCGGGCTCGACGAGCTGCTCGACGAACTGTCCCGGAAGCCCGGCGTGCACGCCGTGCACCTCAAGGGCGCCAAGAAGGCCGCAACCCCCCTCAGCTGACGCCGACCCGCGGCGCCAAACCTTTCCCCCACCTTTCCCCGAAAGAGAGAGACATGCTTCTCGAGTTCTGGCACAACTTCACGCACAACCTGTTCAAGCCGCTGCTGTTGTTCTTCTACTTCGGCTTCCTTCTCGCGCTGGCCAAGGTGCCGTTCGAGTTTCCGAACGCGGTGTATCAGGGTCTGACGATGTACCTGTTGCTGGCCATCGGTTGGCACGGCGGCGAGGAACTCGCCGGCATCGACCTCTCGCAGGTCGGCGGGATCCTCGGATTCATGCTCACCGGCTTCCTGCTGAACTTCGTGATCGGCACGATCGCCTACCTGCTGCTGAAATACCTGACGAAGATGCGCGAGGTCGATCGCGCAACGGTCGCCGGGTACTACGGCTCCGATTCGGCCGGAACGTTCGCCACCTGCATGGGCGTGCTGGCCACCATCGGCATGGCCTTCGACGCCTACATGCCGGTCATGCTGGCCATCATGGAAATCCCCGGCTGCTTGGTGGCGCTGTTCCTGGTCGCCCGGTTGCGCCACCGCGGTATGGACGGTGCCGGCAACATGCCCCACGAGCCGGGCTACACCGTGCCGGCCGGTTCGGTCCCGGCAGCCGTCGGCGCCACGCAGGCCGGTGACCCCACCGGCGGCCTGGCTATCGAGATGAGCCCCGAGCGTCGTGTGGAGACCGAGGTGGCCTCCAACGGGCGTCTGATCAGCCGGGAACTGGTGCGAGAGGTCTTCCTCAACCCGGGCATCTGCCTGCTGCTCGGTGGTATCGCGATCGGTTTCATCAGCGGCCTGCAGGGCTCGAAGGTCACCGGTGTCGATGACCCGGTCTTCGTCACCGCGTTCCAGGGTGTGTTGTGCCTCTTCCTGCTCGAGATGGGGCTGACCGCGGCGCGCAAGCTGAAGGACCTGAAGTCCGCCGGCCGTGGCTTTATCTTCTTCGGCCTGCTGGCTCCTAACCTGTTCGCCACGCTGGGTCTGTTTGTCGCACACACTTACTCGCAGCTGACCGGCGTACAGTTCCAGTTGGGCACCTATGTTCTGTTCGCGGTGCTGTGCGGCGCGGCGTCGTACATCGCAGTGCCGGCGATCCAGCGACTGGCAATTCCGGAAGCCAGTCCTAGCTTGCCGTTGGCCGCATCGCTGGGTCTGACGTTCGCCTACAACGTCACGATCGGTATCCCCCTCTACATCGAGATCGCCCGTCTCATCACCTCGCAGTAGAGGGATTGCACAGCATGAAAACTCCAAGGAATCCGAGTAAAGAGTAGGGGGAGAGACATGCGCAAAGTGTTATCAGTATTGGGGGTTGCCGCCGTCATCGGTTGTGCCGCGCCGGCTTACGCGGATCCAGATGCCGGCGACGGCGGCGGCGACGCCGCCTTCCTGACCGGCTTAAGAGCCGTGGGGCTCAACTTTAATAGCAGCGATCAGGCCATCGTGGCCGGCCACGCCGTCTGCAGCATGGCTAACAACGGCGATTCGGGATTGCAGGTCGTCAAACAACTCACGGCCGAAAACCCCGGGCTGACCATGGACGGTGCCGCGCAGTTCGCGGCGGTCGCCGCCAAGTCTTACTGCCCGCACCACTTGACGAAGTAGTCGGTCCGGCCTACGGCTTTGTCAGCTCTGCGTAGCGGGCGAGGTGGTAGTCGGTGGTGCCGAACTCGTATTGGATTGCGGTGAGCCGCTTGAAGTAGTGGCCGATCGCCAACTCCTCGGTCATACCCATGCCGCCATGCAGCTGTACCGCCTCCTGGCCGACGAATCGGGCCGCCCGACCGATGGTGGCCTTGCCCGCCGACACCGCGCGGGCACGGGTGGCCTCGTCGGCCTCGAGGTGCAGGATCGCCAGGTAGACCGCGGCGGCCGCCTGCTCAACCTCCATGAACATGTCGACCATGCGGTGCTGCAGAACCTGGAAGCTCCCGATGGGCTGCCCGAACTGCTGACGCTGCTTGCAGTATTCGACGGTGTCCGCCAAGACTTTCCGCATGCAGCCGACCGCCTCGGAGCAGATCGCTGCGGCGCCCTCGTCCCGAGCCTGCGTCAATGACGGCCACGCCCCGCCCCGCTCGCCCAGCAACGCGTCAGCGCCGAGCCGCAGATCGGTTAAGGTGACGTCAGCCGCGCTCCGGTCGTCAATGGTGCGATACGGATGCAGGGTGATTCCCGCAGCGTCAGCCTCTGTGAGGAACAACGAGATTCCGTCTTGCCCCTCGACGCGAGCGGTAACCAGCAGATGCGTTGCCAGGGGCGCCGCCACGGCCATGATCTTCGAGCCGTTCAACACCCAGCCGTCACCCGCGCGGCGCGCCAGGGTGGCCGCGTCCTGCCAACGATCGGCCGAATCCGGCTCCGCGGCAGCCAATGCCGCAACCGCGGTACCCGCCACAACTTCCTTGAGCACGCCGGCTGCGACCGGACTGCCGGAGCGGCGCAGCAGTCCGCCGGCGACCACCACGGCGTCGACGTAGGGTTCGATCACCAGCGCATGCCCGAGCGCCTCGGTGATGACCATGAGTTCTACTGCGCCGCCGCCAATTCCATCGAACTCTTCGGGGAACGTCGCGCCCAGGATGCCCAGTTCACCGGCGAAGGCGCGCCAGATCTCGGGCTGCCAGCCCGCGCCGGTCTTGGCTGCTGCGCGGCTCGTCTCGAGGTCGTAGCGGGCGGCGAGGAACTTGGTGATGCCGTCACGCAGCATCTGCTGCTCATTGTTCACGTTGAAGTCCATTAGAGCCCCAATGCCGCCTTGGCCAGAATATTCCGCTGAATTTCGTTGCTACCGGCGTAAATCGAGCCGGCCCGGTCGTTGAAGTAGCGCAGCGGGGCCACCGCCTGCCACGGTTCGCCAGACGCATACCCGTCGGCGGGAGGCAGATAGTCGGCGATCGGTCCCCCGGGTGCGGTGACATGCGGCTGATAGACGCGCCCGCGCGGTCCGGCCGCCTCTAACGCCAGCGCGGTCAGTTCCTGGCTCAGCTCGGTGCCCAAGATCTTGAGCATCGACGACGACGCCCCGGGATTGCGCCCCTCGGCGACGGCGGTGAGCACCTGATATTCCAGGATCTCCAACACCTCGGCGCGAATCCGCGCGTCCGCCAGCTTGCGCATAAAGGCGTCGTCGTCGGCGAGCTTGCCACCACCGGGCCCCGGCTGGTTCTTGGCCGCCGTGGCGATCTCCTCGGCCACCACCTGTAGGGCCGGCGCCACCGCGCCACCGCCGCGCTCGAACTCGAGCAGATATTTCGCGACCGTCCAGCCGCTGTCGATCTCCCCGATGACGTTGGCCTTGGGGACCCGCACCTCGTCGAAGAACACCTGGTTCTGGATCTCTTCGCCGGAAGTCATCACCAGCGGCCGGATCTCGATGCCGGGAGAGGTCATGTCGATCAGCACGAACGTGATGCCCTGCTGCTTCTTGCCGGTCCGGGACGTACGCACCAGGGCGAACATCCAGTTCGCCTCGCCGGCGTGGGTGGTCCAGATCTTGCTGCCGGTGCAGACCAGGTCCTCGCCGTCGACGGTCGCCGCCATCGACAAGGCCGCCAAGTCCGATCCGGCCTCCGGCTCGGAGTACCCCTGGCAGAAGAACACCTCACCGGTGAGGATCCGCGGCAGGAAGTAGTCCTTCTGTGCATGCGTTCCGTACCGGACGATCGCGTGCGCGACCATCAGGATTCCCATCGGCGACAACGACGGTGCGCCGGCCAGTGTCGACTCGCGACTGAAGATGTAGTGCTGGGTCAGGCTCCAATCGCAGCCGCCATACTCGACCGGCCACGCCGGAGCCGCCCAGCCCCGGTCGTGCAGAATCGCCTGCCACGCCATGCTGGCATCGTGATCGGCGTAGACACTGGTCATCAGCCGACCCGCTCGACGCAGCTCCGGGGTCAGCTTCTGGTCGAGAAAATCCCGAACCTCGGCTTGAAATGCCCGGTCTTCCTCCGACCACCGCAGATCCATTAATCTCCCCTGCCGTACCGGCGGATAGGCGCTCTTCCGCGCAGTTTAACCGCCGCGTTGCGCGGGTCCATGCCCCGCCGTTTCGGCCAATGCTCCGTGAGCTGCCTAGCGGATACGCCCGGCGAGGCCGTCCACCAAGAGCGCGCGACCCTCCGCGGCGCCATCGAGCATCCGGGTGATCCGCGTGACGATCTGCCATCGGCCCGGCAGGTCGGCCAGCTCGGCAAGTGCGCTCAGTTGGTCTCGGAAATGCGCCGACGAGCGCGCCGAGATCACACAGCTGACCTCGGTGGCGCCGATACCGGCCAGCCCTGCCGATCCGATCGAGGGCCTGTTGTGGGGCGCCCATCGGGTCCAGCGGCGGAGTCGCCAATACGACCGCGAAGTCATCCGGGAGGTCCACGGAGCCAAGATGTTTCGCCAGTTCTTCGATGGTGAGGCCGAACGGCGTCCAGCCGTCGCCCAGGTCGACCGACCGCCAACATCTTGTCCTGGGCGGTGGTGGGTGAAACGACGCCGGCGCAGGCCGAACGCGACATGCGGCGCGCCTGCGAACTGCTGCTAGCGCCCTGGCGAGGTGATACGCACGCCGGACCCGCGACCCTGCGCTGACGCCGCACCCGGGGGTGCGCTATCACTGGAGTGTGGCATCGCCAGCGCCGTCCCGAGGATCCAGGCGAACAGGAATGCCGGCATCGCGGTGATCGAGTATCCCTCCAGCGACAGCGGGCCGCTGCGGAAAACGAACGTCAGGAGCAGCACCGGATGGACCACCGCGGCGGCCAGTGCCAGGTGACCGGCGTATGCCGGCAACATCTGACGGGCATAGACCGCGATCACGAACGCGCCCAGCGCCACCACCAGCGGCATCCCCGACATCGCCAGCAGTCCGAACGTCAGGTCGTAGAGCAGCGACGCCGCGTCGGCACTGCGACGCCGGTACAGCAGCAGGTCAAAGGCGGTGAACCCGCTGAGCAGCAGGGTCAGGCAGCCGATGAACCCCGCGGCGAAGCAGGTCGGAAGGATCGATTTCATGGGAAGGCGATCCCGTAGGTACGCCCACACCGCGGCACCGAAGACGAACCAGAGCGTGACGCCGAGGGTATTGAGCGTCATCGTCACCACCAACCGGTCGTGGTGCGATGCGGCCCAGCGCGCCAGTTCAGTCGACTGCATTCGGGTCCCCGGGAAAGACCAGATCGGATAGACCAGCAAGGTGGTCGCGGGCAAGATGACGCCCAGGATGCCGGACCACCGGGCCACCCGTGGCGCGTCCCAGGATGTGCCGATCACGAAAGTTCCCCCTGTTGTCGGGCGAGGTCCCACTGACCGAAGTCCGGCGCGAGGACGTCGTTGACATCCACGTGCGCGCCGTCGATGACGAAACCCGGCTCGGTCGCGGTGACGATTTCTCGTTGGAAGAGTACGGCTGCCGGTTCGCGGTCTCCGTGCGACCATGCCCGGGTCTGCCATGCCCATCGGTGACCCGGGCTTGTTGACTTTCCGATGACGCCGTCGGTGATTGCCCAGGTGCATTGGCGGGCGCCGCCGTAGATTCCGGTGCGGTCAACACCCAGGACGGAGTTGATCCCGCGGAACCATTGCACCGCCAGGTTCTTCCATGCTGTGGCATCGATATCCTCATCGACGCTGAAGAAGATCGGCGCTGACGGTGGTCCTCCGGCCGCGGCATGCAGCCGTAGCGCCGTCTGCGCATCGGCGACGCCGCCGTCGTATCCCCGGGTGAAATCCGACGGCGACTGCGTCCAGCCCGGTTTGCCGAACTGGTAGCAGCTGGCGACCTGTAGGCCGACGGCGCGGAGCCCGTCGGCGTAGTCGCGGGTGACGGGCTTGAAGTCGAAGGTGGCGCCCGGCCGGAGCTCGGAGACGTAGACCAACGCCCCGTCGAACCCGGCGGCCTTGACCTGGTCGGGCGGCACCAGCCGGTGGGCGAAATCGATCACCTGCAGCCCGTTCGCACCAGCGCGCGGAGCGCCGACCGTCGCCCCGAGGGCGCCGGGCAGGGCCAGTGCCGGCCCGAGTAACGCGGCATACCGGAGCACGTCGCGCCGCGAAGCGGAACGCGTCACAACTCCGAAGGGTACCGGCCGCACGTTCCTAGAACGTGCTGATGACCGATTTGGCGAAGTGGCCTAGGGCCTCCACCGCATGGCGCCTCGGCAGCCCGCGCGTCGGTGGTCCCCGGCGTGCGCAGAGGCGGCTCCCTTCGGCACTGGAATCGTGGAGTCGCTAGCCCTGATCCGTGCGGGACGGCTCGGCTATCGGCCGGACGAGAACTTCTTGTGCGGTGCTGGCCACATGCCGACCGGTGACATCCACCATGGTGCCGTGCACCAGGGCACGGTGTCCGGCCGTGGCGACGGTCTGCTGGGTGTAGAGGTGCCATCGATCGAAATAGATTGGGCGGTGCACCCATACGCTGTGGTCCAGGGTCAATCCGGTGTGCGTGGCATGGTCCACCGGCTGCGGGTGGGCACGAAACGCGGTGTCCACCAGGAGGTAATCGCTGGCATAGGCAAGCAGCACTGCGTGCAGTTCCCGGTCCCCGTCGATCCCGCGGGGCAACCGCATCCAGTGGGCACGCGGTCCTGGTGCCTGGGCGCCGCCCAGGAAGACAGGTGCTTCGGCGGTACGGACTTCCAGCGGTGGTGGCCGTTCTATCCAGGTGTTGCCCCGACCAGCCAGGTGGGGCGGGGCGTGTTGTACCCAGTGCTGTAGCAGCGGCAGGGCTTCGGGTTCGGGTCCGGGCAGTGCTACCGGTGCGGCAGCTGTGTTGTCCGGGCTGGTGTCGAAGGACACCGTCGCCACCATGATGGTGCGGCCGCCCTGCTGCACGGTGACCTGCCGTGCCGACATGGTGCGCCCGTCGCGGGTGCGGTCCACGGCGATCTCCAGAGGTACGGCTGAGTCGCCGGGACGCAGAAACGATGCGTGGATCGAATGGGCTGTGAGCTCGGGGACCGTGGCCGTGGCCGCTGCGATCGCCTGGGCGATGAGCTGGCCGCCGAAGATTCGGCCGAACCGGCCGGCCTCGTTGCCCGCCCGGAATCGGTCATCGCCCAATGGGTGCAGGGTCAATACCTGTTGCAGCCTGTCCAGCGCGTCGTGCGTGGCGCGTTCCAGTTGGCTTCCGGACCCGAGCAGGGGACCGCAGTAGTCGGGCTGAGCGGAGACCTCGGACGCCGACGTCTGCACAAGTTCCTCCTCACCCGCTGTTCCCGTCCGCGGCGGACTGCCGACACGGGTGGCCGGTGATGTGACCGCTAGCCCAGTTAAGTAAATGGCAGCGGCTTAGGTCAAGGGCGTGGGCGAACCGTGTTCAGGTAACCACGTGCACTCAGATCCATCGCGGACACCGTCGAAGGTAGCAGGGACGTCATCCCGACAAAGAGTCGGCATCGGGATGCATTGGTATTTCTTGCAGTTCACCACTGACATTGCTTCGATCTTCTCGGCGGCGGCACACTGATCGCACCGGGCAAACTTAGAGTTGGACCGTATTTGCTTCTTATACAACGTATTTCGCGGATCAACGCCAATTTTGGGCAACACATTTCACAACCTGAGGCCCGTCATTCGAGTTGACTATCCCCGACGTTGATGCCACCATGGCCGCGAACGCACCTCGCTAGGTGAGGCTTCTGTGCGGATACAGGCCACTGACCTCAAACGTCGAGAGACGCCCAGGGTCAGGACAGCTCTTCCCGGATTAAGGGTTGAGCCCAAGTGGCTTTCGGCTTATTGCTGGATACGGCGTGCAGTGCCAAAACTCAGTCGAGAGGGGTGCCGTCCGGCCAAATCTGCGCTGGTTCGGTTTGTCCCGCTGTGCCCGCCGCAACGGCACCCCCGTGTGCCCTGGCCGTGAGGAGGTGAGAGCGACATTGAGTCCGAGCGATAGTCCTTATCCGAGATCGACGACCATTTCGTTCGAATCCGGCTCCGGCGCCGCTTTCACCTGCTGAATCGGTTCGCCCCGTAGGAGCATCGGCGCTGTCTGCATCGTGGACATGCGCTGCCTTGACGCACGACTATTCCGGTCTAACAGCGTAATTCGTCATGCCTTCTTGAAGGAGAGTTTCCGATGTCTTTTGTGTCCGCACTGCCCGAAGAACTGATCGCGACAGCGGTTGATCTGCGTGGTGTCGGCGATACGGTGTCCGCGCAGAGCGCTGCTGCCGCAGCGTCGACCACCGGCGTGATTCCCGCCGCCGCCGACGAGGTCTCGGCACTGACCGCAGCGCAGTTTGCGCGGCATGCGCAGACGTACCAAGCGATCAGCAAGCGGGCTGCCCTGGTGCACGAGCTGTTCGTCAACACACTGCAGCGCAGCGCGCAGTCATACGCAGCGACCGACGCCGCGAACGTTATCTCGGTCTAATGAAAGGGTTTTGGAGAATGGATTACGGATCGATGCCACCAGAGATCAATTCGGCACGCATGTACGCCGGGCCGGGTTCCGGACCGATGGTGGCCGCCGCAGCCTCCTGGAATCTGCTGGCCGCGGAACTACGCTCGGCAGCAACATCTTTCGAGTGGCTGGTGGCCAGCCTGGCTAGTCAAGGCTGGTGGGGGCCATCCGCGTCGGCGATGGCCGCGGCGGCCGAGCCGTACTTTGTGTGGTTGAGCGTGACCGCCGATCAGGCCGAGCAGACCGCGGCGCAGGCGTACGCCGCGGCCGAAGCGTACGCCGCGGCCCACGCCATGACGGTGCCGCCCGCGGCCGTCGAGACCAACCGCGTGTTATTGGCGGCATTGGTCAAGACCAACGCCCTGGGCCAGAACACACCGGCTATCGCAGCAACCGAAGCTCGCTACGGCCAGATGTGGGCGCAAGACGCGGTGGCGATGTACGGCTACGCCGCGGCTTCGGCGACCGCTACCCGGTTGATTCCCTTCGCCGATGCGCCGGGCACCACTAGTCAAGATGACGGCACACAGGCCGCCGCCGTAGACCCCACGGATGCCCACGCCCAGCTGCCCGATGCCTTGCAGAGCATGGCGTCGCCGGCGGAGGGCACGTCACCGTCGTCACCCGATTGGGACTGGACCAAGTTCTTCGACGGACTCTTCGGGGACACCTGGGGCAGCGATGACGGGTCGGGGCTGAACATCAATGCCCAGTTGTGGAACACGATCGCCGCGACCGGCATTTTCGACCCCGGCGGCAACATCGAGGGTTTTTCCGGGCTGGCCACGCTCGGGTTTCTGGCGCGCGGCATGGATGGCGGCACGGCCGCCCTGGCGCGCGGCGGGATCGGCCCCGTTACCCCAGGCATGACACTGGCGTCAACAGCCGCTGACGGGCTGGGGACGGCCGGCGGCGCTGCCGGCGGCGCCAGCTCCCCGGTGGCGGCGGGAGTGGGCCGGGCCACCCTGGTCGGTTCGTTGTCGGCACCGCCCAGCTGGGCGGCGGCCACCCCGGCGGGTGCTTCCGCCACCGGAACGGGCAGCGGCTGGACCGTCGCGCCGGAAAGCAGGTCGATGACTGCCATGCCTCCCCCGATTCCTCCGGGTGGCGCCGGCCGCAACGGCGGCTACGGCCTTGGCACGCCGCGCTATGGCGTCAAGCTCACCGTCATGCCGCGTCCCGTCGTGGTCGGGTAGCCGACCCGGGTGCGCGCTAGTCGGCGATGTACTGACAACCTGCGTTGACGTGGGCGAATCGTATCCGTCGACCAGTCACTCTTCCGGGCAAAGCGACGATGTTTGCGGAAATGCGTCCGAGTACTCGGCGCGGGCAGCACCGTTAACAGCAGTCACATTGTTAACATCGGCCCGTGCCTGACTCTCCGCGGACTTCCCGCCCTCGGAACCACGTTTCCCGACGTGACGCACTGCGGTACGCATCCGCCGCGGCTCTGACCGGGCTGGGCGCAGCGTCCGTCGGCGCACCGCCGGCTTCGGCTGCGGCTCCCACGCTGATCGACTACGCGATGCGCCAGATTCCCGCGCAGGACATCCGGGCCGCCGGCCACGCGGGAGTCATCAACTACGTGTCCACGTCACGGCCCGGGTCATCCTTCGGCGCCAAGCCGATCACCCGGCCCTACGCCGAATCGTTGACCGCCGCGGGGCTGGTGATCGTCAGCAACTTCCAGTACGGCAAGCCTGGCGGAACAGCGCCGTCGGATTTCACCCGGGGGTACCCCGGTGGGGTCGCCGACGCGCGCACCGCCTGGCAATTGCACACCGCGGCCGGCGGCGGGCAAAGTGCGCCGGTCTTCTTCAGCGTCGACGACGATATCGACCGAAACACTTGGAACGCGGTGGCACTGCAATGGTTTCGGGGAATCAATTCGGTACTGGGAGTGCAGCGCACCGGGATCTATGGCGGGATCAAGGCATGCCAGTGGGCGGCCGCCGACGGTGTCATCGGGGTCTCACGCACACCGGGCAAGCGGTGGGCCTGGCAGACCCGATCCTGGTCACATGGTCAGGTCGACCCCGGCGCAGTGCTCTACCAGCGGATTGTGAGTACCGCCTCGAACCCGGGCCCGATCGTCGGCGGGATCGAAGTCGACGTCAGCGACGCCCTGGCCCAGGACTGCGGCCAGTGGAATCTACATCCGTGAGGTGGTGCGACCGATCAGGATCCGCTGGCCAAGAAGAGTGCCAGGGTAAGCATCACGACACACGCGAGGCACGTGTAGACGCCCAGAGATGCTGACGCCATAAGTGGGCTCCTGTCTGCGAAGACTTGGTCGGTCTTGATTCGTTGAAGGCCGATCTACGTCCCGCTGCGTAGCTGGACGGCCGTGCCGCGATCGCCACTAAGCTAGCCGTCCACCTCGGCCGTCGTCAACAAGGCTCCGCTCCCATTCCTCGTCGGCAATCAGGTTCCGCCAGTCGACCGGCAGGGAGTCCAGCGCGTCCTCAATGCAGAACCACACCGACTCCAGCGGCGAGGCGCCCGGAGCGACGGCCGTAATCCGGCTCTCCACATCGTAGTTCGGGGCGTGCGGTGCATCGCTGAACGGTGCGAGCGCATTGATGGCGTCCATGACGTAACGCCGCAACTCGGCGTAGGGGCGACCGCTCAGCTCCTCGGGCAGGATCGGCCTGCCGAAGATGTAGTCCTGGGCGGTATGGCCGTAGGGAACTTCGAGCTTGTGCGGCAACGGCTCCTCAGGCAAGCCGCCCGCAAAGTACACCGGCACGATCGGCATCGACATCTCGATTGCCATGTCCAGCAATGTCGACGTCAGCCGCTCGACCCGCTGGCTCGAGCTCACGCTGCGTGTCCCGTCGGCGTGCACCATGACCGACACACCGAGCGCCGCAGCCTCCCGCTTGAGCTCGTCCACTAGACCGAAGAACTCCTGGGGCTGCTGCTGATCGAAGTAGCGCAGGTGCCCCAGCTCCTTGCCCGCCGCCGTATCGATCATCCGCAACAGATTTCCGACCCAGCCCGTTTCATGTTTGGCATGGCCGATGGTGACGACCTTCGTACCGGTCAGCCACGATCCGATGGTGGTGCCCAGCAGTGATTCGACCTGCACCTGGTGATTGGCCAGCAGCAACACCGACCGACCGTGCACGGCCGCCATCGCAGCGGGATCGGTGACCACCACGTGGCGTACGTAGCGCGACAACACCGCCCCCAGGGCCAACTCGCCGAACCAGCCATCCGGCATGCCCGCGCTCTGGGTCCACCAGGCTCGGACCGGCTCCCAGTCGGTCACCGATGACGCGCTGGCACGGCACGCACCCGGCCCCAGTTTCTCGACGTCGACGGTGATGCGCTCCAGCGGCAGCGCGGGGCAGCTCACCTGGCCGTCGATGATCTGAACCCGGTCGGGGTGGACCGCATTGTGAACGGCGTCGGCCACCGCCTCCTTGGTCACGATGTCGATCATCAGCGAATCGCCTTGACTGTCCGTGCCGTACACGGCCTGCAAAGTGCCCTTGAACCAGTCGAGGGTTGCCATCCGGGCAGTGTCGAGCTCGAGGACGCCGCGCCCCAGGCGCTCGCTCAGTGACAGCCCCGGGACCGCCCGCCGGTCACCCATGAATGCGCGCCGTTCGGGGCCGCCGACCTCGGCCAGCGGGCCCTTGCTCAGCAGGAACTCGGCCATCCGGATGCGCGCCCAGGGTTTTCCGGCAACGCTGAGCCACAGGTCGAAGGTCGGCATGCGGCCTTCGTCGTCGTCGAAGCCCACGAATCGCGCTTCGACATCCACGTTTCCCACCACGGGCGTGTCGGAGTAGAACCGGGCCGAGAGGATGCGGCGCGGGAAGCCGACATCGGGGTCGCGGGCGTCCGCATACGAGGCGGGGTCGGCAGTGTCGGTGGTCCACACGCTCATCGCGGTGTGCGGTACAACGTGCAACGCGCCATCCAACAGTCCCGGCTGCAGTTCGCCGACCGGCACGGCGCAGCGGTCGATTGCGAGTGTTCCGGTCGAGCCGTTGCGGCCGATACGGGCACCGTCGGTCAGGGTCGCGAATGCCGGACCGTGAAACACCGTTCCGTCATAGGGGTCGGCGTAGGGCACCGCCTCTTCCAACGGGGCGGGCGGTTCCGGTTCACCGGTGTACTGCGCGGCGGTGACGACAACTGCGTGCGCGTGAATCTCCCAGCGGGACAACTCTGCTCGCGGTGCATCACGCCAAACCTCTAGCCGGCCCTGGTAACTACCGGTATGCGGTGTCTGCTCCAGCACGACCCGCAGCTGCTTCGGGGAGTCGACGACGACCCATCGGACCATCTGGACATCGGTGACCTCGACCACCTTGGCGCCGCCCGAGGCCCGGGCCGCCGCCTGTGCGAACAGGTCCATGACCGACATCATCGGCAGCGAGGGGATGACATACGTCGGGCAGTGATCGACGATCCAGGAGTCGTTGACCGGATCGAGTGCGACTGCCATCGTGGTGGTCGCGGCAGCGGCAGGTGCCGGCGCCGCCGGTGCGGTCGCCGCAACGGCCGCGGCCACGGGTGACGCTGCGGTCGTAGGGATTGCGCCGGCATCGGCCGGGGACAGCTGGTCCCCCGTGCCGGCGACGATGCGCATGCCCAGGTTGCTGGCGGTGTAGATGCGCTTGTCGTCCACCCACAGCGATGCCTCGGCCACCGCGAGGATGCCGGCGTCCTCGCGGACGATCCGGGTGATCTCCACCTGCGCCGCGATCTGCTTGTTGGTGGGGATGATCTGGCCGCGATACCGCCAGGTCATGGCGTCATGCAGGGCAGCCGGTTCGAAACGAGCGGCCGGGCCCGCTTCCTTACCGAGCCCGAGGTCGAGCATCCCGAATTGCAGGAGCTGCAACAGCATTTCGATGCCCAGGGATCCCGGTTGGACCGGGTCCTGGAAGAAGTGCGCCTTGAAGTACCACTCGCCGGGGTTGACGTCCTTGACGCCGCGCCACTGGCCCAGTCCGGCGGTGCCGCCGGTAGGCCAGCGGCCGGTGACCCGGTCGACCATCAACAGCATCGGGTCCGCCAATCGCGCTCCGGCACCGAAGAACTCGGCGGGCTGAGTGGTCAAGTCGACCAGCGGAGCCTCGCTCGGTTGCGCCAGTGCGGCACGTTGAGCGTCGGTGACCGGCAGACCCACCTGGTTCTGCAGCGCTTCGCGTTTGAAGTAGCCGAACACGGTGTCGAAGGTGTACACCGGTCCGTCGTCGGCGGTGATCTCCCCATCGAAGGCGACGATGATGGTGCCCGCGGCCTTGGCGAGGCTCTTGAGCTTCACCTTGATGCGCAGCGTTCCGGTCGCCGGAGTCACCTCCCGGTGTTGAGTTCCGGTGCCATCCAGGTTGCGGAAGAACAGGTCTGCCTCACCGTCCAGCGGGCAGCCGACGTAGCTGGCCAGCCAGCCGCAGGGCTGCAGCGCCACCTCCATGAGCACCGCGTTGGGCATCGTCTCGTGGCCGCCCGCGGCGCCGTTCTCGGCGAGATACCAGGCGTCGGCGGGAACGTCGTACTCCACGACGACCTCGGCGCCGGCCTTCATCACGCCCGTCTCACCGACCAGCTCGGAGACCCGAGACATGAAGTGATACGGCGGGCCGGGCAGCCGGGCCGCCTTGCGGGGCGAGTCGAACTTCTCGAACAGCGGCCCGAACGCCATGGACGGCTTGGCGATCGCACTGGCGAGCATCGCCTGGTAGTCGTAGCGGAATCCGTCGACCTCGGCGACCGGCTTGGGTTCGACGTAGCCTTCGAGCTCCTTGGCGCCGGAGTCCATCGGCCAGCCCGGTGACAGCTTCAGGCCCATCCGCTCGCAGTGGAAGGCGGGCAGGCCGTCGACGGTGCAGAGCAGGTCGGCGAACAGGGTGGGCTCGGGTCCGGCGATCACCTCGCGAACGAACACTTCGTAGACCACCTCGCGTGACTGCGGGGTGACCTGACCCCGGCAGCGCAGCTTGTAGGTCTCAAAGGGAACCGGTTCAAAGCGCCAGCCGTCGCAGTCCAGCGTCATACCCAGGGCGGTCATGTAGATCGCCATGGTCTGCATGGTCGCCTCGTACATCAGAGTGCCGGGCATGCACGGGTCGTTCTTGAAATGGCCTGCGAAGAAACAGTTCTCCGGCGTGACCGGAGCGACGGCCCGCAGATAGCCGCGGCCCCACGGCCCACCGGAGAAGTCCAGATCGGTCACTTCGTCGACAAACAGCATGTCGCCGGCGTGGATGCTGGGGGTGCGAGTGTGGCTGCCCGCCTTCTCAAAGCCGGGGCCGAACGTGCGCCAGATGTCGCCGGACGCCATCGCTTCCAGGTCGGCGCGCTGCAGTGCGGTGCGCGACGTCCGGGCGGGCGTCTGCTCCATCGGTCCGCTGACGGTCTGGTCCTCGGGCCGCCACAAGACCCCGCCGGACGCCGCTAGCTCCTCGTCGGTGAAGAAACCGGCCTGGCCGTTGCGCATCGACATCCGCTCGACACCGTCGATCGTGCAGTCGTAGTGAAAGAAGAACAGCCGCACGTCACCCTGGCGGGCGTGGCCGTCCACATGGATGTCGAAGCGCAGCGTGTCGCCGATCTCGGGCAGCCCACCCAGGTAGGTGACCTCGCAGCCGAGCAGCCGGTAGACCCGTTCGCTCTTGTTGAGCAGATCCGCGCCCATCCAGGAGATGAGCATCAGGTCGGCCTGCCCGCTTTCGATCATGATGCCGGCGGGCATCCGATCCTGCTGCTGTCTCCTATACACATCCCCGAGCCCCCGAGACAGGCAGAAACTTCGTATGCCGTCCTCTGCTTGAAAAAAAAAAACACCAAGAGCGTCGATCTCTCCGCGCCGCAATGCCCGCGCGGCCAATTCGAGGGCCGTAGTGCCCGAGAGCTGTTCTCGCGACACCGTGAAACTGGGCCCACGCAAATCGAATTGGCTGTTCAGCCGGTTCGCCACGATGTTGGGCATGGCTCCCACGACGCCCGCGGCGGTCCACCCCGCGACGACGCCGTCACGCGCCTCGGCGAGCTGGCAGGGGTCGTCGAATTCGTCCGCCAGCCGCCAGCGCTGCCCGAATCGGGTGACTTCGGCGTCGCAGCCCATTCCGACGACGACGCTGGTGGTCTCCGGCGGCAAGCTCTTGATCAACTCGCCGATGCCCAGGGCTGCACCGAGCAACGCCAGTTGTTGGGGCTGGGTCTGTTTGAGGTCGGCCGGCGGGAAGCGGGTTTGGGTCAGATCCAGACAGACCTCAGCCATGCGTGCGCTGCGGACTCCGTCGGGCGCGTCGGTGGGTATCGGCTGACACGTCTTCAAGTGCTCTGCGACAGAGGCGGTTCCGTGTCCGTCGCCGACCAGCAGGCTCAGGCCGACGATCGCGATCTCCGGCTCGGGCCGGGGTGCGGCGACCGGTGGAGCCGGCGTTGGGCCGCGTCCATCGACCCATTCTTCGAGCAGCAGGTGGGCGTTGTTGCCGCCGAAGCCGAAGTTATTGACCGCGGCGCGACGCGGACCGTCACTGTCCCACGGTTCGGCCTCGGTGAGCAGCCGGAACGGCGAGTCGCCGATGAAGGGCAGCGGGTCGTCGGCGTGCAGGGTCGGGGGACGTACCCCGGCACGCATCGCTGCGAGAACTTTGATGGCTCCCGCGGCGCCGGATGCCGTGATCGAGTGGCCCAGATTGGATTTCAGCGATCCGATGGGTACGTCGGTGATGCCGGCGAAGATACGCGCCATGCTCATCAGTTCGGTCAGGTCACCGCGTGAGGTCCCGGTGGCGTGGCATTCGATGAGGGAGATGTCGCGCGGCTGCAGTCCGGCCATCTCGTAGGCCAGACGCATCGCACGTTCTTGGCCGTCCTGGGAGGGCACCAGAAATCCGTGTCCCCGACCGTCATTGCTCAGGCCGACGCCCCGGATGACGCCGAGGATCGGGTCGCCGCCGGCGATCGCATCGTCCAGGCGCCGCAGTACCAGGATGGCGGCGCCTTCGGCGGGGACCAGCCCGTCGGCACCGTTGTTGAACGGTCGTGACTGCCCGGTTCGGCTCAACGCCTGCAAGGCGGTGAAGCCGATGTGCAGCAGCAGGTCACTGGCGCCGTTGATGCCGCCGGCGAACATGACGTCTGCGGTGCGGTCGTGTAGTCGATCGCAGGCCAGCTTGATGGCGTACAGCGATGAAGCGCAGGCGGCGTCGAGGGCCGTGGCTCCCCCGCCCAAGCCCAACGCCTGCGCGATCAGATGCGCCGGCAGTCCGGACATGAAGCGGTTGCGCCAGTCCACCCCGGATTCGTTACCGGGTTCTTTTCCCCGCCAGACTGTTTCGGCGAGGTCAGTCATCTTCTTTGTCGGGTAGCTCAGGTTGCCCAGGACGATCCCGGCCGAGCCCGGGACCTCACCCGCCCGCCATCCCGCACTGTCCAGGGCTTGCCTGGCCGCCTCGATTCCCCACCGGTAGAGCGGGTCGAGCCCGGCGAAATCGTCAGCGTCGAGGAACAGTCCATGGGGGTCGAAGACGTCGTCGAAGCCGCGGACGTAGCCGCCGCGATCCGACCAGGTGTGGTCGAGTTCGGGTACGTCCGCCGGGGCACACAGCACACGTGCCGGCGATACCCCCCAGTAATCCGGGCCGGGTGAGCCCAGTGCGTCGCGGCCGTCGTGCACCGTTGTCCAGAGCTCGCCCGCATTGAGTCCCCCGGGCAGGACACAGCCCTGCCCGACGATCGCGATGGGATCAAAATTCACGAATCAGCCGCCGTACGGATACAACTCAAGTCGTTTGAGACTGATCACCAGCTGATTATCGGCGTCGACCAGATCGAGGTCGCAGACCGCGCGGCTGGTCTTGGCGTCCCCACCGGTGAGCACGCACCGCAGTCCCGAACCCAGCGCGCCCGATCGGTAGCGGATGATCTCGCCCACCCGCAACGGAAGAACATTGCGGCCGAGCAGCTGGTAGCTCCAGACCAGTGCCGCCTGCAGGCATCCGTCGACGGCGGCCGGGTCGGTCGCCCAGGGCCGTGGCGGGCCGGCTCGGCGTCGATGCCCAGCAGCCGATCCGCCAGCAGCAGTGGCGGTTCGGGCATCCGGACCTGTCGCGAGTATTGGTCCTGCTCGGCGAACACCGGGCCGAAGATCTCGGAGATGTTCCCCGAGGAGTGCACGCGCAGCCCGTCTTTGTCGAGCTTGAGGCCCACCGGCTCACGCTTGACCGTCGGTGCCGGGACCACCTTGCCGGCAGGCTTGACGGGCTGGATTGCCCGGCTGGCGCCCGCGGGCATGGTGACGGCAGCGGGTGCCGCGGGGGCAGCGTCGGCCGGCTGCGGCTCCGGTCGCGACGGCGTCGACGCGGACACACCCAACGGCAGCCGGGCCAGGGACTCCGCGACCGTTGCCAGCGCCGGAGGCATCGGGAGTTGTGTTGGCATGAATTGCTCCAGTTGCTCAGGGGGGTTCGTTCCTGGCGCCGTAGCGCGTGGTGGCAGGTGCACCGCGGGCAGGTGCGCGGGGAAGTTGAGCCGGATGGGTTTGCCGGCGGCGTTGGCCGCGGCCGGCGCCATTAAGGTCGCGGCCTCCGACCCGGTCGCCGAGGACACCAGCGTGACGCGGTGTCGCTGGTCGGCCATTCCGGTGAGTTCGACGGTGACGCACCGTTGCTCGGACGTCCAGGCCTCGCCGTCGGGCCACACGCCGAGGGCTCCATAGAGCACGCCGGCGGCCACATGCAGCAGGCCCGAGGCGGCGTGGGCGTGACCCAACAGGGCCGACAGGTTCACCGCACCAGCAGCGGTGCCCAGGTGCAGACATTCGTCGTCCACCTGCCGATCGGGCAGCAGGGTCGCGTAAACCGGGTCGCCGTCCCGGCGCGCATCGGCGGCACGCTTGAGCACGAGAACGACGGCGGCGTCGGCGGGTATCTGCTCGTCGACATGCAGCAGTGCCCGGGCCGCTGCCTGATGACAGCCCACGGACGTCAATCCGGACAGGTAGGCCGTCGCGGCGGTCTCGGCGCAGTCCATGCCGTCGAGCACCCGGAATGCGGCGCCGTGGAACAGTGCCCCACCGGTGTAGCAGGTTTCGCGGTCGATCCGGCGACCCCCCGGTGCCGACGCCGGCGCGCTCGGTACCGCGGCTGCGCCCGAACGCATTTCGAGTTTGGCCGAGTAGTACGCGGTCGAGTCTTCGATGTCGGAAAGCGTCAACGTCAGCAGCTCGGGCCGATCGTCGACGGGCACGCAGCGCACCAACAGCGGGTTGCCGTGCTTCTCGAACTCGTAGAGGGTCACGCCGCGCAGCACCTTGAGGTCGAGCACCCGATCCACGTAGTGGCCGGGCCGGCACGCCTCGGCCATCCGGATGAACCATTCGAGCGCCTGCACGACGGGCAGCACGACATTGCCCTGGACCCGGTGGTCCAGCAGGTAGGGCTGCTGCGTCACGTGTGCGAGCACCCGCGCGACCCGGCCCTCCGGCGGTATCGGATGCGTGGGGAGTCCGGCGAGTACGCCGTCGCCGAGGGTCACCTCGGAGCTTCCGGTTTCGCCGTCGAGGACCTCGGCGACGAAGGCACGCGCGCCGTCGGCGAGCGGGATCAACGAGATGCCGCGGGACTCGAACATCGCTTTGAGGCCGGGCGTCACCATCCCGGAATCCCAAGGGCCCCAACCCAGTGCCCGCACCAGACAGGCCGGTCCGCGGCGAGCCTGCTCCGCCAGCGCCACTTTGTTGAGGATTTCGTTGGCCATGGCGTAGTCGCTTTGACCGACGTTTCCGCTGCGCGCGGCCACCGACGAGAACAGGCAGATCACCTTGAGCGCGTCGTTGGCGGTCGCATCCAGCAGCGCGCATGCGCCGCCGACCTTGGTCTCGAAGACCCGGTCGAACCCGTCGAGGGTTTTCTTGTGCAACGGCGCATCGGCCAGCACGCCGGCGCCGTGCACCAGGCCGGTGATGGGACCGAACTCGCTTCGCACACTGTCCAGCAACGCACCCAGCTGCGCGGCGTCACGAACATCGGCGGCGGCGTAACGGACGCGCGAGCCGGCCGCGGTCAGGGCGGCCAGGGTGGCCCGCACCTCGCGGTCGGCCAGGATGCGCTGCGCCTGCCGCTCCAGCTGCTTGGGTGTGACCTTGAGCCCTTGCGCCGCAGCGCCGGCGAGCAACGCCCGCTTGAGATCCGCATCGGTGGTCAGCCCCTGTGCTTCCGCCGGCTCGTCGCTGAGTTCGGTGCGTCCGATCAGGACGAACGCCGCCTGGGTCTGCTGTGCCAACGCGATCACCGAGCCGGCGGTCACGCCGCGGGCACCACCCGAGACGACGATGACGTCTTGCTGACCGATGCGGTGTGTGCGGGTGCTCACCTGCTGTGCGCCCGCGACGACTGTGGTTCGCCCGTGTGAGCTACCCAGGCCCACTTCGAGTTCCACCCCGCCGGACAGGACTTCGTCGGCGATCTGCTCGGCGATGACGAGCGGGGAACGGTGCCCGACGGCGATGTCGATTGCCTTGACCTGCGCGCTGGTCCATTCCTGCGCAGCCGTCTTGGCCAGCGCACCGATCCCGCCGGACCAGGCCCGCAGGCCGGAGTCGGTGAGCAGACCGAACGTGCCGCCGGTGTCCTGAACGGTGACGAAGACGCCGCCACGTTCCGCGAATTGCGCTGCGACGCACTGCGCGTCGGCGAACAGCACTCGGTTGAGATCAAGCGCCTCGTCGCGAGTGGCGATCGGCCGCAGTCCACCGAGGTGGATGACTGCCTCGGTGTCGGCACTGGGTCGTGCCACGATCGCCGCGCGAATGCCGTGGGTGCGCAGAATTGCGGCCAGGGCCTCGGCCGTCTCCGTCAGTCCGGCCTGGGCCGCTTCGGACGTCACGATCTCGACGGTCCTGGCGGCATACAGGCCGGGCATGCCCATCCCGCTCACCGGAGCGGCGGTGGCGCGTACCGCGTAGCGCGCCACCTCCGCTCCGGTTAACTCAAAAGGGGCGCGATCACCTGCCGATAATCCGTTGGGCGCCACCAGATCCGGTGGTGGTGAACCCATCAGTGATTGTAGGTAGTCGACGATCTCCTGCAACGTCACCAACGCCGCCATCGTCGCCGTCTCCACCTCAGGCAACGACGGAACCCGATCCTGCACCGCAGACAAAATCTCCACCCGCTTGATCGAGTCGATCCCCAGATCCGCCTCAAGCGCCATCGACAGTTCCAGCATCTCCACCGGATAGCCGGTCTTGTCGGCAACCACCGCCAACATGTCCCCCACCAAATCCACCCCCGCCGCGGCCGGCGCGGGTGCAGCAGGTGCGGCCACCGGGCCCATCAACGACTGCAGGTAGTCAACGATCTCCTGCAACGTCACCAACGCCGCCATCGTCGCCGTCTCCACCTCAGGCAACGACGGAACCCGATCCTGCACCGCAGACAGAATCTCCACCCGCTTGATCGAGTCAATCCCCAGATCCGCCTCAAGCGCCATCGACAGTTCCAGCATCTCCACCGGATAGCCGGTCTTATCGGCAACCACCGCCAACATGTCCCCGACCAAATCCACCCCCGCCGTAGCCGGCGCGGGCGCGGCAGCCACCGGAGCAGCCGGCGCAGGCGCAGCAGCCGGTGCCGGTGCCGGGCCCATCAACGACTGCAGGTAGTCGACGATCTCCTGCAACGTCACCAACGCCGCCATCGTCGCCGTCTCCACCTCAGGCAACGACGGAACCCGATCCTGCACCGCAGACAAAATCTCCACCCGCTTGATCGAGTCAATCCCCAGATCCGCCTCAAGCGCCATCGACAAATCGAGCATCTCCACCGGATAGCCCGTCTTGTCGGCAACCACCGCCAACATGCATAGGCGGCTACCGGCGCAGCCGGCACTACCGTGGCTGCGGCAGGGAAGGCCAGCTGGTTGACCGGCATCGGGGTCATCCCGGTGCTGGAGACCAGGGTCTGCAGCAGGCCCTGCAGGTGGGCGATGGTCTGCTGCATGCTGCCCAGCGCACCGACCATGTGCGTCACCATCTCGGCTCCGGGACCGGACATCAGCGGCGACGTCACCATCGGAACGGCAGCAGCCTGAACCGGGACCGGGACGTGCGTCGGGACGTGTGCCGGCAACCCGTTAGCCGCGGGGACGGTTGGGTGAGCTGCTGTCATGGTGGGCTCCGATACGGTCGCGTGACCGTTGTGGTCACTGCGGGTGGTGGATTTCTCAAATTTTTCCGAGCGCCGCTGCACCGGCTCGTCGTTGAGGTCTGGTCGGCCGAAGTTGGTGCCGTTGAGCTTCATCGTCAGCTTGGGCGCCGGACGGGTTCGCGGATCGTCACCGCGGCGGTAGTCGGCCCACAGGGCTTCGAAGTTCATCGGAACGCCGGCGGCCACGAGCTGGGCCAGCCCCATCCATAGCGATCGAATCCCATTCCTGCCCTTGGCATCCAGACAGACCGCGACGTGGTCCTGGCCGGTCAGGCATTTGCCGACCAGGTTGGTGAGCACGCTGCCGGGGCCGACTTCGACGAAGGTTCGGGCGCCGGCGGACCACATTGCCTGAACCTGCTCGACGAACCGCACCGGCTGCGCGATCTGGTTGGCCAGTGTTGCCTGCATCTGCTCGGCGCTGCCGACGTACGGCTGCGCCGTTGCGTTGGCGTAGACGGGCACCTGCGGCACGCCGAACGGGATGCCGGCCAGGTACGCGGCGAACGGGGCCGCCGCGGAGCTGACGATTTCGGAGTGGAAGGCAGTGGCGACGTCGAGGAGCCGCGCATTCATACCCGCCGCGCTGAATCGCTGCGCGGCATCGGCAATGGCGGCACTGTCGCCCGAGAGCACGACCTGGTTGGGGGCATTGTGATTCGCGATGACCACCGACAGACCCCACTCGCCGAGAAGTCTGCTGACCTGCTCGGCGGGGGCGGTCACCGCGCACATCGCTCCGTCGCTGCTGGCGGCGGCCTGGGCCATCAGCGCTCCGCGGGCGCGGGCGATGAGCAGCGCGACGTCGTCCGTGATCACCCCCGCGGCGCACAGCGCGCTGACCTCACCGAAGCTGTGGCCGCCGACGGCGACCGGCGCGATGCCCAGCGAGCGGACGACGGACAGCAGGCTGAGGCTGTGTGCGCCGATGCCCGGCTGCGCCCACTCGGTCTTGGTCAGCTCGACGGCCTGGGCCGCGCGGTCTTCCTCGGTGAACGCCGTCTTGGGCCAGACGACGTCGTGCAGGTCGCGGTCTGCGTTGAGCAGGCCGGCGCGCGCGAGTTCCCAAGGCGCCAAAGCCGGTTCGTAGAGTTGCGGGATGTCGGCACCCATGCCGACGTACTGGCTACCCTGCCCGGGAAACAGCAGCGCGACCGGACCGGCCGGTTGGCACGAGTAGTAGTAGCCCTTGGGCGAGCTGAACGATGTTTCCCCGCTGGGGGTTTGGAGCTTCGCCGCGGCTTCCCCGAGCATCGTCCGCAGGCTCTCGACGCTGCTGGCGACGACGGCGAGGCGGTGCGGGCGGGCGGCGTCATACGCCGATTGCGTGCTGTGTGCGAGGTAGCCGAGCATGTCCGGCGAATCGACCAGCGAGGCGGCCAGTTCCGCGGCCTGAGCAGACAGCCCTGCCGCGGAGTCCGCGCCCAGGACCACCAGCTCGGAGTCCCAGGAGCGGTAGCGAGGTGCGTGCTTGCCGGCGCCGGCGTACTCCTCGAGCGTGATGTGGAAGTTCGTACCGCCGAAGCCGAACGCGCTGACCGACGCGCGTCGCGGCACATTCTGGTCGGCGATCCACGGCTTGGACTGCGTCGACAGGTAGAAGGGCGACGATTCGATCTCGAGCCCGGAGTTAGGCCGGTCGATCTTGATGGTCGGCGGGAGGACCTTGTGGTGCAGCGCCATCACGGTCTTGAACAGACCGCAGGCACCGGCAGCTCCCTTGGTGTGCCCGACCTGTGACTTGACCGAACCGACGGCACACCATTGGCGGTCCGCCCGGCCCGACTCGTCGAACACCCGGCGCAGCGCGGTGAACTCGGCGACGTCGCCGGCCTTGGTGCCGGTGCCGTGAGCTTCGACGAGGCCGACCGTCTCCGGTCCGTAGCCGGCGGCCTCGTATGCGCGGCGCAGGGCCTTGGCCTGACCATCGGGGCTCGGGGCGTAGATGCTCTTGGCCCGACCATCCGAGGACGTGCCGATGCCGCGGATCACGGCGTAGATCCGGTCGCCGTCGCGCTCCGCGTCGTCGAGGCGCTTGAGCGCCAGCATCGACAGACCTTCGCCCAGCATGGTGCCGTCGGACTGGTCGGAGAACGGACGGCAGTCGCCGGTGCGCGACAGCGCGGTGACCTTGGCGAAGCACATGAACATGAAGATGTCGTTGAAGGCGTCGACGCCGCCGGCGATCACCATGTCGGCCTCACGCAGGTACAGCTCGTGCAGTGCGATCTCGATCGCGGCCAGCGAACTGGCGCACGCCGCATCGACGACGCAGTTCGTTCCGCCGAGGTCAAAGCGGTTGGCGATGCGTCCGGCGATGACGTTGCCGAGCAGGCCCGGGAAGGTGTTCTCCTGCCACGGGGTGTAGCTTGACGCCACGCTCTCGCTGAATGCGGTCAGCTCGTGGTCGGCGAGGCCGGCCGCGCGCAGGCCGCGTTCCCAGATCGGCCGGTGCAGGCGACCGCTCATGTAGCCGGACATCTCGGTGCCGCCGGACGAGCCCAGCACCACGCTGACCCGTTCCCGGTCGATGCCGGAGATGTCGCCGCCGGCGTAGTCCTCCAGCACTTGCTGCGCGACCCGCAGCGCCAACAATTGGGCGGTGTCGGTTGCGGGCACCACGTTCGGCGGAATGCCGAAATCCATCGGCGAGAAGTCGACGGTGGGCAAGAATCCGCCGCGTCGGGCGTATACCTTGTCAGGCGTGCGAGGATCTGCGTCGTAATAGTCGTCGATCCGCCAGTGCGACTCCGGTACGTCGGAGAATAGGTCCGCACCCTCGACGATGTTGCGCCAGAATCGCTCGGCTTCGGGCGACCCGGGAAACAGCGCGCTGACGCCGACCACTGCGACAGGTGGATGTTTGGCTACCACAGGTCTCCTTAAGGACGGCCTTGACGCAAAGCATCGAATGCCTAAGTTTTGCCATCAGAGACGTTTAATCGCAGCTGGGGGTCCGCTGATCGTCCCGATGGCCAGACGCTGCCGGGACCATATCAGAGTGTTGCGGCCATCACACATCGAAGATGCCGGGCCTAAGCTCACACAGGCGTTACAGTCGTCCGCCAAAATGTCACGCTGCTGAGCCGCTGAACAGCCCGAAGGCGCGCCTATTCAGTGCATATTGACTTCAGTGCATATTGACGGCCGCGTCAGATAGCCAGCGGCCGCGGACGGTAGGCGAACGCTTTGGCCGGAACCGGCACCCCGCAGGAGCGGGCCGCACCGGCGCGGGTCACGTGGGCGGCACCTTCGAGCAAGTTAAGTGCGACTTGGACCGCCTGGCGGTTCTCGCACGGCTCCAGGTGGCTGCCCGCCACCCAGCTGTTGAACGCGCCCATGGCCGGACCACACCAGATCTGGTAGTCCAGCACCCGCTCGGGGATGCCGCTGATGGCCCACCGGCTCGACTGCCCCAGATACCAGCGGAACACCAGTGCCATCTGGTACTTCGGATCCCTCGAGGCGAGCTCGAGGACCGCCGGGTCACGCTGTTGCCAGTACCGCTGGGTGTCCGCCCATACCTCGGCGACGGTGGTGCCCAGGATCTTCTCCAGCTCGGGGCCGTGCTTGGCGACCACGCTGGCCAGGTCGGGGTTGCCCGCGTACCACTCGTAGAGCTTCTTGCCGCGCGGGGCGAACATCGTTCCCCGCTTGAGTACCTGCAGGTTGACGCCCATTTCGAACATGTCGGAAGCGGGGGCCATCATCACGTCCGCGATGCCGGCTTTGGCGAGCATGGCGCGCCCGGGCGCGGAAAGACCCGACTCCACGCAGGCTTGGTTGACGGTCCCGGTCAGCACGTAGGCCGCGCCCATCGCGAAGGCACCGGCGACCGCCTGCGGTGCGCCGAGACCACCCGCCGCACCCACTCGCACCCGGCAATTCAGCTGATGCTGGCGGGCCAGCGAATCGCGCAGCATGACGATTTCGGAAAAAAGCGCTGGCAGCGGACGGTTATCGGTGTGCCCACCGCTGTCGGATTCGACGGTGATGTCCTCGGCCACCGGCACAAACCGCGACAGGTCGGCTTCGCGCTCGGTCAGCTTGCCGGCCGCCACCAAGGCGGAGACCAACGCCGCCGGCGCCGGTTCCATGAACATCCGCGCCACCTCGGGCCGTGACACCTTGGCCATCACGTGGTTGCGGCGCACGATGTTGCCGGCCGGATCGGTGTCCAGGCCCGACAGTGCGTAATGCACGACCGCGGGCGTCAGCTTCATAAAGGCCGAGGCCTCGACGACGGGAACGCCGCGCGCGATGAACAGCTCGGCGACGCGCGCCTCGAGGGAAACCTCATTGGGCGAGTGGATCAAGTTGGCTCCCCAGGCCAGCCCGGGCCGGCCAGCCAACGCGGTCTGGATCTCGTCCAGCCCCCGCTCCACGGCCTCATAGGACAGCCCGCCCGCACCGAAGAAGCCCATCATCCCGGCCTCGGCCATCGCGATGACCAACGCCGGCGTCGCGATACCGTTGGCCATCGCTCCGGTGACATAGGGGAACCGGACGCCGTGCGCCTCGCAGAATTCGCGGTCCCCCAGCCACTCGGGGTAGGTCGCGGGCAGGGTTCCTACTAGGGACAATTCCGATTCGCCGGCGCCGACCACCGCACCGCCCAGGGCCAGGCCCAGCATCCCGGTGGCCGTTTCACGCACCACATGAACGGGGTGGCGCAGGTAGCCGATGATGTCGGCGAGGTCGTCCGGGGCGAACGCGGCCGGCGCGGTGGTGGGCAGCCAGCCCAGGCCCGGGCCGGCGCCCGCGCCGGTCTGCTGCTCCAGTACAGCGCCAGGTCGCTCGTTCACAGTCGGTTCCTCTCGATCACCGGTGCCGATAGCGCGGAGCGCCCAGGGGCCGAACGCATGCACCGGAGAAAACCATGAGAGTTTCTCATGGACTGCGGCGGCGCGGAGTCTCCCCGCCGATAAACGGGTGTAGGCAGTCGACTGCTCGACACCACCATGCCGGTGCTGACCCGGCGCCGGCCAGCGCCTGCGCGATCGCCATTCACCGCCGCGCCCCCGGGCGGCCGCAGCGATTCAGCAGGCGACCAGGGTGTCGATCTGGCTCAGCGCCGAGGTGGTGCCCTCGACGATGCCCATGTCCAACACCTTTTTGAGGTCCTCGGCGGACGCGAATGTGCTCACGTACGTCGCGCGGGTTCCGCCGTCGTGCTCGGCGAAGGTATAGACGTTTCTGGAGGTCGGCATCCCGGGATCCGGGTTGAAGTCCAGATCGGCGAAGCCGTCGTCGAAGGTGAAGCTCCACGGCTCGTCGACGGCAACGACCTGCCAGTATCCGGGGTACTTCTGCCCGTCCGGGCCGGTCATGAAGTAGTTCGTGCGGCCGCCGGCCGTGAGGTCGTGATCGACTACCGTCGCGGGGAATGTCGGTGGCCCCCAGACCTTTTCCAGCTGGCGCGGGTCGGCATAGATCTGCCAGATTCGCCGCACCGGCGCGGCGAAGTCCGCGACGATGGTCAAGGTCAAGGTGTCGATGTCGTGCTGTACGTCGATCACAGGCATGGTCCAGCCCTCCTAGGTCTCCTCGGACGAGATGAGCTCGTCGATACGTGCGATGCGACCGCGCCAAACCTGTTCCAACTCGGCGAGCATGGATGCCACCGACCGCACCGCCGCAACGTCACCGCTGGCCAACTGCTCGCGTCCGCTGCGGCGCTTGGTGAGCAGCCCGGACTTCTCCAACACAGCGACGTGCTTCTGCACCGCCGCAAAGCTCATCTCGTACTTCACCGCGAGCTCCGAAACCGAGTGCTCGCCGGCCAGCACCCGGCGCATGATGTCACGCCGGGTGCGGTCGGCAAGTGCGTGGAACAGGGCGTCCACCGCGTCGTCGTCGAGCGTGATCACCCAACAATCGTACAACCATTCGGTTGTAGATTGTCAAGACGCTCCGTCTGAGCTGGACTCAGGGCGGTCAAGCCAGCGGGAACCAGTAGTCGAGGGTGTTTTCGACGCCGCCCCAGTCGATGCCCATCCAGTCGGTGAAGAAGTCCTCGGTCTTCCCGAAGGCGTTGTAGACCAACTCCACGAGGGAATTGAACAGTGCCTCAAACACGCCGCTGTCGGTCAAGCCGTTGCCTAAGGCGTTGATCCAGGTGCTGAACTGGTCGATGTCACCGGAGATGTCGATGTTGGTGATCATGCCGTCGGTGCTGGCGGTGTGGTCGGCGACCTGCTCCGGGGTGAGCCCCATGTACATGACGTGCTCCCAGAACAGGCCGAGCATGGAGGGCGCCGTGTGATCGGCGACGGGGTCACCGGGGAACGTGTAGATGGTGGTGGTGAATGCGTCGTTCGGGGTCTGATTGCCGTACAACAGCGAAGGATCGTTGGAGAGCGACACCTCGCCGTGACTGTTCGGCCACACGCCATTGGCATCGGACGGGTCGCCGATGAACACGAAGTGCAGCGCTTGCGGGTCCACGCCGTCGTGGGCCAGCTGAGCCATCGCGATCGAACCGGCCGTCGCGCCCTGCGAATAGCCGAAAATCCACAAGGGGTGCTCGGCGTCGTAGGCGCCCGGGTTGGCGGCGAGTTCGGCCTGCACCGTCCGAACGATCTCGGCGGCACCGGCGAAACTGCTGTAACCCTGCAGGAAGAGTTCCGGGGTGGTCAACACCCTTAGCGGGTCGTCGCAATCGCCGGAACCGATCACACACACCGCGTCGTCGCCCGCGTCGAAGCCCAGCGGCTGCAGGAACAGATCGGCCGCGGTCTGAGCGAAGGTCGCCGACGGCGTGGGCAACATGGTCCCGCCGACGAAGATCGCGGTGTCCGCCAGCAGGGCTACTTGTAATGCGTGCGTCGTTTGGACGACGGGGGTTCCGACGACACCGGCCGCGATCACGCTCGCGGCGGCGAGCGGCGCGAAAACTTTGGTGGCGTGCATTTCCCGAACCCTAAGTCGGATGTGTGAGCTAATCAAGAAAAGATGAAGCGCTGGCGCTCACTCCGGGATTATGCGATGAGGGTCGGCGCGATGGCCGCGCCGATGATCTTGGTATCGCGGGTGGCGATGGTGAGATTGCGGCGCAGCGCCTGGGCCACAATGACGCGGTCGAACGGGTCCCGGTGTGCCCAGGGAAGTCGACCGGCAAGGATCGCGTCAGCGCAGTCGATCGCCAATTCGGTGCCGCTCATGTCGGCAATGATGTCGGTCCAGGTCGACAGCAGGGCCGCACCGTCGAGGCGACCTAGCCGCGTCTTGGTCGCGATTTCCCATGCCGAGGCGGCCGTGACCCACACCGAGGTTCCCGGGTCGGCCAGGATCGCGAGCGTTTCGGAATCCACGGCCGAGGGCTTACTGACCAGCCACAACAGCGTGTGGGTATCGAGCAGGATATTCACGCCTCCGCGTCTTCCCAGGCCGCGAGTTCTGTTGCCGGCAGTGCGTCGTCGAAGTCCTCCGGAACGACGAGGTTCGATAACTGGCCGAACCTGCGCGGAACCGCTGTGATCGGTACGAGCCGCGCGACGGGAGTGCCGTGGCTGGTGATGGTGAACGACGCTCCGGCCTTGACGTCGTTCAAGAGCCGGTTGAGCTGGTTCTTGGCATCCGTGCTGCTGATCGTCTCCACGGGAACCATCGTATGCCCGTCACGCGGGTCACGCTAGCTGTACTAGCGCGATTGATGACGTGGCAAATGGCCCGCATCGAGTGTCGCGGTGCTCGGGCGCCAGGCCCGCCATCTCGACGACTATTCATTGACTTGCGCCGAACACCCCTGCCATGATCTGCCCTCAGGTTTAGCTTTCGATTTACTCGTGTGATTTTTAGTTACCGCTATCGGGATATGTCTTGCACGAATGACTCGGAAAGGCGGCATGCCGGTGATTCTGACCAAGCTCTACGCACCTATCGCGATCGCCGGCATCGTGGCAGGCGGTGTGCTCGCCGCTCCGGTGGTGCACGCCGCGCATGCCGACGTCGACCTGCACGTGGACGTCGACCTGCTGGCCGACACGGTGATCTTCGTCGGGCCTACGATCCTGTCGACCCCGTCGGCGACATTCGCCCAGACCGCGGCCGACCTCTTCCTGCGGCCGCTGGGTTTCGACGGTGGCGACTTCACTTCGTGCCTGATCGGATCCGCCACGTGTGACGCGCCGCTGCAGCTACTGACCACCCCGGGCCTAGCCCAAGTCGGCCACAGCAGTTTCGCCGGCGCGGCCGAGATCGTTCGGACGCTACTGACCACCCCGGGCCTAGCCCAAGTCGGCCACAGCAGTTTCGCCGGCGCGGCCGAGATCGTTCGGACGGTAGAGGCCGAACTCGCCGCCAACCCGGGCGCCTACGACGCCCAGCACCCCTTGTGGATTTTCGGCTATTCGCAGGGCGCCACGGCCGGTTCGATCGCGATGGCTCAGCTGGCCCACGACGGCGTGGACCCGCAGGCGCTGCACTTCGTGTTCATCGGCGACCCGACCGCTCCGGACGGCAAATATCCGCATATGACGGACGACGGCTCGGCGCACAGCAACTTCTCCGACACCTGGATGCTGTACGGCAAGGAGACCCCGAACGACGCCTTCCCGACCACGATCTACACCATCCCCGGTGACCCCAACGCCGACTACACCTCCACCTCGCCGTACGGGGACTTCTACGAGCACATGATGTATCTGGGCCTCACCCCCGATCAGGTGGCCAACCACACCGCCACCACCGACGACATGCTCACCACCATCAACATCTCTACCGATTTCGACCAGTTCGGCGCCTGGCTCAACGCCTGGGGCCACGGGCTGGCCGACAGCAGCTGGTGGGATGGCCTGTTCTACTCGGCCGTGGCGTTCGTCTATAGCGCCTTCGGCAACATCGAAGGCTTCTTCGGCGACTGGATGGGCCTGGACTGGGGCGGGGTCGAGCAGACCCTGGACTACTGGTTCCCGACGACCTAAAGCCTTTCGGCACCGGTTTGAGGTAGCGATTCGCGCATGATTCAGAAAGGCGCCAGACCAATGGAGAAGGGTCGCCCGTGATGCTGACCAAAGCCCTAGCGCCGATCGCGGTTGCCAGCACCGTGGCAGGGGGTGTGCTGTCCGCTCCGGTGGTGCACGCCACGCATGTCGACGTGAGCCTGCTGGCCGACACCGCAATCTTCGTCGGGCCGACGATCCTGTCGACCCCGTCTGCGACATTCGCCGAGACCGCCGCCGACCTCTTCCTGCGGCCGCTGGGCTTCGACCCCGGAGACGACCCAACCGCATGCGTCGTCGGATCCGCCGGATGCGACGCACCGCTGCTGCTGCTGTCCACGCCCGCCCTCGTTCAACAGGGCCACAGCAGCTTCGTCGGGGCGGCCGAGATCGTGCGGGAGGTACACGCCCAACTCGCCGCCAACCCGGACGCCTACGACGCCGCCCACCCGCTGTGGGTGTTCGGCTGGTCGCAGGGTGCGACAGCCGGTTCGATCGCGATGGCCCAGCTGGCCCACGAGGGCATCGACCCCGCACTGCTGCACTTCGTGTTCATCGGCAACCCGGTGGGCTCCGGCACCGAGATACCGGATTTCGGCGGAGGCTCATCCGGCGACCTCTTCGACACCGCACTGCTGTCCGGCGTCCACACCCCGACCGACGCGTTCCCGACCACGGTCTACACGATCCCCGGCGACCCGGTCGCCGACCCCACCTCCACCTCCGCGCTGGGGATCCTCTACGAGCACATGATGTACCTCGGGCTCACGCCCGACCAGGTCGCCAACCACACGGCGACCACCGACGGCATGCTCACCGACATCAACATCTCCGGCGACTTCGACCAGTTCGGCGCCTGGCTCAACGCCTGGCCGCACGGGCTGATCGACAGCGGCTGGTGGGAGGGCCTGTTCTACTCCGCCGTGGCGTTCGTCTACAGCGCCTTCGGCAACATCGAAGGCTTCTTCGGCGACTGGCTGGGCATTGACTGGGGCGGAGTCGAGCAGACCCTCGACTACTGGTTCCCGACGGACGCCTGACGCGGCCGGCGTAGCACTCGGCAGCTGGCTACCGTCGATGCTGTGACAGTGTCGAGATCGCGCATCACCCGGGCCTGCGCCGTGGGAAGCGTCGCGCTGATACTTGCGGTGGTCCCGTCGTGCGGCCACCCGGAGCCTCGGCCGACGCCGCCCCTGGGTACCCCGTCGACCACGGTGCCCGTCCTCCCTCGTGAGGATGCGCCCTACGCACCCCGAGAGGAGCTGATCGCGCCGGTCTCCACATTGATCAACGACGCGATTGCGGTCCCCCGGCTGCCGGGCGCGGTAGTCCGGATCGGGCACGCCGGCACGATCGCGTTCAGCCAGGCCTTCGGCGCGCGCAAGCTCGACGGCGAACCCGCTCTCGACGGTTCGCCCTCGCCGGCCGAGCCGATGACCGAGGACACCATCTTCGACATCGCGTCGATGACGAAGTGCCTCGCGACGGCCGTCGCGGTCCTGCAACTGTATGAACAGGGCCGGGTCCAGCTCGACGAGCCCGTCCAGACCTACCTGCCGGAGTTCAACGAGGCAAACGACCCCCGACGCGCTCAGGTGACGTTACGCATGTTGCTCACCCACACCTCGGGCATCGGGGGCGATTTGAGCCACCAGGGTCCGTGGGGCCTGACCGAGGCCGACAAGGCCGATGGCATTCATCGGGCCCTGACCGCACCGCTGGAGTTCGGTCCCGGCGAGATATTCCACTACTCGGACATCGGTTTCATCATCCTGGGCGCGCTGGTCGAGACCATGACCGGCCAACCGTTGGACAGCTACGTGCAGGACCACGTTTTTGCACCGCTGGGCATGACCGACACCCGCTACCTGCCCGCCGCCAAAGCCTGCGGCCCACACCAGATTCGCGGTACTGCTATCGCATTGGATGCGAGCGACGCCCAGGACGGCGAGTGTCCGGCAGGTAGCTGGAGCACCGAGCTGTTGGCCCGCATCGCGCCGACCGCGCATGACGAAGACACCCCCGAGATCAACCCCGACTACGACCAACTGCTGCGCGGTACGGTCAACGACCCGACGGCACGCCGCATGGGAGGGGTGGCCGGCAGCGCCGGAGTGTTCTCCACCGCCGGCGACATCGGCAGGTACGCCCAGGCTCTACTCGATCGACTCGCCGGACGCCCGAGCCCGTTTCCGCTGCGGCAGTCGACCCTGGAATTGATGACGACGCCCCAGCAACCCGGGCACAACGCGGAACAGCTGGTGGCCGCGAACGCCGCGGCGAAGCAGGCGAATGCACTATCACCCAATATGACCGATCCCCTGCTGGCCGCGCACTACCCGGCGATCGCCGGGCAGGATCTGCGCGGCCTCGGCTGGGACATCGATACCCCCCACTCCCGCCCACGCGGCATGATCTTTCCGATCGGCAGCTTCGGGCACACCGGGTTCACCGGCGTGACGCTGTGGATCGACCCGGGGTCGGACACCTACGTGATCGTGCTCGCCAACGTCATCCATCAGCGCGGCGGTCCGCCTATCGCCGGGCTCAGCGGCGACGTGGCCACCGTGACCGGCCGGGCACTGCACCTGTACGGCAGCTGAACGGCCAACTTCTACCCCGTGGTTACAACCCGGCCCGGGTACCGCCAATAATGGCCGGGTGGCCGACCGCAACACACCCGCTATCCCCGTCATTGCGCTGACGGGGTATCTCGGGGCGGGCAAGACCACTCTGCTCAACCATGTGCTGCGGGCGCCAGGCGCGCGAATCGGGGTGATTATCAACGACTTCGGTGAACTCAATGTCGACGCCGGCCTGGTCACGGGCCAAGTCGACGAGCCGGTCTCGATCGCCGGTGGGTGCATCTGCCATCTGCCCGATGAGGGTGGGCTTGACGAGGCGCTGGAGAAGCTGGCCGACCCGAAGCTGGCTCTCGACGCGATCATCATCGAGGCGAGCGGGGTGGCCGAACCCGCGGACGTATCGCGGGTCATTCGGTTCAGCGGGGTGGAGCGGATACGCCACGGCGGTGTCATCGACGTCATCGACGCCGCCGAACACTTCGACACCGTCGATACCGAGTCCGCCCCGCCGCAGCGCTACGGCGTGGCCTCCCTGGTGGTGGTCAACAAGTTGGATCGGATTGCCGAGGACAACCGCGAGGACGCCCTGCGTCGGGTTGAAGCCCGTGTGCGCGAACTTAATCCGGACGCCTATGTGGTGGGCGCGGTGGCCGGACGTGTGGATCCCCGGTTGCTCTACGACGTCAGCGACGGCGGACAGGCCGGGCAGATGTCGTTTCGGGAGCTGCTGCTCAACGAGCCTGCCGACGCTCACGATGAGCACCACGACCATGTGCATGCCACGTCGGTGACCGTCGTGGGTGGCGGCGCCGTCGACCCGGGACCACTGATCGACCTGCTCGAACAGCCGCCGCGGGGCGTCTACCGGATGAAGGGCACCGTCGCGATCGGCAAGCGCCACTACCTTTTCAATGTCGTCGGCACGTCGGTGCACGTGCGGACCGCGCCGGCGGGGGCGGGGGCCAGCCATCTCGTCGCGATCGGCACGCACCTCGACACCGAGGACGTTCGCGCACGGCTCGAGGAGGCTCTTCGCCCGGCCGGGGAGAAGGTGGCCGCCGCTGGGATGCGGCGGTTACAGCGACTGCGGCACTACAGCATTTAGGTCGTCGGGCGGGTTCGGGGACCGCAGGACCGAGATCGGCGTCAGCGTAGGCCGTTCCGGCCGGCAACGTGGCCGCCGCGGCCCACGGCGTGAACTCGTCCCAACGGCCGTAGATCGTTGTTGAGCCGGATCCGTGGTTCAGCGCGTACTACGGCTCGGGCGAGGATTGATCAGCCTGCCGTGGATCACCAGCGATCCGTGTTGCTTGAGGCGCTGAGTGCGGATGCTCACCTCGTAGTTGAGAATCCCCTCGATCTGCCCGAGTTCCTCGCTGAGGTACCGGTACAGATCGTCGGCGTTTCGGCAGATGACAATCGCCGACAGGTTTTTGGATCCACTGATCGCCCCGGTGAACGCTACCTGGCTGTGCGCCGCGATACGCTCGCCGACCCGGTGTAAGTCTTTGGGCGCCAACGTCAGCCATAGCATGGCGCTGAGCTGGTAGCCGAGCTGCTCGGGCAACACGTCGACGTCGTACAGCAGCGCTCCGCTTGCCTCCAGTGCCGCGATCCGCCGTCCCACTCGCGCCACCGACCAACCGGTACGCGCCGCGAGCTTCGAGTGCGGCGCTCGACCGTCCTCGGCGAGCGCATCGAGGATGGGGCGGTCCTCGGCGGTGGGCCGGGATCGTTGGGCGCCGTCCGCCGAGACAGCCCGCTCTGCCAGGATCTGGTCAGCCTGCTGGTCGGAGAGCCGGTGGCCGTATCCGGTCCACGGCGCGCTTGCGGGGCGGCCGAAGGAATGCAGCAACAGATCGATGGTGATGTCGGTGACCGAGGTTGTTCGCGGCAGCAGCTGCAGTAGGAGATCCTCACGGGTATCGCCCAGCGGTGCGCGGATGACGCAGACCAGATCAGTCCAACCCGCCAGCACGTTGGTATGGGAGACGTCCGGTCGGCGCACCAGGGCGTCGGCCAGTTGCGGTATGCGCTCGGGTGCGGCGCGTATCCGGCACACCCAGCTCGCATCGTCCTGCGCCCACCGGTTCTCCAGGCCGACCACGCGCACGACGCCGTCACGGCGCAGCCGGTGGTAGCGCCGGGCCACCGTTTGCTCCGTGGCCCCGACGACAGTGGCGATGCGCCGAAACGACACCCGGGGCGCCAACTGCAGGGCATGCAGAATCTGCGCGTCCAGCTGGTCAACCATGAGGAAAAGTATGCGATATCGCGCGACCGAATGGGGATTTCTTGTCATATTGGCCGGACCAGTCGCTATCTCAGCGTGGGCCCTGCGAGCCTGAAACCCATGGACCTGACCGGCAACACCATTCTGGTCACCGGCGGCGGCAGCGGAATCGGCCGCGGCCTGGCCGAAGCCCTGCACCGCGCGGGCAACCGGGTAGTGATCGCCGGGCGCCGCCGCGGCGCACTGCAGGCCGTCGCCGACGCCAACCCGGGCATCGAATACCGCCAGCTGGATCTGGCCGAGCCGGACAGCATCACCCGGTTGGCCGCGGAACTGATCAGCAGCACCCCCGGCCTGAACGTCTTGGTCAACAATGCGGGCGTCATGCACACCGAGGACCTGCGGACCGGTGCTACCGCCCTGGCTGAGATCGCCGAGGCGACGGTGACGGTCAACCTGCTGGGGCCGATGCGACTCACCGCGGCACTACTTCCCACCCTGCTCGGGCAACCGCGGGCCGCGATCGTCAACGTGACCTCCGCCTTGGCGTTCGTGCCCAAAACGAGTGCACCGTCCTACTCGGCGACCAAGGCGGCCCTGCACGCCTACACCCAGTCGCTGCGCCACAAATTGCGCGGCACCCGGGTTCAGGTGATCGAGATCATCCCGCCTCGGGTCGAGACCGACATGCTCACCGGCCAAGACCCCGGCCCCGACACCATGCCGCTGGATTACTTTGTGGCCGAGACCATGTCGCTGCTGCGCAACGATCCCGACGCCGCCGAGATCGTGGTCGAGGCCGCCAAGCGGGTGCGATATGCCGCCCGCGATGGCCACTACGAGGCCGTCTTCGATTTAGTGAACCCCTAGGAGACATCATCATGCACATCGGCATCGGACTACCCAGCCACATTGCGCACACGCCTGGCCCGTTGACCGCCGAGTGGGCCCGCCGAGCCGAGCAGCGCGGCTTCGCCGACCTGGCAGTGATCGACCGGCTGGTCTACGAGAGCCTCGACAGCATCGTCGCGCTATCGGTAGCCGCAGGCGCCACCACCCGGATCGGCTTGCTGACCAACGTGCTGCTGGCCCCGCTGTATCCCGCGGCGCCACTGGCCAAGCAGGTCGCGACCCTCGCCGACGCATCCGGCGGCCGGCTCACCCTTGGCCTGGGCATCGGGAGCCGACCCGACGACTACACCGCTGTCGGTGTGGACTACCGGCGGCGCGGGCGCATCCTCGATGAGAACGTGGCCCTGCTGCGCGACACGTGTGCCGGCAAGATCGTCACCGGCGACAAGGCGCTCAGCCCTGCGCCGGTGCGGGTTCCGCTGCTGTTCGGCGGACGAGCGGACGCGACGATCCGCCGGGCCGCGACGGTCGGTGACGGCTGGAGCGCCGGAGCGTTGCGTGACTACGCCAACCAGTCCGTGCTCGCCGACCGGATGCGCGCGGCATGGGTGGCGGAGGGCCGCGCCGGAAAACCGTGGCTGCAGGCCAGCGTCAACTTCGCTCTCGGCGACGCCCACACCGTCGCCGCCGGCCGCGCCCACCTGCAGCGCTACTACGGCTTCACCCCCGACTACGCCGCCCTCAACGTCGCCGACATGCTGACCACGCCCCACGATGCCGCGCAGACCGTGCGGGCCTACCGCGACCTGGGCTTCGACGGACTCGTGTTCCACCCGTGCGTCGCCGACATCGACCAGGTCGACCGTCTCGCCGAGGCGGTGCTGTGATGGCTACCGTTGAGATACAGGGCATTTCGCTGCACTACGAGACGTATGGAGATCCGCACGATCAGCCCGTACTGCTGCTCTCCGGCCTGGCCGGCGTCGCCAGCAGCTGGAGCCACCAGATAAGCCGATTCGCCGCCCGGTATCACGTCATCGTCGCCGACCAGCGCGGGACCGGACAAACCAGCCGAACCGAGGTGGGCCACTCGACCGAGCAATTGGCAGCGGACCTGGCCGGCCTCGTCGAGCATCTCGGCGTGGGCCCGACACACCTCGTCGGAGCCTCCACCGGCGGCGCGATCGCCCAATACATGGCGCTCAACCACGCCCACACGGTCGCCACGCTGACACTCGTGGCCTCTTTCGCCCGCTTCGACGCCTACCTGCGGCGCGAGTTTGCCGCGCGGCGCAAGATGGCCGCCGAGTGGGACCGAGAAGCACTGCTCTCGGCCTATTCGTTGTTCCTGTTCTCCCCAGCGTTCGCCCGCGACCACCCGGAGAAGGTGTCGGCGTGGATCACGCGGGCGGCCGCTCAGCCGATGCAGGCGCGCGACACCGACATCGCGTTACAGCGCATCGACATGATCGCGGCCCATGACACGTTGTCCCGGCTCGGGAACATCGCGGCGCCGACGCTGGTGATCTGCGGTGCACAGGACTTCTGCACTCCGCCGGCGCTCTCCCAGGAACTCGCGACCGGTATTCCCAACGCGGAGTTGGTGATACCCGATTGCGGTCACTTCGTCGAGCACGAACTCGAAGACCAGTTCTTCGCACTCATCCACGCGTTCATCGACCGGTCCGGACCAGCGCCCGGTCGATGAGCCGCGATCTATGCTCCACCGGGATACCGCATATACGGAGGTTCGCGGTGACGAAACGCTTGATCGACTTGGACGACGACCTCTTGGCCGCCGCGCAACTAGAACTCCGTACGTCCGGCGTGACCGACACTGTTCGCCTCGCAATGCAGCAAGCCGCTGCGCGTTCGGCTCTTGCACGCCAAGTAGCGTGGTTACGCGGCGGCGGACTGCAGGATGTGAGCAGTCGAGACCCGCGAGACGACGTGTGCGCTGATCGCCCACTGTCTCATCGACACCAGCGCGGCGGCGCGCATGGCCGACCGTCTTGCCCTTTGATACCGTCGCTGAAGTTCTTCCCCTCCAACATCCTTGGGTTGCCCAACGTGGGAGTATTTGAGTTTTTCATCGAATCTTGCGGCGTCGCAAGGTCAGCCCGTCACGCTGCCCCAGGGGCACGGCTACATGGAGCCGGGTAGCTGCGTTTGCATCGAGTTCGTGGAACAGCCGGCCGAAGGTAGCGATGGTGGCCACGGCCGGCTGGGGCGATATCGCTCAACTACCACCAGCGACCGTGATGCACCACGGCGTCTAGGAACAATGCCCCACCGGCGATGAGAAACAGGATGCGCACGCCAACGGGTCCGTATTGGGTTACGGCCCGTACCAGCCGACGCTGAGCGCGGTCAGCGCGCTTGCTTCGGCTGGCCGACAAGCCGAGAACAAGCATGCACGGTAGCAGCGCAAGGACCCAGTAAGCGATCACCATGATCGGCCAGGTTGTTGGCCGAGGTTGCGCTGCGGCGATCATGGCCAGGCCCGTCAAGTAGGGGACCGAGGTAGACGCCTGCCCGAGACCGACTGCGGCACCAACGAATCCGAGCAGCCAGGGCCGCTGGCGCATCGCGGCCCTGATCCAGCTGGGCGCAGCAACGCGGCTAGTCAGCGGCACGAAGGCCAGCACGATCAGCGCGGCCCCTAGGACGAATTCACCCCAATAGCGCGCTGTCGGTGTGAGATTAAAGTTGGTCAGATCGCCGAGGAGGCGCAGACCGACCACAGCGCAGAGGCCGAAGAGGGTGGTGGCCATGAAGACACCGGCGAGGTAACTGGTGCCACCTGGTAGCGGTGACTGACGATTGAGCCGACTGCCGTAGATGATCGCTGAGACGATCCCGATGCTGAGGACGTTGAGCGAGTCGAGGACCGCCAGGCCGGCCAACGCCAAAAGAAGCGTGGTCATCGTGGTCGCGACCCCCAGCCCGTTGACGCATCGACAAGGGCGCACCGACACTTAGGAAAACGAACTTCCCGCCTGGCGTTACAGCCCCATGTTGAGTAGTTACTCAACCACGCGGCCGCCGCTATCGCGCGCCCGGCGCCCTTGTGCGGGTTGCGCTCGGGCCACCGGCTGATCGCCGGAGCCGGTGGGCAGCCGCGCCAGGAATCCAGGGAAGTCCGCTATTTTGTTGGGCGGAAATAAGGCTCAACCGTGCCGCTGAGCTTGACGATCATAGGATTTCCGCGGCGATCCTTCGCGGTGGGGACTTCGACACGGACCCACCCCTCGGCCACGTTGTATTCGTGAATATTGGTCTTCTCCACGCCATTGAAACGAATACCCACGTCACGGCGGAGCACCTCTTCGTCATAGAAGGCGCTACGCGGATCGACGGAGAGGTGATTCGGTGGAACGTCTGCGCTTTGGTCTTCGGGCATGATGGCTTTCGTTGAATGCTGCGTTCGGTGCTCGGCTTGGTTCTCAACGAATCTACGCGACTCAGCAGCAGCGGGGTTCGCGTAGGTCCGGCCGCAACGCGACACAACCTGAAAGGGGGTCGACCACCGGGATCGCCGCCACTGCGACCGCGGAGATCAGGTCGGACAGGATCGAGCAGGTGCGCCGGTTGACCCGATCGATGACGACGCCGGCGCACAGGCCGACGAGCAGCGCAGGCACTGCGGTTGCCGTCGACACCGGGCCCATGCTCAGCGGGCTGTTCGTGGTCTGTAGGACGATCAACGGCAATGCCACGGCGAGGATCCCGTTCCCGAGGAAGCTCAGGACGTGCGAGCCCAGATAGACGAGGGCGCGTACAGGCATGGCCCCAGGGAAAACCATGCGATGCGGCACGGTCAAACCGGGACTTGACCATGCCGCTACGTCCGGGTGTGACATGGATACCGTGACGCATGAACCCACGACGCTGACGAATTCCGACTACGCCCGCGCCGAACAGATGCTCGCTCCTTACCGTGCGCGCCGGGTGCCCGGCAGCTCACTACAGCCGCAGTGGCTCGCCGACGGCACCCGGTTCTGGTACCGGATCGGCACCCGTTACCTCATGGTGAACCCCGCGGAGAAGAGCCGGCGGGACGCCTTCGACCATGCCCAGCTGGCATCGGCACTGTCGGCCGCGTCCGGCCACGCCGCAGAGGCGGCCGACCTGCCGATCACTGCCGTCGACATCCGCGATGACGCGACGGTGCGCTTCACCGCGTTCGGCGAGCGCTGGGAGTGGTCCGACGACGCGGGCCTGAGCATCGGCGCCGCAGCTCTATATGCACCCGGCGAAGAACCGTCACCCGACGAATCCTGGGTGGCCTTCCGACGCGACGGCAACATCTGGGTCCGGCGACCCGGCGAACAGGAATTCGCGCTCATTGAGGACGCCCAACCGCTGTTCGACTACGGCGGCCTGCCCGATACCACCGCGGGCCGCGCGCTGATGCGGGCAGTCGGGCTGCCGCCGTTGACGATCCTGCACTGGTCACCCGATTCGACCCGAATCCTGGTGCAGCGCATCGACCAACGGGATCTTCCGGAGCTCGTACTCGTCGAGTCTGCCCCGGCCGATGGCGGCCGGCCCGTCGAACACCGCACCCGATACACCATGCCCGGCGAGGACGCGGTGGCGACCATGACGTGGAACGTGCTGGACGTGGCCGAACGAAAGGTTATCCGTCAGCAGACCGAGCCCACGCCGATCATGCACAACACTGCCCTGGTATACGCGTGGTGGACAAACGAGAACACGGTGCACTTCCTGCACCAGTCGCGCGACGCCCGGACCTTGGAACTGCGCCGTCTCGACCCCGCCACCGGAGAGGTCAGTACCCTGATCAGCGAGACCGGCGAAACCCGCGTCGACCCGGCACCACAGCTGGGTGAGCCGCATCTGGTGCGGGTGCTGAAGTCCGGCGAGATCGTGTGGTGGTCCCAACGCGACGGTTGGGGCCATCTGTATCTCTATTCGGCCGACGGCCTGGAGGTCACCCGGATCACGCAGGGGCAGTGGCTGGTTCGCACGTTGCTGTGGGTCGACGAAGTTCGCAGGCAACTGTGGTTCGTCGCCTCCGGTCTGGTCGAGCACGATCCGTATATCCGGCAGATCTGCCGGATCGATCTGGACGGTACCGGGTTTACCCTGCTTACCGACGATGATCTGGACCACGACGCAGTGAGCCCACCTGAAGGCGGCTACCTCGTCGATCGGGCATCGTCTCCGAGCCTTCCGCCGCATTCAGTCGTCCTCGACGGTGACGGAAACGAACTTGTCGAACTGGAATCCCCGGGCACCGCCGCACTGGATGCCCTCGGGTGGCAGCCGCCGGAACGGTTCCGCGTCACTGGCGCGGACGGCAAGACCCCGATCTACGGTCTGCTGTGGCGCCCCCACGGCTTCGACCCCCAGCAGCGCTACCCAATCGTCGAACACATCTATCCAGGGCCCCAGATCCACCGCGCCGGACCGTCGTTCGACCCGCCGCACCGCGGTGAGCCCGAGGCCTTGGCAGCACTCGGGTTCGCGGCCATCGCCATCGACGGGCGGGGCACGGCCGGGCGCAGCAAAGCCTTTCAGGATCACTCTTACGGCGACCTCGGCAGCGCCGGAGCACTGGACGACCACATCGCCGCGATCCACGAACTCGGTCACCGGTACCCGTGGCTGGACACCGGCCGGGTCGGCATCACCGGGCAATCGGCGGGCGGGTTCGCCGCGGCCCGCGCGGTGCTGATGTACCCGGAGTCCTATCACGTGGCCGTCGCGACATCCGGCAACCACGACAACGCCGTCAACCTGGCCATGTGGGCCGAGCACTACCACGGCGATGTGAGTGCCGAAGGTAAGCGGGCGATCTCGAACACCACCCTAGCTGCGAACCTGAAGGGCAAGCTGCTGCTCATCCACGGCGAGCTCGACGACAACGCTCACCCTTATATGACGATGCGGCTGGCCGACGCTCTCATCAAGGCGGACAAAGACTTCGACCTGATCATGATCCCCGGCGCCGAACACGCACTGCTCGGCCGACAGCACTACTTCCTGCGCCGCACCTGGGATTACTTCGTCCGGCACCTGCATGGCACCGAGCCGCCGAGCTACCGGCTCGCCCCGCTGCCGCTGCCGAACCTAGATGGCTAGCCGCCGCACGATCTGACCGGCCCGCGCCGGGTTGTACAGCTCAGCCATCGCGTCATCGATCGCCTTCTCTGCGTAATTCGCACCGCGCGGCGCGTCGGCGCGGGCCTCGGTGAGCCCGGGATGGGCCTGCCGGACCGACCAGATGTAGGGCGCCAGCCGCTCGGCCAGGTCCTGGCGGGTCACCTCATCGGCGTCGGCGGCCAGCGTGTCCAGCTCCGATGCGGCCGGATCTTCGCGAGTGTCCCTGATCAGGTCGGCATAGACCTGTCGGCCGCGCGGGCCCAGCACCCGGCTCAGGACCACCACCAGTTTGCGATCCGCGTCGGTCATCTTGGCAACGGCGCCCCCGGGCGCGAACTCGAGCGGTAGATCCGTGGGCGCCGAGTTCTCCAGCAGCTCGCCGAGCTCCTCACGGGCCCGTTGCAACCTATCGATGGTCGCCGCCATCTCGGCGTGGAGTTCCCGCAACGCCTGTTCGGGATGCTCGTCGGTGTCACCCATCGCCGCGATCTGCGGGAGCGAGAACCCCAAGTCGACGAGCCGCTTGATGCGGACCAACCGGACCAGGTGCGCCACGCCGTACCGCTTGTACCCATTTGACCGGCGTTCGGGCTCCGGGAGCAGACCGACCTGGTGGTAATGGCGGACGGCTCGCAGACTGGTGCCGGCCAGTTCAGCGATCTCCCGAGTACTCCACGCCACCTGTCCATCATGCCGGGAATCTGGCTCAGTCTGGCGATGGCGGCCGTGTTCTCCGTATCCCTCTTGGTGCGGCGCCCCTTGGTCGGAGTGATATGGAACCTGCTGCGTAACACCGGACCCGATCGGTCATGGCGCGCCGACACCGTGACGCTGCACGCGTTCGACGTCGCCACACTGGCATTCGTGGCGTTGTTCGCCGCGCGATTCGTTGTGCAGCAAGCGGGCCGATGTCTGCGGCTGCAGCCCAGTCATCAACAGCTCGGCTGGGATATCGATACGGCCCTGGCCAGCCCGCGCGGCATGATCTTTCTCGTCGGCAGCTTCGGTCACACCGGATTCACCGGCGTGACACTGTGGATCGCGCCAGTAACCCCCTCTCCGCGTCATGTCGCGCCACGCTGAAATGCGGCGATGCAGTTCGTCTCACGTCCTGTCCTGGGTCTTGTTTCAAGTTCATGTCATCTCCTCGATCACCTCAGCGCGGACTTCTTCGCATTCTCGGCGCCATGCTTAGCTTGATGTCGTGGACCCACCTGCAAGGGTCGCGGCATTCCCCAACGAGCAAGCCAAGGAGCGCTACCTCGGCGTGTATGGGACTGCGATGTTCGCGAGCCCCGAGCCTGTCGAAACCTGCGACATAGCAACGCGATTCGGTGTGACCAGGGTGTATCGCCACGGGCCCGGCCGCGGGTCCCCGATCGTCCTGCTGCCTGCGTTTTGGGCGACTTCGGCAATGTGGGCGCCCAACGTCGCCGCCCTGGCCACCCAACATCCCGTGTACTGTGTCGACGTTCTCGGCCAACCTGGCGCCAGTGTGCAGACCACCCCGCTGCGCACAGCCGAGGACTGCGCCGACTGGCTCGACGATGTCCTGACCGCACGAGACCTACGCGGTGTGCATCTGGTTGGCTGCTCCTACGGTGGCTGGCTGACCTTCAACCAGGCCGTCCAGGCACCCGAGCGGCTCGCGTCAATCACCCTCATCGAGCCCGCCAATGTTCTCGCCCGACCCCGCCCCACGTTCAAGCTCACCGTGGCGACGCTGCTTCCTGTCGCGCCGCGGATACTGACTCGCCGCGCTATGGCCTGGGCGTTCGGCAATCCCGCTGTCGGCGATCCAATGCATCCGATCGTTGACTTGATCGTCGCGGGTGCCCATGACTTTCGTGCGTTCGGCACCAGCCCCGCACCTCACTACCCGGACGATTCGGTGCTGGCCTCCGTGCGTACCCCGACACTGGTTCTTCTCGGCGGTCGCAGTGTCTACCACGACGCCGCGGCAGCCGCGAGTCGCGCGCATCGACTCCTGCCGTCAGCCGAGGTCGAACTATGGCCGAACGCTTCGCACGCCGTCGCCGCCGAGCGCGCTGATGAGGTGAACGATCGCATCCTCACCTTTGTTCACCACATCGCCCGATGACGGAGCCGACAAATCAGCGGGCAATCCGCTATTGCATATGCCTGCGTGACACGCCTCTGAGACACCGGATAAGGCTTGTCCGCCGCATGTTAGTTAGTTCTATTCTGTTGCGATGGAACAGGAACGCATCGGTGTTGAGGTCATCGACGGCATCGCCTATGTGACGCTGGACCGAGCCGACAAGATGAACAGCCTTGACCTGCCGATGCTGCAAGCACTGGCGTCAGTCCCCGATCAGCTGGCCCGTGACCGTTCGATACGCGTGGTGATCCTGCGCGGCGACGGCCGGGCGTTCTGCACCGGGCTGGACTTCGCCGGAGCGAAGCTGTCCGGGCTGGCCGGCGTGCGCAACTTCGGCAAGTTGCCCTGGCAGAAGACCAACCTGTTTCAGCAGGCCTGCTGGGCCTGGCGCGAGCTGCCGGTTCCGGTGATCGCTGCGCTGCACGGCCATTGCTACGGCGGAGGCCTGCAGTTGGCGTTGGCTGCCGACTTCCGGATCACGACGCCGGACTGCAAGCTGTCGATCATGGAGGCCAAGTGGGGCCTGATCCCAGACATGACCGGAGCCGTCACGTTGCGCGAGCTGCTTCCCCTGGATGTGGCCAAACGCCTGACGATGACGGCAGAAGTGTTCTCGGGTACCGACGCCCTCGGGTACGGACTGGTGACCTCGGTTGCCGACGATCCCGTTGCCGCCGCGCGGGATCTGGCGGCACAGCTCGCCGAGCGGTCACCAGATGCGTTGGCGGCGACCAAGAAACTGTTCCACTCGACGTGGACGTCATCTCCCCGCCGGACGTTCTGGATCGAATCGGTGTTGCAGCTTCGGCTGCTGAGGGGTCGCAATCACCGCTTGGCACGAGCGGCGGGTCGTGACGGCGGAGCCGTCTGGGAGCCGCGGTCGTTCGGCTGAGCAGCCGGTCAGTTGGTGTTTGGTGGTGCCTGGGGTTGGAACGGTTGGTACCACCACCATTGGGCGCGTTCGCCGGTCGGTCCTGTACAGGGCCGCACCGTCGGTGCGGGTTTCTGTGGTGGGCGGGCCAGCGATCCGGGCTGCAGGGGTTGGCCAGAGGGGTCGCTGACGACGAGGTGGGTGGCGTCGCCGGTGATGGTGATGCCACCACGGTGGTGCAGGCGGTGGTGAAACGGGCAGACCAGCACCAGGTTGGACAACTCGGTGGCCCCGCCGTGTTCCCAGTGCCGGATGTGGTGGGCATGCAGGCCACGCGTAGCGCCGCAGCCGGGCACCACACAGGCATGGTCGCGGTGCTCCAGGGCGCGGCGCAGCCGCCGGTTGATGATGCGGGTCGAACGCCCCGCGCCGATCACCTGCCCGTCGCGTTCGAACCAGACCTCGCAGGTGGCATCACAGGTCAGGTACTGCCGCTCGGCCTCGGACAACACCGGCCCCAGGTGCAGGGCACCGCGGCGCTGGTCGACATCGAGGTGGACCACCACGGTGGTGTGCTGCCCGTGCGGGCGACGTGCTACCTCAGCGTCCCAGCCGGTCTGCACGAGCCGCAGGAACGCATCGAGCTGGGTCGGCAGCGGAGGATGCTGATCGGTGGGAGCATCGCTGGTGTCGCGGTCGTGTTTCCAGTCGGCGATCAACGCATCCTGATGGGACTGCAGCGCCGACTCGAATACCGCGGATTCGGCGTGCGGCAGCGTGATACGCCAGAAGTCGAACTCGGCGTCACTGGTTTTGGTGATCGACGGCCGATACCCGGGCCGCGGGCCGGGCTCCGGGCGTGGTTCCAGTTTGATCGCGGTCCGCAGCTGGGTGACGGTGGCGACCTGCACCAACTGTGCGTAGTGCTCGTCGGAGCCGTCGGCGGCGCGTTGGGCGATCACCCCGACCTGATCCAGGGAGACGCGGCCCTCCCGCAGCCCTTGGGTGCAGCGGGGAAACTCCTCGCTGCGGCGTGCGACCGCGGTGATGGTTTCGGCGTTGGCCGGTGACACCCCGGTCTTCCAGGCCACCAACGCCGGAATCGACCGCGCCCCGGTGGCCCCCCACAATCCGTCGCGCTCGATCTCGGCGACGATCTCCACGATGCGGCCATCAATCGCATTGCGCTGGCCCGTCAACTCCGCCAACTCGGCGAACAACACGTCCAACCGCTGCGCAGGACCTCTTGTGGTGCCGGCTTCGGCACTCACAGGCGTCGCGATCGAGGACATGACCCCAGCATCGCAGGGGGGTCTGACAATGCGAACGCAAGTCGTCCGCGTCGGACGTAAACCCGTTGACGTCCCATCACAACGGTGAGATCCTGTCCAACTGCCCTTTTGCCGGACGAGCCCGAAACGATGAACCTCACCGACGACGAACTGACCGATCTGACCGCCGAATTGACCGGCGGCGATGTTGCGCACCGCCGACCGATCGCCGACGTCGGCGCGTGGCTGGATGACCTCGATCACGACGTGCGTCCGGCGTTGCGTGCGCTCGGCGAGTTGCTGATCGGCGTCACCGACCGCGTCCGGGCAGAGACCGCCGACAGGTTCACCGCCCGCTGCCTCGGCGTGGCCGACCGCGCGTCCCTGCTCAACGAGGAACGTCAGCTCGACCCGGTGTCGCGGCTGACCACCGCCGTGGCGCTGGCGGAATGGATCGACGAACACGGCCCGGCCTGCGAGATCGGTCCCGGGCAGTACGCCCAACCGCCCCAGTGGACCCAGACCGACATCGGCGGCCGGCGCTACCGCCACCCCCTATGTCTGCGGGCGTATTTCCCGGCCGGCACGCTGCTCGATGACACCGGTTGCGTGATCTCCATCGAGACCCGCGAATCCATGGTGCATTCGGCGGAGGTGAGCGCCTACGTCATACCGCAGGCCCAGACCTGTGCGCGTGCGGTGCTGGACCGGCTTGCCGAGCGCGCAACACAACTCAACCCGTATCGGGGCCGTGCGGTGCGCGCCACCTACATCCACGGGCTGAGCCTGGACGTGATCGACCTGCCCGCGACGCTGACCCGCGAGAACGTCGTCGTCCCCGCCCCGGTGTGGGCGGAGGTCGACCTGGGTGTGACCGCGGTGCGGGACCGCCACGAAGTCCTCAACGCGCACGGACTCGGTGCGCGGCGCGGGGTGCTGCTGTGCGGTCCGCCCGGTACCGGCAAGTCGGCGGTGAGCGCGGTCGTGGCGCGCGAAGTCGTTGGGGATCTCACCGTGATCTACGTCGAGGCCCGGGCGGGGGCAGCATTGCTGACCGCCGTCGTCGAGGAAGCGCAGCGGCTCGGTGGCCCCGTGCTGCTGGTGCTCGAAGACGTCGACTTGTGGTGCAGGGACCGTTCGACCGGTGGCGGCGGGCTCTCGGAGTTGTTGCAGGCCATGGACATTGCGCCCGAGGCCCGGATTCTGACTCTGGCGTCGACCAATGATGTTGCGACGCTGGACAAGGCGGCGATTCGCACCGGGCGCTTCGACGCGATCGTCGAGGTCGGCTATCCGACGCGTGCCGATGCCCTGCGCATCCTTGCGGCGCTGGTCGTCGACATCCCCGGTGGCGAGGACCTCGACATGGCAGCGGTGGTGGCCGCGCTGCCGCACAACACCAGCGGCAGCGACATCCGAGAAGTTGTTCGCCGCGCGGTGCTTGCCGCGACAGACGGCGCCGTCAGCACGGCGGGGCTGCTGGCCGAGGTGAGCAGCCGGCGTTACCTCGCCGAAGTGCCCGGCGGGATGTATCTGTGATGGGTGGCTTGCTCGGTGAAGGTGTAGTCAGGTTTGAGTGAATCGGCCCGTCATCGGACAGCTTGCCGTCACGGGATCGGCGTGGGCCAATAGCCGATGATGCCCTCGCCGAACTCGAGGTCGGTCTGAGGAAAGTCGTTGCCGACGGCCAGCAGCGGCTCGTGAGCCAGCTGGGCGGCTGCGTAGCTCATGCAGTCGCCGAAGTTGAGGCCGGCGGGGTGGCGACCACGACCGAAGCGGACGTAGGCACGTTGGGCAGCGTATGCGTGGTCGGCGGTGTAATCGGTTACAGCCAGGTTGATCTCACTGCGCAGGCGGTCGAAGATCGTGCGCGCTACGGTGCCCTGCCGGGCGGTGAGGACGATCAGGGTCTCGGTGAGTGTGGCTGCCCCGATGGCGGGGGCGCGGGCGGCGGCGAGGGCGGCGGCGACCTGTTCGGCTTCGGGCTCCTGCTGGATCAGGGCGATGAGTGCCGAGGTGTCGACGATCACGGGTCAGACCCCGGTTTCGGGGTGGTAGCCCAGGATCTGCTCGCGCTCTGCTTTGGTGATCGGCGCCCGGTCGGGCAGCAGCGGCCAGATTTCCGTGCGCATCACCGCGAGTAGCTCGTTGGCGCGGTCGATGCTGCGGGCCTCCAGCAGCGCGAGCTGAGCGCGGAGTGCATCGCGAATCGCCTGGGTCTTGTTGTGGTGGCCCATGCGCGTGGCGAGCTCGTCAGCAAGCCGGTCTACCTCGGGGTCCTTGATGTTCAAGGCCATACGGTAGATGGTACCCATCTATTGACTTCTGGTATATCAGTCTTTTTGGACCGGTTACCGGAGGTCCACACGGGCGTCGTGACAGTGGCTACCTTCGATGCTGTGACGGTGGCGCGATCGCGCATCGCCCGGGCTCAGCGGCGACCTGGCCACCGTGACCGGCCGGGCACTGCACCTGTACGGCAACTGAGGCGAGAGCCTCGCCACAAACGCCGCGCCGGATGCACCGAAGTGTCGGATCGGACGCCTACCATTCCTGCGGCAGGAAAGGAACAGCAGTGAGCTACAACGCCGCAGACATCACCGAACTCGATGACGTTCAGCACACCCGGCTGCGGCCCGCGGTGAACCTGGGCCTGGACGTGCTGAACACGGCCCTGCGTGAGCTGGTGGACAACGCGGTGGAAGAGGTGGCCGATCCCGACCACGGCGGGTCCACCGTCACCATCAGCCTGCACGCCGACGGATCGGTCAGTGTCGCCGACGACGGCCGCGGCCTGCCCGTCGACTCCGACCCGGTCACCGGCAAGAACGGCATCGTCAAGACACTGGGTACGGCGCGGGCCGGCGGCAAGTTCTCCGCACACGCCGACGCCACCAGCACCGGCGCGGGACTCAACGGGATCGGCGCCGCCGCAGCGGTGTTCATCTCCGCACGGACCGACGTGACGGTGCGCCGCGCCGGAAAGACGTATCTGCAGAGTTTCGGCCGCGGCTACCCCGGCGTGTTCGACGGCAAAGACTTCGACCCGGACGCCCCGTTCACCCGCGCCGACACCCAGAAGCTCCGCGGCACCGGCAACCGTAAACCCGATGCGCACGGCACCACGGTGCGCATCCTGTTCGACTCCTCGGTGGTGCCCGATGCAGGCGTGGATATCGGTGAAGTGCTGCTGCGGGCCCACGCCGCAGCGCGGATGTCCCCCGGGGTGCACCTGATCGTCGTCGACGACGGCTGGCCCGGCGGCGATGTCCCGCCGGCATTACTTGAGCCGTTTGACGGTCCCTGGGGCACCGATGCCCTGCTGGACCTGATGTGCACCGCGGCAGGCACTCCCTCACCCGAGGTGCGCGCCGTAGTCGAGGGCCGCGGCGAATACACCACCGGCCGCGGCCCGACCCCATTCCGCTGGTCGTTGACCGCCGGCCCGGCCGAGCCGGCCACCGTGGCCGCCTTCTGCAACACCGTGCGCACACCGGGCGGTGGATCCCATCTGACAGCCGCGGTCCGGGGATTCTCCGAAGCCCTGGCCGATCGCGCCTCCCGAATCCGCGATCTGGGTCTGGCCAAAGGTGAAGAAGGCCCGGAGCCACAGGATTTCGCCGCCGTCACCGCGTTGGCGGTGGACACCCGCGCTCCCGATGTGGGGTGGGACTCCCAGGCCAAGACCGCGGTGTCGTCGCGGTCACTGAACCTGGCCATGGTTCCGGATGTGGCCCGCAGCGTCACCATCTGGGCGGCCAACCCGGCCAACAATGACGCGGTATCACTCTGGACGAAACTGGCGCTGGAGGCCGCCCGAGCCCGGCGCAGCGCCGAGGGCGCCAAGGCCCGCTCCCGTGCGGCATCGAAAGCCAAAGGGCTGGGCACGAATCTGTCCCTGCCGCCCAAGTTGCTGCCCAGCCGGGAGTCGGGCCGCGGGTCGGGCGCCGAATTGTTCCTGTGTGAGGGCGATTCCGCGCTGGGCACCATCAAGGCGGCGCGTGACGCGACATTCCAGGCGGCCTTCCCGCTGAAAGGCAAGCCTCCCAACGTCTACGGCTTCGCCGTGAGCAAGGCGCGGGCCAAAGACGAGTTCGACTCGATCGAACGCATCCTGGGCTGCGGGGTGCGCGATCACTGCGACCCCGAGCAGTGCCGCTATGACCGGATCCTGTTCGCCTCCGACGCCGACCCTGACGGCGGCAACATCAACTCCAGCCTGATTTCGATGTTCCTGGACTTCTACCGTCCGCTCGTGGAAGCCGGAATGGTGTACGTGACGTTGCCGCCGCTGTTCGTCGTCAAGGACGGCGTCCAGCGGATCTACTGTCAGGACGAGTCCGAGCGTGACGCCGCGGTGGCCGAGATGCGCGCCTCCTCCAAACGCAAAGTGGAGGTGCAGCGCAACAAGGGCCTGGGCGAAATGGATGCCGACGACTTCTGGAACACCGTACTGGATCCGCAGCGACGCACCGTGATTCGCGTGCATCTCGATGACGGCGAGCACAACCTGCACCACATCTTGTTCGGCGGGCCGCCCGAGGGCCGGCGCGCGTGGATGGCCGACGTCGCCGCCCGTGTCGACACCGCTGCGCTGGACCTGGACTAGGAGAATCACGTGACCGCCACCCTGGACGTTCCCGAACAGAATCCCGACCTGGTCCTCGACCAGAGCGCCGATGACTACTGGAACCATTTCCAGCTGACCTTCGCGCTCTACAGCGTCAGCGATCGCGCCATCCCGTCGGCGTATGACGGACTCAAGCCCGGCCAGCGGCGGCTGCTCTACCAGATGCACGACTCGAAGCTGCTGCCCGGCAACAAACCCCAGAAGTCCTCGAAGGTCTGCTCGGCGGTCACCGGGAACCTGCACCCGCACGGCGGCGCGTCGATGTACGGGGCCGCGGCGCTGCTGGCCGCGGAGTTCCAGCGCGTGAAAGTCATTGACGGCCAAGGCGCATTCCCCCGAATCCAGGGCGACATCCCCGCCGCCGACCGCTACACCGAGATGCGGCTGTCCGCCCCGGGTGCGGCGCTGACCGCCGAACTCGACGATCACGCCGTGCCGATGGTGGCGACGTTCGACGGCGAATGGACGGAGCCGACGATGCTGCCGGCCCAGTGGCCGGTGCTGCTGTGCAACGGCGCCGTCGGCATCGCCGAGGGATGGGCCACCAAGGTGCCCGCGCACAATCCCCGCGAGATCATGGCCGCCTGCCGGGCACTGCTGGCCCGGCCGAACATGACCGACGACCGGTTGGTGAAACTCATTCCCGGCCCGGATTGGGGATGCGGGTCTACGGTGGTCGGCACGGCCGGGCTACGCGAGTACATCACGACCGGTAGGGGCGCGTTCACGGTTCGCGGTACCGTGTCCGTCGACGGGAAGAACGTCGTCGTCACCGAACTGCCGCCCGGTGTCGCCAGTTCGACTGTGCAGGACCGTATCCGGGCGCTGGTCGAATCTGGTGAGCTGGCCGGGGTGGCCGACATGTCGGATCTGACCGACCGGCGCAACGGGCTGCGGATCGTCGTCACCGCCAAACGCGGCCACAGTGCCGAGCAGATCCGCGACCAACTGCTGGCCCTGACCCCGCTGGAATCGACCTTCGCCGCCAGCCTGGTCGCCCTGGACGAGAACCGGGTGCCGCGCTGGTGGTCGGTTCGCGAACTGATCTCCGCCTTCCTGCAGTTGCGCGATTCGGTGGTGCTGCACCGCAGCGAGTACCGACTGGAAAAGGTCACCGCCCGTAGGCATCTGGTGGCCGGCCTGATGACCATCCATCTCGATATCGACGCCACGGTGGCGGTGATCCGAGGTTCGGACACCGTCGACGACGCCCGCCGCGGTCTGCAGGAGCGCTTCAAGATCGACGAGGAGCAGGCCAATTACGTCCTGGGACTTCAGCTTCGCCGGTTGACCAAGCTGGACGTGATCGAACTGCGGGCGGAGGCGGAGAAGCTGGATGCCGAGTTCGCCGAGCTGACCGAGCTGGTGTCCAGTGCCGATGCGCGACGGGCGGTGATCGACAAGGAGCTGGCGGAGACCGCGAAACTGTTCAAGGGCCCCGAGTTCGACCGTCGTACCGTGCTGGACGCCGAGGCGACTCCGGTGACTGCGGGCGCCGACGAAAACGGGCCCCGCGAGCGCAAGGTCAACACCTCCTGGCGTCTGGATGACCGGGGCGTGTTCTCCGACAGCCACGGCGAACTGCTCAGCTCGGGCCTGGGTTGGGCGGTGTGGACCGATGGCCGGGTCAAGTTCACCACCGGTGGTGGGCTGCCCTACAAGATCCGCGACATTCCGGTGGCACCGGATATCACCGGCCTGCTGCGCTCGGGGGTGCTGGCCGAGGGACACCACCTGGCGCTGGTGACCCGGCGCGGCAAGATCCTGCGGATCGACCCCGCTGCGGTGAATCCGCAGGGCGCTGCGGGCAACGGCGTGGCCGGGGTGAAGCTGGCGGCCGAGGACGACGAGGTGATCGCCGCGCTTCCGGTTACGTGCGCTAACGGGGAAGCCATCCTGTCGATCGCCGAGAAGAGCTGGAAGGTGACCGAAGTCGCCGACATTCCGGTCAAGGGCCGCGGCGGTGCGGGCGTCGGGTTCCACCCGTTCGTCAAGGGCGAGGACGCCCTGCTCGCGGCGTCGATTTCGGCAACCGGGTACGTGCGGGGCAGCAGGTCGGTGCGGGCCGAGAACCGCGCCAAGGCGTCGATCAAGGGTGCCGGCGCAGACGTGACCCCTGCGGGATAGGGGCACGGGCGGGGTGGCCTCGGGCTGATTCAGGCCGGTGCGGGCCCGATGAATTCGACGCCCGCGCGAATCGCGGCGCGGTGCCTCAAGATTCGGAAGTGTGCCAGCCGGCCGAGTCCCGACGTCGTCATCAAGCGGGCGCCTGGCCATGATGCGACGACCTTTTCGCTGGTCGCATACGGAGTGTCCGGGTCATCGGGGTCGTGGATGAGCAGCAGCGGCGGATAGTCGGTGCGCTCGGCGATTCGGACCATGTTGGTGTCCTCCAACGGCATGCCGATGCGGCGTTCCAGGCGTCGGTGCAGTCCGGCGCGTATCCGCCGGCCGAAGTTGTGGCGGGCGGCGAAGAGATCCAGGTAGCTCGAGAACTCCCCCATTGGCGCGAGAAACACCAACCGCCCGACCGTCGCGCCCCACGAGGCCGCGAACGCGGTCGCGTTGGCCCCGAGGGAATGGGCGACGACCGCGCGGGCAGGGCCATGTGTCGCGATCATGGCCGCCACCGCTTCGGCGCACTCGATGGCGGTGGTGCGACCGGGTGCCAGTGCGCCCGGATCGGACTCGTTATGGCTGGGCAGGTCGAAAGCGATCACCCGATGCCCGGATTCGACGAGAGGTTTGATGAACATGCCGAGGTGCGGGCGGCGCCCACCCCAGCCGTGCACGAGATAGACCGGCGGCCCCTCTCCCCAGGCCTCACCGACGATCCGATGCCCGTTCCAGTGCGCTTCCAGCGGCCGGCCAGGCGGCACGCCGGGCGGCATACGCAGGCTGGACTCGATGACCGGTGGGGTGCACCACAATTCAGTCGCCCACCGCGACCCGATCGCGGGCGCAACCCGCTCAAGCAGCCAGAACATCCGACGCACCCGGGTGGAAACCGGCGGTTGGACGCCGGAGCCCTCCACATCGAGAACGATTGGGCTTGGCGAGTCGGCGACGTCAGAACTGGGGCGATCCCGTCGCACAGGTGGGGGGTTCGGTGACTCTGGCACATATCGAGGTTAGCGACGAGGCGGACCCAGCCCCGTGGCGTGTTATGAGTAGTCGAATTATACTCATCCCATGAGTAAGCGCCTCCAGGTGATCGTCGACGACGCCGAATACGACGCGCTCGTGGCGCAGGCCGCCCGGCGAGGCGAATCGGTGTCGGCATGGGTGCGCCGCAAACTGCGCGCCGATCCCGAGGAGAGCTCGGATCTCCGGCTCGCCCGCAAGCTCGCGGCGATACGGGCGGCGGCCCGATTCGACGGGCCCACCGGCGACATCGATGAGCTTCTTGCCGACAACGACCCGCGCTACCCCACGGAACTGCCCGAATGACCGTCTTCATCGACGCGAATGTGCCGATGTATCTGTTGGGTGCCGAGCACCCCAACAAGTCCCGAGTCCGGGTGCTCCTCGACGAGCTGACCATCGCCGACGAGCGCTTCGCCACCAACACTGAGGTGTACCAGGAGGTGCTACACCGCTACACCCGGTTGGCGCGGCCAGATCTGGTCGACGCGGGGTTCACCCTCCTCGACGAGCTGGCCGATGAGCTGTGTGCCGTCGATCGGTCGGTGCTCGACCGGGCGCGCCAATTGGTCCGCGAGGGCGCGGGAGCTCGCGGTGCCGTTCACGCTGCGACGATGCAGGCCAACGGCATCGACCGGATTCTGTCGTTCGACCGTGGCTTCGACCGGTTAGCCGGCCTCCAGCGGATCCACTGAGCAACTGCTACCCGTGGGCCCCCGGGCCACAAACTCACGGCTTCGTCGGCGGCCCGCCTCGGCGTCCTACGTCGGGCCGGGGTCCTCGCCTAGAGCCCTGAGTTCGGCGTGGACGGAACCGATCGCAGCCTGATACTGCTCCTCGCTGAGGGCATTTCGGTAGTAGCGGCTCATCCGCAACTGATACTGCTGATCTCGCAGTTGCCGGATGCGATCGAGTCGCGCCGTGCCTTCGGGGGTGAACATCAATTGCTCGACGCCGATGTGGCCGGCTATCACCTCCTCGATCGGCGAGAGTCGATAGCCGCAGCCGGCGAGGAATTCGAAATAGGCGCTGCGGTACGGTGATCCGCCGGCCCGCCAGCTGCTCCGGGAGGAGTTCCACTCGAACGCGGCGATCACCATCGCCAAAGTCACCACAGCAGGGCGCTCGCCGGTATCGGCCATTGCCTGGATGTCTTCGTATGTCGTCGTCTCGGTTCCCAACAGTTGTGCGGCGACGTCCATGCTGGCCCGGCAGTGCAGGTCGGTGAGAAAGTGAAAGTTACGAGCGATGAACACGTCGGCCCCTGGGGGCGGCGCGACTTGCGACAGGATGTTGCTGCGAACCCAGTGACGCCGCGAGTCGGTGACTGCACGGGCGCGACGATCCAACTCATTGACCAGCACCCAATCGGTGTCGGCTTCTTCGGCGGCTTCGGATTTCAGCTGGGTTGGCGGAAGCCTGCGCTTCGGCGTGAGGCGGCGTAAGGCTGCGGAGTCTAGCGTAGGCGAAATGGGTTTGTTCAGTCATGAGGAGTTCCGGGATCCGGCCGACGGCGTTGGTGGCAGCGATCGTGGTGGGGTTGTCGAGCGAGCTCGGCGTGCCGAGGTGGGCGAGTACGGGGTGGATGAACCAGTGGTGGTGGGTCCGGGGTTGCCACCCGAGGACGGTTCGTGCGGTCCGTTCGCTGTTCAGTTTCACGTGTCTACGTCAATGTTGTTCGGGCTGAAACGTATTGCGGATATGCGCGGGGTGAGCGTGCCGGAGGTATGTCGGCAAGTGATCGGTGTGTTTATCGCCCAGCAGGAGGGTGAGTTGGGTGCGTTGCTTGCTGCAGAGTCCGAGGCGGCTGATTACCGGCCGAGTTTGGGTCAGGCGTAGGCGCGTCCGCCGCAGGGGCGCCACCTGGACCAGCTGATTGCTCCGAGTAATCCTGGCGCTCAAACTCTGCAAATCAGGTAGCCACCCGCGCCATTCTGGCCATTGACGCTCTTGCCCGAAGATCAGCCGGCAATCGGAAATGCATCAATGTCTATTGCAAACCCTCGAAGCGGCGCGCTAAGAACATGTCGATAGGTCCGACAGTGTCTCACCGCCACTTCACATCTGAAATCCCCTGGAAGTCACCCGTGAGATTGTGAAGCCCGGCGCGAGACCGTAGAAACTCTGTCGAGATGCAGCGAAGATGAACCAAGACACGCCTGCCCACTCGAACAAAACTTCGGCGTGTCGCTGAGGCTGTTCATGTTCGTTGCAAAATTGCTGGTCAGCAGCATCTTGGCGCGTGGCTTCGGCCCCTCACCTACCCCAGTAGTTAGGAGCCGTCAGCACCAGCTTCAGCGGATACGCGAGTCCGGTTACGCCTGGCTTCTTGAACAATCGCGGGCGTGTCGCGATATCCCGATCTACTGATCGGGATCCACACGTGCTCTACTGACGCCGCGCCCAACGGCTTTCACTGGCTCGTGGTATCCCCAGTTCGCAGAAGTCCAGCTGTAGAAGATCGCGGTAATCGCGCCGATACCACTCAACATCCCAGGAGTCCAATACGACATCCACACTGAGCTATCCGGCCAGTAGAAGAAATTCACCAAGAACCCGACCAGGCCAGTCACGAAGAATCCCATCGAAAGGTCGGACCGGATTGCTCGCTCATCGCTCGGTTGCGCAGTCAACAGAAGCCTGCACCGTTTTCGTAAAAGCCAGATCAATCCCAACGACGCCGCGCAGAATATAGCGTACGGAGCCCACAATATCGTTTCTGCCGACTTTCGTATCCATTCACCATCAGAGTCGATGTCGTTGGAAGTATAAGCCGCATACACGTGCGACAGATGCTGCCTCAATTCGTCATCGACATTGAGGTTCCAGACGATCAGCCCTACAAGCGTTCCCCGCAAGGCGGTGATCGCGTACTTGACTCGACGCAGTGCGTCGATTTCGACGCTGCGCCACTGCAACCGGGACGCCGGGACGTCCTCCACCTCCTGGCCGCGGAGATCAAGTTCGCTCGGCCGGGCTATGTCTTCAGGCACCTCATGAACAATCTCGACGACGGAGTACGTTACGGGCGAGCCCGGAAACCTCAAATAGGCGGTTCCCGGCGTCCCGATTCCCCGAACCAACCAGACCCGTTCTGCACCATCGGGAAGGTCTGAATACGATGGGTAGACCCACACCGGGCTCGTGAAATAGTGCCTGACTCCCCGTTTGCCCGTTATGCGCCGCTTACCAAGACGCCACCAGTCCTTAAACCATTCCACAAGCCACTAGGCCAATTCACTGTTCCGCTCTTGGTGCTCTCCATGTATCCCAACTGTTGCGACGCCGCATCTGAACAAACCTCGGAAACCTGATCCACGCCGTTACCTCCTTCTTGCGACGACACTGGCAAGCGTGAGTATGGGACTTGACCCCGTGTGTTGGACACGCTCAATCCCAGGAATGTCCTGGGGGAAGCGAGATGATCCAACCCGATGGCAAGGAAAAATTACCCCGATGAGTTCAAGCGTGACGCGGTCGCGCTGTACCGGGATACCGAGGGTGCGACGATTACGCAGATCGCTGCCGAGCTCGGTGTCAGCGAAGCCACGCTCTCAGCGTGGTGCAAGTCGGCCGGCGTGGCGATTCGGCACCGCCGCGGCAGCGTAGAGACCGAGCTTGCGCCAGGGGCCGAGAGCCCGGAGCAGGAACTGGTGCGGCTGCGCGCCGAGAACAAGACGCTGCGCGCCACCGAGGCTCGGCTATCCACCGAGCGGGACATTCTACGGTCGGCAGCCAAATATTTCGCCGGGGAGACGAACTGGTGAGCCGCTTCCAGTTCGTCGCCGACCTCCTACACGCCTTCGAGGTGAAGTGGCTCTGCGCGGTCGTGGAGGTCGCGCGTTCATCGTTCTACGCCTGGCTCGCCGGCGCCGATTCCCGCGCCGCGAAGGCCGCCGCTGATGAGGCGCTGGCCGCCCGTATCCGGGTGGTGCACGGCGAGGACAACACCTACGGGGCGCCGCGGATCACCGCCGAGCTCAACGATGGTGCGCCCGACGGTGAGCGGGTCAACCACAAGCGGGTCGCTCGAGTGATGCGCGGCGCCGGGATCGTCGGTTATCGGCGCCGGCGGCGGGTCAAGACCACCGCGGCGGATCCGGCCAGCCAGAAAGTCCCTGATCTGCTGAAGCGGGATTTCACCGCCGCGCAGATCAACACCCGTTATGTCGGCGACATCACCTACCTGCCACTGGCCACCGGCGGCAACCTGTACCTGGCCACGGTGATCGACTGCTGCTCGCGGCGGGTAGCGGGGTGGGCGATCGCCTATCACATGCGCACCGAACTGGTCACCGACGCCCTCAACGCCGCTGCCGCGCTACGCGGCACGTTGGCCGGTGCCGTGTTCCACTCGGACCACGGAAGACAGTACACCTCAAGGGATTTCGTGTCCCTCTGCCGCGAGTATGGGGTCATCCCGTCGATGGGAGCGGTGGGAACGAGCGCCGACAACGCCCTGGCCGAATCGTTCAACGCCGCCCTCAAACGCGAGATCCTGCAGGACCGTGCCTGCTGGCCGGACGCGGCGACCTGCCGCCGGGAGGTCTTCCGATGGCTAGCCCGCTACAACACCAAACGACGGCACTCCCACTGCCGTCAATCCAGCCCTGCCACCTACGAAAGGACCCTGACACCGGCTACGCTGCCCGAAGCTGCTTAACCACAAATCCCGTGTCCACTACATGGGGGCAAGGCCCTATTGTCCACCGGGTACTGACACCAGTCACGCTGGGAAAAGAGCACTTTGGAGCGGACCCTCTGCCCCACCTGTCCTCGCCGATTCGCCTTGCCGGCGTGCGATAGGCACTCACCCGCCGCTATCAGAGACTCCTGACCGAGGTGTCAGGCATGTGTTACACGGTCACCGACAGTTCCCTGCTGGTTCGATAGTCGCGGGTCGCGGGGTAACAGGTCACGCCAGTTGCGAGGTGTCGAGCCAGAGTTGCTCTCGGTGCCATGCGTCAGGTTCCGCTTCCGCTGCTTTGCCCACTGCGTGACTGACGGCGCGTACAGCCATCTCAACACTCGCAGCGTCGCGGCCGAACGCACGCACCAGGGGATGGAGGTCGCCCTCGCGCGCAATCTCTGAGGCGAGTCGCTCAGCGGCTGGACTGCCCCAGTATTGGCCGACGCTGGGGACGTGACTTTTCTCGACCGCTAGCAGATGCAACTTGTAAGCGCGGCAGCGCCGCCGCTGAGCGAGGTTGGCGATAATCTTGTACTTCTCCACGGCGGGTGACCCGACGGCGGAGGCGGAGCCGACACTGGACAGTGCACTGTGCTGGTGCTCAGCCGACGAACATTCGGCGACGGCAGCAGCGACTTCGCTGCCATGCTCGGCGACGAAAAGGTAAGCCAGCCGCACAACTTCGAAGAGTTGCCAGGCTTCTTCAATGGCCGCCGCGCTGATCCCCAATGCCTCGACCAGCGTCGGGGCGACCGCGCCGTAGTGGTTGACACCCTGTACTGGTGCTGCGACCCACTGCTGGTTCGGTGCCAGAACCGCCGATAGCGAAATGGCACCGGTCTGGCTGCCGATCGGTTCTCCGTCGAGTACGAACAAGCCGCGCACGCGTCCGTAATTCCTAGCAGCGACGGCAGCCACACCAGCGGAGTAGAACAGCACCGATGCAGCGGCCAGCGGCAGGTTGATGAGTCGGACCTCCCCTGCCGCCCGATCCGGGCGGGACAGCCGCTGTAGATCATCGATCCACCAGCGGTCGGTTTCCGTCCCACCCCAGTAAGCCAGCACCGCGACGGCCGCGGCCGGCACGCGGGCAGCTTCAAAGATCCGATCACGGCGCTGCTCGAAAGTCACTGTGGCATCCCGGTCGTCAGAGAGGTTGAGGTCCGGGAGCTGGTGGAGTCGGGAAAACTCCTGTGCGAGCATATCGTGGACACTGATGGCCGGTTCCTGTTGGGAGAGTTGCCGCTTGATGCGACTGGCGGCTACTGCCACCGTCAATGGGTGACGACTCTGTTTTTCTCGGATGGCAATGACCTGGTCCGCAAGGCGTTGGAAGGCCTCGTCCGCGGTCGCGGTGAAAACGGTTGCAGCGGTGGCGTCGGCTAGTTCGCGGGCCGCTTCGTTGAGCTGAAAAAGCTCGACCCAGCCGGTAGTGAAACGCCGGGTGCAGCATGCCTTCACCGCATCACGGAGCGCTGCGTCGTGCTGCACAGACCAGCCGGCCACAAGGAGCCCGTACTCCGCGATGACCTGGCGAATCAAGCGGTCCATGTGCGGAGGGTATCCGTCGAGTTCGGCACCGGTATTGCGCATCGACGTGGGTTGGCGGTAATCGCCGTGCAGGTGAATGACACACACGTTCAGCAGTCGAAGCGGGCCAAGCCCCTCTGCGTCTGCTTCGGTAGCTACGACCGTCGGCTCGATACCGAGTTCACGTAGAGCCTGTTCGAAGAGTCGGTCAAAGTTCATCGTCACGATGACCCGGACGACCCCCTCTTTAACGAGCTGAGCGACCGCGCGGTGCGCACGAGACGGCTCGGTTCGGTTATCGGGAGAGTCTTCATCGTCGGACGGTTCGAAATACCGGTGCAGCAGCGCCTTTCTCTCGTGGGGCCGCTGCGCGAGGTGCTCCAGCAGATCGCTGTAAGTCAGCGGCTTGCCGAACCTGTCGCGGTACCACTGCTCAGCGTTGTCGTCGCTGATCTCCGTGGGGTCTTCAACCTGGCGAGCGATCTTGGTAACCAGGTCGACCTCGATCTCCCACGCCGATGGCAGGCCGGCGCCCTTGGAAACCCCCGCCCCGGCCAACACCGCGTACGCATCGGGGCTGGAAGCTAGCGAAAAGGCAAGAGGCAAGTACAGATCGTCGGTCGTCATGACAGCAGATTACGGACGCGGGCCGACAGGACGTAACAGCCCTGAAGGGCGCCTTCGTGACGCCCACGAGATGTCGCCAGATCACAGCTGAATCAGCCAGATTGGCACCGATACCGGCATTCCTCGGTCAGCTAGAGGCTGTCCACGATCTTCATCGTCTCAATGCTGACGGTGGTGATCCGCTTGATCAGATCGACGATGTAGGTCGGGTCGTCGTGCTCATCGCACCAGTCGTTGGGGTCGTTGACGATGCCAGACGCCTTGTCGGTCTTCACCTGGTACCGGTCGATGATCCAGGCCAACGCCGAACGCGAGCCGAGCATGTACCGTTCGGCTTCCTCCGGGATGCCGGCGATGGTGACCTTGCCGTTGTAGATGATGGCGGTCTGGTCGGTTTTCGAGCGCCACTTCATCTTGTCGACCCGCCACGTCTCGCGGCTCGACGGATCGGCGCCGGGCTTGAGTTGCACCTCAAGTGGATACGGCTGGACGGTCTCGTAGTTGACGTGCAGCTCGGCCAGCTTGCAGCCGGCACCGGACAGCTGATCGAACCGCTCGCGGGTCTCCGGCATCGGGATGTGCGGCAGCATCTTCTTCAGGTCCGCGGCGTACGCCGCCCGATAGGCCGGATCATGCAGCAGTCCATAGACGTAGTAGAAGATGGCGTTCTTGGTCACCTGGTCACCGACCGCCTCGCGGTACAGTTTGAGGATGCCGTCGGTGATGTTGTCGACGCGGCGGTAGCCGTACTCGTCGGTCTCGCCGCTGCTGGTGTCAAGTGCCAGTTCACCGTCGGCGGACTCGGCCATCTCGTAGGTCCAACGGGGGAAGAACTGGCCGTTCTGTCCAGCGCCGAGCATCTGAACGTCCGGGAGGCCGTCGGTCGCCAGCAGCGAATAGTCAGCTGTTCCTCCGACGCCGATCGCATAGAAGCCGATGTTGTTGTGGTGCAGTGTCGGGAAAATCCACGGCAGCTGTGACCGCTCGTGGTTAAGGAAGCGCCGCCGCCCCGTCAGTGCGCCATGTTCGTAAACCGCGACAGGTGCAGCTGATGCGCCACGGTCACCGTCTTCGTCGGCCCGTTACGGTGCTTGGCCAGAATCAGGTCCGCCTCGCCGCCACGCGGGTCGTCACGCTCGAATGCGTCGGGGCGGTGCAAAAGTATAACCATGTCCGCATCTTGCTCCAAACTTCCACTTTCACGGAGATCTGCCAGCATCGGCTTCTTGTCGGTGCGCTGCTCGGGACCACGGTTGAGCTGGCTCAGCGCGATCACCGGCACCTCGAGCTCCTTGGCCAGTAGCTTGAGGTTCCGGGAGAATTCCGACACCTCCTGCTGGCGCGACTCGACCTTCTTGCCGGAAGTCATCAGCTGCATGTAGTCGACCGCCACCAGTCGCAGGTCGGCCTTCTGTTTGAGCCGGCGGGCTTTGGCGCGGATCTCCATCATGGTCAGGTTCGGCGAATCGTCGATGTAGAGCGGCGCCTCGCTGATCTCGCTCATCCGCCGCGCCAGCCGGGTCCAGTCGTCGTCCGTCATCCGTCCCGAGCGCATGTCGCCGAGTTTGATCTTGGCTTCAGCGGAGAGCAATCGCATGACGATTTCGGACTTGCTCATTTCCAGCGAAAAGATGACGCTGGCCATCCGGTTCTTGATCGAGCACGACCGCATAAAGTCAAGTGCCAGTGTGGATTTCCCCATACCGGGCCGCGCCGCAATGATGATCATCTGTCCCGGGTGCAGCCCGTTGGTCACCTCGTCCAGATCGGTGAAGCCGGTCGGCACACCGCGCGCGATACCGCCGTGCGAGGCGATCGCGTCGATCTCGTCCATGGTGGGCTGCAGCAGGTCTTCCAGCGGAACGAAGTCCTCGGAGCTCCGGCGCTCGGCCACCTCGTAGATCTCGGCCTGGGCGCGGTCGACGATCTCGGCCACATCGGCACCCTCGGCGCCGGCGTAGCCGTACTGCACCACCCGGGTGCCGGCCTCCACCAGCCGACGCAGGATCGCCTTCTCCGAGACGATGGTGGCGTAGTAGCCGGCGTTGGCCGCGGTGGGCACCGTGGAGATCAGCGTGTGCAGGTAGGGGGCACCGCCCACCCGGCGCAGCAGGCCACGGCGGTCGAGCTCGGCGGCCACGGTGACCGCGTCGGCCGGCTCCCCGCGCCCGTAGAGGTCCAGAATCGAGTCGTAGATGTTCTGGTGCACCGGGCGGTAGAAGTCACCGGGCCGCAGCCGCTCCAGCACGTCGGCAATGGCGTCCTTGCTCAGTAGCATGCCCCCGAGCACCGACTGCTCTGCGACGAGATCCTGGGGCGGTTGGCGGCCGACGTCTTCGCGTGGTGGCTCCTCCAGCTCAGAGTGCCCACGGTCGTCGACTACCGCCATGCGCCCCTCCTCCTCCACTGGCACGATCGAATGTCTATTCGGCGTTAATGGCCCGAACATATCCGGTGGCTATGACATCTCTGGCCACCCCCGTTGTGCCGTGCCGCGTTGACGCTAGGCGTTGCTGGCGGCCGTACCAAACGAGCTTGTTCACAAAGGTGTGGATTAAGTGTGCACACCGGTCCCCCATTTGTTTGGGACGGTGGGGAAGACTTGTGGATTGTTCTTCTAATCGGTGCTATCCCCGCAGTTGAGGACGGTACCGAGGGGTGTTTTGATTGTGGAAGACAATCTCTTCGGCGTGTCGTCATAGGTTGCCGCCTTGGGCGTGTTGCTTTGCGGACAGGTAGACGCGATTCCACATCAAGGTAAACGGCTCACCTTTGTAGACCGGCCTAAAAGTTAGCCAGCGCTAACCCGGCTGATCTCATTCCGAACACAGCAAAGCCCCGGCAGCGCCGATCAGGGCGCTGCCGGGGCTGCTGAGATACGTGCTTAGTTTGCCGCGGCGACGTCGAGGGTGACGTCGACGTTCACCTCGGGGTGCAGGTGCACCGACACCGGGTGGCTACCGACGGCCTTGATGTGGGCCTTGGGCAGCCGGACGATCCGCCGGTCCAGGTTCGGCCCGCCGGCCTTCTTGATGGCGGCGACCACGTCAGCGGCGGTCACCGAGCCGAACAGCTTGCCCGAGTTGCCGGAGGTCTTCACCGGCAACGTGACGGTGCCCAGCGCCTGCAGAGCTCCCTTGAGCTCCTTGGCGTGGTCCAGGTCGCGCACCTGCTTGGTCTCGCGGGCCCGACGGATGTCGTCGGCCTGCTTCTGCGCGCCACGCGTGGCGACGATGGCCAGCCCCCGCGGGAGCAGGTAGTTGCGGCCGTATCCGTCCTTGACCTCGACGGTGTCTCCGGCCGCTCCGAGGTGGTCCACCTCAGCGGTCAAAATGAGCTTCATCGTTTCGTACTTTCTCGGATTAAGGGGTCGGCTAGCGCGCCGACGAGGTGAAGGGCAGCAAGGCGACCTCGCGGGCGTTCTTCACCGCGAGCGCGACGTCGCGCTGGTGCTGAACGCAGTTGCCGGTCACACGACGGGCGCGGATCTTGCCCCGCTCAGAAATGTAGGTGCGCAGCAGCGAGGTGTCCTTGTAGTCGATCACCTGCTTCTTGTTGGAGCAGAATGCGCACTTGCGAGCCTTGATCGGCTTCTCAGGAGCCGGACGCCGCTTGTTGGATTTGGCCATCTACCTATCTCTTTCGTGCTGTGGTTCGTTGGTCTAAAAGGGCGGCTCGTCGTCGGCGCCACCGAAGGAGCCGGACGCCGGAGCACTGCCCCACGGGTCTTCCGCTGGCGGGCCGGACGGACCGGCCGAGGCCGGCATACCGCCGCCCCCGCCGAAGCCGCCTCCGCCGCCACCGCGGCTGACCTTGTTGATCTTGGCGGTGGCATACCGCAACGAGGGACCGACTTCGTCGACCTCCACCTCGTAGACGGTGCGCTTCTCGCCCTCGCGGGTCTCGAAGGACCGCTGCCGCAGCCGCCCGGTGACGATCACCCGCGATCCGCGGGTGAGGCTCTCGGCCACATTCTCGGCAGCCTCGCGCCAGATGTTGCACCGCAGGAACAGCGCGTCGCCGTCCTTCCACTCATTGCTCTGCCGGTCAAAGACCCGCGGAGTGGACGCCACCGTGAAGTTGGCGACCGCCGCCCCCGAGGGAGTGAACCGCAGATCCGGGTCCGCGGTCAGGTTTCCAACGACGGTGATCGTGGTGTCACCTATAGCCACGGGGCCCTCCTAGGATCGGTGGCAGCGCTTGATGCTGCATTAGCAGCTTGAGCCTACGCAACGGCTGCGACAGTCGGCTACGACTTGTCGGTGCGCATTACCTTGGTGCGGAGCACCGACTCGTTCAGGCTGAGCTGGCGGTCGAGCTCGGACACGGTGGCCGGTTCGGCCTTGACGTCGATGATCGCGTAGATGCCTTCGGCATGCTTGGCGATCTCGTAGGCCAGGCGGCGCTTGCCCCAGATGTCGACCTTGTCGACCGATCCGCCGTCCTTGCGGATGACGTTCAGGAACGTCTCCAGGGACGGGGCAACGGTGCGCTCGTCAAGAGTGGGGTCAAGGATGACCATGATTTCGTATGGACGCATGGGAACCTCATCACCTCCTATGGTCGTAGTGCGGCCGTGGAGGTGTCCACGGCAGGAGGGTCGCCTGCGTCGGCAACCGGGCTAGGTTACCGGACCACCCGTGCCGCGACGAAATTGCGGTTCTGGGCCCGCCCGCTCAGGCTTGCCCAGCACATGTCGCACTGTGACGGTAGCCTCACCGCCATGTCTGATGTCTCCCTATTAACTTTGTTGCGCGAACGCGCGTTCCTCTCCCCCGATGAACCCGCGTACACCTACACCGATTACGAGCAGGACTGGGACGGTGTCGCTGAGACGCTGTCCTGGTCACAGATCTATCGGCGCGCCCTCAATGTGGCCCGCGAACTCAAGCAGCACGGCGCTGCCGGGGACCGGGCCGTCATCCTGGCCCCGCAGGGTCTCGGCTACGTCGCGGCCTTCCTCGGCGCCATCCAGGCGGGATTCATCGCGGTGCCCCTGCCGGTGCCGCACCCCGGCGCACATGACGAGCGGGTCAGCGCCGTACTCACCGACACCGCGCCGACCGTCGTCCTGACCACGACCGGGGCCGCCGATCTGGTCGCCGAGTATGTGCGCGAATCCGGGGCCGACGCCACGGCAACCGTCGTCGCTGTCGACGCATTGGATCTGGATGCCAACGTCGCCATGGGTGATCAGCCCGTCGACTCCGGCGGTGTGGCGTATCTGCAGTACACCTCGGGCTCGACTCGGCTACCCGCTGGCGTGATGGTTTCGCACCGCAACCTTCAGGTGAACTTCCGGCAGTTCATGGCCGGCTACTTCCCGGAGTTCAACGGGGTGGCACCGCCCGACACCACGATCGTGTCGTGGCTGCCCTTCTACCACGACCTGGGCTTGATCCTGGGCATCATCGCACCGGTCCTCGGTGGCTACCGATGCGAGCTGACCAGCCCCGTGGCGTTCCTGCAGCGTCCAGCGCGCTGGATCCAAGCGATGGCCAGCCACACTCGGGCATTTTCGGCGGCGCCGAATTTCGCCTTCGAACTGGCGGTGCGAAAGACCACCGACGAGGACCTGGCCGGCCGGGACCTGGGCGACGTGCTGGGCATCGTCAGCGGCAGCGAGCGCGTCCACCCCGCGACTTTGGAGCGCTTCCTGCACCGATTCGCCCCCTACAACTTCCGTCCGCGGGCTCTGCACCCCGCGTACGGGCTGGCCGAGGCCACGTTGTACGTCGCCACCCTCGACGTGGAGGGGCCGCCGCAGACGGTCTACTTCGAATCGGAGAAGTTGACGCGCGGCAGTGCGCAACGGTCTGGCACAGAGGAGGGCACGCCCCTGCTCACCTACGGTGTCCCGAAATCGCCGGTGGTGCGGATCGTGGACCCCGAAACGTGCGCCGAATGCACGGTGGGCACTGTCGGCGAGATCTGGACCACCGGCGCCAATGTCGCTGCCGGCTACTGGAACAAGCCGGAACAGACCCAGGAGGTGTTCGCCGCGACCCTGGTCAGGGCGTCCGAAGGCACCCCGAGCGGCCCGTGGCTAAGGACCGGCGACCTCGGATTCATCTCCGAGGATGAGCTGTTCATCGTCGGCCGCATGAAAGATCTGCTGATCATCCGCGGGCGTAACCACTACCCCGAGGACATCGAAGCCACCCTTCAAGAGATCAGCGGGGGTCGCGTCGCGGCCATCGCGGTTCCCGTCAACGAGGACGAGACCCTGGTCACCATTATCGAAGTTCGGGATCGCGGCGAATCCGCCGAGGACACCGCGCAGCGGCTTGCCGACCTGAAAAACGATGTGCAGGCAGCGATCTCCCAAGCCCACGGGGTGACCGTCGCTGATGTTGTGCTGGTGGGACCGGGATCGATTCCCATCACCACCAGCGGCAAGGTCCGCCGGGCCGCCTGCGTCGAGCAGTACCAGAGCCAGCAGTTCACCCGTATGGACCGCTGAGCCGGCCGCGTCCCCACGCTACGAAGTCGCAGCATGTGGATAGCCCTGCTGGTGATGGCGGCTGCCACCAGCGTGGAGCCGGTTCGCATCGGTTTGACGCTGCTGATGTTGAACCGGCCCAGGCCGGTGCTGCAACTGATGGCGTTCCTGTGCGGCGGCTTCGTGATGGGGACAACCGGCGGCCTGGTGGTGTTGTTCGTCCTACCACCCTCGGTGACCGAGTCGTCTGGACTGACCTTGCCGCGGGTTCAGATCGTCATCGGCGCGCTGGCGCTGCTGACGGCCGCGGTTCTGGTCGTCAGAGTGTTGACCGCCCGCCCCGGCGGGACGCCTCCGGCTCGTTCCGGTTCCGTCCCGGTCGGGTTCTCTGCTCGGGCCCAGCGCCTGCTCAAAGGTCGGTCGCTGTGGGTGGCGGGAACAGCCGGACTGGGTATCGCGCTGCCGTCGGTGGACTATCTGGCCGCGTTGGCGATCATCGTCGCCTCCGGCGCCGCCACCAGCACGAAGATCGCCGCACTGCTGACGTTCAATGCGTTGGCGTTTGCGCTGGTCGAGATTCCACTGCTGGCCTACCTGGTGACTCCGCACGCCACCCGCAGGTTCATGGCCGCGCTGCACAAGTGGGGTCGGCAACGTCGGCCAGGCCAGCTCGCGGCACTGCTGGCCGCCGTCGGCGGTGTCCTATGCACTGCCGGTGTCCTCAGTCTGTGAGAAGGTGGACGTCGGGTCCGACAGCGGGCCTGCACGGCTGAAGGGGTTAGCGATGAAACGACTGGTCGCCGGGGCTCTCGCGGTCTGGCTCGCCGGTTCGGCTAGTGGATTGAGCGCCAGTACCGCGACCGCGACCCCGGCACATCCGACCGATACCCCGTGGGTTGCGCCGACACCGTCGCCGGTGGGCGATGCGGCCACCAACGACGTCGTCTACGCGGTCGGCGGTGCGCGGCCCCCCGGCATACCGTGGGCGGACTACACCCGACGCGCCGGCGCCGGTTATTTCCCGAACAAGAAGCGGGAGATCATCGACTACCCGGCCGGCGCGATGTTCCGGTGGGTGCCCACCATGTTCGCGCCCGACGCTCCGCGCGACAACGTGACCGTGGCCGCCGCGGTGGATGCGGCAACCGACAGCCTGGATGCAATGATCCGTCGGGGAACCGAGCCGGCCGCCGTGGTCGGGTTGTCGCAGGGCACCATGGCGCTGGACAAGGAGCAGGTCCGGCTCGCCAACGACCCCAATGCGCCGGCACCGCACATGCTGCAGTTCTCGACGTTCGGCTCCCCCATGGGAAAGCACGCTTTCGGGAAGAGCTTTCTCTCCGGACTCTTCCCGCCGGGAAGCCGGCTGCCGCTGGACGACTACGTCATGCCCCCGGAGGTAGAAAGCCAGTACGACACCAATCGGATCGTCGCGGCTTACGACGGCATGGCCGATTTCCCCGACCGGCCCGACAATCTGTGGTCCGTGGCCAACGCACTTCTCGGTGCCGCAATCGTGCACACTCCGGCCGCGTTCACCACGCCCGCTGATGTGCCGGCCCAAAACATCAGGTCCACGGTCAACTCTCGGGGCGCGACGACAACGTCCTATCTGATTCCGATCAATCATCTGCCGCTGACGATGCCGCTGCGATTCGCCGGCGTGCCCGACGATCTGGTCGATCAGCTCGACGCCTTCCTCCAGCCACAGGTCGACGCCGGGTATTCCCGCAATGACGACCCCGCCACCCGACCGGTTTCAGTCAGCCCGGCAGGGATGGACGTGGTGCAGGTTCTGGGACCGGAGACCAACAGCGCCGTCGACGACACCGTCGGCAAGCTTCGCAGCTTCTTCGGGTTCACCGGCTGACGCACCGCGTCAGGCGTCGGCCACCGTCTCGATCGCACTGCCGCTGGCGGTTTCGCGTTTCCGATCGTCGGGCCGGGGCTGCAGCCACGGACGCGCGGGCCACCAATTGGCCCGTCCCAGCAGCGCGGCCACGGCCGGCACGGTGATACTGCGCACCACAAAGGTGTCGACCAGGATGCCGGCGCCAATCACGAAGCCGCCCTGAACGACAGCACCGACACTGGCGAACATCAGTCCGAACATGGCGGAGGCGAAAATCAGGCCCGCTGCGGTGATCACCGCACCGGTTGACCCGACCGTGCGGATAACACTGGTACGCACGCCCAGCGGCGATTCGTCGCGCAATCGGGATGCGAGCAACATGTTGTAGTCGGCGCCCACCGCCACCAGCACCACAAATGCCAAACCTGGCACGCTCCAATGCAATTGCTGACCCAACAAGACCTGGAAGACCAGGGCACCAAGCCCGACCGCCGACAGGTACGAGATGATCACCGAGCCCACCAGATAGATCGGGGCGACAACCGCTCGCAGCAGGACGGTCAAAATCAGCAGCACTACCAGGGTGGTCAAGACGACGATAAGCCGAATATCCCGCTCGTAGTAGTCACGGATATCACGCAGCGTCACCGGGTATCCGGCGATCGATATCGAGGCATCGGCAAGCGTGGTGTTGGGCTGCGCCGCCTGGGCGGTGGCAAGGATGGCGTTGACCTGGTCCATGGCTTTGATGCTGAACGGATCTTCATCGGTTTGGATGAAATACCGCACCGAATGCCCGTCGGGCGAGACGAAGGTGTGCGCCAGCCTCTTGAAATCCTCGGTGGCCAGAACCTCCCGTGGCACATTGAATCCCGCCATCGACGGCTGGGACGCGTCGTGGCCCATCGTCATCAGAAACGCCGACGCGGTGTCCAATCCCAGTCCCAGTTCCTTGGTCTGGTCGACGAGGAGTTGCACCCCGTCGGCCACCTGGCGACCGGCGACGGCGAGGTCGTTGGTGCCGTTCTGCATCTCGATGATCTTCCGCTGCACCCGGCGCGGATTGTCGAATCCCAGCGCATGCAGCGACTGCGCGGCCGACTGCAGGGAGCGGTTCAGCCCGCTGACCGCCGACGACACCGTCTGCGAGGGCTGCGCCGACTGCAGCTGACGAAACAGACTGGAGATCTCATCGAGAGTGCCTGCGGCACGCGCGTTTTGCAGCTTGCGAAACTCAGCTCGCGCCGTCCCGCAGATCGGATTGGCATCGCACGTCGGGCTGGCATCGAGAGACTCGGTGACGGGATCGACCCAATCGAAGCTGGCCGCGAGTCCGGCGAACGTCACCTGCAGGGCGTCGCCGAGCGCACGGATACTGTTGAGCAACCTTGCGGCCTGGTCGATTTCACCGAAGGTCTTGTTTCCACCGAACTGATTTTGCAGATACGCCAACGCGTCGACCAGACTGCGCACGCTACCAATGGACTGGCTGACCTGGGTGTTCAGATCTCCGAGGCCATTTGCCAGCTTCCGGGAGCCCGTGGATAGCCGATCGAGGTCACCGTCGCGCTCAGCGATCAGGCCGGCGGCATCACCCAACTGATCGCCGACTTCGCCGGCTTGGTAGGTCGCTCGGGCCTCCTCAAGTGACTCGCCTCGGGGCCGGGTGACACCGCGGACGGCGGCGATACCCGGGATCTGGCTGATCCGGTATGCCATCTGCTCCATGTCGGCAAGCGCCCGCGGAGTGCGCAAGTCGTTGGGAGACTGCACCAGCAAGTACTCCGGGATCGTTTGGTTGACCGGGAAGTGCCGGTCCAAAGCGGCATACCCCACCGAGCTGTCGACCGAATCCGGCAATTGCTTGCGGTCGTCGTAGTTGAACCGAATCAGCCCTGCGGCACTGCCCAGGGCCAGCAGCAGCGCCAAACTCCCGATCAGATACGTCTTGGGCCGCCGCACGATTCGTACCCCGGTCCGCCGCCAAAGTCGGGCCGCCCGTTCGCGACGCGGCGCCACCCATCCGCGCGGCCCAGCCAACGTCAGGATGGCCGGCAGCAAGGTGACCGCCGCGAGGAAAGCCACCGCGATCCCGATCGCCAGGACCGGGCCGGTGGTGGCGAACACCCCCAGTTTGGCGAAGCCCATTCCCATTAGGGTCACGGCCACGGTCGCAGCGGATGCGGCGATCACCTTGCCGATCGACGTCAGGGCCCGCCGCACCGCCTGCTGATTGTCTTCGGCCGCGCCCGTGCCCATCCGCACGTAGTCGTGATAGCGGCTGACCAGAAAGACGACGTAATCGGTTCCGACGCCGGCGATCAACGCACTGAGCAGCACGATGGCCTGGTTTGAGACAGCCATGCCGGTAGCCAGTGAGACCGCAGCGACCACCGCCTGCGCGGTCACCAACGACGCACCGATGGTGATCAGCGGCAGCACCATGGTGACCGGATTGCGGTAAATGACCGCCAGAATGATCAACAGCAAAACGGCGATCGCGGACTCAATGGCCAGGCGATCCCGCGCCCCGGCATCGGTCAGGTCGGCGACCGTGGCCGCCGGGCCGGTGACGTCGGCGGTCAGGGTCGATCCGGCGACGGTCTGCTTGACGATCTCGGCGACTCGCAGGTATGCCGCGTAGGACTCGGGCGTGCCCAGGTCGCCGGCCAGCCCGACCGGCAGGATCCACGCTTTGCCGTCGCTGCTGGCGAGCACCTCCCGCAGCGCCGGAGTGGCATGCAAGTCCTGCAGCATCACCACGTGCTCGGTGTCGTGCCGCAGCCGGTCCACCAACGTGCGGTAGACCTCGTCATCGGCGCGATCCAGACCCTGCTCGTCGCTGAGCAGTACCGTCAGCACGTTTTCCGAGCCGTCCTCATCGAATGCGGCGGAGATCTTGGCCGAAGCCGAGACGGACGGGGCTGCGGCGGGCAGCACCGCGACGGGATGGCGCTGCGCCATGTCGGTCAGCGACGGCGCGAACAGCGGCAGCAGCACGACCAACAGCGCCCAGAAGCCGATTACCGGCCACGGGCGCCGCACCACGAAGTCGCCTAGCCGACTGAAGATGCGTTCACCTCCGGCGGCAGCTGGTGGGCGTGACTGTCACAGCGCATGGGGCTGGGCTCAGGCAACCTTTTCCCCGTGGCTCTGATCGGCGATCCGCTCAAACACGGACTTCAACAACGCCAGGTAGCTGGCCACCGATTCGTGGGCCTGCGGGTTGTCGGGGAACACCGCGGTGACCGCAGTCTCCTCCCCAACCCGGATCACGTAGAGCGACATCTGATACGAGTACCGGCCGTCGCTGAAGACCCCGATGTTCAGGTCATCCAGGCCCGCGGCGATCAAAGCCGACAACGGGGCGGCCCCGGCGTCGAGGAAATTGATGACGGGAAAATTCGGTGGCGGTTTGCCCAGGCTGGGTACCAACTCACGCACCCGCTGGTAGGGCACGTCGGCCAGTGTTCTGCCCGAATCGAAGGAGATCTGCGCGGCGTTGGCGGCGTCCGCGAAGGAGGACTCCCCGATGGGAACGGTGATCGGGATCAGGCCGGTGAACCAGCCCAGGGTGAGGTCATCCTCCGGGGATCTGCGGGTGTCACGCGGGGTGAGTCCGTAGTAGGTGTCCTCGCCGGTCAATTCGCGATGAGCCAGGCCGCAGCACGCCAGGACGCCACCGATGAAACGGGTGTTCGCGTCGGTGCACGCCGACTCGAAATCGATGGTCTGCTTCTCATCCAGCATGGTGACGGTGACCATGGCCGCGTCGCACGGCTGTGCGGGGTCGCCGAGCGGCAGCGGGAAACCCGGCAAGCTGTGGTCGTTGTGTTCGGCGAAGGTTCGCCAGGCCTGGATCTCGGGCGACTCTTGGGTGAGCGCATCGGTGAACTGGTGCTGACGGACACAGAACTCGCTGTAATTCCCCGCAGGCGGCAACTCCAGCGGCGCTCCGCCGGCCACCAGCGCGTTGTACATGAAATAGAGCTCCATCAACGTCACCCCGGCGACCGCCGCGTCCACATGCACGTGATCGATGCTGGCGAAGAACGTGAAGTGGCTCTTGCCCTGAATGATCCCGAACCGGAAACAGTCCCACTGCAACGGATCGGGCGTTTCCTTCAGCAGATCGCGTACCTGCGGCAACGCCAGTTCGCCGTGATCGACCGGGACGAACTCGATATCGGCGGCATCCTGGATAACGTGGCGAATGAGGCGTCCATCGTCGGCCTGCTCGAACCAGCTGCGGTAGGTCTCGTGCCGCCGTACGTGTGCATTGATGATGTAGTCGATGGCACGCCGATCGCAACGGCCCGCCATGTCGCAACTGAGCACCATCAGGCGCGAGTAGTCGAGTCCGACGGCAGTCTGGTCGATGTAGCCGCGAATGTGCTGTTCCTGCATGTAACTGGCCGGCACGGCATTGACTGGCGCCTGTCGCGCTGCAGCCAGCGCAGCAGCCGACGGCTGCCACACCACGGTGGGCCCGGCCTCGGGTTCCCAGTCCGCCAACGTCCCCAACGCCAATGGCCCTACACGCAACGTCTGCTCCTCTTGTCGGGCGAATAACCCTTCGGCTGGCAGCTCGGGACAGCGGCCAACCGACTCAAACTACCTACCACCGGGAGAGTCCGCATGTTCTACGCGGGCGACCAACTGGCCGCACACATGCTGGGACAGGCCGCGCACCGTGGTGAGTTGGGTAGGACCGACCCGGACGCCGGTTTCCGTTTCGACCCGGGTGCGAAACTCCAAGCTAGCCAACGAATCCAAGCCATATTCGGGCAGCGGCCGGTCCGGGTCAACGGTACGGCGCAACAGCAGACTGATCTGGTCGGAGACCAGGTGCAGTATCGAACCCAACCACTCCTCGGGCGGGAGCTCCTGCAGTTCTGCCAGGAACCTCTGCGCGTCGGGACTGCTTCGGCGCACCGGCCGGAACGCCTCGGCAAACGGGCTGCGGTGCGCCAACGCCGCCAACCACGGCGCACGGGTAATCGGCGCGTATCCGACGTAGGCGCGGCCATAGCTCAGCACAGCGTGGAAGGCACGGGCGGCCTCGGCGGAAGTGATCGCGGCCGGCACGCCGTCGGCGGAGTCAGCGGAGCTGCCGATCTCGGCCCACGGCCCCCAGCCGATCACCGTGGCTGCCAAGCCCTGCGCCTGGCGCCAGTGTCCGAATGCGTCCAACCAACTGTCGGCTGCCGCCGCGGCGCCCTGCCCCGGCGAGCCGATCAGCGCCGCCGTCGAAGAGAACGCGCAGAACCAGTCCAACGGTTGTGCCGCTGCTCCTTCCTGCAACGACTGGTGCAGGTTCCACGCGCCGTACACCTTCGGCGCCCAGCAACGGTCAACGAGGTGATCGGTGATCTCGGTCAACGGTGCTTCGCCCATCGCGCTGGCCGCATGCAGTACGCCCCGCACCGGCAGGCCCGACTCCATCGCCGCCGCCACCAGCCGGCCCGCCGTCGCCGGTTCCGCTATATCACCGCATTCCACCTGAATATCGGTGCCCAGTGCGCGCAACCGCTCGATAACCCGTTGCGCTTGCCGGTCCGGTGCCGTATCACCGTTCAGCACGATGCGGCCACAACCCGCCGCGGCCATCTCAGCAGCCAGGTACAAGCCGGCCCCGCCGGTTCCACCGGTGACGATGTAGGCGCCATCGGCCCGAAAAAGCTGGGCCTGTGCCGGTGGCACCGCCGCCACGGTGCTGCCGGTCTGCGGCGCGTCCAGCAAAACCGTTGCTGCGCAGTCGCCGTCGTCAGCCAGGTGCAGGGCGACGGACGCGTCCAGCATGGGGTGGTGCGTGGTTTGCGGCTGCGGCAGGCTGCCGTCAGCTGCATTTCGATAAACGGTGCACAGCAAGCGCTGGACCGTTTCGGGGTGGCTGTGCGCCAGCAGCGCCAAGTCGACCACGTGTAGCGACAGGTTGCGGCGGAACGGGAACAGGCCAAGCCGGCTGTCACCGTAGACGTCCTGCTTGCCCAGCTCGATGAACCGGCCGCCGAAGCTCAGCAGTTCGATTCCGACCCGTTGCGCCACCCCGGACAGCGAGTTGAGCACCACGTCGACACCGTAGCCCGCCGTGTCGTGGCGTATCTGATCGGCGAACTCAAGATTGCTGGAGTCATAGACGTGTTCGATGCCCATGTCGCGCAACAGTTGTCGCCGCTGCGGGCTGTCTGCGGTAACGAAGACCTGGCACCCGGCCGCTCGTGCGATGGCGATTGCGGCCTGACCGATGCCGCCGGTTGCGCAATGGATCAGCACCTTGTCGTCCGATGTGACGCGCGCTAGGTCGTGCAGCCCGTACCAGGCGGTGGCGTATGCGGTCGGCCACGCGGCGGCTTCGGTCAACGGCAGTTCCGCCGGCAGGGTGGCCGCTAGCCGGGCATCGCAGGTGATGAACGTGCTCCAACAGCCGTCGGGGGAAATCCCGCCGACGTGGTCGCCCACTCGGTGCCCGGTGACATCAGGGCCGACCGCCGTCACCACGCCCGCGAAATCGGCGCCCAGCTCCTGCAGATGTGCCTCGACGGGAGCCGCCTCGGCCCACTTGACACCGGCGACCATCACCGCGACCTCGATCTGACCGCTGCCAGGCTCAATTCGCGGGTAGGCGACCGGTTCCCACGAGTCGGGCTCAGCCGGGTGGCTGCGCTGCAGGCGCAGACAGTCTTGGCCGTGCTCGACCACGATGGTCCGCCGATCGGCTGGGCCGAGCGGGCCGGGGCGCAGCCGCGCGGTGTACCAATCACCGTCACGCCAAGCGGTCTCGTTCTCCTCGGACCCGCTCTGAAGTTGCGCCGCAAGCTGGGCGGCCAATGCCTCGTCGTGCTCGGCGGCGCTGCCGTCTACATCGATCTGGGTGACCTTCAAGTGCGGGTACTCCGAGTCGACAACCCGTATCAGCCCACGCAGGCCCGCCTGTTCCAGGTTAGGCCGATCCCCCGGTCGCACCGAGGCGGCGTCTCTGGTCACCACATACAACCGCGGTGACTCCCCGGGAAACGCCACCATCTGCCTCACCACGTCCAGCAGGAAAGCCACGCAGTCCCGGCCACGCCGCGGCGGGTGGGAACCGTTAAGCGCCGGCGGGGTGACCACAACAACTCCGGTTCGGCCATCGAGCGCCCCGCTGAGCCCATCTGCGACAGGCCCGCGGCCGATCGGCATCGACACCGTGCGAGATTGCGCCTCTTCGCCGTTGAGCACTCCACCCAGGCGGCCGGTCAGAGTATCTGTGGCCTCAGCCATGCTCAACAGCAGCCAGCTGCCCGCTTCGGCCGACGCTGCGCCCGGTTGATCGCGGCGCTCCCACTCGATGGTCAGCAGGCGCTCATCAAGGGTGCGCTCAGCGGACTCGCTCTCCGACCGGCCGGCCGCGAATTGCAGACCTTCAACGGTGAGCAGCACATTGCCCGCAGCGTCCATCAATTCCAGATCGACCTCACAGGCGTCGGCTCGCGCAGCCGTCACTGTGCTCAGGCAGTACCGCACGTCGCGGATCAGATGATGGCGGCGCAGCCTGCGCACACCAACCGGCCGCAGCAGTCCCCCATCGCCGGCGCGCGGGACGTCGGGCCGCATGACAGCAGACATGATGCACGCTTCGAGGAGGGCCGGATGAACTTCATAGAGCCCCTGCTGAGGGCGCGCCGGCCCCGGCAGCGCGACCTCGGCCAACGCGGTGGCACCGATGGTGTGCCGACCATCGCCGAAACGAACCGCGACCAGACCCGAAAACGCCGGGCCGTAGTGAATTCCGTTTCGGTCCGCTGCTTTTCGCAGATCGGCGCCGTCCACGCGGGCCCGGTGTGCTGCCAGCAACGCGGCGATATCGCGGATCGACGGTTGCCGAACATCCGCCCGAGCCTGCAACACGGCGGTTGCGCAATCGACGCGATCGCGGCCCTGATGGGTGTGCACTGCGAAGTCCAGGACCCCGGGCGCCACCACCACGGCCCCCGATGACACCGAGGTCCATTCGTCGAGGGGCAGCAGCTGGTCAAACCGAACGTCATGTATCTCAGCCGATTCGCCCAGGCTGGCACGGGCGGCGGCCAGCGCCATCTCACAGTAGGCGGCCCCGGGCAGGATGGCCACATTGTGAACCCGGTGATCGTCGAGCCACGGGTGCGCCACAATTCCGACTTCACCCTGCCAGACGTGGCGTTCGGGTTCCTCCAACAGGTGTACGTGCGCTCCCAACAACGGGTGTACGGCCCGGACCGCCGCGCCGCTGCCGACCTGGAACCATCGCGAGCTGATGTTCAGCCGGGAGGACGCAGACACGGCGCGGAGCGGCGCGGCGGTCCGGGCCGTACACCCGTTGTTGGGAGCGCACGTACACCTGTTGGAGGAACCCGAACGCCACGTCTGGCAGGGTGAAGTCCCCAACAACGGGTGTACGGCCCGGACCGCCGCGCCGCTCCGCGCCGTGTCTGCGTCCTCCCGGCTGAACATCAGCTCGCGATGGTTCCAGGTCGGCAGCGGCGCGTCCACCAATGTCCCCGATGGATACTGCGCGGCGAAGTCCACCGCGCTTCCGGCGCTGTGCAGATCAGCGACGAAACCACGTAATCCTTTCCAGGACTGGCGTTCTCGGGGGGCGGCCAGCAGTGCAGCGATCGGGATGTCGAGGCTGCTCGCATTCTGCTCGAGGACCTGCGCCAAACGTGAGTGCGACGTCAGCTCTCCGAACACCCGGTAGCCGTCCTTGATCGCCGCCTGCACAGCCGCGGCGAACCGCGCCATGTAACGCAGGTTGTCCGCCCAGTACTGGCCGTCGAATGACGGCCGGTCACGTGGCGACCACAGCGTCGCGGAGTAGTACGGGATCTCGGGCTCAGTCGGCTTCAGATCGGCCAGGGCTTGAGCCAGCTCATTAAGGATGGGTTCGACCTGTGGCGAGTGCGCGGCGACCGCGACAGCCACCTCGCGCGCCGGCACTCCCTGTTGCTGCCAGTCGGCCACCAGGTCTCGAACGGTTTTTCCGTCACCGCCGATGGTTGTCGACACCGGCGACTCAACCACGGCGAGCACCGCGTCGGATACGTCGCGAATGGATAGCTCCGAGAGCACTTGCTGCGCAGGCAGTTCCACGGTGGCCATGGCACCGCTACCGGCGATCCGCGATATCAACCGTGACCGGCGACAGGTGACGCGGAGCCCGTCCTCCAGGGTCAGCCCGCCGGCTACGACGGCCGCCGCCGTCTCCCCGAGCGAATGCCCGATGACGGCGCCCGGCCGAACCCCATGGGCCCTCATCGCTTCGGCCAGTGCGACCTGGATGGCAAAGGTCGTCGGCTGGACTCGCTCGACTTCGGTCGGCGGCAGCTCGGCAGCCAGGGTTTCGGCGAGTGAAAAGCCGGACTCTTCGGCGACGACCGGTTCCATCTTTGCGATCGCCGCGGCGAACTCCGGTTCTTCGGCGAGCAATGCCGCCATTGCGGTCCACTGAGGAGTCTGTTCGGAGAACACCCACACCGGACCGCGGCCGTCTGATCCGATAGCAGGCTGATAGGCCCGGTCATTACCGGCGATTTCGCGCAGCGCCTCGCCGAGTTCACTAAAGTTGTTCGCCGCCAAGACCGTTCGTACCGGCCGGTGTGACCGCCGCCGCGCCAGGGTGTAGCCGAGATCGGTCAGACCGGAACCGGTCATCGCGGCGGCGTGCTCGTCCAGCCAATCCGCCAGCCGTCCCGCGGTGACCCGTAGCTGTGACGCGGAGGTCGCCGATATCGGGAAGAGCAGGGGCGCCTGTTGGTCGGGTTGTGTCACCGGCTCGGCGACTGCCGCCGGCACCGCCGGGGCTTGTTCGATGACGACGTGCACGTTGGTGCCCGACAGGCCAAGGGATGACACCGCGGCCCGACGCGGGTGCTCGCCGCTCGTGGGCCATGGCATATTTTCTTGCGGCACAACTAGGTTGGTTTCTAGCGCGGCCAGCTGGTCCGGCAGTCGGGTGAAGTTCAGATGCTGTGGGACCGTGCCGTTCTGCAGTGCGAGTATCGCCTTCATCAGGCCCAACGGCCCGGATGCCGACTGGCAGTGCCCGAAGTTGGTCTTGACCGACCCCAAGAAGCAGCGGTCGTCGGTGCCGTAGACCGCGGCCAGTCCGGCATACTCGGTCAGATCCGCGGTCGGATTGCCCAGACCGTGTGCTTCAACCAGCTCCACCGTGGCGGCTTCAACGCCGGCAGCAGCCAACGCGGCCTGATACACCGCGACCTGCGCCGGATTCGACGGCGCCGCAGCCGTTCCGGTACCGCCGTCCTGATTGGCCGCACTGCCGCGCAGCACCGCCAGGATCCGATTGTGGTCGCGGATGGCCTCTGGCAATCGCTTGAGCAGCAACACCACGCAGCCTTCACCCGAGACGAATCCGTCGGCGGCGGCGTCGAAGGCCCGGCATCGGCCGGTCGGAGACAACATGCCCTGCTGCGAGCCGGCAACCGACCTGCGGGGTTCGAGCATCACCGACACACCGCCCGCCAGGGCGAGTTCGCTTTCACCGACCTGCAAGCTGCGGCAGGCTTGGTGCACCGCCATCAGGCCCGAGGAACACGCCGTGTCCACCGTGACTGCCGGCCCGTGAAGTCCCAGGGCCTGCGACACCCGGGCCGAAGCAAAGCTTGTGTTGGTAGCGGTGAATCCGTATGGCCCCTCAGCGGCACCGCACTCGGCGGACAGCAGTTCGTAGTCGCTATGCGTCAGCCCCACGAAGACACCGGTCTGCGATCGAGCCAAGGTCGCCGGGTCCATTCCAGCGTGCTCGACGGCCTCCCACGAGGTCTCCAGCAACAGGCGGTGTTGCGGATCGACCGCGGTAGCCTCCGGCTCGGTCATGCCAAAAAAGTCGGCATCAAACGCGCCGATGGTGTCCAGGAAGCCGCCCCAGCGCGATACCGACCGGCCCGGTTCGCCCGGTTCGGAGCCGTAGTAGCTATCGACATCCCACCGGTCGGCGGGCACTTCGTCGATGAAGTCGGCGCCGCGCAGCAATGCCTCCCAGAACTGCTGCGGCGAGTCGATCCCACCTGGGAGCCGGCAAGCCAGCCCGATAATGGCAACCTGCGGCGGGAACGGTTCGTGGGGGGACGTGGGAGGGGTAGTCATCGCGCCCGCGAGATTACAGCAATGTCACGAAAATAAAGCGTCCAGGTAAACGAACGTTCTTTCGAGCGGCGTGCCAGCCACTATCGGAGTCCGCAAATCACCCCTCGCGGCGCTCAAACTGTGGCCAGCCGAGGCCCGGATGGGGCAGCATGGCGATCAATCCGGCCGCCAGGCCCCGGTTCCCCCGTGGGCCATGACCGTCGGCTGGGGTCGCAGTCGGGCCGGCAGCCAGGGCGGGTTCATGCGGGGCGCATCGGGGGCCCGGTCGAACACCCCACCGGCCGGGTCGTCGGCCCACCCATGAGCCCGCACCAGATCTTCCTGCGGGCGGTAGATCTGCCGGATCACCAGCGCACACAGCCCGATGACCGCCACGTCGCGCACCAGGACCGTGCTGGTGAACCACTGCTCGGGCAGGCCGCGGTCCGGAACGCTGTAGAGGTAATACATCCGCGGCACCCAGACCAGCGCGTCGACCGTCATCCAGACCAGCAGCAGCCGGCGGTGCGGCAGAGCCAGCACGGCCAGCGGCACCAGCCACAACGAGAACTGCGGACTCCACACCTTGTTGGTCAGCAGGAACGCCGCAACCACCAGAAACGCCAACTGTGCGACGCGCGGCCGCCGCGGCGCGGTCAGCCCGATGTAGCCGATCCCTAGGCAGCACAGCACGAACAGCGCGGTGACAACGGTGTTGAGCACCGTCGGGGGCTGCCACATTCCCAGGTCGCCGTCGAAGCCCCGCCAGCCGGTCAACGACCGCACCACGTTGTAGAGCGAATCCATGTCATCGCCGCGGCGGGAGTTGAGCCGGAAGAATTCGCTCCAGCCGCGCGGTGCGTACAGCAGGACCGGCAGGTTCACCACCAGCCAGCTGACCGCGGTGGCCACCGCGGTGCGTTTGACCTCCCGCAGCCGGCCGGTGCGCAGCCCCAGCACCAGCAGCGGAAACAACAGCAGTACCGGGTACAGCTTGGCGGCGGCGCCCAGACCGAGCAGCACCCCGGCCGCGGTCGGGCGGCGCCGCGCCCAGGCCAACAGGCCGGCCCCGGCGAACGCGGTGGCCAACGCGTCGAAATTGGTGAAGATCTGGAAGATCACCAGCGGCGATGCCGCCACCAGCGCCGCGTCCCAGATGCGTCGGCCGGCCAGCTCGGCGGTGGACCACACCGTCGCCAGCCAGGCCAGTGCCAGACCGAGCGCGACGATGTCGAAGAACACCACCACCTCGGCGACCCCGTTCAATGCTGGGATCTTCACCACCTTGGTGATCGCCGTGTACGTCTTCGCCAGGGCCATCGCCGCGTACTGGTACACGCCGGTGAGCACCGGGTATTCCATGTAGCGCACGGCGGGCAGTCCGTCGTAGCGGGTCTGTTCCTTGCCCGACGAGTCCTTCTCCACCCAGCTGGACTTGTACGGGAATTTGCCCTGATCCAGTAGCTCCGCGGTGTAGAGCGGTACGACGTCGGAATAGCACAGCTGGAAGTACGCCCGCTCGTTGTCCCAGTTGGCTACCCGCTGGTCGGGGCTGCCGCCGCCCGTGCTCTGCAGGCACGCCGACTTGGTGGTCCAGCCCAGGGCCAAGAACAGCACGGCGATCAAAAACATCACCCGCAGCGGCGTCATGAACCTGGTCCGCCCGATCAGGGCATGCCGACCGACCGGCCCGCCGATGGTGTTCGACAGCGCGTGACCGATGGCATCGGTGCGACTGGGCAGGTCCTGTCTCTTATACGTGCGGTGGCCGGCACGCCCGCAAAGCCGCCGATCTCGGTGGGCTTGGGGAACTGCACGATCGGGTCTCCCCACAGGGCGCCGTCCATGCTGGCCTTCCAGATGTCGGCCGGCAGGCCCGCGCCGTAGACCGGCCCGCCCCACTTGTTCGTCAGCGGTTCGTCGCCGCCGGTGGTGCCCACCCAGACCGCCGTCGACAGGGTCGGCGTATAGCCGACCATCCAGGCGTCCCGGTTGGCCCCGGTGGTGCCGAGCTGGGTGGTGCCGGTCTTGGCCGCGGCCGGGCGCCCACCAGCCAGCTCGTGCCCACCCGACCAGCTCGGAATCGCCTTCATGGCGTCGGTGACATTGTCCGCGACGGCTTTCGGGACACGCTGCTCGCCGGAGTCCTTGGCGGCAGTGACGTCGAAGAGCACCCGGTCGTCCGGGCCCACGACCTTCGCGATGAAGTGCGGCCGGTGGTACATCCCGGAGTCGGCCAGGGTGGCGTACGCCGACGCCATGTCGATCACCCGAGTCTGGTACTGGCCGAGCACGATGCCGTTCTCCGGGGGTCCGCCCAGGCCATCCTGGGACAAGGTGTGCGCCACACCCGGGAAGCTCTTCGCGACCCCGAGCTGGTGTGCGGCATCGGCGACGTCCTGCGGTCCGTGCTTGAGCTTGAGCATCAGCCGGTAGTAGGCCGTGTTCAGCGACCGTTTGAGTGCCTCGGCGATGTTGCAGACTCCGCAGCTGGCGCCGCCCACGTTGCTGATCTTGGTCTTGCCGACCGTCAGCGGGCCGCTGTCGATCTGTTCACCCAGGCCGATGCCCTGCTTCAGCGCCGCCACCAAGGCGAACACCTTGAATGAGGAACCGGTCTGCAAGCCGGCCTGGGCGAAGTCGAAGCCGCCGACCTCGTCGCCGCCGTAATAGGCCCGCACCGCGCCGTTGCGTGGATCGATGGAGACCACGGCGGTCCGCATAGTCGGCTTTTGCCCAGCCATGGTCGCCTTGACGGCCTTCTCCACCGCCCGCTGCGCCTTCATGTCGATCGTGGTGGTGATGCGCAGTCCCTCCATGTTCAGGGTCTGCTCGTCGATGTGGAACATGTCGAGCAATTCCTCGGTGACCTGGCGTTGAATCAACCCGTTGGGCCCGGACGCCTGGTCGGCGTTGCGCGCCTGGTTGAGCGGGATGGTAGTCGGGAAGAACTGCTTGGCCCGCTCACTGAGCGTCAGGGCGCCGATTTGCACCATGCCGTCGAGTACCCAGTTCCACCGATCGATGGCCCGGTCTCGGTTGATAGCCGGGTCCAAGGCGGACGGCCGCTGAATCACCGCCGCCAGCAAAGCACCTTCGGAGACGGTGAGGTCCTCGACCCGCTTGTCGAAGTACGCGCGGGCGGCCGCGGCGATCCCGTAGGTGGTGCGGCCGAAGTAGATGATGTTGAGGTAGGCCTCCAGCACTTCGTCCTTGGACCACGCCTCCGACATCTTGGTGGCGATGACGAGCTCTTTGCCCTTGCGGACCAATCCGCCCATGCCAGCCCGCTCGGACCCGACCAGGGCGTTCTTGACGTATTGCTGGGTGATCGTCGAACCGCCCTGCGTGTCACCGCCGGTCAGGTTGTTCTTGACCGCCCGAAACAGCCCCGAGACCGAGAAGCCGGAGTTGGTGTAGAAGTCCCGGTCCTCGGCGGCCAGCACCGCGTCACGCACGTGGACCGGCACCCGGTCAAGCTTGACGTCAACCCGATTCCCCTCCGGCGGCACAATTTTCGCCAGCTCGGTCCCGTCGGCGGCGAGGATCGTCGTGACCTGGCTGGTGTGGATGTCACCGGGTTCGGGGATCTCCACGGTGCGGTACGCCATCCCGAAGGTGACGACCGGGACCACCAGCGCCGCCGCAGTGGCGGCGTACAGGCCGCGTCGGGCCCAGAGCCAGTTCCGCCGCCGCCGCGATCCGTGCTGGTCCGGCTCGGTCTCGAGATCTGCCGGCGGTTCGTCTGGTACTGGGGACTTTTCGCTGTCCGGGCGAGGGCGCTCCATGGCGGCCTTGACCGCTTCGAGGCGGTCGTGGCGATCCGCCTCGTCATCGGTGCACTCGGCGGCTTTGTCGGCGGCCGTTCCGTTCGCTTCGTCGGTGGGCTTGGCATCGGACGTCGTCAAGAAGTGCTCTTCTTCAGCGCTGTCGGCACCCGGCGCTGTCGGGCCCTGGGTTTTCACCGGCGCCCAAGGCGTCCCCGCGAGTAGGAGGCGGGCTTCCGGCCCTTCGCCATCCCGATTCGGGTGCAACACATTTCGGCAGTCGGCGAAGTGCCCAGCAGCCCGCCGTCCCCGACGCGTCGCTGCAGTCGCATGGCCAACAGACTACTTCCGCGGACTAACCCTCGGGTTGAAACAAGGTCACAAACGCACTACGGCGCAGCGGGCGGCTGCTCCGCCGGCGGCGGGCCGCCCGATTCGGGCGCAGGCGGCGCAGCCGGCACGGGCGGGGCGGCCGTGATCGTCGTGGGCGGACCGATCGGGATGGTGATGCCCGGCGCGATCTCGATCGGGGGCTGGATGACGGTCTCCGCCGGTGGCGGCGGCGGGCCGGCATCCCTTGGCGGGGGTCGGTGGGCGTCGGGAAAGTTTCGTTGGGGGTGCCCTTCAGGGCGCCGTCCATGGTGGCCTTCCAGATGTCAGCCGGTATGCCCGCGCCGTAGACCGGACCGCCCCACTGATTCACCAGCGGTTCGTCTCCCCCGGTGGTGCCCACCCAGACCGCGGTTGACAGCGACGGTGTGTAGCCGACCATCCAACCGTCCCGGTTGGCTCCGGTATCGCCCAGCTGCGTGGTACCGGTCTTGGCCGCCGACGGCCGTCCGCCGGCCAGGTTGTGCCCACGCGACCAGCCGGCGATGGGTTGCATGGCGGCGGTGACGTTGTCGGCGACCGCCTTGGGGATGCGCTGCTCGCCGGTGTCTTCGGAGGTCTTCGCATCGAACAGCACTCGCCCGTCGGCGCTGACCACCTTCTCCACGAAGTGCGGCGGGTGGTAGATGCCCGAGTCCGCCAACGTCGCGTATGCCGAGGCCATATCGATAACCCGGGTCTGGTACTGGCCCAGCACCACTCCGCCTTCGGGTGGGCCGCCGTCCTGCGACAGGGTGTGCGGCACTCCGGGGAAGCTCTTGGCGACCCCGGCCTGATGCGCGGCGTCGGCGACGTCCTGCGCCCCGTTCTTGAGCTTGAGCATCAGCCGGTAGTAGGCGGTGTTCAGCGAGCGCTTGAGCGCCTCGGCGATGTTGCAAACACCGCAGCCCTCACCCTCAGCGTTGGTGATCTTGGTCCGGCCGTTGTCGAGGGTCAGCGGAGAACTGTCGATCTGGTAGCCCAGACCGATGCCCTGCTCGAGCGCGGCCACCAGCGCGAACACCTTGAACGACGACCCGGTCTGCAGCCCAGCCTGAGCGAAGTCGAAGCCGGTCGCATCCGATCCGCCGTAGTAGGCGCGCACCGCGCCGTCGCGCGGGTCGATGGACACGACCGCCGAGCGCATGTTGGGGATCTGGTCCTTGAGGTAGGTGGTCACCGCGTCCTCGGCGGCATCCTGCGCCGCCGGATCGATGGTGCTGGTGATCTGCAGGCCCTGGGTGTTGAGCGTCTGTTCGTCGATGTTGAACAGCTCGAGCAGTTCCTGCGTGACCTGCCGCTGGATCAGTCCATTGGGCCCGGTGGTGATGTTCTGGGCGCGGGCCAATTCGGGCGACACCGTGGACGGAAACTCCTGAGCGGCACGCTCACCGGCGGAAAGTGCCCCGGTCTCCACCATGCCGTCGAGCACCCAGTTCCACCGGTCGAGGGCACCTTCGGGGTCGACCGCCGGATCCAGGGTGGACGGCCGCTGGATCAGTGCGGCCAGCAGCGCACCCTCGGCGATGTCGAGTTTCTCGACGGGCTTGTCGAAGTAGGCCCGCGTGGCCGCGGCGATCCCATAGGCACCGCGGCCGAAGTAGATGATGTTCAGGTAGGCCTGCAGCACATCGTCTTTGCGCCACGCGCTGGACATCTTCGTGGCGATCACGAGTTCTTTGGCCTTGCGAACCAATCCGCCCATGCCGGCCCGCTCGGATCCGACCAGCGCGTTCTTGACGTATTGCTGGGTGATCGTCGAACCGCCCTGGGTGTCACCGCCGAAGAGGTTGTTCTTGATCGCGCGGGCGAAGCCCGACACCGAGAAGCCCGGGTTGGAGTAGAAATCGCGGTCCTCGGCGGCCAACACCGCGTTACGCACGTATACCGGCACCTGGTTGATGTCGATGTCGACGCGGTTGCCTTCCGGCGGAATGATTTTGGCCAGCTCGGATCCGTCACTGGCCAGGATCGTCGACACCTGGTTGGTCCGGATGTCACCCGGCGAGGGCACATCGGTGATGGCGTAGGCCATCGCGAAGGTGATGACCGGCAACAGCAGCATCACCACCACCGAGATGTAGAGCCCGCGCCGAATCCACCGCCAATTCGGCGGATGCCTCCGCAGCCACTCCAGCGGATTCGGCGCGGGCTCTACATCTCTCAGGTCCCGCCGGGGGGCGCCGGCCGGCGGCGTCGGAGGGCCGGGCCGAGCCAGTATCGGACCCGTCGTCGTGATGTTTACTCACTGGCGGTACGGGCTCCGCTGCGTGCCGGCCGTCGACCGCGGGATCCCTTGGGTGGGCGTGCGAGGCCCAAGACATACGACTTCACCAGGTGATTCCAGCTGCAGGTCCGGCACACCTCGACGACGTACACCGAGAACTCCGAGAAGCGGGTGGCCAACAGGACCAGTTCCTCAGCGGAACGCGCCGAGCCCGAGACCGCGCCCAACTGATCGCCGTATACCCAGGACACCAGGGTGAGCGGCTCCTTGCGGCAGATGGGGCACACCACCGCACTGGCCTTGCCGTGGAACTTCGCGGCGCGCAGCAGATACGGGTTGGCGTCGCACACCTCGGTCACCCCGGTACGCCCGGAGTAGACCTCGGCCAGCAGGGAGCGGCGCCGGAGCGCGTAGTCCACTACCTGTCGCTGCAATCGCACGGTGACCAGAGTACGTCGGGTCCTCACCGGCGGTCGCGATCAACGCCCCCAACCGGCGTCAAGCGGCGGATTTGGCGTCACGGCGGGCGATCCCGGCGCGGTCGCTGTCGGTGTATGTTTCCCGCGGCTACGGCAGCGGCTACATCGCCTTCGCGGGCGACGGCACGGTCAAGCACATCAATTACCCGTACTGAACTGCCCGTTTCGCCAGCTTGAACATCGTGCGAACAATAGCCGCTTGGGTTCGGTTATATCGGCGCGATACTATGGCGCGAACCGTCGACCGGACGTAGCTACACCATCTCAGGAGGTGATTGGAGTGCTTGAGCTTGCCATTTTGGGCTTGCTGCTCGAGTCTCCGATGCACGGCTACGAGCTCCGGAAGCGGTTGACCGGTCTGCTGGGTGCGTTCCGGGCGTTTTCCTACGGCTCGCTGTATCCCGCGCTGCGGCGCATGCAGCTGGCCGGGGTGATCGCCGAGGACGCCGCGCCGACGGGAACCCCGGTGCGCCGGGCCCGGCGGGTGTACCGGCTGACCGACGCCGGCCGTCAGCGGTTCAACGAGTTGGTGTCCGACACCGGCCCGCAGAACTACACCGACGACGGCTTCGGAGTCCACCTGGCGTTCTTCAACCGCACCCCCGCCGAGGCTCGGATGCGGATCCTCGAAGGCCGCCGCCGGCAGGTGGAGGAACGCCGGGAAGGCCTGCGCAACGCGGTGTCGCGGGCCAGCAACTCGTTGGACCGCTACACCCGCCAACTGCACCAGCTCGGGCTGGAGTCCAGTGAGCGGGAGGTCAAGTGGCTCAACGAGCTGATCGCGGCCGAACGCGTATCGCAGGGCCGGGCCGAACAACCCTGATCCTGCCGGACGCGGGCCTCGGGGAAACACAACACAGCACTTCAGCAGTGAGAGCAGAAAAAGGAGAGCGTCGAAAATGACTGAGCAAACGACGGATGTGCGGGTCGCCATTGTCGGCGTCGGCAACTGCGCGTCCTCGCTGGTCCAGGGCGTCCAGTACTACCAGAACGCCGATGACACCTCCACGGTCCCCGGCTTGATGCACGTGCGCTTCGGCCCGTACCACGTCCGCGACGTCAAGTTCGTTGCCGCGTTCGACGTGGACGCCAAAAAGGTCGGCTTCGACCTCTCCGAGGCCATCTTCGCCTCGGAGAACAACACCATCAAGATCGCCGACGTGCCGCCGACCAACGTGATCGTGCAGCGCGGCCCGACCCTGGACGGCATCGGTAAGTACTACGCCGAGACCATCGAGGTCTCCGACGCCGAGGCCGTGGACGTGGTCGCCGTGCTGCGCGAAGCCAAGGTCGACGTGCTGGTCTCCTACCTGCCAGTGGGCTCCGAAGAGGCCGACAAGTTCTACGCCCAGTGCGCCATCGACGCAGGCGTGGCGTTCGTCAACGCACTTCCGGTGTTCATCGCCTCCGACCCGGTGTGGGCCAAGAAGTTCGCCGACGCCGGCGTACCGATCGTCGGCGACGACATCAAGAGCCAGGTCGGCGCCACCATCACCCATCGCGTGATGGCCAAGCTGTTCGAGGACCGCGGTGTCACGCTGGACCGCACCTACCAGCTCAACGTCGGCGGCAACATGGACTTCAAGAACATGCTCGAGCGCGAGCGCCTGGAGTCCAAGAAGGTCTCCAAGACCCAGGCCGTCACCTCCAACCTGACCGGCTCGCTGGCCGGCAAGATCGAGGACAAGAACGTCCACATCGGACCAAGCGACCACGTCGCCTGGCTCGATGACCGCAAGTGGGCCTACGTGCGCCTCGAGGGCCGCGCCTTCGGTGACGCGCCGCTGAACCTGGAGTACAAGCTCGAGGTGTGGGACTCCCCCAACTCGGCCGGCATCATCATCGACGCGGTGCGTGCCGCCAAGATCGCCAAGGACCGTGGCATCGGCGGACCGATCCTGCCGGCGTCGGCGTACCTGATGAAGAGCCCGCCCGAGCAGCTGGCTGACGACATCGCGCGCGCCCAGCTCGAAGAATTCATCGTCGGCTAGACACAACATCCACTCTGCGGGGGGACATGACTGACGACGAGCTGGCCGGCCTCTCGGAGTTCGCGCTGTTGCGCGGCAACGCCGAGCAGGCCGGTCTGACCAGTGCGTTGCCCGACGTGGAGCGGATCGAGACCGCCGAAGTCAGTGCGCTGAGGTGGGGTTCAGCACCGCCGCGGGTGGTGTTCCTGCACGGCGGCGCGCAGAACGCCCACACCTGGGACACCGTCGTCCTCGGGCTCGGTGAGCCCGCGCTGGCGGTGGACCTGCCCGGGCACGGCCGCTCGGCGTGGCGCGAGGACGGCGACTATTCACCCCAACGCAATGCGGCCACTCTGGCGCCGGTGCTGCGCGAGCTGGCACCGGACGCCGAGTTGGTGGTCGGCATGTCCCTGGGCGGGTTGACCGCGATCCGATTGGCGGCCACCGCCGGCGAGCTGGTGCGCCGGTTGGCGCTGGTGGATGTGACGCCGTCGGCGTTGCAGCGCCATGCCGAGATGAGTGCCGCCGACCGCGGCACCGTGGCATTGGTCCAAGGCGATCGGACCTTCCCCGACTTCGAGTCACTGCTGGCCGTCACCACGGCCGCGGCGCCGCACCGGGATCGCGAGTCGCTGCGACGCGGACTGTTCCACAACACCCGCCGGTTGCCGGACGGCAGTTGGACGTGGCGTTACGACACCATCCGCTCGGTCGGCGACTTCACCGAGCTGTGGACCGATGTCTCGGCGATCACCGCGCCGACCACCTTGATCCGCGGCGGCGATTCGGTCTTCGTCTCCGCCGACGACGTCGCCGAGTATGCGCAACGCTCCCCGGGACTGACCACTCACGTCGTGGACGGCGCCGGACACTCCGTACAAAGTGATCGGCCTCGCGTCCTGGTCGAGCTGCTTCGCATGGCCCTCGCCTGATACCCGGCGGTTCAGCGAGGCTCGACGCAGGAGAGCCGAAGCTGGAACCGCCGCAAAGGCCCCGCGGTTCAGCGAGGCTCGACGCAGGAGAGCCGAAGCTGGGACCGCCGCATGAACCCGGCGGTTCAGTCGCCTGGTGTCCGCCAATTCCGGGGATAAGGTGGCGAGATGGCCCGACCCATCCGCATCGCGGTGCAATTACAGCCCCAGCACGCGGCGCACTACGGTGCCATCCGCGACGCGGTCCGGCGTTGCGAGGATCTAGGTGTCGACATCGCCTTCAACTGGGACCATTTCTTCCCGCTCGACGGCGAACGTGACGGACCGCACTTCGAGTGCTGGACCATGCTGGCCGCCTGGGCCGAGCAGACCTCGCGCATCCAGATCGGTGCGCTGGTGTCGTGCAACTCCTACCGCAACCCCGAGCTGCTGGCCGACATGGCCCGCACCGTCGACCACATCGGCGACGGCCGGCTGATCCTGGGCATCGGCGCGGGCTGGAAGCACCGGGACTACCGTGAATACGGCTACGAGTTCGGTACCGCGGGCAGCCGCCTCGACGACTTGGCCGGTGCACTGCCGCGGATCAAAGCCCGTCTGGCCCGGCTGAATCCGCCGCCGACTCGCGCTATCCCGATGTTGATCGGGGGCGGCGGGGAGCGCAAGACGCTGCGCCTGGTCGCCGAGCACGCCGACATGTGGCATAGCTTCGCCGACGCCGACAGCTACCCGCACAAGGCAGCCGTACTGGCTGAGCACTGCGCCGCCGTCGGGCGTGACCCCGCCACGATCGAGCACTCGGCGGCCCTCGGCGGGGACCAGACGCGCGGCGCCGTGGCCGAGTTGCTTACCGAGGCCGAAGCCTTGACCCGGCTCGGGGTGAGCCTGCTGACCATCGGCAGCAGTGGCCCCGACTATGACCTGACCGCTGTCGAGGCGCTGTGTCGATGGCGCGATCAGTAATAAGGCTGGCGGCGCTGTTCGCCACCTGCATGATCGTGGGCGGCCTCGCGGCTGTGCCCCCGGCCGGAGCTGCCCCCGACCTGTGCGCCCCACTCGGCGAGCAAGCTGCCGTGGCGTTGCCGGGCAAACTGGCCACGGCCAAACGGCCGCGTGAGGACAAATACACCACCGCGGGCGTCGAGCCGCTGAGCTCGATCGACATCTCCAAGCTGGGCCTGGGCACCCCGGGCGTGCTGATGGTCGGCACCATCACCGAGAGCCCACCGACGAACTGCATCAACGCCAAGGGCCGCTACACCGGCTTCGACAATGAACTGCTGCGGGCCATCGCCAAGAAGCTGGGCCTGCGGGTGTACTTCGTGGGCACCGACTTCTTCGGCCTGCTGGCCCAGGTGGATTCGGGGCGATTCGACGTCGGGTCGGCGTCGATCAACGCCACCGAAGAACGCCGTCGCACCGTCGGTTTCACCAACGGCTACAACTTCGGCTACATGGCGCTGGTGGTCCCGACCGGATCGGGAATCACCGGCTACGGCTCACTGTCCCCCGGCCAGCGCATCGCGGTGGTCCAGGGCACGGTGGAGGACGCCTACGTCGTCGACACCCTCGAATTGGAGCCGGTGCGGTTCCCCGACTCGATCACGCTGTACGCCAGCCTGAAGAGCCGTCAGGTCGACGCCTGGGTGGCGCCGTCGCTGAGCGCGCTGAACCTGATGCGGCCGGGTGATCCGACGCAGATCGTCGGCAACACCTTCAGCCCGGCCGGCTTCGAAGCGTATGCGGTGGCCAAGGGGAACCAGGCGCTGATTTCGGCGCTGAACTCCGGCCTGGACGCCGTCATCAACGATGGCACCTGGCCGCAGCTCTACACCGACTGGGTGCCGCGGCCATTGCCACCGGACTGGGAGCCGGGATCGAAGTCGGCGGCCACCCCGCATCTGCCGGACTTCGCCGCGATCGCGGCTCGGCACCACCGGCTCGAGTCCGAGCCCTACACGCCCAAATCGACGCTGGCGCAGCTGCGGGACTCCTTCTTCGATTGGCACCTGTACCGCCAAGCCCTGCCGGATCTGATCAAAACCGGCCTGCCCAACACCCTGTTGCTGACCGTGAGCGGCGGCGTCATCGGCCTGGTGGCTGGGCTGGGCCTGGCCGTGGCCGGGATCTCGCGAACCCGGTGGCTGCGCTGGCCGGCCCGGGTCTACACCGATATCTTCCGGGGCTTGCCCGAGGTGTTGATCATCCTGCTGATCGGCCTGGCGGTCGGGCCACTGGTAGGTGGGCTGACGCACAACAACCCGTACCCGCTGGGGATCGCGGCACTGGGGCTGACCGCCGCGGCCTATATCGGCGAGATCCTGCGCTCGGGCATTCAAAGTGTGGAAGCCGGCCAGCTGGAGGCCTCGCGCGCACTGGGTTTCGGCTACCCGGCGGCGATGCGCCTGGTGGTGATTCCGCAGGGCATCCGGCGGGTGCTGCCGGCGCTGGTCAATCAGTTCATCGCCCTGCTCAAAGCCTCGGCGCTGCTGTACTTCCTCGGTCTGGTGGCCGGTCAGCGGGAGCTGTTCCAGGTGGGCCGCGACTTCAACGCCCAGACCGGCAGCCTGTCGCCCTTGGTGGCCGCCGGCCTGCTCTATCTGGCCTTGACCATCCCGCTGACGCACCTGGTGAACGTCGTCGATCATCGGCTGCGGCGCGGCAGGCCCCCCGAAGCCGACGATCCGGTTGAGCTGATTCCGGCGATCTCCAGTCAGGAGATGACGTGACGGCGCCCACGGCCCGCGAGCCGGTGTCGCTGGCGGCCAAAGGGATTCAGTTGTCCTTTGGCAAACACCAGGTACTGCGCGGCGTCGACCTCGATGTGCCGGCGGGTGCCACCGCCGCGGTGATCGGTCCCTCGGGCTCGGGTAAATCGACGATGCTGCGCACCTTGAACCGGCTCCACGAGCCCGACGACGGCGACGTGTTGCTGGGCGGCCGGTCGGTGTTGACCGACGACCCCGACGAGCTGCGTCAGCGGATCGGGATGGTGTTCCAGCATTTCAATCTCTTCCCGCACCGCAGCGTGCTGGACAACATCACCCTGGCTCCGCGCAAGCTGCGCGGGATGTCCGACGATGCCGCCCGCGAGCTGGCCCTGAGCCTGTTGGACCGGGTCGGGCTGAAGAACAAGGCCACCGCCCGCCCGGCGGCGCTCTCCGGCGGCCAGCAACAGCGGGTGGCGATCGCTCGGGCGCTGGCGATGCAGCCGCAGGTGATGCTTTTCGACGAAGCCACCTCGGCGTTGGATCCGGAGTTGGTCAAGGGGATCCTGGCGTTGATCGCCGAACTGGGCGCCGACGGCATGACGATGGTGGTGGTCACCCACGAGATGGGTTTTGCCCGCTCAGCGTCGGACACGGTGGTCTTCATGGACCGGGGCAAGGTCGTGGAGTCCGGCCCACCCGATCAGATCTTCGACAACGCCGAGACGCAGCGGCTGCAGAAGTTCCTGTCCCAGGTGTTGTGACAGCAACCTGCACGACTTGTCAACCCTCTTCACGGTCGCCGGTTAGACTAGCGAACTATGACGGAGAGCAAGGCCGATACGCCGCAGGTGACGGCGATCGCCGAAGGCTTGCACCGTTCGCTGTCCAAATTATTTTCGATATTGCGGCGCGGCGACATCAGCGGAGGTACGCCGACTGGCGAACTGACCCTGGCTCAGCTGTCGATCCTGATCACCCTGCTGGACCGGGGACCCATCCGGATGACCGAGCTGGCCGCCCACGAGCGGGTCCGCACCCCCACCACCACGGTGGCAATCCGCCGCCTGGAAAAGATCGGGCTGGTCAAACGCAGTCGCGACCCCTCTGATCTGCGCGCGGTCCTGGTCGACATCACTCCCGAAGGCCTGGCGAGCCACCGCGAATCGCTGGCAAACCGGCACGCGGCACTGGCGGCGATGCTGAACAAGCTCAGCCAAGAAGAACTCGACACCCTGACCCGCGCGCTCGAGCCCCTGGAGCGCCTGGCTACCTGTGATGGTGTCGATCCGGCAGCCGCCGACGATACGGGCTGCCCGCTGGATTGCGGTTGATGCCGACTGCCCTGATCACCGGCGCCGGCGGCGGAATCGGTTCGGCGATAGCCGAGGCGCTGGCGCCCACCCACACCCTGCTGCTGGCCGGCCGACCGTCCGCGCGTCTGGACGCGGTGGCGCAGCGGCTCGGCGCCACCACCTGGCCGCTGGACCTCGCCGACGTCGACGGCATCGAGGTGGCCACCGAGATCGTCGACGAACTCGATGTGCTGGTGCACAACGCCGGGGTGATGCTGCCCGGTGCTGCCGGCGAGTCCTATATCGAGGAGTGGCGGGCCACCTTCGAAGTGAACCTGTTCGGCGCGGTGGCCCTGACCCTGGCGCTGTTGCCCGCGTTGCGGGCGGCCCGCGGTCAGGTGGTTTTCATCAACTCCGGTGCCGGGCAACGGGTTTCTCCGGGCATGGCGTCGTATTCGGCGAGCAAGTTCGCGCTTCGGGCGTTCGCGGACTCACTGCGCAGTGACGAGCCGGCCCTGCGGGTCACCACGGTCTACCCGGGCCGGGTCGACACCGAGATGCAGCACGACCTGGTCGCCTACGAGGGCGGCGAGTACAACCCGACTCGCTTCCTGCGTCCCGACACCGTCGCCGAAGTGGTGGCCGCCGCGATCCGCGCCCCCGCCGAGGCGCAGCTGCAGGAAGTGGTGGTCCGGCCGCGTTGAGCTATCGGGTTTCCTGCCGCCGCACCCCGAACAATTTGGTCTCGCCCTCCACACCCTTAAGTGGACGGGGCCCGATAAACGACCAGGCGTAACCCGGAGCGTCACCGATGGCCTCGCGAGCCGCGCCCTCCACTATGACCTCACCGGGCTCGGCAACGCTGGTGACCCGGCTCGCGACGTTCACCGGGCTGCCAAACCAATCCCGGGCTCGACTCACCGCCCATCCCGACGCGATACCGGCCCGCAGCTGCGGTAAGGCGGGGTCGTCCGCGGCGCGGTCCAGCAGCTGCAGCGTGGCGCCAAGCAGCTTCGCGGCGTCGGACGACACCAGCATCACCGCATCGCCGATCGTCTTGACCAGCCGCACCGGAGGGTTGACCACCTCGTGCGCCAGATCGGCAAGGCGCTCAACGAGTCCCACCAGTTCCTCGGGCGGTATCGCCTCGCCCAGCCGAGTGAACCCGACCATGTCGGCGAACGCCACCGCAAGCTGCCGCGCCCCGGGCAACGCCACCCCGGCCGCCCGCTCGGTGGCATTGACCTCCTCACCTTCCAGCACCCGCCGCAGCTGGACAAACAGGATGTCACGAATCATGCTCCCCAACATGGGGATAACGGTTCGCACGATCTCCTCGTGAGCTTTGGCGACCTCAAGCTCGGTGAGGCCCGGCCGCATGATCGCCGATATGGTGCTGTAGCGGAACGCCGGCACCGCCCGGGAGATGCCCTCGGAAAGCCGGCGGATCATCAGCATCACCTGGCCCGGATCCAGCCCGGCCCCGATAAGTTGCTGCAATCGCACGGCGGCCTCACCGTCGGCCCGTAACAGCAGGGCGGCATCGGGATCATCCAACCGCGGCAGCCCCAAGGCACGTTCGATGCCCTGCAACAGGTCCAGATCGATGCCGTGGGCGGCGCTCACTTCACGTTCTGACACGTATACGCCGTCGTCGCCCAGCTCACGATGCGCCGGCATCAGCATCGGCGCCACCTCGACCCGGATCTGATCCAGTTCGAAGCCCTCCTCCAGCAACCAGACCACCAGCTCGGCACGCTCTTCGCGGGCACTGGCGTCGAGGCCGTCGAACAGCCCTAACTCAGCCAGCGTCTCGTAGAACGCTCCTTTGTCGGCCCACATGCTGTCGCCTCAAATCGTTGTCACACCACCAGATTCACCAGTCGGCCGGGCACCACGATCACCTTCTTCGGGGTGGCACCGGACAGGAACGCCTGCACCTTCTCGTCGGCCAGGGCAGCGGCCTTGATCGCGTCGCCGTCGGCATCGGCGGGCACCGTGACCAGGCCGCGCTTCTTGCCGTTGACCTGTACCGGGTAGTCGACCGTGTCGGTCACCAGGTAAGCCGGGTCGGCTACCGGGAAGGGACCGCGTGCCAGCGAAGCCTGGTGTCCGAGCCGCCGCCACAGTTCCTCCGCAAGGTGCGGGGCCAGCGGTGCCAGCAGCAGCACCAGCGGCTCGACGGCCGAACGCGGAACCCCGCCGCGATGCTCCTTGGTCAGGTGGTTGGTGTATTCGATCAGCTTGGCAGCCGCGGTGTTGTTGCGCAGTGCCGCATAATCTTCCGACACACCCACGATGGTGCGGTGCAGCAGTCGCAGCGTCTCGGTGTCCGGCTCGCCGTCGAGCACCCGGGTCTCGCCAGTTTCCTCGTCGACGACCAACCGCCACACCCGCTGCAGAAAGCGATGCGCGCCCACAACGTCCTTGGTGGCCCACGGTCGCGACATATCCAGCGGGCCCATCGACATCTCGTAGACCCGCAGGGTGTCGGCGCCGTAGCTGTCGCAGATCTCGTCGGGAGACACCGAATTCTTCAGGCTCTTACCCATTTTGCCGTATTCGGCGAAGACTTCGGTGTCACCGTCGGCGCCCGGCAGGTAGAACTTCCCGTCGCGTTCCACAACGTCGGCGGCCGGCACATAAGACCCGCGGGAGTCGGTGTAGGCGGCAGCCTGGATGTAGCCCTGGTTGACCAGGCGGCGGTAGGGTTCGCGCGAGCTGACGTGCCCCAGGTCGTAGAGCACCTTGTGCCAGAACCGGCAGTACAGCAGGTGCAGTACCGCGTGCTCGGCACCGCCGACGTAGAGGTCCACCCCGCCCGGATCATTGGGGCCGTGCTCGGCCGGCCGCGGCCCCATCCAGTAGGCCTCGTTCTCGGGAGCGCAGAACTGGTCGGCGTTGTGCGGGTCGGCGTAACGCAGCTCATACCAGGAGCTTCCGGCCCACTGCGGCATGACATTGGTGTCACGGGTGTAGGGCTGCAGTCCGTCGCCGAGGTCCAGCTCGACATGCACCCAGTCCGTCGCCTTGGCCAGCGGGGGTGAGGGTTCACTGGATGCGTCGTCCGGGTCGAACAGCACCGGCGAGTAGTCGGCGACATCGGGCAGCTCGACCGGCAGCGCCGCGGAGCCCAGCGGATGCGCGTGGCCGTCGGCATCGAAGACGATCGGGAACGGCTCGCCCCAGTATCGCTGCCGGGCGAAAAGCCAGTCCCGCAACTTGTATTCGATGCGCGCCCAGCCGCGGCCTTGCGCCTCCAGCTGTTGGGTCATGGCCTTCTTGGCGTCCCCGACGGCCATGCCGTCCAGCGGGCCGGAATTGACCAGAGTTCCATCACCCGCGTAGGCGGCTTCCGAAATATCACCGCCGGCAATGACTTCCACCACGGGAAGACCGAATTCGGCGGCGAATTCCCAGTCCCGCTGATCGTGGCCGGGAACCGCCATGATGGCGCCAGTGCCGTAGCCGGCCAGCACATAGTCGGCGATGAAGATCGGCACCTGCTGCCCGTTGGCCGGGTTGGTGGCGTAACTCCCCAGGAACACACCGGTTTTGGTCTTGTTCTCCTGGCGCTCCAGATCGGACTTCGCCGCGATCACCTTGCGATAGTCCGCGACGGCCGCTACGGGAGTGGCCGCGCCGAAGGTCCAGCGCCCGTCCACCCCGTCCGGCCACTCAGCGACCGCCAGCCGATCGACCAGCTCATGCTCGGGAGCCAGCACCAGATAGGTGGCGCCAAAAAGCGTGTCCGGGCGGGTAGTGAACACCTCGATGTCCACCGCGTCGCCGTCGGTGGTGGTCGCGCCGAACAGCGCCGCCGCACCGGTGGAGCGCCCGATCCAGTTGCGCTGCATGGTCTTGACCTTCTCCGGCCAATCCAGCAGTTCGAGGTCGTTGAGCAGCCGATCGGAGTACGCCGTGATTCGCATCATCCACTGCCGCAGCCGCTTCCGGAACACCGGAAAATTGCCGCGGTCGCTTCGCCCATCAGCGGTGACCTCTTCGTTGGCCAGCACGGTGCCCAGCCCCGGGCACCAGTTGACCATCGAGTCCGTGCGGTAGACCAGTCGGTGGCCGTCGATGACGTCGGCACGCTCACCGGCCGACAGCTGCGCCCAGTCCCGGCCGTCATCGAGGGTGCGTGCTCCGGAGTCGAATTCGGCGATCAGCTCGGAGATCGGGCGCGCCTTGTCCGCGCTGGTGTCGAACCAGGCGTTGTAGATCTGCAGGAAGATCCACTGCGTCCATTTGTAAAAGTCGACGTCGGTGGTCGAGAAGCTGCGCCGGCTGTCGTGACCGAGGCCGAGGCGCCGTAGTTGCCGGCGGAAGTTCTCGATGTTGGCCTCGGTACGGATGCGCGGGTGGGTACCGGTCTGCACCGCGTACTGCTCGGCGGGCAGGCCGAACGCGTCGAAGCCCAGGGCATGCAGCACGTTGTGGCCGGTCATTCGGAAGTAGCGGGCGTAGACGTCGGTGGCGATGTAGCCGAGCGGGTGCCCGACGTGCAGGCCGTCCCCGGACGGGTAGGGAAACATGTCCTGGACGAACATCTTGTCGGTCGGCAGCACCGAGCCGTCGGTCGGTGCGAGTGAACCGACCGGGTTCGCGACGTTGAAGGTCCCCGCCTGCTCCCAGTGGTGTTGCCAGGTGTCTTCGATACGCCCGGCCAGCGTCGCGTTGTAGCGGTGCCGGGGTGCCTGGTCGGTGGGGTCGCTGGATCCCTGGGTGGTCGGGGCTTCGTTCACCTCAACAGGGTAAACGGCGGCGTTTCCCGGTCCGATCGCCACAGCTTGGTATCGGTTGGATTGCGACCCGGTGAGGGCTTCGTTCCAGGTCGGTTGCAGCCCTGGCGACGCTGTCGGGGCCTGGCTACCGTCATTTCACGGCCAGGGCATCGCTGCCCAGCCCGCCACCGGAAGGACCCTGGAGATGACAAACACCGCGCACCGTTGGCGACTCCTCTTCGGCTGCGCCGCTGTCATGGCGGCGGGCTTGGCCGGTATCCCCGCTGTGGCGGCCGATCCGCTGGTCCCGGCACAGCCGAACCCCTACGGCCCAGCCGCCCAGCCGGCAGCGATGCCGGTGCCCGCGGGCGTACCGGCTGCCCCGGTTGCCGTGGCGCCGCCGAGTGCTCTCGTGCCGGCGACCTCGGGCACCCTGCGCGACTACTTCGCCGCCAAGAAAGTCCAGATGGAGCCGCAACAGGCCGCCGGGTTCAACGCGTTCAACATCACCCTGCCGATGCCGGCGGGCTGGTCGCATGTGCCCGACCCCAACGTTCCTGATGCATTCGCCGTGATCGCCGACCGGCGCAGCGGGTCGCTCTACACCCCCAACGCCCAGGTCGTGGTCTATCGACTGGACGGGCAATTCGACCCGAAAGAAGCAATCACGCACGGGTTCGTCGACAGCCAGGCGTTGATGGCCTGGCAGACCACCAACGCCTCCCTGGACGACTTCAACGGGTTCCCGTCTTCGAGCATCGAGGGGACCTATCGAGACGCCGACATGACGCTGAACACGTCTCGGCGCCACGTGATCGTGCCGACCGACGACGCGGCCTACCTGGTGTCGCTGACCGTGACCACCGGAGCCGGTCGGGCAATCGGCACTGCCCCCGCGACCGACGGGATCATCAACGGATTCCGGGTCGAGCGGCCGGGTACCAACCCGCCGCCCCCCGCACCGAACGGTCCGGTGCAATCAGGCACGGTGCGACACCAGGAGTCGGGCATCATCCGGCACCAGGTCGGCACCACGGGCTGACACCCTGCTCGTATTGTGGACCCATGCTGATCATGGGTGTCTTGTGCCTGGTTGCGGCGGTGGTGTCGCTGGTGTTCGGTGTGCGGACGCTGGTGCGGCCGCTGACCGGTGACCCCGAGCAGCTGGTGCTGCGGGCGGTTGCGCCCGCCCAGATCGCGGTCGGGGTGATCCTCGGGGCGGGCGGTGTGCTGGTGCTGGCCGGCCCGCCGTCGATGGCACTGCTGGCGCTGATCATCTCGATCACCGGGGCACTTGCCACCTTGGCCGCCGGAGCCTGGCAGGGCGCCCGCTATGCGGCACGCCTGTCGGCTCAGGCCAGCGCGGCCGCTGACGCCGGCTGCTGCGGGTCGGGCTGCGGCTGCGGGGACAGTGCGCCCGTCGAAGAAGTCGGCTGCGGAGCGGGCTGTGGCTGCTCCGACAGCGCGCCGCCGGCGCCGGCCTCCGGGTGCGGCAGCGGCGGCGGCTGCGGGTAAGACGTCTTCAGCGGCGCTTGCCGCCGGCTCAGTTGCGGCTGATGTCGATCGGGTGGGTGGCCAACAGCGCGGTGGGCCAGGGCTGCCGTCGCAGGGCTCGTCCCCACAAGTCGACTCGCGGCGGCACCATCACATCCGACGGCAGCGCCGACAGCACGATCCAGTCGTCGCGCTCGATCTCTCCCTCGAGCTGACCGATGGTCCAACCGGCATAGCCGGCGAAGATCCGTACGCCCTCCACATGCGGCGCGATGGTTTCGGGGTCCGCATCGAGATCGACCATCACCAGCCGACCGTCGATGTGCCGCAGACCGGGCACTCCGTGGGGTTCGGCCCCGACCCGCAACAGTCCGACGCACAGCGCGGCATCGCGTTTCACCGGTCCGCCGATGAACATGGTTTTGGGTTTGGCGGCCAGCTCGGACCACTGCGGCAGCACGTTGTAGACCGCGGTCTCACTGGGGCGGTTGAGCACCACGCCCAAGGTTCCACCGTCGTTGTGTTCGACCACGTAGATCACGGTGCGGCGGAAGGTGGGTTCGAGCAGATCGGTGTTGGCCAACAGCAGCGTGCCGGCCCGTACCCGATGCGCAGCGGGCGCGACAAACTGTTCTGCGTCCTCGGGTTCTTCGGGTTGGGCCATTTTTCCATCATGGCACCCGCCGCCGTCATTCGTGTTGAGCTGTGCCGAACATCGGCAGGCCCGCAATATTTGTAGTCTGGTTTAGGGCCGGTGCCGCGCCGCCGCCCGAGTCTGGAAGAGGTTCTGTGGTGGATAACCGCGCACCCGCATCACTGTGGCGGTCGGCGCGCGGCCTGCCGGAGTTCCGCCGTCTGCTGGAACTGCGGGCCGCCAGTCAATTCGGCGACGGGCTGTTCCAAGCCGGGCTGGCCGGAGCGCTGCTGTTCAACCCGGACCGGGCCGCCTCCCCGTGGGCGATCGCGGGTGCTTTCGCCGTGCTGTTCCTGCCGTATTCGCTGCTGGGTCCGTTCGCCGGCGCACTGTTGGACCGGTGGGACCGGCGCCAGGTGATGGTGGTGGCCAACCTCGCCCGGCTGGTGCTGGTGCTCGGGATCGCGGCACTGTTGGCGGTCGGTGCCAGCGATCTGCCGGTGTTGTGCACGGCACTGATCGCCAACGGGTTCACCCGGTTCATCGCTTCCGGGCTGTCGGCGGCGCTGCCGCACGTGGTGCCGCGCGAGCAGGTCGTGACGATGAACGCGTTGGCGATCGCAACCGGTGCGGTAGCTGCCTTTTTGGGCGCCAACTTCATGCTGCTGCCGCGCTGGCTGGTGGGCACCGACGACCGCGGTGCGGCGTCGATCATCGCGGCGGTGGCGATCCCCGTCACGATCGCTCTGGTGCTCTCGCTGCGCTTCGAAGCCCACGTGCTCGGTCCTGACGACACCAAACGCGCGATCCACGGCTCGGTGCTCTATGCCGTGACGACGGGTTGGATGCACGGCATCCGGACGGTGCGCGACCGGCCCACGGTGGCCGCCACCCTGTCCGGACTGGCCGCGCACCGGATGGCCTTCGGCATCAACACGCTGGTGGTGTTGGTGTTGGTCCGGCATGTCGGCGAGCACACGGTGTCGGGCCTGGGCACCACGGCGTTGTTCGTCGCCTCGGCCGGCGCCGGGTCGTTTCTGGCCACGGTGCTGACCCCGCCGGCGGTGCACCGCTGGGGCCGCTACGCCACCACCAACGGCGCTCTGGCCGCGGCCGCGGTCATCCAACTGGCCGCGGTCGGGCTGTACCTGCCGGTGCTGGTGTTGTGCGGATTCCTGCTCGGCGTGGCCGGGCAGGTGGTCAAACTCTGCGCCGACACCGCCATGCAGATCGACGTCGACGACGCCCTGCGCGGACACGTTTTCGCGGTGCAGGATTCACTGTTCTGGGTGTCGTTCATCCTCGCCGTGGCCGGCGCCGCGGCGCTGATTCCGCCCGACGGGCAGGCTCCGTCGCTGATTGTGGCCGGCACCCTGCTGTATCTGCTCGGTTTGGCCGGGCATGCGTTCATCGGGCGGCGCCGCGAACCGGTGGGCCTAAAGTACGAGCATGGCTGAAACTGAATCGATCGTCGCCGATCTGAGCGCCGAAAGCGACGAGCTCGACGCCCTGGTGGCCCCGCTTGCCGACAGTCAGTGGGGCACGCCCACACCGGCGGCCGGCTGGTCGATCGCTCATCAGATCGGTCATCTGTTGTGGACCGACCGGGTGTCGCTGACCGCCATCACCGACGAGGCGGGTTTTGCTGCCGCACTCTCCGACGCGATGAAGGACCCGGCCGGATTCGTCGACGCTGGCGCGACCGAACTGGCCCAGCTGCCACCGGCCGAGCTGTTGGCGGACTGGCGTTCCACGCGCGCGAAGCTGCACGCAGAGCTGCTCGGTGTGGTGGACGGGCGCAAGCTGCCGTGGTTCGGCCCGCCGATGAGCGCCGCCTCGATGGCCACCGCTCGGCTGATGGAGACCTGGGCGCACGGCCTGGACGTCGCGGACGCACTCGGGGTGCGCCGCCGCCCCACGGCGCGGTTGCGCTCGATCGCGCATCTGGGGGTGCGGACCCGGGATTTCGCCTTCTCCGTGCACAACCTGACCCCGCCGGCCGAACCGTTTCACGTGGAACTACACGCGCCCGAGGGCGGGGTGTGGGCATGGGGCCCGGTGAACGCCGACCAACGGGTGACCGGAACCGCCGAGGACTTCTGCTTTTTGGTTACGCAGCGGCGTGCGCTGGCTGACCTGGACGTCACCGCCCACGGCGACGACGCGCAGCGCTGGTTGGAGATCGCTCAAGCCTTCGCGGGGCCGCCCGGCACCGGTCGGGGGCGCTGAGCGCGTCAGCGCGAAGCGAGCCGGCGCCAGTCGACACCGGCCGGGCAGTGAGCGCGGTTCACAACACGGTGGCGCCATCGGCAGCACCGTCGCCATCGGCGTCGGTGAGCTTGACGTTCCACCGTCCGTCACCGTCGGTGTCGACGTAGGCGGCGCCATAGCCGCCAGTGCCTTCTAAGCCGTTGCCGATCAGCACCCGATCGGCCCGCCCGTCACCGTCGAAATCCAGCAGCCGGTCGTTGACACGTCCGTCGCCGTCGAAATCCACCAGGGGACCACCGGTGTGCTCGACGCCGTCGAGCCCCAGCCAACGCAGCCCGCCCGATCGATCCGCTGAGCCCGCCATGGCGCCGTGCCCCCAGGTGCCAGAGCCATCGTCGATGAAGGCGGCCTCCGGAGTGCCGTCGTCGTCGAGGTCCAGCAGGAGGTGATCGGCTACCCCGTCCCCGTCGAGATCGGCCAGCGCGTCGTCGCGCAGGCCGTCCCCGTCGAAATCGAGGCTGATGGCGTCGGCCAGCCCGTCCCCGTCAAGGTCCAAGTCCGGCGTGCCGGTCCACATCGTGGCCGCACCATCACCATCACCCAGGCAGTAGTCCATACCCTGCTCAGACGCGGGACTGCGGTTATCGGTTCCCCTGGGTCTGCCACCAGGACAGCAACTCGGCCGTCGCCTCCTCGCGGGTTAACGGCCCGCGCTCCAGGCGCAGCTCCTTGAGATAGCTCCAGGCGCGGCCCACCTGCGGACCCGCCGGGATGTCGAGCAGCTCCATGATTTCGTTGCCGTCCAGGTCCGGCCGCACCCGCTGCAGGTCTTCCTGCTCGGCCAGGACGGCGATCCGTTCTTCGAGCTGGTCGTAGCTGGCCTGCAGGCGTGCGGCGCGTCGCTTGTTGCGGGTGGTGCAGTCCGCCCGGACCAGCTTGTGCAGCCGTCCCAAGAGCGGTCCCGCGTCGGTGACGTAGCGTCGCACCGCCGAGTCGGTCCACTTGCCGTCGCCGTAGCCGTGGAACCGCAAGTGCAGGTAGACCAGCTGGGACACGTCGTCGACCATCTGCTTGGAGTAGCGCAGCGCGCGCATCCGTTTCCGGGCCATCTTCGCGCCCACCACCTCGTGGTGATGGAAACTGACGCCCCCGTCAGTTTCGTGCCGGCGGGTGGCCGGCTTGCCGATGTCGTGCAGCAAGGCCGCCCAGCGCAGGACCAAGTCGGGGCCGTCATCCTCCAGATCGATCGCCTGCCGTAGCACGGTCAGCGAGTGCTGGTAGACGTCCTTGTGCTGGTGATGCTCGTCGATTGCCATCCGCATGCCGCCGACCTCGGGCAGCACCACATCGCCCATCCCGGTGGCCACCATCAGATCCAGACCGGCCACCGGGTCGGCACCCACCAGCAGCTTGTCCAGTTCGGCGGCCACGCGTTCCGCGGTGATCCGAGCGAGCTCCGGCGCCATGTCCTCGATCGCGGCGCGCACCCGCGGCGCCACCGTGAACCCGAGCTGGGAAACGAACCGGGCTGCGCGCAACATCCGGAGCGGGTCGTCGCCGAAGGAATCCTGCGGTGCGGTCGGGGTGTCGAGCACACCCTCCCGCAATGCCGCCAGCCCGCCGAGCGGGTCGAGAAACTCCCCCAGTCCGGCCGCGGTGATCTGGACCGCCATCGCGTTGGCGGTGAAGTCGCGGCGCACCAGGTCCTCGTCGAGTGAATCCCCGAAGCGCACTTCGGGATTGCGCGACACCCGGTCATATTGGTCGGCCCGGAAGGTGGTGATCTCCACGCGTTGGCCGGCCAATGTTGCGCCCACCGTGCCGAACTCGATACCGGTGTCCCACATCGCCTCGGTCCGGCCCCGCAGAATGCGTTGCACCTGCTCGGGGCGCGCGTCGGTGGTGAAGTCCAGATCCGGGCTCGGTCGGCCCAACAGCGCGTCGCGGACCGACCCGCCGACCAGGTAGATCTCCTGGCCGGCTTCGGCGAACATCGCGCCGAGGCTGCGCAGCAAGTCGGCGTGCCGATTCAGCGCGACGGCCGCCGTGGTCAGCAGGTCGGCGTCTTGATGGGCTTCAGGCACGTTCGATGAGCTTAGCGGGCCACCGTTATTAACCCAGCGGTGGTCGCGAGGACGGCGAAGCCGGCCACCGGCGAGGGAGGCAGGTCGGCCCGAGCGTGCCAGCTACTATCGCATGGGTGTCGGCCGACGGCGGAGAAGCCAATTCGGGACGGCGCCGCAGGCGGCGCCGTGGTCGACGCACGTCTGGTCCGAAAATCAACCACGTCGAATCCCCGGCCACCGATGCCAGCCCCAGCCCGAGCGCGATTCCCAGTCGTGCGGCCCAGCGCCGGCCTCGCACCGCGCGGCACGGGCCGGACCGGCTACGCACCGTGCACGAGACGTCTGCGGGCGGCTTGGTGGTAGACGGTATCGACGGACCGCGCGAAGAGCAGGTCGCCGCGCTGATCGGGCGGGTCGACCGGCGAGGCAGGATGCTGTGGTCACTGCCCAAAGGGCACATCGAAGTCGGTGAGACCGCCGAGCAGACCGCGATCCGCGAGGTCGCCGAAGAAACCGGTGTGCAGGGCAGCGTGCTGGCTGCCCTGGGCAGCATCGACTACTGGTTCGTCACCGACGGTCGCCGGGTGCACAAGACCGTGCACCACTATCTGATGCGGTTCGCCAGCGGCGAGCTGTGCGACGACGACGTGGAGGTCGCCGAGGTGGCGTGGGTGCCGATCCGGGAGCTGCCGTCCCGGTTGGCGTACGCCGACGAACGACGGTTGGCGCTGGTCGCCGACGAATTGATCGACCGGCTGCAGGCCGACGGCCCGGCCGCCCTGCCGCCCCTGCCGGTGACCGCGCCCTGGCGACGCCAGCAGACGCATTCCCGCGCCCGCCGTACTCGCGCAGGCGAGGGCTCGCCGGACCGGAAGAACGGTCGCAGGCTGGACCCGTGACCCGCACGCGACGAAGCGGTGGGGGTCCCTCGCCGAGGCGGTTGGCGGCCCTCCCGGCGGTGGTGGCCGCCCTGCTGATGACCCTCGGCACCGCACTCGGCGGCGCCGCCCCGCACGTGGCCGCCGGCGAGCCCGATGTGGCACCGTTTGTCCAGATCCGCATCGACCGCGTCACCCCGGAGGTCGTCACCACCTCCAGCGTCCCGCTCGTCACCGTCGCCGGCACGGTAACCAACGTCGGCGACCGACCGGTCCGCGATGTGATGGTGCGCCTCGAGCAGGCCGGTGCCGTCGCCTCCTCGGCCGGCCTGCGCACCAATCTCAGTGGAGCCAACGACCAGTACCGCGCGGTGGGTACGTTCGCCACGGTGACGGCCGAGCTGCAACGCGGTCAGGAGGCCCGCTTCACGCTGACCGCGCCGCTGCGCTCGGCGACCCAACCGGCCTTGAACATCGACCACCCCGGTATCTATCCGGTGTTGGTCAATGTCAACGGCACGCCCGACTATGGCGAGCCGTCCCGGCTCGACGACGCCCGCTTCCTGCTTCCGGTGACTGGCCTACCCAAACCCGATCCGGACTCCGACCTGTCCGCCGGCATCGTCGCACCCGACATCTCCCAACCCGTGCAGCTCACCATGTTCTGGCCGCTGGCCGATCGGCCTCGGCTCACGCCCGGTGCTCCGGGGGGCACCCTGCCGGTTCGGCTCACCGACGACGACCTGGCGACATCGCTGGCCCCGGGTGGGCGCCTTGATGCGTTGCTGTCCGCCGCCGAATTCGCCACCAGCCCCGCGGTGGACGCCAGCGGCGTGGTCAACCGGGCGCTATGCCTGGCCATCGACCCGGACCTCGTGGTCACCGTCAACGCGATGACCAGCGGCTACGTCGTCGCCGACTCCCCCGACAGCGCGACCTCGCACCCCGGCACCGGACGGGACGCAGCCCGGACCTGGCTGGAACGGCTGCGGCGCTTGGCGCACCACACCTGTGTCACGGCAACTCCCTACGCGCAGGCCGACCTGGATGCGCTGGCACGGGTGGGCGACGCGCGACTCGACCAGATCGCGGTGCACAAGCCCGCCGACATCGTCGACCGCATTCTCGAGGTGAACTCGACCCGTGGTGTGGTGCTGCTCGGCGACGGTCGGCTCACGGCCGGCGCCGCCGACCTGATCGGTGCGCAGGGCTCAGAGGGGTCGACGCTGGTGATCGCCGCCGGCGATTGTGCGGCGCAGGACTCGGTGGCCGGCGCCCCGGCCACCGCGGACGTCACCCCGCGGCGGGTGTCCCCACACCTGGTGTCCGTGCCGTATGACCCGGCGGTCGGCGCCGCGCTGGCGGCGATGGGCACTGATCCGGTCGCGCCCAGCTACCAGGACACCTCGCTGGCCGTCCGACTGCGCCACGACTCAGCGCTGGCCCGTCGCCAAGACGCCCTGGGCGCCATGCTGTGGCGTGGACTGGAATCTCCGGGGAATCCCGACACCGCACGCGACGAGATTCTGATGCCTCCGGCGTACTGGAAACCCCGCGCCGACGACGCCCGGGCCGTCCTGACCACCTTGGCCACCGCGCTGCACTCCGGGCTGGCCGTGGCCCGGCCGCTGACCGCGGTGATCGCCGAATCGCGGGACGCGACAGCGCCACCCGAGCATCCGTTGCCGACCCAACAGCCGGCGGGCGGTTTCAGTCCGGACGTCATCGGCGCGGTAGCCAACGACATCGGCCGGCTGTCGGGCTTGACCTCGGCGTTGACCACCGACGCCCGCACCGGCCTGACCGGTGACCAATACACGGCGCCGCTCGCCGAGGGCATGCTGCGCGCCCTGACCCAATCCGAACCGGTCGATGTCCGCAACGGCCTGGCCACCCAGCGGCTGGCCATCATCGGCGACACCGTCACCGATCTGATCGGCGCTGTCACCATCGTCAACCCCGCCGACTCCTACACGCTGGCCACCGAGCACAGCCCGCTGCCGCTGGCGCTGCGCAACGATCTAGCGGTGCCGATCCGAGTACGACTGCATGTCGACGCCCCGCCCGGCATGACGGTGACCGATGTCGGCGAACTGGAGCTGCCGCCGGGGTACCTACCGTTGCGGGTTCCGGTCGAGGTACGCGTCAACCAGCACTTTGTCGTCGACGCCGCGCTGCAAACTCCGGACGGTCTGCCGCTGGGTGAATCGGTGCGGCTGTCAGTGCATTCCAATGCCTACGGGATGGTGCTGTTCTTGATCACCATGACCGCAGCGGCGGCACTGACGGTACTGACCGGGCGCCGGCTCTGGCACCGCTTCCGTGGCCGCTCAGGCGGAGACCGGTGAGCACGCCGGCCCCGCAACCCGCGCGCCCCGAGCTGACCGACGCCGCGGCGGTGTCGCGCTCCTGGGGGATGGCATTGGCGACCCTGGTCAGCCGCATCACCGGCTTCATCCGGGTGGTGCTGTTGGCGGCGATCCTGGGGGCGGCACTGTCGAGCGCCTTCTCGGTGGCCAATCAGCTGCCGAATCAGATAGCCGCCCTGGTGCTGGAGGCGACGTTCACGGCGATCTTCGTGCCGGTGCTGGCCCGCGCCGAACGCGATGACGCCGACGGCGGCGCCGCATTCGTGCGGCGGCTGGTCACGCTGGCCACCGCCCTGCTGCTGGCCACCACCGTGATCTCGGTGGCCGCGGCACCGTTGCTGGTGCGGTTGATGCTGGGCGGCGACCCGCAGGTCAACGAGCCGCTGACCATCGCATTCGCCTATCTGCTGCTGCCACAGGTGATCTGCTATGGGCTGTCCTCAGTGTTTATGGCGATCTTGAACACCCGCAATATCTTTGGGGCCCCGGCCTGGGCGCCGGTGGTCAACAACGTGGTCGCGATCGCCACCTTGGTGCTGTATCTGCTGGTACCCGGCGAGCTGTCGGTGGATCCGGTGCGGATGGGCAACGCCAAGCTACTGGTGCTGGGCCTGGGCACCACTGCGGGCGTGGTAGCCCAGACCGCGGTCCTGCTGGTGGGGATCCGGCGGGAGCGGATCAGCCTGCGCCCACTGTGGGGAATCGACGACCGGCTCAAGCGCTTCGGCGCGATGGCCTCGGCAATGGTCCTCTACGTGCTGATCAGTCAGATCGGCCTGGTGGTGACCAATCAGATCGCCAGCACTGCGGCCGCATCCGGTCCGGCGATCTACTACTACGCCTGGCTGTTGCTGCAGTTGCCGTTCGGCATGATCGGCGTGACGGTGCTGACGGTGGTGATGCCGCGGCTGAGCCGCAACGCGGCGGCCGGCGACGACCCCGCGGTACTCGCCGATCTGTCCCTGGCAACCCGGCTGATGATGGTCACCCTTATTCCGATCGTGGCGCTGATGACCGTCGGCGGCCCGGCGATCGGCAGTGCGCTGTTCGCCTACGGCAATTTCGGCAACGTCGACGCCGGATACCTCGGCGCCGCGGTCGCGATGTCGGCCTTCACGTTGATCCCCTACGCCCTGGTGCTGTTGCAGCTGCGGGTGTTCTACGCGCGCGAGCAACCGTGGACGCCCATCGCGATCATCGTGGTGATCACCGCGGTAAAAATCCTTGCGTCGCTGGCAGCCCCGCACCTGACCGACAACCCCGATCTGGTGGCCGCCTACCTCGGCCTGGCCAACGGTCTGGGCTTCCTCGCCGGCGCGATCGTCGGGCACCTGCTCCTGCGGCGCTCCCTGCGCCCGGTGGGTGGGAATCTGGTAGGCCCGGAGGTAATCCGCACCGTACTGGTCACCCTGACGGCCTCGCTGCTGGCCGGCCTGGTCGCCGAAGTGTCAGATCGCGTGCTGGGCCTGCGCATGCTGACCGACCACGGTGCGGCGGGATCGATGCTGCGCCTGCTGATCCTGACGCTGGTGATGTTGCCGATCATCGGGGCGGTCATGGTGCGTGCCGAGGTGCCCGAGGCTGTCGCCGCGCTGGGCACGGTGCGCCGAAGAATCGGTGTCGGAGCACCCCTACCCGGCATGCCGAACCCGCCTTCTCCCGAGACCAGCGTCCCGTACGCTGAGCACAACCGTTTGCCCACAACCGGCGGGGACGTCCCGAACGATCCCGCCGCGCACACGCCGCCGGAGCGCATCACCGGTGGCTGGACACCGAAAGGCGCGGAGGTGGCCAACATTCCTTCCGAGGGCGCTCGGTCTGCGGCCGCGTCGCCGACCGTTGCTCCGCAACAGTCTCAGCGGGCCGCCGAGGCCCCCGAGTCAGCCGGCAACGAAAGTTTGCTGACGCCGGGTCTGAGCATTGCCGGCGGCCGCTACCGGCTGCTGGTACGCCACGGCGGCACCCCGGTGCTGCAGTTCTGGCAGGCACTGGACACCGCGCTGGACCGGCAGGTCGCGCTGACATTCGTCGACCCGAACCAGACCATGGCCGATGACCAGCTCACCAGCGTCCTGTCGCGCACCCAGCGGCTCAGCCAGATCGACCTGCCCGGAATCGCCCGCGTGCTCGACGTGGTGCGCATCGGTGCGGGCGGACTGGTGGTCTCGGAATGGGTTCGTGGCGCCTCGCTGCAGGAGGTGGCCGGCACGTCGCCGTCACCGATCGGCGCCGCCCGGGCGATCCGCTCGTTGGCCGCCGCCGCCGAATCCGCCCACCAAAGCGGTGTGGCCCTATCGATCGACCACCCGGCGAGGGTCCGGGTCAGCATCGAGGGCGATGTCACCCTGGCCTTCCCCGCCACGCTGCCGGACACCAAGCCCGAGGACGACATCCGCGGGATCGGCGCCACCCTGTATGCGCTGCTGGTCAACCGGTGGCCGTTGACCGCTGCCGGGACCGACTTGGGGCTGGAACCGGCGGACCGGGACGAGACCGGTAACCCGGTCAAGCCCGACTCGATCAACCCCGATATCCCGTTCCAGATCTCTGCGGCCGCCAGCCATGCGATCCAGCCCGACGGCGGGATCCGCGGCGCGTCGACGCTGTCGAATCTGCTGCAGCAGGCCACCGCCCTGCACGAGCAGACCGAGCTGTTGGGCACGGTCGGCGACGAGGCGCCCGCGCCCCGTCCAGCGCCGGCTCCACCGGACGAGGAGACGCGGACCGAGCGACGCCGCCGGGTGCTGATCGGCCTGGGCATCGGCGGGGCCGTCATCCTGGTCGCGCTGCTGGTGCTGGCCTCGGTACTCAACCGGATTTTCGGCGACGTCAACGGGTTGGACAAGACCGAACTGGGCTTGAGCAGTCCGTCGGCGTCCTCGCAGCCGGGCGCGACCGGACCCGGCGGGATCGTGAAGCCGGTACAGGTGACGGTCTTCTCCCCCGGCGGCGAGGCGGACCGGCCCCAAGACGCCGGTCTGGCCATCGACGGAAACCCGGCCACTGCCTGGTCGACGGACACCTACTCCGACCCGGTGCCTTTCCCGAATTTCAAGAACGGCGTCGGGCTGATGCTGCAACTGCCCAAACCCACGGTGATCGGCACCGTCACACTCAACGTTTCCAGCACCGGCACCCGGGTGGAGCTGCGCTCCTCCCCGACGCCGAAACCGACCCGGCTCGAAGACACCACCTTGTTGGCCCCGGCAAAGTCGCTGCAGCCCGGTTCCAACAAGATCACCGCCGACTCGGCGTCCCCGACGTCGAACCTGCTGGTGTGGATCTCCACGATGGGCAGCACCGGTGGCGAGAGCCGCACCCAGATCTCCGAAATCACCGTGCAGGCAGCGTCCTAGGCGATCTCGGCGGCGATCGCCTGTGCACAGCTCGTTTGGGTGAAGTGCCGGCGGGTCCTTCGCTGGTTACTGTCCGCCCATGGGGCACCCGGACCGCAGCGACGCCGAGCTGTTGGCCGCGCATGTCGCCGGTGACCGCTACGCCTTCGGCGAGCTCTATGGCCGCCACCACCGCCGGCTGCGCCGGTTGGCCCGGCTCACCATCGGGTGTCCGGAAGAGGCCGAGGACGCCCTGCAGGAGGCGATGTTGTCGGCACATCGGGCGGCGGGATCGTTTCGCTATAACGCCGCCGTCAGCAGTTGGCTGCACCGGATCGTGATCAACGCCTGCCTGGATCGCTTGCGGCGCAACAAGATTTCTTACACCGAGCTGCTCGTCACCCACACCATCGTCGGTGATCGCACCGCCGAGGTAGAGACCGCGCTGGACGTGCGCGCCGCGTTGTTCCAGTTGCCGGCCAACCAGCGCGCCGCGGTGGTTGCCGTCGACATGCAGGGATACTCGGTCGCCGACGCCGCCGACGCGTTCGGCGTGGCACCGGGCACCGTCAAGAGTCGCTGCGCCCGGGGCCGCGCCCGGCTAGCCGTGCTGCTCGGACGAAGCCACCACAGGCCCGGCGCTGCGGTCCAGTCGGCCGGTGGCCGGATAGCCTTGGCGCCGGAGGGCGGGTTACCAGGTCGGATCGACGACTGCGCGTGACGACACCGAAGCGAGCGGAAGCGGCAGTATGCCAAGCGATGAGGGCGACGAACAGTCCCGGGCCCACACCGGGCCACCGGCGCACTCGAGCCGGCCCCTGCCCTCGTTGCGGCGGATCGCCGCCTGGACCGGAGGCGCCGCCGCGGTGATCGCGATCGGGGTCGGCACCGCCGCGTTGATCCGGTTCCCCGGTGACACTCACAGCGGCCCGCACTCCTTCGACGCCATCACGGTGGCCTCCGCGCCGACGGCGGTGTTGCCGCTGTCCGAACCGGAGATCCTCGAGCTATTGGGCCGTCGCCCCGAATACGGCCCGCTGACCGACCCGGCACGCCGGACCGGCTGTCTGGCCGGGCTGGGTTACCCGGCCTCGACACCCGTGCTGGGGGCCCGGGAGGTCACCGTCAACGGTCACCCCGGGGTGGTACTGCTGCTGCCGGGCACGCCGGAGGGCACGATCATCGCGTTGGCGGTTGCTCCGCACTGCAGTTCGGCGGACACCGGACTGCTGGCCGACACCACCGTCCGGCGACCCTAGACGGCGGCCGGACCCGGCAGTAGCGGGCTGGGGAACATCGCCGCCTACGCTGACGTTGGTAGCCCCTGTAGCCAGATCCCGAGCAGATCCGAGAAGAAAGGGCCCTCGATGTCCTCGAGCCCTGAGACACCGTCCACCCACGATGTGATCATCATCGGTTCCGGCCCGGCCGGGTACACCGCCGCGATCTACGCGGCCCGGGCACAGCTGGCGCCGCTGGTCTTCGAGGGAACCGCCTTCGGCGGCGCGCTGATGACCACCACGGAGGTGGAGAACTTCCCCGGGTTCCGCAACGGCATCATGGGCCCGGAGCTGATGGACGAGATGCGCGAGCAGGCGCTGCGCTTCGGCGCTGACCTGCGCATGGAGGACGTCGAGTCGGTGGATCTGGACGGGCCGGTCAAGACCGTGGTCACCGCCGACGGCGAGACGCACCGAGCCCGGGCGGTCATCTTGGCCATGGGCGCTGCCGCCCGTTACCTGAACATCCCCGGTGAGCAGGAACTGCTCGGTCGCGGGGTGAGCTCGTGCGCCACCTGCGACGGCTTCTTTTTCCGGGATCAGGACATCGCGGTGATCGGCGGCGGTGACTCGGCGATGGAGGAGGCCACCTTCTTGACCCGCTTCGCCCGCAGCGTGACCTTGGTGCACCGCCGCGAAGAGTTCCGCGCCTCGAAGATCATGCTCAACCGGGCCCGCGAGAACGACAAGATCCGGTTCCTCACCAACAGCGTCCCGGTGGCCGTGGAGGGTGAGGCGACCGTGACCGGGCTGCGGGTGCGCGACACCTCGACCGGCGAGGAAACCACCCTGCCGGTGACCGGCGTGTTCGTCGCGATCGGCCACGACCCCCGCTCGGCGCTGGTGCGTGGAGCCCTCGACCTGGATCCGGACGGCTACGTGCTCGTTCAGCAGCCGGGTTCACGCACCTCCTTGGCGGGGGTGTTCGCGGCCGGCGACCTGGTGGACCGCACGTACCGGCAGGCGATCACCGCCGCCGGAACGGGCTGCGCGGCCGCCATCGACGCCGAACGCTGGCTGGCAGAATCCGAAGACGCGGCCGATGTAGCCGATGCCCACGAAACCGGTACCGAAACCTTGATGGGAGCACCTCAGTGACCGACAACCGCACGAACGACCACGCCACGGTGAACGTCTCCGACGCCACCTTCGCCGCCGACGTATTGGCCAGCAGCAAACCCGTGCTGGTGGACTTCTGGGCGACCTGGTGCGGCCCCTGCAAGATGGTGGCCCCGGTACTGGAGGAGATCGCCGCCGAGCAGGCTGACCAGCTCACCGTCGCCAAGCTCGACGTGGACGCCAACCCGGACACCGCGCGGGATTTCAACGTGGTCTCCATCCCCACCTTGATCCTGTTCAAGGACGGTCAGCCGGTGAAGCGGATCGTCGGCGCCAAGGGCAAGGCGGCCCTGCTGCGAGAGCTCGCCGACGCCACCTAGCGATTCGGGCACTGTCCGACGAGCTTGTGAGCCTCGGCTCTCCGGTGCCGTTTGTTGCCTTTCCGTTTTCGAAAATTGGCCGGGGATCTGAGACAATTCTGGCTAATCTGCTGGCAACCACCAGCGACGGTCCACTGCCAACAACGACAACCGGAGGGGCTCAGTAATGTCGGGTCGGCATCGCGGCACCGAGCAGGGCCTGCGTCGTGGCGACCGTAGCGGTGCCGTTGTGGAGATCCGGGCAGCGTTGGCCGCGCTGGGGCTGGTGGACAGCCCCGACGCGGACCTGAGTACCGGCAAACACGTAGCGCTGGACGTCTTCGACGACGCCCTGGACCAGGCGGTGCGGGCCTTCCAGCAGCAGCGTGGCCTGCTCGTCGACGGCGTGATCGGCGAGGCCACCTACCGCGCGCTCAAGGAAGCCTCCTACCGGCTGGGCGCCCGCATTCTCAACCACCAGTTCGGGGCGCCGATGTACGGCGACGACGTCGCCACGCTGCAGGCCCGCCTGCAGGATCTGGGCTTCTACACCGGTCTGGTTGACGGCTACTTCGGCATCCAGACACACAACGCCTTGATGTCGTATCAGCGCGAGTACGGCTTGTACGCCGACGGCATCTGCGGGCCGGAAACGTTGCGCTCCTTGAACTTCCTGGCCTCGCGGGTGACCGGCGGTTCGCCCCACGCGATCCGCGAGGAGGAACTGGTGCGGCGGTCCGGGCCTCGACTGTCCGGCAAGCGGATCGTCATCGATCCGGGCCGTGGCGGACGTGACCACGGGCTGATCACCCAGACTCCGTCGGGGCCGATCAGTGAAGCGGATATCTTGTGGGACTTGGCAAGTCGTTTGGAAGGTCGGATGACGGCCATCGGGATGGACACCTTCCTGTCCCGTCCCAGTGGCCGCAATCCGTCGGATGCCGAGCGCGCCGCGACTGCTAATGCCGTGGGTGCCGATCTGATGATCAGCCTGCGCTGCGCCACCCACGTCAGCCCGGCGGCCAACGGTGTGGCGTCGTTCCATTTCGGCAACTCGCATGGTTCGGTGTCCACCATCGGCCGCAATCTCGCGGACTTCATTCAGCGAGAGATCGTGGCTCGCACCGGATTCCAGGACTGTCGGGCGCACGGCCGGACCTGGGACCTGCTGCGCCTGACCCGCATGCCCACCGTCGAGGTCGACGTCGGTTACATCACCAGCCCACGCGATCGCGGGATGCTGGCCTCGCCCGCAACCCGCGATGCCATCGCCGAGGGCATGCTCGCCGCGGTCAAGCGGCTGTATCTGCTCGGCAAGAACGACCGGCCCACCGGAACCTTCACCTTTGCCGAATTGCTGGCCCACGAGCTGTCGGTCGAGCGGACCGGCCAGCTCGGCGGTTCCTGACCCGGCGGTTCAGCGAGGCTCGACGCAGCAGAGCCGAAGCTGGGACCGCCGCACGAACACCGCGGTTCAGCGAGGCTCGACGCAGCAGAGCCGAAGCTGGGCCCGCCGCACGAACAGGCTCGACGCAGCAGAGCAGAAGCTGGGACCGCCGCACGAACACCGCGGTTCAGCGAGGCTCGACGCAGCAGAGCCGAAGCTGGGACCGCCGCACGAACACCGCGGTTCAGCGAGGCTCGACGCAGCAGAGCCGAAGCTGGGACCGCCGCACGAACACCGCGGTTCAGCGAGGCTCGACGCGGCAGAGCCGAAGCTGGGACCGCCGCAGGTACCCCGTCGGAGACCCGGACACCGCGGGGGCGCCCACCCCGATCGGTTGCTCCAACCGCGAGCTCTCCAGCAGGCGCTCCAGCGCGGCCTCTACCTCTGCCTTCCACCCCAGGCCCTTGTCGAGTTCCAGCCGCAGCCGCGGGAAGTACTGGTGCGGCGCCACCACGGTGAACCCGACGTCGGTCAGGAAGTCTGCCGCGATGATGCAGTGCTCGACCGAGCAGTCACCGACCGCCTCTAACACCGGTGCGACGTCGGGCGGTACGACATCTTGTTCAGCCCGGCCCGCATCCAGGAGTTCGGAGACTGCCGCCGTGCGGCCGAAGGCTTCCAGTGCGCGGACGCCGCGCCGCATCAGCTCGTCAACCACCCGGGCGATCAATTCCCGCGGCAGACCGTCGGCCATCGGCGCCGGGTCGACGCCGATCGAAGTCAGGAGCACCGCGTCGGCCGAAACCGGTCCCGTCGGAAAGCGATGTGCCCGCGGCACGGCACGCGGCGGCGCGTACAGCACGTAGCCGAGGCAGGGCGGGTCCCCGATTCCACGGGCAGCTGGCGACGGCGTGGCGACCTGGCCGCAGCTCCCCCACTCCAGCATCACCATCGACAGCCAGGCTTCCTTCTCGAACTCCGGATCCGAGAGGTGATCGTCGCGGCCGAGGGTGGCCGGATCGACCTCCCAGAAGACACAGCGGCGTGCGTGCTTGGGAAGCTGCTCGAAACCCTCGAGCTTCAGGGGTGCGATGCGGACAGACACTGGACTCCCGGTCTCAACCCGTGCTGCCGCCGACGGCAGCCCCTTAAGGATAGGAGTGTCGAGCCTCCGGACGCCACCCACGGCACCTTTCGGTCGGTCGGCTCCTCCAAAAGATGAAAGCTGCTGTTAATCAACATGATTCGTGTCCCTCGCCGGGCCAGAGTCCTTGTACCGTCACAGTGACGTAATGGCCCTGTGGCCCTGGACCTGGGTAAACAGCGGCTTCAGGAGGTCTTCGAGTCCATCATCGCGACGATCCGCTGCAGATCGTCAACGGACCCGAATTCGACCACAATCTTGCCTTTGCGCTTACCCAGACTGACCGTCACCCGGGTGTCGTACGTGGTCGACAATCGCTCCGCGACGTCCTGCAGACCAGGCATCTGGATCGGCTTGCGCCGCGGCGCCACCGGCGTCGGGGTGCCCGCGCGATTGGCCAGGGTGACCGCTTCCTCGGTGGCACGCACCGACAGTCCCTCCGCAACGATCCGCGCTGCGAGCTCCTCCTGAGCCTCAGAACCGGATTCCAGCGACAGCAGTGCCCGGGCATGGCCGGCCGACAAGACACCGGCGGCGACCCGGCGCTGCACCGCGATAGGCAGCCGCAGCAGCCGGATCATGTTGGTGACCAATGGGCGGGAACGTCCGATGCGTGTCGCCAGTTCTTCGTGGGTCACCCCGAACTCGTCCAGCAACTGCTGGTAAGCGGCCGCCTCTTCCAACGGGTTCAGCTGCACCCGGTGGATGTTCTCCAGCAGCGCGTCGCGCAGCAGATTGTCGTCCTCGGTCTCCCGAACGATCGCCGGGATCGTCTCCAGACCGGCTTGCTGGGAAGCCCGCCAACGCCGCTCCCCCATGACCAACTGGTACCGCGATGAGCCGGGTACGGCCCGCACCACGATGGGTTGCATCAGCCCGAATTCGCGGATCGAATGCACCAGCTCGGCCAGCGCCTCGTCGTCGAAAACTTGGCGGGGCTGGCGCGGGTTGGGCTCGATATCGGCCGGCCGGATCTCCCGGTACACGGCGCCCACGTCGGGGGTGGCCGCCGGCGCCGCGCTGCCCAGGCCGCCCAGAACGACGTCGGCGGCCCGGGCCGTCGCTGCCCTCACCGGGGCCCGTCGGAATCAGCGACGCCAGGCCGCGGCCCAGGCCGCCCTTCTTACGCGACGGTCCGGTCATCTGTGGCGCTCCTGTTCTTCTCCGGTTCGTCGTACGCCGGCGGTCACTCCTGGCTCCCGCCGTCGACCAGGTCCCGCTCCACGAGCTCTCGGCTGGCGTCCAGGTAGCTCATCGCCCCGCGCGAGCCTGGGTCGTAGTCGATGATCGTCATGCTGTAGCCCGGCGCTTCGGACACCTTGACGCTGCGCGGAATCACCGTGCGCAGCACCCGGTCCCCGAAGTAGCGCCGGACCTCGTCGGCGACTTGGTCCGCGAGTTTGGTGCGGCCGTCATACATCGTCAGCAGCACGGTGGTCACTTCCAGGCGCGGGTTGAGGTGCGCCTTGACCATCTCGATGTTGCGCATCAGCTGGGACACCCCCTCCAATGCGTAGTACTCGCACTGGATCGGGATCAGCACCTCCGGCGCGGCAACCAACGCGTTGACGGTCAGCAGGCCCAGCGAGGGCGGGCAGTCGATGAAGACGTAGTCGAAGTCGAAGCTGTCCAGATCGGTCAGCGCATTGCGCAGTCGGTTCTCCCGCGCCACCATGCTCACCAATTCGATCTCGGCGCCCGCCAAATCAATGGTGGCCGGGATGCAGTACAGCCGCTCGTTGTGCGGACTCTGCTGCAGAGCATCCGTCACCGGGATCGCCCCGATCAACACTTCGTACGACGAGGGTGTCCCCGATTTACGGTCAGCGATACCCAGCGCGGTGCTGGCGTTGCCTTGCGGGTCGAGGTCGATCACCAAGGTCTTGATCCCCTGCACCGCGAGGGCCGCGGCGAGGTTGACCGCCGTGGTGGTCTTCCCGACGCCGCCCTTCTGATTGGCCACGGTGAAGACGCGCCGGCGCTTGGGGCGGGGTAGGCGGTTGTTGGTGTGCAGTACTTGCATCGCGCGTTCGGCCGCCGCTCCGATAGGGGTGTCGACAAAGTCCGGCGATGTTTCACGTGAAACCGGCGCGGGTGATGTTTCACGTGAAACCGCATCGACGGAGCCTTTGGGCTGCGTGGCGGACGGCCGTGGCGCAACGCCCGGGGGAACTGATCTACTCATGCCTGCCTCCTGCTCGACCGTCGCGCCGGGCTGCCCGAGATCCGACCGCGAGGGCGCTTCGGTTCGGGACCTCCCCGCAGTGCCAGCACCACGGTCGCGGGCGGGGTTAAATAGTTCACGCCACATCTCACCACCCTTACGTCGTTGGCGCCTAGTCTGGCCATCACGCCGCGGTGCTCATCGACCTCGGCCTCTGCTCGTTCCCCCTTCATCGCCAGCATCCGTCCGCCCTTTCGCAGCAGCGGCAGGCTCCACCGGCCGATCTTGTCCAGGCTCGCGACCGCACGCGACGTGACGGCGTCGCAGTCCCCGGCCGCAGCACGCACCGCAGGATCCTCGGCGCGGCCACGCACCACTTCCACGCCGACGAGGTCCAGTTCCGCGACCGCCTCGCGCAAGAACTCGCTACGGCGCAGTAGTGGCTCCACAAGGATCATCGATACGTCCGGGCGAACAATCGCCACCGGTATCCCCGGCAGCCCAGCGCCACTTCCGATGTCTGCCACCCGCTCCCCGGGCTCCAGCAGCTCGCCAACAGCCGCGCAGTTAAGCAGGTGGCGCTCCCAGAGCCGTTCGACTTCCCGAGGTCCGATCAACCCGCGTTCTACACCGGGTCCGGCCAACAGGGCCGCATAGCGACGGGCGACAGGAAGACGGTCGCCGAAAACTTCCGCCGCCTCCGGGGGCGGCTCGGGTGCCGGTGCTCCCTCGACATGTTTCACGTGAAACATTCCTCCGGCTTCCCGGGAATGGACCGCGGGCGGGGAATCACATTGCTGTGATTCCCCACGCTGTGCCTTGTCAGTCCCGCCGTACCACTACGCGGCGCGACGGCTCGACGCCCTGACTCTCGCTGTGCACGCCGGCAACGGCGGCCACCGCATCGTGGACGATCTTACGTTCGAACGGGCTCATCGGGGCCAGTTCCTCGTCGGCACCGCTTTCCAGCACGCGCCGGGCCACCTCGTCGCCCAGGGCGGTCAAATCGTCGCGGCGGCGACGGCGCCAACCCGCGATGTCGAGCATCAGCCGGCTGCGCTCACCGGTCTTCTGGTGCACCGCCAAGCGAGTCAGCTCCTGCAGGGCATCGAGCACCTCGCCCTTGCGGCCCACCAGTTTGGTCAGGTCGCTGCCGCCGTCGATGCTCACCACCGCGCGGCGGCCTTCGACGTCGAGGTCGATGTCCCCGTCGAAGTCCAGCAGATCGAGCAGCTCTTCCAGGTAGTCACCGGCGATCTCACCTTCGGCAACCAGTCGGTCCTCCAGGTCGACTGCAGGCGCGGCTTGGCCCTCCTGGGCGTCCCCCTCGGGGTTCGCAGACTCGCGCTCCGTGGTCCCAGCGTCGTTCATGTCAGTCGTGTCGGTCATGTCGTCTCCCTCCGTGCCCGGCGGCTCACGCGCCGGTTGGCTTGTCGCGGTACGTCACCGCTTACGTTTCTTCGGCTTGGCCCCGGCACCGGGGCGTCCGCCGCGGGCAGCGGGCCGACTCGGGCTCCGCTTCGCGGCCTCAGGGTTCCCGGACTCGCCGGCCTCCGCCTCAATCACGCCGGCCTCCTCGACCGACGACTCGGCTTCCACCTCAGCGTCCGTTGCAGCCGCCCGCACGCCCCGCTTCGGCTTCGCCCCTGGAGCCGGGGCGTTGGCGGCACGGCGCCGCAGCGCCTCCTCCTTCTTGGCCTCTTCCTCCTTGGCGATCAGCCCGAACACGTAGTGCTGCTGGCCGAACGTCCAGATGTTGTTGGAGAACCAGTACAGGATGATCGCCAGCGGCAGGAAGGGTCCACCGACCACCACGCCCAGCGGGAAGACGTAGAGCGCCAGCTTGTTCATCATCGCGGTCTGTGGATTGGCAGCCGCTTCTGGACTCTGCCGTGCTACCGATGCTCGGCTGTTGAAGTACGTCGCGATACCGGCCGCGATCATGATCGGCACGCCGACCACGATCACCGACAGCCGGTTGAACTCGGCGAAGGCATCCAAGCCGGTGCGTTGGATCATGGTCGCGCCCAGCGGAGCACCGAACAGATTCGCGTCCAGGAAGTTGCCGACGTCGGCTGCGCTGAAGAAGTAGTTGCCCAGCTGACGGTTCAGATCGGGCGACAGGCCGAGCTGGCCGATCCCGGTACTGGTCCGGTTGAACGACCGCAGCACATGGAACAGACCCAGGAAGACCGGGACCTGAGCCAGCATGGGCAGACACCCCAGGATCGGGTTGAAGCCGTGCTCGCGCTGTAGCTTCTGCATCTCCAGTGCCATCTTCTGGCGGTCCTTGCCGTACTTCTTCTGCAAGGCCTTGATCTGCGGCTGCAGCTCCTGCATCTGCCGGGTCGTCCGGATCTGCTTGACGAACGGCTTGTACAGCAGCGCCCGTAGCGTGAACACCAGGAACACCACTGACAGCGCCCAGGTGAAGAAGTTCGCGGGCCCCAGTACAAGGCCAAAAGCCTTGTACCACAACCACATAATGCCCGAGACCGGGTAGTACACGTAATCCAGGCTGCCCGGATCAAAGGACACGGTATTCACCCTCCGCTCGATTGTCGTGCATGTTCAGGGCGTCTCCGCTCGGGCAGCCGCAGTCAGCAATCCCCTGGGACCGTTCGGGAATCGGGTCCCAGCCGCCTTGATGCCACGGCCCACACTTGGCCAGCCGTACCACCGCCAACCAGCTGCCCCGAATCAACCCGTATTCCGTCAATGCGTCCACCGCGTACTGGCTGCAAGTCGGCATGAAGCGGCAGCTGGGTAGCCGCAGTGGCGAGATCAGATGGCGGTAGAGCTCGATCACGAAGATCAATCCGCGTACCGGGGCTGCCGCTACCGCCTGCATCAGCGCACCGCCCCCGCGGCTCGGCGGATCGACCGCAAGCCAGTCCGCAACTGAGCACCGAGCTCGTTCGAGGTCGCACCGGCGCTGCCGGGCAGTGCCCGAATCACCAGTTGCTCTTGGGGTTCCAAGTCTGCCAGCACCTCGCGGGCCACGTGGCGCAGTCGCCGAGCTACCCGATGCCGGTCAACAGCAGTACCCACAGACTTAGCGATGATCAGCCCTACCCGCGGCGGAATCGCCGTCGCGGCATCCACCGCCGACTCCGCGGACGGGTCCGCCCGTCGGTCGTATATGACGAGGACCGGTTGCACTGACTTTCGGCCATGCTTGACCGTTGCACCGAAGTCGGCCGATCGTCTCATCCGGTACTGAGCCGGGAGCACCGCCGAGCTGCCTGTGCTCAGGCGGTCAGCGAGCGCCGGCCCTTGTTGCGCCGGGCGGTGACGATGGCACGACCGGCACGGGTACGCATCCGCAGCCGGAACCCGTGCACGCGGGCCCGACGACGGTTGTTGGGCTGGAAGGTCCGCTTGCCCTTGGCCACGGCACACTCTCCTTATTGCATCTTGCGTCGCGTAAGCCCGACACACCGGGAGCCCGTTGTGCCTGCCGCACGCGACGCACTCGGTAAGCTCGGTGAACTTCTGCGTCTTGCTCGTAACCGGCGCGGGCTCCGGCCGTCAGGCCGGTCGCTGCCGTATCGCCAGCGTTCGGGCGACTGTTCGAGGGTACTGATGCACGTTCGCCGGGTCAAACCCCGGTGTAATTGCCGCGCCAACCCCAGGCCGCCGGCCTACGAAACTGACCCACTATTCACACTGGTCACACCCGTATCGATCGCTCTCATGCCGCTCATTTTCATTCGATTCATCTCGTTGAAATGAGTAGTCGTCCGCCCAGAAACCTGTTAACTTGCTTGCCAGCGCCGTTTCGGAACCGGAGCGGTTCTCGACCACGAACCGAAGATCACGAAGCGGCTGACGCTTCAGATATAGGTCTCTTGTCTGGAGTATCCGTTGCTGAGCAACCGGCCCAGGGGGCCTCACCGCGGTACGCGCACCTCATCCACACCTGTGGATAAGTGTGTGGATAGCATGTACCTGTTACGGCATCCGTGCATGCGGTGTCCGGCCACGCGGCGTCGAACCAGGGGGATGGGGCTTTGAGTGAGGACCCCGGCGCCGCGTTCCTCAGTCTCTGGGACGAGGTCGTAGCCGAGCTCAACGGGGAATCCCCGACAACCAACGGGTCGGCGCCCGCTTTGACTCCCCAGCAGAAGGCCTGGCTCAAGCTGGTCCACCCGCTGGCCATTGTCGAGGGTTTCGCGTTGTTGGCGGTTCCGAGCAGCTTCGTCCAGAACGAGATCGAACGGCATCTGCGCACCCAGATCACCGACGCACTCAGCCGGCGCCTCGGACACGCCATCGAACTTGGGGTTCGGATCTCGCCGCAGCCCGCTGAAGACCCGCCCAGCACCTCCAGCCCCGACAGCGGTGCCGAGGTCCGCGCCGACGAAGAAGACGACGAGACCACCGACGTCGAATACGACTGGCCTAACTACTTCACCGAACGGCCCAGTGAAGACTCGCCAACCGCCGACGGTGCGAGCCTCAACCGGCGCTATACCTTCGACACCTTCGTCATCGGCACCTCGAACCGATTCGCTCACGCTGCCGCCCTGGCCATCGCCGAAGCACCGGCACGCGCCTACAACCCACTCTTTATCTGGGGTGAATCCGGTCTGGGTAAGACCCATCTGCTGCACGCGGCCGGCAACTACACCCAGCGGCTTTTTCCCGGGATGCGGGTCAAGTACGTCTCCACTGAAGAATTCACCAACGACTTCATCAACTCTCTTCGCGATGACCGCAAGGTGGCGTTCAAACGCAGCTACCGCGACATCGATGTACTGCTGGTCGATGACATCCAGTTCATTGAGGGCAAAGAAGGTATCCAGGAGGAGTTCTTCCATACCTTCAACACGCTGCACAACGCCAACAAACAGATCGTGATCACCTCCGATCGGGCGCCCAAACAGCTTGCCACCCTGGAAGATCGGCTTCGCACTCGTTTCGAGTGGGGCTTGATCACCGACGTTCAGCCGCCGGATCTGGAGACCCGAATCGCCATTTTGCGCAAGAAGGCGCAGATGGATCGCCTCGACGTCCCCGGCGACGTACTCGAACTCATCGCCACCAGCATCGAACGCAACATCCGGGAACTCGAGGGCGCGCTGATCCGCGTCACCGCATTCGCCTCACTCAACAAAACCCCGATCGACCGCGCGTTGGCCGAGATCGTGTTGCGTGACCTGATCGCCGACGCCAGCACCATGCAGATCAGCGCCGCGATCATCATGGCTGTCATCGCTGAATACTTCGACACCTCCGTCGAGGAACTACGCGGGCCTGGCAAAACCCGCCCGCTGGCCCAGTCCCGCCAGATCGCCATGTATCTGTGCCGCGAACTGACCGACCTGTCGCTGCCCAAGATCGGCCAGGCATTCGGCCGCGACCACACCACGGTGATGTACGCCGAGCGCAAGATCCGTGGGGAGATGGCCGAGCGTCGCGAGGTCTTCGATCAAGTCAAAGAGCTCACCACCCGGATCCGGCAGCGGGCCAAGCGCTGATTCCCGGCTTTGCCGCCCGGCGTTCTTACAAAAAACTTTGGACCCACTCGCACCACCCGTCACGGTCGGGCCCTGTGGATGCCGCTGCGGACAACCTGTCCACGATCCGACGGCTAACCGTCCGTCGATACACAGCGGCTGGTTCATACACAGCCGCGCCGGCCGGCTCGGGCGTGTCATTCACTGCTCTTCCCCAAGCCCTCGCCCCCGCTCAGCAGCGACAATGCCACCCTGTGCCCAGGATCCACAGGACTTACTACTAATACTGGAAGTTATCCCTGGATTCTTTTTAAAAACAGGTCGTTGGGGATTCGGCGCAACCCGGTCTGTTCACAACCAGCTCAGCCAGCCGGCGCCCAAGGCGGTCCTGAGCCACTCGTTGTCGAGGTTTAACTTTCAAGAAGGCCGTCCAGGCTCTACGGTTGGTGACCTACCGCTCTTACACTTCGGCGTGGGGCGTTACACGGCCGCGGGTGGGGGTGTACACCAGTCGCCGCAGAGTAGAACTCGATAATCGGGGTGACGAGAGGACGCTATGGACGCGGCGACCACGAACGCGGGTCTGACCGACTTGAAGTTCCGCCTGGACCGGGATGACTTCGCTGACGCGGTGGCGTGGGTGGCGAAGTCTCTGCCGGCCCGGCCCACGGTGCCACTGCTGGCCGGGGTGCTGCTGACAGGTTCCGACAACGGTCTGACCGTGTCCGGGTTCGATTACGAAGTCTCCGCCGAAGTTCAGCTCGCTGCCGAGATCGCTTCTCCTGGAAGTGTTTTGGTATCTGGTCGACTGCTTTCGGATATCACCAGGGCATTGCCGGCCAAGCCGGTCGAAGTCCAGGTGGAGTCCACTCGAGTCTCTTTGACCTGTGGGAATGCGCGCTTCTCGCTGCCGACCATGACCGTCGAGGAGTACCCCACCCTGCCGACACTGCCCGACGAAACCGGTGTGTTGTCCGCAGATGTGTTTGCCGAGGCCATCAGCCAGGTGGCCGTGGCGGCCGGCCGCGACGACACACTGCCTATGTTGACCGGTATCCGTGTCGAAATATCCGGCAACACAGTGGTTTTGGCTGCCACAGACCGTTTCCGCCTGGCCGTCCGAGAATTGAGTTGGTCCGCTGCACCAGGTACCGAAGCGGCGGTATTGGTCCCGGCGAAGACCCTCGCCGAAGCGGCCAAGGCCAGCAGCGACAGCAACGAGGTACATCTGGCGCTGGGCGCTGGATCTGCGGTCGGTAACGAGGGGCTGCTCGGCATCACCAGCGCTGGAAAGCGCAGCACCACTCGACTGTTGGATGCCGAATTCCCCAAATTCCGCCAGCTACTGCCCAGCGAGCACCTTGCCGTCGCGACCATTGGTGTGGCCGAGCTCACCGAAGCAATCAAGCGCGTGGCGTTGGTGGCCGACCGGGGCGCCCAGGTCCGCATGGAGTTGTCCGAGGGCACCCTGCGACTTTCGGCCGGCGCGGAAGATGTCGGTCGCGCGGAGGAAGATCTGCCGATCGACTTCGTCGGCGAGCCATTGACCATCGCGTTCAATCCGACCTACCTCACGGATGGTTTGGGTTCACTGCATAGCGAAAAGGTGTCGATGGGTTTCACCGATTCGAAGAAGCCCGCGGTGCTGCGCCCGGCCAGTGCCGAGGATCCCGCACTGATTGGTGACGGTCCTTTCCCGGCAGTGTCGTCCGACTATGTCTACCTGTTGATGCCGGTGCGCCTGCCCGGCTAATCGGGGCGGGACCGCAACGACGGGAGGGGTTGGTTTCTCGGTGTATGTCCGCCACGTGGGCCTGCGGGATTTCCGATCCTGGGCGCACGTCGAACTGGAACTGGAACCGGGCGCCACGGTGCTGGTCGGACCGAACGGCTTCGGGAAGACTAATCTCGTTGAAGCACTGTGGTATTCGTCCACCTTAGGGTCACACCGGGTGGCCACGGACGCACCACTGATTCGGTCGGGGGCTACCCGTGCGGTGGTTTCCACGATCGTCGTCAACGAGGGCCGCGAACTCGCAGTCGATCTGGAGATCGCCGCGGGCCGGGCCAACAAGGTGCGACTGAACCGAGCACCGGTGCGGCACGCCCGCGAAGTCGTAGGGGTCTTGCGTGCGGTGTTGTTCGCCCCGGAAGACCTGGCGTTGGTGCGCGGCGATCCCGGTGAGCGCCGCCGCTACCTCGACGAATTGGCCAGTGTGCGCCGTCCGCGGATCGCCGGGGTGCGCGCCGATTATGACAAGGTGCTGCGCCAGCGCACCGCGCTACTCAAGAGTGCCCCGGGTGCACTGCATCGCGGCGACCGATCCGTGCTCGACACCCTCGATGTGTGGGATTCCCAATTGGCCCTGCACGGCGCGGAGCTGATGGCCGCCCGTATCGACCTGGTCAACCAGTTGGCGCCGGAAGTCGAGAAGGCCTACCAACTCCTGGCGCCGGGAACCAGGACCGCGGCTGTGGCCTATCGACCCAAATTGGAGATCCCGCTCGGTGCGGAGAACCCGGGCACGGCCGAACTACACGAAGCCCTGCTCGCGGAATTGGCGCGCCGCCGCGGCGCGGAATTGGAACGCGGCGTGTGCCTGGTCGGTCCGCACCGCGACGAACTGGAGTTGCGGCTCGGCGACCGACCGGTGAAAGGCTTTGCCAGCCATGGTGAGTCATGGTCGATGGCGCTGGCCCTGCGACTGGCTTCCTACGAACTACTCCGTAGTGAGGGTGCCGAACCAGTGCTGTTGCTCGATGATGTCTTCGCGGAATTGGACGCCGCCCGGCGGCGGGCGCTGGCTGGCGTCGCCGGTTCCGCTGAGCAGGTATTGATCACCGCCGCCGTGGCTGACGACATTCCGGCCGACTGGCAAGCCCGCCAGATTTGCATCGCCGTCACCGAAGGCGACCAGGGCAGGGTGTCCGAATTGATCGGCGGTGACTCGTGACCGATTCCGACAAGCCGCAAGACGAACCGGCTCTGCAGCCGCCCGCGCACCTGGCCGGGCTGACCGGCATGGATCTTGTCCGCCGGACCCTGGCTGAGGCGCGCGAAGCGGCGCGCAGCCAGGGCAAAGACGTCGGGCAGGGCCGCCGGGCGCCGCTGCGCCGGCGTACTCCGAGTACCGGCGGCGGCCGCCGCAGCTGGTCGGGGCCCGGACCGGATCGCCGGGATCCCCAAGCCCTGGGGGCGGCCACCCGGGACTTGGCGCAGTCCCGGGGATGGTCGACCCAAGTGGCCGAGGGCACGGTGCTGGGACAGTGGCGTTCGGTGGTCGGCGACGACATCGCTTCGCACGCAACTCCGACCAGGCTTTCCGAGGGTGTGCTCAGTGTGGCGGCCGAATCGACCGCCTGGGCCACCCAATTGCGCCTGGTACAGGCCCAATTGCTGGCCAAGATCGCGGCCGCAGTCGGGGATGGCGTGGTCAAGACGCTCAAGATCACCGGCCCGACCGCTCCGTCGTGGCGCAAAGGTCCGTTACACGTCTCAGGCCGCGGCCCGCGCGATACCTACGGCTGATCTGGCCCTGGAATCGGGCGCCTCAGTGGCGCTACGAGCCAAAAAATCGCTCCGGCCAGCGGCCGGACACGAGGTAAACCGCGATATCGACGCCACGGCGCAATCAGGTAGGTAGAAACACCCCAAGAAAATACTCGCCGTCGCGACCCCAAGGTAGACTGACTCAGTATCCCGCGCATGCACCCCTGTGCTGCGTCGAATGCTGACTTGCGAACCCGAGGAGAGCTCCCCAACCGTGGCTGCCCAAAACAAATATGGTGCCGATTCGATCAAGGTTCTCGAAGGCCTCGAAGCAGTTCGAAAAAGACCCGGTATGTACATCGGCTCCACCGGTGAACGCGGCCTACACCACCTGATCTGGGAGGTTGTCGACAACGCGGTCGATGAGGCGATGGCCGGATTCGCCTCCACGGTGACCGTCCGCATCCTCGAAGACGGTGGCGTCGAAGTCACCGATGACGGCCGCGGCATTCCGGTGGCCATGCACGCCACCGGCGTACCGACCGTGGACGTCGTCATGACCGTGCTGCACGCCGGCGGAAAATTCGAGGAAGGCGCCTACAGCGTCTCCGGTGGTTTGCACGGCGTCGGCGTCTCGGTGGTCAACGCCCTGTCGACCCGCCTGGAAGCCGACATCTTCCGCGACGGTTACGAGTGGTTCCAGACCTACGACAAGTCGGTTCCGGGAACCCTGCGCAAGGGTGAGAAGAGCCAGAAAACCGGCACGACCATCCGATTCTGGGCGGATCCGGACATCTTCGAAACCACCACCTATGACTTCGAGACCGTCGCCCGACGTCTGCAGGAGATGGCGTTCCTCAACAAGGGGCTGACCATCGACCTGACCGACGAGCGCGTGCGGGTGGAAGAGGTCGTCGATGAGGTGGTCAGCGACACCGCCGAAGCACCGAAGACCGCCGAGGAACAGGCCGCCGAGGCCGTCGCCCCGCACAAGGTCAAGCACCGTGTCTTCCACTACCCGGGCGGCTTGCGCGATTTCGTTCAACACATCAACCGCAGCAAGACCGCGATTCACCCGACCATCGTCGACTTCGACGGCAAGGGAACCGGGCACGAAGTCGAGATCGCGTTGCAGTGGAACGGCGGCTACTCGGAGTCGGTGCACACCTTCGCCAACACCATCAACACCGCCGAGGGCGGCACCCACGAAGAGGGTTTCCGCTCGGCGTTGACCAGCGTCGTCAACAAGTACGCCAAAGACAAGAAGCTGCTCAAGGACAAGGACCCCAACCTCACCGGTGACGATATCCGTGAGGGCTTGGCCGCGGTCATCTCGGTGAAGGTCTCGCAGCCGCAGTTCGAGGGCCAGACCAAGACCAAGCTGGGCAACACCGAGGTCAAGTCGTTCGTGCAGAAGGTCTGCAATGAACAACTCGGCCACTGGTTCGAGGCCAACCCCGCCGAAGCCAAGACCATCATCAACAAGGCGGTTTCGTCGGCGCAGGCCCGAATGGCGGCCCGCAAGGCGCGAGAATTGGTGCGGCGCAAGAGCGCTACCGATCTGGGCGGCCTGCCCGGAAAACTTGCCGACTGCCGCTCGAATGACCCGAGCAAGTCCGAACTGTATGTGGTGGAGGGTGATTCAGCAGGCGGCTCGGCCAAGAGTGGCCGCGACTCGATGTTTCAGGCGATCCTGCCGTTGCGCGGCAAGATCATCAACGTCGAGAAGGCACGCATCGACCGCGTGCTGAAGAACAACGAGGTCCAGGCGATCATCACCGCCCTGGGCACCGGTATTCACGACGAGTTCGACATCTCCAAGCTGCGCTATCACAAGATCGTGCTGATGGCCGACGCCGACGTCGACGGCCAGCACATTTCCACCCTGCTGCTCACCCTGCTGTTCCGTTTCATGCGGCCACTGGTGGAGCACGGGCATGTGTTCTTGGCGCAGCCGCCGCTGTACAAGCTCAAGTGGCAGCGCGGAACCGAAGCCGAATTCGCCTACTCCGACCGGGAACGCGACGGCCTGCTCGAAGCCGGCAAGGCGGCCGGCAAGAAGATCAACATGGACGACGGCATCCAGCGATACAAGGGTCTCGGCGAGATGGACGCCAAGGAACTGTGGGAGACCACGATGGACCCGAGCGTGCGGGTGCTCCGTCAGATCACTCTCGACGACGCCGCCGCCGCGGACGAGCTGTTCTCGATCCTGATGGGCGAGGATGTCGAGGCCCGCCGCAGTTTCATCACGCGGAATGCGAAAGACGTTCGATTCCTGGACGTTTAGCGATAGTTCGCGAGGTTTAGCGACATCCGACCTGACTGACTTCTGCACAGAACGAGGAATAGATGACAGACACCACGCTGCCACCCGGAGACGACTCGGTGGACCGGATCGAACCGGTCGACATCCAACAGGAGATGCAGCGCAGCTACATCGACTACGCCATGAGCGTGATCGTGGGCCGTGCCCTCCCCGAAGTGCGGGACGGTCTCAAGCCGGTGCACCGCCGGGTGCTCTACGCGATGTATGACTCTGGATTCCGGCCAGACCGCAGCCACGCGAAATCCGCACGGTCGGTTGCCGAAACAATGGGCAACTACCACCCGCACGGTGACGCCTCGATCTACGACACCCTGGTCCGGATGGCCCAGCCGTGGTCGCTGCGCTACCCGCTGGTCGACGGCCAGGGCAACTTCGGCTCGCCGGGCAACGACCCGGCGGCCGCTATGCGTTACACCGAGGCCCGGTTGACCCCGCTAGCCATGGAGATGCTGCGCGAAATCGACGAGGAAACAGTCGATTTCGTTCCGAACTATGACGGGCGGGTGCAGGAGCCGACCGTGCTGCCCAGCCGGTTCCCGAACCTGCTGGCCAACGGCTCCGGCGGTATCGCGGTGGGCATGGCAACCAACATCCCGCCGCACAATCTGCGCGAACTGGCCGAAGCGGTGTTCTGGTGCCTGGACAACCACGAAGCCGACGAAGAGACCACCCTGGAAGCGATGATGGAGCGGGTCAAGGGCCCGGACTTCCCCACCTCCGGGCTGATCGTCGGGTCGCAGGGCATCAATGACGCCTACCGCACCGGGCGAGGTTCCATCCGGATGCGCGGCGTGGTCGAGATCGAAGAGGATTCGCGCGGCCGGTCGCTGCTGGTCATCACCGAACTGCCGTACCAGGTCAACCACGACAACTTCATCACGTCGATCGCCGAGCAGGTGCGCGACGGAAAGTTGGTGGGAATCGCCAACATTGAAGACCAGAGCAGCGATCGGGTGGGCCTACGCATCGTCGTCGAGATCAAGCGCGACGCGGTGGCCAAGGTGGTGCTGAACAACCTCTACAAGCACACCCAACTGCAGACCAGCTTCGGCGCCAACATGCTCTCGATCGTCGACGGGGTGCCGCGCACCCTGCGGCTGGATCAGATGATCCGGTACTACGTGGCGCATCAGCTCGATGTCATCGTTCGGCGCACCCGCTACCGGCTCCGCAAGGCCGAGGAGCGAGCCCACATCCTGCGCGGGCTGGTCAAAGCACTCGATGCCCTCGACGAGGTGATCGCCTTGATCCGGGCATCGCAGACCGTCGACATCGCTCGCCAGGGCCTGATCGAGCTGCTCGAAATCGATGACATTCAGGCGCAAGCGATTCTGGACATGCAGCTGCGCCGGCTGGCCGCGCTGGAACGCCAGAAGATCATCGATGAATTGGCCAAGATCGAGGCCGAGATCGCCGACCTCAAGGACATCCTGGACAAGCCGGAACGGCAGCGCGCGATCGTGCACGACGAGCTCGCTGAGCTCGTCGAGAAGCACGGCGATGACAGGCGGACCCGGATCATCGCCGCCGACGGAGACGTCGCGGACGAGGATCTGATCGCCCGCGAGGACGTCGTCGTCACCATCACCGAGACCGGCTACGCCAAGCGCACCAAGACCGATCTGTACCGCAGTCAGAAGCGGGGCGGCAAAGGCGTACAGGGCGCCGGCCTCAAGCAGGACGACATCGTCGCGCACTTCTTCGTCTGCTCCACCCACGACTGGATCCTGTTCTTCACCACCCAGGGCCGGGTGTATCGGGCCAAGGCCTACGAACTGCCGGAGGCATTGCGCACCGCGCGCGGCCAGCACGTCGCCAACCTGCTGGCCTTCCAGCCCGAGGAGCGCATCGCCCAGGTCATCCAGATCAAGAGCTACGAAGACGCGCCGTATCTGGTGCTGGCCACCCGCAACGGCCTGGTCAAGAAGTCCAAGCTGACCGACTTCGACTCCAACCGCTCCGGCGGCATCGTCGCGATCAACCTGCGCGACGGCGATGAGCTGGTGGGCGCGGTGCTGTGCTCGTCGGCGGAAGACCTGTTGCTGGTTTCGGCGAACGGTCAATCCATCCGGTTCTCGGCCACCGACGAGGCGCTGCGGCCGATGGGCCGGGCCACCTCCGGGGTCCAGGGCATGCGCTTCAACGCCGACGACCGGCTGTTGTCGCTCAATGTGGTCCGCGAGGACACCTACCTGCTGGTCGCCACCGCCGGTGGTTACGCCAAGCGGACGGCGATCGAGGAGTACACCGCGCAGGGTCGCGGCGGGAAGGGCATCCTGACGATTCAGTACGATCCCAAGCGGGGCCGGCTGGTCGGGGCGCTGATCGTCGACGAGGACAGCGAGTTGTACGCGATCACCTCCGGTGGCGGGGTGATCCGCACCGCGGCACGGCAGGTTCGCAAGGCCGGCCGGCAGACCAAGGGCGTTCGGTTGATGAACTTGGGTGATGGCGACACACTGATAGCGATTGCGCGGAACGCCGACGAAGAGGCGGCCGACGAGGACGCGGGTAGCTAGATCCGCCGTCAGACCCGGCCGCGACGCGGTGGGGATACGCAGGTAAGGAGTCGTGGGTGAGCGCACCGAACGAGCCGGGGCACCCGGGCAACGGGGGCAACGTGGAGTCGGCCGGAAACGGTCCGGCCGACCAGAGTCAGCGGCCCCCGGGCCGGCCCGGCCGGATCACCGAGACCGGGGAAGCCCCGCCGTGGCAACGCGGCGGCCAAGCCCGTCCGCCGGCCCCGGCCCGACCCGGAGACGCCGGCGCGCACTCCCCCGGCGTTGACGAGCGGATACGCCGGTTCGTGTCCGGTACGGCTGCTCCGACAGCACCGCCCCCGCCCGGCGCGCCGCAGCAGGCTCCGGCGAAAGCCCCGGCCGCGGCCAAGCCCCCGGCGCAGCCCGCCAAGCCTGCACCGCAACCGGCCAAGCCGGCCGTCAAGGCGCCGCCGGTGAAGCAGCCCGACGATGCCTACGCCAGCGAGTTGCCGGATCTGTCTGAGCCGGGGCAGCGGCGGCCTCCGGTCCGCCGCCCCCAGGTGTCAGCGGGGCCGCGCGGCCCGCTGCGGGCCAGCATGCAGATCCGGCGGATCGACCCCTGGAGCGCGCTCAAGGTGTCATTGCTGCTCTCGACGGCGCTGTTCTTCGTCTGGATGATGGCGGTGGCCGTGCTGTACGTCGCGTTGGGCGCGATGGGTGTCTGGAGCAAACTGAACAGCAACGTGGGCGACCTGTTGACCAACAACAGTGCCGCCGAACTGGTTTCCGCCGGTTCGATTTTCGGCGGCGCTGCGCTGATCGGGCTGGTGAATGTCGTGGTGCTGACCGCGATGGCCACCCTCGGCGTGGTGATCTACAACCTCAGCACCGACGTGGTCGGCGGTGTCGAGGTAACCCTGGCTGACCGGGACTGACCGGCCGGGTGTTCATGGCATTTTGGTGAGCGGGCTCCCAGTGCGGTAATCTCGCTCGGTCGTCAGACGACTACGGGCCTATAGCTCAGGCGGTTAGAGCGCTTCGCTGATAACGAAGAGGTCGGAGGTTCGAGTCCTCCTAGGCCCACGAGTCCCACCCAGGGGCCTTAGCTCAGTTGGTAGAGCGCTGCCTTTGCAAGGCAGATGTCAGGAGTTCGAATCTCCTAGGCTCCACAATGCGAACGCGAAAGCGTCGCTTGCGTACTAAATCTTGTGCTGTGCGTCCACGCTCGGTGGGCGCGGCGACGGCTCCGGCGGCCGGTTCGAGCGGCGGATCAACACCGCAACCACCCCTCCCGCCAGCAGCGCTGCACCGGCGGCCGCCACCAGCACCCAGGACCGGCGAACATGACGGCGAGGGGCTCTACCTTCCAACAGCTCCGGGAAGCCGGCAACGGCCTCTTGCGCGGCGGCCAGCTCCCGGGCCGCGGCTTCGGCGGCTTCGGCTACTCGGTCGGACAGTTGGCTCTCCCGATAACGCCGGCGCAATTCCACCGCCCCGCGGCGCACCGCGTCGCCACTGAGTCCCACTGCGCCAAGCGCCACGTCCACCGGCCCGGCGGCGGTATGGGCCAGCCCCCGTGTCAGTCGCTCTCGGTGGGTCAGCGGGGTCTCGGTGGCCAGACGCATGGGCCCAACGCTACCCGTGACGCAGCCCACCACGCCGCGAATGGCAGACTGTGATCCCATGACCTCCAGCTCCATTGCCACCGCAACTGCCACGCTGCACACCAACCGCGGCGACATCAAGATCGCGCTGTTCGGCAATCACGCCCCCAAGACCGTCGCCAACTTCGTCGGCCTGGCCCAGGGCACCAAGGAGTACTCGACCACCAACGCCTCCGGCGGCTCGTCGGGGCCGTTCTACGACGGCGCGGTGTTCCACCGGGTGATCGGCGGTTTCATGATCCAGGGCGGCGACCCGACCGGTACCGGCCGCGGCGGCCCCGGCTACAAGTTCGAGGACGAGTTCCACCCCGAGCTGGTGTTCGACAAGCCCTACCTGTTGGCGATGGCCAACGCCGGCCCCGGCACCAACGGCTCGCAGTTCTTCATCACCGTGGGCCAGACCCCGCACCTGAACCGCAAGCACACCATCTTCGGCGAGGTCGTGGACGCGGACTCGCAGGCCGTCGTGGACGCCATCGCCACCACTGCGACCGACCGCGCCGACCGGCCCACCGAGCCTGTCGTGATCGAGTCGATCACCGTCGCCTAGAGAACTGCTCAGCGGCCGGTGTAACCGGCCGCTGAGAGCACCTCGAACACCTCGCGTGGGTCGGTTCCCAAATCCCACCGCGACAAGATCAGCAACTCGTCATCGAGCGTCTCGATCTCCAGTAACCGGTGCTTGCGCCCGATCCGCTGATACTCCGTAACACGAAGCCGGGTGAGGCTGTCCGGGGTCAGTACTCGGGTGCGCCACCAACCGCGCACCGCCAGGCCGTCGAACGTCAGCGCAAGCTTGGGCCGGGCCCGCCAGGACAACCCGGCAAACATCAGCAGGCCGACTCCTGCAATGCCGGCCAGAACACGTCCGGGCATATCTGTGGCGATCGTCACAGTGCTGATAGCTAACGCGATGCCAACAAGCGCGCAACCAGCGATTCCACCGGCCGGTGGCGACCATTCCGTCTGCTCGTCCCCGTCCTGAGTCATATCGACCTGCAGGTTTCAAAGTTATCTACAGGAGTTGTCCACAGTGGGGATAAATCACATCGTTGTGATTGAGCAATTGCTTGGTTGCCTAGTTGGCATCGACGGCGGCCCGACATAACCGAAATACCGCGTCCGCGCAGCTCAGTGCCAGCGCATGGTGAGCAACAGCCCGGTGATCATGAAGGCAAACGCGATCGCGTAGTTCCACGGGCCCAGCTCAGCCATCCAGTTGAGCGCCGCGGGAGCGTCCAACCCGGTGGCCCCCAGCTGATACACCATCAGCCACACCAGCCCAAGGAGCATCAGCCCCAGGAACAGTGCGACGAACCATCCGCTTGATGGGCCGCCTTTGACCTTGACCGGGGTACGGCTCACCGACGAAGGGGTGAAACTGGTGGTCTTCTTGCGAACCTTGGACTTGGGCATCGGTACCTCGGGAAAGTGCGGCGTGAAGCTGCGAGTATGGGTCGGTACGAGATTAGCCCAGCAGGATAACCCAGCCGAGGACGGGAGAGCCGATGGCGCAGATGGGGCCGCCGTCCCCCGGCCACCGCTCCCCGTGGCGGCTCGGAGTTCCGCTGGTCTGCCTGCTGGCAGGCCTGCTGCTGGCGGCCACTCACGGGGTCTCGGGCGGCAAGGAGATCCGGCGCGGCGACGCCCCCCGGCTGGTCGACCTGGTCCGCGCGACCCAGGCCACGGTGGAAGAACTCACCGCGCGGCGCGACGCGTTGGTAGCCGAGGTGGGTTCGGTACACGGCCGAGGGTCCGGGGTTGCCCTGTCGGCGATGCGCAAACGCGCCGAGCAACTGGCCGCGGCCGCCGGCCTGGAGGCGATGCACGGGCCGGGCCTGGTCGTGACCCTCACCGACGCCCAGCGCGACGCCAACGGCCGGTTCCCCCGCGACGCCTCCCCGGACGACCTGGTGGTGCATCAACAGGACATCTCCGCCGTGCTCAACGCACTGTGGAGCGCCGGCGCCGAAGCTGTCCAGATGCAGGACCAGCGGATCACCGCCGCGTCGGCGCCGCGCTGCGTGGGCAACACCCTGCTGCTGGACGGCCGAACCTACAGCCCCCCGTACGTGGTGACCGCGATCGGTGACCCGGCCGCCATGCAGGCCGCCTTGGCCGCCGATCCCCTGATCACCCTCTACAAGCAGTACGTGATCCGGTTCGGTCTGGGCTACAGCGAGCAGGTCAGTACGGACCTGGCGGTCGCCGAGACGCCGGCCGTCGCCCGGATGCGCTACGCCGTGCCGGCCGGCCCGGTCGACTACTGACACCGATCCCCAGGTCGCTCGGCGGTAGCCTGTTGGGCGTGCGGATCCTCGTCGTCGACAATTACGACAGCTTTGTGTTCAACCTGGTCCAGTATCTGGGCCAGTTGGGTGTGCAGGCTGCCGTCTGGCGTAACGACGACGCCCGCCTGGCCGACCCGGCCGCTGCCGTGGCCGACTTCGACGGGGTGCTGCTGAGCCCCGGACCGGGCACACCGGAACGGGCGGGTGCCTCAATCGCGCTGGTCGGTGCGTGCGCGGCTGCGCGGATCCCGGTGCTGGGGGTGTGCCTGGGGCACCAGGCGATCGGCGTCGCATTCGGCGGCACCGTGGGCCGGGCCCCGGAGCTGCTGCACGGCAAGACCAGCACCGTCTTCCACAGCGACGCCGGGGTTCTCAAGGGTTTGCCGGATCCGTTCACGGCCACCCGCTACCACTCGTTGACGATCCTGCCCGAGACGCTGCCCCCCGTTCTGGAGGCCACGGCGCGCACCCGCAGTGGGGTGATCATGGCGGTGCGACACACCGAGCTGCCCATCCACGGGGTGCAGTTCCACCCGGAGTCCATCCTCACCGAGGGCGGCCACCGGATGCTGGCCAACTGGCTGGGTTACTGCGGCTACACCTGCGACGACGCCTTGGTGCGCCGGTTGGAGGAGGAGATCGCCGCGACCGTGCAGACGGCCCGGATCGGCAGCGGCACGGCAAGCTGACTACTGGCCGAAGCGCAGCGTGATGTTGCCGTCGGTGTTCACACCCTGGCCGGCCGCCGGGCTCTGGTAGAGCACCCGGTTGTGGCCGGACCCGCCGGCGTCAACGTCGGCGCCTTTGACCAACATTCCGGTCCAGCCCAAGGCCCGCAGCTGCGGTTCGGCGTCGGTCCAGAACATGCCGGCCAGATCGGGCATCACGAACTGGTTGCCCCGCGACACCCGCAGCTCGATCACCGCGTCGACCGGCACCGTCTCACCGCTGGGCGGGCTGGTGGCGATCACCTCGCCGGACGGTCGCGGGCTGTCCACCGTCACCTCGGTGATCTTGGTGAAGCCGTAGACGGTCAGGTTCTTCTGCGCCAAGTCCACGGTCTGGCCGGTGACGTCGGGAACGGGCTTGGTGGCCGGTCCACTGCCGATCACGATGATGATCTCGTTGGTGACCGCCGTGGTCTGATTTGCCGGCGGGTTGGTGCCGACCACCTTGTCTTTGAGTTCCGGGGTGGACGGCGAGTTGACCTGCTTGAACTTGCCGAACCCGGCGGCGGTCAGCTTCTTGACCGCGTCGGCGTAGCTCAGCGTCGACACGTCGGGCAGCTGGCGCTGTTCGGGCCCGTAGGACACGTTGACGGTGATCTTGTCGCCCTTGTTCGCCGGGGCGCCGGCCGGCGGGTCGGTGCCGATCACATGGTCCGGCGGGACGGTGGAATCGGCGCGCTGCTCGGTGCGGGTCTTGAAGCCCTTGTTCTGTAGTTCGGCGATCGCGTCGACCGACGCACGGCCGCCGACGTCGGGAACCTGGATCTGGTGGGTGCGGCCGCCGAACGTGTTGATCGACACCGTCACGATGACGGTCAGCACGGCGAGCAGGATCGCAGCGATCAGCCAGCGGCCCACCGAGCCCGGTCGCTCATGGCCGAAGTCGAGTTCCTGGCGGGGCAGCGGGTCGGTCTGAGCGCCGGTGCCGTCGCCGGACCGCGGCGTCATGATCGAGGCACGGTCGGCCGCGGTCAGCACCCGGGGAGCTTCGGGCGTCTCCCCGTTGTGGACCCGCACCAGATCGGCACGCATCTCGGCCGCGGTCTGGTAGCGATTGTCCGGGTTCTTCGCCAGCGCTTTGAGCACTACGGCGTCCAGATCGGCGGGCAGGCTCGGGAGCCGCTGCGACGGGGGCACCGGGTCTTCGCGGACGTGCTGGTAGGCCACCGCCACCGGCGAGTCGCCGACGAAAGGTGGGTCGCCGGTAAGGATTTCGTACAGCACACAGCCCAGCGAGTACACGTCCGAGCGGGCGTCGACGGTGTCGCCGCGAGCCTGCTCGGGCGACAGGTACTGGGCGGTGCCGATGACGGCGGCGGTCTGAGTGACGCTGTTGCCTGCGTCGGCGACGGCACGGGCGATGCCGAAGTCCATAACCTTGACCGCGTTGTGCCGGTCGATCATGATGTTGGCCGGCTTGACGTCCCGGTGGATGATGCCGTGCTGGTGGCTGAAGTTCAGCGCTTGGCAGGCGTCCGCGATCACCTCGATGGCGCGGATCGGTGGCATCGGCCCGTCGTTGTGCACGATGTCGCGCAGCGTGACGCCCTCGACGAGCTCCATCACGATGTAGGGCAGCGGTCCGGCCGGGGTCTCGGCTTCTCCGGTGTCGTAGACGGCGACGATCGCCGGGTGGTTCAAGGCGGCGGCGTTCTGCGCTTCCCGCCGGAAGCGCAGGTAAAAACTGGGGTCGCGGGCCAGATCGGCGCGCAGCACCTTTATGGCGACCTCGCGGTGCAGGCGGGTGTCGACGGCGCGGTGCACCTCCGACATTCCGCCGAAGCCGAGGATCTCGCCGAGTTCGTAGCGGTCGGAGAGCCGCTGCGGCGTGGTCATGGCGACGTCCTGTGCCAGGTCCATCCCGACGGGTGCGCGGGCGGTGTCGTCGAGGACGATTCCGAACTCGACGAGCTGGTCAGGGGTGCCCCGGTGTCGGTGACGGTGGCCGGCGCCAGGGAGCCGCCCGGACTCTTGGCGTTGACCACGATCAGCACCGCGATGATGATCGCCAGCGTGCCCAGCACCCCGGCCGCCCACAACAGCGCACGCTGTCCGGCGGAGAACGTGCGACGCGGTGGGGGCGTGCGATGGTTGCCGGTGCTGGGCCGGGCCCGCCGCGCCGCGGTGGCCCGAGCCGACACCGGCGGCGCGGCGCGGGTGGGGGCACCCGACGGGAT
>NZ_LT546170.1:511510-541481 GCF_900078685.2 Mycolicibacter icosiumassiliensis | reverse complement strand
GCGCGGGTGGGGGCACCCGACGGGATGGCCGACGGGGCGGCACGCCCGGCCGGCAGTGCCTGACTGGGCCGGGTGGGACGCCGCCCGGATCGCACCGCGGCCACCGCGTCGGCGAACGGGCCGCCGCTGCGGTAGCGCATGCCCGGATTCTTGGCCAGGGTGATCTCGATGAGTTCCCGCACGTTGGGCGGCAACTCCGCCGGCAGCGGCGGAGGAGGCTCCTTGATGTGCTTCATCGCCACGGTCAGCGCACCGTCGCCGGTGAACGGCCGACGGCCCGACAGCACCTCATAGCCGACCACACCCAGCGAGTACACGTCACTGGCGGCGGTGGCATCCTGCCCCAGTGCCTGCTCCGGCGCGATGTATTGGGCGGTGCCCATCACCATCCCGGTCTGGGTGACCGGCGCGGCGTCGACGGCCTTGGCGATACCGAAGTCGGTGATCTTCACCTGGCCGGTCGGCGTGATCATGATGTTGCCGGGCTTGACGTCGCGGTGCACCAGCCCGGTGCTGTGCGCCACCTGCAGTGCGCGTCCGGTCTGCTCCAGCATGTCCAGGGCGTGCCGCAGCGACAACCGCCCGGTCCGCTTGAGCACCGAGTTCAGCGGCTCACCGTTGACCAGTTCCATCACCAGGAACGCGGTACGGCCCTCGCCGTCCAGCTCGGTCTCGCCGTAGTCGTGCACGCTGGCGATACCCGGGTGGTTGAGCATCGCGGTGTTGCGGGCCTCGGCCCGGAACCGCTCGATGAACTCCGGGTCGGAGGAGAACTCCGGCTTGAGCACCTTGACCGCGACGCGGCGACCCAGCCGGTTGTCGACGGCCTCCCATACCTGACCCATACCGCCGGTGGCGATGAGTCGCTGCAACCGATAACGCCCGGCCAGTGCCGCGCCGACCTGTGGACTCATGAGCGCCCCTGCAGGGCGGCTTGGATGACGGCGCGTCCGATCGGTGCGGCTAACGCACCGCCGGTGGCGGCCAAGCGGTCGCCGCCGTCTTCGACCACGACGGCAACGGCCACTTTCGGGGCGCTGGCCGGGGCAAAGGCGATGTACCACGCGTGCGGCGGGGTGTTCCGCGGATCGGGACCGTGTTCGGCGGTGCCGGTCTTCGACGCGATCTGTACGCCCGGGATGGCCCCCTCCTGCTGGGTCACTCTTTCGGCGTCGATCATTAGTTCAGTTAGCTTAGTCGCGACCTGCGAGGACACCGCACGGCGCTGCTCGCGGGGTTGGGTGGTGGCGATGCCCGCCAGGTCCGGACCCTCCAGCCCGTCGACCAGATACGGCTGCATCGTGAGCCCGCCGTTGGCGATGGTCGCCGCGATGACCGCGTTCTTCAGCGGGGTGACCGCGACATCCTTCTGGCCGATGCTGGTCATGCCGAGCGCGGCCGCGTCGCCGATCCGGCCGACGGTGGATTCGGCGACCTGCAGCGGCATCGGCTCGGGGGTGATATCCAGCCCGAAACCCTGGGCAGTGCTGCGAAGAGCGTCCACGCCGGTACGAATACCCAACTGGACGAAGGCGGTGTTACACGACCGCGCGAATGCCACCCGCAGCGGGACGGTCTGCTCGTTTCCGCCATCGCAGGTGTTGCCGCCGTAGTTTTCCAGCGTGACGGTGCTGTCGGGCAGCGCGATGCGCGCCGCGTTGGTCAGCGGTTCGTTCTCGCCGACGCCGGCCTGCAGCGCCGCTGCGGTCGTGATGACCTTGAACGTCGAGCCCGGCGGATAGGTCTCACTGATGGCGCGGTTGGTCAGCGGCGAGGCGGGGTCGTCGCGCAGCTGTTGCCAGGCCTGGCCCTGCTGGGCCGAATCGTGCGAGGACAGCAGGTTGGGGTCGTACGACGGTGCCGACACCATCGCCAGGACCTTGCCGGTGCTCGGCTCCAGGGCCACCACCGCACCGCGGCAGCCGCCGGTGCAGCCCTTCTGCATCGCGTCCCAGCCGGCTTGCTGCACCCGGGGCCGGATGGTGGTCTCCACCGTGCCGCCCCGCGGGCTGCGGCCGGTGAAGAAGTCGGCCAGCCGCAGCCCGAACAGGCGCGGGTCCGACCCGTTGAGCACGGTGTCCTCGGCGCGTTCGAGGCCGCTGCTGGAGTACCGCAGCGAGTAGAAACCGGTGACCGGCGCATACACCGCCGGGTCGGGGTAGATGCGCTGGTATTTGATCCGATCGTCGGTGGCGACCGAGTAGGCCAGCAGCTGGCCGGCTGCGGTGATCTGGCCGCGTTGGCGGGAGTATTCGTCGAGCAGCACCCGCTGATTGCGCGGGTCGGCGCGCAGCCCGTCGGCGGCGAAGACCTGGGTCAGGGTGGCGTTGCCCAACAGCAGCACGATCAGCGCCATCAGGGTCATCGCGACACGGCGCAGGGAGGTATTCATACGCGCTCGATCACCGCCGTGCCGGTGTCGCCGATCGGAGCCGGGCGCGCGGGATGAGTGCTCAGCGGCCGGCGGGCGGCGTGCGAGACGCGCAGCACGATCGCCAGCAGCACATAGTTGGCCAGCAACGACGATCCACCATAGGACAGCCACGGGGTGGTCAGCCCGGTCAGCGGAATCAGCTTCGTCACGCCACCGACCACGATGAACAGCTGAATGCCCAGGGTGGCGGCCAAGCCGGCGGCCAACAGCTTGCCGAAGCTGTCCCGCACCGCGATCGCGGTCCGCATGCCCCGCACGATCACGATGGTGTAGAGGATCAGCACGCCGGCGAGCCCGACCAGGCCCAGCTCCTCACCGAACGCGGCGATGATGAAGTCCGTCGACGCCGCGGGCACGTAACCGGGCTGTCCGTTGCCCAGCCCGGTGCCGAAGATGCCGCCGGTGGCGAAGCTGAACAGCGACTGCACCATCTGATAGCCGACACCTTCGGGGTCGGCGAACGGGTCCAGCCAGGTCTGCACCCGCACCCGGACGTGGCTGAACAGGAAGTAAGCGGCCACGCTGCCGGCGGCGAACAGCAGCATGCCGATCACCATCCAGCTGAACCGGCGAGTGGCCAGGTACACCACCACCAGGAACGATGCGTACAGCAGCAGCGACGTACCGAGATCCTTCTCGAACGCCATCACCCCGACCGAGATCACCCAGGCGGCCAGCAGCGGCGCCAGGTCGCGGGGCCGGGGCAGGTTCATGCCCAACACGTGTTTGCCGGCGCTGGTGAACAACCGGCGCTTGGACACCAGTACCGCGGCAAAGAAGATCAGCAACAAGATCTTGGAGAACTCGGCGGGCTGAATTGAGAAGCCCGGCAACCGAATCCAGATCTTGGCACCCTGGCGCTCGGACAGCGACGCGGGCAGCAGGGCCGGGATCACCAACAGCACCAAGCCAGCCAAGCCGCAAACGTAGCCACGGCCGGAGAGCCGGCGGTGGTCCTTGAGGGCCACCAGCACCAGGGCGAAGACGCCGACGCCGACCAGTGTCCACAGCATCTGCGCACCGGCGCCGGGACGGGCCTCGGCGCCGTCGATCCCGACCCCCAGGTCGATGCGGTGAATCATCACCAGCCCAAGGCCGTTCAGCAGGGCCACCACCGGCAGCAGCAGCGGGTCGGCGTAGCGCGCCGACCGCCGGATGACCAGGTGCGCGAAGCCGAACAGCACCAGAAATGCCGCCCCGTAACCGACCAGGTCCCAGCGCAAACCCTGCTCGTGACCGGCCTCGACGATCAGCATCGCCACCGCGATGATCATGGCGGCGAAGCACAGCAGTAGTAGTTCGGCGTTCCGTCGATCCGGTAGTGCGGGGATCAGCGCCACCGGCGGCTGCGGCGCTGTGTTCACGTCGCGCCGGCGACGCTGCCGTGGGGGGCGAGGAGCAAGACCGGCGCGGGTCATGAGGCCGCTCGGCAGTCGGTCCCCGGTTCTGGAGGGTGCCGCCGTGCGGGCACGGCGGCAGCAGTGAATCGCGGGCCAAATTGCGCAGTTGGGTGATCGCGTCGTCAAGCGTGCCGGCGGGCAGACCGTTGCTGACTTGTTGGCGGGCCGGCGGGCGGAGGTCCTGCAGCGTCATCAGCCGGCAAGCCAGCTTGTCGCCGGACTGGCTGAAGCTGATCTGCACCAGCTCGCCCTTGCTGTCCAGGCAGCCGAGCAGGTAGGGCTCCTGCAGCGGCACACCCAGGATCGAGCCCTGCACGCCGCGCATGATCGCCACGGTGCCGCCGTAGGCGGTGACGTAGTAATTGGTGCGGACCACCGCCCGCCCCACCAGCAGCCCGGCGCCTAGCAGCGTCAGCAGCAGCGCCGCGACGATGAACTTGCGTCGCCGGGAGCGGGGCGGCCGGTCCGGGCTTTCGATGCGCGGCAGCACGCGCTTGGCGACGGTCTTTCGGGGGGCGATTGCCGACGCCCGACCGGCAGCGGTGTTCAGCGACGGTAGGTGGTCGTCGTCGCTGTCGGAGACCGCCCCGGCCAGGATCGGCTGGGTCTGGCCGTAGTCGACGTCGACGACGTCGGCCACCACCACCGTGACGTTGTCCGGGCCGCCGCCGCGCAGCGCCAGCTCGATGAGCCGCAGCGCGCAGTCGTTGACGTCGGGGATCTCCAGCGCTTCGTGGATGGTTTCGGTGCTGACCGGGTCCGACAGACCGTCGGAGCACAGCAGATAGCGATCGCCGGCCTGCGCCTCGCGCATGATCAGCGTCGGCTCCACCTCATGGCCGGTCAGGGCACGCATGATCAGGGAGCGCTGCGGATGGCTGTGCGCCTCCTCCAAGGTGATGCGGCCTTCGTCGACCAGGGTTTGTACGAAGGTGTCGTCCTTGGTGATCTGGGTGAGCTCGCCGTCGCGCAGCAGATAGCCGCGGGAGTCGCCGATGTGGGCCAGCCCCAGCCGCGGGCCGGCGAACAGAATGGTCGTCAGCGTGGTGCCCATGCCTTCGAGCTCGGGATGCTCTTCGACATAGGCCGCGATCGCCGAGTTGCCCTCCTGCACGGCGCTTTCCAACTTCGCCAGCAGGTCGCCGCCGGGCTCGTCGTCGTCGAGGTGCGCCAGCGCGGCGATCACCAGTTGCGACGCGACTTCACCGGCCGCGTGTCCGCCCATGCCGTCGGCCAACGCCAACAGCCGGGCGCCGGCGTAGACGGAATCCTCGTTGTTGGAGCGCACCAGACCGCGGTCGCTGCGGGCGGCGTACCGCAGAACCAGGCTCACCGGCGGAGCTCGATCGCGGTCTTGCCGATTCGTATCGGCGTGCCGATCGGAACCCGTACCGCAGTGGTCACCTTCACCCTGTCAAGGTAGGTGCCGTTGGTCGAACCCAGATCTTCGACATACCATTCCGTGCCCCGTTGAGATAGTCGAGCGTGCCGGGTGGAGGCGTAATCGTCGGTGAGCACCAGGGTGGAGTCGTCGGCGCGGCCCACCAGGACCGGCTGATCGCTCAGCGCGATGCGCGCCCCGGTCAGCGGTCCCTCAGTCACCACCAGATGCCGCGCGGTGGTCCGATGCTGGCGTGGCGGCAACAGCACGCCCCGGATCGACAGCCCCCGGCGGACCATCACCGCGCCGGTGGGCGCGTAAATGTCGGTCCGCAATATCCGCAGCACCGACCAGATGAACAGCCACAACAACGTCAAAAAACCGGCTCGCGTCAGCTGCAGTACCAGTCCCTGCATCCGGCGTCCTCTCCGTTGTCGCGCAGCCCATGGCGTGCTCCTGACGGCGGAGCACTTCGGCAAAGTCACGATACTTGGGCGCGGGGGGCCGTAGGGCAAAGCGGCAGCGCTTTGCTGGTTGGGTTTGTCAGTCGGGTGGACGCTGCCGCGGTGCCTAGTGGACCCGGACGATGATCTCCGAGTGGCCCAGGCGGATGACGTCGCCGTCGGCCAGCTGCCACTCCTGGACCGGGGCGTTGTTCACCGTGGTGCCGTTGGTCGAGTTCAGGTCCGACAGCAGGGCCACCCGGCCGTCCCAGCGGATCTCGAGGTGACGGCGCGACACCCCGGTGTCAGGCAGCCGGAACTGGGCGTCCTGGCCGCGGCCCACCACGTTGGCACCTTCGTGCAGCTGGTAGGTGCGGCCGCTGCCGTCGTCGAGCTGCAGGGTGACCGACGCCGGCGCAGAGTAGGCGCGCTGGCCGTAGCCGCCGCCCGGAGCCTCGCCATAGCCGCCCTGAGCCTGCTGGCCGTAGTCGTAGCCGGCCTGGGCGCCTTGACCCTCGCCGTAGCCACCCTGTGCGGGCTGGCCGTAGTCGTAACCGGCGGGAGCAGCAGGCGCTTCGCCGTAGCCGTAGCCGGGCTGGCCGTAATCCTGCCGGCCGTACTGGGCACCCTGGTCATACCCACCCTGGTCCGGGTAGGCCGGGCGCTGATCGTACTGGCCCTCGGGGTAGGCGTAGTCGTCCTGGCGGGCCGGTGGGCGCTCGTAATCGCCGTAGCCGGGCTGGCCACCGGCGGGGTAGACCGGGTAGCCGCCGTGGTCGGGGTAGCCGCCTTGCTCGGGCCGGCGGGGCGGGGCGTAGGCGCCGCCCTGGCCCTGGTCGGGGTAGCCGCCGCGCTGCTCCTGCTGGTAGTGCTCGGCTTCGGGAGGATAGGGGCCACGGGGGTCCGGACCGCCGCGAGCATCGTCGGCGGGCCGACCGTAGCGGGGGTCGTAGTAGTCGTCGCCGGGACGATCCTGCCCGTGGGCGCCGCGGTACGGGTTATCGGTCATCGGTGGCACTCCTGATTCTGCGGTAAACGCATGAACTGATTGTGGCGGGGGGGATTCATTGAGCGTCTGGTGGGGGCTGGCGTCAGGATTGACTGCGCCGCGGGCACGGACCTGGCCGGTGTGCAGGCTCGGCGACTGCTGGAACCGGACAACCACATCACCATACGTTTGCCACCCCTGTTCGCCGATGTACTCCGCCAGATGCCGGGCGAAGGCCTTCGACGTCAGATCCTGGTCGGCGCCCACCTTGTCGTAGTCGTCCTTACCGAGGGTAATGACGTATTCGTTGGGCGCCAAAAGTTGATTTCCGGCGAGGGAGCGCACGCCAGCGGCGGCTTCGCGGCGCAACGCAGCCTCGACCTCCTCGGGGAGGACTTCCCCTCCGAAGACCCGGGCCATCGCATCCTCCACAGCGGATTCGAGTTTGCGCTCGATGCGATGAACCAGCCCACGCTGGCTGTCCAAGCTGCTACCCGCCTTACTCTTCGCCGCCGTTGGTTATGCCGGGGACGCTGCTGCGGCGTGTCGCTCAGCTGCATCCGCCCTGGACATGGTATCGACCCGGGGTGCCACGGCGGCACCCTTCTACGGCGGAGAATCGGATAAGACCAGGTCACGAAGGGGTCACGGCGGCTTGGCCGGGGTCAGGCGGTGCCGGGCTTTGGCGCCGGAGCCGATTTTTTAGGGGGCGGGGGACCCGTGATACGCTCCCCCGGTTGCTCGGGCGAGTGGCGGAATGGCAGACGCGCTGGCTTCAGGTGCCAGTGTCCTTCGGGACGTGGGGGTTCAAGTCCCCCTTCGCCCACAGTGAGCGGTCATCCGAACCGCAGGCACAAAGGCCACGAACCGTTTCCGGTTCGTGGCCTTTGTGCTTTGTCCCTACTTATCGGGCCGCCCTCCGCATCACCAAAGCGGATCGCGGCCGTTCCAGGCGATGAGCCGGTCGATGGCGGGGGCGTCGTCGGGCACCGGGACGGCTTCGGCGAACGGCATGGCCACCTCGTCCAGGCCCATCGCGGCCGAGATCTGCTCGTAGAGCGCCCGGCGGTTCTCGGCCGGCAGGATCCGGTGCGCCGACTGCAACGCTGCGGCGATCACCGTGTCGTCCCAGTCGGGCTGCTGGCCGGTCGCCACTGCAAGGTCCCAGGTGTGGACCGTGATCTCGGAGATGTAGGACGCCAGAATTTCGGCGCCGCTGCCTTGGATCCACGGCAACGCCATGGGCTGTTGGAGCACGGCGTCGTCGCTCCAGGCGTCGGCGGCGCGTCGGCCGGACTCCTGCCAGGCGTCGGCCCAGCGATCGTCGGAGACCTGCGGCACGGCGACGGCGAAGGGATTCTCGCCGTTGCCGAGTGCGGCCACTCGGTCGAGAACGCCGACCAGGTGAGTCAGCATGGTCTGCACGTTCATCTCGGTGCAGGGCGTCAGGTTGGCGAACTGGTCGGAGCGGACGCCGGCGATCACGGCGCCGGCGGTGGCAACGGCCCGGTCGAGAACGGGCCGCGGGTCGGTCAGAGGGGCTACGGGAGAGCTGGTTGGTGTGGTCATGGCGTCATTGTGGTGCCCATAACCGGACACCTAGTGGCCGGTTTTATGTGCGATTCTGCTGGGGTGCGCGCTGACCGGCTGCTAGCCACCCTCCTGCTGCTGCAACAACGCCAGCAGGTGACCGCCCTGGAGGTCGCCCGGGAACTGGAGGTGTCCGAGCGCACCGCCCGCCGCGACCTCGAAGCGCTCAGTGTCGCCGGCGTCCCGGTGTACTCCATGCAGGGCCGCGGAGGCGGGTGGCGCCTGCTGGGCGGCGCTCGTACCGACCTTTCGGGGCTGACGGCAAGCGAAGCCCGCGCCCTGTTTCTCGTCGCAGGACCCGCTTCGACGGCAACCCCGGAAGTCAAGGCTGCCCTGCGCAAGCTCGTTCGTGCGCTGCCCGAGCCCTTCCGGGAGCAGGCCGAGGCCGCCGCGACATCACTGGTGGTGGATCCACGGCACTGGGGGGCCAGTCAGGTGGTGCCGCGACCACCGCAGTTTCTCGACGCGCTGCAAGAGGCGGTGATCCGCGGCATCCAGGTACGGCTCGGCTACGTCGACCGCCAAGGTGCCGAGACCGAGCGGACCGTCCACCCCCTGGGCATCGTCGCCAAGGGCCCGACGTGGTACCTGGTCTCCCAGACGGAGGCCGGTCGACGGACCTTTCGGATCGACCGTGTCTCGTCGGTCGAGTTGACCAACGATCCCGTGCAGCGGCCCGAGGGGTTCGACCTTGCCGAGAGCTGGCGGGAGATCGCCGACGAGGTCGACCGCAAGCGCACCCCGCTCGAAATCCAGGCCCGGTGCGTTCCCGACGGGCTCGGCTTGCTCCGGATGATGCTCGGGGGCCGCCTTGAGGTGGGCGGCTCCACGCCCGATGGCCGGATCGAGGTGGTGATCCGCGGCCACAGCGAATACGCCCTCGCCGGCCAGCTCGCGGGACTTGTCGAATGGCTCGACGTGACCGGCCCGCAGGGTGTGCGTGACCACCTGGCCGCGGTCGGCGCCGCGCTCGTGGAGCGGTATCGCTGAGCGGGATGCCCCACGGGACGGCTAATACGCCGTCGCCACGTTCTCCTTGGCCCAGCGCTTTTCGGCGTCCGAGCCACCCGGCGGCGGAACGAGCCCGTTGATCATCCACAGTTCCTCGCTGGTCTCGTCGATGTGGAATTCCGAGTGCACGCCCGGGTGCCGCTCGAGGGTGGGACTTAGCATCTGGTTGATCCATTGGGTGATGCGCCGGCGGCTTTCGGTGTCGACGGCGTGCCGGGCGATGTGGTCGATGACGACGCGAATACCGACCTGCGTCGGCTCGCCACCGACATAGAAGTCCTCCGGCTCGATCTCGTGAAAGACGGTGACCACGTAGAAGCGCGGCAGCCCGGCGCTCTCATAGTGGTCGGTGATGCGGGACGCCAGCGCGCGCTTCTCCTCGGCGTTGAAGATCCCGGGGGTGTGGTGAATTGTCCACAGTGGCATGACGGTTCAGTGCTCCTTGGTTGGTTGGGGTGCGCTCAGTGCGACAGGGCGAAGGACAGGTTTTCGACCGGGCCGGACAGCGCGGCTTTGACGCCGACCGACACGTCGTCGGCCAGTACCTCGAGGGCACCGGATTCCACGCCGTCGACGATGCGCCGCGCCACCTCGGCCGGGGCCACCTTGGGGATGGTGATGGCCGAGACCATGTCGGTGTCGATGAAGCCGGCGTGCACGCCGACCACCTGCGTGTGCTGCGCGGCCAGCTCGGTGCGCAGCGAGTTGGTCACCGACCAGGCGGCGGCCTTGGAAGCGCCGTAGGCGCCGGAGCCGGCCAGCCAGGACAACACCGAATGCATGTTGACCAGCACCCCGCCCCCGTTGGCCGCCAGGATCGGCGCGAACGCGCGCGCCACCCGCAACGGCCCGAAGACGTTGACGTCAAAGGTGTCGGTGATGTGCTCGAATGAGCCGGTCAGCAACGAGTCCGGCAACAGCACGCCCGCGTTGTTGAATATGACCTCGGCGTCGCGGGCCACCTCTGCCAGTGCCGCCACCGACTCCGCGGACCGCACTTCCAGCGGGTGCGCCACCACCTGCGGACGCTCGTCAGTGAACGCGGTGCGGGCGGTCGAATACACCTTGGCCGCACCGCGGGCCAGCACCTCGTCCACCAGTGCCGCCCCCAGCCCGCGGCGTCCCCCGGTGACCACCACGACCTTGCCTGCTACTGCCACCATTTTCCGATCCTCTCCATCCTGACTAACGACAACGTTAGTAAGAGCGAAGCACGGATGTCTGGATAACGCAAGTGTTAGTCACGTAAGCTGGCCGACATGGAGTTCGAGCCTCGGTTGCGCGACCGCACACGGTGGACCGCCGGCGATGCGTGTTCGGTGGCCAGGCTGCTCGATGTGCTCAGCACCAAGACGGCGTTCCTGGTGGTGCGCGAATGCTTCTACGGCACCAGTCGCTTCGAGGACTTCACTGCGCGGTTGGGCGCCTCGGCGCCGGCGGTCTCTCGGGCGCTCAAGCAACTCGAGTCCGCCGGGATCATCCACCGGGTGCCCTACCAGGAATCCGGGCAGCGGATCCGCGACGAGTATCGGCTGACGCCCGCCGGCGAAGACCTGTTGCCGGTCTTTCTGTCCCTGATGCAATGGGGCGACAAGTACTTACAAGACGGGACACCGCCGCTGAGCTTCGTCGATGCGACCACCCAGCGGCGGGTGGGCGTCCGCGTCACCGACGATCTGGACGGTCCGATCACGGACGCCGACGACATCGAGATCCGCTGGAACGCACCACGCCGATCACGCTGACGAGCCGTCCCGCACGGCTCAGCTACCCGCCCGGTGCCGTACCGGGGAACCACTCCCTCACCGCTTCCCCTTCGGTGTCCCAGTCGAGGGCGCCTGCCGCAAGCCCGGCAGCACGTAGCGGCGCAGATGCCGCCGCACGGCCGACGGATCATCGGGGTCCATCTGGTTTCCCGGGACACTGCCCAGGCTGATCAGCACCCGCGCGATCCACTCACTGGCCTCGGGAATGTCGGTGTCGGGGTGGATGTCTCCGCCTTCGACGGCGGCCTCCACGAACGGCAACCAAAATGCCGCGAGGTCGGGCACCAAGCCGCGGACTCCCGCGCCGGCGCAGGCGGTGAACTCCTCCGGTTCGGCGGTGCGCAGCCGCATCAGCAGAGTGCCGGGATCGTCGTAGGCGCGGCGGCCGATCTGGACGCCGGCCACCAACTGGTCCTCGAAATCGGTGAGCGTGGACAGCTCGGCGCGGGTCTGCGCCCAGCTGGTCTCGATGAGCCGGATGATCGCCGCGCCCACCAGCGTCGGCTTGTCCGGGAAATTCCGGTATAGCCAGGCCCGGGACACCCCCGCGGCCTGGGCGACGTCGATCATCGTCGTCGCCCGAATCCCCTTGTCGGCCAGCAGTTTCTCGGTTGCATCGAGAAGCCGATCGGTCGTCGACGGGGACGCGGACGACGCTGACGCTGCGTTCACGACCACCTCCTGGTGGGTAAGCCTAACAAGGGAGTAGACACATCCGCAGAAGTGTGTACTATTGCGACGCGTCATGTAGACACTTCTGAAAACCTGTCTACCCCGAATCTCGGAGGTTCCCCTTGTCCTCACCTCGCACCGCGATCATCGGTGCCGGCATCAGCGGCCTGACCGCCGGAAAGATGCTGTCCGACTACGCGGTTGACTACACCTGCTTCGAGTCCTCGGACCGGATCGGCGGCAACTGGGCATTCGGCAACCCGAACGGGCATTCCAGCGCCTACCGGTCGCTGCACATCGACACCTCCAAGCACCAGCTGTCGTTCCGCGACTTCCCCATGCCGGATCACTACCCCGACTTCCTGCACCACACGCTGGTCAAGGAGTACCTGGAGTCCTACGCGGCGGCGTTCGAGCTCAAACGCAGCATCGAGTTCGACACCGAGGTCACCCACGCGCAGCGGCTACCCGGCGGCGGTTGGGAGCTGGAACTGGCTGGCGGCGGGCGCCGCCGGTTCGACCTGCTGGTCGTCGCCAACGGGCACCACTGGGATCCGCGGCTACCGGACTTCCCGGGCGAATTCAGCGGCGCGACACTGCATGCGCACCACTACATCGATCCTAAAACGCCGCGGACTTTTCCGGCAAGCGGATCCTGGTCGTTGGGCTGGGCAACAGTGCCGCCGACATCGCCGTCGAACTGTCGTCGAAGGCCCTGGACAACGAACTGACCCTGTCCACCCGCTCGGGCGCCTGGATCGTGCCGAAGTATCTGGCCGGCAAGCCCGCCGACAAGTACTTCCGGACCAGCCCGTACCTGCCGTTCTCCTGGCAGCGCAAGGTCGCCCAGTGGGCGCAGCCGATCATCGCCGGGCGTCCCGAGGACCTCGGGCTGCCCACCCCCAACCACAAGTTCTTCGAAGCGCACCCCACCCAATCGGTGGAACTGCCGCTGCGGCTGGGATCCGGCGACGTCATCCCCAAACCCGACATCAGCCGGCTCGATGGCGAGACCGTGCACTTCACCGACGGCACCAGCGGCCAGTTCGACATCATCATCTACGCCACCGGCTACAACATCACCTTCCCGTTCTTCGACCCGGAGTTCATCAGCGCACCGGCCAATCGGATCGACCTGTACAAGCGGATGTTCTATCCGGGCGTCGACGACTTGGTGTTCGCCGGTTTCGCTCAAGCCACCCCGACACTGTTCCCGTTCGTCGAGTCCCAGGCTCGCCTCATCGGCGCCTACGCGGCCGGGCGCTACCGGCTGCCGTCGGTTGCCGAGATGCGCCGGGTTATCGACGCGGACCGGCGCAAGTACACCGGCCACATGCTCGACACCCCGCGCCACACCCAGCAACTCGACTACTTCCTGTACGAACACGACATGCGCACCGCCGAGATCCCGCGCGGCACCCGACGCGCCACCGAACTGGGTGCGCCCCGATGGGCCGGGGTGTGCGAGATGGAGGCCTCCGCATGAGCACGACGATCCGATTCGGCAGCGACAAAGCCACGTGTGTCGGGCAGTTCTTCCCCGCCGCGCATGGTGACGACGACGGCGCCCCGGTCGTCGTGCTCGGACACGGCCTGGGCGGCACCGTCGACTCCGGCCTCATCCCGTTCGCGCAGCGACTCAGCGCAGCCGGCTTCGCTGCCTTCGCCTTCGACTACCGGTACTTCGGTGCTTCAGAAGCACAACCGCGCCAACGGATTTCCATGCAAGAACAGATCGACGACTTCCGTGCGGCATGCGCGGCTGCAGCCGAGCAGCCCGGTGTGGATCCGCGCCGGGTCGTGGTGTGGGGGGTCTCGCTGGGCGGCGGGCATGTCTTCGAGGTGGCCGCCACCACGCCCGGCGTTGCCGCCGCCATCGCACTGACACCACTGGTCAGCGGTCCGGCCGCTGCGGTCGCGGCACTGCCACATCACCGCCCCGCCACAATGTTGCGTTCGACGGCAACGGGTTGGCGCAGCGCGCTGACGCAACGCTTCGGTGGGCCGCCCGCGACCATCCCGCTGGTGGGCCGCCCCGGGGAGTTGGCCACCCTGACCGCCGACGGTTACCACGCGGCCTACACGGCCATGGCCGGACCGACCTGGCGCAACGAGATCGACGCCCAGGTCGGCGTGCAGCTCGGCGGCTACCGTCCGGCGGCCAAGCACGCCGAGGCCATCGCCTGCCCGATCCTGGTGCAGATAGCCGACTTCGACCGCGGCGCTCCCCCGCAGGCGGCCGCCAAAGCGGCGTTCGCGGCCCGCGCCGAAGTGCGGCACTACCCCTGCGACCACTTCGACGTCTTCGCCGGTGGCGACTGGTTCGATCAGGCCGTCGAGCACCAGATCGCGTTCTTGACCCGGCACCTGGTCGGCGCGACCGCTACGGTCACGGGTTAGGAGGTCTGATGGCCGAAACCATGCAGCAACTGCTCGCCGAACGCGGCGGTGACACCGGCCTGGCGGTGCTCTACAACGACGCCGACGGTGGGCAGACCCGCTGGACCTGGGCGGAATACCTGGACCGCGCGGCCCGGCACGGCGCGGCGGTGATCGCTCGCGCCGACACCGGCCGGCCGCTGCACGTCGGTGCCCTGTTGGGCAACACCCCCGCGATGCTCACCGCGCTCGCCGCGGCAGGGCTCGGCGGCTACGTCCTGTGCGGAGTCAACGACACCCGTCGCGGCTCGGCGCTCGCCGGCGACCTGCGCACCGCCGATGTGCAGATCCTGCTCGTCGATACCGCGCACCGCCCGCTGCTGCACGGACTGGACCTACCCGGCGTCACGATCATCGACGTCGACGACCCGGCCTGGGTCGGCGAGTGTGCCGACGCCGGGGTACTGCAGCCGCATCGGCAGGTCGGCCCGCTGGACCCCTTCATGCTGATCTTCACCTCGGGCACCAGCGGTGACCCGAAAGCCGTTCTGGTCAGCCACTTCATGGTGCTGGTGGCCGGGCAGAGTCTCACCGAGCGATTCGAGTTGGGCGCCGACGACGTGGTCTACCTGTCGATGCCGCTGTTCCATTCGAATGCGATCGCGGCCGGCTTCGGCCCCGCGGTGACCGCCGGTGCGGCGATGGCGCCGGCGAAGTTCTCGGCTTCGCGGTTCTTGGCCGACATCCGCGCCTACGGTGGCACCTATATGAACTACGTCGGTAAGCCGTTCGCCTATCTGCTGGCGCATCCCGAGCAGCCCGACGACGCCGACAATCCGCTGCGGGTCGCCTTCGGTAACGAGGCCTCCGAGCGCGACATCGGCGAGTTCGCCCGCCGGTTCGGCGTACACGTGGTCGACGCCTTCGGCTCCACCGAGAACGCCGTCACCATCACCCGCGATGAAGGCACCCCACCCGGGTCGGTGGGACGCGGCTTCCCCGGCGTCGCCATCTACAACAGCGACACGAAGGCCGAATGCCCGCCGGCGGTCTTCGACGAGCACGGGGTGCTGATCAACGCCGACGAGGCGATCGGCGAACTGGTCAACACCGCCGGGTCGGGATTCTTCTCGGGCTACTACAACAACGAGCGGGCCACCGCGGACCGGATGCGCGACGGCATGTACTGGTCAGGCGACCTCGCCTACGCCGACGCCGACGGCTGGATCTATCTGGCCGGGCGCACCGCCGACTGGATGCGCGTCGACGGCGAGAACCTGGCGGCGGCCCCGATCGAGCGGATCCTGATGCGCCACCCCGACATCAACCAGGCCGCGGTCTACGCCGTGCCGGACGGTAACGTCGGCGACCAGGTGATGGCCGCGCTGGTGCTGCGCGACGACGCCCAGTTGACCGAGGGCGAGTTCGCCGATTTCCTTGCCGCCCAAGAGGACCTCTCCCCCAAGGCCTGGCCGCGCTATGTCCGGGTGACCGCGCAGCTGCCCGCGACGGCAACCAACAAGATCCTCAAACGCGTGTTGGTGGCCGACGGCACCGACGTCGGTGGGGACAGGCTGTGGGCCCGTCCCGACCGAGAGCGCAGCTACCGAACCACCACGACGACGGGAGCGTGACCATGACGGCCCAAAAACCCGTGGCCCTGATCGTGGGCGGCGCGTCCGGGATCGGTCTGGCCACCGCGCACGCCCTGGTCGCGCGCGGCGACCACGTGGTGATCGCCGACATCAACACCGAAGCGGCACACCAGCGGGCCGCGGAACTCGGCGAGTCCGCCACCGCCGTCGCCGCGGACGTGACCGACGAGGCCAGTGTCGCAGCGGCATTCGCGGCCGCCCGCGAGGCCGGGCCGGTCCGCACGGTGGTCAGCTGCGCCGGCCTGTCGATCATCGGACCCATCGCCGACATCGAGCTGTCCGGGTGGCAGACCACCATCGACGTCTGCCTGACCGGCACCATGCTGGTGATCAAGCATGCGGCCCGCACTCTCGAAGCCGGCGGCAGCGTGGTCGCGATCTCCTCGCTCAACGGGCGCCAGCCCGGCACCACCATGGCCGCGTACTGCAGCGCCAAGGCCGGAGTGCTGATGCTGGTCCAGGTGGCCGCGCTGGAGCTGGGCCCGCGCGGCATCCGGGTCAATGCGGTCTCCCCAGGCCTGGTGGACACTCCCCTGGTCGCCGGCCTGGCGATGGTGCCCGGGCTCACCGACGAGTACATCGAGAACACCCCGCTGGGGCGTTCCGGTGTCCCCGACGACATCGCGCAGACCGTGGAGTTCTTGACCTCGGAGCGCGCCGGCTGGATCACCGGATCCGCCGTTGACGTCAACGGCGGTGCGCATCTGAAGCGCTACCCCGACGTGCTCGGCAAAGTACAAGCGTTAGCAACAGGATTCGAGGGATGAAGCGATGCGCAGTGTCGTAATTGATGGGCCCGGATCGATCCGTGTCGACAACCGCCCCGACCCCGAGCTGCCCGGAGCCGATGGCGCCGTCGTCGAGGTGACCGCGACCGCGATCTGCGGTTCCGATCTGCACTTCTACGAAGGCGACTACCCCATCATCGACCCGGTTCCGCTGGGACATGAGGCGATCGGCACCGTCGTCGACGTCGGCTCGCAGGTGACCTCCGTGCGGGTCGGTGACCGGGTCATGGTTTCCTCGGTCGCGGGCTGCGGGCACTGCGCCGGGTGCGGCACCCTCGACCCCATCCGGTGTCATTCGGGCCCACAGATCTTCGGATCGGGCCTGCTGGGTGGTGCCCAGTCGGAGCTGCTTGCCGTGCCGGGTGCCGACTTTCAGCTCGCCCGCATCCCCGAGGGGATTCTTGACGCCGAAGCTCTGTTGCTCACCGACAACCTCGCCACCGGATGGGCGGCTGCGCTGCGCGCCGACATCCCGGTCGGCGGCACGGTCGCGGTGATCGGGTTGGGCGCGGTCGGCCTGTGTGCGGCGCGCAGCGCGCTGTTCCTGGGCGCAGCAACGGTTCTCGGCATCGATCCGGTGGGTCAGCGTCGGGAACGGGCTGCCCTGATGGGTGTGACGCCGGCCGAGCCGCCGACCACCGCCGCGGCCATGGAGCTCAGCGACGGCCGCGGTGTAGACGCGGTGATCGACGCCGTCGGCTCGGACACCACCATGTCCGACGCCCTGACCGCAGTACGGCCCGGCGGGACAGTATCGGTGGTCGGCGTGCATGACTTGGCGCCCTTCCCGTTCCCGGCGTTGCCGGCACTGCTGCGCAGCGTCACCCTGCGGATGACCACCGCGCCCGTGCAACAGACCTGGCCGCAGCTGGTGCCGCTGCTGCAATCGGGGCGGCTGTCGGTGGACGGGATCTTCACCACCGAAATGGCCTTGGACGACGCCGCCGACGCATATCGTGCAGTTGCGGCGCGATCCGGGGACGTAGTGAAGGTCCTGCTCACGCCGTAGCCTGAAACGACGCCACGGAACGAGAGGACCCGAATGGCGAAACGGATCGTGGTCTGGGGCACTGGATTTGTCGGCAAACTCGTCATCCCCGAGATCGTCAAACACCCGCTGTTCGAGCTGGTCGGCGTCGGCGTCAGCGACCCCGCCAAGGTGGGGCGCGACGTCGGTGAGATCTGCGGCATCCCCCACGTCGGCGTCACCGCCACCGACGATGTCGACGCCCTGATCGCCTTGGCGCCCGACGCATTGGTGCACTACGGTCCGACCGCCGCGCACGCGGCCGACAACATCGCGTTGATGACGCGCTTCCTGCGCGCCGGCATTGATGTCTGCTCCACCGCGATGACCCCGTGGGTCTGGCCCGGCCTCAAGCTCAACCCGCCGGACCTGCTGACGCCGATCACTCAAGCGTGCGAGGACGGCGGAGCGTCGTGCTTCACCACCGGCATCGACCCCGGATTCGCCAACGACCTGTTCCCGATGACCCTGATGGGGGTTTGCGCCGAGGTGCGCAAGGTGCGCGCCTCCGAGCTGTTGGACTACACCAACTACACCGGCGACTACGAGAACGAGATGGGGATCGGCCGCGACCCCGACTTCCAGCCCGTGCTCAAGATCCCCGAGGTACTGATCTTCGCCTGGGGCGGCACCGTGCCGATGATCGCGCACGCTGCCGGGATCGACCTCGATGAGATCACCACGACCTGGGACACCTGGGTGACTCCGAACGAACGCAAGACCGCCAAAGGCGTGATCGCTCCCGGCCAGGTTGCGGCGGTGCGGTTCACCATCAACGGCATCTACCGCGGCGAGACCCGTATCCAACTCGAGCACGTCAACCGGATTGGTCGAGACGCCGCACCGGACTGGCCGGCGGGCACCCAGGACGACGTCTACCGCGTCGATATCGAAGGGACGCCCAGTATTTCGCAGGAGACGGCATTCCACTTCACCGACGGTTCGGGTCGCGACGCGGCGACGGCCGGCTGTTTGGCCACCGGGTTGCGCGCGCTGAATGCGGTGCCGGCGGTCAACGAACTTCCGCCGGGCTGGGTGACGGCACTGGACCTGCCGCTGATCCCGGGAGCCGGCACCATCCGCTGAGAGCGGGATCGCCTACTTGGTGCCGGCTCGCCGCGGCCGTAGCCGCAGCGGCGGCATCGGCGGGGCGGGCAGCCGTTGCAGGCGGCCCTGATAGCCGCGGACCTCGCCGAACTGCTCGTCGCCGTCCTGCCAGCGGCGCCGGAACTCGACGATCTCGTCGTGGCTGCGACCGATGAAGTTCCACCACAGCACCAACTCCTCACCGAACGGCACCCCGCCCAGCACCAGGATCCGGGCGGGGGAGTCGCCGGTGTTGCGCAGCGGCAGCACCGCGCGGCCGGGGCCTTGATAGCCGAGCGCACCGACTCCCAGGCCCGTGCCGCCGAGGCTGACCGCGCCCTGATCGCACAACACCCCGTGTTCGAACGCGGGGTCGACGTCGAGCGCCAGTTCAGTGCGCGGATCCAGGTCGAGCTGGGCGCCCAGCAGGGGAGTGAACGACGGGACGGGAGAGTGGTACCCGGCCAACTCGCCGAGGAACACCAGCGCCGATGCTCCGGGGAGCGAAACAGGTTCGGGCGCAAAATGGTTGAAGTCGCGCACACCATGGCGAGCAGTATCGGGCAAGGCCACCCACAGCTGCACGCCGCGAAGGACAGGAGCCGCCTGGGGATCAACCGAGACCTCGGAGTGGCAGATGCCCGCGCCGGCCGTCATCAAGTTCAGTTCGCCGGGGTTCACCACCGCGTGCACGCCGCCGCTGTCGCGGTGCTCGACCCGCCCGCTGAACAGCCAGCTCGCCGTCTGTAGCCCGGTGTGCGGATGCGGGGGTACGTCCATGCCGCCGTCGGCGGCCACGTCCTGCGGTCCGTAGTGGTCGATGAAGCACCAGGCGCCGATCAGTGAGCGGTCCCGTTGCGGCAAGGTGCGCCGGACGGTGATGGCACGCGCTCCGCCCAGCGGCACCTCGCGGGGGTACAGCACCTTGATGTGATCTATGGGTGTTGCCGCACAGGCGAATTCATTCGGGGAGGTCTCTACATTGCTCAACTGTCCACCTCCGCGCCGAGCGCCAAGCCGCCGAGGTGATCCTACCGACTCACGTGCTGCTCAGGCCGCTGACCGAGGACCGAGCCGCCCGGCGGGCAGGTGAAAAACCGTCGCTGTCACCGGCAGCTGTTCACGTTCGTGGTTGGCCAGCAGCGTCTGGTTGTCGGGCAGCTCGCGGGTGTTGATCTCGCCGGCGGCAATCGCGCGCAGCAGCGCGTGGGCCTGGGCGAGTTCGGCCCGCTTGCGGTACTGGCCGCCGGGGAGCTTCACGCCGGCCCATACGCCGTATTCCTCGCCGCGTTCCACGGCGAGCGCCGCGCATTGGCGTTGCTGCGCGAGCGGGCAGCGCCGCAGGCATTGCAACCGCGCCTCGGTGGAGGACTGTTCGTAGGCCCGGGCCTTGGCGGCCCCGTCGGCTCCGTCGGCGTCGGGGTAGCCGAACCACAGTTCGGGGTTTGCGGAGCAGGGGGGTGCCATCGGAAGGACCTCCTCGTGGGCAGACCGAATAACGTAGATAGAAACGTATACGATCGAATACGGAGGACGCAACAGAAGTTGATAAAAACATATATGTAAGTAGTGCAGGGCCAGGCTGTGTACTATCCGTCCATGGCCGGGGCGCAACAATGAGCCGCGAAGCGGCGGGCGCGGCCATTCGGGCACTGCGGGAGGCGCGCGATTGGTCGCTGGCTGACCTCGCCGCCGCCACCGGGGTCAGCATCATGGGGTTGAGCTACCTCGAGCGCGGCGCCCGCAAACCCCATAAAGGCACAGTTCAGAAGGTTGAGAATGGGCTCGGCTTGCCGCCGGGCAGCTATTCTCGGCTCCTGGCGGCCGACGACGCCGACGCTGAACTGGCTCAGCTGACCTCTGCAGCCGGGTCGCAAACGTCCGCCGCCCGTCCCGCCGGAACCATCGTCGTCGACCGGCACAGCGACACTGAAGTGCTGGAGGGATACGCCGAGGCGCAGCTCGATGCGCTGCGTTCGGTGATCGCGAGACTGCCATCGGAAGCATCAGACGAATACGAGACGTATATTCTTTCCGTGATCACGCAGTGCGTGAAGGCGGAGATGCTCGCGGCCAGTTCGTGGCGGGTAGCGGTGAACGCGGGCGCCGATCACGCTGCCCGACTGATGGTGCACCTTCAGGCCCTGGAGGCCACCCGCATCGACCTGCTGCAACGAATGCCCGGCAGCCTGACCGCCCGCTTCGACCGGGCGTGTGCACAGTCGTCGTTGCCCGAACCGGTGATTGCGGCGTTGATCGGCGTCGGCCCCGAAGAGATGTGGGACATCCGAAACAGGGGGGTGATCCCGCCCGGCGCGCTGGCTCGAGTCCGGGCATTCGCCGACGGATCCATGGACGCGACAGATGGTGGCGACGAAGGGGGATAACAGTGGGCAACGGTGAGATGGAGCTACTGACGCGCGCCAATGAGCTGTTCGCGGGCACTCCACGGCCCGCGTCACTGGAATCCGGGCTGGACCGCTACGCCGAGCTGTTGACGCGCAACGCCATCACCGATACCGGCGCCGGGCATGACCGGTACCGGAAGGCAGTGCTTGCCCAGCGAGATCTGTTGCTGGCCACCGCACGTACCGATGCGCTGGCCACCACAATGCTGGCCGCGGCGGTCGCCGACCATGCTCGGGCGCGCCAGCAGACCGACGGCGTCGTTTCCGCTGCCCGCGCCGACGCGTCAGTTCCCCCGGACTCGCCGTTGGCGCACCGGGAGGCGATGCGCCGGAGCGCGGCCCGGCTACGCGCCCAACACGCCCACGTGGTGTCGGCGCGGCATCGCGCGCGGGCGCACCGCGCGGGGTTGCGGCGGCTGCGTTACCGGGGGGTGCGGCGCAGGCCCGTGGGCTTGGATCGGTTGCGGCTGCCCAACACTCGTGCCGGGCTGGCGGTCCGCGCGGCACTGTCGCGACTTGGCAGACCGTATGTGTGGGGTGCGACCGGTCCCGACCGGTTCGACTGTTCGGGGCTGACCCAGTGGGCGTATCACCAGGCCGGCGTGCCGCTCTCGCGTACCACCTACACGCAGATCCACGAAGGAATCCCGGTGCCGCGCTCCCAGATTCGGCCCGGCGACCTGGTCTTCCCCAGCACCGGGCATGTTCAGCTGGCGATCGGCGGGAACCGAGTGATCGAAGCCCCGCACGCCGGCGCAACTGTGCAGATCAGCCCCCTGGGCGCGCATGTGGCGATCCGGCGTCCGGTGCCGTGATCGGGACATCCCCACCGGGTGCTCGGGTGAATTGTCGGGTTCAGTGGGCCTCGGTACAGTCACCGGCCATGAAGCGGTCAGCAACCCGCGACGACGTGCTTGATGCGATCGACCGCATCGAACGGGCCGGTGACCAACAGCAGGGCCGAGCGGCGCACGCCATGAAGCTTGCCGAAGCGGCTCTGGCGCAGCAACTGTCGACCGTCGCGGATTTCGACCGGCGGATCATCGAAGCGTTGCGCCAGGCGCACAAGACCACCCTGGAAGGCCGACGTCGCCTTGATGAACTCGAGACCGAGATTGCCGGCGCCGCAGGGTCCTGGGACCTGAGCACCGCCGCGGGGGCGCGTGAATTCCAGCGGTTCTTGATCGACAGACTGGGGCAGATCATCAGAGTGGTCGAAGAGGCTAACGATGATGACGCCTCCAAGCAAGCGCTGGCCACCGCATTGACGGGGCTGTACGCCGCCAGGCAATCGGATCACGACGAGCCGACTCCCGCCGAGGACGGCGAGCCGCCCTCGGGGGATCCGGATACCGATCCTTACCTGGACGTACTGGCCGATGACGAGCCTGAGGCGGATGACCTGGAGGCTCCGCAAGGGCTGCCGCGGTTGGCGACGCCGACGTTCCCGAGCATGGGTGCCGACGGACCAGGCTTGGGTGCGATGCCGGCCGCTATGCCCGCCGGATTTCCGTTGACGGGGCTGACGCCTGGACTGGGCCGTGACGACCTGCCCGCGGGGGACGATTACCGGCCCGAGGATGCGACTGCGGCCGATGCTCCGGATGGCGCCGACGAAGCCGTCGACGCTACGCCGTCACCGGACCCGGGGGAGCAGGGCCCGATCGCCGTACGGCTGCCCGACGGCGAGACCACGACCGTGGCCAATCCGCAACTGGCGGCAGCGATGCAGGCCGTCGCCGACGGACAATCTGTCGTGGAGGCATTCCGCAGCCAGGGCATCCACATCCCACCGCCTGGCACACCGGTGCTGGCGGCGGTCGATGTGGCCAGCCTGCGACCAGGCGACATCGGCGTGTTCACCGACCGTCACGCCCTCGCTGTGGGGGCCGGCAAGGCGCTGCTGGACGGGCAAGTCCATCTCGTCGAGAACCTGCGCGGTCCGGGATTCCTGGGTTGGCAGCATCCGCCGGACCTGGTCCAGGAGGAGCCCGCGCCTCCCGCCGAGCCGGTCGCGACCAGGCCGGCGTGGACGCTCGGTGGCCTCATGAGCTTGAAAAAGGCGGCTCCAACCGTCATCGTCGATTAGCCAGGAAGGTGGAACATGCCCGAGAAGATCCACGTCAACCAGGACGTTCTGACCAATGCGGCTGCGAACCATCAAGAGGCGTCGGACTACCTGTCCACCGTTGCGGCCGCGCACGAGGGGATTCAGGCGACCCTGAACTCGCTCGGTCCGATCTACGGCGACTTTCGCCAGGCCGCGGGTTCGCTGCTGGACGCACGCAAGGACTGCTACGAAGACCAGTCCAGTGAACATTCGACAGTCTCCGACAATCTGCACCGCGCAGTGGCGACGTGGAACAAGAATGAAGACGACGCCGCCAAGGCCTTCGGGCACCTCACCGACGGGCACCGATGACTGAGCCGAATCCGGCTTTCGACACGATCCACCCCAGTGGTGATGTGCTGTTCCGGTCTTGCCGCGGCGGATATCTGCACAGTGTGGTGCTCACTGAGGCGGTGATGGACACCGACGTGCACCGGTTGGCGGAGGCGATCGTCCTGGCTGCGGACGTCTCGTTTCTCAAGGCGGCGTTGGAGATTCGGGGCGAGATCGTCACGACCGGGCACGTGCCCTCGGCCGCGGTGCCGACCAATGACGATCTGCGGGTGGCTACCGAGCGGCTGCTGGCCCACAAACTGCACCCGGGTTCGAACACCGGCGGCTAAAGCACCCACCTTCCGGCGGCGTCGGCGTTGGGGGCGATGTCTGTTGGGGGATCAACGACCATGTCGCCGAACAGTTTACGGGCCCGCTCCAGCAAAGCGAGTACTTCGCTCAACTGCGCTGCACACCCCGTGCCCGGGGACCCGATATCAGCCACGATTTGCACGCTACCGACCGGTCCAGGAGCTGACAATTCACCGCGCGGCGGTTGTGGAAGATTGCCCGAATGCCGTGGGCGGCGTGGCTCGATGGGGGCGAATTCGGACAGGAGCGCCGGGACGGCAACGGTACGCTGGCGCGGTGGCACTCTTCGGTCGACGGTCGGCGCGTCAGCGTCTCCGGGACGCGGCCCGGGAATCACTGACGATCCCGGCCTTCAGCGCTCCGGTCGACTGTAGTACCTGGGTGCTCGGCGGCCTGTGGCCCGCCGAGCTGGCGACGATCACCCCGGAGACAGCCCCGCTTGCCGACTATCTCAATGCCGACCTGCAGCGCATCGCGCATTCGGCCAACGAGAAGCTCTACGCCATCAGTCGATCAGATCTGGTCGGGCCGGCCCGTCAGGCCGCGGAGACCCGGGTTATCAACGTCGCCAGGGCGTTCGCCGTCCTCCGGGTGGAGTCGACGGTGCGCCAACTCCACAAGGAGGCCCTGGAGTTCGGCAAGGAGTACATCAGCCTCGACGCGGCTCCGGCACCAGCGCCTGCCCCGGCTCCGGTGGTGCCGGCCGCCGAGGTCCCGGCCGAACCCGTTGTGGCGCCGCGCCCGCCCGAGCCGCCCGAGCCGCCTACGGACGCACCTGCCCAGCCGGCCCGGCATAGGTTGCCGGAAACCGTCACCGCCGCCGCGCCCGAGGTGGCGCCATTCGATCCGGCACCGGAGGTCGTCGAAGTGCCCGCGACGCCGGAGGTGTTGGAACCGGAACGTCCCGCGGAGCCGTACGCGGCGCCGCCGACCGTGATCGACAGCGTCGAGGACGAGCAACCGCCGACGGCCGCATTCCCGACCGAAGCGATCGACGTAGCGCCGGTCGAGCCAGCCGTTGTTCCCGCCGCCGAACCGGTCGTTGTCCCCCCGGGCGAGCCGGTCGTGGTGCCGCCGGCCGAACCGGTCGACGTCACCCCGGCCGAGCCAGTCGTTGTACCGCCGGCCGAGCCGGCTCCCACCGCCCCGGAACCACCCGCGGCGGCCCCGCCCGAACCCGTTCCGCCGACGCCTGTCGCGCCGACGGTCGCCGAATCCGACGAACAGCGACTCCAGCGCTTGCTGGCCTTTGTGGCCCGTCAGGAACCCGGATTGCGCTGGGCGATCGGCACCTTTGCCGACGGCACTACCAAACTGGTCACCGATATCGCCAACGGATGGATCCCGTCCGGGATCGAGCTGCCGGACGGGGTGCAACTGCTGGAACCTGATCGCCGTGGTGGTACCGCCACCGAGATGCTGGGCAACCCGACCGAGTCGGCCAGCTACAGCCCTGGCGATCGCCTCGGTTGGGCGAGTGATTTCGCGGCGACCGACACCTCGGTACAGCCTCGCAAGCTGGCGCCTATCGACGACCTCGGCTGGCAGCTCAGCGAGGCCACCCACTGGCGCGAAGGACTGCCGCGGATGGCCAACACCCTGGTGAAGGCGGGTGCCGCTGGTACCGGGGTGGTGGACGCCGAAATCGACTTATTGCGTGTGCATCTGGACACCCTGCGCTATCAGCTGCTGGCGCAGTATCCCGACTCCGACACTGCCCTGGTGCTGAACTGCATGTTGTTGGCCGCCACCGAAGGGATCGCGACCGGAGACATGGTTTCGGCCAACTACCACTACAGCTGGTTTCGGACCCTCAGCGCGCCGCCCGCCAGCCAGTGGGATTCACAGACTTAACGGGCGTCGATGAATTGACGCTGTTCCCGCCGGCTGGACATACTTAGCCAATGTCGGGGGCGGAGAGCCGCGCGGAACTCAGCGACAAGGACCTCGTGGAGTCCGTGTTGCGGGATCTGCGTGAGGCCGCCGAGAAGTGGGAGGCGCTGGTCGCCGAGGCCGAGAACACAACCTACAGCGTCGATCTCGGTGACATCCGTGCCGTGGCCAACTCCGACGGCCGGCTGCTCGAACTGACGCTGCACCCGTGTGTGGTCAGCGATTACACCTACAGCGAGTTGGCGGATCGGCTCAATCTGGTCTTCACCGCACTGCGTGAAGAAGCCCAGTCCGACTTCGAAACGCGGTACGGCGCCAGCCCGGTCTGACAGCGGCTCGCGCCCTACCAGTTCAGGGCGGCCATCTCGCGTTTGGTGTCGCACACGGCGCGCACGGCGGAGTCGATGTCGACGGCGGTGATGGTCTTGAGGTCGTCGATTGTCACGGGCTGCCCGGCACGCTTCTGGGCGGCTACCCGAGTATCGCGGGCCAGTTCGGCCTCCTCGATCACGTTACGGGCGAATCGACCGTTGTGCATGACATTGATGCCGTGTTCGCCGCGCGGGCTGACGTAGCCACGGATCGTGGTCACCATCTCCAGGAACCGCTGGCGCGCTTCGGGATTCAATACAGTTGCGCGACTGGAGCCGTAGCGCTCACCGATCTCGACGATCTCCTCGGGGCTGTATGACTCGAACCGGATCTTGCGGTTGAACCGGCTAGCCAGACCGGGGTTGACGGTGAGGAATTCATCGACCTGGTCTTCGTAGCCGGCGGCCAGGAAGCAGAAGTCGAAGCGGTGCTTCTCCAGCGCGATCAGCAGCTGGTTGACGGCCTCCATGCCGATCATGTCCGGAGTTCCGTCCTGGTGACGCTCCACCAGTGAATAGAATTCGTCCATGAAAAGGATTCCACCCAAAGCTTTTTCGATCAACTCATTGGTCTTGGGGCCGGATGATCCGATGTGCTCGCCGCAGAAGTCGGACCGGCGTACCTCGGTGATCTCCGGGTTGCGCACAATACCCATGCCGGCGTAGATCTTGCCCAATGCCTCGGCTGTGGTGGTTTTGCCGGTACCGGGCGGCCCTACCAGCAGCATGTGGTTGGTCTGGCCCTCCACCGGCAGACCGTGTTCGAGTCGCATGGCGCGGATTTCGAGCTGGTCCTCCAACGCCTTGACCGCGCGCTTGACCTCCGCCAAGCCGACCTGCTTCTCCAGCTCGGCGCGACCCTGCTCCAACAGCTCAGCTCGGCGATCCAGCGCGTTGTGCTCGTCGAGTTCCGCGCGGCTTTTCGCCGAATCAGCATCCCAACGGTCGGTGCGACTGTCGATGATCTGTTCCTCGGTGACCACCAGGCGCAGATTCGGTTCGGCCAGCGCAGCCTTGGCCGGTTCGGTCAGCACACCGTTGATCGCCGCCTTGAACAGCCAGACCTGCGCCTTGTCCTCCTCGCCGAGCTGGCGGTGCACCATGCCACGCAGATAGGCGAGATCTGCTGCCAGCAAGGGGATCTCGCTCGGGTTGATCGAGGCGGTGAGCACACCGGCGGGAAACCGCTCCGACGAGCGGGTCTGTCCGGTGATGTCGACGCGGTCCAGCCAATCCAGTGCCACCCGGCCCTGGCCCAGGTGCGCGGCCGCATAGCCGGCCAGGGCGCACACCGATGCGGTGACCGCCGGCATCACGATCGCGCGGTCGGGGAGTTCTTCGGCGGCCACAGTCAGCAGATCCGGCCACCGCTGGGTGACGAACATCAGGTAGGCGCGGCCGAGCTGATGCCACTGGTGGTTGATCCAACTGTCGAGCAGAGCCTTGTCGGCCAGCAGGGCGTCCGCGCGCTCGTATTCACCGGCAACGGTCAGCGCCGATGCCAGGGCCAAACCCACGTGCGAGGCATCGGTCACCGTGATCGACAGGTACGGGCCCAGCGGAATCTGCGCGGCCAGGTGCCGGCCCAGCCGGGTGGTCTCCTTGTGCAGCCAGTCGCTGTTGGCGTAGAGCCGCTTGAGGGTGTCCAGGTCGGTGTCGCCGCACGCGATACGGCCCAGCCAGGCGTCGGCCATCGAGGGATCGGCCTCGGTGGCGGCGACGAAGTCCGCCCTGGCATCGGGGTTGGCGTCGGGGGAGCCGTAGCGCCCGTCCATGCTCACCATGGCCCGATCGAAGTATCGACGGGCCGCCAGCAAGTCACTCAATGTCTGTCGTCCTCTGTCGCGTGTCCAGGTTCTCTTCGCTGACAACCGATGCGATGCGGTGTCATCGCGACGACATCGGGGCCAGCGCCTCCGGGCTGCAGTACCGGTTTTCCGCCCGGAACAACTCCACCGTAGCCAGCCACGATTTTCCGCCGGCCGCAACTCGCACCGCGGTCCGGTCGATCTGCTCGATACTGACCTCGACCGCGTCCGGTGGGGGCGGCGGTGTCCCAGGTGGCGCCACGGTGATCACGGTGGCCGGCCGCGGTGACGGCGCGATCGGCCCGTCCACCACGCTGACGGTGGTGCGCGGTGTGGGCCGGGACTCGCCGACCACGGCCACCTCGGGCATTCGGACACTGGCCCAACGGGCCTTGTCCCGGGTGTGCACACAGACCCGTTCGCCGGCACCGGCCGCCCGGATCACGATGCGCTTGGCGATCAGATCCTCGGCGGCGATAAAGACCCGGCTCAATTCGCCGGAGTCGGTCAGCGGCACCATCAGCCGGTCGCCGTTGGCCAGCTTGCCGATCAGGACGCCCGACGGACCGATCTCGATGGGCAGGCTGGCCGGTAGCCGGCCCGGTCGCAAGCCGCGCAGCCGCGGGCGGGGGGCGCACATGTTGGCCTTCAGCGCGGCGGCCTGCTCCCCGTTGAGCCGGCGCAGCACCACCGACGGGGGAGTCGGGGCCGGTTGCGGGGTCTGCAGGGTGACGGTGGCCGTACATGTCCCGTCCGGGAGCACCGTGACGTTCTGGATCACCTCATCGACCGGCAGGGTCCAGGCCTGGGCCAGCAGCTGGGCACTGATCTGGCGGGCCGGATAGGCATAGGTCGTCACCCAACCGCCCTCGGTGCGCAGCGTTTTCCAGCGCTCGGCGCCGGCCAGCAGTGAACCACCGCCGAGGCGCCGATCCAGTTCGACCAGGTCGCTGGCGGTGGCCACCCGGGTGCGCAGGCCCTCGCAACGCAGCAGGCCGGCGATCCGTTGCGCGACGGCGACCGCGGTAGCACCCAGCGTGGTGCGCCAGCGCAGCGCCGCGGTGTTGTCGATGACCCGCAACCGCAGCACCAGCCAGGTCTCCCGTTGGCCGGCGTAGGGCGGTGTGCCGATCTCGGTGTCGTAGACCCGCGGGAAGTCGCCGGTGGTGGCTCGTCGCGCTCCGATGCTGATCACGCTCAGGGACTCCAGCACCAGCCCGAGCGCGTGCCGCAGCATCGGCAGCAGCTCGGCGACGTCCACGACGTTGTCGGTCTCCACGTTCACCGATCCGGTGGCCACGGTGGCCGCATGCGCCCGGCCCAACAGGTGCACCGCCACCACCGCCACACCGTCCTGAATGCGGACCCCGCCACCGGCGCGGTTGTTGGCCACCGTGATCGGCTCGCTCCAGGCGGCCTTCGCCGCCTTCGAGGGGCGTCGCAACCACAGCAGTGCCCACGACCACGCCGGCTGACCCCACCACGGCACCAGCACCACCAGCACCGCCAGCGCGACAGCCACCGTGACGCCGATCAGCCCGCCCAGTGCCCAGCCCGCCAGACCGCACAGGGCGATGGTCGCCGCGCACAGCAGCCGCCGGTTGCTCGACGGTGAGAACCCGGTCAGCCGGACCCGGTTCTGACTCACTTGGTGGCCCTCCGGATCCGTGCGGTGATCGCGGCCGCCAGGACGGTCGCGGCGATCACGCCGAGGAATCCCAGGGCCACAGTCCGGGCCCGATGGTCCGGCGGGGGTGGCGGCGGCGCCGGGGTGATCACCCGCTGCTGCGACCCCGGCGCCAGCGGGTCACCCGCCGGCACGTTGAACGTCAACGCCGCGACTGGATCGACCAATCCGTAGCCCACCCGGTTGTCGACGCCGGCGGGCGGATTGTGGGCGGTCTGCATGATCCGGTTGATGACCTGGTGCGCGGTGAGCTGAGGGTATTTGGCGCGGACCAGGGCAGCCACGCCGCTGACGTACGCGGCCGAGAAGCTGGTGCCCCAGAACGGCATGTTCCGTTCGCCGACCCGAATCGGCGGGTAGGCGTTGACCGGGCCACCGCCTTGGGGCGACAGGCCCATCACGTGGGTGGCCGGGGCGGCCACCCACGTG
>NZ_LT546170.1:454433-511394 GCF_900078685.2 Mycolicibacter icosiumassiliensis | reverse complement strand
GCGGTGGACCGGCCGGCGGGGGGAACGCGGGGACCTCCGGCATCGGGCGGGGCATCGGCAGCACGCCGAGCGGGGCCGCGGCGATGATCGACGCGGCGATGGTGCCGTGCGCGTCGCAGTCCTGCAGACCGCCCAGGCCCTCCGCGCCGCCCATGATGTAGTCGCCGCCGGCCACCGCCGGTAGCCGGGGGTTCGGTGTGACGCCGGTGTCGATGACGGCCACCGGAACGCCGTTGCCGGTGGAGTACTGCCACGCCGCGGCGATCCCCAGCATGTCGAATCCGGGTGCCAGCTGGGCCACGTCGGGATTGCTGACGGTGATCGGCACACTGCAGGAGTTCGAGCGGCGCATCGGCTGGTCCGGCCCGGGCACCCCGTCAGCCGGCACCAGGGCCGGATCGACGGACGGCGGCTCGATCGCCCGCGCCGTCGGCGCGCCGCTCGACAAACTCACCAACAGCATCACCGCGGCGACCGCGGCCCCGCGGGCGCGCACGCGGCTCAGTTGCGCACCCACACGAACAGTCCTCCCAGCCAAGCGCCAAGCACCCCCACCACAATGAACGCCAGTACTTCGAGCCATTCGACGGCCAGCCGAATCCAGGGCACGAACTTGGTCTCGGGAACCAGCAGGCCGGCGGCCACCCCGAGCCCGGTGAAGACCGTTATGGCGGCGGCCGGCCACAAGAATCCGCCGGCAGTGTCACCCGGATTCGCCAGCGCGTATTTGACGATCCCGGTGAGCACGGCCGCGCACGCCCCGCCAACCAGGGCGATCGCTTGGACGCGGCCGGCGAAACCGCGGCCTTGGGTGATGAACAGCCCCGCCACCAGACCACACAGCATCATCGCGGCGCGCGAGCGGGCCCCGCCCGGTTCCAACACCATCCAGACCGCGATCGGCAGCGCTGTGGCGATAGCGACACACATCCCGACCTGTACCGCGTTGATCAACCGTGCCGAGGCCGCGATCGCGGCGCCGCGTGCCGAGATGTCGACCAGATCGTCCTCGTCGTCCTCGCCGTCCTCAGGACTGACCGGGGAGACCGTATCGATCGGCATATTGGCGCGACGGGCGAACAGGTCCCGCCCGGTGATCGAACCGAAGTACGGCGGCCGCACCCGCGCCACCCACAGCGCGATCGTGGGCGACATGCGTAACAGGATCAGCAGGCCCAACAGCATGCAGATACCGATTACCTGCGGCGATACCGGATGCCACATCCGCGCTGCCGCCACCGCCGCGCCGATTCCTGCGGCGGTGACGACCGCGGTGGCCACCGCGGTCTGCGAACGCAGCAGCACACTCAGAGCGATCGCACCCAACGCCAGGACCGTCACCCCGATCATCAGGTGGGGCGCGCCCAGGGCGCCGGGCGCCGCACACAGCGCGGCGCACGACAGCGCGAGCACGGCCAGCCAGCCGAATCCGCTGAACAAGTCGTCGCGCGCCGGCCAGTTCCGCCGGATCACCGTGGCACCCAGCGCCAGCAGTCCGCCGAGGCCGGCCAGGACCGCCGCGGGCGGCCAACCGTCGCTGAACGTCCGGGCCCGGACCGCCAGCGCGGACAGCACGACTACGGCCATGGCCATCAGCCCGATCGCGGTGTGTGCGGCGGTCAACGCGGTGACCGGCGCGAACATCCGATCGACCTTGACGTTGAGTAGCCGGGTCACGGTCTGCTCGTCGGCTTTATGCCCGCACTCCGGGCACTTGATCTCGGGCTGGGTGCCCAGTCGGCGGGCGGTTGCGGCCAGGGCACTCGACAGCGATTCGTACTGCGGCTCGAAGGAGTCGCCGCCTACGGCCGGGACCAAAACCAGGGTGTCGCCGTCCTGGACGCCCAGGTCGTCGAGGCTGCGGGTGATGTCCAACCGGACGCCGTTGACTTTATGCAGTTCGTAACTGCCCGGGGGGAGAGCTACCCCGTCAAAACCGTGGTGCCGCAGATCCTCGTCGAGCAGCTCGACCATTCCCTCGAAGAATTCCTCCACCGGAATTCCGGCCGGGAAGACCTGAGACACGAGATGTTTGTCATAGGCCAGACTCACCGCACAGCGTGCCGGAAACGCGACTTTAGCTGGTGTCGGAGAAGTCACCGCGCTTACCTTTCGGTGTCGGGCACGAACTTGTCGGCCAGACCGGCGGTTATTTCAAATAATCGCAGCCGGGTCTTCTTCTTCACTTCGTTGTGGACGTCGATGATTCCGCCCTTTGCCAGATGGGCGTCATGCGGCATGACCTCCACCGTGGCGCCGGTTTTGCTGAAACGTTCGGTCAGATAGGCCACCGCGGCACTGTCCTCGCCCGGCGCGGAATGGTTCAGGATCACCGTGGACCGCGACACCAGCTCGTGGTAGCCCTGCGAGGCCAGATAGTCCACCGCCCGTAGCACCGGCCGGGACTGGTCCGCGGTGATTCCGGAGACGAAGACCAGCGTGTCGGTGTTCTCCAACACCGGTTTCATGACCGGGTGCTCCAGGTCCGCCGCGGTGTCGACCAGGATCACGTTGTGGGTTCGCCGCAGTCGCGACAGCACCCCGCTGAACATGGCCGGGACGAGCGGCCGGAGCTGATCCGAGGTGCGGTTGCCGGCCAGGACATCCAGACCGAGGGCGTTTTGCCCGAGATGCTCGCGGATATCGGAATAGCCCTGTACGTCGGTGTCGCTCAGAACGGCCGAGTAGTCGCCGGGCGGGTGCTCGTCGATACGATCGGACAGGGTCCCGAAGCCCGGAACGGCGTCAATCGCGATCACATTTTCCGGCCGGCATTCCCGGAACACGCTGCCGATAGCGGCGGTCATCGTCGTCACACCGGTGCCGCCTTTTCCGGACACCAACGTGATCACGTACTGACGCCGGATGTGCCGACGAATTCTATTACGCAAATCACGGTAATGGCGTTCGCGCGGGGATTCGCCGGGATTAATAACTTTCGCCGACATGACATAGATCAGTTTGCGCCAGCCCGACCCGGGTGGAATCTTGCGCGGTGTCGCGAGGTCGGAAATGCGCATGGAGTCCGATACGGAATCCCGGTAGCCGTGGCTGGATGCCGGATCCCACCGCCCGGATGAGCCTTCGTCAGGCATATTCTGGCTATTCCATGGGCTCGTCACGTGCGTTATGTTAACACGGCTGATGAATCCGCGTTTGCGACGATTCTGACGGTGGACGGTAATGCAGGGTAATGGTGAAGATGTGAATTCACCGTCATACAACCCGCCGATGTGAATGCCAGTCCGCACCGGCCGGGAGCCGAGCGATGAGCCGCAGGATCGCGTCGGCGACGTCGCCGCGTGTGCCGGGGGAGACGATCTGGTAGCGGCGACCGCCGGTGTCGATGTTCTCCACGCAGACCCGGCCCGACGGAGTGTCCGAGATCAGCACCGCCGTGTCCGCGATAGCCATCCGAGCCAGCTCCTCGGGGCCCGCACCCGGCTGGATCGCGACGATGTTGGCCTGCCCGGACAACTCCGGGTCGGCGGCCAGCGCCACGATCTGCTGCTGGTCGATGTCGAGCCGCTGGGCCGCCAGGTACCGGCGGAGACTGTCCTGGTCGCGGACCCGCTCGAGCAGCTCCTTGGTGTCCAGGGTGACTGGCCGCAGCTGGGCGGCCTCGGTGACGCCGCACAACCGCTCGATCTGGCCGACCAGCAGATCGCCCGCGGCCGTCTGGTCGGTGGCGCTGCCGGCGGGGTAGAGCCGGACCTCTTGGTCATGGCGTTCGAGCACCACCCACCAGGAAGCGAACCGGCTGATCGAGACGCGGGTCATGTGCTGGGGGTCGCCGGAGGGCCGTCCGGGGAAGTTCAGGTTCAGCATCAGTGCGATGTCGCGCCGCATGATCACCGTCAGCCATTCCCGGACCATCGAGTCCACTTCGCCCTGGTCGTCGAGCACGCCGATCGCGGTCAGCTCCTCGGCGATCGGGTGCCGCAGCGCCCGCTCGGCGGTGTCCAGCCGGGGCAGCAGGGGCCGAAGTCCCAGCTCCGGGCAGAGCGTTTCGATCCCGGTGACGGCCTGCAGCACCCACAGCCCGTCGAGCGTCGTAGTCAGCACGGCACCCTCGTCTCAGTGGTTGCGGTAGTCGGCCTGACACACGAAATGGGGCATCTGCGCCGGTAGCGCAGACACCCCACCTCGGTGACGATCGGGGTCGATCAGAAAAGGGACTGGATCGTCTGGTCGGTCTGCATGGCGCCTTCCAGCACGGAGCCGATGGTGGAGCCGTGCTGACCGATGGTCTCGATCAGGCCCTGTAGGCCGGAGAGCATCTGGGCCTGGGCTTCGAAGAAGCCGGTCGCACCGTGCCCGGCGAAGTACTCGGTCAGCATCTGGGTGAGCTGGTGGGAGTCCTGGTGGATCTGGTCGAGGGTGCCGGCGCTGCTGACCACGCTATGGGCGTGATCGGAGACGGGGCCGGGGTTATAGGTGATGCCGTCAGCCATGGGGATCGGTGTCCTTTCGAAATCCGGGGGTGGGGGTTAGACGGACTGTCCGCCGAAGAGCGAGTGGAAGGCGTGCTCGGAGTGGGATTCGTGGGATTCCATCAGGGCAGCGGCCTGGTTGAGGCCTTCGGTCAGGCGGTGGCCGCCGGTGAGGACCTTCTGGAGGTCCTGGTGGACCTGGCCCGCGGTGGCATACGAGGCCTGTGACCCCGCGCCGTCCCACGTCGATGCGCTCAGGATGTTCTCGTGGTCGGCCAGATACTGGTTGGCGATCGCCTGCGCGTGTTCGATGTGCTGCGACAACTTCGACGCGGTGTTCCGCATCAGTTCGGGCGTGACGACAATGGCTGCCATCGTTTCCTCCTCGGTTGTAGAACAACCCCCCCGGGTTCGGCGGGATGTAGCTGGCGGTAGTGTATTGGCTCCTCTCGGATGTGTCGATTCACCCTGTATTCAGCAAACGCCCAGTTCACACCCGGTCGTCGACAACTCGTACGGTGTTGGTCCGGTCGGAGGACCGGTCGCCTTGACCATTTCCGGGGCCCTTTCCGCCCGCCCCGGCACCGTGGGCCACGGGCATGCCACCCATGCCACCGGCGCTGGCGGTCGTCACCCGCTGGGACTCGACGGAGCCCAGCGCACCACTGGGCCGCAACCCCACGCCGGGGCCCGCCCCCCCGCCGGCCCCCGCCGGATTGAGCGCACCGCCGAGCATGCTCGGGTTCATGAACATGCCCATCAGCGACTGCATCGGGCTCATCATCGACTGAGGCAGCTGCATCAGCGACTGCGGCGCCTGCATCAGCGTCGAGCCGATCTGCTGGACCGGTCCCAGCATCGAACTCATCTGCGAACCCATGCCCTGGGCTGCGTTGGCGCCCTGGCCGGCGGCATTGGTTGCCGACGACGTACCGGTGTAGGCGGCGCGCATGGCGCCCCCGGCCGCGGCCTGGGAGGCTGCCTCGCCGACCGCGCTGGCCGCTGCCGCCGGGGCCGCCGGCGAAGCGCCCATCCCGGCCACCGGCGCGGGAACCGTCAGGCTGGAGGTGAGCGCGGTCAGCACCGTCCCGTAGGACGCGCCGACGGCGGCGTTGTTGGGCCAGAACAGGCCGTAGTACTCGTATTCCAGCGAGGTGATGCGCGGCGTCAACGCGCCGAGCACCGACGGGTTGATCCCGTAGTCGGTGGCCGTCTCGACCCGGTTCTCCTCGCACTCCTGCGTGGTACGCATGCTGCCGTAGGCCAGCTGGTAGGCCTCCACGGCCGTCGCGACAATGGGCGCCTTGACGTCAACCCAGCCCGCCAGCCCGTGCAGGGCCACGTTCAGCAGGGTTGCGTTGAGAACTGATCCCTCCGAGCCGGCGCCGACCCATCCGATCGAGGTCAATGCGGTGTTGACCGCCGAGGCGATGCCCGACGCATGGTGGGCCACACCCAACGCCGTCCATGCCGCCCCATTAGCCAGCATGGTCAGCACACCCGCGCCGGATTTGATCAACATGTCGTTGGTCTCCGGCGTGCGGGCGGCCCACCCCGGGTCGGCCACCGATTAGCCGCCGAGCGCGACGGTGGCGGCGCGCAGCGCCTCAGTGGCGCCGTACACCCCCGAGGCGGTGGCCTGCGCACCCGAGAACAGCCCGCGCTGCGCCGAATGCTCGGCGACGATGCCCAGGTATTGGGTTCCGGATGCCAGCAGGGCGGCCTGGAATGCGATGGAATCAGGGTCGTTACCCATCGGCAGAACGCCCAGCAGTGCCGGACTCGCCGATGCGGCGGCCGCCTCGGTTTCGGCGCTGATCCCCGATTCGACGCCCGATGACGCCAGGACCGCTTCCGGTTCTACAGAGAACATATTTCCTCCCCTATGCCTCATCAGCCTCATCGCTGCTATGCCGACGTTGGCAGGTCGGAATCGATCGTAAACCGATATGGGGCCGCCGTCACTTCACGATGTAAATACCAGTTACTGCTGCTCGAAATTGTGGATCATCGACGACGGCACCCCGACCAGGACACCTTCCACTTCCGAGTCGTTGACCAGCAGGCCGCGTCCGGCGGGCAGCGCCTGTGCCCGCACCATCCGGTTGACCTTGTTCTGCGGGTCGTTGTCCATGAACAGGGTGGGCACCTTGGCGGCGCGCTGCGTCTTGACCCACGGGTCCATCTCTAGCTGGCCGAAGTTGGACGAGTTCCTGGTGGTGAACACGTGCAGCCCGATCTGGCGGCCCCGCTCCATCAGCTTCCACAACGCGGCGCCCACCGGTGGCTTGGCCGGATGGATCTGCGCCGGCCGCAGATCCTGCACGTCGTCGATCAACACGAAATGGCGCGGGCCCTCCCACGGCTTGAGCGCACGCAGCTCCTCCTGGCTTAGGCCCTTGGCGGGCAGCCGGGGCAGCAGAACCTGCTGGGCCAGCGTCGTCAGCACCTCGTCGATCTCGTCCTGGTCGTAGGCGTAGGCATTGACGTAGCCGGCGCCCTGCAGGTCACGCAGGGGCCCGGTCTTGGGGTCGACGATGGTGATCTGGGCTTCCTGTGGGCTGAACCGCGCCATCACCGCTTCGCCGATCGCGGCCAGGGTGGCGCTCTTGCCGCACAGGGCCCGTCCCAGAATCATCATGCCGGGCTGTTCGGACAGCATCAGTGGTACCGGTAGCAGCTCGTGCTGCTCGCCGATCATGAACGCGATCGACGGGGCGGTCTGGGCGGGCGGGCGCTGAGCCACGTCGTAGGCCAGGAGCTCCGACAGCGCCACCGCGGGCGGCAGCCGCTTGAGGGTGGCGTGCTTGGTCACGCCCGCGACCTCGGCGACCCGCGTCCCCAGTTCCCGGGTGCCGATCCGGGTGCCGTCCTCGGCGGCCAGCTCCGGCACCCCGATGAGCATCTCGTGCAATGACTCGGTCAGACCGAAGCCGGGCCGGTTCACGGTGCGCTTGGCGGCGTCACGGGCATCCAGCGACGCCGTGCCCATCTCGTTCTCACCCGGGTTCTGCAGCCGCAACTGGATGCGCACGTCGGAGTTCTGCAACAACGTCTGGCGCTGGCCGTGGATCCAGCCGGACGCGCTGGTCATCAGGTGCACTCCGTATTCGGGACCGACACCACTGAGCGCGATGATCCGGTCCCCGAGCATGGTGTCGGCGTTGTAGAGGTCGGAGAAGTCGTCGATGACCAGGAAAACGTCGCCGTAGGGATCGTTGGGGTCGGTACCGGCGAGGCTGTCGCCACCGGAACCGAAGCGCCGCTCCCGGAACTCGTTGATGTCGATCTTGTCGCGGCGGAAGGTGTCTTGGCGGGCGCTGATCAGCGCGGCCATGGTCGCCACGGTGCGCTCCACGCCCTCGCGGTCGGCCGGTGAGACGATGTCGGCCACGTGCGGCAGGGTCTCGGCGTAGCCCAGCGTGGCGCCGCCCACGCAGAAGAACGTCAGCCGCGCCGGGGAATACATCAGCGCCGCCGAACACATCAGCGTCATCAGCGTCGTGGTCTTGCCGCGACTTTTGGCCCCGACCACCATGACGTTGCTGCGCAACACGTCGACGCTGTGAACCAGTTGCTGGGCGTCCTCGGGGATGTCCTTGATGGCCAGCGGCCACACCAGCCCGGGGTTGCGGCCGTAGTCGACATCCCATGGCTTCCCGCGGTATCGAGCCACCAGCGCGTCGACCGACTCGGAGATCTCCAACGGCGGCAGCCACGGCAGGTGCGGCGCTTTGCGGTCGGCGGCGATCAGTGACTCGCGCAGCACGTCGACGATCTTCTTCTTCTTGAACCCGTCGGCGTGCAGAAGAAACTCGTCGGGCTCGGCGTCGGTAGCCGACATATCCTGCAGCGCTTGGGCGTCCGCCTCGTCCAGCGGCTGATACTGCCAGGTGTAGAGCCGGGGCTTGGTCAAGGTCATGTCGAGGGTCTTGCCCGTCGACGTCTTGCGCTTGGGGACGACGAACGGTGCCGACAGGTAGAAACAGCGGAACGGGTCCAAGTCGCGTGGGCCGACCTTCAACAGGCCGAAACCGTTCTCCTTCGACGGCAGGTGATAGGCGGCGTCTGAGCCGATCACCTCGCGGCTGTCGTCGCCGGACTCGGCGCGCAGGGCGACCCGGAAGGCGATGTTGGACTTGACCTTCTGCAGCGACGACAAGTCCAGGCGCTGCCCGCCGAGCATGAAGAAGACGTTGGCGCCGCGGCCTTCTTGACCGATGTGGATGATCAGGTCGATCCACTTCGGGTGGTTCTGGAACAGCTCCAGATACTCGTCGATCACCACCAGCAGGATCGGCACCGGCTCCAGGTCCCGGCCGGCCAGCCGGATCTCCTCGTAGTCGTTGGCGTCGCGCGCGCCGACCGAGTTGAACAGGCGGTAGCGCCGGGCGATCTCGCCGTCGATGGCCCGGCGCATCCGTTCGGCCAGGTGCCGCTCGTCCTTACCGAGGTTGGACAGGGCCGCCGATACGTGCGGGATGCCGAGGATGTCCTGGGCGGCGGACTCGAACTTCATGTCCACGAAGATCACGTTGAAGGTCTCCGGCGAGTGAGTCAGCGCGATGCCGTACACCAGCGACAAGAAGAACTCCGACTTGCCCGAGCCACTGGTGCCGATCACTACCGAGTGGAAACCGAAGCCGCCGAAGTCTTTTGCGCGCAACACGACGTTCTGCAATTCGCCGTTGGGCTTGGCGCCGACCGGGATCTCCGCCCACCGCTCGTCGCCGCGACTGCGCCGCTCGGCCCACAGCCGGTCGACATTCAGCTCGCGGGCATCGTCGATTCCCAGCGCGCGCAACAGTTCCAGGGCGCCACTGCCGGCGTCGGCGACGTCGACACTGGCGGTGGGCGACCAGCGTGCCATCGCCCGCGCGTAGCGGTAGGCGCGCGGCACCGACAGTTGGTCGGCGTGGGCGAAGAACTTGCCGCCGGCGCGCAGCATGGGTCGTGGTGACGGGCCGGCGCCGCGCCCGTCTCTGCGATGGGCCGGGGCGGCGTCCTCGACGGTGTTGTAGCGGGCCGGCTGGTCGATCACCTCGAAGATCTCGTCGCGGGCGAACCCGACACCGGTGCCGAGCCGGGACGCCACCCGCAGCACCGTGATGCCTTCCTTGCCGACGCGCCCGACCACGCTCTCCCAGGCTTCGGGGCTGCCGGTGTTGTCGTCGACGATCACCCAGTGCGGACCCAGATCGTGCCCGTCGGCGCCGGTCTCCAACGCCGATCCCATGGTGGTGGGGCTGGGGGCCGATGGCGGCCGCCAGGCGCCGCGCTTGCCCTTCATGTGCAGGTCGGCGCCGAGTGTCGCCTCGAGTTCGGTCGGGCTGGTGAACACCAGGCGCCGCCACCCGCAGGCGTCGAACAGCTCATCGTGCTGGTTGTGCGGAAGCCAGACCATCCAGGACCACAGCTCGGGGTGCCGGGTCACCACCATCAACTTGACGTCCAGCGGATTGTGAAAGACCGCCAGCCCGCTGAGCACCGAACGCAGCAGCGAGCGGACCCCGTCGAGATCCTCGCCGACGAAGCTGAAGCCGGGGCGGGAGCGCAGGTTGACCACTTTCGCGATGTCGCGGATCTTGCGTTGTTCGAGGATGAAGTCACGCAGCGCCTGGCCGGTGACCGGCTCCAGCTCTTCGTCGATCGGGATCTCCGGCCATTGCACCGACAGCACCGAGTCCGGGGCATGCTGCACGCCGACGCCCACCCGCACATCCAGGAAGTCCGCGTCGGAGCGGCGACGCTCCCACATCTGCGGCCCGCCGATCACCGCGCCCAGATCCTGCGGGTTGGAGTGCACCAACTCCTGGGAATTACGTTGTGCGCAAACCGCTTTCTGGATCTCGTCGCGCTCGCCGTCGAGGGATCGCAGATAACTGCGCCGATTCTTTTCCTGCTCGCCCCAGCTGATCTTGCGGGCCCGCCCGAATCGCCCGGAGAACATCAGCATGCCCAGGCCGGCCATGCCCACCATCGGGAACATGCCCGAACCCAGGCTGCGCACCCCGGACACGTAGAGCATGACAATGGTGCCGATCAGCGCGACGATCAGCGCCGGCATGCCGATCATCACCCACAGGTTGCGTGGCTCGCGTTCGGGCAGGGCGTCCGGTGCGCGGGGAGCGACCCGCACCGGCTTGGGCTCGGGAACCTGAAGACGGACCGGAACGAATGCGCGCTTTGACATCGCCTCAGTGCCCTCCCGGGACGCCCTGCTGATTGTTGGGGACCACCGGCTGCACCGCGCCGGCCGACGCCACGGTGTCGCGGGCCAGCAGCGCGGCATGCCGCGACAGTTCCGGACCGGTCGCGAAGGTGCGCAGTAGCGGCCAGGGTGCCTGCTGCGCCGAGCCGGGATCTAGGCCGAGGCCGCGCAGGGTTTCGTCCTGAGCGGCGATGCCGAACCGGACACCGTTGGGCGACACCCAGAACAGGGTTTCGCGGGAATCGGCGTCGAGCAGTTCACTGGTCGAGGTGACGAAGTTCGTTGCGCCGGGCAACACCAACGCCTGGTTGGCCACCACGGAGTTGGGGCTGCGGTCATCACGCACCAACCGGACGATCCGGTTGTCCATCGCCGGTGACACCGGCAGGCCGCGCCCGTTGTACAGGGTGATTCGCGCCTGCCGGTCTCCGGAAGCCTTCTCCCAAGCCACGCAGGTGGTCGGATCGGCGGCGGTGTCGACGAACTTGAGCCGGCTGTTGGGGTAGTACTCGACCGGCAGCGTGCCCACTTCTGGGATGTTGACCAGTTTGTCCGGGCTGACCACCAGGGGCGCCACCGACCCGAACGAGTTCGCGCTGCGGATCAGGTCGGCGACGAAGCTGGTGATCTTCTGGACTCCGTCGGGCAGCAGCACGTAGAACTGTGAGCCGCCGCCGGCCGTCCGGGTCTCCAGCACCGTTCCGACCTGGGACCCGGGCACCCACTGCGACGGGGTGCCGGCCAGGGGGATCACCGGGACCCGCAGCGGCTCGGTGCTCGGCAGCGCATCGAACAGTGCCCGCGACATCTCCACCGGAACGGTGATGCCCGGGTCGATGCCGAGGCTGAGCGTGATCGCTCGATCGGCGGGATCCACTTGGGACCGCTTGCCGCCCCAGATGACGTAGGTGGCGCCCTGGAAGCGGGTCAGCACGGCCGCATCCGGGGCCAGCGGCGTGGCACGGCCAGCGCTCAACGGGCCCGCGATCGAGGTCACCACGGGTGGTTCGGCGCGGCGCGGGGAGCCCGCGGTGTCGCAGACCGCCCAGGCCGAGGGGGCGGCGGTATTGGCCACCAAGGACGTCGGGGCACCGGGGATGCCGATCATGGGGCCGGTCGGGTATTTGGCGATCTCGGCGGGTTTGACCCAGGTGGGCACCTCCGCGTGACCGACCGCCAGCCGCGCCGAGGTGATGTTCAGCGCCGGGTAGAGCCGCCCGTCGATGCGCGCGTAGATCGCACCGGAGTCGCGGTCGCCCACGATCGAGGACGTCCGCACGATCCCGGCCGGACGCAGCACGTTCAGCAGCAGCATCCAGCCCATGCCGATGAAGATCAGCACGATGGACAGCACGATCGCGGCGGTCTGTTTGCGGTCGTCGTGCTTCATCCGCACCGAGAATTTCGTGGTGGCGGCGCGCAGTCGTCGGTTGTAGAACAGGTGACCGGAGTTCTGGTCCCGGTTCGACAGACTCAGCGGCATGCTCTGCTACCCCTAACGACGCACGCTCGGCGATGCAGCGCCGCCCCCTGCGGCGACAAAGCGCACCGCGACGACATTACTGGCGTTGGCCAGCGGGAACCAGTCAGTTGCGCGCACGCGATGCCTCCCGGGCGCGCGTACCTTGTGGGCTATGCCGGACCAGTTGGGGGCGTTCGCCGAGGCCGCCCGGGCTCGCGAAGAGCAGCTGGTGCAGCGGTTGGCGACCTCGGTTGAGCTCGATCGGTCTTTCGAGGGGATCCTGCGCGGCGCCTACCAGTACAACCTGCAGTCGCGGGCGCGTCTGGATGCGTTGGAAGCCGAGATCCACCAGAGTGCTGCGACTTGGCCTGGTCTGGACACCCCGGCCGGTGCCCGTCAGTTCCAGGTGTATCTGGCCGGCAAGACCCGGGAGATCCACCAGATCGTCGCCGATGCGTCCGCTGACAGTCAGCAGCGGGCGGCCCAGGTGCAGGCGTTGACCGGACGGTATCCGGCTGGTGGCAACAAGAATCGAATTCTCGGCGGCCACGGCATCCAACTCGTCGACCACCATGTCCCGTTGACCCCAGGTGGACCGTTCCCCCAGGACCGCAACAGCGACCGCCCCTGGGAGTACAACATCGACCTCAAGTCCGGTGTCCTCCTAGCCGGTCCGGGTAACCCCAGTGCGGGAATCGGCGCCAGCATCGACGACGTTTGGAATGAGTTACATCGGTGCTTCAACTGCAATTTTCCCATAGGTGGCGCACCCCGCGACTTTCCGAAGGTCGGCGACCACATCCCGCTTTCAGTAGGAATGGGCAGCAAAGGACCCAACATGCCATTCCCGGTTGAGGTGACTCAAGTTCAGAAGACCGCCGATGCTATCAATATCGAATTCAAAACGCTCCCAGGCCATGTGGACGGCGAAGGATCGACCATCCACTTCCGCTTCTACGAAGACGGCGGTCAGCTTCATTTAGGCATCCGCGGTTTAATCGCGCATGGCCCTGGAGCAATTGAAGATTTCCCCCGCAATATCACGGCACCTGTGGAGAGGCTTGGGTACACCGGAATTGCATACACTACTTGGCAGCCCTACATCGACAACCTGACTCGAAACATCGCTGTGGCAAAGGGTTTTCCGCTGCTTAATGTAAGCGAAATGGGAGGAGGTTGATTGTCGTGGCCGGTCTAAAAGCAACTGCACTCCGCACCGCGTTTTTCGCCCTCGGCGTCGTGACCGGAATTGGATTATTCTTGTTTGCAAGTCTGATACTTGCCGTGCTGGGGTATAGCGGCGGATACGCGTTATATAACGGGTACTTCCTGTCTATCGCGCTTTGGGGAATCGCAGCTGTCGCAGCTTACTTTGTGACGAAATCTTGGGAACCGGGAAAGCGGCTCAACCTTTGGCTATTCATGGTCGGCGTGGTGATTCTATCATTGATAGGCGGCCTCAACGTCCTATTTACCACGCCCCAGTACCTAATGGTTCCAGGGGGCAAAACGGGGTGGCCAGAAGACCAGTCCGCCGCCCACCCCTAGTCCCACGCGTGAACCGCCCGCGTACGACCCGGCGGATGCGGCCGACTTGCTTAAGAAAATTGATGACTGGAAACAGGAAAATAAGTCAGTCGCAAATAAGGTTAGGGCGTTCAATAAAAAATGGCCCGACGGTATCGCTTTCGATATGGAAGACCCTGCACAGGCGGCGCGATATCAAGAATGGAAGCGTGAACACGATGCTGTTCAATTGGCCAGAAATAAAGTAGTGCAAGAATATGGCGAAATCGTCGTGGAAGCAGGAAAATTCGGGGGCCAGGTTGATGACAGCACCGGAGACATCGTTTGGCCGGATGGGTCCAAAACCTCAATGCGCCCGCAGGAGTGATTGTTGTGCCGCAAGTTTCGGCTGACAGGTTGCGGCGGTAACCCGAACGAGAGGAAGAATTCAGATGGCTCGGGGTCGTCGAACGTTGGCCGCCGCTATTTCGATCAGTCTTGCCCTAGCGGCCGCCGGTTGTGAGTCAAAGAGTCCACAGAACCTGCCCGTTGTGGGTACGTCGAGTGTTACAGGGACGCTATCGCCCAATCTGCTTCCCCCTGCAGTCAACGAGGCAACTGTAGTGCCGAGGCCGGTGTCGCGGCTGCAGCCCGGAATTCAGGTGCTCGTGGGTGACGGAACGACGACGACCGTGTGTACGACCGGCTTTTATGTCGATTTCCCGGATCCGGACGCCGCGGGACAACGGTTTTCCGGCTTTGTGACCGGCGCCCAGTGCGCACACGGTGACGGAGATGCTTCGGTCGCCGTCATGAAGATCGAAGACGCCGGCTTGGCTCCAACTCGGACCCAGATCGGCGAAATCGCTTACCTGACGGCGGGTGAATCACGTCCGCAAGTGGCCGACCAGGCTTGGACGATGCCGATATCGCCGCTGGCCGTGTTCAGATCCGGACCGGGCGGCTGGGCTCTGCCCGTCGACGTCACAGTCAACGGGAAGCCTCCGACCGCCGCGACCATCCAGACAGCCGACGTGGTGCAACGCAACCGGGCTCGCGCAGCGTGGACAGACCTCGACGGCAGGGTTGTCGGAGGGCGGGTGGTGGATCTCGCGGTGACAGCGGAACTGCGAGACATCCCTGCCGGCATCGACCGAGTCGTCGTCGCGGCGGACGACACGGACACCGCCGGCGATGCCAAGATCATCGGCGCTCCGGTCACTGCGGAAGTGGACGGTTCCACCGCGAACCTAGGAATCATCACCGGGGTTGATACGGCGCGACGCTGGGTCGTGGTCGATCTGATCGGTCCGTTCCTGACACGACAAGGCGCCGCGCTTATCGCAGATAAGTAGACGCCGCTGCGATCAACGCGGCCGACGGGTCACTTCGACGAATCGTCTTTGTCCACAATGCGTTTCAGCGGGGTGATGCCAGGAAGGCCAGCATCCTTTGCGACGGACTTGGTCACCGGCACATTGGGCGGGGCCGTCGTCCGGCCCTTGACCGGCTGCCCGTTGGGCACGCCGGGCGCGGCGATCCGTTTCACGTCGGTCTTGTCGTCCTTACTGCCCTTGCCGCCGGCGCCTGCCCCGCCGGGCATCATCGGCATCATCCCGCCGCCACCTCCACCGGCGCTGGGCGCACCGCCTGCGGGACCGGCCGCCCCGGTGTTGGCCATCGAGCTGGCGGGCGTGGTCGGCGTGGATGTTCCCGGGACCGGGGGCGGCCCGAGGTTGCTGGCCGGCGTGGTGCCCACGCCCAGCCCGCCGCCGCTTCCGCCGGAGCCGAAGTCCCCGCCGCCCAAGCCGGGATCGGGACTGATGTCCGAGGCCAGCGTGGTACCGCCGAGCCCGGCCTTGCCCAGGGAAGACGCCGCGCTCATCAGCGGCGACAACGCACCCTGGCCGGCCTGCATCAACCCCTGCGGCAGTTTGGTCGCCGCGCCCAGAGCTCCGCTGAGTGCGCTGGTGATGCCTTGCATCGCGCTGTTGACGCCCTGCATTGCCCCGCCCATGGCTTCTTGGGGAAGCTGCTGCTGTGCCATCAGGGCGTCACCCTGGGAGGCGACATTCTGGAACTTTGATGCCGCGTCGGCTTCGTGGGACGCGAACTTTCGTACGGCGTCGGCGGCGTGGCCGGTGCGGTCCCGGTGATCGTTGGCGAGTTCGGTGTTGTTCGGGCCAGGGGGGATCGCCGTCGGGGGCTGTGAGAGCGCAATGTGCAAGAAGTCGGCACCGTAGTGCTTGACGAAGTCATCTGTCATGGCGCCACACCTCCATGCCGTACTGCCACTGCCAGATACCACGCTAGGTGGTAGCGGGCGAGCTCTTCGCTTCCGTCGATCAGGGCGTCGATGGCCGCCAACAACATCCAGTCGGCCACATCGCGCGGAGCATGCTGGGGATAGGCCGACAGTACTCGCGCCTGCGTATCGGTGACTACCTGCCGGAACAGCGCGATCTCGTTGTCGGCGACGCCGGATCTGCGTGCCACGGCGCGTGCCACGGTCTGCACGATCCGCGGTAGCCGGTCGTTGGCGCCCGTGATATCGATGAGCGTGGGACCGAGTTCGTCGACGTGCTGGCCATAGCGGGCGCGTTCCCCGCTGCCGGGAATTGGATCGTTCGGACCGGCCTCGGTGATGTAGGTGTTGGGTTGGTGGGCCGCGGCTGCGATCACTGCACCCAGCAGATCGACCGCGCTGGTGTCGCGGCGGCGGTGGGCCGGATCCAGCAGCGTCAGGCCGGGCGGGAGTTTGACGGTGGGCGGAATCCAGCCGCCGGCCAAGTCGGTGGCCAGCACGGTGGTGATCTCGTCGTCGCGAAGGCCGGCCGCCCAGGCCAGGTTCGGAGCCTGCCGGGCCACCGCTTCGACTTTGCGCTGCAGATCCTGGTGTTCGGCCAGCCGACGGGCGGCCGTACCGGCTCCGGCACCGGCCGTGCCCCCGGCGCCCATGCTGCCGGCCATCGATGCACCGGACTGGCCACCGACACCGGCAGTGGGCTTGCCGGGTGCCGGCCGATCGCCGGTGGAGGCCACGGTTGCGATGGCTGACCGAAGCCCCCGGTGCCGGCTCCGCCCGGCGGTATCGGCGGTGGCCCGCCCGGTCCAGGAGGTCCACCGCCGGGCATGCCCGCGGAAAGTGCCTGGGTGGGGCCGCCGCCGCCCGGGAAGCCGGGCGGCATTCCACTGCCGCCGGGGCTGCCGAGGCCTGGCATGGCAGGAGCGGCAGGGGGCGGGACGGCGCCGGGTGACCCGATCCCACCTCCCGAGAATCCACCGTTCCCACCTGACGGTCCGCTTGCACCGAGGTTAGCGACGCCCGTTTGGCCACCTTGAGTTCCGATATTGCCGCTGCCCGCGGTGATGTTGTTGCTGCCGCCTGTAGTGATGCCGTTGCTGCCGGCACCTGTGGTGATGTTGTTGCTGCCGCCTGTAGTGATGCCGTTGCTGCCGGCACCTGTGGTGATGTTGTTGCTGCCGCCTGTGGCGATGCCACGGCTATCACCGCCACTGTTGGGGCCACCCGTCTCCCCAGTGTCGTTACCTCCTGTGCCGCTGTTGGCGGGGCCGGCCGGAAGGAGGAGTTCGTCCACACTCTTGGGACCGGGGTGACTGTCCACATCCCCAGCTCCGTACGGGAATGGCAGCTGGTCGGTACCGGCTGCCTTTCTGCTCAGCTCTTCGCTGGTGGGTGGTTGCGACGGTGGTGGGCTAAATTTTGCGCCGTTGTCTTGCAGCCATCGCTGTGCGTCACCCTCGATGCCCAGTTCGTTGAACATCTGCTGCGTTGCCGCGACGATCTTTCCGTTGGCTTCTGAACCGTGTTCGGCAGCTTCAGAATTGGCAGTGGCGATTAAGCCAATAGCTTCGGCCATCGACTCAGGCGTGTTCTTCGCGACAAGCTCATCAATCTTCGGGTTGTATCGATCGGCGATGTTCCGCAATTTGGTACGAAGATCATCAACGGCGTTGGCGACACTGGTGCTAGCGGCGCTTTTGCTGCGACAGTGTTCGGCGGCGTTCGCAAGACGGTTATAGCCAACCCTTAGGCGCATCAGCTCGTCCTCTGTGGTCTGCCCGCTGTTTCTCGCACTTACGCCGTCAGTAAAAGCCTGGAGCTCAACAGCCTCGTGTTCTTTCGCGCTGGATTGATCAGACCAGTGCCGGACGCCGTTAGTCGGCTCGGTCGGAGGTGCGGGCCACCACGCACCTACCAGGTAGGACGACCATTTCCCCGGCGGTAGATCAGTCACCGCATAGTTCCTTCAGTACGCGTTGTCCCGTCGTCATCGTCTCGATAGAGTCCTGAAACTGCTTGTTATCCGAACCCTTGCTGGCAGCCGCAGTCATGGTTTGATAAGCCTGAGCCAGATTAAGCGCGGCATCACGGTACTCGTTATCGAGCGCAGGATCTGTAGCGGCAGCCTCAAGAATAGTCGCACCATTTGCGGCGGCGATACGTGCAAATGCTGCATCGTTGCCATTCGTTTCAATGTTCACGGCATCTGAAGCAAGCGTGTACTTGCTGCATAGCTGTGCTTTGGCCGCCGCTCTCTGAGTGGCTGTATACGTAGGGTCATGCTCCGACTTGGTTAGTACTACAGCCGTAGATCGATGCTATTGGTACTTTGACCTGCAGTTTTGGCGACTTTGATAGGCCTGTTGCTGGTGTCGGCGGCGCCAGAGTGACCAGTCCAGGATGCGGTCGCGGTGGTGCAGCGGCGTAAGGATAAGAGCGACGAACAGTCGCCGAAACTCGTTGACACTCAACCGGATCAGTGCTGGGTTGTGGTGCTCGGTGTCGCGTTGGGTGGCGGTCTGCACGGCCAGGAACGCATGGGCGAGCATGACCAGGATCGTCCAGCGGTGCCAGGAGGTCCAGGTGCGAACCTGATGCGGGTACAGGCAGGTCAATCCCTTGCTGGTTTGAAACGATTCCTCGACTGTCCAGCGCCGCCCCGCTACACGAACCAGGGCAGCCAGTGGGACCGAGGCTGGGCTGTAGCAGTGGTAGAAGGCCAGCTCGCCCGTGATGTCGTTGCGGCGGATCAGCACCGAACACGACCCACTCGGGGCGCTCTCGGTGGTGGCGATCCACGCCCACGAGTACATGCGTGGGCCTTTGGCCCCCGCACCGGCGGATCGACGCTGCCACGCCGACATCGGTAGTGCGCAGGCAAGGTCATCGACGCGCAGGCTGCCCACCTTTGTGGGTACTCGCCGGTCACAGCTAATCGCCAACACGTACCCGACACCCCTGTGCTGCAACATAGTTCGAAGATCCGGGTCGGCGCCGTACACTTCGTCGCCAGCCACCCACGACGCGGGCACGCCGGCGTCAAGAGCATGACCGATCATCGCGGTAGCCAATGCAGGTTTGGTGGCGAACGCCACGCTCTCGGGCACACCAGCGGCCAGGCATCTGTCCGGATCATCGGCCCACGACTTCGGTAGGTACAGGGCACGGTCGATCAACGCGTGGCCCCGACTGCTGGTGTAGGTCATGTAGACCGCGACCTGACAGTTCTCGATCCGGCCCGCGGTTCCCGAGTACTGCCGCTGAACACCAACAGTTTTGGTGCCCTTCTTCACATCGCCGGTTTCATCGACCACCAGTACCGCATCAGAATCGGCGAACGCCTCGACGACGTAGGTTCGCAGCTCATCTGCGATGTCGTCAGCGTTCCACTTGGCGCGAGCAAGCAAGTGCTGCAATTTATCCGGAGTGGAATGCCCAGACAGTTCGGCCATCGTCCAGCAGTTCTTGGACTCCACCGCCGAGAGCACACCCAGCACGAATGCGCCCGCATTTCGCGCGGCGTCATAGCGGGCGAACCGGCCCGATATCCGGTTCATCAGCGCGTCCAGGCCATCGCGCCAGCGTTGGTGATCTACTCTCAAACCCGCGGCTGCCGTGGGTGTTTTTCTCGTCTTCACAAACCGTGAATCATGCCCCGGCAGCCGCCCCTACCAGCGCAAACACGCCGAACCCGCTCACCGGAAGCGAACTACGGCTGTAGTATTAGAGCTAGTATTCCCACGACAAGAGCAGCGGCGGATAGCAACGCCGTCAGCGCCAAGAGCGCCAGTGTCAATCGGCTACGCGGCGGAACCGGCGGCAGTGAGGGCCGCGGCGGTGGGTTGATCGTCACACTGCGGATGGTAGACCTCGACGCGATTTGACGTTTACATCTTGATTGGGGACTGCGTTCGTTCAGCAGGCGGCCGTCTTGGCTGCTGAACGCGATGGCAGCGGCAGCCGCACCCCGGGCCCGGTCAGAGGTCTAGTCGATGCGTCCTGGGTACGGAACGGGTGTTCGAATCGGACAGGCTGATCTCACGCCCCCGCCGTCTGGGCTGACGCCGGAGCGTCGGGGTAGCTTCAGTCGGCGTCGACCTCCTAATCGAAGGCGGCTAATCGCCGCAGAGCTCCTGCATCGCGCGAGCATTGGTGTTGGTATTGGTGATCACCGCTTCGAGTTCCGGGTCTCCCCCATCCTTCCCAGTGGCAACCGCCACGAGCGTTTGGTAAGTGAGTGCGAGCGCCCGGGCCGCATCGCGATACTTAGGATCGAGGGCGGGGTCCTCAGCAGCCGTCTCAAGGATCAGGGCGCCGTTGGTTGCAGAGAGACGCGCGAGCGCAATGTTGTTGGGTGTGTTCGTCTCGATGTGCTCTGCATGAGCTGCAAGCTTGTAACTGTCACAGAGACGCTTCTGGGCGTCGGCTTGCTGCGCGGCCGTGTAACGAGGCGTCGCTGTGTCCGCTGAGCGAGTTAGCGAAATAATCGCCACGATCAATGCAGCGACTGATAGCAACGCAGCGAGCGCCGCGAATACCGCAGTGGACCGGCGGTGTGGCTGGGCGGCAGGCGGTGTGGGCCAAGGAGGTGGTGTCATGGTCACAATGCGGATGGTAGACCTCAAGCCGGCTCCAGTCCCCTAGCCGCGCGCTTTCACGGTAATTCGTTGTGACCGTGTGGCGTTGACGAAGAAAGGTGCTCTGAGCTGGCAGGATCCATCTTGCTTAGGGATGAATTGGACCAGGTCAAGGAGCATTATGACACCGACGGCGGCATCCGGGACGACGCCTGGGGCGCCGAAGTGACGGGCATGGCCGACCTGTCGAACTGGCCGGCCGGAATGCGGTTGATCATCCGCAGGCAAGTTGGTGATGTTCAAGTGCCTCAAACGAATTCGCTCAGGCCTACCCCACGGACTGGACGAGTTGGCGCAGCTCGGCCTCAGGGCCGGATCAAGGCACCCTGAATCTGGAAGAGCTTGTTCAGTCCTGCTTCTGCGGGGGTGGCGGTGCCGCCCGGCGTAGCGCCGCGGCGAGCCAGCCGAGCCCGACAACGAGCGGGAGGGTGAACTTCCACAGCGTCAGTAGCAATACCGGCCCCCATAGTGTGAGGTCGAGGATGAGCAGCCGAACGTATTCGCCCTTGGGTGGCGTTTCCACATCACTGTGTGTGGCGATGGCGACGCTGTAGAGGAATACGCCCGCGATCACGCAGCATGCTGCGGCTACCGCGATGATCGACCACAACACCCGCTCGAAAGACGGCTTGGCGAAACGGACGCTGTTCATCGTCCCACCGATACCGTCGGGATGTAGTCGGCGGGATCGATGAGTTGCTGCGTGTGTGTAATGAACGGATCCTGCACGAACGGCAACGCATTCTCTAGTTCCCATTTCCAATCCGGCATGTCGGGACGTACATAAGGAATCGTCGCGTCACCCACCCAGTGGTGACGGGGCAGGCTCGTCGCCGGACCCCATTGGCTCCCGGAGTTGGCAGGGTTCCATTGCAGCTGTTGGGGCGCTAGCCCATCGCGGTACTGGTAGGTCTCCATACTCGGATAGATCGTGCTGGTCCCGCCTAGTCTGATAGCGCCGTTAGGTTGTGGGCTGAAGGTAACGCGACCGTTAACTGTGATCCCGGCGGCTGTACCAAAGGGATTTTCGTAGGCGTCCTGTGCCGCGTAGTCGACGGTCATGCGCCCGTCCGGCGACTGGATGACATGGACGTTGGGGATTCCAGCCGCGGCGCCGCCGCGTTGTCCGTCGGTGTTAACAGTCGGATTCTGCCGTACCACGATCAGACCGTGGTCGTAGTCGATGAACATGGAAACACGGGAGGCTTCGATGTCCGCCGCTGCGCTGGGACCGCGATTGTCGCCCAGATTCCTCGGCAGGAGCCGGCCATTGGCTATGTCTGTGCCGTCCTTGAACGTGTTTACTACTTGATCAGTCGGGATAAACATATTCGTTCGTACAACTCCTCGCCCGGGCATGGGCTGGAACCGCCCGGCGACGATCTGCGGAGGCACCCCGAAATTCTTCGGGTCATAACTATGGGGATCGAGAGCTTCGGCCATCCGCCAGTCGTTTTGACTAGCCGGTTGACGCCCGTATGCGTTCTCGAACGCCTGGGCCTGGTTTCGCATTCGTTCGCTAAATGTATCCCCGTCGAATTTACGTACTTCAGCAGCCGGGCGGTAGCCGTCTTTGACCCGTAGGTTGGTCAGGGCCTGCTGCAGGGTGCTGGAATAGGTGCTACGGATAACGGTGGCGTTGTGCAGGGCGGTCGCGGTGTCGTCTTTGGCTTGCCGGGTGCACTGGTTGATCTCCGCGTCGCAGTCGTGGCCCTGGTTTTCGAACTCAAGGTAGTAGCCGATCCGGGCGTCAAGAGCCTTCAGGTTGGCGTTGAGCGCGGTGATGTTGGCCTGCGCGGCGGCGCGGGCCTGCGCCAGGGCGGCGGCGACAGTCTCCAGATCGGCCGCGATCTGGCCGAGTTGGGCGTTGGTGGCGTGCAGGCCTTCTTTGACCCGTTGCACTTCGGCACCGTTGTTGATCGGCTGCTCACCGTTCTCCCGGTCGTACTGCTCGAAGTGCTGCTGGGCGGTGCGGAAGGTCTCCTCGGCCGCGGTGGACGAGCCGGCCGCCGAATGAAACGCCTGCGCCAGAAAGTTGATCTGGGTCGGGCTGCCGGCCTGCGGACTGTCGGCGATCGCCCACGGATCACCGCCGGCCGAAGCGATCAGGCCGTCCACCTGAAGATGTTGCAGGATCGGAGGACTCACCCGAGCGCACCGTCCCGCGCACTCGCCGCGGTGCGCAGCATCGCCGTGTTGACGAGCATGACCGGTCGCCTCCCGCTGCGTTCAATGTCGGTTCAACGCTAGTTGCGATAGCGGCCCCGTCAATTCACCCAACAGATTCCGGTGCTGTAACGGGCGAAAGGAACCAACCGCCTACCGCCCCAAGGGCTTATAGAACACCAACCCGTTGCCCTTGTTGTCGTAGACCACAGCCCGGCGCTCGTGAGCATCGTCGTAGGGGCCCTTGACGATTCCGCCGCCGCTGGCCTCGATGGCTTTCGCGGCGCCGTCGACGTCGTCGGTCTTGATGCCGACCACTACCTGCCCGTGGATGGGGTGGTCAACCGCGGTCGCCAACGCCAGTGTCACCGATCCTCCGTCGAGGGCGGCGAAGTGGGCGCCGTCGCGGAACTTCAACGGCATGCCGAGGGTTTCGCTGTAGAACTTGATCGATTCGTCGAGGTCGTCGGTGGACAAGACGATCATCCGGATGTCGTGGTCGCTCACTGCTTCCTCCTGTGGGTTTTACTCTCGTTCCAGGCTAAGCCCGGGTTACCGTCAGCGGGTGGGTAAACGTCTTGCCGCCTTGACTATCACGGTTGTCCTGGTGGCGCTGCTGGTCAATATGGTGGTCACCAACCACATCTCACGGGCCGCTGAGCCATTTGCGGGCGGGCGGGTGCTGGAGCTGCCCGGGCCGGATCTCAATGTCCGCGAGTACGGCTCGGGCGGGGATCGTGCCATAGCGCTGTTGCACGGCTATTCGGCGTCGATCCAGTGGTGGGAGGCGGTGGCGCCGGCACTGGCGCAGGGTGCCCGGGTGGTGGCGATCGACCTGGTCGGCCACGGCGGCTCCGAGGCCCCGAGCGACGCGGAGCCGTACAGCGCTGCCGGGCAGGCGACGGCCGTACACCAGGCGCTCGACGCCCTGGGGGTCCGGCACGCGGGGTTGGTTGGGCATTCGATGGGTGGGACGGTGGCCACCGTACTGGCCGAAAGCGCACCGGACCTGGTGGACCGCGTGATCGTCTCCGACACACCCGCGGCGCTGGGAATGACCGCGATGCCCGCGCTCGGCAACGCGGTGTGCTGGCCGGTGCTGGGTCCCTCGATAGACAAGGTGCGCCGTTTCGACGCCGTCGACAAGAGCTCGCTGCAGACCGGATTTGCCGCCGACTTCCCGATTCCCACGTTGGCCTACCGATCGTTGAAACGGATGACCCACAACGCATTATGCGACGCCAAGACCGCGAGCCGGATCAACGAAGAGCGGGCGGTGGCCGACCGGCTCGCGGGTTTGGGTAAACCGGTGCTGGTGGTCTGGGGCGAAAGGGATGTGCTGACCCCGACGTCCCAGAACGTCGAACGCTACCGCCAGGCCGGCCTGCAGCCGGTCGTCATCGCCGGATCAGGACACAGCCCCATAGTGGAGAAGCCGAGCGAATTCATCGGGGCGATAAAAGAATTCGCCCACGGCATCAAGAAAAACTAGGTCCGCCAGTCTCCCGATCCACCCGGTGAAAGTTGCCGCCGAGCACGGTGCTGACGTCGGCGCCTAGGTAGAGCACCTGGTAGCAGTTCTACTACCATCGGGTGATGGCGGTGATTCCCCAGAAGGAACTTCGCAATAACGTGGCCGAAGTACTGCGCCGCGCGGAGTCGGGAGAACAGCTCATTGTCACCGTCGCGGGGCGCCCGGTTGCCCAACTCGGGCCGACCGCGAGCCGTCAATGGGTCTCCGGTGCGGAGTTGCGGCAGGTCTGGGCCACTGCCGCCCTGCGGACCCTCGAGGATCGACCCGGCGTCGGTGCAGCTGGGCAAGGATGGGGCGTTGTCGTTCGCCTACACCCTTGAGGGCCAGAAGATGGTGGTGACTGGGGTGCTCAAGAACGGTCGCGGCGAGATCTACGACCAGGGCGCCGGTGCCGGCAGTGGGGCGTACTTCACCTATCAGGACGGCAAACTGGTCGCCTCGCGATTCCTCGATCCGGGTCGGGTCACCCCCGACGACGCGCTGCTGCAGAACGTCATCTTCACCGCGGTGGGAGCCGGCCCAGCGGTGGGGGCCGGCAAGGCCGGCATCGAAGCCGGTTGGCAGGGCATGCGGTCGCTGTTCGCCCGTGAAGCCCTGGAAAGCGGCGGCGGTGCCGCCATGGGACTCGGTGCCGACAACGTGCTGCCGCGGGCGATCACCCAAGCCGAAATCCGCGCCGACATGGCCGCGCAGGACCTAGCCGCCCACCACCCGGGGTTGCACACCCCGGTGACCACCAGCGGCGAGCACATCCCGCCGGCCAGCACCCACGAGCATCCGCTGCTGGAGACCGGTCCACACGTTCCTCATCCGTTGCCGGGCGAATCGGTGCCGTCGTGGCCAGCTTTTACGTTGGACAATCCGCTCGACCATATGAGTCCACAGCTGCGGATTTTGTCTGAACAGCACCTCACCGGCAGCGGTGAAACCGTCATCGGACCGTTTGAGCCGCCTGGCGGTGCGCCGTCCTACATCGATGTCGCGCGGCAGCATGGAGCCAGCTACTTCGATATCGGTGACGCCTGGTACTCAGCCACCGACACTCAACGACTGGCCGCAAACCAGCACGTCCTCGACATGGCGATTGCTAACCACGACTCAATCACTCTTTCAGCTCCATTCGAGATGGTTAGGCCAGACAGCTTTACGGCTGCCGAGATCAGATACTTGGAATCGCGTGGATACCGCCAGGTAAGCGAAACTAAATGGATTCCGTCAAGTGGAGGTCGTTAGAATGAAAACCCTTTTGGAGTATTTCCTAAGACATTTTGAGGTGCTGTATCTCGATCCGCGATACCGCATCACTAACTCCAGGAGCCGTGGCCTCCCCACGATCGATGCGTTTCTAGAGCTGACAGGTCCGATTCTGAGTTGGAATTTATCTAATAATCGAGGGCGGATAGAGCTTACGGTGGCGCCCACGCAGTTAGCTGCGACCGAAAACTGGTTCTGGGTATCTCTACTCAAGCAGTATATCGATGCCGAACCAGAGATCGCTTACCTGTCAGCAGCGGAAGAGATCGATTGGGCGCGGGAAAATATGGATCGAATCGAGCAAATATTCTCTAACGCATCGGCACTCGATGAAGTATGCAAAGAACTGAGGGGATTGCGGCAATCCAACTCAGACAAGTACTGGGCACGCTGGCGTCAGCAGCAAGGACTCAGTTAACCCGGAAATTGCCACGCAGAGCAACGCCGACTCACGCTGTGATTGGTTCGGACCTTCGTCCAGGTAATTTATGGGAAACCGCAGCACTCCCACCCCGAAACGGGCGTTAGGACTGCAATATCTGCAGCGATCAAAGGAGCATAAAACGTGTAAGCCGGAAGAAATCAACACCGCCGTGAGGGGTGAGAGCGGACACGTTGGCGCCATCGATGGAAGGTAAGCCGCGATGAAGACGTTGCTGGAGTTCTATCTGCAATATCTTGACTTCATCTATCTGGATCCCGAATACCGGATCACAAATTCCAAAACAACAGGTTCGGCGACAATCAACGCCTCGTTAACACTCACCGGACCAACACTGACTTGGCAGATAGCTAATGATCGTGGACAAATCCAATTCGATGTCTCCCCAACCGGAATGAGCTCGCCGGAAAACTGGTTCCGCGCGCCGATCGTTCGCCAATACTTGGATGGCTATGACGAGGAAAAGGTAATTTCGCCCGCAGAGACTGCGGCGTGGATTCGCGACAACGTGGGCCGTATTAAGGATTTATTCGCCGACTCTTCAGTCGTCCACTCGTGCGAGAAACTTGCGGCGCTTGAGGAAGGGAACGCGCTCAAGTACTGGGGCCCCGACATGGGTTAGTGCGGCCTGCCGCCTTACACCAACTTCGAGCCCTCGATGCCTGAAGTCAGGCCGCAGCCATGAATCCGACTCGTCCCGATACGCTGAGCCCCATGGCAATCGACTCGCGGCCCGCCCAGAAATCGGATATCCCCTCGCTGGCGCAGGCATTGGGGCGGGCGTTCTACGACGACCCGGTCTCGATGTGGCTGCTTCCCGACGACCAGGCCCGCGCCGAGCAGTTGACGACGTTCTTCGGCACATCTACTCGGGTTCATCACCTGCCGGGCGGCGGTGTCGAGGTGGCCGACGACGGTGCAGTCGTTGGGGCGGCCGCGCTGTGGGACCCGCCCAACCGTTGGAAGCAGTCGATCTGGTCGCAGCTGCGCATGGTGCCATCGCTGTTCCGGTCGTTCGGCTTCCGGCTTTCGCAGGGCCGTGCGCTGACGGATCTGTTGGACGCCAGCCATCCCGAGGAACCGCATTGGTATCTGGCGGTGATCGGCAGCGACCCGTCTGTGCGGGGACGCGGCTTCGGGCAGGCCGTCATGCAGCCGCGGCTGGATCGCTGCGACGCCGAGCTCTGCCCGGCCTACCTGGAGTCCAGCAAGCACGAAAACGTGCCGTACTACGAGCGTTTCGGCTTCCGGGTGATCGGCGAGATCAATGTCCCCAACGGCGGCCCGACGCTGTGGAAGATGTGGCGGGAGCCGCAGACCCCGTAGTGCTCAGTCGCTGACCGAGCCACTGAGGCGTTCGGCGGCGGCGATGTAGTCCTCGGCGAACTCGAACACGACGTCACGTGCGGACTTCACCTTGTTCATCAGCCCGACCCCCTGGCCGACGAAATAGGTGGACAGGGCTTGCGCCCCGGGGTGTCCGGTGGCGGCCAGCTTGTCGATGCGCCGCAAGGTGGGTTCGGCCAGCATCGATTGCAGTGGCAGCGGCAGGGTCGGGTGGCCCTTGTCGTTGGGCCGCCACGCATCAGTCCAATCAGAGACCAGTTGGCGAGCGGGCTTGCCGGTGCGCCCGGTGGAGCGAATGGTGTCCCGCGAGGTGGCCGCGAGCATCTTCTGCACGGTGTGCGGAGCTGTTTCGGCTTCCTCGGTGGTGAGCCATACCGAACCCGTCCATGCGCCGGCGGCACCCAACGCCACGCAGGCCGCCATCTGTCGACCGGTGACGATCCCGCCGGCGGCAAGCACGGGCACGGCATTGTCGATGGCTTCGATGACTTCGGGAACGACGACCAGCGTGGAGACTTCACCGCAGTGTCCGCCCGCCTCGGTTCCCTGAGCGACGATCAGATCCACACCTTGCGCTACTTGCTTAAGGGCGTGCTCCTTGGCGCCGACGAGCGCTGCGACCGGAATGCCATTGTCTTTGCCGGACTTGATCATGTAGTCCGGCGGCACACCGAGTGCGTTGGCCATCATGCGAATGGGATGGGCGACGGCGACTTCGAGTAGTTGTTCGCCGTTGCTGCCGGCGAGCATGGCCGATCCTACGCGGGGCTTTTCCTCGGGCTCAATGTCGTGCTGTGCCAGCAGTTCTGCGATGAAGCCCCGATACTCATCGGGGATCCGGTCGGACAGTTGGCGACCGGACAGGTTCTCGCCCTTGCCTTCGAATTTGGCCGGCACGATGATGTCGATGCCGTAGGGCTTTCCTTTGACCTGCTCGTCGATCCAGGTCAGTTCCTGATCCAACTGTTCCGGTGTGTAGGCGGCGCCGCCGAGCACGCCGAAGCCGCCCGCGTTGGTCACCGCGGCCACCACGTCGCGGCAGTGGCTGAAGGCGAAAAGCGGGAATTCGATGCCGTACTGCTCGCAGAGGGGGGTCTTCACGGTGTCGCCGCTCCTTTGGTAACGGGGATCGAGAACGGTTCCTCGGCCCCACGGGGTGAGGCAACTGCGGCGACGTTATCGCAGCACAGCTGAAGCGGCACGGCTGGTGCGGTCTGATGACCGAAACACCGATGCCGCCAGGTCTTTGACCTGGCGGCATATCGGCGTGCGAAGAGCTATCAGCCCACCAGTGCCGCGAGCAGCGCTGACAGGTCGGAGTCGCCGAGGTCGGGAGCCGAGAAGCTGTGGCCGGCCAACAAGGACTCGATTCCGGTGGATTCGGCGCTCCCCGGATGCGGCAGCGGGGGGTCGGTCGGTTCGATGGTCCCGGATCCCGTCAGGTAGGCGACGCCGTGCGCCACCAGTTGGAGCGCGTCTACCGACAGACCACCGAAGAAGTCATTGACTTCCTGGGCGACTTGGGCCAGATCACTGATCAGGAAGATGTCCTGGTCGACGATGCCCTGCAGGAACTTGTCGATGTCGCCGACCCAACCGTCGATCACGTAAGGGACGGTGGCGACGACGGTGCGGAGGCCCAGGGCCAGGTCGTTGCCGATGTTCGGGTAGCCGTACATCGCGAGCGCGTCGGTGAGCGCCTGCTTGAGGTCGACGGGTGTGACGAGGCCGTTCAGGACGGTCGGGTCGAACGCCATCGAGACGCCGTCGAAGTCCGACCGCATCGGGGCGCCGAACAGCGACAAGATCGTGGGCGTGATGTCGGCGATCGAGTAGTTCAGGTTCTGGCTGCCGTCGGTGGCGTGGTCGCCGGCCTGATCGAAGATGACGAACTGCGACGTCTCGTTGGGCGACTGGAAGCCGTGCCCGAAGCCCAGCGACTGCTGGTGGCCGTGGTCGGTGGTGATGATGATCGACCAGTCGTCGCCGGTGGCCGCCTTGGCCTGCGCGACTGCGGCCAGAATCTGCTGAATGTTGTCGCCGACATTGATGACGGCCTGCTTGTACTCGTCCGACCCGCCGCCGAACCCGTGTCCGGCCTCGTCGACCTGCACTTGGTAGGAGAACATGAAGGTGTCGATGTTCGGGTTGGTCGTGGTCGCCAGGATCTGGGCGATGGTCTGCGCGGTGACCGCTGCGTCGGTGTCGGCCCAGTTGTTCTGGAACGGGACGAACAAGTTGTTGTCGGCCCCGTAGCCGCCCGCGGCGGCCATGTCGTTGATGTAGTCCCAGTCGGCGATCACCGAGGTCTCAATGTTCGGGTTGTAGTTCTCGAGCAGGTTGAACACCGTCGGCCACTTGTCGTACGGCTCGGGCTCGAACACGTTGTTGATCACACCGTGCTTGTCGTCCCATACTCCGGTGAGGATCGTCGACCACGACGGACCGGAGATCGTGGTGTGGTTGACCTCGGTCGCGGCCCCGGTGATGCCCTGGTCCATCGCGGTCTTGAAGCCGCTGTCTTGGTTGTAGGCGTACTCGAGGATCTTGTCCAAGTTGGTGCCATCGGTGCCGATCAGCAACACGTGCTGGGCGGTAAGCAGCCAGTCGGCCGTCGTTGCGGACAGCCCCGCCGGCGCCCCGACAGCGGCCCCCGTTCCGGCAACCAGGCCGGCGACGGCCACACCACTGAGGAACTTCTTCATTGTTGTCACGGTCGGATTCCCTCGTCGAATATTGCCAGCCAATTGGCGCAAGACTAACAGTTACCCAGCGAAAACTCAGTTTTCTGCCAAAAATCGCTCATTTGAGCAGGGAGTTGCTGAGGAGGTCAGTGGGTTATTTCAGCTGGCGAGACGCACGTCACCGGCCTTGTATCAGCTCAGCAGGGCATCCACATCGGGGAGGGGGAAGATGTCCTGGTCGACGATCGTCTGCAGGTAGTTGAGGATGGGCGGCAGTGCGTAGTTCTCGAGGAAGTAGCCGGCTCCGCCCGCCAGTGCACGGATGCTGAGCATGACGTCGGTGCCGATGTCCGGGTAGCCGTAGCTGTGGATCGCGTCGGTGAGGGCCTGCTTGAGATCGGCCGGGAAGACGATGCCGTTCAGGATGTCCGGGTCGGTCTGCATCGGGACACCGTCGAAGTCCGACCGCATCGGGATGCCGAAGGCCTGCAGGATCGTGGGGGTGATGTCGATGGTCTGGTAGCTCAAGCTCTGCCCGCCGGCCTGCGCGTCGTTTCCAGCCAACGACAACATCACGAAGCTCGACGTCTCGTTGGGTGACTGGAAGCCGTGGCCGAGGCTGAATCCGAACAGGTCCGGGTTCTGCTGGTGGCCGTGGTCGGTGACCCCGATGATCGTCCAGCGGTCGCCGGTAGCCGCCTCGGCCTGGGCTACCGCCTCCAGGATTTCCTTCCAGTTGGCCCCGACGTTGATGACGGCGTCCCGGTACTGCTCTGAACCGCCGCCATACGAGTGCCCGGCATGGTCCACCTGCGACTGGTAGGAAAACATGAAGGTGTCGAGGTTCGGGTTGTTGGTGGTCGCCAGGATCCGGGAGATGGTCTCCTGGGTGACCAGTGCGTCCATCTCCGCTGAGGTGGAGCCACCGGTGATACCGATGATGTGGTCGGCCGGATAACCCCCGGTGGAGGCCATTTCGGTGAACAGGCCCCGGCCGGAGATGACTGTGGTGTCGACTTCGGGCTTGTTGTACTCGATCAGGTTGAACACCGACGGCCAGGTTGTGTACGGCTCGGGCCGGTAGACGTTGCTGACCACCCCATGCTTGTCGTCCCACACCCCGGTGAGGATCGTCGACCACGACGGCGTGGACATAGTCATATGGCCGGCGATGGTGGTGGCCGCGGTGATACCCCGGTCCATCAGCATCTTGAAGCCGCTGTCGTCGTTGTAGGCGTACTCCAGGATCTTGTCCAGGTTGGTGCCGTCGGTGCCGAGCAGCAGCACATGCTCCGCGGCGAGCATCCACTCGGCGGTCACGGCAGACAGTCCCAGCGGCGTCCCTGCCGCCGCGGCTCCCGTACCGGCAACCAGGCTGGCGACGGCCGTAGCGCACAGAAACTGCTTCACCTTTGTCACGATCGGGTCTCCTCGTTGAAGTGGTTAATGGCGCCGTCGGTTTCGGCGGATCAGCCCAGCAGGGCCTCGACGTCGAGCGGCGGAGACAAGGCGGTGGCCAGCAGGGACAGATCGGAGAACTCGGCGCTGCCCGGCGCCGGTAGCGGCGCGTCTTCGGGTGCGATCGTGCCCGACCCCAACAGGTGCGTGATTCCCATTGCCAGCGTGTTGGTCACGTCCACCGTCAGACCGCCGAAGAAGTCGTTGATCTGCTGGGCGACCTCGGCCAGCCCGCCGATCAGGAAGATGTCCTGGTCGGCGATCCCCTGCAGGAATTTGTCGATCTCCATCATGAACTTGTCGATGAAGTACGGCACCGACCCGGCCAGCGTCCGGATGGCCAGCGTTATGTCGTTGCCGATATTCGGATAGCCGTACATCGCCATGGCGTCGGTGAGCGCCTGCTTGAGATCGACGGGCGTGACGTGGCTATTCAGGACGGTCGGGTCGAATGCCATTGAGACACCGTCGAAGTCCGACCGCAACGGGATGCCGAACAGCGACAAGATCGTCGGGGTGATGTCGGCGATCGAGTAGTTCAGGTTCTGGCTGCCGTCGGACGCGTGATCGCCGGCTTGGTCGAAGATGACGAACGACGTTGTCTCGTTGGGCGACTGGAAGCCGTGGCCGATGCTGAGGCCGGGCAGGGTCACGGTCTGCTGGTGGCCATGATCGGTGGTGACGATGATCGACCAGTCGTCGCCGGTGATCGACTGCACCTGAGCGATCGCGGCCAGGATCTGCTGGATGTTGGCCCCGAGATTGATGATGGCCTGCATGTATTCTTCCGACCCGCTGGCGAACGAGTGTCCGGCGTGGTCGCCCTGCGACTGATAGGAGAACAGGAAACTCGAGATGTCATCGGGGTTGTCCGCCGTGCCGAGGATCTGGGCGATGGTGAGCGCGGTGACCAGCTCGTCGCTTTGGGCGGGGCTGTCCCCGGCCGGGACGAAGACGTTGTTGTCGACCGAGTACTTGCCGGCGTCGGCCAACTGGTTGAGGTATTCCCAGTTGCTGATGATCGTGGTGTCGATCTCCGGCTTGTTGTACTCGATCAGGTTGAACACCGACGGCCACGCGTTGTAGGGCTCGGGCCGGAACAGGTTGTTGTAGACCCCGTGCTTGTCGTCCCACACGCCGGTGAGGATCGTCGACCACGAAGGCCCGGAGAGGGTGGTGTGGTTGGTCAGACTTGCGGTCCCGGTGATGCCCTGGTCCATCGCCGTCTTGAAGCCGCTGTCGTCGTTATAGGCGTATTCCAGGACTTTGGCGAGGTTGACGCCGTCGAGGCCGATCAGCAACACATGCTCCGCGGTCAGCATCCAGTCGGCGGTCACCGCCGACAGGCCGATCTGCGTCCCTACCGCTGCGCCCGTTCCGGCGACCAGGCCGGCGACGGTCACGCCGCACAGATACTGCTTCACCTTTGTCACGTTCGATATCCCTCGCTGGAGTTACGCGGACCATTGGGCGGCAATCCTAGCAGCTGGTCCCCAGGAAAAATTAAGCTTTGTGGACCAATACGCTTATTTACCCAGAAAGTTACTGAGGAATCTGAATTAACCGTCCAGGTGCGGTGGCGCTGCGCACGCACCCGACGATCTGCCCGCCGTATCGCTCGAGTCGCCGCAGGCGACTTTGCCGGGGTCCTCACGGGGGACCCGTCCGGGCACTGGACGCATCCGAGATCCGCTGGAGCACAGCCATGAGCGACGATCACCGTCGCCAGGCGGGCCAAGTGGAACTGGATGGAGGTCGCTTGGCCGGAGCCCGGCCCATGTAGCGCCATACCGGGATCATTAAACGCTGCTACACTTGCTACATGACGGACTATGACATCGCCGAGGTGGACGATGGACTAGAAGTCCGTGGCGTCACCCGAGGGGAACTCACGCAGGCGCTTCAGCTCAGCAGCTTCCTCAGAGCAACCGTAATTGAATACGAGCCCATTGGATCTCTGCCGGAACTACGCGACCCTTCCCGGGTCCGTGAGTTTCTCGGATTGTACGGAGCTATCCGCACGCTGCAATCCGAGCATGTGGAGGCGTCCCGCGAAGATCTACTTCGGGCGCTGATGGGCCATGGCGTTAGCCTGACCCCCGCCGCGACCCTGTCGCAGGCGAAGCGTTTGGCCACCCAACGCAACGCGCTGCTCGCCATGCCCTTCCACACATACGCCTCGCTGAGTGAGCAGCGCCATTCATCGGAGTCCACCACCAGAACCTGGGTGGCACGATCCCGCCAAGCGCACAAACTATTCACCGTCGACCATGACGGCCGGACCTTGATACCGGCGTTCCAATTCGACGAGCACCTCAAGCCGCGCACCGAGCTGGCACCGATCCTGGCGGCGCTAGCTCAAGGCGGCGTGCGGGACTGGTCCCTCTGGACGTGGCTGACCAGCCCGACGAGCTTTCTCTCCGGCGAGGTGCCCGAGCGCATCGCCGCGACTGATCCAGCGCGTGCACTGCGCGCAGCCCAGCGCTTCGCCGCCGGTGCGGCCGACTAGAACCCCGGGCTTGCGAGATGACCGCTACGCCTCCGCCGCAGGATCTGGTGTGCCCGCACCCAGCCGGCTGTGGCGTCGCCACGACGTTGCCCACCCTCAACACGGTGCTACTCGACAAGGGCCGGCTGCTCTACCGCGTGTACGACGGCAAGTGGGGATATGACGAATTCAACGCAGGCTGGGGTGACACCCGGTTCGCCCCAATCGACGACCCCACAACCGGAAAGCGGTTACCCAACATGTATCTGGGCGAGTCACCTGCCGGCGTGCTACTGGAGACGGTCTTTCACGACGTGCACCAGTCGGGCAGCATGACCGCCTACGACGCGCATCTGCACGAGAAACTGTTGGCTCACATCGAGGTGCCCACCGATGCCACCCTGGGCGATCTGCGCGATCCAGAGCTACAGCGACTCAAGCTCACGCGCAGCCAAGTGATCTCGAGTCCGGCCGAGCACTATCCATGCACACGACGCCTGGCGATCGCAGCGCTCGCGCAGCAACACGATCCGCCACTGCAGGGACTGATCTGGCATTCCCGTCAAGCCGAGTTGACCAAGAAGCCACCCGAAGAAGTAATCATCCTGTTCGGAGAGAGGTACCCAGCAGAGCGTGGTACCTGGAACAGATCCGGACCCGGCTCGCAGAACCTCTACGAAGGCCCCGGGCGACTCCGCGTCGACGAGGTTGCCGAAGAACTGCGCGCGCTGATCGAGACCGATAAGGTCTAGACCTTCCCAACGACTGCTATAGGTGGTGGGTAGTCGGCGCGAGTGAAGGAGGTCGGCGGACCACCATCCCCTGATCCATGCGAGCCCGGTGCCTTCGAGCTAGAGAAGTTTCTCGCCGCCGCGCAACGTCGCGCGAAACTGCATCACCCGATACGGCCAGCCGCGCGCGGTGTTCCACTGCGACACCATCAGGCCCACCCCGCCGGTGCGATCCACCCGGGAGCGGGGCAGCACATAGCCGCCGTAGAGCTGGGCGACGCGGCCGCCGGCGTGGTCTTCGTCGTCCCAGCTGCTGCCGAGCAGCGGAAGTTGCAGCGGCTCCCCGGCCAACACGGCGGTGGGGGAGCGCAGCACCCGGTAGCCCAGGGCGTAGCGCGACGATACGAACCCGCCGAGAACCCAGGTCTGCGGGGCCAGGCGCCGCAGCGACAACTCGCCCCATGTCTCGCCGGGTGGGGTGATGGGCACCGGGGCGTGGCCCCAGGCTCGGCGCCCGCCCCGGTAGCCCCAGCCGGAGTATTTGCTCGGGTCCCCAAGGTGTGTGGGGCGCACCCTTTGCAGGATGACGCCTTTGTCGCGCTGGAATCCGGTCGAGACCACATACACCCAGCCGTCGTCGGCGTCGTAGTCCCAGGACCAGCATTGGGCGTAGCCGCGATGTAGCCGCGCCGGGAATCGCGCCCCGATGTTGTGCCAGGTGATTCCGTTGTCGGCCGATTGCCAGATCTCGGTCCACGCCACGTTGCCGAACCCGCGGTTGACGATCGCGTGCAGGTAGAGCATCTGCTCCACTCGCAGTAGATCCGACGGGATCACGGTGCTGATGGCGTAGCGGTCCAGCGGTGAGGCCGGTTGGCGGTGTCGGTAATGCCAGAGCTGGCGGGCGTACTGCGGGTCGGTGCCGCCAGCTCGTTGGTAGCACACCCGGTGCCCGGCGTCGCCGGTGCCGATCAGGATCACCGGGGATCGCCAATCGCCCTGGCCGACCCGCTCGCCGGCGAAGGTGTCGCCGAACACCGACACCAGGGCGCCGTCAGGAGCCAGTACTGAGGCGCCCAGGTCCGCGCACGTCACGCCCCACCGGTCGGTGATGCCTGGGCCGGTGACGTCGGCCAGCTTCCCGGCGGCGTTGTGCGCGGTGGAGTGCACCGCTCAAGGCTTGCTGCGCCAGCCGCCGGCGGCTAGCGCGATCATCCGAAGTTGTTTGACGGCAACATGTTTGATCTCGGCGAGCGTCTCGGCATCGGGGGCGTCTTCGATGGCCTCCGCGGTGACGATCATCGCGTTGACGAACAGTCCCGCCAGGACGTTGAGATCCTCGGCGCTCCAAGCATTGAACCCGGGGAACCGCGCCAGATCGGTGGCCAGCTCGGAAGTGATCAGCCGGATCTCGGTGCGGATCGCGTAGCGCAGCACGGTCATCCCGCTGAAGCGTTCCCGGTTGATGAATCGCCAGTACTCGTGGCGGGAGGCCACACTGTCGACCAGCACCTGCACCGAGGACTCGATGACCCGGCTGGGGTCCACGCCTCCGGTTCGGGCTTCGCGCAGTGTCTCGCGCAGCGCTCGAAATGATTCGTCGATAAGCACCAGGCCAAGGGCGTCCATCGACTCGAAATGGCGGTAGAACGCGGCCGGAACGATGTGGGCGGCGCGCGTCACTTCGCGCAGGCTCAGCGCGCTGAAGCTGCGTTCGTCCAGCAGGGTGAGCGCCGCGTTGATGATGGCGCGCCGGGTGGCTTCCTTGCGTTCCTCGCGCGAAACGCGCTCCGGACCGTCGGGCCGGGCTGATCGGGGTGGCCGTTCGGGCCGCGGTGGCCGCGTGCGCCCGGCCCGTGAATTCGGCGTACGACTGTTCACTGTTGTGAAGCGTAACACAGCGGGCAAATAACCCTTGACTCGTCGTAAACAAGTGTTCACTGTGTACATATGTTCACTCAAACTTTGACGCGGCGGGTACTGGGCTCCGGCCTGGTCGATCTGCTCACCGGTCCCCACGGGGTCGACCGCTACACCGAGCTGGTGTCGCCGACGTGGACCCAAAACGACGCCCGTGCCCGGGTCGTCGCAGTCCGGCGCGCCACTCCACGTAGCGTGACGCTGCTCCTCGAACCCAACGACGCGTTCGGCGGCTTCAAGGCAGGCCAACACGTCAACCTGTCCGTCGACATCGACGGGCGCCGGCGCACCCGGTGCTACTCGCCGGCAAGCGCCGAAGGACAACGGCTCCTCGAGCTCACCATCGGCCGCCACGAAGGGGGCCTGGTCTCCGAGCACCTGTACCGCAACGCTCAGCCCGGCATGGTGGTCGGACTGGAGACGGTCGGTGGCGACTTCGTGCTTCCGGCGATCCGCCCCCGCAGCATCCTGCTGGTCTCCGGCGGCAGCGGGATCACCCCGGTGATGGCGATGCTGCGCACGCTGATCGCCGAGCGTTATGACGGCCGGGTGACGTTCATCCATTACGCGCGCAGTCGCGACGAAGCCTGCTACCACGACGAACTCGCCGCAATGTCTCGGGTGCGGGTGCTGCACGGCTACACCCGCACGCCGGGCGAGGGCGACCTGCCGGGCTATTTCGACGCCGAGCATCTTGCGGCGGCGACGCCGAACCCGGAAGCGGTGTACGTGTGCGGGCCGCCGGCACTGGTGGCGGCCGTGCGCGAACAGTGCCCCGAGGCGATCTCCGAGAGCTTCGTGCCCCCGGTCTTCACGGTTCCGGCCGACCCGTCCGGTGGGCAGGTGAGCTTCCTCGGCAGCACCGTCTCGGTGGTCGACGACGGCCGGACTCTGCTGGAGCAGGCCGAAGCGGCGGGCCTACAACCGACCAGCGGATGCCGGATGGGCATCTGCCACAGCTGCACCTGCCGCAAAACCGGTGGCGCGGTACGAAACCTGATCACCGGCGCCATCTCCACCGCCGAGAGCGAAGACATCCAGATCTGCGTCTCCGTGCCCGTCGGCGACGTCGAAATCGATTTGTAACAGATGAAACTTCGCGAGTGGGAACCACTCGACGCCACCACCGCGTGTCGCGTCGGGCGTTTCCCACTCGCGGGAAGTAGGTAAAGGAGCCAACCATGTCCGCACCAGTTCTCGAAGCGACCGAAGTTCTCGAAGCCCCGCGCAACGATCTCCCGTCGCAGCTCGACGCTTTTGGCGCCGAGCTCGACGCCCTCCGTCAGCGCGTCCTCGACGACCTCGGCGAGCGCGACGCCGACTACATCCATCGGATCATCAAGGCGCAGCGCACCTTGGAGGTCGGCGGTCGTGCCCTGCTGTTCTTCGGCATCATCCCGCCGGCCTGGCTGGCCGGCACGGTGATGCTGGGGTTGTCGAAGATCCTCGACAACATGGAGATCGGCCACAACGTCATGCACGGCCAGTACGACTGGATGGGCGAACCGGCGTTGTACGGCAAGGATTTCGAGTGGGACAACGCCTGCCCGGGTAATCAGTGGCGGCATTCGCACAACTACATGCACCACACCTACACCAACATCGTCGGCATGGACCGCGATGTGGGCTACGGCATCCTGCGGATGAGCGACAAGCAGCCTTGGGAGCCCTACTTCTTGGGTAACCCGCTCTACGCCTTCCTGCTGATGGTGCTGTTTCAGTACGGCGTGGCGGTGCACGAGCTGGAGACCGAGCGCATCCGGGCCGGCGAGATCGGATTCGCCGACAAGAAGGAGATGCTGCTCGAGACCTGGCAGAAAGTACGTCGCCAGACCCTCAAGGACTACGTTGCCTTCCCGCTGCTGTCCGGCCCGTTCGCGCCATTGGTGTTCGCCGGCAACATGACCGCCAACCTGATGCGCAACGTGTGGTCCTACGCGATCATCTTCTGCGGGCATTTCCCGGAGGGCACGCAGGAGTTCTCCGTCGAGGAGACCCAGAACGAGTCCCGCGGGATGTGGTATTACCGCCAGATCCTCGGCTCGGCGAATCTGACCGGCGGCAAGTGGTTTCACATCTTCTCCGGCAACCTGTCGTTTCAGGTGGAACACCACCTGTTCCCCGACCTGCCGGCCCACCGCTACGCCGAGATCGCGCCACAGGTGCGGGAGATCTGCGAGCGCTACGGGGTTCCGTACAACACCGGCCCGCTGCTCAAGCAGTTCGGCAGCGTGGTCCGCAAGATCTGGAAACTCGCGCTGCCCTGGAACTAAAGTCAGCCCCTGGGGCCCAGCAGCGCGATCGAGGCGTCGATGGCCGGCTCGGTGATGACGCCGATGTCCGCGCCGTCCTCGACGGCCAGCGCAGTCAGCTCCCGCAGGCCGCCCAGCAGGATCACCGCCAGTGCCGGGCTCAGCGGCGGCAGGTTCGCGCGGCGAAACCCCGGACTGCCGCTGAGCTCGATGAGCAGGTTTGACATCAGCTCCAGGCCCCGGCGCTGGGCCGGCCGGGCCACCTCGCCCAGCGACGGCATGTCGCGGATCCAGCTCAGCGTGATCGCCGGCCGGGACCGGATCTGGGCGACGTAGGCGTGTACGGCCTGGCGGATCTGGACCTGCCAATCGGCCTCGGGATCCACCTCCGCCTGGATCCGTAGCGCCAGCTCCTCATTGTCGGCGCGCAGCAGCTCCAGCAAGCACTCTTCCTTGCTGGCGAAGTGGTCGTAGAAGGTGCGTTTGGAGGTGCGGGCGGCGCGCACGATCTCCGCGACGGTGCTGGCCCGGTAGCCGCGCTCGGCGATCGAATCGGCCAGCCCGTCGAGCAATCGACGCCGAAAGGGGTCGGCAGCGGCGGTCGCCGGCGCATCTGTTGCAGGCATCGTCATCGCCGCACCTCCTTGCGCCTAAACCTTGCCACTAGTTGGTACTAAAGAGTACCGTTTCCCGCAAGCATTGGTACGCACTGGTACCAAATATCACGTCGGGAGGCGTCGCATGACCCACACGGTTGCCAGCACGGCCGCGCACACCGTCGAGACCCCGGATTCACCGGCAATCAACCTGCCCCCCGGCCCGCGCGGGTCCAAGTTGGCGGCGGGACTGCACTTCATCTTGGCCCGACGCCAGGCGGTGCGCCGTCAGACCCGTAAATACGGTGCCGCCTTCACCGTCGAGATTCCGATGTTCGGGCCGACGGTGATCGTCACCGATCCGGAACTGGCCAGGCAGGTACTGCTGACCAACCCCGAAGATCTCGGCAATATCCAGCCCAACCTTTCCCGGATCCTCGGATCGGGTTCGGTGTTCGCTCTCGACGGTGCGGACCATCGGCGCCGGCGCAATCTGCTGAGCCCACCGTTCCACGGCAAGCGGGTGCGGGCCTACGAGGAGATCATCGTCGAGGAGACCCTCCGCGAGATCGCCACCTGGCCTACCGGGAAACCCTTCGAAACACTGCGGCCGATGAACCGGATCACCATCAACGTGATCCTGCGGGCGATCTTCGGGGCTGAAGGCGCCGAACTGGACAAGCTGCGGGTCGGCCTGCCCAAGTGGGTGACGCTGGGCTCCCGGCTGGCGGCACTGCCGATTCCGGTCCGCGGCTACGGCCGGTTCACCCCGTGGGGCCGGCTGGCCACCTGGCGCGCCGAGTACGAGACCGTCCTGGACAAGCTGATCGAGGACGTCCGTGCCGATCCCGACTTCGAGAACCGCACCGATGTGCTGACCCTGCTGTTGAACAGCAGCTACGAGGACGGCACGGCGATGACTCGCCAGGAGATCGGCGACGAACTGCTGACCCTGCTGGCCGCCGGACATGAGACCACGGCATCGACCATGGCCTGGGTCTTCGAGCGGCTGAGCCGTTACCCGCAACTGCTCGACGAGCTGACCGCTGAGGCGGACGCCGGCGGGAACACGTTGCGGCGCGCCACGATCCGCGAAGTACAGCGGGTGCGCACCGTGATCGACTTCTCCGGGCGGCATGTGTACGCGCCCAGCATTCAGATTGGCGAGTGGGTGATTCCGCGCGGCTATTCGGTGATCATTGCGATCAACCAGGTCCACCAGAACCCCGGCGCGTTCACCGACCCCGACGGGTTCGACCCCAAGCGCTACATCGCCGGCAGTCCGTCGGCGTTCGAGTGGATGCCCTACGGAGGCGGTACCCGGCGCTGCCCGGGCTCGACGTTCGCCAACCTGGAGATGGACGTGGTGTTGCGGACGGTGTTGCAGCACTTGACCATCGAGCCCACCACGGCGCCGGGAGAGAAGGTCCATTCCCGCGGCATCGCGTTCACCCCGAAGGACGGGGGTCGGATCACGGTGCGTCGCCGGGACTGACCCCGGTCAGCGCTGCGGCTGCAGCTGCCAGTCCGGCCGGATGTAGTGGCAGGTGTAGCCGTTCGGGAACCGCTCCAGGTAGTCCTGATGCTCGGGCTCGGCCTCCCAGAAGTCGCCGGCGGGGCTGACCTCGGTGACCACCTTGCCCGGCCAGCGTCCCGAAGCTTCCACGTCGGCGATGGTGTCCAGCGCGATCTGGCGCTGCTCGTCGTCGAGGTAGAAGATCGCCGAGCGGTAACTGGTTCCGACGTCGTTGCCCTGCCGGTTACGCGTGGTCGGGTCGTGGATGGCGAAGAAGAACTCCAGCAGGCTGCGGTAGTCGGTGGCCGCGGGGTCGTAGGTGATCTCGATGGCCTCGGCATGGGTGCCGTGATGGCGGTAGGTGGCGTTCGGGACATTGGGGTCGCCGGTGTAGCCGACGCGGGTGCTCACCACGCCGGGCTGCTTGCGGATCAGGTCCTGCATGCCCCAGAAGCAGCCGCCGGCCAGGATCGCTCTCGGGAAATTGGTCATGCCCCGATTATCCGCAGCTATCCGCAGCTATCCGCGGCCCGCCACCGGATAGGACCGGTAGCTGGTCAACACCGCGCTGGGCTCGCGATACGGCGGCGCCTGCGCCGTCAGCTCGGGGAAGCGGTCGAACAGGGCGAGCAGACCCAACCGGATCTGCATCCGGGCCAACGGCGCGCCCAGGCAGACATGCGGACCGAACCCGAAGCCCAGGTGGCCGGTCTGCGAGCGGGCCAGGTCCAGCCGGTCGGGGTCGGGAAACACCGAGGGGTCCCGGTTGGCGGCCGCCAGCCCCAGCAGGATCGGGGCACCGGTATCGATCAGGGCGTCACCGATCTGGATCGGGGCGCTGGCCACCCGGGAGATCATCAGGGCTGGGCTGATCATCCGGACCAGTTCGTCAACGGCGTGCGGGGAGTCGGCCAGCAGGCCGCGTTGCCCGCGCTCCTGCATCAGCAATGCGGCCGCCCCGGTCAGCACGGCCGTGGTGGTGTCGTGTCCGGCCGACAGCAAGAAGATGGCGTTGTGCAGCAGCTCGTCGTCCGACACCGGCAGCCCGCTGGTCGCCACCACGGACAGCAGGTCGTGACCGGGATCGGCGCGGCGCAGCACCAGCAGATCGGCGAGCAGAGCCTTCATCCCGGCAGCGGCGTCGTCCGCGGCGACGAACACCTCGCGAGATGCCGCCGGTTCCAGTGCCGCGATCAGCGCCATCGACCAGGTCGCCAGGTTGTCCAGCTCGCTGTCGGGCACGCCCAGCAGGGTGGCGATCGCCCCTAGCGGCAACGGCTTGGCGAACTCGGCCACCAGGTCGAAGCCGTCGGGGTCCAGCCCGGCCGCCAACGACCGGGCCCGGGCGGCGACTTCGGTTTCGAAGGAGGCCAGCGCTCGCGGCGTGAACGCTCGGGACAGCGGGGCCCGCAGCCGGCGGTGATCGTCACCGGAGCGGTAGAACAGGTTGTGTTCCACGTGGGTCAGATACGGGCGGCCCGGATCCAGCTTGCGGCGGTACAGGTTTCGCCGGTCGGTGCTGACTCGTTCGTCGCGCAGCATCGCCAGCACGTCGGCATAACGGGTCAGCACCCACAGCCCCTGGCTGTTGCGGTGCACCGGTTCGGCTTCGGCGAACCGGCGCTGATACGTCAACGGATCGACGTGCAGCTCCGGGTCGCGGAAGTCGAAGTCGAGCGCGCCCATCAGGTGCGTTCAGCGATCCAGGACGCCACCAGATCCGCGCAGATCGTGCGGCTGTCCGTCGGCTGCTCCAGGTAGTGGTCGCCGGGGATGAAATGGAGCTGCTTGTCGGTGCTGGCCAAACAGTCGTGGATGTGGTGAGCATCGCTGGGGAACACCCCGGTGTCCGCGGTACCCTGGATCACCAACGACGGCAACGTGATCCGGCCCAGGTGCGGAGTGCCCTGACAGAACGACGTCTGCAGGCTCCACATGGACAGCCAGGTCCGCAACGTGCAGTGCGCGGCGATGTTGTACGGCGCGCGATTGGCGCGCCGCGGGTCACCCAGGTAGCACTGATTCAGCGGACGATCCGACGGGTCCAGCGAGGCATCGAGGTAACGCGGGTCGGCCCACACTCGATGCACCGAGAAGGAGCGGTCGTAGGTGCCGCCGGCCTTGAGCCGCTTGAGCTCCGCCTGCGCCCACGCGGTGATCCGGTCATTGCGGTCGCGCTGAGCCTGGCGGTAACGGGCGATGAATTCCGGCGTGTAGGGCGGCGCGTTCTGCTCGGCGTACATGTCCAGCGACGGATCGCAGGACAGCGGGTCGGTCTCGTCGGTCACCGACGGGTCGATCCACGCGGTCAGCACCTCCGGGCGCCCAGCGTGCGCCTGGGTGGACACGTAGAGGTCGCCGGGCGGCAGCGTGTTGACTGCGTCGGGAACCGGACCGCCGCCGACCGTGGTGATGTGCGGGTCCACGGACTGGGACTGGTAGGCGGCCATCAGCGATCCACCGCCGGAGTTGCCGAGCAAGACGATGGTCTCGACGCCGGCCTGTTCGCGCAGCCACTGCACCCCGGCCGCGATGTCGAGCAGGGCATGCTCGAGCAGGAACAGCGACTCGCCGCTGCGATACCGGGTGTTCCAACCCAAGAACCCGTAGCCGCGTTCGGCCATGAGCGGCGCCAGGTAGTGCTCGGCGAAGTCCACGTTGTAGTGGCTGGCGATCACCGCCACCTTCGGCTTGACGCCGGCCGGGGTCCAGTACAGCCCCTGGGCCGGGTGGTAACCGGCCGGGTTCACGCCCGCCGATGCCGAAGTGAGCGAGACGAATTCGCGGGTTACCGCCACTGCATTACTCCTTTGATCATGAATCCTGATCACGCCAGCTCACCGACCGATACCAGGTGTCGGTGAGCGTTTTCACCGCTGCTTCTTCGTCCAATTTGCGGCCTGGCACGTCGCCGCCTGCCACCAGCCAGACATAGGTGAAGTGGTTGAGCATCGCGACAATCGCGGACCCGACCAGCTCGGGGTCGGCGTCGGGCGCCCAGCCCTTACGCTGTGCCATCCGCACCGTCTGCGCCACCCAGTCGATCGCGTCGGCGCACATGTCCCGCCAGCGCTGGGCGAACTCGTCGTTGATCATCGCCAGCTGGAACACCCCGACCATGACCCCGAGGTGTTCGCGGTAGGTCTCCCAGTGCGCTCGCACCGATTCCTCGATGATCTCCCGCAGGTCCTGGCCCGGGTGCAATGCCTGCACCGCACGGCTTTTCGCCGTGGCCCGGAAGTCCTCGGCCAGCGACGCCAACAGGTCTTCCTTGGATTCGAAGTAGTGGTAGAACGACGCGGGCGAGCGTTTGGCGGCCGAGGTGATGTCGGTGATCGTCGTCTTGAAGAAGCCCTTGCGGGCGATCACTTCACGGGCCGCCTGCTCAAGGCGGGCCTGGGTGTCGCGGCCCCGGACGGTGGGACGGCTGGCCGACCCGTCCTCGGATGTCATGCCGGTTCCGCCTGGTCCAACTCGGCCACCAACTCCGCCAGCCGGCGTTCGCCCGGGGGAGTCTGGCCGCCGGCGGCCAGGAAGCGCTGCATCTTCGCCCATGCGGCGCCGCGGCCGAGCATCCGGGCGAACGCGGAGCGCTCCACCGCCAGTCCCGCGGCGAGGTCCGGGGCGGCCAGGGTGGCCTTGACATCGGCGATGTCCGCCAGTGGCACCGTGGCGATCCGCTGCACCAGCCGGTCCAGGAAGGGGCCGACGGCGTCCGCGTCCAACGCCCGGTTGACCAGCCCATAGCGCTCGGCGAGGCCCGCATCGAGGTCGTCATGGCCGAGGATGACCTCCAGCGCGCGGCCCCGCCCCAGCAGACCGAGCAGGTGCTGCGGACCCGAACCGGCCGGGATGACGCCGATCCCGGTCTCGATCTGGTTGAACAGCGCCCGGCCGGTGACCGCAAACCGCAGATCGAGGTTGACCAGCAGCTCCATCCCACCGCCGGCCACCCGTCCGGCGACCACCCCGATGGTGACCTGGTCAAGCGCGCGGAAGGCCCCGACCAGATCCTGGAAGGAACCGCAGGCGGCCTCGGTGTTCTCGACCGAGGCAGCCAGCAGCGCGAGATCGACATGGGCGATGAAGAAGTCGGGGTTGGCGCTTTCCAGAACCACCACCCGCACGTCGCGGCCGGCGGGTGACCGCAGCCAGTTCACCAGTCGCCACAGGTCGCCCATCATGGTGGCGTCCATCAGGTTGATCTCGCCGTGGCTGATGCATACCCGAGCCACCGGTCCGTCGTGGCTGACCTTCAGCGACGCCAGGGAATCGACGCCCACGATTGCCCGATTCAGCCCAGCTGGGTGGTGGTCGTCTTCGACGTGACCACCTTGGGGTCAGCGGCCCGTTCGGTGCTGTTCAGCAACTTGTGTGCCAACTGCGGGTCGGGTTCGAACCCGGGGGTGTCGCGGCACAGCTCGATCATGATGCCGTTGGGGTCCAGGTAGTACAGCGAGTGGCACCAGCCGTGGTCGACGTCCATTAGCGCCTTGATTCCGGCGGCTTCCATCCGGGCCCGGACTTCGTTCTGCTTCTCTTCGGTGGCCCGGAAGGCGAAGTGGTTCACCCACACCGGCAGTCCGTTCGGGCGGGACAACGAGCTGGACCAGTCGGGCTTCTCCCCGACCCCGTGCAGGTCGAAGAACGCGATGCACGAGCCGTCGCCGAGGTCGTAGAACACATGCCGGAAGAAGCCTTCTTGCAAGTGCTCGACTTCGGTGTGCACCAGCGGCAAACCCAGTAGGTCCTCGTAGAAGTGGTTCGTGGCTTCCAGGTCGGCGCAGGCGTAGGCGGCGTGGTGCAGGCCGACGGTGGGCTTGGGGGACGTCACTGGCTACCGAACCTCCTCACGGCCCGTGGTGGGCCGACGGCGTCACCGTAGCACCGCCGGTGAATATAAACCCAGATTCGATTCTGGGCGTGGACCCTCGACAACCTTGCTAGAACGTGTTCTAGTTCTTCGCATGACGAAACCGCAGTTCAGCCGCGCAGAACTCGCGGCCGCATTTGACGTGTTCGAGCAGACCGTCGCCGGCGCCGCCGAGACCAAGGACTGGGACGCCTGGGTGGCGCACTACACCCCCGACGTCGAATACGTCGAGCACGCGATGGGCACCATGCATGGGCGCGACGAGGTCCGCAGCTGGATCCGCAAGACCATGTCGACCTTCCCCGGCAGCTACATGACCGAGTTCCCGGCATTGTGGTCGGTCATCGACGAGGAAGGCGGGCGCATCATCTGCGAACTGGACAATCCGATGCGCGACCCGGGCGACGGCACCATCATCAGCGCCACCAACATCTCGATCGTTACCTACGCCGGCGACGGCCTGTGGAGCCGCCAGGAGGACATCTACAACCCGCTGCGCTTCGTCGCCGCGACCATGAAATGGTGCCGCAAAGCCCAGGAGCTCGGCACCCTCGACGACGAAGCGGCCGCCTGGATGCAGCAGTTCGGAGGTAACGCGTGAGAGGTAAGCCCAAACTCGTCATCGGGGCGAACGGATTCTTGGGGTCGCACGTCACCCGCCAGCTCGTCGACGCCGGAGAAGACGTACGGGTGATGGTGCGCCCGAACGCCAACACCATCGCCATCGACCACCTCGACGTCACCCGGTTCCACGGCGACATCTTCGACTCCGCCACCCTGGCCGAGGCGATGGCCGGCTGCGACGACGTCTACTACTGCGTCGTGGACACCCGCGCCTGGCTGCGCGACCCGAGCCCGCTGTTCCACACCAACGTCGAGGGCACCCGCAACGTATTGGCGGTCGCCAAAGACGCCGACTTGCGACGATTCGTGTTCACCAGCAGCTACGCCACCGTGGGCCGGCGCCGCGGTCACGTCGCCACCGAGGACGACATCATCAACCCGCGCGGACTCACGCCCTATGTCCAATCCCGGGTGCAGGCCGAAGAGCTGGTGTTACGCAGTGCAGAAGCCGGGCTGCCCGCGGTCGCGATGTGTGTGTCCACCACCTACGGCGACGGCGACTGGGGCCGGACCCCGCATGGCGCGTTCATCGCCGGGGCGGTGTTCGGCAAGCTGCCGTTCCTGATGACGGGGATCGAGCTGGAAGTGGTCGGCGTCGACGATGCCGCCCGCGCGATGATCCTGGCCGCCGAGCGTGGACGCAACGGCCAGCGCTACCTGATTTCCGAGCGGTTGATCCAGCTGCAGGACGTGGTCAAGATCGCGGCCGACGAAGCCGGGATGCCGGCACCGGAGCGTGCGATCTCGGTGCCGGCGCTATATGCGCTGGGCGCGTTGGGCAGCCTGCGGGCTCGCCTGACCGGCAAGGATGCCGAGCTGAGCCTGAAGTCGGTACGGATGATGCGTGCCGAAGCTCCGGTCGATCACAGCAAGGCGGTGCGCGAGCTCGGTTGGCAGCCACGACCGGTGGAGGAATCGATCCGGGAGGCGGCGCGTTTCTGGATGAAACTGCGTGACGCCAAAAAGCGAGGTACCCCCGCATGAAACACGACCGTTCAAGCAGTCGACCGATTCACCTCCCGACTGACGAGTACCCGATCACCGTGACCCCGACCGGCCGGCAGGTCACGGTGCGGATCGGTGGCGAGATCATCGCCGACAGCACCGAGGCGCTGACCCTTCAGGAATCGAATCACCCTGCGGTGCAGTATATTCCGCTGGCTGACGTCAAGACCGAGCTGCTGACTCGTACCCAGACCACCAGCTACTGTCCCTTCAAGGGCGATGCTGCCTACTACAGCGTCACCACCGCGGACGGCCAATGCGTCGCCGACGCGATCTGGACCTACGAGCAGCCATATGCCGCGGTCGCGCCGATCGCCGGGCATGTCGCGTTCTACCCCGACAAGGCTGAGATCAGCATCGGGGCCTGAGGCTCGCCAGGACTTCTCTAGAGCCCCAACAATTGCCCGGCGAACCGGGTGTCGGTGTACTCGCGCACCGAGACGATCCGACCGTCTTGGGTGTCGACGATGTACGCGAGCGGGCTGTCATAGTGCGAACCGTCGGCGGCGTGACAGTCACCCAGCGCTTCGATCACCACGGTCTCCTCTTCGTTGATGCACCGGACCAGCTCCAAGTTGATCCGCAAGCCCAGTCGGCGCTGTTCGACTTCCAGCCGCAGCTCGTCCTTGTCGACGGCCTGACGGGTCATGATGCTCCACCAGGTGAAGTCGTCGCTGAGCAGCGCAAAAATATCGTCCAGGTCGTCGTCGCCGCAGATGCCCTGGAGAAACATCCACGCCAATTCCGCCTGCGGATCATCGAACGGGGTGGCCATTTCTCCATCGTGACCGGGCGGCGCGGAGCGGTCAACGACGACAAGCCATCCTTATGATCGCGTCATCAGTAATTCGCTTTGTCGTACCGTCGCTTTTCCCGGCCCGGCCAGCCCTGCGCTGACGCTGGCACCGCTGCGCCGCGGGCCGGGCGACCCATGCCTGCAGGTGGTTGACGGCGCCGTCTGGCGAACCAGCCTGATGCCCAGCGGGCCGGTGACGGCGCGCATCGTCCAGGTGGAGCCAGACGCGGTGGACTGTGCGGCCTGGGGCGCCGGTGCCGCGGAGTTTCTTGACGGGGCACCGGCATTGTTGGGTGTTCACGACGACGTGACCGACTTCGTGCCGACCGACCCGACGGTGGTCGCCGCCCACCGGCGCCTGCCGCACCTGCGGCTGGGTCGCACCGGTCGGGTGCTTGAGGCGCTCATCCCGGCGGTGCTCGAGCAGCGGGTACCGGGGGCCGATGCTTTTCGGGCCTGGCGGCTGCTGGTCACCGAGTTCGGCTCGCCGGCGCCCGGTCCGGCGCCGTCGCGAATGCGGGTGCCGCCGTCGGCGCAGACCTGGCGGACCATCCCGTCATGGAAGTTCCATCGGGCCAACGTCGATGGCGGGCGGGCGCGCACCATCGTCGGTTGCGCGGGGCGGGTGGACGCCCTGGAACGGCTGGCGGCCCGCCCGGCCGCCGAAGCCCGGGCGGCACTGATGTCGCTGCCCGGTGTCGGGGAGTGGACCGCGGCCGAAACAGCGCAGCGGGCGTTCGGTGATGCCGACGCATTGTCGGTCGGCGACTATCACCTTGCGACGATGATCGGCCGCACGTTGCTCGGACTGCCGCTCGACGCATTGTTCACCGACGAAGCCATGGTCGAATTGATGGAGCCGATGCGGCCGCACCGGCACCGGGTGGTGCGGTTGCTGATCGACAGCGGGCTCGCTGTCAGCAAACGACGCGGGCCGCGGCTGGCTCTGCAGCGGATCAGCTCGCTGTAGACGGCTTGGCGGGCGGGCCGTCGGTCGCCGTGGCAAACCTCCCGGAGTCCAGCGCGTCGAGCAACTGGGCGGCGATCCACTCGAACGTGGACGTGTCGCGCGGCAGCAGGGCCTGTTCGTAGCCGATCAGCAGATAGATCGCCCAGTTTGCGAACAATTGCGCCTGCCGGTTGTCCTGGAGGACTTCCTGTGCCGATTCGAAGAGGATGTCGAAGCGTTGCTGATCTACCTCGGCCTGCACCGCGTGCACACGTGCGTCCGCTGAGCTCCAGGCGCGGATGGCGGCTTCGGCCCCGTGCGGCAAGGCCAGACCGATCTGGATCAGGCTGTCGAGGCGCTGCCGTGGGTCGGGTATCGCGCGGACGAACTCGACGTGCTGGAGGGTGCGCTCATCGAGCCAGTGTTGAACCAGGTCACGGGTGTAAACCGGCCAGCTGGTGAAGTAGTGGTAAAACGAGCCGGTAGTCACGCCGAGCCGGTTGCAGACTTCGGCGAGCTTGAGGCCGCCGTAACCCAATTCGGACAGTATTTCGAAACCTGTGTCGAAGTACGCCTGTCGAGAGAGAGCCGCGGCCATAAGTCGACTTTAGTTCGCTGGGCGCAGTTGGCATACAGTGCGTCTGAGTCTTAAGTGAATATTCGTAATTGCAATATTTCTGGGGTTCTACGCTACGCCGTGCCACACTTGTCTAGTGCGGGATGTGGCATTTCGCAGGGTTGGGCGCCCCCGCGGGGCGCGCTCCGGCGTGACCAGGGAACGCATCGTGACGGCCGCTAGCGGCGTCTTCGGCGAATTCGGCTACCACGCAACAACGTTCCAAGCGATAGCGGAGCGAGCACAGCTGACCCGCCCGGCGATCAACCACTATTTTCCCAGCAAGCAACTGCTCTATCAGGCGGCTCTGACACAGGCTGAGGGCTTGTTCGACCACGCCGTCGATCAGGCGCGTACCGAGCAGACCCTGGTTGGACAGCTCGCAGCCGTCATCGTGTCTTTTACTCAGCTCGGCGAACAGGACCGCACGGTTGCGGCGTTTGCGGTCACAGCGGTGGTAGATGCCCAGCGTGACCCGGTGCTCAAGTCGCTGCTGGGCGATATCCAGGGCCCCCGCGGGCGTTTCTGGCCGAGGCGCTCACCGACGCCATCGACCGGGGAGAGCTGGTCGCCACCTCGGGTATAGGCGAGCTCATCGAGATGTTGTTGGCCGTGTTGTGGGGGATCACCTTCTATGTGTCGCTGGTTGGCAATCAGGCGGCCGCGGCAGGGGTGGTCGCCACCTTGCAGGCGCTGTTGAGCCAGGAACTCTGGCAGTTGCGTCAGCCAGCCGACGGATAGAGTTAATAGACCGGCTAACTTTCATCGGTAGTATGGCGTGCGACACTGGCCGCGACCAAGCGAGGTAACCCGATGAGCGCACTCCGTACCCACGACGACACCTGGGATATCGCCACCAGCGTCGGCTCGACGGCGGTAATGGTGGCCGCCGCCCGCGCCTCCGAGACCGCCAGCGCCGATCCGCTGATCAATGACCCGTACGCCAAACTCCTAGTCGCCGGGGCCGGCACCGGGATCTGGGAGATGCTGCTCGACGACACGTTGGTCGAGAAGGTGGAGGCCCTCGACGCCGAGGTCGCTGCGGTCTACCACCACATGCGCAACTACCAGGCCGTTCGGACGCACTTCTTCGACGCCTTCTTCGCCGACGCGGTCGCCGCCGGCATCCGCCAGGTGGTGATCCTGGCGTCCGGGCTGGACTCGCGGGCCTACCGGCTGGACTGGCCGGCCGGCACCACCGTCTATGAGATCGACCAGCCGAAGGTCCTGGCCTACAAGGAGCAGACCCTGGCGGCCAATAACGTGACGCCGGTGGCCGAGCGCCGCGCCGTGGCCATCGACCTGCGGCAGGACTGGCCGGCCGCGTTGACCGCCGCCGGCTTCGATCCCGCGGCCCCGACCGCATGGCTGGCCGAGGGCCTGTTGATGTACCTGCCCGCCGACGGCCAGGACCGGCTGTTCGACCAGATCACCGCGCTCAGCGCCCCGGGCAGCCGGATCGCGGCGGAGACCGCGGGCAACCACCGCTCCGATGAGCGGCGCCAGCAGATGTCGGAGCGGTTCAAGAAGATCGCCGAGACGATCGGGCTGGAGCAGACCATCGACATCCAGGATCTGATCTATCAGGACGAGGACCGGGCGCCGGTGCGGGCGTGGCTCGACGAGCACGGCTGGCAGGCCGCTTCGCAGCCCTCCACCGCCGAGATGCGCCGGCTGAATCGCTGGGTGGACGGGTCGGTGACGGACGATGCGGACGCGTTCTCCGAGTTCGTCACCGCGGTGCGCAGCTGACTGGGCATACCCGACATAGCGGACTCGATTCTTCCCCCGTATACAGAGAAGGCCTGGAAGTTGGCGCTAGGTCTGGTCTAGGTCTGTTCTAGCGTGGCGATCGAATCGAGGAAGGAAACTGATGTCCGGAGTGCAGGATCGTGTTGTCGTCGTCACCGGAGCCGGTGGTGGGTTGGGCCGCGAATACGCCCTGACCTTGGCCCGCGAGGGGGCCTGTGTGGTGGTCAACGATCTCGGTGGTGCCCGCGACGGCACCGGTACCGGGCACAACATGGCCGATCACGTGGTCGCTGAGATCAAAGAGGCCGGCGGCCGGGCCGTCGCCAACTACGACAGTGTCGCCGACGCCGACGGCGCGGCCAACATCATCAAGACTGCGATCGACGAGTTCGGGAAGGTCGACGGCGTGGTCAGCAACGCCGGCATCCTGCGCGACGGCACCTTCCACAAGATGACGTCGGAGAACTGGGACGCCGTGCTGAAGGTGCACCTCTACGGCGGTTACAACGTGGTGCGGGCGGCGTGGCCGCACTTCCGTGAGCAGAGCTACGGCCGGGTGGTCGTCGCCACCTCCACCAGCGGATTGTTCGGCAACTTCGGGCAGGCCAACTACGGCGCCGCCAAGCTCGGCCTGGTCGGCATGATCAACACGCTGGCCATCGAGGGCGCCAAGTACAACATCAAGGCCAACGCCATCGCCCCGATCGCGGCAACCCGGATGACCGAGGACATCCTGCCGCCGGAGGTGCTGGCCAAGCTCAAGCCCGAGTACGTCGCACCGGTGGTGGCCTACTTGTGCACCGAAGAGGTCGCCGAGACCGGCTCGGTGTTCATCGCCGGCGGCGGCAAGGTGCAGCGGACCGCGCTGTTCGAGAACGCCGGCGCCACCTTCGAGAACCCGCCGTCGGTCGACGAGATCGCGGCGCAGTGGTCGACGATCGCCGACCTGTCGGCGGCCAAGTCGGCCAGCTTCTCGCTGTAGTAGCCGGCGGAGGCCGGTCCGCCCCGCCCGGCACCGGGCTGCCTATTCGTCCGATCCGTCACTTGGCTGCCCGTTCGTCCCATCCGTCACCGGACCGGAGGGCAGGGGTGTTTGCCCGCCTCTGAGCGACAATTGACGTTATGTCTGGTGCTGGGCGGGGACGCGACGGAATCCAACGCAGCTGCCATAGATGGACATAACTGCGTCTGTCGCTCAGAGGCGGGCAAACACCACACCTCCCGATTCCCGTGACACGGGCGACGGATGTAGTCCCGGGGACCGAATCATCTCCATGATCCAGTCCCGCAGCACCGGTACTGCGGCGTTGCTGCGCAGGTAGTCCTCGATGACGGCTCTCGGCGGCTTAGTGCGTCAGAGCCCCGCGAACGCGGCTTGGATATCCGACATGGTGTTGGTGACAATCTGGAGTCCGAAGCCGGCTGCCAGCGTTTCCAGCGCCGTGGTGGCCGCGATCGGCAAACCGACGGCGTCCAGCAGGTCACCGCTTTGCAGGTTGGTGGTGAAGAGATCGGCCGCGTAGGCCGGCAGAGCGGTGAACAGCGCATTGACGACGTCTGAAAGCCCCGACAAACCACCGTTGGCGGCCGACAGGGCGCTCGAGAACGCGTCGGCGATCCCGCTGAACGTCAATGGATCGACGCTCGTGGGGGCAAGACTTGACGCCGCGGAGGACAAGGCCGACGACAACGCGGACGCCATGGCCGAGGGGTCGGACAGGTCACCCATGAAGGCGGTCCAGCCTTGCTCCGCGCCAGCCACCAACGCGTTGATGACGGTGGTCGGGTCGACGTCCGGGAACAGTCCGAACGGGGTGGCGATGTTCGCCGGGGCGTCGGAGTAGCCGAGGTTGTCGGCGCCGTAACCCAGGTTGATCAGGTAGGTCAGATCGGGCCCCAGCAGGTCCTGGAGTGGTTTGGGCAGCAGCGCGACCAGCGGCGCGGTCTCGTCGATCATGTAGTAGTTGGTCAGGCAGCTCGCGCAGGGATCGGTCGTCGAGTTCTCCGATCCCGGCAGCAGGGTCGCATTGGCGATCTGCTCGGCGGTGGGGCCGCTTCCGTCCACGCCGCCGTTCAGATAGGTGCCGTGCAGCTCCTTGATGCCCAAGAAGGCATTCAGGTCGGACAGGAAGTCCAGCGGGTAGCGCGGAAAGTCGGCGAAACCGTCGTATTCCAGGGTGTAGATGCTGGTGTGGAAGTCGTCGGCGGGGGTGGCGCCGTCGAAGCTGATTCCCATGCTGGGGATGTTCAGCTCCAGCGGGTTCGAGGTTCCCGACGTGGTCTCGAATCCGTTGAAGCGCTCCAGCAGCCCGCCGTTGGGGTTGCTCGGGTCGGCGATCAGCACGAAGTTCACCGGCAGATCACTCGGCGTTCCCGCCTGGTCCAGCTGTTGCATCTCGAGGCTGGCGATCGTGGAGCTCTGCGAATAGCCGAACACCGTGACGGCATTCCCGTCGGCGAGTTGGGCCTTGATGTTGTTGTCCAGAATCGTCATCCCTTGCCCGACGGACGTGGTCTGGCTCGGGAAGCCGTTGGAACCGGCGGGATAGTTGAGCCGCAACACGTTGATGCCGTCCAGCGGGTAGAGCCCCTCAGGGGTGAACAGCCCGTTAGCCAGGACTCCCGGGTAGGTGGTGTCGGGGACGTTGGGATGGATATAGAGGGAGTCGGCCGCGTTGACATAGCCGGTGCCGGGGATCGGCGTACCGCTGCCGCCGATGACCAGGCCGACGGTTTCGCCGGCCATCAGGCGTACCTGGATTTTTGCTGACGGCGGCGCCACCGGGCTGACGGCGATGATGCCGGCGCCGACCAAGGCGATTCCGGCGGTTGCGTAGGGGCGGAGTGCAATTTCCATGAGAAGTCCCCGAGCCGAAGTAATAAGGTTCTAAAAGTACCTCCGTCAGATCTCAGGGTGCAATGGTGAATTCAGCTCAGCCGAGCAGCGCGCCGCGCAGCCCATCGCGGTCGGACTCGGTGACCCCGGCGGCCTGCAGGAAACCGTCGAAGGAGCCGAAATTCTGCTCGATCGAGCGTTCGGCAGCATCCAGGTAATCAGCGCGCACACCGAGGACCTCGTCGGAGAGGCGCGCTTCGGTGAAGGTCAGCACCTCGGGGGTGATCTCGGCCTCGGGCCGGGACCGAATCATCTCCATGATCCGGTCCCGCAGCACCGGTACCGCCGCGTTGCTGCGCAGGTAGTCCTCGATGACGGCGTCGCGGTCCACCCCGGCCGCTCGCAACACCACCGCGACGACGAATCCGGTGCGGTCCTTCCCGGCGAAGCAGTGCGCCAGCACCGGCCGGCCTTGCGCCAGCAGCGACACCACCCGCTGCACCGCCCGGCGGGACCCGGCGAGGGTGGGGAAGCGTTCGTACTCCTCAAGCATGTAGCGGGCGGCGACGTCGGCGGCCGAATCCTCGTCGGGCTTCTCGGCCATCATGTTGCGGAATGCGTCCTCGTGCGGAGCCGAGCTGTCCGGTGATTGGTCGCCGGCCAGGTCCGGGAAGGGCAGCAGGTGGATGTCCACACCGGCGGGAACCAGGCCCGGTCCGCGGCGGGTGACTTCGCGCGGTGACCGCAGATCGGCCACGTCAGACACCCCGAGTCGTAGCAATTCGTCGCGGCCGCGGTCCTCAAGGCGACTCAGTTCGCTGGACCGGAACAGGCGGCCGGGGCGCAGCGCGTCGGCGGTGTCGGAGACGTCGCGAAAATTCCACGCCCCGGGCAGATTCGGCTGGGAGGTCACCCGGCCACGATAGGACACCGTGCTGGCGGCTTGGCCGAGCAGACGTGAAACGGCCCCCGATCCGGGAGGGATCGGAGGCCGCTGCGTGTGCTGATGAGGTTTAGACCGGCGGGGAGTTCTGCGGGGGGTAGCCGCCCCCGCCGTCGACGCCGCGCAGGCCCCAGGTCAGGTACTTGAAGAAGAACTCGGCCTCGTCGCTCAGCTCGTAATCCGGATTCGGATCGTAACCGTAACCAGGACCCATGTCGTCAACCCCTTAGCTTGGATTTCCATCAGTTTAGTCGGCTCGTCAACGGCACAACAACGGACTGCCTAGAATCCTTCCAACCAGTTGATTGATACGCCGATGACACCGGCCCGGCGAAGAGTGAGTGGACATGGCAAACGGCAAGGCTACGCCGGGGGGACCGGCCCAGGGTCCCTCCCGCCGCGAGGAGTTGCTCGCGGTCGCTACCAAGTTGTTCGCCGCCCGCGGCTACCACGGCACCCGCATGGACGACGTCGCCGACGTAGTGGGGTTGAACAAGGCTACGGTCTACCACTATTACGCCAGCAAGTCACTGATCCTCTACGACATCTACCGGCAGGCCGGGGAACGCACGCTGGCGGCCGTCCACGACGACCCGTCCTGGACCGCGCGCGAGGCGCTCTACCAGTACACCGTGCGCCTGCTGGACCAGATCGCCGCCAACCCCGAGGGCGCGGCGGTCTACTTCCAGGAGCAGCCCTACATCACCGAGTGGTTCACCGAAGAACAGGTCGCCGAGGTCCGGCAGACAGAGATCCAGGTCTACGAGCACGTGCACGGCCTGATCGACCGCGGTATCGCCAACGGCGAGTTCTACCCGTCCGACTCGCACGTGCTGGCACTGGGCTACATCGGTATGACGTTGGGGGCCTATCGCTGGTTGCGGCCCAGCGGCCGGCGCAGCGCCAAGGAGATCGCCGCGGAGTTCAGCACGGCGTTGCTACGTGGGCTGATCCGAGACGAGACGATCCGGGTTGAGTCGCCGCTGGGTGTGTAGGGCGGGTAGGCGTCGCGCCGTCGCCATCGGGGCTGAGTTGCCCGGCGCGCGTCTTGCTGAGTGAATGGCTGTGGGCGATGGGCGCTCACGCCAAGCGAATCCTTCACCTGTGATCAGGTGGCGGCCTTCCGGTGTGTTGCGCTGAGTTCGCCCGTAGCACGAAGACTTCGTGGGTCAGCTAGTCGATGCAGCTAACGAATTGGCATTCTTAATCGCTTTGCTGCCAAACGATTAACTGTTCGATAGCAAACTACCTAGAGTGCGCAGGAACGCATTTCAGGAGCGATTGCCCGACCGTTTACGTTTGAACTACCACGGCCGTTTTAGGAGTTTGCGATGACGACCATCGCAATAGGATTGAACTGCGGTTATTTGCTATCCCGGCAATTGCTAGTTGGCCGGGCGTTGACGTGAATCGCGCAGCGGCTATCGAAAAGGTTGGGCTTCTCAGGTCTACTCGACAACACCTTGAGCTTGCCTGAGCCGACACCATCTGAGGAGGCATTGTGCAGCTGGCACCCGCTAGCACCGCTGCCTCGGTACGGGTTGGTTCAGCGCTGACATCGAGTACGTCCACCGGTCACAGTGAAGAAGGGGCAACATTCATGGTTCGTCAGCACAACATCCACG
>NZ_LT546170.1:419146-454332 GCF_900078685.2 Mycolicibacter icosiumassiliensis | reverse complement strand
CACATCGAACGGGTGCGGCTGCCCCCAGTAACCGCCGAGCTCGTCGGCGTAGGCGGCGTGCTGATCCTGCGACGTGGGCAGCGACTCCGGGTCGGGGACATCGGGTATCGGCTGCTGGTATTCGGGTGCGTCGACCGCCGTGGTGAAGGAGGACAGCACTTCCAGCAAGATCTGGCCGTCTTGGCGGGCGGTGACCTGTCGCGTCGACAGCGTGCCGCCGTCGCGGGCCACCTCCACATGTAGGTCCACCGGGCGGCGGGCGTCCCCGGCCCGCACGTAATAGACGTGCATGCTGTGCGGGACCCGATCCGGCGCGGTGCGGCTGGCCGCGACCAGCGCCTGGCCGGCGATATGCCCGCCGACGATGTGGTGGATTCGGTTGTCCAACTGGGTGGCCACGAAATGTTCTTCGTCGACGCGGTCGACGTCGAGGGTGGCGATGATGTCGGCCAGCGCCGGTTGGCGGTGCGGAACGTCGTCGCTCACGCGTGCGCGCCCATCTCCATCAGATAGACCCCGGCGCCGATCAGCACCACGCCACCGGCCATCGCCGGTGTGAATGGATCGTTGAACAAGAACCGGGCCAGCACCGCGGTCAACGCCACCCCGACACCCGACCACACCCCGTAGGCCACCCCGACCGGAATGCCGCGCTTGAGCACCATCGCCAGCAACGCGAAGGACACCACATAGCCGATGGCCACCGGGATCACCCACTGCCAGCGGGCGAAGCCGTCGGAGGCGCGCATCGACAGCGTTCCGGCGACCTCGAAACCGATCGCCCCGAACAGCAGGATCCAGGCCATCACTCGCCGGTGAACTCGGGCTTGCGTTTGCCCATCATCGCGCCGATGCCCTCGACCAGGTCCTTGGACGCCAAGAACGCCGCGTTCCAGGTGGCGACGTAGCGCAGGCTGGCCGACACCGCATCGACGCGCTGCTGATCCAGCACGTCCTTGACGCCCGAGACGGTCAGCGGCGGGTTGGCCGCGATCTCGGCGGCGGTGGCGTGTGCGGCGGCCAGGCAGGCCTCGGCGTCGGGGAAGACGTCGTTGACCAGGCTGATCTTCTCGGCGCGGGCGGCGTCGATGTCGCGGCCGGTCAGCGCCAGCTCACGCAGGTGGCCGTCGGACAGGATCAGCGGCAGCCGGGCCAGGCTGCCCATGTCGGCGACGATGGCCAGCTTGACTTCGCGCACGCTGAACTTGGCGTCGGCCGAGGCGTAGCGGATGTCGACCGCCGCGATCAGGTCCACCCCGCCGCCGATGCACCAGCCGTGGATCGCCGCGATGGTCGGGGTGCGGCAGTCGGCGACGGCGTTAGTGGCCTTCTGCATCCGCAGTATCTCGGCGTGGAACTCCGCACGCGGGCGGGCCTGGGCGCCCTCGGCCAACACCGGCGCCATCGTGCCGCCCATCGCGGCCACGTCCAGCCCGTAGCTGAAATTCTTGCCTGAGCCGGTCAAAACGATCGCCCGCACGTCGCGGTCGGCGTCCAGCGCGGCGAACACCTCCGGGAGCTCCGCCCAGAACGCCGGGCCCATCGCGTTGCCCTTACCGGGCCCGATCAGCGTGACCTGGGCGACGTGGTCTTTGATCTCGACGGTGACGGATTCATAGGTCTCGGCCATACTCCAGACCGTAGCGTGGGGTCCTGGCCTCCGCGTGGGCGGTGCTGGGGCGGGCGCTGATCGCTTTCACCGGACGGTCATAACCTCGCAACCTGCTGGCCAATCCAGCGTCGTTCAAGGTGCCTAGCGTGGATGGCAAATGGACATTGCCGGATGGTTATGGGCATTGACGATCGTCGGCCTACTAGGGCTCCTGGCGTTCGACTTCTTTATGCATGTCCGCAAGGCGCACATTCCGACGCTGAAGGAATCCGCGCTCTGGTCCGCCGGCTACATCGGCGTCGCCGTGCTCTTCGGGGTCGGCGTGGTTGTCTTCGGTGGAGCTGACCTGGGCTCGGAGTACGTCGCCGGCTACGTCACCGAGAAGGCGCTCTCGGTCGACAACCTGTTCGTGTTCCTGATCATCATGGCCAGCTTCCGAGTGCCGCGCGCTGACCAGCAGAAGGTCCTGCTGTTCGGGATCGTCATGGCGTTGGCCGCGCGGACCGGCTTCATCTTGCTCGGCTCCGCGCTGATCAACCGTTTCTCCTGGGTTTTCTATTTCTTCGGCCTGCTCCTGCTGCTGGCGGCGGGCAGCATGCTCAGGTCGGGCAGCGCAGAGGTGTCGCACCGAGCCCCCGATGTCATCGTCGGGCTGGTGAAGAAGGTGGTGCACACCACCGAGCGTTATGACGGCGACCGGCTGTTCAGCCGCATTGACGGGCGCTGGGCGATCACCCCGATGGTGTTGGTGATGCTGGCGATCGCTGGTACCGACGTGCTCTTCGCGCTCGACTCGATCCCGGCGATCTTCGGCCTGACCCAGAACAGCTATCTCGTGTTCACCGCGACGGCCTTCTCCCTGCTGGGCCTGCGGCAGCTCTACTTCCTGATCGACGGCCTGCTCGACCGGCTGGTGTACCTGTCCTACGGACTGGCGGTGATCCTCGGGTTCATCGGCGTCAAGCTGATCATGCACGCGATGCACGAACAGGGCGCCGGCGGCATCGAGATCGGCACCGGACCGTCGCTGCTGGTGATCGTCGGCGTGCTCACGGCCACCGTCATCGCCTCGCTGCGCCACCGCCGGGAAGCACGGGACGCTACCCGGAGCGAGACCGAGCCCGAGCTTGTGTTGCGCCGCTGATCGCAGCGGCTACACCCGCTCGAGATAGAAGTAGAAGTACCGGCCGTTATCCAGGACTCCCGCCTTGCCGTTCATGATGCCCAGCACGGTGTGGTCATCGACCCGCTTGAAGTGGTCGTGGGTGGGCTGACCGTCGTAGACCATGGTCGCCACCACCTCGCCGCGGAACTCCTCGGCCCACAGGCTCGCCTCGCCCTTACCGAGCTTGACGTTGGAGAACTTGTTGCCGTCCTCGTCTAGGCACACCAGCGGCTGTACGTCGGTGATCGAGTTGAACGTCTTGCCGAACCAGCGGGCCTTCTCCAGCAGGCCATTCATCTTGTGGCCGGTGATGAATTCCCCGCCGCTCCACTCGCCGATCATCTGCTCGACGGTGGCCGGCGGCAGCGTCGCCCAGAACTCGTCGAGTTCGGCGTCGGGGATCGGTCCGGTGCGCTCCTTGAGCGCGTTGAACGTGGTGCGGGCCAGCTCGTCATTCACGGCGGTCATCGCTTCAGTCGGCTTTGTTCACGGCCCGCTTGAGGCCGAACAGCAGTCCGTGCGCCAACACCGCGGCAACCCCGGGCAGGCGGTTGTCGGCGCTGACGGTGTAGCTGATCTCCGTGCCGGAGCCCGTCGGCCGCAGGGCCACATTGCCGACGTAGTTGCGGAAGGGGATGCCCGAGACGCCCCGGTAGCTCAGCCGCTGATCCGGCTCGAACGCGATGATCTCCTCCACCAGCGGCGCCATGCCGGGCACTGCCTGGATGCGGCGCTGGGCGCCGACACCGTTGGGTTCGGGAGTTCCCGGCCGGATCACAGTGATCTTGAGTCCGGGGGCCCAGCCGGACATGCCCTCGTAGTCGGAGAGCACCGCCCACACCTGAGCCGCGGATGCGGCGACGGTGGCAGTCGCGGTCGCGTGCATGTCAGTTCCTCCTCAGCGGTACGTCTGTGCGAACCGTAACAGCGCGTCGTTCTCCTCCGGCGCGCCGATGGTCACCCGGACTCCGTCCTGGCCGTAGGGGCGGACGACAAGGCGGGCCGCCGCGGCAGCGGCGACGAAGTCGGCGGTGCGCTCGGCCAGCGGCAGCCACACAAAGTTGGACTGCGAACCAGGCAGCTCAAACCCGGCTTCCCGCAGTGCAGCGCTGACCCGGGCCCGCTCGGCGACCACCGCGTCGGTGCGGGCCATCAGCTCCTCGGCGGCGTCCAGTGAGGCGATCCCGGCGACCTGCGCCACGCTGGACACCGTGAACGGCACGTAGACCTTGCCCAGCGCGGTGATGATCTCTGGATCGCCGATCGCGTAACCCAGGCGCAGGCCGGCCAGCCCGTAGGCTTTCGAAAACGTGCGCAGCACAACCACATTCCGGTGGCGTCGGACCAGTCCCAGGCTGTCGGGGAGCAGGCCGTCGCGGATGTACTCCACATACGCCTCGTCGATGGCGATCAGGATGTGCGGTGGCACCGCGGCGACGAACCGCTCCAGTGCGTCGGGGTCGACGACAGTGGACGTCGGATTGTTCGGGTTGCAGACGAAGATCAGCCGGGTGTGCTCGGTGATGGCGGCCAGCATCGCGTCAAGGTCGTAGGTGTGCGCGCGCAGCGGCACCTGCACCGGCACGGCGCCGGCGGTGCGTACCTGCAGCGGATAGATCTCGAAGCTGCGCCAGCCGAACATCACCTCGTCGCCGGCGCCAGCACTGATCTGGATGAGCTGTTGGCACAGGCTCACCGATCCGCAACCGGCCGCCACGTGCTCCCGGCCGAATCCGACATGCTCGGCCAGCCGGGCGCGCAGCGCGGCGTAGCCGTTGTCCGGGTAGCGGTTGGTGCTGGCCAGGGCGGCTTCGACGGCTTTGGCCACACTGGGCAACGGGGGGAACACTGTCTCGTTGCTGGCGAGCTTGATCGATCCGGGGACCGTCTTACCCTCGACGTAGGCCGGCAGCGCGGCGATCTCGGGGCGCAGTCTGGCGGTCACGGACCACAGCATATGTGGGCCGCTGGCGGCATCGACCCCGGCGGTTCAGCGAGGCTCGACGGAGGAGAGGTGAAGCTGGGGCCGCCGCATCGACCCGGCGGTTCAGCGAGGCTCGACGGAGGAGAGGTGAAGCTGGGGCCGCCGCATCGACCCCGCGGTTTCAGAACTGGGGGAGTGATCCGGTACCCTCAACGAGTTCGGGAGGCGTGCCAGAGCGGCCGAATGGGACTCACTGCTAATGAGTTGTCCCCTTTACGGGGGACCGGAGGTTCAAATCCTCTCGCCTCCGCAACGGCCGGGCTTGCTCGACCGACAACTGAAGACAGGCGCCCGTAGCTCAACGGATAGAGCATCTGACTACGGATCAGAAGGTTGGGGGTTCGAATCCCTTCGGGCGCACTTTGTGATCTCTCGGGAGATCTCGGGCAGACCGAACGTTTTGATGTGACATCCCTGCGCGCCCAGACAACACCACAGACGCCCGCCACGCCCTGCCCGACCGGCTACAGGACATCGCTGCCCGGCATGCGGTCGGCGAAGGTGATCGCGAAGGCGTGCAGTGCTGGTTTTCCAGGCAGGGTCCGATGGCGTGGGCCGAACAGATCACCGTCCTTATCTCGGTGTCGTAGTCCAGGAACGGGATTAGTTCACTCCAGGCGTTGCGCCGCAATCGAATTGCAGCCGGGTGGCGTTTTGCCCATTCGGCGTCGAAGGCATCCAGCACCGCAGCGGCCGCGGTCGCATTGGCCGCGGTGTAGATCGGCTTGAGGCTCGGGCGGTCGCATCGCGGTGCAGCATTCCGGACCCCAAACTTCAATTAATTAGGTTAGCCTTACCATACAGTGTGTCGGACGCCTTCGTGTTTCGCCTCGCGCTTGACGAAGACGGCTGCGGATCGCCGCGGGAGGTTGAGGGTTGTGGCTGCGCGAATTGGGTTGGGTGACCTCGAACGTACGGTCATGGACTGCCTGTGGTCGGCACCAGGGGCGTTGACCGTCCGCGAAGTTCACGCTTCGGTGGCCGTGAAACGAAACCTGGCGTACACCACGATCATGACTGTGCTGCAACGGCTTGCGAAGAAGAATCTCGTGGTCCAACGGCGTGATAATCGTGCCCACCGCTATGTACCAACGCGGGGCCGTGCCGAGCTGGTCGCCGAGTTGATGTCTGATGCGCTCGATCAGGTTGCCGACTCCTGCGGGCGCGAGGCCGCGTTGATTCACTTTGTCGAACGCGTCGGTGCTGACGAAGCCACCGCGCTCAGGCGAGCATTGACTGAACTTGACGTCGGACACCACGCGTGACGAATCGGTGGCCCAGTTCCGTTGTGGCGCGGCGGATTCGTCGCCTGGGTCGGGGCACTGTGACTGGAATCTCCGAGACAGATCTTTGCGTCAACCCCGTCTTAATTTAGGCTAGCCTCACCTAATGAAGTGAGGTGCTGAGTGCGCGACATCCGTGTGGCTGTGATCGGGGCCGGCCCGGCCGGGATCTACGCCTCCGACATTCTGACGAGCGAATATCCCCAGGCCAGGGTTGACGTCTTCGATCGCCTGCCCGCCCCGTACGGGCTGGTCCGATACGGCGTGGCGCCCGATCATCCACGGATCAAGGAGATCATCAAGGCGCTGCGCCGAGTGCTGTCCCGTGACGAGATTCGGTTTATCGGCAACGTGCACTACGGCACGGATGTCAAGCTCTCGGATTTGCGCCGCTACTACGACGCGGTGATCTTCGCCACCGGTGCCAGGGCGGACCGGCCGCTGAACATTCCCGGCATCGACCTGCCCGGCAGCTATGGCGCCGCGGACTTCGTTTCCTGGTATGACGGCCATCCCGACGTACCGCGCAACTGGCCACTCGAAGCCCGAGACGTCGCTGTGCTGGGCGCGGGCAACGTGGCCCTCGATATCGCGCGGATGCTCGCTAAGCCTGCCGACGAACAACTGAGCACCGAGATCGCCGGCAATGTCTACCATGGACTTTCGTTGAACCAAGCCACCGATGTTCACGTGTTCGCTAGGCGTGGTCCTGCTCAGATCAAGTTCTCGCCCATGGAATTCCGCGAACTGTCCCACTCTCCCAGCATCGACGTCATTGTCCATCCAGAGGGTTTCGAGATCGATGAGTCCAGCCAGCGGGCGATCAACTCGACCAAATCCGTCAAACTCGTCGTCGACACGATGATGCGCTATATGGACAGGGAACCGGCCGGGGCCGCGCACCGTATCCACATCCACCTGTGTCAGTCACCGGTTGCGGTACTCGGCGCCGACCGTGTCGAAGGATTGCGAACCGAACGCACCGAGCTGATTGGAAACGGAAATGTCCGGGGTACGGGCGAATTCACTGATTGGCCGGTACAGGCGGTCTATCGTGCTGTCGGCTACCTGTCCTCGCACCTCGCCGATTTGCCGTTCGACCACCACAGCGGGGTGGTTCCGCATGATGCCGGCAGGGTGCTCGATATGGACGGCGCGTTGGTTGAGGGCAGCTATGTCACGGGTTGGATCAAGCGCGGGCCGGTCGGCCTCATCGGGCACACCAAATCCGACGCGGCTGAGACGGTTACCAGTCTGTTGGCCGATCTTCCGGGAATTCGGCCACCGGAAGTCGTTGATCCCGACGCCATTCTGGAGCATCTGTCCGGCAGCGGCGCCGACTACACCACCTGGGAAGAGTGGGAGCGCCTCGATGCCCACGAGATCGCGCTTGGCGCGCAGCAGGGCCGAGAGCGGATCAAAGTGGTATCCCGCGAGGATATGATCAGCGCCGGCCGTGGATAGTCGAGCAGATGCGGCTGGAATCTGCAGTGCTGGTAGTTGTGGTAGCCCACCGTCGAGGCGTCCATCAGACTGGAAGGCATCACCGCTGCGCAGAGGCGTTCGGCGAGAACCATGCCGCCTTGGCCTGCCAGGAGCGCGCCAGCCCGTAGGCGAAGATCATCACCGACAGGCAGGCGCAGACCCAGATCGCCGGGCCGGCGTCGCGGCCGATGTAGATCGAGGTGATTCCGACCAGGCATGCCGCCACAGCGAAAGTCATCGCCGCCAGGAACAGCGCGAGCGTGGTCCTGGCCCGGTGATCGTGCCGCAGCGTCAACATCAGTCGAGCGATGTAGCCGGTCAGGTACAGCAACACCGCGCTGCCGGTCACCTCGAAAGCGGTTACCCAATGATCACCGCGCAGAACGGCGAACAGGTCGGGCTCGAAGCCTCGGTTGGTGTTGAAGAACGCCATCAGCATCACTGCGACACACAGGCCCACCGGCACCAGGAGGTGCTTGCGCATGATCGGCCACACGTGCTCGGGATCGGTGAGGCGCACCAGCATGTGGTAGACGTTCCCGATCACCCCGGCGAGCAGACAGAGAAAACCGAGTACCTGTTGGGCATTCCACAGTCCCAGCAGGCTATGCAGGGTTGGGCCCAGTTCGATTGCCGCCCAAGGGGTCAGCAGCAGCAGCGCGCAACCTTCCATTGCGACGGCGAAGGTGGCGCCGGCCTCCCACCGGGACCGCCAGGTGTCGCGCCGCACCCATAGGCAATAGGTGACCATCACGACGGTGGCCACGATGAATGCAGGAGTCATTGCGCGCCGATTACCTTCTCGTCGCCGTTGGCGGTGAACCAGGCGCTCTTGGCTTGCCAGGATCGCGCGGACCCGTAGGCGAAAGCGCCGACCGCCAAGCAGATGCAGAGCCAGATCCCGCGGCTGGCGTCGTCACCGTCGACCCACGTCGAAGCGAGCACGATCAGGCATGCGGCGGTGGCGAACGCCATCGATACGAAGTAGAGGTCGATGGTGGATTTGGCGCGCGGATCGTGCCGCAGCGTCAACATCAGTCGGGCGACATAGCCGCTGAGGTAGATCAGCAGGGTGCAGCCGACCACTTGGTAAAGCGTCATCCAGGCATCGGTCCTGGGTGCGGCGAACATGTCGGATTGATAGTCCTGATCGGAGCGCAGGTAAGCCGGCACCATCACGGCGATGCTCAGCCAGATCGGGATCATGAGCTGGCGGCGCATGATGAACCGCACTTGAACGGGGTCGGCGAGCCGCACCAGCATGTGATGGATGTTCGCCGTGACGGCCACGATCAGGCACAGGTGACCGATCAGCTGTTGAACGTTCCACACCCCGAGCCCGTTGTGCAGCACCGGGCCGAGCTTGGCTCCGGCCCACGGCGACATCAGTAGCAGCGCACAGGCTTCCAGTACCAACGCGAAGGTGGCGGCGTTCTCCCAACGGCTCCACCAGGTGTCGCGGCGAACCCAGAGGCTATAGGCGATGACCGCCAGCGTGGTGACAATGATTCCGGACGTCATCGTGGGCCCTCACGGCAGGGCTTGCGGGGGATTGGGCTGCGCAGCCGGACGTTCGCTGTTGGTGAACCACGCAGCTTTGGCCTGCCAGGAACGGGCCGAACCAAAGGCGAAGATCGCCACGGAAATACACGCGCACAGCCAAATCAGCGGGCTGACATCGGCTTTGGACCAGGCGTTGCTCAACAGCGCCATGATGGCCGCCACCGCGAATGCCGCGGAGGCCGTGTAGAGCCCGACGGTCTCCACGGCCCGTGGATCGGATCGCAGCATCGACAGCACCCGCGTCGCGTAGCCGGACAGATAAATCAACAGCAGGGACAACAACACCCAATATGCGCGAGCCCAGGCGCCGCCGCCCCCGAGCGATGAGAAACCATCCGGTCGATAGCCTGCGTCGGCGACGATGAACAGCGCGACCATCGCCAACGTGCCCGCCCATACGGGCAAACGCACGTGCCGGCGGAACAGCGGGCGGAATTGGTCGAAGGCGGCCAATCGTGCCAGCACGTGGTAGATGTTGGCCGCGATGGCGACGACGAAGCAGATGTGGCCCGCCAGCTGCTGAATGTTCCAGATCCGCGTGACACGCTGCAGGTCCGGCCCCAGGGTTTCGGCTGCCCACGGCGACATCAGTACGAGCGCGACGGTCTCCAGCGCGATCGCCAGGGTGATACCGATCTCCCATCGCGACCACCACGTATCGCGGCGCACCCACAGGGTGTACAGCGCCACCACGACCGTGGCACCAATTAACGCCGTCGTCATGCGTCGACGGTACTTCCTTGGGGTCCTCTTAGACGGGGGGTTTGTCCAGATCCGCCTTCAGATCACCGAGGCGTAGCGGGCGCGATGAGGATTCCAGGTATTCGGCGACGGCGTCATGCTCGATCAATCCGAACCGTACCTGCAGGTCGACGGGGTTGAGACCGAAGTACCTGGCAACTCGGATCAGGTTGTCCGCGCTTATCAGCCGACCCTCATGGGCCGCCTTGTAGTAGGCGGATTTGCGATAGCCGAATGCCTCGTAGACCTCGGTCGCTCCCAGCGGCCTGCCCACGAGGTAAGGCAACACGACGGTTGGGTCTTTGTGACGATCGTCCACAGCAATACACCTTAGCTCGTCTTCGTGGACCGCACAAGTATTTCGGAAACTCGGCGGAGTGTAATTACTACTGAAACCGACTGCGAGTAAGCAATTCAAGCATTGCACGGGCTGCAATCCTGGTTCCGACCGGGATGGCGGAAAGGTCGACCACATAGTCCGGCGAGTGCGGTGTGTAGGGGAACAATTGACCCTTTTCCGAGGACTTGGCGTACACCTGTGGATCGGCCACTCCGACCAGCAGATATGCCAGCGGCACATCGGCGTGCGGTCCTTTGAGCAGGTGACAGTCCTCCGAGCCGGTAACTGCCGGCAGCTGGCGCACGACCTTGTCCGAGCCGAGCAGGTCGCCCAGCGCGACCGCCACCCGGTCGGTGAGGGCGGTGTCGTTGACCAGCGGAGTGGCGCCACCGGCCATGGTGATCTCGGGCAGCCGGTCCTCGGGCATGCCGTAGCCGCGTGCGATACCCATGCAGATTGCCCGAATGCCGGTCAGCATCGTGTCGCGTACCTCGGGGTTGAACCACCGCAGGTTGACCTTGAGCAGGGCTCGGTCCGGAATGACGTTGTAGGTGCTGCCGGCCTGCACCGAGCCGACCGTCAGCACCGCCGTCTCGCTGGGGGCGACGGCGCGGCTGACGACGCTCTGGAACTGCACGATCGCCTGCGCCGCCATGAGCACCGGGTCGCGGGCCAGCTGGGGCATCGACCCGTGCCCGCCGATTCCGTGGAACACGATGTCGAGTTGGTCGGTGCCGGCCAGCCTTTCCCCGCCGACCGCGGCGACCATCCCGACCGGTACCGGGGCAGTGTGCATCGCCAGGAAAGCGTCCGGCCGGGGGACGACGTCATAGAGGCCCGCGTCGATCATGGCTTGGGCGCCGGTGATCAGTTCCTCGGCGGGCTGTCCGATCAGCACCGCGGTGCCCGACCAGGAGTCGGTGGTCTCGGCGAGCACCTTGGCCAACCCCAACATCCAGGTCACGTGCGCGTCGTGGCCGCACATGTGTCCCAGTGCCGGGTTACTGCTGGCGTAGTCCAGGCCGGTGGCCTCCGGCACTGCCAGGGCGTCCATGTCGGCCCGGTACATCACCACCGGCCCGGGACCGTTGGCCAGGACCGCCACCACGCCGGTGCGACCGATCCCGGTGGTTACCGTGAAGCCGAGGTTGCCCAGTGCCTGTGCGGCGATCCGCGCGGTGCGCACTTCGTTGAACCCCAACTCGGGGTTGCGGTGCAGGTCTTTGAAGATCCCGACCAGGCGCCGCGTGTCGGCCTCAACGATCCTGTCGATCTCGTCGATGCGGTCTGTCATTTTGCGCTCGCCATCCAAGTCTGGGCCCGGTCGAAAAGCCATACCGCGGCCTCGTGCAACTGGTCGCCGACCTCCTGCTGCGCCATGCCCGCCGACGCCCGGGCCAGGGTGCCCTCGATCACGATGGCCAGCTTGAAACCGGCCATCACTGTGTACCACCCGATGTGCGTCAGGTCGCGAGAGCTGCCCGCCGCGTAGCGCTGCACTAGGTCATCGGGGGAGGCCAGCCCGTCCATGCCGGTCAGTGTGTGACTGAACACGCTGGACCCGTCGTCCTGGCGCCAGGTGGCCAGCAGCCAGCCCAGATCCAACAGTGGATCCCCGATGGTCGACATCTCCCAGTCCACGATCGCCGCCACGTCGGGCCCGGTGGGGGAGAACATCACGTTGGCCGCGTGGTAGTCACCGTGCAGGATCCCCGGCTGCCAGGACGTCGGCACGTTGTGCTGCAGCCAGTCGGCCACGTCCTCCAGTCCCGGTAAGTCGGGGCCCGGATAGTTCTCGAACTGTCGGTAGGAGTCCAGTTCGGAAAGCCACCGCGGCACTTGGCGTTCCAAGAAGCCGTCGGGTTTGCCGTAGTCCGCTAACCCCACCGCGACATGATCGACGGCACCGAGCTTCGCCAGCGCGTCGGCCATCGACAGTCCCATCCCGTAGCGGACCACCGGGTCGCCGGCGTGCAGTGCGGGCAGTTCCGCGCTCGCGTTGAACCCGTCGACCGGCTCCATCAGGTAGAACACCGCGTCACCGAGCACTGCCGGGTTATCGCAGACCGCGATCAATCCCGGATGCGGCACGTCGGTGCCGGCCAACGCGGCCAGCAGCCGGGTCTCCCGCAGCATCACCGCGTTGCTGCGCGGTCGCAGATGCCGCGGGCCGCGGCGCAACACATAGCTGCGGCCGGACCGGGTGAACTGCAGCATGACGTTCTGGGTGCCACCGGACAGCTCCGTGACGTCGTCCAGCGGGCCCTCGCCCAGGCCCTGGGCGGACATCCATTCCGCGACCGCTTCGAGGTTCACGGGGGAAAGGTACCCGGCGTGCCGGCGCGGCTTGCCCGGATTCGCGTCAGCTCTTGGGGTGCATCTGTTGCGAAATCGTCTGCACCCGAATCGAGTCGTCGTCGAACAGGAACGTGTCTACCCCGTCGACGACGACGCCGCGTGCACCCGGTGCGTCGAGCGTCCATTCCAGCAGCAGCACATTGCCGCTGTAGGTCTGCGACTTGATCTCGAAGTCCGCGTCGGCGAGTGCGGCGGACAGCTGGCTGAACGCCGCCCGGATGCCGGTGCTGCCCCGGGCTACGCCGGCGGGGGTGATCAGCTCCGATTCGTCGGTGTAGTCGACGAGCAGCTCATCGACATCGCGAGCGAGCAGGGCCTGGAGGTGGTGGTCGAAGATCTCCTGCGGTGTACGTGGCATGCGATGACGATATCGGCGCGCGCGGTTCACAGCGCGCGCATAGTGTCGATACAGCAAGCGCCCATTGCCGCCGACATACTGGAACGCGATGACTGCACCACGGGGATCGGTGGAACGTGTCGTGATGGAGCGTGCCGACGGCAAGCCCATCACGGTGTTGGTGGTCGATGATGAGACGGTGCTGGCCGAGATGGTGGCCATGGCGTTGCGCTACGAGGGCTGGAGCACCGCCACCGCCGGTGACGGCGCCTCGGCGATTGCGGCCGCGAAGGCCGAGCGCCCCGACGTCGTCGTGCTCGATGTGATGCTGCCCGACATGAGCGGCTTGGATGTGCTGCCCAAACTGCGGGAGATCAACCCACGAATGCCGGTGTTGTTCCTGACGGCCAAGGACGCGCTGGAGGACCGCATCGCCGGGTTGACCGCCGGCGGCGACGACTACGTCACCAAACCGTTCAGCATCGAAGAGGTGGTGTTGCGCCTGCGCGCATTGCTGCGCCGCACCGGGGTGAGCACCGCCGATGCCGGGGCGCAGATCGTGGTCGGGGACCTGGTTCTCGACGAGGACTCCCATGAGGTGACTCGGGGCGGCGACCCGATCACGTTGACCTCCACCGAATTCGAATTGCTGCGTTACCTGATGCACAACGCCAAGCGGGTGCTGTCCAAAGCGCAGATCCTGGATCGGGTGTGGGACTACGACTTTGGTGGCAAAGCTAACATCGTCGAGCTCTATATCTCCTACCTGCGCAAGAAGATCGACAACGGTCGAGAACCGATGATTCACACTTTGCGCGGTGCGGGCTATGTGCTCAAGCCGGCTGGGTAGATCGCCGCAAGCCGGCGCCGGGCGCACCTGGTCGCTGCGGGCCCGGCTGCTGGCCGGCCAGGTCGTGCTGCTGGCCGTGGCCTGCCTCGGTATCGGTGCGGTGACGGAGCTGGCCCTTTACCAGTATCTGGTCGGCCAACTCGACCATCAGCTGCAGGACGCCTCGCACCGCTCCGCGCGGCTGCACGGCCATCCCTTGCCGCCGCCTGGGCATCGGCACCACCGGCCGCGGCCGGGGCCTGGCCCGGACTTCCTGGACGCACCCGGCCAGCCGGCCGGCATGGTCGGCGCCGTGGTGGAAAGCGGGGGCATTCCCGGCTCTGGTCAAGAGGTCGAGGCGGGCTATCTGAGCACCTCAGGTCAGCGGGAGGGGCTGAGCCCTGCTGCCGCAACACGGTTGACAGATGTGGCGGCCGGGGACCCGCCCGTTACGCGGCGCCTCGACGGTGTGGGTCGCTACCGGGTGGTCGCGACCACCGCCCGCCGCGGTGACGACGTGATCGTCACCGGGCTGCCGCTGGCTGCGGTGGACGACACCATGGTCCGGGTGGTGCTGATCTTCGGCCTGGTCACCCTGGTCGCCGTCGCCGCGGTGGCCACCGCCGGCAGCGTGGTCATCCGGCGGGCACTGACCCCGCTGCGACGCGTCGCACAGACCGCCGGCGAAGTCGCCGGGCTGCCGTTGGACCGCGGTGAGGCGACGCTGCCGGTGCGGGTCGCCGAATCCGACGCCAACCCCCGCACCGAAGTCGGACAACTGGGCGCAGCGGTCAACCGGATGCTCGACCACATCGCTACCGCGCTGTCGACCCGCCAAGACAGCGAGACCCGGGTGCGCCAATTCGTCGCCGACGCCAGTCATGAGCTGCGCACCCCGCTGACTGCTATCCGTGGTTACACCGAACTTGCGCAACGAATTCCGGTGTCCGACGGCGCAGACTCCGAAGCCCTGACGCACGCGTTGAGCCGCGTGCAGTCCGAAACCGAGCGGATGACCCAACTGGTCGAGGATCTGCTGCTGCTGGCGCGGCTGGACTCCGGGCGTCCGCTGGAGCACGAGCCGGTCGACCTGTCCCGGTTGGCGGTCGACACGGTCAGCGATGCCCACGTCGGGGGCTCGGATCATCAGTGGCAACTCGATCTGCCCGACGAGCCGGTGATCGTGCCCGGTGACGCCGCCCGACTGCACCAGGTGGTGGCCAACCTGCTGACCAACGCCCGTGTCCACACCGGCCCGGGAACCGTGGTGACTCTGCGGCTGGGTGTCGAGGGGAACGAGGCCGTGCTCAGCGTGACCGATGACGGCCCGGGAATCCCCGCGGAGTTCCTGCCGGAGATCTTCCAAAGGTTCGCCCGCGGGGACACCTCCCGGTCGCGCAAGGGCGGCAGCACCGGGCTCGGACTGGCGATCGCGTCGGCGGTGGTTCGGGCGCACCGGGGGATCATCGGTGTCACCAGCGAACCCGGCCGGACCGCGTTCACCGTGCGGCTGCCCCGATAGCCCCCCCCACCCGCGAAGGTGTTTGTTCGGCAACACGCCGGGTTTGGTGTACAACTGCGCACGCTCGCCGCCGGGGTTTGCGCCTGCTGCCCAAGGGGTAGGCGACCCGGATGAATCTCGGACTGCCACCCGAACCGGGCCGGCCGGAAGAGCCGTCGCATCGGCGAGTCCCCCAGGAGCCACCGGAACGACTGGTGCCGGCGGAACCTCCGGAACGGCTGGCGCCTGCAGAAGTGCCGGAACGGCTGGTTCCCGAAGACCCGCCGACCCCGCCCGACGACTCACCGGAGAGGTGATCCGATGCGTGCTGAAGAAGGCGACGAATCCATCCGCGACTACGCCCGCGAGGCGCGGGAGACCCGTGACCGGGTCGCCCGCCCATCGTGGCCGACGCGGCTGCGCAATGCGCTGACTTCATTGCGCTGGCGCCACTGACGCGTCAACCCGCGCCGCGGCACGGCATTGGTGGCAAGCTGGGCGCCATGGAAAACCAGCCGGTGGGTGCAACCGTCGAGGCCGCCCATGCCGAACACCGCACCACGCTCCCTTTTGGTGACACAACGGATTTCGCCGACGCCGACCGCGGCTTCATCGCCGCGCTGACACCATGCGTCATCACCGCCGCCGACGGCCGGGTGGTCTGGGACAACGACAGCTACGACTTCCTCGCCGGGGAGGCGCCGACCTCGGTGCACCCCTCGCTGTGGCGACAGTCCCAGTTGGCCGCCAAGCAAGGGCTCTACGAAGTCGTCGAGGGCATCTACCAGGTGCGCGGCTTCGACCTGTCCAACATCACCTTCGTCGAGGGCGAGACCGGCGTCATCGTCATCGACCCGCTGATCTCCACCGAGGTCGCCGCCGCCGCGCTAAAGCTCTACCGCGAACATCGCGGCGGAGACCGCCAGGTCACCGCGGTCATCTACACACACAGTCACGCCGACCACTTCGGCGGTGTGCTGGGCGTGACCTCGCAGGCCGACGTCGACGCCGGCCGGGTGGCCGTGCTCGCCCCCGAAGGCTTCGTCGAACATGCGGTGTCCGAGAACGTCTACGCCGGTACCGCGATGACACGGCGTGCCGCCTACATGTACGGCACCGTGCTGGCCCGCGGCCCGCGCGGGCAGGTCGGCTGCGGCCTGGGCCAGAACACCTCGACCGGGGAAGTATCGGTGATCGTGCCTACCGTCACCATCTCCCAGACCGGCGAATCCCACGTCATCGACGGCGTACAGATCGAATTCCAAATGGCGCCGGGCACCGAGGCGCCGGCCGAAATGCACTTCTACTTCCCGCAATTCCGGGCGCTGTGCATGGCCGAGAACGCCACCCACAACCAGCACAATCTGTTGACACTGCGCGGCGCGCTGGTTCGTGACCCGCGTGCCTGGGCCGGCTACCTCACCGAGGCCATCGACACCTTCGCCGGGCGAGCCGACGTCGTCTTTGCCTCGCACCACTGGCCGACATGGGGTACCGAGCGAATCGCGGAATACCTTGGGCTGCAACGCGATCTCTACGCCTATCTGCATGACCAGACACTGCGGCTGCTCAACCGCGGCCTCACCGGAATCGAGATCGCCGAACAGTTTCAGCTGCCGCCCGCGCTGGAAAAAGCCTGGCACGCCCGCGGCTACTACGGCTCGGTGAGCCACAACGTCAAGGCCGTCTACCAGCGCTACCTGGGCTGGTTCGACGGCAACCCGGCCCGGCTGTGGCCGCACCCGCCGGAGGCCCTGGGACCCCGCTACACGGCAGCGCTGGGCGGACTGGACCGCGTCGTCGAACTGGCTGAGGCGGCGTTTAACGAGGGTGATTTCCGTTGGGCAGCAACCTTGCTCGACCATGCGATATTCAGCGACGCCGACCATGTCGCGGCACGCAAGCTCTACGCCGACACCCTCGAACAGCTGGCGTACGGCGCGGAGAACGCCACCTGGCGCAACTTCTTCCTGTCCGGTGCCACCGAATTGCGTACCGGCAATTTCGGCACCCCCACCCAGGTCACCTCGGTGGCGCTGACGTCGCAACTGAGCCCCGAGCAACTCTTCGATGCCCTGGCGATCCGGATCAACGGGCCGCGGGCCTGGGACCTGGCGCTGGCGCTGGATGTCTCGTTCGCCGACACCGGCGTCAACTATCGCCTCACCCTGCGCAACGGGGTGCTGGTGCACCGCAAGACGGCGACGGACCCCGCCAGCGCGGATGTCACTATCACGGCCCCCACCAAGCTGGCGCTGCTGGGCAATGGGCAGCTGGAGGTCTCCGGCGACCAGACCGCCTGGGCGAACCTGCTGGGCGTCCTCGACAACCCCGACCCGAGCTTCAACATCGTCACCCCGTGAGGCCGGGCCGAACTGGCCCCTTAGGGTGACAGGCGTGCAGTTGCTGCTGATCCGCCACGCCCTCCCGCTACGCAGCGAGTATGGCCAGGGCTCAGATCCCGAGCTGTCCGAGACCGGATTCGCCCAGGCGCAGCGCCTGCCGGATGCGTTGACGCGGTTCCCGATCACTCGGCTGGTCAGCAGTCCGCAGCGCCGGGCGATCCAGACCGCCGAGCCGCTCGCGGCGAAGCTCGGCCACCGCGTCGACATCGATGAACGGTTCGCCGAGTACGACCGCGACCTGGCCGGCTATCTGCCCGTCGAACAGCTGCGTACCGAGCGGCCCCAGGATTGGGCCCGGATGGCGCAGGGGCACCTGCCCGCCGACGTCGACGAGGCCGCGTTCTGTGCCCGCGTCTCGGACGCCGTCGCCGACGTGGTGGCCGGCTCCGGGCCCGACGACACGGTCGCGGTGTTCAGCCATGGCGGCGTGATCAACGTGATCCTGCACCAGGTTCTGGGCACGCAGCGGTTGCTGTCGTTTCCCATCGACTACGTGTCGATCACCCGCCTGCTGTACTCACAATCCGGGCAGGCCGCGGTGGCATCGACGAACGGCACCGAGCACGTTTGGGACCTGCTGCCGCGCAATCAGGCCCGGTTCTGATCTATCGCCGGGCCCCGAGCGTCTTCTTGGCGGCGCGGCGCAGCTGGAAGATCCGCGCGGTCCCGACCAGGGCCGTCAGTAGCCCGCCGCCGATCGCCGCGAGCAGGATCGCCACGCCCGTGGGCAGGCTCCAGGTCCAGGCCAAGAACGCCAGGTCGACCGGACGGGTGTTCTGCGTGACGAACACCAGCAACACGATCAGGACCAGAAAACCGGCGATCAGCGCGCTCCACAGTGCGCCGGCGCGGGTCAACGGCATCGCCGCCGGAGGTGGCGGCGGGCTGCTGGCTTCGCCCTGAGGTGGGTCGACGGGCACGCGCGGGTCGCTGCTCATGGGGATATCTTGCCGCTTGGGACCCAGAAATGAACTGATTCTCGTGAGTTTGCGCACCGGGGGGCCTCACTGCGGATCGTGGGCCGGTCGCTTACGGTGGATCGGTGAGCGCACCCCCGCCCGGCCAGTGGCCGGCGATTCTGACCTGGGTTGCGCCCGACGCCCCCCGGATGGAGTCGGTACGTGTGCAACTGTCCGGAAACCGGATCAGGGCCAATGGCCGCATCGTGGCCGGGGCCACCGCGGAGCATCCGGCGTTCGGTGTCTATTACGACCTGCACACCGATGAGTCCGGAGCCACCAAACGGCTGGGACTGACCGTCACGCTTGCCGAACGGGAACGCCAGCTGGTGATCGCCCGCGACGAAGAGAACATGTGGCTGGTCACTGACGCCCGTGGGCAGTCCCGCGCCGGCTATGACGGTGCCCTGGACATTGACATGCTGTTCAGCCCGTTCTTCAACACCTTGCCGATCCGGCGGGCCCGGCTGCAGGAGCGGGCGGCCGCCATCACCCTGCCCACGCTGTACCTGAATCTGCCCGATATGACGGTGGTGGCGGCGACTGCCAGCTACCGCAGCGCCGGGACCGGGTCCGGCATCACGGTGATCACGCCGGGAACCGATCCCGGTGGTACTACCGTCATCGTCGATTCCGACGGCTTCGTCATCGACTATCCCGGGTTGGCAACGCGGATCTGATCACCCCGCCGGCCCGACCGGCGGCGGCCAGTTCCCGGCGCCAGTCGCTGGCGCCGACGACGACGGTGACGATCTCGCTGCGGGGGAAGCTGTCGTAGCGGGTGCGGGCGGCATGCCCATGATTGACCAGTTCAGCCACCGAATCCGAGGCCGAAAGCGAATCGCGCGCGTCGGCCAACAGCGCGATCGCGCGATCCAGTGCCGGCAACAGTCGTTGCCAGTTGGCCTCGCACATGGCCCGGACCAGGTCCGGTGCCGTTCCGGCGACCCGGGTGCCGTCGCGGAAGGATCCGGCGGCCAGCGCGAACGCCAGCGGTACGTCGGCCGCTGTGACGGCCAGCGCCTCAGCCATCAGGTGCGGCAGATGAGAGATAGCGGCCGCGGCAGCATCGTGTTCCTCGGAGCGGGCCGGTACCGCCAGCGATCCGCAGTCCAGAATCAGGTCCAGCACCTCGGCGAACACCGCCGGGTCTACGTGGTCGTCGACGCTGATCACCCACGGTGCCCCCTGGAACAGATCGGCGTGCCCGGCCGGCCAACCGGAGTGGGCAGTCCCAGCCATCGGGTGGCCGCCGACGAAGCGAGCCTGCAGTCCCGCGGCGGTGATCTCGTGGAGTACCGGGCTCTTGACGCTGGTGACGTCGGTCAGGGGGCATTCGGGTGCCAGGCGGCTGATCGGGCCGAGCAGCATCGGCAGCGCCGGCACCGGGACGGCGATCACAATCAGCGCATCGGTCGCCGCGGCGCGCTTCAGGGCTGTTTCCAACTCGGTGGTGGCGTCGAATCCGTCGGCGACTGCGGCGTTCACCCCGTCAGCCGACCTGTTGTAGCCGAACGCCTCCCGGCCTGCCGCGGCGGCCGCGCGCAGCACCGAACCGCCGATCAGGCCGAGCCCCAAAACGCACACCGGAGTCTTTACTGTGCTCACTGCCACCTGTCCAGGTTGGCACACGCTGGTCAAGGGCGTAAGCGGCGACTACCGTAGGCGCCCATGGGAGCACAGAGATCGTCTGCACCGGGCCGGCCGGCGGAGAAGCTGGACGGTTTCGGAGTGGCTGTTGTGCGTGAAGACGGCAAGTGGCGTTGCACGTCGATGCGTGCTGAGGCCCTCACCAGTCTTTCCACAGCAGAGACCGAGCTACGTGAACTGCGCAGTGCCGGAGCCGTTTTCGGTCTGATCAATGTCGACCACGAGTTCTTCGTGATCATCCGTCCAGGCCCGGCCGGTACTCGTCTGTTGCTCTCGGATGCCACCGCAGCGCTGGACTATGACCTTGCCGACGAGGTGCTCGAGCAGGTCGACGCCGACATCGATGCCGACGACCTGGAGGATGCCGATCCGTTCGAGGAGGGCGACTTGGGGGTGCTGTCCGACATCGGCCTGCCCGCCGCGGTGCTCAGCGTCATTCTCGACGAGTCCGACCTGTCCGTCGAGGAGCAGCTGCACCGAATCGCCAGCGAGATGGGCTTCGACGAGCAGCTCACCGCGGCGCTGCCGCGAAGCAGTCGGTGAGCGGCGCTCCCACCGACGAGGACCTGATCCGCGCGGCCCTGGTGGCGGCTAGCCAGGCGGGGCCCCGCGATGTGCCGGTGGGTGCGGTGGTGGTCGGTCCCGACGGCACCGTGCTGGCCCAGGCGGCCAATGCGCGCGAAGCCCTGTCAGACCCGACGGCGCACGCCGAACTGCTGGCCATCCGCGCTGCCGCCGCCGTCCTCGGCGACGGATGGCGGCTGACCGGCGCGACGCTGGCCGTCACCCTGGAGCCCTGCACCATGTGCGCGGGGGCGTTGGTGGCCGCGCGCGTGGAACGGCTGGTGTTCGGGGCCTTCGAACCCAAGACCGGGGCGGTCGGCTCGCTGTGGGACGTGGTGCGGGACCGCAGGCTCAATCACCGCCCCGAGGTGCGCGGCGGAGTGCTCGCCGCCGAGTGCGCTGCACCACTGGAAACGTTCTTCGCCCGGCAGCGATTGGGCTGATGGCCCCCTCGTTGGGTACGCTGTCCCGCGGTGGCGTGTCCGAGCGGCCTAAGGAGCACGCCTCGAAAGCGTGTGTGGGGTAACCCCCCACCGAGGGTTCAAATCCCTCCGCCACCGCCATGTGATGAGTTAGCGATCGCCCCGGCCTGTTGCCGGGGCGATCGCTAACTCGTGAGATCTGACCTACGCAGGAAAAGTGCGAGTAGCGGCCTGCGTCAGCCCGATCTCGAGGCCCACCCGCCGTCAGACTCCGGCAGCCAAATCCTTCTGTACCGCCGGGATGCTGCGTTTGGGCGCGGTCCGCGAATGAGTCGCGTACATGGCCAACCCCGTGAAGGCCAATCCGCCCACCAGATTGCCCAGCACCGTGGGGAGCTCGTTCCACTCGATGTAGTTCAGGATGGTGAAGTGCCCGCCGAGCATCAGGCCGGAGGGAAACAGGTACATGTTGACGATCGAATGCTCGAATCCCATTGCGAAGAACAGCGACACCGGCAGCCACATGGCGATCACCTTTCCGGTGACGTCGGTGGCCAGCATGGCGCCGACTACCCCGGTAGATACCATCCAGTTGCACAGCATGCCGCGCACAAACAAGGTCACCATGCCCGGAAAGCCGTGTGCGGCATAGCCGAGCGTGCGAGCCTCGCCGATGTGCCCGATCATCTGACCGACTTCGTTGGGCGGACTAGAGAAGCCGTAGGTAAAGACGATCGCCATCAGCACCGCGACGGTGAAGGCACCGGCGAAGTTGCCGATGAACACCAGTCCCCAGTTCCGCAGCACCCCGCCGATGGTCACACCCGGACGCTTGTCGAGCCAGGCCAACGGCGCCAACACGAACACACCGGTCAAAAGGTCGTATCCGAGCAGGTAGAGGATGCAAAAACCAGCCGGAAACAGCAGTGCCCCGATGATCGCCTGACCGGTCTGCACCGTCATGGACACCGCGAACGCCGCGCCCAGCGCCAGCGTCGCACCGGCCATGAACGCGCGGATCAGGGTGTCGCGGGTGGACATGAAAATCTTGGACTGGCCGGCGTCGATCATGACATTGATCAGCTCGGGCGGCTTGACGTAAGTCATCGAACTCCTCAGAACCACAGGGTGCAGTAGTTGGATCGGCGCGTGTGACCCTACGGTGTCGCTGTCCGCTCGGAGGAAGCTCGCCAGCCAACTCCTAGTCAGCCCACAGACATTGCGCAACAATGTCTTCGCGGGGCCTGTGCTGCGTTTTACCAGCTAGACATCACCGAGGCCGGTCGACCGCATAAGTCCCGGCGTCGTCGGCGAACTCCACCAGCACCCGGCGCTGGGCGCCGTCGACAGTGACCACACAGCTGAAACTGGCGCCTTTGCGCACCGTCGGATTCACCCCGTTGTTGCATCGGACATTGGTGACGTTGTCGCGTCCGTAGCCGTTGATCGGATCGGTGAGCACCTGGCGGACACCGTCTTGGGCCTTGAGTACATCGAGTTCGACGGGGCCCGAGCCGCCGACGGCGCCGCGCAGCACCAAGGCCAGGAGCACGCCGAGGGCGAGTAGTCCGGTCAGGGCCGCGGCGACCAGCACGGCGCGGTTCGACGGGGGTTGCGGGTCCGCCGGCTTCGGGGCATCGGCAGGGGAGCTCGTCCGCGGCTGGCGCCGGTCCGGCGGTACCGGAGGCCGCGGGCCCGACTGTGGCGGCCGGTGCGGCGGGGGCGCCGGAGGCCGGCGGACCTCCAGATACCAAGGCCGTTCGGGCGGCCGCGGGCGCTGCGGCGGCGGCCCCTGCGGCCCACGCGGCTGCTCTGGTGTCCGCGGTATCGGCGTGGTCCGCCGCTCCGGCGGTTCACGCGGGTCGTCTCGGCGGTTCATGACATCGCGCCCATCACGGGAACCGCTCGAAGCAGCCGTCGACGTCGCCGTGCAGTCCGGACCGGAACGCCAGGATCCGGGTGAATCCCGCCGGTACGGTGTCGTCGTTGGCATCACTGGCGACGATCCCGTTCATCAGCAGGCCCGTCACCGCCTCGTCGAGGTCGCCGCCGGCCAGCGTCAAGCCCGGGCCCGACGACAGTGTCATGGGCTCGGCCATCCGGCGCTGGGCCACCCCGGTCAGACACGCGGTGCGCAACGCCGCCGACGCTGACTCCAAGCCGACCTGGCGTTCACGTTGTACCGCAAGTGCATACCGCGATGTGACGGCGGACAATCCGGTGTTGTCGCCCTGCGGCATACCCAGCGTCGATTGATCAGTCGGCGCGCTCATCTCCTGCAATCCGGCCATGTCCACGACGATGAGGTTGGACTCCGGGCAGTAGGCCACCGGGTCGGGCTGGTGTCCACTGGGGCATTTGCCCGACGTCGCCAGCTCCGGCGGCCGGGACAGGCCGAAGATCTGGCCCAGCTGCTCCATCAGCGTCGACAACACCGATTCGTCGATCGTGAGATCGCTTTGCGGGGACTGCGAATCGAACAGGGAATTCGGCAGATCCCCACGGCGCTTGCGGATCTCGTCCATGTCGATCTCGGCGCACTGCGCCGCGCCGCCGTCGAAGCCGGTCTGGAAGGCGCCCACCCGGTCCAGGGCGGTGCCGTGCTCATCGGAGATCGACACCGGGTTGTCTGGCGTCGACACCGGATCGCGGATCACGATCAGACCGGCCAGCACATGGTTGAGGCCGTCGCCGGTGCTCAACTGCACCCGCGCGGAGCTGCCCGCGGCCACCCACTGCAGATACACCCCGGCGAAACAGTCGGCCTGTTGTTCGCGGACCAGGGTGCGCGTCAGTGGGTTGACGATCCCGGCCATGTTCTGCAGGGCGTGCCCGTATTCGTGCGCCAACGTCCCGTTGATCGCCATGTCGCCGAAGTACTTTCGGGCCGTTGGCAGGAATTTGGCGCGGTCCCAGGCCATCGTGTCCATCCGGCGGCAATACATCGCGTTCGGCAGGTGGTAGACATCGCCGCCGCACACCGACGGGCCGTCCGCGTCGGTGGAGTCATACGACATCAGCGTCGAGACCGGCTGGAAGCGTCCGCGCAGCGCCTCGGCGTAGTGCTGAGTCCAGTAGTCCTCGATGTCGTCGATTGCCAGCAGCGATAACCGGTCGATCTCCCCGCCGTCGCTGTTTCGCACTCGGGCGGTGACCGGCGGAACGTCGCCGCGCGGGCCGCTGGGCCCCTCCGCGGTGGGCAGCCCGCCGACCCGGCCGGGGTCGTACAGCATCGATATCGCATGCCCGGCAACCACCGCCGGGGCGCTGTTCTGCGAGCAGCCCGTCAGTGCCAGGACCAGGGCGGCCACCCCGAAAAGCGTTCTGGCGGTAAGGCCGAATCCGCGTTGAGACATCGTCACCTGCTGAGGTAGGTCACGATCCCGCTGGTGACCGCCGCCGCGTACTGTGCCCGGCCGTCGGCGCTCTCCAGCAGTGCCGCGTCCTGGGCATTACGCATGTTGCCCAGTTCGACGAGCACCGCCGGATACTCGGCCAGGTTCAGCCCGGCCAGATCCGCTCGCCCGTACAGTCCGTCCGCGCCGAGATAGCTGGACTGGGGAATCCCCGCGGCCGTCAGGGAATCCCGGATGTCGTCGGCCAGCGCCACGGCCGGACCGGACTGGGCGTCGTTGAGGGCCGGGCTGGAGTAGTTGACGTGAAATCCGCGGCCCGAGGCCGGCCCACCATCGGCGTGGATAGACACAATCGCGTCCGGGTGCGCGGCGTTGGCCGCCGCGGCCCGCGCGTCGATGCACGGGCCTACCGAGGTGTCATCGGCACGCGAGAGTTCGGTGTGCACGCCGAGCTGATCGAGGGCGGCCCGGATCCGGTTGGTCACGTCCCAGGTCAGGCTGTGCTCGGGGTAGCCGTCGTCGGCGGCGGTTCCGCTGGTCTGACAGGGCTTGGTGCCGCCGCGCCCGTTGGGCACCTGCCGGCCGATCGAGGCGTCGTTGGCGCCGCTGTGCCCGGGGTCCAGAAACACCGTCTTGCCGGCAACGGCGGGGTTTGCGGGATCGGCCGGAGCGGTAGGCGCGCCTGTGCCGGCCGCGAGGAAGCACGCGGCCGAGGCGACACAGATAACGGTCCGGCGACGCACCGGGCCAGACTAGCAAGCGGTCACGGGGCCTTCCGGGGTCTAATGGATCGATGCAGCTGATGTCACCGCTCGATTCGGTCTTCCTGCTGACCGAAACGCGGGAGCACCCCATGCACGTCGGCGGGCTGATGCTGTTGGAGCCGCCGGAGGGCGCCGGGCCCGAGTTTGTCGGCGAGATCTATCGGGGTCTGCTGGGCGCTCATGATCTGGAGCCCGCGTTCCGCAAGCGCCCGGCGTCGCTGCTCGGCGGGATCTCGGGCGTGGGCTGGACGTTTGACGACGACGTCGTCCTTGAGTACCACGTGCGGCGGTCGGCGCTGCCGGTACCGGGCCGGGTGCGGGACCTGCTCGAGCTGACCTCACGGCTGCACGGCACTCTTCTTGACCGGCACCGCCCATTATGGGAGGCCCACGTGGTGGAGGGCCTGGCCGACGGTCGGTTCGCTGTCTACGTCAAGGTCCACCACTCGCTGATCGACGGTGTCTCGTTGCTGCGGCTGACGCGCCGCACCCTGTCGACCGATCCGCGCGAATCGGAATTGCGCACTCCCTGGTCGGTCCGGCCCTCATCGCGGCCGCGCCCCGAGCCCCCGTCTCTGTTGAGCGAACTGACGTCGATGGTCAAAGGCGTTGCCGCCCTTGGGCCGTCGACGGTGAAGCTGGCGCGTGCCGCACTGTTGGAGCAGCAGCTGACCCTGCCGTTCGAGGCGCCGCGCACCATGCTCAACGTCAAAATCGGCGGCGCCCGCCGGTGCGCGGCGCAGTCCTGGCCGGTGGCGCGGGTCATCGCGGTCAAACGAGCGGCCGGGGTCACGCTCAACGACGTGGTGCTCGCGATGTGCGCCGGCGCGCTGCGTGCCTACCTCGATGAGCAGAACGCACTGCCAGACCATCCGTTGGTGGCGATGGTCCCGGTGAGCCTGCGCACCGAAGCCGAAGCCGAGTCCGGCGGCAACATGGTCGGCGCCATCTTGTGCAACCTGGCCACCGATCTCGAGGACCCCGGGCAGCGGCTGTCGACCATCAGTGAGTCGATGCGCCGCAACAAGAAAGTGTTCAGCGAGCTGCCGCGCACCCAGGCGCTGGCATTGTCGGCGGCCAATATGGCGCCGCTGGCCTTGGCGGCCATCCCCGGGTTCGTCTCGGCGGCCAAGCCACCGTTCAACATCGTCATCTCCAACGTGCCCGGCCCGGCCGAGCCGCTGTACTGGCGGGGAGCCCGCCTGGACGGGAACTATCCGATGTCGATCGCTCTGGACGGGCAGGCACTGAACATGACCGTCGTCAGCAACGCCGGCAATCTTGATTTCGGGCTGGTCGGTTGCCGTCGCTCCGTTCCGCATCTGCAACGCCTGCTCGGGCACCTGGACACCGCACTGGAAGACCTGGAACACGCCGTGGGTGTGTGAGGCGTGGCCAAGCGCAGCGCCGGATTGCTGTTGTACCGGCCGGGCGCCGACGGCGCCGTTGAGGTGCTGATCGCCCATCCGGGCGGACCGTTCTGGGCGCGCAAGGACGACGGGGCCTGGTCGATTCCCAAGGGCGAACAACCCGAGGGTGAGGACCCGTGGGATACCGCGCGACGTGAATTCACCGAGGAGATCGGCCTGGAGCCGCCGGACGGCGAGCGTGTCGATCTCGGCGTGGTGCGACAGGCCGGCGGAAAGGTGGTCGCGGTGTTCGCCGTGCGCGGCGACCTCGACGTCACCGACGCCCGCAGCAACACATTCGAATTGGAGTGGCCGCCGCGGTCGGGACAGCGACGGGAGTTTCCCGAAGTCGACCGGGTGGGCTGGTTCTCGGTGACCCAGGCGCGTATCAAGCTGTTGGCCGGGCAGCGGCCCATCCTCGACCGGTTGGCGGACTACCTAGGGGCCAAGCTCTAACCGATGGCGGTGTTTGGCGGTGTTTGGCGTTGTTGCTGCTGCCGTTGCACCAAACTGTTGATGAGCATCCTGGCAAACGCGTTCCCCGGTGGGTTCTGGGCGCTCTCGACCGGCACCGCCGGAGCATGCCATTGCGCCAACGCGTCCAGATTGCCGTCCAAGAAATGCTGGCGGCATGCTCCGCGCTGAATCTTGCCGCTCGACGTGGTCGGCAGCCGCATCCCAGGCACCAGCAAGACATCATGTACCTCGATGCCGTGCTGCTCGGTGATTGCCGCCCGAATTGTGTCGATGATGCCGGGGAATTCGGACTCCGCGACCTGCTGCTGGTAGTCCACCTCCTGTACGACAACCAAGTGGTTGTCGGCGCCCGGCTTCGGTTGTACCGCGAAGGCCGCGCAGCGGTCGGCCAGCAACGCCGGGTGAACGGCCTGCACGGTCGGCTCAATGTTGTTGGGGTAGTAGGCGCTGTCGCGCAGCGTGATCAGGTCGGCCCACCGTCCGGTGACGAACAGCTCGTCGTTGCAGAGAAAACCCAGGTCGCCGGTGCGCAGGAACGGGCCTTCCCCGGTGCCGGCGATGAAACCGGAGAACGTATGCGCGTTCTCTTCCGGCCGTGCCCAGTAACCCTGCGCAACGCTGGGCCCGGATACCCATACCTCGCCTACCTCGTTCGGTTCGCGCTGCAGGCGGGTCTCTGGATCGACGATCACCACCCGCTGGCCGTAGACCGTGGGACCGCAGCTGACCAGTGCGACGGCACCGTCGCCGGGAGCAGTGTCGACGGCGCGGTTCTCGCCCAGTGCGGCGTCGTCGACGTATCGGACGCCGGCGACGTCAGGTCCAGGGTCGCCGGTGACCAGCAGGGTGGCCTCGGCCAGCCCATAGGCGGGGCGAAACGTCTCCAGCCGGAACCCGGCCGGAGCGAACGCGTCGGCGAACTCTTGCATGGTCGTGGCGTGGATCTGCTCGGAACTGATGGCCGCGGTGGACCAGTTCGACAGATCCAACGCCGCACGCTGCGCAGGAGTGCTGTGCTTGACGCACAGTCGGTACGCGGCGTTGGGCGCCGCGCTAGTGGTGGCCCGATGCAGCGACATCGCTTCCAGCCATGCCATCGGGCGCTGGAAGAAGACGATCGGCGACATCAACACGGTGCTGCAGCCGACGTAGACCATCTCCAGGACGCCGCCGATAAGTCCCATGTCGTGCTGCTGCGGCAGAAAGTAGACGCTCCGGGCATTCTCGTCGCCGCGCCAGGCTCGCCGGATCGCTTCCAAATTGTGGATGAGGTTGCCGTGCGTGACCACCACGCCTTTGGGCGATTTGGTCGACCCGGAGGTGTATTGGATCAACGCCGTAGTGCTGGGGTCGATGTCGGGCCGGTCCCAATCGCCGGGGTTGGCGGTGGGTTGGTCGGTGGCACACCACTGCAACCCCGACATGCCGGGTACGTCGGCGGCCAGTGCCTGCAGTTGATTTTGGGTGGCGGCGGTCGCGACCGCAAAACTGGCTTGCGCATCGGGCGCAACCAGCTTCAGGCGCGCGAGTGGCGTATCCACCGGTACCGCGATCGCGCCGGCGTAGAAGCAGCCGAAGAAGCTGACGATGCTGTCCAGACCAGGTCGGCAGATCACCAGTGCCCGCTGCCCGGCAGCGCCTTGACGTTGCAGGGTGGCCGCAACTGCCTGAGCTTTGGCGTCGAGCTCGCGAAAAGTCAGGCGGTCAATGACCTTCTTGCCGTCCGGGGCGAAGCTAAACGCGACTTTGTCCCCGTATCGGGCGGCCTGCAGCCGAAGCAAGTCCACCAGGGTGGGCGTTGTTGGAATGAACTGCTCAGGCATGCCGACACCATAATCCGTGCGAGTTGCGTCCAAGGGCGCGACTACGAGTGTTGTGTCTCCGGATGTCCGCCGCACCACTGTTCCGGTGGCACCTGGGCCTGCACCTCTGCGACGTGCTCGCCACAGCCGTCCCAGGTGGTTTTACCGCAGACCCGACAGGGCACGGGATAGCACATCGGCCGTTCCTTTCAGATGGTGCGCAACGCCACCGCCAGCGTATCGATGACGGTGCGGATCTTCTCGCTCACCTCGTCGGCGATGGCCGCCAATGCCGGATTGTCGATGATCTGGGCCATCAGTTGCGGATTCATCGCCTCCACCAACACCGTGCCCGGGTGCTCAGTGTCTTCGCGGACCACGACGTTGCAGGGCAGCAGCACCCCGATGCGCTTCTCGGCGGTCACGGCCCGGTGCGCCAGCGGCGGATTGCAGGCACCCAGGATGAGGTAGCGCTCCATCTCCTCGCCGAGCTTGACTCTCAGCGTTGCCTGCATGTCGATCTCGGTCAGTACACCGAAACCGTTGTTCTTCAAAATCTCTCGGGTCTTCTCGGTGACTGCGTCGAAATCGGTTCCGGTCACTGCGGTGCTGATCGCCACGGACATGGGGCCTCCTTGGTTGCGGTGAGCCCAGTCTATCAAACACCCCCGGGGGTATAGGACGTCACGGCATCGCCGGCTGATGCAGGCCCTGCGTACACCGGACGACATCCGCCGCCCCGGCCAACCGGGCGGCGGGGGCCGCATTGTGCGCCTCGCAGACCCCGATGTTGGTCGCGTTCACTGGCGGCGACCCGATCACCGGCGCCATGGCGCCGGCCTTCCAGCGCGAGATGGTTGAGCAAAGGACCGGTCACGCCCGGCGCTCCGTGATGCCGGTCACTTCCTGCAGGAAGATGGGGGCAGATCACTCGCGGGCCACATCGTGGAGCTCCTACGCGCCCGGTCGTAGCAAACTAACCCGGCGGCTGCGTTCGTCGATTCCTGTAACTCCCGAAGGCATTACGGTAACGCTTATTTTGACAGGACCATTAACTTGGGGAAAACTCAGGCTCGTTGGGGGATTTCTATTATCTATATTTTAGAAATCCTGGCGGCTTGAGAGAGGGCGACGATGCTGCAGACGCTTCGTCCGTACATGACCAATGGTTTGACCGTCGCGGGCGCCGCAATGGTCGCCGTCGTGCCGGCAGCCCCGCGGCTGCCTGACGTCGCCGAACAGCTGCCGCAGGTCCGGCATCTGCCGGTCAAGTTGACCGGGGATCCCACCGGCATCTTCGGGCTCACCCAGTTGCTCTCCGATCCCGCCGGGTCCCTCAGCCAACTGCCAGACCTGCTCGGCGCGCTGACCGGCGCCGGCGGCCCGGGAGCCGCCGACGCCGCGGTGGTGATCGCTCCGGAGCTTTCGCAAGCGATCATGCTCGCGCTGGCCGTGGTCGGTCCCTTCGTGACCGTCAACGAAGCGATCAACGAGATCATCGCCCAGGTCTTCGACTGGAGTCAGCCGCTGCAGGCCTTGCTGGCTCTGATCCAAGCCCCATTCACCATCCTCAACGCCTTCCTCAACGGCGAGGCCAGCCTCACCGTGCTCGGCGTCAGCGTCCCGCTGTTCAACGGCATCCTCGTCGCCCCGCACAATGTCGATGTCAACGTGCAGGCCGGCCAGTTGCTGACCGAACTGGGCCTGGCTAACCAGACTTTGCCCCAGCTGCTGACCCAGCTCGGAATCGGCGATCAGCAGCTCGTGGAGCTGGCGACGAACCTGCTCAACGGTCTGGGTTTGGGTAACCCGACGATCACCGATCTGGTCGACATGCTCGGCCTCGGCACGGTTCCGGTGGCCAGCCTGGCCGAATCGGTCCTGAACGCGTTGCAGATCGGCAATCCGACCGTTCTCGAGCTGACCCAGCAGTTGGGCCTGGCTAACACCGAGGTCGCGGATCTGGCCAAGGACATCCTCGAAGCGCTGGGCATCGGTAACGCCACCATCGGCGACCTGACCGACGAGGTCGGCCTGGGCAGCATGACCATTCCCGACCTGCTCAGCCATGTGCTCGACTCGCTCGAGATCGGTAACCCGACCATCTACCAACTGGCCAGTGACGTCGGCCTGGCCCAGCAGCCGTTGTCCGGCCTGGCGAGCACCCTGCTGAACTCACTGAACCTTGGCCAGCAGACCCCGGTCGATCTCCTCAACGCCCTGGGTGTCGGCAGCCTAGGGGTGGGCCAGGTGGCGACCACCTTCCTCGACGCGCTGAGCCTTGGCCAGCGGACGCCGGTCGACCTGATCGACGCCGCGGGCTTCGGCAACCTGAGCCTGGGTCAGCTGGGCGCCGACCTGCTCACCGGGCTGAACCTGCAGGACCTGACCTTCAATGGGCTGCTGGAGGCTGCGGGCCTCGAGGACCTGAAGGTCGCCGACATCCTCGGCGCCGCGAACCTGGAGAACACCACGCTCGGTGACATCATCGGCAACCTCGGCTTCGGCGGACTGACGATCAACGACGTGATCAACGCCTCCGGCCCGGGCGCCAGCCCGCTGCCCGGGTCGATCCACATCACCGGCAAGCTCACCTTCGCCGTGGGCGACCAGTTGCTGGCGCCGAATATGGGTCAGACGCTGCTCAGCTTCCTGCCCGACCCCAACGTGACGTTGGGGCAGCTGCTCGGCGATTTCGGCGACGTCAAGATCAGCGACATGCTGGAAACCAGCCTCACCACCACGCTGTCCGGGTTGCTCACGGACATGGGTCTGAACGACACCACCCTCGACCAGCTGGTGGGTCAGCTATTGGGTGACCAGACGGTGTCGGCGCTGCTCACCAGCCTGGGGTTGAACACCTCGACGCTGGATGACCTGGTGGCCGGCCTGCTGGGCACCACGACCGTGGGCGACGTGCTCAACCAGTCGGGTTTCGGCAGCATGGATCTGAACTCGATCTTCCAGCAGCTGTTCGGTGGCATGACCGTCGGCAATGCGCTGGACAACTGGGGCCTGGGCAACACCGATCTGTACTCGCTGATCGACCAGCTGCTGGGCACCACCACCGTGGGCGACCTGCTCACCCAGTCGGGTTTCGGCAGCATGGACCTGTTCGGCATCGTGGAATCGGCGCTGGGCACCACCACCGTGGACGACCTGCTCGGCAGCATCGGGTTCGGCAACCTGGACCTGGACACCATGCTGCAGCAGCTGTTCGGCGACGCCACCGTCAATTCGCTGCTCGACGACCTCGGCCTCGGATTTCTGGATCTGAGCGGGCTGCTCGACCAGCTGGGTCTGGCCGATATGGATGTTCTCAACCTCCACATCGCGGATGTCGCGGGCCTGATTCCCACCCTCTTCAACTTCTGATCGTCCCGATAACCGATGGGGAAAGCAATGACGCACAAGTCGCTTCGGCCGTATGTCACCACGGGCATGGGCATCGCCGGTGCCGCCATGATCGCGGTCGTTCCCGCTGCACCGCAGCTCCCGGAGGTTGCCCGGCAGCTCAACCAGGCCGAGCACCGGGCCGTGGCGCTGACCGCGGATCTGGGCGACATCTTCACGCCCTACACCGACCTGATCACCAACACGGCCAACAACCTGGCCAGCCTGGGTTCGCACGCGTTCGACTTCCCGATCCTGACCCAGTTCTTCAGTGATCCCCTCGGGTCGCTGATGCACATCCCCGACGCGTTGGTCATGCTGAACACCCTGCTGCCCAGCGTCCAGACCATCTCGTCGGGTCTGCCGATCGAGATCGGCACCGAGCTGACGCCGACGCTCGGTCTGCTGCTTTCCGCGATCGGTCCGTTCGTCACCCTCGGCAACGCATTCAACGATCTCATCAGCCAGATCTTCGACTTCTCCGACCCGCTCGGCGCGCTGTTCGCCCTGCTCGGTGCCCCGGCCACCCTGCTCGACGCCTTCCTCAACGGCCAGGACGGCCTGGACCTGGCCGGCATCCACCTCCCGGTCTTCAACGGCCTGCTGGCTCCGGCCCAGCCCTTCGACCTCACCCTGACCATCGGTCAGCTCGTCGATATGGCGGGCATGGGCAACCTGACCGTTGGTGACCTGGCCCAACAGGTCGGCCTGGCGGACATGCCGGTGGCTGGCGTGGTGACCGGTGTGCTCGATTCCGTCGGCCTGGGCGGCGCGTCCATCACCGACCTGGCCGACCAGTTCGGCCTGGGTGACCTTTCGCTGTCCCAGCTGATGATCGGCCTGCTCGACACCATGGGCATCGGTAACCCGACCATCAGCGGTTTGGCCGACCAGGCCGGCCTGGGTGAGATGTCGGTGTCGAGCCTGCTGATCGAGGTGCTCAACCAGGTGGGGATGGGCACCAACCAGTCGATGACGAGTCTGGCGATGAGCGTGCTGGAAGCCGCGGGCATGGGCTCCAACCCGACGGTGGGGTCCCTGGCGGTTGCGCTGCTCGACGCCATGGGCATGGGCAACTTGTCGATCACCGGCCTGGTTCAGCAATTCGGTATCGGTGACATGACCCTCGGCGACGTGCTGAAGGAGGGGCTGCACGCGGTGGCCGGGGGTGACCCGACGATCACCGGCCTGATGGAGTCCCTGGGTATGGGCGGCATGACCATCGGCAACATGCTGACATCACTGCTGGACTCCACCGGCTACGGGCAGCTGACCCCGGTCGACCTGGTCGATTCGCTAATGGGCACCGGCGACGATGTCACCCTGAGCCAGTTGCTGGTCAACATGCTCCAGGGCCAGGGCATGGACTACACGCTGGTCGAGCTGCTGCAGCAGATCCCGAATCCCGCTGACCCCAACACCACCTACGCCGACCTGTCGCTGGGTGAGCTGCTCAACTCCACCCTGGTGCCGCCGGCCGACCCGGCCAAGCCCGACCCGGTCCTGGACCCCTACGCCGGCCAGCCGTTGGGCAGCGTGCCCTGGGCGGACTTCCTGGCCAGCAACATGGCGATGAACTACGGCGCCAAGACCATCCAGGACCTCGCGGCCGAAGCGGGCATGCCGCTGGACAGCACCACCTGCTCCTTGGCGGTCGTGGTGGGCATCGACTGCTCGGCGACGCTGAGTTCGCTGATGGGCAGCAACACCGTCTACCAGACGCTGCACAACTTGCACGCCGACGGCAACGGCATCGCCGGGGTTCCCGCCGGCACCCCGCTCACCGACGTCAACCTGGGCCAGCTGGTCGCGGCCACCGGACAGGGCGACGAGCACCTGAGCACCATCCTCTTCGGTCTGCACATAGACACCACGCTGCACGACTTCCTGGTCAACCTGGGCCTCGACAACGTGACGGTCAACGACATCGTCACCAACGGTTTCCCCTGGCTGGTCGACACCACGCTGGTGTCGCTGCTGAGCTCCTGGGGCCTGAACAACCTCGACCTGGACACCGTGATCGACCGGCTCGGCCTGGACATGACCGTGACGCAGATGCTCAACAGTCTGGGCCTGGGTTCGATACACGTCACCGACGTGGTCAACGACCTGCTGGGCGGCGTGTATGTCCAGAACATCCTCAACGACCTGGGCCTGGGCGGGGTCACGCTCGAGACGTTCCTCAACAACCTGTTGGGCGGCGTGTACGTGGGCAACCTCCTCGACGACCTGGACCTCAACAACGTCCATCTGGATGACGTCCTCACCAGCCTGCTGGGCGGGGTGTCGCTGAATTCGGTGCTGACCAGCCTCGGGCTGAACAACGTGCATCTCGACGACGTCGTCAACGACCTGCTGGGTGGCACGACCATCGGCACGATCCTGAACGACCTGGGCATCAGCGACGCGACCGTGACGAACATCCTGGGCAGCCTCGGGCTGAACGACACCGACGTCCTGGGCGTCGTCGCCGGCGACTTCTTCGGCTTCTTCGCGCAGCTGGGCCAGGGCATCCCGCAGATGATCGCGGATGCGCTCGCCGGATAGCGGTCGGCACCACCACAACAAGAACTTCAACTTCGGATAAGCACAGATAGGAAAATCCGGATGGCTGAGAACAATAGGTCCGCGCGGGGCCGGGGTGCGCGTCGACGGGTGGCGGGCGCCGGCACGGCGGTGGGGGCGTTTCTGGCGTTCGGGTTGAGTCCGCTGGCGGCCGCGCCGCCGGCGCAGGCCGAGGACTTCGGCTGGTTCACCGACCTGTTCGGGTGGGACTCGGGCGATGCC
>NZ_LT546170.1:266359-419019 GCF_900078685.2 Mycolicibacter icosiumassiliensis | reverse complement strand
TCTCCCGGCTGGGCGCCGGCGGCACCAAGCGGGCGCTGGCCGACTACTACCTAGCGGTGGCGAGCGGACCGCTGCTGCATGCCCTGGCCGACCGGCCCAGCCATCTGCAGCGCTTCCCCGACGGCATCGACGGCGAGGAGGTCTACCAAAAGCGGCTGCCGCGGGGGCACCCCGAAGACCTGGAGTCTTGCCAGGTGACGTTCCCCTCCGGCCGAACCGCCGACGTCCTCAAGGTCACCCGGCCCGCCGACATCTTGTGGGCCGTGCAGATGAGCACGGTGACCTTTCACCCCTGGCCGGTGCGCTGTCCCGACACCGACCACCCCGACGAGCTGCGCATCGACCTGGACCCGCAGCCGGGCACTGGTTTCGCGCAGGCCCGTGCGGTCGCGCTGGAGGTGGTGCGCCCGCTGCTCGACGAGCTCGGGCTGGTCGGCTACGTCAAGACCTCCGGCGGCCGCGGCCTGCACGTCTACCTGCGGATCAAGACCGACTGGGACTTCATCGAGGTCCGCCGGGCCGGGATCGCCCTGGCCCGCGAGATCGAGCGGCGCGCACCGGAGCAGGTGACCGCCTCCTGGTGGAAGGAAGAACGCGGCGCGCGGATCTTCGTCGACTTCAACCAGAACGCCCGCGACCGCACCATGGCGTCGGCCTATTCGGTGCGGGCCACGCCGATCGCCACCGTGTCCACGCCGTTGACGTGGGACGAGCTAGGCGACGGTGCCGATCCGGACGACTACACAATGAGCACCGTGCCGGACTTGATCGCACGGCGCGGTGACCCGTGGAGCACCATCGACGACCTCGAACAATCCCTTGAGCCGTTGCTCGAACTGGTGGCTGCCGACGAAGCCCGCGGACTGGGGGACATGCCCTACCCGTCGGTGTTCCGTAGGAAGTAGGTATGTGCGGGCGTGTCGCGCCAGATGGACTTTTGATCCGGTTTACGGTGCAGTCATGCTGTCCGCCGCCGCTCCAGCAAAGACGTGGACAGTGCTGACAACCAGCAACGCGGGTACCTGGCCGTCCGGGTATTCGGATGTGCTGGATGACTGCAGCGCGGTGGACGGACGTGATCATCCACCGGGGCTCGTGACGGGTACGCCGATCCTGCTGTCGAGTAACGGCGAACTCGATGAGTGGCTGGTGCTCTATTTCACTTCGTGCCCGAAGTTCACCTCCTTGGACTTGTCGTCCCGAAAGACGTACGCACTCGAGATCGCAAAGTGGTGCGGCTTTCTTGGAGGTCAGGACGATCCGCTGACCTGGCTGGAAGCAACGGAAGACGACTTCATCGACTACAAGATCCGCCGAACTGATCACCTGCAGTTCGCTGATTCGGTGACGGGCGCAACGTGGAACAAGGCGGTCTTCGCGCTCAGGGGTTTGTACGACTGGGCCGTGAGCCGCAAGGTACTGATCACACCGAATGGCCCTGTGATTGAGGCGAATCCAGTGCCCGGCGGGCACGGTGCCACAAGGGTGCCCGGGGTAAGGGCCAACGCAGCGTTCGTGCGCAAGGACAGGGACCGGTGGATCGTCCCCGGCACCTACCGGCTGTGGCGTGACGTTGGCTTACGTGGCCGCGGTGTTGAACGGATCGGTGCGAGCCAGTGGCGAGCGGCTGGCGAGGACGAGTCGTGTCGCGCCCGCAATTCACTGCGCAACACGGCATTCACCGACTTCGTCTATTCAACCGGTCTGCGCGTGCAGGAAGCAGGCGCGCTACTGCTGGCGGAACTGCCATCAGCGGACGCGATTGAGGCGAAGTTGCCGGCGGCGATCGCCAAGTACAGCAAGGCGCGGATGTGGTACGCGGCGCCCACTGTAATGCAGACATTGCGCAGCTACATGACTGTCGCCCGGGCCGCAGCCGTCCGCCGGGCAATACGGGAGGGCCGCTATGACGCGATCGAGGACATCATCTGGGTAACGGAGGTCCGGCGCTCTCGCAAGGGAACGTTCGAAGCCGTCCGAGACGACGGCGCTGTGATGTCGCTGAACACTCTGAAGCCAGCTCTGCGGCGCCGTCTGTTCTGGCTCCGCGACGGTCGCCCGGAACCGATGGCGTTGTGGCTCAGCGAAGGTGGAACCCCGTTTCATCACGAGTCGTGGATCGGGGTTTTCGATGCGGCCAACGAGCGGCTTTGGTCAGCAGTTGAAGCCACCGGCGGGGCGGCCAGTGACGAGTTGACCGTGACGCCGCATTGCCTTCGTTTCAGTTTCGCGCTGGCGCTGGCAGTTCAACTGCATCAGCGGCTCGACGCCGCGCACGGGTGGGACGAGAGCATCGCCTACGGGGACGGGTCTCGCTACGACGAGGTCTTCCGCACGGTGAAGGACGTTTTGGGTCACAGGTCGGTGGAGACGACGCGGAATACCTATATGCCGCGGGTGCAACGGCTGCGTTTCGACCGGCTGTTCGGCCTCCCGAATGCCCAGATGGCCACCACGAGCGATCTGGTGTCAGCCCTGGCGCGCGACCTTGTTGAGATTCGCGATTTAACCGGGTCCGGCGCATGACGGCAAGTTCGCGCCGAGAGTCAGCTGACGGCGTTGTCACGCGCCGCGAGGATCCGCAAGTGGTGGTCGCCTCCCTTCCAGGGGCGTATGCGCCTACTGTCATTGATCTTCGGGAGTGGCCGTGTGATGCGCGTCTGCGGGTTCAATTCGCCGATGCTGTCGAGGCACTTACGGGAGTGAACGGAGTTTGGAAGAGTGCCCAATCGGCACGGCAAAATCGGGACAGGACGAAATATTTTGCGAGGTGGTGCGGCGAACACGATGTGCGCGACCTGGACCAGTTGAGCCCGGACCGGTGGAACGACTACCTGCTGCACTTGGCGGCGAAGGGAATCAAGAGCAATACCCAGCACAGGCAATTGGTCACGGTGCGGCAGGTGCTTCGTCGGTATCCACATCGACTTCACCCCGACCTGCCGAAACACCTCAATCGACGGCTCCCGAAGAGGGACGCCGCCGAAAGTCAGCCCTATCCAAAGGTTGTGTACGACGCGATCCTCAAGGCAGCAACAGTCGCCGTCAATGCCGAGTACCAGCGCATCTATCCAAATCTCCTCATGCTGCGGCGGCGTGACAGTACGAAACTCCCACCTGAGCAGAGGGCTCGCGTCGACGCGCTTCATGAAGTTGCCACGGCCGGTGCTCCGCTATCGGATGCGACTCGCGATGCGCTGGGAATCACGGTCTCCGACTACAGATATTCGGGGGTCAACGCGGCACGACCGATGCTGTTCGTCAGCCAGGAGGGGGCAGTCGCTATCGCTGTGCTCATCGCCTGCCTGGAAGGAGCGAACTTCACCCCGATCAACGAACGGAAGGTTCCATCGGCCGCTCCGGGGCTCGGTGTCAGTGAAGATATTTGGAGTGTCGAAGATGAAAAGCGGCGGCGACACGATCACCCATACGACTTCCATGCGATACCGAAGAACGCGCGCCGGGCGATGACAAAAATCATCCAGATGACGCAACCGGGACGTGATTACCTGGCGGCGAACGACCTGCCCGGAGCTGATCGCCTCATCGTCTACTGGCCCGTGATGAAGGCTCTGGACTCGTCTCCTTCGGTCGGCCTGACCCCCAGTCACCTCAAGCTGAGCAGGCTCAAATGGTGGCCGAACCAAGACGAGCCGATCTCGTTCACCCGCATCCGAAAGACCGTCCGAGTACTCATTGACCGGACGCCCCAGGGCCATTCACGCGCAACGTGGTCCACAAGCTACATCGAAGCGTCGGAAGTCGAACGTGAGCGGCTCATGACCGCGGCGGTAGAGACCGGGCTGTGGGCGGTGATCAAGAACGCCGAGCGCCACCTCAAAATGCGGTTTGAGCGCGGCATGGCGACGACCGACTCCGATACGACCATTGGCGGCTGCATCGACTGGGAGCACCACCCCCTAACCGGCCAGCCATGCGGCGACGACTTCCTGCTGTGCCTGCAATGCACCAATGCCTTCGCCACCTCGCGCCACCTCCCCCGGCTCATCGAACTGCGCCACCAGTTAGAAGCCATCGCATCCACCGACGGGCCCGACTGGACGGATTTCCGGGCCATGGCCTACGGGTGCCTGCTCGCCCTCATCGATGACCGAACAGTCATCTTCGCCGACGAATACGCTGCCGCCGAACAAACCATCACCGACGAAGATCGAACCGAAATTCATCTGCTACTCAACGGGCGATACACGTGAGCCGAGGCACTACGAACGCCCGTGATCTTGCCGGCAGCAACGACATTCGAGCCGCCGTCGACTGGGCCGCCGCCGAGGCCGGCCCGGTCATCGTGCATCCGCTGCGAGTGAAGCACCCCGATCTTCCAGGAAGCGTATTCGCCGATGACACATGGTCGCTTCGACCCATGGGGGTCACCCGCGGCACCGTCCAGAACCTGCACTGGATCCCCGGGCTCAAAGAGCAGCAGTATTCGGTCCCGCCGCATCTGATCACACCATTCAAGCGCGTCGTATGGCTGATCATTAACAGGCCGGCCCCGGTGGCCTACCTTGCGGGAAGCAACGGTCGGAGGTGGCCATCGGCAGCATCGGTGTACCAACGGTTCGCGGCGCTGCGCCGCTTTGCTCATTTCCTCGGACAGCATGGGATCACCCAACTCTGCGACGTGAGTACCGACTTGCTCGACACGTATGCAACGGCACTCCTCGCTGACGAAACGCGATCTAGCCAGTCTGCGAAGGCGCAGCACTTGGGGTATACAGCGGTGATTGCGCACCTGGCCGACGATCTCCCAGAAGCCAACCGCATGGTTGAGCCGTCTTGGTCTGGCGAATACCTCGGAGGGGGCCGCCGTGCGCGTGCCGCTGACAATAGCAAGGAGATCATTCACCCGGACGCATTCGCGCCGCTGCTGTGGTGGTCTCAGCAGATCCTCAAATGCACCCCTGACATCGTCGCCGCCGTGAAGTGGTGGAACGCGGTTTCGAGCTGCCCCCAACCTAAAGAAAGTTCACGCGCGGGCTTCGACGCGGTCGAACAGATTGTGGCCTCCCGCGGTGGGATCCTGCCTCAAGGCGAGATCACGGGGCATATCGCTGCGCAGTACCTCATCGCTCTCCACGGAGGAGAGATCCATGTTCGCGACTTCAGCAGTTGGCGCAGGCAACGTGGCGGCACGTTCTCAGTGAATCCGGATCTGCCGCAGCCGATTCCGGTGCCGGTCACGGGCGTCATCGAGGGGCAGCCCTGGCTTCAGCTGATCGACTACCGGGATATCGGAAAATTGCAGCGCGTCCTCCAGGCTGCGGCGGCGATCCTGATTTGCACGTGCACAGGAATGCGTGGCGAGGAGTGCGCGAAGCTGAAGCGCGGCGCGCTGCGGACAATTCCACGCCCGGACGGCGCCTACTCCTACCGGATCGACGGGCGCATCTTCAAGGCTGTCCGTGACGACAACGACCAACAGGACCGCGGAGGCAAGCAGTGGGTGTGGGCCACCATCAAGCCCGGCGCCGACGCGATCACGGCGCTCGAACGCCTCGCCGAAATCACCGGCTCCGCTGGGCTGATGACTTACCCAAAGTCGCACGATCAACCAGTATTGACCACGACGATGACTCGATGGATCAAGGAACTCATCGAGTTCGCGAACGGCTTGCGTACCGAACTCGGCATCGATCAGACTCATCACATCGACCCTGACCCGGCGGGAAACGTCACGCTCGACCGCTTTCGTCGCAGCGTCGCCTGGCACATCGTCAACCAGCCAGACGGTCTTGCCGCTGCGGGCGTCCAATTCGGCCACATGCAGTCGACCACCACCGATGGGTACGCCTCCACGATTACCTCCGGCATCGCCGCGACCATGGACGAAGAACGCACACGTGCTCTCTACACCACACTGCAAGACCATGCGAACGCCGCAAAAAGCGGAATGAAAGCGTCCGGCCCAGCGGCCAAGCAGCTCGGAAAGGCTCTCAACCGGTTCGGCGCCAAGCGGTTTCCCGGCACCTATGCCGACCTGTCGAAGAAGGACGAACGCCGACTTCGTCGCGACCCCGATCTGGTCGTCCGGGAGAATCCTGGCCATGGCTGTCTTTGCCTGGCCAATCCTCTGAGGCCGGAAACGATGGCCTGCTCGCGGGAAAACGACGGTGAACCGAACCGAAACGACTGCAAGGTCTACTGCGGCAACCGTGTTTACACCGACGCGACGATCGCCCAAGACAAAGAAGAAGCCGCCCAACTCCGAGCGCGAGTAAAGAACGCGAACCCGATCCTGGCCGCGCGGATCAACAAGCGGATCACACACCTCGAAGAGCACATCGCCGAACACGAAACCACAGCGCTGCCCCTACTGGACATCATGACCGCCGAACAGGCTAAGACAAGCACGGCCAGCACGGGAGAGTCGGAAACTGATGTCCGAGACGAATGAACGCTGATGCAATCGCCCCGCTTCACAAAGCAGGGGTACCTGGCATGACATCCGGCTCTGAGATCCCCATCGCGGAACGGAACTGGCCTCCCACCGACGACGAGATCAAAGCCGAACGTAACCCCACCCGCAAGGCCGTCCTCGTCGCGATGCGCAGCCTGCTCACCGGTGATCCCACCCCAAAGCCGGTCAACCGTGGCAAGCGCAGCGTCGTCGCTTTGGCCAACGAAGCAGGTGTCGGACGCACCCGACTCGTGCGGGGCGCACTCAGCGACCTCGGCGACTGGATGGACCGGGCAGTAGCGAAGCAGGACGAAGTCGTCACACCGCAAGAGCACGAATGGAACAAGAGACTCCACGCGATGACGGAACGTGCCCTCGATGCTGAACGGCGCTACAAATCAGCTCGTGAAAAGCGCACGGAGCTTGAAGCCGTCGTCCAGGCCCTGTCCGAGCAGCTTCAGGTCAGTATTCGAGATCGGGCCAGACTCCAAGGCAAGCTCGATCGAATGGCCAGACATTCTGTCGATGTTCTCCCACTGAATGAGTCCAGTCCGTCTTAGCTTATGGGTCGAGCCTCACAAGCAACGCGGGACCGACGCGTTGCGGGTCTGTGCGCCACGCGTTGCTCATTGGGGCGATCCCGCCGAAGCACCGGCGGCATCGGCGAATTCGCAGAAGGCGGTGTAGGCCCGGGCACCGTAAATGGTGGCCGGCCCACCGTGCATGAAGATGCTGACACCGATGGCTTCGGCGGCTTCTTCTTTGGTGGCGCCGGCACGAGCGGCGCCTTGGGCGTGCGAGGCGATGCAGCCGTCGCAGCCTGCTACGACCCCGATGGCCACCGCGATGAGTTCTTTGACTTTTTTGTCCAATGCGCCCGAGGTCAGCGCGGCGCTGCTCATCTCAGCGAATCCGCGGTAGACCCCGGGGATCATCTGCCGCAACGCGCGGTGTTGCGGATTGAGGTCATCGAGTACGTCGTGGTATTGGTCGTGTTCGTCCATGACGGCCATAATACCTATACCCGTATCAGTATGATAGTGCGGTAGCTTGATCGACTCAGCGGCGTGGACGTTTGGCGCACTTATACCCCAGGGGGTACGCTTACAGCTATCAACCGGATGTGGAGGAAACGATGATTGGTGACGAGGACAGCATCACCGCGGTGCTCAACAGGTTGCGGCGTGCCCAGGGGCAGCTGGCCGGGGTGATCGCCATGATCGAGCAGGGCCGCGGTTGCAAAGACGTGGTGACCCAGCTGGCAGCGGTGTCACGCGCCCTTGACCGGGCCGGCTTCAAGATCGTCGCCTGCGGGCTTCGGGACTGCATCAGCGATACCAGCTCGGGCGGCGGGCCACGTCTGACCGAAGCCGAACTGGAGAAGCTTTTCTTGGCCCTGGCCTAAATTTCACCCGTGCGCGATCACCAACCGACACCGTGACACAGACGACATAGAGGAGGAACGAAATGACCTTGGGGTTGAGCACCACGTTGCACACCTCGTTCGCCGATGCCGTGGAGCGGACGACTCAGGCGCTGGCCGATCAGGGCTTCGGTGTGCTGACCACGATCGACGTTCAGTCCACGCTGAAACAAAAGCTCGGCCAGGACATGGAGGACTATCTCATCCTGGGGGCCTGTAACCCGGAGCTGGCGCACCGCGCTTTGGATGTGGATCGCCAGATCGGCCAGTTGCTGCCGTGCAACGTTGTGGTGCGGGCCGATTCAGCCAATAACCAAGGCGGCACGGTCATCGTCGAGGCGATGGACCCGCAACTCATGGTGCAGGTCACCGGCCAGCCGAGCCTGCAAGATATAGCCGACCAAGCCGCCGCTAAACTACGCGCCGCGATCAGCGCGCTCTGATCTGAGCTGATCTGTGGCGACCTCCTCCCCGTCAGCCCCCACCGGGAAAGGGTTGATCACCGCCATCATCCCGCTGAGACTTCTCGGCTACGTCGCGCCGCGCTACGAGCCGACGCAGCTACCTGACCTGACGACTTGACCGACAAAGAACAAAATGAGTCGGTAGGCGAACCGACGAGGAGGGTTACGATGCAGGACCAGGTTTTAACGGAGCGCGGCATGTTCGGTATGCCCAAGCCACAGGGATGGACGATCGAGCGGATCGTGAGCCTCATGGCCGGCGCTGTGGTGCTGATAACCCAGGTCGCACAGTCTGGGCATGTGAGCCGCCTGCGGGTGCTCGCGGGATGGGTCGGGGCGAACCTGGTGCTCAATGGGGCGCTTGGCTGGTGTCCAATGAGTGTGCTGTTGCATCGGCTGGGGTTCGTAACGGCCGCCGAACGTGAGCGCCAAAGCTACTACCCTGCGTAGTAATAGGTTCGCGGCGGCTGGGGAGGTGACCGATGAATACCCTTGATGTTTCCCGGTGGCAGTTCGGCATCACCACCGTCTACCACTACATCTTCGTGCCACTGACCATCGGTCTGGCGCCGCTGGTGGCGATGATGCAGACGGTGTGGATGATCACCGATAACCCGGCCTGGTATCGGCTCACCAAGTTCTTCGGCAAGCTGTTTTTGATCAACTTCGCGCTGGGTGTGGCCACCGGCATCGTGCAGGAGTTCCAGTTCGGCATGAACTGGAGTGAGTACTCCCGGTTCGTCGGCGATGTTTTCGGTGCCCCGCTTGCCATGGAGGGCCTGGCGGCTTTTTTCTTCGAGTCGACCTTCATCGGGTTGTGGATCTTCGGGTGGGGCCGATTGCCCCGATGGGTGCACCTGGCGTGCATCTGGATCGTCGCGGTCGCGACCAATGTGTCGGCGTTTTTCATCATCGCGGCCAACTCGTTCATGCAGCATCCGGTCGGCGCGCACTACAATCCCGCAACGCAGCGTGCCGAGTTGGACAGCATCATGGCGTTATTCACCAATAACACTGCGCAGGCGGCGGTTTCACACGCTATCGGCGGGGCGTTTCTCACCGCGGGAGCGTTTGTGGCCGCGGTGTGCGCCTGGTGGATGGTCCGCTCCCGCACCGGGCTTGCCGCAGGCGCGGAAACCGACCCGGCCGCGGCTGAGCACGACGCCCGCAGCATGTACCGCCCGGCGACCATCCTTGGCTGCTGGGTGACGCTGATCGCGGCGGTGGGGTTGTTGTTCACCGGCGATATCCAGGGCAAGCTGATGTTCGTCCAGCAGCCGATGAAGATGGCATCCGCGGAAACGTTGTGCGACACCCAGACCGACCCGCATTTCTCGATCCTGACCATCGGCCGGCAGAACGACTGCGACCACCTCACCCGGGTGATCGAGGTGCCTTATGTGCTGCCCTTTTTGGCTAAAGGTCAGTTCAGCGACGTGCAGCTGCGGGGTGTGCGCGACATCCAGCAGGACTCCGAGCAGCGGTTCGGGCCGAACGACTACCGGCCCAACATGTTCGTCACTTACTGGTCGTTTCGGGCGATGATCGGGCTGCTGGCGGTTCCGGTGCTGTTCGCGCTGGCCGCGCTGTGGCTGACCCGCGGCGGCCGGGTCCCGAATCGGCGGTGGTTTTCCTGGTTTGCGCTGTTGACCATTCCCACGCCGTTCTTGGCGAACAGCGCGGGCTGGGTCTTCACCGAGATGGGGCGCCAGCCGTGGATTGTCGCCCCCAACCCGACCGGTGACCAGCTGGTCCGTCTTACCGTCGCCGAAGGTGTGTCGAGTCACTCACCCGCAATGGTCGTCACGTCGCTGGTGATGTTCACCCTGATTTATGGGGTGCTCGCGGTCATCTGGTTCCGGCTGCTGCAGCGCTACGTCGTCGAAGGGCCGCAGGAGCACGACGCCGAACTCGCCCCGCCGGCTCCGCCCGGTAGCGACGAGGTGGCTCCGCTGTCATTCGCCTACTAAGGGCTGCGAATCTGGGAAGGAGATAGTCGAGATGGGCCTGCAGGAGCTGTGGTTCGGTCTGGTTGCGGTGCTGTTCTTGGGGTTTTTCATCTTGGAGGGTTTCGACTTCGGTGTGGGCATGCTAATGGAACCGTTCGGCCGGATCGGCAGCGGCGACTCCGAGCAACATCGCCGGGCGGCGCTGAACACCATCGGCCCGGTCTGGGACGGCAACGAGGTCTGGCTGATCACTGCCGGTGGCGCAATGTTCGCCGCGTTTCCGGGCTGGTATGCCACCGTGTTCTCCGCGTTGTATCTGCCGCTGCTGGTGATCCTGTTCGGCATGATCGTGCGGGCGGTCGCGATCGAATGGCGCGGTAAGATCGACGATCCGAAGTGGCGAGCCTGGGCTGACTTCGGTATCGCGGCTGGGTCCTGGCTGCCCGCGGTGCTGTGGGGGGTGGCGTTCGCGGTGCTGGTCCGCGGGCTGCCGGTAGGCGCCGACCACCAAGTTCACCTGTCGGTCACCGATGTGCTCAACCCCTACACGCTGGTGGGCGGGCTGGCCACCGGCGGGTTGTTCTTGTTGTACGGCGCGGTGTTCGTGGCGTTGAAAACCGCCGGTGCGATCCGCGATGACGCGTTGCGATTTGCGACGTGGTTGTCGCTGCCGGTGGCCGCGCTGGTGGCCGGTTTTGGGTTGTGGACCCAGCTGGCCTACGGCAAGAGCTGGACCTGGCTGGTGCTGGTCGTCGCGGTCGTCGCCCAGTTGGCGGCGGTGGGGTTGGTGTGGCGCCGCGGCTCTGACGGCTGGGCTTTCTTCTCGACCGCGGTGGTGGTGGCCGCGGTGGTGATCCTGTTGTTCGGTGTTCTGTATCCGAACCTGCTGCCGTCAGCGCTGGACCCACAGTGGAGCCTGACGATCTATAACGCGTCGTCGACCCCCTACACGCTGAAGATCATGACATGGGCAGCGCTGATCTTCGCCCCGTTGGCGATCACCTACCAAGGTTGGACGTATTGGGTGTTCCGGCAGCGGATCTCGGCCGAGCGGATACCTCCGTCGATCGGCCTTTCGAGGACCCCTTCTTGAGCGGACGCGACTCGTCAGGCCATCCACCGCTGGACCCACGCTTGTGGCGGGCATCGACGGCGATGCGCCGGTTCCTGGCCGCCACGGTGGCCTACGGTGTGGTGATCTCCGGCTGCGCGGTCGCCTCGGCGATGGTGTTGGCACAGATCGCCTCCCAGGTTATCACCGACCCGTCCACCCGCAGCGTCGAGCGTTGGATGCCGCTGATCTCAATCCTGGCGGCACTATGGGCAATTCGCACAGCGGCCCACTGGCTGCAGGCGCGGCTGGGCCAGCGGGGCGCCAGCGCGGTGATCGCCGATCTGGCCGGTCAGGTGCTGACCGCCGTGACCGCGCGAGCCCCCCGTGAACTAGCCGCCCGGCGCGACGCCGCCGCGACGGTGGTGACCCGCGGCCTGGACGGGTTGCGCCCCTACTTCACCGCCTACCTACCCGCATTGGTGCTGGCCGCGATCTTGACCCCGGCAACCGTGGCGGTGATTGCGCTCTACGACCTGAAGTCGACGGTGATCGTGGCGTTCACGTTGCCGCTGATCCCGATCTTCATGGTGCTGATCGGCCTGGCCACCGCCGACCGGTCGGCGGCGGCGCTGGCGGCCATGACGAGCTTGCAGGCCCGGCTACTGGATCTGATCGCCGGCATTCCCACGCTGCGCGCGCTGGGTCGGGCTGCCGGGCCCGAGAATCGCATCGCTGAATTGTCGGCCGCGCACCGCCGTTCGGCGATGGCCACACTGCGGATCGCCTTCTTGTCGGCACTGGTGCTGGAGCTGCTGGGCATGCTCGGCGTTGCCGTGGTCGCGGTCAGCATCGGGCTACGCTTAGTGTTCGGGCAGATGAGCCTGACCGCTGGGCTCACAGTGCTGCTGCTGGTGCCGGACGTGTACTGGCCGCTGCGCCGAATCGGGGTGGAATTTCACGCGGCCCAGGACGGCCGCGCCGCCGCCGACAAAGCTTTCGCGCTCATCGACGACTCGCCCGGCCCTACCACGGGACACCGGAGCGTGTCCGCGCGCGGTGCGGTGATCGGCACCGAACGTCTTAGCGTCGCCGGCCGGGACGGCTTTGCGCCGCGCGATCTCACCGCGGTGATCGAGCCCGGCCAGGTGACGGTGCTGACCGGCGCCAACGGCGTCGGCAAGAGCACCATGCTGGAGTGCGTCGCCGGGCTCACTGTGCCGACGTCGGGGCGGATCACCGTGTCCGGGATCGACGTCGCCGATCTGGACCCGGCCCGGTGGTGGCGTCAGCTGTCCTGGCTGCCGCAGCGCCCGATGCTGATCCCGGGCAGTATCGCTGAGAACCTAGCCCTGTTCGGCGAACTTGATGACGCAGAAACGTCCTGTGCGACATCGGGTTTCGACCTGGTATTGGCGGAGCTGCCCAGCGGCGTGCACACCCAGATAGGGGGCGGCGGCGTCGGGCTGTCGCTGGGGCAGCGACAGCGGCTCGGCCTGGCCCGCGCGCTCGGATCCACCGCACCGGTGCTGCTGTTCGACGAGCCGACCGCCCACCTGGACGCCGAGACCGAAGACGCGGTGTTGCGGGCCCTCGTCGAGCGGGCGCAGGCCGGCGTAACGGTGATCGTCGTCGGCCACCGTGACCCGGTGCTGGCGATCGGCGATCGAGTGATCGATGTGGAAGCGAGTCGTCATGCGCCGGCCTGATCTGCTGAGCGCGTCAACCCTGCTGCGCCCGCGACTGCCCCGGCTGGCGCTGGCAATCACGCTGGGGGTGTTGTCGCAGGCCAGCGCGCTGGGGCTGGCCGGGGTGTCGGCCTGGCTGATTACCCGTGCCTGGCAGATGCCGCCGGTACTGGACCTGTCGATCGCCGTCGTCGCGGTGCGTTCGCTCGCGATTTCCCGAGGCGTGCTGCACTACTGCGAGCGGCTGGCCACCCATGACACCGCACTGCGCGCGGCCGGCACCGGCCGCGGCGCAATCTATCGCCGGCTGGCCCACGGACCCGCAGACGTCGCGACCCGGCTGCACAGCGGTGAGCTGGTGGCGCGGGTCGGCGCCGATGTCGACGTGCTGTCCGACGTGCTGGTGCGCGCCCTGCTGCCGATCGGTGTCGCGGCGGTCCTGAGCCTGGCCGCTGTGGTGGTGATTACGGTGATTTCGCCGGCGGCCGCCGCGGTGCTGGCGGTTTGCTTGCTTGCTGCCGGAGTGATCGCACCGTGGTTGTCGGCGCGGGCGGCGGCGGCGCAGGAAGCCGTTGCCCGCCAACACCTGGCCGAGCGTGACGTGGCGGCGATGCTCGCGCTGGAGCACGCCGCGGAGCTGCGCGTCAGCGGCAGACTGCCCGCTATCATCGCCGAATCGCAGCGTCGGCAACGCGCCTGGGCCGACGCGGTCGACGCCGCGGCAACACCGGCCGCGGTGGCCGCCGCCATGCCCACCGCCGCGGTCGGGGTCAGCGTGCTCGGCGCGGTGATAGCCGGCATCTCGATTGCGTCCACCGTCGCGCCCACCACCCTGGCGATCCTGATGCTGTTGCCGCTGTCGGCATTCGAGACGACCGCGTCGTTGCCGGGCGCGGCGATCCAGTTGACCCGGTCGCGGATCGCGGCACGGCGGCTGCTCGACCTGACCCCCGCAGATCAGCCGGGCACCGACCCGGCTCGCCCGCCGGCGCAGTCGCATCCACCGGTGACCCACCGGCTGTGCGCCGCCGATATCCGCGTCGGTCACGGTGCCGAGCGCTCGACCCTGGTGACGGTGGACTTGCAACCCGGTGCCCGGCTCGCGGTCACCGGCCCCAGCGGCTCCGGCAAAACGACGCTGCTGATGACGCTGGCCGGCCTGTTGCCGCCACTACACGGCCAGGCCGAGTTGGACGGGAGGGCGCTCAGTGATTTCGACGAAGACCAATTGCGCAATGCCATCACCTTTTTCGCCGAAGACGCACACATTTTCGCCACCACCGTCCGCGACAACCTGCTGGTGGCCCGCGGCGACTGCCGTGACCATGAGCTGATGGCGGTGCTGCACCGGGTCGGGCTCGGTGGGTGGCTGGTCGGCCTGCCCGACGGCTTGGCGACGGTGTTATCCGGCGGCGCGCACGCGGTGTCCGCGGGTCAACGCCGCCGACTGCTGCTGGCCCGGTCCGTGCTCTCGCCGGCGGGCATCGTGCTGCTCGACGAACCCACCGAGCACCTCGACGCTGGCGACGCCGATCTGCTGCTGCGCAGGCTGCTCGAGCCCGAAGGCGGGCTGATCGAAGCAGAACGGACGGTGGTCATAGCTTGCCACCACCTACCCAACGACATGCACTGTCCAGTGCTCAATATCAACCCTGCTTCACAACACCACGCGGTGTCGGCGAGTCCAACATGAGTGCACGATCCGGGCAGTAGAACGCGAGCGCGGTGGCCAGAAACGCCCCCGCCTGCGGCTGGCTGGTATTCAGGGCAAGGTTGGTGGATAGGAAACGGGTTGAGTCGGCGGTGGTGGCGTCCACGCCGCGGAGCAGTCGTTCGCAGGTGATCTCGGCCAGCCACGCGTTGTGGTCGCGGCTGCCGTAGATGCCATGGCTGTGGAGTTGATCAGCAAACTCGGTGTCGATGTCGGCGTGCGCAGGCGCCGCCAAGGTGATCGCGGTAGCTACGATCGTCGCGAATCCTGCCAGTCTCATCACGGCGTCTCACCAGTCCCATACGGTGTCATCGTCGGAAGGATACTGGGAGCACGCGCCAGTGGTCTTTGCGACGACGCCCTTGTTGTTGAAGAAGATCTTCCCCCAGTTCGGCCACGCCGCGGTCAGGGGGTCAGCGAAATGAGTGGCCCATTCCTCGGATTGGGCTCTGCGGCCGTCGGGGCTCAGCGAAAGAAACCAATGTATTTCCTCCTTCGCCGCCCGCTGAACTTCTAACGGGTGATTACGAAAATCGATCATATACCGCTCGTAATATACGGGAGATCGGTCGCGCGCGGCACCCAAGAGTTGCTCTGCGGTGCACGTTGTCTGAATGATCCTGCGTGGTATCGGGTAGTCCTGCGTGGAATCAGCCGCCGCGACACCGGGCAACACCGTCGTAGCGATGGTGCTGGCCAACAGCAGGGTAGTGGCCGCGCTCAACACCCGGCGCTGTCGGCGCCGGTAGCCGCCGATGCCATTTTTGGCGCGCCACGCCGAGTAACCGAACCCGCGCACATTGTTCCCGCACATCATGGGTGCACTCCTTATATGTCGGCAGGGATAACGGTTGAAACTCGGCTTATTTCGTTGGAATCTCCTCGGTAGGGGCTTCCGAGCCAGCCGATGGGCTCCGAGGAGCCCGCGACACATAACGGGCCGGGCGTTGTTGTACTTTCTGCGGCCACCAAAACCAGCGTCCGAGCAGCGCTGCCGAAGACGGTGTCAGGAACGACCGCACGATCAAGGTGTCGAACAGCAGACCGAGCCCGATTGTGCTGCCGGCCTGACCGATGGAGTACAGGTCGCTGGCGACCATGGACATCATCGTGAACGCGAAAACCAGACCGGCCGCGGTGACGACCGAGCCGGTGCCACCGATGGAGCGGATGATGCCGGTCTTGATCCCGGCGCCGATTTCCTCTTGGAAGCGGGAGACCAACAGCAGGTTGTAGTCTGATCCGACGGCAAGCAGGATGATGACGCCGAACACCGGTGCGATCCAGTTAAGCTCCAGGCCGAACAAGTGCTGCCAGACCAGCACGGTCAGCCCGAACGCCGCACTCAGTGACAGCAGCACCGTTCCGACGATCACCGCCGAGGCCACCAGCGCCCGGGTGATCAGCAGCATCACAATGAAGATCAGGGTCACCGCCGCTGCTCCGACGATCAGGATGTCGTATTCCGCGCCGGTTTGGATGTTGTTGTAGACCGCGGCGGTTCCGGTGAGATAGAACTTGGCGGTGGTCAGTGGTGTGCCCTTCACCGCGTCGTGCGCTGAGGCGAGCATCGGCTCGACGAACGAAATACCTTTGGGCGTGGCCGGGTCCGCGTCGTAGGTGACGATGAACCGTGCTGCCGTGCCGTCCGGGGACAAGAAGAGTGCTAAGCCCTTCTGGAAGTCCGGGTTGTCGAACGCCTCCGGCGGCAGGTAGAAGTAGTCGTCGGCTTTGGATGCGTCGAAGGCCCGGCCCATCTCGCTGGCGGTGTCGGTCATCCGCGCCATCTGGGTCACCAGTCCGGCGAAGCTCGAGTGCATCGAGAGCAGGCTGCCCCGCATGGATTTTGCGACCGCGATCATCGGGTCGAACTGCCCGACGATCTGCGGCATCACCGTGTTCATGTCGGCGATGTCGGCGAGCAACGGCTCCATGTTCTCGCTGAACTTGTCCATCCCGTCGTAGGCGTCGAACACCGACCGGACCGCATGACAGACCGGGATGTTGAAGCAGTGCTGCTCCCAGTAGAAGTAGTTGCGGACCGGGCGCGCGACGTCGTCGAAATCGGCGATGTGGTCGCGGATCTCGTTGACGGTCTCGTCTATCGCCGCCATGTGGTCGGTCATGTGCGCGGTGGTGGTGTTCATTTGCCCAACAAGATCCCGCAGTCGCACCATCGAATCGATGGTGGCGCCCAGGTCATCGCTCATCGTGACCATGTCGGCGAGTCGGTCGGTCATGAACTGCAGATTCTCCTGAATCGGGACGGCACCCATGCTGATCTGGAACGGGATCGAGGTGTGGTCGATCGGGCTGCCCAGCGGCCGGGTGATGCTCTGCACCCGCTCCACACCGCGGGTGCGGAACATGTTTTTGGCGATCCGATCCAAGATGATCATGTCGGCCGGATTGCGCAGGTCGTGATCGGCTTCGACCATCAGCACATCGGGATTCATCCGTGCCGCGCTGAAATGGCGTTCGGCGGCGTCGTAGCCGACGTTCGCCGGCAGATCGGCCGGAATGTAGTAACGGTCGTTGAAGCTGATCTTCATGCCCGGCACCGCGAGCATGCCGGCCAGGGTGACCAGCAGCGCGGCCACGAACACCGGCCCCGGCCAGCGGACGTTGGCGGTGCCGATGCGCCGCCAGCCGCGACCCTCCACCCGCTTGGGATCCAGCAGACCGAACCGGCTGGCGACCGCGACGACAGCCGGGGCGACGGTCAGCGCACCGGCGACCACCACCACCAGACCCAGGGCCGACGGGATGCCCAGCGCTTTGAAATACGACAGCCGGGCGAAGTGCAGGCACAGCGAGGCCCCCGCGATCGTCAACCCCGAACCCAAAATGACATGCCAGGTACCGCGGAACATCGAATACCAGGCGGTTTCGCGGTCCTCGCCGGCATTGCGGGCCTCGTGGTAGCGCCCGATCAAAAAGATCGCATAGTCGGTGCCGGCCGCGATCGCCAGCGACGACAGCATCGCCACCACGAAGGTCGAGAACCCCAGCAGGCCAAGGTTTCCCAGCAGTGCCACCAGGCCGCGGGCGGTACCCATCTCGAAACCGACCATCACCAACGCCAGCGCCACGGTGCTGGCCGACCGGTAGACGATCGCCAGCATGATGATGATGACCAGGCCGGTGACCGCCATCATCTTCAGCATGGATTTGTCGGCGGCCTCGGTCATGTCGGTGGTCAGCGCCGCCTGCCCGGTGACATACGCGCGCACCCCATCCGGTGCCGGCACCGAGGCGACGATCTTGCGCACCGCATCGACCGACTCATTGCCCAGAGTGCTGCCCTGATCACCGGCAGTGTTGATCTGCGCGTAGGCGGCCTTGCCATCGCTGCTCTGCACGCCAGCGGCGGTGATCGGGTCACCCCACAGGTTCGCGATGTGCTGGATGTGTTCGTGATCGGCGGCCAGTTTCGCGATGAGCGTGTCGTAGTAGCGGTGGGCATCCGGGCCGAGTTCACGCTCACCTTCGAGCACCAGCATGACCATGGAATCGGAGTCGAACTCCTCGAACTTCGCACCGATGCGCTTTGCCGCGATCATTGCGGGCGCATCCTGCGGGGACATCGTCACCGCGTGGTCCCGCGCCACCGACTCGATCGGCGGCACCAGCACATTGAGGCCGACGGTCAGCAGCAGCCAGCCGATGATCAGCGGCCAGGCGAGGCGGCGAACCAGGCGCATGTACCCCGGACGGAGGTTCTCGTGGCTGCTCATGCGGCTTTCACCAGACAGAAGACCTGGGCGTGGTGACCGGTGGCGAAGTGTTCATCCTTGATGTCGCCGTTGACCGTGATGCGGCAACCGATCTCATCGCCGTCCCCCTGGGCCACCAGATTGCCGATCACCGCCGGACTCGTCGTGGTCATCGTGTAGCTCCACGGCAGGGTTGTGAACGATGTCTGCACCGGCTGCGTCCCCTCATTCAGGTAGCTGATTCCCCCGCTCGCGTCACCAGGCCCGAAAACCTCATACACGACCCGCTTTTCATTGATCGACTCGATCACCGACGAGCCGCTGCCATCCCAGCGGAAGATCTCGCCGGAACCGAAAACGCCGCGAAGGTTGACTACCGCCAGGGTCCCGGCGACCGCCGCCAGCGCGACGACCAGCGGCACCCAAACCCGCTTGAGAAAGGTCAACATTCAAGCCTCTCCATCCGTGGCCGCCTCCCACTACAGCCTCCCGGCCGCCGTGCACCCGTCCCAAGTGGATCGGCTACAGAGATATATCATACCCGAGGGGGTATATGCCAGTGAAGCGGCTGCACCCGCTGGTCCCGTCCAACTTGCACGACGCAAAACGGATTCAGGCCACGCCGCGGGGATCACAGCCGCGGGTGTACAACTCGGTATCCTCACCGAACTCGGTGAGCTCAGCCTGCGTCAACGACGGGCTGGTTTCGCTGATCGCCCGCAGGTAGTCCGACGTCTGCGCCGCTTCGTCGCGGCGGAACTCGATTTCGCGTTCGAATCCGAACTGCGCACCCTTGCGCGCAGCAAACTCGATATCTGCCGGGGGTGAACATCGCGGTCTCGGCGACCAGCGCGTCAACATCGACGGTGTCTGCGGCCGAACCGAGAAATCGCTCCCACATCGCAATGCGGGCCGTCGCATACGGCGGGCCAATCGGAATGATGCAGTCGAATCGTCCTGGTTGCAGGAATGCCGGATCCAGCGCCCGCACCGAGTTCGTGGCACAGATCAGCAGCCGATCGTCGGCCTGCCGAAACATGGGTATCAGCTTTGGCAACTCGTTGGTGACGCCGTGCACAGGGTCCGATGGCATCCCTGACCGCGATCCGGCAATCTCCTCCACCCCTCGCCGATGAACACCACCGCGGCTTCCAGCTCAATCAAGATGGTGAAGGTGTCCCGCAGCTCCCACGGCGGCGACAACTGCCGGACGCCCCGACCGAGCTGAGGGCACCAGCTCAGAAATCGTAAAGACCGGCGGCGCCCCTGGGGGTATGAATCTGCAAATTGCGCAGTTGCGCGCGGTGGCCGTGGCGCAGGCCAAGGCATAGTGGCGAATCATGTTAGCGCCGGCCGATCTGGGGGCCTGGTCGTCAAGGCGGCGGACGCATACTCGACGTTCGTGGCACACATGGATCGAGGTCAAGGGAGTTAAGGGGCCGCGCGGCAATTGGCGCGTATACCCCATGCGGTATACCATGGGGGTCGGATCGTACTGTCGACCGAGGAGCACCAATGGCACGAACCGTAATCCTCGGCGCGGGTATCGCCGGGCATACCGCCGCGCTGCACCTGCGCCGAATGCTTTCCCGCGCACACGAGGTCGTCGTGATCTCACCGGAGCCCGACTGGAACTGGATACCGTCGAACATCTGGGTCGGTGTCGGCCGGATGGACGTCGAAAAGGTGCTGATTCCGCTCAAGCCCGTCTACAACCGCAAGGGCATCGTCTTCCATCAGGGTCTTGCCACCGCGATCCGTCCCGAGGGTACGGGCGAGCAGTCGTCGCCATCGGTGGACTTCACCTACACCGACGAGGAACACCGTGGTGAGACCGGAAATCTCACCTATGACTACCTCATCAACGCCACCGGACCGCAGCTGAACTTCGCCGCCACTCCCGGCCTCGGACCCGATGGGCACTCCTGGTCGGTGTGCACCGCTGCCCACGCCGCAGCAACGGCCCAGGCATTTGAACAAGTCGTCGCCAAGCTGAAGGCCGGCGAGAAGCAGCGCCTGGTCGTCGGCGTCGGCCACGGCAACTGCACCTGCGAGGGCGCGGCGTTCGAGTACACCTTCAACGTCGAGCGCACGCTGCGCAACGCCGGGGTGCGCGACCTCGCCGAGATCTACTACCTCACCAACGAATACGAATTGGGCGACTTCGGCGTCGACGGCATGCAGTTCGTCGAGAAGGGCTTCGTGCAGTCCAGCCGGATGTGGACCGAGTCCCTATTCCGTGAGCGCGGCGTCAAAGCCATCACCCAGGCTCATGTCAGCAAGGTGATGGAAGGCAAGCTGCGTTACGAGCAACTCGACGGCAACGAGCACGACCTGGACTTCGACTTCGCCATGCTCCTGCCACCGTTCAAGGGCGTGACCCTCGCCGCCTACGACAGGGACGGCGCGGATATCACCTCCGCCATGTTCGCGCCATCGGGATTTTTGAAGGTCGACGCCGACTACTCGGGCAAGCCCTACGAAGAATGGTCTGCCGAGGACTGGCCGCGCACCTACGAGTCGCCGGCCTACCCGAACATCTTCGCGCCCGGCATCGCGTTCGCGCCTCCACATCCGATCTCGAAGCCGCGCAAGAGTGTCAGGGGAACGGTCATCACCCCAGCCCCGCCGCGCACCGGCATGCCGTCGGGCATGATGGCCAAAGCGGTCGCCGAGACCATCCGCGACCGGATCACCAAGTCCACCCAAGTTCCTGCGCACGCGGCCTCGATGGCGGCCGTGGGTGCCGCGTGCGTCGCCTCGGCCGGCACCGGCTTCCGGCAAGGATCGGCCGCCGCGATGACGATGTACCCGGTCGTCCCGGATTGGAAGACGTATCCGCAGACCGGCCGCGATCTCGCCGGCACGTCCGGAGAGATCGGCCTGGCCGGGCACTGGATGAAACTGCTGCTGCACTACCTGTTCATCTACAAGGCCAAAGCCAGGCCGTTCTGGTGGCTGATCCCCGAATGACCCGTATGGAAGGTGCTCCCGTGGACGACGACAGCCTCCACCCAACGGGCAACGACCGGACTGCCGAAGGCATCGCCGCTGCCCCGTTGCCCACCCGCAGCAAACTGCGAGCGCGTCAGAACCTACTCATCCAGTCCTGGCGGTTCACCCGCTTCACCCTCAAGATGATGCGGATAATCTTCCGCGGGCACGGCTGACCCCGACCGGGAAATTCAGGATTGCTCGTCGAGGTAGTGGACAGCTTGCGCAGTGTAGGTGGGTTCGATCTTCATGATTGCGTCGATGCGGACTCGGTCTCCGACGGCGAGTCTGCGGGTTTCTTGTCCGCCGATCCGCATGTCCACGCCATCGACGTCGACGTCGCAAACGTCGAGATGGCTCTCCAGGCCACCAGTCATGCCGCGGGGCACGCGGCCGAGAAGCACCCCCGCCAATTGGGTCAGCGGTGTACTACCCAACGAGATCCGGCTCGATACCACGCACTGAAGTACCGAGGTGCCTGGTCACGGGTCCTCGATCACTACCGCGAGGCACCTCATGTTCAGTGAGGACGTGCCACCTGATGTCGGAACCAGGCTTCCGAGGCAAACATGCTGACTGCTCGCCGATCCCTGGGAAGACGGTCCGATCTGGTGGGGGGCGAACCTAAAACCGCACAGGGTTGAAATGCCCTGAGAACCGAACTACCCGAAAATGCCGGGCGAACCCAAGCGGGTACAGCCCAGCCGGGAGAAATCAGACTGACGGCTCCAACAGCCCGATGCAGGTAGCGGTGAGCAGCCGGGTCAACGCGGTGGTGAAGTCCAAGTTCCATTCCGGCGGCACCTGCCGCTCGGCGGCATAAGCGTCGGCCAGTTTCGTCGGTGGGTGCGCAACCTGCCACAGCGGCGCCGCCAGTGAATAGGACGCCAACAACAGGTCGAAGGCGCCTTGCTTGCCCAGCCGGGGGAGTGCCTGCAGCAGGGCGTCGGCCATGGTCAGTCCCGCGGCGGTGATCTTTCGTCGGATCTCGATCACCCGCTCGGCGTCTACCTCATGGTCGAGGTGCAAGTGCAGGTTGGCCAGCATGTCGCAGAACAACGGGTCCGCGGCCAATCCGCTGGCCAGGGTGGCGGCCACCCGGTCCGGCGACATCGTTTCGGACTGTTGCAGTGCGGTGCAAACGGTGTCTGACCAGCCTTCCCAGCTCTCGGCGGCCAGTCGCAGCAGCACCTCTTTGTGCGAGCTGAAGTAACGCCGTATCGCCGAGTGGTGTACCCCGGCCCTGCTGGCCACCGCGGTCAGGGTCACCGATGCCACGCCGGTCTCTATTGCCACCGAACGCGCCGCCTCCATCAACGCTTCGGCCCGCTGACGTTTGGTCTCGTCGCTGCGGGCGCGCTGGAAGGTCGCCTGACGCACAGCGCGAGGATAACGCACGCGATGTGCGTTGCCGGCGTGCGCAGCGGTGCGGTAGCGTGCGTTTACGCTCGTCGACGTGGGTTAGGGTACCCAAAGATTGCTGGTGAAGGGGACTCCGATTTTCAAGGTGCTGAGCCGGGTGTGGATACCCTTGGTGATCCTGGCCGTGGTCTGCGTCGCCGGATTCACGGTCACGCGTATCCACGGCCTGTTCGGCGCCGCGAAACGCCCGTCCTATTCCGACGGCCAGGTCGACGAGACCAAGCCGTTCAATCCCAAGCGGTTGACCTACGAGGTCTTCGGGCCGCCCGGAACGGTGGCTGACATCAGCTATTTCGACGTCAACTCCGAACCGCAACGCGTCCAGGACTTCACTCTGCCCTGGCAGCTCGAAATCGTCACCACTCTTCCCGCGGTGGTGGGAAGCCTCATGGCGCAGGGCAACAGCAACAGCATCGGCTGCCGCATCATCGTGGACGGAGAAATGAAGGCCGAACGCATCTCCCATGAGGTCAACGCCTACACCTTCTGCCTGTTGAAGGCGGCATGAGCCAGGTCGATACGCGCAGCGGCGTCGTTCGGCCGGAGCGGCCGTTCATCGCGCGGACCATCCGCCGATTCGCGGTGCCGATCATCCTCGGCTGGTTGGCGCTGATCGCGGTGCTCGTCGCCACCGTCCCGCCGCTGGCAGAGGTCGGCAAGCAGAACGCCGTCTCGGCCAGTCCCGAAGACGCCCCGTCCATGCTGGCCATGACCGAGATGGGCAGGGTTTTTAAGGAGTCGGACTCCGACAGCACCGCGATGATCGTGCTGGAGGCCGACCACGAGCTGGGCGACCCCGAGCACGAGTACTACGCCGAAGTGGTCTCCAAGCTGAAGGCCGACACCGCACACGTCCAGCACGTTCAGGATTTCTGGGGTGACCCGATGACCGCAGTCGGTGCCCAAAGTGCCGACGGTAGAGCGACTTACGTGCAATTGAACCTGGTCGGCAACATCGGCCAGGCGGCGGCGAACGACTCCATCGTAGCGGTCCGCGACATCGTGGATTCGGTCCAGAAACCGCCGGGGCTGACCGTCTACGTCACTGGCACCGCGGCGCTGGCAGCCGACATGAACCATGCCGGCGACAAGTCGATGTTCAAGATGATGGTGGTCACCATTCTGGTGATCCTGACCATGCTGTTGCTCGTCTACCGGTCGATCATCACGGTGGCGCTGCTGCTGGGGATGGTCTACATGGAGCTGAACGCGGCCAGCGGCGTGGTGGCGTTCATGGGCCACCATCACTGGGTCGGGTTGACGACGTTCGCGGTCAACCTGCTGGTCTCGCTGGCGATTGCCGCCGGCACCGACTACGCGATCTTCCTGATCGGCCGCTACCACGAGGCGCGCCAAGCCGGCGAAGACCGGGAATCGGCCTACTACACGGCGTTTTCCGGCGTCGCGCACGTCATCCTCGGTTCGGGTCTGACCATCGCCGGAGCGGTGTTCTGCCTGCACTTCACCCGGATGCCCTACTTCGTCACGCTCGGCATCCCCTGCGCGGTGGGCATGCTCGTCTCGGTCGCCGCGGCCTTGACGCTGGGCCCCGCGATCATCACCGTCGGCAGCCGGTTCGGCCTGTTCGACCCCAAGCGCGCCACCAGCACTCGCGGTTGGCGGCGGGTGGCGACGGTGATCGTCCGCTGGCCGGGACCGGTTCTGGTTGCCTCACTGGCGGTCGCGGCCGTCGGCCTGCTGGCCCTGCCGGGATATCAGCCGGCCTACGACGACCGGAAGTACATTCCCGCCGACATCCCCGCCAACGCGGGTTTCGCCGCGGCGGACCGGCATTTCTCGCAGTCCCGGATGATGCCCGAGGTGCTGCTGATCGAGTCCGACCACGACATGCGTAACCCGTCGGACTTTCTGATCATCGACAAGCTGGCCAAGTCGGTGTTCAAAGTGGTCGGCATCTCCCGGGTTCAGGCGATCACCCGCCCGCAGGGCACCCCGCTGGAACACACCTCGATCCCGTTCCAGATCAGCATGCAGAACGCCGGTCAGCTGCAGACCATGCAGTTCCAGAAGAAGCGCATGGACGACATGCTGACCCAGGCCGAGGCGATGGGCCAGACCATCGCCACCATGCGCCAGATGTACGGCCACATGAGCCAACTGGCCGGCATCACCCACGAGATGGTCGTCGACATGGACGACCTCCAGGCCCAGATCTACGAGATCCGGGACCACATCGCCGATTTCGAAGACTTCTGGCGGCCGATCCGCAACTACTTCTACTGGGAACCGCACTGCTACGACATCCCGATCTGCTTCTCGTTGCGCTCGGCGTTCGACATGATCGACAGCGTTGATCCGATGAGCGAGAGCATGGACAAGATGATCGCGCACATGGGTGACATGGATGCACTCATGCCGCAGATGCTGAGCACCTTCCCGCCGATGATCGACACCATGGAGACCATGCAGACCATGATGCTGACGATGCACAGCACCATGTCCGGCATCTTCGATCAGATGGACGAGATGAGCGACAACGCCACCGCGATGGGCAAGGCGTTCGACGAGTCCAAGAACGACGACTCGTTCTACCTGCCGCCGGAGGTGTTCGGCAACCCGGACTTCAAGCGGGCGATGAATATGTTCATGTCTCCGGATGGCAAGGCCGTCCGGATGATGATCTCGCACCGGGGCAATCCGGCTACGGCCGAAGGTATTTCGCACATCGACAAGATCCGCACCGCAGCCGAAGAAGCGCTCAAGGGAACGCCGCTCGAAGACGCCAAGATTTATCTCGGCGGGACAGCGTCACTGTTCAAGGATATGCAGGACGGCTCGAACTATGACCTGTTGATTGCCGGAATCGCCTCGTTGAGCCTGATTTTCATCATCATGCTCTTGATCACCCGGGCGCTGATCGCAGCGTTGGTGATCGTCGGCACCGTGGCGCTGTCGCTGGGTGCGTCGTTCGGGCTGTCGGTGCTGTTCTGGCAGTACCTCATCGGTATGCAGCTGCACTGGCTGGTGTTGGTGATGTCGGTGATCATCCTGCTGGCGGTGGGATCGGACTACAACCTGCTATTGGTGGCCCGGTTCAAGGAGGAGATCCACGCCGGGCTGCATACCGGCATCATCCGGGCGATGGGCGGCACCGGGAAGGTGGTGACGTCGGCCGGACTGGTGTTCGCCTTCACCATGACCTCGATGGCGGTCAGCGACCTGCGCATCATCGGGCAGATCGGCACCACCATCGGGCTGGGGCTGATGTTCGACACCTTGATCGTGCGGTCGTTCATGACGCCGTCGATCGCGGCGCTGCTGGGGCGCTGGTTCTGGTGGCCGATCAACGTCCTGCCGCACGTCGGAGGGAAAGCCGCTCGGCATCGAGAGACCGCCGTCCTCGCTCGCGGCGGGGATGCGGACAACACCGCGGAGCTGGCCCACAACCGGTAGCCGGTTGTGAGCTATTGCATGCTCAGGGGTCAGAAAACCAATTAGGTAGCATGACTAAAGTTATGTAGCATTGCTTATTGAGTTTGGATGGCTAAGCGGCCATTTGCTGGCGCATTCGCCTCACCTGCTTCACCCGACTCAGCGGTCTCACCGTCGGGTGTAGCGTCCGAAAACTGACAGCGTGAAAGGACCCGGGGAATGGCTACAGTGGACTCCATGCGTACGCACCGCTCGATTCTGCGGGGCATCGTCGTGACCGCTGCCGCCGCAGGTGCAGCCGTGGCCGCGGTGCTGTTGCCCGCCACCGCCTCCGCCGACGCGACCGACGACTTCCCGATCCCGCGGCGCGTGATCCGCACCGACTGCAGTGCCGAGCAGATGCTGGCCGCCAGCCGTGACCTGTCGCCGATCTACTACGAGCGCTACATGATCGACATGCACAACAAACCGGTGCAGGTGCAGCAGGCCGCCATCGACAAGATGCACTGGTTCTTCTCGCTGAACCCCGATCAGCGCCGGGCCTACTCCGAGGAGCTGGCGACCAACTTCGCCGACCCGCTGACGGTGTCGTGGCCCAACCACGCCAAGATCTTCTTCAACAACAAGGGCGTCGTCGCCAAGTCGACCGAGGCCTGCAGTCAGTACCCGCGCGACGACATGTCGGTGTGGGACTGGGCCCCCAAGCCGTAACAGGAGACCGATGAACGGTTCCATCCGTCGAGTCATGCGGGTTCTGCTCGCTGCCGGCGCGGCGGGCGGCCTGCTGCTCGGGGCTCCGGGATCTCCTGCGGGCGCTCAACCTGCGGGGTTCCCCAATCTTGACGACTTCACCGCGGTCCCGGTGGACAACTACATCTCGACGGGCCCCAAGGGGCCGGGCCGCTGGGTGAACTTCTCCACGCCCTACAACGTCGCCTGCCAATTCGACGCCATTGACCCGCCGGCGGGATCGTCGCAAGCCATCATGTGCGACGGCGACATGCCCGGACTGGCCAACGCGCCGCTGGGCTCGGGCGCCCCGGTGCCGGGTGGCTGCGTGATCGGGACCGTGCGCTCCCAGGGTGCAGCGGGCCTGCGGCTGAACCGCGAATCGACCGGTTGCAGTCGCCAATTCTCCAACGGAGCCTTCTTGGGCGTCGGTCAGAAGCTGTCATACGGCAACGTCACCTGTGCGGTGGGCACCGACCAGCTCGTCGCCTGCCTGGACACCTCGCTGGGGCATCACGGATTCGTGCTGAGCCCGTCGGGCAGTTCTGCGTTCTAGCGGTTCTCGGGCCCACGGCCGCTACGGGTTGATGTTGAACGTGGTCGTGTAGGTCCGCGGGTGATAGGGCGGTGGCGGGGCATCGGGCCCGACCGGCCAGCCCGGCGGCGTCGGCCACGTGCTGACCCGCATCGTGACCTGTTCTTGCCCGTTGGGACGCGTCTCGACGTTGACGATGCTCGGCCCGTACGGGACGGCTGGCTGATTGCCGGGGCTCGGGATGAATCCGGGGCCGGTGAGGTCTTGTGCGGGGGCCTGGAGCAGGCCCTGGGGGCTGCCCGCGGTGACGCCCACGACTTGGCCGCCGTCGCTGGCGCTGGTCAACAGATACCCGCCCTGGGGCAGGGACACGATCTGATTCTCCCGGTTGGCGGGACCGAGATTATTGAAGGCGCCGACCTCGTGCAGGCTGTTCATCCAGGCATTGGGCGGGTCGCCGGCGGCGACGGGTGCCGACTGCCACAGGGCGCGCTGACCGTCCTGGCCGGCGTTCCCGACGATGACCATGGTTCCGGATGCGGGGTCGTAGACGCCGCTGGCTTGCGAGATGCCCACCTTGGTGTCCGAGCCGATCGGGGTGCCCATCAGCGGCCCCAAATCCGTTGCCGGATCGGCCAGGTTCTGCACCCGCGATTCCGGAGCGATGTAGTGGTCCGGTGAGGTGCCGGGCCCATAGGGCCGCACACTGTAGAACGCGTATTGCTGACCGTCGGGGCCGACGGCGGTGCCGGTCGGCAGTGCCCGGAATCCCTCGTCGACGGGGAACGGGTTGTCGATGTCGGGCTTACCGGGGATGTGCAGGCGGGGGTGGCCGTTCTCCGGGTCGCCGGTGATGACGATGCCGGTGCCCGGGATCGTCGCGCCCAGGTCGTAGGGCGAACCGTCCTGCTTCTCCCGCATCGGCGGGCTGCCCACGCCGGCGATGGTGGGGTTGTGCGGCGCTTGGGTTTCGTTGTCCACCAGTCGAATATGCGGATCCTGGCCGGGTGGGACGCCCTCGCCGCCCCCCAGCTTGTAGTGGTTGGTCAGGGTCTGCACCAGCTGCGTCCGGTGCCGGCTGTCTGCGGCGGCGTCAGAGACCACCCGCTGGATCTCGCGGGTCTTGGCGGTCAGGAATCGCTGGAACTGGCGGGAACCGGCGGGGGTGTCCAGGCCCGGCCAGGTGGCGGCCGATTCGCGGATCTCGGCCTCGATGGCGTCAAGGCGTTGCCGCGAACTCACCGTGTTCCGCACGGCCTGCTGCAAGATCGTCTGGAACTCTTTGTCGGCCGCTACCGATGCGGCCAGCCGGTTCGCGAGCGCCTCTTCACGCGCGCGAGCCGCATCGGCGAAAGCACCGAGGTTCTCGGCCATAGCGGACAGGGTAGCCGGGCCGGATTGGGCTTACAGGCCCTTTTTCGCCCGGCGCTTGCCGGACGGGCGCAGCTTGTCGTCGCCGGTTGCGGCCGGCTCGTCGGCTTCTTCGCTGGTCGACTCGGCGATCTCGGTGGCTTCCGTCTCGTCGACCGCGGTGACGTCAGCGTCAGCGTCGTCGGCTTCGTCGCCGGACTCTTCCTCGGAGTCCTCGGCGGACTCGGAGTCCTCGGAGTCCTCGGCCTTCGCGGCGCCGGACTTCTTGCCCCAGCGGCGCTCTTGCTTGGGCTGCTTTTCGGCCTTGGGCTTGATCGGTTTGGGCGGCGGCGGCGGCAGTTCGGCGACGAACGCCAGGTAGAACGCGCCGATCCCCAACAGGGCGATCGCGGCCGCCGCCCCGTAAATCCCGAACAGCCACACTCCGAAGCTGTCCAGCGACAACCAGATTTCGCTGACCGCGGTGCCGGCGATCAACGCGGCGGCCGCCAGGTGCGCCACGATGGAGCCGGTCCGCAGCGACAGCGCCAGTTGCGGGGTGCCGTACTCAGGCTTGCGGGCCTGCTTCAACACCGCTGCCACCGGCAGGGCCATTGCCGCGACCAACAGTCCGAGGAGGACTCGCAGCACGGTGCCCAGCACATGCGAACTGAAGCCGGTCAGCTCCCACCATCGCGGCAGGACAAAGAGGAAATACAGCAGGGCCGCGAGGGTCGAGAGCGACGCGTGCCAAACCGTGGCGACGGTACGACTCACGCCACCTCCAATGCTCGTCAGCTAGTGACTCAGGTGCGACCGGACCTTGAGCTTTCGGTCCGGCCACACCTGAATCGGGTGCGGAGGATAGGGGATTTGAACCCCTGAGGGCTATTAACCCAACCCGCGTTCCAGGCGAGCGCCATAGGCCACTAGGCGAATCCTCCGTCGGCAATGGTAGCGGAGTCTGTTGCGGGCCCCGCAGCGCCCGGCTTCGCCGCGCTCGCGACCACCGCTGTGCCCGATGGCGGCGGCCCGCAACGCCCGGCTTCGCCGCGCTCGCGACCACCGCTAGACTTGCCCGTGGACCCCGCGCGGCGTCCATCCTGTGAACTCCCCCAGGGCCGGAAGGCAGCAAGGGTCAATGGGCTCTGGCGGGTGCGCGGGGTCCCCTTATATGTCGGGCCTTCGCCGGCTGATTGCGCTTGATAAGGGACTTGAAAGGGACGTCGTGTCGCTGCATACCCTCAACCGTGCCGACCTGACCGCGCAATATGAGCGCTACCAGCGGGACTACGCCGACCTGCAGGCCAAGAAACTGTCGCTGGACCTCACCCGCGGTAAGCCGGCGCCCGAGCAGCTCGACCTGGCCAACGGCCTGCTGGCCCTGCCCGGCCCGGACGACTACCGCGGCGACGACGGCACCGACACCCGCAACTACGGCGGCCTGCACGGTCTGCCCGAGCTGCGGTCCATCTTCGGGGAGCTGCTCGGCATCGCGGTGCCCAACCTGATCGCCGGCAACAACGCGAGCCTCGAGTTCATGCACGACGTCGTCGTCTACTCGATGCTGCACGGCGGGGTGGACTCGCCGCGGCCGTGGGGGCAGGAGCCGGTCGTCAAGTTCCTGTGCCCGGTGCCCGGCTACGACCGGCATTTCGCGATCACCGAGACCCTGGGCATCGAGATGATCGGCGTCCCGATGCGCGAGGACGGCCCGGACGTCGACCTGATCGAAGAGCTCGTCGCCGCCGACCCGGCGATCAAGGGCATGTGGGCCGTGCCGGTGTTCGGCAACCCGACCGGCATCACCTACTCGTGGGAGACCGTGCGCCGGCTGGTGCAGATGAAGACCGCCGCACCCGACTTCCGGCTGTTCTGGGACAACGCCTACGCGGTGCACACCCTGACCACCGAGTTCCCCCACCAGATCGATGTGCTGGGGCTGGCCGCGGCCGCGGGCAACCCGAACCGGCCGTACGTGTTCGCCTCCACCTCGAAGATCACCTTCGCCGGCGCCGGCGTCAGCTTCTTCGGCGGCTCGCTGGGCAACATCGCCTGGTACCTGCAGTACGCCGGGAAGCGCTCGATCGGCCCGGACAAGGTCAACCAGCTGCGTCACCTGCGGTTCTTCGGCGACGCTGACGGCGTGCGGCTACACATGCGCCGCCACCAGGAGATCCTGGCGCCCAAGTTCGAGCTGGCCGCCGAAATCCTGGAGCGTCGCCTCGGCGACTCCAAGATCGCGTCGTGGACCGACCCCAAGGGCGGCTACTTCATCAGCCTGGACGTCTGGCCGGGCACCGCGCGCCGCACCGTCGCGCTGGCCAAAGACGCCGGTATCGCGGTCACTGAGGCCGGTGCGTCGTTCCCGTACCGCAAGGACCCCGACGACAAGAACATTCGGATCGCCCCGTCGTTCCCGTCCACCGAGGACTTGCGCAACGCCGTCGATGGTCTGGCCACCTGTGCGCTGCTGGCCGCTGCCGAGCACCTGCTGGGCTGACACATTGCGGAATTCGGCGTCGGTGTGGCCGTCGCCGAATAGAGTTTTTCGACAGTTAAGTCAGCAATCCCGTTGAATTGCCGGTGGAGGCGCGAGAAATGGCGATCAAGGTCGGTGCGTTCGGCTGCGCGGCGTTGGCGATGGGCCTCCTGGGTCTGGGCCAGTGTCCCGCCGCGCAGGCCGGGCCGGAACGGCCGGTCGAACCGCCGGCGGTGCAGGCGACAGACGCCGGCCCCGGCGAGGCAGACCCGTTGCCGCCGAGGGCCGCCGAACAACTCGATGCCTTCCGCAACGATGCCGCCGAGGGCGCACTGGGAAATCCGGTGACGTACGGCGACGGCCAGTGTTACCCGCTCGTGCAGCAATACATCCAGGCGCTGGGTCCATGGCGAAACAGAGATCCCAGCGGCAATGCCTTCGATCTCTACGAGCATTTCCCCACCAATGGCTTGGGTCAATACTTCGATCAGGTGCCGTTCGACGGTGGTCTGAATGGGCCGCGTGTCGGGGACGTCGTGGTCTATGGCCCTGGTGGGTTTGTCAGCGAACACGGGCATGCCGGGGTTGTCACGGCGGTGCGGGGCAGCGGCAGCCTGCTGCGCTATGAGGTCGCCGAACAGAACTCCGGCGGCCGGTTGTTCGTGACGCTGAACTGGCGCGACGTCGGCCCCATGTGGAACACGCTGGGGTATCTGCGCCCGAAGGCGTAGCGCTTCGCCTGCCGGGCCTGCACCGTCGTCGGGCCGAGCAAGTAACCTCCCTTGCGTGGCGCTCTACCGCAAATACCGGCCGGCAACCTTCGCCGAAGTGGTGGGGCAGGAGCACGTCACCGACCCCCTGTGCACCGCCTTGTCGGCGGGCCGGATCAACCACGCCTACCTGTTCTCCGGACCCCGCGGCTGCGGCAAGACATCGTCGGCGCGCATTCTGGCCCGATCGCTGAACTGTGCGCAGGGACCGACCCCGACACCGTGCGGAACGTGCGACTCGTGCGTGGCGTTGGCCCCCAACGGCCCGGGCAGCATCGACGTCGTCGAACTCGACGCGGCCAGCCACGGCGGGGTCGACGACACCCGTGATCTGCGGGATCGCGCTTTCTATGCGCCTGCCCAGTCGCGCTACCGCATCTTCATCATCGACGAAGCGCACATGGTGACCACCGCGGGTTTCAACGCGCTGCTCAAGATCGTTGAGGAGCCGCCGGACCACCTGATCTTCGTGTTCGCCACCACCGAGCCGGAGAAGGTGCTGCCGACCATCCGGTCGCGCACCCACCACTACCCGTTCCGACTGCTCGCGCCGCGAACCATGCGGGAGTTGATCGGCCGGATCTGTGAGCAGGAGAACGTCGCCGTCGACGACGCGGTGTATCCCCTGGTGATCCGGGCCGGTGGCGGCTCGCCGCGCGACACCCTCTCGGTGCTCGACCAGCTGCTTGCCGGCTCGGAGAAGGACGACACCGGGGTTGACCACGTCCACTATCAACGGGCACTGGGTCTGCTGGGAGCCACCGACGTCGCCCTGATCGACGAGGCGGTCGACGCCCTGGCCGCCGGGGACGCCGCATCGCTGTTCGGAGCGGTGGAGGCCGTCGTTGATGCCGGGCATGACCCGCGCCGGTTCGCCATCGACCTGCTGGAGCGGTTCCGGGACCTGATTGTGCTGCAGGCGGTCCCGGACGCGGTGGCCAAGGGCGTGGTCGACGCGCCGGAGGACATGTTGGACCGGATGCATGAGCAGGCCGCCCGGCTGGGCCCGGCCACCCTGGCCCGCTATGCCGAAGTGGTGCATGCCGGCCTCGGCGAGATGCGTGGTGCAACCGCTCCGCGGCTGCTGCTGGAGGTGGTGTGCGCCAGGCTGCTGTTGCCCTCGGCTGCCGACACCGAAGCCGCATGGCCTCCTCGTCGGCTGCGCCCGCTCAGGTCGACGTGGAATCGGCACGGCGCGCCGACGAGGAGGCCATGCTGGCCGAGGCTGCGGTGGACGCCGGCACCGGCGCCCCGCCCCGCCGCGACCCCGAAGAAGTGGCCCTGGAGTTGTTGCAGAACGAGTTGGGCGCCCGCCGGATCAGCGGCGACTGAAGGGGCTAGTTTTTTCTAGGGGGTCCACCAGGGTCGCAGCGGCAGGCCCCCATCCCCGCCCTGCTTGTCCACGTTGCCGGCCAGCACGTGGTGTAACTGACATTGGTTGCGCTCGAAGCCGATTACCGCCGCCGCCATGTACAGACCCCACACCTTGGCGCGGCCCAGGCCGACTTCGGCGACGACCTCGTCCCAGTGGTCCACCAGGTTCTGGCACCAGCCGCGCAGCGTCTTGGCGTAGTGGAGCCGGAAGTCCTCCTCGTGCAGGACCTCGAGACCGGTCTGCTGGATCTCGGCGGTGATGCTTCCCACGCCGGTGATCTCGCCGTCAGGAAAGACGTACCGGTCGGTGAAGGGGTCGCCCCGGTAGATTGAATTGTCCGCCGTTGTGATGCAGTGGTTGAGCAGCAGGCCACCGGTGCGCAGTTTCGATTTGAGGAAGCTGAAGTAGGACGGGTAGTTCTTCACCCCGATGTGCTCAGTCATGCCGATCGACGAGACGGCGTCGAACCCGGTCTCTCGCACGTCCCGGTAGTCGCAGTGCCGGACTTCGGCGAATTCGGAGAGCCCTTCATCGGCGATCGCCTGCTGCGCCCAGGCGACCTGCTCGGCAGCCAGGGTGGCGCCGAGTGCATGCACGCCGCGGCGCGCGGCGTAGCGCACCATGCCGCCCCAGCCGCAGCCCACGTCGAGCAAGCGGTCGCCCGGCTGCAGGCGCAGCTTGTCGAAGATCAGCCGGTACTTGTTCTCCTGGGCTTCTTCCAGCGTCGCGTCGGCGGTCGGGTAGATCGCGCAGGTGTAGGTCATCGACGGGCCCAGCACCCATTCGTAGAACGTGTTCGACACGTCGTAGTGGTGATGAATCGCGTCTGCGTCCCGAGACTTGCTGTGCCGCAGCCCGCTGGCGTTGCGACGCCATTTAGGTGGCGCCTCCTCCGGGGGCGGTGCGACCGGCTTGAGATTCCGCAGCCCGATGGAACGGACGATGTTGGCCAGCTCGCGCGGCGACGGGCGTTTGAACTCCAGATCCGCCATGGCGTTGAGCACCTCGTAGGGATTTCCCGGATGCACGCCACGCAGTTCCAAGTCACCCGAGACGTAGGCCCGGGCTATGCCGAGTTGGCCCAGTGACGTGGCCAGATAAGCGGTGGCCCGCGGAGTCAGCAGATCGACGCCCAGTTCCGCGTCGCTGGGCCCGACGCTGCTGCCGTCGTAGGCAGAGACCTTCAGCGGTGGCTGGCCCCCGCCGGCCAGCAGCACCAGAATCTCGGCCAACCCCAGCTTGCCGTTCGCGGTGGTCTGGGTTCTTTCGGTGAGTGTTTTGGACGTCATGGTGTACCCCCCTTGTCCAGTTGCGGATAACCGCCCGGGCGCCACCTCAAACACGCGTAACGTTGCACCCCAATGGGCGAGATGACCGAAGCAACCACCTGCGCGATCGTCGGTGGCGGACCGGCAGGCATGGTTCTCGGGTTGTTGCTGGCCCGGGCCGGTGTGCAGGTGACGCTGCTGGAGAAGCATGCCGACTTCCTGCGTGATTTCCGTGGCGACACCGTGCACCCCACCACCCTGCGACTGCTCGATGAGCTCGGGCTCTGGGAGCGCTTCGCGACCCTGGCGCACAGTGAGATTCACCAGGTCAGCCTCGACGTGGCCGGCCGCGACGTCACCGTGGTCGACTTCGGCCGGCTGCGCCGCCAGCCGCATCCCTACGTCGCGATGGTGCCGCAGTGGGACCTGCTCGACCTGCTCGCCGAGTCCGCGCGGACCGAGCCGACGTTCACCTTGCGGATGCAGACCGAAGTCACCGGGCTGCTGCACGAGGACGGTCGGGTAGCCGGAGTGCGCTACCGCGGCGCCGAGGGCACCGGCGAACTGCGCGCCGATCTCACCGTGGCCTGCGACGGGCGCTGGTCGGTCGCGCGGCACGAGGCCGGCTTGCACTCGCGCGAGTTTCCGGTGAACTTCGATGTCTGGTGGTTCCGCCTGCCGAACGACCGCGCCGCCCAGCCCACGCTGCTGCCTCGGCTCGGTCCGGGCCGCGCCGCGATCATGATTCCCCGCGAGGGCTACTTCCAGGTCGCCTACCTCGGGCGCAAGGGCACGGACGCGGACAAGCGGGCGCGCGGTATCGAGGCGTTCCGCCGTGACGTGGTGGAGCTCATTCCAGAGGCGGCGGATTCGGTGGAGGCGCTGCGGACGATGGACGACGTCAAACACCTTGATGTGCGCCTTAATCGGTTGCGGCACTGGAGCATTGACGGGCTACTGTGCATCGGAGACGCGGCGCATGCCATGTCGCCGGTGGGTGGCGTCGGCATCAATCTGGCGGTGCAGGACGCGGTGGCTGCTGCGACCATCCTGGCCGAGCCGCTACGGCAAGGGCGGGTGACGGGTCGGGATCTGGCTGCCGTGCAGCGACGCCGGGAGCTACCCACCGTCGTCACTCAAACGGTTCAGCGGACGGCGCACCGAGCGCTGAACCCGATCCTGCGCGGCAAGAACCTCGATCCACCGGCGAGCGTGGGCACCCTGTTCGCGATGTTGCCGTGGTTGTCGGCGATTCCGGCCTACCTGGTCGGTGTGGGGGTGCGCCCCGAGCGTGCCCCGGCCTTCGCGCGTCGCCAACGCCATTGAAGAGGCGCTAGGGCCGATTGCGGCGACCCGCGGCGCCCGGCTTCGCCGCGCTTGCGATCGCCGCTAAGGCCGCCACCACGGCCGCAGCGGCAGCCCGGCCCCGCCGCCGTTGACTGCCAGCGCATGATGGAGCTGAATCGCGTTGTGCTCGAAGCCCAATCGGGAACCGGCCATGTACAGGCCCCACACCTTGGCGGTGGCCAGCCCGACCTCGGCGACGGCCTCGTCCCAGCGCGCCACCAGGTTGGCGCACCAATCGCGCAGGGTCAGTTCGTAGTGGTTGCGCAGGTTCTCGGTGTGCAGCACCTCCAGGCCGGCGTCCTGGATCTCGCTGATGATGCGGCCCGATCCGGCCAGCTCCCCGTCCGGGAACACATAGCGGTCGATGAAATCGCCGGCGGTCGCACTGGATTTGTTGTCCGCCCGGGTGATGCAGTGGTTGAGCAGCAGGCCGCCGGGACGCAGCTTGGACTTGAGGAAATCGAAATAGGCGGGGGAGTTGGCCACGCCGATGTGTTCGGTCATCCCGATCGAGGAGACCGCCTCGAATCCGGATTCGCCGACGTCGCGGTAATCGCAGTGCCGCACCTCGGCCCGGTCGGCCAGGCCGGCGTCGGCGATCACGCGCTGTGCCCACTGGGCCTGCTCGGCTGACAGCGTCGCACCGATGGCGCGCACCCCGTGTCGGGCCGCGTAGCGCACCATGCCACCCCAGCCGCAGCCCACGTCGAGCAGCCGGTCACCGGGTTCTAGGCGTAGCTTGTCGAAGATCAGCCGGTACTTGTTCTCCTGGGCCTGCTCCAGCGTCGCATCCGGAGATGGGTACACCGCGCAGGTGTAAGTCATCGACGGCCCCAGCACCCACTCGTAGAAGTCGTTGGACACGTCGTAGTGGTGGTGAATCGCCTCGGCATCCCGAGACTTGCTGTGCCGCAGTCCTTCCGCGACGCGCCGCCACCGGGGCAGGGCCTCTTGGGGCGGCGGGGCGATCGGCACCAGATGCTCGAACCCGATCGAGCGCACGATGTTGGCCAGCACCCGCGGTGAGGGCCGCTTGAAGTGCAGCTCGTCGGCAAGGGCTTTGAGTAGCCGATAGGGATCGCCTGGGTGCACGCCGTGCAGCCCCAGGTCGCCGGAGATGTAGGCGCGGGCCATCCCCAAGTCACCCGGAGCGGTGGCCAGATAGGTGGTGCCGCGCGGGGTCAGCAGGTCCAGGCCCAGGGGCGCGTCGTCGGGGCCGGTGCTGCTGCCGTCATAGGCGGTGAAGCGCAGCGGCAGATGACCGTCAGTGGCCAGGGTCTCCAACACCTGGGCCAGGCTCAGCCTGCCGGTGTGGGTCTGCACCTTGTAGGTGGTCATCGTCGTCGCACCGCCTTGGCGTAGAGGTCTAGTAGCCGCGAGTCGGGGTCGTAAGTCTTCTTGATCCGCCGGTAGGTTTCACCGCCGTAGAGGTCGTCAAACTCCGCGGCCGTGTAATAGGAGTCGGAGTACAGCGACTTGTGGCCGTCGAGTTCGCTGACCTCGGCCTCGATCAGGCGATTGGTGGCTCCCTCGGTGGCGCCGGCCGGGACCGACGACCAGAACCCGACGTTGACGTAGGTGCGATTCGGCCGGATGGGGTACAGCGGCCACTCCTCGTCGCCGCGCAGCCGCAGCGGGCATAACCACACCGGCTCGATCGGCACGTGGGCGAAGAACCAGTCCAAGAATTCCCCGCACCGCTCCAGCGGGACCTCGATGTCCTGCACCACGCGCTCACGTGGTGGGCGGTGATTCCGCTTCTCGATCCGGTCGGCGATGGCGAAGCGCTGGTCGTAGGCGATCAGCTTCGAATAGACACTGCTGCGCCGATAGCGCCGCGGCCACCACCGCCGCACCTGGGGCCGCTGCGCCCCGAACGCGCGCGAACACCAGAACCAGTCGGTGTCCCAGCGCCATAGGTAGTCGTGGATGGTCAGCCGGTCGTCTTTGATCCCGTGGGCATGCCGGATCGAGCGGTAGTAGATCTGCTGGCCGGTGTAGTCGCTGACGGCGCCGGGAGAATCGGTCGCGATACCGACACACAGGTAGCTCTCCCGGGGGCTGAACACCACCCCGTCGAGGTAGTCCACCGGGACGCCTTCAAGCCCGCCGGTGTCGATGATGCGATCCATCGTCGACACCAGCTCGTCGAGGGAATCGAAGCGGACGTGCCGCAACGCCACGAAGGGCTTGACGGCTTCCAGCTCGATTCGCAGTCGCGTCGCATATCCCAGCGTGCCATAGGAATTCGGAAACGCGTGGAACAGATCCTCATGCTGGTCGCGCGATACCGTCAGCAGTTCGCCACTGCCGGTGAGCACGTCCATCTCCAGCACCGACTCGTGGGGAAGCCCATTGCGGAACGACGCCGACTCGATTCCCAGGCCGCTGACCGCACCACCCACCGTGATCGTCTTGAGCTGCGGGACCACCAACGGCGCCAGACCGTACGGGAGGGTGGCGGCGACCAGGGCCTCGTAGGTGCACATGCCGTCGACGTCGGCGGTGCGGTTCTCCGGGTCGATGGCGATGACGCTCACCAGGCCCGAGGTGTCCAGGCCGGGTGCCTGGCGCTTGGCGCGCGCCCGAAACAGGTTGGAGGTGGGTTTGGCCAGCCGGATCGATTCGTCGGCGGGGATGTTCCGGTAGCTGTCCAGCAGGCGCTGCACCCCCCGCTTGTGGGATGTCGGTATATCGGCCGGCCGAACGGACATCACCTCCCACGCTAACGGTGGATCGGCGGATCTGCACGCAACGGCGCAGCGCGTCAGGGCAGCTGGGTTTGACTGCTCAGGAAACTGGCGATGCCGCGCGCTACCGCGTCGGCGTAGCGCTGGCGGCCCGCCGGACTCTCCATCAGGGCTGCGTCGGTGGTGTTTTTCATATTGCCCAGCTCGACCAGGACCGACGGGTATTCGGCCAGGTTGAGCCCGGCAAGGTCGGCGCGCCCCTTCAAGCCGTCGGTGCCGATGTAGTTGGCCGGGGGAATGCCCGCGGCCTGCAACTGGCTACGCATGACCTGGGCGAACCGTACTGCCGGGCCCTCCTGGGCCGGGTTCAGCGGAGGTGCGGAGTAGTTGACGTGGAATCCGCGGCCGGCGGGCTGGCCGCCGTCGGCGTGAATGGACACGATGGCGTTGGGGTGCAGTGCATTGGCCGCCGCGGCGCGGGCGTCGATGCACGGGGCCGGCCCGTTGTCGTCGCCTCTGGACATGGCGGTGCGGACCCCGGCGGAGTTGAGGGCTTGGCGGATCCGCAGCGTGGTGTCCCAGGCGAAGCTGTGCTCGGGGTAGCCGGAGTTGGTCGCGGTGCCGCTGGTCTGGCAGTTTTTGGTGCCGCCGCGGCCGTTGGGCACCTGACGTGACAGGGCGGTGGGGTCGCCCGCGCCGCTGTGTCCGGGGTCGAGGAACACGATCATGCCGGCGATGTTGGCGGGGGCGGCCGAAGCCAAGGGAGTCAGCGGGGCGCTCGGTATCGCGGCGGCCACCACCAGGGCGGTGGTGATCGCGATACCGACACGGACAAGAACTGGTACGCGCACGCCGCCAACGTAGGCCGGGGCCGACTACGCTGGAAATCTCACACGCACCGGGTCTCGGAGCTGAAACCAAGCCGCAACCCAGTCGAGACCACGCACACGACAACGCAAGGGGAGTGTCATGCAACCAGGAGGCCCGCCCGACATGTCGGCGCTGCTGGCCCAGGCTCAGCAGATGCAGCAGCGACTGCTGCAGGCGCAGCAGGAGCTGGCCGTCACCGAGGTGCACGGGGAGGCCGGCGGAGGCCTGGTCAAGGTCACCTCCAACGGCAGCGGCGAGGTGCTCGCGGTGCAGATCGACCCGAAGGTCGTCGACCCATCCGACATCGAGACCCTGCAGGACCTGCTCGTGGGAGCGCTCGCGGACGCCTCGAAGAAGGCGCACACGCTGGCCCAGCAGCGGCTGTCGCCGCTGGCCGGCGGCATGGGCGGCGCGCTCGGCATGCCGGGAGCCTAGGTGTTTGAGGGTCCGGTTCAGGACCTGATCGACGAGCTGGGCAAGCTGCCGGGTATCGGCCCCAAGAGCGCCCAGCGGATCGCGTTTCATTTGCTGTCGGTGGAGCCGCCGGAGATCGACCGGCTCACCGCGGTGCTCACCAAGGTCCGCGATGGGGTGCGGTTCTGCGAGGTGTGCGGCAACGTCTCCGACGCGCAGCGCTGCCGGATCTGCGGTGATGCGCGCCGCGACTTCGCCCAGATCTGTGTTGTCGAGGAGCCCAAGGACGTCGCGGCCATCGAGCGCACCCGGGAGTTCCACGGCCGCTACCACGTGCTCGGTGGCGCGCTGGATCCGCTGTCGGGGATCGGCCCCGAGCAACTGCGGGTGCGTGAGCTGCTGAATCGGGTCGGGGAGCGGATCGATGGGGTTGACGTCAGTGAGGTGATCATCGCCACCGACCCCAACACCGAGGGTGAGGCCACCGCCACCTACTTGGTGCGGGTGCTGCGCGACATTCCCGGGCTCAGCGTCACGCGCCTGGCGTCCGGTTTGCCGATGGGCGGTGACCTGGAATTCGCCGACGAGCTGACGTTAGGCCGGGCCTTTACCGGCCGCCGCGCCATGGCCTGATTTCTTTCCCCGCGAGATCGCACTCACGCAGGTGTCTTCTCGAACTTTTCCTGCGTGAATGCAATCTCGCGGCACACCGCTGCCCCTAGACCGGTTGCAGCACCTCGGCGATCGCCACCCCGGCGGCGATCCCGGCACGGGCCGTCCGCACCTTTTCCGGGATGCCCGCGCCCACCACGCCGACCAGGACCCCGTCACGCTCGTAGTAGGCCAGGAACCGGCGGCCGTCATCCTCGACCAGGTGCACGGTGTCGCCGGCCCGCGGCCGGCCTAGGCACTGAATCTTGACGTCGTACTGGTCGCTCCAGAAATAGGGCACGCCCGGGCTCGCCACCGCCTCCAGGTTCAGCATCGCCGCCACCAGGGTCTTCGCCTGATCGGCAACGTTGCTCCAGTGCTCGACCCGGATCTGGGCCCCGCCGCCGTCGCGCCAGGACGCCACATCGCCGATCGCCCACACATCGGGGGCGCTGGTACGTCCGACCGCGTCGCAGACGACGCCGTCTGCCACGTCGATGTCGCTGCCGGTCAGCCAGTCGCTGGCCGGGCGCGACCCGATCCCAACCACCACGAGGTCGGCCTCGATGACCGACCCGTCGGACAGCGTCACCGACTCGACGCATTCGCCGCCGGAGACCGAGTCCACCGTCACGCCGGTGCGCACGTCGACGTCCTCATCGCGGTGCAGCCGGGCGATCAAGACCCCGGCCTGCTCGCCCAGCACGCCGGCCAGGGGTGCGGTCTGCGGCTCCACCAGCACCACCTGCACGCCCATGCCGCGCAGACTGGCGGTGACCTCGCAGCCGATGAAACCGGCGCCGATCACCACCGCGCGGCGTGCGGTCGCCGCCCGATCGCGAAGGGCCACACAGTCGTCGAGCGAGCGCAGCACGCAGATGCCGTCCAGGTCACCGAACGCCGCGATGCGATTGGGCACCAGGCCGGTGGCGATCACCAGCTGGTCGTAGCCGAGCACCTGTCCGTCGGCCAACTCCACACGGTGGCCCGCCACATCGACGGTGCGGGCGGGGCAGCCGAGGCGCAAGATGATCTGGTTGTCCTCGTAGAACCCGGCCGGCTTGAGTGCCACGCTCTCGACCTCACCGCGCAGCATCTGCTTGGACAGCGGCGGGCGATCGTAGGGCGGGTGCGCTTCGGCGCCGACGACGGTGATCGGATCGGTGTAGCCGTTGCGGCGGAGCTGTTCGGCGGTGCGCACCGCGGCCAGGCCCGCCCCGACGATGAGCACTCCGCTCACGGCCGGACCACTTCCACCATCTCGAAGTCGGCTTTCGCGGCGCCGCAGTCCGGGCAGCTCCAGTCCTCACCGATGTCGGCCCAGCGGGTGCCGGGCTCGATGCCGTCCTCCGGCCAACCCAGCGCCTCGTCGTATTCGAAGCCGCACTGCAGGCACCGGAACAGTTTGTAGTCGTTCATCAGTTCGCTCCTGTCGGTTGAAAATCCAGCTTTTCGCGGACCGCACAGTCCGGGCAGGTCCAGTCGTCGGGGATCTGCTGCCAGAGGGTGCCGGCGCTGAACCCCTCTCGGGGCTCCCCGGTGGCCTCGTCGTAGACGTACCCGCAGCCCGGGCACCCGTACCCGGCCATCAGGCCGCCGCCTGGTAGCGGGCCAGGATCTTCTCCCGGCGGCGCGGCGAGATGTTGGCCCGGGTGATGTCACCGGCGTAGTGCTCGAGCACCCGGTGGTCCATCAGCTTGCGCCACACCGTCGGGAAGTAGGTCACCCCGATCAGGGCGCCGTAGCCGGCCGGCAGGTTCGGCGAGTCCTCGAAGCTGCGCAGCGTCTGGTAGCGCCGGGTGGGGTTGGCGTGGTGGTCGCTGTGCCGCTGCAGGTGGTAGAGGAACAGGTTGGTGACCATGTGGTCGGAGTTCCAGCTGTGCTGCGGTGTGCAGCGCTCGTAGCGGCCTTGCGAACCCTCACCGCCCTGCTTCTGGCGGACCAGCCCGTAGTGCTCCAGGTAGTTCACCGACTCCAGCAGCGACGATCCGTAGATGGCGTTGATCAACACGTAGGGCAGCAGCGCGACCCCGAACACCGCGATCATCACGCCCCAGAACAACACCGACATCGCCAACGCGTTGACCACGTCGTTGTCCGCCCACGTCCGCGGGTTCCACGGGCTCTTGCCGGTCCGGCGGACCCGCTGGGACTCCAGCTCCCACGCCGATCGGATACCGCCGAAAGTGCTGCGCGGCAGGAACTCCCAGAACGTCTCGCCGAAGCGGGCCGACGCCGGGTCCTCGGGGGTGGCCACCCGGACGTGGTGGCCGCGGTTGTGCTCGACGTAGAAGTGGCCGTAGCAGACCTGGGCCAGGGTGATCTTGGCCAGCCACCGCTCCAGCGACTCCCGCTTGTGGCCCAGCTCGTGGGCGGTGTTGATGCCGACCCCGGCCACGGTCGCGGTGGTCAGTGCCACCCCGATCTTGCCCAGCCAGCCCAGCGAACCGTCGAACCCGAGCCAGCCCAGGTCCGAGGCGGTGAACAGGTAGGCGCCGAAAATCGCGCTGGCGTACTGGAAGGGAATGTAGGCGTAGGTGGCGTAGCGGTAGTACTTGTCGTTCTCCAGTGCCGCCATCACCTCATCCGGCGGGTTCTGCCCGTCGGCGCCGATCCAGAGGTCCAGTGCCGGCAGCAGCACGTAGAGCAGGATCGGCCCGATGTACAGCGGCAGTTGCGCCGCGGTGTGCAGTTCGGCCTTGTTCAGTGCCCAGACCAGCGGCAGTACCAGGAACAGCATGGTGGGCACGATCAGGCCCAGCAGCCATAGGTGACGTTTCTTGTCCTGCCAGAGTTTCGGTTCGCTGGCCATCTCGGTGCTCATTGCATTTAACCCCTCGTCTTGGTCACACCATGTGTTTTCGGATGTGCCTGACGTTAGGGAGCGCCGCGGCCTCGCCGCTCGTCCCGCGCGGCCGGAATTCGGCCGGCTATTCGTCCTGCGAAGACAACACGGCAGCGCCGTACCACTGACACAGCAGCAGGGCGATCTCCACGTCCAGGCGATCGTCGGCGATCGGGCGGCCGCGGCGTTCGATCGCCCGCTGCACCCGGTACTTCATCGTGTTGACGTGAAAGTGCAGTTGCTCGCCGGCCGCCTTGAAGCTCGATCCGGTCCGCAGGAACACCCGCAGGGTGTCGCGCAGCCGGCCGTCGCTGTCGGTCGCGCAGGCCAGTGGGCCGAGCACCTCGGCGACCCAGGTCCGCGCGGCGGACAGGTTCTCGGCGCCGAGCAGTGCCGCCGCCGACAGGCCGGGGTCGCTGGCCGCGCTGACCCGCACCGAGCCGGAGGCGACCGCCAGGGTGTGCGCCGCCAGCGCCTGCTGATGCGATCGGCGGAAGCCCTCGACGCCGGGGAGCGGATCACCGATCGCCACCCACGGCTTGTCGTCCGCGGTGAGCGCGCAGGCTCGGATCTGTTCCACCACATCGTCCCCGGCGCCCGAGGGCAGCGGAAGCCACGCCCACCCGGTGGTGCTGTCGGCCGGGACGAACAGTGGCGCCCCGTGCACCGGCAGCGTCTCGGCGAGCTGCTTGACGAAACCTTCCGCGGCGGCCAGCCGGTCGCCGGCCGAATCGGGATACCACACCACGATCCCGGCGTGGGTTCGCCGCAGCGGGTAGCGGATCGCGGTCGTCATCGCGTCGACGTCCAGGCTCTCGTCGGCAAGGATGTCGCGGACCCGCAACGCGCGCACCGCATTTCGACTTTCCAGCCAGCGTTCCCGCTCGGCCTGGTAGACGGTCGACACCTGCTGCGACATCTCGTCGATATAGCCGAACATGAGTTCCGACATGGTGCCGAGCACGCGCAGGGCCAGGTCGGGTTCCAGCTGCGCCGAACGGATCTCCGCCAGCACCAGCTGCAGCGCCACCGAGTGGCCCAGCCGGTAGCCGCGCACCAATGCGTTGACCGGCACCCCGCGCTGCGCCAGCCGGCGGGCATGTTCCAGGGCGACCGGCGGTGCGGCGATGTCAGCCACCGGAATGTTGTGGCGGATCGCCGAGAAGTACGTCTCGACGTTCGCCGACACGGTCTCGTGCAGCAGCTGCAGCAGCGACGAATCGCTGGTCAGGTCCGGCGATTCCTTGGCGACCAGATCCTCGATGACCCCGATGGTCTCGGCCAGGCGATCGTAGAGCCGTTGCGAGATCCCGATCGCGGCTTGGGCAACGTCGCTCTGATCGGTCATGGTCGCAAACGTAGTCAGACTCGCCGGGGCGCAGCCAGTCTTTCGCGGCGCAACATATCCACTTCCGGCAACTCCAGGGGCGCCAGGTCGCCGACCACCTTCGACAGCAGCAGATCGGCCAGCTCCGGGTTGCGGGCCAGGCACGGCCCGTGCAGATAGGTGGCGACGACGCTGCCCTGCACCGCGCCGTCGAACCCGTCGCCGGCCTTGTTGCCGGCGCCCTGGGTGACCGCGCTCAGCGGCGCGGCATCCGGTCCCAGCACGGTGCCGCCGCGGTGGTTCTCGAAGCCCGTCAGCGGCGCCGACAGCCCCGCCAGCAGCGGCGTGGCGACCACCTCGCCGATGGTGCGCGACTCCTGCGGCGAGGTCGTCACGTCCAGCAACCCGACCCCCTCGACGCGCTCGCCGGCGGAGGTCTCATACCACTGCCCGAGCACCTGGATGGCCGCGCAGATCGCCAGCACGGGGGCTCCGCGCTCGGCCGCGCGCTGCAAACCCGGGTGGGTGATCAGGTGCCGGGTGGCCAGTCGCTGGGCGTAGTCCTCGGCGCCGCCCAGGGTGTAGAGGTCCAAGGACTCGGGCACCGGTTCGGCCAGGGTGATCTCGACGATCTCGGCGGCAATCCCGCGCAGCAGCAGTCGCTGCCGCAGCACCACCGCGTTGCCGCCGTCACCATAGGTGCCCATCACGTCGGGCAGCACCAGCCCGATCCGTACGGTCATGCCAACCTCCGCTGCAGCGCCAGGAACGCGGTGTAGTTGGCGACCACCTCGACCCGCCCGGGCGGGCAGGACCCGATCGCCTCCAGGGTGTCGTGCACCAGGGTGTGCTCGACGCCGGCGTAGCCCAGCCGCACCGCCAGGTCGGTGCCGCGCTCGCCGGCGGCCACCACGGCGGTGTCCTCGAAATGCTCGAAGCGCACGTCCCACAGCCAGGACAGGTCTTCGCCGTCGGGCACCTGCCCGTTGACGGCGATCACCACGCCTGCGGCGTGCTTGTCGACCATCGACAGTGCTTCCTGCCAGCCGGCCGGGTTCTTGGCCAGCAGCATCCGCACCGTGTGATCGCCCACCTGCACGCTGGTGCCGCGGTTGACGGTGCCGGGCAGTGCCAGCTGCATCGGCAGCACCAGACCGTCCGGCCCGTACAGCGCGTCGTCGTCGAACCACCACTGCGGGGCGGGCCGGCTGAACTCGCTACCGGTGGAGCGCCAGTGGCCCTCGTGGCGGTCGATCACCTCGCCGCTGCGCGGGCAACTGACCGAGTCGCCCGACCAGCCGCCGCCGGCGGCCACCCAGACCACGTTGGGACAGTCGTAGGCGGCCGAGGTCATCAGTACGTCGTCGCAGTTGGCGACCACCACGGTCTGCGGATGACGGGCCAGGCCGGTGCGCAGCGCGCGCTCCACGGCATTGATTTCGCCGACCCGGTCCAGCTGGTCCCGGGACAGGTTGAGCAGCACCACCACGGCCGGCGATACCGCATCGGCGACGTGCGGGACATGCATCTCGTCGACTTCCAGGGCCGCCAACCCGGCGGTCCGGTCGGCGGCCAGCGCCGCCACCAGCCCGGCGTCCATGTTGGCGCCCTCGGAGTTGGTGGCCACCGCGCCCAGGTCGTGCAGCGCGGCCGCGAGCATGCGGGTGGTGGTCGATTTGCCGTTGGTGCCCGTGACGATGGCGGTGCGCCGTCCCGCGCCGAGCTGACGCAGGATGGATCTGTCGAGGGTCATCGCGATCAGACCGCCGATCATCGCGCCGGCGCCGCGGCCGGTCACCCGCGAAGCCCACCGGGCACTGGCACCGGCGGCCAGCGCCAGGCGTCCACGGGCGGTGATCATGGCGTGAGTTTAAGTTGACGACACGGCTGGGCGGCGTCCGGAGTTCGTCGGCGGCGCGTGCCATCCTCGTCACATGAGTGCTCGGTGGGGCCGCCCGGCCCGCGAACCCGGCGACGGCTGGGTCGTGGTCGATGTGGAGACGTCGGGGTTTCGGCCCGGGCAGGCGCGGGTGCTCAGCGTCGCCGCGCTGGCACTCGACTCCGATGGTCGGGTAGAGCAGTCGGTGTCGCACCTGGTCAACCCGGGCACCGACCCGGGCCCCACTCATGTGCACGGGCTCACCGCCGAGATGCTGGCCGGACAACCGCAGTTCGCCGATGTCGTCGACGAGGTTGTCGCACTGTTGCCGGGGCGCACCCTGGTGGCCCACAACGTGGCGTTCGATTACACGTTCCTGGCCGCCGAAGCGGAGATGGCCGGTGCCGTGCTGCCCGTCGATTCGGTGATGTGCACCCTGGAACTTGCGCGACGGTTGGACCTGGGCCTGCCCAACCTGCGGTTGCAGACGCTGGCCGCGCATTGGGGCGTCGTTCAGACTCGGGCGCACGACGCACTCGATGACGCTCGGGTGCTGGCCGGGGTGCTGCAGCCTGCCCTGCAGCGGGCCCGGGAGCGTGACGTGTGGTTGCCGGTGCGGCCGGTGACCCGGCGCCGCTGGCCCAACGGCCGGATCACCCACGAGGAACTACGGCCGCTGAAGGCGCTGGCGTCGCGGATGCCGTGCGCCTACCTCAATCCGGGCCGCTACATGCGGGGACGTCCGTTGGTGCAGGGCATGCGGGTGGCGCTGTCGGCAGAGTGCACCCGCACCCATGAAGAGCTCGTCGAACGCATCCTGCACGCCGGACTGGCCTACAGTGACGTCGTCGACACCAACACCTCGCTGGTGATCTGCAATGCGGACCGCCCCGAGCAGGGCAAGGGCTACCTGGCTCGCGAGCTGGGTGTGCCGACGGTCTCCGACCATGACTTCATGGCGTGCGTTGACCGGGTGGGCGGGGTCGTCGGAGGCACCGACATCGAGGAGTTCGTCGACACCGCGTCGGCCGGCGAGCAGATCTCGCTGTTTTAACGCGTCGCCGCGACGCGGAATGTCCCAATTTGGGACACGGACAGGTGAACGGAAGCCGTCATGCTGTTAACCGTGACGAAACATTTGGGGTCGGCGGGACAGCGATGACCACCGCTGTGCGCGAAGACCGGACACCCGCCGAAGTGACCCCGCTGGCAGGGCGGGCTCGCCGGAGCGCGTCGAACCCCGCTCACCGGCGGGATTCCGCGATGCTTGACGAGGTTGTGGAGAACGGACCAAGCCTCGCCGGCCAACTTGCCGGGCTCGCTGCCCGGCTCAGCATTCGCCCCATCCTGGCGATCGGCAGTCAGCTGCCGAAGGCGCCGTGGCCATGGGGCCTGGTGGACCACGCTGCCCGGGTCGTCCCCTCCGCCCCGGGCAGCGTTCACCGCACGGTTCGGTTGCCGCGCTGCACGGCACGGTTGGTCCGCGCCGCCGGTGTGCTGCCCGCGGACGGCACCCGGCGCGTCGTGTTGTACCTGCACGGCGGCGCTTTCTTGATGGGTGGAGCCAACACCCATGACCGGCTGGTCACCACGCTGTCGAAGTACGCGGACAGCCCGGCATTGGTGGTCAATTACCGGACGATCCCGAAACACTCGGTCGGCGCCGCGATCGACGACTGCTACGACGGATACCAGTGGCTGCGTGGCCAGGGGTATGCGCCGGACCAGATCGTGCTGGCCGGTGACTCCGCCGGAGGTTACCTGGCGCTGGCGCTGGCGGTACGGCTCCTTGATGAAGCGGAACAGCCCGCGGCCCTGGTCTGCATGTCGCCGCTGACCCAGATCGCCAAGGCATCTCGGGGTACGCACTCCAACAGCGGCACTGATGCGATGTTCCCGGCCAAGGCCTTCGACGCGCTGGTCGAGCTGATCACTCACGCCGCCGAGCGCCGCAGCGCCGACGGCGTCCCGGAGGAGGTCTTCGAACCACTGGACCACATCGAATCCGGGATGTGTCCCACCCTGATCCACGTCTCCGGCGCCGAGGCCATGTTGCAGGACGCCAAGCTGGTTGCGCATAGCCTGGCCGGTGTCGGCGTTCCGGTCCAGCTGCGGGTGTGGCCAGGCCAGATGCACGTGTTCCAGATCGCCGGCCCGGTGGTGCCGGAGGCCACCCGCTCGCTGCGCCAGATCGGCGCGTACATCCGTGAAGTGACTGATTGGGTGACCGTCCCCGGCGCAGTCGAGAACCTCGTGGTGGAACTTCCGCTATGACCGTCTCGGAGAGTTAGGTGGTGATGCCGTAGGTCTTCAACTTCCGGTACAGGCTTGAACGCGACATACCAAGGTGCGCCGCGGCCGCTACCCGGCTGCCGTCCGCCTGGTTCAGTGCCGCGACAATGGCGTCGCGTTCGATGACTTCGAGCTGGGTCAGGGCGCGGCGGGCGACGCTTTGGCAGTACCCGGGCAGGTCGGTGTCGGTGATCTCACCGATCTGGCGTTGACGAAGGGCATGCACCAGGGCTTCCCGCAGTTGAGCGATGTTGCCCGGCCACGAATATCGGCCGATGAGCCGGTGCGCCGCCGGACTGAGCCGCACCTTGCGTTCGGGTGCGATCCCGCGCAGCAGTGCGGCGGTGATGCCCGGCAGATCATCGGTGCGATATCGCAGCGGCGGCACCGTGATCGCGGTATCAAAATGGCCCAGCAGCTCACCGAACTCCGGTGTCGAGCCGGACGGGTCCTGCGCCACCGTGGCGACCATCCATCCGGGCGAATCGAGTGATTCTGCCGCGGTGAAATATGCGTTCAGCGCTGCGATGCCGGCCGGGCCGGCCTGATCCAGGTCACGCGCGATATGCAGAGTGGGTTCGCCCGGACCGCTGGGCACCGGGCTCGCCGTGCCGAGCGCCGCGAGTTGTTCGGCGTCGACCGTGACGCTGCGAGCGCCGGGATAGGCCGACTGAAAAAGCTGCGTCGCGAGGGTGAACTTGCCCGCTCCGGGCTCGCCGGCCAGGAGCACCGGCGTGTTGTTCTCCAGCGCCTCCCGCAGTTCGTCGCATGCTCGCACCCACGCCGGCGCGCGCCCGCCGGCCAGCGATTCGTGCGAGCCAAAGACTGCGGTCACCCCGAGCGGCAGCAACCCCGGCTCGGCGGATTCCCCAGCGGATCCGGCGCTCCGAGATGTCGCCGGTTCGGCGATCACCAGCATGCCGGCGACCTCCGCGCCCGCGAAGACACGGGTTCCGCGGATCCGCACGAGGCGTTGGCTGCCCGGCAGTACGAGGGTGTCGCTGGCGCGTTCTTTACGGGCCAACAGGAAGGTCGCGTGGTCGCGGAGTACCTGTTGTTCCCCGGCGTCGAACAATTGCTGGGCGGCGGGGCTGGCGATCAACAGCGCGGCACCGAAGGCGAAGACCGCCGCCCGGGCCGACCGGGCGGTGACGCGTAGATAGGCGTCGAAGACGGCCTGTTGGGTCTGGCTGCGGTCGAGCAGCAGGTTGCGGCTGATCTCCTTCGCGGCGTTCTTGACCAGGACGTGCATGACCGGGTTCCACCCTTGGGCGAGTGAGGCGATTGCGACGACGCCCTCGACCCGCCCGGTCACCGAGTCGAGGATCGGAGCGCCGCTCGCGGCGAAGATCTCCAGGCTTTCGCTGAAATGCTCAGGCCCGACGATGCTGGCGGCTTGGCCCGACTCGAAGACGGTTCCGGCGCCGTTGGTGCCCACGGCCGCCTCCGAGAAGTCGAATCCGGGCGCGTACTGGACTCGGTCGAACAGTCGAGTGGCCGCGGATGAGGAGTCGATCCGTTGGACCACGCGCACCCGGCGGTCGGTCAATCCGATGGCCAGCGGCGGGTCGGCCATGGCGGTGTCGTTCCCCAACTGTTCCAGCACCGGCCGCGCGCAGCGCGCCAACAGCGAATCGGTGTCGATCTCATCGGTGAACGTGCTGATGGGTCGGACGAGATCGACGCCGGCATCCCGGCTGCGCTCCCACGAAGCGACAACCAGGTCGGACACCCCCGCGACGCTTGACCTGCCGTGTTCCAGGAATGCCATGCGGGCGGCGGCAGCCCTCAGCAGGGGGTTGTCATCCCCGGACATCGCCTCATACCTGCCCCCCTAGGTCGGGTCTAGCCGAGCCGGGCCGCCCGATTCGCCGCGGAGACCACGGCCCGCAACGACGCGGTGGTGATCGACGGCGCGATCCCGACGCCCCACACAGTCCGGTCGCCCACCTGTGCCTCCACGTACGCCGCCGCCTGAGCTTCCTCGCCCGCACTCATCGCGTGTTCGGAGTAGTCCAGCACATGGACCTGTACACCGACCTGGCTCAGTGCGTCGACGAACGCGGCCAGCGGGCCGTTGCCGGCCCCGGTGATCTCGGTCTCCACGCCGTCGACCTTGACGACGGCCTCGATGCGGTCGGTGCCGTCGTCGGTCTCGGCAGCCAGCAGCTTCTGATGCATCCGCTCCAGCGGACGGATCGGGTTCAGGTACTCCTCGGCGAAGGCGTCCCACATCTCCTTGGGGGTGACCTCGCCGCCCTCCCCGTCGGTCAGTTGCTGGATCACCCGCGAGAACTCGATCTGCAGCCGGCGCGGCAGCACCAGGCCGTGATCGGTCTTCATCACATACGCCACGCCGCCCTTGCCGGACTGCGAGTTGACCCGGATCACCGCCTCGTAGGTACGGCCCACATCGCGCGGGTCGATCGGCAGGTAGGGCACCTGCCACAGCATGTCGTCGACGTCGCAGTCGGCCGCGTCCGCGTCGATTTTCATCTGGTCCAGGCCCTTGTTGATGGCGTCTTGGTGACTGCCGGAGAACGCGGTGTAGACCAGGTCGCCGCCGTAGGGGTGACGCTCGGGAACGCCCAGTTGGTTGCAGTACTCGACGGTGCGGCGGATCTCATCGATGTTGGAAAAGTCGATCTGCGGGTCCACCCCGCGCGAGAACAGGTTCAGGCCCAGCGTCACCAGGCAGACGTTGCCGGTGCGCTCACCGTTGCCGAACAGGCAGCCTTCGATCCGGTCGGCCCCGGCCTGATAGCCCAGCTCCGCGGCGGCCACCGCGGAGCCGCGGTCGTTGTGCGGGTGCAGGCTCAGGATCACCGAGTCGCGGCGCTTGAGGTTGCGGCTCATCCACTCGATCGAGTCGGCGTAGACGTTCGGGGTCGCCATCTCCACGGTGGCCGGCAGGTTGAAGATGATCGGGTTGTCCGGCGTCGGCGCGATCACATCGCCGACCGCGTCGCAGACCGCCTTGGCGTAGTCCAGTTCGGTTCCGGTGTAGGACTCCGGCGAGTACTGGTAGCGCCACCGGGTGCCCGGGTACTTGGCCTGCTCTTCCAGGCACTTGCGCGCCCCGGCGACCGCGATGGCCTGCACCGCCGCCTGGTCGGCGCGGAACACCACCCGGCGCTGCAGGATCGACGTGGAGTTGTAGAAGTGCACGATCACGTTCTTGGCGCCCGCGCAGGCTTCGAAGGTGCGCTCGATCAGCTCGTCGCGGCATTGGGTCAGCACCTGCAGGGTGACGTCGTCGGGCACGGCGCCGTCGGTGATGATCTCGCGAACGAAGTCGAAGTCGGTCTGGCTGGCCGACGGGAAGCCGACCTCGATCTCCTTGTAGCCCATCGCCACCAGCAGGTCGAACATCCGCCGTTTGCGGGCCGGGCTCATCGGGTCGATCAGCGCCTGGTTGCCGTCGCGCAGATCCACTGCACACCACAGCGGGGCGCGTTCGATGACGCGGTCCGGCCAGGTGCGGTCGGGCAGCGCGACGTTCTCGACCTCATCGGCGAAGCTGCGGTATCGGTTGGCCGGCATTGCCGAGCCGCGCTGGGGGTTCCAGGCGGGCTGGCCGGGATTGGGCGGCCCGGCGGGTGTGGTGATGGCACGGGTGGACGTGAAGGCGTCCGGGCTAGAAGGCTGGGAATAGGTGGTCACGATTTTCGCTCCGGCTTGTCAGGGACTTGTCCAGTGGACTCAAGAACCGGCGCATCGGCGAAACCCGCGACGGGGAGCCGGTCCTGGTCAGACCCCGTCGCGGCGTCCGAGCAGGAGCGCGCGCTGCACGTGGAGAAGCTTACACGCCGATCCTGCGGTCAAAGCGGGACGTCCTGGCACGTTGCCGCCCTGGAGGCCGAGTGAACCGGCGAAGTCCTTCCCCTATCCTTGTTGAGGTTCTTGTAGAGGCCCAATCAGACGTATCGGCGGAAAGGACGACCGTGGCGCTCGTCGTGCAGAAATACGGCGGATCGTCGGTGGCCGACGCCGACCGGGTCCGCCGGGTCGCCGAGCGCATCGTCGAGACCAAAAGAGCTGGTAACGAGGTCGTGGTGGTCTGCTCCGCGATGGGCGACACCACCGATGATCTTCTGGACCTGGCGCAGCAGGTCTGTTCTGCTCCGCCGGCCCGCGAACTGGACATGTTGCTGACCGCCGGGGAGCGGATCTCCAATGCCCTGGTCGCGATGGCCGTCGAGGAGTTGGGCTGTAACGCCCGCTCGTTCACCGGATCGCAGGCCGGTGTCATCACCACCGGTGCGCACGGCAAGGCCAAGATCATCGACGTCACCCCGGGTCGGCTGCAGGCCGCACTCGGCGAAGACCAGGTGGTGCTGGTGGCCGGCTTCCAGGGCGTCAGCCAGGACACCAAGGACGTCACCACCTTGGGCCGCGGCGGCTCGGACACCACCGCGGTCGCACTGGCCGCGGCGCTGAAAGCCGACGTCTGCGAGATCTACACCGACGTCGACGGCATCTTCAGTGCCGACCCGCGCATCGTGCCCAACGCCAAGCGCCTGGACACCGTCACCTTCGAAGAGATGCTCGAACTGGCCGCATGCGGCGCCAAGGTGCTCATGCTGCGCTGCGTCGAGTATGCCCGCCGCTACCACCTGCCCATCCATGTCCGGTCCTCCTACTCGGACAAGCCCGGCACCATCGTTTCCGGATCGATCAAGGACATCCCCATGGAAGACGCCATCCTGACCGGAGTCGCGCACGACCGCAGCGAAGCCAAGGTGACTGTGGTCGGTATCCCCGACCTGCCCGGCTACGCGGCCAAGATCTTCCGTGCGGTCGCCGACGCCGACATCAACATCGACATGGTGTTGCAGAACGTGTCGAAGGTCGAAGACGGCAAGACCGACATCACCTTCACTTGCCCGCGGGACAACGGCCAGGCCGCGGTGGCCAAGCTGGAATCGCTGCGCGGCGAGATCGGCTTTGTCGAGGTGCTCTACGACGCCAAGGTGGGCAAGGTGTCGCTGATCGGCGCCGGCATGCGCAGCCACCCGGGTGTGACGGCCACGTTCTGCGAGACGCTGGCCGACAACGGGGTCAACATCGACCTGATCTCCACCTCCGAGATCCGGATCTCGGTGCTGTGCGCCGAAGATGATCTGGACAAGGCCGTCGTTTCGCTGCACGAGGCCTTCGGTCTCGGCACCGACGAGGCGGCCACGGTCTACGGCGGGACGGGGCGCTAAATGGTTTCCATCGGTGTGGTCGGTGCCACCGGCCAGGTCGGCCAAGTGATGCGCGCCCTGTTGGAGGAGCGCAACTTCCCCGCCGACGAGGTGCGGTTCTTCGCTTCGGCGCGCTCGGCCGGACGCAAGCTGGGATTCCGCGGTGCCGAGATCGAGGTCGAGGACGCCGAGACCGCCGACCCGTCCGGTCTGGACATCGCGGTGTTCTCCGCCGGGGCGACGATGTCGCGGGTGCAGGCGCCGCGGTTCGCCGCCGCCGGGGTCACCGTGATCGACAACTCGTCGGCGTGGCGCAAGGACCCCGATGTCCCGCTGGTGGTCTCGGAGGTGAACTTCGACCGCGACGTGCGCGGGAAGCGTTTGGCCAAGGGCATCATCGCGAACCCGAACTGCACCACGATGGCGGCGATGCCGGTGCTCAAGCCGCTGCACGACGAGGCCGGCCTGACCCGGCTGATCGTCTCGACCTACCAGGCGGTCTCGGGTAGTGGGCTGGCCGGCGTGCAGGAGTTGGCGACGCAGGTCCGTGCGGTCGTCGACGGCGCCGAGCAACTGGTGCACGACGGCGGCGCGGTCGAGTTCCCGGCGCCGGACAAGTACGTCGCACCCATTGCGTTCAACGTGATCGCGCTGGCGGGCTCGCTGGTCGACGACGGCTCGGGCGAGACCGACGAAGACCAGAAGCTGCGCTTCGAGAGCCGCAAGATCCTCGGCATCCCAGAGCTTTTGGTGAGCGGCACGTGCGTTCGGGTGCCGGTGTTCACCGGGCACTCGCTGTCGATCAACGCCGAGTTCGCCCGACCGCTGTCTCCGCAGCGGGCCGCCGAGCTGCTGGCCGACGCGCCGGGCGTGACGCTGACCGACGTGCCGACCCCGTTGGCCGCCGCCGGCGCCGACGATTCGCTGGTGGGTCGAATCCGGGTTGACCCGGGCGCTCCTGACGGGCGCGGCCTGGCACTGTTCGTCTCCGGGGACAACCTGCGTAAAGGCGCGGCGCTCAACACGATTCAGATCGCCGAGCTGCTGGCCGGATCTTCCGGGTCCTGACCCCCGACTGCTCCGGGCGCCGAACGTGCACTCAGCGCGAAAATTACCGCGATTTCTCGGGCTGAGTACACGCTCGGCGGGGTCGGCGTTGATGGCACTGCTGTTGGCGCTACCCTGGCCGGCTCGCGCCGAGCCGCCCGCGCCCATCCCACGGCCAATCCTGTGGCCGCTGGCCGAAGGCCAAGTGGTGCGGATCGGCCCCAGTGCCGGAACCGGAACGCCCACCGGCGATTACGGTATCGGCGCCACTGACCTGTGCGAGTTCATGGAGTTCCCCAGCGCGGTGCTGCAGATCTGCGGGGACAGCTTCGCCGGCCAGGGCGTGGGGTATGGCGGCTGGCATTCGCCGATCGCGTTGCGCCTGGACCCCGATTCGGTCGATGACTCCGACGGGGTGCGTTACACCGGGGTGCTCGGAGTGGGCAAGCCCTTGCTGGCCGACCCGGCCCCGGCGGGCGGTACGCAGCTGCCGGCCGGGATCGTCTCGATCAACCGGACCAACTATCTGATGGTGACCACCGCCAAGATGCTGGTGCCTCAGACCTCGCGGTTGGTGAAAGCCGATCCGGCGCAACCGGGTTGGCAGACGGTACCGGGATCGGTACGGCCTGCCTCCTACCAGGACCATGGCCAGTCCCAGATCAGCGGTTACTACGACCCGATTCCGACCCCGGAGTCGGCCTCGGGCTGGGTGTACCTGGTGGCCAACAACTTTGACCGCAGCGCACCGGTGACGCTATATCGGGTCGCCCCAGGTAAGTTCACCGACCGATCGGCCTGGCAGGGCTGGTCGGCCAGCGCGGGCTGGGGACATGCGCCCACGCCGCTGTGGAACGACCAGATCGGTGAGCTCAGCCTGCGCCAGATCGACGGCAGGCCGGTGCTGTCTTACTTCAACGGCACCACCGGGAACATGGAAGTGCGGGTGGCCTACGAACCGACTGGGTTGGGGACCGCCCCGGTGACCACGGTGGTGCAGCACACCGAGTGGCCGGATCCGCCGGTGCCCGTCGAGACCCTGCCCTCGCCGTTCGACAACGGGCTGGCTCAGCCCTACGGCGGCTACATCTCACCGGGATCGACCCTCGACGAGCTGCGCGTGTTCGTCAGCCAGTGGAACACCCAGCCGCGCGACCGCGCGCCCTATCGGGTCATCCAGTTCGCGGTGAACCCGTTCAAGCCCTGGTCAGAGGACTAGTTTCAGGCATCCGTCCGCAGAGCGTCCGCAGTAACTCTAAGCGCCTGCTCAACATTCCGGGTCCGGTCGTTGGCGTCCGGCCACAGGTGCCCGTATGTGTCCAAGGTGACCGATGCCGAGCTATGTCCGAGCGCCCGCTGGACGGTCACCACGTCGCAGCCGGCCGCGATCAACCCGGACGCGAAGAAATGCCGCAGATCATGCAGCCGGTAGTCGATGTTGACCTCCTGGCGGACGATCCGCCACCAGCGCCCAACCGTGGCAGCGTGCGCCGGTAGAGCCTTGTCGCGGGCGCTGGGGAACAACCACCTGTCAGGGTCATCTCCACCCCGGTACAGCCGGACGTGCTCGGCGAGGATCGTCACCAGACCCTCCGGCGCGAAGATCGTGCGCTCCGATCCGTACTTCGGGCCCGCGGATCTCCATCCGGCCGTCATCGGTCCACTGCACCTGCCGCTGCACATGGATCTCCCGGCGCATGAAATCGACATCGGAGACCTTCAGCGCCGAGGCCTCCCCGCGGCGCAGGCCGGCGAACGCGCACACAGCAATGAACGCCCCGTACGTCGGCTCGATATCGGTGGTAGCCCGGATCGCCGCGCCGACCTCCTTGGCAGTCGGGATACTCATCGCCGCCGCACTCTTGCGGACCCTGGGCAGCTTCACCCCGGCGGTCACATCACGCGGCGCCACCCGATCCTGCACCGCGGCCCGAATGACACTGCGCACGTTGGAGAACCGGGTGCGGATCGTCGTGGCCTCCAGACCGCGGTCCTGCATCCGCTTTACCCACTCTTCGATCTGGGACACCCGCGGGTCGCCGAGGGCGACGTTGCTGAAGGTCACGTTGTTGGCGGCGAGGTCCATCGCGTGCTGGGTGCCCGACACCCAGACCTGGCGGGCCGACCATGCCTTGTAGAAGGAGGCGAAGGTGATCTTGCCGCGCTGCGGGTCTATGTGGGTGCCGGTGGTGAACGCCGCGGTGATCTCATCGAGCCAGTCCTGCGCATCGGTCTTGCGCGTGAAGCTCTTGGCGTGCTCCTTGCTGTCGTCATCGACATACCTTGCCCGCCAACGCGTCCCAACGCCGGCCTATCAGTCCGAGTTCGACAACATGCTGTGGGCGTTCATGCGCTACACCGACCCGCTACGCGAAATCTCCAGCGGCGACATGGGCTACCTGGAGTACTTCACCCAAGAGGGCGGCGGAACCGCCTACACCATCTCCAGTGCACTCACCACCCGCACCAGGGGCATTGGAAGACCCGCCCGTATCAGTCGTTCAAGGTGTCGATCTGGAACCGCCGGCCCTACCAGGTCTTCTACGACTTCGACTTGGGCACCCGCTGACTGTTCGAGATCGACGGCCTGCTCTACACCGATCAAGTCAACGCAGTGCGGATGCACTACGACGAAGACACACCCAAGACCTTCGACATCACCATCGGCACCGGATCAGACATGGAAGACCCACTCGGCCAAGCAGTTCGCACCCTGCAAACCATGTGGAGTGCTGTCGGAACATTGTTCGGCAGCAACGACCTGTTCTGACCTACTTGAGGGTTTCTGGGCAGAGGTTGTTTTGTGCGGCGTTGACCCATCTCCAGCCGTCTTCGAACGTGTACGAGGCCGCGATCACGGGTGGTGGCGTACCGGTCTTGATCATCGTGCAGACCTGATACCCAGCGGCTATTCGCCCAGCATCAGTTCGGAATGGATTCCCGTCGCCAAGTTGCTGAAGAAAGCCCTGATCGTCCGCCGATGCCGTTCCCGCGGCTCCGATCAGTAGCCCAATTGCGATAGCGCCGATCCCCGCTGCGCGCCTCACGGTCGGGATGGCCCTCATGCCGCACCCCCGAGGGTGTCAGGGCACAACTCCCGCTGCGCGCCCTCGATCAAGTAGTCGGGCGTGATCGAGTTGGAGATCGGGTTGAACCCGGCGCGGGCGTCGCCGCTGTAACGGATGTTGTTGCAGACCAGATTGCCTTGAAGCAGGGCGGTGGATGGTGTGCCGGTAAGCGGCCCGTAGGTGTACCCGTTGGCAGCTAACCAGTCGAGGTAACCCCTGTCGTCCGCAGTCGCCGTCCCCTCTGCTCCGAGTGTTAGCCCCAGCGATACCGCGGCCAGCGCCGCCAAGCGCCCCATCATCACAGTCCCTTTCGACGACGAACCCGCACACTAACCGCAACGGTCGACAAACCGCAGCGATTCAGCCGAGACCCCTGGGGTAGGTACCCCGACCTGGGGGTCTACCGCTACTGGTGGCTTAGGCATGAATCTCTCCCCGTTTGGAAAAAAATGAATGGGGGGTATGTGCCTAAGCCACGAGTGGGCGTTGTGGCGGGTCGAGGGGTCACCCCCCGGGGTGTCCAACTTGGACACAGCCCGGAGTTCTCCATCTCAGCCAGTGAGTACGTCTTCACCAGGGCAGTGGTCGATGGGGCTAAGGTCGTCGCCATGAGCGAAAGGTCGAACCCGATCAAAGCCATCTTGGATGCGATTCAGCGGTCCGTTGATCTTGACGGACCTCTGTCAGATGCCCAACATCTTGCGATCGTGCATGCGCTCGCAGCGGTGATCGACGGTGCGCAGGAAGCTCTTTTCGGCATTAGGAGTGCCCATTGCTCGGTCGGTGACGTTCTCTATACGTTCTATTGGGTCAAAGCCGGGGCTTTCGGCCAAGCCGAGGTTCTACGACCTGGCGACCAGGAATCGAGCGCACCGACTACGACTTGCTGGATTCGGCCGCTGTCGGACATTCGGAAGGTCGACGTCGAAGTCGACGTGACCAATCCGCCAGTAGTGAAGACGGATTACACGGTGAAGCTGAAGGCCACCGCACACTGGGACGATGAATCAGTGGTCCTCGACGCGACCGGCAGCATGTCGAGCTACGCACGCCCCGAGCTCGAGAAGCTTATCGACTTGGTTGTGTCGAGCGTCGGCGCGAAGACGTAACGCGCGAGTAGCTCGTCACTGGGCGCCGGAAGGCTGGGGTTGGGATCGCCTGGACGCGACCTGCCGGATTCATCCCCTGGTCAGCGCCACTCTGGGCCTGTACGCCAGCTCGGAGAGCCCACGCGCTCCCGCAGCACGACAGGTGGAGCAGCGTTCGCGTAACGCCCCGACTCCCTTATTTAGCATCTATCTTGCAATTCTGGAGAAAACCAGGACTGACCTGCTGGTTTCTTTTTCAGATCTATCTTGTTTGCGAGTCGCAGTGCACGGTCACAGCGGAGACTCAATGGCTTTCGCCCACGCAGGAACGTACTGCATGAACTTCCTGCCTGCGTCGGGGTCGTGGGCCACGATCCAGCCAGCCTCCTGGGCTTCACGGATGTATGCGCTCGCTGTCGATGACTCGCTGTCTTTCAGGCCGAACCGCTGCCTGACGGATGTGTTGGTAGTCCGCTCCCCAGATACGTACTTCAAGCATGTGTGCACGTAGACCGCCCGAATGCGGTCTTCCTTGTCCATGCTGCGCAGCGGCTTGTGTTCGTACATGACGACACTGGTGTGGTTTCCAGTCACGCGAACCAGAGGCGCTGGAAGCTGATGCACCTCGATCTCGACGGCAACTCGATCCCAGCCGCTTCCACGTTCCTCACACAGGTGACATCTGCGCATCATGGTGGCCAGCTTTTCGTTGCGTGACAGCGGCGGAGTATCGATAAATCTGGTGGCATCCACCAGCGGAGTCCCTGGATTGGTGATTTCGATGCGACCGTCGTAGATCTCGATTAAGGGGGCAGCGCCCGTGACCGCTAGATCCTGATGGATCAACGCGTTGGCCACCAGCTCGCGGATAGCGATCTCGGGGTACATCGGCACCACCTCGCGCAGGGCTTTTCCGATTACCTCGTTGCGCGGAACCAATGCGCCAATGTATCCAATCAAGCCCTGGAAGCCGCTCGCGTAGCCCTTCGTCCCCTCTTGCTCACGCTCTGCAACCGCCTTGTTGTTGCCCCTGTACTTAATGACGCGTGCCGCTTTGCGCTCCAAGGAGGGGAAGTCTGCGAGGCTCTTGGCGAACAGGAGCGCACCAAGGTTGGTGATGGCAACCCGGCCAGACTCGTGACGCACGAGCACTCGGTCAGCGAGTAGGGCGTCGAGGATCGGCTCCGAGTCTGGAGGGACATTCTTGTGCTGCAGTTCGAAGTACGAGGTGTAGTCGATGAGATTCAGTGCGTCAGTGGCGCTTAGGCCATCTTTCGCGAGGCGATGCTCGAACGGAGTCTCATCAAGGTTCTTCCACAGCTGTCGCTCAAGCGTGCCGTAGTCCTTGAGTCTTTTCTTGTAACTCCCGACGCGGATGAATTCCTCGCCTTTGAACTGCACAGGCTGGTGTACAGCAGCATGAATCTCGAGGATGACGATGCGATTGCCATTGATCTCACCCGTGTGAACCGTCATCTCGGGCTGCGGCGTGAGGTAGCGACAGAGCCAAGGGATGTAGTCCTCATTTCCGCGCGCCTTGTCCTTCATTGGATCGAATGTTGTTCCGACCGCCTCATGAGTTGAGTTTTGGACTCCCCAAACGATGTAGGCGCGCTCTTGTCCAACTAATGCCGCTGCGTTGGCTAGCGCCGAAACGTACTCACCGACCTCCACCGCGTCGGTGTTGTTCTCCTTGAACTCCAGCCATCCACACTCAGTCGTCTGCTCCGCCAGTGCGCCCACCAACTGCTCAAACTCGGGTTGGCCCATCGTCGACAAATGCACATCTCAGACTCTGCCATCGATGAACCGGCCGTCCAAAATGCGATGAACTACTGGCCCCGTCCACAGTGTGTGCGGATTAGCCCTCTACAAGTTCATGGAGTGGCCGGCCCGCTGAATCCCGGCGCGCGAATGCTTCCGAAAGGTCAGCCCCGAATCGACAGGGGGCCGGGCTAGCTCAGGGCGGCTATCGTCGCCAGGTCTTCTCGGATCGCTGCGATGTCGTCAGGATCGAGTGCTGGATCGTCGGCGAACTCAGCGACCGCGTCCGAGAGGCTCTGGGGAAGAGGAATGGATCGCAGGGCGGCCTGCTCAACTAGGCCGATGATGGCTGCGACATCCTCGCCGGCCGCCATCGCGCCCTCGAGAACCCGGCACCCGCCAGGGAACACCACGGCAAGCAGCTCAGCAGCAAGCTCATGGTCAGTCATCACAAGTATTCAGGCTACGTCCGTGGACTGACAGGAGCGACTGGCGATCTGCCCGTCCCGTCCGCAGAGCGTCCGCAGTAGTTTCAGCGCACCCCGTTTGCTACCAACACCACTGAACTGCATGGATGGCGTCGTGCAAGCAGTATCAACGTTGCCAAACGCGCAGGAACGGGTTCGCGGTGAACCCCTTCAAGCCCTGGTCGGTCAGCTGAACAGCTGCCACAGGTCGGCCCAGAAGTCAGTGCCGTCGCTGGAGTCGGGAACCGGGGTGACGACGTAGGTGTGATCCCCGATGGCACTCGCCACATTGTTGCTGCTGCCGTCATAGCTGGCCCAGGCAAAGGCTTGAAGACCTTCGGCGGTAGCTGTGTTGGAATCGCCGCTGGGAACATCCTCCGACCCGATCCCGTTGGGGACGCCCGCGAAGGCGTGGGCGTAGTCGCCGGTCGTGGTGGCTACGTTGCCGTTGCCACCGCTGGCGCCCAGAGCCGCTTCGGCGGCGCTGTGGCTGCCCACTGCGGTTGCAGAGTTGAACATTCCGGTGGTTTCGTTGCCTCTGGCGTAGGCGAGACTGCTGTCGCCGTCGGCGGAGGCATAGTTGAACAAGCCGTGCCACGCTAAGGCATAGGACTGGTCGCCGTGGGCGATCACGAGGTTGCCGAAGGTCGACGCTGCTGTCGCGGTACCGGACTGGTACAGCGGGATCCCGCTGAACGAGATGGCGAAGTTCGCGTAGTCGTCGGGCACGGTCGCCAGTGTTATCGCGCCTGCCGCCCCGATCCCGGGCTTTGCCGCAGCGGCCAGCGCAGCGGCAAAGCCCAGCGCGCCGGCGTCGCCGTCGCCGGAAGTGTTCCGGCGACGGCGACGCCGGGCGTGGTTGCCAGCGCGGCCCCGACCCCTAGTCCCAGCGCCAGCACGCTAAGGCTGGCCACACGTTGCAGATCCCCCATGATTTGCGCCCTTCCCTGCTGTTCTCCGCCCTGGTGGCTGGTCATCAGACCGATGTTAGGAGCGATAGGCATGGTGGGGATACAGGGTTTTCCCTGGACTTTCTGACGTTATTTATAGGATTACCTCGGCTTCTCCAGGTCCGCGGGCTGCCGCCCATCGGGCGCGCGGGTTCATAGCTGACGCATAGCCAAGACCTAGCGGTCCCTGGAGTTCGCCCCGGCAAGATGCCTTACATGAGCGAAACACCTAACACCACAACCACCCCACCCGCACCGCCGGGTGAGCCCAAGCCCTACTGGCTCTACCGGCTCGCGGCCTGGGTCGCCATCGTCGCCGGAATCGTCTTCATCGTCTCGTCGATCTTCTTTGCCGGCGTCTGGCTCAGCGGGGGCGGCCCGGGTGGACACCACTGCCACCACGGACACCACGGCCACCACGCCATGTTCCACAAGGTCCACCACCACGGCCCGGGGCCGATGGAGTTCGGACCGGACAGTCGGGGGCCCGGTGAACTGCCACCCTCGGTCACCACCCAAGCCCCACCATCCCCAGCCGGCCGGTAACCCGGTCCGGCCACGAACAACCGGCCGCCGCCCCTCCCGAAGGGCGGCGGCCGGGGGCGTTCTGGGCCGGACCGGGTTACCTGTCTCGTGGGCTCGGAGATGGGTATAGGAGACGGGCCGCGGCCTGGGTGGTGATCATCGCCGGAACGGTCTTCGTCGCCGCGGTCATCTTCGGCACCGGTGTCTACCTCAGCGACGGTGGTTGGTACGGGCATCATCACCATGGGCCGTGCATGATGCATCACGGTCCGCCGATGGGCCCCGGCTTCGGGCCCGGCGGCCCTGGGTTCGGACCCGCAGGCCCTGGTGAGGAACCGGAGTGGCCGGGTTTCCGACCGGCCGGCCCGGGTAACGGGCCCGGCGGGCCCGGCGGCCCCGGTGGTCCGCCCGCGTCGCCACCACCAGCTCCGCCGTCGGCACCACCGCACCGCTGATCCTTCGAAAGCCGCCGAGTGTGCGGTTTCCTCGGCGACTTGTCATGTCGGGCCGGGGAAACCGCACACTCGCCGGCGGTTTGAGTCAGACGCGTTGAGTCAATAGCTCTTGAAAACAAGAGGAGACAAGCAGATGACCGAGCATCACACCACTACCGATGCCGGAATCCCGGCGCCCAGCGACGGCGAATCGCTGACGATCGGCCCGGACGGCCCCCTCCTGTTGCAAGACCATTACCTGATCGAGCAGATGGCGATGTTCAACCGGGAGCGCACCCCGGAACGTCAGCCGCACGCCAAGGGCGGTGGGGCGTTCGGGCACTTCGAGGTCACCGCGGACGTCACCAAATACACCAGGGCCGCGGTGTTTGCGCCGGGCGCCAAGACCGAGACACTGACCAGGTTCTCCACCGTCGCCGGCGAGCGGGGCAGCCCCGACACCTGGCGGGACCCCCGCGGTTTCGCGACGAAGTTCTACACCTCTGAGGGCAACTTCGACCTGGTCGGCAACAACACCCCGGTCTTCTTCATGCGTGACCCGCTGAAGTTCCAGCACTTCATCCGCTCCCAGAAGCGTCGCGCGGCCAGCAACCTGCGCGACCACAATATGCAGTGGGACTTCTGGAGTCTCACGCCGGAGTCGGCGCACCAGGTCACCTGGCTGATGGGGGACCGGGGCATTCCGAAGAACTGGCGTCACATGAACGGCTACTCCAGTCACACCTATAGCTGGATCAACGCCGCCGGGGAGATCTTCTGGGTCAAGTACCACTTCATCAGCGACCAGGGCGTGGAGTTTCTTGCTCAGGAGGAGGCCGACCGGTTGGCCGGCGTCGATGCCGACTATCACCAGCGGGACCTGTACGAGGCGATCGAGCGCGGGGAATATCCGAGTTGGACGCTGAAGATGCAGATCATGCCGTTTGAGGAAGCAAAGACCTACCGCTACAACCCGTTTGATCTCACCAAGGTATGGCCGCACGCCGACTATCCGCTGATCGACGTCGGCAGGTTGACCCTGGATCGCAATGTCAGCGACTATCACAGTGAGATCGAGCAGGCCGCGTTCCAGCCCAACAACATGGTGCCCGGTACCGGTTTGAGTCCGGACAAGATGCTGCTGGCGCGGGGCTTCTCCTACGCCGACGCGCACCGGGCCCGGATCGGGACCAACTACAGCCAATTGCCGGTCAACGCACCGAAATCCGACGTGCGCAGCTATTCCAAGGATGGTGCCATGCGGTTCGTCAACGCGACGGACCCGGTGTATGCGCCGAACTCGATGGGCGGTCCCAAGGCCGATCCGGCCCGTTCCGCCGAAGTTCGCTGGCACGCCGACGGGGACATGGTGCGCGCCGCCTACACACTGCGCTCCGACGACGACGACTTCAGTCAGGCCCGGACCCTGGTTCGCGATGTCCTCGATGACGACGCGCGGAAACGGTTGGCCGCCAACATTGTTGGACATGTGTCGGCCGGCGTCACCGAACCGGTGCTGTCCCGGGTGTTCGAATACTGGCACAACGTCGACCCTGATCTGGGTCGCGCGGTGGAGGCCGGGGTGCGGGCCAACATTGCCTGACGGCCGGCGGGCCGCCGCAACCCTGTTGGCGGGACTGGGATTGGCTGCTGCCGGCGCAGCGGTCGCTCCGCTCGCCGCCGCTGGACCGTCCGAACCGGGCGTGGTCTCCTACGCGGTGCTGCCAAAGGGCTCGGTCGGCAACATCGTCGGGGCCCCGATGGGCTTCGAAGCGGTCTCCGGTGTGCCGTTTCAGGCCTTCTGGGTCGACGATCCGGCCTGCAACAACTGGGCCGACATCGGCCTGCCCGAGGTCTACAACGATCCCGACCTGGCGTCGTTCAACAGCGCCGTCACCCAGACCTCAGCCACCGATCAGGGCCACTTCGTCAAGCAGGCGGTGGGGGTGTTCGCCACCAACGATGCTGCCGCCGCGGCGTTCCACCGTGTCGTCGACCGGACCGGTGGCTGCCCGGGCCGCACCACCGCGATGCATCTGGATAACGGAGCCACCCAGGTCTGGGAGTTCAGCGGCGGGCCGGCCACGGCTACGGACGCGGCCTGGACGAAGCAGGAGGCCGGCACCGACCGGCGCTGCTTCAACCAGACCCGGCTGCGGGCGAACGTGGTGTTGCAAGCCAAGGTCTGCCAGTCCGGTAACGCCGGCCCGGCGGTGAACGTGCTGGCAGGGGCGATGCAGAACTCCCTAGGTCAGTAATCAGCGGTTCACTTGTCGGTGGTCTCCGGTAGCGTCGGGAAGATCGACGGGCGGAGGGGTTGATATGGGATTCGCCGCGGCGACGCAATTGTCCCGCGGAGATGAAGCTTGCCTGGGCGGCCCCGAGCTGGCCGGTGCCGCCGACGCCGCCGACTACATCACCCAACGTTGCCTCACTGATGCCCCGCACGGCCGGGTGGGTTTGGAGGTCGAGGCGCACTGCTTCGACCCGACCGACCCGCACCGCCGGCCGGGCTGGGCGGAGATCGGTGACGTGCTGCAGTCCCTGCCGGCCTTGCCGGGCGGCGGTGTCGTCACGGTCGAACCCGGCGGCGCTGTGGAGCTCTCCGGCCCGCCGCTGACCGACGCACTTTCCGCGATCGAAGCGATGGTGGCCGACCAGGCGGTGTTGCGGGCGGCTTTCGCCGCCGCCGGGCTGGGTCTGGTGCAGCTGGGCGCCGACCCGCTGCGGCCCACGGAGCGGGTCAACCCCGGCGAGCGCTACGCGGCGATGGAGCAGTTCTTCGCCGCCAGCCACACCGGTTCGGCCGGTGCGGCGATGATGACGTCGACGGCGTCGGTCCAGCTCAATCTGGATGCCGGTCCGCGTTCCGGTTGGGCAGACCGAGTCCGGTTGGCTCACGCGCTGGGCCCGACGATGGTCGCCATCGCCGCGAACTCTCCGCTGCTGGCCGGGGAGTTCTCCGGCTGGCTTTCCACCCGGCAGCGGGTGTGGAGCCGACTGGACTCGGCGCGCTGCGGCCCCATCCTCGGCCTTGACGGCACCGACCCCGTCACCGACTGGGCGCGGTACGCGCTCAAAGCGCCCGTCATGCTGGTGCACACGCCCGAAGCGATTCCGGTCAGCCGCTACGTGCCGTTCGCCGCCTGGGCCGACGGACGGGTGCTGCTCGGCGATCGCCGCGCCGGCATTAAAGATCTTGATTACCACCTGACCACACTGTTTCCTCCGGTGCGCCCGCGCGGATGGCTGGAGATCCGCTACCTCGACAGCGTCGACGACACCCTCTGGCCGGCACTGGTATTCACCCTGGCCACCCTGCTCGACGACCCGCTCGCCGCCGACAGCGCTGCCGATGCCGTCGCACCCGTCGCTACCGCCTGGGACGTCGCCGCCCGGATCGGCCTGGCCGACCCGCGGCTGCATGCGGCCGCCCGGCACTGCATTGGGCTGGTCGCCGACCGGGCCCCGGCATCCCTGCGCGACGGGATCGATCGGCTGGCCGGCATGGTCGAACGCGGCCGCTGCCCGGCCGACGATGTCACCGACGAGGTGACCCGGGCCGGCACCGCGGCGATGGTGACCCGAATGGCGCGCCGCCAGTCATGACCACGTCCGAAATATTGGCCCGCAATCTGACCCGGGCGCGGCAGCGCACGCTGGCGCTCGTCGATTTCGACGACGCCGAGCTGCACCGCCAGTACGACCCGCTGATGAGCCCGCTGGTGTGGGACCTGGCCCATATCGGTCAGCAGGAGGAGCTGTGGCTGCTGCGCGACGGGGACCCGGCGCGCCCAGGCATGCTGTCCGCGGATGTCGAGGGCCTCTACGACGCCTTCACCCACCCACGGGCCAGCCGCGTCGCCCTACCGTTGTTGGCGCCCGAACAGGCCCGGAAGTATTGCGCCACCGTGCGTTCCAAGGTTTTCGACAAGCTGGGGTCCCTGCCGGGTGACGCAGGGGATCGCACGGACGGATTCGTGTTCGGCCTGGTGCTCAGCCATGAACACCAGCACGACGAGACCATGCTGCAGGCGCTGAACCTACGTGCCGGCCCGCCGCTGCTCGGTGCCGGTGACCGCCTGCCCGCCGGGCAGCCCGACCTGGCAGGAACCTCGGTGTTGGTACCGGGCGGTGAATTCATGCTGGGCGTCGACGCAACCGACGAGCCCTTCTCGCTGGACAACGAGCGCCCCGCGCACCGCGTCGATGTGGCGGCGTTCCGGATCGGCCGGGTGCCGGTGACCAACCGCGAATGGCGGGAGTTCATCGACGACGGCGGCTACCGGCAGCCTCAGTGGTGGAGCGAACGGGGTTGGCGCCACTGCGTGCAAGCCGGGTTGACGGCGCCGGAGTTCTGGGGCCCCGACCATCGATCTCGAATCCGGTTCGGCCACGTCGAGGCCCTTCCCGGCGACGAGCCGGTGCAGCACGTCAGCTACTTCGAGGCGCAGGCCTACGCGACATGGGCCGGGGCCCGGCTGCCCACCGAGATCGAATGGGAGAAGGCCTGCGCCTGGGATCCGGCCGCCGGCGCGCGACGCCGCTACCCCTGGGGCGGCGCCGACCCGTCGGCCGAAGTGGCTAACCTCGACGGTGTGGCGCTGCGACCGGCGCCGGTCGGGGCCTACCCGGACGGGGCATCGGCCTATGGCGCGCAACAACTTCTCGGCGATGTCTGGGAGTGGACCAGTTCGCCCCTGCAACCGTGGCCGGGCTTTTCTCCGATGATCTACCAACGCTATTCGGAGCCGTTCTTCGGTGGCGACTACCGGGTGCTGCGCGGCGGGTCGTGGGCGGTTGCCCGGGAGATCCTGCGGCCGAGCTTCCGCAACTGGGACCACCCGTACCGGCGGCAGATCTTTGCCGGCGTCCGACTGGCCTGGGACGCCTGATGTGCCGACACCTGGGCTGGCTGGGCAAGCCGCGGTCATTGGCCCAGTTGATGCTGGAGCCGCCGCAGGGCCTGCTGGTGCAGTCCTATGCCCCGCGCCGACAGCAGCACGGGTTGCTCAACGCCGACGGTTGGGGCGCAGGGTTTTTCGATGCCTCCCAGGGCGACGCGCCGCGACGGTGGCGCAGTGCGGCACCACTGTGGAGCGATGGGTCGTTCGCCTCGGTCGCCCCGGTACTCGCCAGCCACTGCGTGGTGGCCGCGGTGCGTTCGGCGACTGTCGGGATGCCTATCGAGGCCAGCGCCACCGCGCCGTTCACTGACGGCAGTTGGCTGCTGTCGCACAACGGCGTGGTGAACCGTGAGGTTCTGACCGCCATCGATCGTGCCGAATCGGTCTGTGACAGTGCCGTCCTGGCCGCAGCGATCTTCGCCCGCGGGGTGGAATCGTTGGGCGAGGTGATCGCCGAGATCGGTGCGGCCGATCCGCAAGCCCGGCTGAACATATTGGCCGCCAACGGTTCCCGTATGTTGGCGACGACCTGGGGAGACACTTTGTCGATGTTGCACGGTGCCGATGGTGTGGTGCTGGCCAGTGAGCCCTACGACGACGACCCGCGCTGGGTGGATATTCCAGACAAGCACCTGGTGGAAACGCACGATGGCGAGGTGTACGTCACGGCCCTGGGTGACCTCCGATGACGGTATCTATTGCCAATCACCTGGCCGCCGACGCGGCTCGATCCGCACTGCGGGCCGACGTCCGCCACGGGCTGGCCCAGCATCCGAAGTCTTTACCGCCCAAGTGGTTCTACGACGACACTGGCAGTGAGCTGTTCGACCAGATCACCCGGCTGCCCGAGTACTACCCGACCCGCGCCGAGGCGCAGATCCTGCGCACGCACTCCGCCGAGGTGGCGGCGCTGTCGGGCGCGGACACCCTGGTCGAACTGGGCAGCGGCACCTCGGAGAAGACCCGGATGCTGCTGGACGCACTGCAGGACGCTGGGTTGTTGCGCCGATTCATCCCCTTTGACGTCGACGCCGGAGTGCTGGAGACGGCGGGGGAGGCGATCGCCCGGGACTATCCCGGCGTGCAAGTGCAGGCCGTCTGCGGCGATTTCGAGCACCACCTGGCGCAGATCCCCGACGGTGGCAGACGACTGTTCGTGTTTCTGGGATCGACCATTGGCAACCTGACGCCGGGCCCGCGTGCGGACTTCCTGGCCGACCTCGCCGCGGTCATGCACGACGGTGACGGCCTGCTGTTGGGCACCGATCTGGTCAAGGACACCGGCAGGCTGGTGCGCGCCTACGACGACGCGGCCGGGGTGACCGCGGCGTTCAACCGCAACGTGCTCGCGGTGGTCAACCGTGAGCTTGATGCTGACTTCGACCTGGACGCGTTCGCCCATGTGGCGCGGTGGAATTCGGCGGAGCAGCGCATGGAGATGTGGTTGCGCGCCCGCAGCCGTCAGCACGTCACAGTGGGGGCCTTGGACCTGGCTGTCGACTTCGCGGCCGGAGAGGAGATGCTGACCGAGGTGTCCTGCAAATTCCGGGCCGAGCAGGTGGCCGGCGAGCTGGCCGCCGCGGGACTGCGCCGCCGACGGTGGTGGACCGACGCGGCAGGCGATTTCGGCGTGTCGCTCGCCATCAAATGAGCCTCGCCGACAGCTGGCGCGCTGCGCGCCCCCCGGTCGCGGGGCTGCACCTGGACAGCGCAGCCTGCTCACGGCAGAGCCATGCGGCGCTAGATGCCGCAGCCTGCCATGCCCGTCACGAAGCCGAGGTCGGTGGCTACGTTGCCGCCGAGGCGGCCGCACCGGTGCTCGACGCCGGCCGGGCGGCCTTCGCCGTATTGACCGGCATGGCCGATGCCGACGTGGTGTTTACTACCGGCTCGCGAAATGCACTGGACCTCCTGCTGTCCCGATGGCCGGGCGCGCAGCGCACCCTGGCCTGCCTGCCCGGTGAATACGGCCCGAATCTGGCGGTGATGGCGGTGCACGGGTTCAGCCGGCGGGCGCTGCCGGTGGACCACACCGGCCGCTTGGTGCTCGACGAGGCGGCGAGCGCACTCGCCGCCGACCCGCCGAGCCTGGTGCACCTGACCCCGGTCGGCAGTCACCGCGGCCTGGTGCAGCCCTTGGCGCAGATGGCGGACATCTGCCGCGCGTTCGATGTCCCGATGGTGGTCGACGCGGCGCAGGCACTGGGCCAGATCGACTGCGCGGTGGGCGCCGCCGCCGTCTATTCCTCATCGCGCAAGTGGCTTGCCGGGCCGCGCGGTGTCGGGGCGCTGGCAGTACGGCCGGCCTTGGCGGAACTGGCGTCCTCGGGACCGGCGGCCGGTGACGTGAATGTGGCTGCCCAGGTAGGCTTCTCCGTGGCGCTGGGGGAACATCTGGCGGCCAGGCCGGCAGCGGTTCGGGCCGCGCTGGCCGGCGTGGGTGCCCGGAGCCGGCGGGTGCTGGCTCGGCTACCCGGCTGGCGGGTGGTCGAACCGCTCGACGAGCCGAGCGCCATCACCACCTTGGCCCCGCCGGCCGGCATCGATCCGGTGGTCGTGCGGGCGTGGCTGATCGCCGAGCACGGGATCGTCACCACCGCAGCCGGAGTCGAACGCGCGCCGTTGGAGCTGACCGTGCCGGTGCTGCGGATCTCACCGCACGTCGACACCACCGAAGCAGATTTGGACGTGCTCGCTGCGGCGTTGGCCGATGCGCCGCGCGGTGGATAAAAGGGTGTCCTCGGCAAACGCTAGTGGCCGAACAAGCCGCCGCCGAACAGGCCACCGCCGAATAGGCCGCCCCCGCCGCCGAAGAGTCCACCGCCGCGGGATCCTCCGCCGCCGAACAGTCCACCACCGGGGTTGCCTCCGCCGCCGAAGATTCCGCCGGGCTTGCCGCCCCCGAACATGCCACCACCCAGGTTGGGCATGGAGGGCGCGCTCGGTGCCGGCAGCGAGGGCAGCGACGGCGCCTGGGGCGCGGTGAACGAGGGCAGCGACGGCGCCTGGGGTGCGGTGAATGACGGCAGCGACGGTGCCTGGGGAGCCGGAAGTCCGGCCGGCGGGCCCGAATTCGGTAGCTGGATTGGCAGACTCGGCAGTTGGATGCCCGGGTTGGGGTTGACGGCGGGTGCATCGGGAACCTTGACCGGCAGCTCAGGCAGCTGAATGCCCGGGTTGGGGTTGACGGCGGGAAGGTCCGGGACCTGCACCGGTGGATCCGGCAGTTTCACCACCGGGGGGTTCGGGTTGATCACCGGGACCTCAGGCTTGACGACCGGTGGGTTCGGGTTGACCACTGGAGGATTGGGCTTGATCACCGGGATTTCGGGTGGCAGGCAGCGGCGGACCGAAGATCGGTGCGGGAACAAACAGCGGGCCGCTGCTTGCCCCGGCCGCCACCGGCAGTGGTGCCGGCAGACCGGGCGCCGGGGCGCTCACCGGCACCGCGGCCGGCAAGTCGGGCGCCGACGGGAAGTTCAACGACGGAAGTGGTGTGGAGTCCGCTGGGGTCTGCCCCATCACCGGCGGTTCCCCCCCGAACGGCTCCGTGGCGGGCACCTGAAGGTTCGGGGCCAGGTGCGGAATGGTCAGCGCTCGGCCCAGATCCGGCCGCAACGCGACCAGGTTGGGCGTGATGTCCAGCGTCATGGAGACCATCAGTGCCGAGGCTGCGGCGAATGCGGCAGACGCCAATGCCGCACTGGCAACCAACAGCGGACGGCGCGGTGGGTGCCCTACCGGTTCGAAGATTTCGGTAGGCGCTGCGGCGTCTTCGTCGGCGACGGCACTGTAGGCGAGATCGTCGGCGTCAAAACCGGGGATGTCGTAGTAGCAGGGTCCGAGCGCACCAGACGTGGGTTCTTGCGTGTAGGCCAGCGCGGGCGATTCCGCGTCGACGCCTACCAGGCGGGCAGACGCCAGTGCCGCTCCGCGGGCCAGGGCGGCGCGCGGTTCGGCGGGCTCACACACCTCGTGGTCTACCGTCGCCTCCAGTTGCGGCCGGAGCGCGGTTGAATCGCCCTCGGCGCAGATCAGGAACAGGCCGTCCGGAGCGGTGTCGGCGGCGTTGAGCCGTTCGGCGACCGTGTCGACTGCGACGGTGGCGTAGCCGTCATCGAGGGCTTGCCGAAAGATCCGGGTGATGGTGCCGTCGGTGCAGTCGACCATGGCCAGTGTCGCCGTCGCCGCCTCCACGGACAGCAGTCCCATCTGGTCGCAGCCAACCGTTTGGCCCAGATTGTGGGCCAGGCTTGCCGCCGCCAGCACCGGCGACACCAGGGCTACGTTCGCCATCCCTTCGAGGGCGCCGCTGGAGAGTCGCGAACTCAGCGCTGCCGCGTCGAGCGGATCGGTCACCGTCACGCCGGTCGAGATCAGTTGCAGGCCAGCAGAATCCGCAGCGTCGCGGGCCCGCAGGATCGCCGCGATCAACGCGTCGACGGCGGCGAATTCGACGGAGTCGTCGGTGGGCACGTCAATGCTGAGCTCCTCCAGCGTGACGCCGTCGCCGCGTTCTCCGCAGACCAGCACGGTGTGGATGGTGGTGGGTGCGCTCGACGCAAGTGCCACACCGAGGACGACGTCCATTGCTCCTCCGATTCAGTTCTGACCTGCACGCGGTCGGCCGCGGCGGCTTGCGGGGGCACAGACATCGGCGGCGTTCCGACACCGTTTGTTCACCATTACGACATCTACTCGCAATACATCGAAATATGCGTCGGAGTGAATAAATGCCGTCTGATGGGTTCGTGAAGAATGTCTAATTTTGTGGACTGACCCATCCAAGGCGTCGCGATCCTGTCGGGTAGCGCCACCCGATCGGACCAGGTAGGCCATGATGGACGCGGCACCGACCGGCACCGGTATGGACAGGAGTCAGACTTGGCCGATTTCGTCGCGTCGATCGACCAGGGCACCACCAGCACTCGCTGCATCATCTTCGACCATGACGGTGCGGAGGTGGGCCGTCATCAGCTCGAACACGAACAGATCCTGCCGCGAGCCGGCTGGGTGGAACACGATCCGTTCGAATTGTGGAACCACACCGCGGCGGTGCTGGTCTCGGCGCTCAACACCACCAAGCTGCACGCTTCGGACCTGGCGGCGCTGGGTATCGCCAACCAGCGCGAAACGACGGTGGTGTGGAACCGCAAGACCGGTCAGCCCTACCACAACGCGATCGTCTGGCAGGACACCCGAACCGACGCCATCGCGGCGGCCCTGGAGCGCGACGGCCACGGTGAGGTGATCCGGCGCAAGGCGGGCCTGCCGCCGGCCACCTATTTCTCCGGCGGCAAGCTGCAGTGGATTCTGGACAACGTCGCGGGGGTGCGGGCCGATGCCGAACGTGGCGACGCACTGTTCGGCACCTGCGACAGCTGGGTGCTGTGGAACCTGACCGGGGGGCCGCGCGGCGGTGTGCACCTGACCGACGTCACCAACGCCAGCCGCACCATGCTGATGGACCTCGAGACCCTGGACTGGGACGACGAACTGCTGGCCCTGTTCTCGATCCCGCGGACCATGTTGCCGCGCATCACGGCGTCGTCGACACGACGCCGGCACGCGGTCACCGCGAGCACCGGGCCGTTGCGCGGCGAGGTGCCGATCGCCGGCATTCTGGGCGACCAGCAGAGCGCCATGGTCGGCCAGGTGTGTTTGTCGGCGGGCGAAGCGAAGAACACCTACGGCACCGGAAACTTCTTGCTGCTCAACACCGGTGAGCAGATCGTCCGCTCCAACAACGGATTGTTGACCACGGTCTGCTACCAGTTCGGCGACGCCAAACCCGTGTATGCGCTGGAGGGCTCGATCGCGGTCACCGGTTCGGCGGTGCAGTGGTTGCGCGACCAGCTGGGCATCATCAGCGGAGCCACGCAGGTCGAGAGCCTTGCCCGCCAGGTCTCCGACAACGGCGGGATGTACTTCGTGCCGGCGTTTTCCGGATTGTTCGCGCCGTACTGGCGTTCGGATGCCCGCGGCGCGATCGTGGGGTTGTCCCGCTTCAACACCAACGCACATCTGGCCCGGGCCACGTTGGAGGCGATCTGCTACCAGAGCCGGGATGTGGCCGAGGCGATGGAAGCCGATTCCGGTGTGCACCTTGGTGTTTTGAAGGTGGACGGCGGTATCACCGCCAACGACCTGTGTATGCAGATCCAGGCCGACGTGCTCGGGGTCGACGTGGTCAAGCCGGTCGTGCCCGAAACCACCGCGCTCGGCGCGGCCTATGCGGCCGGACTGGGCGTCGGGTTCTGGAAGGGGCCCGACGAACTTCGCGCCAATTGGCGCGAGGACAGACGCTGGACCCCGAACTGGTCAGATGAGCAGCGTGCCGAAGGCCATGCCGGGTGGCGAAAAGCCGTGCAGCGCACGCTGGACTGGGTCGAGCTGCCCTGAGCATGGCCGCACGCAAGCGGGTGCTGCCCGGCGCGCTGGTCGCGCTGGTCGTGGTGGCCGCCGTCGGTTGGGCGTGGTGGCAGCAGGCCGGGTGGGGGCCCCTCGCCGCCCTGGCCCCCGCCGACGTCGAGCGCCGTGCCGTTGGATCCTGGCTATGACGACGCCCGCCGCATGCTCGAAGCGCTGCCGGTCAAGGGCTGGGATCGCGAGAAGGACTTCAAGCGCTACCGGTTCGGCGAGCGGTGGAGCGACGATGTCGACGTCGAATTCGGCCACAACGGCTGCAATACCCGCGACGACATCCTGCGCCGCGACCTGGACCAGGTCGAACTGCGACGGGGCACCTGCCTGGTGCAGCGCGGCGTCCTGCACGACCCGTACTCCGGAGAGACCATCGCCTTTGTGCGTGGCCCGGAGACGTCCGAGGCCGTGCAGGTCGACCACCTCGTGTCGTTGGCCGACGCCTGGTACAAGGGGGCGCGGACCTGGGACGAGCGGCGCCGCCGCGATTTCGCCAACGACCCGCGCAACCTGCTCGCGGTCAGCGCCCAAGCCAACTTCGACAAAGCATTCCGCGACGCCGCCGGCTGGCTGCCGGCGAACGCCGCGTTCGAATGCGAATTCGTAGCCCGTCAGATCGCGGTCAAAACCGCTTACGGACTGTGGGTTTCATCCAACGAGAAGACCGCGATGCATCGGGTCCTTCGCCACTGTTGACACTTACTCGGTTTCCCCAAGTATCCCGTAGATCTCCTTGCGGGCGCCGTTGACGATGTCGACGATGCGCTGCTGCTGCTCGGGCGTGGCCGCCTGGCCGGCCTGCGCAACGGCACCGAACAGTTGGCCGGCCGCGGTGCGCAGGTTGATCTGCCCCGGGTCGGCGCCGTCGGCGATCTGCTCCCACGGTGGGGTCTCCACCGTCTCGGCGACCCCGCGACCTTCTTCGGTCAGCTCGAAAAGCCGCTTCTTGCCGTCGGTTTCGCTGCCGCTGATCAGACCCTCATCGACCAGCATCTGCAAGGTCGGGTAGACCGATCCGGGGCTGGGGCGCCACAGCCCTTGGCTGCGTTCGGCGATCTGCTGAATGATCTCGTAGCCGTGCATCGGGCCCTCGGCGAGCAAGGCCAGGATGGCGAGCCGCACGTCGCCGCGCCGGCCACGATTGCCACGCCGGTGTCCACGGTGCCCGCCCGGACCGAAGCCGAAGCCGGGACCGCCCGGGCCGAAGCCGAAGCCGGGACCGAAGCCAGGTCCGAAGCCAGGTCCGAAGCCCGAACCGAATCCGCGCCGGAAATCGGGACCGAACTCGGGGCCGCCGCCCTCATGGCCGGGACCGAAGCCTAACGGCCCGCAGTGGTCGGCGACGGCCTGATCGCGCAGCTGCCGGCGAAACTCGCGCCGGGCCTGCCGGCGCGCGATGTGTACGGCGCGGCGCTGATGCGGCGTCGCGGGGCCGAAGCCGAAACCGACGTGGTGTTCGGCATCGTCTGAGAAGGGTCCGCCGGGCGGACCAAAGGGGTTGTTCATTCGCCACCTCATTGCTCTGGAAACGGAAGCGACCATCACTTCCGATACGTTGACGATATATCGGGAACTATCGTCACGCAAGGGGGTTGTCTGCTGATCGCCGGCCATAGGCACCACGAGCAGGTTGCCGCGTGGGCACGCGACCGGACGTGATGCCTGACCGCGCACAGCCTGGCGGAAACGTATGCGGTGCTGACCCGTCAGCCCGGTGACGCGCGGCTATCCGCAGCAGACGCCGTGCTCTCGATCGATGAGAACTTCACCCAACCGCTGGCGCTTTCGGCTCGCGCGGCCCGCACGTTTTCTCGGGAGCACATGGCCCCGCTGGCCACCAGGGATGCGCGGGCGCGTTCCACGTACGAGGCGATGGGCGTCGTGGTCGAACAACTGTCAGTGCAGCCCTAGCCCGGCGGGGCGAAACCACCGGTCGGCCACGGCGCCGGCGGCGGCGGGAAATAGGGGCCGGGCGGCGCGACCTGAAACCGCGCCAGCTCGCGCTGATGCCGTTCGGCCAGCACCGCGGCCAACACCAACTCGGGCGGGGCATCCGGCGGCGGTGGCGGCGAGATGTGCGCCAGCACGTCGCCGGAGATCCGGTAGGCCATCATCTGCCGGGTATGCGGGTCGAGCTGTGCGGCCCGACCGAGGAATTGCCTTGCCAGCTCAGCCGATTCGGCGCGCAGTCCGGACAATTGCAACGTCGACGCCCACCAGGCCAGCCCCGGCGGCATCATGGGCGGCGGCGTCGAAGCCGGCGCGCGTTCGCTGATCACCACCGTGCCGGCGAAGATGTCGCCCAGGCGTTTTCCGCGCGGTGACAGCAGACTGCAGATCACCGCCGGGCTGCCGGTCAAGGCCCAGATCTCGATAACGGAGGCCAGCGCCCGAAAGAGCGCCTGCCGGAAGCGTTCCGGGCCGCCGTCGTCGGAAACCACCCGCAGTCCCATTGCCATCTTGCCCAGCGACCGGCCCCGGGTAACGGTCTCCATGGTGACCGGGTAACCGACCAGGAGCAGCACGGCGAAGATGATCATGATTGCCGTGGTCAACGCGTCGTCGAACCGGCCCAGGGTGGTGGCCCACAGCACAACCGCGCACAGGTAACCCACCATCACGACGGTGATGTCGATCAGCGCGCTGACCGCGCGCACCGGCAGCTGCGCGATCGCGATGTCGAGGACGACGGCGTCGCCGGTCACCAGCTCGGGGCTGCGGTTCGACATAGCTCAGACGCTACTCGCCGGACCGGTGTCAGCGAGGCGCTCGCTAGGCTCGGCAACGTGGATGTCGACGCCTTCGTGCTGATCCATCGACCGACCTGGGATCGGCTGGAGTCGCTGGCCAAGAACCGGCGGCGGCTCACCGGTGCAGAGCTCGACGAACTGGTCGACCTCTACCAGCGGGTGTCCACCCATCTTTCGGTGGTGCGCTCGTCCTCCTCGGATGCCGCGCTCATCGGCCGACTTTCCGCCCTGGTAGCGCGGGCGCGTGCCGCCGTCACCGGTGCGCACGCACCGTTGGCCTCGGAGTTCGTCCGGTTCGTGACGGTGTCGTTTCCGGTGGTCGCCTACCGCGCCTGGCGGTGGTGGCTGGGCACCGCCCTGGTGTTCCTGGCGGTCTCGGCGGTGATCGCCTGCTGGGTGGCCGGCAATCCCGACGTGCAGGCGGTGATCGGCACCCCGACGGAGATCGACCGGTTGGTCAACCACGACTTCGCCGCCTACTACAGCGATCACCCGGCCGGGTCCTTTGCGCTGCAGGTCTGGGTGAACAACGCCTGGGTGGCCGCCCGCGCCATCGCGTTCTCGGTGCTGCTGGGCCTGCCGATTCCGGCGCTGTTGCTTTCCAACGCGGCCAACGTCGGATTGGGGCTCGGGCTGATGTTCCACGCCGGGCGGGGCGGTTTCATGCTGGGATTGCTTGCCCCGCACGGACTGCTGGAGCTGACGGCGGTGTTCCTGGCCGGCGCGGCGGGGATGCGCCTGGGCTGGACGGTGATAGCACCGGGCGATCGACCCCGCGGACAGGTGCTCGCCGAGCAGGGCCGGGCCGTCGTCGCGGTCGCGGTGGGGTTGGTCGCGGTGTTCGCCGTTGCCGGGCTGATCGAGGCGGTGGTGACTCCGTCATCGCTGCCGACGTGGCTGCGGATCGGCGTCGGTGTGGTGGTGGAGGCGGCGTTTCTGGCCTATGTGGTGCACTTCGGGCGCAAGGCGGTGGCCGCCGACGAGACCGGCGACATCGCCGATGCCCCCGACATCGTCCCCACCGGCTAGATGTGGGAGGGGTGATTACCGCGGGCGGTGAGCCGAGAGCAGCCAGGCGGCAACGGACTTCAGTCCATCGGGTTCGTCTCGGAAGTCGATCGAGGCGAAGTGTGCGGGAAGCGTTTCGGGCAATCGGCAGTGATGGCGAGCGGGCCTGACATCGTCGATGGCCCAGCTTTGGGCGACGGTCTCCGCGAGTTCGTCGGCGCTGACTGGAGCAACCGAGTCTCGGGGAGCATCTGGCATAGCGCTGCGATCGAAGGCGAGCACGTAGAAGCGTGCCCCCGGTGCGGCGGCCCTGGCCATCGATGCGACGTAGCCTTCGCGGCGGGAGATGGGCATCGAATGGAACAGGGCACTGTCGACGATGGTGTCGAAGCGCCCGTCGTAGCCGTGCAGTGTGGTGATGTCGGCGACGGCGAACTGAGCGGTCGTCAGGCCACGTGCGTGAGCCTGGCTGATGGCGAGATCGATAGCGGTTGACGACAAGTCGATGCCCACGGTGCGGTAGCCGCGGGCGGCCAGTTCGAGGGACAACGCGGCTTCACCGCACCCGGCGTCGAGGACCTCGCCGACCACTGCGCCAGCGTCGATGAGTGCAGTGATTTCGGGTTGCGGCTTGTCGAGGCTCCAACCGGGTCGGCCCTCGCCGAATTCGGTCACCTCGCCGCGATATATCGGGTCAAAGTCAAAGTTCCGCGCATCCGTCATAGACTGGTTATATCAGGAATCCGAATATATGGGAACCTGATATACGTGACGAACGACCTCGAGCTTCTCGGCCCATTGCTCTACCGGGTGAGCGCCAAACTCAGGGCTGCGATGGCTACCGCGCTCAAACCGTTCGACCTGACGCTGAGCGAGTTCGTGTGTCTGAAGCTCCTGCGAGATACACCAGGACTGTCAAATGCCGACCTCGCGCGATTGTTCGAAGTCAGCCCGCAAACGATGAACGCCACGATCAAGGACCTTCAATCGTCACAGCTGGTCAAACGGCCTGCATCAGCTACCCAGGGACGCACGCTTCCGACAGAGATCACTACTGCTGGGCGGAGACTTCTCGACGCCATCGAGCCGGCTGCCCGCCACGCCGAGGCAACGGTGTTGGCTGCCCTCCCCGCCGCTGATCGCCAGCGCTTCAAACGCATGCTAGATGCCATCGCCGGGTAGCGAGGTTTCCCAGCGAGAGCCCCATCAGAGCTGTCCGGCGGCCTTCATCGCCAGGTAGGCATCGGCCAACGCCGGTGCCAGATCCTCGGGTGGGGCATCGATGACCTGCACACCGCTGCTTCGCAGCCGGGCCGCCATCGCGCGGCGGTCATTGCGGGCCCGCTCGGCGGCGCCTGCGTCGTATACCGCGGCCGCGTCGCCGCGTCCGTCAGCCAGCCGTTCCACTCGCGGATCGGCGACTGCCGCGAGGATCACCTGGTGTGCCGCGGTCAGTGTCGGCAACACCGGCAGCAGGCCTTCCTCCAGAGCAGAGGGGTTGAGATCGGTCAACAGCACCACCAGGTTGCCTCGGCGCGCCCGCCGGGACAAGGTAGCCAGCATCGCCGCCGCATCGGATTCGACCAGAGCCGGCTGCAGCGGCGCCATCGCGTCGACCAATTGGGAGAAGAGCCGGGTTCTGGACGCCCCGAACACCCCGGCCCGAGTCACCTGATCGTGGGCCAGCAGATCGACGTGGTCGCCGGCGCGTAATGCCAACGCCGCCAGCAACAGTGCGGCGTCCATCGACCAATCAAGCCGCGGCCAGCCCGCGGGATCACGGGCGGTCGGGTCCACCCCGATCCGGCCGGCCGCCGTCCGGCCGGTGTCGAGCACGATGACCACCCGCCGGTCACGTTCGGGCCGCCAGGTGCGCACCACCACCTCCGAGCGCCGTGCGGTGGCCCGCCAGTCGATCGAGCGCACATCGTCGCCGACGACGTATTCGCGCAGCGAGTCGAACTCACTGCCCTGACCGCGCACCAGCGCCGGCAGATTCCCGTCGACCTCCCGCAAGCGGGCCAGCCGCGCCGGTAGATGCCGGCGGGACAAGAAGGGCGGGAGCACCCGCACCTGCCCCGGCACCTGCCGAGAGCGCTGCCGCCCGGCCAGTCCCAGCGGCCCGATGGAGCGCACTGTCACCCGGGCGGCCTGCTGGTCGCCGCGGCGGATCGGCCGTAGTTCGGTGAGCACGCGGGAGAGCTGACCGGCCCCCAGCTGCAGCGGATGGGCACGCGGAGTGGCGCAGGCGCTGGGCGGCCAGGCGTCGCGCAGTTGCCCGCGGAATCGGCTGCCGCCGTTGACGATCCACAACGTGGACGTGATCGTCTGGCCGAGTCGTACTGTGTTGTCCATGGACCGCTCGATGTGGAGCGTGGCGGGATCTGTGGTCAACGCGACGTCGAGCAGCACTGCCGCGGTGAGCCCAGCTAGCAGTACGCCGAACGCGGCCGCCGGCCAGGGCGCCAGCGTGATCGGCACGGCGCTAAGCAGTGCGATCAGCGCGGCGCGACCCGTCAGAATCACCAGCGCGGCACCGGAACCGAGGCCAGAATGCTGTCGAGAACGCCGTCGGCGGTAGCGCCTTCGAGCTCGGCTTCCGGGCGCAGCATCACCCGGTGCCGTAGCGTGGAGCGGGCCATCGCCTTGACGTCGTCGGGGGTCACGTAGTTGCGCCCGGACAGCCATGCCCAGGACCGCGATGTGGCCAGCAGCGCGGTCGCGCCGCGGGGTGAGACGCCCAGTTGCAGGGCCGGGGAGCGCCGGGTCGCCGCGACCACATCGACGATGTAACCCAGCACCTGGTCGGCCACCAGCACCTGGCGCACCGCGGCGCGACCGGCCGCCAGCTCCGGCGCGCCGGCCACCTGGGCCGCCGCGGACAGGTCGTGCGGGTCGAAGCCCTGCGCATGCCGAGCCAAGATGTCGATCTCGGCTTCGCGCACCGGAAGCGGCACGGTCAACTTGAGCAGGAACCGGTCGAGCTGGGCCTCCGGCAGCCGGTAGGTGCCCTCGTACTCGATGGGGTTGGCGGTGGCGGCGACGATGAACGGGTCGGGCAGCGGCTTGGCCGCGCCGTCGACGCTGACCTGCCCTTCCTCCATCGCTTCCAGCAGTGCCGCCTGAGTCTTGGGCGGGGTGCGGTTGATCTCGTCGGCCAGCAGCAGGTTGGTGAAGACCGGGCCGGACCGGAATACGAACTCCGCGGTGTGGGTGTCGTAGACCAGCGAGCCGGTGATATCTCCGGGCATCAGGTCCGGGGTGAACTGGACCCGTTTGAAGTCCAGCCGCATCGCGGCGCTCAGAGTACGGACCAGCAGTGTTTTTGCCACGCCCGGAACACCTTCGAGCAGCACATGGCCGCGGCACAACAGTGCGATCACCAGGCCGCTGACCACGGCGTCCTGGCCGACCACTACCTTGGCGACTTCGCTGCGCAACGCCAGCAACGCCTCACGGGCTGCGGCAGCAGCCGGATCCTCTACGGGGGTGTGAGTCACGAGTGGGTGACCTGCCTTTCGATGTCGTCGAGTGCGTGGGCCAGCGCGACCAGGGCATCGTCGGAGTCCGGCGGCGGACCGAACAGTAAGTGCCACAACCAGTCCGGGTGCGCCCCAATCCGCGCCGACACCGCCGCGACCACCGCGGGCGGCTCCGGTCCCGGGCCCAATCCCAGGCGTGGAGCCAGGCGCCGCAGGGCCGCGGTGCGCAGCGCGGCTGCGGCTCGATCGCGGGCCCGATGCGAACGGTAGAGCCGGCCGAGCCCCTCGACGGTCTCCGATGCCCGGACGACGACCGGCAAGTGCTCGGCGACCAGGGGGCCGAGCCGGCGACCCTTCCACAGCGCGGCCACGGCCAGTGCCACACACAGCTGCCAGAACAGCCATCGGACATTCGGCGGGATCAGGTCGGCAATCGCGGCCTTTCCTGATTTGGCTCCTTGAATATGTTGGGGCGCATACCAGATCAGGCGATCCGAGGTGCCGGCAAGATTCATCGCCAATGCGGCATTGCCCGCTCGGGCCAGGTCGGTGTTGGTCATGAAGGTCTCGCTGCCGACCACGGTGATAGTCCGCTGGCCGTCGCGATAGCGCACCAGTGCGCCGTCGTAGCAGCTGTCCACCGACTGGCCTTGAGCGGCAACGTAGGTCGCAGTGGTGCCTAGGTCGACGTCGCCGGCCCGTTGCGCCTCGCGCAGGTCACAATTGGGCTGGTGGGTGAACGCTCGGGCGGGTCCGGACCGGATGCCGGGCGCCAGGGCCTTGCGGGCCAGGGCATCCGGTGCCAGCAGCAGCAGGTCGCCGGGCAGACCCGCCAGCCGGTTCATCAGTTCACCACCGGCGATGTGTGGGGTCTGGGCCACCAATACCAACGTGCCGGGACGCGCGTCGCGGACGACGTCATCGACGGTTCCGGCCGGCACGACCTCGACCCCGCGGTGACGCAGCAACGCCACCAGCGCGTGCGCGCCGTCGGGCCCGGTGGCTTGGGGATCCATTCGGCCGCCCGGCCGTGGTGTGGTCAGATAGGAGCCCACCGCCGAAATCGCCACGATCACAGCCAAAGCCGCCGCGACCCACAGCCACGTCCGCCGTCTGGTGGTCACCGGTACTGCCGAGCCTGTGTCGTGGCCTGCACCCGCTCGTCGAGTTCCGCGACGATCCCATATCGTTCCGGGGTCGCGGGCAGCTCGCCGTAGCTGACGTCGTTGAACGTCTCGGCCGCCCTGAACAATTCACCGGCCAGGCCGGGTAGCGCCGCACCGGCGTCGCGGGCCAGTTCGCTGGCGGTACGGCCCGTGGCGGGATGCAGGACCCCGGTCTCCTCGAGTTCGCGAGCCACCGCTCGCAGTCGATGTCGGATCGCCGCGGCCCAATCGCCCGATGCGGCATGCTGTTGCGCGGCGGCACGGTGTTCGGTGGCGCTGAGCTGGGTTGCGCCGTACAACGGGTCGCCGCGGTGGCCGTCGTGCAGCATCCGACGGCTGATTCCGATGGCGGCCACCACGGCCGCCGCAAGGACGATCAGCAACACGCTGATGGTGAACCATCCGCCGGGCAACTCGGCACCTTTGAGCACCAATCGCCGTACCAGCGCCTCGATGAAGTCGAGGAACTGTTGTTTGGGCGACGGCCGCGGGTACATCGGTTTGGCCAGCTCGCGTTCGGCCGCCTCGCGGGCGGTTTCGCGGTCGATGTCGACGGTGGGCACCCGGTCGGTCCTTACCCCGGGGGCCGGGTCAGCCAGAGGTTGTCGGTCCACCCGGGGACGTACGGCCCACCGACCGCGCCGGTTCGCAGCACTAGGTCGAACGCCTCGCCCCGGATGCGGCGGTCGGTGTACAGCAGTACCGACACACCGGCGGTGAAGGGCAGCACGATGATCTCACCGATGGTGGTTCCGATCCGGGAGAACAGGCTCAACTGCGCACCGCCGGTCAGGGTGTCAGTGCCGTGGGCGATGACCATCCCGAAGATGTTGAATGGAAATGCGACCGCGCTGCTGATCAGCGAGACGATCAGGGCGGTCAAGGCCATGATGCCCAGCACCCGCCAGAAACTGTTGCGCACCAAGTAGAACGACCGGCGCATCGCCTCGAACACCGGTTGCCGCTCCAGCACGATCACCGTGGGCGCGAAGGCCAGCACCGTATAGCCATAGATCAGCGCCGCGACGAGTGCCGGCATCAGCGGCACGGCGATCAACACCGCCGCACCGGTGCCGCCCGCTGCGCCGGCGAAGGCGATGATGGCCGCCGCGAAGCCGCACAGCACAATCGCGGCCAGGCCGATCAGGGCGGCCAGGCCGATCAGCGATGCAAAGCGGTCGCGCACGATAGCCCAGGCTTCGCCGATGCTGATCGGCGACCCGAACACCGCACGCCCGACGACGACGGTCAGCAGGCCGGTCAACACGATGGTGCCCAGGGCGGTCACGATGGCCGCGCCGGCAGAACCGGTCAGCCACGCCGCCACGTCGCCGCCGGAAGGTTCCGACGATGACCTACCCGGACCCGACGGGCCGAGCGTCGACAGCAGGCCGAACAGGGCTATCCCGCTGATGATCTGAGTGGCCACCACGACCACGGCGGTGAGCCCGAGCACGGTCTTCGGGTTGGCCCGGATGTAGCCGACGGCGCCGTTGTAGATGTCGGTCAGGCTCAATGGGCGCAGCGGAATGATGCCGGGCTTGGCCGTAGCTGGGCGGTGGGCCATAGCCCGGCGGTGGTGGGCCGTAGCCGGGTGGTGGGCCATAGCCCGGAGGTGGCGGGCCATAGCCCGGAGGAGGTCCGTAGCCAGGAGGCGGAAAACCAAATCCGGGATAGCCGGGCGGCGGCGGATTCACCATGTGGCTGAGCGTAGCGTTATGCGGCATGGCGGAACTTAAATCCCAGTTGCGGGCCGATCTGACCACGGCGATGAAGGCACAAGACAAGTTGCGCACCGCAACCCTGCGGATGCTGTTGGCCGCGATTCAGGCCGAAGAGGTCTCCGGCAAGCAGTCCCGCGAGCTGACCGACGCTGAGGTACTCAAGGTGCTGGCCCGGGAGGCCCGCAAGCGTGCGGAGTCCGCCGAGATCTACACCGAGAACGGCCGCGGTGAACTCGCTGCCGAGGAACACGCCGAGGCCCGGATCATCGACGAGTACCTGCCCGCACCGCTCAGCGACGCCGAACTGGCCGACGTCGTCGACACCGCGCTGGCGCAGGTGGCCGAGGACATCGGGGAGCGGCCGCACATGAAGCACATGGGGCAGGTGATGAAGGCCGCCACCGCGATCGCCGCGGGCAAAGCCGACGGATCGAGGCTGTCGGCCGCGGTCCGCGAACGGCTCTAGAAAGACTAGGAACCGGTCGCCGGCAACTGCCGGCCCGTCAGCGCGGCGATGAGGCCGTCGGGGTCGGTAACGCTGACGTAGAGGCTGCGGACCGGCCGGTTGAACCAGCCTGCCGTCGGCGCTTTGCTCGGTTTGACGGCGTGGGTCAGCCGTATCTGGACCACGCCGTGCCGGGATCCGTTGACCAGCCAGCCATTACACGCCTGATGGACCCCCCAGCCCCACATGCGTTCCGGTGCTGGCCGGGCGGATTCGATGTTGTTCAACGCGACGTCCATGGCGAAGGCCCACCCGCTGCGGACCTGCAGGAAACCGCCGGCCACTTGGATGCTCGCCCGCCCGGGCCCCAGGCCCAACACGGTGGCCAGTGGTCGGTACCACCGGTCATAGCGCATCGGGAAGTCCACGGGAGACAGTGTCTACCGCCGAGGTGGCTGGTGGACCGGTTTCGATCCAACCAGATCACAGCCATTGCCTGCCCCCCGACGACGAGGTGGGTGGTTCGGCTCTGAAGACGAAGAAACCCGCCCTGGTCCCGTTTTACCGGTTCAGAGCGGGTTTTCCATTGTCGGGGTGGCGGGATTCGAACCCACGACCTCTTCGTCCCGAACGAAGCACGCTACCAAGCTGCGCCACACCCCGTGTGAAGCCACGACAGCGTATCGCACCTGCCCGCCGGTCACCCAAACGGCTGGTTACGGACTCAGTGGGAACCCCGTCGAGGCCCAGCTCACTCGCCCCCGAGAGCATGAAACGCCCCACATTCCGGCGTGTGGAGCTCGCAAACATAGGCGGAGTTAGGCAGACTGACTAATAAGGTTTAGTGCAAAGGGAGTCAATCATGACGCTGTTAGGCGGAGCGGTGTATGCCGGTTTCTTCGCTCTGGCTGCGGTGTGGCTTGCAGCCACCAACCCCGACGCAGCCGACGAGCGGGCTCAGGCGAACGCGAACCGGCAGGACCTTTCGAACTCGGCCAAGACTGCGGTTGCGCCCGTCGGGTCGAGCCCGTGCTGCGCCAGCCAGTCGTCGTTGTAGTAGGTGTCGGCGTAGCGATCACCGCTGTCGGCCAGCACGGTGACCACCGATCCATTGCGCCCGTCGGCAACCATCTCGGCCAGTAGGGCAAACGCCCCCCAGATATTGGTGCCGGTCGAGGCGCCCACCCGACGGCCCAACACCGCGCTGACGTGCCGTGCAGCGGCCACCGAGGCGGCATCGGGCACCGTGACCATCCGGTCCACCACGTCGGGCAGGAACGACGGTTCCACCCGCGGCCGGCCGATGCCTTCGATCCGCGACGATTCCTCGATCACCACGTCGTAGCGGCATTGCGAGTAGGCCGGGTAGAAGGCCGAATTCTCGGGGTCGACCACGCACAACCGGGTCGCGTGCCGGCGATACCGGATGTAGCGGCCGATCGTCGCGCTGGTGCCGCCGGTACCGGCTCCCACCACGATCCAATCCGGAATCGGATGGGCCTCGTCGCGCATCTGGGAGAACATCGACTCCGCGATGTTGTTGTTGCCGCGCCAGTCGGTGGCCCGCTCGGCGTTGGTGAACTGGTCCAGGTAGTGCCCGCCGGTGTCGGCGGCGATCCGCTCCGCTTCGGCGTAGACATCGGCCGAATGCGCCACGAAATGACAGCGCCCGCCCTGCGCCTCGATCAGCGCCACTTTGGACGCACTGGTCGAGGACGGCATCACCGCGACGAACGGCAGGCCCAGCAGGGCCGCGAAATAGGCCTCAGAGACCGCGGTGGACCCCGACGACGCCTCGACCACCGTGGTGCCCTCGGCGATCCAGCCGTTGCACAGCGCGTAGAGGAACAGCGAGCGGGCCAGCCGGTGCTTGAGGCTGCCGGTGATGTGGGTGGTCTCGTCTTTGAGGTACAGCGCCACGTCGGCCTCGGCGGCCCATGCCAAGGGCAGCGGGTAACGCAGCAGATGGGTGTCGGCGCTGCGCCGTGCGTCGGCTTCGATCAGCCGGATCGCGTTGTCGGCCCAGCGCCGTGGATGCCCGTGGTCGGCGATCCGTGGGGTCAACGGGCCGACACGGAGGGCTGGGTCGAGCCGCGGGTGAGCTGCGAGTCGTCACCGCCGGTCGGCGCCGCCACCAGGGTCAGCAGGCTGGCCTCGGGACGGCAGGCAAACCGCACCGGCGCGAACGGCGAGGTGCCGATCCCCGCCGAGACGTGCAGGCGCATGTGCGCACCCCACTGCGAGGGCCCCTTGACCCGGGAGCGATCCAGCCCGCAGTTGGTCACCAGAGCGCCGTAGAACGGCACGCACAGCTGGCCGCCGTGGGTGTGGCCAGCCATCACCAGCTGGTAGCCGTCGGCGGCGAAACGGTCCAGCACTCGTGGCTCCGGCGAATGGGTCAGCCCCAGGCGCAGATCGGAGGTCAGGTCGGCCGGACCGGCGATGGTGTCGTAGCGGTCCCGCTCGATGTGCGGGTCGTCGACGCCGGCCGCGGCGATCCGATGGCCGGCTACGTCGAATTCGCGGCGGTTGTGGGTCAGATCCAGCCAGCCCCGCTCGGTGAACGCCGCACGCAGGTCCTGCCACGGCAACGGAACGCCGTGGATGCGATGCGTCGGCTTGGTCAGGTACTTCGCCGGATTCTTCAGTCGCGGCCCGAAGTAGTCGTTGCTGCCGAACACGAACACTCCCGGCACCGACAGCAGATCACCCAGGGCCTGCACCACCGCCGGCACCGCCTTCGGATGCGCGAGGTTGTCGCCGGTGTTGACTACCAGGTCCGGCTCCAAGCGCACCAGCTCCCGCAGCCAGGCCTGCTTGCGGTGCTGCCCGGGGCGCATGTGGATGTCGCTGATGTGCAGCACCCGCAGCGGTGCGGAGCCGGGAGCCAGCACCGGCATCGTCGCCTCGCGCACCACGAACGCGTTGCGTTCGATGATCGCGCCGTAGCCGATAGCGAGAGCCGCCGGACCGAGCGCCGCCGAAGCGGCGGCGACGGATCGGGTCAGGGCAGGTGAAGGAGCCATGGCGTTCAGACTACTGCGCCCCGACCGCGCCACCGCGGCTACGGCGGCGGCGCAGGGGGCGGCAGCAGCGGAATGGTGATCGGCGGCAACCCCGGAATCTCCACCACCGTCGATCCCACCGGCCCGAGCGGCGGCAGACCGTCCGGCGGCGGCGGTGGTGGCGGCGGGATGCCGTTGCTGACCTCGATGGTGATGATCGAACCGGGAATGGTCTGACCACTCGGTGAGGTGCCGACGACCGCCCCGGAACGGGCGCTGCTGTTGACCCAGTTCGGCTGGTCGGCGACCTGGAATCCGACTTCCTTGAGCCGCGCCCGGGCGACGTCGACGTCCAGGCCGACCACGCTGGGCACCCGTGAGTTGGGTCCGCCGTCGACGTATCGCGGCTCGGTCGGCGGCATGATGACGTCGCCGAAGTCGGTGGCGATCGGTTTCATCGCCGCGAACCAGGTGCGGGCCGGCTCGTTGCCGCCGTAGAGGTCGCCGTCCCCGCAGTGCCGTAGCGGGAACGAGCACAGGTCCGACGGTGAGCTGGAGTCGTCGAAGATGTAGTTGGCTGCCGCGTAGCGGTTGGTGAAGCCCAGAAAGCCCGCCGAGCGGTGCGCCTCGGTGGTGCCGGTCTTGCCCGCCATCGGCAGATCCCAACCCACCGAACCGGCGGCCGGCGCCGCGGTGCCGCCGCCTTGGATGTCCTTGCTCAAGGCGTTGGCCATGGTGTTCGCCAGACCTTCGGGAACCACGCGCTCACAGGTCTCGGTGGTGACGGCCACCTCGTTGCCGTTGCGGTCGAAGACCTTGTCGATCGGGTTCGGCGGGCACCAGATGCCACCGGAGGCCAAGGTGGCGGCAACGTTGGACAACTCCAGCGCGTTGACCTCGATCGGGCCCAGCGTGAACGAGCCCAGGTTCTGCCGTTTGACGAAGTCGGCCAGGCTCTCGTTGCTATCCGGGTCATAGTCGCGGGCGGTGCCCGGATCGGCGTAGGAACGCAAGCCCAGCTTGATTGCCATGTCCACGGTGCGGCCGACCCCGACTTGGGAGATCAGCTTGGCGAACGCGGTGTTGGGCGAGGTCGCCAGCGCGGTGGAGACGTTCATCGGCGACCGGTAGGGGGCGACGTTGACCACGCACCAGGTCTCCTTGGGGCAGCCCTTGGCGCCGCCTGAGCCCATGCCCTTGGTCTGGAACCGGCCGGGCACCTCAAGGTCGGCGCTGATACCCATGCCCATCTCCAGCGCCGCGGCCACGGTAAATGTCTTGAAGATCGACCCGGCACCGTCACCGACCAAGGAGAACGGTTGCGGCCGCATGGTTTCGCCGAGGTCGGCGTTGAGCCCGTAGGTGCGGTTGCTGGCCATCGCCAACACCGGGTGTGCGTCACTGCCGGGCTTGATCACGCTCATCACGCTGGCGATGCCCTGCACGTTGGGGTTGGCGAAGCTGTCGATCGCCTCTTTGATCGGAGCCTGCACGTCGGGATCCAGCGTGGTGTGGATGACGTAGCCGCCGCGGGCCACCTGTTCCTTGCTGATCCCTGCCCTGGTCAGGTACTCCTGCACGTAGTCGCAGAAGAAGGCCCGGTCGCCGGCCGCGATGCAGCCCCGTGGCAACTCGTTGGGCTGCGGCAGGATGCCCAGCGGTTCCGCCTTGGCCGCTCGCAGCGCGTCGGCCTCCCCGGGCAGGTTTTCGATCATGGTGTCCAACACCAGGTTCCGTCGAGCCAGTGCGCCCTCGGGGTTGGTGTAGGGGTTCAGGGTGCTGGTCGACTGCACCATTCCGGCAAGCAGGGCCGCCTGCTGCCAGTTCAGGTCGGCGGCGTTCACACCGAAGTAGGTCTGGGCCGCATCCTGGACGCCGAACGAGTTGTTGCCGAACGAGACCAGGTTCAGGTAGCGGGTCAGGATTTGCGGCTTGGTGAAGGTCCGGTCCAGCGTGAGCGCCATCCGGATCTCCCGGAGCTTGCGCGCCGGAGTGGTCTCGATCGCGGCGCGCTTCTCGGCGTCGGTCTGCGCCAGCACCAGCAGTTGGTAGTTCTTGATGTACTGCTGTTCCAGCGTCGAGCCGCCGCGGGTGTCGATGTCCCCGGAGGCGTAGCCGGCCAGCCCGGTCAGCGTCCCCTTCCAGTCCACCCCGCTGTGCTCGGCGAACCGCTTGTCCTCGATGGAGACGATCGCCAGCTTCATCGTGTCGGCGATCTTGTCGCTGGGCACCTCGAACCGGCGTTGCGAGTACAACCACGCGATCGTGTTGCCCTTGGCATCGACCATCGTCGACACCGCGGGCACATCACCGCTGACGAGCTGGGCCGACCCATTGGCCACCACGTCCGAGGCGCGGTTGGACATCAGGCCGATGCCGCCGGCGACGGGAAACAGCAACGCCGCGAGCAGAACGGCGGCGAGCAGACAACACCCGGCCAGTTTGAGCACAGTAGGGCCGGTCGGGGGGCGCTCCGACATGGCTAACACAGTAGCCCCGGTATCAGATGGTGCTCGCCGAAGACCCCGAACACCGCCGCTTGGGAGCCCAGATCATGATCGGACGGCACGGTTGTCCCAAAAAAGTGCCGATCAACCTGTTGCGCAGACAGCACCTGACCACCTAACTTGGACATCAAGTGCGATTCAGGTAACACTGATGACACGATGTGGCGTAGATCGCAGTGTCGGTCGGCCTCGATGTTGAATAGGTGGCTGCCGGGCGCGGCCGGGACGGAGGATCGTCAGTGTCTGTTGCAGGGACAGCGGTTCACAACACCAGCATGCCAATCACATCAACCCCCCGAACCGTTCTGCGCGGAGTGCAGGACGAGGGCCGGATCGCCTGGGTTTCCAAGGCCGTGTGCCGCGGTGCGGACCCCGACGAACTCTTCGTACGCGGTGCGGCACAACGCAAAGCCGCGGTGATCTGTCGGCACTGCCCGGTCGTGCTCGACTGTCTGGCCGACGCCCTGGACAACCGGGTCGAGTTCGGTGTGTGGGGCGGCATGACCGAGCGGCAACGCCGGGCGCTGCTCAAGCAGCACCCCGAAGTGACCTCCTGGCGCGAGTACTTCGCCGCCCAGCGCAAGCAGCGTGACGCCGGCTAACGCCCGGCTGAGTCCCTCTTCGCTTCTACTTCTATTTCTTCGCCGTCAGCTGGTCGGCGATCGCGCCGAGCGCCTCCAAATCGGAGACGTCGAACGGCAGTGACGGCACCCCCACGATAGGAACTCGCGGGTTGGCCCGGGTGAACCGCGACAGCAGTCGGATTTCACGCTTGGCGGTAGCGCCGCGTTCGGCGTGAATCTGGAGCGCCGCTGTGGTGAGGGCTTTCGTCCCATCGGGCAGCGACGCGCTGATCTCGGGCTCCCGCAGGGTCTCGATGGCGTCGATAGCCCGCTCAATGGCCAGGTCGCACAACATCGGATGGGTGCGGTTGAGAATCAGCCCCGCCAGCGGCATGTGCTCGCCTGCGAGTCGGTCGACGAAGAACGACGCCTCCCGCAACGCGTCGGGCTCGGCCGCCGACACCACCACGAACTGGGTGCCCCGGCGCTTGAGCAGGTCGTAGGTGCGGTCCGCCTTCTCCCGGAAGCCGCCGAAAGTGGCATCGAGGGACTGCACGAAATTCGCTGCATCGGAAAGCATTTGCGAACCCAGCACCGTCGACAGGGCTTTCATCGCCAGGCCGAGCGCGCCGGCGACCAGTTTGCCGATGCCTCGACCGGGGCCCAGCAGCAATTTCCACAGCCGGCTGTCCATGAAGCTGCCCAGCCGCTTCGGTGCGTCCAGGAAGTCCAGGGCGTTGCGCGACGGTGGGGTGTCGACGACCACCAGGTCCCAGCGGTCCTCGGCAAGCAACTGGCCCAGCTTCTCCATCGCCATGTACTCCTGCGTGCCGGAGAGCGAGGTGGCGACCGTTTGGTAGAACTGGTTGCTCAGGATCGCCTCGGCTCGCTCCGGTCCGGAGTACTGCGTCACCATCTCGTCGAAGGTGCGGCGCATGTCGAGCATCATGGCGTGCAGCTGACCCGGTACCTCCGCAGGCAGCGGCACCCGCTGCGGGTGATTGCCTAGGTCGTCGATGCCCAGCGCCTGGGCCAGCCGACGGGCCGGGTCGATGGTCAACACCACTACGGTGCGGCCGTATTCGGCGGCCCGCAGCGCCATCGACGCGGCGGTGGTGGTCTTGCCGACCCCGCCGGCGCCGCAACAGACCACCACGCGGTTGGAGGTATCGGCCAGGATCGCCGCCAAGTCCAGCGCCAGCGGCTTACCGGTCGGATCGGGTGTCATCGAACCCCCTGTTGGCCGAGAATTTCGGAGAGCTCATAGAGGCTGCCGAGGTCGACCCCGTCGGTGATCGTCGGCAGATGCAGGCGCGGCACGTCCAACTGCTCCAACTGCTCGGCCGTTTCCGTCCGGGCGCTGATGCGCGTGGCGTGCTGGATGGTTTCGGTCAGCAGACCGGCGAAGTCGTCGTCGCTCAGCGTGATTCCCGCCGCGGCCAGGCCGGCCCGGACCGCGTCGGCGTCGACGACGCCTTCGGCGGCCTTGGCCAGGTCGGCCGGATCCAGGTGGGCGGGGATGTCGCGGTTGACGATCACGCTGCCGATCGGCAGGTCCAGCGCCCGCAGCTCGTCGATGGCCTCCAGGGTCTCCTGCATCGGCAGGGCCTCCAGCAGTGTCACCAGATGGATGGCCGTCTGATCGGAATGCAGCAGCTTCACCACGCCGTCGGCCTGCGAGTGCACCGGGCCGCCCTTGGCCAGTTGCGAGACCGCCTTGGTGACGTCGAGGAACCGGGCGATCCGGCCGGTCGGCGGCGCATCCACCACGACCGCGTCGTAGATCGGCTTGTTGTTCTTGTCGGTCTGGATCACGTGGTACTTGATCTTGCCGGTGAGGATGACGTCGCGCAGGCCGGGCGCGATGGTGGTGGCGAACTCGACCGCCCCGACGCGTCGCATCGCCCGCCCGGCGATACCCAGGTTGTAGAACAGGTCGAGGTATTCCAGGAATGCGGCCTCGATGTCCATCGCCAGCGCATCGACCTGCCCGCCGTCTTCGGCGGTCGCGACCTTGAGTGGAGCAATAGGTAGTGGCGGAACGTCGAAGAGTTGCGCAATACCTTGGCGCTCTTCGACTTCCACCAGCAGGACCCGGCGTCCGCCGGCGGCGAGTGACAATGCCAGGGCGGCCGCCACCGTCGTTTTGCCGGTACCGCCCTTGCCGGTCACGAAATGCAGCCGGGCCTTCGTCAATCGCGAAGGCCAGCCGAGTGCGGGCTCGCTGCTGGATGTGGCTGTCACCACTGCATGCTAACCAAGTGCTTGGGCGTCCTAGCGATAAGCTCGCTGCCATGAGTCAACGCACGGTCTGGGAGTACGCCACTGTCCCCTTGATCACGCACGCCACCAAGCAGATTCTCGACCAATGGGGTGAAGACGGCTGGGAGCTGGTCACGGTGCTGCCGGGGCCGTCCGGTGAGCAGCTCATCGCCTTCCTGAAGCGGCCGCAATGAGCTGGCGGGCCCGGCTGACCGAACTCGGGATCGAGCTGCCCGAGGTGGTGGCACCGCTGGCGGCCTACGTGCCGGCGGTGCGCACCGGCAACCTGGTCTACACCTCCGGTCAGCTGCCGATGACGGCAGGCGAATTGCCGCACACCGGCAAGCTGGGCGCGCAGGTCAGCCCGGAGCAGGGCCACGCGCTGGCCCGGATCTGCGCTCTGAACGCGCTGGCCGCGGTGGACGCCCTGGTCGGTCTCGACGCCGTGGCCCGGGTGGTCAAGGTGGTCGGGTTCGTCGCGTCGGCGCCGAACTTCAACGGGCAGCCCGCCGTGGTCAATGGCGCCTCCGAGCTGTTGGGTGAGGTGTTCGGCGATGCCGGCAAACACGCCCGCTCCGCGGTCGGGGTCTCCGAGCTGCCGCTGGATGCGCCGGTGGAGGTCGAGTTGATCGTCGAGCTGAAGGCCGCGGCGGAGTAGTCAGCGGTGTCGGCCAGTCATCCCGCGTACGGCCGGCTGCGGCCGGTCACCGAGACCGCGTCGGTGCTGCTGGCCGACAATCCCGGGCTGATGACCTTGGAGGGCACCAACACCTGGGTGCTGCGTGCCCCCGGTAGCGACGAGGTGGTGATCGTCGACCCGGGGCCCGACGACCAGGAGCACATCGGACGGCTCGCCGAGGTCGGCCGGATCGCCCTGGTGCTGATCAGTCACCGGCACTTCGATCACACCGAGGGCATCGACAAGCTGGTGGACGCCGTCGGGGCACCGGTGTACTCCGCAGGTAGCGGATTTCAGCGTCGGCTCGGTGGCGGCCTGACCGACGGGCAAGTGATCGATGCGGCCGGGCTGCGAATTACCGTGTTCGCAACTCCGGGGCACACCGCTGACTCGCTGTCGTTCGTGTTGGACGACGCCGTCCTGACGGCCGACACCGTATTGGGCCGGGGCACCACTGTCATCGACTCCGAGGACGGCGACCTAACGCGCTACCTGGACTCGCTGCGGCGGTTGCGCGGTCTGGGTGGGCGTACGGTGCTGCCCGGGCACGGACCGGAGCTGCCCAACATCGAGGCGGTGGCCAGCGGCTATCTGGAGCATCGCGAACAGCGGCTCGACCAGGTGCGTTCGGCGCTGGCCGTACTGGGTGAGGACGCCACCGCCCGGCAGGTCGTCGAACACGTCTACGCCGACGTGGACGAAGCACTCTGGGGCGCTGCCGAATGGTCAGTGCAGGCTCAGCTGAACTATCTGCGGAGCTGACGGTCGTAGGCCGCAATCTGTAGGCCACGCGAGATCTCGCTCACGCAGGTACCCACTCGCACTTTTCCTGCGTGAGCGGGATCTCGTGGCTACCGCGCGCGGCGGGCCAGCCGCTCGGAGTCGGAGATCAGCACGCTCTTGCCCTCCAGCCGGATCCAGCCGCGGTGGGCGAAGTCGGCCAGCGCCTTGTTCACCGTCTCCCGGGATGCCCCGACCAGCTGGGCGATCTCTTCCTGAGTCAGGTCGTGGGTGACCCGCAGGGCCCCGCCTTCCTGGGTGCCGAACCGTTGCGCCAGCTGCAGCAGCTGCTTGGCGACCCGGCCGGGAACGTCGGTGAAGATCAGGTCGGCCAGGTTGTTGTTGGTGCGGCGCAACCGACGGGCCAGCACCCGCAGCAGCTGCTCGGCGATCTCGGGCCGATCGGAGATCCACGACCGCAGGGCGTCACGGTCCATCGAGACGGCGCGCACCTCGGTGATGGTGGTCGCGCTCGAGGTCCGGGGACCGGGGTCGAAGATCGACAACTCACCGAACATGTCCGACGGACCCATGATGGTCAGGAGGTTCTCCCGGCCGTCCGGAGACCGCCGGCCGATCTTCACTTTCCCGGAGACGATGATGTACAGCCGGTCGCCGGGCTCTCCCTCGGCGAACACGGTGTGTCCACGCGGAAAGTCCACGGGCTGAAGCTGCTTGGTCAGCGCGGCTACGGCGCTGGGCTCAACTCCCTGGAAGATTCCGGCCCTCGCCAGGATCTCGTCCACGATGCCCCTTAAATGTTTTGGATGAAGGTTTGAAATCGTAAGCGCGGGCCGCTACCCGGCCAGCCAACTGAGTCTAGAGCCACGCGTCAAGCGAGGTTACAACGCTACACACGATTGGCATGCCGATTCGGAGGAAACTGCGGATTCCCCTGCTGCTCGCGGCTCAGCCCGGTTTCGATGCGTTCCAGCCCGACCGCTGACAGCATCAGCAGCATCGGGATGGCGGTGATCAGCAACCAGGACACAAGTCGTCAGTAAACATGGGCAAGGTCTCGTTGGGGTCACAAATTAGTACCCTGTCGGAGGTGACAGTGGACAAAGCCTCCCGCGCGGCACGGACGGAGACCCGGACCGGACTGGTCCGGCGCGCTCGCCGGATGAATCGGACACTGGCGCAGGCGTTTCCCGACGCCCACTGCGAGTTGGATTTCACCACGCCCCTGGAGCTCGCCGTCGCCACCGTGCTGTCGGCGCAATGCACCGACGTGCGGGTGAACCTGACGACGCCGGCGTTGTTCGCCCGCTACCCCACGGCGCTGGACTACGCCCAGGCCGACCGCACCGAGCTGGAGGAGCTCATCCGGCCCACCGGCTTCTACCGCAACAAGGCGGCTTCCCTGATCAACCTGGGGCAGATGCTGGTCGAGCGCTTCGACGGGGAACTGCCCCACACCATGGACGAGCTGGTGCGCCTGCCCGGGGTGGGACGCAAGACCGCCAACGTCATCCTGGGCAACGCGTTCGGGGTCCCGGGCATCACCGTCGACACCCACTTCGGCCGGCTGGTGCGACGCTGGGCCTGGACCAGCGAGGAAGACCCGGTCAAGGTCGAGCATGCGGTCGGTGAGCTCATCGAACGCAAGGAATGGACGCTGCTCAGTCACCGGGTGATTTTTCACGGCCGACGGGTCTGCCACGCCCGCAAGCCGGCCTGCGGGGTGTGCCTGCTCGCCAAGGACTGCCCGTCATTCGGGATCGGACCCACCTCCCCGATGGAGGCCGCCGCGCTGGTCAAAGGCCCCGAGACCGAGCACCTGCTGGCCCTGGCCGGGCTGTAGCGGGCCTTGAGCAGGTAAGCGCCGATGAGCCGATCGACCGGATGGACCCTGGCGGTACTGGCGGTGGTGGCCGCACTGCTCACCGGGTTGGTAACCGAACTGCGCCGCGAGCCGGCCACCATGGCGCCGGGACGAAGCGCGGCCGTGTCCGGTGCCGGAGCGGACCTGAGCGCCCTGCGACAGCGCGCCGATCTGCCGCCCTGCCAGGTGGGACCGGGCCAAACCGGGCCGAGCGCCCTGCGCGGCGTCACCGTCGAGTGCGCGGCCGACGGTTCGCCCGTCGACGTCGCGGCGATGTTCGCCGGCCGCAAGGTGGTGCTGAATCTGTGGGCGTACTGGTGTGGGCCGTGTCGGGACGAGCTGCGGGCGTTCGCCGAATACCAGCGCCGGGTGGGGCAGGCCGTGACGGTGGTGACGGTGCATCAAGACGACAATCAAGCCGCGGGATTGGCCCTGCTGGCCGAGTTGGGCGTGCGGCTGCCCACCCTGCAAGACGGCCGCCGGCAGCTTGCGGCGGCGCTGCGGGTGCCCAACGTGATGCCCGCGACGGTGGTGCTGGCCTGGGACGGTAGCGTTGCCCGTATCCTGCCGCAGCCCTTCGCCAATGCCGAAGAGATCGCCGCCGCCGTCGAGAACAGCGGCCGCTGATGTGGGGCGATCAGGATCCGGCATGCAAGGGAGGCGCGGTGAGTGCTGGCGAGTCCCAGCCCTGGGCCCCGTCGCGCGCCCCGTCCTGGTTGCGCCCACTGGTCGACAACGTCGAGAAGTTGCCGACGGCCTACCTGCACCGGTTGCCCGCCGATGTTCGCGCGATGATCACGGCGGCCAACACCAAGGCCAGCGTCACCGGACGGCGGCGCGATGCGGCCGTGCTGGTGCTGTTCTCCGGACCGCCCGGCGGCCCGCCGGAGGCGATATCGGAATCGGCTGACCTGCTGGTCACGGTGCGGGCCGCGACGCTGCGCCATCACGCCGGCCAGGCCGCATTCCCGGGCGGAGCGGTCGATCCCGACGACGACGGGCCGGTTGCCACCGCGTTGCGGGAGGCCAACGAGGAGACCGGGATCGACCCGGTCCGGGTGCACCCGTTGGTCACGTTGGAGAAGATCTTCATCGCCCCCTCGGGGTTCCAGGTGGTGCCGGTGCTGGCCTACTCCGAGGATCCCGGGCCGGTGAGCGCGGTGGACCCGGGCGAGACCGCAATCGTGGCCCGCGTTCCAGTCCGGGCATTCATCAACCCCGAGAACCGGTTGATGGTTTACCGTGATGCGCGCAGTCGGCGTTGGGCTATGCCGGCTTTCCGGCTCAACCAGATGCTGGTCTGGGGATTCACCGCCCAGGTGATCTCGGCGATGCTGGATGTGGCCGGCTGGGCACAGCCCTGGGACACCAGCGAGGTACTTGGCCTGGACGAGGCCATGGCGCAGGTTGGAAGAGAAGGCGGGATATGACGTCGTCGCAGTGGCTGGACATCGCCGTGCTGGCGATCGCCTTCGTTGCCGCAGTGTCCGGCTGGCGCTCCGGCGCGCTGGGCTCCCTGCTCTCTTTCGTCGGGGTCGCCTTAGGGGCGATGGCCGGGGTGCTGCTGGCCCCGCACCTGATCGAGAGCGTCTCCGGTGCTCGACTGAAACTGTTCGCCGCGCTGTTCCTGATCCTGGCCATGGTCGTCATCGGGGAGGTCGCCGGGGTGGTGCTGGGCCGGGCGGTGCGCGGCGCGATCCGCAACCCCGGTGTCCGGGGAGTGGACTCCGTCATCGGGGTGGTGCTGCAGCTCGGGGTGGTGCTGATCGCGGCCTGGCTGCTGGCCACCCCGCTGGCCGCATCCGATCAGCCGAACCTGGCCGCCGCCGTCAACGATTCGCGAGTGTTGCGTCAGGTCGACGATGTCGCGCCGCAGTGGCTCAAGAATGTGCCCCGGCGGCTCTCGGCGGTGCTCGACGATTCCGGGCTGCCCGCCGTGCTGGAGCCCTTCAGTCATGCCCCGATCGCCGCGGTGGATGCCCCGGATCCGGAACTGGCCGCCAGCCCGGTGGTGGAAGCCACCGCGCCCAGCGTGCTGCGGATCCGCGGCGTGGCGCCCAACTGCCAGAAAGTGTTGGAGGGCACCGGATTCGTCATCTCACCGAATCGGGTGATGACGAACGCGCACGTGGTGGCCGGCTCGGACAACGTCACCGTGGAGAGCGGCACCAAATCGTATGAGGCCACGGTGATCTCCTTCGACCCCAAGGAAGACATCTCCATTCTGGCGGTGCCCGATCTGCCGTTGCCGCCGTTGGCGTTCGCCTCCTCGCCGGCGGCGCCTGACACCGACGCACTGGTGCTGGGCTACCCCGGCGGCGGCGTTTTCGAGGCCACCCCGGCTCGAATCCGTGATGTCATCAATCTCGAGGGTCCCGACATTTACCGCAACGCGACTGTCACTCGCCGGGTGTACACCATCAGAGGCACTGTGCAGCAAGGTAATTCCGGTGGTCCCATGATCGACATGGACGGCCGGGTGATCGGCGTGGTGTTCGGTGCGGCGGTCGACGACGCTGACACCGGGTTTGTGATGACCGCCGAGGAGGTGGCGGGTCAGCTCGCCCGCATCGGCGACACCCAGCCGGTCTCGACGCAGACCTGCGTCGGGGGAGAGTGAGCTAGGCGAGAAACCGCATCAGGTGGTCGTTGACCACCTCGGGCGCCTCTTCGTGGGCGAAATGCCCCGCACCGGGCACCGACATGTACCGTCCGTGCGGCGCGTACTGGCGGGTCTTGTTGACCGGGTCGGCCAGCACGTAGGGGTCGTCCTCGCCGCGTAGGTGCAGCAGCGGAATGTTCAGCGTGCGCAGGTCCAGCGCCTTCATGAATCGTCGGCCCTCAGCCCGGAACTGACTGCGCACGGCCCAGCGCTGGTATTCCAGCGCGCAATGCGCCGCCGACGGAATCTGTACCGCGGTGCGCAGGTGCCCGATGGTTTCGGCGAAATCCTCCGTCGCCTGCCACTTCGCCCCGGCTCTACTACGCACCAAGCGCTCAAGCTCGGCTCCGTCGCGGCGGGTCAGGGAGCGCTCCGGCCAGAACGGCACCTGGTACCGCAGCAACCACGGCAACAGCGCTCCGCCCTGATCGGCGTGGGTCAGCGCCGAGCGGCGCAGCGCCGCCGGATGCGGCGAGCTGACCAGGGCGATGTCGCGCACCAAGCGGGGATGCAGGAGCGCGGTCGCCCAGCACACCAGGCCACCGTCGGCGTGGCCGACCAGGGTCGCCGAGGAGTGCCCGAGGGCCCGGATCAGCCCGGCGGTGTCGCCGGCCAGCGTCCAGCCGTCGTAGCCGCGGGGAGGCTTGTCACTGCCGCCGTAGCCGCGTAGATCGACTGCCACGACCCGGGCGTCGTGCAACCCACGCAACTGATGACGCCAGGTCCACCAGAACGAGCCGAACCCGTGCAGCAACATCACCAGCGGCCGCGAGGTCGGCGGGGCATCGGCGTTGGCCGTGTCTTTGCCGACCGTTGTCGCCTCGACGACATGGAAGCGAATGCCGTTGGCGTGGATGTCCCAGTGTCGCCACGGCCCGTCGATGCGGGTGATCGACGGATCCGGTGGCGGCACTACCAGCCCGAGGGATCGGTGGTCGGCCTACCGGGCGAGCCCGCCGACGAGCCGTGCAGGCGGTCCGGGTCGGGACGCAGCGCGTCGCGGGCCTCACGCACCGATTCGATCGTTTGGCGCGGCCCGCGGATACGACGCACCCGCAGGAAACCGAGCAGCGCCAGGGCCACGGTCACCACCAGCATGATCCCGAACACGATCAGGTAGGCGGCCCAATCCTGCAGCCACATGTTGAGCAGCTCGGCGACGAAGAAAAAGAAAAAGAAGGTGGAGTAGAACAGCACGACCAGGGCCGCGATGAAGAACACGCTGCCGGTCAGTCCCCGCTTGACGTCGCGAGTGATCTCGGCGCGGGCCAGTTCGACCTCCGCGCGCACCAGCGTCGACATCTGCGCCGTGGCGTCCTTGACCAGATCACCCAAGGACGGGTCGGCGGGCAGCGCATGCGGGTCGGCCAACGGGATGGTCGCCAAGGTGTTGGGCACGCCGTTGCGGTCCGCCCTGGCGGCGCGTGATGCATTCCTGCGATCGGCCTTGCTCACTGGCTGTCCTCCCGTTCGCCGTCGTCGCGGCTTAATGTTGCCATGCGGTGGCTGACCCCACGAGTGACCCCGGAAAAGCTGCGGCAGATCGCGGGGCCCGATGGCCGTAGTCCGCGGCGTGCCCAGCCCCACCGTGTCTCCCAGCGCGGCTAGGCTGTTTATTACCACCGGGGGTGGGGTTGATCGACGGGAGAACCGCAGTGCAGATCGCACACCACTGGTTGCTGCGTGCCTTACCGGCGCTGCTGGTCTGGGCGAGCTGTACCGCGTTGGCCACGGTCGCCGCACCGGCGGCTCGGGTAGCCGCCGATGACAAGGTGGTGATGGGCGGGGGAGCCGGAATCGTCGTCGACGACGACACGCTGTGCACGCTGACCTCGATCGGCCATGACAAGACCGGTGCGCTGATCGGTTTCACCTCAGCACACTGCGGTGGCCCGGGCGCCCTGGTGGCCGCCGAGGGCTCAGAAGGCAACGGCACGATCGGTCACATGGTGGCCGGCAATGACGGCCTGGACTATGCGGTGATCGAGTTCGACCCGAACAAGGTGACGCCGGTGCCCAACTTCGGCGGCTTCGTGATCGCCGGCATCGGGCCGGACCCCATGTTCGGTCAGATCGCCTGCAAGCAGGGCCGCACCACCGGCAACTCCTGCGGCATGACGTGGGGGCCGGGCCAAGACCCGGGCACCATCGTGATGCAGGTTTGCGGACGGCCCGGCGACTCCGGCGGGCCCGTCGTGGTGAACAACATGCTGGTCGGCATGATCCACGGGGCATTCAGCGACGCGCTGCCGACCTGCGTGATCAAGTACATCCCGCTGCACACCCCCGCGGTCGTGGTGTCGATCAACGCTGTGCTGGGCGACATCAACGCCAACGACCGGCCGGGCGCGGGCTTCGTCCCGATCGGCTAGGCGATCGCAAGTGCGGCGGGTCGCCGCAGTGGCTTAGTCGGCGGCCCGGATCGCGTCGAACACGCTGGGGTCCACCAGGGTTGAGGTGTCACCGAGTTCGCGACCGTCGGCGATGTCGCGCAGCAGCCGCCGCATGATCTTGCCGCTGCGGGTCTTGGGTAGCTCGGGGACGATATGGACGTTGCGCGGCTTGGCGATTGGCGAGATCTCCACGGCGACACGCTCGCGCAGGTGGTCGACGATCGTGCCGCCTACGTGACTGTGGGATGCCGCCAGCACCACGAACGCGCAGATCCGTTGGCCGGTCTGGTCATCGATGGCGCCCACGACGGCGGCCTCGGCCACCGCTTCGTGACCGACCAGCGCGGACTCCACCTCGGCGGTGGAGATGCGGTGTCCGGACACGTTCATCACGTCGTCGATCCGGCCCAGCACCCAGATGTCGCCGTCGGCGTCATAGCGGGCGCCGTCACCGGCGAAGTACCAGCCCTGCTCGGCAAAGCGCGACCAGTAGGTCTCGACGAAACGCTCTGAGTCGCCCCAGATCCCGCGAGTCATCGACGGCCACGGCTGATCAATGACCAGGTAGCCCGACACCGGTTCGCCGGCAGCATCATCCGGCGACAACAGATCGCCGTGATCGTCGACGATACGAGCGGAAATCCCGGGCAGGGGAGTCATCGCGGCACCCGGCTTGGCCGCGGCCACACCGGGCAGCGGGCTGATCATCGCCGCGCCGGTCTCGGTCTGCCACCAGGTGTCCACCACCGGGACCGCATCCGCGCCGATCACCCGCCGGTACCAGCGCCAGGCCTCCGGGTTGATCGGTTCGCCGACCGAACCCAACAGTCGCAGACTGGACAGATCATGGGCGTCGGGGACCTCACGGCCCCACTTCATGAACGTGCGGATCAAAGTGGGTGCGGTGTAATAGATTGTCACACCGTACTTTTCGATGATCTGGAAGTGCCGGTGGTGATCCGGGAAGTCCGGGGTGCCCTCATAGATCACCTCGGTGGCGCCGTTGGCCAGCGGCCCGTACACCGCGTAGGTGTGGCCGGTGACCCACCCGACGTCGGCAGTGCACCAGAAGACGTCGGAGGCGGCCTTGAGGTCGAAGACGTAGTGGTGGGTGTAGGCCGCCTGCGTCAGGTAGCCACCGCTGGTGTGCACGATGCCCTTCGGCTTGCCCGTGGTTCCCGAGGTGTACAGCAAAAACAGCGGCTGCTCGGCCTCGAACGCCTCGCACGTGTGCTGCGGTGACGCCGGATCCACCACGTCGTGCCACCACAGGTCGCGGTCCGGGGTCCAGGACACCTCGCTACCGGTGCGGCGCACCACCAGCACGTGCTCGACACTGCTTTCTTCGGGGGCTGTGCCTAAAGCCTCGTCGACCGCGGGCTTGAGCGGTGCCGGCTGGCCGCGGCGGAACTGCCCGTCGGAGGTGATGACCAGCTTCGCCTCGGCGTCATCGATGCGGGAGCGCAGCGCGTGCGCGGAGAAACCGGCGAACACCACGGTGTGCAAAACGCCCAACCGCGCGCACGCGAGCATCGCGATGACCGCCTCGGGGATCATCGGCAGGTAGATCGCCACCCGGTCGCCGGCGACCAGCCCGAGCCCGGTCAGCGCGTTGGCCGCCCGGGAGACCTCGGCCAGCAGGTCCGCGTAGGTCATGGTGCGGGTGTCACCGTCGGGCTCGCCCTCCCAGTGAATCGCCACCCGGTCGCCATGGCCCGCTTCGACGTGGCGGTCCACGCAGTTGTAGGCGACGTTGAGCTTGCCGTCGGCGAACCAGCGGGCGAACGGGGCGTCTGCGTAGTCGAGCACCTCGGTGAAAGGTGTTGCCCAGCTCAACCGCTTGGCCTGCTCGGCCCAGAATGCGAGTCGATCGGATTCGGCTGCACGGTACAGGTCGGGACCCGCGTTGGCCTGGGCGACGAACTCGGCGGCGGGCGGGTACGACGGCGCTGAAGCGGCTGGGGTTGCGGTCACGGTCTCCGAGCCTAACCACCGCGGCGGTAGTGTCACAGCCCGTGACCACCGCGGAGGATCCACTGGCCCCGTTAGTTCAGCTGCCCGGTGTCTCCGATGCCAGTGAGCAGGTGCGTGACGAGTTGGCGCGGGTGCATCGGCACAAGACCAACATGCGGGGCTGGCCGGTCAGCGCCGCAGAGGCTTCCCTGCGGGCGGCGCGGGCGTCGTCGGTGCTCGATGGGGGCCCCGCGGCCGTGGACGCCGACGCGACCTCCGACCCGGTGTTCGCCGGTGCCCTGAGGGTGGCCCAGGCGCTGGAAGGCGGGGAGACCACCCTGGTCGAGGTGTGGCGGCGTGCGCCGCTGCAGGCCCTGGCCCGGCTGCACGTGTTGGCCGCCGCGGACCTCGTCGAGGAGGAGCGCCTCGGTCGGCCCGAAGGCGGCGCGGCCGTCGGCCGCCGACTGGAGATGCTGGCCGACCTGGCGACCGGCGGTACGTCGGTGGCCGCCCCGGTCTTCGCCGCGGTGGTGCACGGCGAACTTCTGACGCTGGCACCGTTCGGCAGCGCCGACGGCGTGGTGGCTCGCGGCGCCGCCCGGCTGGTCACCATTGCCAGCGGGTTGGACCGCCATGGGCTGGGAGTTCCGGAGGTGACTTGGATGCGCAAGGCGCGCGACTACCGGCGGGCGGCGGAGGATTTCGCGAGCGGTTCGGCCGAGGGTGTCACGGCCTGGTTGCTGCTGTGTTGCGGCGCGATGCGCACCGGTGCGCTCGATGCGCTGGGGATTGCTGAAGCCGGTCGCTAAGGGCCGGTTCGGGCTGCCTGACGACGGCCCAGAACGAACGAAGCGGGCGGCGCTCCGAATGATTCGGCTCGCCGCCCGCTAGCACGGTACACGGTTACCAAGCGTCCAACTTGGGCTGCGTGGGTGGCCTCGGCGCTCCTGCGGGGTTCTTCGGCTGCAACCCCACCCAAAGGGCTGCTGACACCGATCACGTTCCGCAATTACGCAGGCCCGCAACACTTCTGCCATCTTCGCGGCTGTGGCTCCGCGTGGGTACCGCTCTCCGTACTGGGAAGTGCGGTTCGGGAGGTCGATCCTTCTCTTCCGGGTCGACCCTGGCCTTACCGGCTTCCGTGCTTCCTTTGTACTACGTGACGCACGACACAGCAAGGGTCAATCGCATACGGTGTGTGCCGTGTCATCGGATTGTGATCAGCGATGTTTGCTGAAGGCCGTATCACGGCACCAGTCGGCGCAGTAGGGAGTAGGTCAGCGCGCCGGCGGCCAGTGCGCTGACGCCGACCGCGGCCGTGGTGGCGAGCGCGGCACCGGAGGGCGCCGGGATGCGGTCACGCAGCGACACCGGCCGAGAGAAGGTCAGCACCGGCCAGCCGTTGGCGATCGCCTCTTTGCGTAGCGCTCGGTCGGGGTTCACTGCCGACGGATGCCCGACCACCTGCAGCATCGGTAGGTCGGTGATCGAGTCCGAGTAGGCGTAGCAGTGCTCCAGCGGGTAGCCCTCGCGGGCGGCCAGCTCGCGGATGGCCTGCACTTTGCCTTCGCCGTAGCAGTAGAACGCGATCTCGCCGGTGTACTTGCCGTCGGCGACGACCATCCGGGTCGCCATCGCATGGGTTGCGCCCAGTGCCCGGGCGATAGGCGCCACGATCTCCTCTCCGGAGGCCGAGACCACCACCACGTCGCGGCCGCAGAGTTTGTGATCGGCGATCAGCTCGGCCGCCTCCGCGAAGATCAGCGGCGTGACGATGTCGTGCATTGTCTCGTTCACGATCGCCTTGATCTGTTCCACGTTCCAGCCGGTGCACATGTTGGTCAGGTGGGCGCGCATGCGCTCCATCTGATCGTGGTCAGCGCCGGACAGCAGCATCAGGAATTGCGCATAACTCGACTTGAGTACGGTGCGACGGTTGATCAGTCCCTGATCCATAAAGGGTTTGCTGAAGGCCAGCGCGCTGGACTTCGCAATGACCGTCTGGTCGAGGTCCAGAAACGCCGCCGTGCGGGTTCTGGGGGCCGTGAAAGGTGCCGCAGGGTCGGCAGCTGACGTAGGCGCTGACTGTGGCTGCGGAGTGGAGGCGGTCACCGCCACAGCATAGGTCCGAGAGGTCTGCTAACCCGGTGCTACGGGAGAAAGAGCACTTCACACGTAGTGCGAGATATAGGTCGTCATTTCATAGCAACACTTGCAAACACTTGCGCCGGACCACCCTCTCGTGTGTATAGTGGCATCACTCGGCTTATGCTGAGGGTGTATCGGCCCGACCCCCCGGGGTTGATACGCGACGACCTCCGCCTCCTCCCCCCCTGGCGGGGGTCGTCTTTTTTTACCGGTAAGTTGTTCGCCGGAAGCCTCTCGCACTGACTGGAACATGTTACAGATCCGGCTTTCCATACCATTAGTCTGATTTGACCGATAAAGCATAACTTTGAGTTATCCACAGCCGGGAATTTCATCCACACTTGCCGGGAAGCGGAGGCTGTAGCGCGAGTTGTCGCGCCACGATGAGGCGGTGAGTGCAGCCACCGGTCTCTTGGCCCTCGTCACCCAGACGGCGTTGCGCGATGAACTGGACCGGGTGGCCGCGGCGGCGGGTATACGCGTCATCCACCTTGGCGCCGCGATGCCGAACCGCCGGGCCTGGTCGGCTGCTGCGGCCGTGGTGCTCGACGAGGAGGCTGCCGCCCGCTGCGGCCCGGCCCGGCTGCCGCGCCGCCCCTACGTCGTCGTGCTCACCGGCGGCCAACCCACTACCCGCGCCTGGCAAGCCGGCGTCGCCGTCGGGGCGCAACGGGTGCTGGCGCTGCCTGCCGAAGGCAACGACCTGGTTGCTGAGCTGGCCGAGGCTGGTGAGTCGGTGCGGGACGGGGCGCGTCACGGCGACGTCATCGCGGTGATCGGCGCACGTGGGGGAGCGGGCGCATCGCTGCTGGCGACGGCGCTGGCCCAGCAGGCAGGTGAGGCGCTGCTGGTCGACCTCGACGCTTGGGGCGGGGGCATCGATCTGCTGGTGGGCACCGAGAACGCTGCCGGCCTGCGCTGGTGCGACCTGGCGCAGCACAGCGGGCGGCTGACCTGGCCGGCACTGCGTGAAGCGCTGCCCCGTCAGCGCGGGGTGAGTGTTCTGTCGGGCGCCCGGCTGGGTGACGCCGCCCGTGGGGCCACTGAAGTCGACGCCGGAACCGTCGACGCCGTGGTGGACGCGGGCCGTCGTGGCGGGGTCACCGTGGTCTGCGACCTGCCTCGGGTGCTGACCGATCCGGCCGAAACCGCACTGAGCGCCGCCGATCTCGTGGTGGTGGTCAGTTCCTGCGACGTACGGTCGTGCGCGGCCGGAGCCGCCATCGCGCCGCGGCTGCGCGCGGTGAACCCGCAGGTCGGCATGGTCGTGCGCGGACCGGCGCCCGGCGGACTCCGTGCCGCGGAGGTGGCCGAGATCGTCGGACTGCCCCTGCTGGCCGCATTGCGGGCCGAACCACAACTGGCCGAGCGAATCGAACACGCGGGTCTGCGACTGCATCGCCGCTCCGCGCTGGCGGTGGCGGCCGGCCGGGTCCTCGAAGTGTTGCCCCAGCGGAAGGCCTTGGCGTCATGAGGGATTCGCTGATCGACCGGGTCCGGGAGCGGCTGGCGGCTGAGTCTTGGGAGGCCCGGGGGGCGGCCTCGGAGCTGCGCCCACAGGCGGTGGCCGCAGCGATCCGGGCCGAATCCGGCGGGGTGCTCGGCGACACCGAAATGTTGTCCAGCCTGCGGGTGCTGCAGACCGAACTGACTGGCGCCGGCGTGCTGGAACCACTGCTGTGCGCCTCGGGCACCACCGACGTCCTGGTCACCGCCCCCGATGCGGTGTGGGTCGACGACGGGGCGGGACTGCGGCGCACCGAGATTCGGTTCGCCGACGAAGCCGCGGTACGACGGCTGGCCCAACGACTGGCGGTGGCCGCGGGGCGCCGGCTCGATGATGCGCAGCCCTGGGTCGATGGGCAGCTGCACGGCTTCAGCGCCGGGGGCACCGGCGACTTCACCGTGCGCCTGCACGCGATCCTGCCGCCGGTTGCGGCCGACGGGACCTGCCTGTCGCTGCGGGTGCTGCGGCCGGCCACCCAAGACCTCGCCGCACTGACCGCCGCCGGCGCCATCGCGCCGCAGGCAGCCGCCCTGCTGTCCGACATCATCACCGCCCGGCTGGCGTTTCTGGTCTCCGGCGGCACGGGCGCCGGCAAGACCACCCTGCTGGCCGCCCTGTTGGGCGCAGTCAGCGAAAACGAGCGGGTGGTCTGCGTCGAGGATGCTCCCGAACTGCAACCGCGCCACCCGCATCTGGTCCGGCTGGTGGCGCGCGCGGCGAACGTCGAAGGCGCCGGCGAGGTGGGCTTGCGCGAGCTGGTCCGGCAGGCGCTACGGATGCGGCCGGATCGGTTGGTGGTCGGCGAGGTCCGGGGCGCCGAAGTGGTCGACCTGCTGGCCGCATTGAACACCGGACACGACGGCGGCGCCGGAACGGTGCATGCCAACAATGCGGCCGAGGTGCCGGCTCGCCTGGAAGCGCTTGCCGCACTGGGTGGTCTGGACCGTACCGGCCTGCACAGCCAGCTGGCGGCGGCCGTCCAGGTGCTGATGCACGTCGCACGCGACCGCGACGGCAAGCGGCTGCTCACCGACATCTCGATGCTGCGCCGCACCGACGCTGGACAGGTGCGGGCCGCGCCGGTGTGGCAGATCGGGCGTGGATTGACCGGCCACGCCGTCGAATTCCGCGCCCTGCTGCGCGATCGGATGCCCGCGTGAGCGGCCCCGCGGCCGCCGCACTGGCGTTGGCCGCGGCGGTACTGCTCGGTGCTTCGCCGCGCCGCCGCATCGCACCGATCGGCCGTCCGCTCCGCGGTTCGGTCGCCGGGTGGGCCGGACGTTGGAGTGTCGTCGGCGCGGTGGCCGGTGCCGCTGCGCTGGCCGCGCTGGTTCTGCCGCGGAGCACGTGGCTGGCCGGAGTCGTGTTGGGGGCCACTGCAGTCCTACGTCGCCGGGGTGGGCTGCGCCGCCGGCGGGCCGTCGCGGAATCGCGCGCCCTGGAAACCGCCCTGGACGCCCTGGCCGGTGAGCTGCGCGTCGGAGCACATCCGGTGCAGGCCTTCGCTCTTGCGGCTGCAGAGTCGAATCACCCCGCGGTGGCCGCTGGCCTGGGTGGCGTCGCCGCTCGGGCACGACTGGGCGCCGATGTCGCGACCGGCCTGCGTGACGCAGCCGCATCCTCGGCACTGCTCACGCGGTGGGAGCGCCTCGCCGCCTACTGGGAACTCGGGGGACAACACGGCTTGGCGATCGCCACCCTGATGCAAGCCGCGCAACGCGATATCGCTGCCCGGCACAGATTCTCGGCGCAGGCCCAAGCCGGTATGGCCGGCGCTCGGGCCTCGGCGACGGTCTTGGCTTGTCTACCGGTACTGGGTGTGCTGCTGGGTCAATTGATCGGAGCTCGGCCGGTCGCCTTTCTGCTGGGCGGAACGGGGGGCGTGCTGTCGCTGATCGGGGTGAGCCTGGTCTGCGCCGGGCTGCTGTGGTCAGACCGGATCACCACAGCGGCGGGGGGTGTCATATGACCGCCACCGCGTTGTTGCTGGCTCTGGCAGTGCTCGCCGCAGCAGGACCGGCGACGGTGCGGTCGCGGGCCGGGCTGCCGCGGCCAGATCGTCCGCCGACCCGCCGCGCAGTCCCGGGCACCGACACGCTGGCGCTGGCCGCCGACCTCGAGGTGTTTGCGCTGTGTCTGACCGCGGGAATGTCCGTCTCCGGCGCGGCCACGGCCACCGCCCGGCACGCGCCGCCGGTGCTGGCGGCGCCATTGCGCCGAGGCGCCGAGCTGCTGGCGCTGGGTGCCGAACCGGGCATTGCCTGGTCGGCGCCGAATGGCCCGGCATCCGCGGAGCTTGACCCGACAACCACCGCGGTACTGCGTCTGGCCCGCCGTTCGGGGTCCTCGGGTACCGCACTGGCCGCCGGGCTCGGCGAACTTGCCGCACAGTGCCGAGACGAGGCCGCGCATGCGGCCACGGCCGCCGCGGAGCGGGCCGGGGTATTGATCGCCGGCCCGCTCGGACTGTGCTTTCTGCCCGCATTCGTGTGCCTGGGCATCGTGCCGGTCGTGGCCGGATTGGCCGGCGACGTGCTGCGGTCGGGACTGCTGTGAGCGGGCGGTGCTTCGCGGACCGACCGCAAGAACACCGAAGAAGGTTACCGATGAAGGAGGCTGTATGAGAATTAAGGTATTACAGGCGCGCAACATGTTTCGTGTCCTTTCCCTGAAGATGGTGCTGCTGGCAGCCGACGACTCCGGGATGTCCACGGTCGAATACGCAATCGGGACGATCGCTGCCGCGGCCTTCGGCGCGATCCTGTACACGGTGGTCACCGGTGATTCGATCGTGTCGGCACTGAACCGCGTCATCGGACGTGCGCTCAACACCAAGGTCTGACGGGTGGTGAGCGGTCGTGCACGACTTGTCGAGGACTCCGGCGCCAGCACGGTCGAAGCGGCGTTTGCGCTGGCTGCCCTGGTCTCGGTGCTGGTGCTGTGCCTGGCCGGGATCACCGCGGTGTCCGCCCAACTCCGCTGCGTTGACGCCGCGAGAGAAGCCGCCCGGTTGGCGGCCCGCGGAGATGCCGCCGCGGTCACCGCGGTGGTGGGACGAATCGCACCTGACGGTGCGACGGTCCGGCTGCGCTCCGAAGGTGACTTGGTGGTTGCCCGCGTCACCGCTCGACCGGCTCTGTTGCCCGGCATGGCGATCACCGCCGAGGCGGTCTCGGCGCTCGAGCCGTCACGGTGAAGCCGGCGGGGCCACCGTGGCCGCTGCCGCGATGGTCGCGGCGCTGCTGAGCGTTACCGGTGGCGGCTTGGTACTCGGTGCGGCGGTCATCGCCCGACACCGTGCCCAGGCCGTCGCCGACCTGGCGGCTCTAGCCGGTGCGGGCCGGGTTCCAGCCGGGCCTGCCAGCGCCTGCGCGTACGTCACGATGCTGGGCTCGCGGATGCACGCCGGTGAAATTAGCTGCACGGTCGACGAACTCGATGTGGTGATCACCGTCGCCATGCCCGTGTCAGGCTGGCGGCTCGGCCCCGCCCGGGCGACGGCGCGCGCCGGGCCGGTGAGCTAAGGAGCTTCGACGGCGGCCGCCAACCCCGACTCGGCGAGTTCGGCCTCGGTGGGCAAACGCAGTGCGATCAGCCCAGCTACGGCGCCCTCGTCGAGCTCCACCCGGTTGACCGTCACGTGGACCGGCGCCCAGCCGCCGTCCATCTGGCGCAGCCGCAGCACCCCGCTCGCCGGGGCCTGGGAATGGGTCAGGTCGTTCTCCATCCGGGCGATCTGCGCCTGGTCGTCGGGATGGACCCGCGGTACATCGGCCGGACTGCGCCAGTCGTAGAACGGGCACGGCTCATCCAGCCACTTCAGCAGCCGCCGGTTGGCCAAATCCACCATGGCCCGGTGCACGCCCGGCTGGGCCAGCGCGCGCAGGATCTGCTGCGCCAGAAAGTCGGGGCGCTGCACTGCGCCGTCGAACTGGCCCCGCCAGTTCATCCCGCGCGTCACCAAATGCTCACGCCCGCCGGGAACGGACTCGCGAGCCGTGCGGACCACGAAGCCCACCCGAATGGTCTCACCGTTGAAATCGGTGACATCCCAACTGCTGCAGATGGTCTGTCCGGGTTCGGCCCGGATCGCCAGGGCCAGCACTTTGTTCTCGTTGGGGCTGAACTCGCGGGCGGGCAACTCTTCGACGAACGCGCGGCCGTGAGTGGCCTCCACCTCCGGATTCTTACCGCTGTTGGTCAGCGACTCCGTGGTGTCGGTGGCCACTCCCAGGGTCAGGTCCCACTTCAACGGGCCCGGGATGGGGCGCTCGGGTGGTTCCATGTCGGCCGGCCCGGTCCAGACGTGCACGCCGTGCACTCGGCCATCCGACATCACCACGGGCTCGGTCCGGATCACCCGATCGCGGCGCGCAGTGATGCTGGCCAGGCTCTGCCCGGTCCGCACCGATTCGGCGATCGCGGTCTGAATCGCCGCGAGGTGTGGGCTGCGTCGCAGGAACTGGGGGAGTGGCACGAGGTTCTTCAGCTGGCGGCCCTGCGCGACGACTACCGGTTCACCCCCGAGGGTCTCTACTAGCAACCAATCGTGCGCCACAAGTCGGGATATTACGGTCACCGCCCTTCTACCAGCGTCAACACCGAATAATTTCCTGGTTCTGACGCTCGTTTCTCACAGTCTGGCGCGCTGCCAAGTTGCAGAGGATCCGGTGTAGCCGGTAACTTACGGCCGCATCCGGTCATGTATCGGGTTGGGAACGGATCGCATCTCTCGACCGTTCGTCTTACTGTCCCGCGTGTTTTGTTGCGCGGTGACACCGGTCACTGCGACGCAGTTGCCGGGGTAAGGGCTCGGGGGAGTCGGCCGTTCGGGGGGTCGGCCGACTCCCGCAGTCATTCAGTGGCCGGGTGCGAGCCGTCGAGTTTGCCGAGCACCAATCGCAGCACTCGCACCGCGCCTTCCTTATCCAACGGGTCATTGCCGTTACCGCACTTGGGCGATTGCACACACGAGGGACAGCCGTGCGGGCACTCGCAGGATTCGATCGTCTCCGCCGTGGCGGTAAGCCAAGTAGCCGCCGCGCGGAATCCCCGCTCGGCGAAGCCGGCGCCGCCGGGGTGGCCGTCGTAGACGAAGACGCTGGGCAGGCTGCCTAGGGCTTCCGGACCCGCCGCGGTGGACAGGCCGCCGATGTCGCCGCGATCGCAGCTGGCCACTAGCGGCAGCAGCCCGATGGCCGCATGCTCGGCGGCGTGTAACGCCCCGGGGATCGCAGGCTCGGCGACCCCGCAGGCCGCCAGTGCGTCGGCGGTGACGGTGTAGACCACTGCCATGGTGGGCAAGGTCGCCGGTGGCACATCCAGGTCGATGAAGTCCAGCACCTCCCCGGTCGGCAGCCGCCGCAGATAGCCGATGATCTGGCGGGTCACCGTCACCGGCACCAGCCCGAGACTGACCGGACCGAACCAGGCGCGTTCGCCTTCCCCCGTCACGTCGATGTCGGTGATTTCGCGTGCGAACGTGGCGTAGCCGGGATCCTCGGCGTGCACGAACGCGATCTGACGCTCGATATCCAGCGAATCGACCACATAACTCTCGCCCTGATGCAAATACACCGCGCCGGTATGCACGGTGGCCGGCGCTTGCCCGGCGTCGACGCTGCCCAACAGCCGGCCGGTGTCGGCTTCCACGATTACCACCTGCCCTCCGGCTGACCCGCGGATCTCCACTGTCGCGTGGGGGTCGAGCCCGGGCGCCGGGAAGTACCGGTCGGACCGCCGTCGCAACAATCCGTCGTCGACCAGGGCGTCGGCCACGTGCTTGGCGCCCAGCTGCGCCACTTCGGCAACGGTCAGCGGCAGTTCGGTGGCCGCGCACAGCAGCTGCGGCCCGAGCACGTAGGGGTTGCCGGGGTCGATCACCACCTGCTCGATCGGCTTGTCCAACAGTGCCGCGGGGTGATGGACCAGATAGGTGTCCAGCGGGTCGTCGCGAGCGACCAGCACGATCAGTGCCGTCTGGCCTCGCCGTCCCGACCGGCCGGCCTGCTGCCAGAACGAGGTCACGGTGCCGGGGAAGCCGGCCATCACCACCGCGTCCAGCCCGGCGATATCCACTCCGAGTTCCAGGGCATTGGTGGTGGCCAGGCCATAGAGCTCACCGTCGGCCAGCGCGCGCTCCAAGGCGCGGCGATCCTCGGCCAGGTAGCCCGCCCGGTAAGAGGCAACCTTGTCGACCAGGGTCGGGGCGACCGATTCCAGCCGGGAGCGGGCGGCCAGCGCGGTGAGTTCCGCGCCCCGACGCGAGCGCACGAAGGTCAGGGTGCGTGCCCCCTCGGCGATCAGGTCGGCCATCACCCGGGCCGCCTCGGTGCCGGCGGCGCGGCGCACCGGTGCGCCGTTCTCGCCCGTCATATCGGTGCGCAGGGCCGGCTCCCACAGGGCCACCGTCCGGGCCCCGTGCGGCGAACCGTCCTCGGTGACCTCAGCGACGGGCCGGCCGATCAGCGCCGACGCGCTGGCGCCCGGTGAAGCGGTGGTAGCGCTGGCGAAGATCACGGTGGGCCCGGCAGTCAGCCCCGGCGCCGCATAACGCTCACACAATCGCAGCAGCCGTCGCAGCACCATCGCCACGTGCGAGCCGAAAATCCCCCGGTAGTAGTGGCATTCGTCGACGATCACGAAGCGCAGTCCGCGTAGGTAGGCCGCCCAGCGGGCGTGGTTGCGTAGCAGCGACAGGTGGATCATGTCCGGGTTGGAGAACACCCAGCGGGACCGTTCCCTGGCGAACCGGCGGATCTCGGCTGCGCTGTCGCCGTCGTAGGCGGTGGGTGCCACGGCTCCGGCCGCGCCACCCAGGCGTGGCACCGCCGCGGTCAGCGTGTGCGCCGCGCGCAGCTGATCGTGCCCCAGCGCCTTCGTCGGTGATAGGTAGAGCACCCGGGCGCGCGGATCGGTCGCCAGTGCTTGGAGCACCGGGAGTTGATAGGCCAGCGATTTTCCCGACGCCGTACCGGTGCTGATCACGACGTGACGCCCGGCGTGCGCCAATTCGGCGGCGGCCAGCTGATGTGACCATGGGACCTCGATCCCACGCCCGGTGAAGGCGCTGATCACATCCGGCTCAGCCCAGTCCGGCCAGGCGCCGGTGCGGCCCACTGATGCCGGCAGATCGGCGACGTGGCGCAGCGGATCTTCACCGGATTCGACCCCGGCGAGCGCGGCGGACAGCAATTCGCCGCCGAAATTCGCCGTCATTGGTCCCATCCTCAATTGCCTGCTTTATGCGGCGGTCCCAGCTTCGCCTCTACTACGTCGAGCCTCGCTGAACCGCCGGCCTTGAATGTCCGCCGCCGTATTGTTCACCCTTTGGCCGAGATTTCGGCACCGCAGTCTGTCCTCGGGGCGACGAACATGGTTGACTGATGGACGGTCGTAGCTTCTGTGTTTGTGTTAAGCCTTCGCAGGATCTGTGGTTGCGGCTGCAGTGCCCGCGGAGTGTGTCGGTGTCAGCACCGACCGACCGCCAGGGTACGGCGGTCGGAACAGGCCCGGGGTAGCGAAATGCGGTGCCCCGAACAACGGTGCGCACTGCACCGGGCATGAAGAGTAAGGAAAGATCGACAAATGCCACAGGGAACTGTGAAGTGGTTCAACGCGGAAAAGGGCTTCGGCTTCATCGCACCAGAGGACGGCTCGGCTGACGTGTTTGTCCACTACACGGAGATCCAGGGAAGCGGCTTTCGCACCCTCGAGGAGAACCAGCGGGTGGAGTTCGAGGTTGGGCAGAGCCCCAAGGGCCCCCAGGCCACGGGCGTCCGCGCCGTCTGAGCCACGGAATTTGACGTACCCCCCGGGCAGCTCCCGCCAACGGAGCTAAGCCGGGGGGTTTCGTTTCGGGCGGGTAAGACCGCCCCGGATGCCGCCGGATGGTGGACCGGCTTACTGTCGATGACGTGAGCCAGCTTTCCTTCTTTTCGGCAGAGTCGGTGCCGCCCAGCGTTGCCGACCTCACCGGGGTGCTGGCTGGCCCGGGACAGATCGTCGTGGTGGGCGACGGAGCGCGACTGTCGGTCGTGGTCGACGACCCATGGCGAGCTGTGGCACTGGCCGAGCTGATCGGCGAGGCCGGTCTGCTGTCCGAGGTCACTCGCACCGAGGAAGACACCCCGCTGGTGCGGACCGCGGTCGACGCGCGCCTGCGGGTGCTGGCCCAGGCCTGGACCCGCGGGGCGGTGAAGACTGTTCCGCCGGGGTGGTTGCCGGGTCCGCGTGAACTACGGGCGTGGACGCTGGCGGCGGGAACCGCCGAGGACGATCGATACCTGCTCGGACTCGACCCGCACGCGCCGGATACCTACGAGCCGCTGGCCTCGGCCATGATGCGGGTGGGAATCGCGCCTACGCTGATCGGGACCCGCGGAGGCCATCCGGCGCTGCGGATCACCGGCCGCCGCAGGTTGTCACGGCTGGTCGAAAACGTCGGGGAACCACCCGCGGATCCCGAGGCGTTGAGTCAATGGCCGCGTGTCGGAGGCACGATCCCAGGCCATGCGGACGGTCTTTGAGAGAATGTACTGCTGAACGCCGGTTTGCATCGGTACAGGCGTGAGTGCGAGATTGTCAGGTGTCCGCTGGCGGCGTGACGCGGCGGTGCGGACAGAAGTGGAGTGGTAAGCGCAAGGTGGCTGACTCTAAGACGGTGAGCGCCCGCAATGGCGATAAAACACCCGTGCGGCGGCTCGTCATTGTCGAGTCGCCGACCAAGGCACGGAAAATTGCGGGTTACCTAGGCCGCAATTACGTCGTCGAGTCCTCCCGGGGGCATATCCGGGACCTGCCGCGTAATGCCGCCGACGTACCGGCGAAGTACAAGACCGAAGCCTGGGCGCGCCTCGGCGTCAACGTCGACGCCGACTTCGAGCCGCTCTACATCGTCAGCCCCGACAAAAAGAGCACCGTTGCCGAGCTCAAGGATCTGCTCAAGGACGTCGACGAGCTCTATCTCGCCACCGATGGTGACCGGGAGGGCGAGGCGATTGCCTGGCACTTGCTGGAGACCCTGAAACCGCGCATTCCGGTCAAACGGATGGTGTTCCACGAGATCACCGAGCCGGCGATCCGCAATGCCGCCGAGAACCCCCGTGACCTGGACATCGACCTGGTGGACGCGCAGGAGACCCGGCGCGTCCTGGACCGGCTGTACGGCTACGAGGTCAGCCCGGTGTTGTGGAAGAAGGTCGCGCCGAAGTTGTCGGCGGGCCGCGTCCAGTCGGTGGCCACCCGCATCATCGTGCAGCGCGAACGCGAGCGGATGGCGTTCCGCAGGGCTTCCTACTGGGACGTGGTCGCCCAACTGGACGCCAGCGTCTCGGACCCGACGGCTTCCCCGCCCAACTTCACCGCCCGACTGGTCGCCGTCGACGAGCTGCGGATAGCCAGCGGCCGCGACTTCGACTCGCTGGGTGCGGTGCGCAAGCCCGCCGGGGGCGCAGGGGTGCGGGTGCTCGACGAAGCCGCGGCTACCGCCCTGGCGGCCGGACTGCAGGGCGCGTCGTTGTCGGTGACCTCGGTGGAGGAGAAGCCCTACACCCGGCGGCCCTACGCGCCCTTCATGACCTCGACGTTGCAGCAGGAAGCCGGCCGCAAGTTGCGGTTCTCCGCCGAGCGGACGATGAGCATCGCCCAGCGGCTCTACGAGAACGGCTACATCACCTATATGCGTACCGACTCGACGACGCTGTCGCAGTCGGCGATCGACGCCGCCCGTACCCAGGCGCGCCAGCTCTATGGCGAGGAGTATGTGTCGCCGTCGCCGCGGCAGTACACCCGCAAGGTCAAGAACGCCCAGGAAGCCCACGAGGCGATCCGGCCGGCCGGCGAGACGTTCGCCACCCCCGACGCGGTGCGCAACGAGCTGGGCAGTGACGAGTTCCGGCTCTACGAGTTGATCTGGCAGCGCACCGTGGCCTCGCAGATGGCCGACGCGCGCGGCACCACACTGAGCCTGCGGATCGGCGGACAATCCGGGGCTCAGCAGGTGACGTTCGCCGCCAGCGGCCGCACCATCACCTTCGCCGGCTTCCTCAAGGCCTACGTGGAGACCGTCGACGAGTTGGCCGGCGGTGAAGCCGACGACGCCGAGCGGCGGCTGCCGCAGCTGACCCAGGGCCAGCGGGTGGACGCCACCGAGCTGACCCCGGACGGGCACGCCACCAACCCGCCCGCGCGCTACACCGAGGCCTCGCTGGTCAAGGCGCTCGAAGAGTTGGGCATCGGCCGGCCGTCGACGTACTCCTCGATCATCAAAACTATCCAGGACCGCGGCTACGTCTACAAAAAGGGGAGCGCGCTGGTGCCCACCTGGGTGGCCTTCGCGGTGATCGGCCTGCTCGAGCAGCACTTCGGCCGGCTGGTCGACTACGACTTCACCGCGGCCATGGAGGACGAGCTCGACGGGATCGCCGCCGGGCGTCAGCGCCGTATCGACTGGCTGCACAACTTCTACTTCGGTGGTGACTACGGGGTCGAGGATTCGATCGCCCGGGCCGGCGGCTTGAAGAAGCTGGTCGGGGTCAACTTGGAGGGCATCGACGCCCGCGAGATCAACTCGATCCGCCTGTTCGACGACGCCGAGGGCAGGCCGGTTTATGTGCGGGTGGGCAAGAATGGGCCCTACCTGGAGCGCATGGTCACCGGTGACGACGGCGAGCCGACCCCGCAGCGGGCCAACCTGGATGACTCGCTGCCGCCGGACGAGCTGACCCTGGCGCTGGCCGAGGAACGCTTCGCTACCCCGCAGGAGGGCCGTTCGCTCGGTGTCGACCCGGCCACTGGGCACGAGGTTGTCGCCAAGGACGGCCGCTACGGCCCGTATGTCACCGAAGTGCTGCCGCCACCGCCGGACGACGAGTCGGGCGCGACGGCCAAGAAGGGCAAGAAGCCGACCGGCCCGAAGCCGCGCACCGGTTCACTGCTGCGCAGCATGAGCCTGGAAACGGTGACGCTCGATGACGCGCTGAAGCTGCTGTCGCTGCCGCGGGTGGTCGGCGTCGACCCCGAGTCCGGTGATGAGATCACCGCGCAGAACGGCCGCTATGGGCCATACCTGAAGCGCGGCACCGATTCTCGGTCGCTGGCCACCGAGGAGCAGATCTTCGAGATCTCCCTCGAAGAGGCGCTGAAGATCTACGCAGAGCCGAAACGCCGCGGCCGTCAAGCAGCTGCGACTGCGGCGCTGCGGGAGTTGGGTGCCGACCCGACCAGCGGCAAGCCGATGGTGATCAAGGACGGCCGATTCGGTCCGTACGTGACCGACGGCGAGACCAATGCCAGCCTGCGTAAGGGCGATGAGGTGGCCACGATCACCGATGAGCGTGCCGCCGAGCTGCTCGCCGACCGGCGGGCGCGGGGACCGGCCAAGAAGGCCGCCAAGAAGACTGCCCGCAAGGCGCCCGCGAAAAAGGCACCGGCGAAGAAGACTGCCGCGAAGAAGGCTGCGAAGAGCTGAGTCAGTCGGCTGCGACCGCAGTCTCGGCGTCCTCGGCGTCCTCGGGGATCTCGGCCGGGATCGCCTCCAGCGCTGCGAGATGCAGCGGCCGCGCCAACTGAGTCGGAACGGTGCGCCCGCGCAGCTCGACGATCTCGCCGACCTCCCAGCACAGCGCCTCGGCGTCGACCGCGCCGCTGACCGCCACCGCCGAAGCCAACACGTGGCCGTCCTCCAATTTGGCCAGCTCGGTCAGCCGGGCGGCCTCGTTGACCGGGTCGCCGATCACGGTGTATTCGAACCGGGCCCGGGCACCGATGTGGCCGGCGATGGCCCGCCCGGCCGACACCCCGATGCCGAACTCTTCGGAACCCAGCACCGGCAGCAGGCCGTCGTGCAGTTCGCGGGCCGCCGCCAAGGCCGCGCTTGAGGCGTCCGGGTGTTCGATGGGCGCCCCGAAGATGGCCAGCGCGGCGTCACCCTGGAACTTGTTGACGAAACCGCCGTGGCGTCCGACGGCCTCGACCACGACCCGGAAGAACTCGTTGAGCACGTTGACGACCTCGCTGGGCGGTCGCGTCGCGGCCAGCTGGGTGGAACCCACCAAGTCGATGAACAGCACCGCCACGTCGCGCTCCTGGCCACCCAGCTCGGTGCCGCGCTCCAGTGCGCGCCGGGCCACGTCCTCGCCGACGTAGCGGCCGAACAAGTCGCGCAGCCGCTGCCGCTCGGCCAAGTCACGCACCATGTCGTTGAACCCGGCCTGCAGCAGGCCCAGCTCACTGGCATCGTAGATCTGCATGTGCGCGTTGTAGTTACCGCGCTGCACCTCGCCCAGCGCCCAGCGCAGCTGGCGCAGCGGGTCGGCGATCGACATCGACACCAGCACGGTGCCGGCCAGCCCGATCACCAGTGCGGCCAGTGCCATCAGCAGGATCGGGGTGAAGAGCTTGTCCGGTGAGGCGTTGAGCAACGACGCCTTGCCGGCCAGCACCGACAGCACGATCGCCAGCACCGGGACGCCGGTCGACAGCAGCCAGGTCAGCAATTGGCGCAGGATCACGCCGGGCGCCCGCAGTTTCTCCGGGGTGCCGTCCCGCAGGGCCGCGACGGCCACCGGCCGCAGCACCCGCTCGGACTGCAGATAACCGATGATCGCGGTGGCGGCGGCGCCCAGTGCGGTGGCGGTGACCACCACCGGCACCACGTCGTGCACCACCTGCCAGCTGAGGGCGACGAACACCACCCCGCCCACCGCCCAGTAGCAGATGCTGATCAGGGAGCGGTAGAACGGCATCCGCAGCGCCCGGGACCGCGCCAGCTCGGTATCTGCGGGATCGGAGTCCGGGGCGTCCGCGTCAGCCAGCAGCGCCTCTCGGCGTTGCCAGCGGAACACCGGCATCAGCAGTGCGGTGCTGATCGAAAAGCCGAGGCCGAACAGGCACAGCAGCACGACGCCGAACAGTGCCAGGTTCAGCCGCGGCAGGTCCTGCAGGTTGATCCGGTCTTCCTCGGGCAGGCCGAACCGCAGGAAACCGAACACGAACAGCGACCCGATGATGTCGGCCTGCAGCATGCTCAGCGTGAAAACCGGCCAGGGAGTGCGCACGACCCAGCGGACGAATCGGTTGATCCGCCCGACCAGGGTCGTAGTGCTCACCAGCACACCGTATCGGGCGAGGCGACAAAGCCCGAGCCTGATTGTCCGGTCAAGCCGCTACTGTGACCGATGATGTCCGGGGTTTTCGCGCGTTTGGTGGGCCAGCAGTCGGTGGAAGCCGACCTGCTGGCTGCCGCGCGGGCGTCTCGGCGTGATTCAGCACACAGTGGCACGACAGCCGGCGGTATGACACACGCCTGGCTGATCACCGGCCCGCCCGGTTCGGGCCGGTCGATCGCGGCGGTGTGTTTTGCCGCGGCGCTGCAGTGCACGGCCGACGAGTCCGAGGGGGGACCCGGCTGCGGTCAATGCCGGGCCTGCACCACGACAATGGCCGGCACCCACGCCGACGTGCGGCGGGTGGTGCCGGAGGGACTGTCCATCGGCGTCGACGAAATGCGGGCCATCGTGCAGGCCGCCTCCCGGCGTCCCGGCACCGGCCGCTGGCAGATCGTGGTGGTCGAGGACGCCGACCGGCTCACCGAGGGCGCGGGCAACGCCCTGCTGAAGGTCGTGGAGGAGCCGCCGCCCTCGACGGTGTTCCTGTTGTGCGCCCCCTCGGTCGATCCCGAGGACATCGCCATCACGCTGAGGTCCCGGTGCCGCCACGTGGCACTGGTGACGCCGCCGCCGGCGGCCATCGCCCAGGTGCTGATCGAGGCCGACGGGCTCGACCGCGAGACCGCGGACTGGGCGGCCGCGGTCAGCGGCGGCCACGTGGGACGGGCCCGCCGGCTGGCCACCGATGCAGAGGCCCGCCAGCGCCGCCAGCGGGCGCTGTCCCTGGCCCGCGACGCGGCGACCCCGTCTCGGGCGTTCACCGCGGTCGACGAGTTGGTGGCCGCGGCCGAATCCGAGGCCCGGGATCTGACCGCCGAACGCGCCGAGGTCGAGACCGAGGAACTGCGTACCGCTTTGGGGGCCGGCGGCACCGGCAAGGGCACCGCCGGAACACTGCGCGGCACCGCCGGGGTGATCAAAGACCTGGAGCGCCGGCAGAAGTCTCGCCAGACCCGGGCCTCGCGCGATGCGCTGGATCGGGCCCTGATCGACCTGGCCACCTACTTCCGCGATGCTCTGCTGGCCGCCACGGCGTCGGCCGACGTCGCCCGGCCCAATCACCCGGACATGACCGATGCGGTGGCGGCCATCGCTGCCCACGCATCGCCGGATCGGCTGTTGCGCTGCATTGAGGCGGTGCTCGAATGCCGCGACGCACTGGCGGCCAACGTCAAGCCCCGCTTCGCGGTCGGCGCCATGGTGGCCACCGTCGGACAGGCCCTGCGAGACGACCTGTAGACTGACCCGGCCCGGTTTAGGCCGGGCGCGCCACCTTAGCTCAGTCGGTAGAGCAATTCACTCGTAATGAATAGGTCAGGAGTTCGATTCTCCTAGGTGGCTCCATACGTGGCTCCATACGTGCAGGTCAGGTGGGGTGTATCACCTCGCCTCTTGCGTGCTCTACGCAAACACGCGGTTCCCCTGACCGTCGGGGTCACGTCGGACCTCACCACCGATATCCCACGTTGTGCTGATCAACGCCCAGCGCGGGGAGTGCGTCATCTGTTAGTCATCACCTACCAGTACCTTCAGTGCAGCGTGGCCTTTGCGGGTGTGCGTCCCTGTCGCGATCCACGACCGGTGATTGAGGTCTTGCAGCACCTTCCACAGTGCGCAGATGCGCTTGCGATCGCTTCCGATCATGCGGGAGCGGTCGGTGATCGGATCCGTCATTGCACATGCCAGCACTGCGGCGTCGTCGAGGTGCCGCTCCCGGTCTCGGTTGTCCTCGACGTACGCAGCGCCTTTGAGTACCAGTGCCCCGAGAACATCGGGGATGCTCAGCATGACGGTGCCCTCGTCTGTGGTGATCTCACAGTTCACGGTCTTGCGCAGCGCTGAAGTTCCTCCAGGGACAGCGAACACCTTGCGGCGCAGTGCCTCCGGCCTCCACTTCGGAGACAGGTGATCGGCAACCATCACATCAACTATCTCAACGGCGTCATCAGGGCCGCGCGCGAATCGATGCACCGGCCCCCTGCCGACAGGTTTCCGTAACTTGTACCCGAGGCGCTCCAGCTCTTGGCTCACACCGCTGAAGGTCGCTGCACCAGTCTCGATGTGCAGGATCATGTCCACATCGCGAGTGGGTCGGGTCACCCGCACTCCCGCGTGCGCGGCGTGGAGCTGCACCATCAGCCCGCCGACCAGCGTCCATTGCGTGTGCGGGATTGTTCGCACGATCTCGGTGACCTGCGGCCACGGTGGCGGCCATCCCCCCGGCGGGGCGCTGATCTTCCACACCGGGCGTTCGGCAGTCGTAGGTGTGCTCATCGGACGCGATTTGACTTAACGTCGCCAGCGCGGAAATTCGCGAGCAATCCTCCCAGCACCCGTTCGCCCGCAGCGGCTTCCCGGGTGTCGAGGGACTCCGACAGGTCCACGGCGATAGCGGCGAGGAGCGGACGGTCCACTGTGTACCCTGCGTCGTCGGGGACGATGCGCACCACCACTTCTCCTTCGAGGTCGTCGTACAGTCCGAATTTGTTGACCAGACCGTCGAATTCGCTTGCCAGGACGTAACCATCGGACCCACGGTCCACCGGGGACAGGTCGAACAGTGCGGCCATCTGGGGCTCGCGCAGCGCGCTCACACCGGTGGGCAGCAGGCCGCTGTCCTTGCCCCACCCCTGCATCTGGCGCACCGTTGCACGGCGGCGGGCCAGCCATGCAACCTCGCGGGGATTCGCTGCGCGCAGACGGTGTCGCAACCGGGACAACGCCGAGGCGTCCATCCACCGCGGCTGCTCTCCCGACAGCAACGCGAGTGCAGCCCAGGCCGTCGCAGCGGTCCACGGTCGCCCGTTGTGCCGGACTCTGTTGGCTAGGCGGTGCACGGAGGCTGCGTCGAGCAGCAGCGTGCGCCCGACGACCCGACTCACCGTCAGCACCTTCTGACGCGCCAGCCTTGCCACCTGGCGTTCGCTTACCTCCAGCTGCGCGGCGGCGTCAGCGGCAGTCATCTCTGCCATGCGCATATGGTCTTTCAAAAGACCTATTAAGTCAATAGTGGCAGTTCAAGCTCGGAAAACTGGCGTCGCATGGCTGCAGCTGCCGCAGGTCTCAATTGACGGTCGGGTCATCATGAATGGTGTCGACCATGCAGACGGTGGAGCCGGAGCGGTCGATGCCGTGTCTGACCTCGCCCCCGCTAATAGCAATGATTTTCAATAAGCGGCTAGTCTAGTCGCACCAGACCGCGCCGATGAAGTGAGCAATCTTGTTGCCCAACAACGCCAAACCCACCGTCTCAGCACTCTTTCGTCACGTGGAGACCCTGCACGGCGATCGAGAATGGGGTGCCATGTTGGATTCCGGCGCTGGGGTGAAATCCCTGCAATGGATCCAGGCGCTGCCGACCGATCGTTGGACGGCGATCACCGCCGCACCCAGCATGGCCGACGAGACCCGTGCGGCGCTGGGCGACGGAATTCGGCCACAAGACCGGCTGCTGGTCGGCAACTGGATCGATGACAGCCTGCTCGCCGGCGAAACATTCGACACCGTGCTGGTCGACTATCTCGTCGGCGCAATCGAGGGCTTTGCCCCGTACTGGCAGGACCGAGTGTTCGAAAGGCTGCGCCCCTTGGTCGCCGAACACGGCCGACTCTATGTCACCGGGCTCGAACCCTATGTTCAGTACCAGCCCACCACCGAAAGCGGCCGCATCATTTGGGAAATCGGTCGGGTCCGCGATGCGTGTCTACTGCTGGCCGGTGAACGGCCCTACCGGGAATATCCCCTTGAATGGATGCTGCGGCAGCTCGAACGAGCTGGGTTCCAGATCGTGGAGAGCCGGCGGTTCCCGATTCGCTACGGCACGCGGCATATCAACCGCCAGCTCGAGATGTGCCGCGGGCGACTTCAACGCTTCGGGTCCGCGGCACTCGGCAGCGGGATGCTCCAGTATGTCGAAGAACTGCGGATTCGAGCGATGCTCATCCTCGCCCGCGAAGGTGGCCTCAGACACGGCCACGACTACGTGATCGCCGCCGAACCCATGCCCTGACAGGCCTCAGATGTACATCGCCGGGTCGATGTAACTGGTCGGGTCCACCAGCGGCTCGCGCTGCTTCTCGGTGCGGTGTCGCACCGCAGCGGGAATTCCGGTGGCGATGCAATCCGCCGGAACATCCTGGGTGACAACGGCATTGGCGCCGATCGCGCTGCCGTCGCCAATGGTGATCGGGCCGAGGACCTTCGCGCCGGCGCCCACCGTGACACCGTTGCCGATGGTCGGGTGACGCTTGCCGTGACTCAGCGAGCGCCCGCCGAGGGTGACACCGTGGTAGACCATGACGTCATCGCCGATCTCGGCGGTCTCACCGATCACCACGCCCATGCCGTGGTCGATGAAGAACCGCCGCCCGATGATCGCGCCCGGATGGATTTCGATACCGGTGGCGAACCGGGTGGCCTGAGCCAAGATTCGGGCTACCCCGCGCAGTGCCGGTCTGGCCCACAGCCGGTGCGCAAGGCGATGCGACCAGATCGCGTGCAGGCCGGAATAGACCAGCGCGTTCTCGAAGTCGCCGCGCGCGGCCGGGTCATGGTCGCGCGCGTTGCGCAGGTCCTCGCGCAGCGCCGTCCACACGCTCATGAGGGCGATCACTGGCGAATGTGTTCGAACAGCGGCGTCGAGATGTAGCGCTCGCCGAAGTCGGGAACCACCACCACGATCAGCTTCCCGGCGTTCTCCGGGCGCTTGGCGAGCTCAAGGGCGGCCCACACGTTGGCACCGGCCGAGATTCCGCCGAGGATCCCCTCCTCGGTGCCCAGCGCACGTGCCACTCGGATGGCGTCGTCGAACTGCGCGTCGATGATCTCGTCGTAACAGTCGCGGTCGAGCACTTCGGGGACGAAGTTGGCTCCCAGGCCCTGGATCTTGTGCGGACCGGGGTCGGCGCCGTGCAGGATCGCGGAGTCCTTGGGTTCCACGCCGACGATCTGGACTTCGGGCTTGTGGGCCCGCAGGGTGTGCGAGACGCCGGTCAGCGTGCCGCCGGTGCCGATCCCGGCGACGAAGAGGTCGACGGCGCCGCCGGTGTCCTTCCAGATCTCTTCGCCGGTCGTCCGTTCGTGGATGGCCGGGTTGGCCGGGTTGGCGAATTGGTCTGCGGACAAAGCGTTGTGGGTGTCGGCGACGATCTGTTTCGCCTTGGCCACCGCGCCGGCCATGCCCTCGGAGCCGGGAGTCAGCACGATCTCGGCGCCGTAGGCGCGCAGCATCACCCGGCGCTCGGTGGACATGGTGTCCGGCATGGTCAGGATTACCTTGTAGCCGCGGGCGGCGCCGACCATGGCCAGGGCGATGCCGGTGTTACCGCTGGTGGCCTCGACGATGGTGCCGCCGGGGCGCAGCTGGCCGGATTTCTCGGCGGCGTCGATGATCGCGACACCGATCCGGTCCTTGACGCTGTTGGCGGGGTTGTAGAACTCGAGTTTGGCCACCACCTGGGCGCCCAAGCCTTCGGTCAGCCGGTTGAGTCGCACCAGCGGGGTATGACCGATCAGCTCGGTGACGTTGTCGTAGATCCTGCCCACCTATGCGCTCCCTTCGGCGATGCGCCGTACGGCCTTGATGAAGACGTCGATCTCTTCGAAAGTGTTGTAGAACGCGAACGACGGTCGCACGGTGGCCTCCAGGCCGTAGCGGCGCAGGATCGGTTGCGCGCAGTGGTGACCGGCGCGCACCGCGATGCCCTCGGAGTTGAGCGCCTTGCCCACTTCTACCGGGTCGTGGCCGGCCAGCACGAACGACAACACACTGGCCTTCTCGTCAGCGGTGCCGACGATCCGCACCCCGGGGATCTCGGCCAGGCGTGGTGTGGCGTACTCCAGCAGGGCGTGTTCGTAGGCGGCGATGCGTTCGATGCCCACGCGCTCGACATAGCGCAGGGCTTCGCCCAGGCCGACCGCGTCGGCGATGTTTCCGGTGCCCGCCTCGAACTTGTTGGGCGGTTCTTGATAGAGCGAGCGTTCCAGGGTGACGTCGGCAATCATGTTGCCTCCACCCTGCCACGGTGGCGTCTCGGCCAGCGCCTCGGCGGTGCCGTAGAGCGCTCCGATCCCGGTGGGACCGAAGATCTTGTGTCCGGAGAACGCGAAGAAGTCCGCGCCCAGCGATTGCACGTCGATGGGAATGTGCGGGATCGACTGTGCCCCGTCGATCAGCACCCGCGCGCCGTAGCGGTGTCCGAGTTCGACGATGTCGTGCACCGGGGTAACGGTGCCCAGTGCGTTGGAGACATGGGTGGCCGCAACCAGTTTGGTCCGCGGACTCAACAGGTCCTCGAACTCGCCCAGCAGCAGATTGCCGGCGTTGTCCACCGGTGCCACCCGCAGAATCGCACCGGTCTTCTTCGCGATCAATTGCCACGGAACGATATTCGCGTGGTGCTCCAGATGGGTGATGACGATCTCGTCGCCGGGCCCCAGATGCTTGCCGCCCCAAGCGTACGCAACCAGGTTGATGACGATGTCCTCGCTGCGCGGTGCCCCCAGGAACCGCCGCACGGTGTCGCGGGCGTCCTCATAGGCATCGGTGGCGCGGGCCGCGAGTTCGTGTGCGGCCCGGTGGATGTTGGAGTTCTCGTGGGCGTAGAAGTACGACAGTCGGTCGATCACGGCCTGCGGCTTCTGCGTAGTGGCGGCATTGTCGAACCAGATCAACGGCTTGCCGTTGACGGTCTCGCGCAGGATCGGAAAGTCAGCGCGCACCGCGTTGACGTCGAAAACCTCATACGAGTCCGGCACCGTCGGAGCCGGGTCGGCCGCCGGCACCCGATGGGACAAGAAGGCGTAGTTCGCCTCGTCGCCGCCCACCGCCGGCGCGGGGGCGTCGTGCCAATCCAGCTGCGGAACCGTGGGGGCGCCGCCCGGCCAGCCGGGGGCCGACCCACGCGGGGCAACCGGGACAGCCCCGGCCGGGGAACCGGCCAGCACCCCGGGCACGGTCGGCACGATCCCGCTCGGCACCGCGAACGCCGACAGGTCGGCTACCCCCGGCGGCAGCAGCCCGGACGGGTCGGGCGCACCGCCGCGCGGTGCCACCGCGGTGGTCTGCGGCGGGGAATCCGGTCCGGGCCGGGCGGCATACAGCTGGTTAGCCAAAACCTCCAGCTCAGCGGCGCTGAACGGCAGGTTTACCGGCCCCGGATCACTTGTACTCATGGAAACGGTCCACCGAGACATCGTCGAGCACAGCGAGCGCATCGTCGGTGAGCACGGCCAACGAGTTGTACAGCGTGACCAGGTAGGACGCGATCGCCGACCGGTTGATGCCGGTGAACCGCACCGACAGGCCCGGCGCCTGCTCGCCGACCAGGCCGGGCTGGAACAACCCGACGACGCCTTGGCGCTCCTCGCCGGTGCGCACCAGCAGGATCTTGGTCTTGGAGTCCTCCACCGGAACCTTGTCGCTGGGCACGATCGGGATGCCGCGCCAGGTGATGAACTGGGCGCCGAACAGGTTCACCACCACCGGCGGCACGCCGCGGCGGGTGGCTTCACGGCCGAAGGCGGCCACCTCCGGGGTGACCTGCGCCAACAGGCCGTACTCCGGGTTGTTGACCAGCTCGAACTCCTGGCGTTCCTTGATGGTCTCGATGGTCAGGCGCAGCTGCTGTGCGACCTGGTCGTGCGGGCTGGAGTACAGGTCGGAGACCCGGGTGTGCACATCAAGCAGTGTCGAGATCGACCGCAGGGTGTACTCCCGCGGACTGGTCTCGTAGTCCACGAACGTCTGCGGCAGCGGCTCCTCTGAACCGGCGCCCTGCTCAGCCGCGATGGCGACCTGGCCGGGGTTGACCACCCGGTTGACCCGGTAGATACCGGCTTCGACCGGGACCCAGTTCAACAGGTGCAGCAGCCAGCGCGGCGTGATGGTGGCCAGCTGCGGGACAGTCTTGGTCGCATTCGCGAGTTGCCGTGCGGCGAGGTCTCCGAGCGCCTGAGATTCGTTCTGAGCGGACGTCATTACTTTCCTCCTGATGAGTGCCGGCGCCAATCATGGACTATCGTCCGGGTTTGCCCACCAGTTGCGCTCAGGGCGAATTGAATCCCTCGCAGTTCGCGCCGCTGCGGTGCATGTCGTAGGGTATGTGCATGTCGAACATCACGCTGCCACAGCCGCACGCTTTGTGCTGCCTTGCCGCGTGTTGTTGTTGTTGATTCTCTGACGCCCTGATTCCTTAGCGTCGCAGCCCGCCCCCTTTGCTTGGCGAGGTGCTGCCGTGCGCGCTTCAGACCAGAAAGTCGACTCGGCATGACCGTTTCAACCTCCGTTTTTCCTCGTCTCGACACCGAGCCCACGGTGACCGTCCGTCGCAGGGTGCAACCCCGCCCGGCCGTCGACATCGACCGAATGACCCGCTATCACGGCGGCACCTATTCGCACACCGTCGACAGGATCGTGTTCACCGACGGAACGAGCGCGCGCACCGATCTGATTCGCCTGAATCCCGGCATCGCGGCGTACTCGCTGGACTTTCACGGCATCGCGCCCACTCGGCCGTCGGCGTACCGGATCGACACCTGGTCTGCGGTTCCGAACCTGCACAGCCCCGGACAGGGCACCCGCGACCCCCGCGAAGTTCAGGTCGACTGGATCCTGCGCAACTCGGTCCCGCGGCTGACCACCGTCGAATTGAGCCGTCGGCTTCGGGAGGCCGGCCACCGGCTGGGCCACGGCAACATCACCGAGCACGAGGCGATAGCCGCCACCCAGGCCGCGATCTGGCGGTTGACCAACGGTCTGGAGCTGGACACCCGTGCCCGCACCGAGCCGGCCCGGGTGCGGCGCGACGCCGACGGGGTGACGGTTGAGTTCGACGAGGCCCTTGAGTTGGGCGGCTACACCCTGGAACTGGTCGCCGCGCAGCCGGTGACGGTGACCCTGCACAAGTCCGACGACGGCCGTACCTGGCGGGAGGTGCCCTCGTCACGGCTGGCCATTGAGGCCGACGGCGCTCATCGCAAGGCGCTTGGCGTGGGTGCCACCGTCGGGGGCCACCGGTTCTACCGCCTGGCGGTGACCGGGGCGGGGGCCACCCTCGGCGACGTCGATTTCTGGCTCGACGGCACCAGCACCTATCGCAACGCCGACCGCATCGTGGCCCTCTACCGGTACCTGCTGGCCGGTGCGGCACGGGCGCGCAGCACCACACCCGGGTTGGACGTGTCGGCGGCCACCGTGGCCGACGGTCTGGTGGGGCCGCTGCGCCTGTCCGTTGCAGACTCCGCCGCGCTGAGCGCCGAGGGTGCGGTGTTGCTGGACGCCGACGGGAACGCGTTGACCGGCCCGGTGGAGCCGGGCGGCGCCTTCTACCTGCGTCCGAGGCCGGGGGCGATGTCGGCTCGGGTGCGCGTCACGGTGCCCGGCACCGAAGACGGCTACGGCGGCCGGGTCCTCACCGGCATCGCCGGAGACCAGGACTCGCCGACGTTCACCCCGGTGGCGCTGGCGGTTCCGGCCGCGCTGGTCGTCGATTTCGACCTCACCTGGTCACGCCGACGGATTCGCCAGCGGCAGTCGCACCCGAAACACCGTCCAGCCTTCGGTTGACTCCACACTCACCGAGCCGCGGTGCGCGCCGACGATCGAGGAGACGATAGCCAACCCCAGCCCGGTGCTGCCCACTTCGCCGGAGCGGGCCTTGTCCGCCCGGACGAACCGCTCGAAAAGGTGCGGCAGGAGATCGGCGTCGATACCGGGTCCGTCGTTGGCCACCGTCAACTCCGCGGTCGGCCCACCGATTCCGTCGTGGTCCGCACCGATGGCCGTCGTCACCGTCACCCCGGGCGGCGTGTGCACCCAGGCGTTCTTCAACAGGTTGGTGACGACTTGGTGCAGCCGCGCGCGATCGCCGCGAACCCACACCGGGGCATCGGGCAGGTCTTTGATCCAGTGGTGACTCGGTGCGGCCGCGGCCGCGTCGTTGACCGCGTCGAGCACCAGGTCAGCCAGGTCAACGTCTTCGAGCTGCAGGTCCTGGCCTTCCCCGAGCCGCGACAGCAACAACAGCTCGTCCACCAGCGAGGCCATCCGCTGAGCCTCGGACTCGATACGGGCCAGCGCGTACTCGGTGGTCGGTGGCAGGGCCGCGCTGTCCTGCCGCGTCAGTTCGGCGTAACCCTGGATCGCCGCGAGCGGTGTACGCAGTTCGTGGCTGGCGTCGGTGATGAACTGCCGCATCCGCCGGTCGGCGTCACTGCGGTAGGCAAGTGCGCTGTCGACGTTGTCCAGCAACCGATTCAGGGCACCGGCCACGATTCCCACCTCGTTGCCCGGGTCGACGTCGCCGGGGGCCACCCGGACGGTGATGCGTTCGTCGCCCTCGGCCAGCGGCATCGCGGCCACCGACGCCGCAGTCGCCGCCACCCGACGCAGTGGCCGCAACGCGTAGCTGACGACGGTGATGGTCAACCCGGCCGTCACCAGCAGCGCCAACGTGTAAAGCGCTGAGGCAGCCGCCATTCGGCGATCGACAGCACGGTTCGCCAGGTGCATCGATCCGCCGATGAACAACAGGTCGTCGTCGACCACCCGGGTGCTCACCCGATAGGCGCCCAAGCTGCCCAACTCCACCGTCTGCGGCGGACCACTGGTCCAGTGCCTTTCGGCGATGGTGGCCACCACGTCGGCGGGTGCGGGATACGGGTCTCGCTTGGTGAACACCACTGCCCCGATCACCACGCCGTTGCGCAGCACCGCGAGTACGTTGCCCGGGGTCTGATCGCTGAAACTGAGCATGGCCGTGCCGATGTTCGACTGGCCGTCGGGCCCCACCACGTTGTCGACGTGGCGGTAGTCGGCGAAGTAATGGCTGAAGGCGTTCAGCGACTCGTAGAGGTCGGCGTCGATCGTGGCGATGACGTAGGTGCGCAGGCTCAGCACTGACACCGTGCCCACCGCCACGAACACCGCGGTGACGACGGCCGATACCCCCAGCACCAACTGCCGGCGTAGACCGCGCGGACGCCACCGAGGCGGCTTGGGGGTGGAGGTCATTCGCCAGGCTTGCACATGTATCCCACCCCGCGCACGGTGTGGATCATCGGCGCCCGGTCGGCGTCGACCTTCTTGCGCAGGTAGGAGATGTAGAGGTCGACGATGCTGGTGCGGCCGGCGAAGTCGTAGTTCCAGACCCGGTCCAAGATCTCCGCACGGCTGAGCGCCCGCCCCTGGTTGCGCATCAAAAAGCGCAGCAGCTCGAACTCGGTGGTGGTCAGTGCGATCGCGGCGCCGCCCCGGGTGACCTGGCGGCTGGCGCCGTCCAACGTCAGGTCGCCGACGATTACATGACCAAGCCGTTCAGCCTGGANGTCGACGATGCTGGTGCGGCCGGCGAAGTCGTAGTTCCAGACCCGGTCCAAGATCTCCGCACGGCTGAGCGCCCGCCCCTGGTTGCGCATCAAAAAGCGCAGCAGCTCGAACTCGGTGGTGGTCAGTGCGATCGCGGCGCCGCCCCGGGTGACCTGGCGGCTGGCGCCGTCCAACGTCAGGTCGCCGACGGTCAGAACCTCGTTCACCGGTGGGGTCAGCTGATTCGACCGGCGCAGCAGTCCCCGCAGCCGGGCCACCAACTCTTCCAGGCTGAACGGCTTGGTCATGTAATCGTCGGCGCCCGAGGTCAATCCGGTCACCCGGTCGGTCACCGAGTCGCGGGCGGTGAGAAACAGTGTCGGCGTGTAGGGGTCGGATTCGCGGACCCGCTGCAGAATCCGCAGCCCATCGATATCGGGCAGCATGATGTCGAGAACCAGCAGATCGGGCGTCCCGCCGTGGAATTTGGCGACGGCATCGCGTCCGTTATGGGCGACGTCGACCACCCACCCCTCGTAATGCAGCGCCATGGTCACCAGGTTGGTCAGCGCCGGCTCGTCGTCAACCAATAGCACCCGAATCGGTGATCCGTCGGGGCGATAGATCCGCGGGAGCTGCCCGAGGATCGCCTTGCGCGGAGGTTGACCGTCCCTATTACCCGCCATCGGTCGCCATTTTCCACCGAGTCGTGGTCATTCGCCGAGCAGACGTTGCTTCCGCTGGGTGAATTTCTCCGGCGTCAGAATGCCCGAGTCCCGCAATTCGACCAGCGCGCGTAGCTCGGCGACGACACCGATGGTTTTCGACTTGTCGGCTTTGTCGACCCGTACCGAGGTGTCCGGAGCATCGGGCTCCCGCTTGGGCGCTGCGGTGAGATGGAGCCCGGTGGCTGCCGGGGAACGGCGTTGCGTGCCGGCTGAGTTGGTCAAGGCGCCCCCGGCCGCGCCGGCCACGGCCATCTGGGAGTACGGGAGCTTGGCCGCGGCCGCCATCGGCCCCGCTGCCGCGGCGGCAGTACCGGATTGTGCTGACGCCAAGGTGGCTTCGCGCAGCGTCGACGGCGCGGCCGCGGCCCAGGCCCGCGGCACCGACATGCCGCCCATCGGTATCGCCTTGCCGGTGCTGGCCCACGCCGTGCCGGTTCCCGCCAGGCTGGCCGTCGGGACCAAACCGCCTAGGGCGGGTGCGGTTTCACCGATCAGACCCAGCGCCCCCAGCTCGGCTCCTTCGGGAAGGGCGAGTTCTCCCAGGGTGATCGCCAGGCCGCCGAACGCGCCGCCCAGTCCGATGGCCCCGAAGGGCCCGACGCTGCCCACCTCGAAGACCGCGCTGACCATATCGAACAGCAGGCCGGGCGACACCGAGCCGTCGCCGCTGTCGGCGGCGGTATTGGGTGCGGGTGTGGTGAAGGTGGACAGTTGGGTGGCTGCTGCGGCGTTGGTGGCGTAGGTGTACATGGCGGTGGCGTCTTGGGCCCACATTTCGCTGTAGTGGGCTTCGGTGGCGGCGATGGCTGCGGTGTTGGTGCCCAGGAAGTTGGTGGCGATCAGGGTGGCCAGTTGGGTGCGGTTGGCGGCGATGACGGCTGGGGGCACGGTCATGGCGTAGGCGGTTTCGTAGGCGACCGCGGCGGCGGCGGCTTGGGTGCCGGCGTGGCTGGCTTTGGTGGCGGTGGTGGCCATCCAGGTGGTGTAGGGGGTGGCGGCGGCGGCCATGGCTGTTGCGGAGGGGCCTTGCCAGCTTTGGGTGAGTGCGGTGATGACGGTTCGGTAGTTGTTGGCGGCTGTTTCGAGTTCGGCGGCCATGGTTTTCCAGGCGGTGGCGGCGGCGCGGATGGGGCCTGAGCCCGCTCCGGTGTACATCAGGCCAGAGTTGACTTCAGGTGGCAGCGCTGCAAAATTCATCGGCCACTCCTCGATCGCCGATATTTGACGCTATTTAGGGCCGCTACGACCGGGCAACTCGGCAGCGATGACTCATACGAAACACATATCTACCGAGCCAGTTTGGTTAACTGGGCACTGCCAGCGGTGGAACAGCGGCGGAATACAGCCAGGCTTGCCACAACGATTGCAGCGACTCCGCCGTGTAGCTGGCGGCCAGCGCGGTGAAATCTTCGGTGCCGGCGTTGCCGTGGCGGTAGCGCGACGTCCAGTCGCGCAGCAGCGCGAAGAAGGCGTCGTCGCCCAGCCGGCCGCGCAGCAGATGCAGGGTGATCGCGCCGCGCTTGTACACCCGGTCGTCGAACATGTCGGCCGGCCCCGGATCGGCCAACAGCAGATCCTGCGGCAGACCCGCCAATTGTCGGTGATAGCGCTGCGCGAGCTGGTCGGCACTCGGCCCGCCGGAATGCTCCGACCACAGCCATTCGGCGTAGCAGGCGAACCCCTCATGCAGCCAGATATCGCTCCAGCGCCGCAGGGTCACGCTGTTGCCGAACCATTGGTGCGCCAGCTCGTGGGCGATCAGCCGATTAGATCTCCCGGTGCCGTCGCAGTGGTTGGCGCCGAAGATCGAAATCCCCTGTGCTTCAAGGGGGATCTCTAGGTTGTCGTCGGTAACCAGCACTGTGTAGCCGGCCGCCAGCGGGTAGGGCCCGAACAGTTGCACGAACAGCTCCATCATCTGCGACTGTTGCGCGAAATCCCGCTCGAACGCGGTCTGTAGGCGGGCCGGTAGCACCGCACGAATTGCCACCGCCGATCCCGGCACCCGGCGGGTCACGTACCGGCCGATCTGCAGGGTGACCAGATAGGTCGGTGTCGGCTCGGGCTGCTCGTAGGTCCAGGTGGTGCGGGTGGCCCGGGCCCGCCGCGAGATCAGTTCGCCGTTGGCGACCGCGTAGTACGGGCTGTCGGTGCTGATCTGGATTCGGTAGCTGGCCTTGGCGTAGGGGTGGTCGTCACAGGGGAACCACGACGGCGCGCCGTTGGGTTGCCCGGAGACCAGCGCGCCGTCGGACAATTCCTCGAAACCGACTTCACCCCAAAGGGTTTCGCTGGGTCGTGGTGACCCCGAGTACCGGACGACGATCACCAGTGCGGCACCGGGCGGTGCCGTGGCGGCCAGCGTGATCCGCAGCTTGGCCGCCGAGGTGGCGAATCGGCTGGGTGGGCGACCGTTGATCCACACCTTGGCCACCGACAGGGTGTCGGCAAGATCCAGGGTGATGTCGCGCAGTGCGACCAGTGCGACCGCGGTGATGGTCGCGGTGCCCGAGAGCCGGTTGCTGCTGACCTTGTACTCCAGATCGAGCTCGTAGCGCGAGACCCGGTAACCGCTGTTGCCGTTGTCGGGCAGATAGGGGTCCAGTACCGGCGCCGGGGCCTTGACCGCCTTCGGGGGAATCTTTCCGGGTTTGCTCATGCCGCGGGCTCCTGACTCGCGGCAGCCGAAGAGCCGCGCTTCTTGCCCGACACCAGCCACGGCGCAATCGGATTGCCCTGCCAGCGGGTCGCCGCCGGCACCTCGTCACCGCGCATCACCAGTGAGGCCGGCCCGACGGTGGCGCCGGCGCCCAGCCGGGACGCGGGCAACGCCACGCAGTTGGGCCCCAGGGTGGCGCCGGCCTCCAGCGTGACGGTGTCCATCTGCATGATCCGATCGTGGAACAGGTGGGTCTGCACCACGCAACCGCGGTTCACCGTCGCGCCGGCGCCCAGCGTCACCAGGTCGGCTTCGGGCAGCCAGTACGTTTCGCACCACACGCCCCGGCCGATGGTGGCGCCGAGCGCCCGCAACCACAGGTTCATCACCGGGGTACCGGTCGCGGCGCGGGCGAACCACGGAGCGGCCACGGTTTCGACGAAAGCGTCGGAGACCTCGTTGCGCCACACGAACGACGACCACAGCGGGCGCTGTGACGCCCGGATCCGGCCCACGATCAGCCATTTCGCCACCACCGCGCTGCCGCCGGCCACCGCCCCCGCGGCCAGCAGCGTCACGCCGCTGCCCAGAGCGGTCCAGCCGTAGCCGAACCGCGTTGCCCCCCACTGCAACACGCCCAAAACCGCAGCTCCGATCGTAAAGGTGACGATGACCGGGATCAGCCGGAAGGTCTCCATGACGGCGCGCATCAGCTTCAACCGCAGCGGCGGTTCGAACGTGCGCTCGGCATCGAGGTCGGCGGCCTTGCGCCGTAGTCGCACCGGCGGGCTGCCCAGCCACGACGAGCCGGTCTTGGCCTTGTGCGGGGCGGTCGACAGCACCGCCACCAAGGAGTTGTCGGGGACCCGCCTGCCCGGCTGGGTGATCCCGGAATTACCCAGGAACGCGCGCTTGCCGATGGTGGCCGGTGCGACGTGGATCCAGCCGCCGCCCAACTCGTAGGAGGCCACCATGGTGTCGTCGGCCAGAAAGGCGCCGTCGGCGATCGTGGTGAACTTCGGGATCACCAGCGCGGTGGAGATCTCGGTGCCATGGCCCACCGTGGCCCCGAGCAATCGCAGCCACCACGGCGTGATCAGGCTGGCGTACACCGGAAAAAGATAGTCCCGCGCGGCGTCCATCAGACGTTCGGTGGCCCACAGCTGCCAACCCACCCGGCTGCGCACTGGGTGGTAGCCCTCCGTCAGCCCGATCGACAACAACCGCACCCCGATCACGGTCAGGGCGGCATAGCTGAGCATCGCGGCCAGCGCGGCCGGCGGGGTGGCCAGCACCGCCGGGCGGATCGCCTCGGCCAACGTGGCGCTGTCGCGGACGGCCCGGCCCAGCACTGCCAGCCCGACACCCAATGCCAACAACGGCAGGCCACCCAGCAGGATCGACGTCAGCCCGTACACCGCCGCCCACACCGGGCGCGGCGGCGGCCGGTGATCCGGCCAGGGATGGTGTGCCTTACCGGATTTCACTGCCGGCGAGCCGGTCCAGTACTGGCCCTTCTTCACCTCGCCGACTACTCCGGAGCCGGGAGCCACATCGGCGTCCTTGCCGACCGCAGCGCCGGGCAGCAGCGCGGTGCGGGCACCGATGGTGGCATCGTTGCCGACCGTCACGGGACCGACGTGGAACGCATCGCCATCGATCCAATGCCCGGCCAGGTCCACCTCCGGTTCGATGGAACATCGGTGCCCCAGCGTCAACATCCCAGTCACCGGCGGGGCGGAGTGCAGATCCACCCCCTCGCCGATCTTGTTACCCAGCGCTCGCGCGTAATACACCAGCCACGGTGCGCCGGAAAGATTCTCGGCGCCGCTGGCGGTGGCGAGCCGTTCGGCGATCCAGACCCGCAGGTGCTCGGGACCGCCGCGCCGATAGGTCCCCGGCGCCAGGTTGGAAAGCAGTGCTCGCGCCCCCAGTGCGGCGATGCCCATCCGGCCCAGCGGGGTCACGAACAGCACGAAGGCGGCGATCACCCACCACCAGTCGAGCCGCACCAGCCAGGGCAGCGGATGCACCGCCGACACCACGTTGTTGATCAGCGCCAGCCAGGTCACCCACTGCAGCCCGGTCAGCGTGGCCAGCGGCACCGACAGCAGCACTTGTGCGGCCTGGGTCTGCCACGGAGTGGGCTCAACCGCGCGGGACGCAGCCTCGGCTCCGGGGTCACTGCGGCCCATGTCGTCGAGAAACCCGGCGAGGGAGCCGAGCCGTGGACGGTCGTAGAGCTGGGCGACGGTGGTCTGCGGGTAACGCTGCCGTACCGCGGCCACCAGCTGGGCGGCTTGCAGCGATCCACCGCCGAGGGCGAAGAAGTCGGCCTGCTCGTCGTCGATCGGGGCGCCCAGCACGTCGCGCCACAGTCCGGCCAGCCAGCCCAGGGTGCTGTCCGGGTCGTCGGCGAGAACTCCGCCGCCGGCCAGGGCACCCGGCTCCGGCCCCACCGGCCACGGCAGCGCATCGCGGTCCACCTTGCCCGAGGTGCGGGTGGGCAGTTCGTCGACCAGCACCAGCCGGGGTACCAGCGCGGCGGGCAGTCGCCGGCCCAGCTCGGCGCGGGCGGCTCCCAGATCGAACTCCGGATCGGCGCTGACCAGGGAACCGACCAGCAGTGGGGTCCCGGCGGCGCTGGTCCGCACCGCCGCCGCACCGCCGCNGGGAGCGGCCCAGCCCGGCGCCGCCGAGCGCCAGCTCGCCGACCTCGCCGGGGGCCACCGGCGCCCCGTCGGGGCCGAGCACGGCCAGGTCCCAGCCCAACAGCGGCAGCCCGATCTGAATCGGGCCGGTGCCGTCGAGCTGCGCCGCGCAGGCCACCACGGTGGTCTCTGTGGGGCCGTAGGTGTTCCACACCTCGCGGCCGTCCACCGCCAGCCGGGCCACCAGCTCCGGCGGGCAGGCCTCGCCGCCGAAGATCAGCAGCCGGACCGCCTCGAGCGCTTCGGCCGGCCACAGTGCCGCCAGGGTGGGCACGGTGGACACCACCGTTACGTCGCGCGCCACCAGCCACGGCCCCAGGTCCATGCCGCTGCGTACCAGCGACCGCGGCGCCGGCACCAGACAGGCGCCGTAGCGCCACGCCAGCCACATCTCCTCGCAGGACGCGTCGAACGCGACCGACAGCCCGGCCAGCACTCGGTCGCCGGGCCCGATCGGGTTGTCCTGCAAGAACAGCTGGGCTTCGGCGTCGACGAAGGCCGCCGCGTTGCGGTGTGTGATGGCCACGCCCTTCGGGGTGCCGGTGGACCCCGACGTGAAGATGATCCAGGCGTCGTCGCTGGTCTGCGGTGCCGTTGCCCGCCAGCCGCGTGACGTGCCGGGACCGCGCGTCAAACCCGCCTCGGTGATCACCGCCGCCACCTGAGCCTCGTTGAACACCAGCTCGGCGCGCTCGGCCGGATCGTCGGCGTCCACCGGCACATAGGCCGCGCCGGTGGCCAGCGTGGACAGGATCGCCACGTACAGCGCGTAATTGCCCGACGGCATCCGAATGCCGATGCGATCGCCGCGGCCGAGACCGCGGGCGGCCAGCCATGCGACGCTGTCGGCGATGTCTTCGATCAGCTCCCCGTAGGTCAACACCACGTTGCCGTCGTCGATGGCGGGAGCGTCGGGGTAGCGGGCAGCGGTCTCTTGCAGAATGTCGATCAGGGTGCGGGGCTGCGGCGCCGACGAGCCGCGCAGATAGTGCGCGGGGACTTGCAGTGAGGGCACGACTGTAGAACGTACCCAGCACGGTCCGGGTGTGCAGCGCGTCATCGTCAGCTCGGCGCGTTGTAGCCCGGGGTTGCGCAGCCCACCAAGCCGACGACCAGGATCAGGCCCCGCGTGATCCGCCATCAACCCGGCACCGTCTAGCTGATTGTGTGGCCGACCAGCTGGCCGATCAGGTACGTGGTGCCTAGTGCGAGCGCCCCGCCGGTGGTATTGCGGATCAAGGCGTTTCGGACGCTTGCCCCACCCAAGCGTGCTGAGACGACACCGGTGAGCATCAGCGCCAGCAGCACGACCAGGACGGTCACCGGGACCCGCCAGGTCGTTGGCGGCAGCAGGATCGCGACCATCGGCAACAGCGCTCCCACCGTGAACGCCAGGGCTGACGCCGCCGCAGCCTGCCACGGGTTGGTCAGATCGTCTGGATCGAGGCCCAGCTCGACCTCGGCGTGGGCGGCGAACGCATCGTGATGGGTCAGCTCTTCGGCCACCACACGGGCCGTTGCCGCCGACAGTCCTTTGGCCTCATACAAATCCGCAAGTTCATCGAGCTCGGCGGCGGGGTCTTCTTGCAGCTCGCGACGCTCCTTGTGAAGCACAGCCTGTTCGGTGTCACGCTGGGTACTCACCGATACGTACTCCCCGAGCGCCATCGAAACTGCGCCGGCCGCCACACCGGCGATACCGGCGGTGAAGATCGGACCCCGCTGCACGGTGGCGGCGGCAACACCGACCACGATGCCCGCAATCGAGACGATGCCGTCGTTGGCGCCCAATACCCCGGCGCGCAACCAATTGAGTTTCGACGCCAGTGAGCCGTCATGGGGCTCGGCTGAGTGCGGTGAAAGCATCGGCATGCGCGACACCGTAACGTCCACCCCATCGCTGTGAACAGCAATTACCTACAGGTGACTTGAGAAGCGCTACCGGGGTGCGAGGTAGCCGACCGGGCCGACCGCGATGCACACCGACAGCGCTGCGGTGTCGGCGCGCGCGGACACCTGGTAGCCGGCGCCGGGCAGCCGTACGAAGACCCGGTTGAGGCCCGGCCGAACCCGCACCCGCACGTCGGGACCCTCCGACAGCGACAGCGTCATCGCACCGTCGACGTTGGCCAGGTAGTTGATCTCAGCGGTCCAGTCCGCGGGCAGCAGCGGGCCGTCCAGCGGCAGGGTCGCCGGCCGGTCCGGCTGGATCAGATAGCCGCAGTGCGGCACCGGTCCGGGCACCAGGGAGCGGACCCACGTCACCTGGGCGTCGGTCACGGTCCCCGAGTTGGTCAGCATCCGCAACTGCGTGGTCGCCGAGGCGAATTCGGGGCGGTCGCGCAGCAAGGCGAACATGTGGCTGGCCAGGTTCTCCGGGTAGACGACCCGTTGCAGCACCAGCGGGTCGACTTCCTGATCCAGCATCGGCGCATCGGAGGCGGCGTGCGCGGCGGCCAGGCCGCGCTGGGCGTTCTGCAGATAGGCGCGAGCCGGATCGTCACGCCAGCAGGTCAAGAACGTCCCCGTCGAGTACAGGCTGCTCGCGGTGAACGCCGCGGCCAGGCCGGTCACTGCCACGGTGCGCAGCGGTGCGGCGTCCAGCCAGTGCGAGGAGGCCCGGTTCGGGGCGCACAACCCGACGGCGCCCAGAATCGCCAGCACCACGACGAGGTCGGCCAGGTAGCGCAGGGTTTGAGCCAGCTCCAGCGCGGTGAACGCCGAGGACCGCATCAGATAGATCGGCACCTGGCAGGCCGCCGCGTAGCCGGCCGCGGCCAGCCACACCGGCGCCAAGCGGTGCTTGCGTGCCAGCGACACCGCCAGCAGCCCGGCCAGCACCAGAGCGCCCAGCGTCATCACCACCGGCCCCGGCAACGCCCACGGCGAAGCCGGCGCCCAGCGCGCCCATCTCCACGGGCCACCGGCCAGGCTCGGCACGATGCCGTGGGTGATCGAGCGCAGCAGCAGGTCGCGGGTCATCTCGAGGTCGAAACTCCACCGCTTCTGATTGACCACCGCCAGGTAGACCCCGATCCACCCCGCGGTCACCGCCAGCAGCGCCGTCCACAGCCGGGCACCGGCCCGCCATGCCCCGGCAATCGCGCCGGTCAGCGACTCACCGGAGATGTAGCCCAGCAGTGCCGTCACCGCGAATGCGACGAAGGGGATCACCGCGGACTTCTCGAAGAACAACAAGGCGCCCAGGAAGGCCAGGGTTGCGGTGACTGCGTAGCGCCGATTCCCGGTGCGTGCCAACAGGATCGCGTCGGCGCATACCCAGGACAGCGCGGCGCACAGCGGCAGCGAGTTCAGCGCCGCCGCCCACCAGGCGAAGGCCGGCAGGCCCAACGGGGTCCACAACGCGAAGGTCAGTGGTATCAGCAGCACCGGGCGCCAGCCCAGGATCACCCACAGCACGCGCAGCAGCGCGCACGACGCCAGCAGCTGCAGCACCACCAGGCTGACCGCCGGCGCGGCCCACTGCAGCGGCCACAGTTTGGTGAGGGCACCCGCCACCAGATACGCGCCCGGCATGACATGACCGTCGTGGTCGTCGAACAGGTACGCCAGCGACAACAGCGGGTGGGTGCCGGCCCGGCCGACCAGGATCAGGTCGTCCCAGTAGAAGTAGCCCCCGAACGCCACAACCGCCCGGACCACCAGCTGGGCGGCGATCAGGGCCACCGCCGCCCAGCAGACCCAGGGCAGGGCGGCGATCCGGGTGCGCATCCGTCTTTCTTACCTGTCGGTATGGTGGGCCGGTGCGAGCACTGGTCACCGGGGCAGCCGGGTTCATCGGATCGACGTTGGTCGACCGCCTGCGGGCGGACGGGCACCAGGTAGTCGGGCTGGACAATTTCGCCACCGGCCGGGCCCTCAACATCGAGCATCTGGCCGATGACGCCGGCTTCAGCTTCGTCGAGGCCGACATCGTCTCCGCCGACCTGCAGGCGATCCTGGCGCAGCACCGCCCGGAGGTGATCTTCCACCTGGCCGCCCAGATCGACGTACGCCACTCGGTGGCCGACCCCGTCTTCGACGCCTCGGTCAATGTCGTCGGGACGATCCGGCTGGCCGACGCCGCGCGGACGGCCGGGGTGCGCAAGATCGTGCACACCTCCTCAGGCGGGTCGATCTACGGCACCCCGCAGCACTATCCGACCGGTGAAGACGTCCCGACCGATCCGGCCTCGCCCTATGCCGCCGGGAAGGTAGCCGGTGAGATCTACCTCAACACCTTTGGCCACCTCTACGGGCTGCAGTGCTCCCACATCGCGCCGGCCAACGTCTACGGCCCCCGCCAGGACCCGCACGGCGAGGCCGGGGTAGTGGCGATCTTCGCCCAGGCGCTGCTGGAAGGCAGGCCCACCAAGGTGTTCGGGGACGGCTCCAACACCCGGGACTACGTGTTCGTCGACGACGTGGTGGACGCGTTCGTGCGGGCTTCGGGTGAGCGTGGCAACGGGCAGCGGTTCAACGTGGGCACCGGGGTGGAGACCTCCGACCGGCAACTGCATACGGCGGTGGCGGCCGCCGTCGGCGCACCCGACGACCCGGAGTTCCATCCGCCGCGCCTCGGTGACCTGAAACGGTCCTGCTTGGACATCTCGCGGGGCGGGGACGTGCTGGGCTGGCGCCCGCAGGTCGCGCTGGCCGACGGGGTGACACGCACCGTGGCGTACTTCCGACAGACTAAGCCCGGCTGAGGTTTGTGGCATACTGGCCGGTCGGAGGGGAGTATTCCCCAATTCGCAGTCTCGTCATCACGTCGCCCGTCATCGGGTGACCGGGGCTGTGGGCCGGGAAACCGGCGGAAGAGACCTCCAGCGCTGCTATGACGCTGGAGGCAATCCATGGATGTTTTCGCAATCGGCCGTTTCGGACTGGACGCCGTCGGCGCCGTCGCATCCGCGAGCCTGGACCTCGCTGCCATCCCGCTGCGCGAAGGCGCCAAGATCCTGGCCGGTGAGCGCTCCGATCTGACCAGCCGACGCAGCTGGCGCGGCGCCGGACGGGCCTGGATCGAGGTGCACGGGCTCGACGACCTCGACGACCCCGACGGCGTCGATGTCGGTGCCGAGGTGCTGGAAGCCCTGCGGGCCCAGCCGGGCGTCACCTCGGTGCGGCTGAATCGTCCGCTGTCGCGGGTGGTCGTCGAGATCGGCGACCAGGTTTCGCTGGCTGAGCTGTGCGCCACGGTGGAAGCGGCCGAAAAGAATGTCGAATTGACCGCGACCGAGTCCGCGGCGCTGCCGGGCGACGGACTGCTGCTGGCCACCAAGGGCGCGATGGTGGGCGCCAACGCGGTGGGGCTGGCGATCGCAACCGTGGGCAGCGCGATGCGCCTGCCGGCCGCGCCCAAGATCTTCGACGCCGCGGCGTCGGTGGCCCGCTATCAGCCGTTGGTCCGCAGCGCATTGGAAAGCCAGATCGGCCCGGCAAAGGCTGACCGGGTGCTTTCCCTGCTCTCGCTCGGGTCGCACGTCATCACCATGTCCCCGGCGATCCTGGCGGTGGACCTGATGGTGGAGGGGCTCAAAGCCGCCGAGACCCGGGCCGGGGCGTTGGCCTGGAATCGCTACGAGCCGGAGCTGGCCCGTTACGCCGAACACCCGGACGTACACACCACCGCGCGGCCGGTCCCGCGGCCGGACGGTGCGGCCGAGCGCTATCTGAAGCGCACCGCGGTAGCGCAGGTGGTCGCGGCCGGGGCGGTGGGCGCGCTGACCCGCAATCTGGACATGACGTCGAGCGCGATTCTGGCCACCTCGCCGAAAGCGGTGCGCACCAGTTGCGAATCGTTCGCCGCGACCCTGGGACAGGGGCTGGCCGACGCGCACGGGGTGCTTCCGCTGCGACCGGAGAGTCTGCGCCGCCTCGACAAGATCGACACCGTGGTCATCGACCCGCGGGCGCTGACCGGCGAACAACGCCGCGTGGTGCAGATCCGCGGTGCGAGCGAGCACGAGCTGCCGAAGGCCTGGAACAGTGCGCAGAGCCTGCTCGACGAGCCTGGCCTGCGCCCGGGCTGGCACCGGGTTCCCGGCATGACGGTCCGTGGGTCGACCCGCAAGGAGCCGGTCGACGCGCTGATCCTGCCCGCGCACCATGCGCTGGCCTCGGCGGTGGTCCTCGAAGCACGTGCCTCCGGCGCGGAGCTGGTCACCGTCGACACCGAGATCCTCGGCGAGCTGCGACCCGGTTTCGACGACATCCGCCCGGTCTCCGGCGAAGATTTAGACGGCGCGCTGGCCGCGGCCGTGACCGACCTGCAGCAGGCCGGCCGCACCGTCGCGGTGCTGTCCACCTCGGCAGCTCAGGCGCTGGCGTCGGCGGACCTGGCGCTCGGAGTCATGCCGACGAGCGAGCACACCGATGCTCCACCACCCTTTTATGCCGACCTGCTGCTGGCCGACCTCGCCGGCGCATGGCAGGTGCTGCGCGCGCTGCCGGCCGCCCGGACGGCCACCGAGCGCGGGGTCGCGATCTCGATCGGAGCGTCGTCCATCGCCGGGCTGCTGCTGGTCCACCATCCCCGGGCTGGGGGCGGGGCCGAGCCGCGGCCCGGGACCGGTGACAGTCGGCGCCGGCGCCGGAATGCTGTCGGGATATCTGCTGGCCCGCCGGGTGCTGCGTGCGCACGCACCCAAGCCGGCACCGGCCTACGAGTGGCACGCCATGACCGTCGAGCAGGCGCGCGCGTTGTTGAGGTCGCCGGACAGCGCGGAATCGCAACAGCCACTGGCCGACCGCGCACCGGTCGACGCGGAAACGCAAGGCATGTTCTGGCCGTACTTCCACGCCGTGCGTGAGGAATTGTCCGACCCGATGACGCCGATCCTGGCGCTGTGCTCGGCGGCGACCGCCATGCTGGGCTCGCCGATCGACGCCGTGATGGTGGGCACCGTGCTCACCGGCAACGCCATGCTGGCCGCCTACCAGCGGTTGCGGGCCGAGAGCCGGCTCAACACCCTGCTGGCCCAGCAGGCCCCGCCGGCCCGGGTCGTGGTGCTGGGGGCCGACGGCACCCCGACCTACCACGAAATCCCCGCCGAACAACTGCTGCCCGGCGACCTGATCGAGGTGCGCAGCAACGAGGTGGTGCCCGCCGACGCCCGCACGATCGAGGTGTCCGACGTGGAGGTCGACGAATCCTCGCTGACCGGCGAATCGCTGTCGGTTGGCAAACAGCTGGACCCGACTCCCGGCGCCGAACTGGCCGAGCGCAGCTCCATGCTCTACGCGGGCACCACGGTGATCGCCGGCAAGGCGCTGGCTATGGTGACCGCCGTGGGCGCCGACACCCAGGCCCGCCGGGCCTCCGAACTGGCCGCCGGCGAGCTGCCCGAGGTCGGCCTGCAGCACCACCTGTCCCAGCTGATGTACCGGACCTTCCCGTACAGCGCTGCCGGCGGTGTGGCGGTCGGCGCGCTCGGCCTGCTGCGCCAGGGCGGGCTGCGGGTAGCGCTCGGCAACGCGATCGCGGTCGCGATCGCCGCCGTCCCGGAGGGCATGCCGCTGATGGCTACCCTGGCCCAGCACGCGTCGTCGCAGCGGTTGACCAAAACCGGTGCGCTGGTGCGTATCCCGCGGTCGGTGGAGGCGCTCGGCCGGGTTGACGTGGTCTGCTTCGACAAGACCGGAACGCTGTCCGAGAACCGGCTGCGGGTCGCCACGGTGCGCCCGCTGGCGGGATATTCCGACGACGACGTACTTGGCACCGCCGCGCAGGCGGCGCCGGCCCCCGACGGTGCGGCGCACGCGCACGCCACCGACCAGGCCATCGTCGAAGGTGCGGCGGCCGCAGCCGGCGCCCGGCCGTGGACCGAACCCGACGCGCACCTGCCCTTCCGCTCCGGCCGGGCCTTCTCCGCGTCGGTGCTGGGATCGGAGCTGCTCGTCAAGGGCGCACCGGAAGTGGTGTTGGACGCCTGCAAGAACGCTGACACCAAGGTCGAGCAGCAGGTGGCCGCGATGGCGGCCCAGGGGCTGCGAGTGATCGCGGTCGCCCGCGGCAAACTGACCGCCGCCCAGGTGCGTGATGTCCGGGAGGATTCCGATCGGCTCGTGGAGGTCAGCGCCTCCGGCCTGACGCTGCTCGGGTTCCTCGGCCTGGCCGACACCCCCCGGGCCGACGCTCCGCAGCTGCTCGCCGATCTGGCCGCCCGCGGCGTGGACATCCGGATGATCACCGGCGACCACCCGATCACCGCCACCGCGATCGCCGCCGAGATGGGTGTGACCGTCAGCGCCGACCAGGTCATCACCGGCTCGGAGTGGAATGCCTTGAACCGCAAGGAACAAGAGCGGGTGGTCTGCGAGCGGGTGATCTTCGCCCGGATGTCACCGGAGAACAAGGTGCAGATCGTCCAGACTTTGGAGCGCGCCGGCCGGGTATCGGCGATGGTGGGCGACGGCGCCAACGACGCCGCCGCGATCCGGGCCGCCACGGTGGGGCTGGGTGTCGTTGCGCACGGCAGCGACTCGGCACACGCCACCGCCGACGTCGTGCTGACCGACGGCAAGATCGGTGCTCTGGTCGACGCGATCGACGAGGGCCGACGACTGTGGCGGGGCGTGCAACTGGCCATCTCCGGGCTGCTGGGTGGCAACGCCGGCGAAGTGATGTTCTCCGTCATCGGTACCGCGGTCACCGGGAATTCACCGCTGAACACCCGGCAGTTGCTGTTGATGAACACGCTGACCGACGCCCTGCCGGCCACCGCCGTGGCGGTGAGCACGCCGGCCGGCCCGATCGGTGACGCGGTGCCCGGACTCGACGAGCGCAAGCTGTGGCGCGCGGTGGCGTTCCGCGGCGGCGTCACCGCCGCGGCGGGCACCGCAGCCTGGGCGATGGCCAGTCTTTCTGGGTTCACCGGACCCTCGCAGCGGGCGTCGACGGTGGCGCTGATCTCGCTAGTGACCACCGAACTCGGTCAGACCGTGGTCGATTCGCGGGCGCCGATGGTGCTGGCCACCGCGGCCGGATCGTTCGCGCTGTTCGCGGCGATGGTCTCCACCCCCGGGGTCAGCCAGCTGTTGGGTTGCACGCCGGTCGGCCCGATCGGCTGGGCGCAGGGCCTGGGCACGGCCGCGGCGGCCACCGCCGCAGTGGCTGTGGCGAGCCGGTTCTCGGCCCCGGCCAAGGAGATCGCGGCCCCCACCAAGGAGATCGCGGCCCCGGCCAAAAAAGCCCCGGCCAAAAAGGCCCCGGCCAAAAAAGCGACCGCCAAGAAGTCTTCCGCGAAGCTGGAACTGGTGCGCTGAGGCTGCCCCGTTACGCCGGCTGAAGCACTGTCGCCCACGACAGTGGTTGCTTGGCCGCGGGAAGTCGCACCTCGAGCAGACCAGCGCGCCAGAGCACTGCGTACAACTCGACCACCGGCACGGTCAGCAGTGCCGCCGTCGCGTCGGCCAGAGGTTCTGCCAGGACTTCGGTCGCCCGCATACCTGCAACGGTGCGGGCTGGAATCGGACGAGCGGCAAACCCGCTGTTACCGCTGGGACAATTGTTGCCGAATTAATGTGGTTCGGCCGGCTCAGGCGGCTCAGGCGGTTGGGCTTGCCCGAGTGCTATCACCCTTGCCAGCCGGGCGTAGCGCAGCTCCAGATCGCGGAACCGCATGTAGGTGCTCAGCGTGGTGAACGCGAAAACCATGACCAGCACGTAGAGCATCAGATCGGTGCCGCGGCGCACCCCGAGCCAGTTGGCCACCACGGTGGTGTCGTCGGGGCGCAGTACGGCGTAGATGCCGGCCACCACGAACACCAGGTAGCCGACCTTCACCCAGGCCCGCGACTGGGCGGAACGGCGCGACAACAGCAGGTAGATCAGCAGCACCAACACCGCCGCGATCAGCAGTACCTTGATCCAATTCAACGAACGATCCTGTTCATCGCGACATCCTCTTGCGCAGCAACCCGTCGAACAGGATGTTGACGCCGTTGAGCAGCGGCTGCCCCTTCGCCTTGGAGTAGTCGGTGTAGAGCACCTCGACCGGCTCTTCGCCCACCCGCCACCGGTTCTCGGCGATCAGGGCGATGAATTCCCCGGCGTGGCTCATCCCGTTCATGGTGAGGTCGAGGCCATCGGCCACCCGTCGGTTGAACACCCGCAGGCCGTTGTGGGCGTCGGAGAGCCCAAGTCGGCGAATGCGCGGGTTCAGGTACACCGCGGCCCGCAGTACCGCTCGTTTGAGTGGCGGCACCGTCGCGGCGGCTTCGGGTGCGGCGAATCGCGTGCCGATGACGATGTCGAGGTCGGAGGTGTCGAGGCGGTCGATCATGTGCACCAGGTCGGCCACCCGATGCTGGCCGTCGGCGTCAAAGGTCGCGAGCAGCCGGGCGTCGGGCTGGCTGCGGGCGAACTCGACTCCCGTCTGAATGGCCGCGCCTTGACCGAGGTTGACCGGATGGCGCACGACGTAGGCGCCCGCGCGTCGGGCCGTGCCGGCGGTGTCGTCGGCGCTGCCATCGTCCACACAGACCACGTGGTCGAAAACCGAACGGATCCCGGCGATCACGTCACCGATGACGGTCGCCTCGTTGAACGCCGGGACGATGATCCAGACATCGGGGTAGCGGGTATCGATGTTTTAGAAAATACACGCTTGCCCGGGCTACGAATCGGCGCGCAACGCGGCCAGATGCACGGCGATTCCCACCAGTGGACCGCACAGCAGGGCCACGACGGTTCGAGTCGGCAGCTCCAACGGCAGCAGCAGGAGCAAGGTCGAGGCCACCGTGGCGCCCACCCAGCCCAGCGCATACGCGCGATGCAGCGCCGCGGCGACCGTCGCCGCCCCGGTCAGCGTCAACAACGCGATCGCGGTGGCTGCCGTCGTCAGTCCGGCCAACAGCAGCCCGTCGGCACGGTAATCCGGGCCGAACACGGTGCGCAGCAGCCAGGGACCGAGCAGGCCCGCCGCCACCGTGCCCAGCGCTCCCAATGCGGCGACCGCCGCCACCGGCGTGCGTAGCGCTCGAAGCCGGCGCCCTCGCTGGTCGACGAAGTGCGCGATCAGGTTGCCCTGCATGGCGGTTAGCGGCACCAGCAGCGGTGCCCGGGTCACCGTGACCGCCAGGATCACCACACCTCCCGCGGCGCCCAATTCGCCGTAGGTGGCCTGCAGCAGCACCGGGAATCCCATCACCAGGATCGCGCTGGCCCCGGCTGCGGTGATCGAATGCGCCGCACCGCGCAGGAATCCCGCCGTGCTCACCGGAGTCATCAGCCGCGCTGCTGAGCGGGCGGTGGGTGAGGCGGCCAGCAGCAGCAGCCAGGCCAGCGCGCCGGCCACGGTGGCCCACAGAAACCCGACCAGACCCCAGCCAATGACGAACGTCGCGCTGGCCACGGCCACCCGGATGCCCGCATCGGTCACCATCAGTGCGCCATACTGCGTCCATCGGTTGGCGCCGGCCAACATGCCGAGCAGGGTGGCGTGCACCGTGAAGTTGGCCAGTCCGAAGCACAGCAGCCCCACCGACAGCCAGCGAGCCTCGACGAACACGTGGCCGCTCCACAGCGGCGAGCTGGCGGCAACCACCGCGGCCGCCGCCAGTCCGCTCAGACCGGCAACACGTAGCGGGCGGGTGTGCGGCGTGGGGGCGCGCCCGGGCGCGGATACCGGGCGCTCTCTGGCGAACCGGACTTCCCGGGTGGTCTCCTGCAGCAGGCCGTTGGCGGCGCCGTTGACCAGCCCGAAGGCACCCCAGAACACGCCGAACACCGAGAAACCTGCCGGGTCCAGGTCCCGTGCCGCCAGATACAGCACCGCGTAGCCGCACAGGGCGCTGAGCAGCGTTGCGGTGCCGACCCGGGCCATACTGGCGCGGGCGACAGGACCGGTGGCCAGCCCACGGGGGAACCCGGGGGTTCCGGTACCACCGACATCGGTCACCACGGCGAAAATACTAAGCGGGCCGCGGGGTACGGTCGGGCAGCCCGCCAAACCACCGACCGGAGGCCCACCGTTGGACGCGTCGCTGTTGGAATGGCTGGTGACGTTCGCCGTCCTGGGCGCGGTGCTCGGGTTCGACCTGTTCCTGGTCGCTCGCCGGGTGCACGAGCCCTCGATGCGCGAAGTCGTGACCCGGCTGGCGTTCTACATCACCCTGGCGGTGGCCTTCGGCATCTGGGTGTGGGGGCATTACGGCGCGAAGTACGGCATGCAGTTCTACGCCGGCTGGCTGACCGAATACAGCCTGTCGGTGGACAACCTGTTCGTGTTCGTGATCATCATGAACAGCTTCAACGTGCCCAAGAAATATCGGCAGGAGGCGCTGTTCGTCGGCATCGTCCTGGCGCTGTCGTTCCGATCGGTGTTCATCGCGCTCGGCGGGGTCGCCGTGCAGCGGCTGTCCTGGACGTTCTATGTGTTCGGCGTATTCATGGCCTACACCGCGATCAAACTGCTGCGTCACGACGACCCCACCGGGGAGGGTGCGGGCGAGGGCGGCAACAACGCCGTGGTGCGTTTCGCCCGCAGCCACCTCAACGCCACCGAGGGCTGGGGTTCGGGCGTGCGGTTCTTCGTCCGGGATAGCGCCGGAGCGTGGGCCATCACCCCGATGTTTCTCGTCGCGCTCGCGTTGGGCACCACCGATCTGGTGTTCGCGATGGACTCCATTCCGGCCATCTACGGGCTGACTCGCCAGCCCTACCTGGTGTTCACCGCCAATGTGTTCGCCTTGATGGGATTGCGGCAGTTGTTCTTCATCCTCGGCAAGCTGCTGAGCCGGCTGGTGTATCTGTCCCAGGGACTGGCGGTGATCCTGGGTTTCATCGGGGTGCGGATGGTGTTGCACGCACTGCGCACCAACGAGGTGTGGTTCATCAACTCCGGCCGCCCGCTCAACGTCCCGGAGATCCCCACCCCGGTCAGTCTGGCGGTCGTGGTGGGGGTGTTGCTGCTGACGACGGGCGCCAGCCTGTACCGGACCCGCGGGTCTACGTCAGTCGAGTGAGAAGACCGGAATCGACGGCGCCGCGATCCGCAGTTCGTCGTCGCTGGAATCCGGCGTCAGCCCCGCCACGTAACCCTTGACCTGCCAGTACCACCGTTGTAGATAGCGACGCAGCACCTCTGGTTTGTCGTCGTCGGGTACCTCGGTGACCCGAGCCGGCCGCGGACGCCACCGCGGCCCGATCTCGATCTCGCCGGCCGCTCGCACATTGCGAACCCACTCGGTGTTCCCGCGCGGCGAAACCAGATAGTCCGCCCCGTCGACGGTCAGCAGATTGATCACGACGCCGCGGCGCTTGCCGCTCTTGCGGCCGCGCACGGAGATCGCGCGGGTGCCGGCGATGCTGATGCCCGCCTCGGCCAGCCTGCGGATCACCGTATTGGCGAACCGGGCGGCTGCGTTGGGTCGGTCGTATCCGGCGGCCATGGACTTGAGCGTGACACACCACTCCGCCCAAAACAAGAGCAGTGCTCTCACATCTGTCAGACTGCTGTCATGGGCAAACGGCAAGAGACGCGGGAACGCATCGAGGCGCAGATCATCGAGGTCGGACGGCGTCATCTGCGCACCCACGGGGCGGCCGGGCTGTCGCTGCGCGCCGTGGCCCGCGATGTGGGCATGGTGTCCTCGGCGGTCTACCGGTACGTGGGCAGCCGCGACGAATTGATCACCCTGCTGCTGGTCGACGCCTATAGCGATCTGGCCGACGCAGTGGACCGGGCTCGGGTATCGGCCCCGTGGCGCGAGGACATCGTCGCGATCGCCCGCGCAGTGCGGGACTGGGCATTAGCCCATCCGGCCGGGTGGGCGCTGCTGTACGGCAGCCCGGTTCCGGGCTATCACGCGCCGGCTGAGCAGACCGTGGCCCCAGGTACCCGGGTTGTCGGTGCGTTCTTCGAAGCGATCGCGGCGGGCATAGCGGCTGGCGATATTGCGTCCGGGCAAAACGGTGCAGCGCAACCACTATCGGCAGACTTCGCACGACTCCGCGACGAGTTCGGTTTCCCGGGCGACGATGCCGTCATCGCCAAATGCTTCCTGCTGTGGGCCGCCCTCGTGGGCGCGGTCAGCCTGGAGGTATTCGGCGGGTACGGCGAGGACACCCTCTCGGCACCGCGGGCGGTGTTCGACGCCCAGCTCGCGCTCCTGCTGGACGTGCTGATGACGGGCGTCAGTGACCGGAGGTCTTGAACCGCTCGATCGACGCCTGGATCTCGGCCTCGGCTTCGCCGCGGCCCACCCAGTCGGCGGCCTTGACGAACTTGCCCGGCTCCAGGTCCTTGTAGTGCACGAAGAAGTGCTTGATCGCGTCCAGCTCGTAGTCGGGCACGTCGCTGATGTC
>NZ_LT546170.1:190837-266216 GCF_900078685.2 Mycolicibacter icosiumassiliensis | reverse complement strand
TGATCTCGGCCTCGGCTTCGCCGCGGCCCACCCAGTCGGCGGCCTTGACGAACTTGCCCGGCTCCAGGTCCTTGTAGTGCACGAAGAAGTGCTTGATCGCGTCCAGCTCGTAGTCGGGCACGTCGCTGATGTCTTGAATGTGGTCCCACCGGTGGTCACCGGCCGGCACGCACAGCACCTTGGCGTCGCCGCCGGCTTCGTCGGTCATCTGGAACATTCCGACCGGACGCGCCTGCACCAGCACACCGGGGAACACCGACTGCGGCAGCAGCACCATGGCGTCCAGCGGGTCGCCGTCCTCGCCGAGGGTGTCCTCGATGAAGCCGTAATCGGTGGGGTAGCCCATCGGCGTGTACAGGTAGCGGTCGAGCTTGACCCGCCCGGTGGCGTGGTCGACCTCGTACTTGTTGCGCTGGCCCTTGGGGATTTCGATGGTCACGTCGAATTGCACCGGGTCAGTCTAGAGCGGCCCGGATTCACGCCCGGACTCCGCCCGTCCGGCACAATTGCGGCTGACAGGGGAGGGACAGACATGCAACCCACTCGGTGGCGACACAGCAGCGCCCATCTGGGTATCGCGGCCGCGGTGCTGGCGTTGGCCGCCGCTGCGGTGGTGGTGGCGGTAGTCGTGCTGCCGGATGAATCCGGCGCAGGTGCGCGTGTCGTGTCGCCGGCACCGGTGGCGACGGCCAAACCCGGGGTGGTTCCGGTCTCCGACGACGCACCGATGCCGGTCGGCAGTGCCTTGGCGGCTGCCATGGCCTCAGCGCTGGCCGACCCGAATTTGGGCCGGCTCACCGGCCGAATCACCGATGCATTGACCGGCAAGGCGCTGTGGACGCAACAGGAAGACTTTCCGATGCAGCCGGCGTCGACCAACAAGGTGCTCACCGCAGCGGCTGCCTTGCTGGCGCTGGACCAGGGCGCTCGGGTCACCACCCGGGTGACGGCAGGCGACCAGCCCGGGGTGGTGGTGTTGGTCGGTGGCGGTGATCCCACCCTGTCGACCGCTGAGGCCGGTCAGGACACCTGGTATCGCGAAGCCGCGCGCATCAGTGACCTGGCCGATCAGGTTCGCCGCAGCGGGGTCAGTGTCACCGAGGTTCAGGTCGACACCTCGGCCTTCACCGGCCCGACCATGGCCCAGGGCTGGGACGCCGAGGACATCGAAGGCGGCGACATCGCGCCGATCGAGGCGGTGATGGTCGACGGCGGCCGTGTCCAGCCGACCACAGTCGAGTCCCGGCGATCGACGACGCCCGCGCTGGATGCCGGAAAGGCATTGGCCGCGGAGTTGGGCGTCGACCCCGAACAGGTGAGCATTGCGTCCTCGTCGGTGACCGGGCGCGAGCTGGCTGCGGTCCGATCGGCACCGCTGGTGGTCCGCCTCGGCGAGATGATGAACGCCTCGGACAACGTGATGGCCGAATCCATTGCCCGTGAGGTGGCAGCGGCGATGGGCCGGCCCCGTTCGTTTGCCGGCGCGGTCGACGCGGTGACCAACCGGCTGGCCACCGCCCACATCGCGGTCAGTGGAGCCAACCTGCAGGACTCCAGCGGATTGTCGGTCGACGACCGGCTGTCGGCTCGGACCCTCGATGCAGTGGTGCAGGCGGCCGCCGGGCCGGACCTGCCCGAGCTGCGTCCGCTGCTGGACATGCTGCCGGTCGCCGGCGGCAGTGGCACGCTCTCCGAGCGGTTCCTCAACCCCAAGACCGGGCGGGGCGCGGCCGGCTGGTTGCGGGCCAAGACCGGCTCGCTGACCCGCACCAATGCGCTGGCTGGCATCGTCACCGACCGGGACCAGCGGGTGCTGACGTTTGCGTTCATCTCCAACGACGCCGGACCCACCGGGCGGACGGCGATCGACGCGCTGGCGGCGGTACTGCGAACCTGCGGATGCGGATGAGCGAATCCGATATCGGGAGCGCGGTGGACTTTGAGTTCGCCGCGACGGTCGGGGGATGGCTGGCCCGCCCCGCACCGCCGATGACCGACTACACGCGTCGCCAGGTCATCGAGGAACTGCACGCCAGTGCCCGCGCGGCAGAACCCCTGGTCCGAGAGGTCACCGGCCTGGGCGACGACGGCCCGGTCCCCGAAGCACGCGTTGTCGACCGGCGGCAGTGGATCGCTGCCGCGGCCGAATCGATGCGGGTGATGATGGGTGCCTCCCAGCGGCCCGCCGGTTTCCTCACCAGCCGGCTGACCGGGGCGCAGACCGGCGCGGTGCTGGCGTTCGTCTCTTCGGGCATCCTCGGCCAGTACGACCCGTTCGGTACGGGCGGTGGGTCGCTGCTGCTGGTTTATCCCAACGTCGTCGCTGTCGAGCGCCAGCTGCAGGTGACGCCGGCCGACTTCCGGTTGTGGGTGTGCCTGCACGAAGTGACGCACCGTGTGCAGTTCAGCGTCAACCCGTGGCTGGCTGGCTACATGTCGGATGCCCTGGCGGTATTGACCGGCGACAGCAGCCCAGACCTCACCCAGGTGGTGGGCCGGCTGGCTGACTATCTGCGGGGCCGTAATGCTGCCGAGTCGCCGGGCCCGTCGGGAATCCTGGGGCTGGTGCGGGCGGTGCAGTCCGAGGAACAACGCACCGCGCTGGACCAACTGCTGATGCTGGGCACGCTGCTCGAAGGCCACGCCGACCACGTGATGGACGCGGTCGGGCCGCTGGCGGTGCCATCGGTGGTGACCATTCGGAGTCGTTTCGAGCAACGCCGTCAGCGCAGCCAACCGCCGCTGCAGCGACTGGTGCGGGCGCTGCTGGGCCTGGACGCCAAGATGAGCCAATACACCCGGGGAAAGGCCTTCGTCGACGCCGTGGTCGGCCGCGTCGGCATGGACCGGTTCAACGCGGTGTGGACGGATCCGCAGACCCTGCCATTGCCCGCCGAGATCGAAGAGCCGCAAGCGTGGATCGACCGGGTGCTGTAGCCGCGCTGCGCGCCGCGCTGGCGGCGTTCGCCGAGCAATATCTGCCGCAGGGGGCCGGCTGGGCGGTCGCGTTGTCCGGCGGACCCGATTCGCTGGCGCTGACCGCCGTCGCCGCCGCGATGCGGCCCACTACCGCGCTGATCGTCGATCATGGCCTGCAAGTCGGTTCGGCCCAGGTGGCCGAGATCGCGCGCCGTCAGGCCCTCGAACTGGGATGCGTTGACGCGCAGGTCATTCCGGTGATCGTAGGAGTAGAGGGCGGTCCGGAGGCCGCGGCGCGCACCGCCCGATACGCTGCCCTGGCCGATGCCCGCGTCCGGGATCCCGTATTGCTGGGACACACGCTCGACGACCAGGCCGAGACGGTGCTGCTCGGGCTGGGCCGCGGTTCGGGAGCCCGGTCAATGGCCGGGATGCGGCCGTACGACCCACCGTGGTGCCGGCCGCTGCTGGGGGTGCGCCGCGCCGTGACCGGGGATGCCTGCAACGAGCTGGGGCTGACGCCGTGGCTCGACCCGCACAACAGTGATAGCCGCTTCACCCGGGCGCGGCTGCGTGCCCAAGTGCTGCCGCTGTTGGAGGACGTGCTGGACGGCGGGGTGGCCGAAGCCCTGGCCCGGACCGCGATCGCGCTGCGGGAGAACACCGAGCTCATCGATGCCTTGGCCGAGCAGGCGCTGCCCGGCGCCACCGCGGATGCCGGGTTGGACGCCGCCGCGTTGGCGGCCTTGGCCGGCCCGGTGCGCCTGGCGGTGATCCGGCGCTGGCTGATCGACGGGGGCGGACGCGGCCTGACCGACCTGCAGATCCGCGCGGTGGACCGGCTGGTGACCGCCTGGCGAGGCCAGGGCGGAGTGGCGATCGGATCGGACCTGCGGGGACAGCGGCTGTTCGCGGTTCGCGACGACGGCCTGCTGCGGCTGCGCAGCGAGCCGGTCTGAGCTTCGGGCGTGGATTTCCTCCGCTGCAGTTGGTTGTCGAACTCTCGCCATGGCACGCTGTGCTGGTGGCTGCGACCTTGCCGGGGGAGAAACCCGAGTTGTACGCGGGTGACATCAAATCGGTATTGCTGACCGAGGAGCAGATCCGGACCCGCACCGCCGAACTCGCCGCGCAGATCGCCGACGAGTACGCCGATGGCAGTGCCGACAGCGGCGACCTGCTGCTGATCACCGTGCTCAAGGGCGCGGTGCTGTTCGTCACCGATCTCGCCCGGGCGATTCCGCTGCCCACGCAGTTCGAGTTCATGGCGGTCAGCTCCTACGGTTCGTCGACGTCGTCGTCGGGCGTGGTGCGCATCCTCAAGGACCTCGACCGCGACATCAGCGACCGCGACGTGTTGATCGTCGAGGACGTCGTGGACTCCGGCCTGACCCTGTCGTGGCTGCTGCGCAATCTGGCCACCCGCCGGCCCCGGTCCCTGCGGGTGTGCACCCTGCTGCGCAAACCCGACGCGCTGGGCGCCGACGTGGACATCGCGTACGTGGGCTTCGACATCCCGAACGACTTCGTGGTCGGCTACGGCCTGGACTACGCCGAGCGCTACCGCGACCTGCCCTACATCGGCACCCTGGACCCGCGGGTCTACCAGGGCTGAGCCCCAGTAGAAGGGCGGCGGCAGCGGATCTCAGATCTGGTGCATCGCCGGTTTGTGCCGGCCCCGTGACAGGAATCGAGTCAGGCTCGCGATTCGCCGTATGGCGCCGCCGGCGATCTGCACATCTTCAGCCGTGAGAGCCCGCTCCAATCGCAGCTCGCCCTGGTAGCCGGCGTCCGCAATCGCCTCGCACAATTCTGCGACGCTCACGGTGGAATCGGCGTCGACGGTGGCTGTCGCGCTCGGGAAGTCCACCGAGGCCCGAACGCCGTCGATCGAATTCAGTTTCAGCTCGATATGCGCCGAGCACATGCGGCAGGTCATTCCGGTTACATCGAGTTCGATCCGTCGAATGTCGGACAAGGCTTCTCCTTCGTCAGGTCCTCTGTGAGTGGTCGTGGCGCAGGGCCGTCCGGTTCCGGCGAACATCCGTGGCTCACCAATTCGGGCAGCGACGAAGCGGTGACAGTCAACGCGGTGACACTGTCGACCTCGAGGCCGACAGTCGGGTAGCGCGCCAGGTACTGCGTGTAGGACTGTTCGCGGAGTCGCGTTCCGAGCGTGAGCCAGGCGTCGATGACAGCCCAGCGACGCGGGTTGTGTCGTGCCCAGTCACTGTCATCCAGCTGTCTCTTCCACTCGTCGACATCTCTTTGACGGTTGCCGAACCGAGAGAGGAATTCCGAATATTCGACGGGCGTGCCCCGCAGCACGGTGATGGTGCGGCCCAGGGACGCCGAGAGCGTGCCCAGGATGGCAGCCGCTGCCGACCGGCCTACGGTGACTTCCTCGGTCAACGACACTGCCGGGTGAGCACCCAACGCCGCACATGCATCCGCCAGTGCGACCAGAATGTCGGCGGACGCCCGCAGTTGATGCGGTTCTCCCAGCACCCGCGGCAGCCGCACCAGGGTGAAGTCCAGATTCGGCGCACTGCGCGCGACGATCAGCTCGGCCAGCGCCTTGGACGCCGCGTAGGGATAGGGGGCGGCCCGCGGATCGACGACTTGCGGCGCAGCGACTTGCGCGTTCACCACCGACGTCGACAGATGCACCAGCCTGGCGCCGCGAGCCGCGCAGGCCGCAACGATGTCCGCTACCGCCGCCACATTGGCAGGCCGCAACTCCCGATATGGCACCACCACGTTGGTGTTACCGATGGCATTCACCACGGTCGCAGCTGAATTGGTGCGTATCAGATCGGAAATTCCTTCTGGGGCCACGCGTTTGATGCGAACGCCCTCGACGTCGGCCAGTGAGCGCCAAGGGTCGGCGTCCGGCGGATTCGATGTGGTTGCCAGTATCAGCTCGGAGGCGAATCCATTGGCGCGCAGTTCGCCTATGGCGCTGGCGAATCCGGTACCGAGAATTCCGGAGGCGCCCAGCACCAGAACGGTACCAGTCTCGTTGGCGAGGGGGCCGGGCATGACGGCAGGCGGCGGCGCGGTCAGGCGGATCAGATCGTCGTCGATCTCGGCGGCAGTGGCCTCGTCCAACCCGATACCGTCGGTGTACTCGAGCAGACGGCTCGCGTTGTCGGCGCTGATCACGTCCAGCAGGGACAGCTGCCGGCCGAGGTAGCGGCGGGTGGCAGGCAGGATGCGGATCAAGTCCAGGGAACCGATGCCTTCAGCCAGTAACGAAGAATCAGGCTGCAGTTCGCGGTCGAGGCACCGACTCCAAAGTTCGGCCAGGCCGGCCGCTTGACCTCCGGCGTTTCCGGCGCTTTCGAGTCGGAGCCTGGGCAGTCGGCCGAAATCGACTTTGCCGCCGGGCTTGCGTGGGATCTCGGCGACCCCCGACATCACGAATCCGGGTACCCGGGCGGCCAGCAGGATGCCTCGAATGCGTTCCCGAGCTGCAATATCCTGTGCTCCGTCACGGGTGAGCAGAGTCTGAAACCACACTCCGAGCCGGGTCTCCTCGGGCTCGACGGCGACATCGCAGACCGCGGGGTCGTCGGCGATAAGCCGGGTGATCTCGGCGGTGTCGACGCGCCGTCCGGCGAGCTTCACGACGGCATCCCTGCGGCCAGCAAAAACCAGAAATCCCTGATCGTCCCAGGTGACGCGGTCGGCAGTGGCGAACGCGCGGCGTCGGGTCCCGTCGGCGTCGACCACGGTGCCGAAGGCGCCGGACCTGCCCAGATAGCCGGTCGAAACCATGTCTCCGACAACGACGATCTCACCGAATGCGACGAAAACCGTCTTCGAAACTATCGGGCGACCCACCCGCGGCCGGATGTCCGATTCGATGCCCGATTCCTGCCCACTCAGCGGCAGGTACGTCACCACCACAGTGGCCTCGGTCGGGCCGTAGCTGGAAATCAACGCGATATGCGAAACATCAACGGCTGCAAGCCACTTTTCGAGCGTCCGTCGGCGAACAGCTTCGCCACCGATCACAATCTGGCGCAACCCCGATGCTGTCAGAATCTTGCGCATGTCCGGTTCCTCGCAGCACAGATGCCAGACCGCGGTGGGCAGGTCGAGGATGGTGGGCCGGTGCCGCTCTAAGTCGTCGCCCAGCTGCAGCAGATTGCCGGTTCGTACGGCTGACGACCGAATCAGTTTCGCGCCGCACTGGGCGGCGCCGAAGATCTCCTCGACACTGATATCCGACGTCAAGGGCGCGCACTGCAAGACGGTATCGCTCGACTGCCAGCCGTACGCGCCGCGATGTCCCTGGCAGAAGAGCGCAAGCGCCCCATGGGATATCGGGACCAACTTGGGAACTCCCGTGGAGCCCGAGGTAGGCATGACGTACGCGATCCTGTTCGCCAACATGGCGTCGTTGCGGACCCGACGGAGGTGCTCGTCGACTATCGCCGGATCTGGCGCGGGCGCGGCGGTGGTGACGTCGATGACCCGGGCAGGGACTTCGCCGTACGTCGCGATCGTGTTGGCGCGCTCGGCGAGATCGTCTGCGATGTCGCAAACGCTGTAGCCACAGCCGGCCAAGTGACAGGCGAACAGGAGATCCAGGGTCTTGTCGGTGTGGTCGTCGGCGAGAACCAGCACCTCACCCGGCTCGACGCCGCTGGTAACCAACCAGCTGATCCATGCGTCGACGTAGCGGCGGCGTCGGCGCCAACTGCCGACGTCGGCGGTCGCGTCCAGAAACCAAGCCGACGGGGTCTGGGCGTTAGGTCCGGCTGCGCTCTTGGAAGGCAGACAGGTGCCGTCGGAACCGACCTCGAGCCAGGCGCCGACGCTCATCGCGACCGGTCGATCCCATCCTGTCGGGAACCTGCGCAGTGCCTCGGCGATCAGGTCTGCAGTTCCCGTGGATTCGGCACGGGCTTGCGGAGTGCCGCCATCCCAGATTGACAGGCTCAGTGTTCGGCCCAGGTCATCGTGCACTACAGCTACGGTGGGGCACTCGATCGGCCCGATGTCGGTTGTCGACGGCAGGCCGTTCAGGAACGGACGCAGTTCGGGTGCACAGGGCTGTTGTAGGTAGTTGAGCGCTACCGCCTCCATCTGGGGCGCACGGTTGGTCGTCAGATATATACGGCGATAAAGCTCTTCGCGAAACCAGCGGCGACGCACTCCCTTCACATACCCGCGGTCCAAGGCGCTGACGAGGTCTCGCACTGAGGCGAACGCCGGAAATCGCACCGACTGGGCAACCGAATTAACCAGGCAGGTAGCCACATCAAGGGCCGGTTCGCCGAACCGATTGTCAACTGCGTGCACCACCATGGCGTCGGCACTGTGTCGACGGCTCGCATCTACTGCGGCAACTGCTGCCGTCACCAGTATGTGCAGCGGGATCTGCTGTTGTTCGGCCAGCGTTGCTATCGCGTCGTATCCGGCCCCGGTGATCTGTATCGATTCACGCAGCAGTCCTCGCCGCGCGTTCCCTGAGGCGGACGGCGACTGCGGTTGGCCGCCGATGTTGACCTCAGCGGTGAGTTCACGCTGGACCGATTCGGTCAGCCGATCGTGTGCTGCGCGCACCTTCTCAGCCTCCCGGCGATGAGCCTCGGCGAGCCGGTCCAGTCCGGCTGCGACGTCGGGCACTTCACCGGATCCATCCGACAGGAACCGGCCCAGATCGGCTTCGATCAGCCCGGTTGCGCCGCCGTCGAGCAGAATGTGATGGGCGTGCACCTCCAGCCCGATTACCTCTCCGCTCGCGCCGGTATGCACGGTGTGGCGAACTAGCGGCCGATCGAGGATGCCCGAATCCCACTCGTGGACCAACGGATCCACTTCAGGACCGGCCATCCGCACCAACTCGTCCACTCCAAGCCGCGGCACCAGGTCCGGGTACTCCGACTCGGTCTCCTCCAGTACGCATAACTGCACTGGGTTGTTGCGGACGCAGGCCTGCAACGCGAGAAGAAACTCTCGAAGCGGCACTGGACGCAACCGGTAGCTGCGACCGATCAGATACAGCGTGGGGTCCCCATCCTGCAGTACCCCCCGGTAGATGTTCTGCTGGGAGACGGACAACGGAATGCGCCGCGCACGCGCCGAATCAGGTGTGCCCACCGGAATCTCCCAATTCGGTAACCCAGGCGGCGATCGAAAGATTGCGCGCCAAGCGAGCCGGAAGTTCGGACTCGCGGTCCACCCCGAGTCGTTTCATCAGCAGAACGAAGCGCACCGAATCCAAACCGAGATCGCGCAGGTCGGTGGCGTCACCGTCGTGGAAGTCGCTCTCGTCGATGTAAAGCACGTCGCAGACCGCGGCCAGAATCCGCTGCCGAACAGGCTCACTCACGTTCGCGTGCATCGATCGCCGCGGCCAGCGACGTGCGCATGACCTTGCCCGATTGAGTTCTGGGAATGCTGGTGACCAAGACGATCGTCGACGGGCGCGCAGCAGATTCCACCTCGCTGCGGTATCGGGCCGCGATCGACTGCTTAAGGGCGCGGGCGCCTGCCTCGTCCAGATTCTCCGCCGCGACCACCGCCAGCCCTACCAGCGCACCGAACTCCGGATCGGGAATCTCGTAGCAAGCGGCGTCGCGGACACCGCTGACCGACTCCGCGACCCGGTCGACCTCGTCGGGAGCCACGTTAACGCCGCCGCAGATGATCATCTCCGACGCTCGTCCGCGGATATAGAACAGACCGTCGCTGCCCGCGTCGAGCAGGTCGCCCGTGTTGACCCACCCGTCGCGCAGCGTTTCAGCGGTGCGGTCGAGGTTGTTCCAGTATCCGAGCATGTTTGCCGGCGATCTGATCCACAGGGTGCCCGACGAAGCCGAAGGCCCTGTTGGCCCACTGCCGTCGCCGTCGAGATGAACCTCTACACCCGGATACGGCCTGCCGACAGCACCCGCCTCGATGGCGTCGATAGAACCCGTCGCGGTGGGAAGGCACAGTGCGGTGCAACCGGTTTCACTCAGGCCATAGACCTGTGCGGTTCGCACCCCGGCGGCCTCGACGAAATGTACGTCCGATGCGATAGCCCTGGATCCGCCGTAGCCCAGGAAGCGCAGCGAGGCCGGCACCGGTGCTCCGGTCGACTTCAATTCGGCCACCAGGCGTGACAGCAGCGTCGGGACCAGACAAACCGTGGCGACGTCATTGACCGAGAGGATCTCTAGCAACGACGCACCTGTCTCGCCGCCGGTGACACATGACACGCCCTGCATCAGGCAGTTCAGGATCCACCACAGCCCGCCGATATGTGTTGCCGGCAACGGCGAATACGCTGTCTCGCCGATCACCCAGTCGATCCACGTCAAGCCCTCTGCTCGCAGAATGTCGGCCACGGCGTAGAAAGTTCGGTTGGCCAACAACACAGCCTTGGGTTCACCGGTCGTTCCGCTGGTGAAGATCATCGCTACTGGAGCATCGGCATTTCCCCTCGGATGACCCAGGCTCCCCGGCGGGTTGCGAAAAGCTTGGCTGTCGGCAACCGACAGTGCCGGGATCGCTGCCAGGCGTTCTGGTAGGCCCGCGGTGGGCATCCTGGTACCGACCGTGCGCAGCATTGCGGAGGGATCGGTCAGTTGGGCGAACCGATCGATGGTGGCCACCGGCAGGTCGCCGTCAACGAGAACGGCAATGGCGCCTAGCCGGGCGCACGCAAGGACCGCGAGGTAGGTCTGTGGCCCGTTGTCGGAGATGACCAGCACCCGCGATCCCTGCGATACCCCTTGCTGGTGCAGTGCGCCGGCCAGCCTCTCCCATTCCGCGGCCAGATCGCGGTAGCTCACCAATCCGGTTCCATCGCAACGGCGCAACGCGATCGCGTCGGGCCGTTGGTGAACGTGTTCGAGAATGCGCTCCAGCATGCTGGAGGGGGCTTGCGTACTCATGTCAGCGGGCTTGTTCTGGCTGGCATCCAGGGATGTTCAGGGCAGCGAGCTCGAACTCGCCATACGCCGAACCGCCGTGCTCATCCCAGAACTCAATGGCGCATGGCACGCGCAGATACCGCACCGTGCGTTCGACGATCTCCAAGTTGTGGCAGTGCAACCGTGCCTGGAACTTGGTGGCATCAATCGGTCTTCTGAACCGCGACGACGACCTTCTGATGTACATGCTGGAGAGCTGGTGCTTGCAGTAGTCGTCGAATGTCCAACCATGGAACGCGGGAATCACGCCTTCGGCGATGGCGGGCGCGAAAGCAGAGTAGGCGAGCTGATTGAAGCACAACACCAATTCGACTGCGTTGAAATGGCCGGTGCTGCGGATGTAGGCGGATTCGGCGATCGAGAAACGTCCTTGAGCTAAAACCGAATCGGCATCCGCTTGGGATTCGGCATCGATCAGATACCGGCACCCCTTGTAGGCGTAGGGCTCCAGCACCTTGGACAATAGGCTCTCTGCGATCGGGGTCGCGTCGGTCAAGGCTGGGGGCGTCGAACCGGTAGTGCTCATGCCGGGTATCCCGGGGTCTTGAGACCGTCGAGCATTGTCAGTCGATAGGTTGTCAAGGTTCCCGCGGAACTGCCGTGTTTGGCTCGATGCATCAGAACTCGGTTGTCCCACAAGATGATGTCTCCTACCTCGTAGTGTTGGGTATGAATGAAGGGGTGTGTGAACTCGGGATCAAGTTGCCCGGTTGCGGCCATCAGCTCTTGTAATACCGACGGTTCGAGCACGCGGGACTCCTGGTCCTCAATTTTTGTGGTCCCCGACGCGCAGATGTAGAGAATCTCTTCGCCCGTCTTTGGATGCCGGATTACGGTCGGCCATTTGATTGGCGGTGTGGTCCGGGTAATTTCGTCCCACACTTCCCCGATCGGTCGGTAGACGTCATCGGGGCGGATTTTGATGTGCCGCCGGGGATCATGGGTGCTCAATGTCCCGCGAGCAGCGTCCTGCAAGGTGGTGGGTACCGACGCCCAGGCTTGGTTGAGGTCGATGAAATAGGTACCCCGGTCAGGTCCGGGAACGGTCAGGGGTAACACCATTGAGAACGCGAATGGCTCCGGCATGAACATGTAGTCGATGTGCCAGAACGCGCCGGTTCGCGGAACGCCTTGGTGTTCCTCGGTGGAGGACACGAAGATCTCCGGAAACTCGTGATGGTGGTACATGGATTCGTAATAGGGCACGATGTCGCCGATGATTCTGCCGAGCTGAAGGTATTGCTCCGGCGAGGGGTGAACGCCTTTGAGGATGACAAGCTTATTGGCGTATACGATCTCGCGAATCTCGTCGCGGGTGATGCTGCTCAGATCATTGGGGTCAACCCCGGTGATCTGCGCTCCAAGGCCGGTGCCTGTGACGGTCAGCGTCATCCGATCTGGGTTTCCTTGCTCATTCTTCTTTTCCGTCCTTCATCGGTTGTGTCAGTTGCTCGACCTGGTCGGAGGCGCACCAGCTGGTGGGCAACATTGGTACTCGCCGGATTTCGTCAGCGCGCCCCGTGAGCCCAGCGGCGCGGGTGGAGGCGACCACTGCTGCGATGGCCTCGGGGCGTTCGGTGGGGACGGCATCGGAGTCCGCGGCCATGACCGGGACATCGCCGGCTTGGAGAAACTCGTAACGATTGCCGTGCATACGAACCCGGCCGGTGCTGCGTCGCCTGCGTCGGCTGCGGGCATCGGTGGAGATGGTCCGCGGAGAGATCGCACGCCGGGAAGCCGCAGCGCTGTTGGGCGCAGCGATATCGTCTTTGGGTCCGGTGTCGACGCCGGGTGGTCCCCAGCCGGAGACGACGTAGTGGATCAGCGCGGCAACGCCGTCGGCGCTCGGGACGACGACGGGTGCGTTCGGTCCCTCTGCACCGGCGGTGCCGCCCAGACCGGCGGAGGAGCCGGCCGCAGCGGGCGGGGCCACAATCGCCGCAACGGGAATGTCTACGCTTCGGCCACCGGCTCGCGGTGCGACCATGTCCGGTCCCTGATCAGCGGGGATCTGTTGGCCGGTCAGCAGCGGTAGCAACTTCAAGGCGCTGAGCGCGCTGAGCGCGGGCGCGAAGAACGGCAACAGCAACAGGCCATATGACGCGTAGTAGGGGTACCACAACACGTCGTAGGCCACTAACGCGACCGCCGCCAGGAAGGTAGCGATCACCGGGTTGAAACCGAGGTGTTGGAAGAAGTCCTCGAAGATGCGCAGCAGTTCTTCGACATTGCCGGCGTTGTTGAGAAGTTCAGTGATGAGGTGGGTAAGTTCCTGCAGCCAATTGCCGTCTGTAACGCCTTCGGGGGAGGTGGCCGCCGCGGGGTTGGAGACGATGGGTGGAGCGGGGCGGATCTGCGGGGTGGCTGCCACGGCCGCGGCGGCGGTGCCCTGATATACGGACATGGTCTCGGCGGCCTGCACCCACATTCGCGTGTAGTCGGCCTCGTTGGCGGCAATCGGGACGGTGTTCACGCCGAAGAAGTTCGTGGCGAGCAGTACCGCGTGAACCGCGTGGTTGGCGGCCAGTTCTTCGAGACTGGGCATTGAGGCCACCGCGGCGCTATATGCGGAGGCGGCCGTCTGGTGTTGTGCGGCAGTCGTGGCACTGTCGGCGGCCACTTGCTCCAGCCAGGTCAGATAAGGCATGTGCGCGGACAGATAGGCCGTTGCGCTGGGGCCCTGCCAGTGGCCGGTCTGCACCCCGGCCAGTACCTGGCTCAATTCAGTGGCGGTGTCGTCGTAGATGACGCTGAGCTGCTGCCATTGTTCGGCGGCTGCCAACAGAGGTCCTGGCCCTGGGCCAGTGGCGAGCATGGCGGAGTGCGTCTCGGGAGACATTGCCATCCAGATCGGGGCGGTCAGGATGGCACCTCCTCTGATGTCGTGGATTACGCGGAACGCAAGGCGCGGGACAGTTTCCCGCCAACGAGGTGGTCGGAGATGGGAATCAAAAAGTTCCGGTCGACTGCGGTTAGATTTCTCGCAGCGACTCGCGGGGGTCCGGCGGGTACGGTCTGAAGGCGTGCCAGTCATTGACGCCCGTCACCTCGATGGGATATCGGAGACCGCGCTGCTCACGTTGTATCAGCGGGCAGCCGAGGCGCAGCGTCCTGACGGGCTGATCGATGACCCGATGGCGATCGAGTTGCTCAACAGCCTTGAGTACGACTACGCCGATTTCGGCAGGACTCACCAGGCCATCGCGCTGCGGGCGTTGGTGTTCGACCAGGCCACGCGCGGATACTTGGCGGTGCATCCGCGTGCCACCGTGGTCGCCCTTGCCGAGGGTTTGCAGACCAGCTTCTGGCGGGTCGATAACGGTCAGTTACGTTGGCTTTCAGTGGATTTGGGACCTGTTGTTCGACTGCGGCAGCAGCTGTTACCAGAATCGAGCCGACTGCGGTACTGTGCCCAGTCGGCGCTCGAGTACTCCTGGATGGACGAGGTTGGCGAATCCGCTGAGGTGTTGATCACAGCCGAAGGGCTGCTGCAGTACCTGGACCGCGAGGCGGTGTTTGAGCTGTTCGCTGCCTGTGCCCGCAGGTTTCCCGGCGGGCGGATGATCTTCGACAGCGTCCCGAGGTTGTTGAGTGCCTACTCACGCTCGCGCCGTGGCTTTAAGCTCAGCGACAACTATACGGCGCCACCAATGCCGTTCTGGTTCACTGCGAATGACTACGACGATCTGCGTGCTGTGCCCGGGGTCAGGGTCGTCTCTGAACTCGGCATGCCGCGCGGACGGGGCAGGGTGCTGGGCGCGGCGCTTCCGCTGATCTACGGTGTGCGTGGTCTGGCGAGGTTTCGTGCGCCGACCACTCTGGTCGAGTTCGGCTGACGAGAAGCCAGACCTGACAGCAAGATTGAGAAAACTTCAGAATCTCTTGTCCGCTCAGGAACTTATCTTGCCTCCGGTTCGACAAACTAGGCATGAAATCGTCTCATCACGTTCACGACCTCGCATCGCACATCGGCATCGGTGGCCTCATGGCCGGGGGGACCGCACTGGCCCTCACCGGAATAATCGCAGTAAGCCCGGCGGCACCGGCGCTTGGCGTGGCCGGGCCGGCGTCCGTGCAACTGACCGCGTCGCTGGACCTGTTCGGGCCATGGGCCGACGTTTTCAACACCACGCTGGCCAACGCCACCGAGGTCTTTGACGCAATCAAGGAAGCTGACTTCGGCTTCCCCGGATCGCTGCAAGAGGCTTTGGCCGCAACCACGTTCATCGGAGTCGACGTGGCAACGCCCGAGGGCTCGGAATTGGCGGCTCAAACTCTGGACTGGAGCCATCTCTGGGGCCTGCAGTACCTGGCCGGAATGGACATGGGCATGGGGGTGGTGCCGATCGGTGCAGTTGAACCCGCGGCCACGCTGCTGACTCTCTTGTCGTCGCCGATGAGTGGTGTGCTGATGGGACTCATCGGCCCGCTGCTCAGCCCCGGAGTGGAGCTGATCAACGGTGTTGGTTCGATCGTCGACAGCCTTGGCGGTGGAGACTTTCAGGCTGCGGTACAAGAACTGCTGGCCATGCCCGCGAACATGGTCGGTGCGTTCTTCAACGGCGCCACCCTCAACCTTGATGCGTTGGTTCCGTTGTTGAATGATGCATTGCAGGTCCCGGAAGGCAATGCGGTCCTCGGTGCCAGCTTTGACTTCGGCGGTCTTTTCACACCCGGAGTAACCGATTCCGGCAGCATCGGTGGATCGATCTACAACTCGCTCGGTCTCGACCTGCAGATGGTAGGGATGGGAATGCCGTACTCGGCCCCGGGCGAGGGAGTTGGTCTCATCGCGTCGTTGGTCAGCCTCATCGAAATGTTTGCGGGTGGGATGAGTTGACGCACGTAGTGTTCGTCAGGTGAGCGACGGAGGCGGGCGCCCCCAACATCATTGGGACGACCGCCTCTGGCGCCCCTTCAATTCAACTGCTTTTGACTCGGGCCACCGCACCGGGATCGGTCGGGGTCGGACCAATTGGGGCCACCAGAACCACTTGCCCAGCAGCGCGGCAATTGAGGGCGTCACAAACGAGCGAATGACCAGAGTGTCGAACAGCAGCCCGAGTGCGATGGTGGTGCCGATCTGTGCCACCACGGTCAGATCGCTGACCGCCATCGACAGCATCGTCAAGGCGAATACCACCCCGGCCGAGGTCACGACTGAACCTGTGCCGCCCATCGCTCGAATGATTCCGGTGTTCAGCCCGGCGTGGATCTCCTCTCTGAACCTCGCGACCAGCAGCAGGTTGTAGTCCGAGCCAACGGACAGCAGGATGATCAGCGACATCGCCATCACCATAAAGTGCAGCTCCAAACCGATAATCTGCTGCCACAACAAGATCGATAGGCCAAACGACGCCCCCAGCGACGCCAGCACGGTGCCGACGATCACTGCGGCGGCGATCACGCTGCGGGTGATGATAAGCATGATGATGAAGATCAGACACAGTGCGGCTATGCCGACCGCCATGAGGTCGTAGTTGTTGCCCTCCTGCATGTCCTTGAATACCGACGCCGTACCGCCGACGTAGATCTTCGAACCTTCCAGCGGAGTGCCTTTCATGGCCTCCTTGGCTGCGTGCTTGATGCCGTCGACGTGTGTGATCCCTTCGGGGGTAAGGGGATCGCCGTCGTGGGTGACGACGAACCGAACGGCGTGGCCGTCCGGTGACAGAAACACTTTCAAGCCGCGTTTGAAATCCTGATTGTCGAAGACCTCAGGTGGCAGATAAAACGTGTCGTCGTTCTTCGAGTCGTTGAACGCCGTGCCCATAGCGGACTGGTTGTCCAACATCGTCGCGGTCTGATCCAGCAGGCCGTTCTGGGCGGAATACATGGTGAGCATCGTCGCCCGCGTCGACGTCAGTGTCTGGATCTGTGCCGGCAGTTGCTGGAGAAGCTGCGGTAGCAACGCGTCGAGTCGATCAAGGTCGGGCAGCATCTGGTCGATGTCGCCGCTCAGTACATCGGTGCCGTCGAGGGCATCGAAGACCGATCGCAGGGCCCAGCATGTCGGGATGTTGAAACAATGCGGATCCCAGTACAGGTAGGAGCGCAGTGGTCGCAGGAAATCGTCGAAGTCCGCCAGGTGATTCCGCAATTCCGAAGTGTCAGAGGCTAGTCGATGTGCCTTGCCGACCATGCTGTGGGTGGTGGCCGCCATCTCGGTCATCAACAGCCGCATCCGCGCCATGGCGTCGATGCTGCGCTGCAGATCTTCGGCGCTGGCGCGGAATTCCGTCATGCGATTCTGCAGGTAACCCTGGTTGAGTACCTGCAAGGTGCCCTGCAGGCTGAGCTGAGCCGGCAGGGTGCTGAACGTCAGTGGCGTGCCATCCGGGCGGGTGATCGTCTGGACCCGGCTTATCCCCGGTTCACGCACGACCCTTTTGGCGATCTTGTCGATCACCAGGAAGTCCGCCGGGTTGCGCAGGTCCCGGTCGGTCTCCACCAGCAACGCCTCGGGATTCATCCGCGCTGTGGAGAAGTGTCGCTCGGCTGCGGCATAGCCGGCTGTGGAAGGCAGATCCGGAGGTAGGTAGCGGCGTTCGTTGTAGCTGGTGCGATAGCCGGGCAGCGTCAGCAGGCCGATCAGGGTCAGCGCGGTACTGGCCACCAAGACCGGAGCCGGCCAGCGGACGATGACCGAGCCGAGTTTACGCCAGCCGCGTATTCGCATGGCACGCTTGGGTTCCAGGAGTCCCCGCCGACTGGCGACGGTGATGATCGCCGGACCGAGTGTCAACGCCACCAGCATGGCGACGACCATTCCGGCGGCAAGCGGAATACCGAGCGTCTGAAAGTAGGGGAGCCGGGTGAAGTGCAGGCAGAACGTGGCACCCGCGATCGTCGATCCCGAGGCGAGGATCACGTGCGCGGTGCCGGTGAACATCGTGTGGTAGGCCGTTTCGCGGTCTTCGCCGGCGGTCCTGGCCTCTTGGTAGCGGCCGACCAGAACGATCGCGTAGTCGGTCGCAGCCGCTATGGCCAAGGTGACTAGCAGGTTGGTCGCAAAGGTGGTCAGACCGATGAGTTGGAAGTACGCGAGCCAGGCCACCACGCCGCGTGCCGCAGCGAGGGCGAGAAACACCAACGCCAAGACAATCAGCCCGGTGGTTATTGACCGGTAGACCAACAGAATCATCGCAGTGATGACCAAGAAGGTGAGGGCCACAATGACTTGCGCGCTGTTGTCCCCGGCTACCTGCTCGTCGGCGGCCAGCGCTGCTGGGCCGGTGACGTGGGTGCGCACTCCCGGAGGGGCTTCGACCTCGGCGACGATTCTGCGGACCGCCTCAAGCGACTCGTTCGCCAGCGTCTCGCCCTGATTTCCGGCCAGGTAGACCTGCACGTAGGAAGCGCGGCCGTCGTTGCTCTGCGCGCCGGCCGCAGTTAGCGGATCACCCCAGAAATCCTGGACGTGCTCGACGTGGGAGGTGTCGGTGAGCCTGCTGACCAGTGCGTCGTAGTAGCGGTGTGCCTCGTCGCCGAGTGGCTGTTGGCTCTCGAGGAGGATCATCGCCGAGCTGTCGGAGGTGTACTCACCGAAGACTTGGCCGATTCGCTTCATCGCGGTGACCGACGGCGCAAACTGCGGGCTCATGGGCACCGAGCGCATCTGGCCAACGATTTCGAGCGGCGGTACCGCGGTGCTGAGGACGACGACGATTGCGAGCCATCCGAGGATGATCGGGAAGGCGAGTCGCCGAATCCATGTGGCTACGGCGGAGCGTTCTGCCTGGGGAAGCGGCACCGGTGTGGGCGAGGTGATCTCAGGACCAGCAGCGGCTGTCATAGATGATCCCGGGGCGCAACATGTGCTACATCGTTGGGGCAAGTCATCGCCCAATGGGTCGGACGAGGCGCGTAGAAAGTTCCCACGCTCGAAGCCGCAACCAACGGTTCCCGTTAGAAGGGCGGTGGGTCGTCGTCCGCGGTGGCGTCGACTTTGGGGAACCAGACGGCGTTGAATGCGGCCCGCCGGGCTTGACGGGCCTTGTGGTTCTGGTTGCGTTCGGTCGCGATGCGCGCCGCGCGATTCTGGGCGCGGGTACGCCGTCGGCGGGGCATCATCGCGGTGCGGTCACCACAGCGGTCATCGACAGATGGCTTGGGGACCGGCACCTCCCCGGTAGGTGCGCACAAGCGCGGGAACAGCCACGAACTGCCCGGCGTGGTGACATAGGTCTGGCCCGATGGAGCGGTCAGGATCACCGTCCCGTCCGGCAACTGCTGATCACGCCACGCCCAGAACGTCTTCACCAAATGATGTGTACGGCAATAACATTTAAGGTTTGATGCGTGGGTGGCGCCACCGTCACCATAGGGAACCGTGTGGTCGAGATCGCATTCGGTCGCCGGCCGGTCACACCCAGGCCAGCGACACGTCAGATCCCGGCAGCGGACAAAGTCGGCTAGCGCCTTCGAGGGCACATACCCCGACTCTGGTGGCGCGTCCAAGGGATGCACCAACGACACCAACCGGGCCGATCGGGCAAGCTCGGCGATCAACTCCGGCGGGATCAATCCATCCGCCCCAACCAACGAGCCCGGCGCATCACCGGTCCCGTCGACGGTGGCCTGCTCAGCGATCACATGAATGACCACCGGCGACACCGCCGCACGGCCTCCCGCCACACAATCCGGCCGCCCGCAGCGGCACCCCAGCCGATCCGCCCGCGCCGCCAACGCCCCCATCGCATCGGCCCGCCGCTGCTCACGAGTCCGCGGATCGTGCTCACACACCGTGGCCGCCAACGCATCCAGCGCCCTGTCCACCGCACGCGCATCAACGCTGAACAGACTGCCTTGGATCTCCGAGAGACCCCCCTCGACAAAATTCCCGAACAAGATCTCGCGTTCGGACTGCCGCTCCCTGCGGCGACGCACCGCATCGGCATCGGCCTTCGCCACGATCTTGTCGACCTTTCCCGCCAACCGGTTCATGGTCAGCGACGGCCACCGCGTCACCTGCGCCGCCAACTGCCCATCAACGACCGCCAGCACCTCCCGGTCGGTGATCAACCCGGTGCGATACACCATCGTCTGAAACAACCGCATATCGATATCGCCGGCCTTGAACACCTCCGCCACCTGCGGCAACTGCTCACGCATCGCCCGGGCATAGTGCAACCGACTCCCAGCCAGCCCCTGACTGATCCGCAACGCCGCCGCCACCTCCGCAGCCACCGCCGCCTCAGTATCGACCGCCCACTCCTGCCTCTCACCACAACGACTCAAGCGCAGCGCAAACAACTCCCCAATCGCCACCAACTGCGCCGCCGCCGCCCGATTCTCCGCCCGCGCCAACACGCAAACCCGCTCCACCAACCCCGCCGACTCCGCCGTCACCGACGGATAACGCCGCTCAAACCGCTCACTGAGCCGCGCGACCGACTCCGGAGAGGGAACCCTCGACGACGACTGTTCGAACATACGTTCGATTATAGCGTTCTCCACTGACTCAAACTTTGCGTCAGGGTCGCCAGTTGTGGATAACTGCCGTCACTGTCGGACGGCTGTGGAGTGAGATCTGACTACGGATCAGAAGGTTGGGAGTGTTAGCTCAGTTCCCAGACCGCGGTCACGGTGAAACTCACGGTCTGCTGACCGGGCTCGACCGGGGGAGCGGCGGCCATCGCGCGGGGCATCGGCATGCCGACCGGCATCGGCGGCGGCGTCCCGCCGGCGACCTCGGAGATTGAGAGCACCCGTCCCAGGTGCAGACCGGACAGCTGGGCGTACTGCTCGGCACGGTCCTTGGCGTCGTTGAAGGCCCGCTCCCGGGCTCCGCGCACCAGCGCCGAATCGTCCTCGATGGAGTAGCTCACCCCATTGATTCGGGTGGCGTCCCCGCCGGCCCGCACGATCACCGCCAGCACCTGGGAGGCGGAATCGCGCTCGACCTTGACCCGGATGGTGTTGCCGGCCCGGTAGCCGGTGATGTTCGCCGACCCGCTGGCGTCGGGATTGCCGTACTGCGGTTGCAGGCTGACCTGGGTGGTGCTGATGTCTTTGCGGTCCACCCCGGCATCCACCAGCGCATCGATCACCGCCTGCTGACGCTCGCTGGTCTGGTTCATCGCGCTGGTGACATCTGCGGCGACGAACTCGATGCCCGCCTCGGTGGTCAGCGTGTCCGGAACTCCCTGGACCTCGCCGGTGCCCACCACCGTCACCTGGCGCGGGATGTCCGGTCCGCCGCTCGGCGCGGCGTCGCAGCCGGCCATTGCGAGGGCGGCCACGCCGGCCAGCGCCAGCGTCATGGACCAGCGGAGAACCATCCGGGCACTGTGTGTCGGCATGAGTGGCACCCTATCGGAGTCGATGCCCGTGCCGGCGAGAAAGATCCATGCGGCACACTGAGGCGATGACCTCTGCGCCGTCGCGAGCACTGTCCAGCGCTATCGAGCCGTTCGCCGGCCAGGTGTACTTCGCCCCGGAGTGTCACCGTAGCTACACGGCACTGGGTTTCGGCGCCAGCCCCGCAACAACCGATGGGGTCGAAATGCCGGACGGGCCGGCCTACTTCTGTAGCCGCGGCTCCGCGCTGGGCCAGGCGCCCGGCGCGGTGATCGCCGCGACGTTCGGGGTGTTCAATCCGGCCGTAGTCGTTCCCGCCGTCGGCTACGGCTGGAAGCTGACCGACGCGCCGACCATCCGGGCGGCGCGCACCGAGGGTTCAGCGGCTCAGCTGCGCCGGGTGTTGGGTGCAGCTCCCGACGGCATCGATCGCGCGGTGGAATTGCTGCGCCGCGCTACCGACGGCCTCTCGGTGGCGGGTAAGCCGTTGTTCGCCGGGCTGGTTGCCGACGGGCTGGTCGGCGAGCCGCTGACCGATGCCTGGCTATTGGCTGACCAGCTCCGCGAATTCCGTGGCGATGCGCACGTGAATGCCTGGGTTGCAGCGGGATTCGATGCCGTCGAGATCGGCCTGATCACCGAGCTCTATCGCGGTTTCCGGCCGCGAACCTACGTCCGGTCCCGGGCGTGGAGTGACGAGCAGTTGACCGCCGGGGAGGAGCGGCTGGCCGAGCGTGGCCTGGCGCGCGACGGAGTGCTCAGCGATGCCGGACACGCCGCTCGCGAGGCGATTGAGACCGCAACGGATGCCGCATGCGCGCCGATCGTGGCGCGCCTCGGCGACGACCTGGGTGAGGTGGTCGAGCTGGTCGGCGGGTGGTCGAAGCAGCTGCTCGACGCCGGTGGCTTTCCCAAGGCCTGGCTTAGTGCTGAGGGGTAACCAGGATCTTGCAGTGTCGGTCGGGATCGGCCAGCTCGTCGAAGGCCGCGCCTACGCCATCGAGTCCGACCTCGCCGGTGATCAGCGGCGCCACGTCGATGCGGCCCTCGGCGATAGCCCGCAGTGACGCGGCGAACTCCGCCGGTTCGTAGGCCAACACGAACTGCACGCTGATCTCCTTGGCGATCCCGTAGAACGGGTGCACGGTGTCGGGTTCCATGCACACTCCCGCGACCACCAGTCGGCTGCCTACCGGAGCTCGGCGCAGTACGTCGTCGATGATGCCCGGAACGCCGACCGCTTCAAAGATCACCTTGGGGGTGACGGCATCGAACGGTGATCCCTGCGCCGGATCGAGGGTGCGATGCGCGCCCATGGTCGTCGCAAGTTCTCGGCGGGCCGACGAATAGTCAGCGGCCACAATGTCTTCCACGCCTGCGTTGCGTAAGGCGGCGACGATTGCCATCCCGATCGGTCCGCAGCCCAACACCAGCGCCGTCTCGCCGGGCACAATGCCGGATCTGTTGACCGCATGCAGTCCCACTGCCATCGGTTCGGTCAGTGCGGCGTGGCGGGGATCCAGCCCGCTGGGGATCGGCACCAGCAGCGGAGCCGACAGCAGCATCTTCTCGGCGTAGCCGCCCACTGTGGTGTTGGAGTAGACGATCGGTTCAATACCCTTGGTGGCCAACAAGACCGGGATGGAGGTGACCGGGGTTCCGGCGGGAAAGGTATCGGTTCCGGGGCCGGCCTCGAGCACCGTCGCGCTGAACTCGTGGCCCATGAAGATGTCGGTGCCCAGATCGACCGACGCCCGGGATGAGGGGCTGCCGGACATGGATTGCGTCGCGGCCAGCACCTGCTCGCCATGCGAGGCGAAATGCAGGTCGGATCCGCAGATGCCGCATGCGGTCACCGCAACCAGCACCTGGCCCGGGCCCGGCGTCGGCTCCGGCACGTCGTCGCGGTAGATCATCCGCCCGTCGCGCAGCACCGCGGCGCGCATCAGTGCGAACTGTTCTTTTTGGGGGGCGCCGACTCGGTCACATGCTCGACGACGGCGTTCTTGATCGCCTCGCCGGCTCGGCCGAACAGCGTGTCGCGCATGCCCCGGGCCCAGTCATGCGACGCCTTGGGTGCGGCAAGCTGGCCCTTGAAGTGTGGAATCACCTTGCGGGCCAACAGCTCGTAGCTGCGATAGGTAGCCTCCGGGGCGGCCCAGTCATGCCCCAGGAACAGCAAGGTGCCGAAGCCGCCGGAACGCTCCAGCAAACCGGTGATGTGTTCGATCGCGTCATCGGGAGTGCCGATACAGCAACTTCCGGCCGCGGCGTAGGCCTGGACGAACTCGGTCGGTGTCTGCGGTGAGCCTTCGACTTCGCTGGCCAGCGGTACGAATCCGGCCGCGCCGAAGTAGTTCGCGAAATCCTGCAGTCCGTAGGTGCAGTCGGCGATCGCCTGCTCGCGGGTGTCGGCGATGTGCATGATGCTCAGCACCCGCCAGTCACCCCGGTCCGGTTCGTCGCGGCCGGCTTTGGCGGCCTGATCGCGTACCACATCCCAGGTGTTCTCCAGTGCCGCAAACCCGCCTGGCACCGACATCGACAGCGACAGCAGTGAGGTGCCCAGCGCGCCGGCCAACCGCGGCCCGGACGGTGAAATCATCGCGGCCGCAGAGACTTCTGGGTACGGCCAGGTGTACGGGCGAATGTGCAGGGCGGCGTCGCGCAGGGTGAACCAGTCCGAATGCCGAGTGATCAACTCGCCCGGCTCGGCCCGGAACAGTGCCAGGATCGCCTCCAGCGACTCCTGCATCATCCGGCGCTGTTCGACGGGGTCGATGCCCATCATGTGGGCGTCGGTGGGCAGCGCGCCCGGTCCCGCACCGAACATCACCCGGCCGCGGGTCAGGTGATCCAGCAGCACCCAACGGTCGGCCACCATCAACGGGTGGTGATACGGCAGCGAAACCACGCCGGTGCCCAGCCGGATGTGCTTGGTGCGTTCCGCGGCGGCGGCGATGAACACCTCGGGGCAGGCGATCAGCTCATAGCCGCCCGAATGATGCTCCCCGAACCAGGCTTCGTCGAAGCCCAGCCGATCCAGTGCGACGACGCGCTCCAAGTCATATTCCAATGCGACCGTCGGCGATTGGCCCAGCGCGTGAAATGGGGTGATGAAGACCCCGAAGCGCAGCGGTCGGGCGGTCACCACTGCACCTCGTTCAGAAACTCCAACAGTACGGCGTTGACCTCGTCGGGCCGCTCCTGCTGCAGCCAGTGGCCGGCGCCGTCGATGATCAGCTCGCGGTAGGGGCCGGTGACCAGCTCGGCGGCTCGGTCGCGGCGGGTGAAGGCCAGCACCGGATCGGCGGACCCGGCGATGAACAAGGTGGGACTGTCGATGGTCGCGGCGGGTGGAGTGGTCATGATCTCCCAGTTGCGGTCGAGGTTGCGGTACCAGTTCAGCCCGCCGGTGAACCCGGTGCGGGTGAATTCGGCGATGTAGTGGTCCAGTTCGTCGGCGCTGATCCAGTCCGGACGCGCCGCCGGCTCGGCAAGTCGATCGATGAAGCCCATCGGCCCGGGGGCGGTCATCAGCAATGCCGATTCGCGGTCGCCCGGACTGAGGCTGCCCATCATCCGGCGCATGGTGCGCGCCGGGTCAGAGTCCAATTCCGCGTCCGCGATACCCGGCTCCTGGAAATAGAGCATGTAGAAAAAGTTCTCGCCGAAGATATTGCGGAAGGCCTCCGTCGGAGGGGCTTGCGGCCGGGGCACCGGCGGCACGCTGAGCCCCGCCACGCCGGCCACCCGGTCCGGGTGCAGCTGCGCGGCGCTCCACACCACCGGCCCGCCCCAGTCGTGGCCGATCCAGATCGCACGCTGGGCGCCGACGTCGTCCAACAGCCCGACCAGATCACCGGTGAGCGCTGCGATGTCGTAGGCCGCGATCTCGTCCGGTCGCGACGAGCCGCCATAGCCGCGCTGATCGGGTGCCAGCACATGGAATCCCGCCTCGGCCAGTGCCGGGATCTGATGGCGCCACGAGAAGGCCAATTCCGGGAATCCGTGGGCCAGCAACACCACCGGAGCGCCACGCTCGCCCGCCTCGGTGACCCGCAGGGTCACGCCGTTGGTGTCGACGAATCGTTGCGTTGCTCGTTCGATTGCGGGAGCCACCGTCACACCAAAGCACAACCGGGCCGCGATCGAACAGGGTTCCTGAGTCCGGCCAGGCCTGTTCGTCGTGGGGGACGGTAGCCTGAACATGCCCAGCTGCATGTATTGGAAGGATTTGGCCGCGCCCGGCCGATGTCTGATGAATCGCAAAAACGTGATCCGTACCGTAACCGCGATCGCAGTGGTGTTGCTGCTCGGTTGGTCGTTCTTCTATTTCAGCGATGACACTCGCGGATACAAGCCGGTCGACACCTCGGTGGCGGTGGCCCAGATCCACAGTGGCAACGTCAAGAGCGCCCAGCTCGACGACCGCGAGCAACAGCTGCGCCTGGTCCTGAAGACCCCGCTCACCAGCGTCGAGGTGACCGACAAGGCCGGCCAGCCGGGCAAAGCCGACAAGCGTGGCCGGGCCGAGAAGGTCGACAAGCTGATCACCAAGTACCCAACCGGGTACGCGGTTCCGCTGTACACCGCGTTGACCGCCAAGAAGGCCGAGATCAACACCACGGTGAACCAGGGCAGTCTGCTCGGATCACTGCTGATCTACATGTTGCCGATGTTGCTGCTGATCGGGCTGTTCGTGATGTTCTCCCGAATGCAGGGCGGCGCCCGGATGGGCTTCGGCATGGGCAAATCCCGGGCCAAGCAGTTGGGCAAGGACATGCCCAAGACCACGTTCGCCGACGTCGCCGGTGTCGACGAGGCGGTCGAGGAGCTCTACGAGATCAAAGACTTCCTGCAGAACCCGGCCAGGTATCAGGCGCTGGGCGCCAAGATCCCCAAGGGTGTGCTGCTCTACGGTCCGCCGGGCACCGGCAAGACCCTGCTGGCCCGGGCGGTGGCAGGTGAGGCGGGCGTGCCCTTCTTCACCATCTCCGGCTCGGACTTTGTGGAGATGTTCGTCGGAGTGGGCGCCTCCCGGGTTCGCGACCTATTCGAGCAGGCCAAACAGAACAGCCCATGCATCGTGTTCGTCGACGAGATCGACGCCGTGGGCCGCCAGCGTGGCGCAGGCATGGGCGGTGGCCACGATGAGCGCGAGCAGACGCTCAACCAGTTGCTGGTCGAGATGGACGGCTTCGGTGATCGGGGCGGGGTGATCCTGATTGCGGCCACCAACCGGCCCGACATCCTCGACCCCGCGCTGCTGCGGCCCGGCCGGTTCGACCGCCAGATCCCGGTGACCAACCCCGACATCGCGGGGCGGCGCGCGGTGCTGCGGGTGCACTCCAAGGGCAAGCCCATCGGGCCCGACGCCGACCTGGACGGCCTGGCCAAGCGCACCGTCGGAATGTCCGGTGCTGACCTGGCGAATGTGATCAACGAGGCGGCACTGCTTACCGCACGCGAGAACGGCACCGTCATCACCGCGGCGGCGCTGGAAGAAGCGGTCGACCGGGTGATCGGCGGCCCCCGGCGCAAAGGCCGGATCATCAGCGAACACGAGAAGAAGATCACCGCCTACCACGAGGGTGGCCACACCCTGGCGGCATGGGCGATGCCCGACATCGACCCGGTCTACAAGGTGACGATTCTGGCCCGCGGACGCACCGGCGGGCATGCCGTGGCGGTGCCCGAGGAGGACAAGGGACTGCGCACCCGCTCGGAGATGATCGCCCAGCTGGTCTTCGCCATGGGCGGGCGCGCCGCCGAGGAACTGGTATTCCGTGAGCCGACCACCGGTGCGGTCTCCGACATCGAGAAGGCCACCGCGGTGGCGCGCGCCATGGTCACCGAGTACGGCATGAGCGCCAAGCTGGGGGCGGTCCGCTACGGCAGTGACCACGGTGACCCGTTCGTCGGGCGCGCGATGGGTACCAAGTCCGACTACTCGCACGAGGTGGCCCGCGACATCGACGACGAGGTACGCAAGCTGATCGAGGCCGCGCACACCGAGGCGTGGGAGATCCTCACCGAGTACCGGGATGTCCTCGACATTCTGGCCGGCGAGCTGTTGGAGAAGGAGACGCTGCACCGCGCGGACCTGGAGAAGATCTTCAACGCCGTGACCAAGCGCCCCCGGCTGACCGCGTTCGACGACTTCGGCGGCCGGGTCCCGTCCGACAAACCGCCGATCAAGACCCCCGGCGAGCTGGCCATCGAGCGGGGTGAGCCGTGGCCGCAGCCGAAGCCGGAACCGGCGTTCAAGGCCGCCATCGCCGAGGCGTCCAGGGAGGCGGCGGCCCGGGCCGGTGAGGGCGGTCCCAATGGCAGCAACGGCGTGCCCGCCGGCGGCTACCCGCCCTATCAGCACCAGCCCCAGCCGTATCCCGGTACCAGCCAGCCGCCGGCCCCGCCTGCGCCCACTGGCGACGGCGAAAACAATCGGTCCGAGCAGCCGTCGGGTGACTGAGAAAGCGGGGTCGGCGATGGTGTCGGCAATCTTCGATCAGGCGCGGGCCGAGGCCGCCGTGCGCGAGCTGCTGTTGGCGGTGGGCGAAGACCCCGACCGGGCGGGCCTGCTCGACACCCCGGCGCGGGTCGCGCGGGCTTATCAGGAGATGTTCGCCGGGCTCTACACCGACCCGGACGCGGTGCTGGAGACCACCTTCGACGAGCAGCATGAAGAGCTGGTGATCGTCAAGGAGATCCCGCTCTACTCGACCTGCGAGCACCACCTGGTGTCCTTTCACGGTGTCGCGCACGTCGGGTACATCCCCGGCTACGACGGCCGGATCACCGGTCTGTCCAAACTGGCGCGGTTGGTCGACCTCTACGCGAAGCGGCCGCAGGTGCAGGAGCGGTTGACCGCACAGGTCGCCGACGCCCTGATGCGCAAACTCAATCCGCGCGGAGTCATCGTGGTGATCGAAGCCGAGCACCTCTGCATGGCGATGCGCGGAGTGCGCAAGCCCGGTGCGATCACCACCACATCGGCGGTTCGCGGGCAGTTCAAAACCGACAGCACGTCGCGCGCTGAGGCCCCGGAAGGCGCAAGTGAGCCCGACACGCGTGCAGGTCGTCGGGGTGGTCAATGTCACCGCCGATTCGTTCTCCGACGGCGGGCGCTACCTCAACGTCGATCGCGCCGTCGAGCACGGCCGCCGGCTGGCGGGCCAGGGTGCGGCGATCATCGACGTGGGGGGCGAGTCGACTCGGCCCGGCGCGGTGCGTGCCGAACCGCGAGCGGAGGCGCAGCGCGTCATACCGGTGGTGAAAGAGCTTGCTGACCAAGGTATTACGGTCAGCATCGATACGATGAACGCCGTCGTCGCCGAGGCTGCGCTGGATGCCGGCGCCACGATCGTCAACGACGTGTCCGGGGGAGCGGCGGACCCCGCCATGGCGCCGTTGTTGGCCTCCTCGGGCGCCCGGTGGGTGCTGATGCACTGGCGGCCGGTCGATCCCGACGACCCGCATCGGGTGCCGTGCTACGGCGACATCGTTGCCGAGGTCCGCCAGGATCTGCTCGCCGCCGTCGACGCGGCTGTGGCCGCCGGCGTGGACCCGGCGCAGTTGATCGTCGATCCCGGTCTGGGCTTCGCCAAAACCGCGCAACACAATTGGGCCTTGCTGCGCGGGTTGCCGCAACTGGTAGACCTGGGCATACCGGTTCTGGTTGGCGCGTCACGCAAGCGGTTTCTCGGTACGCTGCTGGCCAGTGCGGACGGTACGCAGCGACCGCCCGGTGAGCGCGAAACGGCCACCGCGGTGATATCGGCGTTGTCTGGGCTGCACGGCGCCTGGGGTGTGCGGGTGCACGACGTGCGGGCCTCGGTCGACGCGCTACGAGTCCTGGGAGCCTGGAACAAAGGGGGCGCGAGCGGTGACTGATCGGATCGAGTTGCGCGGCTTGAAGGTTCGCGGCAATCACGGTGTGTTCGCGCACGAGCGTGCCGACGGCCAGGACTTCATCGTCGACATCACGGTCTGGATGGATCTCGCTGTCGCGGCGGCCAGCGACAACTTGGCCGACACCTACGACTACGGACAGCTCGCACAGCGCGCCGCGGAGATCGTCGCCGGCCCGGCTCGCGACCTCATCGAGACCGTTGCCGCCGAGATCGCCGAGGAGGTGATAGGCGACGCGCGGGTGCAGGCCGTGGAGGTGACGGTGCACAAGCCGCACGCCCCGATCCCGCTGAGCTTCGCCGACGTTGCGGTGGTGGCCCGGCGCTCACGCAGCGATCGGCGCGGCAGGGTGGTCCCGGCATGAGTCGCGCCGTGCTCTCGGTGGGGTCCAACCTGGGGGACCGGTTGGCCCTGCTGCAGTCGGCGGTCGACGGCCTGGGCTCAGCGGTGCGCGCGGTATCTGGGGTGTACGAGACCGAGGCATGGGGCGGAGTCGAACAGGGCCCCTTCCTCAACGCGGTACTGATCGTCGAAGACCCGGCCGCCGATGAGCGCGGCTGGCTGCGCCGGGCGCACGAACTGGAGCAGGCGGCCGAGCGGGTGCGCTCGCAGCGGTGGGGGCCGCGGACCTTGGATGTCGACGTGATCAGCTGCCACGACTCGGTGGGGACCGAGGTGCGGTCCGACGACGACGAGCTGACCCTGCCCCATCCCCGGGCCCATCTGCGTGCGTTCGTCCTGGTGCCCTGGTTGTCGGTGGACCCGGAGGCGCGACTGACCGTGGATGGGCGACCGCGTCCGGTGGCAGATCTACTCGACGAGCTGGAACCGGCGGAGCGCGCCGGAGTGTCGTCGACCGACCTGGTGTTGCAGCTCTGATGGGCCCGACGCGCAAACGTGACGTGGCCGCTGCGGCCGCCGTGGTCGCCATCATCAGCTACCTGGCGGTCCAGGTGCTGTACCGATGGTTCCCGCCCATCACCGTGTGGACCGGGATATCGCTGCTGGCGGCCGCGATCGCCGAGGTGGCCTGGGGCCGCTATGTCGGGGCGAAGATCGACGACGGCCAGATCGGCGCCGGGGCCGGCCGGCTGCATCCGCTCGCGGTGGCGCGCACCGTGGTGGTCGCCAAGGCCTCGGCGTGGATGGGGGCGCTGGTGCTGGGCTTCTGGCTGGGTGTGCTCGGCTACCTGCTGCCGCGCCGGTCCACGTTGCACGTCGCTGCCGAGGACACCGGCGGCGCCGTGGTTGCCGCGGTGAGCGCGCTGGCGCTGCTTCTCGCCGCGCTGTGGCTGCAGAATCGCTGCAAGTCGCCGCAGGATCCGGGCCAATCCGGACATCTGACCGGAAATCAACCCGGGTAAGAATCGCCGAAGCCGGGCGACACGCGGATTGACTTTGTGCAGGTACAGTCGGGCAATGCGGGCCAGCAAGGGTACGGGACAGAGCGACGAGGTGGGACGGCGCAGATGAATTCGGTCCTGTCCCGCGCCCCGGGTCGGCGTGGAGTTCGCAGGCCGGGCTGGACGTTGATGACGGCGTTGCTGATCCTTGCGATCGCCGCGAGTTCGGCGCTGGTGTTCACCAGTCGGGTGGAGCTGCTCAAACTCGCCGTCATCATCGCGCTGTGGGCCGCGGTCGCGGCTGCGTTCGTCTCGGTGATCTATCGACGGCAAAGCGATGTGGACCAGGCCCGGGCCCGAGACCTGAAGCTGGTCTACGACCTGCAACTGGACCGGGAGATTTCCGCACGGCGCGAGTACGAGCTGACGGTGGAGTCCCAACTGCGCCGCGAACTGGCCTCCGAACTGCGGGCACAGGCCGCCGACGAGGTCGCCGCGTTGCGAGCCGAGTTGTCGGCACTGCGAACCAACCTGGAGATCCTGTTCGATGCCGACCTGAGCCACCGTCCGGCACTGGAGCCTGAGCGCACCCCGGTCCGTGCCTACAGCGACTGGGCGCGCTCCGGTGAGCAACCGGGCACCGGCGCCGCCCGGGTCGCATCGTCGGCCACCACGAGCTACCCGCCGGACTCGGTCACCCAGACCGCGGAGAACCCGATCATCGACGTTCCGGAGGTGCGGATTCCGGCCGCTGGGAGCCCCACGCCCCAGGCTCCGCAGCGGCCGGAATCCGCACCTCCGGAACGTCGATGATCGGGTTCNCCCGCGCACGCCGGTGCGGCCGCGGCCCGGCATTCCGCCGGCGCCGACGGGAGCGCCGAGGGCCCCAGCGCCGGCGGTCAGTCGGTGGCTGACTTGCTGGCCCGGCTGCAGCCGACTCCGGGCGAAGGCCGCCGGCACCGTCGCCGCGAGGACTGATTCGCGGTCAACTGCGACCAACGTCACTCGCAGCGCCGGGACCAATGGGGATAGACTCACCGGCGACCGTCCGGTACCCGCAACGCGGGACTGGAACGAATACCAAGAGAACCTGTGAGGTCGTCTGCATGGCGCAGTTCGACGGACTGCGGCCCGCCCGGCTCAAGGTCGGCATCATCTCGGCTGGCCGCGTCGGCACCGCACTCGGTGTTGCGCTGGAACGTGCCGAGCATGTCGTCGTGGCGTGCAGTGCCATCTCCGAGGAGTCGCGGCAGCGCGCCCAGCACCGGCTGCCCGACAGCCTGGTCCTGCCGGCACCCGATGTAGCCGCAGGTGCGGAATTGCTGGTGCTCGCCGTCCCCGACACCGAACTGGCCGGCATCGTGTCCGGTCTGGCCGCCACGGGTGCGGTGCGCGCCGGCACGATCGTCGTGCACACCTCCGGGGCCATCGGGATCAGCGTGCTTGCGCCGCTGGCCGAGCAGGGCTGCCTGCCGCTGGCCATTCATCCCGCGATGACCTTTACCGGCTCAGACGAGGACATCGACCGGTTGTCCCAGAGCTGTTTCGGTATCACCGCCGCCGACGAGATCGGCTTCGCCATCGCCGAGGCATTGACGCTCGAGATCGGCGCGGAGCCGTTCCGGGTCGAGGAATCCGCCCGCACCCTCTACCACGCCGCGCTCTGCCACGGCGGAAATCACGTGGTCACCGTCATCGACGACGCGCTGGCCGCGTTGCGGGCGGCGTTGCCCGGACGGCTCGGCTCGGTCGTGGCCGATGACCCCGACGGTATCGCCGAGCGGGTGCTCGGACCGCTGGTGCGCGCCGCGCTGGCCAACACCCTGCGGGACGGCCGGGCCGCGCTGACCGGGCCGGTGGCCCGTGGCGACTCGGCTACCCTGGCCCGGCACCTGAGGGCGCTGGCCGGCGTAGACCCAGACCTGGCCGAGGCGTATCGCACCAACGCGCTGCGCACCGCGCACCGCGCCGGTGCCGCCGACGACGTGCTGGAGGTGCTGGCTCGATGAGCACGAACGCGGTCCGGGGCCCGCAGCCCACTTTCGCCGCCGGCGGGTTCAACGTCTATGAACGGCCGGACGATGTCGCGCGGGTCAGCCGTGCACTGCGGTCGACCGGTCGCCGGGTGATGCTGGTGCCGACCATGGGCGCCCTGCACGACGGTCACCTGTCGCTGGTTCGAGCGGCGCAGCGGGTGCCTGGCTCGGTAGTGGCGGTGTCGATCTTCGTCAACCCGCTGCAGTTCGGCGCCGGAGAGGACCTCGACGCCTACCCGCGCTCCCTGGACGACGACCTGGCCGCGCTGCGCGCGGCAGGGGTCGACCTGGTTTTCACGCCGACCGCCGCCGCCATGTACCCGAACGGCCCGCGTACCGCCGTGCACCCGGGCCCGCTAGGAGCCGAACTGGAAGGTGCCGCCCGCCCGACCCACTTCGCCGGCATGCTCACCGTGGTCTGCAAACTGCTGTCGATCGTCAACCCCGACCGGGTGTTCTTGGGGGAGAAGGACTATCAGCAGCTGGCGTTGGTGCGCCAGATGGTCACCGACCTCAACCTTGACGTGACGGTGGTGGGCGTTCCCACCGTGCGCGAGTCCGACGGCCTGGCCATGTCGTCGCGCAATCGCTATCTTGACCCCGCGCAGCGCGAAGCCGCGACGGCCCTGTCGGCCGCCCTGGCTGCCGGTGAGCGCGCGGCTGCGGCGGGCGCACAAGCGGCACTGGATGCCGCCGCCGCGGTGTTGTCCGCGGTGCCTGCCGTCGAGGTCGACTACCTGCAGGTTCGAGGAGTCGACCTCGGCCCGGCGCCCACCGATGGATCCGGACGGTTGTTGCTCGCCGCCCGGGTGGGCACCACCCGACTGCTCGACAACGCGGCGATCACGCTTGGACTTCCCATCGAATCAACCCGGAGGAATTGATGTTTCGGACGATGCTCAAGTCGAAGATTCACCGTGCCACGGTCACTCATGCTGACCTGCACTATGTCGGCTCGGTGACCATCGACGCAGATCTGATGGACGCGGCCGACCTACTCGAGGGTGAGCAGGTCACGATCGTCGACATCGACAACGGTGCCCGACTGGTGACCTACGCCATCACCGGTGAGCGCGGCAGCGGTGTCATCGGAATCAACGGTGCGGCAGCGCATCTGGTGCACCCCGGTGACCTGGTTATCCTGATCGCTTACGGCACCATGGAGGACGCCGAGGCTCGCCGCTACCGGCCGCGGATCGTATTCGTCGACGCCGAGAACAAGCAGGTGGACCTCGGTGACGACCCAGCCTTCGTTCCCGACGACGTTTCGGATCTGTCCCCCGCAAGCGGGAGGTACCCCCACTCGCCCCGAATGAGCGTGCGGTAGCCGTGCTGCTGGCGATCGACGTCCGCAACACCCATACCGTCATCGGCCTGATCTCGGGTTCCGGTGACCACGGGAACGTCTTGCAGCAGTGGCGGATTCGGACCGAGGCGGAGATCACTGCCGACGAGCTGGCGCTGACTCTGGACGGACTTATCGGCGATGACGGTGAACAACTCACCGGTGCCGCCGCGCTGTCCACTGTGCCGTCGGTGCTGCACGAAGTTCGGCTGATGCTCGACCAGTACTGGCCCTCGATCCCCGCCGTGTTGATCGAGCCGGGTGTGCGCACCGGGATCCCGCTGCTGGTGGACAACCCCAAGGAAGTGGGGGCCGACCGGATCGTCAACGGGTTGGCCGCGTTTCACAAGTTCAAGACGGCGGCGATCGTCGTCGACTTCGGTTCGTCGATCTGCGTGGACGTGGTTTCAGCCAAGGGAGAATTCCTGGGCGGCGCCATCGCGCCCGGCGTCCAGATCTCGTCAGATGCCGCCGCTGCCCGCTCGGCGGGCCTGCGCCGAGTCGAACTCACCCGGCCGCGCTCGGTGATCGGTAAGAACACCGTCGAATGCATGCAGGCCGGCGCGATCTACGGGTTCGCCGGTCTGGTCGACGGTCTGGTTCGCCGGGTCCGCGAGGAGGCTGCCGGTGCCGGGGACGACGTGACCGTGGTCGCCACCGGACACTCCGCACCGTTATTGCTGGCCGATCTGGAAACGGTCGACCATCACGACGCCAATCTCACCCTGGACGGACTGCGGCTGGTGTTTGAACGCAACCGGGACAGTCAGCGGGGCAGGCTCCGCCCGGCGCGCTGAGCGCCGCCGGCTTTTCGTTCTGTTGCCCCTGTTCCTCTAAGCTGGCGGTTCGTGAGCTCCGCCGATGTATCCCCTGACACGCAAGACGAATCCGATCTCCCTGAGCAGTTCCGGATCCGCCGTGACAAGCGGGCTCGGCTGCTGGCCGAAGGCCGCGATCCCTACCCGGTGGCGGTGGACCGTACCCACACGCTTGCCCAGATCCGGGCCGCTTATCCCGACCTGGTCGCCGACACCGCCACCGGCGACGTCGTCGGCGTAGCGGGCCGGGTGGTATTCGCCCGCAACTCGGGCAAACTGTGCTTCGCGACCCTGCAGGAGGGCGACGGCACCCAGCTTCAGGTGATGATCAGCCTGGCCAGTGTCGGGGAGCAGGAGCTCGAGGCGTGGAAGGCCGACGTCGACCTCGGCGACATCGTCTATGTCCGCGGGGAGGTGATCAGCTCCCGCCGCGGCGAGCTGTCGGTATTGGCGGACTCCTGGCAGATGGCCTCCAAGTCGTTGCGGCCGCTGCCGGTCGCCCACAAGGAGATGAGCGAGGAATCGCGGGTTCGGCAGCGTTATGTCGACCTGATCGTCCGGCCGGAGGCGCGTATGGTGGCGCGCCAGCGTATCGCGGTCATTCGGGCGGTCCGCAACGCGCTTGAGCGTCGCGGATTCCTTGAGGTCGAAACACCGATGTTGCAGACATTGGCCGGTGGGGCGGCCGCCCGGCCTTTCGTCACCCATTCGAACGCCCTCGATGCGGACCTCTTCCTGAGAATCGCACCGGAACTGTTCCTGAAACGCTGCGTTGTCGGTGGGTTCGACCGGGTCTTCGAGCTGAATCGGGTGTTCCGGAATGAAGGCGCCGATTCCACGCATTCGCCCGAGTTTTCGATGCTGGAGACCTACCAGGCCTTCGGCACCTATGACGACTCGGCGGTGGCTACCCGCGAGATTATTCAAGAGGTCGCCGATGAGGTGATCGGGACACGTCAACTGCCGCTGCCGGACGGCAGCATCTATGACATTGACGGCGAATGGGCGACGGTTGAAATGTATCCATCGTTGTCGGCCGCACTCGGCGAAGAGATCACCCCGGGAACCCCGGTGGCCGATCTGTGGGCCATCGCGGAACGGCTCGGTGTGGAGATACCCAAAGACCGCGGCTACGGTCACGGCAAACTGGTCGAGGAACTCTGGGAACATGCTGTCGGCCATGAGTTGAGTGCTCCCACATTCGTTCGGGATTTCCCGGTCGAGACGACGCCACTGACCCGACAGCACCGCAGCATCGCGGGTGTCACCGAGAAGTGGGATCTCTATATGCGCGGTGTCGAACTGGCCACCGGCTATTCCGAGCTCATCGACCCGGTGGTGCAGCGCGACCGATTCGCCGCCCAGGCCCGCGCGGCGGCTGCCGGAGATGACGAGGCGATGGCGCTCGACGAGGATTTTCTGGCGGCGATGGAACATGCGATGCCGCCCTGCACAGGTACCGGAATGGGTATCGACCGCCTGTTGATGGTCTTGACGGGCCTATCAATTAGAGACACCGTTTTGTTTCCGATTGTTCGTCGTCAAGGCAACTGAACTGCCCCGAAGCCTGCTGTGTTGAAGCAAGCGTATTTTTATGGCAGATTAGTTGCAGAGGTCGAATACGGCTTTGCGCACCGATTGCGCGCACGAAAGCTAACCAAGGGGTACCAATGGCGAAAAAAGTGACCGTCACCTTGATCGATGATTTCGATGGTGAGGGTGCCGCCGACGAAACGGTCGAATTTGGCCTGGACGGGGTGACCTACGAGATCGACCTTTCGAGCAAGAATGCTACGAAACTGCGCGCAGAACTGAAGAAGTGGGCCGACTCCGGCCGTCGAGTCGGTGGCCGCCGGCGTGGCCGCTCCGGTGGCGGTCGCCGTGGAACCATCGACCGTGAGCAGAGCGCCGCGATCCGCGAATGGGCCCGCCGTAACGGCCACAATGTGTCGACCCGCGGACGTATCCCGGCCGACATCATCGACGCATTTCACGCCGCAACGTAACGGCCTAGGTTTCGCTGCTGGCGAATCTTGCCCCCGTCGGAACACATTCGGTGGGTTTGGACGTTGCTCCCTTGCGTCCGATGCCAGGTCTTTCGGGACGGGCCATCGGATGGTCGATTCAGTACGCACTGCAAGGCAGGTCACAGCGCGCTGCGCCGCCCACTAGAGTGGACGGTAGGCACGTCGGCCGAGCCGAGGCCGATCAAGTGCCGATCGCGAGGGAGAGCAGGTAGCCACCGATGTTCGAGAGATTTACCGACCGCGCCCGCAGGGTTGTCGTCCTGGCCCAAGAAGAGGCCCGGATGCTCAACCACAACTACATCGGGACCGAGCACATTCTGCTGGGCCTGATCCACGAGGGTGAAGGCGTAGCCGCCAAGTCGCTGGAGTCCCTGGGCATCTCTTTGGAAGGGGTGCGCAGCCAGGTCGAAGAGATTATCGGCCAGGGCCAGCAGGCGCCGTCCGGGCACATCCCGTTCACCCCGCGCGCCAAGAAGGTGCTCGAGCTGAGCCTGCGTGAGGCGCTGCAGCTCGGCCACAACTACATCGGCACCGAGCACATTCTGCTCGGCCTGATCCGTGAGGGTGAGGGCGTCGCCGCCCAGGTTCTGGTCAAGCTGGGTGCTGACCTGACCCGGGTTCGCCAGCAGGTGATTCAGCTGTTGAGTGGTTACCAGGGCAAGGAGACCGCGGAGGCCGGCACTGGGGGACGGGGCGGCGAGTCCGGCTCACCGTCCACCTCGCTGGTGCTCGACCAGTTCGGTCGCAACCTGACCGCGGCCGCCATGGAGGGCAAGCTCGACCCCGTCATCGGCCGCGAGAAGGAAATCGAGCGGGTCATGCAGGTGCTGAGCCGGCGCACCAAGAACAACCCGGTACTGATCGGTGAGCCCGGCGTCGGCAAGACCGCTGTCGTCGAGGGCCTGGCGCAGGCCATCGTGGCCGGCGAGGTCCCCGAGACGCTGAAGGACAAGCAGCTCTACACCCTGGACCTGGGTTCGCTGGTGGCCGGCAGCCGTTACCGCGGTGACTTCGAGGAGCGCCTGAAGAAGGTCCTCAAGGAGATCAACACCCGCGGCGACATCATCTTGTTCATCGACGAACTGCACACCCTGGTGGGTGCCGGTGCGGCCGAGGGCGCGATCGACGCGGCCTCGATCCTCAAGCCCAAGCTGGCCCGCGGTGAACTGCAGACCATCGGCGCCACGACTCTCGATGAGTACCGCAAGTACATCGAGAAGGACGCCGCACTGGAGCGCCGGTTCCAGCCCGTGCAGGTCGGTGAGCCCACCGTCGAGCACACCATCGAGATCCTCAAGGGCCTGCGGGACCGCTACGAAGCCCACCACCGGGTCTCGATCAGTGATTCGGCGATCGTCGCGGCGGCCACCTTGGCCGACCGCTACATCAACGACCGGTTCCTGCCGGACAAGGCGATCGACCTGATCGACGAGGCCGGTGCGCGGATGCGAATCCGCCGGATGACCGCGCCGCCGGACCTGCGCGAGTTCGACGAGAAGATCGCCGACGCACGCCGCGAGAAGGAGTCCGCGATCGACGCGCAGGACTTTGAGAAGGCGGCCAGCCTGCGGGACCGGGAGAAGCAACTCGTCGCGCAGCGCGCCGAGCGCGAAAAGCAATGGCGCTCCGGTGATTTGGACGTCGTGGCTGAGGTCGATGACGAGCAGATCGCCGAGGTGCTCGGCAACTGGACCGGTATCCCGGTGTTCAAGCTGACCGAGGCCGAGACCACCCGCCTGCTGCGCATGGAAGACGAGCTGCACAAGCGGATCATCGGCCAGGAAGACGCCGTCAAGGCGGTCAGCAAGGCCATCCGGCGTACCCGCGCCGGGCTCAAGGACCCGAAGCGGCCGTCGGGCTCGTTCATCTTCGCCGGCCCGTCCGGTGTCGGTAAGACCGAGCTGTCCAAGGCGCTCGCCGAGTTCCTGTTCGGCGACGACGACGCGCTCATCCAGATCGACATGGGAGAGTTCCACGACCGCTTCACCGCGTCGCGGCTGTTCGGTGCCCCGCCGGGCTACGTCGGCTACGAAGAGGGCGGTCAGCTGACCGAGAAGGTGCGGCGCAAGCCGTTCTCGGTGGTGCTGTTCGACGAGATCGAGAAGGCCCACGCCGAGATCTACAACAGCCTGTTGCAGGTTCTCGAGGACGGCCGGCTCACCGACGGGCAGGGCCGCACGGTGGACTTCAAGAACTGCGTGCTGATCTTCACCTCCAACCTGGGCACCTCCGACATCTCCAAGGCGGTCGGACTCGGGTTCACCCAGGGCGGCGGTGAGAACAATTACGAGCGGATGAAGCTCAAGGTCAACGACGAACTCAAGAAGCACTTCCGTCCGGAGTTCCTGAACCGTATCGATGACATCATCGTCTTCCACCAGCTCACCAAGGAAGAGATCATCGAGATGGTCGATCTGATGATCGGCCGGGTGGCCAAGCAGCTCAAGGCCAAGGACATGGACATCGCGCTGACCGACAAGGCCAAGTCCTTGCTGGCCAAGCGAGGCTTCGACCCGGTGTTGGGGGCGCGTCCGCTGCGGCGCACCATCCAGCGTGAGATCGAAGACCAGCTGTCGGAGAAGATCCTGTTCGAAGAGATCGGTCCCGGTCAGCTGGTCACCGTCGACGTCGACAACTGGGACGGCGAAGGTGCGCACGAGAACGTGGTGTTCACCTTTGCCGGTAGCCCGAAGCCGACGGCGGAGGCGTCCGATCTGGCTAAGGCAGCCGCGGAGTAACTGCTACTGAGTCGAAACGGGCGGCACCTGCACTGCAGGTGCCGCCCGTTTCGCGTTCAGCAGGTCTGTCAGCTGAGGCCTTGCCGCCAGAAGAAATGATGCACCATCCCGCTGGGGCTAGGGATCTGCTCAAGATGGAAACGGTCGAGGAGTTCATCGGGGCTCGCCCACAACCTTTCCCCGCGGCCGAGTTCGACCGGTGCCACCGCGACGTGCATCGTGTCGATGAGATCGGCGTCGAGGAACTCCCGAACTGTGGCCACGCCGCCGCCGATGCGCACGTCTTTGCCGTCAGCGGCAGATAATGCCCGCGCAAGTGCGTCCTCGGGGGAGGCGTCGAGGAAATGGAAGGTGGTGTCTCCCAGTGCGAAAGACGGTCGCACGTGGTGGGTGAGCACGAATACCGGTGTGCGGAAGGGGGGCTCATCGCCCCACCATCCTTGCCAGTCATAGTTCTCCCACGGCCCGCGCTGCGGACCGAATTTGTTGCGCCCCATGATCTCTGCGCCGATGTTGTAGGCCCAGTCGCGGGTGATGTAGTCATCGAGCCCCAAGCTCCCGCCGGGATCGGTCCGGTTGACCCAGTGCGCGGTGGCGCCTGCCCAGGACATCAAGTCCGCCGGATTGGCGTGACCGAACGGACGCTCGAGGCTTTGCCCTTCCCCGGCGCCGTATCCGTCGCTGGAAATGCTGAAGTTCTGCACACGGACCAGTTGTCGCATGGGTCCCTTCCTTGGTGCGCTATTCGGGGCTCGGGCTAGTGCTGGGTTGGCAGCAGGCCGAACGCCTGCTTGGCGACCTGCAGCATCCAGCTGCCGACGCTCTTGCCGTGGTCACGCGGCCAATTGAGTTGAAAGCTGACCACCCACGGTTGGCCGCCCCGATCGACGGCGTACCAGCTGAAGGTCAGGTCGCCGGGCAGACCGCCGGCTTTGGCGCCGATATAGGGCCAGTCGGTACGCGGCAGGTCGATGCCACGCACCGCGGACAGGATCTCCCGGACCGGTGCAGCCTTACCCACCGCGGCGGCCTGCAGTGCCACATGCACCCGGCAGATGTCCTCCGCGCTGCCATACCACTCGGCGCCGTAGGCCGAAGCCGGGATGTGCGCGCGAATCGGATCCGGCTCATAGGGCCGGGAATCGGCCTGCCGCAGCAGCTTTGCCCGCTCCTGCGGTGAGCCGTGCTGCCACTGCTCGCGCAGGTCGGGTTTGCCCCAGCCCACCGAAAACAGTTCGTACATGGTGGGAAACGGCGTCATGCTGGCCGGGTCATGGTGGCCGGCCGCAGCCAGTGCACGCTCGACGGCGCGGGTCCCTACCCGGCCGATGAGCAGATCAGTCGCCATGTTGTCGCTGGTGGCGATCATCTTCTCGGCAGCCCTGCGCACCGAAACCTGGGCGCCGTCGGGCAGCTCCTCCAGGCCGGACGAGCCGACCGCTTTGGCTCGGCCGGTGATGGTCAGCGGGTCCTCCCACGACACCGTCCCGGCTTTCACCTCGTTGGCCACCGCCAGCAGCACATACAACTTGAAGATCGATGCCAGCGGCAGGGATTGGGTGGTGTTGGCACCGGCGACCGGCTTACAGACGCCACCTTCGATCCGCGACGCCTGGTAGGAATACCGCGCGCCGGTCTTGTTCAGCACCGCATCGAGATCCTGCCAGGAGCCGATGGCCGGAGCCTCGGTGGTCGGTTTGAACAGGTCCACCATGCCGTTGTCATCGGTGCGGAGCCTGATGTCCTGCCGGGCGCCGTAAGAGGTGGTCAGGTGCAGGGTGGCCGCGCCGGCGCGAATATCGACGTTGTCGAGATGAAACGGCCTGTCCCACCACAGCGATTCCATGGTCGTGACTACTTGCTCGACCTTGTCCGGTGCAGCCAGGGTAGCCACCCCGATCGGACCGATCGGCCAATCGGAGTTCAGCATGTCCATGGTCTGCTTGGCACGCAGACCCGGCGGAGTCTTGGTCGAAATCGTCACGCCGCTGTCGGACCCGGCGTCGGCGGGCGCCGCCGGGGAAGGGGCGCAGCCGGCGGTCGCGGCGGCCAACGTCGCCGTCACCACCCAGGCGGCCAGCGGTCGCCTCATCGAGCTAGGCCTGTGCGGCGGTTCCGGCGACGTCAAGCACGACCTCGAACTCCAGCAACGATGCCCCGGTTGCGACCGGCTTGGCCCGCTGCCCGGCGTGGGCTTCGACGGCGGGCCCCTGCGCCCAGGCCTGGAACGCTTCGTCGGACTCCCAGTGCGTCACCACGAAGTAGCGGTCGTCGCCCTTGACGGGGCGCAGCAGCTGGAAGCCAAGAAAACCGGGCTGGTTCTCCACCGCGTGCGCGCGATTTGCAAACCGTTTCTCCAGTTCGGGCCCGGCGTCGGCGGGCACCTCGATTGCATTGATCTTCACCACTGACATGGGCCTAGGCTACCGTGCCCCGGGTGGGAATCGCGTCGACCGAGCTGCTGACCTATCGCGGTGGACACGGGGCGCCGCTGGTGCTGGTCCACGGACTGATGGGCCGTGGCACCACCTGGCCGCGGCAACTGCCGTGGCTGACCAGGCTGGGTGCGGTCTACACCTACGACGCCCCCTGGCACCGTGGTCGTGAGGTCGCCGACCCCCACCCGATCTCCACCGAACGCTTCGTCGCCGACCTGGCCGTCGCCGTCGAGCAGTTGCCGGGCCCGGTGCGGTTGATCGGGCACTCGATGGGCGGATTGCACTCGTGGTGCCTGGCGGCCCGGCACCCCGAGCTGGTCTCCGCACTGGTGGTGGAGGACATGGCGCCGGACTTCCAGGGCCGCACCACCGGCCCGTGGGAGCCGTGGGTGCATGCCCTGCCGGTGGAGTTCCCCAGCGCCGAGCAGGTGGTCGCCGAGTTCGGCGACATCGCCGGCCGGTACTTCCTGGAAGCCTTCGACCGCACCGAGACCGGCTGGCGGCTGCACGGCCGGCCCGAGTGGTGGTTGCAGATCGCCGCCGAGTGGGGCACCCGCGACTACTGGGAGCAGTGGCGGAACGTGCGCTGCGCGACATTGCTGATTGAGGCCGGCAACTCGGTGACCCCGCCGGGGCAGATGCGCGAGATGCACCGCATAGCATTCGAGAGCACCTATCTGCACGTCCCCGATGCGGGACACCTGGTACACGACGAGGCGCCGCAGCTCTACCGCGAGGCCGTCGAGTCGTTCCTGTCCTGACCGGGCAGCGCGAAGCGGCCGTCGGCGAGCTGTTCCACCAGGCCATCGCCCAGCAGGGAGGTCAGGGCGCGCTCGCGCTGCACCGCATCCACCGGCCAGGCCACGTCAAGATCGGCGCGTGTCACCGCAACGGCGCTGTCCCGCAACACATCCAATAAGCGTCCGCGGACCTGGCGGTCGGTGCCGGCATAGCGTTGGGCGGGACGCTTGGGTGCGGTTCCCGGCGGCGAACCGGCCAGCCGCCAGCTGCAGCTGTGCCGCAGCGGGCAGCCGGTACAGCGCGGCGAGCGGGCGGTGCACACGATGGCGCCCAGCTCCATCAGGGCCGCAGAGAATCGGGCGGCCTGGTCGGCTCCGGGCAGTAGAGCCTCAACGTCGTCGTGGTCGCGCTTCACCGACGGGGCCCCGGCGTCGGCCTGCCCGTGCACGGCCCGGGCCACCACCCGGCGCACGTTGGTGTCCACCACCGGAACCGGTTGGCGGTAGGCGAAACTGGCGACCGCCCTGGCGGTATAGCTGCCGATCCCGGGCAGCTGCTGCAGGACATCGACGTCGTCGGGCACCACGTCGGCGAAGTCCTGGGCGATCACGGTCGCGCATTCGTGGAGGCGTTTGGCGCGGCGGGGATAGCCGAGCTTGCCCCAGGCCCGCAGGACGTCGGCCTGGCTGGCGGCCGCCGTCGCCGACGGGGTCGGCCAGCGCGCCACCCAGTCCGGCCAGATCGGCAGCACTCGAGCGACCGGGGTCTGCTGCAGCATGAACTCGCTCACCAGGATCTGCCACGGCGTCACATCGCCCGCCCGCCACGGCAGATCGCGTTCGGCCATGGCGAACCAGCTGAGCAGATCGTCGACTGGCACGCTCACCGAGCGCTCGGCTCTGATCCCGTGCAGAATGTCGGGCATGCCCAATTCAAACCCGGTCTCAGCGTGGAAAGCACTCAAGGAGGGTAACGAGCGCTTCGTTGCCGGCGAGCCCAGCCATCCCAGCCAGGATGTCGCGCGGCGCGCCGCACTGGCCGCCGGTCAGAAGCCGACCGCGGTGGTGTTCGGCTGTGGGGACAGTCGGGTGGCCGCCGAGCTGATCTTCGATCAGGGCCTGGGCGACATGTTCGTGGTCCGCACCGCCGGCCACGTCATCGACTCGGCGGTGCTGGGCTCGATCGAGTTCGCGGTCGAGGTGCTCAATGTGCCGTTGATCGTCGTGCTCGGCCACGACAGCTGTGGCGCGGTCAAGGCGACGCTGGCCGCGTTGGACGACGGGGTCGTGCCGGGGGGCTATCTGCGCGACATCGTCGAACGGGTGACGCCGTCGATCCTGGTGGGCCGCCGCGACGGGCTCAGTGCCGTCGACGAGTTCGAGGCCCGGCACGTGGATGAGACGGTGGCGCAGCTGGCGAGCCGCTCCAAAGCGGTCGCGGAGCGTATCGAGGCCGGCTCGCTGGCGATTGTCGGCGCCACCTACCACCTGGCCGACGGACGGGTATCGGCGCGCAACCACCTGGGCGACATCGGGGACGTTACGTAGCTCAGCTCCCGTAAGGGAGCGTGTGAATGCGCTGTGAACACTTGACCGAAATTTGGACCCCAGCATAGTTTTGCTATGCGTTTAAGCGGCTAAAGATTGCCGCGCGCTTTTGGGAGAGGTTCAGTAATGAAGCACGTCGCATTGGGCATTGTCACTGGGGGAGCCGCCGCGGCGGCGTACTTCGGCTCCGCTATCGCCTACGCCGACGACCCGACAGGGTCGACCACTGGGACCGGGACCGAGTCGTGGTCACCGATCTACGGGACCGACTCGGCCACCTTGGTCCAGGTCCCGGGTTCGCAGTCGCTGGCCTGGGATCTGCCGGCCAGCTTCACCAATGGCAGCACCACGCTGACCGGGACGGACTACCTGGCGCCGTCGTCGGGCGGTTTCAACAACGAGTTCGTCACCAGCACCGGGGCGACCTACGACCAGGACCAGCTGTTCCCGGGGGTCACCAACCTGTACTACGACTCCGGCGTTTCCGGCGCCGCTCCGGTCGATGTTCTCAAGACGTCGTTCGGGGACTTCAATGCCTCGTCGTTGGCGTCGCTGTTCACCCCGACCACTCCTGCGCACTTCATCGACTCCGGCACAGCTCTGCAGGACGCCGGCCTCTACAGTGCGCTGGACCTGGGACCGGATGGCAAGAGTGGCTCCGAGCCGACGTGGACACCGACCTACGGCGACGTCAGCGAGGTGACCCCCAAGGCGGGCGGCGCGCCGGTGTGGGAGGTGCAGAACACCACCTTTACCCCCAGCACCGGTACGGCGCTCACCGGGACGGATTACCTGGCGCCGTCGTTGGGCGGGTACAACAACGACTTCGTCACCAGCACCGGGGCGACCTACGACCAGGATCAGCTGTTGCCGGGGGTTACCAACCTGTACTACGACGCCACCGCCGACGGCACCCCCGTCGACATTCTCAAGACGTCGTTCGGGGACTTCAACATCTCGTCGATGGCGTCGTGGTTTACCCCGGTCGACTACTCGGATGCCGTCGTGGCCACGCCGGACATGGACCTGACCGACGCGGGCCTGTACAGCGCGCTGGACCTTGGGCTGCCGACAACCTAGGCGGCCGGTCGATCGGTTCTGATCGACACACACATGAATGCCCCGGTTATGCCGGGGCATTCTGTGTGGCCGGCCCGAGTCGGCGCCGGACGCGGTGAATACTCGGGCGAGGTCACAACGCGGCTACGACACGCCGCGAAGGGTCGGACAACTGGCGGTGAGGTCGTCCTACCGTGAGAAGGTGCTCGATTTGGAACCGCAGGGTCCGCTGCCTTCGCAGATCTACTGGCGACGACGTGGCCTCGCGCTGGGCATTGCCCTCATCGTGATTGCAGTCGTGTCGGCCATCATCTTCGGCGTGGTCCATAGCAGCGCCGGTGCCGACAGTGCCGACGGGAAGAAGTCCACCGCCGCGCAGCACGCCAAGCCGCAGAACCCCTCGCCTGAAGAGGTCAAGACGCCGGTGGTGGCTCCCGCGGAGCAGGTGCCACCCCAAGCGCCGACCCCGACCGCCGCGGTGACCCCGCCTCCGGTGCTCAAGGAGGGCGACGACTGCCCCGACTCGACGCTGGCGGTCAAGGGTCTGACCGGTCCGCAGTACACGGTCGGTGAGCAGCCTCAGTTCACCATGGTCGTCACCAACATCGGTTTGGTGGCCTGCAAGCGGGACGTCGGTGCCGCGGTACTGGCTGCCTACGTCTACTCGCTGGACAACCAGCGGCTGTGGTCGAACCTGGACTGCGCGCCGTCCAACGAGACCCTGGTGAAGACCTTCGACCCCGGCGAGCAGGTGACCACCACGGTGACCTGGACCGGAATGGGTTCGGCGCCACAGTGCCCGCTGCCGCGGCAGCCGATCTGACCCGGGACCTACAACCTCGTCGTCCAACTCGGCAATCTGAGATCCGCGACGGTGCCATTCATGCTTGTCGAGCCTTCGCCGGAGGGACCGCCGCCGGGGCCGGAAGTGCCCCCGCCGGACGCGCCGCCACCGGGCAACTGAACGCCGGGTTGATTCGGCGGCCCAGCTTCAGGGGCTGTCGCTAGTTTCGATCCAGTAGCTGCGGCGGGGCCACATGACCGCCGCGTCGGTCGGCGATCTCGACCAGGTGGTGCAGCGCGGCAACGATGTTGGCGGCCGGCACGGTACGCAGGCCGCCCACGGTGGCCGGCGCGCCCGGGGGAGTCAGCGCGGTGGTGAATCCGAGCCGGGCCGCCTCGGCGAGCCGACGGTCCATCCCGCTGACCGGGCGCAGGTCGCCGAGGCGGCCCGGCTGATCCGCGTAGGCCGATGCCAGCGCGATGGCGACGGCCAGATCCGCGGACGGATCGGTCAACCGCATGCCGCCCACCGTGGACAGGTAGATGTCGCCGGCCCCGATCGGAAGTTCGGCGTGCTTGTCCAGTACTGCGGGGAGCAAGGCGGATGGGGTGTGGTCGATGCCACTGACCGCACGGCGCGGCGAGCCGCCCGCCGGCTTGGCCAGCAGTGCCTGCACTTCGCCGATCAACGGACGCTTGCCGTCCAGTGCGACGGTGATGGCGGTGCCGGGCACCGGCTCGCTGCGCTGCTCCAGGAAAAGACCGGACGGGTCGGCGATCCCCTCGATGCCGTCGTCGCGGAGCAGGAAACAGCCCACCTCGTCGGTAGCGCCGAAACGATTCTTGACCGCCCGCACCATCCGCAGCACCGAGTTGCGGTCCCCCTCGAAGTGCAGCACCACGTCGACGAGGTGCTCCAGTGAACGTGGGCCCGCGATCGCGCCGTCCTTGGTCACGTGTCCGACCAGGACCAGCGCCACATCGGCACTCTTGGCGGCCGCGGTCAGAGCGGCCGTCACAGCCCGAACCTGGGTGACCCCGCCGGCCACCCCGTCGGTGTCGGCGGCGGTCACGGTCTGCACCGAATCCACCACCACCAGGGTGGGCCGCACCGCCTCGATATGGCCCAGCACCGTCTGCAGGTCAGATTCGGAGGCCAGGTAGATCTCGTCGTGGGTGCATCCGGTGCGCTCGGCGCGCAGCCGGATCTGCCCCGCGGACTCCTCTCCGGAGACGTACAGCGCCCGGCGCCCCGCCAGTGCCCAGCGGTGCGCGACCTCGAGCAGCAGCGTGGATTTACCGACACCGGGATCGCCGGCCAACAGGGTGACCGAGCCGGGAACCACCCCGCCACCCAACACCCGGTCGAGTTCGGTGACACCGGTCGGCGCCGGCCGTGCTCGACCCGCCTCGATGGAGCTGATCGGCACCGCGGGCCGAGCCGGTGTCGCCGGCCGCAGCCCACCTGCCGGTGCGGCCGCTTCGCCTACCGGGTCGATGCCGCCCCAACTACCGCACTCCGGGCAGCGGCCCAGCCACTTCGCGGTGGTGTTCCCGCATTCCGAACAGCGAAAGAGCGAACGTGCCTTGGCCACTCGGCGACCGTATCGCCCGGGTCCGACAGTGCCGGCCGCGACGGGTGCGTCAGTGGTGCGAAAGCGGGCCGGCCGAGATCGGCACGTCCACGCGCACCTCGCCGGCCCTCTTGAAGGTGAAGGTGAAGTCGTAGGTCAGCCCGTTGCGAATCGCCTTGTCCAGGGTCACCGTCGCAGCGGCGGTGTTGGCGCTGGCCACCTCCGGCAGTGCCCGGGCGGCGGGAGCCGTCGGCAGGTCGGGGCCCGCCGGGGCGCTGAAGACCAGGACGCCGCCGACCGGCACGGTCTTGCTGCCGGTCGGTGACACCTTGCCGATCGAGGTCGTGATGTCGCTCAGCTCATCGTTGGCGTCGGCCGACTGGTTGCTGACCACGAACACCAGGTCGACGGTCTGGCCCGGCTCCAACGCGTCGCCGGTCTGCGTCGCCTGGATGCGCACGTCGCGCAGCGCCAGGTCGCCGACGGTGGCCGAGGCGCCGTTGACCGCAGAGGCCTGGTCAGCGGTCTGAGAGATCTGTCCGGTACCGCAGCCGGCCAGCGCCGCCGCCGCAATCAGCGCGATCGCAGCCTTGTTGAAGGCCCTGTTGAACGAGTTCACGTGTGGTCTCCTGCTCGGCTGTCGCGACTGGTGACTATGCACTGTAGTAGCAACGATCCGGTGGCGGTAGCGCAGGGTTACCGGTCGCCCATGACCCCCGTCGACCAGCCCTGATCAGGCTCCGATCAGGTTTGACCCAGCACGCTTCCGCCGCGATGTCAACCCCCCTGCTGGGGCCGCGGTGCCCCTGACCTGCACCGTTGGTGGTCGTGTGTTGTGGCGGCGTGTTAGCATGGGGTAGCGAAAGGGGCTCAAATCAGATGATCTTTAAGGTCGGAGACACCGTCGTATATCCACACCACGGTGCAGCGTTGATCGAGGCGATTGAAACCCGGACCATCAAAGGCGAGCAAAAGGACTATCTGGTCCTTAAGGTGGCGCAGGGCGACCTCACCGTTCGAGTTCCCGCTGAAAATGCCGAATATGTCGGTGTGCGTGACGTTGTCGGCCAGGAAGGCCTGGACAAGGTCTTCCAGGTGTTGCGTGCCCCGCACACCGAAGAACCGACCAACTGGTCGCGTCGTTACAAGGCCAACCTGGAGAAGCTCGCCTCCGGCGATGTGCACAAGGTAGCCGAGGTCGTTCGTGACCTGTGGCGCCGTGACCAGGAGCGCGGCCTGTCTGCCGGTGAGAAGCGGATGCTGGCCAAGGCACGTCAGATCCTCGTTGGTGAGCTGGCCCTGGCCGAGAACACCGATGATGCCAAGGCGGAGACCATCCTCGACGAGGTGCTGGCCGCGGCGTCCTGACCGCGACGTTCTCTGAGCGACCGGGGATCCGGTGCCAAGCACAGTAGCCGTGGTGCCGGCGGCCGGTTCAGGTGTGCGGCTGGGCGCCGGCATGCCCAAGGCGTTCTTTCTGCTGGGCGGCGTGACGCTGGTTGAGCGCGCCGTGGCAGGTCTGCGGGAGTCCGGGGTCATCGACCAGATCGTGGTCGCCGTGCCGCCGGACCGCACCGACGAGGCCAAATTGATCCTCGGTGGGACTGCCACCGTCGTCGCCGGCGGTGCCGATCGTGTCGATTCCGTTCGGTTGGCGTTGGCCAGCGCCGGAGAGCCCGATTTCGTGCTGGTCCACGACGCCGCCCGACCATTGACTCCGCCCGGACTGGTGGTCCGGGTGGTCGAGGCATTGCATGCCGGGTACCGAGCCGTCGTCCCGGCGCTTCCGGTCGCCGACACCATCAAGGCGGTCGACGCGAACGGAACAGTCCTGGGCACACCCGAGCGGGCCGGCCTGCGGGCCGTGCAGACCCCCCAGGGGTTCGCCGCGGACCTGCTGCTGCGGGCCTACCAGCAGGCCGGTGCGGGCACGCAGTTCACCGATGACGCCGCAATGGTCGAACATGTCGGCGGCCAGGTCCACACCGTCGAAGGCGATCCCTTGGCCTTCAAGATCACCACACCGCTGGATGCGGTGCTCGCCGAGGCCGTGGTGAACCGGTGAGTGCGCTGCCGAGGGTCGGGTTGGGCACCGACGTGCACCCGATCGAGCCGGGCCGGCCGTGCTGGCTGTTGGGGTTGCTGTTTCCCGACGCCGACGGCTGCGCCGGACACTCCGACGGCGACGTGGCCGCACACGCCCTGTGTGACGCGCTGCTGTCGGCGGCAGGGCTGGGGGACCTCGGGTCGGTGTTCGGCGTCGACGAGCCCCGCTGGGCACGAGTAACGGGCGCTGTGATGCTCGGCCACGTGCGCGAGCTGCTCGGCGAGAGCGGATTCGTGATCGGCAATGCCGCGGTGCAGGTCATCGGCAACCGGCCGAAGGTGGGGCCCCGCCGGGCCGAAGCGCAGCAGCTGCTGTCGGAATTGCTGGGCGCACCGGTCTCGGTGTCGGCCACAACAACCGACGGCCTGGGGCTCACCGGTCGGGGCGAGGGACTGGCCGCGGTGGCTACCGCGCTGGTAGTGCCTGCTTAAGCCGTCCGGCGGGAGCTAGCAGTTCCCGCCGAAGATGGCACCGATGATGCAGGTGGCGATGTCGCCGCCGACGGCGCGGATGCCGCCGGCGAGGTTGGTGCCCATGTCAGTGCCACCGTCGAGCAGTGCGGTGGACGCAGCCAGCGCAGCATCACTAGCTGCGCCAGCGGAGTCACCCGCCGCACCGTTGAGGACATCCCCGCCCGCCCCGGCGAAAAGCTCAGGATCGAGGTTCAGGTGCTCGCCCAGGTCGAAGGGCAGTGACCCCGCCGCCGAACCGGGTTCGTGCGCCCCCAGGCCGCTAAAAGCGTCGCTCGCCGCCGCTGAACCGGCGCCAGCGCCATCGCCAGCGGCGTTTGCACCGCTGGCGTTACCTGGGGAGGTAAAGAGGCTCATTGCCGGCTGGAGCATCATCGGCGCGTACATCGCCAACATCGGGGCCATCATCGCCATCTGCATACCGATCTGGGGACCCATCGCAGCCATACTGGCGGTGCTGGCGCTGGCGCCGGCGGTGCTGGCGCCCTGACTCATCTGGTCGGCCTGCTGCTCGGCTTGCTGTCGCTGTTGCTCGGCCTGGGCGTCCTGCATCGCCTCTTGCTGGCCCGGCGCCATCTCCTGCGCGGCGGGCGCAGCCGCCGGCTGCTCAGCCGGCACGGGAGTAACCGCAGCTACGACTTCTGCGGGCTGCGGCTGCTGCTGGTTGTTGTTGTTCGGCTCATCGGCGTATGCGGTTGCGCTACCTGCGAATGCGACCGCAGCCAAGAACGCTCCAGAGGCTGCCACCAGACGTTTACTCACTGCCGCAATATATGCCACGTCACACCCCCTGTCCACCGATACGGCAGGTAGTAGCCGTTCCTGGGAAGCCGCTGGTAATGCCGGGCGTGGCAGTCCGGGGCGCACCGCCCGGTAAGCTGGCCCGTCGTGACCGATCGCCCCAGCCTGCGGCTGCACGACACGGCAACCGGCGCCGTGCGTGAGTTTGTCCCGTTGCGGCCCGGTCAGGTGTCTATCTATCTATGCGGTGCCACCGTCCAGGCTGCGCCCCATATCGGCCATGTCCGCAGCGGCGTGGCGTTCGATGTACTGCGCCGGTGGCTCACCGCCCGCGGCTACGACGTCGCTTTTGTGCGCAACGTGACCGATATCGACGACAAGATCCTCACCAAGGCCGCTGCAGCGGGCCGGCCCTGGTGGGAGTGGGCCGCCACCCACGAGCGTGAGTTCACCGCGGCGTATGAGGCGCTGGGGGTGCTGCCACCGTCGGCCGAACCGCGTGCGACCGGGCACATCACCCAGATGGTCGAGCTGATCGAGCGCCTGATCGACTCGGGACACGCCTATGCCGGCGGCGGCGACGTGTACTTCGACGTGCTCAGCTACCCCGACTACGGCCAGCTGTCCGGTCATCGGATCGACGACGTGCATCAGGGCGAGGGGGTCGCCACCGGCAAGCGCGACCCGCGCGACTTCACGCTGTGGAAGGGCGCCAAGCCCGGTGAGCCCAGCTGGCCCACGCCGTGGGGCCCGGGCCGTCCGGGCTGGCACCTGGAGTGTTCGGCGATGGCCCGGACCTACCTCGGCCCCGAATTCGATATCCACTGCGGCGGGATGGATCTGGTCTTCCCGCACCATGAGAACGAGATCGCTCAGAGTCGCGCCGCCGGAGACGGATTCGCGAACTACTGGCTGCACAACGGCTGGGTCACCCTGGGCGGCGAGAAGATGAGCAAGTCGCTGGGCAATGTGCTGTCGATGTCGGCGGTGCTGCAACGGGTCCGGCCCGCCGAGCTGCGCTATTACCTGGGTAGTGCGCACTACCGGTCGATGCTCGAGTTCTCCGAGACCGCGCTGCGCGACGCCGTCAACGCCTATGTCGGCATCGAGGACTTCCTGCACCGGGTGCGCAGCCGGGTGGGCGCGGTGGTTCCCAGCACCTGGACGGACCGTTTCGCCGCCGCGCTCGACGATGACCTGTCGGTGCCGATTGCCCTGGCTGAGGTGCACCGGACGCGTGCGGAGGGCAACCGGGCGCTGGACTCCGGCGACCACGAGGGCGCTCTGGCCGCAGCCGGTGCGATCCGGGCGATGATGGACGTGTTGGGCTGCGACCCGCTCAACGAGCGCTGGGAATCGCGCGACGAGACCTCGGCGGCGCTGGCCGCAGTCGACGTCTTAGTGCGCGCCGAGTTGCAACGCCGGGAAACCGCTCGTGCGGAACGGGACTGGCAATTGGCAGATGAGATCCGCTGCAGGCTCAAAAATGCCGGTATCGACGTCACCGACACCGGGGATGGTCCGCAATGGTCACTACTGGTGGAGGGGTCTGAGTAGATGGCCGGAAATTCCAAGCGCAAGGGTGCGGTGCGCAAGCCGGGCACCAAGAAAGGGCCGACGGTCGGCTCTGGTGGCCAACGCCGCCGCGGGCTCGAAGGCCGCGGCGCTACCCCGCCGGCGCATCAGCGCGACTACCACCCCGCAGCCAAGGCGGCTAAGCGCGCGGCAAAGCAGCGCGCCTACCGCACCACCAAGCGCACCGATGAGAACGAGACCGTGCTGGGGCGCAACCCGGTTCTGGAGTGCCTGCGTGCCGGAATCCCGGCTACCGCGCTGTATGTGGCGCTGGGCGCCGAGGCCGATGAGCGCCTGACCGAATCAGTTACTCGGGCAGCCGATTCCGGATTGCCGATCCTGGAGGTGCCGCGGTCCGATCTGGACAAGATGACCACCAACGGTCTGCATCAGGGCATCGCGCTTGCGGTCCCGCCCTACAGCTACGCGCATCCCGACGACCTGATCGCGGCCGCGCGGCGCGATGTCGCGCCGCCGTTGCTGGTCGCACTGGACAACATCTCCGATCCGCGCAATCTCGGCGCCATCGTGCGGTCGGTCGCGGCGTTCGGCGGACACGGCGTGGTGATCCCGCAGCGTCGGTCGGCGTCGGTGACCGCGGTGGCCTGGCGCACCAGTGCCGGTGCGGCAGCGCGGGTTCCGATCGCGCGGGCATCCAATCTGAACCAAACGCTGAAAGCATGGGCAGATCGCGGCCTGCAGATCGTCGGGCTCGACGCCGGCGGCGAGACCATGGTCGATGAGTTGGACGGCACCAGCCCGATGGTGCTGGTCGTCGGTTCCGAGGGCAAGGGGCTGTCCCGACTGGTCCGGCAGAACTGCGACGCCATCGTGTCGATTCCGATGTCCGGGCCCACCGAGTCGCTCAATGCCTCGGTGGCCGCCGGGGTGGTGCTGGCCGAGATCGCCCGTCAGCGAAGGTGATTCGCCGCGCGTTGATTGCGGCGGTGCTGATGGCCGCGGTGGTGAGTCCTTCGGCAACGGCCGCCGCGCAACCGTCGACGTTTGATCTGCAGGCGCATCGCGGCGGCCGGGGCGAGACCACCGAGGAATCGTTGCGCGCCTTCGCCAAGTCGCTCGCGCTGGGGGTCAGCACCCTGGAGTTGGACATCGTGCTGACGCGCGACGCGCAGCCGCTGGTCTGGCACGACCCGGTGATCGAGCCGGCGAAGTGCGCCGACACCGGACCGGCCTTCGCCGGCGATCCCGATTACCCGTACGTGAGCAAGCGAGTAGCCGATCTCACCCTCGCCCAGATCCGAACCCTGGACTGCGGACACCTGTTGCCGGAATTCCCCGACGCGGAAGTGGTGGCGGGCAACGTGATCACCACTTTGCCGGAGGTCTTCGCGCTGGCCGGTCACACAGCGGTCCGCTACAACATCGAGACCAAGGTCGACGGCGACAACTCGCAGCAGATCGTCGATGTGATCCTGGCGGCGGTGCGCGCCGCCGGCAAACTCGATTTCGTTGAAATCCAGAGTTTCGACTGGCGCACGCTGCCGCTGGTGCGCGCCGCGGAACCAGCCATTCCGCTGGTCGCGCTGTGGGAGCAGGGGTCTGATCCGATCTCGGGTGCGGTGGCGGTCGGCGCCGATATCGTGTCCCCGGACTACTCGGTGGTGGATCGAGCATTTACCGAACGCGCACATACGGCTGGGCTGCGGGTGATTCCGTGGACGGTCAACGATGCCGACGCCATGCGACAGCAGATCGCCGCCGGAGTCGACGGGCTCATCACCGACTATCCGAGCCGGCTGCGCGCGGTGCTGGCCGAGCTGGGCATGCCGTTGCCGCCGTCCTACTAGACACCCAGCAGTTGCGCGCTCGCCCACAGGGCCAGCACGGCAACCAGCAGTGTGGCCGGAACCGTGCACAGCCCCAGGCGGGTATATTCGCCGACTCCGGCCGGAACGTCGTAGCGGCGCAACACCCGGCGCCACAGCAGGTTAGACAGTGAGCCCGTGTAGCTGAGGTTGGGTCCGATGTTGACCCCGATCAACACCGCCAACACCGCGAGGGGGCCGCTCGATGCGACCAGCGGCACCAGCACCAGCGTCGCGGGCAGGTTGTTGACCACGTTGGCCAGCACCGCGGCGACCGCCGCGACGCCCAGCAGTGCCGGCAGACCAGATCCCGCCGGCAGCACCGCGGTCATCTGGGCGCCCAGCCCGTTGTCGACGACGGCCCGCACCACCACGCCCAGGGCCAACACGAACACCAGGAAACCGGGGTTGGCGGCCCGCGCAATGCCGGCCGCGGTGCTGCGCCGCTGCGCCAGACCACGCGCGGCCAGCACGGCCGCTCCGGCGACGGCCGCCCATGCCGCCGGTACGCCGAACGTCTCGGCGACCCCGAAACCGACCAGCGTCAGTCCCAGCACCACCAGTGCGAAAACCGGAACCGGGGGCGGCGGGCCGGCGTGCCGGTGCACCGGTGTGGCCCGCAGATCGGCGCGGAAAAACCAGCGGAAAATCAGGTAGACGACCGCGGTGGTGGCCAGCCACGGCGCCGCCATCAACGCGGTGAACTTCACGAACGACAGGCCGGCCTGGTTGAACGCCAGCAGATTGGTCAGGTTCGACACCGGCAGCAGCAGCGACGCCGTGTTGGCCAGGTGCGCGGTCGCGTACGCGTGCGGGCGCATCGGCGCTTGGCGGCGGCGGGCCATCATCAGCACCACCGGGGTCAGCAGCACCACCGTCGCGTCCAGGCTCAGCACCGCGGTCAGGCCGGCGGCGATGACGAAGACGCGGCTCAGCAGATGTTGCGGCGGCCCGACGTCGGCGCGTGCCATCGCCGCGCCGGCCGCTTCGAACAGGCCCTCATCGTCACAGAGCTGTGCCAGCACCAGCACCGCGCCCAGGAACGCGACGACATGCAGCAGAGTGGCGGCTTCGGCAAATGCGTCGTGCATCGAGATCGCGCCGGTGGCAACAAGGATGCCGGCGGCCGGCACCGCCGCGAACATCTCCGGCCAGCCGCGGGGGCGGGCTACCGCGAACGCCAGCACGACGGCAAGCAGCAGCAGCGCAAGAGCTAAGTTCAGGCCCACGGGTCCTCACGACGCCAGACCGTGGGCAGGTGAAGGCCGACTCCGTCGGCCTCGGCCAGCTCGCTGAGAACTTGCATCGTGACGTTGAGGTCGTCGCCGGCGTAGGGCAAGGCGCGCAACGGTTTTGACAAAGGCAGGAAAAAGTCGTCCCAGTGGGTCAGCACCACCGTCGAAGCACCGACCGCGCGGACCGTCTCATTCCAGTAGTCGATTAGGTATTGCCGGGGCTGGATGCCGAGCTGGCCGATGCCCAGGTAGACCACCTCGGCGGCGCGGCCCGCCAGCGCCCCCGGGATATAGCCAGCGCTGCCCATGATCAGCAGGTTGCGTCCCGAGGGGCGGTGGGCCACCAACACCGACCAGGCCTCACCGCACTTGTAGGCGGAAGCCCGCACCGGTGGAACCACCGCGGCGGCGATCACGCCGGGGAACCGGTCTGGTGGGCAGTGCCGCGACTCGATGAGGGTGACGTCATAGGCGCCCAACGTGATGGGTTCGCCGGAAGCCGCGACGGTCAGGCGGTCCTCCGAGAGTCCGTGACCCCGGCCCACATTGGCCGTCGACTCGCCACCCACCAGCGTCGCACCGGTACGTTCGGCCACCACAGCGGAGTCCAGCGCGTGATCGATATGTGAGTGCAGGGGGATCACCGCTGCCAGCTTGTGCGCGCCGGCTCGGGCCAGGCAGGCGTCGATGCGGGCGGCCGACGGCGACACCTTGCGCAGGGCCACCTGCGCCAGACTGGGCCGAGAGAAATAGCCGCCGGTCATCAGCGCCGATGACCCGTCGTCGATCAGCATGCTGGTCACGCCGAGCCACGTCACCGACAACGGTGCGCCCGGCGCCGCGGGTGGGACATCGAACCGGTCGGCGTACCGGCCGATGTCGGGGCGGCCGAGCTTGAGGCGCATCCGCTTAGGCTAACGGGGCTGCGGTCCGGCCGCTGATCCCGGCCGTCTCGGGCATGGCGGTCAGGTAGAGCACGAAACCGGCGCCGGCCACCGCCGCCAGGGTGAAGAACGCCGCGTCGTAGCCTGCGGCCGACACGATCTCGCCGGCGACGAAGTTCGACAATGCGGCGCCCACCCCCCAGGCGGTAGTAATCGCCCCCAGGCTCACGTTGAATCGGCCGGTTCCATGCGTGACATCCTGTACGACCAGCGGGAACAGCGCACCGAAGATGCCCGCTCCCACCCCGTCGAGCAACTGCACCCCGACCAGCCAGTAAGAGTTGTCCCATACCGGGTAGAGCAGCCCGCGCACGGTCAGCACGGCGAATCCGACCAGGAAGATCGGCTTGCGGCCCCAGACGTCGGCTTTGGCGCCCGTCAGATACGCCACTGGAACCATGACCAGCTGCGCGGCCACGATGCACGCCGCCATCAGCGCGGTGCCTATCTCGGTGTTGACCAGCGCCAGTTCCTGACCGACCAACGGCAGCATCGCCGCATTGGCGAAATGGAAGATCACCACCGTCGCGGCGAACACCAGCAGGTGGCGGTTGTGCAGCAGCGCCGCGAATCCCGATGGCTGTCCATGCGGCTGGCCCGCCAGATGGTCCATGCCCCGAGCTACGTCGTGATCGATCGCCGATCCGGGAACACGCAGGGTGGCCACCACACTGAGTGCAGCCATGGCGGCCAGCACCCAGAACACCACGATCGGGCCGTAGAAGTAGGCCAGGGCGCCGGTGGCGGCCGCGGTCGCGGCATTACCCGCGTGGTTGAACGATTCGTTGCGGCCAATACGTTTCGCGAACAGACGTGGGCCGACCACGCCGAGAGTGATCGCGGCCAGCGCCGGTGCGAACACCGAACCCGCGATGCCGGTCAGCAACTGCAACGCCGCGACGCTGTAGAAGTCGGGGAACAGCGGCATCGCCAATGCCGCCGCCGTGACGGCCAGTGCACCGACCACCAGCAATGCTCGCTTGGCCGTGGTGCGGTCGACCAGCGCGCCCACCGGGGTCTGCGCCACGACCGCGGCGACGCCGCCGATCGCCATTACCAGGCCGATCGATGCCTGGTCCCAATTGTGGGTCACCAAGAGGTAGATCGACAGGTAGGGCCCAAGGCCGTCCCGTACATCGGCCAGCGTGAAGTTCAACAGGTCCAGCGCATGCGCCAGCCGGCGCGGGATCGGGTCCGTCACCGAGACAGGCACTGGTTCTGGATCTCCTGAACCGGTGGGCATAGTCGTAATACTGAGGTCTAAACCTTGGGACTGTCGTCGTCGCCGATCAGCAACCTCACAGCCAAGTCCAGCCGGGTGCTGAAATCGGTGGCCGACGCCCGCCGGGTCAGCCAGGCGAGCAGGTTGGACAGCCACACATCCGAGATCACCCGGGAGATGTGGTACTGCTCCTCGGTCGGCTCGCCGTCGCTCATTGCCCCGGCGAACATCGAGTCGATCAATTTCTGGACGTGGTCGACTTCGCCGGCCGCCGAGGCGTCGGCGAAGACATACGCCCGGGTCATCGCCTCAGTGAGCAGCGGGTTGCGCTGCATGGCGCGGTTGAGTTTGTTGACCACCAGGTTGAGCCGCTGGTGGCGGGTGGTTGCGGCAAACGTCGCCGGGTCGGTTTTGGTGTCCACCCGCGCGATCTCCCGGCCCATCGCCGAGACCAGCAGGTGAACCTTCGACGGGAAGTAGCGGTACAGGGTGCCGACAGCCACATCCGCGCGGTCGGCGACCGCGCGCATCTGCACCGCGTCGTAACCGCCCTTGGAGGCGATCGCCAGCGTCGCGTCGAGGATGCGCTTGCGGCGTTCGCGCTGCGCTTCGGAGCCCAGGTCAGATTCGGTCAGCACAGCGACGTTGACCACCTCGCGCGGTTGGCTGGCAGATCCGCGGCCTGCGGTGCCCTCAGCTGACGACATGTGCTGCGCGGCTCCCTCCGTCGATCTATTGGCCCATAACGATACGCACCGCGTAGTTGAATTTCGCACTCCCGACATCGGCCGGACCCAACGTGTCCAGCCAGAACGGTTCGACTTGACGCTCGGACGCTGGCACTATTAGAACACGTTCTAGTGGTTGGTGGGGGTGTTCGTGACCCGCCTCTCTCAAGCCCATCTCGACCCCGAGGAGCCCAGCGTGTCAGTGAAGACCACGGAGACCAGTGCCGCCGACCAGCTCGCTGCCCGCGAGCTGGTCCGCGACTGGGCCGCCGCTGCGGGCACCGCCGAGGCGATTCGTGCCGCGGAATTGGGTGAAACCGATTCCTGGCGAGCCGTTTTCGCGCGCCTGGCCGACTTGGGCCTGTTCGGAGTGGCGGTGCCCGAGGAGTTCGGCGGGGCCGGTGGGCGACTCGAAGACCTCTGCGCGATGGTCGACGAGGCCGCCAAGGCCCTGGTGCCCGGGCCGGTGGCGACCACGGCGCTGGCCACCCTGGTGGTTACCGATCCGGCCCTCGCGGAAGCTCTGGCGGCCGGTGAACGGGTTGCCGGCGTGGTGACTGACCCGTCCGCGACGGCGGTGAGCTTCGATGCGGCGGCCGGTGCGGCCTCCGGCACCGCTGAGCGGGTGCTCGGCGCCACCGCCGACGGGCTGCTGCTGTTGCCGGCCGGTAAGGAGGGCCAAGACGGTCAGGCCTGGGTGCTGGTGGATGCCCGTGATCAGGGCGTGAACGTCGAACCGCTGGCCGCCACCGACTTCTCCCGACCGCTGGCCAAGGTGACGTTGTCGGCAGCGCCGGCGGTGCTCCTGGAGGCCGGCACCCGGGTAGAGAATCTGGTGGTCACGGTGCTGGCTGCCGAAGCTGCCGGGGTCGCCCGCTGGGCGTTGGACACCGCCGTCGAATACGCCAAGGTGCGTGAACAGTTCGGCAAGCCGATCGGCAGCTTCCAGGCCATCAAGCACCTGTGTGCAGAGATGCTGTGCCGGGCCGACCAGGCCGCGGTGGCGGCCAGCGATGTGGCGCGCGCCGCCGCCGATCCCGATGACCAGCAGTTCGCGATCGCGGCCGCGGTTGCCGCCGCGATCTGTATCGACGCCGCCAAGGCCAACGCCAAGGACTGCATTCAGGTGCTCGGCGGCATCGGCATTACCTGGGAGCACGACGCGCACCTGTACCTGCGCCGGGCCTACGGCATCGGGCAGGCACTGGGCGGGCCGCAGCGTTGGCTGCGCCGTACCGCCGCACTGACCCGCGACGGGCTGCGCCGCCGGCTGGAGGTCGAGTTGGGTGAGGCCACTGACATCCGGCCCGAGATCGCTGCGGAGGTGGCGCGCATTGCGGACTTGCCGACCGAGGCGCGTCAAGTGGCGCTGGCCGAATCGGGACTGCTGGCGCCGCACTGGCCGGCTCCCTATGGCCGCGCTGCCGGCCCCGCCGAGCAGTTGGTGATCGACCAGGAACTCGCCGCGGCCGGCGTCGGGCGTCCCGACCTGGTGGTCGGCTGGTGGGCGGCCCCGACGATTCTTGAGCACGGCACGCCCGAGCAGATCGAGCGCTTCATCCCGGCCACCCTGACCGGCGAGATCTTCTGGTGCCAGCTGTTCTCCGAGCCCGGTGCCGGCTCGGACCTGGCGGCGCTGCGCACCAAAGCAGTGAAGGTGGACGGCGGCTGGCGGCTGACCGGTCAGAAGGTGTGGACGTCGCGAGCCCACGACTCGCAGTGGGGCGTCTGCCTGGCCAGAACCGATGCCGAAGCTCCCAAACATAAGGGCATCACCTACTTTCTGGTCGATATGGCCGCCGAGGGCATCGACATCCGGCCGCTGCGTGAGATCACCGGCGAGGCCCTGTTCAACGAGGTCTTCCTCGACGACGTATTCGTCCCCGACGAGCAGGTGGTCGGCGGCGTCAACGACGGCTGGCGGCTGGCCCGCACCACGTTGGCCAACGAGCGCGTCGCGATTGCCGGGGGAACCGCGCTGGGCAATCCGATGGAGGAGCTGCTCAAGACCCTGGCGGATCGGGAACCCGACACCGCCACCGCTGAGCGGCTGGCCCGGCTGATCATTGCCGCGCAGGCGGGATCACTGCTGGATCAACGCATCGCCCAGCTTGCCGTCGGCGGCCAAGACCCCGGCTCGGAGTCTTCGGTACGCAAGCTCATCGGGGTGCGCTATCGCCAGGAGTTGGCCGAGTTCCGGATGGATGTGGCCGAGGGGGCCGGTGCGGTGGCCGGATGCGAAGTGCACGACTTCCTCAACACCCGGTGCCTGTCGATCGCCGGGGGCACCGAGCAGATCCTGCTGACGCTGGCCGCCGAGCGGCTGCTGGGGCTGCCGCGCGGGTAGCTTTCCGTCACCGCGGGTACCCCACTGTCGGAATCGCCGCCGACGAACGGAGTCCTGGGTGCCTAGCCGAATCGCGGACATCGACCGCCTGATATCCGGTGTGCATTACGACCCGCATGCGATCCTCGGAGCCCACGACAACGGTAAACGCACCGTGATCCGAACGCTGCGCCCGGGCGCAGCGTTCGGATCACGGTGCGTTTACCGTTGTCGTGGGCTCCGAGGATCGCATGCGGGTCGTAATGCACACCGGATATCAGGCGGTCGATGTCCGCGATTCGGCTAGGCACCCAGGACTCCGTTCGTCGGCGGCGATTCCGACAGTGGGGTACCCGCGGTGACGGAAAGCTACCCGCGCGGCAGCCCCAGCAGCCGCTCGGCGGCCAGCGTCAGCAGGATCTGCTCGGTGCCCCCGGCGATCGACAGGCACCGGGTGTTGAGGAAGTCGTGCACTTCGCATCCGGCCACCGCACCGGCCCCCTCGGCCACATCCATCCGGAACTCGGCCAACTCCTGGCGATAGCGCACCCCGATGAGCTTGCGTACCGAAGACTCCGAGCCGGGGTCTTGGCCGCCGACGGCAAGCTGGGCGATGCGTTGATCCAGCAGTGATCCCGCCTGCGCGGCAATGATCAGCCGGGCCAGCCGCTCAGCGGTGGCGGTGTCGGGTTCCCGATCCGCCAGGGTCTTGAGCAGCTCCTCCATCGGATTGCCCAGCGCGGTTCCCCCGGCAATCGCGACGCGCTCGTTGGCCAACGTGGTGCGGGCCAGCCGCCAGCCGTCGTTGACGCCGCCGACCACCTGCTCGTCGGGGACGAATACGTCGTCGAGGAAGACCTCGTTGAACAGGGCCTCGCCGGTGATCTCACGCAGCGGCCGGATGTCGATGCCCTCGGCGGCCATATCGACCAGAAAGTAGGTGATGCCCTTATGTTTGGGAGCTTCGGCATCGGTTCTGGCCAGGCAGACGCCCCACTGCGAGTCGTGGGCTCGCGACGTCCACACCTTCTGACCGGTCAGCCGCCAGCCGCCGTCCACCTTCACTGCTTTGGTGCGCAGCGCCGCCAGGTCCGAGCCGGCACCGGGCTCGGAGAACAGCTGGCACCAGAAGATCTCGCCGGTCAGGGTGGCCGGGATGAAGCGCTCGATCTGCTCGGGCGTGCCGTGCTCAAGAATCGTCGGGGCCGCCCACCAGCCGACCACCAGGTCGGGACGCCCGACGCCGGCCGCGGCGAGTTCCTGGTCGATCACCAACTGCTCGGCGGGGCCGGCAGCGCGGCCATAGGGAGCCGGCCAGTGCGGCGCCAGCAGTCCCGATTCGGCCAGCGCCACTTGACGCGCCTCGGTCGGCAAGTCCGCAATGCGCGCCACCTCCGCAGCGATCTCGGGCCGGATGTCAGTGGCCTCACCCAACTCGACCTCCAGCCGGCGGCGCAGCCCGTCGCGGGTCAGTGCGGCGGTACGGCGCAGCCAACGCTGCGGCCCGCCCAGTGCCTGCCCGATGCCGTAGGCCCGGCGCAGGTACAGGTGCGCGTCGTGCTCCCAGGTAATGCCGATGCCGCCGAGCACCTGAATGCAGTCCTTGGCGTTGGCCTTGGCGGCGTCGATACAGATCGCGGCGGCAACCGCGGCCGCGATCGCGAACTGCTGGTCATCGGGATCGGCGGCGGCGCGCGCCACATCGCTGGCCGCCACCGCGGCCTGGTCGGCCCGGCACAGCATCTCTGCACACAGGTGCTTGATGGCCTGGAAGCTGCCGATCGGCTTGCCGAACTGTTCACGCACCTTGGCGTATTCGACGGCGGTGTCCAACGCCCAGCGGGCGACCCCGGCAGCTTCGGCAGCCAGCACCGTGACCACCAGATTCTCTACCCGGGTGCCGGCCTCCAGGAGCACCGCCGGCGCTGCCGACAACGTCACCTTGGCCAGCGGTCGGGAGAAGTCGGTGGCGGCCAGCGGTTCGACGTTCACGCCCTGATCACGGGCATCCACCAGCACCCAGGCCTGACCGTCTTGGCCCTCCTTACCGGCCGGCAACAGCAGCAGCCCGTCGGCGGTGGCGCCGAGCACCCGCTCAGCGGTGCCGGAGGCCGCACCGGCCGCCGCATCGAAGCTCACCGCCGTCGCGGACGGGTCAGTCACCACGCCGGCAACCCGTTCACCGGCCGCCAGAGCTTCCGCGAGGGCCGGATCGGTAACCACCAGGGTGGCCAGCGCCGTGGTCGCCACCGGCCCGGGCACCAGGGCCTTGGCGGCCTCGTCGACCATCGCGCAGAGGTCTTCGAGTCGCCCACCGGCCCCGCCGAACTCCTCGGGCACCGCCACTCCGAACAGGCCCAAGTCGGCCAGGCGCGCGAAAACGGCTCGCCAGGAATCGGTTTCACCCAATTCCGCGGCACGAATCGCCTCGGCGGTGCCCGCAGCGGCGGCCCAGTCGCGGACCAGCTCGCGGGCAGCGAGCTGGTCGGCGGCACTGGTCTCCGTGGTCTTCACTGACACGCTGGGCTCCTCGGGGTCGAGATGGGCTTGAGAGAGGCGGGTCACGAACACCCCCACCAACCACTAGAACGTGTTCTAATAGTGCCAGCGTCCGAGCGTCAAGTCGAACCGTTCTGGCTGGACACGTTGGGTCCGGCCGATGTCGGGAGTGCGAAATTCAACTACGCGGTGCGTATCGTTATGGGCCAATAGATCGACGGAGGGAGCCGCGCAGCACATGTCGTCAGCTGAGGGCACCGCAGGCCGCGGATCTGCCAGCCAACCGCGCGAGGTGGTCAACGTCGCTGTGCTGACCGAATCTGACCTGGGCTCCGAAGCGCAGCGCGAACGCCGCAAGCGCATCCTCGACGCGACGCTGGCGATCGCCTCCAAGGGCGGTTACGACGCGGTGCAGATGCGCGCGGTCGCCGACCGCGCGGATGTGGCTGTCGGCACCCTGTACCGCTACTTCCCGTCGAAGGTTCACCTGCTGGTCTCGGCGATGGGCCGGGAGATCGCGCGGGTGGACACCAAAACCGACCCGGCGACGTTTGCCGCAACCACCCGCCACCAGCGGCTCAACCTGGTGGTCAACAAACTCAACCGCGCCATGCAGCGCAACCCGCTGCTCACTGAGGCGATGACCCGGGCGTATGTCTTCGCCGACGCCTCGGCGGCCGGCGAAGTCGACCACGTCCAGAAATTGATCGACTCGATGTTCGCCGGGGCAATGAGCGACGGCGAGCCGACCGAGGAGCAGTACCACATCTCCCGGGTGATCTCGGATGTGTGGCTGTCCAACCTGCTCGCCTGGCTGACCCGGCGGGCGTCGGCCACCGATTTCAGCACCCGGCTGGACTTGGCTGTGAGGTTGCTGATCGGCGACGACGACAGTCCCAAGGTTTAGACCTCAGTATTACGACTATGCCCACCGGTTCAGGAGATCCAGAACCAGTGCCTGTCTCGGTGACGGACCCGATCCCGCGCCGGCTGGCGCATGCGCTGGACCTGTTGAACTTCACGCTGGCCGATGTACGGGACGGCCTTGGGCCCTACCTGTCGATCTACCTCTTGGTGACCCACAATTGGGACCAGGCATCGATCGGCCTGGTAATGGCGATCGGCGGCGTCGCCGCGGTCGTGGCGCAGACCCCGGTGGGCGCGCTGGTCGACCGCACCACGGCCAAGCGAGCATTGCTGGTGGTCGGTGCACTGGCCGTCACGGCGGCGGCATTGGCGATGCCGCTGTTCCCCGACTTCTACAGCGTCGCGGCGTTGCAGTTGCTGACCGGCATCGCGGGTTCGGTGTTCGCACCGGCGCTGGCCGCGATCACTCTCGGCGTGGTCGGCCCACGTCTGTTCGCGAAACGTATTGGCCGCAACGAATCGTTCAACCACGCGGGTAATGCCGCGACCGCGGCCGCCACCGGCGCCCTGGCCTACTTCTACGGCCCGATCGTGGTGTTCTGGGTGCTGGCCGCCATGGCTGCACTCAGTGTGGTGGCCACCCTGCGTGTTCCCGGATCGGCGATCGATCACGACGTAGCTCGGGGCATGGACCATCTGGCGGGCCAGCCGCATGGACAGCCATCGGGATTCGCGGCGCTGCTGCACAACCGCCACCTGCTGGTGTTCGCCGCGACGGTGGTGATCTTCCATTTCGCCAATGCGGCGATGCTGCCGTTGGTCGGTCAGGAACTGGCGCTGGTCAACACCGAGATAGGCACCGCGCTGATGGCGGCGTGCATCGTGGCCGCGCAGCTGGTCATGGTTCCAGTGGCGTATCTGACGGGCGCCAAAGCCGACGTCTGGGGCCGCAAGCCGATCTTCCTGGTCGGATTCGCCGTGCTGACCGTGCGCGGGCTGCTCTACCCGGTATGGGACAACTCTTACTGGCTGGTCGGGGTGCAGTTGCTCGACGGGGTGGGAGCGGGCATCTTCGGTGCGCTGTTCCCGCTGGTCGTACAGGATGTCACGCATGGAACCGGCCGATTCAACGTGAGCCTGGGGGCGATTACTACCGCCTGGGGGGTGGGCGCCGCATTGTCGAACTTCGTCGCCGGCGAGATCGTGTCGGCCGCAGGCTACGACGCGGCGTTCTTCACCCTGGCGGCGGTGGCCGGCGCCGGTTTCGTGCTCTACCTGACCGCCATGCCCGAGACGGCCGGGATCAGCGGCCGGACCGCAGCCCCGTTAGCCTAAGCGGATGCGCCTCAAGCTCGGCCGCCCCGACATCGGCCGGTACGCCGACCGGTTCGATGTCCCACCCGCGGCGCCGGGCGCACCGTTGTCGGTGACGTGGCTCGGCGTGACCAGCATGCTGATCGACGACGGGTCATCGGCGCTGATGACCGGCGGCTATTTCTCTCGGCCCAGTCTGGCGCAGGTGGCCCTGCGCAAGGTGTCGCCGTCGGCCGCCCGCATCGACGCCTGCCTGGCCCGAGCCGGCGCGCACAAGCTGGCAGCGGTGATCCCCCTGCACTCACATATCGATCACGCGCTGGACTCCGCTGTGGTGGCCGAACGTACCGGTGCGACGCTGGTGGGTGGCGAGTCGACGGCCAATGTGGGCCGGGGTCACGGACTCTCGGAGGACCGCCTGACCGTCGCGGCTTCCGGCGAACCCATCACGTTGGGCGCCTATGACGTCACCCTCATCGAGTCGCGGCACTGCCCACCAGACCGGTTCCCCGGCGTGATCGCCGCCGCGGTGGTTCCACCGGTGCGGGCTTCCGCCTACAAGTGCGGTGAGGCCTGGTCGGTGTTGGTGGCCCACCGCCCCTCGGGACGCAACCTGCTGATCATGGGCAGCGCTGGCTATATCCCGGGGGCGCTGGCGGGCCGCGCCGCCGAGGTGGTCTACCTGGGCATCGGCCAGCTCGGCATCCAGCCCCGGCAATACCTAATCGACTACTGGAATGAGACGGTCCGCGCGGTCGGTGCTTCGACGGTGGTGCTGACCCACTGGGACGACTTTTTCCTGCCTTTGTCAAAACCGTTGCGCGCCTTGCCCTACGCCGGCGACGACCTCAACGTCACGATGCAAGTTCTCAGCGAGCTGGCCGAGGCCGACGGAGTCGGCCTTCACCTGCCCACGGTCTGGCGTCGTGAGGACCCGTGGGCCTGAACTTAGCTCTTGCGCTGCTGCTGCTTGCCGTCGTGCTGGCGTTCGCGGTAGCCCGCCCCCGCGGCTGGCCGGAGATGTTCGCGGCGGTGCCGGCCGCCGGCATCCTTGTTGCCACCGGCGCGATCTCGATGCACGACGCATTTGCCGAAGCCGCCACTCTGCTGCATGTCGTCGCGTTCCTGGGCGCGGTGCTGGTGCTGGCACAGCTCTGTGACGATGAGGGCCTGTTCGAAGCGGCCGGCGCGGCGATGGCACGCGCCGACGTCGGGCCGCCGCAACATCTGCTGAGCCGCGTCTTCGTCATCGCCGCCGGCCTGACCGCGGTGCTGAGCCTGGACGCGACGGTGGTGCTGCTGACCCCGGTGGTGCTGATGATGGCCCGCCGCCGCCAAGCGCCGATGCGCCCGCACGCGTACGCGACCGCGCACCTGGCCAACACGGCGTCGCTGCTGCTGCCGGTGTCGAACCTGACCAATCTGCTGGCGTTCAACCAGGCCGGCCTGTCGTTCGTGAAGTTCACCGCGTTGATGGCGGCGCCGTGGCTGGCCACCACCGCGGTCGTCTACCTGATTTTCCGCTGGTTTTTCCGCGCCGATCTGCGGGCCACACCGGTGCACCGGCACGCCGGCCCGCCGCCCCCGGTTCCGGTTTTCGCACTGGTGGTGCTGGGACTGACGCTGGTCGGTTTCGGGGTCGCCGAGACGTTCGGCGTACCGGCGGCATGGGCGGCCGTCGCCGGAGCGGCCGTGCTGGCCGCGCGTGGTCTGGCGCAGCGGCGCAGCACCGCGGCCGGCATTGCGCGGGCCGCCAACCCCGGTTTCCTGGTGTTCGTGTTGGCCCTGGGCGTGGTGGTGCGGGCCGTCGTCGACAACGGGCTGGGCGCCCAGATGACCGCGGTGCTGCCGGCGGGATCTGGTCTGCCGGCACTGCTGGGCGTCGCGGCGGTCGCCGCGGTGCTGGCCAACGTGGTCAACAACCTGCCCGCGACGCTGGTGCTGGTGCCGCTGGTCGCATCGAGCGGCCCCCTCGCGGTGTTGGCGGTGTTGATCGGGGTCAACATCGGACCCAACCTCAGCTACACGGGCTCACTGTCTAACCTGCTGTGGCGCCGGGTGTTGCGCCGCTACGACGTTCCGGCCGGAGTCGGCGAATATACCCGCCTGGGGCTGTGCACGGTTCCGGCCACACTGCTGGTTGCCGTGCTGGCCCTGTGGGCGAGCGCGCAACTGCTGGGTGTCTAGTAGGACGGCGGCAACGGCATGCCCAGCTCGGCCAGCACCGCGCGCAGCCGGCTCGGATAGTCGGTGATGAGCCCGTCGACTCCGGCGGCGATCTGCTGTCGCATGGCGTCGGCATCGTTGACCGTCCACGGAATCACCCGCAGCCCAGCCGTATGTGCGCGTTCGGTAAATGCTCGATCCACCACCGAGTAGTCCGGGGACACGATATCGGCGCCGACCGCCACCGCACCCGAGATCGGATCAGACCCCTGCTCCCACAGCGCGACCAGCGGAATGGCTGGTTCCGCGGCGCGCACCAGCGGCAGCGTGCGCCAGTCGAAACTCTGGATTTCAACGAAATCGAGTTTGCCGGCGGCGCGCACCGCCGCCAGGATCACATCGACGATCTGCTGCGAGTTGTCGCCGTCGACCTTGGTCTCGATGTTGTAGCGGACCGCTGTGTGACCGGCCAGCGCGAAGACCTCCGGCAAAGTGGTGATCACGTTGCCCGCCACCACTTCCGCGTCGGGGAATTCCGGCAACAGGTGTCCGCAGTCCAGGGTTCGGATCTGGGCGAGGGTGAGATCGGCTACTCGCTTGCTCACGTACGGGTAATCGGGATCGCCGGCGAAGGCCGGTCCGGTGTCGGCGCACTTCGCCGGCTCGATCACCGGGTCGTGCCAGACCAGCGGCTGCGCGTCGCGCGTCAGCACGATGTCCAACTCCAGGGTGCTGACCCCCAGCGCGAGCGACTTGGCGAAGGCGCGCAACGATTCCTCGGTGGTCTCGCCCCGGCCGCCGCGATGCGCCTGCAGATCAAACGTCGACGGTTGCGCGGCGGCCGTTGCCGAAGGACTCACCACCGCGGCCATCAGCACCGCCGCAATCAACGCGCGGCGAATCACCTTCGCTGACGGGCGATCTCGGCCAGCACCACCCCGGCGGCCACCGAGGCATTGAGCGACTCGGTGGGCCCGGACATCGGAATCGACACGATGGCGTCGCAGTTCTGCCGGACCAGTCGGGACAGCCCCTTGCCCTCGGAACCGACGACCAGCACCATCGGGCTGGTGCCGTCCAACTCATCGACCATGGTCTCGCCGCCGGCGTCGAGCCCGACGATCTGCAGGCCGCGATCTGCCCATGCTTTCAGCGTTTGGTTCAGATTGGATGCCCGCGCGATCGGAACCCGCGCTGCCGCACCGGCACTGGTGCGCCAGGCCACCGCGGTCACCGACGCCGACCGACGCTGCGGGATCACCACGCCGTGTCCGCCGAACGCCGCGACCGACCGCACGATGGCGCCGAGATTGCGCGGATCGGAGATGTTGTCCAGTGCGACCAGCAACGGCGGCGCGACATCGCGCCGCGCGGCCGCGATCAGGTCGTCGGGATGCGCGTAGCTGTAGGGCGGGACCGCAAGCGCGATGCCCTGATGCAGACCGTTGGTGGTCATCTTGTCCAGATCGGACCGCGGCACCTCCAGGATCGGCAATCCGGAATCGGCTGCCCGAGTAACTGATTCGGTCAGGCGCTCATCGGCCTCGGCGCCCAGCGCCACATACAGCGCGGTAGCCGGGATTCCGGCACGCAGGCACTCCAGAACCGGGTTGCGCCCCAGCACGGTCTCGTTCTCATCGGTGCGCTTGGTGGTGCGGTAGGCGCGCTGCTTTGCCGCGCGCTTAGCCGCCTTGGCTGCGGGGTGGTAGTCGCGCTGATGCGCCGGCGGGGTAGCGCCGCGGCCTTCGAGCCCGCGGCGGCGTTGGCCACCAGAGCCGACCGTCGGCCCTTTCTTGGTGCCCGGCTTGCGCACCGCACCCTTGCGCTTGGAATTTCCGGCCATCTACTCAGACCCCTCCACCAGTAGTGACCATTGCGGACCATCCCCGGTGTCGGTGACGTCGATACCGGCATTTTTGAGCCTGCAGCGGATCTCATCTGCCAATTGCCAGTCCCGTTCCGCACGAGCGGTTTCCCGGCGTTGCAACTCGGCGCGCACTAAGACGTCGACTGCGGCCAGCGCCGCCGAGGTCTCGTCGCGCGATTCCCAGCGCTCGTTGAGCGGGTCGCAGCCCAACACGTCCATCATCGCCCGGATCGCACCGGCTGCGGCCAGAGCGCCCTCGTGGTCGCCGGAGTCCAGCGCCCGGTTGCCCTCCGCACGCGTCCGGTGCACCTCAGCCAGGGCAATCGGCACCGACAGGTCATCGTCGAGCGCGGCGGCGAAACGGTCCGTCCAGGTGCTGGGAACCACCGCGCCCACCCGGCTGCGCACCCGGTGCAGGAAGTCCTCGATGCCGACATAGGCGTTGACGGCGTCGCGCAGCGCGGTCTCGGAGAACTCGAGCATCGACCGGTAGTGCGCACTACCCAGGTAATAGCGCAGCTCGGCGGGCCGGACCCGTTGCAGCACCGCCGACATCGACAGCACATTGCCCAGCGACTTGCTCATCTTCTCGCCGCCCAGGGTGACCCAGCCGTTGTGCAGCCAGTAGTTCGCGAATCCGTCTCCGGCGGCGCGACTCTGAGCGATCTCGTTCTCATGGTGCGGGAAGACCAGATCCATCCCGCCGCAGTGGATATCGAATTCGGGGCCGAGGTAGGTCCGGGCCATCGCCGAACACTCCAGGTGCCAGCCCGGACGGCCCGGGCCCCACGGCGTGGGCCAGCTGGGCTCACCGGGCTTGGCGCCCTTCCACAGCGTGAAGTCGCGCGGGTCGCGCTTGCCGGTGGCGACCCCCTCGCCCTGATGCACGTCGTCGATCCGATGACCGGACAGCTGGCCGTAGTCGGGGTAGCTGAGCACGTCGAAGTACACGTCGCCGCCGCCGGCATAGGCGTGTCCCGAGTCGATCAGGCGCTCGATCAGCTCGACCATCTGGGTGATGTGCCCGGTCGCACGCGGTTCGGCCGACGGTGGCAGCACCCCCAGCGCCTCATACGCCGCGGTGAACTCACGCTCGTGGGTGGCGGCCCACTCCCACCAGGGCCGGCCCGCTGCAGCGGCCTTGGTGAGGATCTTGTCGTCGATATCGGTCACGTTGCGCACAAAAGCGACGTCGTAGCCGCGGGCGGTGAGCCACCGGCGCAGTACATCGAACGCCACGCCGCTGCGGACATGGCCGATATGGGGCGCAGCCTGGACGGTGGCACCGCATAGATAGATAGACACCTGACCGGGCCGCAACGGGACAAACTCACGCACGGCGCCGGTTGCCGTGTCGTGCAGCCGCAGGCTGGGGCGATCGGTCACGACGGGCCAGCTTACCGGGCGGTGCGCCCCGGACTGCCACGCCCGGCATTACCAGCGGCTTCCCAGGAACGGCTACTACCTGCCGTATCGGTGGACAGGGGGTGTGACGTGGCATATATTGCGGCAGTGAGTAAACGTCTGGTGGCAGCCTCTGGAGCGTTCTTGGCTGCGGTCGCATTCGCAGGTAGCGCAACCGCATACGCCGATGAGCCGAACAACAACAACCAGCAGCAGCCGCAGCCCGCAGAAGTCGTAGCTGCGGTTACTCCCGTGCCGGCTGAGCAGCCGGCGGCTGCGCCCGCCGCGCAGGAGATGGCGCCGGGCCAGCAAGAGGCGATGCAGGACGCCCAGGCCGAGCAACAGCGACAGCAAGCCGAGCAGCAGGCCGACCAGATGAGTCAGGGCGCCAGCACCGCCGGCGCCAGCGCCAGCACCGCCAGTATGGCTGCGATGGGTCCCCAGATCGGTATGCAGATGGCGATGATGGCCCCGATGTTGGCGATGTACGCGCCGATGATGCTCCAGCCGGCAATGAGCCTCTTTACCTCCCCAGGTAACGCCAGCGGTGCAAACGCCGCTGGCGATGGCGCTGGCGCCGGTTCAGCGGCGGCGAGCGACGCTTTTAGCGGCCTGGGGGCGCACGAACCCGGTTCGGCGGCGGGGTCACTGCCCTTCGACCTGGGCGAGCACCTGAACCTCGATCCTGAGCTTTTCGCCGGGGCGGGCGGGGATGTCCTCAACGGTGCGGCGGGTGACTCCGCTGGCGCAGCTAGTGATGCTGCGCTGGCTGCGTCCACCGCACTGCTCGACGGTGGCACTGACATGGGCACCAACCTCGCCGGCGGCATCCGCGCCGTCGGCGGCGACATCGCCACCTGCATCATCGGTGCCATCTTCGGCGGGAACTGCTAGCTCCCGCCGGACGGCTTAAGCAGGCACTACCAGCGCGGTAGCCACCGCGGCCAGTCCCTCGCCCCGACCGGTGAGCCCCAGGCCGTCGGTTGTTGTGGCCGACACCGAGACCGGTGCGCCCAGCAATTCCGACAGCAGCTGCTGCGCTTCGGCCCGGCGGGGCCCCACCTTCGGCCGGTTGCCGATGACCTGCACCGCGGCATTGCCGATCACGAATCCGCTCTCGCCGAGCAGCTCGCGCACGTGGCCGAGCATCACAGCGCCCGTTACTCGTGCCCAGCGGGGCTCGTCGACGCCGAACACCGACCCGAGGTCCCCCAGCCCTGCCGCCGACAGCAGCGCGTCACACAGGGCGTGTGCGGCCACGTCGCCGTCGGAGTGTCCGGCGCAGCCGTCGGCGTCGGGAAACAGCAACCCCAACAGCCAGCACGGCCGGCCCGGCTCGATCGGGTGCACGTCGGTGCCCAACCCGACCCTCGGCAGCGCACTCACCGGTTCACCACGGCCTCGGCGAGCACCGCATCCAGCGGTGTGGTGATCTTGAAGGCCAAGGGATCGCCTTCGACGGTGTGGACCTGGCCGCCGACATGTTCGACCATTGCGGCGTCATCGGTGAACTGCGTGCCCGCACCGGCCTGCTGGTAGGCCCGCAGCAGCAGGTCCGCGGCGAACCCCTGGGGGGTCTGCACGGCCCGCAGGCCGGCCCGCTCGGGTGTGCCCAGGACTGTTCCGTTCGCGTCGACCGCCTTGATGGTGTCGGCGACCGGAAGCGCCGGGACGACGGCTCGGTACCCGGCATGCAATGCCTCGACCACCCGGACCACCAGTCCGGGCGGAGTCAATGGTCGGGCGGCGTCGTGGACCAGCACGAAATCGGGCTCTCCGGCGCTGGCCAACGCCAACCGAACGGAATCGACACGATCGGCACCGCCGGCGACGACGGTGGCAGTCCCACCGAGGATCAATTTGGCCTCGTCGGTGCGGTCCGGCGGCACGGCGACCACGATCTGGTCGATGACCCCGGACTCCCGCAGACCTGCCACGGCGCGCTCAACCAGCGTCACGCCGCCCAGCAGAAAGAACGCCTTGGGCATGCCGGCGCCCAGCCGCACACCTGAACCGGCCGCCGGCACCACGGCTACTGTGCTTGGCACCGGATCCCCGGTCGCTCAGAGAACGTCGCGGTCAGGACGCCGCGGCCAGCACCTCGTCGAGGATGGTCTCCGCCTTGGCATCATCGGTGTTCTCGGCCAGGGCCAGCTCACCAACGAGGATCTGACGTGCCTTGGCCAGCATCCGCTTCTCACCGGCAGACAGGCCGCGCTCCTGGTCACGGCGCCACAGGTCACGAACGACCTCGGCTACCTTGTGCACATCGCCGGAGGCGAGCTTCTCCAGGTTGGCCTTGTAACGACGCGACCAGTTGGTCGGTTCTTCGGTGTGCGGGGCACGCAACACCTGGAAGACCTTGTCCAGGCCTTCCTGGCCGACAACGTCACGCACACCGACATATTCGGCATTTTCAGCGGGAACTCGAACGGTGAGGTCGCCCTGCGCCACCTTAAGGACCAGATAGTCCTTTTGCTCGCCTTTGATGGTCCGGGTTTCAATCGCCTCGATCAACGCTGCACCGTGGTGTGGATATACGACGGTGTCTCCGACCTTAAAGATCATCTGATTTGAGCCCCTTTCGCTACCCCATGCTAACACGCCGCCACAACACACGACCACCAACGGTGCAGGTCAGGGGCACCGCGGCCCCAGCAGGGGGGTTGACATCGCGGCGGAAGCGTGCTGGGTCAAACCTGATCGGAGCCTGATCAGGGCTGGTCGACGGGGGTCATGGGCGACCGGTAACCCTGCGCTACCGCCACCGGATCGTTGCTACTACAGTGCATAGTCACAAGTCGCGACAGCCGAGCAGGAGACCACACGTGAACTCGTTCAACAGGGCCTTCAACAAGGCTGCGATCGCGCTGATTGCGGCGGCGGCGCTGGCCGGCTGCGGTACCGGACAGATCTCTCAGACCGCTGACCAGGCCTCTGCGGTCAACGGCGCCTCGGCCACCGTCGGCGACCTGGCGCTGCGCGACGTGCGCATCCAGGCGACGCAGACCGGCGACGCGTTGGAGCCGGGCCAGACCGTCGACCTGGTGTTCGTGGTCAGCAACCAGTCGGCCGACGCCAACGATGAGCTGAGCGACATCACGACCTCGATCGGCAAGGTGTCACCGACCGGCAGCAAGACCGTGCCGGTCGGCGGCGTCCTGGTCTTCAGCGCCCCGGCGGGCCCCGACCTGCCGACGGCTCCCGCCGCCCGGGCACTGCCGGAGGTGGCCAGCGCCAACACCGCCGCTGCGACGGTGACCCTGGACAAGGCGATTCGCAACGGGCTGACCTACGACTTCACCTTCACCTTCAAGAGGGCCGGCGAGGTGCGCGTGGACGTGCCGATCTCGGCCGGCCCGCTTTCGCACCACTGACGCACCCGTCGCGGCCGGCACTGTCGGACCCGGGCGATACGGTCGCCGAGTGGCCAAGGCACGTTCGCTCTTTCGCTGTTCGGAATGCGGGAACACCACCGCGAAGTGGCTGGGCCGCTGCCCGGAGTGCGGTAGTTGGGGCGGCATCGACCCGGTAGGCGAAGCGGCCGCACCGGCAGGTGGGCTGCGGCCGGCGACACCGGCTCGGCCCGCGGTGCCGATCAGCTCCATCGAGGCGGGTCGAGCACGGCCGGCGCCGACCGGTGTCACCGAACTCGACCGGGTGTTGGGTGGCGGGGTGGTTCCCGGCTCGGTCACCCTGTTGGCCGGCGATCCCGGTGTCGGTAAATCCACGCTGCTGCTCGAGGTCGCGCACCGCTGGGCACTGGCGGGGCGCCGGGCGCTGTACGTCTCCGGAGAGGAGTCCGCGGGGCAGATCCGGCTGCGCGCCGAGCGCACCGGATGCACCCACGACGAGATCTACCTGGCCTCCGAATCTGACCTGCAGACGGTGCTGGGCCATATCGAGGCGGTGCGGCCCACCCTGGTGGTGGTGGATTCGGTGCAGACCGTGACCGCCGCCGACACCGACGGGGTGGCCGGCGGGGTCACCCAGGTTCGGGCTGTGACGGCCGCTCTGACCGCGGCCGCCAAGAGTGCCGATGTGGCGCTGGTCCTGGTCGGACACGTGACCAAGGACGGCGCGATCGCGGGCCCACGTTCACTGGAGCACCTCGTCGACGTGGTGCTGCACTTCGAGGGGGACCGCAACTCGGTGCTGCGGATGGTGCGGGCGGTCAAGAATCGTTTCGGCGCTACCGACGAGGTGGGCTGTTTCCTGCTCCGCGACGACGGCATCGAGGGGATCGCCGACCCGTCCGGTCTTTTCCTGGAGCAGCGCAGCGAGCCGGTGCCCTGGCTCTCGCAGTCATCCGTCGCACTGGACGGCAAGCGTCCGTTGATCGGCGAAGTGCAGGCACTGCTGGCCAAGCCGGCGGGCGGCTCGCCGCGCCGTGCGGTCAGTGGCATCGACCACGCCCGGGCCGCCATGATCACCGCAGTACTGGACAAGCACGCCGAACTTCCGATCGGGGCCGGCGACATCTACCTGTCCACGGTGGGCGGCATGCGGTTGACCGATCCGTCCGCGGATCTGGCCGTCGCCATCGCGCTGGCATCGGCCTACGCGGATC
>NZ_LT546170.1:44431-190670 GCF_900078685.2 Mycolicibacter icosiumassiliensis | reverse complement strand
TACCCCACTGTCGGAATCGCCGCCGACGAACGGAGTCCTGGGTGCCTAGCCGAATCGCGGACATCGACCGCCTGATAGCCGGTGTGCATTACGACCCGCATGCGATCCTCGGAGCCCACGACAACGGTAAACGCACCGTGATCCGAACGCTGCGCCCGGGCGCACGCGCTGTGGCGGTTCTGGTGGGCGAGGACCGGGTCCCGATGCAAGACCTCGGCGACGGGCTGTTCGCGGCGACGCTGCCGTTCGCCGATCTGGTCGACTATCGGCTGCAGATCGAGTATCCCGGCGCCGCCGAACCGCAGGTGGTGGCCGACGGGTATCGCTTTCTGCCGACGCTGGGCGAGATCGATCTGCACCTGTTCGGCGAGGGGCGACACGAACGGCTGTGGGAGGTCCTAGGCGCTCATCCACGCACGTTCACCACCCCGGACGGGTCGGTGACGGGTGTGTCGTTCGCGGTGTGGGCGCCCAACGCCAAGGGAGTGGGATTGATCAGTGACGTCACCGGCTGGGACGGCATAGGGGCGCCCATGCGGGCGCTCGGCTCTTCCGGGGTATGGGAACTGTTCTGGCCGGGATTTCCGATCGACGGTCTGTACAAGTTTCGGGTTCACGGCGCAGACGATGTCGTCACCGAGCGGGCCGACCCGATGGCGTTCGCCGCCGAAACTCCGCCGCGCACCGCCTCACGCGTCACCACAAGTCGCTACACCTGGGGTGACGGCGACTGGATGAGTCGGCGGGCCAGCGCAAATCCCGCGTTCGAAGCGATGAGCATCTACGAGGTGCACCTCGGCTCCTGGCGGCCCGGGCGCAGCTACCGCCAGCTTGCCGCCGAGTTGACGGACTACGTTGTGGAGCAAGGGTTCACCCACGTCGAACTGCTGCCGGTCGCCGAGCACCCGTTCGGTGGATCATGGGGCTATCAGGTCACCTCGTACTACGCGCCGACCGCGCGCTTCGGCACGCCCGACGACTTCCGTGCCTTGGTCGATGCGCTGCACCGCGCGGGCATCGGCGTCATTGTGGACTGGGTGCCCGCGCACTTTCCGAAAGATGCTTGGGCATTGGGCCGGTTCGACGGCACCGCGCTTTACGAGCACGCCGATCCGCGTCGCGGGGAGCAACTCGACTGGGGAACCTATGTGTTCGACTTCGGCCGTCCTGAAGTACGCAACTTCTTGGTGGCCAATGCGCTGTACTGGCTGCTGGAGTTCCACATCGACGGGCTACGGGTGGACGCCGTGGCCTCGATGCTCTACCTGGACTATTCGCGGCCCGAGGGCGGCTGGACGCCCAACGTTCACGGTGGTCGAGAGAACCTGGAGGCGGTGCAGTTCCTGCAGGAGATGAATGCCACCGCACACAAGTCGGCGCCCGGTATCGTCACCATCGCCGAAGAATCGACCTCGTGGCCCGGGGTGTCGAGGCCGACCAGCCTTGGCGGACTAGGTTTTTCGATGAAGTGGAACATGGGCTGGATGCACGACACGCTCGCCTATCTCGGTCACGATCCGGTGCACCGCTCCTACCATCACCACGAGATGACCTTCTCGATGCTCTACGCCTACAGCGAGAATTTCGTGCTGCCGATCAGTCACGACGAAGTGGTGCACGGCAAGGGCACGCTGTGGAGCCGTATGCCCGGCGACGACCATGCCAAGGCGGCCGGCGTGCGCAGCCTGCTGGCCTATCAGTGGGCACACCCCGGCAAGCAGCTGCTGTTCATGGGCCAGGAATTCGGCCAGCGCGCCGAATGGTCGCAGGAACGCGGATTGGACTGGTTCCAGCTCGATCCACAACTCGCCGAGTCCGGCTTTTCCGCCGGAATACAGCGCCTGGCACGCGATCTCAATGCCGTCTACCGCAGCCGTCCCGCGCTGTGGAGTGAAGACTTCAACCCCAACGGCTATTCCTGGATCGATGCCAACGACTCCACCGACAATGTGCTGAGCTTCCTACGCCACGCGACGGACGGTTCAGTGCTGGCGGCGGTGTTCAACTTCTCCGGTGTGGCGCACACCGACTACCACCTCGGCCTGCCGTTCGCGGGCCGGTGGCACGAGATACTCAACACCGACGCCGTCGATTACCACGGTGGCGGCGCCGGCAACCTCGGTGGCGTGGACGCGGTCGACGAGCCTCGACACGGCCGCCCGGCCTCCGCGGTCCTGGTGTTGCCCCCACTGTCGGCGTTGTGGCTGGAACCAGCGCGCGATCGCCGCTAGCTGAGCCGACTCAGCGCCCGCAGCGGAATCGGCAACCAGGCGGGCCGGTGCCGGGCCTCGTAGCCGGCCTCATAGACCGCCTTGTCCACTTCGTAGGCGGCCAGCAGTGCTGCGAAATCACGCGGGTCGGTGCCAGACTCCGCCCCATAGCCATCACAGAAGGCGCTGCGACAGCGGTCCAGCCATTCGCGGGCCCGGGTGGCCAGTTGCCGGTCGTGGCCATCGCGCGACAGGTCGGCCAGTTTCCCGTACGCGGCGTACTCGTAGGACCGCAGCACACCGGCGACATCGCGCAGCGGCGAGTCCGGCCTCCGACGCTCCGACAACGGCGAGCCGGGCTCGCCTTCGAAGTCGATCAGCAGCCACCCGTTCGGGGTGCGCAGCACCTGGCCCAGATGTAGGTCGCCGTGGACTCGTTGCACCGTGATGGCCTGACCGGCCAGCGCGGTGAATCGCTTTTCGATAGCGGCCAGGTGGGGGCGTACCTCGGGCACCGTGTCCGCGGTCGCCGCCAATCGCGACAGCAGTACCTCGGCCGGGAAGACCGACTGCGAAGTCCCCAAGCCGTCGGCAAGGGCCCGATGCACCGATGCGACCGCCTCGCCGAGTCGATATGACTCACCGGCAAAGTCGCCGCCCACTTCATAGGCGTACAGATCGGCTTCGGCGAACAGGTCGCGCACACTCGCGGTCGCCATCGCCCAGCCGTCGGCGGAGTTCATCGCGTATTCGCTGACCATGCCCAACGCATAGGGCAGTGGGCCCGAGTCGCCCGGTAGCTCGATCTGGTACGAGCCCAACAGTCGCGGCACGTGCGGATTGGCCGCCCGGCCCAGCGCTGCGTTGAGCTCGATGTCCGGATTGATCCCCGCTCTGATTCGCCGGAACACCTTGAGGACCACTTCTTCCTCGACGATGACGCTGGTGTTGCTCTGCTCGGCTTCCGACACGCGCGAATCGGCCCGAACCGGCAGCGACACCCCTGGCTCCGGTGTGAACGTGACGTCGCCGCGCTGGGCCGACGAATCGATCAGTGACAACAAGAATCGGGTTGCCGCGGCGTCATACAGAGCGTCGTAGGCGGTATGGCCACCATGGGTTCCGATCATCGCGATCTGGGCGTACTCCGGTGCCAGGTCCACGTCCCAGCTGACTATCACCTGATAGCGATCGGCGGTGCCGTCGGTGTATCCGACGTCGATCAGCACCAGCTGCTGCTCGCCCCCCAACTCCACCACCAAGAAGGGATCTGCCTTCGCCAGTTGCCGATTCCGCCCCGCATACCAGCGTCGGGTCGGTAGCCATTCCGCCCACGGCAGACCCGCTGGTTCAGCGGTGCCAGCAGTCATGACATCTCCTCCTTCGGCTCGCGTGGCTCGCACAGCTGGAACCAGTAGAAGCCGTGCCCGGGCAGCGTGAGTAGGTACGGGAGCTTTCCGATTCGCGGAAACTCCACGGAACCGGTGAGTTCCACCGGCGTGTGGCCGTCCCAGTGCTGCAGATTCAGTTCGATCGGCTGTGGAAACCGGGACAGGTTGTTCACGCATAAGACCGTGTCCGCTTGGACGCGCTCATTGCCGCCGGAGATCTCTCGCACGTACGCCAGCACCGACGGATTCGACCCGCCCAGTTCGCGGAACCCGCCGAGAGCGAAGGCCTCATACCGGCGTCGAATGGCGAGCATGGTGCGAGTCCAGTTGAGCAACGACGTCGAGGTGTCGCGTTGCGATTCGACATTGACCGATTGATGGCCGTAGACCGCGTCTTGAATGGGCGGCAGATAAAGCCGGCCGGGGTTCGCGGTGGAGAAGCCGGCGTTGCGGTCCGGTGTCCATTGCATCGGGGTGCGCACCGCGTCGCGGTCGCCCAGCCAGATGATGTCGCCCATTCCTATCTCGTCACCGTAGTAGAGGATCGGGGAGCCGGGAAGTGACAGCAGCAGGGCGGTGAACAGTTGGATCTGGTTGCGGTCCTTGTCCAGCAGCGGGGCCAGCCGACGCCGGATGCCCACATTCGCCTTCATTCGCGGATCTTTCGCGTATTCGGCGTACATGTAGTCGCGCTCGTCGTCGGTGACCATCTCCAAGGTCAACTCGTCGTGGTTGCGCAGGAAGATTCCCCATTGCGCCAGATCGGGGATCGGTGGCGTTTGCGCCATGATCTCCGAAATCGGGAAACGTGACTCGCGGCGCACCGCCATGAAAATGCGTGGCATCAGCGGAAAGTGGAATGCCATGTGGCATTCATCGCCGCCGCTGTCGGGGTTGCCGAAATATTCGACCACGTCTGTGGGCCATTGATTGGCCTCGGCCAGCAATACCGCACCGGGGAACTCGTCGTCGACCACCTTGCGGCAGCGCTTCAGGAAATCATGTGTCTCGGGCAGGTTTTCGCAGTTGGTTCCCTCTCTCTCGAACAGGTACGGCACCGCGTCCAAGCGAAACCCGTCGATGCCGAGGTTCAGCCAGAACCGCAGCACGTCGATCATGGCCTCCTGCACCGCGGGGTTGTCATAGTTCAGGTCCGGCTGGTGGGAGAAGAATCGGTGCCAATAGAACTGCTTACGCACCGCGTCGAATGTCCAGTTGGACTCCTCGGTGTCGACGAAGATGATCCGGGCATCGGCGTACCGTTCGCTGGTGTCACTCCACACGTAGTAGTCGCCGTACGGGCCGTCGGGGTCCTGCCGCGACTGCTGAAACCAGGGGTGGCTGTCGGAAGTGTGGTTCATCACCAGGTCGGTGATGACCCGGATGCCGCGCCGATGCGCAGCGTCGAGCAGCTCGACGAAATCATCGACCGTCCCGAACTCCGGTAAGACCTTGTAGAAGTCCCGGATGTCGTAGCCGCCGTCGCGCAACGGCGAGTCGTAGAACGGCGGCAGCCACAGGCAGTCGACACCGAGCCACTGCAGGTAGTCCAGCCGCTCGGTCAGGCCCCGCAGGTCCCCGATGCCGTCCCCGTTGGAGTCGTAGAACGCTCGGACCAGCACCTCGTAGAACACCGCACGCTTGAACCAGACGGGATCCGCGGGCAGGGCCGCGGCATCGCCGAAGTCGTCCGCGTTCGGGTGCTCGACGATGCCGTCCTCGACATGGCTACCCGCTGCGGGGTCCGCTAGGTCCTGACCAAATTCGTCGTTAGCGTCGATGGTCATATCTCGACATGTACCCCATTCCGGTCGTGATTACCTGGTGGACGTTTGGTCACCTTGATCGTGCGAGAACAACGCGGCGATGCGGGCGATCCTCGGATCGGTCTGCAACTGCTCAAGCGGCTCCGACAGCGGTAGCCGCCAGTTCGGATATTGATCGACGGTGCCGGGCAGGTTGGGTTGACGAGGCTCGGCCAGCACGTCGTAGGGGGAGAGGAGTTTCAGCCGGCTTGGGGTGGCCGCCAGAAAGCGGTGCATGGCGTAGATGATTCGCGGCTCGTCCGGGGTTATGTCGTCCTGCTCAAGAAACCCTTCGGAACGCAGCAGCGCGAGCCACTCGGCCCGTTCCTGCTCGGCGGCGGCCTGCGCGCCCGCCACGTCGTTGAGCAGACCCCGTTCGGCGCGTGCCCGCACATGTTCGGCGCGGAAGAATCCGGCCGCGGTGGGCAGGTCGTGGGTGGAAATGCTGGCTGCCACCCGCGAGGGCCACTTCGCCGGCGGTAGCAACGGCTGACCGGGGGCTGATTCATCCCGGGTGAACCAGGAGACCGCGCAGCCCAACATGTCGTTGTCGGCCAGTGCACGGGTGACTTCCGGTTCGACGGTTCCCAGATCCTCCCCGATGACGACAGCGTTGGCGCGATGCGCCTCCAGCGCCAGCACCGCGAGCATGACGTCGGCGTCGTAGTGGACGTAGGTGCCGCGATCGGGGCTCTCGCCAGGCGGGATCCACCACAGCCGCCACAAGCCGGCGACGTGATCGATGCGCACACCGTCCGCGTGGGCCAGTACGGCCCGCAGCATGTCGCGCACCGGGCGGTAGCCGGTGTCCGCCAAGCGGTCCGGCCGCCAGGGCGGTAGACACCAGTCCTGCCCGCGAGGGCTGAAGGTATCCGGGGGCGCACCGACGCTGGCTGCACCGGCCAGCACGTCGGCCAGGGCCCAGGCATCGGCGCCATCGCGGTCGACGCCGACTGCCAGGTCGTGCAGCACGCCCAGCGCCATGCCCGAGTCTTTGGCGGCGGCCTGCACCGCCAGCAGCTGCTCGGTGCAGCGCTGCTGCACCCAGGCATGAAACGTGACCCTGGGCGCGAGCTCCCGCCGCTCGGCTGCCACCGCGGCCCCGGTTGCGTCGTGCAGCGGCGCCGGCCAACTGGACCACCGACCGCCATGGCGTTCGGCCAGCGCGCAGTAGGTCGCCCAGTCACGCAGCGCCCGGGTCTCCGGTGCCTGGTCGAGCGGGCAGGGGCGCCCTTCAGCCCGCCAGAGCAACTCCAGGGCTGCGCGTTTGGCCGCCCAGACCAGGTCGTAGTCGATTCGTGCGGTGTCCGCGGCGACCCGCAGCGCGTCGACCTCCGCTCGGGTGTCCGGATCGGCGCGATGGTAGGCGGCGAGGTCAACGACGCACAGTGCCAGCGGGTTGGCGAACCGCCGGCTCGACGGCGTATACGGGGAGGGCTGCACCGGATGCGTCGGCCCCGGCGCATGCAGCGGATTGAGTAGCACCGCCCCGGCACCGTGCTTGGCGGCCGTCCAGGTGACCCAAGCCCGTAGGTCTGACAGGTCGCCGATTCCCCAGGATCGTGCGGACCGCAGCGCATACAGCTGCAGCATCCATCCCCACGCGGCCGGCGCCTGCGGCACCCGGGCCGGGGCCGCTACCAGCGTGACCGCCTGGCCATTGCGCAGCTCAACTTGATACCAGCCCGGCGACAGCTCGGCGGGTAGTTCGTCGCGTACCGCCGTGCGCTCGCCGTCCTCGCTCACCAGTGCGACGGCCCCGGGAAACGGATGGGGACGCCCGGTTAGCCGCACGGCGGATGTCGGAGGTGAAACGCCCGCACGCTCGCGTTCGTCCAGTCGGACCAACTCATGACGACGGGAGGCTTCGGTGCCGGCCTCGACATCGAGCAGCCGAAGAACCCGGACCACGACGTCGGGGTCCACCTGCACCAACTCGCGCCGCTCGTTGCGGTAGGCCGTGGCCACGCGGTGTGCTGTCGCCAGCCGGCGTAGGTCATCAGGCACCACACCAACGTCTATACCCCGCCCGGGGGGCATTTCAACAGCCGCCACCGCGACCGCATCCGTAGTGTCGTAGACGTCGATAGTTTGACCGCCCGGCAGGCGGGTAGCCACAACCCGGCCGGCGCAGCAGCATCGAAGTATCGAAAGTCCTGACGAGATTGGGTGAGTATGGGCACTACGCCAGCCGAGAACCCGCCGCACACCGTCTGGCCGGGCAACAGCGCCCCGCTCGGGGCTCACTACGACGGTGGCGGAACCAACTTCGCCCTGTTCTCGGAGATCGCGGAGCGGGTCGATCTGTGCCTGATCGACGACGAGGGTGACCAGACCTGCGTCCCGCTCGACGAGGTGGACGGCTACGTCTGGCACGCCTACCTACCGACCGTGTCGCCGGGACAGAACTACGGCTTTCGGGTGCACGGGCCGTTCGACCCGCCGGCCGGACATCGCTGTGATTCCAGCAAATTGTTGCTGGACCCGTATGGCCGGGCATTCACCGGCGAGTTCAACTTCGATCAAGCGCTGTTCTCCTATGACATGGCAGCCGGAGACGACCCGCCGCTGGCCGAAACGCTGCCGAGGGTCGACTCGCTCGGGCACACCATGACCAGCGTGGTGATCAACCCGTATTTCGACTGGGCAACCGATCGGCCACCGAGGATCCCGTACAACGAGACGATCATCTACGAGACCCACGTCAAGGGCATGACGCAAACGCATCCGGATATCCCCGAGGAACTGCGCGGCACCTATGCCGGGTTGGCTCACCCGGCCGTCATCGACCACCTGGCTGCGCTCAACGTGACGGCCGTCGAGCTGATGCCGGTGCACCAATTCATGCACGACGACCGCTTGCTTCGAATGGGCCTGCGGAACTATTGGGGTTACAACACTTTCGGGTTCTTTGCCCCGCACAGCCAATACGCGGCGAGTCGTCAGCCGGGGGCGGCGGTCGCGGAATTCAAGACCATGGTGCGCGCCTTCCACGAAGCCGGTATCGAGGTGATACTCGACGTGGTTTACAACCACACCGCCGAGGGCAACCATCTAGGCCCGACCATCAGCTTCCGCGGAATCGATAATGCCGCCTACTACCGGCTCGTCGACGATGACCGAAGCAGGTATATGGATTACACCGGCACGGGAAACAGCCTCAATGCGCGCAATCCGCATTCGTTGCAGCTGATCATGGACTCCCTGCGGTATTGGGTGACCGAGATGCACGTCGACGGGTTCCGCTTCGACCTGGCATCGACCTTGGCCCGCGAATTCTATGATGTGGACCGCCTTTCGGCTTTCTTCGATCTGATCCAGCAGGACCCGGTGGTCAGCCAGGTCAAGCTGATCGCCGAGCCGTGGGACGTCGGGGAAGGCGGTTATCAAGTCGGCAATTTTCCCGGGCTGTGGACCGAATGGAATGGCAAGTACCGCGACACCGTGCGCGACTATTGGCGCGGCGAACCGGAGACGTTGGGGGAGTTCGCCTCCCGGCTCACCGGCTCGTCCGACCTGTACGAGGCCACCGGCCGACGGCCGGGCGCCAGCATCAACTTCGTGGTCGCTCACGACGGGTTCACATTGTGTGACCTGGTCTCCTACAACGAAAAGCACAACGAGGCCAACGGCGACGACAACTCCGACGGCGAGAGCCACAACCGATCGTGGAACTGCGGCGTCGAAGGCCCCACCGACGATCCGGAAGTCCAGAAACTACGGGCGCGCCAGATGCGCAATATCCTGGCCACTCTGCTGCTGTCCCAAGGCACACCGATGATCGCGCACGGCGACGAACTGGGACGCACGCAGCGGGGCAACAACAACGCCTACTGTCAGGACTCCGAACTTGCCTGGATGGATTGGTCGCTGGTCGACGCGAACGCCGATCTGCTGGCCTTCGCCCGCCAGGTGACGCAGCTTCGCAAAGAGCATCCGGTATTTCGTCGTCGCCGGTTCTTCGAGGGCCGCCCGGTACGCCACGACGACGAGATCGGCGACATCGCGTGGTTCACCCCCGCCGGTCAGGAGATGAGCCAAGACGATTGGGACAGCGGCTTCGACAAGTGCATCACGGTCTTCCTCAACGGTGAGGCGATTCGCGAGCCGGACATGCGCGGCCAGCGGGTGGTGGATGACTCGTTCCTGCTGTGCTTCAATGCGCACGAGGAGGCGGTCGAGTTCGCCGTTCCCGGCAAGGATTACGCGGAGGAATGGACCGTCGAATTGGACACTGCGGAGCCGGCATCCCGGGCTGAGCAGGCGGTGCAGCCCGGAGGAGCGCTGCCAGTCCCTGGGCGTTCGCTGCTCGTCCTGCGGAAAGTGCGCTGACGTATGGCCCGCCCGGTGCTGTCCACTTACCGGTTACAGCTGCGGGGTGCAGAAAGCGGTTTCGCGTTCACCTTCGCCGACGTCGAGAAACTAGTCGACTATTTTGCTGCACTGGGGATTTCGCACCTTTACCTGTCGCCAATCATGACCGCGGTGCTCGGATCGACGCACGGTTACGACGTCGTCGATCCGACTACGGTCTCCGCCGAACTGGGCGGCGCGCAGGGTTTGGCGCGGCTGTCGGCGGCTGCTCGTGCCCGCGGGATCGGTCTGATCATCGACATCGTGCCCAATCATGTCGGGGTGCAAAGGCCGGAGCAGAATCCGTGGTGGTGGGACCTGCTGAAGCACGGCCGATCCTCGCGCTACGCCGCCTTCTTCGACATCGATTGGGACCTCGATGCCGGTCGAATCATTCTGCCGGTACTGGGTTCTGACGACGACGTCGCCGATCTGGCGCTCGACGGTGAGTCACTGCGTCTGGGAGATCTGGTGTTTCCGATCGCGCCAGGGACCGGTGCGGGCAGCGGCGCGCAAGTGCACGATCGCCAGCACTATCGGCTGGTCGGCTGGCGCAACGGCAGCTGCGGATACCGCCGCTTCTTCTCGATCACGTCGTTGGCCGGCCTGCGTCAAGAGGATCGGGCGGTCTTCGACGCCTGGCACGCCGAGCTGTCCCGCTGGTTCGACGAGGGCCTTGTCGAGGGCGTGCGGGTCGATCACCCGGATGGACTCTCGGATCCGCCGGGGTATCTGCAATGGCTGCGCGCGCTGATCGGACCTGACGCTTGGATCATTGTCGAAAAGGTTCTGGCCGTTGACGAGTCGCTCGAGCCCGGCCTGCCGGTGGCCGGCACCACCGGTTACGACGCCCTGCGGGAGATCGGCGGGTTGTTCATCGACCCGAACGGTGCACCGGCGCTGACCGAGTTATACGAAACCGCTGGCGTTGACTACCGCGCGATGCCGATACTGCTGGCCGAGCTGAAGGAGATCGCGGCTGCCGAGACGCTGGGCAGCGAACTGGCCAGGCTGTGTCGTTGCGTGGTCAGCGTGACCGGCGCCGATCACCCGCTGCTGGCCGACGCCATCGCCGCCTTACTCGGCCAGGTAGGTGTCTATCGCAGCGACTATCGCGGGTTGGCGGCGATATTGCCGGTTGCGTTGGCGCGCACTGACGCGCAGCGGCCGGAACTCGCCGATCCGCTGGCACTTGTCGCGGCCGCGATCGCCGACGACCGGGAAGCCCGGGAAGTGGGAGTGCGGCTGCAGCAGCTGTGCGGAGCGGTGACCGCCAAGGCAACCGAAGACTGCCTGTTCTACCGGGATGCCAGGCTCGTGTCGCTCAACGAAGTCGGCGGTGATCCGCAGTATTTCGGGGTGGGTTCGGCTGAGTTTCATCACCGGGCCGCCACCAGGGCTCGGCACTGGCCGCAAGCCATGACGACACTGTCCACCCACGACACCAAGCGCGGGGAGGATGTGCGGGCGCGCATCGGCGTGTTGTCGCAGGTGCCGTCGCTGTGGGCGGAGTTCGTCGCCCGTTGGGAATCCAGGACGCCTGCACCCGATCTGGCTACCGGGCTTTTCCTGTGGCAGAACATTTTCGGCGTGTGGCCACTCGACGGCCGGGTGAGTGCCGCACTGCGCGAGCGCCTGCACGCCTATGCCGAAAAGGCGGTTCGCGAGGCGGGCCGGCGGACATCGTGGCATGAGCCCGACGCAGAGTTCGAGGGCGCCCTGCACCGATGGCTCGACGACATACTGGATGGGCCTACCGCGCGGGAGCTGACGGAGTTCGTTTCCGAACTCGCTGTCCACATCGAAAGTGACATCCTCGGCCAGAAGCTGGTGGCCTTGACGATCCCCGGCATTCCGGACGTCTATCAGGGCACTGAACTCTACGACGACAGTTTGGTCGACCCGGACAACCGACGGCCAGTCGACTACGCCGCGCGGCGCGAGGCGCTGGAGTCTTTGCAGCACCGAAAAATGCGGGTGGTGGCGGCGGCGTTGCAGATGCGACGCGCACGTCCCGAGACGTTCCTGCACGGCAGCTATCGGCCCGTGCTGGCGTCCGGTCCTGCCGGCGAACATGTCGTGGCTTTTCGCCGGGGTGATGACGTCGTGGTGGCGGTCAGCCGTTGGACGGTGCGCCTGCAGGGCGTCGGATGGCGCGATACGGTTGTCGCGCTGCCACCCGGAAGGTGGGCCGACGCGCTGTCCGGCGTCAGGCACCGCGGATCGGTGCGGGCCGCCGAGTTGTTCGCCGAACTGCCGGTTGCGTTGCTGGAGCATGTCGATGACTGACTTTGCCGTCTGGGCACCAACACCGGCGGTCGTCGGCGTCGATGTCGATGGGGTGGCCCACCCGATGGTCCGTTCGGATGGTGGGTGGTGGCGCACGACGCTCGACGTGGCGCCCGATGCCCGCTACGGGTATCTGCTCGACGACGACCCGCAGGTGCTCCCGGATCCGCGCTCGGCCCGCCAGCCCGATGGTGTGCACGCGCGTTCGGCGCTGTGGGATGAAGCGGGCACGACCTGGACCGACGACGACTGGGCGGGGAGACCGGTCGAAGGTGCGGTGATCTACGAACTGCACGTCGGAACATTCACGCCTGCCGGCACATTCGACTCCGCCATCGAAAAGCTGGACCACCTGGTCGGTCTGGGCGTCGATTTCGTGGAACTGATGCCGGTCAATGCCTTTTCCGGTGCGCACGGCTGGGGATACGACGGCGTGCTGTGGTACGCCGTGCATGAGCCCTATGGTGGTCCGGATGGGTTGGCGCGCTTTGTCGATGCCTGCCACGGCCGCGGCCTTGGAGTCCTGATCGATGCCGTCTTCAACCACCTCGGGCCGTCCGGGAATTACCTTCCCCGCTTCGGGCCGTACCTGTCACAAGCACATAACCCGTGGGGTGATGCCATCAATATCGATGGCCCAGACTCCGATGAGGTGCGCCGCTACATCATCGACTGTGCACTGCGCTGGATGCGCGTGTTCCACGTCGACGGGCTACGACTGGATGCCGTGCACGCGCTGGTGGACACTACAGCGATCAATATTCTGGAGGAGCTGGCCGCCGAAACCGATGCGCTTGCTGCACAGTTGGGCCGTCCGCTGGCACTCATCGCGGAGAGTGATCGCAACGATCCACGGACCATCACCCGTCGCGAAGACGGCGGCTACGGGATCACCGCGCAATGGGATGACGACATCCACCATGCCATCCACACCGCGGTATCCGGTGAGCGGCAAGGCTATTATGCCGACTTCGGCGGCATGGCCACCTTGGCGACCACGTTGCGTAACGGCTTTTTCCATGCGGCTACGTACTCGTCGTTTCGCCGCCGGCGTCACGGCCGGCCGCTGCCGATCTCGCAGATTCCGGCTACCCGCCTAGTGGCCTACACGTGCACCCACGATCAGGTCGGCAACCGAGCACTCGGGGACCGCCCATCGCAGAACCTGACCGCCGGACAGCTCGCGGTAAAGGCCGCGCTGGTACTGCTGTCGCCCTATACCGCAATGCTTTTCATGGGAGAAGAATGGGGCGCCCGCACGCCGTTCCAATTCTTCACTTCGCATGAGGACCCGCAGGTGGCACGCGCCACCGCCGAAGGCCGCAAGGCCGAGTTCGCCGAGCACGGCTGGAACGCCGACGAGATCCCCGACCCGCAGGATCTGCAAACCTTTTACCGGTCCAAGCTGGCCTGGGGTGAGCTCGACGAGCAACGTCACCTACGGCTGCTGCGGGTCTATCAGGCGCTGATCGGACTGCGCACTGAGATCGATTCGGCCGGCCGTTGGCTGAGCGAGCTCGTGATCGACTACGACGAGGACCGCCGATGGATCGCCATGCGTCGCGGTCCGCTGCTGCTGGTCTGCAATCTCAGCGAGGACACGGTGCGTGTGCCGGTCGACGGCGAGCTGGTACTGGCTTGGGGATCGCCGACGTTCGGGAACGAGACCACCGACCTGCCAGGGCATTCCTTCGCGGTGCTGCGTCCAGCCCCGAAGTCCTGACTGGCCGAGGAGTGATTCGCGCAACAATTTTTCGTGATTGACGTCGGGGTCACCCATGTTCAGCAACTCGGCAGGAATATCGCAACGCGTGGCAATGGTCCCGAAATGATCTTGAAACCTACGGGCGGCAGGGTGGTGGCAAGGCCCGCAACCGCAGGAGGTGACCTCCCATGCCCGCGCAAGACGACTCCCAACGTGCAGAGACCGCTACCACCTTGTGCGCCTACTGCGGGGTCGGCTGCGGCATGGTGCTGCAGGTCGAGACCGATGCGGCCACCGGGCGCCGCCGGGTAGCCAAATCCACCGGTGACAAGGACCATCCGGCCAACTTCGGCCGGTTGTGCACCAAGGGCGCCACCACCGCCGATCTGCTCGCCGCACCCGGACGCATGGAGTCGGCGTTCATGCGGCCCGGACGCGACGAGCCCGTCGAGCCCACCGACGTCGATGTAGCCATCACCCACTGCGCGAGCCGGCTGCGGGCGATCATCGACCAGCACGGACCCGACGCCGTAGCGCTCTACGTCTCCGGCCAGATGTCGTTGGAGGCCCAGTACCTGACGAACAAGCTGGCCAAAGGTTTCATCGGAACCAATCAGATCGAATCCAATTCGCGGCTGTGCATGGCCAGCGCGGGCAGCGGCTACAAGCAGTCCCTGGGCGCCGACGGGCCGCCGGGTTCCTACCAGGATTTCGACCACGCCGACGTGTTCTTCGTGATCGGCGCGAATATGGCTGACTGCCACCCGATTCTGTTCCTGCGGATGATGGACCGCGTCAAGGCCGGCGCCAAGCTGATCGTCGTCGATCCGCGCCGTAGTGCCACCGCGGAGAAGGCCGACCTGTTTCTACAGATAGCACCCGGAACCGACCTGGCGCTGCTCAACGGACTGCTGCATCTGATCGTCGCGAATGGCCACACCGACGACGAGTTCATTGCCGAGCACACCCAGGGCTGGGAGATTATGCCCAGCTTCCTCGAACAATTCACGCCCGAGGTGGTGGCCGCGCTCACCGGAATCCCGGAGGCAGACATTCGCACCGCCGCGGAGTGGATCGGCCAGGCGGGCAACTGGATGAGCTGCTGGACAATGGGACTCAACCAGAGCACCCATGGAACCTGGAACACCAACGCTATCTGCAACCTGCACCTGGCCACCGGAGCCATCTGCAAGACCGGCAGCGGGCCGTTCTCGCTGACCGGTCAACCCAATGCGATGGGCGGCCGGGAAATGGGTTACATGGGGCCGGGCCTGCCCGGCCAGCGCAGCGTCGTCTCCGCCGCCGACCGGGATTTCGTCGAGGACATCTGGGGTATCCCGCGCGGCTCGCTGCGCACCGAGGTGGGAGCCGGCACCATCGACATGTTCTCACGAATGGCCGAGGGCCAGATCAAGGCGTGCTGGATCATCTGCACCAACCCGGTTGCGAGCGTGGCCAATCGGAAGACGGTGCTGGAAGGACTGGAACGGGCCGAGTTGGTGATCGCCCAGGATGCGTTCGCCGAGACCGAGACCAACGCCTACGCCGACGTGCTGTTGCCGGCGGCACTGTGGACCGAGTGCGACGGGGTGATGATTAACTCCGAGCGCAATCTCACGCTGTTCCAGCAGGCGGTCGACCCGGTCGGGCAATCGCTGCCGGACTGGCAGATCATCGCCCGCATCGCCGCGGAAATGGGATACGCCAACGCATTCGACTACTCGAGCGCCGAGGAGGTGTTCGAAGAGATCAAACGATTCGCCAACCCCAAGACCGGCTATGACCTACGGGGTATCACCTACCAGCGGCTGCGTCAGACGCCGATCCAATGGCCCTGCCCACCGGAGAGCACCAACGATCGCCACCCGATCCGCTACCTCAACGACGGGGCCAGCCAGACGCCGCTGGTTCGCGAGGATGGCAGCGTGCCGCGGTTGGCGTTCGCGACCGAGTCCGGCCGCGCGGTCTTCTTCGCCCGCCCACATCTGCTGCCCGACGAGATGCCCGATGACGACTATCCGTTCCTGCTCAACACCGGACGGCTCCCACATCAATGGCACACCATGACCAAGACCGGAAAGGTCGCCAAGCTCAACAAGCTCAACCCGGGCCCGTTCGTGGAGATCCACCCCGACGACGCCGTCCGGCTGGGCATCGTCGACAACGACCCGGTGGAGATCGCCTCGCGCCGGGGCAGGGCCGTGCTGCCGGCGGTGGTCACCGACCGGGTGCGGCCGGGGAACTGTTTCGCGCCGTTCCACTGGAACGACGTATTCGGTGAATACCTGTCGATCAACGCCGTCACCAATGACGCTGTCGACCCGACATCGCAACAGCCCGAGTACAAGGCGTGCGCGGTCACCTTGGTCAAGGTCGTCACCCAGGCCGCCCATGAGGTCGAAGCGCCACCGGAAGGGGAGAAGATCTACTTGTCGAAGGTTGACGCCCTCACCGAACTGTTCGGAATCGCGGCAGATGTCGAAGCGCCGCAATTCGATTCGTCGCAGCGGCGCTACTTGGGCGGACTGGTGACGGCGCTGCGTTCCGAGGCCGGCCGCGGTGCTGTCGGGGTGCCGACGCTGCCGCACAGCGCCCCATTGGATTCCGACGCCCGGATGTGGGTTGACGGTGTGCTGGCCGGATTGTTTTCGCGCAGCGCCCAACCGGAGGCCGGCGTGCAACCGGCGCCGGCGACCCCACAGCCGCCGGCTCCGGCAGCGGACGGCGCAGAGCGCCCCGCTCCGGTCGTCGTGCTGTGGGCGTCGCAGACCGGCACCGCCGAAGAAGCGGCCCAAATGTGTGCGGCCAGACTCGGCGAGACCGGTCTGCCCGTCGCCCTGTACAGCATGGACGACTTCCCGCTGGCCGACCTGACCAGTACGCCGGTGCTGTTGCTGATCACCAGCACCACCGGCGACGGCGATCCGCCGGACAACGGCTGCGCTTTGTGGGAGGCACTGAACGGTCCCGGCGCACCACAGTTGCCCGACACCCGCTACGCCGTACTGGCCTTGGGTGATTCCAACTACGACGACTTCTGCGGGCACGGACGCAAACTCGACGGTCGACTCGCCGAACTCGGTGCGCGCCGGATCGTCGACCGGGTCGATTGCGAGCCCGACTACGGGGCGGCCGCGGGCGGCTGGCTGGAAGCGATCAGTGCGGCTCTGGTCCATGCGCCGGTGCCCGCGGGTGAGGCACTAGCGGTGCCGGCAGCGGTGCCGGCAGCGCCGCTGACCCCCGAGCCGCAGCCCTACGGCAAAAAGAACCCGTTGATCACGGCGCTGGTCGGCAACACCAGGCTCAGCGGGCCGGGATCGGCGAAAGATGTGCGGCAGTTCGCCTTCGCGCTGCCCGACAACACCCTGCACTATCAGGCCGGCGACGCCCTGGGCGTCTGGCCGCGCCACCACCGCGGGCTGGTCGACGAATGGCTGCACGCCACCGGGCTGGACGGCGATGACGGTGTGGAAATCGTTGAGGGACAGCTGATGGCGCTGCGTGACGCACTGCGGGAGCGGTTCGCCATCGCCCGGCTCAACCCGGACCTGGTGCGCTTCGTCGCGGAACGCAGCAAGAGCGCGGAGCTGGCCGAACTGGTCAAACCGGAGAACAAGGCCCAGTTCGCCGACTGGGCGTGGGGCCGGCACCAGATCGACCTGCTGGCCGAGTTTCCCGTGCGGGTATCTGCCGACGAGTGGCTCGCGGTGCTCAAACCTCTGCAGCCACGGCTGTATTCGATCTCATCGAGTCCCAAACAAGATCCTGGCGAAGTCCAGCTGACTGTCTCAACAGTGCGCTACGACTTTCGGGGGCGCCCCCGTCGCGGGGTCTGCTCGACCTATCTCGCCGACGCCGCCGCGCAGGATGCGGTGGGGATCTTCGTGCAGAAGGCCAACCACTTCCGGCCGCCGAGCGAGCCGGACGTCCCGATGATCATGGTCGGTCCCGGAACCGGGATCGCACCGTTTCGGGGTTTCCTGCATGAGCGGCGCGCGCTCGGCCACACCGGCAGAAACTGGCTGTTCTTCGGGGAACAACATGCCGCTACTGACTTCTACTACCGCGACGAGATCACCGGGATGCACGCCGACGGCTTCCTGACCGAACTCGACCTGGCCTTCTCCCGCGACCAGGCGGAAAAGGTCTACGTGCAGGATCGGATGCGTGCGCGCGGCGCCGAGTTGTGGCGCTGGCTGCAAGAGGGCGCGCATCTCTACGTCTGCGGCGACGCGCATCGCATGGCCAAGGAGGTTGAGGCCACCATCGTGGCGATTGCGCAGCAGCACGGTGGCCTCGACCCCGACGCGGCGAAGGCTCATGTGCGGGCGCTGTCGTCGGCCGGTCGCTACCAGCGCGACGTGTACTAGAAGACGGTCTGGGCGCAGGTGGACGGCGTGGTCAGGTTGACCCCGCTGTAGACCACCTGCACGTGGGTGCAGACGATCACGTTGGCATCGGTCTTGGGGCGGCCGGTGGAGTATTCCAGGACGTCGATGCTGCCGTTGGTCTGGTATTTCTCCGGCGGTCCCTCGCCGAAGTACATCGACTGGATCACCGCGCCGGTACCGTCCTTGAACACCTTGGTGTTCGGACCGCCGCGGTCTTTGAACCAGCCCTCACCGCCGTCGGTGTGCACGTCGAGATAGGCGGTGCGCTTCGACGAACGGATCTCAGTGCTCTGGCGAGCCCACAGATCGGGCGGGAAGCCGGTCAGGCCCCCGGGGGTCTGCAGCTGCACCCCGACGGTGAACCGGCACAGCGGCGGCGCGCTGCAGTCCACCCAGCTGTGGGTCTGCAGCTGGTCGGCGTCGTTGACCGGGAACAACGAGGTCTTGGTGTCACTGGCCGCCGACGCGGTCGCGGACGGGATCAGCGCCCCCAACAGCGTCATGGCAGCCGGAATCATCAGCAACCGCTTCATGGCGCACCAACCTAGCCCTGAAATCACTCGTCGTAGGTCACTTCCACCGAATCGGTCTCGGGATGGGCCTGGCAGGCCAGGATCAGGCCCTCGGCGAGGTCCTGGGGCTCCAGCACGTCGTTGATCTCCATAGTGACCTTGCCCTTTTTGAGCTCGCAGGCGCACGCGCCGCAGTGCCCCTCCCGACAGGAGAACGGGGCATCGAGGCCCTTGTCGAGCAGCAGGTCAAGCAGCTTGACGTGCCGCGGCCACACCAGCTTGTGCTTTTCGCCGTCCAGCTCGACGACGACCGTGGCCGGCGCTGCGGCCTGTTCGCCTTCGGGAGCGTCGGTGATCTTGACCGCGGCGAACGGATCGCTGTCTAGCGACTTGAACACCTCGAGGTGGACCTGCTCGGCCGGCACGTTGCAGGCGACGAGGGCTTCGCGGGCGGCCTGCATGAACGGGCCCGGGCCGCAGATGAAGACCTGGCGGTCGGTGAAGGGGGCGGCCAGCTGGGCCAGCGCGGCGCGACTCGGCAGGCCCTGCACCGACTCCAGCCAGTGCACCACCGTCAGCCGGTCGGGGTACTTGTCGACCAGCTCGCGCAACGCGGCGCCGAAGATCACCGACCGCTCATCACGGTTGGCGTAGACCAGGACCACCTTGCCACTGCCCTGTGACAGCGCCGACTTGCAGATCGCCATCATCGGGGTGATCCCGCTGCCCGCGGCCAGCAGCAGAAAGTCGGTGTCCAGGGACTTGGGCACGAAGGTGCCCGAGGGCGCCAGCACATGGATGCGCATGCCGGGGTGGGCGTTGTCGCAGAGCCAGTTCGACGCGTAGCCGTCGGCGGTCCGCTTGACGGTGACCGCTAGTGAGTCGTCGGTGAAGGGCGAACTGCACAGCGAGTAGCAGCGGGCCACCGAGCCGGTCTGATCGCTGGGGATTCGCAGCGTCAGGAACTGGCCCGGCGCGTACTTCAGCCGCTGCTCGGGGATCTCCGGATCATTCGGCCCGTCCGGCACGCCGAATACCAGCGACCGTGCGTCGTCGGTCTCGGTGACGACTTCGGTGATCTGCAGTTCCAGCACGTGAGCACCGAGTGGTTCGTCCGGAATGGTCTCCGTCACGGGCCGCCCTTCATCTTCGGTCATAACTAGAACAGGTTACAGAAAAGTGGTCCGGGATTGCTACCAGCTGCAGGAACACCCCGCTCGACACAAATCGGAACGTGTTCTAATCTCACTCTAGGCTGGTTGGAAAACACCGCCGATGAACCTGTTCACTTCTGGGAGGCAATCTAGTGACGTCCATTCAACAGCGTGACGCGCAGTCGGTGTTGGCCGCCATCGACGACCTTCTGCCGCAGTTGCGCGAGCGCGCCCAGGAGACCGAAGACCTGCGCAAGCTGCCCGACGCCAACGTCAAGGCGCTCGAGGACATCGGTTTCTTCCGGTTGCTGCAGCCCGAGCAGTGGGGCGGCCTGCAGTGCGACCCGACCATCTTCTACGAGGCGGTACGCCGGCTGGCCAGTGCCTGCGGTTCCACCGGTTGGGTCGCCGGCATCATCGGCGTGCACAACTGGCACCTGGCGCTCTTCGACCAGCAGGCCCAGGAAGACGTCTGGGGTGAGGACACCAACGTCCGGATCTCCTCGTCCTACGCGCCGATGGGCGCCGGTGTGGTCACCGAGACCGCCGACGGCTACATCGTCAACGGTTCCTGGAACTGGTCGTCGGGCTGTGACCACGCCACCTGGGCGTTCCTGGGAGGTCCGGTGATCAAGGACGGCAAGCCGGTCGACTTCGGCAGCTTCCTGATCCCGATCTCCGACTACCGCATCGACGACGTCTGGCACGTGGTGGGCCTGCGCGGCACCGGCAGCAACACCGTCGTGGTCAAGGACGCCTTCGTGCCGCGGCACCGCTTCTTGTCCTATCGGGCCATGAACGACCAGACCGCGGGCGGCTACCAGACCAACACCGCGCCGGTCTACAAGATGCCGTGGGGCACCATCCACCCGACCACCATCTCGACGCCGATCATGGGGATGGCCTACGGCGCCTACGAGGCTCACGTCGAGCACCAGGGCAAGCGGGTGCGCGCGGCGTTCGCCGGGGAGAAGGCCAAGGACGACCCGTTCGCCAAGGTCCGGATCGCCGAGGCCGCCAGTGACATCGACGCCGGCTGGCGTCAGCTGATCGGCAACGTCGGCGACGAGTATGCGCTGCTGGCTGCCGGCCAGGAGATTCCGTTCGAGCTGCGGGCCCGGGCCCGGCGTGACCAGGTCCGGGCCACCGGCCGGGCCATCGCCTCCATCGACCGGCTGTTCGAGGCGGCCGGCGCCACCGCACTGTCCAACGACGCTCCGGTGCAGCGGTTCTGGCGTGACGCGCATGCGGGTCGGGTGCACGCGGCCAACGACCCCGAGCGCGCATACATGATCTTCGGTAACCACGAGTTCGGGTTGCCGCCCGGCGACACCATGGTCTGATCGGAGGTATCACCGATGAGTATTCGGTCATTGGGCTACCTGCGGATCCAGGCCACCGACATGGCGGCCTGGCGGGACTTCGGGTGCAAGGTCCTCGGCATGGTCGAGGGATCCGGTACCACCGAGGGTGCGCTGTACCTGCGGATGGACGAGTTCCCCGCCCGGCTGGTGATCGTGCCCGGGGATACCGACCGGCTATTGGTATCCGGTTGGGAATGCGCCAATGCCGAAGGCTTGCAGGAGATTCGGCAGCGTCTGGATGCCGAGGGCACGCCCTACAAGGAGGCCACCGCGGCCGAGTTGGCCGAGCGCAGCGTCCAGGAGATGATCGCGTTCGACGACCCGTCGGGCAATCACCTGGAGGTCTTCCAGGGGGTGGCGCTGCAGCATCGCCGGGTGGTCAGCCCCTACGGGCACCGGTTCGTCACCGAAGAGCAGGGCCTGGGCCACGTGGTGCTGTCGACCACCGATGACGCCGAGGCACTGCACTTCTACCGCGACGTGCTCGGCTTCCGGCTGCGTGACTCGATGCGGTTGCCCCCGCAGATGGTCGGTCGCCCCGCGGACGGCGACCCGGCCTGGCTGCGGTTCTTCGGCTGCAACCCGCGCCACCACAGCCTGGCCTTCCTGCCCATGCCGACTCCGACCGGAATCGTGCATCTGATGGTCGAAGTGGAGAGCGCCGACGATGTCGGGCTCTGCCTGGATCGGGCCTACCGTCGCAAGGTGCCGATGGCCGCCACGCTGGGGCGGCACGTCAACGACAAGATGCTGTCGTTCTACATGAAGGCGCCCAGCGGTTTCCAGATCGAATTCGGCTGCGAGGGTCTCGAGGTCGACGACGATGACTGGGTGGCCCGGGAGAGCACCGCGGTCAGCCTGTGGGGGCATGACTTCACCGTGGGTATGAAGTAGCGGTGACTGACGAACTCCCGATCGACCCGCGTGCGTTCCGCAACGTGCTGGGCCAGTTCTGCACCGGCATCACCATCATCACCACCGTCGATGACGACGTTCCGGTCGGTTTTGCCTGCCAGTCGTTCGCCGCGCTGTCGCTGGACCCACCGCTGGTGCTGTTCTGCCCGACCAAGCAGTCGCGGTCCTGGCAGGCCATCGAGTCCAGCGGGAAGTTCTGCGTCAACATCCTGGCCGAGGAGCAGAAGGACGTCTGCGCCCGCTTCGGCTCTCGCGATCCGGACAAGTTCGGCGGCGTGGACTGGAAACCGTCCCCGCTGGGGTCGCCGATCCTGGCCGGATCCCTGGCCCACATCGACTGCACGGTGGCCTCGGTGCACGACGGCGGCGACCACTTCGTGGTGTTCGGCGCGGTGCAGTCGCTGTCGGATGTCCCGGAGGTGAAGCCGCGGCCGCTGCTGTTCTATCGCGGCGACTACACCGGCATCGAGCCGGACAAGACTACTCCGGCGCACTGGCGCGACGACCTGGAGGCGTTCCTGACCGCCACCACCGACGACACCTGGCTGTAATTCTTTGCCACGAGTGTGAATTCGGCGACGCCGCACCGGCGTGTCGTGTCGTGAGATTCACTCTCGCGGGAGGGTTGGAAGGGCCAGTTCGACTCCGCGCCGCAGGTCCAGCTCATGATGCACAAGTTCGTGGTGAGCACGGGCCAGCAGCGACGCCACACTGCGCGGCGATCCGTCGCTCCCGCGACCGCACCGACGTAATTCGACCGGGCCCACTCTCATTGCCAAATCTGCCAACTCCGCGCAGGCCCTGGAAACATCCGTCGTGACCGTGCCGATGTTCCGGCGGCAGTACCCCTGGACTTCGGCCGCGGCATCGAAGTCGAACGGCTCGAGTCGCGGAGCGGCCTCCTGGAGTACCCGCTCGACGCGCTGGGTGTACCAAGCCACTGCGTCGGCGACGTGCGCCGCGTATTCGATCGGAGCCCAGGTTCCCGTCGCCGGCCGACGTCGCACCTGCTCATCGGTGACCGACTCGAGGATTTCCATCACCAGGAGGGGAAAGCAACCGCATTTCGTCACGAGGGCGGGCGGATCTTCCGCGAACCCGAAACCGCACTCCGCACATTCGTAAGTGGGCACCCAAAGACCTTTGCACAGATCGCCACTAGCATGCAGAGGGTGAGGCGACTCGGTTGGTCGGCGTTGGCGTATCTCGGCTACAGCGTCTTGATGTTGGTGTTCGAACGGGGGATGCGCAAGACGGGTGGCCCGGGCATCATCGCGTTCGAGCTGGCCGGCAATGCCACCCGGGCTGAGGAGATCCTGACCGCCTGGGGCGCTGACGGCCGTCGGTGGGCGCGCTTGTCGCTGTGGCTGGATTTCGGCTACATGCTGACCTACGGCTATGTGGTGTTGTTGCTGATCGAACCTGCCCGCAGCCGCCATGGCGGCTCGGCAGCATTGCGACTGCTGCCGATCGGCGCGGTGGCGGGCGATGCCATCGAGGGGGTTGCACTGCTCAAGGCGCTCGACGGGGTGGATCTCGACGCCAACGCCCGACGGGCTCGAACGGCAGCGCTCACGAAATTCGCGCTGCTCGGGCTTGCGTTGGCCTATACCGGAATTCGTTCAGTGCAAAGGGTGTCGCCAGCGTAGTCCGGGAAAGCGGGCGAAACCACGATCAGTGGTGATCCAGGTTGCACCGTTCTCGATGGCCAAGGCAGCGTGATAGGCGTCGAGAACGGTGTTGCCTTTTGCGCTCGTTTGTCGACACAGCGAGTCGAAGATCTCCCAGTGTCGCGTGCCCGGTTGTAGCGGGACTGCGGTCGGACCTGAGCGAAGCGCTCGGCAAGAGTCCAGCGCTTGCTGCGTGGTGCTGGGTTGTTTGAATATCCGATGGTTGGTGATGATTCGGATCACGCCCGAAAGTACGAGGTCGCTTATCCCGACGGGTTCGTCGCCGTTGAGCGCGTCATTGACCCATAGCCGGTATCTGCCGTGTTCGGGGCTGTCCTGGCGGATCGCGTAGACACAGACGTTGACGTCAAGGAGCAGCATTGTCGCCCAGCAATTCGGCGAGGGCATCCTTGTCATCGAGGTCGACGCCGGGTTGCAAGCCGCCTTGACCGTGCGTCGGGAGTTCGAATGCCTGGCCAGCCCTCGATCCGGTGTCGCGGTGGAGCATGGCGCGCAATGCGTCGTCCAAGATCGCGCCGAGCGGCCTGGACGTCCTCGCAGCTAAAACCTTCGCTTCAGCGAGAAGGTGGTCGTCGATATTGACTGTGGTACGCACGTGCGCACCATATCATCAGTGGAGTACATCATGATGCGTGCCAGCGTCGCTGGTGCTCGGCGTGGGTGCGCAGATACGCACCGGGGGAGTAGAACTCGTCGTAGAAATCGGTGTCCAGGTGCTGGGCCTGCAGGTACATCAGCACGTGCACGGTCGGGACGGTGCCCGGCAGCTTCCCGAAGGTGTCGTAGATGTAGGACGCCTGCAGCGTGACCAATTCGGCGATGCCGTCCGGCGGCAGCGCTGAGGCACGGACCTGACGGGTATCGGCCCACGGCCCCGGGGTGTCGGGGTGAGATGGCCCGCCGGGGCCAAACTTTCGGGCCACCAGCTTCTGTACGCCGTCAGCCACCGACGCGACATGCGGCGGGCTGAGCGTTTCGAAATGGCCGGGCAACCCGGTGACATTCGGGAACGGCCAACGCGGATCGGTGTCGGCGACGAAACCCAACCCGGGCGCCCGCGGGTCACCGGAGCCGCCCAGCACCGACAACCGGTCCAGGCCGTCGAAGATCCAGCCGCCCAAGCCCATCGCCTGCAATCCCAGCGCCCCGTTGTGGGCAGCGATGGACAACTCGGCGCTGGCTTCGGTCAGGGTGTACTGCTCCACGAACGACAGCGGTATCGGGTCGTCGGCATGCGCCAACCCCGAAAATGCTTGCACGCCAGGGATGGCGCGGCCGGTGATGTCATCGGTGATCGGATACCCGTTGGCCGCGAAGAACCACAGATTCTCCAGTAGGTGTTCGGCCAGATCAGCCACCGCGAATGCCAGCAGGCTGCCCGGATGGTTGCCGATCCAGGTGTTGTGGCCCTCCATATAGGGCTCTTCGCGGGGCAGTTCCAGGCGGGAATCCGACAGTCGCACATAAGAATCGGCGGTATGGCCGATCCACGCCTCGATGCTGTCGAACTCCCGTGGCGTCTGGTCGCGGGTGGGCAGCAGGTAGCAGCCGGTGTCGTCGGTGAAGAACAGCTGGCTGGTGTGAAAACCGGCCGCCGACGGCATGGCCCGCCCGACGGCGCTGCCGGGGTAGTTCGGCAGCGCCGGGGCGTACCCAGGATGGTGTGCGATGCCGTCATGCCAGCCCGTGACGCCGGCCATCAGCGACAGCAGCAGCGCCCGTTCGACCTCGGACAGCGGCTGGACCGGACGGCGGCTGGTGTAGGCCAGCGCACCGGCCGGAATGGCGCCGCCGGTTGGAAACCGCCGCGACCGGCGTCCGGTGATTGCGGCGAACAGCCCGAAACCGGCCGCCTGCGCCAGCGCGGCCCGTTCCTGGTCGTTGATCACCAGGGCCATGGCCCGGACCTACTTGCTGACGGTCTCCAGCAGCGTGGCCAGCTGGGTCGGCGAGACCGCGATGCCGCACTGATTCTTCAGGTCGGTGAGCGGCTGGGCAATGCCCTGAAGCGTCGACAGCTGGTCGAGGTGGCCGATGAAGTAACCCTGCACCGAAGACTTGGCTTGCTCCGCCGGCATGCTGGCCGCGGCGGTCAGCACGTCGTTGGTCTCCGGGTGGTCGTTGAGGAATCCACCGGCCTGGCCAAGCACCCCGCTGGCAGTGCTGGCGAGCCCGGCGGCCGTGCAGGCGCCAGGTGCGGCGTCGGCCGGGTTGCTGGTCGTCAGCGTCGATGCGGCCACCGCACCGAGGATGCCGACGGCTGCGGCGCCGAGCGCCAGGCGGTTCAGCGAGCCTCGACGGAGGAGAGGCGAAGCTGGGACCGCCGTGAGAACCGAGCGAGAAGTCGTGGAAATGCGCATAGCAGTGGTCCCTTCGATCAGGTATTTCGCAGCTTGGAAGGTAAACCTACCGGAGCGGCAGCCACCCGCGGAGTCGGCGCAGGGCTTCGTCGATGTCCGCGGTGGGGCCGGCGAACGAAAGCCGGACGAAGGTGTTGCCGCGCTCGGTGTCGAAGTCGACTCCCGGTGCCAGCGCAAGACCGGTGTCGGTCAGCAGGCGCGCGCAGAACGCCAGTGAATCGTCGGTGTGCTCCGCGAGGTCGGCGTAGACATAGAACGCCCCGTCGGTGGGCGCCAACTTCTCGATGCCCATGCCCCGCAGTCCGCCCAGCAGCAGCTCTCGGTTGGCGGCGTAGTGCCGCAGGTGACCATCGGATTCGGCGATCGCCTCCGGGGTGAACGCGGCGACCGCCGCGTACTGGGCCAGGACCGGCGGGCAGATGGTGAAGTTGCCGGTCAGGCAGTCCACCGCGCGGCGCAAAGCCGGCGGCACCAACAGCCAGCCCAACCGCCAGCCAGTCATCGCAAAGTACTTCGAGAAGCTGTTGGCCACCACTGCGTTGCGAGAGGTCTCCCAGGCGCAACTGGTCTGCGGGGCGCCCTCATAGACGAGGCCGTGGTACACCTCATCGCTGATCAGCCGCACGCCGGCGGCATCGCACCAGGCGGCGATCGCGGCCAGCTCCGCCGGCTCCATCACGGTCCCAGTCGGATTGGCCGGGCTGGCGACGATCACCCCGGCCAGGGGCCCGTCGATCTCGGCCAACATCGCTGCGGTGGGCTGGAATCGGGTCTCGGGCCCGCACGCTATCTCGACCACCTCGCAGCCCAGCGCGGTCAGGATATTGCGATAACAGGGATAGCCGGGGCTGGCGATCGCCACCCGGTCGCCGGCGTCGAAACAGGCCAGGAACGCCAGCAGGAATCCGCCCGACGAGCCCGTGGTCACCACCACGTCGTCGGGGTCGACGGACAGGCCGTAGCGATCGGCGTACGAGCCGGCAATCGCCGAACGCAGCTCCGGGATGCCCAGCGCGACGGTGTAGCCCAGGGCGTTGGCCTGTAGCGCCGCGGCGGCGGCGGCGCGCACCGGTTCGGGGGCCCCCACACTGGGCTGGCCGGCCGACAGGTTCACCAAATCGCCATGGCTGCGTTGGCGCTGCGCAGCGGCCAGCCACACGTCCATCACATGGAACGGGGGGATACCGGCCCGCAGTGCAGCGCGGTCCAGATCGTTGGTCATGAGATTCACCCTGCCATCACGCGCCGGAGGAACGCGGTCGAGTCCGGCATCGAGGCGAGCACCGTGCCGGAATGGTCTTGATCGGGATAGATGTGCAGCTCGACATCCTGGTGGTTGTCGGTCAGTTGCTGATACAGCGTCTGCGTGGACTGCGGCGGCACATCGGTGTCCCCTAGGCCGTGGCCGAGAAAGATCGGCCGGTCATACCCGTCGGTCGGGGTACCCATGAAGGTGTCGAGCGCCGCGCCGATCCCGTCCAGAGAACTGACCGGGGCAACGAACAAGTCGTTGAGGGTGGTTCCCGCGGCCAGGTGATCCAGCTCGGTCTTGCACACGGTCTCCGCCCGGTCGGCCAGCTCGCGACCGCGCGCGGTCAGCACACTGTCGACGGGGATCTCGGGAAGCGCTTCGCGTAGGGCGGCCACGATGTACGAGGCGTAGCTGATCGCCGCGGGCGGTACCTGTCTGGGTGGCATTTCGGGTCCAGCCGCGATGACCAAGCGTTCGATGTTGGCCGGAGTCCCGGTGGCCACCACGCCGCGATAGTCCAGGCCGGTGCCGGCGGTGAGCCGGTCGGCCCACCAGGCGCTGTTGATCGCCGCGCCGCCGCCCTGGGACTGCCCGACGATCGCCCACTTGGGGGATAGCGGCAAGTCCAGCTGATGGACGGCCCGGACGGAGTCGACTACCGAATGCGCCTCGGTGGTGCTATTGAGATAGCTCATCAGCCCTGGCGTGCCGAGCCCGACGTAGTCGGTGCCGACCACCACGTAGCCCTGATCGAGCCAGTGCGACAGGTATTCGTCGTCGCGAGCGCTGCGCGGCCGGGCCGACGGGGTGCAGTCGTCCCCGAGGCCGACGGTGCCGTGCGCCCAGGCGATCACCGGCCAGCCACCCGGCGGCGGCGCGCCATGCGGTACGAAGACCGCGGCGGTGCTCACCGCCGGCCGGTTGTGCTGGTCGGGCGTGGCGTACAGAATCCGGAATGCTTTGGCGGCGCCGGTCACTGACAGCGCCGGGTCGAGCGGTACCGAGGTGATCAGATCCCCCTCGGCGGGAATGGCACCGGCGTATGCGCGCGCGTCCAGCCCCGACCACTGCGGAGTCGGTTCGGCAGCAGCCGGCGCGGCCAGCGCCAGGGCCGCCAACCCGATCGACAGCAAGGTCGTGGCGCGAATCGAACTCACCTGTTGACGCCGAGGAACGCGAACGGTTCGGCGACTTGGAAGTTCGCCGAGGTCTCGCCGGCGAAGATGTTGCTGTCGTCGGAGCCGAGGGCCAACTGGCGTGCCGGGGCGCCTTCGTCGAAGTCCAGCTTGGTCAGGTCCACCCAGAACACGTTGGGCGTCAACGCCGACTCGAAGAAGTACAGCTTGCGGGTGTGGTGGGCGACGGTGCGCCAGCGGGTCGAGGAGATATTCGGCTCGCCCGGTGTGGAGATGCCGAACGGCACCGACACGTTGCGCACCACGCTGAGCACCGAGGCGAGTGCGATCTTCACGTCGTCGGATTTCGGAATGGCGTTGACGTAGAACGAAGCCCGGGCGAACCGGTCCGCGGCTCGATTGGTGCCCGGCAGCATGACGGTACCGCCGAGCTGCTCCCAATAGGCGTTGACCGCGAGCTGCTGCTCGAAGATCGGCGAGTTCGTCATCACCTGGTACTGGCGGCCGTGGTGGATGACCTGCTTGCCGTCAACGTATTCCACGATCGCACTGTCACCGGTCGCGTCCGACAGCGACAGGTGCAAAGTGGCCAGGCGGTCCTCGCCGGGTACGCCGTCGGTGACCACCTCGAACGGTTCGGTGCTCAGCGCTGCGACGGCTTCGGCGACCGTGGCGAAGTTGTCCAGGGCGTACTGCGCCCAGACCGAGATGCACAGGCCGGGCCGGCTGGCGTCGTATTGCGGATACACGGATTCCGCCAGCCAGAGCAGGTTGGCGGACAACCCGGCTTCGTTCAAACCGTCGGTGGTGCAGATGTCGTAGCCGGTGGCGACCACACTGCCGTACTTTGCGGTCCACGTGGCGGAGTTCGCCCCGGCTCGGCCGTCACGCTTCACGCCGCGCGGCAACGACCACAAATTGGTCGCCAGATCCAGCTTCCAGTCCATGGATCGTCCGGTGATGATGTTGCCGTTCGGGCCGAGGTAAACCAGTCGGGTGCACATGCGGCTACCGTACGGGGCTTTTAGAGCACCTCGGCCTGCAACCGGCGAAGATGCTGTGCCGGCAGGCCGAACAGCTGTGAACTGCCATGCGCGCGTTTGAAGTACAGCTGGATATCACTTTCCCAGGTGATCGCGATACCGCCGTGCAGCTGCACGGCTTCGCCGGCCACCTTGGAAAAGGCCTCGCTGGCCACCACGCGCGCCAATGCGGCCGAGGTCGCCGACGGCCCGACTGTGGCTTGTTGGATGGCGTCGTCGACGACGGCGCGGGCGGCCGACACGGCCACGTACAGGTCGGCCATCCGGTGCTTGAGCGCCTGGAAACTACCGATCGGCCGGCCGAACTGCACCCGGCTCTTGGTGTACTCCACGGTCAGCTCCAGGCAGCGGGCCGCGGCGCCGATCTGCTCGGCCGCCAACAGGATCGCCGCGTAGTCCGCGAGGCCGGGGTCTTCCCCGATCGGCGCGGTGGCGCTGGGGGTGATCCGGCCCAGACGCCGGGTGGGGTCCATGGTGGCCACCGGCTCGGTGCTGAATTCAGTCCAGCGGGTGAGCTGGCTGCCGTCGGCGCCGATAACGACGTCGGCCGCGCCCACCAGGTCCCCGTTGGCCACCGTGTTGTCGTCGCCGAAGACGACCGCTCCGATCGCGCCGCCCTCCGCGAGCCGTTCCAATGCGTCGGCGTCGGGCTCGGGCGCGGCCAGCAGCGCCAGTTCGGCCAGGATGGTGCCCAGCAGTGGGGTGGGTACCAGTGCCTTGCCCAGCTCCTCGAGAACGACTGCGGCGTCGCCCAGTTCGCCACCGGCACCGCCGAGTTCCTCGGGCACCACCAGGGCAGCGGCGCCGACCTGCTCGCACAGCAGCTGCCACAGGTTCTCGTCGTAGCCGCGCTCGGATTCCATCGCCACCCGTACTGCTTCGGGCGTGGCGTGCTTGTCGACGAGTGCGGCCACGGTCTGGCGCAGCAGGTCGCGTTCGTCGTTACGGGCCACTTAGATCGCCTCCAACACTCGCCGCCGGTGAGCGGTCGGATCCCCCCACGCGGGACGCAGGGCTTGCACCCGCAGCAGCCACAGGGACAGGTCGCATTCGCTGGTGAAGCCGATGGCGCCGTGGGTCTGCAGCGCCGAATGCGCGGCCAGCAGCGCGGCATCGGACGCGGCCACCTTGGCGGCGCTGACGTCGCGGGCGGTGTCGGCGGAATTGTCCGCGAAGGATAGCGCCGCGCCGTACACCAGTGGACGGGCCAACTCGAGCGCGATGTGTACGTCGGCCAGCTTGTGCTTGATCGCCTGGTAGCTGCCGATCACCCGACCGAACTGGGTGCGCTGCTTGGCGTAGTCGACCGCGGTGTTCAACATCGCCTGCCCGGCCCCGATCAGCTGCGCGGCGGTGGCCAGCGCACCCATCTCGTAGGCGCGGGCGGTGTCAGCCGCCCACGTCGATCCGGTCGCGGTGACGTCGAAGACGGCGCGACTGGGGTCCACCGACGCGTGCCGGGTGCCGGCCTGCGCCGTGCCGGCCTGGCCATTGTCGGCCAGCAGGATCAGGTCGGTGCGGTCGGCGTCGACAGCGCGTGGGGTGTGCGGTGGCAGTGCCACCGTGGCGATCAGCTCTCCGGCGGCCAGTGCGGCCAGTTGTGAACCGGCATCGGGTGCGCCGGCCAGCAGAATCGGCGCCACCGCAACCGATTCCACCACCGGCCCGGGCACGCACCAGCGGCCCAGCGCCTCGAGGGCCACCACCAAGTCGACGGGATGGGCGCCGATGCCGTCGAATTCCTCCGGCATCGCCAGCGCGGTCACGCCGAGCTCGGTGAGCTGGTTCCACACCTGACGCCCCGGCTCGGGGTTGCCCTGCGACCAGGCGCGCACCGCGCCGGGCACATCGGCGGCGCCGAGGGCGGCGTCGATGCTGGCCGCGAAGTCCCGCTGCTCTTGGTCTAGATCGAATTTCATTTCTTCTCCCGGGGCAGGCCCAGCAGCCGCTCGGCGATGATATTGCGCTGAATCTCGTTGGTGCCGGCGTAGATCGGGCCGCCGAGTGAGAACAGGTAGCCGTGGGTCCAAGCGTCAGCGAGTTCGCCGTCGGCACCGCGGATGTCCAGGCCGGTCTGGTGCAGCGCAACATCGAGATCGGACCAGAACACCTTGGTCACCGAGGATTCCGCGCCCAGCTCACCACCGGCAGCCAGCCGGGTCACGGTGCCGAACGTCTGCAACCGGTAGGCCTGCGCCTTGATCCAGGCGTCGGCGACGCGGTCGGTGAACACCGGATCGCTGCCGTGCTGGCGCCACATGGCCGCCAACTTCTCGGCACCCACCACGAACCGGGCCGGGCTGCGCAGGCTCATGCCGCGTTCGTTGCTCGACGTGCTCATCGCGGCGCGCCAGCCTTCGTTCGGCACACCGATCACGTCGTTGTCCGGCACGAAGACGTCGTCGAGGAAGATCTCGCCGAAGCCGGTCTCGCCGCCGAGCTGTTCGATGGCACGCACGGTGATCCCGTCGGCCTTGAGGTCGAACATGAAGTAGGTCAGGCCGTGATGGCGCTGGGCCTGCGGGTCGGAGCGGAACAGTCCGAAGCCGCGCTCGCCGAACGGGGCGCGCGAGCTCCAGATCTTCTGCCCGTTGAGCTTCCAGCCGCCGTCCACCTTGGTGGCCGTCGAGCGCAGCGACGCCAGGTCACTGCCGGACTCCGGCTCCGACCATGCCTGAGCCCAGATCTCCTCGCCGGAAGCCATCTTCGGCAGGATGCGGTCCAGCTGCTCTTGGGTGCCGTGCGCGAACAGCGTCGGCGCCAGCATCGAGGTGCCGTTGGCGCTGGCCCGCCCGGGCGCACCGGCGCGGAAGTATTCCTCCTCGTACACCACCCACTGCAGCATGCTGGCGTCGCGGCCGCCGTATTTCTTCGGCCAGGCGATCACCGACAGGCCGGCGTCGAAAAGCACCTTGTCCCAGCGGCGGTGCTGCTCGAAACCCTCGGCGGTGTCGTAGGACTCAGTCGGGAACTTGCCCTTGTTCGCGGCCAGGAAGTCGCGGACCTCGGCGCGGAAGGCCTCGGTCTCGGCATCAATATTCAGGTCCATCTAGGCCCACTCTCTCAATTCATGCTTGACCACCTTGCCGCCGGGATTGCGCGGTAGGGAGTCGGTGAAGGTCACCGATCGCGGCGCCTTGAAGTTCGCCAAATTCTCACGGGCATAAGCGATCACCGCTTGCTCATCGAGCGTCGACCCGGACCGGCGCACGATGAAGGCACGGCCCACTTCGCCCAGCCGTTCGTCGGGAACGCCGATCACCGCCACGTCGGCCACGCCGTCGAGGCGGGCCAGTGCCTGCTCGATCTCGGCCGGATAGACATTGAAACCGCCGCAGATGTACATGTCCTTGAGCCGGTCGGTGATCCGCAGATTCCCGGCGGTATCCACCGTCCCGATGTCGCCGGTGTGCAGCCAGCCGTCGGCGTCGATCGCCGCGGCGGTGGCCTCGGGGTCATCGAGGTAGCCGAGCATGATGTTGGCGCTGCGCAGCAGCACCTCGCCCGAATCGCCAATGCGCAGCTCGAAGTCGCCGATCGGACGCCCGCAGGTGGTGGCGACGGTGACGGCGTCGTCGTCGGCGCGGCACATGGTGCCGAACCCACCGGATTCGGTCAGCCCGTAGGCGGTGAGCACGATGTCGATGTCCAGCTCGGTCTGCATCCGCTCGATCAGCACCACCGGGACGGTGGCCGCGCCGGTGACCGCGAACCGCAGCGAGCTCAGGTCATACCGGTCACGCTCGGGGTGATCCAGCAGGGTCTGGTAGATGGTGGGCGGCCCGGGCAGCACGGTGATCCGATGGGATTCGATGGCGCGCAGCGCGCCGGCCGGGTCGAAGGTGAGCTGCGGGATCAACGTCGCGCCGGTCTGCAGGCAGGCCAGGATGCCGGCCTTGTAGCCGAAGTTGTGAAAGAACGGGTTGATGCACAGGTAGCGGTCCTGCGCGGTCATCTGACCGCACTGCGCCCAGGCCGCCGGGCCGGCCAGCGACTGCCGGTGGGCGCAGAGCACGCCCTTGCTGCGGCCGGTGGTCCCGGAGGTGAACAGGATGTCGGAGAGATCATCGGGTCCGACGGCGCTGGCGCGGGCGTCGACGTCGGCGGCCGGCACCGCGGCGCCGGCGGCGATGAATTCGTCCCAGGTTCCGTCGGAGATTTCCACGGGTACCCGGACGACGTGCTGTAGGTCGGGCAGCTGGGCGCGGTCCAGTTCGGTGAGCCGGTCGGTCTTGAGGAACCGGCCCATCCCGACCAGTACCTTGGCTTTGCTGCGGGCCAGGATGTCGGTGGCCTCTGCCGCGGTGTAGCGAGTGTTCAGCGGCACCAGCACGCCGCCGGCGTAGTGGGTGCCCAGGCAGGTGATCACCCAGTGCCAGGTGTTGGGCGACCAGAGTGCAACCCGGTCGCCAGGCTGCACACCCAGGGCGATCAGGGCCGCGGCGGCTCGCCGCACCTCGTCGCGCAGGCGCGCATAGGTGAAGCGGCTGTCCCCGGTGACCAGGGCGTCATGGTCGGGCAGCGCACGCGCGATGTGGTCCAGGGCCGCAGGTGTGGTCTGCGGTTCTGTACTCATAGGCGCTGCTCCTCCCCGTCGCTGAACTCTGCACCGCCGTCAGCGCGGGCTCCCTGGGCTCGACGGCTCGTAGCCGAGCAAGTGCTTGGTAGGTTAGCCTACAAGGGTGCAAGCAGTCGAGGAGTTCCGGGCTGAGGTCCGTGCATGGCTGGCCGACAACCTGGTCGGGGAGTTCGCCGAGCTCAAGGGCCTCGGCGGCCCGGGGCGCGAGCATGAGGCGTTCGAGGAGCGGATGGCGTGGAACCGCCATCTGGCCGACGCCGGACTGACCTGCCTGGGCTGGCCGGTGGAGCACGGCGGGCGCGGCCTGTCGGTGGCGCACCGGGTGGCGTTCTACGAGGAGTACGCCCGCGCCGACGCGCCCGACAAGGTCAACCACCTCGGCGAAGAGCTCTTGGGGCCGACCCTGATCGCCTTCGGCACGCCCGAGCAGCAGCAGCGTTTCCTGCCCGGCATCCGCAATGTCACCGAGCTGTGGTGCCAGGGCTACTCCGAGCCGGGGGCCGGCAGCGATCTGGCCAATGTAGCCACCACCGCGGTGCTCGACGGCGACGCCTGGGTCATCAACGGCCAGAAGGTCTGGACCTCGCTGGCGCACCTGTCGCAGTGGTGCTTCGTGGTGGCCCGCACCGAGAAGGGCTCCAAGCGGCACCACGGACTGTCCTACCTGCTGGTGCCGCTGGACCAGCCCGGGGTCGAGATCCGGCCGATCGTGCAGCTCACCGGCACCTCGGAGTTCAACGAGGTGTTCTTCGACGACGCCCGCACCGACGCCGACCTGGTGGTCGGTGAGCCCGGTGACGGCTGGAAGGTGGCGATGGGCACGCTCACCTTCGAGCGCGGCGTGTCCACCCTGGGGCAGCAGATTCGTTACGCCCGTGAGCTTTCCGCGCTCGCCGAGCTCGCGCAGCGCAATGGCGCCGCCGAAGACCCGCTGATCCGCGAGCGGCTGACTCGGTCCTGGGTGGGTTTGCGGTCGATGCGGTCGTACGCGATGGCCACCATGGACGCCGAGCAGCCCGGGCAAGATAACGTCTCGAAGCTGCTGTGGGCCAACTGGCACCGTGACTTGGGCGAGCTGGCCATGGACGTGATCGGGCGCGACTCGATGGTGCTGCGCGACGGCGAATTCGACGAGTGGCAGCGGCTCTACCTGTTCACCCGCAGCGACACCATCTACGGCGGGTCGAACGAGATTCAGCGCAACATCATCGCCGAGCGGGTTCTCGGCCTACCCCGGGAGGCAAAGGGATGAACCTGGCTCAGGCACCGGAAGAGATTGCCGGACACGGCCTTTTGAAGGGCAAGACCGTGCTGGTCACCGCCGCCGCCGGCACCGGCATCGGCTCCACCACCGCTCGGCGTGCACTGCTCGAAGGTGCCGACGTGGTGGTCTCCGACTACCACGAACGCCGGCTCGGCGAGACCCGCGACCAACTGGCCGACCTCGGGCTGGGCCGGGTCGAGGCGGTGGTCTGCGACGTCACCTCCACCACCGCGGTGGACGCGCTATTCGACGAGGCCGTGGCAAAGATGGGCCGGCTCGACGTGCTGGTCAACAACGCCGGACTCGGCGGGCAGACCCCGGTCATCGAGATGACCGACGACGAATGGGACCGAGTGCTGAACGTGACGCTCACCTCGGTGATGCGGGCGACCCGGGCGGCGCTGCGCTACTTCCGGGACGCCCCGCACGGCGGGGTGATCGTCAACAACGCCAGCGTATTGGGTTGGCGGGCACAGCATTCGCAGTCTCACTACGCCGCGGCCAAGGCCGGCGTGATGGCCCTGACCCGGTGCAGCGCGATCGAGGCGGTCGAATACGGGGTGCGGATCAACGCGGTCTCGCCGTCCATCGCGCGGCACAAGTTCCTGGAGAAGACCAGCTCAGCCGAGTTGCTGGACCGGCTCGCCGACGGCGAGGCGTTCGGCCGGGCCGCCGAGCCATGGGAAATCGCCACCACCATCGCATTCCTGGCCAGCGACTACTCCAGTTACCTGACCGGCGAGATCATCTCGGTTTCCAGCCAGCGGGCCTGATGCCATGACGCGCCGTGACGAACTCCTGAACCTGGCGGCGGCGATGATCGCCGAGCGTGGCCTGCGCGCCACCACGGTGCGCGACATCGCCGACGCCGCCGGGATTTTGTCCGGCAGTCTGTATCACCATTTCTCCTCCAAAGAGGAGATGGTCGATGAGGTGCTGCGCGACTTCCTGGACTGGCTGTTCGCCCGTTACCAGCAGATCGTGGACAGCGAAACCGATCCGATGGAGCGCCTCAAGGGGTTGTTCCTGGCCTCGTTCGACGCGATCGAGCATCGACACGCCCAAGTCGTCATCTACCAGGACGAAGCCAAGCGGCTGTCGTCCCACGAGCGGTTCTCCTACGTCGACGAACGCAACCGGCAGCAACGCAAGATGTGGCTCGACGTACTGGCGCAGGGTATCGAAGCGGGATGTTTCCGGCCCGACCTCGACGTTGACCTGGTGTACCGCTTCATCCGCGACACCACCTGGGTATCGGTGCGCTGGTACCAACCGGGTGGTCCCTTGACAGCCGAAGAAGTCGGCAGGCAATACCTCGCCATCGTGCTGGGTGGAATTACCAACGAAGGAGTCTGAAATGGCCGCACATGTCTCTGAGGCGTACGTCATCGACGCTGTTCGCACCGCCGTCGGCAAACGCAACGGGTCATTGGCCGGTATTCACCCGATCGACTTGGGTGCGTTGGCCTTTGGTGGTCTGCTGGACCGCGTCGGTGTCGACCCCGCCGCCGTCGACGATGTGATCACCGGCTGTGTGGATGCCATCGGCGGCCAGGCCGGCAACATCGGCCGGCTCGCGTGGTTGGCGGCCGGCTTCCCCGAGGGAGTTCCCGGGGTCACCGTTGACCGGCAGTGCGGTTCGTCCCAGCAGGCGATCTCGTTCGGCGCGCAGGCGATCATGTCGCGCACCGCAGACCTGATCGTGGCCGGTGGCGTGCAGAACATGAGCTGGATCCCGATCTCGTCGGCCATGGTCGTCGGCCAGCAGTTCGGCTTCACCTCGCCCACCAACGAGTCGAAGAAGTGGCTGGAGCGCTACGGGGACGAGGAGGTCTCGCAGTTCCGCGGCGCCGAGATGATCGCCGAGCGCTGGGACATCTCCCGCGAGGACATGGAGCGCTTCGCGCTGCAGAGCCACCAGCGGGCGTTCACCGCGATCGCCGAGGGCCGTTTCGACAACGAGATCATCCCGGTCGACGGTTTCCGGGTCGACGAATGCCCGCGGGAGTCCACGCTGGAGAAGATGGCCGGCCTCAAGACACTGGTCGAGGGCGGCCGGCTGACCGCCGCGGTCTCCAGCCAGATCTGTGACGGGTCGGCGGCGGTGTTGCTCGCCTCAGAAAGCGCAGTACAGGCGCACAACCTGAAGCCCCGTGCACGCATCCACCACATCAGCGCCCGTGGTGACGACCCGGTGATCATGCTGACCGGCCCGATTCCGGCCACCCGCTACGCGCTGGAAAAGACCGGTCTGAGCATCGACGACATCGACGTCGTGGAGATCAACGAGGCGTTTGCTTCGGTGGTGCAGGCCTGGATGAAGGAATTCCCGATCGACCCGGCGAAGGTCAACCCCAATGGTGGGGCGATCGCGCTGGGCCACCCGTTGGGGGCTACCGGGGCCAAACTGTTCACCACCATGCTGAACGAGCTGGAGCGCACCGGCGGTCGATACGGTTTGCAGACGATGTGTGAGGGCGGGGGCACGGCTAACGTCACGATCATCGAGCGGCTGGACGGCTAAAATTGGGCGTCATGGAAACACCGGCTCGGACGGCACCACGGGGGCGCCGGATTCGCGGTCTCGACGCTGATCAGCGCCGCGCTCAGCGGCGTCAGCAACTCCTGGCCGCAGCGTTCGAATTGTTTGCCCGAGACGGCTACCTCAATACGTCGATCGAGCAGATCTGCCAAACGGCCTACGTTGGCAACAAGGCCTTCTACGAACTGTTCGACAGTAAGGAAGACTGCTACCTGGAGCTGATGAACGAGATCAGCGACCGCATCGAGGCAAGGGTCGAGGAGGAGTTGCTGCACAGCGCTCCCGACGAGACCGAAGAGGCGACGGTGCGCCGCGTTCTTACCGTGTTCGCCCATGAACTGGTCGTCGATCCCCGGGTGGCGGTCGTTGCGTTCCGGGAAAGCGCCGGAATCTCGCCGCGGGTCGAGGCGCAGCGGCGGACGAACCGTCGGTGGGCCGCGGGCTTCATCGAGTCGTTCTGGCGCAGCAAGGCCCAAGCCGGTGACGTCGTCGACTATCGGCCGATGGCGGTAGCCACCGTCGGGGGACTCTTCGAGATCATTGCTGATTTCCTGCACCAGACCGATCCGCCGCGATCGATGGACGACCTCACGCGCGACCTCACCCTATTCTTGATCACGGTCACCAACGGGATCCATCTGCCGGCCCAAGCCAGCTGAACCCCGCCGTCGTCGAATCAGCCCACCAGCCCGGCGATGATGTCGTCGACCGTTCGTTGCGCGAGCGCGTCCAGGTCGGGGCGGGGGGCGCCGCGTAGCGGCCCGCGCAGGGCCAACTCGGCGAATCCGTGCACTGCCGACCAGCACGGCCACTCCGCGCCCGCGCGCCGGTGCGGTTGCAGCACGCCGGCATCCGTCATCGCATCGAGTGCGTCGACCAGCGCGCGAAACGGTGGTGGGACGCCGTCATCGTCGACTGCGGTGACCCCGGAGCCGAAGAATGCCACGGTGAACCACCCGGGCTCATCCAACGCGAATCCGATGTAGCCGAGCCCGACCGCGCGGAGCTGATTGCGTGCCCGGTTCGCCGCGGTGCCGCGTCGGCTCACCGAGGGGAGCATGCGCGCGGCCATCCGGTCGCCGATGGCGATCGCGACCGCCCTCAACAGTGCCTCGCGGTCGGCGAAGTGCCGGTATGCGGCGTTGGGGGAGACCCCGACGCGCCGGGTCGCCTCCCGGACGGTGAGCGCCTCTGGGCCGCCGAGCCGGGTCAGCTGCAAACCGGCGTCGATCAGCGCCGCGCCCAGGTCGCCGTGGTGATAACCGGTCTTTGTCGCAGTCACCTCTTGACAGCTCCCTCGGGTTCAAGTGTACGGTGTGAACATAGTCAATGTAGACGCCGTACACATAACAATGGGAGTTTTCGCCGATGACAGATTTCACGGCGCCGCCGGTGGTGGATCACCAGACCTGGCAACGCGAACTTGACGCGTTGCGCGTCCGGGAGAAGGCGGCCACCCGCGAACTCGACGCGATCGCCGCGCTGCGCCGGCGCCTGCCGATGGTCGCCATGGACGACTATGTGCTCGAGGGCGAGAGCGGGCGGGTTCGCCTGCCCGAGGTGTTCGAGGGCAAGAGTCAACTGATCGTCTATCACCACATGTGGTCACCGGGCCAGGAATGGCAGTGCCCGGGATGTACCGGCTACACCTCACAGTTCACCCGACTCGACTTCCTGGACGCCTATGACGCACGGTTCGTGATTGTCACGCAGGGGCCCATCGACGAGGCGATCGCGTACAAGCGGCGGGTCGGCAACCAGATGGCCTGGTACAGCACCGCCAACAGTCCGTTCGGTACCGACGTCGGGGTGCCGCCAGGTGGCCAGTTCGCGGTGAATGTCTTTCTGCGCCAAGGCGATGCGGTCTACCGCACCTGGTGCACCAACCACCGCGGGGTGGAACAGCTCAGCCACATATTCCCGCTGCTGGATGTGCTGCCCTACGGGCGCCAGGAACAGTGGCAGGACTCGCCCGAAGGCTGGCCGCAAGGCCCCACCTACAGTCGCTGGGCCAGCTCGCCGCAGATCGCCCAGCTATACGGCGTCAATTCGTAGTGTCCCCAACCCATCCCAACAGAAGGAGAATGATGAGCACGACCAAGACCGGCCTGAAGACGATCAACCTGGTGTGCGTGCCGACGCCCGAGCAGGACAAGGCGGTGGCTTTCTATGAGTCGCTGGGCTTTGAGAAGCGCACCGACATCGAGATGGGCGGTGGCTACCGGTGGATCGAGGTCTACCCGCCCACCGGCTTGGCCGGCATCGCCCTGGCCCCGCCGCCGCCGGAGAGCGGGCCGGTCGAACCGACCGACACCGGCATCGTTCTGAACACCGATGACATCGATGCCACCCACGCCGCGATGGCCGAACTCGGTGTCGACGTCGATGCTCAAGTGGCGCGGATGGGGGACCCGGTTCCGCCGATGTTCTGGTTCCGCGACCCGACCGGGCACACCCTGATGGTGGCGGAGGCCTAACCCTTGCGCCGAGTGTGAATCTCGCGACGCCGCTGCGGCGGGTCGCGTCGTGAGATTCACACTCAGCGGGCTGTGGAGTGCTGTCGGGGTGGATTGACGTCCGGTAGCACGCTGTGGGCATGACAGAACTGGACTGGCCGTTCCTTGGGGTCGAAGCATTGGCTGCCAAGATGATTCCCGAGCGGGCGATGCGGACGCTCTACGAACCGATCTACCCAGGTGTCTACGCCCCATGGGGCATCACGCTGACCGCGCGGCAACGGGCGTGCGCGGCCTGGCTGTGGTCGCGGCGGAGGGGAATCGTCGGCGGTAACTCGGGTGCAGCGCTGCTGGGGTCCAAGTGGGTGAGCCCTGAACTCGACGCGGAACTGGTGTACGTCAATCGCAAGCCACCGCCAAGGCTTGTCGTTCACACCGACACCCTGAAAGCCGGTGAGGTGATAGCCGTCGACGGGATGGCGGTAACTAGCCCGGCCCGGACGGCTTTTGACATCGGACGGCGAACGCCGTCGAGGGTGCTTGCCGTCGCGCGCGTCGACGCACTGGCCAATGCCACCGGTATCGGGATAACCGACGTCGAGGCCGTCATCGCCGCGCATCCGGGAGTGCGGGGCTTGAATCGGCTGCGACGAATCCTGCCGCTGGTCGACGCCGGCGCGGAATCGCACCAAGAGAGCCGCACCCGGCTGGCGCTCATCGACGCGGGCCTGCCGCGCCCGGAGACCCAGATCGTGGTGTACGACGAATACGGCGGGTTCGTGGCGCGAGTCGACATGGGATATCGGGAATTGAAGGTCGGCATCGAGTATGACGGCCCGCAGCATTGGACCGACCCGAAACAGCGGCAGCGCGACATCGACCGTCAGGTGGCGCTGGCCGAGCAGGGTTGGCTGATCATTCGGGTCAGTGCCGAGCTGCTCCGCTACCGGAAGGCGACGCTGATCGCTCGGGTAGCGGACGCGATGTACGCCGCTGGCTGGGCCGGCCCCGGCGTGGGTGTGGAATTGGCGACGCTTCCGCGGCGTGTTGCGTCGTGAGGTTCACACTCGGGGTTAGGGCTGGATGTGGGACGCCGCAGCCTGCAGGTGCTCGACTGCGTCGTCGACGATCGAGTTAATCAGCTCCGCGCAGGACGGCAGGCTGTCCAGGATGCCCGCCACCTGGCCCGAGGCCAGCACGCCGGCTTCGGTGTTGCCTTCCACCAGACCGGCTTTGAGCAACATCGGAGTGTTGCCGGCCATCAGCAGCTGCGACCAGGTGAGTTCCTTGCCGTGCCGCATCGCCAGTCCGTCTTTGACCATGGCCGGCCAGCTCATCTGCGACATCTTCTTGAACTTCGCCGCGTTGCGGATGGCAGCGCTGAAACCGCGTGCCCGTGAGCCGCTTTCGAGCTTGTTCACCAGTTCGGTGCGCAGCACCCGATGCGGCATGCCGTCGACCCGGGTGGAAACCACGGTGCCGTTCAGGTCGGCGGCCAGGTAGCGCTGCTTGACCGCGTCCGGAACGGTGGAGTCGCTGGTCAGCAGGAACCGGGTGCCCATCGCGACGCCGGTCGCGCCATAGGACAGCGCGGCGGCCAGGCCGCGGCCGTCGAAGAAGCCGCCGGCGGCGATCACCTGAACTCCGGTGCCGGCTACCGCGTCGAGCACCGACGGCAACAGCAGCGTGGTGGCGACCGGGCCGGTGTGCCCGCCGCCCTCGCCGCCCTGCACGATCACCGCGTCGGCTCCCCAGGACGCCACCTTCTTGGCGTGCTTGGCCGCACCGACCGACGGGATCACCACCGAGCCGGCCTCTTTGAGCTTGGCGATCAACTCGGCCTTGGGGGCCAGCGCGAACGACGCCACCTTGACACCCTCGCGGATCATCAGATCCACCCGGTCGCCGGCATCGGCTCCGTCGGCGCGGATGTTGACCCCGAAGGGCTTGTCGGTGCTGGACTTCACCTTGGCGATCGCGGTGGCCAGCTCGTCGATCGTCATGGTCGCCGAGGCCAGGATGCCCAGCCCGCCGGCATTGGCGGTGGCCGAGACCAGCCGGGCGCCGGCCACCCAGCCCATCCCGGTCTGCACCACCGGGTGTTCGACGCCGACCAGCTCGGTCAGCGGGGTCTTCAACCGGCTCATGCTCGTACTTCTTTGTCCCGCAGCGACTTCGGGTCGATGACCTCGCGGATCAGCCGCAGCTCCTCGACCGTGGGCTCCCGGGTCACCGCGGCCTCGCCCAAGCCGTGCACCTCGAACGCGGTGTTCTCGGCGACCTCGTCGGCGGTGACCCCGGGGTGCAGCGAGACCGCGCGCATCTGATGCGACGGACCGCCGAAGTCGAATACCCCGAGGTTGGTCACCACGCCGCCCAGGTTGAAGAAGCGGAATGCCGGGTTGGCCGGGTCGACCTTGTCGTAGCCGATACCCGAGACGATGTCGACGGTCTCGCAGAACACCCGCGACGAGTGCGCGCCCACCCAGTAGCTGGTGGTGTGGTTGATGGTGTTACCGGGCGCCCCGCGAACTCCGAACATCTGCCGGGTGGGCTGCTGCAGCGGGCCGAACGCGCTCAAGTTCTGGTTGCCGTAGCGGTCGATCTGGTTGGCGCCCATGATCACATGGCGCCGGCCCCACGACAGGGTTTCGAAGACTCGGTTGAACGGCATCCACCCCTCCAGCGGCCCGACCTTGCCGATCGCCGGGGTGTCGGCCAGGATGCGGGCCTCCCCGTCGGTGAGCACCAGGTCGGGGGAGAAGGTGAGACGGGCGAGGCGGGCGCCGACCGAGGGCACCGTGGCCATGGGTGAGGCCATGATCTCGCCGGCGTCGCGGAACAGCTCGGCGCAGGCGACCGCGCAGATCTCGGCGCGAGTGGGTGAATCGGTCATGCTTGTGCCTCCGCTCCGAATGCCTTGACCGCAGCCTGGTAGTCGTCTTCGCTGCCGGACAGGTAGGTGGCCTTGAATTCCGCCCAGGTCTCGTCGGACTTGGCGGCTTCGGCGTAGTGCCGCTGGAACTTCTCGTCGCGGCCGTAATCGGCTGCGCCAATGGTGAAGTGAGCTCCACCCGGGGCTTCGACCACCTTGTCCACCATCATCCGGTTGATCACCTGGGTCTGCGGTGACGTGGTGGCGATCAGCTCTTCGGTGGGCACGATCTTTTCCACCGACAGGAAGCGGCGCTGCGCCGACATCAGGAACAGGTCGTCGAAGTACGGGTCGATGCCGGTGTAGGCGGCGTTGCCGCGCTCATCGCCGAGGTTCATGTGCACGAACGCGGCGTCCAGGTTCAGCGCCGGCATCGCGACCAGGGTCTCGTGACCGCCCTCGACGGGGTACGGAGAGGTGACGGTCTTGAGCTCACCCTCCCAGAAGTCGATGACCGAGCTGCCCAGCCCGGCGCGAATCGGCAGGAACGGCAGCCGCTGGGCGGCGGCCTGCAGTCCGCAGCGCAGCATGCCCTCGTCCATCTCGCGGGCCTCGATCGCCCCGGTGGTGCGGGCACGCGAGAACCACGGGTCGTAGAACGGGGGAGAGTCCAGCGAGACGAAGCCGTAGTAGGCCCGGCGCACCTTGCCCGCCGAACACAGCAGTCCCAGATCCGGTCCGCCGTAGGTCACTACGGTCAGATCCTTGACGTCGGTACGCAGCATGGCGCGGACGAACGCCATCGGCTTACGGCGCGAGCCCCAGCCGCCGATGCCGATGGTCATGCCGTCGCGCAGTTCGGCGACGGCGTCGTCGAGGGTAGTGACCTTGCTCATTTCTTGGCGCCCTTCTCGGTCCCGGCGAATGCGTCGCGGTGCTCGTCGGCCACGCCGGCGAGGTTGAGTTCGAAGGTGAAGCCCTGCTCCATCCGGTAGCTGGAGTTGACCTTCTGCACGTCGATGAGGTTGAGGGCTTCCTTGGCGGCTCGGATCACCCGGGTGTCCTTGGACGCGATGTCGCGGGCCACCCGCAGCGCGGCCTCGTCGAGCTCAGCCCGCGGCACCACTTCGTGCACCGAGCCGTAGTTGGCCAGGACCGAGGCGGGGACGGTGGCTGCGGTGTAGAACAACCGGCGCATCATGTGCTGCGGCACCAGCCGGGACAGGTGGGTGGCCGCGCCCAGCGCGCCGCGCTCCACCTCCGGCAGCCCGAACTTGGCGTCGTCGGAGGCCACGATCACATCGGCGTTGCCGACCAGGCCGATACCGCCGCCCACGCAGAATCCGTTGACCGCGGCGATCACCGGCACCGCGCACTCGTAGACGGCCTTGAACGCCGCGAAGCAGCCACGGTTGGCGTCGATCAGGGCGGTGAAGCCCTCGGTGGCCTGCATCTCCTTGATGTCCACGCCGGCGTTGAAGCCGCGGCCTTCGGCGCGCAGGATCACCGCGTGGGTGTTCATGTCCTTGCCGGCGGCGGTGATGACGTCGCCGAGTTCGAACCAGGCGCGGGAGGGCAGGGCGTTGACCGGTGGGAAGTCGACGGTGACCGCGACGATCCCCGGTTCGACGGTGGTGGATGTGATCGGCATGGGCGGACTTCCCTGTCGTATTGGGGTCTTTGGACACCTATAGCTGCCTAAGCAAGCACTTGCTTGGTACGCTAGCACAGTGTCTGACTCTGCGGCTGCCGCGATCAACCTCGGATTGACCGGCAAGGTGGTGCTGGTGACCGGTGGAGTGCGCGGCGTCGGCGCGGGCATCAGCGCTGTCTTCGCCGACCAGGGCGCAACGGTGTTGACCTGCGCCCGACGCCCGGTGGACGGCCTGCCCTATGAGTTCCATTCCTGCGACGTCCGCGACGACGACGCGGTGAAGGCCCTGATCGAAGCGATCGTGGCCACCCACGGCCGGATCGACACGATAGTCAACAACGCCGGCGGATCCCCCTTCGCGTTGGCCGCCGACGCGTCGGCCAACTTCAGCCGCAAGATCATCGAGCTGAACCTGCTCAGCACCCTGCTGGTGTCCACGCACGCCAACGCCGTCATGCAGACCCAGGACAGCGGAGGCTCGATCGTCAACATCACCAGCGTCAGCGGCCACCGGCCGTCACCGGGCACCGCCGCCTACGGCGCGGCCAAGGCAGGAGTGGATAGCCTGACCACGTCGCTGGCCGTCGAATGGGCGCCGAAGGTGCGGGTCAACTCGATCGTGGTCGGCATGGTCGAGACCGAGCAATCCGAATTGTTCTACGGCGACGCCGAATCAGTGGCCGCCGTCGGCGCCACCGTGCCACTGGGCCGGTTGGCCAAGCCATCTGAAATTGGTTGGACCGCAGCGTTTTTGAGTTCCGATCTGGCGTCCTATGTCAGTGGCGCCAGCCTGACCGTGCACGGTGGCGGCGAGAACCCCGCCTACCTCGACGCATCCAGCGCTAACAAATAAGGAGAGAACACTGATGGGACTTCTCGACGGCCGCGTGGTCATCGTCACCGGAGCCGGCGGCGGAATCGGGCGGGCGCACGCGCTGGCCTTTGCCGCTGAGGGCGCCCGGGTGGTGGTCAACGACATCGGCGTGGGCCTGGACGGCTCACCGGCCGGTGGGGGCAGTGCCGCCCAGGGCGTGGTCGACGAGATCGTTGCAGCCGGCGGGGAGGCCGTCGCCAACGGCTCCAACGTCGCCGACTGGGCCCAGGCGGAGCAGCTCATCCAGACCGCGGTCGAGCAGTTCGGCGGGCTCGACGTACTGGTCAACAATGCCGGCATCGTGCGCGACCGGATGTTCGCCAACACCAGCGAAGAGGAATTCGACGCCGTCATCGCCGTGCACCTCAAGGGGCACTTCGCCACCATGCGGCACGCCGCCGCCTATTGGCGGGCGCAATCCAAGGCCGGCGAAACGGTGGATGCCCGGATCATCAACACCAGCTCCGGCGCCGGCCTGCAGGGCAGTGTCGGGCAGGCCAACTACTCGGCCGCCAAGGCCGGTATCGCCGCAATGACGCTGGTCGCCTCGGCCGAGATGGGCCGCTACGGCGTCAGGGTCAACGCGATCGCCCCGTCGGCGCGGACCCGGATGACCGAGACCGTCTTCGCCGACATGATGAACACCCAGGACCAGGCCTTCGACGCGATGGCCCCGGAGAACGTCAGCCCGCTGGTGGTCTGGCTGGGCAGTGTCGAGTCGCGTGAGGTGACCGGCAAGGTCTTCGAGGTCGAAGGCGGCAAGATCCGGGTTGCCGAGGGGTGGGCGCACGGCCCGCAGGCCGACAAGGGCTCTCGCTGGGACCCCGCCGAGCTGGGTCCGGTCGTCACCGATCTGCTGGCCCAGTCGCGGCCGCCGGTGCCGGTGTACGGAGCCTGAGCCGCGGGGGACTAAAAGTCACAATGCATGGACCTGCGGCGTTATACGCGGGCGTCAATATTGTGATACTTACTTAGCCAGACACCGAAGCGTTGCGGCCCGCCCTTCATCGGGCCCTGCGTGTCAGGGTGAGTTGAGTCCAACGGTTCATAGCAATCCGCTTGCAGGGCGAGATACGGATCAACTCGAAGATGACGATTTCCAGCCTGGCGACCGCCGGGGAGAATGCGGCCATGGAATCCAGTGGCCCTCGTGCCGACGGCCCGCAACGGCGGCGCTCGTTCAGTCCCGCCGACAAGCTCGCGCACCTGGCTGCCTACGAGCAGGCCTGCACCACCAACGATGGCGGTGCTTACCTGCGTCGTGAGGGCCTGTACTCCTCGCTGATCAGCGAGTGGCGCAAGCAACGCGACGCTGGCGTCCTTGAGGGCAAGCCGGCCGGGGCGAAGGTCGGCAAGCTGACGGCCGAGCAGGCCGAGATCGCCCGGCTCAAGCGGGAACTCGCTCAAACCAGCAAACGGTTGGCCACCACCGAGGTTGCCTTGGAGATCATGGGAAAAGCACACGCGCTCTTGGAAAGCATCTCCGAGAGCGCGGAGCAGCTCGACAAGCCGACCAAGCCCTGATGGACGCCTGGACCGACCTGCGCGGCCATGGGATCACCACCCGCAAGGCGGCGGCGTTGACCGGCATGCACCGCTCGACCGCGATCCGCCGCGCCAAACCCGTGCCGCCGCGTGATCCGGTGATGCGGGCGCCGGTCAACAAGCTCACGCCGGCTGAATGCGCACGAGTCCTCGCCGAGCTCAACAGTGCCCGGTTCGTTGATGCCGCCCCGATGCAGGTGTGGGCCACCCTGCTCGATGAGGGCACCTACCTGTGCTCAATGTCGACCATGTACCGACTGGTGGACGCCAATAACCAGATCAAGGAACGGCGCCGCCTGGCTCGGCACCGCAAGGCGGTCTGCCCGGAACTGGTGGCGACCGCACCGCGGCAGGTCTACTCGTGGGACATCACCAAACTGCGGGGCCCGGTCAAAGCGGTCTACTACGACGCCTACGTGATGATCGACATCTACTCGCGCTACATCGTCGGGGTGCACGTGCACGCCCGCGAATGCGGGGTGCTGGCCAAGGAGATGATGGAGCAGATCTTCGGCACCTACGGCATCCCACACGTCGTGCACGCTGATCGGGGCACCTCAATGACCAGCAAATCCGTGACGAGCCTGCTCGATGATCTGGGCGTGACCCGCTCGCATTCACGACCGAAGGTCTCCAACGACAACCCCTACAGCGAATCCTGGTTCAAGACACTCAAATACGCGCCGACGTTCCCGGAGCGCTTCGAATCCATCCATCACGCAAGAGATTTCATGGGCACGTTCGTCAACTGGTACAACCACGAACACCACCACAGTGGCATCGGCCTGCACACCCCCGCTGACGTGTTCTACGGCCTGGCGGCCGCCAAGGACACCCAGCGCCGCGTCGTGCTCGCCGGCGCCCGAGCACGCCACCCGCACCGGTTCGGCCGCGACACCGCACCCAAGATCATCGACCTACCCCAGGCCGCCGCGATCAACCCACCAAAACCTGCCGAACAGGAGGACCAGACGGCAGCCGCCTAACACCCACTGGACTCAAACACCTTGACAAATTCCGGGGAAGCAACGTAATCTTTCACCTGTTCTTAGGTGACGCCGTGTCCCGTGTATGCCCTGCTGGAGGTCTTGTGTCGGTGCTCGAGGTGGACGACCACCCACCCGCGGCAGTCCGACGTCGGCGGCACCCGCATCCGGGCGAGGGCATGCCGGACTTCGCGTGGCCGACCTTCGGGCTTGCGTTGGGAGCACTGGCCGTTTTCGTACTGGTGGTGCTCGGCACCATCGACGGATTCCTGCCGGCCTGGGCGGCGATACCGTTGAGCACCGCAGTCACCTATGTGATGTTCTCGGTGGCACATGAGGCCTTGCACCGCTCGTTGTGTTCGGTGCGCTGGGTGAACACGGTGGTTGGGCGGCTGGCTTGGCTGTTCGTGATCTTGCCATTCTCACTGCCGGCCTTCGGGTACGTCCACGGTGAGCATCATCGGCATACCAACGACCCCGATCGCGACCCGGACATGTTCGCCACGCACGCACCGGTCTGGCAGTTGCCATTCCGCTGGGCGCTGATCGACCTTTTCTACGCTTCCTGGTACATCCGCAAACTGCGGCGGCGGGTGCACCATGGCTGGCGTCGCCCGGTGGCCGAGATCTCCGAAACGGTGCTACTGTCCTCGTTCGCAGTAGTGGGTATCGGTGCGGCAATTGTCACTGATCATTTCTGGACTCTTGCGGTGATCCTGTTGATCCCGCAGCGCATCGGCATCTTTATCATTGGGTGGTCCTTCGACTGGCTGCCGCACCACGGGCTCGAGGAGACCCAGCGCGGGAACCGGTATCGTGCCACGCGCCTGCGGGTTGGTACGGAATGGTTGTTGGCGCCGTTGATGCTGTCGCAGAATTACCACCTCATCCACCACCTGCACCCGTGGTTGCCGTTCTACCGTTACCTGCAGGCGTGGCGACGTAACGAGGACCTCTACTTGGAGCACGACGCCGCCGTCACCACCGTGCTCGGCCGGGAACTGAACGCCGAGGAATACCGGCACTGGCAGCTGTGGGCGCAGGTCGAGCCCGAGTCCCGCATCGCCTGACACGTCGCGGGGCAACGTCGCCGCGTCAGGTGTTTCGCGCCGCCTCTTGAGCGAGTTGCAAGCGGGAAGAGATATTGAGCTTGGTGTAGATCCGGTTCAGGTGCGAATGCACCGTACGGGGCGAGACGCTCAGCTGTGTAGCGATCTCCTTGTCGCGGAGACCGGCACTGATGAGCCGGACGACATTGCGCTCGGCCGGAGTCAGCGAGGCCCAACCGCTGAACGGGCGTTTGGATTCGCCCTTCCCCGTTCGGTCGTGGCGGCATGCGTACGCAATGGCCTCAGCCGTCGACAGCGCATTGCCCTGAGCCCAACGACGATCAAAGTCGTTCTGCTGCATCGCTTCTTGTAGCGAGTTGACGGTGGCATCGTATTCGGCGTCGTAGACCTTGGCGCGGACTGCGCCGGTGCGACTACGGGCGCCCGCTGCTGAGCCGAACAGCCGTGCTGCGTCGTGGTGCCGCCCAGCGGCCGCTGCCGCCGTTGCCAGCAATTCGATCAGATCTGGGGCAGCCAAAGTTGCCTCGGTGTCCGCCGCGATGGCCAGCGCGTCCCTCGTGTCTCGCTCGACCTGCTCAAAGTCACCTTCAGCCAAGGCCACCCGGCCACGTATCTCCAGCAGCAATATCCGATGGATACCCGAACCCACCGACAGCGCCTCGTCCGCCCAACGGCGCGCCGCGGCCAGGTCACCGGATGCCAGTGCTGCGCGAGCGACCGGATTGCCGTTTATTGCCAGCAGTTGGGGCAGTGCGCATGCTTGGCACGCCGCATCAGCAGCGCTGAGCGCGCCGGCCACATCACCGTCGGCCAGAAATGCGTCTACCACGGCACCGAGGCCGATCGCGCGGTGGAAGTCGATGAGTTCGACGGCGGCCCCGACACACGCTTCTGCTGCCGCGTGCGCCCCGCGGATATCCCCCTGGCAGGCAAGGGCTGCGGCCAGGACAGTCAGACTCTGGGAGCTGAACAGCGGATCGCCTGCGGCCTCGGCCTCCATCGCCACCTGCCGGGCCTGATCGACTGCCATCGGGAACTCTGCGCGATGAAGGTGCGCCAATCCCAGGCAGAGGCGGCACAGTCGCGCAACCGACCAGTCACCGACCGCGTCGGCGAGGACCGCTCCTTTCTCAGCGGCGAGCCGCATCGTTGCGAGGTCCCCGGCCACGAACGCCGAATACGCCTGCACGCCATATATCTGGCTCAACCGCCAGTCGTCGTTGAATGCCGGGGACAGCGCGATGGCCTGCTCGAAATAGGGCAGGGCGAGTTCGGGACTGTAGCTGCAGGTGAAGCCGCAAGCGGCCAGCGCCCAAGCGAGCAGTCCTGGTTCGTCGAGATCCCGTGCGATCGAGACGGCTTCCTCTGCATGTCGGGCCTGCCCGTAGTTTCCGATCAACGCGTCGAAGATCGCTTTGTCCGCGAGCGCGCGGGCACGAACGCCCGGCGCCATCGTGGCGCTGACGGCGAGCACGGCATTGAACCATGCCAGCCCTTCCATGGTCTGGCTATGGATCCACAGCGGGAACAACGACGACGCGAGACGTGCGGCAAGGTTGATGTCGCCGTGCTGGCGGCTCCAGGTGAAGGCGGCCCTGAGGTTGTCGATCTCCAGTTCCGCCTGCTCCATGTGCCACCCGTATCCGGCGGTCACGTCGGAACCGAACACGGCTGTGTAGTGATCACGGTGGCGTGCCTGGATGGCCTCGGATTCCCCAGACTGCTCAAGTCTTTCCAGGGCGTACTGCTGCACGGTCTGCAGCAGCCGGAAACGCGTCGATTCCCCGGTGCTGTCGGCTATCACCAGCGATTTGTCTACCAGCGAAGTGAGTAAGTCGATGATCCGCCCGCGCGGCAGGTCAGTGCCGCCGGCGACGGCGTGGGCGGCATCAAGGTCGAACCCGCCCCGAAATGGCGCCAAACGGCGAAACACCACGCGCTCGGGTTCGCTTAACAGGTCGTGCGACCAGTCTTCGGAAGCCCGCAGGGTCTGCTGGCGCGGTACCACGGTGCGCGCCCCGCCGGTCAACAGTTGGAAGCGCTCACTCAATCCATCCGCAATTTCGGTAAGTGACAACGCCCGAATCCGTGTCGCGGCAAGCTCGATGGCCAATGGCACCCCGTCCAGGCGCCGGCAGATCTCGGCTACCAAGGCAGCATCGTCGTCGGTGTTGGTGAAACCCGGCCGGACCAGCCGAGCGCGCTGCCGGAACAGCTCGACCGCCTCGTCGCCCAGCGAGAGCGACGGGGTCTTCCAGGTCACTTCGCCTGCCACCCTGATGGGTTCGCGACTCGTCGCCACGACGGTCAGCTCTGCACCGGCGGCTAACAGGATGGCGGTCAGCTGCGCGCATGCGTCCAGTAGATGCTCACAATTGTCGAGCACCAGCAGCAGTTGCCGGTCTGCGATGAAGCGCACCAGAGCATCAAGCGGGGAGCGGTCTGGCCGTTCGGGCAGGCCCAGCATGTGTGTTACTCGCTCGGGTATCAGGTCTGGATCAGTGATCGGCGCCAGGTCCACGCACCATGCCCCGTCGCGGTACCGGCAGGCCAACTCGTCCGCCAGTTGCAGCGCCAGCCGGGTCTTGCCAACTCCGCCGGTGCCGGTCAGCGTCACCAGACGGTTGTCGGCAACCAGACGCCGCAGCTCGGCCAACTCGACTTCGCGCCCGACAAAACTCGTCAGCGGCGTCGGAAAATGTGGCTCCGCCAGCGACATTCCGGTTCGTAAGGGTGGAAAGTCGCTGGCAAGGTCGGGGTGGCAGAGCTGTGCTACGCGCTCCGGAAACGGAATGCCGCGCAGCCGATGAACGCCCAGATCGATCAGCCAAGTCTCCGAGGGCAGCAGATCCGTCAACGATTGCTGGGCGGTCTCGGACAAGACCGTCTGACCGCCATGGGCCAGGTCGCATAACCGCGCGGCGCGGTTCACCAGGGATTCGGGGTACGGGCCCGGTTCACCGGCCGGCGCCTCGTCGGAATGCACCGCGATGCGCGGTCGGATCGGTGCCGAAGGAGTGCGCTGCAACGCGATAGCGCATGCCAGAGCGTCACCGGCTTCGGCGAACCCGGCGGCGAGCCTGTCCCCGTAGTCCTGCTTCATCAGGCGGACACCGTGGTGGGCGGCAACCGACTCGGTCAGCGTGCGCTCCAGCCACGAGTGGGTGGTCGATAGCGACTCGGTCCCGGGCTGCCAGTGTGGCCGTGGGTCCCCGCCATCGACCACCAAGACCGTGCGCGCTATGGCGGACGGGAAATCTGCCTCGCTTGCGTTCGACAAGATGTACCGTCCCCTAAAGGTCACAATGCTCGCGCAAGAGGCCAGCCCTCCTTTTCAGGATGGATAACTTGCGCAGCGGTATTTCTTGTCTCCCGACCATTACGTATTTGTACCGATACTTCCCGGGGTACGCCACCGTAGTAATTGGGCGCTTTGCCGCCGATGCTGTTTGCTGCGTGCTGTCGGACAGTGGCAGGGACGGGCTGGACCTACTTGGCGGATGTCGGGCTAATTGCGCTCGGCCGGTCGAGGGCCGCGGCGGTAACGATAAGGGCGGCGGCCTGAATCGCGTCCAGGAACCTCGTCGGTTCTGCTGCCGAGCACAGGGATTTCCCGAGGTAGATCGCCGGTCAGCTGTTGCGGGCCGCCTCCCGGGCGAGGTGCACGCGGGAGGACACTCCGAGCTTGCGATAGATGCGGGTGATGTGGGTGTCGACAGTCCGGATCGAGAGAAACAGCTGTGCGGCGATGTCCTTGCTGCGCAGTCCTTGCCCGACGAGTAGGGCGACGTTGAGTTCGGCCTGGGTCAGTGCGGCCCAGCCGTCTTTCGGCCGGTCCCGCTCGGTGCGAACTCGGGAGGCATTCACGACCGCCTCGGTCCACCGGGATCACAACGACGCGCCGAGCAGGTCGTCAAATACCGCGACCGGGAACTGCAGGGCCGCCGCACCGACGTCGTCGGCACCGGCCCGGATCGCGTCGAGGAATATCGTCGTATCCCCGCTGAGCAGAGCTTCCCAGACGTGGAAGATCGCCATTTGCGGCGCGGTGATCACGTCGCGCACGTCGACGAAGAGCTCGGTGAGCAGGCCCGGGTTTTCGGCAACCGGCTGCCCGTTCCAGCTGACCAGCGTCCAGCCGTCCTCCGGGTTGCCGCGGACCTCGATGACGCCGGTGAAGGGCAGCAGCTCACCGGTGGTCAGCGCTTCGTTGAGGATGATGCCGAAGTCAGGATTGTCGACGTTCATCAACGTCCAGAACACCATCGACCCTTCGTGGGTGAACACCGCATCGGTGTCGCCGCCGTCGCTGCCGGCATAGATCGCGGCAACGGCGTCAGAGAAACGATCCTGGAAAACCATCCCGTTGAAATCCGAGGAACCCAGCTGCGGAACGAAATACAGACCGAGCGCCCACAGCATCGGGGCTGCGGCGTACAGCACCGCCCCCACCGGCAGCCCACCGACGTTCACCGGCAGATCCGCAAGAAGACCGGCGTCGATCTCGTTGAGTCCGGCCAACTCGTGCACGGGCAGGCCCAGCAGCTGGGCCAGTGGATCCGCGGTCTCCTGCGCCCGGGTCATGATCGAGGAGTAGATACCCGTGATGTGGTCACCGGCCAGCAGATCGGCGACGTTGCGCGCCTGCTGTTGGCCGAGTTCGGTGAGCGGGGGACCGGGAACCTCGTTGTTGATCACCAGGTTGTCGCCGGCTTGCCCGTGCCGGACGAACTCCAGCGTGATCGATTCGGCAGCCCATGCCGCCGGGGCTGCGAACAACACGACGACCGCGGGAAGGGCGGCTGCCCCGTACCGCAGGCGCCGCGAATCCCGGATCACCGGCGGCCCTAGGGTTCGCAGATGACGATCGGGATCTCCCGGTCGGTCCAGGCCCGGTAGTTGACGAAGTCGGGGTACATCTTGTCGAGCTTGGGCCAGTACGCGGCCCGCTCGGCCTCGCTGGCGTCGCGGGCACGCAGGATGAGCACCTCGCTGCGGATCCGGAATGACACCTGCGGGTTGGCCTTGAGGTTCAGGTACCACATCGGGTTGGTGGCACGCCCGCCCTGGGAAGCCACCAGGATCACCCGGTCACCTTCGCGCAGGAACAACAGCGGGGACTCCCGCGGCTGACCGGATTTGCGTCCGGTGGTGGTGAGGATGCCGACCTCGGGAACCTCACCGAAATGCTTTGTGCCCAAACGCCACTTCCCGCCGACCCGTCCACCGGTTGCCTTGTAGGCCCAGGTGTTTGCCCGCGACATCCACTTGATCACCGTCCCGGTGACCGGCGAATCCAGCGACTTCGGCTTTTCTGGTGTGTCTGGGTTGCTCACGGGCTCACTCTAACGGTGGATGAACGGACGAATCCCCGCGCGGATGTGGTGGATGACCGCGGTGCCGTCCGGGCTGTCGGCAGGGATCCGGAAAACCTCGTCGACATGCGAGCAGACCCGAACCCCGAACAGCGACGGCTTGGTGATGATGTCGTAGACCGCCCGCACGTCATCGCCTTCGATGCTGTACTTCGGCAGCGTGGCCGCCGAGATCAGCCGGAACTGCGGACCGCGGTTGAGGCTGCGTCGCAAATGATTTCCCGAGAAACCGGTCTTGAGTCCGACCTCGATCCGGACGCAGTCCGGGCTGAACCGAACCGCCGAAGCGTCGTGACTGACCAGCGCGTCGATGTAGGCCTGTGCCGCCGCGATGCGGTCGTTCTCCGGAACTGTAGTCATTTGTGGGCCACTAGATGCGCTCGATGATGGTGCCGGTGGACAGCGCTCCGCCGGCACACATGGTGATCAGCGCGGTGGACTTGTCGGTGCGCTCGAGCTCGTGCAGCGCCGTGGTGATCAGCCGGCTGCCGGTGGAACCCACCGGATGGCCCAGCGCGATCGCCCCGCCGTTGACGTTGACCCGGTCCATATCCGGCTTGTGCACCGCGGCCCAGGACAGCACCACCGAGGCGAATGCCTCGTTGATCTCGACCAGGTCGATGTCACCGATCTTCATCCCGGCCTTCTCCAGCACCCGCGCGGTGGACTGCACCGGGCCGTCCAGGTGGTAGTAGGTCTCCGAGCCGACGTTGGCCTGGCTGATGATCCGGGCCCGCGGCCGTAGGCCCAGGGCTTTCGCCTTGTCCTCGTCCATCCACAGCACCGCGGCGGCGCCGTCGGAAATCTGCGACGAGGTGCCGGCGGTGTGGATACCGCCCTCCATGACGGGGTTCAGCGCCGCCAGGCCCTCGGCCGTGGTGTCGCGCAGGCCCTGGTCGCGGCTGACGATGTTCAGCTCTGCGGTGGGTTGCTTGTTCTCATCGATCACCGGGGCCTCGATCGGGGAGATCTCCCGGTCGAAGCGGCCCTCGGCCCAGGCCTGCTTGGCCAGCTGCTGGGACCGCAGTCCCAGGGCATCCACGTCGGCGCGGGTGATGCCCCGGCGCTTGGCGATCCGCTCGGCCGCCTCGAACTGGTTGGGCAGGTCGATGTCCCAGGACGCCGCGCGGGCGCCGCCGCCGTTCGCGCCCAGCGGCACGCGGCTCATCGCCTCGATACCGCAGGCGATGCCGATGTCGATGGCACCGGCGGCAATGAGGCCGGCGATCAGGTGATTGGCCTGCTGTGCGCTGCCGCACTGGCAGTCGATGCTGGTGGCGCCGACGTGCTCGGGCAGCCCGGCCACCAGCCAGGACTGCCGGGTGACGTTGTTGCCCTGCTCGCCGAACTGCGTGACGCAGCCACCGATGACCTGCTCGACGCTGCCGGCGTCTATCCCGGCCTTCGCGACCAATGCCTTCTGCACCGCCCCCAGAAGTTCGGTGGCGTGCAGGCCGGACAACCAGCCATTACGTTTACCGATCGGGCTGCGGGTGGCTTCGACGATGACAGGATTACCCATGCGGCCAGGCTAGAACACGTTTCATTAGTCTGACAAGCGACGATGCAGCACCGCCTTTGATCTGCGGTCGGGCCGTGTTTCAATGGTCGCAATCAGGCACTAGACGGCGTTGTACTTGCTCCATCGTTCATGCTCCATAGTTCAAGCGTCGTCGAACACACAGTTACCTACCGAACACCCTAGGAGTAGACACATGGGCTGCCCCGCCATCCCCAGCGACTTCGACTTCCTCGACTCCGAGATGAGCCTGAAGGGCCTCCCCGTTCAGGAACTCGCTGAGCTGCGTAAGTCTGAACCGGTGCGCTGGGTCGACGTTCCCGGCGGAACCGGAGGCTTCGGCGACAAGGGCTACTGGCTGGTGACCAAGCACAAAGACGTCAAGGACGTCTCGCTGCGCAGCGAGGTCTTCTCCAGCGCGATGAACGGCGCGATCCCGGTCTGGCCGCAGGAGATGACCCGTGAGGCGGTCGACCTGCAGCGCGCGGTCCTGCTGAACATGGATGCGCCGCACCACACCCGGCTGCGCAAGATCATCTCCCGCGGCTTCACCCCCCGCGCCCTCTCGCGGCTCGAGGACGAGCTGAAGGCGCGGGCGCAGAAGATCGCCCAGACTGCCGCGGCGTCCAACACCGGCGACTTCGTCGAGCAGGTGTCCTGCGAGCTGCCGCTGCAGGCCATCGCCGAACTGCTCGGTGTGCCCCAGGACGACCGGGACAAGCTGTTCCGCTGGTCCAACGAGATGACCGCCGGCGAGGACCCGGAGTACGCCGACGTCGACCCGGCGATGTCGTCGTTCGAGGTCATCACCTACGCCATGAAGATGGCCGAGGAGCGGGGCAAGAACCCCACCGACGACATCGTGACCAAGCTGATCCAGGCCGACATCGACGGCGAGAAGCTCAGCGACGACGAGTTCGGCTTCTTCGTCATCATGCTGGCGGTCGCCGGCAACGAGACCAGCCGCAACTCGATCACGCACGGCATGGTTGCGTTCTCGCAGAACCCCGACCAGTGGGAACTGTTCAAGCGGGACCGGCCGCAGACCGCCGTGGACGAGATCATCCGTTGGGCCACACCGGTTTCGGCATTCCAGCGTACGGCGAGCCAGGACACCGAGATCGACGGCGTCAAGATCAAGGCCGGTGACCGCGTGGTGATGTCCTACCGTTCGGCCAACTTCGACGAGGAGGTGTTCGACGACCCGTTCACCTTCAACATCCTTCGTGACCCGAACCCGCACGTCGGCTTCGGCGGCACCGGCGCGCACTACTGCATCGGCGCCAACCTGGCCCGCCTGACGATCAACCTGATCTTCAACGCGGTCGCCGATCACATGCCCGACCTGAAGCCGATGGGCGACCCAGAGCGGCTGAAGTCCGGCTGGCTCAACGGCATCAAGCACTGGCCGGTCGACTACTCGGGTGCGTGCCCGGTCGCGCACTGAGCTGACTGACCGCGTCGACGAATCAAGGAGGATTCGGGTGGATTTCACACCGAACCCGGAGCAGCAGGCTGTCGCCGATGTGGTGACCTCGGTCCTGGACCGTGACAACAGCTGGGAGGCGCTGGTCTCCGGCGGGGTTGCGGCGCTGGGCGTGCCCGACCGACTGGGCGGCGACGGCTTGGGCCTCTCGGAACTGGCCACCGCCCTGACCGAGATCGGCCGTCATGGCACCATCGGTCCGGCGCTGGCAACACTGGGCCTGGGGTTGATTCCGCTGCTGGACCTCGCGTCCGAGGCTCAGCAGGACCGGTATCTGTCGGGGGTGCCCACCGGAGCGGTGCTCTCGGCCGCGCTGAACGAGCCCGGCCGGCAGCTGCCGGAACACCCCAAGACCAGCTTCGCCGGCGGAAAACTCAACGGCACCAAGACCGGTGTGCCCTACGCCGAGACCGCGGCGTGGCTGATCGTCACCGCTGACAAGGCGGTGGTGGTCGTCGCCCCGGACGCCGACGGCGTCACGGTCACCAAGACACCGACCTCCAACGGATCCGACGAATACGTGGTGACCTTCGCCGATGTCGCGATCGAGGACGCCGACGTGCTCGACGGCGCCAGCGTCGCCCGGGTCAACCAGCTGGCGCTGGCAGCCACCGGGGCCTTCGCGGCCGGACTGGTGGCCGGCGCCCTGCGGCTGACCGCCGACTACGTGGCGACCCGCGAGCAGTTCGGCCGTCCGCTGTCGACCTTCCAGACAGTGGCCGCGCAGCTCTCCGAGGTTTACATCGCCTCGCGGACCATCGCTCTGCTGTCGACCTCGGCGATCTGGCGGTTGGCCGAAGGCCTTGATGCCGACGAGGATCTGAACATCCTGGGCTACTGGCTGACATCGCAGGCTGCACCGGCCATGCGACTCTGCCACCACCTGCACGGCGGTATGGGCATGGACATCACCTACCCGATGGATCGCTACTACTCTTCGATCAAAGACTTGACCCGGCTGTTGGGTGGTCCGGTGCACCGCCTCGATTTGGTGGGAGCGTAAATGTTCATCGACCTGACGCCCGAGCAGCGGGCGCTGCAAGCCGAACTGCGCGAGTACTTCTCGACCCTCATCACGCCCGAAGAGGCGCAGGCGATGGAGTCGGATCGGCACAACGAGGCCTACCGCGCCGTGATCAAGCGGATGGGCAGCGACGGTAAGTTGGGCGTCGGCTGGCCCAAGGAGTACGGCGGCCTGGGTTTCGGTCCGGTGGAGCAGCAGATCTTCATCAACGAAGCCAACCGGGCTGACATCCCGTTGCCGATGGTCACCCTGCAGACCGTCGGCCCGACGCTGCAGGCACTCGGCACCGAAGCGCAGAAGAAGAAGTTCCTGCCTGGAATTCTCTCCGGCGACGTACATTTCGCGATCGGATACTCCGAACCCGACGCCGGTACCGATCTCGCCTCACTGCGTACCACCGCGGTCAAGCACGGTGACGAGTACATCGTAAACGGTCAGAAGATGTGGACCACCGGCGCCCACGACGCCGACTACATCTGGCTGGCCTGCCGGACCGACCCGACCGCTGCCAAGCACAAGGGCATCTCGATTCTCATCGTCGACACCAAGGATCCCGGATACTCCTGGACGCCGATCATCCTGTCCGATGGGGCCCACCACACCAACGCGACGTACTACAACGACGTCCACGTGCCCGCCGACATGCTGGTCGGCGAGGAGAACGGTGGCTGGAAGCTCATCACCACCCAGCTCAACCACGAGCGCGTCGGTCTGGGTCCGGCTGGTCGGATCGCCGGCATCTACGACCAGGTACACCACTGGGCGTCCAAGCCCGGCTCGGACGGCGTTACGCCGATCGAGCACGACGACGTGAAACATCTGCTGGCGCAGATCAAGTCGATCTGGCGTGTCAACGAGTTGCTCAACTGGCAGGTGGCAGCCTCTGGTGAGAACATCGCCGTCGCCGACGCCGCGGCCACCAAGGTGTTCTCCACCGAGCGAATCCAAGAGGTCAATCGCCTCGCCGAGGAGATCGTCGGCAGATTCGGCAACCCGGCCGACCCCGAGACCGCCGAAGTCCTCGTCTGGCTGGACAAGATGGCCAAGCGCAACCTGGTGATCACCTTCGGCGGCGGCGTCAACGAGGTCATGCGCGAGATGATCGCCGCCTCCGGCCTCAAGGTTCCGCGGGTGTCACGATGAGTCGAGGAGAGGTGATGAGCGAGCTTTCCTCTGGAATCGAGCAGATCCTGGCGTCGGGCCGCAGCAAGCCGCGGTCCGGCCGGGACCCGGTGAATCAGCCGATGATTCGCCACTGGGTCGATGCGATCGGCGACGCCAACCCGATCTACACCGACGAGGCGGCCGCGCAGGCTGCTGGTCACCCCGGAATCGTCGCTCCGCCGGCCATGATCCAGGTCTGGACGATGATGGGCCTGGGTGGGGAGCGCCCCGCCGACGACCCGCTCGGCAAGGTCATGGAACTGTTCGACGGCGCAGGCTATGTCGGCGTGGTGGCCACCAACTGTGAGCAGACCTACCACCGCTACCTGCGCCCCGGCGAAGAGGTCAGCGTCACTGCCGAGGTGACCGACATCGTGGGCCCCAAGCAGACCGGCCTGGGTGAGGGGTACTTCGTCACTCAGAAGATCCGTTGGTGGGTCGGAGAAGAAAACGTCGCCGACATGGTCTGGCGCATCCTGAAGTTCCTGCCCGCCGACAAGAGCAGTCCAGGCTCCACTCCGGGTGCCGTTGTGCCCGAGGATCTCGACCCCGACAAGATGATGCGCCCGTCGTGGTCGCGGGACTCCAAGTACTTCTGGGACGGGGTGGCCGCACACGAGCTGCGCATCCAGCTCCGCCCGGACGGCAGCCTGCAGCACCCGCCGGTTCCGGCGGTCTGGAAGGACAAGACCGAGACCACCGACTATGTCGTTTCCAGCGGCAAGGGAACGGTGTTCAGCTACGTGGTGCACCACGCACCCAAGGTGCCCGGCCGCAGCGTGCCGTTCGTGATCGCGCTGGTTGAGCTCGAGGAGGGCGTTCGGATGCTCGGTGAGCTCCGCGGCGCCGACGCGGCCGCGGTAAAGATCGGCATGCCGGTTCGCGCAGCCTTCCTCGATTTCCCAGCTAGCGATGTCGGTCCGGCGTGGTCGCTGTACGCGTGGGAGCCGGTGGAAGGAGACGGGGCATGAGCGCTGCAACGGTCGACGTGGGCACCAAGCTGCCCGAGCTGAAGATCTACGGTGACCCGACGTTCATCGTCTCCACGGCGATTGCCACCCGCGACTACCAGGATGTGCACCACGACCGGGACAAGGCGCAGGCCAAGGGCTCCAAGGACATCTTCGTCAACATCCTCACCGACACCGGCCTGGTGCAGCGTTACCTCACCGACTGGGCCGGATCCAATGCGGTGATCCGCTCGATCGGGCTGCGGTTGGGCGTGCCGTGGTACGCCTACGACACCGTCACCTTCTCCGGCGAAGTGACCGCTGTGGAAGAGGGCCTGGTGACCGTGAAAGTCGTGGGCAACAACAGTCTTGGCGACCACGTCGTCGCCACCGCCACTCTCACCCTCGGGGAGCGTTAATGCCCGGCATGCTTTCAGGACAGGCGGCTATCGCCGGAATCGGCGCGACTGACTTCTCCAAGGAATCCGGGCGCAGCGAACTGCGGCTGGCCGCCGAAGCGGTGCTCGACGCCCTCGACGATGCGGGCCTGAAGCCCTCCGACGTCGACGGCCTGGTCACTTTCACCATGGACTCCAACCTGGAGACCGCCGTGGCGCGTGCCACCGGGATCGGTGAGCTGACGTTCTTCTCCCAGATCGGTTACGGCGGCGGTGCCGCCGCGGCGACAGTGCAGCAGGCCGCCCTGGCGGTGGCAACCGGGGTCGCCGAAGTCGTTGTGGCGTACCGAGCGTTCAATGAGCGCTCGGAGTTCCGGTTCGGCCAGGTGATGACCGGGCTGACCGTCAACGCCGATTCACGCGGCGTGGAGTACAGCTGGTCGTATCCGCACGGCCTCAGCACGCCGGCGGCATCGGTGGCGATGATCGCCCAGCGCTACATGCACGAATACGGCGCCACCAGTGCGGATTTCGGTGTGGTGTCGGTGGCCGATCGCAAGCACGCGGCGACCAACCCCAAGGCGCACTTCTACGGCAAGCCGATCACCATCGAAGATCACCAGAATTCGCGGTGGATCGCCGAACCGTTGCGGCTGTTGGACTGCTGTCAGGAGACCGACGGTGGGGTGGCGATCGTCGTGACCACCCCGGAGCGGGCCCGCGACCTCAAACATCGCCCGGCGATCATCGAGGCGGCAGCGCAGGCCGCCGGGGCCGACCAGTTCACCATGTACTCCTACTACCGCGAGGAGCTCGGCCTGCCCGAGATGGGTCTGGTGGGCAAGCAGCTGTGGTCGCAGTCGGGTCTGACACCCGCCGACATCCAGACCGCGGTGCTCTATGACCACTTCACCCCGTACACGCTGATCCAGTTGGAAGAGTTGGGTTTCTGCGGCAAGGGGGAGGCCAAGGACTTCATTGCCGGTGGTGCGATCGAGCTCGGCGGCCGGCTGCCGATCAACACCCACGGTGGCCAGCTCGGCGAGGCCTATGTGCACGGCATGAACGGCATCGCCGAGGGCGTGCGTCAGCTGCGCGGCACATCGGTCAACCAGGTCGACGGCGTCGAGCACGTGCTGGTGACTGCCGGGACCGGTGTGCCTACCTCGGGTCTGATTCTGGGTTAACGTTCCTTCTCCTTACCGTCGAACGTGAAGTTGGCTTTACGTTGGGCGGGGGGCGGGAGGGGAATCCGCAGCGCTCAATCGTTGGTGGGCTCGCCCCAGCTCTCGGGCAACAGCGGAAGGGTGGGCCCGTCGCTGAAACCGCCGCTCGCCAACCTGGTCAAACCTGTTGCGGGCAGACCCGGCTTGGCTTGCGCCGCAGCGAATCCCAGAGGCCCGGCACTGCTGTTGGAGGCGCGAGTCGCGGCGTCGGGTCCGATGTCGGGGGTGTCGTCGGCGTAGACGTAGATGAACTCGTCCGCGTGCCCGCGAGCGTTTCGGCGCCGGCGGGCCCGGGACCGATCCCGTGCGGCCGCAGCTGCGGCCGCCGCCTCGGCGGCCGCTTCCGGACTCTGTGCCTTCTTGACGGCGTGAGCGCGGGCCGCGGCGGGCATCCGGCCGGTCGCACCGGGAGGGCCGATCACATAGGGCGGGAAGAAAGCCGGGGCGCCGCTTGCCGGGGGAGCTGCGGGCGGTGCTGCCGCGGGCGCGGCGCTGGTGGTCGGTGCCGATACCGATCCTGCCGTGGTCGGTGCCGCAGCAGTGTTGGCGACGGTAGTGGACGTATTCGCTGAACCCACCGACGCCAAGGGGTTTTCAGCGGGCAGGACTTCGGCGGGCAGAACGGCCGGCGCAGGCTGAATTCCGGCGAGTCCGGCCAAGCCGGCTGCCCAACCCAGGTTGCCGATCGCCAGGCCCAGCGCGGGTTGCAACAGCGCCGGCGCGAATTGGCTCAAGGTGGCGGCAAGCTGACTGGCGTGGAAAGTCACGTCGGCCATGATGACTGGAAGATCGGTCAGCAGCGCGGAAGACGTCTTTCCCCCAGTCCGGGTCGGGAGGATCCAGATCGCGGTCGTGGATCCCGTCGTGGTCGTGGTCGTGGTCGTGGTCGTGGTCGTGGTCGTGGTCGTGGTCGTGGTCGTGATCGTGATCGTGATCGTGATCGTGATCGTGTCCGGCCTCGGCGTGGTTGACGATCGGCGGTGCCACGGTCAGCTGTGGGGCCGACGCCACCGCCGCGCCGGAGACGGCTTCGTAGGTCGCCATGGTGGTGGCGGCCTGGACCCACATCCGTACGTAGTCGGCTTCGTTGACCGCGATCGGGATGGTGTTGACCCCAAAGAAGTTGGTAGCGACCAAGACTCCGTGGATGGCGTGGTTGGCCGCCAGTTCGGGCATGGTAGGCATGGCCGCCAGCGCACTGACGTAGGCCGCGGCCGCCGTTTCGTGTCGAGACGCCCGCGCGGCACTGTCCGCGCTGGCCGTTTCCAACCAGGCCAAGTACGGCAAGTGGGCTGCGAGATAACTTTCGGCGCTGGGGCCCTGCCACGACGTGGCCTGGGTGGCTCCCAGCACCTCCCGCAATGCCTCCGCGATCGCGGTGTACTCCAGGCTCAGTGATGACCACGCGCCGGCGGCGGCCAGCAGCGGACCGGGCCCCGGGCCGCTGCTCAGCGCAGCCGAATGCACCTCTGGGGGAGATGCCATCCACACCGGCGCCGTCATGGCGCCCACCATATCGAAGATGAAAGTCATTTTCAATTAGGTGCCACGCGCGGGTGACCGGCGGGGACGCCGGGGGTCTAGCTACGCCGAAACAAGCTCCACATCGTTGAGGATGGCGGCATCCTCACGCGAGGGCGCCACCACGTTGCCCATCAATCGATCGCCGTCTTTCCACAGCCGGGCCCGCAGGATCTCGCCCGGGAAGACCACGCCGGCGAACCGGGCGCCGAAGGAACGAACCGCGCCGGCGTCACCGCCCAGCGCGGTGTCCACCGCCGCCTTGCAGGTCATGCCGTAGGTGCACAGCCCGTGCAGAATCGGCCGGTCGAAGCCCGCCGCAGCCGCGAAAGCCGGGTCTGAATGCAGCGGGTTGCGGTCGCCGCAGAGCCGGTACAGCAATGCCTGCTGCGGGGACACCGGGATGTCGACTTCGAAATCCGGTGCCCTCTCGGGCAGTTCGCTCGACGTCGACGGTCCGCGTTCACCGCCGAAGCCACCCTCGCCGCGAGCGAAGATGGACCGGTGCTGCGTCCACAGCGGCGTGCCGTCGGTGCTGGTCACCGAGGTTTCGAGCACCACCACCGCGGCTTTGCCCTTGTCCCACACCTCGACGATCCGGCTGATCGCGCGGGCGCTGCCCGACGGCGGCAGCGGCGCGGGCACGGTCACCTTCTCCGAGGCGTGCAGGATCTTGGCGAGGTCGATTTCGATACCGGGCCAGCTCACCTTCGGCGGGTCTACCTCGTTGAACGACGCCGCAACGCAGCCGAAGGTCGGCAGCACCTGCGGCTTGCCGTCCACGACGTAGCTCAACTCACGCGGGTCCATCGGGTCCGACCCGGCGCCCAGCGCCAGGTTGTAGAGCTGCACATTGGTTGCGGTCCAGGAGAATTCGACCTGGCCGAACTCCGCGCCCAGGGCGACGTCGAGGTTGATCGGCATGTCTAGGGCCTCCGGGCTTCGGAATGGGCAATGTCGAGGGCTGCCAGGTAGCCGAACGTCATGGCGGGTCCAATGGTGCCGCCCGGTCCGGGGTAGGTGTGGCCCATCACCGGTGCGCTCACGTTTCCTGCCGCATACAGCCCCGCGATGACGCTGCCGTCGTCCCGCAGCGCCCGGCCGTTCACGTCGGTGCGGATCCCGCCCTTGGTGCCCAGGTCGCCCGGCACCATCTTGGCCGCGTAGAACGGGCCCTGCGCGATCTGGCCCAGGTTCGGGTTCGGCTTGTTGGTCGGGTCACCGTAGTAGCGGTCGTAGGCGCTCTCGCCGCGGTGGAAATCCTCGTCCACGCCGTTGCGGGCGAACTCATTGAACCGGTCGACGGTCGCGGCCAGTGCAGCGGCCGGCACGCCGGTCTTGGCCGCCAGCTCTTCCAGGGTATCGGCGGACACGATCACGCCGGATTCCATCCACTTCTGCGGGATCCGTTGCCCCGGCTGCAATCCGGCGAAGATGTAGTTGTTGCGGTAGCGCTGGTCGAAGATCAGCCAGGCCGGGATGTTCTCGCCGGGGCCGGGACCCTGGCCGAACTCGCCGCCGTACATGTGGTGGCAGGCCTCGACATAGGGCATCGACTCGTTCATGAACCGCTTGCCGGCCATGTTCACGATGATCGATCCGGGCGAGTTGCGCTCCGAGAGCGCGAACCACGGTGACCCGGGCAGCGGCACCGTCGGACCCCACCAGGAGTCCTCCATGATGTCCAGGGCGGCACCGAGCTTCTCACCGGCGAGAATGCCCTCGCCGGTGTTGGCCTTGGCTCCGACGGTCCACTCGGTGGTGATCGGGGCGCGCTGGTACTTCACCCGCATCTGTTCGTTGTGCTCGAATCCACCGCTGGCCAGGATGACCCCGCGCCGTGCCCGGATCAGTCGCGGCTCGCTCGATTCGGAGTCGCCCGCGCCGCGGACGTAGACACCGGAGACCACACCGTCTTCCACGTAGAGGTCGGTCAACGCGGTGTTGAGCTCCACCGGGACGCCGGCGTTGCGCAGGCCGATCCGCAGCGGCGCGATCAGGGCGCGGCCCATGCCGACCAGGTTCTTGCCGGTGGCCTGGGCCCACATGGTGCGGGCGCCCACCTTCAGGCTGCGCAGCACCCCGCGCGGGTGGCGCTTGAGCTGGTTGAGCCGGACGTAGTCCTGCTGCATGACAACGACATTCAGCGGCACCTTGCCATAAGCCGGCTCCAGGCCGTTCATGTCGGCGCCCAGCTTCTTGGCGTTGAACGGCTTCGGCTCGATCGAGCGGCCGGTGGGCTTGCCGCCGGGCTGCTCGGGGTAGTAGTCGGCGTAACCGGGAACCCAGCACATCTTCAGCGGTGAGTTGGCCAGCACGAACGACAGCATCTCCGGCCCGCGCTGCAGGTAGGTGTCGATCTTCTCGGCCGGAACCACGTCGCCGATGATCGCCTGCAGGTAGGTGCGGGCCGCGTCGGCGGTGTCCTTGACCCCCGCGCGCTGCAGCACCTCATTGTTGGGGATCCACACGCCACCGCCGGATCGAGCAGTCGAGCCGCCGTAGTGGGGGGCTTTCTCGATGACGATGGTGGACAATCCCTGGTGGGCGGCGGTGAGGGCGGCGACCATCCCGGCGCCGCCGCTTCCGACCACGACGACGTCGTACTCCTGTTCGGCCATGTAGAACACGTTATAGAATTGCCCCGCCCGGGCGCCACTTGGCTGGCCGTATTGCTCGGGCGACTCTCCCGTACAACCGTTCCCTACCCTGCTGATAACCATCGGTTCTCGCCAGGTCAGGCCGACCTGGCGACGTAGTAGAACGTGTTTCAGTTTAGCCCTGAATGCAGGGCCTTTCTGCCCTTTCGCCTGAGGTAAAGCCATGCTTTACTGACACGAGAACGTATCGTTTTCTCCTGCGGTTCAGTAGTGAGGAGTTGTCATCGTGGTCAGCCCTGCTATCTCGTCAGCCACCGGCATTCCCGCCGGTTTCGACCTCACCGACCCGGAAATCTATGCCGAGCGACTGCCCGACGCGGAGTTCGCCGAACTGCGGCGCAGCGAGCCGATCAAGTGGATCGCGCAGCCCGACGACAAGAGCGGCGGATTCAAAGACGGCGGTTACTGGGCGATCACCCGGCACGAGGACGTCAAGGAGATCTCGCGACTCGACGACGTGTTCTCCAGCGAGCGCAACGGTGCCATCCCCAGGTTCCACGACGAAACAACCCGCGAGCAGCTTGATGCGCAGCGGATCTTGATGCTGAACCAGGACGCGCCGAAGCACACCCGGCAGCGGCGGATCATTTCCCGCGGCTTCACACCCCGGCACATTCTGCCGCTGCACGATGACCTGCAGGCGCGGGCGCAGGCGATCACCAAGGAGGCGCTGGCTCGGGGGAGCGGTGACTTCGTGGTGGAAGTGGCTTCGGAGTTGCCGCTGCAGGCGATCGCCGGGCTGATGGGGGTGCCGCAGGAGGACCGCGGCAAGTTGTTCGACTGGACCAACCAGATGACCTCCTACGACGACCCGGAGTTCGCCCACTACGACCCCGCCAATTCCGCGATGGAGATCATCTCCTACGGGCTGAAGCTGGCCGAGATGAAGCGGCAGAACCCGGGCCCCGACATCGTGACGACGCTGGTCGAGGCCGACGTCGACGGCGAGAAGCTGGGTGACGACGAGTTGGGTTACTTCATCATCCTGTTGGCGGTCGCCGGCAGTGAGACCACGCGCAACTCGATCACCCAGGGAATGATGGCGTTCACCGAACATCCCGAGCAGTGGGAACTGTTCAAGAAGGAACGTCCGGCGACCACCGCCGATGAGGTGGTGCGCTGGGCCACTCCGGTGACGTCGTTCCAGCGCACCGCGACCCGTGATCACAACCTGAACGGCACGTTGATCTCCGAAGGTCAGCGGGTGGTGATGTTCTACCGCGCGGCCAACTTCGACGAGACGGTGTTCGACAAGCCGCAAGAGTTCAACATCTTGCGTGACCCCAACCCGCATGTCGGTTTCGGCGGCACGGGTGCGCACTACTGCATCGGCACGCATCTGGCGCGGATGACCATCGGGCTGATCTTCAACGCGATCGCCGACAACATCCCCGACCTCAAGCCCCTGGACCGTCCCCAGCGGCTGCGCTCGGGCTGGCTCAACGGCATCAAACACTGGAACGTCGACTACACCGGCGGTAGGTGATCTACAAGCCGCCGGTGTTGCAGCGGGTGAAGTAGGGCAGGCTTGCCAGGGCTACGGCATCGTCTCGGTGTTTGCGGTTTTAGAACACGTTATAGAATTGCCGCTGAACGGCACGTTTTCACCCGCTCCACACCACCCGAGGGGACCATCGAAGATGCTCAGCGCCCAGATCCGTGAGGAACTCGCTGCCGAGTTGGCGCAGGCGGAGCGGAGTCGGGTTCCGATCTCGCCGTTGACGGCGGCTCAGCCCGGCATCGACGTCGTCGACGCCTACGAGATCCAGCTGATCAACATCCGCCAGCGGATCGCCGAGGGCGCCCGGGTCGTCGGACACAAGGTCGGCCTGTCCAGCGAAGCGATGCAGCAGATGATGGGCGTCGACGAACCGGACTACGGGCACCTGCTCAATGCGATGCAGGTGTTCGAGGACAAGCCGGTCAAGGCGGCGAACTACCTCTACCCGCGGGTCGAGGTCGAGGTGGCGTTCATCCTGGCCGCGGATCTGCCGGGCGCGGACTGCACCGAGGAGGACGTGCTGGCCGCCACCGAGGCGTTCGCCCCGGCGATCGAATTGATCGACAGCCGGATCAGCGACTGGAAGATCAAACTCTGCGACACCATCGCCGACAACGCCTCGTCGGCAGGATTTGTGCTGGGCAAGCAGCGGGTTAAGCCGGGAGACATCGATATCAAGAACATCGATGCGGCGCTGACCAAGAACGGCGAGGTGGTCGCGCAGGGCCGCAGTGACGCGGTGCTGGGCAACCCGGTCACCGCGGTGGCGTGGCTGGCTCGCAAGGTGGAAAGCTTCGGGGTGCGGTTGAAGGCAGGCGACATCGTGTTGCCGGGCACTGCGACCCGGGCCATCGACGTACACGCCGGCGACGACTGTGTCGCCGAGTTCTCCGGGCTGGGTTCAGTCCGGCTGGTTTTCGAATAGATTCCAATAGAGGAGCGTTCATGGCTGCCAAAGCCTCAGTCGCGATCGTCGGGTCGGGCAACATCAGCACCGACTTGCTGTACAAACTGCTGCGTTCGGAGTGGCTGGAGCCGCGCTGGATGATCGGCATCGACCCGGAGTCCGAGGGTCTGGCCCGGGCCCGCAAGCTCGGTCTGGAGACTTCGGCCGAGGGGGCGGACTGGCTGCTCGCCCTGGATGAGAAGCCGGACTTCGTCTTCGAGGCCACCAGCGCCTACGTGCACAAGGCGTACGCGCCCAAGTACGAGGCCGCCGGTATCCGGGCCATCGACCTGACCCCGGCCGCGGTGGGCCCGGCGGTGATTCCGCCGGCAAACCTGCACGAGCATGTCGACGCGCCGAACGTCAACATGATCACCTGCGGTGGCCAGGCCACCATTCCGATCGTGTACGCGGTCACCCGGGCGGTCAAAGAGCAGGGCGGCACGGTGCCGTATGCGGAGATCGTGGCCAGCGTCGCGAGTGTCTCGGCGGGACCGGGCACCCGGGCCAACATCGACGAGTTCACCAAGACCACCTCGGCGGGTGTGCGGACCATCGGTGGTGCCGAGCGCGGCAAGGCGATCATTATCTTGAACCCCGCCGACCCGCCGATGATCATGCGCGACACCATTTTCTGCCAGATCCCCGAGGACGCCGACCGCGACGCGATCACCGCGTCCATCAAGGATGTCGTTGCCCAGGTGCAGACCTACGTGCCGGGCTACCGGCTGCTCAACGAGCCGCAGTTCGACGAGCCGTCGCTGAACTCCGGCGGGCGTGCCGTGGTCACCACGTTCGTCGAAGTCGAGGGCGCCGGCGATTATCTGCCCCCGTATGCGGGCAACCTGGACATCATGACCGCCGCCGCGACCAAGGTCGGCGAGGAGATCGCCCGCGAGATGGCCGGCGTGAGTGCTGGAGGAGTGAAATGAGCGACCACATCTTCGACGTGCGGATCACCGACACCTCGCTGCGGGACGGCAGCCACCACAAGCGGCACCAGTTCACCCCCGAGGAGGTTGCGGCGATCGTCGCCGCGATCGACGCCGCCGGAGTGCCGGTCATCGAGGTGACCCACGGTGACGGGCTGGGCGGGTCCAGCTTCAACTACGGGTTCTCCAAAACTCCTGACCAGGAGCTGATCAAGCTGGCGGCGCAGACCGCCAAGGACGCCAAGATCGCCTTCCTGATGCTGCCCGGCGTGGCGACCAAGGAAGACATGAAGGAGGCGCAGGGCAACGGCGGACAGATCTGCCGGATCGCCACCCACTGCACCGAGGCCGATGTCTCCATCCAGCACTTCGGTCTGGCCCGGGAGCTGGGCCTGGAGACCGTCGGGTTCTTGATGATGGCCCACACCGTCTCCCCGGAGAAGCTGGCCGGCCAAGCCCGGATCATGGCCGACGCCGGCTGCCAGTGCGTGTACGTGGTCGATTCGGCCGGCGCGCTGGTGCTCGAAGGCGTCCGCGATCGGGTGGCCGCGTTGGTCGCCGAGCTGGGCGACGACGCCCAGGTGGGTTTCCACGGCCACGAGAACCTGGGCCTGGGCGTCGCCAACTCCCTGGAGGCGGTGCGGGCCGGCGCCAAGCAGATCGACGGCTCGGTGCGCCGGTTCGGTGCGGGTGCGGGCAACGCCCCGGTCGAGGCGCTGATCGGGGTATTCGACAAGGTCGGGATCAAGACCGGTATCGACTTCTTCGACATTGCCGACGCCGCCGAGGAAGTGGTGCGCCCGGCTATGCCGGCCGAGTGCGTGCTGGACCGCAACGCGCTGATCATGGGCTACTCCGGGGTGTATTCCAGCTTCCTCAAGCACGCGGTGCGCCAGGGCGAGCGGTACGGCGTGCCGGCCCACGAGCTGCTGCACCGGGCCGGGCAGCGCAAGCTGATCGGCGGCCAGGAGGACCAGCTGATCGACATCGCGCTGGAGATCCAGCGGGAGCGGGCCGCGAAGTAGTTGTCGGCGAGGTCCGGCACGATGGGGCTGTGAGTTCGACGCGCGCTGAAGCCCAGGCGATTCTGGAGCAGCTGGCCGGTCCGCAGGCGCGGCTGCGTGACGACCAGTGGACAGCGATCGAGGCGCTGGTGGTGGGGCGCCGCCGCGCCCTGGTGGTGCAGCGCACCGGCTGGGGCAAGTCGGCGGTGTACTTCATCGCGGCCAAGCTGCTGCGGGCCGGCGGGCACGGTCCGACGGTGATCGTCTCGCCGCTGCTGGCGTTGATGCGCAACCAGGTCGCCGCTGCCGAACGCGCCGGTGTGCACGCGGCCACCATCAACTCCTCGAACGTGACCGAGTGGGCCGACGTGCAACGCCGGGTGACCGCGGGCGAACTGGACGTGCTGCTGGTCAGCCCGGAGCGGCTCAACAACCCCGACTTCCGCGACGAGGTGCTGCCGGCGCTGGCGGCCCGGGCCGGGCTGGTCGTGGTCGACGAGGCGCACTGCGTCTCGGACTGGGGCCACGACTTCCGGCCGGACTACCGGCGTATCCGCACCCTGATCGCCGAGCTCGGCGCCGACATCCCGGTGCTGGCGACCACGGCGACCGCCAACGACCGGGTGGTCGCCGATGTCGCCGGCCAGCTCGGGGTCGGCGGTGGCGACACCCTGGTGCTGCGTGGCGGTCTGGATCGCGAGTCGTTGCGGATGTCGGTGGTGGCTGCCGGTGGCCCGGCGCAGCGGGCCGCCTGGATCGGCGCTCACCTGAACGAGCTGCCCGGCTCCGGGATCGTCTACACGCTCACCGTGGCCCAAGCCCACGATGTGGCCGCCGACCTGCGCGCCCAGGGCTTCGCGGTGGCCGCCTACACCGGTTCGACCGATTCGGCCGATCGGGAGCAACTCGAGGCCGATCTGCTGGCCAATCGGGTCAAAGCACTGATCGCCACGTCGGCCCTCGGCATGGGATTCGACAAGCCCGACCTGGGATTCGTCGTCCACCTGGGTGCGCCGTCCTCACCGATCGCCTACTACCAGCAGGTCGGTCGAGCCGGACGCGCCACCGCCAGCGCCGAGGTCATCCTGCTGCCCGGCACCGAGGACCAGGACATCTGGCGCTATTTCGCCTCGCTGGCCTTCCCCGCGGAGTCCTTGGTGCGCAAGGTGATCGGCGAGCTGTCGCCGGATCAGCCGCTGTCGACACCGGCGCTGGAAGCGCGGGTCGACCTGAATCGGTCCCGGTTGGAGATGGTGCTCAAGGTCCTCGACGTCGACGGCGCGGTGCGCCGGGTCAAGGGCGGTTGGTTGGGCACCGGAGCGCAGTGGGCCTACGACGAGCAGCGCTACCGCAAGCTCGACGAGCTGCGACGGGCCGAGCAGCAGGCGATGCTGGACTACCAGAGCACCGGCGGCTGCCGGATGAGTTTCCTACGCGCCCAGCTCAATGACCCGCAGCTGCAAGCGGGGGAGCGTTGCGGGCGGTGCGACAACTGCACCGGGCCGCGGTTCGATGCCGCGGTGGATCCCAGTGCTGCCGAGGCCACCCGGGAGCGGCTGATGCGTCCCGGCGTGGAGATCACGCCGCGCCGACAGTGGCCGTCGGGGCTGGCGCAGCTCGGCGTGGAACTATCCGGCCGGATCGCCGACGGGCCGGAGCCGGGCCGGGTGATCGGCCGGCTAACCGACCTGGGTTGGGGTGCGCGGCTGCGCCGGCTGCTCGACGAGCCGGACCGCGAGGTGCCCGACGAGGTGGTACGCGCAGCCGTGAGCGTGCTGGCCGGCTGGGAGTGGCAGAGCCGGCCGACCGCGGTGCTGGGCCTGGACTCGGCCACGCACCCGGTGCTGATCGGCTCGCTGACCGACCGGCTGGCGCAGCTCGGCCGCCTGACCCGCTTGGACACCCTGCGATATGCGCCAGGCCGGCGAGCGACGGCGGCCGCGAACTCCGCCTACCGGGTCGCCGCATTGCAGGGCTGCTGGCTGCCGCCGGCGGAACTTCCGGCAGGTATCGGCCCGGTGCTGCTGGTCGACGACGTGACCGACACCGGGTGGACGTTGACGATGGCGGCCCGGGTGTTGCGCGCGGCCGGCGCACCGCAAGTCCTGCCGTTCGCCCTGGCCAGCGTCAGCTAAAACGCGGGTACCGTCGAGTGATGAGCGGTATTACTCGAGCGATTGCGGTCGGCTTGCTGAGCGTGGCAGGGGTCCTGACACCGGTGGCCAACGCAGCGCCGTGCGACCAAACCGTCGGTGAATCCATCGACTCGTACCTGAACCGGCATCCAGATGTCAGGAACGACCTGAACGAGCGAGGAAAACAAGAGGACCCGAATTCACCGAACCCGGTGCTGGCCTACCTGGAGCGGCACCCCGACGTGCGGCAGGCGCTGATCACGCTGTCTCAGCAGTGTGTGTGACGAACGGCGACCGGAACACATAGCGGCTGGTGGGCACCGTGTCGATGTTCAGGTGCGCGCCGAACGCGCTGACACTGGCGATCATCCGACCCACCCGATCGGTCAGATCGGTCTCGTCGGCCGCGCCATAGAACGCGTACGGGTCGGACACCGCCTCGTCCGGGAAGTTCTCCTCGACAATGGCGTCGATCCGGGGTGCATCCTCGGTGAGCGGGCGGATCACCACATTCTGGGTGTAGCCGAAGGTGGCCTGGGTGTCGATGGCGACTTGGGTGTGGTCGATGTGCCAGCGGTGCAGCCAGGTCGCCTCATCCAAATCAGCCGGCCGGCGCAGCAGCGCCACGTTGGCCAGCCCCCGGGTGCGACGGCCCTCGCCGGCATCCGGCGGCGGCATGGGCATCGATTCGGTGACCAGATACGCTGCCGCCGAATCAGATTCGGCTTCGATCAGTGCGATGGCGGCGCGGGTCGCTTCGCCGTAGTACTGCTGGGTCCACAGGCTGATGACGGCCGCCGCCGGCGGATCCAGCGTCGTCAGGGTCATCATGGAGTCGCGCACCGCCTCGTCGCGCACGTTGACCACGACGCCCGGCAGCCCCAGATCCAGTAGTTTCGCCGCGATCGGACCGCGCAGATTCTGGCACCATTGGTCGCTGAAATCGGCTGTCCGCGCGATGATCATGACCTTTTCCATCGATGTCTCCTTAACCGGTTGCGGCGCGGAACGCCTCGACGAGTTCGCGAAGCAGATCTGTGGCCCGGCCGATGTCCTTGGGCAGCGAGCAGGTGACCCGCACATCGGTGACCCCGGCGGCCACCAGCGCCGGAGCCGAGGCCGCGGTGGCGGCGGTGTCCAGCGAGCCGTCGGCGTTCTTGACGGTGGTCGCGTGCCCCAGCACCTGCAGGCCGGTCGGGTCGCCGCCCAAACCCACGACGCGATCCTTCATCGCCGCGATGGCGCCGGCCGGGTCGCGCATCGCCGGGCCCCACGGGATCCAGCCGGACCCGAACCGGGCCAGCCGGCGCGCCACCGCGTCGTTGACGGTGCCGCTGACCCAGATCGGAACCCCGCCGGGCGCAACGGGTTTGGGCATCTGGTGAATGTTCTCGAAAGACAACTCCGGAGACGTGTAGCTGCTGCGCTGCTGAGTCCAGAGGGTCTGGCACACCTCCAGGGTGTGATCCAGCAGTCGTCCGCGGCGCTCGAAGGACAGGCCGGCGGCCTCGTATTCCTCGCGTTGCCAGCCGACGCCCACCCCGAGATCCAGTCGCCCGCCGGAGAGTACGTCCAACGTGGCCAGCTCCTTGGCCAGCACCGCCGGACGGCGCAGTGCCGCCAGCAACACCGCGGTGCCCAGCCGGATGCGGGTGGTAGTTGCGGCCAGCGCGGTCAGCACGATCAGCGGGTCCAGCCACTGACCGTCGGGACCAGTCGGCTGGCGTCCGCCGGCGATCCCGCCCAGCCGGGGATCGGCGTAAGCATCCGGGTTCTCGCCGAACACCACATGATCGGAGACCACGACACGATCCACGCCGGCGGCGTCCATCGCAGCGCCCAGCGCCAGGGTGGTGCTCCAGTCGTGGCCCGGGTCGTCGGTGAAAGTCTTGAGCTGAAAGGAGATCTGAGGTGTCATGATGGCCGCACCTGCCGGGCCGGCCGAGACTCGATCGCGTCGATGGTCAGTGCCCGCTGCGCGATTCGCCAGCTCTGCCCGACGCGGTGATAGGCGTCGCGGTAGCGCAGGTACCAGATGTGGTCGGTGAGTCTGCCGTCGTGCTCGATCCAGTGATGCGCCACCCCGTTGATCTCGCCGGTCGCGACATCGCCGGGCGTCGCACTCGTGTAGATCTCGCCGACGATGCCGTGCTGGGTCCGGGTCACCGCGGCTAGTGCTGACATGGCGTCCCGCACCCCGGCGTGACCCCGGTGCCGGACGCACGGCTCCAGGTGATCCGGTGGATCGGGAAGCACCAGTTCGGCGTCGGCGGTGAACAATTCGGCCACCTCGTCGAAGCGCCGGGCGTCGACGTAGCCGGCGTAGCGGTGCACGAGGTAGGACAGTTCGAGCCGATCGGTCGCGGACAAGGCCGGTGCGGTCATGGCGCCGAACCTAACAGCCATGCAGGCTTGCTTCCGCCGAGTTGGGTGGTGAGCGCCTCGGCGGTGCGCAGCAGTCCACGCGCCCATTTGGTGATCTCGGCATCGGTCAGAGCGCGTTGGGCGTGCAGCGACACCACCATCGCCTGGCGTTGATGGTGGTCGTAGACCGGTGCGGAGATCACGCTGATGTCGTGCCGGCCCCGTCCGCCGGCTTCGCCGCGCAGATACACCCGCTCGCCGATATCGGAGACCAGCTCACCGAGCAGGGCCCGCAGCTCGTCGGGCAGATCGCTGGACAGGCCCGCCATCAACCCGTAGAGCCGTTGCCCGCCCGGTGTCAGTCGCTCGACCAGGTATCCGTCGGCCCGGCATTCGTCGACGACGCGCTGCAGTCGCTCGCTCTCGGACCGCAGCGGGATGGTGGGCTGGCGGGCCAGCCAGTCCTGCAGCGCAGGGTCGTCCCAGAGCACGAACATCAGCCCGACCGGCGGTGCGAACGGATAACTCTGGCCGGCCTGAACTCCCAGATGCGCGTTGGGCGCCGCCACCAGCTCCAGCACCGTTATCCGGTCATCCACCACCGCGCTCAGCGCCACGGAGGTGGCGAAATCCGCGGACAGTCGGCGCAGTTGCTCGCGTGCCTCGGGGCCGACCCGCAGCGACTGCTGGGCCGCGCGACCGAGCGAGATCAGGCCCGGTCCGAGCCGGTAGGTCTTGTCGGGATCGTCCCGCGTCAGGTAGCCCGCTTCGGCCAGGGCGTTGGCGATGCCCAGGCAGGTCGGCTTGGACAGCTCGGTGCGCCGGGCCAGTTCGGACAGGCCGAAGCTCTGGTCGGGATGGCGGGCCAGAAAGTCCAGGATCGTCACCCCCCGTGCGGTCGGCGGCGACGACCGCACGACTCGTTGGGGCGCCGCTTGTTCAGGCACAGCCATTGCAGCATGCTACCGCGACCGTCTAAAGTCGGTTCGAGATATCTACCATCCTGGTTCAATATTGGAACAGTCGAGGATCTGAGAGGTACTGCAGCGATGTACTCCGAACCACTTTCGGCCGCGATCGCCGAGGCGGAGAAGCTGGTCGCCGCGGCTCCGCACATCGAGACCGAGGCCGACCTGCTCGAGGGCCTGCAATACCTGGCCGGCGGCGTCGAGGCATGCGTGCACGCGGCGTTCAACTCCGAACGCGACCACCCGTTCCTGCTGTCGGGCACCGGGCCGTTCACCAAGATGGGCCTGGACAATCCCGACACGCTGTACTTCGGCACCGTGGTGCGCCCCGGCAACGACTACGTGGTGCGCGGGGTCCGCGGGACCACGACCGACCTGAGCTTCCAGCTGCTCGGCGGCGAATACACCGATGACAATGTTCCGGCCAGCGAGGCCGCGTTCGACGACCGCGAACTCGACATCTCAGCCGACGGCACCTTCAGCTGGCGCTTCCAGCCGAAGACGCCGGCGCAACTGGTGATCCGCGAGGTCTACAACGACTGGGCCGCGCAGCGCGGCACGCTCTCAATCTCCCGGACCGACACCGAAGGCACTGCACCGCCGCCGCTGACCCGTCAGCTCATCGAGAAGCGTTATGCGGCAGCGGGAAAGCAGCTGATCAACCGGGTCAAGACCTGGCTGGCCTTCCCGCAGTGGTTCTACCTCAACCTTCCGGTCAACACCATGGTGGCGCCGCGGCTCACGCCGGGCGGCCTGGCCACTCAGTACTCGTCGGCCGGGCACTACGAGCTCGGGCCCGGCCAGGCCCTGGTCATCACCCTGCCGGTGTCGGATGCGCCGTACCTGGGTTTCCAGTTGGGCAGTCTGTGGTACATCTCGCTGGATTACATCAACCACCAGACCTCGCTGAACGGCACTCAGGCGCAAGCCGATCCGGACGGCAAGATCCGGATCGTGGTCTCCGACAGCGATCCCGGGGTGACCAACTGGGTCGAGACCTTGGGGCATCGGCGCGGCTTCCTGCAGTTCCGTTGGCAGCGGGTATCTCGGCAACTGACCGAGGCAGACGGCCCGACCGTCGAGCTGATCGACGTCGATGCGGTGCAGGCAGCACTGCCGTTCTACGACCACAACAAGATTTCGCAAGAAGACTGGCGAGCGCGTATCACGCAGCGGCAGCAGCAAATCGCTAACAGAATGCTGGGGTGAAGATGACCGGAATGCTCAACGGCAAAGTGGTGGTGATCAGTGGGGTCGGGCCGGGGCTCGGCAGCACGATGGCCAATCGGTTCGCGGCCGAGGGTGCCGACCTGGTGCTGGTCGCGCGCAGCGCGGATCGCCTGGAAGAGGTGGCGAAGCAGGTCAGGGCTGCCGGGCGTCGCGCCCTGGTGGTCCCGGCCGACATCACCGATGACGGCCAGGTAGCGCACCTGGTGCAGGCGGCCACGGCCGAGTTCGACCACATCGACGTCTTGATCAACAACGCGTTCCGGGTGCCGTCGATGAAGCCGTTGGCGCAGACCACGTTTCAGCATATCCGCGACGCCATCGAGCTCAGCGGGCTCGGCGCGCTGCGCCTGACCCAGGGCTTCACGCCGGCACTGGCCGCGGCAGGAGGCTCGATCGTCAACCTGAACTCGATGGTGATCCGGCACTCCCAACCCAAGTACGGCGCCTACAAGATGGCCAAGGCCGCCCTGCTGGCGATGTCGCAGTCGTTGGCGTCCGAGCTGGGCGAGCAGGGAATCCGGGTCAACTCCGTTGCGCCCGGATACATCTGGGGTGACACCTTGCAGAGCTACTTCGCCCACCAGGCCGGCAAGTACGGCACCACCGTCGAGCAGATCTATGCCGCCACCGCCGCCAACTCCGACCTGAAGCGCCTGCCCACCGAGGACGAGGTGGCCTCCGCCGTGCTGTTTTTGGCCAGCGATCTGGCCAGCGGCATCAGCGGCCAGGTTATCGACGTCAACTGCGGGGAGTACCACAACTGATGACGGCTCGTACCAATGTCGGTACCGTCGAGGATCTGCACGCCTCGGCCACCAAGATGGTGGGTCTGGACGACTTCGGTCCCGACGACGACAACTACCGCGAAGCGCTCGGCGTGCTGCTGGACTCCTATCGCACCGAGGCCGGCCTTACCGAGCTCGGCAGCAAGATGAACCGGTTCTTCCTGCGCGGTGCGCTGGTGGCCCGATTGCTGTCGCAGGCCGGCTGGAACGCGAACCCCGAGTACACCCAGGTCGGCATCGAGCGGCCGATCTTCGTGACCGGGCTGCCCCGCACCGGAACCACCGCGCTGCACCGGCTGCTGGGCGCTGACCCGGCGCACCAGGGTTTAGAGATGTGGCTGGCCGAGTTCCCGCAGCCGCGGCCGCCACGCGAAACCTGGGACAGCAACCCGGTTTTCCAGCAGATGGCGGCCCAGTTCGCGCGGCACCACGACGAGAACCCGGACTACACCGGGCTGCACTTCATGACCGCCGACGGCTTGGAGGAGTGCTGGCAGCTGCTGCGCCAGTCGCTGCATTCGGTGTCGTACGAGACGCTGGCACACCTGCCGACCTATTCGCGCTGGCTCTCCGAGCAGGACTGGACCCCGGCATACCAGCGACACCGTCGTAACCTGCAACTGATCGGGCTCAACGACCCAGGCAAACGGTGGGTGCTCAAGAACCCCAGTCACCTGTTCGCGCTGGACGCGATCATGGCGGTCTATCCCGACGCGCTGATCGTGCAGTGCCACCGGCCGGTGGAAACCATCTTGGCGTCGATGTGCTCGCTGGCCCAGCACACCACCGAGGGCCAGTCGAACACCTTTGTCGGCGCGCAGATCGGCGCGGACGAGATGGAGACCTGGGCCCGCGGGTTGGAGCTGTTCAACAGCCAACGCGCCCAATACGATCAGGCTCAGTTCTGCGACATCGACTATCACGAGTTTGTCGCCGACCCGTTGGCCACCGCCGCGGGCATCTACGAACGCTTCGGCCTGCCGCTCTCCGATGAGGCGCGCCAGGCCATGGCCGACGACTATGCCGCAAGCAAGACCGGCCCGCGGGCGCCGAAGCACGAATACTCGCTGGCCGACTATGGGTTGACGGCAGAGCAGGTGCGGGAGCGCTTCGCCGGCCTGTGATCTGAGCCCAGAGCCCTAGTCGATGCCGTCGCCGGGCGGCGGCGCGCTGGATCGCTCCTCCAGATGGCCCTCGGCAACCGCGTGCAGGATGCTCTTCGCCAGCTTCGGGCAGCCGCGGTTACGGCTGCTGGTGTGGCCGGCTTCGCGCTCAGCGGCGAAGTGGGCACACTGCTGCACCGCCGCCGAATTCCATTGCACCGAGGTGTATCCGGGGCCTAGCTTCTTGACCTCGACGGTGGCTGTGCAGTGTCGGCACTCCACCGGCATCAAGCCCGAATGCAGGTAGCGGTCGGTGTCCCGTTCGGTCGCAGCACGAATCGCCTCGTAGCGTTCCGGATCGACCGGAAACAGCGGTTGCCGCGAGTAGCGGGTGTCGGGGCCCGACTGATCGTCCCGGTCGTCGGCGGAGTCGCCGTGCTCGCCGTGGTCGTCGTGCGGGCCGCAGAACATCAGCATGGACCGGGCCAGCTCGCCGGCGTCGGGAACCTCGCGGGCCATGGTGCCAGACCTACTCTGCGTTAACGGTTTCTGAGGCCTTTGGGGCCTTCGCTTCCGCTTCCTGCACCCGCAGGTTCTCGGCGACCTCCGCGTTCCACTTCTCGTTGGCCACCGTCGCGTCGATCTCGATCTCGTAGCGATCGGTCATCTCGGGGGTGACGTCGGCAGCGTCGACGTAGAACTGCGAGTACCACCGGCGCAGCTGGTAGACCGCGCCGTCTTCCTCGACCAGCAGCGGGTTCTCGATCCGGCTCTTGTGCGTCCAGATCTCGACGTCCTGCAGGAAGCCCTTGCTGACGCCGTCGGTCATGGCGTCGGCGATCTTCTCGGTCGTGGCGTCGTCGAGGCCCTTGGGCTTCTGCACGATGACGCCCCACATCAGCCGGAACTGGTCCTGGCTGATCGGGTAGTGGCAGTTGATCAGGATCGACTCGGCCTTGAAGCCGCCGTAGCTGTTGTGCAGCCAGTTGATCATGAACGACGGGCCGAAGTAGGAGGCCTCGGAGTCCAATTCCGAACCGCCGTAGCTGGTGCCCAGGCCGGGGACGTCGGAACGCCCGACATTGTGCAAGTACTGCGAGGCGATGTGGCCCTCGAAGACGTTCTTGAACGAGGTGGGCAGCCCGTAGTGGATGTAGAAGAAGTGCGCGAAGTCGGTGACGTTGTCGATGATGTCGCGGCAGTTGGAGTCGATCACCATGGAGTTCCAGCGCCAGTCGGTCCACTCACCGCTGGACCACTCCGGGATCTCCGGGATCCGCACCTCGTCCGGCGGCGGGTTGCCCTCCGGGTCGTTGTACATGAACAGCAGCCCGCCGCGCACGTCGGTCGGGAAGGACTGGGTGCGGGCCACCCGCGGGGTCCGCTTGGAGTAGGGCACCAGCTTGCAGCGTCCGTCGCCGCCCCAGCGCCAGTCATGGAACGGGCAGGCGACCGCGTCGCCCTTGATCTCACCGCGGCTCAGGTCACCGCCCATGTGGCGGCAGTAGGCGTCGAGCACGTGCAGCTCACCCTGCGAGTCGGCGAACACCACCAGCTTGGCACCGAACGCATGGATGGAGTGTGGCTTCCCATCCTGGAAGTCCTTCACCGGGCCCAGGCAGTGCCAGCCACGCGCGTAGCGGTCCGGCAGCGTTCCGGTATCGATGTGGCGGACGCCGACCTCGGCGTTGTCAGTGCTCACCTGTTGCCTCCAACCCTTTGCTTCTAACTAGAACACGTTACAGTTTTGACGCCTGTTTGCGCAATAAGCCCTGCTGGTTCGGGGTCTTTGGTCCCTGGTATATGTGAACGATGCAGCTGTTCTCGTTCAATGGTCGTTCGCCGCGGATCGACCCCACCGCCTTCGTCGCTCCCACCGCCACGTTGATCGGTGACGTCACCATCGAAGCCGGGGCTTCGGTGTGGTTCGGCGCCATCTTGCGGGCCGACGACGCGCCCATCGTGGTGCGTGAGGGTGCCAACGTACAGGACGGCTCGGTACTGCATGTGCCGCCGGGCGTGCCGGTGGACATCGGTCCGGGCGCGACGATCGCCCACATGTGCCTCATTCACGGCGCCAACATCGGTGCCGAGGCATTGATCGGCAACCACGCCACCGTGCTCGACGGCGCGGTGATCGGCAGTCGCAGCCTGGTGGCGGCCGGCGCGACGGTGCTCGCCGGCACCAAGATTCCGGCCGGAGTGCTGGTGACTGGCTCGCCCGCCGTCGTCAAGGGCCCGATCGCCGGAACCGGCGCCGAGATGTGGATCAACGCCAACCCGCCGTACTACCGCGATCTCGCACAGCGTTACCGCGACGGCATGGAGCCGGTCACGCTGAGCGATTGACCTACGCGGGCAGCTGCGCGGCCCGCATCGCCTGGGGCAGTAAGGATTTCGCGCTAGCGTCCAGTCCGGTGATGCTATGCGCCTGACCGGAACATCGTGCTGACCAACTCCGGCACGGTGGTGCCGAGGACTTCGCTGAGCGCGACAAGTGTCGACAACCGTGGATTCGCCGGCTTTCGTCCGTCGCGTTTACCCAGTCCGTATTCCAACAGTTGGTAGTGGTTGCGGCTGATCCCCGCGGCCTCGGCGACAGTCTCCTGCGTCAGGCCTCGCTCTTGGCGCAATTCCGCCAATGTCCGACCCAGAGCCTCAGCCAGCTCTCGTTCAATAGCGGACTCTGGCACCCCAGAAACATGCCTAGGTCAATGTGTTGGGTCGACCATCTATAGATTGCCGGGCTGTAGCACGCTGCGTGCTACATTGGCTGGGTGGAGGTGATCGGGGTACGGGAACTGCGCCAGCACGCGTCGCGCCATCTCGCGCGCGTCGAGGCGGGTGAGGAACTCGGCATCACCAACAATGGGCGGCTCGTTGCCCGGCTGGTTCCGGTCCCGGCCGGCGAGCGTTCCCGCGACATCCTGATCGATTCCGGTGTGCTGGTCCCGGCTCGCCGACCCCAGAACCTCCTCGACATCGAGCCCGTACCGCTGCGCGAGGGTAAACGGGACTTGTCGGCCGTGCTCCGCGACATGCGCGACGAGCAATGATCTATATCGACACCTCGGCGCTGACGAAGTTGCTCGTCGACGAGCCCGAGACGGTGGATCTGCGTGCCTGGCTGGGTGTGCAGCTCGGTCGCGGCGAATTTGCGGCCACGAGTGCGCTGGGCCGAGTCGAACTGATGCGCGCAGTTGCGCGGTACGGCGAACATGGTGGCGTCGAGCGTGCCCGATACCTGCTGGACGGGCTCGACATTCTTCCGCTGAGCGAGGCCGTGACCGCACGTGCCGAGACGATCGGACCGCCGGCGCTGCGGTCTTGGGATGCGATCCACCTGGCCGCCGCGGCCCAGCTCGGGCCGGGATTGTCTGCGGTGCTCACCTACGACCACCGCATGATCGCGGGTTGTCGCGAGGTCGGTCTGGCGGCGGTATCACCGGGGAGCTGATCGCGCGCCAACCCATCCGGACGGCGTCGCGTTCGGCGCGGGCGCTGCGAGTGAGGCAAGACCGCCTAGAGCTTGCGGGCGCTCGCCGCGGCCCTGTCCAACTCCCAGTAGGCGCGCAGCGCGAGCAGCTGGCCGGCTGCATTGGCCCGGTAGGTGAACACACCCTCGGTGACGATCTGGTGGCCGCCCATGGTGATGGTGATGTTTCCGGTGTTGGCTTCCTCGTCACCGCACTGGAAGGTGTCGGAGAAGTTGAACTCGATCTTGTCGGTGGGCGCAATCGCGTTGTCCCAGAACGCCGAGATCTCGTCGCGGCCGCGGTGGCCCTTGCCCTCCGGATCGAAGTGCGACGGCCCGATCGGGTCCTGCACGATCGCGTCATCGGCGAAGTTCGCCAGCCAGGCTTCCTTGTCACGGGCCGCCACCGCATCTCGGGAGCGCTTACCGGCCAGGTGCGCGGGGTGATCTGCGTTCATCCGAATTCCTTTCAGCTGGCGGGCTTGTCGGCCCCGACGACCCACATCGAGTAGTACTGCGAGCCGCCGCCGTAGGCGTGACCCAGTGCCTTGCGGGCGTTCGGGACCTGGTGGTCGCCGGCCTTGCCCATCACCTGGATAGCCGACTCGGCGAACCGGATCATGCCCGAGGCGCCGATCGGGTTAGACGACAGCACCCCGCCGGAGGCGTTCACCGGCAGCTTGCCGCCGATCGCGGTCTCGCCGGCCTGGGTGAGCTTCCAGCCCTCGCCGGGTGCCGCAAAACCCAAGTTCTCCAGCCACATCGGCTCGAACCAGGAGAACGGCACGTAGATCTCCGCGGCGTCGATCTCGTCGATCGGGCTGGTGATCCCGGCTTCCTTCCACAGCGCGGCCGCGGCGTCCCGGCCGGCCTGCGGATTGACCTGGTCGCGGCCGGAGTAGGCCAACGGCTCGGTGCGCAACGAGGTGGCGTGGACCCAGGCCACCGGCTCACCCGCGTCGATCCGGGCCTGTGCAGCCGTTTCGTCGCCGATCACGATTGCGCAAGCACCGTCCGAAGACGGGCAGGTCTCATCGAAACGGATCGGGTCCCACAGCATTTGGGACGCCATCACCTTCTCCACGGTGATGTCGGGCTGGTGCAAGTGCGCCAGCGGGTTGCGGGCGCCGTTGAGCCGGTCCTTGACCGCGACCATCGCGCCGATGTCATTCGGTGCTCCGGAACGGCGGATGTAGGCGCGCACGTGCGGCGCGAAGTAGCCGCCGGCGCCGGCGCCGACCGGCTTGGTGAACGGCACCGGGATGCTCAGCGCCCACATGGCGTTGGACTCCGACTGCTTCTCCCAGGACATCGCCAGCACCCGCCGGAACTTGCCGGACTTGACCAGGCTGGCCGCCACCACCGCGGTCGACCCGCCCACCGAACCGGCGGTGTGCACCCGGATCAGCGGCTTGCCAGTCGCGCCCACGGCGTCGGCCATGAACAACTCGGGCATCATCACGCCCTCGAAGAAGTCCGGCGCCTTACCGACCACCACCGCGTCGATGTCGTTGAACGTCGAGCCCGAGTCGGCCAGCGCGCGGTCGATGGCCTCACGCACCAGGCCGTTCATCGAGACGTCCTGGCGCTTGGCGACGTACTTGGTCTGCCCGGTGCCCAGCACCGCAGCGAGTTGGCCCATCAGTTGCGTCCTTCCATCACCGCGACCAGGTTCTGTTGCAGGGCAGGCCCGCTGGTGGCGTGGGCCAATACCCGGCCCGCCGAACCGTTAAAGATGTGCTGCGCGGCGAAGCCGATGCGCTCCAGCCCGGCGACGAACATCGGGTTGGCCGCCAGGGCTCCGCCGGACGGGTTCACCTTCGTCTTCGACGGCAACCGCATCGCCTCGGTCAGGATCAGCTGCTGATGGGTGAACGGCGCGTGGATCTCGGCGACGTCCACCGCAGGCATGTCATCGCCGGTGGCGGCACGCGTCGAAGCGGTGGTCGACGGCGACCGGGTCAGGTCCCGGCTGCCCAGCACCGGAGACTCGATGCGGTGCTCGAAACCGGTGATCCAGGCCGGGTTTTCGCACAGTTCACGGGCCTTGTCGCCCGCGGCCAGGACGATCGCGGCGGCGCCGTCGGTGATCGGTGCGATGTCGTGCCGGCGCAGCGGGTCGGCGAAGAACGGACGCTCCAGCAGATCGTCGAGGTTGGCCGATGGCTCCACCGAATCCACCCGGTCGGCGACCGCGAACGAATCCATTGCGACCCGCGCCATCTGCTCGGCGGTCCATTGGCCGCCGTCCAGTCCGAGCCGGGCCTGCAGTGCTGCGATCGAGACCGCGTCCGGCCACAGCGGAGCGACGGTATAGGGGTCGGTCTGCAAGGCGAGGACCCGGCGCAGCTGGCCGGCCGAGGACTTGCCGAAACCGTAGGCCAGTGCGGTGTCGACCTCGCCGGTCAACACCTTGATGTAGGCCTCATACAGCGCCCACGCGCCGTCCATCTCTACATGGGACTCGTTGATCGGCGGAACCGCGCCGATCGAGTCGATCGCCGAGATGAACGAGAAAGCCCGTCCGGCAAGGTAGTCCGAGGAACCCGAGCACCAGAAGCCGATGTCGGTCTGGGCGATACCCAGGTCGGAGTACAACTGAGCGAAACACGGCATCAACATCTCGACGCCGTTGGTGGTGCCGTCGGTGCGGCGAACGTGCGGGGCGTGGGCAAAGCCCACCACCGCGACATCGCGTTGCGTCATGCTGCCCCTCACAGGTGGTGCTTGTAGGTGTCGTAGTCGGCGTCCGGTTCGCCGGTGGGCCGGAAGTATTCGATGTTGTCGATGCCCAGGCCCCACTCCTCGCGGGGCTTCCACACCGCCTGGACGCGCATGCCCATCCGCACCTCGTGGGCATCGATCTCAGATACCAAGTGCAGGAAGGGAATATCGGCGCCGTCGAGCAGCACATAGGCGGCCACGTACGGCGGTTTGATGCGCTGTCCGGCGAACGGGATGTTGATGATGGCGAACGTCGTCACGGTGCCGGTGTCGGGCAACTCGACGAAGTTGTCCAGTGGCAGGCCGGTGGCCGGGTCGGCTTCCTTGGGCGGGAAGTACAGCTTGCCCTCGGTGCCGGTGCGGGCCCCCAGCAGTTTGCCCTCCTGCAGGGCGCGCAGATACGCGCTTTCGGGGAGCGATGCGGTGTGCTGGATCTCCAGGCTGGACGGGATCACCACCATGGTCACCGGATCGCGCTCGTCGGGGGCGTCGGCCGCCGGCTCGGCGTCCTCACCGATCGCGAAGTAGGCGATGTCGGTGATCGCGCCGACGGTCTCGTCGGCCCAGTGTGCGTGCACCCGGGTGCCGACGCTGATGTCCTGGGGGCTTTCGGCCGCCACCGCATGCAGCAAGGGCACGTCGGCGCCGTCGAGCTTGATCAGCGCCCAGGCGAACGGCTTGTCCAGCGGCTGCCCTTCCAGCGGGGCCGGCTGCCAGGACCACGACACCACGGTGCCGACACTGCCCACCGGTACGATCTCGGTGAGCGGTTCGTAGCTGACCGGGTCGTACTCGGCCGGCGGCACGTACACCCGACCGTCGGCGCCGCGTACGCCGACGATGCGGCGCTCACGCAGAGCGGTGAAGAACGCGCCTAGAACGGGGCCGACTGAACGTGTGTAGTCGAAGGACAACTTCAGCGGCGCAGAGAGGGGCGGCTCATGCTCGTCGATCTGCGCGCGGGTGCTTTGGCTGGCAGTCACGGCATCGAGTAGAACAGGTTCTAACAATGGTGGCAAGCAGGCGAGCGAGGAGCCAAGGATGAAGCTGGGACTGCAACTCGGATATTGGGGCGCGCAGCCGCCGACCAACCACGCCGAACTGGTCGCGGCGGCCGAGGACGCCGGCTTCGACTCGGTGTTCACCGCCGAGGCGTGGGGCTCCGACGCCTACACGCCGCTGGCCTGGTGGGGCTCGTCGACGTCACGGGTTCGGTTGGGCACCTCGGTGGTTCAGCTGTCGGCACGCACCCCGACCGCCTGCGCGATGGCCGCCTTGACGTTGGACCACCTCTCCGGTGGCCGCCACATCCTGGGCCTGGGCGTGTCCGGGCCGCAGGTGGTGGAGGGCTGGTACGGCCAGCGCTTCGGCAAGCCGCTGGCCCGCACCCGCGAGTACATCGACATCCTGCGCCAGGTGTGGGCCCGCGAGGCCCCGGTGACCAGCGCCGGCCCGCACTACCCGCTGCCGATCAGCGGTGAGGGCAGCACCGGACTGGGCAAGGCGCTCAAGCCGATCACCCACCCGCGCCGTGCCGACATCCCGGTGATGCTCGGCGCCGAAGGCCCGAAGAACATCGCGCTGGCCGCCGAGATCGCCGACGGCTGGCTGCCGATCTTCTACGCCCCGCGACTGGCCGACATGTACAACGAATGGCTCGACGAGGGCTTCGCCCGGCCCGGGGCGCGGCGTACCCGCGAAGACTTCGAGATCTGCGCGACCGCCAACATCGTCATCACCGAAGACCGCGCCGCGGCGTTCGCGGCGATGAAGCCCTACCTGGCGCTCTACATGGGCGGCATGGGTTCGGAGGACACCAACTTCCACGCCGAGGTCTACCGCCGGATGGGCTACGGCGAGGTCGTCGACGACGTCACCAAGTTGTTCCGCAGCGGCCAAAAGGACAAAGCCGGCGAGATCATCCCCGACGAGCTCGTGGACGACGCCGCGATCGTCGGCGACGTCGACTACGTCCGTAAGCAGATCAAGGTGTGGGAGGCCGCCGGCGTCACCATGATGGTGGTCACCGGACGCAGCGCCGAGCAGATCCAGCAGCTGGCCTCGCTGGTTTAGTTCGGTTCGGCGCGCGGCGCTGGTCCCACCTTGCGGGCAGACTAGAACGCGTTCTAGATTGGCCGAATGAGCGAAGCCGGCCTGTGGAACATTGCCCGTGACACCCCCGACGCCGTCGCCGTGGTCGACGTCCACGGTGGTCAGCTGACCTACGGGGAGCTGGCCGCCCGCGCGGACCGCTACGGCCGCGGCCTGCAGGCGATGGGCCTGGAGCCCGGTGACGTGCTGGTGATGGTGCTGCCGAACATCGTCGACACGCTCGCGGTGTACTTCGCCGCCATGCAGACCGGGCTCTACATCGTGGCCATCAACTGGCACCTGACCGGTCCGGAGATCGGCTACATCCTCGCCGACAGCGGCGCCAAAGTTGTTGTCGCCCACGAGCGGTTCGCCGAGGCAGCCAAAATCGCCGCGGACGAGGCCGGCCTGCCCGCCGCGGGGCGCTTTGGAGTGGGCGACCTGACTAAAATGGCGGGGTTCGCCCCGCTGTCCACGTTGGGCGCCGACGAGCCGGCGACCCGGCCCGACGTGCGCACCATGGGCGCCGCGATGCTCTACACCTCAGGTACCACCGGCAAGCCCAAGGGCGTCAAGCGTCCGCTGACCGGCGCCGACCCCGATGCGGTTCCGGTTGCCTCGGCCGGCTTCTTCGCGCTCTATGACCTGATGCCGTTCGACAACCACGTACACATCTGTGGCTCGCCGCTGTATCACACTGCGGTGCTGAACTTTTCGTCGATCTCCATCCAGCTGGGCCACAAGGTGGTGTTGATGGACAAGTGGGACCCCGAAGAGATGCTGGCGCTGATTGACCAGCACAAGGTCACCCACAGCCACATGGTGCCCACCCAATTCCGTCGGCTGTTGGCGCTGCCCGCCGAGGTGCGTGCCCGCTACGACATGTCCTCGCTGCGCAACATGATTCACGGCGCGGCGCCGTGCCCGCCCGAGGTCAAGCGCCAGATGTTGGACTGGTGGGGCCCGGTGATCACCGAGTACTACGCCGCCACCGAGGGCGGCGGCACCAAGATCAGCGGCGCCGAGTGGCTGACCCACCCGGGTTCGGTGGGCAAGGCCTGGCCGTATTCGGTGGTCAAGGTGCTCGATGACGACGGCAACGAGCTGCCGTCCGGTGAGGTCGGCACCGTCTACATGCAGATGGGCGGCTCTACCTTCGCCTACCACAATGACCAGAAGAAGACCGAGGAAAACCGTGCCGGTGACCTGTTCACCGTTGGTGACGTCGGCTACCTGGACGAGGACGGCTACCTGTATCTGCAGGACCGCAAGACCAACATGATCATCTCCGGCGGGGTCAACGTCTACCCGGCCGAGATCGAGAACGAGCTGATCATCCACCCGAAGGTGCTCGACGTCGCGGTGTTCGGGGTGCCGGACGAGGAGTGGGGTGAGGCGATCAAGGCCGTCGTGCAGACCGCCGAGGGCGTGACCGGTGACGACGCGCTGACCGCCGAGCTGATGGAGTACGCGGCGGCACGGTTGGCGAAGTTCAAGCTGCCCCGCTCGATTGACTACATCGCCGAGATGCCGCGCGACCCCAACGGCAAGCTGTACAAGCGCAAGCTGCGTGACCCGTACTGGGAGGGGCGGGACGCCAAGATCTAGGCGGTGGCCCGGGCGCCGCTGGCCGAGGCGGTCGCCTTTATCGCAGAAGCTCTGCTCTGCCCATCTGTTCGATCTCGGCAACAGATTTCGACAGCACATGACTGAAGATGGTGCTGTAAGGCTGTCCTAGAATCGCACTCCCGGCAGGCGATTTGATCTCTGTTTTCCATTGGTTTTCGGTCGGCGCTACCGTGACCTCACTGCTGAACCCCATCTTGTACACCCCGGCGCCCAGTGCTCCGGAGGCAAGCCTGGGGCACGCCGTGGATATCCAACGCGATATCAGGTACTCCTCCGCGAGGTCAAACGTCGAAAACTTGGCTACTCCGGGTGACCGCTGTCGGCGGTCATTAACGGTATCGATCAACTACCAGCGGCCGTCCTGGTACACATGCACCCAATAGCCATCGGACGTGAAACAAGAACTCACAATCGTCGCAGGTTGCCGACACTGCCACGTCAGCGAGGGCTGCCCTTGGTGCCCATTCAATCCACGTTGCCGTGAGGCGCGCAAAGTCGGTCATTCGTTTTCCTTTAGGGCGGTCCGAACAGCTCCGTGGCCTTCATTTCTTCCAAACCAATTAGGACTTTGCAAGAAGTTTCTACGCGTGCATCAACGAACAGTGCTTCCACTCGGTCCATATTGTGGCTCAGCCAAGTTGCAAGCTCATCAGTGAGTAGCGTGCTGCGCTCTTCCGCGCCGTCCAGATATTGTCGAATCGTCGTGAGTCTAAACCAATTTTCTGCGGTATCCAGGCGGGTTGGGGCAACCGCTACGTAGATCTGTCCTCTATCATTAATTATTTGCCAGCTGGTTGTATCGCCAGTCATCCGTAACGACGCATTCTCGGCAGGAGAGCCGGTGGTCATGGAGTTGGTGATTCGGTATTTTGGATCCAGATACAGCACTTGAAGATGCTTTAGGAATAATTCGAGCAACCGCGTCATTTTACCCGCTCCCTAGGCCTGGTGGAATCAAAGTATTACCGCTGCGCACATATCCTTGGGATTCGAGATACCTGATCTCGGCGCCAGTGTAGCTGTCTTGCCGGATCATGCGAAATGGGACTGACAACGTAATTCTATCGCGATTGGCGATCGCGACATCAAGTACGTGCTGGTTTGCGGCGAGTCGTTCCGTTTCGGTCGCTGCGTTCCATGCTTGCTGCCCGATGTCGAAGTAGCTGGCGCCGTGTGCCCGCGCGACGTCAATGTAGGACGGGCCGCTTGTGGGCTGAAACGGTCCGAGGACGGTTTCGCCGCTGTCGGTGAGGTGCTGTTCGGACAAGATCCGAAGCTCCGGGCTCATGTGATCGAGCGGGTTTTCTAATGTGAACGCCGGCCACGATGACATCGGTTCGGACGGAAGTGGACGAGGAAGGTGCGGACCGGCGTCCGGCAGCGGGTGTTCGTGGATGGGCGGTGGGCTGTGTTCGGCGGTCGCGGCGGGCGGAATGTGATCGCCACTGGTGGTGACCGGGGCGTGCACGCCGGGGTGGTGGATAGCGAGATCGTCGGCGGCGGCCTGCGCGCGGATTTCGGCCTGAGTGATCGCGCGCGGCAGCACATTGTCGGCGCTCAGGCCGGCAGCGGTACCGCCGCTGGTCTCGAGGGCTTCGTGGGCGAACAGGGACCGCATGCCTTGCCAGCCGGCTTCGACGCCGGCCTTGCCGGCGGTGACGGCGGGCCCGGCGCCCACCGCGGTGAAGATGACGTTCTGCAGCAGCGCGTCATCGGGGGTGACGCGGCCCGGGTCGAGAAACCGGGAGGCGACCAGCTTGCCGTCCTGATAGGTGAAGTAGGCGCCACTGCCGCTGGCGGTGCCCTGGTCATAGATCTCGCCGGTGCCGTTCTTGAGAGTGCCGGTTACGGCCATCTTTTGGCCCTCGAGGGTGTAGGCGAATGACACGGAGCCGTCGGGACCCAGGTGCACCGAGGCGGGGTCAATGGTCGAGTAGTCGGGGATCTTGCCCAGGTCATCGAGGGCATCGGCGAGTTTCTTCTTCAATGCCGGCAGCCGCGTCATCGCCTCTTGGGCTGCGTCGCTGCCGGCGCCCTGCTGGTAAGCCTTGGCCGTGGCGTCGTCGAGGGCTTTTTGGGCGGCCCGCACCCGCGCCATTGCATCGAGCACCGCCTGATCGTTGGCACGCAACAGCTCCTCGAACGCGGACTGCTCGCCCGGCGCGCTCGGAGCGGGACGGAGGGGGCCACCCAGCGGTGCCCGGTCGTAGCCGTGGGAGAGCAGCTTGGTTGTCGAAACCTGAAGTATTCCGGCGTAGTCGTCGCGGAGCTTTTCGATCTGATGCAAGATGCCGGCGGCATCGTCGATCGCGACCTGTTCCAACTCGGCGGTATCCAGGTGTGCCTGCTGGTACATGCCGATGCGGTTGTCGATGTCTTGAAGCTGGATCTCCAGCGCGTTGATCTTCGCGGCCGCCGACTTCTGGGCCTCGGCCAGCGCGGCGGCGATCATTTCCAGATCGGTGCCGATCGCGGTGAGCTGGGTTTGCTGCAGGTGCAAGGTGTCGGTCGCGCGTTGCACTTCCACTGAGTCGTTGATCGGGTGCTCGCCGTTCTCCCGGTTCCAGGCCGCTTGGAAGCGTTGGCGGGCTTGGGCGAACGCCGCGCTGGACGCGGCGGTACACGCGCCGGCGTTATGGAAGGCCTGCGCGAGCTCGTCGACAGCGGCCGGGTTACCGCTTCGCAGGGTGTTGTTGACCTGCCACGGGTCGCCGCCCGCGGCATCGATGAGCAGCGGCAGGCTTATGTAGCGGAGTTGCACCGCACTGCACGAAGTTTGGCCGCGTTGTGCTGATCCACACCGATAAATGCCCGCCGGGCGTGGTGTGCCTTGTCCGCGACCTCGGCCAAGACCCGCCGTTGATCGTTGAGGGTTGTGACGTGGTCGCTATGGCGGGACCAAAAGTGCCGAAGATTCCCGCCGCCACAGCAGTCTGATCCAACGACGCCGCGCCCGCCTGGGCGTGGTCCGCAGCGCTGTCGGAATGGATTGCCCCGTCCTTCAGCATTGCCGGGTCGACGAACATCGTGACTCCTCTATTGCGTCAGCTGTGAATCACACGTTGACAGCCGGTCGTGCGGGCGTCAATTCACCGAGGAGAATGGCCGAGGTTCGCGGATTAGCCCCGGCGTGTCATCTGCGACGACACCGGTGCTCGCAGCAAAGGCAAGCTGCGTTAGCTCCCGATCACCTGCGCGTCGCCGAAGGTCATCTCAACGTGGCCCACGGTGGACGACATCATCGGCCGCTTGGGCAGGCCCAGCGCGGCCAGCTCGCGGGCGTACGGGTGGGTGCCCAGCCGCAGCGTGGTACCACCCAGCGACCCGCGCACCTTCGAAATCCGCATCTCCCAAGGTACTTGGCGGGTAACGCCGTCGAGGTGACTGAATGCCTGCAGCACCCGCGGCCGGGAGGTGAGCAGTCCCGGAACCGGCAACCCGCGACCGAATTCCATAGTGGCGATGTGCTGGCCGTCCGCGGCAACGTCGAAACCCAACTGCCTGCCGTCGCGAACGGTGAAGTCCGCCATGATCTTCGGGAACCCCCAGATGGTCCGTCCGGCTTCCAGGGTGAACTCCTGGTCGACTGGTAGGTGGTGGATGAACGCGCCGGCGGAGCCCAGGGCACGCCACCCGCGCGCCGCACTGCCCGGCGGGTTGACCATCACCGCGGTGCCGAATTCCAGGTAGCGGCCGAGGTCACCGTCGATATAGCGGGCCAGCATCAAATTGACCACGGCGCGTCCCGGCTGCTGCTGGAAGACCTGCAGGCCGCTGTAGTCGATCATCGCCTGCGCGGCGTCCGCGGGCACCGAAAACATTGCGGAATGCACATCCGCATGACGGATGCGGACGGGCATGGTAAGCACAGTGCCAGCGATGGTGTGCTGTGAAAGAGCCATGACTCCCACTGTAATCCGGAGGAAGCCGATGACCGAGGTAATGGCCGATGCCAAGCCGGCAACCAAGCCGGACGTCGATCTGACCGACGGCACGTTCTATGCCGACGGGGGAGCCCGTGCCGCCTACGGCTGGATGCGGGCCAACGAGCCGGTGTTCCGGGACCGCAACGGGCTGGCCGCGGCGTCGACCTACCAGGCGGTGATCGAGGCCGAGCGAACACCCGAGATCTTCTCCAACGCCGGCGGCATTCGTCCCGACCAACCGGGCTTCCCGTACATGATCGACATGGACGACCCGGAGCACCTGGTGCGTCGCAAACTGGTCAACGCCGGCTTCACCCGCAAGCGGGTGCATGCCCAGTTGCCGTCCATCGAGACGTTGTGCGACACCCTCATCGATGCGGTCTGCGAACGCGGCGAATGCGATTTCGTCCGCGACATCGCCGCCCCGCTGCCGATGGCGGTGATCGGTGACATGCTCGGGGTACTGCCCGAAGAACGATCGATGCTGCTGAGGTGGTCCGACGACCTGGTAGCTGGGCTGAGCTCACACCTGGACCCGGAATCGGCGACGGCTCAGGCGGTCATGGCGGCGTTCGCCGGCTGGACCGAATTCACCAGGGACATCATCACGAAGCGTCGGGCCGAGCCCACCGATGACCTGTTCTCGGTGCTGGTCAACGCCGAAGTGGACGGCGCACAGATGACCGACGACGAGATCATCTTCGAGACGCTGTTGATCCTGATCGGCGGTGACGAGACCACCCGGCACACCTTGTCCGGCGGCACCGCGCAGCTGCTTCGCCACCGCGATCAGTGGGAGTTGTTGCAGCGTGAACCCGATCGGTTGCCGGTGGCGATCGAGGAGATGTTGCGGTGGACCTCGCCGGTGAAGAACATGTGCCGCACCCTGACCCGCGACACCGAGTTCCACGGCACGGCGCTGCGCGAGGGCGAGAAGATGCTGCTGCTGTTCGAGTCGGCCAACTTCGACGAGTCGGTGTTCGCAGAGCCGGAACACTTCGACGTCACCCGAGACCCCAACAGTCACGTGGCATTTGGCTTCGGCACGCATTTCTGTCTGGGCAACCAGCTGGCCCGGTTGGAATTGCGGCTGATGACGCAGCGGATTCTGCAACGGCTGCCCGATCTGCGGCTGGCCACCGATGACGTGTTGCCGCTGCGCCCGGCGAACTTCGTCAGTGGCCTCGAGTCGATGCCGGTGGTGTTCACCCCGACGGCTCCGGTGCTCGCGTAGTCGTCTCGCCGAGCGTGTAATCAGCCCGAAAGAATCGCCGGATTCCCGGTCTCAGTACACGTTCGGCGAGCCCGGGCGTCCGCTACTCGGCTGATGATGCCGGCTTCGGTGTCTTCGCGGGTGATCCGCAGGTCGATCCAGCCAAGACCGGTGACCGTCTCGTGGCGCCGGATGTCCTTGTTGAATTGCCGTGTGCTCGTGCGATGGTGATCGCCCTCGTAGTCGAGTCCGACTTTGATGCCCTCCCAACCCATGTCGAGCACCGCGACGAGTAGGCCGTACTCGTCGTAGACCGGAATCTGGGTCTGTGGCGGTGGGAACCCGGCGCGGATCAACAACAACCGTAGCCGAGATTCTCGCGGCGACTCGGCGCCGGCGTCGACGAGGGGCAGCGCGATGCGGGCTTGGCGGATACCGCGACGACCTGGATAACGCTCGGCAAGCGACTCGACATCGGTGATCTTGAGGCGAGTTGCACGAGCCAGCGAGTCGATGGTCGCCACGGCCTTCCCGGTCGGGTAGCGGCAGGCAAGGTCTAATGCGGTGCGCGCGGGCGTGGTGACCCGCATGCCTGCGATCAGCTGAACTTCGTCGTCCGCGACCCGGTCCGACCAGGTCCGCACGCCGCGGGGAGGGCGGCGACACTCGTAGAGCAACTCGGCGGGTGCGCGATCGTCCACCCATTTCGCGCCGTGTAGGGCGGCGGCGGACTGGCCGGCGACGACTCCGCGCCGCCTGGACCACAGCCACGCGGCCTTGGCCCGCAGCACCGCGGTTGGCCGGGTTCCCTTCGCTACGTAGACGTCCGGGTGCACGGCAACGAAGCGACTGCGCAACGCATACGGCGTCAGCCGCCCATTGGCGACGGCTTCGCTGCCGATGAAGGGCGCTTCCATGCCGGGAGTCTGCCAATGGGCACCGACACCTACGCCGAACGTGCGCTGGTTGCGAAAATCGCGCCGCAGATTCGCAGTGGTTACACGTTCGGCGCGGGGACCCGCAAAGACTCGACAATAGCGGCAGTCGGGGACCGCCACTCCAGGCCCAGATCGGCGAGGGTGGCCGAGTCGTCGGTCGGAGTCGCCGAAGTCAGCAGCCAGGCCGCCTCGTAGCTCAGTGACTCCGGCAGCGGCAGCAGCTTGCTGGCCAGGTCGCTGACCCGGCCGATGCCCTTGAAAACGCTGGGGGCGATACGGATTCGGCGCACCGGGGCGCCCAGCCCCTGCTCCACCGCCGCGATCATCTCGTCGAAGCTGACCATGATTCCGCCGCACAGATAGCGGTGCGGGCCGCGGCCGGGCCGCATCAGCGCCTCGTGCACCCGGCCGATGTCCCGGACGTCGACCATCGCCATGCCGCCGCGCACCACTGGAGCCACCCGATACTTCACGATCGGCGCCCAGCCTCGTTCGGTGACGCCTGGCGCGGTGTGAAACGCCGGGCCGACCACGCTGGAGGGATAGGTGACCACCACCGGAGCGCCCTCGTCCTGCAGCCGGCGGGCCACCCGCTCGCCGTAGGCCTTGGTGCGCGCGTACGCCCCGCGCCCCGGCACCGTGGGCGAGTCCGGGCCGATGATCCCGTTCGGCGGCGGGAACAGCGCACTGTAGGAACTGACCGACACCACTGGGTCCAGGCCGGCGGCCACGGCCCGGGTCACGATCGCTTCGGTGGCGTAGGCGTTGATGTCCCACATCAACTTTTCCTGGCGATCGTTGGTGCCGACCACCCCGGCGGCGTGCAGCACTGAGTCGCAGCCGTCCAACAGCGCAGCCACCACCGCGGTGTCGCGGATGTCGCCGTCGAGCACCTCCAGTGCGCCCAGCTCACGCAACCGGGGGATGACGGGCTCGTCACCGCAGCCCGGAGCGACCAGCAGCCGAACCGAATGCCCGGCTTCCAGCAGTGTCTTGACCGTGTGGGCGCCGAGGTAGCCGGTGCCGCCGGTGACTGCGACCCGCATCAGCGATTCTTGAACTCCGGCTTGCGCTTCTCGGCGAACGCCCGTGGGCCTTCCTTGGCGTCCTCGCTCAGGAACACCTTGATGCCGATCTTGGTGTCGATCTTGAAGGCGTCGTTCTCGTGCAGGCCCTCGGTCTCGTGGATGGTGCGCAGCATCGCCTGCACCGCCAGCGGCCCGTTGTTGTTGATCTGCTCGGCGATCTCCAGGGCCTTGGTCAGAGCCTGGCCATCGGCCACCACATGGCCGATCAGGCCCATCTCCAGCGCCTCGGTGGCGGTGATGTGCCGGCCGGTGAACAGCAGGTCACAGGCCATGGTGTAGGGAATCTGGCGCACCAGGCGCACCGCAGAGCCGCCCATCGGGTACAGGCTCCACTTGGCCTCGGAGATCCCGAACTTGGCGCTTTGGCCGGCGATGCGGATGTCGGTGCCCTGCAGGATCTCGGTGCCGCCGGCGATGGCCGGGCCTTCCACCGCGGCGATCAACGGCTTGGTGAGCCGGCGACCCTTGAGCAGGCCGTCGATACGTGACGGGTCGTAGCTGCCGTCCTTGAAGGAGTCGCCGGGTGCCTTCTTGTTGGCGGCCTTGAGGTCCATGCCCGCGCAGAAATAACCACCGGCACCGGTCAGGATGCACGAGCGGATCTCGTCGTCGTTGTCCACCCGGTCCCAGGCCTCGACCATGATCGCCAGCATTTCGCCGGAAAGTGCGTTGCGAGCCTCTGGCCGGTTCAAGGTGACGATCAGCGTGTGTCCGCGCTGCTCAACGAGGGCGTGGGGCTGTTCTGACGACTCGCTCACCGGCGTCCGCCTTTCCGGGTTGGAATCTCGACTTGAAATCGAAATGTAACACGTTCTAGTTTGTGTGTTGTGGCTCTCAACATCGCCGACTTAGCCGAACACGCCATCGACGCCGTACCGGATCGGGTTGCCCTGATCTGTGGGCCTGATCAGCTGACCTACGGGCAGCTGGAGGAGAAGGCCAACCGGCTGGCTCATTACCTGATCAGTCAGGGCGTCAAGAAGGACGACAAGGTCGGCCTGTACTGCCGCAATCGCAACGAGATCGTCGTGGCGATGCTCGGCATCATCAAGGCCGGCGCCATCCTGGTGAACGTCAACTTCCGCTACGTCGAGGGCGAACTGCGCTATCTGTTCGACAACTCGGACATGGTTGCGGTGGTGCACGAGCGTCAGTACGCCGACCGAGTGGCCAACGTGCTGCCCGACACCCCGCACGTGAAGACCATCCTGGTGGTCGAGGACGGCAGCGATCTGGACTACCAGCGCTACGGCGGAGTGGAATTCGAGGCCGCCCTGGCGCAGAGCTCGCCCGAGCGGGACTTCGGGCCGCGCAGCGCCGACGACATCTACCTGCTCTACACCGGCGGCACCACCGGGTTCCCCAAGGGCGTGATGTGGCGTCACGAGGACATCTACCGGGTGCTGTTCGGCGGTACCGACTTCGCCACCGGCGAACCGATCGCCGACGAGTACGACCTGGCCAAGCTGGCTGTCGCCAACCCGCCGATGGTCCGCCACCCGATCCCGCCGATGATCCACGGCGCCACCCAGTCGGCGACCTGGATGTCGCTGTTCAGCGGCCAGACCGTCGTGCTGGCACCGGAATTCGACGCCGACGCGGTGTGGCGCACGATCCACGACCACAAGGTCAACCTGCTGTTCTTCACCGGTGACGCGATGGCGCGCCCGCTGCTGGATGCACTGTTGGCTCATCAGGACGCTGGAAACGAGTACGACCTGTCGTCGCTGTTCCTGCTGGCCTCCACCGCGGCGCTGTTCAGCCCGAGCATCAAGGAGAAGCTGCTGGAGCTGCTGCCCAACCGGATCATCACCGACTCCATCGGGTCGAGTGAGACCGGGTTCGGCGGCACCAGCATCGTCGCCAAGGGCGAGGAGCACACCGGCGGGCCGCGGGTCACCATCGACAAGACCACGGTGGTGCTCGACGAGGACGGCAACGAGGTCCAGCCCGGCTCGGGCGTGCGGGGCATCATCGCCAAGCGCGGCCACATCCCGGTCGGCTACTACAAGGACGAGAAGAAGACCGCCGAGACGTTCCGCACCATCAACGGCGTGCGTTACGCGATCCCCGGCGACTTCGCGCAGGTTGAGGCCGACGGCAGCGTCACGATGCTGGGCCGCGGCTCGGTGTCGATCAACTCCGGTGGGGAGAAGATCTACCCCGAGGAGGTCGAGGCCGCCCTCAAGACCCACCCCGACGTCTTCGACGCGCTGGTGGTCGGCGTGCCCGACGCGCGCTACGGCCAGCACGTGGCCGCGGTGGTGCAGGCGCGCGGCGACGCCCGGCCTTCGCTGGACGAGATCAACGCCTGCGCTCGTACCGAGATCGCCGGCTACAAGGTGCCCCGCAGCCTGTGGTTCGTCGACGAGGTCAAGCGTTCCCCGGCCGGCAAACCCGACTACCGCTGGGCCAAGGAGCAGACCGAGGCTCGCCCCGCCGATGAGGTGCACGCCAAGCATGTTGCGGCCGAGAGCTAGATTCGCCGGATCTTTTGCCGGTGAGCCGCTCCCAGCGAACCGGTGTCCGGGCTAGTCTCTTTCGATGCAGCGACTTTCGGGCGTCGACGCGGCGTTCTGGTCCGCCGAAACGGCGGGCTGGCACATGCACATCGGTGGGTTGGCGATCTGCGACACCACCAATGCGCCGAACTACAGCTTCGAGCGAGTTCGCCAGCTCCTGATCGAGCGATTACCGCAACTGCCGCAGCTGCGCTGGCGGGTCAGCCCATCCCCAATGGGGCTGGACCGACCGTGGTTCGTCGAGGACGAGCATCTCGACATCGACTTCCACCTGCGGCGCATCGGTGTTCCCTCCCCGGGCGGGCGGCGCGAGGTCGAAGAGCTCGTGGGCCGGCTGATGTCCTACAAGCTGGACCGCTCCCGCCCGTTGTGGGAGATGTGGGTCATCGAAGGTGTCAACGGCGGCCGGGTCGCGACGCTGACCAAGATGCATCACGCGATCGTCGACGGCGTCTCTGGCGCAGGACTGTTCGAGATCATGCTGGACATCACGCCCGAGCCGCGGCCACCACTACCGGAGGCGATCGCGTCATCGAACGGGGCGACGATGCCCAGCTACGAGCGCCGGATCGTCGAGGAATTGGTCAACGTCGCGGTGAAGACGCCGTACCGCATCGGCCGACTCCTGCAGCAGACCGTTCGCCAGCAGATCGCCACTGTGGGACTGGGACTGCCGCGCAAACCACCGCGCTACTTCGACGCCCCGGTAACCCGGTTCAACGCCAGCGTGTCGCCGCACCGGCGGATCAGCGCCGCGCGCGTCGAGCTGGCCCGGATTAAGGCCGTCAAGGACGCCTACGGGGTGAAGCTCAACGACGTCGTACTCGCTATGGTCGCCGGCGCGGTTCGCGAGTACCTGGGCGAGCGGGGGGAGCTGCCGGACAAGCCGCTCGTCGCCCAGATCCCGGTGTCGACCCGGACCGACGAGAGCCAGGGCGAGGTCGGCAACAAGGTCAGCTCGATGACGGTGTCGATGGCGACCGACATCGAGGGAGCAGCTCAGCGGCTCAAGACGATTCACGCCAGCACCCAGAGCGCTAAGCAGATGGCCAAGGCGCTGTCGGCGCACCAGATCATGGGACTGACCGACACCACCCCGCCCGGCCTGCTGCAGCTCGCCGCCCGTGCCTACACCGCGACCGGGCTGTCGAATCGGCTGGCCCCGATCAACCTTGTCGTCTCCAACGTGCCGGGCCCGCCGATTCCGATCTACATGGCCGGGGCGGAACTGGAGTCACTGGTGCCGCTCGGCCCGCCGGTCATGGACGTGGCGCTGAATATCACCTGCTTCTCCTACCGTGACCACCTCGACTTCGGGTTCGTGACCACACCGGAGGTCGCCGAGGACATTCACAAGATGGCCGACGCGATCGAGCCGGCGTTGGCCGAGTTGGAGCGCGATATCGACCGGGGGAAGAACCGGACCGGCCGGCGCTGAGCGCTACCGGCCGGGCAGCGCCTGCACCGCGCGGATCATCGGGGTCAGCAGCTTCTGCCACACCGGGCCGGAGATCCCCAGCGGCGGGTCCAGATTCAGAACCCGAGCGGTGGAAACCGTCTGTGACTCGGTGTACTTGAGAATCCCGTCGGCGCCATGGCGACGGCCCACGCCGGAGGCCTTCATGCCACCCATCGGGGCGGCGACGCTGCCGAAGGCCAGCGCGTAACCCTCGTCGACATTGACTGTGCCGGACTTGATCCGCGCGGCGATCGCCTCACCCTGGGACTTGCTGGCGGCCCACACGCTGGCGTTCAAACCGTATTCGGTGTCGTTGGCCTTGGCGATGGCCTCTTCGATGTTGTCAACGGGGTAGATGGAGACCACCGGGCCGAACGTCTCGTTGCGCCCGCACTCCATCTCGTCGGTGACGTCGGTCAGCACCGTCGGCTCGTAGAACAGCGGCCCGATGTCCGGGCGGGCATTTCCGCCGGCGATCACCTTGGCGCCCTTGGCCTTTGCGTCATCGACGTGGTTGGAGATGGTCTTGATCTGGTCTTCGGAGATCAAGCTGCCCATGTCGGCGGTGAAGTCGTAGGCGGCCGAGAGCTTCATGGCGCGCACCTGCTCGGCGAACTTGGCGGCGAACTCGTCGGCGATGTCGCGCTCGACGTAGATCCGCTCGATCGAGATGCACAACTGCCCGGCGTTGGAGAAGCAGGCGCGGGTGGCGGCCTTGGCGACTTCGGACAGGTTGGCGCCCTTGGTGACGATCATCGGGTTCTTGCCGCCCAGTTCGGCGGAGAAGCCGATCAGCCGGGAGCCGCATTGCTCGGCCAGGGTGCGGCCGGTGGCGCTGGAGCCGGTGAACATCAGGTAGTCGCACTGCTGCACGATCGCGGTGCCGACCACCGATCCCGGGCCGGGCACCACCGCGAACAAGTCGCGCGGCAGACCGGCCTGATACAGCAGTTCGGCGTTGGCCAGCGTGCAGTACGGGGTCTGGCTGTCCGGCTTGACCACCACCGCGTTACCCGCCAGCAGTGCGGGGATGGCATCGGAGAGCGACAGCGTCATCGGGTAGTTCCACGGCGCGATCACGCCCACCACGCCCTTGGGGTGGTGGTTGATCACGGTCTTGACGATGCCGGGCAACAGCCCCGGTACCCGCTTGGAGGCCAGCAGCTTGGTGGCCTGGCGCGCGTAGTAGCGCGCGTTGAGCATGATGTCGAGGATCTCCTCCTGGGCCGCCGAACGCGCCTTGCCCGTCTCGGCCTGGCAGACGTCCATCAGGAAGTCCCGGTTGGCGATCACCAGGTCGCGGTAGCGTTCGATGATCGCGCTGCGCTCCTTGACGCTGCGCGCCGCCCAGCTGCGCTGCGCCGCGCGGGCCTTGGCGAATGCCGCGGTCACGTCCTCGGCGTTGCCGACCGGGATGGTGGTCAGCGGCTTACCGGTGAAGACCTCGTCGATGGTCTTCGACTGCCGGGCATCGATGTCGTCGATGGCGGACAGTTGGCGGAGCCGGTCGAAGTCTGCGACGGATGGGGCGGGCATGGGTGATCTCCTACTCGCGGGTAACACGTGGTTAGCCGCCAAACTACCCCGCGCAGCGGCCACCCGGTAGCTCGGCGGCATGGGCACTGAGCCACTGGGTCATCTGGTTGAGTGCCGCAATCCCGGAACTGAAGCTGCCATCCTTGGGCTCGGCGGCCAGTGCCACCCCGAGATCGCCGGCCGGTGCGTGCACCACGCCGAACTGGCGCACCAGGTAGCCCCCACCCTGGCCCGGACCCCATCCCGCCTTGCTGGGGACATTCAGGCTTGCCAGTCCCCAGCGCTGGTCGGGCACGGTGTTGCGCATCAGGCTGACAACGGGTGAGGCAACTGCCATGCAGGGCAGGTGGGCGGCGAACACGGCCTGGCGGGCCAGCGGCCACTGGGTCTGACCGAACGCGCTGAATTCAGGCCGCAGCCGTCGGGATTCCACCGCCGTACCGGCATCGCCGCCGGCCCGCAGGACGGCCTGCACCTGCCCCAGTTCGGACCACAACTTCTCGGCGGCGTCATTGTCGGAGGCGGTGACGGCACGGGCCGCCAGATCTTGGGCGTTCGGGACGTTGGCGTGCAGCGCCGCGATCGCCAGCGGCACTTTGATCGATGACCACGCCACTCCGGTCTGCAAGGTGCCCAGCGTGCCGGCGCCGTTCTGGCCGGCCGGGGCGTAGGCGATGCCGATGTTGGCCGGGATGGTGTTGGCCAGCTGCGCGAAGCTGGTCTGTAACGGCGCTGCGGAGGCGGGGGAGGCCAGGGCCAGGGGTAAGGCCAGGGCGGCGGCCAGGACCGTGATCAGCACTCGGCGGGCGAAGAGCATTGATTCAGTATTGCGCGCCGGGCCGCGCAATCTGTGGTGACGCGGCGGGGCCGTCCACAGCTGTACGTTTGAAATTGCGTTCAAGGTCGTGATGTCGCTGGCTCAAACAACAGCCCCGAGCGCAATCTCAACGGTGACGACGCGATGCGATGTCGGCTCTAGCGGATTCGGAACACCGGGTCGGCGCAGTCCACACCCTCGGCGGTCAACACCCGCTTGAGCACCTTGAACGTCTCGGTACGCGGCAACTCCTCGGCCACCCGCACATAGGACGGCCACTGCTTGGGGCCCAGGTCGGGCTGCTCGGCCAGGAAAGCGCGGAAATCGTCGGTGTCGAACGACGTCCCGGCGGCCAGGACCAGCGCGGCCATCACCTGATCGCCGACTGCGGGGTCCGGGATCGGATAGACCGCCACCTGAGCGACGGCGTTGTGGCGCAGCAGAACTCGCTCGATCGGTGCGGTACCCAGGTTCTCGCCGTCCACCCGCATCCAGTCGCCGAGCCGGCCGGCGAAGTAGGCGTAGCCGGCATCGTCACGGTAGGCCAGGTCGCCGGAGTGGTAGATGCCGCCGGCCATTCGTTGCGCCTCGGCCTCGGGATCGCGGTAGTAGCCGCGGAATTGGCCACGCCCACTGGCATTCACCAACTCGCCGACCACCCCGGGCGGGCACTGCGCGCCGGTCTCGACGTCGATGATGGTGTTCCCGTCGATCAACGGTCCCAGCGCGCCCGGCGGGGTGTCCGGGGTGCGTCCGATCGCCACTCCGCCCTCGGTGGAGCCGAACGCGTCGACCACGGTGCAGTCGAACCGAACCGCGAACCGCTCCAGGTCGCGGGGCGCCCCCTCGTTGCCGTACAGGAGCCGCAGCGGGTTGTCGGCATCGTCGGGCTGAGCCGGGGTGGCCAGCACGTACGACAGCGGCTTGCCCACGTAGTTGGCGTAGGTGGCGCCGAAGCGGCGTACGTCGGGAATGAACCCCGAAGCGGAGAACTTGCGCCGCAACGCGATCGACGCGCCGGCGGCCACCGCCACCGACCAGCCCGCCATCACCGCGTTGGAGTGGAACAGCGGCATCGACAGATAGCAGACATCGGAGGTCCCCAACCCGAACCGCTGCGAGAGCATCACCCCGGGGAACGCGGCCTTCCACTGCGTGCAGCGCACCGCCTTCGGGTCACCACTGGTGCCGGAGGTGAAGATCAGCATGAACAGCTCGTCGGGGTCGGCCTCCCGAAAGCTCACCGGTGCGTCGTCGTAGCCGGCCAATTCCGATTGCCACGAGGGTGATTCGACATCGATCATGCCGGGAACTCCCGCGTCGGCGGTGTTGTCGGCCAGCACCAGCTGGCAATCCGCGTGGGCCACGTCGCGCTCCAGGGCTGCACCCCGGCGGGTGGGGTTCAAGCCGACCGGCACGATGCCGGTCAGTGCCGCTGCCACCAGCATCGTGGAGAAGAACGGCGTATTGCCCAGCAGCACACCGACATGCGGTGGCTTGTCCGGATCGAGGCGGGCCCGCAGCGCGGCACCGAGCCGGGCACCCGCAGCAATGTGATCTCGCCAGCTGACGAAGGTGTCCTCGTAGAAGACACCGCGGTCGTCCACCTCGGCCACCTGCGCCAGCAGTGCTGTGACGGTGGACTGTTGGTCGATATTGGCGGGTGCTGACATGGTGATCAGATTAGTGCTGCAATAGAGCGGTGACTGATTCGCACCAAGCCATAGAAGCCATCAAGCAAGTCAAGTACCGCTACCTGCGAGCGCTGGACACCAAGCACTGGGACGACTTCGCGGACACGCTGACTGAAGACGTCAGCGCCGACTACGGCAAATCGATGGGCAGCGACCACAAGTTCGCCGATCGCGACTCGCTGGTGACGTTCATGCGCACCGTCATGCCGGCGAACCTGATCAGCGAACACCGGGTCAACCATCCCGAGATCACCCTCACCGGCCCGGACTCCGCGAGCGGCATCTGGTACCTGCAGGACCGGGTGATCGTGCCCGACGCCAACCTGATGCTGATCGGCGCGGCGTTCTACCACGACACCTACCGGCGTACCGCCGACGGCTGGAAGATCAGCTCCACCGGCTACCAGCGCACCTACGACGCCACCGTGCCGCTGTCGGACATCCCCGGGTTCAAGGTGACGTTCGGCGACGCGCTGAACCGCTGAAGTAGCTAGGCCGGGGTTTCGGCCAGCTCGCGGCCGATCGCCAGCAGCTGCCCGGTGGCGCCGCCAACTGCGAACTCAGTCTGCTTGGCGGCCAGGAAGTAGCGGTGGATCGGGTGATCGATGTCGATGCCGACCCCGCCGTGAATGTGGACGATGCTGTGCGCCACCCGGTGTCCGGCCTCGGCCGCCCAGAATGCGGCGGTGGCCACCTGGGTGGTCGCGGGCAGTCCCTCACTGACTCGCCAGGCCGCCTGCGTCAGCGTGAGCCGCAGCCCCTTGACGTCGATGTAGCCGTCGGCCAGCCGCTGCGACACCGCCTGGAAGCTGCCGATCGGCTTGTCGAACTGCTCGCGCTCGCGGGCGTATTCGGCGGTCAGGGCCAGGCCGCGCTCCAGCACGCCCAGCTGGTAGGCGCTGTGGCCCAGGGCCGCCACGCTGCTCAGGTGGTCGAGCACGTCGGCGCCACCGATCAGGCGACCGGCCTCCACCTCGACCCCGGACAGCTCCAGGTGGCCGACGCTGCCCAGTCCGGTGGTGGCCAGCGAGGTCACCGTCACGCCGGGATCGGAGGCGGCCACCAGAAATACCGCTGCGCCGGAATCGGTTTCGGCGGCCACCAGGAAGGCGTCAGCGATCGAAGCGAAACCGACCTGGGTGCGGGTCCCGGTCAGGCGGTACCCCTCACCAGCGGCGGCCGCCCGGACCGGGCCCTCGCCCATGTCGCCGTCGAGGGCGACGGTGAGGATCTTCTCGCCGGCCACGGCCGGGGCGCCCCAGGCCTGCTGCAGCTCCGCGGAGCCGAACTTGGCCAGCGTCTCGGCGGCCAGTACCACCGACTCCAGGTAGGGCACCGCGGCCAGCTGACGGCCGAGTGCGGTCAGGATCGCCGTCTGCTCCAGTACGCCGAATCCGCCGCCGCCCAACGACTCGCTCGCCGCGCTGGACACCACGTCGGCGTCGATCAGCTTGCGCCACAGCTCGGTGTCGAAGCGTTGCTCCAACGCGTCGAGTTCACGCTGGCGCTCGGGCGTGCACACCGCGTCCACGATGGTGCCGACCAGACCCGAGAGGTCGTCAGATGCTTCTGTAGTGGTGAAGTCCATGAGTACTTGTCTCCAAAGTCCTTGGGTATTGGGTCAGCGGTTACGGGGCAGGCCCAGAGCGACCATGCCGATGATGTCGCGCTGCACCTCGTTGGTGCCGCCGCCGAAGGTCAGGATCAGGCAGGCCCGGTGCATCCGTTCCACCCGCCCGCGCAGCAGTGCGCCGGGGGAGTCCTGGCGCACGGTGGCGGCGGTGCCGAGCACCTCCATCAGCAGGCGGTAGGCCTCGGTGGCCAGCTCGGTGCCGAACACCTTCGCCGCCGAGGCGTCCGCCGGCGACGGCGCGGCCTTGTCAGTTGAGGCCAGCTCCCAGTTGATCAGCTTGAGCACTTCGGCCTTGGCCAGCACCCGGGCCAGGTTGAGCTGCACCCACTGCGAGTCGATGATCCGGTTGCCGTGCGCGTCCTTGGTGTTCTGTGCCCACTCGCGGACCTCGTCGAGAGCCAGCAGGATCGGCTGCGCCGAGACCAGGGCGACGCGCTCGTGGTTGAGCTGGTTGGTCACCAGCTTCCAGCCCGCGTGCTCTTCGCCGACCAGGCTGGTCACCGGGACCCGCACGTCCTGGTAGTAGGTGGCGCTGGTGTCGGGGCCGGCCATGGTGTGCACCGGGGTCCAGGAGAAACCCTCGGCGGTGGTGGGCACGATCAGCATCGAGATGCCGCGGTGTTTCTTGGCCTCCGGGTTCGTCCGGGCCGCCAGCCACACATAGTCGGCGTAGGCGATCAGCGACGTCCACATCTTCTGGCCGTTGATCACGTAGTCGTCGCCGTCACGTACCGCGGTGGTGCGCAGCGAGGCCAGGTCGGTGCCGGCGCCCGGCTCCGAGTAGCCGATCGCGAAGTGCAGCTCGCCGGCGGCGATCTTGGGCAGGAAGAACTTCTTCTGCTCTTCGGTGCCGAACGCCATGATGGTCGGCGCGACACTGTTGATGGTCAGGAACGGCACCGGGGCACCGGCGATCGCGGCCTCGTCGGTGAAGATCAGCTGCTCCATCGGCGAACGTGCCTGGCCGCCGTACTCCTTCGGCCAGCTCAGCGTCAGCCAGCCGTCGTGCCCCATCTGGGCCACGGTCTCGCGGTAGACGTTGCCGGTGCCGTACTCGCCCTGGGTCGAGCTGAGGGCCTCACGACGCTCCGGCGTCATCAGCGTGGTGAAGTAGGACCTCAGTTCGCTGCGCAGCTCTTCTTGGGCCGGCGTATAGCTGATCTGCATCGGGGGAGTCCTTCGTTGGTGATCGGTGTCACGATAAGATTCTGGTTCGACAGCCCGTTGTAACACGTTCTAGTCCCGGGGTCCAACGGCCCTAGCGGCTCGTGTGGGAACGCTGTCGGATCGTATGGTGACACTAGTGGATGACGGCGGCCGAAAACGCTCGGTCGGCGCAGGGCTTTTACAGGAGAATGTCATGCGAGTAGAGGTTGATCTGGATCGTTGCGAGGGCAACGCGATTTGCGTCGGAATCGACCCCGACCTGTTCGATCTGAACGATGACGAGCAGGCGGAGGTCAAACTCGCTCCGGTCCCGGCGGACCGGGAAGCCCACGCCGAGCAGGCCATCGCCGAGTGCCCGCGGGCCGCGCTGCGCCGCGTCGACGACTAGCCTCCCACGGGCAACGACTAGAGGTATTCATAACCGCCGGTGACGACGAGTGCGCCGGTGACGTAAAAGGAGCGGCGTACATGACTGACAACGCGATCGACCTGACCGGCAAAGTCGCAGTGGTGACCGGAGCGGCCGCCGGCCTGGGCCGAGCGGAGGCGATCGGGTTGGCCCGCTCCGGGGCGACGGTCGTCGTCAACGACATCGCGCCGGCGCTGGAGGCCTCCGACGTCATCGACGAGATCGCCGCGGCCGGCGGCAAGGGCGTGCCGGTGGCCGGCGACATCAGTCAGCGCTCCACCGCCGACGAGCTCGTCAGCACCGCCGACGGCCTGGGCGGGCTGAACATCGTCGTCAACAACGCCGGGATCACCCGCGACCGGATGTTGTTCAACATGTCCGACGACGATTTCGACGCTGTCATCGCAGTTCATTTGCGTGGACATTTCCTGCTGACCCGCAACGCGGCCGCCTACTGGCGGCAGAAGGCCAAGGATTCCGAAGGGACCGTCTATGGCCGCATCATCAACACCTCTTCGGAGGCCGGCCTGATGGGTCCGGTCGGGCAGGCCAACTACGGCGCGGCCAAGGCGGGCATCACCGCGCTGACGCTGTCGGCCAGCCGGGCGCTGAGCCGCTACGGCGTGTCGGCCAACGCGATCTGCCCGCGGGCCCGCCCCGCCATGACCGCCGATGTATTCGGCGAGGCCAAGGTGAGTGACGGCGAGATCGACCCGCTGTCGCCCGAGCACGTGGTGACATTGGTCCGTTTTTTGGCATCGCCGGCCTCGGCTGCGGTCAGCGGTCAGGTCTTCGTGGTCTACGGACCTGAGGTAACCCTGATGGCCGCGCCGACCGTCGAACGTAAGTTCAGCGCGGACGGGCAGGCGTGGGATCCGGCCGGGCTCTCGGACACGCTGGCGAATTACTTCGCCGGCCGGGATCCGGCCCGCACTTTTTCCGCGTCCGAACTGATGTCCGGCGATTAGAGCAAAATTAGAACGCGTTACAGAGAGGCGTGGATCACAATGCGCTGTGACCAGGGTGAATATCTCTGGAATCTCGCCAAAACGTGTTCTTTGACACTGAGAACGTGTTCTAGTTAATATGATCCGGCTCACGCGGAGCGGCGTCAGAATCGCACGAACGACGTCGGCTCCACGAGGTTGCCGGATACAGTTTTGCGACTACCGATGCCCCAGAAGCCCGACCTGAGGGAAGGACGCGTCTTGATCGAACAGCTCACGGTTCCGGCTAGGGCCGTGGGCGGTTTCGTGGAGATGTCCCTGGAGACCTTCCGGGCCATGTTTCGCCGGCCCTTCCAGTACCGCGAATTCCTCGACCAGACCTGGATGATCGCCCGGGTGTCGCTGTTGCCGACGGTACTGGTCGCGATCCCCTTCACCGTGCTGGTGGCGTTCACCCTCAACATCCTGTTGCGCGAGATCGGCGCTGCCGACCTGTCCGGCGCCGGAACGGCGTTCGGCACCATCACCCAGTTGGGACCGGTGGTGACCGTCCTCGTGGTGGCCGGCGCGGGTGCGACCGCCATCTGTGCCGATCTGGGTGCCCGAACCATCCGCGAAGAAATCGACGCGATGCGGGTGCTCGGTATCGACCCGATCCAGCGACTGGTGGTGCCCCGGGCCCTGGCCTCGACGTTCGTCGCATTGCTGCTCAACGGCCTGGTGTGTGCGATCGGCCTGGTCGGCGGCTACGTGTTCTCCGTCTTTCTGCAGGGCGTCAACCCCGGCGCCTTCATCAACGGTCTCACCGTGCTCACCGGGCTCGGCGAGCTGGTGATGGCCGAGATCAAGGCGCTGCTGTTCGGCACGGCGGCCGGTCTGATCGGCTGTTATCGCGGGCTGACCGCCAAGGGCGGCCCCCAAGGCGTTGGCAACGCGGTCAATGAGACCGTCGTCTACGCCTTTATTTGTCTATTCGTCATCAACGTCGTCATGACCGCGATCAGCGTCCGAGTGCTGGTGAAGTGACATGAGCTACGACGCGACATTGCGATTCCGGCGGTTGTTCCGCGGGGTGCCCAAGGCCGTCGACAACTTCGGCGAACAGGCGCTGTTCTACGCCGAATCGATCCGCTACGTCCCCAACGCGCTGACCCGGTACCGCAAGGAGACCATCCGGCTGATCGCCGAGATCACCATGGGGACCGGCGCGCTGGCCATCATCGGCGGCACGGTCGGGGTGGCCACCTTCCTCACCCTGGCCTCCGGCGGGGTGATCGCGGTCCAGGGCTTCTCCTCGCTGGGCAACATCGGCATCGAGGCGTTGACCGGCTTCCTGTCCGCGTTCCTCAACGTGCGGATCGTCGCGCCCGTGGTTGCCGGCATCGCGCTGGCCGCCACCATCGGGGCCGGCACCACCGCGCAGCTGGGCGCCATGCGCGTGGCCGAGGAGATCGATGCCGTCGAATCGATGGCGGTCCATGCGGTGTCGTATTTGGTGTCCACCCGGCTGGTGGCGGGCCTGATCGCGATCATCCCGCTGTACTCACTGTCGGTGCTGGCCGCGTTCTTCGCCGCCCGGTCCACCACGGTGTTCATCAACTCGCAGTCACCGGGCCTTTATGACCACTACTTCGACACGTTCTTGATCCCCACAGATCTACTGTGGTCCTTCCTACAGGCGATCATCATGTCGGTCGCGGTGATGCTGGTACACACCAACTACGGCTTCAACGCGGCCGGCGGCCCGGTTGGGGTGGGCATCGCGGTGGGTCAAGCCGTGCGAACCTCACTGGTCGTCGTCGTCGTCATTACGCTGTTCGTTTCACTCGCCGTCTACGGCGGGTCCGGCAACTTCAACCTCTCGGGATAGCAGGGGAATACACGTGCAAACGGGATCGAGGCGTACCCAGGTGCGGATTGCTGCGGCAATCCTCGGTGCCATCCTGCTTGCCGCAACCGTGTTCACCTACCTGTCCTACGTGTCGGTGTTCATCTCCACCGACAAGGTCACCGTCACCTCGCCGCGCGCCGGCCTGGTGATGGAACAGGACGCCAAGGTCAAATACCGCGGTATTCAGGTCGGCAAGGTCAAGGCGATCAAGTACCAGGGCGACCAGGCCAAGCTGTTCCTGGCCATCGACAGCTCCGCGATGCACCAGATTCCGTCGAACGCGGCCGTGCGTATCGCCGGCAACACCATCTTCGGGGCCAAGTCGGTGGAGTTCATTCCGCCGCCGACGCCCTCCGGTGCCACGCTGCGCAACGGCGCGAACGTTCAGGCATCCGACGTACAGCTGGAAGTCAACACGCTGTTCCAGAAGCTGACCAATCTGCTGGACAAGATCGACCCGGTGCAGCTCAACGGATCGATCAGCGCGCTGGCCGAGGGCCTGCGGGGCAACGGCGACAACCTGGGCGGGCTGCTCTCCGGGCTGAACAGCTACCTCGGAAAGCTCAATCCCAAACTGCCCCAGCTGCAGTCGGGTTTCGCCAAGACCGCGATCGTCGGCAATATCTACGGCGATGCCGCGCCGGACCTGGCGACCACCTTCGACAACGTCCCGACGATCAGCAAGACACTGGTCGACCAGCGCGACCACCTGAACAAGGCGCTGCTGGCCACGACCGGGCTAGCCAACAACGGCTACGACACCTTGGCTCCGGCGGCCGACGACTTCATCGCCGGTGTTCAGCGGTTCCGTGCCATGGGTAGCCTGCTGGCCGAGTACTCACCGGAGTTCGGCTGTCTATTCAAGGGGGTCAAGGGCGCGCTGGAGCGGTTCGGCCCGTCGTTGGGCGGCACCAAGCCGGCGCTGTACGTGCAGTCCAGCTTCATCCCGGGCGCACCGGCCTACACCTACCCGGAGAGCCTGCCGGTGGCCAACGCGACCGGCGGACCGAACTGCCGCGGGTTGCCGGACATCCCCAGCAAGCAGTACGGCGGCTCCTGGTTCCGCTCACCGTTCCTGGTGACCGACAGCGCCTACATCCCGTTCCAGCCCAACACCGAGGTGCAGTTCGACGCGCCGTCCACCGTGCAGTTCCTCTTCAACGGCGCTTTCGCGGAACGGGATGAATACTGATGAGCCCGCGCAGCACCCAGATCAAGGTCGCGATCTTCGCCGTCGCCATGCTGCTGGTGTCGGTCGGTCTGGTGGTGGTGTTCGGCGAGTTCCGGTTCGCCTCGAACCACACCTACCACGCCGACTTCGCCAGCGCCTCGCGGCTCAAGGGTGGCGAGGACGTGCGGATCGCCGGAATACCGGTGGGCACGGTGAAACGTGTTGAATTGACGCCGGACAACAACGTCAAGGTCACCTTCGACGTCGACAAGCGCTACCAGCTGTACGACTCGACCCGCGCGCTGATCCGGTACGAAAACCTGGTCGGCGACCGGTACCTGGAAATCGCCTCCGGTGCCGGCGAGCTGCGTAAGCTGCCGCCCGGTGGCACCATCGCCCGGGACCACACTCAGCCGGCCCTGGACCTGGATGCGCTGCTGGGCGGGATGCGCCCGGTGCTCAAGGGCCTGGACGGCGGCAAGATCAACGAGATCAGCAGTGCGCTCATCGAGTTGCTGCAGGGCCAGGGCGGCGCGCTGTCGCAGATGCTGGCCAGCACCAGTTCGTTCACCACCACGCTGGCCTCCCGCGACCAGCTCATCGGTGACGTGATCACCAACTTGAACACGGTGCTGACCACAGTTGACGACAAGAGCGAGCAGTTCGACGCCACCGTCGACCGGTTGCAGCAGCTGGTCACCGGGCTGGCGCAGGGCAAGGATGCGATCGCCGGCGCGATCGGCCCACTGTCCTCGGTGGAGAACGACCTCGCCGACACGCTGCGCCGCACCCGGCGGCCGCTGCAGGGCGTGATCGAGAACGTGCGACCGCTGGCCACCGTGCTGGACAAGCGCAAGCAGGAGCTGAACGACGTCATCGACCCGCTGGAAGAGAACTACTTGCGGCTAAATGCGTTGGGCGCCTACGGCTCCTTCTTCAACATCAACTACTGCACGGTGGCCCTGAAGCTGAACGGCCCCGCCGGCAGCGACATCACGGTGCCGATGGGCGGCCAGAACGACACCAGTAAGGGGAGGTGCTCTCCTGTCAAAAATTGACGGCGTAAACCCGGTTCGCACGGGTACGTTGGGCATCGCCCTGGTGGCATGCCTGGTCTTGGTGTCGTTCGGTTACACCAGCCTGCCGTTCTGGCCGCAAGGCAAGACCTATCACGGCTACTTCGCCGATGCCGGCGGCATCATCGCGGGCAACGACGTGACGGTGTCCGGGATCCGGGTGGGCAAGGTCAAGTCGGTGGCGCTGGCCGGGCCCAGCGCCAAAGTGGACTTCACTGTCGACCGCAAGGTCCGGGTGGGCGATCAGTCGCTGGCCGCGATCCGCACCGACACCGTACTGGGTGAGAAGGCCCTGTCGGTCACGCCCGCCGGTGCCGGTTCGGTCACCACGATCCCGCTCGAACGCACCCGGGCGCCGTACACGCTGAACAACGCGCTGCAGGACCTCGGCGGCGATGCTCGCGACCTGGACAAGCCGCGCTTGGAGGAAGCACTGCAGGTGCTCACCGACTCGATGCGTGAGGCGACTCCGCAGTTGCGTGGAGCGCTGGACGGGGTGGCCGCACTGTCGCGCACCATTAACCGTCGCGACGAGGCGTTGGGCCAATTGCTGACTCACGCCAAGGTGGTCACCGGTGTGCTCAATCAGCGTGCCGCCCAGGTTAACCAGCTGGTACTCGACGGCAACCAGCTCTTCGCTGCGCTGGATGAGCGCCGGCAAGCGATCGGCGCGTTGATCGGTGGCATCGACGATGTGTCGCAACAACTTTCCGGTTTCGTCGCCGACAACCAGAAGGAGATCGGTCCGACCCTGCAGAAGCTCAACCTCGTGATGGACAACTTGATCGAGCGCAAGGACCGGATCTCTGGAGCGCTGGACCGGCTGCCCGGCTACGCCACCACGCTCGGCGAGGTGGTGGCCTCGGGTCCGGGCTTCCAGATCAACCTGTACGGCATGCCGCCGCCCACCATGTCCGAGGTGATGGTCGACATGTTCTTCCAGCCAGGCAAGCTCCCCGACAGCCTGGCCGACTACCTGCGCGGAATGATTTCCGAGCGCACGATCATTAAGCCGAAGTCACCATGACGCGCCGAAATTCACGCATCGTCCTCGCCGGGGCGCTGGCCGTACTGCTGGCCGCCGCCGCCTACGTCGTGCTGCCCGCGCAACGCAGCTACCGGATTACCGGCTACTTCGCCTCGGCAGTGGGCCTCTACCCGGGCGACGACGTCCGCGTTGTCGGCGTCCCGGTCGGTCGGGTCGAATCCATCGAGCCGCGCGCCGAGAACGTCAAGATCACCATGACGGTGAACAAGGGCGTGCCCTTGCCCGCCGACGTGCATGCGGTGCTGATGGCGCCGAATATCGTGTCGGCGCGAGTCATTCAGCTGGCCCCGGCATACACCGAGGGAGCGAAGCTGGCCGACGGTGCGACGCTGGACGAGGACCGCACCGCGGTCCCGGTCGAATGGGATGAGGTCAAGCAGGAGCTGACCCAGCTCAGCGCGCAACTGGCACCCGAGCAGGGCAAGCTCAACGGTGCGTTCAGCACACTCGTCAATCAGGCCGCGGACACCTTCGACGGCAACGGCGACTCGTTCCGCAGCGCACTGCGGGAACTGTCGGCAACCACCGGCCGGCTCGGTGACTCGCGCACCGACCTGTTCGGCACCGTCAAGAACCTGCAGGTGCTCGTCGACGCGCTCTCGGGTAGCAACGAACAGATCGTGCAGTTCACCGACCATGTCGCCGCGGTGTCGGCGGTGCTGGCCGACAGCTCGAAGGATCTGGACGTTACGTTCGGCACGTTGAACCAGGCGCTGCGTGATGTCCGGGGCTTCCTGCACGACAACAACGACGCATTGATTGCACAGGTCAACAAGCTGGCGGAGTTCACCAGCATGTTGTCGGAGCAGAGCGACAACTTCGAGCAGGTGCTGCACATCACCCCGCACGGCCTGGTCAACTTCTACAACATCTACAACCCCGCCCAGGGCACCTTGAGTGGCTTGCTGTCGCTGCCCGACTTCGCCAACCCGGTGCAGTTCATCTGTGGTGGCGTTTTCGACATCGGTTCGGTGCCGGACAACTTCAAGCGGGCGGAGATCTGCAAGGAGCGGATGGGGCCGGTTATGCGCCGGTGGTCGATGAACTTCGTGCCGCTGCTGTTCCACCCGATCAACTCCATCACCGCCTACAAGGGCCAGATCATCTACGACACGCCGGCCACCGAGGCCAAGGCGCAGACCCCGGTGCCCTACCTGAAGTGGCTGCCGGCGCCGGGTGTCACGCCGCCGAGTACCGACGATGTCGCCGGGTTGTTCCTGCCGCCGCCGGCGCCGGGGCAGCTGGGCAAGGCGCCCGGTCCGACCGGCCCGGCGCAACCCGGTGCCGGTGCACCACGGGAGGGCGGATGAGCGTGAAGTCTCTTGGAGGCGCGCTGCAGCGGGTCGGCCGGCGGGGTGCGGCGCTCGGCGCCGGGGCACTGGTGCTGTCGGGCTGCCAATTCGGTGGCCTGAACTCGCTGAACATGCCGGGAACCGCGGGTCACGGCCGCGGTTCCTACAGCATCACGGTGCAACTGCCGGACGTCACCACCCTGCCGCAGAACTCGCCGGTGATGGTCGACGACGTCACCGTCGGCAGTGTCTCGGGCATTCGGGCCGTGCAGCAGCCCGACGGCAGCTTCTATGCCGCGGTCAAGCTGTCGCTGGACGGCAACGTGCATCTGCCGGCCAACGCCATCGCGAAGGTCGCGCAGACCTCGTTGCTGGGTTCCCAGCACATCGAGCTGTCCGAGCCGATCGACCAGCCTGCGGTCGGCAAGCTCGCCCCGGGCGATGAGATTCCGCTCAGCCGTACCGGGCGTTACCCCAGCACCGAAGAAGTGCTGTCGTCACTGGGCGTGGTGGTCAACCAGGGCAACCTGGGTGCGCTACAAGACATCACCGAAGAGACGTACGCAGCTGTCGCCGGCCGGGCCGGCACCTTCGCCGGTCTGATTCCCCGGCTGGCTGAGCTCACCGCATCGCTGGACCGCCAGGCCCGCGACATCATCGCCGCCGCCGACGGGCTGAACCGGGTCGGTGTGACGCTGGCCCGCAGTGCGCCCAGCCTGGCCCGTGCGCTGGACACCATGCCGGCCGCGCTGCAGGTGCTCAACGACAACCGCGCCAACATCGTTGACGCGTTCGGGGCTCTGCAGAGGCTGGCCACGGTTGGGTCGCGGATCATGACCGAGACCAAGGACGACTTCGCGGCCGACATCAAAGACCTGTACCCGGTCGTCAAGGCGTTCGCCGACAACGCCAACGAGTTGGTGACGGCGTTCCCATTCATCCCGACGTTCCCGTTCCCGTCGATGTACCTGCGCAACGCCGTGCGCGGGGACTTCCTCAACGTCTATGTCATCTTCGACATGACCCTGCGCCGATTCGGCGAAACCATATTCACCACTGGCGGTTTCGACCCGAACATGCCGCACATGCACGACGTCCTCAACCCACCCGATTTCTTGATTGGGGAGATGGCGAACCTGTCCGGACAGGCTGCCGACCCGTTCAAGATCCCGCCCGGCACGGCTGTCCACTATGAGGAATGACCTGCGATGCTGACTCGCCTCGTTCGAATTCAACTCGGGATCTTCGCCGTGGTCACAGTGCTGGCCGTCGGTGCGATCGCGATCCTGTATCTACATGCGCCGAGCCGGCTGGGCATCGGCACCTACAAAGTGACGGCCGACTTCATCGGCGGCGGCGGCATCTACAAGAGCGCCAACGTCACCTTCCGCGGCGTGACCGTGGGTCGGGTGGAGTCCATCCGGCTCAGTGAGCACGGCGTCGACGCCGAGATGCGGCTCAACAGCAGCACCAAGATTCCGGACAACGTCACCGCCACCGTGAAGAGCATGTCCGCGATCGGTGAGCAGTACATCGACCTGGTTCCGCCGGTGCAGTCCGCGGCTGCCACTGCGCTGCGCAACGGCGCCCGGATCGGTCAGGACCGCACCGCCATCGGCCAGGACATCGCCGGACTGCTCGACCAGGCGCAGTCGCTGGTCAACAGCGTCGCCAACAGCCGCCTTCGTGATCTGCTGCGCAACGCGTTCGACGGGTTCAATGGGTCGGGGCCGGAGCTGGCCCGGATGATCGCCTCGTCGCGGCAGCTGATCGACGAGGCCAATGACAACTTCGACGCGACCTCGGCGCTGATCGACCAGGTCGATCCCTTCTTGAACGCCCAGATCCGCAGCGGTGACGACATCCGGAAACTGGCGCGGTCATTGGCGACGGTCACCACCGAGGTCCGCAACGCCGACCCGCAACTGCGGGAGGTGCTGCAGGTCCTGCCCAGCGTCACCGACGAGGCCAACACGACCTTCAGCGGGATCCGGGCCTCGTTCCCGACCCTGGCGGCCAGCATCGCCAACTTCGGCCGGGTCGGCGTCATCTACCGCAATTCGATCGAACAGGCGCTGGTGGTGTTCCCGGCGTTGATGGCGGCGCTGATCACCGTCGCCGGTGGCGTGCCGATGGAAGAGGGCGTCAAGCTTGACTTCAAGATCGACCTGCACGACCCGCCGCCGTGCACGGTCGGCTTCCTGCCGTTCACCGAGATGCGCACACCGGCCGACGAGACCGTCCGGGAACTGCCCAAGGGTCTGTACTGCAAGGCGGCACAGAACGATCCGAGCGCAGTTCGGGGCGCCCGCAACTATCCCTGCATGGAATATCCTGGCAAGCGTGCGCCGACTATCCAGCTCTGCCGCGACCCGCAGGGCTACGTCCCGGTGGGCAGCAACACCTGGCGCGGTCCGCCGGTTCCGTACGACACCCCGATCACCGATCCCCGGATGCAGCGGCCGATGAACAAGTTCCCGTACATCCCGCCGTCGACCGACTACGACCCCGGACCGCCGGTGGTGGCGTTGCCGCCGGGTGTGCCCGCGGGTCCGGGCCCGGCACCGAACCCGCCGTATCCGCTGCCGTTCCCGCCGAACCAGCTCGGCCCCAACCCGCCGGCGCCGTGGCCGTACTACGCGCCGCCGGACCAGAATCTGCCGACCGGTCCCGGGGGCAACGGTGGCCTGCCCCCCTACGGGCGGGACCCGGCGCCGGGCCCGGCTCCCGGGCCCGCTCCGGGACCGTTGCCTGCCGAGGCAAACGGTGTTGCCTACAGCAGCTACGACCGGGCCGGAAAGTTCGTGGATCCGGCCGGCAACAGCGGAGTGTTCGTGTCCGGGTCGGACAAATGGCTGCCCGCGGAGAACTGGGCTGACCTGATGCTCGCACCGAGGCAGACGTGAGCGGATCCGACGACGCGAAGATACGGCGCCGGGCTTCGCGGGCTGCGGGACCGGCGGGCGATGCCGCCGAGACGCCGCCGAGTGCGGTACGGATTCCGGCGCCCAGCCGCGCCGCGGTGCGGGCGGTCCGGCCGGCCGGACCGCCGCCGCGGCGCCGGCCCAACGCCCGCAAGACCGCGCAAGTAGCGGGCGCTGCCGGCCTGGCGGCGTCGGTCTTGTTGGGTGGGCTGGTCGCCGCGCTCGGGGTGCAACACCGGCATGCCGATGCGACGCAGCAGCGGGACCAGCGATTCATCGACACCGCGGTCCAGACCGTGCTGAACATGTACACCTATACGCCCGACACCATCAACGAACAGGTGGATCTGTTCGTGGCGGGCACCAGCGGCCCGCTGCGCGACACCATGGCCGCCAACGCCGAGAACCTCAAAGCGCTGTTGCACGAGACCAAGCACAGCTCCGAAGCCGTCATCAATGCTGCGGCCCTCGAAGGAGTCGACGATATCGCCGCGAATGCTTCGGTGCTGGTGGCGATGCGGGCTACCGCCACCGATGTCGATGGCGTCAACAAGCCTTCGCAGCCGTATGCGCTGCGGGTGATCGTGCACCAAGATGATGCCGGCAACATGACCGCCTACGACCTCAAGTGGCCGGACGGCAGCCGATGACGGGCCGCTGGATCTGGCTCGCCGTTCTGGTGGGGGTGCTCGCAGCGTTCGTGGGTTTGGGCACCGCGGCGGGAGCGCTGTACTGGAGCCGGGTCGAGGCGCGCGGAGAGCAGATGGCACGCACCGAGCTGGTCAGGCTGACAGCCGACGAGATCCCCAAGGTGCTCGGCTACGAGTACAAGACCGTAGAGCGGAGCCTGACCGAGACCTACCCGATGTTCACCGGCGACTACCGTCGCGAGTTCGAGGCGCGGGCCGCCAACGAGATCATTCCGCAGGCTCGCGAGAAGCAGTTGGTGAACCAGGTCGATGTCGTCGGCGTCGGTGCCATGGCTGCACGCCGGACTTCCGGGTCGGTGCTGGTGTTCGTCAACCGCACTGTGACGGGCAAGTCCAAGGAGAAGTACTACGAGGGCAGTCGGTTGCGGGTCGACTTCCGCAAGATCGACCGCAAGTGGCTGATCAGCAATATCGCGCCGATCTAGCTGAGAGGATGAGCACCATGGGAAAACTCGTTCGTGGTCTGGTCGCCTTGGCTGCGGCGATGACGGCGGCCAACGGCCTGGCAGTCCCAGCAGGCGCGGATGACGATGCGATTCCGGAGGGCACGCTGGAGGGTGTCTACACCTACAACGACGGCCATACCACCGCGACCTGGAGGATCTACCCGCTGTGTGTCCCGACGGTGGGTGATGGCCGGGTGCCGCTGCACATGGCGGTCGGCTGCAAACTGCAGGTCGAAAGCAGTGGTCCGCCGGGTCAGGCTGGGGCCTACCGGTTGTCGAACGGTCGATGGACTTACAAGACGCCGCTGCTGGCCGGCACCAAGTGCTCCGACGGCAGCACCGCCGGCAGCGATGAGATGTACCAGTTCGACACGTCCCTCAACGGCACCTACACCCAGTCGCACACCGCGGTGTGTGGGTTGCAGCCCGGGTTGGAGAAGCGCCCGTTCACGCTGACGTTCGTCTCGCCGCTGCCGAACCCGGTCATTCACTACCCGCTGACCTGTCAGGACAACCCGGTCCACCTGTGTAGCTAGCGTCGATCGCAAGCGCGGCGTCAGCCGGGCGCCGCAGGTCGGCGCCGTCGGCTGAGCTACTCCGCGGAGTCGGCGAGCGCGCCGAGGAACGATCGGGCCCAGCGGTCCACGTCGTGGGCCAGCACCTGACGGCGCAGCGCCCGCATCCGTCGGCGGCCCTCCTCCGGGGTCTGGTTGACCGCTGCTTCGATGACGTCCTTGACGCACTCCAGGTCGTGCGGGTTGACCAGATAGGCCTGACGTAATTCCGCTGCGGCCCCGGTGAATTCGCTGAGGACCAAGGCGCCGCCCAGGTCGCTGCGGCACGCCACGTATTCCTTGGCGACCAGATTCATCCCGTCGCGCAGCGGGGTGACCAGCATGACGTCGCTGGCCACGAAGAACGCGATCAGTTCGTCGCGGGGGACCGGGCGGTGCAGGTAGTGCACCACCGGGTGGCCGACCTCGCTGTACTCACCATTGATATGGCCGACTTGGCGTTCGATGTCGTCGCGCAGGATCTGGTAGCTCTCCACCCGTTCGCGGCTCGGAGTCGCCAGCTGCACCAGCACGGTGTCGTCCCGCTTGGCGCGTCCCTCGGCCAGCAGCTCGTTGAATGCCTTGAGCCGAACGTCGATGCCTTTGGTGTAGTCCAGCCGGTCCACGCCGAGCAGGATCTTGCGAGGATGGCCCAGTTCAGCCCGGATTTCCTTGGCGCGCCGCCGGATCCCGCGTTCCCGCGCCTTGCGGTCGAGCTCGCCGGAGTCGATCGAGATGGGGAAGGCGCCTACCCGCACCGTGCGATCGGTCAACCGCACCTCACCGAACCGGCTGCGCACCCCGACCGACCCCCGCGAGGTCACCGCGCCGGCCAGGTGGCGGGCCAAGTACAAGAAGTTCTGGGCTCCGCCGGCCAGGTGAAAGCCGACCAGGTCGGCGCCCAGTAGGCCGTCGACGATCTCGGCGCGCCACGGCAGCTGCATGAACAGCTCCACCGGCGGGAACGGGATGTGCAGGAAGAATCCGATGGTCAGGTCGGGACGCAGATCCCGCAGCATCTTGGGGACCAGCTGCAGCTGATAGTCCTGGACCCACACCGTGGCGCCCGGGGCGGCGGCGCGCGACGCAGCTTCGACGAAGCGGCGGTTGACGTCGACGTAGCGGTCCCACCACTGCCGGTGGTAAATCGGTTTGACGATCACGTCGTGATACAGCGGCCACAGGGTGGCGTTGGAGAAACCCTCGTAGTACTCGGCGATATCGGTGCTGTCCAGCGGAACCGGATGCAGCCGCAAGTCTTCGACGTCGATCGGCCCCGCGGGCGCGTCCAGGCTGCCGGGCCAGCCGACCCAGGCGCCGCGGCGCTTACGCAGCAGGGGCTCGAGTGCGGTGACCAATCCGCCGGGGCTGCGTTTCCAGGCCGTCGTGCCGTCGGGCAACACCTCGATGTCGATCGGCAGCCGGTTGGCCACCACAACGAAATCGGACTCCCCGGGTTCTTGCGGCGGTCCCAACTTCGGCTCTCCTTCGTCGAGCCTCGCTGAACCGCCGGGCGGCCCCGACTCCGGCATCTACGCCCCGTTCTTGTCGGGTGTCGCGGGCCCGATTCCCAGCATGGACAGGAACACCCGACACTCGTCGGCGTCCTCGGCGTAGGCGGCAACCACTCGCCGGGCCTGGCGCGCGGTGCTGTCGGCCAGCGGTTCCACGTCCTCGATGTCGGCGTCTTCGGATTTAGCAGGCATGACTTGACTCTAGCGAAGTGCGCGCTCGGTCACACCTGGCTCGGGCAGCTCGGGCCGGCCGCCGTAGCCTGTGGTGCGAAGACGACGAGGGCGGAGGCAATGGTCACATCGGACACCGCATCGCAGCGCGCTGGCGAGACTTCGGATCGCCTGGTCGACTACGAAACGCTCGACGACGGGCGCATCGCCCGGATCTGGCTGAACCGCCCCGACGTGCACAACGCGCAGAATCGCACCCTGCTGGTGCAGCTCGACGAGGCATTCGGCCGCGCCGAGGCCGATGACACCGTCCGGGTGGTGATCCTGGCCGCGCGGGGCAAGAACTTCTCTGCCGGCCACGACCTGGGGTCGGAGGCCACGTTGCTCGAGCGGCGGCCCGGACCGGCGCAGCACCCGACGTTCCAATCCCACGGCGCCACCCGGGAGCCGGTGGTGGAGAAGACGTATCTGCAGGAGTGGCACTTCTTCTTCCAGAACACCTGCCGGTGGCGGGACCTGCGCAAGATCACCATCGCACAGGTGCAGGGCAACGCCATCTCTGCCGGGCTGATGTTGATCTGGGCCTGCGACCTGATCGTGGCCGCAGACAATGCCCGGTTCTCCGACGTGGTCGGGGTGCGGCTGGGCATGCCGGGTGTGGAGTACTACGCCCACCCCTGGGAATTCGGCCCCCGCAAAGCCAAGGAGCTGCTGCTGACCGGGGACTCGTTGGACGCCGACGAGGCGCACCGGCTCGGCATGGTGTCCAAGGTGTTTCCGACCGATGAGCTGGCGGACAAGACGCTGGAGTTCGCTCGGCGCATCGCGAAGCTGCCCACCATGGCCGCGTTGCTGATCAAGGATTCGGTGAACGGTGCCGCCGACGCGATGGGCTTCACCGAGGCGCTGCGGCACGGCTTCCACATCCATCAACTGGGCCATGCGCATTGGGCGGCTCATAACGAAAACCGCGCCCCGTTGGGGTTGCCGCCGGATGTCGAAGACTGGCGCACCGCCGGGCCCACCGCCGTGGCCCGCCGCGACCAACCCTGACCTAAGGCCCTGCGTCGTTCGGCCCACCGGCCATCTTCTTTCGTCCTTCATTCGCCGAACGTGTAATCAGCCCGGGAAATCGCCCCCCGGATTCCGTGCTGAATGCACGTTGGGCGATGGCGGCGCCGTGGTTCCATAGGTAGAACCTGTTTCAGTTTCGATGTGAGGGGTCGGTGTGCAGCTCTCCTTTGAAGACCGCAGCTACCTGGTCACCGGCGGTGGCAGCGGCATCGGCAAGGCCGTGGCGGCCGGGCTGGCTGCCGCGGGCGCCGACGTCCTGATCGTCGGGCGAGACGCCGATCGATTAGGGAAGGTGGCCGCCGAGCTCGGCGGTTCAGCGAGGCTCGACGGAGGAGAGGTGAAGCTGGGACCGCCGCATGAACCCCGCGGTTCAGCGAGGCTCGACGGAGGAGAGGTGAAGCTGGGACCGCCGCATGAACCCCGCGGCACGGTCCGTCACCTGCCGACCGACGTCACCGACGAGGACAGCGTGATCGCCGCCGTCGATGCCGCGGTGGCCAAGCACGGCCGGCTGCACGGGGTGGTGCACTGCGCCGGTGGTTCGCAGACCATCGGGCCGATCACCCAGATCGACTCGGAGTTGTGGCGGCGCACCGTCGACCTCAACGTCAACGGCACCATGTACGTGCTCAAGCACGCCGGCCGGGCGCTGGTGCGCGGCGGCGGGGGCTCCTTCGTCGGCATCTCCTCGATCGCGGCCAGCAATACCCACCGCTGGTTCGGCGCCTACGGGCCAACCAAGTCGGCGCTGGATCACATGATGCAGCTGGCCGCCGACGAGTTGGGTGCCTCCTGGGTGCGGGTCAACAGCATCCGCCCCGGCCTGACTCGTACCGAGCTGGTAGCCCCGATCCTGGACTCGCCCGAGCTGAGCGAGGACTACCGCGTCTGCACGCCGCTTCCGCGACCCGGCGAGGTCGAAGATGTCGCCAACCTGGCGCTGTTCCTGCTCAGTGACGCGGCCGGCTACATCACCGGTCAGGTCATCAACGTCGACGGTGGGCAGATGCTGCGCCGCGGCCCGGACTTCTCCTCGATGCTGGAGCCGGCGTTCGGGGCCGACGGGCTGCGGGGAGTGGTCGAGGGCTGACCGACGGGTTTGTTTCGGGGCCTCAGAGCCCCGCGTCGCGTTCGGCCAGGGTGGCAATCGCCGACCAGTCCAACTGTCCGCCGCCGTTGGCGAGCAGGGTCAGGAAGCGGTCGCGCAGCAGGCTGCCCAGTGGCAGGGGCACCGTCAGCTCCTCGGCTGCCTGCAACGCCAACCGGACATCCTTGAGCCCGAGGGTGGCGGCGAAACCGGCCGGCACGAAGCTCTTGCGGGCAATCAGGTCGCCGTAGGTCCTATACGCCGGAGCGTTGAACAGCGTCGAGGTGAGGATGTCGACGTAGGTCACCGGATCCACCCCGGCCTTCTCCACCAGCGCGGTGGCCTCACCGAGCGACTCGATGACGGTAGCGAGCAGAAAGTTGCCGGAGAGCTTCACCAGGTTGGCGGTGTAGGGCTGCTCGGACACCACAAAGGTGCGCTGACCGATTGCGTCGAAAAGCGGCGCCACTACGTCCAGGACCGCCGGCGCGCCCGCGGCGATCACGAAAAGCTTTGCCGCCGCGGCGGCCTCGGGCCGGCCGAAGACCGGTGCGGCGACGTAGGACTGGCCCGCGTCGGCATGTGCGGCGGTGAGCCGGCGGGCCAGTGCCACGCTGATCGTGCTCGACGAGATGTGGGTGCCGCCGGGCGGCAACGACGCCACAATGCCGTCCGGTCCGAGGGTGACCTGCTCGACGGCATCGTCGTCGGCCAACATGGTCTGCGCCACGTCGCCGCGGCAGGCGTCGGCTACCGTGCGCGCCGGCGTGGCGCCTTGCTGAGCCAGGGCTTCCACCTTGGCCGGTGACCGGTTGTAGGCGGTGACAGCGTGACCCGCCTTGAGCAGGTTGGCGGCCATGCCGCTGCCCATGTTCCCGAGTCCGATGAAGCCGACGTGCATGGTGTCCACCTTGCCCTGTATGTCTGTATGACGGAGCGCAACGGGTGGAGGAGGACGTCTCGTGGGTGTGTACGCGGTGACCGGTTCGGCATCCGGTATGGGACGGCAGGTGGCGGAGAAGCTGCGGGCGGCCGGTCACACCGTGATCGGGGTCGACCTGCGCGACGCCGAGGTCGTTGCGGACCTGTCCAGCCCGACCGGGCGCGCGGGCGCCGCTGAGCAGGTGCTGGCCCAGTGTGGGGGTCGCCTCGACGGGGCGGTCCTGGCGGCCGGGCTGGGCCCGAAGCCGGGACCGAGCATGCCCCGGATCATCTTCGAGGTGAACTTTCGCGGGGTGGTGGATCTGCTCGACGCGTGGCAGCCGGCGCTGGCCGCAGGCGAACGGTCCAAAGTGGTGGTGATCGGCAGCAATTCGTCGACCACCATCCCCGCCGTTCCCCGTCGAGCGGTGCGCGCCCTGCTCGCCGGCAAGACGGCGCGGGCGGTTCGAACGGTGAAGCTACTCGGCCCTGCGGCGCCGTCGATGGCCTACGGCGCATCGAAGATCGCGGTAACCCGCTGGGCACGCCGCCAGGCAGTGACGCCGGCGTGGGCCGGCGGCGGGATCCGGCTCAACGTGCTGGCGCCCGGGGCGATCCAGACTCCACTGCTGGATGAGTTGTTGGCCATCCCTCAGCAGGCCAAGGCTCTTCAGTCGTTCCCGGTGCCGGTCGGCGGGTACGGAGATCCGGCACAGCTGGCCGACTGGATGATGTTCATGCTCTCTGATGCCGCGGAATTCCTCTGCGGCAGCGTCATCTTCGTCGACGGGGGTACCGACGCCTACTTCCGATCCGATGACTGGCCACGCAGTCTCGGGGTCTTGGGAGTACCGCGTTACCTGCTGCGGATGAGATCGTTCGCCAAGACGCATCAGGGGTAAGTCAGTGGCTGCGCACTCGACCGTCCGCTTCGAGTAGCCGACCCTGACGCTTCACCGCGTGCGTGACGGTGGCGCGGTCGCGGACCCGCCAGCCGGGAGCCAGGGCGGCCGCCGCGGACTCGAACCCCGCCAGGTTGGCCAGGGACACGAATCGCGCCATCAGCACCAGATTCGCCGGACCGACGACCGTGGCGCAGCGCAGCACCGGCGACAGTGCGGCGATCGCCAGCCCGGCACTGTGCGGATCGTCGACCTCGACCTCGAGCAGAACCGCCCGCCCCGCGCCCACTGCCGGTGCCACCACGTCACAGCCCAACCGGATCGACTGGCCCCGCAGCGCCCGATCGAGCAGTCGCCGGGCGGTGACCTCGGAGGTTCCCAGGCGTCCGCCGAGGTCGGCCAGGCTCATCCGGGCATCTTCGCCGAGGGCTTCGGTCAACTCGGCGACGACCTCGGGACGCGGTGGCCGCCCGCGGTCGGCCGTATTCGGGTGGGGGCTCGCCAGGTGGGCCTGCTGGGCCGGGGACAGCACCCGAAGCCGCCATTGGGCGTCCTCGCAGTGCACGGCGCTGAGGAAGGCCACGCGTGCGGCGGTCACATCGGGGTGCTCGGCGCTAAGCCGTTCGACCTCGTCGTGCAGCGGGGCAAGGCCACGGCCGAGCACGATCGCGGCGACGGCGTCCGCTCCCGCCAGCACGTCGACGGCCAGGACGTCCTCGCGCTGCGCGATCCCGGTCGCCACCGCCGCCGCGGAGCCCGGGCGGCACGCCAGGCGGACCAGCATCGCGTCGCGATCGGGGGCCAACTGCTGCGCGCTCGGCCGGACGACGAGCCACGCAAGTCGCTCGTCGACGAGTCGCTGCCATCGGCGCGCTGCTGTCGCGGGGTCGACGCCGAGCGCCGCCCCGATCGCGCGCCAGGGAGCCCGCGGCCACACTTGGAGGGCGTGAATGAGGGCGAGGTCGATCTCGGCCAGGGGTTCGGGGGGCTGCCACGCTGCCTGTACGGGCCCAGTCACGGGCCTGAGAATAGCGAAATCCTGCATCGCCAATCATTTTTCTATTGGAAACCCGCGTAGGTTCATCGGTAAGCGTCGGATCACCTTAAAGTCGCCACGTGATCCGCACCGACGAACTCGTCGCCACCATCGCTGACCTCGTCGCCCTCGCCCCCCGCGCCACCGGCACCCCGGGCGGCGTCGCGGCGGCCGCCTACGTGCGCGACCGGCTGACCGCCGCCGGCCTCGATGAGGTCTGGATCGAGCCGGACGAGGCCTTCCGGTGGCAGGCATCACGGGTGGGCCTGCGCGTCGGTGATGAGCAGGTGCCCGCCGCGCCCGTGCTGCACTGCCAGCTGCCGGCCCACGACGCCGTGGGGAAGTGGTCGACCGGACCCGACGGGCTCACCGCCGAGGTCGTCGACATCGGGTCCGACCGGATCGCACGCCACGACGTGCGGGGACGTCTGGTGCTGTTCGACCTGCGGTTCACCATGAGCCAGGCCAGCCTGCTGCCGCTCGCCGAGTACGTCCACGACCCCGGTCGGCGGATGCTGCGCCGTGAGGTGCTCACCTCGCGCAACCCCTACCTGACGACGCTGACCCGGGTCATGACGCAGGCGACGGCAGCCGGCGCCGTCGGCCTGATCGGCGTGCTGGCCGAGTACCCGGAGTCACTGGGTTATCACAACGAGTACTACCGGCGCGCGCTCATGGAACTGCCGGGCGTCTGGGTCACCCGTGCCGGCGGCGCCCGCCTGCGCACCCTGTTGCGCAAGGAACCGCGCGCAACACTCACCCTCGATTCGACCCGCGAACGCGTCGCATCGTCGACGGTCGTCGGCGTCCTGCGGGGCCGCTGCCCCGAGACGATCATGGTGCAGTCCCATCACGACTCGGTCGGTCCCGGCGCCGTCGAGGACGCCAGCGGCACCGCCGAGGTCATCGCCATCGCCGAGGAGGAGGTCGCTCGTGCCCGGCGCCAGGGCCCCCGCGAGAAGACCTTGATGTTCGTCACGTTCGACACCCACTTCACCGGCTACCAGGCCCACCAACGCTTCGCCTGCCAGTACGCCCTCGACCCGCAGAGCCCCTTCCCGCTGGCGCTGAACCTCACCGTCGAGCACGTGGGCCTGCGGTCTCGCATAGGCGCCGACGGCGGGTTCGAGACGCTGCGCGACACCGAGCCACGCGCCTTCTTCGAGAACGTCCGTCCCGCGTTGAAGTGGCAGTTGGTTCGCACGATCCGCCGCCGCGGACTGCACTCGACCTCGGTGCTGAATGCGACGGTCCCGGAGTTCGTCGCCGGCGGCATCCCCACCGACGCCTCGTTCACCCTCGCGGCGGGCGTGCCCACGATCAGTCTCGTCTCGGGCCCCTTGTACCTCTACGACGATGCCGACACCATCGAGCAGGTGGACGTCGACCAACTCGAGGCCGTGGGCCGGGCCTTCGTCGACCTCATCGACGCCGCCGACCATCGGCCGGCGGGCCGGATCGGCCTCATCCCGCGGCGGCTGCGTCGCCTGCTCCCGCGGGGCCGCTGGTGATCGTCGAACCCGTGGCGTTCGCGTCGACGTCGATCGACGGCGAACCGATGACGCAGACCGGACTGGTGTGGTTGCCGCACGGTCCGCCACCGGCATCCGGCTGGCCGGTGGTGACCTACGGCCACATGACGACCGGCGGTTCGGACCGGGCCGCGCCGAGCCTGGCCACGCCCGGCCATCCCGAGTCGCGCCGCATCCACCAGGGTGACGCGTTCGTCTCGCGGCTGGCCACGGCCGGCGCGGTGGTCCTGCAACCGGACTACGAGGGCCTGGGCAGCCCGGGCCCGCACCCGTACCTGCGCGGCGTCTCCCTCGGGCGCAGCGTGCGTGACCTGCTGACGTGGGCCCGCGGGCGATGGCCGCTCGACGGGCGGTGGATCAGCGCCGGGCACTCCGAGGGGGCGCTCGCCGCGATGCATGCCGTCGCCGCCGGACCCATCGAGGGGTTCGACCTGCGCGCCGTGGTCGCCTTCACGCCGGTGACCCGGATGGACCAGACGATCGGGGCGGCCCTGCGACTGCCGGTCGTGCTGCCCGGATTTCAGGTGGTGACGGCGCTGATCGCCCTGATGATCGAGGGCGCGGCGACGACGACGCAGCCGTTGCGACCGCTGTTGACAGGCGGCGGGCTGAGCCGCGAGGCGCTGGCCCGCTGGCCGCACCTGGGCGAACGCAGCCTGACCGAGCTGTGCGAACCGGACTCCTTCGGCGCGCTCGCGCCGCGCGCCCTGCTGGGGCCGCGGGGCGCCGAGGTGCGCCGGCACCTGCTCGACTCGTTCCGGGCCGACGAGGTAGCCGACCTGCTTCTGCCCGCCGGCGTTTCGCTGCGCATCGATGCCGGCCGGTTCGACGAGGTGGCACCCTTCTGGCTCACCCGCCGCCTGGTCCAGTTACAGCGCGCACGCGGCACGGACGTCGAGCTGCACTGGTGGAACGGAATGCACTCGCCCACCGTCGATCTCGCCGCGGCCGCCGCCGCGGATTGGTGTCGGGCCAAGCTCGGGCAGTGAGGTGTGCGGGGGCGTTACCTGGTGCGGATGAGGTCGTTCGTCAACACGTCGAATCCCTTATAGCCCGCGGCGGCCACCTCGGCGATGATCGCGCCGTAGGTGCCGAAGCCGCCGACGAACGGCATGAAGACCCGTGGCCGCCCGGTGATGTTGGCGCCCAGATACCACGAATTCGCCTGCGTCATCAGGGTTTCTGCTGCGCGTTGGGCGCACTCGGCGCCCCAGTCGGCGGCCGCATCCCGGCGGGCCTCCAGGGCGGCGGCGCTGTGCGCGTCGAGGTAGGCGATCGCCTCGGCGACCCAGTCGACGTGCAGTTCGGAGTGCAACACCATGTTGGCCAGCACCGACGGACTGCCCGGGCCGGTCATGTTGAACAGGTTGGGGAATCCGGGGACGCTCAACCCCAGGTAGGTCAGTGGTCCGCCGGCCCAGGCGTCGTTGAGTGTCACGCCGTCGCGCCCGACGATGTCGATCTTGGCGACCGACCCGGTCATGGCGTCGAAGCCGGTCGCGAAGACCAGGACATCCAGCTCGTGGTGTGCCGCAGTGGTGCAGATGCCACGCTCGTCGATCCGCTCGATCGGGGTGGCGCGCAGATTCACCAGATGCACGTGGTCGCGGTTGAAGGTCTCAAAGTAGTTGTCGTCGGTGCAGATCCGCTTGGCTCCAATCGGATGGTCCTTGGGGATCAGCAGTTCGGCGGTCGCCGGGTCATCGACGATCGCGCGGATCTTGTTCTCCCAGAACAGGCGTGCCGTGTCGTTGGCCGCCAGGGTAACCAGCTGATCGGGGAAGGTCTTGGAGAACAGCACCCCGCCCAGCTGCCAGCGTCGCTCGTAGGCAGCGTCGCGCTCCTCGGCGCTCAGCTCAAGCGCCGAGCACGGGTGCGGCTCGTGCGGTGAGCCGCCGCCGCTGGCCCGCGACAGCCGCCGGCGTTCGGTGTAGCCGGCCTTCTGTGCCTGGCGGGTGGCTTCGTCCAGTGGCGCGTTACCGGCTGGAATGCTGTAGTTGGCGGTGCGCTGAAACACCTCCAACCGGGCGGCCTGCGCGGCGATCGGCGGGATCACCTGAATACCCGAGGATCCGGTGCCGATCACCCCGACCCGTTTGCCGGTGAAGTCCACGCCGCCGTGCGGCCACTGCGCGGTGTGATAGATCTCGCCGGCGAATGACTCCAGTCCGTCGATGGCCGGGACGTTGGCGTTCGACAGCGGCCCGACCGCAAGGACGCAGAACCGGGCGGTCACCAGCTCGCCCGCGTCGGTGCGCACCTGCCAGGTCAAGGTGGTCTCGTCGAGGACCATGCTGGTCACCCGCGTCCCGAACGAGATGTCGCGTCGCAGATCGAAGCGGTCGGCGACGTGATTGAGGTAGCGCAGGATCTCCGGCCCGGTGGCGTACTTCTCGGTCCAGTCCCAGTCCTGCTGCAGCTGGGAGTCGAACGAGTAGGAGTAGTCGACGCTTTCGACGTCGCAGCGGGCGCCGGGGTAGCGGTTCCAGTACCAGACCCCGCCCACCCCGTCGGCTGCTTCGAACACCCGGACTTTGAGCCCGTCGCCGCGCAGGCGGTGCAGCGCGTAGAGGCCGGCGAAGCCCGCCCCGACCACCACCACATCCACGTTCGTCTCCATGACCGGCGATGCTAGGAAGCCGCACCGCACCCACCCACCGACTGTCTCGCTGGGTGGGACAGGCTGTGACGTGGGGCGCTCGTGCCCCGAAGCTATGGCCATGCTCACCCATACGGCCCGACTGGCCGGCAAAGTCGTCCTGATCACCGGCGGTGCGCGCGGCCTGGGTGCCGCGTTCGCCCAGCACGTCGTCGACGGCGGCGGCCGGGTGGTGATCGGCGATCTTCTCGACGAGGACGGGGCCCGACTGGCCAAAGAACTCGGCGAGACCGCGCGCTATGTCCACCTCGACGTCACCGACCCGGCCGACTGGGAAGCCGCGGTGCAGTCGGCGATCACCGAGTTCGGCGGGCTGACCGGGCTGGTCAACAACGCCGGCGTGGCGACCGGGCAGCTCGTCGAGCATGAGCCCGTCGCGCACTTCCGCAGTGTGCTGGAGGTCAACCTGGTGGGCGTGTTCAACGGCATCCAGGCCGTCATCGCACCGCTGCGCGCCGCGGGCGGCGGTTCCATCGTCAACATCTCGTCGGCCGCCGGGCTGATGGGCCTGGCGCTGACCGCCGGGTACGGCGCATCCAAGTGGGGCGTGCGCGGCCTGTCGAAGATCGCGGCGGTCGAACTGGCCGGCGAGAAGATCCGGGTCAACTCGGTGCATCCCGGCATGACCTACACCCCGATGACCGCGCAGGTCGGCATCGAGCCCGGAGAGGGGCACTACCCGAACACCCCGATGGGTCGCGTCGGTCTGCCCGAAGAGATCACCGGGGCCGTCAGCTTCCTGCTGTCCGACGAGGCCGCCTACATCACCGGCGCGGAGATCGCCGTCGATGGCGGCTGGACCGCGGGACCCACCGTGAAATACGTGATGGGGCAGTGACGTCGCGGGGATAATGGCCCCTGATGGATGCCACGTCGATGGTGGCGCGAGTGGCGCTGATCATCAACCTGTTCGACGAGCCCGGTAAACGGCTGCGGCTCGATCAGGTGGTGGCCCGCACCGGGCTGCCGCGCTCGTCGGTGCATCGAATCCTGACCCAGCTGGAGTCGTCTGGTCTGGTGCAGCATCGGCCCGATGGCTACGGCATGGCCGCCTCACCGCTGCCGGTGTCGCAGCTGGTCGACCACGCCGAACTGCGCGGCGTGGCCTCGCCGACCCTGGCCCGCCTGCACTCCGACACCAGGCTGGTGGTGCATCTCGGAGTGCTGCTCGGCGCCGACGTGGTCTATCTGGACAAGATCGCCGGCGACGGTGGCGCGCTGGTACCGACCCGGGTGGCCGGCCGTACCCCCGCGCATGCCAGCGCGCTGGGTAAGGCGCTGCTGGCGCGACTGCCAGCCGAGGATGTGGACGCTCTCGTCGGCGACACGCTGCCCAAAAGAACCCGGGCCACCATCGGCGACCGGGCCACCCTGCACCGGGAACTGGCCCGGATCCGCAGCCGGCACGGGGTGGCCTACGACACCGAGGAACTGGCGGTGGGCCTGTCCAGTGTCGCCGCGCCGATCGCGGCGGGCGACGGTCCGATCGCCGGGCTGTCCCTGACGGGCGCGGTGCCGATGCACCGGTTGCAGCGCACCGCGCCGTTCGTCATGCGCGCCGCGGGCCGGATCTCCCACGAGTTGAGCGGGTCCACACCGGCCGCCGGCCAGCAGCGCGAGGCCGAAACCGACAGCATGCTGTCTCGGGTGTTGCGCACCATCTCCGCCGACGCCTGGGTCTGACCGCCTCACAGAATGAGGTCGTCGACCGGCAGGCCAAAGGCGAACTGCCCCACCGCCGTCAACACCCGCTCCACGTCGTTGGCGGCGTGCAACCGCGCGGTCTGCATGTCGCGCCAGACCCGGTCCAGCCGGGCGTCCGCAGCGGCGCCGGCCTGCTCGACGCACCGCTTGACCGCCTGCATCGCCCGCTCGAACGCCAGCACCTGGTCGCGGCGTGCCCGCAGCATCAGTTCGGCATCGGGGATGGTGCCCGACCGGGCACACTCGCCGAGATCGGCCAGGTTGCGGCGGATCTGCAGGGTGGACACCTCCAGCCCAGCGGCCGCCATCGCCAATGCGCCCAACGGATTCGACATCTGATCGCGATGCGCGTCGAGCACCCCTGCGGCGGCGCCGAGCAGCGGTGCGGTGCCGGCGTGCGTGTACAGCGTGGGCTGGGGCAGGCGATACAGCGGTGCGAGCGTGGCTCGCTGCGCGTCACTGACCCAGCCGAAGCAGTGCTGGGCCGGTACCGGAGCACCGGACGCCACCACGTCGTGGGCGCCGATCCCGCGCAGCCCCAGGCTGTTCCAGGTCTCCTCGACCGTGTAGTGCTTGCGGGGCACCAGCGCCACCGTGAAGTCCTCCGCGGCACCGTCCTCCCCGACCACCAGCGCCCCGGCGATCAGCCAGGAGGCGTGCTCCACCCCGGCGCAGCGGCTCCACCGACCGGACAGCCGAAACCCGTCGCCTGTGCGCTCCAAGCGGCCGGTGGGCGCGTAGGCCGAACAGATCAGCGCGCCCGGATCAGCACCCCAGACATCGCGCTGGGCCGCACCGTCGAACAGGGCCAGGTGCCAGGAGTTGACCGCCAGTGCGGCGGCCAGCCATCCGGTCGAGGTGCAGGCCGCCGAGATCTCGGTGACCACCGCCAGATAGCTGCCCGGATCGATCTGCCGACCGCCGAATCCGGTGGGTTGCAGCAGCGTGAAGACACCCGCATCGCGCAGGCCCGCGACGGTTTCGGCCGCCACCGCCCCGTCTCGGTCGACCCGGTCGGCGGCCTCTGCTATCGCCGGCAGTAGCGCCTGAACCGCCGCCAACACGCCCTCGGCCATGCGCGCCGCCGTTGCGAGTGAGTGATCTTTAGTGGTCACGCGACTCGCACCCCGTCTCGGGGTTGTTTCCCGGCCGGGTGGCCGGGTCCCTTCCGCGCTTCACGGCCACCAGCCGGGCGTGGCCCGGTCTTACGGTCGGCTCCACGCTTGACGGCGGCCCCAACTGGGCCGACGACGCTATCGGGTTCCTCGTAGCGTGCGAGGTTGATCGCGGCGCAATCGTCGCGTTGGTGAGTGGTCCCGCAACCGCCGCCAGCGCGATCACAGGTCCAGTGTTCTGCCCAGCCGATGTCCTGAACATGCCCGCAAGCGTGGCAAGTCTTCGACGAAGGGAACCACCGATCAGCCACCACCAGTTGTGATCCGTACCAGGCGGTCTTGTAGGACAAGTGCCGCCGCGGCGTTCCCAGGGCGGCATCGGACAGGCCGCGTCGGCGGGCTCGTGCCCCCGGCAGACCCTTTTGCCGCAGCATCCCCGCAGCGTCCAGACCTTCGACCACGATCCGGCCGTGAGTTTTGGCCAATCGTGTGGTCAGGACGTGCAAATGATGCACGCGGACATCGTTGACCCGGCGATGCAGCCGGGACATTTCTGTGGTGCGCTCGCGATATTGGCGCGACCCTTTCACGCAGCGGGAGCGGGCCCGGCTGACGTGTCGTAACTCTTTGAGTGCAGCATCAAGCGGACCAGGATTGGGCACCCGTTCGAGCACTGCGCCGTCTGCGCTGGCGACCGTGGCCAGCCGACGCACACCCACGTCGACACCGACCCGTGACTTCGGCAGTGCCACGTTAGGCTGCTGCGGGCGCGCCACCAGCACCCGCACGCTGGCGTCGATCCGGGTGCCGTTGCGGCGCACACTGATCGCCAGCACCCGCGCCCGGCCTTGTGCGATGAGGCGCTCGACGCGCCGGGTGTTCTCGTGGGTGCGGACTGTGCCGATGACTGGCAGTGTGAGGTGCCGGCGGTCGGGTTCGACGCGCATCGCCCCGGTTGAAAACGACACCCGGTCGGCGTCGCGGCCCTTCTTCTTCAACCGCGGGAACCCGACTCGCTTGCCGGCGCGGGTCCCTGCGCGGGAGGCTTGCCAATTCCAGTAGGCATCCACCGCGCCGCCGATCCCGTCGGCGTAGGCCTCTTTCGAGCACTCCGGCCACCACACATCCCCGGTCGCGGCGTTGACACACACCGCGTCCTTGGCCGTGTTCCAGCGTTTACGCAACACAGCAAGCGACGGCTTCGCCGTCTCGACACCAGTCTCACGCCACGCCCCGATATCGGCTTTCAGGGCCGCTACAGCCCAGTTGTACGCCTTACGGCGAGCGCCGAAATGCCGCGCCAACGACCGAGCTTGGTCTTCGGTCAGGTCTAGGGTGAACCGGAAAGCCTGCACCGAAAAGCCCTCGGGAATCTCGAACTTCGCCATCAGGCCGCCTCACCATCATCGGCGGCCGCCATCGCCCTCTTTGCTCGGTTGGCTGCGGCGCGTTTCCCGTAGAGCCGCGCACACATACCGGTGAGGATCTCGGTCATATCGCGCACCAGATCATCATCGACCTCCGCGGCATCGACCACGACCAACTCGCGGCCCTGCGCAGCGAGCGCGGCTTCGACATACTCAGATCCGAACTGGCAGAACCGATCCCGATGCTCCACAACGATCCGGCTCACCGTCGGGTCACGCGGCAACGCAAGGAACTTGCGGCGGTGCCCGATCAAGGCGGACCCGACCTCGGTAACCACCTCATCGACCGGGATCTGTTCCGACGTGGCCCACGCAGCTACCCGCGCCACCTGCCGATCCAGACCGGCCTTCTGCTCCGCCGACAAGACCCGCACATACACCACCGTCCGCCGATGCTGGACTGGCTCGGCCGTCGCATCCCTCACCAGGATCAGCCGACCCACTCGTTGCGCCGGGACAGACAACCGGCCCGCGTGAAACCAGCGATACGCGCTCACCCACGCAACACCGTTGCGCCCAGCCCACGCCGCAAGATCCATACACCTGTTCCTACAGCACACCACCGACAACTACCGACCACTCACCACACAACAGCTGACAACCCCTATCCGGAGCGGACCCGCCGACCGATCGCACTGCACGCGGATGGCGCCAGTTTTTAACCGGCACTTCGACTTCACGCCAGGCCCGACCGATGAACTGCATCTGACGCTACTGATCAAGGACGCCCGCGCACTGCTCGGAGGATAGAGAAAGTCCCGAAGTAGGCGGGGCAGAGTAGTCGCAGCCCTCAGATCATCGCCCGCAACGCCGGCGCCGGCTCCACCCCCATGACCGTCAGGGCGCTGGAGTGATAGATGGTCCCCGGGGTCTGGATGGCGTGGCCCAGCCCGACGTGGGCGTCGCGCCAGAACCGCTGCAGCGGGTTGTTGCGGCGCGCGGCATTGCCCCCGGAGCGGGCGAAGATCGCGTCGGCCGCAGAAACGGCCCGCCAGGCGCAGCGAATCTGGTTGCGCCGCACCAACGACCGGTCCTCGAAGCTGATCTCCTTACCGGCGTCGGCGAGGTCGTACATTCGGCTGATGCCGTCCAGGAGTTGCACACGGGAGGCGGCGATCTCCGCGGCGGCCTCGGAGATGGCGTAGAGCACGTACGGGTCGTCTTTGATCTTGGTGCCGGTGGCGGCCACCCGGTCGCGCTGATAATCCAGGTGCGCGGCCAGTGCGCCTTCGGTGATCCCGATGAGTGCGCTGGTGATCCCGAGCGGGAACATGGCCCAGAACGGCAGCTTGTAGACCGTCTCATCGCGCCCGGCCGCTTCGGCGGCGCCGGCACCGGAGGCGACGTGCTCGAAGTCGATGGTGCGGTAGTCCGGGATGAAGGCGCCGTCGACGATGATGTCTTTGCTGCCGGTGCCCGACAGGCCGATGACGTCCCAGGAGTCCTCGACGATGGTGTAGTCGGTGCGCGGCAGGACGACGTGTAAGACCTTGGGCGGCATGGTCTCCGTGACGCGCGCACCGAGGAAGATCCAGTCGCAGTGATCGGTGCCCGAGGAGAAGTTCCATCGCCCGGTCAATCGGTAGCCGCCCTCGACCGGCGTCGCGACGCCTTGTGCGGCATAGGGGGACGCGATCCAGGTGTCGGGATTCTCGGCCCAGATCTCGGCTTGTAGCCGGCGGTCCATCAGCGCCATCTCCCAGGGGTGCACTCCCCCGACGCCGCACACCCATCCGGTGGAGCCGCAGTGCTTGGCCACCGCCATGACTGCCTCGGCGAAGTCGCGCGGGTGGGCGGCGTAACCGCCGAAGTCCGTCGGCTGCAGCATCCGCATCACGCCGGCTTCGCGAATTAGCGCCACCGACTGCTGCGAGAGCTTGCCCAGCCGTTCGCTGTCTTCGGCGGTGCCCGCCAGCTGGGCGGCGATCTTCTCGATGCGCTCGACGACTTCGTGCGCCATGACCGGCACCTCCTGCTCTCTGCGGAACCCCCGGCGGGATCCGTTGGTGTCAGTACCGTACTCCCGATTTGTCCAAATGGTCAATCCATATGGTCAATCCATTTGTGCAACTGCTCCTGCCCTGGCTAACCTGCCTTCATGGGCAACCGTGAGGATCTGCTGGAGGGCGCCAAGCGCTGCCTCGTCGAACGAGGCTGGGCGAACACCACGGTGCGCGACATCGCCGCGGCGGCCGGTGTCAGCCATGCCGCCATCGGCTATCACTTCGGCAGCCGCGAACGCCTGCTGGTGCAGGCCCTCTTCGAAGAACTCGACGAACTCGACGCCCGCATGTCCCCCGACGGGCAGCCGGCAGCCACGGCCGTGGAGCGATGGCAGGCGGTGCTCGAGTCCTTCACCACCGACAAGGCACTGTGGACCTCGCACCTGGAAGCGATCGTGCAAGCCCAACGCAACGACGAACTGCGCGCGCGTCTCGCCGAAGGCCAGCAGCGGGCGCGCGAGGAGCTGGGCGGCTCGGTGGCGCTGGCAGTGGTGCTGGGCATGATGATTCAGTCGCTGATCGATCCCGAGAGTGCGCCGACGGCCGCGCAGGCGGTGACGGAGCTGCGGGAGCTGGCGGGCGGCAGCGCGAACATCCCACAGTGATGCGCTCAACGCGACATCGCCTAAGCAGTTTTCGGGCCCGCGTGTATAGCCCCGTATTGAGTGCCAATCGACAACGGCCATCACGCTTTAGAACCGCTGAGACGAGCCCGAAAACGATGCGAGGCATGCGCTATCGCGCCAGCGATGCGACCCTCGGGATTTCGAACTCTGGACCTGCTGATTAAGAACCAGGTGTCAGCACCCGGGCCCTCCGCAGGCCATCGCCCCAATGCTGCCGGAGTCGACCCATCCGCGAAAGCCAACATTGTCATGGCCATCATCGTGGATGTCGGGGCGCAAGGATAATTTGAGCCAGTGGCATCGCGGCGCGACTATCTAGTACCGGCCCCCAAGGCAGGGATTCTGTGCCACCTGTGCCAGAGGTCCACTGATCTGACTAGGGCGCACGTACCACCGCAATGCGCAGGTAACGCGGGTAACCGCGTCGCCCGTATGCGGCCCTACATTCGCGAAGGAGTGCTGCGCCATGACACACCTCAAGAGGGAGGTTTGTGGCTTCGAACGCTGTGCCATAGGTGCAACACACTCGCAAGCCAATATGACAATGCATACGGAGATCTCGCAAGGCGGGTCGCTCGAAGCGATCGCCTTCACGCGCGAGCTTTCGCTTTGCCGAATCAGGCGGGAAGCGTCCCCGCCGTATACGTAGCTCCGGGACGGGTTGCACGCTCGCTTCTGCATGGCGTGGTTGCGCTTGCCCCGTCACTCCGCTTGGTTCACGGCGAGCTCGTTGGCCAACTCCTGCGCGACGAAGCGGATCTCCGCCTGCCGCCCGGCCTGCAGCTACGTGTCGCACGGGTGAACATGCCTGCCTGCCGTATTTCCAGCGCCTATTCCATGATGCAAGTGCTCGGCGTGCGACAGGTGTATGACGTTTTCGCTGAGATTTGCTTTCCGCCCTTCATTTGGGCCTTGTGCGCCCCTGCCCCAGCGTCGCTCGGGGGAAGCCTGATCGATCGGGAGCGGTGGGGCGACGCCACCGACTGGATCCGATACAGCCCAGCGGCTGTGCGCAGCGACCTTCGCGATGTCTTGGACCGACTGCCGATGACCGTCCACCCTGCGCATCGCGACCGCGACCAGTGGGTTGAACTCTCCTCGCCGGAAAGTTCGTACCTCCTTGAAGGCCTAATTCGACGGTGACCCGACCTCCTTTCGTGGCTGCGCAGCGGTCAAGACCGCAAGAACCAGCGCTGCCAGGAGCTGAAACGCGCACCAGGCGTCCGCGACTCGGCCCCTGTGCATCATCTACACCCGATCAACGGCGGAATGGCCGATCGGAAACCCCTATCCGCGGCGGACCCGCCGACCGATCGCATCACTGAGTGCATCAAGCTCGGTCAACACGTCAGCGGCAGCCCAGACACGGTTGCGCGCGCCCGTTGACAATATTTCAAGGATGCCGACCTCCGTCAGCCTTCCGAGTGCCCTGTATGTGCTGGCATCTGTTGTTCCCGTGATCTGTTGCGCGGTATCGGCATTGAAGATCGGGACATCCAAGAGGCTCTCGATGAGGGTCTCGTCTGCAGAGCCCGACCGCGGGCGCGCAACTGACCGCCAGTGGTCGGGCAGTTCGGCGAGATGGACTGCCGATTCTTCCGCGGCGTTGCTCGCATGTGCCGCAGCCTCAGCGAGGTAGCCGACAAATTGATTGGCGTCACCGCGGCGGTAGTTGGTGAGCCGCGCGAAATAGTCATCAGTATTGGCCAGCATGACCGATGCCAGCGGCACCGTTACCCGTTGGGTGAGCCCACGTCGGCGGAGGATCGCACTGATCAGTGCACGCCCGATGCGACCGTTGCCGTCAGTGAACGGGTGGATCGATTCGAACTGGGCGTGGGCGATTGCGGCCTGAGCGACAATCGGCAGATCTGTGCGGTTGGCGAAGACCAGCAGGTCTTCCACAAGAGAAGGCACTAACTCGGGTGGTGGCGGTATGTACAGCGCGCCGATAGGTGTGTAGTCGCTGCCACCGATCCAGTTCTGGACGTTGCGCAGCTGCCCGGGACTGTCGGTGTAGGGGTCAGGTGCCATCAGTAGTCGATGGGTGTCGAGGACTGCTTCGAGAGTAAGTGGACCGGCGTCGGCCGCCTCAACAAGTTGTATCAACGCCCGAACGGCAGCTAGTTGGGATTCTGCCTGCGCGCTGGCGTTTCCACCTGCGAAGGCTTTGCCGAATGCCCGCCATCCAGCGTCGATGTGCTCGATCTTGGATGACGCCACAGACTCACTCCGCAGCAAGAAATCCGCTAAGGGTGCGAGGTGCTGGCCGAATCCGGCTTCGAGGCGAGCGACAGCAACCAAGGCGGCCTCATGCGCGCGCGCCACTGCACCCACAGGGTCATAGCTCAGATTGCCGATCGTTGGCGGTAGCGCCACTTCGATCTGCTTGAGCATGCGATCGTCACGGTTACCCTGGCGCGTACGAGGCGCCCATTTACGCTGTTCGGCTTGATGCGCAGGCCAACCCATAGCGAACCCTTCTCATCTAAGAGACACCAACAACATCATTACTATAGTTTTATAGCCCTAAAGTTAGCTATAAACACTGTCGTGCGATGTCGCAGTCGTCCAATCGGACGATATTGACTGACACGCTCCATGCCACAGCTAGAGACACGCTATCTACTGTGTCTATTGCCACGTCATCTTCTGCGGTAATATGACGCAGTGTCCAATCAACGCATCTCTGCGGCGCTCGATGAGCTTGAGGCCGAGCGCAGCGCTGCGGTCGACGAGATCTTGAAGCTTGAGCGGCGGCGAGAGAACCGCCTCGCTGACCTGAAGCGCCTAGTGTCGTGAGTCGTTAATTCGCTTGCAGTAGTTACCGATTGATTCGAGGATTTGGTCGGCGGTTTTGGTCCAGACGTAGGGCCGGGGGTTGTCGTTCCAGGTTTGGATCCAGGTGCGGATATCAGTGTTGAGTTGGCGCACCGAGGTGTGTGTTCCGCGTCGCAGTTTCTTGGTGGTCAGTTCGGCGAACCAGCGTTCGACGAGGTTGAGCCAAGAGGAGCTGGTCGGGGTGAAGTGCAGGACGAAGCGGGGATGGTTTGTCAGCCAACGTTTTACCGCTGGGGTCTTGTGGGTGGAGGCGTTGTCGAGCACGACGTGGCAGTCCAGCTCGGCGGGCACGTTGGCATCGATCTTCTTGAGGAATGCGAGGAATTCCTGGGAACGGTGCCGAGCGTGCAGGGAGCCGATGACCTGGCCGGTGGCCAGATTCAGGGCCGCATACAGGCTCGAGGTGCCGTGGCGGACGTAGTCATGAGTGGCGCGCGCCGGTGTACCGGGCAGCATCGGGAACACCGGTTGGGTGCGGTTGAGGGCCTGGATCTGGGTCTTTTCATCCACGCAGAGAACGACGGCGCGCTCGGGTGGGTCGAGGTAGAGCCCGACGACGTCGCGGACCTTCTCGATGAACAGCGGATCTTTGGACAGCTTCCACGAATCCTGTTTGTGCGGCGCCAGTCCGAACGCCCGCCAGACTCGGGAGACCATCGACTGGCTCAACCCCAGGTGATCGGCCATCGACCGGGTCGACCAGTGCGTGGCATCGGTCGGCGTGGTCTCCAACGTCGCGGTGATCAGATCCTTGATCTGCTCATCGCCGACCACCCTCGGCCGGCCCGGCCGCGGCTCATCGAGCAGACCGTCGAGGCGGTCCACGACGAACCGATTGCGCCACTTCGTCACCACCGACCGGGCTACCTTCAAGTCTGCGGCGATCTGGGTATTACTCGAATCACCCTCGCAGGCAAGGATAATTCGCGAGCGCATCGCCAACGCTTGAGCACTCTTAGGCCGGCGGGCCCAGGACTCCAATTGCTCACGTTCATCATCGCTCAGCATCACGGGTACAGGAATCGGACTCGGCACACCCTAGTCTAACGTCTGAACTCGAATTAACGACTCACGACACTAGGCACCCGAGTTGACTGGGCAGCGACGACAATCTGAAGCCGACATGAACGGGAGCTTCAAATTAGGAGTTCCCTGAGCACCGGCGAAGCCCACGACCCGGCGGACCGGACCGTTACAGCAGCGTGGCCTGCTCGGGGTGCGGCACGGCCGGCGCGATCAGCTCGGGTGAGTTGTTGCGCACGCTGTTGACCAACGTGGAGACCTCCCGCACGGTGATCCGCCGCACGTCCGGCGGTTCGGCCAGCAGCATGGTGTCGACCGGAGCATCCGGATCCAGCCAACTATCCCAGGGGTTTTCGGACAGCAGCAGCGGCATCCGGTCGTGGATCCCGGCGAGTTCCCCGACCGCCTCGGTGGTGATGATCGCGATGCTCAGCAGCGGATCACGCCGCCGGTCGGGACGCCAGACCGACCACAGGCCGGCAGCGAACAGCATCGCGCCGTCGCCGTGGATGTAGAACGGCGTCTTGGGCGCCTTGGGCACGCCGGGTCCCGCGCGCCATTCGTAGTAACCGTCCATCGGCACCAGGCAGCGCCGGCGTTCGACGGCCGCTCGGTATGCCGGGGCGGTGGTGACCGTCTCGGCGCGGGCGTTGATCATCAGCGGGCTGCCGCTCGCCGGCGTACCGGCCGGGCCGGCCTTCGCCCACGGCGGCACCAGCCCCCAGCGCATCAGCCGGACCCGCCGCGTCGGCTCGTCGGCCGGTCCATGCAGCGCGGTGTACCGGCTGACCACGGTGGCGATGCTGTCGGTCGGCGCGACGTTGTAGTTCGGTCCGGAATCAGCGGTCGCCGGAATCTCGTTGATCGCGTCCATCCGCAGCGCCAGTAACGCCGGATCGGTGGTTATCGCGAAACGCCCGCACATGCCTTCATGGTGACAGTTAATCGATCCGCGTGACGGCTACGGCCCAGAACGGCATGTGTACCAGGTTGTCTTCGAGCAGCGGTTGCAGGATCGCGAACCGGTCGGCCAACGCCCGGACCCCCGCCACCAGGTCCTCCCGGCCGAGCGCCTCCATCACCGCGACCATCTCGGTGAAGGCGGTCGGCTCGAAGGAGCCCTGATAGGTAGTGGTCCCAACATGGTCGATACGCCACCCGGCTTCGGTGAGCAGCCGACCGAAGCGGTCGGGCGACAGGCCGTCCAATTGCCAGCCGTTGACATTGTGGCGTCCGGCCTCGAACAGGAACAGCCGCGCTTGCGGCTTGGTCGCCCGATGCAGGCTGCGCGCATAACGCAGCTGGGTCTCCTCGTCGTCTTGGAACAGGTGGTAGAACGCGCTGTCGACGACGGTGTCGAAGCAACCGTCGAACCCGATCAGGTCAACCGCATCGGCCAGCTGGAAGTTCACCGTCACGCCGGCTTGGGCTGCGTTGTGTCGCGCCACCGCGATAGCGGCCGGAGAGCTGTCCACGCCGGTTGTCGAATATCCTTGAGCAGCATAGTAAATAGCGTGGTGGCCCGGGCCGGTTCCCGGATCCAGCACCTCGCCCCGCAAGGCGCCGTGGGCCACCAGTTGCTGCACCACCGGCTGCGGGCGGCCGATGTCCCACGGCTCGGGCGGAGCAGCGGGCGCCGACGGTGCTATGCCGGCGAGTTCGGTGTCGCTGTTCATCACCTGCCACTGTGCGCGAGTCGGGTTAACGAAATCAGAACGCGCGGTGTATGAACGGCGACGGCGCGTGCGTACTGGCAAGATCGCCGCTGTGCGCCTCTCCATTCTCGATCTCACACCGGTACGCACGGACCAGTCCACCCCGGATGCGCTGGCCGCGACGATGCGGCTCGCGACGGTAGCGGACCGACTCGGCTACACCCGGTACTGGGTTGCCGAACACCACAACATCCCGTCGGTTGCCGCGACCAGCCCGGCGGTGCTGACCGCGATGCTGGCCGCTGCGACGTCGCGTCTCCGCGTCGGCGCCGGCGGGGTGATGCTGCCCAATCACGCACCCCTGGCGGTGGCCGAGCAGTTCGCGCTGTTGGAGGCCGCCCATCCCGGCCGCATCGACCTAGGCATCGGACGGGCTCCCGGCGCCGACCCGGTGGCGTCGATGGTGTTGCGCGGAAGCCGCGGCGACCGCGCCCCCGATGATTTCCCCGACCACCTCGACGATGTGATCGCCCTGGTGGGCCCCGCCGGGGTGGCGGTGCAACTGGCGGACCGCAGCTATGTCCTCAAGTCGACACCGCACGCGCTGACGACACCCCGGGTCTTCGTGCTGGGATCCTCAGTGGACTCGGCCCGGGTTGCCGCAGTCAAGGGCCTGCCCTATGTGTTCGGCCACCACCTGTTCGGCGAGCAGACCGAGGAAGCGCTCACCCGCTACCGGTCGGAATTCGTGCCGAGCGAACTCGCGGCCGAACCGATCGCCTTCCTCACCGTGAACACCGTGGTCGCCGAAACACGGGAGGAGGCAACGGCTTTGATACTTCCCTACCTGCACTTACAGGCCCGCACCGCGATCGGGCAACAGCCGGGCCCGTTGATGCTGGTCGAAGATGCCGAGCAGGCGGCACTCACACCCGAGCAGAGTGGCGTCGCGCAGGCAGAACTCGAGCGCGCGGTGCGGGGAACACCGGCGGAGGCGCTGGCGCAGTTGCGGCAGTTGGCGGACCGGTTCGGTGTGGAAGAATTGATGCTCAATCCGGTCGCATCGGCTCGGCGGGGCGCCGACCCCACCAGCTCGCCGGGGCGGGAATCCACCTTGCGCTTGTTGGCCGACGCGGTGTCGCCGAACTCGTCGGAGTTGGTGAACAGCGGATGACGACAGCCCAACGCCACGGTGCCGCTGGGTGAATGCTTCGGATACAGTTACCAACTGTCAATGAACAGTTGCTGGCAATCTTCGAAAAATCTCCTCCGCGACTGGGTCTCGGGGTTCAGATCGCTTAGCGTCGGGTCTGCGCCCAACCGCGCACGCGATCGCCCAACGCGGCGAGCGCGGATCACGAAAGACTTCGACGAGGAGCGTTCATGTCGTTCGTCACCACGCAGCCCGAGGCGCTACTGGCCGCGGTCGCCAACCTGCGGACCATCGGTTCGTCGATGGCCGCCCACAGTGCCGCGGCAGCGGCCCCCACCACCGGCGTGGTTCCGGCCGCCGCCGACGAGGTGTCGGCTCTGACGGCAGCACAGTTCGCCGCTCACGCGGAGGCCTACCAGACCGTGAGCGCCCAGGCCGCGGCCGTCCACGAAATGTTCGTGAACACGTTGAGCAACGGGGCCAACGCGTACGCAGCTACCGAGGCGGCCAACGCAGCCGCGGCCGGATAGTCCGCAGCGATGAACTACCTGTCGTTACCGCCGGAGGTCACCTCCACCATGATATACTCCGGGCCCGGCTCGGAACCGATGGTGGCGGCCGCATCGGCGTGGAGTGCGCTGTCAGCTGAACTGAGAACGGTTGCCGCCGCGTATCGTTCGGTCATCAACCAGCTGACCTCGCAGGAATGGCTGGGATCGGCTTCGGCGTCGATGGCGGCGGCGGCCGCGCCCTATGTGAACTGGATGGAGCTCACCGCCGAGCAGGCCAAGCAGGCCGCTGTCCAGAGCCGGGCGGCCGCGGCCGCCTACGAGACGGCGCACGCCCAGACGGTGCCCCCGATGGCGGTGACGGCCAACCGCCAGCTGCTGCAGCAGTTGGTCGCCACCAACATCTTGGGGCAGAACACTCCGTCGATCGCGGCCACCGAAGCCGAGCACGGCGAGATGTGGGCACAGGACACCATCGCGATGTACGGCTATCAGGCCCAGTCCAGCGCGGCCACCAAGCTGAGCGATTTCACCTCGCCGCCGAACCCGACCAACCCGGCCGGCGACGCCGCCACCGGCAACGCGGTCGCTCAGGCGGCCGGCAATGCGACGGCGACCCAGGCCACCAAGGCGTCCGGCACATTGCAGCATCTGGTGAACTCGCTGACTTCGCACTCGGCGGAGAGCACCGGCAACCCCGCCCAGGACATCCTCAACGACCCGAACTACACCTTGTCGAACCAGTTGATGAGCCAGCTGTTGACCCACTCGAACCTGCAGTCGAACAACGTCTGTGCGGTCTGGCGTGGTGTCAGCGGTGTGCTCGGTCTGCAGAAGCTGTTCGCGGACGGGGCGAAGGCAGCATCGACGGGAGCCTCCAGCGCGGCGGCGGGCGCCGCCAACGCGGCCTCTGGTGCGGCGAGCGCAGCCTCCGGTGCCGCCGGCGCGGTCGGCGGCCTCTCGGTTCCGGCGGCCTGGGTTCCGCCGATGGCGGCAGCCTCCACGCTGGGCCCGGTCTCCGGCGGCTCCTGGGTGCCGGTGGGTCCTGCTGCGGCAGCGGCGCTGCCGTCCGCGGGTGGAATTCTCGGCGGGGCTCCGATTGCACCGCCAACGGGAATGCCTGGAATGCCGGGTATCCCGGCCGCGGGTGCGGGTGCGGCCGGCGCCGGCTTCCGCGGGTTCGGCGGTCCCCGCTACGGG
>NZ_LT546170.1:0-44330 GCF_900078685.2 Mycolicibacter icosiumassiliensis | reverse complement strand
GAGTTCGGCCAGGTGGGCGGCCACCCAGTGGGTGGCCGCCCACCTGGCCGAACTCGGCGGCGATCCGGCGCGGTTGGTGATCGCCGGTGACAGTGCCGGCGGAAACCTCGCCGCGGTGGTGGCCATGCTCGCCCGCGACCGTGGCGGGCCGCCGATCGCGTTCCAGGTGCTCATCTATCCCGTCGTCGACCAGCGCCGCAAGCCGGCGCCGGCGTCCGGTGCCCGGCCCGCCCGCAGCGGGACCCTCACCGCGGCCCACATGCAATGGTTCACCGAGCAGTACCTGGGCCCCGACGGTGACCGGACCGATGTGTTGGCCTCACCGATCCTCGGCGACTTCACCGGCCTGCCGCCGGCCCACGTCGTCACCGGCGCGCTGGACCCGCTGTGCCCCGAGGGCGAGGAGTACGCCCAGCGGCTTCAGGACGCCGGTGTGGCGGCCAGCGTCACGCGGTACGAGCAGGGCTTCCACGGTTTCTTCAATTTGGCGGACCATCTGCCTTTCGCCGCCCAAGCCAGCGACGACGTCTGCGCGGTGCTCCGCGCGGCCCTATCGGAAGGATCGCCATGCAACTGAGGAACGCTCGGGTCTTGATCACCGGCGCCAGTCGTGGTCTGGGCCGCAGTATCGCCGCGGTGGTGGCCGAGCGCGGCGCCGACGTCGCGCTGGTGGCCCGCGATGGTGCGGCCCTGGAGATCCTGGCCAAGGAGCTCGACGGCAAGGCCTACCCGGCCGACCTGGGCGACCCGGCGGCCGTGGCGAGCTTGATCGAGCGGGTGGAAGCCGATGGCCCGGTGGACATCCTGGTCAACAACGCGGGTGTCGACCACGTCGGCAGGTTTCACGAGGTCGGCCCCGAGCAGATACGACACCTGCTGCAGGTCAACCTGGCGGCGCCGATGGAACTGTGCCGCCAGGTGATACCGGGCATGGTGCGGCGCGGGCGCGGCCACATCGTCAACGTGTCGTCGATGGGCGCTATCTCCCAGGGCCCCGGGCTGACCCTGTACGGGACGTCGAAGGCCGGGCTGAGCCACTTCACCGCGGGCATCCGCGGGGAGTTGCGGGGTAAGCCGGTGGGCACCACGCTGGTGCAGATCGGCGAGGTCAAGACGGACATGATCGACCACATCCGGGCATTCGGGCCGGCCCGGCGCACCATCGAGCGGTCCATTCGCTGGCGGATGATTCCCCGCGAATCGCTTGACCCGGTGGCGGTCTCGGCGGCCATCGCGGGGGCAATCGAACGCAACCGCCGGCACGTGATCATGCCGCGAAGCATCGTTCCGATGGCGAAGTTCACCGAGTTCCCGCGGCGCGTCTCCGAACTGATGCTGGCCGGTATCGATCAGGACCGCGACTGATGGCGGGCGTGGATCTGAAGGGCAAGGTCGCCATCATTACCGGAGCCGCACGCGGCCAGGGCGCCGCCGAGGCCCGGTTGTTCACCGAGCTCGGCGCGCAGGTGGTGCTGACCGATGTGCTGGCCGATGAGGGGGAGCGGGTCGCCACTGAACTCGGAGCGCGATTCGTGCGCCACGACGTCGGCGACGAGGCGGGGTGGGCGGCCGTGGTCGAGACTGCGGTCAGCGAATTCGGGCGGCTGGACGTACTGGTCAACAATGCCGCGATCTGCCAGTCGGTGCCGCTCGTCGAGCAGTCGGCCGCGGGTTTTGAGGCGATGCTGCGGGTCAACCTCATCGGGGCGTTTCTGGGCATCAAGGCGGTGGTGGAGCCGATGCGGGCCAGCGGCGGAGGGTCGGTGATCAATGTGTCATCCCAAGCCGGGTTGCAGGGCCTGGCCGGCTACAGCGCCTACGGGGCGTCCAAGTGGGGGCTGCGTGGGATGACCAAGGTTGCCGCAATTGAGCTGGGGCGGTTGGGAATTCGGGTGAATTCGGTGCATCCCGGCATGATCGACACCCCGATGGTGGCGCACCTGGGTGTCCAGCCCGGCCCGGGCCGGCATCCGGCGGCGCCGCTGACCCGGATCGGGCTGCCGAGCGAAGTCGCCGACGTCGTCGCCTTCCTGGCCTCGGATGCTTCGGCGTACATGACCGGCGCGGAACTGGCCGTCGACGGTGGGGCCAGCGCGGGCAAGATCCCGACCCCGACACCGTGACCGGCAGCGTTCGGCGTTAGCGTGTCTAAAGAGTTTCGGGACTTCTGAGGAGACACATGCCGGCCGACTTGAGCCACGACGAGACCCTGCGCGAGGTAACCACCGAGCAGGGGGTGCTGCGCTACCACGAAGCCGGTGACGGGCCCACGCTGCTGCTGCTGCACGGCTCTGGGCCGGGCGTGACCGGCTGGCGCAACTACCGTGGCGTGCTGCCCGCCTTCGCCGAGCACTTCCGCTGCCTGGCGCTGGAATTCCCCGGGTTCGGCGTCAGCGACGACTTCGGCGGGCATCCCATGGTGACCGCGTTTGGTGCGGTGCCGGCCTTCGTCGAAGCGCTGGGCCTGGACCAGTTCAGCATCGTGGGCAACTCGATGGGTGGTGGCGTCGGGATCGGCTACGCGATCGGCAACCCCGACAAGGTGAGCAAGCTGGTCACCATCGGTGGCATCGGCACCAACCTGCTCAGCCCGGGACCGGCCGAGGGCATCCGGCTGCTGCAGGACTTCGTCGACAACCCCAGCCGCGACGCGCTGGTGCGCTGGCTGCACTCGATGGTCTATGACCCGTCGGTGATCACCGACGAACTGATCGAGGAGCGGTGGGCCCTGGCCACCGACCCCGACACCCTGGCCAGCGCCCGGCGGATGTACGGCAAGGAAGCCTTCACCAACATGGTGAAGATGATGCAGGCATCCAAGGGGCCGCTGCCGTGGGCGATGATGCACCGGCTCAAGACGCCGACGCTGGTCACCTGGGGCCGCGACGACCGGGTCAGCCCGCTGGACATGGCGCTGATCCCGATGCGGACCATCCCCGACGCCGAGGTGCACGTGTTCCCCAACTGCGGGCACTGGACCATGATCGAGGCCAAGGACGCCTTTACCCGTGTGGTGCTGGAGTACCTGACCCGCGACTAGCGGTGGCACCAAGCACCGCGACGACGGCTGTCCGTCGCCGCGGTGCTCGGCATCACGGCGTCGTCAGAAGTTGAAGCTGAACAGGGCGTGGTCGTAGAGGCCCATGCCGTTCAGCAGGTCATCGATGGTGGCATCGCCGACACCGAGGTTGCCCAGCAGTTGGTCCAGGCTGTCGTTGAGCAGGCTCAGCCCGGAGTTGTTCAGGCCGGCGATCAGACTGTCCAAGCTGGTGCCGCTCAGGCCGATGGCATCGAGCAGGCCGCCCAGCGTCGCGCCGGAGGGGATCAGTCCCGAACCGAGCAGATCGCCCAGGGTGGTGTTGTTCAGGCCCAGCCCGCCGAGCAGGCTGTCGACGGACATGTTCAGCGGCAGGACGCCGAGCAGCTGGTTCAAGGTGGCGTCGTCCAGGCCCATGACATCGAGGGCGCTGCTGAGACTGATGTTGGCCAGCCCGGCGGCCGGGTCGCTGAGCAGCGTTGCCAAACCCGGGAAGACTGCGGCATCGCTGAGGCCGGCCAGAGTGACCAAACCGCCGACGGTGGTCGCTGCGTTGAGGCCGGGAACCAGGGCGATCAGGTCGAGCAATCCGGTGATGCTGGCGGGGTTGGCGCCAAGATCGGTGAGCAGGGTGCTGACCTGGACGTTGCTGAGACCGAGGCCGTTCACGACGTCGCCGAACGTGACGCTGTTCAGGCCTGGCACGGCGTTGCCCAGCTCGGTGAGGATCGGCGCCAGTGCGCCGAGCTTCATGGTGCCGAAGCCCAACCCGGTGAGCAGTTCGTTCAAGGTGGTGTCGCCCAGCCCCAGGCCGTTGACCAGGTTGCCCGCCAGGGTGCCGACGTTCTCGCCGCCCAGTCCGATGCCGTCGACCAGGCTGCCCAGCGTGACGTCGTCCAGGCCGAGACCGGTGACGAGACCGCCAAGCAGGACGGCGAGGTCCACGTCGGACAATCCCAGACCGTCAACGAGGGTGCCAAGCGTGGTGTTACCCAACCCGAGGCCGTCGACCAGTCCGGGTAGCAGGGTGCTCAGCTTGTCGTCGCCCAGCCCGAGGAAGTCGACGATCTGCTTGAGATCCACGCCGCCCAGGCCGAGTAGGTCAGCCATCGGACCCAGGGGGAACAGTCCGATGGTGCTGCCGTCGATGACGAGGAAGCCGAGGTTGATGACGTCGTCGCCAACTGCTGATGAGGCTGCCGTCAGCGCCACAGCCTGGTGCTGTACCTGGGGAAGTTGCGGGGCTACCGGCGCCACGCAGATCAACGCCGCGGTGGCTGCCGCGAAGGTGCCGGTCAGAACTGGCCGAAAGGTGTGCTGCATGAATCTCCCCCATCTAGATCGCTGACTGCGAATTAAGATTTACTTCGTTAGTGAATGAGCGTAAGCATATAAATGCGCATCAGTCAACGAATCGTCGAATGAAAACGATGATCGGAAGGGGGCTCGGCGGGGGCGCCCGCGCGACCGCCGGGGAAACCGGCAGGGCTTCGGGGGGCGTGTGCCATCAGCCGGCGGTGGAGCCCCCAGTCCGGATTGGATTGACGACGGCTCGCTTACCACGGCGCTTGTTCCGTGAGTTTCTGCCAACTAGGCGGCATCGACAGCGCCGGCTCGCGCCTCCGTCGGCTCGAGTCGGCGGGAGCGGGAGATTGGAGGGCATCGTCCCGTCGTACAATCGCCACGGCTCCTTGAGCCGGCCCGGCCGCGTTAGCTCAGTTGGTAGAGCGTCGCTCTTGTAAAGCGGATGTCGAGAGTTCGAGTCTCTCACGCGGCTCCATTTCTGTCGGCCCATAGGGATAGCGTCGCCTTGTGTCGGTGAGAATCTGCGGCTCGTTTGTCCCAACTGTGACAGTCAGCTGCCGACGTACAAAGCGAGGAATCGCGGCAACGGTCGCAACTACCGGCGACAGCGGTACGCCGATGGCCGGTCCTATTGAGGCACCGGTCTGCGTTCAGGGGCCGTCGGCACTTGGGACATCGGTGTCGATCACCCGTTGGGAGCGCACCGTCCGGGCCGACGTGCGCCGACTGGATCGCCGCGGCAGCAGCGGGATGCGCTCGGCGATATTGCTCAGTGGGTTCACCACCATCGTCAGCGCGATCACCGCTTCCTGCAGGGTCTCGATCGCCGGCTCCAGAGCTTCCATGCCGGGGGCCAGCCGGCTCAGGGTGTCGGCGACGCCCGCGAGCTGCTCCAGGGGCCCGTTGCGGGCGGTCAGCTTGTCGATCAGCCCGCCTTCGGACAGCAGCCGGTCGGCCAGGCCGTCTTCGGCCAGCAATCGTTCGATTAACCCGTCTTCGTCGGTCAGCTGATCCACCAGGCCACCGGGCTGCAGCGCCCGCTGTAGCCCGCCGCCCTCGGCGGTGAGCCGGTCGATCACCCCGCCCGGCCCGGTCAGCTGGTCCACCAGGCCGCCCGGTGCCAGCAGTCGGTCGGCCGGACCGCCCGGCGCCAGCGCACGTCCCAGCGGTGCGTCGTCGTCCATCAGCTTGGCCAGCCGATTGGCCCGGGCGATGGTGTCGTCCAGGCCCAGCATGTGCGCCATCGAGCTGTTCGTGCCCTGCTTTCCGGCGTCGCCGAGCGCCTGACGGGCCAGTCCGAGCGCCGTCGTGGCGACGCCGAGACTGGCGTCGGCGATCGACAGACCGATGCGCGCCGGGGCGGTGGACACGGCAATCAGCTGCTTGACCAACATTTGGCCAGTCTAGGGGCGACGGTGAGCCGCCATCAGCTAGTTTGATTGACAACGAACGTACAGCCAGCATCCAGGCTATTTTGATCGTGTTGCGAGGGAATTGACGTTATGGGAGCAATAGCTGCGCAAGACGCCGCACCGGAAGCCCGAGTTCTCGTCGTCGACGACGAAACCAACATCGTCGAGCTGCTCTCGGTCAGCCTCAAATTCCAGGGATTCGAGGTCTACACCGCCTCCAGCGGACCAGCCGCGCTCGATCGCGCGCGCGAGGTCCGGCCGGACGCGGTGATCCTCGACGTGATGATGCCGGGCATGGACGGATTCGGGGTGCTGCGCCGGCTTCGCGCCGACGGCATCGACGCCCCGGCGCTGTTCTTGACCGCGCGTGACTCGCTGCAGGACAAGATCACCGGGCTGACCCTCGGCGGCGACGACTACGTGACCAAGCCGTTCAGCCTGGAGGAGGTGGTGGCGCGGCTGCGGGTCATCCTGCGCCGGGCGGGTAAGGGCGCCCAGGAGCCGCGCAACTCCCGGCTGACGTTCGCCGACATCGAGCTTGACGAGGACACCCACGAAGTGTGGAAGGCCGGCCAGCCGGTGTCGTTGTCGCCCACCGAGTTCACGCTGTTGCGGTACTTCGTGATCAATGCCGGCACGGTGCTGAGCAAGCCGAAGATCCTCGACCACGTCTGGCGCTATGACTTCGGTGGCGACGTCAACGTGGTGGAGTCTTATGTCTCCTACCTACGACGCAAGATCGACACCGGCGACAAGCGCTTGTTGCACACGCTGCGCGGGGTCGGTTATGTGTTGCGCGAGCCGCGATGAATGCGAGCCGCGACGAACCACTGCGGCCGGTGAAGGCCGGAAACGGGTTATAGGTCGAAACATATGGGGACGGTCAAACCCCTTCGGGACATCTTGCCGCTGAAAGTCAGCCTGGTCGCTGCCACCCTGGCCATGGTGGCTATCGGGTTGCTCGCGCAGGGGTATGCCGTGACCACGATTTTGCGGCACCGTCTGATCGGCAGGATCGACGCCACGCTCATCGACGCCGCCCACGGCTGGGCCCTGGAACAGCGCGGCCGACTGCCGTCGCGGGAGGGGGAGGACCCCAATCCCGGCCGGCCGCCGACGAGCTTCTACGTCCGCGACGTCGACCCCGACGGCAGCATCTGGACCGTCGTCAATGACCAGAACGCCGAGCCGTTGCTGCCGCCGGACAACGACGTGGGATCGGAGCCGATCACGATCGGCTCCGTGGACGGGTCGGGCGTGCAGTGGCGGGCGTTGTCGGTGCACGGCGAGAACGGCAGGCTGATCACCGTGGCCAGGGACCTGTCCGATCCCCGGGCCACCCTGCGCTACCTGGCCTGGTGGCGGGTGACGATCGGCGTCGGGGTGCTGCTGGTGTTGGGCGCCGCCGGCTATGTGGTGGTCAACCGCAGCCTGCGACCGTTGGCCGAGGTCGAACGGACCGCGGCGGCAATCGCTGCCGGGCAGCTGGACAGTCGGGTTCCCGAACGTGATCCGCGTACCGAAGTCGGACGGCTCACGTTGGCGCTCAACGGCATGCTGGCGCAGATCCAGGAGGCGGTGGCCTCCTCGGCGGCGTCGGCGGACAGCGCGCGGATCTCCGAGGAGCGGATGCGGCGGTTCATCACCGATGCCAGCCACGAACTGCGCACCCCACTGACCACGATTCGCGGCTTCGCTGAGCTGTACCGGCAGGGTGCAGCCCGCGACGTGGAGTTGCTGATGTCGCGCATCGAAAGCGAAGCCCGCCGGATGGGCCTGCTCGTCGAGGACCTGCTGCTGCTGGCCAGAACCGATGCCCAGCGTCCGCTGGAGCGGCACTGGGTCGACCTGTTGGTGTTGGCCACCGACGCTGTGCACGACGCCCGGGCTATCGCACCGAATCGCACCGTCCAACTTGAAGTCTTCGACGGCCCCGGGACCCCGGAGGTGCTCGGCGACGAAGCGCGGCTGCGGCAGGTGCTGAGCAATCTGGTCTCCAATGCGCTGCAGCACACCCCGGAGGAGACTGCGGTCACCGTGCGGGTCGGCACCGAGGGTGACGACGCCATCCTTGAGGTCATCGACCAGGGGCCAGGAATGAGCGAGCAGGATGTGGAGCGGGTCTTCGAACGATTCTTCCGGACCGACTCATCGCGGGCGCGGGCCAGCGGCGGCACCGGATTGGGGTTGTCGATCGTCGACTCGCTGACCCGGGCGCACCACGGCTCGGTCACCGTCAGCTCTCCGCCGGGCCAGGGCTGCACGTTCCGGGTCTCGCTGCCGCGTCTTGCCGATACCTCGGCCCGCTCGGCCGAGTTGCCCGCTGAGATCGTTTGAGTCTCAGCCCAGTTCGGCCAGTGCGGCCTTGATCTTGGCCTGCGCCTCGTCCAGCGATTCCGCCGAGGGATTGCGGTCTACGCCGGCGAAGCCGAAATCGGACAGGCTGCGGGTCGGAAAGACGTGGACGTGCAGGTGGGGGACTTCTAGGCCGGCGATGATCATGCCGGCCCGCTCGGTGTCGAACGCTCGGCACACCGCTTTGCCGATCTTCTGCGCCACCGCCGTCACCCGGGCGAAGGCGGCGCCGTCGATGTCTTGCCACTGGTCGATCTCGGCGCGGGGTACCACCAGTGTGTGGCCCTGGGTCATCGGCTCGATGGTCAAGAAGGCGACGACATCGTCGTCCTCGTAAACGAACCGACCCGGCAGCTCCCGGTTGATGATTTTGGTGAACACGGTGGTCATGGGATCAGCATATGCGCCGAGTGCCAGATTAAACGGCTGCTGCTGCGTATTATCGAGGACGAGCTGATACCCATCGTGCGGGCTTGCCACGCCAGAGGCGGAGGAGATGAGATGTCATCTGTCGCAACATTTCTCAGCAGTCCTAAGGCAGTGGGAACTTGGAATCTGGATCCTGGGCAGTCAAGTATCCGATTCGAGAACGGAACCATGTGGGGCGCGCTGAAAGTCCGGGGCGCGTTCACCGAATTCAGCGGCAGTGGCGAGATCAAGGACGACAAGACGGTGTCGGGCAGGGTCGATATCAAGGCCGCCTCGATCAACACCGGACTGGGCACTCGTGACCACGACCTGCGCCGATCGAACTTCTTCAATACCGACCATTACCCCGACATCACCGTGGTGGTCACCGGTGGGGAGCCGGCCGGCGGCGATGTCGCCCGGTTGGACGCCGAACTGACCGTCAAGGGCATTACCGGACCGTTGCCGTTGAAGGTCGAGGTGTCCCCGCTCGAAGACGGCGGTGTCCGACTGACCACCGAAGCGACTGTGACCCGTAAGCAGTTCGCGGTGGAGGGGAACTTTCTGGGCATGGTCGGCAACCGGACCAAGCTCAAGGCCAGTCTGGTCTTTCGGCCTGCCTAGTTCGTCGTTGATTCTGCGCTGAGGGCGGGTGCTTCTCGCACTTCTTCGGCCTCAGCGCAGTGTCAACGGGTGGTCTAGCGATCGGCGGTGCCTTAACGCCGACCCGCTGCGCCCGGCTCCGCCGCGCTAGCGATCGGCGTCGGTGTAGCGGATGATGCCGCGAATGTTCTTGCCGTCCAGCATGTCCTGGTAGCCCTCGTTGATCTGCTCCAGCTTGTACTGGCGGGTCACCATGTCGTCCAGGTTCAGCTTGCCGACCTGGTACATCGACAGCAGCTGCGGGATGTCGTATTGCGGGTTTCCGCCGCCGAAGATGGTGCCCTGCAGGTTCTTCTGCAGCAGCGTCAGCATCGACAGGTTGAGCGTGACCTGGTTGTCGAGCATGGACCCCATTGCGGTCAGCACGCAGGTTCCGCCCTTGGCGGTCAAGATCATGTAGTTGTCGACGTCGGCGCCGTGCACCTCGCCGACGGTGACGATCACCTTGCGGGCCATCAGGCCGTGGGTGACCTCCATCATGCCGCCCATCGCGGCGAAGATGTCCGGGTAGACGTGGGTGGCGCCGAACTTCAGTGCCTGGTCGCGCTTCCAGTCCACCGGGTCGATGACGAAGATATTGCGGGCGCCGGCATTGACCGCGCCCTGCAGTGCCGACATTCCGACACCGCCGACACCGACGATCGCGACATCCTCACCCGGGCGGATGTCGGCGCTGCGGACGGCCGACCCGTAGCCGGTGGTGACGCCGCAGCCGACCAGGCAGGCCACCTCGAACGGAATCGACGGGTCGATCTTCACCACCGAGGACTTGTGCACCACCATCCACGGTGAGAACGTGCCGAGCAGTGTCATCGGGTAGACGCCTTCGCCGCGCGCGGTGACGCGGAAGGTGCCGTCGCTGACCGCCACGCCGTTGAGCAGCCCGGCGCCCAGGTCGCACAGGTTGCGCAGTCCGGACTGACAGGTCGGACAGCTGCCACAGGACGGGATGAAGGACAGCACCACGTGGTCGCCGGGGGCGATGTCTTCCACCCCGGGGCCGACCTCGGTGACGATGCCGGCGCCCTCGTGTCCGCCGAGGACCGGGAAGCCGGCCATGGGGATGCTGCCGGTCATCAGGTGGTGGTCGGAGTGGCACATGCCGGCCGCCTCCATCTGAATCTTGACCTCGTCTTTCTGGGGGTCACCGATCTCGATCTCCTCGACCGACCACGGCTTGTTGAACTCCCAGAGCAACGCACCCTTTGTCTTCACCGCGAACCTGCTTTCCTTTTGAATTTCCGGACGTCCGGCAGTCCCCTACTCGGAGCCTATAACCGACTACCGGGCGGCGGGAGGGTTCGTTCGAAGCCCGTCGAACCCCTATCGCCGCACCGCCGATTCGCGCTGCCGACGGCCTAACCGTGGTAGGCGACCTGCAGATCTTTGACGCCGTTGATCCAGCCGGAACGCAGTCGGCGGGGCTCGGCCAGCTTCGTGATATCGGGGAGCTGGTTGGCGATTTCGTCGAAGATCAGCCGGATCTCCATCCGGGCCAAGTTGGCGCCGATGCAGTAATGGGTGCCCTGCCCGCCGAACGCCAGGTGCGGGTTGGGATCGCGCAGGATGTCGAAACTGAACGGCCGGTCGAAGACCTCTTCGTCGTAGTTGGCCGAGCTGTAGAACAACCCGACCCGCTGCCCTTGGCCGATGGCCACCCCGCCGATCTCGGTGTCGACCTTGGCGGTGCGCTGGAAGCAGTGCACCGGGGTCGCCCAGCGGACGATCTCGTCGACGGCGGTCTCGGGCCGCTGCCGCTTGTAGAGCTCCCACTGGTCCGGGTGTTCGGCGAACGCGTTGATGCCGTGCGTCATGGCGTTGCGGGTGGTCTCGTTGCCCGCGACCGCCAGCAGGATGACGAAGAATGCGAATTCGGTCTCGCCGAGCGATTCGCCGTCGATGTCGGCCTGGACCAGTCGGGTGACGATGTCGTCGGCCGGACAGCGCCGCCGCTCCTCGGCCATGGTGTAGGCGTAGCCCATCAACTCGGCGTTGGCCATGGCCGGATCGGAGTCGAAGTCCGGGTCATCGGTGTTCATGATCGAGTTGGTCCAGTGAAACAGCTTCTCCCGATCGGCCTCGGGAACCCCGAGCAGATCGGCGATCGCCAACAGCGGCAGTCGCATCGCGATGTCGTCGACGAAATTGCCGCTGTCCTTCTCGGCCGCCGCGGCGACGATTTCGCGGGCCGACTGGGCCAGCGTCTCCTCCAGCGCAGCGACGGACCGCGGCGTGAACAGTCGTGACACCAGCTTGCGCAGCCGGGTGTGCTCGGGCGGATCGTGGTTGATCAACAACGCCTTGGTCAGGTCCAGCTGGTCGGCGGTGATGCCGTCGGGCAGTCGCATGACCGCGCCCTTGGCGTTGGTCGACCACACGTCGTTGTCGCGCGAGATCTCTTTGATGTGTTGGTGTTTGCTGATGACCCAGTAGCCGCCGTCATCGAAGATATTGCTGTGCGACGGCTGCTCGTTCCACCACACCGGCGCTGTCTTGCGCAGCTCGGCGAACTCGGTGATCGGCATGCCGTGAAGCAGAACATCCGGGTCGGTGAAGTCGAAACCCGAACCGAACGGACAAGCTGATTGCGTTGATGTCAAGACGAGCACCTTTGGTTGTCACGGGAGCATGAACCTTGCTCGGGCATACACATGATGGCTAGGTGTATGACCGGGTGTCAACCATTTTTGTGCGGAACATCGGTGACCAGACCGCCGTCCATGACGAACTCCGAACCCGTGGCATAGGAGGACTCGTCGCTGGCCAAGAACAGCACGAAGGTGGCGACTTCGTCGGAGGTGCCGGGCCGACCCAGTGGGATCGTCACCATGTCCTCGGGCAGATGCTCGGTCATCGGGGTGCGGATGAAACCGGGGTGCAGCGAGTTGACCCGAATGTTGTGGCGGGCCAATTCGAGAGCCGCGGATTTGGTCAGGCCGCGCACCGCCCATTTCGAGGCCACATAGGGATGCACCATCGGTGCCCCGCGCAGACCCTCGATCGAGGACACATTGATGATCGACCCGCCGCCGGCGGCGATCATCGAATCGATGGACGCGCGCATGCCCAGGAACGTGCCGTTGAGGTTGACGTCAATGACGTTGTGCCACTGGTCCAGATCGAACTTGCGCAGCGGCCCCAGCGCGACGGTCCCGGCGTTATTGACCAGCACGTTCAGCTTCCCGAACGTCTCGACCGCGACCGTCACCGCGGCAGTCCACTGCTCGGGGGCGCGGACATCGAGATGCACATACCGCGCCGAGTCACCCAGTTCTGCCGCGAGCGCTGCGCCTTCGTCATCCAGCAGGTCGCCGATGACCACTTTGGCGCCCTCGTCGACCAGCATCCGGGCATCGGCCGCGCCCATGCCGCGTGCGCCTCCGCTGATCAGCGCTACCTTGCCGTCTACCCGTCCCATGTGCATTCCGCCTTTCAGTCCAGTGGTGGTGGTTGTCTTCGGTGTCTCAGTTGCTGCTTGTCGCGATGACGGCAGGTGCGCCGACCAACGGCAGGTCGAGGGTGGTGACGATCCCGGCCGGTGCCGCGACCACTGCGGGAATCGCGTTGACCACCCGGCCGACACCGACGGCGATCGCGGAGTAGTTGTGGTCGCCGTGCCGGCTGGTCGGGCAGATATCGACGGCATAGGACGGTTCGCCGGTGATCTCCACCCGATAGGAGCCGCCCGGCTGTGCCGGCTGCGCCCAGTCCGGCCGCAGGTCGCTGCGCAGCCGGGTGACGTGCTCGACCACGATCAGCGGCTTGCCGTCGACGATGCCACTGATCTCGAACTTGAGTGCGGCGACACCGCCTTGGGGAATATGCCCGGCGGCGATATCGAAGGCCTCCGGCGCGGGTTCGCGTTCGCTGGCGTCGGTGATGGCGTCCAAGGTCACCCCCAATCCGGCGGCCAGCTCGCGGATTGTCGCGCCCCACGCGATGCTCAAAATGCCGGGCTGCAGCAGCATTGGCACGTTGTCGAGCGAATTGCCGAAGCCCATCACATCGAACATGACCTCGGCGCCATCGTAGGTCGCGTAGTCGGCGATCTCCAGGCAACGGATCTGCTCAATGTTCTGGCACGTGCTGGCGAAAGCCAGCGGCACCAGATCGGTGATGAATCCGGGATCGACGCCGTTGACGTAGACACTCGAATTGCCTTGTCGGGCCGCGTCTTCGATGGGAGCGATGAACTTGTCCGGGATGACGCCCCAGGGGTATTGCAGCACCCCCGGGGCGGTTCCGATGACGTTGATGCCGGCGGCCAGCAGCCGGCAGACGTCCTTGAGCGCGTCGGGTAGCCGGGTGTCGCCCATCGCGCAGTAGACCGCTGCCTCGGGCTTGGCGCCGACGATCGCCTCGAAGTCGTCGGTGGCGGGAATGCCGGTGTGGACGTCCAGACCGGCGAGCTCGCCGGCATCGGTGCCCACCTTGGCTGCTGTCGAGACCCACACTCCGGTGAGCTCGTAGGCGGGATTGGTGATCAGCCCGCGCAGGGCGATGCGCCCGGCATTGCCGGTGCCGATCAGGGCGACGCGTATGGCCACGAGTTCTCCTGGAGGTGAGTTGTGTTCTACCAGAGTGGAACCGGAGATGTGCCCAGCGGGTAGTAGCCGGGGAGCTTCTCGCCCGCCAGGCTGCGCTCGATGCGCTTCTGCATTCCGGGCGAGAGCTTGCCGGCGGTCATCAGATCCAGGTAGAGCTTCTGGACGTGACCGAAGTCGAAGAAGTCGCGCTGCCATTCGATGAGCGGCCGCCCGTCTTTTTCGGTGAGCCGAAACCAGCTGCCTCCGATTCCGTAGATCTCCGACTCGGCGCCGTCGGCGTCGGTGGCAACCTGCTTCCAGAATCCGACGATCTCGCCCTGCTTGTCGTCGATGAGCACCCGCTGATAGGGGTACTGCCAGTTGTCCAGCCCCTCCATCTCCAGACCCAGTGCGATGTAGCGGATCTCGTCGATCCCGACGCACATGACGTCCTCTTTCGGGCCGATATTCCAGCCGTAGGTGGCGTCATCGGCGTAGAAGTCGGCCAGGGGCCGCCAGTCGCCGGCCGCCTCGGCGTCGCGATTGGCCTGCAGCCAGCGCTCGACCCAGTCATCGAGCTGTTCGCGGGAAAAAGAGGGCATGTTCAATCCTGTTTCTCTTCAATGGACAACGCTCGGGTGGGGCAGGACCGTACGGCTGCCTGGATCTGGCGGCGGTCGGAGTCGGGTGGTTCGGAATCGAGTATCTCGACCTTGCCGTGCTTGGGCACCTGGAAGTAGTCGGGCGCCTCCAGCTCGCACATGGCGTGGCCCTGGCACAAGTCCGGGTCCACCTTCACTGTGTAGCTACCCATTTCAGCGCTCCTTTGACCTCTACTTGTTGCGCCGGCGGTAGCGCACCTTGGCGGGGCGAGCCAGTTGCACCACCATCTTGGAATGGTCGTTGCGGTAGCTCTCCGGAGGCTGCGACATCTCGAACTCATACTCGCGCAGCAGAACCGAGAAGATCGCCTTGATCTGCATGGTGGCGAACGCCGCCCCGACGCAGCGGTGCCGGCCGGCCCCGAACGGGATCCACGTCCAGCGGTGGATGACGTCCTCCTCGCGCGGTTCGTTGTAGCGTTCCGGTACGAAGTCGTTGGGGTCGGGGAAGTTCTCCGGAATTCGGTTGGAGACCGCTGGGGAAGCCGCCACCATGTCGCCTTCATGGATCGGGTAGCCGCAGACCTCGAATTCACCCTTGGCCACTCGCATCAAGATGATCAGCGGCGGATGCATGCGCAGGGTCTCCTTGAGCACGTTCTCCAGGTTTGGGATCTGGCGTAGCGCATGGAAACTCACCTCGCCACCATCTGCGTACAGCTCGTCGAGCTCGGCGATCACCGCCGCGTGGGCCTCCGGGTGGCGCAGCATCTCGATCAGCGTCCACGCGCTGGTTCCCGAACTGGTGTGATGCCCGGCGAACATCATCGAGATGATGATTCCGGTGATCTCGTCGGCGGAAAACCGCGGGTTGCCGCTCTCGTCCGGGATCGACACCATGACGTCGATCATGTCCCGGCGCTTCTTGTCCGACTCCGGGTTGGCCAGCCGGCCGTTCATGATGCCCTGTACCAGTTCGACCAACTTGACGCGGGCCTCGTCACGGCGTCGGAAGCTCTCGATCGGCAGGTACGGGTCGACGTAGCACAGCGGGTCGGTGCCGTTCTCCAGTTCGTAGTACAGCTGGGCGAACCGGCCGTCGAGTTCTTCGCGAAACTTCCGCCCGATCAGGCACGCCGTCGAGGTGTAGATGGTCAGCTCGGCGAAGAACTCCAGTAGATCAATTTCTCCGCTTTCACCCCAATTTTCGATCATCTGGCGCACTTCATGCTCGATGGTGCTGGCGTGCCGCTTCATGTGCTCGCCGCGAAGTGCGGTGTTATGCAACATCTCCGCGCGCCGCTCCGGCGGAGCGTCGAACACCACGCCGTTGCCGAAGATCGGAGTCATGAACGGATAGGCGGCGGCTTGGTCGAGTTCGTCGTCGGTGGAACGGAAGAAGAATTCGTTGGCTTCGGCGCCAGTCAGCAGCACCACCTTGCGGCCGGCCAGGTCGAACCAGCCGACGTCACCGCATTCGTCGCGCACACGCTGCATCAACGCGATCGGATCGGTGCGGAATTCTTCGAGGTGGCCGTGCTCGTCCTGGCCCCCGGAGACGCGGGGAACCCCAGTACTGACGGTCATGACGGCATTCCTTCCTCACCCAGTTGCAGGTGCTGGCGATCGGAGGCGGTGTCGCGCAGCGGGGCCTCGGGCTGCACCTCCATGTCGACGATGTGTGCGCCGCGCGGCGTCTCCGCGACGAACGCGATGGCTCGGGCCAGGTCTTGCGGGCGAAGGAAGTAGCTGTGTCGAGCCTGGCCCCATTTGGCCCAGTCCTCCAGCATCGGCCCCACCTGCTCCGCCGACAGCTTCCAGCCCATCTCGGTCAGGGTCGGGCCGGGGTGGACGATCGAGGCACGTACTCCGGTGCCCTCCAACTCCATTCGCAGGTTGTGCACCATCGCGACCAGCGCGGCTTTGGCCGCGCCGTAGGCACCCATGTGCGGACGTTGTTGCAACGCCACATCGGAGCCGACGAAGATCACGTCACCGCGCTGGCGGGCGACCATGTCCGGCAGCACCGCGGTGGCCAACCGGTTGGCGCCGATCAGGTGCACCTGGATCTGGTCGTTGAACGCCTCGGTGGGCAGCTCGTGAATGCGGCCGGGGAACATGTCGCCCGCCCCGGAGACCAGCAACTCGATCTCGCCCAGCGCGTCGATACTTTGCGCCACAAAGGACTTGACGGAGTCGGCGTCGGTAACGTCGAGGCTGAACGCGACTGCCTCGCCGCCATTGCCCCGGATCTTGTCGACCAGCTCGGTGAGTCTGTCGGTGCGTCGAGCGCCGAGTGCGACCGGGAATCCGCGGCGCGCCAACTCTTCTGCGGTGGCGGCGCCGATACCCGAGGATGCGCCCGTCACGATGGCAGGCCGTCGGGCCGGGGGTGGGTCGAAACGTGGCATTTATGCCTCCTTGACGGTGATCGGGAGGTCGGCGAAGCCGCGCACGTTGGATGAATGCACCCGCACGGCCCTGGCCTCGTCGACCTGGTAGTCGCTGATTCGGCTGAAAAGTTCGTCGAGCGCCACCCGTGCCTCCATCCGGGCCAGGTGTGCGCCGAGGCAGAAGTGGGCGCCGCTGCCGAAACTGAGCAGCTTGGAGCCGATATCGCGTCCGATCCGGAAGGCGTCGGGATCGTCGAAGACCCGTTCGTCACGGTTTCCCGAACCCGGCAGTAGCAGTACCACCGAGTCGGCCGGAATGGTGGTGCCGTGCAGCGTGTAGTCCTGTGCGACGGTGCGCGCCAGGATCTGGCTGGGTGTGTCGTAGCGCAGCGTCTCCTCGACCCACAACGGAATCCGGGAGCGGTCGGCGAATACCGACGTCAGCTGGTCGCGGTTGCGGTGGCCCCAGTAGACGGAGCTGCCGAGCAGCTTGGTGGTGGTCTCATTGCCGGCGATCACCATCAAGAACAAGAACGCCAGGATCTCTTGGTCGCCGAGCCGGTCGCCGTCGACCTCGGTCTCCAGCAGCGCTGAGGTCAAGTTGTCGGCGGGATTCTTTTTGAAGTCGGCGATCATCGCGTTGTAGTAGGTCATCAGGTCCATCGAGGCCTGGATCGCCGACTGCGGGACATCGGTCACCCCGTCTTCGCGGTGCAGCACCCCGTCGGCGAGCTCTCGGATCCGGGCCCGGTCGGCTTCCGGCACGCCCATCAGCTCGGAGATGACGTCCATCGGCAGCTTGCCGGCGAAGTCATTGATGAAGTCGAACGAGCAGGTGCCGTCGGAGCCGGGCTGGATCGCGCTGTCGAGGTGTTGGCGCGCCAGCCGAATCACCTGCGGTTCGAGCTCGCGGATCCGGCGCGGGGTGAAGCCCTTGGACACCAGGGTGCGAAGCCGCAGATGCTGCGGATCGTCCATCGCCAAAAACGACATCACCAGTTGGGCATGGGGGCCGCGGGAGACCGGGTCCAGAGAAACCCCGTCCCGGTTGGACAGCGCTTCACTGTTGCGGAACCCGTGCAGCACATCCTGATGGCGCGAGATCGCCCAGAAATTGAGCTCCTCGTTGCGATAGACCGGTGCCTCGTCGCGGAGCCGCCGGAAGTACGGGAACGGGTCCTCGTGGAAGTCGTAGTCGTACGGGTTGAGGACGGGTGGGTTGGAAGTCTCGGAAGTTACGGTCTGCAGGCTCATCGTGGTGCTCCTGATTCGAGGATCAGGCTGACGACGTAGGCCAGCCGATCAGTGATCTGGTGGTAGGTGAAGGCGCCGCTGCCGGCGTTGACCAGCGCGCCGAAAAAGGTCATCTCCAGCGCAGAGACCTTCTGGGCGTCCGCGTCCGGGCCGAACGCCGAGACGATACGGCGGTGGATCTCCGCGCCGATCCGATCGCGCACCGTGCGCACCGCTGGGTCGCTGTTGCCGCTGAGCAGCGCCGCCGTGCAGGCCGCCGCGACCTCGGGTTCGTCGGCCACCACCAGTGCCAGGTGCCGCAGCGCCTGGTTGACCCGACTCGGCATCGGTTCGTTGACGTCGGTGAAGTACGGGACCTGGCGAACCAAGTCCAGATACACCTCGGCGATCAGATGGTTCTTGGAGGAGAAGTAGGTGTAGGCGGTGGCCGGGGCGACCTTGGCGCGCGCAGCGACCGCGCGCACGGTCAGGTCCGCGTAGGACTTCTCCCGCAGCATCTCCACGCCGGCGCGTAGCACCTTGCGGAAGGTCTCCTCCTGGCGCCGGTTCCGGGTTGCAGGCGTGGCTGCGGGAGTTGCCGGCTCGACCACGGCAGCGTTCGTTGGTGTGACTGCCGCCACCGATTCGCTGGACACGTGTCCAACGTAGCTGAAGGTGGATTTGTTAGGCAAGTCCCCTGGGAAATAAGGGTTTCAGGCGGCGAGGGTTGCGGGGGCGCCAACTCTGGGTCTAGGGTTCGAGCCGGCGATAACGGACATGTGTCTATTTTCGCAGTGTTTCTTCACGGGGGACTGCGACCAAGCTGCGGGAGTGAGAAGATGGCGCTACTGGCTGACGGCGTGAGCCGGCTGCTTATCGACGGCAAGCTGACCTCGGGCGGAGCCGGCGGCTTCGCCACCGTCAACCCGGCCACCGAAGAGGTGCTCGGTGAGGCGGCCAATGCCGACGCCGCCGACATGGACCGCGCCATCGCTGCGGCGCGGCGGGCATTCGACGAGACCGACTGGTCGACCAACACCGAGCTGCGGGTGCGCTGCGTACGTCAACTGCGTGACGCGATGCGCGAGCATGTCGAGGAGCTTCGCGATCTGACGATCGCCGACGTGGGCGCGCCCCGGATGCTGACCGCCGGTGCCCAATTGGAAGGGCCGATCAACGACCTCAGTTTCGCCGCGGACACCGCCGAAAACTACGAGTGGACCCAGGATCTCGGTCAGGCCTCGCCGATGGGCATCCCCACTCGACGCTCGGTGGTGCGGGAGGCGGTCGGCGTCGTCGGCGCCATCACCCCGTGGAACTTCCCGCACCAGATCAACCTGGCCAAGCTGGGCCCGGCGCTGGCCGCCGGCAACACCGTCGTGCTCAAACCGGCACCCGACACTCCGTGGGTCGCCGCGGTGCTCGGCGAGCTGATCGCCGAAAACACCGACATTCCGCCGGGCGTGGTCAACATCGTCACCTCGACCGACCACGCGCTGGGCGCCATGCTTGCCCAAGATCCTCGGGTGGACTTGGTTTCGTTCACCGGCTCGACCGCCACCGGCCGCAGCGTGATGGCGGACGCCGCCGCCACCATCAAGAAGGTGTTCCTGGAGCTGGGAGGCAAGTCCGCCTTCCTGGTGCTCGACGACGCCGACCTGGCCGCCGCCTGCTCGGTCGCGGGATTCTCGGTCTGCATCCACGCCGGGCAGGGCTGCGCGATCACCACCCGGCTGGTGGTCCCGCGGGCCCGCTACGACGAGGCGGTCGCCATCGCGGCCGGCACCATGGGCTCGATCAAGCCCGGCGACCCCTCCAAGCCCGGCACCATCTGCGGCCCGGTGATCTCGGCTCGCCAGCGCGACCGGGTGCAGAGCTACCTGGATCTCGCGATCGCCGAGGGCGGCAGGTTCGCCTGCGGTGGCGGTCGCCCGGCGGACCAGCCCGCCGGCTTCTTCATCGAACCCACCGTGATCGCCGGGCTGACCAACGAGGCGCGGGTGGCCCGCGAGGAGATCTTCGGACCCGTGCTCACCGTGATCCCGCATGACGGCGACGACGACGCGGTGCGCATCGCCAACGACTCGCCCTACGGGTTGTCCGCCACCGTCTACGGTGCCGACGCCGAGCGGGCCGCGGGGGTGGCGGCCCGACTGCGGGCCGGCACCGTCAACGTCAACGGCGGGGTCTGGTACTCCGCGGATATGCCGTTCGGCGGATACAAGCAGTCCGGCAACGGTCGCGAGATGGGCATCGCCGGATTCGAGGAGTACCTCGAAATCAAAGCTATTGCGACAGCAGCGAACTAACGACAATCACCGGATCAAGGAGAACAAGCAGATGGGTCAATTCGACGACAAGGTGGCCATCGTCACCGGCTCCGGTGGCGGGATCGGGCAGGCCTACGCCCAGGCCCTCGCCGCCGAGGGCGCCGCGGTGGTGGTCGCTGACATCAACATCGACGGCGCCAAGACCGTGGCCGACCAGATCGTCGCCGACGGCGGCAAGGCGATCGCGGTGCGCGTCGACGTCTCCGACCTGGAGTCGGCGCAGGCCATGGCGGATGCGGCCGTGGCGGAGTTCGGCGGAATCGACTACCTGGTCAACAACGCCGCGATCTTCGGCGGGATGAAGCTCGACGGCCTGCTGACCGTGCCGTGGGACTACTACCAGAACTTCATGCGAGTGAACCTGGACGGTGCGCTGATCTGCACTCGGGCGGTCTACGAGCACATGGCTGCGCGCGGCGGCGGCGCCATCGTCAACCAGTCCTCCACCGCGGCATGGGTGTACTCGAACTTCTACGGTCTGGCCAAGGTCGGAGTTAACGGCCTGACCCAACAGCTCTCCCGCGAGCTGGGCTGGCGCAATATCCGGATCAACGCGATCGCGCCCGGCCCCATCGACACCGAGGCCAACCGGGTCACCACCCCGCAGGCCATCGTGAAGCAGATGGTGCAGCAACTGCCACTGGCCCGAATGGGCACGCCGGAGGACCTGGTCCCGATGTGCCTGTTCCTGCTGTCGGAAGCCGCGTCGTGGATCACCGGCCAGATCTTCAACGTCGACGGCGGACAGATCATCCGCTCATGAGCAGCCCGGAACAGCAACCCCGCCTCGGTTATATCGGCCTGGGCAATATGGGTGCGCCGATGGCCAAGCGTTTGGTCGAGTGGCCCGGTGGCGTAACGATTTTCGACCTGCGGACCGAGGCGATGACGCCACTGGCCGAGGCCGGGGCCGGTGTCGCCGGCAGCGTTGCCGAGGTCGGCGCGAACGCCGACATCATCAGCATCACGGTGCTCGACGACGCCCAGGTCCGCCAGGTGGTCGCCGAACTGGTGCCCACGGCCAAGCCGGGCACCGTCATCGCGATCCACTCGACGATCGCCGACACCACGGCCGCCGAGCTGGCCGAGGAACTCAAACGCCACGGCATTCACGTCGTCGACGCACCGGTCAGCGGTGGTGCCGGGGCGGCCGAGAAGGGCCAACTGGCCACCATGGTCGGTGCCGATCGTGCGGTCTACGAGCAGATCAAGCCGGCGTTCAAGCAGTGGGCATCGTTGGTGATCCACGCCGGGGATCCCGGCGCGGGAACCCGAATGAAGCTGGCGCGCAACATGTTGACGTTCACCGCCTACGCGGCGGCCGGCGAAGCCATGAAACTGGCCGAGGCGGCCGGACTTGATCTGCAGGCGCTGGGCCGGGTGGTGCGTCACACCGATGCACTGACCGGCGGTCCCGGCGCCATCATGCTGCTGGACTCGACCGCACCACTGCCGGCGGACCACTTCCTGTACAACGCCTTCACCCACACCCGCGAACTCGGGGAGAAAGACCTGCGCCTCGCGCTGGGATTGGGACAGGCCACCGGCGTCGACCTTCCACTCGCCCAGGTGGCGCTCGCCGAACTCGCCGCCGGTCTGGGCGTGCCGCATTCGAAGGACTAGGAGAGATCTGATGGACGAACTGCGCCGTACCGGGCTGGCCAAGATGAACGAGGTCTACGCCTGGGATATGCCCGACATGCCGGGCGAGTACTTCGCGCTGACCGCCGATCACCTGTTCGGCCGGATCTGGAGCCGGCCCGGGCTTTCCATGCGCGACAAGCGCCTGATGACGCTGACCGTAGTCACCGCGGTGGGGGAGAAGGACCTGGCCGAGATCCAGGTCAACGCCGCCCTGCACAACGGCGAGCTGACCGAGGACGAGCTGCGCGAGATGGCCATCTTCATCACCCACTACGTCGGCTTCCCACGCGGATCCGGGCTGAACGCCGTGGTGGAGAAGGTTATTGCCAAGCGCAACAAGGCCGCCGCCGAGGGCAAGTCGGAGGACAAGAAGGCCAACGTCGCCGCCGTGCTGGATAAACAGAAGGGCAAGTGAGCGACACCCTGCTCGCCGGACGGGCAGCCGTCGTGGTCGGCGGCAGCCGCGGCATCGGGCGAGCGGTTGCCGAACTGCTGGCGGCGTGCGGCGCCGGCGTGGTGGTCAACGGCCGGGACCCCGGCGCGGTGGACGACACCACCGACGCGATCACCGCATCGGGTGGGCGGGCCGTCGGCCTGGCCGGTGCGGCCCATGTCGAGACGACCGCCGTGGCGCTGGTCCAGGCCTGTCGGGAGGAATACGGCAGCCTCGACGTGCTGATCAACTGCGCCGGCGTCGCCGAACCCCCCGGCTCCTCAATCCTGTCGGTGTCCACCGAGCAATTCCACGACTTGCTCGACGCACATTTGGGTACGGCGTTTCAGACCTGCCGAGCGGCCGCGCCGATCATGGTTGAGCAGCGCCGTGGCTCGATCGTCAACAGCGGGTCGGTGGCATTTCTCGGCGATTACGGCGGCACCGGCTATCCCGCCGGCAAGGGCGCGATCAACGGCCTGACCGTGGCACTGGCCGCGGAGCTCGCGCCCTACGGGGTGCGGGCGAACGTCGTCTGTCCCGGTGCCAAGACCCGGTTGTCCACCGGAGACGACTATGAGAAACACATCCGAGACCTGAACGCGAGGGGCCTGTTGGACGAGATCAGCATGCGGGCCTCGCTGGACCCAGCCCCGGCCGACTACGTCGCTCCGCTGTACGCCTACCTGGCCAGTGACCTGTCGGGCGAGGTGAGCGGATCGGTGTTCCTGGCCTCGGGAGGCTTCCTCGGCCGCTTCGAGCGGCCCGTTCCCTCGGTGCTCGGATACCGCGATCACCAGCGCTTTTCGCCCTGGACCGTCGACGAACTGCACGCCATGGTGGCGAGCCGCTGACCTTCTATATCCTTTGTCTCGCATCTCGCGTCTCGCCGATGACGAAGCGAGGCGAACTCAGAGAGGAGTAGCGCCCATGCGCGTCCTGGTGATCGGTTCCGGTGCCCGGGAACATGCGTTACTCCTAGCCCTTCGCAACGATCCCAAGGTCGATCACCTGGTGATCGCCCCTGGCAACGCCGGCACTGCGGCGGTGGCCGAGCAACGAGACATCGACATCACCTCGGCGTCGGCGGTCACCGCCTTGGCGCGCGAGGTCGAGGCCGACCTGGTGGTGATCGGGCCGGAGGTACCGCTGGTCTTGGGTGTGGCCGATGCGGTGCGTGCCGCCGGGATCGCCTGCTTCGGACCTTCACAGGACGCCGCTCGCATCGAGGGCTCCAAGGCATTCGCCAAGGATGTGATGGCCGCCGCCGGCGTGCGCACCGCCCGCTCGGAGATCGTCGACAGCCCCGCTGACCTGGACGCCGCCCTGACCCGGTTCGGTCCTGATGCCGGGGAGGCGGCCTGGGTGGTCAAGGACGACGGGCTGGCCGCCGGCAAGGGCGTCGTCGTGACGGCAGATCGGGCGGCGGCCCGAGCCCACGCCGCCGGGCTGCTCGACAGCGGGCATCCGGTGCTATTGGAATCCTTCCTGGACGGCCCCGAGCTGTCCCTGTTCTGCGTCGTCGACGGCGCCACCGTGGTGCCGCTGCTGCCGGCGCAAGACTTCAAGCGGGTCGGCGACGGTGACAGCGGACCCAACACCGGCGGTATGGGCGCGTACGCCCCGCTGCCGTGGTTGTCCCGCGAGGCTGTGGCCGGCATCGTCACCGACGTCGTCGAACCCGTCGCGTCCGAACTGCTCCGGCGAGGCAGCCGGTTCACCGGCTTGCTGTATGCCGGTCTGGCCATGACCTCGACCGGGCCGGCAGTGGTCGAATTCAATTGCCGTTTCGGCGATCCGGAGACCCAGGCGGTGCTGGCACTGTTGGAGTCGCCGCTCGGGCAGTTGCTGCATGCCACTGCCACCGGCGGACTGAGCGAGTTCGGCAAGTTGCGCTGGCGGGACGCGGCGGCGGTGACCGTGGTGCTGGCCGCGGAGAACTACCCCGGCCGGCCACGTGTCGGTGACGTGATCGTGGGCGCCGAGGCGGATGGGGTGTTGCACGCCGGTACCGAGCGCCGTGACGATGGAGCGGTGGTGTCCTCCGGCGGGCGCGTGCTGTCGGTGGTGGGAGTCGGAGACGACCTAACTGCCGCGCGTGCCGACGCATATCGAATCCTCAATTCAATTCGGTTGCCGGGAAGCCACTTCCGCAGCGACATCGGCGCGGCGGCTGCCGAGGGGAAGATCCAGATCTGACTGCAGGGGCCTACCGCTATCCTTGGTGGCATGGCTGACCAAACTGAACCGGAATCCACTGAATCCGAAAAGCAGGATCCCCCGGCGAAAAAAGCCGGCACGGCCAAACGGCGGTCAGCTCCCACTCCGGCCCCGACCCCGGCGCAGTCGAGCCGCGGCCCGCTGCTGATCTCCGCGGCGGCCGGACTGGTTGCCGGGCTCATCGGTGGTGCGGTGGTGGCCGGCTTGTGGCACCCGTCGGGTGGCTCTTCCTCGGGTGGTTCGGCCAAGTTCAGCGGTGAGCAGGTCAACGAGGCGAAGAAAGATGTCTGCGGCGCGGTCGTCCTTGCTCGTCAGGCGGTGGCCAACAACATGCACATGAAGAACCCGGACCCGGAGAACCCCGTGGCCCAGCTCGCGGTAGCGGCCAACGCGCGGTTGTCGCTGACTGCGGGTGCGGCATATCTGCGTGGCCGGCTGGAGGCGGACCCCGCGACGCCGCACGACATCGTGGAATCCACCCAGAAGATGGCCGCTGCGTTAGAGCGTCTGAACCTCAGCTACCTTGTCGGGCAACCGAATACGGAGCGTGAGCAGCTTGGACATGACCTCGATTCGGACATCACCGCGCTGGGCAAGCTCTGCCAGTAGCCTGCCTGGAGTTACCTCTCCGAGGCCGGACTGCGCTGCCGGCGCGACTGACGAACGTTTAGGCCGTCAGCAATGGGGCGATCCAGGTCAACTCAGCCGGCAGCTGAGAACTCCAATACGACCCGTCGTGCCCGCCGGGGGAGAAACCGCCCGCCGGGGGGTTGGGCAGCTGGGCGATAAAGGCTTGGGTCGCTGAATAGAACGGGTCACCGTTTCCGCAGTCCACTCGAATCGGGATCGAGCCCAGCGCCGGCATCCCGAACACGGAATTGGCCGAGAAGTCCGATGCGCCATCGAACGCGCCCGGCGCCGTCGCTCCGGGCGACAGCCACAATGCGGGGCTGACCGCGCAGATCGCCGCGGTCCGGCGCGGGCCGAGCCGGCCCCCCAGCAGCAGCGCGCCGTAGCCGCCCATCGACCAGCCGATGAATCCCACCCGGGAGGTGTCCAGACCCTGCTCGGCCAGCAGCGGCAACAATTCGTCGGTCACCATCGCCCCCGAGTCCTCCCCGGAGGTGCGGCGATGCCAGTAGCTTCCGCCGCCGTCGACGGAGACCACCGCGAACGGGGGCAGTCCCGCGTCGACAGCTTCGGCCAGGCCCTGCTCCACGCCGCCGGCCATCACTGTCGCGGCATCGCTGCCCTTGCCGTGCAGCGCGATCAGCGGACGCAACGCCCCAGTCTGGCCGGGGGGCCGGGCGATCGCCCAGTTGGTGGCGATGCCCCCGCGCGCCGCCGAGGTGAACGAGCCCGTCGTCATCGTGGGTGCGCTCTGCAGCGGCGCGGCCTGCGTGGGTCGCGCACCAAGTAGCGAACCCGCCCCCCAGGAAGCGACAGCGCTCGCAGTGCCCATCATGGCCCCGGCGCGCAGCACCGCTCGTCGGCTCAACTCCGCCATGGCGGCCATCATGCCAGCGGCGTGCCGTTTGTTTCGAAAAGACGGAAATGCATGATGCAGCGCTACCCGGGCTGGCAGCATCTCTAAGCGTGATGACAGCAGTGACGCCCAAAGGCGAACGGCGGCGGTATGCGCTGATCAGCGCCGCCGCCGAGCTGTTGCGTGAGGGTGGGTTCGACGCGGTGCGGCACCGCGCTGTCGCGCAGCGAGCCGGGCTGCCGCTGGCCTCGACCACCTACTACTTCTCGTCACTGGAAGACCTCATCGCCCATGCGGTGGAGCACATCGGGATGTTGGAGGTCGCTCAATTGCGCGCCCGCATCAGCGAGCTGTCTCGCCGGCGGCGCAGCGCCGAGACCACGGCGGACATCCTGGTGGAGCTGTTGGTGGGGTCGCAAGAGAATCCGGAGAACGGTGAGCAGCTCACCGAGCAGCTCATCTCCCGCTACGAGCGCTACATCGTGTGCTCCCGCCACCCGGCGCTGCGTGACGTTCAGCGCCGTATCCTGCATCAACGGTCCGATGCGGTCACCGAGGCCGTCGAACGATCCGGACGGATCGCGCGGGTCGAGATGGCCTATTCCCTGGTCTGCATGGTCGACGGTGCGGTGATGGCAGCACTCCTCGATGACCTCCAGGGGCCACGGGCGGCCGCCAGGGCCGCAGTCATCGACGTCATCGACATGCTCGCTCCACTGGATCAACGCGCCGTGTCGGCCTGAGAAGCACGCACGGTATGCTGCCTCGATCCCTTTGTCGCTCTTTAGCTACTGACGGGTAACACGGGGAAGTAGACGCCTGAAAAGTCGCCCGCACAGGGCGAAGCGATGCGAATGTGGAGAGCTACGTCATGAATATCGGTGTCCTATCCGAGGCGCAGCCCGGTGAGACGCGTGTGTCGGCTACGCCGACGACGGTCGCTGCACTGACCAAGCTCGGTTACGACGTCGTAGTGGATTCCGGTGCCGGCGACGCATCGTCGTTTTCCGACGCGGCGTACACCGAGGCCGGCGCCACCATCGGCGATGCACGCACCGCCGACATCGTCTTCGGCGTCAACGCCCCGTCCACCGAGCAGCTGGACGGGATGAAGCCGGGCGCGACGCTGGTGAGCCTGTTGGCGCCGGCCCTGAACCCGGAACGGGTGGAGGATCTGGCCCGCCGGCCCATCACGGCGCTGTCGATGGACGCGGTTCCCCGGATCTCGCGCGCGCAGTCGCTGGACGTGCTGAGCTCGATGGCCAACATCGCCGGCTACCGCGCCGTGATCGAGGCTGCCCACGTCTTTGGCCGGTTCTTCACCGGTCAGGTGACCGCCGCGGGCAAGGTGCCGCCGGCCAAGGTGCTGGTGGTCGGCGCCGGGGTTGCGGGCTTGGCCGCGATCGGCGCCGCCGGCAGCCTGGGGGCGATCGTGCGGGCCACCGACCCGCGGCCCGAAGTCGCCGACCAGGTCCGCTCGCTCGGCGGGGAGTACCTGTCGATCGAATCGGCCGAAACAGAGGTGTCGGCCACCGGCTACGCCAAGGAGATGAGCGACGACTACAAGGCCCGGGAGGCGCAGCTCTACGCCGACCAGTGCGCCGACGTCGACATCATCGTCACCACCGCGCTCATCCCGGGTAAGCCCGCGCCGCGGATCATCACCGCGGAGATGGTGGCGGCGATGAAGCCCGGCAGCGTGATCGTCGACATGGCCGCGTCCAACGGCGGCAACGTCGAGGGCACCGTCAAGGACCAGGCCGTCGTCACCGACAACGGAGTGACGATCATCGGGTACACCGACCTGGCCGGCCGGTTGCCCGCGCAGGCGTCGCAGCTCTACGGCACCAACCTGGTCAACCTGATGAAGTTGATGACACCCGGCAAGGACGGCCAGCTAGTGCTGGACTTCGACGATGTGGTGCAGCGGTCGATGACCGTGGTGCGCGACGGTGAGTCGACGTGGCCGCCGCCCCCGGTGCAGGTCTCGGCAGCCCCGGCGAAGGTTGTCGAAGCCCCGGTGGTCGTCAAGGCGAGCAAAGAACCGATGTCGGCCGGGCGCCGGCTGGGCGTAGTGGTCTCGGCCGCGGCCGTGCTGTTTGCACTGGTCGCGATGGCGCCGGCGGCGCTGCAGGTGCACCTGACCGTCTTTGCGTTGGCGATCGTGATCGGTTACTACGTGATCGGCCATGTGCACCACGCGCTGCACACGCCGCTGATGTCGGTGACCAACGCGATCTCGGGAATCATCGTGGTGGGCGCGCTGCTGCAGATCGGCCACGGTGACCCGGCCATCACGAGTTTGGCCGCCGCGGCGATCCTGCTGGCCAGCATCAACATCTTCGGTGGTTTTGCGGTGACCCGCCGCATGCTGGCCATGTTCTCCCGCAGCTAGGCGCTGCATACCCCGACTTGGAGTAGACCCCGCTTATGTTTTCAGTTGAGACCGCCGCCTCGGCGGCATACATCGTCGCGGCGTTGCTGTTCATCCTGGCCCTGGCCGGGCTGAGCAAGCACGAGACGTCCAAGGCCGGCAACAGCTTCGGCATCTTCGGGATGGCGGTGGCGCTGGCCGCGACGATCACCTTGGCGGTGCATCACGACATCAATCCGGTCGGCTTGGCGTTGCTGATCGGGGCCACCGTGGTGGGTGCGGCGATCGGGTTGTGGCGCGCCAGGGTCGTCGAGATGACCGGCATGCCCGAGCTGATCGCGCTGCTGCACTCGTTCGTCGGCTTGGCTGCCGTGTTGGTCGGCTGGAACGGCTACCTGCACGTCGAGCATTGCCCGTGCGGCCCGGCCGCCCGCGAACTGGCCGCCCAGGGGCTGTTCGGCATCCATTCGGCTGAGGTGTTCATCGGGGTGTTCATCGGTGCGGTGACCTTCACCGGCTCGATCGTGGCCAACCTCAAGCTCTCGGGGCGGATGAAGTCCAACCCGTTGATGCTGCCCGGCAAGAACTTTCTCAATATCGGCGCCCTGGTCGCGTTCGTCGCGTTGACGGTGTGGTTCGTCAACGAGCCCAAGCTGTGGCTGCTGATCGTGGTGACCCTGCTGGCGCTGGCGCTGGGCTGGCACCTGGTGGCTTCCATCGGCGGCGGTGACATGCCGGTGGTCGTCTCGATGCTCAACAGCTACTCCGGTTGGGCGGCGGCCGCCTCGGGCTTCCTGCTCTCCAACGACCTGCTGATCATCACCGGCGCGCTGGTCGGCTCCTCGGGTGCCTACCTGTCCTACATCATGTGCAAGGCGATGAACCGCTCGTTCATCTCGGTGATCGCCGGTGGCTTCGGGATCGAAGCCGGCCCGGCCGAGGACAAGGACTACGGCGAACACCGCGAGATCACCGCCGAAGGGGTGGCCGAGCTGCTGGGCGGCGCCGACTCGGTGATCATCACCCCCGGCTACGGGATGGCCGTGGCCCAGGCCCAGTACGGGGTCGCCGAACTGACCCGCAAGCTGCGCGACCGTGGCGTCAACGTGCGCTTCGGCATCCACCCGGTCGCCGGCCGACTGCCTGGCCACATGAACGTGCTGCTGGCCGAGGCTAAGGTGCCCTACGACATCGTGCTGGAGATGGACGAGATCAACGACGATTTCGGTGACACGTCGGTGGTCCTGGTGATCGGCGCCAACGACACCGTCAACCCGGCCGCCGCCGAAGACCCGTCCAGCCCGATCGCGGGGATGCCGGTGCTGACCGTGTGGGACGCCGACAACGTGATTGTCTTCAAGCGCTCCATGGCGTCCGGCTACGCGGGCGTGCAGAACCCGCTGTTCTTCCGGCAGAACTCCGCCATGCTCTTCGGTGACGCCAAGGACCGGGTCGAAGACATCCTGCACGCGCTGTAAGCGCCCTTGCTTAGGGCGATTGCGGTCGGGCGAAACCCAAGCGTTTGGTATGGCCCGCCGATTGCGGCGGCTCGCGATGCAGGCCGTTCAGTAGCGCGAACAGGACCGGCTCGATCTCGTTGACCGCCTGGGCGGGATCGTCGGCGGCGGCGATGATGGGACCGGTCTTGCTGAGCAGGGCATAGAGCAGTTCGGCGGTGACGCCAATTGGTACCGCGACGATCTCGCCGGCCTCGATCAGCTCGCCGAGCACGCCGCGCAGCAGCGGGAGCGCCAATTCCTCATCGACGGTCTGCTTGCGGTCCCAGCCCAAGGCGCTGGCCGATTCCCGCAGCAATACCCGTGCGTCGTGATTGTGCACGTAGCAGCGCAGCACCGCGCTGATTGCCAACAGCGCCTGTTCCCACGGGCTGGCATCGCCGGGCATCGACTCCAGGGCGCCTGGCAGTACGGCCTGCATGACGTCGGACTGGCTGACCCGGAAGACCTCGGCGAAGATTGCCTGCTTGTCCCGAAAGTGGTGGTAGACGGCACCCTTGCTGGAGTGCGATGCCTGCGCGATCTCGTCGACCGAGGTCGCTTCGAAGCCCTTGGCGACGAAAAGGGTCCGGGCGGCGTCGAGCACCGCGGTCCGCGTGAGCTCAGCGTGCATGTCCCGCCGGGTTGGCCTCCCGTTCCCCATTGGCCAAAGCGTACTCACCGACTCGCAGTCTGTGTCAGACTACGAGCCTGTCCGTTTTTCTCGACATGTGGAGTCGCCGTGTTGACCGTTGGCCACGCCAACGAGGGTAATGCCCCGTTGGTGCCTCCCGAGTGGCCGCCGGCAGCTCGGATAGCGGTCGAGCTATTCCTTGAGTTCATGCACAACAAGCGGGTGCGCCCCTACGACATTGCCACCCGGTGCCGGACCCGATCCCTCACCCGACATGTCCCCGTCGGGCCGCGGCGAGAGATCGTGCGGTCCTTCGAGCTCGCGCCGCCGTTCTGGCCGGTCACCATCGACACCTATGACGGCCTGCTGGCCGGGTACGGCATCGACCGCTACGGCGCCTGCATTCGCTACACCCAGAATCCCTACCCGCTAACCAGCCGGGCTGACGACGTGACGGTTCAGCGCGTGCAGTTCTCGCAGGGATGTCAGAACGTGCTGCGCCGTGCCACCCGAACCAACCCGGCTTTCATCTGCGAACCGTTGCCCCCGTGGCGCGCTGTCCAGGTCGTCAGGGAATACCTCATCGATGCCGCGATATCGCTGTCCGAAGGTCGCGGCCCCATCATCGAGGGAGCCATGCGGGCTGCCCAGGCCAGTCCGACTCCACCGGACAGGGCGACCGTAAGCTAGCTGCTCGTGAGCATCCCCAACGTGCTGGCCACCCGTTACGCCAGCACCGCCATGACAGACATCTGGTCGCCGCAGGCCAAGATCGTTGCCGAACGGCGGCTGTGGCTGGCGGTGCTGCGCGCCCAGTCCGAGCTGGGCGTGCCGGTCCCCGCACAGGCGATCGCCGACTACGAGGCCGTCCTCGGCGACGTCGACCTGGCATCGATCGCAGCCCGCGAGCGGGTGACCCGCCACGATGTCAAAGCCCGTATCGAGGAGTTCAACGCCCTCGCCGGTCACGAGCACATCCACAAGGGCATGACCAGCCGCGACCTGACCGAAAACGTCGAGCAGCTGCAGATCCGCCAGTCCTTGCAACTCGTCCACGACCACGGGGTCGCGGTCGCAGCGCGCCTGGTCAACCACGCGGTGGCCTACCGCGACCTGGTGATGGCCGGGCGCAGCCACAACGTCGTCGCGCAGGCCACCACGCTGGGCAAGCGGTTCGCTTCGGCTGCCGAGGAAACCCTGCTCGCGCTGGGGCGAGTACGCGAGCTGATCGACCGCTACCCGCTGCGCGGCATCAAAGGGCCGATGGGCACCGCGCAGGACATGCTGGATCTGTTCGACGGCGATACCACCAAACTGGCGCATTTGGAGCGCCTCATCGCAGATTTTCTGGGGTTCTCCGCCGTGCTGACCAGCGTCGGGCAGGTCTACCCCCGGTCGCTGGACCACGACGTCGTCTCCGCGCTGGTGCAACTGGGCGCCGGCCCATCCTCGCTGGCCCAGACCATCCGGCTGATGGCCGGCCACGAACTGGTCACCGAAGGTTTCGCGCCCGGCCAAGTGGGCTCATCGGCCATGCCGCACAAGATGAACACCCGCAGCTGCGAACGGGTCAACGGCCTACAGGTGGTGCTGCGCGGCTACGCCTCAATGGCAGCGGAACTCGCCGGCGCGCAATGGAACGAAGGCGACGTCTTCTGCTCGGTGGTGCGCCGCGTCGCACTGCCCGACGCCTTCTTCGCCGTCGACGGGCAGACCGAAACCTTCTTGACCGTGCTCGACGAGTTCGGGGCCTACCCGGCGGTGATCACCCGCGAGCTGGACCGCTACCTGCCGTTCCTGGCCACTACCAAGGTGTTGATCGCCGCGGTGCGCGCCGGGGTGGGCCGCGAAGCCGCCCACGAGGTGATCAAGGAGCACGCGGTGGCCGTCGCGCTGGCGATGCGCGAGCGGGGCGCCGAACCCGACCTGCTGGATCGGCTGGCCGCCGACGAGCGGCTGCCGCTGGACCGGACCGCGCTGGATGCGGCCGTCGCCGACCGGCAGGCCTTCACCGGCGCGGGGGGCGAACGGGTCGAGCGGTACCCGGCCGGAGCCGCCTACAGCCCGGGCGCGATCCTGTAGCCGTCATGGCGGTCCAGGAGCTCGCGGGCAGCGACTTCACCGATCTGGACAACTTTGCCGACGGCTTCCCGCACGAATTGTTCGCGCTGCACCGCCGCGTTGCCCCGGTGTTCTGGCACGAACCCACCGCTCACACCCCGGACGGCGAAGGCTTCTGGTCGGTGGCCACGCACGCCGAAACGCTGGAAGTGCTGCGCGATGCGCAGACCTATTCCTCGGTCACCGGCGGGCAGCGGCCGTTCGGCGGCACCGTGCTGCAGGACCTGCCGATCGCAGGCCAGCTGCTGAACATGATGGACGACCCGCGGCACGCCCAGGTCCGCAGGCTGGTCAGCTCCGGACTGACTCCGCGGATGATCCGCCGCGTCGAGACCGATCTGCGGCATCGGGCACGGGCGTTGCTCGACGCCGTCGAGCCCGGGGTGCCCTTTGATTTCCTGGTCGACATCGCCGCCGAGGTGCCGATGCAGATGATCTGCATCCTGCTGGGTGTTCCCGAGCCTGACCGGCATTGGCTGTTCGAGGCGATCGAGCCCAGCTTCGACTTCCGCGGCTCGCGTAAGGCGGTGGTATCGCGGTTGTCCATCGAGGACGCCGGCAACCGGGTCTACACCTTCGGGCGCGAGTTGATCGCGACCAAACGCGCTGAGCCCGCCGACGACATGCTCTCGGTGGTGGCCAACTCGACCGATCCCGCGCTCACTGATCTTGAGGTGTATCTGTTCTTCCAGCTGCTGTTCAGTGCCGGCGCCGAGACCACTCGCAACGCGATCGCCGGCGGGCTGCTGGCGCTGTCCGCGTACCCCGACCAGTATCGTTTGCTCCGTGGCGATTTCGGCCTGCTGCCCACCGCGATCGAGGAGATCCTGCGCTGGACCTCACCGGCCCCGTCGAAACGGCGCACCGCTACCCGGCGCACGGTGCTGGGCGGTCAGACCATCGAGGCCGGCCAGAAGGTGCTGGTTTGGGAGGGTTCGGCCAACCGCGATCCGGCGGTGTTCGACCGGGCCGGGCAGTTCGACATCACTCGCAAACCCAATCCGCACATCGGGTTCGGTCACGGCGCGCATTTCTGCCTGGGTGCGCATCTGGCCCGTCTGGAACTGCGGGTGCTCTACGAGGAGTTGCTGGGCCGGTTCGGCGACGTGGCGGTGGTGGCGCCGGTGGAGTGGACGCGCAGCAATCGGCACACCGGGATGCGGCACATGATGGTGGAACTGCGGCCGTAGTCCCGTGCGATTTCGGCGCGTTTCCGCCCGCTGGGCGGGCACTATCGCGCCGAAATCGCCCGCCGCACCTGGGCAATGACGCGATCCGGGGCTGTGGTCAGGTCCAGCCAGGTAAACCGGAGCACCGTCCAACCCAGCAGCACGATCTGGTTCTGCCGCACCCGGTCACCTTCGAACTTGTTTGGGCTGCTGTGGAATGCCCACCCGTCGACCTCGATCGCGACGTTGACGTCGGGAAAAGCGATATCGAGTTGGTAGCCTCCTAGTCGATAGTTCGCCTGCCATCCCGTGATGCCCGCGTCGTGCAACAGTCGCACCAGAATTCGTTCGGCTTGGGAACGCGCGCCGCCTTCGGCTGCGTGCAGCATCCGACGGGCCGTCGGGGATCCGTGGCGGCCGCTGTTGCGCAGATGGGCATGCCACAGGTGTGGCAGTTCGGTGTGGCGTTGCAGCGCGGTATCCATCAGCGTTGGGCCGCCACCACGACGGGCCGCGGCCTCAAGAGTGGTCAGCGCCAGCCCGGTGACCAGCAGCCCCCTGCGTTCGACCACATCCTTCGGGGACAGGTCGCGACGCCTGACATGGGTGCCGCGATGGGGCCTGCCGTGCGAATTGCGAGGCACGGTGACCTCGATGAGATTCGGTGTGGCTGTGGTCAGCTGGTGCCACCACGCCGCCGCCAATCCGCTGGCGACGGCCTCAGTCCCGTAGCTCCACACCGCTGCCCGGATGCGCGCGGCGGTAGTGAATGGGCGATCGTCGGCGAAGTACACACCAGGACCGCAGCGCCGCCAGCGCCCGGATTGGATTCGCCGGCCGATGGCTGAGCTGGACAGGCCGCATTCCAAGGCCTGCGAGCGGGTGATCACACCGTCATGGCGCCGCAGATAGTTGTCCATACAGATCGGACGCACCCAGGTCCGCGCCCGGTTCCTTGCGATTTCGGCGTGCTAGTGACCGCTCAGCGGGCAAGGGCGCGCCGAGGTCGTCGAGCCAGGCCCGCGGAGTGCAGTTCCAGGGCGGCCAGGCCCCCGATCACCGCCGGGTCGGCATGGCGCCAGGCCCCCGCGGGGTCGGGACTGACCGCGGTCAGCTTGCCCAAAGGCCGATTGGTCAGCGCACGCAGCGCCAGCAGTTGCTGCCCGGCCATGGTGGCGTACAGCCCTAGCACCGCTCGTTTGCGCAGGAAGAACCGCAGCCGCAAGGCCAGCCACGGCATCGCCACCGCCAGAATCGGCGGGGCCGCCACCGCGAACGCAAGCACGTAAGCCAGCCAGCCCGCGGTGGTGTTCAGGTTGTGGCCGGCCCCGGCGATGTCGATCGCGGCGTGTCCGGCCGCGGTGAGCGGTTTGCTCACGGCGTCGCCCACCAGCGGGATACGATCCGCGCTCTTGCCGGCCGAGGCCAAGCTGTCGGCCACACCGTTGGCGCCACGCTCGAACTGCTGCCCGACTCCCGCGATGGTGGTCACCGCGCCGTGCACCGCCAGCGCGACCATGACCCACAGGAAGGTCCATGCCGCGACGACGAGGTCGCTGAACAGTTGGGCCAGCAAGCGGCCGGGGGAGGTGGCGTAGGGCAGCAACCGGGACGTCATGATCCGATCCCAACACACGGCGCCGTCCGCCGCGCCCGACTTCGTCGCGCTTGCGACCACCGCTGTGTTGATGGCGGTGGCCCGCCGCGCCCGACTTCGTCGCGCTTGCGACCACCGATAGGCTGACGCAATGTCGCGACCCGCGCTCTCCGATTACCAGCACCTGGCCAGCGGCAAAGTCCGCGAACTCTACCGGATCGATGATCAACATCTGCTGTTCGTCGCGACCGACCGGATCTCGGCGTTCGACTACATCCTCGACAGCGAGATCCCGGACAAGGGACGCATCCTGACCGCGATGAGCGTCTTCTTCTTCGACCTCGTCGAGGCCCCCAATCACCTGGCCGGGCCGCCGGATGACCCGCGCATCCCCGACGAGGTACTGGGCCGCGCGCTGGTCGTTCGCCAACTCAAGATGATGCCGGTGGAGTGCGTGGCCCGCGGCTACCTGACCGGCTCGGGCCTGCTGGACTACCAGCGCAGCGGCGCCGTGTGCGGCATCCCCTTGCCGCCCGGGCTTGTCGAAGCCAGCAAGTTCCTCAACCCGCTGTTCACTCCGGCGACCAAGGCCGAGATCGGCGAGCACGACGAGAACATCTCGTTCGCGCAGGTGATCGATATGGTGGGCCCGGTACGCGCCGGCCAGCTGCGCGACCGCACCCTGGCGACCTATGTGCAGGCGGCCGACCACGCGCTGACCAAGGGAATCATCATCGCCGACACCAAGTTCGAGTTTGGCATCGACGAACACGACAATCTGGTACTCGCCGACGAAGTGTTCACCCCCGACTCGTCGCGGTACTGGCCGGCTGACCACTACCGGGCCGGGGTGGTGCAGCAGAGCTTCGACAAGCAGTTCGTCCGCAACTGGCTGACCGGTCCGGAATCGGGTTGGGACCGGGCCGGAGATCAACCGCCCCCGGCACTGCCGGACGACATCATCGCCGCGACTCGCGCCCGTTATATCGAGGCCTACGAACGTATTTCAGGTCTGTCCTTTGACGAATGGGTCGGCCCCGGAGCATGACCGACGTGTCACAAGACCTTCCGGCCCCACCGTCGGCTAAGCGAGTAGACAGCATCCGCACGCACCACGGGGACACCTTCGTCGACTCTTACGAGTGGCTGCGCGACAAGGCTGATCCCGCGGTGATCGCCCACTTGGAAGCCGAGAACGCGTACACCGACGCCGCCACGGCACATCTGGAACCTTTGCGCCAGAACATTTTCGACGAGATCAAGGCCCGCACCAAGGAGACCGACCTGTCGGTACCCGCTCGTCGCGGCGATTGGTGGTACTACGCGCGCACCTTCGAAGGAAAGCAGTACGGCGTGCAATGCCGCTGCCCGGTGAGCAGCCCGGACGACTGGGATCCGCCGCAGCTCGACGAGGCCACCGAGATCCCCGGCGAGCAGGTGTTGCTCGACCAGAACGCCGAGGCGCAAGGGCACGACTTCTTCGCGCTCGGTGCTGCCAGCGTCAGCCCGGACAGCAACATCTTGGCCTACTCAGTCGACGTCGTCGGCGACGAGCGGTACACCCTGCGGTTCAAGGATTTATCCACCGGTGAACTGCTTGCCGACGAGATCGCCGGGATCGGCGCCGGGGTGACTTGGGCGACCGACAACCAGACTGTCTACTACACGACTGTCGACGAAGCCTGGCGTCCGGATACCGTGTGGCGCTACCGAATCGGTGCTTCCGCAGCGTCCGCCGAGCAGGTCTACCACGAGGCCGACGAGCGATTCTGGTTGGCGGTAGGCCGTACCCGCAGCGACGCCTACGTGATGATCGCGGCCGGTTCGTCGATCACCACCGAGGTGCGCTACGCCGACGCAGCCGATTCGCACGCCGATTTCACGGTGGTGCTGCCTCGCCGCGAAGGTGTCGAATACTCCGTAGAGCACGCCATCATCGGCGGCCGGGACCAATTCCTGATGCTGCACAACGACGGTGCGGTCAACTTCACCTTGGTCCAGGCGCCGGTGAACGAACCGAACGCGCAGCAGACCCTCATCGCCGGACGCGACGACGTGCGACTCGACTCGGTGGATGCCTTCGCGCACCACCTGGTGGTCGGCTACCGCGCCGAGGGCCTGCCCCGCATCCAACTGTGGCCGATCGGCGTCGACGGTGACCTCCAGCCGCCGCAGGAGATCACCTTCGACACCGAGCTGACGTCGTCGGGCCTGGCCACCAATCCGAACTGGGACGCCCCGAAACTGCGGGTAGGCGCCACGTCGTTCATCACCCCGGTGCGGGTCTACGACATCGACCTTGCGACCGGTGAACGCACCCTGCTGCGCGAACAACCGGTGCTGGGCGACTACCGCAGCACCGACTACGTCGAATACCGCGACTGGGCCTACGCCGAGGACGGCACCCGGGTCCCTGTGTCGATCGTGCACCGGGCCGGTATCGAACTACCAGCCCCCACACTGCTTTACGGCTACGGCGCCTACGAGGCGTGCGAGGACCCGCAGTTCTCGATCGCTCGGCTGTCGCTGCTGGACCGGGGCATGGTGTTCGCCGTCGCTCACGTTCGCGGCGGCGGTGAGATGGGTCGGCTGTGGTACGAGCGCGGCAAGCTGCTGGACAAGAAGAACAGCTTCACCGACTTCGTCGCCGTGGGACGGCACCTGATCGACGCTGGGGTCTGCCAGCCCGGGCATCTGGTGGCGATGGGCGGCAGCGCCGGCGGCCTGCTGATGGGCGCGGTGACCAACCTGGCGCCGGACCTGTTCGCCGGGGTGGTGGCGCAGGTCCCGTTCGTCGACCCGCTGACCACCATCTTGGACCCGTCGCTGCCACTGACCGTCATCGAGTGGGACGAGTGGGGAAACCCGTTGGACGACAAGGACGTCTACTTCTACATGAAGTCCTACTCGCCGTACGAAAACATCGCCCGCCGGGAATATCCGCCGATCCTGGCGATGACCTCGCTGCACGACACCCGGGTGTACTACGTCGAGCCGGCGAAGTGGGTCGCGGCGCTGCGGCACACCAAGACCGACGTCAACCCGGTGTTGCTGAAAACTGAGATGAACGCCGGCCACGGCGGTATCTCCGGGCGCTACGAACGCTGGAAAGAGATCGCGTTCTCCTACGCCTGGCTGCTGGCGGTGGTCGGCGTCTCGGTCGAGTCGGGCTAACCGGTGAGCCCGAGGCCAAAGCCGAATAGATCGGCCGTGGCCTGGGCCGATTCGGCGGTCGCCGACAGGGTGATCGCATCCGCGAACTGGTGGGGGAGCCAGTTCAGCCAGGCCGGGAGGATGCCGCCGATCGGCGTGCCCGTCAGCTCCCGGGCGATGTCGAAGGTGTCCGGGTCGGACTTGATGTCGATGGGTGGGGTTGTCGAGCAACCGATTATCGGAAAGCAGCGCTCGTCGAAGACAACCTGGCCGCCGGAGTACTGCAGGGTGCCGTTGATCTCGGGGTGCGTGAGTTGGGCCAGCAGGCCGCCCAGCGGGATGGTGCCGTCTATCGCCTTGACGGTGATGTAGCCCAGGTGAGCGGTGCCCGTCCCCAGGACCGGGACATCCACCGGCTCCGATCCGAGATCAAACTTCTCGCCCACCAGATCGTCGGGGGAGAATCCGAAGGCGCTGAGGAAGTCCAGCGGAACTCCGGAGCCATTGAGCACGGCATCGATGAAGTGCGCTGGTGCGGTGAAGGTGCCGGCGAACGCTCCCCACCAGTCGCCGCCGCGCAGGTCGCCGAAGATGGCGTTGGCGCTGTCCGCCAATGCATTCCAGCCCAGGATGGGCGCCCCCAGGGCATCGATAAGTAACGCGACTGGTACCCCCAGCTCCAGCTCGGGGCTGCCGACGCTGTTGATGACGCCCTGGATCAGGTCGTGGAAGTTGCCGCTGAGGACCGCGGCGACCAGTTCGCCGGCGGACGGCTCCTCGACGTCGTCGAACATCGTCGATGTGTCCACGCCCACCGAGAAGTCGAACGCCGTGTCAACGACGTTGCCGAAGTTGTGCCACATGCCCGTTCCGGCGTCCAGCAGCGCCTGGCCGAAGCCCGGGAGATCGCCGTGTACGAGCGCCGCGAAGATGTCCTGCGCGTAGCCGGCCTGATTGAGGAGTATCTGGTGCAGAAACGGGAACGGGTCGGAGAACCAGTCCGTGGCTATGGTCGAGACGTTGGCCCAGGTATTGGTGAACAGATCCGCGTAGGGGGTGATCAGGTCGCCGATGCCGGAAGTGAGCTGCACGACCGGGACCGGGTTGGCTGACGCTGGGGGAGCCACCACCGGAGTGGCCGCGATCAGACCCGTACCGGTGATGACGATTCCCGCGGTGACGAACCTGCAAACGGCGGGGTGATACATGACTGCCCCCTCAACGACGTTAACTGAGAATGAGCTTAGTTGTTCTGCAGAAAATTGGTCAAAAATTCGAATCGCGGCCGGTTATTCGCGGTGGGCATCGACACGGGTAACGTCGCGCCCATGAGCCTCGCCGATATTCCCCTGACCACTCTTGACGGCCGGTCCACCTCGCTGGCCGATTACGCCGACCGTGCGGTGCTGGTCGTCAACGTCGCGTCCAAATGCGGACTCACCCCGCAGTACGGTGCGCTGGAGAAGCTCGCGCAGGACTACGGAGACCGCGGCCTGACCGTGCTGGGCGTGCCCTGCAATCAGTTCATGGGTCAGGAGCCCGGAACGGCCGAAGAGATCGCGACCTTCTGCTCCACCAGCTATGGGGTGACGTTTCCGTTGCTGGCCAAGACCGATGTCAACGGCGCGGACCGCCACCCGCTGTATGCCGAGCTGACCAAGACCGCCGATGCCGAGGGCGCCGCCGGTGACGTGCAGTGGAATTTCGAGAAATTCCTGCTCGCCCCGGGTGCCACCGTAGTCAACCGCTTCCGGCCCACCACGGTGCCGGACGCGCCCGAGGTTCTTGCCGCCATCGAAGCCGTCCTGCCTGGCTGATGCATACCCGGTCGGAACGCTTCCCCAGTGTGCGGGCGGCGGCACTGGCCTACCGGTTCCGGGAGAGCCTGTTCGCGTTGCCGCTGGTGATCGTGTTCGGCGGGATGGCACTCGCCGTCATCACCCGGGTGGCGGACCGCAACATCGGCCCATCGCCGCGCTACCTGCTGAAGATGGATAGCAGCGTGGCGACCACATTGCTGTCCACCATCGCCGGCGCGACGATCACCACAGCGGGAGTCATCTTCTCGCTGACCATCGTGAGCCTGCAGCTGGCGAGTTCGCAGCTTTCGCCCCGCGTAATGCGGTGGTTTATCCGGGACCGGCTAAGCCAGGTTGTCATCGGCCTGCTGGTCGCGACGTTCGTGTATTGCGTGCTGAGTCTGCCCGATCTCAATGGGTCGTCGCCGGTCCCTGCGCCGCCGTTGACGGTGACAGTCGCGGTAGTGCTGACGATCGCCACCGTCATCACGATCATCGGGCACGTCGACCACCTGGCTCATCGGCTGGAGGTCGGACAGGTGGTGCGCGAGATCGCGGCCGAGGGCTCCATGGTGATCGACGCCGTCGCGGCCGCCGCCGCCCACGAACAACCCGCGCACGAGGCCGACATGGATGTTCCCCCGGACGCATTGCGGTTGGCCTCGCCAGGCAACGGCTGGGTCAGTCAGGTCCACGCTGAACGGCTGTTGGCTGCCATCCCGGCCGGAACCACAATCCGGTTGGACACCCGCGTCGGTGCCTACATCCACCTCGGCCAGCCACTTGTCACCATCTGGCCGGTGCCGGCCAATCCGGATCGGGTGCGGCACAAGCTGTCCCGGGCCGTCGTCGTCAGTGACAGCCGCACCATGCAGGAAGACGTCGACTTCGCGTTCCGTCAGCTGGTCGATATCGGGCTGCGTGCGCTCAGTTCGGCGATCAATGACCCGACCACCGCGGTGGAGGCCACGCTGCGGGTGGGCAGCCTGCTGCGGCGGGTGCTGACGGTACAGCCGCGACCGCGGGCGGTCGCCGGACCGGACGGACGAATACTGTTACGGCCCTGGGACCTGGACCCCAAGGAATACATTGGGCACGGTTTCGACCAACTTCGCCAGGTTGCGCCCAGTCAGCCCTTGGTGGCAGCGGCGATCCTGCGGGTGTTGCGGATGCTGGTCGCCCACGTCAAGGAATCCGGCCGGCCCGAGCACCTGCCTGCCCTGCGGGAGCATACCGACCTGCTTCTGGAATCGCTGGAGATGGCGCCGGGTCTGCATCCCCGTGACCTGGCCCGACTCAAGGCGATCGCCGCCGACACCACCGATCCGGCTGACCACAGCCGCCGGCGGGCGGCTCCGTAGCGCTATCTGACGTCTTCCTCGACGTCACCGGCTAGACACCTGTGCTGGTCACACTGAATGTTGTGACCGGACAACTGATCGTCTCCGTCTCGGGGATCGGGGCCCACACCCAGGCCGATGCCGAGGCCTTCTGTGCGCAACTGGATGCCCGCGGCGTACCGGTATCGCTGCTGGTGGCGCCGCGACTGGGTGCCGACTACCGGCTCGACCGAGATCCTGGCACCGTCGAGTGGCTGACGCGGCGGCGCGCCGACGGTGCGGCGATCGTGCTGCACGGCTTCGACGAGGCCGCCACCAAGAAGCGCCGCGGCGAGTTCGCCACGCTGCCCGCCCATGAGGCCAATCTGCGACTACTTGGCGCCGACCGCGTACTCGAGCATCTGGGACTGCGCACCCGGTTGTTCGCCGCACCCGGCTGGACCGTGTCGCCGGGAACCGTCAGGGCATTGCCGCGCAATGGTTTCCGGCTACTGGCCGGTCTGCACGGCGTCACCGACCTGGTACTGGACCAAACCGTGCGGGCTCGGGTGATCGGCGTCGGGGCCGGCTTTCTCACCACGCCCTGGTGGTGCCGGATGGTGGTGGCGACCAGCGAACGTATCGCGCGCCGCGACGGCATGGTGCGACTGTCGGTAGGTGCACGGCAACTGAAGAAGCTGGGCGTGACCGAGGCCATGCTGGACGCGGTGGACACGGCATTGGGCCACGGTTGCCGGCCGGAGCGCTACCGCTGGCCGCTCCAGCCGGTCGGTGTGGCCTCGGAGCTGAGCGCCTGAGTCGTTACCCTGGGACGCCATGAGCGGTAGGGCGGACGCCGACGCCATCGTGGTCGGGGCGGGTCTGGCCGGCCTGGTGGCGGCCTGCGAACTGGTGGAGCGCGGCCAGCGGGTGCTCATCGTCGACCAGGAGAACAGCGCGAACCTGGGCGGACAGGCGTTCTGGTCCTTCGGCGGCCTGTTCTTCGTCGACAGCCCCGAGCAGCGCCGGCTGGGGGTCCGCGACAGCCACGAACTGGCGCTACAGGATTGGCTGGGCACCGCGGGCTTCGACCGGCCCGAGGACCACTGGCCGCGCCAATGGGCGCACGCCTACGTGGACTTTGCCTCGGGTGAGAAACGCAGCTGGCTGCGGGCCCGCGGGCTGAAAGTCTTTCCGTTGGTGGGCTGGGCCGAGCGTGGCGGTTACGGCGCCATCGGGCCCGGCAACTCGGTGCCCCGGTTCCACATCACCTGGGGCACCGGACCGGCTTTGGTGGAGATCTTCGCGGGCCGGCTGCGGGGGCGTTCGAGGGTCCGGTACGCCTTCCGGCACCGGGTCGACGAGCTGATCGTCGAGAGCGGCCGGGTGACCGGGGTTCGGGGCAGTGTGCTGGAGGTGGCGACGTCGCGGAACACAGTGGGAGAGTTCGAGTTCCGTGCCCCTGCGGTGCTGGTTGCCAGCGGTGGCATCGGCGGAAATCTCGATCTGGTGCGACAGAACTGGCCCGAGCGGATGGGCCGGGTGCCCGCGCAACTGTTGGCCGGGGTGCCCGCCCACGTCGACGGCCGGATGATCGGGATCACCGAGACGGCCGGCGGCCGGGTGATCAATCGGGACCGGATGTGGCACTACACCGAGGGCATCACCAACTACGACCCGATCTGGCCGGGCCATGGCATCCGGATCATCCCCGGCCCGTCGCCGCTGTGGCTCGACGCTGCCGGCGTGCGGCTGCCGGGTCCGCTGTATCCCGGGTTCGACACCTTGGGCACGCTCGAGCACATTGCCCGCTCCGGTCAGGACTACACCTGGTTCGTGCTGAACCGGCGGATCATCGAGAAGGAATTCGCGCTGTCGGGCCAGGAGCAGAATCCCGACCTGACCAGCCGCAGTCTGCGCCAGCTGGCCGCATCACGTGCCCGGTCCGGGCCGCCTCCGCCGGTGCAGGCGTTCATCGACCGCGGGGTGGATTTCGTGCACGCCTCGTCGCTGCGTGACCTGGTCGCCGCGATGAACGACCTGCCCGACGTGGTGCCGTTGGACTACGCGACGGTGGAGGCCCAGGTCACCGCGCGCGACCGAGAGGTGGCGAACCGATTCAGCAAGGACGGCCAGATCACCGCGATCCGCGGCGCCCGGTCCTACCTGGGTGACCGGATCGGTCGGGTGGTGGCTCCGCACCGGCTGACCGATCCGTCCGCCGGTCCGCTGATCGCGGTCAAACTGCACATTCTGACCCGGAAGACGTTGGGCGGCTTGGAGACCGACTTGGACTCCCGGGTGCTGGGTTCTGACGGCAAGCCGATCGACGGGCTGTACGCGGCCGGCGAGGTGGCCGGTTTCGGGGGCGGTGGCGTGCACGGCTACCGGGCGCTGGAGGGCACGTTCCTGGGCGGGTGCATCTTCTCCGGTCGGGCTGCCGGTCGGGGCGCCGCCAGCGACATCGCCTAGATCAGAAGGTGACAGAACTTTCCTCGGGCAGCACCTGAAAGTCGGCGCGTCCCATCTCGGCCAGACGGCCGTGATAAATCCCGCGAGCCTCGGTGGCGATGATGCCCTGGTGGATCGGCACCGCGGCCCGCGGCGCCACCGCGCGCAGG
>NZ_LT546169.1:5037-7479 GCF_900078685.2 Mycolicibacter icosiumassiliensis | reverse complement strand
GGTGTATTCACTGGCTGGTGGCACTGGTGCTCGGCGGCGGACGCAGGGCGCAGTGGAGCGACCGGCGCGGACGGGAGCGCCAGCGGACGGAAGCGAAGGGAGCGCAGCGCAGCCCGGAGGTAGCCGCCGAGTTGTCTGTTCTGCTGCTCAACGTGTGGTGAGCAGCCCGATCAGGGTGTCGGCGTTGCGGCCGAGATGGGCGAGGACACTGCTGCCTTTGGCGACGCTGGCCTGGGATGGGGAGCCGATGACGCCGGTGGGCGTGTAGGCGTGGATGCCGAGGCTGGTCAGGTAGCGGCGGTCGGTGGCGGTGTGGTCGCTGGTCTGCCATCCCTCGCGCAGGTAGTCGGCGTGGGCGGCGAGCAGGATGGAGGTTTCCAGTTCGCCGGCGTGCATGTCGTCGTGGTTGCTGCTGTGGATTCCGGCGGCGGCGCGGGCTTCGGCCCAGTCTTCGCGGCTGGGGTAGAGCCCAACCTTGACGGGGTTCTTGGGGTGGTTGGCTTGTTGGACGACGTTGGTCAGCACGGCGTTGCCGCCGTGGCCGTTGACGACGATCAGCCCGGCGATGTTCTGGCGTGCCAGCGATTCGATGATGTCAGCGACGATCGCGGCCAGGGTGGTGGCGCTGATGCTGATGGTGCCGGGGTAGGCCGCGTGTTCATGCGAGCAGCCGAATGTGACTGGTGGTAGCTGAAATACGCTGTGGTGCTGATTGATTGATGATGCGATGGCACTGGCGATGAGGGTGTCGGTGCCCAGCGGCAGGTAGGGGCCGTGCTGTTCGAATGAGCCGACCGGCAGCACCGCGACGGGGCGGGCGGTTGCGGGGTCTGTGCTGGTGCTGTCGGGAATGACTCGACGGCTCACGGGAGGACTCCTTGGGTGGCGTTTTTGATGCGGCCGGCGAGCTGTTGCAGGATCGAGTCTTTGTTTCGTCGCCGGCGCTCCCGCACGATGGTGCCTGCCTGGGCCAGATGACGTCTGGCTCGCTGGGAAGGCGCGGCCAGGTAGCCCGGGATCGCCGTGCCGGTCAGTGCGAGTGCTTTTTGGTATTCGCCGGTGGCGATCCAGGCGTGCAGGAGTCGCATGTCGGCCACGGTCTGGTCGCGATGCTGTTGTGATGTCCAGGCGTGATGGTGCGTGGCGAGCAGCGCTACTGCTTTGTCGGGGTCACCGATGCGTAGGTAGCCGGAGGCGATTTCGCTGGCGACGTAGGCGCCGTGGGCGTAGATCGCATGATCGTGCGGGTGGGGTTGCAGGTCACCGAGTTCGAGGGCTGCGGCGGCGTGGCGGTGAAAGGCCCGCTCATTCTTGTTGGCCAGCTCAGCGAGGGCCTGTTGGCGGGCGATGCTGGCGGCCAGACGGCCCACGTCGTGGCCGTCGATGAGTTCGGCGGCATCAGCGGCCAACGCGGCGGCCAGGTCGGGGTTGGTGCGGGTGAGAATGTTGGATTGGCGCATCAAGATCATGGCGTTGAATGCCGGGCCGGCCGTACGCAGGTGCAAGGCGGCGGTGTGGGTGAGTCGTTCCGCGGCGGCGTGATCTCCGACATCTTGGGCGATCCACCCGGCGACCTCGGCGGTAGTCCCGGCAGCATGCCGCATTTCCGCTTTGACCTGTGATGGCGCGTGGACGATCAGGGATTCGATGGTGAGCAGATCGGATTCCACCAGCGGGCGGGCGTGCTGGGGGCCGAAGGTGTGCTCAGCTCGGATGTGGGCATGTTGCTGGGCGGCGATGACGGCCACTACGTCACGGTCGACGGGCACTTGCAGCAGCAGCGGGTGCGGCAGGTCGGTGGTGATCGGCACGCTGAACATCTCGTCGGGTTCGACGCCGAACACCGCGGCGAGGTCTTCGCGCCACATCGGGCCGAGCATTCCGGTCCGCTCGATCTGGGCGATTTTCTGTCGCAGGGACTCCTGGGTGGGCAGGTCGGCATCCCCGCGTAGCGTGCGGACGTTTTCGACCTCGATCGCCAACTCGCGCAGGCTGTAGCCGTAGCGCTTGCGGGCCGCGCTGAGCCGCTGCGCGTTGAGTGCGCGGATCGGGTCGGCTGCGGCCATGACTTCGATCATGCCGCATATATCAGCGCAGGTCAGCAACCTGTGCGCGTTTGCGGTCATCACTGCTATCACTGCCTATCACTTCCTGGCGCATCGCGGGATGGCGCTTCCTTGTCTGGCGGGTGAACACACCCGCGGGAAAACAAACGAGGAAGGACAGCACCGGCATGAAACTGAGAATCGACACGAGCGGCGTGACGTTCTTGTGCACGCGGGTTCCTGAGCAGCGCACCAATTTCGACACCGGGGCACCACGCGTCGACAAGGCCACCGGGCAAGCGCTGTGGCAGGTGCAGTTGATCGCCCTGGACGCCACCGGCGGCGAAGTGCTGGCGGTCACCGTGGTCGGTGAACCCCAAGTCACTGTCGGCCCGCC
>NZ_LT546169.1:0-4936 GCF_900078685.2 Mycolicibacter icosiumassiliensis | reverse complement strand
GTCCACGTCGTCGGCGCGCAGACTCGACACCGCCGCTTTGGCCGCTGCCAGTGGAGTGCGCAGGTCGTGGCTGACCGCCGACAACAGGGACCGGCGCAGCTCGTCGGTCCGCATCACCGCGTCGGCCCGGCCGGCCTCGGCGGCCAGTTCCTCCTGACGGACCAGTCCGGCGGCTTGGCGAGCCACCACCGACAGCACCCGGCGGTCACGAGAGGCCAGCTGTCGGCCGGCCATCAGCATCCAGAATTCGTCGTCGCCGACATCGATCGCGGTGTCCGCCAGATCTACCGAGGTGCAGGGATTTTCACCGACCGAGGCGACGACTTCAGGCGTCGCGGCGCTGTTCGGGACGCGGACCAGGCTCACCGCCCGCTGCGCGTAGGTCTCGCGAACCCGCTCCAGCAGGGTGTCCAGGTCGGCGCCGCGTAGCACCGACCCGGCGAACAGCGTCATCAACTCGGCTTCGCGGGAGGCGCGGCCGGCTTCCCGGGTTCGTTTGGCCGCGCCGTCGACCAGGACCGCCACCGCGACGGCAACCAACAGCAGGACGACTTCGGTTACGGCCACGTCGTGTTCGGCGATGGTGAAATCACGTCGCGGAGCGAGCACGAAGTAGTTCAGTAACACCCCCGACAGCAACGCCGAGAGCACGGCCGGAGCGATACCGCCGAGCAGGGCCACCACCAGCACACCCACGAAAAACAGCGCGCTCTGGCCGGCGTCGAAGTAGCGGTCCAGCCAGCCCACGATGATGGCGCACATCAGGCACGGCACGATGACGGCGGCCAGCCAGGACGCTGCACGTCGCTCCCGCGGCGAGATCGCCACTCCCCGAAAACTTGGCTTGGCGTCCTCGTAGGTGACGATGTGCACGTCGATGTCGCCGGATTGCTGCACCACCGCCGCACCGACACCCTCGTCAAGGATGCGGGCCCAGCGGGAGCGGCGTGAACTGCCGATCACCAACTGGGTGGCGTTAACGTCACGCGAGAAGTCCAGCAGCGCAGCCGGTACGTCGTCGCCGATCACGGTGTGCAGCGAGGCGCCCAGGCTGATCGCCAGTTGGCGGATCTTGCCCACTCGGGGTGCCGGCGCACCAGAGAGCCCGTTGCCACCCAGGACATGCAGCACCAACAGGTCACCGCCGGCCTTTGACGCGATCCGCGAGGCCCGCCGGACCAGGGTCTCGGACTCCGGGCCACCGGTCACCGCGGCGACGATGCGTTCCCGCGCCTCCCAGGTCTCGGTGATCTTCTTGTCGGCGCGGTAGCGGGTGAGCGTCGCGTCCACCTGCCCGGCCAGCCACAGTAGCGCCAATTCTCTTAGGGCGGTGAGTGTCTCGCCGCGGAAGTAGTTGGCCAACGCCGCGTCGACCTTCTCCGGCGGATAGACGTTGCCATGGGATAACCTGCGGCGCAAAGCCTCCGGTGCGACGTCGATGAGTTCGATCTGCGCGGCTTGGCGCACGACCGCGTCGGGGACGGTGTCGTGCTGGGTGGTCCCGGTGATCTTGGCGACGACGTCGCTCAGACTCTCCAGCTGCTGCACGTTCACGGTCGAGACCACGGTGATCCCGGCGGCAAGCAACTCCTCGATGTCCTGCCAGCGCTTGGGATTACGGCTGCCCGCGGGGTTAGTGTGCGCCAGATCATCGACCAGGACCACTTCCGGGTGGCGGGTCAGCACCGCGTCGATATCGAGTTCCCCGCCGGGCTCGCCGACGATTTCGATGCCCTGCAACAGCTCCGCGGTCTTGCTGCGGCCGTGGGTCTCGACCGCGGCCGCAACCACATCGGTACCGCGGCCGGTGCGGCGGTGCGCTTCACCGAGCATCGCGTAGGTCTTGCCGACCCCGGGCGAGGCTCCGAGGTAGATGCGCAGTTCCCCGCGCTGGCCGCTCTGCTTCACGAGACTCACCAGACCATCATCGCGGCAACCGAGGGCGTCAGCCAGCGGCGACAGGCCGGGCCATCACAGTGGGTTTGACCCCGTATCGGGGGTTGCTGAGTCCGAGGCCGCCGCGCCCGGCAGCGGCTGCGGCCGGGATACCGGCCGGTATAGCGTTCACCGCGGCACCCTCTTCGGCGGCGTCGGCAACCCATTCGGAGGTGATCAGTGGCGCGGAACCGGCTTCGGCCGGTAGCGCACCCGGCCAGGATGCCGGTACCGACAGCCCGCCGACCGGGGCTGCCTGGGCGACATTCACCAGCACCGGCCGCCCGGCGGCGGCGCCGGCCGCGGCCGTCGGGGCCGGCGCGTCGACCAGGACGGTGTCGGCGATCAACCCTTCAGGGGCGTGGGCGCTTGCCAGACCGGCGGCGGCCGAGATGCCAGCGAACATGTTCCACGCGCCGACGTTGCCGATCGCACTGCCGTAGGTTTGGAATGCGTTCCAGATACCGATGTTCTGGGTCGAGTTGATGATGTCGCCGAGGCTGTTGGTGGCCTGCGAGGGCGAGGCGAGTCCTTGGACCGCGCTGGGCAGGCTGGACACCAGTTGTGACAGACCGGAATTGCTGCCCGCATTGGACGTGGTGGCCTGTGCCACCGCAGCCGCCTGGCCGGCGGTTCCGGCGGGATTGGTGGTTTCCACGGGCTGGTTGAGCGGATTCAGGACCCCGGCAAGCGCCGACGAGGCTGCGTAGCCATACATGGCGGCGGCGTCCTGGGCCCACATCTCGGCGTACTGCGCCTCGGTAGTGGCGATCGCTGCGGTGTTGACGCCCAGGAAATTCGATGCGACCAGGGCGGCCAGCTGCACCCGGTTGGCGGCGACCGCCGGCAGGGGAACGGTCATCGCGAACGCGGCTTGGTAGGCGGCCGCGGACGCGGTGGCCTGTGCCGCGGCGTGTTCGGCGGCGGCAGCGGTCTGGTTCAGCCACGCTACGAAGGGGGCGACGGCCGCAGCCATCGACGTCGAGGCCGGCCCGAGCCACTCCTCACTGGTCAGCGTGGTGATCACCGACTGATACGACGAGGCGGTGGTGGCCAATTCCGCGCCGATCCCGTTCCACGCGGCCGCGGCGGCCATCATCGGTGCAGCCCCGGAGCCGGCGTACATCAAGCCAGAGTTGATTTCAGGAGGTAGGGCGCCAAAGTCCATGTCTTCAAATCCTGTTGCTGGTGAGGTGTTTAGACGTGGCTATACGCCGGTGGCGCGGGGCGCCACCTTGGGCTTAACGCCGTAGCGCAACCGGCCGCCTGCGCGGCGGTCCTCCGAACCTGCCGCAGGAATGCCGGCGGGCACAGTGGACGCCTGCGGGTGCTCGGCGGCGGCGGTAGTCAGGCCGGCGAGCCGCGCGGCGGGCGCGGCCGCCGGCTCTGCGGGACCGGCCCAGCTGGGCGGGGCCGAAAGCTTGCCGGTCGCTGCCGACTGCCCGCCGGTGACCACCGACACCGGTGCGACATCCGAGCTGGCGTTGGTCAGTACCGCGGAGGGCAGGGCGTCGGCGGCAGTGGCACTGGCCAAGTGGCCCGGGGCCAGGAAGCCGGCGCTACCCAGCTGCAGCAGGTCAGATGCCGCGGACCCGAAGTTGCTCGCCTGCATGGCACCCGCGATGCCGCCGTTGGACAGCGCGGCGCTGAACAGGTTGTAGGGACCCGATGCTGACCCGGTCAGCAGGTTGATCAGGTCGGACAGCGGGGAGTCGGCCGCCCCGTTGCCGGTCGCGTTGGCCGCCTCGGTGGAGTCGTAGGACTCTGAGCTGGTGCGCAGGGTCTGGACGAACATCTCCTGGATCGCGGCGGCTTGCGCGCTGATCTGCTGGTAGAGAGTTCCGTAGGCGGAGAACTGAGTGGCCTGAAGTGCCGAAACCGCGTCCGCTGCGGCCGGTGCTACGCCGGTGGTCGGTGTCGCCGCCGCCGTGTTCTGCGCCGTCATCGCCGCACCGATCGTCTGCAGGTTATTGGCGGCCGCTGCGAGCGCCCCGGGCTGCGTGGTCACGAACGACATGACTTCTCCTGGTGGATGGCGGATTGACCGGCGGCCGAATGCACGGCTCCACTGTTTCCGGCAGACTGTGGCCAGACCACGGCATTTACGACTTCTTTACGGGTCGATCTGGATTATTGACGGTTTGCTTTCAGGCCCAGCTGGAGCCGACGGCGGAGTCGGTGTTGGCCATGTTGTTGCCGGCCGACTGCACCTTCTGACCGTGGGCGTTGGCCTGCTCGTAGATGACCTGGAAGTTCCGGCCGAGCTGGGTGATGAACTCCTGGCAGGCCACCGAGCCGGCGCCGCCCCAGAAGTCGCCGGCGGCCAGCACGTCGTGCACGATCGCCTGGTGTTCGGCCTCCAGGGCGGCGGCCTGGGCGCGGATCAACGCGCCGTGGGCGTCGACGTCGCCGAACTGGTAGTTGATGGACATGGCGCGGTTCTCCTTCTAGCTGCTCAGGATCTGCTGGGAGGCAGTTTCCTGCTGTTCGTACTGGTTGGCGTCGCGGATCAGGCCGTCGCGCACGCCGTGCAGCATGGTCACGATGTTGCGGAACGCGGTCTGCATCTGGCCCATGGTGTCGTAGGAGGTGCGCTCGGCCAGGCCACCCCAGCCGGAGCCGGAAATACTGGTCGAGGAGGCCCACATCCGGCGGGCCTCGTCCTCCACGGTCTGCGCGTGGGCGTCGAAACGGGCCGCGGTCGAACGCATGGCGTCCGGGTCGGTCATGAAACGTGTGGTCACCAGATCCACCGTGCCCCAACGGTGCTCGGTTAGCTGGTGCCCTTACGCGCTCTTAACGGAGCGGAATCGAACCTTGATGAGTCCTTGATACCTAGAAACGGCAAAACCCGACGCAGCCCCCTCTACTGCGTCGGGTTTCCCCAGTCTTGGCTGCCGTTAGGCCCAGCTGGAGCCGACGGAGGCGTCGGTGTTGGCCATGTTGTTGCCGGCCGACTGCACCTTCTGGCCGTGACTGTTGGCCTGCTCGTAGATCACCG
>NZ_LT546168.1 GCF_900078685.2 Mycolicibacter icosiumassiliensis | reverse complement strand
GACCAGTACCGGCCGTCCCCGCAACGTTGGGCGGGTCAATTGCTCGACAGATGCGAAAAACGCGTCCATATCCAGGTGCAGGACCCATCGGGCGTCCACGGGGTTCAGCCTATTGGGCGCGCCGACTCCCGGCCGCATCCGACTAGTGTCGAGACGATGGCGATGAATCTGGTTCACCGGCTGTGTTGCAGTTCGCGGTACTGGGCGCGCAGCGTCGAGCGCGAACTCCTGCCGTGGGCGCTGGCAGGCGTCGACCTCGGCGAGAACACCCTGGAGATCGGGCCCGGCTACGGCGCCAACATGCGGTGTCTGGTGGACATGACGCCCCGGCTGACTGCCGTCGAGATCGACCCACCGATGACCGAACGCCTGCAGGCAAAATACGGGTCGCGCGCCCACATCATCAACGGCGACGGCACCGACACCGGGCTGGCTTCCGACGAGTTCAGTTCAGTGGTGTGTTTCACCATGCTGCACCACGTTCCGACACCAGCATTGCAAGACCGCCTGTTCGCCGAGGCGTTTCGCGTGCTGCGCCCCGGCGCGCTGTTCGCCGGCAGCGACGGCGTGCACTCGACGATGTTTCAGCTGATGCATTTCCGCGACACCTACAACCCGGTCTCGCCCGATACATTGCCAGACCGCTTGCGCAACATCGGTTTCCGCGACGTGCAAGTGGTCACCGCCGGCGGTCAACAGCGCTGGCTGGCCGTCAAGCCCTGACGGCGGCCTACTTCGACCCGCCGCCCCCCTTATTGAGCTGGTGCGGACAATAGGTTTTCGCCGCGATCGCCGCGAACCGGGCCGCGTCGGCGACGGTCAGGTCCGGATTGGCCTCGGTGACGTCGTTCAGCAGTTCCAGACTTGTTTCACCGTTGGCCGCCAACCCGCACAGCGCCTCAGCGGCGGCCACGGCTTGAGTCGGGTCATCGAAGACGATCCCGACCTGCCGAAGCGACGTAATAAACTCCGCACTGTCAACCGCGCTCACCTCCACCACATTGGGATCGGCGTGCCCGGGTGCGGCGAGAACAAGTGCGGCGGTAGCGGCTAGCGGGACGAGCAACAGTTTCATAGGGTCCTCCTGGGGCGGCCGAGATCGTGAGGCATTGGGCCGCGTCAGCCGAGCGCCGACTGCGTTCCGGCGAGCGCACTGTCCTCGTCGTCGAGGACGTGCACCGCGTGGATGCCCGGTTTCAGGGACAGCTTCGCGACGAGCTCGTCGAGCCCGGCCTGGTCGACGTTCCAATGCTGCACCACATCCGGCGTCTGCTGCAGCTGCGCGATGACCTGGTCGAGTGGGACCGGTGCCTCGCGGTCCTTGATATTGGTGGACACCACGCGGGCGACCGGGGCCACCGTCCGGGTGGCCGGCGCACCCAACGCGCCACCGGCCGCACTGCCCAGGGCTGCCGGGGCGAGCATGCCCGGGACGGCTCCCGCTGCGGGCGCAGCACCGAGCGCCGTCTGGGGCAGCGAGGTGGAGGCCAGCTGGATCGCCGAGGTGGCGCTGGCCCAGTTCGGCGGCACCGACAACGCCCCCACGCGCATCGCGCTGCCCGCAGCGGCCCCGGCGGCCCTGGTCAGACCGGCGCCCGCAGTCAATCCGGAGCTGTGCAGGCCACCGAGCGCCGACTTCGGAATGGCCGGGAGTACCGCCCTGTATCCGGCCCGGAACTGGGTGATCCCCAGGTTGGTACTGGCGTGAACGGCGTTGACCCACCCGGTCTGGCCACTGACTCCCGACAGTAGTGAGAGGTCGCTTTCCAGCAACGAGCTCAGCTGGGGAACGCCGGTGACCGAATCGATCAAATTATGCCACGCAGAGGTGTATCCGGAAGTCAGCGCGTTGATCTGCTGGGTGATCTGCTGTATCAGGTCGGGTGCAGGCGTGGCGGCCGCGCTTCCCGCATCGCCGTTGGTGGTCTGCGGTGCGGCGGTGAACGAGGTCAGATTGGTTGCCGCCGCCGAAGCGCCGGCGTAGCCGAGCATCGCGGCGACATCCTGGGCCCACATCCGGCCGTACTCCGCTTCGACAGCGGCGATCGCGGTGCTGTTCTGCCCAAGGATGTTGGTGGCCACCAAGGAGGCCAGTTGACTGCGGTTGGCGGCGATCGCCGGCGGCGGCACGATGCCGGCGAAGGCCGATTCGTAGGCGGCGGCTGCGGCCGTCGCCTGGGCGGCGGTCTGTTCAGCCTGAGCCGCCGTGCTCGACAGCCACGTCACATACGGCGCTGCGGCGGTCGCCATGGCCGCCGCCGCCGGCCCCTGCCAGCCGCCGCTGAGGCTTGCCAGGGCCGCCTGGTAGCCGGACGCGGTGGCGTGCAACTCGGCGGCCAACCCCGACCAGGCCGACGCCGCGGCGAACAGCGGGTCAGCGCCCGGACCCGAATACATCTGTCCGGAGGTGATCTCCGGAGGCTGCGCCGCAAAAATTTGAAAAACCATGAACGCGACCTACTTTCGTTATTTCGCGATCGGCGGGATGACGATGACGGTGGCGGTGGTGGCGATATCCGGCCCCGTCTGCTTGTTGGTGACGTGGCTGATGGCGCTGATGGCGCGGGCGGTGCTGGCACTGGCAGCCTGACGCACCGGTGTACCGATTGCGCGCCCGGCCAGACTCGACAGCGCCATCTGGCCGGCCAGCACACCCTCACCGTTGGCCGCGAGCGCCGGCGCTGCCTCGAACACGCTGGCCTGCAGGGCGACGGTGGCGGTCTTGACCGCCGGAACAGCGCTGGCCCAGTTCGCCGGCACCGATAGCGACCCGATCAGGCCGGCTCGGCCCGCCGCCGCCGACACCGCGGCCGGGGCGGCGTGCGCGCCGCTGAGGAGCGGGCTGGACAGCAGGGGCGCCAAGGCACCGACGATCGGCTTGGGGTTGAGCGTGTTGCTCAGGTTCGCCAGTGCAGTGGCCACCGATGGGATGCTGATGGACATCTGGTAGATGCTCCGTGCCGAGCTGGCCACCCCAATGCCATACGGCCCATTCACGGTGCTCATGACGTTGGCCATGGACTTCACGACGGCCTGAATATCGTCGATAACCTGGTTCACCCCGCCTGGCAGCGTCACGGAGTTGGAGGCGGCCGCGGACCGCAGCGCGTTGGTGGCCGCCGCCGGCTGGCTGATGTCCCCGGTGGAGTTGGTGGTCTCCGGCGGCTTGCTGAAGGGGCTCAGCTGGGTGGCCGCCGCCGACGAACCGGCGTAGGCGTACATCGCGGCCGCATCCTGCGCCCACATTTCGCCGTAGTGGGCTTCGGTGGCCGCGATCGCCGGGGTGTTCTGTCCCAGGAAGTTGGTCGCGACCAGTGACGCCAGCAGGGTGCGGTTAGCGGCGATCACCGGCGGCGGCACGGTGGCGGCGTAGGCGGCCTCATAGGCGCCGGCTGCTGCCGTGGCCTTGAGCGCCGTCTCCTCGGCCCCCACGGCGGTGACCTTCAGCCAGGCCGCGTACGGGGCCGCCGCTGCCGACATCGATGCCGCCGAGGGCCCCTGCCACGCCGAGTCCGCCAGGTCGGCGACCACCGAGGCGTACGACGTGGCGGTGTAGTGCAACTCCATCGCCATCGCCGACCAATTCGCCGCGGCGGCCAGCAGCGGCGCCGAACCGGGACCGGCATACATTCGCGCGGAGTTGACCTCCGGCGGGAGTGCCCCGAAATCCATGAGTGCCCTGCCCCTCTAGGGCCTTGCCCCCATGTAGTGGACACGGGATTTGTGGTTAAGCAGCTTCGGGCAGCGTAGCCGGTGTCAGGGTCCTTTCGTAGGTGGCAGGGCTGGATAGACGGCAGTGGGAGTGCCGTCGTTTGCGTCGGTGGCGCTCAACGCCGTCTTGGCCTGTCCCAGCCGATCAGTTGCCGAGTTCGGCCCGTCGGCTGCATCGAGTGCCTCATCGCCGCCGGCTAGGGCCGCCGGTGCGCAGCGCGTCGAGCTCGGAGAGTCGACGGATCTCGGCGGTCAGCGCGTCGTCTTCGCCGGCCCGAGGCTCGACGGCATCGATCTCGCGCAGCGCGAACGTGAGCCGGTCGGCTTCCTGAGCCAGTTCGCGGGCGCGGTCGCGGCGTTCGACCAATTCGCGTCGCGCCGATTGCCAGGCCTCGCGCGCGGCACGGTAGCGCTCCAACCGGGCACCCACCGCGGCGTAGCGGTCCAGCGCCCCGCGCTGTTCGTCCGGGCGCATCAACCGCAGCTGGTCGTTCTGGCCGTGCAACGTCAACAGGCTGCCGGTGAAACCGGTCAGCGATTTGGCCGGTACCCCGCGCCCGCCCAGGTAGGCCCGCGACGGGCCGTCGCGGCTGACCGAGCGGGCCGCGATCACCGTGCCGTCCTCGTCGCGCTCGGCCCCGGCGGCCTCGAGCAGTTCGTCGATCTCCCCGGCCGCGGCCGGTGCCAGGTCGGCCGTGCAGAACCTGCCCTCCACCACCGCGCGGGCTGCACCCGAACGCACCCGGTTGGCGTCGGCGCGAGCACCACCGAGCAGGTGCAGCCCGGTGACCACCATCGTCTTGCCGGTGCCGGTCTCGCCGGTCAATACGGTCAGTCCGCGGTCGAATTCAGCGGTGGCCGCGCTGATGGCGCCCAGGGACTCGATACGGATCTCAGTCAGCACCGCAGGCGCACCTTACTGTCCGCGCCAGCCGGTGACCGGCAGCCGGAATTTGCGCACCAGTCGGTCGGTGAACGGCGAGCGGCCCAGCCGCGCCCACTTCACCGGGGTGACGCCGCGCTGCACTTCCAGGCGGCCGCCGGCAGGCACCAGCATTTTGCGGCGACCGTCGCAGAACACCAGCGCATTGTGGCCGTCGCTTTCGACTTCGATCGCGATGATCGATTCGGGGCTGGTGACCATGGGCCGGGCGAACAGCGCGTGGGCGTTGTTGGGCACCACCAGGATGGCGTCCAGGTCGGGCCAGAGCACCGGTCCGCCGGCGGAGAACGCGTAGGCGGTGGATCCGGTCGGGGTCGACACCAGTACGCCGTCGCAGCCGAACGTCGACACCGGCCGGCCGTCCACCTCGACGACGACGCCCAGCACGCCCAGCCGCGGGCCCTTCTCCATGCTGGCCTCGTTGAGCGCCCACCCGCTGTCGATGATCTCGCCGTCGGCGCGCACCACGACGTCGAGCGTCATCCGGTCTTCGACCCGGTAGTCGCGGGCGATGATCTTGTCCAGGACCTGGTCGATGGTGTCGGCTTCGGCCTCGGCCAGAAACCCGATCCGCCCCAGGTTCACGCCCAGTACCGGGATGTCGGCGCTGCGGGCCAGCTCCGCGGCGCGCAGGAAGGTCCCGTCACCGCCGAGAACCAGGACCAGTTCGCAGCCCTCGGCGGCCCCGTTGTCGGGGTCCACCAGGTCGATCGCGACACCGACCTCGCGGCCGTCGTCGGCACCCTCGTGCAGCGCGCCCTTGTCGACGGCCTCGGCGGTCAGCACCCGCAGCGCGATGCCGTGTTCGTCGAGCACCTTCTCGACCCGGCGGGCGGTGTCGGTGGCCTCTTCCCGACCGCTGTGCACCACCAGCAGCACGGTGCGTTGACGATCTGAACTGGTCATTGCGGACCCTTCGCGACGGCATCCTGCACGGCCGCGCGCAACGCGTCACCGGTCAGCGGCGCGGCGGCGGCGCGCAGATGCAGAAAGTATTCGACGTTGCCGGACGGTCCCGGCAGCGGGCTGGCGGTGACGGCGACGGTGCCCCACCCCAGTTCTTCGGCGCGGTGCGCCACCGATACGACCGCGTCGGCCCGCAGCACCGGGTCGGACACCACACCGCCGGCACCGACCTGTTGTCGTCCAACCTCGAACTGCGGTTTCACCATCGGAACGATATCGGCGTGCGGTGACGCGCAGCCAGCCAGCGCGGGCAACACCGTGGCCAGCGAGATGAACGACAGGTCCGCGACGATCAGTTCCGCGGGCCCGCCGATGGTGTCGATCGTCAGACCCCGGACATTGGTGCGTTCGATGACCACCACCCGCTCATCGGTGCGCAGCGACCAGGCCAACTGGCCGTAGCCGACGTCGACGGCGACCACCCGGGCCGCACCCCGGTCCAGCAGCACCTCGGTGAATCCGCCCGTCGAGGCGCCGGCGTCCAGGCACTGCCGGTCAGCCACGGCAATACCGAAAGTGTCCAGGGCCCCGATCAGCTTGTGCGCCCCGCGCGAGACCCAACTGCGCTCGCCGTCGTCCACCACGGCCAGCGCCGCGGTCACCGCCACGGCGGTGGCGGGCTTGACCGCCGGGATGCCGTCGATGGTGACCTTACCGGCGTCGATCAATTCGGCGGCCTGCTGACGAGACCGCGCCAATCCGCGCCGGACCAGTTCGGCGTCGACGCGAGCACGCCGCGACATGCCTGACTCAGCCCTTCTCTACCGACTCCAGCGCCCGCACCAACACCTGGTGGGCTTCTTCGAGCCGCTGCGCCAAGGCGTTGAGGTCGCTGTGGGCCGGCAGGTCGGCCAGCTCGGCTTCCCCGGGCAACTCGGCCAGCACTGCCGCGATGCGTGCTCGGACGTCCTGCATCTCACTGTTCATGGGTGCCACTCACGCTAGCCGATACCGGTCAGGGCCAGGTGCCGAGCAGGGACCACTGTTGCAGCGCCGCATCCGCCGTGTCATCGGCGGCCGCGACGGTGAAGGGACGCCCGGCCAGCTCGGCCTCCCACACCGTCGATGCCAGCGCGCGGACCACCGACAGGCCATCACCGTCGTCGTCCTCGGGTTGCCCGGCGGCGACGGTGACGGTGGTGCCGTCCACGGTCACGTCCCAATGCGGCTGCGCGCCGATCGCCAGCCGGCCGGCACTGACGTTCAGCGCCCGCAGATCGTGACCGAGGTAGGTCGGCCGGTGCTCAGCGACCGCGCCGACGGCATCGCGCGCGGAGTTCACTCCGGTGAGCACCATCAGGCTGGGCAGCGCGGCGGCATTGGCCGCGGCGATGTCGGTGTCGAGCCGGTCGCCGACCACCAGCGGGGCGTAAAACTCGCCGCGGGTCAGCGCTGCGGTCAACAGCGCCGGGCCCGGCTTGCCGGCCACCTGCGGTTCGGCGTCGGTCGCGGCCCGCAGGGCGGCCACCATCGAACCGTTGCCGGGCAGCAGGCCACGCTCCGACGGCAGCGTCTTGTCGACGTTGGTGGTCATCCACAGCGCCCCGGCCCGGATCGCCAGGGCCGCCTCGGCCAGGTCCGCCCAGCCGAGCTCGGTGGACAGGCCCTGAATCACGGCGACCGGTTCGTCAGTGGCCAGGCGCACCGCTTCCAAGCCGACGGCGCCGATCTCGGCGGCCAGCGACTCCGCACCCAGCACCAGCACCCGCGCGCCGGCGGGCAGTTGGCCGGCCAGCAGGCCTGCCCCGATCTGGCCGCTGGTGGCGACGTCCTGGGCGGTGGCGGTGAAGCCCAGCTGGTTCAGATGCGCCGCTACCTCGTCGGCTCCGCGTGACGAATTGTTGGTGATGAACAGCGTTCGGCTCTGCAGTTCGGCCAGGGTCTCGACTGCGCCTGCGGTGGGTTCGCCACCGCGGAATACCGTGCCGTCCAGATCCAGCAGCAGGCAGTCGTATTCCTCGGCCAGCGTCGCGCCACCACCGAGTTCGGCGATGCGGTCCTCCACGTCGGTGACACCGTCGGTGTCGGCGGCCGCGGCGCGCAGGAACCACTCCAACGCCTCACCTTCGCGGCCGAGTGCCACCAGCGTCTCGCCATGCGCGTAGTGCAGCCGGGCCACGGTCGAACCGATCCGGTCGGGGTCGGTCGGCGCCGACGAAAGCACCGTCAGTGCCTGTTCCAACTGCCCCAGGTCGGCGCGAGCGCCGGCGGCGACGATCCGCATCTCGTCGGCCTCGTCACCCTCGAGCTGTTCGGCATCGGGGCCGGTGGCCAACTCGATCGCCCGCTGAGGCCGGCCCAGGCCGCGTTCGCAGTCGGCGATCAGCGGCAGCAGCGCGGATTTGCTGCCCATCCGCCGTGCCGCTCGCAGCTCACCCAGTGCTTGCGACCAGTCTCCGCACTGATAAGCGGCGATCCCGACGGCCTCGCGGACCGCGGTGATCCGTGTCGAGCGGGACCGGGCCGCCTTGGCGTGGCGCAGCGCGGCCTCGGGATCGTCGTCGAGGAGCATCCCGGCCGCGACCAGGTGGCAGGCCACCGCGTCGGCGGTGGCCCGGTTGAGCGTGCTCAGTTCCCGGCGTACTTCCGGAGCCAGCTGGTTGGGCTCGATACCTTCGGGCAGCGGCGGGTCGTCGTAGCGCTGGGAGGTTTCCTCGCCGGACGGTCGGGAAGGTCGCGACGTGCTGTCGTGATCCCGCCGCGGTCGGGACGAACGGTCGTAGTCGCGCGGGGGTCGGGCTCCACCATCGCGGTCGCGCGGCGGTCGCGGGCTGCTGTCGCGCTCCCACGACGGTCGCGGGCTGCCATCGCGGTCGCGCGGCGGCTGCGATCGCCGTTCGCGGTCCGGTCCCGCGCCTCGGTGCGTGCGACGCTGATCGCCGGATCCCCGGAACGAACCACCACCGGATTGCCCGGGGCGGCCTCCGGATTGCCCGGGCCGGCCACGCCGGCCGGCATCGCCGGCGCCCCTGCCGCCCCACGGCCCGTCGCCGCCATTGCCGTGTTCGGCCACCTCGCGCCCTCCGGTCGTAACAGTGCTACCGAAAAGGATACGGCGGGGGTCGCCGACCTCTTGACACGGTCGCATTCGCGCGATCTGTTCACGCAAAATATGAAACATACGGGAAATGCCTGTGCCCCCCAATTTCTTGGGGGGCACAGGTCTTAATGTTGTGTTCGGCGGTGTCCTACTTTTCCACCCGTGTGGGCAGTATCATCGGCGCTGACAGGCTTAGCTTCCGGGTTCGGGATGGGACCGGGCGTTTCCCTGTCGCTATTTCCGCCGTAACTCTATTTTCTTTTCCTGTGGTGGACTGTCCCCGTGTGGGGGTGGTCCACTCTGGTCACCAAAGTTTTGTGTTTGGTGGTGGGGTGTGGGTTTGAGATGTTTTGTGGTGTGGTTGCGGGCAACACAATTGTTGTTTTTTTGTGTTGGTAAGTTTTCGGCCGGTTAGTGCCAGTTCCCTGCACACCTTGCGGTGCTTCTAGGTCTGGTCTATCAATCCCGTGGTCTGCGGGGGGCCTTATCCCTCTAAAAGGGTGAGAATCCTGGTCTTGGAGTAGGTTTCCCGCTTAGATGCTTTCAGCGGTTATCCTGTCCGAACGTAGCCATCCAGCCGTGCTCCTGGTGGAACAACTGGTATACCAGAGGTTCGTCCGTCCCGGTCCTCTCGTACTAGGGACAGGTTTCCTCAAGATTCTGACGCGCGCGGCGGATAGAGACCGAACTGTCTCACGACGTTCTAAACCCAGCTCGCGTGCCGCTTTAATGGGCGAACAGCCCAACCCTTGGGACCTGCTCCAGCCCCAGGATGCGACGAGCCGACATCGAGGTGCCAAACCATCCCGTCGATATGGACTCTTGGGGAAGATCAGCCTGTTATCCCCGGGGTACCTTTTATCCGTTGAGCGACACCCCTTCCACTCGGGGGTGCCGGATCACTAGTCCCGACTTTCGTCCCTGTTTGACGTGTCAGTCTTACAGTCAAGCTCCCTTGTGCACTTACACTCAACACCTGATTGCCGTCCAGGTTGAGGGAACCTTTGGGCGCCTCCGTTACATTTTAGGAGGCAACCGCCCCAGTTAAACTACCCACCAGGCACTGTCCCTGAACCAGCTTCATGGTTCGAAGTTAGAGGTCCAATACGATCAGAGTGGTATTTCAACAACGACTCCACCCACACTGGCGTGCGAGTTTCACAGTCTCCCACCTATCCTACACAAACCGCATCGAACATCAATACCAAGCTATAGTGAAGGTCCCGGGGTCTTTTCGTCCTGCCGCGCGTAACGAGCATCTTTACTCGTAATGCAATTTCGCCGAGTCTATGGTTGAGACAGTTGAGAAGTCGTTACGCCATTCGTGCAGGTCGGAACTTACCCGACAAGGAATTTCGCTACCTTAGGATGGTTATAGTTACCACCGCCGTTTACTGGGGCTTAAATTCTCAGCTTCACCCCGAAGGGTTAACCGGTCCTCTTAACCTTCCAGCACCGGGCAGGCGTCAGTCCGTATACATCGTCTTGCGACTTCGCACGGACCTGTGTTTTTAGTAAACAGTCGCTTCTCACTGGTTTCTGCGACCCCCTCCCGCTGCCGGCCGCAAAGGCCATGACGGTATGAGGGTCCCCCTTCTCCCGAAGTTACGGGGGTATTTTGCCGAGTTCCTTAACCATAGTTCACTCGTACGCCTTGGTATTCTCTACCTGACCACCTGTGTTGGTTTGGGGTACGGGCCGTGTGCGTGCTCGCTAGAGGCTTTTCTTGGCAGCATAGGATCACCGAATTCGCCGCAAACGGCTATGCATCACCTCTCGGACTCTATGCCAGACGGATTTGCCTATCTGACGTCCTACCGGCTTGCCCCAGTATTACCACTGACTGGTACGGCTACCTTCCTGCGTCACCCCATCGCTTGACTACTACCAGCGAAGGTCCCACGCAGCCAGTAGTCGTCGCTCCCCGAAAGGATTGATCGACCACCTTTTGGGTGGTTAGTACCACTGATTCATCATGGGCGCCCACACACGGGTACGGGAATATCAACCCGTTGTCCATCGACTACGCCTGTCGGCCTCGCCTTAGGTCCCGACTCACCCTGGGAGGACTGGCCTGGCCCAGGAACCCTTGGTCTTTCGGCGGGCAAGGTTCTCACTTGCCTCATCGCTACTCATGCCTGCATTCTCACTCCCACACCCTCCACCACTAGATCACTCTGTGGCTTCACCGGATGCAGGACGCTCCCCTACCCAATACTTACGTATTGCCGCGGCTTCGGCGGTGTGCTTGAGCCCCGCTACATTATCGGCGCACAATCACTTGACCAGTGAGCTATTACGCACTCTTTCAAGGGTGGCTGCTTCTAAGCCAACCTCCTGGTTGTCTAAGCGACTGCACATCCTTTTCCACTTAGCACACGCTTTGGGGCCTTAGCCGGCGATCTGGGCTGTTTCCCTCTCGACGCACGGAGCTTATCCCCCGCCGTCTCACTGCCACGCTTACACTCACCGGCATTCGGAGTTTGGCTGACGTCAGTAACCTAGTAGGGCCCATCGGCCATCCAGTAGCTCTACCTCCGGTGAGAAACACGCAACGCTGCACCTAAATGCATTTCGGGGAGAACCAGCTATCACGGAGTTTGATTGGCCTTTCACCCCTACCCACAACTCATCCCCTCAGTCTTCAACCTAAGTGGGTTCGGGCCTCCACGCGGTCTTACCCGCGCTTCACCCTGGCCATGGGTAGATCACTCCGCTTCGGGTCCACAACACGCCACTACACCAACCCCAACGGATTGGATACGCCCTATTCAGACTCGCTTTCGCTGCGGCTACCCCACACGGGTTAACCTCGCGACGTGCCGGTGACTCGCAGGCTCATTCTTCAAAAGGCACGCCATCACCCCACCACAAGGGAGGGCTCTGACGGATTGTAGGCACATGGTTTCAGGTACTATTTCACTCCCCTCCCGGGGTACTTTTCACCATTCCCTCACGGTACTAATCCGCTATCGGTCATCGAGTAGTATTCAGGCTTACCGGGTGGTCCCGGCAGATTCACAGCAGATTCCACGGGCCCGCTGCTACTCGGGAAAACATCACAAGACAGGTATCGGGTTTTCACGTACCGGGCTCTCACCGTCTACGGCAGGCCATCCCAAGCCACTTCCGCTAACCACAACACTTTCTCACTGTCCTCCGGCCAGGTAGAACCAGACATGACGCTCCCACAACCCCGCACACACAACCCCTACCCGGTATCACATGCATACGGTTTAGCCATCCTCCGCTTTCGCTCGCCACTACTCACGGAATCACATTTTGTTTTCTCTTCCTACGGGTACTGAGATGTTTCACTTCCCCGCGTTACCTCCCCACTGGCTATACATTCACCAGAAGGTGACACGACATCACTCGTGCCGGGTTTCCCCATTCGGACATCCTCGGATCCACGCTCGGTTGGCAGCTCCCCGAGGCATATCGCAGCCTCCTACGTCCTTCATCGGCTCTCGATGCCAAGGCATCCACCATGCGCCCTTAAACACTTACAAAACACAAAAACCAAAAAACAAAAATTGCAAAACAAACAAGACACAAGCCTTGCTTGCTAGATGCTCGCAACCACTATCCACAAAACAAACACCACACCCCACCACCAAGATGGAGCGACAACACACCCACCCCCACAAGGGAGCCAATACGGGCCTGTTGCCTCAGGACCCAACAGTGTGCCCAACCCAAGGTCGGCCACCAGAAGCACAAGACTTCTGGCGGTTGGTGATCAAAGCTGTTGTTGTTTCAAATTAATCTGCACCACCGGGCACCCACTACAGGCCCCGGCGAAAATATCCCAACCATCATGTATCCCGCACTCGTGACGGGGACGGGGGAAAAAATGGTGCTCCTTAGAAAGGAGGTGATCCAGCCGCACCTTCCGGTACGGCTACCTTGTTACGACTTCGTCCCAATCGCCGATCCCACCTTCGACGGCTCCCTCCACAAGGGTTAGGCCACCGGCTTCGGGTGTTACCGACTTTCATGACGTGACGGGCGGTGTGTACAAGGCCCGGGAACGTATTCACCGCAGCGTTGCTGATCTGCGATTACTAGCGACTCCGACTTCATGGGGTCGAGTTGCAGACCCCAATCCGAACTGAGACCGGCTTTAAAGGATTCGCTAACCCTCACGGGATCGCAGCCCTTTGTACCGGCCATTGTAGCATGTGTGAAGCCCTGGACATAAGGGGCATGATGACTTGACGTCATCCCCACCTTCCTCCGAGTTGACCCCGGCAGTCTCTCACGAGTCCCCACCATAACGTGCTGGCAACATGAGACAAGGGTTGCGCTCGTTGCGGGACTTAACCCAACATCTCACGACACGAGCTGACGACAGCCATGCACCACCTGCACACAGGCCACAAGGGAACCGATATCTCTACCGGCGTCCTGTGCATGTCAAACCCAGGTAAGGTTCTTCGCGTTGCATCGAATTAATCCACATGCTCCGCCGCTTGTGCGGGCCCCCGTCAATTCCTTTGAGTTTTAGCCTTGCGGCCGTACTCCCCAGGCGGGGTACTTAATGCGTTAGCTACGGCACGGATCCCTAAAGGAAGGAAACCCACACCTAGTACCCACCGTTTACGGCGTGGACTACCAGGGTATCTAATCCTGTTCGCTCCCCACGCTTTCGCTCCTCAGCGTCAGTTACTGCCCAGAGACCCGCCTTCGCCACCGGTGTTCCTCCTGATATCTGCGCATTCCACCGCTACACCAGGAATTCCAGTCTCCCCTACAGTACTCTAGTCTGCCCGTATCGCCCGCACGCCCACAGTTAAGCTGTGAGTTTTCACGGACAACGTGACAAACCACCTACGAGCTCTTTACGCCCAGTAATTCCGGACAACGCTCGCACCCTACGTATTACCGCGGCTGCTGGCACGTAGTTGGCCGGTGCTTCTTCTGTACCTACCGTCACCCCAAGAAGAATCTTGGAGCTTCGCCGATACTGAAAGAGGTTTACAACCCGAAGGCCGTCATCCCCCACGCGGCGTCGCTGCATCAGGCTTGCGCCCATTGTGCAATATTCCCCACTGCTGCCTCCCGTAGGAGTCTGGGCCGTATCTCAGTCCCAGTGTGGCCGGACACCCTCTCAGGCCGGCTACCCGTCGTCGCCTTGGTAGGCCATTACCCCACCAACAAGCTGATAGGCCGCGGGCCCATCCCACACCGCAAAAGCTTTCCACCACACACCATGAAGCGCGCGGTCCTATTCGGTATTAGACCCAGTTTCCCAGGCTTATCCCAAAGTGCAGGGCAGATCACCCACGTGTTACTCACCCGTTCGCCACTCGAGTACCCCCGAAAGGGCCTTTCCGTTCGACTTGCATGTGTTAAGCACGCCGCCAGCGTTCGTCCTGAGCCAGGATCAAACTCTCCAAACAAAAACCATTTGGAAACAATCCCAAAACATCAGTTCCGAAAAACCGACAAAAAA
>NZ_LT546167.1:1225-24028 GCF_900078685.2 Mycolicibacter icosiumassiliensis | reverse complement strand
ACGCTGGCAGCCGCGGGGGCCGCGGCATATTCAGATGTCTTCACAAACTCCGAACATGCTCCGGCCACCGCTCCTACCAGCGCAGACACGCCGAAACGCACCAGCCCCGAACTACGGCTGCAGTACTAACCGCACGCCGAACGCGCGCTCCAAGACAGCCGCCGGTGCGCGCCAGTACAGTACCCGGCGGTGCGGCTGGCATCCGATCTCCTGCAGGCCATGGGTCGTCGCGAAGGCCCGGAGGTGTTCGATGTCGACCGGGTCCGCGCCACAACGATAGGAGAAATCAGGCCGACTGAGCGCCGCCGGCTGCGGCCACCCCGCCACCGCTGGCGGTTCACCGCGCCGCCGCAGCACCACCGTCACGTCGACAGGTTTTTCAGCCTGCCACGGACCCGGCTCACGGGCCCCCACCTCCCGCACCACCCGATCCTGCGCGATCCCGACATCACCGCCCATATCTGACGCACCCCTCCCCACCGCGGACACCCGCCCGCCACAGATCGCTCCCCTTGGGTGATCGCTGGGTGGCGTCCGGATTCCGGTGTAAATGGAGAGCACGGGCGTAGGTTCCGCTTCACGACCTGCAAGTCTGCGAAGAAGGAGTCATACCCGTGCCTGTCCGAGTATCTGCCACCGACCGTATCCGCACCAAAATCGATGCCCTGTTCGCCGAGGGCCGAGAGTTGCCCGAGATCCTGGAAGAAGTCGCCCGTCTGGGCGCCCAGCTGTTGATGCAGGCCGCCTTGGAGGCCGAGGTCACCGAGTTCCTCGGCCGCGAACGCTACCAACGCACCGCCACCTGCCCGGATGCCGCAGCCGGTTCACGCAACGGGTATCGGCCGGTGACGGTCAAAACCACCACCGGCCCGGTCACCCTGGAGCGCCCGAAGCTGCGCGGCACCACCGCGGCGTTCGCCTCCCGGTTGTTCGGCAAGCACGTCACGAAAACCAACGCCCTGGAAACCCTGGTGATCGCCTCCTTCGTGCGCGGCCTGTCCGTCCGCGATGTCGAGGCCACCCTCGCCGAGGCACTCGGCGATCAGGCCGCGATCTCCAAGTCGACGGTGTCGGAGGTCTGCAAGGCGATCCGCGCCGAGTACCAGGCGTGGGCGCACCGCCGGCTCGACGACATCACCTTGGACTACCTGTTTTTGGACGCCTCGTTCTTTCGGATGCATCCCGGGTCACCTGCTGAGCCGGTGCTGGCAGCTTGGGGCATCACCACTGAGGGCAAGCCGGTGTTCGTAGGATTGGCGCCCGGGTCCGGCGAGTCGACCGACGCCTGGGCTAGCTTCCTGACCGATCTGCGCGACCGCGGCCTTGCCACCCCGCTGCTGATCGTCTCCGACGGCGCCAAGGGCCTGATCGCGGCGATCGAACAGATTTTCCCAAAAGCGTTGCGGCAGAGGTGTCTTATTCATCGAGTCCGCAACCTACTTGCGAAAATTCCGGCCGGGATGCAGGCAGAGATCCGCGACGGCTACTGGGCCATCTTCGACACCACCGATCTAACGGCTGAGCCGGGACCCCAGCTGGTGGAGATCATCGACAAGCGCATCGAAGCGTTCGCCACCAAGTACGCCGACCTGTACCCGGCGGCGATGAAGATCCTGCTCACCGACCGGGCGGGGCTGACCGCCTACCTGCGGTTCCCAGCGCCGGCCCATGCCAGAATCCGGCACTCAAATTTCATCGAGCGAACCTTCGCCGAGAGCAAGAGACGCACCAAGGTCATCGGCCGATTCCCCGGCGAGACCAGCGCCATCAGCCTGGTCTGGGCCGTACTCGACCGAGCCTCCCGCGGCTGGCGGGGCGTCACGATGACACCGGCCGGAACTCGGCTGCTGCAAGACCTACGCCGATCCCTGCTCGACCCACCCCGCACATTGCGGCCGTCCTCCACCACGAGTGGCGACATCGACGAGGCAGATCCAGTTCCCGCCACCGCGTAGAGACCTGGCGCCACGAGGCGCCTGTCTCGGTAGCGGATGCCACGTAGGACACGCCACCGCGCCGGCGTTCTTGGTGGGTTGTTTGGCGGCCACCGATGCTGGCGGGCAACATGGGGTGCGTGACGTTATCGCAGGCTGGTTCTGGTGTGACAGCGACGGCCGCACCTGTTGGCGAGTTAGAGCCGGTGCGCGGTGTGCAGGGTCAGTGGGATCGTCGTGACCGCATTCTTGATGCGGCGTTGGCTGCTGCTTCTGCGGGGGGCTACGAGGCGGTGCAGATGCGCGTGGTGGCCGAGCGGGCTGGGGTGGCTATCGGCACCTTGTATCGGTACTTTCCGTCGAAGGTGCATCTGCTGGTGTCGGCGCTGTGCCGCCAATTCGAGCGGGTGGAGGCTGCAGACGACCGTGCCGATCGCGGCGGCACTGCCTATCAGCGGTTGAGCCACAAGATCGGCCAGCTCAACCGGGTGGTCCAACGCGACCCGCTGCTGGCTGAGGCGATGACGAGGGCGTTTGTGTTCGCCGACGCCTCGGCCGCCGGTGAGGTCGAGCGGGTGGCCGCATTGTTCGACCGGATTTTCGCCCGGACGATCGCTGGCCAGAGAAAGCCTTCTGAACGGCATCACCAGATCGCCCGGGTGATCTCGGAGGTCTGGTTGTCGAACTTGTTGGCCTGGGTCACCCGGCGTGCCTCGATCACCGACGTCGGTCAGCGTTTGGACATCGTGGTACGGCTTCTTGTCGGCGACGGCCACCGCCCCACAGCGTCGGGTGTCGTCGGTTCAGGGGGTCGAGGTGAGTGACCGCGCCAGCGACCTGGCTTGGCGGTTGGCCGACGAGATCGCTACCACCCTGACCGATCAGGACAAGGTAACGGTCTACACCGAGTTGGGTGCAGGTGAGCTCTGGCATGTGATCACCCGCCTGCTCAGCAGCGCGCTACACAGTGAATTGGCATTGCCCGCCGACCTTATCGCCGAGCTCACCGCATGGCTGGACAAACACATCGGCAGCCCCGAGGAACCACTGGTCCGCAACCTGCTGATGGGGATACAAAACCGCGACTGCCCCTCGACATAGCCCTGACCAACCTGAGCATGTGTTGGCAGCCCGCCATCGGTCCCGATCACCCGATGTGCGCTGGCGTCAGGCCCGCTGTGCAGGCAGACCCCGCGACCGCCACCGCGTAGTACGCCACCTGTCCGTCCCGGCAAGGAATCCCCTACGGACCCGTTAGACAGCTCCCGAAGGTGTCCATAGGGGATCTCCATGCGTTACACCCCGGCATCTCACCCAGTCGGCAGCCGGGTTCTGGCACTGCCCGGGGCTTTGTCCCGGCACGGGCACCGCGCGTTGACCGTAGACGTGCCCAGCGCGGCTGCGGACACCAGCATCGGATACGCCGAACGGCTGGCCGCACAGTTGCTCGCGGATCTGCATTGGCCGGTGATCGTGGCGCATTCGGCGGCCGGGCTGCTCCTGCCCGCCGGCCGAGCGGCTCGACCCTGCCCACCTGGTGTCGTCGGGTCTCGTACAGTCGCCACCATGGTGTTGCGTTCGATGCTGCTGTTCGTCGTCGCCGCGGTCGCTGAAATCGGTGGGGCATGGCTGGTGTGGCAGGGAGTTCGCGAGCACCGGGGCTGGGTCTGGGTCGGCGCCGGGGTCACTGGCCTGGGGCTGTATGGGTTTGTTGCCACCTTGCAGCCTGATGTGCACTTCGGCCGCATCCTGGCCGCCTACGGTGGCGTCTTCGTCGCGGGCTCGCTGGCATGGGGAATGGCCCTGGATGGGTTTCGTCCCGACAGGTGGGACGTCATCGGAGCACTGGTCTGCCTGGCCGGCGTGGCGGTGATCATGTATGCGCCTCGCGGGCACTAGGTTTCGGTTGACGTGGCGCGGCGAGTACCGCCTGCCGCGTAGGTGCAGTCAATACGTCGGGCGAATTGGCGAGGATTACGTGGTGGTGGGGTTGGTTGCGGCCAGCAGTTCAGCGATCAAGGCTTGGACACGGCCGGCGATGTCGTCGCGGATGGAGCGCACGGTGTCGAGGGGTTGGCCAGCGGGGTCGGGCAGTTTCCAGTCGCGGTAGGTGGTTCCCGGGAAGTGGGGGCAGGTGTCTCCGCAGCCCATGGTGATCACGACGTCGCTGCTTTGCACTGTGTCACCGGTGAGCGCCTGGGGAGTGTTGGCGGTGATGTCGATGCCCAGCTCAGCCATCGCGGCCGCGGCTGTCGGGTTGATCTGGTTGGCGGGTTCGGTGCCGGCGGAGCGGACCTCGATGCGGTTACCAGCCAGGTGGGTAAGCAGTGCGGCCGCCATTTGGGAGCGTCCGGCGTTATGCACGCAGACGAACAGCACGCTGGGTTTGTCAGTCATCGGCGGACACTGCGCTTGGTTCCGGCTGGGATCGGAAGAGGCGGGTGCGCAGCGCCAGGGAGACGTAGACGAGTCCGACCAGCACGGGTACTTCGATGAGCGGGCCGACAACACCGGCCAGGGCTTGCCCCGAGGTCGCGCCGTAGGAGGCGATCGCCACCGCGATCGCGAGTTCGAAGTTGTTGCCGGCGGCGGTGAACGCCAACGTGGTGGTGCGCTCATAGCCCATATTCAAGACGGCACCGAGCAGGTAGCCGCCGGCCCACATGATCGCGAAGTAGGCGAGCAAGGGCACTGCGATGCGGGCGACATCCCATGGCCGGGAGGTGATCTGGTGGCCCTGCAGGGCGAACAGGATGACGATGGTGAACAGCAAGCCATACAGCGCCCACGGGCCGATTCGCGGCAGGAACTGCGACTCATACCAGCGGCGGCCTTTGGCGGGTTCACCCAGGCGGCGCGACAGATATCCGGCCAAGAGGGGGACGCCGAGGAAGATCAGCACGGATTTGGCGATCTGCCACGGCGAGACCTCGATACCGGTTTGGGACAGGCCAAGCCAGCCCGGCAGCACCGACAGGTAGAACCAGCCCAGCACCGCGAACATGAAGACCTGGAAGATCGAGTTCAAGGCGACCAGCACCGCGACGGCCTCGCGGTCCCCGCAGGCCAGGTCGTTCCAGATGATGACCATGGCGATGCAGCGGGCCAGCCCAACGATGATCAGCCCGGTGCGGTATGCGGGCAGATCGGGCAGCAGCAGCCACGCCAGCGCGAACATCAGCGCCGGTCCGACGACCCAGTTCAACAACAGCGAGGACGCCAGCAGTTTGCGGTCGGCGGTGACCTCGCCGAGCTGGTCGTAGCGGACCTTGGCCAGCGGCGGATACATCATCACCAGCAGTCCAAGGGCGATCGGCAACGAAATGCCGTCGACCTCGACGGCACCCAGCCCGGCCCCCAGGCCGGGCACCAGCCGTCCCAGCAGCAGGCCGGCGGCCATCGCCACGCCAATCCACACCGGCAAGAACCGGTCCAGTGTGGATAACTTGGCGACCGCTGGCGGTGCAGCAGCCGATACGGTGGTCTCGCGCATAGACGCTCTCCTGTGTGTTGGCGATGCTGTGAGCCGTCGTGGCCACCGCACAGCGGTCCGGCGCACCCGGCAGGTGTCAACGTGCCGTGGTTACGGCGCGGTGCGCGGGCCCTTTCTGCGGCGCACTTAGCCGCTGGGGGGTGCGGTGGCTTTGGTGGCGCGGATGATCGCGCCGTGCATTCCTTCGGCCACCTGGTGGGTGAACGTGACTGTGGCATCGGTGAATCCGGCCGCGGCCAGCCCGTCGAGGTACTCCTGGCGAGACAGCGCACCGGCGATGCAGCCGACGTAGGAACCGCGCTCGGCCCGCTCGGCGGCGCTGAGGTGGTCTTCGGCGACGACATCGGAGATCCCGATCCGCCCGCCGGGCACCAGGACGCGGAACATCTCGGCGATCACGGCCGGCTTATCGGCCGACAGGTTGATCACACAGTTGGAGATCACCACGTCAACGGCGGCGTTCGGCAGCGGGATGTCTTCGATGGTGCCCTTGCGGAACTCGACATTGGTGGCACCGGCCTTGGCCTTGTTGGCCTCGGCCAGGGCCAGCATCTCGTCGGTCATGTCGACGCCGTAGGCGAACCCGTCCGGGCCCACCCGCCGGGCCGACAGCAACACGTCGATGCCACCGCCGGAACCCAGGTCAAGCACCCGCTCACCCGGATGCAGGTCGGCGACCGCGGTCGGGTTGCCGCAGCCCAGGCTCGCCTCAACGGCCGTAATGGGCAGCTCGGAGTGCTCGTCGGTACCGTAGAGGCCGGCGCCGAAGATGACGCCGACGTCGGCCGAATCACTTGACCCGCAGCAACTCGCCGCGGTGAGGACGTCACTGTTGGTGTCGCCACGGCGCACCGCTTCGGCGGCGGCGCCGTAGCTCGCCCGGACCTGATCGCGCAGCTCGTTGTGTTCGGCGGTCATCTGACCCACTCCTTCCATAGACAGACATCTATGGGAGCAGTGTGCACGAAACATAGATGACTGTCAATGTGTATGTCATACTGTGGTCATGCCCGCCACGATCGTGCGCCCCACTGAACGCGATGAACCGCTGCTGGCGGACAACCTGGAGGCGTGTTGCAGCCCGATCACCGGCGGCGTGCTGGATGCAATGGCCGCCGAGCGGCTGGCCGGTGTGCTTAAGGCGCTGGCCGAGCCGACCCGGCTGCGGTTGGTGTCGCTGATCGCGGCTCACGAGGGCGCCGAGGCGTGCGTATGCGACCTGACCGCCCCGGTCGGACTGTCCCAGCCAACGGTGTCACACCACCTCAAGATCTTGGTCGAGGCAGGCCTGCTGGAACGAACACAGCGCGGCAAATGGGCCTACTACCGGCTGGTGCCTGCCGCACTGGATGCGCTGGCCGGCGTGTTCACCCCCGCTGGTCGTCACTGACACGCACTGAACTTTTCGGCCGAAGGAAAGCAGTCAGCCTGCGTTGCGCACGGCAGCGTTCGGCGGGGTCATCACCGTGGCCGCGACCGCCACAGGCGTCATCGCTGCGAGGTTTCAGCCGGCCGATTGGGGGCGATCGGCCAGTCCAAGGCGGAGGTGCTCGCTGTGGTAGACGGCTTCATCGAGTAGCTGGGCGACGTGGTTGTCGTAGAGGCTGTAGATGATGCTGCGGCCGTTACGCACGCCGGTGACCAGGCCGAGGTTGCGCAGCAATCGCAACTGGTGCGACACCGCCGAGTGCTCCATGCCGACTGCATCCGCCAGTTCGGTTACCGGGAGTGGACCTTGCCGCAGTGTGGTCAAGATCAGCAGCCGACTCGGGGTGGCCAACGCCTGCAAGGTGGTTGCTACATGCGCGGCCGACTCGGCATCAAGTGTGCCTGCCGAGCGGCTTCGGCCCTCAACCCCGTGCCCCATAACCAACAGCTTAACCCACCAGGACACATATGAAGACCTCTTCAGGTTTTCTGGTAACGTGGGGGCGGTAAGTCAAGCCACAACAAAAGGAGCAGACCCAATGTCACACACCGCTACCTGCGACCAGGAAGACCCGGGCCACACCCACGAGCAAGACCACGTCGAGCATGAGCACACACACACTCATGCCGACGGGACCGCGCACACTCACCCGCATGTGCACGAAAAGGGCCGGGTGGACGACCACGCCCATGCCCACTGATCCGCGTCGGTGAGCTGATCGATCAGGCGGCCCAGGCCACACGGCAGTTACGTGTGGCCTGGGCGGCTTGCGGTTCAAACCCGATTTCAGCGAGGTCCGCAGTCCGCGTAGCAACCGAGCTTCTCAAATCTCAAGATCCGGGCATGATCGTTTCCTGTCCCGGATCGACGCTCGCGTGGTGGCCGCTGCTTCCGTATCGATCAGCGACCACCATCGGCGACCTAACTCGGCGATGGTGGTCGACAACCCGCCTAGAGCAAAACGCGGGCCATAGCCGACCGCGGCGGGGCACGGTCAACCCAGCGCTGTGGGCGCGTTCGCTGACCGATCGCTATCCATTACACCCCGTGGCGGCAGGATTCTGCCCACCGGCCACAAACGGACGGGGGCCTATCCGCTCAGGTCGTCGAATGCGTGGTCGCTTCGGTGGCTGGGGGTGTTGCGTTCGAGGTTGCGGCAGATGGACTTTCGGGATGCGCCGAGTCTCGGCGATGTGATCGCGCTTGGGGCCGGCAACGGCGGCCTGCGGCGCGTCTTGCGGTGACAAGGTGGCGAGCAACGCGGTGGTCAGCTGCACGGCAAAGTCGAAGGCGTCGGTAACCGGCATGACCTGGCCGCCTGGATTTGGCTCGAGCCAGGACCGGGCATCGTTGACCGAGGTGAAGAAGTGCACCTGGTTGCAGAACGAGGAGCGGATCTCGGTCATGTCCTCGAGGTTGACCAGCGAGATTACCGCGGTGGCCGGCTCGACATCGCAGACCCCGCGCGGACCCGCGACCAACCGGACCGGCTGCCCACTGGCCGGAGAGACCGACTCAACGCGGGCTTCCCGGCCGAGGATGAGCGGGAAGATCAAGGTGTCCAGGGCGCACCAGGTGTAGAGCTCCTCGCCGTCGAGGGTGAACCGGTGCGGGGTCGGGCGCAGGGTCAGTCCCTGGCCGACGATCCGGCCTTCGTCGTCATACTCGGTGGCGGGGACCTTCGCCAGCTGGGCTCGGGTCTCCTCGGTGGTGCGGCCAGCCGTGGCGGCCAGCGTGGTCACGTCAACCGGATCCCCGGACGCGAGCAGCCGCAGCAGCGGGACCAGGAATACGGGGTCCAGGCCTTCCTTGTCGGGCACCGCCAGCCGGTCGACAGGGTCGGTAGTGAAGTCAGTCATCGCAGCGCCGGTTTTCAGGTGGGTGTACATCCATGGTGTTTAGGAGGCGCAGCAGGACAGCTTGGAGATGTCGGTGGTGTAGGACTGGCAGGCGATCTTGATGGCTTCGGCCATGGTCAGATACGGGGCCCAGCTGTTAGCGACCTGCTGCACGGTCATGCGGCCTTGAAGGATGTAGACTCCTGCCGCGGCGAGCTCACCGGCGTCCTTGGCGACCGCGGTGATTCCGAGGATCCGTCCGGTGTCCGCGGCGGCGACTACCTTGACGAAGCCGCGGGTGTCGCGGTTTACCAGTGCTCTGGCCACGTAGTGCAGCGGCACGATGCGGCAGTCGCAGCGGATGCCAGCTGCGACGGCCTGTCCCTCGGTCATTCCGACCGCGCCCAGCGCGGGGCTGGTGAACGTTACCCGGGGCAGGTGCGTGTAGTTGACAGAGCGGTCCGCGTCGGTGAAGGCGTTGTCGACAACCATCGCGCCGTGTGCGGCGGCGACGTACACGAACTCGGGATGCCCGGTGACGTCTCCGGCCGCCCAGATCCGCGGGTTGGACGTGACGAGTTGATCGGTGACCACAACCTGTTCGGCATCCCCGGTCTTGACGTCGACCGCCTCCAGGTTGAGCCCATCGGTGGTCGGGGTTCGGCCCAGCGCCACCAGCAGCCGCTCAGCGGTGAACACCTCCCGGCTACCGTCCACCGATGCGACCGCGACCACCCGTCCAGTGGCCGGATAAGTCATCACCGAATCAACGATCGCCCGATGGACCACCCGGATGTCCTCGTCGGCGAACACCTTGAGCAGACACTGGGACGCCTCTGGCTCCTCGCGGGAGGCCAGCCGAGAGCGGACCAGCATGGTGACCTTCGCGCCCAGCCTGGCGAACAGCTGGGCCAGTTCCAAGGCGACGTAGCCGCCACCGAGCACCAGCACTGTCTCGGGGACCTCCTCAAGCTCCATCGCCGTGGTCGAGGTCAGGTAGTCAACCTGGTCGAGTCCGTCGATCGTGGGGATGGCGGGTCGAGAACCGGTCGCGACCAGGTAGTGCGCGGCCACGAGCAGCTTGCTACTGCCGTCCTCGGTCGTCACCCGCAGGACCGGGGCGTCAGGGGTGCCGTCGAACGAGGCCTCCCCGCGCAGGAGCCGCCAGCCGTAGTCCTCGGCGACGTCGAGGTACTTCTCCGCGCGCAGCGCCTCGACGAGGGACCGCTTCCCGTCGACGAGGACGGGCATGTCAACCGGGCCGGCACTCGTGCTAACCCCGGGAAACCGGCCGGAGTCGAGGGCGAGGTAGCGGGCCTCGGCGGCTGCGATCAGTGCCTTGGAGGGCACACAACCGGTGTTCACACACGTTCCCCCTACCGTGCCGTACTCGATCATCGCCACCGACTTGCCCAGCGTCGAAGCGCGGATCGCGGCGGCAAACGCCGCTGCACCCGATCCGACCACGGCAAGATCGATCCTCATCTGTTGCACTCGGCCGGGGGGTGTTTCGCGGGCAGTTCGCAGCCTTCTGACCCGCGGCGGCTATTTGCAGAGACCAGGTCCCAAACTGCGAAGACGACCATGGCCACAAGTCCCGCGTACAGCACGGCCCTCCCTGTCCCTTCAGCCAGGACACCGCTCATGAACGAAACCCACCCGATCAAAACGACGATCGGACCGATCATCCCCAGGGCGCTGCGGCGCCATTGCCGGTGGGTGATCCACCCCGATCCGTTGGTGACCAGCACCAACGCTGCAAACGGCGGCAGAGCCTTGATGAACAAATGTTCCCAATGAGAGAGAAACCCCAGCCCGATGGCCGCCCCGATGCCGGCAACCGCCGGGAAACACATGGTGCAAGCCATGGTGGACACCACGGTGCCTACGACAAAAACTTTGTCGGTCATGATGCGCACAATCTGTTGCACCTTGGTCCTCCTGAATCGTTTGGGAAATCCGTTCGTTAGCGCCAGAATGAACCTTCTAGTACAGGTGAAGGTCAAGTCCGCGAATCAAACGGGAGGTCAGGACAGTGCGGATCGGAGAGCTGGCCGACGTCGTCGGCACGACCACCAACGCCCTGCGCTTCTACGAAGAGCAGGGCCTGCTCCCGGAGGCTGAACGCACACCCTCCGGTTACCGGGACTACTCGCCCGACGCCGTCACGAGGATCGACTTCATCCACCGAGGCAAGGCCGCCGGGCTCACGCTCGCCCAGATCCGCGAGATCCTCCAGATCCGCGACCGCGGTCAGGCCCCCTGCGTGCACGTCCGCGACCTTCTGGACGCCCGACTCGCCTACCTCGACGAGCAGTTCAGCCAGCTCGCTGCTCTCCGCGACACGATTGCCCAATTACGCAACCAGGCTGCAACACCCGACCCCACCACCTGCACGGCCGAACAGGTCTGCCGATACCTCTAGGCCTGTCACGTGCGTCCGAGTAGCGGATCGCTATCCGTTACACCGTGGCGCTCCACCGCCTACGACTCCGCGATGAGCCGACCGTCGAACCTCGCCAGCACCGCCACTTCGTCGCAGCGTTACAAGTACCGCCGGGGCGGGCTGTTCCCCCAGCGCGGTTTCCCTCGATCCATCACCTCTGCTCGACCTCCGCTTATCAAGGTCCCTACGTTGGAATAACCCGGCTCGGGAATCCGGGCGTGCAGATGGCGAGTCGATTTAGATTGTGTCCCAACAATTTGCGTTGCCCATACGTGCGCCGCTTCAGGGGCGACGTTGAGCGTTCAGCGGCTCGGGGTCGGCATGCCTGGCATGGGGTGCATCGATGGCATGGGCGACATGGACGGCATGTTCTTCATGCGTTCTTTCATGGTGGCGCAGCAGCCGTTGTCGTCTTTCTTCATGGCGGCGCAGCAGTCGTCTTTGGCTTGGCTGGTCGTCGCGGGCTGTGCCACGAACTTGCAACACCCCGGATGCGCGAAGAACAAGAGATACGTGCCTGCGGCGATGACGAAGATGCCAACGGCGAGGCCGGTCATGGCGAGCGCTCGGTAGAGCCAACGAGTCCACGTCGGCGGGGCCGGAGCAGCGGGAGTGGGGACGACGGTGTCGGTCATCGGTAGTCACCTTTCGTGAGCGGTTTGGTCGGCTGACCACCATGAGGCTACTGGTGCAATACATTACGTGTCTCTGAACTGGTGGCGGCAGGGGTGAATCTGCGGCGCCGATTGCTCAGGTGGTGGTCTGCGTGACGTCCTCGATGATCGCGCAGACGGTGACCGGCTGTTCGTCGGTACAGACAGCGGCCCGCTGCCGGGTTGCGGCGAGCGTTTCGCGCAGGGCCAACAACTCGGCCACGGTGGTATCGAGTTCGGCGATGCGGTCGTCGAGCAGGTCGCAGACCGTAGCGCATGGCGGGATGCCGCCGTTGCGGATGGCGAGGACCTGTCGGATGTCGTTGAGGTGCAGGCCGAGTGTGCGGGCTCGGCGGATGAAGGTGAGCAACTCGACATCGCGCTCGTCGTAGACCCGGTAGCCGGCGGTGGTTCGGTCGGCCACCGGCAGCAGACCCTTGGCCTCATAGACCCGCACGGCCTTACGGGTAAGCCCCGCGGCCTGGGCAGCCTGTCCGATCGTCAGTTCCGGTGCCGGCATGGTCGAACCTCCTCTCAACCCATTGTTGACCTTGCCCCAGGGGCGGGGTTCTACCGTCGAGGACGTAATAGGCGTGACCCGACGAAAGAGGTGGTGACCATGCCGTTCCGAGAGGGTGAGGTCTTCGGCTGCCCAGACGCGGACTGCGGGTGCGGAGTGACGGTGACCAAAGCGGCTCCACCGACATGCACCGGCATGCAGGACGCTCCGACCTGCTGCTGCGGTAAGGCCATGGTGAAAAAGACCGGGTGAGCCAGCGTGGGGTCTGCTCTCGGTAGGGAGCTCGTTTACCCTCCGACGCGAGGGCACCACGAGACGATCGCTGGGAGCGATTAGCCGGTCAGGTAGGTTCGCGTGCTCATACAGCCCGTTACCCGTCGCTGTCGTCAGGCAAGTTGCTGACCAGGGACTTCTCAGATACCTGGTCCGGATTGATTCTCAAAGAGCCCCCGCTATGTTTGCCGCGATTTCGGGTAGGTGTTAGGGCCTGTCTCCCGGGTTCGCGCCGGCCGTATGCTGACGTCGAAGCGACGGATCGGGCCGTGCTTTTTACACCGCGTTTCGGACGCGACCGATCGCTGGTAGCTCCCTGCCAAAGAATGAAAACCCCTTGACAATAATCTGCATCACACTAGCATGAAAGTCATGGCCGCTAACTCAACCTTCTCCGACGTACTAACACTCATCGAAACCACGATCACCGATTTCGTGAACACCGTCCAGGCGGCGATCAATACTGCCCCGACCGGCGCAGTGCAATCCGGTATCGACTTCGGCGCACTTGAATCCGCCAACGGGTTATTCCTTCAGCTCGGGGGCGATACTATACAAGTATTCGCCCAAGATTATGAAGCCATAATCACCGAAGTGCTGGCCGCCGCCACCCTCGCATCCTCGATTGTCGGCAACATCGAATCGGCGATTAGTATAGGTGTGGATGCGGGCGGCAAGGCAGGTTTTGCTGTTGCCGCCGCTGCTGCCACTGCCGATACTGTCACCAGCGTGTTGGCGCAGGCGCAGGCAGCGGCGACCGCGACGTTGAACGCCTTCACGACCTATTACGCCGCATTGACAAACCCGACCCCGAGTACAAATCCGAATTCGGTTCAATTGTCGACGTCACCTAATTTGCCTTCCGGCAACGAATTACAGGTTCTCGGCGGGTATATTTTGTTTCAGCAACAGATTAACAATTATCTGAACTCTCTTCCGACAACGGTGGGCGCAGCCAATGAATCGAATGCGGGTGTGATCGCCCTTCTTCAAAACCTGATTACCGCCGAGAATAATTTGACGACACTTCTTGGCGAGATCCAAACTAATATGACGTACGAGCAAGCGAGTGCCCTGACCGGTCTTAACGTTCAATTGGTGTACAACGCTGGGGCCATTCTCGGTGATGCCGACCTTGTCGCTGTCACCTTCGCGCTGTGGGCGCTTGAAGGGCTCACCGGCACCCCCGCCTCCGTCACTATCGCCGGCGCCTACACCGTGCCGATCCCGGCCGGCACAAAATATATGGACATCGTCCTGATCGGCGGCGCCGGAGCCGGTGGCGGCTATGACACACCTGGCTCCGGCACCGGCGGTGACGGAGAAGCCACCACGGCGACCCCCACGGGCGGTTCCACCTTGACCGCAAACGGCGGTACTGGCGGTGCCAGCAGCACGACCGCTCTGGCCAGTGCCGGTGCCTCGGCCGGCACCGAATTCTTCGACGGCCGAACTTACACCGGCGGCACCGGCGGCGCGCTGGGCTACAGCAGCGCCGGCGGCACCGGCGGCGCACCCGGCGGCGCCGGAGGCGGAGGCGCCTCAGCTCTCATCATCGGAGGCCAAGGCGGGACCGCCGGCGAATGGGCCGAACAAACCCTCGCTGTCACCGCGGAGATGACCGAGATCACCGGCACCGTCGGCGCCGGGGGGACCGGTGGGGCCTCCAGCAGCACCGAACCCGGCGGTGCCGGCGCCCCCGGCGCAGCGTACTTCTACTTCTACAGCTGATGCCGACACCGATACAGCCAGCATTCTCACGGATTGCGAGGGTGGTGCTGGCGGCCGCGCTGATCACCGCACCGGTAACGGTCGTGGCCGCCGCACCACCGGCGTATGCGGACTGCGGCGACCCTGGCGAAGCTCCCTGCAACGGTCCCGTCCCCACGGTCGATCAGGTGATCGACATCCTGAACGTGTTGTTCAATCCAAACGTTCCCGCCGCCGACAAGGGCAACATCGTCACGCCCCCGTTCACCCCGGAGGAAGCCGGGACTATCGACGACCACCTGAACCGCATGGGCACGCGCGGGCATCTGCCCACCAACTGGGTTGTCACCAACATCCAGTCGGCCCCTGACAACTTTGCTGGGGTGACGATAGAGAGCAACCGTTGCCGACCCGGCCCAGCCGTCGTCGTACTCCAGAACGGGCACTGGCTGATGACCCACGACACCGCATGGACAGCACTGGACAACATCTGGTGGAATGTCACCCACAGGGGCGGCTTTGTGTCTGGCAACAGCATCTGAGCTTTGCCGCGCTGCGCGGGGCAGGGGCATGGGATCACCCACACCGTTCGAGCAGGGCGCGGACGCCCCTGCGGTGGCGGGAGATCGCCCCGGTGCTTTCGCGGGGGCCTGCCCGGCGAAGACGACTGGCGACGGCGTTTGGATTGGAGGGTCGCCTTACCGCGGCGGTTTTACAGTTCCAGCCGCAACCTTCGTTGCGGCTGCGGCTGCGTGCACGCTGGGCTGTGATGAGTCGTTGTAGGGCCTTTTCGCGGGAGCGTTCCTCCGCGGCCAGTGGCCGTTGCGCAGCCTGCGCGCGACCGGATGCCGCCCAACAAAACGGTCCAGCGTGAACGTCGGCGGTGTCCGTTGTACGGACCGCAGCACCTAGTCGAATCTGAAACCGCGAGAAGGAGATTCACATGCTGATCACCGGAGCGTTCCTCGCAGCACATGCCGAAATCGTCGAGCAAAAACTCAACGTCACCGGCGGAGTGCTGGACTGGATTGCCGTCCCCCGGATCGGCCAACAAGATGCCCACGGAAACCCCCTCGTGGGCATCTATTACCTGGTCACACTGATGCAATCCAGCCCCGACGACCATGAAAAGCCCTACCGAATGATCACCGAGATCATCGAGGTTGACGGGAGCAGCCACGTCCTCGTCGACGCAACCATCGCCGTCGATGCCCACTCCGGCGAGAACCGCTTTTGGGTGACACCATTCGGCATGGCCAGGGCAACCAGCGGCCGCAGAGTGCTGGTCCAAACCATTGAGGGCGGCGGATCCATCCGTCTGCCAGTCGAAATGCGTGTCGTTGAACCCCGGCCCGAGTAGACACACGCTACTCCAGGATGCAGGAACACACATGGCGCAGCATATCGACGGACCGACTGGCGTGCTGGCAGCTGCCGTTTGCCGAAAATGCCCCACTTTAATAGCAGTAAAGACGGGCATGGCCAGGGCCACCACGAAGGGGTGAGAATGGTGCGTGGTGGGCTCGGCTGAGCTCGGATTTTCATGGTGCTGGGAGTCCGGAGTAAAGACTGAGCTTGGGATCGCGTTCGGCACCACGAATTGTTTGCTTTGAGCACGTCTGACAGCGTCGTCTAACCTGGCGATCCTGCCGAGCCACACCGCTTGAAACTGGTTGAGCGGATGGAGGTTTGATGATGGATGTCGTGGTCTCCCGGTGCGCGGGGATCGATATAGGTAAAGCGGAAGTTGTTGTGTGCCTGCGCGTCCCAGGCCCTGGCCGTAAGCGGGTGTCCGAGGTTCGGACGTTTCGGGCGTTCACCGGTGAGATCGAACGGTTGGCGAGCTGGCTGGCCGAACACCGCGTCACCCATGTGGTGATGGAGGCAACCGGCCAGTACTGGAAGCCGGTGTGGGACGTCCTGGACGAGCACGGCTTTGAGTTGATGTTGGTCAACGCTCGCCACGTGAAGATTGTGCCCGGCCGCAAAACCGATGTGGCGGACGCGGTCTGGCTGGCCGAGCTGTTGGAACATGGGCTGCTGCGGGGCAGTTTCGTGCCGCCGCGGGTGATCCGGGAGCTACGTGACCTCACGCGGTATCGCAAACGATTGGTGCAAGCGCACACCAGCGAGGGCCAGCGGATCGCGAAGATCCTCGAAGACGCCGGGATCAAACTCGATTCCGTCGTTTCCCACCTGATGGGGGTCTCGGGCCGGGCGATGCTGCGGGCACTGATCGCCGGTCAGCGCGACCCCGACCAGCTCGCTGAGATGGCGCGAGGCCGGCTACGGCCCAAGATCCCGATGCTAGTCGAGGCGTTGAACGGCCGATTTGGCGAACATCATGCACTGATGATCGGGCTTGCGTTGGACCACTTCGAGTACCTGGAACGGATGACTGTTCACCTCGATGAGCGAATCGATACGTTGATGAGCGAGCACACCGCGGCCCGCGACCGCCTTGACACCATCCCCGGCGTGGGCAAACGGGCGGCTGAGGTCATCATCGCCGAAATCGGTGCCGACATGAACGTGTTCCCCACTGCCAAGCATTTGGCGTCGTGGGCTCGCATGTGCCCGGGCAACAACATCACCGGCGGCAAGCGCAGATCCGGCACCACCGGCGGCGGCAACCGCTGGTTACGCGAAACCCTGGTCGAATGCGCCTGGGCGGCATCGCGGCAGCGCGACAGCTACCTGGCAGCCCAGTTCTGGCGGCTGGCCAGACGGATCGGAAAGAAGAAAGCGGCTCTGGCGGTCGGGCACTCAATCCTGGCGATTGCCTGGCACCTCCTCCACGACAACACCAGCTACACCGACCTGGGCGGCGACTGGTTCGTCCGGCGAATCGACAACAACTCCCGCCGCCGCGACCGTCTCATCGGCGAGCTGCAAGGCATGGGTTACCTCGTCAGCCTGGAGCAGGCGGCATCTTGATACCAGTAAAGAAATTCCTCACGCGCGAGGTTGGGGACTGTGTTCGGCAGCGTGCGGGCGGGTGGGCCGACGCGGGGTCGCGGGGGTGGGGGGAGGGGGTGTACAACCGCCGCTCCGACGACGGCTCCTGCCCGCCGGATTATCCGTGGACCATTGCCGAAGCGGCGCTGCGGGTTTTGGGCTGCACCAGTGGTTTCAGCGCGATGCGTACAAGCACCGCGGGACGGGTTGGATCGGGCTGAATGTCAGACCCCTGCGATGATGAAGTCATGTCCTCAATGGCGACCGCAGCCAGCGCCGATACGCAGCCCGGCAGGCGCATTGACGTGCTGTTCGAGGAACTGTCGGAGTTGACCGGTCAGCGCAATGCGGTCGATGGCCGCATGGTGGAGATCATCGCCGAGATCGAACGCGACGAACCGTGGGGAGCCACCGGCGCACGCTCGATCTCGGCACTGGTGGCCTGGAAGGCCACCACATCCGTCACTGGGAAGACGGCGGCGCCACCGAACTGAACAAGGTCATAATTTGCTAAACTATCCCCATGTCTGTGAGGAAATCTGCTGGTCAGCGTGTTGGGGTGAGGTCGGCGGCGATTTATGCCCGGATTTCCTCGGATGCGGAGGGCACCGGGTTGGGGGTGGCGCGGCAGTTGGAGGATTGCCGCAGGCTCGCTGCTGACCGGGGTTGGCCGGTGGGCGCGGAGTACGTGGATAACGATGTGTCGGCGTTCTCGGGCAAGCTGCGCCGGGAGTATGCGCGGATGCTGGCCGATCTGGAATCGGGTGATCGTGATGCGGTGATCGTCTACAACTTGGATCGGCTGCATCGGCGTCCGGTGGAGTTGGAGGAGTTCGTCACGCTGTGCGAGTCGGTGGGGGTGCGCTGGCATCAGGTGATCGTGATGCGGTGATCGTCTACAACTTGGATCGGCTGCATCGGCGTCCGGTGGAGTTGGAGGAGTTCGTCACGCTGTGCGAGTCGGTGGGGGTGCGCGATGTGGCGACTGTGACCGCCGACATCGACTTGGGTAATGATGACGGGCTGTTCATGGCCCGCATTTTCGCGGCGTTCGCCGCCAAGGAGTCCGGCCGCAAGTCGGCCCGTATCCGCCGCAAAATGTTGCAGAACGCCCAGGCCGGGTTGCCACACGGTTCAGCACGCCCGTTCGGGTATGAGGCCGACAAGATCACCGTGCGCGAAGCGGAGGCCGCAGTGGTCCGTGAGATGGTGGACCGGTATCTGGCGGGCCAATCGCTGCGGTCGTTGACGATCTGGCTCAACGAGTCCCAGGTCGCGCCGAGCGTGGCGGCATCGTGGCAGACCACCGCGGTGCGCCAAGTGTTGTCCTCGGGCCGTATCGCCGGGTTGCGCGAGCATCGCGGAGAAATGATCGGTCAGGCGGTGTGGCCGGCGATCATCACTCCAGTGCAGCGGGATCGGGTATTGGCGCGGATGGCGGCACGCTCGGTGACCAAGACCCGCACCGCCCGCACCTACCTGTTGTCGGGGATGTTGCGCTGCGGACGCTGCGGCAACCGACTGTATTCCCAAGCTCGGCACAGCAATCCGCAGAATCGGATACGCCGCTATGTGTGTTTGAAGGGGCCGGATCATGGTGGGTGTGGCCGGTTGACGGTGGTCGCCGCCCCGGTCGAGGAACTGCTGGCTGAGGCGGTGTTGGCGCGGCTGGATTCACCGCAGTTGGCCGACGTGTTGGCCGGCAAAGCCACCGCTGATGCTGATGTTTCCGCGTTGGCCGCCCAGGTCGATGCCGATCAGGAACGTCTTGATGAGTTGGCCGGCTTGTATGCCGATGGGGCGATCACGGCGCGGGAGTGGATTGCGGCGCGTGATCCGATCACCGAACGCATCACGACGGCACGCCGAGATATTGCTGCGGCGACTGACACGACGGCGGTGTTCGAGTTGGCCGGGACCGGCGGGGTGTTGCGCACCGACTGGGACGGAATGGATTTGGGTCGCCAGCAGGCGATCGTCAAAGCGGTGTTGGATCACGCCGTGATTGCACCGGGCACACCGGGTGCGCGCCGCCTGGACATCGACCGGGTGGCCCCGGTGTGGCGGGTCTGACCCGACGACGTCGGCGGGCGATCGGCCCCAAGGAGCGTGGCGATCCGGGCGATGACGGTCGGGTCGGTCACGGTGACCGGCACGTCGTGGCGTTCACACGATGCGGTCAGCCACGCGATGAACTCGGGCCGCTCATGAAGGGGCAGCACGCCGGAGTCACTACTGCTAGCGGCGTCTCCCGTCGCGTCACCGGGTGTGCTGGTCATTATCCGGCACCCGGCAGCATGGGCGGGATTATCCCAGTGGTGCAGCGGGATTCGGTGATACCAGCGATGCGGGCAGCGATGTGACGCAGGGCTGCGGAGACGACCAGCACCCGGTCGCCGGCGCTGGCGTGTCCAGCGTAGTCGAACTCCCAGAACACCTCATCGGAGTCGAGCGCCGCGTAAGGCCGCTGGTCGGGGCCGGTCACCGCGCCGCCGTTTGAAGTTCCGTTTCGTTGCGTTGCGTCTTTCGTTACTTGCTGGCGGGTCCAGGTGGCGCGGGCGGTCCGCAGGGCGCCCAAGGTGGTGGAGAAGTGCCGGGATTTGGTGGTGATGTGCCCGCGATACCCGAGGGTGTGCAGCCAGCGCCCGATCCCCGCCACCGCGCCACTACCGTGTTCGGCCAGCTCGGCGATGGTGGCCAAGATGGCCCGCACATGCTCACTGACATCCAAGCCGGTGATCGCTTCGGCGGACAGGCGTCGCGCGGTGATCCCGAAGTCGTGCAACGATTTGGTGACGTATTTCGCTAAATAGGCGGCGACCCGGCGCGGTGAAAGCCGCGACGATGCGCCTGTCACTGTTCCCGGTACGGTGGGATCGTTTGCAGCCGTGCCTGTTTCGGATGCCAATGCTTGAATGTCGATTTGGGTGCCGAACCGCAGCGTGCGCGCGCCGTCCCGGCGGGGGTCATCGCCGCCGGCGGGTATCTCGATGCGGACGCGATCGGCGGCTTGGTGAATCAGAGCGGTCAGCTCGGTGGCGGTGATCGGTGACGACCAGCCCGCATCCTGGCCGACTCTGGAACGGGGCTCCCCACCACCCCGAGGGGCGGCGGGGCCGTCACTGATGTGATCACCTGACGCGGTGGGCCGATCACCGGGTGGGTCGAGGCGGATCAGTGCGTGAATGTGCGGGATGGCACGCACTTGCAACTCCACCACCTTGACAAAACTAACCCGCACCGAATCCGTAGAAAAGCCAATGGCTTTCAGATGCGCGGTGATGGCGCGTCGTAGTGCGATGGTTAAGCGCCTCCACAGTTCGGGCAGATGCCACGTGAACAGCACATGCCCGAGATAGTCATAGCAGTCCGCGCACAGTGGCTGACCCACGACGGGATCATCAACGGCATGACTCGTGTTGCAGTGCAGCGGGTTTCCGTGTCGGCAGTGCTGTGTCGTGACGCGTGGTGTGCGTGCGTGGCAGGTGGTTCCGGTAGCGTTGTGCACGGCCCCGTAGCCGGGTGCGGTGAGCGTGGCGAACACCTGCGGACGATCGGCAACCTCAGCAGGTACGTCGTGGTGGCCGCCGGCGGCGCCGGCGTGTACCAGCTGCCAGGTGTCGCGGGCATACAAATCTGCACACGACGGGCAGACGGTGGCGCGACGGTTGTTGCAGCGCGTCCACACCGCATGTTGGCGCCCGGCCGTGTCGGCGCCGACCAGCTGGATCGGGTGGGCGCAGTAGCCGACCGATTCCACCCGCCGCCACCACGACCCGAAACCGGGTGAGGAGGCGCGGCGGCACATCTGGCTGATCACCGCGTCCGCATCGATAGTGGTGGGCAGGCCCGGCAGCACGATCACCGGGCCCGGCGTCGTCAAGCTGTTCACCGATTTCCCTGTTCGCCGGGGCGCGGTACCCGAAAAGTACGGGCCAAAACGCTGATGTCGCGGTCGGTGACGTGAAAGGCCCGGACCCGTGCCGGGTCGGCGGTGCCGTCGATCATCACGTAGCCGATCCCCGGGGTGGCATCGGCGATCAGGTCGCATTCGGCGCCGGCATCGCGGGCTCCTTGTCCGAGCACCATCGCGGTCTGGGTGGCTTCGGTCATGCGCAGCCCGATGCGCACGGTGAACAGTTGGCGCACCGGCAGGGTGTCTTTGGCCGGGTCTTGCACCGCGGCCACCACCGAAATCCCGACCGCCCGCCCCTGCGATAACAGCAGCCCGAGTAGGTGTTCGATCTCGGCACGCAGTTTGCGGTCGCTGACATAGGCGGTCAGCGCGGCAATCTCGTCGATGATCACCACATACAGCGGCTCGCCGACAGTGGGGTTGTGCAGTCGGGTGTGCCCGCGCAGCCGGGCGGCGCGTGCGTGCATCAGCTCCACCAGCTGCCGCAGCAGCTCCACGGTGGGTTGCCCCGTGTGATAGCAGAACCGGGTGAACAGCGGTGCGCCGGCGCCGAGTTCCATGCCGCCTTTGGGGTCGATCACCCACAGCCGCACCCGCCCGGTTTTCACTTGGGGTGCCAGCCCGGCGATCAGCGACCACAGCACCGAACCCTTGCCCGCTCCGGTGGCACCGGCAACCAGCAGGTGCTGCCCGAGCACCGGCAACGTCCACCAGCGCCGTGATTCGGTGACCCCGACCCGCACCGCGCCCAGATCGACCTCAGTGGCCGGGGTTGGCATCGGTACCGCGATCGGCTGGCCGAGCACATCACCGCGGCCGATGATGATCCGCAGCTGCCCCGGCGCCGTGGCGCGGATCGTCAACCGCTGCGCACCCCAGGTCGCCGCCAGCGCGGGGGCGCGTTTTTGCCAGTCAGCAATCGACTGGCCGGTCACCACGCGCAAGCACAGTACGTCGGCGTGGCGGCCGATCCGCACCGACTCCACGGCGGGCACCAGCGTGCGCTCACCCAGTTTGGCGGTCAGCCCGTGCAGGGCGCACACCGATGTCCAGTTGCGGTGATACCGCCACCACGCCCAGAACCGCTGCCGCAGCGGGTTGGTCACCCACCGGCTAAACGATGACGGCTCGCATACCGACCAGCCGACATATGCCGCGATCTCCGCGATGGCGGTCAACACGCCGGCCCGCGCCCCGTGGCTGACGGTGACCCAGAGCGCCACGATGACCGGGACGCTCAGGACGGGAAACAGGATCGCCCACCACAGTAGCTGTCCGGCGGCTTTGACTGCCGCCACGATCAGCTCACCGATCCAGTCATCATCGGGTGATGGATTGTTGTTGTGGCGCTTATTGTTTGGGGTATTCGACATGACGGCCTGCTTTCACTGACGACGGAAAAAAGGGAAGGGGGGGTGCCAGCCCGGCAGCCCCGACGCGCTGGTGTGCGCAACTGCCGGGCCGGCATCCGGTTACCGGGCCTGCTGGCCCGTCTTGACGGTCGCCGTGGCGGGGTCGGTGGCGGTGATGGATTCGGCGCGATACGCGATGCCCGAGCGGCCGTCTTGCGACCACGGCAACGCCACCAGGCCCGCTACCGCCACCGGCTGGCCGACAGTGACTTTCGGTTCAC
>NZ_LT546167.1:0-1124 GCF_900078685.2 Mycolicibacter icosiumassiliensis | reverse complement strand
GATGCTGGCCGATCTGGAATCGGGTGATCGTGATGCGGTGATCGTCTACAACTTGGATCGGCTGCATCGGCGTCCGGTGGAGTTGGAGGAGTTCGTCACGCTGTGCGAGTCGGTGGGGGTGCGTGATGTGGCGACGGTGACCGCCGATATCGACTTGGGTAATGATGACGGGTTGTTCATGGCACGGATTTTCGCGGCGTTCGCCGCCAAGGAGTCGGGCCGCAAGTCGGCGCGTGTCCAGCGGAAGATGTTGCAGAACGCCCAAGCGGGGTTGCCGCATGGTTCAGCACGGCCGTTCGGCTACGAGGACGACAAGATCACCGTGCGTGAGTCGGAGGCCGCGGTGGTACGCGAGATGGTGGATCGGTATCTGGCTGGGCAGTCGTTGCGGTCGTTGACGATCTGGCTCAACGAGACTGGTATCGCTCCGAGCGTGGCGAAATCGTGGCAGACCACATCGGTGCGCCAGGTGATGTCGTCGGGCCGGATTGCGGGGTTGCGGGAGCATCGCGGGGAGGTGATCGGGGCGGCGGTGTGGCCAGCGATCATCACCGCCGCGCAGCGCGATCGGGTGCTGGCACGACTATCGGCACGCTCGGTGACGAAGACCCGCACGGCGCGCACGTATCTGTTGTCGGGGATGTTGCGGTGCGGCCGCTGCGGTAACCGGCTGTATTCCCAAGCACGGCATCGTAATCCGCAGAATCGGGTGCGCCGTTATGTGTGTTTGAAAGGCCCGGATCATGGTGGGTGCGGCCGGTTGACGGTGGTCGCCGCCCCGGTGGAGGAGCTGTTGACCGAGTCGGTGCTGACCCGACTGGATTCACCGCAGCTGGCGGATGTGCTGGCCGGTAAAGCCAGTGCTGATCACGATGTGGCTGCGCTGGCCGCTGCGGTCGAGGCGGATCAGGAACGCCTTGATGAGTTGGCCGGTTTGTATGCCGATGGGGCGATCAGCGCGCGGGAGTGGATCGCTGCGCGTGATCCGATCACCGAGCGGATCACGGCGTGATCCAACACCGCTTTGACGATGGCTTGCTGACGACCTAAATCCAGATCAGTCCAGCCGGCACGCAATGCACCGCCCGTACCCACCAGCTCAAAGATCGCGGTGGTGTCGGTGG
>NZ_LT546166.1:3842329-3843338 GCF_900078685.2 Mycolicibacter icosiumassiliensis | reverse complement strand
ATCTCCTGCCGGTGCCGATGATGAACATCCTCAACGGCGGCGCCCACGCCGACACCGGCGTCGACGTCCAGGAATTCATGGTCGCCCCGATCGGCGCCCCCAACTTCGCCGAGGCGCTGCGCTGGGGTACCGAGGTCTACCACTCGCTCAAGGCAGTGCTGAAGAAGCAGGGGCTGTCCACCGGGCTCGGTGACGAGGGCGGATTTGCCCCCGACGTCGCCGGCACCACCGCCGCGCTCGACCTGATCAGCACCGCGATCGAGGCTACCGGGCTGAAGCTGGGTACCGATGTCGCACTGGCCCTGGACGTCGCGGCCACCGAGTTCTACACCGAGGGCAACGGCTACGCGTTCGAGAAGCAGAACCGCACCGCGGCCCAGCTGGCCGAGTTCTACGCCAAGCTGCTCGACAGCTACCCGTTGGTGTCCATCGAAGACCCGCTGTCCGAGGACGACTGGGACGGCTGGGTGTCACTGACCTCGGCGATCGGGGACCGGGTGCAGCTCGTCGGCGATGACCTGTTCGTCACCAACCCCGAACGGCTCGAGGAGGGCATCGAGCGGGGCGCGGCGAATGCCTTGCTGGTCAAGGTCAACCAGATCGGCACGCTGACCGAGACCTTGGACGCGGTCACCCTGGCCCACCACAGCGGCTACCGCACCATGATGAGCCACCGCAGCGGCGAGACCGAGGACACCACCATCGCCGACCTGGCGGTGGCCGTCAGCAGCGGCCAGATCAAGACCGGCGCCCCGGCCCGGAGCGAGCGGGTGGCCAAGTACAACCAGCTGCTGCGGATCGAGGAGGAACTCGGCGACGCCGCCCGTTACGCCGGCGAGCTGGCCTTCCCCCGCTACGCGCCGGAGAGCAAGTAGCCGCCAGGGGCCGCTGCCATGTCCGATCCGAAACGGCCTGACAAACGGCGCGCCGCGAAGTCGCGGCCGGGCCGGGCCGGGGAGACGCGACGTGGCGGCTCGCGTCCCGCACCCGCGGGGCGCCGCGGGGCGGG
>NZ_LT546166.1:3801939-3842228 GCF_900078685.2 Mycolicibacter icosiumassiliensis | reverse complement strand
GGGGGTATGTGCCTAAGCCACGAGCGGCGGCTGCCTGCCTTTGGGGGTTGCCCCCCTCCGTTAGACTGGCTGTTGCGGGTGCGCCCCTACATTTCATGTAGGCATTGCGGCCCGCTTTTTCGTGGCCAGTCAGCTCCGGATGGCGGCGATCGTCGCTAGGTCTTCTCGGATCGCGGCGATGTCATCAGGATCAAGGGCTGGATCGTCGGCGAACTCAGCAACCGCGTCCACGAGGCCCTGTGGCAGGGGAATGGGCCGCAGCGCGGCCTGCTCAACCAGGTCGATGATGGCTGCGACATACTCGCCAGCCGCGAGCTCGCCTTTGATGCCGAATCCATCGGGCTTTACGACAGCAAACAGCTGCTCAGCAAGCTCATGGTCAGTCATCACAAGCACCAGGCTACGGCCGGGTAACCGACAGGCACGACCCGTGCCCACGTTCTGCCCACAATCTGCCCACAGTTACACATAACTAGCGTGAATAACACTGATGTATTTCAGCAGTTAAACGGGGGTATGCCCTGTCTGCCAGCACCGTGAAATCGGTTCGAGTCCGACTGGGGGCACCGCGTCCGTTGCGTTGCGTCAACAGCCCGGATGGTCGCGTCGTGCATCCATCAGCTGTCTAGGGGTCGGGATGCTCGCCCTCGGGCGCAGCGCGTCAGCGTCGCCAGCTGGCTTGGCCCACTTGGCAAGCCGAGGTGGTCTTCGGCCACAACGTCAGAGAACCCGTGCCTTGTCGAAGCCGCACCATGCGGGCATCATTGCTGTCATCAAATGATGCAGTAGTTGATGCAAGGAGGCGGCGATGCGGACCACGGTGACCATCGATGACGACTTGCTGGCTCGGGCAAGCGAGCTGACCGGGATCACCGAGAAGTCCGCGTTGCTGCGCGATGGTTTGCGGACACTGATTCGCGTCGAGAGCGCCCGGCGACTGATTGCCCTTGGTGGGGCCGATCCCCGGGCAGCGGCGGCGCCGCGGCGGCGTACCTCCACCCCGTGATACTGGTCGACACCTCGATCTGGATCGACCATCTCCACCGGACCGAGTCAGACCTTGTCGACCGCCTGCAAACGATGAGGTCGGCTGTCACCCGTTCGTGATCGAGGAACTGGCTCTCGGATCGATCAAGCAACGCGACGCGGTCTTGGAGCTTCTCGAAAACCTGCGCCAGTTCCCTGTACTCAGTCACGCCGAGGCGATGACGTTCGTCGACGAACGTCGGCTCTGGGGGCGGGGCCTGAGCGCAGTCGATGCGCACCTGCTGGGCTCGGTGTTGCTCACGGGCGGATCGCGGCTGTGGACGCGCGACAAGCGGCTGAGCACCGTATGTCGCGAAGTCGGTGTTGCCGCTGTTGACGAGACGTAGCGCGTCCCCCGGCCTGCGACCTACCGGCGCCATACCCGCCCGCCCGGGAATTTGCAAGGACTCTGCGGCAAGAAGCGCGGAATTTCCTGGTGGGAGTTCTTAATTTCTTATTCAATATTAATCACAGCGCGCATCGTAAGTTGCTGAAGATAGATAAATACCCTGTCGATACCTATAGGTTAGTTTGCTGTTGGTTGTAGATCTTGCGGTTTCGCCCGGTGTGACGTGAGACTGCTGGGATTAACCTGCGACCTCGATCACAATAACTAGGACATTTTCCTGTTACCTCGAATTCACCGCTAGGATCGACCGAACGCCCCGCCCCGGCATCCCGGTCTCGACCGGGCCGCGCTGCGGCAGCCGCGGGGGTGCGTGGGCAGTGACGAGACGAACGTGAGCGATACGAACAGTGGTTGATTGGAGCGATGTGGACGAAGTGCCGGCTTATAGATTGGCCAACTCTCCATCGCGCGTCGCCAACACCGTGAGACTGGATCGCGGCCCGATCGGCGGCCTCGCGGTCACCGCGGACGGCCGACGGCTGCTGGCCACCAACTATGGCGACGACACCGTCTCGATCATCGACACCGCCACCTGCAAGATCGTGAACACGGTTTTCCAGGCCGACGAGCCGTTCTCGATCGCTGCCGGCCCCGCCGGCACCGGATGGGCCTATGTCACCGCAGGTTCGACCGCGCTGGACGCCGTGCTGGCGATCGACGTCGACACTGCGCAGGTCTCCGGGTGTTACCCGGTGGCCATGGACGTCGGTGACCTGGTTGCCGACCCGACCAGCAGTCGCGTGTACCTCACCCGTACCGGATCGGCCGGCGTCGACGTGCTCGCGCTCGACGCGGCCCTGCGTCCCGCCGCGTCCGCCGCGGTGTCCGGGCACCCCGGGGCGGCAGCGGCCGGCCTGCGGATCAGCGCGGACGGCCGGCGGCTGTATGCGGCGGTCCGTCAGCCCGGCGGCGACACCGTCGTGGTGTTGGACCGCGACCTGAACATCATCGACACCGTCAAGGTCGGCGCCACCATCATCGATGTGGCGGTCAGCCCGGACGGTGCCCGACTGTACGTGGCGACGTCGGGTCCCGACAGTCGCGGCCGGGTGCACGTTGTCGACACCCGCACGCACGCGGTCAGCTCCAGCCGCGCCATCGAGGCCCAGCTGATCCAGCTGATCGCCGGCCGCGACGGCCAGCGCATCTACCTGGTGACCGACGGGTCCGTGTTGGTCATGTGCGCCCGCACCAGCGAGACCCTCGGGACCCTGGCCGGCGTCGCCGAGGCGTCCTGCGCCGCGGAGAGCCCGGACGGCAGCTGGCTCTACATCGCCGGATTCGACGGCAAGGTGACCGTCGCTTCGCTGGCTGACCTGCCGGCGCCTTCGGCATCGTTGCACGAGCAGCTCGAGCTCGACGACGCCGTCACCCGCATGCTGCAACTCGAACCCGCGCTGTAACCCACGCCACGTCCGGAATGCTGGCGTGATCGAATAGGTCGATGCACAGCACCATGCAGCACTGGCCGTTGACGGTCGGCGCCATCTTGAATCACGTCACGGCCGTCCACGGTGACCGCACCGTCACCACCATGGCCGACGACGGCGGCTATCGAGTCACCGCCTATCGCGAGCTCGGTGGGCAGGCGGCCCGGTTGGCGAATGCCCTGCGGCGCCTCGGTATCACCGGCGACGAGCGGGTGGCGACCTTCATGTGGAACAACACCGAACACCTGGCCGCCTACCTGGCGATCCCGGCGATGGGTGCGGTGCTGCACACGCTCAACATCCGGCTGTTCGCCGAGCAGATCGTCTTCGTCGCCAACGAGGCCGAAGACCAGGTGATCCTGGTCGACGCCTCCCTGGTGCCGCTGCTGGCGCCGGTGCTGGCCCAGCTGGAGACGGTGCACACCGTGATCCTCGTCGGCGACGGCGACAGCGCGGCGTTGACGGCCTCCGGCAAGACCGTGCTGGGCTATGCCGACCTGCTGGCCGCCGAGTCCGACGAGTTCGACTGGCCGGTCGTCGACGAGAACTCGGCGGCCGCGATGTGCTACACCAGCGGCACCACCGGCAATCCCAAGGGCGTGGTCTACAGCCACCGCTCCAGCTACCTGCACGCGATGGCCGGGTGCACCACCAATGGCACCGCGATCGGCGCGATCGACTGCGTGCTGCCGATCGTGCCGATGTTTCACGCCAACGCCTGGGGGCTGCCGTATTCGGCACTGATGGCCGGCGCGGATCTAGCGATGCCCGACCGGCATCTGGACGCCAAATCGCTGGTCGCCCTCATCGAATCGCAGCGGCCCACCGTGGCCGGTGCGGTGCCGACGATCTGGAACGACGTCCTGCACTACTTGGAACGCGAACCCGGCCATAACATTTCGTCGTTGCGGTTGGTGGCCTGCGGTGGGTCGGCGGTGCCGGTGTCGCTGATGCAGGCGTTCGAGCAACGGCACGGCGTGCAGGTGCGGCAACTGTGGGGCATGACCGAGACCTCGCCGATGGCGACCATGGCCTGGCCGCCGCCGGGCACCCCGCCCGAGCAGCACTGGGCGTTGCGGGGCACCCAGGGTCGGCCGGTGTGCGGTGTCGAGACCCGCATCGTCGACGACGAAGACGCGGTGCTGCCCAACGACGGCGAGGCGGTCGGCGAGCTGGAGGTGCGCGGCGCCTGGATCACCGGCGCCTACTTCCGCGGCCAGGACGAGTCCAAGTTCTCCTCGGGCTGGCTGCGCACCGGTGACGTGGGACGCATCGACGCGCAGGGTTTCATCACGCTGACCGATCGGGCCAAGGACGTGATCAAGTCCGGTGGGGAGTGGATCTCCTCGGTGGAACTGGAGAACGAGCTGATCGCCCACCCCGATGTCGTCGAAGCCGCGGTGGTCGGGGTGCCCGACGAGCGCTGGCAGGAGCGGCCGCTTGCCGTCGTGGTGGCCCGCGCCGGTGCCTCGGTCAACGGAGCCGAACTGCGAACCTTCCTGTCCGACAAGGTCGCCCGCTGGTGGCTTCCGGAACGCTGGACCTTCGTCGAGGCGATCCCGCGCACCAGTGTCGGCAAGTACGACAAGAAGACCATACGTGCCCGGTACGCCGACGACCAATACCAAGTGAGTGAGGTGCATAACTGATGAGCCTGCGTGTCATCCAATGGGCAACCGGAGGAGTCGGAGTCGCCGCGGTCAAGGGCGTACTCGAGCATCCCGACCTGGAGCTGGTCGGTTGCTGGGTGCACTCGAAGTCCAAGAGCGGCAAGGACGTCGGGGAGATCATCGGCACCGACCCGGTGGGTGTCACGGCCACCGACAGCGTCGACGAGATTCTGGCGCTGGACGCCGACGCGGTGATCTACGCGCCGCTGATGGGCAACGCGGATGAGGTCGCGGCGCTGCTGCGCTCCGGCAAGAACGTCGTCACCCCGGTCGGCTGGGTCTACCCCAGCGAACGAACGGCCGCCCCGCTGAAAGCTGCCGCGGAGGCCGGCAATGTGACCCTGCACGGCGCTGGCATCGCGCCAGGCGCCGTGAGCGAGCTCTTCCCGCTGCTGCTGTCGGTGATGTCCACGGGTATCACTTTTGTTCGCTGCGAAGAGTTCTCGGACCTGCGCACCTACGGTGCGCCGGACGTGCTGCGCCACGTGATGGGATTCGGCGGCACCCCGGATCAGGCCTTGACCGGGCCGATGCAAAAGATGCTCAACAGCGGCTTCATCCAGTCGGCGCGACTGTGCGTGGATCGGCTGGGTTTCGCGGCCGACCCCGAGATTCGCGCATCGCAAGAAGTGGCCGTCGCGACCGCACCGATCGAGTCGCCGATCGGCGTGATCGAACCGGGCCAGGTCGCCGGCCGCCGTTTCCATTGGGAGGCGATGGTAGGTGACACCCCGGTGGTGCGGATCACGGTGAATTGGCTGATGGGTGAGGAGAACCTTGACCCGCCATGGACTTCAGGGCCAGCGGGAGAGCGCTACGAGATGGAGGTGCGGGGCAACCCCGACACGTTCATCACCGTCAAGGGCTGGCAGCCCGAAACTGTCGAAGAGGGCCTGATCAGCAACCCCGGCGTCGTGGCAACCGCGGCGCACTGCGTCAACGCCATCCCGGCGACCTGCGCCGCCCCACCCGGTATCGCCGGGTTCTTCGACCTGCCGCTCATCACCGGCCGGGCCGCTCCGCACCTGGCGCGCTGAGCCCCGCCGTGTGCCGACTTTTCGGGCTGCACGCCGGGACCGACGCCGTCACTGCCACGTTCTGGCTGCTCGACGCTCCGGACAACCTCGCCGAGCAGAGCAGGCGCAACCCGGACGGCACCGGGATCGGCGTCTTCGACGCCCACGGCGTAGCTCACCTGCACAAAGAGCCGATAGCGGCATGGCAGGACGCCGAATTCTCCACGGAAGCAAACGAACTGACCGGAACCACGTTCGTCGCGCATGTGCGCTACGCAACCACCGGTGCGCGGGACGTCGCCAACACCCACCCGTTCCTGCAGGACGGCCGGATCTTCGCGCACAACGGCGTGCTGCGTGGCCTCGATGCCATTGAGGAACGGCTTCGCGACGTCGGCACCGCGGATCTGGTTGGGGGACAGACCGATTCCGAACGGGTCTTTGCGTTGATCACCGGTTGCGTGCGTGCGCAGGACGGCGACATCGGTGCCGGCCTGCGCGACGCGGTCGGCTGGCTGGCATCCAACGTGCCGATCTATGCACTCAATATCCTGCTGAGCACGGCCACCGACATGTGGGCGCTGCGCTACCCCGAGACCCACGAGCTGTACCTGCTGGATCGCCGCGACGGATCCGCACCGGTCGGACTGGACCTGAGGACCCCGCGGATCCGGGCGCACTCCGAGCAGTTACGGGGCCGCCCGGCGGTAGTGTTCGCCAGCGAGCCGATGGACACCGATCCGCGCTGGCAGCTGATCGCCCCCGGGGAATTGGTGCACGTCGACGCCGGGCTGGCAATCACCACCGAGCTGGCCTTCCCCGATCCCCCCGCCCAGCAACTGCGCCGCGAAGACCTGACCGCCGCTGCCCAGGAGGCCCAACAAAACGTGCCCTGGTGCTCGGCGGTGGTGGAGAAGCGGGCATCGCCTGGGAGACCGGTGTGCTGTGCGGAATCGCCGACGAATCGCCCGACACCGCACGGGAACTGCTGGAATCCGCGGTACTGGTGGGGACGTCGGCCGGGTCGGCGGTGGCCGCCCAGATCAGCAGCGGGCTGGGGCTGGAGCAGTTGTACGCCCGCCAGATCGCCGAGACCTCCTCGGAGATCGATCCTGGCGTCGGTGCCGACGAGCTGACCGAGCTGTTCGTCGCGGCGATCACCGAACCCAACACCACCACCGCGCAGAAGCTGCAAGGTATCGGCGCGGTTGCCCTGGCGGCGCAGACGGTTGCCGCACCGGTGCGGCGGGCCATCATCGCCGACCGTTTGCCGTCGCACGACTGGCCCGAGCGCACGCTGCGGATCACCGCGATCGACATCGACACCGGGGAGCTGACGGTCTTCGACCGCGACTCGGGGGTGGAACTCATCGACGCGGTGGCGGCCAGCTGTGCGGTGCCGGGTGCTTGGCCTCCGGTGGAGCTCGGCACGCGCCGCTATATGGACGGCGGTGTGCGCAGCACGGTCAACCTCGATGTGGCCGCCGATTGTGACGAGGCCGTGCTGCTGGTGCCCACCGGTGGCGGTGTCGACGGCGAGATCGCGGCGTTCGACGGTCGGGTGTGCGCCGTGCTCGCCGACGATGACGCGCTGCGTGCCTTCGGCGGCAATCCGCTGGACCCGGCGTGCCGGTTGCCGTCGGCGCAGGCCGGACGCGAACAGGGCCGACGGCAGGCCGGCGCGATCGCTGAGTTCCTGGCCAACGGCTAGGGCTGCGACGATCGCGAGCGCGACGGAGTCGGGCGCTGCGGGGCGTCGCCATTGGGGTCAGGGCGATTTCGCGGCGTCGAGGGCGCGAGCGGCAAGCTCGCGGCCCACGTCGACCAACTCCGCGGCGCGGTGAAAGTCCAGGCTGCGGCAGGCGACGCGGGGCACTTCGATCAGCAGATCGGGCGGGTGCGACGCCAGCTGGTGGCGGGCCAGTGCCGCCTGGGCAATATCGATGGTTCGGTTCATCACCTCGAAGCTGCCGAGCTTGGGCACTTCGGGAGTCAAGGAGTCCTCGTCCTCGCCGGGCCCATGCGGCGGTCCCAGCTTCGCCTCTCCTGCGTCGAGACTCGCTGAACCGCCGGGTTCGGACTCGCCACTGCTGAACCGGTCCAGGATCGCCCGTGCCGTCGGCCGGTCCAACAGCGACCGCGCCCCGCTGGTGTCCAGCAGCGCAGATGTACTGCGCCACATGCGATTCAACCGACCGGCCGGCACGCCCTTCTCTGGGTCGTCAGCGACCGTTCCGGCGGGCGCTGGGCCGGCGGCGCTCGGGTCGCCGCCGTTAAGGCTCACCGCCAGCGTCAGGTCGGCGTTGACCGCGCTCAACGGTGCCATCGGCAGCGGGTCGAGGATGCCGCCGTCGGCGAGCAGGCGACCATCGACCACGTGCGGTGCGATCACCCCGGGAATGGCGATCGAGGCTCGGATGGCAGTGTCGACCGGTCCGCGCTGCAGCCACACCGACCGGCCCGCGATCAGATCGGTCGCCACCGCGGTGAAGGGAACTGGCAGCTCTTCGATATCGATATCGCCCAGGATGTCGCGGACGACATCGAGGATCTTCTCCGCCCGCAGCACCCCCGCCGCGGTGAACGACGGATCCAGCAGGCGCAGCACCGCGCCCTGGGTCAGCGACTTGGCCCACTCGGCGAATTCGTCGAGGTGTCCGGCAGCCTGCAGACCACCGACCAGCGCACCCATCGACGACCCAGAGATCCCGACGATGTCGAAGCCGCGGTCGCGCAGCTCGGCGATCACCCCGATGTGGGCATAGCCGCGTGCGCCGCCGCTGCCCAGCACCAGCGCCACCCGGGGTGCCCGGTTCACGCGGGATTCCGCAGCAGAGGTCATGTGCACCATTTTGCGGGCTGCGCCGCGCCAGTTCTTTCTGTCATCGCGATTACAACCGTAGTACCAACAGGAAAGAGCAGGTCACAGCGGGTATTGCCGTGCCGGGAGGGCCGCAACCGCCGCCCCGGAGAGTGACGCGCTGACGCATCGGGCTCCGCACCCGGATAGCATGGCCGCTGTGATGGAGCACGTGCGATTCCCGGGTTGTTGTTGCCGCAGCTGAACGCTGCCGCCAACCCCTTTCTCGAATCCACCCCATCCTCTTGGAGTACTGACCCATGGTTATCGCCGATCCCATTGCGCTGCGGCGCCCGGCCGCCCGGCCACGCGCGTTGCGCCTGCCCGACCTCTTACAGACCACCGACCTGGCCGCCGAGGCGGTGCTGCAAGGCCGCTACAACCACCTGCTGCCCGCATCGGGGCTGCCCGAGGACCAGCGTTGGTTCGCCCGAATCCACGGTGACGAGCGACTCGACATCTGGCTGATCAGCTGGGTGCCGGAGCACGCCACCGAACTGCATGATCACGGCGACTCGCTGGGCGCGCTGACCGTGCTGTCCGGCTCATTGGATGAGTTCCATTGGAATGGTCGCGAGCTGGCGCAACGACGGCTGGACGCGGGGGACCAGGCCGCGTTCACCCAGGGCTGGGTGCACGACGTCGTCTGGGCGCCGCCGACAAACCAGTTCGAACCGGCCGCCCCGACGCTGAGCGTGCACGCGTACTCGCCGCCACTGGCGGAAATGTCCTACTACGACGTCGCGCCGGACCATACTTTGCGCAGGCAGCGCACCGAACTCACCCAGCACCCGGAGGCGTCATGACCACAACCCACGTCACCAGCCGCATTGACCACGTGCTCGAAGCGGCCCGCGCCAGGCTGCACCGGCTGAGCGCTGATGAAGTGCCCGAGGCGCTGCGCAACGGCGCATACCTGGTCGACATCCGGCCGGCGGCCCAGCGCGCGGCCGAAGGCCAAGTGCCGGAAGCGCTGGTGATCGAGCGCAATGTGCTGGAGTGGCGCTGCGACCCGACCAGCGACGCTCGGCTGCCGCAGGCGGTCGACGACGACGTGCAGTGGATCATCCTGTGCTCGCAGGGCTACACCTCGAGCCTGGCCGCGGCTGCGCTGCAGGACTTGGGGCTGCACCGCGCCACCGATGTGATCGGCGGCTATCAGGCCCTGGCCGCCGTCGGGGAGCTGGTGGAGCCGGCCCCACTCGCAGCACTAAGCGTTGGAGTGCAGCAGGGGGCGGAGTCGTTCAGTCTTCTCCGGGGTCCACGTCGCTGGATGTAGGATCGCCGCCCACGCATTGGCGGCATCGGCGACGTAGCTGTGGCCATGGCCGTCCGGCACGTCGATCGCCACCGCCATGTCGGCCGAGACCTGCAGGAACGTCACGATGGGGGTCCAGTGCACCTGCGGCAGCACATCGTAGCCGCGGGGCTCTTTTAGCCAGTCCGGCTTGTGGTACAGCAGGTCCGGATGCCACCAGGCGATCGGGTCGGAGGCGTGCTGTAGGTACACGACCCGGGGCGTATCCGGTGCGCCCCAAGGGTTGTCGGGGCGTGCCAGGTCTTCCGGGCGAGCGACGAACCGCACGGCGCGGCCGTCGTGGTAGATCGGCAGCCACTGCGGGGAACCGGGATCGCGGTTGAGGGTCAGGTCGGTCCAGATGGTGTTCTGAAACGTCGGGCCGGAGAACAACGCACCGTCGGTACGCGCCAGCACATTGTTGAGGCTCATGAAGGAGGCCTCACCGCCGAAGGAGCCGAGGCTCTCACCGAACACCACCAGCTTGGGGCGCTGCGCCTCCGGCAGCGCCCGCACCTGTTTGTCGACGGCCTCGAACAAAGCCTGGCCGGCCTGGCGTGCGTTCTCCTTGTCGACCAGGAACGACAGCCAGCTGGGCAGGAACGAATACTGCATGCTCACGATCGCGGTGTCGCCGTTGAACATGTATTCCAGCGCCGAGGCCTCCGCCTCGTTGATCCAGCCGGTGCCCGTCGTGGTGGCCACGGCCACCACCGCGCGGTTCAGTCCGCCGGTGCGGACCAGTTCGGCCGCGGCCAGCTCCGCGGTCTCCTTGATCCCGTGGGCCGAATTCAGGCCGGCGTAGGCCCGAATCGGTTCGGTGGCCGGTGTGCCGTTGAACTCGCTGAGTTGCGCGACGGTGGGTCCACTCGCGACGAAGATGCGGCCCTGATGGCCCAGCGACTCCCAGGCGGCCAGTGACTCCGGCCCGCCGGAGCGCAGCCGGGTCAACGGGGCGGCCCGGTCGGGGCTGGTCTCCTCATTGACCGAAGCGAAGGTGCTGTTCATGACGTGCATTGCGGTCTTGAGCACCAGACCGTTGAGCACCGCCACAAACAGGGCGATTAGCAATGACACCGCGACCACGGCCGAAACCCGCGGTGGGGCAATCCGTTCGAGCTGGCGCATCAGGAAGCGGATCAGCATCCGGATCAGTTGGCCGATCTCGACCAGGATGAACAGCGTGACCACCGCTATCGCGCCGGCTTGGGGGTAGTTGTACCACGTCAGCCGCGGCACACCCATCAGGTCGCGCATCTGGTCTTGCCAGCCGTGGATCGACAGGATCACCCCGGCATGGATGATCACTGCGATTGGGATGAGCACCCGCCAGGCCCAGCGCGGGGCCGGCGGGCTGGTGTCCTTTGAGCGCATGTAGCGGACCAGCCAGACGCTGAACACCCCTAGGGCGTAGCCGATGGCGCCGGAGCCGCCGCTGACCAACCCCTGGAACAGTGGCCCGCGCGGCAGCAGCGACGGGGTGAGTGACAGCCACAGGAACACCAGGCCCACCGCGGTGCCGGTGAACGTGTAGTGCCGGACCCACCACGGTGCGTGCTCGGTCGCTTCCGGGGCGGTTTCCGCGGTGGCGGTGTCGGTGGCTGTCGCGCTCATCGGGGCCTACTCAGCGGTGGGTGAAGTTCGGCGGGCGCTTCTCGGTGAACGCCGCCATGCCCTCGGTCTGGTCATCGGTGGCGAACGCCGAGTGGAACAGCCGGCGCTCGTAGAGCAGTCCTTCGGCCAACGTGGATTCGAAGGCCCGGTTGACCGCTTCCTTGGCCATCCGGGCGGCCGACAGGCTCATCCCCGCGATGGTGGCGGCGACCTTGCCGGCTTCGGCCAATAGGTCGTCGGCCGGTACCACGCGGGACACCAGGCCGGACCGCTCGGCCTCGGCGGCGTCGATGGTGCGACCGGTCAGGATCAGGTCCATCGCCTTGGCCTTGCCGATGGCCCGGGTCAGGCGCTGGGAGCCGCCCATGCCGGGCAGCACACCCAGCTTGATCTCCGGCTGGCCGAACTTGGCGGTGTCGGCGGCGATCAGCAGGTCGCACATCATCGCCAGTTCGCAGCCGCCGCCCAGGGCGTGCCCGGCCACCGCGGCGATGGTCGGGGTGCGTACCGCGGCCAGCTTGGACCAGGCGGCGAAGAAGTCGGCGGCGAACACCTCGGCGAAACTCAGATCGGCCATCTCCTTGATGTCCGCTCCGGCGGCGAACGCCTTGGCGCTACCGGTGATGATGATCGCCCCAATGCCGGGATCGGCATCGAATTCAGCTGCGGCGGCGGTGACTTCATTCATCACCTGGCTGTTGAGCGCGTTGAGCGCCTGCGGCCGATTCAGCGTGATGGTGCCGACGCGGCCGTCGCGGTCGACGAGGATGGTCTCAAACTTGTTCTGGCTCATCAGTGCCTCCTTAGAAGGTCAGGTCGGGTTCGGCGGAAACGAAATAGCTTTCGATGTCGGCGGCGGTCACCTCGGCCAGCGTCGCCGGCGACCACTGCGGATTGCGGTCCTTGTCGACCAACTGGGCGCGGATTCCCTCCACCAGATCATGCGAGCGCAGCGACGCGCACGACACCCGGTACTCCTGAATCAGAACTTCTTCCAGGTTGGCGAGCTGGCTCGCCCGGCGCACCGCTTCCAACGTCACCGCGCACGCGACCGGGGAGCGGGTGCCGATCAGTTCGGCCGCGGCGTTGGCGTCGGGGCTGGCGTGGCCGGCCAGCGCAGCCACGGTCTGCGCGACGGTGTCGTGCGCGTAGCACTCGTCGATCCAGTCACGTTGTGCGGCAAGCTGACTCGGCGGCGCCTCGACCGCGTGTGCGGCCAGGGCACGGTCCACTCCGTCGGCGATGATCGCCGCGGTGAAGGCCTGCAACGACGCGTGCGGCACGTAGTGGTCGGCGAAACCCAGCGCGATGGCGTCCGGCCCGGAGAACGGCGCCCCGGTCAGGGCCGCGTGCAGGCCGAGCTGGCCGGGGGAGCGCGACAGCAGATAGGTGCCGCCGACGTCGGGGATGAAACCGATACCGACCTCGGGCATCGCCATCTTGGTGGTGTCGGTGACCACCCGGACGTTGGCGTGCGCCCCGACCCCGACGCCGCCGCCCATCACGATGCCGTCCATCAACGACACATACGGCTTTGCGAATCCGCCGATCTGCGCGTTCAGCAGGTACTCGTCGTACCAGAAACGGCGCGCGTCGGCGCCGTCGGCTTTGGCGCTGTGATAGATCGCGACCACGTCGCCGCCGGCGCACAGGCCGCGCTCGCCGGCCCCGGTGAGCACCACCGCCGTGACCGCAGGATCGTCGGCCCAGCTAGACAGTGCCGCGGTCATCGCGGTCACCATCGGCAGGTTCAGCGAGTTGATCGCCTTCGGGCGGTTGAGTGTCAGCAGACCGACCCCGTGGTCAACGTGGGCCAGGACCTCGGGGCTCGGGCTACCGTCAGATTCGCCTGTCACGCCTTCGCAATGTAGATCCTTAGGCGCGGTCACTGATCCGCGGGTAAGGTTTGGCAGCAGAGCGGCCCGAACGCCGTCGGGAACTCCGGCGGGTCGGGAAACGTTGATCCAGTATTCGTAAACCCTTAGCTTCATAGCCCCAGGAGAGGATCGGGACGGTGCGGGAGACCAGCAACCCGGTATTTCGTTCGTTGCCCAAACAGGGCGGCTACGCGCAGTTCGGAACCGGCTTAGGACAAGCCACAGCCGGTGCGACTCAGCAGGTGAGTCAGACCTACCAGGTCGACCCGTCGCTGGCGCAGTACCAGCAGCGGGAGGTCACTCGCCCGCTGACCATCGATGACGTCGTCACCAAGACCGGCATCACGCTCGGCGTGCTGAGCCTGTCGGCGATCGTCTCCTTCTTCTTGGTGGCGTCCAACCAGGCGCTGGCCGGGCCGCTGACGTTCGTCGGCGCGTTCGGCGGTCTGGCTCTGGTTCTGGTTGCCACGCTGGGTCGCAAGCAGGACAACAAAGCGCTGGTGCTGAGCTACGCGGTGCTGGAGGGCCTGTTCCTGGGGGCCATCTCCTGGGTGCTGACGGCCTTCACGGTGGGGACCGGCAACGCCGGCTCACTGATCGGCCAGGCCGTGATGGGCACCCTCGGGGTGTTCGGCGGGATGCTCGTGGTCTACAAGACCGGCGCCATCCGGGTCACCCCGAAGTTCACCCGGATGCTCGTCGCCGGCATGTTCGGCGTGCTGGCCCTGATGATCGGCAACCTGGTGCTGTCGATGTTCGGTGTCGGCGGCGGCGAGGGTCTGGGCCTGCGCAGCGGCGGCACCCTGTCGATCATCTTCTCGCTGGTGTGCATCGGTATCGCCGCCTTCAGCTTCCTGATCGACTTCGACGCGGCCGACCAGCTGATCCGGGCCGGCGCGCCCGAGAAGGCCGCCTGGGGCATCGCCCTTGGCCTGACCGTCACCCTGGTCTGGCTGTACCTGGAGATCCTGCGTCTGCTCAGCTACTTCCAGAGCGAGTGACCCGCTAGCTTTCCCCGTTGGTTCTGCGCTGAGGGCGCAAAAGTGCGAGTGCACCCGCCCTCAGCGCAGAGCCATTTTTTGTGTCGGTGGCCCCGGGCAGCGCCGAACACCGGGGCTACGACGTGGTCCGCCGCGTCCGCCAGGCGTGGGACGCGCTGAGGCAAAAATGACTTTGCGCCCAGGGCGGGGGTTGGTTACTCGAACTTTCCCGCCCTGAGCGCAGCATCAACGGTAAGCGTCAGGAGAGGCGCTCGACCACCATGGCCATGCCCTGGCCGCCGCCAACACACATGGTCTCCACGCCGAACTGCTTGTCGTGGGTGGCCAGGTTGTTCAGCAGGGTGGCGGTGATCCGGGCACCGGTCATACCGAACGGGTGGCCCAGGGCGATCGCCCCGCCGGACACGTTCAGCTTGTCCTCGTCGATGCCCAGCTCGCGGGCCGAGCCGAGCACCTGCACCGCGAAGGCCTCGTTGATCTCGAACAGGTCGATGTCGGAGACCGACATCTTGGCGTTCGCCAGTGCCTTCTTGACGGCCTCGATCGGGCCCAGGCCCATGATCTCCGGCGACAGGCCCGACACCCCGGTGGAGACGATCCGGGCCAGCGGCTTCAGGCCCAGCTCCTTGGCCTTGGTGTCGCTGGTGATGATCACGGCGGCGGCACCGTCGTTCAGCGGGCAGGCGTTGCCGGCGGTGATTGTGCCGTTGGGCCGGAACACCGGCTTGAGCTGGCTGATCTTCTCGTAGGTGGTGCCGGCGCGCGGGCCGTCGTCGGTGCTCACCACGGTGCCGTCGGGCAGCGTGACCGGCGAGATCTCGCGGGCGAAGAAGCCGCTGTTGATGGCCTCCTCGGCGCGGTTCTGGCTGCGCACGCCCCAGTGGTCCTGGTCCTCGCGGCTGATCCCGGTGTGCAGCACGACGTTCTCGGCGGTCTGGCCCATCGCGATGTAGACGTCGGGCAGCAGGCCGTCGGCGCGCGGGTCGTGCCACTCGGTGGCGCCGGCCGCGGCGGCCTCGGAGCGGGCCACGGCGTCGTTGAACAGCGGGTTCTTGCTGTTCGGGGCACCGTCGGCGGCACCGATGGCGAACTGCGAGACGGTTTCCACACCGGCGGAAATGAACGCGTGACCCTCGCCGGCCTTGATCGCGTGGAACGCCATCCGGGTGGTCTGCAGCGACGACGAGCAGTACCGGTTCACCGTGGTGCCGGGCAGGAAGTCGTAGCCGAGCAGCACCGAGACCACGCGGCCGATGTTGTAGCCCGAGGCGCCGCCCGGCTGACCACAGCCCATCATCAGGTCATCGATTTCGCGCGGGTCCAACGCAGGCACCTTGTCCAGGGCCGCGCGCACCATCTGGGCGGCCAGGTCGTCGGGCCGCATGGTGACCAGGGAACCCTTACCGGCCCGGCCGATCGGCGAACGCGCAGTTGAGACGATTACAGCTTCAGGCACTTCTGGCTCCTTGAGATCGGGTAATAGAGCCGAATCTAGCCCGACGAGGCCACCACACGGGAATCGGGCCGGTCCAGCACAGCGCAGAGCGCCGGGATCATTTGGCCCGCCGCCAGGGCGTAACCCGCCGCCGACGGGTGGTACTGGTCCGCGGCGAACAGCAGTTGGGGGCTGTCATGGAACTCCGGTGCCCGGAAGTCGGCGAAGGGCACGGCGATACCGCCGGCTGCCTTGACTGCCAGGGTCTGGGCCCGGGCCAGCTGGCACGCTCGTGCGTGGGCGACCCAGCGCAGCGGCCGCGGGATCGCGCTGATCGCACCGAACTTGGGGCAGGTGCCCACGATCACCACCGCGCCGCTGGCGCGCAGTCGCTGCACCGCGGCACGCAGCCGCTGCACCGATCCGGCGATGCTGTTCAGGGCGGTGACGTCATTGGCGCCGATCATGATTACCGCCACATCCGGTGGCGGACCGGCGACGAACATCGCGTCCACCTGCCCGGCCAGGCCATTGGAGGTGGCGCCCACAATTGCTTTGGTGCTCAACCGAATCCCCAAGACGCGGTGGAACGCGGTTTCCAGTTGGGTTGCCCAGGGCCAGGTTTGGGGTATTCGCAGGATCTGTTTGCGGGAATGTTTGATGATGCGGGCCGCGGTGTGCAGCAGCCGGTAGCGCAGGGTCTGTGGTTCGGCGGCGGCCAGGGCGCCGTCGAGGAGCAGCAGCCGGGTCCAGCACAGCAGGTCGACGGCCAGGGCGACTGCGCCCACCCACGCGCGGTTCATCGCATAGGACGATGACGGCCATTTAGCCAGCCCGGTGTCTTTGGCGCAACGGATGAATCCTTCGACGCGGGCATGGACGCGGTGGCGGGCTTCCAGACGCTGGGCTTGCCCGCCGGCGGTGTTGGTGGCCAGCGGCTGGTAGCGATAGCCGTTGGTCTGCTCGAACAGCGACAGCTGGGCTCCGGTCTCGATGGGTTCGCGGCGCACCAGGATCCGCATCCCCGCAGGCCAGGCGGCCAGTTTGTCACCGCCGTGGCTTTCCCGCAGCAGGCCGGTGACCTCGGCGACCTGTGCGTCCTCGCGCGGCTTGCCGGTGGCATCCAGTGCTGGTTCCCACCCGGTCTCGGGCAGCAGCGCCAGCGCGGCACGCACCCGGGCATCCAGGTCGAAGCCGACCGAATACTGGACGCTGTAGCCGGCGCGGGTGTTGAGCTTGGTGATGTGCTCGATCACCTTGTGGCTGGAGCCCGCACCGTCGATGGTGATCAGCAGGTTGTGCCGCCACGTGGCGGGGATCGCGGCGATCGCGGCGTCGATGATGGCGATGTGATCGGCGGCGGTGTTGGAGCCGGCGTTACCGGCTCGCGGGATGATGGCCAGCAGCTCGCCGGTGTTGTCACACCACGCGGTCAACGGATGAAAACCCCAACCGCCCTTGAAATTTCCCGCTGCCGATTCCTTATCGGAGTACGAGGTGATCAAGGTGGCGTCGATGCGGATGCAGATCGCATCATCGAGATCGCCGTAGCAGGTCCGCACCGGCGGAATCTTCCCCTGGCGGGCCGCGATGCGCTCCCATACCCGGGCGCGGACCCGACCCCGCGCCAGCGCCAGCCGCTTCAGCGCCGCGTCGTCGATTTCGTTGAGTGCCCGCCATGCCGTGGTGGTCGAGGCGACCGGCCCGAACACCCGTTTCTGATCGCCCAGGACCGCGATGTCGCAGATGCTGGTCGCGCCGTCGGCGATCGACACGGCCAGATCCCGCATCACCGCTCCCCGGTCGTGGACCACGTCGGGCCGGTACAGCGCATCCGACAAAGCGCCGGTCAGGCCCGTCTTATCGGCCAGCATGCGGGTGATCACGCTGCCGGTGTGTGACACCACATCGTCGCCGCGCACCTCCACGTCGAGCCGCCGGGACCATCCTGTTGTAGCCTGCATCTGAAAGGTGCACCCAATCTGTGGATTTTCCGAGCCTTAACAACCCTGATTATCCTTGAGCGAGTGCACTTTTCGCGTCTACGACACCATGAACCCGCCTACCGCCGTGAAAAATCCAGGTAAACGATGTTCCATTTGGGCTAGGAACGCCAGTCGATGTGCAGACGATGCGCAGTGTATCCACAGACTCCCTGTCTCGATTGACAGACTGCTGGACGGATGGCAGGACTCACCCCTGATTTGATGCACACTCGGGCATCGTGTTCAGGACTCCTGACATAGCTCAGTAATTGGTGTGCGGTCGTCGGTGGGATTTGATGCTGTAGCGCAGGGTGAGGTCGGTGCCGGGGTAGACGGTGTTGGTGTCGTTGAGCACGTGGCAGAGCTCATCGATGGCGGCGGTGTGCCGTGGTGCGGGCAGTGGATCGAGTCGGATGTGCAAGGTGTTGGTGGCGGTATCGGCGATGATGTCGCCGGAGCCGGCCAGTGCGGTGCGGATCAGGGTGTGGGCTTCGTCGTCGGCGCGGCTGTAGCCGGTGTTGGTGATGATCGCCCGGGCCAGGGATTGCGCGGTGTTGTAGGCCGCGATGCGGATGGCGTGGTGGATCAGTTTCGTTTCGGTGTCCAGAACTTGCTGGCCTGGGTTGACCTGGGCCAGGGGTAGGCGGGCGGGTATTGCTTTGTGCGCGTCCAGTGCCGCGTCGAGGTCGTCGTGGGCGGTGTTGGCCTCGGTGTTGATGGTTTTGATCATCGTGTTGGTGATCACGGTGGTGGTCCCCGGTGGCGGTGAGGAAGCGGTGAGCAGGGCACGGTCGCGGGTGGTTTCGGCCAGATGCAGTGCCCGTCGGGCTTTTTCGACTTGTTGGTAGGCGGGCTTTTTGGCCGGGTTGGGCACCATGCGGGCCTGGTCGTCGTCGTGGGCGCTATAGGTGTCGTGGGAGTCGAAGTCGAAATGCATGCGGGCGTAACGGTAGTGGTTCTCCTGGCGCCAGCGTGATCCCATCCGGTAGCGGATCTCGGCGGCGGGCAGATCACGCCGGGTGGTCAAGATGTGCATCTGACGCTCACGTGCGCTGTCGTAGAGGCTGATCTGGCGCATCGCGAACACCTGCCCGGCGCGTTGGCCTTCGGTGGTGGCCAGTTCGGTTTCGGTGTCGGCGAGGCGCCAGGTGTGGACGCGGCCACGCTCATCGGTGTGGCTGTGTTCGACAAACTTGTGTTGGTCGATGTCGACGGTTTTGCCTTTACGCCACGTCAGCGTGTCGAATCCGGCGGCGTCCAGATCGGCGAACAGTGCCGGTGACCAGCCGCCGCGATCGAACCCGACCAGCACCCGGCGCCCGTCGCCGACGAGGTCACGCATCTGCGGGATCAGCCGGCGCAGCTCAGCGGCCAGCGAGGCCGCCGGTTCGGCCATCACCACCAACAGCGGGTCCCCGGCCCCGTCGGTGACCCAGGTTTCCACGGTGGCCGGGGCGGGGAACTTCAACCGCGGCACATGGGTTTTGGCGATCTTGCGCCGGCCCTGATAGGCGCGGACATGCCCGTCGACATAGAACACACCGGCCTGCTCGGGGCGCTCGGTGACATGACGCCCGGCCATCGCGGTGATCCAGTCGCCGGCTTTGCCGGCCTCGGCGAGCAACCCGATCTTGCGGCGGATCGTTTTGACCTCCGGGGCCCGATCCAACCCCAGCACCCGCCCGAAGGCGACCGGATCGATGCGGGCCGCGCCCTCGGCGCGGGCCTGGCCGATCAGGGCACGAAACACGCCCTCGCACAACATCGCATCCAGCGAGTAAAAACCGTTGGGCAGTTGTCCGTAGACACGGTGGGCGCATTCGAGCAGCCCGGTGCCCGCCAGCGCGGGCAACCCCAGCAGCAGCCCCGCCAGCGGTGCCCGCGCACACGGACCGAACACCGGCGGCGCCGACTCGATCAGCCCGAACCGTGCCAACACCCGCTCACCGGAACGCGGCACCGGATCGGCCAAAACCGGTGCTTGCACGGGTGTGGTCAGATCACTGGAGGTCACCGCGGCGCAGTCGTTTTCGACCTCCGAATCGGGTTCGGGCTCGGTGGAGCCGTCCGACACCGCTGAGGAGCAAACCGGATCGGCGTCGGCATCGGTGAGCAACAGTGCGACGCGGATGCTGCCGTGCGACAACCCGGTTTGCGCGGCAATGGCGCGATAGGACGCCCCGTCGTCGCGCAGACCGCGAATTGTTGCCATGGTGTCATCGGTGAGCTTCGACTTGCGTTTGGGGCCTTTGGGTTCACCGAGCAATCCCGCCACACCAGCGTCGCTGAGTTGGGCGTCCCACCGTCGCACCGTGGCCGGTTTCACCGTGAACGCCTCGGCCACCTGCAACTGGGTGGCGGCCTTGATCCGCACCAGCGACACCGCCGCGAACCGGCGCCCTGCGGCGTCGCCGGCGTCCCAGGCGTAGGCCAGGTTGCCGTGCACGAACACCCGACCGCCGTCATCGTCTTCGATGATCGCCGCGGCGGCACCGATGCCACGCGCGCTCTCGGGCGCCAGCGGCAGGGGCGGCTGTGCGGTCATCATGGTCATCATTCACCGTCTCAGATATCGCAATAAATAGCTCTATCTATTATCGACCATCATGATCCGAATTACGCAGTGACACACCGGGAAACCCGCAGATCAAAGCACAAAATTACCGGCCAGCAACCGCAACCATGTCAGGAGTCCTGGTGGTGGAGTACCGGATGATCCCCAAGTACTCCATCGCCGACGCGATCGACGACTGCTACGACGCCTACCGCTGGCTACGCCGTCAGGGCTACCAGCCGGACCAGATTGTGCTGGCAGGGGATTCGGCCGGCGGCTACCTGTCGCTGGCGCTCGCCGAGCGGTTGCTGGAGGAGGGTTTGAACGGGGGAGAGGCGGACATGCCGGCCGCGATCGTCGCGCTGTCGCCGCTGCTGGAGATCGCCAAGGAAGCCAAGAAGGCACACCCCAACATCCACACCGGTGCGGAGTTCCCGCCCAAGGCATTCGACGCGTTCGTCGAACTGATCGAGGCCGCGGCCCGCCGCGACCGCACCCACGGCAGTGACGTTCTCGAACCGCTGCAACACGTCAAGCCAGGACTTCCACGCACCCTGATCCACGTCTCCGGCTCCGAGGTGTTGCTGCACGACGCCCGGCTGGGGGCCAAGGTGCTCGCGGCCGCCGGTGTTCCAGTGGAGCTGCGGGTGTGGCCCGGCCAGATTCACGTCTTCCAGATCGCCGCCCCGTTCGTGCCGGAGGCCACCCGCTCGTTGCGCCAGATCGGCGAATACATCCGGGAAGCTACCGGCTAGGCAGGCCGTGGCCCGGCGAACCGAACCGCCTGAGACGATGGCAGACATGCGGATAGCGCGCCATATCAGTGACCTCATCGGCAACACCCCGCTCGTCGAGCTGAATTCGATCGTTCCTCCCGGCGCCGGCCGGGTGGTGGCCAAGGTCGAGTACCTCAACCCGGGTGCCAGCTCCAAGGACCGCATCGCGGTGAAGATGATCGACGCGGCCGAGGCCAGCGGGGCGCTCAAGCCCGGCGGCACCATCGTCGAGCCCACCTCCGGCAACACCGGTGTCGGCCTGGCACTGGTGGCCCAACGCCGCGGTTACAAGTGCGTGTTCGTCTGCCCGGACAAGGTCAGCGAGGACAAGCAGAACGTGTTGCGGGCCTACGGCGCCGAGGTGGTGGTGTGCCCGACGGCGGTGCCGCCGGACGACCCGGCCAGCTACTACAGCGTCTCCAACCGGCTGGTCGAGGAGATCGACGGCGCCTGGAAGCCCGACCAGTACTCCAACCCCGCGGGCCCGGAGAGTCACTACGAGACCACAGGTCCGGAGATCTGGACCGACACCGACGGCCAGGTCACCCATTTCGTCGCCGGGATCGGAACCGGCGGCACCATCACCGGCACCGGTCGCTACCTCAAAGAGGTGTCGGAAGGCCGGGTGCAGATCATCGGTGCCGACCCGGAAGGCTCGGTGTACTCCGGTGGCACCGGCCGGCCGTATCTGGTCGAGGGAGTTGGCGAGGATTTCTGGCCGGCCGCCTACGACCCGAGCATTCCCGACGGCATCATCGCGGTGTCCGATGCGGATTCGTTCGACATGACCCGGCGGCTGGCCCGGGAGGAGGCGCTGCTGGTCGGCGGCTCCTGCGGGATGGCCGTGGTGGCGGCGGTGGAGACCGCCGTCAAAGCCGGCCCCGACTCGCTCGTCGTCGTCCTGTTGCCCGACGGCGGACGTGGCTACATGTCGAAGCTGTTCAATGACGCCTGGATGTCGTCCTACGGTTTCCTGCGGTCCCGGCTGGACGGTTCGACGGTGCAGCCCACGGTCGCCGACGTGCTGCTGGCCAAGTCGGGGGTGCTGCCAGACCTGGTGCACACCCATCCGGCCGAGACGCTGCGCGACGCCATCGGGATCCTGCGGGAGTACGGGGTGTCGCAGATGCCCGTCGTGGGCGCCGAACCGCCGGTGATGGCCGGCGAGGTAGCCGGCAGCGTGTCCGAGCGCGATCTGCTGTCCGCGGTGTTCGAGGGCCGCGCGAAGCTTGCCGACGCAGTGTCGCAGCACATGGGGCCGCCGCTGCCGCTGATCGGATCCGGTGAGGTCGTCGGTGTCGCCGCGACCACGCTGGCCGAGGTGGACGCGGTGATGGTGGTCGAGGACGGCAAACCGGTGGGCGTCATCACTCGTCACGACCTGTTGGGCTTTTTGTCCGACGGGCCACGCCGTCGATAAGGCGCTGACGTTCACTGTCCTGCGGTAGCGTTTGGACCATTCACCGACACGACCCGAAAGGGTGGAGATGACCGACTTTCCGCCGCCCCCGCAGGGCAACTACCCCTGCGGGGTGCTGGTTGGCCCGGGTGGCCGGTCGTAGCCACGGTGGTGTCGGGTGCGCCGACGTGGTGGTGTGTGCGTGTGCGGCCCGGCCGGGTGGCGGTTCGGTGTTGGCCCTGGCACCGGTTCTGGTGATGCCCAACTGGCTGGTCGGTTCGCACAGTTGCCGTGCGCTGTCGTGCGCTGGCCGGCGCGGCGACAGTACGGCGGTGGCGGCACGACTGTTGGTGGGCTGCCGGGCGGTCGCCGCACTGCCCACCGTGGTGTCGCGGTAGGGGTGGCGGCTGCCCACCAGAGCCAGCCGACAATGATTCGTCGTCGCGGGTGTGGGTGTGGGTGTAGTGGGCACGCCAACGATGGTGTCGGTCGTCGGGGTTTGGTTGTCGGTGGTGGGGGTCACGATGGGCGACATGGATGAACTCGACGCGCAACTGCAGCCGCCACAGGAGTGTGTGGCGTGGTGTCGTGCCCAGGACTACGCCTTGGTTGTCGGCGACGACATCGCCCCGGTCGACTTGGACTGGTGGAACACTCACCTGGCCGACCACAAGATCGGCGTCCGGTTGTGGGGTCGTGACGCCGATGGTCGCCCGGTCGACTCCGGTGCGGCGTTCCTGCGCCGTGATGACCTGCCCACCGGTGTACTGCCCGAGCAGGGGCCGCGGGAGTTGGGTGTGCTCTACCGGGGCGCGGCATGGTTGGCCGGCCACCCGCGCCGTCCGCGGGTCAAACGCTTCATCGACGTGCGCACCCCGGTGGCCGGGCGCGAACTCGACACGATCCTCGGCGGGCTTCGACTGTGCACCGATCAGCACCTCCTGGGTGGTGGTCGGGGTGATTGCGCGCCGTGGCCGGCCACCCCTGGTGTTGGGCCGGCCTTGTTGTCGCTGTATTGCTGGGCAGTGCTGCCCGAGGTGGTCGAGCGCCCGCAGCTGCTCGACCAGAACAGCCTGTCCACCCTGTGCCACCTGGGGTGGCTGCACACCCCGTCACTGCCGGCGTTCACCCGCCGCGGCTACCTGCGCTACTGCCAGCTGCTGCACTCCTGGGCCGGGCAGGTCGGTGTGCCCGCGGAGCTGGTCGAGATGTGGCTGTCGAGTAACTGGCAGCACCGTGTCCGCGCGGCGGGCCAGCACATCAGCACCGACGCCGGCTAACCAGGAGCGGGCGATGACCCGCACCGAACCGCAGCCCGCAGTAGTCTGCAGGGTCGCCTCACCGTGGTGCGGGGTTCTCGATGGGCCAGCGCAACAGGAACACCCCCAGGGCGTTGTCGATGGCCACGCCACGCTCTGTTGGCTCGTAGTCGGGCCGCAGGTTCCGGCAGAATTCGCTGCCGAGGATCCGTTCGACCTGCCGACGCTGTTTGAGGGTCGGCTCGGCGCGGGTCCGCAATTCATTCAGTAGCGCTTCGTCGGCTCCGCCCACGATATCGGTCACAACCTCACGGCACTCGGCAGGAAGGCCGTCAATCACGTTCATCACGGCGTCCTCCACCCGTTCTGATTGCGTGCCCACGTCGTCACGACCTTGCCTTCCTCGTTGAGGATCACCACTGCGTCCTTGCCCGTGTACATGTAGGTCCCATTATCTTGAAAAATCGGCGGTTCGACCGGGTTGGCGACCGCATCATTCATCGCAGCGTCCGATACCCCGTGACCGTCGCGGCCCTGTGCCTGCTGGCCGCCGTGCTCGGTCGTTCCAGAGATCCGCGTCGGCGGCGGAAACGGTGGCTCTGGAGCAGCAACGGGTGCTTCGCCTTCGATCGGAATGCCCAACTTCTTCAGCTGAGCCCTGAGTTCTGCCTCCCGCGCATTGAGCTCGTTGAACCTGGCGACACAAGCGTTGAACGGCCCCGGCGGCAGCAGGCCCACCTTCGCCGGGTCGCAACTCTGCCCATAGAGCGCTTTGTCGGTGTTGAGCTTGCTCCACGCCGCCCGTGCCTGCGCTTCGTCCATCTCCGCGACAGACGGCGGCACATCCAACGGCGGACGCGATCCCCATCCGGCCAACCGCATCGTGGGGTCGCGTCCGGTGTCGGGGCCTTGCGAAAACGTGGACTGGTTGATGCGCTCAGCCAGAATCCGGTCGGTTTGCGCGTACCGCTCGGCGGCGACCCCGATCTTTCCGGCCAAAGCTCCGGCTTGCTCGCGCGCCTGCCTCAAGTTCACAAGACCACCAGCCTAAGCGCCCTTGGCGACGTCAACTCCAAGTGACCGACACCCCGTCATCATGCAGGCGTGCCAGCTACGCCGGCGCTGGTGTGCGCTTACTGCGGTGGTGTGATGCCGTGCAGTTGCGCCCGGTAGGCCTCGGCGGTTTCGCGGGCAGCAGCCAGGGCTTGAGACAGTGCCGTGGCGCGCTCATCGGCGGCCTGCTGCAAAGCCTCCCGCTGTGCCCGCGCATCGGCGCGGACTTGTTCGAGGTCGTTGCGCAGTGCCGCGAGGGCGTGTTTGTCGGCGGTGGCTTGGGCCTGCAGTGCTGCCAGTTCACCGCGGGCGGTGGCGGCCTGGGCGCGGGCGTGTTCGGTGTCGGTGATCGCGGCGGCCAGCTGGTCGCGGGCGGTCGCGGCGGCGTGTTCGGCGTCGGTGTGGGCTTGCGAGAGTTGCGTGGTGAGTTCGTCACGCACCCGCACGGTTTCGGCGGTGGCGTCTTCGGCGGCAGCATCGGCTTCAGCGCGCAGGGTCTCGGCATTATCGGCGCGGCGTTCGGCGTCACGGCGTGCCCGCTCGGCGTCGGCGATGCGTTGTTCGGCGGCGGTGATCTTGGCCAGGGCATCACGGTGGGCATCAGCGACTTCAGCGCCGGCGGCTTCGACATCACCAGCAACCCGCAGCTCAGTAACCAGTGCGGTGAGGAAGTCCTGCAGGGCGTCGATGCGGGCGGGCAGTTGCTCGACCCGCTGCTCCAAAGAGACCCGTGCCAGCGATACCGGTGCCGCCGTCGTCGACAGCTCGCCTCCCTGCCCGCCAGCACCGGCACCGCCAGCACTGGTGGGGGTGGTGGCTTGTTCGGCGGCGCGGCGTGCTCGCCAGGCGGTGGCCCGGTTGTGCACCGGACCCCCATCAGGGTCGGGCTGCTCGCAGTACAGCGACGGCCGCCCGGTGCCCGGGTCCGGGCGCGTCGGCCGATCACAGCCCGGGAACCGACACACCCGCACCCCGCCGGCGGGGGTGCTCGTGGTGCCGGCGGTGCCCGATGCGGGGGTGCTGTCGTCGCTCATGTCCCAAGCCTAACCGTTACGTTCCGTTACGTCAACATATGACGCAACATTATTGACGTAACGGAACGAAAGTGGGGATGGTGGCGGGGCGGTTTCGGCATCGGGTGCGACGGGCGGTGCGGTGGTGCGGCGGCGGGTCGCGGCCAGGGCTTGGGTGAGGGCGGTGCGGGCGGCGGTGTGGCCGGGGCCGCCCAGGGCAGCGCGGGCGATGGTGCGGGCTTGGGCGTGCTCGGCGCGGGCGGCGACCTGGGCGGCCCACCGGGACTCCTGCGGGATGGGGGTCGTGGTGCCCGTGGTGGTCGCGGCTGGCCGTGGTGCGGTTTTTGTGTCGGGGCCGGCGGCGTAGCCGCCGTCGTTGCCTGCTGGAGGTGTCCAGTCGATCCGTTTGAGGCGAGAGGCGAGAAATGCTGCCGGGCAGCTGATCCGATCGGGCCAGGTGAAGCCGGTGGCAGCCATGTCGGTGTTGAGTGCGGTGGTGATCTGGCGGGCACTCCACACGGTGGGGTCGATGCCGGCGGCACTGAGCACATCGCAGATCGCCCCGGCATGGCCGTGGCCTAATCCGTGGCAGCCGGCGATGAGCCCGGCCGCTAGGCGCTGCAGCGCCAGCGGGCGGGGCTCGCGGCCGGTACGGCCCGTGGCCCGTTTTTTTGGTCGAGGGTTCTCCTGGCGGGCGCGCGGATGCGCGCTTGGTGAGTGCGTCCCTACGGGACTAGAAGTGCTAACTGCACCGCTTCGCGGTAGGTCGGGAAACTCCACAACCTGCGACAGGCCAACGGTGTGGTGGACAGGTTGTGGATGACGGGCCTGCGTGGAGGGTCGGTGGGGGGTCAGGTGGTAGATCGAGGGCCTGCGCCCGACTGTCGGAGTGGTGGGGGAGCCGTGGCCGCGTTGGGCCTCCACCGCCCAGCCGGCCACCCGTAGTACCCGCCAGGCCACGGTCACCGTGTCAGGGCTGCAACCGGCGGCGGTAGCGATGGTGGCGCGGGTGATGGCCACATGACGGCCGGTGGCGTGATCGGCATGGCCGGCCATCACCGTGGCGATCGCTACCAAAGTGGCCGCGGTGATCGACACCCCCTCACCGCGACACAACTGCGCTAGTTGTGGCGAACTCGCCCATGCCTGCACATCGGCCAACCACGACTGGCGGCTGCGCCACACCGGCACACTGGCTACGCACGCACCCGCACGGGTGATCCACGCCCGACGCTGTGACGCCGCTACACCACCATCAACGCGGGTGGAGTGTTGACCTGCGACAACACGCAGGCCAATACGATGCGGGCAAAGATACTGGTCACGGCTTAGCGCGTTGACTCGAAGCTGAGGCAGATATGCGCTACCGTGAGACGAGTCCTGCAAGACACGTCCCTTTCGGGGGGCACCGAAAGCCCTGGTTCCCGCCGGGGCTTTCGTCGTTTATGGAGCTGTCACGTCTGCCCAGGGTCTAGCGCCCGGGCTGCTGCTCACATCGCTAGCGGCAACGCCTCCCCTGTCTCGCGGACTAGGTCCGGCCGGCCGACTGCGGCCGCTATGAGGTCAGCCGCTAACTGGCTGACAGACGAAGCGCGCTCTGCGGCGAGCTGGCGCAGTTCGGCGTAAACCTCGGTGTGCACCCGCGTCTTGATCTGCTCGCGCGGGCCTTTGTGTGGCTGAGCCATGTCGCCCATCATGTCGGCAGTACCAGGTACGGCAGGCTTCGACACGCCGCGGCTCCGTGATGTTTTTGTGACCGATCGAACCGCGCGGCTCGCCTGCGGCCGGGTTCGAGCACACCGGGGTTCGTTGGTTCTGCCTTGTCGGTTATTGCTGAGATAATGGCTGGGCGAGGTTGCATTACCCCGGTAAATGTGATGTCGATCACGGTTGGTCGTTTTGGGTGTTTGTGGCGGCCTGTGTGTAGGGGCCCTGCATGGAGCGGGCCGCTCCAACGAGGAGGACCGCCTGATGGAAGAGTGCCACGCCGTTGGCGATGAGACTGAGTGTGAGCCGGTGAATTCACCACCCCACCGTGAGGCCTTGCGGTCGCCAGCCGCGTTGCCGGGGATGAGTTCGGTGGCCGATCAGTTAATCGGGAGAGCCGGGGTGGCGGGGGCGGGGATGAAGTTCGATTTCTTGGTCGGCTCCCCCGCGCTGCGCTCGGTCATGGATGCGGCGATGACCTCAGCTAGCGAGACGGTGTCAAGCATCTCGAAGTTGATCGGCGGCGACCGCTTGACGCAGGTGGGGGCTGCTGATGCAGCGTTCAAGCTGACGGACTTGTGGGCCACCCAGCCGGGTCGGGCGTGGGGCGAGCTACACGGCAGTCCGGGGTTGGGTGCGAAGTTGGCGGCCGAGGCGTCGGCCCGAGCAAGGGAGGCTAGAAGCAACCTGGGTATCGGTGCGCCGGGCCTGGGCTCGTACATCGCCGGGTCAGCGACCCCGGCGTGGAAGGCCCTGCAGCCGCCGTTATCGGATCTGGCGAAATCTTTCCTGCCTGCCGGTCCGCAGTCCTCGGTGGTGTCGGCCTTAACCGCCGGTCTCTCCGGGAAAGGGCTGGCTGACCTGCATCTCGGTTCGTTCGCCGGGCTGGATGTCGGTTCACTGCCGCGGTTTTCCTTGACCGATCACCTGCAGAACGGCAAAGTGCCGGGGTTTTCCAACGATGAGTGGCCATCGTGGTCGAAGCGGTTGGGCGCCAGCGTATTTGATGGAGTGACCTCGGCCGTGCATTCGCAGGGGTTGTCGTCGTGGATACAGACCACGCACCGGGCCGCAATGGATGCCCTGTGGCGGGCACCGGAACAGTCGATCGCCACGATGCTGCAGTCCTTCTCAGTCCTGGCTGATCATGGGGTGGCCTGGGGTTGGCAAGGACTTCGGACGGCGCTACGGGCCCGGCGTGCGGTGCTCCGCGGCGACGTCGCCGCGGTGGTGCGCTTCTTGAAAGAGGTCTTGGGGTTTAAGCGGACCCCGGCGACCTTGGTCGACGCGGCGTCGGCGGTGCTCCTGGAGGAGGCAGCCTGGCTACCAGGGGAATTAGAAGTCGATGAGGACGTGTGCCCTCGGATTCGACAGCTGACCATCCGGGAGCACCGGAACTTTCGACTGATAGGCGAGACCGAGTTGTGTGGCCGGTCGGTGGACTCGCTGGACCGGAAAGTGAAGCTCTCCCAGGATGAGCCCCTCGGGGTCTCGCTCGTTGATGTGGTGCCGGCGCCTCCCCTGCCGGCGGGCGTAGACGACCTCAGCGATCCCCGGCTGGTGTGGCTCATTAGCAGGCTGACGGAACGTGAGCGCAAAATCCTCCGGATGAAAGCCCAAGAGGGCCGCACCTGGGCGGATGCGGCGGTGTCGTGCGGTGAGGCCCCTAAGGCGGGCGAAGATCTTCGCCGGAAGGTCAAGCGGCTGGGCAGGACTGCCGAGGGCACGGTGTCGGTGGTGTCCACCAGGGCGGTCAGCTGATGGCTTACCGGCCGCCCGCGCATCCGGTTCTGGACCGCGCATATGCCAACACCGCTGGCGCGGTGGCCTACCTCGATGAGACATTTGATGACGGACAACACGGCAGGAGCCGGTTCTACGTGTTCACCGCGGTGGTGGTGGAGCGGGCCGAAATGCCGCTGCTACGTCAGGAACTCCGCGACATCGCCGGCGGGACGTTCTGGCACACCACCGACGAGCTGCGCACTGAGGAGGGCCGAAAGAAGGCCTCCGCGATGCTCAACTTCCTTGGCGAAGGTGCCGAGATCTGCGTGATCGCGCATCACTCCCGCATCGACGACGACGATCTGGAAGAAGCGCGGCGGGCCTGTCTGCGAGGCCTGGCGTCAACACTGTCGATCGGGGCCGCCCCGCTACGCGGGTCGATCGACCTGATGGTGCTCGAAGAGCGCAACCCGAGAAACCGCAGCAATCTCGACCGCAAGAACATCTCGGCGATGAGGGCAGAAGGCTTGGTGCACAGGTCCATGCAGGCTGTGTTGACCTCCCCAAGGTACGAGCACCTGTTGTGGTTGCCGGACTTGGTGTCTTCGGCTTATCGCGGGACGCTTACCCGGGCCGACAATTCGCTGTTCTCGCTGATCCAACAGCGGGTGCACGTCATCGATCCGATGCACTAAGTCGCCACCTCGGACACCCACCTGGCCTCATAAATAGAGCAACCCCTGGGGGCCGTAGCTATCACCAGGGGCCAGACCAGCTGTCAGGACGAATCCCGAGCGCCGATTCCTTGCTCGCAGCTAGGTTAACACCTATTTAGGTCGGAATCATCCCCGTTTACAGGGTCGCCGCTCACATCTATGCCTCTATCGGGCTACAGCGCTATGCCGTTATGGCGCTGTAACGCTAGGCGCGCTTTCGGCCTGGTCCGCTGTGTCTGGCGGCGCTGCGCTGAAGTTCCGCGACCACTGCGGCGGCGTCGAGTTGTTCGGCCAGTCGGTTTAGGGCTAGTCGAACGACTGCGCTACGTGTGGCGTCAACACGCGGTCTGACACTGCGCGCGGCGGTTCGCACGGTCTCCAGGTACGTGTCGGTGGGTTCGTCGAGGTATATCGACGCCTTGGTGAGGCCCGTACTTGCAGTAGCGGCGGTCGAAGGCTCCGGTGTCGATACGGGTGGCGGTTTTGCCTTCGGTGTAGAAGCTGGCGGCGACTCCGGTACTGCTGCGGGCATCTCAACCGGGGTTCGGCGCGGTTGATGCCGCGGAGGTGGCACCGCCCGTCTGGAGGTGGTCGCCTTGGCGCGCATCGCGGTCAGTGAGTCGAGTCCGTCACTCATGGACGTACCCCTTCACGAAGGCCGCCAGGTCGGTCAGCGCGCCGGCAACCTTCTGTAACGATTTCGCCGGCGGCGCCTCGGCGGTGATCGCGATGCGCCGCTTGCGAGTTCCTACGTGCAGTGCGTTTGGTATCGGCGGAGCTACCTGGACCGGGGTCTCGGCGATGATGGAGCGCAGGCGTTGGATCTCGGCGGCGGGTGGCGTCGTTGGCACGAAGTTAGGCACCACAACGAGGGGGTAGTCGGCGATCTCGCGGACTAGTTCTGCTGTGGCGTCGAGTTCTGCGGTACGCAGCGCTGTGGGAGCGAGCACGATATTCGCGACGGCGAGGGCACCGTGCGCAGCTGGACTTGCTCCTGGGTGGGTATCGACGACGATCCAGTCCGTGTCCCATTCCTGCGCCCACTTCGATAGGGCATCGGCCATCGTGTCGGCATCGGGTTGGTGATCGTAAAGCTCGGGGTGACCAGGCACCAGCGCCGGCTTCTTGAAGCCCCGCATGGGGCGTGGCGCCGCGGCTCCCGGCACGAGGGCATCAAGCAGGCGCGCTCGCGGGTGGTCCTGGGGGCGGTAGCCCCACTTGGCCGTGACTCCCCCACCATCGTGCTCAAGGTCTACGAGGACCGCACCCAGCAAAAACGCCAGTTCGTAAGCCAGAAACGATTTCCCGACACCGCCCTTGCGGGAGTGGCAGACAGCAATATGTGCGCTCATGTCAGCATTATAGCGCTGTAACGCTACAGCGATCTAACTCTAGAACGCTTAGACGTTATAACGATCAGGAGTTGTAACTCTAGGGTGGCTGAGCTCCCCTCTGTAGAACGTCCCCGACCTAGAAGAGGTGACAGGCTCCTACAGAAAGGCTCCCGGATGCCCTCCTTCGATAGATCCTCCGATGACGTTGTGCACCACTGGGCGGTAGCGTCATCACGCCCTGCCAGTACAGAACATCCGTCGCCTAGGGAAAACCAAGTGTCCTACGTCGCCTGGCTCGATGAATCGGGATCGAACCAGACCGTCGACCCGGGCACGTACATCTTGAGCGCCGCCATCAGCGAGGCCCTGCACGCGGAAGCGCTGCGCGACACCATGCGCGGCCTGCTGGTACGGCGCAGCCACAAGAAGCTGCACTGGCGCGACGAGGACCCCAAGCGTCAGGAACAGATCGTCAAGACGATCGCGACGCTGCAAGTCGAGCACCTGGTCGTGGTGCGATCGGATGCGCACACCACGGCTAAGCCAGAGCGTCAGCGGCGGCTGTGCATGGAGCGGATGCTGCCGGAGTTAGTGAGCCTGGGGGTAGGTACGGCGATCGTGGAATCGCGCGGCCCCAAAGACGACCAGCGCGACCGCAAGACGCTTCAGAATCTGCGGAACAAGCGCCTGTTGACTGATCCGCTGCACATGGATCATGTCGGAGGCCCAGCAGATCCGATGCTGTGGGTTCCAGATGCCTGCTGCGGTGCCGTCACGCAGTTGCGGTGCGGCAATGGGCACTTCTACCAGCAGATCGAGTCCCGAGTGACCTTGATCGACCTCTGAGCCCAAGAAACGCGAAACCCCAGGCCCTGTCTTCCGGCAGGATCTCCTGGGGTCCACTTCCGATACTCACCGCGGTGGCATCGGCTATGCCCTGACTATAGCAAAAAATGCGGTCACCGCATACCGGTTGATGCGCCCGCCGCATATCGCATGATGCGCTTACCCGGGCCACGCCCGGCCTGAACGGTCCCTTTAACGGGCTCTTCGATCTTGACCGGGCAGGGGCCGCGTTGATGCTGGTCGGCGTGTCTTAACGGGTGAGGCCCTTGGCCTTCGGAAATCTAGGTGTTGCGAAGCATCCAGATGACGAAGGGACCAAGGGCCGTGACCGACGGTACGACATTGTTGTTCGGGCTGCCAGGACTGCGGGTGCAGCGCGTCGAGCGCCGCGACGACGGCACCCGCGTAGTGCACGTGATCACCGACGATCCGACCGCGGCGGCCTGCCCGGACTGCGGGGTCGTCTCGACATCGATCAAGGACCACCCGATCACCGCCCCCAAGGACATCCCCTACGGCCCGGACCGGATCGTGGTGTCGTGGGCCAAAACGCGGTGGCGGTGCAAAGAAGACTATTGCCAACGCAATTCGTTCACCGAGTCACCAAACTCGACCGCCTCGCCCGATCAGTGCCCGACGCCCGCGACATCGCCGACGAACTCACCACAGCCGGCGTCAAGCTCAACATCGGTGGGTCGGTCCATGATCCGACCGACCCGATCGGGCGGCTGCTGTTCACCACGCTGTCGATGATCGCCGAGTTCGAGGTCGACCTCGCCCGCGCCCGCACCCGCGAGGGCATGGCCATCGCCCGCGCCAAAGGTCGGCTACGCGGCAAACAACCCAAACTCAACCCCCGCCAAGAAGCCCACCTGGTCGAGCTGTACCACGCCCGCGCCCACACCATCAGCGACCTCGAAGAGCTGTTCGCCGTGACCCGCTCAACGATCTACCGCGCGATACAACGAGCCGCAGCCAAGCCAGCAACCACCAAGGTCAACAAAATCTAAGGTGCGAGGAACTAGATGGAGGTCGACAGCAGGCGGTTCGGACCGCACCAAAGCTCGTTCGCCCCAGAAAACCCGGAACTCGTTACTCGGTTCTTAGCAACGACACGGACGCAAGCGCTGTACCTATTATCGTTGTTGTCTACCGTCGTCCGTAATTGTCCAGCCCATGGTGCTCGAGAGGGGAAATGTATGACCCAGGCAGCAGGTGCAGCAGCGGCCACTCGTGCGGCAGAAGGTGGCGCACCGCCCAGCATTTCGGTCCGCTCCGGATCAGCCGCAGCGGTTGGAAACATTATAAACGCGGCAATTCAGGTTTTTAACGCCCATAAATCGACTCACATACCGGGCACTCTAAATGTAGAGGCAAGAACGACTATTACTGGTGGGTCAGTTCCGTTTATGACAATGGTGGTAATTCTGTATAAAAACGACGGTATCACGTCGATCAGTTTACCATTTATTGGGGCTGGTACCCGTCTTCAGGGAAACGCCGCCACGTTGTGCATATTTGGACCTGCCGCAAACTATCACGGTTCTGCTGGAGCCTTTGTGATATTTCCACCTGGCTATGTCACTCCCGTCGGCTTGATAGGTAATACCGGCGCTGTTTCAAACATTAATTGTGCACTACCCCCTGCGTGACCTCAGCTTGCCAACCGTCGCTTGCGAATGGAGTTTACAATGACACACCCACCTAGTCAGTGGATAACGGAACAGCTGCACTCTTTCGATGATCACGATGTCGGGTCGCTAGTCCCTCCTGTGTTCGACGCGTACGCTCGAATATTCCACCCCGCCATACGTGTTGAGCCCGACGGGACAGCTGAGCCGTGTGCGTGGAACGAGGTGGCGAAATTTAATGGCCGTGTCGTGCATCCGTCGATGGAATGGGGATCACTGCTAGGGACGTGGGGCACTAACTACAGGGGCGTGTTACATTATCAAATTCCCGACAGAGGAACACTTACGGACGCTACAGCGAAAGAGCTGGCACGCGTCCTGAGTAAGTTTACGAAGTCCAATTCCATAGTCTACGCATTGTGGGACGGGTATGGCGCCGAGGTTCAAAATGCTGATGTTATTGATTTACCGGAGCGTCGGATGCTTGCTATTGAAAAGCCGATCGATGCTGTGGCCAACCCATTTGAATTGGAACTGGCACGTACAGCAAATCTGTGGTGGCCGATCGATAATGCATGGTGCGTGGCGACGGAAATAGACCTGCTGTCGACATACGTTGGCGGCAGTCATGACTGCATTCAGGCGCTCATTGAAAGTAGTACGTTGGAGGGAATGCCCGTCAAGGCAAACCAGAAAATAACATGGGATGCGGATACGATCAACCCGCTGCCGGAGCATCCACTAACGCATCATGTGCATAATGTAGGATTTTGAACGGAGATATTGATCGTTTCATAGATTTAAATCCCGCGATCGGTTATGATTTGGGCGCAGCCTGTCCATCCGCGGGATAATCGGCTTGTGATGCGCTGGAAACGATAGGATTTAGAGCGGTTTGAGCCCGCTGCATATGATGTGGCGTGGGTGGAAGCTGGCTGACACCATCCGACCGCCACAGCGCTGCTACCTTCGAGCCAGGGGCTTCACACAGCCGTCACGATCCTATGGGGCCGGCCCATGAGGGGACCAGATCCGCTCCGGACCCCGTTGATGCTGGGCGCGACGAGAGGGGATCGCCGAGTCCGCCAGGAGGTACTCGTTTGAAGCCGGCTCCGATGATCAGTAGCTTTGAGGTTCCACAACGGCTCATCTGGTGAGTTAGCACCGAGAATCGATGGGGCCGGGCAGCGGGAGGTACGGGCACATGGGCTACAACAGGCGTTGGATGACGATCAGCGTGAGTGCCGCTGGGGGTTTCGCCGCCGCGATCTTCGGCATGGGTACGGCCCTCGCTGACGGTTCGGACGTGACCGACCTCGACCTGATCAGCTCCGCATCCGCCAACGCGATCGAGGCATTCAGCATCATCTCCAAAACGAGTGGAGACGCCCCCCTCGATACAAGTCGGTACGCGAGCGACTTCACCCAACTGGAGGGAATTGAAAGACCGCTGCTGACATCCGACAACGAGACGTTCTCCGGCTTAGGGCACCTACTTTTCGACGGACCGGATCAGCAGCTAAGCCAGACCAGTGAGGCTTTCCTTTCCGCCGCGCAGGAGTACGCCGCCGACCCCTCACTCAGCAACGAGCTTGCCGCAGCCACGACCAGCTTCCAAATGGACGGCGCGGTCCTATTCGACGCCCTCCCATCCCTGGTGGTCGGCAAGATCGTGGATCAGATTTTTGACCTTGGCGGCTTCGACGCCGGAAACGCCGGGGCGGACCTAGCCTCCGCCTTCGATCTACCCTTCTGATCCCCACCGCGACCTCACCCGCCTACCCCGCGGGGTTGTCACTTCCCGAAAGCGCTCGGTTTCGGGATGGCCTAGCTGCATCGGTGCCGGCGGCCGAATCTGCTGGTCGCCCGGTCCCGGATGGTTGTCTCGCAATAGGATTCCCGCAACGGGTCTGTCGGTTCCTTCTGGGATGGTGGCGCTCATGTTGATCGGATACGCCCGCGTCTCGACGGCGGACCAAAGCCCTGACCTTCAACTCGACGCGCTCGCCGCTGCGGGGGCGGTAAAGGTCTACACCGATCGCGGTGTCTCCGGGGCGCTGTCGCATCGCCTGGAGCTGGACCGCTGCCTGGAGCACCTTCGCGCAGGGGACACCCTGGTGGTGTGGCGCCTGGACCGGCTGGCCCGGTCCCTGCGGAACCTGCTGGAGTTGGTGGAGTCGTTGAGCCAGAGGGGAATTCACCTGCGATCGTTGACGGAGTCGATCGACACCGGCAGTGCCTCGGGTCGGTTGGTGCTGTCGGTGTTCGGCGCCCTGGCGGAGTTCGAGCGCAGCCTGGTCGTGGAACGCACCCAGGCCGGCCTTGCCGCGGCGAAAGCCCGCGGCACGAGGCTCGGCCGCCGCCCGAGCCTGTCCGACAGCCAGCTTGACCAGGCCCGCACCCTGGTCGCCGCCGGCCACCGCGTCGAGGAAGTCGCCCGCACCCTCGGTGTTGGACGCTCCACCTTGTACCGGGCACTGAGCCAGACGGCTGCCGCGTGATGGGCTCGATTCACCCGGTCTGGCGTCAGCGGCGGCCCCGGTGTGTGGTGACTGCGACGGTCACACTGGACTGCCACGACCCGCCGGCCACCGGTGGTGGTGTGGGGCGGGCACCGGCGAGTTGACCACCGAGTTCCTGAATGCCGCCGGCCGTCTTGTGCAGGCCGACCGGGTTGACCCGCAGCGGTTCCACACCGAGCAGTGTAAAGACACCGGCCCCACAGCCCCAAGGTTGCGCGCCACTCGGTGAGGTCCACAGCAACTGGCCACCGGGTGGTCTGTGTGCGATCCGGTGTACTGCGGCACGGCGAGCCGTGGTGGGAACCGGGTGAGGTTTGCTGACAAGCCCGGAATCTACCCCCATATTGTCCGGAATAGGGCCGGAGCCCGATGGCATGGTGACCAGCGCTTATAGCGCAACAGGTCCGTTCGGTGTGGGCGTACGGGTGGGTGTGGTGGTTCCGAACAGGACTCGGAGGTCGGCGCCTTGGTAGGCGTTGCAGTCGACGTTGCGTCCGGCGATGAGGGCTTGGTTGGTGAATTGCCAGGCGGCTGGGGTAGCACCGCCGTACGGTGCCCAGCCTGTTCCACCGTTGCCGCCGGAGTCGGCATAGATAGTGGAGGCGTAGCCGCCGCCGTCGGGGTAACCGGAGGACACCAGGTAGGAGGCCAGCCCTGCGAGCGTGCCCCCTCCCTGTTGTTGCCAGTACCAGTGGGGGTAGTAGCCCAGCTGCACGGTGACGCCGGCGGTGTTGAACGCATCAACGACGGCGGTCAGGTTGGCCAGATCGCCACCGCTGGCTTCCCAGTCCAGCATGGCGACCGGCCCGCCGTTGTTGGCCGTCCAGGTCCGGGCTTGGGCGGCTGCGTTGTCGGTGGTGACGTAGTGGTAGCCGATGACGGGCAGATTGTTGTTCCGGCACCACTGCTGCACGGCTGGCCAGTAGGGGTCTTCGTAGTAGCTGCCTTCGGAGACTTTGTGGCAGATGCCGCTAAAGCCTTCGGGCACAAGCTGTTCGAGGAAATTGATGGCGTCTTGGGTCGATGACCAGTTGTTGTTACTGCAATCGGGGTAGAACAGCGTCACGGCCGGTGCCAATGGTCAGTGTGGGCAAGGCATCTGGTGATTCGTATCAGCCCATCATGGTCGCGGCACACCTCCCAGCGCAGCCCACCCTCGGTCTCGACCGCGGTGGCAACCGCGCCAGCTTGGCGTCGAATTTCCCCGGCCCGCGTAGGGCGACCGTGTTTATTCATCGGAGCCCTATAATTCCATCATCTAACTGTTTGTTGGCCAGTGTGCAGCCGGATCGACAGTGCCGCTGACGGTGGGAACATTGACTATTTCAACAACGAATGGATCTCCTGACGTTTCCGTGGGTCGGGTTTCATGCTGCGCGGCCGGGCAGTGGCGGGCATAGGCCGCCGCGGGTGAGCATGGCCATGCCGATCAGCGCCTCGGGGCTGTGAAACCCGTAGGAACGCTTGGTCAATGCCCGCAGGTGGGTGTTCGTGGCCTCTGACCGAGCATTCGACAGGCCATGATCGAGAGTGTTCAGGACCAGCTGGCGGTACCGCTCGATGGTGGCCGCGACCTTGACAAATTCGGGGATGCGGGAGTGTTTGGCCCACGACAACCATCCGGCCAGCAGCTTGCGTCCATCATCGCCTTTGACCCGAAGCAGTTCCCGGAGTTGCTCTTTGAGGAGATACGCCCGATACAGCGTCTTGTTGGTCCCTTGGATGGTCGCCAGGCTGGTGCGCTGCTCACCGGACAGGTCGGCGGGATTCTTGCGCACCGCCCACATGGCGTGCCGATCCCGAGTGCCGGCGACCGCGTTGGTGCGGACCCGGACCTTGTCGAGGGCTTTCATCGCCCAGACCACGATATGAAATGGATCCAGGCAAATCACGGCGGCCGGGCAGCGTTCGGCGACCACCGCGTGGATCCACTCGGCGCCATCACAGCTCACATGGGTCAACGCCGCGGCCCCCTGGTCGCCGAGCTCGTCGAAGAACCGGCCCAGGGTGTCCTTGTTGCGGCCTTCGGCGGCCCACACCAGCCGGCCGCTGGTGTGGTCGATGACGCAGGTCAAATACCGGTGGCCTTTGCGGTAGGCGATCTCGTCAATGCCGATGCGGGTCAACCCGGCCAGCAGGTCGTTGGTGTCGCGGCCATCGGCGACAACCCGCCCGACGATCGCGGCGATGGTGCGCCAGGCCACCCGCAAATACATTGCCACCACGCTCATCGCGGCGTGCGCGGTCAGCCACGCGCAGGTGTCCTCGAACAGGTAGCTGTGTTTGGCGCCCGGCCGCGCCCACGGCACATCGGCGACCACCACCCCATGCTCTCGGCATTCCACCCGCGGCGCGTATGCCTGCAGGTAGCACTTGGTGGTGCCCACGTCCAGGGTCCGCCAGCGGCGCGGCTCGTCGGCGACGTCATAGCCCGGGCAGCGGGCCTTGCACCGCGAGCAGCGGCGGGCCGCGGCGGCCTTGGGGCGCACGCTCAATACCAGCACCTCACTGGCCACCAGCTGCCCGTGCTGCCGCCGGGTCTCGACCTGCAGATCAACGCTCTCGACCACCATGTTTGGGCTACCGAGCCCGGATGCGAATACCCTGGACATGCGCAACGCCGTGCCACCTTCTTCCGTCTTGAACCCGTAACAGTCCAAAACGTAAGCAGGACATGGCGTTGCGCCCCAAATTCCCAGGTCACAGACCCACTACAACGTCACAAGAGCCCAACGAATCACTAGGAAAATTTAGAAACCGAAATCAGGCAGCAAATTGCTTGGATCGACCGCTTCAGCAGCTCCCGACGGGTCGATCCCGAGCCAATCATCAAACAGTTCTGTTGCACTGTTCCAAGCGCCACTGTCGCCTTTGAACGCAGCAGCGAATAGATCGTTGAGCAGTGCGCCGTCCTCCGGAGAGGCTAGCTCGACGCCGCCGACCTCAACCGGGCCAGTAGCATCCGGATTAAACAATGGTAAAGGATGGTCAGGGGTGCTAGCAGTCTGCAGCAAGTCAATTACTTCCTTGCCGTTTAGTGAGGGAACCAGCAGAGCAGTTGTACTAGATGAATCAGCCCCGCTGCCAGTTTGGACAAGTGCGGTCTCAAGCCCCGGTAGCCACGAGTCGCCGATAAATAAATTATCTGGCGTGAATAACGTTGACGTAGGCGTGACAAACTGGTCATTGGATCCAATACTGCTTATAGGTGCATCTGATGTGGTCCAAGTACCTTCTATCGGCGCGGTTCCGAAGCCTAGTGAATCGGAAGGGTCCGACAGCGTAGCACTCCCAGACGAATCGTCACCTCCATCTTGCGTTACGGTCCAACCGTTGATCTCGCCAACGCCGTTGTCGGCGAGAGCTGCACCAGTACCGAGGGCCGCAAAGCCACCTACCAGCACAATGCCGACACCGACCCTGCGGATAACTACCATTGCTTGAATGCCCCCCGCCTTATAGCAAATGACTCAGGGAGTCAAATACACATTCACCAGCTTCGACAACAGCGTCGCCGAAGGCTGCCCCCAACGCCGGCGCTTGCACTTTCAGATCGGTTATCAACTCCGTAACGAATGCTTGTGCATCCGCATCAATGGTTCCGACGAGTGATTTAAACTGACCACTCAAGCTATTGAATGCGACAGAAAGCTGCGGAGGGATTGAATTTTGGGTTATCACTACCGGACTGGTCATGTCTACGCCGCCTCTTCTCCGAAGTCGATTATAAGGTTTACGAGTGTACAAATTCCCGAGATCGCCGGACCGACGAACGGGGCAAGTGCTACTATCACTCCTGCGGTGAAATTTGCGGCGGTCGCAATGTCTTTAGGGGTTACGTTCTGGCTTATTGACCCTTGGAGGCCCGCCAACGCGTTGGTTAGAGAATTTAATACATTCACTATATCGGTTATTTCGTCTGGAGTCAGTGTGATTTCGGATGCGGTTGCCATACATCGATAATAGTAAACCTCAATTTTTCATGGTGGGTCGGGTGCTCCCGTGAGGTCTGCTGGTGGGCGTGGTTTTCGGTCGCAGGGGAGGTGTCGGCGCCGCGTGTCGTGCGGTGGCGCCGGGTTCCTTGGTCCCGGTGGGTGTTACTCCTTCCGTGGGTTGCGGGGACGGGGGCGGGGT
>NZ_LT546166.1:3656569-3801753 GCF_900078685.2 Mycolicibacter icosiumassiliensis | reverse complement strand
CCTCCGGGCTACGGCGCGTACCCCGGTCCGGCCGGAAACGCGGTGGGCCAGCTGCCAAAAGAGGCCTACACGTCCTGGCTGACCCGGGTGGGCGCGTACTTCATCGACGCCCTACCGATCCTGGTGCTCTACGGCATCCCGTCGGTGATCGCCAGTACCACGGCCGACAAGGAGTGCATCACCAGCGCGGACGGATTCGCCTGCACGGTCACGCCGTCGAGCACCGGCGCGGTGCTGATGTTCTTGGGCTGGGTGGCCGCGCTCGCCTACGGGATTTGGAACTTCGGCTATCGGCAGGGCACGACCGGATCGAGCATCGGTAAGTCGGTGCTGAAGTTCAAGGTGGTCTCCGAAGCCACCGGCCAGCCCATCGGGTTCGGGATGTCGATCGTGCGCCAGTTGGCACACATCATCGACGGGGCGGTCTTGTGCATCGGATACCTGTTCCCGCTGTGGGACGCCAAACGCCAGACGATCGCCGACAAGATCATGACCACCGTCTGCCTGCCGATCCGTTGAGCCAGGGCCAACCGCACAGCAATACGGGCCTGTCCACCACGGCGATCCACGCTGGATTCCGTCCGGACCCGGCAACCGGGGCCGTCAATGTGCCGATCTACGCCAGCAGCACCTTCGCCCAAGACGGCGTCGGCGGCCTGCGTGGCGGATACGAGTACGCGCGCACCGGCAATCCGACCCGGGCCGCACTCGAGACGGCACTGGCCGCGGTGGAGCGCGGCCGATTCGGCCGGGCGTTCGGTTCGGGGATGGCCGCCACGGACTGCGCGTTGCGCTCGATACTGCGCCCCGGCGATCACCTGATCATTCCCGACGACGCCTACGGGGGTACCTTCCGGCTGATCGACAAGGTCTTCACCCAGTGGGGTGTGGCGCACACCCCGGTGGCGCTCTCCGACCTGGACGCGGTCCGCGGGGCGCTCACCGACAAAACCAGGCTGATCTGGGTGGAGACCCCCACCAATCCACTGCTGTCGATCGCCGACATCGCGGGCATCGCGGCCATCGGCAAAGAAGCCGGCGCAAAGGTACTGGTGGACAACACCTTCGCCTCGCCCGCGCTGCAGCAGCCGCTGACGCTGGGCGCCGACGTGGTGTTGCATTCGACCACCAAATACATTGGCGGACACTCCGACGTGGTGGGCGGTGCGCTGGTCACCGATGACGAAGAGCTCGACGCTGCTTTCGCGTTCCTGCAGAACGGGGCAGGCGCGGTACCTGGTCCCTTTGATGCCTACCTGACTCTGCGCGGACTGAAGACCTTGGTGCTGCGGATGCAACGCCACAGCGAGAATGCCGCCGCGGTCGCCGAATTCCTCAACGGGCATCCCGCGGTGAGCAAGGTGCTCTACCCGGGGTTGCCGGAGCACCCCGGCCACGATGTCGCCGCGGCACAGATGCGCGGGTTCGGCGGCATGGTGTCGGTCCGGATGCGCGGTGGCCGAGCCGCCGCCGAGAAGCTGTGCGCCGGAACCAAGATCTTCATCCTGGCCGAGTCGTTGGGCGGGGTGGAGTCGCTGATCGAACTACCCGGCGCCATGACGCATGCGTCGACGGCGGGGTCGCAACTCGAGGTTCCCGACGACTTGGTGCGCCTGTCGGTAGGCATCGAGGACATCGACGACCTGATCGCCGACCTGAAGCAGGCGCTGGACTAAGCGACGAGCCCCCGCGACGGGGCCTCAGGAGTGGTAGGGCTCCGCGCTGACCAGGGTCACCTTGACGGTCTTGCCGCTGGGCACCGTGTAGCTGCGCTCCTCGTCCACCTTGGCGCCCAGCAGGGCGTGGCCCAGCGGCGAGTTCGGTGAATACACCTCGAGCTTGTCGTCGTTGACGCCCTCCTGGCGGGTGGCGATCAGGAAGGTCTCGGTGTCGGACTTGTCGCCGTCGTAGAAGACCGTGACCACCGAGCCCGGCAATGCCACGCCGGACTGGGTCGGAGCCTCGCCGACCTTGGCGTTGTTGAGCAACTCCTGCAGCTGCCGGATGCGGGCCTCCTGCTGGCCCTGCTCCTCACGTGCGGCGTGGTAGCCGCCGTTCTCGCGCAGGTCGCCTTCTTCGCGGCGGTCGTTGATCTCCGCGGCGATCACCGGACGGTTCGCGATCAGCTGGTCAAGCTCCGCCTTGAGCCGGTCGTGTGACTCCTGCGTCAACCAGGTCACCTGGGTGTCCGTCATCTCACTGTGCTCCTTGTGTCGTCGGATCCGGCGCCATGGGGCAGCGGGGGCGACATCGTTCTAATGCAGCAATACACGGTCCCAGCTGGAACCGTGTATCCGTACAGGGTACCACCGCGAGATCATGGTGACCGTAGGTAATCGGGGACGTCGCTGCCGCAACCGTAGACGTCGCCCATGACAGGTTGCTGGGAAGATTTCACCGTCGTCGTGACCTGTACGGTGGCCGACTCCGACGGTGGAATCAGCACTTCACGTCGACCGGTCTCGCTGCCGTCGCTGGATCGGACTCGCACGATGCAGGCCGCCGGGCTCGACGGGTCGGATCGCGTCACGCTGAACTTAACCGAGACGGTCTGGTCGTCGAGCACCTCGTAGCCGTACAGCTCGCCCTTGACCTCCGCGGTTGCGAAGCGCTGGTAGCCCACCACCGCGATGGCGGTGACGGTGGCGATTGCCAGAGCGCCCAGGGCGATCGCCAGCAACCGACGGGGCAGGGCACTGCCCTGGGTATCCCCGTATCGGGCCGGCTTGGAGTCGGTCATCGTGAGGTGTGTCCCATGGTTAACGGTGGAGTCGGGAGCGATTACCGCGCCCGCCGCAGGTGGTGTAACGATGGGGGCCGGAAACCATCTGGAACTATAGGCGTCCGGTCCGGGGTTCCGGCAGGAGGAACCTGGAGGGAACGGGGAATGTGCGCATGAGTGGACTGCGGTTGATGGCGGTGCACGCCCACCCCGACGACGAGTCCAGCAAGGGCGCGGCCACGCTGGCCCGCTACACCGCCGCTGGGCACCAGGTGATGGTGGTGACGCTGACCGGCGGCGAGCGCGGCGACATCCTCAACCCCGCGATGGACCTGCCCGACGTGCATGGTCGGATCGCCGAAGTCCGACGCGACGAGATGGCCAAGGCCGCCGAGATCCTTGGGGTGGAACACCACTGGCTGGGATTCATCGACTCCGGCTTGCCCAAGGGCGACCCGCTGCCGCCGCTGCCCGACGACTGCTTTGCACTGGTGCCGCTGGAGGTGTCCACCGAAGCCCTGGTGCGGGCGGTGCGCCAATTCCGCCCGCATGTGATGACCACGTACGACGAGAACGGCGGCTATCCGCACCCCGATCACATCCGGTGCCACCAGGTGTCAGTGGCCGCGTTCGAGGCCGCTGGCGACCACCGTCTTTATCCGCAGGCCGGTGCGCCCTGGTCGGTCTCCAAGCTCTACTACAACCACGGATTTCTGCGGCAACGGATGCAGCTGTTGCAGGACGAGTTCGCTCGCAACGGTGAGGTCGGCCCGTTTGCCAAATGGCTGGAACACTGGCAGCCCGACCATGACGTGTTCGCCGACCGGGTGACCACTCGTATCGAATGCGCCGACTACTTCAGCCAGCGTGACGACGCGCTGCGCGCGCACGCCACGCAGATCGACCCCAACGGCGACTTCTTCGCCGCGCCGATCGAGTGGCAACAGCGACTCTGGCCGACCGAGGAGTTCGAGCTGGCTCGGTCTCGGGTGCCGGTTACCCTGCCGGAGACGGACCTGTTCGCCGGGATCGAGGACAACGGATGAACCACGCTGTGCAGACCGTGCTGTGGATAGTGGCAGATGATGTGCCGCGCGATACCGGGCCGGATTTCGGCAAGGCCAGTCCATTCGGGCTGTTGGTCATCGTGCTACTGATGCTCGGCACGTTCGGGTTGGTGTGGTCGATGAACCGGCAACTCAAGAAGTTGCCGGAATCGTTCGACCCTGAGCACCCCGACGCTGATCAAGCTGCCGACGAGGGGACCGTCGGGTCCACTTCGTCTGGCGACTTCCCGGGCGACGACGGGCCGGGATCAGCGCCGTCGCAGTCGTAGCGCTAACAGCTCCGCAACGCCGGGTTTCGGGCACATGACTACCGGATTAACCTTTGCCCCTTCGGTTTTCGTCAGCATCGCGGCTGTCGCCGACCCTAGCGTTGCGTGAGATGATTGCCCTGACCACGGCTTGGGAGAAGGGTTGGCCATGCTCGCAGATCGCTCACCCGGGTTGGCGCTCTCGCCGATCATCTTCCTGGTGCTGCTGGTCGGCCTCATCAGGGTTCCGGCCGTGCACGCCGACGCGGTCGACACCACTTTCCTGGGCGCCCTGAACTCCAAGGGCATTGACTTCGCCAATGGGCAGTCCGCGGTCATGGCGGGTCATGAGGTCTGCGACGAGCTCGACGGCGGTCGGCAGAAGAACGACGTGGTGTCCGAGGTGATGCAGAGCAGCCGGCTCGATGACTATCACGCCGGCTTCTTCGTCGGGGTCAGCGTCAGCGCGTTTTGCCCGCGCCATCACGGCTAGTGCTGCTCAGCCCGCAGAGGGCGGCTTGGGCATGACCGGTCCCCGCAGCTCCAAACCGACTTCCAGGTCCTCGTACTTCTGCTGCTTGCGTTTACGCCAGCCGCTGCCCGCAGAATTCGATGGGGGCACCATCGGCGGCATGATCGGCGGGATGCCGGCGAACGTCGTGGACTGGCTTGCGGGCAGCGGTGCCGCCGACGACGCCAGCTGCACCGGCGCCTGGGTCGCGGCCAGAAATCCCGCCGCGGCGGGCGGCGCGGTCAGCGGGCCCACCTTCATCCCGACACCGATGGCGGCCGAAGGCATTTCGGACAGGCCCGCGGCGCCCAGCGCGCCCAGCCCCCCGAGCGGCATCGCCGGGATCAAGGCGGACTCGCCCTCGGCGAGGCCCTGCGCCATGGCGGAGTTGACGTTCTGCAACGCCTGGGCCGAGGTGTTCTGGGCAAGGTAGCTGAGCAGGTTGATCGGGAATCCGGATGATACGAACTGGTTGGCGTAGGTGTTCGCCAGGCCGGACCAACTGGCGTTGGGGTCGAACGCGCTCAGCGACGACTCCAAGGACGCCAAAGTCGAATCGGCAGAGGGGGTGCCGGTGGTCGCTGTCGCCGGCGTCGGTGAGCTGAACGAGGGCACCGCGGTGGCTTGCGCCGAGGCCGCCTGATAGCGGGTCATCGCGGCCGTGTTGTTCGTCCACATGCCCAGGTATTGGCTCTCGTTCTCCGCGAGGGCCGCAGAGTTGGTCCCGAACCGATTGGTCGCCAGCAGTTGTACGCGGCGAGTGCGGTTGGCCTGGATCGCCGAGGTCGGGGCCACCGCGGTGCGGACCGCTTCGAAGGCCGCTGCGGCGGACTGGATCGAGGCGGCGGTGCGTCGGCACTGCTGTGCCGTGGCGCGCAGCCACACCAGGTAGGGCTCGGCGGACCGCACCATTGCCGCCGCGGAACGGCCGCGCCATGAGTCCACTAACGACGACAGCGTGGCGAGATAATCGTCCGCGTATTCGTCCAGATGGGTGCCGAGCTGCCGCCACACGCCCGACGCCTCGATGAGGGATCTCGCGCCGGGACCGGTGTGGACCAGCGCGGAGGAGACCTCGGGGGGCGCGGTTACGGACTGCATACCCGTGGTGGTGGCTCGTTTAGGCGATCGCGCTGATGGCGGCCGAGAGGCGCGACTTGAACGCATCGGGGATGGGGACGTAGCCGTGGTCGGCCAGCTCGTGCTGGCCGTCGCCGATCGCACTCTGCAGGAAGGCGCGCACCGCGGTTCCGACCTGTGGGTCGGGATACTTCGAGCAGACGATCTCGTAGGTGGCCAGCACGATCGGGTAGGCGCCGGGCTGGTTGGGTCGATAGAAGGAGATGGTGTCCAGCGCCAGGTCATTGCCTTCGCGGATGAACCAGGCCGACGAAATGGTTTTGCCGACCGAGTCCTCGCTGATCGAGACCGGCTCCGGGCCGGCCGAGGTGATGACATTGGCCATGCCCAGGTGGTGGCTCTGGGCAAACGACCACTGGGTGTAGGTGATGGCCCCCTCCAGGTCGGCCGCGGCCGCGGCGACACCCTCGTTGCCGTGGGCGGCCCGGCCGGCGGCGCCGTTGAACGTTCGTCCGGCCCCCTTGCCCCAGGCGCCGGCGGACGCGGTGTCCAAGTAGCGCTGGAAGTTGTCGGTGGTCCCGGACGCGTCGCTGCGGGACACCACCCGAATCGGCAGGGCGGGCAGGTCGGCGCCGGTGTTGAGCGCGGCGATCGCGGGATCGTTCCAGGTGGTGATGGTGCCGTTGAAGATGTTGGCCGCGGTGGGGCCGTCCAGATTCAGCGAGGTCAGGCCACCCAGGCGGAACGCGATGGCGATCGGTCCGAAGACCATCGGCAGGTTCCATACCGGTGCGCCGCAGCGCTGCTGGGCGCGATCGTATTCACCCTTGCTCAGGGGCGAATCGGATCCACCGAAATCCGTTTGGTCGGACATGAATTCGTCAATGCCCGCACCGGATCCGTTCGCCTGGTAGGTCAGGCTCTGGCCGGGGCAGGCTCGGCTGAATGTCGCGACGAACCGCGACATCGCGTTGGCCTGAGCGGTTGATCCGCTGGCCTTCAGGTTCGGGTCTCCGCCACAGTCCACCCCGGACGCCGGAGCCTGTGCCGCGTGGCTCGGGGCCGTCGCGTCATGGCCCCCGCTGCACCCGGACAGCAGCGCGGCGCTCACGGCCAGCAAGCTCGGTACGGCACGTCGATTGATGTCAATCACATCCCTCGGGTCGTCTCATCGGCGAATGCTAGCAATGGTGCATACCCGCAACATTGTTGTTGTAGAGGTGAATTCAAAAATTCGGCAACCGTTCGCGATCTGGTCACCAGCCGGGCAGATAGCGTCTGCCTGCGGGTCTGGGGAGCTGCTGCTGGGGGCCGGGTTTAGCGTGGATGGATGGCCAACCGTCTCGCAGCGTCCGCCAGCCCCTACCTACGTCAACACGCCGACAACCCGGTGCACTGGTGGGAGTGGACGCCCGAGGCGCTGGCCGAGGCCGCCGCGCGCGACGTGCCCATCCTGCTGTCGGTCGGCTACGCGGCCTGCCACTGGTGTCACGTGATGGCGCACGGCTCGTTCGAGGACGCCGAAGTCGCCGCGGCGATGAACGCGGGCTTCGTGTGCATCAAGGTCGACCGGGAGGAGCGCCCGGATATCGATGCGATCTACATGACCGCCACCCAGGCGCTGACCGGGCGCGGCGGCTGGCCGATGACTTGTTTTCTGACCCCCGATGGCCGGCCGTTCTACTGCGGCACGTACTACCCCAAAGATGCTTTCCTGAACCTGCTTTCGGCGATCACTGCCACCTGGAACGAGCGCCGTGATGAAGTCGAGGAGGCTTCGGACAACATTGCCGCCGAGTTGCGCTCGATGGCCGCCGGACTGCCGGGCGAGGGCCCGCCGGTCGATGCGATGCTGTGCGACGCCGCGGTGGCCGCGGTGCTGCGTGACGAGGACATGGTCCATGGCGGATTCGGCGGTGCACCGAAATTCCCGCCGTCGGCAATGCTGGAAACCCTGCTGCGTCACCACGAAAGGACCGCGACCCGCCCGGCGCTCGATGCGGTGGCGCGCGCCGGTGCGGCGATGGCCCGCGGCGGGATCTACGACCAGCTTGCCGGCGGATTTGCCCGCTACAGCGTCGACAACGCCTGGGTGGTGCCGCATTTCGAGAAGATGCTGTACGACAACGCGTTGCTGCTGCGGGCCTACGCGCACTGGGCCAGGCGCACCGGCGACCCGCTGGCCACCCGGGTGGCCTCGGAGACGGCCCGATTCCTGCTGGAAGAGCTGTCCGACGGCGGCATGTTCATCTCGTCGCTGGACGCCGACGCCGACGGCCGGGAGGGTTTGACCTATGTGTGGACGCCCGAGCAGCTGACCGAGGTTCTCGGTGCCGACGACGGGGCTTGGGCGGCAGAGATTTTCGGGGTCACCTCGGGTGGCACCTTTGAATCCGGCGGTTCAGCGAGGCTCGACGGAGGAGAGGGGAAGCTGGGACCGCCGCATGGGCACGGCACGTCGGTTCTGCAGCTTTCGGTCGATCCCGACGATCAACAGCGCCTCGATCGGGTGCGGCAGCGGCTGCTGGCCGCTCGGCACACCCGTCCCCAGCCCGGGCGCGACGACAAGGTGGTCACCGCCTGGAACGGTATGGCGATCACCGCGTTGGCCGAAGCTGCTGTGGCGCTGGGAGATCCGTGCCTGACCGCCGCGGCGCGGGAGTGCGCCGGCACGCTGCTCGACCTGCACCTGGTGGACGGCCGGCTGCGGCGGGCCAGCCTGGGCGGCCGGGTGGGGGACAGCGCTGCGATCCGGGAGGATTACGGCGCGCTGGCCACCGGACTGCTCAGCCTGCACCAGCTCACCGGCGAGCAGAGCCTGCTCGAGGCGGCCACCGGCCTGCTGGACACCGCGCTGGCCCACTTCGCCGATCCAGGCTCACCCGGGCGCTGGTTCGACAGTGCCGACGACGCTGAAGCACTGATGCTGCGCCCCAGCGACCCGATGGACGGCGCCACCCCGTCGGGCGCGGCACTGATCACCGAAGCGCTGCTGACCGCGGCCCATCTGGTCGCCGCGGACCGCAGCGAGCGCTACCGCCAGGTCGCCGCCGACGCGCTGGCCGCGCACGCCGCGCTGCTGGAGCGTGCGCCCCGCGCGGTCGGGCACTGGCTCGGCATCGCCGAGGCCTACGTGCGAGGTCCGCTGCAGATCGCGGTGGCCTGCGACGGTCCGGACTCTGCGCTGTTGGAGCAGGCGCGCCGCCTGGCCCCTGGCGGGACGATCGTGGTCGGCGGGGCGGCCGACTCAGCCGAGCTGCTGATCGGGCGAAACCGGGTCAACGGGGCCGATGCCGCCTACGTCTGTCGGGGCCCGGTGTGCGACTTGCCGGTGCCAAGCGCGGCGGAGTTGGCCGCCGCCCTTGCAGTGCCCGCGAATCCGGCATCCGTGTAACGTGCGGCACATGACGAGCGCACCGGACAAGGCACAGGCCATCACCGAGACCGTCCACCGCTACATCGAGTTGGTCGGCGGCGGCGACGCCGATGCACTGGTCGGGCTCTACGCGGCTGACGCCACCCTGGAGGACCCGGTCGGCGGCGAGGTGCACATCGGTCACCAGGCCATCCGCAACTTCTACTCGGCCATCACCGGACTGGACCGGAAGAGCGAGCTGATCACGCTGCGGGTCGCCGGCAACGAGGCGGCATTCCACTTCGCGCTGACCATCACCAACGGCGATCACCGGATGCGCATCGAGCCGATCGACGTGATGGTGTTCGACGGCGAGGGCAAGATCGCCGGGATGAAGGCCTACTGGTCAGCGGAGAACATCACCCAGCTGTAGGCCCGTTCGACACGCTTTAGTGCAGCACCGCGAACCAGATCGCGATGTACTGGCAGATTGCGGCCACGGCGGTGCAGGCGTGGAAGAACTCGTGGTAGCCGAACGTCGCCGGCCATGGATCCGGCCATTTCAGCGCGTACATGATCGCGCCGACGCTGTAGAGCATGCCACCGACGGCCAGCAGCACCATCGCCGCGACGCCGGCGTTGTGCAGGATCGTCGCGATGAAAAACGCTGACACCCAACCCAACAGCAAGTAGAGCGGCACCCCGACCCATTTGGGCGCGGTCGGCCAGCACAGCTTGAGCACCACGCCGGCCAGCGCGCCACCCCACACGATCGTCATTACCAGTCGTTCCTGGGCGCTGTGGTCCATCGCCAGCAGCGCGAACGGAGTGTAGGTGCCGGCGATGAAGATGAAGATCATCGCGTGGTCGAGCCGCTTCATCCGCATCCGGGCGGCGACCGTCTTCCAGGTGATCCGGTGATAGGTCGCGCTGACCGCGAACATGCCCACCACCGAGATGGTGTAAGCCAATGTCGCCAGACCGGCCTCGAGCCCGGCCGTCGACCAGGCCACCGCGGTCAAGGTGACCCCGGCGACGACGGCAACGATGGCCGAGACCAAGTGAATCCACCCGCGTGCCCGCGGCTTGGTGTGCGGCACGGTGAGGTCTGCCGGCAGATCGTTCGGATTCGGCTCGGCGATGGTGTCGGTGTGGGTGCTCATGGACCTTCCTGACTCCACGGATCCCGGACTGCTCACGATCACAGTAGTCTGGGTTTTTGTGGCAATCATCCCAGCGCGCTTGAAAGAGCCGCTGTACCGGATCTATGAGCTGCGGCTGCGGCAGGGCCTGGCGGCGTCGCGGTCGAACCTGCCGCGCCACATCGCCGTTCTCTGCGACGGCAACCGGCGGTGGGCGCGCGATGCCGGCTACGAAGACGTTAGCTACGGCTACCGGATGGGCGCGGCCAAGATTGCCGAGATGCTGCGCTGGTGCGCCGACGCGGGCATCGAGATGGCCACCGTCTATCTGCTGTCCACCGAGAACCTGCAGCGTGACCCCGCTGAACTGGCCGCGCTCATCGAGATCATCACCGACGTGGTGGAGGAGATCTGCGCGCCGGCAAACCGGTGGAGTGTGCGGACCGTTGGGGATCTGGAACTGTTGGGCGAAGAGCCCGCCCGTCGGCTGCGTGAGGCCGTAGAAAGCACAGTAAGTACGGCTGACCCCGATCACGGGGCCTCGCGCCTGCACGTCAACGTCGCGGTGGCCTACGGCGGCCGCCAGGAGATCGTCGACGCGGTACGCGGCCTGCTCGGCAAGCAGCTGGCCAACGGCGCCACGGCCGAGGAACTCGTCGACGCGGTGACCGTCGAGGGCATCTCGGAGAACCTCTACACCTCGGGCCAGCCCGACCCGGACCTGGTGATCCGCACCTCCGGGGAGCAGCGACTGTCCGGGTTCCTGTTGTGGCAGAGCGCCTACTCGGAGATGTGGTTCACCGAGGCGCACTGGCCGGCGTTCCGTCGGGTCGACTTCCTGCGAGCGCTGCGCGACTACAGCGTGCGGCACCGGAGATTCGGGCGGTAGCGAGCCGTGATCGTGTTGTCGGCACTGGTCTTCACCCTGAGTTGGTGGCTCGGGATGTACCTGCTGGCCCGCGACCCGCGCAAACCGGTACTGGCGCTCGCCGCGGTCGGCCTGTGCGGCTTCGCCGCCGTAGTGGCCGCCGACGCGGTCCGCGCCGTGTGGCATCCGGTGCTGCTCGGACGGGTAGAGATTTACCTGGCGGTGCTGCCCGGGGTGGCCTGGTTCGCGGTGCTGCTGGAGTTGTCCAGGCCCTGTGACCGCTGGACCGGTCGGGCGCGCGACGTGGCGTTCATCGGCGGGGGGGGGGGCGGCGGACGTGGGCCGGCAGCGTCGAAGGCCCGCCGCGGGCCGGACACTGGCTGCTGTTCGCGGTGGTCTCGGTGTCCACGTTGGCAGCGATGGTCAAGGCGCTGATCCGGCCCGCGCAGCCCGGTTCGGCGCTCGGCGTGGCCGCCGTCGCGACGTTGTTCTTCGCCCTGGCCAACGCGATCCTGATCATCCCGCTGGGTGTGGTGCCCAGCGGGATCGCGCTGGCCAGCACTGGCGTCGACGTACTTCTGCTGGGCCTGGCAGTGGCGCTGTGGGATGCCTTCGACGAGGGGCAGGCGCTGCGGCTGGACATGCTGAGGTCGTTTCTTGCCTGCGTCGCGATGGCGGCGTTGCTGGGTGGGCAGGTGCTGATCGGGTTGTGGTTGACCCGAACCGAAACCGTGGCGCAGACCGCCCTTACGGTGCTGCTGTTCACCACGATCGCGGTCGGGGTCGAGGTCCAGGTGTTCGTCGACCGGCTGGCCGGACTCTGGGATCGGCTGGCGTTTTGGCGTCGCCCGGCGTTGCGCGCCGACCGAGCCGTGCTGCGCGGCACCGAGGCGGCGCTGGCCCTGCGCTCGACCGGCCCACTCGATGATCTCGACGAGGAGACCTTCGTCCGGCTGACCCGCCGGGCGTTGGGGCACTACGGTGACCTGTCGAAGCTCGTCGCCAGCCCCCTGACCGCGTTGCCGGTCATCGACGAACGGTTGGCCGCCCGCGGCGCGCCCGATGCGCCGCTGGAACGAGCCAACGAACTCAAAGCCCTGCTGGCCGACCGGATCGCCGCGCTCAAGCCGCGCGACTGCGGCGAGTTCGGCACCACCGAACAATGGCGTCATTACAACGCCCTCTACTTCCCCTACGTGGTCGGCGTGCGTGCCTACGCGCAGAACGCCACCGCGGCCGGGCTGGACCCCACCGCCCGGCAGGCCTGGCAGTGGCTGGTCACCGAGGTGCCGCAGCGTTCGCTGCACAACTGGCAGAACGCCGGGGCCCGGGTGATCGCCGCCGATCTGCGGGGCCGGATGACGGTGGCACCGGCTCTCTGACCTGCGCGTGGCAGTGCTTGGCAGTGCTACGGGTCGATGTGGCAGCGGTTGCGCCGCAAGGTCGATGGTATTCGCACCACACTCGAAGGGAGTTCCCTCATGACCGCTATCACCACTCCGGTCCTGTCCGACTCGACCGACTCGCTGTTGCGCTTCGCCCTGCGCGCCGACGCCGCCGTCACCGGAACCATCGGGCTGGCCGGCGTGTTCGCCGCCCGCCCCATGGCAGCCCTGGAAGGCCTCACCGTGGCCCACGAATATGCCGTGGCCGCGTTCTGCATCCTCTACGGCGTCGTGGTCTATTTCCTGTCCGCGCTTCCGGACCTGCGCCGCGCCGGTATCGGTGTGATCGCGGCCAATGTGGCCTGCACTGTCGCCGCTGTTGTGGCGGTCGAGGCCGGCATCTTTCCGCTGACCGGAATCGGCGTGGTCGCAATGCTGGCGAGCGCGGTCTACACGGCGTTCTTCGCGCTGATGCAGTACCGCGGGCTGCGCCGCCTGGGCTGAGACGCAGCCCACTCGACGTGTCGCCGCGGCCGTCACCGTCTACAGTTCTCTCCCATGAAGTGGCGGCTGGCGGCGATGACGCTGATCCCCGGAACTCTGCTCTATGCCGCCGCGCCGGCGCAGGCCGATGACAAGAGCTACCTCAGTTACCTGGAATCGCACGGCTTCAAGTACCAGAACAGTCCCGGGCTGACCACCCCGTCCGGCGCGGTGCAATTCGGCAAGATCATCTGCGAGAACCTGCGCAAGGGTCGCCCGGCCAAGGACCGGTTCGGCACCAAGGTTGCCGATGGTGTCACCAAGGTGATGATCGACGGGGCGCAACGCGAAATGTGCCCGGACACGTTGGCGGCCGCCGCCAACCCGACGCCGGCGCCGGCGGTGCCGCCGCCGGGTGCCGGCGAACCGACGCCGGGGCCTGAGGTGCCGCCGCCGGGCTTAGTGAGCTATCAGAGCTTGCGCAGCCGCAGCCTGTTGATGGAGTGATCGGCGTCCTTGCGCAGCACCAGGGTCGCTCGCGGCCGGGTGGGCAGGATGTTCTCAATCAGGTTGGGCCGGTTGATCGAGCGCCAGATGTCGCGCGCGGCGGCCACCGCCTGCTGGTCGTTCAGGCCCGCATAGTGGTGGAAATGCGAATCGGGGTTGGCGAACGAGGTGGAGCGCATCGCCAGGAAGCGCGAGACATACCAGTGCTCGATGTCTTCCACCCGGGCGTCGACGTACAGCGAGAAGTCGAACAGGTCGGAGATCATCAGCGTCGGCCCGGTCTGCAGGACGTTCAGGCCTTCGAGGATCAAGATGTCCGGGTGGCGGACCACCTGCTTGGCGCTGGGAACGATGTCGTAGCTCATGTGTGAGTACACCGGCGCACACACGTAGTCCGCGCCGGACTTCACCGAGGTGACAAACCGCATCAGCGCGCGGCGGTTGTAGCTTTCCGGGAACCCTTTGCGGTGCATCAAGTTCCGGCGAGTCAACTCATGATTGGGGTAGAGAAACCCGTCGGTGGTGACCAGGTCCACCCGCGGGTGGTGATCCCAACGGGCCAACAGTGCCTGAAGCACACGGGCCGTGGTCGACTTACCGACCGCCACGCTGCCGGCCACTCCGATGATGAACGGCACCGGCCGGTCCGGACTTTGGTCGTTCTGGGCCCCCAGGAATTCCGCAGTGGCCGCGAAGAGCTGCTGGCGGGCGGCGACCTGCAGGTGCAACAGACGCGCGAGCGGCAGGTAGACCTCTTCGACCTCCAACAGGTCGACCTGCTCGCCGAGGCCGCGCAGTGCCACGACTTCTTCTTCGGTGAGCGGCATCGGCGTCGACATACGCAGTGTCCGCCATTGACGTCGGTCGAACTCCACGTAGGGAGTCGGCTCGCTAAGCCGCCGCATGACCGTACAGTCTTGCAGTAGCCGCGACGGTTAGCCTGATCGGGTATGGAGCCCGCCGCATTGATCCGTGAATACCTGTTGCTCGGTTTGCGCTTTGACCGCATCGAGCAGGGTTACGTCGACGCCTTCACCGGCGATCCGGCGCTGCAGCGACTCGTCGAGAACGAGCCGCTGCCCAACCCGGCCGACTTGGCTCGTCAGGCCGAGAAACTGGTCGCGGCGCTGCCGGGCGGTCTCGATTCGGCCCGAGCTGAGTACCTGCGGGTGCACTTGCGGGCATTGGCGTGCGCGGGGCGCAAGTTCGCCGGTGAGCAGGTCGGCTTCGTCGATGAGGTGCGCGACTACTTCGACGTTGACATCGTCAAGGGCGACACCGACCGCTATCGCCAAGCCCATGCCCGGCTGGACGAAGCACTGGGGGGTACCGGTCCGCTGGCCGAGCGGATGGCCGAGTACCGGCGGGCCGAGGAGATTCCACCGGAGCGACTGGAAGCGGCCATCCACGCGTTCTCCTCGGCACTGCGTGACCGGGTGCGGGTGGACTTCCCGCTGCCGGAGGCCGAGACCATCACCTACGAGGTGGTCACCGACAAGCCGTGGTCGGGGTTCAACTACTACCGCGGCGATTACCGCTCCACGGTGGCGGTCAACGCCGATCTCAAACAGCTGATGTCGAATCTGCCGCGACTGGTGGCCCACGAGTCCTACCCGGGTCATCACACCGAGCACTGCCGCAAGGAGGCCGGGCTGGTCGAAAAGCTCGGCCAGGCCGAGCAGACCATTTTCCTGGTCAACACCCCGCAGTGCCTGATGGCCGAGGGCCTGGCCGACTTGGCGCTGTATGCCGCGGTCGGGCCGGGCTGGGGCGGCTGGGCCGCCGAGATCTACGCCGACCTGGGCTTGCAGTTCAACGGTGAGCGGGCCGAAGCGGTGTCCGAGGCCGCCGCGGCGCTGGCCGACGTCCGGCAGGACGCGGCGCTGATGCTGCACGACGAACATCGCGACGCCGACGAGGTGGCCGAATACCTGCGCCGCTGGCTGCTGGTCACCGATGACCGGGCCCGCCAGAGCCTGCGGTTCCTGTCCTCGCCGCTGTGGCGGGCCTACACCTCGACCTATGTGGAGGGCTATCGGCTGCTGCGCGGTTGGCTGGACGCCGCGCCGCCCGGGGTGAGTCTCACCGAGCGGTTCCGGCGGCTGCTCGACGAACCGTTGACCCCGTCGCGGCTACGGGCCGACTGAGGTCCCACGGGCCGGGCCGGCCGGGTGAGTGTGCGGTTTTACACACCGGACCTCGTGATTTGCGGATAAATCCGCACAGTCGGCGCAACGGGGGCGATCGCTGGCCTGCGGCAATCGAGTGGAGGTCCGCGTGCCAAACTGGAGGGCGTGACTGCCGCACCGAACGCCCGCCCCGCATCCACCATGTCGACCCCGCTGGCCGAACTCGACCCCGACATCGCCGAGCTGCTGGGCAAGGAACTGGGGCGCCAGCGCGACACGCTGGAGATGATCGCCTCGGAGAACTTCGTGCCGCGGGCCGTACTGCAGGCGCACGGCAGCGTGCTGACCAACAAGTACGCCGAGGGCCTGCCGGGACGGCGCTACTACGGCGGGTGCGAGCACGTCGACGTAGTGGAGAACATCGCCCGCGACCGCGCCAAGGAGCTGTTCGGCGCCGAGTTCGCCAACGTCCAGCCGCACTCGGGTGCGCAGGCCAACGCTGCGGTGCTGCAGGCGCTGATGGAGCCCGGCGACCGGCTGTTGGGCCTGGACCTGGCCAACGGGGGACACCTGACCCACGGCATGCGGCTGAACTTCTCCGGCAAGCTCTACGAGAACGCCTTCTACGGCGTCGACCCGGTCACCCACCGCGTCGACATGGATGTCGTGCGGGCCCAGGCGCTGGAGTTCAAGCCGAAGGTGATCATCGCCGGCTGGTCGGCTTACCCGCGCATCCTGGACTTTGAAGCCTTCGCGTCCATCGCCGACGAGGTCGATGCGACGCTGTGGGTGGACATGGCGCACTTCGCCGGGCTGGTGGCCGCTGGACTGCACCCCTCGCCGGTGCCGCACGCCCAGGTGGTGTCGACCACGGTGCACAAGACGCTCGGCGGCCCGCGGTCCGGTCTGATCGTCGGCAAGAAAGAGTTCGCCAAGCAGATCAACTCGGCGGTCTTCCCGGGCCAGCAGGGTGGTCCGCTGATGCACGTGATCGCCGCCAAGGCTGTCGCGCTGAAGATCGCCGGCACGGCCGAGTTCGCCGAGCGTCAGCAGCGGGTGCTCTCTGGCGCGAAGATCCTCGCCGAGCGGCTGCTGGCCGCCGACGTGGCCAAGGCCGGCGTCTCGGTGGTCAGTGGCGGTACCGACGTGCACCTGGTGCTCGTCGACCTGCGGGACTCGCCGCTGGACGGCCAGATGGCCGAGGACCTGCTGCACGAGGTCGGTATCACCGTCAACCGCAACGCGGTCCCGAACGACCCGCGACCGCCGATGGTCACCTCGGGGCTTCGGGTGGGCACCCCGGCGCTGGCCGCCCGTGGTTTCGGCGACGCCGAGTTCACCGAGGTCGCCGATGTCATCGCCACCGCGCTGGCTGCGGGCTCGGGCGCTGACGTGTCGGCGTTGCGGGCCCGGGTCGTCAAGCTGGCGCAGGACTTCCCGCTGTACGAGGGCCTGGAGGACTGGAAGCTCGCCTGATAAGTGGACACGCGGTACCCCGAGTTGACAGGATAGTGTGAATTCGGGTTACAGTTACTTTCATGGCTGAACGTCCCGTTGCTAATGCACTGATCCGCGAGCTGGAGCCGGTGGTCGACGCGAACTTGGCTCGGCACATCGACACGGTGGACCCGTGGTACGCGCACGACTTCGTGCCGTTCGAGCAGGGCCAGAACTTCGCGTTTCTGGGCGGCAAGGACTGGGACCCGTCGCAGGTCACGCTGCCCAAGCTGATCACCGACGCCTGCGAGATCCTGCTCGTCGAGAAGGACAGTCTGGCCGGCTACCACCGTGAGCTGGTCGAGCACTTCATCCTCGAGGACAAGTGGGGACGCTGGATCGGCCGGTGGACCGCCGAAGAGCACCTGCACGCCATCGCGCTGCGCGAGTACCTCATCGTGACCCGGGAGATCGACCCCGACGAGAACGAGCGTGTCCGGATGGAGCACGTGCAGAAGGGCTACCGCGCCGACCGTTACAGCCAGGTCGAGACGCTGGTGTTCATGGCCTTCTACGAGCGTGCTTGCGCCGAATTTTGCCGCAACCTGGCCGACAAGACCGATGAGCCGGTGCTCAAGGGGCTGATCGGCCGGATCGCCGGCGACGAGGAGCGTCACGAGGAATTCTTCGCGAACCTGGTCGCGCACTGCCTGGACTTCGTGCACGACGAGACGGTGGCCGCGATCGCCGCCCGGGCCGCCGAACTCAAGATCGTCGGCGCCGACATCGACGCCTACGCCGACCGGCAGGCCGGAATCGCCGAGGCCGGCATCTTCGGGCCCGACCAGTTGCGCCGGGTGATCTCCGACCGAATCAGCGCTTGGGGCTTGGCCGCCCACCCCGATCTGAAGCCGTTCGTCATCGGCTGAGAACTCCGGCGCGCCTGCCCAGCGCGCACGCGCCGACGGGGGTACCGTCGCAATCGATGGCTAGCCCAACGCTTCGCTGTCTCATCGGCACCACCGGTCGTGATTACGACAGGACCGGCCCCGGTCCTGTGCCGTGCCCCCCGTCGAAATGTTCGCGCGGGGTCGCGCGTGCCCTCACCGCTGGAGCGCTTAGTGCCTGAAATCCGGACGTACGTGCTCGACACCTCCGTACTGCTGTCGGACCCGTGGGCTTGCACCCGGTTCGCCGAACACGAGGTTGTCGTCCCACTGGTGGTAATCAGCGAATTGGAGGCCAAACGCCACCACCACGAGCTCGGCTGGTTCGCCCGCCAGGCGCTGCGCATCTTCGACGACATGCGACTAGAGCACGGTCGGCTTGACCAACCCATTCCCGTTGGGACACAGGGCGGTACGTTGCACGTCGAGCTCAATCACAGTGACCCTGCGGTGCTGCCGACCGGGTTTCGCACGGACAGCAATGACTCCCGGATTCTGACCTGCGCGGCCAACCTGGCGGCCGAAGGGCGCCGGGTCACGTTGGTGAGCAAGGACATTCCGTTGCGGGTCAAGGCCGCCGCACTGGGCCTGGCCGCCGACGAATACCACGCTCAGGACGTCGTGGTCTCGGGTTGGACCGGAATGGACGAGGTCGAGGCGGCGGTAGAGGACATCGACGCCCTGTTCGACGAGGGCGAGATCGACCTAGCGGCGGCCCGGGATCTACCGTGCCACACCGGAATCCGATTACTGGGCGGCAGCTCCCATGCGCTGGGCCGGGTCAACGCCGCCAAGCGGGTGCGGTTGGTCCGCGGCGACCGGGAGGCCTTCGGCCTGCGTGGACGCTCCGCCGAGCAGCGGGTGGCGCTGGACCTGCTGCTCGACGAATCGGTGGGCATCGTCTCGCTGGGCGGCAAGGCCGGCACCGGCAAGTCGGCGCTGGCGCTATGCGCCGGCCTGGAGGCCGTCTTGGAGCGGCGGACCCAGCGCAAGGTGGTGGTGTTCCGTCCGCTCTACGCCGTTGGCGGTCAGGAACTGGGCTACCTGCCGGGCAGTGAGAGCGACAAGATGGGGCCGTGGGCCCAGGCGGTGTTCGACACCCTGGAGGGGCTGGCCAGTCCGGCGGTGCTCGAGGAGGTGCTGTCGCGAGGCATGCTCGAAGTGCTGCCGTTGACGCATATCCGGGGCCGCTCGCTGCACGACTCGTTCGTGATCGTCGACGAAGCGCAATCGCTGGAGCGCAACGTGCTGCTGACCGTGCTGTCGCGGTTGGGCACCGGCTCGCGGGTGGTGCTCACCCACGACGTCGCGCAACGGGACAACCTGCGGGTCGGCCGGCACGACGGCATCGCAGCGGTGATCGAGAAGCTCAAGGGCCACCCGCTGTTCGCGCACATCACCCTGCTGCGCAGCGAACGCTCGCCGATCGCCGCCCTGGTCACCGAGATGCTCGAGGAGATCAGCGGTCCCGATCTGCACTGAGATCGCCCGGTAGGCTGCCGGGGTGGCAAAACCCTGGCATGTCGGTGTCGTTGCGATGGCCGTTGCGGTGCTCGGCGCCTGCACCAGCCATGTCCACGAGGCGGCGGCCGAACCCGTGGACTGCGCCGTGGACAAGTGCGTGGCGCTGACCTTCGACGACGGTCCCTCGCCCTACACCGATCGGCTGCTGCAGATCTTGAACGACGCGGGCGCGCGCTCCACCTTCTTCCTGATCGGCAACAAGGTGGCAGCCGACCCGGCGGGCGCTAAGCGGATCGCCGACGCCGGTATGGAGATCGGCAGTCATACCTGGGAACACCCGAACATGACCACGATCCCGGCCGCCGATGTGCCCGCGCAGTTCTCCAAAGCCACCGACGCGATCCGCTCCGCCACCGGGATCACGCCCACGCTATGGCGCCCACCCGGCGGGCTCACCGACGCGGCGGTCAACGCTCGGGCCGCCGAGGCTGGACAGGCCGCGATCCTGTGGGACGTCATCCCGTTCGACTGGATCAACGACGCCGACACCAACGCCACCCGCTACATGCTGATGACCCAGATCAAGCCCGGCTCGGTGGTGTTGTTCCACGACACCTACTCGTCCACCGTCGATCTGGTCTACCAGTTCCTGCCGGTGCTGAAAGCCAATGGCTACCACGTAGTTACGGTCAGCCAGCTGCTCGGCCCGCGTGCGCCGGGCAGCGTGTACGGGAGCCGGGACAACGGCCCGCCGGCTGGCGACCTGCACGACATCCCACCCGCCGACATCCCTGGGCTGCCGGCCACGCCGTCGCCGCCGCCGATGCCGAACTTCCCGATCACCGATATTGCCGGGGCGAATTCGGGAGGACCCAACAACGGGGCCTGACCGGACCGGGTTGGAGACAGCGGTTAGGACAGGCCGGACAGATCGCTGGCGATGCTTTCGAACGAGCTGATCAGTGCGAACGCTTCGAAGCCCGCAGACAGGGTGTACAGGTAGACGTCGTTGGCCAGCGGCTGGACGATCGCACTGAGCAGGTCACCGTGGTCGATCCCGTCCATGAACCACTGCAGGTCATAGGTGGGGACGGTCACCCCGACCCCGGTGAGCACGTCGGCAGTGGGCAGCAAAGCTGCGTATGCGGTGGAGAATGCACTGGTCAGAGCATTTACGATATCGGTGAAATCGGGTGTTGTACCGCTCGTGGCCGCCGAGTCGAGCGCGTCGGCCCCGGCCGTCAGGGAGGCCGGCGATTCGATGTCGTTCATCGCGGCCTGGAATCCCGTCTGGACTCCGCTCAGTGACTCCTGGAACGCTTTGACTGTCATGTCCCAGCTAGGGAACAGGCCGAATTCGGTGGGCACATTGGCCGGTGACGTCGACCAGCCGTAGTCCGGATCGCCGTAGCCGAGGTTGACCAGCGGCGTCAGGATGGGCTGCAGGAAGTCGGCGATCGGCTTTCCGAGGTCGGGAATCGCCAGAAATGGACGCAGCAGAGGCAGATAGGGGACGGTCTCGTCCGACAGCGGGATGCCGTAGTAGGTGGTGGAGGTGTCACCCGAGGTGCCCAATTGGACGGCTGACTCCAGTTGTTCGGCGGTCAAGCCCTGGTAGGTGGGGTGAACAAATTCGATACCCAGAACCGAATTCAGGTCGGCCAGAAAGTTGATGGGGTAGCGCGGGATGTCCGAGAAGCCGTCGTATGCCTGCATGTAGATCGTGGTCGGGTACAGATCGTCGGGGGTTGCCCCGTTGAACGTGATACCCAGGCTGGGGACGCTCACGCCGTCCAGACGCTCGAACAGTCCGCCGTTCGGCTGGTTGGGGTCGGCCAGCAACACAAAGCTGACTGCTGAACTCGGCACTTTGTCGGCGGCGAGTTCGCTCATCGTCATCGAGGAGATCGTCGAACTCTGAGAGTCGCCCAGGACGGCGACATGATTGCCGGCGGCGACCTGCTGCTCAATCGCATTTTTGAGTATGGTGACGCCCTGTGCTTCTGATTCGTCGAGGGTCAGACTCTTGACCCCGGTGTACAGCGCGTAATTGCCTTCCGGGGTATACAAGGCCTGCGGGGTATACCCCGGGAAGAGCGGCTGGATGTAGAGCTCATTGTTGGTGTTGACGTAGTCGCTTCCGGGGATCGGGTCGCCGCTGCCGCCGATGATGAAGGCGATGTTTTGACCACTGGTCAGCTGGATCGGCGGCGTACGCACGCCGAGCGGTGCTTCGGCTGCGGCAGGCAAGGCGATCAGGCTGGTGCCGGCCAGGGCGATCCCGGCGGTCACGTAGGGGCGGACTGCGATCGTCACGATGATCTCCTTGAGAAAGGCTTTCTGAATTTGTCGTTGTCGCGGAATCGACGGCCCGAAACGGCCACCGTTCGCTCTCAGTGCGATATCAACAAAATTACATGCGGAACTCATTGGATAGCTATGTTATGAACTCTGAGGCTGGTCGAGTGCGAGGCGTCAGATTTTGGAGGCCGCTACAAATTCCATTGCGGACCGCTCGAGTGCCCACCACACCTCCACCAGCACCTCCGGGTCGCGCAGATCGGCGCCGGTTAGTTCTTCGAAGCGGGCCAGCCGGTAGCGAACGGTGTTCTGGTGGACGAACAGCTGCCTGGCGGCCCTCTCCACGTGAAGACCGCAGGCGAAGTAGGCCCGAAGTGTTGAGACGAGTTCCTGGGACGCCCCCTTTCTCCGGAGCGGTTCCAGATAACGCAGGCGCAACCACTCGCCGACATCGGTATCGGCCGCGACCGCCGTGCGCACCCCCAGGGATCTGATGTCGTGTGCGCCGCGAAATCCGCAGGCGAGCGCCGTCATCAGTGCCCGTGTAGCGAGGCGATATGACTCGGGCAGCTGGTCAAGTGGGCGCGGTGGTCCATAACCGACGACGGCATCGACGTCGGCCGGTGGCGGCTCGCGGAGGAAGCCGGCGACGTCGCCGTCGACCAGCGCGTACACGCCGCTGCACTGCTGGGTCGAGTCGCCGAAGCCCAAAACGTGCTCCAGTTCGTGCACTGAGGTGCCCGCTACGCCGCGCGCGCGTACGGCAATATATGTGCCGGTGGAGTCCATCCCGAGAGCTTCCGCGGCGACCTGTATGTCGGCGGCCGGCATCTCACCGAACAAGACGCCGCGCGCCAGTTGGGCGCCCTGGCCGCGTTCTGCGTACCGGAGAGCGAATTCGGCCTTGCGGTGCGCTTCTGCGGTCACCACCATGGCGACGTCGGACCAGGCAAGGCCGGACCGGATCGACTCCAGCACATAGGTGTCTTCGATTCCCAGACGCTGGCCCACCTCGTGTGCGTAGCCGATGATCACCTCGATGCTGATTCGCCAGGCCCGGAGCAGGTCAGCGATCGGAACCCCTTGTCGGGCGCGTTCCTCCCCGACTGAGGCCAGTTCGCTCAGTTCCGCCTCGTTGACCGACGTTCGTCCCGATCGGGCTGATCTGAGGACCTGCTCGATGTCGAGCCGCAATCCGGCGTCGAGGCTTTCGGCATGCAACGTTCGGTATGAGGGGATCGCAGCCAGGGCGGCGTCGTGACAGCGGCTGACGAGTTCGTCGATGTCCGCGCAGAGCGTGTCGAAAAGCAGATTGGCGGCCGGGATCATCGTGGGCGCCCCGGTAGGTGCGTCGTCTGAATCAAGCATGTCTGCCCGTTCGTTGGTGCACGACGGATCGTGGTACCCGGGTAGAGAACACCGAGGGTCGTCTCGTCGACGCGTATGCGATCAGGGGCCCGTACTGGTTTCGTCGAATCGTCGATGCGCCGCCTTGTAGCGCATATTTGGCTGTCTCCCAGAGCAGATGGTATCGGCGATTCCATGTGTGCGGCGAAGACCGAGCCGAATCGCACGGGTATGCACTCCGAATAGTGAGGCTCGTGCCGGAGGGGCGGGTTGACACTTTGACACAAAAATATAGTCTTTGTGTCAAAGCGAGTCTGAGGAGGCCACGGATGACGGCAGTGACCAGTCGCGTCACCAGCATCGACCGTGCGGCTCGGGTTCGGCCCCACGTGATGGCCCAGTTCCGCAGGCACTCCGGCAGCGTGCTCGCCGGACTTTTCGGCGCCGCCGCGTTCGATGAGGTGGCGTTGGTGCCGGTGGCCGCCGCGGTGGACAAGACCGGGCGCTTCGAACGTAACTTCACCGATCGCGCCATTCGCAGCGGATTCTCTGCGCTGCTGGCGATCTGGGGCGATGCCGAGGACCGTGCCGCCGAAGGTGAGCGCCTCAAGCGCATGCACCGCGACGTGCACGGCCAGGGCAAAGGTGACTTCGCCGATGTTCGCTACAGCGCGCTGAATCCACGCCTGTGGAACTGGATCGCCGTCAGCGGCATGTTCGTGACCCTCAATTCATTCACCCCGGTCACCGGTATCAAATGGAATGACGCCGAGCGGGAGGCGGCCTATCAGCAACTGGTCGAGGCGTTCCGCGCGATCGAGTTGCCCGGCAAGGCCGGCAAGTTCCCCGCGACCTACGCCGAGGCGTCCGAGTACTACGACCAGATGGTGCGGACCGACCTGGCGGCCAACCCGTTCTTGGATCGCGTCACCGCCGGCCTGGGCAAGTTGCCGCTGCCGTCGGCGCTGCCTGCCCCGGTGCGGACCGCAGCGGCTCCGCTGTGGTCGGTCGTCAGCGCGGGGGCCGGTCGCGTGGTGAAGATCTGTTCGTTCGGGATCATGCACCCGGGTGTCCGGGAGCTGACCGGCTTTCGGTGGCAGTCGCACCACGACATCGAATTCACCTTCTACACCCAGTTGTTGCAGATGGCGTGGCGGGTCTTGCCCGATCGCGTCGTCCTAGTGCCGCTGGCCTACAACCGGCTGCAGTACGAGAAGCTGGTGAAGATGCACCGCTCGGTCGCGCTGGATTCCTTTGCGCCGCCGCCCGGCTGCCCGATGGGATGAAACACTGGTGCCGATGACATCGCGACGCAGTACCGCGAGCCCAGCCGAGCAAGAGGCGGCCATCCTCAAAGCGGCCGCCGAAGAAGTCGGGCTGGTCGGAGTAGGCCGCGCCAGCCTCGATGTCATCGCCCGCCAGGCCGGGGTCAGCCGCAGTACCTTGTACCGGCGCTTTCCGACTCGGGACGCCCTGATCACCGAACTCGGGCGCCGGGCCTTCGACAATGCGATGGTTCAGCTGCGCACGGTCGCGGTGGACTCCGGGCCGAAGAATGCGGCGGTGGCGGCATTCCGTGCCGGGTTGCGGCTACTCACTACCGATCCGGTGGTGCGAAAGTTGCTCCGGCTTGATGCCGGGGTGCCGATGATGGCCGGGATGTATCAAGAGGCTGAAGCATTCCTGGCCAGCGCGTCGAACGCGATGGCCAAGGCATTGCGTGCCGCCGGGGCCACCATGCCCGACGATGACCTAGTCGCTGCCGCCGAATTGCATGTGCGCCTGGCAGCTTCGATCGCCCAAGTGCCGACGTCGGTGCTCGACCCCGCTGACGAGCAGGCGGTCAGCGCCTATGCACAGAAGTATTTGGCGCCGCTGGTCTGGTAGCCGCGGGGGCGGAACCGAGACGAAGAACCACAGCCGCTGAGGCCAGCGAGAACGCCCCCACCACCCAGAGTGCGGCCTTGCCGTTGCCGGTCAGATCGGTCAGCCAACCGGTGACGTAGGGACCGCCGAAGCCGCTGATATTGCCCAACGAGTTGATCAAGGCGATGCCACCGGCGGCCGCGGTCCCGGTGAGAAACGTCGAGGGCAGCGCCCAAAAAACCGGCATGGCGCACATAATTGAGCACGTCGTCACCGTGATCGCGACCATGGCCAGATACGGGTTGGACATGTACAGCGCCGCAGGAATACTGATCCCGCCGGCGATCGCGGGAATCGCCACATGCCAGACCCGCTCTCCCGTCCGGTCCGCGTGGCGAGCCCAGGGCACCATCACGATCGCTGCGACGGCGTAGGGAATGGCGGTGAGAAGGCCGCGCCCGATGATGCTCAGGTGGCTGCCGTACTGCTGCTGAAACCCGGCGATGATAGTCGGCAGAAAGAACCCAACGGCGTACAGCCCGTAGACGATCCCGAAGTAGACGAACGCCAGGGCCAGGATCCGGGGGTGGCTGAGCGCCTTGCGCAGTGGCCAGTGCTGATCGGCTTCGGCTGCCGCACGCTCGTCGGCCAAGGTCGTTTCCAGCCACTGCCGCTCGTCGGCGTCGAGCCAGTCGGCCGTAGCGGGGCGATCGGTCAGATAGAGCCAGCAGGCGAACGCCAACGCAATGGCAGGCAGCCCCTCGACGAGGAACATGATCCGCCACCCGGCCAGGCCGAAAACGCCATGGCCCCAGTCGATGACGAGCGCGGACAGGGTGGAGCCGATGGCCGTCGATACCGGCACCGACACCATGAACAGCGAGACCGCCCGGGATCGGTGCTTCTGCGGGAACCAGAACGTGAGGTAGAGGATGATGCCCGGGAAGAAGCCGGCCTCGGCCGCCCCCAGCAGGAACCGCAGCGCAATGAGCGTAGCCGCGTTAGGCGCGAAAGCGATTGCGGTGCTGACGATTCCCCAGGTCGCCATGATGCGGGCCAGCCAGCGTCGACCACCGAACCGGTGTAACGCGATGTTGCTGGGTATTTCCAGCAACAGGTAGCCGAAGAAGAAGATCCCCGACGCGAATCCGAACGTGGTGGCGGTCAGGCCGAGCTCGGCGTTCATGCCGTTGGGTCCAGCGAAGCCGATATTGACCCGGTCCAGATAGTTGACGAAGAACAGCAGTGCCAGGAACGGGATCAGCCGACGAGAAACTTTCGCCAGCGTCGCCCGGCCCAGCTCAGCCCCGGCGGGGTCAGGGTTCATCCGCGGCTTTTGCGGGTTAGTCCTTCACCTTGGCCATCGCCAGCACGTCGAGGCGGCGGTCCAGCTCGGCCTCCGAGAGCTTGTCGCCGATCAGGCCGCGGTCGATCACGGTCTGACGGATGGTCTTGCGCTCCTTGAGGGCCTGCTTGGCCACCGCGGCGGCTTCCTCGTAGCCGATCGCGGAGTTCAGCGGCGTCACGATCGACGGGCTGGACTCGGCCAGCTCGCGCAGGTGCTCTTCGTTGGCCACCAGTCCGACGATGCAACGCTCGGCGAACAGCTTCGAGACGTTGGTCAGCAGCTTGAACGACTCCAGCATGTTGCGGGCCATCATCGGGATGTAGACGTTGAGCTCGAAGGCACCGTTGGCGCCGCCCCAGGCGATCGCCGCGTCGTTGCCGATCACCTGCGCGGCCACCTGGGTGACCGCTTCGGGCAGAACGGGATTCACCTTGCCCGGCATGATGGAACTGCCCGGTTGCAAGTCGGGCAGTTGGATCTCGGCGAGCCCGGTCAGCGGGCCCGAGCCCATCCAGCGGATGTCGTTGGCGATCTTGGTCAGTGACACCGCGATGGTGCGCAGCGCCCCGGAGGCCTCGACCAGGCCGTCGCGGGCCGCCTGCGCTTCGAACGAGTTTGCGGCCGTGCGTAACTCGGATATCCCGGTCTCCTCCACCAACACCGCTACCACCCGGACACCGAAGCCCTCGGGGGCGTTCAGGCCGGTGCCGACAGCGGTACCCCCGATGGCGAGTTCACCGAGCCGGGGCAGACAAGCGCGTACTCGTTCGATTCCGGCCTCGATCTGGCGGGCGTAGCCGCTGAACTCCTGGCCTAGTGTCACCGGAACGGCGTCCATGAGGTGGGTGCGTCCCGATTTGACCACCGTCTGCCACTCCAGCGCCTTGGCGGCCAACGCGTCGTGCAGCACCTGCAGTGACGGAATCAGGTGGCGCACTGCGGCCTCGGTGGCCGCGATGTGGGTGGCGGTCGGGAAGGTGTCGTTGGAGGACTGCGACATGTTCACGTCATCATTGGGGTGCACCGTCACCCCGTTGGCGGCGGCGATCGAGGCGATCACCTCGTTGGTGTTCATGTTCGAGCTGGTGCCCGATCCGGTCTGGAACACGTCGATGGGGAACTGGTCGTCGTGCTTGCCATCAGCGATCTCGGCGGCGGCGGCCTTGATGGCGGCGGCCTTCTCCGGGGCCAGCAGGCCCAGGTCGGCGTTCACCTGCGCGCAGGCGCTCTTGAGCAGGCCGAGCGCCCGGATCTGGGTGCGCTCCAGGCCGCGCCCGGAGATCGGGAAGTTCTCCACCGCGCGCTGGGTCTGCGCGCGCCACAATGCGGTCACCGGCACCCGGACCTCGCCCATGGTGTCGTGTTCGATGCGGTATTCGATCTCGCTCATAGCTTTGAAGTCCTCGCTTGACGTCAGGGCAGGGGGTAGGCGGCGTGGGAGTCGCCGGTGAAGTCGACGGCCGAGTACTCGTTGAGCTTCGACAGCCGGTGGTAGGCCTCGATCATTCGGACGGTGCCGGACTTGGAACGCATCACGATCGATTGGGTGGTGCAGCCGCCGGGGTAGTAGCGCACCCCCTTGAGCAGGTCGCCGTCGGTGACCCCGGTGGCACAGAAGAACACGTTCTCACCGGAGACCAGGTCCTCGGTGGTCAGCACCGCGTCCAGGTCGTAGCCGGCGTCGAGGGCTTTCTGCCGCTCGGCGTCGTCGGTGGGCGCCAGCTGGGCCTGGATCGCGCCGCCCATGCAGCGGATCGCGGCGGCGGCGATGATGCCCTCCGGGGTGCCGCCGATCCCGGCCAGCATGTCGGTGCCCGAGTCGGGCCGACAGGCCGAGATGGCGCCGGCCACGTCGCCGTCGGTGATCAGCCGGATGCGGGCGCCGGTGGCCCGCGCGTCGGCGATCAGCTGGGCGTGCCGGGGCCGGTCCAGGATGCACACCGTCATGTCCCGGGCGGACAGGCCCTTGACCTTGGCGACCGCGGCGATGTTGTCGGCGATCGGCTTGGTGATGTCCAGTACGTCGGCGGCTTCGGGGCCGACAGCGATCTTGTTCATGTAGAACACCGCCGACGGGTCGAACATCGCGCCGCGCTCGGCCACCGCCAGCACCGAGATCGCGTTGGGCATGCCCTTGCTCATCAGCGAGGTGCCATCGACCGGATCGACGGCGAAGTCGCACTCGGGGCCGTCGCCGTTGCCCACCTCTTCGCCGTTGTAGAGCATCGGCGCGTGGTCCTTCTCGCCCTCGCCGATCACCACCACGCCACGCATGGACACCGAGTTCACCAGTTCGCGCATCGCGTCGACGGCCGCGCCGTCGCCGCCCTCCTTGTCGCCGCGGCCCACCCAGCGGCCGGATGCCATGGCACCGGCCTCGGTAACCCGCACCAGCTCCAAGGCCAGGTTGCGGTCTGGGGCTTCGCGTCGAGGTGGTCCCGTCATGCCAGTCACGGCTGATGATTCTCCCAGAGCCGGATCCGCACTGTTGAGCTGGGATACTGGCTTCCGTGACCAACGAGCCCCAGCCGGCGCCCAAACCTGCCAAACCACGAATATTGCAGGACTGGCGCGACATGTTCTGGTCGATCGTGCCGCTGGTCTTGGCCTGCGTTGCGCTGGCCGGTCTGGCCGGGACGTGCGCGTTTCGGCCCGGTGGGATCATCGCCGGGCCGGTGCCGGCCTACGACGCCGCCGCGGCCTTGAAGGCCGACGCGCAGACCCTGGGGTTCCCGGTCCGCCTGCCGCAGCTGCCGGACGGCTGGCAGCCCAACTCCGGCACCCGCGGCAGCATCACCGACGGGCGCACCGACTCCTCGGGCCAGCGGTTGCGCGCCGTCACCTCGCGGGTGGGCTACCTCAGCCCGACCGGGATGTACCTCAGCCTGACGCAGAGCAACGCCGACGAGGTCGCCCTGGTCGCCTCGATCCAGCCCGGCCTGCACCCGACCGGTACCGAGGATGTCGACGGCACCCGCTGGGTGGTGTACCACGGCGACGGCGATCCGGTGTGGACCACCCGGTTGGCGGGAAAGGCCGGGACGGCCCAGCTGGCGATCAGCAGTGCAGGCGGCCCCGAGTTGTTCCGGACGATGGCGGCGGCGGTCCAGTCGCAGCCGCCGCTGCCGGCGACGCGCTAACTGTCTGAGATCGCCACGCCGGTCCAGCTTCGCCTCTCCTCCGTCGAGGCTCACTAACCGCCGGCGAACAGTTCCTCGCCGGTCTCCTCGCTGGAGAATGCCGCCAGGTAGACGTCGATGGTGGTGACGATGATGATCATCAGCACCGGCCCGATCACGATGCCCCAGAAGCCGAACATGGCGATCCCGGCGAAAACGGCCAGCAGCATCAGCGCGGAATTGAGCCGGGCGTCGCGCGGTACCAGCACCGGGCGCAAGAAGTTGTCGATGTTGGTCACCACGATCAGGTGGAAGAAGAACACAAACAACCCGCCGATGACGTTGCCGAACAGCGCCATGCCGATGCCGAACGGCATGGTCACGATGCCGCCGCCGAGCGGGATGATCGACAGCGCGGTCAGCAGGATCGCGAAGATGAAGAACGCCTGGTGGAATCCGCCGATGTAGATGGAGGCGGCGCCGGCCACCCCCTGGCAGAACGCGATGACGAACTGGCCGCCGACGGTGCCGCGCACCATCGAGCCCATCTTGGCCAGGTACAGATCGGTCACCTCGCCGCCGAGCGGGTTGAGCCGCCGGATCAGGGTGTGCAGTTCCTCGCGGTGGGTCAGCAACGCCAGGAACACGTACAAGAAGATGATCGCCGAGGTGACCGCGCCGACCACCCCGCCGACGGCGCCCTGCAGCCCGTGCAGCAGTAGCTCGCCGCCCTTCTGCGCCACGTTCACCATCGCCCCGCGCAGCGATTCCATCGTCAGCTCGACGTGCACGAACGGCAACTTGGCCAGCGTGCCGTTGATGAACTTGAGCACCTTGTCGCCCAGGGCGTTGGGGTCGGTAGCCTGCACCCATTCGGCGACTTCGCCGACGGTGCGGGAGATCTGCACGACGGCCAGAAAGACCGACAATCCGACCGGGACGATCACGGCGACCAGCGCCGCCAGCAGGGTCCCGGTGGCCGCCAGGCCGGTAGACACCCTCCGGCTGAGCAACCGGAACAACGGGGTGAACAGGTAGGCGCCGACCGCGGCCACCACGATCAGGACGAAATAGGTCCGCAGGAAGTAGGCGCCGAACATCAGCGCGATCACGGTGAAGACCGCCAGCGCCCGTCGCTGAGTGGGAGTGAATTCGTGGTTCATGGGCGTGGGTCACTCCATTTGTCGGCGATGGCTCCCCATGGGTCGGCGAACGTCCTGCCGCTGCGGTGGTAGGGCCCACGGATTCGCAGCACGGCCCGGATCAGTGGCGCTATCACCCGCAAAAGGTACCGCTGCGCGCCGGCCCGCGCGGCCGTCTCGGCCAGCATGTCCGGCCACGAGGCCCCTATTCCGGATGAGGCTCGGCGACCACCGTCGCCAGGTGCGGATGCGCTTCGGCCTTGACCTGCTGGAAGAGCTTCTTGTAGTACGGCATGCAGTCGGCCATCGCCTGCTCGGTAGTGAACAGCGGCTGGTAGCCGAGGTCGCGGCCGGCCTTGGCGATCGAGAAGTAGTTGTTCAGGTAAAGCCGTTCCACCGCACCGGGTTCCAACATCGGCTCGGGCAGGCCGAACCGGAAGTGCAGCCACTGCCAGGCGAACATGGTGTCGCGCACCATCCGGCCGGAAACCCGGATCTTGGGCCAGCGCTCGCCGCACGCCTCCATCACCGGCCGAGCGAACTCGAACATGTTGATCGGTTCACCGTCGTTGATGAAGTAGGCCTGGCCGGGTGCCGATCCGCCGGGCACCAGATGCTCGGCGGCCAGGATGAAGCCATGAATCAGGTTGTGCACGTAAGAGTTGTCGAGCTTGGCGCGCTTGCTGCCGACCAACACCTTGACGTGACCGGCGACCACGCTTTCAAACAGCTTGCGGAACATGGTCTGGTCGCCGTCGCCCCAGATGCCCGACGGCCGGATCGCGCAGGTCAGCATGCCTTCAACGCCGTTTTCGCCGAGCACGAACTTCTCGGCGACCACCTTGGTCTCGGTGTAGAGGTCGTTGAACTTGGTGGTGTAGGCCATGGTTTCGTCGCCGCCCGAGATGGCCTTGCCGCCCATCACCACACTGTTGGAGGCGGTGTAGACGAACCGCTTCACCCCGGCCCGCTGTCCGGCTTGGACCAGGTTCTTGGTGCCGTCCACGTTGACCGCGAAGCTGCGCCGGCGGATCTCGTCGGTGACTTTGGCACCGCCCTGTAGATCGATGATCGCCGCGGTGTGGAACACGGTGTCGATGTCGGCGACCGCCGCCGCCACGGTCTGCGGGTCGCAGATGTCGCCTTCCAGTTTCTCCAAGTTGGGGTGGTCGGGCAGGGAGGACGGTGCGCGGTCGAAGGACCGCACCTGGTAGCCGCGGTCCAGCAGGGTCTTGACGAAATTGGTGCCGACGAAGCCGGAGCCGCCAGTGACCAGTACCCGGCCGAGTTCAGTAGTCAGTGCAGGATCACCCATCGGGCGAGCATAACTGAACGTGTTTCAGTTCCTGTGGGGGAAGTCACGCCCGGGCGTCGTCGCCGGGTTCGGCGTCCAGCGCCTCCTGCACCCGGCGCCGGGCGCCGGCCAGGTGCTCTTCACACCGCTTGGCCAGCTGCTCACCCCGTTCCCACAGGCTCAGCGACGCATCGAGATCCATCCCGCCCTGCTCCAGGCGCTGCACCACGTCGATCAGCTCGTCGCGGCATTGCTCATAGCCAAGCTCACTAACGGGTGTCACCGGATCGGCTTGCTCAGCTGCCATCGCTGGGTCCTTCAAGAAGTCGCCCCTCACTCGTCGCCGCGACGGCCCCGTCGGCCACCCGGATTCGCAGGCGGGTGCCGGCCGCCGCATCGTCGACCGACCGCAGTACGTGCGGCCCTGCTGCGCCGACAGTCTGGACGACCGCGTAGCCGCGCGCCAACGTCGCGGCCGGCCCCAGGGTAGCCAGCCGCGCCGCCAGATGCCCCACCCGTTCGCTTTGCACGGCGATCAGCCGGGTGACATCACGGCGCACCGTGGCCAGGGCGCGCCGTACCTCCTCGCCACGTTCGGTCAGCGCCCGCAGCGGGTCGGCCAGCACCGGTCGGCTGCGCAGCTGCGCCAGCACGCGGTCCTCGCGCACCACCCAGTTGCGCACCGCTTGCGCGCTGCGCCGTCGCAGGTCATCGACCAGCGCCTGTTCGGCGGCGGCATCCGGGACGATCCGCTTCGCCGCGTCGGTGGGGGTGGCCGCGCGCAGGTCAGCGACCAAATCGCACAGCGGGCTGTCGGGTTCGTGGGGCAGCAGGTCCTCGACGCTGCCGCCGCCGCGGGCCAGCACGATCACCTCCACGGCCGGGTCGGCGTCCAGGTCGCGCAGCGCCTCGACGATCTGGGCGACCGCGGTCGGCCCCTGCACGGCGGTGTTGCGTACCGCGAAGCGCACCGCCGGCCACCGGGTGCCGGCCACCGTCATGACATCGTGCTCGGCGGCACTGGCGCGCCCGGTGATCAGGCCGATGGTGCCCGGCAGGAAAGGGAGCGGCCGTTTGAGCCGCGGATCGAACAATCCCTCGGCGTCCAGCAGCCGGCGCAGCCGCTCGATGCGGGCCAGCAGTTCACCGATGCCGACAGCACGGATCTCGCTCAGGCGCAGCGAGAAGGTGCCCCGGGCGGTGTAGAAGTTGGGTTTGCCGCAGACCACCACCTGGGTGCCTTCGGTCAGCTTGACCGGCGCGCCGGCTACCAGTTCGGGGCTGCACGTCACGGTCAGGGACATGTCGGCGGCGGGGTCGCGCAGCACCATAAAGACGGTCCGTACGCCGGGGCGCAGATTGATCTGGGTGAGCTGCCCTTCCACCCACACCGAACCCAGCCGGTCGATCCAGCCCTTGACCCGGATGGCAACCGCGCGGACCGGGAACGGGTTCTCGGCGGATTCGCCCGGCGCGGGGGCGCTCACTTCGCGGTGGTGCGGGTGATCCTGTTGGCCAGCAGCGTCTGGAACGGTGCCCGGGCCTTGGTGGCCTCTTCGTAGGCGAGCAGGGTCTCCAGCTCGTCGAGGCTCAGGGACGCCAGCCGGGCCCGAAGCTGGGCCAGGGTCAGCGAGCCGTAGTCGAGCTCGTCGACCAGGTCGGGGGTGGGCACCGCCGGGTCTGCGGCACCATTCCGGCTGGCCGGAGCCTCGTTATCGGCCGGCGGGGTGGCCCCGTCTTCGCTGAACGAATAGAGGGCGAACCGCCCTTCGGTGCGTGGGCCGGTGTCGTCGTCGTCGAACGTTGTGGCACTGCCATCGAAGCTGTCGTCGAGATCATCATCGAAGGTTGCCCACTCCGGCTGCTCGTCCTTCGGCGGGAACAGCGACTCGAGGGTGGTGTCGCCCTTGTTGACCAGATCCGCGACACCCTGCTGCCAGCGCATCACCGCGTGCGCGGCCTGGCTGGCCAGCGTCATCGGGTAGGTCAGGATGGTTTGCGGCAGCTTCAGGGTCTCCTCGACCGCGACGGTGGCCGCGCCGACCAGAAGCCGGACTCCAAAGGGTGCAGTTGCCATGGCCCCCAGCCTGCCTTACCTGCCGGTCATCTCCAAGTACTGACCGGCGTAACGCGAGCTGGCGGTCTCGTATCGGCAGACCGTACCCTGGTTGCCATGCCCCAAACCGTCGACGTGGAGATCGCCTACAGTTCAGCCGCGCGGGTGGGCGGCGCCCCCGCCGGCAAGCGGGTGCTGCTGGCGGAGCCACGCGGCTACTGCGCGGGCGTGGACCGGGCGGTGGAGACCGTCGAGCGGGCCCTGGAGAAGCACGGTGCCCCGGTGTACGTGCGGCACGAGATCGTGCACAACAAGCATGTGGTGGACACCCTGACGAACAAGGGTGCGGTGTTCGTGCACGAGACCGACGAGGTCCCCGAAGGCGCGATCGTGGTGTTCTCCGCGCACGGCGTGGCCCCGACCGTGCATGAAACGGCCGCCGACCGCAACCTGCGGGTGATCGACGCGACCTGCCCGCTGGTGACCAAGGTGCACAACGAGGCCAAACGATTCGCCCGCGACGGCTACGACATCCTGCTGATCGGCCACGCCGGCCACGAAGAGGTCGTCGGGATCATCGGCGAGGCCCCCAACGACGTGCAGCTGGTCGACGGCTTAGATGCTGTAGCCGCCGTGACCGTCCGCGACGAGAACAAGATCGTGTGGCTGTCGCAGACCACGCTCAGCGTCGACGAGACGATGCAGACGGTGCTCAAGCTGCGCGAACGCTTCCCGAACCTGCAGGACCCGCCCAGCGACGACATCTGCTACGCCACCCAGAACCGCCAGACCGCGGTCAAGGCGATGGCCCCGGAGTGCGAGCTGGTGATCGTGGTGGGCTCGCGGAACTCGTCGAACTCCTGCCGGCTGGTCGAGGTGGCGCTGGGTGCCGGTGCCCGCGCGGCCCACCTGGTCGACTACGCCGACGACATCGACCCGGCGTGGCTGGCGCCCGAGGCCGGCGAGGTGCAGACCATCGGCGTCACCTCAGGTGCGTCGGTGCCCGAGATCCTGGTCCGCGGTGTGCTGGAGCGACTTGGCGAGTACGGCTACGGCACGGTGTTCCCGGTGGCCACCGCTAATGAGACCTTGGTGTTCGCCTTGCCCCGCGAGATCCGGCCCAGTCGCCGCTGACAGCGAGCCGTCGGCTCAGCTAGATGTCGAACTCCCAGGAGTCGGCTTCGTCGTGCGGTTGACGGGAGCGGGTGCGGGGTTGCGCGTCGGCCTCGTCGGCGCCTGGCCTGCGGTAGCGCACCTGGGAAACGGGGTGCCGAGTGCCGGTTCCGTTGCCGCGGCCCTCGGCGCTCGTCGGAGCCGGCCGGCGCCGAGGCATCGATTCGGACGCGTCGGAGGGGCGGTAGCTGCGCGGATGCGGATCCCGGGTGGCCCTGGAGAGCGGGTCACCTGAGCGCGGCGCGTCCTGGGGCGGGCGCGGGCGTCGCCGGGGCTCGTCAGGCCGGTCGGGCGCCGGACGCCGGCGGGGTTGGCGCTCGTCATGTGCCTCGGGGGCCGGGCGTCGCCCCCGCCGCGTCGCTGGGCGGAGCCGGTACGTGATCGGGACCCGGAAGCTGCCCGCGCGGCCCGACGGGATTCCGCGGTGGCGCGGCGGGGACGCCGACCCGGGCGCTGCTCGCGAGAGGCCGACTGCTCGATGGCGTGCGCGGGGTTACGGTTGAGGGCCGAGGTGAGCATGGCGCCGATGCGGTCGCTGAGCGTGGTCCGCTTCGGTGTGCCGTCGTCCTCGGCATCGCGGGTATCGCGCTTGGCGGTGCCGTCCAGCATCCCGAGATACCAGCGAAGCATCCCGATCAGCAGCACGGCCGCCGCGGTGAACAGCATCAGCGGGAAGCGTTCGATCAGGGGATAGCCGCAGTTGATGACGATGGCCTTGAGGCCGGGGAACCCGCCACCGCGTAACAACCAGTACGCGCTGGGCACGCCGATGAACAGGATCAACGGCGGCTGGACCACCGTGGTGAACACCGCCGACTGCTGGACCATGAGCACCGCGGCGATACAGCCCATCGCGTAGAGGGCGGAGAAGACGATAGTCAGTTCTTTGTCTCCGGAGCCGGCGTCGAACGCCACTCCGATCGCTGAGGCGACCACCGCCACTGCCACGGCACTCCACCACGGCAAACCGGCGATGCTCGGCAAGATCGAACGGTGGTCAGCGGCCACTGCCGACTTCTCCCGCGCTACTGCCACACACTGACGGTACCGGCTGGCGGCGGCGGGGGCGCACGGCGGCACGCCACGGGCTCTAGACTTGGCTTCCCGTGAGCCTGAGCCTGGGAATCGTGGGGTTGCCCAACGTCGGTAAGTCGACCCTGTTCAACGCGCTGACACACAACGATGTGTTGGCCGCCAACTACCCGTTCGCGACGATCGAGCCGAACGAGGGCGTGGTGCCGCTGCCCGACCCCCGGCTGGACAAGCTGGCGGAGATCTTCGGTTCCGAGCGCATCCTGCCCGCGCCGGTGACGTTCGTCGATATCGCCGGCATCGTCAAGGGCGCCTCGGAGGGGGCCGGCCTGGGCAACAAGTTCTTGGCCAACATCCGCGAGTGCGACGCCATCTGTCAGGTGGTGCGGGTCTTCGCCGACGACGACGTGGTGCACGTCGACGGCAAGGTGGACCCGGAGGCCGACATCGAGGTGATTGCCACCGAGCTGATCCTCGCTGACATGCAGACCTTGGAGAAGGCGGTCCCGCGGCTGGAGAAGGAAGCCCGCAACAACAAGGACCGCAAGCCCATGCACGAGGCTGCGGTGGCCGCCGCGGCGATCCTCGACACCGGCAAGACCCTGTTCGCCGCCGGGGTGGACACCGCGCCGCTGCGCGAGCTGAACCTGCTGACCACCAAGCCGTTCCTGTATGTGTTCAACGCCGACGAGTCGGTGCTCACCGATGCCGCGCGGGTCGCCGCGTTGCGCGAGCTGGTGGCCCCGGCCGACGCGGTGTTCCTGGACGCCAAGATCGAAGCCGAGCTCGCCGAGCTTGACGACGAGTCCGCCATGGAGCTGCTGGAGTCGATCGGACAGAGTGAGCGCGGCCTGGATGCGTTGGCGCGGGCCGGTTTTCACACCCTGAAGTTGCAGACCTACCTGACCGCCGGACCCAAGGAGGCGCGGGCCTGGACCATCCATCAGGGCGACACTGCGCCCAAGGCGGCTGGGGTGATCCACACCGACTTCGAGAAGGGCTTCATCAAGGCCGAAGTGGTCTCCTACGACGACCTGGTCGAGGCGGGATCGATGGCCGCCGCCAAGGCCGCCGGCAAGGTGCGCATGGAGGGCAAGGACTACGTCATGGCCGATGGGGACGTGGTCGAGTTCCGGTTTAACGTGTAGGTGGACTGCCTGCGCGTTAGCGTCTAGCGCATGGCCATCAAACTCGAGAACGTCGGCATCGCGGTGGACGACCTCGAAGCAACAATCGCCTTCTTCACCGACCTCGGTTTGACACTCGTCGGACGTGACACCGTGAGCGGCGAATGGACCGACATCGCGGTGGGTCTCGACGGTAACCACGCCAACATTGCGATGCTCCAGACGCCGGACGGCCAGGGCCGCATCGAGCTGTTCGAGTACATCCACCCCCGTGCCATCGAGTCGAATCCGACGCGTCCGAACGAAATTGGCATGCACCGCGTCGCCTTCTCGGTCGACGACATCGACGAGGCTCTCGGTATAGCCGCGAAGCACGGATGTCACCCGCTCCGCGGCGTGGCCAACTACAACGACGTGTACAAGCTCACCTATGTCCGCGGTCCCAGCGGAATCATCGTCATGCTCGCCGAGGAGCTGGGGAATACCTGACTAATGATTAGCGGGTCGTTTAAGCCAATGGTTGATTGCCGGCGATTTCGATGGTGGCGGCGAAGCGGACAGTGAGTTTGTCATCGCGGGTGACGCAGGCACGGCGGTGCTCGTGACGTTGCTTACAACGGGTTTGATGCGAGCGGGCCGGGGGTGGGAACGGGTCGCGCGTTAAATCCTCGAAACATCGAGTGCGCAACGGGCCAACAGGCGGTTAGCTGTCGGTAACTGCCGATGGAGGGAGCGCCGAATGGTTGCGCGTAAGCCTCGATTGCGCACGGTCTCAGATGATCCGGTCCGAGTCGAATACCGAACCGTCCACGGATATCGCCGGGCGTATCGGGTGGCCGGGGACGGGCCGCCGCTGCTGCTGATCCACGGGATTGGAGACAATTCGTCGACCTGGAAGCCGCTGATCCCGCTGCTGGCGCAGAAGTACACGGTGATCGCCCCCGATCTCCTCGGTCACGGACTCTCGGATCAGCCGCGCGCTGACTATTCCGTCGCCGCGTTTGCCAACGGCATGCGAGATCTGCTGTCGGTCTTGAATTTTGACCAGGTAACGGTTATCGGGCACTCCTTGGGCGGCGGGGTGGCGATGCAGTTCTGTTACCAGTACCCACAGATGGTTGAGCGGCTGGTGTTGGTGGCCGCCGGCGGTGTAAAGCGCGAGGTCAACCCCGCGCTGCGGCTGGCGTCGCTGCCGGCCGCACCGCAGGCGCTGGCCGCACTTTCAGTGCCAGGATTGGAGACAGCGCTTCGGATGGTTCGGGGTCGGATCGACAAGGTGAACCTGCCGGCGCCTCTGGTCGATCTACCCGAGATCCTGCGGGTGCTAGGTGATTTGAGTTCGCCGAACAAGCGGGCGGCGTTCGTGCGGACGCTGCGTGCCGTGGTGGATTGGCGCGGGCAGATGGTCACCATGCTTGACCGCAGTTATCTCACCGAACGGCTTCCGGTCATGATCGTCTGGGGGACCCACGATCTGGTGCTGCCGTATTCGCACGCCAAGCTCGCACACGCCGCTATGCCGCATTCGCGGCTGGAAACCTTCGTCGATTCCGGTCATTTCCCGTTCCGTGACGACCCGCTACGGTTCGCCGACCTCGTCGACGACTTCATAACCAGCACGGTGCCGTTGGATTTCGATCTGGAACGGTGGCGTCGGCTGCTCACCGACGGAGCGGCCGACCCAGCGGTGGCGGATCTGGATGAGGAGTTGCTGCGCGCGTTGACAGACGGCCGCAGCGTCACCTGAGAGTGGATTTTGGCGGCCGCCAGTTCTCTACTGTCTGAGGTTGAAACCCATCCGCGCCGGATACGTCGCCGACGTGTGTCTCGCCGGTGACCTCACCGCGACGGCGATAGGGGAGGCTCATCCTCATGTCGGTGGTTGAGGCGATCTACCTGGTCGCGGCTGTGCTGTGGATTGTTGTGGTGGTGGCCGCGGCTTGCATAGGAGGCCACTACCTGGTGAAGCTTCGTGCTAGGCGCCGGCAGGTGACCGGGCTGATCGACACCTTGCGGCTGTCCATCGAGCACGCGATCAGCCCCTACCGGGCAGTGGCCGCCGTCGGTGCCTCCGTTCTCCAGCGTGCGGTTGCCGGACGCGGCGTCTTCGGGAGCGTCGCTCAGTTGATGATTTCGTCGAGCCCGTCAGCGCGCAGCGCGGCGAGCCGATCACGCCACTCCTGAAGTGCCTCGGGCGTCAGCCGCGGCCAATCGATGATCTCTTCGGCGACGCGTAGCGGTGCACTGCTGCGATACGAGCGGGTCGGGTTGCCGGGGAACTTCTTGTCGGTGACGTTGGGGTCGTTCTCGAATTCGCCGGTCGGCTCGACCCGATACACCCGCGGCGTACCGTCGCCGGCCGCGAGCTCGGCCGCCAGCCCGGCACCGTCGCGCAAAGCGGTGAAATAGATGTGGTTCATGACGATTTCGGGCCGGTAGTTCGATCGGAAGCCCGCGGTGAGCAGGTCCCCAACCACCAGTGCGGCCTTAGTTCCGTGAAAGAATGGCCCCTCGTCCACCTCCACAGGTTACAAACCAGAGTGCGCCAATGAGCGATATGCGGATTCGAGACTGCACCGGCCCGGCCGAATACCCCCGGCTGGTGCAGATTTGGCGCAGCGCCGTCGACGCCACCCACGACTTTCTGGCAGAACCCGACCGCGCAGCCATCGAGAGTCAGCTGGCCGATACCTATTTTCCGGCCGTTCGCCTCACCGTCGCCGAGATCGACGGTGACCCGGTGGGGTTCGCCGGCACGGCGGGGGAGCACCTGGAGATGCTGTTCGTCCACGCCGGCGCCCGCGGCCACGGAGTCGGGACAGCACTTCTCGATCACGCTTTCGCCGAGCCGGGGATCTGCCTGGTCGAGGTCAACGAGCAGAACGAGCAGGCGGTCGAGTTCTACACTCGGCGCGGATTCGTCGTCACGGGACGTAGCGAGCGTGACGAGGCGGGTCGGCCATACCCGTTGCTGCACATGGCGGCACTGCTCACACCGGTCCTGAGCTATCTGGACGAGCACCGGCCTGCAGATCTGGTCGGGGCCTATCTCTACGGTTCGGCGGCCACCGCCGGGCTGCGGCCGGACAGCGACGTCGATCTGCTGGTTCTCACACGCACACCGCTGTCGGAGGCCGAGCGGGCGTCGCTGGTCTCGATGCTGCTGAGTGTGTCCGGGTGGAGCGGGCATGCCGCCCAATTCCCCGAGGTTGCCGACCGTCGGCCGTTGGAGCTGACCAGCCTCGTCGTAGCCGACGTCGATCCGTTGCCGCAGACACCCCGCCGCGACTTCCAATTCGGCGAATGGCTGCGCGCGGAGCTGCTGGACGGCCAGGTCCCGACTGCCGTTCCCGATCCCGACGTGGTGGTGCTGCTGGCCACCGCCCAAAGTGCTCACCGGGTCTTGCGTGGCCAGCCGCTCGACGCTCTGGTCGCTCCGGTGCCGCCCGAGCTGCTCCGGCACGCCCAGCTCGCGCTGCTGCCCGAGCTCATGAACGATCCGGCGGGCGAGGAGCGGTTCTTCTTGCTGACTTTGGCTCGAATGCTGGTCACGATCGAGACCGGACAGATCGTCGCCAAGGATGTTGCCGCGCAACGTGTCGCACCGAGATTGGCAGGCCGGGATCGTGCCCTGCTGGAGCTGGCCGGACAGGACTATCTCGGGCTTGTCCAGGTGACTTGGGGCGTCCACTACGACCACGTCGTGGCGTTGATTCCGACGCTGGTAGGCCTGATCCACCAGGCCAATGACATTGTCGGGGACCGCGGCTAGCCTTCCGGGAGCGAGCTGGTCGCTGACGGTTGGCGTCCGTTCGGATCATTCAGATTGAATGGCTGAACCGGGCCGACTACCAGATGACGGCGAGACCCGCGGCGGTCAGCGCCAATGCGGCCGCGGCGTAGAACAGCGGGCGAGGGGCTTCCCCTCCCGACTTGCGCTGCCGGGCCCGGCCGATGCCCAGCACGGCACCGAGGGCGATCAGGATCACCAGCTTGATCTCGATCTTGGGATAGTTGAGCACCACTCCGGCAGGCCACGGGGCAGCCAACGCCAGTCCGGTCAGCAGCGATAAGACGACGCCGTAGTCCATCACCGGGGTGAGCTGGAAGCGCCGTGCCGCGGCTTCGGCGATCAACGCCCCGAACGTCACCGCGAATCCGACGATATGCAGCAGAACTATTACGTGCCGTAGTACCTCCACGTCGCTCAGGCTAGCCCCTGGCGGCGGCAAATGGTATTCGATCCGGCGACCCGGGGGTCGCGTGGTTCACCGCCCGGTCGCCGGGGTCTCTACCCTTACCGGCATGACTTCTTCGACAACCCGCCTGGCCGCCGTCGTCGCCGCCACCAGTGACCCGGCCGCCGCCGACCCCGCCGGCTCCCAGGTCGTCTTCCGCGCCTCGGCCGTCGCGCACGATGCAGTGGCCAGCACCATCACCATGGGCCGCTACAGCGTCGAGGTCGATGAGCCGCCGGCGCTCGGCGGTGAGAACACCGCCCCCAACCCGGTCGAGTACTACCTGGGATCGCTGCTGTCCTGCCAGATCGTGACGTGGCGGTACTGGGCCGAGAAGCTGGGTATCGCGGTCGACGAGATCACCGGGCGCGCCGAGGGCGACCTCGACGTGCGCGGGTTCTTCGGCTTGGACGACTCGGTGCGCCCGGGCTTCAGTGAGGTGCGCGTGGTCGTCACCGTGACCGGCCCGGAGACCGAGGAGCGCTACCGGGAACTGCATCAGGTGGTCGAAAAGCACTGCCCGATACTGGATTTGACCACCAACGTCACTCCGGTGTGCAGCACGCTGGAAATCGGGTAGCGGCGATGATCTTCATCGTGGTCAAGTTCGCGGTCAAGCCGGAGTGGGCCGAGCGCTGGCCGCAGCTGGTGGCCGACTTCACCGCGGCCACCCGCGCCGAGCCGGGAAACCTGTGGTTCGACTGGTCGCGCAGCCTGGAGGATCCGAACGAATACGTGCTCGTCGAGGCCTTCCGGGACGGCGACGCCGGCGGCGCGCACGTCAACAGCGAGCATTTCAAGCAGGCCATGGCCGATATGCCGCAGGCGCTGGTGTCGACACCGAAGATCATCAGCCAGCAGATCGACGCGACGGACTGGTCGGCGATGGGTGAGCTGACGGTCTAGCGATTTCGGCGCGATAACTCCCGCTGAGCGGGCGAAACCGCGCCGAAATCGCAATCAGCGCACGACGACGATCTCCCGGCCGAGCTGATAGCCGGGGGCCAACGGCAAGATGTCGCCGCTCCAGAACGACCCGGGGTCGAACCAGTTCGAATTCTTGTCGGTGGACAGCAGCCCCATCTCCTCGTAGGTGATGGCTACCGTCTCGGCGCAGTAGGCGGTCTGCAGCGCGACCTTGTTGTTGCGGGCCTTGCGGCGTTGGGTGATCTCGTGGACTTTGCGGTCCAGAAATGGGATGCCGCGGGTCCAGTCGGCCAGGGTCGGCATCCGCCCCCGCAGCCAGCGGCCGGTGAGCCGCGCCGTGGTGGGAAACGCGGTGCCGTCCATCCGGGCGATCGCCTGCAACAGGTGGTTCTCCTGCTTGCGGGTGATGGTCCCGCTGAGCTGGCGAAACCAGCAGCGCTGCTCGTAGCGGCCCATCCACTGTTCGACCGCTGCCCGGGCATCGTTGAGCTGCACGCCGCGGTGATTGGTGCCGGTCCAGAAGTCGTGCAGCTTGTCGCCGAGCTCGGCATGCCAGATCAGCGGCGGCAGGTCATCGAGGGCCACCGTCATCCCGACATGGTTCACCGGAGAATTGGACAGCGTTTGGATGGCGCGGTCTGGGCCGGAGCGGCCCCGGAACAGCCAGATGTCTCCGGTGCGCGTCTCCGCCAGCGCACGCTCCAACGTCACGGTGTGTTCGTCCACGCTCAGCACCCTAAAGTGTGAGCGTGCGCAGCATCTGGAAATGGATCGGCCTGGCGGGCGTGGTCGGGGTTGCCGCCGGGGGAGTGCTGGTGGCGCGGGACCAGCGGCGGCGACGGGCCTACACGCCCGAGGAAATCCGCGCCCGGCTACACGAGCGGCTGGCCGCGGCGGGCGGGGAAGACTAGCGCGGACTAATCGGTGACGTCGACGGCATAGAGGCGGTGCGTGCCGGCGAAGCCCTTCAGCTCGGCGTCACGGCCGGCACCGACGGTGATGTCGTCGCATTCGCTGACGGCGTCGCGCACGGGTCCACTGATCAGGATCTGACCGCCCTCGGCGGCCGCGGCCACTCGAGCGGCCATCGCGACGTTGCGCCCGAACAAGTCGTCACCGCGGCGCACCGAGCGGCCCATGTGCACCCCGATCCGGACTCGGATCGGGTGCTGCGGTTTGCGACCGCGGCGCGAGGCCAGCGCGTGCTGGATGTCGATGGCGCAGCGCACCGCCTGTTCGGGCTGGGCGAACGCGATCATGAAGCCGTCGCCTTGGCTCTTGACCACATGCCCGCAGTGCTGCGCGACCAGACGCTGCACCATCTGGTCGTGCCGGGCGATCAACTTCACCCAGGCGCGATCACCGATCCGCTCGTTGAGCGCGGTCGATCCCTCGATATCGGTGAACAGCACCACCACATGCCCGTTCGGGGTCAGCCGGGCCAGATCGGGTCGTTCCACCTCCGCCCAGTCGGCGAGGTCTTCGATGGAGCTGCGCACCGCCGCACCAAATCCGTGTTTGCGCACCAGGTTCGCGGTCTGCCACACGGTCTTGACGGCCTCACGTCCGCCGGCCAGCAACAGGTTGCGGGTGTCGACCTGACCGCGCAGTGCCTCGACCTCGGCCTGCGTCTGCCGCAACTGTCGGGTCAACACCGCCAGGGCGACGGCCTCGGCGACCGCCACCGCCGCCAGCACACCGGCCGCCAGCAGCGTCGGTGTCAGCCATCCGATCCCGAACATTCAGCCGGACACGAACTCGACGACGGCTGCGCTGAAGGCGTCGTTGTCGTCGCCGGCGGCGGTGTGCCCGGCGTCGGACAACTCGACGAGGCGCGCGCCGGGGACCTTGGACAGAAAGTCCGCGACACCTTCGGCGCTGACCACGTCGGACAGCTTGCCGCGAACTAGCAGGATCGGAATCTGCAACCCCATGGCGGCGGCCTCGATCTTCTCGGTACGCAGCGCCGGATCGTCCCCGGGCTTGGTCATCAGCGCCGGATCCCAATGCCAGTACCAGCGGCCGTCGCGCAAGCGCAGATTCTTCTTCAGCCCCTCGGGACTACGGGGCTTGGCCCGGTGCGGCAAGTACGCGGCCACCGCGTCGGCGGCCTGCTCCAGGGAATCGAAGCCATCGATGTGGCCGAACATGAAGTCGCGGATCCGGGCACTACCGTCCTTCTCGTACCGCGGCACCACGTCGACCAACACCAGCTTGGTCACCCGCTGCGGCCCGGCCTCATCGGCCACCAGAATGCCGGTCAGCCCGCCCATGCTGGCCCCGATCAGTGCCACCGGCCGGCCGATCGCCTCGATCACCGCGACCGCGTCGGCGGTGAGCGTCTCGATGGCGTAGTCGGCGTTCGGTGCGCGGTCGCTGTCGCCGTGGCCGCGGGTGTCGAGCGCGACGACGTGATAGCCCCGGTCGGCCAAGATCTGGCCGGTCTTGTGCCAGGAGTGCCGATTCTGTCCACCGCCGTGCAGCATCACGATCGTCGGATGCTCGGCGGCTTCGGCGGCGCCCCGGTTCCACTCGTCGGCGACCAGCGTTACTCCGCCGACGCCGTCATATTCGACGGTCTGGGCTGTGCGCATCTCAAGATGGTAGATAGTTGGAACGACAGGGCGGAGGGAAACGCCTGCCCGGCCCGGTCTGAGGGGTATGTGATGACTGAACCGCGGTGGATCGACGTGTCTACGCCCGGGGTCGCGCTCAAGGCACTGAGTTGGGGGACACCGGGTGACCCGGTGGCGTTGTGCATGCACGGGTTTCCGGACACCGCCTACGGATGGCGCCGGGTGGCGCCGCGGCTGGTCGCGGCCGGCTGGCACGTGGTGGCGCCGTTCATGCGGGGCTACGCGCCGTCGTCGATCCCCGCCGACGGCAGCTATCACATCGGCGCGCTGATGGACGACGCGCTGCGGGTGTACGCCGCCGTCGGCGGGACCGGACGCGACGTGGTGATCGGCCACGACTGGGGCGCGATAACGGCCACCGGGCTAGCCGCGATGCCAAACAGTCCGTTCGCCAAGGCGGTGATCATGTCGGTGCCTCCGCCGGCATCGCTTCGCGCGGTCCGTGGGATGGACCGGCTCACCTTGGCCGGCCTCCTGCCGGCGCAGTTGCTGCGCAGTTGGTACATCAGCTACTTCCAACTGCCGTGGCTGCCGGACCGATCCGCCGCATGGGTGCTGCCGCTGTTGTGGCGGCGGTGGTCGCCCGGATATGCCGCCGAAGAGGACCTGCGGCACGTCGACGCGGCCATCGGAACGCCGGAAGGCTGGCGTGCAGCGCTCGGGCCGTACCGGGCGTTGCGCAGCCTACGGGCTCCCGACCGCTACGCCGATCTGCACCGGTATTGGCTGCAACTCCCACAGCTGCCGAGCTTGTACCTGCACGGGCGTACCGACGGCTGCATGTCGCCGGCGTTGACGCGCTGGGTGCAGCCGGCCTTGCCTGCGGGCAGTGCGGTAGCCGTCGTCGAGAACGCCGGGCACTTCCTGCAACTCGAGCAGCCCGACGAGATCGCCGATCGGGTGCTGCCCTTTCTCGCCCGATGAGCGGGGCTTGACCTGACGCGCGGCGAGCGGATGACCGCGATCGACGCCCAGTTCTACTGGATGTCCGCGAAGATCCCCAGTGACCAGTTCCTGCTGTACGCCTTCGCCGGGGTGCCGGCAGACCTCGACGACGCGATCGCCGCGGTGCTCGACCGGGCCCGGTTGATTCCGGACCTGGCCATCCGGGTCGCCGATGCCGGTGCACTGCGCTACCCGCGGTGGGTGTCGACCACCGAGCCGCTGGGTGCGAGCCGGCACCGCGCCCCCGGCGACAGCTGGGCCGGTTGCCTGGATGCGGTCGTGAGCTTGATCGACGACCAGGTCGATGTCCGGGTGGCGCCCTGGCGGTTGCACGTGTTCGCCCCGGTCCACGACATTCCCGGGCACCGCGGCGCGGGCACGGTGGCGGTGTTGCAAGTGGCGCATGCCCTCGCCGACGGCGGGCGGGCTTCGGCGTTGGCTGCCTGGCTGTTCGGCCGGGCCGCACCGGTGGCCGGGGTCCCAACACCGGGCCGTGGTTTCTTGCCGTGGCGCGCGGTTGTCGCGGCGCGCGCCCACCGCAGCCGGGTCGCTGACACTGCGGCCGGGCTCTTGCCGCCCCCGGTGCACGATCGCCCGCCGCTGGCCACCAACAACCGGCCGGCCGGCGGCCGGGTCGTGCGCACGTTGGTGCGGCAGCGACACGAACTGCGCGGGCCGACCGTGACCGTGGCGGTGCTGTCAGCGGTATCGGCGGCGCTGTCGGAGTATCTCGACGAGCCTTCCGATGAACTGGGCGCCGAAGTACCGATGGCCAAAGCCGGTGAGCGCCAAGCCCACAACCACTTCGGCAATATTCCGGTCGGGCTGTATCCGCTGTTGGGTCACGATGCCCGCTGTGACCGGATCGCCGCCGACATCGCCGGGGGCCGGCTCCGCGGCCGCCACCCGGCTGCGTCCGCGGCCGATCGGGCCTTTGCCGCGACACCCGCGGTCCTGCTGCGCTGGGGCATCGACAATTTCGACCTGGAAGCCCGGCCCCAGCGGGTCACCGGCAACACCGTGGTCTCCAGCGTGCACCGCGGCGCCGCGGACCTGCGCTTCGGTGCGGTGCCGGTGCAGCTGACCGCGGGGTTTCCATCGTTGTCCCCGGCGATGGGACTGACCCACGGGGTGCACGGCATCGGCGACACCGTGGTGATCAGCGTGCATGCCGCCGAATCGGCGGTCGGCGATATCGAGGGATATCTAGGACTGCTCGATACTGCGTTGTAGTTTGAGCAGATGGTCACTGCTACTGATGTCGCGCTCCTGCTCCTGCGCTTGGTCCTGGGTCTGACCATGGCGGCGCACGGGTTCAACAAGTTCTTCGGCGGAGGCCGAATCCCCGGCACGGCGGGATGGTTCGAAAGCATCGGGATGAAGCACGGCAAGTTCCAGGCGGTGACGGCGGCAACCGCGGAGATCACCGCCGGGCTGGGGCTGGCGGTGGGGCTGCTGACCCCGATCGCCGCCGCCGGATTCGTGGCCCTGATGGCGGTGGCGGTGTGGACCGTGCACCGCTCGAACGGCTTCTTCGTGCTGACCAACGGCTGGGAGTACAACCTGGTGCTGGCCACCGGCGCCGTCGTGGTGGCGATGCTCGGGCCGGGCTATCTCAGCGTGGACCACCAGATGTTCTGCCATTGCTGGAAGAACGGCTGGCCGGGCCTGTGGATCTCGGTCGGCCGGCGAGTAAGGCAGCCCGCTGCCGGCGTTCTCGTCGACGACCACCCGCCGGCCCAGAAACGGAAACGCGCGCTGCGGGCACGCCTCGCGCTCGCAGATCTTGCACCCCGCACCGATCGGCACCACGGTGGCCGCGTCACCCAGGGCGACGCCGGTGGAGTACACCAGCTTGTCGGCATGCGCCAGGTCGCAACCCAACCCGACGGCGAAAGTCTTGTGCTGCCCCAGATAGCCGCGCCCTTCGGGCGGGGTGGTGGTGGCGATCCAGAAGTACTTGCGGCCATCGGGCATCTGCGCGACCTGGGTGACGATCCGGCCCGGTTGGCTGAACGCGTCGTGCACCACCCACAGCGGACAACTGCCACCGACCCGGCTGAAGTGAAACGCGGTGGCTGACTGGCGCTTCGAGATGTTTCCCGCCTTGTCGGTACGCACGAAGATGAACGGCACCCCGCGCCGCCCGGGCTGTTGCAGTGTCGAAAGCCGGTGGCACACCGTTTCGAAGCCGACCTCGAAGCGGCGTCCCAGCAGGTCGATGTCGTAGCGCAGGTCCATGGCGGAACGCTGAAACTGCCGATACGGCAACAGGAACGCTCCGGCGAAGTAGTTGGCCAACCCGATCTTGGCGACACCGCGGGACTCCGGGCTCAACGACTGATCTTGGGCCACGATGTCCGACATCAACTCCTGTTGCGTCAGCAGTGCCAGCTGAGTGGCGATCTGGAAGGCCCGCTGACCGGCTAGCAGCCAATGCGCGATGCGCAGCACCCGAGTCGCCGGGTCGAAGACCCGTTTGGTTCCCGCGGGCAGGTCATCGACGATCGCCACCGTGATGTCGAATCGTTCGGCCATCAGCGTCGACAGTTGAATGTCCAAGCCGCCGAAGCGCATCCCGGTCTCGACGAACAGTTTCTCGGCGGCGTTGTCGAGCTCACCGATGTAGTTGTTGCGGTCGTAGAAAAAATCGCGGACCTCCTCGAACGGCATGGGCCGGGCCACCGACTGCGCCGAGTCGCCCGAGATCTGTGACCGATAGGACTCCAATTCCTCAGTGGCACCGCGTAGCTGGCGATGCATGGTCAGCAGACTGTTGCCGATATCGGGCATCCGCGCGACCAGTTCCTCGATCTGACTGTCGCTGGCGGCGTGTTCGCCGGCGGTTGCGGTGAACATGTCGCGCAGCTCGGCCACCATCCGGGCGTCGGCGTCCCCGGAGAAGTACTGCGCGGGCAAGCTGAACCGGTCGGTGAGCGCCAGCAACACCGGTACGGTGATCGGCCGCTGGTCGTTTTCGAGCTGGTTGACGTAGCTGGTCGACAGATTCAGCGCGCGTGCCAGGGCCACCTGGGTGAGGCCGCGGTCCTCGCGCAGGCGTCGCAGCCGGGCCCCGGCGAAAGTCCGGGTCGTGGTGGGTGCCATGTCATGAAGCGTAACTTGCGAATGCATTCGCAACATTCGCAATTCTGGCCAACTTAGGACGCATTAATACGCATTTTCCGTGCATATCGGGGTCGAACTGTCGTGCGTAGGGTGTGGAATATGCAGCTACATGACGTGAAGACCCGCCGCAGTGCCGATGACTTCCCCCGCTCCGAGCACCTTGCCTGGAAGATCGCGCAAGTTGCCGCCGATCCGGTGGCCGTACCCGACGACACCGCCGCAATGGTGATCAATCGGATCATCGACAACGCGGCGGTCAGTGCTGCCTCGGTGCTGCGCCGGCCGGTGACCGTCGCCCGCCGTCAAGCGCTGGCGCACCCCTCGACTCCGGGCGCTGCGGTCTTCGGCGTCGAAGGCAGCTACTCGGCGGAATGGGCCGCCTGGGCCAACGGCACCGCGGTGCGCGAACTGGACTTCCACGACACCTTCCTGGCCGCCGAGTACTCGCACCCCGGCGACAACATCCCGCCGCTGGTGGCGGTAGCCCAGCAGCTGGGGCTCTCCGGCGCTGACCTGATCCGCGGCCTGGCTACCGCCTACGAGATTCAGGTCGACCTGGTCAAGGGCATCTGCCTGCACGAGCACAAGATCGACCACGTCGCCCACCTCGGACCGTCGGTGGCTGCCGGAATCGGCACCATGCTGCGGCTGGACCCCGAGGTGATCTACCAGGCGGTCGGCCAGGCGCTGCACCTGACCACCGCCACCCGCCAGTCCCGCAAGGGCCTGATCTCCAGCTGGAAGGCCTACGCGCCGGCCTGGGCCGGCAAGGTCGGCATCGAGGCCGTGGACCGGGCGATGCGCGGGGAGGGTGCGCCGGCCCCGATCTGGGAGGGCGAAGACGGCGTCATCGCCTGGATGCTGTCGGGCAAAGACCACACCTACCAGGTGCCGCTGCCCGGCCCCGGCGAGGCCAAGCGCGGCATCCTGGACACCTACACCAAGGAGTACTCCGCGGAGTACCAGAGCCAGGCGCTGATCGACCTGGCTAAGCGGCTTCGGGAGCGGATCGGCGACCTGAGCCAGGTGGCCACCATCAGGCTGCACACCAGCCACCACACCCACTACGTGATCGGCACCGGCTCGGGCGACCCGCAGAAGTTCGACCCGGACGCCTCGCGGGAAACCCTGGACCACTCGGTGATGTACATCTTCGCCGTCGCACTGGAGGACGGCAGCTGGCACCACGTGCGGTCGTACTCCCCGGAGCGTGCACACCGCCCCGACACCATCGCACTGTGGCGCAAGATCTCCACCGTCGAGGACCCGGAGTGGACCCGGCGCTACCACTCGAGCGACCCGAACGAGAAGGCCTTCGGGGCGCGCGCCGAGGTGACCTTGGCCAGCGGGGAAGTGATCACCGACGAGCTCGCGATCGCCGACGCGCACCCGCTGGGGGCCCGGCCGTTCGAGCGCAAGCAGTACATCGGCAAGTTCACCGAACTCGCCGAGGGCATCGTGACTACGGCCGAGCAGGAGCGCTTCCTGGCCGCCGCAGAAGGTTTAGTGGGGTTGGCGGGTTCCGAACTCAGCGGACTGAACATCGTGGTCGAGCAGTCGGTGCTGGACCAGGCGCCGGCAACCCCCGACGGGATCTTCCGGTGAGTGGGCTGCTCGGGGCCGCCTCGGCGCCGTCGGACAAACGGGCAGCCTTTCGGGCCGGCCTGCAATCTTCTGAGCTGCAACGGTTCCCGGGGGCGTTCTCGCCGCTAGTCGCCAAGCTGGTCGCCGAGATCGGATTCGAGGGCGTCTACGTCTCCGGCGCGGTGCTCTCGGCCGACCTGGGACTGCCCGACATCGGGCTGACCACGTTGACCGAGGTGGCCGGGCGCGGTGCGCAGATCGCCGCCGCCACCAGCCTGCCCACCTTCATTGATGCCGACACCGGTTTCGGCGAGCCGATGAGCGCGGCTCGCACCATCACGGTGCTCGAAGACTCCGGGCTGGCCGGGTGCCACCTGGAGGATCAGGTCAATCCGAAGCGATGCGGGCACCTCGACGGCAAGGCCGTGGTGCCGGCAGGTGAGATGGTCAAGCGGCTGCGCGCCGCGGTCGCCGCGCGCCGGGACCCGAACTTCGTCATCTGCGCCCGCACCGATGCGGCCGGCATCGAAGGCCTTTCCGCCGCGATCGACCGCGCGAAAGCCTACGCCGACGCCGGGGCGGACCTGATCTTCACCGAAGCGCTACGCGGGCCGGCAGATTTCGAAGCGTTCCGCGCCGCAGTCGATGTGCCGCTGCTGGCCAACATGACCGAGTTCGGCAAATCGGAGCTGCTCACCGCCGCGCAACTGTCCGACCTCGGCTACAACGCAGTGATCTACCCGGTCACCACCTTGCGCCTGGCGATGTTCGCCGTCGAGGTGGGTCTACGCGAGATCGACACGGCCGGAACACAATCCGGATTGCTGGACCAGATGCAGCACCGCAGTCGGCTCTACGAGCTGCTGCGCTACGCCGAGTACAACCAGTTCGACGACGACATCTTCAACTTCACGTTAGGAGCGGCTCAATGACGATTTCCCCTGACGCGCCGGAAATCCGCAAAGGTCTCGCGGGCGTCGTCGTCGACACCACCTCGATCTCCAAGGTGGTGCCGGAGACCAACTCGCTGACCTACCGCGGCTACCCGGTGCAGGACCTGGCCGCGCACTGCAGCTTTGAGCAGGTCGCCTACCTGCTCTGGCACGGCGAGCTGCCCACCGATGCCGAGCTGGCGTTGTTCTGCCAGCGCGAGCGGGCGGCCCGGCGGGTGGACCGGTCGCTGCTGTCGCTGGTGGAAAAGCTCCCGGAGAACTGCCACCCGATGGACGTGGTGCGCACCGCGATCAGCTACCTGGGTGCCGAGGACCCTGCTGAGGACGACTCCGCCGAGTCGGCGAACTTCGCCAAGGCGCTGCGGATGTTCGCGGTGCTGCCGACCATCGTCGCCGTCGACATGCGCCGCCGGCGTGGTCTGGCACCGATCGCCCCGCACAGCCACCTCGGCTACTCCGAGAACTTCTTGCGGATGTGCTTCGGCGAGGTGCCCGACCCGGTCATCGTGGAGGCCTTCGAGCAGTCCATGACCCTCTACGCCGAGCACAGCTTCAACGCGTCCACCTTCGCCGCGCGGGTGGTCACCTCCACCCAGTCCGACATCTACAGTGCTGTCACCGCGGCTATCGGCGCGCTCAAGGGCTCGCTGCACGGCGGGGCCAACGAGGCGGTCATGCATGACATGATCGAGATCGGTGAGCCCGCCAAGGCCGCGGAGTGGCTGCACGGCAAGCTGTCTCGCAAGGACAAGGTGATGGGGTTCGGTCACCGGGTGTACAAGCACGGCGACTCGCGGGTGCCGACCATGAAAGCGGCACTGGAGAAGGTCGCGGCGGCGCGTAATGGTCAGCGCTGGTTGGACATCTACCGCATCCTGGAGGCCGAGATGTTTGCCGCCACCGGGATCAAGCCCAACCTGGACTTCCCGACCGGGCCGGCCTACTACCTGATGGGCTTCGACATCCCGATGTTCACTCCGCTGTTCGTGATGAGTCGCATCACCGGATGGACCGCGCACATCATCGAGCAGACGGCGTCCAACGCGCTGATCCGCCCGCTGAGCGCCTATTCGGGAAGCCCGCAGCGCGTCGTCGGCGCCCTCTGAGGTTCGCCCCCCGGGGGCTAAGATCCGGGAATGTCGCAACTGTTCCCCGATTACCGCCCGCTCTGGGAGACCGACCAGCATCGCGAACTGCGCAAGCACGCCGCGGAGTTCCTGCGCAAGGAGGCCACCCCGCATCAGGAGCGCTGGGTCGCCCAACACGGCGTGGACCGCGAGTTCTGGAACAAGGCCGGTGACGCCGGGCTGCTGGGGTTGGATCTGCCCGAGGAGTTCGGCGGAGCCGGCGGTGACTACGCCATGCACTCGGTGATTCAGGAAGAACTCGTCTACGCCCACGACCAGTGCTTCGGCTTCTCGGTGCATTCGCCGATCGTGGCGCACTATCTGTACGCCTACGGTAACGACGAGCAACGGAAACGTTGGCTGCCCAAGGTCATCAGCGGTGAGGCGGTGCTGGCGATCGCGATGACCGAGCCGGGCACCGGCTCGGATCTGCAGTCGGTGCGCACCACCGCGGTGCGCGACGGCGACCACTACGTCATCAACGGCTCGAAGACGTTCATCTCCAACGGAACCCATTGCGATCTGCTGGTGATCGTGGCCAAGACCGACCCGTCCCAGGGGGCGGCCGGGGTGTCGCTGATCGTCGCCGAGACCAACGGACTGGCCGGCTTCGAACGCGGTCGGGTGCTGCAGAAGATCGGCCAGCACGGCCAGGACACCCGGGAACTGTTCTTCGCCGACATGCGGGTGCCGGTGGCCAACCTGCTCGGTGAGAAGGAAGGGCTGGGGTTCTATCAGCTGATGGAGCAGTTGGCCCGGGAGCGGCTGATCATCGGGACGCTGTGCGCGGCACTGGCCGAGGCCGCCGTGCTGGAGGCCATTCGCTACTCCAAAGAACGTGAGGCGTTCGGCCGGCCCATCGGCAATTTCCAGCACACCAAATTCGTGCTGGCCGAATGCAAAACCGAGACGCTCGCGATCAAGACCCTGGTCGACTACGCGATCAGTCAGTACGTCGGCGGCAAGAACGACCCGATGACCGCGTCGATGGCCAAACTGTTCGCCGCCGAGAAATCCGACCAGGTCGTCGACAAGTGCCTGCAGATCTTTGGCGGCTACGGCTACATGGCCGAATACCCGATCGCCAACATGTACACCGGTTCGCGGGTGAACCGGATCTACGGCGGCACCAGCGAGATCATGAAGGAGATCATCAGCCGATCGCTGTGAGCGAGCGGCAGATTCTGGAGCGCTTCGTGGCCCCGGCGTTCGACACGAAAAGTTGATCGCGACCCCGAACTTCTAGAACGCGTTCTAATCTGACCGTCATGGGATTTCTCAAACAGGACACCCCGCAGATCGACTTTGAGAAATGGAGCAAGGGCACCCGCGCCGAGAAGATCAAGCCGATGGCGCGGCACTGGGCCGAGGTCGGTTTCGGCACCCCAGTTCTGCTGCACCTGTTCTACGTCGTCAAGATCGCGCTGTACGTCCTGGCGGCCTGGTTGCTGGTGCTGACCACCACGGGAATCGATGGCTTCACCAATGTCGCGCACTGGTACGCCGAGCCCATCGTGTTCGAGAAGGTCGTGTTGTACACGATGTTGTTCGAGGTGGTCGGCCTGGGCTGCGGGTTCGGACCGCTGAACAACCGGTTCTTCCCGCCGATGGGCTCGATCCTGTACTGGCTGCGACCCGGCACTATTCGGCTGCCGCCGTGGCCGGGCCGCATTCCGTTGACGAAGGGCGATAGCCGAACGCCGTTCGATGCGCTGCTCTACGGCGCCCTACTGGTGCTGCTCATCGTCGCGATCTTTTCCGATGGAACCGGCCCGGTGCCCGCGCTGGGGACGACGGTCGGGGTGCTGCCGGCGTGGCAGATCTGGGCCGTGTTGATCGTGCTGGCGGTGCTGGGCCTGCGGGACAAGGTCGTGTTCCTGGCTGCTCGCGGCGAGGTGTACGCCTCGTTCACCGTCGCGTTCCTGTTCGCCGGCTACGGCGTCGATCTGATCCTGGGTGCCAAGCTCGTCTGTCTGGTCATTTGGTTGGGCGCGGCGACGTCCAAGCTCAACAAACACTTCCCGTTCGTCATCTCGACGATGATGAGCAACAATCCGCTGTTTCGGCCGCGGTTCATCAAACGCAAGTTCTTCGAACACTTTCCCGACGATCTGCGTCCGGGCTGGCGTTCGCGCTGGCTCGCGCATTTCAGTACGGCCGTCGAGGGGCTGGTCCCGCTGGTGTTGTTCTTCAGTCACGGCGGCTGGCCCACGGCGATCGCCGCGTTCGTCATGCTGTGCTTCCACTTCGGAATCCTGTCCGCGATCCCGATGGGCGTGCCGCTGGAATGGAACGTCTTCATGATGTTTTCGGTGCTGGCGCTGTTCGTCGGTCATTCCGGGGTCGGGCTGACGGATATGACCACACCCCTGCCGATACTGCTGTTCGTCGTGGTCGCGGGGACCGTCGTGCTGGGGAATCTGTTCCCCCGCAAGGTGTCCTTCCTGCCCGGCATGCGTTACTACGCGGGCAACTGGGATACCACGTTGTGGTGCATCAAACCGTCGGCTGACGCGAAGATCGCCGAGGGAATCGTGTCGATCGCCAGCATGCCCGCCGCCCAATTGGAGAAGTTCTACGGCAGCAAGGAAGCAGCGCAGATCCCGATGTACATGGGGTATGCCTTCCGCGCCTTCAACACTCACGGCCGCGCACTGTTTGCCCTGGCCCACCGCGCCATGGCCGATCAGAACGAAGACGACTACGTGCTCACCGACGGCGAGCGAATCTGCAGCACCGCGCTCGGATGGAATTTCGGTGATGGGCATTTCAGCAACGAGCAGCTGGTCGCCGCGCTCCAGAAGCGCTGCCGGTTCGAGCCCGGCGAGGTGCGCATCGTGATGCTGGACGCGCAGCCGATTCAGCGGCAAACCCAGCAATATCGGTTGGTCGATGCCGCCACCGGCGAGTTCGAACGTGGCCACGTCAAAGTGGCGGACATGGTGGTGCGCCAGCCCTGGCAGGACGACCTGCCGGTGTTCCCCGACCGTCGAACGTGAAGGTAGCTGCACGTTCGACGGTCGAGCGTGAAACTGGCTGCACGCTGGACGAAGTGCAATGTGATCCAGATAACTGGTCCAACCAGTTGACCAGTAGGGTCGGGTGTCTGACCATGTAGACCATGGATCTGGCACCCATTCCCCGCGCGGCGATATCCGACACGATCTTTGTGCGGCTGGTCGAGGAGATTCTGACCGGACGCCTGCCGGCCGGCGAACCGCTGCCCTCAGAGCGTGAATTGTCGTTGACCCTGCAGGTCAACCGGCATGCGGTGCGCGAAGCGCTCAAGCGGCTGCAGCAGGCCGGGCTGGTCCGGATCAGCCACGGCGGAAAGACCCGGGTGTTGGATTGGCGCCAAAGCGCCGGCCTGGACGCCCTGACCGGCTTGGCCATCGCCGGGGCGATTCCGGCGCGTCAGATCATCGGCGATGTCGCGGTGATGCGGCGTTCGATCGCCGCGGACGCGGCCCGGCTCTGTGCGCGCAATGCCTCACCGGAGCAGCGGGCCGCGATCACGGCGGCCGCCGCGGAATACCCCAGCTCCGGGGACCTCACGGCGGTCAGCGACGCCGACCTGGCGTTCTGGATCGCCGTAATTGACGCATCCGGCAATATTGCCTACCGGCTGGCGCTCAACACCTTGGTCGCCGCCTACGACGAGATGGGGCGCGACGCCATCTACGCGCTGGGCGCCGCCGAGTTTGCCGACCGCAGCGCACACATCGAGCTGGCCGCGGCGATCGCCGCCGCCGACGAGGACGCGGCATACCCGCTCGCCGACGCATTGCTGACCCGGTTCGTCATGGCCTGCCAGGCCGGCGCCGAGGGAGAGGAATAGCCGCATGTTCGACCTCATCGCCCACGCCATCCCGGTCTTCGTGCTCTGCCTGCTGCTGGAAGCCGTGTCGTTCGCCGTGCGGCCCGACGACGACGAGCGCGGCTACGAACTACGCGATACCGGCACCAGCCTTTCGATGGGCATCGGCAACGTGATCATCAACATCGGCTGGAAGCTGGTGGTGCTGGCGATTTTCAGCGGGGTCTATCTGCTGGCGCCGGTTCACCTGCCGGCGGCCAACCCGCTGACCTGGATCGCGTTGTTCGTCGCCGACGACGTCGCCTACTACTGGTATCACCGCACCCACCACACCATCCGGGTGTTCTGGGCCAGCCACGTGGTGCACCACTCCAGCCGGCACTACAACCTGTCCACGGCCCTGCGTCAGACCTGGACGCCGTTCACCGCGGTGCCGTTCTGGATCCTGTTGGCGTTTGCCGGATTCGCTCCGTGGATGATCCTGCTGCAGCAGTCGGTCAGCCTGCTCTACCAGTTCTTCATCCACACCGAGCGGGTCGGCAAGCTCTGGCGGCCCATCGAATTCATCTTCAACACCCCGTCACACCACCGCGTGCACCACGGGGCGAACGCCCAATACCTCGACAAGAACTACGGTGGGATCCTCATCGTCTGGGATCGGCTGTTCGGCACCTTCGAGCCCGAGGAGGAGCGCGTCATCTACGGCTTGACCAAGAACATCGACACGTTCAATCCGGTGCGCGTGGCCACCCACGAGTACGTCGCGATCTGGCGTGACATCCGCGCGGCCCGCAACTGGCGTGCGGTGTTGGGCCACCTGTTTCGCGGCCCGGGCTGGCAGCCGTCGGGTTAGGAGTTGGGTTTGACCCACTCGTCGTAGAACGGCGGCATGGCCGAGGCCTGGGAGGTGAACTGCGCGTCGCGCTTCTCCAGGAACGCGCGCACGCCGTCGGCGCCGTCGCCGATGCTGGTGTAGAACATCGCCAGCGAGTCCACCCGGTGCGCCTCGACCGGGTCGGGCTGGGCGGAGTTGCGGTAGAGCATCTGGCGGATCAACGCGAACGAGACCGGCGAGCGGCCCTTGGTCCAGGCGTCCGCGACCGCCCGTGCCTCGGCCAGCAGGGTCTCCGGCTGGTGGATGGACTGGGCGATCCCGCAGGCGTGCGCGTGCTCGGCGTCGAGGATGTCGGCGCGGTAGAGCAGATCCAACGCCGTTGGCACGCCCACGATCCGCGGCAGGAACCACGTCGAGCAGGCTTCCGGGGTGATGCCCAGCTTCCCGAACACCAGACCGAACCGTGCCTTGGTCGAAAACAGCCGGGCGTCCATCGCCAGCATCATGGTGGCGCCGATCCCGACCGCGGCGCCGTTGACCGCGGCGATCACCGGCTTGCGACAGCCGTAGATCGCCAGCGTCACCCGCCCGCCGGTGTCGCGGACCCGGGCCAGCTCCGGATCGTCGAGGTCGCTCATGTCGGCCAGTGACGGCGTCTTGGACTCGTCGAGTCCGAACACGTTGCCCGAGCTGGACAGGTCCATCCCCGCGCAGAACGCACGTCCGGACCCGGTGACGATTACCGCGCGGACGGCGTCGTCGTCGTTGACCTGCACGAAAGTGCGCTCCAACTCCTCGGCCATTTCGACGGTGAACGCGTTGAGATTCTCCGGTCGGTCCAGGTACACGGTGAGAATGCCGTCTTCAACCTCGTGCCGCAGCGTGTTGAACTCCATCTCCCCGAGGCTAGTTGCACCGATCTGTTGACTCTGCCCCCGGGGGAGCTTCGACACTGGACCACATGCCGACACTGTTGCCCATCGGGGACTTCTCCCGGATGACCGATCTGACCGTCAAGGCGTTGCGGCTCTATCACGAGCGCGGCCTGTTGGCGCCCGTTCAGGTGGACCCGTCGTCGGGCTACCGCTACTACAGCCCGGACCAAGTACCGATCGCCCAGGTCATCCGCCGGCTACGCGATCTGGGCATGCCGCTCGGCGAGCTGACCGAGGTGATGCGCGCCGAACAGGTCACCGACCGCAACCGGGCCATCGTGGCTCACCTGCAACGGCTCCAAGACCGCCTGGCGCAGGCCGATCTTTCGCACCAAATCCTGACCACGACAACATGACAAGGAGTTCACCCATGGAGATCACGCTGCACACCGTCACCTTCGACTGCGCCGACGCCGAGGGCAACGAGTTCGACATCGTGGCGGCATGAGATGTCAATGCTGACAGCCGCATTGGTCGCTACCGGGCCGGTCGCCGAACATCGCGACGCGATGGCCCGCTACGGATGGTTGGTGGGCGGCCGCTGGGACCTTGACATCACCTGGTTCGGCGACGACGGCACCCGCCAAGTCGCCGGCTGGATGGTTGCGGACTGGGTGCTCGACGGGCGGGCCGTCCAGGACGTCTGGCACGCCGACGGCCTCTTTCACGGCACGACGCTGCGCGTCTATGACCCGACCGTCGACGCCTGGCACATCCAGTGGACCGAACCGCAGCTAGGACTTCGGCTGCTCCAACTGGGCCGCACCGACGCGGACGGGATCGTCCAGGACGGCGCACTGCCGGACGGCTCGGCCATCCGATGGAGCTTCCGCGACATTGCCCCGGACTCGTTTCGCTGGCGCGACGAACGCAGTAGCGACGGGCACACCTGGGTGCTGAAGCAGGAGTACCTCGCCCGCCGCGGATGAACCCGCCGGCGTCATGCGTGCGGCGACCAGTAGGCAAGCATCTCGGCGAAGGTGTCGAATGCCGGTTTCGAAATTCCGTAGGGAGCCTCGAAGTGCAGGCTCAACGGGTAGCCCAATTCCGCCACCCCGTCGATGACCCGTTTGTACAGATCGAGCAACTGGCGGCGTTTGGTGTCGGGTTCGCCTGCGGCCAAAGTCCGGACGAAGGCCTGTTCGGCGGCGACGGCCTCGTTCCCCGGGTCCTGGATCAGCCAATCGATCAGTCCGACGTTGGCCTCCATCTTCGGCACGAAGCCGAACGACAACAGAACCTCGGGCCGGTGGTCACTGACGTTCTTGAAGTCGCGCAGGAATCCGACAATCGCATCGGAGTAGAGCAGCTGCGTCATCCCGAAGGTGGCGCCCCGGTCGCATTTGAAGGCGAAGCGGTCCTGCTCTGCGTCTCGGGTCGGGATGAGGATGACGCCCCGGTTGTCGACCAGATCGTCGAACTTCGACAGGGCATCGGTGGGTGCGACGCCGCCGCCCTCACCGTCGTTCAGCGTGCGCGGGACGCCGACGAAGATGATTGCGTCGAACCCGGCCTGGCGCAGCCCCGACAGTCGCGTCCGCAGCGCTGCCTCGTCGAGGAATGCGGTGACCTGCGTGCACAGTCCGTGTACGCCGGGCAGTTCGGGGTGGATGACCGACCAGAAGTCGGAGACATCGAGTTTGGGTTGTATCTCAATCGGCCGGCCATCATCTTCGGGGATTAATCCGGGGATCATTACGTGACCGATCCGGCCCGCGATGCCCGCTTGCTCGGATAACTGTAGGACCTTGCGGGCCTCTTCGCGGGCGTGCTCGGTTCCGCGATCGGTGTTGGGCGGCACTAGTTCCAGTGCAATGGTGTTCAACGGCACCAGGGGACTCCGTATCTCATTGGAACGGACATGTTGCGCCCCAGAGACAGCTCTGGGGCGCAACATGCCAGACGGTCACAGACTGGCGCGGGCGTCCTTGGCGGCAGCGACCAGGTTGGCCAGCGAAGCGGTCACCTCGTCGGTCTTGCGGGTCTTCAGACCGCAGTCCGGGTTGACCCAAAGCCGCTGTGCCGGAACGGCATCCAGTGCCTCACGCAGCGATGCGGCCATCTCGTCGGCGCTGGGCACCCGCGGCGAGTGGATGTCGTAGACACCCGGGCCGACCCCGTTGGAGAACCCGATCGCGTTGAGGTCGTCGAGCACCTCCATGTGCGAGCGCGCCGCCTCGATCGAGGTGACGTCGGCGTCCAGGTCGGCGATCGCACCGATCACCTCGCCGAACTCCGAGTAGCACAGGTGGGTGTGGATCTGTGTCGCGTCGGACACGCCCGAGGTGGACATCCGGAACGAACCAACCGCCCAATCCAGGTAGGCCGCCTTGTCGGCGTCGCGCAACGGCAACAGCTCGCGCAGGGCGGGCTCGTCGACCTGAATCACCGCGATGCCGGCGGCTTCCAGATCCACCGTCTCCTCACGGATCGCCAACGCCACCTGGTAGGCGCTGTCGGCCAGCGGCTGGTCGTCGCGGACGAACGACCAGGCCAGGATGGTGACCGGACCGGTCAGCATGCCCTTGACCGGCTTGTCGGTCAGCGACTGGGCGTAGGTGGCCCACTCGACCGTCATCGGGTTGGGTCGCGTCACGTCACCGAACAGCACTGGCGGGCGAACACAACGGCTGCCGTAGGACTGCACCCAGCCGTTGCTGGTGGCGAAGAAGCCCTTCAGCTGCTCGGCGAAGTACTGCACCATGTCGTTGCGTTCCGGCTCGCCGTGCACCAGCACGTCGAGGCCGAGGTTCTCCTGCAGCTTGATGACGGCGGCGACCTCCGCCTTCATCCGGTTGGTGTACTCCGCCTCGTCGATCTCCCCGGCCACCAGGGCCGCGCGGGCTTTGCGGATCTCCACGGTCTGCGGGAACGAGCCGATGGTGGTGGTCGGCAGCGGCGGCAGGTGCAGCCGCTCGTCCTGGGCGGCGCGGCGTGCCTCGGCCGAACCGCGCTGAATGCCGGCCGCCCGGATCTCGGCGATCTGCGCGCGCAACGCCGCATTGTTGAGCCGCGGGTCGGACTTGCGGGAGGCGACCGCGGCGTTGGACGCCTCGATCTGCTCGGTGACGGCTTCCCGACCCTCACGCAGGGCGCGGGCCAGGGTGGCCACCTCGGTCACCTTCTCGGCGCCGAACGCCAGCCAGCTGCGCAGCGCGTCATCCAGTCCGGTCTCGGGCTCCAGCGAGTAGGGCACGTGCAGTGTCGAGCACGACGTAGAAACAGCTACCGCCCCGGCCGAACCCAGCAGGCTCGCCAGCTTGGCCAGTGCGGCCTGCAGGTCGGTGCGCCAGATGTTGCGGCCGTCGACGATCCCGGCCACCAGCGTCTTGGAGGCCAGCTTCGGCACCGAGGCGATCGCGGTGTCGGGGCCGTAGACCAGGTCGATGCCGATCGCCTCGACGGGCGTGTTGGCCAGCGCCGCCAGCCCAGCGCCGGGGTCGCCGAAGTAGGTGGCTACGAAGATCGACGGCCGGTTGCTCAGCCCGCCGAGGCGGTTGTACACCTGCTCGGCCAGGGCCGGCGCGTCCGCGGCGATGTCGGTCACCAGCACCGGCTCGTCGATCTGGACCCACTGCGCGCCGGCGTCGGCCAGCTTGCCCAGCAGCTCGGCGTAGACGTCGGTCAGCTCATCGAGGCGCGAGATCGGTGCCGGCGCGCCGTCGACGGCTTTGGACAGCAGCAGGAACGTAATCGGCCCGATGATCACCGGTCGGGCCACGTTTCCGCCGAAGCCCTGTTCCTTGGCCTCGACGAGCTCGGCGAGCACCTTGGCGGGGTTGAGGGTGAACGTTGTGTCCGGGCCGATCTCGGGAACGATGTAGTGGTAGTTGGTGTCGAACCACTTCGTCATCTCCAGCGGAGCGATCTCGGCGTTGCCGCGAGCCGCGGCGAAGTACCGGTCGAGCTCGTCGGCGACGCCGGCCACCCGGGCCGGGAGTGCGCCCAGCAGTACCGCGGTGTCGAGCATCTGGTCGTAGTAGGAGAACGTGTTCACCGGTACCGAGTCGAGTCCGGCGGCGGCCAGCTGAGCCCAGGTGTCGCGGCGCAGGCCGGCGGCCACCTTCTTCAGCTCGTCCTGGCCGATGCGGCCGGCCCAGTAGCTTTCGGTGGCACGCTTGAGCTCGCGGCGCGGCCCGATACGAGGTGAGCCGAGAATGGTGGCGGTAAAGGGTTGAGCGGTCACGATTTGATCCTTCAATTGACGAGGGTGGGTCAACGCCAGCAGCCGTCCAGCTGATCCGGTCCCGTGCCTATATATAAAGCACTGTAACCCTCAAAACCAGACGCCCATTCCGCGAGGCGTTGATCCGCCGGGCGCGGCGCGCCCAGCACAACAGGCAGGTATTCGGACTCGCAGGCGCGCACCGAGGTGCTCCTAATGGCCGTCGCTTCCCAGTCGATGGGCGAACCCGTGACCAGTGCTTTGTGACGGCGGTCGTTCCTGCATACCGCTGCGGGACAGTCCCGGATTCTCACCGGGTTCCCTCTTGCGCACCGCGGAAAACCGCTTTGCGCTCGATGCCGAGGCCACCTCGCGGCGACAACGGCAAACCAGTTGCGTAACCGAGATTACCTGGTCAATCGCCTCGAAGCGCCTCCGGGATCGGGGTCGGGCCGTCGTTGAACTCGATGGTGCGACCGATCGTCGAGTCCTCGCGCAGGCAGGCCGCGATCACCTGGGCGACGTTGCCGCGGGAGACCTGCCCTTTGCCGGTGTCGGGGCCGACGGCGATCCGGCCGGTCGCCGGCTCGAGGGTGAGCCGGCTCGGTCCCAGCACCGTCCAGTCCAGGTCGGTGGCGCGCAGATGGGCGTCGGCGGCGGCTTTGGCCTGCGCATACGGAAAGAACGGGTCGCCGTCGGGAACACCGTGATCGGGACCCGCACCGAAATAGGACACCATCACGAAGCGCCGCACACCGGCCTTTTCGGCGGCGTCGACACAGTGAATGGCGGCGTCGCGGTCGACGGCGTAGGTGCGTTCCGGGTTGCCGCCGCCGGCGCCGGCGGAGAACACCACCGCATCGTGGCCGGCCAGCAGCCGGGCCAGGCCGTCGGTGTCGAGCTGCTCGATGTCGGCCACCACCGGCACCGCGCCGGTGACCGCGACCTCTTCGGCGTGGTCGGGGTTGCGGAACACCGAACTGACCTGGTCGTGGGTTTGGGTAAGGAGCGGGGCGAGCAGCAGGGCGATTTTGCCGTGGCCGCCGATGATCATGATGCGTGCCATGGATTCGACGGTACGCGGGCCCCGGAGTGACCCCCGCTGACGCCGGCCGAGCGCGCCGGTCGACAATCGAGGCAACAAGACCCCGAACGAACTAAGGAGCACCCATGGCTGAAGCCGTCATCGTCGAAGCGGTGCGCTCGCCGATCGGCAAGCGCAACGGCGGACTGTCCGGGGTACACCCGGCCGAACTGTCCGCCCAGGTGCTCAACGGGCTGGTTAACCGGGCCGGTGTGGACCCGGCCCTGGTCGACGACGTGATCTGGGGCTGTGTCATGCAGGCCGGCGAGCAGGCGCTGGACATCGGACGCACCGCGCTGCTGAGCGCGGGCTGGCCGGAGAGCGTGCCCGGGGTGACGGTGGACCGCCAATGCGGGTCCAGCCAGCAGTCGGTGCACTTCGCCGCCGCCGGTGTGGTCGCCGGACACTACGACGTCGTCGTGGCCGGGGGTGTGGAGTCGATGTCGCGCACCCCGATGGGCTCCTCGCTGGCCAACGGTGGTCGCCCGTACGGCGATTCCTTCAAGGCGCGCTACTCCCAGACCCCGAACCAGGGCATCGGCGCGGAGATGATGGCCACCCAGTGGGGCCTGAGCCGCACCGCGCTCGATGAGTTCGCGCTGGCGTCGCACGAAAAGGCCGGTGCCGCACAGGATGCCGGCGCCTTCAAGGACGAGATCGTCTCGATCAAGGTTGCGGGCAACCCAGATGTCTCAGTCAGCGCGGACGAGGGCATCCGCCGCGGTACCACGCTGGAGAAGATGGCTCAGCTCAAGCCCGCTTTCAGCGAGGACGGCGTGATCCACGCCGGTAACTCCAGCCAGATCTCCGACGGTTCGGCGGCGCTGCTGTTCATGTCGGCGGAGAAGGCTAAGGAACTGGGACTGACCCCGCTGGCACGGGTGCACACCGCGACGCTGGCCGGTTCTGACCCGGTGATGATGCTGTCTGGGCCGATCCCGGCGACCCAGAAGGCGCTGCAGCGCTCCGGCCTGAGCGTCGACGACATCGGGGTGTTCGAGGTCAACGAGGCGTTCGCCCCGGTGCCGATGGCTTGGCTCGCCGACATCGGTGCCGACCCGAAGAAGCTCAACCCCAATGGCGGCGCGATCGCACTGGGCCACCCGCTCGGTGGTTCGGGTGCGCGGATCATGACCACCATGCTGTACCACATGCGCGCCAACGGGATTCGTTACGGATTGCAGACCATGTGTGAAGGCGGCGGTCAGGCCAACGCCACCATCCTGGAGCTGCTGTGAGTGAAGGGGCCGTTCTGGTAGAGCGGCGTGGAAACGTTCTGTTGATCACGATCAACCGGCCCGACGCCCGTAACGCGATCAACGGCGCCGTCAGCGCCGGCATCGGCGACGCTCTGGCACAGGCTCAAGACGACGACGAGGTGCGTGCGGTAGTGCTCACCGGCGCCGGCGACAAGTCGTTCAGTGCCGGAGCCGACCTCAAGGCGATCGCCAACCGGGAGAACATCTTCCATCCCGAGCACCCGGAGTGGGGCTTCGCCGGCTACGTGCAGCACTTCATCGACAAGCCGACCATTGCCGCGGTCAACGGCACCGCGCTGGGCGGCGGCACCGAGCTGGCGCTGGCCAGCGACCTGGTGATCGCCGAGCAGCGCGCCCAGTTCGGGCTGCCCGAGGTCAAGCGTGGCCTGATCGCCGGCGCCGGCGGAGTGTTCCGCATCGTCGACCAGCTGCCCCGCAAGGTTGCCCTGGAACTGCTCTACACCGGGGAGCCGATCTCGGCGACCGACGCGGCCCGCTGGGGACTGGTCAACCGCGTGGTGGAGGACGGCGGGGCGCTGGAGGCGGCCCTGGAGCTGGCCGAACGGATCACCGGCAACGCGCCGCTGTCCGTGCGGGCCAGCAAGCGGATCGCTTACGGCGTCGACGATGGGGCCATTCCCGGCGAGGCGGCCGGTTGGGCCAGAACCGGCCGGGAATTCTCCGCCCTGCTGCGGTCCGAGGACGCCAAGGAGGGACCCCGGGCGTTCTCCGAGAAGCGCGCGCCGGTGTGGAAGGCGCGTTGAGCGGCGTGCCCGAGCCGCTGCTCATCTCCATCCGCGGGCACGCCCCGCAGCTACACCCCGAGGCCTGGGTGGCGCCCAACGCCAGCCTGATCGGGCAGGTCAGCCTGGCCGCCCGGGCCAGCGTTTGGTACTCGGCGACGTTGCGCGCCGAGGTCGAACCGATCGAGATCGGCATCGACACCAACATCCAGGACGGTGTGACGGTCCATGTCGACAAGGAGTTCCCGTGTCGAGTCGGGGCGCACGTCAGCGTCGGGCACAACGCAGTGCTACACGGTTGCACCATTGAGGACGACTGCCTGATCGGCATGGGCGCGATCGTCCTCAATGGTGCCGTCGTGGGGGAGGGCTCGCTGGTCGCGGCGGGTGCTGTCATTCCGCAGGGGATGGTGGTGCCGCCCCGGTCGCTGGTGTCGGGGGTGCCGGGCCGGGTGCGACGAGACCTGAGCGAGGCCGAGGTCCGCAATAATCGGTACAACGCCGCGGCATACCGGCGGCTGATCGAAGTCCATCGGACGAACTAGCGCATTTAGGCCACCGGCCGCCGTTTCGCCGCTACGTTTTAGGGACGTTGCTCAACCCGCCGCTGATGGGACGTCCCCCTATGACCCAGATCAGTCCAACCCGCCCCGGCCTGCTGCGCGAGATCACCCACATCATGACCAGGGTCGCCCTGCCCTATCACGAACCGCGGGCAGTGGTGCAGCGACGTCGCGCCGTCGTCGGGGTAGTGGTACTGATCGGCGCCGCGGTCCTGGTGGCCATGCACAGCAAGCTTCCAGGTGACCCGGCGTTCTACTGGCTGTCGCTGGTCCTGGCCGCGGTCTGGACGGTGGGGGCGGTGGTGGCCGGACCGTTGCACCTGGGAGTGTTGCGGTTCCGCGGACGCAACGAGCGGCCGGTGTTCACCGGCACCGGCGTCGGCCTGGTTCTCGGTGGGGTGTTCCTGCTGGGCGGGCTTGCGGTGCAAGACATTCCGCCGCTGGCCGATCAGGTGGTCGCAATCCTGGCCTACACCACCGAAGCCTCTTGGCGGATAGTGGTGCTGATCGCCCTGGTCAACGCGATCGCCGAGGAGTTGTTCTTCCGCGGCGCCCTGTTTAGCGCGTTCGGTCGCCGCTACCCGCTGGTGTTCTCCACCCTGCTCTACGTCGCGGCGATGATGGCCGCGGGCAACTTCATGGTGGGGGTGGCCGCACTGGTGCTCGGTACCGTCTGCGCTATGGAGCGTCGCGCCACCGGCGGAGTGCTGGCTCCGGTGCTGACCCACCTGGTCTGGGGGCTGATGATGGTGCTGGCGCTGCCCCCGATCTTCGGGATGTAAGCGCCCGGAAATCAGCAGTCGGTGAAATTGGGGGAGCGCCGCTCCTGAAACGCGCGGGCGCCTTCACGGAAGTCGTGGGCGTTCAACAGGATTGACTGCCCGACGTATTCGCGGTCCAGGGTGGCATCCAGCTCGGTCAGGGTCGCGGTGTTGATGGCATGCTTGGTCTTAGCGAACGCCGCGGCGGGGCCGGCCAGCAAGCCGGCCAGGAGTTTGTCCACCTCGGCGTCGAACTCCTCGGCCGGGTACACCGCGCTGATCAGGCCCCATTCCAGGGCGTCGGCCGCCGACAGCCGTTCGGCCAGCAGCGCCAGCCGCATGGCGCGGGTCCGGCCCACCGCGGCGGCAACCAATGCCGAGGCGCCACCATCGGGCATCAACCCAATCTTGGTGAATGCCAACAGGAAAAAGGCCTTGTCCGAGGCCACGATCAGGTCGCAGGCCAAGGCCAGTGACACACCGATACCGGCCGCCGGGCCCTGCACCACGGCCACCACCGGCCGCGGCAACGCGACGATCGCCCGGATCGCGCGATTGGCTTCGACGATGATCTCGGTGGCCAGTTCATCGCTGGCGTCCTCGGCGCTGATCCCCGACAGCCTCAACTCGGTAACGACCGGAGTGCTGGCCGGTATCGCCGACGCCATGGAAGCGGCCGCCCGCGGGTCGCGGGCGGCCGCTTCCATGGCGTCGGCGATACCGGCCAGCACTCCGGTCGTTACCGAGTTGAGGCTGTCGGGGCGGTCGATGGTCACCGAGAGCACTCCGTCGGCCAGGGTGACGGACACGCCGGCCACCGGGGCCAGGGTGTCGATGCCGGAGTCGATTGCAGTCATGGCCCTCACCCTAGGATGCAGGTCACACAGGCATACGACGAGGAGGCAGATATGGCGGGACCACTGGCGGGGCTGCGGGTCATCGAACTGGCCGGGATCGGACCGGGTCCGCACGCGGCGATGATCCTCGGCGACCTGGGTGCTGACGTGGTCCGCGTGGAGCGGCCGCCGAAATTCGGTGGCGGGGCGAGCAAGGACACCATGCTGCGCAATCGGCGTTCGGTGACTGCGGACCTGAAGTCGCCCGAAGGCCGTGACCTGGTGCTGCAGTTGGTCGCCAAGGCCGATGTGCTGATCGAGGGTTTCCGGCCGGGCGTCACCGAGCGGCTCGGCCTCGGCCCGGAGGACTGCGCCAAGGTCAACGAGCGGCTGATCTATGGCCGGATGACCGGATGGGGACAGACCGGCCCCCGCGCTCAGCAGGCCGGCCACGACATCAACTACATCTCGCTGAACGGGCTGTTGCACTCCGTCGGCCGCAAGGGGGAGCGCCCCGTACCGCCGCTGAACCTGACCGGTGACTTCGGCGGTGGATCGATGTTCCTGCTGGTCGGCATCCTGGCCGCGCTGTGGGAGCTGCAGCGGTCCGGCAAGGGGCAGGTGATCGATGCGGCGATGGTCGACGGGGCCAGCGTGCTCTCGGCGATGATGTGGAGCTTCCGCGCGCAGGGGCTCTGGAGTGATGAGCGCGGTGTCAACATGCTCGACACCGGTGCGCCCTACTACGACACCTACGAGTGTGCCGACGGCAAGTACGTGTCGGTCGGCTCGATCGAGCCGCAGTTCTACGCCGAACTGCTGGCCAAGCTGGAGCTGGACCCCGCCGAGTTGCCGGCGCAGAACGACACCGCCCGCTGGCCGGAGCTGCGCGAGGTGTTCACCAAGACGTTCGCCGCCCACGACCGTGACCACTGGGCCACGGTGTTCGCCACGTCCGATGCCTGCGTGGCGCCGGTGTTGGCGTTCAACGAGGTGCAGGTCGACTCGCACATCACCGAGCGCGACACCTTCTACGAGGCCAACGGCTACCTGCAGCCGATGCCGGCGCCGCGGTTCTCCCGCAGCGTGCCCGACGTCCCGACCTCGCCTGCCGTTCTGGGAGCCGACAACGACTCCATCCTGAGCGACTGGGTATAGTCCCGACCAACCAGACGGTTGGGACTGAGAGGGGCCACAAGAGTGCAGATCAAGGACGCGGTAGCGGTTGTCACCGGCGGTGCTTCCGGGTTGGGATTGGCGACGGCCAAGCGCCTGCTGGACGCGGGCGGCCAGGTCGTGGTGATCGACCTCAAGGGCGAGGACGTGGTCGCCGAGCTCGGTGACCGGGCTCGCTTCGTCCAAGCCAACGTGGCCGACCCCGACGCGGTGGGCGCGGCCCTGGATGTCGCCGAATCTCTTGGCCCGGTGCGGATCAACGTCAACTGCGCCGGAATCGGCAACGCGATCAAGACGCTGAGCAAGGACGGCGCCTTCCCGCTGGATGCCTTCACCAAGATCATCCAGGTCAACCTGATCGGCACCTTCAACGTGCTGCGGCTCTCGGCCGAGCGGATCGCCAAGACCGAGCCGATCAATGGCGAGCGTGGCGTCATCATCAACACCGCCTCGGTGGCGGCGTTCGACGGCCAGATCGGGCAGGCCGCCTACTCGGCATCCAAGGGCGGCGTGGTCGGTATGACGCTGCCGATCGCCCGTGACCTGTCGCGCGACCTGATCCGGGTCTGCACCATCGCTCCAGGCCTGTTCAAGACGCCGCTGCTGGGCTCGCTGCCCGAGGAGGCGCAGAAGTCGCTGGGTGCGCAGGTGCCGCACCCGTCGCGGCTCGGTGACCCCGACGAGTACGGCGCGCTGGCCGAGCACATCATCAACAACCCGATGCTCAACGGCGAGGTCATCCGCCTCGACGGTGCGATCCGGATGGCCCCGCGATAAGCGCTTGCGCGAAGAGAATCAAGCAGAGCTAGGAGTCCTTATGAGCATCACAACGAAGTTCACCGAGACATTCGGCGTCGAACACCCCATCGCCCAAGGCGGCATGCAGTGGGTGGGTCGCGCGGAGCTGGTGGCGGCGGTCGCCAACGCCGGGGCACTGGGTTTCCTCACCGCGCTCACCCAGCCGACGCCGGCCGACCTGGCCAACGAGATCGCCAAGACCCGGGATCTGACCGACAAGCCGTTCGGGGTGAACCTGACCATCCTGCCGGCGATCAACCCGCCGCCCTATGACGAGTACCGCCAGGTGATCGTCGATGCCGGCATCAAGATCGTCGAGACCGCCGGATCCAACCCGGCGCCGCACCTGCCGATGTTTCACGACAACGGAATCAAGGTGCTGCACAAGTGCACCTCGGTGCGGCACGCCGTCAAGGCGCAGAGCCTGGGCGTGGATGGCATCAGCATCGACGGCTTCGAATGTGCCGGTCACCCCGGCGAGGACGACATCCCGGGCCTGGTGCTGATCCCGGCCGCCGCGGCGCAGATCGAGATCCCGATGATCGCCTCCGGCGGTTTCGCCGACGCCCGCGGCCTGGTCGCCGCGCTGGCCCTGGGCGCCGACGGTGTCAACATGGGCTCGCGGTTCATGTGCACCGTGGAGTCCTGCATCCACCAGAACGTCAAGGAAGCCATCGTTGCCGGCGACGAGCGCGGCACCGAGCTGATCTTCCGGTCGCTGCACAACACCGCTCGGGTGGCCAGCAACGCGGTGTCCCGTGAGGTCGTGGAGATCCTCAAGAACGGCGGTCAGTTCCCCGACGTGCAGGAGCTGGTGGCCGGTGTGCGCGGCCGCCGTGTCTTCGACGAAGGCGACGTGGACGCCGGCATCTGGACGGTGGGCACCGCGATGGGTCTGATCAACGACATCCCCACCTGCGACGAGCTGGTGTCGCGGATGGTGTCCGAGGCCGAGGAGATCATCCTTGGACGGCTGGGCAACATGGTCGAGGACGAGGACGAGGAGAACGTGGCCTAGTCGGCTACCTGGTTTGCGTAGAGGGCTGCGATCCGTTTCGGGTCGCAGCCCTTTGCGTTATCGGCCGGAGGCAGCGGCGGCGTACCGCACGGTATTGCGTTGGGTGCCCAAATCGATCGCACCATCATCGGTTGCCACGGCCGCTTCGACGATGTCGCCGTCGCGCAGGTATTTGGTGTTGCCGGCCTGCCGCTTGAAGAACAGTTTCCACTTCACCGCCGGCGGCAGCAGCGAGCCGACGATTTCGACGGGCTTGGGCGGTGCGCTGAGCGCGGTGCCGACCGGAGTGCCCGTCAGGATCAGATCGCCGGCAGCGAGGTTCTGGAATCGTGTCAGGGACTGCAATGCCTGCAATGGTCGATACAGCATGTCGCCCGCTACGGTCATGTTCTGTCGGGCTTCACCGTTGACGGCCAGCCGCAGCCGCAGTTCCCCGAACCGCTCCCATTCAGCGGCGTTGAGCAGCACCAGGACCGGGCCGACGGGCGTAAAGCCGGGATAGGACTTGGCCTCGTAGAACTGAGTCTGGGGAAGTTGGACGTCGCGGGCGGACACGTCGTTGGTGACCACCAGGCCGGCGATCAGCTGCGGCAGGTCGGCCTCGGAAACCGTTGCACCGACCGGGATGTCACGGCCCACGACGAGGCCGATCTCGACTTCGTAGTCGAGCAGGCGGACATGGCTGGGCTTGACGACGTCCGCGAACGGGCCGGTGATCGAGGCGGAGGCCTTGCGGAAGAAGGTCAGCGGCACCGTCGCGGGGTTCATGCCGGCGTCTTTGATATGCGAGACGAAGTTGGTCATCTGGGCGATCACCCGGCACGGCGCCGTCACCGGGGAAAGCAGGGCGAGGCCCTCGACCGGCACCGTGTCGCGACTGCTCGCGGCGGCATCGATGGCGGCCCGATCGGCCAACAGCTGCCCGGTGGTCGTGGCGTGCGTGTCGATGCGGGCGGCGCCGGTCGGGGTACGCACCCACCAGCCGTCGGCGGTGCGGAGCACGGAAACGGTCATGAGGAGGCAACTTTCAGTAGGCCGGCCAGCCGGCGGACATCGAACTCGTTGTCGTTCCACAGCGCGGCGAGAATCGCGCGCGCTTCGCGAGGCGCCGTGCTGATCTCGGTGCCGAGGAAGTTCTTGCTGGCCGGCGGCCCCCACTGGGCCAGCCCGGACGCGGTGAACGGCGCCCAGCCGGGCTCCACGGTGTTGTCGAACATGTCACCGTCGGTGAAGTGTTCCACCAGGAAACCGTCGGGATCGCGCCAGTAATCGAAGATCTGACTGCCCTGGATGTGGCGGCCGACTCCCCAAGATCGTTGGTATCCCAGGCTTTTGAGGTACTCGCCGCCGGCGGCCAGCGCGTCGAGGTCGCAGACCTGATACGCCGAATGCACATATCGGTTTGCCGGGCCCAGCGCGATCGCGAGGGTGTGGTGGTCGGTCGGGGTGGGGCCGCGATCGCAGCGGATGAAGCTCATCGTCGGTCCGCGGTCGCGCTGCCCGGAGAAGAACTGGAAGTCGCTGACGATCATTCCGAGGGTGTCCAGATACCAGTTGAGCGTCTGAAGGTATCGGGTGCTCTGCAGCACCACATGGCCGAGGCGCTCCACGATCGCCGGTGTGCGCTTCGGGCGCTGGGTGGCGTTGACTCGCCGCAGCTCGCGGCCGAAGTTCAAGGCGCGCGGTGCCTGCGTCGGCAGCGGATCGAGCCGAGGGGTGCCCGTGACGACCCGGACGGGAATGCCGTTGGGATCGACCAGGTCAACGCCCAGTCCGCCGAGCGATTCCGGTAGCGGGGTGATCCGGCTGCCGGCCACGCCCGCCACTCGGTTCAGGTCCGCCGTGTCGTGTGCCCGAAGCGCCATGCCCCGAAAGCGGCTTCGGCTGCCGCGCCGGATGATCACGCACGGCGCGCCGGCGTCGGCGCCGCGCAGCTGCAATTCGTGCGGGGTGCGCAGAACGGTGGCAAATCCGAACGCGTGCGCGAAGGCCTCGGCCCGGGCCAAGTCGGGTTTTTCGAACTCCAGCCAGGCCAGGTCGTCGACCTTGATGACCGGATTGCGCGCCCTCCCCGGATGTTCGCCCTCCCGGGAGCCCTGGTCGCTGTGCAGGCCGCCGTGGTCGCCAACCATCCTGCTCACCCCCAACCTGGCCCATTGCTGACGAAATCATCACATACGATGACATCGTCAGTCAAGATTGATGACGAAATCCTCAGAAGTGATGGGTTTGGCTACGATGAGATCACTCGGAAGGAGGGCTGTCGTGGCAGCAGGCCGGGCCAATCGGCAAGGTGACGGGTCCAATCGCCTGGAGCGCCGCAAGCAGCGCACCCGCGGCGCTCTCATCCGGGCCGCGCAGGGGTTCATCGCCGAAGGCAAGACCAACGTCGCGGTGCTGGAGATCACCCAGACCGCCGACGTCGGGATGGGCTCGTTCTACAACCACTTCAGCAGCAAGGAGGAATTGTTCGCCGCGGCCGTCAACGACGTTCTCGACGCCCATGGAGCCCTGCTGGATCGCCTCACCGAATCGCTCGACGATCCGGCGGAGATCTTCGCGTGCAGCTTCCGGCTCACCGGACGCCTGTTTCGGCGCCGTCCACAGGAAAGTCGAGTGCTCCTTGCTCATGGGCTGCCGCTGTTGACCTGCGATCGGGGGCTTGCGCCCCGCGTACGGCGTGATATCACCGCCGCCGCAAACGCTGGGAGGTTCCGCGTCGACGATCCCACGCGGGCGGTAGCGGTGGCCGCGGGAGCACTCCTGGGCCTAGGCCAGTTGCTGGTCGACGAACCCGAGCGGGATGACGCCCTGGCCGCCGACCGCGTCACCGAGGACGTCTTGCGCATGTTCGGGATGGCCGCCGCCGAGGCGTCCGAGATCTGTCGACGCCCCCTCCCGGATCTGGATGGTGGTGAAATCAGCTGAGTCGGACATTTTCGCTTGCGCCGGTCAGATCCAAGGCGATGTCGACGAGCATGTCCTCCTGTCCGCCGACCATGCCGCGGCGTCCCGCCTCTTCGAGCAGGGTGCGGGCGTCGATGCCGAAGCGGTCGGCCGCGATCTCGGCGTGCCGGAGAAAACTGGAATACACCCCGGCGTAGCCGAGTGTCAGCGTTTCCCGGTCCACCCGCACCGGCCGGCTCTGCAGGGGGCGAACAATGTCGTCGGCGGCGTCTTCTAGGGCGTGCAGTTCACAGCCGTGGTCCCAGCCCAGCTTCTCGGCGGCCGCGATGAACACTTCCAGCGGAGCATTGCCGGCCCCGGCACCCATCCCGGTCAGTGAGGCGTCGACTCGGCGGGCGCCATGTTCAACGGCAACAATCGAGTTCGCCACTCCCAGCGATAGGTTGTGATGAGCGTGTATGCCGATTTCCGTCGCAGGCAGCAGGATTTGGCGCAGTGCCTCGACCCGGTCGGCGACGTCGCGCATCGTCATCGCTCCGCCGGAGTCGACGATGTACACGCAGGTGGCGCCGTACCCTTCCATCAGTTTGGCCTGGGCGGCCAGCGTCGAAGGAGTGGCCAGATGACTCATCATCAAAAAGCCGACAGTGTCCATACCGAGTTCGCGGGCGGCGCCGAGGTATGGCGCGGCGATGTCGGCTTCGGTGCAGTGGGTGCCCACCCGCACCACGGTGGCACCGGCCCGATGGGCGTCGCGCAGGTCGACCGCACGGCCGATGCCGGGCAGCAGCAGGGTGGCGACCTTGGCCCGGCGCACCACCTCGGCAACGGCTTCGATCCATTCCAGGTCGGTGTGCGCGCCGAATCCGTAGATGCAGCTGGATCCGCCCAGCCCGTCGCCGTGCGCCACCTCGATGGAGTCCACGCCCGCCGCGTCCAGTGCGGACGCGATCGTCACCGCCTGCTCGATGCTGTACTGATGACGTACCGCGTGCATGCCGTCGCGCAGCGTGACGTCGCTGATGTACAGGTTCATGCTGCGGCCCCCGCGATGCGTTCGGCGGTGGCCTTGGCCGCCGAGGTCATGATGTCGAGGTTGCCGGCGTAGGCCGGCAGATAGTCTGCGGCACCGGCGATCTCGAGCAGCACGGTGACCCGGGTGCCGATGAACTTGCCGGTCTCGGGGATATACAGCGGATTGTCGGAACCGAACGCCTCGAACTGGATTCGCTGCTTGAGCCGGTAGCCGGGGACGTAGTCGTTGACGCGCTCGACCATCGCCCGTACGTCGTCCTCGATTCGCCGATGATCGGTGTCCCCGTCGACCAGGCAATACACCGTGTTGCGCATCAACACCGGCGGATCGGCCGGGTTGAGCACCATGACCGCCTTGCCGCGCTCGGCTCCTCCGACGACGTGCAAAGCGCGCGTGGTGGTTTCGATGAATTCATCGATGTTGGCGCGGGTGCCGGGCCCGGCGGATTTCGAGGAGATGGATGACACGATCTCGGCGTAGGACACGATGCCGGACCGGGCAACTGCGGCGACGATCGGCACGGTGGCCTGCCCGCCGCAGGTGACCATGTTGAGGTTGGGTGCGTCGAGGTGGTCGTCGAGGTTGACCACCGGCACGCAGTACGGCCCGATTGCGGCGGGGGTGAGGTCGACCATGCGTACGCCGGTGGCGGCGAGCTTGGCCCAGTTGGCGCGGTGCGCGTCGGCGGAGGTGGCGTCGAAAACCAGTTTGATATCGGCGAACTCCGGAATGGCCAGCAGGCCGTCGACACCACGGGCGGTGGTCGGCACCCCCAGCTGGGCGGCGCGGGCCAGGCCGTCGGAATCCGGATCGACGCCGACCATGGCGGCCATCCTCAGCGGGGCCCGGTCACGGTCGCGTTGGATCTTGATCATCAGGTCGGTGCCGATATTGCCTGACCCGAGGATGGCCACCGGCCAGATCGGTTGCGATGTCACGACTCTCCTCTAGGCGAAGCTCAGTGACACGGTGCCCAGGCCGCTGATGGTCGCGGTGGCGGTGTCACCGGGATGAACGAACGCTGCCGTGGTGAACGACCCGGACATGATGAATTGGCCCGGTGCGATCTCGATGTCGAACGGGGCCAAGGCGTTGGCGAGCCAGGCCACGGCGGCGGCCGGGTCGCCCATGACTGCCGAGCCCATCCCGGAATCGATCTCGGCTCCGTTGAGTTGCAACGATGCCTGCGCACCGGCCAGATCGAGGGCGTCGCCGTAGGGTGTCCAGTCGCCGAGCACCACGGCACCCGAGCTGGCGTTGTCGGCGACGGTATCCGGCAGGGTGAGCTTCCAGTCGGCAATGCGGCTGTCGACGATCTCCAACGCGACGGCAACCGCTTCGGTCGCGGCGCGGACATCGGCGACGGTGACCCCGGGCCCTCGCAGCGGCGCGCACAACAGGAAGGCGACTTCGGGTTCGACCCGAGGTGCGCAGAAGCCGGCGACCGGGGTGACGCACCCGTCGGCCAGCACCATGTCGTCGAGGATGTAGCCGAAGTCGGGTTCGTCGACACCGAGCAGGGTTTGCATCGGCGCGGAGGTCAACCCGATCTTGTGGCCCACCAGGGTGCGGCCGGTGGCCAGTCGGCGGGACAGATTGACCTGCTGGATCGCGTAGGCCCCCGCGACGTCCAGGCCGGGATAGCGCTCGGTGAGCGGCGTGATCGGCGCCCGCTCGGTCTGGGCGGCATGCAGCAGGCCAGCTGCCTCGCGGATCATGTTGGGTGTCAGTGTCATTGGCCGGCGTTCTCAGATATCAGCCGAATCGCAGAGTCGTACAGGGCGTGGGCATGTAGTGAGAACAATTCGAGAAGATCCACGGCGTCACCGCCGACCTCCTTGGCGATGAACAGACCGTCGGCGCCGGCGATCGCATAGGTGACCAGCTGGTGCAACTGTGCGTCGGTGAGCTCGGGGGTGAGGTCGCGCAACGCTTCGGTCAACTGATGGTAGGTCTGCGTTCGGGCGGCGATGAACATCGCGCGCGCCCGCGCTTCGACCGGCCGGCGCTCCAGCGCCAACATCAGCCCCAGGCGGATGAAGTCGGGGGAATTCAACAGGGCTTTCGCAATCTGTATCGCCAAGCCCTGCACGCGTTCACGCGCGGCGCCTTCGTCGGGAACCTGCCAAGCGGTCAACCAGGTGCCGAAACTGCGCTCGATCACCGCCGCGATCAGGTCGTCCTTGTTCTTGAAGTGCCAGTAGATGGAGCTGGCCGGCAGGCCGCACTTCTGGCTGACCAGCGCGATGCTGGTGCCCTCGTAGCCGCGCTCGGCGGAGATCTCGGTGGCGGCGTCAAGGATGCGTTCCCTCGACAGTTCACCGTCGGCCCGCGTGCGCCGGTCCGGCTGGGCTTTCCCTGCCATCTGCATTCTCCTCGCGGTGAAGTCTTGACTCTGTAGTGATCACTACATTACCGTAGCGATCACTACGGAACAAGTCTTCGACGGCGAGGGTGAAAATCGTGACCACAACCAGCTATGACGTGGCGGTTATCGGCTACGGGCCGACCGGCGCCACCGCCGCGAACCTCTTGGGTCAACTTGGCCTCAAAGTGCTTGTCGTCGAACGTGATCCCGACATCTACGGCCGTGCGCGGGCGATCTCGACCGACGATGAGGTCATGCGGATCTGGCAGTCCGTCGGCCTGGCGGAGCGGCTGCAGCAAGACATGCTTCCGGACCGGCCGCTGAACTTCGTCGACGCCAAGGGGGTGCCTTTCATCGATCTGAAAATCGCACCCCGAGGGGCCGGGCATCCGCCTCAACAGTTCCTCTACCAGCCCGCGGTCGATCGCGTGCTGCGCGAGGGCGTGCAGCGGTTCGCCGACGTCGACATCCTCCTGGAACACGAATGCTTGCGGGTGCTGCCGATAGACAACGAGGTCGAGCTCATGCTGGTCGACCTGCGCAGCGACACGATCAAGCGAGTGCGGGCGTCGTACGTGATCGCGGCCGACGGCGGGTCGTCGCCCACTCGTGGACAGTTGGGCGTCGGTTACGCCGGGCGGACATACAGCGAACGGTGGGTTGTCATCGACACCAAGGTGCTCAACACCTGGGACGGCTATGACCGGTTGCGGTTTCACTGCAACCCGGCCCGCCCCACCGTCGACTGCCCCACACCGCTGGGTCACCACCGCTGGGAGTACCCGGCGCGCGCGTGCGAAGACGAGCGGACCCTGCTCGACGAAACCGAGATCTGGAAGGTGCTGGGCGACCAGGGCATCACTGCTGAACACGTCAAGATTCTGCGGGCGGTGATCTACAGCCACCACGTTCGGACCGCCGACCGCTGGCGGGTGGGACGGATATTCCTGGCCGGCGACGCCGCCCACGCCATGCCGCCCTGGATCGGCCAGGGCATGTCGGCCGGAGTGCGTGACGCGGCCAACCTGTGCTGGAAACTCGCGGCCGTCATCAACGGCCAGGCCCCGGAGTCGCTGCTGGACTCGTATGAAACCGAGCGCAAACCGCACGTCACCGAAACCACCCGCCGGGCATGCATGGTGGGCCGGATCATCACCGAACGCAACCCGGCCCTCGCCGCCGTTCGCAACCATGTGTTGCGCGCCCTGTCGCGGATACCCGGGCTGAATGCCCGGTCCCAGAAACTGATGTGGATTCCCGACGCCCGATACGCCGACGGGTTCTTCGCCGCCGGTGGGCGCCGCGCGGTCGGGTGGCAGATCCCGCAGCCGTGGGTGACCGACGACCACGGCGCGACCGTTCGACTCGACGACATCCTCGGGGGACGGTGGGCGATCGTGCACGCCGGTGCGGTGCCCGCGGGCACCACCGGGTGGACTGAGCTGGGCGTGCCGGTGATCCAGATCGACGAACCCTCCCTGCTGCACTGGCTGCGAGCCAGGAAGGCGAGCACCGTGGTCCTACGCCCCGACGGATTCGTCTATGCCGCAGCCAAATCCGGACAATCCCTCCCGGCGCCGCCCGCCGGGCTCGCCCCTATCCCGACTGGAGTCACCGCATGACCACCGCACTGACCGAACGCACCGTCACCGTCGCCGGAAGGCCGATCTTTTTCGCCGAAGCCGGTGCCGGCCCCGCGGCAGTGCTGCTGCACGGCGGGGGACCGGGCGCCTCCGGAGTGTCCAACTACTCCCGCAACATCGACGCGCTGGCGCAGCACTTCCGGGTCATCGTCCCGGACATGCCCGGCTACGGCCGCTCGGTCAAGGAGGTGGATCAACGCGACCCGTTCGGCGGCCTCGCCGGCATGATCCGCGGCCTGCTCGACGAACTCGGGCTCGATACCGCACATCTGGTCGGCAACTCCTACGGCGGGGCGTGCGCGCTGCGGCTGGCCCTGGACACCCCGGCGCGAGTCGGCAAGCTGGTGCTGATGGGCCCCGGCGGGATCGGGACCACCCGCGGCGCGCCGACCGCCGGGCTCAATGCCCTGCTCGCTTACTACGGCGGCGACGGCCCCAGCCGCGACAAACTCGCCAGCTTCATCCGCACCTACCTGGTCTACGACGGCGCCGCGGTCCCCGACGACCTGATCGACCTGCGGTATCAGGCCTCCATCGACCCGGAGGTGGTGGCCAACCCGCCGCTGCGCCGGCCGTCCGGACCGATGGCGCTGCGCACGCTGTGGCGCATGGACCTCACTCGCGACAGCCGGCTTCGAAGCCTGCAAACACCGACCCTGGTGCTCTGGGGCCGCGACGACAAGGTCAACAAGCCCGCCGGCGGGCCGATGCTGCTAAACATGATGCCCAATGCCGAGCTGGTAATGACCTCGCGCACCGGCCACTGGATGCAGTGGGAACGTGCTGAGCTGTTCAACCAGCTGGTCACCGAATTCCTCAGCGCGCCCTCGGTGTTCGAGCAATGATCTTCGGCAAAGTCCACCTCGGTTACGTGGTCGTCGAGACCGCCAAGTTCGCCGACTGGCGCCGTTTCGGGGGCGACGCCATCGGCATGCACGTGGACGACACCCTGCCCGACGTGATGCGCTTCCGCCTCGACGACCACGACTGCCGGTTCCTGCTACAGCGCGGCGCGAGCGAGGACGTCACCGCCCTCGGGTGGCAACTCGACGACCACGGCAGCTTCGATGAAATCCTCTCCCGGGTCACCGGGCATGGCGTCCCGATCACCGAGGGGACAGCGGAGCAGGCCGCGCTGCGCGGCGTCGAACGACTGGTGTGGTTCCCCGGCCCCAACGGGCTGACCCAGGAGATCTTCGTCCGCGCCTCGACCAGCCCCTCGCCCCTGGACCTGCGGGTACGCGGCGGATTCGTCACCGGTGACGCCGGGATGGGGCACGTCGCGATCACGACGACAAAGCCGCACCAAGTACGCGGCTACTTCAACACCGTCTTCGACGCCCGCCTCAGCGATTTCATCGACGAAACGATCAGCGGCATCAAGTTCAAGATCCGGTTCCTGCGGGTCAACCAGCGGCATCACTCGGTGGCGATCGCCGCGGTGAATCGCCTGCCGATCAACCCGATCCGCACGCGTATCCAACACCTCAACATCCAGGTCGCCGACCTCGACGACATGACCGCCTCCTACCAACGCGTCAAGGAACTTGGCTTCGACATGGCACTGGGCGTCGGACAGCACACCAACGACCGCGAACTGTCCTACTACGCGAGGACCCCGTCGGGCTTCGAGTGGGAAGTGGGCTGGAACCCCATCGTCGTAGACGAGAACACCTGGGAGCCGACGACCCATCAGGGCATCAGCATCTGGGGACACACTCCCGAGGGGCAGACCATCATCGGCAAGCTCGCACAGTTCAAGGCCGCGGCAGCGTCGCTACGGCACCACGAAGACACGGTTGCGGCCCTATCCGGCGCCGGTATCCCCGACAGTCAATGAGGAGGCGGACATGCTGCGCATCGACACTCACCACCACCTGATCCCACCCAACTACCGCACAGCCCTGCGGAAAGCCGGCATCGACGAAGCCGGCGGAAGGGCGCTACCGGACTGGAGCCCGGAAGCGTCGCTGCAGACCATGGCTGACCTCGACATCGGCACCGCCATCTTGTCGGTGTCCACCCCCGGCACCACTTTTTTGCCGGCCGTGGCTGACGCCGCCGCGCTGGCGCGTGACCTCAACGACTACACCGCGCAACTGGTCGTGGATCACCCCGGCCGGTTCGGCTTCTTCGCCACCATCCCGATGCCGCATCTGGGGGAGTCGGTAGCCGAAGCCATCCGCGCACTCGACGAGCTCAAGGCCGACGGCGTGGTGCTGCTGGCCAACAGTGCCGGCGTCTACCTGGGCCAAGACGGGCAGGACGAACTGTTCACCGCACTGGATGAGCGCGCGGCCGTCGTGTTCATTCACCCCGCCGACCTGCCCGGACCGGTTATACCCGGGGTCGCCCCGTTCGCCGCCGACTTCCTGTTGGATACCACCCGAGCCGCCTACTTGTTGGTGCGCAACGGTATTCGGCGCCGCTACCCGAAGATCCGCTTCCTGTTGAGCCACGCCGGGGGCTTCGTGCCGTACGCCAGCCATCGGATGGCGCTCGCAATCACGGCGGACACCGGCCGAAGTCCAGCCGACATCCTCGACGATTTCGCCAGCTTCTACTTCGATACGGCCTTGTCATCCAGCGCCGCGGCGCTGCCGAGCCTGTTGGCTTTCGCGCGGCCCGGGCACGTCACCTTCGGCTCGGACTGGCCGTTCGCGCCGAGCGCTGCCGGAAGATTGTTCGCTGCGGGTCTGGAGACGTATGCCGGTCTGGATCGATCGGGGCGCGATGCGATCGACCGGACAAATGCGTTAAAGCTGTTTCCTCGGTTCGGCGTGGGTGCCCCTCAGATCCGCCAACCGGTAATGCAGAGGCTGCGGCACTCAGCCAGTCGTCACGTTGTGCGGTCCCTGTCGCGCATGATCAGCCAAAGCTGAGGCGGCGACCTGCGCGCAACCGCACCATGTTGAAGGGCGCCGCTGTCGCGACGCCGATCAATCAGCTGGCCAGCGAATGCAAGCCGTCGAACTGCTCCGAGGTGTCGCCCTCGACGAGGAAATCGCCGTGGTACAGGGCCTCGAAGTCGACCTTGATGACGTCGGCACTTGAGTCGTCGATCCACATGACCCTGAGCCTATTGGTCACTATTAAGGAATCATTGAGTCACGTTTCGGGAAATGGTGGCAATACTACCGGCGGGTAGCGTTTGTGGGGCCTGTGCTGGAGCCGTGGTCCGCCTGCCCCGAGCCAGTGGAATCCGGGTCACTGTGGCGTCGGGTTAGGGTGGCTGCCATGAGCTCATCGGACACCCTGGACAACCCGCTGTTCGCCCGGATCTGGACTTTCATGTCCAGCCGTGAGACCGACTGGTTGCGGGACCGCCGCCGGGAGAACCTGGAGGGTCTGTCCGGGCGTGTGCTGGAGGTCGGAGCCGGCACCGGGAGCAACTTCAGCTTCTACCCCGACACCGTGACCGAAGTGGTGGCCCCCGAACCTGAGTCCCGGCTGCGGGATGCCGCCGTTTCAGCCGCGGCGGCGGCGCCGGTGCCGATCACCGTGCTGGCGAGCACCGTCGAGGGCCTAGCCGCGGGGGAGCCGTTCGATGCGATCGTGTGCTCGCTGGTCTTGTGCTCCGTCGACCGTCCCGAAGAGGTGCTGCGCCAGTTGTTCGCACTGCTCAAGCCGGGCGGCGAGCTGCGCTACTTCGAGCATGTCGCCAGCGCCGGGGTGCGGGGCGGACTGCAACGGCTGGCCGACGCCACCTTCTGGCCCCGACTGTTCGGCAACTGCCACACCCACCGCGAGACCGAGCAGATGATCACCGCTGCCGGCTTCGTCGTCGGTAAAACGCGACGCGGGCATCAATTCCCGGCGTGGGCCCCGGTGCCGGTGTCGGAGTTCGCACTGGGCTCCGCCAGCCGCCCGGCCTGAAGCCCAGTCAGCCCAGCAGGAACGGCAACCGCTGCGCCATTCCGGGCAGTGCTGCCGACGCGGTAGTGCGCAGGAACACCGTGGCCCGCTCCGACAGCGGCGTCGGCTCCGGATTCACCTGGATGACCGTCTTGCCCAGCTCCAGCGCCCGTTCGGGCAGGCTGGCCGCCGGATAGACCACCCCGGATGTGCCGACCACGACCAGCGCATCGGCGGCGTCGATGGCCTCGACTGCGGCGTTCCACGGCTCCTCGGGCAGCTGTTCGCCGAACCACACCACGTCGGGGCGAATCAAGCCGCCACACTCGCACTGCGGCGGCATGATTTCGAGCACGGGCTCAGCCAGCTCTGGCAGCTGCGTGTCGTGCGGTTGTTCGCAGTCCGAGCACCGGAAGGTGAACATCCGGCCGTGCAGATGGTGAACCGTGGAGCTGCCGCCGCGCTCGTGCAGATTGTCGACGTTCTGGGTGATGACCTGGACGTCGGCGTGCTGTTCCCAATCCGCGATCGCGGTGTGGCCCAGGTTCGGCTCATAGCGGCGGGCCAGCTGGCAGCGCCATGAATACCAGCCCCAGACCAGTTCCGGCTGCCGATTCCAGCCGTCGATGCTGGAGACCTCGTAGGGGTCGTATTGCGCCCAGAGCCCCTTCTCGTCGTCGCGGAAGGTGGGTATCCCGCTCTCCGCTGAGATTCCTGCGCCACTGAACACCACCACCCGCACGCCACCAAGATAGCGGGATACTGGCCGAATGGACTTCTCCGACCTGCTGAAAGCCGATGTGCATGCCGGCGTGCCGCTGTTCGAGCAGATCCGGGTTGCACTGATCGAGGCGGTTAGGGCCGGGGCGCTGCCCGCGGGAACCCGGTTGCCGCCGGTGCGCGAATTGGCGAGCCAATTGGGTTTGGCGGTCAACACCGTCGCGCGCGCCTACCGCGAGCTGGAGGCCGGCGGCGTCGTCCAAACTCGCGGCCGGTTCGGCACCTTCGTGGCAAGCAGTGACCCGGCCGATGCGGCCATGACCCAGGCGGCGGGCGCTTTCGCGGCCGCCGCCCGCGCGGTCGGTTTGGGCAAGGCCGATGCGCTGCGCTACCTCGACGCGGCCTTCGACAGTGCCGGCAGCGGTGCTCTTTAGCCGAATTCCAGCAGGGTCAGCGACGGACGGACCGGATCCAAGAAACGTAGCCGATGGGCGTTCGAGAGCAAGGTGTTGAACAGCCATCCGCGCCCGGCCGGCAACGGCAGATCGCGAACGGCCCGGATGCCGGGCATGGTGTTCACCAGATCGGCAGCGTCGCTCACTGACAGGTTGAACGGCATCGGCGGCGCCTTGTACCGAAGCGAGGTCCATACCCCGCGGCGAATCAGCATCGCCATCAGCGGCGGCGGCACATCGAAGAGCAGCCGCCCACCCGGGAAGCGGCGGGCGCACTCGGCGATCAGTCCGAGCGACTGGTTGGGCTGCAGATACATCAGCAGACCTTCGGCGCTGATGAACACGCCGTTGTCGGGATCGACCTGATCCATCCAGCTGTAGTCCAAGGCGGACTGCGCGCAGACCGAAACCTGCGGCGACGCCGGCAGCAGCCGGGAGCGAATGTCGACGATCGGCGGGAGATCGACGGTGAGCCAGCGGAACGCGGCGTCGGGAACGCTCGCACTCACCCGCCAGAAGCTGGTCTGCAAGCCCTCGGCCAGGGCCACCACGGTGCCCGACGGGTGCTGACGCAGAAACTGGCGAGTCTGGTCGTCGAAGGCCAACGCGCGCAGGGCGATGTCTTGCCGCGTCGGTCCGAACTTCGCGAAATCGAAGTCGATCGACTCGGCGAGGCGGATCGCCATCGGGTCCTCGATGATCCCGTCGGAACGGCGGGCCTCTTTCGCCCGGGCGTTCAAGGTCAGCAACGCGGTTTCGGAGACCCCGGTCAGGGTGACTTTCTGTGCCTGGCTCACGTCTGCGACCTTACCGGTGCGCCACCTAGCGCAGCATTTTGTTCAGGGTGCGCAGGTTGCGGGTGGTGGTGGCGGACTTGTACCGCTTGTTGCCCATCGTCTTGCCCACCGTGCTGATCAGGGTGTCGCCCTTGGGGATCTGCCAGTAGATCACCCCGTCGCCGACAGTGATCGTCTCGTCGGCATCTGCGGCGATCTCAGACAGTTCGGTCAGAGCTGCCTCCTCGGCGACGAACGTGACATAGGAGTGCAGGCCGGGGACCTCGGGTTCGAAGGGATAGGCAGCCACGATGTCGCGCACCGTCTCGAGGTCGTAGACCAGCACCCAGGCTTCGTAGCCGAAGCGCTCCCGCAACGCCGCCTCGGCGGTGGCGCGCACTTTGGTGGCATTGGCGGGAGAGTCCAGCAGCACGTGGCCGCTGGCCAGCAGGGTGCGGACCTCGGAGAATCCGGCAGCGGTCAGCCCGGCAGCGGTCAGCGTGGCGGCGACCTCGGCCATCTTGAGGTTGACTCCGCCGACGTTCACGCCGCGCAGAAACACTGCATACCGGGTCATGAGGCGGCCTCCAATCGGTGGAAGAACGATGGCAATAACCGGATGCGTCGGTAGGCTTCGATCATGGGACGCCAGGTATTCGACGACAAGTTGCTTGCCTTGATCAGCGGGAACTCACTCGGTGTCTTGGCCACCATCAAACGAGACGGGCGCCCGCAACTGTCGAACGTGCAGTACTACTTCGACCCGCGGTCTCTGGTGGTGCAGGTGTCGGTCACCGAACCGCGAGCCAAGACCCGCAACCTGCGCCGGGATCCCCGGGCGTCGCTGCTGGTCGATTCGGACGACGGCTGGTCCTATGCCGTCGCCGAGGGGGATGCCCAGCTCACGTCGCCGGCCGCCGCGCCCGATGACGACACCGTCGAGGCGCTGATTGCGTTGTACCGCAACATCGCCGGGGAGCATCCGGACTGGGACGAGTACCGCCAGGCCATGGTGACCGACCGCCGTGTGCTGCTGACGCTGCCTATCCATCACCTCTATGGCATGCCGCCGGGCGTGCGCTGAACATCTCCCACCGGTATGCCATGCGCTGAGCTAGGCTCCCGGGTATGCCCGAACCAGATTCCGCCGCAGACGAGAACAAGCGCAAGTTCCGGGAGGCGCTGGAGCGTAAGAAGGCGAAGTCGGCGGGTGGCTCCGACCACAAGGACGGTGGCGCCAAGCAGTCGCGGTCGCACGGGCCGCTGGAGAGCCGCCGGGAATTCCGCCGCAAGAGCGGCTAGTTCGGGCCGTTACTGCACCGGGCAGGCGTACTTTCGGGCCACGTCCATCGCCCGCTGGTTCGCTCCGGGGCCGACGACCCCCTGCGCGGCGAGTTCCAACCCGATGTAGCCGGGAAGTCCGCCTTCGCACGACTGGTGGGCGAGGCGCCAGGCGGTGTCGGGGTTCAAGTTGAACCCGTTGCGCTCCAGACCCTCCATGTAGGTGTCGAACTCTGGGGTGCCCTGCTCCGGTATCGCAGCGGCCGTGGCCGCCAGACATACCGCCGTAGCCATCGCTGCGAACAGCGCTGCCACTACACGTCTCATGGTCCTTCTCCTGCAGATGCGTCCGGTCGGGGTGTCGCTACACGGTTGCACACTCCACCGACACAGACCAACGGAACGGTTTAGTTGGCTGGGGTGGAGTGGCGCGGGGTCGGGCCGCCCCGGATGGTCTTAGACTGACCAGGTGCCGAAGCTGCAGCTGGTAGGGGACCCGCCTGCGGATGCGTTGCTGAGCGCTGACCCGTTCGCGCTGCTGGTCGGAATGTTGCTGGATCAGCAGATTCCGATGGAGGTCGCGTTCGCCGGCCCGAAGAAGATCGCTGACCGGATGGGCGGGCTGGACCCGCACGACATCGCCGAGCGCGATCCGGAGGAATTCGCAGCGTTGTTCGCCGAAAGGCCTGCGGTACACCGATTTCCGGGGTCGATGGCGGCCCGGGTCCAAGCGCTCGCCAAGGCGGTGGTCGATCAGTACGGCGGCGACACGACCGCATTGTGGACGGTCGGTGACCCCGATGGCGCCGAGGTGTTGAAGCGCCTCAAGGCACTGCCCGGCTACGGCGAGCAGAAGGCCCGAATCTTTCTGGCGCTGCTGGGCAAGCAATACGGCGTGACCCCGTCGGGATGGCGGGAGGCCGCCGGGGCATACGGTGAGGCTGGAACACATCTGTCGATCGCGGACGTCGTGGATGCGTCGTCGCTACAGCAGGTGCGGTCCACCAAGAAGGCGCAGAAGTTGGCTGCAAAGCAGGCCCGGGAAACAAAGGGAAAGGCGGCGACGTGAAAACTCACCTGAACTGTCCGTGTGGCGAGGCGATGACGGGCAAAGACGAAGACGACCTGGTCGTGGTGGTGCAGAAGCACCTCGCCGATGTGCACCCCGGCATGGAGTACGACCGGGACGCCATCTTGTTCATGGCCTACTGACGCCGCCGTCGGGTCCTGCGACGCAGGACGGTCACGAGGCCCGCGACCACCACGATCACCGGGAGCCAGGGCAGTAGGAAACCGGCGATCGAGATCAGGCCGTGGGTGAACGACAGCAGGGCGTGCCAGCCGTGACGAACCGATGCGACGAATCCGGGGGCCGGCGACTCGAACTCGGAGGCCAGCGAAACGGTGAGCGTCGCGTCGCTGATCTGGTCGCCGAGCTGGGCGCGCTGGGCCCGCAGACTGTCGAGGTCGGCCTGCCGCGACGTCAGCTCCTTCTCGGCCTGCAGTAGATCGGCCGTGGTGGCGGCGGACTTCATCAGCGTGGTCAATCGGTCCACCGACGCCTGCAACGCAGCGACCCGCGCATCGAGGTCGACGCGTTGGCTGGTGACGTCGTCGTGCCGCACGGCGAGCGACGAGACATCCCCCAGTTGCTTTGCGCTGTCGAGGAATTCATCGACCTTTGCGGAGGGGATACGCACGGTCAGCTCGGCGGTGCGGGACTGACCCGGCGTCGTGCTTTCGGTGCGGTCATCGACGCGGCCGCCGAGTCTGGTGGCCAGCTCGATGAGTCGGTCCACCGATGCGCCGACGTCGGTCACCGCGATGTTGAGGCTGCCCGTGGTCACGATGTCCCGGTGCAGGTCCTGTTGCAGTGGCTGATCCGGCGGGCTCATCGGCGCTGGCGCGGAGACCGCGGCACCGGAGGCCGACCGTTCCGCCGGCGTCCGTTCCCCGGCGCAACCGCTGACCGCCAGCAGCACCATCGCAGCCAAGCCGATCAACAACGTCCACGGTGCCGACGGGCGCGGGACGGTCATGGCCACCACCTTATCGCCGGTCAGACTGGATCGACGCGGAACAATCCGCCGGTCAGGGCACCACCGTCGAACCGATGGTGGGCAGGAAGTTGCACTGGTGGTCCTTGGTGCTGACCTGACCGAAGATCGTCGACATGACGCTGCCCGAGCCGGTGTCGACGATCGCGGTCAGCGTCGTCGGCCCCTCGGGGTTGATGTCAGTGCGCGGCTGCAAGGTGGCGCTGCCGGATTTGCCGGTGGTCAGGTTCACCCAACTGACGTTCAGCGGCAGCTTCTGCGTCTCGGCGGGCCCGGGGGTGCCGACGGCGGTGAACACGTAGGCGGTCTGGCCGGGCTTGGGGCCGGGGGTCGGAATCGTGGCCGGGCCGGCCACCGACAGCGCGGTGGCGATGACAGTGCCGCCGTCGGCCAGGCAGTTCTGGCCGATGGACGGGTACATGAAGTCCTGGGTCGGCGGGGCGTCCGGGCCGAATCCGGGGTTGGCCGCCGTCGCCGCGTCGGGTGCCGCAGCGGCGGCCGCGGCTTCGGCCATCTCGGGGGATACGGGCAGGGCCTCGGCGGGCGCGGGCACGGCTTCGGGCGCGTTCAGTGCGGCCTGGGGAACCGGTCCCACCGACTTGGCCGGGTCGATGCCGCTGGGCAGGTGGGCCACCAGCCCGGGTTCGGAGCCGGCCGTCGGCACGTGATTGCTCGGCAATGCCTCGGGCGGCGACTGGACGAACTGTGCCACCGAGTCGGCCACCTGCCGGGAGCTGGCGGGCGCGTTGGAGTTTCCGGTGAATGCGGCGGCCGCGGCCATCAGCAGCGAGGTTGCCCCGGCGGGGTCGGCGGCGGCCTGCTGGATCACCGGGCTCAACTGCTCGATTGCGGGCAGCCCGGGGAATCCGGCGGTGGGCGGCGGCAGCGCCGGCATGGCCGGGTCGGCCATGGGGACCCCGCCGACGGCGCCGAACACCAGCACGGCCGACGATCCGGCTGCGACGGCCGCCCTGGCGGCGGCGGCACGCTGCGTCTCGAAAAACGGCGTGGCGAACAGCATCTGGAGGCGCGACATGACTTCCCCAATTCGTCGGCGGTGGCTTCCTGAAAACTGAAGCTAGCCTGTTGCTGCTGAGGCTCAAGTGACACGTGTGTCATTTATGGAACCGTTACGGACCCGAACCGCGCCGGTGATCTGGCGGCCGTTCGATAAAGTCGTGCCGGTAGACACCACCCTCGACACCCCGCCTGCGCGTTCGCTGACGAATCGCCTGACCGCGTGGGCCCCATGGCTGCTGGCGGTCAGCATTGCGGCGCGACTCGCCTGGACCTACCTAACCCCGCACGGCGCCAACTTCGTCGACCTGCACGTCTACATCAACGGCGCGGCCGCGCTGGCCCACCCCGGCACGCTGTATGACTACGTCTACGCCGACCAGACCCCGGACTTCCCGCTGCCCTTCACCTACCCGCCGTTCGCGGCGGTGGTGTTCTACCCGCTGCATTTCCTACCGTTCGGGCTGGTTGCGCTCCTGTGGCAGATCGGCACAATGGCCGCACTGTATGGCGTGCTGCGGCTGTGCCAGCGGCTGCTGGGCCAACCGTCAGCCGAGGCTCGGGTCGCGATGTTGTGGACGGCGGCCGGGATCTGGACCGAACCGTTGCGCAGCACCTTCGACTACGGCCAGATCAACGTGATCCTGGTGCTGGCGGTGCTTTATGCGGTCTACAGCCGGCGATGGTGGGTGTCGGGGCTGTTGGTCGGGCTGGCCGCCGGGGTGAAGCTGACCCCGGCGATCGCCGGGGTCTATCTGGCCGGGGCCCGGCGCTGGGCCGCCGCGGTGTTCTCGGCCGTCGTCTTCGCCGGCACCATTGCGGTGTCGGTGTGGGCCACTGGCGATCAAGCCCGCCGCTACTTCACCGAACTACTCGGTGACGCCCACCGGGTAGGTCCGATCGGAACGTCGTTCAACCAGTCCTGGCGGGGCGGGATCTCCCGCATCCTTGGACACGACGCCGGCTACAGCCTCCCGGTGCTGATCGCGATCGGTGTCACCGCGATGCTGGCGGTGCTCGCCTGGCGGGCGCTGAACGGTACTCCCGCCGGACCCGATCCCCTGGGGTCGTTGCTGGTGGTCGAGCTGTTCGGACTGCTGGCATCACCCATCTCCTGGACCCATCACTGGGTCTGGCTGCTGCCGCTGATGATCTGGCTGTTCTACGGGCCCCGCTCGGGTTGCCGCGGCGCCCGCATCCTGGGCTGGGTCTGGCTCGCACTGACCCTCATCGGCGTGCCGTGGCTGCTGAGCTTCTTCCAGCCGACGATCTGGGAAGCCGGCCGGCCCTGGTACCTGGCCTGGGCCGGGCTGGTCTACATCGTCGGCGCGCTAGCCACCTTGGGCTGGATGGCGACCACGCGGGTCACGTCGCCAGAATCCGGTTGATCTCACCCGCCATCGCCACATCCTTATCGGTGATCCCGCCTTCGGAGTGCGTGACCAGCACGAACGTCACGGTGCGCCAGCGGATGTCGATATCGGGGTGGTGATCGGCCGCTTCGGCACGTTCGGCCACCCGACGCACCGCGTCGATCCCGTCCAGAAACGAGCCGAACTTGACCGAGAGCCGCAGCGCCCCGTCGGCGTGCTCCCAGAGGTCGGGCAGCGTTGCGTTCACCTGATCGTCAGTCAACAAAGTCATACCCGACGGTAGGACGGTATAGCCTCACACGCCATGTCACCCCAGATCGTCGTCGCCGGAGCCGTCCTCGCCGAATCGGTGGCCGGGCGCACGGTGCTGATCGCGCAGCGGCGTCACCCGCCGGAGCTGGCCGGTCGCTGGGAACTGCCCGGCGGCAAGGTCATGCCCGGTGAGAGTGAATCCGCCGCGCTGGCCCGCGAACTCAGCGAAGAGCTGGGCCTGGATCCTGAAGCGATCACCGTGGGAGAACGACTCGGTGCGGACGTGGTGCTAAATCCGCAGATGACGATGCGCGCCTACCTTGTCATCCTCATCCGCGGCGAACCGCGCCCAGATGATCATCAAGCCCTGCGCTGGGTGACCGCTGTGCAACTGGGCGACGTTGACTGGGTACCTGCTGATCGTGCTTGGCTGCCGGAGCTGGCTCGGGCACTCTGGTGAGAAGCCTCTGTTAAATCTTGCCGACGGATTTGCTCGTTGAGCGATATATCCCGCTACGCTGGTGTTTCGGGCTCGATTGTGTGCTGCGGGGGCTCCGAACTGCAATCCGTCGGACCGCGGCGACCCGCGAAGGAGAATCGGTGATGACACGCGCAGCGCGACCGCCCACCACGGGAATCGGCGGCCCGCTCGAGGAACTCCTGGAGCGCAGCGGCCGGTTTTTCACCCCGGGCCAGATGTCGCCGGACCTGCGCACCGTCACCCGCCGGGGCGGGCGTGAGGCCGACATCTTCTACCGGGACCGCTGGAGCCACGACAAGGTGGTCCGGTCCACTCACGGGGTCAACTGCACCGGATCGTGCTCCTGGAAGATCTTCGTCAAGGACGGCATCATCACCTGGGAGAACCAGGCCACCGACTACCCCACGGTGGGGCCGGACCGACCCGAATACGAGCCCCGCGGCTGCCCGCGCGGCGCCTCGTTCTCCTGGTACTCCTACTCGCCGACCCGGGTGCGCTACCCCTACGGCCGCGGGGTGCTGGTCGAGATGTTCCGGGAGGCCAAGGCGCGCCTGGGCGACCCGGTGCTGGCCTGGGCGGACATCCAGGCCGACCCCGAGCGTCGCCGGCGCTACCAGCAGGCCCGCGGCATGGGCGGGCTGGTCCGGGTGAGCTGGGCCGAAGCCACCGAGATGATCGCCGCCGCCCACGTGCACACCATCAAGACCTACGGCCCGGACCGGGTCGCGGGATTCTCCCCGATTCCGGCGATGTCGATGGTGTCGTTCGCCGCCGGGTCACGCTTCATCCAGCTGCTCGGCGGGGTGATGACGTCCTTCTACGACTGGTACGCCGACCTGCCGGTCGCCTCGCCCCAGGTATTCGGCGACCAGACCGATGTCCCAGAATCCGGCGACTGGTGGGACGCGGCCTACCTGATGATGTGGGGCTCCAATGTCCCGATCACCCGCACGCCCGACGCGCACTGGATGGCCGAGGTCCGCTACCGCGGCACCAAGGTCGTCACCGTCAGCCCGGACTATGCCGACAACACCAAGTTCGCCGACGAGTGGATGCCGTGTGCGGCCGGCACCGACGGCGCGCTGGCCATGGCGATGGGCCACGTCATCCTCACCGAGTGCTACGTCAAGCAGGAGGTGCCGTTCTTCACCGACTACGTGCGCCGCTACACCGACCTGCCGTTTCTGATCAAGCTGGAGGAGCGCGACGGTCGGTTGGTTCCCGGCAAGAACCTGACCGCCGCCGACCTAGGCGGGGACCTTGCGGAGGTCGAGAACGCAGCGTTCAAGCCGGCCCTACTGGATGAGGCCACCGACAGTGTGGTGGTACCGCACGGCTCTTTGGGTTTCCGCTGGGGCGACGACGGCATGGGCAAGTGGAACCTGGACCTCGGCGATCTGCGGCCGGCGTTGACCGTCAAGAACCCGAAGTTCCTCAACGGCGATCAGCCCGCCGCACTGGTCTCGATGCCCGGCTTCGACACCGTGACCGGTCATGGCACCGTCGTCGAGCGCGGGGTGCCGGTGCGTCAGGTCGGCGAGCACCTGGTCTGCACGGTGTTCGACCTGATGCTGGCCAACTATTCGGTGCGCCGGCCCTGGCTGCCCGGCGAATGGCCGACCGGCTACGACGACGACACGCAGGTCAACACCCCGGCGTGGCAGGAGTCGATCACCGGTGTCTCAGCCTCGCAGGCGATCCGGATCGCCCGTGAATTCGCCCGCAACGCAGAAGAATCCGGCGGCCGGTCGATGATCATCATGGGCAGCGGCATCTGCCAATGGTTCCACGGTGACGCCACCTACCGGGCGGTGCTCGCGTTGCTCATGCTCACCGGTTCGATGGGACGCAACGGCGGCGGCTGGGCGCACTACGTCGGCCAGGAGAAGGTGCGTCCGCTGACCGGGTGGCAGACCATGGCTGCGGGCAACGACTGGTCGCGGCCACCGCGCCAGGTGCCGGGCACCTCCTACTGGTATGCCCACACCGACCAGTGGCGTTATGACGCCTATGGCGCGGAGAAGCTGACCACGCCGCTGGGGCGCGGCCGATTCGACGGCCGACACACCATGGACATCCTGGCGTCGGCGACCGCGATGGGCTGGAGTCCGTTCTATCCCCAGTTCGACCGGTCCAGCCTGGATGTCGCCGACGAGGCCAGCACCGCCGGCCGCGATGCGGGCGAGTACGTCGCCGAGCAACTGGCCGCCGGTGACCTGAAGCTGTCGGTCACCGATCCGGACAACCCGGTCAACTGGCCGCGTGTGCTCACGGTGTGGCGGGCCAACCTCATCGGCGCCTCCGGTAAGGGCGGGGAGTACTTCCTCAAGCACCTACTGGGCACCGACGCCAGCGTGATGGGCGAGCCGCCCGCCGGTGGGGTGAAACCGGCCGACGTGCGCTGGGACCGTGACATCCCCGAGGGCAAGCTCGATCTGCTCATGTCGATCGACTTCCGGATGACCTCGACCACGCTGATGTCCGACATCGTGCTGCCGGCGGCGACCTGGTACGAGAAGGCCGACCTGTCCTCGACCGACATGCACCCCTACGTGCACTCGTTCAGCGCGGCGATCGACCCGCCCTGGGAGACCCGCAGCGACTACGACGCATTCGGCGCGATTGCCCGGACGTTCAGCGCGTTGGCGGTTAAGCATCTGGGCGTCCGCAACGACGTCGTGCTCACCGCGATGCAGCACGACACCGCGGATGCGATGGCCTACCCCGACGGCACCGAACGCGACTGGCTGCGCAGCAGCGAGACACCGATTCCCGGCAAGACAATGCCCAAAGTGACTGTGGTGGAGCGTGATTACACCGCGATCGGGGACAAGTGGCAGTCACTTGGCCCGCTGGTGGACACCTTGGGGCTGACCACCAAGGGCTACACCGTGTTTCCGCACGAAGAGGTCGAGGAATTGGCCGCCAAGTTCGGGGTGATGACATCCGGCGCCGGCACCGGTCGCCCCGCGCTCACCACCGCGACCCGGATGGCCGACACCGTGCTGGCGCTGTCGGGTACCACCAACGGCCGGATCGCGACGGAGGGCTTCCGGGCACTGGAGAAACGCACCGGCCGGCGACTGGCGCACCTGTCCGAGGGCAGCGAGGAGAAGCGGATCACCTACGCCGACACCCAGGCGCGGCCAGTGCCGGTGGTCACCAGCCCGGAGTGGTCCGGCAGCGAGACCGGCGGACGGCGCTACGCCCCGTTCACGATCAACATCGAATGCCTCAAGCCGTTCCACACCCTGACCGGCCGGATGCACTTCTACACCGCGCACGATTGGATCGAGGAACTCGGCGAACACCTGCCGATCTACCGCCCGCCGCTGGACATGGCACGGCTGTTCGATGCCCCCGAGCTCGGCGAGACCGGTGACGGTATCGGGATCACCGTGCGGTACCTGACGCCGCACTCGAAGTGGTCGTTCCACTCCACCTACCAGGACAACCTGTACATGCTGTCGCTGTCGCGCGGTGGCCCCACCATGTGGATGAGCCCGGGCGACGCCGCGAAAATCGGTGTCAAGGACAACGATTGGATCGAAGCGGTCAACGTCAACGGCGTGTTCGTCGGCCGGGCGATCGTCAGCCAGCGGATGCCGGACGGGGTGGTGTTCGTCTACCACGTGCAGGAGCGCACCGTTGACACCCCGCGGGCCGAGACCAACAACAAGCGCGGCGGCACCCACAACTCGTTGACCAGGATCCGCGTCAAGCCCAGCCATCTTGCCGGCGGCTACGGCCAGCACGCGTTCGCGTTCAACTACCTGGGGCCCACCGGCAATCAGCGCGACGAGGTCACGGTGGTGCGGCGCCGCAGCCAGGACGTGAGGTATTAAGCGATGAAAGTAATGGCGCAGATGGCCATGGTGATGAACCTGGACAAATGCATCGGATGCCACACCTGCTCGGTGACCTGCAAGCAGACCTGGACCAACCGCGAGGGAACCGAGTACGTCTGGTTCAACAATGTCGAAACCCGGCCCGGCGGTGGATATCCGCGGACCTACGAAGACCAGAGTCGGTGGAAGGGCGGCTGGACGCTGGACAAAAAGGGCCGGTTGCGGCTGCTGGCCGGCGGCCGGCTGCACAAGCTGCTGAACATCTTCGCCAACCCCAACCTGCCTGGCTTGAAGGACTACTACGAGCCCTGGACCTACGACTACGAGAACCTCACCGCTGCGCCGCTGGGGGACACCATTCCGGTTGCGGCGCCGAAGAGTTCGATCACCGGCGAGCCGATGAAGATCGAGTGGGGGCCCAACTGGGATGACAATCTCGCTGGGGCGCCGGAGACTCTGGTCAACGACCCGATCCTGGCGAAGGTCAGTGACCAGGTCAAAAGCGAGCTCGAAGAGACCTTCATGTTCTACCTGCCGCGGATCTGTGAGCATTGCCTGAATCCGTCGTGCGTGGCGTCGTGTCCGACCGGGGCTATCTACAAGCGCGAAGAAGACGGCATCGTGCTGGTCGACCAGGACCGCTGTCGTGGCTGGCGGCTGTGCGTGTCGGGATGTCCGTACAAGAAGGTGTACTTCAACCACAAGACCGGCAAGGCCGAGAAGTGCCATTTCTGTTATCCGCGTATCGAAGTCGGCCTGCCGACGGTGTGCTCGGAGACCTGCGTCGGCCGGCTGCGTTACATCGGCCTGGTGCTCTACGACGTCGACAAGGTGCTCGAAGCGGCTTCGGTCGACAACGACACCGACTTGTACGAGGCGCAGTGCGGTGTGTTCCTGGACCCGACTGACCCGCAGGTGATCGCGGGCGCACGTGCCGAGGGGATCTCCGATGCCTGGATCGAGGCCGCGCAGCGTTCGCCGATCTACGCGTTGATCAACACCTACAAAGTGGCGTTGCCGCTGCATCCCGAATACCGGACCATGCCGATGGTCTGGTACATCCCACCGTTGTCGCCGGTGGTCGACGCTGTCAGCCGCGACGGGCACGACGGTGAAGACCTGGGCAACCTGTTCGGGGCCCTTGCCGCGCTGCGAATTCCGATGAGCTACCTCGCCGAGCTGTTCACCGCTGGTGACACCGGCGTGGTCGAGGATGTGCTGCGCCGGCTGGCGGCGATGCGCTCCTACATGCGTGACATCAGCCTGGGCCGCGAGACCCAACCGCACATACCCGCCTCGGTCGGCATGACCGAGGAACAGATGTACAACATGTACCGGCTGCTTGCGATCGCGAAATACGAAGAGCGCTACGTGATCCCGACCGCCTACAGTCAGCAGGCACACGACCTCGAACACCTGGGCTGCTCGATCACCGGCGGACCCGAGGCGTATGAGGAGGATCCTTTCGTCGGCGCCGATGACGTCGCGAAGTCGTCATTCCATCTGGTCGAGAACGGTCACGCGCAGCGGCCGCGGGGCCGGACCAACTTGCTCAACTGGGGTGGCGGCGAGCGGGCCGTGCCGGAGATGTTCCCGGAGCATCAGTGAAGCGATTCATTCATTCGTTGCGTCGTCAGGCCGGCGGACCCGCGGACCGGGCGGTCTGGCAGGCGGCATCGCTGCTGCTGTGCTACCCCGACGAGCAACTGCCTCAGCGGCTCGACACCGCCGAGGCGCTGCTCGCCCACGCCGACGCGCCGGCGGCTAATCTGTTGCGGCGCACGGTCACCGCGCTGCGCGCAGCTGACCCGATGGCGGCCGCCGTGGACTATGTCGAAACCTTCGATATGCGGCGACGCTCGACGATGTTTCTGACCTACTGGACCGGTGGTGACACCCGTAACCGAGGGATGCAGATGCTGGCCTTCGCCACCGCCTACCGCGAGGCCGGCGCCGAACCGCCGTTGGCCGAGGCGCCTGACCACCTGCCGGTGGTTCTGGAGTTTGCCGCGTCAGTAGATCCGCAGGCCGGTCGTCGGCTGCTGCTGGCGCACCGCACGCCGATCGACGTGCTGCACCGTGCATTGAGCGAAGCGGGTTCGCCGTATGCCTTCGCTGTAGCGGCGGTGTGCGAGACGCTCCCGGCGGCAACGGATCAGGAGGTGCGCAACGTGAGAGAGCTGATGGCGTCCGGGCCACCAGCGGAAGCTGTTGGACTGCAGCCGTTCACGGCAGCCGTTTCGCTCGGGATGCCGAAGGTGCCGACCCGATGACGCAAGTCACTCTCATCAGCCCTGCGGAGCTGTGGTGGGACATCGTGCCGTACTTCGTGCTGGCGATCGCGGGCGTCGCGACCTGGTGGCGGTACAAGTACGACAAGTTCGGCTGGACCACCCGCTCGTCGCAGCTGTATGAGTCCAAGCTGTTGCGGATCGGCAGCCCGATGTTCCATTTCGGCAGCTTCGTGGTGATCGCGGGGCACATCATGGGACTCTTCGTCCCGGAGTCCTGGACCCGAGCGCTGGGAATGAGCGATCGGGTCTACCACCTGCAGGCGCTGATCCTGGGCCTGCCCGCGGGCATCGCCACCTTGATCGGTGTCGGGCTGCTGATCTATCGGCGCCGCACCGAGCGCTCGGTGTTCAAGGCCACCAGCGTCAACGACAAGCTGATGTATGCGGTGCTGGTGTGTGCGCTGGTGGTCGGGATGAGCTGCACCTTGATGGGCACCACCGCGTACGGGGAGGCACACGACTACCGCGAGACCGTGTCGGTCTGGTTCCGCTCGATCTGGACGCTCGATCCTCGCGGCGATTTGATGCTTCAGGCGCCGCTGTATTTCCAGGTCCACGTCATGATTGCATTGACTTTGTTCGCGCTCTGGCCGTTCACTCGTCTGGTGCACGCGTTCAGCGCGCCGATCGGTTATCTGTTTCGGCCGTACATCGTCTATCGCAGCCGCGACGTCGCAAGGAGGAATCAGCCGATGGGTTCACGACCGCAACGGAGGGGCTGGTGAGACTCCGCGCGGCGCTGCTGGGCGCACTCGGCTGTGTCTGCTTCGCGGCGCCGGCCCATGCCGATCCCTCGGAGACCGATACCGCTTTCCTGGTGTCGCTGCGGGCGGCCGGAATCACCTACAACAACGCTGACCAGGCCATCATCACCGCGAAATTGGTGTGCGGCCTGATCGCCGAGGGCAAGCCGAGCCCGGATGTGTTGGACGGCCTCAAGGCCCGCAACCCCGGATTGACGACTGAGCATGGCACCCAGTTCGTGGGAATCGCCGCCCAGCTGTACTGCCCGGATCAGCTGGTGCCCAACGGCGCCTAGGAGCACCCATGAAGGTCGTGATTCCCGAGTGGATGACGTCGATCTACGAAAACTTTCACTACGCGCCCGCCGTACCCGGCGTGGACAGCCGTCGGGATCTCCGAGTTGGCTATCCCGGGAGCGGTGGTTGAAATCCGGATCACCGCCCAGCTGAGCTGAGCTACGCGCGCCCGCGGTGGTCGGCATAAAGTTACAGACGTGCCACTGCCTGACGACGTCTATGCTCGGCTGCTTGCGTTCCGCACGCGGCTGCGGCGCTTTGAGCGGTGGAGCGCCGACCAGGCGCAAGCGGCCGGACTCACCCCCGCGCAGCACCAGTTGCTGCTGGCGGTGCGCGGCCACAGCGACTCGCGGGGGCCGACCGTCGGCGACGTCGCCGACTACCTGCTGTTGCGCCACCACAGTGCTGGAGAACTGATCCAGCGGGCCGAAGCGGCCGGCTTGGTCACCCGGGTCCGCGACAGTGGCGACCAGCGGGTGATCCGGCTGCAGCTCACCGAAACGGCTGCGCAGTGCCTGCAATCGTTGACCGAACTGCACCTCAAGGAGCTCGAGAGGTTCTCCGCGGAGTCCCCCCTTGGGCTGTGACGTGGCTTTCACGTTTTCGCGATTGACAGGGTGCGCTGGCAGAATCGCCCGGTGAACTTTCGTAACGTCGCCATCGTCGCGCACGTAGACCACGGCAAGACGACTCTGGTCGACGCCATGCTCCGCCAGTCCGGCGCCCTCTCGCACCGCGGTGATGACGACAAAGAGCGCATCATGGACTCCGGTGACCTGGAGCGGGAAAAGGGCATCACGATCCTGGCCAAGAACACGGCCGTGCATCGCCACAACCCCGACGGAACCGTCACCGTCATCAACGTGATCGACACCCCGGGCCACGCCGACTTCGGTGGCGAGGTGGAGCGCGGGCTGTCCATGGTCGACGGCGTGGTCCTGCTGGTCGACGCGTCGGAGGGGCCGCTGCCGCAGACCCGGTTCGTGCTGCGCAAGGCGCTGGCCGCGCACCTGCCGGTGATCCTGGTGGTCAACAAGACCGACCGGCCCGACGCCCGCATTGCCGAGGTGGTCGACGCCAGCCACGACCTGCTGCTCGACGTGGCCAGCGATCTCGACGACGACGCGCAGGCCGCGGCCGAACACGCTCTCGGATTGCCGACGCTGTACGCATCCGGCCGGGCCGGGGTGGCCAGCACCACCGCGCCCGCCGACGGCCAGGTTCCGGACGGCCACAATCTCGACCCGCTGTTCGATGTGCTGCTCGAGCACGTCCCGCCGCCCTCGGGCGACCCGGAGGCACCGCTGCAGGCGCTGGTCACCAACCTCGACGCCTCGCCATTCCTGGGCCGACTCGCCCTGATCCGGATCTACAACGGCCGCATCCGCAAGGGCCAGCAGGTCGCCTGGATGCGTGAGGTCGCCGGCGAACCGGTGACCACCACCGTGAAAATCACCGAACTGCTGGTCACTGAGGGGGTCGAACGCACCCCGACGGAGGAAGCGGCGGCCGGGGATATCGTGGCGGTCGCCGGGATCAGCGACATCATGATCGGTGACACCCTGGCCGATCTGGCCGCTCCGGTCGCGCTGCCGCGCATCACCGTCGACGAACCGGCGATCTCGGTGACGATCGGCACCAACTCCTCGCCGCTGGCGGGCAAGGTCTCCGGCCACAAATTGACCGCGCGGATGGTCAAGTCACGTCTGGACACCGAGCTGATCGGCAACGTGTCGATCCGGGTGGTCGACATCGGCCGTCCCGACGCCTGGGAGGTGCAGGGCCGTGGCGAGCTGGCACTGGCCATCCTGGTCGAGCAGATGCGCCGGGAGGGTTTCGAGCTGACCGTCGGCAAGCCGCAGGTGGTGACGCGCAAGGTCGACGGCAAGGTGCACGAGCCCTTCGAGCACCTGACCGTCGACTGCCCCGAGGAGTACGTCGGCGCCATCACCCAGCTGGCGGCGGCACGCAAGGGCCGGATGACCGAGATGGCCAACCACACCACCGGGTGGGTGCGGATGGAGTTCATCATCCCCAGCCGCGGCCTGATCGGTTGGCGCACGGACTTTCTCACCGAGACCCGCGGCACCGGCATCGCCAACGCGGTGTTCGAGGGCTACCAGCCGTGGGCCGGTGAGATCCGCGCCCGGCACACCGGGTCGCTGGTATCCGACCGGGCCGGGTCCATCACTCCGTTCGCACTGATCCAGTTGGCCGACCGTGGACAGTTCTTCGTCGAGCCGGGCCAGGACACCTACCAGGGCATGGTGGTGGGAATCAATCCGCGGGCCGAGGACCTCGACATCAACGTCACCAAGGAGAAGAAGCTGACCAACATGCGGTCGTCGACGGCCGATGTGATGGAGACGCTAGCCCGTCCGATCGAGCTCGATCTGGAGCAGGCGATGGAATTCTGCGCGGCAGACGAATGCGTGGAGGTCACCCCCGAGGTGGTCCGGGTCCGCAAAGTCGAATTGGACTCGACGCTGCGGGCGCGCAGCCGCTCCCGGGCCAAGAACCTCTAGGGTTGGGCGCGGTTTTGCGCGCTGCTCGACGGTCTTCGCGCCGAAATCGTCGCCCGGATACCCTGGTGGCCGTGCCGAGACCAGCCCACCGCGCCCGCGTCACGGCGGGCGCACTGGTTTCGGTGACGATGCTGGTGCTGACGCAGGCGGCCTCGGCGTGCACGGTCAACCCGCCGCCGGCGCCGCAGAGTACCGAGACACCGAAGAGCTCCGCGCCCCCGCCGCAGCGGATCAGCCAGATCATCATGGGCATCGATTCCATTGGGGCCGGCTTCAATCCCCATCTGCGTTCGGATCTGTCGGCGGTCACCGCGGCGATCAGCGCGCTGGTGCTGCCCAGCGCGTTTCGGCCCATCCCGGACTCCAGTACGCCTACCGGGTCGCGGTGGGAGATGGACCCGACTCTGTTGGTGTCGGCCAAGGTGACTGACGAGGCGCCGTTCACGGTGACCTACCGGATCCGCCCCGAGGCGTCGTGGACCGATAACGCGCCGATCGCCGCCGATGACTTCTGGTACCTGTGGCAGCAGATGGTCACCCAGCCCGGTGTCGTCGATCCGGCGGGCTATGACCTGATCACCGGCGTGCACTCCGTCGAAGGCGGCAAGCAGGTGGTGGTCACCTTCGCCAAGCCGTACCCGGCTTGGCGAGAGCTGTTCAGCAACATCCTTCCGGCGCACATCGTCAAGGACGTGCCCGGCGGCTTCCCGGCCGGCCTGGCCCGGGCACTGCCGGTAACCGGCGGCCAGTTCCGGGTGGAGAACATCGACCCGCAGCGCGACGCGATTCTGCTCGCCCGCAACGACCGCTACTGGGGCCCGCCCGCCAAGCCGGACCTGGTCTTGTTCCGCCGTGCCGGGTCAGCGGCAGCCCTGGCCGACTCCATGCGCAACGGTGACACCCAGGTGGCTCAGGTGCACGGCGGCTCGGCGGCGTTCGCTCAGCTCTCGGTGATCCCGGGCGTGCAGACCACCCGGGTAGTCACGCCCCGAATCATGCAGCTCGCGCTGCGGGCAGCGGAGCCCAAGCTGGCCGATGTGCGGGTGCGCCGGGCCATTCTGGGATTGCTCGATGTCGGCCTGTTGGCCACGGTGGGTGCTGGCAGCGACAACACCGTCACCTTGGACCAGGCCCAGGTCCGTACTCCCAGTGATCCGGGCTATGTGCCCACCGCGCCGCCGGCGATGTCCGAATCGGCCGCGCTGGCGCTGCTGCAGGCGGCTGGCTACCGGGTCGAAAAGGATGCGCCCCCGTCCGCGCTGGTGCCGCCGGCGGGCTCCACCACTGGTGCGCCGCACCCCCCGGAGATCACCCGGGGGCGGATCAGTAAGGGCGGAGAACAGTTGTCGCTGGTCATCGGGGTGGCGGCCAACGATCCGACCTCGCTGGCCGTGGCCAACACCGCTGCAGACCAATTGCGCAACGTCGGTGTTGCCGCCACGGTGCTCGCGCTGGACCCGGTGAAGCTCTACCGGGAAGCGCTCGTCACCCATCAGGTCGATGCGATCGTCGGCTGGCAGCAGGCCGGCGGCGATCTGGCGACGCTGCTGGCATCGCGTTACGGCTGCGGTGCACTGACTCCTACAACTGTGCCCACCTCGGTCAGCCCGGCGCCTTCGACGACTCCGGCCCTGCCGTCCCCGGCGCCCGCGCCGGCCACGCCCACGCCGACCTCGAAGGTGCCGCCGCGCTTCTCGGCGCCGGGGGCGTTGGTACAGGCTCCGTCGAACATCACCGGCGTCTGCGACCATGCCATCCAGGCCGAAATCGACACGGCCCTTGAGGGCAGCAAATCCATCGGCGAGGTGATCGCCGCTGTCGAACCCCGGCTGTGGAATATGGCGACGGTGCTGCCGATCCTGCAGGACACCACGATCGTGGCCGTTGGCCCGAGTGTGACCAACGTCAGCCTGACCGGGGCAGTGCCGGTGGGCATCGTGGGCGAGGCCGGAAACTGGGTCAAGCTGCCCTAGCGGTATGCCACCGGCATTGGGCTTCCCCAGGCTGTTCGGCCACGGGCGAGCAACAGGTGGACGCCAGCCAGAATCGGCATTAACGAACTCTTGCGCACATGCAATTCTTGGGTAGGATTAAGCAAACCTGCGCGGGACTCGTCGGAGGGGGATTGCCCATGGAATACCTCGCTCACCGCTGCGCCACAGTGACGGCCGCAGCTCTGGGTGTCGGCAGCCTGGTCGCAGTGCTGACGTCGATGACCCCGGCCCTGCCCGATGTACAGATTCGCGACATCGACCTGGCCGCGGCAAACGTCGACGTGAGCCCGGGCCTCGACGTCATCGAAAATCACGTCCGCCCGGACATCGCCGGCACCGGCGGCGCCGACGCCCAGGACATCAACCTGGGCTCCCTGCTGTTCGGGAGCGGTGACGATGCCTACGGCGTCGGTTCGACATATAACGCGGGCGGGCTGGACGAGACCGTGTTGAACGAGCTGACCGGGGGCAGCTTCGACCCGCAGAACCTGCCGCTCGGGTTGCCTTTCACACCTGATCTGAGTGGGTTGGAAGCCCAGACGGGCGGAGCGTTGAGCGGCGGGACCGAGCAGACTGCCAACAGTGCCGCGGCAGCCGCGATAAGCAACATGAGCCTCTTCTTGCAGGCGTTCCCCGACCCGCAGCAGACGATGACGGCCGCCGTCATCGCGGTGGAGTCGGGGTTCAACGATGCCCTTGTCGCAGCGCAGCAGGCCGCCGCCGACCGGCTGTTCGGCGACAGTCCCGAGGTCAACGACGTCGTGAATTGGATCTTCAGCCTCAACAACACGGTGTTGGCGCAGAATGAGGCCGCCTTCAACAACCTGTTGGGCGTCAGCTTCGACACCCACGACAGCCTGCTCGGCCACTTCGACCCGGCGATCCTCAACGCCGACTGGACCACCCTGCTCGGGTTCAGCCCCGATGAGTTCAACGAGATCGTCAACGCGATTCAGGGCGACAATCTTGCGCTGCTGTTGGGCAACATCGACTGGGATGGGCTGTTCGGCGGTCTGTTCTGATCGATTTGAGGCCCGCCGATCCGTTCGGCCTACGGCGGTAGGGTTTTGGCGTGTCGGATCCGATTCCCCGGTTGCTGTTCGTGCATGCCCACCCCGATGACGAAACTCTGACCACCGGGGCGACGATCGCCCACTACGCCGCCCGCGGCGCCGAGGTGCATGTGGTGACCTGCACGCTCGGGGAGGAGGGCGAGGTCATCGGGGACCGTTGGGCGCACCTGGCGGTGGATGAGGCCGACCAGTTGGGTGGCTACCGGATCGGTGAGCTGACTGCGGCGCTGCGGGCGCTGGGAGCCGGCCCGCCGCAGTTTCTCGGCGGCGCGGGACGCTGGCGCGACTCGGGGATGACCGGCACCCCGGCGCGGCGACAGCAGCGTTTCATCGACGCCGACGACACCGAGACCGTCGCGGCCCTGGCGGCCATCGTGCGGAAGCTGCGCCCGCACGTGGTCGTCGGCTACGACCCGAACGGTGGGTACGGCCATCCCGACCACATACACGCCCATCACGTCACCACCGCGGCGCTGGCCGCAGCGGCAGCCGGCGCCGAGGGATGGGTCACGCCGAAGTTCTACTGGACGGTGATAGCCGGTAGCGCCAGACGAACCGCCCTGGCAGAACTGCGGGACGCCGATCGGCTGCCGCATTGGGCGACTGCGATCGACGCGCCGGGCGAGCAGGCGGTCGGAGACTTTCCCGACGAGCGGATCGATGCGGTGATCGAGGCCGCCGAGGCTCGCGCGGCCAAGGTGGCCGCGATGAACGCCCACGCCACCCAGCTCACCGTCGGGCCGACCGGCCGGGCGTTCGCGCTGTCGAACAACGTGGTCCAGCCGATCCTGGACGCTGAGCATTACGTCCTGGTCGCCGGGGACCCCGGTCCGCGCGACGCCCGGGGGTGGGAAACCGATCTCCTGGCCGGACTTCAGCTCGGTGACGACGGCCACAAGGTAAGCTCCTGCTGAACAAGATCCTCGATGTAGCGGCAAGGGCTAGGTGGTTAGGCATGGATCCCGATCTGGACCCGAACTTGGAGCACTGGCAGTGGTGGCTCGACAGCTACCAGTGGATGGTCGGTTCGTTGGTCAGCCAGCTGGAGAGCATCCCCACTTGAGCCCCGTCGCGTCGCTCACCGAGCCCGCGATGCCCACCGATACGCCGGTATTCAACTTCGTCGTGCTGGCGCTGCTTGCCCTGGACGGCGTGCTCTGCGCCGTGGCCACCGCGCTGCTGTTGCCTGCGCACGTCGGCACCGTCCCCTTCCCGCTCAGTGCCCTGATCGGGGGCCTGGTCAACGCCGGTTTGGTGTGGGTGGCGCAGCGCTGCACGTCGTCGCTGCGGTTGGCGGTGCTGCCGCTGTGGACCTGGTTGCTGACCATCGCGCTGATGACCCTCGGCGGTCCGGGGGACGACCTGATCTTCGCCGACCGCGGCGTGATGGCCTATGGCGTGCTGCTGATGATCGTGCTGGGCAGCGCGCCGTCCGGGTGGGTGCTGTGGCGGCGGCGCCAGGCGCTGGCCGCGCCCTCGACGGCCAGGTGACTCGGGCGGACCGTCTAGCCTGGTGTGCGCTCGCCGACCCGGTTGGCGCGGCGGCTACTGTGGCGCTTATGGCATGCGCGAGATTCCGGATGCGGGTGACGCGCGGATGACGAACTCGTCGGCACTGCGCCGCGTCCTGCGACGGGCCCGCGACGGCGTGCTCCTCAACGTCGAGGAAACCGCGATCGCCATGACCGCGCGGGGCGCCGACCTGGCCGACCTGTGTGCGAGCGCGGCCCGGGTCCGAGACGCCGGTTTGGTGTCGGGCGGCCGGCGGGGGCCGGGCGGACGGCTGCCGGTCAGTTACTCGCGCAAGGTGTTCATCCCGGTCACTCACCTGTGCCGTGACACCTGCCACTACTGCACCTTCGTCACCGTGCCCGGCGTGCTGCGGGCGCAGGGCAAGCAGATGTACCTGGGGCCCGACGAGATCCTCGACGTCGCCCGCCGCGGCGCCGAGTTGGGTTGTAAGGAGGCGCTGTTCACCCTGGGGGACCGGCCCGAGGACCGCTGGCCCGAGGCGCGACAGTGGCTCGACGAGCGCGGCTATGACAGCACGCTGGCCTACGTACGGGCGATGGCCATCCGGGTGCTGGAGGAGACCGGCCTGCTGCCGCACCTGAACCCGGGCGTGATGAGCTGGTCGGAGATGTCGCGACTCAAGCCGGTGGCGCCGTCGATGGGGATGATGCTCGAGACCACCTCCCGGCGGCTGTTCGAGACGAAAGGCCTGGCGCACTACGGCAGCCCGGACAAGGATCCGGTGGTGCGGCTGCGCACGCTGGCCGACGCGGGTCGACTCTCGATCCCGTTCACCACCGGGCTGTTGGTCGGCATCGGTGAGACGCTCGCCGAGCGTGCCGACACCGTGCACGCGATCCGTAAGGTGCACAAGGAGTTCGGGCACATTCAGGAAGTCATCGTGCAGAACTTCCGGGCCAAGGAGCACACCGCGATGGCGGCGGTGCCCGACACGGGTTTCGAGGATTTCCTGGCCACGGTGGCGGCGACCCGGCTGGTGCTGGGCCCCAAGATGCGGGTGCAGGCACCGCCCAACCTGGTGTCGGCGCAGGAATGCCTGGCGCTGATCGGCGCCGGGGTGGACGACTGGGGCGGGGTGTCGCCGCTGACCCCCGACCATGTCAATCCCGAGCGGCCCTGGCCGGCACTGGATGATCTGGCCGCGATCACCGAACAAGCCGGCTACGACCTGGTGCAGCGACTGACCGCTCAGCCCGACTACGTGCTTGCCGGCGCCGCCTGGATCGACCCGCGAGTACGCCCGCATGTCGAAGCGCTGGCCGACCCGGACACCGGCTGGGCCCGCGACGTCAATCCGGTCGGGCTGGCCTGGCAGGAGCCCGACGAGGTGGCCTCCACCGGCCGGGTGGATCTGCACACCGCGATTGACGTCGATGGCCGGGCCACGCAGACGCGTAGTGATCTGGGCAGTGCCTTCGGGGACTGGGAGTCGATCCGCGAGCAGATTCATGAGCTGGCGGCTCGTGCCCCCGAACGCGTCGATACCGATGTGCTGGCCGCGCTGCGGTCCGCCGAGCGCGACCCGGCCGGCTGCACCGACGCCGAGTATCTGGCGCTGGCCACCGCGGACGGCCCGGCCCTGGATGCCGTTGCCGCACTGGCCGACTCACTGCGCCGCGACGCCGTCGGCGACGACGTGACCTACGTGGTCAACCGCAATATCAACTTCACCAACATCTGCTACGTCGGCTGCCGGTTCTGCGCGTTCGCCCAGCGCAAGGGCGACGCCGACGCGTTTTCGCTGTCGAACGCCGAGGTGGGCGAACGCGCCTACGAGGCGCACATGGCCGGCGCCACCGAGGTCTGCATGCAGGGCGGCATCGATCCGGAGCTGCCGGTCACCGGCTACGCCGATCTGGTGCGCGCGGTCAAGGCGCGGGTGCCGTCGATGCACGTGCACGCGTTCTCGCCGATGGAGATCACCAACGGGGTGTCCAAGAGCGGCTTGAGCATTCGGGAATGGCTGATCAGCCTGCGTGAGGCCGGCCTGGGCAGCATTCCGGGCACTGCCGCTGAAATCCTCGACGACGAGATCCGCTGGGTGCTGACCAAAGGCAAGCTGCCGACCTCGATGTGGGTTGAGGTGGTCAGCACCGCGCACGAGGTGGGGCTGCGATCCAGTTCCACCATGATGTACGGCCACATCGATTCCCCGCGGCACTGGGTCGGCCACCTGCGGGTCTTGCGCGGCATCCAGGACCGCACCGGTGGTTTCACCGAGTTTGTGCCGTTGCCGTTCGTGCATCAGAGCTCGCCGCTGTACTTGGCCGGCGGGGCGCGGCCCGGCCCGAGTCATCGCGATAACCGCGCGGTGCACGCGTTGGCGCGGATCATGCTGCACGGTCGCATCCCCAACATCCAGACCAGTTGGGTCAAGTTGGGGGTGGAGCGCACCCAGGTGATGCTCAATGGTGGAGCCAACGACCTGGGCGGCACCTTGATGGAGGAGACCATCTCGCGGATGGCCGGCTCCGAGTACGGATCGGCCAAGACGATCGCGGAGCTGACGTCGATCGCCGAGGGTATCGGCCGCCCGGCCCGCCAGCGCGCCACCGACTACGCACCCCTACCGGCCTGACCTACGTACGATTTCGGCGCGGTTTCTCCCGCTGAGCGGGCACTAGCGCGCCGAAATCGCCAGTTATAGCCGGGCGGCCAGTTCGGTGCCCTGCTTGATGGCCCGTTTGGCATCCAGCTCGGCGGCCAGTGCCGCCCCGCCGATGATGTGCGGGTTCACCCCGCGCTCCCGCAGTCCGTCCTCGAGGTCGCGCACCGATTCCTGCCCGGCGCAGATCACCACGTTGTCCACTTCCAACACCTGTGGGCGTGACTTGTTCGGGCCGTAGCTGATGTGCAGCCCGTCGTCGTCGATGCGGTCGTAGTTCACCCCGGAGAGTTGCTGGACGTTCTTGGCTTTCAAGGACGCCCGGTGTACCCAGCCGCTGGTCTTGCCCAACTTGCGGCCTTGGGCACCCGCGGTGCGGGCCAACAGATAGACCTCGCGGGCCGGCGGCGCCGGGTCCGGCGGCAGCAACGCGCCCCGGGCCTCCCACGGGTCGGCGGCGCCCCATTCGGCCTTCCACTCTTTCAAGTGCAGGGTCGGCGAGGAGTCGGGTGAATCCAGGACCAGGAATTCGCTGACGTCGAAACCGATCCCGCCGGCGCCTACCACCGCCACCGAGGTGCCCACCGGTCGGCCCGCGATCGCTTCGGCATAGGACATCACCATCGGATGCTCGATGCCCGGGATCTGCGGGATTCGTGGTCTGACCCCGGTGGCCAGCACCACTTCGTCGAAGCCGGTCAGCTCGTCGACGTGGGCGCGGCTGCCCAGACGTACGGTAACGGCGTATTTGTCCAGCATGGTGGTGTAGTAGCGGATCGTCCCGGCGAACTCTTCTTTGCCGGGAATCCTTCTGGCCAAGTCGAATTGGCCGCCGATGAAATCATGTGCCTCGAACAGCGTCACCTCGTGGCCGCGTTCGGCGGCCGACACCGCCGCCGACAACCCAGCCGGCCCGGCGCCCACCACCGCGATGCGTCGGCGCCGCGGAGCCGGACCGAGCATCAGCGTGGTTTCGTGACCGGCTCGGGGATTGACCAGGCAGGAGACCTTCTTGTGCACGAAGGCATGGTCCAGGCAGGCCTGATTGCAGGCGATGCAGGTATTGATCTCGGCGGCGCGGCCGTCGGCGGCCTTGCGCACCCAGTCCGGGTCGGCCAGCATCGGGCGGGCCATCGAGATCAGGCGCACCGAGGTCTCGGCCAGGACCTGCTCGGCGGCCTGCGGCATGTTGATCCGGTTGGACGCCACCACCGGGATCGTGACGTGATCGGCGACGGCGCTGCTGATGTCGACGAACGCATTGCCCGGGACCGATGTCACGATGGTCGGCACCCGCGCTTCGTGCCAGCCGAAGCCGGAGTTGATCATGGTGGCGCCGGCCGCCTCGACTTCGGTTGCCAGCGTGAGGATCTCCTCCCAGCTCTGGCCATCCTCGACATAGTCGGCCATCGACATCCGATAGCAGATGATGAAGTCGTCGCCGACGGCCGCGCGGGTGCGAGCGACGATCTGCACCGGGAAGCGGCGCCGATTGGCAGCACTGCCGCCGTATGCGTCGGATCGCTTGTTGGTGCACGGTGCCAGGAACTGGTTCAGCAGGTAGCCCTCGCTGCCCATGATCTCCACGCCGTCATAACCGGCCTCGCGTGCCAGTTCGGCGGCTCGGGCGAAGTCGGCGATCGTCGACTCGGCCCCGCGCGTGGTCAACGCCCGCGGCCGGAACGGGTTGATCGGTGCCTTGATGCTCGACGCACTGACCGAAAACGGGTGGTAGGCATAGCGTCCCGCGTGCAGAATCTGCAGCGCGATCTTGCCGCCGGCATCGTGCACGGCGTCGGTGATGCGCCGATGGCGTCGCGCGTCGGCGCGGGTGGTCATTGCCGAGGCGAACGGCAGCAGCCAACCCGACCGGTTCGGGGCGTATCCGCCGGTGATGATCAGCCCCACGCCGCCGCGGGCGCGGGCCGCGAAGTACTCGGCCAGTTTGGCGGTGTCGCTGGCGCGGTCTTCCAGGCCGGTGTGCATCGAACCCATCACCACCCGGTTGGCCAGGGTCGTGAAACCCAGGTCCAGTGGCGAGAGCAACAGCGGGTATGGGCTGGTGGATTCTGTTGTCATCGTGCCCCCTTCACCTCAGTGCCTGCTCGACCTCGTCGAGCCAGTCGATCGCGCTTTCCTCGGCACGAATGCCGCCGCGCAACACCAGGTACTGGTGCAGCGCGGCGCCTGTCAGTGAGCGGGGATCCGGGAACTGCTTCTTCTCCAGTGCGCGGTAGACGTCCAATCGCTCGCCGCGTTCGGCCCGCAGGTCGACGGCCTGCGCGCGCACCGCGGCGCGGTCGCTGCGGCCGGCGCCGCGGATCTTGACCGCCAGTTCACGCAGCCGGTTGTCCACCACCGAGCTGCCGCGCCCGGCCAGCGGGGCCGCGATCCAGCGCGCCAACTCCGCGCGGCCGGCCTCGGCGACGGTGTAGACCTTCTTGTCCGGGCGGCCCTGCTGCGCCACCTCGGTGACCTGCACCCAGCCATCGGCCTCCATGGTGCGCAGGGTCCGGTAGATCTGCTGGTGAGTGGCGCTCCAGAAGTAGCCGATCGAGCGGTCGAAGCGGTGTGCGAGCTCATAGCCCGAACCCGACTGCTCGCTCAGCGACACCAGGATCACGTGGGGAAGTGCCACACGGGGCAGCATAGGCAGCGGTCAGCCTCCTATGCAACTTGTTGCACAGCAACTGAGTGCATAGCCATGGCCTGCCGGGCCGTGGTGGTCGCGACGCCGCAGCGACCTCTACTATCAGGACCGATGAATCCGCCCTGCGTCGCCGCAGCCTCGTGAGTCCCGTGCGCGGCGGCAGATCGGCCGCACTGCCGACTTTTCCGTGGGACACCCTGGCCGAGGCGACGGCGCTGGCCAAGGCGCACCCCGACGGCATCGTGGACCTGTCCGTCGGTACCCCGGTCGACCCGGTCGCGCCGGTGATCCGCGAGGCACTGGCTGCGGCCTCCTCGGCGCCCGGGTATCCGACCACCGCCGGCACTGCGGCGTTGCGCGCCTCGGCGGTCGCCGCCCTGCAGCGGCGCTATGGGATCACCGGGCTGGCCGAGTCGGCGGTGCTGCCGGTCATCGGCACCAAGGAACTCATCGCCTGGCTGCCGAGCCTGCTCGGCCTGGGCCACGAGGATGTGGTCGTGGTGCCCGAGCTGGCCTACCCGACCTACGAGGTAGGCGCCCGGCTGGCCGGGGCCCGATGGGTGCGCAGCGATACCCCGCACCTACTCGACGGTCCGCCGCCGGCCCTGGTGTACCTGAATTCGCCGAGCAACCCGACCGGGGCGATCGCGACCGCCGACGAGCTGCGCGCCGTCGTGGGCTGGGCCCGCGAACACGACGTTCTGGTGGTCTCCGACGAGTGCTACCTCGGGTTGGGCTGGGAGGACACCGCACCACTGTCGGTGCTGCACCCGGCGGTGTGCGACGGGGATCATCGCGGCCTGCTGGCGGTGCATTCGCTGTCGAAGACCTCCTCGCTGGCGGGCTACCGGGCCGGTTTCGTCGGCGGGGACGACGCGGTGGTGGCCGAGTTGCTTGCGGTACGCAAACACGCCGGGATGATGGTGCCCACTCCGATTCAGGCGGCCATGGTCGCCGCCCTCGACGACGACGCCCACGAACACGAGCAGCGTGAGCGCTACGCCCGCCGCCGCGCGACACTGCTGCCGGCGATGCAGGCGGCCGGGTTCACCATCGAGTTGTCTCAGGGCGGGCTCTACCTGTGGGCCACCCGCGGCGAGGCGTGCCGCAGCACCGTCGACTGGCTGGCCCAGCGCGGCATCCTGGTGGCGCCCGGCGAGTTCTACGGACCGGCCGGCGCGCAGTACGTGCGGGTGGCGCTTACCGCCACCGACGAGCGGATCGCCGCGGCGGTCGGCCGGCTGGGTTAGCCTGCCGGCGCACCGCACTCGCCGGTGAGGATCCGCTCGATTGCGTCGTGCTCGGCCTGGGTCACCCAGAGGCCGTAGCCGGACTTCACCGCGACGATCCGGGACACGTAGGCGCAGCGGTAGGCCTTGTTGGGCGGCAGCCAGGTAGCCGCGTCGCCGTCGCCCTTCTGCTCGTTGATCGGACCGCTGGTGGCCTGCAGGTTCAGCGGATCGTTGGCGAAGTTGCGCCGGGTGAGCTCATCCCAGCCCTGGGCGCCCTTCTGCCAGGCATCGGACAACGCCACCACATGGTCGATCTGCACCGCCTTCGAGGTGCCCGGACCTCGCTGGAAGGCGATGGCGCTACCGGTGTAGGGATCGTTCAAGACACCCGATGCCACCACGCAGTCGGCGGTGCCGGGCTTGATCTCGATGTCGACCAGGTCGCGGCGCAGGATGTCGTTGCGGGTGTCGCAGCCGTTGTGCCCGCCGAGCACCGTGACATCGTCGCTCCAGGCCTGGCCGAACAGGGCGCGCCAGTAGCCGGTCTTGGGCGCGCGGCCCTTGATCGGCAGCGCGTCGAGCATGGCCAGCTCGGCCGGGCCGTCGGCGGCGCCGACCGCAGCCGGGTCCGCGGCGGCGGCCGGTGCCACCATCAGCAGGGTCGCCGCGAGCGCGGCAAAATAGCCCGGCCACCTGCGTCGCTGGTCGACCACGGCACCTCCAGTCCGCATGAACCCGGTGGTTCAGCGAGGCTCGACGAAGGAGAGGCGAAGCTGGGACCGCCGCATGAACCGGTGAACAGTCGCGGACGCTACCACCCAGCCCCGACACGATCGATGCGCGCTGATCGCCGCGCGCCATAGGCTAAGCGGATGCGCATCCATCCCGAGGTCGCCGATGCGTTGACCGCCGGCCGGGCCGTGGTGGCGCTGGAAAGCACGATCATCAGCCACGGTCTGCCACGCCCGGACAATCTGCGCATCGCCCGCGCCATCGAGCACACCGTGCGCTCGGCAGGCGCAGTACCGGCCACCATCGCGATCATCGACGGCCAGCCGCACATCGGCCTCGACGATGACGCGCTGCACCGCATCGCCACCGGTGGCACGGCGATCAAAGTCAGCGTCCGAGAGATCGCGATGCTGGCCGCGGTCGCCGGCGACGGTGCAACCACGGTCGCTGCGACCGCGCATCTGGCAGCGGCGGTCGGCATCACGGTGTTCGCCACCGGTGGGTTGGGCGGTGTGCATCGCGACGCGCAGGACAGCTACGACGAGTCCGCAGACCTGACCACGCTGTCGCGCACCCCGGTGTTGGTGGTGTGTTCGGGCGTGAAGTCGATTCTGGACATCGGCGCAACGTTGGAGCGGTTGGAGACGCTGTCGGTGGGGGTGATCGGCTACCGCACCGACCGCTTCCCGGCGTTCTACCTGGCCGACTCCGGCTACCCGCTCGACTGGTGGGTGCAGACGCCGAAACAGGCTGCCGCGGTGCTGCGGGCTCGCGACCGGCTGGGCACCGACGGTTACGGGCTGGTGCTGGCCAACCCGATCCCCACCGACGCCGAGCTGGACCGCGAGCTGCATGACCGGGTGCTGGCCGATGGGCTGGCCGCCGCCCGGGCCGCGGACGTACACGGCAAGGACGTGACCCCGTTCTTGCTCGACTACTTCCACCGTGAGACACACGGGGCGTCGGTGTCCGCCAACGTCGCTCTGGTGCTGGCCAATGCGCGGCTGGCCGCCGAGGTCGCCGTGGCTTACGCGGGCACCTAGGGCCCGTCTTCACGCCAGCGCAGCGCGTCGAGTGCGACCGCGACACTGACGCTGCTTTCGGCCAGCGGCCGAGGTAATAATTCCTCGGCTTGGGAAATCCTGCGCAACAACGTGTTTCGGTGAGTAAACAGACGCTCGGCGGCTCGAGAACCGTTGCATTGTTCGTGGACGTAGACCAGGACGGCTTCCTGGAGTTCCCGGTCGGCAGCAGCGAAATCACCGAGGGTGTGCTTGATGAATCGATCGGCCTGGCTCGCGTCCGAGGTAACCAGCGCGACGAGTTCGATATCGGCGAAGCTGGCGACCTGCGTGGACGAGCGCCGATTCATCATCATGCGCTGGGTGGCGACCGCGTCGAGATGACTGCGCCGGAAGCCTTCCACGCCGGTTGCCGGGATGCCCAGCGCGATCCGGACGCCGGGAAGCTTGCCGACCGCTGCCGAAATCGTTGGCACGTCGAGGCTTCCGACACCAGGCAGCCACACCCATCGGGTAGCGGGGCCGATCCGTACCGACAAGATCGGGCGCACGTCCGGTGTGGGCCATAACGCCTCTATAGCGCGGTCCAGGTCAATCGGATCGATGTTGGCCTCGTCGCCCCAGACGATGGCCGCAGTGTGCTGTTGGCCCAGGTGGTAGCCGAGCTGGGCTGCGGCGTGTCGGTGGATGGCCTTGCCACTGAGGATCTGCGCGATGATCTGCCGGCGTTCGGCATGCACTTCGCTGGCGAGTTCGTCTCGTTCGATCTGTAGGTGCCGGTAGACCTCGGTGACCGTGGCGTCGATGAATGAAGTCATGGACAGCGCTGAAACCTCGAGCAGCTCGCGCAGCTCGGCCGGGTCCGAGGTCAACTCGAAAGCGATCTGCATCCAAAACTGCCAGGCCATGTTCTGCCCGAGCCGGTAGGCGTCTACCGACGTCGGCGACCTCAGGCCGCGGCGTGCGATGCCGCGTGCGATGTCCGAGAGCTCACCGGTATTCGCCGCTACCGGCTCACCCGGACGGCTGATATTGGCGGCCGCCCAGTGCAGCAGGGTGGACCAGATTCCTCGGCGGATGGCCGCGGCCAGGATCGGATCGCCGCCGATGACCTGCATGTATTCCGATTCGAGCGTTGCCCGCTGCAACTCATCGACTTGGTCCGGGGCCATGTTCACCATCATTTCGGCCCCTCGGCGCATCAGATCGCGGATCTGCTTCGAGGGTCGCTTCCACACCGGCGCAGCGTAGCGGAGGTAGTGCATTGTGCACTTCCAAAAAGTGCAAATTGGTGCGCAATGGTCTTGTTCGGGGCCGCCGACCTGCCCAATTATTGACCGGTCGTCGATCCTAAGGAAATCTCATGTCGTTAGCACTTCGCTCCTACGTCACCTCAGGCGTCTGCCTGGTGGGCGCCGGCCTGGTCGCGGTCACTCCGATCGCGCCCGCTCCGTCGGCAACACAGCTGCAGGCGGTGCGGCTGCTCGCCGGTAACGCAGTGGACGCGGCGAATAACCTGGTAGGACTGGTCGTCGGCGGTACCGGCACCCCGATCCCGCAGGACTCGGCGAAGTTCCCCGACTACGTGCAGCAGGCCAACGACCTGTTCATCCAACGGATCCTGCCCGGTGCGGAGTCTCAGGGTGTGTTTACCCCCGAGGGTGGCTCGCCGATCTATACCGGCGTCAAGAGCCTGACATTCGATCAGTCGTTCGCCCAGGGCACCACGATGCTCAAAACCTATATCGAAGACAGCGTCGCAGCGGGTAACACCGTCGCGGTTTACGGGGAGTCCCAGAGCTCAACAATCTCTGGAATGGTGATGCCGCAACTCGAGCAGGACGGCGTCGCCGCCGACGCGGTGAAGTTCGTGTTGGTGGGCAATCCGAGCAACCCCGACGGCGGGCTGCTGGAACGGTTCGCCCCGCTGAGTCTGCCTGCGCTGGGTATCACCTTCGACGGTGCAACCCCGGCAGACTCGATCTACCAGACCGACATCTACACCCAGGAGTACGACGGCTTCGCCGACTTCCCGAAGTACACGCTGAATGCCTTGGCCGACCTCAATGCGGTCCTGGGCCTGCTCTATGTCCACCCCACCTACCGGCTGCTTACCCCCGATCAGATCGACCATGCCATCCAGCTGCCCACGACCGAGGGCTACGACGGGAACACCACCTACTACATGATCCCGATGGCCGACGATCAGGTGCTGCCGCTGCTGCGCCTGTTCGAAGGCATCCCCCTGATCGGCAAGCCCCTGGTCGACCTGCTCAACCCGGCCCTGACGCAGATCGTCAACCTGGGTTACGACAACCCTGACAATCAGGGTTGGGATGTCGGTCAGGCCAATGTGCCCACCACGTTTGGGCTGTTTCCGTCGATCGAGCAGTTGACCACGGCGATGAACAATATGGGTCCGGCTCTGCAGGAAGGCTTCCAGGCGTTCCTCAACGATCTGACGCATCCGGCGTCGACGGCCGACTCGTCGGGAGGGTTGTCCGATCTGTTCGCGGGTAGCGGCGCCGGCGGTTCCTTGCCGAGCTTCAGCGACATCGTCAACGGGTTGACGTCGGCGTTCTCCCAGGGCTACTCGACGCTGCTGCCCACGGCCGACATCCTCACGTCGCTGTTGGTCAACATGCCGGCCTACGACCTGAACATGTTCGCCGAGAACATCTTCAGTGACCCGCTCCAGGCCCTCGTGGGGCCGCTGGCCGCTGACACCGGGCTGGTCACGGCCGCGGTCGGCATCGAGTTCATGGTGCTGGAGCAGACCCTGACGTCGATCTCAGGCGACCTGTCCGGCATCTTCTGACCGGCGCCGCATCGGGGCGAACCGGGGGACAGCTGAATCAGGAGCGCGGCCGCGTATCTGGGCGCATCCTGGGTTATGGACGCCATCACCGAAGTGCCGGTTCCGGTCAACGAGCCGGTCCATGACTATGCCCCGGACTCGGCGGAGCGCACCCGGCTGCGTACCGCACTGGCTGAGCTCACCGACCAACCACGCGACGTGCCGCACGTCATCGCCGGCCGGCATCGGATGGGCGATGGTGCGCGCATCGACATCGTCCAACCGCACCGGCGCGCCGCGGTGCTGGGCGCGCTGACCAACGCTACCCACGCGGACGCCGCCGCGGCGGTCGAAGCCGCCGCCGCGGCCAAGAACGACTGGGCGGCAACCCCGTTCGACGAGCGTGCGGCCATCTTCCTGCGGGCCGCCGACCTGCTGGCCGGCCCGTGGCGGGAGACCATCGCCGCCGCGGGCATGCTCGGCCAGTCCAAGACCGCCTACCAGGCCGAGATCGACGCGCCGTGCGAACTCATCGACTTCTGGCGGTTCAACGTCGCGTTCGCCCGTCAGATCCTGACGCAGCAACCGATCAGCAGCCCCGGAGTGTGGAACCGCACCGACTATCGGCCGCTGGACGGGTTCGTCTACGCCATCACCCCGTTCAACTTCTCCTCGATCGCAGGTAACCTGCCCACGGCGCCGGCGCTGATGGGCAACACGGTGATCTGGAAGCCGTCCGTCACCCAGAGCCTCGCCGCGTACCTGACCATGCAGCTGTTGGAGGAGGCCGGGCTGCCGCCGGGGGTGATCAACCTACTCACCGGTGACGGTTACGCGGTTTCCGAGGTGGCGCTGGCGGATTCGCGGCTGGCCGGAATCCACTTCACCGGCTCGACGGAGACTTTCCGCGCGCTGTGGCGTCAGGTGGGTGCCAACATCGACCGGTACGACAGCTATCCACGACTGGTCGGGGAGACCGGTGGCAAGGACTTCGTGGTGGCGCATGCGTCGGCGCGGCCGGACGTGCTGCGTACTGCGCTGATTCGCGGCGCCTTCGACTACCAGGGGCAGAAGTGCTCGGCTGCCTCGCGGGCCTACGTCCCCCGCTCGCTGTGGCGACGATGCGGCGACGACCTGCTGGCCGCGACGGCGCAGCTGCGCTACGGCGACGTCACCGACCTGACGAACTTCGGTGGCGCGCTCATCGACGGGCGGGCGTTTGCCAAGAACGTGCGCGCCATCGAGCGCGCCAAGGCCGCCCCCGGTGTCGAGGTGGCGGTCGGCGGTGACTACGACGACAGCGTGGGCTATTTCGTGCGGCCCACGGTGCTGCTCGCCGAGGATCCGACCGACGAGATGTTCAGCACGGAATACTTCGGCCCGCTGCTGTCGGTGTACGTCTATTCCGACGGGCATTACGAGCGGATTCTCGACCTCATCGACAGCGGATCGCGCTACGCGCTGACCGGGGCGGTCATCGCCGAGGACCGGCATGCGGTGCGTACCGCGCTACGGCGGCTGCGGTTCGCCGCCGGGAACTTCTACGTCAACGACAAACCGACCGGTGCGGTGGTGGGGCAGCAGCCCTTTGGTGGCTCGCGCAACTCGGGCACCAACGACAAGGCGGGTTCGCCGCTGAACCTACTGCGCTGGACGTCGGCGCGAACGATCAAAGAGTCCTTCGTTCCGCCCACCGAGCACGGTTACCCGCACATGGCGGCGCCCTGAACCTGATACCCTGGGGGGTATGGGTCATTACCAGGAAGTCCTCAACGAGCTGAACCCGCAGCATCGCGACCTTCGGCAGCAGATCCCCGGCGTCTACCAAGCGTTCGGCGAAATGAGCAAGGCCACGTTCGAATCCGGCGCCTTGGAGCGCAAGGTCAAAGAGCTGATGGCGATGGCGATGGGCGTGGTGCAGGGTTGCGACGGATGCATCGCCTCACACGCACGGGCGGCGGCACGCGCCGGCGCAACCAAGCAGGAGGCCGCCGAGGCCATCGGCGTCAGCATTCTCATGCACGGCGGGCCGGCCACCATCTACGGGGCCCGTGCCTACACGGCGTTCTGCGAATTCGCCGACGCCACGGACTGACGATTCCGGGTCGAGCCGGCCGGGCTAGCGGCCGATCACCCGGGCGATGCAGATCTCCGGTTCGACGAACGGTTCCAACTCCGCGCTGCCGCCGGGAGCGTTGTCGGCGTTGAGCAGCCCCCACAGCAGGCCCCGGTGCATGGCGCAGCCGACTTCCGGGTGCGTCCGCGCCAAGTCGCGAACCGGACACGCGTGCAGCAGGATCGTGCGTTGGCTGCCGTCGCCGTCTTCGGCCGCGGCGAGTTCCGCGCCGAACCCCATTCGCGCGAAGATCCCCGCGATCCGGTCGGCGCACTCGTCGATGCCGGCGTCGGGGGCCGATTCGTCCGGAGTGCCGGGCCCCTCGGCAACGGATTCGTCGGCGGCCAAGATCCGGTCGGCCCAGCGTTGGCCTGCCAGTTCGGCACGCTGCTGGCGCTCGGCGGCGGTCTCACCGAGCTCCATCGCCAATATCTCGGCCAGGTTGCGGTAATCCAACCGGTCGCGGACCGCCAGGTAGCCGGTGCGGGGCCGCCCGACGCCGCCACTTTTGATCCGGGTCCGGGCGACCGCCCCGTCCTCACACAAGGCATCGAGGTGGAATCGCACCGTGGTGACATGCAGGTTCATCCGCTCGGCGAGCTCAGCGGCGTCGACTGCGCCACTGGCGGCGCCCACCAACCGCAGCACCCGTTCCCGTTGCTGGTTGCGTGGCAACCGCTGACTGCGAGCGGTGCCGCGCCGCGGGACGGACTGGTCGTGCATGGGAGTACCTCTCCTTGAGGAGTTGCCCACAAATTTAGGGGAACCAATTCGTTGATACCACTTATTGCGGTCGGCTGCCGTTCGGTCGGCCGGCCGGGCACCCGCTGCTGACCGGGTAACGTCCCCGAGATGCTGCTGACGTCGCTGGCTGCCGACGACTCGAACGCCTCGGACATCGCCGATGCGGTGCGTATCGACAACACCCTACTGAGCCGTGCCGAGTTGAGTGCCGCTTCCGCGGCAGTGCTCGAAGATCTTGCCGGGGCGCCGACAGTCGCGGTACTGGCCACCCCCACGGCGCAGACCGTGCTGGCGGTCACCGGCTGTCTGCTCGCCGGAGTACCGGTAGTACCGGTCCCCGCTGACGTCGGCGTCGCTGAACGCCAGCACATCCTGCGGGACTCGGGTGCGCAGGCCTGGCTGGGGGAGCGGCCCGAGGACCTCGCCGGCCTGCCGCACTTTCCGGCGCGCGCCGGCTCGTCGCACCAGCTGCCTGAGCCGGTGGATTCAGGCGACACCGCGTTGATCATCTACACCTCCGGCACCACCGGCCCGCCCAAAGGTGTGCAGCTGAGCCGGCGGGCGCTGGCCGCGGACCTCGACGCGCTGGCGCAGGCCTGGCAGTGGAGCCCCGATGACGTGCTGGTGCACGGCTTGCCGCTGTACCACGTGCACGGCTTGGTCTTGGGCCTACTGGGCTCGTTGCGGGTGGGCAACCGCTTCGTGCACACCGGAAAGCCGACGCCGGAGGCGTACGCAGCCGCACGCGGCACGCTGTATTTCGGGGTGCCCACCGTGTGGTCTCGGGTGGTGGCCGACGCGGGCGCCGCCGCAGCGCTGCGGCCCGCTCGGCTGTTGGTCTCGGGCAGCGCGGCGCTGCCGGTCCCGGTGTTCGACGCCCTCGTCGCCCAGACCGGTCACGCCCCGATCGAGCGGTATGGCAGCACCGAATCGCTGATCACGGTGAGCACCCGGGTCGACGGTGAGCGCCGCCCAGGATGGGTGGGTCTGCCGTTGCACGGGGTGCAGACCAAGCTTGTCGCCGATGACGGCGGCCCGGTGCCGCACGACGGGGCGACGATCGGGCGGCTCGCGGTGCGCGGGCCGACGCTGTTCAACGGTTACCTCAACCGGCCCGACGCCACCGCCGAAGCGTTCGACGCCGATGGGTGGTACCGCACCGGGGACGTGGGGGTTATCGACGGCGACGGCATGCATCGGATCGTCGGCCGCGAATCGGTCGATCTGATCAAGTCCGGTGGTTTCCGGGTCGGGGCTGGTGAGATCGAGACGGCGTTGCTGGGCCATCCCGCGGTTTCTGAAGTAGCCGTCGTCGGATTGCCCGACGAAGACCTGGGCCAGCGGATCGTGGCGTTCGTCGTCGCCTCGGCGGACCGCCCGGCGCAGCCGAGCGAATTGATCGACTATGTCGGTCAACAGCTTTCGGCGCACAAGCGGCCTCGCGAGGTACGGCTGGTAGATGCCCTGCCGCGCAACGCGATGGGGAAGGTGCTCAAGAAGGCGCTGCTGACGTAGGCTCCGCTTGCGCGAATCGAAACCAGAAGGGTGGCCCTGTGAAGCCTAGGAAGCGATTCAGTCTCGCCGCTGTCACCGTCCTCGCCAGCGCGACGGTCCTACTCGGTGGATGCTCGGAGGTGGACAAGGTCATCAACAAGGGCGGCGACACCACGTGCGGAGAGTTCAACGGCCACACCGACCAGAAGCAGCGCTCCGAAATCTCCAAGATGCTCAAGGACTCCAAGGGCGGCGAGCCGTCGAACCTGGAGCTGTCGGGCACGCAGGTGGCGGTCAGCGCGTACTGCAAGACGATCGGGAAAGACAGCGACAAGATCAGCCGGGCGATGCTGTAGCGCTCATCTCATTCGCGGCTGCGGTCACCGCAGGGGCCTGCCGGTTCCCAGCTTCGCATCGCGCACTCGACTCCGTCGTCATCGAGTGCGGCCACCGGCAGCGGCAATTGGTCACTGCGGCAGCGCATACCGTCGATAAGGATGGCCACGTAACGACGCCACAGCTCGGCGTCGAGATGGCCGGCGAACTCGCTCACCGTGCCGGCCAGCAGTCCGAAGATCGGCATGTCGGTATCGGACAGTTCGGGGCGCAGCCGACCGTCGCTGCGTGCTCGTTCGACGAGCCGCTTCTGAAGAGGAATGAGTCGCTCCTGGGCGGCTGTCACGCGATCGCCGCCGTATGACTTGCTGAAGGCGATCTCCCGCAATCCGCGGTCGGTCGCGGTGATCTCACACATCTGCTCGACGTACCACACGAACCCCTGCCAGGGATCTGGTTGTTGCAGAGCTGTTCCCGCCAAATCCGTCAGCTGGTTCAGGCCGTCTTCGAAGATCGCCTCGAGCAGCTCATCCTTGCTGGCGAACCTTCGGTAGACGGTGCCCACTCCTACGCCCGCATGGTGCGCGACGTCGTTGAGGTTGGGCTCGAGCCCCTTGCCGGCGAACAGGTCACGAGCTGCTTCCAGGATGCGCTTCCTATTGCGCTCGGCGTCCTTGCGCAACGGGCGGTCCGTCGTCTCACTCACGTTCACCTGCCAAGTGTAATGGGCGCAACATTAAACCGGATTGACTTAATCCACTTACTTAATTAGCTTAGCTACTTGGAGCGGAGACGACGACCGGCCTGGTCAACGTCGGGGAAGGCAGGCGATGAAAAGGCTGATCAGCCGGGTTTGGCTGCCCGCTTTGATCGTGACGGCAGTCGCGGCAGGCGCCTTGACCGTCGCACAGCTGCGGACCGTGTTCGGTGCGCATCCGGTCGTGGTGACCGACATATCCTCGGACAACGCCGAGGACTTCAACCCGAAGTTCGTCACCTACGAGATCTTCGGTTCGGGCACCACCGCCGTCATCAACTACATGGACCTGGAAGGCAAGCCGCAGCGCGTCACGGATGTGGCGCTGCCGTGGACCCTGACTCTGCAGACCACCTTGCCCTCGGTGATGCCCAACATCCTGGCCCAGGGCGACGGCGACAGCATCAGCTGCCGGGTGACCGTCGACGACGAGGTCAAACAGGAAAGGACGGCTACCGGAGTGAACGCCGAGACCTTCTGTTTTGTGAAGGCCGCATGAACGCGCCGACGGACGACGCGCCGACCGAGACCATTCCGGCAGCACGTCATGCCGAGCGCCCGCGGATACCCCGGTTCATCCGGAAGTTCGCGATACCGATCATCCTGGCCTGGATCGCCCTGGTCGCCGTGCTGAATGTCGTCGTGCCGCAGCTTGAGGAAGTCGGCAAGCTGCGCGCAGTGTCGATGAGCCCCAATGACGCACCGTCGATGATCGCCACCAAGCGCGTCGGAAAGGTGTTCCAGGAGTACGACACGTCCAGCTCGGTGATGATCGTGCTCGAAGGCGAGGAGCCGCTGGGCGCACAGGCACACGAGTTCTATGACCACATGGTCCGCGATCTGCGTGCCGACACCGCCCACGTGCAGCACGTCCAGGACTTCTGGGGCGACACGCTGACTGCCAAGGGCGCCCAGAGTGCCGACGGCAAGGCCGCCTACGTTCAGGTCTATATCGCCGGCGACCAGGGGGAGACGCTGGCCAACGAGTCGGTGGACGCGGTGCGCCACATCGCATCCGATGCTCCCGCACCCGCCGGCGTGAAGGCGTACGTGACGGGGCCGGCGGCAACAAGTTCCGACCAGAATCACGTCGGCGACAAGAGCATGGAAACCATCGAGATGCTCACCTTCGCCGTCATCACGGTGATGTTGTTGGGCGTGTACCGATCCGTCATCACCACACTGATCGTGCTGCTGATGGTCGTATTCGAGCTCTCGGCTGCTCGCGGGCTGGTGGCATTCATGGGATTTCACAACCTGTTCGGCCTGACGACCTTCGCGAGCAACATGCTGGTGACGTTGGCCATCGCCGCCTCCACCGACTACGCCATCTTCCTGATCGGTCGATATCAGGAAGCGCGCAAAGCCGGTGAGGACCGAGAAACCGCGTACTACAGCATGTTCCACGGAACCGCGCACGTGGTGTTGGCCTCGGGGCTGACGATTGCCGGGGCCACGTTCTGCCTGCACTTCACCCGGCTGCCGTACTTCCAGACCATGGGCTTCCCGCTGTCGATCGGCATGGTGTTCGTGGTCGCCGCCGCGTTGACCCTGGGGCCCGCAGTCATCTCGGTGTGCAGTCGCTTCGGTCGTGTTCTGGAGCCCAAGCGCCTCACCCGGTCGACCGGGTGGCACCGGGTCGGCACCACCACCGTTCGCTGGCCCGGGGCGGTTCTGGTGGCCGCCGTCGCGGCGGCGCTGATCGGCCTGCTTGCGCTGCCCGGATACCACACCAGCTACAACGACCGCATCTACCTGCCCGATGACGTCGCGGCGAACGTGGGCTACTCGGCGGCGTTCCGGCACTTCTCCCAGGCGAAGATGAACCCGGACCTGATGATGATCGAAACCGACCGGGACCTGCGCAACCCGGCCGACTTCCTGGTGATCGACAAGATCGCCAAAGCCCTCAAGAGCGTGCACGGCATCGCCCAGGTGCAGACCATCACCCGCCCCGACGGGGATCCAATCAAGCATTCGACGATCCCGTACACCATCGGCCAGAGCGGCACCGCCCAGCTGATGAACAACGACTACATGCAGACCAACCTGGAGAACCTGCTCAAGCAGGCCGACGATCTGCAGGCCAGCATCGACTCGATGACCGAGATGATGAATATCCAGCAGGATCTGGCCGCGGTGTCGCAGCGGATGGCCGACAAGATGGCCAACACCGCGGTCGACATCGGCGAAATGCGGGACCACATGGCCGATTTCGACGATTTCTTCCGGGTGTTCCGCAACTACTTCTACTGGGAGCCGCACTGCTTCGACATCCCGATCTGCCACGCGCTGCGGTCGATCTTTGACACGATGGACGGTATCGACACCATGTCCGGTGACTTCGACGACCTGGTTCCCGACATGCAACGCATGGCCGAGCTGATGCCGCGGATGGTCGCCGTGATGCCGGCGCAGATCCAGTCGATGAAGAACCAGAAGCAGACGCTGCTCAACCAGTACCAGGTGCAGAAGGCGCAGCAGGACCAGAACATCGCGATGCAGCAGAACTCCACGGCGATGAGCGAGGCCTTCGATTCCGCCAAGAACGACGACTCGTTCTACCTTCCGCCGGAGGCCTTCGAGACCGCCGACTTCAAGCGCGGCATCAAACTGTTCATGTCGCCTGACGGACATGCAGTGCGGTTAACCATCATTCACCAGGGTGACCCGTTGACGCCCGAGGGAATTTCGCGCATCGAAGCGCTCAAGGTCGCGGCGGCCGATGCGATCAAGGGGACACCGTTCGAGGGAGCCTCGATCTACCTCGGCGGCAGCGCAGCGATGTTCTACGACATGCAGCAGGGCGCCAACTACGACTTGCTGATCGTTGCGACGGCCGCGCTGATCCTGATCTTCATCATCATGATGGTCCTGACCCGCGCCGTGGTCGCCGCGACGGTGATCGTCGGCACGGTGGTGCTCAGCCTCGGTTCGGCGTTCGGCCTCTCAGTCCTGCTCTGGCAACACATCGTCGGCATCCCGCTGCACTGGATGGTGCTGCCGATGTCGGTCATCGTGCTGCTCGCCGTCGGCGCGGACTACAACCTGCTGCTGGTCTCGCGGATCAAGGAGGAGATCCACGCGGGCCTGCACACCGGGCTGATTCGCGCCATGGTCGGCACCGGTGCCGTGGTCACGGCGGCGGGTCTGGTGTTCGCCTTCACCATGGCATCCATGGCGGTCAGCGCCTTGATCGTGATCGGCCAGGTCGGTACGACCATCGGGCTGGGGCTGCTCTTCGACACCTTGATCGTCCGGTCCCTGATGACACCGTCGGTCGCGACCCTGCTCGGGCGCTGGTTCTGGTGGCCGCAGATCGTGCGTCCCCGGCCGGTTCCGCAGCCCTGGCCGCAACCGATCCAGCGGGACCCCGCGACGGAGGAGCAGGCGTATGAACCCGGCCGTTAGTTGGCGTGCAGGTCCTCGTTGAGCGCGATGCCCTGGCCGTCACGGGCCACCACCTCGACCGCGCCGGTCTGTGAGTTGCGGCGGAACAGCAGGTTGTTCCCGCCGGCCAGATCGCGGGCCTTGGCGGTGCTGCCGTCGGGCAGCGCGACCTTGGTTCCGGCGGTGACATACAGCCCGGCTTCGATCACGCAGTCGTCGCCCAGCGGGATGCCCAATCCGGCATTCGCGCCCAACAGGCAGCGCTTGCCGATCGAAATCACTTGTGTCCCACCACCGGACAGCGTTCCCATGATCGAAGCGCCGCCGCCGACATCGGAGCCGTCGCCGACCACTACGCCCGCCGAGATGCGACCCTCCACCATCGAGGCGCCCAGGGTGCCGGCGTTGAAGTTGACGAATCCTTCGTGCATCACCGTGGTCCCCGACGCCAGGTGTGCACCGAGGCGCACCCGGTCCGCGTCGGCAATGCGCACTCCAGAGGGCAGCACGTAGTCGACCATGCGGGGGAACTTGTCCACGCCGTAGACCGTGACCGGGCCGCGCCGGCGCAACCGGGCACGGGTCGACTCGAAGCCCTCGACCGCGCACGGACCGTAGTTGGTCCACACCACGTTGGTCAGCACCCCGAACAGCCCGCCGGCGTTGAGTCCGTGCGGTACCACCAGCCGATGCGACAGCAGGTGCAGGCGCAGATAGGCGTCGTAGGCGTCGACGGCGGTGTCGTCCAGCGACCCGATGACGGTGCGCACCGCGACCGTCTCGGTGCCGCGGTCCTCGTCACGACCGAGCAGACCGGCTAGGTCGGCGGGCACCTCGTCCGCGGCCAGGGGGGTGGTTCCGGGCTGGCCCGAGCCGCCCAACTCCGGTGCGGGAAACCAGGTGTCGAGCACCGATCCGTCTGCGGCCAGCGTCGCTACCCCGACGCCCGAAGCTCCAGTCACGCTGGTCAGGTTACCCCGGCGGTGAGCGAGGCTCGACGAAGGAGAGGCGAAGCTGGGCCGCCGAATCAACCCGGACCGCTAGGCTAGGCACGTGCTGGACCTGCGCTCGGACCCGATTGCACTGACCGCGGCGCTGGTGGACATCCCCAGCGAGTCGCGGCACGAAGCGTGTATCGCCGACGAAGTCGAAGCCGCCCTGCGGGCCCAGACTTCCGGTTTCGAGATCATTCGCGACGGCGACGCGGTGCTGGCCCGCACCCAACTGGGACGCCCGACCCGGGTGCTGCTGGCCGGGCATCTGGACACCGTGCCGGCGGCCGGCAACCTGCCCAGCCGGCGCACCGTTGGCGAAGAGGGCGACGTGCTGCACGGCTGCGGCACCGTCGACATGAAATCCGGTGTCGCCGTTTTCTTGCACCTGGCTGCCACCGTCATCGAGCCCGCACACGATCTGACCTGCGTGTTTTACGACTGCGAGGAGATCGAGGCGGCCGCCAACGGGCTGGGCCGCATCGAGCGCACCCTGCCGGACTGGCTGACGGCCGACGTCGCCATCCTCGGCGAACCCACCGGCGGCTACATCGAGGCCGGCTGTCAGGGCACACTGCGGGTCGTCGTCACGGCGGCCGGCACCCGGGCGCATTCGGCGCGGTCCTGGCTGGGCGACAATGCCATCCACAAACTGGGGGCGGTCCTGAATCGACTGGCCGCCTACCAGCCGCGCAGCATCGACATCGACGGCTGTGTCTACCGCGAGGGCCTGTCGGCGGTGCGCATCGACGGCGGGGTGGCCGGCAACGTCATCCCCGATGCCGCGAGCGTGACCGTGAACTTCCGCTTCGCCCCGGACCGCACGCCCCACGAGGCGCTGATCCACGTGCAGGAGGTGTTCGACGGCCTGCACGTGGTGATCGAGCAGACCGACTCCGCCGCCGGCGCCCTGCCGGGACTGACCGCACCCGCCGCCGCCGCACTGGTGGCCGCCGCCGGCGGCCAGGTGCGGGCCAAGTACGGCTGGACCGACGTGTCCCGGTTCGCCGCCCGCGGCATCCCCGCGGTCAACTACGGGCCGGGCGATCCCAACCTTGCCCACACCGTCGACGAGCGGGTGCCGGTCGAGCAGATCAGCACGGTGGCCGAGCTGCTGCGCGGCTTCCTCAGCTCCTAGAGCCCGGAAAATTATCGGACATCCATCGCAGGTGTGCTGGCCGCGAGTCGGAATTTGACGACGCGACACGCCCATGTCACGTCGTCAAACGCCCAGTGGGCACCAGATGTTTCCCGTCCTAACCCTCCAGCGCCCGAGCTTGCTCCAGCGCGGTCCGGCCGAACGCGCAGTCGACCTGCTCGCACAGCCGGGCCAGCGGGTCCACGGCCCGGGCATCGCCGAGCTGGACGGCCACGTCCCAGGCCTGCAGCGCCACCGCCGACTGCCCGGTGCGCTCGGCCATCCGGGCGGCATCCCGGGCGGCGGCGATCGCCCCATGCTGATCGCGCATGCCGGCCCGCTGCCAGGCCTTCGCCACCCCGAGCTCTGGGGCGAACAGCGCCGATTTGGTGCCGTGCCGGGATTCGGCCCGGCTCAACGCCTTTGCCGCACCGGCGATGTCGGATTGGCGGGCCAGCGCGGTGGCCAGCAGGGTCAGTGACAGCGGCCCCCACGAATAGCCGGTGCGTTCCAAGGTGGCCGCCGCCGGCGCCAGCATCTTGATCGCCGCGTCGTACTCGTCGGCGGCGATCAGCACCTGCGCCACCAGCACCTCGCCGATCGCCCGGCCGGGCTGGGACAACTCGGCGAAATCGGTGAACTGCCAAGCCAGTTCGCGCGCCTCAGCGAGCCGATTGGCCATCAACAGTGCGGTGATCTCGGCGAGCCCGACGGTGAACCGCAGCACGCCGGGATGTTCGGCGTCCAGCGCACGACGGGCCAGCGGGCCGACGTCGTCGAAGCGGCCGGACCGCGCCGCACACAGGGCCGCGGCGCTGCCCGCCCACGCCACCGCCATGTCATCGGCGGCCGGGTCGGCCAGCACCGCGGTGGCGGCCTCGACGGCGCGGCCGATGTTGCCGGCATTCATCGCGAAGGTGGCGCCGAGCGCGTCCAGGGTGATGCGCGGGGCCAAGCCGGTCACCCGGCCACGCGTGGCGGCCAGGAAGGCGGTGGCGCGTTCGGGCTCGCCCAGCATGAAGAACTGATTGGCGGCCCGCGGCAACGCCCAGGCCATCAACTCCGGCTCGCTCAGTCCGGCGGGGTCGACCGCCGCCAGCACCGCGTCGGCGTCGCGCCCGCGGCCCTGCCAGCCCAGCGCGTGCGCCAGCGCCAGTCGGGCCGGCAATTCGTCCGATCGCTCCAGGGCGTGGCGGGCCAGCCGCTCACCCAGGTGCAGATCGCCCAGCCGCAGCGCCTGCTGGGCGGCGTCCACCACGTCCGCGGTGGGCTGGGGCGCGTCGCTGTCGGCGGCCAGCTCTGCCAGCCGCAGCTGCTCGCCGACGTGTGCGCAGGGCCGGGCCGCCAGCGCCCCGACCACCTCGGTGCGCCGGGTGCGGGCAGCTTGCCCGCCCTGGGCCCCCAGCGCGTCGCGGGCCCGCTCGGCGAACAGCGGGTGCGCGGTGTAGACCACCGGGTCCGGTTCGCGGCCGCCGCGGGCACGGGTCTCCACCGCGCCCAGCTCCTCGGCCTGGCGGACCGCGTCGGCGCTGGTGAGGCTGATCAGGTCGACCAGCGCGAGCGGTTCGAAGACGGCCAGATAGTCCAGCACCGCACGCGCGTCGGCCGGCAACCCCGCCACGAACGCGTCCACGTCGCGATCGGCCGCACTCGTCTGATCGGAAGCGGTGATGTCGATGCGTGCCAGCAGATTGTCGCCCCACAGCGCGGTGATCGGCGGCGGCGGTGCAGGGGAGCAGTCGGCGCGCCCAGTGACGATCATGCGGGCCGTCCCGGTCAGCGCCAGCTGATAGACGAGCGTCGCCGACAAGATGTCGAGCAGATGCGCGTCGTCGACCACCAGCAGCAGATCGCCCACCGCATCGACCAACGACGCGCGCGCCGCCCGCAGCAGCGCGGCGGGTTTACCGATGTCGGCCACCTGAACCAGATGGCTGAAGGCGCCGAACGGCACGGCGCGTTCGGCGGGTGTGCCGATCACCCAGCACACCCGGGTGCTTCGGTGGCGGTCGGCGTGGTCTTCAGCAGCCAGCCGGGCCAGGGTGGACTTGCCGCACCCGTCGGGACCGAGCACCACCGCGCCCGCGCGGGGCCCGTCGGGGTCGAGTGCTGCGGTGAGCTGATGCAACGTCGCCGAATGCTCGGGGACGTTCCACCGGATCGGCATCGCCGAGAGTTTACGGTCTGAGCCAACTGCCCGATAGCCTTTCGGTGTGCGGTGCAGCGAATGGGCGGTCTGTGTCTACTGCGCGTCGGGCCCCAGCGATCCGGCGCTGCTGGCGCTGGCCGCCAAAGTCGGTGCGGCGATCGCCGAGCGGGGTTGGACGCTGGTGTGGGGAGGCGGCAACGTCTCGGCGATGGGCGCGCTTGCCGTGGCCGCCCGCGAGCGCGGTGGGCATACCGTCGGGGTGATCCCCAAGGCGCTGTTGCACCGCGAGGTGGCCGATGTCGACGCCGACGAGCTGATCGTCACCGACACCATGCGCGAGCGGAAACAGGTGATGGATGATCGCGCCGACGCATTCCTGACCCTGCCCGGCGGCATCGGCACGCTGGAAGAGCTGTTCGAAACATGGACCGCCGGGTATCTGGGCATGCACGACAAAGAAGTGGTGCTGCTGGATCCCGACGGCCACTACGAGGGGCTGTGGAGGTGGCTGTCGGGGCTGATCGACACCGGGTTCGTGTCCCAGCGTGCGAGGGACCGCCTGCTGGTGTTCGGCGAGATGGAGGCGGCGCTGGACGCCTGTTCACCCGGTACCGCCGGTACCGATTAAGCTCTCGATTTTCGGCGAAATGAGGCAATAACGTGTCCGACCACGACTCCGGAACCGTCACCAAGGTGGGACTGGTCGACGTTCTCGCCCGCACCCCCAGCCTGTTAGCCGACGGGCCGACCATCCTGCGCGGGCTGTGGACCGGACTGCGGGCCCGCCCCACCTCCAAGGCTTCGATCGGCAAGGTCTTCCAGGACCGCGCGGCCCAAGTCGGTGACCGGGTCTTCATCCGGTTCGGCGAGCAGCAACTGACCTACCGCGAAGCCAACGAGACCCTCAACCGCTACGCGCGCGGCGTCGGCCACGGCGATGTCGTCGGGATCATGCTGCGCAACTCCCCGGACGCGGTGCTGATGATGCTGGCCGTCGCCAAATGCGGTGGGGTCGCCGGCATGCTCAACTACCACCAGCGCGGTGACGTGCTGGCCCACAGTCTGGGCGTGCTGAACGCCACCCTGCTGATTGCGGAGTCCGACCTGGTCGAGCCGGTCAAAGAATGCGGTTGCACCGACGCGCCGGTGACCATCGAGGAGTTCCGGCGGCTGGCCGCCACGGCACCGGACGGCAACCCCGCCTCGGTCAACGCGGTGCTGGCCAAGGACACCGCGTTCTACATCTTCACCTCCGGCACCACCGGCTACCCCAAGGCCAGCGTGATGACGCACTACCGGTGGTTGCGTGCGCTGGCGACCTTCGGGGGCATCGGGCTGCGGCTGCGCGGCACCGACACGCTGTACTGCTGCCTGCCGCTGTACCACAACAACGCGCTGACGGTCGCGGTGTCCTCGGTGCTCAACGCCGGTGCCACGCTGGCGTTGGGCAAGTCGTTCTCGGCCTCGAGGTTCTGGGACGAGGTGATCGCCACGGACGCCACCGCGTTCGTCTACATCGGCGAGCTCTGCCGGTATCTGCTCAACCAGCCCGCCAAGGCCACCGATCGGGCGCACAAGGTGCGGGTGATCGCCGGCAACGGGCTGCGGCCAGAGATCTGGGACGAGTTCACCCATCGGTTCGGTATCAAGCGGGTCTGCGAGTTCTACGCCGCCAGCGAGAGCAACAGCGCCTTCCTCAATGTGTTCAACGTGCCGCGCAGCACCGGTGTCTATCCGGGGCCGCTGGCCTACGTGCAGTACGACCCCGACACCGGCCTGCCGCTGCGCGGCGCGGACGGCTGGGTGCAGCGGGTGCCGGCGGGCCAGCCCGGACTGCTGCTGAGCCCAGTGAACCGGTTCTCGCCGTTCGACGGCTACACCGACCCGGAGGCCAACGAGAAGAAACTGGTGCGCAACGCCTTTCGCGACGGCGACTGCTGGTTCAACACCGGTGACCTGATGCGCCCACAGGGCATGGGGCACGCCGCGTTCGTCGACCGGCTCGGGGACACCTTCCGGTGGAAGGGCGAGAACGTCGCCACCACTCAGGTCGAGGCTGCGCTGGGCGCCGACGAGTCGGTCGAGGAGTGCGCCGTCTACGGGGTGGAGGTGCCCGGCACCGGTGGCCGTGCCGGGATGGCCGCGGTCAAACTGCGGGACGGAGTGAGCTTCGACGGGCCGGGGCTGGCCGCCGTGGTCTCCGGCCAGCTGCCCTCCTACGCGGTGCCGCTGTTCGTGCGGGTGGTGCCGTCGATGGCCCACACCACCACGTTCAAGAGCCGCAAGGTGGAGCTGCGCGAGCAGGGCTACGGCGGCGGGGGCGCCGTGATCGAGGACCCGCTGTACGTGTTGGCCGGCCGCGGCGAAGGCTACGTGCCTTACTACGCCGACTACCCCGCCGAAGTAGCCGCCGGTAAGCGTCCGTAGGGCTGACACGCTGGTCAAGCCCGCGTACGTTGGGGGACATGTCGAGCACGGATGACTTGAGCAGAGATCCGACTCCAGATCCCGCCGAGGACAACGCCTTCTTCCCGTCTCCCTATTCGCTGAGCCAGTACACGGCACCGCGAACCGACTTCGACAAGGTGACACATCAGGGCGGCTACCGCGGTCGGTGGAAAGTGCTGATGATCGCGACCGAGGAACGCTATGTGCTGCTGGAAAACGGGCGGATGTTCTCCACCGGCAATCATCCGGTCGAGATGCTGCTGCCCGCCCACCATCTGATGGAGACAGGGTTCGAGATCGACGTCGCGACCATCTCCGGCTACCCGGCCAAGTTGGAACTGTGGGCGATGCCGTCACAGGACCAGGCTGTCGCTGCGACCTATGCGGCATTGAAATCGAAGCTCAAGGCACCGAAAAAGCTTTCCGAGGTGATCGAGAACGAGCTCGGCCCGGATTCCGACTATCTGGCGGTGTTCATCCCGGGCGGCCACGGTGCCGTGGTGGGGCTCCCCACCAGCACCTTGGTGGAGCAGACCCTGGATTGGGCGCTGGCCAACGACAAGTTCATCATCACGTTGTGCCACGGCCCGGCGGCGCTGCTGGCCGCCTCGGTGAGCAAGCAACAATCGCCGTTCGCTGGATACTCGGTGTGCGTGTTTCCCGATGCGCTCGACGAGGGCCCCAATCTCGAAATCGGATACCTGCCCGGCCGACTGTGCTGGCTCGTCGCCGATCTGCTGAGCAAGCAGGGACTGACCGTTGTCAACGACGCGATGACCGGTCAGGTGCACCGGGACCGCAAGTTACTGACCGGGGACAGTCCGCTCGCGTCGAATAGGCTGGGTCACCTCGCCGCCGCCGCGCTGTTGGAAGAGGCCGGCGCGACGGTGTGAGCGGCCACCAGGTCTGAGCGGACTGAGCATCACCGGGCACCATAGATGGGTGCAGTCCCACTTCTGCGGTCGTCCGGTGGCGGCTGATCGAGCGCTGATCATGGCGATCATCAACCGCACCCCGGACTCGTTCTACGACGCGGGCGCCACGTTCACCGACGAGGCGGCCAAGTCCGCCGTGCACCGCGCAGTGGCCGACGGCGCCGATGTCATCGACGTCGGCGGGGTCAAGGCCGGGCCGGGCGAGACCATCGACGCCGACACCGAGACCGCTCGGGTGGTGCCGTTCATCGAGTGGCTGCGCAGCGCCTATCCCGAGCAGCTGATCAGCGTGGACACCTGGCGTGCGGAGGTGGCCAAACGCGCCTGCGCGGCCGGTGCCGACCTGATCAACGACACCTGGGGCGGCATCGACCCGGATCTGCCGGTGGTGGCCGCGGAGTTCGGGGCCGGGCTGGTCTGCTCGCACACCGGAGGCGCCAAGCCGCGCACCCGCCCGTTCCGGGTGAGCTACGGCACAGGCGTCGACGGCGTGGTGAAAGCGGTGATCAGCGAGGTCACTGCGGCCGCGGAGCGAGCGGTGGCGGCCGGGGTGGCCCGGGAGCGGGTGCTGATCGATCCCACCCATGATTTCGGCAAGAACACCTTCCACGGGCTAGCGTTGTTGCGACACACGGAGGACTTGGTCGGTACCGGATGGCCGGTGCTGATGGCGCTCTCCAACAAAGACTTCATCGGGGAGACTCTTGGAGTGGGCCTCACCGAACGACTGGACGGAACATTGGCGGCCACCGCGTTGGCGGCGGCCGCCGGAGCCCGGATGTTTCGGGTTCACGAGGTCGGGCCGACCCGGCGCGTACTGGAGATGGTGGCATCGATCCAGGGCGTGCGGGCCCCGACCCGCACAGTAAGGGGATTGGCATGACCGACCTGGTCTCGGCGCCGGGCGACACCCGGCTGTCCGGGCGCACCTGGGCCCGGCCGCAGTGGACGGTGGCCGAGCTGCTGGCGGCCAAGGCCAAGTCCGGTCGCAGCATCTCGGTGGTGCTGCCCGCGCTGAACGAGCAGGCCACCATCGAATCGGTGATCGACAGCATCACGCCGCTGGTCGACAACCTGGTCGACGAACTGATCGTGCTGGACTCCGGCTCCACCGACGACACCGAGATCCGGTCGATCGCCGCCGGCGCCCGCGTCGTCAGCCGTGAACAGGCGGTCCCGGAGGTCGCACCGCAGCCCGGCAAAGGCGAAGCCCTGTGGCGGTCGCTGGCGGCCACCAGCGGCGACATTGTGGTGTTCATCGACTCTGACCTGATCGACCCCGACCCGATGTTCGTGCCCAACCTGGTCGGGCCCCTGCTCACCGGGGACGGCGTCCACCTCGTCAAAGGCTTCTACCGGCGGCCGCTGAAGGTCAACGGCACCGAGGAACCCACCGGCGGCGGCCGGGTCACCGAGCTGGTGGCCCGACCGTTGTTGACCGCGCTGCGCCCCGACCTGGGTGCGGTCATCCAGCCGTTGGGCGGTGAGTACGCGGGCAGTCGTGAATTGTTGGCGTCGGTTCCGTTCGCGCCCGGCTACGGGGTGGAGATCGGGCTGTTGATCGACACCTACGACCGGTTGGGGCTGGAGGCCATCGCCCAGGTCAACCTCGGTGTGCGGGCCCACCGCAATCGCCCGTTGGCCGAGTTGGCCGTGATGAGCCGCCAAGTCGTCGCCACCTTGCTGTCGCGCTGCGGTGTCCCGGATTCCGGGGTGGGCCTGACCCAGTTCGTCGCGGACGGCCCGGACGGAACGGACTATCTGCCCCGCACTACGCCGTTGTCGCTGGTCGAGCGGCCACCGATGAACACGCTGCGCCAGCGCTGATCCTGGCGATCGCCAGCGCTGATCGGGTCGGCATCGCCCCTCGTGTCGGTGTAATGAGGCACTATCGATGCCGTGACACTGGTGTTGCTGTATCTCGTTGTGCTCGTGCTCACCGCGTTGCTGCTGTTCGGGGTGGCCAGCACGCTGTTCGGCCGTGGTGAGCAGCTGCCGCCGCTGCCGCGGGCGACGACGGCGACCATGCTGCCGGCTTCCGGGGTCACCGGTGCCGATGTCGACGCGGTCAAGTTCTCCCAGGTGCTGCGCGGCTACAACACCGGTGAGGTCGACTGGGTGCTGGAGCGCCTCGGTGCCGAGCTCGACCAGCTCCGCGGTCAGCTGGCCGCGGCGCAGGCGACCGCCGCGGCCGCAACGGAATCGCGTTGAGCAGCGCACCCGACGACGGCCAGGTTCGGTGTGGCTGGGTCGACGGCGCCTCGGTGCTGTACCGCGACTACCACGACCAGGAGTGGGGCCGTCCGGTGCGAGACTCGGCCGCGCTGTTCGAGCGGGTCAGCCTGGAAGCCTTTCAAAGCGGACTGTCGTGGCTGGTGATTCTGCGTAAGCGGGAGAACTTCCGGCGTGCGTTCGCCAATTTCGACGTCGATACCGTCGCGCGTTTCACCGACGCCGACGTGGCCCGGCTGATGGACGACGCCGGCATCGTGCGGAACAGGGCCAAGATCGAGGCGACGATCGCCAACGCGCGGGCGACCATCGACCTGGGTTCCACCGATTTGGCGGAACTGTTGTGGTCATTCGCCCCACCGCCGCGTCCGCGCCCGGTGGACCTGTCGGCAATTCCGGCCGTCACGCCGGAATCGACAGCGATGGCGCGCGAATTGAAGCGTCGGGGGTTCCGATTCGTGGGGCCCACCACCGCGTACGCGTTGATGCAGGCCACGGGCATGGTCGACGACCACGTCCGGGCATGTTGGGTGCCACCGGTAACCGCCTAGATCCACTAAAATGCACTACGGAATCGGGTCTTGTGCACGCGCCATCGCCGATAGGGGAGAATGGCGGAGTGAATTTGCAGTTCGAAGCCGGACGCTGCGACTGCCGTGCACACCCGGCGCAGAGCATGGGCACGGCCTGCGGGCTGGTACCTGGAGGGAGCACTTGATGGCGGCGATGAAGCCCCGGACCGGCGACGGTCCGTTGGAAGCGACCAAAGAGGGGCGAGGCATCGTGATGCGAGTACCGCTTGAGGGCGGTGGACGACTGGTCGTCGAGTTGACTCCCGATGAGGCCGCCGCGCTCGGCGACGAACTCAAAGCTGTCACCAGCGGCTAAGGCGATCGCAAGCGCGGCGGAGCCGGGCGAATGGGGGCACTAGCGGCCCGCCTGCCGGTAGACCGCCAAGGTCTGCTCGGCCACCCTGGCCCAGGAGAACACCTCCTCGCAGCGGTGCCGGCCGGCGTCGCCGTAGCGTTGTGCACGCGTCGGGTCGGTGATCAACGCGTTGACGGCGTCGGCGAGTTCGGCGTGATAGGCGTCCGGATCGGCGGCGGCGTAGTGGACCAAGGTGCCGGTTACGCCGTCGATGACCACCTCCGGGATGCCGCCGACGTCGGAGGCGACCACCGCGGTACCGCAGGCCATCGCCTCCAGATTGACGATGCCCAACGGTTCGTAAACCGACGGGCAGACAAAAACCGTTGCCGCCGAGAGTAATTCGCGGATCTGCCGAGCGGGCAGGGTCTCCTGTATCCAGAACACCCCGCGGCGGGCGGCGGACAGATCGGCCACGGCTGCACTCACCTCCTCGGCGATCTCCGGAGTGTCGGGGGCGCCCGCGCACAACACCAATTGCGCGTCCGGGTGAAACCGGTGGGCGGCGGCCACCAGATGGGCCACCCCCTTTTGTCGGGTGATCCGCCCGACGAAGGCCACCATCGGCCGATCGGGGTCGACGCCGAGTTCGGCCGGCATCGAATCGGGACCGGCAGGCTGCGGACGCCAGACCTCAGTGTCGATGCCGCTGTAGATCACGTGCACCCGGTCCGGCCGCAGGTCAGGGTAGACCCGCAGCAGATCGTCGCGCATGGCCGAGCTGACCGCGATGACCGCGTCGGCGGCGACCGTCGCCTCCTTCTCGGCCCACGACGACACCCGGTAGCCGCCACCGAGCTGTTCGGCTTTCCAGGGGCGCAACGGCTCCAGCGAATGTGCGGTCAGCACATGCGGGATGTCGTACAGCAGCGCCGCCAGCCGACCGGCCAGGGCGGTGTACCAGGTGTGGGAGTGCACGACATCGGCCGTGCTGATCGCGTCGACCATCGTCAGGTCGGCCGACAGTGTCCCGAGCGCCGGATTGGCGTCGCGCAGCGCCGGATCGGGCTGATGCGCGTGCGCGCCCGGCCGGAGCGCGCCCATGCAGTGCACGTCGACGTGACACAACCGCCGCAGCGCCTCGACCAGGTTGGTGACATGGACACCCGCGCCGCCATAGATTTCCGGAGGGTATTCCCGAGTCAGCATCGCCACCCGCATAACCGGCACGGTAGCGGTCGCCGATCACCGGCCGCGCAGCGGATCGACCGGCGATTTGTGACGACGATTTTGTAATGAACCTTCGTCAATCGTGCGGTCAACCTGGCAGGGCTTCGAAGGGGCCGATAGGTTTGTGGCCATGAGGGAAGCGCCGCATGTGCTGGGCATCGTCCTGGCCGGTGGGGAGGGCAAGCGGCTGCACCCGCTCACCGCAGACCGCGCCAAACCGGCGGTGCCCTTCGGGGGTGCCTACCGGTTGATCGACTTCGTGCTGTCGAATCTGGTCAACGCGCGCTACCTGAGAATTTGTGTTCTGACGCAGTACAAGTCGCATTCGCTGGACCGGCACATCTCGCAGAACTGGCAGTTGAGCGGCCTGGCGGGGGAGTACATCACCCCGGTGCCGGCCCAGCAGCGCCTCGGCCCGCGCTGGTACACCGGGTCCGCCGACGCCATCTATCAGTCGCTGAACCTGATCTTCGACGAAGATCCGGACTACATCGTGGTCTTCGGAGCCGACCACGTGTACCGGATGGACCCCGAACAGATGGTCCGCTTCCACATCGACAGTGGGGCCGGGGCGACGGTCGCCGGGGTACGGGTGCCGCGCGCGGACGCGTCCTCGTTCGGTTGCATCGACGCCGACGAGTCCGGCCGGGTCCGCGGTTTCCTGGAGAAGCCGGCGAACCCGCCTGGCACACCCGATGATCCGGACAGCACGTATGTGTCGATGGGCAACTACGTCTTCACCACCAAGGTGCTGATCGATGCGATCCGCGCTGACGCCGACGATGACCACTCCGACCACGACATGGGCGGCGACATCATGCCGCGTCTGGTGGCCGACGGAATGGCCGCGGTCTACGACTTCTCCGACAACGAGGTGCCCGGGGCCACCGAGCGTGACCGCGGCTACTGGCGTGATGTCGGAACCTTGGATGCGTTCTACGACGCGCACATGGACTTGGTGTCAGCGCACCCGGTGTTCAACCTGTACAACAACCGCTGGCCGATTCACGGCGCGACCGAGAATCTGGCGCCGGCGAAGTTCGTCAACGGGGGCTCGGCGCAGGAGTCGGTGGTGGGCGCCGGCAGCGTCATCTCAGCGGGCTCGGTGCGCAACTCGGTGCTGTCGTCGAATGTGGTGATCGACGACGGCGCGATCGTGGAAGACAGCGTGATCATGCCCGGCGCCCGGGTGGGGCGCGGCGCAGTGGTGCGCCACGCCATCCTCGACAAGAACGTCGTGGTCGGGCCCGGCGAGATGATCGGTGTCGACCTGGAGAAGGACCGGGAACGGTTCTCCATCAGCTCCGGCGGCGTGGTCGCCGTCGGAAAGGGCGTTTGGATCTGAACCTAGGCTTAGCCATAAAGCCCGCGTCCGGCACCCAGGGTCGCGGCAGTTCGCCACCCACGCCCATCTCGACGTCGACGCCGCCGGGGCATCTAGCAGCGCATACCGCCAAACCGACCCGCCCAGCCCGTTCACTTCTGGCGACCGGCGGATTCAGACGCCCACGCACCCCTCAATCTGCAGAATCTGAATAATGTCTGAGTGCTTGCTAACATGCATGGCATCGTTGCCAGAATCGATGCTAGGAGATTGCAGATGGCTGTTGGGCGCCGCCGCCGTGCCGGAAACCGCCGGTTACCGGCCGCGTCGTCGCGGCGTCGCGCGATAGGCACCGCGACCGCGGCGGGTGCCGTGGTGGCCTTCGGGTTGACGCCGTTGGCCAGCGCGCCCAGCGCGCATGCCGACTTCGATCTTCTCGACTTCCTGGACCCTTCGGCGTGGCTGGGTGCCGCGGCGGCCACCCCTTTTCCGGCCGCTGACTTCGACCTGGGCAACATTTTTGACGCGCTCTACACCAACGCCTACAGCCAGCTGCAGGACATCATCACAGACCCGGCGATTGCGCCGCTGCTCGACATCGTCAACCAGCCGTCGGTATTCCTGTTCGGCCGGGATCTGATCGGCAACGGCATCACGGTCGGCGAGAACGGGTGGGACGGCGTCAACGACTCGGTCCTCGGGTCCTTCGGGGTATTCGGCAGCCTGCACGACGGTGGCTTCTTGTTCGGTGACGGCGGCGCCGGGACCGCGGCCGGCATCGACGACCACGGCAACGTGATTCTGGCGGGCGCCGGCGGTAATGCCGGCCTGATCGGCAACGGCGGCGTCGGCGGCGCCGGATTCGGCCCCAACGTCACCGGCGCCATCGCCGTCAACGTCAGCACCGGTGGTGCCGGCGGGACCGCTGGCTGGTTGTTCGGTACCGGTGGCACCGGCGGCGCGGGCGGCGCGGGTGATGCTGTCTCCGCTGGCGGCAACGGTGGTGACGGCGGCAACGGCGCCGGGTTGTTCAGCAACGGCGGCAATGGCGGCAACGCCGGTGACGGCGGCAACGGCTACAACCGCGATGTGCTGCCCGCTCTGGGTGGGGCCGGCGGCAACGCCGGCATGTTGGGCACCCATGGCGCGGTCGGACACCACGGCACGCTGGCCGACGGCCCGACGCCCACCCCCCATCTCCTCGGGGTCACCGGCACCTGGCTAACCGACCGCGACGGCCGGGTCATCATCCTGCACGGCACCAACGAGGTGAACAAGGAGCCGCCATATACGCCGTCCGCCGACGGGTTCAGCGAAGACGACGCGATCTTCCTGGCGGCCAACGGCTTCAACGTGGTGCGGCTCGGCATTGAATGGGCCGCGGTGGAACCCGAGCCCGGCGTCTACGACCAGGCCTACCTGGCCTCCATCGAAGAGACGGTGAACATGCTGGCCAGGCACGGCATCGTCACCGTGGTCGAGATGCACCAGGATCTCTACACCAACCTCGACGGGGACGGCAACGGGGCACCGGCCTGGGCCGCCGACACCGGAGGCCTGCCCCACATCGGCGCTCCCTTCCCGTTCGGATACGTCACCGACCCGGCGCAGAACCACGCCTGGGCTGCGTTCTGGTCGAACTCCAAGGCGCCGGATGGGGTCGGGCTGCAGAACCATTACACCCGCATGTGGGAATACGTTGGGCACTACTTCGCCGACAATCCCAACGTGGCCGGCTACGAGATCATGAACGAACCGTGGCCCGGCGGAACAGAGTGGCTGCCCACTTTGTTGGGCAGTCCACGCTTCGACGCTGAGACGCTGACCCCGTTCTACAACCAGGTGATCGGCGGAATCCGTGCTGTCGACCCGACGACCCCGGTGCTCTACGAACCGACAGAGACCACCCAGGTCTTGGTGCCACCCAAACTCGGCGTCGTGGACGACCCTTACTCGGTGTTCTCGTTCCACGACTACTGCCCGGTCACCGGCTTTGGCCCGTTGGAGTCGCTGTGCGGCTTCCTTGTCGATTTGCAGGTCAACACCTCCGTGGCTTTCGCGCAGGCGCACCATGTCCCGGCGTTGATCACCGAGTTCGGCGCCGTCGACCCACCAAAGATCGTCACCGACACCATGCACAGCGCCGATCACGCCCAGATCGGCTGGATGCAGTGGGCCTACAACTCGGGATGGCGCGACCAGACGGGCAGCGACAGCACCGTGGGGACACTGGCCCAGCCGTATCCGCAGGCGATCGCCGGCACTCCGAACTCGTGGTCGTTTGACAACGGCAGCTTCCATCTCAGCTACTCCACCGAGATGGCTGATGGACAGGGCCACTTCGCCGCCGGCGCACAGACCACCATCTCGGTGCCGACTATCAACTACCCGAACGGCTACGACGTTGTCGTCACCGGCGGGCACGTGGTCTCGGCACCGGACGCCCCGGTGCTGATCATCGCCTCGGACAACGGCGCAACCACCGTCACCGTGACCGTCACCGCCGACCCCGGCGGTCAGCACTAATCCTGAGGTTAGGGCCAGGCTAAAACGGCTCTTCGGCGCCGCCGGGGTTACAGCCGTTGGCGAGCAGGTTCAGTGTGCTCACGTCCGGGCGCCACGGCTCCAAATTCCAACTGGTCTTACCGGGTTGGATGAACTCGGCGAACTGCCAGTGGCACAGGAACTGTGCGCGCATGCCGGGGTTGTTCGCCTCCGGGTTGCGCTTCACGACCTCCGCCCAGGCCTGCTCGCCCTGGCGCAGGGTGCCGGGCTCGCCCGCCTCGGTTCGGCCGGCGTCGGTCGGATACACCCGCAGGCTGGTCCCGCCGTCGTAAGTCACCCACTGGGTGTTCGCGACGTACGGCGCCGCGCTGATGCCGGCGGCACCCAGGAACCCGCCGGCGCCGCCCAGGCCGCCCGCGCCGCCCTCTGCGCCGAGTCCGCCGTCACCGCCGCGGCCGAACAGCAGGCCACCCGCGCCGCCGTCGCCACCGACTCCACCTGCGCCGCCGGTACTGCCGAAGATCGTGATAGCGATGCCGCCGAAGCCTCCGACGCCGCCAGTGCCTGCGGTGCTACCGTCGCCGCTCGCGTCGCCACCCGCACCGCCGTTGCCGGCCGCACCGCCATTGCCGCCGAAGATCGCGATGACGGTGCCGCCCTGACCACCGGCGGCGCCGGCGGCACCGGTGGCCAGGGGTGCGCCGGCGGCCACGGCGGCGCGAGCGGTGCCGGCCAGGCCGGCGGTGTCGGCCAGGCCGGCGTGAGCGGCACTGGCGGCAGCAAGAACGATGGGTCCGCGGGTGCCGGGAAGGGCGGCGCCGGCGGGGGCGGTGGCGCAGGTGGAGGGTCATGATGACCCGCCACCTAGGGCGATCGGTACTAGGTGTCGTCGCGACGGGGCGGAACATCTTCGGGCGACCGCGGCCAGACGAACAGCGCAAGCCGGTAGTTCAGTGCCGGGATGTGGTGTTCGCCGAGGAACACTCCGCCGAACTGTTCCCAGAAACGCCTACCCTCGGTGTCGGGATCGCTCCCGGTATCGCCGAGCAGCCGTCGGCACTGGGGTTCTGCACTGAACAGGCCGGAAATGATGTTGGTCACCACGATCCGTCCGTGCCCTTTTCGCACCATCTCGGGGTCGGCGATGGCACCATGCATCCCCACGTCATACGGATCGGCGTCGTAGACGGTGGACATGTAATCTTGCGCGGCACGGAACAATTCGATATATCCAAGCGGGCGCCCTTCGAGGCTGAAGACGTAGGGGCGCGAGTAGTTGCCTTCGAATTGGATGCTCAGGTGTCGACGCCACTCGTCGGCCGGCCGGTCGTAGTGCCAGGTCCGGGCCAGGTGCGGACGGTTCATCCACTCGGAGATCATCTCGGCATCGGTGTCCGGGTTTGCGAAACGAAAACTGTACGGCTCGGGAAATATCGGCAGCGGCGGAGCCGGAACCGCACGGACCTCATCGGACACGTCCGCCAGTTGTCGCGCCATCAGCGCACTCATAGCGCACCCGAACCCGTTGTTGTTGAAGCAGATTCGGTAATCATTACAGGTTCCTCCTGGAAGTCCTTTGACGGCAACGCCGTCGCCGATGGGTTCGCCAATGATGCCACGTCGACCGCGAAGCGGCAGGTCCGAAATGCCGATCGCCACCGCCAGAACAGGCAGCCGAATTTCCCTCACCGATGCTGAGACATCAGCGCCGTAAAGCACTCAAAAACTTGATCCGACAAGACATCACCGACATGGGTTCGTCGCAGAATAGGGAGTCCCACATGACAGGAAAGCAGCACCGCGCAGAGCGTCGTGGTTTCACTGGCGTAGTTCGCCGCCAGGGTGGCCGAGTGGCGGCTGTGGGTAGTGCGGTTGGGGCGTTTTTGGCGTTTGGGTTGTCGCCGTTGTCGGGGGTTCCGGTGGCGCAGGCTGATGAGCTGGATTGGGTTGTTGATCTGGTTGGTTCGGATTTGGCTGGGGCGCTTGGTGATTTGGGTCAGGCGTCGTCGTGGGAGACGTTGTTTGACGCGGGTTCGTGGGAGCCGTTGCTGTCGAATGTGGGTTTGTCGTTTGATGCGTCGTTGGCGGGGGTGCCGGGGTCGGCTGCTGCGGATGACTGGTTTGGGTCGTTGTTCTATGACCCGTGGCATGACTTGGGTCAGGCGTGGATTAACAGTTCGTTTGGGTCTGCGGTTAATGAGTTCATCAATATTTTCGGGTTCGGTCAGATTCTGATCGGTAATGGCGCTGACGGTATGGATGGCGGCACGGTGGCGCAGGCTGCTGGTGGTGCTGGTGGTTTGTGGTTCGGTGATGGTGGTGCTGGTGGTACGGCCGCAGATGGCACCGGTGGTGTTGGTGGTTCGGCGGGCATGTTCGGCGATGGTGGTGCCGGTGGTGCCGGTGTTGATGGTGGTGACGGTGGCGCTGGTGGTAACGGCGGCTGGTGGATGGGTATCGGCGGTGACGGTGGTGCTGCTGGTGCTGGTATCGCTGGTGGTGACGGTGGTGTTGGTGGTGCCGGTGGTGACGGTATTGGTGTGGCGTTCGGTTCTGGTGGTAACGGTGGTCTTGGTGGCGATGGTGCGGTGGGTGCTGCGGGGGCGGTTGTTGGTGCGGGGCTCAATGGTCTTGCTGGGGCTAATGGTGGCGCGGGTGGTAATGGTGGCGCCGGTGGTAAGGGTTCGTGGCTGATCGGTTCCGGTGGCCAGGGTGGTGCTGGTGGTCAGGGCGCCCACGGTGGCAACGGTAGTGATGGCGGCGACGGCATCAACGCCACCACTGCGGGCGCAGACGGTGGCGCCGCCGGTAACGGCGGTAACGGTGGTGCTGGTGGTGCCGCCGGTCTTGGTGGTGCCGGTGGCTCGAGTGGTCTGCTTGGTTCCGCCGGTTCTGCGGGTGCCGGTGGGCACGGCGGTAACGGTGGTAACGCTGGTGTTGGTGGTAACGGTGGCGCCGGTGCCGACGGCGATGGCGCTCACATTGATGGTGGTGCCGGTGGTCGTGGTGGTGACGCGGGTGTGGCCGGTGCCGGTGGTGCGGGTTCGACCTCGGGTACCGCGGGTGCTGCGGGTGCGGCGGCAACCGGTGGTGGTAACGGTGGCCAGGGCGGTGACGGTGCCGACGCCGCCATTGCCGGTGGTGCCGGTGGCGCTGGTGGTCGTGGTGGTGATGGTGGTTCGCTGGGCAACGGTGGCGCCGGCGGCGCTGGTGGTGACGGCGCGGTCGGCGTGACTGGGCACACCGATGTCAACGGTGATGGCACGACGGGTCTGGCCGGTGGCGCTGGTGGTGTGGGTGGCGCTGGTGGTGCGGGTGGTTCGCAGGCCGGCAATGGTGGTGCCGGTGGTGTTGGTGGCCGCGGTGGCACCGGTGGCACCGGTGGTGCCGGCGCTGATGGCACTGCGGGTGTGAATGCCGATGCCGGTAGCGGTGACAACGGTGGCGATGGTGGCGACGCCTCCAACACCGGTGGTGCCGGTGGTGTGGGTGGTGTCGGTGGCGACGGTGGCGCGGGCGGTTCCTCGGCGCACGGCACCGCGGGTGCGCACGGCGTTGGCGGTATCGGCGGCGACGGCGGTGTCGGTGGCGGTGCTGGTAACGGTGGTAACGGCGGGGACGGTGCTGGCGGCGGTACCGGGGCAGCGGCCGGTAACGGCGGTAAGGGCGGTAACGCAGCTGACGCTGTTGCCGGTCTTGGTGGTGCCGGTGGCGCTGGCGGCTCGAGCGGCGGCTCCACGCACGCGGCTTCGGGCGCTGGGGGTGCCGCGGGCGCCGAAGGTAACGGCGGCGCCGGCGGTAACGGTGGCGCCGGCGAGCTCCTTGGCGACGGCACCGTGCAGGCCGGTGGCCAGGGCGGCAACGGTGGTAACGCCGGGGCGGTCGGTGACGGCGGTAACGGCGGCGTCGGCGGCAAGGGCGCGACCGGTACGGCCGGACAAACGAACATCAGTGGTGACGGCACGGACGGCGTTGTCGGTGGTGCCGGTGGTGCGGGCGGCATCGGTGGTGCCGGCGGTACGACCGCGGGCAACGGTGGTGCCGGCGGTGCGGGCGGCGTAGGCGGCACCGGTGGTGCCGGTGGCCACGGCCTCGACGGACAGGCCGGTGTCGATGCGATAGCTGGCAGCGGCGGTGACGGCACGGTCGGTATCGGCGGCGGCGACAGCGGCAACGGTGGTGCTGGTGGTGTCGGCGGCCAGGGTGGTGCCGGTGGCACCGCGACCGCGGGCACTGCGGGCGCTGACGGCGACGGTGGCCAGGGCGGCACCGGTGGTGCGGCCGG
>NZ_LT546166.1:3645121-3656368 GCF_900078685.2 Mycolicibacter icosiumassiliensis | reverse complement strand
CGCCCACGCCGCCGGCCCCGCCGTCCGCGCCGAGGTCCCCGTTGCCGCCGGTACCACCGGTGCCCCCGATGCCCAGGAACCAGCCGCCGGCCCCGCCGTCGCCGCCGGCGGAACCGGCACCGCCCAGCCCGCCGGCGCCACCGTTGCCGAAGAGGCCAGCGTCACCGCCGGCACCGCCGATACCATCGATACCCACGACGCCGGCTCCGCCGTCGCCGAACAGGAACCCGCCATCGCCGGCGTCGCCGAACCAGCCCGACTGACCGAACAAGCTGGTGTTGACGCCGTCGAACCCGTTGATGCCGTCGCCGATCAGATCGCGACCGAACAGCGTGGTAAACGGTGCGTTGATCAGGCCGAGGCTGAGCTCGCCGAACGGGCTGGAAACCCATTGCTGCAGTCCGTCATGCAGCGGGGCGTAGATGAACTGGTTCACCACTTCGGCGATGTCGAGGGACTGGCTCGGGCCCGGCCAGGCCAGCACCGCGTCGATGGCGTCGGAGAACAGCTTGTTGGTGGCCGGATCGAGTTGGTCGGTGAAGGACTGGACCAGCGCCATCAGGCTGCCGAGGTCGAGCCCGCCCGCCGCACTGCCGGCGACTTCCACCGGCGCCGCGGCATCGAGCAGCCAGTCCCACTCCGCCTGCGCGGGGGCGGCGGCCAGCATCGGGGTGAGGCCGACGAGCAGGGCGCCTGCGGTCGCTGCGGCGGTCCGGGTGGGGGAGAGGGTGCGACCACCGTTGCCGCCTGATACGCGTGCGCGCATGACCACCCACCTTCCTGAGGCCCACTAACAGCTAGGGCTCAGGGAACTATAAGTCAATTGGGTGGCCCGCGGTATCTGAGTGAGCCGGGAGTAGCGCGGTCACCAGAGGTTGGGCAGCAAACGGTAACGGACGTGGCGGGTGTATTCGCGGTATCCGCTGAGCTCTTGGGCCAGCAACTGCTCCTCGTCGAGGATTCGCACCACCAGGATTGGCACGCTGATCAGTGCGCCTGCCAGTCCCCAGTACGAGCCGAGCGCCAACGCGAGACCGACCATGGTGACCAGCAGGGCGAAGTACATCGGGTGCCGGACCAGGGCGTACATGCCGGTCGAAATCACCGGCTGGTCGTCCTCGACGGTGATGTTGGCCGCGGCGTAGCCGTTCTGTACGACGGCCAGGATGCCCAGACCCAGCCCGAGCACCACCACGACCTGGCCCAGCACCGACACCGCCGTCGGCACCGCGGACCAACCGAACCGGTGATCCAGTGCACTGGCCAGGAACACCGAGCCAAACGCTGCGATCAGGGCGGTGCTGGCCAGCTTTTGCGCGAGCCGGGTTTCGGCCTTCGGTCCGCCGCGCAGCCGTCGCTGCAGCACCGCCGGATTGGTCAGACCCCAATAGATGCAGCACGTGGTGCTGATGACGCCATAGACCGCCAGGAATACCCAGGCCTGCCAGTAGTCGAAGGTGCCCGCCGGCCAGAACAACAGCAGGCCGTAGACGACCGCCGCCATCAAGCCGTAGCCAACGCCCTGACCGATTGCCTTGATGTTCACGGGTGTCCTTTCGGTCTCACCACACATGTCTCACCACACATAGGGCAGCAGGCGATAGCGCACCCGCCCGGTGTACTCGCGATATCCGCTGAGCTCGTGTGCCAGCAGCTTCTCCTCGTCGAAGATGCGCAGCACCAGCACGATCAGCCCGGGCAATACGAAGACCAGCCCCCAATAGGAGCCCAGCGCGAGCGGGACGCCGATCATCAGGATCACATTGCCGGTGTACATCGGGTGGCGCACCGCCCCGTACAGGCCGGTCGAGACCAGCGTCTGGCCGGTTTCAACGGTGACATTGGCGGCCGCATACCCGTTCTGGATCACCACCGCCATGGCGAGCACCAGCCCGATCGCCACCAGGGCATCACCTAACAGGCAGACCGGTATCGGCACCGTCGACCATCCCAGCCGATGATCGAGGACACTGACCACGAACATGGCCGGAAAACAGATGAAGATCACCGCGATGACGATTCGCTGCAGGGGCCGCGTCTCGGCTGTCGGCCCGAAGCGCATCCGCCGCTGAAGGGCGGCCGGGTTGGTGCGCATCAGGTAGATGCTCGGGATCCAGGTGGATGCGGCAAAGACCGCCAGGAATACCCAGGCCTGCCAGTAGTGCAGTGTCCCGGCCGGCACGAACAGCAGCAGTCCGAAGGCAATCAATCCCAACGATGCTGAAAGCAAGCCTTTACCAATAGTTTTCACGTCATTCTCCTCACGTCGTGAGATCTCTGCGCCGGAAACCCTGCAAGCCCACGGCGATCAGCGCGGCGTCGATCACCAGCAGCACGATCAGCGGAACGACGCGGAACGCGCCGTCTGCGACCACCGGAACGTGGGCGAACGGTTCCAGGTCAAGCACCCGCTGCGGCAGGCCGGAGATGGAGCCGAGCAGATACAGCGCGACGAAGCCGGTCAGCACCGCCCACGCAGCGGGCGCGACTCTTGGGACGAGCCCGAACAGGGCGACCGCCACGGCCGCGGGCAGCCAGACCGCCGGCAGTTGCACTGCGGCGCTGCCCACCACCGCGGGCACCTGCCCGCCGATGTCGCCGGCCGCGGTTCCGTAGACGATTCCGGCCACCAGACCGGCGGCGAGCATCGCGAAACTCGACCCGGCCAGTGCGGCCACCAGATGACTGGCCAACCAACGATTTCGCGACAACGCGCCGGCGAGCAGGGTCTCGGCGCGTGTCGCGGTTTCCTCCTGGTGCAGCCGCAGCACCAGCGACACCGCGAACGCGGCCGCGACCATGCCCAGCATGCTGAAGGCCACCGCGATGAATGCGTGCTCCAGTGCCGCGGTTCCGCCCAGCCGGATGACGATGTCGCGGGCGCGGTCGCTGCCCACCTCGTCGCCGATACCGTGCACCACGCTGCCGACCAGCAGTCCGTAGAGAACCAGGCCGGTCGTCCACAGCAGCAGCGCCCCGCGGTCGAGTCGCCATGCTAGTCCGAATGCACCGCCCAGTGTCGGCGCTGCCCGGCGCGGGCCCGGACGATCGGCCAGCAGTCCGGCGCCGACATCACGACGGGCCGCGAGTCGATAGGCCAGCCAGATGAGCGCCGTCGTCGTCGCCAGGTGCAACAGCAGCACCCCCCAGCGGTCACCGGCGTACGGCCGGACCTGCAGCGACCAGCCCAGCGGCGACAGCCACGACAACCCGCCCGATCCCGCATCGCCCACGGCGCGCAGCGTGAAGGCGCCGGCCAGCACGCCGAACGCGGCGCCCCGGGCGAACCGGGCGCCAGGCGATAGCTGGGCGGCGACCGCGGCCACGGCAGTGAACACCAGCCCGGAGCAGGCCAGTGCCGCCCCGAAGGCGCACGATCCGGCGGCCGGCACATTGGTGGTCAGCAGCCCCGCCGTCCCGATCACACCGGTGGCCACCGACGCGCCCGCCGCCAACAGCAGCGCGGCGGTCAGCCCGGCGTAGCGGCCCACCGCGGTCGAGTCGATCAACTCGGCGCGGCCGGTTTCCTCGTCGGCGCGGGTGTGCCGGATGACGGTCAGAATCACCGCCACCGCGATCAGCAGATGGAATATCCCGGCCTTCCAGATGCCCACCGCGCCAAGGGAGTCGTTGTAGACCTGGCCGTACATCGCGCGCTGCGCCGGGCTGGCCATGATGGTCGCGGCCAGGCCGGCGCGGTCGGCGGCGGTGGGATAGATCGCCTCGATGCTCGCGATGTAGACGCTGGCCAGCGGAAGCGACAACAGCAGCACCCACAAGGGCAGCACGACGCGGTCGCGGCGCAGACACAGGCGCAGCAACCCCAGCGTGCCAACGAGAGTCGATCCGCTCCGCCGGTATTGCGGTGACGCGGGCTGCGCGACGGCGGTGGTGGTCATGCCCGGACCGTGTCGTAGTGACGCAGGAACAGCTCTTCGAGCGTCGGCGGCCGGCTGGTGAGGCTGCGCACGCCGGCCGCGCCGAGCACCGCGATGAGCTCGGTCAGGCTGACGCTGTCGACCTGGGCGTGCAGCACGGTGCCGCTGTAGTGCACGTCCGCGACGCCCGGGATGCGAGTCAGATCACCGGGATCGCGCATCAGATCGGCCTGAATCGAGGTGCGGCGCAGGTGCCGCAGGGATTCCAGCGAACCGCTCTCCACGACGCGCCCGGCCCGGATGATCGTCACCCGCTGGCACAGCGTCTCGGTCTCGGCCAAGATGTGGCTGGAGAGAAGCACGGTGGCGCCGCGCCGGCTCGCCTCGGCAACGCACTGCTGGAATACGTTCTCCATCAAGGGGTCCAGTCCGCTGCTGGGTTCGTCGAGCACGAGCAGTCGGGCGTGCGAGGAGAAGGCGGAGATCAGTGAGACCTTCTGGCGGTTGCCCTTGGAGTAGGTGCGGGCCTTTTTGCTCGGGTCCAGGTCGAAGCGTTCGATTAGCTCGTCGCGGCGGTGCTCGTCGATGCCGCCGCGCATCCGCCCCAACAGGTCGATGATCTCGCCGCCGGTCAGCGATGGCCAGAGGGTGACATCACCGGGCACGTAGGCGATTTCGCGGTGCAGCTCGACCGCGTCGGCCCAGGGATCACCGCCGAGCAATCGCACGGTCCCGCTGTCGGCCTTCACCAGGCCCAGCAGGACGCGGATCGTGGTGGACTTGCCGGCGCCGTTGGGGCCCAGAAAGCCGTGCACCTCACCGCCGTAGACGGTCAGATCCAACCCGTCGAGCGCCTTGACCTGGCCGAAGCTCTTCTCCAGTCTCCGAATTTCGATTGCCGGCCAATGGTTGTCAGGTCGCATCGGATCCCCCTTGTTCGGTCGCCAGGAAGGCGTCGTACATGGTGCGGTCGGTCATCAGGCCTTCGGTGTAAAGCTCGAGTGCGGGCAGGACCATGTCCTTGGCGTAGTCGCGCAGCACGGCGCGCAGGTCGGTTGGGTTCTCGTGCATCTGCAGGTACAACAGGAATCCGCCGCCGTTGTTCATAGCCAGGAAGCGGGCCCGGGCTTTGGGGTCGCGGCTGGGTTTGAGGGTGCCGGCGCGTACGCCCTCGTCGAGGTAGCCTTCGGCGTTGTCGATCATCTTGCGCCACAACGTGTTTGCCAGATCGCCGCCGGACTGCATGCTGCGCACCAGGTAGGCCATCATCGACGCATAGGACTCGATCTCGGCCATCGCGGCGAACCAGGTCGCCGGGTCGGAGGACTGCAGCGCCTCGGATTTTCCGCTGCGGATCTCTTCGGCGACGAACTCGTCGCAGGCCCTGCGCAGCCCTTCCTTGGAGCCGAAATGGTGGATGACCAGGGCGGCGCTGACGCCGGCCGCCTCGGCGATGGCCCGGATGCCCACGCTGAAACCGTGCCGCCCGAACTGGTCGATGGCCGCATCGCGGATTTTCGCCGTAGCCGTCAGGTCCGCTGAACGCATGTTCAATACGCTAAACGCGCGTTCAGTCGAGTGTCAAGACTTTGCCCATTGGCGCAAGGTGCGGGTACCCCGCCCACCTCGCGAGTGCGCGTGTTTGCACGTCAAGTGCGCACGCTCACCGGAAGGGGGAGGCGCCGGAAAGAGGGCGGGGCCGGAAAAGGGGACGGGCTAATCGCGGACGGCGGCCAGCAGGCCGTCTCCCAGCGGAATCAGCGCTGGGGTCAGGCGCTCGTCCACGGCGATCAGCCGGGCGGCTTCGCGCACCGCGATCACCTCGGCGTCGTTGGCGGTCGGATCTCCGGCCCGGCCGCCCAGGGCGGCCCGGTGTACCACGACGACACCGCCCGGCCGCAGCAACCGCACGGCTTCCAGCACGTAACCGGGCTGGTCGATCGGGTCGGCGTCGACGAACACCAGGTCATAGGACGAGTCGGCGAGACGGGTCAGCANGCCCGGGCGCAGCAACCGAGCGGCTTCCAGCACGTAACCGGGCTGGTCGATCGGGTCGGCGTCGACGAACACCAGGTCATAGGACGAGTCGGCGAGACGGGTCAGCACCTCTTGGGCGCGGCCGCTGATGAAGCGGGTCCGGCCGGGACCGATACCGGCGTCACTGAACGCCTGCTTGGCGGTGCGTTGATGCTCGGGCTCGATGTCGATGGTGGTCAGCACGCCGTCTTCGCCCATGCCCGAGAGCAGCCAGAGTCCGCTGACGCCGGCCCCGGTGCCCACCTCGACGACCGTCTTACCGCCGCTGAGCTTGGTCAGCAGGCTCAGCAGCGCGCCGACCGCAGCGCTGATCGATCCGACGCCGATCTCACCGGCCCGGTCGCGGGCGGCCGCCAAAACCGCGTCCTCGGTCATGGAGTCCTCGGCGTGCGCCAAGAGTGCGTCGGCTCGACTGCGCGGCGGCTCCCCGGAGGTTTCGTCGGTGCTGGCCATGAGGCTGAGCGTAGGACAAAGCGATTGCGGCCCGCGCACCGGCGCGCCCGCCCGACACGCCCGGGACGGGGGCCGTGTCCGAACTGTTATCTGGCGCTATAACCGCACTGCGCGGCCTATTCGAACACAGGTTCACAGTCGGCGTTCAGTGCCAGCACAGAGCGGACATACAGCGATAGGCAACGGTATCGGCATGGAACGAGGTATGAGCTGGCCTCGAGACGCTCGGAATACGAGGGGCCCGTTGCGCGTTGACCGCGATAGTGCGCTGCCGTCGCCGGACGGCGGCTCTGAGCCAGAGGACGCTGCCATAACCACTTTGCTGCCCCCGGTCGCCATGTCGCACCCGACCACTCACTCGGATCGTTACTCCGAGACCGACTGGGTTGAACCGTCGGAGGAGCCGCAGGGCACTGCGGTGTTCGACGCCACCGGAGACGTCGCGGCCATGCCGTCTTGGGACGAATTGGTGCGTCAGCACGCCGACCGGGTCTACCGGCTGGCTTACCGCCTCTCCGGAAACCAGCACGACGCAGAAGATCTCACCCAGGAGACCTTCATCCGGGTGTTCCGCTCGGTGCACAACTACCAGCCCGGAACCTTCGAGGGCTGGCTGCACCGCATCACCACCAACCTCTTCTTGGACATGGTGCGCAGGCGTGGCCGCGTCCGCATGGAGGCGCTGCCGGAGGACTACGACCGGGTGCCCGCCGATGAGCCGGACCCCGAGCAGATCTACCACGATGCGCGGCTGGATCCCGACCTACAGGCAGCGCTGGACTCGCTGGCGCCGGAGTTCCGGGCCGCGGTCGTGCTGTGCGACATCGAAGGTCTGTCCTACGAAGAGGTCGGGGCCACTCTCGGGGTGAAGCTGGGCACCGTGCGCAGCCGTATTCACCGGGGCCGGCAGGCGCTGCGGGACTACCTGGCCGCCCGAACCGCTCAGCGCGACGGTTCCGCCTTTGGCGGTGTCGCGGCCGGCTGAGCCTCGGCTCGGCCATTGGTTTCCACGTCCGTGGGCGGTATCGCGCTACATTCTTATTGGGCCTTTATTCAGCCCGATTGAGTTCTGATGTGGGTGTGCGACGGGAGAGGAGTCCGGTGTGACGGACCGCGGAGGTGTCTTCCGTCGCGCGTTCTCCTGGCTGCCCGCTCAGTTCGCCTCGCAAAGTGATGCGCCGGTCGGTGCCCCGCGGCAGTTCGGGTCCACCGAACACCTGTGCAGCGAAGCCATCACCGCCTACGTCGACGGCGAGCTGCGGATGAACGCGCACCTGCGCGCGGCCCACCACCTGTCGCTGTGTCCCGACTGCGCGGCCGAAGTGGAATACCAGGGCCGGGCACGCTCGGCTCTGCGTGATTCGCATCCGATCCGGATCCCTTCCGCGCTGCTCGGCCTGTTGGCCCAGATCCCCGATGTCCCGGCAGATTGTGCGCCTGACGAGCCGACCAGGCCCATGCCGGCCCGGTTCGACGACGGCAAACCTCAAGAACGCGGTAAACGTCGGTAAGGTGGATCTCCAGCGGCGTCAGCGCCTGGTGATGCTGTGCTCGCGGAGCCTGGAAACGCCCCAGGGCTGGACCCGGAAGAGGAATAGGTGAGCTCCAACAACGAGAACGCCGGCGGTAACCGCTTGGCTCCGCGACCGGTCTACCGGCCCCCCGTGGACAATGCGTCCAAAAGGGCCTTCGGCCGGCCCGACGGCGTGCCCGGCTCTTTCACGCCCGCCGACGTACGGCCGAAGAAGTACCGCGAGCAGGGCGAGTTCACCCCGCGCGACCTGCCGCCGGACCCAGTGCTCAAGGAGGCGTTCAGCCGGCCGTACGGCACCGGACCGTCGTTGCAGCGTCATCCTGCCGACGCCGGCGCGCTGGGCCGCAACGGCAAACCGGACGGGTTGGAAGACACCGGTGACCCGTGGCGTGACCCCGCCGCCGGTGCCGCGCTCGGCGCGCCGGCCGTGGTCCCGCCCGTACCGCGGGCAGCCGGTGAGTTGGGTGGCCGCCTCGGTGTGCGCGACGTGCTGTTCGGCGATCGGATCTCGTACCGCGCCCTGGGCGTGCTGGCCGCGATCGCGCTGGCGATCGGCATGGTCGGAGGCTGGGTCGGACGTACCACCGCGCAGGTCGTCGAGGCTTTCACGACGTCGAAAGTGACGCTGTCGACCAAGGGCAACGCCGAGGAGCCGGCCGGACGGTTCGCCAAGGTGGCCGAGGCCATCGCCAACTCGGTGGTGACCATCGAGTCGGTCAGCGACGACCAGGGCATGCAGGGCTCGGGTGTTGTCATCGACGGCAAGGGCTACATCGTCACCAACAATCACGTCATCTCCGAAGCCGCCAACAACCCCAGCAAGTTCAAGACCACGGTGGTGTTCAACGACGGCAAAGAGGTGCTGGCCAACCTGGTCGGGCGCGACCCGAAGACCGACCTGGCGGTGCTCAAGGTCGACAACGTGGACAACCTGTCGGTGGCCCGTCTCGGGGACTCGGACAAGATCCGGGTCGGTGACGAGGTCATCGCGGCGGGCGCTCCGCTGGGCCTGCGCAGCACCGTGACCCACGGCATTATCAGCGCCGTACACCGGCCCGTGCCGCTATCCGGAGACGACTCCGACACCGACACCGTCATCGACGCGGTCCAGACCGACGCTTCGATCAACCACGGCAACTCCGGCGGTGCGCTGATCGACATGGATGCGCAGCTGGTCGGGATCAACACTGCCGGAAAGTCGTTGTCCGACAGCGCCAGCGGCCTGGGATTCGCGATCCCGGTCAACGAGATGAAGACCGTGGCCGAGGCGCTGATCAAGGACGGCAAGATCGTGCATCCCACGCTGGGGGTGAGCGCTCGCTCGGTCAGCAACGCCATCGCGTCCGGCGCGCAGATCGCCAACGTCAAGGTAGGCAGCCCCGCGGAGAAGGGCGGCATGCTGGAGAACGACGTGGTGGTCAAGATCGGTGACCGCAGCGTCGCCGACGCCAACGAATTCGTGGTGGCGGTCCGCAATCTGACCATCGGCAAGGAAGCGCCCGTCGAGGTGGTCCGGGATGGGCGGCACGTGACGCTGACGGTGACCCCCACCGCCGACGGTTAGAAGTCCGCCTCGATGTTCGCGAATGTCGGTTGGGGCGAGATGCTGGTCCTGGTGGTGCTCGGGCTGGTGATCTTGGGCCCGGAGCGGTTGCCGGGAGCCATCCGGTGGACCGCCGGTGCGCTGCGTCAGGCCCGAGACTACGTCGCCAACGCCACCGACCAGCTGCGCGACGAGATCGGTCCGGAGTTCGAGGACTTGCGGGCGCCGCTGAGCGAATTGCAGAAGTTGCGCGGCATGACGCCGCGCGCCGCGCTGACCCGGCATCTGCTCGATGGCGACGATTCGCTGTTCACCGCGGTCGGTTCACTGGCCGCCACGCCTCAACCGATGCCGCCGATACCGGCTGTGGTGCCCGAGCCGGGTGGTCCGGCTCCCTTCGACACCGACGCCACCTGACCTGCATTCCGGCGGTGTCGCAATGCCGCGAGACTGGACCCACGCAGGTGCCCACTCGCACTTTTCCTGCATATTCTCGGTCTCGCGGGAGACGGCGGCCTTAGCGCTTGCCCCCGGTGTCCAAGCCCAGCGACATCCCCACCAGTCCACGTCGGCGGGTCGCCAGCTGATCGGCGACGCGGCGTAGTTCCTTGCCCGCCGCCGAGTCCGGCGAGAGCACCACCGGCGATCCGGAGTCGCCGCCGGTCACCATCTCACTGTCGATCGGCACCTGGCCGAGCAGCGGCACCTCACGGCCCATCGCCCGGGTCAGCCGCTCGGCTACCCGCTCGCCGCCGCCCTCGCCGAACAGATGCATGGTGGATCCGTCGGGCATCGCCAGTCCGGCCATGTTCTCCACCACCCCGACGACCTGCTGGCGGGTCTGCAGCGCGATCGCCCCGGCCCGCTCGGCCACCTCCGCGGCGGCTTGCTGCGGCGTGGTCACCACCAGGATCTCGGCCGACGGGACCAGCTGGGCCACCGAGATCGCGATGTCGCCGGTGCCCGGCGGCAGATCCAGCAACAGCACGTCCAGGTCGCCCCAGTAGACGTCGGCGAGGAACTGCTGCAACGCCCGGTGCAGCATCGGGCCGCGCCACACCACCGGCGTGTTGCCCTGGGTGAACATCGCGATCGAGATCACCTTCACGCCGTATCCGATCGGCGGCATGATCATCGAGTCGACCTGGGTGGGCAGGGCGGTGACGCCCATCATCCGCGGTACCGAATGGCCGTAAATGTCGGCGTCGAGCACCCCGACGGACATGCCGCGTTCGGCCAGCGCGACCGCGAGGTTGACCGTCACACTCGATTTGCCGACCCCGCCCTTGCCGGAGGCGATCGCGTACACCTTGGTCAGCGAACCCGGCTGGGCGAACGGGATTACCGGCTCTCGAGCGTCGCCCCGCAGCTGTTTGCGCAGCTCGGCGCGCTGCTCGTCGCTGAAGACATCCAGGCTGACCTTGACGGGTCCGGTGCCGGGCACGTCGTTGATCGCTGTGGTCACGTTGTTGGTGATCTCGGCCTTCATCGGACAGCCGGCGATCGTCAGGTAGATCGTGACGTGGACACTGCGGTCGTCCGCGATCTCGATGCTTTTGACCATGCCCAGATCGGTGATCGGACGCCGAATGTCGGGATCCAGCACGGTGCCCAACGCCGCATAGATGGCGTCGTGCAGGGCTGCAGTGTCATCGGGATTCTCGGACATCGCAACCGAGTCTAAGCCAGTAGGACAGGGCCTTTGCCTGTGAGATAGGTCAGGCCGGCGGGGCGGCCTGCGACCCGTCCTGCGGTGCACCGGCGGGCGCCGGCGCTGGCGGCGCGCCCGGTACGTCCGGGGA
>NZ_LT546166.1:3604961-3645020 GCF_900078685.2 Mycolicibacter icosiumassiliensis | reverse complement strand
GGCGCGACGGCGTAGGCCGGCATCGGCGCAGGCGCGGCTTGTGGCGCCTCCGGGGGACCGAAGGGGGCCGGCGGGACGCCGTTCGGGGCCGCCTCGGGCACCGGCACGGCTTGTGGCTCCAGGCAGATCATCCGGCAGGCCGCCGAGGGCCGCGGCAGCTGCTGTTCGGTGGAGGTCATCCACGGCGGCATCCACGGCAGATTCGCCAGCTGGGTCTCCAGACTCGGCTGGCCCAGGTCGATCAGGGACGATTCGGCGGGGTGATCGACTCGAGACATCCCGTGCAAGCTGAGTGATTCCGGACCCAGCCCCTCCGGGTGTTCCAGATGCTCCAGCTGCAGGTCCGCGATCGGCGGTGCCGGACCCACGATGGGTGGCAGGTCGACGGGAGCCACCCCGGTGGCGTAGGCCGCCGCCCAGCCCATCACGTTCTCCGCGTAGGCCATCGAGTTGTTGTAGCGCAGGATCGCGGTCAGGACCTGCGACTGTTCGCGCAGGTTCATCCCGCCACTGCACAGGTACCGCGCTGCCGCCAGCGTCGCGTCGTAGACGTTCTGCGGGTCCGCCCGACCGTCGCCATCGCCATCGGCGGCATAACGCGACCAGGTTCCCGGCAGGAATTGCATCGGGCCCAGTGCCCGGGCGTAGACCACCCGGCCCGGGGCGCTGCTGGCCACGATGACTTCGTTCCCCGGCAAGGTGCCGTCCAGCGCCGGCCCGTAGATCGGCTGCAGCACGTTGCCGCGGGTGTCGGTCGCCCCGCCATTGGCGTGCCCGGACTCGATACGTCCGATCCCGGCCAGCAGGTTCCAGCTGATCCCACAGTCGGGCGCGGCGACCGCCATCTGCTGCTCGGCGTTGCGGTAGGCCGCCAGCGCTGTCGTGGGAATCCCCAAAGTCCCCGGCGCATAGACCACGGCCGCCGGTGGCGCTGACGGGGCACCCGCGGCGACGCGCACATTCGCCTGCGGGCGGGGCACCGCGACGACGGACGGGCCTGATGAGCGGCCGGACGTGTGCACCGAAGCCGCCAGCGGGGTGACCGCGGCGTTGCGCAGCGGGAGCGAGGTCGACGGAGAGCGGGGCGTGGCACCCACGGCGCCGGCGAACACCAGCGGGGTGATGCAGGTCAGGCCGAACGCGGGTCGCAGGGCCGAACGGACCGCCCGCCGCAGCCTGGCAGCGCGGGACACGCATTCCACTGCGCCGCCCCTTGTTGGCACTCGACCGCCCCTTTTTCCGCCTTGAAAAAGCCTGGTGAAACCGCACGGGCTTCGTGAACTAGGTCACCATACCCAACGCATGTCCTGCTGATGACCGTTATCTGGTCCGCGCCACCGGTCAGGACGGCCGGTGCGGGGGCTCTGAGGCGGCGGAGTCGGACTCCGGCCGCAGGGACTCCAGCAGTTCCCGGACTCGCTCGAGTTCATGGTGCAGGTAGTCGCGAGTGGCAACCTCGCCGACCGCCAGGCGCAGCGACGCCAGTTCCCGGGCCAGGTACTCGGTGTCGGCTTTGGTCTGTGCGGCCCGGCGGCGGTCCTCGTCCAGGCTGACCCGGTCACGGTTCTCCTGCCGGTTCTGTGCCAGCAGGATCAGCGGAGCGGCGTAGGCGGCCTGGGTGGAAAAGGCCAGGTTGAGCAGGATGAACGGGTACGGGTCCCACCTCACGCTGACCGCGTAGACGTTCAGCAGGATCCATCCGACCACCAGCACGGTCTGAATGGCCAGGTAGCGCCCGGTGCCGAAGAACCGCGCCACCGATTCGGTGAACCGGCCCAGCGCGTCGGGATCCATGTTCAGGCTGGGAAGCCGCGAGGTGCGGGGCGTGGAGAGCCGCTGCGATGTTGAGCGGTCGGTCACGACGGCCTCCCGGCGAGTTTGGGCCCCAGGTCCGGCTCGGGTGTTTCGCGCCAATCATCGGGCAGCAGGTGGTCCAGCACGTCGTCGACCGTCACCGCGCCCAGCAGGTGATTCTGTTCGTCGAGCACCGGCCCGCAGACCAGGTTGTAGGCGGCGAAGTAGCGGGTCAACTCCGCCAGCGACACCTCGGGGTTCAATGCCGGCAGGTCGGAGTCGACGAACCCGCCGATGAGTTCGGCCGGTGGCACCCGCAGCAGCCGCTGCAGCGCGACGCAGCCCAGGTAGCGGCCGGTCGGGGTAGCGGTAGGAGCCCGGGTCACGAAAACCAGCGACGACAGCGCCGGGGTGAGGTCGGGGTCGCGGACCCGGGCCAGTGCCTCGGCAACCGAGGTGTCGGCGGTCAGCACTACCGGATTGGTGGTCATCAACCCGCCCGCGGTGTCGGGGGAGTGCTCCAGCAGTCGGCGGACCGGATCGGAGTCGTCGGGGTCCATCCGCGCCAGCAGGGCTTCGGCTTCGGTCGGGTTCATCACGCCCAGCAGGTCCGCGGCGTCGTCGGGGTCCATCTCCTCCAGCACGTCGGCGGCCCGATCGGTGCCCAGCTGGCCCAGCACGACGGCCTGACGTTCCTCGGGCAGCTCCTGCAGGATGTCGGCCAGCCGTGCGTTGTCCAGCGCGTTGATGACCTCATAGCGGCGCTTGGGCGGCAGCTCGCGGATGGCGTCGGCGACCTCGATCGGCCGCCAGCCCTCGAACTGCTGCAGCAGTTGCGCCACGCCCTGCCCGGGCATAGCCAGCGCGGACGGGGTCAGGCCCTGCACGTTGTGCCAGTCCACGATGTGTACGGCGGCGCGCCGGCCCAGCCGCCGGGAGTGCCGCACCGCGATCCGGGTAACCAGCCAGTCGCGGGTGCGGCTCTGTTCGATGGCCAAGTCGGTGATCGCCACGTCGACGCCGGCCAGTTCTGGCAGCTCCGGGTCGTTGACCCGGACCTTGGTGTCCAGGACCTGGCCGAGCACGAGTGCTTCGCCGGGCCGCTGGTTGAACTTGCGCAGTGACACCGTTCCGGTGTTCAGGGTGACCGCGTTGGGCTCGATCGAGGCGACCCGCAGAATTGGCACGAAGATGCGTCGGCGGGTGGGCAATTCGACTACGAGTCCCAGGACCCGCGGCTGCTGACGCACGATGCTGAGACTGACCACCACATCGCGGACTCGACCGACGGATTCGCCGAACGGGCCTAGCACCAGCATCCGCGCAAGCCGCGCTGCGTAAACCCTGTTGCTCGACGCCATGGTTGAAAGGGTAGGAGTATTTAGGTGACCAACGTGTATCGCCCCCGCCGTACTTGCCTGTCGGTACCTGGCAGCAGCCAGAAGATGATCGACAAGGCCAAGGGCCTGTCCGCAGACGAGGTGTTCCTCGACCTGGAGGACGCTGTCGCCCCAGCGGCAAAAGAGCAGGCCCGGGCCCTGGTCGCCCAGGCGCTCACCGCGTCGGACTGGACGGCGCCGCTGCTGGGAGTGCGGGTCAACGACTGGACCACACCGTGGACCCATGCCGACCTGATCGAGGTGGTCTCGGCGGTCGGCGCCGCCGGCACCCGACTCGACGTGATCGTGCTGCCGAAGGTGTCGGACGCCTCGCATGTGCAGGCCCTCGATCTGCTGCTCACCCAGCTGGAGACCATCCACGGGCTGCCGGTCGGGCAGATCGGTATCGACGCCCAGATCGAGGACGCTCGCGGCTTGATGAATATCAACGCGATCGCCGCGGCGCCCCGGGTGCAGGCGCTGGTGCTCGGACCGGCCGATCTGATGGCCAGTCTCAACACCCGCACCCTGGAGGTCGGCGAGCAGCCCGAGGGCTATACCGAGGGCGACGCCTACCACCACGTATTGATGACGATCCTGGTGGCGGCGCGCGCTCACGGGGTCGCCGCCGTCGACGGGCCGTATCTGAAGGTGCGTGACGTCGAGGCGTTCCGGCGGGTGGCGGGCCGCTCGGCCGCGCTGGGTTACGACGGCAAATGGGTGCTGCACCCCGACCAGATCGCGGCGGGCAACGAGATCTTCAGCCCGCGCCAATCCGAGTACGACCACGCCGAGCTGATCCTGGAGGCCTATGCGTGGCACACCTCGCAGGCCGGCGGAGCCCGCGGTGCGGTGATGCTCGGCGACGAGATGCTCGACGAGGCCAGCCGCAAGATGGCTCTGGTGGTGGCGGGCAAGGGCCGGGCGGCCGGAATGCGCCGTGCGGCACCGCCGTTCACGCCGCCGACGGCCTAGCGCCGTGCCGCGGACCGGTGTTGGGGTTGAGCCGCGTCCGCGGACTGACCCATAGTGACAATTGCCCGCCTTTGAGCGACAAATCGTGATGGATTCGTCGACGTACCCGGCGTTGTCGCTCAAAGGCGGGCAACTGTCCCATTCCCCCCGGCGGCCCCTCTCGGAGCCTCGGCTCGGCGCCCGTCCTAGTTCAGCGCGATCATCGCGAGAATGAACGAGAGCGTCACGGCGACACCGCCGATCGCCGTTCCGGCCACTGCCATGCCGTGACCGGCCTCACCGGTCGACTTGATCTGGCTCAAGGCGACGACGCCCAGGATGACACCGGCCACCCCGAGCGGCCAGAACACCAGGCCGAGCAGTGACGGGCGCGGGCGCACCCGGGTCGGCCCAGGGCTGGTCGGCATTGCCTCGTGGATTCTCGCCAGAATCCCCGCCGTGAGCTGTCATGCTGTTCAACCTAGCCGATGCGCCGCGGCCGGCTCGTCGTCCGACAGCCGCTTCCCGGAGCGAGGAGAGAGAAATCCCATGACCAGCCCCTTCCAGCCCGGACAGACTCCCGATCCACTCGGCGCGGCAGGTGCGCCGGGGCGCCGTGATGTGAGCCGGCTGCCGACCCCGCCGAAAGGCTGGCCGATCGGGGCCTACCCCACCTACGCCGAGGCGCAGCGCGCGGTGGACTACCTGTCCGATCAGCAGTTTCCGGTGCACCAGGTGACGATCGTCGGCGTCGACCTGATGCAGGTCGAGCGGGTCACCGGCCGGCTCACCTGGCCCAAAGTTCTCGGCGGCGGTGTGCTGACCGGAGCCTGGCTGGGCCTGTTCATCGGCCTGGTGCTGGGCATCTTCAGCGAAAACCCGACCCAGGCGCTGGTGACCGGCCTGATCGCCGGGGTGTTCTTCGGCTTGATCACCTCATCGGTCCCCTACGCGATGGCCCGCGGTACAAGGGATTTCAGCTCGACCATGCAGCTGGTTGCCGGCCGCTACGACGTGCTGTGTGACCCGCAGAGTGCCGAGCAGGGCCGGGATCTGTTGGCGAAGCTGACGCTCTGACTCGGCGTTGTTGCGTCGCGCGGTCCGGCGGCCTTACCGTCGTGGCACGAAACGGCAACGGGAGGCGGGTGGCGTGGCGAGTCGGCGCGGTCGCGTACGGCGGCTGGGCGCGGCTGCGCTGACCGCACTGAGCGTTGCGTCGGTGGGATCGGCCTGCGGTTCGTCCGGGCCGGCCGCCGGTATCCCGGTGATCAGCGTGTACACCCCGGCCAACGACACCGCGACGTTCCGGGTCATCGCGGCGCGCTGCACCGAAGCGGCCGGGGGCCGGTACCGGGTCGAGCAGTTCAGCTTGCCGCGTGCCGCGGACGACCAGCGCCTGCAACTGGCCCGTCGCCTCACCGGCAACGACCGCACCCTGGACGTGATGGGCCTCGACGTGGTGTGGACGGCGGAATTCGCCGAGGCCGGCTGGGCGTTGCCGCTGGCGGAGGACCCGGCCGGCAAAGCCGAGGCCGACGCCGTCGACGACACCCTGCCGGGGCCCCTGGCGACTGCCCGCTGGCGGGACCGGCTCTATGCCGCACCAGTGGTGACCAACACCCAATTGCTCTGGTACCGGCCGGATCTGATGAAGTCAGCGCCGACCACCTGGGAAGGCATGGTCGCCGAGGCGACCCGCCTGCACGCCGCCGGCGAGCCCAGTTGGATCGCGGTGCAGGCCAAGCAATACGAGGGTCTGGTGGTGTGGTTCAACACGCTGCTGGAAAGTGCCGGGGGCCGGGTCTTGGGCGATGACGGCAAGACCGTCACCCTCACCGACACCGCTGAGCATCGGGCCGCCACCATCGCCGCGCTGCGGGTCATGAAGGCGGTGGCAACCGCCCCGGGCGCCGACCCGTCGATCACCCAGAGCGATGAGGGCACCGCCCGGCTGGCGTTCGAGCAGGGCAAGGCGGCGCTGGAGGTCAACTGGCCCTTCGTGCTGCCGTCCATGCTGGAGAACGCGGTCAAAGGCGGGGTGAGGTTCCTTCCGCTGCAAGGGCGTTCGGACCTGGCCGGCAGCATCGACGGCGTCGGCGCCTTTGCGCCCAGCGACGAGCAGTACCGCATTGCCTATGAGGCCAGCCGCAACGTGCTCGGGTATGCGCCGTATCCGGCGGTGTTTCCGGGGCATCCGGCCAAGGTGACTCTCGGTGGATTGAACCTGGCGGTGGCCAGGACCACCCGGCATCGTGCCGAGGCGTTCGAGGCGGTGCGCTGTCTGCGTAACGCGGCGAACCAGAAATATGTCGCGATCGAAGGCGGGTTGCCCGCGGTGCGTGCCTCGGTGTACGCCGACCCGCAATTCCAGGAGAAGTACCCGCAGCACAACGTGATTCGTCAACAGCTCACCGACGCCGCGGTGCGACCGGTGACACCGGTCTACCAGGCGGTGTCGACCCGGATATCGGCAACGCTGGCGCCGATCAGCGCCATCGACCCCGAGCGCACCGCCGATGAACTCACCGTGCAGGTGCGCAAGGCCATCGACGGCAAGGGACTGATCCCGTGACCCACGCCGATGACGTCCGTTCACAGCGCCGGCTCGCGGTGGCACTGGTCGCGCCGGCGGTGATCCTGATGCTGGCCGTGACGGCCTATCCGATCGGTTACGCGATCTGGTTGAGCCTGCTGCGCTACAACTTGGCCACCCCCGAGGACACCGCGTTCGTCGGCCTGGCCAACTATCAGACCACCCTGACCGACTCCTATTGGTGGACCGCGTTCGCGGTGACACTGGGTATCACGGTGGTCTCGGTGGCCTTCGAATTCGTCTTCGGCCTGGCACTGGCACTGGTGATGCACCGCAGCCTGTTCGCCAAGGGCATGGTGCGCACGGCGGTACTGGTGCCCTACGGCATCGTCACCGTCGCGGCCGCCTACAGCTGGTATTACGCCTGGACTCCGGGGACCGGTTACCTGGCCAATCTGCTGCCGACCGGCAGTGCGCCGCTGACCCATCAGCTGCCGTCGCTGGGGATCGTGGTGCTGGCCGAGGTGTGGAAGACGACGCCGTTCATGGCGCTGCTGTTGCTGGCCGGGCTGGCCCTGGTGCCCGACGAACTGCTCAAGGCAGCACAGATGGACGGTGCCGGCGCCTGGCGGCGCCTGGTCACCATCATTCTGCCGATGATGAAACCGGCGATCCTGGTGGCATTGCTGTTCCGCACGCTGGACGCGTTTCGGATCTTCGACAACATCTACGTGCTCACCAACGGCTCCAACAGCACCGGCTCGGTGTCGATCCTGGGCTACGACAACCTGTTCAAGGGATTCAACGTGGGCTTGGGGTCGGCGATCTCGGTGTTGATCTTCATCTGCGTGGCGCTGATCGCGTGGGTGTTCGTCAAAGTGTTCGGCGCCGCGGCACCGGGATCGAGCCAGCAATGACCGAGCTTCGCCGCCGCACCGCGTGGCTGATCATCGACCTGGCCGTGGTGCTCTACGCACTGGTCCCGGTGCTGTGGATCTTCTCGCTGTCCCTCAAACCCACCTCAACGGTCAAGGACGGCAAGTTGATTCCGTCCACGGTGACCCTGGACAACTACCGCGGCATCTTCGCCGGCGACGTCTTCGGCTCGGCGCTGATCAACTCGGTGGGCATCGGTCTGATCACCACGGTGATCGCGGTGGTGATCGGCGCGATGGCCGCCTACGCGGTGGCCCGCCTGGACTTCCCCGTTAAACGGCTGCTGGTCGGGGCGGCGCTGCTGATCGCGATGTTCCCCCAGATATCGCTGGTGACACCGATTTTCAACATCGAGCGAGCCACCGGGCTGTTCGACACCTGGTTGGGGTTGATCATCCCCTACATCACCTTCGCGCTGCCGCTGGCGATCTACACCCTCTCGGCGTTTTTCCAAGAGATCCCGTGGGACCTGGAGAAGGCCGCCAAGATGGACGGCGCCACCCCCGGTCAGGCGTTCCGCAAGGTGATTGCGCCGCTGGCGGCGCCGGGCATCGTCACCGCCGCGATTCTGGTCTTCATCTTCGCCTGGAACGACCTGCTGTTGGCGTTGTCGCTGACCGCGACCAAGGCGTCGGTCACCGCGCCGGTGGCGATCGCCAACTTCACCGGCAGTTCGCAATTCGAGGAGCCGACCGGATCGATCGCGGCGGGCGCAATGGTGATCACCGTGCCGATCATCGTCTTTGTTCTAATCTTCCAACGACGGATCGTGGCGGGACTGACCTCCGGCGCGGTGAAGGGATAGGCCGATGGCAGAGATCGAACTCCTCCACATCTCCAAGAGCTACCCCGATGGCGCAGTGGCGGTGAAGGATCTGTCGCTGAGCATCGCCGACGGCGAGTTCATCATTCTGGTGGGGCCCTCCGGCTGCGGAAAATCCACCACGCTGAACATGATCGCCGGCCTGGAGGAGATCTCGTCGGGGGAGTTGCGCATCGGGGGTGTACGCGTCAACGAGCGGGCGCCCAAGGACCGCGACATCGCCATGGTGTTTCAGTCCTACGCGCTCTACCCACATATGACGGTGCGGGGCAACATCGCGTTCCCGTTGACCCTGGCCAAGATGAAGAAGCCGCAGATCGCCGAGAAGGTAGCCGAGGTCGCCGAAATCCTCGACTTGACGGCTCTGCTGGATCGCAAGCCGTCGCAGCTCTCCGGCGGCCAGCGCCAACGGGTCGCGATGGGCCGGGCGATTGTGCGGCACCCCAAGGCATTTCTGATGGACGAACCGCTGTCGAATCTGGATGCCAAGCTGCGGGTGCAGATGCGCAGTGAGATCGCCCGGCTGCAGCGCAGGCTGGGCACCACCACCGTCTACGTCACGCACGACCAGACCGAGGCGATGACGCTCGGGGACCGGGTAGTGGTGATGCACGGTGGGATCGCCCATCAGGTCGGCACGCCCGAGGAACTCTACGAGCGCCCCGCCAACCTGTTCGTCGCCGGTTTCGTCGGCTCTCCGGCGATGAACTTCTTCCCGGGCACGCTGACCGCGACCGGCGCACGACTGCCCATCGGTGAGGTACCGCTCGATGCGGCGACACGCGCGTCGATCGGCAAGCATCCCGCGCCGGCCGGCGGTGAGGTGGTCATCGGGGTACGCCCGGAGCATTTGGGCGACGCCGCGCTTCTCGACGCCGCTGTTACCGACGCCGCACAGCGTGGCCGCGCGGTGAAGTTCGCGGCCCGCGTCGACCTCGTCGAATCGCTGGGCGCCGACAAGTACCTGTATTTCACCCCGAACGAATCCGCCGACGCGCCAGCCGAAAACGATCTGGTGGCCAGGGTTCCCGCTGCGTCGAAGGCGGCCGGTGGGCAGCCGATCGAGCTGGCACTGGACCCTGACAAGGTGGTCGTGTTCGACGCCAAGACCGGGGTGAACCTGACCGTGCCGCCGGCCGCGTGATGAGCGACGATCTGGACCGGGTGCGTGAGCATGTTCTGCGGCACTTCGCGGACGTCGCCGCCGAGCCCGACACGGCGCGGGTGACGTTTCTGGGTGTCGAGCCCATCGAGGTGTTGCGGTTCGGGCCAGGACCCGACCGGATGGTGCATTACGTCTCGGCGGGTTGCTCGCGCCACTCCATGGGTGACCCCGGGCAGCTCTTGGCCGATCCGGTGCACGGCCCCCGCGCCGAAATCGTTGTGAGCCTGCGCTCCTCGGGTTCTGACACCGGGCTGGCCCGCAGTCTCGCCGCGGTTGCGGCCGCGCCGGTGGTCGAAGGGGTGGTGCTGGCGCCCGATGCGCTGATCGACCTCGGGGGGCCGTTGTGGACCGGGCCGTCTGGTCCGGTGCCGTTCACCGCGGTGTTGCTGGGTGACAGCGACATCGCCGAGGTGACGCTGGCGCCGCCGCGGGAGCCGGTGCGGTTCTTGTCGGCCACCCCGATCACCGCGACCGAGGCGGCGTGGGTGCGGCTCAAGGGCGCGGAGGCGATGCGCGAGGCCTGGCGCTCGGACGGCGTGGACGTCTTCGACCCGTTGCGCCGCGCCTCCGAGCCCCAATAAGGGGTCGGCTCAGAGCCAGCCGTTGCGGCGGAACGCGCGGTAGAGCACCGCGGAGATCACACACATTCCCGTCACCACCGCCGGATAGCCGAACGCCCAGTGCAGTACCGGCATGCGATCGAAATTCATGCCGTAGATGCCGGCGATCATGGTAGGCACGGCGATGATGCCGGCCCAGGCCGACATCTTGCGCATGTCGGTGTTCTGCTGCATGCCCACTCGCGCCAGCGCGGCCTGCACCAGCGAGCTGAGCAGCTCGTCGTATCCGGCGATCTGCTCGGCGGCGCGGGTCTGGTGGTCGGCCACGTCGCGCAGGTAACGCCGGACCTCTTTGGAGATCAGATCCCGGTAGTCGGTCTGCATCCGCTCAAACGGCACGGTCAGCGGCGCGACGGCACGGCGCAGCTCGACGACCTCGCGCTTGATCTGGTAGATCGGTTCGACATCGGTACGGGTGCCCGGCGCGAACGCCACCTCCTCGATGACGTCGATGTCGCTTTCCATGAGATTGGTCACCTCGACGTAGCGGTCCACCACGTAGTCGGCGATGGCATGCATCACCGCGAACGGGCCCAGCCGCATCTGCTCGGGATCGGCGTCCATTTTTTTGCGGACTGCGGCCAGACCGCTGTGTTCACCGTGCCGGACGGTGACCACGAAGTTCTTGCCGACGAAGATCATGATCTCGCCGGTTTCGACGATCTCGCGCGGCAGCACCGCCGACTCATGCGCGACGTAGTTGACGGTCTTGAGCACCAGGAACAGGGTGTCGTCGTAGCGCTCCAGTTTGGGCCGCTGATGTGCCTGAACGGCGTCTTCGACGGACAACGGGTGTAGTTGGAAGGTGGCGGCCACGCCCTGCATCTGGGCGTCGCCCGGTTCGTGTAGGCCGACCCAGACGAACGCTTCGCGGCCACCGGCCTCGATCTCGCGTACCTTAGCCCGCGCTCCGGCCGGGGTGAACTCGCCGGGAATCCGCTCGCCGTCTGCATAGACACCGCAGTCGACCAGCACGCGGGGTGTGGGGTCTTGCAACGCCGTCATGGCCGCTCTCCCTCCGGCGCAGGTGCCGGTGAAATGCTACGCGTCTGGCGCCAACGTGCACGGTTAGCGCGACTGTGGGCTGGAGGTCCCGAAGTTTCGGTGACGACGCCGGTGCGCTAGTTTCGACCCGGACCAAAGCCAGACCAGCCGAACTCGTTCGAGGAGCACTTGACGTGAGCAAAACCCCACTCAAGGTGGCCGTCACCGGCGCCGCCGGCCAGATCGGCTACAGCCTGTTGTTCCGCCTTGCCAGCGGCTCGCTGCTGGGCCCCGACCGGCCGATCGAACTGCGCCTGCTGGAGATCGAGCCCGCCCTCAAGGCGCTCGAGGGTGTCGTCATGGAGCTCGACGACTGTGCCTTCCCGCTGCTGTCGGGTGTGCAGATCGGCTCGGACGCAAACAAGATCTTCGACGGCGTCAACCTGGCGCTGCTGGTCGGCGCCCGCCCGCGTGGCCCGGGCATGGAGCGCAGCGACCTGCTGGAAGCCAACGGTGCGATCTTCACCGCGCAGGGCAAGGCCCTCAACGCGGTCGCGGCCTCCGACATCCGGGTGGGTGTGACCGGCAACCCGGCCAACACCAACGCGCTGATCGCGATGACCAACGCCCCCGACATCCCCAACGAGCGCTTCTCCGCGCTGACCCGCCTGGACCACAACCGGGCCATCTCGCAGCTGGCCGCCAAGACCGGCGCCAAGGTCACCGACGTCAAGAAGATGACGATCTGGGGCAATCACTCCGCGAGCCAGTACCCGGACGTGTTCCACGCCGAGGTCGGCGGGCGTAACGCCGCCGAGGTGCTCGGCGACCAGGCCTGGATCGAGAACGACTTCATCCCCACCGTCGCCAAGCGTGGCGCGGCGATCATCGACGCGCGAGGCGCCTCGTCGGCGGCCTCCGCGGCGTCGGCCACCGTCGACGCCGCCCGCGACTGGCTGCTGGGCAGCGCGGACGGTGACTGGGTGTCGATGGCCGTGGTTTCCGACGGCTCCTACGGTGTGCCCGAGGGTCTGATCTCGTCGTTCCCGGTCACCACGTCCGGTGGCGACTGGAGCATCGTGCAGGGCCTGGAGATCGACGACTTCTCCCGCAGCCGGATCGACGCCTCGACCGCTGAGCTGGCCGAGGAGCGCGAAGCGGTCACTGGGCTGGGCCTGATCTGAGGCGTTAAACCCGGCGGGCGACTTCCTGTGCGAGCTGCACTCGGGAGGTGAGCCCGAGCTTGGTGTAGACGTGGGTCAGATGCGTCTGCACGGTGCGCGGCGAGACGAAGAGCCGAGCGGCAATGTCCTTGTTCGGCAGTCCTTCGCTGACCAGTCGAGCGACGTCGAGCTCGGTCGGGGTGAGTGAGCCCCAACCGTTGGCGGGGCGTTTGCGTTCGCCACGACCGCGCAGGGCGTAGCCGATGGCGTCCGCGGTGGACAACGCGGCGCCTTCGGCCCAGGCGGAGTCAAAGTCGTTGTCGTCCATCGAATCCCGCAGCGCGGTCAGCCAGGCGTGCCAGTCGGCGTCATGGATTTTCAATCGGACGGCGCCGGTGCGTCGCCGGATTCCGTCGGCGACGCCGAACAGTCGGGCGGCTTCCTGGGTGCTGCCGGCGCGCGAGGCTGTGGCGGCCAGGCACTCGAAAATCTCCGGAACCCCGGTCTGTGCCTTGATGTCGGCGGCGATCGCGAGCGCTTCGTAGAGGTCGCGCTCGGCCCGCTCGGGTTCGCCCTGGGCAATCGCAACGCGCGCACGCGGAACGAGTCCCATCATTCGGTACCACCCCGTCGTGGCGGCGACGCCGTCGTCGGCCCATTGCGCAGCGGCAGCCAGATCGCCCAGTGCCGCTGCGGTCTCGGCTCGGCACCAACGGAATATCGCGGCGATCTGGCTGTAGACGCCGATGTGATGCCACATCCGCTGGTGCGCCACTGCTGCCGCGGCCGCGTCGCCGCGGGCCAACGCCACGAATCCCACCGCCATATGGGCGACGCCCTCGTGCACGCCGCTGAGTTCGGCGCCGGTCTCGATCAACGCCTCCAACGCGTCTTCGGCTGGACCGATCTCGCCCCGAAAGGCCGACGCCAGCGCCAGGTTCTGCAGGCCCAGGAACCGGTTGAGCAGGTCTGCGGCGCCATCCGCCTCCACGATCATCTCCTGGCAGCGCGCGACCTCCCCGGCCAGGTCGCCCAGCATGTAGCGTGCCATTCCTTGCCAGTTGCGGCAGTAGCGCGAGTTGAACTGGTCACCAAGGGAATCGGCGAGCTCGCGCCCCTGTTGGCCGATCGTGGCGGCGCCGTTCAGGTCACCTGTCACTGCTGCCGCGTAGGTCTGCCAACCGAGGATCTGGCTCAGCCGCCAGCGGTCATCCAGGGCGCGGGCGAGCTCGATCGCTTCGGCGAAATACGGCGCCGCCACGTCGGCTTTGTAGGCGGCAATGCTGACGCAGGCGGTCAACGCCCGGGCCAGCAGCGCCTGATCATCCAGCTCGCGTGCGATCGCGACCGCCTCCTGCGCCTCGTCCAAGCTGTTCAACGCCAGGCCCCACGCGTTGAGCAGCGCGTGATCGGCCAGTGCCCGCGCCCGTATCGGCCGAGCGAGCGCGATGCCCCGCGCCGCACTGTCGCGCAGCACGGTGTCGAACCAGGTAACCCCTTCGGCGATGCGGCCGTGCCCCAGCCAGAGCGGAAGAAGGTATGACGCCAGAGCCAATGCCTGCTCAGCCTCGTCGTTCTCTTGGCTCCACGCGAAAGCAGCACGGAGATTGTCGATCTCGGCGTCTGCTCTCGCCAGCATCAGTTCGTGGCCGTCATGGGGCGGGTTGTCCAGCGCGGCTGCCATCGCGGTGTAGTGGTCGCGATGGCGGGCCCGGATGGCGTCGGCTTCGCCGGACTCGCCCAACTTTTCCAGAGCATACTGGCGCACCATCTCCAGCATCCGGTATCGCGTTGGGCCGGCGGTCTTTTCGGCAATCACCAGTGACTTGTCAACCAACAGGGTGAGTTGGTCGAGCACTTGATGGCTGGCAATGGATCCGCATCCGGTCACAAACTGGGCGGCGTTGAGATGGAAACCGTCCATGAAGGCGGCGAGTCGCCGGAACAACACCCGCTCAGGATCGGTGAGCAGGGCGTGCGACCAGTCGACGGATGCGTGCAACGTCTGCTGACGACGCACCGCACGACGCGAACCGCCGGTCAGCAGCCGAAACCGGTCATGCAACCCCTCGAGGATCTCCTCGAGCGACAACGCCCGCACCCGTGCGGCTGCGAGCTCGATCGCGAGCGGCATGCCATCGAGTCGCCGGCAAATCTCTGCGATCGCGGCGGCGTTGTCGTCGGTGACGTGAAAGTCCGGACGGGCGTGGCGGGCTCGATCGGTGAACAAGCTGATCGATTCGTCGGCCAGCGACAGCGAGGGCACTCGCCAGACCACCTCGCCGTCCACCGCGATCGGTTCTCGGCTGGTGGCCAGGAAGACCACTTGTGGGCAGCCGCCGAGCAGGCCGAGCAGCAGCGCTGCGGAGGCGTCGAGGAGGTGTTCGCAGTTGTCCAGCACCACTAGGAGGTGGCGCTCGCCGATCCAGCGGATCAGGGTGTCCGTCGCGGAGCGGTCCGGCTGATCCGGCAGGCCCAGCGCCCGAGCCGCGATCATCGGCACCAGCTCCGGATCGGTGATCGGCGCCAGATCGACATACCAGATGCCGTCGGCGAATTGGTCCGCCAACAGGCCGGCGATCTGGACCGCCAGCCGGGTCTTGCCCGCGCCACCAGAACCGGTCAACGTGACCAATCGGTTGTCGGCCAACAGCGTCCGCACGTCATCGATCTGGGCGCCACGTCCGATGAAGCTGGTCAGCTGAGGGGGGAGATGCGTAGACGCGACGGCCGTGGATGCCCGCAGCGGCGGGAAGTCGTTGCGCAGATCCGGGTGGCACAGTTGCAGCACCCGCTCGGGCCGGGGCAGCCCACGCAACGGGTAGCTGCCCAACTCGATGAGCCAGGTGTCGGCCGGAAGCCGGTCGATGACGAGGGCTTCGGTGCTTGCCGAGAGGACGGTTTGGCCGCCGTGCCCCAAGTCGCGGATGCGGGCGGTGCGGTTGATGGTCGGCCCGATGTAGTTGCCCGCTTCACTGGTTTGTCCGCGCAACTGCACCTCGCCGCTGTGCAGGCCGATCCGGAGCCGAATCGGTGCCAGCGGTGCACGCTGCAATGCCAAGGCGCAGGCCACGGCGTCGCTGGCCCGGGCGAACGCCGCCACGAAGCTGTCGCCCTCACCCTGCTCGATCGGCCGCACCCCGTGATGGGCAGCGAGAACTTCGGCGAGGGTACGGTCCAGGCTCGCGATCGCAGCCGTCATCCGTTCGGCTTGGGTCTCCCAGAGCTGCGTGGAGCCCTCGACGTCGGCCAGCAGCAACGTCACCGTTCCGGTCGGGAGTTCGCTCACGCCCAACTCACTCCAGTTCGCCGTGTCCGTGCGTTCGCTCATGTTAGCCAGCATGCGACCTGGAAGGTCGGCAAAACATCAGCGAAAGCGCGTAGCTGCGCACGCGGAATGCATTGGCTGCCCCAGCCGACCGAATGAATGCAAAACCAGCGCAGTACCCTGGACTATCGATGCCCGAGAACCTTGCGATGAACAGCTCGCCGATCGTCATCGGAGACGAAGAGATCTTCGAAGCCCACACGGGCGGGAAGATCTCCGTCGACCTCAAAACTCCGCTGGACAGCCAACGCGCATTGTCGATCGCCTACACCCCGGGTGTGGCGCAGGTCAGTCGCGCGATCGCCGCGGACCACACGCTGGCGGCCCGCTACACCTGGGCGCACCGCCTGGTGGCCGTGGTCAGCGACGGTACGTCGGTGCTCGGGCTGGGTGACCTCGGGCCGACGGCGTCGCTGCCGGTGATGGAAGGCAAGGCCGCGCTGTTCAAGACATTCGCCGGCCTGGACTCCATTCCGATCGTGTTGGACACCAAGGATCCGGACGAGATCGTCGAGACGCTGGTGCGGCTGCGCCCGTCGTTCGGGGCGGTCAATCTGGAGGACATCTCCGCGCCGCGGTGCTTCGAAATCGAGCGGCGGGTGATCGAGGCGCTGGACTGCCCGGTGATGCATGACGACCAGCACGGCACCGCGATCGTGGCGTTGGCCGCCCTGCTGGGTGCGGCCAAGGTGCTCGACCGCGACATCGCCTCGCTGCGGGTGGTGGTTTCCGGTGCCGGTGCCGCGGGTGTGGCCTGCGCGAACATCCTGCTCTCGCGGGGCATCTCGGAGATGATCGTGCTCGATTCGCAGGGCGTGCTGCATCCGGAGCGCTCCGGCATGAACGACGTCAAGCTCGAGTTGGCGCAGCGGACCAATCCGCGTGGTCTGACCGGCGGCTTGGCCGAGGCCCTGGAAGGTGCCGACGTCTTCCTCGGTGCGTCCGGCGGGGTGGTGCCCGAGGAGCTGATCGCGTCGATGGCTCCGGGTGGGGTGGTGTTCGCACTGTCGAACCCCGACCCGGAGATCCACCCGGACCTGGCGGCCAAGTACGCGGCGGTGGTGGCGACCGGCCGCAGCGACTTCCCCAACCAGATCAACAATGTGCTGGCCTTCCCGGGCGTGTTCCGTGGTGCGCTGGACGCCGGTGCGCGCCGCATCACCGAGGAGATGAAGTTGGCTGCCGCAGAGGCGATTTTCTCCGTCGTCGCCGACGAACTGGCCCCAGACCGTATCGTGCCCAGCCCGCTGGACCCCCGGGTCGAGCCGGCCGTCGCGGCGGCCGTCGCGGCAGCCGCCGACTCCGCGTCGTAGAGCGCACGGTGCCCAGGCGACATCACCTGCGCCGCCTGGCGCTCGGTTGGGCGGCCGTGCTGATTGCCGGTTGTGGTGCCCATCCGGGGCCGCCGCCGGTGCGCGTGGGAATGTCGCCGGATCCGCAGTCGCAGGTCCTGGGCCATCTGTATGCGAGCGCCCTGCGCGGTACCGGTGCCGCGGTGCGCCTTGAGGCCGTCGCCGACCCGGTAGCCGGGCTGGATGCGGGGGAGTTGACTGTCGTTCCCGGTTTCACCGGCCGCTTCCTGGCGATGTTCGCCCGCGATTCCGCGGCGCGCTCCGATCGCGCGGTCTACTGGGCGTTGGCCGGCGCGCTGCCGGAGGGCCTGGCGGTCGGTGACTACGCCATGACCGCTGAGGACAAACCCACGCTGGCGGTGACGAAGGCGACCGCGACGGCGTGGGGCGCCGCCGACCTGCCCGCGCTGGTGCGGCATTGCGCCGGGTTGACCGTCGGCGGTGTCGCGGGCGTGCGGGTGCCGAATGCGGTGGGCCGGTGCACGCTGGCGAAGCCGCGCGAATTCCCTGACGACGCAGCGCTGTTCGCTGCGCTGCAGGCCCGCCAGATCACCGCGGCATGGTCCAGTACCGCCGATCCCGACGTACCGGAGGGCGCGGTACTGCTGACCGACGCGCGCCCCGCGTTGGTGCGCGCCGAGAATGTGGTGCCGCTGTATCGCCGCAATGAGTTGACCGAAGCCCAACTGCTGGCGATCAATCAGGTGGCCGGCGTGCTGGACACCGACGCCCTGATCGACATGCGCCGACAGGTGGCCGCTGGTGCCGACCCGCAGGTTGTGGTGGACGCTTTCCTGGACGAGCACCCGTTGGGGCGCTAGGGAAGGGGTGCGCCCGCCGCGAGTGAGAATCTCACGACGCGACACGCCATGTCACGTCGCCAGAGTCCCACTGGGCGCCCCTGATTCCTACTGTGGTCTGAGTTTGGGGACGGCGAGCGAGAACAGGCGCTGGTACCGGGAGCCCAGGACACGCACCAGCAGGTCGAGAACCCGCGCGTCGTTTCCGATGAGCACCCGGGCCCGGTTCTTGCTGACCCCGTTGAGGATCACCCGGGCGGCCTCTTCAGCGCTGGTCGAGGCCAGCCGCCGGTCGAAGAAGTCGGCAAACGCCGCGGCATCCAGCCCTTCGGCGACGGTGGCGTTGCGGGCGATCGCGGTCTTGATGCCGCCGGGGTGCACCGTGGTGACCTTGACCGGGTGCTTGTTGATGGCCATCTCCTGGTTCAACGCCTCGGTGAAGCCGCGAACAGCGAACTTCGCCGCGTTGTAGGCGGCCTGGCCGGGAATGGACAGCAGCCCGAACAGGCTGGAGATGTTGATGACGTGCCCGTCGCCGGACTCGATCAGGTGCGGCAGGAAGGCCTTGGTGCCGTTGACGACGCCCCAGAAGTCGACGTCCATCACCCGTTCGATGTCCTTGAACGGGCTGATCTCGACGTCGCCGCTGAACGCGATGCCGGCGTTGTTGTAGATCTGGTTGACCTTGCCGAAGTGCTCTTTGACCTCTTCGGCGTAGGCGAGGAACGCTTCCCGCTCGGTGACGTCGAGGCGGTCGGCCTTGACCCGTACGCCCAGGGCGGTCAGCCGCCGCTCGGTTTGGGCGAGCCCCTCGGTGTCGACGTCGCTGATCGCCAGCTGCGCTCCCGCGCGGGCTAGCTCGATGGCCAGCGCTTGACCGATACCCGAACCGGCACCGGTGACGACGGCGACTTTCCCGGCGAATCCCTGCATGTGCTCTCCCCAACGGTCGGTGGAACACCCGAGCTTATCCGGTACCGTCGGTACCGGATTAACTGCCCTCGGCGAGCGTGCGTAGTTGCTCAGCTCGACGCGGCGTGTCGTGTGCAGACATGCCCCCTCGCGCGCTGGGGGGTACCCCTCAGCGCGCCAGCGGTTAGCCGAATGCCGAGTCGATGATCTCCTGCTGCTCGACCGCATGCACCTTCGACGACCCCGATGACGGCGCCGACATGGCGCGGCGCGAGATCCGCTTGACCCCGGTCAGCTTCTCCGGCAACAGCTCCGGCAGCTCCAGCCCGAACCGCGGCCACGCCCCCTGGTTGGCCGGCTCCTCCTGCACCCAGAAGAACTCTGTCGCGTTCGGGTAGCGGTCCAGGGTCTCGGCGAGGCGGCGTTTGGGCAGCGGGGCCAGCTGTTCGATCCGCACGATCGCGATGTCGTCACGGCCGTCCTTGGCCTTCCGCGCGACCAGCTCGTAATAGAGCTTGCCGCTGGTCAGCAACACCCGGGTGACCTTGCTGCGGTCGCCCACGCCGTCTTCGTAGGTGGGTTCTTCGAGCACCGAGCGGAACTTGACGTCGGTGAAGTCCTTGACGTCGCTGATCGCCGCCTTGTTGCGCAGCATCGACTTCGGGGTGAACACGATCAGCGGCCGCTGGATCCCGTCGAGGGCATGGCGGCGCAACAGGTGGAAGTAGTTCGACGGGGTCGAGGGCATCGCGATCGTCATCGAGCCCTCCGCCCACAGCTGCAGGAACCGCTCGATGCGCCCGGAGGTGTGGTCGGGGCCCTGGCCCTCATGGCCGTGCGGCAGCAGCAGCACCACGTTGGACAGCTGGCCCCACTTGGCCTCGCCGGAGCTGATGAACTCGTCGATGATCGACTGGGCGCCGTTGACGAAGTCGCCGAACTGCGCCTCCCACAACACCAGTGCGTCCGGGTTGCCGACGGTGTAGCCGTACTCGAACCCAACCGCGGCATATTCGGACAGTGGTGAGTCGTAGACCAGGAACTTGCCGCCGGTCGGGGTGCCGTCGGCGTTGGTGGCCAGCAGCTGCAACGGGCTGAACTCCGCGCCGTTGGCCTGGTCGATGATTATCGAGTGGCGCTGCGAGAAGGTGCCTCGGCGGGTGTCCTGCCCGGACAACCGGATCAGCTTGCCTTCGGCGACCAGCGAGCCCAGTGCCAGCAGCTCGCCGAACGCCCAGTCCACCTTGCCCTCGTACGCCATCTCGCGGCGTCGCTCCAGCACCGGAAGTACGCGCGGATGCACGGTGAAGCCCTCGGGGATCGCCATGAATGCATCGCCGATGCGGGCCAGCATCGCCTTGTCGACCGCGGTGTTCAGGCCGCGCGGCACTTGCTGCTCGGACTCCACCGACTCGCTGGGCAGCGCGGCATGCTTCTCCAGTTCGCGGATCTCGTTGAACACCCGCTCCAGCTGGCCGTGGTAGTCGCGCAGTGCGTCCTCGGCCTCCTTCATCGAGATGTCGCCGCGGCCGATCAGGTCTTCGGTGTAGCTCTTGCGGACGCCGCTCTTGGTGCCGATCACGTCGTACATGTACGGATTGGTCATCGACGGGTCGTCGCCCTCGTTGTGCCCGCGACGGCGGTAGCACAGCATGTCGATGATGACGTCCTTGTGGAACTTCTGCCGGAAGTCCACCGCCAACCGGGCCACCCAGTCGCACGCCTCCGGGTCGTCGCCGTTGACGTGGAAGATCGGCGCACCGATCATCTTGGCCACGTCGGTGCAGTACTCGCTGGAACGCGAGTAATCCGGCGCTGTGGTGAAACCGATCTGGTTGTTGACCACGATGTGGATGGTGCCGCCGACCCGGTAGCCCGGCAGCAGCGCCATGTTCAGCGTCTCGGCCACCACACCCTGGCCGGCGAACGCGGCGTCGCCGTGCAGCATCATCGGCACCACCGAGAACGGCGGGTCTTCGTCGGTGCCCAGGGCGCCCCGACCCAGCAGGTCCTGGCGGGACCGGACCAGGCCCTCGAGCACCGGGTCGACGGCCTCCAGGTGTGACGGGTTGGCGGTCAGCGACACCTGAATGTCATTGTCGCCGAACATCTGTAGGTACACCCCGGTGGCACCCAGGTGGTACTTGACGTCGCCGGAGCCGTGCGCCTCGGCCGGGTTCAGGTTGCCCTCGAACTCGGTGAAGATCTGCGAGTAGGGCTTGCCGACGATGTTGGCCAACACGTTGAGCCGGCCGCGGTGCGGCATCCCGATGACAACCTCGTCGAGGCCGTGTTCGGCGCACTGGTCGATGGCGGCGTCCATCATCGGGATGACGGTCTCGGCGCCCTCCAGGGAGAACCGCTTCTGGCCGACGTACTTGGTCTGCAGGAAGCTTTCGAACGCCTCGGCGGCGTTGAGCTTGCTCAGAATGTACTTCTGCTGCGCCACAGTCGGTTTGACGTGCTTGACCTCGATGCGCTCCTGCAGCCACTGCTGCTGCTCGGGCTCGAGGATGTGGGTGTACTCCACGCCGACGTGGCGGCAGTAGGCGTCGCGCAGCACCGACAGGATCTCGCGCAGCTTGCGGGTGGCGCCGCCGGGCAGGCCGTTGACTTTGAATTCCCGGTCCAGGTCCCACAACGTCAGGCCGTGGCTCTGCACGTCCAGGTCGGGGTGGCTGCGGAATCGGGTGTTGTCCAGGCGCAGCGGGTCGATGTCGGCCATCAGGTGGCCGCGGTTGCGGTAGGCGGCGATCAGCTCGACGACGCGAGCGTTCTTGTCGACGACCGAGTCCGGGTTGTCCGTGCGCCACCGCACCGGCTCGTAGGGGATGGACAGCTCGAAGAAGATCTCGTCCCAGAACGCGTCCGACAGCAGCATCTCGTGCACGGTGCGCAGGAAGTCGCCCGATTCGGCGCCCTGGATGATGCGGTGGTCGTAGGTCGAGGTGAGGGTGATCACCTTGCCGACACCGAGTTCGGCAATGCGCTGCTCGCTGGCGCCCTGGAACTCGGCGGGGTATTCCATCGCGCCGACGCCGATGATCGCGCCCTGCCCGGCCATCAGCCGGGGCACCGAGTGCACGGTGCCGATGGTGCCGGGGTTGGTCAGCGAGATCGTCACGCCGGCGAAGTCCTCGGCGGTCAGCTTGCCGTCCCGGGCCCGACGCACGATGTCTTCGTAGGCGTCGACGAACTGCGCGAAGCGCAGCGATTCGGAGCCCTTGATGGCAGCCACCACCAGGGAACGCTTCCCGCCGGCACCCTGCAGGTCGATGGCCAGCCCCAGGTTGGTGTGCGCGGGCGTGACGGCGTTCGGCTTGCCGTCGACCTCGGCGAAATGCCGATTCATGTTGGGAAACTGCTTGACCGCCTGCACGATCGCGTAACCCAGCAGATGGGTGAACGAGATCTTGCCGCCGCGGGTCCGCTTGAGCTGGTTGTTGATGACGATGCGGTTGTCGATCATCAGCTTGGCCGGCACGGCGCGCACGCTGGTCGCCGTCGGCACCTCCAGGGAGGTGGACATATTCTTGACCACTGCCGCCGGTTGCGCATCGGGGGAGTAGTCGGCCAGGAACTCGTGCCAGCTCGGATCCACCGAGGAGGGATCCTCGCGGAATTTGCGGTACATCTCCTCGACTAGCCACTCGTTCTGACCGAAGGGTGAACTCATACCGCTCACGACAGCGTCTCGCCTCGATTCCTGGTCGTTCGGCGTGGCACTTGCGCCCGCGCCCGCCTGCCTCATAAAGGCTAGCCCCTCGGAGATATTCCGCCAGGCTCGCGGCCGATTGTTCGCCGACCCCGATCCCGCCGACGGTTATGCGGAGTGGGCTGGAGAGCCTGGGCCGTCCTGCAGGGCCGGCACCAAGTGCAAGTTCACCGGCCAGCGGCGGGCGGGCGTGCCGAACGCCTTACGGGCATTGCCGATGATCTTCTTGCCCATCAACCGGTTCCCGATGGCGCCGATCACAGCCCCCAGGCCCACCGGCAACAGCTTGCCGAACGCCAGCGCCCCGCGGCGCAGGGTGAAGCGCTTGACGAAGTACCGCAGCAACCGGGAATTCAACTCCTTGACCGCCGGGAGCGGCAGCGCGGCGACACCCACAGAACCTTCGGCAAGCCACGCCCCGCTGGTGCGGCCCGGGCCCAGCAGGTCGGCGAGCGCACCCTTGCCCTGGTCACCCACCAACACCGCCAGCACCAGCGCGCGGCGCCGATCCCGGTTGTCCACGGGAATGCCGTGGACCTCCGCGACGGACAGCACGAAGAATGCGGTGGCCTCCAGGAAGACCGCGGTCTCCCCGGCAACCGCCGACAGCGCCATCAGGGTGCCGATCGCCGGCACTGCCGCGGTGGCGCCCACCGCGGCGCCGCTGGCCGTCGCAGCGGCCAGGTAACGCTTCTCCAGCTTGGCGATGACCTGGGCCGGGTCGGCATCGGGATCGCTGCGCCGCAGGCGCTCCACGTAGGCGCGCACCGCCGGACCCTGTACTCGCTCGCTGCGCTCGATGACCCGCGCCAACACCCTGGCCGACATGGTGGGTGTCTCCTCGTCGAAGGTCGGCGCCGGAGCCTGCGCCGACCGTCGCCGCCGAAAGATGCCCATGGTTGCCTCCCGTTTCGACTGGGTGGTCTTCAGGCTAACGCGCTGGGTGTTATTTACCCGTTTCAACGGCCGCCATCACCATCCCGCAGCGAACAGCGCCACGGCGATCCGAGTTGTTCCCGACACCATCTGTCCGTAGCGTCGCAGTGAGGCGGGTTGATGCCCCGAACAGCACAGCGCAGCGATGGGAGGGGCGGCGCTTGAGCAGCACGTACGACGACCCGGAACGCGCGCATTTCGCCCGTTCCGGTCCGGCGCGCTCGGCTGATCCGGTCAACCCGTGGAACGCGCTGTGGGCGATGATGCTCGGCTTCTTCGTGATCCTGGTGGATTCCACGATCGTGGCCGTCGCCAATCCGAGCATTATGTCGGCGCTCGACATCGGCTACGACACGGTGATCTGGGTGACCAGTGCTTACTTGCTGGGCTACGCGGTGCCGCTGCTGGTCGCCGGTCGTCTGGGTGACCAGTTCGGGCCCAAGAACCTGTACTTGATCGGGCTGGCGGTGTTCACCGCGGCGTCGCTGTGGTGCGGTCTGGCTGGGGGCATCGAGATGCTGATCGCCGCCCGGGCGGTCCAGGGCGTCGGCGCGGCTCTGCTGACCCCGCAAACCCTGTCGGTGATCACCCGTACCTTTCCTCCGGAACGGCGCGGCGCGGCCATGAGCGTGTGGGGCGCGACCGCCGGGGTGGCGACGCTGATCGGGCCGCTGGCCGGTGGCGTGCTGGTGGACCGGCTGGGCTGGGAGTGGATCTTCTTCGTCAACGTCCCCATCGGTGTCATCGGCCTGGTGCTGGCCATCGTGCTGATCCCGGACCTGCCGGTGCACCGTCATCGCTTCGACGTCCTCGGCGTGGCGCTGTCGGGGGTCGGGATGTTCCTGCTGGTCTTCGCCCTGCAGGAAGGCGAGTCGCAGGGGTGGGCGCCGTGGATCTGGGCACAGATCTTCGGCGGCCTGTGCTGCATGGCGGCCTTCGTCTACTGGCAGGCGGTCACCGACGGCGAGCCGCTGGTACCGCTGCACATCTTCCGCGACCTCGACTTCGGGCTGGCCAACCTCGGCGTGGCCGTTGTCGGCTTTGCGGTCACCGGGATGGTGCTGCCGGTGATGTTCTACGCGCAGGCGGTGTGCGAGATGTCACCCACCCGCTCTGCGCTGCTGACCGCCCCGATGGCGATTGCCAGCGGCGTGCTGGCCCCGGTCGTCGGAAAGATCGTCGATCGCGCCCATCCCCGAGCGGTGGTCGGATTCGGCTTCTCGGTACTGGCGATCGGGCTCACCTGGCTGTCCATCGAGATGACACCGATCACCCCCATCTGGCGGCTGGTGCTGCCGTTCGCGGTGATCGGGGTCGGCATGGCGTTCATCTGGTCGCCGCTGGCGGCCACCGCCACCCGCAACCTTCCGCCGCACCTGGCCGGCGCCGGGTCCGGGGTCTACAACGCGACGCGCCAGGTCGGGGCCGTACTGGGCAGCGCCGGCATGGCCGCCTTCATGACGTCGAGGATCGCCGCCGACCTGCCGCCGATGCCGGGCGGCCTGCACTCCGAGCATGCTCCCGCGGTCCTGCGGCTGCCCGAGTTCCTGCACGAGCCGTTCGCGGCGGCGATGTCGGAGGCCACTTTGTTGCCGGCATTCGTTGCGTTGTTCGGCGTGGTCGCCGCGCTGTTCATGGTCGGCTATGTGATCGACCCGTCCCGCCGCTCGACCGGGCAGAGTGACGACGGCCCCGATTCCGACGATTTCGGTGACCCCGACGATTTCGACGATTTCGATGGCTTCGATGATCTCGAGGACCTCCCCGAGGACGCCAGAGCCCCCGAACGTGTCAGCCTGCCCCGGCACTTTCGCAGCGTCGAACCTGAAGTCGACGACCAGACTGAGCCCATCCCGGCCGTCGTGCCGAGGACCCTGCACGCCCGTCGCCCGCAGGACCCCGCCACCGAGCCGCTGACCATCGAGATTCCGCCGGTGCCGACCGTGATTGCCGAGCCCGTACCGATAGCACTGCACCACAACGGCTTTGATCTCGACCCGGGACGCCACCTGCGTCCGCTCACCAATGGGACTGCGGTGCCCGACGTGCTGGCAAAATTCGGAATCACCGGCAACAGTCCGACCCGCCGAAATCGGCACTATCGCGAGGACCCCGACGACACCGATGCCTACGGGCGGCACTCGCGGCGCGACAGCTGGTTCTAAGGCGCGACCGGCTACCGGGTGGTGTTGCCGACGATCTCCACCCCGGTGCCGTTCCAGTGGAATTTCACGACCCCGGCCAACCCCGGTATGCCGCTGGCGTTTCGCAGGGCCACCGTGTCACCGGTGGACTGCGCAAGGTCGATTCCGCTGAATCCGTAAGTGTCCGGCACGGCTTGGGGAAGGAACTCGCCGAGGTGAAACAGCACCGCCCGGGTACTCGGATGTTCGGCGTTGGTGTTGGCCTTGACGATCACCGCCGAGAGGTCGGCACAGGTGCTGTAGTTGCCGACCAACGGCTCCGGGCTCCACGGCTGCTTGCTGCGCGGGTCGTGGGGCAGCTCGGAGACGGCTTTGGCGATGGCCGGGGCGGCCAGGTTGACCGCGCACGGGTCGGCGGGGGCCGGGCTGCTCGACGTCGCGGACGTGGACGGGGCCTGCAGATCCACCCCTCGGTGCTGAAGGCTGTCGCCGACGTCGGCTATGAGACGCCCTCGGCGATCCAGGCCGCCACCATCCCGGCCCTGCTGGAGGGTTCCGACGTGGTCGGGCTGGCCCAGACCGGCACCGGCAAGACCGCCGCGTTCGCCATTCCGATCCTGTCGCGGATCGACACCACCAGCAAAGCCACCCAGGCGCTGGTACTGGCGCCCACCCGCGAGCTGGCCCTGCAGGTCGCCGAGGCATTCGGGCGTTACGGCGCGCATCTGCCCCGGATCAACGTGCTGCCGATCTACGGTGGTGCGTCCTACACCGTGCAGCTGTCCGGGCTCAAGCGTGGCGCACAGGTGGTGGTCGGAACTCCGGGCCGGGTGATCGACCACCTGGAACGCGGCAGCCTGGACTTGTCGCACCTGGATTACCTGGTGCTCGACGAGGCCGACGAGATGCTGCAGATGGGTTTTGCCGAGGATGTCGAGCGCATCCTGGCCGGCACCCCCGAGTACAAGCAGGTGGCCCTGTTCTCGGCGACCATGCCCTCGGCCATTCGCCGCATCACCAGCCGGTATCTACACGACCCCGTCGAAGTCACCGTCAAGGCGAAAACCACGACAGCGGAGAACATCACCCAGCGCTACATCGAGGTCGCTGGGCCACGCAAGATGGACGCCCTGACCCGGGTGCTCGAAGTCGAACCCTTCGAAGCGATGATCGTCTTCGTTCGCACCAAGCAGGCCACCGAAGAGGTTGCCGAAAAGCTCCGCGCGCGAGGATTTTCCGCGGCGGCGATCAACGGTGACATCGCGCAGGCGCAGCGGGAACGGACCATCGCCGCATTGAAGAACGGCAGTATCGACATCCTGGTCGCCACCGATGTCGCCGCCCGCGGACTGGACGTGGAACGCATCTCGCACGTCGTCAACTACGACATTCCCAACGACCCCGAGGCCTATGTGCACCGGATCGGGCGCACCGGGCGGGCCGGACGCTCGGGAACCGCGCTGTTGTTCGTCAACCCGCGGGAACGCCATCTGCTCAGGCTGATCGAGAAGGTGACCCGGCAGAAGCTGGTCGAGGCCGAGCTGCCCAGCGTCGATGACGTCAATGCGCAGCGGGTCGCCAAGTTCGCCGACGCGATCACCAACCATCTCAGTGCGTCGGGCATCGAGCTGTTCCGTCGCCTGGTCGAGGACTACAGCCGCGAGCACAACGTGCCGATGGCCGACATCGCCGCCGCGCTCGCGTTGCAGTCCCGCGACGGTGAGGCGTTCCTGATGGTGGAGCCGCCGCCGGACAAGCGACGCGAACGCGCCAAGCCCGATCGCGACGGCGGCCGCGACGACCGTAAGGGCGACCGCAAGGGCCCCCCGAAGGAAGGGTTTGCCAGCTACCGGATCGCGGTCGGCAAGCGGCACAAGGTCAATCCGGGAGCGATAGTCGGGGCGCTGGCCAACGAGGGCGGTCTGAACCGCAGCGATTTCGGCAACATCAGCATCAAGGTGGACCACTCGCTGGTCGAACTGCCCGCCAAATTGTCCGGCAAGACGCTCAAGGCGTTGGAGCAGACCCGGATTCAGGGCCAGCTGATCAACCTGCGTCGCGAGCGGCCGTCTGGTAAACCCGATCGTCGCAGCGAGGGTGGGTACCGGAAACGGACCGAATGACCCTGCCGCGCGACGAGGTCGCGCAGGGCGGGCTCGAGCAGGTTGCCGGAGTGGATCGGGTCGCGTCGCTGACCGGTGTGCGTGCGGTGGCCGCGATCCTGGTGGTCGGAACCCACGCGGCCTACACCACCGGCAAGTACACCCATGGCTATGCGGGGCTGCTGGGTTCCCGGATGGAGATCGGGGTGCCGATCTTCTTCGTGCTCTCCGGTTTTCTGCTGTTTCAGCCGTGGGTGCGGGCCACCGCATTGGGGCGCCCGGACCCGTCGGTGCGCCGCTACGCCTGGCACCGGGTGCGGCGCATCATGCCCGCCTACGTCGTCACGGTGCTGCTGGCCTATGTGATCTACCACTACCGCACCGCCGGCCCGAACCCCGGCCACAACTGGATCGGGCTGCTGCGGAACCTGACGCTGACCCAGATCTACACCGACAATTACATGTTCGGTTATCTGCACCAGGGGCTCACCCAGATGTGGAGCCTCGCAGTCGAAGTCGCCTTCTACGTGGTGCTGCCGCTGTTGGCTTATGCGACATTGGTCTGGCTGTGCCGCCGGCAGTGGCGGCCGGGGCTGCTGCTGGCGGGGTTGACTGCGGCGGCGGCGATCACGCCGGCCTGGTTGACGCTGGTGCACACAAGCGACTTCCTGCCCGACGGTGCCCGACTGTGGCTTCCGGGTTATCTGGCCTGGTTCGTGGCGGGAATGATGCTCACGGTGCTGCAGGCGATGGGTGTGCGCTGCTACGGCTTCGTGGCGATTCCGTTGGCGCTCATCTGCTATCTCATCGCTGCCACGCCGATCGCCGGGGCGCCCACCACGTCACCGGCCAAATTGTCCGAGGCCTTGGTCAAGGCCGGTTTCTACGCCGTGATCGCCGCGCTGATGGTGGCGCCGCTGGCGTTGGGCAACCACGGTTGGTACGCGCGCCTTTTGGCGAGCCGGCCGATGGTGTGGCTGGGGGAGATCTCCTATGAGATCTTCCTGGTTCACCTCGTGCTGATGGAGGTGGTGATGGTGGAGGTGCTGCACACCCCGGTTTACACCGGCTCGATGCTGGCGCTGTTCGTGGTCACCATGGTGGTCACCGTGCCGGTGTCCTGGCTGCTGCACCGGCTCACCCGGGTGCGGAGTTGAGCCGTCCCGGCCGGATCCATGGACACATTCCCCGCCGGACCCATAGGCACAGTTGCCCGCCTTTGAGCGACAGATCGCAGCGGGCTCATCTACGCACCCGCAGTTGTCGCTCAAAGGCGGGCAACTCTCCTATTCCTCTGAGCCGACCGGCGCCGGCCTGAGTCGCTCCGGCGCAACGACCACCGGTACCACGAACTGCGCCAACATTTCCCGCTCGTCGTCGGCGTCGCGACCCGGGAAGCTCAGCATCGACGTCACCACCCGCACCACCCATCGGGCGCGCTGCGCAACGGTGTCGTTGTCGTCGGTGTCCAATGCGGACAGGAACGACGCGACCATCACGGTGATGACGTCGGACTGCGCGGCCATCGCGGTACCGATCGGTGGTCCGGTCTCGGTGAACCACGACGCCAGCGCGGGGTTGCCGCGCACCAGTGCCAGCGATTCGGTGATTCCGGCGACCAGTCGCGCCGCCGGGTCGTCGATGCCGGCCAGTCGCCGGGTCAACTCGTGATAGAGCGTATTCGCCCACCGGTGCACGTAGGCGTTGTGCAGCGCGTCGCGGCTCTCGAAGTACCGATACAGCGTGGCGCGGGAGCAGCCTGCGGCGCGGGCAACCTCGTTCATGCCCACCGAGGTGGGGTCCTGCTGCGCGAACAGCTTCTCGGCCGCGTCGAGAATCTTCTCGGCGGCCAGCTCGCCGCGCTGATCGGACAGCCAGGCCCGCCCGGCCATCACGATCCGACGGTGAAGGGAACCGACAGCGGACGCCGCACGTAACTGCCTCCGGCCCAAACGATCCCGGACTCGTCGACCGTGTAGTTCGGGCAGCGGGCCAACAGTTCCTCCAACGCCACTCGTGCCTGCATCCGGGCCGCCTGGTTGCCGATGCAGTGGTGCGCGCCGTAGCTGAAGGTGAGGATCTGGTGCGGCTTGCGTCGCACATTGAGCTCGGCGGCGTCCGGCCCGAACTGGCGTTCGTCGCGGTTGCCCGAACCGTAGAGCAGCAACACCTTGCGGTCCGCCGGAATGGTGGTGTCGCCGACGGTGACGTCGCGGGTGGTGGTGCGGGCCAGCCCCTGCACGGGGGAGGTCAACCGCAGCAACTCCTCGACGGCCTCGCGGATCAGCTCGGGCCGCTCCACCAGCAGCTGACGCTGATCGGGGTGTTGTTGCAGCAATTGCACTGAGCCGCCGAGCATTCCGGTGGTCGTGTCGTTGCCGCCGGTCACCATGGTGAAGGTGAACGCCAACACCGACAGCAGTCCCTTGATGTCACCATCGGCACCCATCCCGGCGGCGACCAGGTGCGAGACCGTGTCGTCCTCGGGTTCGGTGCGGCGACGTTCGATGAGTCCGGTGAAGTAGCCCATCATCTCGCCGATCGCGTCACCGGCCGAGACAACGCCGTGTTCGCTGACGGTGGCCGCGACGATCGCCTCGGTCCAGCGGTCGAATTGGCTGCGGTCCTCCTCCGGCACGCCCAGGTAGTGCGCGACCACCATCGACGGCAGCGGCTTGAACAGCTCGCCGACGATGTCACCGCCGCCGTTGGCCTGCAGCCGTTCGAGGCGCTCGACGACGAACTCGCGGACCTTGGGCTCGAGCGCCTCCACCTGGCGCGGCATGAAACCGCGGGCCACCAACTTGCGAAACTCGGTGTGTACCGGCGGATCGGTCATCACCATCGGCGGGGTGTCGGCCAGGCCGATCAGCTCCAGCTCGCCGTAGTTGACGGTCAGTCCTTGTGCGGAGGAGAACGTCTCGTGGTCGGCGGCGGCCGCCCAGATGTCGGCGTGGCGGGACAGCACGTAGTAGTCCTGGTCGGGTGCGTTCTCCGGGACCACGTGGTGGACCGGGTCGTGGTCGCGCAGCGCGGCATACATCGGCCAGGGGTTGGGCCAGGTGTCGGCGTTGCCGAGCTCAAATTTCGGATGAGACATCGTGGTCGTCATGTCTCATTGATACGACAACGGGCCCTCATATGTCAATGGCGGTGGGCTTCCTGATTTCCGTATCGCCTCCGACATAGCACTTGTGTGAGACTGTAATGCAGTCTACGTTTGCCGCTATGTCACACGTCGGCCCGGAACCCTGGAGCGAGTGGATACCCCACATTGGTGGTCGTGCGTGAACAGGCATGACAGGCAGAAGGTCTCATTAGTACGCCACCTGGGCCACAACTGGAAGCTGCTGACGGCGGTGGTCGTCGTGTTCGTCGCGGGACTTACCGTGTATCGCCTGCACGGCATTTTCGCGTCCCGCGACGTCGTGTCCACCCCCAGTGGTTTCACCAACGACGTTGCGCCGTTCAACCCCAAACGAGTGCTCATCGAGGTGTATGGCCCGCCGGGAACTGTCGCGACCATCACCTATTTGGATGTGGATGCGCAACCGCAACGTGCCGACGCTGCCGTGCTGCCCTGGTCTTACGACGCGACGACGACGAAACCCGCTGTTGCTGCCAATGTTGCGGCTCAAGGCGATAGCGATTCGATCGGCTGCCGGATCACGATCGACGGCGACGTGAAAGACGAGAGAACGGTCAATGCCTTGCACGCCTTCACCTACTGCTTGGACAAGTCCGGATGAGCCCGCAGCTGTCCTGGCGTCGGGTCCCGGACCTGCTGCGGAGCTACTCCGCCGCGATCGTCTTCTTCTGGCTCGCTGTCGCCATGGTGACGAACGTCTTTGTGCCGCAGTTGGAGAAGGTGGCCGAAGCCAACAACGCGTCGCTGAGCCCGCAGGATGCGCCGTCGCTGCAGGCCGCCAAACACATCGGCGCGGTTTTCCAAGAGTTCAGTTCGGACAGTTCGGCGATGATCGTGCTGGAGGGCGATCAGCCATTGGGCGCCGATGCGCACCACTACTACGACGGTTTGATCGCCAAGCTCAACCGCGACACCCGGCACGTCGAACACGTTCAGGACTTCTGGGGAGATCCGTTGACCGCGGCCGGCTCCCAGAGCACCGACGGCAAGGCCGCATTGGTGCAGGTGTATCTCGCTGGAAATCAGGGCGAATCGCTGGCCAACGAGTCGGTCGACGCGGTGCGCGACATCGTCAAGGACACGCCAGCGCCACCGGGCGTGCGGGCGTATGTCACCGGCGCGGCACCGCTGGTCACTGACCAGTTCGAGGTCGGCAGTCACGGCACCTGGAAGACAACCTTGATCACGATCGGCGTGATCCTGGTGATGCTGTTGTGGCTGTACCGCCGAATTACCACGGCGGTCCTGGTGATCTTCATGGTGATGATCGAGTTGACTGCCTCGCGCGGGGTTGTCGCCGTGTTGGCTAACGCCGGCATCATCAAACTGTCGACGTATTCGACTAATCTTTTGACACTGCTGGTGATTGCCGCCGGAACCGACTACGCAATCTTCCTACTCGGCCGGTTCCACGAGGCTCGCTACGGTGGCCAGGACCGGGTCACGGCGTTCAACACGATGTATCACGGCACCGCACACATCATCCTGGGCTCGGGCCTGACGATTGCCGGTGCGGTGTTCTGCCTGACCTTTGCTCGGCTTCCGTATTTTCAGACCCTCGGTGTTCCCGCAGGTATCGGAGTCCTAGTCGCTGTCGCCGCGGCCTTGACGTTGGCGCCCGCCATGCTCGCCGTCGGCCGGCACTTCGGCCTGTTCGAGCCTGCGCGGGAGCTGAGCACCCAGGGTTGGCGGCGAGTCGGTACCGCCCTGGTGCGCTGGCCCGGACCCATCCTGGTGGCCACGATCGCGGTCGCGCTGATCGGCTTGCTCGCCTTGCCCGGATACAAAACCAGCTATGACACCCGCCCTTACATGCCGGCTGACGCTCCGGCCAATGTCGGCTATGCCGCTGCCGAACGGCACTTTTCACAGGCCAGGCTCAACCCCGAGCTGCTGATGATCGAAGCCGACCACGACATGCGCAACCCGACGAACATGATCCTGCTCGAACGCGTCGCAAAGGCGATCTTCCATACCGACGGCATCGCGCAGGTCCAATCGATCACCCGGCCGCTGGGTACGCCGCTGGATCACACGTCGATCCCATTCCAGATCAGCGCCGGCAGTGCGACCCAGATCCTCAACCTGCCCTTCCAGGAGTCGCAAGCCGCCACCATGCTCAAACAGGTTGAGGTGATCAACAATTCGATCGACATCCTGCGCCAACAGTACTTACTGCAACAGCAATCCGGTGCCATCACCGATGAGCAGGCGAAGGCATTTGCCGAGACGGTGGCTACCGCGACGGATCTGCGGAATAAAATCGCCAATTTCGACGACTTCATCCGCCCGCTGCGCAGCTACTTCTACTGGGAACCGCACTGTTTCGATATCCCGGCGTGCGCGGCGATCCGTTCGGTGCTCGACGCGCTCGACGGAATCGACGTGCTCACCTCGCAACTTGACGACGTCGCGGGCAGCATCGCCAAACTCGATGCGCTGCAACCCAAGCTGCTCGCGCTGATCCCTCCCCAGATCGCCAGCCAGGAAAAGAACCGCGACCTGAGCCTGTCGAACCACGCGACCAGTTCCGGATTGAACGACCAGGCCGCGGCCGGACTGGACAACGCAACGGCCATGGGCAAGGCGTTCGACGAGGCCAAGACCGATGACTCGTTCTATCTGCCGCCGGAGGTCTTCACCAACCCGGAATTCTTACGGGGGGTGAAGATGTTTATGTCGCCCGACGGCAAGGCGGCACGGATGATCATCACCCACGAGGGTGATCCGGCAACACCGGAAGGCATTGCGCATATCGACGCGATCCGCCATGCCGCGCGGGATGCGGTCAAGGGAACCCCACTCGCGGGATCCAAGATCTACCTCGCCGGCACCGCGGCCACCTATAAGGACATCGCCGAGGGCGCCAAATATGACCTGATGATTGCCGGCGTCGCCGCGCTGAGCCTGATTCTGCTGGTGATGATGTTCATCACCGGCAGCGTCATCGCCGCACTGGTCATCGTCGGCACCGTCGCGTTGTCTTTGGGTGCGTCTTTCGGGCTCTCGGTATTGATCTGGCAGTACATCTTCGGCATCCAGTTGTACTGGATCGTGTTGGCACTGGCGGTCATTCTGCTGCTGGCTGTGGGATCCGACTACAACCTGCTGCTGATATCCCGCTTCAAGGAGGAACTCCATGCCGGCATCAAAACCGGCATCATCCGCGCGATGGCCGGCTCCGGCTCGGTAGTGACCTCGGCGGGTTTGGTGTTCGCCGCCACGATGGCGTCGTTTATGTTCGCCGAGTTGCGAGTCCTGGGCCAGATCGGCACCACGATCGCCCTCGGGCTGTTGTTCGACACGCTGATCGTGCGCTCGTTCATGACCCCCTCGATCGCAGCACTGCTGGGCCGCTGGTTCTGGTGGCCGTTGAGGGTGCGCCCCCGCCCCGCCAGTCAGATGCTGCAGCCCTACGGATCCCGTGCTGCGGTGCGCCAGTTATTGCTCTGGGAGGACGGGGGAGGGGAACGGTGATTGTCGGCTTCTGGGGTGCTCTCACGGCTTTAGCCGCGGTGATGGCAATGGTTTTCGCCGGGTGCGCCTTCGTTTACGTCCGGCGGCTGGAGAATCGGATTCCGGCTGCGGTCGGCGAGAAAGTCGGAGCCCACAAAGCGGTGCTGGCCAAAGTGCGCAAGCGTCAACCACTGACGCACGATGAATTCGAGTATGCGCAGGAACTGGTCGCTGACGCCCGGTCCCCACTGGCGTATGCGATACCCGCTGCCATCTTCTCCGCGGGCTTGTTCTACATCGTTGGTTGCCTTCACGAGCTCGACGTCCATGGCGGCCACCCCTCATTCCGGACCTTCATTGGGGGCTTTCCTATGCTGGGATCGTTGAACATGCTCGGACAGTTTCGCAGAGTCGCGCGATTGAAATCGCGCCTACCGGATGCCGTCGTGCTGAAATGAGCGGCCAAGCTGACATGACCACCAAGTCCGTGGAGACTGTTGCGCCGGAGTTGATCGAGGCCGCGGTGCGCGCCGCCGAAACACTCAAACGCGACATCGTCGAAGTCCCGGTCAGCGCGATCGCTGCCGAAGCCCAGATGTCCCGTAGCACACTGCTCCGCAGACTGGGCGGATCCCGCAGGGTTCTCGACGCTGCGGTCCGCGCCGCCGGTATCGACCCCGGCGGCCGGCCCCCGGTACGGGTACGAGCGCTCACCGCGGCCGCCGAGTTGATCAGCGAAAACGGCTTGGCTGCAACCACCCTGGACATCATTGCCGAACGTGCCGACTGTTCGGTGTTCAGCTTGCACGCCGTTTTCGGCGGACGCGACGAACTGCTACGCGCAGTATTCGATCAATACAGTCCCATCCGCGACATCGAAGACTATCTCGCCGCCGTGCCGGACGATCTCCGTACCACGGTGCACGGCATTTACCGCACGATCGCGGACGTGTTGAGCCGGGAACCGCGTGTGGCTCCCGCGATGCTGGCGGAGGTGTACTCGCGGCCGGCAAGTCCCACGGTGCAGTCACTGACCCGCTACGCGGCTCCACGCATGTTGGGCACCCTCGGAGCCTGGTTTGAGAGCGAGATCCGCGCCGGACGCATCAAGGATCAGCCGCTGCTGGTGCTGATCCAGCAACTTCTCGGACCGATGGTCGTTCACATGCTCATGCGGCCGGCATTCCCCGACGCTCTCGATTTCATGCTGCCCGACGTCGACAGCATCTGCGAACACTTGACCGCCAATTTCCTTGCTGCCGTGGCAATGTGAGCTAAATCCCCGAACCCGGGTTCAGGATGTTCAGCGGGTCGAGTGCGGCCTTGACCCGCTGGTTCAATGCCATCACGTCGGGTCCCAGCTGGTCGGCCAGCCACGGCCGCTTCAACCGCCCCACCCCGTGCTCGCCGGTGATGGTGCCGCCCAGCGCCAGGGCCAGATCCATGATCTGGCCGTAGGCGAGCTCGGCGCGCCGCACATGGTCGGGGTCACTCGGGTCGTGCACGATCAGCGGGTGCGTATTGCCGTCGCCGGCGTGCGCGATCACCGAGATCAACAGTTGGCGCTCGGCGGCGATCTTCTCGATTCCGGTGATCAGCTCCGCCAGCCGCGGCACCGGCACCCCGACGTCTTCAAGCAATAACGGCCCCTTCGCCTCGACCGCCGGGATGCAGAATCGCCGTGCCGCGACAAAGCCCTCGGCCTCGACCGGGTCGTCGGTGGAGAACACCTCCTTGGCGTGGTGCTCGGTGAACACCCGGGCCATCAGCTCGACATCCTCGGCGCCCGCGTGGCCGCGCTCGTCGGAGGCCGCCACCAGCATGGCCGCGGCCTCGCGGTCCAGACCCATGCGCAGTTGGTCCTCGACGGCGTTGATCGCCGCGGCGTCCATGAACTCCAGCATTGAGGGACGCAGTCGCCCGGACACGTCGAGCACCGCCTCGGCCGCGGCGGTCACCGAATCGAAAGTGGCTACCACCACAGCCGATTTCGGCTGAGCCGGTAACAGTCGCAGGATCACCTCGGTGACCACCCCGAGGGTGCCTTCGCTGCCGACGAATAATTTGGTCAGCGAGAGCCCCGCGACGTCTTTGAGTCGCGGGCCGCCCAGGCGCACCGCGGTGCCGTCGGCCAGCACCACCTGCAGGCCCAGCACATAGTCGGTGGTGACGCCGTACTTGACACAGCACAGGCCGCCGGCGTTGGTGGCGATGTTCCCGCCGATGCTGCAGATCTCGAACGACGACGGGTCCGGTGGGTACCAGAGTCCGTGCTCGGCGACCGCCTTCTTCACCTCGGCGTTGAACAGGCCCGGCTGGCACACCGCGGTGCGGGTGACCGGATCAACGGTGATCTCGCGCATCTTCTCGGTGCACAGCACGATTCCGCCGTCGATCGCGGTGGCTCCGCCGGACAGGCCGGTGCCCGCGCCGCGAGTCACCACCGGTACCCGATGGGTGCTGGCCCAGCGCATGACGGTCTGCACTTCTTCGGTGTGCAGCGGGCGCACCACCGCCAGGGGCTGGCCCGCCAACGGGTCCAGGGCGTTGTCTTGCCGGTAGCCCGCGGTGATCGTCGGATCGGTGACCACCATGCCCTCGGGGAGATCGGCTATGAGCTGGCTCAGCGTGTCGGCGTTCACGCAGGTCATCCTAGGAGGTGGAGCGAATCGGCCGTTGACCGGATTTCCCGGGCACTGTTAGTTTTTATCGGTGCTGAGCACCGTCGAGTTGTGAGACGAGGAGCCGCCATGGACTACGCACAGCACACCATTGATCTTGCGCGCCGCAATGTCGAGGAGGGTGGACGGCCCTTCGCCACTGCCATCGTCATGGACGGTGCGATTGTGGCCGAGAGCCCGAACCGGGTCGCCCAGACCAACGACCCCACCGCGCACGCGGAGATCCTCGCCATTCGGCAGGCCTGCACAGCCTTGGGCACCGAACATCTGACCGGGGCCACCATCTATATTCTGGCGCTGCCCTGCCCGATGTGTCTGGGTGCGCTGTACTACTGCTCGCCGGATGAGGTCGTCTTCCTGACCACCCGCGACGCCTACGAACCGTATTACGTCGACGACCGAAAGTACTTCGAGCTCAACACGTTCTACGACGAGTTTGCGAAACCCTGGAATCGGCGGCGGTTGCCCATGCGACACGAGTCCCGCGACGACGCCATTGAGGTCTACCGGCTGTGGCGGGATCGAAACGGCGGCAAGCGCCGCGTCCAGTAGCGGCCGGTTCGCGCCTTAGCCGGCGTGGAACAGCGTCGAGAACCACGAGCTCAGATCCATGGTGGGGGCCTGTTGGATCAACTCGTCCATGTTCGCCCACTGCTGGGCGGCCTGATCGCCTACCTCAGTCGGCCAGGCGTTGTTGGCGGTCAGGACCGTGCTGGCCAGGTCGTCGCGGGCGTTGAGCAGCCCGGCGATAATGCCGCTGTTCGGGTCGAACAGCGCGTCGTTGAGCAGTGATCCCGATGCCCCGGGCAGCAGCAGCGACAGCACGGATTGCGCTGCGGCGAGCTCGAACGGCAGGCTGATATCGCTCCACAGCAGTGGCAGGTTGTTGGCCACCGCGGTCAGGCTGCCAAAGGGATCGGTGGTAATCCCGTGCCACACGGCATCCCAATTCGGGCTCAGCGCGTCGGTGAACCGCATCGCCAGCGGGGTGACCGGTTCCTCGCCGAAGACCGCCGCAAAATTGTCACTACCGACGAGCCCCTTGAGTCCGGAGAACAGCAGTTCCTGGATCAACCAGGCGGGTTGTGCCTGCATCCGGGAGGCGTCCAGGGCGTAGTCGTAGGTCAGCACCCGCTGGGTCATGTCGGCGGCGTATTGCGCCGCGCTGACGGTTGGGGTGTCGTCGGGCAGGTACTGGGCCACATCGGCAACCGGCACCACCTGAGTCGTCACCGTCATGCCGGTCGGATCCGTTCCGGCGGCGAGGTTTTCGAATCGGGCGAAGATTTCGCCGTTGGCCACGCCGCCGGTGTCCAACCAGTTCGCCACGCCGGGGTTGGTTGCGCTGACCACGTAATAGGTGTAGCCGTCGGCGGCGTGGAACGCCGTGGTGTTGTTGAGGGTGGTCTGCGACAAGGTGAAGGGGAGCGCCGCGCCGTAGACGTTCATCAGCTCGATGCCGTTGTAGGCGGCGTCCACCTCGGGAACTTTTACGATCAGCGCCTCGCCGGGCGCCAGGTCGAAATTCCCGGCGGAGACGTCCGCGCTCGGCAGCCCGGTGGGGAACAGGCTCGTCTCGGTGGCCAGCGGGCTCATGGTGTTGGCGGGTTGCTCGATGCCCGCGATCTGGGCGAGCCCCATGTTCTGGGTGTTGAACGGCCCGGCGATCTTGGCGAAGGCGCTGAACAGCGTGGTCAGTGCATCGTCGATCGAGGTGATCTTCGTTGGTGCGGTCGTATCGTCGCTGGGAAACAACCCGCCCTGGGGGATGGCGAAGAACGGTGGGCAATCGGACACGCAGTGGATGCTGATGTTGCTGGCGCCCTTCCCCCAGTCGCCGAGCACGTCGCGGACCAGCAGGGACGCGGCCCCCTGGATGGTGGCGCTGTCGTCGTCGATGAAGTTGACTGCGCCGCTGGGTGCGGTGGGGCCGATGTAGACGGTGAACGTGCCGTCGGGGTTGACCACCAGGTTCGAGCCGAGCTCCAGGCTCTCCTTGCTGACGGCCTGCGATCCGGTGATCTGTTCGGTGGCGATCGCGAAGGCTTCGGTGCCGCCGCCGAGTGTGCCGGTGAGTTCGTAGGTCGCGCCCGGGGCCAGGCCGGCGGTCGCGTGGTAGTAGATGTCCGGGGTGAAGAATTGGAAGTATTGCCGAGGATTGGCGGCGTCGCCGGCCATCACTTCGGGCGATTGAAAAAACCAGCCGTCGAAAAGCTCTGTGACCCTTGAGATTCCGGCCATAAGCAATTCGTAGTTCGTATTCTGCAGACCCGTCATCAGCATGGCGACGCCGTCCGGTGTCGCAAACGGCAGGGCCGCGTCGTTGGCCGCGGCCTGTTGCATCACGGCCAACAGGCTGTCGATCGCCTGTTGTACGCCCGCCGACACCGACGTCAACGTCACGGGTATCGGGTGCGCCAGCGGGGCCGGTTGGAGCGTGATCGCTGCGGTGCCGGCCACCACGGCCGTCGCCAGTCCGGCCGTAGCCACGGCGCGGCTTGCTCTTTCAGTACGTCCGGTGGCCATGGGGCTCCTCTGCGGTCAGATATGACAACTATTTGTCATATGAATGACAACTGAAAGTACGATGAGACGGGACGCTACCGCTGGGTGGACGCGAGCACAAGGGTCGGCGCCCGCGCCCGTACCATCGGTGATCTTCTGCATGGCCAGACACAAGGAGGGCGATGGGCGGGCCCACCGAGCGAGATGACGAGAAGCGACTGGGCTCGCCGCCCACGGATCGGGTGGTCGCCATTGTGGGATTGTTGGCCGCCCAGGCTCAGCCCAGTTCGGTCGCTCAGATTGCGTCGCGGTTGGAGCTGAACCGCGCCACCGTGACATCGATCCTGCTGGCATTGGAGCAGGCGGGATGGGCAGCGCGCCGGGCCGATCGCAAGTACACCCTGGGGCCCGGGCTGATCGGCGTCGCCGAGACGGTACGGCGGCTGTGGCCGCTGTCGACCGAGGGCGCACACCTGATCGAGCAGATGGCCGAGCGGAATGGTCGAGGTGTTGGACGACACCGCCGCGCCAGGACGCGTCAATTCCTCCAGCCGGGCATAAAGCGCCTGCTTGATGTCCAGCCGCTCGACCGCCGCCTCGACGATCCAGTCGCACTCGGCGACCTTGCC
>NZ_LT546166.1:3493339-3604953 GCF_900078685.2 Mycolicibacter icosiumassiliensis | reverse complement strand
CCTGCTGGCATTGGAGCAGGCGGGATGGGCAGCGCGCCGGGCCGATCGCAAGTACACCCTGGGGCCCGGGCTGATCGGCGTCGCCGAGACGGTACGGCGGCTGTGGCCGCTGTCGACCGAGGGCGCACACCTGATCGAGCAGATGGCCGAGCGGGCCGGCTGCGGAGCCGGTCTGGCTTTGGTGGGGCCGACGGAGTTGAGCTTCTTGACCCTGGTCCGTGGCCGCGGGCGCATCCCCGCCGGCGTCGGTGTCGGGGTTCGGTTACCGCTGTTGGCGCCGGTCGGCGTCAGCGTGGTCGCGCACCGCGATGCGCAAGCCCGGCAGCAGTGGTTGGAATCGGCACAGGACGTCGGTCGCGACGTGCTGGACGACGCCTTGGACCAGGTACGTCAGAACGGCGTCGTGGTATTCGGCCTTGGCGGGCCGGGTTTGGAGGCGCTCGATGTACTCGCCGAGGTGGTCGAGCTGCTGGCCGAGCATCCCCGCCGCACCGCGCTGCGGCAGCGGGTCTTCGAACTGCTGACCGGCGTGAACGGAAACCCTTATACCGCAGAGCAACTCGCCAGCCCACAGGCGTTGTCGGTGAGCTACCTGGCTGCCCCGGTATTCGAGAAGGGTGTGGCGACCTATGAATTGCAGTTGGGGCCGCTGCGCCGGCAGGTGAGCGCAGCCGAGCGGGACCGGTACATCCGCGAGATCCGGGCGACGGCGGAGCGGCTTTCTTCGTAGTCGTCGCTCATCGCCCGCACCCCGACGGCAGGATGATGTGATGCACCCGCACCCCCGCACCGGTCAGCCGTTCGACTCTCCGGTGCCGCCCGGCTCCGGCTGGCCCGGGGACCCGGCAACCCCGGACACGCCGCCGGCTGTCGACTCCGCGCAGGTGGCGCAGCTGGCCGACCAAGTCGAGTCGATCGACGAACTCGACGCCCTGATCAGCGTCTGCCGGGCCTGCCCGCGATTGGTGACCTGGCGCGAACAGGTGGCGGTGACCAAGCGAAAGTCCTTCGCCGACCAGCCCTATTGGGGGCGGCCGGTGCCCGGTTGGGGCGCACCGAAGCCCAAGATCGTGATCGTCGGATTGGCCCCTGCCGCCAATGGCGCCAACCGCACCGGCCGGATGTTCACCGGCGACCGATCGGGCGACCAGTTGTACGCCGCGCTCTACCGAGCCGGCCTGGTCAACCAGCCCACCAGTGTCGATTCCGCGGATGGGTTGCACGCCAACGACATCCGGATCATCGCCCCGGTGCGCTGCGCCCCGCCGGACAACGCTCCGACGACGGTCGAGCGCAACACCTGTGCACCGTGGATCGACGCCGAATGGCAGCTGATCGCTCCACAGGTGCGGGTGATGATTGCGCTGGGCGGCTTCGCCTGGCAGATCGCGCTGCGGATCGCCGCCGAGCAGGTGCCCAAACCCAAGCCGAAGTTCGGCCACGGCGCGGTCGCCGAACTCGGTCCGACGTTGCGGCTGCTGGGCTGCTATCACCCCAGTCAACAGAATATGTTCACCGGTCGGCTGACCCCGGCGATGCTGGACGACGTCTTCAGCCGGGCTACGGCGCTGGCGGGCCTGGGGGACTGATGGTGGGCAGCATCAGATGGCGCCGATAGATACTGCAATGCGCTTGCGAATGCTCGCCAACTGCACCGCGCTGACCCGCGACGCTGTGGGTGTGACGCGGCGCAACGACACGCTGGTGACGTGATGGGCTAAGGCCCAACTCGTCGCATCGGCTCCATTTTCCGGTGTTGGCTCGATGCGTTCCGCGAACGACCTGTGCGCCAGTCCCTCGTCGCGAGTCAACGGAACCACCAGAATGTTGGGGTAGTCGTCCGGAAACAACTCGTGGTCTTCGACGACGATAGCGGGGCGCGATCGCCCGGGCTCTTGCGGCAGTGCACCGCCGCGCCAATCAACGACCACGATGCTGCCGGCCGCGGGCCGGCTCACGGCAGGTCGGTCAGCGGAGTCCCGAACTCATCGAGTTCGCCCCGCGCCTCGGGGTGCTCGGCCAGGTGGGCCACCACCCGCTCGCCGTCTGCCCGAATCGCCTCGCGTCGCAGCTGCCGCGCCTTGGCCTCGGCGACCTCTCGAACGAACGCGCTCAGCCCCTTGCCTTGCCTCTGGGCTGCCGCTTCGAGTGCCGCACGATCGTCGGCATCCAGCCGAATGGTCAACGTCTCCGCCATACACGCTAACGTAACACGGAAACGTCGTACGCGTTGGGTGAGAAGGCTGCCAACCGGTAGCAACATCCGCCCCACCAGCCACCGCCGCGCGACCATGTACAGCGTTGTCCGGCTCCGAGCGACAAATCATGCAGGTTGTCGCTCAGAGGCGGGCACTGGCCACGTAATCCCGAACCGGTGACGCCTGTGACCGATGAGGTTTCGGTCCCGAGCGGCGGTGATAACGCCTGCACCGCCGGCCCGGGAAGGTTCAGCCGGCTGTCCGTGTTGTAACCCAGCGTGCAGCTTTCCGTTCTTGATCTCGTCCCGGTCCGTACCGACCGGACCACTGCCGACGCGCTGGCGGCGACGGTGCGGCTGGTCCAGACCGCTGACCGGCTCGGATTCACCAGATATTGGGTGGCCGAGCACCACAACATGCCGTCGGTGGGGGCCACCAGCCCGCCGGTACTGCTGGCGTACCTCGCCGCGCAGACGTCGCGGGTGCGGCTCGGTTCGGGCGGGGTGATGCTGCCCAACCATGCCCCGCTGGCGGTCGCCGAGCAGTTCGCGTTGTTGGAGGCCGCCGCACCCGGGCGCATCGACTTAGGCATTGGGCGGGCGCCCGGCTCCGACCCGGTTACCTCGGTCATGCTGCGTTCCGGGCGTGGCGAGGAAGACATCGAGAACTTCCCCGACTATCTCGATCACGTGCGGGCCATGATGAGCAGCCGCGGTGTGCAGGTCCAGTTGCGTGACGGCGACTACCTGCTCAAGGCCACTCCGGCCGCCGCCGGCGAGCCGCGGCTGTGGCTGCTGGGGTCGAGCATGTATTCGGCGCGGCTGGCCGCGGCCAAGGGGCTGCCGTACGTGTTCGCCCATCACTTCTCCGGTCAGGGCACCGAGGAGGCACTGGCCTACTACCGGGAGAATTTCACGCCGAGCGACGTGTGTGCGGCGCCGACGACGTTTCTGACCGTCAACGCCTCCGTTGCCGAAACCCGTGACGAGGCAACGGCGTTGATGCTGCCCAACCTGCAGATGATGGCCCGGCTGCGGACCGGGCGGCCGCTGGGGGCGGTTGATCTGGTCGAGGACGCGCAGGCCGCGGCGGTCTCCGATTCTGAACAGCGCATCATCGACAGCGGATTGCGGCGCGCGGTCGTGGGCACACCGGCCGAAGCGGCCGAGCAGCTCACCGCGCTCGCGGAGCACTTCGCCGTCGACGAGGTGATGATCAACCCGGTCGCCTCGGCGTATCGCGGCACCGACCCGGCCACCGCCCCCGGACGGGAACGCACTTGCGAGTTGCTGGCCAAAGAGCTGTTGTAAGGGACTTAGCGGTCGATGATGGTCGCCCCGAAACCGCTGGGCCGGTAGTCGATGTAGACCGGGTTCACCGAGAACGGGTAGTAGCCGCTGTTGGCCGCGCCGCCCGACGTCACATAGGGACCGTTGTTCGTGGTGGTGTAGGAGTACAGCAGGGTGCTGCCGTCGGCGTTGTACACCGAGATCACCGTTCCGGCCGGCACCTGCGAACCGACCCCGAGCTGCGGGAACAGCGACTGCGGAATGCTGCCGTACATGCCGCCCGAGTCCAGCGAGGTGGACACCGCCACCGGGGGAGCGCCGTTGATCGACACCATCGTGTCGACGAACGGCGACCCGGGCACGGAGATCTCGGGTGTCAGCGGGTTCGGTCCGAAGGTCAGCTGACCGGTCTGCTCGTCGATGAGCACGCCCTGGTTGAGCGCACCGGGTAGCGCCGAGACGATCGTCGACGTGCCGGCGTAACCGTTATTGGGACCAATGCCCAACACCCCGACGATGCCGTACTGGTTGAAGTAGTTCGTCATGAGGGTGTTGGACGACGGGTCGACGATGTTGACAGCGGTGGGATCGGTAACCAGGCCTGACGTGCAGGCGGTCTTGTCGCAGAAGCCCACCGTGGTGTCGTAGGTGTGGTAGCTGTAGTTCTGGCCGTTCAGGCCGGCGTAGCTGGCGCTGCCGGAGTACACCGAGTTGCCCAGGCCCGTGCCGCTGCCCAGGATCGTCAGGCCGGTGGAGCCGGTGTCGATCTGGACCGGCACCGGCGGACCGCCGTTGATCGAGATGTAGACGATCGGGCTGATCCCACCGCTATGCAGGTACAGCGGGATGCTGACGTTCGCCGGGCCGTCGGGACCACCCGCTGCCCCGTTGCCGGCCGCTCCCGAACGCTCTGGTCGTATTCGGCCCCGCCGTCGCCGAACCACAGGCCGCCGGCCCCGCCGTTGGGGTTGAGCTCAGTGCCGTCAGCACCGTCACCGATCAGGATCTGCCCGGCCGCGGTGTTGATCCAGCCGTCGACCATCGTCCCGAAGTCACTGTTGATCCAGTTCTCTATGGACGTGTGGAACGGGTCGTAGAAGAGCTGGTCAAACCACGCCGCGGAGTCGGAGGCGGTGGTCTCCGCGGCCATCCCGGCGACCGGCGTGAACATGTCGATCAGCCAGTCGAAGTCCAGCCCATCGGCCTGCGCCGACGGGGTCGCGGGTGTGAGCCCGACGGCGAGGAACGTGCCGACCGCGGCTCCGGCTCCTGCCAGGCGCCGGCGCGCTGACTTCGACTTACCCGGCCCGCCCTGACGACTCATCGTCCCAAAGTACTAGCTGAGTGCTACCTGAGCAAAAGTTAGAGACAGCTAACTGAAGGGGGCCTCAGGCGGACGGCAACGGGGTCAATGCCACGACCGGGATCGGTCGGGATGTCCGGCGCTGGTAAGCCTCGTACCGATGGGCATTGTTGGCGTTGACCAGGCGCCACAACCGGGCGTAGTCCGGGTCGTCGGGCAGCACCGGTCGCGCGGTGGCCCGCAGCCGTTTGGGCCCGACGTTGATCTGCACCTCCGGGTTGGCTTTGAGGTTGTGGTACCAGCCGGGGGAGCGGGGCGCGCCGCCCATGGACGCGACGATCAAGTACGTGTCGCCGTCGCGGGCGTAGGTCAGCGACGAGGTACGCGCCTGGCCGGTCTTGGCGCCCACGGTGTGTAACAACAGGCTGGGGGGCAGGCCCGGGATCTTGTGGCCGATCCAGCCGTGGGTCTGTTGGTAGATCAGGTTGTGCAGGCTGAGCGCTCGCACGCCCACCTTTTCGATCGGGGATAGATGATCCATACCCTCGAGTCTGCCCGCTAGCTCTCGCTGCTCGCCAGCGCTGCCCGCAGGATCGTCCCGGTGCCCTCGCGGTCCGGGTCGCGGCGCACCAGCAGACCTTTGGCGAAGGACAGCCGGTCCCCGGCACGGCGCGGGACCACGTGCAGATGGATGTGGAACACGCTCTGAAAAGCGGCCCGGCCGTCGTTGATCACTAGGTTGGTGCCGTCGGCGTGCAGTCCGGAGGTGCGGGCGGCCTGGGCGATCCGCTGCCCGACGGTGATCATGCCGGCCAGGGTGGCCGCCGGGGTGTCGGTCAGGTCCACGAAGTGCTGTTTGGGGATCACCAGGGTGTGGCCGCGGGTGAATGGCCGGATGTCGAGAAACGCCAGGTACTCGTCGTCTTCGAAAACCCGCACCGCCGGTGCGTCACCGGCGACCACGGCACAGAACACGCAGGACATTCCGCCACCGTAGCGGCGTCAGTTCACGTTGTCCGCCGCCCACGCACCCATCCGCCGGTTCCGCTCCTCGATCGAGACGTCTTCGACGCGAGTCATCACCGTCCAGCGCTGGCCGAACGGGTCGAGGATCGACGCGAACCGGTCGCCGGTGACGAAGGTCTGCGCGGGCTCCCGGATGACGGCGCCCGCCCGCTCCGCCCGCTCCACGACGGCGTCCACGTCCGCGCAGTACAGCGCGATCGAATGGTTGGCCGGGCCGTCTGGCGGCGCGGCTAGCTGGTAGGCGGGCTGGGGGTCGGACAGCTGCAGCCTGCCGTTGCCGAAGTCGAGTTCGGCGTGCGCGACGATGCCGTCCGCACCATTCATGCGCTCGACTAACTCGGCGCCGAACACCGAGGTGTAGAAGTCGATCGCGCCGGCGGCGCCGTTGACGCACAGGAACGGGGTCAGGCTGGTGTAGCCGGGCGGAATCGGATCGATACTCATGGGAGAAAAGTTTCGTAGGGTCGTCCGGTGACGGCTTGGAAAAACGCGCCAACCGCTCCGCAGCGCGGCGTGGTCGGCCGGGCCGGGTCGGCATCGGTGTTCGATCTGACCCGCTGGGCTCCGTCACCGGAGGCAGCTGAGTTTGTCGAGCATTTCTGGTCGGTCCGTTGGGATCTGCGTGGCCGTGATCCGCACGACAGCACGGTCATCACGTTCCCTGCGGTGCACCTGACCCACGAGTGGGGCTCCGATCAGATGCGGCACGGCCATCAGCTGCCGGCGACCCTGGTGCACGGTGTCGTCGCGCGGGTATTTCGCACCCAAATCAGCGGCCGGGGCGCGGTAGTCGGCGCCCGGTTCTGGCCCGGCGGCTACACCGCGCGGTTCGGTCGCGACGCCGCGGCGCTCACCGGCAACGTAGTTCCGGTGCGCACCGAATTGCCGGGCGAACCCTTACTTCTCGACGACCTGGACGACGACGTGGCTGGCGCATCGACCGCGCTTGAGGCCGTGATCGCCGCCGGCGCGCCCGAGCCGGACCGCACCTACCGGACGTTGCGCACCCTGGTGGACCGGATTCGCGATGACGACCGGCTGCGCTGCGTAGCGCACGTGATGGCCGTCTCGCCATGGAGCACCCGCACCACGCAGCGGATCTTTCGCCACTACGTGGGGGTCCCGGTCAAGTGGGTGCTCTGCCGCTACCGGCTGCAGCAGGCCGCGCTGGACATCGAGACGCATCCGGCCCGCGATTTTGCCGACTTGGCGGTGCGGTTGGGCTGGTACGACCAGGCACACTTCATCAACGACTTCCGCACGATGCTCGGTTGCACGCCGGGTGAATACGCGGCCCGTTACGGGGCCTAGCCCGTCAGCGCACCGGCCATCGCCTCGATCGCCCGGTCCAGGATGGCCCGGCTGGTCGCGAAGTTCAGCCGCGCGAATCCGCGGCCGCCGCCGAACGGGATGCCCGGGCTCAGTGCCACCCGCGCCTTGGTCAACAGAATCTCGGCCGGTTCGGCCGCCAGTCTCAGCTCCCGGAAATCGACCCAGGCCAGATAGGTGGCCTCGGGGTGGCTGATCCGCAGCCCCGGCACCGCGGCGGGCAGGGCTCGGCTGAGGTGGTCGCGGTTGGCCCGCAGGTAGGGCAGCAGGGCGTCCAGCCACTGGCCGCCGCGGGTGTAGGCCGCGAGGTTGGCGCTGATGCCGACGGTGGCGGCGCCCATGGTGTGCAGCATGTTCATCCGATCCCAATTGGCGGCGTCGCGCGGATTGGACAGGATCACCTGGGCGCACATCAGCCCGGGCAGGTTCCAGCCTTTGGAGGCCGACATCAAGGTGATGACGGTGTCGGCGGCGGCGGGCGACACCGCGGCGGCAGCGACGTGGGGCCGGTCGTAGACCAGCGGAGCGTGGATCTCGTCGGCGATCACCCGGGCGCCGTGGCGCGCGGCGATGTCGACGATCGCGCTGAGCTCCTGGGCGGTGAAGGCGGTGCCCAGCGGGTTGTTCGGGTTGCACAAGATCAGCGAACCCGCCCCGGCGGCGAACGCGGCGTCCAGGGCATCCAGGTCCATCAGGTAGCGTCCCGAATCCTGCTGTGTCATCGGGATTTCTACACGCTGGCGGCCGGTGACGGTGAGCAGGTCGAAGAACGGCATGTAGGCCGGCACCGGTAGCACCACCGGGCTCTCCGGGCGGGTGAGGAACTCGATTACCACCTCCATGCCCTTGAGGACGTCGGGCACCACCCGCACCCATTCGGGCTGAACGGGCCAGGCGTAGCGGTGCAGGCACCACCGCGCGAGTGCGGTGGGCAACGCATCGGAGCCCAGCGCCGGATAACCGAATTCCTCGTTGGCGACGCAGGCGCGAATCCCGTCGAGCACCGCGGGTGCGGTGGGGAAGTCCATCTCGGCGATCCACAGCGCCAGCACATCGGGGGCGAAGCGATTCCATTTGATGGTGTTGCGGGCGCGGAGTTGTTCGGGGGTCAGTGCATCGAAGACTTCAGCCACCTCGTCAGTCTGCCGCGAGATACGTTTGCGGCGTGGCTGACCCCGAAATCGAGGACCTGCTGGCCGGGCTGGAGGGCACCGCGCGTGCCGAGCGCGCCGAACTGATCGAATGGTTGCTGGGACAGGGCATCACCGCCGAGGAGATCCGCGGGAACGTCTCGCCGATGCTGCTGGCGTCGCGACGGCTGGTCGGTGACGACGGCACCTACGTCTCCGCTCGTGAGATCAGTGAGTCCACCGGTGTCGACCTCGAACAGTTGCAGCGCCTGCAGCGCGCGGTCGGGCTGGCCTGGATGGACGATCCGGACGCACCGGTGCAGATGCGCGCCGACGCCAGCATCGCCATGCATGCGCGCCGCTTCGTCGAGGCCGGTATCGATGCCGAGCAGGCCCTGCAAACCGCTCGGCTGTTGGCCGACGGGCTGGCGCACACCGCGGAATTCATGCGCTTCACGGTGTTGTCGGCCATCGGCGAACCGGGTATCACCGAGCTGCAGATCGCGCAGCGGTCGCGGGATTTGGTGGAACGGCTCGCGCCGATGCTGGGCTCGTTCGTCGAAGACATGCTGATGCTGCAACTGCGTCATCAGCTCGACGTCGACGCCATCACCGCCGGCGAGCGCGCGGCGGGCGCACCGCTGCCCGGCGCGCGGCAGATCACCGTCGCGTTCGCCGACTTGGTCGGCTTCACCCGGCTCGGGGAGATGGTGCCGCCCGAAGAGCTGGTGCAGCTCGCCGAGCGCTTGACCGTGCTGGGGCGCGAGATCGCCGTTCCGCCGGTGCGATTCATCAAGACCATCGGCGACGCGGTGATGTTCGTCTGCCCGCAGCCGGCGCCGCTGGTCGATGCCGTGCTGCGGCTGGTCGAGGCGGCCCAGGCCGACGACACCCTGCCTCGGCTTCGTGCCGGCATCGCCTCGGGGGAGGCGGTGAGTCGGGTCGGGGACTGGTTCGGCAGCCCGGTGAACACCGCCAGCCGAATCACCGGGGTCGCCCGGCCAGGCACGGTACTGGCCGCTGAGCCGGTACGAGTGGCGTTGACCGAGTCCGACGCCTTCGGGTGGTCGTTCGCCGGCGGACGCCATCTCAAGGGCATCAAGAGCGAGGTGAATCTGTTCCGCGTCCGGCACCGCGCCGACGACTGACGCGAGGTCCAACGCCGACAGGCCAGTGACTAACGACCCCTGTTGCACCTGTGTGCAGGCTGGGAGCCTGAAGGCGACAGACCGTTGGAGGTGGCTGATGTTGGACACGACCGTGGATTACGAGGTTCTCACCGAAGCGGTGCGGCTGGCCTGCCGTGCGCCGTCGCTGCACAACAGCCAGCCGTGGCGGTGGGTGGCCGAAGGCGGCCGGCTGGACCTGTATCTGGATCCGACCCGTGCCGTGCACGGCGACCGGTCGGCGCGAGAGGCGCTGATCAGCTGCGGCGCCGTGCTGGATCACCTGCGGGTCGCGATGGCCGCCGCCGGCTGGACGGCCGAGATTGAGCGGTTCCCTGACGATGCGCAGCCGGAGCATCTGGCGTCGATCGGCTTCGTCGCCGCAGAGCGGGTCACCGATCTGGATCGTTATCGCGCCGGCGCGATCCTGACGCGCCACACCGATCGACTGCCGTTCATGGCGCCGAGCAACTGGGGCCCCTTCGAGACGGTGCTGAATGACACGGTGCGCGGCCCGGTGCGGCTGTGCGTGCTCGCCGACGAGCTGCGCGCCAAGCTTGCCGAGGCCTCCGAGCTCACCGAGGCACTGCGCCTGTATGACTCGTCGTATCACGCTGAACTCGGCTGGTGGACAGCGCCGTTCGAGGTTTCCGACGGGATTCCGGAGAGCGCGTTGGTCTCGGCCGCTGAAAGCGACCGGGTGGACATCGGGCGGACATTCCCAGTCACCCACCACCGGGAACGACGCCTTGAGGTCGGCGACGACCATTCGAAGATCGTGCTGCTGTCGACCGCCAGCGACGAACCGGGCGACGCACTGGCCTGCGGTGAGGCGCTCTCGACGGTGCTGCTGGAATGCACGATGGCGGGCTTGGCGACCTGCCCGGTAACGCATTTGACCGAGGTGCCCGCAGCCCGGGCGCTGCTGGCGGGACTGGTCGGCGGCGACGATCTACCCCAGGTGCTGGTTCGCGTCGGTGGCGCGCCGGCACTGGAGAAGCCCCCGGTGCCGACGCCGCGGCGGCCGCTGGCCGATGTGCTGCACCTGAAGCTCTGATCGGGTTAATGGCTCGGCGCCAGCCTTATGGCGGCCTCGTGTCCGGCGGTGCGCAGCCCCTGGTCCCACACGGCGAACACGGCACCGTCGATAGCGAGAGCGCTGGCGAGGTGGACCGCATCGGCGCCACGCAGCGCGTGTGTCGCAGCCAACTGACCGGCGTGGTGGGCAATGTCCTCGGTCAGCTCCACCGCTCGGGTGGCTGCCCAGAACTCTTCCCACATCGCCTGAGCCTGGAGTTGCTCGTCGGCGCGTATACGGTGCGCACGGCCGGCGGCTGCCAGGGCCGCCAGTACCTCCGGGTATGCCAACCGGGACGAGGCCGCGGCATCGCAGCCATCCCATAGTGCCGCCGCGATGTCGCTGCCATCCTCCTCGATCAGGAGCTTGACGAACGCGCTGCTATCGAAATACACGATCGCCATGCGTCAGCGACGTTGCTCAGTCACCAAATCAGACACCGATCCTCGGGCATGCACCCGCGGCGCCCGGCTGGCGTTGGGGCGGGAAGCGGTACGCGGTCGGCTCAGCACGCCTTGTTGGGTTAAACGCTCCAGCAACGGTGCGGTGTGCACCGGCACCAGACGAACTACCGGCGTGCCCCGATCGGTGACGACGACCTCCTCGCCGGCGCGGACCCGTTCGATCCAGTCCGCAAGCTGGGCCCGCAACGTACTCACTGCGACATCCATAACGAAAGAGTACAACATCGGACTTGCAATTTGTACGTTACTGGTGGCGGCGGCTCGGGGGGATAAGAAAGTTGCCCGCCTTTGAGCGACACACGCGGGCGTGAAAAGAGCCCCGCGTTGCGATTAGTCGCTCAAAGCCGGGCAACTGCCCATATGGTCCCGAAATTTGGCCGCCACCACAATCAGGCCGCTACCGGAAAATTAGGGCAGGCTCGGACTGACTGGGGAGCGTCTACACTTCCAGCGCGGCTGGCTTTCACCCTCTTGTCCAGCTCTTCGGATTACGGTCATGTCCGAGCCTGCTTCGCAGTCGAATCTACGCCGACGATCATCGCTCGGCAATGGTTGATCTCGCCTGAATCCTCAGCCGATTTCAGCTGCCCTCGGCCATCGCCCAATAGGCCCCGCGGCGGGCCAGTAGTTCAACATGGGTGCCCTGCTCGACAATCCGGCCGGCCTGCATCACCAGAATGAGGTCGGCGTCGCGGATCGTCGAAAGTCGGTGGGCGATAATGAAACTGGTGCGACCCCGGCGCAACTCGCGCATCGCCCGCTGGATCAGCAGTTCGGTGCGGGTGTCCACCGAACTGGTGGCCTCGTCGAGGATCAGCAGCTGCGGCTGGGCCAGGAATGCCCGGGCGATGGTGATCAGCTGCTTCTCGCCGGCGCTGATGGCCCCGCCGTCGTCGTTGACCCGGGTGCCATAGCCCTCCGGCAGGGTCCGCACGAAGGGGTCGACATGTGCGGCGCGGGCCGCCTCGATGATCTCGTCCTCGGTGGCGCCGGGTCGGCCGTAGCCGATGTTCTCGGCGATTGTCCCGGTGAACAGCCAGGTGTCCTGCAGCACCATGCCGATCGACGACCGCAGTGCGCAGCGGTCCACGCCGGTGATGTCCACGCCGTCGATCAGGATCTGCCCGCGGTCCACGTCGTAGAACCGCATCAGCAGGTTGACCAGGGTGGTCTTGCCGGCCCCTGTCGGGCCGACGATGGCCACCACGGCGCCGGCCGCCACGCTCAGCGACAGGTCCTCGATCACCGGCACGCCGGGCCGGTAGCCGAAGCTGACGTCGCGGAACTCCACCCGGCCGCGCGGGCCGCCGTGGTCGCCCCACAGCGGCTCAGCCGGGGCAGGGGGTTCTTCGGGCTCATCGAGGAAGGCGAACACCCGCTCGGCGCTGGCGGCACCGGACTGCAATGAGTTGAACATCGACGCCAGATTCCCCAGCGGCTGGTTGAACTGACGGACGTAGGCGATGAACGCCTGAATGCTGCCCAGCGTGATCTGGCCGGTGGCCACCTGGAATCCGCCGATCACCGCGACCGCGACGTAGCCGAGGTTGGCGATCAGCCCGGTCGCCGGGGAGATCAGCCCGGAGAAGAACTGGGCGCCGAAGCCGGCCCGGTACAACTCGTCGTTGCAGTCATCGAACCGCTGCTGCGCCAAGTCGCGGTGGCCGAAGGTCCGCACCAGGGTGAAACCGCTGTAGGTCTCCTCCAGGTGGGCGTTGAGCTGCCCGGTGGCAGCCCACTGCGCGGCGAACAGCCGTTGCGAGCGCCGGGTGATCGACCGTACCGCCAGCAGCGTCACCGGCACTCCGGCCACGGTGATCACGGCCAGCAGCGGCGAGATGGACAGCATCATGGCCAGCACCACCAGCACGGTCAGCACCGAGGAGAACAGGTGACTGACCGTCATCGACACCGAGGTCGCGGTGTTGTCGACATCGTTGGTGACCCGGCTCAAGAGTTCCCCGCGCCGCTGGGTGTCGAAATACCGCAGGGGTAGCCGGTGCAGCTTGTCCTCGACGTCGCGGCGCAGCGCCCGCATGGTGCGTTGCAGGATCACGTTGAGCAACCGTGCCTGCGTCCAGACCATCAGCGCCGCAATCAGATACAGGCCCATCGCCAGCGCCAGCGTGCGCGCCACCGCGGCGAAGTCGACGCCGGCGCCCGGGATCACGTCCATGCGCGACAGCATCTCGGCGTAGGTGCCGTGGCCGGCGGCGCGGGCGTCCTCGATGGCTTGCTGCTTGGTGATTCCCGCCGGCAGACCGCGGCCGATGATGCCGTTGAACACCAGATCGGTGGCGTGGCCGAGAATTCGCGGCCCGGCCACTCCGAGCGCGATACCGCCCAGCGACAGGCTGATGACCGCCGCGATCAGCCGGCGCTGCGGGCCCATCCGGCGGGCCAGGCGCAGCGCGGTCGGCCAGAAGTTCGCGGGCTTTACCGTCGGAGTCGCCACCGGTGCGCTCACAGGCCACCGACCTCGGCGGTCACCGACTGGGATTCGGCGAACTCGGCGTAGGTGGGGCAGTCGGCCAGCAGCTCGCGGTGGGTTCCGGTGCCGACCACCCGTCCGTCGTCGAGGACGAGCACCTGATCGGCCTGGGTGACAGTGGAGATCCGCTGCGCCACGATGATCACCGTCGCGTCGGCGGCCACCTCGCGCAGGGCGGCGCGGACCCGGGCATCGGTGCGGGTGTCCAGGGCCGAGAACGCGTCGTCGAACAGATAGATCGAGGGCCGCCGGATCACCGCCCGGGCGATCGCGAGCCGTTGCCGCTGCCCGCCGGACAGGTTGATGCCGCCCTGGGCCACCAGCATCGCCAGCCCGTCGGGGTGGGCCGCCACGAAGTCGTCGGCGGCGGCCACCCGCAGCGCCTCCCACATCTGCTCGTCGCTGACGGTGGCTCCCGCCGGGGCGCCGTAGCGCAGGTTGTCGGCGACGGTGCCGGAGAACAGATAGCCGCGCTGGGGCACCAGGCCGATGCCCGACCACAGCTCCTCGGGGTCGCGGTCGCGCACGTCCACGCCGTCGATGAGCACCGTGCCGTCGGTCGCGTCGCGCAATCGGGAGATCAGCGACACCAGGGTGGATTTGCCCGATCCGGTGGAGCCGACCACCGCGGTGGTGGTGCCGGGCAGTGCGGTCAGGGACACGTCGGAGAGCACCGAGCGGTCGGCGCCGGGGTAGCGGAACCCGACACCGCGCAGCCGGACCTCGCCGGTCGGCGAGGACGGCGACACCGGCCGAGCCGGGGCGCTGATGGTGGGCTCGGTGGACAGCACCGCTGTGATCCGCTCGGCGCAGACCGCAGCGCGCGGCAGGATCGCCAGCACCATGGTGGCCATCAGCACGGCCATCAGGATCTGCATGAAGTAGGACAGGAACGCGATCAGCGACCCGATCTGCATCTGACCGGCGTCGATGCGCAGCGCGCCGAACCAGATCAGCGCGACGCTGGAGGCATTGATAATCAGCGTGGTGGTCGGCAGCATCAGCACCTGCAGGTTCCCCACGTTCAGCGAGGCGTCCGACAGGGCCGTGTTGGCCTGGGCGAACCGGTCTTTCTCGAAAGGCTCGCGGGCGAAGGCGCGGATCACGCGGATGCCGGTGAGCTGGTCGCGCAGCACGCGGTTGATGTTGTCGATCAGCATCTGCATGCGCCGGAACAGCGGCAGCATCCGCGACACGATCAGGTAGTTGGCCAGGGCCAGCACCGGCACGCTGACCGCCAGCAGCCAGGCCAGTCCTTTGTCCTGGTGCACCGCCATCAGCACCCCACCGATGCTCATGATCGGCGCGGCGACCAGCGTGCTGGCGCCCAGCTGCACGATCAACTGGATCTGGCGGACGTCGTTGGTGGTGCGGGTCAACAGGGTCGGCGCCCCGAACCGGGTGGTTTCGCGTTCGGAGAACCGGATCACCTGGGCGAACACCGTCCGGCGTAGATCGCGTCCGAAGCCGGTTCCGGTGCGCGCGCCGAAGTACACCGCGGCGATGGCGCACAGCATCTGCAGGCCGGTGACGCCGAGCATCACCGCGCCCAGCCGGACGATGATCGCGGTGTCACCGCGGACCACGCCTTCGTCGATGATCGTGGCGTTGACGGTCGGCAGGTACAGCGAAGCCAGCGTGCTGATCAGTTGCAGTGCCATCACCGCCGCGACCGGCCGGCGGTAGGGCCGCAGGTAGCGGCGCAGCAGCGCCAGAAGCATGGGGTTACTGTCGCATACCCGTGCCGTGGTGGCGTTGCTGCGGCGATACGCGGCGACACAAACCGACTGGTCACCGCTGTGTCGTGGTTGACGGGCGGTGGTGCCGCTACAGTGCATCGTGTGCGGCTCAAACTGACGGTCCCGGCCCTGGCGGCCGCTGCGGTGATCCCGATGGTCGGCGGATGTTCCGACTCCAACTCGCCTGAAGCTCAGGGCGGCAGCCAGTCCGCGTCGCCGACGGCCGAGCAGAGCAATCACGGACCGTCGTTTCCGCAGTGCGGCGGGATCAGCGACGAGGCCATCGCGAACCTGACCAGGGTGGCGGGGGTGGTCGGCACCGCACAGAACTCGGTGGGCTGCCAGTGGCTGCTGCGCGGCGGGATCATGGGCCCGCACTTCTCCTTCTCCTGGTACCGCGGGAGCCCCATCGGTCGCGAGCGCAAGACCGAAGAGGTGTCGCGGACTTCCGTGGAGGACATCAACATCGACGGCCACAGCGGTTTCATCGCGATCGGCACCGCCCCGACCATGGGCGACAACCTGTGTGAGGTCGGCATCCAATTCAAAGATGACTTCATCGAGTGGTCGGTGAGCTTCGCTCAGAAGCCGTTCCCGGAACCGTGCGACGTCGCCAAAGAGCTGACCCGCCAGTCGATTGCGAACTCGAAATGAGCCGGCGCGTAGTGGCCAGCGCGGTCGCGGTGTTGGCGGTGTTGACCAGCTTGACGGGTTGCTCACGTGAGGTGGGCGGCACCGCGGTCAAGGCCGGCGCGGGCGACACCAAGCGCAACAACAACTCCGAGCGGCAGTACCCGAACCTGCTCAAGGAATGTGAGGTACTGACCACCGACATCTTGGCCAAGACCGTCGGTGCGGACCCGCTGGACATCCAGAGCACCTTCGTGGGCGCCATCTGCCGTTGGCAGGCGGCCAACCCGGCCGGGCTGATCGACATCACCCGGTTCTGGTTCGAGCAGGGCAGCCTGGACAACGAGCGCAAGGTCGCCGAGTTCTTGAAGTACCAGATCGAGAACAAGACCATCGTGGGCGTGCCCTCGATCGTGATGCGTCCGGCCGACCCGAACGGCTCCTGCGGGGTCGCCAGCGACGCCGCCGGGGTGGTCGGCTGGTGGGTCAACCCGCAGGCGCCCGGGATCGACGCGTGCGAGCAGGCCTTGAAGCTGATGGAACTGACGCTCGCGACGAACTCGTAACGCAGCCTGCCGCTTCGGCGAGTCTGGTGGTTTCACTTTGAACCAAGTGATTCAAGGTGGTGGTTTTCTGTTGCGGGCCAAAACATCTCGCTGACCTGCGAGGTCTGACCAGATGGCGCGTTGCCCAATGCCCTTGACCGCCGCCTGGATTCACGAGACAAGCTGTGCGGCATGTGGTTTTGCGTGCGCGGGCGCTCGGCCGTTCGCTAGCGTCCCGCGCCGTGGACGCGTTCGAGCAACGGCGCTGGAGACAGCTTCTCAGCGGCTCGGCCAATCTGATGGCGGCACTGGATGTGCGCCTGCGCGGTGCGTACGGCGTCACCCTTCGCGACGTCCTGCTGCTGGAGCTGCTGAGCAGGCCGGACCGGCGGGCACATCGCATCGGCGTGCTGGCGCAGACGTTGGGGGTGTCACCGGGTGCGCTGGCCGGTCAGGTCCGGCGGTTGGAGGAGCGCGGTCTGGTCACCCGGAGCCCGTGCCAGCGCGACCGGCGCGGCATCCTGCCCCGGATCACCAGCGAGGGCCACGCACGGCTGCGCGTGGTGCTGGACAGCCAGGTGCCTATCGCCGACGGGGTCAACGGCGAGAGTCCGACGGTCTCATTTTGAACCACATAGTTCGAAGCAACTAGTTGCTGTCACGCTCCAGAACACCCCGTTGACCAGTGAAAGCGGATAGTTTGGCACTTTGCCGAGTGTCGAAGGGGTCCGAATGTATTCATGCGACATGCTGTGTATCCCGCGTTTCTTACTGTGCGGTCGCCCCACGGTTGGCTAGATTCCAACTTTGTGGACCAAACTCTCGGAATCCAACCCCCGCCCGGGGTGGCCGGACGGGACGGATTCGAACAACATCTCTGGAAACTGTATTTGAGCATGCAGGGGTACATGCGCAACCCTCCGTGCGACTCCGGTGCCGGCACGCCGGGGGGATCTGTGTGGGCTCAGCTGCGGCGTGATCGACATGGTGTCGCGCCCTTGACTAGCGCGTCCCGGCGAACCGATTGTTTCGCTATCGAACCGATTAGTTTCCGGTCGAACAAAAACGAGTAGTTTCCGTTTGAACGAATTAGTTCGTGTCGACAGGTTTCTCAGGTCACTCGGAATGTCTGGCTGACCTGGGATATCGCACCGATTCGATCTTTGCCGAACGCTATTCTTGCTGCCACGAATTCGTGATGAGATGCTCGAACTGACACGCGTTCCCCGTTTCTGAGGCGCATCCTTCGATAACATCGCGGCCCGTGGACGAGATGCATGAACTCCAAGCAATAGCCTGGCTTCCGGGGCTCGATGGAATCGAGCAACACTGCTGGCAACAGTTTCTAGCCTGCTCGCTGAATGTCGTTGACGCAGTGAATGTATGCCTCAAGGGCGCACACGATCTCTCGATACGTGACGTCCTGCTGCTGGAGCTGTTGAGCAGGCCCAGGAGGCGGGAACACCGGCTGTGTGTGCTGGCCGAGGCGCTTGGCGTGACGCAGGGGCAGTTGTCCACCCAGATCCGCCGGCTCGAAGGCCATGGTTGGATCACCCGTAGCCCCAGCCCAGGCGATCCACGTGGCATCCTGCCCCGGATCACCAGCGCCGGACACACCCGTCTGCACGCGGTGATGGAGACCTACGCGCACGGGATTCGCGTGCACTACCTCAACCAGCTCAAGCACGAGCAAATGGTCAATCTGGTCGACAGCTGCCGGCGGATCAACGACTCGCTGAGCACGAATGGGCGCCGCAAGGCGCTCAAGGCCGCTCGCTGAGGCGACGCCCTCGCCTCCGTACGGCGGTGGGCCGCGTAGGTTTTGGGCGTGTCATCGCCTCGTCGTGTGGTGTTTGCCGAGTGAATTACGCGCCTTCGGGTAGCTAATTAGCACCTGTTGCATTGCTAGGAGATGCGGCAAATGCAGAAACAGGGTCTTTACCTGGCATGAGCTGAGATTTAGGCTATCTGGCACGGGGCGCGGCTATCTCGGGATTGCGCTAGAACGCGTTATAAAACCTACTCGCTAGTAGCTTTCGCCTTGAACTAGATAGTTCAATTCGGCCGTTTTCTGGCCGGGATCGAAGTGGCTCATGACCAGTGTCTTATCAGCACCGAAACATTGCCCAGCGTCGTTTTCCGCCGATGGATCCGTCGCGGCCGCGGAGTTTGCCGAAGTTTCTCCGCAGATCCGGCCACGTCGTTGGATACCGTCGCCCGCCGTGGAAGACGACGGTGCCGAGACCCCAGCGCAACACCTGCCGGGCCTCGATGAGATCGAGCAACAGTGTTGGCAGGCGTTCCTGGAATCGTCGGCCTTGTTGCTCTCGACGGTGAACCGCCAACTGCTCGCGCGCCACAGCCTGAGCCTGTTCGATTTCCTGGTCTTGCAGTCGCTCGCCCGCTCTGCCGACGGGTCGGCGCGCATGGGCGATCTGGCCCACGCCCTTGTGCTGTCACCGAGCCGGCTGACCGAGTTGATGCGGCGCTTGGAGTCGCAAGACTTGGTTCGGCGCAGCCGCAGTCGCACCGACGGGCGCGGAGTGCTCGCCAGCATCACCCGCGAGGGCCGGGCGGTGGTGCGGCCGGCGGCGCGGACCTACGTCCAGTCCGTGCGTGCGTTCTACCTCGATCCCATCTCGCGCCCGCAGATGATCGCGCTGGGGGACAGCTGCCGGCGAATCAGTGTGCCGCTCAAGGCATCTGCAAAGTCGAAGCGGCGCAGGGGTTGGCAGTCCAGGGGCTGAGCATGGTTGCCCGGTTGCGGCCGGTGTGGCGGGTTGCCATTGATTGCATCATTTCTTAGGTAGTCGAATCGTGCGGTGTTTGATCGACGACGACGCGTTTGTCCAGCGTATAGCTGATTCGCTGCCATATTGCCCTCGGGAATTGTTTCAGAACGAAAATGATTAAACCATCCCGCAATTTGCCTGATAGTAACCGTATGGTTGATAACTTGTTGACGCTCTGAAGATTGTTCAGTAGGGCAATGGCCGAACGGCCGCGTCGTAAAGCAGCAGCGTAAGTGCGGTTTTGGACGCGCTTTATTAACGGATAACAGATGTTGGCCGAAAATGTGAAAGTTACTCATCGGTAATTTTGCATTGAAGCACAGAGGCATGGACTTTCGTTTGCTATTGCTCGTGGATGTGGCGGCTGATCAGGGGATATAGCTGTCGGTCAGATTGCGATCATGGGCGCGGCCGACGTGAATTTTGAAAAGCGGCAGAAATCTATATCCGATTCAGGTTTGTGCCAGGTAAATTTTGGCTCGCTCTCGTCGGGAGGCGCCATGGAGACAAACCCCAACCCTCGATGTCTCTGCCGAACCGGCGAGGTCGGTGGTACGCACCGGCGCCGTCTTCCCGGCGCCGGTGCGGCCTTCGAAGTTTGGGCAGCCCGGGACAACGAAGTCCCGGACATCCAGGCCGCACAACAGATTTCACTCCGGAATCAGTCCGCAAGAAGGGAACACGGATGGCTCGTCAGCATCGCTCGACCGGGATTAGGCGCTCCGATAGCGCCAGCTTTCACCTTCGGCGGTGCGCCGTCCCCAAGGTTCCGGTGCCCGCGAAAAGCGAGCGCCACAACACGACTAACACAAAGGAGACCGCCGTGCGGCATACCCTTCGTCCCTACGCCACGGTTGGCGTCGCCCTGGTGGGGGCCGGCTTGTTCGCGGCCACTCCGGTGGCTGCGCCGGTGCCCGACCTCAACACGATCCGGGCTGTGGCGCTGACTGCGGGCGAGTCGGACCTCTTCGCCCCCTGGATCGCTCAATACAACACCGCGTCAGAGAACGCGTCGATCCTGCTCAACAACTTCATGTTGGCCCCGGGCGTCGGGCTCCAGCAGTCCATAGCCAACCAGATTGGCTTCATTCAGCAGGTGTTGAACGACCCGAGCAACATCTCGACCTGGATGAACGAGACCCAAAGCAATCTGGGGGCGGTCCTGACCGGGTACGGGCTCCAAAACGCCAGCCCCGACACGACGTCAACGGTCTTGGATCACACCCTGGAAGGGTCCATCTCCAACGGTCACGCCGTGTTGTTCGGAGAAATTCCTGGTTATATCCCGGCGGATGAGCAGGCAGCGGCGGAGCCGATTATCAACTGGTTAGGATCGCCGTCGAGCGCGATCTTCATGGGAGCTATCGGACCCTGGATCAGCCCGTGGGTGGCCTTGGCCAACAGCCTCACCGACGGTGATGACGTGAATACGACCCTGGCCAACATGGTCGGCGCCTTCTTCAACGGCGCCACTCTGAACCTCGACAGCCTGCTGCCGGCGATCAATAGTCTGGGTCTGTTCCCGCCGGGAATGACCATGCAGAACCTGGATATTGGGTTCGGCGGGCTGTTGAGCACGGGCAGCGTGCAGGCGGACCCTTACGACGTGGGTGGCTACAGCATCCCCGCAGTGGGCGGTTCGCTGTTCAACAGCGTCGGCATTCAGTTCGCCGGCGTTCCGGTCGTCAGTTTTCTGACTGCTCCCAGCGAGGCGATCGGCCCCCTGGGGGCGTGGGAGGCGTGGGCCCAGATCGCCGCCACCCTGATTGGCTGGGACGGCACGGACTCCCCGCTGGCAGGTGTGGTGTTGCCGGCCGTCCCTGACGAGTTGGCCGATGGCGGTACCGCGGTCTCCACCTCAGCCGATGATCTGTCCGGTTTCCTTCAGGATGTCGTGTCCTGGTTTGGGTTGTCGATCCCAAGCTAACGATTTCTTCCACTCAAATTCCCGTTACTTCAGCTACTCCCACTCTGTCTGTTTTCACGAAAGGTGTTTATCCCATGAGTCGTCGTCACACCCGCAGCGAACGTGGCCCCCAACCCGGGAGGGGGTGCGGTCAGGCGATGATCGGTGCCGGTAGTTCGGTTGGCGCGTTCCTGGCCTTCGGTTTGCTGCCGCTGGCGGCCTCACCGGCAGCTCAGGCCGACGAACTCGACCTGATTCTCGACCCTTTTGTCAATGCGATCTCCAGCTTCGACCCCACCATGGGCACGGAGTTGAGTGCGTGGGTGACGTCATGGGATCCCACATTCGCGGACAACGGCGCCGCGACGGCAGCCGTGCTCGACTCGGCGACGGCGTCGTCGGCTGACGCCGCTGTCATCGACTGGACGGAGCTCTTCGATCAGTGGATATATCAGCCAACCCACAACGTCCTCGAGGCATGGATCAACAGCCCATTCGGTGAACAGGTTGATGCGGCCATAAATCAGTTGGCCGGTGTGTACTTGATCGGCGACGGCGCGGCCGGGACTGCCGAGAATCCCGATGGTGGTGCTGGAGGCCTGTGGTTCGGCGACGGCGGGGCCGGCTATGACGCCAGCTCAGATGCCGGCGTGGACGGCGGCAACGGTGGCAACGCCATCGGCTGGATCGGTGACGGCGGGGCCGGCGGTGACGGCGGCGCTGGTGCTGACGGTGGGGCCGGCGGCGCCAGCGGCATCGTAATGGGTATCGGGGGGACACCCGTGCCACCATTCCCACCCCCATTCGTGTTAGTGGCAAAGCCGCCGGCGGTAACGGGGGTAACGGGGGTAATGGGGGTAACGGCGGTAACGGCGGCGACAGCGCCACCCACCCAGGCGCCGGCGGTACCGGCAGCACATCATCCGGCGGAACGGCCGGGGCTGGGACACCACCCGGTCAGGCCGGCAACAACGGTCCCACCGGCGTCAACGGGCAACCCGGACAACTAGTCCCCTGATACCGATCGCACCACATCGCCGAGCCGGGGTCGTCGGGTCCAGCATGGACCCGACGACCCCGCTTCGGTCAACAGGAGAACTCCTATAAACGCAGCGCCCTGGCACAAATTGCCCAGTGCCGCTGGCTATCTGGCTCACAACTCACTCAACTGGAGTCAGCGTAGTGGATGAAAGCTGCGGCTTGCAGGGTAAGTAATATGGCAATTCGGTGGACTAGTGGCCGGTTCCGGCGGCATCGCTTGCGCCCGTGGAGCGCACGGCCTTGTTGGATGTGAAGCTCCGCCAGCAAGTCATCGGCGTATATCGGGCAGTCAGGTAGACCGGCTCTGGCGCCGGCGAGCTGATCACGCAAGTCCTTGAGATCCGGTGGCGGTGTCCGGGCCCATGCTCGCGTCTACTGCGGGCGGGTTCTCGATGGCAGTAGCGGATTGCTTTCGGAAGGCAGGTCGCCCGGCCTCGACGTGGGCGTATACACCGTAGGTAACAACGAATTGGCGAGACGAACTGAGTCGTGCTAAGACGCAATTGGCGCTCTTGAAGTGAAATGCCGGTTACTGACCCTGAGGGCGCGCTGGCGGAAGGCATACCTTGGGCAGAGTTGCCTCTGATGAAACCAGCCGGTGACGCAGTTCGGCTGGCCAGCGCTAGTCCAGCGCAACCTTGCCGGCTGGGAACCGCTCGGTTCCCTCAGTGGGCCTAGAGCTTGGGGACAGTTGGATGCTCTGCACCATTGAGCGAATCTCTGATCTGGCGGCACGTTGTCGCCACTGCTGCAACCTGCGGGCGGGTCAACGGTCCTAGGAAGTGGGTCCGCACCTCGTTGGCGTAGGTGACCATGGCCTCTTCCATCAACGTTCGCCCTGTTCCAGTGATAGTGGCCAGGACGCGACGGCGGTCATGCGGACTCGTTGTGCGCTCCACCAGGCCGTCACTTTCGAGGCGTCGTACCTGCCTGGTCAACCTGCTCGGTAGGGACATCAAAGCGATTGCCAGTTGGCCCATTTGAATGCTTCCACTGGGCGCGTTGGCGAGCAGGTCCAGCAGCTGGACATCGGCCAGGGACAACTGATGGGCAGTGGTCAGCTGCCGGTTCAGCGTCGTGTTCATGTGCAGGACCGCCGCCAAATAGTTCTGCCAAGATTTCTGCTCGGCGAGGCTCAATTCCGTTGCGGCACCGTCTATAGGGCCGGAAATGAAGCCGTCCATGCGGCGATACTACGCGGCAAGGGACGGGGCCTTGCCCCCATGTAGTGGACACGGGATTTGTGGTTAAGCAGCTTCGGGCAGCGTAGCCGGTGTCAGGGTCCTTTCGTAGGTGGCAGGGCTGGATTGACGGCAGTGGGAGTGCCGTCGTTTGGTGTTGTAGCGGGCCAGCCATCGGAAGACCTCCCGGCGGCAGGTCGCCGCGTCCGGCCAGCAGGCACGGTCGGGCAGGATCTCGCGTTTGAGGGCGGCGTTGAACGATTCGGCCAGGGCGTTGTCGGCGCTCGTTCCCACCGCTCCCATCGACTGGATGACCCCATACTCGCGGCAGAGGGACACGAAATCCCTTGAGGTGTACTGACTTCCGTGGTCCGAGTGGAACACTGCACCGGCCAACGTGCCGCGTAGCGCGGCAGCGGCGTTGAGGGCGTCGGTGACCAGTTCGGTGCGCATGTGATCGGCGATCGCCCACCCCGCTACCCGCCGCGAGCAGCAGTCGATCACCGTGGCCAGGTACAGGTTGCCGCCGGTGGCCAGTGGCAGGTAGGTGATGTCGCCGACATAACGGGTGTTGATCTGCGCGGCGGTGAAATCCCGCTTCAGCAGATCAGGGACTTTCTGGCTGGCCGGATCCGCCGCGGTGGTCTTGACCCGCCGCCGGCGCCGATAACCGACGATCCCGGCGCCGCGCATCACTCGAGCGACCCGCTTGTGGTTGACCCGCTCACCGTCGGGCGCACCATCGTTGAGCTCGGCGGTGATCCGCGGCGCCCCGTAGGTGTTGTCCTCGCCGTGCACCACCCGGATACGGGCGGCCAGCGCCTCATCAGCGGCGGCCTTCGCGGCGCGGGAATCGGCGCCGGCGAGCCAGGCGTAGAACGATGAACGCGCGACCTCCACGACCGCGCAGAGCCACTTCACCTCGAAGGCGTGTAGGTGGTCGGCGACGAACTGGAAGCGGCTCACCAGTTCGTCTCCCCGGCGAAATATTTGGCTGCCGACCGTAGAATGTCCCGCTCGGTGGATAGCCGAGCCTCGGTGGCGCGCAGCGTCTTGTTCTCGGCGCGCAGCCGCACCAGTTCCTGCTCCGGGCTCTCGGCCCCTGGCGCAAGCTCGGTCTCTACGCTGCCGCGGCGGTGCCGAATCGCCACGCCGGCCGACTTGCACCACGCTGAGAGCGTGGCTTCGCTGACACCGAGCTCGGCAGCGATCTGCGTAATCGTCGCACCCTCGGTATCCCGGTACAGCGCGACCGCGTCACGCTTGAACTCATCGGGGTAATTTTTCCTTGCCATCGGGTTGGATCATCTCGCTTCCCCCAGGACATTCCTGGGATTGAGCGTGTCCAACACACGGGGTCAAGTCCCACGCAATGAATAGCGACAGTTTGAAACACTTCTTCCGTAGGCGAACATCTGAATTGGCAAGTAGCACAGGGATTGCTGTGGAAGTTCTGTCAGGGTTCTGCGCTCTCGGCGACTGACGCTCCTTCGCGGGTTGCCTTGCGTGCGAAGCGGGTAAGTCGACTTACGGCGAGGTTGCAACATGTCCGGCCATCACGCTCAGCTTGCCGACAGGTCGATTCGCTCGCCGTCGAGGTCGACCGCAATGTGCAATTGGCCGCCGAGTGCTTCCAAGTAGCGGCATAGAGTGCCGATTTGGGCGCGCGCCACGCCGCCTCGTTCGAACGCGCTCACTCGCTCCTGGGTCACGTTGAGCAAGTCGGCAAGCTCAGCCTGGGTCAGATTCTTACTCCGGCGAAGGGTGCGGAGGACATTGTCACTTGACTGATCGTTCACGCTTCCGTCCTGGTCGCGGGATGACAAGACTCGATTATTCCTAGCCCGCAGTGGAATTGGAGCTAGCTAGGCCGAAGCTACCCGAACTCCGAGAACGTTTGCGCCCTATTGGGCGCATCACCAGGGTGATGTCCGTCATCGACCTGGTGATGCACAATCGCCGGGGATGGTGAAGTGTCCTGCGAGTGCAGGAAGGTCCGTCGGCTCGTCGCTTCACAACGAAAGTATTTATACAACAGTTTATTTCATGCGACTTGCCTGGTCGGCGGCTGTTCTATGCGTCTGCTTCCCCAGCGGGCTACTCTTCGCCACGTTGACCAATGACGCCGGCCGGAATCGGCAATGACGCTCTGGGGAGGAAGTTCGATGAAACCGCTGACGTGTGTGGTTCGGGCATGTGGACCTGCGGTCGCGCTGGGGGGCGGGTGGTGGCTGCTCGCGCTTCCCTGGTCGGCCACCGCGGCCCCCAGTGATACCTCCTGGCTGGATCAGGCGGCGATGGATGCAGCAGCGTCGCTGCCGTTCTCAACCACGGATACCGACTGGCCAGGTATCGACCTCGCGGTGTCGTACGACGGCACAACTCTGATCCAAATGGGCGATGCGACCGCGACCTCGTTCGTGGGAGGCGGGGCGAACGACCTAGCGATCGCTTATGGCGCGGGCGCCAACGCCGAAGCCGGCACGAACTCCCTGGACACCGGTCCGCTGATCTCTGGCAGCAACGACTTCGCCTTCGCCGACGGCGCCGACAGCACCGCCATCGCCAACGGTGTTTCCGTGTGGGCGCTCGCCACCGATGGTGGCACTGCCTACTCGGGCTTCAATGTCACGCCTACGGGGGTCGAGGATGTCGGTGGCAGCTATGACGCCGCCATCGCGTCCGGTGATTCCGCCTTGGCCGACGCCTACGGAATCGGCCAGTTCGTCACCGATCCGCCATGGTTTGGCCAGGGTGTTGACTCCGCGATAGGTGACGACTTCGGTTTGTCGAGTCTGCTAGCGGACTTCGGCTGGTTGGGGTTGTGATCCGTGGAGCCGCTCCGGAACTTTGATGATCCGGCGAGGGGGCTCAGCGGCTCGGTAAATCCCACGACTCCAGTGACCCCAACGTCAGTCCCGAGTCCCAAAAATCGACTCCAACACAGATTTCTTCTTGCTGACCAATCCGAGTTGCTCCAGTTGTGAGAAGAGCGTCTGGGTCAGGCTGTTCTTGTGGGCTTTCACCTGACGGTTGAATAGCTCTCGTAACTCAGTCTTGGTGCCGTAAGGGGCTCCACCGGCCCAGTACATGAGCTCTGCGGCGGAACGGAGATCGCCGGAAACATCCCTGTCCAGCAGGTCCCGTGCAAGCGCGACGGCGGCACGCTGTACCGATCCGGAGTCATCTGACGGGCGAAGTGCCGTGGCGCACCGTAACCGCTTTACCTTCGCGGCTCGCTCCGGCTCCCGTGGGAGGCGCATGACCACCGTGCGTGTGTGGTCCACCGCCTCAGAGCCGATACCAAACCTTCCGATCGCGGCGAGGAGATTCTCTGTCCGGTCCGATTTCTCGGCCGCTATCCACATGGCAGTTCTTTGGTTCGGAGCAAGCTGGCGCGCATATTCTTCAAGTGCTGCGACTGTAAACGGGTAGGTGGTGGCCAGTAGTCGTACGACATCTTCCGAAGTCGGCTTGAGTTTCAGCCAAGCGCTGCTCATCGCAGTGGTGTGCTCTGGCGCTTCGAGGTTGAGCAGCTCTGACACGGGGACCGGGGGGCCATCACAGCGGACTCGGACCTGAAGTCGGAGTAGCAACATCGCGGCGTGCTCGGTCTCCGCTGCTTCGTGGATGTCCAGACGCTCGGAGACGGCTGTGATCAGTGCTGGGGGCAGTGCGTTACAGATGGCAACGAACGGTTTTATCAATTCTTGGTCGATCTGGAACGCAGGCAGAACAGTGGCTAGGTCCTCAACCACAATTGGTGCGATGGGGCCATCAAGTCCTGTGTTGGCGGCGAGTTCTATTAGCACCTCGTAGATGGCTTGCTTTGTTGTCCACAGATCTTCCGTTGCCTCGGGATCAGACCACTTCATCTTGCTCAGCACTGACTTGGCGGTCTGGGCGAGTTGGCCATCGTCGATGGACGACCATTCAGCGACCCGCTTCGTGAGTGAGGCGAGATCCGCAGAGGGCAAACCCGATGTCGCGAAGGCAGGAAGAAGCGTCTGCTTGACCAGGCTCGCAGCTAGTCTGTCGAGACTTTCGTCTGCAAGGTGATCTTCCGGGCTCGGAAGCAATTCAGCCCAGTGGCGCCACTCACTGATTTCGGAGGCTTTGATGCCGAGCAACGCGTGGCGTGCTCTGAGCCTCGACGAGGACATTGGTGCTACGACGCGGTCAGCGCTCGTCAGTGTCCACTGGAGGATCGGGGAGGTCGGTTCAGTTTGGAAGGAGGCGAAGATGTCTGACACCAATGACTCGCCCGCCGAGCAGCCGAGGACTGTATCCATGAGACGCTCAAGCAGAGCGATACCGTCACCGGTGGGTTCGGTGGCTTCCTCCGCTTGCGAACCTTGATCACGGACAGGCTGCTGTGTCGAGGCTGCCGGTGCGTCTTCTGCCGGCTCCGCAGCTGGCAACTCTAGTTCGTTGATGGTTGAGACGACTGATGCCGAGACTTGGGACCATAAGTGGCGGGCGGTATCGACGGGTGTGCTAGCTAGAGCGGTGAGGAGAGGTTCAGGTGCAGTGCCGAATCGATCGGCTAGGAGCCGTACGATCTCGGTCGCGTCTGACTTCGGGACGTGGGGTAGAAGTGCCGTGAACCTGCGCAGCAGATCCGCGGACAGCTTCCTTACGCGCCCACTGCCAAAGAACGTTTGGATGACTTCAGGGACACCTGCCAGGGCAGCGACCAAGAGAGCACCCGGCAGGGAGTCATCGCTCAGCCCATCAACACGAACTGCTGCGATCAGAGAAGGCTGAGTTTGGTCGGCAACCTGTCGGAGGTCGTCCGGTTCGAGCTGCTCGATGAGGCGGCATGCAGCCTCGTATGCGAACTTTCTTCCTAGCCCCGATGCGTTGTCGCCCTCTGTAACCAGCAGCGGTATGGCGACGGCCAGGGTTGATGACGCTTGTCCGTCAAAAATCTTGACCACGTCCTCGGGGGCGGTATCACTTGCAAAGTCAATAGCGTCGCCCAGTTTGGGATCGGGGAGTCGGTCTCGGTTGGCAGCTGGGTTTAGATAGAGCAGGTCCGGCCGGGGATCCTGGATCCCTGAGGCTGCAGCTTTGCTTAGGTAGTTACCCAGCTGGCGGCGCAATGTTTCACTGGCGTTTTGCCGTGCATGTTTGCCTTGAGACGTATGGTCGTCGCTCATTATTTCATCGCGCGTTGCATTCTGGCTCGCGGTGATTGGCGTTTGATTTCCGTTTGAGTGTCGCTCAATATCGCGATACTTGCCGGCGATTTCACGGACCTCGTCGGACACTGGTTCCTCATCGCCACGCAGATATGTCAGAAGACGCGGAACTCTACGAAGGTCACTGATCACTGATGGAAATTCTGTCTGCAGTACTGTGAGAACCGCGATTTCGTGTACTCGCTCAAGCCAAAGGACTCCACGGCCTTGAGCAATTCGTGCATTTGTGGCGAAGTTATTCATCAATACCTTGACGCGCCTTGGGCTTCGCACGTGAACCGGAATTAGCGCAAATATCGCGCGCTCGTAGCAATCGTCACCCTCCGCCCGCATCTCGGCCCACACTCCTCCGTCTTGCGCATCGGCCAGGGCGCGTGCAAATTCGGTCAGAGCGCGAGCGCGAAGGGGAGGAAGGGCGATCTGGTGTTGGAAAATCTTGTCCAGGAAAGCCCCCGGTGTTGCATAGTAAGGCTCATCCTCGCGCACAGGCTTAGCCTGGGGGACCTCTTCGGCCAACGCTCGTACGATGACTTCGCGGTCGGCGGCGACGATGAAAGCGCAGTCGGGCTGATCTAGGAAAGTTTTGAGGTCCCGCAGCGTAGCGACCACGTCTGCGGGGGCGCATCTATCGAGTTCATCGATGAAGACGACTAGTGGATGGGGTGAATTCCCGCGAGCCAGCCTGACAAGCTTCTGGAATCGCTTGGCGAACTGGTCCGCACCTTCTGGTGCCGGTGTCTCGGTGGTTACGGCGGCACCTTCAAGGACTTTCGGTCCCATCATTACCGCAACAAGCGCTAATCCGAAGACCGTTCCCACTTTGGGGATAAGGTCTCTTGCGGTTTCACGGAATCCCTCGTCGGTGAACAGTCTCGTCGCTAAAGCGATGCCAGCTATCCACAGGGCTGCAACGCTTGCGGCGAGAAGTAGACCGAATAAAAGCGAACCCTTGTTTTTCCAGAACCACGATAGGAGTTTGACTCGGGTATCGCGAACAGATTGCTGTAGCCCAGTGGAAAGTTCGGGATGTTTGTCTAACTCCAAATCTACCGCGACGCTGTCAACAAAATTGCGCTTGAGTTCCTTTCCCCCATATTTCCAGGCGTCGTAGCGAACAACTCTTACCTTTCTGCAAGTGATAACTTCCAGATGCTTCACGATCATGGCGTAGGTGCTGGACTTGCCTGCGCCCCAGGCGCCAAACAACGCGATGTTGACAGGGGTGGTTGCTGTGAGAGCAATCTCCGCAACGCCTTTAGCGATGGCTTCATGCTCAAGGAGGTCATCATCGCTGGCCAACAGGCGGTTATCAGGGATGAGGTCGTTCGGAAGGACAATTTCCGTCTCGACTTTCCTTCTTCCACCGAAGATCGCATTCCGAATCTCAACCACTTCGACTCTTGGTTCCTCTCTAGCGCCGAACGGCGGTCAACAACAGGGCGGGTACGAGCACTACTGCTCGCCGATTCTTGCTTACGGCGATCTTCGCAACAGGGGTATTCACGTTAACTGCTAGCACCGACGAAGTGCGCGATGAGGCTCTCGGCGATTCAGACTTGATTTCAGCCGCTGCGGCCACGACTGGCTGGACGCCGCGACCTCGACGTCTAATTTCGGCGACGGTGGAGGATGGTGCGCTCGCCGAGCAGTGGCGGAACTAGTTGGATTGGGGTCTGGGGCTTCTCGGCGGCGCACCTTCAGCGGTCTGTTGAAGTTGGAAGCCCTTGTCTCCCAAGGCGCGTTGGAGCAAGGTTTCGGTGGGTGGTGAGACAGTGGCCAGGTCCGATAGGGAGGTCAGGAGTTGGTGATGGCCAAGGCTCCGCCCAACAGTGGCAGCGCTGGACGCCTGCTGACGACAAGATGCTTCGGAACGAAGCGATGGGCAACACTGCGACTCGGATCATGGCGCGTGTAGAACATTTGACGTGCGACACTGCCGCCTGTAGTGCGTCCTAGTTGTCACAGTGCTGCAATATCTTCCAGGCATGACACCTGTTTGGGTTGCATCGACAACCGCCCTCACGTGGTTCTTTCTCGCGGTCGTGGCGCTTGGTGCGACTGCGTTCCAATCGTCTCGTTGGGACCGGGAGTTCTATGAGCTCGCCAGCAGGGAAGTAGCGCGGCGTGGGTTAACGAGCCGGACGCTGACTTCGGAGGAGCAGCGGGCCGTCGATCTAATGAAGGGGTCGCTGCCGGAGGGCGCGAGCGATCTCGCGAGTCCGTTGAACGGTATTTGGATACAGGCGTACTTGGTACTGAGCGGATATCGCGATCTGAGGGCAATCGCCGCGCATATCACTGGACAGCGGGAGTTGCTGCTCTGCCGAATGCTCGAACGCCAGAGGCGGCGAGTTGAACGGATCCGCACCATACGTTGGGCGTCGCGTGTCTGGATCGTACAGAGTCGACTCAGCCGGATTGAGGTCGCAGTCCGAGGCGCCGGGTGGCTGCTGCTACGCACTCTTGACGAGATCACGGTCATTGTCAGTGCCTATTCGACCAAACTTGGCGTAGTGGCTGTCTTTTTGAGTGCGCCGTACTGGCTTTCTGTCCGAGATCCAGGTGGGTCAGGGGCGGCAGCAGACGACATCCTCGGATTTCTAACGAAGCTTGTCTTGCCGGGCCTGTCCGTGTGGGCGATGGGCACCTTGTTGTTGCGGGTGATCGTCGCCCGTTTCGGGCCTCCGAGGTGCTGGCCACGGGCAGCGGCGATCAAGACCGTCCTGTGGGCGGGGGGGAGTGTTGGCTTGGCGGAGGGCGTTGGGTATCTGGCCAGAAAGTTGAGACCGCTTGAGCAGACGTGGCTGGACCACTGGGATTCGAATGACCCAACAAGTGTCCGCGTCTTCGGCGCGCTCATCGTGGTGGCCTTCCTATGGACGGCGGGTATCACGGCATGCGGTGCCGTGGACGCTGCGCGGCTGATGAGCAACCGTACGGAGGCTCTCGGGGCCAGTCTGGTTCTTCTGGCGCTGTCGATTCCCATGGCCGGCATCGTCATCGCCGGAACGGTAACTCCACTGATGCGCGTAGGAATGGTCGTTGTGGGAGCAGTGGCTCTCCTTATCGGGCTCGTCAGCGGTGTGTACGCGCTCCTTGAGTCGTTCGACCGATATAGGTCGCTTGCATGCCAAGGAGTTAGCGTCCCACGTAGGGGATTCTCGTGGCCGCTGCTGGGCGCTTGGCTGCTGGCTTTGACTTTCATGCCGCTCGGACTGGTCGTTGCCCAGGCGAACAGCGAAGCTGTCCAATGGGCGTTGATCGTCCCGGTATTGTGCGCGACGCTGGGAGCGTTTGTGGTTCTGCCCATTACGGTCCTGTTCGTCCGGCGCGTCAACACCTACTTCGAGCAGTACACGACGATGGCGTGGTCGGACTACGTCGCGGCCGCGACCTCAGATGTCGAGTTCGATTGCGCGGTAGACGATGCGCCGCTGGGTGTTTCCTAGCCCTCGGACGCCCAGGAGCCGGAGGTGTAGGGGCGGGCTTGCCGAATTGGTCTGGGACTACTGCGGCCATGCGGCCAACAGTTCTGTAACCCGCGTGTTGAGCACGATCCACTCTGCTAGATCTCGGTCGATGATGCGAGTTCACGAAGTCCCCGGATTCCGCCTCTCTAGACCTGAGCCATGATGCGGCCGGGGTTTCCATCTTTCTCGGGGCCGGCGCGCTTGGGTTCCGCGCTGGGCTCAAGTGCGGCCACGCAGGCGTAATACCTTGCAGCTAAAACGACAACGGCACCCGGGGCGATGTGCCCGGGTGCCGTCGCGTCGCTTGCGTGTCGGGCCGTCACCTAACGCACTTTAAGGATCAAATCCCTCGGATTGCGCATCCGATTGCCTCCCGACGGAGGCTGCGGGACCGAGCAGTTCGGGTAGCTACCTTCCTGCTCCGCCCCGGTAGGGTTCGCGCCACCCGCGCCCGGGCAGCTCTTGGGCCGAACCCTAAGTCAATTCAGGCATCACCGTCCTAGGGACTCGATGTTCCGGAGCTATCGGCTTCGCCGGCCCGGAAACCTCCGATGTAGACAACGCCGTCGCCGTCTGGGTAGGGGACTTCATTGATCAAGTCACGCTCGACAGCACGTTGCAGAGCGCTGCGGAACGCCTTTCCAGGCTGTTGCCAATAAGCCGCAAGCAACTCGCGGCCGAAGTAGTCGAAGAAGGCCTCCTGCAGTCTGCCTCGAGAGACCGGTTCGGCTATCGCATCCACCACCGCCGCGACCATTAGGGCCGACTGGAGGCCTGCCTTTTCGGTGCCGACACCACGAGTGACGAAAGGTAGAAGCCGGCTTGATCCCGGCGGGACATCGGGAAGCTTGGGAACTTTCATGGAGTCAGTAGATGGCTGGGTTATGGCGGCGGCGGCTTGCTTGCTCGGGTAGAGCTCACGGAGTGACTGGATAGCGCTGTCTAGTGTCGTGAGTCGTTAATTCGAGTTCAGACGTTAGACTAGGGTGTGCCGAGTCCGATTCCTGTACCCGTGATGCTGAGCGATGATGAACGTGAGCAATTGGAGGCTCGAACCAGGACGCCGTCGACGACACCTTGAGCTGGCATTCACCCAGCTGCTCGCCGACGATCTTGATGGCCGAGTGCAGACTTTCGATCAGCCGGCCGCTGCTGCATCAGCGCGGAGATTACGTTGGTGTCGAGCAGGATCACAGGTCGCCGAACTCCGCCGGGCGCACGGGATTTCCGCGCAGTTCACCGATCTCGTGGTCGAGACCGACTTTGACGAATCGAGCCGAGATCCGCGAGCCGAGTCGGGTCGGTGCCTCGTCGGCATCCCGGACCGCGTTGCGCAGGATTTCGCGCACTTCCTCTTCGGTACTGCGGCCGTGTCGGCGGGCGCGCTGGACCAGCTTTTGCTTGACGTCGTCATCAAGCTGACGGATCAGAATCTGGGCCATGCCAGAATGATATCGTGCTATCACCTGTGGGCGCCGAACCAGGTGGTCAGGGCATCGCTCAATCCGGCGGCTGACCCGTCGCCGACCCAGGCGACGTGCCCGTCCGGACGGATCAGCACCGCATCGGGTGCCGCCACCGCGCCCAGCACCGGCAGCTCCCACGGGCCGTCGTAATCGGCATCGAGCGCTGTCACCCGGTCAGCCCACACGGTGATATCGAAATCCCACGCGGCGCCGAAGTTCAGCAGGACCCCGCGACCGTCGTGCAGCAGCGTGAAAACCCGCAGTGGGCCCGCCGGCGTGGACACCTCCAGGTCAGGCATCCGCCGGCCTACCAGCGGATGACCGCCGCCCAGGTCATAGTGAATGTCCAAGCCGCACATCATCGCCGCGGTCCGCCGACGCGGCTCGTCGAGGCTCAACAGTTCGGCCATGGTGTCGCGCAAGGCGTCCACCCGCGGGCCGGGCTCCAGCAGCGTGCTCTGGGCCATGGTGTTCTGCAGTACCCGGGCGCCGACCGGATGACGCTCGGCGTGGTAGCTGTCCAGCAAGCCTTCGGGGGAGGTCCCGGCGAGCACCTGAGCCAGCTTCCAGCCGAGGTTCACCGCATCTTGGACACCGGTGTTGAGGCCCTGCCCGCCGGCCGGGGAATGCACATGTGCGGCATCGCCGGCCAGCAACACCCGCCGGTCCCGGTAGCGTTCGGCCTGCCGGGTCACATCGGTGAACCGGCGGACCCAGCGGACATTGTGCAACCCGTAATCGGTACCGCGCCGCGAGATCAGGGCCTGACTGACATCGTCTTGGGTCGGCTCTTCACCGGACTCCAGCTCCGGCGCGGTCACCATCACCCGCACCGGCCCGTCGGCCTCGAGGCGAAAGAACGAGTGGATGCCGACGTCGTCGCGGTGCAGCCCCCACGGCGGCTCGTCGGTCAGATCGGCCTCGGTGATCAGGCAGATGGCCGTCGGGTCCCAACCGGGAAAAGCGATTCCGGCCATCTTGCGGATCTGGCTGCGCCCGCCGTCGCACCCGACCAGATAGTCGGCGCACAGCGCTGTGCCGTCGGAGAGTTCGACGTCGACGCCGGAGTCGTCCTGGGCGAAGCCGATCACCTCGCGGCCGTGATAGATCCGCACACCCAACTCGTTGACCCACTCCGCGAGCGTGCGCTCGATGCGGTACTGCGGCAGCCCCACGGTGTAGTTGTGCCGGGTCGGCAAGTCGCTGATGTCCAACATGATCCACGCGAAGTGGCAGATCTGGCCGATGCGCCCCTGCGCCAGGAACCGGTCGACGATTCCCCGTTGATCGAGGACCTCGATGGTGCGCGGGGTGATGCCGCCCGCCCGCGACCCGATCAGGTCATGGCCGTCGCGTCGCTCGACGATCACCACGTCGACCCCGGCCAATGCCAGCTCACCGGCCAGCATCAACCCGGTCGGGCCGGCGCCGACGATCACCACCTGATGCTGCGTCATCGGTCCTTCATGAACCCGATCGCGGTGTAGTCCAGATCCGCTAGCCCCGGCGCCCCGAAGTTCGCCAGCGAACTGCGCACCGCCACATTGCCGGTGGTCTGAATCAGCGGCAGGCTAAATCCCTCGGCCCACAGCAGCGAGTCGACTTCGTTGGCCCGCGCCCGCGCCACCGCCGGGTCGAGCGCCTCCAGTGTCTCCTCGATTTTGGCGTCGATGGCCGGGCTGCCGATCTTGCCGAAGTTGGCCTCCCCGTAGGACGCGGAGATCTGGTTCAGCCCAGCCAGCGGGAAAGCGTCACCGACCCAGCTGAATTGGGCGATGTCGAAGTCGCCGACGTTGACGTAGTCGGTGAAGAAGCCGCCACCGGCCTTGGCGTCCAACTGCAGCTTGACCCCGATCTGGGCCAGATTGTGCTGGGCCACTTGGGCGAACTGCCGGGTGCTCGACGCGTCGTAGAACAGGTGGCGGATCACCAGGGGGCGACCGTTCTTCTCCCGGAACTTTCCGTGCAGCTTCCAGCCGAGCTCGTCGAGTTCGCGTGCGGCACGCTCGGGGTCGTAGGCCACCACCGCACTGTTGTCCTGGTAGCCCTCCTGGCCGGCGACGTAGATGTGGTTGTTCAGCGGCACCGGGTCGGCGGTCAGGCCGCGCTGGGTGACCTTGGCGATGGTGGACCGGTCGATACCGCGCATGACCGCCAGCCGCAGCGCCTTGTCGGACAAGATCGCCCCCGGCGCCCCGTTGAAGGTGAAGTGGTTCCAGGCCGGGGTCGGCGCCCGCCGGATCGCGATGCCCTCGGTGCGGCGTGCGATCGTCAACTGATCCAGGGTGGCCACCCCGGTGGCGTCGATGGTGTGGTTCTGCAGCGCCGGCATCCGGGCGGCCTCGTCGAGCACCAGGTAGGTGATGGTGTCCAGCTTCGGCTTGCGACCCCACCAATCCGGGTTGCGGACCAAGGTGATTCGCTGGCTGGTGCGATCCAGGGTTTTCAGCACGAACGGCCCAGCCGACGGGCCCGGCCTGCTCAGCTGAGCCTTGTTGAAGGTCTGCGGGTCGGAAGTCATGCTGGCCGGCAACAACATCGAGTTGCCCGCGAACATGCCCCGCCACTCCGCGTAGGGCTTGGCGAAGCGCATGACGGCCTGCCGGTCGTCAACACCGCGGGTCACCGAGGCGACGCGCTCGGCGCCATTGGTGGTCGCGATCGCGTATCCGCTGTCGGCCCCGCTGGTGGCATGGATCTGGCTGGCGATGTCTTTCCAGCTCAGCGGTGTCCCGTCGCTCCACACCGCTTTCGGGTTGATGGTGTAGGTGACCACCTGGGGGTTGGTGCCGGTCAGCTCCACACTGGTGAAGTAGTCGGTGTCCACCGTGGCCGAGCCGTCCGGTCCGATGGTGAACGCCCGCGGCATGGTGGCCTTGAGCATGGCGGCGTTCTCGGCCAGGTTTCCGTCGATGTGCAGCGGGTTGAAATTCGGCGGGAACTGCGTCATCGACAGCCGCAGGTTGCCGCCGTCGCGCAGCTTCGCCGGGTCTTGCGGGTTGATGTCGCTGGCGGTCCCGACCGCGGCGGTGCCCTCGGGCGCGGTGATATCGACTGCCGCGCAGCCGCTGAGCGCCAGGCCGAGTGCCACGAGCGCCGCGAGATTCCGCTGACGCAGGTAGCCACTCGCACTTTTCCTGCGTGAACGCGATCTCGCGAAGAGCCTGTTCATGAGTTCACCACCGGTTGTGGCACCGCGGCCAGCAGCCGCCGGGTGTAGTCGTGTTGCGGATCGCCGAACACCTGATCGGCCTCGCCCTGCTCGACGATCGCCCCGGCGAACATCACCGCGACCCGGTGCGCCAGGTGTTTGACCACCGAAAGATCATGCGACACAAACAGGTAAGACAGCCCGAGTTGCTGCTGCAGATCCAGCAGCAGGTTGATGATGCCGGCCTGAATCGACACATCGAGAGCGGACACCGGCTCATCCAGCGCCAGGATCTTCGGCTGCAACGCCAAGGCCCGGGCGATGCCGATCCGCTGCTTCTGCCCGCCGGAGAACTCCGAGGGATAGCGCAGCGCGTCGCCGCGGCGCAGCCCCACCAGCTCCAGCAGCTCGGCGACCCGGGTATGGATGGCGGTCTTGCCGGAGCCATTGGCACGCAACGGTTCCGCCAGCAGGTCGAAAACCGGCAGCCGTGGGTCCAGGGAGGCGACCGGATCCTGGAACACCACTTGCAGATCACGCCGCAGGGCGCGACGGCCATCACGCTTCAACGCCGCGACGTCGGTGCCGAGCACTTCGATCGACCCGGACTGCGGCGCGGTCAGCTCCAGGATCTGGTGCAAGGTGGTGGATTTGCCCGAACCGGATTCGCCGACGATCCCCAGCGTGCGGCCCTGCTGCAACTCGAAGCTCACCCCGTCGACGGCGCGCACCTCACCGGCGCGCCGGCGCAGCACACCCTTGGTCAGGGGGTAGGTCTTGACCAGGTCGCGGACCCGCAGCACGACCCGGGATTCCCTGGGCACCGCGGTCACCACCTCGGTGCGCACGCCGTAGATATCGGCGGCGCTGCGCCCGCTGACCTGGTCGGTGTGAATGCATGCCGCCGCATGGTTCTCCCCGACGCTCAGCAGCTCCGGCTCAGCGGCCAGGCAGTCGTCGGCGGCCAACGGGCAGCGCGGGGCGAACGGACACCCGGTATCGACCCCGGCCGTCAAGGACGGTGGTGCGCCCGGGATCGGCACCAACCGGGTGCCCTGCTCGGCGTCCAGACGCGGCACCGAACCCAACAGTCCCACCGTGTAGGGCATCCGCCGATCGCGGTAGAGGACCTCGACGGGCGCGGCTTCGACCACCCGGCCGGCATACATCACCAGTGCGCGGTCGGCGAATTCGGCGACCACTCCGAGGTCGTGGGTGATGATCAGCACCCCGGCGCCGGTCACGTCCCGCGCGGTCTTGAGGACGTCGAGGATCTGGGCCTGCACGGTGACGTCCAGCGCGGTGGTGGGCTCGTCGCAGATCATCAGGTCCGGGTCGCAGGCGATCGCGATGGCGATCACCACCCGTTGCCGCTCCCCGCCGGAGAGCTCGTGCGGAAACGCCCGCGCCCGCTGCTCGGGCCGGCTGATCCCGACCAGCTCCAGCAGCTCCACCGCACGCCGGCGCGCCGCGGCGCGGCCCACCTTCGGCTGGTGCACCTCGATGGCCTCGGCGATCTGATCGCCCACGGTGTAGACCGGCGTCAGCGCCGACATCGGATCCTGAAACACCATCCCGATCGAGGCGCCGCGGAACTTCGACATCGCGGTGTCGCCCAGCCCGATCAGCTGCGTGCCTTGCAGTCGCACTGAACCGGACACCTGCGCATGCTCGGGCAGCAGCCCCATCACGGCCATCGCCGCCGCGGACTTCCCGGAGCCCGATTCGCCGACCATCGCCACCACTTCGCCGGCTTCCACGTGATAGCTGATACCGCGCACCGCACGCACCGCGTCGGGGCCGGAGCCGAACGTCACAGCCAGGTCGGCGACTTCCAGCAGGGTGCTCATCGGCGATCCCGCAGCGTTGCGGCATCGGGGTCCAGCGCGTCACGCAGGCCGTCCCCGGCGAGGTTGGCGCAGACCAGGATCGTGATCAGCACCCCGGCGGGGAACAGGAAGACCCACGGGAAGGTGATGGCCGAGGCGGTGCCGTCGGCGATCAGGGTGCCCAGCGAGACGTCGGGCGGTTGGATGCCGAAACCCAGGTAACTCAAACCGGTTTCGGCCAGGATTGCCACCGCGACGTTCAGTGCGGTGTCGATGATCAAGATGGACGCCACGTTGGGCACCACGTGGTCGATGATGATGCGTCGGCTCGAGACGCCCATATACCTTGCGGCACGGATGAATTCACGTTCCCGCAGGCTCATGGTCAGCCCGCGCACCATGCGGGCGCTGATCATCCAGCTGAACCCGGCCAGCAATAGCACCAGCAGCGCGATGTTGCCGCTGTTCTTGGTGCGTGGGGTGATGATCGCGATCAGGATGAAGGCCGGCACCACCAGCAGCAGGTCGACCAGCCACATCAGCACGCGGTCGCGCCATCCGCCGAAATACCCCGAGATGGCTCCGACGGTCGCGGCGATCACCGTGGAGATCAGCGCCACGCACACCCCGATCAGCATCGATTTCTGCATGCCGCGCAGGATCTGGGCGAGCAGGTCTTGGCCCAAGGCGTTGGTGCCCAACCAGTGTCGAGCGCCCGGCGGCACTAGCAGCGCGTCGTAGTCCAGGTCGGTGTAGGAGTAGGGCAGCAGGGCCGGCAGCGTGTAGCAGCCGACGAACATCACCGCCAGCAACGCCAGCGCCCCGACCGCGCTGCGGCTGCGCAGGAAGCGGCGCAGCACTAGGGTGCGCCGCGAGGCGAACTCGATCTCGGGACTCATGACACCCGCACCCGCGGGTCGAGCATCGCGTAGATGACGTCGGAGAGCAGCCCGGCCAGCAGCACTACCGCACCGGAGAACACCGTGATGGCCGCGACGATATTGGTGTCCTGGGTCGCCACGCCCTGCACCACCCATTCGCCCATGCCGTGCCAGCCGAAGATCTTCTCGACGAACACCGCGCCGGTGACCAGGCCGGCCACCCCGTAGGCGAACAGCGTCGCCATCGGGATCAGCGCGGTGCGCAGCCCGTGTTTGAACAGGGCACGCTGGCGGGTCAGCCCCTTGGCTCGTGCGGTGCGGATGAAGTCTTGGCCGAGCACGTCGAGCATCGCGTTGCGCTGGTAGCGGCTGAAGCTGGCGGCCGCGCCCAACGCCAGGGTCAGCGACGGCAACACCAGGTGCTGCAGCCGATCGGCCAGCCCGGGCCAGAAGCCGGTGACCAGGCCGGGGGAGGTCTCGCCGGTGTAGTCGAACAGTTGGGCGCCCAGCGCCCAGTTCACCCGCAGCGCGCCCAGGATCACCAGGTTGGCCAGCACGAAGGTCGGCACCGAGAGCACCAGCAGCGCCGCCATGGTGATGACCCGATCGGAGAGCCGGTACTGGCGCACCGCGCCCCACGCCCCGGCCACCACGCCGATCGCGGTGCCGGCCAGTGAACCGACGATCAGCAGCCGCAGGCTGACCCCGACGCGCCGGCCCAGTTCCCCGGAGACCGGCTGGCCGGTGACGGTGACGCCGAAGTCGCCGCGCACCGCATGGCTGGCCCAGTGCGCGTACCGCAGCGGAATGGGCTTGTCCAGGCCCAGTTCGGTGGCCTTGGCGTCGATCACGGCCTGCGGCGGACGCGGATTGCGCTGCATGAGGCTGTCCAGCGGGGCGAAGGCCAACGAGGTCAGGCAGAACGTCAGGAACGAGGCGAGGCCCAGCAGCACCAGGTAGTTCAGCGCCCGGCCGGCCAGAAACCGCGTCATGGCCAAAAGGGTAGAGGGTCCCCCACCGGCGCGAGCGCGCGTGTCTGCCCGCGACACACCGGGGCAATCTGTGCATCCACGCACGTTTGCGCCGGGTCAGGCGCCGTCGGGGGAGGACTTTTGCGTGATTTTTACCCGTGAACTCCGCGGGCCCGTTCACTAGGCTCCGCTGCACCGCGACAGAGGAGAAGACCTGTGACCGTCACCGATGACTACCTGGCGAACAACGCCGAATACGCGAAGACCTTCACGGGTCCGCTGCCGATGCCGCCGAGCAAGCACGTCGCGGTCCTCGCCTGTATGGACGTGCGCCTGGACGTCTACCGCGTGCTGGGGCTCAACGAGGGCGAAGCGCACACCATCCGCAACGCCGGGGGCGTGGTCTCCGACGACGCGATCCGTTCCCTGGCGATCAGCCAACGACTGTTGGGCACCCGCGAGATCATCCTGATCCACCACACCGACTGCGGGATGCTGACCTTCACCGACGACGACTTCAAGCGCTCCATCCTGGAAGAGACCGGCATCCGCCCGACCTGGGCGGCCGAGGCGTTCCCGGACCCGGTCGAGGACGTTCGCCAGTCGCTGCGGCGGATCAAGGCCAGCCCATTTATCACGGCGACCACGTCGCTGCGCGGGTTCGTCTTCGACGTCGCCACCGGCAAGCTCGACGAAGTCCGCCTGTAACGGCAGCCCCGCCAGGGGCGGGCGCACAGATCACATTGACAGCGACACGGTGCGGCTGGTTGCATGACCAGTCATAACCAACAAAGATGGTAAATCTCACCAAGATTATCGGGTATCCCTGGCAAGGAAGTCATGACCAGTAACGTCACTGCGCCCCCCGAAGCCGCCATGGCCGGGCGCTATCAGCTCACGCACCTGCGCACCCTGGAGGCCGAGGCCATCCACATCATCCGGGAGGTGGCGGCGGAGTTCGAGCGTCCGGTGCTGCTGTTCTCCGGCGGCAAGGACTCCATCGTCATGTTGCATCTGGCCGTCAAGGCGTTCGCGCCGGGCCGGCTGCCGTTCCCGGTCATGCACGTCGACACCGGCCACAACTTCGACGAAGTCATCGCCGCGCGCGACGAGCTGGTCGCTGCGACGGGGGCCCGGCTGGTGGTCGCGTCGGTGCAAGACGACATCGACGCCGGACGGGTGGTCGACGACGGCCCGTCGCGCAACCCGCTGCAGACCGTCACCCTGCTGCGGGCGATCCGCGAGAACAAGTTCGACGCCGCGTTCGGCGGCGCCCGCCGCGACGAGGAGAAGGCCCGCGCCAAGGAGCGGGTGTTCAGCTTCCGTGACGAGTTCGGCCAGTGGGAACCCAAGGCCCAACGGCCCGAGCTGTGGAACCTCTACAACGGCCGGCATCGGGCCGGCGAACACATCCGGGCATTCCCGTTGTCGAACTGGACCGAGTTCGACATCTGGTCCTACATCGGCGCCGAGGAAATCGCCTTGCCGTCAATCTATTTCGCGCATCAGCGCAAGGTGTTCCGGCGCGACGGCATGCTGCTGGCCGACCACGAGTTCCTGCGCCCCGTCGACGGCGAAGAGGTGTTCGAGGCCTCGGTCCGGTTTCGCACCGTCGGTGACGTCACCTGCACGGGCTGTGTGGAGTCCACGGCGTCCACCGTCGAAGAGGTGATCGACGAGACCGCGGTCTCGCGGCTGACCGAGCGCGGGGCGACGCGCGCCGACGACCGGATCTCTGAAGCAGGCATGGAAGACCGCAAGAGGCAGGGGTATTTCTGATGAGTGCGGCAACCACGCTGCTTCGAATCGCCACGGCCGGATCGGTCGATGACGGCAAGTCCACGCTGATCGGACGGCTGCTGTTCGATTCCAAAGCCGTCATGGAAGACCAGCTGGCCTCGGTCGAGCGCACCTCCCGCGAGCGCGGCAATGACTACACCGACCTGGCGTTGGTGACCGACGGTCTGCGCGCCGAGCGCGAGCAGGGCATTACCATCGATGTCGCCTACCGCTATTTCGCAACGCCCAAGCGGAAATTCATCATCGCCGACACCCCGGGGCACATCCAGTACACCCGCAACATGGTGACCGGCGCCTCCACCGCCCAGCTGGCGATCGTGCTGGTCGACGCGCGGCACGGCCTGCAGGAGCAGTCCCGCCGGCACACCTTCCTGGCCTCGCTGCTGGGGATCCGCCACATCGTGCTGGCCGTCAACAAGATGGACCTGATCGACTGGGACGCCGGGAAATTCGAGGCGATCCGCGACGACTTCCACTCCTTCGCCACCCGCCTGGACGTGCACGACGTCACGACCATCCCGATCTCGGCGCTGCTCGGCGACAACGTGGTGACCAAGTCCGACAAGACCCCCTACTACGACGGTCCGGCGCTGCTGTCGCATCTCGAAGACGTCTACATCGCCGGTGACCGCAACCTGGTCGACGTGCGGTTCCCGGTGCAATACGTGATCCGCCCCCAGACCCACGAGCACGCCGACCACCGCAGCTACGCCGGCACGGTGGCCAGCGGTGTGCTGCGTCCCGGCGACGACGTCGTGGTGCTGCCGTCGGGCAAGCCGAGCCGGATCGCCGCGATCGAGGGTCCCAACGGCGCAGTGGACGAAGCGTTTCCGCCGATGGCGGTCTCGGTGAGCCTGGCCGATGACATCGACATCTCCCGCGGAGACATGATCGCCCGCACCAACAACCAGCCGCGCGTCGTGCAGGACTTCGACGCCACCGTGTGCTGGATGGCCGACGGTGCGACGCTGCAACCGGGCAACGACTACATCATCAAGCACACCACCCGGACTACTCGGGTGAAGGTGATGGCGTTGGACTACCGCCTCGACGTCAACACCTTGCACCGCGACAAAGATGCAAACACGTTGAAGCTCAACGAGCTCGGGCGCGTCTCGCTGCGCTCGCAGGTGCCGCTGATGCTCGACGAGTTCACCCGCAATGACGCGACCGGTTCGTTCATCCTGATCGACCAGGCCACCAACGGAACCGTGGCCGCCGGCATGGTGCTGCGCGACGTGTCGCCGCGCGTCGCGAGCCCCAACACGGTGCGGCACGAGTCGCTGGTGGCCGCGACCGACCGGTTGTCCAAGGGCCGCACCGTGTGGCTTACCGGCCTGTCCGGTGCGGGCAAGTCATCGGTGGCCATGCGGGTCGAACAACTGCTGCTCGAAAGGGGCACGCCGGCTTACGTTCTCGACGGCGACAACCTGCGGCACGGCCTCAACGCCGACCTGGGTTTCTCGATGGCCGACCGCGCCGAGAATCTGCGCCGGCTGGCACACGTGGCGACCTTGCTGGCCGACTCCGGTCAGATCGTGTTGGTGCCGGCGATCAGCCCGTTGATCGAGCATCGCCAGCTGGCCCGTCAGGTGCACACCGACGCCGGGTTCGACTTCGTCGAGGTGTTCTGCGACACCTCGTTGGAGGAGTGCGAGCAGCGAGACCCCAAGGGGCTGTACGCGAAAGCCCGCGCGGGCCTGATCACCCACTTCACCGGTATCGATAGCCCGTATCAGCGGCCGCGCAATCCCGACGTGCGACTGAGCTCGCAGGACAGCGTCGACGAGCAGGCCCGTCAGGTCATCGCAGCGATCGACGCCCGAGCGTGAACGATCACCAGCTGGCCGCGCACCTCGCCGCCGAGGCGGGCCGGCTGCTGCTGCGCGTCCGCGAGGAGCTGGCCGACGCCGGCGACGCGGAGCGCAAAGCCGCCGGCGACCAGCGTTCGCACGACTTCCTGATGGCCGCACTGGCCAGCGAGCGGCCCGACGACGCGGTGCTGTCCGAGGAGGGCGCCGACAACCCGGTCCGGCTCAGTGCCGAGCGGGTGTGGATCGTCGACCCGCTGGACGGCACCCGGGAGTTCAGCGAACTCGGCCGCGACGACTGGGCCGTGCACGTGGCGCTGTGGCAATCCGGCGAGTTATCTGCCGGAGCGGTGGCCCTGCCGGCGCGGGGCATCACGCTGGCCACCCCATCGGTTCCCGCGCCGCCCGCCTACCAGGGTGCGCCGCGCATCGCGGTGTCGCGCAGCCGCCCGCCCGCGGTCGCCGAAGCGGTCCGTGAGCGACTGGACGGCGTGCTGGTGCCGATGGGCTCGGCGGGGGTGAAGGTCGCCGCCGTCGTGCAGGGCACGGCCGATGTCTATGTACACGCCGGCGGGCAGTACGAGTGGGACTCGGCCGCCCCGGTGGCGGTGGCCCGGGCCGCGGGCCTGCACACCTCGCGCATCGACGGCTCACCGCTGGTCTACAACCGGCCCGACCCGCTGCTGCCCGACCTAGTGGTGTGTCGCCCCGAATACGCGCAAGCGGTGCTCGCAGCGATCAGTTGACCCGCCAGATGGAAGAATGCTCGCAATGCGCATGTCGGCCAAGGCGGAGTACGCGGTGCGAGCGATGGTCCAACTGGCCACCGCGGAGCCCGGCGCCCTGGTCAAGACCGACGAGATAGCGGCCGCGCAGGGCATTCCGGCGCAGTTCCTGGTCGACATCCTGTCCGATCTGCGCTGCGACCGGCTGGTGCGCAGCCAGCGCGGCCGCGACGGCGGCTACGAGCTGGCCCGCGCAGCCACGGCGATCAGCGTCGCCGACGTGTTGCGCTGCATCGACGGCCCGCTGGCCAGTGTTCGTGACATCGGCCTGGGTGATCTGCCCTATTCCGGTCCGACCGCCGCATTGACCGACGTATGGCGGGCGTTGCGGGCCAGCATGCGCTCGGTACTCGAGCAGACCAGCCTGGCCGACGTGGCGTCGGGCGATCTGCCCGCGCACGTCGCCGACCTGGCCGCCGACTACCGCGCCCAGGAGCGCCAGCGCGGCCATTCGGCGGGCTAGCCCGTTAACTGGGCGAGCCTCGCTAGCTGCCTGAGCCGTACGGCCGAGTGAGGATCTCCAGATAGTGACCGCCGGGATCGCGGAAATACACTCCGCGCCCGCCGTGGTTGTGGTTGATCTCGCCCGGGCGCTCACCCCGCGGGTCTGCCCAGTGCTCCAGGCCGCGTTCGGCGATCTTGGCGTAGATCGCATCAAAGTCGGACTCGGAGACCAGAAACGCGTAGTGCTGCGGCCGAATCGGTTCGTCGGCGGGCACGTCGGCGTAGTCGAGGCTGGCCTGATGGTCGAGTGCGACGACCGCGAAGTGACCGAGCGATTGCGGCGCGGGCAGGCCGAACAGCTCGGCCAGAAACGCCGCCGACGCCTGTTTGTCGTGCGCGGCCACGATGGTGTGGTTGAAGGAAATGCCCATTGCTCAAGTGTCGGCCGCGTACGGCGACCGTGCCACAATCGCGGTCATGCAGGTGGGAATGACCATGCCGGTGATGGAACCGGACCTGGACGCAACGCTGCTGCGGGACTGGGCGCGCACGATCGACGACGGGCCGTTCTCGTCGCTGTGTTGGGGCGAGCGGATCGCTTTCACCAACCCCGACAGCCTGACCCTGCTGGGTGCGCTGTCGGCGTGGACCGAGCGGGTGCGGCTGGTGACCACGGTCATCGTCCCGCAACTGCACGACCCCGTCCTGCTCGCCAAAGCGCTGGCGACCGGCGACCTGCTCAGCGGCGGCCGGCTCGCCCATCTTCTGCCTCGCCGGATCGGCGCCGACCGCACGGTAGTCCTCGTCCCTGCCGCCTATACCGAGCCCGACGGTCAGCCGACCGCCGCTGAGCATGTCCCCGTTCGCCCGCGCTTTGGCGAGCAGGACGCGGGGGAGAAGCTCACCGAGTCGGTGCTGCCGGTCGGGCCGGCGCCGACCCAACCCGGCGGGCCGCCGCTGTTGGTCGGCACGATCGGCCCCAAGACGGTGCGTAGCGCGGCGAGCTGGGCCGAGGGCCTGGCCGGCATCACCATGGACCTCGACGTCGCCAAGCAGAACGAGCTGTTCGACGTCGCCCGCGACGCCTGGCAGCAGGCGGGCCGGGCCAAGCCGCATCTGGCGACGTCGTTCTGGTTCGCGTTGGGTGATCGTGAGCAAGCCCGCGATCAGGTGCGCCGGCACCTGCTGCGCTACATGAACTGGATTCCCGCCGAGTATGTCGAGGCGATGGCCCCGACCACCGGCTGGGCCGGCAGCGAGGACGAGTTGGCCGAGGTGCTGCGGGCGTTTGCGGCGGTGGGCACCGGTGAGGTCCATCTGATTCCGACCAGCTCTGACCTGGGCCAACTGCGCTGCGTCGCCGATGTGGTCGCCGATGTGGTCGCCGAGGTCAGCCGGGCGGGCTGAGCGGGCAATCCGCTGGTTTCGACACCGTCACGGATGCGTCTCTATCGTCCCCTGGAAGCCACACGAGCCCCAGAAATCACTATCGTCACAGTGGTGCGAGGCCCGGGGGCGGGTCCTGGGAAAGGTGTGACATGTCGGCGACACGTCGAATCGTCTCGGCGGCAATGGTGCCGGTGGTCGTCCTGGGGATGGTTGCCGCCAGCGAGCTCGCGCCGGCGAGCGCGGCCACCTGCAACGCCCCCGAAGCCAACGTCGACCCGCCGCCGGGCTCCCCGACCACCGGAGCCGGCCAGCTGCCCACCGGGCGCCGGCCCCGCGGCACCAACGATCAAGCGCCGTTGCCCAAACTGGGCCCGCTGATCGCCGCGCTGATCAACCCGAACGGCACGATTCGTCAGCAGGCCGCGGTGGTACCGCCGGCCCCGGCTCCCGGTGGTGAAGCCGTGCCGAACGTCGCCCAACCGGTCCAGCCCGTGCCGAACGCCGGCGCAGATCCGGGATTGTCGACCGCCGACGCTGGCGGCGCTATCGCCGGTTCCCAGACGTCGCTGGTGGAGTGGGTGACCGGGCCCAACGGCCCCAACCAAACCCTGCAACGCTTCGGCATCTCGGGTACCGACCTCGGAATCCCTTGGGACAACGGCGATCCCGCCAACCGCCAGGTCCTCTACGCGTTCGGCGACACCTTCGGCTACTGCCGCATCCAAGGCAAGCAGTGGCGACAGAATGTGCTGTTCCGCAGCAATGACAACAACCTGGCCGACGGGATCACGGTGGGCCCCGGAGCCGTCGGCAACAAGTACTCGGGATCGCCACTGCGGCAGCCGAATTTCTCCAAGCAGATTCTGCCCGCGGTGCAACTGGCTCCGCAGCAGGAAGGCATGATCCCCACCGCCGCCATCGGGATCGCCGGCAACCAGTACATGAACTTCATGTCCATCAAGCAGTGGGGTCGCGACGGCGACTGGTCCACCAACTATTCGGCGATCGCGGTCTCCAACGACAACGGCGAAACGTGGGGCGTCTATCCCGGGACGGTGCGGTCGACGTCGCCGGAGAACGTCCCGCGGGCGCGCTTCGTCCCCGGCAACGAGAAATTCCAGATGGGCGCGTACCTGCGCGGCAACGACGGCTACCTGTACTCCTACGGAACGCCGTCCGGCCGCGGCGGCTCGGCCTACCTGTCGCGGGTGCCCGAGCGCGCCATTCCCGACCTCACGAAATACCAGTACTGGAACGGGGACAGTGGATCCTGGGTGCCGGCCAATCCGGCGGCGGCCACCCCGGTGATTCCCGGCCCGGTGGGCGAGATGTCGGTGCAGTACAACACCTATCTGCGGCAGTATCTGGCGCTGTACGGCAACGGCGGCAATGACGTGGTGGCCCGCACCGCGCCCACGCCGCAGGGGCCGTGGAGCGCCGAGCAGACCCTGATCCCCACCGGCCAGATTCCCGGCGGCATCTACGCGCCCTACATGCACCCCTGGTCGACGGGCAAGGACGTGTACTTCACGCTGTCGCTGTGGAACGCCTACGACGTGATGCTGATGCACACGGTGTTGGGGTAGACCTGTTTGGAGCTGTGCACTCGGGCGGGATCGACAACGTCGGCATCGAGAACGCTCACCGTGCAGGTCCAGAACTGGTGGTAGCGGGTCCCAGCGGTCTGGGCCAGCATGCCGATGGCGTAGTTGGGCGTGACGGGATTCGGATACCGGGGTTGGCTGATGATGCGCACAAAGCCGTTCTGGGTGATCGCGCACGATCCCAGCCGTGTTCGATCTCGATTTCTAGCCACGTCCGGGCCCGTTCATGGTCGACATGATCGCGGTCGACCAGCGCCGACAGCACATTGACGTCCAGCAATGACCGCATCTGATTCAGACGCCCTTTTCGTCGCGAAGTCGGTCGATGAGGGCATTGGAGACTGCGGCGCCGCGGTGAGGTAGCGGAGCGAAGCCGTGGAACGATCCGTTCCGCCTCCCGGCGCGCTCGGCGAACGCGTCCAACGCGGCCAGTACCTCAGGAGAACGCCACACCCGGTTGCGGGGGCCGCTGGTGGTCGCGATCAGGATTCCCGCCTCCGCCAGCGGATTGAGGTAGCGGTGGGCGTTGGTCGATTCGATTCCCAACTCCTGTGCCAGTAGCGCTGCGTTGACGACTGGGCGGCGGATCAACAGGTCGGCGACTTTCCACACCGCCGAGTCCGACCGTGCGGTGATCGCTTCGTTCCAGTTCTCCCGGATCGCCCGAAGCTCAGCGATCAGCTCCCGCCCGTTGGCAATGGACAGGACCGCGGCCTGCGCGAAACGCTCGACGATTGGTGCCGCATTGCCCTCGCGGTAGGAGGTGAGCGCCGCGAAGTAAGCGCCGGTGTCGGCGAGCAATCCGGCGGAGATCGGCACCGTCACCTGGCGGGTCATGCCTTTGTTGCGCAACAGGGCTTGCACCAATGCGCGGCCCGTACGTCCGTTCCCGTCGGTGAACGGGTGAATGGTCTCGAACTGCGCATGGGCCAGCGCTATCTGCGGCAACGCCGGCATGTCGACGCGCTGCGCGAACGAGATCAGGTCGGTGATCGCACCGGGGATCAACTCGTGGCGCGGGCCGACGAATGTGGCACCGATAGGGGTGGAACCGCCGCCGATCCAGACTGGCTCGGTGCGGAATTCGCCAGGGGTGTGGCGGGGTTCCTTGTCCATCAGTGCGCGGTGCATCGCCAGAATGGCGTCGGTATCCACCTTCTCGGACAACGCGATTGCCGCCTGCATGGCTGCAGTGTTGGCGACAATCATCTCGGCGTTGCGCTTTGAGCTGTGACCGGACAGTTCGGCTTCGGCGATCGCGCGCGAGGACGCTGTCAGGTTCTCGATCTGCGAACTGGCTGCCGATTCGGATCGCAGCAGCACGGCGGCGAACGGCGCGATTTCACTTCCGAGTTCAGCGTCGAAGCGGGTGATCGCATGGCTGGCGGCTTCCGCTTCGGCGATGACAGACGACGGCAGATCCAGGGTCAACTCGGCGATGCCGGCCGGTACCGCGGGGTGATATGTGCCGTACTTCGGCAGCTTTGTGCTGGCGTAGCGCGCCCCCTGGGGTTCCCAACGCACGTCCTCGTAGGTGACAGGACGAAGTGAAGTCACCCGTACAGCTTAACTTCACTTAAAGGTCTAAGTGAAGTTAGATTTGATAGTTGACTTCACTTATCGCCTTAGGCGTCCAGTACCGCGCGCAACGCCGCACCCACCTTGGTGATCACCCCGGGGGTGTAACCGGGGAGGTTCATGGTGACCCCGCCGACACCGGCATCGAGCACCTTGGTTTTGATCTGCTCGGCGATCGACTCAGGGCTGCCGGCCACCGCCCGTTGAGCAATCTGGGCGGGAATCTGATCGGCGGTCAGGTTCTCGCCGGCCAGCGCGGTGAGCAGCATGGTGGTCTCCAGGGTCGCCGGGTCGCGGCCGACCTCGTCGCAGCTGCGCCGGATGGCGTCGACCTTCTGGGGCAGCTCGTCGAAACCGGTGATGAGGTTGAGGTGGTCGAAGTGACGCGCCGCCAACGGGATCGTCTTCTTCTCGCCGCTGCCGCCGATCAGCAGTGGAATATGGTCGCGGAAGCGAGGTTCGGCCATCGCTTCGCGGGTGCGGTACCACTTGCCCTCGAAGGTCGGCCGCTCGCCCTTGATCATCGGCAAGATGATCTCTAGCGCCTCGTCGAGCCGGTTGAACCGGTCGGTGAAGGTGCCGAATTCGAAACCCAACTGGTCGTGTTCGAGCTCGAACCACCCGGTACCGATGCCCAGGATGGCGCGGCCGGCACTGACCACATCCAGGGTGGTGATGATCTTGGCCAGCAGGGCCGGGTTGCGGTAGGTGTTGCCGGTGACCAGGGTGCCCAGCTGGACCCGCTGCGTCGCGGTCGCCAACGCACCCAGGGCGGTGTAGGCCTCGAGCATCGGCTGATCGGGGGAGCCCAGCATGGGCAGTTGATAGAAGTGGTCCATCACGAAGACCGCGTCGAAACCGGCCGCCTCGGCCTCGCGGGCTTGGGCGATGACGGTGGGGAACAGCTCCGAAACGTCGGTGCCGTAAGAGAAGTTGGGGATCTGGAAGCCAAGGCGAATCGTCACTTAGCCGACCTTAGGTGGCCTAAGCATCTACGGGGAGTGATTATGCTGTGCGCGAAGTGGGAATTCCGTGGCCGACTAGCTAGTCGGTTAGCTTGCCGAACCGTTGCTGCGCAGCCTGCCGAGTGGTGCCCAGTGCAACGGCGATGGCCGTCCAGGAGTCTCCGCGTTTTCGGGCTTCACGGACCGCGGCGGTCAGCTCGGCATCTGCGTTCCGGACTGATTCCACCGCTGCGACGATCCGGCGGAAAGCCTTGGCATCCCGCGCCGGGTGGGTGGCCGGACTGAGTTGATCTAGCCCGGTGTTGTCGTGAATCGCAGTCATGGTGCTCACCTCATCTCAGATATTCATAGTGCGCGGAGTACAGGTCGTCGGCGTGGATGATGCGGTCAGGGTCTTCCGCAGGGACCGCGACGAGCCCGAGCGTGGTGCCCGTCTGTCAAGTTTCCTTGCGCCGCATTCGACTGTCAAGGGTCCTTGCGGCCACCGCGCTGCGCCTCGGAATTCGTGTCACGGGGATGAGTATCGCGAGCGGCGCCGACAGGCAAGAACATGCACTTCAGAATGGGTGCCCCCGGCAGGATTCGAACCTGCGGCCTTCTGCTCCGGAGGCAGACGCTCTATCCCCTGAGCTACGGGGGCGCACGTACAAACGGGCGCCATGTGGGCTTTGACAGACTAGCGCATCAATGGCCGGACTTAAGAACCGGACGGATTCGGGGCCTGACCACGTAAGACCATAGGATGGGGCCTCGTGACCCCCGCCGATCTGGCCGAATTGCTCAAGACCACCGCCGCCGCGGTGCTGGCCGAGCACGACCTGGACACCGCCGCGCTGCCCGCGACGGTGACAGTTGAGCGGCCGCGCAACCCCGAACACGGTGATTACGCCACCAACCTGGCCCTGCAGCTGGGCAAGAAGGTGGGCGCCAACCCCCGTGAGCTGGCCGGCTGGCTGGCCGAAGCCCTGGCGAAAGCCGACGGCGTCGCCTCGGCCGAAACAGCCGGGCCCGGGTTCGTCAACATCCGCCTGGACGCCTCGGCGCAGGGCGCCATCATTGCCAACATCATCGGTGCCGGCACGGGCTACGGCCACACCGACGCCCTCGGCGGCCTCAACGTCAACCTGGAGTTCGTCTCGGCCAACCCCACCGGGCCCATCCACATCGGTGGTACCCGCTGGGCGGCGGTCGGCGACGCCCTGGGCCGGCTGCTGAGCACCCAGGGCGCGGCGGTCACCCGCGAGTACTACTTCAACGACCACGGTGCCCAGATCGACCGGTTCGCCAACTCGCTGATCGCCGCCGCCAAGGGCGAGCCGGCCCCCGAGGACGGCTACGCCGGTGCGTACATCACCGATATCGCGGCCCAGATCCAGGCCAAGGCCCCCGACGTGATGAGTGCCCCCAAAGAGCAGGCGCAGGAGACGTTCCGCGAGATCGGCGTCGACCTGATGTTCACCCACATCAAGGCCTCGCTGCACGAGTTCGGCACCGACTTCGACGTCTTCACCCACGAAGACTCGATGCACACCTCCGGCCGCGTGGAGCAGGCCATCGAGCGGCTGCGCGCCAACGGCAACATCTACGAAAAGGATGGCGCCACCTGGCTGCGCACCAGCGCCTACGGCGACGACAAGGACCGCGTCGTCATCAAGAGCGACGGCAAGCCCGCCTACATCGCCGGCGACTTGGCCTACTACCTGGACAAGCGCGAGCGCGGCTTCAACCTGTGCATCTACATGCTCGGCGCCGACCACCACGGCTACATCGCCCGGCTCAAGGCGGCTGCGGCGGCCTTCGGTGACGACCCGGCCACCGTGGAAGTACTGATCGGCCAGATGGTGAACCTGGTCCGCGACGGTCAGCCGGTCAAGATGAGCAAGCGCGCCGGCACCGTCATCACCCTCGACGACTTGGTCGAGGCGATCGGCGTCGACGCCGCCCGCTACAGCCTGACCCGATCCTCGGTGGACACTCCCATCGACATCGATCTGGCGCTGTGGTCCTCGGCGAGCAACGAAAACCCGGTCTACTACGTGCAATACGCGCACGCACGCCTGTCCGCGCTGGCTCGCAACGCCGCCGAACTGGGCCTGGCCCCCGACACCGCCAACCTGGGACTGCTCAGCCACGACAAAGAGGGCGCGCTGATCCGCAGCCTGGGGGAGTTCCCCCGGGTGCTGGAAACCGCTGCCGCACTGCGTGAACCGCACCGGGTCTGCCGCTACCTGGAAGACCTTGCCGGGGACTACCACCGGTTCTACGACAGCTGCCGGGTACTGCCGCAAGGCGATGAAGAGCCGGGCGACCTGCACGGTGCACGGCTGGCGCTGTGCCAGGCCACCCGCCAGGTGATCGCCAACGGGCTGGGCATCCTCGGCGTGAGCGCACCGGAGCGAATGTGAACGTCCACCCCGCCGGGCCGCGGCACGCCGAAGAACTCCACCACGACGGTCTGCCGCCGCGGCCTCAGACCCCGCAACAGTTGCTGCAACTCGCGCCGAACGTCTGGCCGCGCAACACCGTTCGCGACGACGACGGCGTGACGAGCATCGCCGGAGTCAAAGTGACCGAGCTGGCCGAGCAGTACGGCACCCCGCTGTTCGTCATCGACGAGGACGACTTCCGGGGCCGCTGCCGCGAGATCGCCGCGGCGTTCGGCGGCGGCGCCAACGTGCACTACGCCGCCAAAGCCTTTCTGTGCAGCGAGATTGCCCGCTGGATCGACCAGGAGGGCCTGTGCCTGGATGTCGCCACCGGAGGTGAGCTGGCCGTCGCGTTGCACGCCGGCTTCGCGCCGGAGCGAATCACCTTGCACGGCAACAACAAATCCGTTGCGGAGCTGCAGACCGCGGTCAACGCCGGGGTCGGCCACATCGTGCTGGACTCGCTCATCGAGATCGACCGCCTCGACGCCGTCGCGGCCGCAGCCGGCGTCGTGCAGGACGTGCTGGTGCGCGTCACCGTCGGCGTGGAAGCCCATACCCACGAGTTCATCTCGACCGCCCACGAAGACCAGAAGTTCGGGCTTTCGCTGGCCAGCGGCGCGGCGATGGACGCCATCCGGCGGGTGTTCGCCGCCGAGCACCTGCGGCTGATCGGGCTGCACAGCCACATCGGGTCGCAGATCTTCGACGTGGCCGGCTTCGAGTTGGCCGCGCGCCGGGTCATCGGATTGCTGCGCGACGTGGTCGCCGAGTTCGGTGTTGACAAGACCGCGCAGCTCTCGGTCATCGACCTGGGTGGCGGCTTGGGTATTTCCTATCTGCCGCAGGATGATCCGCCGCCGATGGCCGAGCTGGCCGGCAAGCTCGCCGCGATCGTGCGTGACGAGTCTGCGGCGGTCGGACTGCCCACCCCGCAGCTGGTCGTCGAACCCGGCCGGGCCATCGCCGGACCGGGCACCGTCACGCTCTATGAAGTCGGCACCGTCAAAGACGTCGCCATCAGCGCCACCGCCCAGCGCCGCTACGTCAGCGTCGACGGCGGCATGAGCGACAACATCCGTCCGGCGCTCTACGACGCGCACTACGACGTGCGGCTGGTCTCGCGCACCCTGGACGGGGCAGACGCGCTGCCGGAGCTGGCGCGGATCGTCGGCAAGCACTGCGAGAGCGGTGACATCATCGTCCGCGACACCTGGGTGCCGCACGGCATGGTGCCCGGTGACCTGATCGCAGTGGCCGCCACCGGCGCCTACTGTTACTCGATGTCGAGCCGGTACAACCTGCTCACCCGCCCGGCGGTGGTGGCGGTACGCGACGGAAACGCTCGTCTTATGCTGCGCCGGGAAACCGTCGAAGACCTGATCAGCCTGGAGGTGAGGTAGAAGTGTCCGGTTCGCAGGTATCCGGGAGTCCGGTGGGCGTGGCCGTCCTCGGACTGGGCAACGTCGGCAGTGAAGTCGTCCGCATCCTCGAGTCCAGTGCTGATGATCTGGCCGCCCGGATCGGTGCTCCGCTGGTGTTGCGCGGGGTCGGGGTGCGCCGGGTGGCGCCTGACCGGGGTGTGCCGGTGGAGTTGCTCACCGACGACATCGACAGCCTGGTGTCGCGCAGCGACGTCGACATCGTCGTCGAGCTGATGGGCCCGGTCGAGCCGGCCCGCAAGGCGATCCTGACGGCGATCGCGCACGGCAAGTCCGTCGTCACCGCCAACAAGGCCCTGCTGTCGCGATCCACCGGCGAGCTGGCCGAGGCCGCCGAGACCGCGCGCGTGGACCTCTACTTCGAAGCCAGTGTGGCCGGCGCAATCCCGGTCATCCGGCCGCTGATCCAGTCGCTGGCCGGTGACACCGTGCTGCGGGTCGCGGGCATCGTCAACGGCACCACCAACTACATCCTGTCCGAAATGGACTCCACCGGTGCCGATTACTCGCACGCGCTGGCGGACGCGAGCGCGCTGGGCTACGCCGAGGCCGACCCCACCGCCGACGTGGAGGGCTACGACGCAGCCGCCAAGGCCGCGATCCTGGCGTCGATCGCCTTCCATACCCGGGTGACCGCCGACGACGTCTACCGCGAGGGCATCACCAGCATCAGCCCGGCGGACTTCACCACGGCCCGGGCACTGGGTTGCACCATCAAACTGCTGGCGATCTGCGAACGCATCACCACAAACGATGGGCAGCAGCGGGTTTCGGCCCGGGTGTACCCGGCGCTGGTGCCGTTGACCCACCCGCTGGCCACCGTCAACGGGGCCTTCAACGCGGTGGTGGTCGAGGCCGAGGCGGCCGGCCGGCTGATGTTCTACGGGCAGGGCGCCGGGGGTGCGCCGACCGCTTCGGCGGTCACCGGCGATCTGGTGATGGCCGCCCGCAACCGGGTGCAGGGTGGGCGCGGGCCGCGCGAGTCCAAGTACGCCCAGCTGGCCATCGCGCCGATCGGCGATGTCGCGACCCGCTACTACGTGAGCATGGACGTCGCCGACAAGCCGGGTGTGCTGTCTACGGTGGCAGCCGAATTCGCCGCCCACGGGGTGAGCATCGCCGAGGTGCGCCAGGAGGGTGTGGCCGACGACGGCGGGCAGCTGATCGGCGCTCGGATCGTGGTGGTCACCCACCGGGCTGCCGATGCGGCGCTGTCGGAAACCGTTGCGGCGCTAGCTGATCTGGATGCGGTCCAGCGGGTTGCCAGCGTGCTACGACTGGAAGGAACAGACCAGTGAGCTCCACCCGAACCCCGAGTCCCCGTCCTACCCATCACAATTGGCCCGGCTTGATCGGTGCCTACCGCGATCGACTTCCCATCGGCGACGACTGGACGGCGATCACGCTGCACGAGGGCGGCACCCCGCTGATCCACGCCAAGCGGATCTCCGAGCAGACCGGCTGCACCGTGCACCTGAAGGTCGAGGGGCTCAACCCGACCGGCTCGTTCAAGGACCGCGGTATGACGATGGCGGTCACCGACGCAGTCGCCCGCGGCCAGCGGGCGGTGCTGTGCGCCTCGACCGGCAACACCTCGGCCTCGGCGGCGGCCTACGCCGCCCGCGCCGGCATCACCTGTGCGGTGCTGATCCCGCAGGGCAAGATCGCGATGGGCAAGCTCGCGCAGGCAGTCATGCACGGCGCCAAGATCATTCAGATCGACGGCAACTTCGACGACTGCCTGGAACTGGCCCGCAAGATGGCCACCGACTTCCCGTCCATCTCGCTGGTGAACTCGGTGAACCCGGTGCGCATCGAAGGTCAGAAGACGGCGGCCTTCGAGATCGTCGACGCACTGGGCACCGCGCCCGACATCCACTCGCTGCCGGTCGGCAACGCCGGCAACATCACCGCGTACTGGAAGGGCTACCGCGAGTACTACGCCGACGGCCTGACCGAGAAGCTGCCGAAGATGCTGGGCACCCAGGCCGCCGGCGCCGCGCCGCTGGTGAACGGTGCGCCGGTCAAGAACCCGGAGACCATCGCCACCGCGATCCGCATCGGCTCGCCGGCGTCCTGGACGCAGGCCGTTGAAGCGCAGGTGGATTCGGGTGGGCGGTTCCTGGCCGCCACCGACGAGGAGATCTTGGCCGCCTACCACCTGGTGGCGCAGTCCGAGGGCGTGTTCGTCGAGCCGGCCTCGGCGGCCAGCATCGCCGGGCTGCTCAAGTCGGTGGAAGACGGTTGGGTGCCGCGCGGTTCGACCGTGGTGTGCACCGTGACCGGCAACGGGCTCAAAGACCCCGACACCGCGCTGAAGGGCATGCCCGAGGTGACCGCGGTTCCCGTCGACGCGGCCACCGTGGTCGCCGAATTGGGGCTGGCCTAGTGGTTCAGTTGTTGCCGACCGGGTTGACGGCCAGCGTCGCGGTTGCGGCGTCGAGCGCCAACCTGGGCCCCGGCTTCGACAGCCTGGGTCTGGCGCTGGGCCTCTACGACGAGGTGATCGTCGAGACAGTCGACTCCGGCCTGCTGGTGCAGGTCGAGGGGGAGGGCGCCGGTCAGGTTCCGCTCACTTCGGATCACCTTGTGGTGCAGGGCATCCTGCGCGGGATGCGTGAGGCTGGTGTCGAGGCTCCTGGCATGGTGGTGCGCTGCCGCAACGCGATTCCGCATCAGCGTGGCCTGGGCTCGTCGGCGGCCGCGGTGGTCGGGGGATTAGCCGTGGTCAACGGCCTTGTCGCGCAACTTGATCGGCCCGGCTTATCCGAATCCCAACTGGTCCAGCTGGCCTCGGAATTCGAGGGCCATCCCGACAACGCCGCCGCCGCCGTCCTGGGTGGCGCGGTGGTTTCCTGGACCGCGAGCAGTGGCGAAGGTACGGCCTATTCAGCGGCGCCCCTGCGGCTGCACCCCGACATCCATCTCTTCCCGGCGATCCCGCAACTGCGTTCGTCGACCGCGGAGACCCGGGCTTTGCTGCCCGAGCAGGTCAGCCACCGCGATGCCCGGTTCAACGTCAGCCGGGCCGCGCTGCTGGTGGTGGCACTGACCGAGCGGCCTGACCTACTGCTGGCGGCCACCGAGGACGTGCTGCACCAGCCCCAGCGCGGCGCCGCGCAGCCCGAGTCCGCGGCATTTCTGCAGTTGCTGCGCCGACACGGCATAGCGGCCGTGCTTTCCGGTGCCGGACCTGCGGTGATCGCGCTGACCACGGCGGCCCAACTGCCCGCCGCGGTGCTCGACTGCCCAGAGGCTCAAGTGTTCAACGTCACAGAGATGTCGGTCGGCAACGCAGTCAAGTGGAATTCCGGGGTGGCGGTACCGGGTTGAGACGCGCCCGCGCAGCATCTATTGCGTCCAGCACAGAAGCGGGCTATCCTCGGTCCCGTCCCGCATTCGCGGCATCAGCACCTGAATCAGACTGCGATGTCAACCGGGATGCCACCAAATTCTTCCCGTAGCTGACGGTTCGTGTTACGACGCCGTCGATACGGGCTACACCGTTAAACAGTCGACGGTGACACGCACTCGGCAGTCCGCTGAATGCAACCAAGCCCCTCGCGTGAGAAAACCGACGAGGGAAGAAAGGAAATCCGTGACCGAAACGGACCTCTTCACGGCTGAAGGCAGCACCGACCAAGAGTCGGTGCCGACCCCCCCGAGTACTTCCGAGACCAGCCAGGACGTAGCCGTCGGCGGTAGTGACGCCGCGCCGTCCGTCCCGGAGACCGCCTCGGCGCCGACCATCACCGAGGCGGCTCCCGCTTCGGCGCCCGACAACGGTGCTGCCACTGCACCCGCCGACAGCTCGCTGTCGGCGATGGTGCTGCCCGAACTGCGGGCGCTGGCCAACCGCGTCGGTGTCAAGGGCTCGTCCGGGATGCGTAAGAGCGAATTGATCGCTGCGATCCGCGAGGTCTCCGACAACGGGGGCAACGGCGGTGACGTTTCCAACGGCGGCGACGTTGCCAATGCGCAGCCCGGCGCCGAGCAGCCCGCCAACGGCGCGGCTAACGGTGCCGAGCCGGCCGCGGCCACCGAGGCGGACGCTCCTGCGGCACCGCCGCGGCGCGAACGCCGTGGCGCCAGCCGTGCGACCGGCTCACCCGCTGCCAATGGCGGCGAGGCCGAGAAGCCGGCAGAGCAGGACAAGCCTGCCGAGGCGGACACCCAGGGCGAGTCGCGCAAGCAGGGCCGGGCCGACGGCAGGTCCGACAGGGCCGAGCAGTCCGGTGGACGCCGTGAGCGCGAGAGCGCCAAGAACGAGCCCAAAACTGACGAAGCCGCGCAGTCCAAGAGCGACGACCAGGGCGGTGAGCAGCCCAACCGCAGCGGTGGCGACGATGACGACCGCGGTGGCCGGCGCGGCCGCCGCTTCCGCGACCGGCGTCGGCGCGGCGAGCGCGGTGGCGAGGGCGGCGGTGCCGGCGGTGACGCCGAGCTGCGTGAAGACGATGTCGTCCAGCCGGTCGCCGGCATCCTCGACGTGCTGGACAACTACGCGTTCGTGCGCACCTCCGGCTACCTGGCCGGACCCAACGACGTCTACGTCTCGATGAACATGGTCCGCAAGAACGGGCTGCGCCGCGGCGACGCGGTGACCGGCGCGGTGCGGGTGGCCCGGGACGGAGATGGCGGCGACAAGAATCCGCGGCAGAAGTTCAACCCGCTGGTGCGGTTGGACTCGGTCAACGGCGGCCCGGTTGAAGAGGCCCGGAACCGTCCGGACTTCACCAAGCTGACCCCGCTGTACCCGAACCAGCGGCTGCGGTTGGAGACGTCGGGGGAGAAGCTGACCACCCGCGTCATCGACCTGATCATGCCGATCGGCAAGGGGCAGCGCGCGCTGATCGTCTCGCCGCCCAAGGCCGGTAAGACCACGATCATGCAGGACATCGCCAACGCGATCACCCGCAACAATCCGGAGTGCCACCTGATGGTGGTGCTGGTCGACGAGCGTCCTGAAGAAGTCACCGACATGCAGCGCTCGGTCAAGGGTGAGGTCATCGCCTCGACCTTCGACCGGCCGCCGTCAGACCACACTCAGGCCGCCGAGCTGGCCATCGAGCGGGCCAAGCGCCTGGTCGAGCAGGGCAAAGATGTAGTCGTCCTTCTCGACTCGATCACCCGCCTCGGTCGTGCCTACAACAACGCCTCCCCGGCGTCGGGCCGCATCCTGTCCGGTGGTGTGGACTCCACCGCGCTCTACCCGCCCAAGCGGTTCCTGGGCGCGGCCCGCAACATCGAGGACGGCGGCTCGCTGACCATCATCGCCACCGCGATGGTGGAGACCGGCTCCACCGGTGACACGGTGATCTTCGAAGAGTTCAAGGGCACCGGCAACGCCGAGCTCAAGCTGGACCGCAAGATCGCCGAGCGCCGGGTGTTCCCGGCCGTCGACGTCAACCCGTCCGGTACCCGCAAGGACGAGCTGCTGCTCTCGCCGGACGAGTTCGCGATCGTGCACAAGCTGCGTCGGCTGCTGTCCGGCCTGGACTCGCATCAGGCCATCGACCTGTTGATGAGCCAGCTGCGCAAGACCAAGAACAACTACGAGTTCCTGGTGCAGGTGTCCAAGACCACGCCGGGAATGGACAACGACTGACCTTGCCCGCGGAATGCGAACGAGCCTCCCGGCGTTTTGGGAGGCGACAGCGCAGCTGGCATAATCGAACACCTCAGGTTCCGGTTCACGTCCGCCCCAATTCGAAGGCGGGCGACCCGGCGGCCCACGATTGAAGAGGACATCATGAAAACTGGCATCCACCCGGCCTACGGCGAGACCACCGTGGTCTGCGGTTGTGGCAACACCTTCACCACCCGTAGCACCAAGGAGAGCGGCCACATCGTGGTCGAGGTCTGCTCGCAGTGCCACCCGTTCTACACCGGCAAGCAGAAGATCCTCGACAGCGGCGGCCGGGTTGCGCGCTTCGAGAAGCGCTACGGCAAGCGCAACGCCGGTGCCGCAGCAGCGGCAGCCGACGACAAGTAGCTCCCTCACCGACGCCCGGAACGTGCCAGCACGTCATCCGGGCGTCGGCTTGCGTTCGGGGATGGAGGTGAGATGACCCAAAGCATTCAGGGGATCGACGCCCTGTTGGCCGAGCACGCCGCCCTGGAAACGCAGCTGTCGGATCCCGAACTGCACAACGATCCGGCCGAGGCACGCCGCGCCGGTCGGCGCTTCGCCCAGCTGGCGCCCATCATCGCCACCCACCGCAAGCTCGAGTCGGCCCGCGGTGACCTCGAGGCCGCCCGGGAACTGGCCGCCGACGACGCCTCGTTCGCCACCGAGATCCCGGAGCTGGAGGCGCGCGTCGCCGAGCTGGACACCGCGCTCACCGACATGCTGGCGCCCCGCGACCCGCACGACGCCGACGACATCGTGCTGGAGGTCAAATCCGGCGAAGGCGGCGAGGAGTCGGCGTTGTTCGCCGCCGACTTGGCCCGGATGTACATCCGCTACGCCGAACGCCAGGGCTGGAAGGTGACGGTCCTCGACGAGACCACCTCGGACCTCGGCGGCTACAAGGACGCCACGCTCACCATCGCCAGCAAGGGCGACACCGCCGACGGCGTGTGGTCGAAGATGAAGTTCGAGGGCGGTGTGCACCGCGTACAGCGGGTGCCGGTCACCGAATCTCAAGGCCGCGTCCACACCTCGGCGGCCGGCGTGCTGGTCTACCCCGAACCCGAAGAGGTCGCCGAGGTGGCCATCGACGAGTCGGACCTGCGCATCGACGTCTACCGGTCCTCCGGCAAGGGCGGCCAGGGCGTCAACACCACCGACTCGGCGGTGCGTATCACCCACCTGCCGACCGGGATCGTCGTCACCTGCCAGAACGAGCGGTCCCAGCTGCAGAACAAGGCCCGTGCACTACAGGTTTTGGCGGCCCGGCTGCAGGCGGTTGCCGAGGAGCAGGCCCAGGCGGATGCCTCGGCCGATCGGGCCAGCCAGATCCGCACCGTGGACCGCAGTGAGCGCATCCGCACCTACAACTTCCCGGAAAACCGGATCACCGACCACCGCATCGGCTACAAGGCGCACAACCTCGACCAGGTTCTCGACGGGGACCTCGATCCGATGTTCGACGCGTTGGCGGCCGCCGATAGGGAAACCCGGTTACAGGGGACGGCGTGAGCCTCCGGGACGCGATCGACTCCGCTGCAGCGCTTTTCGCTGATGCCGGGATCGATTCCGCCCGCTACGACGCCGAAGCCCTCGCTGCCCACGCGGCCGGCACCGAACGCGGCCGGCTGGCGCTGCTCGATTCACCCGACGACGAGTTCTTCGGGCGCTACCGGGAATTGGTCGCCGCACGAAGCTCCCGCATCCCGCTGCAACACCTGATCGGCACCGCGGCGTTCGGCCCGGTGCTACTGCAGGTCGGCCCGGGGGTGTTCATCCCGCGGCCGGAAACCGAAGCCATGCTCGACTGGGTGCTGAAACAAGCTGTGGTGCAACCGCTCGGCGCGCACCCGGTGATCGTCGACGCCTGCACCGGTTCCGGTGCACTGGCGATCGCGTTGTCTCGGAGCTTCCCGGGCGCCCGGGTCCTTGCAGTCGAGGACTCCGAGCCGGCATTGGACTACGCACGACGCAACTGCGCGGGAACGTCGGTGGAGCTCGTCCACGCCGACGTGACCACGCCGGAACTGCTGTCGGAGCTCGACGGTCGGGTCGACCTGATGGTCAGCAACCCGCCCTACATCCCCGAAGGTGCTGACCTAGATCCTGAAGTGGCCCAGCATGATCCCGAGCACGCGCTGTTCGGCGGAGTCGACGGCATGTCGGTGATCACCCCGCTGGCCGACCTCGCCGCACGACTGCTGCGCCCCGGCGGATGGTTCGCGGTCGAGCACGACGACACCACGCCCACGGCGACCGTCCAAACTGTTCGTGGCACTGGATTTTTCGATGAGGTAGTGTCCCGGCCCGACCTGACTGGGCGGCTCCGGTTCGTGACGGCGATCAGGAACGGTCAACCATGACAGAGGTTTTCGACTGCGCCGACGCCGCCCGGCGTGCGGCCGGAATCGCGGCGGCGATCGACGCGGTGCGTGGCGGCCGCCTGGTGGTGTTGCCGACGGACACGGTCTACGGCATCGGTGCCGATGCCTTCAACGCCGCCGGGGTGACGGCGCTGTTGGCTGCCAAGCGACGCGGCCGCGACATGCCGGTGGGCGTGCTGGTCGGGTCGTGGAATTCCATCGACGGGTTGGCCCTGATGGTGCCCGACACCGCCCGTGAACTGATCCGCGCGTTTTGGCCGGGTGCGCTCAGCCTGATCGTCACCCAGGCCCCGTCGCTGCAGTGGGACCTAGGCGAAGCCCGCGGCACCGTCATGGTGCGCATGCCGCTGCATCCGGTGGCCCTGGAGGTCCTCAAGGCGGTGGGCCCGATGGCGGTGTCCAGCGCCAACGTCTCCGGTGGTCAGCCCGCGATCGAGGCCGCCGAAGCGCAAAGTCAACTAGGGGAGTCCGTCGACGTCTACCTCGACGCGGGCCCGGCCGAGCAGGGCACCGCTTCGACGATCGTGGATCTGACCGGTCCCGCGCCGCGGATCGTCCGGACCGGACCGGTCTCCGCCGAACAGATCGGCGCCGTGCTGGGGCTGGATCCGGACTCGCTGACGGGGACACCGTGACCAGTCTGCTGGCGCTGGCCGACCGCGGCGCGGGTGTGCCGCTGCGTGAGCTGGCGCTGGTCGGACTGACCGCCGCGATCATCACCTACTTCACCACCGGACCCGTTCGCTGGATGGCCACCCGGATCGGCGCGGTTGCCTACCCGCGCGAACGCGACGTCCATGTGCAGCCAACACCGCGAATGGGTGGGCTGGCGATGTACGTCGGCATCGTCGCCGGGATCTTCCTGGCCTCGCAACTGCCGGCGCTGACCCGCGGCTTCGTCTATTCCACCGGCATGCCGGCGGTGGTGCTGGCCGGCGGCGTCATCATGGGAATCGGCCTGCTCGACGACAAGTGGGGCTTGGACGCCCTGACCAAATTCGCCGGCCAGATCACCGCGGCCAGCGTGTTGGTCACTATGGGCGTGGCCTGGAGCGTGCTCTACATCCCGATCGGCGGCGTCGGCACCGTGGTGCTCGATCAGGTGTCGTCGATCCTGCTCACGCTGGCGCTGACGGTCTCGATCGTCAACGCGATGAACTTCGTCGACGGACTCGACGGACTGGCTGCCGGCCTGGGACTGATCACCGCACTGGCGATCTGCATGTTCTCGGTCGGCGTGCTGCAGGACCACGGCGGCGACGTGCTGTTCTATCCGCCGGCGTTGATCTCGGTGGTCTTGGCCGGGGCTTGCTTGGGCTTCTTGCCACACAATTTCAGCCCCGCCAAGATCTTCATGGGTGACTCCGGCTCGATGCTGATCGGGCTGATGTTGGCCGCGGCGTCCACCACTGCGGCCGGGCCCATCTCGCAGACCGCCTACGGCGCGCGCGATGTGTTTGCGCTGCTGTCGCCGTTCCTGCTGGTGGCGGCGGTGATGTGTGTGCCGGCGCTGGATGTGCTGTTGGCGATCATCCGTCGTACCCGCGCCGGGCTCAGTCCTTTCAGTCCGGACAAGATGCACCTGCACCACCGGTTGCTGCAGATCGGCCATTCCGATCGCCGGGTGGTGTTGCTGATCTATTTGTGGACGGCGATCGTCGCCTTCGGGGCGGCCGGCACCATCTTCTTTGACCCGCGCTACACCGGGGCGGTGATGTTGGGTGCGATGCTCATCGCGATTGTCGTTACGCTCATCCCGTTGCTACGCCGGGGCGGCGACCCGGAAGAGGACCCCTACGACACGCGGTAGTAGCACCGTCTAAGATGATGTTGGGTGGTTCCACAGGGCGTTCGGGCATCCGATACGCTCGGCGGGCGACTTCACGACAGTGACGCAGGGCAGATTCAGATTGGGGTGAGGCGGTGACGACACCAGCGCAGGATGCGCCGTTGGTGTTGCCGTCGGTGGTATTCCAGCCGATTCGGCTGTCACTGATCTGTGTCGCTCTGACCGCTGCCGCGATTGCTGCGGCCGCTCAATTTGGCCGACCGCTGTTCGGCGTGTTCTTCGGGCTGGGCCTGGCGCTCGGCCTGGGCAATGCACTGCTGATTCGCCGGTCGGCGCTCAAGATCACCGCCTCCGACCATCCGCTGAAGAAGAAGATGGCGCTGAACTCGGCGTCTCGTCTGCTGGTCATCAGCGTGATTGGCTTGGCGATCGCCTACCAGTTCCGTCCAGAGGGCCTCGGTGCGCTGTTCGGATTGGCCTTGTTCGAGGTAGTGCTGGTGCTGACCACCATGCTGCCAGTGGTAAAAAAGCTCCGCGCGCAAGCGTCAGAGTCGGGCGCTGAAGGGACGGAAAATGACTGAGTCGATCCTGGCTGAGGGAGCCATCGAGGTCGGCCACCACGAGACCGCGGTGTGGCCGCTGGTCGGTGAGGTCAACATCGACACCATCACCTCCACCGCGATCGCGGCGGTGATCGTGATCGCCCTGGCGCTCTTCCTGCGCGCCAAGGTGACGTCGACCGGGGTTCCCGGCGGGGTGCAGCTGTTCTTCGAGGCGATCACTATTCAGATGCGCAACCAGATCGAGGGTGCCATCGGGATGAAGATCGCCCCGTTCGTGCTGCCGCTGGCGGTGACGATCTTCATCTTCATTCTGGTCTGTAACTGGCTGTCGGTGCTGCCGGTGCAGTACGCCGACGAGCACGGCGTCCATGAGTTGATTTCCTCTGCCGCCGCCGACATCAACTTCGTGCTGGCGCTGGCCCTGTTGGTGTTCTGCGGCTACCACCTGGCCGGCTTCTGGCGCCGCGGCTTCATCGGCCACCCGCTGCGGGTGCTCAAGGGCCACGTCGCGATCCTGGCCCCGATCAACGTGGTCGAAGAGATCGCCAAGCCGGTCTCGCTGTCTTTGCGTCTGTTCGGCAACATCTTCGCCGGCGGCATCCTGGTCAGCCTGATCGCGCTGCTGGGGCCGGTCTTCATGGTTGCCCCGAACGCGATCTGGAAGACCTTCGACCTGTTCGTCGGGCTGATTCAGGCGTTTATTTTCGCGCTGCTGACCATCTTGTACTTCAGCCAGGCCATGGAGCTCGAAGAAGACCACCACTAGTACCACCTGCACGACCACATCAGACCTGGTAGAGCACTACCAGCTAGCAAGGAGGAATGAAATGGCAGATCCCAATCTGATCGGACTTGGTGCCCTCATCGGCGGCGGTCTCATCATGGGCGGCGGTGCCATCGGCGCCGGTATCGGTGACGGTATCGCCGGTAACGCGCTGATCGCCGGTATCGCCCGTCAGCCCGAAGCTCAGGGTCGCCTGTTCACCCCGTTCTTCATCACGGTTGGTCTGGTCGAGGCGGCCTACTTCATCAACCTGGCCTTCATGGCGTTGTTCGTCTTCGCCACCCCGATCGCCGCGCAGCAGTAACGCACAAGATGGGTGACATGAGCGTTGCTGTCCTCGCCTTGAGCGAGGCGGCTGAGGAAGGCCCGAAGAAGAGCTTCCTCATTCCCGACGGCACCTTCTTCGTCGTGCTCGCGATCTTCCTGATCGTGCTCGGCGTGATCAGTACCTTCGTGGTGCCGCCGATCATGAAGGTGCTGCGGGAGCGCGAGAACATGGTCACCAAGACTCTCGCCGACAATCGGGAGTCCGCCGAGCAGTTCGCGGCCGCCGATGCCGACTACGAGAAGCAGATGGCGGCGGCGCGCCTTGAGGCCAGCACGGCACGGGACGAAGCCCGTGCCGAGGGCCGCAAGGCGATCGACGAGCAGCGGTCGGCGGCCGAGGCGGAGGTGGCCTCGACATTGCAGGCCGCCACCGACAAGCTCAAGCAAGAAGGCGATGCGGTGAGTGAGCAGCTGCAGGCCCGGGTGGAGACGCTGTCTGCCGCCCTGGCCAGCCGGATCCTCGGTGTTGAGGCCGAGGCACTTTCCGCGGCGAGTACGGGGCGGTAGCAACAAAGATGTCGATTTTCATCGGGCAGCTGGTCGGCTTTGCCATCATCGTGTGGCTGCTGGTCAAGTTCGTCGTGCCACCGGTACGCAAGCTGATGGCCGACCAGCAGGAGTCGGTGCGTAAGCAGCTGGAAGAGGCGGCAGCCGCCGCCGCTCGTCTGACCGAAGCCGGTCAGGCGCACTCCACGGCACTGGCCAACGCCTCGGCCGAAGCGCAGCGGGTCACCGCGGAGGCCCACTCGGACGCCGAGCGGATCGCCGAGCAACTGCGCAGCCAGGCCGGTGTCGAAGCCGAGCGCGTGAAGACCACCGGCGGACAGCAGGTCGGTCTCATGCGGGCGCAACTCATCCGTGAGCTGCGGTCCGGCTTGGGTGCCGAGGCGGTGCAGCGGGCGGGCGAACTGGTTCGCGAGTACGTCTCCGACCCCCAGCGGCAGTCCGCCACTGTGGACCGGTTCCTCGACGAGCTCGACGCCATGGCGCCGAAGTCCGTCGAGGTCGAATCGCCGATCCTGGTCCGGATGCGTTCGGCCAGCCGAGTGGCGCTGGCCGGCCTGCAGGACAAGTTCGGCGAGGTGGCCGGTGGCCTGGACCAGCAGGGCTTGACCGCGCTGGCCGGTGACCTGACTGCGGTCGCCGAACTGCTGGAGCGCGAGAGCGTGGTGACCCGGCACCTGACCACGCCGAGCGACGACACCGCGCCGAAGGTGCGTCTGGTGCAGCGACTGTTCGCCGACAAGGTCGGTGCCGCCGCCCTGACACTGGTGACGGATTCCGCTTCGGCCCGGTGCTTCGGCCCGGTGGTCCCAGGGCGGGGACTTGGTCACCGCCGTTGAGCATGTCGCCCGGCAGGCACTGCTGCTGTCGGCCGAGAGCGCGGGCACTGTCGACGAGGTGGAGGATCAGCTGTTCCGGTTCTCCCGCGTGTTGGACGCCCAGCCCCGGCTGGACATCCTGCTCGGCGACACCGCGACCCCGGCCGCTGGTCGGGTCGGGTTGCTGCGCAGCGTCATCGGCAGTGGCGCCAATCCGATCACGGTGGCGTTGCTCGAGCAGACCGTACGGCTGCTGCGTGGCCAGTCTGCACATCTGGCGATCAGCGAGCTTGCCCAGATCGCCGTGGCACGTCGGGGCGAGCTGGTAGCCGACGTCGGTGCGGCCGCGCAGCTCAGCGACGCCCAGCGCACCCGGTTGAACACCGTCCTGAGCCGGATCTACAGCCACCCGGTCCGGGTGCAGGTCGGCGTCGACCCGGCACTGCTGGGCGGGCTGACGATCTCGGTCGGCGACGAGGTGATCGACGGCACGCTCTCGTCGCGACTCGCCGCAGCCAAGACGCAGTTGCCCGACTGATCAAGACCTACCCGGACCGACCCGGTCTCAGAGCCCAATACCCATTCGAAGGCAGGAAGACGAAAAGCCATGGCAGAGTTGACAATCTCCTCTGACGACATTCAGGGGGCGATCGAGGAGTACGTGAGCTCCTTCAGCGCCGACACCGCGCGCGAGGAGGTCGGCACCGTCATCGACGCCGGCGACGGCATCGCACACGTCGAGGGCCTTCCTTCGGTGATGACCCAGGAGCTCCTCGAGTTCCCCGGCGGGGTGCTGGGCGTAGCCCTGAACCTCGACGAGCACAGCGTCGGTGCGGTCATCCTGGGCAACTTCGAGAACATCGAGCAAGGCCAGCAGGTCAAGCGCACCGGTGAGGTGCTCTCGGTGCCGGTGGGTGACGGCTTCCTCGGTCGGGTCGTCAACCCGCTGGGACAGCCCATCGACGCGCGCGGCGAGATCGAGGCCGAAACGCGCCGTCCGCTGGAGATGCAGGCCCCCTCGGTGGTGCAGCGTCAGAGCGTCAGCGAGCCGCTGCAGACCGGTATCAAGGCCGTCGACGCCATGACCCCGATCGGCCGCGGCCAGCGCCAGCTCGTCATCGGCGACCGCAAGACCGGCAAGACCGCGCTCTGTGTGGACACCATCCTCAACCAGCGCCAGAACTGGGAGACCGGCGACCCCAACCAGCAGGTTCGCTGCGTCTACGTCGCGATCGGCCAGAAGGGCACCACCATCGCCAGCGTGCGTCGCGCGCTGGAAGAGGGCGGCGCCATGGACTACACCACGATCGTCGCCGCGCCGGCGTCGGACTCCGCCGGCTTCAAGTGGCTGGCCCCCTACACCGGCTCGGCGATCGCCCAGCACTGGATGTACTCGGGCAAGCACGTGCTGATCGTCTTCGACGACCTGACCAAGCAGGCCGAGGCCTACCGCGCCATCTCGCTGCTGCTGCGCCGCCCGCCGGGCCGCGAGGCCTACCCGGGTGACGTGTTCTACCTGCACTCCCGTCTGCTGGAGCGTTGCGCGAAGCTCTCCGACGAGCTGGGTGGCGGTTCGCTGACCGGTCTGCCGATCATCGAGACCAAGGCCAACGACATCTCGGCCTACATCCCGACCAACGTCATCTCGATCACCGACGGCCAGTGCTTCCTGGAGAGCGACCTGTTCAACCAGGGCGTCCGTCCGGCCATCAACGTCGGTGTGTCGGTGTCCCGTGTCGGTGGCGCCGCCCAGATCAAGGCCATGAAAGAGGTAGCCGGCTCGCTGCGTCTGGACCTCTCGCAGTACCGCGAGCTGGAGGCCTTCGCCGCTTTCGCCTCCGACCTGGACGCCACGTCGAAGGCTCAGCTGGAGCGTGGCGCACGCCTGGTGGAGCTGCTCAAGCAGCCCCAGTACGCGCCGCTGCCGGTCGAGGAGCAGGTGGTCTCGATCTTCCTGGGTACCGAGGGTCACCTGGACTCGGTGCCGGTCGAAGACGTGGGCCGCTTCGAATCCGAGCTGCTGGACCACATCCGGGCTTCGGAGAACGACATCCTGACCGGGATCCGCGAGTCCAAGAAGCTCTCCGACGAGGCCAACGAAAAGCTGGTCGCAGTGATCAACCAGTTCAAGAAGGGCTTCGCCGCCACGGACGGCAGCTCGGTGGTCCCCGACTCGCACGTCGACGCGCTTGACGAAGACAAGCTCGGCAAGGAAGCGGTGCAGGTCCACAAGGCCGCGCCGGTGAAGAAGAAGTAACGCCGCTATGGCAGCCACACTTCGCGAACTACGCGGGCGAATCCGCTCAGCCGGGTCGATCAAGAAGATCACCAAGGCCCAGGAGCTGATCGCCACCTCGCGTATCGGCCGGGCACAGACTCGGCTGGAAATGGCACGGCCGTACGCCGATGAGATCACCCGGTTGCTCACCATGCTGGCCGCCGAGGCGGCCCTGGACCACCCGCTGCTGGTCGAGCGCAGCGAGCCCAGGCGGGCGGGTGTCCTGGTGGTGTCGTCCGACCGTGGTCTGTGTGGCGGCTACAACGCCAACGTCTTCCGCCGGGCAGAGGAACTGTTCGCTCTGCTGCGCTCGGAGGGTAAGGATCCGGTTCTCTACGTCGTCGGCCGCAAAGCGTTGGCCTACTACTCGTTCCGGAACTGGGCGGTCACCGACTCCTGGACCGGATTCTCCGAGCAGCCGACGTACGAGAACGCCGCCACGATCGCCTCCACCTTGGTTGAGGCATTCCTGGCCGGTGTCGACGACGGCGACTACCCGGGCACCGGTGGGGTCCAGGGCGTCGACGAACTGCACATCGTCTCGACCGACTTCCGCTCGATGCTGTCGCAGTCGGCCGAAGCGCGTCGGATCGCTCCGATGCTGGTGGAGTACGTGGGCGAGGAGACCGGTCCGAAGACCCTGTACTCCTTCGAGCCGGACGCCACCACGCTGTTCGACTCGCTGCTACCGCGGTATCTGACTACCCGCGTGTATGCCGCGCTGCTCGACTCGGCGGCCTCGGAGCTGGCTTCGCGCCAGCGCGCGATGAAGTCGGCGACCGACAACGCCGACGATTTGATCAAAGCGTTGACCCTTGAGGCCAACCGCGAGCGCCAGGCTCAGATCACCCAGGAAATCAGCGAAATCGTTGGCGGTGCGAATGCCCTCGCCGACGCCTCTCGGTAAGCCCCCCGGTAAGCACTAGGAAGCGAAGAAGATAATGACTGTTACCGCTGACAAGACAACCGCCGGCCGCGTGGTGCGCGTAACCGGCCCCGTCGTCGACGTCGAGTTCCCCCGGGGCGCGGTGCCTGAGCTGTTCAACGCTCTGCACGCGGAGATCTCCTTCTCGGAGCTGGCCAAGACGCTGACCCTCGAGGTCGCCCAGCACTTGGGTGACAACCTGGTCCGCACCATTTCGATGCAGCCCACCGATGGCCTGGTGCGTGGCACCGAGGTTACCGACACCGGTGCCGCGATCTCGGTGCCGGTGGGTCACGAGGTCAAGGGCCACGTGTTCAACGCCCTCGGGAACTGCCTCGACAAGCCGGGCTACGGCGAAGACTTCGAACACTGGGGCATCCACCGCAAGCCCCCGGCCTTCAACGAGCTGGAACCGCGCACCGAGATGCTCGAGACCGGCCTGAAGGTCGTCGACCTGCTTACCCCGTACGTGCGTGGCGGCAAGATCGCCCTGTTCGGCGGTGCCGGCGTGGGTAAGACCGTGCTCATCCAGGAGATGATCAACCGTATCGCCCGCAACTTCGGTGGCACCTCGGTGTTCGCCGGCGTGGGGGAGCGCACCCGTGAGGGCAACGACCTGTGGGTCGAGCTCGAGGACGCCAACGTGCTCAAGGACACCGCCCTGGTGTTCGGCCAGATGGACGAGCCGCCGGGCACTCGTATGCGCGTGGCGCTGTCGGCCCTGACCATGGCCGAGTGGTTCCGCGACGAGGCGGGCCAGGACGTGCTGCTGTTCATCGATAACATCTTCCGGTTCACCCAGGCCGGCTCGGAGGTTTCGACCCTGCTGGGCCGGATGCCTTCGGCCGTGGGTTACCAGCCCACCCTGGCCGACGAGATGGGTGAGCTGCAGGAGCGGATCACCTCGACCCGCGGTCGGTCCATCACCTCGATGCAGGCCGTGTACGTGCCCGCCGACGACTACACCGACCCGGCGCCGGCGACCACGTTCGCGCACCTGGACGCCACCACCGAGCTGTCCCGTGCGGTGTTCTCCAAGGGCATCTTCCCGGCGGTGGACCCGCTGGCCTCCAGCTCGACCATCCTGGACCCGGCCATCGTCGGCGACGACCACTACCGCGTCGCCCAGGAGGTCATCCGGGTCCTGCAGCGTTACAAGGACCTGCAGGACATCATCGCCATCCTCGGTATCGACGAGCTGTCCGAAGAGGACAAGCAGCTGGTCGGCCGGGCGCGGCGTATCGAGCGGTTCCTGAGCCAGAACATGATGGCGGCCGAGCAGTTCACCGGCCAGCCCGGTTCCACGGTGCCGCTGAAGGAGACCATCGAGGCCTTCGACCGGCTCACCAAGGGTGACTTCGACCACCTGCCCGAGCAGGCGTTCTTCCTGATCGGTGGCCTCGACGACCTGGCTAAGAAGGCCGAGAGCCTGGGCGCCAAGCTGTGACCCGGAATCTTGTGGCGGCGAAAGGTGGTGGGTAATGGCAGAGCTTGACGTCGACATCGTCGCGGTCGATCGCAAGGTGTGGTCGGGCAAGGCCACGTTCATCTTCACCCGCACCACCGTCGGTGAGATCGGCATCCTGCCGGGACACATCCCGGTGGTTGCCGAGCTGGTCGACGACGCCATGGTGCGGGTAGACCGGGTCGACCAGGACGAGCTGCGGCTCGCCGTGCACGGCGGCTTCCTGTCGGTCACCGAAGAGGGCGTCAGCATTCTGGCCGAGGCCGTCGACTTCACCTCCGAGATCGACGAGGCATCCGCACGGCACGAGGCCCAGTCCAGCGACCCCAAGATGGCTGCGCGGGGACGGGCCAGGCTGCGCGCCCTGGGTGTGATCGACTAAAAGGCGTGAACCGATGAGCACGCCCATGATGTTTATGGTCGTGCTCGTCGCCGTTCTCCTGGCCGCCGTTGTGGCGCTGAGCTATCGACTGTGGAAGCTGCGGCAGGGCGGGACGGCCGCGATCATGCGCGACCTTCCGGCCGTTGGCGGCCAGGGCTGGCGTCATGGCGTGGTCCGTTATCGCGGTGGTGAAGCCGCTTTTTACCGTCTTTCCAGCGTGCGGTTGTGGCCGGATCGTCGGCTCAGCCGACGTGGCGTGGACGTGGTGGCCCGCCGCGCGCCCCGGGGCGACGAATTCGACATCATGACCCACGAGATCGTGGTGCTTGAACTGTGCGATGTCACCCAGGACAGTCGGGCCGGCTTCGAGATAGCGCTGGACCGCGGCGCGCGGACCGCATTCCTATCGTGGCTGGAGGCGCGCCCGTCCCCGCGGGCCCGGCGCCAGAGCTACTGAACAAGCCTAGGTCGTTGGAGCCGTTGGCTCCGACTACTTTTCGGGACCGTCGGTGCGGTCGCCGCCTGGCTTCCAGAGCACGTCGCCGTCGGTGTTCGCCACACGGCACAACACAAACATCAAGTCCGACAACCGATTCAGATACTTCGCCGGCAGTACCGACACTCCGTCCGGGTAGGCATCGAGTGCGGCCCAGGCCGAGCGCTCGGCCCGGCGCGCCGCGGTGCGGGCAACGTGCAGGAGCGCCGCGAGCGGGGAACCGCCCGGCAGGATGAATGAGTTCAGCGGGGGCAACTGTTCGTTGTATTCGTCACACCACGCTTCCACCCGGTCGATGTAGTCGGCGGTGATCCGCAGCGGCGGGAATTCCGGATTCTCGGCCACCGGCGTGGCCAGGTCCGCACCCGTGTCGAAGAGGTCGTTCTGGATATGCAGCAGTGTGGTGCGCACCGATTCGGTGGGGTTGCCGAGCGCGATTGCGACACCGATCGCCGCGTTGGCCTCCTCGACATCGGCATAGGCCACCAGCCGCGGATCAGTCTTGGGAACGCGGGAGAAATCGCTCAGACCAGTCGTTCCGTCGTCGCCGGTACGGGTGTAAACGCGGGTGATGTGCACTGCCATAGGCCAAACCGTACCGGGGGATCGGCCCGTTGTAATCCCCCACTTCAACAGGTGCCCGGATTGGTCGGGATCGGACTCACACCGTCACTACACTGACGCGAGTGGGAGAGCGTTTTGTGGTGACCGGCGGCAATCGCTTGTCCGGTGAGGTCGCCGTTGGTGGCGCTAAGAACAGCGTGCTCAAGTTGATGGCGGCGGCCCTGTTGGCCGAGGGCACCAGCACCATCACCAACTGCCCGGACATCCTGGACGTGCCGCTGATGGCCGAGGTGCTGCGCGGACTGGGTGCCAACGTCGAGTTGGACGGCACCACGGTGCGCATCACCTCGCCTGATGAACCCAAGTACGACGCGGACTTCGCCGCGGTACGCCAGTTCCGGGCTTCGGTCTGTGTGCTGGGACCCCTGGTGGGCCGGTGTTTGCAGGCGAAGGTCGCATTGCCGGGCGGCGACGCAATCGGGTCGCGCCCGCTCGACATGCACCAGGCCGGCCTGCGCCAGCTGGGCGCCACCTGCAATATCGAGCACGGTTGCGTGGTCGCGCACGCCGAAAAGCTGCGCGGCGCCGAGATCCAGTTGGAGTTTCCATCGGTCGGAGCCACCGAGAACATCTTGATGGCCGCGGTGCTGGCCGAGGGCGTCACGACCATCCACAACGCGGCGCGTGAACCTGATGTCGCTGATCTCTGCACGATGCTCAACCAGATGGGCGCGCAGATCGAAGGCGCGGGATCGCCAACGCTGAAGATCACCGGCGTACCGCGTCTGCACCCCACCGAACACGAGGTGATCGGCGACCGGATCGTAGCCGCGACCTGGGCGATTGCCGCGGTCATGACCCGCGGCGATATCTCAGTGACCGGGGTGGACCCAGCGCATCTGCAGCTTGTCCTGCACAAGCTGCATGACGCGGGGGCGACCGTCACCCAGTCCGATAACGGGTTCCGAGTCGTGCAATACGAACGGCCTAAGGCCGTGAACGTCGCGACCTTGCCTTTTCCGGGATTCCCGACCGACTTGCAGCCGATGGCGATCGGCCTGGCGGCGATCGCCGACGGCACGTCGATGATTACCGAGAACGTTTTCGAAGCCAGATTCCGGTTCGTCGAGGAGATGATCCGGTTGGGCGCCGATGCGCGCACCGACGGACACCACGCAGTGGTGCGTGGCCTGCCGCAGCTCTCGAGTGCCCCGGTGTGGGCCTCGGACATCCGGGCCGGAGCGGGTCTGGTCCTAGCGGGCCTGGTCGCAGACGGTGAGACCGAGGTCCACGACGTCTTTCACATCGATCGCGGTTACCCGTTATTCGTGGAGTATCTAGGCGATTTGGGCGCTGAGATAGAACGTGTAATATAGGTCGAGCCGGAGGGACGCGGACCGCGGAACTACCGGCAGTCTGGAAGTCCTTCCGGAAACCCCGAAAAACTCGGAGTTGACTCAACTCCGGCTACGGAGTATAGTTGCGGGGTTGCCTGAAGCCAGGCGGCGTGTTGTTTGAGAACTCAATAGTGTGTTTGGTGGTTTTTGTTTGTTGTTGTTTTTGCCATGCTCTTGGCGCCCCGTGTTGGGGGTGTGGCGTTTTTTTGTCGGTTTTTCGGAACTGATGTTTTGGGATTGTTTCCAAATGGTTTTTGTTTGGAGAGTTTGATCCTGGCTCAGGACGAACGCTGGCGGCGTGCTTAACACATGCAAGTCGAACGGAAAGGCCCTTTCGGGGGTACTCGAGTGGCGAACGGGTGAGTAACACGTGGGTGATCTGCCCTGCACTTTGGGATAAGCCTGGGAAACTGGGTCTAATACCGAATAGGACCGCGCGCTTCATGGTGTGTGGTGGAAAGCTTTTGCGGTGTGGGATGGGCCCGCGGCCTATCAGCTTGTTGGTGGGGTAATGGCCTACCAAGGCGACGACGGGTAGCCGGCCTGAGAGGGTGTCCGGCCACACTGGGACTGAGATACGGCCCAGACTCCTACGGGAGGCAGCAGTGGGGAATATTGCACAATGGGCGCAAGCCTGATGCAGCGACGCCGCGTGGGGGATGACGGCCTTCGGGTTGTAAACCTCTTTCAGTATCGGCGAAGCTCCAAGGTTTTCTTTGGGGTGACGGTAGGTACAGAAGAAGCACCGGCCAACTACGTGCCAGCAGCCGCGGTAATACGTAGGGTGCGAGCGTTGTCCGGAATTACTGGGCGTAAAGAGCTCGTAGGTGGTTTGTCACGTTGTCCGTGAAAACTCACAGCTTAACTGTGGGCGTGCGGGCGATACGGGCAGACTAGAGTACTGTAGGGGAGACTGGAATTCCTGGTGTAGCGGTGGAATGCGCAGATATCAGGAGGAACACCGGTGGCGAAGGCGGGTCTCTGGGCAGTAACTGACGCTGAGGAGCGAAAGCGTGGGGAGCGAACAGGATTAGATACCCTGGTAGTCCACGCCGTAAACGGTGGGTACTAGGTGTGGGTTTCCTTCCTTTAGGGATCCGTGCCGTAGCTAACGCATTAAGTACCCCGCCTGGGGAGTACGGCCGCAAGGCTAAAACTCAAAGGAATTGACGGGGGCCCGCACAAGCGGCGGAGCATGTGGATTAATTCGATGCAACGCGAAGAACCTTACCTGGGTTTGACATGCACAGGACGCCGGTAGAGATATCGGTTCCCTTGTGGCCTGTGTGCAGGTGGTGCATGGCTGTCGTCAGCTCGTGTCGTGAGATGTTGGGTTAAGTCCCGCAACGAGCGCAACCCTTGTCTCATGTTGCCAGCACGTTATGGTGGGGACTCGTGAGAGACTGCCGGGGTCAACTCGGAGGAAGGTGGGGATGACGTCAAGTCATCATGCCCCTTATGTCCAGGGCTTCACACATGCTACAATGGCCGGTACAAAGGGCTGCGATCCCGTGAGGGTTAGCGAATCCTTTAAAGCCGGTCTCAGTTCGGATTGGGGTCTGCAACTCGACCCCATGAAGTCGGAGTCGCTAGTAATCGCAGATCAGCAACGCTGCGGTGAATACGTTCCCGGGCCTTGTACACACCGCCCGTCACGTCATGAAAGTCGGTAACACCCGAAGCCGGTGGCCTAACCCTTGTGGAGGGAGCCGTCGAAGGTGGGATCGGCGATTGGGACGAAGTCGTAACAAGGTAGCCGTACCGGAAGGTGCGGCTGGATCACCTCCTTTCTAAGGAGCACCATTTTTTCCCCCGTCCCCGTCACGAGTGCGGGATACATGATGGTTGGGATATTTTCGCCGGGGCCTGTAGTGGGTGCCCGGTGGTGCAGATTAATTTGAAACAACAACAGCTTTGATCACCAACCGCCAGAAGTCTTGTGCTTCTGGTGGCCGACCTTGGGTTGGGCACACTGTTGGGTCCTGAGGCAACAGGCCCGTATTGGCTCCCTTGTGGGGGTGGGTGTGTTGTCGCTCCATCTTGGTGGTGGGGTGTGGTGTTTGTTTTGTGGATAGTGGTTGCGAGCATCTAGCAAGCAAGGCTTGTGTCTTGTTTGTTTTGCAATTTTTGTTTTTTGGTTTTTGTGTTTTGTAAGTGTTTAAGGGCGCATGGTGGATGCCTTGGCATCGAGAGCCGATGAAGGACGTAGGAGGCTGCGATATGCCTCGGGGAGCTGCCAACCGAGCGTGGATCCGAGGATGTCCGAATGGGGAAACCCGGCACGAGTGATGTCGTGTCACCTTCTGGTGAATGTATAGCCAGTGGGGAGGTAACGCGGGGAAGTGAAACATCTCAGTACCCGTAGGAAGAGAAAACAAAATGTGATTCCGTGAGTAGTGGCGAGCGAAAGCGGAGGATGGCTAAACCGTATGCATGTGATACCGGGTAGGGGTTGTGTGTGCGGGGTTGTGGGAGCGTCATGTCTGGTTCTACCTGGCCGGAGGACAGTGAGAAAGTGTTGTGGTTAGCGGAAGTGGCTTGGGATGGCCTGCCGTAGACGGTGAGAGCCCGGTACGTGAAAACCCGATACCTGTCTTGTGATGTTTTCCCGAGTAGCAGCGGGCCCGTGGAATCTGCTGTGAATCTGCCGGGACCACCCGGTAAGCCTGAATACTACTCGATGACCGATAGCGGATTAGTACCGTGAGGGAATGGTGAAAAGTACCCCGGGAGGGGAGTGAAATAGTACCTGAAACCATGTGCCTACAATCCGTCAGAGCCCTCCCTTGTGGTGGGGTGATGGCGTGCCTTTTGAAGAATGAGCCTGCGAGTCACCGGCACGTCGCGAGGTTAACCCGTGTGGGGTAGCCGCAGCGAAAGCGAGTCTGAATAGGGCGTATCCAATCCGTTGGGGTTGGTGTAGTGGCGTGTTGTGGACCCGAAGCGGAGTGATCTACCCATGGCCAGGGTGAAGCGCGGGTAAGACCGCGTGGAGGCCCGAACCCACTTAGGTTGAAGACTGAGGGGATGAGTTGTGGGTAGGGGTGAAAGGCCAATCAAACTCCGTGATAGCTGGTTCTCCCCGAAATGCATTTAGGTGCAGCGTTGCGTGTTTCTCACCGGAGGTAGAGCTACTGGATGGCCGATGGGCCCTACTAGGTTACTGACGTCAGCCAAACTCCGAATGCCGGTGAGTGTAAGCGTGGCAGTGAGACGGCGGGGGATAAGCTCCGTGCGTCGAGAGGGAAACAGCCCAGATCGCCGGCTAAGGCCCCAAAGCGTGTGCTAAGTGGAAAAGGATGTGCAGTCGCTTAGACAACCAGGAGGTTGGCTTAGAAGCAGCCACCCTTGAAAGAGTGCGTAATAGCTCACTGGTCAAGTGATTGTGCGCCGATAATGTAGCGGGGCTCAAGCACACCGCCGAAGCCGCGGCAATACGTAAGTATTGGGTAGGGGAGCGTCCTGCATCCGGTGAAGCCACAGAGTGATCTAGTGGTGGAGGGTGTGGGAGTGAGAATGCAGGCATGAGTAGCGATGAGGCAAGTGAGAACCTTGCCCGCCGAAAGACCAAGGGTTCCTGGGCCAGGCCAGTCCTCCCAGGGTGAGTCGGGACCTAAGGCGAGGCCGACAGGCGTAGTCGATGGACAACGGGTTGATATTCCCGTACCCGTGTGTGGGCGCCCATGATGAATCAGTGGTACTAACCACCCAAAAGGTGGTCGATCAATCCTTTCGGGGAGCGACGACTACTGGCTGCGTGGGACCTTCGCTGGTAGTAGTCAAGCGATGGGGTGACGCAGGAAGGTAGCCGTACCAGTCAGTGGTAATACTGGGGCAAGCCGGTAGGACGTCAGATAGGCAAATCCGTCTGGCATAGAGTCCGAGAGGTGATGCATAGCCGTTTGCGGCGAATTCGGTGATCCTATGCTGCCAAGAAAAGCCTCTAGCGAGCACGCACACGGCCCGTACCCCAAACCAACACAGGTGGTCAGGTAGAGAATACCAAGGCGTACGAGTGAACTATGGTTAAGGAACTCGGCAAAATACCCCCGTAACTTCGGGAGAAGGGGGACCCTCATACCGTCATGGCCTTTGCGGCCGGCAGCGGGAGGGGGTCGCAGAAACCAGTGAGAAGCGACTGTTTACTAAAAACACAGGTCCGTGCGAAGTCGCAAGACGATGTATACGGACTGACGCCTGCCCGGTGCTGGAAGGTTAAGAGGACCGGTTAACCCTTCGGGGTGAAGCTGAGAATTTAAGCCCCAGTAAACGGCGGTGGTAACTATAACCATCCTAAGGTAGCGAAATTCCTTGTCGGGTAAGTTCCGACCTGCACGAATGGCGTAACGACTTCTCAACTGTCTCAACCATAGACTCGGCGAAATTGCATTACGAGTAAAGATGCTCGTTACGCGCGGCAGGACGAAAAGACCCCGGGACCTTCACTATAGCTTGGTATTGATGTTCGATGCGGTTTGTGTAGGATAGGTGGGAGACTGTGAAACTCGCACGCCAGTGTGGGTGGAGTCGTTGTTGAAATACCACTCTGATCGTATTGGACCTCTAACTTCGAACCATGAAGCTGGTTCAGGGACAGTGCCTGGTGGGTAGTTTAACTGGGGCGGTTGCCTCCTAAAATGTAACGGAGGCGCCCAAAGGTTCCCTCAACCTGGACGGCAATCAGGTGTTGAGTGTAAGTGCACAAGGGAGCTTGACTGTAAGACTGACACGTCAAACAGGGACGAAAGTCGGGACTAGTGATCCGGCACCCCCGAGTGGAAGGGGTGTCGCTCAACGGATAAAAGGTACCCCGGGGATAACAGGCTGATCTTCCCCAAGAGTCCATATCGACGGGATGGTTTGGCACCTCGATGTCGGCTCGTCGCATCCTGGGGCTGGAGCAGGTCCCAAGGGTTGGGCTGTTCGCCCATTAAAGCGGCACGCGAGCTGGGTTTAGAACGTCGTGAGACAGTTCGGTCTCTATCCGCCGCGCGCGTCAGAATCTTGAGGAAACCTGTCCCTAGTACGAGAGGACCGGGACGGACGAACCTCTGGTATACCAGTTGTTCCACCAGGAGCACGGCTGGATGGCTACGTTCGGACAGGATAACCGCTGAAAGCATCTAAGCGGGAAACCTACTCCAAGACCAGGATTCTCACCCTTTTAGAGGGATAAGGCCCCCCGCAGACCACGGGATTGATAGACCAGACCTAGAAGCACCGCAAGGTGTGCAGGGAACTGGCACTAACCGGCCGAAAACTTACCAACACAAAAAAACAACAATTGTGTTGCCCGCAACCACACCACAAAACATCTCAAACCCACACCCCACCACCAAACACAAAACTTTGGTGACCAGAGTGGACCACCCCCACACGGGGACAGTCCACCACAGGAAAAGAAAATAGAGTTACGGCGGAAATAGCGACAGGGAAACGCCCGGTCCCATCCCGAACCCGGAAGCTAAGCCTGTCAGCGCCGATGATACTGCCCACACGGGTGGAAAAGTAGGACACCGCCGAACACAACATTTTTTTGTCGGTTTTTCGGAACTGATGTTTTGGGATTGTTTCCAAATGGTTTTTGTTTGGAGAGTTTGATCCTGGCTCAGGACGAACGCTGGCGGCGTGCTTAACACATGCAAGTCGAACGGAAAGGCCCTTTCGGGGGTACTCGAGTGGCGAACGGGTGAGTAACACGTGGGTGATCTGCCCTGCACTTTGGGATAAGCCTGGGAAACTGGGTCTAATACCGAATAGGACCGCGCGCTTCATGGTGTGTGGTGGAAAGCTTTTGCGGTGTGGGATGGGCCCGCGGCCTATCAGCTTGTTGGTGGGGTAATGGCCTACCAAGGCGACGACGGGTAGCCGGCCTGAGAGGGTGTCCGGCCACACTGGGACTGAGATACGGCCCAGACTCCTACGGGAGGCAGCAGTGGGGAATATTGCACAATGGGCGCAAGCCTGATGCAGCGACGCCGCGTGGGGGATGACGGCCTTCGGGTTGTAAACCTCTTTCAGTATCGGCGAAGCTCCAAGATTCTTCTTGGGGTGACGGTAGGTACAGAAGAAGCACCGGCCAACTACGTGCCAGCAGCCGCGGTAATACGTAGGGTGCGAGCGTTGTCCGGAATTACTGGGCGTAAAGAGCTCGTAGGTGGTTTGTCACGTTGTCCGTGAAAACTCACAGCTTAACTGTGGGCGTGCGGGCGATACGGGCAGACTAGAGTACTGTAGGGGAGACTGGAATTCCTGGTGTAGCGGTGGAATGCGCAGATATCAGGAGGAACACCGGTGGCGAAGGCGGGTCTCTGGGCAGTAACTGACGCTGAGGAGCGAAAGCGTGGGGAGCGAACAGGATTAGATACCCTGGTAGTCCACGCCGTAAACGGTGGGTACTAGGTGTGGGTTTCCTTCCTTTAGGGATCCGTGCCGTAGCTAACGCATTAAGTACCCCGCCTGGGGAGTACGGCCGCAAGGCTAAAACTCAAAGGAATTGACGGGGGCCCGCACAAGCGGCGGAGCATGTGGATTAATTCGATGCAACGCGAAGAACCTTACCTGGGTTTGACATGCACAGGACGCCGGTAGAGATATCGGTTCCCTTGTGGCCTGTGTGCAGGTGGTGCATGGCTGTCGTCAGCTCGTGTCGTGAGATGTTGGGTTAAGTCCCGCAACGAGCGCAACCCTTGTCTCATGTTGCCAGCACGTTATGGTGGGGACTCGTGAGAGACTGCCGGGGTCAACTCGGAGGAAGGTGGGGATGACGTCAAGTCATCATGCCCCTTATGTCCAGGGCTTCACACATGCTACAATGGCCGGTACAAAGGGCTGCGATCCCGTGAGGGTTAGCGAATCCTTTAAAGCCGGTCTCAGTTCGGATTGGGGTCTGCAACTCGACCCCATGAAGTCGGAGTCGCTAGTAATCGCAGATCAGCAACGCTGCGGTGAATACGTTCCCGGGCCTTGTACACACCGCCCGTCACGTCATGAAAGTCGGTAACACCCGAAGCCGGTGGCCTAACCCTTGTGGAGGGAGCCGTCGAAGGTGGGATCGGCGATTGGGACGAAGTCGTAACAAGGTAGCCGTACCGGAAGGTGCGGCTGGATCACCTCCTTTCTAAGGAGCACCATTTTTTCCCCCGTCCCCGTCACGAGTGCGGGATACATGATGGTTGGGATATTTTCGCCGGGGCCTGTAGTGGGTGCCCGGTGGTGCAGATTAATTTGAAACAACAACAGCTTTGATCACCAACCGCCAGAAGTCTTGTGCTTCTGGTGGCCGACCTTGGGTTGGGCACACTGTTGGGTCCTGAGGCAACAGGCCCGTATTGGCTCCCTTGTGGGGGTGGGTGTGTTGTCGCTCCATCTTGGTGGTGGGGTGTGGTGTTTGTTTTGTGGATAGTGGTTGCGAGCATCTAGCAAGCAAGGCTTGTGTCTTGTTTGTTTTGCAATTTTTGTTTTTTGGTTTTTGTGTTTTGTAAGTGTTTAAGGGCGCATGGTGGATGCCTTGGCATCGAGAGCCGATGAAGGACGTAGGAGGCTGCGATATGCCTCGGGGAGCTGCCAACCGAGCGTGGATCCGAGGATGTCCGAATGGGGAAACCCGGCACGAGTGATGTCGTGTCACCTTCTGGTGAATGTATAGCCAGTGGGGAGGTAACGCGGGGAAGTGAAACATCTCAGTACCCGTAGGAAGAGAAAACAAAATGTGATTCCGTGAGTAGTGGCGAGCGAAAGCGGAGGATGGCTAAACCGTATGCATGTGATACCGGGTAGGGGTTGTGTGTGCGGGGTTGTGGGAGCGTCATGTCTGGTTCTACCTGGCCGGAGGACAGTGAGAAAGTGTTGTGGTTAGCGGAAGTGGCTTGGGATGGCCTGCCGTAGACGGTGAGAGCCCGGTACGTGAAAACCCGATACCTGTCTTGTGATGTTTTCCCGAGTAGCAGCGGGCCCGTGGAATCTGCTGTGAATCTGCCGGGACCACCCGGTAAGCCTGAATACTACTCGATGACCGATAGCGGATTAGTACCGTGAGGGAATGGTGAAAAGTACCCCGGGAGGGGAGTGAAATAGTACCTGAAACCATGTGCCTACAATCCGTCAGAGCCCTCCCTTGTGGTGGGGTGATGGCGTGCCTTTTGAAGAATGAGCCTGCGAGTCACCGGCACGTCGCGAGGTTAACCCGTGTGGGGTAGCCGCAGCGAAAGCGAGTCTGAATAGGGCGTATCCAATCCGTTGGGGTTGGTGTAGTGGCGTGTTGTGGACCCGAAGCGGAGTGATCTACCCATGGCCAGGGTGAAGCGCGGGTAAGACCGCGTGGAGGCCCGAACCCACTTAGGTTGAAGACTGAGGGGATGAGTTGTGGGTAGGGGTGAAAGGCCAATCAAACTCCGTGATAGCTGGTTCTCCCCGAAATGCATTTAGGTGCAGCGTTGCGTGTTTCTCACCGGAGGTAGAGCTACTGGATGGCCGATGGGCCCTACTAGGTTACTGACGTCAGCCAAACTCCGAATGCCGGTGAGTGTAAGCGTGGCAGTGAGACGGCGGGGGATAAGCTCCGTGCGTCGAGAGGGAAACAGCCCAGATCGCCGGCTAAGGCCCCAAAGCGTGTGCTAAGTGGAAAAGGATGTGCAGTCGCTTAGACAACCAGGAGGTTGGCTTAGAAGCAGCCACCCTTGAAAGAGTGCGTAATAGCTCACTGGTCAAGTGATTGTGCGCCGATAATGTAGCGGGGCTCAAGCACACCGCCGAAGCCGCGGCAATACGTAAGTATTGGGTAGGGGAGCGTCCTGCATCCGGTGAAGCCACAGAGTGATCTAGTGGTGGAGGGTGTGGGAGTGAGAATGCAGGCATGAGTAGCGATGAGGCAAGTGAGAACCTTGCCCGCCGAAAGACCAAGGGTTCCTGGGCCAGGCCAGTCCTCCCAGGGTGAGTCGGGACCTAAGGCGAGGCCGACAGGCGTAGTCGATGGACAACGGGTTGATATTCCCGTACCCGTGTGTGGGCGCCCATGATGAATCAGTGGTACTAACCACCCAAAAGGTGGTCGATCAATCCTTTCGGGGAGCGACGACTACTGGCTGCGTGGGACCTTCGCTGGTAGTAGTCAAGCGATGGGGTGACGCAGGAAGGTAGCCGTACCAGTCAGTGGTAATACTGGGGCAAGCCGGTAGGACGTCAGATAGGCAAATCCGTCTGGCATAGAGTCCGAGAGGTGATGCATAGCCGTTTGCGGCGAATTCGGTGATCCTATGCTGCCAAGAAAAGCCTCTAGCGAGCACGCACACGGCCCGTACCCCAAACCAACACAGGTGGTCAGGTAGAGAATACCAAGGCGTACGAGTGAACTATGGTTAAGGAACTCGGCAAAATACCCCCGTAACTTCGGGAGAAGGGGGACCCTCATACCGTCATGGCCTTTGCGGCCGGCAGCGGGAGGGGGTCGCAGAAACCAGTGAGAAGCGACTGTTTACTAAAAACACAGGTCCGTGCGAAGTCGCAAGACGATGTATACGGACTGACGCCTGCCCGGTGCTGGAAGGTTAAGAGGACCGGTTAACCCTTCGGGGTGAAGCTGAGAATTTAAGCCCCAGTAAACGGCGGTGGTAACTATAACCATCCTAAGGTAGCGAAATTCCTTGTCGGGTAAGTTCCGACCTGCACGAATGGCGTAACGACTTCTCAACTGTCTCAACCATAGACTCGGCGAAATTGCATTACGAGTAAAGATGCTCGTTACGCGCGGCAGGACGAAAAGACCCCGGGACCTTCACTATAGCTTGGTATTGATGTTCGATGCGGTTTGTGTAGGATAGGTGGGAGACTGTGAAACTCGCACGCCAGTGTGGGTGGAGTCGTTGTTGAAATACCACTCTGATCGTATTGGACCTCTAACTTCGAACCATGAAGCTGGTTCAGGGACAGTGCCTGGTGGGTAGTTTAACTGGGGCGGTTGCCTCCTAAAATGTAACGGAGGCGCCCAAAGGTTCCCTCAACCTGGACGGCAATCAGGTGTTGAGTGTAAGTGCACAAGGGAGCTTGACTGTAAGACTGACACGTCAAACAGGGACGAAAGTCGGGACTAGTGATCCGGCACCCCCGAGTGGAAGGGGTGTCGCTCAACGGATAAAAGGTACCCCGGGGATAACAGGCTGATCTTCCCCAAGAGTCCATATCGACGGGATGGTTTGGCACCTCGATGTCGGCTCGTCGCATCCTGGGGCTGGAGCAGGTCCCAAGGGTTGGGCTGTTCGCCCATTAAAGCGGCACGCGAGCTGGGTTTAGAACGTCGTGAGACAGTTCGGTCTCTATCCGCCGCGCGCGTCAGAATCTTGAGGAAACCTGTCCCTAGTACGAGAGGACCGGGACGGACGAACCTCTGGTATACCAGTTGTTCCACCAGGAGCACGGCTGGATGGCTACGTTCGGACAGGATAACCGCTGAAAGCATCTAAGCGGGAAACCTACTCCAAGACCAGGATTCTCACCCTTTTAGAGGGATAAGGCCCCCCGCAGACCACGGGATTGATAGACCAGACCTAGAAGCACCGCAAGGTGTGCAGGGAACTGGCACTAACCGGCCGAAAACTTACCAACACAAAAAAACAACAATTGTGTTGCCCGCAACCACACCACAAACTTATAACCACACCCCACCATCAAACACAAACATGATGGCACCAGGTGGACCACCCCCTACACGGGGACACGGCGTCCACCACAAAAAGAAAATAGAGTTACGGCGGAAATAGCGACAGGGAAACGCCCGGTCCCATCCCGAACCCGGAAGCTAAGCCTGTCAGCGCCGATGATACTGCCCACACGGGTGGAAAAGTAGGACACCGCCGAACACAACATAGTGAAACGCCCCCCGACTCAGTCGGGGGGCGTTTCCATTTCGCAAGCCAGTTATCAACTGTGTTTGCCTCGCTCTGGCCGGCCCGAGCATCGGCCGAGCCGCTTGAGTGCCCGTACACCGCAACCGTGGCGGGCGGGAACATCCGCACTGTGGGCAAGAAGGTCCCTAAACCGGGGCCTAGGAGTCCTGCCGGTGCTCCGGCAAGTGGCGTCGCCCTGATGCTGCGGGTGTTGCACGAGGAGCCTCGAAGCCTTAACGTTAAGTAATAACTCAGCTAACTAACAGGGGTATGCCGGTGCGTACTTATAGTTGCCTTCCCTTGGCCGCGAGCCTCGCCGCTGCCAGCTTCTTCGCCGCCGCACCGGTGGCGTCCCCGGTAGCGCAAGCGCAGGCGACGGCCTTCTCACTGACGGGCAACGGCACGTCACTCGGGGGCGGGGTCGCGTTCCTGATGGGCGGAACCGGCATTCCGGATCCGCCGCAGACTTACGTCGATGCCGTCAACGATCTGTTCCTGGCGCCGCACGGATTCACCGGCGAGCTGGTGTCCCTTGCTACCCCGGAGAACGTCAGCGCCACATCGAGCGCGGTAGGCCTGCAGATTCTGGAGAACGCGGTCGCTGAGCGGCTCAACAGTGGTCAGGTAGACGCCGACCACCCGATCGTGGTGTTCGGCTACTCGCAGAGCGCGGGGATGTCCGTGGGATTGATGCACTGGCTTGCCGACAATGATGTGTCCAACGATCTTGTCCGGTTCGTGCTGATCGGACCCACGGGCGCCAGCAACGTTCCAACCGATCTGTATCACACCGACGTCTACAGCTACGAATATGACCCGGTCGCGTTCAAGCCGACCTACGACAATCCGCTGGCTCAGCTCAACTCGGCGTTGGGCTTCATCTACGGGCACTCGGTGTACTTGAGTGCGACGCCAGAACAGATCGCGAACGCTATCGACCTGCCGACCTCGGAACCCGACTCGCTGACCACTTTCCACATGCTGCCCTCCGAGATCCTGCCGCTGTTGGCTCCGCTGCAGTTGATCCCGATTCTCGGGATGCCGCTCTATGAACTGCTGGAGCCGGTCACCCGGATCCTGGTGAATCTGGGCTACGGCAGCATCGACCACGGCTGGCCGCCCGGAGACGTCGATGTGGCACCCGGATCGGGTGGCTTGTTCCCGCCCAATATCGACTTCGGTGACCTCCTGACCGCCCTGGGTAAGGCCGCGTGGGACGGGGTCAGCAACTCGATAGCGAGCTTGTTCGACCCGGAGACCTACCACATCTACTCGCTGCAGGACAATCCGTCGCTGCTCGGGCTCGTGAACGAGGGCTACCTCGCCGGCGCCATCGACTCGCCGCACCCGTCTTTGGATGAAGCCCTGACAGGGCTGATGAACTTCCTCGGTGCCTTCACCGACCAAACCGTGTACCCCATGCCGGACCCGGTAGAACTGCTGGGCTAAAAGCGATTCAGTCGAATAGGGTGGCACGGCTGTGTTGCTGTTCTAGGTCCAGCAAAGCCCGCTTGCGCTCGATACCGCCGCCGTAGCCGGTCAGGCTTCCGTTGCTGCCGATCACGCGGTGGCACGGCACGATGATCGAGATCGGGTTGCGGCCGTTGGCCAAGCCGACTGCGCGTGATGCCTTGGGTGCCTCGATCTGGTCGGCGAGTTCACCATAGGAACGGGTCTCGCCATAGGGGATGGTCAGCAGGGCGGTCCAGACCCGTTTCTGGAATTCGGTGCCGACCATTTCGTAGGCCAGATGGAACTCGGTGAGATCCCCGGCGAAGTATGCCGCCAGTTGCTCCACCACATCCGGGAACGCGGTGTCGTCGCGGGCCCAACCCGTTCGACTGGGGGCGTGCGAATGATCCAGCATCAACAGATGACTGAGTTTGCCGTCGGTACCCGCCAGGGTGAGTGGGCCGATCGGGCTGTCGATGATGCGCTGAGTGGTCATGCGATCTCCTTGGATGCCGGGGGCCAGTCGTTCACGGCGTGATCGAGGCTGGCCCAGAGATGCTGGGTGGCATAGGAGCGCCACGGCCGCCAGCGAGCGCTGTGTCGGATCAGTTCTTGCGGTCCTTGGGGTAGGCCGAGCCGGCGGGCGGCCACCTGCACCCCGAGGTCGGTGACGGGAAACGCGTCGGGGTCGCCGAGCCCGCGCATGGCGATGACCTCGGCCGTCCAGGCTCCGATACCCGGCAACTCCATCAGCTCGTGGCGGGCGCGTTCCCAATCGCAGCCCGCATTCAGGCCGAGAGTGCCGTCGGCCAGTTGCGCGACCAGGGCCAGTAGCGTTCGCCGGCGGGCGTGGGGGAGGGCGAGCTGATCGGGATCGATGTCGGCGAGGTGTTGCACCGAGGGAAAGACACGAGTGAGCCCGCCGTCAGCATCGTCGAGTTGTTGACCGTGTGCCGCCACCAGCCGTTGCGTATGGGTGCGAGCCGCTTTGATTGACACCTGCTGGCTGAGCACCGCGCGCACCGCAAGCTCGGCTTCATCGACGGTCCGCGGAATCCGCTGTCCCGGCGCCTTGGCCACCAGCGGCGCCAAGTCGGGGTCGGCCGAAAGGGCCTCGACGACGGCTTCGGGGTCAGCGTCGAGGTCGAGCAGTCGTCGGCAGCGGGTGATCGCGGCGGTGAGATCGCGGAAGTCGTCGAGCACGAGTCGGCATCGGACATGGTCGGGGGCCGGGCGCAGGCTGGCGACGCCGTTGCCGTGCGGCAGACGCAGGGTGCGGCGGTAGGCGCCGTCGCGTACCTCTTCGCAACCGGGCACCGCGCAAGCCGCCAGGTGGCCGAACACGCCCTCGAATGCGAACGGGGTGCGCACCGGCAGGCGCAGCGACAGGGCGCCCGGACCGGGGGCTTCGCGGTCGGAGCGGGCTGGTGAGCGGGCGGCGGCGTTGCTGCGCAACGTAGTCGGCGTTGTGGCGCATACGGAGCGGATGGTGTCGTTGAACTGCCGGATGCTGGCGAATCCGGCGGCGAAGGCGACGTCCCCCAAGGGCAGGTCCGTGGTCTCGATCAGGACGCGGGCGGTCTGCGTGCGCTGTGCGCGAGCCAGGGCCAGCGGGCCGGCGCCGACTTCGGCCTGCAGCAACCGCTGCAACTGGCGGGTCGAGTAGCCCAGGTGTCCGGCAAGCCCGATCACGCCCTCCCGATCGACCGTGCCGTCGGCGATCAGGCGCATCGCGCGCCCCACGATGTCGCCGCGGATGTTCCATTCCGGAGAGCCCGGCGCGGCATCGGGGCGGCAACGCTTGCAGGCGCGGAAACCGGCTCGCTGTGCCGCGGCGGCGGTGGGATAGAACTCCACATTCGGCGGCAGCGGCGTGCGCGCCGGGCAACTGGGCCGGCAATAAATGCCTGTGGTGAGCACCGCGGTGATGAACCAGCCGTCGAAGCGGGCATCTTTGGACTTCACGGCGCGATAGCAGCGGTCGAAGTCGTCATGCACGCTTCAACGATGACACGCTCCGGCCGGCGACACTAGCGGAAAAGCGACAGGACAGTGCCGGGCCGTTGGCGTGGGCGCGGGCTAGCATCGGTGCGTGGCGGCACTGGTACAGCGATACTTGGACGGGATTCTTGCCGAGCACGCCGGGGTGAACCATGGGGCCTTGGCGAGCTACATTCCGGAACTGGCCGAGGTCGATCCCACGGGTTTCGGCCTGGCATTGTCGTCCTCGGACGGCTACGTCTATGAATCCGGTGACGCCGACGTGCAATTCACCATGCAGTCCATCTCCAAGCCGTTCACCTACGCGCTTGCCCTCGATCAGCTGGGGCAGGCGGACGTCGACGCGCGGATCGGTGTGGAACCCTCCGGTGAGGGTTTCAACAAGATCAGCGTCGATCAGGTCACCAATGTCCCGAAGAACCCGATGATCAATGCCGGTGCGATCGTGGCGTGCTCCTTGATCCCCGGCAAGACCGTCGAAGACCGGTTCGATCTCGTCCGGGAGTTCTTCAGCGCCTGCGCCGGACGCAGCCTGGACTTCGACCAGGCGGTCTACCAGTCCGAGCGGGCGAGTGGCAGCCGCAATCGCGGGATCGCTTATCTGCTGGATAGTTTCGGCGCATTGGGCGCCGACCCCGACGATGCCCTGGATCTCTACATCCGCCAGTGTTCGCTGAAAGTCACCAGCACCGACCTGGCACGGATGGCGGCCACGCTGGCCCGCGGCGGCCTCAACCCCTTGACCGGGCGGCAGGTGACCGACGCCGCGGTGGTGCGGCGCACCCTGTCGGTCATGGTGACCTGCGGCATGTACGACGCCGCCGGCGCGTGGGTCAGTGCGGTCGGAATGCCGGCCAAGAGTGGTGTGGCCGGTGGCATCGTCGCGGTGCTGCCCGGGCAGCTCGGCATTGGCGTCTACTCGCCGCGGATCGACGACAAGGGCAACAGCGTGCGCGGGATGCTGGTGTGCCGCAGTCTTTCCCAACAGCTCGGGCTGCACTTCCTGACGGTGAGCAGTGAAGCTCATGCGGCGATTCGTGGGGTGTACACCCCACGCCCGGGTGTTCGGGTCTACGAGGTGCACGGTGACCTGCTGTTCGCCGGGGCCGAACAGGTGGCCCGCACTGCGACCCGCGAATGTGGCGAGTTCGACACCGCGATCCTCGACGTATCGCGGCTGCACACCATCAGCGAACCGGCACGGGCACTGCTCGCCGGGCTGTCCGACGAGTTGCGGGAACTGGACAAGCAGGGACTGCTGGTCGACCCCAACGGATCGGTGACGCCCGACCCGGCCGCCTATGCCGGGCTGGTGTTCGGCACGGTCGAGGACGCGCTCGCGGCCACCGCGACGTGGGCGGGGGAGTAGCCCGGGTTACAGCGGGCTGGCCAGCACCGTAGGCGTTTCGTAACCGCGCAACACAATCGAATCGCCGACGACCCAATGGGCCTGTTCGCTGATGCTGGCGGCGTACATGGTCTTGGCCGTCGTCAACAGCGACAGCGGTTGGGTTTTCGCCAACTCACATAGCCGGGCGGCCTCGTTGACCGGTTCACCGATCACGGTGTATTCGAAACGTTCTTTGGCGCCGACGTTCCCGGCCACGACCTGCCCGGCTGCCACACCGATTCCCGCCCGGATCTCCGGCACCTCGGCGGCCAACCGGTACAGGATGCCCCGGGCCGCGGCCAGCGCGTCCTCCTCGGGCTGGTCGAGGTGGTTCGGGGCGCCGAAGATCGCCAGGGTGGCATCGCCCTCAAACTTGTTGATCATCCCTTGATGGCGGTCGACTTCGTCGACGACGACGGCGAAGAACCGGTTCAGCAGGGTAACGACCTCGGTCGCCGGCTTGGTGGTCACGATCTGCGTCGAGCCGACGATATCGACGAAAACGACTGCGACATGACGCTCTTCGCCGCCGAGTTGGATCTGATCGCGTTCCGCGGCGGCGGCCACCTCACGTCCGACGTGGCGGCCGAACAGATCGCGTACGCGTTCACGCTCGCGCAGTCCATGCACCATCGCGTTGAAACCGCTCTGCAGCTCACCGAGTTCGGTTCCGTCGAACACCACCAGGTCGCCTTGTAGGTTGCCCTGCTCGACGCGCCTCAGCGCCGCCCGCACCACGCGCACCGGCGTTGCGGTGAGCCAGGACAGGATCAGCATCAGCAGGAACCCGAAAACCAGCGTCGTCACCGATGCGATCAGCACGGCGATGCCGAACTGCGTCAACGACAGGTTCTTCAGCACCACCGCAAACAGTGCCGTCAGGCCGATACCCAGGATAGGGACGCCCGAGGTGAGCAGCCAGACCATCATGGTCCGGCCCATGATGCCCGACAGGATTCGCCGCGGCGGCGGACCAGCTGCCAGCGCCTGGGCGGCCACCGGCCGCAACGCGAACTCGGTGAACAGATAGCAGGCAGTGGCCACCAGTATGCCGCAGACACTCATCGTGAACCCGATGATCGGGATGAAGATCTTGTCGTACAGGCCGTAGAGCACGGTGAACAGCACCGTCGCGAAGCCCCAGAGTGCCAGCACGACCTGCGCAACGCGCCACGGGGTCAGGAAGGCATTGCGTTCGTCGTCGCGCGTCGGTGTCTGTTCCTTGATGGCCCAACGCAATTTCTTGATGGTGCGCCGGGTAATCCCGTAGGTGCCGCCGATCACCGCGACCACCACATAGGCCGGCACCAGCCCATAGGTCAGCCACCTTGGGGCGTCGGTGAACACATTGGGCACCGGAAAAGCCACCGCCACCAGCAGGACGTCCACGGCGACACCGGTCAGGTTCGTCCCCACCATCACGATGGTCAAGATGAACTGAATCCGAATCCGGCGCAGATACTGACTTTCAGACACCTGGCCCAACAGCCAGGAGCCGTATTCGGGTGTCTCGGGCAGCCGACCGCTCTGACGCGTGAGCATCTCCAGCGCGCGGCCCAGGCGTTGCGCGGTCGTCTTTGGCTGCTTCATCGTGGCGTAAGAATAATTGCTCGGCGCGGGCCTTTAAGGTGGATCGGATGCGACTCGTGATCGCCCAGTGCACCGTGGACTATGTCGGCCGGCTTACCGCGCACCTGCCCTCTGCCCGGCGACTGCTGCTGCTGAAGGCCGACGGTTCGGTCAGCGTGCATGCCGATGATCGTGCCTATAAGCCGCTGAACTGGATGAGCCCACCGTGCCGCTTCACCGAGGAGACCGGCGGTGAGTTGCCGGTATGGGTGGTGGCTAACAAGAAAACCGGCGACCAGTTGCGGATCACTATCGAGGAGATCGAGCACGACTCCAGCCATGAGCTGGGTGTCGACCCCGGTCTGGTGAAAGACGGCGTCGAGGCACAACTGCAGGCGCTGCTCGCCGAGCATGTCGAACTGCTCGGCGAGGGTTACTCGTTGGTGCGCCGCGAATACATGACCGCGATCGGCCCGGTTGACCTGTTGTGTCGCGACGAACAAGGGCGAGCGGTCGCGGTGGAGATCAAGCGGCGCGGCGAGATCGACGGAGTGGAACAGCTCACTCGCTACCTCGAACTGCTCAACCGCGACAGTCTGCTGGCCCCGGTCAGCGGGGTATTCGCCGCTCAGCAGATCAAGCCGCAGGCCCGCACGCTGGCCACCGACCGCGGTATTCGTTGCCTGACACTGGATTATGACGCGATGCGCGGCATGGACAGCGACGAATTCCGGCTGTTCTGATCGCCTGCCGGAATAGCGGCGCGCGGTCGTGCGTTGGAGAAGCGCATGGCACTCGATGATCTTTTCCAGCCGCTGACGGTCCGTTCGCTGACCGTTCCCAACCGGTTCGCTATGGCGCCGATGACCCGCCAGGCTTCGCCCGGCGGCATTCCGGGCCGTGATGTGGCCGAGTACTACCGCCGCCGTGCTGCGGGCGGGGTAGGGCTGATCATCACCGAGGGCATCCGGTTGCCCGACCCGGCAGCGGGATTCCCGGCCAGCGTGCCGACGCTCGCCGGCGACGAGGTACTCGCCGGATGGACCCGTGTCGTGGACAGCGTCCACGCCGAGGGTGCGACGATCGCCGCGCAGCTGTGGCACCAGGGGATTGAGCGCCGCGATGAGGACGGTGTCGAACCCGTCGGCCCATCGGGCATCGACGGACACGGGGAACCGCGGGGCCGCGCGCTACGAACCGACGAACTCGCCGAGACCGCGCAGCTCTACGCGACCAGCGCCGCCACCGCGCGAGACCTCGGCTTCGACGCGGTCGAGATTCACGGCGCCCACGGCTACCTGCTCGACGAATTCTTCTGGGAGCGCACGAATCGCCGTACCGACGGCTACGGCGGATCGCTAGCGGCTCGCACGCGTTTCCCGGCCGAGGTGGTGGCGGCGGTGCGCGCGGCGGTCGGCCCGGACTATCCGATCATTTTTCGCTTCTCGCAGTGGAAGGGCACTGATTACGCGGCGTCCATTGCCGAGGATCCGACACAGTTGCAGGAACTGCTCACGCCACTGGTCGACGCCGGCGTAGATGCCCTACACCCCTCGACACGCAGGCACTATGCCCCCGCCTTCCCCGCTCATGACAGCCCCGACTATGACAGCGAATTGAGCCTCGCCGGGTGGACCAAGAAAGTCACCGGGGTGCCAGTCATCGCGGTCGGATCGGTCGGGTTGGAGACGCAGTTCCGCAGCGAGAAGCGTGGCGAGGTGATCCAGCCGGCACCGGTCGACCGTCTGGTCGAACAGTTCGACGCCGGGGAGTTCGACGTGGTGGCCATCGGGCGCGCGTTGCTCGCGGACCCGGGATGGGTGAATCGCCTACGCGACGGGGAGCTGGACGGGTTCCGCGGCTACGACGCGGCGGCCGCGCTATCCAAACTGGCCTGATCGTTGGGTCACTAGGCTGATCGCCGCCGCTACCGCCGCTGCAACAGCGCGTGGAGGACGGCCCCGACGGCTACGAATACATTGTCGTGCCGGTAGCGGGCTCGCGAGCCGTGAAGGTCTATCGGTGCCCGGGGTGCGATCACGAAATCCGTTGCGGCATAGCCCATGTGGTGGTATGGCCGCATAGGGCAAGCGACGCTGCGGGTGACGATCGGCGGCATTGGCATACGCCCTGCTGGGCTAACCGCAACAACCGGGGCCCGACCCGAAAGTGGTCCTAGTAGCCCCGACCAGGAACTGGTCCTAAATGCTCAGTGCGCTTCGGTGTTCGCGGCCGGCTCGACCAGCTCGACCAGCACGCCGCCGGCGTCCTTGGGGTGGATGAAGTTGATCCGCGAGTTCGACGTGCCGCGCCGCGGTGCGTCATAGAGCAACCGGACACCCTGCTCGCGCAGGCGCTCGGAGAGCGTGTCGATGTCGCTGGTCCGATAGGCCAGCTGCTGCAGGCCGGGGCCGCGTTTGTCCAGGAACTTCGCGATCGTCGACGACTCGTCGATCGGGGCCATCAGCTGAAGCTGCGCGCTGCCGACCGCGGCGCCGCGCACCGCGAGCATCGCTTCGACGATGCCCTGCTCCTCGTTGACCTCTTCGTGCAGCACGATCATCCCGAGCTTGTCGTGGTACCACTTCTTGGCCACTTCCAAGTCCGGGACTGCGATACCGACGTGGTCGACCGCCGTCACCAAGGCCGAGGCCAGGGCGGGACGTACCTCACAAGGGTCAGTGACGGATTCGGTGGTCATAACGTAACGGTAACCTGAGCGGAAACATCGTGCTGCGCCGACCGGAAAGATCGGCTCTTCAAACCCGCCCGGGAGGTAGTCATGACGACATCGGTGATCGTTGCTGGGGCTCGGACCCCGATCGGCCGGTTGATGGGTTCGCTGAAAGATTTCTCCGGCAGCGACCTGGGGGCCGTCGCCATCGCCGGGGCGCTGGAGAAGGCGCAGGTACCGGCCTCGCTGGTGCAGTACGTGATCATGGGCCAGGTGCTCACCGCGGGGGCCGGTCAGATGCCGGCTCGGCAGGCGGCGGTAGGTGCGGGTATCGGCTGGGATGTGCCGACGCTGACCATCAACAAGATGTGTCTGTCGGGGATCAACGCCATCGCCATGGCTGACCAGCTGATTCGCGCCGGCGAATTCGATGTGGTGGTGGCCGGCGGCCAGGAGTCCATGACCCAGGCGCCGCATCTGCTGATCAAAAGCCGTGAGGGCTACAAGTACGGCGACGTGACGGTGCGTGATCACCTCGCCTACGACGGTCTGCACGACGTCTTCACCGACCAGCCGATGGGGGCCCTCACCGAGCAGCGCAACGACGAAGACAAGTTCACCCGCGCAGAGCAGGACGAGTTCGCGGCCGAATCGCACCGCAAGGCCGCCGCGGCCTGGAAGGACGGCGTTTTCGCCGACGAGGTGGTGCCGGTGAAGATCCCGCAGCGTAAGGGGGATCCGCTGGAGTTCACCGAGGACGAGGGCATCCGGGCCAACACCACCGCAGAGTCGCTGGGCGGGCTCAAGCCGGCATTCCGCTCCGATGGCACCATCACCGCCGGTTCGTCGTCGCAGATCTCCGACGGCGCCGCCGCCGTGGTCGTGATGAGCAAGGCGAAGGCGCAGGAACTGGGGCTGGACTGGCTGTGCGAGATCGGGGCGCACGGCGTCGTGGCCGGACCGGATTCGACCCTGCAGTCCCAGCCGGCCAACGCCATCAAGAAGGCGATCGCCCGCGAGGGGATATCGATCGACCAACTCGACGTGGTGGAGATCAACGAGGCGTTTGCGGCGGTGTCGCTGGCCTCGACCCGTGAGCTGGGGCTCAATCCTGACGTGGTCAATGTGCACGGTGGCGCGATCGCGGTGGGGCACCCGATCGGGATGTCCGGGGCGCGGATCACGCTGCATGCCGCCCTCGAGCTCAAGCGGCTCGGTTCCGGCTACGCGGTGGCCGCGCTGTGCGGTGCCGGTGGTCAGGGCGACGCGCTCATCCTGCGCGCCGGGTAACAGCCTCCCTACGGTTGCGTAGGTTGCTGGCGCTGCCAATGTCCGCAGGACCTCGTCAAAGTGTGATCTTGGTCATAGTTGCGGGGTAGGCCTCCGAAATGGCCGTTGGAGGCGCCGCGTGGGCGGCGTGACAGACTTGACGGCGTGACGCGTCCTCGACCCCCGATCGGCCCGGCGTTGGCCGGAGCAGTGGATTTGTCCGGCCTCAAGCAGCCGGCACCATCCGGCGGTGCCGCCGGTAACTCCGCGGCCCCGCCGGGCGCTACCGAGATCACCGAGGCCAACTTCGAAGACGAGGTGCTGGTCCGGTCCAACCAGGTGCCGGTGGTAGTCCTGCTGTGGTCGCCGCGCAGTGAAGCCTGCATCCAGCTCGCCGACAACCTGGCCGGGCTGGCCCAGGCCGACAACGCTGGCGGCGAGGCCAAGTGGTCGCTGGCCACCATCAATGTCGACGTCGCCCCACGAGTGGCGCAGGTCTTCGGTGTGGACGCCGTGCCGACGGTGATAGCGCTGGCCGGCGGCCAACCGATCACCAGTTTTCAGGGGCCCCAGCCGCCCGACCAGCTGCGCCGCTGGGTGGACTCGCTGGTGTCGGCCACCGCAGGCAAGCTTGCCGGCGGCGGCGACGCCGAGCCTCCAGAACAGGTGGACCCGGTATTGGCACAGGCCCGTGACCAACTCGACGCCGGCGACTTCCCCGCGGCACGCGCCTCTTACCAGGCGTTGCTGGACACCGACCCCAATCACGTCGAAGCCAAGGGGGCGCTGCGCCAGCTCACCTTCCTGGAACGCGCGACCGGCCGGCAACCCGATGCACCGGCCCAGGCCGACGCCGACCCGGCCAACATCGAGGCTGCCTTCGCCGCGGCGGACGTGCAGATCCTCAACCAGGACGTCACCGCCGCGTTCGACCGGCTGATCGCACTGGTGCGACGAACTTCTGGTGACGAGCGGACCGAAGTGCGGACCCGGCTGGTGGAGCTGTTCGAGCTGTTCGACGCCGCCGATCCGGAGGTCGTCGCCGGCCGGCGCAACCTGGCCAACGCGCTGTACTGACCAGCTCGGATTACTCGGGCGCCAGCCACACGGCGGACAGCGCGGGTAGTACCAGCACCGCCGAGGCCGGCCGGCCGTGCCAGGGTTCGTCGGTGGCCTCGACCCCGCCCAAGTTGCCTGCGCCCCAACCGCGGTAGCCGACCGCATCGGTGTTGAGCACCTCACGCCAGCGGCCCGCCCGGGGCAGTCCTAGGTGGTAATCGGCGTGGGTGACGCCGGCGAAATTGAACACGCAGGCCAGCACCGAACCGTCGGTGCCGTAGCGCAGGAAGCTCAGCACGTTGTTGGCCGAGTCGTTGGCATCGATCCACGAGTAACCCCGCGGGTCGGCGTCCTGGGACCACAAGGCGGGCAGCGCGCGGTAGCGGGCGTTGAGGTCGCTGACCAGCCGCAGGATGCCGGGGGAGTAGCCGTCGGGCTCGATCTGGGGGTCGAGCTGGAACCAGTCGACTCCGCGCTCGTTGCACCACTCGGCGCGCTGCCCGAATTCCTGGCCCATGAACAGCAATTGCTTGCCGGGATGCGCCCACTGGTAGGCCAGCAGGGCGCGCAGGCCCGCAGCCTTGTGGTGGTCGTCTCCGGGCATCCGCGACCACAGCGTGCCCTTGCCGTGCACCACCTCGTCGTGGCTGATCGGCAGCACGTAGTTCTCACTGAACGCGTACAGCATGGAGAACGTCATGTTGTGGTGGTGATAGCTGCGGTGCACCGGATCGTGACCGAGGTAGGCCAGGGTGTCGTGCATCCAGCCCATGTTCCATTTCATCGAAAATCCCAGTCCGCCCAGGCTGGTGTCCCGGGTGACTCCCGGCCAGGAGGTGGACTCCTCGGCGATGGTCACGATGCCCGGCGCGACCCGGTGGGTGGTCGCGTTCAACTCCTGCAGGAACTGCACCGCCTCCAGGTTCTCTCGGCCGCCGTGGATGTTGGGGGTCCACCCACCGTGCGGGCGCGAATAGTCCAGGTAGAGCATCGATGCGACGGCATCCACCCGCAGCCCGTCCACATGAAACTCGGTCAGCCAGTACAGCGCATTGGCGACCAGGAAGTTGCGCACCTCTGGGCGGCCGAAGTCGAACACGTAGGTGCCCCAGTCGAGTTGCTCACCGCGGCGCGGATCGGAGTGCTCGTAGAGCGGGGTCCCGTCGAATCGACCCAGGGCCCAGTCGTCCTTGGGAAAATGCGCCGGCACCCAGTCCACGATGACGCCGATGCCCGCAGCATGCAGTGCGTCGACCAACGCCCGGAAGTCGTCGGGGGTGCCGAATCGCGCCGTCGGCGCGTAGTACGACGTCACCTGGTATCCCCAAGACCCGCCGAACGGATGCTCCGCCACCGGCAGCAGTTCGACATGGGTGAAGCCCTGCTGGACAACGTATTCGGTCAGTTCCACCGCCAGCTGGCGGTAGGTCAGCCCCGGGCGCCACGAACCCAGGTGGACCTCGTAGGTGCTCATCGGCTCGCTGACCGGGTCGCGCTTGCAGCGCTGTGCCATCCAGTCGGCGTCGTTCCAGGTGTAGTTGCTGACCGTCACCATCGATGCGGTGCGCGGCGGCACCTCGGTGGCGTAGGCAAACGGATCGGCGCGCTCGGTGACGGCGCCGTCGGCCCCGTGGATGCGGAACTTGTAGAGGCCGCCGGTGGGGAAGTCGGGCCAGAACAGCTCCCAGATTCCGGACGATCCCAAGGATCGCAGCGGGGCGTCGTCGCCGCCCCAGCCGTTGAAATCACCGATCAGACTCACCCCGGTGGCGTTGGGCGCCCACACCGCGAAGGACACGCCGGATACCTCGCCGTCGGGCGTGGTGAAGGTCCGATGCTGAGCCCCCATCACCTGCCAGAGACGTTCGTGGCGTCCCTCGGCGAACAGGTACAGGTCGAATTCGCCCAGCGTCGGCGCAAATCGGTATCCGTCGGCGACCGTGTGCACGCCGGTGGGCTCGGCGAATTCGCCCGTTTCCGGATAGTGCACCTCCAGTCGGTAATCGATGAGGCCGGTGAACGGCAGGGCCGCCGCGAACAATCCGGAGCCCAGGTCGCGCATGGTGACGCGTTCGGTACCGACGAGCAGCACTATGCGCCGGGCACGCGGGCGCAGCGCCCGGATAACCGTTGTCTTGCCGTATTCGTGAGCGCCCAGGATGGCGTGCGGATCATGGTGTTCACCGGCAAGTAGCCGGGTCAGGTCGGCAGGATGGGGCGCCAGGTGTCGGGTCATGGTGCTCATCAGCGGCGCAGCATCTCGGTGCGGGCACCGGCATTGATCGGCGGCATGGTGACGATGTGAGCAACCGCGCGTGCCGGGTCCAAGCGCACATAGTTGTCCTGACCCCAGTTGTAGTCCTCACCGCTGATCTGGTCACGTACCCAGAAGCGTTGATAATCAGGCATTCCCAGCGCCCACATGTCCAGGTGCAGCGTCGCCTGCTCGGCGCTGAACGGATTCAGCGTCACGACCACCAGCACGGTGTCGCCGGTAGCCGGGTCAAACTTGCTGTAGGCCAGCAGTGCGTCGTTGTCGACATGATGGAAGTGCACCGTGCGCAGCTGGTGCAGCGCCGGGTGCAGGCGGCGAATCTCGTTGAGCCGGGCGATGAATGGCTCTAGGGAGCGGCCTTCGGCGACGGCCCCGGCGAAGTCGCGGGGCCGAAGTTCGTACTTCTCCGAGTCGAGGTACTCCTCGCTGCCTTCATGCAGTGCGCGGTCTTCGAACAGCTCGAAACCGGAGTACACGCCCCACGCCGGGCTCAGCGTCGCCGCCAGTACCGCGCGGATGGCGAACATCCCGGGACCGCCGTGCTGCAGGCTGGCGTGCAGGATGTCGGGGGTGTTGACGAACAGATTCGGTCGGCGGTAGTCGGCGAATTCGGCGATCTCCCGACCGAATTCGGTGATCTCGGATTTCGTTGTCCGCCAAGTGAAGTAGGAATAGGACTGGGTGAACCCCAGCTTGGCCAAGCCGTACTGGCGCGCCGGTGGGGTGAACGCCTCGGACAAAAACAGCACATCGGGGTCGATGTTCTTGACGGCGGCGATCAACCACAGCCAGAAGTCCGGTGGCTTGGTGTGCGGGTTGTCGACCCGAAAGATCTTCACCCCGTGGTCCATCCAGAACCGGACCACCCGCAGTACCTCGGCGTACAGGCCGGCCGGATCGTTGTCGAAGTTCAGCGGGTAGATGTCCTGGTACTTCTTCGGCGGATTCTCCGCGTAGGCGATGGTGCCGTCGGGCAGCTCGGTGAACCATTCCCGATGCTGGGTGGCCCAGGGATGATCCGGTGCGCACTGCAACGCCAGGTCCAGGGCAACCTCCAGGTCGAGCCGGTGGGCCGCGGCGACGAAGTCGTCGAAGTCGCCGATGTCGCCCAGCTCCGGATGCACCGCGTCGTGGCCGCCCTCGGCGCTGCCGATGGCCCACGGCGAACCCACGTCGCCGGGTTCGGCGGTCGCGGAGTTGTTGCGGCCCTTGCGGTGTACCCGGCCGATGGGATGGACCGGCGGCAGGTACACCACGTCGAAACCCATCGCCGCGATCCGGGGCAATGCTGCGGCTGCGGTGGCGAACGTGCCGTGCACCGGTCGGCCCTCGGCGTCCCAGCCGCCGGTCGAGCGCGGAAACATCTCGTACCACGCACCGCGGCGTGCCAACGGGCGATCCACCCACACCTGGTGCTCGACACCGGTGGTGACCAGCTCACGCAGCGGGTAGCGGGCCAACAGCTCCTCCAGCTCGGCCGACAACGCCGGCGCGGCCCGTTGCACCGGGTCGCCCGAGGCGCGCAACGCGGCGGCCGCTGCCAGCACGCGTTTACGCTGCGCCCTCGGCACCCCGGCCGCGGCTCGGTCGAACAAGTCCGCGCCGATCAACAGGTCATTGGACAGTTCGGCCGCGGCCTGGCCGGCGTCCAGCTTGGCGGTCACCGCGTGCCGCCAGCTCTGCAACGGATCTCCCCAGCCCTCGACGCGGAAAGTCCACAGGCCGACGGCGTCGGGGGTGAAGGCGCCGTGGAAAACGTAGGCGTCGAACCCGGTGTGCATCGGCAGATGCCATGCCGAACCGGTCGAGGTCGTCGGCAGCGGATCACCCGGCAGCGGATAGCGGCGCCCGACGTAACGCACCACCAACGTCGCTGCGACGGCATCGTGGCCTTCACGCCAGACCGTGGCCTTGACCGGCACGGTCTCACCGACCACGGCCTTGGCCGGGTAGCGGCCGCACGAGACGACCGGTTCGACATCGTCGACCTCGACTCGGCCAGCCACCACACTCCGTTCGTCGTTGGGCTCTCTGCGCCCACGGTAGCCGTCGTCCGGGGGCCTGGCATCACGCAACATGTTCGCAACCGAACTGTCAGGTCTAGGGGGCAGTCGCAGATTGGCGTCGCCGGTAGTGTGGGCAAGCGTGAAGGCCCTCCGCCGGTTCACCGTTCGCGCCCACCTGCCCGAGAGGCTGCTGGCACTCGAACAGCTGTCGATGAACCTGCGCTGGTCGTGGGAGCAGCCGACGCAGGAGTTGTTCGCCGCCATCGACCCCGAATTGTGGGACGGGTGTGGGCGTGACCCGGTAGCGCTGCTGGGGGCGGTCAGTCCCGGGCGGCTCGAGGAGCTGGCCGCCGACCAGGAGTTCACCGCCCGGCTCGACGCACTGTCTGCCGACCTCACGGCGTACCTGACCAGGCCGCGGTGGTACCAGCACCAGCAGGACGCCGGGGCGGCGCTGCCGACGGCGGTCGCCTACTTCTCGATGGAATTCGGTGTCGCCGAAGCGCTGCCCAACTACTCAGGCGGCCTGGGGATCCTGGCCGGGGACCACCTGAAGTCGGCGTCGGATCTGGGCGTGCCCTTGATTGCGGTGGGGTTGTACTACCGGTCCGGCTATTTCCGTCAAGCGTTGACCTCCGACGGCTGGCAACGCGAAACCTATCCGGCACTGGACCCGCAGGGGCTGCCGTTGCGGCTGCTCGTCGATACCGACGCCCGCCCGGTGCTGATCGATGTGGCGTTGCCCGGGGCCGGCCGGTTGCGGGCCCGGATCTGGGTCGCGCAGGTCGGCCGAGTGCCGTTGCTGCTGCTGGATTCCGACATCGGCGAGAACCCGCACCAGCTGCGCGGTATCACCGACCGGCTGTACGGTGGCGACCAGGAGCACCGGATCCGTCAGGAGATCCTGGCCGGGATCGGCGGTGTGCGGGCGATCCGCGAGTTCACCCGGTTGCAGGGCATTCCTGCTCCCGAGGTCTTTCACATGAACGAGGGACATGCGGGCTTCCTCGGCGTCGAACGCATCCGTGAGCTGATCGCCGAGCAGGGCCTGGATTTTGACACCGCGCTGGCCGTGGTCCGATCGGCGACGGTGTTCACCACCCACACCCCGGTCCCGGCCGGAATCGACCGGTTTCCCGCCGACATGGTGCGCCGCTACTTCGGCGACGGTGGTGATGCCCTGGTCGCCGGGGTGCCTACTGAGCGGGTCATGGAACTGGGTGTGGAACATGATCCCGGCATGTTCAACATGGCCCACATGGGTCTGCGGCTGGCGCAGCGCGCCAACGGTGTCTCGCGGCTGCACGGCCGGGTCAGCCGGGCGATGTTCAACGACCTGTGGCCCGGATTCGACGGCGACGAGGTGCCGATCGGCTCGATCACCAACGGCGTGCACGCGCCGAGTTGGGCGGCACCGCCGTGGCTGCAGCTCAGTCGCGACGTGGCCGCTGCCGACTCGTTTAGCGAGCCCGCAGCCTGGCAACGCCTGCAACAGGTCGACCCCGTCACGCTGTGGTCCATCCGCTCGGAGCTGCGGGCACTGCTGGTCGACGAGGTCCGGTTGCGGCTGCTGCAGTCCGGGCTGGAACGCGGCTCCTCGGAAGCCGAGTTGGGCTGGATCGCCACCGCATTCGACCCCGACGTGCTGACCATCGGCTTCGCCCGACGAGTGCCGACGTACAAGCGGTTGACGCTGATGCTGCGTGATCCCGACCGACTGGAGCAGCTGCTGCTCGATGAGCAGCGTCCCGTCCAGCTGATCGTCGCCGGCAAGTCCCATCCGGCCGACGACGACGGCAAGGCGCTGATCCAGCAGGTGGTGCGGTTCGCCGACCGCCCGGAGGTGCGGCACCGCATTGCGTTCCTGCCGGACTACGACATGTCGATGGCGCGGCGCCTCTACGCCGGATGCGACGTCTGGCTGAATAATCCGCTGCGCCCGTTGGAGGCCTGCGGTACTTCGGGAATGAAGAGCGCGCTCAACGGCGGGCTGAACCTGTCGATTCGCGACGGCTGGTGGGACGAATGGTTCGACGGCCAGAACGGCTGGGCGATTCCCACCGCGGACGGCGTCGCCGACGAGAACCGGCGTGACGATCTGGAAGCCGCGGCGCTCTACGACCTGCTGGCGTCGTCGGTGGTGCCGAAGTTCTACGAACGTGACGACCGGGGCGTGCCGCCGCGCTGGATGGAGATGGTGCACCACACGCTGCAGACGCTGGGACCCAAAGTGCTGGCGTCGCGGATGGTGCACGACTACGTGGAGCAGTGTTATGCCCCGGCCGCGCAGTCGTTGCGGCGCACCTGCGAGCCGATCGACGGCGTGCCTTACGGGGCGGCACGTCAGCTGGCCGACTACCGGAGCCGAGCGGAGGCGGCCTGGCCGCACATCCAGATCACCGACGTCGACAGCACCGGCCTGCCCGATGCGCCCTGGTTGGGATCGGAGCTGACGCTGACCGCCGCGGTGCGCCTGGCCGGTTTGCGGCCGGACGAGGTGGTGGTGCAGGCCGTGCTGGGCCGGGTGGATTCCGGTGACACCCTGCTGGATCCGGTCACCGTGGCGATGTCGCACGCCCACACCGACGCCGACGGAACCGAAGTGTTCTCCACGACCAGTCGGCTACCGGTGGCTGGGGCAGTGGGCTACACCGTGCGGGTGCTGCCGTGCCATCCGTTGCTGTCCGGCGATGCTGAACTGGGTCTGGTCACGCTGGCCTGAGGCTGCGCCTGGGAGACGGTGGCGTCAGGGGAAGCGGGCCAGGCAGCGATCGAAATCGCCGAGCACCCCGGTGCGGTAGGCATCGATGCGCGAGAACCCGGCCGGTACCGACTCGCCGTTGACGTCGCCGGCGGCCAGACCGTTGGTCAGCAGGCCTGCGACTGCTTCGTCCAGATCGCCTGCGGTCAATGCGATCCTGCCGCCATTGGAGGTGGTGACGCCCTGGGACAGTCGGGTGGTGGCCACCCCGGTGAGGCACGCGGTGCGCAGTGCGGCGGCGGCGTTGTCGAGCACCAACCCGCCGTGTTCGATCTGCACCCGCTGCAGGTACCGCGAGATCAGCGCCGAGTAGGCGGTGTTGTCGCCGGACAGTGTCGCCAACTTCTGGTCCTTGCTCGGGGTGCCCATGGTCTGCAGGGCCGGCAGGTCGACCGCGATGGTGTTGGTCGCCGGACAATACGAGGCTGGCGGACTAGGCCGGGCGTCCGCACACGACGATGCGGTCGCGGCGTCGAAAGTGAGTGTCGGCGGTTGGGCCGGCGTGAAGGCGATGTTCATCGCGTCGACGACCAGCCGCACCGATTCCTCGCTGACCGGCACCTCGCCGGTTTCGTCCTGTTGTAGCTGAACGGGCAGTTCACCGCGTCGCTGCTCGATCTCCTTGGCATCGATCGCCTTACACGACCCGGCACCGTCGGTGAACCCGAACTGGAACGCCGAGATCCGCTCGAAGGCCGAGCCGTGCTCGTTGCCGCCGATCGTTTCGTCGGGACCGAGTAATGGATCACGCAGCGCCAGCATCGCGGCCAGCACGCCGTTGAGCCCGTCGCCGGTGCTCAGCGTGAAGCGGGGGGAATCACCCTGGGCCACCCAGCGCAGGTAGACACCCGCCAGGCAGTCGGCCTGCTGCTCAGCCACCAGTGTCGGGGTCTGGCGCCGCTTGGTGATGCCGGCAGTGCGGGCGATCGCGTGACCGTATTCGTGGGCGAGCACCATGGCGATGGCCATGTCGCCGTAGGCGCTGCGCAGCGCCGGCAGCAGTAGCCGGCGGTCCCAGCCGATGGTGTTGTCCAGATAGCAGTAGGCAGCGTTGACCAGCAGGAAAGTCCTACTGTCACAGAATGTTCCACGTAGTCGACCCGGATCCCAGGACAGCAGTGATTTCGCCGGCTTGAACTCGCCGTCGAAGGTGTTGGGATAGCTCGTGGTCCAAAACGCCTCGAGATCGCTGACCGACTGGGCGGCGAGCTGATCGATCCGCCCGCCGTCGGTGCCGTCGACTTCCCGGGTCGGCGGCGGGGCGTCCGGACGCAGCCCGGTGGGGCCGTCGACGGCCTGCAGGCCAGTGGGCGCAGCCCGACAGCAGCAAGGCGATCACGACAGCTAGACACCCCACCTGTCGTCGACGCATCGGGTGCTACCTCTCGGACGTTGGTGCCGGGCCGTTGCCCAGAATAAGCGGTGCGGCGCGCACGCGGTGCGACATGAAAACGGCGCCGAGTCGGAATCTGACGACCCGACCCGACACGCACGGCTGGCGTCGCCAAATTGCGTTTCGCGGCCGAACGTCCGCCCGCGCTACCCGGGCTGGGTAACCCGGGGCTGGTTGAGCCGGGTCAACGCGGCGCGGACCACCGTGGCATCGGTGGTGCCCCAGAACGGCGGCAGCGAGGCCCGCAGATAACCGGCGTAGCGGGCGGTGGCCATCCGGGAGTCGAGTACCGCCACCACGCCCCGGTCGTCGTTCCCGCGCAGCAGCCGGCCGGCGCCCTGGGCCAGCAGCAGGGCCGCATGGTTGGCGGCGACCGCCATGAAACCGTTGCCCCCGTGGGCGGTGATGGCGCGCTGCCGGGCGGTCAGCAGCGGATCGTCCGGGCGCGGGAACGGGATGCGGTCGATGAGCACCAGCGACAGTGACGGCCCCGGTACATCGACGCCCTGCCACAGCGACAGCGTGCCGAACAGCGACGTCTCGGCGTCGTCGGCGAACTGCTGCACCAGCGCGCCGGTGGTGTCGTCGCCCTGGCACAGCACCGGGGTGTCGAGGCGCTCGCGCATCGCTTCGGCCGCGGCTCGGGCCGCCCGCATCGAGGAGAACAGGCCCAGGGTCCGGCCGCCGGCCGCGGTGATCAGCGCGGTGATCTCGTCGAGCTGTTCGGCGGTGCCGGTGCCGTCGCGCCCGGGTGGCGGCAGGTGCGCAGCGACGTAGAGGATGCCCGCCTTGGCGTGCGCAAACGGCGAGCCGACATCAAGGCCGCGCCAGCGCGCCGCCTGGGGATCCTCACCGCGCCGCAGACCCCAGTCGCCGGCCATGGCGTCGAAGGATCCGCCGACAGTCAGGGTCGCTGAGGTCAGCACCGTCGTCGCGCGGGCGAACAGCCGCTCGCGCAGTAGCCCCGCCACCGACAGCGGCGCCACCCGCAGCACGGCCCGCACCGAGCCGCGGTTGTCTTCATGGCTCAGCCAGACCACGTCGTAGCGGTCGGGGATGGCCGGCTCGAACGAGGTCAGGATCCGGGATGCGGTGTCGGCGATCTCGGTCAGTGCGGCGGCCGACTCTTTGCGCGCGGCCGCGGCCTTGGGATCGGCCGGTGCGGTGTCGATGGCGGCGCGGGCCGCACCGGCGGCGTCGCGCAGGGCGGCCAGATAGGTGGCCAGCTCGTCGTCGAGGTGATCCATCCGGCCGGGCGTGCCGTCGTGGATCGCCGAGCCGAACGTCAGCGAGGCGGCATCGAGGCGCTGGACCAGCTCGGGGGAGACCAGCCGGCCGACGCGGCGCACCGCGACGCTGAGCAGGGTCGCGCTCAGTTCGGCGGTGGCCACCGAGGTCACCCGGTCGGCGAGCTCGTGCGCCTCGTCGATCACCAGCAGGTGATGCTCGGGTAGCACGGTGGTGTCGGAGATGGCGTCGATGGCCAACAGGGCATGGTTGGTGACGACGACGTCGGCCTCGGCAGCGACGGCGCGGGCCCGCTCGGCGAAGCATTCCGTGCCGTATTGGCAGCGCACCGCGCCCACGCATTCCCGCGCCGAGACGCTGACTTGGGACCAGGACCGTTCCGGTACACCGGGTTTGAGGTCGTCGCGGTCACCAGTGTCGGTGTCTTCAGCCCAGGCGGTCAGTCGCTGCACGTCGCGGCCCAGGGCGCTGGCCGCGAACGGATCGAACAGTTCGGCCTGCGGCTCGTGGTCGGATTCCTCGGCTATGCCGGTGTGGATCTTGTTCAGACACAGGTAATTTCGCCGGCCCTTGAGCAAAGCAAAGGTAGGCCGCCGAGGCAGCACTTTTTCCAGGGCGCCGGCCAGACGCGGCAGGTCACGGTCGACGAGCTGGCGCTGCAGTGCGATGGTCGCGGTCGACACCACGACCGGGTTCTCGTCGGTCAACGCCCGCGCGATCGCAGGAACCAGGTAGGCCAGCGACTTGCCGGTACCGGTGCCGGCCTGCACCGCCAGATGTTCGCCGGTGTCGAAGCAGCGCGCCACCGCCTCGGCCATGCGAACCTGGCCCTCGCGTTCGCTGCCGCCCAGTGCGGCTACCGCGGCGGCGAGCAGCTCGGATACGGACGGGTCAGCCATGGTGTGCACACGGTAGCCCGCTTTCCGATCTGCATGCTCATTCGTCAGGCCGTGGCGGCGGAGCGGGACACCAGATAGGTTCCGTGTCCCTCGATGACCAAGCCGTCACTACCGAATCGCAGGACCTCGTTGACGAGTCCGCCGTTCTGGTTGCGGTAGTTGATCACGAGGGTGTCGATGCCTCGGTACACGTCTTCGACGACAAAATGCAGATTCGGGATGCGCTGCAGAGCGCCGGACCAGTACTGGCGCAACGCGGCCTTGCCGCGGATCACTCCGGCCGTTTCGGGATACAACTGTGCGGCCACCGGGGAGGTGAACGCGGCGTCGTCATGAAAGTGCGCCAGAACAGCGTCTACGTCATGGTTGTTCCAGGCTTGCGCCCACTCCTGGCTGAACGTCGCCGCATCGATGTCCATGTTGCTCACGGTAGCGACACCGGCGCCCGCGCCCCACCCATTTTCCCGTCAACGGTCGCTACCCTGAGGCGATGAGCAGCCAGCGGTTGCCAGGCGGCGCAGTGCACGGACTACCGGCAGATCTGCGGGACGGACTGTTGGTCAGCCCCACGGCGCTGGACGCATGGCACAGCATTACCCCCCTGGCGCGCAACGAGTTCATCTGCTGGGTCGAAGATGCCAAGCAGCAGGCGACCCGCGAGCGACGGATCCGCCGCACGCGCGAGGAACTCGAGGAAGGCAAGCGGCGCCCCTGCTGCTGGCCAGGGTGCAAACACCGGGAACGCACCGGACGCTGACCGAATGGGTGCAGACTGCACCCATTGGTCGGTATGATTGCCAGATATGTCGAAGGTCATGCACATCCGGGACGTTCCCGATGAGGTCCACGCTGCACTGGTCGAAGCCGCCGATGCGCAGGGACTTTCGCTGACCAGGTACCTCCAGCGCGAATTGGAGCACCTTGCCAAGCGTGCTCAGGTAGTGCGGCATAACGCTGCGGTGGTTCGTCGCACGCAGCGCGCGGTCCTGGACCGGGCCGATCGCGACACGATCTTGTCGGTGCTGCACGAGGGGCGCGGTGAGTGAAGATCGTCGACGCCGGAGTAGTCGTGGAACTGCTCGTCGGCGGACTTGATCCCCAGCGGCTCGGGCACGAAGAACTGGCAGCCCCACACCTGGTCGACAGCGAAGTCACTCAGGTGCTCCGCGGACTTGTTCGGCGCGGTGTCCTCGGTGCCGAACAAGGCGATCTCGCGATGGACGGCTTCATGCAGTTGACGCTGACCAGGTTCGCGGCTGATTGGCTGCGGCCGAGGATATGGGAGCTGCGGGACAACCTCAGCGCCTACGACGCCACCTATGTAGCGCTTGCCGAATTGGTCGACGCCACGGCACTGCTCACCACCGACGCTCGGCTGGCGAATGCGCCCGGGCCACGGTGTCGGGTCGACCTGCTATAGCTCATCACTACGAGAAACCAGCCGGGTCGGGATCGCCGGCTCGCCGTGCGCGAGTTTGAGCCCCTCCCACGGCAGGCTGTGCAGCCCGGCCATGACGCGCTCGCGCGCCGCGGCCAGCGCGGTCGGCCCAGTCTCGGTCACCACGTCGCCGCTCCGTACCAGCGGAACGGGCAATATCCGGGTCCACAGGTCCACCACCGGTGGCTGCCCGGCCGGGTAGACGACCTCCTCGGTGACGATGCCGCTCTCCCGGGCGACTCGCAGCGCCTGTTTGAGTCCGCCTTGCGATCCTTTGCCGGTGCTGCGCTTGTGCACCGGATTGCCGTCCACCTCGACCAGTTTGTAGACGAAACCGGCCGCGGGCACTCCTGAGCCGGTCACCAGCGCGGTGCCGACACCGTAGCTGTCCACCGGCGCGGCCCGCAGCGCCGCGATGCCGTATTCGTCGAGGTCGCCGGAGACCACGATCCTGGTTTTGGTGGCACCCAGCCGGTCCAGCTGGTCGCGGACCTGATGGGCCAACACCGCCAGCTCCCCGGAGTCGATGCGCACGGCGCCCAGTCCGGGTCCGGCGGCCGCGACGGCGTTGGCCACCCCGGTGGTGACGTCATAGGTGTCCACCAGCAGCGTGGTGTCGACCCCTTGCGCGGCGACCTGGGCGCGGAAAGCCGCCACCTCGCCGTCGGCTCCGGTATGCAGCAGCGTGAAGGCGTGTGCACTGGTGCCCAGCGCTGGCACACCGAACCTGCGGTGCGCCTCCAGATTGGAGGTTCCGGCGAACCCCGCCAGGTAGGCCGCCCGGGCCGCAGCCACGGCGGCCTGCTCGTGCGTGCGGCGTGAGCCCATCTCGATCAGGGGCCGTCCGCCTGCCGCGTTAACCATGCGTGCGGCTGCCGAGGCGATCGCGGTGTCGTGATTGAAGATCGACAGCAACAGTGTCTCCAGCACGACGCACTCGGCGAAGCTGCCCCGAACGCTGAGCACCGGCGACCCGGCGAAATACAGCTCGCCTTCGGGGTAGCCGTCGATGTCGCCGCGGAAGCGGTAATCCGCCAGGAAATTCACGGTTTGGCGATCCAGGAACCCCGAGAGCAGACGCAGCGCGGCGTCGTCGAAGGTGAACCCGATCAGGGCTTCCAGAAACCGGTCGGTGCCCGCGACCACCCCATAGCGGCGCGCCTCGGGCAGGCGGCGGGTGAACATTTCGAAGCCGGTCCGTCTATGGGCCGTGCCGTCGCGCAGCGCCGCGGCGAGCATGGTCAGCTCGTACTTGTCGGTGAGTAGCCCGCCGCACCGGGCCGGAGAGTTCACTCGCCAACCGTATCGACTGGACTGCACCCCACCTCGGCTCGGTATCCTGACCGGTATGGCCACGTCAGCACCGACGTCCGCCCCGGTGAAACCGCAGGGCACCGGACAGCGGCACGCCGACCCGGTCGAGGAGACGGCTTCCCCCTGGGTGACCATCGTCTGGGACGACCCGATCAACCTGATGACCTATGTGACGTACATCTTCCAGAAACTGTTCGGTTACAGCGAGCAGCACGCGACCAAGCTGATGCTGCAGGTGCACCACGAGGGCAAGGCCGTGGTGTCGGCGGGAAGCCGTGAGTCGATGGAGGTCGACGTGTCCAAGCTGCATGCCGCCGGGTTGTGGGCGACCATGCAGCAGGACCGCTGAGGCTCAACCGAAGGGAACCAGGACTTCACCGTGCAGAAGTGGAAGCGGGTAGAGACCGACGACGGACCCCGCTTCCGGTCTGCGCTGGCCCTTCACGAGGCCGCGCTGCTCCGGAATCTGGTCGGGTCGATCGTCGGCATGCTCGACGCGCGGGAGTCCTCGTCGCCGCCAGACGAACTTGAACAGCTCACCGGGATACGCATCGGCAACACCCGGACGCCCGCTGACGCCACGACGCGTCGGCTGCTGCCGGACTTCTATCGCCCGGAAGGTGGCGAGGACGGCTCTGCGGTTGACGCAGAGGGTCTGAACGCAGCGCTGCGCAGTCTGCACGAACCGGGGATTATCGATGCCAAACGTGGTGCGGCGCAACAGGTGCTGGCTACGGTTCCCGAACAGGGTGGTCGTTTCGAGTTGACCGAGGAGCAGGCCAACGCTTGGATTGCCGCGGTCAACGACATTCGCCTCGCGCTGGGCACCGTGCTCAAGATTGGTCCCGACGGTCCCGCTCAGGTGCCGGCGGGTGATCCCATGGCTGGTCAGCTCAACGTGTATCAGTGGCTCACCGTGCTGCAGGAATTCCTGGTGGTCGCACTGATGGGAAGGCCCCGACGATGACAGGCATGGGTTCGATCACCGATGTCGCAGGAATTCGGGTGGGCCACCACCACCGGATCGACTCGGATGCGACACTGGGCTCCGGCTGGGCCACCGGCGTCACGGTCGTGTTGGCGCCACCCGGGACGGTCGGCGCCGTCGACGGTCGCGGTGGGGCACCTGTCTCCTATCCACATCCGACGCCGCC
>NZ_LT546166.1:3246994-3493238 GCF_900078685.2 Mycolicibacter icosiumassiliensis | reverse complement strand
GTGCCGGGGCCGCCGCCTCGGCCGGGGCGGCCTCCGCCGAGGCCTCGACGGGCGCCGTTTCCTCTTCCGGCTCGGGGTCGGTGTCGGTGGCAAACAGCACCGCGGCATCCCGCTCAGCGTTGAGCACTTCCACCGTGCTGTGGGCGAACTCGGGCAACTTGAGTGTGTTGGTGGCCAACCCGGCGACCGTCGGGGCGGTCTTCACCCCGATCTCGACAAACCGCTCCACGCCCAACCCGCCGGCAGCCTGCTCGATGAACAGCAGGTCCTGGGTCTCGATCCAGCGCACCGGGCTGGCGAACTGCCAAGCCAGCAACTCGATGACGATCTTCCGGCACAGCTCGGCGGGCTTCTCGTTACGCCAGGTGTCGTAGTCGGCCAGCACCTCATCGAGGGGCTCGGCCGGCACCAGGTCGCGAATCTCCTGGATGAACTCCCGGTCCAGGGTGAACGGCTTGGGCACCAGGTTGGGGATGTAGCGGCCGACGATCAGCGCCGGGTCCTGGCCGCGCGGCATGACCCGCTCCAGCGAACGCCGGAAGTCGTCCACACCGATACGCAATACGCTCGAGTGGAACGGCACGTCAATGCCGGGCACCAGGATGAACGAGCGCTTACCACCGCTGATCTCGCGGCGCCGCTCGACCTCGGCCTCCAGGGCCTCCAGACCGGCCACCGTGCCGGCGATCGCGTACTGCGAGCCGCGCAGGTTGAAGTTGACGATCTGCAGGAATTCCCCGGTGCGCTCGGAGATTTCGGCGACGAACGCGGTGACATCGGCATCGTCGAGGTCGATCTGCGACGGCCGGATGGCGGCCAGCCGGTAGTTGGACCGTCCCATGGCGTCACGCGGCACGATGTCGTGCATCTTCGAGCCGCGGTGGAACACCACCTCCAGCAGCGCTTCCAGCTCGTAGACGCCGCTGACGCAGGCCAGCGCGGTGTACTCGCCGACGGAGTGACCGCAGGCGATCGCTCCTTCGACGAAGGCGCCCTGCTCGCGCATCTCGGCGACCTGCGCGGCCGCCACGGTAGCCATCGCCACCTGAGTGAACTGCGTCAGGTACAGCACGCCGTCGGGGTGCTGGTAGTGCACGCCGGAGGCGATCAGGCTGGTCGGGTTGTCGCGCACCACGTGCAGCACCGAGAAGCCCAGGGTGTCGCGGGTGAACTTGTCCGCGGAGTCCCAGACCTTGCGAGCGGCCTTGGAGCGGGCCCGAACCTCCATGCCCATGCCCTTGTGCTGGATGCCCTGACCCGGGAACGCGTAGACGGTCTTGGGGGCGGTCAGCCGGGCGGTCGCCGACATCACCAGGTCGGAGCCGATCCGCGCGCTGATCTCCAGAACCTCTGCACCCAGGTCGATTCCGACCCGGTCCACCCGGAAGTCGACATCATCGCCGGGCTTGACCATGCCCAGGAACCGCGCCGTCCAGCCGACCAGCCGCGCCGGCGGGCGGGCCTGTCCATCGGTAGCGGTCACCACATGCTGGGCCGCGGCCGAGAGCCACATGCCGTGCACGATCGGCGATTCCAGGCCGGCCAGCAGTGCCGCGGCCCGGTCGGTGTGAATCGGGTTGTAGTCACCCGAGACCGCCGCGAACGGCCGCATGTCCACTGGCGCGGTCACGGTGACGTCGCGCCGACGGCGGCGCGGCGTGTCGGTGGCGTTGTCGGAGACCGCGCCGCCGGCCCGGACCGGGTCGGTCAGTTCCGCGGCGCCGGTGCGCCCGCGGATCGCGAAGCGCTCCTCCAGGGTGGCCAGCACGGTGCCGTCGGCCGCGGCGACCGTGACGGACACCGGGACGACGCGGCCGACCTCGGTGTCGGTGGCCGCGGACGCCGTTGCGGTGACGGTCAATTCGGCCGGCTCAGCCGGCAAAGCGGCCAGCAGCTGCGCCGCGTGGTCCAGGTGCACCAGGGACAGCAGACCCTCAACAACCGGGAACCCGGCGTCGGTGGTGGCCGAGCCGATGGCGGCGAACACCGCCGGCCAGCATCGGCCGACCAGTGCGTCGGGCACGGTGGACAGTCCCGGCGCCAGCGGTGCGCCGAACGTTGCGGTCACTCCGGTGTGGTCGGCGACCTGCTCGGGGTTCCATTCCACGGTGACGGTGGCCGTGCCGTCGTGCACCGGCGGCAGGGCCTGCGGGCCGTCGACACCGGCGGCGATGGCCAGCACCGCGCGCATCGCGGCGGCGGCGTCCTCGGTGGACACCAGCGGGGTGGCTCCGTCGACGACGGCTGCCGGCAGGGTGAAACGAATGTTGATCCACACACCGGACAGCGGCACGCTGAGCACGACGTTCGAATCCGAGGCGACTTCTAGACGAGCCCCGGTCGACGGGTGGGTAGCAGTGCGGTTCTCGTGCACCTGCCACTCGGCGGGGTCGGCGATCCGGTGCACCGGGTTGGTGGCAGTGCGACCGGCCCACAGCACGTCGGGGGCATCGAGCAGCACGGCCAGCGGGCCGGTGACGTCGGTGCGGCCCTGACGGCGCGCAGTGACCGGAGTGGGTTCCACCCCGGTGGCGAGCACCTGGTCGACTGCCGCCTGTTCGAAGCGGTCCAGCAGCTCGCCGACCGGCTCGTCGACCCGGGTGATGCCCGCGACGGCGGTGATGCCCGGAATGATGCAGACCTGCTCGGCGGAGTAGCGAGCGTCGTGCGCCTGCCACAGCGAGTCACTGCGCCACCAGCGGCGCACGTCCTTGTCGATCACCGGTACGAAGTTGACCGGCTTGCCCGGCGTCTTGCAGAGCTGGTTAAAGAACGGCGCGTCGGCCGGGTGCAGGCGAACCGTCTCGGCCTCCGGGTAGCGGGCCAACAGCGCGGCGATGGCCTCGTCGGGGCGCTCCAGGATCGATCCTTCGGCCTCGGTGAACAGCGTCTCGATCGGCCCGGACTCGAGCTCGTTGAGCCGCGCCTCGGCGCGCTGCAGCATCGAACCGAACCGCTCCCGCCAGGTGTCGGCCAGCCACGGACTGTCCGGTGAGGCGGTGTCCGCGGTCGAGTCGCCCGCGCCGATGGCCAGTTCCACGTAGCGGCGCAGCCACTGCGCGTACGTCATCTCGGTGACATCACCGAAGTAGGGCTTGGCGGTGTCGGCCAGCGCGGCGATGATCTCGTCGCGGCGTGCTGCGACGGCCTCGCCGTCACCGGCGACCTCGTCGAGCAGCCGGCCGCACCGTGAGGCGACGTTGTCGATCTCGTGGATGTCGGCGCCGAGCTGGCTGCGCGAGGAAGCCATGCCGCCCTGGGCTTTTCCGGCGCCGATCCAGTGGTCGGTGCCCTTGGTGTCGACCAGCATCTGCTTCACGGCCGGCGACGTGGTGGCCTCCAGGGTGGCCATCGCCGCGGTACCGACCAGGATGCCGTCAACGGGCATCAACGGGAAGCCGTGCTGCTGCGACCACCGGCCGGACAGGTACTCGGCGGCCTGCTCGGGAGTGCCGATTCCACCGCCGACGCACAGCGTGATGTTGGGCTGCGAGCGCAGCTCGGAGTAGGTCGCCAGCAGCAGGTCGTCGAGGTCTTCCCAGGAGTGGTGGCCACCGGCGCGGCCACCCTCGACGTGCGCGATCACCGGCGTGGTGGGGACCTCGGCGGCGATACGGATCACCGACCGGATCTGCTCGACGGTGCCGGGCTTGAACACCACGTGGCTGATGCCGGATTCGTTGAGCTCGGCGATCAGCTCGACGGCCTCTTCCAGCTCGGGGATGCCGGCACTGACCACCAGCCCGTCGAACGGGGCGCCGGACTGACGTGCCTTCTGCACCAACCGCTTTCCGCCGACCTGCAGCTTCCACAGATAGGGGTCCAGGAACAGCGAGTTGAACTGGACGGTGCGACCCGGCTCGAGCAGCGTGGTGAGTTCGGCAACCCGGTCGTTGAAGATCTCCTCGGTGACCTGCCCACCGCCGGCCAGCTCAGACCAGTGCCCGGCGTTGGCGGCCGCGGCGACGATCTTGGCGTCGACGGTGGTCGGCGTCATGCCGGCCAGCAGGATCGGTGAGCGGCCGGTCAGCCGGGTGAACTTGGTGTCGAGCTTGACCCGGCCGTCGGGCAGCGCGACCACCGACGGGGCGTAACTCGTCCACGGACGGGCGACCTCCGGGACGGCGCCGATGGTGAACAGGTTGCGCTGACCACCACGGGTGGCCACCGGCACGATCCCGACGCCCAGGCCGCGGATCACCGGCGCGGTCAGCCGGGTCAGGATGTCGCCGGGGCCCAGATCCAGAATCCAGCGGGCACCCGCCTCATGCAGCGCGGTGACCTCGTCGACCCAGTCGACCTGCCTCACCAAGATCCATTCGGCCAGCCGGCGAGTCAGCTCCACATCAAGGCCCACCTTGGCGGCCCACTGCGCAACGATCTCGACTCCATCGGACAGCCGCGGCGAGTGGAAACCGACCTCCACCTGCACCGGCTCGAAGACCGGAGCGAAGACCGCGCCGCCACGCAGCTTGTTCTTGCGCTCGGCGGACTCTTTCTCGGCGATCTGATCGCAGTACAGCTCGAAGCGCGACAGCTGCTCAGGGGTCCCGGTGATCACCACCGCGCGCCGACCGTTGCGGATGGACAGCACCGGCGGAAGCACCGTGCGCACGTCTTGGGCGAACTCGTCCAACAGTTGCCGGATGCGCTCCGGGTCGACATTGGTGACCGACACCATCGGCGGGCGGTCCCCCAGGATCGAAATGCCGCGACGACGGGCCACCAGGGTTCCGGCCGCACCCACCAGCTGGGCGATCGCGAGCAGCTGCACGTCGTTGGCGCCGCCGGCCTTCAGCGATTCGACGGCAAGGACGCCCTGCGAGTGCCCGGCAGCGGCTACCGGCGGAGTGGTCGACAGGTCCAGCCCCTGGCGCTGCAGCGCCCGCATCGCAGCGATCTGGGTCAACAGGACACCTGGCACCGACACCGCGGCCGAGGTCAGCTGCTTGGCCGACGGGATCGGGTCCTCGGCCGCCAGCGCCCGCACCCATTGCAGCGGCTCGAAGCCGATGGGCCGCACCACCACAAGTTCCTTGGCGATCGGCTCGAGGAGCAGATCAGCCTCACCGGCCAAGGTGGCCAGTTCCGTCTCGATGCCGGCCGAAGACACCAGCTCCTCGAGCGACTCCAACCAGGCACTGCCCTGTCCACCGAAGGCGACCGCGTACGGCTCGCCGTCCGTCAACCGATCCACCAGAGCGGAGGAGGCACTGACGAACCGCCCCGAGCCTGCACCCTCGGCGGAAACCCGGTCGTGTTCGTGGATCGTCACGTTATATATCTCCCCTGCCCTGGTTAACGTCGCGTCGTCATCGACGCCCGCCGGGATAGCCGGCCTAACTGCGGGTTCTCGCGTGTTCGCGGCCGCGCTTCAGCCGTAAGAGTGTCATAAGAACCTGTGCCGTTTCCGCAGCAAATTGGTTACTGATGAGTTCTACGCTCGGGTAACCCAGCCCCCGATATCACGGGGCTCGACGACGGTTGGAACGATCCGGGACAAACGTCCTGCATGCGTGGGGTTACGGTCGAGTAGCCATAACAACGCAGATCAAGGCTGCATTGTTACCTAATCGTTATGTTTGAATCAGCCAGGCCAACTGGCTTTGGCGACGCCCAAGGCTCCAAGGTCGAACGAGTGCGGCGAACCCCGCCCTGGGCGGCCTGATCCGGCGTCAGTTTGCTGGACGGGCCACGCCCCGCGCTCCCGTCAGACCCACTGACCGAACTGGGGCGCCAGGATCTCGTTAATGTCCACACCAACGCCGCCGACAGTGCGCCTATCGATCTCCACCTGATGCAGGTTGGCCGCCGGATGCGCGATTCCGCCGGGTGAACCGAAATTGTGTTGCCAGAAGCACGAGCCCAGACCGTCCTGCAGCGCCCACTCGATGGTCTTGGAGTTGGCGTACACGCCGGTGCGCTCCGGCCCGATCACCGACTGCCATCCCCGCAGGTAAGGAGCGACCTGCTCGGTGTACTGCTCGTAGGACGGGTTGTCGTCGATAGAGGCGTAGATCGGAGCACTGTCCGGGCCGCCGGCCGCCGTGTGCAACTGTGCGCCACGTTTGGCGTGGTCCACACCGGCGTCCTGGCCACCCAGCCAGTCTGCGGTCGCCTGCTTGCCGAACTGGTAGCAGGAGACGACCGTGAGTCCGTTGTCCTGCAGCTCACGCGCCTCGGCCAACTGAATCGGCTTGCCGAGCATCCAGTCAGCGCCCGGCCGACGGTCCGACACATAGCGGATAGCTCCCGCAGCACCGGACGCCTTGATCGCATCGGCAGGCAAGACCCCGGCCGAATAGTCCAGCAGAATACCCAGCGGCGCCGCCTCGGCGACCGCAGCGAGCAGCGCCGAAACGCCGGCACCCAGGCCCGCCGCCGCGGGCACCGCCGCGGCGAGTTTGAACACGTCGCGCCGTGAAATCATCACGCGACACAGACTAAGACAGACTTCGGTGCGGTTTTGGCCGGTCACCGGCGAAAACCACGCCGAATTCGTGTGCGACCATAGCCGGTGTCCTGCAGAAGACAGACAAGGTAGGCGGCAATTGCGTCCCTGGATCGTGTGGGGCACCGGCCTGCTGTCCTATTTGGTGGCCGTGCTGGACCGGACCACCTTCGGGGTATCGGGTCTGGACGCCGCCGAACGCTTCCACGCCGGCCCCAGCACGCTGTCGTCGTTCGTGATCGTGCAGCTGATCGTCTACGCCGCCATGCAGATTCCGGCCGGCGTGCTGTTGGACCGCTTCGGCCCCCGGGTGATGATCGCCACCGGCGTCACGGTGCTCTCCGCCGCCCAACTCACGCTCTCGCTGACCCATTCGCTTCCCACCGCGGTCGGCGCGTACGGCGTCATCGGCCTGGGCGACTCGTTCATCTTCATCTCGGTCATCCGACTGCTGCCCAATTGGTTTGAACCCAAGCGTGTTCCGCTACTCACCCAGCTGACCGGCATCTGCGGCCAATTCGGGCAGTTCCTCTCGGCGGTGCCGTTCCTGGCAATTCTGCTGCACGGGGGTTGGACGGCCGCCTACCTCTCGGCGGCAGGGCTGGGCCTGTTCGCGGGCATGCTGACACTGGCGGTCACCCGCGACGCCCCGCCGGGGACGCCGGCCGCCGCGCACGCGCGGAGCTTTGGTGACGCGTTCGGTGAGATCAAAACGGTGTGGTCGCGGCCCGGGACCAAGGCCGGTTTCTTCACCCACATGGGCAATGCGTTCTCGCCCGGCGTGTTCGCCTTGATGTGGGGGGTGCCGTACCTGACTACCGCGCAAGGCCTTTCGCGCGGTATGGCGGGTGCGGCGCTGACGCTGTCGGTGCTGCCCTTCATCGTGGTGGGACTGCTGGTCGGAACCATCTCAGGGCGCTGGCCGGGGCACCGGTCGCGCGTGGCGCTGACCATGATGGCGCTGATCGCGTTGACCTGGACGGTGCTGTTGGCGCTGCCGCGCCCCGCGCCGCACTGGTTGTTGGTGGTGCTGATCCTGGTGATCTCGGCGGGCCAGCCGGTGTCGATGCTGGCCTTCGACTTCGCCCGCACCTACAACCCGCCGGCCGGCTTGGGCACCGCGCAAGGCATGGTCAACACCGGCGGCTTCATCGCCACCCTGCTCGTCATGCAGGCGATGGGGGTGGTTATCGCGATGAGCGGCGGCTATTCATTCGAGGCGTTCCGGCTGGCCTGGACGCTGCAGTACATCGTCTGGGTGGTGGCCGCCGTCGGCGTGGTGATCTACGCACGGAAAGCCCGCGACTCCGAGACGTTCGGCGAAACACCCATGCCGGTGGCCGTGTCCGAGCACTGAGCGGTTCAGGGCGTCAACGCATACGGGTCCGGCAACTGCGGGCAGTAAGCGTGCCGAGCGGCGTTGATGATGGCGTGCGCCTCGTCGGGTGACACTTCCAGATTCGCGATGACCGAGACCGGCACCAGCCGGGGCGAATCGCTCAGCGCCACGCAGACCGCGTGGCCCTCTTGCACCATCAGACTGCGCAGCGACTCGCATTTGATGCTGCCGCAGATCTGCTTGTCGTAGTCGGGATGTAGCCCCTGTTGCTGCAGTTCGTCGAAGAACACCTGGTCCTCATTGCTGGGATCAGCCGATGCCGCGGGAACAGGCCCCACGACGACGCAGGCCAGCAGCGCACTGAACACCGCTGTGATGATCCGTCGGTTCATAGTGCTGCACCAATCCAGTGGGGGCCAAGACGTCCATTTTGGCACCGACGAGCCCTGGCGACATGGGGTTATCGATGCGAAATTTGTGCGGGCGGAGGGACTCGAACCCTCACGCTCTTTCGAGCACGGGCACCTAAAGCCCGCGCGGCTGCCGATTACGCCACGCCCGCGAGGTCACTCAGTCTAGCCAGCCTGTAGAACGACGAACGTGTCGGTGGTGCCTCCTACCCTGTCACCAAACCGGGAGGCCAACGTATGCGGTCAGCCGCCGAGTTCAGTACCGTGCAGCGGCTAATTGCGTCTGGGATGAATGACTGCGCGATTTCCCGACAAACGGGGATCCCCCGTACCACGATTTGCGGATGGCGGCGCCGCCCACCGACCATGCGAACACGCGACAGCCGCTGCAACCACGACTTCACTTCCTTACCGGCGGCAGCGTACAGCTACCTCCTGGGCCTTTACCTCGGCGACGGATGCATTTCGAAACACCCCCGAGCATGGCGTCTTCGGATCGTCCTCGACGCAAAGTACCCTGGGATCATTGACCGCTGTTGCGAGGCGATCAACACCGTAATGCCCGGACAGCACGCAGCTGTCCTGCATTGCGTCAGCAAGTGCGTCGAAGTATCGCTCTACTCAACCCACTGGCCCTGCCTTTTCCCCCAGCACGGCCCCGGCAAGAAGCATCACCGGCCGATCCGGCTGGAAGCGTGGCAACAAGCGCTCGTCGAGCAGGCGACCGAGGAGTTCATTCGCGGCCTTATCGATAGCGACGGCTGCCGGACGGTGGCCAATGACCGCGGTGTGCGAAGCGTCCGTTACCACTTCTCCAACCGCTCCGACGATATCCGCGGCCTGTTCTGCGCGGCGCTGGATCGTCTCGGGATTCCGTGGACGCAGAACAGCACCTACCAGATCGCCGTCTATCGCAAAGCCGCAACGGCGCGACTCGACGAGTTCGTCGGCCCGAAGGCCTGACGGCGTTCCTAACCTGGCGCGGTACCGTCATGGGGTGTCCACTACACGGCGTCGGAGACCTGCACTGGTTGTGCTGGTGATCGTCGCCGCCAGTGCGTGCCTGGGGCTGGGCTGGTGGCAGTGGACCCGGTTCCAAGAGGTCAACGGCACCTTCCAGAATCTCGGCTACGCGCTGCAGTGGCCGCTGTTCGCCTGGTTCTGCGTGTACGCCTACCGCAAATTCGTCCGCTACGAAGAAGAGCCGCCGGAGCTGCGCCCTGCGGACACGGTGACCGAGATACCGGCTGGACTGCTGCCCGAGCGGCCCGCGGCCGCCGCCCCCACCGATGACCCCGCGATGCGGGAGTACAACGCCTACCTGGCCGAGCTCTCCGAGAACGCCCGACAGAACAGGAACACCGCATGACCGACCCCCCCGCCCACGCCGCGCCCGCCGAGAAGATCCGCAGTGCGCTGCTGCCCTACCGGGTGATGGCGTGGACGACCGGTGTCTGGCTGATCGCCCTGTGCTACGAGATCGTGGTGCGCTACGTGGTCAAGGTGGACAACCCGCCGACCTGGATCGGCGTGGTGCACGGCTGGGTGTACTTCGCCTACCTGCTGGCCACTTTCAACCTGGCGGTCAAGGTCCGCTGGCCGCTCGGCAAGACCATCGGGGTGCTGCTCTCGGGCACCATTCCCCTGCTGGGCATCATCGTCGAACACTTCCAGTCCCGAAACATCAAGGCCCAGTTCAACCTCTGACGCCCCCGCGGCGTCGTTACGCCAGCGAGCGCAGCGCCGGCAGCAGCAACTCCAGCGCACGGCCGCGGTGCGATGCGGCGTCCTTCTCCGCCGGGCTCAACCGCGCTGCGGTGCGGTCGTCTTCCGCCGGGACAAACACCGGGTCGTAGCCGAATCCGCCCTCGCCGCGGGGTTCTCGAGCGATGCTGCCCGCCCACTCGCCGCGCACCACCACTTCGTGCTCGACTCCGGGGCCCCATACCAGCGCGCACGCCGACACGAACGCCGCACCGCGCCGCTCGTCGGGCACGTCGCGCAGCTGACCCAGCAACAGCGCGGTGTTGGCTGCGTCGTCGCCGTGACTGCCTGACCAGCGCGCCGACAGCACCCCGGGCATACCGTTGAGCGCCGCAACGGTCAGGCCCGAATCATCTGCGACGCAAGGCAATCCGGTCGCCGCGTAGCCGTCACGCGCTTTAGCCAAGGCGTTCTCCTCGAACGTCGCCGCGGTCTCCGGCGCTTCGGGATACGGCGGCACCTCATCGAGCGAGACCAGCTGCACACCCGAGACTCCGGCGTGCTCCAGCACCCGGCTCAGCTCGGCCAGCTTCTTGCGATTGCGGCTCGCGACCAGCAGTTGCGTCACCGGGGCGGTCAGCTGCCGAACGCCTTCTTCGGTGCCGGCCCCTCCGGCAGCACCCCCGGATACGGCAGCGCCAGTGCTTCGCGCTGCACCACGAACAGCTTCTCGCAGGCAGCCAGCGCCGCGTCGAGCATCTTGTCCAAGGTCGAACGCGGGAACGTCGCACCCTCGCCGGTGCCTTGGATCTCCACCAGTGTTCCGGTGTCGGTGGCAACCACGTTCATGTCGACCTCCGCGCGCGAGTCCTCCTCATAGGGGAGGTCGACGCGGACCCGGCCGTCGACCACACCGACGCTGACGGCGGAGATTGCGCACGAGATCGGGCGGGGGTCCGACAACTTGCCGGCGGCCGACAGGTAGGTGACCGCATCGGCCAGCGCCACATAGGCGCCGGTGATCGCCGCGGTGCGGGTACCGCCGTCAGCCTGCAGTACGTCGCAGTCGATCGCGATGGTGTTCTCCCCCAGCGCCGCCAGGTCGATACAGGCACGCAGCGAGCGACCCACCAGCCGGCTGATCTCCTGGGTCCGCCCACCGACGCGGCCCTTGACCGATTCGCGGTCCGAGCGGGTGTGGGTAGCGGCGGGCAGCATGGCGTATTCGGCGGTCAGCCAACCGCGACCGGAGCCCTTCCGCCAGCGCGGAACGCCCTCGGTGACGCTGGCCGTGCACATGACCCGGGTGTTGCCGAACTCGACCAGAACCGATCCGGCCGGGTTGACGGTGAAGCCGCGGGTGATGACGACCGGGCGCAGCTCGTCGTCGAGGCGACCGTCTTCTCGTTTGGACACGCGGATAACCCTAGCGGGTCAGATCAGGACCGCTTGATGTCGAACGACTCGTCGCACACCACGGCGTGCACCGGACCGTCGAACTCCGCCTTGGCCTCCCCGATTACGTCCTCGCGCGAGGTCCAGGGCGGGATGTGGGTCAACAGCAGTTGTCCGACACCCGCGGCCGCGGCGATGCGCCCAGCCTCGGTGCCGGACAGGTGCAGGTTGGGCGGGCGGTTGGCCTCATGGGTCCAGGACGCCTCGCACAAGAACACGTCGGCGCCGCGCGCCAACTCGATCACCGCATCGCAGAAGCCGGTGTCCGCGCTGTAAACCAGCGTCGCGCCGGACGGATCGGTGATCCGCATCCCGTACGACTCGGTCGGATGCGACACCAGCCCGGGCTGCACACTCAGCGTCCCGAACGTGACCGGCTCACCGTCCACCCAGGCTCGGACGTCGAAGATGTCGGTGATGTCGTCGATCTCGCCGCCGTAGGGCGACGACGCCGCGCCTATCCGCGACCAGGTGTCACTGGGCCCATAAAGCAGGCCCTTGTCGAACGGCTTGAGCGCCACCGACGGGTGGTAACGGCGCCAGACGAACAAGCCCGGCAGATCCAGGCAGTGGTCGGCATGCAAGTGCGACAACAGCACATGCACCGACCCCGGATCGACATGGCGCTGCAGGGCGCCGAGCACCCCACCACCGAAGTCGATTACCAGCGGCGGCGAGTCCGGCGCCTGCAGCAGGTATCCCGATGCCGGCGAGTCCGGACCCACCACACTGCCGGAGCAGCCCAGCACGGTCAGTCGCACGTTCCCTACTGTGCCATGTTCGCCGCGACCATGACGAAGACACCGGCGCTTTGCTCACGATTCGTCATCGAAATCACCGGCTAGGGCATCGGGGCGTGGCGGTGGACGGACCCGACGCCGGTGATGGTCGGTCCCAAAAATCGGGTGGCCAGGTCAGCAAACGCCTCCGGATCACCGGTGGCCTCGAAGACCCGCGTTGCCGGGGCAGCCTCATGTGGCCGCAGCAAGTCGCGTTCGGTGAGCACCCGCAACAGTTCCTTGGCGGTCTCTTCGGCGCTGGACACCAGCGTCACCTGCTCACCCATCGCGAGCTGGATCAATCCGGACAACAGCGGGTAATGCGTGCAGCCCAACACCAGGGTGTCGACCCCGGCGCGTTGCAGTGGCTCCAGATACCCCTCGGCCAGTCCCAACACCTGCCGGCCACTGGTGATCCCGCGCTCGACGAAGTCGACAAAGCGTGGGCAGGCCACCGCGGTGATCTCGGTGTCACGGGCGGCGGCGAACGCATCCTGGTAGGCGTGACTGGCGATGGTCGCCTGGGTCCCGATCACCCCGATGCGGCCGTTGCGGGTGGTTGCTACCGCCCGGCGCACCGCCGGCAGGATCACCTCGATGACCGGTACGTCGTAGCGTTCCCGCGCATCGCGCAGGCACGCCGCCGATGCGGTGTTGCAGGCGATCACCAACGCCTTGATGCCGCGCGCGACCAGGTCGTCCCCGATGGCCAGGGCGTGCGCCCGGACCTCGGGGATGCTCAGCGGGCCGTAGGGGCCGTTGCCGGTGTCGCCGACGTAGATGATGTCCTCGTCGGGCAACTGGTCGATGATCGATCGGGCCACGGTCAGCCCGCCGACACCGGAGTCGAAGATTCCGATCGGGCTCACGCGGCCGCCCCCCGCCGACGCTTCCGGGCCTTACGTTCGGGACCCGCCAGCCAATAGGCGGCCAGCACCCCGGCGAGCGCCCCGCACAGGTGGCCCTGCCAGGACACCCCACCGCACACGTTCAACACCGGTACCGCTCCCCACAGAATGCCGCCGTAGAGGAACAGCACCACGACCCCGACTAGGATCTGCCAGATCCGCCGGGTGAACCACCCGAACACCACCAGGAAGGCCAGCCAGCCGAAGATCAGGCCGGAGGCACCGATGTGGTCGGTCGGCCCGCACGATGACCCGACGTTGCCGATCAACCATGTCCCCAGTCCCCCGACAATCCAGATGATCGCGGTGGCCAGCACAAACCGGGACAGCCCGGTCAACGTCAACAAGAAGCCCAGCACCAGCGCGGGGCCGGTGTTGGCCAGCAGATGCGCCCAGTTCGCGTGCAGCAGCGGGGCGAACAGCACCCCCCACAGGCCGTCGGTCTCCAGCGGCCGGATGCCGTTGTGGTCCCACCGGTGTCCGCCGACCTGATCCACGGCTTCGACCAGGTAGAGCAGCCCGACGAACGCGATGATGGTGGCCCCGCCGGTGCGCCAGAGGGATTTCTCCTCCGGCCGCGATGCGGGCGCCGTCCCATCGTGGGAAATCATGCCCACCTCACGGCTTTTCCGCGAGGCCAGTGGGCCGGTCGGCGAATGCCCCCGGCACTGTGCCCTGGTAGGTCGGGATTCCGGCCACCGGATCAGCAGACAGCAACCCCGACAGCATCGCCCGGGCCAGACAGTCCGCCGCAGCGGCGCCGACCGCGGCGATCAGGCCCGTCTCGGGGGACATCGCGGCCGGTGTTCCCGGCAGCGGCGGAACCTTGACGGTGCCGGTCGCCAACGCGAAAACCGTGTCGCCATCCACCGGGGTGTGCGAGGGCCGGATGGTGCGGGCCAGCCCGTCCTGGGCGGCGATCGCCACCCGGCGGCAGCCGGCCGGGCTGAGCGCGGCGTCGGTGGCCACCACGGCGATGGTGGTGTTGAGCGCCAGGGTTTTGGGCTCCAGGCCGGCCAGTATCGCCAGCTGCTCAGATGGCGGCGCCGTCAGACCGAACTCTTCGATGAGCAAGGTCGACCAGGGCAACCCGGTGGTGGGGTCGATGAGTTCGCCGGTGGGGTTCACCACCACGATCGCGCCCACGGTGACCACGTCGTCGCCCAAATCCAGTGTCGTCGACGCGGTGCCCACCCCGCCCTTGAAGACTCCGGCACGTGCCCCGGCGCCGGCGCCGGGGCACGTGCCGGAGTCTTCAAGGGCGGGGTGGGCACCGCGTCGACGACACTGGATTTGGGCGACGACGTGGTCACCGTGGGCGCGATCGTGGTGGTGAACCCCACCGGCGAACTCATCGACCCCACCACCGGGTTGCCCTGGTCGACCTTGCTCATCGAAGAGTTCGGTCTGACGGCGCCGCCATCTGAGCAGCTGGCGATACTGGCCGGCCTGGAGCCCAAAACCCTGGCGCTCAACACCACCATCGCCGTGGTGGCCACCGACGCCGCGCTCAGCCCGGCCGGCTGCCGTCGGGTGGCGATCGCCGCCCAGGACGGGCTGGCCCGCACCATCCGGCCCTCGCACACCCCGGTGGATGGCGACACGGTTTTCGCGTTGGCGACCGGCACCGTCGAGGTTCCGCCGCTGCCGGGAACACCGGCCGCGATGTCCCCCGAGACGGGCCTGATCGCCGCGGTCGGCGCCGCTGCGGCGGACTGTCTGGCCCGGGCGATGCTGTCGGGGTTGCTGTCTGCTGATCCGGTGGCCGGAATCCCGACCTACCAGGGCACAGTGCCGGGGGCATTCGCCGACCGGCCCACTGGCCTCGCGGAAAAGCCGTGAGGTGGGCATGATTTCCCACGATGGGACGGCGCCCGCATCGCGGCCGGAGGAGAAATCCCTCTGGCGCACCGGCGGGGCCACCATCATCGCGTTCGTCGGGCTGCTCTACCTGGTCGAAGCCGTGGATCAGGTCGGCGGACACCGGTGGGACCACAACGGCATCCGGCCGCTGGAGACCGACGGCCTGTGGGGGGTGCTGTTCGCCCCGCTGCTGCACGCGAACTGGGCGCATCTGCTGGCCAACACCGGCCCCGCGCTGGTGCTGGGCTTCTTGTTGACGTTGACCGGGCTGTCCCGGTTTGTGCTGGCCACCGCGATCATCTGGATTGTCGGGGGACTGGGGACATGGTTGATCGGCAACGTCGGGTCATCGTGCGGGCCGACCGACCACATCGGTGCCTCCGGCCTGATCTTCGGCTGGCTGGCCTTCCTGGTGGTGTTCGGGTGGTTCACCCGGCGGATCTGGCAGATCCTAGTCGGGGTCGTGGTGCTGTTCCTCTACGGCGGCATTCTGTGGGGAGCGGTACCGGTGTTGAACGTGTGCGGTGGGGTGTCCTGGCAGGGCCACCTGTGCGGGGCGCTCGCCGGGGTGCTGGCCGCCTATTGGCTGGCGGGTCCCGAACGTAAGGCCCGGAAGCGTCGGCGGGGGGCGGCCGCGTGAGCCCGATCGGAATCTTCGACTCCGGTGTCGGCGGGCTGACCGTGGCCCGATCGATCATCGACCAGTTGCCCGACGAGGACATCATCTACGTCGGCGACACCGGCAACGGCCCCTACGGCCCGCTGAGCATCCCCGAGGTCCGGGCGCACGCCCTGGCCATCGGGGACGACCTGGTCGCGCGCGGCATCAAGGCGTTGGTGATCGCCTGCAACACCGCATCGGCGGCGTGCCTGCGCGATGCGCGGGAACGCTACGACGTACCGGTCATCGAGGTGATCCTGCCGGCGGTGCGCCGGGCGGTAGCAACCACCCGCAACGGCCGCATCGGGGTGATCGGGACCCAGGCGACCATCGCCAGTCACGCCTACCAGGATGCGTTCGCCGCCGCCCGTGACACCGAGATCACCGCGGTGGCCTGCCCACGCTTTGTCGACTTCGTCGAGCGCGGGATCACCAGTGGCCGGCAGGTGTTGGGACTGGCCGAGGGGTATCTGGAGCCACTGCAACGCGCCGGGGTCGACACCCTGGTGTTGGGCTGCACGCATTACCCGCTGTTGTCCGGATTGATCCAGCTCGCGATGGGTGAGCAGGTGACGCTGGTGTCCAGCGCCGAAGAGACCGCCAAGGAACTGTTGCGGGTGCTCACCGAACGCGACTTGCTGCGGCCACATGAGGCTGCCCCGGCAACGCGGGTCTTCGAGGCCACCGGTGATCCGGAGGCGTTTGCTGACCTGGCCACCCGATTTTTGGGACCGACCATCACCGGCGTCGGGTCCGTCCACCGCCACGCCCCGATGCCCTAGCCGGTGATTTCGATGACGAATCGTGAGCAAAGCGCCGGTGTCTTCGTCATGGTCGCGGCGAACATGGCACAGTAGGGAACGTGCGACTGACCGTGCTGGGCTGCTCCGGCAGTGTGGTGGGTCCGGACTCGCCGGCATCGGGATACCTGCTGCAGGCGCCGGACTCGCCGCCGCTGGTAATCGACTTCGGTGGTGGGGTGCTCGGCGCCCTGCAGCGCCATGTCGATCCGGGGTCGGTGCATGTGCTGTTGTCGCACTTGCATGCCGACCACTGCCTGGATCTGCCGGGCTTGTTCGTCTGGCGCCGTTACCACCCGTCGGTGGCGCTCAAGCCGTTCGACAAGGGCCTGCTTTATGGGCCCAGTGACACCTGGTCGCGGATAGGCGCGGCGTCGTCGCCCTACGGCGGCGAGATCGACGACATCACCGACATCTTCGACGTCCGAGCCTGGGTGGACGGTGAGCCGGTCACGTTCGGGACGCTGAGTGTGCAGCCCGGGCTGGTGTCGCATCCGACCGAGTCGTACGGGATGCGGATCACCGATCCGTCCGGCGCGACGCTGGTTTACAGCGCGGACACCGGCTTCTGCGATGCGGTGATCGAGTTGGCGCGCGGCGCCGACGTGTTCTTGTGCGAGGCGTCCTGGACCCATGAGGCCAACCGCCCGCCCAACCTGCACCTGTCCGGCACCGAGGCTGGGCGCATCGCCGCGGCCGCGGGTGTCGGACAACTGCTGTTGACCCACATCCCGCCCTGGACCTCGCGCGAGGACGTAATCGGGGAGGCCAAGGCGGAGTTCGACGGTCCGGTGCACGCCGTGGTGTGCGACGAGTCGTTCGACATCAAGCGGTCCTGATCTGACCCGCTAGGGTTATCCGCGTGTCCAAACGAGAAGACGGTCGCCTCGACGACGAGCTGCGCCCGGTCGTCATCACCCGCGGCTTCACCGTCAACCCGGCCGGATCGGTTCTGGTCGAGTTCGGCAACACCCGGGTCATGTGCACGGCCAGCGTCACCGAGGGCGTTCCGCGCTGGCGGAAGGGCTCCGGTCGCGGTTGGCTGACCGCCGAATACGCCATGCTGCCCGCCGCTACCCACACCCGCTCGGACCGCGAATCGGTCAAGGGCCGCGTCGGTGGGCGGACCCAGGAGATCAGCCGGCTGGTGGGTCGCTCGCTGCGTGCCTGTATCGACCTGGCGGCGCTGGGGGAGAACACCATCGCGATCGACTGCGACGTACTGCAGGCTGACGGCGGTACCCGCACCGCGGCGATCACCGGCGCCTATGTGGCGCTGGCCGATGCGGTCACCTACCTGTCGGCCGCCGGCAAGTTGTCGGACCCCCGCCCGATCTCGTGCGCAATCTCCGCCGTCAGCGTCGGTGTGGTCGACGGCCGGGTCCGCGTCGACCTCCCCTATGAGGAGGACTCGCGCGCGGAGGTCGACATGAACGTGGTTGCCACCGACACCGGAACACTGGTGGAGATCCAAGGCACCGGCGAGGGTGCGACGTTCCCGCGTTCGACCTTGGACAAGATGCTCGACGCGGCGCTGGCTGCCTGCGAGAAGCTGTTCGTGGTGCAGCGCGAAGCACTGGCGCTGCCGTATCCGGGGGTGCTGCCGGAGGGGCCGGCACCGAAGAAGGCGTTCGGCAGCTGACCGCCCCGGTGACGCAACTGCTGGTCGCGAGCCGCAATCGCAAGAAGCTGGCCGAGCTGAGCCGGGTGCTGGAGCACGCCGGAGTCTCGGGTGTGCAGCTGGTCTCGCTCGATGAGGTGCCGCCGTATCCCGAAGCGCCGGAGACCGCGGCGACGTTCGAGGAGAACGCCTTGGCTAAAGCGCGTGACGGCTACGCGGCGACCGGATTGCCTTGCGTCGCAGATGATTCGGGCCTGACCGTTGCGGCGCTCAACGGTATGCCCGGGGTGCTGTCGGCGCGCTGGTCAGGCAGTCACGGCGACGACGCAGCCAACACCGCGCTGTTGCTGGGTCAGCTGCGCGACGTGCCCGACGAGCGGCGCGGTGCGGCGTTCGTGTCGGCGTGCGCGCTGGTATGGGGCCCCGGAGTCGAGCACGAAGTGGTGGTGCGCGGCGAGTGGGCGGGCAGCATCGCTCGAGAACCCCGCGGCGAGGGCGGATTCGGCTACGACCCGGTGTTTGTCCCGGCGGAAGACGACCGCACCGCAGCGCAGTTGAGCCCGGCGGAGAAGGACGCCGCATCGCACCGCGGCCGTGCGCTGGAGTTGCTGCTGCCGGCGCTGCGCTCGCTGGCGTAACGACGCCGCGGGGGCGTCAGAGGTTGAACTGGGCCTTGATGTTTCGGGACTGGAAGTGTTCGACGATGATGCCCAGCAGGGGAATGGTGCCCGAGAGCAGCACCCCGATGGTCTTGCCGAGCGGCCAGCGGACCTTGACCGCCAGGTTGAAAGTGGCCAGCAGGTAGGCGAAGTACACCCAGCCGTGCACCACGCCGATCCAGGTCGGCGGGTTGTCCACCTTGACCACGTAGCGCACCACGATCTCGTAGCACAGGGCGATCAGCCAGACACCGGTCGTCCACGCCATCACCCGGTAGGGCAGCAGCGCACTGCGGATCTTCTCGGCGGGCGCGGCGTGGGCGGGGGGGTCGGTCATGCGGTGTTCCTGTTCTGTCGGGCGTTCTCGGAGAGCTCGGCCAGGTAGGCGTTGTACTCCCGCATCGCGGGGTCATCGGTGGGGGCGGCGGCCGCGGGCCGCTCGGGCAGCAGTCCAGCCGGTATCTCGGTCACCGTGTCCGCAGGGCGCAGCTCCGGCGGCTCTTCTTCGTAGCGGACGAATTTGCGGTAGGCGTACACGCAGAACCAGGCGAACAGCGGCCACTGCAGCGCGTAGCCGAGATTCTGGAAGGTGCCGTTGACCTCTTGGAACCGGGTCCACTGCCACCAGCCCAGCCCCAGGCACGCACTGGCGGCGACGATCACCAGCACAACCAGTGCAGGTCTCCGACGCCGTGTAGTGGACACCCCATGACGGTACCGCGCCAGGTTAGGAACGCCGTCAGGCCTTCGGGCCGACGAACTCGTCGAGTCGCGCCGTTGCGGCTTTGCGATAGACGGCGATCTGGTAGGTGCTGTTCTGCGTCCACGGAATCCCGAGACGATCCAGCGCCGCGCAGAACAGGCCGCGGATATCGTCGGAGCGGTTGGAGAAGTGGTAACGGACGCTTCGCACACCGCGGTCATTGGCCACCGTCCGGCAGCCGTCGCTATCGATAAGGCCGCGAATGAACTCCTCGGTCGCCTGCTCGACGAGCGCTTGTTGCCACGCTTCCAGCCGGATCGGCCGGTGATGCTTCTTGCCGGGGCCGTGCTGGGGGAAAAGGCAGGGCCAGTGGGTTGAGTAGAGCGATACTTCGACGCACTTGCTGACGCAATGCAGGACAGCTGCGTGCTGTCCGGGCATTACGGTGTTGATCGCCTCGCAACAGCGGTCAATGATCCCAGGGTACTTTGCGTCGAGGACGATCCGAAGACGCCATGCTCGGGGGTGTTTCGAAATGCATCCGTCGCCGAGGTAAAGGCCCAGGAGGTAGCTGTACGCTGCCGCCGGTAAGGAAGTGAAGTCGTGGTTGCAGCGGCTGTCGCGTGTTCGCATGGTCGGTGGGCGGCGCCGCCATCCGCAAATCGTGGTACGGGGGATCCCCGTTTGTCGGGAAATCGCGCAGTCATTCATCCCAGACGCAATTAGCCGCTGCACGGTACTGAACTCGGCGGCTGACCGCATACGTTGGCCTCCCGGTTTGGTGACAGGGTAGGAGGCACCACCGACACGTTCGTCGTTCTACAGGCTGGCTAGACTGAGTGACCTCGCGGGCGTGGCGTAATCGGCAGCCGCGCGGGCTTTAGGTGCCCGTGCTCGAAAGAGCGTGAGGGTTCGAGTCCCTCCGCCCGCACAAATTTCGCATCGATAACCCCATGTCGCCAGGGCTCGTCGGTGCCAAAATGGACGTCTTGGCCCCCACTGGATTGGTGCAGCACTATGAACCGACGGATCATCACAGCGGTGTTCAGTGCGCTGCTGGCCTGCGTCGTCGTGGGGCCTGTTCCCGCGGCATCGGCTGATCCCAGCAATGAGGACCAGGTGTTCTTCGACGAACTGCAGCAACAGGGGCTACATCCCGACTACGACAAGCAGATCTGCGGCAGCATCAAATGCGAGTCGCTGCGCAGTCTGATGGTGCAAGAGGGCCACGCGGTCTGCGTGGCGCTGAGCGATTCGCCCCGGCTGGTGCCGGTCTCGGTCATCGCGAATCTGGAAGTGTCACCCGACGAGGCGCACGCCATCATCAACGCCGCTCGGCACGCTTACTGCCCGCAGTTGCCGGACCCGTATGCGTTGACGCCCTGAACCGCTCAGTGCTCGGACACGGCCACCGGCATGGGTGTTTCGCCGAACGTCTCGGAGTCGCGGGCTTTCCGTGCGTAGATCACCACGCCGACGGCGGCCACCACCCAGACGATGTACTGCAGCGTCCAGGCCAGCCGGAACGCCTCGAATGAATAGCCGCCGCTCATCGCGATAACCACCCCCATCGCCTGCATGACGAGCAGGGTGGCGATGAAGCCGCCGGTGTTGACCATGCCTTGCGCGGTGCCCAAGCCGGCCGGCGGGTTGTAGGTGCGGGCGAAGTCGAAGGCCAGCATCGACACCGGCTGGCCCGCCGAGATCACCAGGATCAGCACCACCAACAACCAGTGCGGCGCGGGGCGCGGCAGCGCCAACAGCACCGTCCAGGTCAACGCGATCAGCGCCATCATGGTCAGCGCCACGCGCGACCGGTGCCCCGGCCAGCGCCCTGAGATGGTTCCGACCAGCAGTCCCACCACGATGAAGGGCAGCACCGACAGCGTCAGCGCCGCACCCGCCATACCGCGCGAAAGGCCTTGCGCGGTAGTCAGGTACGGCACCCCCCACATCAAGGCGAACACGCCGGGCGAGAACGCATTGCCCATGTGGGTGAAGAAACCGGCCTTGGTCCCGGGCCGCGACCACACCGTTTTGATCTCACCGAACGCGTCACCAAAGCTCCGCGCGTGCGCGGCGGCCGGCGTCCCCGGCGGGGCGTCGCGGGTGACCGCCAGTGTCAGCATGCCCGCGAACAGGCCCAGCCCTGCCGCCGAGAGGTAGGCGGCCGTCCAACCCCCGTGCAGCAGAATTGCCAGGAACGGCACCGCCGAGAGGAACTGCCCGAATTGGCCGCAGATGCCGGTCAGCTGGGTGAGTAGCGGAACACGCTTGGGTTCAAACCAATTGGGCAGCAGTCGGATGACCGAGATGAAGATGAACGAGTCGCCCAGGCCGATGACGCCGTACGCGCCGACCGCGGTGGGAAGCGAATGGGTCAGCGAGAGCGTGAGTTGGGCGGCGGAGAGCACCGTGACGCCGGTGGCGATCATCACCCGGGGGCCGAAGCGGTCCAACAGCACGCCGGCCGGAATCTGCATGGCGGCGTAGACGATCAGCTGCACGATCACGAACGACGACAGCGTGCTGGGGCCGGCGTGGAAGCGTTCGGCGGCGTCCAGACCCGATACCCCGAAGGTGGTCCGGTCCAGCACGGCCACCAAATAGGACAGCAGGCCGGTGCCCCACACGATCCAGGGACGCAATTGCCGCCTACCTTGTCTGTCTTCTGCAGGACACCGGCTATGGTCGCACACGAATTCGGCGTGGTTTTCGCCGGTGACCGGCCAAAACCGCACCGAAGTCTGTCTTAGTCTGTGTCGCGTGATGATTTCACGGCGCGACGTGTTCAAACTCGCCGCGGCGGTGCCCGCGGCGGCGGGCCTGGGTGCCGGCGTTTCGGCGCTGCTCGCTGCGGTCGCCGAGGCGGCGCCGCTGGGTATTCTGCTGGACTATTCGGCCGGGGTCTTGCCTGCCGATGCGATCAAGGCGTCCGGTGCTGCGGGAGCTATCCGCTATGTGTCGGACCGTCGGCCGGGCGCTGACTGGATGCTCGGCAAGCCGATTCAGTTGGCCGAGGCGCGTGAGCTGCAGGACAACGGACTCACGGTCGTCTCCTGCTACCAGTTCGGCAAGCAGGCGACCGCAGACTGGCTGGGTGGCCAGGACGCCGGTGTGGACCACGCCAAACGTGGCGCACAGTTGCACACGGCGGCCGGCGGCCCGGACAGTGCTCCGATCTACGCCTCTATCGACGACAACCCGTCCTACGAGCAGTACACCGAGCAGGTCGCTCCTTACCTGCGGGGATGGCAGTCGGTGATCGGGCCGGAGCGCACCGGCGTGTACGCCAACTCCAAGACCATCGAGTGGGCGCTGCAGGACGGTCTGGGCTCGTGCTTCTGGCAACACAATTTCGGTTCACCCGGCGGAATCGCGCATCCGGCGGCCAACCTGCATCAGGTGGAGATCGATAGGCGCACTGTCGGCGGCGTTGGTGTGGACATTAACGAGATCCTGGCGCCCCAGTTCGGTCAGTGGGTCTGACGGGAGCGCGGGGCGTGGCCCGTCCAGCAAACTGACGCCGGATCAGGCCGCCCAGGGCGGGGTTCGCCGCACTCGTTCGACCTTGGAGCCTTGGGCGTCGCCAAAGCCAGTTGGCCTGGCTGATTCAAACATAACGATTAGGTAACAATGCAGCCTTGATCTGCGTTGTTATGGCTACTCGACCGTAACCCCACGCATGCAGGACGTTTGTCCCGGATCGTTCCAACCGTCGTCGAGCCCCGTGATATCGGGGGCTGGGTTACCCGAGCGTAGAACTCATCAGTAACCAATTTGCTGCGGAAACGGCACAGGTTCTTATGACACTCTTACGGCTGAAGCGCGGCCGCGAACACGCGAGAACCCGCAGTTAGGCCGGCTATCCCGGCGGGCGTCGATGACGACGCGACGTTAACCAGGGCAGGGGAGATATATAACGTGACGATCCACGAACACGACCGGGTTTCCGCCGAGGGTGCAGGCTCGGGGCGGTTCGTCAGTGCCTCCTCCGCTCTGGTGGATCGGTTGACGGACGGCGAGCCGTACGCGGTCGCCTTCGGTGGACAGGGCAGTGCCTGGTTGGAGTCGCTCGAGGAGCTGGTGTCTTCGGCCGGCATCGAGACGGAACTGGCCACCTTGGCCGGTGAGGCTGATCTGCTCCTCGAGCCGATCGCCAAGGAACTTGTGGTGGTGCGGCCCATCGGCTTCGAGCCGCTGCAATGGGTGCGGGCGCTGGCGGCCGAGGACCCGATCCCGTCGGCCAAGCAGCTGACCTCGGCCGCGGTGTCGGTGCCAGGTGTCCTGTTGACCCAGATCGCTGCGATGCGGGCGCTGCAGCGCCAGGGGCTGGACCTGTCGACCACTCCGCCGGTAGCCGCTGCCGGGCACTCGCAGGGCGTCCTTGCCGTCGAATCGCTGAAGGCCGGCGGCGCCAACGACGTGCAGCTGCTCGCGATCGCCCAGCTGGTGGGTGCGGCCGGAACCCTGGTGGCCCGTCGTCGCGGCATTTCGATCCTGGGGGACCGCCCGCCGATGGTGTCGGTCACCAATGTCGACCCGGAGCGCATCCGGCAACTGTTGGACGAGTTCGCCCAAGACGTGCGCACGGTGCTTCCGCCGGTGCTGTCCATCCGCAACGGTCGGCGCGCGGTGGTGATCACCGGGACCCCTGAGCAGCTGTCGCGCTTCGAGCTGTACTGCGATCAGATCGCCGAGAAAGAGTCCGCCGAGCGCAAGAACAAGCTGCGTGGCGGCGCGGTCTTCGCTCCGGTCTTCGAGCCGGTGCAGGTGGAGGTCGGTTTCCACTCGCCGCGGCTGTCCGATGGAGTCGAGATCGTTGCGCAGTGGGCCGCCAAGGTGGGCCTTGATGTGGAGCTGACTCGCCGGCTGGCCGAATGGATCTTGGTGAGGCAGGTCGACTGGGTCGACGAGGTCACCGCGCTGCATGAGGCGGGTGCCCGCTGGATTCTGGATCTGGGCCCCGGCGACATCCTGACCCGGCTGACCGCGCCGGTGATCCGCGGCCTGGGCGTCGGGATCGTGCCGGTGGCCACCCGTGGTGGTCAGCGCAACCTGTTCACCATCGGCGCCGTCCCGGAGGTCGCCCGTCCGTGGACGAGTTACGCCCCGTCGGTGGTCGCGCTGCCCGACGGCCGGGTCAAGCTCGACACCAAGTTCACCCGGCTGACCGGCCGCTCACCGATCCTGCTGGCCGGCATGACGCCGACCACCGTCGACGCCAAGATCGTCGCCGCGGCCGCCAACGCCGGGCACTGGTCTGAGCTGGCCGGCGGTGGGCAGGTCACCGAGGAGATCTTCAACGACCGGGTTGCCGAACTCACCACGCTGCTCGAGCCGGGTCGCACCGTCCAGTTCAACTCGCTGTTCCTGGACCCCTATCTGTGGAAGCTGCAGGTCGGCGGAAAGCGGTTGGTGCAGAAGGCACGTCAGTCCGGCGCCCCGTTCGACGGGCTGGTGGTCAGTGCCGGCATCCCCGAGCTGGAAGAGGCCGTCGAGCTGATCGCCGAGCTCAACGAATCCGGCATCAGCCACGTGGTGTTCAAGCCCGGCACCGTCGAGCAGATCCGGTCGGTGATCCGTATCGCCGCCGAGGTCCCCACCACGCCGGTGATCGCGCACGTCGAGGGTGGCCGCGCCGGTGGCCACCACTCCTGGGAAGACCTCGACGACCTGCTGCTGGCGACCTACTCCGAGCTGCGCTCGCAGCCCAACATCACGCTGTGCGTCGGCGGTGGAATCGGCACTCCCGAGCAGGCCGCCGAGTACCTGTCCGGCCGGTGGTCGCAGCAGCACGGCTTCCCGTTGATGCCCGTTGACGGCATCCTGGTCGGTACCGCGGCGATGGCCACCCTGGAGGCCACCACGTCGCCGGCCGTGAAGCAGATGCTGGTCGACACCAAGGGCACCGACCACTGGATCGGCGCCGGAAAAGCCCAGGGCGGCATGGCTTCCTCGCGCAGCCAGCTCGGCGCCGACATCCACGAGATCGACAACGTCGCCTCACGGTGCGGCCGGCTGCTCGACGAGGTCGCCGGTGACGGCGAGGCCGTCGCAGCACGCCGCGACGAGATCATCGCCGCGCTGGCCGACACCGCCAAGCCCTACTTCGGTGATGTCACCGAGATGACGTACGCGCAGTGGCTGCGCCGCTACGTGGAACTGGCCATCGGCGCGGGCGACTCGACCGCGGACACCGCCTCACCGGACAGTCCGTGGCTGGCCGACACCTGGCGGGAGCGGTTCGGTTCGATGCTGCAGCGCGCCGAGGCGCGGCTCAACGAGCTCGAGTCCGGGCCGATCGAGACGCTGTTCACCGAGGCCGAAGGATCGATCCTGGAGCGCCCCGACGAGGCCATCGCCGCGCTGTTGGCCCGCTACCCGGAGGCCGAGACGGTTCGCCTGCACCCGGCCGACGCGCCGTTCTTTAACCAGCTCTGCAAGACGCCGGGCAAGCCGGTCAACTTCGTACCGGTGATCGACAAGGACGTGCGCCGCTGGTGGCGCAGTGACTCGCTGTGGCAGGCGCACGACGCTCGCTACTCCGCCGAGCAGGTCTGCATCATTCCGGGCATCACCGCCGTCGCGGGCATCACCCGGGTCGACGAGCCGGTCGGCGAGCTGCTGGACCGCTTCGAACAGGCGGCAGTCGACCAGGTGCTCGCCACCGGGGTGGAACCCACTCCGGTCACTGCGCGCCGTCAGGGCCGCACCGACGTCACCGGCCCGCTGGCCGTGCTGCTCGATGCCCCCGACGTGCTGTGGGCCGGTCGCACTGCCACCAACCCGGTGCACCGGATCGCCGACCCCGCCGAGTGGCAGGTGCACGAGAACCGCACTGCTACCCACCCGTCGACCGGGGCTCGTCTAGAAGTCGCCTCGGATTCGAACGTCGTGCTCAGCGTGCCGCTGTCCGGTGTGTGGATCAACATTCGTTTCACCCTGCCGGCAGCCGTCGTCGACGGAGCCACCCCGCTGGTGTCCACCGAGGACGCCGCCGCCGCGATGCGCGCGGTGCTGGCCATCGCCGCCGGTGTCGACGGCCCGCAGGCCCTGCCGCCGGTGCACGACGGCACGGCCACCGTCACCGTGGAATGGAACCCCGAGCAGGTCGCCGACCACACCGGAGTGACCGCAACGTTCGGCGCACCGCTGGCGCCGGGACTGTCCACCGTGCCCGACGCACTGGTCGGCCGATGCTGGCCGGCGGTGTTCGCCGCCATCGGCTCGGCCACCACCGACGCCGGGTTCCCGGTTGTTGAGGGTCTGCTGTCCCTGGTGCACCTGGACCACGCGGCGCAGCTGCTGGCCGCTTTGCCGGCTGAGCCGGCCGAATTGACCGTCACCGCAACGGCGTCCGCGGCCACCGACACCGAGGTCGGCCGCGTCGTCCCGGTGTCCGTCACGGTCGCCGCGGCCGACGGCACCGTGCTGGCCACCCTGGAGGAGCGCTTCGCGATCCGCGGGCGCACCGGCGCCGCGGAACTGACCGACCCGGTCCGGGCCGGCGGCGCGGTCTCCGACAACGCCACCGACACGCCGCGCCGCCGTCGGCGCGACGTCACCGTGACCGCGCCAGTGGACATGCGGCCGTTCGCGGCGGTCTCGGGTGACTACAACCCGATTCACACCGACCGGGCCGCGGCACTGCTGGCCGGCCTGGAATCGCCGATCGTGCACGGCATGTGGCTCTCGGCCGCGGCCCAGCATGTGGTGACCGCTACCGATGGACAGGCCCGCCCGCCGGCGCGGCTGGTCGGCTGGACGGCGCGGTTCCTGGGCATGGTCAAGCCCGGCGATGATGTCGACTTCCGGGTGGACCGGGTCGGAATCGACCTGGGTGCAGAGGTTCTGGAGATCAGCGCGCGGATCGGCTCCGACCTGGTGATGTCGGCGACCGCCCGGCTGACCGCCCCCAAGACCGTCTACGCGTTCCCGGGTCAGGGCATCCAGCACAAGGGCATGGGCATGGAGGTTCGGGCCCGCTCCAAGGCCGCTCGCAAGGTCTGGGACTCCGCGGACAAGTTCACCCGCGACACCCTGGGCTTCTCGGTGCTGCACGTGGTGCGCGACAACCCGACCAGCCTGATCGCCTCCGGCGTGCACTACCAGCACCCCGACGGCGTGCTGTACCTGACGCAGTTCACTCAGGTGGCGATGGCTACCGTGGCGGCCGCGCAGGTCGCCGAGATGCGCGAGCAGGGCGCCTTCGTCGAAGGAGCGATCGCCTGCGGTCACTCCGTCGGCGAGTACACCGCGCTGGCCTGCGTCAGCGGCGTCTACGAGCTGGAAGCGCTGCTGGAGGTGGTGTTCCACCGCGGCTCGAAGATGCACGACATCGTGCCGCGTGACGCCATGGGACGGTCCAACTACCGGCTGGCCGCCATCCGGCCGTCGCAGATCGACCTCGACGATGCCGATGTCACCGCGTTCGTCGCCGAAATCTCCGAGCGCACCGGGGAATTCCTGCAGATCGTCAACTTCAACCTGCGCGGCTCGCAGTACGCGATCGCCGGCACGGTGGCCGGTCTGGAGGCCCTGGAGGCCGAGGTCGAGCGGCGCCGCGAGATCAGCGGTGGTAAGCGCTCGTTCATCCTGGTGCCCGGCATTGACGTGCCGTTCCACTCGAGCGTATTGCGTATCGGTGTGGACGACTTCCGGCGTTCGCTGGAGCGGGTCATGCCGCGCGGCCAGGACCCGGCGCTGATCGTCGGCCGCTACATCCCCAACCTGGTGCCCAAGCCGTTCACCCTGGACCGGGAGTTCATCCAGGAGATTCGCGACCTGGTGCCGGCCGAGCCCCTCGATGAGGTGCTGGCCGACTACGACACCTGGCGTAACGAGAAGCCCGCCGAGCTGTGCCGGAAGATCGTCATCGAGTTGCTGGCTTGGCAGTTCGCCAGCCCGGTGCGCTGGATCGAGACCCAGGACCTGCTGTTCATCGAGCAGGCTGCCGGCGGGTTGGGCGTGGAGCGGTTTGTCGAGATCGGGGTGAAGACCGCCCCGACGGTCGCCGGGTTGGCCACCAACACACTCAAGTTGCCCGAGTTCGCCCACAGCACGGTGGAAGTGCTCAACGCTGAGCGGGATGCCGCGGTGCTGTTTGCCACCGACACCGACCCCGAGCCGGAAGAGGAAACGGCGCCCGTCGAGGCCTCGGCGGAGGCCGCCCCGGCCGAGGCGGCGGCCCCGGCACCAAGATGCGCATCGACCAGATCGAGGCGCTGGACTCCATCGAGTCCATCACCGACGGCGCGTCCTCGCGGCGTAACCAGCTGCTGGTGGACCTGGGTTCGGAGCTGAACCTGGGCGCCATCGACGGCGCCGCCGAAGCCGACCTGTCCGGGCTGAAGTCGCAGGTGACCAAGCTGGCGCGCACCTACAAGCCCTACGGCCCGGTGTTGACCGACGCGATCAACGACCAGCTCCGCACCATTCTCGGACCGTCCGGCAAGCGGCCCGGCGCCATTGCCGAACGGGTCAAGAAGACCTGGGAGCTCGGTGACGGCTGGGCCAAGCACGTCACCGTCGAGGTGGCGTTGGGCACCCGCGAAGGCACCAGCGTCCGGGGCGGCGCCCTGGGTGGGTTGCACGAAGGTGCCCTGGCCGACGCCGCGGCCGTCGACAAGGCGATCGATGCGGCTGTTCAGGCCGTCGCGGCGCGCCGCGGCGTCGCGGTCAGCCTGCCGTCGGTGGGCGGTGGCGGCGGTGCGACCGTGGACGCCGCCGCGCTGGGCGAGTTCACCGCGCAGATCACCGGCCGCGACGGTGTGCTCGCCTCGGCGGCTCGGCTGGTGCTGGGTCAGCTCGGGTTCGACGACGCCGTGAGTGCCCCGGCGGGCGCCACCGACAGCGAGCTGATCGACCTGGTGACCGCCGAATTGGGTTCGGACTGGCCGCGTCTGGTGGCGCCGTCGTTCGACGGCCGCAAAGCGGTGCTGTTCGACGACCGTTGGGCCAGTGCCCGCGAGGATCTGGTCAAGCTGTGGCTGGTCGACGAGGGCGACATCGACGCCGACTGGACTCGCCTCGCCGAGCGTTTCGAGGGTGCCGGCCACGTGGTCGCCACCCAGGCGTCCTGGTGGCAGGCCCGGTCGCTGGCCTCCGGCCGGCAGATTCACGGCTCGTTGTACGCCCGGATCGCCGCCGGCGCGGAGAACCCGGGCCGGGGCCGCTACAGCGACGAGGTAGCGGTGGTGACCGGTGCCTCCAAGGGCTCGATCGCCGCATCGGTGGTCGGGCAGCTGCTCGACGGCGGCGCGACCGTCATCGCCACCACGTCTCGACTCGACGACGAACGGCTGAGCTTCTACCGCAACCTGTACCGCGACCACGCTCGGTTCGGTGCTGCGCTGTGGGTGGTGCCCGCCAACATGGCGTCCTACTCCGACATCGACGCACTGGTCGAGTGGGTCGGAACCGAGCAGACCGAAAGCCTTGGGCCGCAGTCGATCCACCTCAAGGATGCGCAGACCCCGACACTGCTGTTCCCGTTCGCCGCTCCGCGGGTCACCGGCGATCTGTCGGAGGCCGGTGCGCGCGCCGAGATGGAGATGAAGGTCCTGCTGTGGGCGGTGCAGCGCCTTATCGGCGGCCTGTCCAAGATCGGCGCCGAGCGCGACATCGCCTCTCGGTTGCATGTGGTGCTGCCCGGTTCGCCCAACCGCGGCATGTTCGGCGGCGACGGCGCCTACGGCGAGGCCAAGGCGTCGCTGGACGCGCTGGTGTCACGGTGGAAGGCCGAGACCTCGTGGGCGTCGCGGGTCAGCCTGGCCCACGCCCTGATCGGCTGGACTCGCGGCACCGGGTTGATGGGCCACAACGACGTCATCGTCGACGCGGTCGAGGAAGCCGGTGTCACCACCTACTCGACCGAGCAGATGGCGGCCATGCTGCTGGCGCTGTGCAACGTCGAGTCCAAGGTGGCCGCGGCCAACGCCCCGATCGAAGCCGACCTGACCGGTGGCCTGGCCGAGGCGAACCTGGACATGGCCGAGCTGGCCGCCCGGGCTCGTGAGGAGATGACATCGGAGGCCGCTCAAGACGACGACGAGCCGGCGGAGGGAACCATCGCCGCGCTGCCGTCACCGCCGCGCGGCCACACCCCGGCGCCCCCGCCGGCCTGGGATGACCTCGACGTCGACCCGGCCGACCTGGTGGTCATCGTCGGTGGCGCCGAACTGGGCCCGCTGGGCTCGTCGCGCACTCGCTTCGAGATGGAGGTCTCCGGCGAGCTGTCGGCCGCCGGGGTGCTCGAGCTGGCCTGGACCACCGGCCTGGTCAAGTGGGAAGACGACCCGACCCCGGGTTGGTATGACACCGCGACCGGTGAGCTGGTGGACGAGGCCGAGCTGGTGGAGCGCTACCACGACACCGTGGTGGAACGGGTCGGTGTTCGTGAGTTCGTCGATGACGGCGCGATCGACCCCGACCACGCCTCACCGCTGCTGGTCAGTGTGTTCCTGGACAAGGACTTCTCGTTCGTGGTCTCCAGCGAGGCCGACGCACGCGCGTTCGTCGAGTTCGACCCCGAGCACACCGTGGTGCGCCCGGTGCCGGACTCCTCGGACTGGCAGGTGATCCGCAAGGCGGGCACCGAGATTCGGGTGCCGCGCAAGAGCAAGCTGTCGCGCACGGTGGGTGCTCAGATCCCGACCGGGTTCGACCCCACGGTGTGGGGGATCAGCCAGGACATGGCCACCTCCATCGACCGGGTGGCACTGTGGAACATCGTTGCGACCGTGGACGCGTTCCTGTCGGCGGGCTTCACCCCGACCGAGCTGATGCGCTGGGTGCACCCCTCACTGGTGGCCAGCACTCAGGGCACCGGCATGGGTGGCATGACCTCGATGCAGACCATGTACCACGGCAACCTGCTCGGGCGGGCCAAGCCCAACGACATCCTGCAGGAAGTTCTGCCCAACGTCGTTGCCGCGCATGTGGTTCAGAGCTACGTCGGGTCCTACGGCGCGATGATCCACCCGGTGGCCGCCTGTGCCACCGCGGCGGTCTCGGTCGAGGAGGGCGTCGACAAGATCCGCCTCGGCAAGGCCGAGCTGGTGGTCACCGGCGGCTACGACGACCTGACCCTGGAGGCCATCATCGGCTTCGGTGACATGGCTGCCACCGCCGACACCGAGATGATGCGCGCCAAGGGCATCAGCGATTCGAAGTTCTCCCGCGCCAACGATCGGCGCCGGTTGGGCTTCGTCGAGGCCCAAGGCGGCGGCACCATTCTGCTGGCCCGCGGCGACCTGGCCGCCAAGATGGGCCTGCCGGTTCTGGCGGTGGTGGCCTACGCGCAGAGCTTCGCCGACGGCGTGCACACCTCGATCCCGGCTCCGGGCCTGGGCGCCCTGGGCGCGGGTCGGGGCGGCAAGGACTCGATGCTGGCCCGTTCGCTGGCCAAGCTGGGCGTGGGCGCCGACGACATCGCGGTGGTTTCCAAGCACGACACCTCGACGTTGGCCAACGACCCCAACGAGACCGAGCTGCACGAGCGGCTGGCCGACTCGCTGGGCCGCTCCGACGGTGCGCCGCTGTTCGTGATCAGCCAGAAGAGCCTCACCGGGCACGCCAAGGGCGGCGCGGCGGTCTTCCAGATGATGGGCCTGTGCCAGGTGCTGCGCGACGGGGTCATCCCGCCCAACCGCAGCCTGGACTGCGTCGACGACGAGCTGGCCACCGCCGGGCACCTGGTGTGGGTCCGCGAGACGCTGGAGCTAGGGGAGAAGTTCCCGCTCAAGGCCGGATTGGTCACCAGCCTCGGCTTCGGCCACGTGTCCGGTCTGGTCGCCCTGGTGCACCCGGCGGCGTTCCTGGCGGCGCTGGACCCAAGTCAGCGCGAGGCGTACCAGGAGCAGGCCTCTGGGCGCGTGCTGGCCGGTCAGCGGCGGCTCGCCTCGGCGATCGCCGGCGGCAAGCCGATGTATGAGCGGCCCGCCGACCGGCGCTTCGACCATGACACTCCGGAGAAGCGTCAAGAGTCGGCAATGCTGCTCAACCCGGCGGCACGGCTCGGCGACGGCGACGTTTACATCGGATAGCGTCGCCGGGTATGAGCATCGTTGGTGTCGGGATCGATCTGGTGTCGATTCCCGACTTCGCCGAGCAGGTCGACCAACCCGGGACGGTGTTCGCCGAGACGTTCACCCCCGGGGAGCGGCGTGACGCCTCCGACAAGAGTTCGTCGGCGGCGCGGCACCTGGCGGCCCGGTGGGCGGCCAAGGAGGCGGTGATCAAGGCGTGGTCGGGGTCGCGGTTCGCGCAGAAACCGGTGTTGCCGGAGGCGATTCACCGCGACATCGAGGTGGTGACCGACATGTGGGGCCGGCCGAAGGTGCGGCTCTCCGGTGAGATCGCGCAGCATCTGGCCGATGTGACGATCCACGTGTCGCTGACCCACGAGGCCGACACTGCCGCCGCCGTTGCCATCCTCGAGATCAATTGACGCCGAGCAGTCGTGAAAGCTCCCAAAATGGGGCGTCGTAGGGTGCTTTCATGTCTGCTCGTCATATGGAACTGATCCAACGGGTCCGCGACGTCTTGCCGTCGGTGCGGGCTGACCTGGAGGACCTGGTGCGCATCGAGTCGGTGTGGGCCGACCCGGCGCGGCGCCCCGAGGTGCACCGCAGCGCCCAGCGCGTCGCGGACCTACTGGGTCAGGCCGGTTTTCCGCAGGTGCAGATCGTCGCCGAAGGCGGTGCGCCGGCGGTCATCGCGCACTATCCGCCGCCCCCGGGTGCACCGACCGTGTTGCTCTACGCCCACCATGACGTGCAGCCCGAAGGCGACGCACGCCAGTGGGATTCACCGCCGTTCGAGCCCACCGAACGCGACGGGCGCCTCTACGGCCGCGGCACCGCCGACGACAAGGCCGGTATCGCAACACATCTGGCGGCATTCCGGGCGCACGGTGGCCATCCGCCGGTCGGCGTGACGGTCTTCGTCGAAGGCGAAGAGGAGTCCGGATCACCGTCGCTGGGGGCGCTGCTCGCCGCGCACCGCCAAGCGCTGCAGGCCGATGTGATCGTGATCGCCGACTCCGACAACTGGAGCGCCGAGATTCCGTCACTGACGGTGTCGTTGCGCGGGCTGGCCGACTGCGTAGTGGAAGTCGCGACGCTGGACCACGGTCTGCACTCGGGGCTGTGGGGCGGCGTGGTGCCCGACGCGCTGACCGTCCTGGTCCGACTGCTGGCCAGCCTGCACGACGACGACGGCAACGTCGCGGTCGCCGGGCTTCACGAAAGCACCGCCGCGCCAGTCGATTACCCGCCGGATCGGGTGCGCGCCGACACCGGGTTGCTGGACGGGGTGGCCGAGATCGGCTCCGGCTCGGTGCCGCAACGGATGTGGGCCAAGCCGGCGATCACCGTCATCGGGATCGACACCACGAGCATTGCCGCATCGTCGAACACGCTGATTCCCCGGGCCCGCGCCAAGGTCAGCATGCGGGTGGCCCCCGGCGGGGACGCCGCCGCCCACCTGGACGCGCTCACCGCGCACCTGCAGCAGCACGCCCCGTGGGGAGCGCAGGTGACCGTCACCCCGGGCGACGTCGGTCAGCCCTACGCCATCGACGCCACCGGCCCGGTGTACGACGCCGCCAGGGCCGCGTTCGCCCAGGCGTGGGGCACCGAACCCATCGACATGGGCATGGGCGGCTCCATCCCGTTCATCGCCGAGTTCGCCGCCGCCTACCCCCAGGCGACCATCCTGGTCACCGGAGTGGAAGATCCCGGCACACAGGCGCACAGCATCAACGAGAGCCTGCACCTGGGAGTGCTGGAACGCGCCGCTACCGCCGAAGCACTGCTGCTGGCGAAGCTGGGCGGTCAGCCTGCCTGATGATCGCTGGCCCGCCGCAATTGCCGCAGACCGTGCCCGATGCGGTACGGCAGCTGGCCGGGGACGACGATCCACGCCCGGTGTGGCTCAACGAGGTCGGCGGCACCACGTTCGAGGTCGACGGCGCCACTGGCCATCGCTTCATCAAGTGGTCGCCGATCGACAGCGGTATCGACCTGTCTGCCGAGGTGGCGCGACTGCGGTGGGCGCTCGGCTACACGCCGGTGCCGCGCGTACTCGATCACGGTGGCAACGACGAAGGACAGTGGCTGGTCACCGCGGCACTGCCCGGCACGAATGCGGTCGCGGCGCGGTGGATCGCCGACCCGCTCCCGGCAGTGACGGGCATTGGACAGGGACTGCGGGCGCTGCACGACGCCCTGCCGGTGGCGACATGCCCGTTTGACTGGAGCGCCGAGGGGCGGGTTGAGGACGCCAACCGTCGTTCCGGTCAACATAATCCGGGTGAGTGGCCTGCGGAGTTCACCGGCCTCACCGTCGCGCAGGCGTTGCAGCGAGTGGCCGATCCGCCCCCGGTTGACCGGCTGGTGGTGTGCCACGGTGATGCCTGCGCGCCGAACACCTTGCTGAACGACGACGGGCACCCCACCGGGCATGTCGACCTCGGCGAACTCGGGATTGCCGACCGCTGGGCCGATCTGGCGGTCGCCACCTGGAGTACCGAATGGAACTACGGTGCCGACTGGACCGATGTGCTCCTCGACGCCTATGGAGTCCGACGAGACCAAGAGCGCATCGACTACTACCGGCTGCTGTGGACCCTCGGTCCCTGACCGTGGAAAGCTATGTGCCGTACTGCAACCACAGCGGTAGTGCGGTATTGAGGCGCTGCATGAACTTGATCAGACCGATCCGATACTGCCCAGAGCCGAATGAGTCGATTCCGTACTCGGGGAACGCAATCCCGACTCCGAACAGTCCCGGAGCAAGGATCCCGTTCACCGGATCGTATTCCAGCTCGCCCCACTGTGGGGTTGCGGGCAGCTGCCGTCGGCTGAACCCGACGGTGTAGACAACGTGACTACAGGCTTGGAGCTGCTCGGAGAACTCTTTGTCGTCTACCCGATACCGTTCCAGGCGCTCGGGGTAGGTCCCGTCGATGTTCTCCCGGGCCCACGTTGCGGCATTTCCCTTCAGGCCGGTGTCGTCGAACAGAATCTGATCACCCAGGTAGACAGCGTATTTGGTTGGGCTCCGGTAAAAGTTGATGACCTTCTGGGCTCCTGTGTTCAACAGGTTGGGCAGTGCCACCATCGATGAGTGTGACGAACCGAAGACGGCCACCGTGGCGTCATCCGACACCAGCTGTCCGAGCTTGTCGGGGTTCAGCGCCACCTCGATCGGAATCTCCTCCAGGTTAGGATGATAAAGCTTCTTGGGCACCGAACCGACAGCCAGAATCACGTTCTTCGCTTCGATCTCGGCGTCGCCGGTGCTCACCAGCCACTGGCGGTTGCGGAGTGTGAGCTGTGTTGCCACCGCCCGAATGGACGTGACCCGCTCTGTCAGGTGTTCCGAGATCCATACCAGCGGATCGGCAACGAGGCCGAGCGGGCAGGTTTGGCCGGGATCGACGTCGGTCAGCTCAAAGTGCGGCGCTTCGGCGAAGCGGAACGACGGTGAGCCGTTCAAATAGTCGAGGAACAGCGACACATGGGTGTTGCCCGGGACGGCGCGCCATTTGGTGCCGACATCACCGGCGGCAAAGTCAGGGTCGATCCAGGCGATCTGGTCCCCGGGGACGCCATGGTCGAGTAGCCGGCCCACCGCGGCAATTCCAGCGGGACCCGCTCCGATCACTGCCCAGCTGTGCCCAGTCATCTTCCTGCCTTCCAACGGGATAGGAGGCGCGCCGCCTTGGTCGCTCGGTCGGAGGCGCCACCCAAGCCCGACCGTTGGGAACAATGGTCCACCCGACGGCGCGGGCGTGGTATCGGGGTTGTCCTTATCAGGTCACAAGACCTGATTGTGAGCTGTGGTCAGCGCCCATCTGCTGCCGCCTCCAGCGCAGCGATGTCGAGCTTGCGCCTGGGTGTCGAACCACAAACTCGTCCGAATGACAGGCATGAGCTGCTCCTTCTCGGGCGGCGGGGGTCAGACCGACAGATCGCGCCGCAGCTTCGCGACATGCCCGGTGGCCCGCACGTTGTATTGGGCCTCGGCGATCTTGCCCTGCTCGTCGACGACGAACGTCGAACGAATGACGCCCTGCACGGTCTTGCCGTACATCTTCTTCTCGCCGTAGGCGCCCCAAGCCGCCAACACTGACCGGTCCGGATCGGACAGCAGCGGGAAGGTCAATCCCTCGGTGTCGCGGAATTTGGCCAGTTTGGCGGGTTTGTCGGGGGAGATGCCGACGACGTCGAGCCCGGCGTCGTTGAACTCGCGCAGGTTGTCCCGGAAGTCGCAGGCCTGCTTGGTGCAGCCGGGGGTCGACGCTGCCGGGTAGAAGTAGACGACAACCCGTCGTCCCCGGAAGTCGGCCAGTGACACGGTGTTGCCGTCGGCGTCGGGAAGGCTGAACGCGGGCGCTTCATCGCCGGGCGCCAGGCGTGCGGTGTCGGTCACTGAAAAGCCCCTTTCTGCTCGCCGGAGCGTGAGGTCCACCCCGGCTGCTCTAGGGTAGTTCGACAGGGGCAGCATCGGACAGGGAGGACGACAGTGGCGGAACGCGATCCCGACACGATCAAGAAGGACATCGATCAAGCCCGCGAGCAGCTGGCTTCGACGGTCGATATTCTCGCGGACCGGGCTAACCCCCGTCACCTGGCCGATCGCGCCAAGGCCCGGGCGGTCGAAATCGTCACAAAGCCTGCGGTGATGGCTTCGCTGGCGGGCGTCGGTGGACTGATTCTCGTCCTGGCGATTCGCCGAATCCGCAACCGCTGAGGTCCCCGCGCGCACCCGCGCGAAAATTGGGTCTGGTGGCGTGACGCCGCCGGGGTGAAGATATTTCGGTGCGCGCCCAACAGCCCCCGGCTCCGCGTCCTGACCCGATCGGCTACACGCTCAAACGGCTGGTGCTGGGGCGGCCGCTGGTCACCGGTGCGCTTCGCTCCGAGCGGTTATCGAATCCGGTTGCACTAGGAGTACTTTCACCCGACGCGATTTCCTCGAACGCCTATGGTGTCGAAGAGATCCTGATCGAGCTGCTGCCGTTCGCCGGCCTGGCCGCCTTCGCACTGCTGCTGCCCATCACCGGCGTGGTGCTGCTGATCCTGGTGCTGGTCACTGCGTCGTATCGCCAGGTGGTGATGACCTACACCCGGGCCGGCGGCTCCTACATCGTCTCGCGGGAGAACTTCGGCCCCCGGGTGGCGCAGGTCGCCGCCGCGGCGCTGCTCATCGACTACGTGGTGACCGTCGCCGTGCAATCCGCGGCCGGCACCGTCGCCGTCGTCTCGGCGATCCGCCCACTGGGGCCCTACAGCCTGGAGATCACCGTCGCGGTGGTGATCGTGATGTGTTACGCGAACTTGCGCGGTGTGCGAGAAGCCGGTCGGACGTTCGCGATACCGACCTACTTTTTCGTGGGCATGCTCGGGCTGATGATCATCGCCGGTGTAGTGCGCGAGATCTTCTGGGGTCTACCGGTTTACGACGCGGAGCACCTCCCCGGAGCGGTGCCGGTCCATCAAGGCAACGGGCTGATCATGGGGGCGACGGTCCTGGTCGTGCTGCGCGCATTCGCCAACGGCGGGTCGTCGCTAACCGGTGTGGAAGCCATCTCCAACACCGTCAGCGTCTTCCAAAAACCACAGGGTGAAAATGCCCGACGAGTGCTCACCACAATGGCGTGCATCCTGGGCTTCCTGCTGGCCGGGGTCACCTACCTCGCCTACCGCACCCACACCCCGCCGTATGCGATCGGATATCCCTCGGTGCTGTCCCAGGTGGCCCGGGCGGTGTTCGGCGCCGGCTGGGTGGGGCAGGTCCTGTACTTCCTGGTGCAGACGGCGACGGCGTTGATCCTGTTCACCGGCGCGAACACCAGCTTCAACGGGTTTCCGATGCTGGCCAGCTTCGTCGCCGAAGATCGCTTCCTGCCCCGCCAGTTGACCAAGCGCGGGCATCGGCTGGTTTTTTCCAACGGGATCATCGTGCTCACCGTCCTGGCGGTGACTCTGCTGGTGGTCACCGGTGGCTCGGTCAACGCGCTGGTGCCGTTCTACGCGATCGGGGTGTTCACCGGATTCGCGATGGCCGGCTACGGCATGGCCAAACATCATGTGACGCATCGGGAATCAGGGTGGCGGTACAAGCTCGCCATCAACTTCTCGGCGGGCCTGCTGTCCACCGTGGTGGTGGGGATCTTCGCGGTGGCGAAGTTCACCGAGGGAGCCTGGTTGGTCGTCGTGGTGTTCCCGCTACTGGTGGTGGTGCTGATCCGGCTCAACCGGGAGTACCGGGCCGAGGCCGCGATCCTGGAGCGATTCCGCACCAACCGGGCCGACGTCGTCAAATACGCCCGGCACCGGGTAATGGTCTTCGTGCATTCGCTGGACCTGGCGGTAATCGAAGCCCTGCGCTACGGCAAAGGGCTCTACGCCGACGACCTGGTCGCGGTGCACCTGGTGGTCGACGCCGCCCACGCTGCGTTGTTGCAGCAGCGCTGGGAGTACTACGGGCTGGACACCCCGCTGCGGGTGGTCGACTGCCCGGACCGCCGGCTGACCCGTACCGCCCAGCAGCTGGTCGACACTGCGCGTGCCCAATATCGGGACTGCCACGTGACGGTGTTGCTGCCCCGGCGCACCTATGCGCCGTTGTTGGGGCGTCTGCTGCACGATCGCACCGCCGACAAGATCGCCAAGGCCGTGAGCCTGGTTCCCGACGCGGCGGCGACGATCGTGCCCTACGACGTGCAGTCGCGCGTGCGGCAGGCCTTCCCGGATCTGTTCGAACAGCGCGTTGTGCGCGAGGTCGGGAAACTGCAGCGGTGGGTGGCGCGCCACGACCAGCAGGACGTGGACCGCTACGAGCATCCGGCGCCGCCACCGAACGCCATCGCGGTGGACGCCCTCATCGTTGGTCAGCTGTCTACGGTCGAGGGGCGGGTCAACGAGGTCGACGACACCCTCAGCCGCGGCAAGCCGGTCCGTGTGGCGGTGGTCGGGGATGGCACCGGTGAGCTGCGCGCGACCTTTCATGCGGGGCGGGGCGACGACATCAGCCCCGGTGACGTGGTTGCTCTCACGGGCAAGGCGCGCCGGAATGGCAACGGACCGGTGTACATGTCCGATCCGAGTTATCGGATTATTGGGGCGACGGAAGAGTCGACAGCGTCGCAATAGGACGAAATGGCCGATCTGAGTGCGCCGTCAGGGTTTCGAACCCCGGACCCGCTGATTAAGAGTCAGCTGCTCTACCAACTGAGCTAACGGCGCCGTGCGGTCAAGAACCGCGAAAGAGACAATAACAGGCGCCGCGCCGGGAGAGGAAATCGCGACGTCAGAGCGGTCTTCGGGACGGCACAGCGGCAGTCTCGATTACCCACTAGACTCCCTGCGAGCAGCATCAGCACGGTCAGGTGGGAAAAGCATGGGGCAGGTTGGTTTGGCGGCACGCTGCCGGGGGTTCGGGTCCCGGGCAGTGGCATTGCTGATGGTTCCGGCCGCGGTAATGAGCTTGAGTGCGTGCGGTAATAATGCCGACGCCGAAGCGGCCAACATCATCACCGACAAGGGCACCCCCTTCGCTGACCTGTTGATTCCCAAGGTCACTGCGTCGGTCACCGACAAGGCTGTCGGTGTCGCGGTGGACGCGCCGGTGACGGTGGTCGCCGAGGACGGCGTGCTCGATTCGGTCACCATGGTCAACGAGTACGGCGCCGTCGTCGACGGCAAGCTCAGTGCCGACGGGTTGACTTGGGCGACATCCGAGCAGCTCGGCTACAACAAGCGCTACACAGTGGACGCGAAGGCGCTGGGCCTCGGTGGCGTGACCAGTCGGCAGATGACGTTTCAGACGCACTCGCCGCAGAACCTGACCATGCCCTACGTCATGCCGCGCGACGGCGAGGTTGTCGGCGTCGGTCAGCCGGTAGCGATTCGTTTCGACGAGAACATCGTTGACCGCGAGGCCGCCGAGAAAGCGATCACCATCACCGCCGAACCTCCGGTGGCGGGCGCGTTCTACTGGCTGAACAATCGCGAGGTGCGCTGGCGCCCCCAGGCCTTCTGGAAGCCCGGCACCAACGTCGACGTACAGGTCAACACCTACGGGGTGGACCTGGGCAACGGGGTCTACGGGCAGGACAACGCGGCCAGCCACTTCGTCATCGGGGACGAGGTGATCGCGACCGTCGACGACGACACCAAGTCGATGGTGGTGCGCATCAACGGCGAAGTGGTCAAGACCATGCCAGTGTCGATGGGCAAGGAAAGTACCCCGACCAACAACGGCACTTATATCGTCGGGGAGCGTTTCGCGCACATCGTCATGGACTCGTCGACCTACGGGGTGCCGGTCAACTCGCCCAACGGGTATCGCACCGATGTCGACTGGGCCACCCAGATCTCCTACAGCGGTATTTTCGTGCACTCGGCCCCGTGGTCGGTCGGTGCTCAGGGCTATTCCAACACCAGCCACGGCTGCATCAACGTCAGCCCCAGCAACGCGCTGTGGTTCTACGACCATGTCAAGCGCGGCGACGTGGTGCAGATCAACAACACCAGCGGCTCACTGCTGCCCGGCACCGAGGGCCTCGGCGACTGGAACGTGCCGTGGTCGCAGTGGCAGGCCGGCAACGCCAACGATCCGGTGCGTTGACGCGGTAGGCGGCGTCTGGCCGGCGGCGGTTAGGCTTCCTCGCGCAGGTACTCCTCGTTGCCGTTGGGATAACCCCCGCCGAATGTGGTGATGTGCACGTGGTCGTAGTGGCCGTTGCCGCGACCGCTGGGCCCGGCCGGCGTGTAGTAGGTGCCGCGCCAGATTGCGTCCTGCATGGCGAATCGACCGGCGTTCTGGCTGACGTAGGCGACGATCTGGTCTCCCAACGCGATGCCCTCCGGGCTGCCGGGGTTGGGGATCATCACGTCGATGGCCAAGCCGGAGGGATGCCAGCGCTGGCCGTCGGGACGCACTCCGATCATGTCGTGAATCTGCGGGAACGCTTCGCTGATGTCGCGCGCGACGAGGATTGTCTTGACCTGCATGCCGTGCTCGTTGGCGATCCCCGGCGGCAGCGCGCGCGGCGCCGGCATGGACCAATTGGTCACCAGATCGGGTGCCGGCGGCCCCCAGTCCTGGGGAGGGGGCGGAATGTCCTCCGGCGGCGGAGGCGGTCCGTCTTCGGGTGATGCGCAGATTTATTAGTCCTTGCGTGAGCACGCAGGGAACCGTAACCAAAACGTTACCTCGACATCAACCCGCCGCGCGGAAAGGCGCGCCTCAAATGGATGCCTAGCGGTTCGGCAATCGTGGGTTGAGCAGCCGTCACAGCAGGTCAGCTCGATGATGGGCGCCGGTCGTCTCGAACGTGGATGTGCGGGTGTTCGCTCGCTCACTAAGCCCCGAACGCGGCGGCGATTGCCGAGACCACATCGCGTTCTGGAAACCTTGCTGGGCGCCGGACGAATTCCTGGCAATCCCTGAGCATTCCCTGTGTGATTGCTAGGGTCGTCGGCAGTCTCGCGCAAACTCCGACGAGGGAATCAGACGTGACAAAGATGAAGCGGTTTCTCTGTGGTGCGTCCGTCGCCGGCCTGGTTGCCGGAACGGGGGCGGTGGTCGGGACGCAGCCGGGGCTGTCCGCGCTGACCGCCGATTGGATGCTTGCCGCCGAGCACGTGCTGCTGATCGGTACCGACGGCACCAACTTGGACAAGATCCTGGAGTACGCCTACAACCAAGACAGCGGCTTCAAAACCGCGATGGACCAAGGCATTACCGGAACCGCGAGCCTGACCAACCACACCACCTTCTCCGGCCCGTCGTGGACGACGATCCTCACCGGAGTCTGGGACGACAAGCACGGCGTGACCAACAACCTGTTCAGCCCCGAGCCGTACAACCTGTGGCCGACGGTGTTCAACCTGCTCGAGTACTACAAGCCAGAGATCAACACCACCGTGATCGCCGACTGGGACTACATCAACGACATCGCTGCGGCGGGCGGCTATCCGGTCGACAACAACATCTTCGTCCCCTTTGAGACCAACTGGGCCGACGCCGACGCGCTGGTCACCGCCCAGACCATCGCCCAGATTTTGGCGACCGCGGACAATCCGGACGACATCTCGAGCTTCCTGTTCTCCTACCAAGTGCAGGTCGACGAGGCCGGGCACGGATTCGGTGGCGGGTCGGCCGAATACGCCCAAGCGGTCGTGAATGTCGGCGCCAACATCCAGCAGATCTTGGCCGCGGTAGCGCAGGTCAAGGCGATCACCGGTGACGACTGGTCGATCATCATCACCACCGATCACGGACACCAGCAGTCGCACGACATCCTGGGGCACGGTTTCCAGTCGCCCAACGAGACATCGTCTTTCGTCATCTTCGATCAGGCCGGTGATCACGCGACCGACGGCAGTCAGAACCTGAACTACTCCACGGTGGACATCACGCCGACGATCTTGTCGCTGTTCGGGGTCCCGCTGCGGTCGGACTTCGACGGCGTCTCGATGGTCAATGACCCCACCATCTTGAACAGCATCGTCTCACCGGCCGACCTCAAGCAGGCGCTCCTCGATGCGCTCGCGATGTATGGCTATCCGAATATCGGCAACGAGATCGCGCTGGCCATCCGCACGGTGGTCACCTCCATTCCCTATGGGCTCAATCTGGTCGTCACCGAGATCGACAAGCTCTTGCAGTCGATCGTCGATCAGGACATCTTCCTGGTCAGTGGACTGGCTCAATTTGCCCAGCAGATCAACGATTTCGTGGGCGGTCTGGTGGTCGACACCAGCGTTGCGCTGGCTCGGGGCGTCGCGTACCTGACCGGATCGGGAGTCATCGCGCCGACCGACCCGCCGTTGCCGGGTGCCTCCGAATTCTCCGACCCCTGGGGGCTGCTCACGGGGGACAGCAACCTTTTTGCGTCCGACCATTCGCTAGTGGGATTCGAATTGCCCTGGCTGCTGGACGCCGAATAGGTCGCGGCGGCGCGAGGCTGATCCACGGCCACGGGTGACACCAATCCGGCAAGTTAGGGTACCCTAATTTCATGCCTACAACATGGATGGACACCCTGATACACCAGGTGCGGCGGGTCGGCGACTTCCCTTTTCCGCACCAGGCCGCCTTCGTACTGGACAATCCGATTCACCGACGCCTGGTCAATCCTGGTGGCGTGGTCGAGCAGCTAACGCTTCGCGGAGATGAACGAGTGCTAGAGATCGGACCTGGTCCGGGGATCTTCAGTATCGAGATCGCCCGCCGGCTGCCGACCGGCCACCTCGACCTTTTCGACGTCCAACCGCAGATGCTCGACAAGGTGAAGCAAAAAGTTGACGCTGCCGGCTACCGGAATGTGCAGTTTCACTCGGGTGACGCCAGTGATGGGCTTCCCTTCCCCGACAACACTTTTGATGTTGCGTTTCTGGCTAGCGTGCTCGGCGAGGTTCCGGACAAAGCGGCGTGTGCGGTGTCATTGCAGAAGGTGATCAAGCCGGGTGGGCGGCTGGTCTTCCAGGAGATCTTCCTCGACCCCGATCGACTGAGCGTCGCCGAACTATGTGCTCTGTTCGAACCCAGGGGCTTTGAGCTCAAGTCGACGACGGGAACCCGGTGGCGAGACATCGTGGAGTTCACCCGGGGTAAGGCCGCATAGGCTGCACGACGGCTTATCGCCTGTTGTCTCCAGCTGGCAAAGGCGCATACGTCTGCGGCCTTCGCGCTGGCGCGACAGTGGCGGGCGTGGCCATCTGCAAGAACGCAGAAGGTGGGAGGGCAAAAATGCCCTCCCACCTGTTGGGGTGGCTGACGGGACTCGAACTCCCGTGGGCTACGCGAGCAGCCATTTCCGTAAGATACGGAATCATGCCGCTGACCAGGCGATTGGGCACCTTTTCAGGCGAGTGTCGAGGTATCCGCAAGGCATGGATTGGGGGCGGTTATTGGATGGCGTATTGGATGGAGCCGCGCAGCGGCGAACAGGCGTTCGAAAATGGATTACCAGCGCCGTGTGGGCGGGATGATCAGCCGAAGTCCAGCAGGGCAGCAGCAGCGTCGTCGGACTTCTTGGTGACGTGGGTGTAGATGTCCAGGGTGATTCGGACGGACTCGTGCCCGAGCCGTTCGCTGACCGTCTTCGGGTCGGTGCCCTCGCTGATGAGGATGGTCGCGACCGAGTGCCGCACCTCGTGCAGGTGGATGGTCGGCAGCGCCTCGACGCCGAGGTCTTTCTGTGCCCACTCGACGCGGCGTTGGAACATCTGACTGGTGCTCTGAGGGTTACGGTGCCGCTCCCAGTCGCCGACCATCGGGAACACCCATGCCGAGCCGTGCGCCAGGTTCAGCCCACGCAGCGCCATCAGGGTCTTCCGCCACTCCCGCAACGCTGCGATGGTCGACTCCGAAACGGCGAAGTCCCGCGACTTGCCGTTTTTCGGTTTCTTGGTGTGTCCGGGCTTGTCGACGTTCAGAGTGCGGCGGATGTGCACGCGGCGGTTCTTGAAGTCGATGTCCGACCACCGCAGCGCCAGAATCTCTGACCGTCGCGCTCCGGTTGCGGCGTACATCTTCCACAGCGTGTAGTCGGAGTCCTGGCGGGTATCACGCAACCACACGAGGAACGCCGTCATCTGCTGCTGGTTCCACACCACCATGGTCGGTGCCTGCTCTACGATCTTGGACTTCGGCGGCTTCTTCACCCGCCGTCCCTTGCCGGGGTTATCAAGGATGTGGTGGTCGTCCACCGCTGCGTCGAACAACGCGCCGAGGGTGGTGGCGATCTTCGAAATACTGTTGGCACCCAACGGGTCTGCCTTCGACCACCGCCCAGTCTCTGCGACGTTCAGCGGAGGTTCGGTCTCCATGATCTTGTACAGCTCATTCAGCGTCGTGGTCTTGATCTGGTCTATCGGCTTATCGCCGATGCGAGGGAACACATGCCGCGTCAATTGACGGCGGTACCCACCCACGGTGGACTCACTCAAGGCTAACGAGTTCAGCCACTGCTCACCGAACTCCTGCAACGTAGGGGTTTTCGACCCCACGCGAAGACCTCGGTCGCGCTCACGGAGTGCTTTTGCCTTCGCGTCGTAGGCTGCGCCCTCCGACAGGTGCCCGCCGCTCTCGGCGTACTTGGTGCCCAGCTCGGGACGGTCAGGGTCTTTCGGGACGCGGATGATGTAGCTCCACCGCGTACCGGCCTTGGTCTCGTACTCCCGTACGTGCCCCTCGTCGTGGTAGGAGGCGTTCGAGCGCTTAGCCACGATCCACCGCGCGGAGCCGATATGCCCAGGGCGGCACCTGTTCCCGCCGCCAGGCTTCAATGGCGAACTCATCGCGCTCGGCGGCGACGATAGAGGTGTCCAGCGGGGAGTCGGCGGTCAGCCAGTCCCATACCGAACCGCCAGCAGCAGCGCCACCGGACACCCTCACCGTGTCGTCCACCTCATCGGTGAGGGGCATTAGGAGCGCGGCGGGGGACACCGAAAGCGCAGCGGCGATGGCAACTAAGTCGTCCACGTCGGCGCGACGTGAGCGATTCTCGATGGCGGACAGCGTGTTTCCTGTCATGGGTCGCCCGACCTCGGTCATGCGCGCAGACAGCTCAGCCAAGGTCAGCCCACGGAGCCCACGAAAGCGGGCGATGTTCGCCGCCACGGTGCGCCCGGTTAAACCGACCTCGATAGCTTTCCGTCCCATGACGGCTGATTGTGCCACAGTTTCCCTATCTTCTCGTTCGCTGCCCTCACTCTACCGTAAGATACGGAAGTTATGGTAACATTGCCCGCATGATTGAGAAGCAAGCGGTCATCTCACCGCTCTACAACTTTGCGGAATCTGGCGCTTACCTGCGGAAAACCGCACGGTTCATCCGCAATGAGGTGCACGCCGGACGGCTAACCATCAAGCGGATCGGGCGCACACCGCTGATTCACCGTGACGAACTGGACCGTTGGCTGGAGAACGACGCGCCCAGCGAGACTGGCGATGCCGCCCGTCGTCCTGGCACCGGTCGCGGAAAGAAAAAGGTCTCGGCATGACCGCCGTAACCACCATCCGCGACCACCTGCTCGGATTGAGCACCGCCTTCGCCGAGGGCAACCGCGAGGCAGTGCCCTCCCGCAACATCTGCGATGGGACCGGACAACACTCCGAGGCGTTCACGAGGTTGTGCTGCGGGTGGGTTCGCTGCCAGGAGGCAGCTACCACGATCAACCGCCGGTACTACTCGGACTGGAACAGGGCTGGCGGTGCACTGACCGTGATCGCGCCTGCCGTGCGCGAAACCGCGTTCAACGAACTCGCTGACGTTTGGGCGTCCGTTGTGGAGACCTTCATCGAGGAGGTGACCGATGTGCAGATCAATCGCTGAAGGGGGACGCCGTTGCACCGGTGGATGCGTCACCGCAGAGCAGTTTCTCGCTCGACAGCAGAGAATCCGCGTCTACGACCGTGAGCGGAAAGCCCGGGTCCGTGCCCGTAAAAACAACTCTAACCAGGAGGTTTCCATGTCTCCGTCGCCTGTCGCGGTAGCACCGGAACCGCAGGTGAAGCTCACCAAGCCGCCGAAGACCGTCGCCGACCTGGTGACTGCACACATCGACGAATTGCGAGCGCTGACCGATCATCACGGGCTGAAAGCGTGGGCAGAGAGCCATGATCTGATGACCCAGCAGCGGTTTCCGAGGTTCAAGAAAGCGTTGTTGGAGCACGGCATCGACTACGCCGCACTGCGTTCGCGCGCGGCGCAGGAGAAGCGTGACTCTGCGACGCATGGCATAACCCTCATCTCCGATGCCAAAGCGTCGGCGAGGCGGTTCGGTGTCTGCGACCAGGACGGCGACCCGGTCTGGTACGGAAGGGACTTCGACGAGATCGGGGAGCAGTCCGCAGCTGAGATGGCAGCGGCGAAGAAGGCAGTCTGGCTAGCGGGGAAAATCCGCCAGCAGCAAGGTCTTTCGGTGCTGGCGCTGACCCTCAAAGTGGACGCGCAATGGCTGACCTACGCCAATGGCGAGTCCGGTGGAGGCAAGGCAGCCGAGCTGCGTAACGCCGCAGCCAAGGCAGGAATCGTGCTCACCGTGGAGTGGATTCCTGGGACGGATAACCCCGCTGACCAGTACACCGTCGGCGGTGGATACATGAAGTGGCAGGAGGGCGTCGACAACATCGCCGTGCGCGCTCTCGAAAACGCATAGCTCGGAGGGTGTGTCCGCGACGGGCGGCACTTCGGAGTTCGATTCTCCGACACCCACGATCCCGCAGCAATCCCGCTGCTGGACAGCAGAAAACCCCCGTCACATGGGCTGGCACCCGACAGGGGTTTTCCAAAAGAGCTGGAGGCTCAATGGATACATCGTACAGCACTGCTATACCCGATCAAGCGGAGTCACCGGTCGTCAGCGTCGTCAACGGCACCAACGCCGATCTGATCGTTGAGGTCGCGCGCCTCTACATCCCCGATGGCTCGCTGGTTCGCGATGTGACGTGGGGGAAGGGCGCGTTCTGGAAGGGGCTGGACACCGCTCGAATCAAGCTGTCCGGCAGCGACGTTGCCCCGCACATCGGTGGTCACGGCGATGTCATGCTGGCGGACTTCCGTGACCTGCCTGACCTCGACGGTAGCGCTGACATCGTGGTGCTCGACCCGCCCTACATTCACAACCCCGGTAAGCACCAGACCGACAGCAGGTACAACAACGCCAACACGACAAGCGGGATGTACCACGCCGACATCCGCACGATGTACCGAGAGGGTATGGCTGAGGCGATGCGCGTGCTGCGTCCGGGCGGGCTCGTGTTCGTCAAGGGCAAGGACGAAATCGAGAGCGGCCGGCAGTGCTGGTCTCAGACCGAGTTGTTGCTCGATGCGCAGTCGATGGGGCTGTACGGCAAGGACGTGTTCGTGTTGATCCCCACATCGCGAACGTCGATGCGGCGATGGGACACCCAAAAGCACGCCCGCAAGGTGCACAGCTTCCTGTGGGTGTTCGAGAAGCCCATCAAGGGCACCCGCCGCTCATTCCACGTCATCGACGAGGACGGGTACGTGACGCAGCGTCAAGCGCGCCGACCGCATAAAGAGATAGGCGGGTGGTGCTGGGTCTGACTAGAAACCATTGCAGGACAGCCGATAAACGCGGGACGCCCGGAAACCGCCGCGCGGGCTGTCCTACCAAACTCCAGTCGAAGGGACTGACATGACTACATTAACACCAACCCCACGTACGGCATACACCGAAGACGGACGGCGCATCGTCGCGACGGTGTTCTCGAAACCGCAGTGTCCGCAGTGTGATTGCACCAAAAGGATGTTGGACAAATTAGGTGTCCCCGTGCGGATCATCGACGTCTCGGAAGCACCAGACGTGGCGGAGTTTCTGCGGGGTGAGGGCTTCGCGTCCCTCCCCGTGGTGTTCCCCGCCGACTCAGCAATCAAGCCATGGACAGGTTTCCGCCCGGGGATGATTGAGAGTTTGGCGGCGGCATGATCGCCGAAATGGACACCCGCAGGTAGACAAACAGAAACGGCGACCGAGTAAACCCGGTCGCCGTTTCCTGACGTTAGCCCAACCAACCCGTGGAGCTACCGCCCATGATACAGGAGAAATCGGCAATTGTGGTGTCGCTCCGCAACGTCGTGACCAATCCCCGGTAACGTCGCCACGTGCCTAAATCCCCAGTGTCGTACTTCGGCGGCAAACAGAGTCTCGCGCTGCGCCTGGTCGGCAGTTTCCCCGCGCACAGGCACTATGTCGAGGTTTTCGGTGGGAGCCTCGCGGTGCTACTCGCGAAACAGCGCTCACCACAAGAGACCGTCAACGATTTGGATGGGCACCTCCAGACGTTCTGGCGAGTCCTCCGCGATCAACCCGCCGAACTTGAGCGTGTTTGCAGTCTCACCCCACACAGCCGAGCGGAACGCGAGCTTGCCTACGCCATCGTCGACGACCTGCCTGAGCTAGAGATCGCGCGGCGGGTCTGGATCGGCTTAACGCAGGGGAGGACCGGAAGCCTCACGCGCACAGGGTGGCGGCATAACACCTCGCCGACGCCAACGCCGATGCCCGTTGTCCTGCAAAGGTATGCGGGACGGATTGCCCCCGCAGCTAGGCGATTACAAGGCGTTTCGTTGGAGTGCCGCCCCGCCAGCGAAATGGTCGAAGCCTACGGCAACGACAGGAGAACCCTCCTGTATCTCGATCCGCCCTACCTGACCGATCCCGGTGTCCGTCGCGGCGGGGAATACCGCGTCGAAATGCGGAACCCCGCCGACCATCGCAAACTTCTCGAACTTTGCACCGCCGCAACCGCTCACGTCGTCATCAGCGCCTACGAAAATGCCCTCTACACCGAGGTGCTTGACGGCTGGTTCCGCTACGAAATCCCCACCCACACAACACAACGCGGCGTCAGGACTCCCAAGCTAGAGATCGTCTGGAGCAACGTTCCGCTGGACCGGTTGACCGATGAAAACACCGACCTCGATTCCGCACAGTGTGATGAAACTCCGACGCGATGTGCAGCCTGCGGGGGAGTGCTCCGCCAGCCGAAAACAGGTAGGAAAAAGGTCTATTGCTCACCTGCGTGCAGGGCAGTCGGGTACCGCGCACGGAGAGACTCAGCAGAGAACTAGCCCGCAGCCCGTCCACGGTGCCCGCGTGCCACTTGTTCAGCCCGCGTCCGCGTCACTCCCATCGCACGCCCGAGAGCCGTGTAGGGGACACCTCGTTCGTGGAGTCTCACCACCGTCGCTGCACGAGCCTGGGCGGCGGCTTGGGCGCGGGATTGTGCTTCCCGAGCCGTTGCCGCCGCCTTCGCCAGTTCCTTTAGCTCACACGCGATCTCATCGGTTGGCGACCACCGTGGGCGTGCCATTCCTGACCTCCGCATCCACCGAGGACTGGGCTACGGCGTGCCACCTGCCCCGCCTGTGCCACCCGTGTTGGTGTTGATGGTGGTTGGAGTACCAGGAGTGCCCGCCGTTCCCGCCGAGCCTGCGTTGCCGTTGGCACTGGTGCCACCCGTTCCGCCGTCACCGCCTGCGCCCGTTCCGAAAGGTCCGCCGTTGATCACCGAACCGGGGGCATAGGTGATGCCGGAGGTACCGCCCGTACCGCCTGCGCCGCCGCTACCGTCGGTGCCATTTGCGCCTGTCCCGTCTCCAGCAGCGCCGCCGTTTCCGCCAGTGCCTCCGTCACCGCCGTTGCCGGTGTGTGCGGTGAAAGTTCCTACGACATTGCCGTTTTGTCCACCGGTAGGCGCGTTTTCGACGGTGGAGTCCCCGCCGACACCGCCAGCACCTCCGTTGCCGCCGTTTCCGTTCTGCACGGTACCTGCGCCGCCGATACCACCACTGCCGCCAGTTCCGCCTTCTCCGCCGTCACCCGTCCTCAGGTCGATAGTTCCCGTGGTGCCGTCGTCATTGCCTGCGTAATTCCTACCTCCTTGACCGCCAACACCGCCGTCGCCACCGTTTCCGCCGATCTCGCCAACGCCGCCGTTTCCGCCAACACCACCGTTTCCGCCGATGCGCGCGGTGACGTCGGAACGGGTGGCACCAGTGCCAACGGCAACGCAGGCTCGGCGGGAACGGTTCGCGCCACCGTTGATCCCGCCGCCAGTTCCGCCGCGTCCGCCGGTACCTCCATCGCCGCCACGGTGTCCGCCTGCTCCGCCGTTTCCACCGTTGCCGCCGTCCGATGCAGGAGCGCCGAGAATTGTTGCGGTACCACCGCTTTGTTGACCACCGGTGCCGCCGTTCCCGCCGCGTCCACCGTCATGGGTACCCGCACCACCGTCGCCGCCGTTACCGCCGACGCCGCTGACCTGCCCAGGTGCCTCCGCGTATTGCTTCACGGTTCCGTATCCGCCAGCACCACCGTTACCGCCCTTGCCGCCGTCGTATCCAGTACCGCCCTTGCCGCCGTTTCCGCCGTCACCGCCGTGGTTGACATCCTGGGGGTCAGTGAGTCGGACCGTGGCGGCTCCCTCTCCATCGCCTCCATTTCCACCGGCCCCGCCGTTGCCCGCGTTCGCCGCAGGACCGCTGGCATTCAGTCCACCTGCGCCGCCGTTTCCGCCAGCACCGCCGTTACCTCCGTCGCGAGCATCGCCGCTGATGGTGGTGCGACCGAAGCTCCACCCGTCGCCACCCTTGCCGCCGTTGCCACCCACTGCCGCTGTGCCGTCGGTGGCGTGGGAACCGTCTGCGTTCAATCCACCCGCACCGCCGTTTCCGCCCGCGCCGCCGTTGCCGCCAGCACCACCGTCGACGTTTCCAACAACCCCGTTACCGCCGTTGGCCCCCGCGCCGCCGTTGCCTCCCGCGCCGCCAAGACCGTCGGAACCTTGGCTGCCGTTCAGTCCTGAAGCGGTTCCAGTGGCTGTCAATCCACCAACGCCTCCCGCGCCGCCGACGCCGACCGCTCCGCCGTTGCCGCCGCGTCCGCCGTTTCCACCGTCGAGCCCGTCGGTCCCGTCCACGTGGTCGGAATTTCCGTTGACGCCGTGCACGGTGATGCCGTCTCCACCGTCTCCGCCAGCGCCTGCGTTACCGCCTGCGCCACCATTGCCTCCGTGACCCGCTGTACCGTCGCTGCCTGCACCTCCGTTGGAAACGGTTCCAACACCTGCGTTACCTGCTGCGCCTGCGTTGCCGCCTGCACCGCCTACGCCACCGATACCGCCAGCACCGCCGACGCCGCCATGGCCGCCGTTGGTGCCGTTGCCGTCGCTCAGGGCGACGCCGTTTTCACCCGCCGCACCTGCACCACCGTTGCCGCCGGCACCACCGGCGCCCGCCGAAGCCGCGTTACCGCCGTGCCCGCCGGCGCCACCGCCCTGGCCCGTGTCACTGCCGCTGATCAGACCCGCGCCGGCGCCACCATTGCCACCCGCGCCACCATCGCTACCGACACCGGCCACGCCACCACTGCCCGTCGCCCCCGTCTCCACCGTCTCCCGATCCACCTGTCGAGGTTCCGTTCTCCCCGTCGCGCCCGCCGGTTGCGCCCGTGCCGCCAGCACCGCCGTTGCCAGCTACACCGTCACCACCCGTGCCCGCGTTTCCGCCATTCCCGCCGTTGACGTGCTCGGCGTCGCCATCGGCACCGCGACCACCGTTACCTCCACCAGCGGCGTTTCCGCCAACACCGCCGTCGCCGCCGTCACCCTGCGTGCCCGCATGGCCGGTGTCGTTCAGCAGTTCGCCCGCTGCTCCACCGTTTCCGCCAGCGCCACCGTCTGCGCCGTTACCGCCACCGGTCCCGTCCCCGCCGTTGCCGAAGCCGTTACCCCAGTCGATGTTCCAGTCACCAGCCTGTCCGTTGTCGCCGTTGCCGCTAGAAGACCCGCCGTTACCGCCCTTACCGCCCTTACCGCCGTTGCCCGAGTTGCCGCCGTATTGGCTGGAATTCCCGCCTGCGCCGCCGTTGCCTGCTGCGCCACCGACTTCACCGTTCGGGTTGTCCGCTGCGCCGCCGCGACCGTCGGCACCGTCGCCGCCATTTCCACCGTTGCCTGCGTTGCCCGATTCGGCGTGGGTGCCGTCGGAGTTCAGACCTCCGTCGCCTGCGTTTCCGCCGTTGCCGCCGTCGGTGCCCGCTTCGCCAGGAGCCACGCCGCCCTTGCCGTCTGCGCCATCGGCACCGTTGCCACCCTTGCCGCCGACGCCTCCGCCAGCGGCACCCGAGTCAGCAGTCCCGCCGTTTCCGGTCCCGCCAGCTCCACCAGCCCCGCCAGTGCCTGCGTTGCCGCCTGCGCCACCGTTGCCGCCGCGTCCGTCGTCGCCTACGACGCCGTTTCCACCGTCGCCACCAGTTCCGCCAGCTCCACCGTTTCCACCGATTGCGCCGTCGCCGTCGATACCATCGTTGCCGTTCGAGGCATTGCCGCCTTTACCGTCGGAACCTCCAGCGCCGCCTTTACCGCCGACGCCTCCGTTGCCGCCTGCGCCACCTGCGCCACCGGCCAAGCCGTCGCCGCCTGCCGTGCCGTCGGGGTTGGTTACCGTGCCGTCGTTGCCAGCGGTCCCCGCTGTGCCCATCGTTCCGTCACCGCCGATACCACCGTCAGCTCCGTTACCTGCGTTTCCGCCGATACCTGCGTTTCCGGTCTCACCTTGGATACCGAACGGGTGGATGCCGAAAAATGCGCCTCCGCCGCCGTTTCCACCGACGCCCGCGTTGCCGCCGCGTCCGCCGTCACCACCAGCTCCGCCGTTCTGACCCGCTGCGCCGACAGTGCCAGGGGCTGCGTCAAGGTCGGTCACACCAGCCGAGCCTGCGATTCCGTCATCGCCGTCACCACCGACACCACCACCGCCGTCTCCACCGACACCACCACTGCCGCCAGCTCCACCATTCCCGGCCAACGTTCCGAACAATCCAGCGCGTCCGCCCGTGCCGCCGTTGCCGCCATTACCTGCTGCCATGCCCGCAGCTCCCGTCGATCCCGCGAGTGCGTCGACCGTGTTCATGCCGTCTGTGCCGTCGGCACCATCACCGCCGTAGCCGCCGTCGCCGCCGTGTCCGAAGAGGAACACACTGCCGCCATTACCACCCGCGCCGCCAGAGACGCCAGCTTCCAGTGCAGTAGCTCCGTTTCCGCCAGCCCCTCCGTAACCCCACAACCAGCCCGCAGCGCCGCCGTCGCCGCCGTTTCCGGTCCCGCCATCATCGAAGGTTCCGTCACCGCCCGCGCCGCCGTTACCCCACAACAGACCTGCGTTCCCGCCATCGGCACCGTCGAAGCCCGCACCACCGTCACCGAACAGCCAGCCACCACTCTGCGCTGCGCCGTCCACCGTTCCGTCGGCACCGTTGCAGATCAGACCGCACGCGCCGCCAATTGCGAACAAACTGTTGATGGGAGCCATGATCGGGTCGAGTTCCGTGATCACCTGCTGCATGCCGCCGTGCAGGTCCATCCACGCGTCATCGAGGACGACCGAGAGGTACTGCCCGACGCCAGCGAACGGGTCGGCACCCCAATCCAGCCCGGGCGTCAGGTCAGGGTTTGGAGGCAGAATCAGTTGTCCGAGATATCCGATGGGCTGCATGAGGGTCTCGATCACGCGCCCGATGTCGTAGTAGGTACCAGAGAAGATCGTGTCGATTCCGCCGCTGAGGTCGAACGCCGCCGCGTCGCCAGGAACCGCCGCAAGGTCGATGACAGGGATATCGGGCAGGTCAAAGTCGAAGTCCGCGTTGGCGGTCGGTGCCGATGCCAGGAACGCGGCTAGCGCTGTCGCGGCTGCTGTTGATGTACCGATGGCGCGATTGCGGCGGTTGTTGCTCACGATGATGACCTCACGGGTTGGGTTGTGCCAGGTGGCAATTCAACCGGTGAGGTTATTTGCGTAAGGGGGTATTCGCTTAATGAAATCGTATAGGGGGACTGTTCGAAAAACTCTCAGAAACGTTGTCTACCAGGCGCGTTCAGAAATAACGCCCGAGATATTCTCAGGAAACAACCCGAATACGCGGCGAGGTATACGCGGTTCGAGCGCATGTGCCGCGATGGGCGGAGACGGGGCGGGGGTTATACGACGAGGCGAGGCAGCGCTCTTGGCGATGGGGGAGGCTAGGTGAGGTAGAAGCGGTAAGGACGCCCCGCCGTGGACCGTACCGCGATCCTGCCGTCGAGTACGAGGACGGTGAGTGCGTCCTCGACGGCGGGTGCCAGTTCGACGGGGAGGGCAAGCTCGATCCACACAGCTGTGCGCGGATGATGTTCGGCGGCAAGGATTCTCACGATCTGCTCGGCGGCGGTAGCGGTGACATCCTGCCCGTCGGTGGTGGGCGCGGCGAGATGAAGATGCCCGTTGGTGATGTGAACTCGACGGTCGGAGGCGAGGTTAAACACAGCCTCGTGGAGGAGGCGCGGGTGCATCGTCCCGCTGAAGTGCTTGAGTGGGAGGAAATGGTGCGCTTCGTGTAGCCCGTCGAGGATGAGCAACTGAGCGTCGAGCACGGTGTCGGGGAGCTTGGTGGTCGTCATGTCACAGTCCTAACGCTGAGAGGGCGGCGGGGTCGATGACTTGGAGCCGGTCACGCCATTCCTCGGGGATGGCGGAGGCGGAGTCGATGAGCAGGGTGACGTGGATATTACGTTGTGCCCCTTTGGATAGCACGGTCTCGATGGCGCTGCGGGCGGAGGGGATCGGGTCTTCGGGGGCGTAACCGGTGACGATCAATTGCATACCCGTTTTGGCAGCGGTGAGTTGTACCGAACCCTCGACGAGGGCTATTGCACCTGCTGCGGCAACTCCTGACCACGCGGGGAAAACATCAGTCACGATGCCTTCCGCTTCGTGCCGTTGGCAGAGGGTGATGGCGGTGTTGATGTTGTGGGGATTTTCGACGATGTAGGCGGTGTTCATGCTGCTCCGTCGTCGGTGTCGGTGTCACCATTCCAGCACACTGATTGATCGGCGTTCCGTTTTTTCCACCCCGCCAGAGTGCGAGGCATGATCAAGTTTCCCGGCCACTGCACAGCCTGGTTCTTCACTCCACCAATAATTTCCAGCCGTGGCTCAGTGACCTCCATGGTGGTCTCGATGCCCAACGCCATGGCACCGATGGCAGCGAGAGAGGCTACCCAGATACGCATGGGGTAGGGGAAGGTCTGTCCGTTTTTCGAGTACGTCGGGCACGTGATGCCCCACTCCGCTGTCACCGCGTTTGAAAGCTGGGTCGTCACTGCTGCGCCATTGACGTTGCGCGGCGTGTAACCGACCATCCACGCCAAGGCGGTGGGGTAGGGGAACTCCGCAACCGGAATGCCACGACGATGCAAGCGTTCCTCAATCAAGGTGTAAATCTGCAAGCGGCGTTGAGCGGACGGGTCTTTCGCCATGTCCGCCCACCGCTGCTTTGCCAGCACCACCAGCGTGGGAGTCCCGTTGGCAGTGAGCTTCTCAATCACCTTTTCGGCGGTCGTCGTTGCGCGATGCCAGGTGGTGAACGGCGAGTGTGCCTTCGTCGCTGTCTCGGTCGCGATCATTCCCGTGACGGGTTTCAGATCACCTTCGACAACCCTTGCGAGGCTCACCATCGACGTGGTCACGTCAACCGCCCACACTGCCCGCGTCATAGGTCGCTCGCTGCGTCAGGGTTGTAACCGTCGGTGGTCGGCGGCTTGTTCTCAGCGGTGGCGGGGTCGTCGGCGGGGAGCAATCCCATCTCGATTGCCTTCTTGCGTACAGCTTCTTTACGCGCTGCGTCGTCCGTCGTGGTGTCCGTCGTGGTGCGCTTCGGAGGTGTGGGTTTCGCCGGTGTGGGTTTCGTGACAGGAGTCGGCTCCGTGTGATGAATCGGGTGCGCCTTTGCGAACTCGGAGAGTTGTCCCTCCAGCGTGGCAGGGGAGACGTAGCCAGCCTGCAACATCGTGATGCCCTTGCCCTCGGTCTCCATCACCGCGCGTCCTTTAGATGACATCGGGATTGACGTCGGGCTCGGAGCACCAGGTGCCTGCGTGCCGATGACGGTGGTCGCCTGCTCTGGCGTGCTGACACGGAAGCACAACTTCAGCGCTGCGTTGTCGCGGATGACCGTGGGAATGCTTGTCGCATCTGGTTTCTGCGTAGTCAGAATCGTGACTATGCCCGCGCTGCGTCCCTTTTGGATGAGCGTCCGCACGAGGCGCTGAATCTCCGAGCTGGTGGCTTTCTCCTCCTTGGACATTCCCGAGGTGTCGAGCCAGGTCTGCACCTCGTCCAGCACGATGAACACGGGCTTGAGTCCCGCCGATTTCCGCTGTGCCAGTGGGATGTTCCAGAAGTTCGATATTCCCGTGGACTGGTACATCTGCTCCGTGCGCGACACCCGCAGAGACTCCAAGTCGCGCAGGGTGCCCAGTGGCGCTTCGATGTCGCCGCTGCGGTCGTACACCACGGCGATGTGACGCAGCGGGTCGAGGTCGAACCCGCTCTTGCCGTCGAAGACGAAAAGGTCTGCTTGCCCAGCCATGGCTGCGAACACCGGCAGCATGCTGGCAGTCTTACCGCTACCAGGCACTCCGCCAATAACCATTCCGGAGCTGCCATTCCACGTGATCCATGCGGGCTCGCCGTCGGAGGTGATACCCAGCAGAGACCGCCCCTTGTCTGCATCGAAGACGTGGGTGATTTGACTCAACCCGTCGAAGGGGTCTTTGTCGTTGAAGACCAATTTCACGGCACCGTCGGAGGTTTCACGGATTTCGAGGTTGTGCGCGTCGATTCCCGATGCTTTGAACCCCGCCCGGAGGACATCCAGCTTGGAGAGCCATGCCTTCGCCGAGTCGCCGGGGCGGTGCTTGAACGTCAATTCCAGTCCCGCGCCAGTGATGTCAGCGGAAACCAAACTCGGGACATCTTTCACAGTGATCTTTCGATCTACCGGTCCGTATTCTCCGCTCACCGTGTCGGGGTAGGTCTCGTCGATGGTCAGTCCGCACTTGCTGAAAAACTTCGCCGACTTCGGGTTGTGGGTCAGACTCGGGAGTTTGCGGTAATCGCGTTTCATCTGTTCGAAAACCTCGGGGTCACAACCGTCGATTCGAGAGACCCGACCGTCATCGAGACGAATCATCGGCGTTCCCCGATAGTTGACGGTTACCGTGCCACGAGCACCACCAGTCCACTGCGTGATTGGTGTGGAGAGAATGCGCTTGACCGATTCGGCGGCTTCGCGGTCAATTGTCTTGGCGGTGTCTTCGACGGCTTTCCGCCCGCGCTCGCGCTCGGCGTGGACCTTGTCAGCGATGCCGTAACGGATTTTGTCCGCTTGCTGCATCGCCTGCATGTCGGCTTTCCAGAGGTGGTCTTCGCGCTGGTGCTGCCGACGGGTGTGGTAGTCCGGCGTGAAGTTTTGTCCCCGCCTTGCCATCACAGTCCCCTCTCCCGTGGCGTCATGTCAGACCCACTTATCTTGTTCTGCGGCTACCTGGACTTGTGCCGAACGCACTGCCTGATCGCGTCGCCTCGTGGCTTCGGCGCGGGCTTGCGCAACCTGGTGCTGCACCTCGTTGCGTGCGTTGGCGATGGCTTGGTATTCCTCGCGCTGGGCATTGCGGAGTGCGTTGCTTCCGCCCCGTGTGCTACCACGTTTGCCGCCGCCGAACAGACGCATGACCTTGACCAGAATCCATATCCCGAAAGCCGCGATGGCAGCGATGATCCCGAACGCCACGACATTCTCGAACATTGCTCCGGCGGAACTTCCCGCGTCATGCGCGTAGCTACCTGCACCACGTGCAGCGCCGCCAGCGCCCCGTCCAGCTCCACGAACGGTGTCGGCTGCACCTGTCTCTTCGAACAATTCAGGTAGTGAGCCGATGATGACTAGAGCTATAGGAATCCCGATCCCAGCCCAGATAGCAATTTTCGTCCAGTCGGCGTTTTGCCAGCGTCGAGGCAGCATCACAACCCCCATCCGTCGTCGGTCGGCTCAACGGACACAGGGTCGGTGTGCGGCTCCACTGCAACCGTCGCTGCGGGAGGCGGAGGCGGGACGTAGGCGAGGGGCTGATGGTCGTAGGGGATCGGCGGCATAGGGACGGTGTGCGCCTCATCGACATCGACACGGCTGTCGCGGGCGATGGACAAAGCCACCACAATGCCTGCACCACCGACGAGGACCGCCAGGACGAAGAACCCGAGTGCGAGTTCCTCGCTGACGAACGACAGAGCGAAGCTCGCGACAACTCCGCCAGTGGCGGCATAAGCGAGACGAACGGCGGCGTGCTCCTTATCCATCAGAGTCCCCATCCGTCGTCGTCGGCGGAACCGCCAGCAAACTCCGAAGCGCCGTTCTGAGCCGTGTCAGCAATTGGCTGGGCGTTAGCGGACGGAGCTGTTTCGGGGTAGTCCTGCACTGCGTCGAAATTGCCACCAGAGGGCGGCACGTCCCTGTCGGCGCGAGGCTGCGAGAACAGGTCACGGAGACGGTCGGCGGTGCTGGGCGTAGTGGAGTTGATGCTGTGCACGGGGCGCTCTCGGCGGTATCGCCCGAACGCGGCGAGGGCTCCGAGGAGTGCCGCCAGGGCAAGCCCACCAAGTCCGAACGTCGCCGTGCGAACCCACGCGGGACGCGGTGGAGCGGGAATCACGATGTCGTGCGGATTCACGATCTCGGTCGTGGTTGGGACAGGCACGCGGGTCTCCACCGTGACGGTGCGGGTTCGCTCGCCTGCGCGGCTCAAGCACCACTGCTGCGCGGAGTCGAGGCTCACGCGGTGTTTCTGCATCACGTCGGCGGCGCAGAGGTCCACCATCGTGGGGTCTGGCTCGAACCGCCGTGTCTCGACGACCGTCGTCGGTGAGAGCGTTGTGGTCGGGACAGTCGTTGTGGTCAGTCCCGTCTCGATGTGGCTCTGCGGATGCGGCGCGGCGGCGTCCACGGCGGGGATGCCGAGGGCGCACATGGCGGCGACTGCGGCGAGCCCGATGGACGTGGAGAGTCGCGGAGTGCGGTTCATAGAGGCGCGTCCAGGCTGTGGCTCAGGCATCTGCGGAGGCGCGGAGGATGCGCCGTTCGTCGGGTAGGTCATCGGGCACCACCTCGCGCTGCGTACCGGCCGGCGATCTCGCCAACTGCGAACCCCATCAGGGCGGTGACAGCGACGGTGGTCGCGGCGAGGGCAGCGGCGATGGTGAGCGGAGGCGGAGCGGTGACCAGCCCGAAATCGTCGCTGTAGAACTCCCCGCGTGCGAATTCCTCCACGTTGAATTCACCGTCGATATCCGTAGAAGCAGCGGCGGGGAGAGTGGCTAGAGCAGGCATTTCGCCTCCAATCGGGCGGCGGTAAGGGCTAAAGAAACCACCGAAGGGGGTTTCGCTTAAGGAGAGGGTAGCATAGAAATGCAACTTTGTGGGAAATCATCCATTCGCATCTAGCCATTCCTTCTAGACCAGGGTGTATTCCCAATTACTCGCCGTTTGCGAACAATTCAGACCCGCCATGACCCGAATCGAAAATGACCGGTGACCAGCAGAGACGCCAATCTCGTACCCGAGTCCGTACCAGGTGCCGTACCAACCCACGTATCAACCCACGTATCAACCTCCGTACCCACTCCCGTACCCGAGTCCGTACCCGTCCGCGAGGTCTTCCGGGAGCACTTAAACGCAGTGGTCAGAGCTAGTTTCCAGAGAAAGTCAGCGGCTCGAATCGAGGGCGGGATTTCGTCGCCTCCCGTACCCGTTTCGGGATCGGGGAATTCGGATGTTGGGTAGGCGCGAAAAAGGGCTCCCACGAGGAGTGTGGGAGCCCTTTATCGGGAGAGTGGTCAGCCGCTGGCAGTGACCAGGTGAGGGCGTTCCCCGTGCAGCCGCTGGTAGCGGTTCCAAGCAGCCCTGACCTTCTCTGCTGTCGATGCCGAGCCCAAACCCGATGTCTTGATCGCGTTGTCGCTCAGCCCGCGCGCGATTCCTTCAACGATCGCTGCGAGTTCTGCTGCGGTCTTCCGAGCCACAACTTCCTCCACGACCATCCACTCGCCAATGGGGAGGAAAGCCTCCACGGCTTGACTCATCGGCTCGGTCACGGAGGGCTTCGACTCCGTGGGGGTCGGCGTCACGGAGGACGGTGCGGGCGCTGTGGAGGGCGGCGGAGTTACCCGTGGAGGCTCCACCGAGGTCGAAATCGAGCCTCCGTTGGGCGTCCACGAGGGCTCTGCGGAGGATGACGTGGAGTTACTTGTGGAGGGCTTCGAAGTCGTCAAACGGGTCTCCAAGTTTCCGACTGCGGCTTCTCGCAGGCGGCTCCACGAGGACTCCGTAGACGTCTCCGTGGTGGTGTCGGAGCTGCGCATCGAGACCAGGTGAATGGTCGCGGCGAGCATCATCAGGTCGGGAACGCCAGCCACGGCGTACGACAGCCCGTGAAACAACCCCGTCCGTTGACAGACGAAAAGCAACCCCCAGTAGCTAGCGGCGAAAACGATCCCGGCGAGGACGACGGTAATTCCGAGGCTGACTGTTCGTGCCCGACCGGAGGCTCCGCCACGGGTTCCAATCCCGACGCCTTCCACCATCGCCAGCAGCGCGACGGGGAGTCCGCCCGCAATCCAGCGCGCGATGGACCGGTACTCATCGCTCGCCACCGCATCCGCGTGCACGACGTTGCCGACGACGCTCACCGCGACGAACACGGTCATCAGCAGCAGCCAGAAAGAGGTGCCGAGCAGGCGGTTGCCGCGCGACACTGCCATTACTGGCGGCTTCGATTTCTTCGTCACTGGCGAACTCCTCTCGTATGTTCCAGCAAACTCCGCTGCCGTCGATTGTGCCGTCCAGGTCTGACGCGGCAAAGCCGTCGGATGGGACGTGACGGGTACTCGCCCGTTGATCGGGCGGTCGTCGAGGAGTGTCATCGTCTGCTCCTGGCGGCTGGCGTCGGCGCCAATTTCCGTCTCCGTCTCCACCCACCCTGACGTCGCGCCTCAGGCACCTCCGGGTCGATCCCGTCGGGGAGTCCAGTCCCGCGTTCGAAGACGACGAGGTGATATTTGCGGTCGGGCACGACGCGAGAGATGACGTGTCCACCGTCGATCAGGCGGCGCATGGCGTCGGGCATGGCGGCGCGGTGAGTGCTCCCCACGTAACAATCCCGAATGGTGCGCCAGTTCGCCGGCCCGTTGAGTTCGAGTGAGCGGATGATCTGCACGGCGGTGTGCTCGGTGGGGGTGAGTCGGGTGAGTCGGGTGACGGTGGGGGCGGTCATCTCAGGCACCTCGTTTGTGTAGGCGGTGACCCCAGAGCAGCAATGCGTCCTTGGGTTTGACGTTGTAGCCGAGCACCTTGCCGTCGGCGTCGGTGATCGGCTCGGCAGGGAGCCTGCCCGCGTGAATGGCGTGAATCACTGCGTTGGGTGTGATCCTGAAAAAGTCGCCGATCCAGCGCACAGTCGCGACAGGTGGCGCAGCCGATTCAAACTTCTCGATGATTTCGTCGTACACGGTTGCTCCATTTCTTTTGGACGTTTAACCGTTGATGACGATATTACCGAGGAATGGTGACTTTGGGCGATGAGGAATGATGCCTGACCTGCGCATATGTATATATGGCATTAGCAGCTGTTCTATTGTTCGAGGTTAATGCGGGTGCATGGTGCGGGAATTAAACCTGTCGTGTTTTGGAGGAGTCCGGGCGTGTCGCATGAAAACGGGGAACTTCCCGATAGGAAGCTCCCCGTTTTGACGGGTGGGGAGGTTACGCCACCCCGTGCGTGATGATCGGGCGCTTGTAGCGAGTCCCGTCCAGGTAGATCAGCTTCTCCTTGACCAGGTGTGCAATGGCTTTGTCCATCCATGGACGTTTACCCGCTGCGAGGTTGCTCCGAATCTTCCCGGCGGTGATGCCTTCCCCTCCTGCACTGGCAATCAGCGACAGAGCCACGGTGGCGACGTCGTTGACCTGCTCGGCGGTGTGGGCATCCTGGGCGGCAGCAACGGTGGCGCGCTCGACGCCGGTCTTGATGTTTCCTACCGTCACGTTTCCGTTGACCTCCGCCATCAGCCACGCGAACGAACGATCCGAGTGCTCCATGATTCCGGCAGTCCAATCCCATATGTCAGATGAGATGTGCAGCGTGCCGTGCAGCAGCGCGCCGAGGCAGGCGATGCGGACGCGAACCTGGGTCGTGTGGGACTTCTTTTCGTCGTCCGGGTCGGCGAGGTGGTCGAAATACGTCTGCACGTTCGCGGCGTCGATGTAGTCCAACACAACCTGGTCGCAGGTGAACCGAGACTGTTCGGTGATGTGTGGCATTGCTCCACTGGGAATCACCTGGGGGATAGGCAGCTTCGGCTCGCCGACGAGATAGTACGTATCGGCTGTCGAGCTGAAGACGCCGCGCTGGAGATAGCCACTATCGTCGTGGCACAACAAATTATGTGCCAACCGTGGCTGTAGTCCGCCCCATGAGAATACGTTGTACGGGCCAACGGTGCGGTTGTCCCCGTAGGTGCGCGTTTTATTGCCGATTGTCCGTCCGGCCCACGCCGCGTTGAGGGTCGGGATGATGGTTGCTGAATCACCCTTGGCGGCGTTGAGCATCGTCCCCAGCTCGTCCTCGTCCAACATCAACGCTGGGTGCGCCACCATTTCCGTGTACTGGTTCTTGCCCTTTCCAGACTTCACGATGAGGCTGTCGGACAACACTTGTCCGGAACCAAGGCTGATGGTCTGGTCGAAATTGAAAGGGATTAGCACCGGCGAGGTGGGTGTGCCTGAAGTGCCGAACATAGCAGTGTCCGTAGACTTCTCGTCGGCAGCTTCGGCGGCTTCCTGCGCCGCATCTTCGTCGGTTTCGAGATTCTTGGCGGCACGGTCTGCAAGCCACTGTGGAGCCTCCACCACTTTCCATGGGGATGCGTCCGGCATGGCTGCCAACGTCTTGCCTGTCCCTGACCGTCCGACGATGTCGACGTATGTGGAGATCGGCGTGGACTCCCACAGGCGGAGGCTGACCGGTGCCCGCATTCCTCGACGGAGCAGCTCGCGGTGTAGAACTGCCATCGGCGGTGCAGACCGTGGGCGAAGACCGCGAGCGGAGTGGAATATCGCGCGGCAGGTGTCGCAATGGTCAAAGACTCTCCGAAGCAGGTCGGGGTCGTTCGGAAAACCCTTTGGGTAGATGTTCGTGTCGTAGGGGTCAAACCCTTCCCGCTTGAACACTTCGGGGAGTTCCATTGTGGGGTTATGGGGCGGAGTTGTCGTCGGAGCCGACGGAGCCGACGGAGCCGTTGGAGTGGGTGCGGGGACGACAATCGGAGCATCGGAGATACCGGCCGCTTCGAGCAGTTCGTCGGCGGACGAGAATCCCGTACCACCACCGCCGATGTTCAGTTCCCGAACTGCGGAGGCATCGTCTCCGCCGTGACGCGTCCATGCGACGTACTGCAACTTGGTCATGGTTGTTGCGCCGGTTGCCTTGGTGTAGGCGGCGATTTCGGTGGGAGGGTTGTCGGTCCAGATATGCAGCGGTCCATGACCTGAACTGGTGTCAGTCTCACGACAACCGGGCTCATGAGCGGTTGCCGACTTCGGAGACGCGTGGACTCCCGGTGCTGTCACCTCCGGGCAACCACACGCGGTGCGCGACCCCGTGAAGTACCAGCCGTCGGGCTCCAACAACTCGTCCCAACCCACGTCGGCAGCCCATCCGTCGATAGCACTCGGGCCGGTGGCAGACCGTAGAGCTGCTTTCGCTGCTCTATCCGCCTGTGCTTGTGCGACTTCGGCGGAATTTGTCAAGGTGTTTGAGTCCAGTGGGTGTTAGGCGGCTGCCGTCTGGTCCTCCTGTTCGGCAGGTTTTGGTGGGTTGATCGCGGCGGCCTGGGGTAGGTCGATGATCTTGGGTGCGGTGTCGCGGCCGAACCGGTGCGGGTGGCGTGCTCGGGCGCCGGCGAGCACGACGCGGCGCTGGGTGTCCTTGGCGGCCGCCAGGCCGTAGAACACGTCAGCGGGGGTGTGCAGGCCGATGCCACTGTGGTGGTGTTCGTGGTTGTACCAGTTGACGAACGTGCCCATGAAATCTCTTGCGTGATGGATGGATTCGAAGCGCTCCGGGAACGTCGGCGCGTATTTGAGTGTCTTGAACCAGGATTCGCTGTAGGGGTTGTCGTTGGAGACCTTCGGTCGTGAATGCGAGCGGGTCACGCCCAGATCATCGAGCAGGCTCGTCACGGATTTGCTGGTCATTGAGGTGCCCCGATCAGCGTGCACGACTTGTGGGATGCCGTAGGGGGCGAAGATCTGCTGCAGCATCTCCTTGGCCAGCACCCCGCATTCGCGGGCGTGCACGTGCACCCCGACGATGTAGCGCGAGTAGATGTCGATCATCACGTAGGCGTCGTAGTAGACCGCTTTGACCGGGCCCCGCAGTTTGGTGATGTCCCACGAGTAGACCTGCCGCGGTGCGGTCGCCACCAGTTCCGGGCAGACCGCCTTGCGGTGCCGAGCCAGGCGGCGCCGTTCCTTGATCTGGTTATTGGCGTCCAACAGTCGGTACATGGTCGACATTGAGCACAGGTAGGTGCCCTCATCGAGCAGGGTGGCCCACACCTGCATCGGGGCGGCATCAACGAACCGGGCACTGTTGAGCTCGGCGAGGACTCGTGCGCATTCAGCCGGCGTGAGCTTGTTGACCGGCGCCCGCATCACCGGATCACGCGGCGGCACGGGTTTGGCGCGGCGGATCGCGGTCGAGCGGTGCATGCCGGTCAACGCCGCCGCCTTGCGGGTGGTGATCCCATGGCCGCGCAGGTCGGTCCAGGCGTCCATCAGGGCTTGGTCGGCTTGTCGAGCTGCTCCGCGCTCTCGGAGATGCTTTCCAAGAGCGCGTGTGCTTTTCCCATGATCTCCAAGGCAACCTCGTTGGTGGCCAACCGTTTGCTGGTTTGAGCGAGTTCCCGCTTGAGCCGGGCGATCTCGGCCTGCTCGGCCGTCAGCTTGCCGACCTTCGCCCCGGCCGGCTTGCCCTCAAGGACGCCAGCGTCGCGTTGCTTGCGCCACTCGCTGATCAGCGAGGAGTACAGGCCCTCACGACGCAGGTAAGCACCGCCATCGTTGGTGGTGCAGGCCTGCTCGTAGGCAGCCAGGTGCGCGAGCTTGTCGGCGGGACTGAACGAGCGCCGCCGTTGCGGGCCGTCGGCACGAGGGCCACTGGATTCCATGGCCGCATTCTCCCCGGCGGTCGCCAGGCTGGAAATCGTCATCTTCGAGTTGATCCGTATCTCGCCCTGCAAGCGGATTGCTATGAACCGTTGGACTCAACTCACCCTGACACGCAGGGCGGCGGCACGTTGTTCAATGAGTTGCAGCAGTGCAGGAGGCGCGGTGCGAACTTCACCGACCCACTGATACGGACCCTCGGGACGCACACTTGGAGGGATAAGTACGTACTGGCTCGCGATGAACAGCGAGGTCTTGGCGTTGCCCTCCCACATCTCCACGCTGCGGTCGATGTGTTCAGGCATCGTCCAGCCGTCAGGGAGTGTGAAGTAGAAATGCCCGCCGCCGTAGTGCTTCCACTCGCCGGCCTTATACACCCCAGGCGTTAGTACGGTCGGCGAGATGTCTTCGCCCGTCGCAGACATGAAGGCGGACCGGAACGTCTCGACACCTTCTGCCCAATCGCAGTCCGCGACGAGTAGGTTCTGCACCAGCATGGCGATATTGGGTTGTTGGTCGGGATAACGCTTGGCGGCGGCGGTTACGTACTTGCCCAGTCGCTTCGGGTCGGCAGTGGCAATCTTGATCCCTGCGTTGGTCTTCACTTCCGCCCAGCGGGGGTTGCCCGCTGCTTTCGCGGCTTCCTGCGCTACGAGGTTGTCCGCTTTCATGTCCGAGGGGGTGCGGAGGTCGATGGGCTGGTCCTTGGTACCCGGTGCCAGAAAGACCAGTGGGATTCCGGCCTTGCCCAATGCCTCAACGTACTGCTTGAGGTTGGTGAAGTCGCCAGCCGGACGGGCTGCGATGAGGTCGTAGGGTGTGCGTCCACCAAGCATTTCGATCAGACCTTCTTCCAGCATGTGGGGAGTTCGTTGGCGTCAATCGGGAACTCGAAAGCGGTTGTCCCGAAGTAGTTGTGGCGTGCTTCGGCGGTCGATGCGAGGAACCGCTCAAGGCTCGGTGCGGTGGTACGCATGATCTGCTGCACCTGTTCGGCGGCGGCGGCGGTCACCACCAGCTCGTCGTGGATCGCGAAGCGAATCTCGCTTGCCATACCCTGACGGTGGATCTCGTAGATAGCGTCGCTGAGTAGGTCATACGCGCTGCCCTGGTGAAAGTAATTTTGAGCCTGGTAGCCCTTCCACTTCCAGCCCTCGGGGTCGCGGTCCACTTGTGCGATGCGACCCGCTGCGGTGATAGTCATCCCGGTACGGTTCGCGGCGTTCCGCAGGGTGTCCATCCACGCACTGATAGCGGGGATGTTGCCTGACACGCGAGCCTTGAGGGCTTGGGAATCCTCCACCGACATGCCGAGCTTGGCGGCGAGGGAGTCCTTGCCGTACCCATACAGCAGACCGAGGAACACGCCCTTGGCTTGCGTACGCCCGTCCTTGTTCTGCGGCAGACCAGCCATCGCGGCGACGGGCAGGTAGGCGTCACCGCCGTGCATGATCTGCGCGGCGAGATCGAACTGCCCGCTCGAATATGCCGACACCATCGGCTCCACAGCGGAGTAGTCAATGGACACCCATCCGTTCGGGTCGTCGGCTAGGATCATCGTCCGCGCATCGGCGGGGAACTGCTGAACCGGTGGGCTTCCCGCACTCATACGTCCGGTGACGGCGGCAAGTACGGTCACCTGCGGATGGACGCGCCCGGTGAACGCCGCGAAGTCGAGCATCTTGTCCAGGTAGTCCCGTCGCATCTTCTCGATTTCGGCGACAGCGGTGTGGGCGACGACCAGTGGATGCACTGCGATGGAGGGCTTCAGCCAGTCCGCCTTGGTCGCCGACAACTTCCCGGTCTTGGTTCGGGTCCAGTCGGCTGGGAGAACTCCGTCGGCGTCGAGACGGGTAACCAGGTCGCCACCTACGCCCGGGCGCAGTCCCGCGTGTTCGAGGGTTTGACGTGCGGCGTGAAGTTGAGCCTCAGTGCTATCCACGTAGGCGGTGTAGGCGTCCTCGTCGAGGGCATACCCCCGCACTGAGGTGTACAGCATCACGCGTTGTACGACGTGCTCGCGGTGCAGGACATATTCGGCTCCGGCGCGGTCGAGGCTGACCGATGAAAACGGGTGCCCTGTGGTCATCCGCGTGATAGCGGCTTCCCAGAGGATCGGCGCGATACGGGCAGTCATCGCGGCGTCTAACGCCGCGCTCGACAAATACAGCGGTGAGTCGATGTCGGAGTAGAGGAATCCCGCTCCCTTGGTCCTGTATCCGGCGGCTTTGAACGCCGAAGTGATGTCGCCGGTCTCGAAACCGAGCACCCGCTTCACCACGGACGCGAGGTCGTGCTTGGCGAGTTTGGCAGGCTCGGCGAGGCGGTCCATCAGGATCGTGTCGAAGACTTTTTCGACGTGATTGGGTTGCATCAAACCGGCCGCGGTGAGCAGTGGGACGTCGAACCCAGCATTATGGAAGAACAGCGACGGAGCTTCGGCGATGAGCCGAACGATTTCCTGCCGCTGCATCGGGTCGCGCGGGTCGAGGGCGATGACGCGGTCAGCGATACCGAATACCACCACCTTGATCTGGTGTCGGAGCGCGGCGCTGACACCTGATGTTTCGATGTCGCACGCAATTCCTCCACCACACCGTAGGAGGTCGTCGGCAGCGGCGCGGACGTGATCCCGTCCTGCGGTAACGGCGATTCCGTGGAACACCTGCGTACCGTCCCATGCGGGCGGAACCGGGGTGTCTTTGTCGTAGACCCGCGCAGCGAAGTCGATTTCATCACGCTCGGTGGCGTTGAGCCGCTTCGTTGGCTGCTCGGCTTCGGTGATGACGCTCAACACCAGTCACCACCGTCCCAGGGTGCGCTCGTAGCACTCGTCGGAGCACCAGGCGGTGCGCTCGGACGTGCTCTTCAGCGAGGTGAACGGCTTGTCGCACTCGGCGCAGTATTCGACGCGGGATGTGAGCTTGCCACGCTTGGTCGGTGTTAACATATGGCTGTCTCCTTCGTTGCTTTGGACGGCTCGAATGTGGACTTCGAAAACCTCACGGTGCCCGCCGTGGGGTTTTTGCTTTTTTCTACGCGGGAATCAACTCGGGTAGCCCGGGCAGTTCTGCACGGGGAGCCCATAATTTGTCGGCGTCTTCGGGACGTACGAGATACGTGACTCCACCATTCGGCGCTGCGGCGGTGTACACGGGAAGTCGTCCCGCTTTAATTGCTGCTTGGACGGCACGGTCGGAAATGCCCTTCCGCGCCGCTGTGGAGCCCGTTGTCTCTAGCTCTAAGGGGTGCAGTCTCCTGCGGTCGTTGGTTCGCATGAAGAACACGGTATACCAGATTTGGAAAGTTTTGTGGGTGCCTAGAATCGACCTGTTAATGCCGCGTTAGCGCAGGTCAGAGACTCGCAAACAATCCCGCTACGGGCTCAAACAATGGATTCCCAGGTCAGTGATATTGAACAGGGAGGGTATACGGCAAACAATGGCGACGGCTCGAAATTGGTCAAAATTTCTTTGGACGGGTTTTGATGCGCCCGGGCGTGTCGCGGATGACATGTCGGGAATGGTCCACATGGATAAGTGATGGGTGGTAACAAGCAGCGGGCGACGTGTGTACTGAACCTTCCGTAATAAAAGCGGCTTGTGACCTGTAGATTCGTCAGATGTTCGAGTGTGCGATTCCCGTGCGGTGGGTGGGTCGGCAACAGGTCCGTTGGCAGCGGTTGAGGTTGGTATGGGTAGGAATGGCGGCTGTGCGAAGGGGTGGGGCGGATTCGGGCGCTCATGGCGACATGGAGGGGTCATGAGTGGCTCTGAGGGCAAGGGTGTCGCCTAAACGCGCCCTGACTGCCTCGCTGAGCCCTCAGAAGTCGCCGGACGGAGGAAGTGTCCGATTCTGGGTTCACGGGCTTCTGGGAGCCACCGGAGCGGGCGAGGCGACAGAACACGGCGTGGGTCGTGACGACGACGACGGTCAGCGCAGCGTCGACCCCTTGAGGTTCGCGTACGCGGCGGGGCAGGGCGGGGGTCAGGGGAGCCGCAACAGTGGTCGGTCGAGTTAGCTGGATTGCTGGGTGTAGGCGGTGTAGGTGGTGTAGGCGGTGTAGGCGACCCACCGCCCGACCCGATTTCCCTCTTATGATTACGTAGCAATAGTTAGTTGTGCTTATTACATATCCCTATCAGGGAATATGGATTTCGGGGAGTCGTGTTTTGGGGCTGTTTTCGGGGTCTTGCCGGAAGCCTTCGGGAGGGCGGGGTGTAGGCGGTCAAAACCACCTACACCCTCAATAATCGACTGTTTCCGCAGGTCAGACCCCGTAGGTGGTCGCCTACAGCGAAACGCGCCACCGCCTACAGCAAGAATCGTTTGCTGGACATTAGCACCACTCGCATATCCTGATGGGACTGGACGGGTCCACCAGCCGTGAAAATGCGCCCTGACCTGCGCGTTTGTGTCGTTATCCTCGGTCTCGCCTCCGCCAGCCCATCCCCGCCTGCACACCCCACGCCTCGGGCTGTTCGTCATCGTTGCAGGTAGCGAGAGCTTTCTATTGTGGAACGTTCAATTCAGGACGGAGACGGCTCAGTCCGCCCCATCACCGCCGGGGGAGTCGGACAAGCGAATCATCAGCGCGCCAACGATGTGTACCACCGCCCAGGCGTCGCTCGGCGCGATGTCGGGGTCGCCCTGGTGCGCCTCCCCGTTGTTGCGCTGCGTAGCAACCCAGGCAACGGCTCGTTCGATACTCTCCGTGAGAGGGGTGTCCATCCCCTTGATCAGCCCAGTCTTCCGAGCCGACTTCAGCAGGTCTCCGAGGGCGTTGCCCGTGCAACCCTGCGCCTTCAACATGTCCTGCAACGCGGTGCTCGCGTCGGTGATCGCATCCCCAGGATCACCCTTTCGCAACTCGTGCAATGCCTTCTGGTACGCCTTCTCGGCGGCGGCAAAGCGCGGCTGGCTGTGCAGCAGGTACAGCGTCGGCGCGACCACCGCGTTGTGCATCTCGTGGGACGCAATCTCCACGAGGCGGCTGTTGTCGTGGAGGCACAAGCCCACGAGATGTGCTTCCAGGATTCGGTTGACTTCCCTGCGGAAGGTCTCGGGTGCACGGGTTATTTCCTCGAACCACGATGGGCTCGTGTTGACCGACACTCCATTAAACGCATCGGTAGCGAGTCGCTTCAAAACTTCGTGCTCGGCTTCGATGAGTGAAAGGAGCTGTTCGCTCGTCACCTCGTGATCACCTGGTCGCATGGTGCGGGGACGTAAGGAGACCGCGATGGATCGCAGTGTCCGGCGACCGATTTCACGTGAAAGCGCATCTGTGCGGTTACGTAACGAGGTGTCGTTGAGCACGTCATCCCAGACGGCACCGAGCTTGACTCGCACGTCATCGGTAAGTTGATCCGTCCACCGCACCTCATCAGCCGCCAACGCCGCCGCCTGAGCTTTACGTCGCAGCCGCTCCGCGTACAACTCGTCTGCGTATTCCACGCGGACGATCCTATGGGCGCGTCAACGCTTGATGGCACTGCAACGCCGACCACCGGCGCACTCAGTCGAAATGCGAGTCATCCCACGGCGTACCCCATAGTTTCGCGTAGGGCTCAGCGAACGGCGCGGCTTCGTCACCCCGCACGCGTCAGGTCGAGGTAGCTCCGGAACAACAGCTCCAACCGCTGAGCCTCGGTGCGAAGTCGCTTCGACGCGCCGAAAGCCTTGTCGACCTCGCGGTCCAAGTCGGTGTGTGCCTTCACCAGCTCTGGAGTCATCGAGTTCGGCGCGTAGTGGTCGCTCAGACTGCGCTTGGGGTGTAGGTCTCGCGCAATCTGGACTGCCTTGCCCGCACCGATGATTCGCTCTCTGGTTGTCCCGTTCAGCGCGGGCACCGGAAAGGTGTTCCAACTGAGGGTGCCCGAGAACCGTGGGTCGTTTTTGATACGTCCCCCGACAGCCAACTGCCACGCGAGAAACATGGCGGACGAGAGGAGCCCGAACAGCAACCCGTCCGGGTCGGGCGCGGTGAAAGTCGAGTCTCCAGCGATGACCTCGGGTCCGAATCTCGCAGCCGGGAAATACCGTCGGTCTTCGCTTCCGTGGCGTGGGATGCACAGGTACGCGGTGGTCGGCTGCCTCCGCTCAGCGAACAGTTGCGGGGTCGCCGCCAGTTCGCGTGTCGCCGCGCGGGTGCTCGTCAACCGATGCTGTCGGGTTGCCTCGATGCGTCCGCGCAACTCCTCGGACTTGGCTACGTCGCCCGGTGCCAAGTCCTCCATCCACAGGCACCACCGCTCTCGCCCCTGCACCAGTTCCTTTGCGCCCTTGAATGTCCGCAGGTACTTCGCGGCGACGGCATCGGATGCCACGTCGGCGTACTGCTCCGCTTTCACCAGCAGGTTTCTGTCATCGTTGGGCATACTTCCGAAATCGACTGCGGGTATATCGGCGAGGGGTGAACGGCGAGCTTCGACGAGCACGGACGGTCCGTCGACGAGGTAGGCGTTGATTTGCTGCTTGACGATCACCTCCGCTGGCTCGGCGTGCACATCCGCGTAATCGAACAGGCGCGCTTTGTCCCCGCGATCACGGGTGAACCCAACGATCACACAGTGCACCGCTGCCTTGCCTGGAGCTTCGGAGTCCCAGGCGAAGGTGCGGTGCGCGAACTTGATGCGCCACCCGGCCTCGAAAATCCTGCGGAACAGGACGGGGACGCCCTGCCCCTGGCTGATGGAGTTGGTCGCGACGAAAGCGAAGTCTCCTGTGCGGTCTTCCATGAAGACAAGTGTCTTGGCATGCCACCCGGTGACGTAATCGAGATTCCCGACGGCGTTTGCGGACCACACCTGCCGTAGATCGTCTTTCTGGGACTCGCTCATAACCCGCGCACCGAGGAACGGTGGGTTCCCGAACACGAAGGTGTTCCCGGCCGCCGCAGGAATAGCGGTCGTCCAATCGGTACGCAAAGCATTGGTGTGGTGGATGTGCGCGGTGATTGCGATGGGGAGCCGATTAGGCGCTTGCCCGATGGCGGCGGCGAGTTCACGGTTGGCGTGATGATCCACGAGGAACATCGCGGTCTCTGCAATCTTCGCCGGCCACCAGTGAATCTCGATGCCGTGGAACTGCCCGATGGTGAGCTTGGTTTCCAACGTCGCGTCCAGGGACAGCCCGTGCTGCCCTTGACGTTTCCGCAACTCAACGATGATGCTCGTCTCGATGCGACGCAGCTCGCGGTAGGCGACGACTAGGAAGTTGCCGCACCCGCACGCAGGGTCAAGGAACGTGTGAGTGGCGAGGCTGTCGCGGAACTGTCGCAGCTCGGTGAGGGTGGTGGATTGGTTACGGATCAGCCGCTCCGCCTCTCTACGCAGTCCATCGAGAAACAGCGGACCGATGGTCTTGAGGATGTTCGTCTCGGAGGTGTAGTGCTCGCCGGTGTGGTGTCGGGCTTCTTTGGACTTCACCAACTGAAACATGGACCCGAACACGGCGGGGCTGATGCGGGTCCAGCGGAATCGGCAAGCATTGAGCAGCGCCTCGCGCATCGCTGCGTCGAAGTATTCGGGGAGGTTGTACTCGTTGAACAGGCTGCCGTTCACATGCGGGAACTGGGCAATCATGTCCGGAAGGTGCTTGCTGCGCTGGGCGACTGGTGTGTTGAGTGTGTCGAAGAGCGCACGCAGCTTGGGTCCGAGGTCGCTGCCATCACTGGACGTGTAGTTCAGGACGAACTCATAGAACAAGTCTTCACGCCATAAACCAGCATCATCCCCGTACAGCAGGAACAAGATTCGAGTCAGGAAGACCGACACCTGTTCGACTCGCGCGTCTTCTTGTCCGTGCTCCTCAGCGGCGTCATCTCCCACCGGGTCGTCGGCGCTGGTGTCGGTCATGGCTTCGTACAGGCGCGCCATAACACGGGCGGCGTCGACCGATGCGTCCTTCTCCTCCTGCGGGGTGACCACCTCTCGCCCCGCAAGGAAAATCAGTTGGTCAACGTGGTCGGCGAGTTCGCCCAAGGGAATCGTTCTGTCGAACTGCGCACCACCCTGCTGGACGACTCGCACACGCTCGAAGTCGGTGACGATGACGAACTTGGGGTATTCGTGCTGTCCGATGCTCCCACCGCTCAAGTAGTCCAATGCCTGCTCGTAAGCGACGTCGAGGTCTTTGCCTATCGACTTCGCCTCGCCGAGGAACACACCCGACTGGAACACGTCGATGCTGCCTGCTCGCCCCGTGGAGGCACGCACGGCGTCCTTCTCGAACAGGTTGATTCGCTCGGGGATGATGTCGAAGCAGCGCAGCAGCTCAGACCAGAACGTCTGTGCGTGGGACGATTCGGAGCGCCCGCGTTGACTGTTGTCCCAGCCGTCAATCATCTCCCGCCAGTGCAACGAGAAACTGTTGAGACGGTCACGGAAGGTGCCTCGCGAAATCAAGTCCTGGGTAGCCACCCTCAGACGTCCTCCTGGTGAGTCCCGACCGCGCCGTCAGAGATTCACGGCGCGGAACTGCCCGAATTCAATATAAGGATTCGGTGTCCCCACACCCAGCGACACATCCGTTCTGCCGTCTCCGCCCCATTGCGCGGCGCAGGCGCTCGCTTCGCCACACCTCCATCTCGGACAACCCAGATGGTCCGATCCGCCAGGCTGACTGACCTGCGGTTTTCCGGTCCCTGTTTCATCACAATGTAACGAAACTGGACCGGAAAACCGCAGGTCAGCTAGGTTACTGTCAGCGGTGTCGGTAGTATCCGCGAAATGACTTACGGCGATGACGACGAAATCGGAATGCTGGTACGGGTCGATACAGATTCGGCGAAGAGGCACTGGGCACATGGTGGTCGGCTGCTGATCGTCACTAACGACCGCAATGCATCCACCCAGCCGCTGCTACGCCGTACAGGAGCGGGATGGGACCGCGAGGACTACCCCAACTGGGAGGGGGCGCTTTCAGACCTACAGGATCACCGCCGAGAGAGCCGTGATGGAGCCTGGTTCGGCGTGGTGGTTCTCTACCCCTGAGCCTGCTGCGCGGCGGCTACGGCGGAATTTATTTCCGGTCGCGGCTGACTGACCTGCGGTTTTCCGGTCCCGTTTCATCACAATGTGACGAAACCACTCCGCCAGCGAAATGTCGTCACATCCCGCGTCGCAGCTCCCAATCCCGGTGCGCCGCAGGCAAACTGAGGGCATGACCGACACCGATGGTCTTGGAACTCATCGAGCACTTCACCGTGGACGGGGAGCGATGGGATGGGCATCGGCGTCCGCCTGCTCTACACATCGGATGTCCAGTCCCCTCTATCGGTAGGTGGTGTCATAGTCCAGCTAGCTTGGCTACACGACGCTCGAACTCATCCCACTCGGCGCGAGGTGTCCTGTCTTTGACCAGATACCACGTCCACTGGTCGACCCACGCAAGCTCCTCGTCGGAGAACCTGCGGAGGCGCGTCCCGCTAAGTACCTTGTCCTTGGCTGTCTGCTCTGCCGTTAAGTCACGCAGGGCAGCCTCTTCGCTAGCCTGCTGGCGGCGAAACTCGCGTCCAGCGTCTCGTGCAGCCTTCCACGCCAACAAGGCGACGAACCATGGTGGAGCGGAGGCTGGTTCGCGTCTCCACCGCTTCGCTGTCTTAACGTCCAGGCGAGTGTCCACTCCCGCCTGCCGCATCGCGTGCGCAATACGGCGAGTGGGGATGCCCAAGCAGCGTGACGTGGCAATTGGCGCTAGTAGGCGGTCGCGCCTCGCCTGTTCGGTGGTCATCACCACCTTCCTCCCCGCGTCACCGGACGCGCGGGTGGCGTGGCTCGGCGATAAGCCACCACCCGCGAGTACAGGTCTGGGTCGATGCCAGGAGGCAGCCCTTCGCCTCGGGAATAGAACGTCCGACCTCGCGTGCGCCGTACACCCGGCTCCCCGTTCCGAGCACCACGGCTGGTCGCCACCACGTACCCGCCGTTCACCAGTTCGGGCATAACTCGGATTACGTAACTCGCCAGCCTTCTACCCACCCGTGAATTGCGAATGCAGCCAAGCTCGGCGGGACCGGACGTTTCCAGCGCTGCGAGGATTCGCACCATCGTCTGCTGCGCGGGCGGAAGCTGCCACAGGTCTGATCGGACACCGAGCGCAATCTTGTTCGTCATGGTCATTTCTCCTGTCCGTCAACGAATGACGTTGACTTTGGTCTTGTCGATAAGGGGCTTGTCCGGTGGACCGCAGACCTGTTGCTCAATCCAGATGCGGCGACGTTCGGTGTGCCCTTTTCCGAACGCCTGCCGACGCCAGTGCCCGCGCCTGATCCAACGGTGGTCGTGTTCGATGGGCTCGCCCGTTGGCCGGTAGCGGACTCCAGACGGGGGACGGACGTCGATTACCGACACGTCGTAGTCACGTCCACGGCGTCCCTTGCCCGTCGAAACCCGCTGTCCAATCACCTCAGTCGCGGTGATCTCCCGTTCCACTGGCTCGCAGTAAAGTGTCCAGGCTGCGCGGTGTAGGGCACCCAGCAGACGAGCGTCGTCGCCGTATAGCGCCTGGTGGAGAACCCCCCGCAGCATCTGTCCAGGCAACATCTCCCCACATGTCCAGTCCGACGGCGGGGGACCGGAGAAGATGGGATCACCTGTACGGGCGTCGATGAACGCCTCGCCGACCTCACCACCGCTGCGAGTGAACGCCGACACCATACGGTTGCTCCGCAGTATGTCAGGGGTGATGTTCGCCAGCGCGTTGTCCAGCAGCGACGCCCTGTCCGTGATGATCGGCGCGGGATTCACCACTGCCCGTGCCATGGTTGCCATCAGCTTCCATGGCTCACCGGTGCGTCCCACCAGCACTGACACCTCGCCGTGGGCGGTGGCTATCGGCGTCCCCAGCCCGACAACCACAGGCTGAGTTGGCTTCTCGTCGGTGTACTCGATAGCACCGGCGGCGATGCCGTTCACGATGCGGGCGACTGCCTCTGCGGGCAACCATAGGAGGACCGGATCGTCCCCGCCGTGCACGTCGTGCACGTCCACAGCGGCGAGGCGTCGTGGATTCCAACTCATGCCGCTACCACCGCGTCAATCACCGCTACCTGCCAATGGCTCGTCGCTGCCTCCACCAGCGGAAGCAAGACCTCTCCGTCAACGGTGAACTCCGCCGCAGTTTCCCGTGCCGCCTTCACACCAGCCTCGAATTGCCGCGCCGTGACCTTCGCCGTCACTGCCGTGCGTGCGACCTCAGATGTCCGTTCGGCGGTCAGCTTCAGGCGCGCGATGGCTTCCGCCAGCGCCACACCCCGCTGGCTCGTGCCGGTGACCGCCAGCGCCGCAGCCAGCCGACGAACGTTGACATTCGCACGGCTGGCACCGACGACGCACAGTGCGAGCTTCAGCCGCGAACTGCCGTTCGGACGCGCGACGGCATGGCGAACGTCAGCGACCTTCAGCTTGTCCGACTCGACCCAGGTGACCCCGAAGAATTCCCGCAACAGATTCGGGTCTGCGACATTGTTGATGTCTCTGCGCAACTGCTGAAAGCGCCTGTCCTGGTTGGGATTCTTCGAAGTGCTGACGATGATGTACTCACGTGCACCGGACTTGTTCCAGAACGCCCACCGTGGGTCATCACCACGCAGAACAGCGGTCTCCCAGCGGTCGGGCATATCGACGGAGTATTTCCCCGCGCCCCGACGCCCAGACCCGCTCCAGGCTCCCTCGCGGTAGAACACGAGGAAAGTCAGATCAGGGTCAGCGCCGTTCGCCTTGTACTTGTCACCGTAGGTGTAGGTGGTCATCTCTGCTCCTTGGGCTTGTCCTGTCCCGCAACGGATGTCACGGGTTGTTGTGGGTGTGGGAGGGCTTGCACCTCCCTGCGCGGCTGGTTCCCGCACACCCTCCTTGGGCTAGCCGCAGACGCTCTCGGCTGTCCAGCCCCGTTCCGCGATCAACTCGTCCCGGCGCGCCTCCAACAGCGGGTGAATGTCGGAGTTGATGAAGCGGGTCACGACGTAACCCTCTGACTCGGACTCCACAGCCAGCTCGTTCACCGCCGCGCTGGTCAGCTCAGCCAGCTCGGCGTCGGTGGAGTCGGCGGTGACGGCGGCAACCTCGTCGTTCATGTCGTATCCGAGGTATTCGTCGTTGATCTCCACGCCGGAGAACCGCTCGCCGCTTTCCGAACCACTCTCGACAGTCGCTTCGATGCGGGCGATGACGTCGCGAACGTCCTCAGCGTCGAAGTCGGGCTCGTAGAGACCGCTGTGGCGGTTGAAAACCGTGTCCAGTGCGTCGAACGCTTCGGCGACGTCGGCGGCGATACCGCGCATGATCCCGTTCACTGCGGAGGCTGTCAGCGTCGGGTCGATACCGAAACTCCGCTCGAATGGGCGGTAAGGATTGCATTCGGGGGACTCGGCGTACATCGACGGAACGTCACCGTCGAAGTTCACCGTGATGAATGCAGCCAATGGCTGGAATTGCCCCGGGTGCTGCGTGAAAAGCACGCCGTCGGTGTCCTCTTCTATGATGGCTACATCGTCGGCGGTTGTGGCGGTCATTTCTACTCCTGTCGGTTGGGCGTTGCTGGCTGGTTGCCGTGTGACACTAACGTACCACTGAATTCAGCTCTTTGGGGAAGTTGCACCCGTTGTGACCTGCGATTATGTTGATATGATATTAACACCACAAAGGGCAGTACAAAGGATATGAATAGAGTCACTAGTTAGCTGGGTACACCATCCCTATACGCAATCAGCGAGCCCATTACCTGCGCTAACAATCAACGGGACACCAAAAGCGCAGTCCCTGATTCTTCGCCTGGTATTAACACCACAAAGGGCGGCACAAACCGACCCGGCCAGGAATGGGCGAAAAACTATCATGAAAAGCTCAGGAATAACCCCGCCCGAAACGCCTAATTCGGCATCTACGCACGTAGGAAACGGTTCCATGGGTAACCTGAATAGTCTCCTACGTACGTCCAACAGCCGAACTCCGCGCCATTCCTTGCGCGTATACCCTCCCTGTACGGGATTTCGGATAAAAGAATGGCGGATTAGTTGACAAAGAAATGGTTATGCAGGTATACGTATAGTCATGCAAGAGATGGTGAACGCCGACGTAGCCGAGTTGGTGGCTATCGCCCGCGCCGCGCAGGACCGTGTCGACGCCGCTGAGGCTGCCCGCCGCGTCGCCCTCCGCCGTCGCCGTTCGCCCATCGTCGCTCTACACCAGGCAGGCTGGGGAGAACGCCGAATCGGTGCGGCGCTTGGGATTTCGCACACTGCGGTATGGAAAATCCTCGGACGGGCTGATACCCGATGAACGTCCGTGCAGCCCTCGCAGCCCTCGCCCTCGGCGCAGGGTTGGCTCTCGTTGGTGCGCCTACCGCATCCGCCTCGGTGACCGTCTCACCGGGCGACATGATCACGCTCGACGGCTCCCGCAGTTGCACCCTCGGTTTCATTGCGAGCAACTCACGCGGCGACCACCTGGCGGTCACCGCTGGTCATTGCTCCCATCACTCGGGTGAAGTGGTCACCGCTGGCGGACACCGCATCGGCAAGGTGGTCGCGCATGCGGGCGATCCCGCCAGTGCGCGGGGACCGTTCGGCGCAACGCTCATCAAGCTCGATGCGGGCGTGAGCACGAACGCGCGGTTCTCCCGCATCGGCAGCGCGAAGGTGGGTGAAACCGTCGAACAGTCTGGGCGCGTCGGGCAGGTGACCTCATCGAGCACGAGCGTCTTCCGCGCCACCGCCCCAGGCGAGCCAGGAAACAGCGGCGGTCCGGTGGTGAACACCCGTACAGGGACTCTGTACGGGTTGCTCATAGGCGGCAGCGAACGCAGCACCTACTCGGTGCCTGTGCGGGCACTCGTTTCCCACGTGCAGAGCCTGTTCCCGAAGTGGGGTGCGGGTTTTCGGGTTGTTGGCACCGCTCAAAAATCGGAGGTAGCGGCATGAAAGACGTAATTACACGAGGCTCCATCGCGGGGGCTGTCGTGGCGGTGGCTGTCGTCGGCGCGGGCGCTGTCGGCTATTCGGTAGGAGACCGTCGCACGACGCAGCCTGTGTCGGTGGAGCAGGTGATATCCGCCGATCCGTCGGCGGTTGATGAACTTCCCGAACCGACCCTCCCTGATCGGTATACCCAGGTGGAGTACCCCGCCGAGGACTTACTCACCCCGCGTCGTCCCGCTGCACGGGGACAACTTCGTGTGGAGCTGGAACGCCTACGCGACGACATCGACGCGCTCAGGGACTTGCAGCGTCAGGTTGATGGAGGTGGGTACCGATGAGCACGACGACATCACCGTTCCTCAGCTACAGCAACGCCTTCGCTGCGTATGCGAACGGCACCAACGCGGCGAGTATGCGTCTCTGCGCGGCGATGTACACCGAGCCCGCCCTTAATCACGAAGCGGTGCGAAGCCTCCACACGGTCAGCTATCACTTCTTCCACCTGAACCGCCAGGCGCTCTCGCTCATCGCGCAACTCGACCAGGCATCGGCATGGGATACCTCACTGAATCGGGAGTACGCGGGATCGGAGTACGTCGATGTTCTCTCCTCCTGCCGCCGCGAATGCCTGACGAAGCACGCCCTCCTGACCGCCGCACGCGGTGAAGTGCTGGCGCTCGTCCCATACGTGACAGGAACCGCAGCGCAAGCCGTTGGACAGGTACTCGATCTGATCGACGACATGCAGTGCAGACTCAAATCCGCTGGCGGCGATCATGTCTGAGTCACCCTTCACCGGGGCAGGTCAGGGATTCAGTGAAATGGCGGCAAGCTGCGGTGATGTTGCCGAACAGCTCATGGCGGCACGGCTGCAAATCATCGAAACCCAGCAGGGTAAAGCCGCCGAAGCCGCCGTGGAGCTGCTCGACGGGCATATCTCGAAATTGCAAGCGCTGCAAGAGAACTGCACCGACATGGTGAGCGCTTGTCAGATACAGGCTGATGCTGATAACGCCTTCTCCGCCGCGCCTACCCCCTCGGACATCGAGGACCAACGGCGGAAGACCATCGCGGCGGTGCGCTTCGGTGGTATAGCTCAGGCGCAGGTAGAGGACAAGAAGCTCGGCGAGCTGATCGCCGAGCGTGACTCTGCGCGGGTGCGCCACGCGGGCGAGACGACCGCGACCCCGCCACGATTCCCGACGGTTGAGGTGAGCGAGTGGCGCGGGTCGGGTGGGAAGCGTGGTCGCACCACCGATACAGGCGAGGGCGGTGTCACCTTGATGCCTCTCAACCGTCCAAGCAGCGGTGGAGGCGGAGGCGGCGGGGGCATGCCGTCATTACCGCCGATGTCGATGGCAGACGTCGGCACGCACGTGTCAGGGGACACCGCTAGTGCTGGTGCAGCCCGCGCCGCGACCACTGCGCCCATGCCTCCCCAGATGGCACCGATGCAGATGCAGCCCGCTGGCGGAATGCCCAGCGGAATGGGCGCGATGCCAGGCAGTATTCCCAACATGCAAGCCCCGCAGCGGAAAAAAGATGATCGTGGCGCTGACGTAGCTACTGGTCTCTCGGGTGACGGTATGGCGGCGGGCTCTGGACTGGGAGCGGCAGCAGCCGTCGCGACCGGTCAGCCCGACCGTGGCGGATCAGTCACAGGGGTGAAAACCATCGCCGACGTAAGCGGTCGCGGTTCAGGTGCAGTCGCTGCTACTGCGGCAGGTAACCCGAACGCAGGCGGTGGTGGACGTCCTCCAATGGGAGGTCCGATGGGCGGCATGGGAGGTTTAGGGGGAGGTGGAGCCCAGCACTCGAAAAACATGAAGCCGCCGGAGATTCCGAACCGCGACCCTGATCTCGTTGGACAAGGAACGGCAGACGAGGCAGTCCAGGGCGGTCTCATCGGACGGGCGTCGAGCGGCAAGCCCGAGCCCGATTTCGGCAGTGGAGAGCCAGAGCCGTCCAAACCCGAGAGGAAGGCGGGGTGATGTCACGTCCCACCTGGTCTCTAGCCAACGCCAAGAGCATTGGGGATGATAGTCCCATGTCCAGCATCTGGGCACGGAGGACTACCGTCGCGGTTGCTGTCGCGGCGGCTCTTGTGCTACCCGCGTGCAGCCACACCGTGAGTGGGACAGCGACCACGAAACTCACCCCGCTCGACGCCGCCCTCGACGGCGTGACTCCCGCCGATCCCGTGCCCACCGAAAACCCCTTGGAGGGGTTCCTGCCGAACGGCGGAAAGATCAGAACTCGCGAGAATCCCCGCGTCGCGTCGATGGATGAGGCAGTGCAGAACATGGTGACGTTCTGGCGGGGAAAGGGCATTCTGCTGAACGTCCGCACCGAGGCGTCTCAATCACCGTTGGTGTGCGATACCACGATGTTTCCGACAGCACACGCCGTCGGGTGCGGTGACGACTCGACGGACATCAAGTACGACGCGGACTGGGAACGGCGACTACTCGCCGATCCTCCCTATGGCGTTGTAGCACTAGAGATCACCGCTGCGCACGAGGTGGGACATGCCATCCAGGCGGCGCGGGGTTTCTCCGCCGACCTTCACGACGCCCCGCTCATCGGCTCCACCAACGCCGCCGAGACCTCCGCTGACTGCTTGGCTGGTTTCGCTCTCGCGGCAAAAGGTGTCCCCACCGCTGACCTAGACCGTGCTCTGCCGTTGACAGCTCTCGGTGGTACCGCCGTCCGCGAGGAGGCGTTCCATGAGGGGATGACCACGACGGACTTCAAGTCGTGCGTGAACAAGTACCTCCAGAACTAGCCCTCTAGCTGCACGTTTCCATGTCCCAAGTCCCTGTGAGAGAGGAACAACGACAATGACCGCGCCAACTCCCGCCGATGCAGGTAAGCGACTCGCCGAGGCGCACACCGCCGGGGAAGCGGAGAGCACGACCAAGACCGAGGACATCGACGCTGCCAAGGCAGGCACTTACACCTGAGCGGGACCGGACACCGCCACGCCCAGCCTCCGCCCATCGCGGCACATGCGCTCGGTCTGCCACGCCACGCCCACACAGGGACGGTGTGCATCCCCACTGGACGGCTAGGGGTTGGCGGCTCCGCCTACCTCACCACCTGCACGTTTCCATGTCCTTGCACGCCGCCTCCGCCTATTTCGCAGATCGGCGAAAAAGGCTCGCCCAGCAAACGGTCTAGGTATACCTACCCTATACGGATGTCGCTGGTAGGGATCATACACGCCCCGTAAAATCATGGTATGCAGCAACCAGAACGCACGCTGACCAGGGTGCAGGCGGAGGTGGACAACCTCTCCCGCGCCCTGGACGCTGCGGTGACCCGCCGACGCGCGGTGATCCGCGTACTTGCCGACTCGGGTTGGACCTATCAGCGCATCGCTGACCGCGCCGGAATTAGCATCACGTCGGTCTGGCGCGCGATCCACAACGGAGGAGCGACCAATGCCCACTGACACCCTCATCGTCGACCCCGACGAGTTGAATGCAGCGGCGAAAAACCTTCGCGCCCAAGCCGACGAGATCGAGTCCTTGGCGACCGCCTCGAAGGCGATCTTCGACGACGCCCTCGAACCCGCCAGTGAGGGCACCGCTGATGGCGACGTGGCACCCATCAGGGTACCCGCCGTTGAGGCGTTGACCCGCGTGCAGGTGAGGTATGCAGCGGTGGCGAAACGCCTGGTGGAGACACTGCGCGCCGACGCCCTCACGCTCGAAAAACAAGCGGTGGGACAGCAGGACGTCACCGACCAGGCGGTGTCCGATGTCGACGAAATCGTGACGATCTAGGGAGCTGACCATGACCAACGCCAACATCCTCCACGCTCCCGCAGGTACAGGGATGCTGTACCTGCCTTCGACTGGAAACAGCGACATCGACAACCCGAGCGGAGCCCGCGCTGCCGACAGCGTGCAGTCCTTGGACTCGCGACTGGGGAACATCAACACCGCCACGGTGAACGCCGATCCCGCCGCCGTGCGCTCGTTCTGTGATCACACTTGCGGCGGTGGATGCACGGACTCGCTCACGAAAATGCCTGCGCTGCATCACGAAACGCTGACTACCTCGCTCGATGCGTTGATCGAAGGTATCGAGGGAGTCAAGGGCGTGATCACCAACCAGTTGTCGGGAACTTGGGGCGAGCGCCTCCAGACCAAGTACGGCAGCGGGGGAGAAGCGGACCTATCGGTGCTGGTGGAGCGCACCGAGGCGGTCAAGGCAGCGCTCCCACCTGTGATCACGTCGTCGAACAAGCACGCGGACGGGGCGTTGAAGACGGTGCGGGAGTCGGTCAAGAGCGTGCGAATGTACTTGGCCGGTGCGGCGGAGAAGCACAAGGCTGACACGGGTATTGGTCTTGGTATCGGCAGCACGGCGGCGGCTGCGATCCCGGGACTTGGCATGATCGCGGCACCCGTGACCGCGCTGCTCGGGTGGTTGAGTGGTGACCGTTCGGTGCACGATGGCGGGGGAGCACCTTCCATCGCGGAGTTGTCCGCCGACGGAGCGGAGTCGGACAAGTCCATCGGTGTGCTCGACGCCGCCCTGGCGGACTGGAAACTAGGCGCGGGCAAGGATGCCGACAGCCTCGGAAATCAGTTGGCGGGCAACGCAGGCACGGGAAGCGGCTTCTCGGAGGCACCCGATGAGGTGATCACCGACCCTGGCGTTGGCAGTCTCGGCGGTGGAGGGGACATCGAAAACCCCGACACCTCGTTGGCTGAAAAGCTCGACGAGCTGCTCGGGCGCGAACCTGACGCCCGCCCCGACATGGGACTACCAACGGACGGTCTCGGTGGTGGCATGCCTGGTGGCGGCATGCCTGGGAGCATGGGCATGCCTGATCTCGGTCAGGGGATGCAGTCACCGTTTGGGCAGGAGCAACCCTTCGCAGCCGTCGAGGAACCCCTGGATGATGAGCCCGAGGACACCCCCGCCGACGACAGGGATACGGACAAAGACGAGAACACCGACGTGGACGAGGCTCCCGACGACGAGTTGTTGCCCGACGACACGCAGCCCGATGACGGCGGCGTTGCGCCTATCGACGCAGGCGTTCCCGCAGCTCACGCGGAATTCGACCCGAACAGTGAGGAAGCCCGCACGGTGGACGTAGGCAACGGGCGGATGGCGACGATGCCAAGTTTCCGCATGGCGGAGACGCTTCGGGCGATGGTCGCCGCCGACCAGTTCAACCCGAAATCGCTGTTCATGGCAGCGTCGGAGAGTGGCTACGTCCTGCCACCGCAGGGCGAAGACCTTGGCGAGCCTGTGAGTCCCGCCTCGATGCGGGAGGGCGACGTGATCACCGCCGACGGGAAGCACGGGATTTACCTCGGCGATGGAGATGTTCTCATGGAGGACAAATCCGTGCAGAAGCTCGGGGATGTCGCGGGCGGATTCAACCGTGAGCACGATGGCATCTTCCGACTGGCTGAGCCCGACACCGCCGTGGGTGCTCACGGGCCGGTACAGCAGGTAGGAGCTGTGCAGGAGGCTCCGCCCGTCGCAGCCGCGCCCGCCGAAGTTGGTGTCCCCACTGACGATGCACCCGTTGTCGGGAGCACGTCGGAGTCGACGGCGAACGTACCGGGCTTGTCGATGTCGGCTGCCGCGCTCGACCCGAACGCCGCGTTCAGTAGTTGATCTCAGCGGGGTTGTCGAGCAACTGGTGAGGGACTAGGAGAGCCCAGGTCATAGGGGATGTCGGCGGAGGCTACCCCTCATATACAAAACTCTGTATAGTGAGTCCGTGTGGGGCGAGTGCGATTCGTGGGAGGCGCGGATGACGAGCTGCGTGAGTTCCCCGACGATGCCCGCCGTGAGATGGGCTACCAGCTCTACCGCGTAGAGATTGGCCGGGAACCGAGCGACTGGAAGCCGATGGTGACCGTCGGGAAAGGTGTCCGAGAGATCAGGGTTCGTACCGAGACTGGTGCTTACCGGACCATCTACACCGCGAGCCTCGGCGAGCACATCTACGTCCTGCACTGCTTCACCAAGAAGACGCAGAAGACGCCGAAGGCAGACATCGACATTGCCAAACGCCGACTGAGCCAAGCGATATCCGATGTGGAGAGAGAACGGAGGGAGAAACCATGAGCGACGAAATCAAGGCGTACGTCAGTGTGTGGGACGCGGTATCGGACACGCCCGAGGAAGCTGCCAACCTGCGAGCGCGAGCCGATCTGATGCTGGCGATTGAAGACCGCCTAGCGGAGTTCGGGTGGTCTCAGACCGTCGCGGCGCGGAACCTCGGGGTAACTCAGCCGCGTGTGTCCGACCTCCTGCGCGGCAAGATCGCCCTGTTCTCGCTGGACACCTTGATCAACATGGCTGCTCGGCTGGGTCTACGCACGCGGTTGGAGATCACCGTCGAGGAGCGTCCAACCGCCGCCGCTGGGTAGCAATCGGGGACTAGGAAAGCCCAGGTCAGGGCAGGTCAGTTTCGTGACCTGGTGATGAAACGATGCACTGTCCGACCACCGTCCTACCGTCGGCAGCGTGGACGCCACAGAACCCGATCTGACCCTGGATGAGAAGCTGACCATCGTCGCGGTCTACGCCGCCCTGGTGGACGCCGACCCACAGAATCCGTTGCAGTGCAGCCCAAAACGGGATGTCTCACATCTTTAGAAATGACGAGGGCGGTTCTGGGACTTGACCCCGTGTGTTGGACACGCTCAATCCCAGGAATGTCCTGGGGGAAGCGAGATGATCCAACCCGATGGCAAGGAAAAATTACCCCGATGAGTTCAAGCGTGACGCGGTCGCGCTGTACCGGGATACCGAGGGTGCGACGATTACGCAGATCGCTGCCGAGCTCGGTGTCAGCGAAGCCACGCTCTCAGCGTGGTGCAAGTCGGCCGGCGTGGCGATTCGGCACCGCCGCGGCAGCGTAGAGACCGAGCTTGCGCCAGGGGCCGAGAGCCCGGAGCAGGAACTGGTGCGGCTGCGCGCCGGGAACAAGACGCTGCGCGGCATCGATGCTCGGCTATCCACCGAGCGGGACATTCTACGGTCGGCAGCCAAATATTTCGCCGGGGAGACGAACTGGTGAGCCGCTTCCAGTTCGTCGCCGACCACCTACACGCCTTCGAGGTGAAGTGGCTCTGCGCGGTCGTGGAGGTCGCGCGTTCATCGTTCTACGCCTGGCTCGCCGGCGCCGATTCCCGCGCCGCGAAGGCCGCCGCTGATGAGGCGCTGGCCGCCCGTATCCGGGTGGTGCACGGCGAGGACAACACCTACGGGGCGCCGCGGATCACCGCCGAGCTCAACGATGGTGCGCCCGACGGTGAGCGGGTCAACCACAAGCGGGTCGCTCGAGTGATGCGCGGCGCCGGGATCGTCGGTTATCGGCGCCGGCGGCGGGTCAAGACCACCGAGGCGGAGCCGGCCAGCCAGAAAGTCCCTGATCTGCTGAAGCGGGATTTCACCGCCGCGCAGATCAACACCCGTTATGTCGGCGACATCACCTACCTGCCACTGGCCACCCTCTGCAACCTGTACCTCGCCACGGTTCTCTCCTTCTGCTCGCGGCGGGTAGCGGGGTGGGCGATCGCCGATCACATGCGCACCGAACTGGTCACCGACGCCCTCAACGCCGCTGCCGCGCTACGCGGCACGTTGGCCGGTGCAGTGTTCCACTCGGACCACGGAAGTCAGTACACCTCAAGGGATTTCGTGTCCCTCTGCCGCGAGTATGGGGTCATCCAGTCGATGGGAGCGGTGGGAACGAGCGCCGACAACGCCCTGGCCGAATCGTTCAACGCCGCCCTCAAACGCGAGATCCTGCAGGACCGTGCCTGCTGGCCGGACGCGGCGACCTGCCGCCGGGAGGTCTTCCGATGGCTGGCCCGCTACAACACCAAACGACGGCACTCCCACTGCCGTCAATCCAGCCCTGCCACCTACGAAAGGACCCTGACACCGGCTACGCTGCCCGAAGCTGCTTAACCACAAATCCCGTGTCCACTACATGGGGGCAAGGCCCTCTCGCCCCCGACGGAGCGACGAAAGCCCAGGACAGCAGTCGCAGATATGGTGTCGTATCTTTTCACTGTTGACCGCTGATTAGCGACTTGGTTCTGAGCCCTCACGGCGGGATGCGCCCAGCGACCTCAGCACCCGTCACGTCCCGAGCCGAGTCTCGCATGTTGTCGTAATCCCATGTGAGACTCCAGGTATGGCTACCGCTTTCTACATGAGGGTGTCGACGGATCACCAGTCCCTCGACCAGCAGCGCGACCAACTGGCAGCGACAGGCATTACCCCTGACCGTGAATTCTCCGACATCGCATCGGGAAAGGCCGGTACGGATCGCCCTGGTCTAGCGGAGGCGCTGGCATGGCTTCGCCCCGGCGACCAGCTCGTGACCGTTGCTCTCGATAGGACAGGTAGGTCGGTTGCCGAAGTCACGGCAACTATTGCTGACCTGACCTCGCGCGGTATTACCGTTGTGGCGCTGAGGGAAGCAGTGGACACCAGCACGCCGACGGGGCGGGCAATCGCTGCCATCATGGCTTCGCTCGCCGAACTTGAGCTTGAACTTGGTGCTGAGCGTCGCGCCGCGTCCCGTTCCGCCCGCCTCGCGCGGGGTTTGCCTGCGACCAAGCCTCCGAAGTTGGACGCTGACCAGCGGAAACGCCTAGTCAGGCTGTACCACGGTGGAGAGCCCGTATCGGAGCTGATGGAGATGTTCAACGTCAGCAGAGCGACGGTGTTCCGATACCTGAAGGCGGCGGCGTGATGTTCTACACCGCCTGCAAAACCGGAACCGCACCGTACGACACGACATTCGCCATCGAACCCGAGCCTCACCTGCCCGACCTGCACCTGGTGTGGGTGAGGGTAACGTGGACACCACGCGGCGGCGAACCCGTCACCATTGAAGGTCTGTACCTGGACGCGATCCGCGCCGACGGTTATCCCTATCTCGGCGACGGTACAACGGTCTTGGTGGCTGAGCTGGGACTGTCCGACGAACTGGACACCCTCACCGACGACGAGCTGACGCGGCTCCTGGCGACGGTCAACGACCAATTCAATGAACGACCGACCGCAACGCTGCGCTGTCCGAGCGGTGAACTGCGTTTGACGTTGATTCCTCGGGGCGATTAACCGAAGGTATCGGCACTACCGATACCTCCTGACCTGCCATTTTGACCCCTCCGCCAAGATGGCAACTCCACCGCATCGCCCGAAAACCCTCTCCCAGAGCCGTTTCCTTGCCGAAATCCCGCTCCGTACTCCTGATTTAGTGCATACAGCGCCGTTCCCACGACGATCCCGTGTCCATCTCGATGCCCTGTTAACGTCACGTTAGCAAACACATCTAGAAACGGTCGGACACGCCGAAGCAGCTTATCTAGCCAGGTGAAAGTAGGTAAATGCTCGATATACTGAGGCTAAGAAGTTCCACCTAGCAAAGGACGTTTCGATGACCAACGCAACCCTCAACCGTGCTCTAGCGCCCTTCGCAGCCGCGACCTTGGCAACCGCCGCCGTCGTGGCTCCCATCGCTGCGACCGTCGAGCCGACTCTCCCGACCTTCAGCACGTCGAACTTCGACATCGAGCTGACCGCAGGCGGATCGTTATTCAACCCAAACGTGCCGCTGTTCAACCCAGAAAGCCTCGGCAGCACAGCGCTTACCCCGTTGCCGCAGATACTGTTGAACGGGTTGCAGAACCCGTTGGGATTCCTCCCGACGCTGGAAACGCTGGCTCCGTACCTGATGGCGTTGCCCGCCGTGCCTGGTGCACTCGCCATCGCGGGACCGGATTATCTGCTGCACTCCCTCGCCGCTGATAACCCAGACCTCGCCGGTATCGCAAGCGGCTACGACCAGTTCGCGCAGACCGTCGCGTCGGGTCTGGGTGGACTACCGCTGATCGGGGAGCCCATCGAAACGGCGTTCCGCGCACTCCCCGTGCTGACGCAGCTTCTCACCAGCTCCGTCATCAACCCGTTCCCGACCTTGTTCGACACCTCGGACTTCTGGCAGGGACTGGTCAGCGGAGGCGGTATCGGTGACCTCATCGGCGGGGCGGAAGCCTCCAGCGCTGCCGGTACCGAGTTCCTCGGCGTCGACCTCAGCGGCGTCCAGGCGCTCATCGAAGGTCTCCCCAACATCAACGACATTTTGGGTTTCAGCATCAGCGACATGCTGGGACCGCTCGGTGTGTTGGCTGCTCCACTAGACCTCATCGGTCTCGGGCTGATGATTCCGCTGGCACTCCCACTCGTCGCCGCCGATCTCCTGTTCGGTGGCGGTATCGGTGACCTGTTCGGCGGCAGCGGGCTCAGTGATCTGTTCGGCGGCTTCGGCGACCTATTCGGCGGCGGGATCGGTGACCTGCTCGGTGGTGCGGAAGCAACGGCGTTCGCAGAGCCGAACTACTTGCTCTCCAGCCTCGCAAGCGATTTCGTCGCGAACCCTGCTGCTAGCACCGAGTTCATGGGCATCGACCTGAGCGGTGTGCAGGACTTCCTCACCGGCCTCCCGAACATCAACGACATCTTGGGCTTCAGCCTCTCTGATGCGCTCGGACCGCTCGGCGTCCTGTTGGCTCCGTTGGACGTCATCGGCTTGGGTCTGATGATCCCGCTGGCTCTGCCGTTGGTAGGTGCTGACCTGCTGTTCGGTGGTGGACTCGACGGTATCGGTGACCTGTTCGGTGGCGGACTCGACGGAATCTTCAGCGGATTCGCCGACCTGTTCAGCTTCTAGTCCGATGGACGAGCTGCTGGCTGAGCTATCAGTCAAGACGGAGGAGGTGCGCTCCGCCTGGGGCGCACTCTCCACCGCCTCCGGCGAACGTTCCGCCCTGGCGAGACGGTTGCACGACGAGTTCAAGGTCAGCTATGTCCGCCTCGGGCGGTTGATGGGAGTCTCCACCAGCCGCGCGTTCAACATCGCAAACCCGGTGTAGCACAACCGAAAACCACGAAACCCCCGTCGTCAATCGGCGGGGGTTTCGTTATGTCCAGGTAGGGGACTAGAAATCGAAGAAGCCGCCGATCAGCGAGACCCAGTCGCTGACGGGTAGGTCAGCCAAGAAGTCCTCGACGAGGGGACCGGTGATCGGCATGGCGATGATCGCCTCCGTGATCCCCTCCAACAATGGACCTACCAGCGGAAACGCGCCGACGAAATCTAGGTAGGGCTGCGCACCGACGCCGACGAGCAGGTTGCCGAACAGGTCTCCGAGCCCAAAGGGCAAGCCCCGCAACACATCCGAGATACCCGTTTCGCTGAGCAGGAGATCAAGCCCAGGAAACAGCCCCGACAAGCCGTCGGGTGTGTCGAACAACTGCCCGATTAGGGGGAGGTCAGACCAGGCGGTCAGGTCGACATCCACGGTGACGGTGGGCATCGGAGGAAGCGGGGGAACTGCGGGCGCGTAGGGCGCGGCGGCGACCACTGGCACCATCAACGCGGCGGTCACAACGCCAGCCGCAGCTAACGTCGAACTCCGTGTTGCGAGGGTTGCTGTCATGGTGTGATTTTACCCGTAAACCGGTGCTATACAGGAGAAACGCATTCCTGTCGTACTTTGCTGTACTTCCGGGCGTGTCGCCCTATTGAGCTATATAACAGGTATAGTTAATGGCATGACTGAGACCGAGTTCGTCGCCCTACTTGACCGCCTGGTGGCACGTGATCGCTGGTTGACTGACCACGCCGTGCCGATGTTCCGGCGCGCCGCCGCGTCCATCGGACGGTCGGTGAAAGACCCTGCCGTCCGCCGCGCGTTCGACGGATGGATCGCCTCCGCCACCGCCGTGGCAACGCGCCACGCCGAGGGGGAGACCATCACCGACGCCGAGGTGATCACCCTCGGTGTTCAAGCCGCCGTCGTTGCCCGCCGCCTCGCGCAGGCCGGTGCGACCGCCGAGGCGGAGCCCACCGTCGAGACCGAGACCAAGGTAGAGCACACCATCGAGACCCAATGTGGATACTCGCTGTCGCTCGCATCGGACGGCGAAACCGAAACCGAGACCGCAGCCCTTGGGAGCGACCAGGACATCGCCCTGGCGCAGGCACGGGCACGGGTTGACGCGGCACAAGCAGCCCTCGCCGACGCGCAGACGGAGGCGTTCGCCGCCGAGATGGCTCTGGCGGAGATCGAGGCGAACACCATCCCTGTACAGCCCGAGATCGTCGTCAACGCAGGCGCGCAGGCACCCGCGCAGGCGGAGACGGAGGTAGATGAGGGACATGGAGATGTGCAGGTAGAGGCGGAGATCGTGGCGGACGCCCCGTCCACGGCGCAGGCGAAGGCGGTGGACAGCCGCCCGCGCATCCACTCAACACGACGGGTGCGGCACAGCGTGCCGAAGCGCCTAGACCGCCGCCCCCGCATCCGTCGCACGGAAACGGCGGTTGCGTGATGGCACGCCCACCTGTAGAGGTCAGCGCAACACCTGAGTCCCGCCGATTGATCCGTGAGCTGATGAAGGCAACCGAGAAGGCGCATACGCTGCGGGAACAGGGGATCGAGGTTGCAGCCGAGCGGGCGGCGTTGGTGGCACAGCTCAAGGAGTGTGGGTATCCCGCACGGGTGATTGCCGCCGAGACCGGGCTTGGCGTGCCGACGGTCAACCAGCTAGCCCGCGCAGCCCAGGGGACGTAGATTCCCGCAGGTCAGTGCTCTATTCCTCGTCGACGTTCTCTATCTCGCGCAGGTAGGTGTCCAACGCCGCGTTCAGCTCCGACCCGACGGGCATCACCGCCGCCATCGCAATTGCCCAGTCAGGCAGTGAGTCGCGATCACCTGGCAAGAACCACCGCGCCGTCGGCACTACCGTACTCAACCCTGTCGGATGAACCTCGGTCAGGCAGTGTAGGAAAACCAACTGTTCGTCTCCGTCGATGTACTCGTCGGAGCCGTTGATTGTCGCCCACACGGCATTAACGAGGTCAGTATCACCGGTGAGGATTCCCGCAGGGTCGAGTTGTACGCGGGGGTTGGCGGAGTGCAGGTACTCAACGTTGAGTCCGTCGGGGGACACCGCCGCCAGCACCATGCCTGATGGCAGGGAGAGTGGATGATCGGTCATGCCTCAGTCCTCTCGATGGACACCACATTTGACGACACCAGCCTCTTCGTCGGCATCGTCCACTCGCGGCTCGGGTCTTCGACCTCTACCTCGAAAACGGCACCGACACAGGGGTAATTGATGCCGCGAATGATGCTCCAGGGACCGCCCGATTCGCCCTTCCACGTGCAGTTATCCATGTCCCACACCGACACCCTGCCGTTGTCATCGGTCACCTTCCATTTGCCACGGGACCGTACGGTGAAGCGCTTGACGGAGTTCATCCCCGTCCCTGTTCCGCGATGGAGTCCAACGCCGCGCTCATGTTGTGCTCGAAGTTGGCGTGTAGACCCTGCACCAGTTCGACCGCTGACCATGGAACGTTACCGTCGACGGAGCCCGTGACAACGACGTCGCCGAGGACGGTGGCGGTTGTCGGGACCGGACTCAACCGCTGATACAACCTCGTCGCCGTCTCGTTGCGGGTGAGGGTGCGCGGGTTCGCCGATCCGTTGAGCCACATCGTGATCTGTTCGCCGTCGGGAGTGGTGAGGTTGACGTGGTGCAGTCGAGAAGCGCCGACCAGTCCCGCGAACAGAGTCATGTCGGCGGGGATGTTGTGGGGGATTGGTGTCCCTTGACGCCCCGCAGCCAGCAGCAGCGCATCGACGTTGCGTACAGGGGTGGTGTTCACGACTGCCTACCTTGCCCGCGCAGGGTCTGCACGTAGCCCGCGATGCGGAGGTTGGTGTGGATGGACTGCACGGCGGAAGTGATGGCGGGAGGTGCGTCGGCGTCGTCGCACTCGCGCACGCCGACGATGATGGCGTTACCCAGGATGTATGGGTCGGCGAAGTAGCGATTCAGTTGCCGCGCAACGGAAGTAGCCAACGGGTTGATAGGCAGCGCATGAATCCGCCCTTCCTCATTCACGTACATGACGGCGCGGGTTCCATCAGGGAGTTCGAGGTGCACAGCTTCGATGTAGCCCTTCACGACCTGCTGGTACAGCTCGATGGTGGGAGCGACCTTCGTCGGATAGGGCGGGTATTCGGAGCTGGCGTCGTGGTAGAGCACGATGGCGTCGATTCGGGTGTCGGTCATGGCTCTATCGTCGGGCACCGCACCGACAGGCGGCAAGGCACGACTAGGGACGTGACGTGTTGCCGCGCACCGGGATTCGGGTGGTACGTCCCACGGCGAGCTTTGGTAATTGTCGGTGCTGGGCGGGACAATAGACAGCATGACGACCGAGGGCATCGAGCGGATCGAGCGGATTCGATGAACATGCCGCTCTACGACACCCGCCCGTATGCGGTCCCTATACCGCGTGAGCCTGGCTGGTACACCGTCACCTGCCGCGTCACCTGGACTCCACGCGGCGGGGAGGCTGTGAGCGCCACGGGCGATTATCTGGACACGCGGCAGATCGGCGGAGCGGTGACCTTGAGCTGCGGGCTCGGCGAGGCGCTCGTTGCTCTCGAACTGGCGGACTGGCGATGGCCGGACGACCACGTTCGGGCGCTGTGCGATGACGTTGACCGTCAACTGTTGCTGGCACCGACGGCGACGCTGCGGTGCCCGATGGGCACGGCGGTGATCGAGCTTGTGCCGCCGACGTCGAAGGTCTAGTTCGCGCGCGAGATGAACGCGGCGGGCACGGCGGAGGTCAACCACACTCCATTGCCTGCGTCGTAGAACTGGTGTCCCTGTTCGTGCGCCTCCTGGGCGGCGATGGCGAGGACTGCTGCTCCACGGCGGACAACCACGGCGGGATCGGTGTGGAGGTGGACTTGCTGGCGGCTCATCGGAGAGAGTCCGTCGCGGAGGATGCTGGTCAGGTTGTGCCACTTGGTGCCGTGGTAGAGCGTCGCGGGCGGCACGGAGGGCTGTCCGGTCCCAGTAGGCAGCGAGTGTCCGTACTTCGCCCTGATGCGCTGCTGGTGCTGATCGAGTTCGTACCTCCCGCTGGCGGCGAGGACGTCGGCGAGTTCGGCGCGGGTGATACCGAGGCGGTGGAGCAGTTCGGTGACCTTGACCCAGCCGTCGGCGGTTCGGGGCACGTCCGCGTCGTGACGCAGCACGGAGGCGACGCGGCGGCTGGTGCGGACGACGGTGGACATGTGCTGGAGGTTACGCCGGTGGCGGGGCGAGGCGTAGGTCTGGCGGGGACGTGATGTGTCCTCGGGCGGGCAGGCGGTGGTGGACTCGGCGGCGGCAGACGGGGACGTGATGTGTCTCTGGCGGCGCTCTGACGTGCGTTTACGGCGCTGTCTGGGGGTGACGGCGGGGCGGTTATTGGATGACCTGCGGATTCCCCGTGATTCGCCCAGTTATTGGATAGCGTATTGGATGGAGCCCCTCGGAGGGCAAAAAGAAACCCCGTCTGAGCAGGTCAGACGGGGTTTCTACTCGGGGTGGCTGACGGGACTCGAACCCGCGACACCCAGGATCACAACCTGGTGCTCTACCAACTGAACTACAGCCACCATTGCTGCCGACTAGCAAGCAGCGTCGTCGATACTAACCGCTTGGGCGCTCAGCGACCGAATCGATATCGTCGGGCGCGTCCACCGGCGGACCCAGTTCCCCGGCGACCGCAGCAATGTCGCTGGTAGACGGCCCGGGCGGGGCGACGAACGCGGTGCGCCGGTAGTACTTCAATTCCCGGATGGACTCGTGGATGTCGGCCAGTGCGCGGTGCGCCAGGCCCTTCTCGGGCTGGCCGAAGTAGATCCGCGGATACCACCGACGGCACAACTCCTTGATCGAGCTGACGTCGATCATCCGGTAGTGCAGGTAGTCGTTGAGGGCGACCATGTCGCGGGCCAGGAAACCGCGGTCGGTGCCGATCGAGTTGCCCGCCAGCGGCGCCGTCTTGGCCTGCTTGACGTGGGTGCGGATGTAGTCGAGCACCATCGCCTCGGCGGTGGGCAGGTCGACGGTCGACGCCCTGACCTCGTCGATCAGACCCGATCGGGTGTGCATCTCGGTCACCACCGGGCTCATCGCGTCCAGGTCCGCGTCGTCGGCATGGATCACCACGTCAATACCGTCGCCCAGGATGTTCAGCTCGCCGTCGGTGACCAGGACGGCAATCTCGATGAGCTTGTCCGAGCCCAGGTCCAGGCCGGTCATCTCACAGTCGATCCAGACGAGTTCGTCTCGTGCAGCACTCACAGTTAGCCAACGTTAGCCGTTCACCACAGCCATAGCCGCACAGCGGTACAGACTCGCCAAGTAATGTCGTGACCTGTGAGTCCCGAGTCGGCGGCGAACGCCGCCCAGCAGATCGCGGCGGGTTATGTCGCCGACGGCCAGGCCCTGGAGCTGGGCACGGTGGTCATCGACGACACCGCAGACGCCTCCGCGCTGGTCCGTATTCCGCTGGCCACGATCAACCGGCACGGGCTGGTGGCCGGCGCTACCGGCACCGGCAAGACCAAGACGTTGCAGGTGATCGCCGAGCAGCTGTCCGCCGCCGGCGTCCCGGTGCTGATGGCCGATGTCAAGGGCGACCTGTCCGGGCTGTCGCGCGCTGGGGAGGGCGGCGACAAGATCACCCAGCGCGCCGCCGAGACCGGCGACGACTGGACGCCGACGGCGTTCCCGGTGGAGTTCCTGTCGCTGGGCACCGGGGGCCTCGGAATCCCGGTGCGCGCGACCATTTCCAGCTTCGGACCCATTCTGTTGTCGAAGGTGTTGGGGCTCAACAGCACCCAGGAGTCGACCCTGGGGCTGATCTTCCACTGGGCGGACCAAAACGGCTACCTGCTGTTGGACCTGAAGGATTTGCGTTCGGTCATCACGTTTTTGACCAGCGACGCCGGCAAGCCCCAACTGAAGAACCTCGGCGGGGTGTCGGCGCAGACCGCGGGGGTGATCCTACGTGCCCTGGTCAATCTGGAGGCCGAAGGCGGCGACACTTTCTTCGGTGAGCCGGAGCTCAAACCGGAGGACTTGCTGCGCACCGACAGTCAGGGCCGCGGGATCATCTCGCTGCTGGAACTGGGTGATCAAGCCACCCGCCCGGTGTTGTTCTCCACCTTCTTGATGTGGGTGCTCGCCGACCTGTTCACACTGCTTCCCGAGGTCGGCGACGTGGACAAGCCCAAGCTGGTGTTCTTCTTCGACGAGGCGCACCTGCTGTTCACCGACGCTTCGAAGGCGTTCCTGCAGCAGGTCGAGCAGACCGTGAAGCTGATCCGCTCCAAGGGTGTCGGGGTGTTCTTCTGCACCCAATTGCCCACCGATGTGCCCAACAGCGTGCTGTCCCAGCTGGGCGCCCGGATCCAGCATGCGCTGCGTGCGTTCACCCCCGATGACCAGGCGGCGCTGAGCAAAACGGTGCGCACCTACCCGAAAACCAAGGTGTATGACCTGGAGTCGGCGCTGACGTCGCTGGGGATCGGCGAGGCGATCGTCACCGTTCTGTCGGAGAAGGGCGCCCCGACCCCGGTCGCTTGGACACGACTGCGGGCACCGCGATCGCTGATGAGCTCCGTCGGTGACGCGGCGATCACCGCGGCAGCCACGGCGAGCCCCCTACACGCTGTCTACAGCGAGACGGTGGATCGCGAGTCGGCCTATGAGATCTTGTCCGGCAAGCTCGCATCGGGGGAGGGCAGTGCGCCGCCATCCGACGCGCAGGGCTACGACGGTGTGCCGCCGCCGCCGAAAGTGCATTGGTGGACGCGGTTCGGTCGCTGGCTCGCCCACTTCCTTTCCACCCGGGAGGGCAAGCAGGTGACACGTGCTGTCACCACCGTGGTGGTCGGTCAGATCACCCGCGGCGCAATGGGCACCGGCCGGCGCCGGCGTTAACCCCCGCCGAGCTTCTTGTAGACCGCCCCCACGATCGGCGTGACGATGGCGCGCGGCGCGTAGCCGCTGGCCATCGACATGGCCTTGGAGGTGATCCCGGGGACCACGCGCATCTTGTTGCGCGCCAGCGCATCCAGCGACAGCTTCGCGGTGTGCTGGGTGGAGATCCACAGAAAATCCGGGATCAGCCGGTCGACCAACGAGGCCTCGGTGGCATCGGGCATCTCGGCGCGCACCGGCCCGGGCGCCAGCAACGTCACGTGCACCCCGGACTTGCGCAGCTCGCCGCGCAGCGATTCGCTGAACGTGTTGGCAAATGCCTTGGTCGCGGCGTAGGTGGCGTTGTTGGGGATCGGTGAGTTTCCCGCCGCCGAACCGGAGATCAAGATGCCGCCGGCGCGGCGCTCGAGCATGCCGGGCAGTACCGCCAAGACCAGGTCATGCACGGCGACCGCGTTCAGCTGCACCTGGGCCTGCTCCGCCGCCGGGTCCAGGCCGGAGATCGGTCCGAACGTCGCGGTTCCGGCGTTGGCACACAGCACCGAGATCTCCCGCTCGGCCAACTCGGCGCAGAACGCGTCACGCGCCGGCGGATCGGCCAGGTCGACCGCCCGCACCTCCACGGCGACCCGGTACTGGTCCCGCAACCGCGCCGCCACGTCGTTGAGCACATCTTCGCGGCGCGCGGTGATGATCAGGGCATGGCCGCGGGCGGCCAGCTCGGTGGCCAGCGCCGCACCGATTCCCTGGGATGCGCCGGTGACGACAGCGCGGGCATCGGGGCTGGGAGCAGGAATTGGCATGGGGCAATCGTAGAGTGCCAGTCATGGGTGAGCCGGGGGCGGACAAGCTGGGGCGATCCCGGATCGTGGCGTGGGCCCTGTGGGACACCGGTGCGGCCGGTGTCAGCGCCATCGTGGTGACGTTCGTCTACTCGGTGTATCTGACCAGCAGTGTCGGCCGTGAGCTGCCCGGAGAGGTCTCCCCAGCCAGCTGGCTGGGCCGCACCCTGGCCATCTCCGGGCTGACCGTGGCCGCGGTCGCCCCGGTGATCGGGGTCTGGGTGGCCGCCCCACACCGGCGTCGCGTGACACTGGCGGTGCTGACCGGTACCGCGGCGATGTTGACGGCCTCGATGAGCCTGATCCGTGACGAACCCGCCTACCTGGCCCCGGGACTGCTGCTGTTGGCGCTGACCGCCGCGTGCGGCGACCTGGCCAGCGTGCCCTACAACGCCATGCTGCGGCAGCTGTCGACGCCGCAGAACTCCGGCCGGATCTCCGGCTTCGGCTGGGCGGCCGGCTACGCCGGCAGCGTGGTGCTGCTGCTGCTCGTCTACGTGGGCTGCATCGCCGGCAGCGGGCCCACCCGCGGCCTGCTGGGCCTGCCCACCGAGGGTGGATACAACGTCCGGGTGGCGATGCTGCTGGCTGCGGCCTGGCTGACGGTGTTCGCGTTGCCGCTGCTGCTGACCGCGCACCGCTTTGCCGGCGAGAGCGAGGCGCCTGCCCTGCGGTTGGGCTTCTTCGGCGGCTACCGCCAGCTGTGGCACGACATCACCGCCGAATGGCACCGCGACCGCAACCTGGTCTTCTACCTGGTGGCCAGCGCGATCTTCCGTGACGGGCTGGCCGGGGTGTTCGCGTTCGGCGCGGTGCTCGGCGTCAGCGTCTACGGCATCTCGGCCGGCGACGTGCTGATCTTCGGGGTGGCCGCCAGCGTGGTCGCGGCGGTCGGGGCCATCGCCGGTGGCCTGCTCGACGACCGGATCGGGTCCAAGACCGTCATCGTCGGATCACTGATCGTGATGATCGCCGCCGGGACCACGTTGATGACGCTGTCCGGTCCAGGAGCATTCTGGGCCTGCGGGCTGGTGCTGTGCCTGTTCATCGGGCCGACCCAATCCGCGGCGCGCACCTTGCTGTTGCGGATGGCCGACGACGGTATGGAAGGGGTGGCATTCGGCCTCTACACGATGACCGGTCGAGCGGTGTCGTTCCTGGCGCCGTGGCTGTTCTCGGTCTTCGTCGACGTCTTTCGCACCGACCGGGCGGGCATGGGCGGGCTGTGCACCGTCCTGCTGCTGGGTCTACTGGCGCTGCTGCCGGTACGGGTGCCGATGGCGCCGACCCGCTTCGCCCGACTTTCGCCGCGCTAGCGATCGCCGCGTCAGCCCGCCGCCGCGCACACCGTAAGGATCGAGCCGGTGCGCTGCCGGACCTGGGCACCGTCCACCGAGACCGAGCAGGTGATCTGCTCGCCGAAATTGACCACCGTGACCGCCGCGGCCGTCGAGGCCGGTGGCGTCAGTGTCACCTGTTTGCTCCACGGCAGGGCCACATTGAACTCGGTCTGCAGCACGCCGCCGGTATCGATGTAGGCGATGCTCAGCGCCCTGCCGGTCCCGCTGACGCTGTAGACGATCGTCTCGGGCACTCCGGCGGTGGTCGAGGTCGTCGGAGGCGGGGTGGTCGTCGTGGTGCTGGGCGCCGGTGTCCGGGACGGTGACGGGGTGGTGGTCGGGACGCGCTTGGGAATCGGGGTGCTGGGGGCTGTCGGCAACGGGGTCACGGGCGTGACGGTGGCCGAATTGCGTTGTGAGCCATTGGCGATCACCAGGGCGATGACCATGCCGACCACCAGCAGCACGGCGGCGCCGGCCACCAGGAACAGCCAGTTCGGAAACCGCGGAGGCTCTGGCGGTCCGCCTCGGCCGTCGTTTCCGGGCCTGCCTGGCGGCGGCCCGCCCGGCGGGGGCTGGGACGGTTCCCAGTGCTGCCGCGGCAATTGCTCGGTCGGGTGCGGAGCCTGCGGGGGATAGCCGGGCGGGTACGTCGGGAGCTGCCCGGCGTAGGCCGGGTCGACGTAGGGCGGTTGGCCGTAGGTCGGCGGTTCGGATGTTCCACCGCGCTGCCACGGCTGATTGGAACCCTCCGGTCGGTACGGATCGGTCATGCCCACCTCATGGCTTGCAGGGTACCTGTGCCGGGCGGCTGGGGCCGGGACGTCGGCGCGCCGGCCTAGATTCCGGCCGCGCCCAGCGCGCTGATCGTCATCGCCCGCAACACCGCTCGCGAGCGCTCCGGGCCGGCCGTCTTGGCGCCGATGGGCTTCATGCTGTGCGGGGTCGAGTTGAGCAAACCGAACGCGGCGTGGGCCATCAGCCGGGCATCGGCTTCGGCTAGCCCGTTGTGCAGGGCGCGCAGCACGCTCACCCACACTTCGACGTATTGCCGCTGGGCGCTGCGTACCTGGCGCTGCGCGGCGGCTGGCAGATGCGCCAAATCGCGGTCCTGGATTCGGATCAGATCCGGCTCACCGAGGGCGAAATCAAGATGAAAGTCGACGAGGCCGTCCAGCACCTCCTGGGGGCTGCGTCCACCCGCTTCGACGGCACGCGCTCCAGCGAGCAGCCGGGTGCTGATGCCGACGAGCAGCTCGACCAGCAGGGCCTCTTTGTTGGGGAAGTGTCGGTAGATGGCCGGGCCGCTGACGCCGGCGGCCGCCCCGATGTCCTCCAACCGCACCGCCAGGTAGCCGCCCTGGGCGAAGAGGCGTTCGGCGGCCGCGAGCAACTGGCTGCGCCGGTCGGACTTGAGCCGGCTGCGCCGGTTGGCCGGCTCGTCGTCCCCCGTCGAATCGGCCGAGATGGACTTCGGAATGGAAGAAGCCATCACACCTCCGCTCGTCGTGGACATCTCAGTTAATGGCCACTAACGTAACATCCGTCGCCTCGGAACACATCCGGCTTCGGGCGGCACCGGTGGAGGGGCCGATGGCAACTGCGGTACCCGCGGCGCAGGACGATCTGTCCTACGCCCGCGGCGGGACCCAGCCCGCGCTGTTGGAGACGACGATCGGCGCCAATCTTGCGGCGATCGCGAGCGTGTTCCCCGATCGCGATGCGTTGGTTGACGTTCCGTCGGGTCGGCGTTGGAGCTACGCCGAGCTCGTAGCCGATGTGCGCCAATTGGCAACCGGCCTGCTGCAGGCTGGCGTCGGCGCGGGGGATCGGGTGGGCATCTGGGCGCCCAACTGTGCCGAATGGGTGTTGACCCAGTACGCCACCGCCGAGATCGGCGCGGTTCTGGTCAACGTCAACCCTGCCTACCGCGCCCACGAATTGGCCTATGCGCTCACGCAGTCCGGGGTCACGATGGTTATCGCGGCCTCGCGGTTCAAGACCTCCGACTACGTCGGCATGCTGCGGGACGTAGCCCCCGAATGCCCGGATCTGCGCGAGGTGGTGGTCATCGGCAGTTCCCGGTGGCAGGAGCTGGCCGATACGCCGATCGATGCGAAGGCGCTGGCGAAGGTGGCCGCGACACTGCATCCGAGCGATCCAATCAATATTCAATACACTTCGGGCACAACGGGTTACCCCAAGGGTGCGACGCTGAGTCATCGCAACATCCTCAATAACGGCTACCTGGTCGGCGAGCTGCTCGGCTATACCGAAGCGGATCGGATCTGCCTTCCCGTGCCGCTCTATCACTGCTTCGGACTGGTGATGGGGAGCCTGGCGGCGGCCAGTCACGGCGCGGCCATCGTCTTGCCGGGTCCCGGCTTCGATCCGGCGGCCACGCTGCGGGCAGTGCAGGACGAGGCCTGCACCAGCCTGTATGGGGTGCCGACCATGTTCATCGCCGAGCTCGGCCTGGCTGACTTCGGGGAGTACGACCTGACCAGCCTGCGCACCGGGATCATGGCCGGATCGCCGTGCCCGGCTGAGGTGATGCGACGGGTCATCGACGACATGCACATGGCCGGGGTCGCGATCTGCTACGGCATGACCGAGACCTCCCCGGTGTCGACCCAGACCCGCGGTGAGGACTCGCTGGTGCAGCGAGTCGAGACTGTCGGGCAGGTTGGCCCGCACCTGGAGATCAAGCTGACCGACCCGGATACCGGTGCGACGGTGCCGCGCGGGCAGGTCGGCGAGCTGTGCACCCGCGGCTATTCGGTGATGATCGGTTACTGGAACGACCCCGACAAGACCGCGGCGGCCATCGACGCGGGCGGCTGGATGCACACCGGCGATCTGGCCGTGATGGACGCCGATGGCTATGTGCGCATCACCGGGCGGATCAAGGACATGGTGATCCGCGGCGGGGAGAACATCTACCCCCGCGAGATCGAGGAATTCCTCTACGCCCATCCCGACATCCGCGACGCCCAGGTCATCGGTGTGCCCGACGACACCTACGGCGAGGAGCTGATGGCGGTGGTGATCATGCGCGACGGGGCGCCGCCACTGACCCTCGAGCGGCTGCGGGAGTTCTGCACCGGCCGGCTGGCGCACTTCAAGGTGCCGCGGTACCTGCAGGTGGTGACCGAGTTTCCGATGACGGTCACCGGAAAGGTCCGTAAGGACCAGATGCGCCAGCAGGCAATCCAGCATTTGGGCAGCGGCTGACAGGGCTGCTTCAGAATGGTAGTCTCAAGCATCAGTTAATGAACATTAACTGAAATGAGGAGGCGCGAGTGGCGATAGACAAGGTCGTGGCGACGGCGGCAAAGGCCGTGGCCGACGTGACCGACGGCGCGTCACTGGCGGTAGGCGGGTTTGGGCTCTGCGGTATCCCGGAGGCGTTGATCGAGGCCCTGCTGCAGCTCGGGGTCACCGATCTGGAGACGGTGTCGAACAACTGCGGAGTCGACGGCGTGGGGCTCGGAGTGCTTTTGGAGCACAAGCGCATCCGCCGCACTATCAGCTCCTACGTGGGCGAGAACAAGGAATTCGCCCGCCAATTCCTGTCCGGCGAACTCGAGGTGGAGCTGACCCCGCAGGGGACCCTCGCCGAGCGGCTGCGCGCCGGCGGCGCCGGCATCCCGGCGTTCTACACGCCCACCGGCGTGGGCACCCAGGTTGCCGACGGCGGCCTGCCGTGGCGTTACGACGGGGCCGGCGGGGTCGCGGTGGCCTCGCCGCCGAAGGAGACCCGAGAGTTCGACGGCCGAACCTATGTCCTGGAGCGGGCGATCCGCACCGACTTCGCACTGGTGCACGCCTGGAAGGGCGACCGGCACGGCAACCTCGTCTACCGCGAGGCTGCCGCCAACTTCAACCCGGACTGCGCTGCGGCAGGCCGGATCACCATCGCCGAAGTCGAGCACCTGGTCGAGCCCGGCGAGATCTGCCCCGCCGAGGTGCACACCCAGGGAGTCTTCGTGCACCGGGTAGTGCACGTACCCAATCCGATCAAGCGAATCGAGCGGGAGACGGTGCGCGCATGACCCTCAGCAGAGATGAACTGGCCGCCCGGGTGGCCGCCGAACTGCGCGACGGGCAGTACGTCAACCTCGGCATCGGACTGCCCACCTTGATTCCCAACCACATCCCCGACGGCGTCAGCGTGGTGCTGCACTCGGAGAACGGAATCCTCGGGGTCGGACCCTACCCGCTGCGCGAAGACCTCGACGCCGACCTGATCAACGCCGGCAAAGAAACCGTCACCACCCTGCCCGGCGCGTCGTTCTTCTCGTCGTCGGCCTCGTTCGGAGTCATCCGCGGCGGTCACCTCGACGTGGCGGTCCTTGGCGCCATGCAGGTTTCGGCCGCCGGCGATCTGGCCAACTGGATGATCCCCGGCAAGATGATCAAAGGCATGGGCGGGGCGATGGACCTGGTGCACGGAGCGCGCCGGGTGATCGTGATGATGGAGCACGCCGCCAAAGACGGCAGCGCCAAGATCGTCGAGCAGTGCACACTGCCGCTCACCGGCGCCCGCTGCGTCAACCGGATCATTACCGACCTGGCCGTCATCGACGTCACCGAGAACGGTCTGCAGCTGATCGAGACCGCCCCGGGCGTCACCGTCGACGAGGTCGTCGCGAAAACCGATGCTCCGCTGAACCTGTCGACACTGTCATGACAGCACCGGCATTCGCTGACGAACACCGGCGCCTGGTCGCCGAACTCAACACCAAGCTCGCGGCGGCCGCCCTCGGCGGCAGCGAGCAGTCCCGGCAGCGCCACGTGGCGCGCGGAAAACTGTTGCGCCGCGACCGCGTTGACCGGCTGCTGGATCCCGGGAGCCCATTTCTGGGATTGGCGCCGCTGGCCGCCGACGGGATGTACGACGACCAGTGCCCCGGCGCCGGGATCATCACCGGAATCGGGCGGGTCGCGGGGCGGGAATGCGTGATCGTCGCCAATGACGCCACGGTCAAGGGCGGCACCTACTATTGCGTGCCCAAGAGGTGGCACTGGGCAACCGGCTGCCCTGCCTGTATCTGGTGGACTCCGGGGGAGCGTTCCTGCCCCGCCAGGACGAAGTCTTCCCCGACCGTGAGCATTTCGGCCGCATCTTCTACAACCAGGCCACCATGAGCGCTGCTGGCATTCCGCAGATCGCGGCGGTGCTCGGATCGTGCACCGCGGGCGGAGCCTACGTTCCGGCGATGAGCGATGAGGCCGTCATCGTCCGGGAGCAGGGCACCATCTTCCTGGGCGGACCGCCGCTGGTGAAGGCCGCCACCGGCGAAGTGGTGACCGCCGAAGAACTCGGCGGCGGAGAGTTGCACTCCAAGGTCTCCGGGGTCACCGACTACCTGGCCGACGACGACGAGCACGCGCTGCGCATCGTGCGCCAGATCGCGGCCACCTTCGGGCCTCGCTCCGAAAGCCCATGGGAGATCAGCTACTCTGTTGAACCTCGGCATGATCCGGCCGAGCTCTACGACGTGGTTCCGCCGGATCCCCGGGTGCCCTACGACGTGCGGCAGGTGATCGTCCGGCTGGTCGACGGCAGCGAGTTCAGCGAGTTCAAAGCCGAGTACGGCAAGACCCTGGTGACCGCGTTCGCGCGCATCCACGGCCACCCGGTCGGCATCATCGCCAACAACGGGGTGCTGTTCGGTGAATCCGCCGTCAAAGGGGCACACTTCATCGAGCTGTGCGACAAGCGCTCGATCCCACTGGTTTTCCTGCAGAACATCGCCGGGTTCATGGTCGGCCGCGACTATGAGGCCGGTGGCATCGCCAAGCACGGCGCCAAAATGGTCACCGCGGTGGCCTGTGCGCGAGTGCCCAAGCTGACCGTCGTGATCGGCGGGTCCTACGGGGCGGGCAACTACTCCATGTGTGGGCGGGGCGCTTCCTGTGGATGTGGCCCAATGCCCGGATCTCGGTGATGGGCGGCGAGCAGGCGGCGTCGGTGCTGGCCACCGTGCGGGGCGAGCAGCTCGACGCCGCGGGCAAGCCGTGGTCGGCAGCCGACGAGGAAGCCTTCAAGGCCCCGATCCGCGAGCAATACGAGGCGCAGGGCAACCCGTACTACTCGACCGCGCGGTTGTGGGACGACGGGATCATCGACCCGGCCGACACCAGAACAGTGCTGGGCCTTGCGCTTTCGGTCTGCTCGAACGCGCCTTTGGACCCGGTCTCCTACGGCGTATTCCGGATGTGAGCGCATATGTTTGAAACCGTACTGATAGCCAATCGCGGCGAGATCGCGGTGCGGGTGATTCGCACCCTGCGCCGGATGGGCATCCGATCGGTGGCCGTCTTCAGCGACGCCGACGCCGGGGCGCGCCACGTGCGCGAAGCCGACACCGCGGTGCGCCTGGGGCCGGCTCCGGTGCTGGAGAGCTACCTGTCGATACCCAAGGTGCTTGAGGCCGCCGCGGCCACCGGCGCCCAGGCCATTCACCCCGGATACGGATTCCTCTCCGAGAACGCCGGATTCGCGGCCGCCTGCCAGCGGGCCGGCGTGGTTTTCATCGGGCCGCCGGCCCGGGCCATCGAGGTGATGGGCGACAAGATCTCGGCGAAGAACACCGTCACCGCCTTTGAGGTGCCGGTGGTTCCGGGCATCGCCAAACCCGGTCTGTCCGATGACGAGCTGGTGGCCGCCGCAGGCGAGATCGGCTATCCGGTGCTGATCAAGCCCTCGGCCGGCGGCGGCGGCAAAGGCATGCACCTGGTGGACGACCCCGCCCAGCTGCGCTCGGCCCTGGCCACCGCACGGCGTGAGGCGGCCTCGGCGTTCGGTGACGACACCTTGTTCTTGGAGCGATTCGTGCTGCGGCCGCGCCACATCGAGGTGCAGGTGCTCGCCGACACCCAGGGCAATGTGGTGCACCTGGGCGAACGCGAATGCAGCCTGCAGCGGCGCCACCAAAAGGTGATCGAGGAGGCGCCGTCGCCGCTGCTGGACGCCGCCACCCGGGACCGGATCGGCACCGCAGCGTGCAACACCGCCCGCAGCGTGGAGTACGTCGGCGCCGGCACCGTGGAATTCATCGTCTCCGCGGATCGCCCGGATGAGTTCTTTTTCATGGAGATGAACACCCGGCTACAGGTGGAACACCCGGTCACCGAGGCGATTACCGGTCTGGACCTGGTCGAGTGGCAACTGCGGGTGGCGGCCGGGGAGAAACTGTCCTTCGCCCAGGACGACGTCACGTTCACCGGGCACGCCGTGGAAGCCCGGGTGTATGCCGAAGACCCGGCCCGTGGCTTCCTGCCCACCGGCGGGCGAGTGCTGGCGGTGCACGAACCCACCGGTTCGGGGGTGCGGGTGGATTCGTCGTTGCAGGACGGCACCGTCGTCGGCAGCGACTACGATCCGATGCTGTCCAAGGTGATCGCGCATGGGGTCGACCGGGCGCAGGCACTGGCGCGCCTGGATGCGGCGCTGGCCGGCACGGCGGTGTTCGGGGTACAGACCAACGTCGAGTTCCTGCGGTTCCTGCTGGCCGATGAGCGGGTGATCGCCGGTGACCTCGACACCGAACTGCTGGACGCCCGGTCGGGTGAATTCATGCCGGTACCCGCCCCCGACGACGTGCTGGCCGCCGGTGGCCTCTACCGCCAGTGGCAGCTCGCCGGGCGATTTCGGCGCGGTAATCACCGCTCAGCCGGAGAAACCGCGCCGAAATCGCTGTGGGGGATGCCGAGCGGATGGCGAATCGGCGCGGCGGCGCCGGTGCGCACCGAGATGCACACCCCGCTGCGCACCGAGACGGTGTCGGTGTGGGGGCTGCCCGAGGCCGCGCAGGTGCAGATCGGCGACGGCGAGATCCACAGCGCCAGCGCCCATGTCGAAGGCGACCAACTGATCGCGACCGTGGCCGGGCGGCAACGTCGCTACCTGTTCGCCGAGGACGATGGTCAACTGTGGATCGCCGACGAACGCGGAAGCTGGCAGTTGCGGGAGGCTGAAGTGGTGCGCGTGCACCGCGGCGGCGCAGCCCGCAGCGCGGAGATCGCCAGCCCGATGCCGGGCACCGTGATCGCTGTCAGTGCCGCATCGGAATCCACTGTCGGCGAAGGTGATCCGGTGGTCGTGGTGGAGGCGATGAAGATGGAACACACCCTGACTGCCCCAATTTCCGGCCGGGTGCAGGTGTTGGTAGCGGTGGGCGATCAAGTGAAGGTGGATCAGGTGCTGGCGCGGCTGATCCCGCAGCAAGAGACCGAGGAAGCGAAACCATGACCACCATCGAGGCAGGAACCCTGCCGAGCCACTACCAGGACCTGCGCGACACCGTCGCCGAGTTCGCCCGCACCGTCGTCGCCCCGGTGGCGGCCAAGCACGACGAAGAGCACAGCTTCCCCTACGAAGTCATCGCCAAGATGGGCCAGATGGGCTTGTTCGGCCTGCCGTTCCCCGAGGAGTACGGCGGCATGGGCGGCGACTACTTCGCCTTGGCGCTCGCCCTGGAGGAACTCGGCAAGGTCGATCAGTCGGTGGCGATGACCCTGGAGGCCGGGGTCGGCCTGGGGGCGATGCCGATCTACCGGTTCGGCTCCGAGGAACAGAAGCAGACCTGGCTGCCGGATCTGGTGACCGGTCGCGCCCTGGCCGGCTTCGGCCTGACCGAGCCGGGCGCCGGTTCGGATGCCGGCGGCACCCGGACCACCGCCCGCCTGGACGGTGACGAGTGGGTCATCAACGGCACCAAGCAGTTCATCACCAACTCCGGCACCGACATCACCTCGCTGGTGACCGTCACCGCCGTCACCGGAATCCAGCCGGACGGCAAGAAGGAGATCTCTACGATCATCGTGCCTTCGGGCACAGCGGGTTTCACCGTGGAGCCGGCCTACAACAAGGTCGGCTGGAACGCCTCGGACACCCACCCGCTCACCTTCGCCGACGCTCGCGTTCCCCAAGCCAACCTGCTCGGTGACGAGGGCCGGGGCTACGCCAACTTCCTGTCCATCCTGGACGAGGGCCGCATTGCGATCGCCGCGGTCGCCACCGGGGTAGCGCAGGGCTGCGTCGACGAAAGCGTGAAGTACGCCGGCGAGCGTGAGGCGTTCGGCCAGACGATCGGCTCCTATCAGGCGATCAGCTTCAAGATCGCCCGGATGGAGGCCCGTGCCCACGTCTCCCGCACCGCCTACTACGACGCCGTCGCGAAGATGTTGGCGGGCAAGCCGTTCAAGAAGGAGGCGGCGATCGCCAAGATGATCTCCTCGGAAGCGGCGATGGACAACGCCCGTGACGCCACCCAGATCCACGGCGGCTACGGCTTCATCAACGAATACCCGGTGGCCCGGCATTACCGGGACAGCAAGATCCTCGAGATCGGCGAGGGCACCACGGAGGTGCAGCTGATGCTCATCGCACGATCGCTGGGGTTGTGAGGATGGCGGACGGTGAGTGTGAATCCGGCGACGCGGCACCGGCGTGTCGCGTCGCAGGATGCACACTCGGCGAGGGTCAAAGAAGGGATACAGCGTGAGCAAGACCGTCGAGCAGCGCGGACTGTGGTTCGAGGAATACGAGATCGGCACCACCTACCTGCACCGGCCCGGGCGCACCATCACTGAGGCCGACAACGTGCTGTTCACCACGCTGACCATGAACACCCAATCGCTGCACCTAGATGCGGCGTGGGCGGCCCAGCAACCGGGTTTCCGCGGTGAGCGCCTGGTGAATTCGATGTTCACCCTCTCCACGCTCGTCGGCCTGTCGGTGGCACAGCTGACGCTGGGCACCATCGTGGCCAACCTGGGCTTCTCCGAGGTGTCATTCCCCAAGCCGGTGTTTCACGGCGACACTCTGTACGCCGAGACGGTCTGTACTGACAAGCGGGAGTCCAAGAGCCGTCCTGGCGAGGGCATCGTGACGTTGGAGCACATCGGGCGTAACCAGAACGGCGACATCGTCGCCCGCGCAGTACGCTCCACGCTGGTCCGCAAGCGGCCCGCCGAGGACCAGCGATGAGCACCGGTCCGGCCTGGCTGTTCTGCCCGGCGGATCGGCCGGAGCGCTACGGCAAAGCGGCCGCGGTCGCCGACGTGGTGATCCTGGACCTGGAAGACGGTGTGGCCGCGGCGGATCGGCCCGCCGCCCGCGAAGCGCTGCGGAGCACGCCCCTTGACCCGGAGCGGACCGTGGTGCGGGTGAACCCGGCCGGGACCGAGGACCAGGCCCGCGACTTGGAGGCCCTGGCCGACACCGCCTACACGACGGTGATGCTGGCCAAGACCGAATCCGCCGCCCAGGTCGCCGCGTTGGCGCCCCGGCAGGTGGTGGCCCTGATCGAGACTCCGCGCGGCGCGGTGTTCTGCGCCGAGATCGCCGCCGCGCAGCAATGCGTCGCGATGATGTGGGGCGCCGAGGATCTGGTCGCGGCGATGGGCGGCGGTTCCAGCCGGCACGCCGACGGCCGGTATCGCGATGTGGCTCGCCACGTGCGCTCCAGCGTCCTGTTGGCGGCATCGACGTTCGGCCGGGCCGCACTCGACGCCGTCTACCTCAACATCGGCGACCTCGACGGTCTCAAAGCCGAAGCGCGCGATGGCGCCGCGGTCGGATTCGCTGCTACGGTGTGCATCCACCCGAGCCAGATCGCGGTGGTCCGCGACGCCTATCGGCCCGCCCCGGAACGGGTCGACTGGGCGCGCAGGGTGCTCGCCGCGGCGCAGACCGAGCGCGGGGTGTTCGCGTTCGAAGGACAGATGGTCGACTCCCCGGTGCTGCGGCACGCCGAAGCCATCCTGCGGCGAGCGGATTGACGCACCAGGAGGACTGACAGCGCATGCGCATCACCCAGATCATCGAGACACCGGTGCGATTGCGCGGCGAGGTCGCCAACGCCTTGGTGGATTTCTCCCGGCACACGGTGTCACTGGTCGCGGTGGTCAGCGACCAGATCCGCGACGGGAAGCCGGTGACCGGGATCGCGTTCAATTCGATCGGCCGATTCGCCCAGAGCGGCATCCTGGCCGACCGGATGATCCCGCGAGTGCTGCGCGCGAACCCCGAGTCGCTGCTTGACGACGCCGGCCGGATCGATCCCGCGCGGGTGCTGGGCGCTGCGCTGGCCGACGAGAAGCCCGGCGGGCACGGCGACCGGGCCGGTGCCGCGGCCGCACTGGAGTTGGCCTGCTGGGATCTCAACGCCAAACTCGCCGGCGAGCCCGCCTACCGCACCATCGCCGAGCATTTCGGCCGGAACATCGTGAGCACCGCCGTCCCGGTGTACGCAGCGGGCGGCTACTACTACCCGGGCGACGACGCGAACGCCGGCCTGGATCGGCTGCGCAGCGAGATCCGCGGCTATCTCGACATGGGCTACGACGCGGTCAAGATGAAGATCGGCGGCGCGTCGACGAGCGAGGACCTGGCGCGCATCGAGGCCGTGATCGACATCGTCGGCAGCGGAGCCCGGGTCGCCGTCGACGCCAACGGCCGGTTCGACGAGGCCGCCGCGGTCCAGTGGGCACACGCGCTACGCCCCTATAACCTGCGCTGGTACGAAGAACCCGGTGACCCACTCGACTTCGCCTTGAATGCCGCGGTCATTGCTGCCTACGACGGCGCCATCGCGACCGGAGAGAACCTGTTCTCGGTGCCGGACGCGACCAACCTGCTTCGGTACGCCGGGATGCGGCCGGGCGTGGACATCTTCCAGATGGACGCCGCACTCAGCTACGGGCTAACCGAATACGCCCGGATGATCGAGGTCCTCGAGGCGCACGGGTTTGATCGTCGCTTCGCCTTTCCGCACGGCGGGCACCTGATCAATCTGCATATCGTGGTCGCCCTGGGCTTGGGCGGCTGCGAGTCCTATCCCGGGGTGTTCGCGCCGTTCGGGGGTTACGCGCCGGGTTGTGTGCTGGCCGAGGGCACTATCGCGCCGACCGATGCGCCGGGCTTCGGGCTGGAGGACAAGCCCGACCTGGCCGCCGTGATTGCCGACCTGGTGGGATGAGCTAATGAAGATCGCGGTCATCGGATGCGGCGCTATGGGTTCGATCTATGCCGCCAAGCTGGCGGCGGCCGGCAACGACGTTCTGGCCATAGACCGGTCGCGCGCGCACGTGGACGCCGTCGCCGCCGACGGCCTGCGGATCAGCGGACCGCAGCCTGACCAGGTGGTTCCGATGCGCGCGGCCACCACCGCGCCGGCCGAGCCGATGGATCTGGTGGTGCTGGCGGTCAAGGCCGCCGACGTCGCGACGGGGGCCAACCAGGCGCTGTCGCTGCTCGGCGAGAACACGCCGGTGTTGACCATCCAGAACGGACTCGGGTCGGCCGACACCGTCGCCGACATCGTCGGCGGAGCCCGGGTGGCGGTGGGCATCGCCAGTGGATTCGGGGCCTCGCGCCCCGCCCCGGGGCATGTGCACCACAACGCGATGCGTGCGGTCTGGTTCGGAGCCTATGCGGCGCTGCCGTTTTCGACTGTCGATCAGATCGCTCGGGTGTGGTCCGAGGCGGGCTTCGACGCAGCCGCGGTCGCCGACATCGTCGCCATGCAGTGGGAGAAGCTGATCTGCAACGCCGCCTATAGCGCGCCGTGCGCGTTGACCGGCATGACGGTGGGGCAGGTCCTGGACGACGCAGACATGGGACCGGTCAGCCGCGCCACCGCAACCGAGGCCTGGACGGTGGCCCGCGCGGCGGGAATCGGTATCGATGTGGCGGACCCGGTCGCGCATGTCCGGGCCTTCGGTGCGCAGATGCCGAACGCCAAACCGTCTGCGCTGCTGGATCATCTGGCCCGTCGAGTCAGCGAGATCGACGTCATCAACGGCGCCGTGGTGCGCACGGCCGCGCAGGTGGGCGAGCAAGTGCCGGTGAACGCCACCCTGACCGCGCTGGTCAAAGCGGTTGAACGTCAGTGGATAACGCCGCAGGGCTGAACACCACGCCGACCGGCGTTCAGCTCCGAGCGGTTTGCGCCGGCGGGGCTAGCGTGGATTGGCATGACCGATGACAAGGCGCGGGTGGATCTGAGCGGGTCTCCGCAGACTATGCTCGCGACGCTGTATGCCAAGGCGCTGGATGCTGATCTGCCCGAACCCATCCTGGGGGATCGCTACGCCAAGGAAGTGGTCGCACGCATCGACTACGACTGGAGCAAGACCACCATCACCGCGGCTCAATCGCCGTCGGTGACCACCCGCTCGGCGCACTTCGACACCTGGGCCCGTCAGTTCCTGGCGGCCAACCCCGACGCGGTGGTGTTGCACGTGGGCTGTGGGCTCGACGCCCGATACCTCCGGATCCAACCCGGCGACGGAGTCGACTGGTATGACATCGATTACCCGGACGTCGCCGACCTGCGCCGGCAACTGCTTCCCAAGCGAAGCCACAACCACGTGGTGGCGGCGTCGGTCACCGACCCGGCGTGGTTCGCCGAAATCCCCACCGGCCGTCCGACATTGATGCTCGGCGAAGGTCTGACCATGTATCTCACCGAAGCGGACGGTGTCGCGTTGCTGCGCCGGGTGGTCGAGCACGCTCCGGGCGGGGAGTTGCAGTTCGACGCCTTCAACTGGCTGGGCATCAAGACCCAGTGGTCCAACGCGGTGGTGCGCCGCTCTGGGGCGACGCTGCGGTGGGGGATCAACCGCCCCGACGACATCCTTGCCGCGGTGCCGGGCACCCGACGGTTGGAATGGGTGCGCTGGTTCGAGTCGGATACCTATGGCAAGCTTCCCCGCCGCTACCAGGCGTTGGGCAGGGCGATGTCGCTGATTCCGGCGGTGGCGAACATGTCGCAGTACCACCGCTACGCCTTCTGACCTGCAGAGTCGGGGCGGCCCACAGAATCGTTGACTAATTACGTTACGTAATGTAATTATTTAGACCGTGAGTCGCCGACCGCAGATGCCACAGTGACGGCAAGCCCGGACCAGGCCCCGGCCGGTCGCGGACGCCCCCGCGATCCGCGCACCGAGCAGGCCATCACCGAAGCCGCCCGCCGACTGCTGGCCCGGGACGGCTACGACCAGGTGTCCATCGAGGCGATCGCCCGCGAGGCGGACGTCAGTCGCCCCACCGTCTACCGACGTTGGCCGTCGAAGACGCACCTGGTGTTCGATGCGGTCTTCGGTGCCGCCGAGGTCGGTGACGTGTTGACCAGCTCGGGCGACTTCGAAGCTGACCTGCGCCAATTCGTGGCCGGCGTGTTCGAGTTCTGGCGCGCGCCGGACGTGGCTGCCGCGGCACTGGGCATCTTGGCCGATCGCCACCGCGACCCGGAGTTGTTCATCCGCACCCAACAGCTGCTCGACGAGACGACCCGCACCGCGTTCGGTGTGCTGGTCCGCGCCGGCATCGACCAAGGCGTGCTCGATGCCGACATCGATGTCGAGATCGCTTATGACGCAATGGTGGGCACCAGCTTCTACATCGCCCAAGTTTTGGCCACCGACACCGTCGAGGCCGCCGCCGACAGGCTGTGCACGTTACTGCTGCAAGGAATGAGAAAGAAGGAGAACCGGGATGAGTGACGAGTTGTCCGTCGCATTCGGCGAGTTGCTCGACGAGGTCCGTGCCGTCGAGCAGCGCCTGCTGACCGCTGATCCGCCGCTGGAGGAGGCCGACGTTCTCGACGGCTACCGATGGGCGTTGAGCCTGCTGCGGGTCGCCTCCGAGGCCTACATCTGGGGCGATGCGGACAAGCCGATCCTGGTCGACGTGATCGGCCCCTATCTCAAATGGGGCGGCGACAATTCGGACGCCTTCTACCAGCTGGCGCCGATCGACCCGAGCCGCAGCTACCGGGTCACCGGCAACCGCGGCGACGCGGTCTACCTGTCTATGACCGTCTACGGCGGCCCCGACGACGGCCGCTACAGCGACCGCATCATCGACACCATCAACGACCGCGACTTAGCCCCTGACGCCGACGGCAACTTCGAATTCATCATCAGTGCCCAAGAGCAGCAGGGTAACTGGCTCAAACTGGAGCCCGACGCCGTGTTCATCCTGACCCGCGACTATCTCACCGACCCCGGCACCGATGTGCGCGTGCAGTGGAAGATCGAAGCGCTTGATGACACTGGCCGGCGCCCCGACACCCGCGCCGACCTGAGCCGGCGGATGCGCGCGGCGCGCACCTGGATTCGTGAGCAGGCCGCCATGGCGCCCGTGCGGCTGCCGGCCAACGTGCTGCAGGAGCCCTATCCGGTTCCCAGTCGCACCGTGGGCTGGGCCGCCGGCGACGCCGCCTATTCGATGGGCGCCTACGAACTGCAACCCGGCCAGGCGCTGGTCATCGAAGGAACCTCACCGGAGTGCGTGTTCTGGAATCTGTGCCTGTGGAATCCGTTCTTACACACCTACGACTACACCCGCGAGCGGGTCACCATCAACGGTGCGCACGTCAGCTACGCACCCGACGGGTTTTGGCAGATCGTGATCAGCGAAACTGATCCCGGGCATCCGAACTGGGTGTCCACCGCGGGCCGGTCGAAAGGCCTGATCTGGCTACGTTGGTTCCTACCCGAGGCCACCCCCGACCCGCTGAACTGCCGAGTCGTCGACGTCGCAGAGCTGGTCTCATGAGCGCTGCCACTCGGCCGGGCGCCATCCGGCTCGAAGACCTTGCCAACCCGGTCTTTCCCGGGGCCGCGCGCCCGATGCGGGAAGGCCTGGCCGGCTACGGCTCCGTCTTGCAGCTGACACCGGACGCATTGCTGCAGGCCGCAACCGAACGAACAGGCTTGGACAACTGGGGCGACAACGCCTTTCGTGAGCGCCTGGACGTACTGTGCGCGTCGCTGGTCACCGAGGCCGACCTGTCCGGCGTGGGCCGGGCGATGGCGTTCGAACAACTGGTAGGCCACCTGGTCAACCGGCTCCGACTGGAAGATCTGATCGCGAAGAACCCCGAGATCGACAGCGTCGAGATCGAACGCCCGATCATCATCTGCGGACTGCCACGCACCGGGACTACCCACCTGCACAACCTGATCGCGGCCGACCCGGCACTGCGCTACCTGCCGTACTGGGAGAGCATGGAGCCGGTCGCCACGCCGGGCGAACCCGATCCGCAGGCCAGGCGTGACCGCTGCGCCGTCGGCCTGGATCTGATCAACACCTCGATGCCCGAGTTCAAGCGCATGCACGACATGACCGTCGACCACGCGCACGAAGAGATCCAGCTGCTGGGCAACGACATCTCCGGAATGCTCTTCGAATGTAGTTACTACCTCCCGACATTCGCGCAGCACTACAAGACACACGATCAGACCGCGTCGTACGCGTACATGAAACGCACCCTGCAGGCGCTGCAATGGCTGCGCGGTGGCACCCGCTGGGTGCTCAAGTCGCCACAACATCTGGAGCAGTTCCCCGCGCTGTATGCCACCTTCCCCGACGCCACCTTCGTTGTCACTCATCGGGATCCGGTCGAGGTGACGCGATCGATGGCGACCATGATCAGCTACGCGGCACGGATGGCCTGCGACCAACCCGACCCGGTCAAGATCTCGAAGTATTGGCTAGACCGGGCCGACGATCTGCTCACCGGCTGCCTGCGCGACCGCGATGTGCTGCCGGCGGCGCAGTCCGTCGACGTGAGGTTCGAGGACTTCATGGCCGATGAGGATGGGACCGTCGCCGCCATCTACGAGCTCGCGGGCCAGCCCCTCGACGCTCAGGCGACAGACGCGATGACGCAGTTCTGCATCGAGCACCCCCGCGGGCGCTACGGCGCGGTCGACTACCAGCCGGCCGATCTGGGACTGGATGCCGACGAGATCGCAAACCGGCTGCGCGACTACCAAAACCAATTCGTTACCGATTAATGGGAGAAACCGTGAATCAACCGATCTCTGCTGACGCCTGGGTCGCCACCGAACTCGGTGACCCGGCCAAGGTGCTGGCCCGACAGAGCGTCGAGGTACGCGCGCCCGGGCCCGGCGAAATCCGGGTCGCGGTCAACGCGTTCTGCCTCAACTTCAACGACATCGACATCATCGGAGGCCGCTACACCACCCTGCCACTGCAGCCGCCGTTCGTGCCCGGCATGGAGACAGTCGGAGTCGTGGAGAGCGCCGGGCAGGGCGCCGAACATCTCATCGGCCGGCGCATCGTCGGCATCCCGGTGATGGCCTTCGGCGGGTACGCCTCCTACGCGATCGTCGACGCCGCGACCGCGCTGGACCTGCCGGACTGGGTCAGCGACGTCGACGGCGCCGCCCTGCACTACCCGTTCCACCTGGGCTGGTTCGCATTGCGGGAACGTGGCCGCCTCAAGCCGGGGGAGACCCTGCTAGTGCACGCCGCCGCGGGCGGCACCGGATCCGGCGCATTGGTGCTCGGCAAAGCGCTGGGCGCTCGGGTAATCGCCACCGCCGGCAGTGACGAGAAGGTCGAGTTCTGCAAGGAACTCGGCGCCGACCACGCGATCAACTACCGCAACGGTGACTGGGTCGAGCAGGTCATGGAACTGACCTACGGCCGCGGTGTCGACGTCGCGTTCGACGCGGTCGGCGGAGACGTGGCAGTCCAGACGTTCCGTGCCATGGGCCTGAACGGCCGGTACCTGATGGCAGGGTTCGCCCAGGACATCGCCCTGGAGGACGGCGACTACCTCTCGCCACGGCCCATCGCCTACAGCAACTTCGATGTCTGCGGGGTATGTCTGGTCTACGTCAACGACCCGGTGGCGATCCGGCGCACCCTGGGCTTCAACTGGCCGGCTCGCTCGGAGGGACTGGACGCTCACGCGAAAATCCTGGAAATGCTGCGCACCGGCAAGATCCGCACCGTCGTCGGCGCACAGGTTCCCTGGACCGACCTGCCGAATGCTTTGGAGCGCATGGCCGCTCGCCAGACCACTGGCCGCCTGGTGGTCACCACCGACCGCGCCGCTTAGCGCACCCGGATCAAACCAGTGCCAAAGGGCACTTCCGGGTAGGAACGATCCGGCCGTAGCCTGGCGAACATGATTCCGTTGGGGCCGCCGGCGCCGGTCGTCAAACCCCGCCGGCGGGGCGGACCGCGCGGACCGGTCTTCCTCGGCGCCAACATCGTGGTGCTGGGCTGGCTGGTCGTCGCCGTCGCGCTGCTGGTCGCGCACAACGTCATTGCGCACCCGATCTGGCTGCCGGTGCACGCGCTGCTGCTCGGTGCGGCCACCAACGCGATCGTGATCTGGTCGGGACACTTCACCACCACGCTATGCCGGGTCCCCGACCCGCCGCCATGGCACCTGGTGGCCAAGCTGTCCCTGCTCAACCTCGCCGTCATCGCCACCCTAGCCGGAGTGGCCTTCAACGCCGAGGCCCTGACCGGGATGGGCGGCACGGCCGTGGCCGTGGTCGCTGTCGCTCACGGTGCCGAGTTGATCGCGATGAAGAAGCGCGCCCTGTCCGCGCGCTTCGACTACCTGGTCGGTTTCTACCTGGCCGCCATCGCAGCGCTGCTGGCCGGATCGGCGACCGGTGCCGCCATGGCCTTCGGTGTGGCCCGGTGGTATGCGCGGCTGTGGACCACCCACGTGCACGTAATGCTCTACGGCTGGATCGGCCTGACGGTTGTGGGCACCTTGTTCACCCTGTGGCCCACCACAATCCGGGAGAAGATCACCCCGCGCAGCTTTGCGATGGCCCAGCGCGCGTTACCGACCCTGACGGTGGGCCTGTCCGTCGCAGCCGCCGGTCTGCTCACCAACAGCTGGTGGCTGACCGCGGCAGGACTGCTGGGGTATGCGGTCGGAGTCGGCCTCTCCATAGTCGGATTGTGGCCGGGGCGCAGCTTCACCGGACCCGCGGCCTGGATGCTGGTCGGCGCGACGGCCTGGCTGGGTGTCGCTGTCCTGATGGAGATGATTCGGCTGATCGTCGCCCGCTCGGTCGACGTGCTGCCCGCTTTCGCGGAGAACACCCTGCTTCCGCTGCTGGCAGTCGGATTCGTCGCTCAGATCCTGTTGGGCGCCTTGAGTCAGCTGCTGCCGGTCTTGGTGGCCAACGGCCCGCCCGTTCGCAAAGCCGTCATCGGCTACCTGGACCAGGGTTGGCAGGCTCGGGTGTGCGCGCTCAACATCGCCGTACCGCTGGTCGCCGGGCCGTGGCGGGCACCGCTGCCGTTGATCGGCTGGGTGCTGGCAGCGGTCGCGGTGGCCAGCTTCGTATTGCTGGCACTGCGGCTCGCGGTGCCCGTAGCGCTGCGCGGTCCGCTCGATATTGACGCGATCACGCCACATTCCCGGGCGATCACCGGGGCGGTCGCCGTTGCCGCGGTGGCCGCGGTCGCCGCCGCGCTGGGACTCGGGATCGGCGGCCCCGCGACCTCGGGGGCCGCCGGTATCACCGGAGAGGCACGCACCGTCGACGTCACGCTGAAGAACATGCGGTTCTCCCCGGACGTGATCAACGTGCCGGCCGGAACCCGGCTGGCCCTGCGGGTCACCAACGTCGACGGGTTGCCGCACGACTTGCACGTCGACACCGGCGAGCGCACCCCGCGGTTGAGCCGTGGCCAGACCGCCGTGCTCGATCTCGGTGCGGTGCACCAGGACCGCGACGTGTGGTGCGATGTGCCCGGTCACCGGGCCGCCGGCATGACGATGACGATCCACGCCATCGGTGGCTCCCCGAGGCAGGAGCACAGCGGCGCGGGGCATGGTGGCCTGCCCGCGCCGACCGTGTTGGACCTGGCCGCCGATCCGTCCCCCGGCTGGACGCCGCGCGATGCAGTGCTCGCACCGGCGACCCCGGGGGTGCATCGGGTGGAACTGCGCGCCGTCGACCGGGAACTGGAGATCGCGCCCGGCCGCCGGGAGATCCGCTGGACCTTCGGCGGCGTCGAACCGGCGCCGACCCTGCACGGCAAGGTCGGGGACACCTTCGAAATCACGCTGATCAACGACGCCACCATGGGCCATGGCATCGACTTTCACGCCGGAGCGCTCGCCCCGGACCAACCGATGCGCACCTTGGCGCCGGGCGAGCGACTGGTCTACCGGTTCACGGCGCGCCGGGCCGGCGCCTGGCTGTATCACTGCAGCACCCCGCCCATGGCACTGCACATCGCCAACGGCATGTACGGGGCGGTGATCATCGATCCACCCGGGTTGCCGCCGGTGGACCGGGAATACGCCCTGGTCGGCGCCCAGCTCTACGCGAACGCACCGGATTCCGATGCCCAGACGACCGCCATCCGCGCCGGTCAGCCCGACGGCTGGATGTTCAACGGCACCGCGGCCCAGTACGTGCACGCCCCGCTGCCGGCGCGCACCGGTGAACGGGTGCGCGTCTGGGTGGTCAACGCCGGCCCGGGCGACGCGATCGCCTTCCACGTCGTCGGATCGCAGTTCGACACCGGCTATAAAGAGGGGGCTTGGCTGCTGCGGCCCAATGACCCGTCGGCCCCGGCGGGGGGATCGCAGGTCCTCGACCTGGCGCCCGCCCAGGGCGGCTTCGTCGAGCTCACGTTCCCCGAACCGGGCCACTACCCGTTCATGGATCACGACATGCGGCACGCCGAGAACGGGGCGCGCGGCATCTTCGAGGTCTCGGGGTAGCGGAGCTCAACAAAGAACACGCCGAGTGTGCGGTTTCGTACGTGACAAGCCGTTCTCGACCACTAAACCGCGCACTCGACGAATAGCCACGCCGCACCGGCTCACCAGGGCGCTCGACATTCGCTGGCATAATGAGATCAGCGTCACAAGGAGGCTCACATGGGCCAGCTGCCAGGCATTACCGGTCCGCAGGTCGCCCTGGAACCTGTGCAGCTGATCGGGCCGGACGGCACCCCCACCGCCGAGAGTCGCTACAGCCGCGACCTGCCCGAAGAAACCCTCGGTTGGCTCTACGAGCTGATGGTGCTCACCCGCGAACTCGATATTGAACTGGTCAACCTGCAACGCCAGGGCGAGCTGGCGCTCTACGCATCGTGTCGTGGCCAGGAGGCCGCCCAGGTCGGCGCCGTCGCGTGCCTGCGCAAAACCGACTGGCTGTTCCCGCAGTACCGCGAGCTGGGCGTCTTCGTCACCCGGGGAATCCCGCCGTGGCACGTCGCGGCCGCCTGGCGCGGAACGTGGAACGGCGGGCTGGAGTTCACCGAGAAGAACTGCGCGCCGATCTCGGTTCCGATCGGTACCCAGGCGCTGCACGCGGTGGGCGCCGCAATGGCCGCCCAACGCCTGGCCGAGGATTCGGTCACCGTCGCCTTCACCGGCGATGGCGCCACCAGTGAGGGCGACGTACACGAGGCACTCAATTTCGCCGCCGTGTTCTCCGCCCCGTGTGTGTTCTACGTGCAGAACAACCAATGGGCCATCTCGGTGCCGCTGCGCAAGCAGACCGTCGCTGTCTCACTGGCACACAAGGCGATCGGCTACGGCATGCCGGGCATCCGGGTGGACGGCAACGATCCGCTGGCCTGCTACGCGGTGATGGCCGAAGCGGCCGAGCGGGCGCGCCATGGTGGTGGACCGAGCCTGATCGAGGCCGTCACCTACCGGCTCGGTCCGCACACCACCTCCGACGATCCGACCCGCTACCGCAACAGCGCCGAAGTCGACCAATGGGCGGAACTCGACCCGCTCCCGCGTTACCGCACCTACCTGCGCCATATCGGCGTGTGGTCGCAGCGGCTGCAGGACCGGGTCGACGCCAAGGCCAAGCGCGTACGCAGCGAGCTGCGCGACGCCACCGTCGGGGCTGCCGATGCCGATATCGACGAGGTGTTTACCGTCGTCTTCGCCGACATCACCCCGGATCTGCAGCAGCAGCGGGCCGCGCTGCGTGCCGAATTGGGCAGGGGGCGTTGATGACCCAGATCCTCGAACCACCCACCCGCGCGGCGACCCCCACCGCAGCGGCCGGATCCCACACCCGCACCGAAGAGCTGACCATGGTGGCGGCGCTCAACCGGGCACTGCGCGATGCGATGGACGCCGAGCCCAAGGTCCTGGTATTCGGCACCGACGTCGGTGTGCAGGGCGGGGTGTTCCGGGTGACCGAGGGCCTGGCCGAAACCTTCGGTGAGCAACGCTGTTTCGACACTCCGCTGGCGGAATCGGCGGTGATCGGCATCGCCATCGGACTGGCCATGCGGGGCTTCGTCCCGGTTCCGGAGATCCAGTTCGACGGGTTCAGCTACCCGGCATTGGACCAGGTGGTCAGCCACCTGGCCAAGTACCGCTCCCGGACCCGCGGCGCGGTGTCGATGCCGGTCACCGTGCGCATCCCATCGTTCGGCGGAATCGGTGCGGCCGAGCATCATTCGGAATCCACCGAAACCTATTGGGCGCACACCGCCGGACTGAAGGTGGTGGTGCCCGCCGACCCGTCGGACGCGTATTGGCTGCTGCGCCATGCGATCACCGCCCCCGACCCGGTGATGTTCCTGGAGCCCAAGCGGCGGTACTGGTCCCGCGGCCCCGTCGACACCGAACATCCGGCGCCGGGGATCGGGTGCGCTGCCGTACGCCGATCCGGCACCGACGTCACGGTGCTCACCTACGGCGGTGGAGTGGCCACCGCGCTGTCCGCGGCCGAGATCGGTGCGCAACAGCACGGGTGGAGCCTGGAGGTGGTCGACCTGCGCTCGCTGGTCCCGCTCGACTTCGACACCGTCGCGGCGTCGGTGCGGCGCACCGGGCGATGCGTGGTGCTGCACGAAGGCCCCCGCAATCTCGGCTACGGCGCCGAACTGGCCGCCCGCATCTCCGAGGAACTGTTCTACGAACTGGAAGCACCGGTGTTGCGCGCCAGCGGATTCGACACCCCGTATCCACCGGCCCGGTTGGAACGCCTCTGGCTGCCCGGCCCCGATCGGCTGCTGGACTGCGTTCAGCGGCTGTTGGAGGCGCCATGAGCACCGAGACGGTCCAGACCTTCACCGTCCCTGATCTCGGGGAGGGGCTCGAAGAGGTGACGGTGACCAGTTGGAGCGTCGCCGTCGGCGATCAGATCGAACTCAACCAGGCGCTGTGCTCGGTGGAAACGGCAAAAGCCGAAGTGGAGCTCCCCAGCCCGTATGCCGGCCGGGTGGTCGAGCTGGGCGGCGCGGTGGGCGACGTGCTCGCGGTCGGCGCGCCGTTGGTGCGCATCGACACCGGTACACCGGCTGAGACTGCGGGGCGGGCACCGGTGCTGGTCGGCTATGGCGCCGACGACACGTTCGACACCAGCCGCCGTACCTGCACGTCCACGACCGGGCGGCCCAGGGCCAAGCCGGGCGCCCGCAAACTCGCCGCTGAGCTGGGCGTCGACTTGAGTCGCGTGCCGCCCGGACCGAGCGGCGTGATCACCCCCGATGGGGTACGCGCGGCCGCCGGCGCGGCGGCTCCCGACGACGAACTTCGTCCGCCCAGCCCTGTGCAGGCGGCCATGGCCGAACGGATGACACTGTCCCGCAGCACGATCCCCGATGCGCACGGCAGCGTGCAGGTCGACGGCACCAACCTGTTGCAGCTGCGGGATCGACTAGTGGAGGCCGGCGGCGCGACGATCACCCCGTTCGTGCTGATCCTGCGCCTGCTCGTCATCGCCCTGACCCGCCACCCGGTGCTCAACGCGACGTGGGTCGAAGCACCGGAGGGCCCGATGATCCGCACTCATCACGGCGTGCATCTGGGTTTCGGGGTGGCCGCGCCCCGCGGCCTGCTGGTGCCGGTGGTGTTCGACGCGCACCGCAAGACCACCCGCGAACTTGCCGATACCGTTGCGCGGCTGATCGCCGAGGCCCGGGCCGGCACACTCAAGCCGGCCGAGCTGCAGGGGTCGACGTTCACGGTTTCGAACTTCGGGGCGCTCGGCCTCGATGACGGGGTACCGGTGATCAACTACCCGGAGGCGGCCATCTTGGGGATCGGTTCGCTGAAACCACGGCCGGTCGCGGTGGGGGAGGTCGTCGTGGTGCGTCCGCAGCTGACCCTGACGTGCGCGTTCGACCATCGCGTCGCCGACGGCGCGCAGGTCGCCGAATTCCTGTGCGCGCTTCGCGATCTGATCGAACAACCGGAGATCGCGCTGCTGGATCTCTAAAGCATGTCGCTATCTGCGCTGTGCTGCGGCCAGCCGTGCGGCAAAGTCCGGCGACTCGACGGAGGCTGCCTGCGGACCCAGCTCGGTCTGCTTGGCGAACTCGTGTTGGTCACCCTCGACAGCACCGGGACTGGCGGTGGCGCGCATCGTCGCCTTGGTGGCCAAGACCACCTGCCGAGGCGCGGATGCCGGACCGGCGGCCAGCGTCATCGCCGCGGTGACCGGGTCGTCGTCGAGCTGCAGCGCCAAGCCGTGCCGCACCGCGGCCTCGGCGTCGAAACGCATGCCGAACAGCAGTGCGGCCCGGGCCACCTGCGGCCCCACCGCCCGGTGCAGCATCCAGGTGGCGCCGCCGCCGGGATGCAGACCCAGCTGCTGGAACCGGGCATCGAACAGCGCCGCCGGGCCGGCGATACGCACGTCGGCGGCCAGCGCCAGGTTCAGACCCGCACCCACCGCGGCACCGTTGACCGCGGCGATGGTGGGCAACGTGCACTGTGCGATCGCCATGAAACCGTCGTACAACGCCAACAGCCCGTCTTCGGTCGCCGCACCGAGCGCCGACAGGTCGGCTCCGGCGCAGAACGCCCGGCCCGCGCCGGTGACCACCACCGCGTGCACTCCGGGGTCGGCTTCGGCCCGCTCGACGGCGGCCCGCAGCTGCACCGACATGGCGCCGGTGACGGCATTACGCCGGTCCGGATCGTTGACGGTGATCAGCGCTACACGATCACTGACGTCGTATAGGACGAGATCGGGGCGTGTCATAGGGCGATGACGCTAGCGCGGTGGGGAGCGATCAGCCGATCCAGGTGACGACGCCTGCGGTCACCCCCACCATCGCGATCATGAACATGGTGAAGAAGATGAGCGCCCGTTCGTGGCTCATGGATCTGCCTTTCCTGATTTGCCCGGTCTCCTTGTCGTTCCGCACGACGCGATTGTCATGCGAACCGGGCTTCTGGCGTTCCGCTGCGGCCGACGCGCCGCTGTTCGGCGGCGTTCGATGCGTTGACGGATCGTCCGCTGGTTGATCGTTGACGCTCCAGACTAGTGGCCAGCCCTGTTCGCGGGTGCACAAGGTCCGGTTGTTTGCCGAACTGGTGACCTCGCGGTTGTGTTTATTTGCGTTGCAGGCGGCGCAGGCAGGGCCTCCGGCTGCTGCGTCAAGAATCAACCGAAACAGCTGTCAAGCATCAGCCGAAACACCGTCAAGCATCAACCGGAGACAAAACGTCAAGCATCACCCGACGTCATACAAGTCAACTAGCGCCCCCGGCAGGACTCGAACCTGCGACCACAAGATTAGAAGTCATGTGCTCTATCCACCTGAGCTACGGAGGCCTGGTGCACGTCAAACGTGCTTTTTGTTGAGGTTGTCGGGGGTCGTCTCCTCCTCTGTACGCCCTTCGTTTACGCCCTTTGTGTTCGCGAGCATCATTCCTAGTGATGCTACGGCGTTGCGTGCCTGATCCTGTGACGTGTGCCCGTAGAGGTCGCCGGTAACAGCGATTGACCCGTGGCCGAGTAGATCAGCAACGGCTTTGATGTGTACCCCTGCCTCAAGCCATGCGGTCGCAGCCGAGTGACGCAGCGTGTGGGCACCAACGCCTTCGAGTCCCGCGGCCTTGGCCCCATTCTCGACTACGCGGAGGATATTCCGCGGTGACACGAGTGTTCCCACCTCGGTGGTAAACACCATGTCGTGATGACCGCCCCAAGCGGGACCCAGGCGTAGGCGTTCCTCCTTCTGGCGTTTCCGCACGGCGCGAAGTTCGGCGACGAGTTCGGGCGTCATGGGGATACGCCGGCGAGAGCGTTTCGACTTGGGCGTGGTGAGCTTGAGCTGGCCGTCAATCAGAGCGAGCGTGTGCGTCACCGTTAGCTCGGCGTTGTCCAGATCAACGTCTTTCCACGCCAGCGCGCAGGCTTCACCGCGCCTCAGGGCGCACGAGGCGATCGCCAGCACGACAGCGTAGTAACGACTGCGACGAGCGCCCGCGAGGACCTTACGGACGTCGCTGGGTGCCAGTACGTGCGCCTCGTGACGTTCGACGCGAGGACGTTGCACTGTGGCGGCGGGATTCTTCCCGATCAAGCCATCTCGAACAGCGCTGTCCAGAGCAGCACGTAGCACGACGTACACCTGTCGCACCGTCGAGTCGGCGAGACCCTGGCGACGTAGCTCCACGATCATGGCTTCTACGTGCGATGGCCGCAGGCGGTCGAGCCGTATCTCACCAATGGTCTTTGCCATCAAGTGCTTTCGGGCAATCGCTGCATAGAGTTGCTTGGTCGTCGCTTTACGGTCCGACGCCTCCAAAGACGACTCGCACCACACCCGAAGCCACTGTGCGACCGTGTCTTTAGCGTCGCGGGCTGGTGCGCCGATGGCCAGCCGTTCTCGCACTTCTTGTAGCTTGTCGCGTACCTCTTGGCTTGTCTTGCCGTAGACGCTGACCCGCTTGGGTAACCCGGTGTGTGGATCGGTGTACCTCATCCGCCCCTGATAGGTCCCGTTGGGGCGCTTCGTGATCGACCCCTCGTGGTTGCCGCGCCTATCCATTGCGGACTTCCCAGCCGTAGCGATCGACTCCCCATTGGATCGTTTGTCTTGCCTGTTCGCCAGCTTCGTGCGCGGCGTCGTCGTTTCCACGTTCTGCGTACATACGTTGACGCGCGACAAAATCGAGATAATCCCAGTACACGCGCATGGACGTCTCGTCGAAGCTCTGGCCTACGAAGTCGCGGATCGCTTCGTGTGTGGGCATCAGCTCACCAGGTGTCAGCTCGACCTCACCATCGAGCAAGTCAGGCAGGACCAACGAAAGGGGGTCGGTGCCAAGCGCTTTAGCGAGTACGAGTAGTTCGCACACGTCAACCTTGCCCAGTCGATTACCCGACTCGATCTTGCTGATGGTCACGCGGTGAATCGGGTAGCCCAGCTCCCGCGTGCGTTCCGCCAGTTGCGAGGCCGATAGCTTTCGTCGTTCTCGGTACAGCGCGATGGCTCGACCGATGCGTCTGGCCGTGGCTTCTTGCCATCGCTTGGCGTCGGGGTCAACTGTGGGCATTCTCGTCACCTGTCGTATTACAGAACATTCTATCTCCTGTCAGTCGCGTTCAAGCACGTTCATGTTAACGTCAATAGCGACGATACGCAATAAGTTCTGTCGTATTCCAGAACAAGGAGAACCAATGGTTGAAAGGCTCTATACGCCCGAACAGGCGTGCCGATTGCTTGGGTGTGGGAAGACCCGTCTGTACCGCTACATGAAGGACGGTCAGATTCCGAGCGTGAAGCTCGGCAAGTCTCGTCGCATCCGCAAGTCGGACCTTGACGACTTCATCGAAGGCTTGACCGACGATGCGTAGCCACGCGGACTGCGATCACCCCGCCACGAGTGGCGCGCGTGACCGGTGTCGGATGCAGGACGACGAGTACCGCCAGCGTCGGCGGGAACGCCAGCGGGGCTACCAGACGACTCCCGAGTACCGCGCTCGGCGGCGAGCACACTACCGCGAGGTGTCGCTATGACTAAGGGCTTCGCTAAGGCAGATCGCACACGGACCGAGGTTCCAGGCAAGCGCAAAAAGCCAAGTAAGGCAGTCAGTTCCACACCACCCATTCCGACGAACGATCGCACCGAGCGCGAGGAAGTCATTGCGCGATTGAGGAACCGCGGCCGTAAGGAACGCTAGTACTACAGCCGTAGATCGATGCTATTGGTACTTTGACCTGCAGTTTTGGCGACTTTGATAGGCCTGTTGCTGGTGTCGGCGGCGCCAGAGTGACCAGTCCAGGATGCGGTCGCGGTGGTGCAGCGGCGTAAGGATAAGAGCGACGAACAGTCGCCGAAACTCGTTGACACTCAACCGGATCAGTGCTGGGTTGTGGTGCTCGGTGTCGCGTTGGGTGGCGGTCTGCACGGCCAGGAACGCATGGGCGAGCATGACCAGGATCGTCCAGCGGTGCCAGGAGGTCCAGGTGCGCACCTGGTGCTGGTCCAGTCCGGTCAATCCCTTGCTGGTTTGCAGCGATTCCTCGACTGTCCAGCGCCGCCCCGCTACACGAACCAGGTCAGCCAGTGTGACCGAGGCTGGGCTGTAGCAGTGGTAGAAGGCCAGCTCGCCCGTGATGTCGTTGCGGCGGATCAGCACCGAACACGACCCACTCGGGGCGCTCTCGGTGGTGGCGATCCACGCCCACGAGTACATGCGTGGGCCTTTGGCCCCCGCACCGGCGGATCGACGCTGCCACGCCGACATCGGTAGTGCGCAGGCAAGGTCATCGACGCGCAGGCTGCCCACCTTTGTGGGTACTCGCCGGTCACAGCTAATCGCCAACACGTACCCGACACCCCTGTGCTGCAACATAGTTCGAAGATCCGGGTCGGCGCCGTACACTTCGTCGCCAGCCACCCACGACGCGGGCACGCCGGCGTCAAGAGCATGACCGATCATCGCGGTAGCCAATGCAGGTTTGGTGGCGAACGCCACGCTCTCGGGCACACCAGCGGCCAGGCATCTGTCCGGATCATCGGCCCACGACTTCGGTAGGTACAGGGCACGGTCGATCAACGCGTGGCCCCGACTGCTGGTGTAGGTCATGTAGACCGCGACCTGACAGTTCTCGATCCGGCCCGCGGTTCCCGAGTACTGCCGCTGAACACCAACAGTTTTGGTGCCCTTCTTCACATCGCCGGTTTCATCGACCACCAGTACCGCATCAGAATCGGCGAACGCCTCGACGACGTAGGTTCGCAGCTCATCTGCGATGTCGTCAGCGTTCCACTTGGCGCGAGCAAGCAAGTGCTGCAATTTATCCGGAGTGGAATGCCCAGACAGTTCGGCCATCGTCCAGCAGTTCTTGGACTCCACCGCCGAGAGCACACCCAGCACGAATGCGCCCGCATTTCGCGCGGCGTCATAGCGGGCGAACCGGCCCGATATCCGGTTCATCAGCGCGTCCAGGCCATCGCGCCAGCGTTGGTGATCTACTCTCAAACCCGCGGCTGCCGTGGGTGTTTTTCTCGTCTTCACAAACCGTGAATCATGCCCCGGCAGCCGCCCCTACCAGCGCAAACACGCCGAACCCGCTCACCGGAAGCGAACTACGGCTGTAGTACTAGGACCCCTGATCTAACAATCCCGTTGGACCAGGCCAAAAAGAATGCCCGCAAGTTCACGGCTCGCGGGCATTCATGTCAGAGGAGAAACAATGACGGACGCAATTGTAACAACACGATCGACGCCGTTTGAGTTCTTGATGAACTACCTACGCATGGTCGGGGGATCGCCAGACTTCCCGAACACCAACGGCATCTCAGTGAAGGGAAAGACCATCTCCGATTCCGTTGGTGTTCCGTACGTTGACTGTCCACGCTGCGGCGAGGATCACGACGAGGAAATGATGGCGCTGGAGTTCGCGAAGGAGCTCGACGGCCGACTCATCTCGTTCGTCGAGTACACCTGCATGACGTGTGGAGAGCGCCAGTACGCGGTGTAGCGCTGCGACGGGTCCCGCCCATGCTCACAGGCGGGGGGGGGGGGGCCTGTCGGCTCCTGTGAATTGCGCGTCCGACGATCACCACATAATCGACCCGAAGGTCGCTCTGCGTCGAACTGAGCGCCTGATTACGCGCATTCCGCGACGTACGCGCATATGCGCGTGACGGCGTAATTCAAGAATTGTTGCATTCTCGCAGGTCAAATAGCGAGGAGATGCCGTGTGTTTCAATTTGAGCAGCAAATGAGGAGGTGATGTAAATGGCTGGACCTAAAAAAGGCGAGCCGGGATACGAGGAATACAGGCAGGCATACAACACCCGTCGTCGTAAGCGGCGCGAAGATCCTGCGTATTTCGCCATGGAGGAAGCCCGGAAAAAGGCCTCGATGAAGAAGTTACGAGAGAAGCGTAAGCAAGAAAGGGAAGCAAAATGAAGTCTTATGTCGAAACCTCCCGCCAGAGGAAAGCGAGCAAGGATCGTGGCAAGGGCTAAACCCATAGTTCTAGATTTCACCAACGTCCAGACCCCCGACGAGCAATATCAGGATCTCGTCAAGACTCTGCGGGGCGGTCATCCCCCGATCCCACATCCAATCGACGTCAAGGGACCGACGACGTTCAGCCTCGATAAAGACGGAAAGCTGCGGTCCCACACGAGGCCGGTGCCTGAGTTCCGTATGAATCGGGCGCGACGGATCTTGTGGGAGTGCCAGCAGCGCCCCGAATGGCCATATCGACGCGACTCGTTCTTTCGGCACCCGTCGCTGAGGAACTTGCCCTGCGCGGTGCTGCGGCAACTCGTGAAAGAAAGCGAGGGGCAGTGATGTCCGGCAATAAACGACGCCCATCGGGTAACGCGATCTTGCGGGATGTCCGTACGTGGCTTGAGCGGTTCATCGCAGTTACGCACGAAGATGATCTGGACATCCTGTCACTGTGGATTGTTCACACCCATCTCGTATCCGAACTGTGGACCACACCGCGACTGTTGATCGACTCAATCATGCCGGGCAGTGGGAAGACCACGGTGCTGGATCATTGCTCCAGGTTGTGCCACAGGCCGGTTCAAGCGGCCATGCTGAGTTCGCCTGCGCTCATTCCCCGCATGCTCGAATCGGAGATGCGAACGATCCTGCTCGATGAGGTCGACCGTTCGTTGAGAGAGAACAAGGAGGGCGTGCAAGACCTCATCGCCGTAGTCAACTCGGGGTACCGGTTCGGGGCGTCACGTCCAGTGCTGGTTCCTGGTGGCGATGGTTGGGTCACTCAAGACATGTCCACTTACGCGCCGGTGGCTATGGCGGGCAACTCGCCCCACCTACCCCCGGACACCTTGAGTCGTGCGATCAGGATTCTGATGATGCCCGACCTTTCGGGTGATGTTGAGGACAGCGATTGGGAACTGATCGAAGAGGACGCCAAGAAGCTCCACGACAGCATCGTCACGTGGGCTGACAGTGTCCGCGAGAACATCCCGCAAGTCGATCTGCCCGATGGCTGTATTGGGCGCACACGGGAAAAATGGAGGCCTCTTAAACGGGTCGCCGTGCTCGCTGGCGGTGACTGGCCCCGCGTCGCAGATCAACTGATCAAGAACAACATTGCCGAGGATCAGGCCGAGCGCGAAGCCGGACTGAAAGAACTACCTCCGGGAATGGTGTTGCTCAACGACCTTCGGGCTGTATGGCCGGATGACGAAGACTTCGTATCCAGCGCGGACCTCCTCAAGCTGGTCGTCAATCACAATCGGGACTATTGGGGCGCCAACAGCAAGTTCGGAAGGCTCAGCCCACAGCGCTTCGGGCGCATCGTCAACCAAGCGACCAAGCGCACAAGCACCCGCGAGCACGGGCGCAGTGGACCACGGGGATTCACGCGTAGCGACTTCGAATTGACCTGGCGACGGATGAACATCCAAGGCCCCGAGTGACGTCACGTCGTGCACTCGGTGCAACTCGGTGCAATCGGCGCACTTGGCGCATTCAAGTTCGTTCCGAGTGCACCAAGTGCACCGAGTGTACCGAGTGCATTGCATGACGTACGACAACACGGGCACGAAGGGGCGTTCCGCCACGTCATCGACGCAAAGCAGGACGCAACATCATTGAATCAACGGAAAGGTAAGAACTGCAATGAATCTCGAAGAAGCTCGCGAACTAATGAACAAGCTCAATCACGGCGATCCCGACTCCGGTGTGGGCAAGGCGACTTCCGTGAAGACGTGGAAGACGGAGCTTCGGACAGACGCGGACCGAAACCCGCTCTCCGCCGAGCGTGTCGATGAGGCTGAGTTCCCGCTCGGTCATATCGGACCCGCGTCACCGTGTTGCGCTGCGCCTGAGGGCGAGCACACGCCCGAGTGCCCCGCGCGATCGGTCGACGACGACACCGAGGCACATTAGAGCGCTCTCAGCGCGTCTGTGCGCTCCGTTCAATTGTGCAATGAGGGATTGATCGGCCCGAATTTGTACAGACCCACACTGGACCGCACAGCGCACCATTGAGTCTGAAAGTCGGTGCGGTGTAACATCATCGGCACGCACGCTCGACGCGGAAAGTCGAGATGTCCCACACCAGACACAAAACGGGTGGTTATGCCGACGGGCTTACGGATGCAGCACCATTTGTCGGTTTTGGTGCGAAAACATACATCCATTCTCGAATCTGAAGGAATACCACTGTGTCTACAAGTTTCATCACTAACAACTCGCCCAAAGGCTGGGCGATGGACGTACAGGGCATTGCGCCCGAAGCGGTAATCCCGCAGGCACTCGTTCTGCAGTGCAGCACCAAGGGCGGCGAAGTCCAGGGTGATGCTCCCGTGGTCCGTGTCCCGCGTATCAAGATCATTGATGCGGGTTTCGTGCCCGAGGGTGACGACATTCCCGAGAACGATCCCGAGCTGTCCGAGCTCCTGATCAAGACCGGGACCGTCGCGGAATTGCTGAAGGTGTCGAGGGACCAGCTGGGCCAGAATTCGGCGTCGTCGCTGATCTCCCACGAGATGCGGCGCTCGTTGATCCACAAGGCGGACACGGCGTTCCTGTCGCAGCCCGCGCCTGTTCCGCCGGTGGAGTTCCCTCCGGGTGGGCTTCTGTCGTACGCGACCGATGCGGGTCCGTTGACGGGCGACCTGGATGCTCTGATCGACGCCTTCGCTGAGATCGAAGCGTTGCCCGGTGGTGTGGTCACCCACGTTCTCGCGCACCCGTCGGCATACGCGACGCTGCGCCAGATCAAGAAGGCGACCGGGTCGAACGAGGCTCTGTTGGGTGCGGGAACGCAGGCAGGCGAGAAATCCATTCTCGGTGTGCCGGTGTTGACGACCAACGCTATGCCGTCCGACAAGATCATGGCTCTGGACAAGAACTACATCGTGTCGGCGTACTCGAATCTGGAAGTCGCGCGGTCTGATGACTTCTACTTCAACTCCATCTCGGTGGCGTTGCGGGCGAGCTTCAGGTTCGGCGCGGGCATCCTCGAAAGCGAAGCGGCGCAGGTCCTCACGGTGTCGTAACAACTGAATAGGAATGGGGCGTGACTCTGGAATGGGGTTGCGCCTCTTCCTATTTCTGCTCCCGCTGAGTTCGAGAATGCGACGATTGGGCGTGACGCACAAGGCGACCGTTTACCCGTGGTCGTCGCGTCACATGGATCATGCGTTGGGTGCGGGTTGGGCTGGGCCGCCGCTGCTCGTCACCCGCGCATGATCCCCCATTACCTGAACCTCACGCTGCGCTGCCACAACACCCAACGTGACTGATGCGCGTGACCTCGAAGGGCAACGTGCCTCTTTCTCCTGATGCGTTGTCCTTCTTGGTGGGTACGTGTTGTGTGTACCCGTGCGCGTTGTCGTTCCCGTGATTGTGTCCGTGATCTGTTGTGCGCGTTGTCCTGTCCCGTTGATTGTGTGCGTGCCCGACGTTGTACGTGCGTAGGTACACGCATGATGATGACTTGATGCTCGGAGTTCTCTTTCCCTTTTCTGTTGTGTTGCAATCACATTCCTGATACCACGCCGATTGCTAATCTCAATTCAATTGCCACGACTGAGGATTGGATATCCAATGCCCACACTGCCCGTGCGCATCGAGAACTGCCCGTTGCCACCGTGCTTCTTGCCGATTCGGGTCATCCCCGCAGGTCAAGGCATGTTTTGACCCCTGCGGGGGACAGGGGGGTCTGACACACGCGGCCGCGGACGGCCTTTGCCGCTCATGCTGCGTACGGATGGCCCAACTTTTTCTCGTTAGAGAACGACGAGGGGCAAAAGGTGCCCTGACCTGGGGTAATGACCTTGTATCAGCATCATTGTCGGACCTTTGTATCAAGGATTGTCGCAATACCAGTTATTTCTGTAAGCGATCCGGTAATTCACCCCCCGACAACGAGTCGCGTGCGAACGCGCAGACGCCGTGCGTGTCGCTCAGGGTGCTGTGTCGCGACCCCGTGATTCACTGACGATGTGACGACATCACCGCCTGCCTCTTTTTCGCCTGAAGATGACGCCGACGACTCCATGCGACATTGGAAAGTTATAACGCTTGGCGTCGTCTTGGCCCTCGGCGTCATCTTCTGGCTAGGCGTGGGATACGGGCAGCGATGGGGCGCACAGCAGTGGGGACCGTTCGCAGATTGGCTCGTCGGGTTTTTGACCTTCGGCGCGGTGGTGGTAGCGCTACGAGAATCGCTAAAGGGGCAACACGGCCGCCTGATCGACCATGAGCTGGCGAGGCGGCGCGAGAATCTAGACGCGCTATCGAACCTGTGGTCGGCTCTGCTGGCGATGAACATGTCTACGCTTAGGTTTAGTCAATATTTTCAGAACTTGCCGGCTAATTTCGATCTTGATTTGCCGCGTCCGGGTAGCACTCACAGTACGACTAGATCGCTGCGCGTGGAGTTGCACGAGGAGCTGGGCGAATATATGACGAGATGGATGGACACCGTCGAATCAGTGCGATTTGTCGCGTTGACGCTTCTGAAGGCTACGTCATTCGGTGACAGCATCCTCGAATTGGACACAGCGATCGACGAGTTCTTAAAGGAATTGCTGGACCAACAGTATTCAATAGCCGCGAGTAACGGCCAACGCCCGGCGGCCGAGTTAAGTGACAGTTGGCAGAAGGTTACGGGGCTCAGGCGCGGACATCTTGATCTAGTACTACAGCCGTAGATCGATGCTATTGGTACTTTGACCTGCAGTTTTGGCGACTTTGATAGGCCTGTTGCTGGTGTCGGCGGCGCCAGAGTGACCAGTCCAGGATGCGGTCGCGGTGGTGCAGCGGCGTAAGGATAAGAGCGACGAACAGTCGCCGAAACTCGTTGACACTCAACCGGATCAGTGCTGGGTTGTGGTGCTCGGTGTCGCGTTGGGTGGCGGTCTGCACGGCCAGGAACGCATGGGCGAGCATGACCAGGATCGTCCAGCGGTGCCAGGAGGTCCAGGTGCGCACCTGATGCTGGTCCAGGCCGGTCAATCCCTTGCTGGTTTGAAACGATTCCTCGACTGTCCAGCGCCGCCCCGCTACACGAACCAGGTCAGCCAGTGTGACCGAGGCTGGGCTGTAGCAGTGGTAGAAGGCCAGCTCGCCCGTGATGTCGTTGCGGCGGATCAGCACCGAACACGACCCACTCGGGGCGCTCTCGGTGGTGGCGATCCACGCCCACGAGTACATGCGTGGGCCTTTGGCCCCCGCACCGGCGGATCGACGCTGCCACGCCGACATCGGTAGTGCGTAGGCAAGGTCATCGACGCGCAGGCTGCCCACCTTTGTGGGTACTCGCCGGTCACAGCTAATCGCCAACACGTACCCGACACCCCTGTGCTGCAACATAGTTCGAAGATCCGGGTCGGCGCCGTACACTTCGTCGCCAGCCACCCACGACGCGGGCACGCCGGCGTCAAGAGCATGACCGATCATCGCGGTAGCCAATGCAGGTTTGGTGGCGAACGCCACGCTCTCGGGCACACCAGCGGCCAGGCATCTGTCCGGATCATCGGCCCACGACTTCGGTAGGTACAGGGCACGGTCGATCAACGCGTGGCCCCGACTGCTGGTGTAGGTCATGTAGACCGCGACCTGACAGTTCTCGATCCGGCCCGCGGTTCCCGAGTACTGCCGCTGATCACCAACAGTTTTGGTGCCCTTCTTCACATCGCCGGTTTCATCGACCACCAGTACCGCATCAGAATCGGCGAACGCCTCGACGACGTAGGTTCGCAGCTCATCTGCGATGTCGTCAGCGTTCCACTTGGCGCGAGCAAGCAAGTGCTGCAATTTATCCGGAGTGGAATGCCCAGACAGTTCGGCCATCGTCCAGCAGTTCTTGGACTCCACCGCCGAGAGCGCACCCAGCACGAATGCGCCCGCATTTCGCGCGGCGTCATAGCGGGCGAACCGGCCCGATATCCGGTTCATCAGCGCGTCCAGGCCATCGCGCCAGCGTTGGTGATCTACTCTCAAACCCGCGGCTGCCGTGGGTGTTTTTCTCGTCTTCACAAACCGTGAATCATGCCCCGGCAGCCGCCCCTACCAGCGCAAACACGCCGAACCCGCTCACCGGAAGCGAACTACGGCTGTAGTACTAGCCCGCAAGCACTTTAGCCTGGATCTCAAGGACGTCGAGGCGGCTGTTCGTAGAAGGTGATGGCTTCAATCCACGGCGCGTACGAGCGTCATCAGTCGCGCTTCGCGTCGGTATCGTTCAGCGACGAACTCGGCAGTGTGGGCAGGATCGTTTAGCCACTCCAAGGGCAGCCCCGGTGAATCACTATGGCTGGCATTGTTCCCGGACTTCTTCACGGGCTTGGGCGTGCACAGATATTCGGATACGGCGTTGATGTCGTCGGGTGAGAATAGGTAGTCGGTTCCGCGTTTGGCGAGCCTCATTCTGAGGCCCGACTTACGGATTGCGCGTTGTAGGACTGGGATCGAAATATCAAGTGCCGCAGCGGCTTGCGAGGTCGTCATCATGCGCGGCATTATCGCGCTGGCGAACTTCCTCGCTTAGTCGTCGTCGTCCTCGTCGGCATCGGGCTGGTAGCGATACCACTTGCTCTCGTCTGGATCCCAATACGCCTGTTCGGCCCCCGGCTCAGGATTATGGCGATATCGACCGACAGGGAACCGATGGCCCTGGGTCGGATGCGTCGGAGGCTGACCCCATCGACCGTCCCACCACGGAACCCAATGAAAGTCCCAGATGTCGTCGTCCGATGGCTGTAACTCTTTAAACGCTGCGCCCAGTCGATCAATGATGTGGAGCATGCTTTTGGCTTCGCCGACATTGCGGAGCGCCTTAGCCAGATCCTCTTCGCGGATCTCTTCGTTGTAGCGCTGCTGGAACCAGATTCCGTCTGCGTGTTTCTCGAAGCCCTTGCCGAGGGCGATGGTCATGACACGGTGCGGCTCCTCTCCGTCGACCGAGACAACGTCGACCATGTGCGCGAGCTTGTCGCGTATTGCCTTGGCCTCCTTGTAGATCACCGAGAAAACCTGCGGGAAAGCGACACCCCAGACGCGACGGACAACCTTCTTGTACTCCTTGAGGATGTAGTCGTCGGCGTACTTCCCCTTCTCTGCGTACGCCCGTGCGTCCTCGCCTTCGAGGGCCATCAACGTGTAGTCCTTGATTAGCGCCTGCAGCTCTGTCCACGCGCCGAACAGTTTGAGCACCATCCGTTCCATGGCGACCATCGTCGCACTCACCAAAAAGCCCCGGCGATGCACCGAGGCTTGTTGGGTGTGGAACCGGGTTATGACGCCTTTATGGCTTCAGCCGTCTCGTCGGCGACGACCGCGAGAGCGCGGGCTTTCGTGCCACGGTCAGCGACGAACGCGGCATAGCCCTTCTTGAGCTTGGCAACGTCGGCCTTGGCGAAGACGTACGACTTGCCTTCGCGGGTGAACATGCCGTCAGCGTTGCCCGAGCGCAGGTACACGCGCAACGCCTTCGGGTCGATGTCGAGCGCTTCGGCGACGTCCTTGGACGTGAGGGTGGGGGAGGTGGGTGCAGGCATGGTGCGCTCCGTTCGTTGTCGATTGATAGCTTGCCTATGCAACGTAAGACGCGTGGGCTTCGAGTCCAAAACGATTCGAGTCTCGCCGCAGGTCACGCCGGGGCGCCGCTCGCACACACGGGCGAAGTTACGCCCTTTCGTACGCCCTTTCGCGTGCGTCCGGTGTCATGCGGTGTGGCGTGCAACCTGCCCCGACGTGCGACAACGAACGGTGCTGAAAGCAAGAGACAAAATTAGAAGTCATGTGCTCTATCCACCTGAGCTACGGAGGCAATGCGCGTCCAGTTTATCCGCTGCTAGAGGTGGATCCACGCCAACCGAGCCTCGCTGAAGGGCCGGGCGCATGCGGCGCTGCCGGCTTCGCCTCTCCTTCGTCGAGCCTCGCTAAACCGCCGGTTTCCAATTCAACCGGCCAACAGAGTATTTCGATTTGTCGGCAGGGATCCGGATCTGCGCCAATCGACACCCGTCGCCGTGGGCAAACGATTAGCGTTGAATGGTGCTCGTGACGTCTGTGAATCAGGAGTGGTGTGTGGTGACAGCCTCGGTGTGCCGGGTGGGACGGGGCAGTGCTGCGGCGTGGGGAGCTCGGCGTGGCTGATCGCGTGGACGCCGCCGGATTGCCCACCGAGCTCGGTGCTCTCGACTACCTGTTGCACCGCGGAGAGGCCAATCCGCGCACCCGCTCGGGCATCATGGGTCTGGAGCTGCTCGACACCACCCCGGATTGGGACCGCTTCCGGAGCCTGTTCGAGAACGTCTCCCGGAAAGTGCTGCGGCTGCGCCAGAAGGTCGTGGTGCCCACGCTGCCGACGGCTGCGCCGCGGTGGGTGGTAGACCCCGACTTCAACCTCGACTTTCATGTCCGGCGGGTCCGGGTGCCCGAGCCCGGCGGCTTGCGCGAGGTGCTCGATCTGGCCGAGGTGGCCCTGCAATCACCGATGGATATTCAGCGCCCGCTGTGGTCGGCGACACTGGTGGAGGGGCTGGCCGACGGGCGGGCTGCCACCTTGATGCACCTGAGTCACGCGGTCACCGACGGTGTCGGGGGTGCTGCGATGTTCGGGCGGATCTATGACCTGGAGCGCGATCCGCCGGCCCGGTCGATGCCGCCGCAACCGGTGCCGCAGGACCTGTCGGCCAACGACCTGATGCGTGACGGCATCAACCACCTGCCGATCGCGATGCTCGGCAGCACTCGCGATGTGCTGCTGGGGGCGCTGTCGATGGCGACCCGCACCGTGCGCGACCCGTTGTCGGCGGTCACCGGTGTCATCACCTACGCCCGGTCGGGCGCGCGAGTGATGAGCCAGGCAGCCGAGCCCTCCCCGCTGCTGCGTCGGCGCAGCCTGGCCAGCCGGACCCAGGCGATTGACGTCCGACTGTCGGATCTGCACCGGGCCGCCAAGGCCGGCGGTGGATCCATCAACGACGCCTACCTAGCTGCCTTGTCCGGTGCGCTGGGGCGCTATCACCGAGCGCTGGGAGTGCCGATCGCGACCCTGCCGATGGCGATCCCGGTGAACCTGCGCGCCGACGCCGATCCTGCCGGCGGCAACCGGTTCACCGGGGTGAACGTGGCCGCCCCGGTCGGAGTCGCCGACCCGGTGGAGCGGATCAAGCGGATTCGGGCCCAGATGACCCAGCGACGTGACGAGCCCGCGATGGACGTGATCGGCTCCATCGCGCCACTGCTGAGCGTCTTTCCGTCCCCAGTTCTGGAGAAGATGACCGAGTCGGTGGTCAGCGCCGATGTGCAGGCCAGCAACGTCGCGTTCTATCCCGGCGAAACCTATATCGCGGGGGCGAAGGTGCTGCGGCACTACGGAATCGGTCCGTTGCCGGGGGTCGCGATGATGGTAGTGCTGATCTCCCGGGGCGGCGAGTGCACCATCACGGTCCGCTACGACCGCGCAGCAGTCCGCGACGAAAAGCTGTTCGCCAGGTGTTTGGTGGAGGGCTTCGACGAAGTGCTGGCGCTCGCCGGCGATCCCGCGCCGCGCTGCGTGCCGGCCTCATTCAGCACCGGTGACGAGTCATGACCGACGACGCGAAGTCTCGGCCGCCGCGCGACATGCGGCTGCCCGGATCGGTAGCCGAGATCGCGGCCAGCCCGCCCGGCCCCAAGATCGGCGCGTTCTTCGATCTCGACGGCACCCTGGTGGCCGGCTTCACCGCCGTCATCCTCACCCGGGAGCGATTCCGTAGCCGTGACATGGGGCTGGGGGAGTTGTTCGGCATGATCCAGGCCGGGCTCAACCATCAACTCGGCCGCATCGAGTTCGAGGAGCTCATCACCACGGCGTCGTCGGCACTGCGTGGCCGTTCGATCAGTGACCTCGACGAGATCGGCGAGCGGCTGTTCGTCCAGAAGATCGCCAAGCGCATCTACCCCGAGATGCGCGAAGTGGTGCGGGCCCACCAAGCGCGCGGGCACACCGTGGTGCTGAGCTCCTCGGCGCTGACCATTCAGGTCGAACCGGTGGCCCGTTTCCTGGGCATCACCAACACGCTCACCAACGCCTTCGTCACCGACGAGGACGGTGCGCTCACCGGCGAGGTGGTCGAACCGATTCTGTGGGGGCCGGGTAAAGCCGCCGCGGTGCAGAAGTTCGCCGCCGAACACGACATCGACCTGCAGGACAGTTACTTCTACGCCGACGGCGACGAAGACGTCGCGCTGATGCATCTGGTCGGCAATCCGCGCCCGACGAACCCCGAGGGCAAAATGGCCTCGGTCGCCCGCAAGCGCGGCTGGCCGATCCTGCAGTTCAGCAGCCGCGGCAGCGGGGTCGTCGGCCAACTGCGGAACCTGGCCGGCCTCAGCTCGATCGTCCCGGTGGGCGCGGGCGCCATCGGGATGGGCCTGCTCAGCGGCAGCCGGCGCCGGGGCGTCAACTTCTTCACCGCGCTGTTCCCGCAAGTGCTGTTGGGTCTCAATGGCGTGCGGCTCAACGTGATCGGCAAAGAAAACCTCACCGCAACCCGGCCGGCGGTGTTCATCTTCAACCACCGCAACCAGGTGGATCCGGTGATCACCGCGGCACTGGTCCGCGACAACTGGATCAGCGTCGGCAAACGGGAACTGGAGAAGGATCCGATCGCCGGCGCGCTGGGAAAGCTGACCGAGATGGTGTTCATCGACCGGGACGACGCGGCCGCGGCCGTGGAGTCCCTGCAGGAGGTCGAGGAACGGGCCAAGCGCGGTTTGTCGGTGGTGATCGCGCCCGAAGGCACCCGAGTGGACACCACCGGGGTGGGTCCGTTCAAGAAGGGGCCGTTCCGGCTCGCGATGGCGGCCGGGATTCCGATCGTGCCGGTGATCATCCGCAACGCCGAGGTGGTCGCCGCCCGGGACTCGATAAGCGCCCACCCCGGCACCGTGGATGTTGCGGTATTCCCGGCGATCTCGGTCCAGGACTGGACCCTCGACACGCTGCCTGAGCGGATCGCGGAGGTCCGCCAGCTGTACCTGGACACCCTGGCCGACTGGCCGGTCGACGAGTTGCCGGCCTGGTCGCCCAAACAGCAGGTGCCAGCCAAGAAGGCGCCGGCCAAGAAGGTGCCAGCCAAGAAGGCGCCAGCGAAAAAGGTCGCCGCCAAGAAGGCTGTCGCCAAGAAAGTCCCGGCCAAGAAAGCTCCGGCCAAGAAAGCTCCGGCCAAGAAACCGCCGGCCCCGAAGGGGGAGCAGTGACGACATCACCGGCCACCGACCCCTCGGGGTCCACCGCAACCGTCGACACGCTGGTCTTGGCCTACGTGTCGTCGCCGGTGGAGGCCGACCTCGTCCACGAGTGGCTGGAACGGTACCGGGACGGCCGGCCCGGCGACCGCATCGAACTGCTGGAACTCGACCCGTCGCAGCGCTCACCCGGGGCGATGGCGCGGCTGGTCGGGCATCTCGAACGCGACGAGCGGCGGTCGATCCTGCCGGTGCGGGTCTTCTGGATGCCCCGTGCCGAAGCCTCCGCGCTGAAGCGGGTGGCCGCCTTGCTGCCCGGCCGCAATCCCTACCGGCCCAGTGAACGCCAACAGCGCCAGATCCTGCGGACCGAGTCGTCGCTGGCCCGCGTCGTGGTGGGTGAGCCGGCCAGCGTCGCCGACCTGCGCAGCCAGTGGAGTGAGAACACCGTCGGTGAAAACCCCCGGGATTTCGCGCATTTCGTTACGCGTCGCGCGGTGCTGGCGCTGGAACGCGCCGAGAACCGGATCCTGGGCCCGCAATACAAGTCGCCGCGGCTGGTGAAACCGGAGATCTTGGCGTCCACCCGATTCCGTGAGGGACTGCAAGCCATTCCGGGCGCCACCGTCGACGAGGCCGGCAAGATGCTCGACGAGCTGTCCACCGGCTGGAGTCGGGTTTCGGTCGACATGGTCGCCGTCTTGACCCGGATGCTCAGCCGCGGCTTCGACCCCGAGATCGACTACGACGAGTATCAGGTCGCCGCGCTGCGCACCGCCTTGGAGAACCACCCCGCGGTGCTGTTGTTCTCCCACCGGTCCTACATCGACGGCGCGGTCATGCCGGTGGCGATGCAGGAGAACCGGCTTCCGCCGGTCCACGTCTTCGCCGGTATCAATCTGTCGTTCGGATTGATGGGGCCGCTGCTGCGCCGCTCCGGGGTCATCTTCATCCGCCGCAGCATCGGCAACAACCCGCTCTACAAATACGTGCTCAAGGAGTACGTCGGCTACGTGATGGAGAAGCGGTTCAACCTGAGCTGGTCCATCGAGGGCACCCGGTCGCGCACCGGCAAGATGCTGCCTCCCAAGCTCGGACTGATGACCTACGTCGCCGACGCCTACCTGGACGACCGCACTGAAGATGTTCTCCTGCAGGGTGTTTCGATCAGCTTCGACCAGCTGCACGAGGCCGACGAGTACGCCGCCTACGCCCGGGGTGGGGAGAAGACGCCGGAGGGGATCCGCTGGCTCTACCGCTTCATCAAGGCGCAAGGCGAACGCAACTACGGCAAGATCTACGTGCGTTTCCCCGAGGCCGTCTCGATGCGCCAATACCTCGGTGCCCCCGACAGTCCGACCGCGACCGACCCGGACGCCAAGCGGCTGGCCATGCAGAAGATGGCCATCGAGGTGGCCTGGCGGATCCAGCGCGTCACCCCGATCAGCGCGACCGGTCTGGTGTCCGCGCTGCTGCTGACCACGCACGGGCTGGCGTTGACGCTGGACCAGATCCACCATTCGCTGCAGGCCGGCTTGGACTACCTGGAACGCAAGCAGACTCCGATCTCCACCAGCGCGTTGCGGCTGCGCAGCCGCGACGGGGTACGCGCCGCGGTGGACGCGCTGTCCAACGGGCATCCGGTCACCCGCGTCGACGGCGGGCGAGAGTCGGTGTGGCGGATCGCCCCCGAAGACGAGCACGCCGCATCGTTCTACCGCAACTCGGTGATCCACGCCTTCCTGGAAACCTCGATCGTCGAGCTGGCGCTGGCGCACGCCGGCCGCGGCGAAGGCGACCGGCTGGACGCGTTCTGGACGCAGGCGATGCGGCTGCGCGACCTGCTCAAGTTCGACTTCTACTTCGCCGACTCCGCGTCCTTCCGCGACAACATCGCCGAGGAGATGTCCTGGTTCGGTGACTGGCAGGAGCGGGTCGGCGCCGGTGGCGCCGAGATCGACGGCATCCTGTCCGAAAAGACCCCGGTGACCTCCGACGTCATGCTGCGGGTGTTCTTCGAGTCCTACGCGATCGTCGCCGACGTGCTCTGCGACGCACCGGCCGACATCGGCGAGAACGAACTGACCCAGTTGGCGCTGGGGGTCGGCCGCCAGTACGTGGCGCAGGGGCGCGTTCGCAGCAGTGAATCGGTGTCCACCCTGCTGTTCGCGACCGCCTGTCAGGTAGTCGCCGATCAGGGCCTGCTGGAACCCGCGCCGGATCTGGCGGGCCGCCGCAAGGCGTTCCGGGCTGAACTGCGCGCGATCCTGCAGGACTCCGACCACATCGCCCGCATCGCCCGGGAGGCCTTTGCCGCCCGGGACATGGAGGTGCGACGGCATTGGCGGGGCTTGAGCAGGTAGCGGGGCGGTCTGCAACGTCGCCCGCCTGGTATGCGGCGCGACGGGCGCGCACCATACGCTGGGAGCCATGACGGCTACTTCGGCGACCCGCGGCCGCGCGGCGATCGTGGTGCCGATGTTGGCCGGGTTGGCGATCCTGGCCGGGTGCATCGCCGCCGGGATCGGGGCACTGTCGTTGGCCGACGCCCTGACCGCCACCGGCCTGCCCGACCCGGGACCGGTGACCACGCTGGGGCTGCCATTCGTGCGGGCGGCCGGCGAGATGGCCGCGGTGCTGGCGGTGGGCTCGTTTCTGCTCACGGCGTTCCTGGTGCCGCCGCAGGAAAGCGGGGTACTCGACGCCGCCGGCTACCGGGCGCTGCGGTTGGGCGCCGCGGCGTCGGGAGCGTGGGCGGTGTGTGCCGCGCTGCTGGTTCCGCTGACCATCTCCGATGTCTCCGGCCACCCCGTGTCTGAGTTCCTCGACCCGGCCACGGCCTGGTCGTTTGCCGGACTGGTCGACACCGCGTCGGCCTGGCGGTGGACCGCGCTGCTGGCCGCGGTGGTGACGCTGGCCAGCCTGCCCGTCCTGCGCTGGTCGTGGACGCCGGTGCTGCTGGCGGGGTCGCTGCTGACCCTGATCCCGTTGGGGTTGACCGGGCATTCGGCCGCCGGCGGGTCACACGACCTGGCCACCAACAGCCTGCTCATCCACTTGGTCGCCGCGGGCCTGTGGGCCGGCGGCCTGCTGGCGCTGCTGGTACACGCGATTCGCGGCGGCGAACACGCCGACCTGGCCGCGCGGCGATTCTCCACCGTGGCGCTGTGGTGCTTCGTGGCGATGGGCCTGTCGGGGGTGCTCAATGCGCTGGTTCGGCTGACCCCCGCCGATCTGCTGACCAGCCCGTACGGCCGGCTGGTGGTGGTCAAGTTCGTCGCGCTGTGTGTGCTGAGCGCCCTGGGTGCCGCTCAGCGGCGCCGCGGGGTAGCGGCGCTGCAGGAAGACCCGAACAAGCGTGCCCCGCTGATCCGGCTGGCGCTGACGGAGGCCGTCGTCTTCGCGCTCACCTTCGGCGTCGCAGTGGGGCTGGGGCGCACCCCGCCACCCCCGCCAGCGGTGCTCAACCCGTCGGTCCCGATGGTCAAGATCGGCTATGACTTCGCCGGCCCGCCGACCGTGGCGCGGATCCTGTTCGACTGGCGATTCGACCTCGTCTTCGGTACCGCCGCGATAGTCCTGGCCGGCGTGTATCTGGCCGGTGTGCTGCGGCTGCGCCGCCGCGGCGACGCCTGGCCCGCGGGCCGCACGACCGCGTGGATGCTGGGCTGCCTGACCCTGCTGTTCGCCACCTCGTCGGGAACCGGTCGCTACATGCCGGCGATGTTCAGCATGCACATGGCCGTGCACATGCTGCTGTCGATGCTGGTGCCGATCCTGCTGGTGCTGGGTGGGCCGACCACGCTGGCGCTACGGGCGCTGCCGGTGGCCGGCCGCGGTGAGCCGCCGGGGATGCGGGAATGGCTGTTGGCCGCGCTGCACAGCCGGGTCTCGCGGTTCCTCACCAATCCGATCATCGCGGCGGTGATCTTCGTCGTCGGCTTCTACGGGCTCTACTTCAGCAGCCTGTTCGACTCGATCGCCGGCAGCCATGCCGGGCACCTCGCGATGAACATCCACTTCATCCTCAGCGGCTACCTTTTCTATTGGGTCGTGATCGGCGTCGATCCGACCCCCCGGCCCGTCTCACCGCTGGCCAAACTGGCGGTGGTGTTCGCTTCGCTGCCGCTGCACGGCTTCTTCGGGGTCTTCCTGATGGGGATGCACAAGGTGCTCGGGGAGTGGTTCTACGGTGCGCTGGGCCTGCCTTGGCACACCGACTTGGCCGGCGACCAGCACCTGGGTGGCGGCATCACCTGGTCGGCAGGCGAATTGCCCCTGCTCATGGTGATGATTGCGCTGCTGGTGCAGTGGCATCGCAGTGATCAGCGCACCGCGAAGCGGCTTGACCGCGCCGCCGACCGCGATGACGACGCCGACCTGGCCGCCTACAACGCGATGCTGGCCGAGATGGCCCGCCGCGACGGGACCGTGCAGCACTGAGCCCAGCGCGGCGACCCGCCTAGGCGATCTGACCGGCCGCGGCGCGTACCGCCGCCCGCACCGTGCCGGCAACGACCTGTGCCGATGAGGTGTCCAGCTTGCCGTCGAGGTGCAGGAATGCCAGGCCGTGCACCAATCCCCACACCGCGTTCGCCATCGCGTCGGAGTCGGCCGATGGAAACACCTGCCGCACAATGGAGTTCAGATACTCTTGGATCGCGGTGACGGCGTCCACCCGTTCGGCGTTGCTCGGGTCGCACTGCTCGGTGAACATCACCCGAAACAGTCCGGGCCGCTCCAGCGCGAACTGGACGTAGGCGATGGCGATCGCAGCGAGGTCGTCCGCCGTCTTCGGTGCCGGATGTGCCGCAACCAGGTCGGTGGCCAGTTCGCGATAGCCCACCGCGGCGATCGCCGACAGCAGAGCGTTCCGGTCGGCGAAATGTCGGTAGGGCGCCGCGGTCGATACGCCGGCGCGGCGGGCGGCGGCCCGCAGCGACAATTCCGTGGCGCCGTTTTCCTCAAGGAGATCCATAGCGGCGCGCAGCAGGGTTCCGGGCAGGTCGCCGTGGTGATAGGTCTTGATCGACGCTGACATCTGTGGCTACCCCGTGTTGACGCCGCTTACATGAGTTCCTAATGTTAGCAGCACGCGCGTGTAAGCGTCGCTAACATAAGGCGCCGCGGCGACGAAGCGAAGGAGACTGTGCAGTGACCTCACCCCGAACGATCGTGATCACCGGTGCCAGTGACGGCATCGGCGCCGTCGCAGCGCGCGCCTTGGCCGGACCGGAGGTCAACCTCGTGGTCGTCGGCCGCTCGGCTCAGAAATTGGCACCGGTCGCCGCCGACGCCGGTGCCACCGCGCTCACCGCTGATTTCGCCGATCTGGACCAGGTTCGGGCGCTGGCCGACCAGATCCGCGAACAGGTCGGCGCCATCGACGTCCTGCTGAACAACGCCGGCGGCACGTTCGCACCGAGCCTGCGTACCGCGCAGGGGCATGAACCCAACTTCGGGATCAACCACCTCGCGCCCTTCCTGCTGACCAACCTGCTGCGCGATCGACTGGCCGCAGCCGGCGGCGCGCTGGTGCTGAACACCTCCAGCGTCGGCAACCGGTTCGGGCACGTCGACCTCGACGACCTGGACTATCGGCGCCGACGTGCCTTCGAGACGCGGGCCTACGGGACCAGCAAACTGATGAACATCCTGTTCACCCGCGGCATCGCCCATCGCTGGGCTGACGACGGGATCGTCTCGGCCGCAGTACATCCCGGTCCGGTCGCGACCAGCTTCGGTCGGGACTCGTGGTTTGCCGGCCTGCTCTACCGCACCCCGCTGCGCCACCTGGCGACCATCACCCCGGCCCAGGGCGCCACCCCGTTGATCGAACTGGCCAACCGCGGCGCCGACCCCGAGATCAACGGCGTCTACTTCGACCGGCATCGCGCCCATGGTCGCGAGAATCGGCAAGCGCACGACCCCAAGCTCATCGACGGGCTATGGGCCGTCTCCGCCGACCTCGTCGGCCTGAACTGATCGCCACGGCTGGTGGCCGAATCGATCGACGTGCACCACGTCGTCGATCGGCGGACGCTGGGTCGGGCCGTAGCGCCCGCGAGCCCAGCCGATCGGAATGATGCACACCGGCACCATCTCGGGCGGTAGCTCCAGCACGCGGCGCGTGCGGCGGACCAACCACAACGGCAGCGTCTGCAGTGAAGCGCCCAGGCCCACGGCTCGACACGCCAGCAGCAGGTTCTGCACCGCCGGATAGACCGAACCGTAGAACGAGGAGACCCTGATCTGCGGCCACCCGACCGGCTGGTGCTTGAGGGTGCGCCGGTAACAGGCGACGACGAGGGTCGGCATTTCGTGTAAGTGCTCGCCCTGCCACTCGGACACCCGCAACTGGCGTCGCGTTGGTTCGTCGGGGGCGGTGCGCCTGGCGAACCCGTTGAGAAGCTTGGAAATCCTTTGATAGCTGCGCACCAGACGCCGCTTCTGCTCGGCGTCGTTCACGACGACGAATGCCCAGTCCTGGCTGTTGGAGCTGGTGGGAGCCTTGAGCGCGAGCGCAAGCACTTCGCGCAGTAGGTCTTCGTCGACCGGGGCGAAGTGCAGCCGGCGGATCGCCCGCTGCGAGCGCATGGCCTCGGCGAGCGGCATGGTCAATCCCGCCAGTGCCTCGGCGGTGGACGAGGGTACGAAGGGCTCCGGGGCCTGGCTCGTCGCGTCCTCGAGGACACTGAATGAGATACCGGCGTCGGTGAGCCGGCGCAGCAGGTTCTCGCCCATCGCAGCGACGGTGGTGAGCTGACCGGAGGTCGGCGGGTTGTCGTCGAACGCCAGGGACATAGCCGACTCTGCCAGCATTTTCGCGGTCTCGCCGTAGCCTGGATCGCCGCCGCGGACTTGGGTGTGCACCTGCTTGCCGCCGCCTTCGCCGATGAAGTCGACCGTGAACCACGAATTGGCCCTCCGCGACTCCGAGGGGCCCTCACCCTGCGGGATTCGGCTGCCGAGCACCCGACGCAGTCGCGGCACCTGCACGGCGGCGACGAACGCGCCGACGCCTGCGAGGGCAGCCGCCAGCGTGCTGGCCCGCCGCAGGCCCGCGTAGTGGGTGTAGGTGAAGTCCGGGCCGTACTCGGCGCGGGCGGCCGCGGATCGCTGCACAATCTGGGGATCGACCGTCGGCAGGGGCAGCAGCCACACACCGAGTTCGGCATCGCGGCGCGGAACACCGACGCGGGCGCGCGTTCGGCGGCCATCGGTGTGCGGTCCGGCCTTCTTGCGCGCCACCTCGACCTGGCGCATCTGCCGCAAGCGCGACAGCTGCGCCAGCGCGGAGTGCAACGTGCCGCCGGAGATCATCATGTTGGCGCGTGCCACGCCGCGGACCGTCAGCGGCACCCCGTCGGGCAGGTGCTGGACGGTGAAGAAGGCGCCCAAATCATGGGGGACGGAGTCGAATCCGCAGGCGTGAACCAGCCGCGCGCCGCTCCGGACGGCCGTGGCGTGGTGGTTCAGATACATCCGGTCGATGAACTCCGGCTCGCCGGTGAGGTCGAGGTAGTCGGTGCCGGCCGCAGCGCACGCCGCCACCAGGGGCTCACCGTGCTCCAGATAGGGGCCGACCGTGGCGATCACCACCCGCGCGGATTCGGCCACCGCGCGCAGCGAGTCCGGATCATTGCTGTCGGCCAGCAGGAGTTGCAGCGTGGCGGCGGCCGGATTGAGGGCAGCGAGCCGGTCGCGCACGGCTTCGAGCTTGGTCTGGTTGCGGCCGGCCAGGGCCCACCGCGCGTCGGCGGGAAGATGGGCGGCCAGATAGTCGGCGGTCAGACCACCGGTGAAACCGGTGGCGCCGAAGATCACCAGATCGAAAGGGCGGCTGGGAGTTTGGTCAGGAATGCTCATAGTCCATTCTTCTTCGGGGCGGTCACGCGGCGCGGGCGGGCAGCCAGCTCTGGTAGCGGCGCAGTGCCCGGCGCCGCAAGACGGCCTCCTGGGCGTAGGCGGTGAACGGATGCACGGTGGGTCGGGGTTGTTTGCCCCTGCCCAGCCGGCGCAGTTGATAGCGGACGCGGGCCATGCCGATGGCTGACGCGGCGGCTTTGTCTTTGACAGTGACCGGGGGGAGTTCGACCGCGGCGTCGGTGCCGGTGCGCCACTTGTTCGGCAGATCGGGATCGACAGCCAGCGCGGTTCCCATGCCGACCAGGTCGATACCGCCGGCGAGGACTTCGTCGGCCACCGATCGGCGGACGATGCCGCCGGTCAGCATCAGCGGCAGCGGGCTGGACTGGGCCAGTTCCTCAGCGAGGGTGAGGAAGTACGCCTCACGGGATCGGGTCCGCTCATCGGCAGCCTGGCCGGTCATGGCGGGGCTTTCGTAGCTGCCGCCGGACAGTTCAACCACGTCGACCCCGAGGGGCGCCAGCAGCCTGATCACCGTCGCGGCGTCGTCGGTATCGAAGCCGCCTCGCTGGAAGTCGGCCGAGTTGAGCTTGACCGCCACCGTGAACGCGGGGGACACCGAGGAGCGGACCGCGCGGACGATGTCGAGCAGCAGACGCGCCCGGTTCGCCAATGTTCCGCCCCACTGATCGGTGCGCTGGTTCGACAACGGCGAGAGGAACTGCGAGAGCAGGTAGCCGTGGGCGGCGTGGACCTCGACCCCGTCGAACCCGGCCTGTTCGGCGCGCCGAGCGGTCTCGGCGAAGCGTGCCACGGTGGCGTCGATCTGCTCGGCGGTCATCTCGACGGGCTGGGCCAGCCGCTTGCTGTTGCGGCCGATATCCACCCGGATGGCCGAAGGGCCCCAGGCGACACCGGGCATGTTGGCCATCACCTGCCGGCCGGGATGGTTGATCTGCATCCACACCCGTGCGCCGCCGCTGCGGGCCGCGGCCGCCCACTGCCGGAACGGCTCCAACGGCGCCTGCGCGTCGAGTACGACGCCCGCCGGTCCGGTCAGCGCCTCGGCATGCACCATCACATTGCCGGTGATGATCAACCCGGCGCCGCCCTGGCTCCACCGCCGGTACAGCCGGAAGAGCGTTTCGTCGGGCAATTGACCGGCGACGGCCATGTTCTCTTCCATGGCGGCCTTGACCAGGCGGTTTTCGATGACGGAACCGTTGGCCAGGCGCAGCGGTGTGAAGATCGTGGCGGGCATCGCACTCTCCGAGCGTGGGTAATGTTAACAGTGCTTACGTCAGCATAGGGGGCGAAGTAAGCGCCGTCAACATTGATCTTCGGGTCTGGCGCTATTCGTGCAGCCCCGCTTCGGCGATCGCCTCGGCCTCCTGCTCGGTGGCCACCGACGGCCCCGACCCGGGTAGGCGCTTACCTGCCGTCTCCGGGGTGAACCACACCGTGATTGCGCCGATCACGCCAGCACCCATCAGGAGGTAGGCCGGCAACATCACGTTGCCGGTTCCCGATACCAGGGTCTCGGCGACCAGCGGGGTGGTGCCGCCGAACAGCGAGACTGAGATGTTGAATCCGATCGCAACCGCGAAATAGCGCACCCTGGTGGGGAACAGCGCAGGCAGGGTCGACGGAGTGGTGCTGTAGAAGCACAGCAGCATGACACCGATGAGCAGCACACCGAGCAACCGCAGCGGGTAATTGCCGCCCTGGCGGATCAACAGGAACGCGGGAACAGATCCCACGATCAGTAGGGCGCTGCCGGTCCATAGAATCGGCTTGCGGCCGATGCGGTCGGACAACTTGGCCAGCGGCAACACGGCGACCAGCATGAACACCAATGCCACCACGATCATGGTCAGTCCGCGGCTGCCGCTGATCCGACCGACCTGTTTGAAGTACGTCGGCAGATAGCCAGTGAGCATGTAGTTGGTGACGTTCTCGGCCAACACCAGGCCCATGCAGATCAGCAGCCCGCGGCGCTGCCCGGTGACGGTTTGCTTGAACTGCCGCCAGCCGTTGCTGTGGTCGGTGTCGTGGTTCTCGTTGAGCTGCTCTAGCTCTGCAAAGGCCGGTGATTCGTCGATGCGCAGCCGCATGTACAGCGTCACCATGGCCAGCGGCACTCCGAGCAGGAATGGGACCCGCCAACCCCAGTGCAGCATGTCTGAGACCGGTAGTTGGGTTTTGAGCAGGGTCACCACCGCGGCGCCGGTGATGTAGCCGCCGAGTGTGCCCAGCGGCAAATACCCGGTCAGCGCGCCGCGACTGCGATCTGGGGCGTGTTCGCTGACGTAGGTCATCGCGCCGACGTATTCGCCGCCGGTGGAGAAGCCCTGCATGATCTTGGTGACGATCAGCAGGATCGGCGCCCACACGCCGATCTTCTCGTAGGACGGCAGCAGTCCGGTCACGGTCGTGCCGATCGCCATCAGAGTGACGGTCATGACCAAGACCCGCTTACGGCCGATGCGGTCACCGAGCGCGCCGAAGATAATGCCGCCGAACGGTCGAACCGCGAAAGCCGCCGCCAATGTTCCGAACGTGGCGATCAGGCCGACGGCGCTGGAACTGTCACTGGGGTAGAACACCTGCGCGATGGTGGTCGCCAGGAACCCGTAGATCCCGAAGTCGTACCACTCCATGAAGTTGCCCACGGCCGTGCCGGCGATCGAGCGCTGCATGGCCGCCGGGTCCGAGACCCGGATGTCGTCGCGTGCCCAGGTGCTGCGGCTCGTGTGTTCACCGCTGCCGGACCGGCCTTTGGTACCCACCGCAAGCAACGTATACCAACCGCGCGCTTACTTCTCGTCGCCGCCGCAAGAGCTGCCCGGCGGGCTGGTGGCCTCTACGATGGCGGGCATGCGCAGGCTCCCGGGCGTCCTGACCGTGGTCAGCATCGCCGCTGCCCTGGTCGCCGGGTGCTCGTTCACCCCCTCCACAAGCCTTCCGGCGGTTGCGTCGTCAACCGCGACGACGCCACCAACCTCGTCGGCTCCCTCGGCCACGTCGTCATCGACGACGGCATCGTCGGCGAAGAAGTCCACCGAGCCCCTGCCGGACGCCGCGGCGATCCTGAAGGAGTCCAGCGCCACCACCGCCGAACTCGCCAGTGTGCACCTGACGCTGGCGGTGACCGGCAGCATGGAGAACATGCCGGTCACGGCGCTTGACGGGGACGTGACCCAGCAGCCGGGCCCCGCCGCGAAGGGCTACGCCAAGATCGCCTACCGGGGCGCGCCGGCCTATGTCGCGTTCGTGGTGTTCGGCGGCGATTTCTACGTGTCGCAGGATCGCGGCCGCTGGGTCGACTACGGTCCGGCCGCGAAGTTCTATGACGCGGCGAGCATCCTGAGCCCGGACACCGGGCTGGCCGGTCTGCTGACCGATTTCGTCGATCCCGAGGTCGAGGGCCGCGAGACCATCGATGACGTACACACCGTCCGGATCAGTGGCGAGGTGTCGGCCGAGGTGGCGCAGAAGATCGTGCCGCAGCTGCAGGCCACCAAAAGGACCGCCTGCACGGTCTGGATCGAGGAGACCGGCGAGCACCACCTGGTTGCGCTGAAGCTGGCCTCCGGCGACGACAACGCCGTGGCGATCACCTTCTCGAACTGGAATGCGCCGGTGACCGTCGGCAAGCCGCGGACCTAAGCGTCCGCCAGGGTTATCCCCAATCCGAGGTTCTTCCCCAGTTGCCGTCGTGCGCGGCGGCCGGCCCGGCGTCCTTGTCGGGCCCGGCCGGCCCAATGGGTGCACCACCGGCGAGTCCGTCAGGCCCGCCGCAACCAGGAAGGAAACATCGAATGTTCGAGACAACGCTGACCGTGATCGGAAACATCGTCAACGACCCGATTCGCCGTCGGGTGGGCGAGCACGAACTGATCAAGTTCCGGGTCGCCAGCAACTCGCGCAAGCGTGCTGCTGACGGCAGCTGGGAGACCGGCAACTCGCTGTTCGTGACGGTCAACTGCTGGGACAGGTTGGTCACCGGGGTGGGAGCGTCGCTGAGCAAGGGGCTGCCGGTGATCGTGGTGGGGCATGTCTTCACCAGCGAGTATGAGGACAAGGACGGGGTTCGCCGGTCGTCGGTGGAGCTGCGTGCGACAGCGGTTGGCCCCGATCTGGCGCGGTGCGCGGCCCGGGTGGAGAAGATCATCGCCGCTGGACCGGACAATCCGCCTGCTGCCGCCCAGGCCGAGGAGGCCGACGACCCGGATTCCGCCGGGGAAGCCGTCGACGCCGATGAGGGGATGGCGCTCACCGCCTGACAGCAGCCGACGGCGGTGTCGGGCTACCCCCTAGGATGGTCAGCGAGCAAATTCGCGAGACCAGGAGGCGACACCCCGGCATGGCTGAGTTCATCTACACGATGAAGAAGGTGCGCAAAGCACACGGCGACAAAGTCATCCTCGACGACGTCACGCTGAACTTCCTGCCCGGCGCCAAGATCGGTGTCGTCGGTCCTAACGGCGCTGGTAAGTCCAGCGTCCTGCGGATCATGGCCGGGTTGGACAAAGCGAACAACGGAGACGCGTTCCTAGCGCCGGGCGCCTCCGTCGGCATCCTGTTGCAGGAGCCGCATCTGGACGAAACCAAGACCGTCCGGGAGAACGTCGAAGAGGGCGTGCCGATCAAGGCCAAACTCAATCGGTACAACGAGGTCGCCGAGCTGATGGCCACCGATTACACCGACGAGCTGATGGAGGAGATGGGCAAGCTCCAAGAGGAACTGGACGCCGCCGACGCCTGGGACATCGACTCGCAGCTCGAACAGGCGATGGACGCGCTGCGCTGCCCGCCGGCCGACGAACCCGTCACCCACCTCTCCGGTGGCGAGCGCCGGCGGGTGGCGCTGTGCAAGCTGCTGCTGAGCAAGCCCGACCTGCTGCTCCTGGACGAGCCGACCAACCACCTGGACGCCGAGAGTGTGCTGTGGCTCGAGCAGCACCTGGCCTCCTACCCGGGCGCGATCCTCGCGGTCACCCACGACCGCTACTTCCTCGACAACGTGGCCGAGTGGATCTTGGAGCTCGATCGCGGCCGGGCTTACCCCTACGAAGGCAACTACTCGACCTATCTGGAGAAGAAGGCCGAGCGCCTCGAGGTGCAGGGCAAGAAGGACCAGAAGCTGCAGAAGCGGCTCAAGGACGAACTCGCCTGGGTGCGTTCGGGTGCCAAGGCCCGCCAGGCCAAGAACAAGGCCCGCCTGCAGCGCTACGACGAGATGGTCGCTGAGGCGGAGAAGACCCGCAAGCTCGACTTCGAAGAGATCCAGATCCCGGTCGGCCCGCGACTGGGCAACACCGTCGTCGAGGTGGAGCACCTGGACAAGGGCTTCGAGTCGCGCCAGCTGATCAAGGACCTGTCGTTCACGCTGCCGCGCAACGGCATCGTCGGCGTGATCGGCCCCAACGGCGTCGGCAAGACCACCTTGTTCAAGACGATCGTCGGCCTGGAAGAGCCCGACAGCGGCACGGTCAAGGTCGGCGAAACGGTCAAGTTGAGCTACGTCGACCAGAACCGTGCCGGCATCGACCCGAAGAAGACGGTCTGGGAAGTGGTCTCCGACGGCTTGGACTACATCGAGGTCGGGCAGAACGAGATCCCGTCGCGGGCCTATGTCTCGGCGTTCGGGTTCAAAGGCCCCGATCAGCAGAAGCCTGCTGGCGTGCTCTCCGGTGGTGAGCGCAACCGGCTGAACCTGGCGTTGACGCTCAAGCAGGGCGGCAACTTGATCCTGCTGGACGAGCCGACCAACGACCTCGATGTCGAAACCCTCGGTTCACTGGAGAACGCCCTCGAACAGTTCCCCGGTTGTGCCGTGGTCATCAGCCACGACCGCTGGTTCCTGGACCGCACCTGCACCCACATCCTGGCGTGGGAGGGCGACGACGACAACGAGGCCAAGTGGTTCTGGTTCGAGGGGAACTTCGGTGCCTACGAGGAGAACAAGGTGGAACGACTCGGTGCCGAAGCGGCGCGTCCGCATCGAGTAACGCACCGCAGGCTCACCCGCGACTAGGGTTGGTCCGGTAGCGGCGCTGCCGGAGCTGACACACAGTCAGGAGGGGTGGGATGACAAAGTCCACCAAAGAATTGACCGCGTGGACAACATTTCCCGATTCCTCTGAGCCGCAAGGCATTCCTGCCTGGGTCTCGACCGCCTACGTCGAGACCTATCGCGGGTCGCACAGCGACTCGCTGGTCAGCGACGAACCAGCCGGCACCGATCCAGCCAGTCGGGCCGCCGCCACCGCGGTGGTGACCCCGGCGCTGCTGGCCGCGCACGCCCGGCTGGCGCAGCACCGGCTCGCCGGTGAGACCCGCGTTGCGGTGTCCCCCGCCGATGATCCGGCCGGGTTCGGTCCGGCACTGCAGGTGGTCACCGAGCACGGCGGCATGCTGATGGACTCGGTGGCGGTGCTGCTGCACCGGCTCGGGGTGTCCTACGTCGGGATCATGTCGCCGGTGTTCACCGTGCAGCGCGATGGGGCCGGGGAACTGCGCTCGGTGGAACCGAGACCCGCGAACGGCTCCACGGGGGCCGAGGCCTGGATTCATGTCCAACTCTCACCGACGGTCAACCGCAGCACCCTCGCCGAGACCGAACGCCTGCTGCCCGACGTGATGGCGGACGTCCGCCAGGTCGCCATCGATTCCACGGCGATGCGCAATGCGCTCAACGAGCTTGCCGCCGACGTCGAAGCCAATGCGCAAGGCCACTACACCGCGCCGGACCGCCACGATGTCGCCGCGCTGCTGCAGTGGCTGGCGGACGGGCACTTTGTGCTGCTGGGTTACCAGAGCGGCGTGGTGCGCGACGGGCAGGTTCACATCGAAGACGCCGCCCGGCTGGGAGTGCTGCGCCTGCGTAAGTCCCTGCGGCCCAGGCTCACCGGTAACAATCTACTGACCTTGGCGCAGGCCACCGTGCCCAGCTACATGCGGTTCAGTTCGCACACCTATGTGGTGGTGATCCGGGAGGACACCGGCGACGGCATCGTCGCGCACCGCTTCGTCGGGCTGTTCACCGCCGGTGCCATGAACGCCGACGTCTTCGAGATCCCGGTCATCTCGCACACCGTCCGCCATGCCCTGGCTTTGGCGGAAAAGGAGCCCGGCCATCCCGGGCAGCTGCTGCTCGACATCATCCAAACCGTGCCGCGCTCAGAGCTTTTCGCGATCGGCGCGGAGCAGCTGCTGAACATGGCGATGGCGGTCTCCGACCTGGGTTCGCGGCGCGGAACTCTGCTGTTCCTGCGCGGCGACCGGACCGGTCGATTCGTGTCATGCCTGGTGTACCTGCCACGTGACCGCTACACCACCCCGGTGCGGTTGCACATGGAGGACATCCTGATCCACGAGTTCGGTGGGGTAGGGCTGGAATACAGCGCCCGTGTCAGCGAAGCGCCCTGGGCACTGCTGCACTTCATGGTCCGGATGTCCGACGACCCCGACGCTGGTCCGGTCGACACCGGCGAGGCCAACCGGGTCCGGATTCAGGCGCTGCTGACCGAGGCGACCCGCACCTGGGGGGACCGGCTGATCGAGGTGGCGGCGCAGGACTCCATCGACGACGACGTGGCGCAACACTATGCCGTCGCCTTCGACGAAATCTACAAACAGGCCGTCACGCCGACCGAGGCCGTCGGTGACATCGCGATCATCGAGCGGCTGACCGACGACTCGGTCAAACTCGTGTTCTCCCACTACGGCGAGGCCGACGGAAGTCAGTTGGCCTGGTTTCTCGGCGGGCACGGTGCATCGCTGAGCCACCTGCTGCCGATGCTGCAGTGCATGGGGGTCGCGGTGCTCGAAGAGCGGCCATTCACCGTCACCCGCGCTGACGGCCTACAGGTGTGGATCTACAAGTTCAAGGTGTCAGCGCACCCCACCATCGACATTCCGGAGACCGGCGCCGAGCGTGACGACGCCGAACAGCGGTTCGCCGATGGGGTCACCGCGATCTGGGAGGGCCGGGTCGAGGCCGACCGGTTCAACGAATTGGTGCTGCGGGCCGGGCTGAACTGGCACCAGGTGGTAGTGCTGCGTGGTTACGCCAAATACCTGCGGCAGGCCCGTTTCCCCTACAGCGAGAGCCACATCGCCTCGGTGCTCAACGAGCATCCGGGCATCGCGCGGGCCCTGGTGGCACTGTTCGAGGCGCTGTTCGACCCGTCGCGCGCGCAGCGCAACCGCGACGCGCAGGCGGCAGCCGCTGAGGTCGCGGCGGGCATCGACGCGGTGGTGAGTCTGGACACCGACCGAGTCCTGCGCGCATTCGCCTCCCTGATTCAAGCCACCCTTCGCACGAATTACTATGTCACCCGCGCCGATTCGGCTCGCGCACGTAACGTGCTGGCGTTCAAACTGGATGCCGGCCTGATCGACGAGCTGCCGCTGCCTCGGCCGAAGTTCGAGATCTTCGTCTACTCGCCCCGGGTCGAGGGTGTGCACCTGCGGTTCGGCTTCGTATCGCGCGGCGGGCTGCGCTGGTCGGACCGCCGCGAGGACTATCGCACCGAGATCCTCGGGCTGGTCAAAGCCCAAGAGGTCAAGAACGCCGTCATTGTCCCGACCGGAGCCAAAGGCGGCTTCGTGGTCAAACACCCACCGACGCCCAGCGGTAACCCTGCGGAGGACCGCGAGGCGGCCCGCGACGAAGGGATCGCCTGCTACACGCTGTTCATCTCCGGCCTGCTGGACGTCACCGACAATGTCGACCACGCCACCGGTGCAGTCAGCGCGCCACCGCAGGTCGTCCGCCGGGACGGCGACGACGCGTACCTGGTGGTGGCCGCCGACAAGGGCACTGCCAGCTTCTCCGACATCGCCAACGGCGTGGCGAAGTCCTACGGCTACTGGCTGGGCGACGCGTTCGCGTCCGGCGGGTCGGTCGGCTACGACCACAAGGAGATGGGCATCACCGCCAAGGGTGCCTGGGAGGCGGTCAAACGGCACTTCCGGGAGATGGGAATCGATACCCAGACCCAGGATTTCACCGTCGTCGGCGTCGGCGACATGAGCGGCGACGTGTTCGGCAACGGCATGCTGCGCAGCGAACACATCCGACTGATGGCCGCCTTCGACCATCGCCACATCTTCCTCGACCCCGACCCCGATCCCGCCCGGTCCTTCGCCGAGCGTCAGCGGATGTTCGACCTGCCTCGCTCCAGTTGGGACGACTACGACAAGTCACTGATCAGCGCCGGTGGTGGCGTCTACGCGCGGGACCTGAAATCCGTGCCGGTCAGCCCGCAGGTCGCCGCAGTGCTGGGGCTCGACGAGGACATCACCGAACTCACCCCGCCGGTGTTGATCCGGGCGATCCTGCGGGCGCCGGTCGACCTGCTGTTCAACGGCGGCATCGGCACCTACATCAAAGCCGAGGCCGAATCCGACGCCGACGTGGGAGACCGTGCCAACGACCAGGTCCGGGTCAATGGAAACCAGGTGCGCGCCAAGGTGATCGGCGAAGGCGGGAACCTGGGCGTCACGCCACTGGGTCGCGTCGAGTTCGACCTGGCCGGCGGGCGCATCAATACCGACGCCCTGGACAACTCCGCCGGCGTCGACTGCTCCGACCACGAGGTCAACATCAAGATCCTGATCGACGCCCTGGTCACCGTCGGCAAACTGGACGCCGCCGACCGGCCCGAGCTGCTGGCATCGATGACCGACGAGGTCAGCGCGCTAGTACTCGCCGACAACACCGCCCAGAACGACCTGATGGGCACCAGCCGGGCCAACGCCGCGAGCCTGCTGCCGGTACACGCCGATCAGATCCGCCACCTGGTGGCCGACCGCGGCCTCAACCGTGAACTGGAGGCGCTGCCGTCGGAGAAGGAGATCGCCCGACGCGCCGAGGCCGGGCTGGGCCTGGCCTCACCGGAGTTGGCCACCCTGATGGCGCACGTCAAGCTGACGCTGAAAGCGGCGGTGCTGGCCACCGACCTCCCGGAACAGGACGTGTTCGCCGCCCGGCTGCCGCAGTATTTCCCGCGGGCGCTGCAGCAGCGCTTCGGCGCCGAGATCCGTCAGCATCAACTGCGCCGCGAAATCGTCACCACGATGCTGATCAACGATGTGGTGGACACCGCGGGCATCACCTACGCCTTCCGGATCACCGAGGACGCGGGCGTCGAACTGATCGACGCGGTGCGGGCCTACGTTGCCACCGACGCCATCTTCGGGGTGGGCGACCTGTGGCGCCGGATCCGCGAAGCCGGCGAGCGGGACGGTCTGCCGGTAGCGGTGACCGACCGGATGACACTGGACCTGCGACGGCTCATCGACCGGGCCGGCCGTTGGCTGCTCAACTATCGCCCGCAGCCGCTGGCGGTGGGCGCCGAGATCAACCGGTTCGCCGCGCAGGTTGCTGCGCTGTTACCGCGGATGTCGGAATGGCTGCGCGGCGACGACGCCGACATCGTCGCCAAGCACATCGGCGAGTTCGAGGCTCAGGGTGTGCCTGGTGGCCTGGCTGCCGACGTCGCCCTAGGCCTGTATCGCTACAGCCTGCTCGACATCATCGACGTCGCCGACATCACCGAACGCGACGCCGGCGAGGTCGCGGACACCTACTTTGCGCTGATGGATCGGCTCGGCACCGACGGGCTGCTGACCGCGGTCGCCCAGCTGCCGCGCGATGACCGCTGGCATGCCTTGGCGCGGTTGGCGATCCGTGACGACATCTACAATTCGGTGCGGTCGCTGTGCCTGGATGTGCTGGCGGTCGGGGAACCGGACGAGGACGGGATGCAGAAAATCACCGAATGGGAATCGACCAATGCCTCCCGCGTTGCCCGGGCACAGCGCACGCTGACCCAGATCTACGAATCCGACCAGCGCGATCTGGCCACGCTGTCGGTGGCGGCGCGCCAGATCCGCAGCATGACCCGCGGTGCGGCCTCGTGAGTCCGGCAGAATCCACCGGGGCGCCGGTGGGCTTTGTGGCAGCTGTTCCGGTGCGCTGGTCGGACATCGACATGTACCAGCACGTGAACCACGCGACCATGGTGACGATGCTCGAAGAAGCGCGGGTGCCCTTCCTGTCGCCGGCCTTCGCGGTCGACATCACCAGCGTCGGTCTGCTGATCGCCGAGGTCAAAGTCACCTACAAGGGGCAACTGCGGCTGACGGACTCACCGCTGCAGGTGACAATGTGGATTTCGCGGCTGCGCACGGTGGACTTCACCATCGGCTACGAGGTGCGCTCGGTGCACGCGGCCCCGGATTCACGGCCCGCCGTGATCGCCGAGACGCAGTTGGCCACCTTCAGCATCGACGAGCAGAAACTGGTGCGGCTCTCGCCGGACCATCGCGCTTACTTGGAGAAATTCCTCCGCTGAGCGCGCGGACGCTACCCGGTCAGCCCTCGGTGAGCATGGCGTCGAGCAGTCGCTCAATGACGATGCTCACGTCGGCGCGGGTCTGCTCGGGGTCATCGGCCGTCGCGATCAGCATCGCGGCTTCGTCGAGCGCGCCGATGAGAACGTGGGCGAGCGCGCGGACCGGCTGCTGGGGGAGCTGTCCAGCCCTCATCGCTTCGCTGAGCAGCTGCTCGGTCATGCCCAAGCTGTAGCGCTGGGCCACGTCGCGAAAGCCGTCCCAACCCAGCACGGTGGGGGCATCGAGCAGCACGAGTTGGCGCACCTCGGGATCGTTGGCCACCTCCAGCCAGTTCTCGGCGGCTGCCCGCAGTGCGGCGGCCGGGGTGGTTGCCGCCGAGGCGGCGACCGCGTCGCCGAGCCGCGCCATCACATCGGCTTCCACGGATTCCACGACGGCCTGGAAAAGTGCTGCCTTGTCCGGGAATTGGTGGTACATGGCGCCCCGGGTCACGCCGGCGGCCTCGGCGATCTCGGGGGTGCCCACGGCCGCGAAGCCACGCGCACCCCACAACGTGCGGGCCGCGGTTATCAGCGCAGCACGGGTGGCCGCAGAACGCTCCGCTTGCGTCCGACGCTTGATTTCCGTACAGGCTGTCGGTAAGTTATCGGCAGGTTGCACGTAACTATGTTAGGAGCTTCCCATGCCCACCGTTGACATTGACGCCGGAACCATTCACTACGACACCGCGGGCCCGCAGGACGGTCGCCCGGTGCTGTTCGTCCATGGCTACGCCATGGGCGCCTCCATGTGGGGGCCGCTGAGCGCCCGCCTGGCGGAGCGAAATCTCCGCTGCATCGCCCCGAACTGGCCGCTGGGCGCGCATCCGGAGGCGCTGCGGGCCGGCGCCGACAGAACCTTGCCGGGCATCGCCGCCATGGTCGACGCGTTCATGGCGGCGCTCGGCCTCGACGACGTGGTGTTGGTTGGCAGTGACACCGGGGGCCTGGTCAGCCAGTTGGTTGCGGTCAACCACCCGGACCGACTCGGAGCGTTGGTCCTGGCCAGCTGCGACGCTTTCGAGCACTTCCCGCCGCCCATCATCAATCCGTTCATTGTGGCTGCGAAGACCGCGATCACCTTCCGTGTTGCGCTGCAACCGATGCGGATGCGCGCGTTTCGTCATTACGCCTACGGGAAGCTGGCGCACCGCGATATCGACGACCTGGTGCGTGAGTGGGTCAGGCCCGCGCTGCGGGATGCAGGCGTCGCCGAGGACCTCCGTCAGCTCACCAAGTCGCTGAACCAGCAGACCTCATTAGATGCCGGGGCGCGACTTCACTCGTTCACCAAGCCGGCCCTGGTCGCCTGGTCCGCCGACGATCTGTTCTTTCCGATCGAGGACGGCAGGCGTTTGGCCGAGGTGCTGCCCAACTCTCGATTCGAACTCATCGAAGGTGCACGCACCTATTCGATGATCGATCAAACGGACCGACTGGCAGATCTGGTCGCCGAATTCGCCGGCGCCGCAACCCGTCGGCGGTGACTTGACCTGCCGCTCAGACCAACCACGCGGCGGTGTCGGGCGCCAAGAGCCCGTCGGCCACCGGGGCGCTGGATAAGATCAGCCGGCCCTCCGGCAGATCCGCCGGGCTGTCACCTGTGTTGAGCACACACACCAGACCGCCGCGCCGGAAGGCCAGCAGTCCCGGCGGTGCGTCCAGCCAATCGAGCTGCCGTCCCGTGAGTTCGTCTCGGCGCCTGCGTATTTCCAGGGCGTGCCGGTACAGCAAGAGGGTTGAGCCGATCTCGCTGCGTTGTCGATCGACAGTCAGGTGCGCCCAGTCCGGCGGCATCGGCAGCCAGGTGTCGGGGTTGTCGGAGAAGCCGAACGCCGGCGCGTCGCCGGACCAGGGCAGTGGCACCCGGCAGCCGTCCCGGCCGCGTTCGGTATGCCCGGAGCGCTCCCATACCGGGTCCTGCAGGGCCGAATCGGGGAGCTCGACGTTGGGCAGGCCCAACTCCTGGCCGTTGTAGACGAACACCGCCCCGGGCAGCGCCAACAGCACCAGGGCCACGGCCCGCGCCCGGTCCAGCCCGATCGCCCCGCCGCCGTAGCGGGTGACCGCCCGCTCGACGTCATGGTTCTCCAACGCCCAGGTAGCGCTGGCACCCACCGACGCCACCGCGGCCAGCGAATTGTCGATCGCACCGCGGATCTGGGTGGCATCGAAGTCGGCTTGCAGCAGCCGGAAGTTGAAGGCCAGGTGTAGTTCGTCGGGCCGTAGGTACTCGGCGAACTGGGCGTTGTCGTGCACCCAGACCTCGCCGATGCTCACCGCGCCCGGGTAGTCGTCGATAACCCGGCGAATCGCCCGGTGGATCGGGTGGACGCCGGGCCGGTTGAAGCGTGGGTCGTCGTCCTGGTGGGCGAGCAGCTTCACATCGGTGACCGGCATGTCCGGCAGGCCGGCCGGCTTGGCCATGCCGTGGGACACATCGATCCGGAAGCCGTCCACGCCGCGATCGAGCCAGAACCGCAGGGTGCGCTCGAAGTCGGCGAAGACCTCCGGGTTGTCCCAGTTCAGATCCGGCTGTGACACATCGAACAGATGCAGGTACCACTGGCCCGGGCCGTCGGGTTCGGTGACCCGCGTCCAGGCCGGGCCGCCGAAGACCGACACCCAGTTGTTGGGCGGCAGCTGGCCGTTTGGTCCACGCCCGTCACGGAAGAAGTAGCGGTCTCGCGCGGGACTGCCCGGCTTGGCAGCCAGTGCCTCGACGAACCAGGGGTGCGCCGAACTGGTGTGATTGGGCACCAGATCCATGGTCAGCTTGAGTCCGCGCTGGTGCGCCGCGGCCACCAGCCGATCCAGTGCCGCGAGGTCGCCGAAGAGCGGATCGATGTCCCGCGGATTCGCCACGTCGTAGCCGTGGTCGGCCATCGGCGACACCATCACCGGGTTGAGCCACAGCGCCTCGACCCCCAGCCACCGCAGGTAGTCCAGGTGTGCGGTCACCCCGTCCAGGTCGCCGACCCCGTCGGAGTTGCTGTCGGCGAACGAGCGGGGATACACCTGGTAGAACACACTGTCGGCCCACCAGGTGGTCTGCTCGGCTCCCATCAGATCGGCGCGTTGACCAGGAAGTCGGCCGCCGAATGCAGGTACTGCAGCAGTTCGCCGCGGTGCGCATCGTCGAGGGTGTCGCTGTCGATCTCGTTGACCGCGGTCACCATGTTGCGCAGCCAGGCATCGCGCTGCAGCGGGCCGATTCGGTAGGGGATATGGCGCATCCGCAGTCGCGGGTGGCCGCGAAGCTCGGTGTAGGTGCGCGGTCCGCCCCAGTACTGCTCGAGGAACATCCGAAGGCGTTCCTCGGCGCCGTCCATGTCGTCGGCGGGGTACATCGGGCGCAGGATCGGGTCCTGGGCGACCAGTTGATAAAACCGCGAGACGATGGCGTGGAACGTTTTCGCACCGCCGACGGCGTCGTAAAACGAGGGTTCTTCTATCGGCTGCATCGCCCACCATTGTGGGGCATCGCGGGCCCCCGCCGGTGAACACACAGCAAATAGGCGTGCGACCAGCGCCGAATCATGGTGAACTGTTCGGCGGAGGTCAATGGTGCGACATCTAAACCGGCTGCAAGACCGGATATGAAACGTCGGGGCCACCGCACCCACGGTGCCCCACCGGCGAGCCTGAGCGGGCTTGCCGCCGCCCCATGCCTGCACTCGGTCGCCGCGTCCGGTTCCGAAGCCGGTCATGACGCCGCATCGATCTGGACCCGCCGGCGGGTATTGCTGCTGAACTCCACCTTCGAGCCGTTGACGGCGCTTCCGCTGCGCCGTGCCGTAGTCATGCTGATCTGCGGTAAGGCCGACATGGTGCACGACGATCCGGCCGGTCCGGTCATCCACTCGGCGACCCGGTCGGTGCCGGTGCCGTCGGTGATCCGGCTGCGGAACTACGTTCGGGTGCCGTACCGGGCCCGGATCCCGTTGACCCGGGCTGCGCTGATGCACCGCGACCAGCACAGCTGCGCCTACTGCGGCGGCAAGGCCGACACCGTCGATCACGTGGTGCCGCGCAGCCGCGGCGGGGATCACTCCTGGGAGAACTGTGTGGCCGCCTGCTCGACCTGCAATCACCGCAAGGCGGACCGGTTGCTGGCCGAGATCGGCTGGACGCTGCGGTTGGTGCCCACCTCACCCAAGGGCCAGCATTGGCGGCTGCTGGCGGTGATCCACGATCTCGATCCGGTGTGGATGCGCTACCTCGGTGAAGGCGCCGCCTGACCGGGTCGCCGCATCGGGCCGGGTTCCCGCACCGATCGATAAGCGGTGGGATACCGTCTACGGCGTGAGCGTGTTGGAAACCCTCGGCATCTTCATTGGCATTCCAGTGGCAATGTTCGCACTGCTGGCCGCCCGGACCCTGTCGCGAAAGGGGCCGCGCGCGGCCACCTATCAGATGTCCGAGCGGTGGACACACCCGCCGATCCTGTGGTCGGCGACCGACGAGGCCATTGGCGGACACGGCCACGGCCATTCCGAGTTCAGCGTGGGGGGTGGAACCAGTGGCAACTGGTGAAGTCGTAACGATCGATCCGGCCGACCTGCCCTACGGCTTTGTGGTCACCAACAGCGGTCGAGTTTCCGGGGTTACCGAGCCCGGTGAGGCGTCCTTGCACTATCCGTTCCCGGTCAAGGAACTGGTGGCCCTCGATGAGGCACTGACCTACGCGTCGCGCGCCACGCAGGCCCGATTCGCCACCTACATCGGCGACCTGGGCGCTGACACCGCGGCGCGGGCCCGCGAGATTCTGGCGAAGGTGCCCACCCCGAACGACGCCGTGCTTATTGCGGTCTCGCCGGACCAGAAGGCCATCGAGGTGGTCTACGGCGCCGGTGTGGCCGGTCGCATTGCCCCGGCTGCCGCACCGCAGGGTGTGGCCGCGGCGGCTGCGGCGTTCCGCGACGGCAACCTGATCGACGGTCTGGTCAGCGCGGTGCAGGTGATCAGCGCCGGCGTCACCCCGGCCTAGCCGTCGGCCGTACCGCTGGACGATCCCATGGTCGCGAGCGTGAACTTGCCCGGTCCACACGCGGGACCGGAGGTCGTTTTGGCGCATGCCCGCGCCGCGGCCTCCCCGGCGCACCGGGCCTGGCTGGCGAACATCGACCGGCGCGCTGTCGGGCCCCGGACGGTTACCGAAATCGTTCGCGGGCAGGGCATCACGCGGGACAGCTTCCGGGCTCTGGACGTGCTGGAGCAGATCACCGACCCGGATGGCAAGAGCTTTTTCGTCATCCCTCGAACAGCTGGCGGCGACGCCGTGCGGCGCGCGGTGCTACTGACCTACCTGCTGAATGCGGGCACCGGTTACGGCCGGCACGGCGCTCTCAGCGACTTTCCCGAGACGCCGTACGGTGCCGCCGAAGTGCGACGGATCATCGACCGTCAGCGCGCGAATCGCTGGAGTTACGCGGTGGTTCGAAGCATCTGCAACACCGGCGGCTGCGTGGCCGCCACCCCGAACGGGGTGCTGATGGTCGTGGGCGGCAATCGAATTCACGGGTCGTTCAGCCACCGCGGCGGCACCATGTGGGGGGATCTGTTCCTGGTCAACACCGACCGGCGGGTCTTAGACCCCGCTGGGCGAATGCGCGACATCATCGAATCAGGACGGCTCGCCCCGGCCGGGCCGAACCTGGACGCGCTGCTGCATCACGAGGAGATCCACGCCCAGCAGTGGGCTGCCCTAGGGCCGGTGCGGATGCCCGCCCGCTACCTCGCCGAGGAGGCGAGGGCGCGAATCTTCGGCGGTGTCAACAGTTTCGAGAAGGACGCCGGCTTGCGTGACGGGGGATACCGCTGATCAAGCGGTATCAACGGTGCGTGCCCGCAGCGACCGCTCCACCCCGGCCCGGCCCTCGGTGACCAACCTGCGCAGCGCCGGCGGCAGCGAAGGATCGGCCAGGAAGGCGTCGGCGGCGTCCAATCCCGCCTGGCTGACATCCCACCCGGGGTACAGGCCCACCACCACGGTCTGCGCCACCTCGCTGGATCGCCGCTCCCACACACCGGAAATCGCCTCGAAGTAGCGCGCGGTGAACGGCGCCAACAGCTCGCCCTGGCCGGGCTGCACAATCCCGCCGATGATCGCGCGACCGGTGATGTTGGCCAACGTGTCGTCCTCGATCACCTGCTGCCAGGCCGCTTCCTTGACGGCGAGCTGCGGGCGGGCCGCCGAAGCCTGGGCGCCCTGCCGTTGGCCGGCCGCGGTCGGGTCACGCTGGATCTCGGCGTCGATCGCCGCAGCGTCCAGCGCACCGCTGCGGGCCAGCGCCACCACGATCCGCCAGCGCAGGTCGGTGTCGACGGCCAGACCCGCCAGCCCCTGCGTTCCCGGATCGGCGTCCAGCAGCGCGGCCAGCACCGTGGTGTGCCGCTCGGCGAGCACCGAGGTGCACAGCGCGTTGAGATAGGCCAGCTGGTGATCCGAGCCCGGATCGGCTTCGCGGGCCAACTCCAGCAGCCGGTCGGCGAACGCCGGCCACCCCTGCTCGGCGGCCCAGACCGGATCGGCGTAGAACCCCAACGCGGTCTGCGCCTGCAGCAGCAGCCGCGAGGCGACGCCGACCTCGGTCTCGGCGCCGATACCGCGCTGCACCAGCGCCAGGAAGTCCCGGGCGCGCAGCTCGGCCTCGCGGGTCATCTCCCAGGCCGCCGACCACACCAGGGTGCGCGGCAACGGCTCGGCGATGTCGGCGATGCGCTCCGTCGCCGCAGCCAGGGACTGCGGGTCCAGCCGCAGCGCGCAGTAGGTCAGGTCGTCATCATTGACCAGAATCAGCTTTCCACGCGAAACCCCGACCAGCCCAGGCACGTCCGTGCTGGGCCCGTCGATGTCCAGCTCCTCGCGGTGCACCCGCACCAACCCGCCGGAGCCAGCGGGGTCATCGTCGTAGATGCCGATGGCCAACCGGTGCACCCGAGTCTCGCCGGCACCCGGGGCAGCGCCGCCCTGCGTCACCGCGAACCGGGTGAACCGGCCGTCGCCGTCGACGTCGAAGTCGGCCCGCAGGGTGTTCAACCCGGTGGTCTTCAGCCACTGCCTGCCCCAGTCGGACAGGTCCCGGCCGGACGCCTTCTCCAGCGCCGCCAGCAGGTCGTCGAAAGTGGCGTTGTCGAAGGCGTGCGCGGCGAAATAGTCGCGCAATCCGGCCAGGAAGTGCTCCAAACCGACATAGGCCACCAACTGCTTGAGCACCGATGCGCCCTTGGCGTAGGTGATCCCGTCGAAGTTGACCTCCACGGCGGCCAGGTCGGGGATGTCGGCGGCGATCGGGTGCGTCGACGGCAGCTGATCCTGGCGGTAGGCCCACGACTTCTCCGCGTTCGCGAACGTGGTCCAGGCGCTGGTGTACTCGGTTGCCTCGCTTTGGCACAACACCGAGGCGAACGTCGCGAACGACTCGTTGAGCCACAGGTCGTCCCACCAGCGCATGGTGACCAGGTCGCCGAACCACATGTGCGCCATCTCGTGCAGCACGGTCTCGGCGCGACGCTCATAGGACGCCCGGGTCACCTTGCTGCGAAAGACGTAGTCCTCCAGGAACGTTACCGCGCCCGCGTTCTCCATGGCACCGGCGTTGAACTCCGGAACGAACAGCTGGTCGTACTTGCCGAACGCATACGGCACGCCAAAGTTGCTGTGGTAGAAGCCGAATCCCTGCTTGGTCTCGGTGAACAGCCGCTTGGAGTCCATGTGCTCGGCCAGCGACGCCCGGCAGAACAGGCCCAGCGGGATCTCGCCGTGCTCGTCGCGGTACACGTCGTCCCAACGGGCATACGGTCCGGCGATCAGCGCCACCAGATAGGTGCTCATCTTGGGCGTGGTCGCAAACGTGTGCACGCCGTCGCGCACGGCGGTAGTGGCGCCGTTGGAGATCACCTGCCAGTGCGACGGCGCGGTGACGGTGATGTCGAAGGTGGCCTTGAGATCTGGCTGGTCGAAGCAGGCGAACATCCGCTTGGCGTCGGCGGTTTCGAACTGCGAGTACAGGTACACCTCGTCGTCGACCGGGTCGACGAAGCGATGCAGCCCTTCACCGGTGTTGGAGTAGTAGCACTGCGCGTCGATCTCGACGGTGTTGTGCTCGGCCAGGCCGCTCAGGGCGACGCCGACCGACTCGTCGTAGGCCGAGACATCGAGGGCGCGGCCATTGAGGGTGGCGCGGTGGATCGTCTCGGCGGCGATGTCGATGACGGTGTCGCTGCCGGCCAGGGCGTCGAAGGTGACGGTGGTGGTGGAGCGGAAGGTGCGCTCGCCCGGTTTGCCGCTGCCATCGGTCAGGTCCAGGGCGATCCGGTAGTTGACGACGGTGACCGACGCGGCCCGTTCGGCGGCCTGGTCGCGGGTGAGGTTAGGAAGTGCCACGCCCGCCTACAGTAGCCGCCGGATCGTGCGGACGGGCGCCGGACCGAGTTTAATGAGGCCATGCTCCTCGCCGGTCTGACCTTCGCCGCGCTGGCCGCGGTGTTGCACGTCTACATCTTCGCGCTCGAGTCGCTGAGTTGGACCTCACCGCGCACCCGGGCCGTCTTCGGCACCACCGCAGAGGAGGCCGAGATCACCAAGGCGCTGGCCTTCAACCAGGGTTTCTACAATCTGTTCCTTGCCATCGTCACGGTGGTTGGAATCTGCGCGGTTTCGTTGGACCACAACACCGTTGGGCTTGCGCTGATGTTCGCCGGAGTGGGATCCATGCTGGCCGCGGCACTGGTTCTGGTGACGTCGTCGCCCGACAAGGCCCGCGCCGCCGTCGTCCAGGGTGCCTTCCCGGCGGTTGCAGTCGCGCTGCTGGGGCTGAGCTTGTAAGGGTGGGTTCGGGAACACCGGGCGGGCGGGCATAGTTGTGTTGGGCGAGATGCCCGCCGCCCCACGAAAGGACCCGCCGATGTCCGAGAAATCACACGCCGAGTTCTGGTTCGATCCGCTGTGCCCGTGGTGCTGGATCACCTCGCGGTGGATCCTGGAGGTCGAGAAGGTCCGCGATATCGACGTCACCTTCCACGTGATGANTGTAAGGGTGGGTTCGGGAACACCGGGCGGGCGGGCATAGTTGTGTTGGGCGAGATGCCCGCCGCCCCACGAAAGGACCCGCCGATGTCCGAGAAATCACACGCCGAGTTCTGGTTCGATCCGCTGTGCCCGTGGTGCTGGATCACCTCGCGGTGGATCCTGGAGGTCGAGAAGGTCCGCGATATCGACGTCACCTTCCACGTGATGAGTCTGGCCGTGCTCAACGAAGGCCGCGACGACCTGCCCGAGCAGTACCGCGAAGGCATGAAGCAGGCGTGGGGACCGGTGCGGGTGGCGATCGCCGCCGAGAAGCTGCGCGGCAATGAGATCCTGCGCCCGCTGTACACCGCGATGGGCACCCGGATCCACAACCAGAACAACAAGGACCTCCCCGACGTGATCGCGGGTTCGCTGGCCGAGGTGGGCCTGCCCGCAGAGCTGGCGGACGCGGCCACCACCGACACCTACGACGACGCGCTGCGTAAGAGCCATCACGCCGGGATGGACGCCGTCGGCAAGGACGTTGGCACCCCGACCATCCACGTCAACGGGGTGGGGTTCTTCGGTCCGGTGCTGTCCCGGATCCCCCGCGGTGAGCAGGCCGGGAAGCTGTGGGACGCATCGGTGACGTTCGCGTCCTACCCGCACTTCTGGGAGCTCAAGCGCACCCGCACCGAGGCACCGGAGTTCGACTGACGGCTGGCGGGGGAGCAGACCGGGTCTGCGACAATGACGCCATGCGCGTCTACCTCGGCTGCGATCACGCCGGCTACGAACTCAAAGAACAGATCGTCGAGCACCTGAAGAAGGCCGGTCATGAGCCGGTCGACTGCGGGGCCTTCAGCTACGACGCCGAGGACGATTACCCGGCGTTCTGCATCGCCGCGGCGGCCCGCACCGTGGCCGATCCCGACAGCCTGGGAATCGTGATCGGCGGGTCCGGCAACGGCGAGCAGATCGCAGCCAACAAGGTGCCCGGGGCGCGCTGCGCGCTGGCCTGGAGCACCGAAACCGCGCAACTGGCCCGCGAACACAACAACGCCCAGCTGATCGGCATCGGCGGCCGGATGCACACCACCGCCGAAGCGCTCGCGATCGTCGACGCGTTCTTGAGCACCCCGTGGTCGGAGGCCGAACGTCACCAGCGGCGCATCGACATCCTGGCTGCCTACGAGCGCAACCACGAGGCACCTCCGGTGCCCGGCGCGCCCGCCTGACGCGAGCGCAGACTGGCCTGACATGCCGGAGGGGCACATCCTGCACCGGCTGGCCCGGCTCCATCAGCGCCGCTTCGCGGGGGCGCCGGTCGCAGTGTCCAGTCCGCAGGGCCGCTTCGAATCCGGTGCCGCGGTAGTCGACGGGCAGCCACTGCTGCGCGCCGAGGCCTGGGGCAAGCACCTGTTCCACCACTACGCGCGCGGGCCGATCGTGCACGTGCACCTGGGGATCTACGGCCACTTCACCGAGTTCGACCTGGCCGATGGTGGCCTGCCCGAACCGGTCGGCCAGGTCCGGATGCGGATGGTGGGCACCGACTACGGCACCGATCTGCGCGGCCCGGCCGCATGCGAGGTCATCGACCAGGCGCAGGTCGCCGACGTGATCGCGCGGCTGGGACCCGACCCATTGCGCAGCGACGCCGACCCATCGCTAGCCTTCAAGCGAATTGCCAAGTCCCGCAAAACTATTGCTGCGCTGCTGATGGATCAGTCGGTGCTGGCCGGGGTCGGCAACGTCTACCGCAGCGAGGTGCTGTTCCGGCACCGGATCGACCCCTACCGGCCCGGTGCGGCGATCGGCGAAGCGGACTTCGCTGCGATCTGGTCGGACTTGGTGGCGTTGATGAAGGTAGGGCTGCGGCGCGGCAGCATCGTCGTCGTCCGGCCCGAGGATGACCACGGCGCTCCGGCGTACGCGACTGGCAAGCCGCGTACCTACGTCTACCGCCGCGCCGGAGACCCGTGCCGGCTGTGCGGGACCACCGTGCGGACCGCTGAACTAGCAGGCCGCAATGTGTTCTGGTGTCCGTCCTGTCAGGGCGGTCAGTCGTCGTAGACGGTTTCGCGCCGGGGACGTAGGGGCACCCCCAGTGCCCGGTAGATCTCGTTGGACAACACCACGCTGCGCGGGTCGGCATTGGCCTGGGTGTGGTCGAACCGGTTCATCACGTAGCCGTAGCCGATCCGGTGCTCCAGATCGGCGAACGCGAACGATCCGCCGAGGCCGCCGTGACCGAAGATCCGCCGGTTGGGTCCGTTGACCCCCTGGGCATTGAGCATGTAGCCCATGCCCCAGCCGTGCTCGGCGACGCGGGGGCCGAGCACCAGGTCGGTTTCGGTGCCGCCCTGCAGGACCCGCAGGCGGTCCATGGCGGCCCGGCTGAGCAGCTTCTCCTGCACCAGTGCGTTGTAGAACGTGGCCATGCCCAGGGCGGAAACCTGGGCGTTGGTGCCGGGGAACTCCAATTGGCGCCACAGCGTCAGGTCGTTGGTGGCGATCTCGTCGTCGGGGGCGAATCCCATCGCGACTGCCAGCCCCGCCTTGGAGTGGTCGGCCAACGAAGTCGGGCGTTTCGGGGCTCCGGCCGAGGCCAGCATCTCCCGGATCGTCGGCTTGCCCACCGGGTCGGCGCAGCGGTAGGGCTGCTGTTCGGCCGGCACCCCGATGTGCACTTCGGCGCCGATCGGACCGGCGACCTCGGTGCGCAGGTACTGGCTCACCGTCAATCCGGTGACCCGCCGGACGACCTCGCCGATGATGAAGCCGTAGGTGGTCATGTGGTAGCCCTGGGCGGTGCCGGGACGCCACCACGGTTCGGCGGCGGCAAGGCGTTCGCAGACCAGATCCCAGTCGGTGACGTCGCGCCAGTGCATCGGTTCACGTGGCCCGATCGCCCCGGAACGGTGCGCCAGCACCATCGCCAGGGAGATGTCGCCCTTGCCGGCCTGGCCGAACTGCGGCCAGTAGTGCGCCACCGGTACCCGCAGGTCCAGTTCCCCGGCATCGGCGAGCCGGTGCACGCAGGTGCTGGTCAGGCCCTTGCTGCCCGACAGCACGGTGCTCAGCGTGTCTTCCTGCCAGGGCCGGTCGCCCTCGACGTCGGCGGAGCCGGCCCACAGATTGACGACCAGCTCGCCGTCGACATAGGCCGCCACGGCCGCGCCGAGTTCGTCGCGCTCGGTGAAGTTGCGCTCGAACTCGGACCGCACCTTCTCAAAGCGCGGGGAGCACGTCCCATGGATTTGGACGTGCCGTGTGCCGCCCATGGCGTGCCTTCCTGCTAGGGAGAATCCCCTTCCGCGGGGGCGACGGGCCGATCGGACCCGTGTACTTGCTTGGAAGGATAAGTCCGGGGTGTCGTGCGAGTACAGCAGGCCCCGGACCCGGGGGATCACCCCGCTGGAGTCCGTCGAACCGCAGTTCGGCGGACTCCGCGTGGGTCCTCGTGGAGCGGGCGACGGGAATCGAACCCGCGTAGCTAGTTTGGAAGACTAGGGCTCTACCATTGAGCTACGCCCGCATGAACAGCTAGAGCGAGACTGTACCGGCGTGGCGGACCCGAAATCCAATTGCCCCGCCGCGCTGGCTTCGTGGGGCGTTGGCAGCAGGTCATTGTGATCACCGATTTGCCGGGCCGTAGGATCGCCTGGTCAGTGCGGGGTGTAGCGCAGCTTGGTAGCGCATCCGCTTTGGGAGCGGAAGGCCGCAGGTTCAAATCCTGTCACCCCGACCAGCAGCGCGCGCCGCACCTGGCACGACCGACCACGTCAACGATATCGAGGAGTACACCCGTGAAGAGCACCGTCGAGCAGCTGACCCCGACCCGGGTTCGCATCAACGTTGAGGTGCCGTTCACCGAGCTTCAGCCGGACTTCGAGCGGACCTACAAGCAGTTGGCGCAGCAGGTGCGGGTGCCGGGCTTCCGGCCGGGCAAGGCTCCGGCCAAGCTCATCGAGGCCCGCTTCGGCCGGGCCGCGGTGCTGCAGCAGGTGGTCAACGAGGCGCTGCCGAGTCGCTACAGCGAGGCGGTCACGAGCTCGGACCTCAAGCCGCTGGGTCAGCCCGACATCGAGGTCACCAAGCTCGACGACGGTGAGAACATCACCTTCACCGCCGAGGTCGACGTGCGACCGGCCATCATCCTGCCCGACCTGGAGCAGCTCAAGATCACCGTCGACCCCATCGAGGTCAACGACGACGAGGTCGACGCCGAGCTCGACTCGCTGCGCGCCCGGTTCGGCACCCTGACCGGTGTCGAGCGCCCGGCCGCCAAAGGCGACTTCGTCTCGATCGACCTGGACGCCACCATCGACGGCGAGACGGTTGAAGGCGCTGCCACCGAGGGGCTGTCGCACGAGGTCGGATCGGGTCAGCTCATTGAGGGCCTCGACGACGCCATCGTGGGGCTCTCGGCCGGTGAGAGCAAGTCCTTCACCACCAAGCTCGCGGCCGGCCCGCAGGCCGGCAAGGACGCTGAGGTCACGGTCACGGTTCAGTCGGTCAAGGAACGTGAGCTGCCGGAGGCCGACGACGAATTCGCGCAGCTGGCCAGCGAGTACGACACCATCGGCGAGCTGCGGGAGAAGCTCACCGAGCAGGTGGGCCGGACCAAGCGCATCCAGCAGGCCGAGAAGGTCCGCGAGGTGACGCTGGAGACCCTGGTCGAGCAGGTCGAGATGCCGCTGCCCGAGGCCGTGGTGCAGGCGCACATCGATAACGCGCTGCACAACGCCCTGCACGGTCTGGACCACGACGAGAACAAGTTCGCCGAGTCGCTGGCCGAGAAGGGTTCCTCGCGTGCCGAGTTCGACGCCGAGACCCGCAGTGAGGCCGAGAAGTCGGTGAAGACTCAGCTGCTGCTCGACGCGCTCGGCGACGAGCTGGAGATCCAGGTGGGGCAGAACGACCTCACCCAGCACCTGGTGCTGATGGCACGTCAGTACGGCATCCCGCCGCAGCAGCTGGTTCAGTTCCTGCAGCAGAACAACCAGTTGCCGGCGGTCTTCGCCGACGTGCGCCGCGGCATGGCGCTGGCAGCGGCGGTGCGTGCGGCCGCGGCCCGCGACACCGCGGGCAACCGACGAGGCCGACGAGGCCGCCGGGGCGTTGGCAGCCGCCGAGGAAGCCGACGAGGCCGTCGAGGCCGAGGCCGCATCCGACGAGTGACGCTGTAAGCGAACGAAGCCGGTTCGGACCTACCTCAGCCGCGCCGGTTGGTTAGGGTCGGTGCATATGAATCTCGAGAAAGCAGGTATCCCACTGTGAGCCAGCCCGGTCTGAATCTCGTCGACTCGGTGTACGAGCGGCTACTGCGAGAACGCATCATCTTCCTGGGGTCGCAGGTGGACGACGACATCGCCAACCGGCTGTGCGCCCAGATCCTGCTGTTGGCCGCCGAGGACCCGACCAAGGACATCTCGCTCTACATCAACTCCCCGGGCGGATCGATCAGCGCGGGGATGGCGATCTACGACACCATGGTGCTGGCACCGTGTGACGTCGCCACCTACGCGATGGGGATGGCCGCCTCAATGGGCGAGTTCCTGCTGGCGGCGGGCACCAAGGGCAAGCGTTACGCCCTGCCGCACGCCCGGATCCTGATGCACCAGCCGTTGGGCGGGGTGACCGGCAGCGCCGCCGACATCGCCATCCAGGCCGAGCAGTTCGCGGTCATCAAGAAGGAGATGTTCCGGCTCAACGCCGAGTTCACCGGTCAGAGCATCGAGCGCATCGAGGCTGACTCTGACCGTGACCGCTGGTTCACCGCCCCTGAGGCCCTGGAATACGGCTTCGTCGACCACATCATCACCCGCGCCCACGTCAACGGAGATGCATCATGAACCCCGAAACCTTGCGCGCCACCGCGCCGCAGGCGCGCTACATCCTGCCGTCGTTCGTGGAGCACTCCAGCTGGGGCGTCAAGGAGTCGAACCCGTACAACAAGCTGTTCGAGGAGCGCATCATCTTCCTCGGCGTGCAGGTCGACGACGCCTCGGCCAACGACATCATGGCCCAGTTGCTGGTGCTGGAGTCGCTGGACCCGGACCGCGACATCACCATGTACATCAACTCCCCGGGTGGTTCGTTCACCTCGCTGATGGCGATCTACGACACCATGCAGTACGTGCGGGCCGACATCCAGACCGTGTGCCTGGGTCAGGCCGCCTCAGCTGCCGCGGTGCTGCTGGCCGCCGGTACGCCGGGCAAGCGGATGGCGCTGCCCAACGCCCGGGTGCTGATCCACCAGCCGTCGCTGTCCGGCGTGATCCAGGGCCAGTTCTCCGACCTGGAGATCCAGGCCGCCGAGATCGAGCGGATGCGGACCCTGATGGAGTCCACCCTGGCCCGTCACACCGGCAAGGACCCGGAGGTGGTCCGCAAGGACACCGACCGCGACAAGATTCTCACCGCGGCCGAGGCCAAGGAGTACGGGATCATCGACACGGTGCTGGAGTACCGGAAGCTGTCGGCCACCACCGCGTAGGTTTCCGCGAGATCGCGTTCACGCAGGCGGTTACTCGCACTTTTCCTGCGTGAGCACGATCTCGGCGAGTCCGGCGATATCGGCCGGGCTGACTCGGCAGCAACCGCCCACGATGCGTGCGCCGGCGGCCACCCATTGCGGCACCAGCGTGGGGGAGAAGCGCGCCGGTCCGGCCCAACCCCCGGCGTCCCAGCGCTCACCGCTGTTGGGGTAGACGATCACCGGCTTGCCGGTGACCTCGCGGGCGATCTCGATCGCCGCCAGGACGTCGTCGGGTGCGCAGCAGTTCACCCCCACCGCGACGATCTGGGGCACCCCGGCGGCCACCGCGAAGGCCTCCGCGAGTGGTTGCCCGGCGCGGGTTTTGGTGCCGTCGATCGTGTAACTGAGCCAGGCCGGCACATTGACCGCCTGGACCAGACCCACCAGTGCCGCCGCCTCATCGAGGTCCGGCACCGTCTCCAACGCGAGCAGATCGGCACCGGCGTCGGCCAGGACCTCCAACCGGGGCCGGTGCCACGCCGACAGCTGCGCGACCGAAAGCCCGTACCCGCCACGGTATTCCGAACCGTCGGCGCGGGCGGCGCCGTACGGACCGACCGACGCCGCAACCCAGCGCCCACTCGCGACGCCGGCGGCCTGGCGGGCCAGGCCCACGCTGCGCCGCAACAGCCCGGCGGCCGCCCGGCGGTCGATCCCGCGGGCGGCGAACCCCTCGAAGCTTGCCTGGTAGCTGGCGGTGGTCGCGATCTGTGCGCGGGCGGCGAAGAAGGCCGCGTGCACGGACGCAATGGCTTGGGGTGCCTCAATGAGAAACCGGGCAGACCACAGCGGGTCGGACAGGTCTGCCCCGCGGGCCTCCAGTTCCGTCGCCAGCCCCCCATCGGCGACCAGCACGGTATCGTCGGGCACGGCGAACCCCACGTTTGCCACTCTAGAGCGGGAAAGGCTCCGCCCGCCTCACAGCCGGGTAACGCCCCCGAAACGCTCACGCCACGCCAGCGCGTCACACGCCGGCTGCGCAGCCGTGGGCTATATGTTCGTGGAGCAGGCAGACGGAGCCGGCGATGAATACCAACGACGCGATTCGGCCTTATCGGTCGCCTCGCACCGGAATGAACGGGTAGCGTCGGAGCAGAACACCGGCACCCCGACGACAGACGGCGAACAGGAAGTAGGTCCTAACGCACTATGGCGCGCATTGGAGACGGCGGGGACCTGCTGAAGTGTTCGTTCTGCGGCAAGAGTCAGAAGCAGGTTAAGAAGCTCATCGCAGGTCCGGGCGTCTATATCTGCGACGAGTGCATCGACCTGTGCAACGAGATCATCGAAGAGGAGTTGGCCGACGCCGACGACGTGAAGCTCGATGAACTGCCCAAGCCCGCGGAGATCCGGGAGTTCCTGGAGGGTTACGTCATCGGCCAGGACACGGCCAAGCGCACCCTGGCGGTGGCCGTCTACAACCACTACAAGCGCATCCAGGCCGGCGAGAAGAGTCGGGATTCCCGCTCCGGTGAGCCGGTTGAGCTGACCAAGTCCAACATTTTGATGCTCGGGCCCACCGGTTGCGGCAAGACCTACCTGGCCCAGACCCTGGCCAAGATGCTCAACGTGCCGTTCGCGATTGCCGACGCCACCGCGCTGACCGAAGCGGGCTACGTGGGTGAGGACGTCGAGAACATTCTGCTCAAACTGATTCAAGCGGCTGACTACGACGTCAAGCGCGCCGAGACCGGCATCGTCTACATCGACGAGGTCGACAAGATCGCCCGCAAGAGCGAAAACCCCTCAATCACCCGCGACGTCTCCGGCGAGGGCGTGCAGCAGGCGCTGCTGAAGATCCTGGAGGGCACTCAGGCCTCGGTTCCGCCGCAGGGCGGCCGCAAGCACCCGCACCAGGAATTCATCCAGATCGACACCACCAATGTGCTGTTCATCGTGGCTGGTGCTTTCGCCGGACTGGAGAAGATCGTCTCCGACCGGGTTGGCAAGCGGGGCTTGGGTTTCGGCGCCGAGGTTCGGTCCAAGGCCGAGATCGACACCACCGACCACTTCGCCGAGGTCATGCCCGAGGACCTGATCAAGTTCGGTTTGATCCCCGAGTTCATCGGCCGGTTGCCAGTGGTGGCCTCGGTGACCAACCTAGACATGGAGTCGTTGGTCAAGATCCTGTCGGAGCCCAAGAACGCGCTCGTCAAGCAGTACTCCCGGCTGTTCGAGATGGACGGGGTGGAGCTGGAGTTCAGCCAGGACGCGCTGGAGGCCATCGCGGATCAGGCGATCCACCGCGGCACCGGTGCGCGCGGTCTGCGGGCGATCATGGAAGAAGTCCTGCTGCCCGTCATGTACGACATCCCGAGCCGCAACGACGTCGCCAAGGTCGTCGTGACCAAGGAAACGGTGCAGGACAACGTGTTGCCGACCATCGTGCCGCGCAAGGCATCCCGCGGCGAGCGTCGCGACAAGAGCGCCTGATCCGGGGCGGCGCTCGTCGCCCGGCAAAGTTACTCGCCAGTACCGGTGTTCTCTTAGAGTTGGCGCGCGGGTGAACGTGATGAAAACCACATTTCCAGCTCAAGTTGACTGCGAACCCCGGTGTGACATCGACATTTAACACTGAGTAACCCGAATTTCGACACGGTGTGGCGTCGTATGGTCTATAAGAGCGGTGCAATAATCGGTACTGCCAGTGACAGAAAAACTTGTGGGTGCGGCAGCCGTGCTGCGCGGGCCCGGTCGGACAGTGATGGAAGGCGGGGCCGTGGGGCCGAGTGGTAATGGAGTCGGGTCGGCACCCGGGCGCCAAAAACTCGAGAAGGTCGTCATCCGTTTCGCCGGTGACTCCGGCGACGGTATGCAGCTCACCGGCGATCGCTTCACCTCTGAGGCGGCCCTGTTCGGCAACGACCTGGCCACCCAGCCGAACTACCCGGCCGAGATCCGGGCACCTCAGGGCACCCTGCCCGGTGTTTCGTCGTTCCAGATCCAGATCGCCGACTTTGACATCCTGACCGCCGGTGACCGCCCCGACGTGTTGGTGGCGATGAACCCGGCTGCGCTCAAGGCCAACATCGGCGACCTGCCGCGTGGCGGCATGGTGATCGTCAACTCCGACGAGTTCACCAAGCGCAACCTGGCCAAGATCGGCTACGAGACCAACCCGCTGGAGACCGAAGAGCTCTCCGACTATGTCGTGGTTCCGGTCGCGATGACCTCCCTGACGCTGGGTGCGGTCGAGGCGATCGGCGCGACCAAGAAGGACGGCGCCCGGGCCAAGAACATGTTCGCCCTCGGCCTGCTGTCCTGGATGTACGGCCGGGAGCTGGAGAGCAGTGAGCGTTTCATCCGGGAGAAGTTCGCCAAGAAGCCCGACGTGGCCGAGGCCAACGTCCTGGCACTGAAGGCGGGCTGGAACTACGGCGAGACCACCGAGGCGTTCGGCACCACCTATGAGATCGCGCCGGCCAAGCTGCCGGCGGGTGAGTACCGCCAGATCTCGGGCAACACCGCGATGGCCTACGGCGTCATCGTGGCTGGCCAGTTGGCCGACACCCAGGTGGTGCTGGGGACCTACCCGATCACTCCGGCCTCGGACATCCTGCACGAGCTGTCGAAGTACAAGAATTTCAACGTGCTGACCTTCCAGGCCGAAGACGAGATCGCCGGCATCGGTGCAGCGATCGGTGCCTCCTACGGCGGCGCGCTGGGTGTCACCAGCACGTCTGGCCCCGGCTTGGCGCTCAAGGCCGAGGCGCTGGGCCTGGCCGTGATGACCGAGCTGCCGCTGCTGCTGATCAACGTCCAGCGCGGCGGTCCGTCCACCGGCTTGCCCACCAAGACTGAGCAGGCCGACCTGATGCAGGCGCTGTACGGACGTAACGGTGAGTCGCCGGTGGCGGTGCTGGCGCCGTGCACGCCGTCGGACTGCTTCGACGCGGCCATCGAGGCCGTCCGGATCGCGCTGACCTACCGCACCCCGGTGGTGCTGCTCTCCGACGGCGCGATCGCCAACGGTTCTGAGCCGTGGCGTATTCCGGACGTCGCCGCGATGGCGCCCATCGACCGCAACCTGGCCAAGGCCGGCGAGGACTTCGCACCTTACGCGCGCGACCCGCAGACCCTGGCCCGGCAGTTCGCCATCCCCGGCACGCCGGGCCTGGAGCACCGGATCGGTGGTCTGGAGAAGGCGAACGGTTCCGGCGAGATCTCCTACGAGCCGGCCAACCACGACCTGATGGTGCGGCTGCGCCAGGCCAAGATCGACGGCATCGAGGTTCCCGACCTGGTGGTCGACGACCCGTCCGGCGACGCCGAGCTGCTGCTGCTGGGCTGGGGCAGCTCCTACGGTCCGATCGCCGAGGCATGCCGGCGGGTCCGGCGCGGCGGTATCAAGGTCGCGCAGGCGCACCTGCGCTACCTCAACCCGCTGCCGGCCAACCTGGGTGAAGTGCTGCGGCGCTACCCCAAGGTGGTGCTGCCGGAGATGAACCTGGGTCAACTGGCGTTGCTGCTGCGCGGCCGCTACCTGGTCGACATCCAGTCGGTCACCAAGGTGACCGGCAAGGCGTTCCTGGCCGACGAGGTCGAAGCGATCATCGACGACGCGCTGGCAGGCACGCTGGCGGATCGGGAGAACGAGAAGGCGTCGCTGGCCAGGGCCGCGGCGGTCACCATTGCGGGTACAGCAGGAGCGAATTCATGACCACCACCGAAGCTGTCGGCACGCTCGTCGGTACCGACCTGGGGCTGACCTCGCTGAGCGGGGTGCCCACCACCGACGAGCCGCAGAAGGCCAAGGACTACACCTCCGACCAGGAGGTGCGGTGGTGCCCGGGCTGCGGTGACTACGTCATCCTCAACACGATCCGCAGTTTCCTGCCCGAGCTGGGACTGCGCCGCGAGAACGTGGTGTTCGTCAGCGGTATCGGCTGCTCGAGCCGGTTCCCGTACTACATGAACACCTACGGCGTGCACTCGATCCACGGCCGCGGCCCGACGTTCGCGACCGGGCTGGCCACCGCCCGTGAAGACCTCAAGGTGTTCCTGATCACCGGTGACGGCGACGCGCTGTCGATCGGCGGCAACCACTTGATCCACACGCTGCGCCGCAACGTCAACATCACCATCCTGCTGTTCAACAACCGGATCTACGGCCTGACCAAGGGGCAGTACTCGCCGACCTCGGAGACCGGCAAGGTCACCAAGTCGACGCCGTTCGGTTCGCTGGACAATCCGTTCAACCCGATCTCGCTGGCGATCGGCGCCGAGGCGACCTTCGTCGGGCGCGCCCTGGACTCCGACCGTAAGGGCCTCACCGAGGTGCTGCGCGGTGCCATGGAGCACCGTGGCTCGGCGCTGGTGGAGATCTTGCAGGACTGCCCGGTGTTCAACGACGGCTCCTTCGACCTGCTGCGTAAGGACAGTGCGGAGAACCGCATCATCAACGTCCAGCAGGGCGAGCGGGTCGTGTTCGGCGCCGAGGGGGAGTACTGCGTGATCAGGTCCGGCTTCGGGCTCGAGGTCGCCAAGACCGCCGACGTCTCGGCCGACCAGATCGTGGTGCACGACGCCACCCAGGCCGACTCCTCGTACGCGTTCGCGCTGTCGCGGCTCTCCGAGCAGGACCTGTCGCACTTCCCGATGGGCATTTTCCGCAACGTCAGCAAGCCCACCTACGACGACTTGGCGCGCGCGCAGGTCGCCGAGGCCCGGCAGTCGACTCCTAATGACACCGCCGCACTTCAGGCGCTGCTGCGTGGTCGGGACACCTGGACCGTCGACTGACGCCATGACGGCCGGTCGGTTGGCCGGTGTCGTGCTGGCCGGCGGCGCATCGCGCCGGATGGGCCGCGATAAGGCCACTCTCACCGTGCCGGGCAGGTTCGCCGGCCTGACCCTGGTGGAACACCAGGTCTCGGTGCTGGCGCAGCGCTGCGATCCCGTCTTTGTGGTGGCCGCGCAGGGCCAGCTGCTGCCCGACCTCGCTGCGCAGGTGCTGCGCGACGCGGTGCCCGGGCTGGGTCCGTTGCCGGCGATCGGGCTGGGGCTGCGCGCTGCGGCGCAGGCCGGCGCACCCCGCGCTGTCGTCCCGGGGTGTATCGCACCGCCCTGGCCGACACTGTCGATGCGATGGTCGCTGCCGGGGAGCGCCGGGTGGGCGCGTTGATCGATGGGATCGAAGTCCGGCGGATCGTGCTGGCCGACGCGGCGCCGCTGGCCAATCTCAACTCTCCGGACGATCTCGCCGGCCTGGCCTGAGGCGCATAGCAGCAAAGCCAGGTTTTGGCCGTAAAAAAAGCACATTTCAGTGGGTGCGGATAATGAAATAAATCGTCGTATTATCTGCAAGAGATACAAAGATTATTGGCGCCACATGGTATTTGTCACGTGGTCGCCGCGTTGGGGTTGGCCGGAAATGCTTGTAGCGCAAGGTAATTGGTTCGGGGCCTGGGTCGGCCGTGAATGTTGCGGCGGGCCGGATTGCAACGTTGCTTCCGCCTGGTCAATTACCTGCCGGTTCGGCGGTCCTGGGTCTATTGCCTGCTTGAGGCGCTTCGGACAATGCCGGCCGGATGACCTGCGACGATTGAGGCAGTTGATGCTGCTGAGGCCCCTGTAGCGGGCGATTTGCGGCACGGCGGACGGCAGGCCGACTTCAAATCTCCTCATTTCCAGTGGTCCAGCCCACAAAAACCTGGTGATCTGACTCACGCTCGCCGGCGCACGCTGCCGTGTCGGCAGGACGCCCAAAGCGGGCGCTGACCTGCTACAACCATTCCTGGCGCCGGCGTGATGGTTTCGTTATCTGTTCGAAATAGTCGCGTCATGCGGTTGGACTTGTCGTATGAACGTTTCGTAAGTTTCCTCTCGCCCTAATGCGGGGCAAACAAATTGAATCGACGGAACCGCGTGTGAGCGGGGCCGCGGGCGGCCCCTCAAACGCCTCCGCGGTGCCGGGTGCCATCCCGGCGGGCGATCTGCCCCCGCTGTCGTGCCTGACCTAGACGGCACGTCTCGAAGACCACTCCCGCCTGGATCCCAGGCATGTCGCCCCACCTGCCGTGGGCGCACTTCGACGCGCGCACTGCGAAAGGAACGATGTTGAAGAACGTCCGCAAGCCCCTGACCCTGGCCGCGATCGCCGGCGCCCTGATCACCGGCGCGATCGCCCTGTCCGACGCCACCGCCAAGGCGGACAGCGTCAACTGGGACGCCATCGCGGCCTGCGAGTCGGGCGGCAACTGGTCGATCAACACCGGCAACGGTTACTACGGCGGACTGCAGTTCAACGCCGGCACCTGGCGGGCCAACGGCGGCAGCGGCATGCCGCACAATGCCAGCCGTTCCGAGCAGATCCGGGTTGCCGAGAACGTTCTGCGGAGTCAGGGCATCGGTGCCTGGCCGGTGTGCGGCCGTCGCGGCTGAACATCTCTCTAGCGCTATCGACGGCGGCGGGCGGGCAGCCCGCCGCCGTCGCCGCCCGTAATGGGCCCCGGCCGGCGAGTAGCGTCGGGCGCGTGCCTGACACGCCCCGTGAACTCGACCTCATCCTCTATGGAGCCACCGGTTTCGCAGGGAAGCTGACCGCCCAGTACTTGGCCCGCGCCGGCGGCGAAGCCCGGATCGGGCTGGCCGGCCGCTCGGCGGAACGGTTGCGCGAGGTCCGCGACGGTCTCGGATCGCGAGCCCAAGACTGGCCGATCGTGGTGGCCGACGCCGACCAGCCCGCAACCCTGGAGGCGATGGCGGCCCGCGCCCGGGTGGTGATCACCACCGTCGGCCCCTACCTCCGTTATGGAATGCCCCTGGTCGCGGCCTGCGCCGCGGCGGGCACCGATTACGTCGACCTCACCGGCGAGACCCTGTTCGTGCGGGAGAGCATCGATCACTACCACAAGCAGGCCGCCGAAAACCGGGCCCGAATCGTGCACGCCTGCGGTTTCGACTCCCTTCCGTCGGACATGAGTGTGTACGCCCTGTATCGGGCGGCCCGCGACGATGGCGCCGGCGACCTGCTTGACACCGATTTCGTGATGCGGGGAGCCTCCGGTGGGGCGTCCGGTGGCACCCTCGCGACGATGATCGAGGTCCTGAGCGCCGCAGCCGACGACCCGAAGGCCCGACGCCAGCTGTTTGATCCCTACACGCTGAGCTCAGATCGGTCCGCCGAACCCCGATTGGGCCCCGAGCCGGACCTGTCCTGGCGGCGGGGCCGCGATATCGCACCGGAACTGGACGGAATATGGACCGCAGGCTTCGCTATGGCGCCCGTCAACACCCGGATCGTGCGGCGCAGCAACGGACTGCTGGACTGGGCCTACGGGCGTCGTTTCCGCTACTCCGAGCACATGAGCGTCGGCTCGTCGGCCGCGGCGCCCGCGCTGTCGGGACTGGCCACTGGGATGGGCAAGGCGACCTTCGCGGTCGGCGGCAACTTGTTGCGGCTGGTGCCGGCCGGCTGGCTGGAACGGGTGTTGCCCAAACCGGGTACCGGCCCCAGCCGCAGCCGCCGCGAGAACGGCTACTACCGCATTGAGACCTACACGACCACCAGCAGCGGAGCTCGCTACCGGGCGGACATGGCGCAGCGGGGTGACCCCGGCTACCAAGCCACCTCGGTGCTGCTGGGCGAGTGCGCGCTGGCGCTGGCACTGGACCGCGACGCTCTGCCGGACCGCTACGGTGTGCTCACCCCGGCGGCCGCGATGGGCGATGTGCTGCTGACCAGACTGCCTGCGGCGGGAGTGACGCTAGAGGTCTCCCGACTGCGCTGATCGGGCTCACATTGTTCGGTGCCGGCCACTGATCTTTCCGCTAGTGTCGTTTTCGACCGCTGCCCGTAGCAGCACCCAGCAACGAAGGTGGAATCTCATGGCCGGCCTCGACGATCTCTTCGCTCAGATCCCCATCCAGGACATCGCCAACCAGCTCGGCGCCGACTCGGGTGAAGTGGACAGCACCATTCGTACCCTGGTGCCGGTACTGGTCGGCGGGTTGAGCGAGCACGCCCAAGACCCGGGCCAGGCGGACAGCATCGTCAACACCGCCGCCACCTTCGCGGCCCAGGGACTGCTGGACAACGCGCTGGGCGCCAGCCAGTCTCAAGGCCAACAGGTGATTTCCACCATCTTCGGCGGCAACGACACCAGCCAGGTCGCCTCGGCGCTGTCGGGTGCCGGCGCAGGCAACAACGAGCTGCTGCAGAAGCTGTTGCCGATCATCGCGCCGATCGTGCTCGCCTACATCGGCAAGCAACTGACCGGTCAGAAGGCCGAGCCGGCCCACGAGCAGGCTTCCGGTGGCGGCCTCGGTGACGTCCTGGGCAGCATCCTGGGCGGCATGTCCGGTGGCGGCGCCGCCAAGAACCAGTCGATGGGCAGCATCCTGGGCAACATGATCGGCGGCAAGACCGGCGGCGCCATCGGCGACATCCTCGGCGGTCTGCTCGGCGGCAAGAAGTAGCCCTACCTGCGTGAGCAGTCGTCAAAGCCCCCGAATCGCGGCGGATTCGGGGGCTTTCGCGACTGCTCGGCAGGTATTCCTAGAATTGACCGGTGACTGACATTCCCAACGCCGCCAACACCGATCACCTGCCCAAGTCATGGGAGCCGGGTGCGGTCGAGGACGCGATCTACCAGCGTTGGGTGGATGCCGGCTACTTCACCGCGGATCCCACCAGCGATAAGCCCGGCTACTCGATCGTGCTGCCCCCGCCGAACGTCACCGGCAGCCTGCACATGGGCCATGCGCTCGACCACACCCTGATGGACGTGCTGACCCGTCGCAAGCGGATGCAGGGCTACGAGGTGTTGTGGCTGCCGGGCATGGACCACGCCGGCATCGCCACCCAGAGCGTGGTGGAACGCCAACTCGCCGTCGACGGCAAAACCAAGGAAGACTTCGGCCGTGAGCTGTTCATCGAGAAGGTGTGGGACTGGAAGCGGGAGTCCGGCGGCACCATCGGGAGCCAGATGCGCCGGCTCGGCGACGGGGTGGACTGGAGCCGTGAACGCTTCACCATGGACGAGGGCCTGTCGCGGGCGGTCCGCACCATCTTCAAGCGGCTCTACGACACTGGGTTGATCTACCAGGCCGAACGACTGGTCAACTGGTCGCCCGTGCTGGAGACCGCGATCAGCGACCTCGAGGTCAAGTACGACGACATTGAGGGCGAGCTGGTGTCGTTCCGCTACGGCTCACTCGATGACGCCGAGCCCCATATCGTGGTGGCCACCACCCGACTGGAGACCATGCTCGGCGACACCGCGATCGCGGTGCACCCCGACGACGACCGGTACCGCGACCTGGTGGGTAGCTCACTGCCGCACCCTTTCTTGGACCGTCAGATCGCTGTGGTGGCCGACGCCCACGTCGATCCTGAGTTCGGCACCGGCGCGGTCAAAGTCACCCCCGCCCACGATCCCAATGACTTCGAGATCGGTCTGCGCCACCAGCTGGAGATGCCGACGATCCTGGACAAACGCGCCCGGATCACCGGCACCGGAACACAGTTCGACGGTATGGACCGTTTCGAGGCACGGGTCGCGGTGCGCGAAGCGCTGGCCGCGCAAGGCCGCATCGTCGCCGAGAAGCGGCCCTACCTGCACAGCGTCGGGCATTCCGAGCGCAGCGGCGAGGTCATCGAACCGCGGCTGTCCATGCAGTGGTGGGTCGACGTCTCCTCGCTGGCCAAGGCCGCCGGAGACGCGGTCCGAGACGGCGACACCGTCATTCACCCGAAGAGCCTGGAGCCGCGCTGGTTCGGCTGGGTCGACGACATGCACGACTGGTGCATCTCCCGCCAGCTCTGGTGGGGCCACCGCATCCCGATCTGGCACGGGCCCAACGGTGAAAAGGTCTGCGTCGGCCCAGATGAGACCCCGCCGGAGGGCTGGGAGCAGGACCCCGACGTGCTGGACACCTGGTTCTCCTCGGCGTTGTGGCCGTTCTCCACGATGGGCTGGCCGGACGCCACCCCGGAGCTGGAGAAGTTCTATCCGACAAGCGTTTTGGTGACCGGCTACGACATCCTGTTCTTCTGGGTGGCCCGGATGATGATGTTCGGCACCTTCGTCGGAGGCGATGCCGCGCTGCCCGACGCCAAAGTTCCGTTCCGCAACGTGTTCCTGCACGGTCTGATCCGCGACGAGCACGGCCGCAAGATGAGTAAGTCGCGCGGCAACGGGATCGACCCGCTGGACTGGGTGGAGACGTTCGGCGCCGACGCCCTGCGGTTCACCCTGGCCCGCGGCGCCAGCCCCGGCAGTGACTTGTCGATCGGCGAGGACCACGCTCGCGCGTCCCGCAACTTCGTCACCAAGCTGTTCAACGCGACCCGGTTCGCGCTGATGAACGGCGCCGCGCCGGCGCCGCTGCCGGCGACCGAGCAGCTGACCGACGCCGACCGCTGGATCCTGGGGCGCCTGGAAGAGGTTCGTGCCGAAGTGGATTCGGCGTTCGAGGGCTACGAGTTCGGTCGGGCCTGTGAGGCGCTGTACCACTTCGCCTGGGACGAGTTCTGCGACTGGTACGTGGAGTTGGCCAAGACCCAGCTGGGGCAGGGGCTGACCCACACCACCGCCGTGCTGGCCGCGGTGCTGGACAACCTGTTGCGACTGTTGCACCCGGTGATCCCGTTCGTCACCGAGACGCTGTGGCAGGAGCTCACCGGCGCGGAGTCGCTGGTGATCGCGGACTGGCCGGAATCGTCGGGCATGGCACTGGATAAGGTTGCCGCGCAACGGATCACCGATATGCAGAAGCTGGTGACCGAAGTGCGCCGATTCCGCAGCGACCAGGGGCTGCGTGACCGGCAGAAGGTTCCGGCCCGGTTGACCGGCATCGACGATGCCGACCTGGCCACCCAGGTGGCAGCGGTTACCTCCCAGGCTTGGCTGACCGAGCCGGGGGAGGACTTCGCGCCGTCGGCCACCGTGGAGGTGCGCTTGGGGCACGGCACCGTCGTTGTCGAACTGGACACCTCCGGCACCGTCGACGTCGAAGCCGAGCGCCGACGGCTGGAGAAAGACCTGGCCACCGCGCGCAAGGAGTTCGAGACCACCTCGGCGAAACTGGGCAATGAGGCGTTCCTGGCCAAGGCGCCCGATGCGGTGGTCGACAAGATCCGCGGTCGCCAGCAGTTGGCCAGCGACGAGGTGGAGCGGATCACCGCGCGTCTGGCAGGCCTGACGTGACCGATCAGCCGATCGGCACCACGGAGCCCACCCCGGACGAGATCGCGGCACTGCTCCAGGTTGAGCACCTGCTAGATCAGCGTTGGGGCGAGACCAAGATCGAACCGAGCCTGACCCGCATCAACGCGCTGCTGGAACTGCTCGGCTCGCCGCAGCGCAGCTATCCGTCCATCCACGTCGCCGGCACCAACGGCAAAACCTCGGTGGTACGGATGATCGACGCGCTGCTGACCGCGTTCAGCCGCCGTACCGGGCGCACCACCAGCCCGCATCTGCAGTCGGCGGTCGAGCGCATTGCGATCGACGGCCAGCCGATCAGCCCGGCGCGGTATGTGGAGACCTACGCCGAGATCGAGCCCTTCGTGCAGATGGTCGATGCGTCCTCGCAGGCTGACGGGGGACCGGCGATGAGCAAGTTCGAGGTGCTCACCGGGATGGCGTTCGCGGCGTTCGCCGACGCCCCAGTCGATGTCGCCATTGTGGAAGTCGGCATGGGCGGTCGCTGGGACGCCACCAACGTCGTGGATGCTCCGGTCGCCGTGATCACCCCGATCGGCATCGACCACGTCGACTATCTCGGTGACGACATCGCCGGGATCGCTGCGGAGAAGGCCGGCATCATTCATCGCTCGTCGGACGAACTGGTCGACACCGTGGCGGTGATCGCCCGCCAGGTACCCGAGGTGATGGAGGTGTTGCTGGCGCAGTCGGTGCGCGCCGACGCCGCGGTGGCGCGGGAGACCTCGGAGTTCGCGGTGCGCAGTCGCCAACTCGCGGTTGGCGGGCAGGTGCTGGAACTACAGGGCCTGGGCGGGGTGTACTCCGACATCTTTCTGCCGTTGCACGGCGAGCACCAGGCCCACAACGCAGTGCTGGCGCTGGCGGCGGTGGAGGCGTTCTTCGGCGCCGGCGCCGAGCGTCAGCTCGATATCGAGACCGTTCGGGCAGGCTTCGCCGCTGTGCGCAGCCCCGGCCGGCTGGAGCGGATGCGCAGTTCGCCCACGGTGTTCATCGACGCCGCGCACAACCCGGCCGGTGCCGCCGTGCTGGCCCAGGCCCTGGCCGAGGATTTCGACTTCCGGTACCTGATCGGTGTGGTCAGCGTGATGGGTGACAAGGATGTGGATGGAATTCTGGCGGCGCTGGAGCCGGCGTTCGATCGAATTGTGGTGACCAACAATGGTTCTCCGCGTGCGCTGGATGTCGAGACGCTAACCGTGGCAGCGGCACGGTGGTTCGGTGACGACCGGGTGGTCACCACCGAAACGCTGGAAGACGCGATCGACACCGCTACGGCGCTGGTCGACGAATACGACTCCGAGGGAGAAGCTTCGGGAGCTGGCATCGTGATCACCGGATCGGTGGTCACCGCCGGTGCGGCTCGCTCGCTGTTCGGGAAGGACCCGGCATGACCCAACCGCCAGATGTTCCCGACCCGTGGCGCGGTTTTCGCGGCGTGATGGCCGCGACGCTGATCCTCGAAGCCATCACGGTGCTGTTGGCCCTGCCGGTGGTCAGCGTCGTCGGCGGCGGTCTGACCCCGTTCTCGCTGGCGTATCTGCTCGGCCTGGCATTGGTGTTGCTGCTGTTCGCCGGCATCCAGGGCCGCAGCTGGGCGATCTGGGCCAATCTGGCGCTGCAGCCGGTGCTGGTGGCCGGGTTCTTGATTTATCCCGGCGTGGGCATCATGGGCCTGGTGTTCACCGCGGCGTGGGCGCTGATCGCCTATTTCCGTGCCGTGGTGTTGCGACGCTCGTGACGGAACCGGCTAACGGGCCGGTACGCTATCGCCCGTGCCGCTGGCGATGACGCAGGGCGGAACGAGGGATGAGGAGCGGCGCTGCATGACTGAGCGGACTTTGGTACTGATCAAGCCGGACGGTGTGAACCGTCGGCTGGTGGGCGAGATCATCAACCGCATCGAGAAGAAGGGCCTGACGTTGGCGGCCCTGGAACTGCGGCCGGTGCAGCAGGCCGTGGCCCGGCAGCACTACGCCGAGCACGACGGCAAGGCGTTCTTCGCTTCGCTGCTGGACTTCATCACCTCAGGTCCCGTGGTCGCCGCCGTGGTCGAGGGGCCGCGCGCGATCGAGGCGTTCCGGCAGCTGGCCGGCGGCACCGACCCGGTGGCCAAGGCCACTCCGGGCACTATCCGCGGCGACTTCGGTCTGGAGACCCAGTTCAACCTGGTGCACGGCTCGGACTCGCCGGAGTCGGCCGAGCGTGAGATCGCACTGTGGTTCCCCGACCTGAAACCGTCGGCGCCGACGACCCCGATGACCCTGGCCTGACGCCGGAAGTTAGTGCCTTTCGTCCGGCCCCTGTGGATTGTGTGGGATACTGACTAACGGGTGAACGTCACCGGACCGGTGTCCGACACCCGAATGAAGACTTCGGCGAGTGCGACGGTCGCGATATGTGATGCGGCGCCGATCGCCGATCCTCATTCAGCCAGGCACCGAGTCGGTTCAACCCGAGCCCCTCGGAGCGAGACCACCACAAGCCCGGGGAAGTGAGCCGGGCCCATAACGAGAAGTCCTCGCGTGGCCGCGTCGCAACGACGCGCCCGGGGGCTTGAGGAGACGTACGTGGCAGACCCCTCTCTTTTTAAAGGCCCTGACTCAGAGGTACCGGCAACGCCGAGCGAGCAGGAAGAGTTGCCCGATCGACTGCGGGTGCACTCGCTGGCGCGGGTTCTCGGCACCACCAGCCGGCGGGTCCTGGATGCACTAACCGAGCTCGACGGCCGGACGCGCAGCGCCCACTCCAGCGTGGATCGTGTCGAGGCGGTGCGGGTCCGAGACCTGCTGGACTCGGTCGCCGAACCCGCTGTCGGCGGGTTGTTCCAGGAGGCCGGCGGGGCCGAGGCAACCGCCGAAGTCCCCGACGAGCCAGAGTCCCGGCTGCTGCTGGAGACGGCACCGGAGCCGGTCGCCGTGCGGGCTGATTACATGCCGTTGTTCGTCGCGCCGCAGCCGGTCGCTTTTGAGCGCGCGGTGCCCCGTGACGTCGGCGTGGATACCGACGATGACTCGGACGACTATGGTGACGACGACCTCGGCGGTGCCGACGCCGACACCGATGACGAGAACGGGGACCGGCCGGCTAACCGGCGCCGCCGCCGTGGTCGTCGTGGTCGTGGCCGGGGCCGCGGGTCCGAGGGTGCGGCAGCCGACGACGCCGATGACGACGAGACCGAGGATGACGGCTCCGCCGCGGAATCGGAGGAGGCCGGGGACCCCGAGGACGCCGAGGACGCCACCGACGAGGAGGGCGGTTCGGCCGAGGACGCGGGCGGCCGTCGCCGTCGCCGTCGCCGTCGTCGCAAGGACGGACGCTCCGCGCGCCAAGACCAGCCGGTCAGCCAAGAGCGACCGCGGCACCGGTGACGACGAGATCCAGGGCATCACCGGCTCGACACGGCTGGAGGCCAAACGTCAGCGTCGCCGCGACGGCCGCGACGCCGGGCGCCGCCGCCCGCCGATCCTGAGCGAGGCCGAATTCCTGGCCCGCCGCGAGGCCGTCGAACGCCGGATGGTGGTCCGTGACCGGGTCCGGACCGAGCCGCCGCACCAGGGCGCCCGCTACACCCAGATCGCCGTGCTGGAAGACGGCGTGATGGTCGAGCACTTCGTGACGTCGGCCGCATCGACCTCCCTGGTGGGCAACGTCTACCTGGGCATTGTCCAGAACGTGCTGCCGTCGATGGAGGCCGCCTTCGTCGACATCGGCCGGGGCCGCAACGGCGTGCTCTACGCCGGCGAGGTGAACTGGGAAGCTGCCGGGCTCGGCGGCGCCAACCGCAAGATCGAACAGGCGCTCAAACCCGGTGACTACGTCGTGGTGCAGGTCAGCAAGGACCCCATCGGACACAAGGGCGCCCGGCTCACCACGCAGGTGTCGCTGGCCGGCCGCTACCTGGTGTATGTGCCGGGCGCGTCGTCGACCGGGATCAGCCGCAAGCTGCCCGACACCGAGCGTCAGCGGCTCAAGGAGATCCTGCGCGAGGTGGTGCCCGCCGACGCCGGCGTGATCATCCGCACCGCGTCTGAGGGTGTCAAAGAAGAAGACATCCGCGCCGACGTGGAACGCCTCCAGGAGCGCTGGACCCAGATCGAGGCCACCGCGGTCGAGACCAAGGGGAAAGCGGCCGGAGCCGCCGTGGCGCTCTACGAAGAGCCCGACGTGCTGGTCAAGGTGATTCGGGACCTGTTCAACGAGGACTTCTCCGAGTTGGTGGTCTCCGGTGATGACGCCTGGGCCACGATCAACGACTACGTCGGTTCGGTGGCGCCCGAACTGGTGCCTAAGCTGACCCGCTACCAGGCCCCCACCGGCCCCGAGGGCCAGGCCGGTCCGGACGTGTTCGCCGTGCACCGCATCGACGAGCAGCTGGCCAAGGCGCTGGACCGCAAAGTCTGGCTCCCTTCGGGCGGCACGCTGGTCATCGACCGCACCGAGGCGATGACGGTGGTCGACGTCAATACCGGCAAGTTCACCGGCTCCGGGGGCAACCTCGAGGAGACGGTGACCAAGAACAATCTGGAGGCCGCCGAGGAGATCGTCCGGCAGCTGCGCCTTCGTGACATTGGCGGCATCATCGTCATCGACTTCATCGACATGGTGCTGGAGTCCAACCGGGACCTGGTGCTGCGTCGGCTGACCGAGGCACTGGGTCGCGACCGAACCCGCCATCAGGTTTCGGAGGTGACGTCGCTGGGTCTGGTGCAGCTGACCCGCAAGCGCCTGGGGACCGGCCTGATCGAGGCGTTCTCGAGCTCGTGTCAGCACTGCGCGGGGCGCGGCATCGTGCTGCACGCCGACCCGGTGGACTCGGCGGCGCCGGGACGCAAGACGGAATCGGGCGGCAGCACCAGCAGCCGCCGCAGCAAGCGCTCGAAGAAGCCGAAGGTCGACGAACCGGCGGTCGCCAAGGTTCCGGTTCATACCCCGGGTGATCACCCGATGTTCAAGGCGATGGCTGCCGCCACCGACCGGCACGAGGACGACGAGGACGACGAGGGCGAGACTGCACCCGACGTCGATGAGCGGTTGGTGAACCTCACCGAGCAGGTCGACGAAGGCACCGAGGAGGTCGCCCAGGATGACCTGGAGTCCGACGTGGTCGATGACGACGCCGACGATGAAGACGTCGACGACGAAGAAGACGCCGACGAAGACGCCGACGAAGTCGATCTCGACGACGATGACGACGAAGACTTCGACGACGACCTGGATGTCATCGATGAGTCCGATGAGTCCGATGAGGACGAAGACGCCGACGATGCTGAGGATTCCGAGGACTTTGACGAGCCCGAGGTGCCGTTGGCGGTGGTCGAGCGTCCCCGACGTCGGCGTGCGGCGGCCCGACCTGCCGGGCCACCGATCTAAGGTCGTGCCGGTTTGACCCCTTAGCCGCTGGTCACGTACCCTTGACCAGTTGTCGCCAGGCGGGAATAACCACAGCTCGGCGGACAGAACCCCAGACACCTGCGCAAGTCCCGATGGCGTGCGCGCCCGAGAAGCAGAGGTAGAAACCAACGATGGCGACGTACGCAATCGTCAAAACCGGCGGCAAGCAGTACAAGGTGTTGAGAAGATCGAGTCCGAGCCGGGATCGTCGGTCTCGCTGCCGGTCGCGCTGGTCGTGGACGGTGCCACCGTCACCACCGACGCCGCCAAGCTGGCGAAGGTCGCGGTCACCGGCGAGATCCTGGAGCACACCAAGGGCCCCAAGATCCGCATCCACAAGTTCAAGAACAAGACCGGCTACCACAAGCGGCAGGGTCACCGTCAGCAGCTGACCGTGCTCAAGGTCACCGGAATCAAGTAGCAGCAGGAGGCAGCGAGATGGCACACAAAAAGGGCGCTTCCAGCTCACGTAACGGGCGCGACTCAAATGCCCAGCGGCTTGGCGTCAAGCGGTTCGGCGGCCAGGTTGTCAAGGCCGGCGAGATCCTGGTCCGCCAGCGCGGCACTCATTTCCATCCCGGCGTCAACGTCGGGCGCGGCGGTGACGACACCCTGTTCGCCACCGCACCTGGTGCGGTCGAGTTCGGTGTGAAGCGCGGCCGCAAGCTCATCAACATCGTGCCTGTCGCCCGCGACTAGTCGCCGGCGTAACTGGGCGCCATTGCGCGCCGGATAGGTAGTAACGCCATGTCCCGGTTCGTCGACCGCGTTGTCATCCATGTGCGGGCCGGCGACGGGGGCAACGGCTGCGCCTCGATTCACCGGGAGAAGTTCAAGCCGCTCGGTGGTCCCGACGGTGGTAACGGCGGTCGCGGCGGCAGCGTCGTGCTGGTCGTCGATCCCCAGGTGCACACCCTGCTGGACTTTCACTTTCGGCCGCACATCGACGCGGCGTCCGGCAAGCAGGGCCAGGGCAACAACAAGGACGGCGCTTTCGGTGCGGACCTGGAGATCAAGGTGCCCGATGGCACCGTCGTGCTCGACGAGCACGGGCGGCTGCTGGCCGATCTGGTAGGCACGGGTGCCCGCTTCGAGGCAGCCGCCGGCGGACGCGGCGGGTTGGGCAACGCGGCACTGGTGTCGCGCGCCCGCAAGGCGCCCGGCTTCGCGTTGCTGGGGGAGAAGGGCGAAACCCGCGACCTCACCCTCGAACTCAAGACCGTCGCCGACGTCGGCCTGGTCGGATTCCCGTCGGCCGGGAAATCCTCGCTGGTGTCGGTGATCTCGGCGGCCAAGCCGAAGATAGCGGACTACCCATTCACCACACTGGCGCCCAACCTGGGCGTGGTCTCCGCCGGCGAGCAGACCTACACCGTCGCCGACGTCCCCGGCCTGATTCCGGGTGCCTCGGCTGGTCGTGGACTGGGTCTGGACTTCCTGCGGCACATCGAGCGCTGTGCGGTGCTGGTGCACGTGGTGGATTGCGCCACCATGGAGCCGGGTCGCGACCCGATCTCCGACATCGACGCGCTGGAAACCGAATTGGCCGCGTACACCCCGACCTTGCAAGGGGATTCGACGCTGGGCGATCTGGCCGAGCGCCCGCGGGCAGTGGTGCTCAACAAGATCGATGTACCGGATGCCCGGGAGATGGCCGAGTTCATCTCCGAGGAGGTGGCCGCCCGCGGCTGGCCGGTATTCAGCGTGTCCACCGCCAGCCGGGAGGGCTTGCGGCCGTTGACGTTCGCGCTGGCCGAGATGGTGTCGGCATACCGTGCGGCACAGCCGGAGCCGGTGGCGCGCCGGCCGGTCATCCGCCCCGTGCGCGCGGGCGAGACCGGGTTCACCGTGGAATCCGACGGCGAGGGCGGTTTCCTTGTGCGCGGTACACAACCCGAACGCTGGGTGCACCAGACCAACTTCGACAACGACGAAGCGGTCGGCTACCTGGGCGACCGGCTCGCCCGACTCGGGGTCGAGGACGCACTGCTGAAGCGGGGCGCCAAACCCGGCTGCGCGGTGACCATCGGGGAGATGACCTTCGACTGGGAGCCGGCCACGCCGGCCGGGGTGGACATGCCGTTGTCTGGTCGGGGCACCGACGTTCGGGTGGAGCAGACCGACCGGGTCGGAGCCGCCGAGCGCAAGGTGGCGCGCAAACAGCGCCGAGAGCATTCGGAGGACTCGTGAGCCGCAGCGGCGGTGCGCGCGAAGCGATTCGCAGCGCGCGCAGCGTCGTGGTCAAGATCGGCACCACCGCGCTGACCACCGAGACCGGCATGTTCGACGCGGCCCGGCTGGCCGGGCTCGCCGAGGCGATCGAAGCCCGGATGAAGGCCGGTTCCGACGTGGTGATCGTCTCGTCCGGGGCCATCGCCGCCGGCCTGGAGCCGCTGGGATTGACGAGGCGGCCAACCGATCTGGCCACCAAACAGGCCGCTGCCAGTGTGGGCCAGGTGGCGCTGGTCAATGCCTGGAGTGCCGCCTTCGGCCGGTTCGGCCGCACCGTCGGACAGGTGCTGCTGACCGCGCAGGATGTCTCGATGCGGGTGTCCCACACCAATGCGGCCCGCACCCTGGACCGGTTGCGCGCGTTGCACGCGGTCGCGATCGTCAACGAGAACGACACGGTCGCCACCAGCGAGATCCGGTTCGGCGACAACGACCGGCTCTCGGCGCTGGTGGCGCATCTGGTGGGCGCCGATGCGCTGGTGCTGCTCTCCGACATCGACGGCCTCTACGACTCCGATCCCCGCAAGGGCCCGGCCCGCCTGGTTCCCGAGGTGTCCGGACCGGATGATCTCGCCGACGTGATTGCCAGCGAGGGCAGTCACCTGGGCACCGGCGGCATGGTGTCGAAGCTGTCGTCGGCACTGCTGGCCGCCGACGCGGGAGTCCCGGTGTTGCTGGCCGCAGCCGGTGAGGCCGCTGCCGCCCTCTCGGATGCATCGGTGGGCACCGTCTTCGCGCCCCGGGCGCAACGGTTGTCGGCACGCAAGTTCTGGGTGCGCCACGCCGCCGACGCGGCCGGGACGCTGACGCTGGACGTCGGGGCTGTCGAGGCGGTGCTGGCACGCCGCCGCTCCCTGCTGCCGGCCGGGATCACTGCGGTTTCGGGCAGGTTCTACGGCGGCGACGTGGTCGAACTGTGTGGCCCGGACGGATCGGTGGTGGCCCGCGGCGTGGTCGGCTACGACGCCGCGGAGCTAGACGCCATGATCGGCCATTCCACCACCGAGTTGGCCCCGGATGCCCGTCGGCCGGTGGTGCACGCCGACGACCTGGTCGCGGTCTAGCCGCTCCCTCTTTCCGGCGGGTCTTTCCGGCGGGCGTGCGTCTGCCCAGCGACACGCCGGTCGGAGGCGTACAAGTACGCACGTTCGGTGGTTGCGCACTACTTGTCCGTCGGTTTGAGATAGAGCGCGCCCCAAAGGATTTCCGTCAACGCCGTAGAGAGTTCGGAATCGTAGTCCGCGTCGCGAACCGGCAAGTTCTGCTGGCATACCCGCTCCACCATCCAAGTGAGCGCACTTGCGGTGGCGGCGACAGGTAGCTCGCGGCGGATAGAGCCGTCCGCTTGGCCGTCTTCGATGACCTGGGCCACCCGGCCCGAGATTCCGGTCAGCAAGTCCCGGTAGGTGGCGCCCACCAGCGGGTCGTAGCCGGCCATCTCGCTGAGCGCGATCAGCAGGGGTTGATGCCGCCGATAGTTGGCGATGATCGCGGCCATCGCTGCGCGGGCATCGTCGGGATCGCGGCGCTGCGCCACGCCCCACCAACGCTCGGCCCCCGAGGCGAGATCGCCGAACACCTGGCCGGCGAGTCGGCGCAACAGGTGACCCTTGTCCTCGAAGTAGATGTAGAAGCTGGCGCGCGAAATGCCTGCCTCAGTGGCGAGCCGGTCCACGCTGAGTTCGGTGAAGCTGGCGCCAGCGCTCATCAGTCGCTCGGTGGCGTCGAGGAGGCGCCGCTCAATCTCCTCGCGCCGCTCCTGGCGACTGGTGGGGGGCTTGCGGGTCACAGAAGCCACAGCGGTCAGCGTAACGGCAAGTCCGACGTCTTGACTAGACACTATGTCTAGACCTACTGTCTGATCGAGCCCGGTGTGACCGGGGCCATACGCCGAGGAGGTCTCGTGACGGCACCATCCGCCGCGCTGCGCAGCTACGACGCGGTCGACTTGTCCTCACGTGCGTTCTGGTCCGGCACCGCCGCGGAGCGGGAGCGCTCGTTCGCGGCGCTGCGCGCCGAGCGCCCGGTGAGCTGGCACCCGCCGGTGGAAGACGCCATGCTCAACGATCCCGACGACCCGGGATATTGGGCAGTGACCCGTCACGCGGACATCGTCGAGGTGAGCCGCACCAACGACGTCTTCCTGTCCGGCAAGGGCGTGCAGTTCGAGAACTTCCCCGCCGAGCTGCTGGAGACCACGCAGTCCTTCCTGGCCATGGATCCACCCCGGCACACCACACTGCGCAAACTGGCCACCGCGGCGTTCACTCCCCGGCAGATCCGGCGCATCGAGGACTCGATCAAGGCCAGCGCCACGGCCATCGTCGAGGAACTCAAGGCCGCCGGCAGTGGGGCCGACTTCGTCGAGCACTGCGCCAAGGAACTGCCGCTGCGCACGCTGGCCGACATGGTCGGCGTGCCCGATTCCGAGCGCGCACAGGTAGCCCATGCCGCCGACGCCCTGGTATCGACCAACGACCCGGTGTTCCTCGCCGGGCGCGACCCGCTGGCGGTGATGGGCGAGAACATCATGTACCTGCATCAGGTCGCCGCCGCGCTGGCCGCGCAGCGCCGCGAGAGCCCTGGTGATGACTTGTTCAGCAGTCTGGTCAACGCCGAGGTCGACGGCGACCGGCTCACCGACGCCGAGGTGTCCGCCTACTTCGTGCTGCTCGCGGTGGCGGGCAACGACACCACCCGCCAGACCGCCAGTCATGCCCTGCGAGCGCTCACCGACTTCCCCGCGCAACGCGCCTGGCTCCTTGAGGATTTCGACCGCCGCATCGGAACCGCGGTAGAGGAGTTCATCCGCTACGCGACGCCGGTGATGACCTTCCGCCGCACCGCCGCATCCGATTATGAACTCGGCGGCCAGACCATTCGGGCCGGCGACAAGGTGGCGATGTTCTATGCCTCAGGCAACTGGGATGCGCAGGTGTTCGACCATCCCGATCGCCTGGATCTGAGCCGTGACCCCAATCCGCATCTGGGGTTCGGCGGCGGCGGGCAGCACTACTGTCTGGGAACCCATGTGGCGCGGGCCCAGCTGCGGGCCCTCTTCGGCGAGTTGCTCCACCGGCTGCCGCGTATCGAGGCCGGTGACCCGGAGTACCTAGCGGGCAGCTTCATTCACGGGATCCGGGCCATGACTTGCACCTTCTGACCCTGATCCGTCCTCATCGTGTCCGAACCGCCGGCCGGTGGCGTCCTTGCCGATCGCGGTCAGCACGATGACGGCGATCAACGTCGGCACCACCGTGACCATCAGCGCGAACGGATACCCGTGGGCGGCCGCCAAGTGCTCCTGGATCGGCAGATTGAATGCCGCGAAGAGATTGCCCAACTGGTAGGTGACGCCCGGATAGAAGCCGCGGATCGCGTCCGGCGACATCTCGGTCAGGTGCGCCGGGATCACCCCCCAGGCGCCCTGTACGCAGATCTGGATCAGAAATGAGCCCAGGCACAACATGCCGGCGGTGTGCGACAACGCGAACAGCGGCACGATCGGCAAACCCATCACCGCGGCCCAGATGATCGCGTAGCGCCGGCCCAACCGCTGTGACAGCGAGCCGAAGATCAGCCCGCCGATGATCCCGCCGATGTTGTAGATCACCGCGATCCACTTGGCCGTCACATGGGACAGACCTGCCCCGTCGGGCGAGGTCAGAAATGTCGGATAGATGTCGTGGGTGCCGTGGCTCATCCAATTGAACGCCGTCATCAGCAACACCAGGTAGCAGAATCGGCGGATCACCTTGGCGTCGGTGAAGACGTCGCGAATCTTGGTGTGGGTCAGTCGCATCCGGTCCTGGGTGGCCAGCCATACTTCGGATTCGGTAACGCGGTAGCGGATCAACAGGCTGACCATGGCCGGCAGGATCGAGAGCCCGAACAGCCAGCGCCAGGACAGCCCCAGGACGTCGTTCACCAGTAGCGAGGCGAGGGTGGCGGCCAGATAGCCGAACAGATAGCCCTCCTGGAGCAGCCCGGAGAAGAATCCGCGGCGCTCCGGTGGAATCTTCTCCATCGCCAGCGCGGCGCCCAGCCCCCATTCGCCGCCCATCCCGATCCCGTACAGCAGGCGCAGAATCACCAACACAGTGAAGGTAGGCGCGAACGCGCACAGGAACCCCACCGTCGAGTAGAAGATCACGTTCACCATCAGCGGTATTCGCCTGCCGACCCGGTCGGCCCACAGACCGAACAACAGTGCCCCGAGCGGGCGCATCACCAGGGTGGCGGTGGTCAGAAACGCGACTTCGGTCTTGGTGTGGCCGAAAGTCTTGGCGATGTCGGCGTAGACGAACACCACGATGAAGTAGTCGAACGCATCCATCGCCCAGCCCAACACGGCAGCGAGGAATGAGTTGCGCTGGTCGGGGGTGAGCCGCTGCTTTGTCACCCGAGCATCGTGCCGGATTTCGGAGCGATTGGCTGCCGCTACCGACGGATTACCGCGACGAAATTTTGCCGGCCAGCTCCGAGGCCAGCAACGCCAGCGTCGGCGAACAACCGCCGTCGATCTTGACGCCGGCCAACTCATCGCCGCGGGTGGGGCCGCGGTTGACGATCGCGACCGGGATACCGCGCGCGGCGGCGTGGCGAACAAATCGGTAGCCGGAGAACACCGTCAGCGACGAACCCGCCACCAGCAGTGCCTCCGCGTCGTCGACCATCGAATAAGCCTGGGCAACACGTTCTTTGGGGACGCTTTCGCCGAAGTAGACGATGTCGGGCTTGAGTATCCCGCCGCAATGCCGGCAGTCGACAAACCGGAATGACGCGGTATCGGTGACGACGGCGTCCGCATCGGGCGCCACGGCGATACCGCCGAGCTTCCCCACTCGGTCGATGAACCCGGGGTTGAGCTGCTCCAGCTGCTCAGCCAGCGACGCTCGGCTCAACGATTGCCCGCAGGCCAGACAGATCACCGTCGCGTAGCTGCCGTGCAGATCCACCACGCGCCGGCTCCCGGCTTGGGTGTGCAGCAGGTCGACGTTCTGGGTGATGACCCCGGTCACCACCCCGGCTTGTTCCAGCGCCGCCACGGCCCAGTGTCCGATATTGGGCGCGGTGTCGGCCAGGTGGCGCCAGCCGATGTGGTTGCGCGCCCAGTATCGCTGACGAAACACCGGGTCGCCGGTGAACTGGGCGATGGTCATCGGGTTGCTCGGCGGCGAGTCCGGGCCGCGATAGTCCGGAATCCCCGAATCGGTGGAGATACCGGCACCGGTCAGCACCGCGACCCGCCGGTCCGCCAGCAGAGCCAGCAAGTCGCAGACCGTTGGCTCGGTTTCGCCCATCTGGTCAGCGTAGGCACTTTGCGGTGGTGGACCGCTCGCATGTTGCGGGCACCCGAAAGCTGCACGTTGACACAGTCCAGGCGACAATGGGGGCAATGGAGCATTCTGGGGACTTCTACAGCGCCTACCGGCATGGGTTCGCGCGGGTTGCCGCCTGCACGCACCGTACGACGCTCGCCGACCCGGCCGCCAACGCCGAGTCGGTGCTACGGCTGGCGCGCGAATGCCACAACGACGGCGTCGCCCTGGCCGTCTTTCCCGAACTCACCCTGTCGGGATACTCCATTGACGACATCGTGCAGCAAGACAGCCTGCTCGGTGCCGTCGAGGCGGCATTGTTCGAGGTGGTCGCGGCGTCGACTGAGCTGCTGCCGGTCCTGGTGGTGGGGGCGCCACTGCGTTATGCCCATCGCGTCTACAACACCGCGGTCGTCATCCACCGCGGACGCATCCTCGGTGTCGCGCCGAAGTCCTACCTGCCCACCTATCGGGAGTTTTACGAAGGCCGCCAGCTGGCTGCCGGCGCCGACGAACGCGGACTCATTCGGCTGGGCGGGGCGGAGATCCCGTTCGGGCCGGACCTGTTGTTCGCCGCGGCCGACCTGCCCGGGTTCGTGCTGCACGCTGAGGTGTGCGAGGACATGTTCGTGCCGGTGCCACCCAGCGCTCAGGCCGCCCTGGCCGGCGCGACGGTGCTGGCCAACCTGTCCGGCAGTCCGATCACCGTCGGGCGTGCCGAAGACCGCGCCCTGTTGGCCCGCTCGGCCTCGGCGCGCTGCCTGGCCGCCTACGTCTACGCCGCCGCGGGAGAGGGGGAGTCGACCACCGACCTCGCCTGGGACGGCCAGACCATGATCTGGGAAAACGGCACCCTGCTCGAGGACAGTGAACGGTTCCCCAACGGCCCCCGCCGATCGGTCGCCGACGTCGACCTCGGACTGCTGCGCTCGGAGCGGCTGCGCATGGGCACCTTTGACGACAATCGCCGCCACCATCGGGATGCGGTGCAGGCGTTCCGGCGGGTGGAGTTCATTCTGGACCCGCCGGCCGGAGACATCGGACTGCGGCGGGTTGTTGAACGATTCCCGTTCGTGCCGTCGAATCCGCAGCGCCTGCAACAGGACTGCTACGAGGCCTACAACATCCAGGTTTCTGGCCTGGAGCAGCGGCTGCGCGCACTGAACTGTCCCAAGGTGGTCATCGGGGTGTCCGGCGGTCTGGATTCGACCCACGCCCTGATCGTCGCGGCCCGAGCGATGGACCGGGAAAACCGGCCGCGCAGTGACATTCTGGCGTTCACCCTGCCCGGCTTCGCCACCGGAGAGCGCACCAAGGCCAATGCCGTCGCGCTGAGCAAGGCGCTGGGGGTGACGTTCGCCGAAATCGACATCCGCGAGACCGCCACACTGATGCTGTCCGAGCTGGGGCACCCGTTCGCGCGCGGGGAAGCCGTCTATGACGTCACGTTCGAAAATGTGCAGGCCGGTCTGCGCACCGACTATCTGTTCCGGATCGCCAACCAGAACGGCGGCATCGTGCTGGGCACCGGCGACCTGTCCGAGCTGGCGCTGGGCTGGTCCACCTACGGGGTGGGCGATCAGATGTCGCACTACAACGTCAACGGTGGCGTGCCCAAAACGCTGATCCAGCACCTGATCCGGTGGGTCATCAACTCCGGGGAGTTCGACGTCGACGTGTGCGCGGTATTGGCCTCGGTGCTCAACACCGAGATCAGCCCGGAACTGGTGCCGGCGACTGACGGCGAAGAGATTCAGCGCAGCGAGGACAAGGTGGGCCCGTACTCGCTGCAGGACTTCGCGCTGTTTCAGGTGCTGCGCTACGGATTCACGCCCGCCAAGACCGCGTTCCTGGCCTGGCATGCCTGGCATGACGTGGAAGCGGGTTCCTGGCCACCCGGATATCCGGCGGACAAGCGGCAGGCCTACTCGCTGGCAGATGTCCGGAAATGGTTGAAAGTCTTTGTGCAGCGGTTCTATTCGTTCAGTCAGTTCAAGCGCTCGGCGTTGCCGAACGGCCCGAAGGTATCCCACGGCGGTTCGCTGTCGCCGCGGGGAGACTGGCGGGCCCCGTCGGACATGTCGGCGCGGATCTGGCTTGACGAGATCGAACGGGAGATTCCGCAGGGGTAAGCAGGAGCATCGAGGATGGCTCCCAGTCCGCCTTCCCGCGCGCTGATGCGCAGCAACTACTCAAGCCCGGTGGGCGCATCGCACTGATGGTGCCAAGGCCTCACCAGCGTGCGGGTCAAGAACATCGGCACCATCTGGTGGGCGCGGGCCAAACGGGACTGATCATCTGGCAGGGTGTGGATCATGCCCACCGTCCTGATCGAGGTTCGCCGCCGCTACGAACCGGCCGAGGAAGTCGCGATCATCGATGCCGTCCACGGCGCGCTCGTGACCGCTTTCCAGATCCCGGCCAAGGACAAAAACGTGCGGTTGGTCGTCCACGAGCCGCACCGGTTTGCGGTCCCGGCGCAGCTCGCCAGGCCCGACTACCGCACCCTGGTATCGATTGACTGCTTCTCGGGCCGGTCACTTGAGGCCAAGCGGCTGCTTTATGCCGGTATCGTCCAAAACCTTACTGCGCTGGGCATTCCCGCTGACCATGTGATGATCACCCTGCACGAAGTGGATCGCGACAATTGGGGCATTCGAGGCGGGCAGGCCGCGTCCGACGTCGACCTGGGATTCAACGTCCAGGTCTGAAGGTGTCCCGTGCCGCGCTGATCGCCTCGGCGCTCGGGGCGCACTCCCCAGCGCCGGCCACCAGCGTGGCCAACGCCCCTGCCACACAGGCGCATTGCATTGCGTGCTCGATGCCGCCGGCCCATTCGGTCGCCAGCACGCCGGCGAACACGTCGCCCGCGCCGGAGGTGTCGACCGCCTGGACCACCGGTGCCGGCATATCGACGGTGCCGTCCGCTCCGGCGTAGCGGGCCCCGCGCGCGCCGAGGGTGACCACCCGGTGGGGCACTCGATGGCCGAACGCCGCGGACTCCGCCTGGTTGACCACGGCGACATCGATGAGCTCGGCCAGCTCGCTCAGGTCGCCACCGGCCGGGGACACGTTGAGGATCACGGTCGCCCCGCGGGTGTGGGCCAGCTCGGCGGCCGCGATGGCCACCGGGATCGGAATCTCCAACTGCATCAGCAGCACGTCGCAGTCGGCGATCAGGTCGCGCTGGCCGGCATCCAGTGCCCACGCGCCGTTGGCGCCGGCGGCCACCACGATGGTGTTCTCCCCGGATGGGTCCACCGTGATGACCGCCGAGCCGCTTGAACCCGCCACCGTCGTCAGGCCGTCGGTTCCGACGCCGTTGCCCTGAAGGTGCCGGCGTAGCCGCCGTCCGGCGTCGTCGTCACCGACCGCCCCCACGAACTGCACCCGTGCTCCGGCTCGTGCCGCTGCTATCGCCTGGTTGGCGCCCTTCCCGCCGGGGTGGCTGCTGGGCGCCGCGGCCAGCACCGTCTCGCCCGGGGCGGGAAGCGCGGCGACCGAGAAGACGGTATCGGTGTTCACGCTGCCTACCACGCACACCCGCGTCGCCATGGGTTTCAGCTTCGCATTCGCGACCGTGGCATGTGGTGCATCCCCTAATGTGAGAACCCATCCGACAACCGGCGAAGGGAGCCGCCGAGTGGACTCGGCACCGTCGACAGTGACCACGGCGAACGACGAGCGCCTGTACCGGCGGTTGGCGGCCCGGCTCAGCATCAAGACCAAGCTGATGATCATCCTGCTGCTGACCAGCGTCGCCTCGGTCGGAGTCGTGGGATTCGTCGAATTCCAATATGGCGCAGAGGAATTGCAGCGTGCGGCCACCAACAAGCTGGTGCAGGCTCGTGAGTCGCAGCGCCGCGCGGTCACCGGATTGTTCGCCGAGATGACCAACTCCCTGATCGTTTACAGCGGGGGAGCGACCACGGCCGCCGCACTGAAGGCGTTCACCGCTGGATTCGACGAACTCGCCCACGCTCCGATCACCCCCGAGCAGCAGCGGACGATCGCCGGCTACTACCGAGACAACTTCACCAAGGCGTTGGCTGAACGGACCGGCGAGCAAGCGGACGTCGCGGCGTTTCTGCCCACCTCGAACGCGCAGCGTTACCTGCAGGCCAACTACACCGCCGGTTTCGCCGGGGACTCGAAGAAACTCGTCGACGCGGGCGACGGTAGTGCGTGGTCAGCGGCAAATGCCCAGTTCAACGATGTCTTCGCGGAGATCGTCCGACTTAACGAGTACCAGGATGCGTTGCTGTTGGACACCGACGGCAATGTGGTCTATTCGGTCAATAAGGGCGTGGATCTGGGCACCAACCTGCTCACCGGCCCGTACCGCGAATCCAGTCTGCGCGATGCCTACCGCAAAGCTCTGGCGGCTAACGCGGTCAACTTCGTGTGGATCACCGATTATCAGCCCTATCAACCGAACTTCGACACACCCACGGCCTGGCTGGTATCGCCGGTCGGCACCAAGGGGGCCGTCGAGGGGGTGTTGGCCTTGGCGCTGCCCAGCGCAAAGATCACCCGGATCATGACCGCCGACCGAGACTGGGATGCGGCAGGGCTGGGGCACACCACCGAGACTTATCTGGCCGGTCCGGACGACCTGATGCGCTCCGATTCGCGGCTGTTCCTGGAGGATCCCGAGCGCTACCGACGCGAAGCGATGCAGGCGGGAACCGCTGAGGCGATGGTGGACCGCGCGGTTCGGTTGGGGACCACCACCTTGGTGCAGCCGGTCAGCGGACCCGGACTACAGGCCGCACAACGTGGCCAGTCCGGAACGCTCACCAATGGATATGACTATCTGGGCAAGCGGGAGTTGACCGCGTACGCGCCGGTGACCGTACCCAATTCGGACTTGCAGTGGTCGATCCTAGCGACTAGGGAGTACTCCGACGCCTTCGCCGGTGTCACCTCTTTCAGCAGGAGAGTGGTGCTGGCCACCACCGGGGTCATCTTCGCGATCTGTGTGCTGGCGATGCTGCTCGCCCGGCTCTTCCTGCAACCGATCCGTCGGCTACAAGCTGCCGCCCAGCGAATCAGCGCCGGTGACTACAGCGCCGTGGTACCAGCCCGGACGGCCGACGAGATCGGCGATCTGACCAAGGCATTCAACGACATGAGCCTCAGCCTTCGCACCAAGGAGGAGTTGCTCAACCAGCAGCGCAAGCAGAACGACGAACTGATGCTGTCGTTGATGCCGGAGTCACTGGTACGACGCTACCGCGGGGGCGAGCAGGCCATCGCAGATCAGCACCACAACGTCACCGTCATCTACGCCGAGTTGCAGGGGATCGACCAACTGTCCTCCGAGGTCTCCGCGAGCGAATTGGTGACGATCGTCGACGACTTGGTCAGCCAATTCGACGCGGCGGCCGAAGTCGTTGGAGTCGAACGAATCCGGACGATGTACAACGGCTATCTCGCCGGCTGCGGCTTGACCACCCCGCGCCTGGACGCCGTGCACCGAATCGTCGAATTCGCTGCGGAGATGGAGCGCATTGTCGATCGGTTCGCCATCAAATCCGGCTACCGGCTGAGCCTGTGGGCCGGAGTCAACACCGGCGAGGTCGTCAGCGGTCTGGTGGGCCGATCCGGTGTCACCTACGATCTTTGGGGCTCTGCGGTTAACCACGCCTATCAGTTGCGCAGGAAAACACCGGAATCCGGCATCTACCTCACCGCGGCGGTTCGTGACATGCTCGGCGACGCCGCGGAGTTCGCCCCGGCCGGCACCATGACGATCGGCGATGCCCAGGAACAGACCTGGAGATTGACCTCGAGATTGGCGTCGGGCTTGTCGGAGGCACCATGAACGTCTTCGGGCCGTGGCTCTACTGGGCGGTCGGGGTTGCCGTCGGGTTCCCCGCAGGTCTGGTCCTGCTCACCGAAGGGCATGGGGCGCTGGCGCGCCGAGGCAGCCACCTGGCCCGGCCGGTGGCGCTGACGCGCAACTACGTGTTGCCGCTGGGTGCGTTGTTGGTGCTGCTGGCGAAGGTGGCCGAGGTACCAGAACACGATCCGACGCTGCGGGTCATCTACACCGCGTTCGGCTTCGTGCTGCTGGTGTTGCTGCTGTCGGTGCTCGATGTCACCTTTTTCCAGAGCGCCCCCAAAGGTTCTTGGCGGGGCCGGATACCGACCATTTTCGTCGATGTCGCCCGGTTCCTGCTGATCGGTGCGGGTTTGGCACTGATCCTTTCCCTGGTCTGGGGCGCCAAGATCGGCGGCTTGTTCACCGCGCTGGGCGTTACGTCGGTGGTCATCGGTTTGATGCTGCAGAACTCTGTCGGCCAGATCGTTTCGGGCCTGTTCATGCTCTTCGAGCAGCCGTTCCGGATCGGCGACTGGCTGTCCACCCCCACCGCCCACGGCCGGGTTGCCGAAGTGAACTGGCGGGCGGTGCACATCAGCACGGCCGACGGACTGCAAGTCACGCCGAACTCGGTGCTGGCCGGCACCTCATTCACCAACATCAGCCGATCCGGCGGTGCGCACCGGGTGTCGATCACCACCACGTTCGCCGTCGGCGATCCGCCAGATCGGGTGTGCGCGTTGTTGTCGCGCGTTGCCGCCGCACTGCCGATGCGAACCACCGGGACGGCACCGGTTTCCGCGGCCCTCGGTAGCGGCCAATACCGGACCACCATTGCGGTCGACTCGCCGAGCGACGACAGTGCGGCGCAGGCCACCTTCATGCGGTGGCTCTGGTATGCATCCCGGCGGGAGGGACTGCACCTTGACGGCGCCGACGACGACTTCTGCACGCCGGAACGGGTGGCCGAGGCGCTGCGGACCGTTGTCGCCCCTGCGCTGCGGCTGACCGAGGCCGACCAGCAAGCCCTGGTGCCCTACGCCAGGATCGTCCGGTACGGCACCGACGAACCGTTGCAGCTGGCGGGTCAGGTGCCCACCGCCATGACATTTCTGACCGACGGCAGTGTCCGGCTCAGCGGCGAAGATCCGGCCCAGCCCGGCACCACGCTGCGGCACGGCGCGTTTCTCGGCGTCACCACTCTGACCCGCCAATCCAGCCAGTTCGACGCTCGCGCACAGGAAGAGGTGACCGCGGTGGTCATCGACCGCGAGCACATCGAGGATCTGGTGATGGCCAAGCCGCTGCTGCTGCAGGAACTCGGCCGGATCATCGATCAGCGGCGCCGCACGCCATCGACACAGCGGGGCCGTTTTACCTGATCGGGCGTTCGCCGATACGCTGGCACGATGAGCGTCCCCGTGCTTCCCGACCTGCGCCAAGAGGTCCACGACGCCGCCCGCCGCGCAAGGGTCGCCTCGCGTTCCCTGACGGCGTTGTCCACCGCGGCCAAGAACAGTGCGTTGAACGCCGCAGCCGACGCATTGCTGGCGCACGCCGACGACATCCTGGCCGCCAATGACCGCGACGTCGCCGCTGCCCGTGCCGCCGGCACACCCGAGGCCATCCTGGACCGGCTGGCGCTGACCAAGGCCCGGGTGGACGGGATCGCCGCCGGCCTGCGCCAGGTCGCCGGCCTGCCCGACCCGGTCGGCGAGGTCCTGCGCGGCTACACCCTGCCCAACGGACTGCTACTGCGTCAGCAGCGCGTCCCGCTCGGCGTGGTGGGCATGGTCTACGAGGGCCGGCCCAATGTCACCGTCGACGCATTCGGGTTGACGCTCAAATCCGGCAACGCCGCACTGCTGCGCGGCAGTTCGTCGGCGGCCCACTCCAACCAGGCCTTGGTCGATGTGCTGCGCGGCGCCCTGGAGGCCGAGGACCTGCCCGCGGACGCGGTGCAACTGCTGTCGTCGGTCGATCGCGCCACCGTCACCCACCTGATCCAGGCCCGCGGACTGGTCGACGTGGTGATCCCGCGCGGCGGGGCCGGTTTGATCGAAGCCGTGGTACGCGACGCGTTGGTACCCACCATCGAGACCGGCGTCGGCAACTGCCACGTCTACGTCCACGAGGCCGCCGATCTCGACATCGCCGAACGGGTGCTGTTGAACTCCAAGACCCGTCGGCCCAGCGTCTGCAACGCCGCCGAGACCTTGCTGATCGACAAGGCCATCGCCGCATCGGCGGTACCGCGGCTGGTGGACGCCTTGACCGCAGCCGGAGTCGCGGTGCACGACTGCACCGGGCAGGCCGATGACGCTGCCGCCGAGGAAGACTTGCGCCGCGAGTATCTGGCGATGGACATTGCCCTTGCGGTGGTCGACGGGCTCGAGGACGCGATCGAGCACATCAACGAGTACGGCACCGGCCACACCGAGGCCATCGTCACTACCAACATGGCGGCCGCCCAGCGATTCAGCGAGCAGGTCGACGCCGCCGCGGTCATGGTCAACGCCTCTACCGCTTTCACCGACGGAGAGCAGTTCGGCTTCGGCGCCGAGATCGGCATCTCCACCCAGAAGCTGCACGCCCGGGGCCCGATGGGGCTGCCGGAGCTGACGTCGACCAAATGGATCGTGTGGGGTGACGGCCACACCCGTCCCGTCTAAGGCGCCGCAAAGGAGCAACATCCGCATGGAAAAGCCCGCCATCCCCGCCATCCCGGCCCGCCAAGCGCCGCTGTTCGCCGACATCGACGACGTAGCCCGCCGGCTGGCTGAGACCGGCTATCTGGCCGACACCGCCACCACCACGGCGGTATTCCTGGCCGACCGACTGGGCAAACCCTTGCTGGTGGAGGGTCCGGCCGGGGTGGGCAAGACCGAGCTGGCCCGTGCGGTTGCCGCGGCCACCGGTTCCGGGCTGGTGCGGTTGCAGTGCTATGAGGGCGTCGACGAGGCCCGGGCACTATATGAGTGGAATCACGCCAAGCAGATACTGCGAATTCAGTCCGGGTCCAACGGCGGTGACTGGGACGCCACCAAGATGGACGTGTTCTCCGAGGAGTTTTTGCTGTCGCGTCCGCTGCTGACCGCGATCCGGCGCACCGATCCGACCGTGCTGCTGATCGACGAGACCGACAAGGCCGACATCGAAATCGAGGGTCTGCTGCTGGAGGTGCTCTCCGATTTCGCGGTGACCGTTCCAGAACTGGGCACGATCACCGCGGCGCGCACCCCGTTCACGGTCTTGACCTCCAACGCCACCCGGGAACTGTCCGAAGCGCTCAAGCGCCGCTGCCTGTTCCTGCACATCGACTTCCCCGATCCGGACCTGGAACGCCGGATTCTGCTGTCGCGGGTACCGGAGTTACCCGAGCACCTGGCCGCCGAGTTGGTGCGCATCATCGCGGTGCTGCGCGGCATGCAGCTCAAGAAGGTGCCGTCGGTGGCCGAAACCATCGACTGGGGCCGCACCATCCTGGCGCTGGGCATGGACACCATCGACGACGCCACCGTCGCTGCCACCCTGGGGGTGGTGCTCAAGCACCAATCCGATCAGGTGCGGGCATCCGGAGAGTTGCGACTGAACTGATGGTCCGCCGTAGCCGCCCGCCGCAACCCCTTGCCCCGCATGGAATTCCGGGGCATCTGGTGGGGTTCGTGGAAGCGCTGCGCGGCCAGGGGATCTCGGTGGGCCCCTCCGAGACGGTCGACGCCGGGCGGGTGCTGACCGCGATCGGGCTCGACGACCGGGAGGTGCTGCGGGAGGGGCTGGCCTGCGCGGTGCTGCGCCGGCCCGACCACCGCGACACCTACGACGCCATGTTCGATCTGTGGTTCCCCGCGGCGCTGGGCGGGCGCACGGTGGTGATCTCCGATGAGGCGCAGTCGGCCGACGACGTACCGCTGCCGGAGGACGCCGAGGACATCCGGGCGATGCTGGTCGATCTGTTGACCGCGAATCCCGATCTCGCCGATTCCGATCCCCGGTTGTCGGCGATGATCGCCGCGATCGTCGGCGCCTTCGGGCAATACCGCTCCAGCCGGGGCCCGTCCTACTCGGCCTACCAGGCGCTCAAAGCGCTGGCGCTCGATGAGTTGGAGGGCAAGCTGCTGGCCGGGCTGCTCGCGCCCTATGGCGACGAGCCGAGCCCCACTCAGGAACAGATTGCCAAGGCCATGGCAGCGCAGCGGATCGCCGCGCTGCGCAAGCTCGTTGACGCCGAGACCAAGCGACGCACCGCTGAGCAGCTGGGCCGCGAACACGTCCAGATGTACGGCATTCCGCAGCTGAGTGAGAACGTGGAGTTCCTGCGTGCGTCCGGCGAACAGCTGCGCCAGATGCGCCGAGTGGTGGCGCCGCTGGCCCGCACCCTGGCGACCCGGCTGGCCGCGCGCCGCCGACGCTCTCGTGCCGGCACCATCGACCTGCGCAAGACCCTGCGTAAGTCGATGTCCACCGGCGGGGTGCCGATCGACGTGGTGCTACGCAAGCCGCGTCCCGCCCGGCCCGAGCTGGTGGTGTTGTGCGATGTGTCCGGCTCGGTCGCCGGGTTCAGTCATTTCACGTTGCTGCTGGTTCACGCACTGCGGCAACAGTTTTCGAGAGTTCGTGTGTTTGCGTTCATCGACACTACCGATGAGGTGACGCACCTGTTCGGGCCGGAGGCCGACCTGGCCGTGGCGATCCAGCGGATCACCCGGGAGTCCGGGGTCTATACCCGCGACGGGCACTCCGATTACGGCAATGCCTTCGTCTCGTTCGCCGAGAATTATCCAAACGTGGTGTCGCCGCGCAGCGCGCTGCTGGTGCTCGGCGACGGTCGCACCAATTACCGCAACCCTGGGGTGGAGGTGCTGTCGCACCTGGTGACCGCCAGCCGGCACGCGCACTGGCTCAACCCCGAGCCGGCGCATCTGTGGGGCAGTGGCGATTCCGCGGTGCCGCGGTACAGCGACGTGATCGCGATGCGCGAATGCCGCTCGGCCAAGCAACTGGCCGGTGTCATCGACGCTTTGCTGCCGGTCTAACGCGCGTTGCCCCCTGGGCGCGCCGAGGATCTGATAGCTGGTGCTTTTCTGCGGACCCTCAGCGCGTCCGCTGGTAAATCAGCCAGCGCAACTCCATCGGGCTTTCCTCACGCGTGGTTCGGAACGCGTCCTGCCCGGTGATCCACCCGATGTACCAGCTGGTGGGCGGCCAGGCACCCTCGGGCAGGTTCGCCTTCTCGTAGTCGTGGACCGACTCGTCGGAGAGCAGCTGCAGGGGTAGGCCGGCCGCCGCTGTCGCCATTTCATTGCGGGTGTACAAACTCGAGTACACCTGCTGGCAGAATTCCCGGGCGGCGCTGTCGGGTTCGTAGCCGTCGTGCGCCAGGAAGCTGTTGAACACCAGCCGTCCGCCGGGCGCCAGGCATCGAGCGGCGAGTTCGAACAGGCTGCGCAGCTCCGTTGTAGACCGGAAATCGGTTAATACCTCAGAAAGCACCATCATCTGGTAGTCGTCGCGCAGGTCGTCGGCGTCGGCGAACACGTCCCGTACGATGACGCGCACGTCCAAGGACTCTGCCGCTGCGTCGGTCGTGAGCATATCGGCGAATTTCGGGGTCATCTCGACGACGTCGACCGGATGTCCGCGACGCGCCAACGCCAGGGCGTTACGCCCTGTGCCCGCACCGATTTCGAGCACACGATGGGAGGCCGGATTGTCGGCCTCGCAGGCGAGGTGCCAAACCCGAGCGTCGGGTTCGGTGCCGAACAACGGTGGTTGCCGCGTTGCCAGCCAGGCCTCGTACGTCTGTACCAGGGAGCTCCATTGGGCGCGGATCGTGTAGTTCAGGGTGGCGCCGATCGGGGCGTTGTAGGAGATGATGATGTGCGAGCGCACCGAGTGCGCGTAGGCCTCAGCCAGCTGGGCTTTCAACACTTCTCTGAGGCGTTCGAGTTCGGCGTCGTTGAAGGGCTTGCCCAGGCCCGCGAACGCGGTTCCGCACATCGACACATATTCGTCCAGCAGGTTGGGCACGGCCGGAAGCCTGATTTCGCCAGTGATCTGCGCCCGAGTGTGAAAACGCCTAACCATGGCGTCTTTGGTCGCCTGGACGCGATCAATTGAACTCACCGGAAAATCTTCCACAGACACCTTCTACACGATCGGCATCCGCTTAGCGGCAGCAACGGGGTGTTGCGTCCTGCAAGGATAGTGCGACCAAGTGGAAATCCGCTCGCCCTATCGGCCGACTGTTCCGCAGGCGGGCGGTGCCACCAGTGCGCTCATGCCGACGAGGACCCCAAGTAAGCTGGCCTATCGTGCGAAAACGGCGGCTGGGAGTCATGGGTGGGACATTCGATCCCATCCATCATGGCCACCTGGTCGCCGCCAGTGAGGTGGCCGATCTGTTCGAGCTCGACGAGGTGGTGTTCGTGCCGACGGGCCAACCGTGGCTTAAGGAACGCCGCGTCACCGCCGCAGAGGACCGTTACCTGATGACGGTGATCGCCACCGCGTCCAACCCGCGGTTCTCGGTGAGCCGCGCCGACATCGATCGCGGCGGTCCCACCTACACCAAGGACACCCTGCGTGACCTGCAAGAACAGCACCCCGATGCCGAGCTCTACTTCATCACCGGCGCAGACGCGCTGGCCACCATTCTGTCCTGGCAGGATTGGCCGGAGATGTTCGAGATGGCGCGGTTCGTGGGGGTGAGCCGGCCCGGCTACGAGCTCAACGGCGACCATCTCGCCGAAGCGCTCGGCTCGCTGCCGCCGCACGCGTTGACGCTGGTCGAGGTGCCGGCGCTGGCGATCTCGTCCACCGATTGCCGTCGGCGCGCGGCAGAATCCCGCCCGATCTGGTACCTGGTACCGGACGGGGTGGTCCAGTACGTGTCCAAACGCTGCCTCTACCAACCGACCCCCGGAGACCAACAATGACCGCGACACCCGAGGCCGTGCGGATGGCCACCGTGGCGGCCGGCGCCGCTTCCAACAAGCTGGCCGACGACGTCGTCGTCATCGACGTCTCCGCGCAACTGGTCATCACCGACTGCTTCGTGATCGCCTCGGCCTCCAACGAGCGCCAGGTCAACGCGATCGTCGATGAGGTCGAGGACAAGATGCGCCTGGCCGGGTACAAGCCGGCGCGCCGCGAGGGCACCCGGGAGGGGCGCTGGACCCTGCTGGACTACGTCGACATCGTCGTGCACATCCAGCATCAGGACGAGCGGGACTTCTACGCGCTGGATCGGCTGTGGAAGGACTGCCCGCTGGTGCCGATCGACCCGATCGAGCCGGCCGGCGAGTCGGCGCCGGAGGATGCCTCGTGAGGATCCGCAGGCTGATCCTGCTGCGACACGGCCAGACCGAGTTCAACGCCGGCAGCCGGATGCAGGGCCAGTTGGACACCGTGCTCAGCGACCTGGGCCGTGTGCAGGCAGAGGCGGCAGCGGAGGTGCTGCGCAAACGGCACCCGCTGCTGATCGTGTCCTCGGATCTGTGGCGGGCCTACGACACCGCCACTGTGCAGCACAACGGGCTCCAGGTCCGGGTGGACACGCGGCTGCGGGAAACGCACCTGGGTGACTGGCAGGGGCTGACCCACGAAGAGGTTGACGCCGCCGCGCCAGGAGCCCGGTCGGCTTGGCGCGACGACGCCCGATGGGCACCCCACGGCGGGGAGAGCCGCATCGACGTGGCCGAGCGCAGCGTTCCGCTGGTGCGCGAGCTGGTGGCCGGGGAGCCGGACTGGGGCAGAGCCGATCACGCCGATCAGCCGGTGGTGCTGGTCGCCCACGGCGGGCTGATCGCCGCGCTGACCGCGGCCTTGCTGCGGCTGCCAGTGGAGAACTGGCCGGTACTGGGTGGGATGGCCAACGCCAGCTGGACCCAGCTCAGCGGATACTCCGGCGGGCCGGATTCCGGCCCGGATTCCGACCAGGCCGACTTCGCCGATGTGCGCTGGCGTCTGGACGTGTGGAACGCCTCGGCTCAGGTGGCCAGTGATGTCCTCTGAAACGCGTCCCACCCTGTTGGTCTTCGCCGACTCGCTGTCCTACTACGGTCCCACCGGCGGCCTGCCCGCCGACGATCCGCGGATCTGGCCGAACATCGTTGCCGGCCAGCTGGACTGGGATGTCGAACTGATCGGTCGGATCGGCTGGACCAGCCGAGACGTCTGGTGGGCGTCCACCCAGGACCCGCGGGCGTGGGCGGCACTGCCCCGCGCCGGTGCGGTCATCTTCGCCACCAGCGGAATGGACTCGCTGCCCTCGGTGTGGCCGACGGCAGTGCGTGAACTGATCCGCTACGTGCGGCCGGCCTGGTTGCGGCGTTGGGTTCGAGATGGCTACGGCTGGCTGCAGCCCCGGCTTTCGCCGGTGGCACGGGCGGCCCTACCGCCGCATCTCACCGTGGAATACCTTGAGATGACCAGGGGCGCTATCGATTTCAACCGTCCGGGTATCCCCATTGTGGCTTCGCTGCCGTCGGTGCACATCGCTGACACCTACGGCCGCGCGCACCAGGGGCGCGAGCCGACGGTGCGTGCCATTACGGCCTGGTCGCGGGAGCACGATGTGCCCCTGGTGGACCTGAAGGCCGCGGTGGCCGATGAGGTCATGAGCGGACGCGCAAATCCCGACGGCATCCATTGGAACTTCGAAGCGCACCGGGCGGTCGCCGAGCTGATGCTCAAGGCCCTGAGTGAGGCCGGCGTCCCCGGCCCGTTGGTGTGACCATCCGATGAGCGTCGTCATCGTCACAGATTCGTCGGCCTGCCTGCCGCGTGAGGCGCGTGACCGTTGGGGGATCCGTACGGTGCCGCTGCACATCCTGCTCGACGGAACCGATCTGCGCGACGGCGTCGACGACGTGCCCGCCGACATTTATGCGCGCGAGCGCGTCACCACCTCCGGCGCGGGCCCGGAGGAACTGGCTGAGGTCTACCGGAATGCGCTTGGCTACAGCGCGGGCTCGGGGGTAGTGGCGGTACACATCTCCTCGGCGTTGTCCGGCACTTTCGGCACCGCCGAACAGGTAGCCAGTCAGATCGGCCCCGGCGTGCGGGTGATCGACTCGAAGTCGGCGGCGATGGGCACCGGATTCGCGGCCTTGGCCGCGGCCCGAGCGGCCGCCGACGGCGCCGACCTGCACGGAGTCGCGGCCGCGGCGGACGCCGCCGTGCAACGTGGTCACGCCTACATGGTGGTGCAACGGCTGGACAACCTACGGCGTAGCGGCCGGATCGGCAGCGCGGCGGCCTGGCTGGGCACCGCCTTGTCCCTGAAGCCGCTGTTGGCCGTCGAGGACGGAAAGCTCGTTCTGGCGCAACGTATCCGCACCGTCAGCAAGGCAGTTGCCTCGATGATCGACCGGGTCTGTGATGTGGTCGGAGATCGCTCAGCGGCGCTGGCGGTGCATCACGTCGCCAACCCGCAGGGGGCCCAAGAGGTGGCCGGTGCACTGGCAGAGCGGCTGCCGGTCTGTGCGCCCGCGGTGATCACCAGCCTATGCCCGACGTTGGCGCTGCATGTCGGGGCCGGCGCGGTCGCGGTGTGTGTTGACGTCGACCCGGGCGGGGTCTGAGCGCGTCACCGCTGGGGCCGCCTACTGGGTGGGCGCGGCGAATCGGTCGGTATCGGTGGACTCTTCATGCGGGGTGTGGGCCGCGATCCCACGAATGTTCTTGTTGGGACCCCACGGCCGGACTACCTGCGGCCACCAGAACCACTTGCCCAGCAACGTCGCGATCGACGGCATGAAGAACGCTCGGACTACGAAGGTGTCCAGCAGCAATCCGATTGCCACCGTGGTGCCATACATGCCGATGGCCTTGAGGTCGCTGAAATACATGATGCCCATGGTGGCGGCGAACACCATGCCGGCCGAGGTCACCACGCCGCCGCTGCCGGCCATCGGCATGTATGGCACCACGGTGGCAATCGGATTGCTGCTGGACTGCCGGCCATCGCCCGGATATAGCCGGTCTTGAGCCCGGCGTGTATCTCCTCCTCGAAACGGGAGACCAGCAACAGGTTGTAATCCGAGCCCACGGCCAGCAACACGATGACCGCCAGCACCAGCGTCACCCAATAGATGTGCTGGCCGAAAATGTGCTGCCAGATCAACACCGAGATGCCGAACGACGCGGCGATCGAACTGGATGCGGTGCCCAGGATGACCGCGGCGGCCACCAGGCTGCGGGTGATCATCATCATGATCAAGAAGATCAACGTCAGCGACGCTACGATCGCGATCATCAGGTCGTATTTGGCGCCGTTCTGCATGTCTTCGTAGAGAGCGGCCATGCCGCCGATGTAGACCTTGGCGTCCGCCAACGACGACTGCTTCAGAGCCTCCTGCGCTGCGATCCGCTCCGGCTCAACCCGTTTGATGCCCTCCGCGGTTGCCGGATAGGTCTGGTGCGTCACGAAGAACCGCGCCGACTTGCCGTCTGGCGACATGAACAGCCGAAGCCCGGTTTGAAAGTCCTTGTTGTCGAATGCTTCTGCGGGCAGATAGAAGAAATCATCGTTCTTGGAGTCGTCGAAGCTCTGACCCATCATGATCTGGGTGTTGCTCAAGTCCTCCATCTGATCGACGAACGCCGAGAACGTGGAGTGCACCGTCAGCACCAGTCCGCGCATGATTCGCATGGTGTCGACCACGGCCGGCAGCAGTTCGACCGCCTGCGGCAGCAGGCGCGCCGTCTTGGTGATGTCGTCGGACAGGTAGTGCAGTTGCTCGGTGAGTTGGTCGATGCCGTCGGTGGCGTCGAAGGTGTTGCGCAGCGCGTTGCACATCGGGATGTCGAAGCAGTGCGGCTCCCAGTAGAAGTAGCTGCGCAGCGGACGGAACTGGTCGTCGAATTCGGCGATGTGGTCGCGGATCCGGTCGGAGACATCCACGGTGTTCCGGGTGACCTCGGCCGTGTCGTCGAACGTCCGGTCGACCTCTTGGAGGTAGCCGTACATCTGGATCAGCAACTCGATGTCCTTGTCGAGTTGCTGGGAGATGGTGTCGATGTCTTTGATCCGGTCCTTGAGTGTCTTCATGTTCTGGATCATCAGCTGGTTGGAGACGCTGAGTTGGAACGGTATCGAGCTGTGTTGCAGCGGAATTCCCAAAGGACGGGTGATGTCCTGGATCATCCCGATGCCGACCACCCGCATGATGTTCTTGGCGACTCGGTCCAGCACCAGCATGTCGGCGGGATTGCGCATGTCGTGGTCGGATTCGACCATGGTGATGTCCGGCGCCATCCGGGCAGCCGAGAAATGCTTCTCCGCGGCGGCATAGGCCACGTTGACCGGGGTGTCCCGCGGCAGATATTTGCGGTCGTCATAGCCGGGCTTGAACCCCGGCAGGGCGACCAGACCGATCATGATGATGGCCAGGCTGGCCACCGCGATCGGTCCGGGCCAGCGCACCACCGAGACGCCGGCCCGGCGCCAGAATCCGCCCGGCTTAGCCTTTTTGGGTTCGAGCAGACCGAAACTGGTGACCACCACCAGCATGGCCGGTCCCAGGGTGAGCGCAGCGCTGACCACCACAAGCATGCCGACGGACACCGGAATGCCCATGGTGTGGAAGTAGGGTAGCCGGGTGAAATACAGCATCGCCGACGCCCCGGCGATGGTCAGCCCCGAACCCAGTACCACCGGGGTGACACTGCGAACGGTGATGTAGTACGCGTCAATCCGGTCCTCGCCGGCCAGCCGGGCTTCCCGGTACCGGCCGATGAGGAAGATGCCGTAGTCGGTGCCCGCGGCGATCGCGAGCATCACCATGATGTTGACCGCGAACGTGGTCAGGCCCATGACGTCGTGGTAGCCCAGGACAGCGACCACACCGCGGGCGCAGATCAGCTCGAGCAGGGTCAGAAACAGCTGCGTCAACATCGCCGACACCGACCTGAAGACGATCAGCAGCATGATCGCGATCGCGGCGATGGTGAACAGCGTGATCTTGACCAGACTGGAGTCGCCGATCTGCCGCAGATCAGCAGTCAGCGCAGCCGGCCCGGCGACGTAGGCCTTGACCCCGGGCGGGGCGGGGGTGTCGTCGATGGCCTGACGGACCGCCACGACCGAATCGTTGGCCTCGGTCATGCCCTGGTTGCCGACCAGGTTGAGCATGATGTAGGCGGCCTTGGCGTCGGAACTCTGCACGCCTGCCGCGGTCAGCCGGTCACGCCAGAAGTCCTGGGCGTGCTCGACATGGTCTTTGTCGGCGACCAGCTTCGCAACGATCTCGTCGTAGTAGTGGTGGGCGGCTTCGCCGAGTTCCTCGTCGCCGACCACCACCATCATCACGGTGCTGTTGGACTTGTATTCCTGAAAGTTCTCGCCGACCAGCTGGCTGGCGATCATCGACGGTGCATCGACGGGCGCCAGCGGCGCGGAGTGCTCCTCGGAGATGACTTCCAGCTGGGGCACAAGGACATTCACCAGCACGGTGAGCACGATCCAGACGACGATGATCGGCACCGCGAAAATACGCAGCATGTGCGCGAAGAACGGCCGCTTGACGTGCGGGTCTTGCTGGCTGTCCAGCTGCTCTTTGATCCGCTTGATCATCCGGACTTCACCAGGCAGAAGGTCTGGGCGTTGAGGCCGGTGGCGCGACGTTCGTCGAGCAGCCGATCGTCGATCTTGATTCGGCAGCCGATCTCACCGGTGTTGCCCTGCACGATCATGTTGGCCATGACGGCGGGTAGCACCGTGACCACGGTGTAGGTCCACGGCAGCGGCACGCCGGTCAGCTGATGGACATTGGCCTCGGCGTCCCAGTAGTTGATGTCGGCAGTGGTACCAGGCGGCCCGAAGGCCTCGTAGGCGACGGATTTCGGGTTGAACTGGACGATCTCGATGCCGGCGCCGGCGTGGGGATTGAGGTCTTCGGAGGCGAATACCTTGTGCAGCCGGCTGACCATCACACTCGAGATCGCGATGACCACAATGAAGACCAGTGGAATCCAATGCCGTTTGAGCATGCCGGCAACCGAGATTCTCCCCATCTCACCGCCTTCCGCCTGCCGATAGTGCGGTTCAACGTCGGCGCTGGACGGTCTGCTCTCCGGCTTCGCCGGAAGCATCGATGGTTCCGCGAATCGCGCCCTTTGGCAGCATAACCTTCGTTTAGCTAAGGACCGCAACCGGTGCCGCTGCGGTCGCCGAGCCTCGAGTTCAGCGCCGACGCCCAGACTTCAGTAGCATGGCCGCTGATGCACGCTCTGGGAAAAGTCGTCCGATTCGGTGCGGTGGTCATCGTGGCAGCGCTGGCGCTGGCCGGGTGCAGTGGCAAAGGCACATCCGGCGCGTCCTCGCAGGAGTCGTCTGCACCTGAGGCGTCCTGGACCCGCCCCGACGCCCCGCCCGACCCGCTCACCCTGCTGCGCGCCGGTGACCTGGCAATCGCACAGGTACCCGACAGCGTGTTGATCTTCATCGAGAGTCAGACCAGCGATGCCGGTACCTGGAAGGCCAGGGTGGTCACTCCCGACGGCACCGAACAACAGGTCAAGATCGACTCCGACGGGGTGTCCGTGCTGGTCGGCCCCACCGCGACGGACGACAGCGACGCCGACAAGGCCAAGCGGCGCGCCAATGTGGACGGCACTCATCTGGACTACCGAGCCGCCGTGGAACGCGTGCTGCGGGCAGTGCCCAACAGTTCGATCACCGAGCTGAGCCTGCTCGACATGAACGGCACGGTCGTCTGGGAAGCCGACGTGTGGGACGACAACCTAGCCGAACGCGACGTCACCGTGGACGCGGCGTCGGGGGAGGTCACCGCCAACCGGCAGGTGTGATTAGTCGAGGCTCGCTAACCGCCGGCGCGGCCGGTGATCGGCGGCAGATCGGCCAGCGTGACGATGCCCGGCTCGGCCGCGACCACTGCCGGAACCGCGTTGGTCACCGGCATCGCCGTGTAGATCGAGCCCAGACCATTGAAGTTCGGCTCGCTCCAGTCCTTCGGCGGCAGGCAGTTGATCACGGTGCGCATGTTGGGCAGTCCGAACACCTGGATGACGTGGCCGTGCGCCACCGGCTTGGGTGGGGTGACCTGGTCGCCCATGATCCAGTTGAAGCCGACGCTGACCACGTTGCGCGTCCCCACCCAGCCGCGGTGATAGCCGAAAACGCTGCCCACCGTGCCAGCCGGGATCTTCATGAAGCCCAGGTCGCTGTCGCCGGTCGCGGCCGTGAACTGCACGTCGAAGGTGATGCGGTCCAACTGTGCGCCGATCGCACCGGCCATCATCGCCGCCGACTCGGCAAAAACCTCGCTCTCCCGGCGGACGCTCTCGGCCAGCCCGGGGGTGTCGGGGTCCTGCGCGAAACCCATCGCCGCCATGGTGGCCGCCGACTCATACGTCGAGCAGTCCACCGATTCGGTGATCCGGATCTCGTCGACCCGCTCGCACGCCCCGGACAGCACCATGCCGATCATGTTGGTCAGCCCGGGGTGCGCGCCGCTGCCGAACATGGTGGAGTTGCCGGCCCGGCAGGCGTCTTCGATGCGCTTGCGGTCTTGCTCGCTCTGCTTGCCACCGGTGATCCAGGCCGCGGTCGAGCACACGTTCACCCCGGCCTCCAGCAGCCGGACCAACTCGTCGATGCTGGGCCACAGCGGGTTGTAACAGCACGCGTCCGGCTTCAGTGCGATCAGGGCGTCGATGTCATTGGTGGCGGTGATCCCGGTCGGCTCCGGCCAGCCGGCCAGCTCGGCAGCGTCCACTCCCACCTTGTCCTTGCCGTGGGCGTAGACCCCGACGAGCTCCATGTCGGGCCTGCCGATGATGGCGTGCAGCGAGCGCTGGCCGATGTTTCCGGTGGTCCATTGGATGACGCGAAGCGGGCGGGTGGCAGCGGGCATCATGCTCCTCGGTGACGGGTGTATCCCACATTATTGGGGTGCGGTCTCAGAGTGTTTGTGGCAGCCTCGATCGGCGTGACCGGCACCCTAACCCAAACACTGACCCTGCGGACCGCTACCGATGACGATTGGCCAGCGATGGCGGTGCTGGCTGCCGTCGGATTCGCTGAGGACTGGGACGCCGAATCGATGGTCGCCTGGCGAACCCTGACAACTCCCGACAGCGTCATCGTGGTCTGCGACGGTGATGCGGTCGTGGGAATGTCGGGCTACCTGGATATGGAGTTGACGGTGCCGGGCGGGGCGGTGCTGCCGGCGGCCGGTGTCAGCTTTGTGGTGGTGGCTCCGACGCACCGCCGACGGGGTGTGCTCCGGATGATGTACGACGAATTACACCGGCGCATGGCTGATTCGGGTTACCCGATTGCGGCGTTGACCGCCAGTGAGGGCGGCATCTACGGGCGGTTCGGCTATGGCCCGGCGACGGTGGACCACGAGCTGACCATCGACCGGCGGTTCGCCCAGTTGCATGCCGACGCACCCGATCCCGGCGGGGTACGGCTGGTCAAACCCGCCGACAGCCGAGACGAGTTTGCTGCGGTCTACCAGCGGTGGCGTCAGCGCGTCCCAGGCGGGTTGGCTCGTCCCGTGGCGCTCTGGGACGACCTGCTCGCAGATCGGGAGAACACCCGCGAGGGCGGCACCGAATGGTTCGGGCTGCTGCACCCCGACGGCTACGTGCTCTACCGGGCGCACGGCGAACACCCGAGGTCGGCGCGGATCGGCGAGTTCCGAGCCGGCACCCCCGACGCGCACGCCGCGTTGTGGCGGGGACTGCTGGGGCTGGACCTGATGGGCAAGATCGTGATCGAAACCTACCCGGACGATCCGATGCCGTACCTGCTGACCGATACCCGGCTGGCCACCACCACCGGTCGGTCAGACGCGTTGTGGCTGCGGATGATGGACATCCCCACGGTGTTGATGGCTCGCCGCTACGCCGGCGACTTGTCCGTCGTCATCGGGGTGCACGACGGATTCCGCAGCGATGGTGGGCGATTCGCCCTCACGATCCGCGACGGACTCGCCGACTGCACCCCGACCGAGGCGGAGGCCGAAGTCGAGTTGGACCTGGATGTGCTGGGCAGCCTGTACTTCGGCGCGCATCGGGCGTCGGCGCTGGCCGGAGCCGGCAGGCTACGGTGTCGCGACGACGCCCTGGCGCGCCGACTGGATGCGGCGTTCGCCCACGACGTCGGTGCCCAGATCGGTTACCACTTCTAGGGAATTACAGCTTGGCCAGGTCGTAGCCGCCCAGGTTGTCGATCAGCACGTGCAGCTGGTCCTGCGACGAACCCAGGGTGTGCTCGATCGCGGTGAGCCGGGCCGCAAGGTGGCCGACCGGATACTCCCAGGTCACCCCAATCCCGCCGTGCAACTGGATGGCCTCCTGAGCAATGTGGCGCCCGGAGCGGCCGACCTGCAGCTTGGCGCGCGCCGCGATCACCGGGTCGTAGTTGTCGTCGGCGAGCGACATCGCCGCATACATGCTCATGCTGCGGGCCAGCTCCAGTGACACGTACATGTCGGCGGCGCGCTGAGTCAGGGTCTGGAAGGTGTTGAGCGTGACCCCGAACTGCTTGCGTGTCTTGAGGTAGTCGGTGGTCAGCCGCAAAGCCTCCTCCATCGCGCCGACCGCCTCGGCGCACAGGGCCGAGGAGATGCGAATCATCGCGCGCTCGATGGCGGCCGAGGCGTCGGTGGCCTCACCCAGCGCGGTGGCCGGGGTGTCGGCGAAGTCGATCTGGGCGCCGCGCTGGCCGTCGAAGGTCCGGTAGGGCTGGCGGGTCACGCCGTCGGCGCCTCCCTCGACCAGGAACAGCCCCGTCGCGCCGTCCGGCAATGCGGCGCTGACTACCAGTGTGTCGGCGCGATCCCCGGTCAACACCGGGTTCTTACGTCCGGTCAGCTGCCACGAACCGCCTTGCGGCACAGCCGTGGTGGTCACCTTGCCGGCGGTTCCCCGCATGCCCGGCTCGGTGTGGGCGAGCGCCAGGACGTGGTCGCCCTCGGCGACGGTGTCGAGCAACGCACGCTGCTCGGCGGTGCCGCGATCAGCGATCAGTGCGCCCGGCCCGAGTGCGCCGTGCACGACGGGCTCCGGCGCCACCCGCCGGCCGATCTCGGTGAGCACCACCATGATCTCCAGCGGGCCGGACTCCTGGGGGTCGAAGCCCAGACCGAGAATCCCGATGTCCGCCAGTTGTTTCCACACCTCGGGGTTGAATCCGGGTTCGGCCTCGATGACCTTGTTGCGGGTTTCGGTGTCATAGCCCGACAACATCGAACGGGTGGTGTCGCGCAGCAGAACCTGCTCGTCGCTGAGTTGGAAGTCCATAGCTGTCCTACCTCCTAAAGGCCGAGAATGGTCGAGGCGATGATGGTGCGCTGTACCTCGTTGCTGCCGCCGTAGATCGAGGTCTTGCGGTAGTTCAGGTACGTCGGTGCAGCGTCCTGAGCCCAGGTGGGCGTTGCGATGCCGTCGCCTGCCTCGAAGGGCAGGACATCGGGGCCGGCCAGTTCCACGAACAGCTCGGTGGCGGCCTGCTGCAGCTGGCTGCCCTGCAGCTTGAGCACCGACGATGCCGGGTTCGGCTTGCCGTCGGCGGAGTCGCTCGACACCCGCATCTGGGTGAGCTCTAGTGCCAGTAGATCGTTTTCGAGTTCGGCGACTCGTGCGGCGAACAATGGATCTTCGAGGGCCCCCAACGCCTTGGCGCGCTGCTTGAGTTCGGCAACACGCACCTTGGTACGGGTTACCCCGGCGATGCCGGTCCGCTCGTTGCCCAGCAGGAATTTCGCGTAGGTCCAGCCGTGGTTCTCCTCACCGACCAGCTGATCAGCGGGCACCCGCACGTCGGAGAAGAACACCTCGTTGACCTCGTAGCCGCCGTCGATCAGTTTGATCGGCCGCATAGTCACACCCGGAGTGTCTACCCGGAACAGCAGGAAGGAGATTCCGGCCTGCTTCTTGGGGGCCTGCGGGTCGGTGCGTACCAGGCAGAAGATCCAGTCCGCGTACTGGCCGAGCGTGGTCCAGGTCTTCTGCCCGTTGACGATGTAGCTGTCGCCGTCGCGCACCGCCGTGGTGCGCAGGCTTGCCAGGTCGGAGCCGGCTTCGGGCTCGGAGAAGCCTTGGCACCACCAGATGTCCAGGTTGGCGGTGGCGGGCAGGAAGCGTTCCTTGATCGCTTGGGAACCGAATTCCGCGATCACCGGGCCGACCATCTTGGCGTTGAAGGTCAGCGGTTCGGGCACCGAGGCCAACTGCATCTCGTCGTGCCAGATCTGGTGCTGGGTCAGCGTCCAGTCCTTGCCGCCCCACTCGACCGGCCAGTTCGGTACCGCCAGGCCGTTGGCGTTGAGGATCCGCTGGGTGGTGACGATGTCGTCGGGAAAGTTCGAATGGCCCAACCGACTGCGTTCGCGAATGTCGGCGGGGATCTCGGTGGTGAAGAAGGTCCGCATTTCGTCGCGGAATGCTGCTTCCTCCGCGCTCAGTGCCAGTCTCACGTCGACCTCCCGGTTGGTTGGGTGAACTCACGGTTGGTATGCACCCTAATCGCCACTTCCGCGGCCGTTCGGGGAGGGCTGAGCGTGCGCTTTTGTAGGCTGGACCCCATGAGACGGTGGGTCGTCGCGCTCGGTGTTCTGGTTTTGTCTCTCGCGTCGTGCTCGGCGGGGCCGGCGGAGGAGGCCAAGCCGGACGCCAAGCAAACATCTGCGCCGCGCCCGGCCGCGCACATCGGTCAGACGCTGGACCTGATGCGGATCGGCGGGCAGCAGATCGCCGTGACGCTGACCGAGGTGATCGCACCGGCGACCGTCCCGAACGGCTGGGGCGCGGCGGGCAAGACCTACCTCGCGACCAAGCTACGCATCAAGAACGCCGGAACCACGACCATCGTCGGCAACAGCAACAGTGACGTCACGGTGGTCGGTTCCGACAACCAGAACTACCAAGCCGATTTCGCCACCGTGACCGAGTGCAAGGACTTCGCCTACGGCTGGTTCCTGATCCCCGCCGGATCGTCCAACACCGGCTGTGTGGTCTTCGCGCTGCCCACCGGGGTCACCGCGGCGAAGGTCCGCTATGCGCCGTCGTCGGGCATCTCGCACGACGTAGGGGAGTGGCTGAACCCGTAACCGCGGGGTGCCGGAGCCGGTTTCGCACAGTCCGGGTTTGATCCACAGTCCGGCCTGGATCGTGCGGTGAGCGAACCGGTCTGACGGTGCCGGCACCTACCGTCGGCGCATGGCATCAGAACTACCCGGCGAGCGGCTGCAGCGTCGACTCGGCCTGCTGCCCGAACCCGATCCTGGCGAACGCACCGCCGACGCCGACGACGAGACTGACCCGAATTCGCTGCTGCCGCGTTGGCTGCCTGACGGCGCGTCCGACGCGGGCTGGCTTGCCAAAGTGCGAGCCGACCCGGGCCGAGCCGGCGCAATCGCCTTAGCGGTGATCGCCGCGGTGGCGGTGCTCATCACGGTGTTCACCGTGCTGCGTGATCAGCCCGCGCCAGTGCGCAGCGCCAAACTGCCGCCGGTGGAGATGGTTTCAACCGCCAGCGCGCGCACCGACGAACCGGCTGCCAGCTCGGCGCCGCCCGTCGAGCAGGTCGTGGTCAGCGTGGTCGGCCTGGTGCACAAACCGGGTCTGGCCACGTTGGCGCCCGGATCCCGCATCGCCGATGCGCTCACCGCGGCCGGCGGTGCCCTCGACGGCGCGGATACCGTCGGGCTGAACCTGGCCCGGCCATTGGTCGACGGCGAACAGATCGTGGTCGGTCTGGCACCGCCGACGGGGCTGCCGGTACTGGGCAGTTCGGTCGGCGCCGTCGCGCCGGTGCCCGAAGCACCCGCCACCCGCACCGCACCCACGGCGGCCGGCCCCGAGCCCCAATCAGGCGAGCCGGTCAATCTCAACACCGCGACAGTCGAGCAGCTCGACGCGCTGCCCGGGGTGGGTCCGGTGACCGCCGCCGCCATCGTGGCCTGGCGCGACAGCCACGGGAAGTTCACCCGCGTCGATCAGCTCGGCGACGTCGACGGAATCGGCCCGGCACGCCTGGAGAAGCTGCGTGCCCTGGTTCGTGTCTGAGGCGTGACGCCGCCAGCGGCCGAACCGGCGGCCAGGCTCGACGTTCGGCTGGTACCGGCGGCGGTGGTCGGCTGGCTGGTCACGGCGGCCGGCATCCAGTGGCAGATCGGCGGCGCGGCGGCCGTCCTGTGTGCGCTGCTGGCGGTGGCCGCCAGCGCGCTGCGCTGGTACGCCGGACGGCTGCGGCGCCCCGGCTGGCGGCTGGTGAGTGCGGCGGTTGCCGCGGCATCGATGGCGGGGGCGGGCTTCGGCTGGGCCGTCGCGCTGCGTACCGACTCCGTCGAGCACCACCCGATCACCGCGCTGTGCGGCACAACTGCGGCGGTGACGGTCACCCCGAGCGAGAGCCCACTGCCGGCCGGCGCCCGTCGGGTGATGTTCCGGGCTACCTTGCAGCGCCTCGACGACACCGTCGCCTCGGGCCGGGTGGTGGTGTTCGCCTCCGGCGCCGAATTCGGCGAGGTGATGGTCGGCCAGTCGATGGCCTTCCGCGCCAAGGTGGGCCGCCCGGCCCGGCGCGACCTTTCGGTGGCGGTGCTCACGGCCACCGGCGCTCCGGCGCGCGGCCAGCCCGGCCCCATCGCGCGGGCGGCACATCGGGTTCGGGCCCGGTTCGCGGCCGCCGCGGCGCGCGTACTGCCCGACGAGCAGGCCCGGATGCTGCCTGCATTGGTGCTCGGCGACACCTCGGCGATCACGACCGCCACCGGCCGCGACTTTCGGGCCGCGGGGCTGACGCATCTGATGGCGGTCTCCGGCGCCAATGTGACGATCGTCTGCGGCGCGATGCTTTTCTCGGCGCGGTTGGTCGGACCGCGGGCCGCCGCGATGCTGGCCGGAATTGCGCTGATCGCCTTCGTGATCGTGGTGCAGCCCACGGCCAGTGTGCTGCGGGCGGCGGTGATGGGGGCCATCGCGCTGTTGGGCGTGCTGTCCGCGCGCAGCCGCCAGGCCGTGCCGAGTCTGGCCACCAGTGTGCTGCTGCTGCTGGCGTTGGCCCCGCACCTGGCCGTCGACGTCGGGTTCGCGCTGTCGGTGGTGGCCACTACGGCGTTGGTGCTCATCGCGCCGGTCTGGACCGCCCGACTGGTGGCCCATGGGTGGCCTCGGCCGCTGGCCGCCGCGGTCTGCGTGGCGTGGGCGGCCAACCTGGTCACCGCGCCGTTGATCGCCGGCATCTCCGGGCGGCTCAGCCTGGTCAGTACCGTGGCCAACCTGGCGGTGGCGGCGCTGGTCGCGCCGATCACGGTGCTGGGCAGCGCAGCGGCGGTGTTGTGCGGGTGGTGGCCGGCGGGCGCTTACCTGTTGATCCGTTTCACCGGGCCGGAGTTGTGGTGGGTGTGCCGCGTCGCGCGCTGGTCGGGCGGCATCCCCTCCGCCACCGTGCCGGTGCCGGAGGGAGCGGCGGGGGTCGTCGGTGTCGGTGCCGCCGCAGTCTTGGTGGTGGTGTGTTGGCGATGGCGGTGGTGCCGTCGGGTGCTGTCCGCGCTGGGGCTATGCCTGCTGGCGTGGTCCGCGGCGCAGGTGTTGACCGCCTGGGCGAGTGTCGGCGCAGCGTGACACGATTGGTGGGTGAGCCAACCGGTTTCGCCACTGCATCTGATCCTCGGGGACGAGGAACTGCTGGTCGAACGAGCCGTTGGCCAGGTACTCGCCGGGGTACGGGCACAGGCCGGCAGCATCGACATCCCGGTGGACCGGTTGCGGGCCGGTGAAGTCGAGGCGGGCGAGCTCGCTGAGTTACTGAGCCCGTCGCTGTTCGCCGACGAACGGGTGGTGGTGCTCGAGGCAGCGGCTGAAGCCGGCAAGGAAGCCGTGGCGCTGATTGCCGCCACCGCTGAGGACGTCCCGCCGGGCACCGTGCTGGTGGTGGTCCATTCCGGCGCTGGGCGGGCCAAGGCACTGGCCGGGCAGTTGCGGGAACTCGGCGCCCAGGTGCATGCCTGCGCCCGCATCACCAAGGCCTCCGAACGTGCTGACTTCGTCCGGGCCGAATTCCGCGGGCTCAAGGTCCGGGTCGACGACGACACCGTGACGGCGATGCTCGATGCGGTGGGCTCTGACATCCGCGAACTCGCCGCGGCCTGTTCACAGCTGGTCGCGGACACCGGTGGGCACGTCGACGCCATCGCGGTGCGCCGCTATCACAGTGGGAAAGCCGAGGTGAAAGGGTTCGACGTCGCCGATCGGGCCGTCGTCGGTGATGTCGCCGGTGCCACCGAGGCGCTGCGCTGGGCGATGATTCGTGGCGAACCGCACGTGGTGCTGGCCGACGCCCTGGCCGAGGCGATTCACACCATCGCCCGGGTCAGGTCCAAGTCGGGCGATCCCTACCGGCTGGCCGGTGAGCTGGGCATGCCGCCCTGGCGGGTGCAGAAGGCGCAGAAGCAGGCCCGGTTCTGGTCGCCGGGGACGATGGCGGCCGCGGTGCGGCTGGTGGCCGCCCTCAACGCCGACGTCAAGGGCGCCGCCGCCGATGCCGACTACGCATTGGAGGCCGCGGTCCGCGGAGTCGCCGAGTTGGCCGACCGCTGATCCAGGCAACACGAAGGCCCCTGTTCGCCAGTGGAATCAGGGGCCTGCGCTTGCGGACAATCCGCTAGGTCAGAGCTGGTTGAGCGCCTTCGCCAGCGCCGACTTCTTGTTGGCAGCCTGGTTCTTGTGGATGACACCCTTGCTGGCGGCCTTGTCCAGCTTGCGGCTGGTCGAGACCAGCAGCACGCCGGCCTTGTCCTTGTCGCCGGCTGCGGCGGCCTCGCGGAAGGCACGGATCGCGGTGCGCACCGCCGACTTCACCGACTGGTTGCGCAGCCGGGCTTGCTCGTTGGTCCGGTTGCGCTTCACCTGCGACTTGATGTTGGCCACGGAGTATTTCCTTCGCAAAAGCTTGAGTTGGGTTCGCCTCCCGACACGGGAGCAACAGCTGTTCAGGGTACCAGCTGGTCCGGCAACTCCCCAACTCGCCTCATCGGCGGGCGGTCACCTCGACCCGATGCAGGTCGTCGCCGAGTTCGATCGGCCCGTCGAACTCCGCGGCGGCCAGCGCCCGCCACTGCTCGTCCTGCCCGGGGGCGATGGCAGGCACATAGTGGGTCAGCACCAGAATGCCCACCCCGGCCCGCCGGGCGGTCGCGGCCGCCTGGGCCACCGAGGAGTGGTAGTCGCAGATGTCGCGGATCCGCTGCTGGGGCAGCAACTCGATGAGGTCGTCGCGGATGACGGTGTGCACCAGCGCGCCGGCTCCGGCCGCCAGCGCGTCGAGGCTGTCGCAGGGCACGGTGTCGCCGGCCATCACCACCGAAGCGGTCCCGTTTTCGTCGGTGTGCTCGATCCGGAATCCGATGGTCGGCGTCACCGGCCGGTGGTCGGTGGGCGCCACGGTGATCTGCACCCGGTCGCGATCCCAGACCTGACCCGTGGTGTATTCCTGCACGTCGACCGGCGGAGGGGCGGTCAGATCGTCGTGGTGGGCAATGCGATAGCCGATGTCGTGACCGAAGGCTCGCAGGGTCGCCTCCACCACCTCCGCGGTGCCCGGTGGTCCGATGATCGGCAGCGGCGGGGCGTCGGGAGTGAAGGTGGTGACCCATCGGGTGATCAGCAGATCGCCCAGGTCGGCGATGTGGTCGCTGTGCAGGTGGGTGAGCAGCAGTGCCGACAGGGTGCTGGCCGAGCAACCTGCCGCTGCCAAACGCTGCAGCACCCCCCGTCCGCAGTCGACCAGCAGTTGCTGGCCGCCGGCCCGGATCAGGGTCGACGGGCCGGCGCGGTTCGGGTCGGGGATCGGGCTTCCGGTGCCCAGCAGGGTGATCTCGATCGTCATGACGTCACATATGCCACAGATGGCGCTCGCGCGTTGTGCGATCGGTGGAGTTTCGTTATCGCCGCCCCCGACCGGGCAAAATGGCCTAGCCTGGTGTGAAGCAGATCACTGCGGCGGGAGGCTTCAATGCGGATCGCGGATGTATTGCGGAACAAGGGTGCGGCGGTGGTGACCATCCATCCGGATGCCACGGTCATGGAGTTGCTGGCAGGCTTGGCCGAGCACAACATCGGCGCCATGGTGGTGATCGGACGCGAGGGCCTGGAGGGGGTGGCCTCCGAGCGTGACGTGGTACGCCAGTTGCACGTCCATGGCGCCAGTCTGCTGGCCCGGCCGGTGTCGTCCATCATGACCCGCTTGGTGGCGACCTGCACCAAGACCGACTCCGCCGACGACGTCAGCATGTTGATGACTGAACACCGCGCGAGGCACATACCAGTTCTCGAAAACGGCCGATTGGCCGGGATCGTCAGTATCGGCGACATTGTCAAGTCCCGGATGGAAGAACTGCAGGCCGAACACGAGCAACTGCGCGACTACATCGCCCAGGGCTAGCGGGCCCGTCAGCTCCACGCGTAGTCGCCGCGGAGTCGGGCGGCCACTACCTCGAACACCGAACGCTCCAAGATGGCGCCTTCGCGCCGGATCGATTCCTCGGGCACGTCGAGCACCCGGTCGAGTCGCACCCAGCTGACCCGGTGAGCATCATCCCAGCTGCCCGCACCGATGCCGACCCAATTCGTGTCGTCGGCATGCCGCTCCCGGCTGGACAGCATCAGACCCAGCAGCATGTTGCGGTCTCGGCCGACGACCAGCACCGGTCGGTCTTCTCCTTGCTTGGGCCCCTGGCCCGCAATGTCCTCATAGGCCACCCAGGTCCAGACGATCTCACCCGGGTCGGCACGACCGTTGAGATCGGGGGCGTAGACGAGTCGGCGCGCCCGGTGCGCGGTGGGAGCACTGCTGTCAGTCACCGGTCGCCCAGCGGCGATTCCCGTCGCCGGCTCCGATGTCGCGCCGCTGAGCATCTCCAGACCGATCTTGATGCCCTGCTCGATACCGCGCTGGATGCGCTGCTGTACCAGCGGTGCCTGCTCGAGTTGGCGGATGAACCGTGGGGCTTCGTTGAACACCAGGTTCTCCGCGAATCGCTGCACCGACTCCCATGGGGTCTTCCGCGGGGAAGCCATGCTCGCAGCATAGGCGAAACCTGTTCCGGGCATCGGTATCTGGGCATCGGCAGCGCGGCCCCGCGACAACAACTTTTTGACGTGGAGGTAAACAAAAATCGCAGGAATCTGTACGAAAACTGATGTGCCACTTGTGTTGTCCCCAGAGGCACATCGGCGTACGGTACGGGAATATCTATTCACAGGGGGCTTCTTTTCAACGGGCTGACGTAGAGCTATCGCCGCGTCAGCCGGACGGAAGATTTCAATCGGTGGGTGGAAGTCGCCGAAACCGCAGTCTGGGGAGGGCTTGGCTTTTCCTCCGGGGGTGCTTGAACGGGGCAAGTCACCGCCCGGAACGACATGTACGACATGGCGTTCGCCGGCAACTGATGCCTTGGCTGAATCCGGTGGGTGATCGCCCAGGCCCTGCTGTGCGCCGAGGGGCTATCAGGAGGTATATGGATTTGCGCAGCTATCACGCAGGGTTTCAAGCGTAACAGGATTAACGAAACTGACAGAGCCCCTGCGGCTTTCAGTAATGGTGCTGGGGGGCTCCTGGGTGGACTACCGCCAAAGAGAGACATTACGAAAGGCATTGAACATGAGCATGCGCAAATTCGTCGTCGTTGGTGGCTTTGCCGCCGGCGCGGCGTTCGTATTGGCGCCGTTGGCATCTGCTGACACGGACCCACTGTCCTCGTTGGTGGACAACGAGATCGCGTCGATGAACTTCCTCTTCGGAACCGACAACTTCCTGGCGGGGGTCCCCTCCACGGACGTCACCATGGGCCCGGACGGCTTCGACATCATCAAGTCGGCAGATGTCTCGACGGTTCAGGACAGTGGCACGACGGCGTTCGATCACCTGGTCTACGGGTTCAACCCGGAGGAGGCCGGACTGGCCACTGACCCCGGTGCCTACAGCGTCTACAACGGCGCGATGGTCCCGTTCGACGACAGCATCAACTCGCTGTTGTACGCGACGATGAACAACGGCGCGGTGCTCGATTGGGACGGCGGCACCGGCGACCTGTTCGGCGGGAGCAGCATGGCGGACATCGCCAATAGCGCCGACAGTGGCTGGGCAGAGGCCGCCAGCTACCTCCAGTACGCCTGGGGTGACTTGCTGGGATACTTCGGCATCTTTGACTCCTAGCCGCAGCTCGAACCGAAACTCCCGGAGGATCGTCTCCGGGGGTTTCGTTTTGAAGCCTCCGTCTCGCTACCCTGACTAGGCAGTAGGCACCACCGCCCCCCGTTCACCAGGAGATTCCCATCAGCAGTTTCGCCGACCAGACCTTCACCGCGCCGGCGCAGATACGGAACTTCTGCATCATCGCCCACATCGACCACGGCAAATCCACCCTGGCCGACCGGATGCTGCAGCTCACCGGCGTCGTCGACGACCGATCGATGCGGGCCCAGTACCTGGACCGGATGGACATCGAGCGGGAACGCGGCATCACCATCAAGGCGCAGAACGTGCGGTTGCCCTGGACGGTCAAGGACAACCCGGAGCGGAACGCGGGTAACGGGCCTGCGGCCGGCGATTACGTGCTGCACCTGATCGACACGCCCGGTCACGTCGACTTCACCTACGAGGTGTCGCGCGCGCTGGAGGCCTGTGAGGGCGCGATTCTGCTGGTCGATGCCGCCCAGGGCATTGAGGCCCAGACCCTGGCCAACCTGTACCTGGCGCTGGACCGTGAGCTGACCATCATCCCGGTGCTCAACAAGATCGACCTACCCGCGGCCGACCCGGAGCGTTACGCCGCGGAATTGGCCCACATCATCGGGTGCGAGCCGCAGGACGTGCTGAAGGTTTCCGGTAAGACCGGCGAAGGCGTGGCCGAACTGCTCGACGAAGTGGTGAAGCAGGTGCCAGCGCCCACCGGCGACCCCGATGCGCCCACCCGGGCGATGATCTTCGACTCCGTCTACGACATCTACCGCGGCGTGGTGACCTACGTTCGGGTCGTCGACGGCAAGATCACCCCTCGCGAGAAGATCGCGATGATGTCCACCGGTGCCACCCACGAGCTGCTCGAAGTTGGCATCGTCTCGCCCGAACCCAAGGCTGCCAAGGGACTCGGCGTCGGCGAGGTGGGTTACTTGATCACCGGCGTGAAGGATGTGCGCCAGTCCAAGGTCGGCGACACCGTCACCACCGCCCGGGGCGGAGCCACCCAGGCACTCACCGGATACCGCGAGCCCAAGCCGATGGTCTACTCCGGGTTGTACCCGGTGGACGGCTCGGATTACCCCAACCTGCGTGAAGCCCTGGACAAGCTGCAGCTCAACGATGCCGCGCTGACCTACGAACCGGAAACCTCGGTGGCGCTGGGTTTCGGCTTCCGCTGTGGCTTCCTGGGCCTGCTGCACATGGAGATCACCCGGGAACGGCTCGAACGCGAATTCGGCTTGGACCTGATCTCCACCTCGCCCAACGTCGTCTACCGGGTGATCGCCGAGGACAACACCGAGATCGTCGTCACCAACCCGTCGGACTGGCCGGAAGGCAAGATCCGCTCGGTCTACGAGCCCGTGGTCAAGACCACCGTGATCGCTCCGAGCGAGTTCGTCGGCACCATCATGGAACTGTGCCAGTCTCGCCGTGGGGAACTCGGCGGTATGGACTACCTCTCACCGGAGCGCGTTGAGCTGCGCTACACCATGCCGTTGGGCGAGATTATCTTCGACTTCTTCGACTCGCTGAAGTCGCGCACTCGCGGGTACGCCAGCCTGGACTACGAGGAGGCCGGCGAGCAGGAAGCCGACTTGGTCAAGGTCGACATCCTGCTGCAGGGCGAGGCGGTGGACGCGTTCAGTGCGATCGTCCACAAAGACTCGGCCTCGGCCTACGGCAACAAGATGACCACCAAGCTCAAGGAGCTGATTCCGCGTCAGCAGTTCGAAGTGCCGGTGCAGGCCGCGATCGGTTCGAGAATCATTGCCCGCGAAAACATCCGGGCCATCCGCAAGGACGTGTTGTCCAAGTGCTACGGCGGTGACATCACCCGTAAGCGCAAGCTGCTGGAAAAGCAGAAAGAGGGCAAGAAGCGGATGAAGACCATCGGCCGGGTCGAGGTGCCGCAAGAGGCGTTTGTCGCGGCACTGTCCACCGACAGCGGGGGTTCTGCCGGGGATAAGGCCAAGAAGTAGTGGCCTTTCGGGCAGGCATAATCGCGGCGGGCGCGGTGCCGGTCGTGCTGCTGGCCGGCGGGTGCACCACGGTGGTATCCGGAACCGTGCGTCCTGCACCGGGATTGGCGCCCACGCCGGTGACCGGGATGGCGGTCCGGCAGGTGTTGCTCGACGACTCAGAGCTGGCGAAGCTGACCGGCCAGCCCTTTCGCAGTGACCCCTCGATACCGCCGCGGTTCGGCGGCCTCGATGAGCTACCCGACGCGTGGGAGTCGGCTGAGCCGGAAGACTGTGTCGGCGCCGCGGTGGGCGGTCAGCGCGGCGTCTACAGCGCCGCGCGGGTGCGCGACGTCGCCCACGAGTTCTGGGACAGCTCCAGCGACGGTGATTCGCCGCTGACCGGGGTGGGCGAGGCGGTGATCGCGCTCGACAGCGCGGCAGACGCCGACGCGCTCTTCGAGAAGTTCGTCCAGTAGGGTGACGCGGGACAGCGGGGCTGACAGCGAGGCCAGCGGCGAGGTCACCGACGTCTCCGACCGGGATGCGGTATTGGTGGCCACTGTGCGCACAAGTGTGGACGGTGAAGCGGGACTGCGGGTTTCGCGGGCGCTCGCGGCGCGGGTGAATTGTGTCGTCGACGTCGACGTGTTCTGGTTCGTCGAGGATGATGACCACTCCGGCGCCCCGCCCGCCGGCGACACCACGGCCGCGGACCTGGCCCGGGCGATGCTGGACAAGATCCGCAACCTCAGCGGCTGATCCCGGGCCGAACGTGAAGCTGGCTTTACGCTCGCGCGAAACACGGGCCCTACATCGGCGCGTTCGCCGGCTGGAACCCTCCGGTGGAGTCGGCCTCTTCCTCGGCCCGAATTACGTGGACGACGGCGTTGATCAGCGCCAAGTGCGTGAAGGCCTGCGGGAAGTTGCCTAGGTGCCGACCGGTGCGGGGCTCAATCTCCTCGGCATAGAGGTGCAGTGGGCTGGCGAACGACAGCAGCCGCTCACACAGATGCTTGGCCCGGCTGACCTCGCCGATCTCTACCAACGCCGAGACCAGCCAGAACGAGCAGATGGTGAAGGTGCCCTCGGCTCCGGACAGTCCGTCGTCGGTCTCCTCGGTGCGATAGCGCAGCACCAGGCCGTCTTCGGTGAGTTCTTCGGCGATCGCCATGACGGTAGCGCGCACCCGCGGGTCGTCGGCCGGCAGGAACCGGGTGAGCACCACCAGCAGCAACGAGGCGTCCAGTGCGGTGCTCCCGTAGGTTTGGGTCAGCACGCCGCGGGCATCGACCCCGTTGGCCAGCACGTCCGCCTTGATCTCCTCGGCGATCGCGCGCCACTGCTTGGCGTAGGAGACCGCGCCTTGCAGCTCGGCCAGCTTCGACCCGCGGTCCAGCGCCACCCAGCACATCACCTTCGATGACGTGAAGTGTTGCGGTTCGCCGCGCACCTCCCAGATACCCCGGTCGGGTTCGCGCCAGTGCTTGATCGCCTCTTCCACCTGGCGTTTCAGCACTGGCCACAGGGCCTCCGTGATCTGCTCGCGGGACTTGGCGTGCAGGTAGACCGAGTCGAGCATGGTGCCCCAGATGTCGTGCTGTTGCTGGTTGTAGGCACCATTGCCGATCCGCACCGGGCGGGCGTTGTCGTAGCCGGACAGGTGGTCCAGCTCCTGCTCGACCAGTTCATGCTCCCCGCCGACGCCATACATCACCTGCAACGGATGTTGCTGCCCGTTGTTGACGCCGGACACGTCGGCGATGAACGAGAAGAAATCGTCGGCCTCGCGGTCCAGCCCCAGCGTGTACAACCCCCACAGGGTGAACGCTGAGTCGCGCACCCAGCTGTACCGGTAATCCCAATTCCGTTCGCCCTGAGGTGTTTCGGGCAGCGACGTCGTGGGTGCGGCTAGCAGGGCTCCGGTCGGTGAATAGGTCAGGCCCTTGAGCGTCAGCGCGCTGCGCTGCAGATAGGACCGCCACGGATGGTCCGGGAAGTTGCCGATGTTGATCCATTGGCGCCAGCACTCGGTGGTATTCCACATCTTGTCGGCGGCCTCAGCATAGCTTTGCGGCGCAGGGTGTTTCGACCAGCTCAAGGCCACGAAGACGTCGTCGCCCTCGGTCAGCCGGGTGCGAGCCCGGGCCTCACGGCCCTCCAGTCCCAGCCGAAGATTCGTCGTCAACCGCAACGTCGGGTGGGCGTCCGGGTTCTGCCGGGCCCGCGCGATCGCCTCGCCGTAGGCGTTGGACGAGTATTCCCAGGTCGCGCTGGTGCGGTGATAGTCGAACGCCGGCTCGCAGCTCATCGTCAGCTCGGCGGTACCGCTGACGCAGCGCACGGTGCGCAGCAGGATGTGTTCGGCGTCCCAATCGGTGGGGGTGCGCCGGTGGGTCTGGGACCGTGCCTCGATGTCGTGCCATTTGCCCATCACCAGCGCGTCGCGCACGATCAGCCAGCCGGTGTGGGTCTGCCAGGTGGTCTCCATGATCGGGCTGCCGGGCAGGTAGCGCCGGGCCGCAGGTACCGATACCCCGTAGGGTCCGAGCCGAAAGTGCCCGGCGCTGCGGTCCAGGAGGGCGCCGAAGACGCTGGGGGAGTCCGGGCGGGGCAGGCACATCCACTCCACCGAACCGGCCGCCGAGATCAGGCAGGTGTTCTCGCAGTCCGACAGAAATGCGTAGTCGGCGATCGGGGGAAACGGGTTGCGGACCTGGCTCTGTGTCGCCGCGTACGGCACCGGAGCGGTCGCCGACAGGGGCGGTGGCGGCGCAGCCGCGGTGTTGGTGCCTCCGGCAGGCGTGGTGACTTCCGGGGCGGTCTTGGCGGGTGCATCGCCCGGCGGGGTGTGCAGGTCCATTCCGTCATCATCTCTGGCGGCATGGCGCACGTCTACCCGGATCGGGCGATGTTGGCTTCGGCTGCCGGCCCGCCTAGGGTAGACGGGGTGGTGGGCTTCCTGAGCTGGTGGGACGGTGTTGAGCTGTGGCTGTCCGGCCTCGGCTTCGTGGTACAGACCGCGGTGGTGATGCCGGTGGTGTTGTTGCTGGCCTACGGCCTGGCCTCGGTGCTGGACGCGGCGCTGGGAGAGGGAATTCGCGTGCAGGAGCGGGTCCGGCACGGTCGTGACGGTGGGGCCCGCTGATGCCTCGTTCGCAGGTGACGTTGGTGCTGGTCGGCCTGATTTTGCTGGTAATCGTCAGTTGGCTGCTGACGCGCTGACCGGCTAGCCCCGCCGAACCGGGCCGGGAGCTGCCCCTCTGTTATGCTTCCCCGCATGTTCGCAGCGACCGGTGACCGGCGGCGCCAGTTTTTGGCGTTCCCGAAGCTCGCCGTGATCACCTCCGCTGTGGCCGACCTGCACTGTTGTCGTTGATTCCGCACCCGTCGGCGTACCGGTCTCGTCTTTATTGAGGCACGTTCTGGAGAATTGAACGCCTTTCACGATCCGACGGACAAGCATTCTTGCCGACGTCTAAACGGATTCGCCCGGAAAGGTCATCAATGCCCAACACCATCGCGCGCAGCGTCGCGCTGGCGCTGGCCGCCGCCATGGCAGTCACCACGCTCGCCGGGTGCGGCGGCGGACCCAGCGATGTCATTGGCGGCGGCGAGCGCTCCGACGCGCACACCACCCTGACGTTGGTGGCCTATGCGGTTCCCGAACCTGGTTGGAGCAGGGTGATCCCGGCCTTTTACAACACCGAGGAGGGCTCCGACGTTCAGATTGTCACCTCCTATGGCGCATCGGGCGATCAGTCCCGCGGGGTCGCCAGCGGCAAACCCGCCGACATCGTGAATTTTTCCGTGGAGCCCGACGTCACCCGCTTGGTGAAGGCCGGCAAGGTCGCCGAGGACTGGAACGCCGATGTCACCCGGGGAATCCCGTTCGGTTCGGTGGTGACCTTGGTGGTCCGGCAGGGCAATCCCAAGCACATCAACGGCTGGGACGACCTGCTGCGGCCCGGCGTCGAGGTGATCAGCCCCAGCCCGCTGAGCTCTGGATCGGCCAAATGGAATCTGCTGGCTCCCTATGCGGTCAAGAGCGAGGGCGGCAAGAACCCGCAGGCCGGCCTGGACTTTATCGAGCAGCTGGTCGGTGACCATTTCAAGCTGCGCCCGGGTTCGGGTCGCGAGGCCACCGATGTGTTCCTGCAGGGCAGCGGCGACGTGCTGATCAGCTACGAGAACGAGGCGATAGCGGTCGAGCGCAAGGGCAAGCCGGTGGAACACGTCAACCCGTCCCAGACCTTCAAGATCGAAAACCCATTGGCCGTAGTGACTTCCAGTCGGCACCTTGACACCGTCACCGCTTTCAAGAATTTCCAGTACACGGCGGCGGCGCAACGCCTCTGGGCCGAAGCCGGCTTCCGTCCGGCCGACCCGAGCATCGCCGACGAATTCCGCCACGCGTTCCCAGATCCCGACAAGTTGTGGACGGTCGCGGACCTCGGCGGGTGGGACGTTGTCGACAACTCCCTCTTCGACAAGTCGAGCGGCGCCATTACCAAGATCTACACCCGGGTCACCGGATGAGCGCGGCACTGGTCGCCGAGGAGACTCGGCCCGGCGGCGGTGGTGGCCACACCGGTCTGCGACGGGAAAGGGTGTCCCTGCGGGTCGGTGTTGCCGCGGTGTGGCTGTCGCTGATCGTGTTGGCGCCGCTGGCCGCGATCGCCTGGCAGGCGGGCGGCGGCGGATGGCGTGCGTTCCAATTGGCGGTCACCTCGCACGCCGCCCTGCAGTCGTTTCGGGTGACGCTGACGATCGCGGCCGGCGTCACCGTGCTCAACCTGGTGTTCGGCCTGTTGATCGCGTGGGTGCTGGTGCGTGACGACTTCTTTGGTAAGCGCTTCATCGATGTGATCATCGACCTGCCGTTCGCGCTGCCCACCATCGTCGCCAGTCTGGTGATGCTGGCGCTCTACGGCCCGGCCAGCCCGGTGCACGTGCACCTGCAGCACACCGCCTGGGGCGTTGGCCTGGCGCTGGCGTTCGTCACGCTGCCCTTCGTGGTGCGGTCCGTGCAACCGGTGTTGCTGGAGATCGATCGTGAGGTCGAGGAGGCGGCTGCGTCCCTGGGGGCGTCCGGGCTGACCATCTTCCGCGCCGTGGTGTTGCCGGCCCTGACGCCGGCGCTGCTGACGGGGGCGGGGCTGGCGTTCTCCCGGGCGATCGGCGAGTTCGGTTCGGTGGTGTTGATCGGTGGCGCGGTGCCCGGTAAGACCGAAGTTTCCTCGCAGTGGATCCGCACGCTGATCGAGAACGACGACCGCACCGGTGCGGCGGCGATCTCGTTGGTGCTGCTCGCGATCTCGTTCCTGGTGCTGCTCGCGTTGCGGGTGCTGGGGTCGCGAGTGGGCAAGCGGCAGGAGAGGTCCTGATATGACGTCGTCACGGAAGTTCCGCTATCTGTTCCGCTCGCTGGCGGTGGCCTACATCGGCCTGCTGCTGATCGTCCCGGTGTCATTGATCTTGTGGCGCAGCTTCGCTCCCGGGTTCGGACAGTTCTTCGACTACATCTCCACGCCGGCAGCGATCTCGGCGCTGCAACTGTCGCTGCTGGTGGTGGCGATCGTGGTGCCGTTGAACGTCATCTTCGGTATCCCGACGGCATTGGTACTGGCGCGCAACAAGTTCCGCGGCAAGGGCGTGCTCCAAGCGGTCATCGACCTGCCATTCGCAGTCTCGCCGGTGATCGTCGGTGTGGCGCTGGTCGTGCTGTGGGGGTCAGCGGGGTTGCTGGGCTTTGTCGAGAACGACTGGGGCTTCAAGATCATCTTCGGCCTGCCCGGCATCGTGCTGGCCAGCATCTTCGTCACGCTGCCGTTCGTGATCCGGGAAGTCGAACCGGTGCTGCACGAGCTCGGCACCGATATGGAAGAAGCGTCGGCCACGCTGGGTTCGAGCTGGTGGCAGACGTTCTGGCGGATCACGCTGCCGTCGATCCGTTGGGGGCTGACGTACGGGATCGTGCTGACGGTGGCACGCACCCTGGGCGAGTACGGCGCGGTGTTGATCGTCTCGTCGAACCTGCCCGGAAAGTCTCAGACGCTGACATTGCTGGTGTCCGACCGTTACAACCGCGGCGCCGAATATGGCGCCTACGCCTTGTCCACGCTGCTGATGACAGTGTCGGTGTTGGTCTTGATCGTTCAGGTGGTGCTCGACGTGCGGGCCGGAAAGGGAGACAAATGAGCAACGCAATTACGGTGCGCGGGGCGAACAAGCGCTACGGCGACTTCGTTGCCTTGGACAACGTCGACTTCGCGGTCCCGTCCGGTTCGCTCACGGCGCTGCTCGGCCCGAGCGGCTCGGGCAAGTCGACTCTGCTGCGGGCTATCGCCGGCCTGGACCACCCGGACAGCGGAACAGTCACCATCAATGGGGTCGACGTCACCGGTGTGCCGCCGCAACGGCGCGGCATCGGATTCGTCTTCCAGCACTACGCGGCGTTCAAGCACATGACGGTGCGCGACAACGTGGCGTTCGGGCTCAAGATCCGCAAGCGGCCCAAGCCCGAGATCAAGGAAAAAGTAGACAACTTGCTGGAAGTGGTGGGGCTCAGCGGTTTTCAGACCCGTTACCCCAACCAGCTGTCCGGCGGTCAGCGTCAGCGGATGGCCCTGGCACGGGCCCTTGCGGTGGACCCGCAGGTGCTGCTGCTCGATGAGCCGTTCGGTGCGCTGGACGCCAAGGTCCGCGAAGACCTGCGGGCCTGGCTGCGTCGCCTGCACGACGAGGTGCATGTCACCACGGTGCTGGTCACTCACGACCAGGCCGAGGCGCTGGACGTCGCGGACCGGATCGCCGTGCTGAATCGGGGCCGCATCGAGCAACTCGGTACCCCGACCGAGGTCTACGACGCGCCGGCGAACGCGTTCGTCATGTCGTTTCTGGGCGCGGTGTCCTCGCTCAACGGAGCTTTGGTCCGTCCGCACGACATCCGGGTCGGCCGCACTCCCGACATGGCGGTGTCCGCGGCAACGGTAGACGGTGCCGACGGGGTCGGGGTGCTGCGTGCCACCGTCGACCGGGTGGTGGCGCTGGGCTTCGAGGTGCGGGTCGAGCTCACTAACGCCGCCACGGGAGTGCCATTCACCGCCCAGATCACCCGCGGGGACGCCGAAGCGCTCGCGCTGGCCGAGGGCGACACCGTCTACGTGCGGGCCACCCGGGTGCCGCCGTTGAGCGACGTGGCGGCAGACGCACCGGTGCCGGCGTAACGGCGGCAGCCTTCCCTGCGCCGGATCGTGTGGGGCCTCAAATTCAGTGTCGTGCAAGGATGCGCTGACAAGCGGTAATGCGGCTTGTCTCACGTCGAGGGTCAGCTCGGCGTGTACGCGACGATAGCCGTAGATGCCGCAGGGCCGCCGTGGATCTCGAGGATCAGTCGGTCAACCATTGGCCGCGCAGATGGGTGGCAGTAGTCGGTTTTCGCTTGTGCTTGTAGTAGTTCTGGCGGGCGATGCCAAGGACTGTGCAACAGCGGTCAACCGGAGTACCAGCGTCGACAAGTCGGTCGATCACCGGGTAGAGCCTGTTGGGCGGGGCTTGGCCTCACCGAGCAACGTTGCCGCCTGGCGCACAATGGCCAGCTCGGGTTCAAGCTCGCGGCGGGTGGGGGAGTACGACGCGAAGGAGCCCGGCCCCGAGAGGAACTCGAGGCCGGGCCCTCCTAAGACGGACGCCGACGCTTACTGCCCGGTCAGCCGTGCCTGGAGTTCATCAGCGCTGCGGCGCCCGAGGCTCGCCTGCTCCACCTCGGCCAGGGTGTAGCCGTTGGCCGACAGGAAGCCCAGGTACTTGCGGGAGATCTCCGAGGGACCACGCCAGGCGTCCTTGGGCGTGCGGCCCTCCAATCGCACCCAGGACCAGGCCAAGCAGGACCACCTGGGCGGCGGTCATTCCCGGATTCGGTCAGTCCGTCGGCGAGATATTCCGGGGTCTCGTCGTCTGGGCAGTCCAACAGCTTGGCGGCCAGCGTCTTGCCCTAGTGATCATCGTGGAGCCACCGGGTTCGCTTCGTTCGTCCGAACCAGGAAGAGCGCCGTGCCTTTCGGCGCGGTCTTGCGGTCCAGCAGCTCCCGCACCCAGGGCCTACGCAGGGTGAATCAACGTCGACACCTCGCCAGTCATCCCAGGCCGTCTATGAACAAGGCAAGATCCTGCGCAATGGTGGCTGTGGCTGTGGCTGTCCGGTTCGCGGTTCCATGAGTCTGGTTTTCAAGTGCTCGAGGATCGCCCCGGTTCCGACGGGGCGACAATAACAAATATATATTCGATAAAAGTCACGGCACGCGCGCAGCAACTACAAACGGTATTTTTAGCGCACTCTCAGTACGTGCTTCGATCGCAACGACATTAACGACAAGTCAGGTCGATGAACTGTCGCGCGACCCTTAGTTAGAAGAACAATTCACATGCTTGTGGACCCCGGTTTCGGCCACCGAATGGACGCAAGCCAACAAGGGCATCCCTACGCGCAGATGCGTCCTCCGGATGTCGGCTTACAGATCGCCACCATAGCAGCGTTGCGCATCGGACCGCTCGAAAACGCCCTAAAATTCCAGAAAACACCGACGGCGGCACGGTCAAGTCCAGGAAATATTTTCCTCGGTTTAGCCGGAAGGCAAAAATGACGAAGGCAAGGAGTGGTGGCGCGGTCGATGACGGGACCGCCGGCCGCCGCTAGCACTCTGGCCCGACGATTGCTAAAAACGCATTGCGGTCGGCAAATAATACAAGAAACTGTTGACAAGCCTCGCGGTAGCCTACTAGAAACGTCTTCATGACTTCGCCAAATTACCCTCAACTTGCAGCGTCGTTTGCGAACCTCCGCACTCAGCTCCTCAACCTATCCAATAGATTCAAGGACACAGGACCCGGCGACTCGAATATTGTCGCAATCACCACGCCTGGACCTTATACAGTGCCCATTCCGGTCGGCGTAACTCATGTCGACCGGGTGGTTATTTCCGGCGGAGGGGAGGTGGCGGCAGAGGTTCGGGCGCCGCCGGAGGAGGGGGAAGCGGAGGAACAAACGCCTCCATAGCCGGCGCCTCCAATTTGTCAGCGCCAGGCGTCGGAGGAGGCGGCGGGGGCACCACCAATCCGGCCACCCTTGGGAGCGCACCGGGAACTTACGACTTCAACGGCCAAAGTTATGTCGGCGGAAATCCAGGCCAGCAGGCGGTCGATGGGCCAGGTAACGTCGGCGGCGTCCCTGGCGCCGGCGGCGGTGGCGGTGCTATTGGTGGCGTTGGAGGTGGGGGCGGCTTGGCTGGCACTTGGAATGCTGACACGGTGACCCTTACTTCCTCGATGGAGCAGATCACCGGTACGGTCGGCGCGGGCGGTGTTGGCGGCACAGGTGTTCCCGCATCAGGAGTGGTACCTAACGGCGGCGCGGGCGGCTCCGGCGGAGCATTCTTTTACTTTTACTAAACCTCATCAATAGGATTGGCGATAAATATGTCTGGTGAGACTGAACTTGCGGCCGCCGTGGATGAATGGTCAGATGCCGTAAAAATGCTAGGTGATGAGTTACTTTATGTGGTCAGCATAGCGCCATGGGTCGAAATTATCGCTAACTTGGTGAGCTTGTCTATCAATATAGCTGGTTCGGTTGGCTGTTTTATAGCCCAAGGCTACCTTGCGGCGGCGGAGGAGGGTTTCGCTTATAGGGAAGGAGCGACCGTCGCCAGCGACGCTTGCTGTGGTGGCGCTGCCGCACTTGAGCTAGATTTTGATCCAGTCACTGAACTTCTCGTCCCGATGGTGAACGGACTTACTTGGCTAACGAACGCCATTACCGGCTTTGTAATTATGTTCGGGCCGAACTTCGTAGACGAGCTCCCAAACAGCATCGATATTGCCTCGAATTTCTTCGAGAATTTGTGCGATATCTGACCCGGTAGCAGCTCACCTCGATCTTTTGCGGTGGTGACGGAACGACAACTTCATCAAGAAAGCTCGCCGTCAAGATTTTACAATGTGAGCCACTAATTAGATATCGCAAGACAAGATAGGATCACAGGCTATGACCACTCCGAATTACCCACAACTCGCCGCAGACTTCTTGGACCTTGCCGCACAGACTCAAGCTCTCGTCGAGAATTTCGCGGGCGTGGGTACGGGAGGTAGTGCCCAGGTCGTCGTTATCAGCAATCCCGGGCCGTACACAGTGCCCGTCCCGGCTGGCGCGACCTCCGTAGACATGGTCGTCATCGGTGCCGGTGGCGGTGGCGGTGGCTACAGCACTTCCGGTGCCGGCACCGCCGGAGGCTCAACGACTGCGAAACCCACGGGTGGTACTACGTTGACGGCGGCAGGTGGTGCCGGTGGCAGCAATGGGCAACTCACCTACTCGAGCGCCGGTGCGATACCCGGAAACAAAGATTTCAACGGACAAACGTACATGGGCGGCAACCCTGGCACAGCCGGCCTCAATAGTCGGGGCGGCGACGGTGGAGCACCTGGTGGTGGTGGCGGCTCCGGTGGCGCATTTGGCAGTTTTGGCGGGTCCGGCGGCAGCGCCGGCATCTGGGCCACCAGCACCGTCGCTATTACTTCTTCAATTACCGAGATCACCGGTAGCATCGGCGCAGGAGGTACCGGCGGTTCCGGCAAATCAGGCTACGAGAAAATGGGCGGTGGTAACGGTGCCGGCGGCGCCGTATTCTTTCGCTTCAGCTGAGCAGCGAATGGGCAGCCCGCGACGCGGGCGTCTGATCACGGACGCGGATGAACACGAGTATCGACTCCACACTGATCGTTGCTGGCGTCGTTGCCGCGAACCAAGCGATATCTGTCAGCTCGATATTCGTACCGGCGTACCGGCGTACCGGCGTACCGGCGACCGCGGACGGCACTCGCGTCTTGGGCGCTATATACCGCTGCCGATCCTTCCTCGACCCGCTGCAATGACGGGGACCTAGCCCAGATTTTTCGCGAAATGCGCCTTGTGAAGGTGTGTAGATGAGCGAAAGTGCCTGTCCTGCAAGGAATAATTGGACTTGTCGACGGTTCAATCGTTCCAAGTGGAAGGCACCTCGCAGGTGA
>NZ_LT546166.1:2896998-3246793 GCF_900078685.2 Mycolicibacter icosiumassiliensis | reverse complement strand
CTGCACGGCTACCTCAGCGACGTTCCGCCGACCGAGTTCGAAGCGGCGTTCTACGATGCATCACGGAACGACCAGAACCTGGTCGAAATCCAATAGATCGAGCCTCCGGGAGAACCAGGGCGATTCAGAGATGTGGGTTTGCAGGGCCTTGGCGGCGGTGCGCGGCGGCCCGTCGCCCCAGAGCAGATCGATCAGCGTTTCGGCGGACACGACGGAACCGCCGTGCAGCCCGAGCATGGTGAGGATCGCACGCGGTTTGGCGCCCGGGATTACGACCGGGGCGCCGTTCAGTCGGGCCTGCAGAGGTCCCAAAACCCCCAGCTCCACGGCTTGAATGGTAGTCACGTGGCCATCGTCGGTGGGGCGATTCAACGCGCGGTCAAGATCCAGTAAAGGCCGTGCGTCGGGTGCGACCCCCCGGGCGGCGCGATGAAGCCGTCGGTAAAATTCGGCGCTTATGAGCGAACGTGTGGAGCAGTTGGAGTTTCAGGCTGAGGCTCGGCAGCTGCTGGATTTGATGGTCCATTCGGTCTACTCCAACAAGGACGCGTTCCTGCGGGAGCTGATCTCCAACGCCTCCGATGCGCTGGACAAGCTGCGGCTTGAGGCGTTCCGTAACAAGGACCTCGAGGCGGACACCTCCGACCTGCACATCGAGATCGAGGTCGACAAGTCCGCCCGCACCCTGACGGTCCGCGACAACGGCATCGGTATGTCGCGCGATGAGGTGGTGGACCTGATCGGCACCCTGGCGAAATCCGGCACCGCCGAGCTGCGCCAGCAACTGCGCGAAGCGCAGAACGCCGAAGCATCCCAAGAGCTGATCGGCCAGTTCGGGATCGGCTTCTACTCGGTGTTTATGGTCGCCGACAAGGTCGAGATGCTCACCCGCAAGGCCGGCCAGAGCGAGGCCATCCGCTGGGAGTCCAGTGGTGATGGCACGTACACCATCGAACCGGTTGAGGACGCGCCCCAGGGTACGTCGATCACGTTGCACCTCAAGCCCGAAGACGCCGAAGACGCCCTGCACGACTACACCGCGGAGTGGACGATCCGGGGCTTGGTCAAGAAGTACTCCGACTTCATCGCTTGGCCGATCCGGATGCAGGTCGAGCGCCGGACCCCGGCTGCCGAGGAGGGCGGTGAAGAAACGGTCACGGTCGAGACCCAAACCCTGAACTCGATGCAGGCGCTATGGGCGCGCCCCAAAGACGAAGTCTCGCAAGAGGAATACAACGAGTTCTACAAGCACATCGCGCACGCGTGGGATAGCCCGCTCGAGGTTATCGCGATGAAGGCCGAGGGCACGTTCGAATACCAGGCGCTGCTGTTCATCCCGTCGCACGCCCCGTTCGACCTGTTCAACCGGGACGCCCAGGTCGGGGTGCAACTGTATGTCAAGCGCGTGTTCATCATGGGCGACTGCGACCAGCTGATGCCGGAGTACCTGCGCTTCGTCAAGGGTGTCGTGGACGCGGCGGACATGTCGCTCAACGTCTCCCGGGAGATCTTGCAGCAGGACCGCCAGATCAGCGCGATCCGCCGGCGGCTGACCAAGAAGGTGTTGTCCACCATCAAGGAGCTGCAGTCGCAGCGGCCCGAGGACTACCGCACCTTCTGGACCGAGTTCGGTCGCGTCGTCAAAGAGGGGTTGCTCTCCGACTTCGACAATCAAGAAGCACTGCTTGCGATCAGCTCGTTCGCCTCGACGCACAGCGACTCCGAGCCGACCACGCTGGCCGAGTATGTCGAACGCATGAAAGAGGGCCAGGAGCAGATCTTCTACGCCACCGGCGAATCCCGCCAACAACTGCTCAAATCGCCGCACCTGGAGGCGTTCAAGGCCAAGGGCTACGAGGTGCTGCTGCTGACCGACCCGGTCGACGAGGTGTGGGTGAACACTGTCGCCGAGTTCGACGGGAAGCCGCTGCAGTCCACGGCCAAGGGCGAGGTGGATCTGGACTCCGAGGAGGACAAGTCCGCGCACGAGGCCGAGCGCCAAGAGCAGCAGAAGGATTTCGCGGACCTGATCGCCTGGCTGCAGCAGACTCTGACCGAGCACGTCAAAGAGGTTCGGCTGTCCACCCGGCTGACCGAGTCGCCGGCCTGCCTGATCACCGACACCTTCGAGATGACTCCGGCGCTGGCACGGATCTACCGCGCGAACGGCCAGGAGGTGCCGGTCGGCAAGCGCATCCTCGAACTGAACCCGTCCCATCCGCTGGTCACCGGTCTGCGCCAGGCGCACAGCGAGCGGCCCGAGGACGCCGACTTGGCCGAGACTGCGGAATTGCTCTACGGCACAGCACTGTTGGCCGAGGGCGGGGCGTTGGAGGATCCGGCGCGGTTCGCCGAGCTGCTGGCGCATCGGTTGGCCCGCACCGTCTGAGTGCACGCGTACCGTCGCACGGTCCATAATCGGAGCGATGGACGTTCTTGATGAGCTGAACCGATTGGTGGCGTGCTCGGGCGGGAGCATCGGCGGGCTGGTCCGCGAGGTCTGCGGGCGCACCCTGGGTCTGCCGCCGCTGCCGGCCGAGGCACCGGCCGACGAATCCGCTGCCGACCCCGCGGTAGTGGAGTTCGCCGAACAGTTCAGCGTCGACGTCTCGATGATCACCGAAGCCCAGCGGTCCCGGCTACGGGAGGCGCTGGGGGAGAAGGCCTTTGACGCCGTCGTGCAGATGTATGTCGCCGATTTCGTGCCGCGGGTGCGCACCGGCCTCGATGCGGTAGGTATCGCGATCCAGTGGCCCGACCCGATCGGGTGGGATCACGCGGGCCATCCAGCCGACGCCCTGTTCAACGGGTTCATGCCCGCCGTCGCCCGGCTGCGCTCCCTGGACGCCGTGACCTCCGAGGTGGTGCGGCTGCGCGGCGCGGCCCAGCACAACTGCCGGCTGTGCAAGTCACTGCGGGAGACCACCGCCCTGGATGCCGGCGGGTCCGAGTCGCTGTACGACGACATTGAGCGGTTCGAGGAATCCCGGCTGCTCAGCGAGGCGCAGAAAGCGGCGCTGCGCTACGTCGACGCACTGGTCTGGACGCCGGCGAATATCGACGCCGAGGTGGCCGCCGGGGTGCGTAAACATTTCACCGACGAGCAGGCCATCGAGCTGACCCTGGACGTGATGCGCAACGCGGGCAACAAGATCGCGGTGGCAATGGCCGCCGACGCACCCCGGGTGACCGACGGCACCGAGCGCTATCTGCTCGGCGCCGACGGGCAGACCGTGTTCGGCTGAAATCAGCCGCCGTGGCGGGCCAGAAAGCCCAGGATGGCGTCGGCGAAGATGTCATTGCGGTCCCCGGCGACCATGTGGCCGGCACCGGCGACGTCGACAAACTCCACCTGCGGGAACCGGGCCAGGAAAGCCTCGGCGCTCTGTGCGCTGACCAGGTCGCTGAGCTGGCCGCGCACCAGCAGCATCGGTACGCCGCCCTCGAGGATGGTCTGCACCGCGGCGTTGAGCCGCTCGACGTCGTGGATCTCCAGGGGAGCCAGTTCCTCGCTGCCGTTGACGAACTTGGGATCCCAGTGCCAGTACCAGCGGTCGCCACGGCGGCGCAGGTTGGCGGTGAGCCCGTCCAGGTCCGCGGGGCGGGGCCGGTGCGGGTTGTAGGCGGAGATCGCGGCGGCGACCTCGTCGAGGGAGCCGAAGCCCGACTCCATCCGCTCGGCCATGAAGGCCTGTATCCGCTCCGCGCCGCTGGCGTCCATGTTCGGCACGATGTCGACCAGCACCACCGCGCTGGCGACACCGGGAGCCAGTTCGCCGCAGAGCAGCATCGAGGTGAATCCGCCCAATGAGGCGCCGACCAGCACCGGGTCCGGTGGCAGGGTGCGCAGCACCTCCTGGATGTCGGTGGCGAAGCTGACCAAGCGGTAGTCGCCTTCGGCCGCCCAGTCCGATTCACCGTGTCCGCGCAGGTCGACGGTGACGGCCTGCCAGCCGCGCTGGGCCACCGCCGCGGCGGCCCGGCCCCAGGACCGGCGGGTTTGCCCGCCGCCGTGCAGGAACACCACGGCGCGTGCCTGCGGGTCACCCTGGCGGTCGGCGATGATCCGCAGATCGCCGGGCGCGTGGGTGACGAATGTTTCCGCGGTCATCTTGGGATAGTAAGCCTATCTCGATAACGGGCCGTCAAACGCCCGGCGAAACCCACGGTGCGCTGTCACCGGTAGGCATCGCCCTCAGTGGTGACCGCCGAGAATGATGCGCATCATCTTGAGGTTGATGCGGGCAAATCGCCACAGCTGGACCGGGAGATTCTGCCGGAGCCGCAACGTCGTACGAGTCGGCAGCGGTGCATCAGCGATCCGTTCGGCGGTCTGCGCGTTCGCCGCGGTGTCGATGTCGTCGTCCACGGGGGCGCCTTTCATTCGGGGATCAGCCACCACAGCGGCCTGGCCTTGGCCTTGTAGAGGAACAGGTAATGCAAGAGAGCCTTGATCCAGTGACCTGCCAGTCCGATTTCGCCGGAGGTGGCTGCTCGGTCGCGGCCAGTGTCGGGATACTTGATCGGGTCGGGAACCACCGGAAATATGGTCATCGCCGCGGCCGAGCCGTCGCGGAAGCCGGTGCCCGCCGACGCGACGCATGCGGCGCCCATCGCTGCCATCGAAGCCCGATGGGCCGGCGCGTCAGCGCCGTGGGCGATGCGGTCGCGGATGGTCTGGGCCACGGTCTTGGCCATGATGCCGGACGGCATGCCGGTTCGTGGCGGGCTGGGGCTGATGACCGTGCCGTTGGTGCTGGTGCGTGGCCGCGATATCGGGTGCGGCGGAGCGAACGCGATGCCCGGCGCGAAGATGTTCGGGTAGACGCATGACTCGTATGTACAGGGCCAGTCGTCGGCGGCCCACTGTTCGTAAGGTTTGCCGGAGTAGTCGGCGTCGACCTTCAGAAATCCCGACGGGGCGAACATGGTCGACGTAATGTCCTCGCCGTTCTTGTCGTAGGCGGTCAGGCTGGCGCCCCTGAAAGGGGGCAGCAGCATCGCGAAGTCGAAGGAGAGTTCATGCTGGGCGCCGTCCAGCTGCTCGTAGCGCAGTTTGTTCTCCGTCACTTCGTGAACGTGCGCCTGGGTGATGGCCTTGACCCCGCGTTCGCGGAACAGTGACTCCGTCCACATCCGGCTGGACTGGGTGAAGCCCTTGTCGACGAACTTCATCCCGTCGACACCGAAGTCGCCGAGTTCGTATTCGTTGGTCAGATAGATGATCTCGGCCAGGTCGCGTACGCCCGCTGTGCGCAGGGTGTGTTCGACGTTGAACGTGTACTCGAAGGCGGCCCCTTCGCAGGTAGCGGTGCCGTGGCCGACGCCGATGATCAACCGCTGGTGCTGACCGGCGTTGAGCCGATCTACCACGTGGCTTAACGCTTTGGCGGTCTGCGTGGCATGCGCGGCGGTGCAGACCGACCAGGAATGTCCGTCCGGGCCGAGGCCGGGTGTGGCGGCGAAGTTCAGCTGGGGGCCGGTGGCATTGATCAGGTAGTCGTAGTCCAGTGTGGCGCTCTGGCCCTGTCGTGACGGCTCGGTATAGGTGAGCTCGACCGTTGGCGTGTCCTGCTCACGGGTGCCCTCCGGGCGGATGACGGTGGCATAGCCCTGATGGAACTCGATCCCTTTGCGCTGGTAGATCGGTTTGAGGGGTATCAGCACCTGCTTGGCCGTCATTTTGCCCACCCCGACCCAGATGTTGGAGGGAATCCAGTTCCAGTCCGGTTCGGGGGAGACCACGGCAACCTGGTGCTGCGCGGAGAGCATCCGCCGAAGATGCAGTGCGGCAGTGTGTCCGGCGATTCCGGCGCCGAGGATGACGACTCGGGCCATGGGGGCCTCCCGGTTTCTCGTGGGCGGAAGTGTCGAGGTGAATCTCCCGCCAGCGTATACCCAGTGGGGTATTTGAGCAATGGATGTGCAGGTTAGGCCTGTTCGCGGGTGTTATCTCCCAGGTGGGTCGTAACTCGGCAAATCCGCCGACGCGGCCAAGGCCGGGCACGCGGCAAGGTGCTGGACGTGCGACGCCGGCGGGTCGGTTGGCCGGCCTCGATCTGCCCGGCCCTGATTGATGACGCGGGGCTAGGTTCCGCCGTGTTCGCGCTCACTGCTGAATATCGTTGTGGGGGAGTCTGTTATAGGGGTCCTGTGGGGCATCGGTGGAAGCGACGCCGGCATGGCGCGGCGTGGTACCGGCCTGCACTCGCATCGTGGCGCTTAGCAAGATCGTGTATTGCGACTCAGCGACGAGCGTGATTTGCGGCAGAAGATTTCAATAAAACGTCGCGCGGAGGTATGTCAGCACAGCTAACTGTATTTCGCTGTTATTACTATCGGGTAACCGGTGTTTGTGCTGGTCGGCAAACTAGACGCGGCGCCCGGAACGTGTTTGAGAACCCGTTTCGCTGACTGTTGCTCTTTGAAGTATCGCCTCACGAAGTTGCGTTCGCCCTGGTGAGCGGCCTACCCGGATTGAGCAGCACGTTCAATGCCATCTATAGATTGCTAACCAGGGAGGCTCTGTGGCGAATTAAGAACAGGCCATGGAGATGTTGGTAGCGCTCAGGTTTACTCGGTCACACCTTGAGATCGCTTGAGCCGAAACCCATCTGAGGAGGCATCGTGCACCTGGCACGCGGCACCGCCGCCGGGCCTACCGGCGCGCCGGAATCGTTCGGCTCGGCAATGACTTTCAGCGCATCCACTCACCCCAGCGAAGGGACAACATCCATGGCTCCTCAGAACACGCCGACGCCTCCGCGCGCTACAAGGCGCGCCCGACCCGGGGCTTCGCCCTGCCCAACAAAGCTTCACCCCTTAGCAATTGCCGGTTCAGTTGTCCTGGGTGCTGGCCTTGTCGTCGGTACGCCAACGGGTTTGGGGCAGGCATTCGGGTCTGTCACGGTTCGTGACGTAGCCCTGACCGCCGGCGACTCCGATCTGCTGACACCGTGGATCGACCAGTACAACGCCGCTTCGCAGAACGCGACGCAACTGCTCAACGCCTTCTTCGACGCCCCCAATGTCGGTCTGCAGCAGTTGATCGCCAACCAGTTCGGTTACCTGCAGGCCTTCCTCAACGACCCGACCAGTAGCAGCGTCACCGCCATCGGCCAGGAGATGCAGGCGAATCTCGCGGCGGTGCTGACGGGCTTCACGCTGCAGAACGCGTGGGGCAGTCTGGCGGGCAATGAGGGAACCATAGCGACGGTCATTGCGCACACCCTAGATTCGGGTCACTCTTTCCTGCTCCAAGAAGTTCCGCAGTTCTTACCGACCAGTGTCAACGCTGCCGAAGTGACCCAGATCCTCGATTTCCTATCGTCGCCGCTGAGCGGCATCATCATGGGCGCACTGGGCCCCGAGATCGCCCCGTGGGTCGCGCTGTACAACAGCATCACCGACGGCGACGATGGGAATACGACGCTGGCCAACATGGTCGGCGCCTACTTCAACGGCGCGGATCTGAGCCTTAACAGTCTGATCCCGTCGATTGAGCAAGCCGGTTTCTTGCCGGCGGGTTACAACATCGAGAACCTCGGCATCGCCTTCGGTGGGCTGCTCAGCCCGGGGGAAGTGGGGGGCTACGCGCCGTATCCCGTCGGAATCGGCGGCTCGATCTTCAACAGTGTCAGCATCCACCTTGCCGGTGCTCCGGCACCGATTGATTACCTGGGCCAAGCGGTCGGGCCGCTAGGGGCCTGGGAGGGCTGGGCGCAGGCCATCGCGTCGCTTCTTGGCTGGGACGGTACCGGGTCGCCGTTGAGCGACGTCACCCTCCCGGTCATCCCCACCGATGTCCTCGACGACGGCGGAGTCGGTGCCGCTGCCGCGGATGCGCCCAGTCTGTGGCAAGAGCTCGTTGCGTTGTTCTGATCACTAACAGTCCATTCCGCTGAGGAATCTCAATTCTTGCTCTATTGAAATCCGCTTCACACGAGAGGTGTTCCCACATGAGTCATCGCCACACCAGCAGCCAGCGGGCCCGTCAGAGCGCGGCCGGTCGGGGGGGCGGCAAACGAGTGATCGGTGCCACCAGCACGGTGGGTGCGTTCTTGGCATTCGGTATGGCGCCGCTCGGCGCGGCGCCGTCTGCCCGGGCCGACGAACTCGACCTGATTCTCGACCCCGCAATCGATTGGCTGTCGAATGTCGACCCCGCGATGGGGGCCGAAGTGACGGCCTGGGTGGGGGCCTTTGATCCGACGTTCGCCGGTGACAGCGCGACGGCCGTGGATTCGGTCCTCGATTCCGCGAACGCGGGTGCCGCCGCGTCCGTAAACATGGCTCAGGTATTCGACCAGTGGATCTACACCCCGATTCACACCAGCCTGGAGGCCTGGATCAACAGCTCATTCGGTGAGCAGGTCGATAACGCCATCAACCAAATAGCCGGACTCTATCTGATCGGTGACGGCACCGCCGGGACGGCAGCCGATCCCGATGGCGGTGCTGGCGGGTTGTGGTTCGGTGACGGCGGCTCAGGCTACGACGCAAGCGCGGACGCCGGTGTTGCCGGCGGTGCCGGTGGCGCGGGCGGGTTGATCGGCGGGAACGGCGCCGCGGGTGGAACCGGGACGCCGCCGGGTGGCACCGGAGCAGCGGGTGCTGCCGGTCAGCCCGGCTGAGTGCGTCGATGTACAGCGATCACGGTCATTGGACTCTCGTGGGTCCGGTGACCGTGATCGCATTCGGCCTCGGACTGGGTAGGAGTTCGCTGTGACGACAATGCATTTCATCTCAGGGCTACCGCGTTCGGGCTCGACGCTGTTGGCGGCGTTGCTGCGGTAAAACCTTCGTTTCGAGGCGGGGATGTCGGGTCCGCTGGTCGGGCTGTTCGATGCGCTGTTGGGTGGGTTGAGTGCGCGCAATGAGTTTTCGGTGTTCATCGACGACGCTAAACGTCAACGCATCCTGCACGGGTTGTTCGACAATTTCTACGCCGACTGCCCTGCCGAGGTCATTTTCGATACCAGCCGCGGCTGGTGCGGCTGGATGCCGGCGCTGGTGCAGTTGTTCCCGGCTGCGAAAGTGGTTGCCTGCGTGTGGGAGATGCCGTGGGTGCTCGACAGCATCGAACGTCTGATCCAACGCAACGTCTTTACGCCGTCGTCGATCTTCAACTATCAACCCGGAGGCACGGTGTATAAGTGCAGTAAGAGACGTTGACCACCGAGCCCGCCAAGGTCTTGCACGCGATCTATGACTTCATCGGTGAGCCGGTGTTCACCCACGACTTTGATCACATCGACTACGACGTCACCGAGTTCGACGAACGCGCCGGCACCCCCGGGTTGCACACCGTCGGTAGCACGGTCAAAGCGCAGCCGCGTGAGACCGTGCTGCCGCCGGATCTGTTCAACCGCTTCATCAATGACGCGTTCTGGGCTGACACGCGCCGAGTTCCTGATGGCTTGCGTGTCGTGTGAGCCCGTGATGCTTACGGGGTGAAGGAGCCGGGATGGGTGGGGAGATCGCGCCTACCGCGGACACCGTGGTGGAGTTGGTGCGCCAACAGGCGGCGCGGTTCGGGGAGAAGATCGCGTTTCTGGGTGAGCAGCGCGCGGTGGTCGATGTCTTTCTGGCGGCGTCGCAAGCGGGCGACTTCGAGGCTCTGGGCGAGCGTTCACCTTGATGACCTGCACGGTGCGCGACGGTCGGCTGGCCGGCATTGTGTCGACGTCGACCCGGCCCGGTTGGGCGGTCTCGATCTGCCCGACCCTGATGGCGAAGTGGGGCTAGGTTCCGCCATGTTCGCACTGACTGATGAATATCCTTGTGAGTGAGTCTGTTTAGTCGTCTTCTGGGGTGACGTGGGAAGCGACGCCGGCACGACGTGCCGTGATAGCGGCCGGCACTTGCATCGTGATGCTTAGCAAGATCGTGTATTGCGACTCAGCGACGAGCGTGATTTGCGGCAGAAGAGTTCAACAAAACGTCGTGCAGCGGTATGTCAGCACAGCTAACCGCATTTCGTAGTTGTTACTCTCGGGTAACTGGTATTTGTGCTGCTCAGCAAACTAGACGCGGCGCCCGGAACGTGTTTCAGAGCCCGCCTCGTTGACCGTTGCTCTTTGAAGTATCGCCTCACGAAATTGTGTTCGCCCTGGTGAGCGGCCTACCCGGATTGAGCAGCACGTTCAATGCCATCTATAGATTGCTAACCAGAGAGGCTCTGTGGCGAATTAAGAAGAGGCCATGGAGATGTTGGTAGTGCTCAGGTTTACTCGGTCACACCTTGAGATCGCTTGAGCCGACACCCATCTGAGGAGGCATCGTGCACTTGGCACGCGGCACCGCCGCCGGGCCTACTCCCGCATCGCAATCGTTCGGCTCTGCCATGACTTTCAGCGCATCCACTCACCACAGCGAAGGGACAACATCCATGGCTCCTCAGAACACGCCGACGCCTCCGCGCGCTACGAGGCGCGCCCGGCCCGGGGCTTCGCCCTGCCCAACAAAGCTCCGCCCCTTCGCAATCGCCGGTGCCGTTCTTTTGGGCGCCGGCTTTGTCGTCTCTGCGCCCCCGAGTGTGGGGTACCTGCCCGTGCCGGCCACGGTTCGTGACGTAGCCCTGATCGCCGGCGACTCCGATCTGCTGACACCGTGGATCGACCAGTACAACGCCGCTTCGCAGAACGCGACGCAACTGCTCAACGCCTTCTTCGACGCCCCCAATGTCGGGCTGCAGCAGCTGATCGCCAACCAGGTCGGTTACCTGCAGGCCTTCCTCAACGACCCGACCAGCAGCACCGTCACCGCCATCAGTCAGCAGATGCAGGCGAATCTCGCGGCGGTGTTGACGGGCTTACCACTGCAAAACGCGACCAAAGACACCACGAACACGGTTCTTGCCCACACCCTCGATGTGGAGCATCGGTTCCTTTTTTCGGAAGCTCCCAATTTCCTGCCCCCCAATGTCAACCCTGCTGAGGTTGCGCCGATCCTCAATTTCTTGGGCTCACCGGTCAGCGGCATCATCATGGGCGAGTTGGGTCCCTTCATCGCACCTTGGGTGGCGCTGGGCAACAGCATCAGCGCCGGCGATGACCTGAATGAGACGCTGGCCAACATGGTCGGCGCCTATTTCAACGGCGCGGATCTCAACCTCGATAGCCTGGTTCCGGCGATAAATAGCGCGGATGTTTTCCCGTCGGGCATGTACATGACGAATCTGGATTTCGCATTCGGGGGATTGCTCAGCAGCGGCGACGTCGTTGATGGGGTCGGCGGGTCGATTTTCAATAGCATCGGCCTCCATTTAACCGGCGTTCCTCAGATTGACCAGGTCACTTTGACTTCACATCCGATCGGCCCGCTGGGGGCGTGGGAGGGCATGGTGCAGACCATCGCCTCGCTGCTGGGCTGGGACGGTTCGGGGTCGCCCCTGAGCGACGTCACCTTGCCCATCATTCCCACCGATCTCCTCGACGGCGGCGCCGCGGCCGCGGACGCGTCCACCTGGCTGCAGGACCTTCTTGCCGCGTTCTGATCGACCGAATCACTCCCCGTCTTTGCCCTCGATGCTTCACCGGCTCGGTAGAGCCGTTCTCACGAAAGGTGTTCCCAGATGAGTCGTCGTCACACCAATAACCAGCAGGGTGCCCGCCGCACGAAGGCGCACCGCCGCAATCGAGTGATCGGTTCCGGTGGTGCTGCCGGCGCGTTTGTGGCATTCGGCCTGTCGCCGTTGGCGGCTGCCCCGCCGGCGCGCGCTGACGAACTCGACCTGATGCTCGACCCGGTCATTGATTCCCTGTCCAGCATCGACCCGACGTTGGGGGCGCAGGTGTCGGCGTGGGTGACAGCGTTGGATCCCACGTTTACCGCTGGGAGTGGGGTGTCGGCGGATTCGTTGCTGGACGGTGCGGGTGCTGCCGCGTCGTCGTCGATCGACTATGCCCAGTTGTTCGATCAGTGGGTGTATACGCCGATTCACACCGGTGTGGAGGCGTGGATCACCAGCTCGTTCGGTGAGCAGGTCGACAACGCCATCAATCAGATGGCGGGCGTGTACTTGATCGGTAACGGCACCGATGGCACCGCGACCGACCCTAACGGCGGCAACGCTGGATTGTTGTTCGGCGACGGCGGGAACGGGTACGACGCAGCCAGCGCTGCCGGGGTTGTCGGCGGTGCCGGTGGTGCTGGCGGGTTGATCGGTGACGGCGGTGACGGCGGGGCCGGCGGCCTGGGTGCGTACGGAGGCAACGGTGGCGCCGGCGGCTCGTTCATGGGTGACGGTGGTGTCGGCGGTGCCGGCGGTGCAAGCGTCGCCGCCGGCCCCGGCGAGTTCGGTCACTCTGCCGGTACTGGTGGTGCCGGGGGTAACGCATCGGGCTGGCTGTTCGGCAATGGTGGGGCGGGCGGTGCCGGCGGCGCCGGTGCCAACGGTGCCGCCGGCACGTTCGCTAACGGCGGCAACGGTTACGGAGGCGGCGGCGGTTACGGCGGTATCGGCGGAGACGGCGGTAGCAGCGGGTTCCTCATCGGCGACGGCGGCAACTGCCGCCGGCGCCGCCGGAGCCGGCGGCGCCGGCGGCGTCGGCGGCGGATCCGGCCTGGCCGGCAACGGTGGCGCCGGCGGTAACGGTGGCGCCGGCGGTGGCACCGTTACCGAACTTGGGACCCGGGCCGTTGGTGACGAGATTGTCGGCGGTGGGGCCGGTGGCGCAGGTGGTACGGGTGGTAACCTCGGCACGGTCGGTGCCGGCGGCGCTGGCGGTGCGGCTGGCGCCAGCGGTGGTCCCTTCGGTGGCACAGCGGGTACCGCGGGCGCGACCGGGGCCGATGGCACGCTGCCGAGCACGGTGTCGGGCAACGGCGGTGACGGCGGTACCGGCGGTGCCGGTATCGGTGGTACGGGCGTGTCCGGCGGTGCCGGCGGCGCTGGTAACACCGGCGGCGCCGGTGGCACCGGTAACCCCGACGGCCAGGCCGGTGCTAAGGGCAGCACCGGGGCCGACGGGCAGCCCGGTTAGCGCGTGGGGTTGCTCACCCACAGGTGTGGCTCCGGCACGGCGGGTTCGTTGATGCGAAATATCTCCAATCGGCTACGGCGTCACCCACAGGCGGGCGGTCGTCGGGTCCCCGGGACTCGGCGACCGCCCGCCTGATTACGAGGAGCCTGCGATGGCGTCGATGCACTTTATTTCCGGGCTACCGCGTTCGGGCTCAACACTGTTAGCGGCGTTGCTGCGGCAAAACCCGCGGTTCGAGGCCGGGATGTCGGGGCCGTTAGCCGGGCTGTTTGGTGCGCTGTTGGGTGAGATGAGTGCCCGCAACGAGTTCTCGGTGTTCATCGACGACGTCAAACGCCAACGCATCCTGCACGGATTGTTCGACAACTTCTATGCCGACTGCCCTGCCGAGGTCATCTTCGATACCAACCGGGCCTGGTGTGGGTGGATGCCGGCGCTGGTGCAGTTGTTCCCGGCTGCGAAAGTGATTGCCTGCGTGCGGGAGATGCCGTGGGTGCTCGACAGTATTGAGCGATTGATCCAGCGCAATGTGTTCACGCCGTCGTCGATCTTCAACTATCAGCCGGGCGGCACGGTGTATTCCCGGGCCAATGGGGTGGCGTCGCAGAACGGTATGGTCGGTGCCCCCTTTGATGCGCTCAAGCAGGCGTGTTACGGCGCGCAACGCGACCGGCTGCTGGTGGTGCAGTACGAGACGTTGACCACCGAGCCCGCCAAGGTGTTGCACGCGATCTATGACTTCATCGGTGAGACGGTATTCACCCACGACTTCGATCATGTCGCCTACGACGTCACCGAGTTCGACGAACGCGCCGGCACCCCCGGCCTGCACACCGTCGGCAGCACGGTCAAAGCGCAGCCGCGCGAGACCGTGCTGCCGCCGGATCTGTTCAACCGCTTCATCCACGATGCGTTTTGGGCTGACCCGCGCCGAGTCCCGGACGGTTTACGTGTCGTGTGAGCCCGTGACGCGTACGGGGTGAAGGAGCCGGGATGGGTGGGGAGATCGCACCGACCGCGGACACGGTGGTGGAGTTGGTGCGCCAGCAGGCGGCCCGCTGTGGGGAGAAGGTGGCGTTTAGCTTCTCCCATTGCGGTGATGGCCGCGACGGTGACCAGCTGACCTATCGGGAGTTGGATGTGCGGGCGCGCGCGATCGGGGCGGCGCTGCAGGAGCGGGGTGCTGACGGCGCGCGGGTGTTGGTGGTGTGTGGGCCCGGATTGGACGGTATTGCCGGGGTTTTGGGGTGTTGGTATGCCGGGGCGGTCGCGGTGCCGGTGCCGCAGCGGGTTGGGCCGTGGCTGTCGGCGGTGATCGCCGATGCGCGGCCGGGTTTCGCGGTGGCCTCCCCGGAGTTGCCGCGCAGTGTGCGCGTGGCGGTGGAGGCCCTGGCCGAATCGGTTCGCTGGTGTTGCACCGCTGAGGGTGATGCCGGTGCGTGGGCGGCGCCGGGTGTCGATTCCGACAGTGTGGCGTTGATTTCGTATGCGGCGGGGTCGAAGCATTGCCCGAGGGGTGTGGTGGTGACCCACGAGAACGTGATGGTCAACCTGGATGCCATGGCCGCCGCGGGGTGGGGCGGCTCGCGGGATGTGGCGGTGTGTTGGCTGCCGACCCATCACCCGGTGGGGTTGCTCGGTGGGGTGTTGGCGACGGTGCACGCCGGTGCCAGCGCGGTGTTGCTGTCGGAGTCGGCGTTTGTTGCCCAGCCGATGTGCTGGTGGGAGGCGATCTCTCGCTGGCGGGCCACGGTGACCCTGGCCCCGGAGTGGGCCTACCGAGTGTGTGTGCAGCGCAGCACCCCCGCGCAGCGTGCGGGCCTGGATGTATCGAGTCTGTCCACCGCGATCGTGGGGACCGGCCCGGTGCGGGCGGCCACCATGGCGGCGTTCGCGGACGCGTTCGCGCCGGCCGGGTTTCGCGCTGAGGCGTTTGTGCCGGTGTATGGGCGCCCGGAGACGACGCTGCTGGTCTGCGGTGGTTCGGATAAGGCGGCGCCGGTGGTGTGTCACGTGGATCGGGCGGGGTTGGCGTCGGGGTGGGCGTTGGACACCGCGCCGGTTGATCCTGAGGCTGTTGCGGTGGTCGGTTGTGGGCGGCCGCGCCAGCAGGTGGTGATCGTCGATCCCGATACCCGGGTGCAGTGCGGCCCCGATGAGGTCGGGGAGATCTGGGTTTGGGGTGCGCCTAGGCAGACCGATCGGATTTTTGAGGCGTTTTTGGCCGGCAGCGGCGAGGGCCCGTTTCTGCGCACCGGGGACCGAGGGTTTCTGCGGGGCGGGGAAGTGTTTGTTGTTGGGCGGTGTGCCGATCTGGTGGTGCTCGGTGGGCTGCACTATTACCCGGGCGAGTTGGAAGCGGCCGTGGCGGATTGTCATGCGGTGTTGCTGACCGGGCGCGGTGTGGCGTTCGCTGACGAATCCGAACGCCTGGTGATCGTCCACGAGGTCCGCTGCCCGCCCGGTGAGACGGAACTGGCCGCGCTGGTTCAGGTGATCCAATCGGCATTGTCCGAATCTTCTGGTGTGCAGGCGGATTCGATCCTGCTGGTGTCCCCGATGCAATTGCCCAGCACTGAGCAGGGGCAGATCAGGCGTGCCGCCTGCCGCTGGCTGTATCTGGACGGTGACCTCGACACCGTCGCGCAATGGCACGCACCCGGCGTCACGCAGAGCACGCGGGCGGCCAACGTCGTCGAGTTCACCGAGGGCGTCATCGCCCGACGCCACCGGATCTCCCACTTATGACCCGCGCGACGCGGTATGCGTGATGGCCTGTTTCCTTCCCGGCCGAACCGGCGTACCGAAATTGGATCTGGCCGAACACAAGTCCTGGCAGCACTATCTGGCGACCGTGTTGCATATGACCACGCTGCTTAACAGGGAACTGCTTGATGCCCACCAGTTGTCGCTGGCCGATCTGCAGTTGCTGGACCTGTTGGATACCTCACCGGCCGGCAGTGTCCAGATGGGGGAGCTGCCCGAGGCGCTGGATTCGCTGCCCAGCCGGCTCACCCGGCAGATCAAAAAGCTCGAAGAGCGCGGCCTGGTGCAGCGGACGCTGGACCCGCACGATCGCCGCCGCGTCATGGCCACCATCACCGCCACCGGGAAAACACTGCTGGAACAGACCCTGATCACCTACACCAACGCCGTCCGCACCCACTTCCTCGGGCCGCTGACCCGCCCCCAGATTGCCGCCATGGCCACCACCTGCCGCCAGATCGGCGACGGCCTGAAAGGGCCTGGGCGACCTTGACGTCCGCAATGAGGATCGATGCGCACGCGGCAAGCGCGACGTCAGAGTTTCGAAATCACCGTCACGGCGTCGACGCCGGCGAAGATCGCGTCGTGTCGTCTGAGGAGCAACGGGACGAATCCGGTGTCCGTGAGTCGTTACGCTGGCTACGAGCAAGTGTCCGAGGGGGGACTTGGCTACCTGCGACACGGGTTGAGGTCTTTCAAATTGGCCCCTGAACAGCAGATTCCAACGCGGAGCCCGTGAGGTCAGAAGTTGTAGGCGGGATCAGTGTCGATGATCTTGGCGAACATGCGCGTCAGTCCGGTGAGGTCGCCGTCGGCGCGCGCGGTGTGGCAGGTGGTGTGCAACTCGGTGACGTCGGTCTGGTTCCAGTCGAGGCCGTTGCCACGTTCGGAGAGTAGGAGATTGAAGAATTCGCGGGTGGCCCGTCCGTTGCCTTCCCGAAATGGGTGGGCGAAGTTGACGTAGTCGTAGAGGTAGGCCACGGTGCGGGGGAGATCAGCGTCGGCTACGTCGGCCAGCTGGTTCAGGCGGTAGATTTCGGCGCCGACGTGATCCATGGGCTGGCCGATACTGCCTGGGGGACAGAATGATTCATTGCCCTTTTCGATGCCCACGGTCCGTATGTCGCCGGCCCAGAGATAGACATCCTGGAACAGGTGCCGATGGATCGCTCGCAGCAGCAGCAAGTCGTACGAGCGTGGAGCAAGCAGGCTGGGATTCTCGCGAAGCTCGACCACGCGAGCTTCAACGAGGTCGTTCTCGGCATCCCGAAGCTCGGCGGGTGTGGTGGCTCCGACGCGGTTTCGGAGTACGTGGGTACCGGGGATGAAGTAGCCCTGCCAATTCCGGTCGGGATCACCGGTGTCCCAGGGGTGTGCCACTACAAGGGCCGGTTATTGGATGTTGTAGCGGCGACGAACGCGGTCGCCCAACTCGGCGGCTGTGATCGCGCCGCGGACATAGTCGTCTTGGTCGGCGCGGGTTGCTGCGGTGCTTTGGGCGCCTTCGAGTTCAGAACTGCGCCGAATCGAGCGAACGGTCTTAGCGCGGCGCTCCGTCGTTTCTGTCTCGGTCACGCTCGCCCCCTTGGCATCGATGTTTCATCCAGAATAGTCCGCCACCGAGGAACCGCGTTGCCGCGGCTCACGGATTCTGAGCGTCACGTTCTGCTCGTATGGCGTTCAGCAGCGTCATGGAAGCGGTGTCGGCGGCGGTCAGGTCCAGCTCGCCGCCCAGCCAGCCGAAGGTGTCTCCGAGACTCTTGACCTCAAGGGCTCTGCGCCCCACTGGCTTCCCAGTGCGCGGGTTTATTGCTTTACGCCCGTCACCGTCGATGCCGTACTCCGCTATGTGCTGGCTGACATCGCGCATCAGCTTGAGGTGGGGGAGTGCTCGCTCGAAGGCATTGAGGGGAGCCCACCAGCGCCCGATTCTCGACTTGGCTAGCACGCCTGCCTGGCGCATCCGCCACAGCGCGGCAATCAGGAAGTCCACATCGATGAAGACTGCCCAGTAGCCGTCTTCATTGTGTTGTGACGGACCCGCCTCGTGTCTGACTTCACATCTCATACTCATGACGGATTGAAAGTCATGCTCATGACGGATTGAAAGCTTCGTGGACGGTACGTACCAAATCCTATACAGTGATGACAGGTATGTACAGGATTTGGTACGGAGGGGCGGTGGTCGCCATGAACGATGCAGCCAGCTGCGACAGCTTGAGTGCGATGCCGGACACGTTCCGATTTTCCGAAGCCCTAGAGCACATGAATAGGCGCCAGTTTTACAACCTTCGCGACGAAGGGCGCATCGTCCAGATCGCACGCGGTCTTTACCGCAAGAGCACGTGGTACGGCGATGAAGACCTCGCCGAGATCAGCTCTGCGTCATCCCAGGCCACGATCGCCCTTCGATCGGCGCTGGCACGCCATGACCTCATCGACGACATCCCTGACCTATTCGACATCGCCATCCCTCGGGGAAGTTGGGCGCCGCTGCTGAACACACCGATCAGGTGGCATCGCTTTGACCCGGCCACTTTCACCATCGGACGCGACACTCTGGCGACCGGCGCGGGCACGCAGATCGGTATCTACTCCGCACCGCGCAGCATCATCGATTCCTATCGCTTGCATCATCGCGAAGGTATCGATCTGGCTAACGATGCCCTCAAGCGGTGGTTGCGCCAAGGTGGTCAACCCTCCGAACTGCTGCGGATGGCGCGGTCGTTCCCGCGCGCGCAGCGCGCTCTCCAGCAGGCGCTGGCCATTCTGCTATGAGCCCAGTCTCGCGTGAAACGGCCGGCGGCCGAGCCTATATCGATCTCCAACGGCGCGCTAAGGACAGCCGCCGGAGCACCCAAGAACTGCTCCAGCTTTACATCCTTGAGGGATTCCTTGCCCGCCTCAGCCGCAGCGCGTCGAGGAGGAAGTTCGTCCTCAAAGGTAGGGTCCTCTTGGCGGCGTTCGGTAGCCGTCGTCCTACCCGTGACGTTGACCTGGCTGGTCAGGACCTTGGGAACTCGGAGGCCGAGATTGTTGGCCTCATCAGATCGGTCCTTGAGGTGCGTCTATCCGAGGATGATGGAATCGAGTTCGACTCTGTTGCAGTGCGTTCAGAGATTATTCGGGAGGATAACGAGTATTCCGGTGTCCGCGTCAGCGCCGGAGCCCAGGTCGCCACGTCCCGGCATACGTTTCACGTCGACGTGAGCGTCGGCGACCCCATTGTGCCCAGCCCCACGCTGGTGTCGGTGCCTCGGCTGCTCGGAGGCGAGCCCATCACCCTCAACGGCTATCCGCTGCACATGGTGCACGCCGAAAAAGTTGTGACCGCTATACAGCGCGGTGTCGCCAATACGCGTTGGCGCGATTTCGGTGACATCTGGGTTCTGTCTCGCGCTCACGCGCTGGGCGGAACGGATCTTCAGACGGCGATTAGGGAAGTTGCGCAACATCGACAGGCCGAGTTGATACCGCTCGCCGACGTGCTCGACGGCTATCCCCAACTGGCTCAGTCCCGGTGGAGGGCGTGGCGCAACCGACAAGCCCGCGATGAACTCCCCGAGCAGTTCGCCGATCTGCTCGCCGAAGTCATCGCCTTCGCCGAACCCGCGATCACCGACGATCTCACCGACGTGAGCTGGAGCCCAGACGACGGGATATGGCGCTAACGCACGATCGGCATCCGAAGACGATGTTCAGCCCGATGGCATCGAACGGTCATGATCTCGGAGCCAGCGATATCCGATCGAAACCAGAAGACGGAAAAGCCCGCTCCGGTGTATTTCAGAGCGAGCCTTGCGAATTTATTAGCTAACCTAAATTATGTCGTAGGGGGGACTTGGCCACCTGCGACACGATTCGAGACCTTCCAACTGAGTCGTTGAAACATCCCCTTACCGCTGTTGAGGGGATGTTTTGGTTGGGTTAGCGAAGATAGCCGCGCCCTAATTGGCTGCGCGCAGTGCGCTCACGGCCTGGGTGTGGAGGTCGGTCTCCATGGCTTTGACCTCGTCGCTGAGGTATGGGCTGGTCTGCACGGCGTCATGCACGTGATCGACGAAGTCCCGGGCCGCGTCGCGTTCGACACCCAATGCCTGCGCAGCCGCGGGCAGGGCCGTCAGCATCCCTTCGCTGTCGGATCGCCCGTCAAGCGCGGTCGCATGGGTTTTCGCCAGGTCGGTGTTCGGGTTCACGTCGAACACCGGTGAGAGTCGCCAGCGCCCCGATTCCCGGACGAATCCGTGGTTGCGTAAGTGGTCGTCGGTGTTGTGGATCAGCGCCCCGAGGGCCACACGCCGGAACAATTCGACCTTGTCGTCGTGCTGAGCACCGGACTCTTCCATGACCGCGGCAATGTCCAGGTAGTCGCCGTGCTCGCCTTCGGCTGCGCCCAACAGTGTCTTGGCGCTGGCGTAGGCGATCCGGCCGGTCGGTGTTCGGTCGAATCGCGGAATGAGCAGAGCGGTCTCGGCGGCATGATCGCCGATCAGGATCGGTGCCCCCACGCTGCGCAAACCTAACTCGCGCATGACTAGTAGTGTCGCGTGCTCGTTGCGCACGTGATGTGAGTCGGCGGGTTCCCACGCGAGCTTGGCGAGGTATAGCGTGCCGTCCTCGCCGAGCACGGACACCTTCGGATGTGCACCGCCAAGAGCGGATGTGCCGGCGTCGAGTAGTTCCTTGGCGGCCAGGTGAACGCGTTTGGGGTCGCCGGCGACCACGTCACGTGCCAATGCCCGCAGCGGGGGCAGATCGACGATGCGGGGGACGGTCCCGGACTGGTTGAGCCAGGTACCGTTTTCCCGAAACCGCAACGCGCCCTGCCGTAGTGGGTCGTGAACCTCGAAGAGGTAGTCGGATTCGAAGACGTGGCCGGTGCGTCCCCGGTCGATCAATGTGCGGCCCCACCTGTCGGGCGCGGCATCGGTGAACGCGGCCAGGAGGTGCGCTGTCGCCAACGCGGTACTGCTGCGTGGCTGTTCGGGGCCAAGGTCGTAGGAGTGGGGGTGGCCCACGAAGTCGTCGTCGTAGGTGAATCGGTAGCGTTCTACGCCTCGTGCGCGTGATACCAGTAGTCGGCCGACCATCAACCCCAGTTGGTCGTCGAGTACGTCGACGGTGCGATAGTCAGCCACGGCGGCGGACCCGTTTGGGTAGTTCGTCGGTGATCAGTGCGGCGCCGAAATCCGAACGCAGCGGGTCGAATCCTTCAACGACCCTGTCCAGTAGTCCGAGGGTATGGACTACCGACAGGACCGTCGACATCGACACGGTCGGGTTGCCGGATTCGATTTTGGCGATGGTGCTGATCGAGGTGTGTGCCCGTTGGGCCAACTCAGCCTGGGTCAGTCGCTGCGCTCGGCGCCATTCCGAGAGCGCATCACCGATCCGATCGGAGGCAGCGGTGATCGCACGGTCCTTGGACACTGACCTCCGGGTAGCCATAAACCATAGAATATCACGTATTAACCCGCTTAATCCGTCAGATTAACTGGGTTATGAGGCGAAGGCAATCGGGTCGACGCGCGAGCGGCAACCGTGACGTCAGAGTTTCGAAATCACTGCCATCACCGTAGCTGGGGTCTGAAAACCTGCCTGCGCACACCCATGCCGTTTTCGCTGATCAGGGCTAAGGAGCTCAATCCTGCGGCAGACCCGTATCAGGTGTCCTGGAGCGAAAAGTAGCAGAACGGCGACTGTCATGAAAGATGTCGAACGGCTACAATCCAAAATGTTGCCGAACGACTACAAGGAGCGAGGGAAATGCACGTCAAGACCATGCGCGATCTTGGTGCACTCGTTCGTTCGGCTCGCACCGCTCGCGGAATGACACAGGCCGAGTTTGCTGCGCAACTGCGGGTGAGTCGTGATTGGGTCGTCCGCTTGGAGAAGGGGCATCCGCGGCTCGAAGCGCAACGGGTGCTCGATGCCCTTCGCGTCGTCGGCGTCAGCCTGGAAGCAACCGTGCCCGAGGCGCCGACGGATGCCCGTCGCGCACGCAGTCAGGACGGCACTGCTCAGGAGTCCAAGAAGGTAGCGACGGATCCAACCCCTCCTGATCCATTCGACGCCCTGTTCGGCACGAGGAAGAGCTAATGGCCGCCCGGACACTGCAGGTGTACCTCGATGGGACTCTGATCGGCGCGGCGACGCAGTCCAGTCATGGTTCTCTGAATTTCAGCTACGACAGCGAGTACATCGTTACGGGCGACCCGACACCGCTATCATTGTCGCTGCCCATCTTGTCAGATCGGCACCGGGACAAGGCTGTTCGGGCATACCTCGAAGGCCTGCTTCCGGACAGTGAAGGTGCGCGACAGCGATGGGCACGCGAATATCACGTGTCGACGAACAATCCCTTCGCTCTGCTTGCTCACGTCGGCCGCGATGCGGCCGGCGCGGTGCAGATCCTTCCCCCCGAGGCCGACCCGAGCGATGCCAGGGCCCGAACCGGTGACATGGAATGGCTCAGCAACAACGACTTCGTCGACCTCGTGCAGGATCTCGCCACTCATCAATCCGACTGGGATCCGGGCAGATTCGGGGGACGGTGGAGCCTCGCCGGCGCGCAACCGAAGATCGCGCTGTTCCGGGAGCCCGAGTCTGGACGGTTTGGGATCCCACGAGATTCGACACCGACAACTGTGATCGTCAAACCTGCGATCGCCAGGTACGCGCAGCACCATATCAACGAAGCGCTGTGCCAACGTGCGGCACGGGAAGCGGGGCTGCTGGCCGCTGAATCAGAGGTGTTGGAGGCCGGCGATGTTGAGGTGCTCATCTCGACTCGCTACGACCGCCGTCATGATCGGACCGGGTGGCATCGCGTGCACCAGGAGGACATGTGCCAAGCGCTATCGGTGCATCCCAGTCTGAAATACCAGTCCGACGGCGGGCCTGCGGTGGGTGATATCGCCGACCTCCTCGGCCGGCTCCCGATCGAAGACCGCGAGGTGAACGCCGAACGCGTCTTCAAAGCGCTGGCCTACCACGTCCTGATCGGCGGTACCGACGCCCACGCCAAGAACTACTCTCTTGTTCTCATAGGATCACGCGCCCAGGTGTCGCCGCTGTATGACGCCGCCTCGGCGGCAGCCTACGACCAGCACGAGCGCCTCCAATCGTCGATGAAGATCGGCGATCACTGGACGATGCTCGATGTCACCAATTCCGATTGGCGCAAGGTTGGACGCCGCCTCGGGATACCCGGCGAGCAGGCCGTGGCCTTGGTGGACGAACTCCGCGACCAACTCCCCGGCGCTTTCGAACGCGCCGCTGCCTCTCTGCCTATAGCAGTGCGATCCACCGCAGAACACATGACGGAACGGATCATCGATCATATTGCCGGTACATGGAAGCCCAATCCGGGGCGCTGAGCATCGAATCCGCCGGTAGGAGTTCTCTGCGCCCGATTGATATACCGGCAAGCTGGTTGTACTGCTGATCACCTCGATCGTCGGGCGGACCCGGCTGACCCCGGCTCAGGCTCAGCGGTGGGCGCGCGAGCTGCGTGGCGCCGTACGGGATGCGCAGTGAGGTACCGAATAGGTGCACAGAGCGAAAAGCATTGGGCTAGAGGTTATGCCCGCTCAGTGTGAACAGCACGTTGATGGGTTCTGTGCCGCCGGGGTGGATGTCCGCCTGGCGGTACAGGGTTCCGACCGTCGTTCCAGGTGTGGTCCATTCATCGCTGTACATCTGCCACTGCTCTACGGCTGCGCAGCGTTCGAAGATTCCGGAATCAGACCATAGCTCGGGCGAGGGCGGCGGCGGTTCCCTCAGCAGAGTCTGTCCGCTCGGCGGTGGGGGGCAGTCATTCGCGGGTCGCACCAGGGTGTAGTCCTTGCGCGCGTGCATGGCGGTGAGGTAAGTGTCGATGTCGGCTAGCGGGGCCTTGAAAGCCACTGTGATGCTGGTGTCGGACTCCATTGGTGCTTTGGTCCGATGTGCGGTGGATTCCAACGGGACCAAAGACGCCGGAAGTTGTGCCCATTTCGCAACCCCGTTGATCTTGCGCACCGCGTCGTCGATAGAAATCTCTTGGGTGGACGTCGTCGTGACGCTTTCGAAGCCGCAGGCCGCCAGGACTTGGGCCGCGAGAAACGCCACCGCAATGGTGGTCAGGAGTCTGCGTGGCATTAGCGCACCACGCCTTCAACGGTTTGCACGCTGCTTGAACCTGTTATGAGGAAATCTTGCGCCAGTCCGGCGGCTTGCAGGTCATGCGCCCAGGAGGAAATCTGCTGAGTTGTGCCGCTGGCGTAGGGATGCGTCGCGAAGTTGTACCAGTCGTAGACATCGTTGCGATAACTCAACGAGTACGTGCCATCTGGGTTCATGGTTATGTTGTACGCGGTAGACAACGAGTAGAGCGGAGGTGGTCATGGAGCAGATGTTGATCCGCAATCTTCCCGATGGGACCAAGGCAGCGTTGCGTGTACGCGCCGCGCGTCATCATCACTCCGTCGAGGCGGAAGCCCGCGCGATCCTCAGCGCGGGATTGTCGGGTGAAGACGTCCCCATGTCGGTGCTGCTCGCCGCCGATACCGGCCATGACATCGACTTCGAGCCCGAACATCTCGGCCCGACGGCCCGCACCGCAGACCTGTGACGTACGTGCTGGACACCAACGTGGTGTCGGCCTTGCGTGTGCCGTGGCGCAACCGGCCGTCCAGGCGATGGGTGGACTCGGGTCTCGCACCACCTGAGGCCTACCACGGCGTCACCGGTTATCAGCCCGGGCGCTAATGTCAGGGTCGTGCAGCGGATACTTGGCCACGCGACAGCCGGACCCGGTGAGGAGAACAATATCCGCAGTTAGCTAGGCCCAGGGGCGGTAGCTCAGTCGGTTAGAGCCGCGGACTCATAATCCGTTGGTCGTGGGTTCGAGCCTCAGATACGCAATAGCGCTTCGGCGTTGTTGTGTGCGATGGCATGCATCTGTGGCTCGGAAAGCCCAGAGCCGGTGAGGAATTCGGTGACGTTGTCACGTTTGACGTAGGGGAAGTCCTCGGAGTAGATGATCCGCTCCGCACCCAGTTCGGCGACCACGTGGTCGAGCTGATGCTGGCTGAACATCCCCGACGGGGTCACCCAGATTTGTTGCCGGTAGTAGTCGCTGATGTGGCGGTCACGGCCCTGACGTACCAGTGCGAAGGTCTCGTCCAGACGCTCGAGCCAAAACGCCATCACCTCTCCCCAGTGCCCACTGAGTAGTTTCAGGCCGGGGTGACGGTCTAACGCGCCGGACAAGATCAGCCGAAGGATGTGTATACCGGCCTCGGCGTGCCAGCCGAATGCGGGTCCGGAGAACATGAGGCCGACGGCGGCGGGCCAGTCGCCGAAGTAGTAGGGCCGCGAGACCTGGGGGTGGGGAAGTCCGGGATGCACGTAGATCGGTAAGTCCACCGCCTCGGCTGCTGCCAGTATCGGGTCGAAACGCGCATCGTCGAGAAAAAGTCCCTCGAAGGTCCCCGCGATCAACGCGCCCACGAACCCCAGGTCGCCCGCACAACGGCGTAGTTCCTCAGCCGCCGCCGCGGGGTCGTAAAGGGGGAGTGTGGCAAATCCCCGAAACCGGTCGGGATGCTCGGAAATCTGTTGTGCCAAATCGTTGTTCACCTGACGGCACAGCTGCACCGACTCCGGAGCGGCCAGTGCGCTTGGGCTGCCGTTGCCGTGCGAGACGACTTGGACATCGACACCGACGGCATCCATATGCTCCAACCGATGCCCACCAAGGCGGGCGGCCGCGTCGGGGTCGTCGTTGAAGACCGAACCGAATGCGACGAGTTCATCGAGCGGCAAGTCGCCGGGTGGCCCGCTTAGCTGTAGAACCCGCCGGCTGACCTCGGGGTGCTCAAAGTGTTCCTCAACGGTGATGATGCGCATCCAGTTCGCTCCTTTGGCCTGGTACGCCCGTGCAGCTGTTGGCGCTCACACGGGGCGGAATGGCTAGATGAGTGGATTGTGAAGTTCGCCGAGATCTTCAACGTAGCTGGTCAAGGTGGCGCCGCGGGGGAGGAATAGTTGGGGTGGGTACGGTGGCCACGCCGTCGGGGTGCCGGTGAAGATGAGGTCGCCGGTGCTGCCCTTGTGCAGCACCTCTTCGTCGAGTTGGCATCCGATTGTGGTCGACGACCTGGCTGGTGCGCTCCAGCAGTCTGGCCAAGGCGTTGAGTGCCCGGTGCAACCGGCCCCGACGCACCCCGGCCGCACCGACCAGGGTGCGCCGGCCGTTGCGCAACACCGTTTGGGTTTCACACACTCGAGGCCGCGGAATGACGGTCTCTGAACTATCCACAGCCTGGCCGCTGTGTCGGGAGTCGCCGCAGCAGCTACGCCGATAGAGTTGCCGCCGTGAGTGGTCCGGCTGCCGAAACGACACCGAGCTACGGCGAAGTCTTCACCCGCCGCTGGGTGGTCGAGGTGCTGCTGGACCTGACCGGCTACACCGCCGACCGGGACCTCGGCGGGCTGAATCTGGTCGAGCCGTCGTGCGGATCTGGTGGGTTTCTCGGTCCGGCGGTCGAGCGGTTGCTGGCCAGCGCCAAGGCTCACGGCCGCAGCCTGGCCGATCTCGGCGACGTCGTCCGCGCCTATGACTTACAGGCACAACACGTCGCCACTACCCGACAGCTGTGCCGGGATCTGCTGGCTGGTGCGGGGGCGCCACCTGTGCTTGCCGTCGAACTGGCCCGCCAGTGGGTCCGCAATGGCGACTTCCTTCTCCTCGGTACCGGCCTGGACGCCGCCGACGGCGACGACGTACCTGCGGCCGATGTCGTGATCGGCAACCCGCCCTATATCCGCCACGACGACCTGGCGCCTGGCCTGGCCGCGGAGTATCGGCGGACATGGCCGACGATGCGTGGCCGGTGCGATGTCTACGTGGGCTTCATCGAGCGCGGCCTGCAGGTGCTCAAGCCTGGCGGGCGACTCGGCTTCATCTGTGCCGACCGGTGGATGCACAACCAGTACGGGGCTTCGCTACGGGAGCTGGTTGCCCGGCGGTTCGCCGTCGAGCATGCCTGGAAGATGCACGACGTGGACGCCTTCGAAGCGCAGGTGTCGGCGTATCCCGCGATCACCGTCATCGCCAACGCCCCGCAGAAGTCAGCTGTCGTCGCCGACACCACGGCGGCGTTCGGCGAGGCAGGTGGACGCAGCCTCGTGGCAGCGATGGCCGACGACACGCGTGTCGAGTACGTCGGCCCGGGTGTGGCTGCGCACCGGCTGCCGCACTGGTTCTCCGGCGATGGATTGTGGCCGACCGGATCACCGGCACGCCTGGCGCTCATCGAGCAGTTGAACGACAACTTCGGCCCACTGCATGACCCCCGGGCCGGGACGAGAGTCGGCATCGGCATCGCCACCGGCGCTGACAAGGTGTACGTCACCACCGACCCCGACGCGGTGGAACGCGACCGCCTGGTACCGCTGGCCACCCAGCGCGACCTCGGCTCCGGCCGGTTCGAATGGCGCGGCACCTATCTGGTGAACCCATGGGCCGACGACGGTTCCCTGGTACACCTCGGCGACTACCCGCGACTGGCCGCCTACCTGACCGCGCACCCGGCGTTATGGGAGCGGTTCGTTGCGCGGAAATCGCCCGCGTCGTGGTACCGCACCATCGATAAACTCAACCCCGCGCTCACGCCGAAGCCGAAGCTGCTGCTGCAGGACATGAAGGCGCACATCCACCCGGTGCTGGAGCCCGGTGGGCACTACCCACACCACAACCTCTACTACGTCGTCTCCGACGCGTGGGACATGGAAGTGCTCGGCGGGTTGCTGCTGAGTCGGATCGCCCAGGCATACATCGAGGCGTACTGCGTGCGGATGCGAGGAGGCACATTGCGGTTCCAGGCTCAGTACCTCAAGCAGATTCGAGTTCCAGCACCGGAGAGCATCTCTGCGACCCTGGCCGAGTCGCTGCGGGGAGCCTTTCGTGCTCGTGACGTGGACGCGGCTACCCGTGCTGCCGCACAGGCGTACGGCATCGATCCGGCGGAGTTCGAGCTCCTGGTGCCGGCGGCGTGACGACGACGTTCCAGGATTACGACACCGCTATTCGCGCCTTCTGGACTGGTCGTGATCTGCAGACGCAGAAGCAGATCGATTCGGGGCGGATTGACGCCGGCACACGAGGATCAGTCACCGGCGGCCAGCACCTCACACCCCTGCAGGACGTGATCGCCGATCAGTTCGCGCCGTTGGTGGAGATGGGCGCCGAAGTCCGGCGCACCGGGATAATCCCTCTGCCGGGCTTCTACCGGCGCGCGAAAAACTGGGACGTCGTTGTCACGCTCGGTGACACGTTGGTCGCGGCGATTGAGTGCAAGTCCCAAGTGGGTTCCTTCGCTAAGAACTTCAACAACCGCACCGAAGAGGCCATCGGCAATGCGGTCGACTTATGGCGGGCCTACGAGGCCGGCTACCTGGGGAAGGTCCGTCCGTGGCTGGGGTTCACATTCGTGATTGAGCACGCGCCCGCGTCCACGAGCCCGGTCCGCGATCGGGGCCGGCCGCTGTATCCGACTGACCCGGTGTTCGACGATTCTTCTTACAGCGACCGGTACACGATCCTGTTCGACCGACTCGTGCGCGAACGGCTCTACGACGCGACCTGCCTGATATCCACGGCCAGAGGCGAAGGTATCCACGCCGAGCCGCTGTCGGAGGTGTCGACGCGCAACCTCACCGCCGCTATCGCAGGCCGGGTGGCCTACATCAAAGGGTTGGTGTAGCACCGCCGAATCCTCGACTGAGACAGGCAAGGAGATGGGAGATCAGGTGGTCGCGCTCGACCTGTTCGGTCGGGACACCGAATTGCTCCGCGACGGCGGCCTTTTCGTCGCTGTTCACCGCTGCGCCCAGGCTCTGGCCCGTTCCAGCGATGCGCCGCGTCGTTGTGCGGTCGCCAGAGTCTGCAGGCGGTCCCCCTCATTTCAGTAAGCAAATCACAGGCTAAAGGCCTATGAAATGCATACCCGTGACCATTCGCTGTCTTCTTTGCTGTTGGAGCGGTTGCTTCCGCGGCTCAACTGAAGCGTGAATTCGAGACCGTCACAGCCGCGCCCCGGACCTTGGCGCTGTCTGCGTCAGACGGCGAAGAGCGCGTTGATCAGCGCCTGCGTCAGGTCGCCGAAGTCGAGTGTCGGAATATCGTTGAACGTGGTCATCCCGTCGACAGTCGATGTGGCCGAGTCGATTTGGTCTGCCGTCAACCCGAAGTAGGCGTCATGCAGGGCCAACCCGTACAGCACGTCCAGCCAACTTGTGCCCCCGAACAGCAGGTCTATCCAGCTTTGGACAAAGGGGTTCGTGAAGATGTCGCCGTGGATGTTGAATACTTCGGTGGGGTACATGTCGGTGGGGACGGAGCCGGGGTTCGCGCCGAGCATCACGAAACGTAAAGCGTCGCTGGGGACACCGGCATCGACGAGTTGCTCCTGGGCGTAGGAGGCGATGAGGCTGCTCTGGGAGTAGGTGAAAATGGTCAGCGGGTCGCTGCAGACGCCGGAGGCGTCGCAGCCCATCTCGCCGGCGGAGTAGTCGGCGAGGATCGCGTCGACCAGGATGGTTTGACCCTGCGGGACGCTGTTAAAGAAGTCCAGGCTGTTAGGCATGGTCAGCGGCAACGTCGACGCGTCGGTGCCGTGGTAGCCCAGCGGCCCGAGGTACAGGTCGATCCCGTTGCTGATGTAGCTGGCACTCGGTGTCGGGATCCCGGTCGGGCCCAACACCAACGCGTTGGTTGATCCGTAAAGGAAGTCGTAGTTGTCGTTGGCGGCGTTGGCCGCACCGGCCAGGGCCAGCGCCGCGCCGCACAGTGCGGCGCCGAAGACCACTTGCTTCATCGGTTCCCCTTGTTCGCAACGATCGTGATGTGGCCAAGCCCATTGCACGGCAGGTGATTACGTTGGCCGACATCTCCCCAAAAGATGTCGATCGTGCAGTGTGCCGTCGGGTGACAACGACAGAATTATTGCAAGGTACGTCAATTTCCGTCTTCAGATTTGAAAGATTCGCTGAATGAAACCGCCAACGTCCGGCCCGTTGATGTGATAAAGGAGTCGGCGGGCCGGCATAAGAAGACTTAGGTCCGCGCTTGAGGAGCGCACGCCACATCTCCGACGGGCCCATCGGGGTAGTGCGGCCCGCAAGCGGCAGGCCAAAAATCCCCCATTCCCGCGGTTGACCAGCGTGCCCAGAGTTACCGTAGTGGCTCCAGTAATGAAATGAGCGTTGTGGGATCAGCCAGTTACCTCGGTCTCAGCGTCGCTATCGCAGCGCTGGCCGCGGGCACCGTCATCGCGCCGCCGTTGGTGGCGTCGCCCCCTGACGTCGTCGTGCGCGCAGTCGAGCTGACGGCCAGTCCGTTCGACCCGTATGTGGACCTGATCACCAACACCGTCAACAATCTGGGCGCCATTGGCGCGCACTGGCTCGACAACCCGCTGCCCACGGTGGTCCAGCTGGCCACCAACGGGTTCGATTACGCGCAAAGGACGTTCGATGCGTTCGGCGGCGCCGCCCAGTCCTTCGTCGACGGTTTGATCAACCTGCCCGACCAGCTCGAAACGCTGTTCAGCGCCATCTCGTCGAGCGATATCACGGCGGCCTTGGGGCAGGCAATCATCATCGTGATCAGCGCCTTTCCGGTGTTGGGCCTGGTGGATCGACTGGTGGCGATCCCCATCGACATCCTCGGGAACGTCGTGAACGCGGCGATGGCCACCCTGCATGCGCTGCAGGTGCCGGTCGGCCTTGCCGCGCTGAGCTCCCTGCAGGCCGTCGCTGCCGAGTTCGAGACGGTGGCCCGCAATCTTGTCGACGACCTGTCGGCCGGGGATCTCACCGGCGCGCTGATCGGGCTGATCGGAGCGCCGGCCGACCTGCTCAACGCCTATCTCAACAGCGAAAGCCCGGGCCTGGCCGGCCTTCTCGCGCCCTTCCAGGACGTGAACCACACGGGTTTCCTCGATGCCCTGGTGAACTATCTGCCGCAAGCTGTCGCGGAGTCGATCGGCGCCGCGAACATTCCGATCGATGGTTCGCTCCTGCCGGACTCCTGAGTCGCCCGGCGTTCGTGGCACTCCCCATGCCGAGCTGCTGACATAAAGAAAAACTAAGTTAACTCGCAGAATTCATTGAGTTCTATCTGTGATCATGTCGTGTTACCGGTGTGATTCTTGGTGCTCATTGTTACGGAAGTTGCCTGAGTGTTCCGGGGGTCGTAACCGTGTGAGGAGTTTGACCTGTGGTCGATCTGGCGGCAGTTGAGCGTTTCCGGCGTCACTTCGGGTGGACCGCCACCGCGGGGAGCGCAACCCGCCGGCTGCGTTGGACCGCGGTAATCGCCGTGCTGTCAGTACTTTCCGGGGAGTCTCGACGCCGGCCACCGTCGGCATCCAAGTGTTGTCTCCCAATTCGGCGCCGCCGTCGCTGGCGACCGCCTGTACCGACCTGGGCCCGGCCTTCACCCCGGTATGCACCGCGATCGGTGACGTCAGCGACCCGGTGGTGCAGGCCTGCAGCACGGTGGCCTCGGTGGATGCGTGCAGCTGGTTCGGCGGCAACAAGCATGGGCTGATCAGCGCCTGCTTCGACATCGCCACCGGCCAACTCGCGGCGGCCTGTAAGACGCTCGACGCCGCGGCGCAACTGGTAGCCAGCCAGTGCCGGGTGATCAACGGTCCGATCGACTACTGCGCGCTGCGCAGCGGCAGTCCGATCGGCAACAGATCCGTGCAGAACTATCTGGCCGGGCCGGTGCACAAGGCGTTGGCCCAGCAGTACCAGTTGATCTCGACCCTGCCGCTGGGGGAGGCCCAGCTGCCGGCGACCCACAACTCGTTCAACTACACCAACGCCAACGTCCCGCCCACGTTGTCGGGTATGGACCCCGACCAGCTGTACTCGTTGGTCGACCAACTCGACCTGGATATGCGGTTCATCGAACTCGACATGCATTGGTACCCCAGTCTGGGCGCGCCCGGCGGGTATGCGCCGATCCTGTGCCACGGCTTCGACAACCACTTGGGCTGCACCTTCGAACGCACCGCTGCCTCCGGCCTGAAGGAAGTCCGCGGCTGGTTGGATGCCCACCCTGACCAGGTGATCGTTCTCTACATCGAAAATCGGCTCGACGACCCGGTCGACGACATCAGCAAGTCGCTGCCGGCCGGGGCCGCCGTTATCGAGAGCACGCTGGGCAACACCTCGGCGCGCGACTTGTTGTTCCGTCCCTCGCAGGTGCAGCCCGGTGGCACCTGCGACACCCAGCCAATACCCCTGGGCGTCACCATGGCCCAGGTGCTGGCGAGCGGCAAGCAGGTGCTGCTCTATACCAACAGCGGTTGTGGCCACGACGCGGCGTGGGACGCGCTCGGCTTCAACGACAGCAACGTGGAGGAGAAGGGGATGCCGGTCGCCGTGCAGTACCCCGACTGCTATTTCAGCAGGACGCAGTTCGAGAGCTCCTACACGCGGTTCTTCGACTCCAACACCCTGGTCGACGTGCTCGCCGGCGGCGGCAATGCCCAGCCGATGACGGCCGACCAGATCCACGAAATGATGCGCTGCGGAACCAACGCGCCCGGCGTGAACTTCCTGGACCCGCACGCTGATCAGCTGGCAGGTTTCGTGTGGAGCTGGTCCTACGGCCAACCGCTGACCAACCCCACCCAGCAGTGCGCCGTGCACAACGGCGACGGCCGCTTCCAGGCCGAGGCCTGCGGCCAATTCTTGCGCTACGCCTGCCAGGGCCCCGACGGCTGGCACATCAGCTCCGGCGCCGGCCAATTCGGCGGCGGCGCCCTCGCCTGCATCGGCCAGGGCGCCTTCGCGGTGCCGCGCACCGGATATCAGAACGAACTGCTCAAGGCGGCCAAAGCCCAGGCCGGCGTGGACCGGGTCTGGCTGGCATACACCGCCGGCACCGACGGCAACTGGACGATGGGAGCAACGCCACCGCCGGCACCGTCGACTCCGCTGAGGCCGACCACGCCGAGCCTGCCGCCGTACCTGGCGGAGGTGCCCGAGGCGCTGGGCCCGGTCACGGTGTCCTGACGCCGGGCTTGAGCGGACTGAGCCGACTTGGCTCACTTCCGTCGCTATGACGCTTGCTGGTTTATATAGCCTGAAGAAATACGCTTTTGATGGTCAGCGCAAAAATCAGCGCCTTCCAAGCATGGCCTGTGGTAAGTATCGTATGGCGATAATACAGTTCGGGCCGCGGGAGGGCGCATGCACAGGACCTTCAGAATTATGGAAAAGCCCGCCCTCGCCACAGCTGTGTCTGGGATGGCCGTACTGGCTGCAGCGTCTACCCTCGGCGCGGTGTCGGCCGTCCAACACCGTTCGGTGATCTTGACTTCCGCCGATCAGCTGGTGGAGATGGGCGGCACTTTGGAACAGGTGATGCCGAGCACGACCTTCAGTCTCATCGCCGATGTGATTAATCGGGTTTACGGGACCGACTTCAGTGACGCACCTGTGAGTCCGATTGCTGGCACCAACTCCTATTCCAACAGCACTGGACTGGACCTGTTCACCCCGGAGGGTATCTACTCCGGTACCTACGTCGACGATGAAATCTATCTGGCCAACGGGCTGATAGGGAACACACCCGCGAACGTGATCGACCCCGCCGACCCGATAACCGTCTTCGGCATTTCCCAAAGCGCTGGCGCCATGGGGCTGCTCATCGACGACATTGCGAATGGCACTATCCCCACTCAGGGCATCGGTGCCTTCACCCAGAACCTGGCTCCCGGGGCACAGGCAATCTTGTCTAATGAAGACATCCACTGGATCGCCCTGGCCCCGCCGTCAATGGGCCAGCACGGCAACGCAGCCGGTCTGTTCACCGTCCCCTATCCTGCAGGAACGTATACCAATTCCCCCGACGGGGGTCTGAACTATCGAGTGATGTACCCGCATATGTACACCACTGGAATCGGCGGTCAGCTTGTCGCCAAGATCTTCCCTATCAACGCTCCCAATGCCGATGTGTACTGCGGTATATATGACGCGGTCTGTGACTTTCCCACGACGGGAAACGCGACTGCACAGACCAATTCCTCGGACGCGATGACCTACATCCATAATGGATACGGTTCGCTGACCACCAATGAGTTCACCTACGAGATGGCCCACGCCACCAACTACACCATTGGTTCAGATGGCAGCGTTAGCATCATCGCCCCGGGTGCCACGGCTCCAGCTGGGGAGACGGTGTTTCACTTGATGCCCGACGTGTACAACTACGGCACCGACGCCAAACCCGACTACGACTCGCTGCTGCCGAGTGCCTACAACTCCTTGTGGGTCAGGTCGTTTTACGAGCAGTTCCTGCCGCAGAACACCTTGCAGGTTGATGCGGGATACGGCGATAGCCTGCACCCGTTTGAGTACATGATCAGCAACCACTGGTACACGTTCGACGACGTCAACGGGTCGCTGCAAGTTGTCGAGGTCACCCCGGGCGAGGTGCTGCCCGCAGTGACACCGGAGGAGCTGAGCGACTTTAGCCCGTTGGCCGCACAGATCGCGAGCGGAGCTGTTTCCCCCACCGGCCTAGAAGATGCTGCTGCCGACGCCACGGCCACCGACTGGGTTAGCCAACTTTTTAGTTGGCTTTAACGAGGCCCGAGCCGTAGTTGCCGGGGACAAGGTCCCGGGGGTGTTGCTGCCCGAAGCTGGATGGGTCGCCGCAAAACGGTGGCATCCGACGACCGAACGACACTTACACCACCAATCGTGCCATTGACAAATGGCGCGATCGCTGGTGTTGTGTGTGCCGTGACGGAACTCGATGGCTCGCCCCTGCCGCCCGTACCCACCCGCGCATCGATGCGTGCCGTGCTGGCCGGCACGTCCACGCGCTGGACGCTGCACATCCTCAACAACATGATTCCGATGAACCGGCCGGGTATCGCGTTCGCGCGCTGGCTGATCGCCACCATCATGGGAACGCTCGGGTCGACTCCGGCCGGCACCAGGGTCATTCCGGTGCGCGAGGCCGGGGTGCGCGGCGAATGGGTGCTGGGGCCCGGCGTCGAGTTCGGTCGGCGGGCCGGCTACTACGTGCACGGCAGCGGCTACGTGCTGTGCTCCACGCGGACCCACCGCAAGCTGGTCGCCAGGCTTTCGGAGGCGACCGGACTGCCGATGTTCTCGGTGGACTACCGCTTGGCACCCGAGAATGCGTTCCCGGCGGCCGCCGACGATGTCGAAGCCGGCTACCGGTGGTTGTTGGCGCAGGGGTATGCCGCCGCCGACATCGTGATCGGTGCGGACTCCGCCGGGGGCCATCTGACCTGCGACATGTTGCTCGCGCATGCCGACGAGCCGGCGTTTCAGCCGGCCGGGGTCGTGCTGTTCTCGCCGTTGATCGACCTCACGCTGAAGTTGGCCGAGCAACAGGAGAAGGTGCGCCGTGACCCCGCGGTGTCGGCGGCCGCGGCCCGCGCGCTGGTGGAGCTCTATGTGCGGGGCCACGACCCCGACAACCCGCGCCTTCGGCTCGACTTCGCCCGGGCGGATCGGCTGCCGCCGGTCTTCACCCAGGTGGGTGGCTTCGAGATGCTCAGTGCCGACGCGCGCTACCTGGACGCCGAGATCCGCCGCAACGGCGGAGCCAGCACCTTGGAGGTGTGGCCGGGAATGGTGCATGTCTTTCAGGCGCTGCCGCGGCTGGCCCCGGAGGCCAAGCCTGCGCTGCGCCGCGTGGCGGCCTTCATCGCCGGTGTCTATGCCGACCAGCGATCCGACGAACTGGGGGTGGCACGCTGATGTTCGGACTCGACACGGTGCTGTCGCTGTTTCGCAGTGAGCGACGGACGGCCAACGCCAGGGCGGTGGTGACCGGCGCCGGCAGCGGCATCGGACGCTCGTTCGCCCTGGAACTGGCTCGTCGTGGCGGCGAGGTGATCTGCGCCGACATCAACGCCGATCGGGCCGCCGAGACGGTGGCGCTGATCGAGCAGTTGCCCACCGGGACAGCGCATGCGGTGCAGTGCGATGTGTCCGATCGCGGCGCGATCGAACTGCTGGCCGCGCGCGCCCAGGAGATCTTCGGTGGCCCACCAACGCTGGTGATCAACAACGCCGGCGTCGGCATCGGCGGAAAACCGGTCGGCGACATCGGTTTCGAGGACTGGGACTGGGCGCTCGGGATCAACCTCTGGGGCGTCGTCTACGGCTGCGAAGTGTTCACGCCACTGCTGCGGGAGGCCGGGCGCGGCGGCATCATCAACGTAGCCTCGGCGGCAGGATTCGCCGCAGCGCCATCGATGGCGGCCTACAACGTATCCAAGGCCGGCGTGATGTCGCTCTCGGAGACACTGGCCGCCGAATTGGACGGCACCGGCATCGCGGTCACCGTGCTGTGCCCGACCTTCGTCAAGACCAACGTCTTCACCGACGGCCGGATCACGCCGGCGTCGATGAGCCTGTCCCAGCAGCTGGCCCGCTGGACCGGACTGTCTGCAGACAATGTCGCGGCGCGCACTTTGGACGCGCACGACAGTGGTCGGCTCTATGTGGTGCCGCAACTCGACGCCACGGTCATCTGGCACCTGAAGCGGCACTTCCCGGGGCTCTACGTCCGAGGCACCGGGTTGCTCGCCCGGCTGCTTCCCCAGAACTGAACTGCGAATGACCTTCTTATGAAAGGAAAGAACTGATCATGGCGATGAACCTCGACGACATGCTGCAGAAGATCAAGGACAAGCAGTGGGCCTTGGTCGACATCGACTGGGACGCCCCTGGTGCCGAGTTGATCGAGCCGGAGCTGTGGGCCAAGCTCAAGCCGTTCATGACCGACCTGATGTGGATCGAGAACGTCGGCGCCCGTGGCTTCGCGGCGCTGGCCAAGAAGGCGCCGACCCCAACCCTGAAGAGCATCTACGAGCACTTCCACGCCGAGGAGCAGAAGCACGCCAACGCCGAGCTCGCGTTGATGCGACGGTGGGGGATGCTCGACGACGACGAAATTCCGCCGCCGAGCGTCAACGTCCAGCTGGTGATCACCTGGCTCGACAAGTTCTCCGACAGCATGTCGCTGTCGATCCTGGGCACCGTCATTCCTATGCTGGAAGTGGCCTTGGACGGCGCGTTGATCAAGTTCATCACCGACGAGGTCAAAGACCCGGTGGCCCAAGAAGTCTTCAAGCGAATCAACTCCGACGAGTCGCGGCACCTGGCGGTCGACTTCGAGGTGATGGACATTCTGGGCCACGCCAGCATGCGGAAGCTGGCGGTCGAGTTGGTCGGCAGCTGGATGAACCCCGCGCTGCTGATCGGCACGTTGAGCTACTTTCCGCTGCTGAACAAGATGCGCGACAACATCGTGGCGATGGGCGTCAACGAAGAACGCCTCTACCAGGCCATGCGCCGCTTCCAAAGCGTCGGCGAACGCAGCGCTTTCGCTCGCCGGGTGCCGATGTATCGGTTCATCTCCTGGCACGGCAAGAAGGTGATCGACCGCAGCTCGAAGTACCACTGGCTGGCCGACTCCCTGGTCAAGATCACCGGCGTCATCCCGCCCTCGCTGGTGCATAACACCCCAACGTGGTCGCAGGAACTGACCTACGAGCCGGTGGCATGAGGGAGCAAGACGTGACGATCTCGGTAGCGATCATCGGTGCCGGCTTCGCCGGGATCGGTGCGGCCATCCGCCTCAAAGACCAGGGAATCACCGACTTTGTCCTCTTCGAACGGGGTTCGCGGGTCGGTGGTACCTGGCGCGACAACACTTATCCGGGCGCGGCTTGCGACATCCCGTCGCGGCTGTACTCCTATAGCTTTGCGCCCAATCCCGACTGGTCGCACACCTATTCGGGCAGCGCCGAGATTCTGGGTTATATCGACAACATGGTCGAGTCCTTCGGGGTCGCGCCGTATATCCGGTTCGAGCACACCGTGTCCGGGATCAGCTACGACGCGCAAGCCGGCGAGTGGACTATCGAGCTGGCCGGCCGGGAGGCGGTGCGCGCCAAGTCTGTCATCGTCGCCTCCGGGCCGTTGGCGAACGCCAGCTTCCCCAACATTCCGGGCATCGACGATTACCAGGGTCACAAGATCCACAGTGCCCGTTGGGACCACGACTACGACTTCACCGGCAAGAAGGTGGCCGTCGTCGGCACCGGTGCCAGCGGTGTGCAGATCATCCCCGAACTGGTCAAGGTGGCCGAGTCGGTCAAGGTGTTCCAGCGCACCCCGGGCTGGGTGCTGCCGCGGCTCAACACGGCGACCAGTGGCTGGCTGAAGAAGATCTACAAGGATGTGCCGCTGGCCGAGAAGCTGATGCGGTCCGCCTGGTTCTGGGGCCATGAGTCGGTCGCGGTCGGTGTGGTGTGGGATAGCCCCTTCACCCGGCTGGTGGAAGCCCTGAGTCTGGCGAATCTGCGTGCACAGGTAAAGGATCCGTGGTTGCGCCGTCAGCTCAGGCCGGACTTCTCCGCCGGCTGCAAGCGACTGCTGATGACCAGTGACTACTATCCGGCGTTGCAGCAGGACAACTGCAAGCTGGTGACCTGGCCCATCGCGCGGTTGTCGCCCAAGGGAATTCGCACCGTCGAGGGCATCGAGCATCAGTTCGACGCCATCGTTTTCGCCACCGGTTTCGAGGTGTCCAAAGCAGGGACCCCGATCCCGATCACTGGAATCGACGGCCGTGACTTGGCCTCGGAGTGGAGCAGGGGTGCCTACGCCTACCGCAGTGTCGCGGTGTCGGGCTACCCGAATCTGTTCTTCACCTTCGGGCCGAACTCCGGACCCGGCCACAGCTCGGCCCTGGTCTACATGGAGGCTCAGATCGACTACATCGTCGGCGCCATTTCGAAACTGCTGCAGTACGAATGGAAATCGCTCGATGTGCGGCCTGAAGTGCAGGACCGCTACAACCAGGACATCCAGCGGCGGCTGAAGGCCACCACGTGGAACTCGGGATGTCAGAGCTGGTATCTGACCGAGGATGGCTTCAATGCCACCATGTTCCCTGGTTTCGCCACACAATTCGTCAACCAACTCAAGACGCTGGACCTGGAAGACTTCAAGATCACCGCCGCGAAGACCAGCAGCGACCCGGTCCTGACTGCCTAGGATGTCATCGTGACCGAGTACCGGATCGACGATCTTGCGAGGCAGGCTGGGACCACCACGCGCAACGTCCGGGTGTATCAGGAAAGCGGTCTGTTGCCCCGGCCCCAGCGCCGGGGCCGGGTCGCGATCTACACCGACCGGCACTTGAAGCAGTTGCAAGCGATTATCCGGTTGCTCGGCGAGGGATTCACGGTCAAACACATCCTGAAGTTCCTGACCGGGCTGCAGCGCGGCGAGGATTTGGTCGAGGTTTTGGATCTGGCTGATCTGGGGGAGTTGGTGACCGCGCCGTGGTCGCGTCCGGTATCGCAGACCATGACGCGTGAACAGTTGGAGGCGCGGCTGGGCCGGTTGGATGCTCCCTTGTTGCGGCGCTTGATTACCGGTGGTGTCATCGAGCCGACCGACGTCGACAACGTCTACCGGGTGGCCGACGTCAGTCAGGTCGAAGACTTCGCCACGCTGATCTCGCGGGGCATGCCGTTGACCGCGATACTGACGGCCACCACCACGGTCGACAAGAAGCTCGACGAAGCGGCCGCTGCGCTGACCAGCAGCGGATATTCGGAAGTGGTGCGCCAGCGCGGACCTGGCTGGCTACCCAGCAACGATGTCGAACTCGCGTGGGCGGCCGACCTGGTGGACGCCATGCGCCGCGTGGCCAGGCGCTCGGCGCACGCCAGCCTGGACCGGGCATTCGACGCGGCAGTTCGCGCCGAGCTGCGGCGCTACCGGCAGGAGAGTGACGAGGACGACGCCCGCCTGGAAGGCAACGCCTGACTCAAGCGCCGATCAGCGCGACGTCGTACGCGGACAACTGAGCGTCGGCGGTGATGATCGTCAGATCCAGGAGCTGAGCCTGCGCGACCAGAAGCCGGTCGAACGGATCCCGATGATGATCCGGGAGCTCAGCGGTCCGCAACGTGTGGGCGTGGTCGACCGGCAGCGGGGACGTCCCGGAGCGGCGCATGCGGTCGGGTACATAGACGCCTGGCGGTTCGGGCAACGGGAGCTTCCCGAGGCGGTACTTGATCGCGATCTCCCAGGAGCTGGCCGCCGAGAACAACAAGGTGTTGCGGACATCCTCGATGAGGGCTCGGGTTTCACCGCGCAGCCGGCCGGGATCGCTCTGCATCCAGAGCCATATCTGGGTGTCTACGAGGTAGCGCGTCACCGGTCGAAGTCCGCGAGGACGTCGTCGGGCAGCGGTGCGTCGAAGTCATCGGGCACCGCGTACACGCCTTCATCGATACCCAGGCGCCGGGTCTCGCGGGAACGGATCGGCACCAACTTCGCCACGGGTTCACCGCCCCGGGCGATCTCGATCTCCTGTCCACCGTCGATGAGCCGCAGCAGCTCCGATAGGCGTGTCTTCGCTTCGTGCACACCTACCCTGAGGACCGTAGACTTAGTCATGAACTTAGTTTAGTGGATGCGCGCCCTTACTTCCCGTCCCGAAGAACTCGATCTGACAGTCCTGGAATAGGAGGTCCGCGAAACACCATGTCCGACATCACCGAACTGCACAAAGCCCTAATCGGTCGCATTCTCGGCACCCAGGCGAGGGCGCCGCTGGACCTTCGCCGCGCCGCCTTCGACAATGCCGGCCTTGACGAACCAGTCAGCGTCTTGGTCGACAAGGTGGCGCTGCGCTCCTCCCGGGTGACCGACGAGGACATTGCCGACGCGCGTGCCGCAGGCCTGAGCGAAGACCAGATCTTCGAGATCGTGGTGTGCGCCGCGGTCGGCCAGGCGACCCGGCAGTACACCAGGGCGCTGGAGGCGCTGGCCGACGGGAGCACGCCATGAGACTGGCCATCCTTGACCACGGCCACCGCCTGCGCACCAAAGCCTTGCTGGGCATCATTCGACTGGTATCACGGCATCCGGTCGTTGACGCCGTCAAACTCGCGTTCTACCGCCCGGAGTTCTACGGCGGGGGACCGCTGACCAACGAGGCGATGCGCGGGCCCTCGGCGTGGACCATCGGCGAGCGAGAGCTGATGGCCGCCTACCTCTCCAAGGTCAACGACTGCCCGTTCTGCGTCGCCGCGCACACCGCCACCTCCAACCTCTGCTACGGCGATGAGACCGCTGCCGCCACCCTCGCCGATCTGGACACCGCCCCGATCCCCGAAGAGCTGCGGGCCACCCTTGGCCTGCTCGGCAAACTCACCCGCGAGCACCGCGTCGCCCCCGACGACGTGCGCGCCGTGCTGGCGGCCGGCGTCACCCCCGAGCAGGTCAGGGATGCGCTGGCGGTGAGCCTGGTCTTCAACATCACCGACCGGTTGGCCAACGCATTCGACTTCGAGGTAGCGAGCCCGGCCGCTATGGCGGCCGGAGCACGCCATCTGGTGAAACGTGGTTACGGCTAGTCGCTGTGTACGTGCTCGCCGGAGATGACGGGGAGTTGCAGATACGATGCGTGATCCCCACCGGTGTGGATGACGTGTTTTCCGCTGTTAGCACCGGTGTATTCGCGGATTGCGGGCATCAGCGTTCCCAGGATGTTTCGGCCGCTGATCACGAGGCGGAGCGCTTCGCCGGGGTAGAACGCGAGACCGATTGGCAGCAGGTCGATTTCGACGTCGACGATCTCACCGGGTGAGAGCTTCTCGACCCGGTCGAAGCTGTGGGCGGGCACCTCATCGGTCGACAGCGTCTCGTCGAGGTGGCGGGCGGAAACGCGCAACCGTCCATCGGAGCCCTTGTACCGCAAGATGCTGGCGCCGTGATCGGTGAGGTCGTGGATCGCAGCGCTGTGATTGGGCACGGTGAACTGCTGCAGCGGCGTGCCGTATCTGTCGAGCTTCTGCACGAGCACGAACAGATCCATGTCGTCAGCACCGTGCGCCTCGACCCACAGGTGAGCCTTCGGATAGCCGACCAGCACCGTCTCTCGGTCGAACGCAACGATGAACGAGACCGCATGCGGGTTGGCGTCGACGTCGTAGTCTGCGGTCGCCGCGTCGGCCGGCGCTTCGGTGCTCAGCACACGCGAACCGGCGTCGAGGTAGTACTTCGTCGACACGGCATTCTTTGGAGGAAATGCGTCGGCAACCACGCCAACCTGGTCGCCACCTTCGAGGTCGAGAACCGAGTAGCGCACCCGGGGGGTCAGCTCCCACCCGTTGTCCTCGTTCTTTAGGTAGCGGTCGAAGAAGCGGCGTAGGTCTTCCCTGTTCGCCTCGTCGTAGTAGTCGGGCCATTCCTGACTGTTGTGGATGCGCAACCACTTCGCTGGCGAGGCAATCCGTCGCCAGGCCCGAAATGTTCCTGCCGTGTGCAGTGTGTTGGAGTAGCTTGCCACCACGTAGGCAGGAACGGTGATCTTGTCGAAGTCCGGGATCTTGTTCTCCCACAGCGCATTTATCAGCGGGTAGCGCTGCGCCTCGGCAAGGATGTCCTCCTTGCGGCTCTTGCCGAAGAAGCTGCCGTCTTGAATCTGTTGGGCGAACCCGGTGTCGGGCATGCCGCCGCGCATCACCAGGTCGCGGTAGACATCGCTGATGCCCTCCCATGGGTTGATCGCGGCCAGGTGCGGGGGTTGCTCGGCAGCGGTGAACCACTGCGACACCGCGAGGTAGGAGGTGCCGCTCATCCCCACTTTCCCGGTGCACCAGGCCTGCTCGGCGAGCCACTCGATCAGGTCGTGGCAGTCGCGCCCTTCCTGGCGGTCCAACATCACACTGTCGCCGTCGGAGTCGATCACACCGCGAATATCGGGATTGCAGATCGCATAGCCCTGCGCGCACCAGTAGGCCGGATCGGGGCCCTCGAACTTCTCCAGGCCCGAGACGATCCCATTGTCCAGGCCAACCATGCCGAACAATCCCATCACGCTGGCGGAGGTGCCCTGCCCCTTGCCATACGGGCTCCATGCGACGATGGCCGGCACTTTCTCCGCTCCAGCGGGACGAAACACATCAACGTAGATCGTCACACCATCGCGCAACTGCACCGCGACGTCCTTGTCCAGCACGATGTCCACCGGTACGGCCCGGAACTGGGGCGCGATCTGAAAGCCCGCCGCCAAGGTTCGGGGCCCGGGATCGAAGCCGGTCAACAAGCCGGTGCGCGCGGCCGGCAGCGGGTGCGACGGAATGAAAATCTTCTGGTCATCGCTCATGGCGAGCTCCTCTTCACCCTCGGCCGCCAGGCGGGTCCGACTGGGGTAGTTGCCAAGGTAATTGGCACACCGCATAAAATCAACGCCGGTTGAGTTAATGACGGCGAAGCGGTAAATTTCCGACCATGACCGTGAACTGCAAGCCGGTGTCCACCGTGCGCCGCCGCGGGCGTAGGCCAGGGACGACGACGACCCGGCAGGACATCCTTGACGCAGCACGGGCCCGGTTCGCCAGCGACGGTTTCGCCACGACGACGATCAGAGGGGTCGCCGCCGACGCCGGGGTCGACGCGTCGCTGGTGATGCAGTTTTTCGGCTCCAAGAACGAGTTGTTCGCCGCGGTGATGTCGATCTCACCCGAGGCGTTGGCGCGCTTCAGCGCGGCGTTCGACGGATCTGACGAACACCTCGGTGAACGGGTGGTCGGCGCCTACCTCGACTGGTGGGAGGGCCCGTCACCGGATTCGGAGCCGCTGATGGCGATGCTCCGGGGCGCCATCGTCAACGAGCGGGCCAGCGCGCAGTTGCGGGAGTTCATCGAGGCTCGACTGCTCGAAGCCGTGGGGCCGCGCGCGGTGGACGACGATGCGGCGCTGCGGGCCGGGCTGGTGTCGTCCATGTTGGTCGGGATCGTCGTGGGACGGCAAATCGTCGGTGTCCCGACACTTGCCAATGCAGACCGGGAAACACTGGTCGCACTGGTCGCGCCGGCCGTGCAGAGTGTGCTGACGTCGGCCCGGCCCGGACTAGACTGTTGAGTTCATGGCCATCCGACGCGCGGTGCTCGTCATTGCCGACATCGGCGGATACACCGCCTACATGAACTGGAACCGGACCCATCTGGTGCATGCCCAGATGGCCGTGGCCGCGCTACTGGAATCGGTCATCGACGCCGCCAAGGGCATGAAGCTGGCGAAGCTGGAGGGCGACGCCGCCTTCTTCTGGGCGCCCGACGGTGACGCCCAGGTCTTGGTCAGCCAGCGGTTGTCGCGGATGCATCAGGCGTTCCTGAATCGACGGGCTCGTATCGAGAACGGCCGCAACTGTCACTGCGAAAGCTGCGAGCAGCTGGTGAACCTCTCGCTGAAGTTCGTCGCGCATGAGGGCGAGGTGGCCGAGCAGAAGGTCAAGCGCCACACCGAGCTTGCCGGCGTCGACGTGATCCTGGTGCATCGAATGCTGAAAAACCAGGTGCCGGTAGCGGAATACGTGTTGATGACCGATGCCATCGCGCAGCGGCTTGACGAGCCGGTTCGTGCCGTGTGCACGCCGTTGGTGCACGACTTCGAAGGACTGGGCCAAACGTCGACGTACTACCTGGATCTCGCGAAGTCGGCACTACCACCGCCGGCAGACGCCATGGGATTTCGCGACAGGCTGAAATTCCGCCTGACTGCGCTGCCGTTCGTGGTCGGAGCCAAGGAGCCCTGCGAGGGATTTCGTGGCCTGGGCCGTGGCGCCCCCGAACTCTCGAAGGGCTAACGGCGGCGGTCAAACTCGGACCGGCTACAGCTTTCCGGCGACGAAGTCTGCTGCTTCGTTGACCATGCCGGACGAGATATAAGCGCTGGCCATGTGTTGCGGCCAGTTCTCTTCCCAGGTGTTCGGGTCGGCGGGGTTGCAGATCGGGTCGGCGCCGTGGCACTGATCGATGGTCCGATCGTTGTAGACCGGGCTGAAGTTGGTGATGGGGCCGACCCATTGACTGCCGTTGCCGAACAGCGCAACCGCGGCGATGTGCTCGTCGGCGCCCGGTGGCAGGGGATTGTTGAAGCCGAACGCTGAGAAGGGGACAGCGAGCACCACGTCGGTGACTGCCGCGCCCAGCGAGTAGCCCCCCGGCACGATACGGGTGTTGGGGCAACCGTTGATCGTGTTCTGGATATGGGCGCTCATATCGTTGGCGCCCTGGTCGACCTGATTATCTGCGGGGTAGTTCACCGCATACAGGCTGACGTACTTGGAGGTCTTGGAGCGCAGCGCGCTGACGAACGCGTTGCCGACCGCGCCGGCGCCGGGCGATTCCAGACGCCCACGGGCGAACACCACTTCGACATCGGGACAGGCCGCGCTGGCCGGTGCCACCGCACCGGGTGCCCCTGCGGGAATCACGACGGGGGCGGTCAGCAAGGTTGCCGCCAGCACGGTGCTCAAACTCGTGAGTCGCAATCGGCGGACCGGGGAATCGCTCACAAAGTGGATAGTAGTGGTCCGCTACCAGCCTGTCGTCACCGGCCTGGACCCGCCCGTTCGGCCGCTATTCGGTGTCGGCGGGTCCGAGCAGTCGCACTTCCTCCAGGTCCATTTCGGCCTGCACCTCACGTAATACGATGTCGTCGATCTGATTTCGGTCGCGTAGCTCGGTCACGGCCCGCCGCTTGTGCTCGAGGACAGCCAGATGCACCCGCCGCACCACAGCGTCACGCTCGGCTGCGGCGTTGGGCCGATCGGCCACCGCCACCAACGCGGCCTGGTCCCGGTATTCCTTGCGCAGCCGACCCACCAGATCCGCATTGACGTTGAGCTCGTCGGTCACCCCCGGCAGCGCGTCCAGGGCTGCTTGCGCGGCGCGGGTACGGGCCAGCCGCAACTCCTCGGCGTGCGCGGTGTCTTCGGGCATTCGGGCCCACCGCACGACCGCGGGCAGGGTGCTGCCTTGGACCAGCACGGTCACCAGGATCACGAACGACACCACATAGATGATCAGGTTGCGATCCGGAAATGGATTGCCCGCGTGGGTGGTCAATGGGACGGCCAGTGCCGCGGCCAGTGATACCGCGCCACGGAACCCGGCCCAGCTCGACACCGCCCGCTGCCGCCAACCGATGCGGCGGGTCCGCTGCACGGCGCGCCGGTCCAGGGTACGAATGAGCACGGTGGTGATCTCCGACCACACAATCCGGGTCACGACGACGACACCGGTGACGGCGAGCGCCAGCACGGTGGCATGGCGAAGGCCCGCACCGACATTGACGATGCCGTGCACCGCGCCGGGAATCTGTACGCCGACGAATACCCACAGCGAGCCATTGATCAGAAACGTCGCCATGTCCCAGAACGCGTATGCCTGCAGCCGCGAACGTGCCCCAATGACCCGCGGGCCGACATAGCTGAGCACCAGGGCCGATACCAGCACCGCGACGACGCCGCTGCAGTGAAAACTCTGGGCCAGCAGGAACGCCGCGAACGGCGTCAACACGCTCAGGGCGCCTTCCTCCAGCGGCGCATCAAGGCGGCGGCGCAGCAGCGTGACCGCGGCACCCACCAACAGTCCGGCAGCGATACCGCCGAGGTAGGAGCCGACGAAACGGCCCACCAGGTCGACGGGGCCGATTGAGGGGCTGCCCGTCGCGACCGCGACGGTCACGGCGAACAACACCAGCGCGGTCCCGTCGTTGATGATGCTTTCGGCGCGCAGCACGGTCAGCGGCCGGCGCGGCAACTTCTTCGCCAGCCCGGCCACCGCGGCGGCATCGGTGGGCGAGAGCACGGCGCCCAGAACCGCCGCCGCATGTGGCTCCATGCCCAGCGATCGCGCCGTCCAGGACACCGCCATCGCGGTCGCAATCACCAGGCCGATGCTGACCAGCACGATGACGCGCAGGTTGGCCCGGATCTCCCGGAAGCTGGTGTTCATGCTCTCCCAGTACAGGATCGCCGGCAGGAACAGCAGCAACACGATCTCCCCGTCGAGCTGGGTTTCGCCGAAGCGGGGGATCAGACCCAGCATGCCGCCGAGCAGGATGAGCAACACCGGGGGGCCGACGCGATACCGTTTGCCCAGCATCGTGCCTGCGAGCACGGTGGCGACAAGCGTGACAACAACGACGAGGCCAAACACCCTCACATCCTTGCGTGGCCGCCCGGTTTCCGCAGCCCCCGAGTTCAGCCGGGCCGGGACTGCTCGAGATACGCCGCCAGTGCATTGGTCAGGCCGCGGCGGGCCTCGTCCAGATCGGCATAGGACCCCAGCTGGCGCTCGGAGACCAGCCCGCGCATCGCACCCGGGATGAGGGCCGCCACCTCCCGCACTCGCTGGGGGTCGACTCCCAGATCGGCGAAGGCCGCATGGCACGTGCTCAGCCAGCTCTTGCCCCAGGAGTGCAATTCGGCTGCGGTGCGCGGATACAGCCGTTCCAATTCGCGGTGGTCGCGAGGGAGCGCCGCCCGCAGGTTCTCGATCGCCCGCGAATCCGGCGAGGCCAGCCCGTCATAGAGCGTGTCGATGATGGCCGCGACCCGTTCCCGCAGCGGCGCATCTGATTTCACGCTGCCGAATGCCGAGATCGCGGCGTCGCGGCGCTCGGCGGTGCGATGCAGCACCGCCGCCCAGAAGCCGTCGACGTCGCCGAACTGATACTGCACCGCGCCCCAGGTGGCGCCGCTTTCCTTGGCGATCCGGCTGGCCGACACCGCGCCCGGGTCCCCGGTGGCCAGCGCGCGCACCGCGGCGTCCAGCATCGCCGCACGGGTGGCCAGCCCCCGCTTGTTGCTGCGCCGTGGCACCGGTTGCGTCATCCGCGGAATGCTAGCAATAGTTTCATAGGACCCGCTATGATTCCTGCCGAGTGGCAACCATCGAGAGGACACGCCGACATGGCCAAACCGCCCCTGTCGATGAACCCGACAGGCTGGTTTCAAGTGGCCTGGTCGGATGAGATCGGCGTCGGCGACGTCCGCACCATGAAGTACTTCGGCCGGGAAATGGTCGCCTGGCGCGCCGAGTCCGGCCAGCTCACCGTGATGAACGCCTACTGCGAGCACCTCGGCGCACATCTGGGGTTCGGCGGCACCGTCTGCGGCGAGGTGCTGCAATGCCCGTTTCACGGCTGGCAGTGGAACTCCCAGGGCCGCAATGCCTGTATCCCGTACCAGGACAAGCCCAACCGCGGCCGGCGCATCACCACCTATCCGGTTGCCGAACGCAACGAGTCGGTTTACCTCTGGAACGACGCGCACGGGCGTGAGCCGTTCTTCGATGCGCCGGACGTGTTCACCAGCTTCGACGACCGCAGCGCCGACGACTACTACCCGCAACAGCGACTGTTCCGGGAACGCCTGGAGCTGCACCCGCAGTACGTGCTGGAGAACGGCGTGGATTTCGCGCACTTCAAGTACGTCCACCAGACCCCGATCGTGCCGGTCTTCACCCGCCACGATTTCGCCGAACCGGTGTCCTACGTCGACTTCACCATCACCTTCGAGGGCGACGACGGCCAGAAGATCGAAGACGTCAACAGCGGCGTGGAAGCGATCAACGGCGGCTTGGGGATCGCGGTGACCAAGAGCTGGGGGATGATCGACAACCGCACCATCTCGGCGATCACGCCCGTCGACGACTCCACCTCCGACGTGCGCTTCATGGTCTACATCGGCCGGTCGCCGTCCGGCGGTTCAGCGAGGCTCGACGCAGGAGAGGCGAAGCTGGGACCGCCGCATAAACCCGGCGGTTCAGCGAGGCTCGACGGAGGAGAGGCGACGCTGGGACCGCCGCATAAACCCGGCGATCCCGCTCGTGCCGAGGCCCGGGCGGCCGATTTCGGGCGCGAAGTCATCCGGCAGTTCGAGCAGGACATCCACATCTGGTCGCATCAGCGCTACTCGGATCCGCCTGCCCTGGCGACCGCCGAGTATGAGGGCTTCACCGCAATCCGCCAGTGGGCCAAGCAGTTCTATCCCGACGGCATCGGCGGCAGTGCTGCCGAGGTCTATGCCCAGAAAGGTTCCACCGCATGAACGCAGCCGCCGCACCCGTCCGGGTTTTCCAGGTTGCCACCGGCAACGTCGGGACCGAGATGATCCGGCGGTTCGCCGCCCGCGATGACCTCGAACTGGTTGGTGTGCACTGCTATTCGCCGGACAAGATCGGCAAGGACACCGGCGAGCTGGCCGGTATCGCGCCCAACGGGGTGATCGCGACCGGCAGTGTCGAGGAGATCATCGCCGCCAAGCCCGACGTTCTGACCTTTCACGGGGTGTTCCCCGACGAGGACCTCTACGTCGCGATCCTGGAAGCGGGCATCAACATCGTGACCACCGCCGACTGGATCACCGGCTGGCACCGTGACCGCAACCATCCGCACCCGTCGGGCAAACCGGTCACGCAGCTGCTGGCCGAGGCCTGCGAAAAGGGCGGCGCGAGCTTCTACGGCACCGGGATGAACCCGGGCCTCAATCAGATTCTGGGCGTGGTGTGTTCAGCCGATGTGGCCGAGATCGAGAACATCACCACCATCGAATCCGTCGACGTGTCATGTCACCACTCCCGCGACACCTGGATCGAGGTCGGCTACGGCCAGCCGGCCGACGATCCGGAGATCCCGGCCAAGCTGGAGAAGTTCACCCGAGTCTTCGCCGACAGCGTGCTGATGATGGCCGACTGCTTCGACCTGACCCTCGACGAGGTGACGTTCGATTACGAACTGGGCGTGTGCACCCGGGATGTCGACCTGGGCTGGTACACCCTGCCCAAAGGGTCGTTGGGCGGCAACTACATCAAATATCAGGGCATGGTGGACGGTGTGCCGCGCGTCGAGACGCATCTGGAGTGGCAGATGACGCCGTACACCGAACCGAACTGGAATATCAAGGGCTGCTACATCACCCGGGTCACCGGTGATCCGTGCGTCTACAACAAGCACATGATCTTTCCCAAGCCCGGAGTGGACCTGTCCAACCCGGACAACTTCGCCTCGATCGGCATGACCGTGACCGGGTTGCCCGCCCTCAATGCGATCAAGTCGGTGGTGGCGGCGCCGCCGGGCCTGCTGACCAGCGCCGACCTGCCGCTGCGCGGATTCGCCGGACGATTCAAGCTCTGAGCGAGGCCGGCAGCTGAATCAGGGCAGCGGGGTCCCGGAACTGCCCTCGGGCAGCGGCGTCCCGGAGCTGCCGGACGGCGGCGCTGACGGTGCGGGGTGCGCGGGCCGCGCCGCGGGCGGACGAGCCGGTGCAACAGGCGCCCGGTTGCTGCCGCCGTTCGCCGGCACGTGCGACCCACCAGCGGGGGCTTGGGGCTGCGGCGGAGCCTGCGGCGCCGGGGCCACCCACCGGATCAGATCGTTGCCGCCGGTTTGGTACACCATGCTGTTGGGGGCGTCGCCGGTGACGTCGAAGTAGACCTTGCCGCTGGCCTTCTGGCCCTGAGTCAGGGCGACGGGAGCGATGCCCTGTGCGGTGGGCACCGTGAACAAAGCCTGATAGTTCTGGCCGCTGGCCGAACGGGCACTGAGGTTGGCAACGATCGGAAAGACGGCGCCTTGGATCGCTTCGTCGGTGGCGGTGGCCTCCCACAGGGTGCCGCGGGGCTGGTAAGGGATGGCATCCGAGCTGGGACGCAGGTCGCTGATCGTCCAGCCGTGGACTCCGGGGCCTTCGGGCAGGGTGCCCTGGGTGCCGATCGGTTGGGTGGCAGGGGCGGGGGGCGGCGGGGGCCGGGTCGGGGTCCGCGCCGGCGATCCCGCTGCTGAGGGCGCCCGCGGCGGCCAGTGCTCCCGCGACCAAGGCGGTAGAGATGGACTTCATGGGACTGTCTCCTCAAATCGGCTGCATGCCGACGACATTGGTACTCAAGTACTTCAATCGTAACGGGCTAAGGACCAGGCTACCCAGGAACGAGTCCGGCCCGACCTCGCGGTAGTGGAGGTCGGGCCGGACTGGCAAGAGAACGTCGGTCAGTTCGAGGCGGTCGAGCCGCTCGCGCCGCTGGCCGACGGGGTGCCCGCCGCGCCCGTCGTGCCCGCCGTGCCGGTCGTACCGGTCGTGCCGGTCGTGCCGGTCGCTTCCGTCGTCGACGTTCCGGGCGCCTCCGCGGGCAAGGGCGTACCGGAGCTGCCGGCGGCAGCCGATGCCTCGGACTGCGTCGACGCAGCCGGGGTCTGCTGCGAGGACGGTGCCGGGCCGCTGCCGGGAGTCGACGCTTCCGCGCTGCCGGCGGCGCCCTGGGCCTGCGTGCCCGAGGAGCCCGTGGTGCCCGTGGCGGCCGTAGCCTCCGAGCCGGTGGTCCCGGCCGGAGTGCCGCCGGCCTCGGCCGGCAGCGGGGTGCCCTGGCTGTTCGCGGGCAGCGGGGTGCCCTGGCTACCGGCCGCAGCCGGCGTGGTCTCGGTAGCGGACGAGGCGCCCTGGCTGCCCGGCTGGGCAGGCTTGGTGCCGGTGGCCGCCGGGCCGGAAGCCCGCTGCGAACCGGTGGCCGCCGGACCCGACGAACCGCCGGTCGGCGCGGTCGGTGCGGCGGGGTTCCAGACCAGCAGGTCCCGACCCGAGCCCTGGTAGACAGCGCTGTTGGGCGCGTCGCCGGTGACGTCGAAGTAGACCTTGCCGCTGGTCTGCTGGCCCTGCGCCAGGTTGGCCGGGTTCACGCCCTGCGCGCTGGCAACCGTGAACAGCGCCGGGTAGGTCTGACCGCTCGCTGAGCGCGCGCCGAGGTTGGCGATCACCGGGGTGACGGTGCCCTGGATGGCCACGTCGGTGGCGGTGGCCTCCCACAGCTCCCACAGGGTGCCGCGCGGCTGGTAAGGGATCGCATCCGAGCTGGGGCGCAGGTCACTGACGGTCCAGCCCTGGATGACGCCACCGTTCTCCACGGTGCCCTGGGTGCCGATCGGGTGGGGCGAAGGGGCGACGTCACCGGCGTCCGCACTGGCGGTCGCGGTGGTGACGGCTCCGGCTGCGGCCAACGCGCCCGCGGCTGCCACGGCCGTTGTGAAGAACTTCATCGTTGATTGACTCCTCGGTTCGACTGATCTGGGTGATGCAGTGACTCCAAGTCGAAAATCCTAATGGACTTGACAGCTGCTTTTGTTCGCGTCTGCAGGATCGACGGTCAGGAGTGCGAACTCCACCACGTGTAGAACTGCTCCAGCGTGGGCGTATTTCGCTCCGTCCGTAGGGAGCCGATCATCAGGTTGGCGTCGTTGGTCCAGACCACCACGGGAGACCCCTGCCGCATGCCGCACAGCAGCGTTCCGGCCGTCTTGTCCGGGGTGGCGGTGCGATGCCAGGCGCCCGGCGACTGGATTCGGCCCGGACAGGTGACGACGGTGGTGGCCTGCACCGTGTTGTCGAAGCTCTGGCGCAGCGCCGTGGCATCGGGGAACAGTGCATAGGTCGCGGCGGGCGGGCCGTCGAGGTCGGTGTTGCGGCCACACGTCACCTCGGCGATGGCCCCGTCCGCCGGTGTGGTCGACGTACAGGTGTCCTGCGGATAGCCCGACGGCAGCAGCTTGAGGAGACGGGCCTGCGCCTCGGCCGACGACACGGTCGTGGTGGGCTGACTCTGCGAGGTGTCGGTGTCGGCGGCGAGGTCGTCAGAACCGGATCGGCTCGTCATCCAGGCGATCAACCCGACGACCACGATCAGTGCCGCCCCGATCCGCAGCAGCAGCTTGCGTGTGGCGGGATCGTTCTGCGGTCGCCGTGACGAACTGATCCAGGCGTCGGCGGCCGTCGAGACCCGGGGTTCGGGAATCGGGGCGGCACTGATCCCGCAGCGGGCCGTACCGGCGGTTCCGCCGCAGGCGCCTTGGTCGCCGGCGCGCTCGGCTGTGGCTGTTCGATCAGCGGTGGGGTGGACTGCTGGCTGGCCTCATAGATCTGCAGTGTCCGGTGCTGGTCGGGCGCGCTGAGCGCCTGATAGGCCGCGGTCGCGAGCTCCGCGGCGCTGGCATAGCGCTCCTGCGGGTCCTTGGCCATACCTTTGGCCACGACCTCGTCCAAGGCGGCCGGGATGGTCGCCCCGGCATGGCTGGGCCGCGGAATCGGCTTGCTCTGATGCGCGTTGGCCAGCATCTTGAGGCTGTCGGCCCGGTATGGCGGCGAACCCGTCAAGCACTGATAGAGCACACATGCCAGCGCATAGACGTCGACGGCCGGCCCGAAGTCACTGCCGGAGAACAGCTCCGGCGCCGCGTACTTCCAGCGGGCTCCGGCGTTCTCGGCGTCGGCGGCCTTGGCTCCGGGTGCTCCGGCCAGCCCGAAATCCACCAGATAGACGAAGTCATCGCTGGTCAGCAGGATGTTGCGCGGTTTGACGCCGCGGTGGATCACGCCGGCGCTGTGCGCGGCATCCAGGGCCGACGCCGCCTGCCACACGACGTTCACCGCACGCGGGGGAGGCAGTACGCCGTTTCGCTTCAACACCGCGGCCAGGTCCGCGCCCTGGACCAGCGGCATATCGATGAACACCTGACCATCGAGCTCGCCGTAGTCACGAACTGGGACCACATGCGGCTCCTGCACCCGCCCGACGACCAGCGCCTCACGCTGCAGCCACTCGCGGAACGCCGGATTTCCGCCCAACGCCGGCGCCAGCAGCTTGACCGCGGCGGCGCGGTCCTTTTGCGTGTCGACCGCCTCGTAGACCTCACCGGTGGTGCCGCGTCCGAGCAGGCGTTTGAGGAGGTAACGCCCCACCCGTGACCCAGCCCGCGAACCCGACGCGGTCTCGCTCATCACCGACTCCTCACGGAAACCTCTGGACCCCAGTCGCCGAACTGCGTGCCCGACGACATTTCCGCTAATGATTTCATCACTGAACCGCGCCGCGATGAGCCGGTAGCGGCAACATCGACCGATTTGGTTGCGGCTTGCCAGCTATGTTGCTGGTTAGCGGCCGGTGAGGTTGCTGATGGTCATGATTTCCATATTCCGGTACGCGCGACCGGTGGGTTGCACCAAATCGTGGAACCAGACCTGCGGCTCCGCGGTGTAGGGGTGCTCCCAGGAATCCCACGGCAGGTAGGTCTGCGTTCGCCCGGCGACGAAACCCCAGTTGTAGGCGCCCACATTGTGCCGCTTCATGATCGGCAGAATTCCATCGATGGTGTTGCCGCGGGTACGAGCCAGATACTCGGTGCACATCATCGGCCGACCCATGGGCGCCAGTTCGGCGATGCGCTCACTGAACGTCGCCGGCTTGTCGTAGGAGTGGAACGTGATGACGTCGGAGCTGTTGAGCTGGGTGTTGACGATCGTGCTGCCCTGCCGCGAGCCCTCCCATATGCCACTGGTCAGTGGCTGACGGGCATCGACGGACCGTGCCCAACTGAACACCTGGGGCAGCAGGTCACTGATGAGATCCAGCTTGTCCGACCGTTCGACGGCGCTGTACTCGCGGGCCATGTTGTCCGGCTCGTTCCACAGGTCCCAGGCCAGGATCCGTTCGTCGTACCGGAACTGGGTCATCACACCGGTGACGTAGTCATACAGGGTGCGGTAGTAGCCGCGGTCCCCGAGCCGATCGGCGCCCGGGCTCTGCACCCATCGTGAATTGTGGATGCCGACTCGGGGGGCCGGCTGTGGTCCGGCCTTGGGGTGCGGGTCCCAGCAGGAGTCGAACAGCACGAACGTCGGCTTGATGCGGTGGCGGGCGGCGACGGCGACGAACTGGCCCAGCCGGTATTGGAAGCCGCGCTGATCGGCGGCCCACAGCTGGTCGTGCAGGAACACCCGCACGGTGTTGAAGCCCGCCGCTTGGGCCCAGCCCAACTCGGAGTCGATCCGCCGCAGATCGAAGGTGCTCGGCTGAAACATCTCGAGCTGATTGACCGCGGTGGAGGTGATGTAGTTCGAGCCGACCGGCCAACCCTGGGCCTGGTACCAGCGATTTACCCGGTCGATCGACCACCGGCCGGGGTCCGCGCCGGCGAGTGGGAGCCGGCTCAAGGTGGGACCCGCCGCCAGCAGGAGGGGGAGCCCCAGTGCCGTTCGACGCTTCACGAAGTGACCATAGCTTCCGGACCTGTTACCCGGCGTTCGAACGCTCGGCCTGTCGCCGAGCAAATCGGGCGGCCGCAACACCCGCAACAACGGCCACCTAAACTGCACCGAAACTCCTCAGTCCCATCCGTGTTGTCGAGAGGCCGACTATGTCGCAGCACCTGCAGGACAAGGTCGTCGTCATCACCGGTGCCGGCGGTGGATTCGGCAAACTGATCGCCGAGAAGTGCGCCGCCGCCGGAGCCCGTGTTGTCGGCGTCGACATCGGTGCCGAGAACCTTGCGGCGGTCTTCGACGGGATCCGGGAAGCCGGACAGTCCGGCACCTATCAGGTCGCTGACGTCACCGACATCGAGCAGATGAAGGACGCCGTGCAGCACGCGGTGCAGACCTTCGGCGCGGTTGACGTCATCGTCAATAACGCCGGCGTGATGCCGCTGGCCTATTTCGCCGATCACGAGAAGGCCTGGCAGCACTGGCACCGGGCGATCGACATCAACATCAAGGGCGTGGTGAACGGCATTTCGGCCGTCTACGACCAGATGATCGAGCAGGGCCGCGGCCACGTCGTCAACATCTCGTCGATCTACGCCAATGCCGGTGTAGCCGGCTCGGGGGTCTACAGCGCGACCAAGGCCGCGGTCGCCGTCCTATCGGACTCGCTGCGCAGCGAGGCGAAGGGACAGATCAAGGTGACCACGGTCAAGCCGACCGGTGTGCTGGGCACCAACCTCGGCAGAGGCGTGGTCAACGGCGCCGCGATCATGGGCATCGTCGGATCCCGCGGTGAGAGCTACATCCGGTCGGTCACTGCGTTCGCCGAGGGCACCCTGGAACCCGAGCAGACCGACGTCGACTCGGTGAAGTACTGGCTGATCACCCCCGAAGACCTCGCCGAGGCGGTGGTGCACGTCATCGACCAGCCCTGGGGCATCAGTATCAGTGACATCACCGTGCGAGCGAGCGGCGAAGACTACACCTACTGATCGGATGTCTCCCGAAACCGCCTGGAATTCACCGGCTTACACCGCTGCCGAGGCCGCGCACTATCACGCCGTCGGCTGGTGGTCGCAGACCACGTTGTCGGACGCGGTGCGCCGCAATGCCCGGAGTTTTCCCGACCGGGCCGCCTATGTCGACTACCAGGGTGCGGCACTGACCTGGCAGGAATTCGACATCGCCGTCGACGCGCTGACTGCTTGCCTGGCGGGGTCCGGCGTGAGGTCCGGTGACCGGATTGCGGTGTGGCATAGCGATTCCGCGGCCATCCATGTGCTGTTCGTGGCGATTGAGCGATGCGGGGCGATAGTGGTCGGCATCGGCGCACGGGCCGGAACCCGTGAAGTGGCCGCGATCCTGGCCGCTTCGCAGGCCCAGCTGCTGATCACCGACGAGCAGCGGCGCGCGGCGGCGGCCGGACTCGAGATCACTGCGCTGAGCATCGATGAGCTGCGAGTGGACGCCGAAATCGGGATACCGGGGCCGCAACTCGGCCCTGACGACGTCTTCCTGATCAACTCCACCTCCGGTACCACCGGGCTGCCCAAGTGTGTGGTGCACACCCAGAATCGTTGGCATTATTTTCACCAGCTAGCCGTCGCCAACGGGGAACTGAGCCCCGACGACATCTTCCTGCCGATCATTCCCACGCCGTTCGGTTTCGGGCTCTGGACCAGCCACACCACCCCGATCCACCTCGGCGCCACCGCGATCCTGTTGGACCGCTTCACCGCCGCCGCGACCTGTGCCGCGATCGCGCAGCATCGGGTCACCGTATTGTGTTGTGTCAGCACCCAACTGACCATGATGATGGCGGATCCGGCCAGCCGCGAATTCGACTTGAGCTCGTTGCGGGTGGTGTTCACCGGAGGGGAGGCGTTGCCCTACCGGCCGGCCGCGGAGTTCGAGGAGCTCACCGGAGCGAAAATCCTGCAGTTCTACGGCTCCAACGAGACCGGAGTGCTCAGCGCCACCACTCTGGGCGACTCGTTGGAGCGGCGGCTGCGGACCGGTGGGCGGATCGTCGACGAGATGGCGGTCCGGCTTTTCGGCGGCGAGGACGGCAACACCGACGTGACCGACACCGGCCGAGGTCAGCCAGCCTGCCGCGGCCCGGCCACCAGCCTCGGCTACCTCAACGGGGTCGATCACGACAAGCTGTTCACCGCCGACGGCTGGATGCGGATGGGGGACATCTGCGAGATCGACGCCGACGGCTATCTGAGCGTCACCGGCCGAACATCGGATTTCATTCTGCGCGGCGGCAAGAACATCAGCGCCGCCCAGGTCGAAGACGCGGTGATGACCCATCCGGCGGTCGCGGTGGCGGCGGCGGTGCCGATGCGCGACGAGGTCTTCGGTGAGAAGGTCTGCGTCTACGTCGAACTCGCTGAGGTGGCGCGCGCCGGCACCCTTGAGTTGGCCGACCTCGTCGAACATCTGCTGGCGCTCGGGGTGTCCAAAGAGCTGTTGCCGGAACGTCTTGTCGTCATCGACGAGTTGCCGCGCTCATCCGGCGGCAAGATCGCCAAGGGACAGTTGCGTCAGATCAGTGGCTATTCGTAGCTCTCATAAACCTGCGACGGGCCCTCGGCAGTGATGCGATAGCCGACCGTCGCGACGTGCACCTCACCGACCGGGTCGAGTTCTCGATAGCCGCCGAACAGCTCGATGTCGTTGTCGCGCAGGCTGACCCGAAATCCTCCCCACAGGTAGGGCACTGGGAACCACAGCTGCCTTCCGGGCAGTTCGTGCAGCACCTCGACCGGGGGATAGCGGAACAGTTGGCGCAGGGCGCCACCTCGGAACAGGTGTTGGATCAAGTCGTCGATGACGGCGGTGAGCTGGGTGTTCAGCGCAGCGATCTGGTCGTCGTCAAGGGGGGCCGGGGGAGGCTTGAGTACCTCCAGCAGCTCATCGGAACGCCGGTGTTCGACGGCGAGGTCGTAGGCGGTGCGACCGGTGGCGTCCGGTTGTGAGCGCAGCGCGCCCTGCTCGATCAGCCAGGTCGCGACGTCGGCAGACGCGCCGTGCCAGCCGGCTTGATGCAGCACCGTCAGCCAGGTCTTGCCGCCGGGCCGCCACGCCTTGATATCGACCACGTGATCGCCTCGGTCGAGTTCGCGGATCACCTTGCTCCACTTGCCCCGCTTGGCCATATCGGCCAGATACAACGCCGCCTGAGCCTGCCGGTTGCCGAGCAGCGAGCGGTCCATCACCCCTGGCCACAGTGGCGCGTTGTTGCGGATCTCGGCGTAGGTCGTCACGGTGCCATCTTCTCGCGGTTCGGGCGGTGATACCTGAGGTTGCGGCTATGGATCCGCGTCGGGATCCAGGAGCTCCTCCGGGTGGTGCAGATGGTTGATTCGCGGTGGGCTGCTGCCGTCGGTCCAGGCCAGGCGCCCTTGCTCGGTGACGTGAGTCTGGAGGTCGCCGCGGGTGACGGCGCCGTGATCGCTGCCGCAGGCGAAGTAGAGTTCGTCGGCGTTGGTGCGGCCGTCCTGAGCCCAGTCGGTCGAATGGTGGACCTCGGAGTGGTAGCCGGGCTCGGTGCAGTTGGGTCGGGTGCAGCCGTGGTCGCGGGCGTGGCAGATGATCCGTTGATCCAGGGTGGCGATCCGTTTACTGCGGCCCAGATACAACGGCCGATCGGAGTGGTTGTCGAAGACAGCGAGGTAGTGAATCGAGTTGGCCGCCATGCGGATCAGATCACGCATCGGCAGGCGGCTGCCGCCGCCGGTGCGTGCCGCAGCCGGCATCGGGATATCCGGATTGGACATGGCGTGGACCGCCTGGTCGAGGTCGGCGAGTTTGGTGGTGACGATGACCGTCACCGGTACACCGCGGTGAGTGCCCATGGCACCGGATTCGATGCCGTGGCGTAGCGCGAGCTTGAGCGCGTCGTGGTCGCGCTGCCCCGATGACCTGGAATCGCGTTCTTCGGTGCTTTCGGGCTGGCGGTGGCCGGGCCGGACCGCGGCCAGGGCGGCCTCGAGATAGGCGCGGGTTTCCGGGTCGACGCAGCCGGACAGCCGGCTCATCCCGTCGGAGCCTTGGCGGCCCAGGACAAGGTTGCGCCGTCGTGCCCGGTCGTCGTCGGTGAAGTTGCCGTCGGGGTTGAGACGGTCGGCGATGGCGTGCCCGATGGCGGTGACGAACTCGGCGTCCTGTTCGGTGGCATGGCGCACCAGGGTGCGTTCGGCGGCCTTGCGATCGGCCGGCGCGACGTTCGCGGGCAGTTGGTCGAGGGCTTTGGTAACGGATTTGATGTGGTCATCGCCGATCTGACCGTCCTCGACCGCGGCTGCGACTTCGGGAAGTTCCGGCGGGGCCGGGGGTCCGGTCAGATTGCGCCGCGGCCGGATGCGGGCGGCGATGCGGAACCGGCGCCGGACCTCGGCTCGGGTAATGCGCAGGCGTGACCACAGCAGGTCCGTGATCTTGGTGTCGGCGGGCAGTCGAGGATCCTCGGGACCGTCGGCGGGGTCGGCGATCTCGCCGAAGATGCGATAGGACAGGCCGCGATTGACTCGGTGCTGGGTTTCGAGGTGTTCGGCCATCTCGACGCGAAACGCATTGCCCACGATGTCTGTGTCGGCTGTCCGCAGCCGTGTTTGGGCGTCATCGATCAGAGTCAGGTCCGCGCGGATGGCTGCGCGCGCCGCCGCGGCGGGAGGAAGGACCTGATCGAGTTCGGACACGTTTCCAACGTATCGAACAAGTGTGCGAACACGGGGGGTCGAACGGCGATCTGTGGATGAATCGGGCAACTGTGGATGAATCACCCGAAATTGCCTGACGGCAACGCCGTTCAAGCTGCCGCGAGCCCGGCACGCCGTGCCGCACCACGGAACTGTCAGCGGCGTTCGGTAGGGTCCGTCGGCGTGACCGCGAACGTGACCCTCAAACCGGTGAATGCCCGCCTTGCCGACGAACTCGAAGTAGCCGAACGGCAGGTCACGGCCGCCGTCGCGCTGCTCGACGAGGGCGCGACGGTTCCGTTCATCGCCCGCTACCGCAAGGAGGTCACCGGCAGCCTCGACGACGGGCAGCTGCGCACCCTGGAAGAGCGGCTGCGCTACCTGCGCGAGCTCGACGACCGTCGGGCTGCAGTGCTGTCTTCGATCGAGGAGCAGGGCAAACTCACCGACGATCTGCGCAACGCGCTGCTGTCGGCCGACACCAAGGCCCGCGTAGAGGACATCTACCTGCCCTACAAGCCCAAGCGCCGCACCAAGGCGCGGATCGCGCGTGAGGCGGGCCTGGAGCCGCTGGCCGACAGGCTGCTCGCCGACCCCGCGCTGGACCCCCAGCAGCTTGCTTCGGAGTACACCGGCGAGGAGGTCGCCGACGCCGCGGCCGCACTGGAGGGTGCGCGCGCGATTCTGGTCGAACGTTGTGCCGAGGACGCCGAGCTGGTGGGTGCAGTCCGGGAGAAGTTCTGGTCGGCAGGCTCGCTACGGACCATGCCGCGCTCCGAAGATGCCGCGAAAAGTGCTGCGGCACAAAAATTCCGGGACTACTTCGAGTTCAACGAATCGCTGGAGACCATGCCGTCGCACCGGGTGCTGGCGGTGTTGCGCGGCGAGAAGGAAGACGCCCTGGCCCTGGCCTTCGACGGCGGCGACAACGAGCCCTACCAGGCGATGGTCGCCAAGTCGCTGGGCGTGAACATGACCGCCCCCGGCGCGGCCACGCCCTGGCTGGCCGACACCGTGCGGTGGGCCTGGGACACTCGCCTGGCGTTCTCGGCGGCGGTCGATGCCCGGATGCGGTTGCGCCAACGTGCCGAGCAGGACGCGGTGGCGGTGTTCGCCAAGAACCTCAAGGACCTGTTGCTGGCGGCGCCGGCGGGCAACCGCACCACACTCGGGCTCGACCCGGGCTTTCGCACCGGAGTGAAGGTCGCCGTCGTCGACGGCACCGGAAAGGTCGTCGACACCTGCGCGATCTTCCCGCACCAACCGCAGAAGCAGTGGGATCAGGCCAAGGCGGCACTGGCCGCGCTGGTGGCCCGCCACGGTGTGGACCTGATCGCGGTCGGCAACGGCACCGCGTCGCGCGAGACCGACGCCCTGGCCGCCGAGTTGATCGCCGACCTCGCGAGCGCCGGCGCCCCAGCACCGACCAAGGCGATGGTCAGCGAGGCCGGCGCGTCGGTGTACTCGGCGTCGGCCTATGCCGCCCATGAGCTTCCCGACCTGGACGTCACGCTGCGCGGGGCGGTGTCGATCGCGCGGCGGCTGCAGGACCCGCTAGCCGAACTGGTCAAGATCGAGCCGAAGTCGATCGGCGTCGGCCAATACCAGCACGACGTGACACCGGGAACCCTGGCGCGCAGCCTCGACGCGGTGGTCGAAGACGCGGTGAACGCCGTGGGCGTCGACCTCAACACCGCCTCGGCCCCGCTGCTGGCCAAGGTATCGGGGGTGTCGGAGTCGCTGGCCGAGGCCATCGTGGCGCACCGCGACCAGACCGGACCCTTCCGTAGTCGGGCTGCCCTGCTCGACGTGCCACGCTTGGGGCCCAAGGCATTTGAGCAGTGCGCCGGGTTCCTGCGCATCCGCGACGGCGACGACCCGCTGGATTCCTCGGGGGTGCATCCCGAGTCCTACCCGGTGGTCCGGCGCATCCTGGACCGCTCGGGTGTTTCGCTGGCCGAGATCATCGGCGACGAGCGAGTGCTGCGGTCACTGAAACCCGGCGACTTCGCCGACGACCGGTTCGGGGTCCCGACCGTGACCGACATCCTCGCCGAGCTGGAGAAGCCGGGACGCGACCCGCGGCCGGCGTTCTCCACGGCCACGTTCGCCGCGGGCGTGGAGAAGGTGGCCCACCTCAAGGTGGGCATGGTCCTGGAAGGGGTGGTCACCAATGTCGCCGCCTTTGGCGCTTTCGTTGATATCGGGGTGCACCAGGACGGGCTGGTGCACGTCTCGGCGATGGCGGACCGCTTCGTCTCCGACCCGCACGAGGTGGTGCGTTCCGGCCAGGTGGTGAAGGTGAAGGTCGTCGACGTCGACGTCGACCGCCAGCGCATCGGGCTGACCCTGCGGCTGGGGGACAAGCCGGCGGACAAGCCCGGCAATTCCTCCCGGGCCCCGGCGGCCAAACCGGCTGCGCGCGGTGATGCGGCCAAGCAGAATCGTGGGCGGCGTCCCGGCAACAGTGCCGGACGCCGGGATGCGGCGCCGGCAGGCGGGTCGATGGCTCAGGCGTTGCGTGACGCCGGATTTGGAAAGTAGGAACGGATGGCCACGGTAGACAGCTCATCCCTGGAGGCCGCGCGCAAGTTCGCCGACATCGTCGGAGCCGGCGGACTGCTCACCGGCGAGCAGATCGGCCCCGACTACGCCCATGACGAGGCGCTGGTCGGAGCGCCGGTGACGCCGAGCTACGTCGCCCGCCCGCAGACCGCCGAGCAGGTTGCGGCGCTGCTGGCCGCGGCGACCGCGGCGAAAGTTCCGGTGACCGCCCGCGGTTCGGGCACCGGCATGTCGGCCGGCGCGCGGCCGTGCCCCGACGGTCTGCTGATCTCCTTCGAGCGGATGAACGCGATCCTGGAGATCGACACCGACAATCAGGTTGCGGTGGTGCAACCCGGCGTCACCTTGGCCGACCTCGACGCCGCGACGGCCGACGCGGGGCTGATGTACACCGTCTTCCCCGGGGAACTGTCCGCCAGCGTCGGAGGCAACGTCGGCACCAACGCCGGCGGGATGCGCGCGGTCAAATACGGAGTGACCCGGCACAACGTGCTCGGGTTGCAGGCCGCGTTGCCGACCGGCGAGCTGATCCGCACCGGCGGGCGAATCACCAAGCTGTCCACCGGTTATGACCTGACCCAGCTGATCATCGGCTCGGAAGGCACCTGCGCGCTGGCCACCGAAGTCACCGTGCGGCTCTACCCCCGGCTCGGGCACTCGGCCACCCTGTTGGCGCCGTTCCCGGACCTGCCCGCGGTGATGCGTGCGGTGCCAGCGGTGGTGCGCAGCGGGGTGGACCCGGTGATCCTCGAATACGTCGACAAGCTCACCCTGGCCGCGATCAGCTACTCGCAGAACCTGAACCTGGGCATCCCCGACACGGTGCGTGAGACCGCGGAGGCCTACCTGGTGGTCGGTGTGGAGAACCGTGACCGTGAGCGCCTCGACGACGACGTGGCCATGGTGGGCGAGCTGCTTGCCTCACTCGGTGCCGACGATGTCTATGTGCTGGAAGGTAATTCAGCACATGCCCTGATCGAGGCCCGTGAGAAGGCGTTTTGGACGGCCAAGGCCGCCGGTGCCCACGACGTCATCGACGTGGTGGTCCCGCGGGCCGAGATGCACCAATTCCTCACCAAGGCACAAGGATTAGCCCAAACGGCAGGTGCCGGTGTGGTCGGCTGCGGACACGCCGGTGACGGCAACGTCCATTTGGCGGTGTTCTGCGCCGACGACGAGGTCCGTCACCGGCTGCTGCACGACATCTTCGCGGCCGCGATGGCCCTCGGCGGCGCCATCTCCGGTGAACACGGTTTGGGCCGGGTCAAGACGCAGCATTTCCTGGAGCTGGAGGACCCGGTCAAGATCGCCCTGATGCGCCGGATCAAAGATGCCTTCGACCCCGCCGGGATCCTCAACCCCGGCGTGCTTCTATAGGCAGCAGAGCGCGCGTCCCGCATACTTCGGTGCCCGGCAAGAAAGGCAGCCACATGACTAACGGAGCACAGGCCCTGATCACCACCCTGGTGGACAGCGGGGTGCAGGTCTGCTTCGCCAACCCCGGTACTTCCGAGATGCACTTCGTGGCCGCCCTGGACTCGGTGCCGCAGATGCGCGGGGTGCTGTGCCTGTTCGAAGGCGTGGTCACCGGCGCCGCCGACGGGTACGCCCGAGTGGCCGCAAAGCCAGCTGCCACCCTGCTGCACCTGGGGCCTGGGCTGGGAAACGGCCTGGCCAACCTGCACAACGCCCGCCGCGCACACGTGCCGGTGGTCAACGTCATCGGGGACCACGCCACCTACCACAAGAAGTACGACGCACCGCTGGAATCGGACATCGAACCCCTGACCGACTGGACCCATGGCTGGGTGCGCCGCACCAACTCCGGTGATGATGTCGGGCGCGATGCCGCCGAAGCGGTCGCGGAGTCAATGGCCAGTCCGGCGCAGGTGGCCAACCTGATTCTGCCCGCCGACATCTCCTGGGAAGACGGCGCGCAGGCGGCCGGATCGGTCGACCCGGTCCCCGCGGCCGCCCCCGATGCACAGGCCGTCGCCGACGTCGCCGCCGTGCTGGCCAGCGGTGAACCGGTGGCAATCCTGATCGGCGGGGCCGCCGCGATCGACCGGCTCGGCTACCGGGCCGAGCAGGCCGCCTTCCAACTCGACGGCATCAAGCACCTGGTGGTGGCCGGCACCCGGGCTCCGGTGTCGTTCTTCGCCTACCCCGGCAAGGCCAGCGACCTGGTTCCCGAAGGCTGCGTCGTGCACAACCTGGCCGGCCTCGAGACCGACGTGGTGGCCGCACTTGAGCAGCTGGCCGAAGCGGTGGCCGCCGGTGTGCAGCCGCGGCCCGCGCCGGCGGCCCGCCCCGAGCTCCCGGCGGGGCAACTCACGCCGCAGAACTGGGTGCAGGTGATCGGAGCGCTGTTGCCCGATAACGCGATCATCTCCGATGAGGCCAACACTTCGGGACTGATGCTGCCCGCGGCCACCGCCGGCGCGCCACGCCACGACGTGCTCACGCTCACCGGCGGGGCGATCGGGCAGGGCCTGCCGGTCGCACTGGGTGCGGCCGTGGCCGCACCGGACCGGCCGGTGATCGCGCTGCAAGCCGACGGCAGTGCGGCCTACACCATCTCCGCGTTGTGGACGATGGCGCGCGAGAACCTGAACGTGACCACGGTGCTGATCAACAACAGCGCGTACGCGATCCTGCGCCTGGAACTGGCCCGGGTGGGCGCCGAGGGCGGCGGCCCGAAGGCAAACGACTTGCTTGACCTGTCGCGGCCGAACATGGACTTCGCGAAGATCGCCGAGGGCTTCGGGGTGCCGGCCACGGTAGCCACCACCTGCGAGGAACTCGCCGAGCAGTTCCGCCGGGCCGTGGCCGAGCCGGGGCCGCACCTGATCGATGCGCGGATCCCGACCCTGTTCTGACCGGTGCTAGTTGACGCTCCGGCCGGCCGTGACCCGGCTCGCTACGAACGTCGCGGCCTCCGCGGCCTTGCCGTCCTGCACGTACATCAGGTGCGGGACGACGCTTCCACTGTCTTCGCAGTAGATGTCGCCCGCCAGGCAGAAATCGATGGCCTTCGGACGATAGGACGAGGCGAGGACCGGCAGGGGACCGCCCCACAACGAGGTGGAGTACGGGCTGGACGGCGGGCCGAACAGCGCCACCGCGACCACATGGTTGGCGACCGAAGCGGGCAGCGCATTGCTGGACATCGCGATGACGCTGGCGCCCTGTGAGTAGCCGCCAAGCACCAGCTTGGTCTTCGGGCAGTTGGCGACCGTGCTCTGAATGCGGGCGGTGGCGTCACTCTCACCGAGCACCGCGCTGTTGCGGTAGTCGGTGCTCGCCGGGTACTCAACCGGGTAGACGTTGACGTTGAGGCCCGACAGCTGCTCCTGCAGGGAGCCGACGAAAGCGTCACCGACGTCGCCGAGCCCGACGGGCTGGCCGGATCCGCGGGCGAACACCACTTCGGCGTCCGGGCAGGACTCTGCGGTTGCGGTGGACAGACCCACCGGTGCGGTCACCAGCGTTCCGGTGAGCATCACCGCGGCAGCGAAGGTGCGAACAGTGTTACGCAAATTCATCCTTAAATGCTGACATGTCCCGCCCTTGCCACTGGCCTGCGGGTCGCGAATCAGCAAACCGCAACGCCGGCCGTGCGGAACGAACACAGTGGTTAGAGCCGGTTTGCCGCGTAGGCAGCGCCCTCGTCCGCGATGCCGTCGTAGGCGCCGGGTGCGTGCGCGGAGAAGTTCAGTCCCTCGGAGCAGACCGGGTCTTCGGGCACACACAGCTGGATGGTCTTGGCGGTGTATGCCGGGCCGATGGTCAGGGGAGGCTGGCCGAGGAAGTTCATCGCCCGCTCGTTCGGGGTTCCGAAGAGCACCACGGCCGCGACGTGATCTGCGACCTCCGGGGGCATTGGCCGTGGTATATCGACCCCTTCCACCCCATCCGGGATGACGCTGGCGGTGGAGAAGCCCATCACCGCAGCGCCCTGCGAGAAGCCGCTGAGCACCATCTTGGTCTTGGGGCAATTGGCCGCCGTGGCCTCGATGTGGGTGGTGGCGTCGCGGATGCCCTGAATGCCTGTCGGCCAGTCATTGGTGGCCGGGTAGTCGATGGCGTACGCATCCACCGGTCGCTCGGGCAACCGGGCCCGTAGCGAGTTCACGAATGCTTGCCCGGTCTCACCGAGGCCGGGCGCCTCATCGGTACCTCTAGCAAACAAGACTTGGACATCGGGACACGGGTCGGCGAAGGCAGGGGGAGGGGTGGCGACGGTGCTGTGCAGCAGCCAAGTCAGGGCCAGAACAACACCGAGGGAGCGAAGGATCCGTCGTGGGTTCACCGGTACATGGTGGCATAAGAACGGTGTCGTGTGCAGCAGGCACCCCCTGGCAGTGAACATATTCGGCGGTTGCTTACCGGGTATCGTGCGGCATGCTGAGTAACTCCTATTGAAGGTCTGAGTCATAACTGAGATCGATTGAAATCGTTCTCCGGTTACCGGGCGATGTCCGTCGGTGTCAGCAAGATAACCGCCCGCGATGGCCTACCGAGCAAACTTTGGAGGTGCTCGCGACAATGACTGCGAGCAGTTAAATCCCCAGGTTCGACGCGATCAGCGCGTCGACCGACACGTCGTAGAGCCAACCGGGCAGCACCCCGCCGACCGCGGCACCCGACGGCACCGCCGCGGTGACGTTGCCGACTAAGGGCGAACACCCGACCGCAGCAGACAGGATCGGGAGTGCGATCAAGGCCTTGCCGCCGAATCGGTGAGCGGCCCCGACACCAGGCACCGGGCGGGATGCACCGTGGCTCGGCGCTCGCATACGACCAGATGCTCGACGTCTGCAGCAGCCCCCGCGTGAGTTCCTCGGCGCACCAACAGCGCTGCAATACCGGGTATATCGAACATTCATCGGTAAAATTACGTAAACCGGTCTGCTCTGACTGCCGGATGACACCGTGGATGGGACAGCATGGCGCAACAGTCAGGCCCCGCGTTGGGGATGTCCGTCGGGGCGACCACATTAGCGGCGGTTACCGCCGATCGTGCGATCACCCGTCGGCCCGTGCTGACGCTGTTCCGGGATCGGCCGTCCCAAATCGGCATGCCCTCGGAGAATTCCGCGGTGAGTTCCGAACGGCACGACCGTGGACTCGTGGTGACCGACTTCGTGGATCGCGTCGGAGGCGGCGGGCCGGTGGTGGCGAGCGACGGCTCTACCCACCGTGCCGAGCAACTGCTCGCTGATGGGTTGCATGCCTTGGCGTATGCGGTGACCGAGGGACGTCCGATACCGCCGGCGGTGGCGGTCACCTATCCCGCGCACTGGTCACGCGACGCCATCGGCGCACTGCGCACCGCGCTGGGGCGGGTCTCGGCGTGGGCGCAGCATCCGGTGTCGCTGATCTCCGACGAGACGGCAGCTTTGACTGCGCTGCAAGCGAATCCGGGCCTGCCCGACCGTGGGATCATCGCGGTGTGCGACTTCGGTGGCAGCGGAACCAACGTCACCCTCGTCGACGCGGGGCGTGGTTTCGAACCGATCAGCGCCACCCGGCGCAGCACCGTCTTTTCCGGCGACGTGATCGACCAGGCGCTGCTGGATCACGTGGTTGCCGATCTGGGTGGCAACGGCGACGGGCCTCCAACGGTGGGGTCACTGACCCGGCTGCGCAGCCTGTGCAGGGATGCCAAGGAACAGCTGTCGTCCGAGACAGTGGCCGAACTCGCAGGCTTTCACGGTGGTGTGTGGCTGACCCGCGTAGAACTCGACGAGGCCCTGCGCCAGCCGCTCGAGGGCTTTTTCATGGCCTTACAGAACACTTTGGACGACAACGAGATTGCTCCCGATGCGCTGTCGGCGATCGTGTCGGTGGGCGGTGGGGCGAACATGCCGACGGTCACCACCGGTCTGTCGCAACGGTTCGGGGTCGACGTAATCAGCTCGCCGCGACCACAGTTGACGGCGGCGATCGGCGCCGCGCTGAGTGTCGCCGGCGATGTGGTGGCCATCTCGAAGAAGACACCGCCGCCGGCGGCGCCACCACAGTTCCCCGAGTCGGCCCCGTCGCCGGAGCAGGTTCCGCCGCCGGCCGGCGAAAGTACCCCGGATCCCGGGCTGCAACCGTTGGTGACGCCACCGCCGGCTCGTCCGGCTCCCGCTGCGCCGCGCCAGCCCGCCGCACCAGAACCCGAGGTGATCGGTGGCGGCCAGGGCGGCGTGGAGTGGTATCGACGGCCGGTCCCGGTGGTGATCATGGCTGCGCTGGTCGCGATGCTGCTCGGCACCGTGGCCGTGCTGGTGCTGCGGCGTGCCGCCGACACCGGACCGGGCTCCGGCGTGCTGACGACGGTGTCGTCGACGACGACCACCACCTCACCGTCACCGACGTTCGAGCCGCCCCCGGCGTTCGCGCCCAGCCCCGAACCCATTCCGCCGAGCCTGCCCGAGATTCCCGAGAGCCCGGCTCCGGAATCCACTGAGAGCCCGGTCAGCCCCTAACGCTGCTTGGACAGGACGATCAGCGCCAGCGGAATCTGCACCTGCTGCGGGTTGCTTGCGAGGCGGGCAGCGACGCCGGCTTCCAGGTGATGCACGAAATCGGCTGCCCGCGGATCGTCGATCCCGCCGGTCAACGCGGCGGCCAGGGTGGGGAAGACTGCGGCACTGACGAAGGCGGCCCAATGGGTGCCGAGGGCGGCCGCATCGCGGTCGAGCAGGTATCGGTCCCAGAACCGGTCCTCGGCGTCGAAAACCTCCAGCCGCTCGATCGTCAGTGACTCGAATCGCCCGGCGGGGGCGAACGGCGCGCGAAGTTCCTTCTCGCTGCGGCCGAACACCGGAATCGTCATGCGGGCGACCTCATCACGGGTCAGTGCGCCGTCGCGCGCCTGCTCGTCGAGAACCGCGGCGATCGCATCGAGCAGCGGCCGGTAGCCCGATCGGCCCGCGGCGTCGACGGCGGCGGTCAACACCAGCAGCTTGCCCCCCGGGCTCAACTCCCGGCCGCGGAACGCCACGAAGTCATGCCAATCTTGGGCGGCCTGGCGGGTATAGGCGCGCCGCGCGGCGGCGGTGTCGCTGTGCTCGAGCTGCCCGGCGGGCCGGCGCAGCCACATGGTGGCCCAGGATGTCCAGCCCAGGTTGACGCTCTGCGAGGGCAGGATCTGGGCGTAGAACGACCGACCTATCGCCGAGGGGAAGCTGGCGGTGTCCTTGCGTGTGTAGCTGTCGGGATCCTCAGCCAGCGTGGTGAACAGCGCGGTGAAGTCGTTGTCCGGCAGGTCGGTATGAACGACCAGCACGGCATGGTCGGACCGGGTTCGCCGGCGGAACGCCGCAATGGCGGCGCCGATCGGAAGCAGTGAGTTGTAGCCGGTGGCGGCGCCATAGTCGGCGACGACAATCGGCCGCGGCGCGGCGGGCAGCGGAACGGTCGCGGCGAGCTGTTCGAACACACCGGTGGCGTGGGCCAGCCCGGCCGCCTGCAACCGGCCCGACGGAACGCCGCCGGGCTCGGGACGGACCACGATGCTCGACTCTGGCATGGCCACCTCCGACCCCGGCGAACCGTCATCGATATCACCACTGACGGTAGCGGGATCGGCGATCCGTGGCACACTTCCGTAAGTGGGCGCGCAGCGTGCGATCGGACGCATTCCGGTCGTGGTGGCAGCCGGCCTGATGACCATTGGGGTGATCGGCTTCGTGGTTGCGCTGATTCTGAACGTCTTTGTGCTGGACCGCTACGACGCCTACGGCGAGGTGCCGATTCCAGGCACGGGCAGACTGCATCTGCCGGCGGGCGAGGTGACGGTGAATCTGCACACCCGGGTCATCTCCAGTCCCACCGGCGGCGGACTGCCGGTCCCGCCGATCAGCGTCACGGTGACACCACCGGACGGGGTGGCCGACCCGGAGTTCGAGGAAAGCGTCGGGATGACCACCACGGTCAACAACGACACGCGGCGGCGGCTGTGGCGAATCTACGTGGCCGAGGCCGGCGACTACCAGATCGTCACCGACGGGCAGGTCGGCGCCTATATCGCTCCGCGGTTGGCCTTCGGCAAGCCCGCCGGCCACTCGACGCTGCTGTGGGTGTTTCCGGCGATCTTCGTGCTCGGGCTGGTGGATCTGATCGCAGGCCGGCTGTTGGCAGCCCGCCGGCGTCGCCCGCCGGTGGGGACGGTGCACACGGGCACGGACTTCAGGCACGAACCGTTCGTTCCCGAGGGCGAAGGAATTCGCATCGAGCAGCTCAAAACGATAACGGCGCTACGTGATTCCGGAGCACTGACCGAGAAGGAGTTCGCCGCAGAGAAGCGGCGAATCCTGCGCGGGCACTGAGCTCAGTGGCCTCGCGCGCATCGTCAGTGGCCGTGCTGGATGGGCCTCTTCCTCCTCGCGCTCGTTCCTCGCGCGCATCGTCAGTGGCCGGGCCAGATGGGCCCCTTCCTCCTCGCGCTCGTTCCTCGCGCGCATCGTCAGTGGCCGTGCTGGATGGGCCCCTTCCTCCTCGCGCTCGTTCCTCGCGCGCATCGTCAGTGGCCGCGCACCACCCACTCGTCGTAGTGGACCAGTTCGTCACCGATCCGCGTGCTATCGCCGTGACCGGTGTAAACGACAGTGTCGGCAGGCAATTCGCCGAGCCGCCCGGAGATCGACGCCAAGATCGTCGGAAAATCCGAGAACGAGCGGCCGGTCGCCCCCGGCCCGCCGCAGAACAGCGTGTCGCCGCTGAATACCGCGCCCAGGTCCGGTGCATGCCAGCACACCGAGCCCGGAGAGTGACCCGGGGTGTGCAGCGCCCGCAATTCCAAGCCGCCGAACGTGAGCGTGTCGCCGTCGGCTACCGCCCGAAAGTCGCTGTCCGGGTGCGTCATCTGCCACAGCATGTCGTCGCCGGGGTGCAGCAGCACCGGTGCGTCGAGCGCTCGGCCCAGCTCCGGGGCCACCGTGATGTGGTCGTTGTGGCCATGCGTGCACACCACCGCCACCACGTTGCGCCCGCCGACGGCTTCGACGATCGGGGCGGCGTCGTGGGCGGCGTCGAAGACCACCACATCGGAATCGTCACCGACGATCCAGATGTTGTTATCGACTTCCCAACTGCCGCCGTCGAGTTCGAACGTGCCGTGGGTGACGACGCGCTGGATGGCGTTCACAGCACCACCACCGACCGCAGCACCTCGCCGCCGTGCATGCGATCGAAGGCCTTCTCGACATCGCCCAGCCCGATGCGTTCGGAGACGAACTTGTCCAGCGGAAGCCGGCCCTGCAGATACAGGCTGATCAGGGTGGGGAAGTCGCGCTCGGGCAGGCAGTCGCCGTACCAGGAGGACTTCAGCGATCCGCCGCGGGAGAAGAAGTCGATCAGCGGCATTTCCAGCACCATGTCCGGGGTCGGAACACCCACCAGCACAACGGTTCCGGCCAGGTCGCGGGCGTAGAACGCCTGCTTCCAGGTCTCCGGGCGACCGACCGCGTCGATCACCACGTCGGCGCCGAAACCGTCGGTGAGATCCTGGATCGTCTCGACCGCGTCGAGCTCGCGCGCGTTGATGGTGTGGGTGGCGCCGAATTCACGCGCCCAGTTCAGCTTGGTGTTGTCGGTGTCGACGGCGATGATGCGCCGGGCACCCACCAGGGCTGCGCCGGCGATCGCGGCGTCGCCCACTCCGCCGCACCCGATCACCGCGACGGTGTCGTCGCGGGTGACACCGCCGGTGTTGATCGCGGCGCCCAGACCGGCCATCACGCCGCAGCCCAACAGCCCGGCCACCGCGGGATCCGCACTCGGATCGACCTTGGTGCACTGACCTTCGTGGACCAGCGTCTTGTCGGCGAACGCCCCGATGCCCAGTGCCGGGGTGAGTTCGGTGCCGTCGGTCAGGGTCATCGGAACCGAGGCGTTGAAGGTGTCGAAACACAGGTGCGGGCGGCCGCGCTTACAGGCGCGGCACTGTCCGCACACCGCGCGCCAGTTCAGGACCACGAAGTCGCCGGGCGCGACCGCGGTGACCGCCGATCCCACCGACTCGACGGTGCCGGAGGCCTCGTGGCCCAGCAGGAACGGGTAGCTGTCGTTGATGCCGCCGTCGCGGTAGGTCAGGTCGGTGTGGCACACCCCGCAGGCGGTGATGGCGACGACGACGTCGTTGGCGCCGGGCTCGGGGATGACGATGTCGGTCACCTCGACCGGCTTGCCCTTTTCACGGGAGATCACGCCGCGCACTGTCTGACTCATGGAGCCAACTTTATGTTGCCGGTGTGGCGCCCGGCACCGGTACCGGGCCTAGCGCGGTGACGGCCGGGATGCGGGTGTCGGCGCGCAGGAAACTTCCGGTGCGTTGTGTCCCGAGCACGCTGGTGGGCTGACCGTCGAGCACCACCGCTTGGCCGGAGACCAACACCGCGTTGACGGCTTCGTCGTTGCGGTTCACCATCCGTGACATCCCGCCGTATTGGGCGAAGGGCTCCTCGACGTAGGCATCCAGGGTGTCGTCGAGGTGGGTGGGATCGATGACCACGACGTCGGCGCGGTCCCCGACGCGCAGGTGGCCGGCATCGATTCGGTACCAGTCGGCCAGCTCACCGGTCAGCCGGTGCACCGCCTGCTCGACCGACAGGAACGGCTGACCGGACTGTTGGGCATCCAGGACGTGCCGCAGCAACCGCAGACCCATGTTGTAGAACGCCATGTTGCGCAGGTGCGCGCCCGCGTCCGAGAAGCCGATCTGGATGCCGGGTTCGGCGGCGAGCTTCTTGAGCACCGCAGGCCGATCGTTGGAGATCGTGGTGTGCCAGCGCAGCGCGGTCCCGTGCTCCAGCACCAGGTCGAGGAAGGCGTCGACGGGATGCACACCGCCGCGCTCGATCCCGACCTGTCCGAAGGACTTTCCGATCACCGAGGCGTCCGGGCAGTCGACGATTTCGGCGTCGAAGAAGTCGCGGTGCCAGACCCGCGGGCCATACTTGTTTTCGTAGTCCTTGCGGAACCGTCGCCGGTAGGACTCGTCCCGGATCAGCTCGTCACGCTCGAGTGCTTCCCGCAGGTGCAGCGCCTCGGCGCCCGAGCCGAACTCTTCGAAGATCACCAGGTCAATGCCGTCGGCGTACACCTCGAACGGCACCGGCAGGTGCTGCCAGCGGAAATCGGCGCCCAACCTGGTCAACATGCGCGATGCCTTGACCATCGCCGGAATCGCCAGTCGGTTGCTCTTGACGTCGGCGGCGGCCAGCAGATTGGTCTTGAGCGGACGGCGGAAGATCCCCAGGGCCTGCGCCAGCTGCGACACCACGTCCAACGGATTCTTGACGTCCGGACCGGCCTGCAGAATCCGTCCGCTGCGGCGCAGCTTCGACTTCAACCGGCGCAGTTCTTTCGGCTTGGCATACGTCGACGGCAGCGTGCGTGAACGGCAGGTGTCCCCGTCGAGCTTGTCGAAAAGCAGCTGCTGGGAAGACATTCCGACGAACCCGGCCTGCAGTGCCTCGTCGAGCATCTGTTCCATCCGGGCCTGCTCGGCCGCCGTCGGCCGGATGTCGGCGCGGGTGGCGCGATCCAGCCCCATGGTCGCGGTGCGCATGTCCGAATGGCCTATGAACGCCGTCACATTCGGGCCCAGCGGCAGCTGCTCCAGGCTGGCGATGTAGTCCGCACAGCTCGACCAAGTCTTGAACCGATCGATGGTGTCGACCACGTACTGGCGCGGGATGGCCTCCACCCGGCCGAACAGGTCGCCGGCATCCTGGCCGTCGACGTGGATGGTGGACAGCGAGCACGAGCCCACCAGCACCGTGGTCACGCCGTGGCGCACCGACTCCGACAGCGAGGGGGCGAGGAGTATCTCGACGTCGTAGTGGGTGTGGATGTCGAGCAGCCCGGGCAGCACCCATTTGCCGGCCGCGTCGATCACCTGGACGCAGCCCGCCTCGTCGAGTGGTTCGGCGGAGATGGCGGCGACGTGCCCGTCGCGGATACCGATGTTGCGGATCGCCGATGGTGCGCCGGTGCCGTCGAACCACCGGCCGCCACGAATCACGGTGTCAAAGCTCACGGGTATTCCTTTCCGCCGAATGCCGTTCCAGCATGTCCCGCGACGCGGACGAAGTCTTGACATCTGCGGACATTTCTTTGATATTTGCGGACATGTTGGTGTGGGGGGCACTGCGCTGTCCGGATACCCGGAGCTGGTCGCCGAGCTCGGCGGTGATCCCGTGGCCTTACTGCGGGCAGCCGGGGTGTCGCTCACGGCGGTCGGGACGCACGAGATGTTCGTGCCCTACCGCGCGGTGATTCTGGCTGTTGAAAGTGCGGCGAGCGCCACCGCCTGTCCGGATTTCGGGCGCCGGCTGGCGCTGCGGCAAGACATCGGAAATTTCGGGCCATTGGGGGTGGCCGCGCGCACCGCGGCGACGGTCGGCGGCGCGTTTTCCATCGTGGAACGGTTCATGTCCGCCTACAGCCCGGCGATCGCGGCGCGCATCATCCCGGGCGGTCGTGCCGGCGGTTCAGCGAGGCTCGACGCAGGAGAGGGGAAGCTGGGACCGCCGCATGAACCCGGCGAATCGTTCTATGCGTTCGAGGTGCTTATCGAGCGATCCCCACCCCATCCGCAGACCACCGAGCTGTCGCTGGGGGTGTCACTGGGGATCATGCGGATGATGTTCGACGCGCCGTATTCGCCGCTGTCGGTGCATTTTCCGCATGAAGCGCTCACCCCGGTGCGGGATTATCTGGCCTACTTCGGCTGTCGGCCCTACTTCGCGCAACCGGTGGCGGGTTTCACCTTCCGTACCGCCGATCTGGATCGCCCGCTGCACCGCGACGATCACGCCCACCAGGCCATGGTGAGCTACCTGCGCGGTATCGCCGCCGAGTCGCCCGGGCTTGCGGCGTCGGTGCGCGCGATGGCCCGCCAGCTGCTGCCCACCGGCACCGTGAGCCTGGAGTTGATCGCGGGCGAACTCGGCCTGCACCCCAAGGCGCTGCACCGGCGGTTGGCCGCCGAGCAGACCACGTTCGCCGCCCTGGTCGACGGAGTCCGCCGGGAGGCCGCCGACCGCTACCTGCGCGACACCGACATCAGCCTGTCGCATCTGACCCGCGAACTCGGCTACGCCGAGCAGAGTGTGCTCAGCCGGTCCTGCCAGCGGTGGTTCGGCCGCAGCGCGACCAGTCACCGCAAGGCGGTCCGCGCCGAGGTTAGGCTGGCCGGCGATGTCCGCCGCTGAAGCCCTGGCCCCCCTCGCCGCCCTCGACGACTGGCCGGTCGGTCACGCGGCCGCCGCCGTCATCGGCCCCGATGGGGTGCTGGCCACCCACGGCGATACCGCGCGGCCGTTCTACCTCGCGTCGGTGACCAAGCCCCTGGTGGCGCGGGCCGTGCAGGTCGCGGTGGAAGAGGGAGCTGTCGAACTCGACACCCCGGCCGGGCCGCCGGGCGCCACGGTGCGGCATCTGCTGGCGCACGCCTCCGGGCTCTCGCCGGACTCCGATCGGGTCCTGGCCAAGCCCGGCACGCGGCGGGTCTACTCCAACCACGGCTTTGCGGTGCTGGCCGCAGCGGTGCAGCAGGCGTCCGGGATCGAATTCGGCCGCTACCTGACCGAGGCGGTGTTCGAGCCGCTGGGCATGGCGGCCAGCCGGCTGGACGGGGGAGCGTCGGCCGCCGGTTTCGGGGGCACCTCGACCGTCGCGGACCTGGCCGCCTTCGCCACCGATCTGCTGAGGCCGGTCACGGTGTCGCCGCAGCTGCATGCCGAGGCCACCCGCGTGCAGTTTCCCGGTCTGGACGGTGTGTTGCCGGGCTACGGGCCACAGCGGCCGAACGACTGGGGGCTGGGCTTCGAGATCCGGGACGGTAAATCACCGCACTGGACCGGTGCGGACAACTCGGCGCGGACCTTCGGCCATTTCGGCCAGTCAGGCACGCTGATCTGGGCTGATCCGGCAATCGAGCGGGCGCTGGTGGTGCTCACCGACCGCGACTTCGGCGACTGGGTCACCGGCCGGTGGCCGGCGCTGTCCGACGCCGTGGTGGCCGCGTACAGCGGGGACTAGCCAACAGGCGTCACACAAGGCACAATAGACACATACAACACTGAATACACTCCAGTTTCTGCAGCAACATTGCTCAAGCTCGGTACCACCAGGTCGTTGGGGAAGACGTCCCTCGTGGATCCGAAGGAGCAACTGATGCGCGCGACGAATCAATTCGCCGACGTGACCAGCGGCGTGGTGTACATCCACGCCTCGCCCGCGGCGGTATGCCCGCATGTCGAGTGGGCACTGACCTCGGCTTTGGGTGCCCGAAACGGCCAGGCGAAGCTCAACTGGACGCCGCAACCGGCCATGCCGGGACAGCTGCGAGCCGTGGTCAACTGGGTCGGTCCGGTGGGCACCGGCGCCCAGCTGGCCAGTGCGCTGCGCTCCTGGTCGGTGTTGCGCTTCGAAGTCACCGAGGACCCCAGCGCCGGAGTCGACGGCCAACGATTCAGCCACACCCCGCAGCTCGGACTGTGGAGCGGAACGATGAGCGCCAACGGCGACGTGATGGTCGGGGAGAACCGCCTGCGCACGCTGATGGCCGCCGGCGCCGACGCGCTGGCCGCGGAGCTGGAAACGGTGCTCGGTACTGCTTGGGACGAGGCGTTGGAGGCCTATCGCGACGGCGGGGAGGGCGCGGAGGTGTCCTGGCTCAGCCGTGGTGTGGGGTAGCTTGCAGGATCGCTCAACTCGTCCATAGCTTTTTCTTAGGGTAGATTCGCCCGCACGCTGTTCTCGCCGTCAAGGAGTTAATGATGCGTGCCCTGATGTGCTCGGCTGCGATCGCCAACGCGACACTGGTGGCTGCTGGTCTGATCACCCCCAGTCCGGCCACACCCGAGATCGCCACGTCAAGCATCGCCGTGCAATTGACCGCCGACGGAGATCTGGCCAACGTTCCGCTGAACTTGCTCTACGACATCATCAACATCCCGGCCAATGCGCTGAAGGCCCTTGACGCGCTCTCCTACGCGCTGTTCTTCTCCGGCTCCTGGCTCGTCACGAGCGCGACAAACGTCTTGGGTGTCGACCTCGCGGACGCGCCAAAATTCCTGGCAACGACCGACTTGCAGATCCCGATTCCGGCGCTCTCGAAGCCGATCGGTGAGCAGTTGGTCGGTTTCCTGGCGGCCGAAATCCCGAGCAACACTGCCTGCGCCGAAGGCGTGTTCTGCACTCTCGACGGTTGGATAGCGCTGTTCAAAGGTTACGGCCAGGTGCCGATCTCGGAGCTGTTGAACGGCTACACCTTCCCGACGGAGGGACCCTCTATCACCGACCCGTACGGCGCGGTCGAGGGTGCGTTGGGCTTCCCCGGTACGGGCATCGGTTCAGACGGCTCGGACGTCTACCCGTGGGCCGGCACGACGTTCACCTTGGATCTCGGGAAGCCGTGGGCCGATTATTGGACCAGCTTGACTGCCGACCCGCCGGCGGACCCGCTGGTGTCGATGCCCAACGTCTTCCATGTGCTGATCGACTACGCGACATCGTGGTACGTGATGCTGAACCCCTTCCTGCCGCCCGGTCCCTACATCCCGGACTACCCGTGGCTGGACACGGACGCCCCGGCGGCCGCCGACTTCAGCACCCCGGTTGACGGGCTGGCCGGTCAACTCGGCGACCTGTGGAACTCGCTGGTCTCTTGAGACCTGTCAGGGCGCACGCAGGATCTGCAGCGCGCCCGGCACCGCCGACACCGTCACCGGCAGCGGGGCCACGTAGTCGCCGTCGGCGTAGGCATTGATCCCGGGGCACTCCACGCGAATCGACTTCGCCCGCCGGGTGCTCACCTCGTCGAGCAGCACATGGGTGCCCTTGAAGACGGTGGGGAACAGGCGAATCAGCTTGGTCCGCGAGCCCGAGTGCACCATGGTGACGTCCAGCAGCCCGTCGGCGTGATCGGCGCCCGGGCAGATCAACATGCCGCCGCCGTAGCTGCGGGTATTGCCGAATGCCGCCAGCGTCAGCTCGATGTCCAGTGGCTCATCGTCGTCGAAGGTCAGCCGGAACGGCAGCAGCCGCAGCTTGGACATCTCCGCCACCATGGCGACGTTGTAGCGCATCCGGCCGTGTGGCCAGCGCATCCGGTTGACGCGGTCGCTCACCAGTGAATCGAAACCGGCCGCCATCACGGTGCCGAACCAGGACACTGCGCCGTCGTCTTGCGCGATGCGGCCCAGATCGATCGTCTCTGTCCAGCCCTCGGCGACGACGTCGGCCGCCGCCTCGGGATCGCCAGTGGGCAAGCCGTATTCACGGGCGTGGTCGTTGCCGGTGCCGGCGGGGATGATCCCCAGCGGTACGTCACCGAGCGCCAATGACTCGCCAGCGCTTCATCGAGCAACCGCCGCGCGTGGCGGGCATCGGAGCCGACGATGTGGTTCACGTTGACCCCGCGCTGCTGGAACCGCGCCAGCGCCCGCTCGGCCGCATGCCGGGCATTGCCGTGCCCGGCCGCCGGGTTGGTCAGCAGGGTGATCCGATTGATCGGGCGCGACGTCATGGAATCAGTTTGCCGGGGTTGAGGATTCCGGCCGGATCCAGCGTGGCCTTGACCGCTCGCAGCACCTGCACGCCCAGCTCGCCCACCTCTTCGCTCATCCACGGCCGATGATCGGCGCCGACGGCGTGGTGGTGGGTAATGGTTCCGCCCGCCCGCATGATCGCATCGCCCGCAGCGACTTTCGCGGCCCGCCACTGTTCGATGGGATTGCCGCGCTGACCCGCGACCACGGTGAAGTAGAGCGACGCGCCGGTGGGGTAGACGTGCGAGATATGGCACAACACCAGCGCGGGCGTCCCGCTGTCGGCCAGCGCGGTGGTCAGCGCCTCGGTGACCGCCGCCTTGAGCGTGGGAACGCGCGCCCAGTCGGTGGCGGTCTCCAGCGTTTCGCAGAGCGCCCCGGCGGCCAGCAGCGAATCGCGCAGGTAAGGCGCGGAGAATCGGCCGTGCTCCCAGGCGCGCGCCGGTGCTTCGCCCAACGACGTGCCGCCGTGCGCGGCCAGCACCGCCCGGGTCTCGGCGTGCCGGCTTTCGGTGTGCTCGGCGGTGCCCTCGAACAGTGTGATCGCCAGGCAGCCACCGGTGATCTGTTGCTCACCGATCTGCTCGGTGGTGGCCAGGTTGACGCCCGTCTCGGCCTCGTCGGACAGCCGGATGACGGTCGGTCCGGCGCCGGTCTGCGTGACCGCGCGCAGTGCCGCCGCGCCGGTGGCGAAGTCCGGGAACGACCACGCCTCGTAGCGGGTGGTCGCCGGCACCGGATGCACGCGCACCCGAACTCTGGTGATGACGCCGAACGTGCCCTCTGACCCCAGCAACAGCTGGCGCAGGTCCGGCCCGGCGGCCGAGGCCGGGGCGCGACCGAGGTCCAACACGCCGGCCGGGGTGATCATCCGCAGGCCGCGGACCATGTCGTCGAAGCGGCCGTAGCCGGCCGAGTCCTGACCCGAGGAACGGGTGGCGGCGAAGCCCCCGAGGGTGGCGAACTGGAAGCTCTGCGGAAAGTGGCCCAGCGAGAAGCCGTGCTCACCGAGCAGCCGTTCGGCGTCGGGTCCGGTGACCCCGGCGCCGAATTCCGCTTCGCCGGAGATCTCGTCGAGGTTCAGCAGTTCATCGAACCGGCGCAGATCCACGCACACCACGGCCGCGAAGTCGCCGCGGATCGGGTCGAGCCCGCCGACCACGCTGGTGCCGCCGCCGAACGGAACCACCGCGATGGCGTGGTCGCTGCAGTAGCTCAGCACCGCGGCAACCTCGTCGTCATCACCGGGAAGCAGCACCGCGTCGGGCGCATCCTGCGGCCCGGAACTGTTGCGCCGCAGCAGATCCAGGGTGGACTTGCCGCCGGCGTGTAGCAGCCGTGCCGGCTGATCGACGCGGCAGTGCTCGGTGCCTACGATCGCCGTCAGTGCCCGGTGGTCGACATCGCTCAATGCGCTCGGCCGCAGCTGCACTGTTTCGGCATCGGGTTCCGGTGTGATCGAATCTCCAACGCCGAGCGCCTGTTTCAGCAGGGCTCGGACGCCGTCGGAAAGCGGTTTGGCAGCCGCCGGATCGCCCCAGGCGTTCCACTTCATCGGCGGCAGCAGCTGTTCGGGTTGCATCGGTACCTAACTTTGCTCCATCAACTATTCGCTATATCAGTCCCAGGATCGTCGACCCGAAGGCATCGTTGAACGTCTCGCCGGCTGAAAGGTCGCTACTGAGAGCCTGCAGCTCACCGACGATGTCATTGAACACCGATCCCGGGAACTGGACGAGCGCTTCGCCCACACTCTGCAGGCCGGTCTGCAGCGTCGAGTCGATTGTCGATGTGTCGCCGCTGAGGACAGCGTTCACCACGTCATACATCGCTGTTTGCGGTGCCGCCAGCGGGGCGCGCAGGTCGACGAGCAGCTCGGTGAGCAGCCCCGGGTTCGCCGGGATCGCTTGCCCGTCCCAGCTGACCAGTGTCCAGCCGTCCTGCGGGTTTCCCTCGACCTGGACGACGCCGCCATTGTGCAGGAAGGAACCGCCGGCGTCGCCGGTGACCAGCGACTGATAAAACAGCGGCAGGAAGTACGCCAAGTCGGGGTTGTTGACGTTCATCAACACCCAGGTGCTGATCGCCGCCTCCCCGGATCCCGCCACGACGGTGATGTCGCCGTTGTCGCTGACGACCGGGTTGGCCATCGCATCGGTGTACATGGTGGTGACAGCACCGTTGGAGATTTCGTCGAATGCCGAGCCGTTGAGGTCGACCGAGCCGGGCATCGGTACGTCGCGGAAGCCGAAGGCCCAGGCGAGCAGGGTCAGATCGAAGAGGATTCCGCCGGGGGAGGACTCCGACTGGCCGGCGTAGATGCCGCCGTCCACTTCGTCGAGCCCGGCCAGGATCTGGGTGTCCATGTGTTCGAGGCTGGCGAACGGCGCCACGGTCTGCCCCATCCGGGTGTCGATGCCGGCAAAGATGCCGGCCACACCGCCCGGGCCGCCGAGCTCGTCGAACAGCTGCTGCCCGACGTTCTGCGCCTCCTGCTCACCGGCCTCGCTGAGCGGGGTTCCGGGCGGCAGACCGGAGACACCGATCGTCGGATTGGGCTGGTCCGCCGGGACGTCGTCGGTGACTATGCCGTGCTCGACGAAGTCGATGACGATGTTCGTCGCGTCACCGGCGGTGAGTCGGATGTTGCGCAGGTGGGTGCCGGGTAGGGCCGTTGTGATCGGGGTGACGACGACAGCCGCGCCAAACAGGGCGACACCAGCGGTGGTGCAGAGACGAAGTACTGGGTCCATGGGATTCCTTTGTGAGTGCGAATACCGCGAGCAGTATGCAAAAACCTAGGCGAGTTCTTAGTAGAAGATCTCCATGCACTGTGTTTGAGCCGTGCGTTTGTTACGTGCATTACAGTATTACATATGTTGTCAACAAGTAATGACGACCACGGGGACACCGGCGAGCGGATTCTCGCCGCGGCCACCAGCTGCGTACTGGCATTGGGAATCGAGCGAGTGACGTTGGCGGCCATCGCGCGTCGCGCCGGAGTGAGTCGTCCCACGGTGTACCGGCGCTGGCCGGACAGCCGCTCGGTGATCGCCGCACTGCTGACCGCACGGATCACCACGGCGTGGGCTGAACTCGAGCAACCGGGAACCGGGCGGGAGGCGCTGGTGACGCGGATCGTCGCGGTTGCCGCGCGGCTGCGCCACGACGAGGTAGTGATGCAGGTGCTGCATCACGCACCCGATCTGGCGATGGTCTACATCGCCCAACGGATGGGGGCCAGTCAACGGCGGCTGATCGACCTGGTGGCCGGCGAACTCGGCGGCGCCCAGGATGCCGGTAGCGTGCGCGCCGGCGACCCACGCCAACTCGCCGCGATGTGCCTGCTGATCACCCAATCGGCGATCCAGTCCGCGCAAGTCGTCGCGCCGATCCTCGACGAGGACGCGCTCTCCACCGAACTGGCCTACACCCTGAACAGGTACCTCTCGTGATGCCCGACGCCGCTACGCTCAACTCCGCCCGCCGCACCGCCGAACTCACCGCACTGGCGGAGCACCCGGCTGTTGACGTCGTCGTGATCGGCGCGGGAATTACCGGCGCCGGCATCGCCCTGGACGCGGCCACCCGCGGCTTGCGGGTGGTGTGCGTGGACAAGCACGATCTGGCGTTCGGCACCAGCCGGTGGAGCTCCAAACTGGTGCACGGTGGACTGCGATACCTAGCCACCGGCAATGTGGGCATTGCGCGGCGCAGCGCCATTGAACGCGGAATCCTGATGACCCGCAACGCACCTCACCTGGTGCGGGCGATGCCGCAACTGGTCCCGCTGCTGGGGTCGATGCCTCGGCGGGATCGGGCCCTGGTGCGCACCGGGTTTTTCGCCGGTGACGCGCTGCGCCGGTTGGCCGGCACACCGGCGACGGTGTTGCCCCGTTCGCGGCGGGTCTCGGCCGAGCACACCGTGGAATTGGCGCCGACCGTGCGCCGGGACGGCCTCGACGGTGGTCTGCTGGCCTACGACGGGCAACTGATCGACGACGCCCGGCTGGTCACGGCGGTCGCCCGCACCGCGGCCCAACACGGCGCAACGATCCTGACCTATGTGGCGGCATCGCAGGCCAGCGGCGACGCGGTACGACTGACCGACCAGGTCTCCGGTGAGTCGTTCGACGTCGCCGCGCGGGCGGTGATCAACGCGACCGGAGTCTGGGCCGCCGACATCGACCCGGCCCTGCGGCTGCGGCCGAGTCGCGGAACGCACCTGGTGTTCGACGCGGCGGCCTTCGGCAATCCGACCGCCGCGCTGACCGTCCCGATACCCGGCGAGCTCAACCGCTTCGTGTTCGCCATGCCCGAACAGCTCGGCCGGGTCTACCTGGGCCTCACCGATGAAGAGGCACCCGGGCCGATTCCCGATGTGCCGCAACCCACTTCGGCGGAAGTCTCGTTCCTGCTGGACACCGTCAACACCGCGCTGGGCATCGCGCTGAGCACGGCCGATGTTCGCGGCGCCTACGCCGGGCTGCGCCCGCTGATCGACACCGGGGAAGGCCGCACCGCGGATGTGTCTCGCAACCACGCCGTCGTCGAATCGGAGTCCGGGGTGCTCAGCGTGATCGGCGGCAAGCTGACCGAATACCGGCACATGGCCGAAGACGTGCTGGACCGGGCCGTGCGTTTGCGGGCGCTGCGGGCCACGCCGTGTCGCACCCGGGATCTGCCGCTGATCGGTGCACCGGATAACCCGGGATCGCACATCCCGCTGACGGCTGCCCTGCCCGAATCGCTGGTGCTGCGCTATGGCGGCGAGGCGACCAACGTGATCGCCACCGCCACCTGCGAGCGGCCCGCAGATGCGGTGGCCGACGGCATCGACGTGATCCGTGCCGAGTTCGAGTACGCCGTCAGCCACGAAGGTGCGCTGACCGTCGAGGACATCGTGGATCGCCGGACCCGGATCGGCCTGGTGGCCGACGATCGCGACCGCGTCGTCGAGGTGGCCCGCGAGTTTCTCGCAGCTGCCGAGTGAGCCGATCGGGAACGGAACGGATTCGTATCGTCTAAGCTGGCACGTTATGGGAGCCCAGGAGCCCGCACCCGCATCGCGACCGGGGCGAAGCCCGGGTCGGCTCGACCGGTCGCGCGACCCCGCGATCCTTGATGCGGCGCTACAGGGCGTGGCCGACGTGGGTTATGACCGGTTGAGCATGGACGACATCGCGGCACGCGCCGGTGTCGGTAAGGCCGCGATCTACCGGCGTTGGCCATCCAAGGCAGTGGTGGTGGCCGATGCGATCGCCCATTGGCGGCGCCGGCAGGGACCGGTCGAGCCGCCCAGCACCGGTAGCCTGCACGGCGACATCGAGGCGCTGGTCGCAACCGCACCCGATCTCGATGAATCAGGCATGGACACAATGAAAGTCATCGTCGGCGTGGCGACCGCCGCGATGCACAATCCGATTCTGGCGGCGGCCCTCGATGATCTGGTGCTCGACCCGCCGCGCCATGTGGTCCGGGTGCTGCTCGATCAGGCGCGGGCGCGCGGTGAGATCCCGGCCGGTCGCGACCTGAGTCTGATCCCCGACGTGGCGTTGGGCCTCAATGTGCTGCGCGTGATGACCGGCCGGCCCGTCGACCGTGTCTTTGTCCGGCGCGTGCTGGAGGACGTCATCCTTCCACTCGCCGGCAATCCCTCCCCGTAGCGGGTTGCACCGCGCATCGACACATGCCACATTGGTCTAGACGGAACTAGTTAGTTCCGACTGTGGCGGGAGGTGACGATGAACGACAATCGAGTCCCGGTCCTGATCATCGGCGCGGGCGCGGGCGGTCTGAGCGCCTCGGCATTGCTGGCCAAACACGGCGTGGAATCCCTCGTCGTCGAGAAGCGCCGCGAGATCTTCATCTACCCGAAAGCCCGCAACCTCAGCTTCCGCAGCCTGGAGATCCTGCGCGGCCTGGGCCTGGCGGACCAGGTGCACGCCGTGGCCGAGGGGGTGTCGGACATGCTCACCAAGGCCTCGCTCACTAGCACTCGGGTGCGGCAGGCCTTCGACCTCGACGCGATCTTCGCACCGTTTTCTGGCCTGAGCCCCGAGCCGCCCGCGCAATACTGCCCACAAAGCGCACTGGAACCGATGCTGTTGGAACACATCCGCGGACAGGGCAGGGAGGTTCGCTATGGAACCGAATTGTGCTCCTTCGAGCAGGACGACACCGGAGTCACCGCCGTCGTTCGTGACCGCGACACCGGCGGCACCGAGGTGGTATGCGCCGACTACCTGATCGCCGCCGACGGCGTGCGCAGCCCGGCTCGTGACGCACTCGGCATACCCACGTCCGGGCACGGGGCGCTACCGATCTACGTCGTCTTCATCTACTTCCGCGGGCCCTGGCGGCAATTCGTTCCGCAACTCGGCGACGGTGACGCCATCCAGGTGGCCAACGACGACGTGGACGGCATCTTTCTGCCGGTCCGCGACGACTTCGGCATGTTCATCACCACCTATCTGCCCGACCGAGGCGAAACCGCTGCGCAATTCACCGACGATCACTGCCGCCGGCTGCTCACCCGGGCGATCGGTGCGCAGATCGACATCGAGATCGTCGAGGTGACGCCATGGCAGCCCTACGAGCGCGTTGCTGACCAGTTCCGCCGCGGCAGAGTGTTTCTCGTCGGAGACTCGGCACACGCCATGCCGCCGTTCAAGGCCGGCGGCGCGAACTGCGCCATTGCGAGCGCGCACAATCTGGCCTGGAAGCTGGCGGCCGTGCTGGCGGGGACGGCCGATGCCTCGTTGCTGGACACCTACCCCGCCGAGCGGCACCCGATGGGACGCTTCAGCGCCCGCCAATCGCTGACCGGGCCGGTGCTGCCGTTGCTGCGACTCGACGACACCGGACCGGGCCTCGCGCCGGGTGAGGAAGCGTCGATGTTGGCCCTCCTGATCGGCTACCGGTACCACTCGGCCGCGGTGCTGGGGGATGAGCCGCCGCCACGCGACCCGAGTGCGGTCTTCCTGGTGTCGGACCTGCGCGGACAACCCGGCACGCGGCTTCCGCATGTATGGCTGACACATGGTGGACAACGGATTTCGACTCTCGACCTGCTTGGCCTGGGCTTCACCGTGTTGACCGGCAGTGCGGGTGGACGCTGGCGAGCCGCCGCATCGCAGGCCGCGGAGGCGCTGGGAATCCCACTGGCTGTGCAGCGGATCGTCGATGAACAGTGGGCCCGCGTCACCGGGCTGGCACCAGACGGTGCATTGCTGATCCGCCCGGATGACTTCGTGGGATGGCGTGCCGACGCACTGCCGGCCGACCCCGACGCGGCGCTGCAGCGGGCGCTGTCGGCCATCCTGGCTCGGAGCTGAGTTCCTAGAGATACCTGCGGACCCGGCTGCAGTAGTCGGCGTACTCATCGCGGTAATGTTCACGCATGAGGTTGTCAAAGACGTTGATGCAGAATGCGATCCCGCACCGCTGAACTGGTGTGGGGCTGCCACAGCGCCTGCAGGGGCACCAGCAGCGGCTCGTCGAGATCGACCACCGAGACGGCGCCGGCCAGCGCCGGGCCGGCCGGTGCGGTGACGAACGCGACGGCGTTCTCGGTCAGGGCCGCTACCTCGGGCGGGCAGCCCTGCACCCGACTGACCCGGTACTGCGGCTCGAATCCGGCACGCCGGCAGGCGTTGACCAGAAAGTCGCTGTAGTAGGAAGCCCCCGGTGGCGCCCACAGCGCGATCAGTTGGTCGGCCAGCTCGGCGATGCGGATACGGGAGCGCGCGGCCAGCGGGTGATCGGCAGGCACGGCAACCCGCAGCGGGTCGTAGCCGATCACCGCGCCGGCCAGCAGTTCCTGGGGCACCACGGCGCGGCGCAGCCCCAACTGCACGGCTCCGTCGCGCACCCCGGCGGTGAGCCGGTCGGGAAACAGCTGCACGACCGTGAACGACGTGTCGGGCGAGGCGGCGATCGCCGGCTCGAGCAGGGCGTAGACGTCGTGACTACTGATCGCAGGGGAGTACCCGACGACGAATTCATCCGGCTGGGCGCTGGCCGCGGCGCGCGTGTGCGCAGTGAGGGTCCGAGCCGCCGCCAGCACAGCGCGGCCCTCGTCCAACAGCGTCTGGCCGGCTGCGGTCAACGTGATGCGGCGCCCGGAGCGCACCAGCAGCGTCACACCGATCTCCTTCTCCAGCTGTTGCACCGAATGCGACAGCGCCTGCTGCGACAGGTGCAGCTGCTTGGCGGCGCTGGTGAAGCCGGTGGCCTCGGCGACGGCGATGAAGTGGGTCAGGCGGCGCAGGTCCGGGACCGGGAACATCGGCTCATGCTATCCACAAATAATTCTTGTTGATGGCGCGTACAACTCTGTTTCCCATTTGTGCAGAGCCCGGTTAGTTTCGTGGTCAGCGACAGAAGGGGACTTCCATGAGCGATTTGACCGGGAAATCGGCGGTGGTGGCCGCGGGGGCCAAGAACCTGGGCGGGCTGATCAGCACCACGCTGGCCTCGCACGGCGTCAACGTCGCGGTGCACTACAACAGCGACAGCTCCGAGCCCGACGCCGACAAAACCGTGGCTGCGGTGCAGGCCGCCGGCGTCAAGGCAATCAAGGTGCAGGGCGATCTGACCGTTCCGGCCAATGTCACCGCCCTCTTCGACGCCGCGGTGATCGCATTCGGCGGACTGGACTTCGCGGTCAACACCGTCGGCAAGGTGCTGCGCAAGCCGCTGTTGGAGACCACCGAAGCCGAGTACGACTCGATGTTCGACATCAACGCCAAGTCCGCTTACTTCTTCCTGCAGCAGGCCGGCAAGCGGCTCAACGACAACGGTTCGGTGGTGACGATCGTGACCGCGCTGCTGGGCGCGTTCACCGACGGCTACTCCACCTACGCGGGCTCCAAGAGTCCGGTGGAGCACTTCACCCGGGCGGCGGCCAAAGAGTTCGGCACCCGGGGGATCAATGTCAACAGCGTCGCCCCCGGACCGATGGACACCCCGTTCTTCTACCCGCAGGAAACCCCGGAGCGCGTCGAGTTCCACAAGTCGCAGGGGATGGGCAACCGGTTGACCCGCATCGAGGACATCGCACCACTGGTGGTGTTCCTGCTCGACGGCGGCCACTGGATCACCGGGCAGACCATCTTCGCCAACGGCGGCTACACCACCCGGTGAGCTGACGCCTACAGCGGGATGTTCTTGTGGCGGCCGCGGCGGGCGGGCGCCTCGGCCAATGCCTGGGTGATCTTGCCGCGCGTGTGCGACGGGTCGATCTTCTCGTCGACCACGCCGATGTCGATGGCGCTGTCCACTCCGCCGGCGATCCGCTCGTGCTCGGCGGCCAGCTCCTCGTGCAGCGCCTCCCGCTCGTGCTCGGGGGCGGCGGCCAGCTTCTTCTTGTGCAGGATGCCGACCGCGGCCTTGGCGCCCATCACCGCGACTTCGGCGTCCGGCCAGGCGAACACCTTGGTAGCACCCAACGACCGCGAGTTCATCGCGATGTAGGCCCCGCCGTAGGTCTTGCGGGTCACCAGCGTGACGCGGGGGACGGTGGCCTCGCCGAATGCGTGTAGCAGCTTGGCGCCGCGGCGCACCACGCCACCCCATTCCTGACCCACGCCGGGCAGGTATCCCGGCACGTCGACGATCACGATCAGCGGAATCCCGAACGCGTCGCACAGCCGCACGAAACGTGCTGCCTTCTCGGCGCTTTCGGAGTTCAGGCAGCCGCCCAGCCGCAGCGGGTTGTTGGCCAGCACGCCGACCGTGCGACCGGACAACCGGCCCAGCCCGACCACCATCGACGGCGCCCACTTGGCCTGGAATTCTTCAAACGGCGCGTCCGCATCGAGCAGCGCGTGCACCAGCGGGTGCACGTCGTAGGCGCGTCGCGCCGACTCCGGCAGCAGTGCGTGCAGGTCGATCTCGCCCGCCTCGGCCTTGTTGCGGTCGAAATGGCCCTGCTGGCAGAACAACCCGACCAGACGACGGCCCCGCTCGTAGGCGTCGAGCTCGTCGTCGGCGACGATGTGGCACACGCCGGACTTCTTGTGGTGGGTGTCGGGGCCGCCCAGTGCGGCCATGTCGACGTCCTCACCGGTGACGCTGCGCACCACGTCGGGGCCGGTGACGAACACCCGGCCCTCCGGTGCCATCACGATGACGTCGGTCAGGGCCGGCCCGTAGGCGGCGCCGCCGGCGGCGAATCCGACCACCACCGAGATCTGCGGGACGAATCCGGAAGCCCGGATCATGGCCTCGAAGACCCGTCCGACCGCGTGCAGGGCCCGCACGCCCTCGGCCAACCGGGCGCCGCCCGAGTGCCACAGGCCCACGATCGGGCTCTGCTCGGCGATCGCGGTGTCGTAGGCGTTGACGATGTGGTCGCAGCCCTCAATGCCCATCGCACCGCCCATCACGGTGCCGTCGGTGCAGAACGCGATGGTGCGCACTCCGTTGACGGTGCCGCCGGCGGCCAGCACGCCGGAGCGGTCACGCTCGTGCAGCAATTCCACCGTGCCGTCGTCGAAGAACGTCGACAGACGCAGCAGGGGATCGCGCGGGTCGAGCGATTCGCCCACCGTCTCGGGAGCCATAGTCGTCATCGCGCCTCTCCTTGGTCTGAATTATTGATCGCGGGTCTCGCTGTGGCGGCCTTCAGTACCGACCGAAGACGATCGCGACGTTGTGCCCGCCGAACCCGAATGAGTTGTTGATGGCGTACTCGTAGGTCCCCGCTCGCGGCTCGCCGGCCACCACATCCAGGTCGATCTCGGGATCGAGATTCTCCAGGTTCCGTGTCGGCGGGATGATCTGCTCACGCAGCGCCATCACCGTCAGGATGGACTCGACCGCCCCGACCGCACCGACCGAGTGGCCCAGTGCCGCCTTGGGCGCGTACACCGCGGCGTTGCCGCCGTGCGGGCCCAAAGCGAGGTTGATGGCGTGACCTTCTGCCACATCACCCACGGTGGTTCCGGTGGCGTGCGCATTGACGTGGCTGATGTCGCCGGGCGCTAGGTCGGCGATCTGGATCGCCCGTGTCATCGCCCGACCCGCGCTCTGGCCGTCGGGGTCCGGCGCGACAATGTGGTAGCCGTCCGAGGTGATGGAGGCACCCATGATCCGGGCGAGGATGTTGGCCCCGCGCGCCTTGGCGTGCTCTTCGGTCTCGATCACCATCAGTGCGCCGCCCTCGCCGAACACGAACCCGTTGCGGTCGCGGTCGAACGGACGGCAGGCGCCCTCCGGGTTGTCGTTGGAGGTGGACAGCACGATGCGCATTTGGGCGAATCCCGCGATCGGCACTGCTTCGATCCGGGTTTCCACACCACCGCAGATCGCCATGTCAGCTTCGCCGAGCACGATCTGCTGCCAGGCGTGCGCGATGCCCTCTGAGCCGGAGGCACAGGCCGAGATCGGGGTGATCACCCCCGCTCTGGCATGCCGGTCCAGTCCGACCGCAGCGGCCGCTCCGTTGGGCATGTACTTCTGCACGACCAACGGCGAGACCGCCTTCAGGCCGCGTTCGCGCATGCCGTCATAGGCCCAGACAAGCTCCTCGCTGGAGCCCATCCCGGTGCCAACCGACACCATGAGGCGCCGGGTGTCGACTTCGGGTGAGCCGGCGTGTTCCCAGGCACGCCGGCTCAGCACCAAAGCCATCTTCTGCAAGTAGGAAAGCCGACGCAGCTCGGTCCGGCTCAGCCCCTCGTCGAAACTCTCAGGGGTCTCGACGAGGTGCCCGCCGATACGAACCGGTAGGTCATACTCCTCGACGAATGAATCGGTGAGCTTGCGAATGCCGCTCTGGCCGTCCAGTAGCTTCTTCCAGGTGTTCTCCCCGTCCGCGGCCAATGCGGTCGTCATGGCGTAGCCGGTGACGACAACGTTGGGGAGACCCTTTCCCGTTGCCAGCGTTGACATGGCTGTTGCGAACTTCCCTCTCTTGGTACCGAAGTGTGTCAGTACCGCCCAAAGGCGAGCGCGACGTTGTGCCCACCGAACCCAAATGAATTGTTGATGGCGTACCTGTAGTCGCCGTAACGAGGCTCGCCCGCGACGATGTCGAGGTCGATCTCGGGGTCCGGCGTCTCATAGTTCAGCGTCGGCGGGATGACCCCGTCACGCAGCGAGAGCACCGTCAGCGCCGACTCCAGCGCACCGACCGCCCCAATGGAGTGGCCCAGCGCCGACTTGGGCGCATACACCGCGGCGTGCTCGCAACCGGCTTCCCGGATCGCATTCGCCTCGGCGGTGTCACCGATCGGAGTAGCAGTTCCGTGCGCGTTGATGTGGTCGACGTCCTTGGCGGACAGGCCCGCCAACTCCAGCGACCGGGTCATCGCACGGCCGGCCCGCTTGCCGTCGGGACCGGGAGCCACCATGTGGAAGGCGTCGGAAGTAATACCGGCCCCCATCAACCGGGCCAGCGGCTTGGCGCCGCGTGCCTTGGCATGCTCTTCGGTCTCGATGATCATCAGCGCCCCGGCCTCACCGAACACGAAGCCGTCCCGGTCCTTGTCGAACGGCCGCGACGCACCCTCGGGGTTGTCGTTGCGGGTCGACATCGCCCGCATCATCGAGAACGTCGCGATCGGCAGCGCCTCGATGCCGCCTTCGACACCACCGCAGACCGCGAAGTCCGCGTCGCCCATCACGATCTGACGCCACGCGTGGGCGATGGCCTCCGATCCCGAGGAGCAGGCCGACACCGGGGTGATGACCCCAGCGCGGGCACCGAGCTGCAGGCCGACCACCGCGGCGGCACCGTTGGGCATGATCATCTGAACGGCCAGCGGCGACACCTTGCGGGGGCCGCCCTCGTTCATCAGGTCATAGGTCTCGACGATCTTCTCGCCGCCACCAAGCCCGGTGCCGACAACGACCGTGAATCGGTCGGGGTCGACCTCTGGCGATCCGGCGTTCTCCCACAACCGCCCAGCGAGCAGTTTGGCCATCCGCTGAACGTAGGACATGCGTCGCAGGTCCAGCCGGCCCATGTGGTCATCCACCGGGTCCTTGAGGTGTCCGCCGATCTTGACCGGCAGATCCCACTTGGAGACGAAATCGTCCTCGAGCACGTGGATGCCGCTCTCACCGGCGAGCAGTCCCTTCCACGTGCTCTCGATGTCTGCGCCGATTGAAGTGGTGGCCTCAACGGCGGTTACCACCCCACTGGGGGAACCGCCGTTTGCCGCAGAAGGCTTTTGAAGGGGTGGCCCCAACGGCGGTTCCCACCACACTGGGGTAACCGCCGTTGGCCGTAGAAGGCTGAGAGGACACGATTAGCTCTCGGAACCGAACTTCTCGCGCAGCGCGGCGGCAGCCTCGGGGTTCTCGGCCTCGAGCTTCTGGATGTAGCCCACCACGTCACCGACGGTGCGCAGACCGGCGAGGTCCTCGTCCGGGATCTTCACGCCGTACTTGTCTTCGGTCTGAACGGCGATCTCCACCATCGACAGCGAGTCGATGTCCAGGTCGTCGACGAAGGACTTCTCGACGGTGACCTCGCTCGGCTCGATACCGGTCACCTCTTCGATGATCTCGGCGAGACCGGCGATGATTTCATCCTGGCTGGCAGCCACTGTGTTTCCCTTCGGTTGGATCCGCACGGGGTGTGCGGGGGTATTACTGGGTATCTGGTTGTGCAGGTTTGGAAGCGGGCGTTAGAACTCGGGCAGCCCGTCCAGATCCGCGGGAGATTTGACGGCGTGCGTCGGGGTCCCCCGAAGTTCGCGTTTGGCAATGCCGGCCAGGGTACCGGCGGGCGGGAACTCCACGATCGCCGTGACCTCGCGGGCGCGGAGCGTCTCGGTGCACAAGTCCCAGCGCACCGGCCGGGTCAGTTGCGCAACCAGGTGCTCCAACGCCTGAGCCGCCGATGTCACCGGCTGCCCGTCGCGGTTGGACAACAGGGTAGCGGTGGGCTCAGACGTGCTCACCTGCCCGGCTGCGGCGGCGTAAGCCTCCAGCGCCGGTGCCATGTACTGGGTGTGGAACGCCCCGGCGGTGGCCAGCTTGCGGACCCGGGCCTTGGCGGGCGGGTCTTCGGCGAGCTTGTCCAGCGCGTGCAACGGACCGGCCGCCACGATCTGGCCGACAGCGTTGCGGTTGGCCGGGGTCAGGTCGAGTTGCTCGAGGCGGGCCAGCACCTCGGCCTCGTCGCCGCCGAGCAGCGCAGCCATGCCGGTCGGCTCAAGTGCGCAGGCCTTGGCCATCTCGCGGCCGCGGGTGGCGGCCAGCATGACGGCGTCGTCGGCGGAGATGACGCCGGCGATCGCGTAGGCCGCGATCTCACCGACGGAATGGCCGGCCACGATGACATCGCTGCCGCTCACCGAGCCGTTGCGCCGCTTGACCAGCTCGGCGTACGCCAGCAGGGTCGCCGCCACCACCAGCGGCTGGGTGACCGCGGTGTCGGTGATCTCCTCGGCCGTCGCGGTGGTGCCCAGTGCGATCAGGTCCAGACCACTGATCTCCGACCAGGCGGCCAACTGCTCGCGCGCGGCATCGGCGCCGGGCGCCTCCAGCCACGGCGACAGCATGCCGGGGGTCTGAGATCCCTGTCCGGGAGCGAGCAACGCAATCACGTCTTTAAGAGAACATTGTGAAGAGCGGTTTGCAGGATGTCCTAGATTATGAACATTGTCTTATGTTTTTGTGGAGACCCTACAAAACTGCCGTTCTATGCGACGTGTTCGATACCGAACTGCGACAAGTGTTCGCTGCTGGTGTGCATCTGTACATGCCCGGGGTACGCCCCGGCGGGTCATTCCGCCGGGTTGACCTGAGGGTCATCGGGGCCGGTGGAGGGCATCGGCGCGGCGGCATAGGCCACGTTGGCACTACTGAAACTGGCTTGCTGCGCTTGGTTGGCCAGCCGCCCGACCGTGGCGGCAACCCGCAGGACATAGGCGTCACGCGGCACGGCCGGATCGCGTCCGGTGAAGTCGGCGATCCGCTTGAGCCGGTAGCGGACGGTGTTTGGATGAACGAACAACTTGCGGGCGCAGGCCTCGATCGCGCCGCCACAGTCCAAATAGGCGTCCAGTGTCTCGGTGAGCGTCGGCCCGGCCTCGGCCAGCGGCCGCATCACGTCGGTGTGCAAGGCCGCGATCGCCGACGTATCGCCGATCAGTGCCCGCTCCGGAAGCAGCTCGCGAGCCAGCACCGGTCGCGGTGCACCGGTCCAGCCCACGACGGCGTTCATCCCCGAGATCGCCTCGCTGGCACTGTGATAGGCGGCGGTCAAGGTCGGCGCCGTCGGTCCGATCACCACTGGACCGTCGGAGAACGCGCCGAGCAGGTCGGCGAAGAACTTCTGCGTGGGCGTCAGCGGGCCCGACACGATCGCCACCAGCCAGGTGCCGTGCACGTCGGTCAGGGCCGCCCGGCCGTGGCGTTCGGCGACATCGCGGACGTCTTGGCTGGCTTTCTGTCCGGCGAAGGCGTCCGGTCCCGGTGGTGCGGTGCCCACCACCACGGTGGCCGGGGCGGTGGTGTCCCAGTTCAGCGCGGCCGCGCGGCTCAACAACTCCGGACCGGTGTCACCGCGGACCACGGCGTCCACCACGCTGGCCTCCATCCGAGAGTCCCAGGTGCCTCGGGCCTCCGCGGCGTCGGCGTAGGCGGAGGCGGCGGTGAACGCCAGATCCCGGCTGTACTTGAGGATGCCCACCGTCAGCGCGGTCACCTGCTCCTCGGAGCGAGCCAGCAGCGGCACGACCTCCTCGAAGAACTCCATCGTGACCCGCACCATGTCCACGGTGTGCCGCAGTGCGATGTGGCGGGTCAGCTCCTGGGGTACCAACTCGAACGCCTGCGCGGTGTGGCTGACGTTGCCGTGCGGGTCGTGCATCCACTCGGCGAAGTTGACCACCGCCGTCTGCACCACCAGTGCCACGCTGGCGCGCTGGGAGGCCTCCAGGTCGGCGAAGAACGGCAACCGGTCACCCATCATCGACACCGCTTCGGTGGCCAGCCGGCCCGAGTAGTGCTTGAGCCTGCGCAGCAGGGTGTCCGGGACGGTGCTGAGCAGGTCCAGCGTCGACCGCGGCAGGACCGGGGCCGCCGGGCTGTTGTCGACCATTTCTAAAAGCTACGCCTGATTTCTGGTCACAAGTAACAACAAGCCGCGATTTGGGCGCGATAATTCCCGCTCAGCGGGAACTATCGCGCCGAAATCCACGGGGCTGGCTATGCGACGCCGGAATCCGACGTCTGCTCGGGGGCGGCCAACACGTCGTCGATCTGGTACCGCGTCGCCGCGTTGACCGGGACCGACGCGTCGATGGCGCCGTCGCGGGCCAGCGCGGCCAGCACCGCGACCACCACCGACTCGGCGTCGGTGTTGAAGTAGCGCCGCGCGGCCGGACGGGTGTCGGAGAACCCGAACCCGTCGGTGCCCAGGGTGACGTAGTTGCCGGGCACCCACGGCCGGATCTGCTCGGGCACCGCACGCATCCAGTCCGACACCGCAACGACCGGGCCGGTGGCATCCGCCAGCGCCCGCGTCACATACGGCACCGCGGCCGGGCGCTCCGGGTGACGCAGCCGTTCGCGTTCGATGGCCACCCCGTCCCGGTTGAGCTCACCCCAGCTGGTCACCGACCACACGTCGGCGGCCACATCCCAGTCGGCCGCCAACAGGTCGGCGGCCCGCAGTGCCTCGGGCACCGCCACCCCCGACGCCAGGATCTGCGCGGTGTGCGACCGGGGTTCGGCGGCCTTGCGCAAGCGGTAGATGCCGCGCAGCAGTCCCTCGGGTTCAAAACCGTCGGGTTCGGCTGGCTGCACGTAGGGCTCGTTGTAGAGCGTGACGTAGAAGTACACGTTCTCCGGGTTCGGGCCGTACATCCGTGCCAGGCCGCTTTCGATGATGTGGGCGACCTCGTAGGCGAACGCCGGATCGTAGGAGACCACCGCGGGGTTGGTGCTGGCCAACAGCAGCGAGTGCCCGTCGGCGTGCTGCAGACCCTCACCGGTCAGGGTGGTGCGTCCCGCGGTGGCGCCCAGGACGAAACCGCGGGCCATCTGATCGGCAGCCGCCCACAGGCCGTCGCCGGTGCGCTGGAAGCCGAACATCGAATAGAAGATGTAGATCGGGACCATCGGCTCGTCATGGGTGGCATACGACGTCCCGACCGCGGTGAACGAGGCCGTCGAACCGGCTTCGTTGATGCCCTCGTGCAGGATCTGGCCGATTTCGCTTTCCTTGTAGGCCAGCATCAGGTCGGCATCCACCGAGGTGTAGAGCTGGCCGTTGCGGTTGTAGATCTTCAACGACGGGAACCACGAGTCCATCCCGAATGTGCGGGCCTCATCGGGGATGATCGGCACCAATCGCGGACCTAACTGCTTGTCCCGCAACAACTCTTTGAACACCCGCACGGTGGCCATGGTGGTGGCCACCTCCTGGGTGCCGGACCCCTTCTTGACCGCCGCGTAGGCCTGCGAGCCCGGCAGTTCCAACGCTTTGGCCTGGGTGCGGCGGTGCGGCACGAAGCCGCCCAGGGCGCGCCGCCGGTCCAGCAGGTAGCGGATCTCGGGTGCCTGCTCGCCGGGGTGGTAGTACGGCGGCAGGTACGGGTTCTCCTCCAGTTCGGAGTCCGGGATCGGAATCCGCATCTCGTCGCGGAAGTCCTTGAGGTCCTGCAGCCGGAACTTCTTCATCTGGTGGGTGGCGTTACGGCCGGCGAAGTAGCTGCCCAGGCTGTAGCCCTTGATGGTCTTGGCCAGGATCACCGTCGGCTGGCCCTTGTGCTCGACGGCCGCGCGGTAGGCGGCATGGACCTTGCGGTAGTCGTGCCCGCCACGCTTGAGGTGCCAGATGTCCTGATCGGACAGATTCTCCACCAGCGCCTTGGTGCGCGGGTCGCGGCCGAAGAAGTGCTCTCGCACGTAGCCGCCGTCATTGGCCTTGTAGGTCTGGTAATCGCCGTCGGGGGTGACGTTCATCAGGTTGACCAGGGCGCCGTCCCGGTCGGCGTGCAGCAGGGCATCCCATTCGCGGCCCCACACCACCTTGATCACGTTCCAGCCCGCGCCGCGGAAGAACGATTCCAGTTCCTGAATGATCTTGCCGTTGCCGCGCACCGGGCCGTCCAGGCGCTGCAGGTTGCAGTTGACCACGAACGTCAGGTTGTCCAGGCCCTCCAGCGCCCCGACGTGCAGCAGGCCGCGGCTCTCCGGCTCGTCCATCTCGCCGTCGCCCAAAAAGCACCACACGTGCTGATCGGAGGTGTCGCGGATGCCGCGGTCATGCAGGTAGTGGTTGAACCGGGCCTGGTAGATGGCGTTCATCGGGCCCAGGCCCATCGACACCGTGGGGAACTCCCAGAAGTCGGGCTTCAGTCGCGGATGCGGGTAGGACGGCAGGCCGCCGCCGGGGTGGCTGTGCTCCTGACGGAAGCCGTCGAGATCATGGGTGCTCAGCCGACCTTCCAGGAAGGCGCGCGCGTAAATGCCGGGGGAGGCGTGGCCCTGGATGAACACCTGGTCGCCGCCGCCGGGGTGGTCTTTGCCGCGAAAGAAGTGGTTAAACCCGACTTCGTAGAGCGTCGAGGATGACGCGTAGGTCGAAATATGGCCGCCGACCCCCACCCCAGGCCGCTGCGCGCGGTGCACCATCACCGCGGCGTTCCAGCGGATCCAGCTGCGGTAGCGGCGTTCGGTTTCCTCGTCGCCGGGGAACCAGGGTTCCAACTCGGTCGGGATGGTGTTGACGTAGTCGGTGGAGGTGAGCGCCGGGATCGCTACTCGCTGTTCGCCGGCGCGTTCGAGCAGTCGCAACATCAGGTAGCGGGCGCGAGCCGGACCGGACCGGGCCAGCAGTTCGTCGAAGGACTCCAGCCACTCGGTTGTCTCGTCGGAGTCGATGTCGGGGAGGTAGGACGCCACCCCCTCGCGGATCACCCGGACCCGATCGGATTCGGTTGTGCTGCTTGGCTTTTTGGCCAGATCCTGATGTACGGCCTCAGTGGTCAACGCATTGCTCCTTGGTTCGGAGGACAAGATGTGCCTCCCGGCTTGTGGCCAGGACGACACCGACCGATCGATTCGCCGGTCTCGTCTTTTCTATCCTGCCCCACCGGACACCTGACCGGCGGTGGGCGCGTGCCGCAGGGTGGGCTGATCTCGGCCTGGTGGCGGGTACGCGGTAACGTTTCAAGTTGTGCTGACCCGACGGCTGACTGCCTCGCGCGCCCAGACGCGGCGACACGCTCGGGTAGGCGCGTCGGTGGCCGGAGTGGTGGCGGCGTTGGCGATGGGGGTCGTCGGCTGTACCAGCATCATCGGTGGCACCCCGGAGGCGGACACCTCCGAAGCCCCGGCCTACCGCTCCTCGGTGTCGGCGTCGGTGTCGGCCTCGGAAGCCACCTCGAGCATTCGTGAGACCCAGCGTCAGCAGTCGATGACCACTCAGGCGGTCCGCGGCGCGTGCGGCCGGTTCGCCTCGAGCAGCAGCGACGCCGTCGACGTGGTGAACAAGTACGTCGAGGCGTTCAACAAGGGCGGGGATATCTCCGGCACCGCCGGGCCCGCGGTGGAGGCACTCAACCACAGTGCCGACGAGGTTGTCGCGGCGATCAACGAGAAGTTGTCGCCGGACCTGACGGACGCGTTCAACACCTATGCGCAGGCCGCGCGCGGCGTGGCAACCGCGATTTCATCCAAGGCGCCGGTACCGGTGTACAACGCCCGCAAGGATGAACTGAACCGGGCTCGGGACAAGGGGATGCAGTTGTGCAAAGCCTTCTGAGCCCGCTCACCCCGCCCAGCACGGCGAGCTGTGCAACGATGATTCACATCACAAGCGCTGAGGATCTAAGGAGGTCGCACGGTGGTCGCGGCGGATAACGACGCCCCGAGCTTCGCCCGCAAACTGGGCATCGAGAGCAAGCAGTTGGTCCAGGAGTTCGGCTGGGACGAGGACGCCGACGACGACATCCGTGTCGACGTCGAAGAAGCCGCCGGCAGCGAACTGCTCGACGAGGACACCGATGAGGTGGTTGACGTCGTGCTGCTGTGGTGGCGCGACGGCGATGGTGACTTGGTGGACACCCTGATGGATGCGATCACCGCCTTGGCTGACGACGGGGTGATCTGGGTATTGACACCCAAGACCGGCCGATCCGGCCATGTGCAGCCCGCCGAGATCGCCGAGGCGGCGCCGACGGCCGGCCTGATGCCGACGTCGTCGGTCAACCTGGGGGACTGGAGTGCCAGTCGCCTGGTGCAGCCCAAGTCCCGCACCGGGAAGCGTTGATGCTGCAGGTCGGCGCGCAGGCCCCGGACTTCACCCTCAAGGACCAAAACCAGCAGCCGGTGACGCTGAGCGATTTTCGCGGTCAGAGGAACGTTCTGCTGGTGTTCTTCCCGCTGGCCTTCACCGGCATCTGCCAGGGCGAGCTGGATCAGCTGCGCGACCAGCTGCCCCGCTACGTCAATGACGACAGCGTGGCGCTGGCGATCTCGGTGGGCCCGCCGCCCACCCACAAGATCTGGGCGACCGAGAGCGGGTTCCTGTTCCCGGTGCTCTCCGATTTCTGGCCGCACGGCGCCGTCAGCGAGGCCTACGGGGTGTTCAACTCCGACACCGGCTTTCCCAACCGCGGCACGTTCGTCATCGACAAGTCCGGCATCATCCGGTTCGCCGAGATGAAGCAGCCCGGTGAGGCGCGCGACCAGCAGCTCTGGCTCGACGCCCTGGGCGCGCTGAAGTCCTGACCCTTGGCCACCTTTGGCCGCGAAATCGGGCTCACGCAGGGAGTCACTCGAACTTCTGCTGCGTGAGCCCGATCTCGCGGTTTTGGGCCTGGGGTACTGGTCCGGGTAACCTGCCCGAGGCAGGGGCGCGTAGCTCAGTGGTAGAGCTCTGGTTTTACACACCAGCGGTCGGCGGTTCGAAACCGTCCGCGCCCACCAGTGTTAATGCAGGTCAGCGGTATTAACGGCGCGCAATCGGCGGCCGGTGGCAGGCTCCGTGCCCACACCGTGCCCACAAGTTACAGATAACGCTTCATCAATGGCGTGACCTACCGAGTCAATATCGGACTCATACAGGTGGCCGTAGCGATCCAAAGTCAGGCCCGCCGAGGCGTGCCCGAGCATGTTCTGAAGCGACTTGATATTGGCCCCGGCCCGGATCGCCAGCGAGGCCGCCGTGTGCCGAAGCTCGTGGAGCTTGAAGTCAGTCGGTAGGCCGGCATCGGCCAGCGCCCTAGCCCACCACCGACGCCGCACATTGCTGGCCCGCATCCATCCGCCGGCCGAGTCAGGGAACACCAGATCATCGGCGGCACCCGGAGTCAGCAGCCGTGCCACGCTAGCCGGTAGAGCCACTGTGCGCTCCCTGCCGTTCTTCGGCGTGCCGACGACCGCCTTACCGCCCACGAAGGTCACCGACCGACAGACGCGCAGCCGTAGCCCGTCCACATCCACATCACGCCACCGAAGCTCGGCAGCCTCGCCGAACCGCAACCCGGTGCTACCCAGGACGTACACCAGCGCCTTGTACCCGCCGGCCGCCAGCGCCGCACGGTGCAGCTCGGCGGCACTGAGGTAACGCTGTTCGGTCGTCTTGACGACGGGCAGTTCGACGCCATCGACGACGTTCACCGCCAGCAGGTTGTCGGCCACCGCCGCCTTGAGAACCTGGCGTAACAACCCCACGGCCTTGTGTACCGACGACGACGCCGCACCATCGGCCACCAGATCAGCCACCAGCGTCCGTACCATCGGCCGGCTGATATCCCCGATGGCTACATGGTGGAAGCGGGCGAGCGCGATCGTCAGCGTGATCTCGTAGCGGGCACGGGTCGACGGCTTGAGGTTGTGCTTGGCGGCCAGCCACTCACGGGCCAGATCGCCGAACTTCACCCGGCCGTCAGACGGTGCCACATAGGCCCCGCGGCGTTTATCAACTTCGATCTGCTCGGCGAACACCTGCGCGTCGCGCTTCGTCGTGAAGCCGCGCTTATCGGTCTGGCCCTTGTCTGGCGTCCGGTATCGGACCCGGTAAAGCGTGGTGCCGCCCTTGGTTTGGTACTTACTGATGGTTGCCATGCTGGCCCTCGTATGCCTCGACGATCTCCTGCTTGAGTTCGCGGGTGACCCGGCCGCGTTTCTGCGCGTTGGCATCCTCCCCGGCACGGGCATCGCGCTCCTCACCGAAGGTCTGGCCCCACAACTGCCCAGCGAGATGCTGCAGGACACGCACGGGTATGCCCAGTGACTTCGCGAGCCGCTGTTCGTGGTCGGTGCCAGCGATCCGGCTTTGGTCGAGGGCTCCGCTGAACACGAGGGCTTCGACGGCCTCCGTTTGGCCTCCGAGGAACCGGATCAGGTCCGCAGCCTCCACCGTGACCTCCACCCGATAAGCCTCAGCGTCGTTCGTCGCCACTTGCATGGGTGCATCGGACGCCAGTAGGTCAGTGATCCGCACCGGGGGGCGTCCAGCGCGACGAGAAATCACGTCGAGTGCGTCGGCGATAAGCAGGACGGTGGGAATCGTCGCGTCAAACCGGCCGCGTTCAATCCGCGAGACCATCGACGAATTCCACCGTGCACCATCCCGATTGGCCAGCGCCGCAACCTCGACAAGCGTTGCGCCGCAATCGGTTCGGATGCGATGAGCGTTGAGGCCAATCACGGTGGCGATGGGGAGGGAACCTGTCACGTTCTCAGCGTATCTCACGAGATGGCTTGACAAGTGAATTACGTCGGTGTCATTCTCAAGTCATCACGACAGATGATCTGAGGACGGAGTCGCCATGACGCTTGACGAACTACCCGAAGTAATGACCGCGAAACAGTTGGGGGAGTACCTGCAGACCACCGAGGCAGCCTTGGCGCAAGACCGATACCTGGGCCGTGGCGTGCCGTTCGTGAAGGTGACCAGCGGAAGGGTCCGTTATCTGCGCGAGGACGTGCGCGCCCACCTTCACCAGAACCGCCGCCAGCGCACTGACGGCGAGGCGGTGACCGCATGACCCACGAACGAGAAAGCCGCCCCGGCGGTGACACCGAGACGGCTTCCATGTCCTTGGCTGGGGACTACTGCCACGGTACCGCAACCCTTCGGCAGACCAAGGTACGACGAGCCGCAGCGCAACGCCTGGCGATTCAGCCGAGCGGGTACGCCGACCCCTGGCGGTACGACCCGCCGAGCGCCGGGTATCTGGAAGCCGCGGAACATCTGCTGAGTCAAGGCTTGACACCCGCACCCGACCTGCCGGCCATGCGCCTGATGTGGCAGCACGGCGGCGATGAGCAGCGCCTTGCGATCGAGATCGCCGAGCGTTGGGCGGTGGTCGCATGACTGAACTTCATGCGGTTCCCGGTTCCGGGAACCCATGTAGGGAACCGGGAACCGTTGCGGTTCCCGGTTCCGGGAACCGTCTGGGAACCGAACACAACGGCACGGTTCCCGGTTCCCTACCCACTATGCGGGAACCGGGAACCGCAGACGAAACCCCCATCTACGTGGACATATCCGCCTTGCTCGACGGCACGGTTCCCGAACCGCCGGAACCGCAACTAGGCCGCCGAACCGATGGACACGCCCTGTTCTATGCCGGTCAGGTCAATTGGATCTTTGGCGACCCCGAAGTGGGCAAGTCATGGCTGTGCCTGGCGTGTGTCACTGAGGCGCTCAAGGCCGGCCGCAAGGCGCTGATCATCGACCTCGACCACAACGGCGCACCGGCCACCGTTCGGCGACTGCTCGACCTCGGCGCACCGGCCCACGCCCTGCGCGACCTCGACCGGTTCCGGTACACCGAACCCGAAGATCGCGCCGAGCTACGCCGGGTCATCGACGACTCCATGCAGTGGCGGCCAGCCGTCGCCTTGGTCGACTCGGTGGGCGAACTGCTGCCGATGTACGGGGCCAGCAGCAACTCCAGCGACGACTTCACCTTGGCTCACACCAACGTCCTCAAGCCGCTCGCCAAGGCCGGTGCGGCCGTCCTGGCGAACGACCACCTCGCCAAGAGCGCCGACTCCCGAGCGGCCGGCCCCGGCGGCACCGCCGCGAAGCGGCGCGCTATCGGTGGGGTTTCGCTGCGGGTCAAGATCAAGCAGCCCTTCACGCCGGGACACGGTGGAGCCGCCACCCTGCTGATCAACAAGGACCGCCACGGCGGCCTGCGGGCACACTGCCCGGTCGGTGACCGGGAACCGGTCGCGGGCACGTTCAAGCTGCTTGCCTTCACCGATGGCGTGCTGGAGTGGGCCATCTATCCGCCCGCTGATGGTGAGCGCAATGAGGACGAAGCCGCACCCACTGCCGACGTGAACGCGATCGCCGAACTCGACCCGCCGCCGGAAACCGTCGAGGACGCCCGAAAACGCCTGGCATGGCAGAAGCAACGCACCGTCAACGCAATGCGCACCTGGCGCACCACCACCGAGAAAGGAAACCCCGCATGACCGACAACGAGATCGACCTTGTAGACGGCACCGTCCTCGCCTACCAGGCCAGCCCGCATGAGGGCCTGGTGTACGTCACCGTCACCGGCCCCGACGAGGACAAGCCCATGATCCTTGGCTTCGACCACGACGACCTGGCCGCCCTCAACCGGGCGCGGAAAGAGCTCAAGCGGCACCGCCCCGAGCCCGACCCTGGTGGCATCCTGCGAGTCCTAAACGAGGCCAGTCGTCTCGACAGCTTCATCCACGACCGCGTGGAGTACCGCTACAACAGCCTGGAGGGCAAGTGGCTGGCCTGGGGGCGCGTCGACACCGACGACGACCCGGAACCGGGCACCACCTGGACCACCGACCGGAAGTGGTGGTGACGTGATGACCCCCGAAGCCCAGCGCCAGCGCGACATCGACGGCTGCCACGCCGCCATCACCGCCACGGCGGCCTACCACCACAGCGACATGAACACCGTCCGGGCAGTCATGGAGATGCACCGCGGCGACGGCGTGCCGTTGCTGCTCGGCCTGCTCGCCATGCTCGACAGCCTTTTGCGCTCAGTCCCAGGCGAACCCGACGAGATCCTGGCAATCCTCCGCAATGTCGCGCTACAGGCCGAGGCCGGTGATGTCGGATGACCCTGCGCCCCTGCCTCCGGTGCGGTGAGCCGTCACCGCGCAGCCACTGCGATGAGCACCGCCCGAAGCACCCGCCGAAGTCACCCCGCGAATACGGCTACAACGCGGCGTGGGATCGGTTGAGCCGCCGTGCTCGTCGACTGCAGCCGTGGTGCTCGGGGTGTGGATCGACCGAGGATCTGCAGTGCGATCACAAGCCGAGCGCCTGGCAGCGCAAGGCGGCAGGCAAGGCCGTGCGACTGCAGGACGTGGACGTGCTGTGCGGGCCATGCAACCGCGCTGCCGGCGCAGCACGCGGCAACGCTCTGACCAGGGGGGATGCCCCGAGGGGGGTCAAAGAGGCACCCGTGCCCAAGGCGCAATCCGCGTTACACACCGGGGGGAGCCGGTGATGTCAGAGGAAAGCTGCCTCGTTGGACGCCGGCTTGCCCGGAGGCTGTTCTGTGGTTACGTGGGTCCAAGTTCCAGGGGCGTAGAACTCGACCTTGCCAGTTTCGTTATGAACCGCGAGCACTCCGCCCTCAAGGAACTCGTACCACTCGCACCGATGTTCGGTCGTTTGGTCGTTAAGCACGATCGTCAGCTTCACGCCTGGAGCATGCCATGAAGGCGGGGCCGAAGGCTGCGGTTGATCCCAGCGTGTTGCCCTGGCGGCCACGGTCGACGGGTGCGGCCCGCTTCGCCAAGTTCTGCGAGACGTTCGTCAGGGTGCCGAAGGGGACCGGAGCGTTATCTCCAATGAAGTTGCGGTCCTGGCAGATCGAGCTGGTCGGGTCGGTGCTCGACGCTGATCCCCGGCCGCGCACCGCAGGATGGATGCTGCCGCGTGGTCAGGGCAAGTCGACGCTGATGGCGGCGTGGGGGATCTACGAGCTGTTTGAGGGCGGCGAGGGTGCCACGGTTGTGGTTGTCGCGGTCGACGAGCGCCAGGCCGGCATCGTGTTCAACATTGCCCGCCGGATCGTGGAGCTGGACGACGAGCTGGCCTCCCGGTGTCAGGTGTTCAAGGAGCGCCTGGTGATCCCGGAGCGCGATGCCCAGTTCCACTGCCTGCCCGCCGAGGCGAAGCGCCTAGAGGGCCTGGACTACTCGCTGGCGATCTTGGATGAGATCGGCGTGGTCAACCGCGACTCCTACGAGGTACTGACCCTGGCCCAGGGCAAGCGTCAAACCTCGACGCTCGTCGGCATCGGAACCCCGGGCCCGATGCCACATGACAACGTGCTCGCCGATCTCCGCAGCTATGCCCTGACCAATCCGGGTGATACGTCGCTGGTGTGGCGGGAACACACCGCGGCCGGCTTCGAGGATCACCCGGTCGACTGCGAACACTGCTGGAAGCTCGCCAACCCGGCCCTGGACGACTTCCTGCACCGTGACGCCCTCCACGCCCTGATGCCGCCGAAGACCCGCGAGGCGACGTTTAGGCGGGCACGGTTGTGCCAGTTCGTCACCGACACCACCGGCAAGTTCCTGCCGGCCGGGGTATGGGATGGCCTGTCGACCGGGGAGCCCATCGCCGACGACGCCGCGGTGGTCCTGGCCCTCGACGGGTCGTTCTCCGATGACACGACCGCCTTGCTGCTGGGTACCGTCGCCACCGAACCGCACTTTGATGTGTTGCGAGTGTGGGAGCGCCCCAACGGCGATGAGTCCTACCGGGTGCCGGTGGCCGAGGTGGAGCAGACGATCCGGGATGCCTGCCGCCGCTACCAGGTCGTCGAGATCATCGCGGACCCGTTCCGCTGGACCCGCACCCTGCAAGCCCTGGAGGCCGAACGGCTTCCAGTAGTGGAGTTCCCGCACTCACCGAGTCGGTTAACCGCGGCGACCACGGACCTGTACTCGGCGGCTGTCAACGGCAAGCTGTCGCACTCCGGTAATCCGATCCTGGCCCAGCACGTCGCCAACGCGGTGATCTCCGAAGACCCGCGTGGGATGCGCCTGGCCAAAGCATCCCGTTCGCGCAGCGCCGCCAAGATCGACCTCGCCGCCTGTTTGGTGATGGCTCACAGTCGCGCCACCTGGCGTGCAACCCGTAAGAAGCGTTCCAAGACAAGGAGTTTCGCAGCATGACCGATCAACTGACCTACCTACTTCAGAAGCTCGATGCCTCAGCGCATCGCTACGCCGAGCTGGACCGTTACTACGAGGGCAGGCAGCCCTTGGCATTCCTGTCGCCGGAGGCCCGCACGGCCTTGGGTACCCGCTTCGGCCGCATGGCATCGAACGTCCCGCGCCTGGCGGTGACCGCACTGGCCGAACGGCTGCGGATCACCGGATTCTCTGACGCGCAGTTGTGGGAGGACTGGGTGCGTAACGATCTCGACCAACTCGCCCCGGTGGCGCACCGGGAGGCCCTGCTGCTGGGCGACAGCTACGCGATCGTCTGGGCCGATCAGCTCGGCCGGCCGAAGGTGACGGTGGAGAGCGCCAAGCAAGTCACCGTCCTAGTCGATCCGGGCACCCGGCAGATCACCGCCGCGGTGAAACGCTGGGAGGATCGGATCGCCAAGACCTCGACGGCGGTTATGTATGAGCCGGATCGGATCACCCGCCTGGTCGCCAATCAGATCGGTGCGGTCGGGTCGGGCTTCAAGATCGCCGACGAGATCGCCAACCCGCTTGGCATCGTCCCCGTCGTCAGGCTGCACAACTCTGATCGCATCCTCGACCGCCACTGGCATAGCGAGTTCGACGGCCGCGGACACTCCGAGATCGACGACCTGATGCCACTGGTGGACGCGCTGAACAAGAGTCTCGCCGACATGATGGTCACTTCCGAGTACGTCGGCCGACCACGACGGTGGGCCACCGGCATCGAACTGACCGAGGAACCGGTGCTTGATGACGAGGGCAACGACACCGGGGAGACGGTGGCGGTTAACCCGGTGCCGGAATCTGCGCGGGCGATGATCAGCGAGAGCCCCGACGCCAAGTTCGGACAGCTCGCCTCGGCGGACCTGGTGGGCTACGAGGCCAGCGTGCGGGTGATCCTCGGTCAGATCATGGCTGTATCAACGCTTCCCGCGCATTACGTCGGGGTGTTCACCGATAACCCGGCATCCGCCGACGCGCTCCGTGCCGCCGAGGCATCACTGACGGCCCGCGCTGAGGCACGACAGGCCACGTTCGGCCGGTCCTGGGAGCAGGTGGGCAAGCTGATGATCGCCGTCCGGGATGGTCGTGATCCGCAGTTGATCGACGACGTGCGGGTCCAGTGGGCTGATGCCGCAACCCGATCCGTCGCCCAGGAGGCCGACGCCGTAGTGAAGCTGCACCAGGCTGGTCTGCTGCCGGTGTCCACGGCGCTGGCGAAGCTCGGATACACCGCCGACGAGATCGCCGAGATCAGGGTCGCCCGCCGCGCCGAAGCCCTCGACACCGCTGGCCTCGACCTTGGCAGGCCAGCATGACCCTGATCGGCGAATACCAGGCCGCCACGATGCAGCTGGCGAACGCGACCCGTGACCGGGCGACCTGGTTATGGGTGGCGCACACCGATGGCGACCTCGTCGAGGACGTGGCCGCCGACCTGATCGCCCAGGCGGTGAACGTCGGGATCGCACGGGCGGTCGGGCTGGCCGACCGTTGGTTGTCGCGGCAGATCGAGGAGGCCACCCGTCAACCGACCCCGACCACCGGCATCACTCCGCGAGATCACTTCCCCCGATTACGCCGAGCGGTGGGCACGATCTTCGGGCGGTTCCGGCACCGCGAGATCGACGCCGACGAGGGCCGGATGCAGACCGGCCGGGTCGGGCACTCCGAACCCCTGGAGGCCGGTCAGCGGGCAACAACCGAGGCAATGACCAAACAGGTGTTAGTTCAGGGATGGGTCCGCGAGTTCGACGACGATCCCTGCCAGCTCTGTACGTGGTGGGCCAGGGACGGCCGCATCTGGCCCGCCGATCACCCGATGCCCACACACAAGGGCTGCAACTGTTCTCAGCGCATCGTGCTGGCCGAACACATCAAGGAAACGAAGTTCACAGAAAGGTTGCACCGCAATGGATAACGACATCACCACCGAACCCGACGAGGCTGTCGAACAGGTCGACACCGAGGCCCCGGAAACGTCAGGTGACGAAACCGAGGACGACACCTTCCCCCGCGAGGTCGTCGAGAAACTGCGCCAGGAGAACGGCAAGTACCGCCAGCGCGCCCAGCGGGCCGACGATCTGGCCCACCGCCTGCACACCGAACTGGTGAGGGCCACCGGCCGCCTCGCCGATCCCAGCGACCTCGAGTTCGACGAGGACCATCTTGCCGACCCCGACAAATTGGCTGGTGCGGTCGACGAGCTGCTTACCGCCAAGCCGCATCTGGCGTCACGGCGACCGGTGGGCGACATCGGTCAGGGCCAGCACGGCAACGGTGGCGGCGACTTCTCCCTGCTGGGGATGCTCAAGGAACGAACCTAACCCCCGGGGGGTATATGATGAAGGGGTCGCGCCTGGTGTGCGACCCCTTCACTGTCCTGGCGGCACGGGTATTCCGAATCCCATCGCAAACCGTTAGGACAACCCATGACCATCGAAGTCACCGGAGACAACTCCACTCTCATTCAGTCCCAGGTCGCCAGCCTGCTCGTGCAGCCACTGGAACAGGCCAGCACGTTCCTGGCCGCCGGCCCCGTCGTCCTCGACTCCAGCAGCCCCGTGCGCGTTCCCCGCATCACCAGCGGTGTCAGCGCCGGATTCGTCGCCGAGGGCGCCCAGATCACCGACGGCGATGTCGGTTTCGACGAGGTGACCCTGCTGCCGTCGACCCTGAAGGGCCTCAAGGTTCTGGTCCGCCTGTCCAATGAGCTGATCCGCACCAGCGTGGTCGGCCTGGAGGCCGTGCTGCGGACCCGCCTGGTCACCGACGTGGCCAATGCCCTCGACAGTGCCCTGTGGGACGGTGCAGGCACCACGAACACCGTCAAGGGCATCTTCAAGGCCAGCGGGATCGCCACCGGCACCCTGGACCTGGCAGACCCCGACAGCCTGATCGACGGCCTGGCCAAGGCCCAGGGCAATCACGTCACCCCGTCGCATTGGGTGATGACCCCGGCCAGCTTCGCCGCGATCCGCAAGATCAAGGTCGGCACCACCGACAAGCGGTACGTGATCGACCCCAACACGATCCAGAACGGCACCGACCTGCGGCTGCTTGGCCTGCCGGTGATCGTCACCGACCGCATCCCCAACAGCGGTACCGCACCCGGCAAGGCCCGTGTCGGGCTGGTCGACTTCTCCAAGGTGGTCGTTGCCCGCGACGTGAACGCCGAGGTCAAAATCCTCGACCAGACCTGGGGTGACTACGACTCCATCGGCATCCGCGTGGTCAGCCGCTGGGACGTGGGCCTGCTGCAGGACAAGGCCGTCACGCTGCTGACCGAGGCCTGATAGTGGCCGAGGTCGACGCGGCCGACGTGACCGCGCTGGCGGCCGGCGATCTTGAGCAGATCGTCAGCGTCATCACGGTCATGGTCCGGGCCTACACCCGCGGCAACGGCTTCAGCAACGGTGAGCCGAACGACGAGCTGGCTGCGGTGATCACCACCGCGGCCGCTCGGCTCGCTGCCAACGGTGCCCAGATCGCCGTGGACGAGACTGCCGGAGTGTTCAGCCGCAGCATCCGCGGCGGCTTCACCGGCTGGTCGCTGGCCGAGCAGTTCGTCCTCAACCGGTATCGGGTGCGGGCGCGCTAGACCGGGCGGTTCCCGGTTCCCAACACCTATTGCGGGAACCGGGAACCGCCTCGTAGACCAGGCGGGCCGGGTGTCAACCGGAGAGCCATGACCCCGGCAAGGGCACTCCATGACGGGTACCTTTCCCCCGAGCGTGTTCCTGCACCCGACCCGCCAGCTGCACCACCCGACGTCTGTAACCGGCGTTCGTGCCCCCGCCGTGCCCACAATCTGCCCACAGTCACAGATAACTACCGTGAACTACAGTGAAGCTATTCCGCAGTTCACATACCGCCACGGGGTATCTACCAGCACCCTGAAACGGTTTTACACACCAGCGGTCGGCGGTTCGATACCGTCCGCGCCCACCAAAGTTAGTGCTCAGTGCGAATGCGTGTGGCCGGCATGCTCCAAGCCCACCTGGTGAGCGTGCGGATGGCTGTGCACGGTCCCGTCGTCGTGGGTGTGCTCATGCTCATGCTCGACGTGCTCGTGCTCATGAGCGTCGTGCGGGTGGGTGTGCGTCAGGTCGCCATGGGTGTGCTCGTGTGCATGCGGTGAATCGTGCTCATGGTTGTGGTGCGACATGGGTGGCTCATCTCCCTTGTTCGATGGCGCGCTGCCGCAAGTCGGGCAACGCCTCCCCGGCCGCAGCCGGGAGGTTCTTGGCGGCGCGGTGATGCGGCGGCACCCCCGGGCCGGCATGCTCAGCGTTGAAGACGGCGTCGGTGACCAGTTGGCAGACGTGCTCGTTCTCCATGCTGTAGAAGATCGTGGTGCCCTCGCGGCGGGTACGCACCAGCCGCGCCATCCGCAGTTTCGCCAGGTGCTGTGACACCGACGGCGCCGGCTTGCCCACATGCTCGGCGAGTTCGTTCACCGACATTTCCCGGCTGGTCAGCGCCCACAGCACCTGTACGCGGGTGGCGTCGGCCAACATTCGGAACACCTCGACGATCAGGCCGACCTGATCCTCCGGCAACCGATCTGCTGGACCAGTATCTGCATGCATACGCAGATAATAAGCCTTGGGGCCTGTGGGGTGTCAACCCTCGGCTCGTCCCAGCGGTGGATGGGGCGGTCGGTAGTGTCCAGCGGGCAGGTCGTCAACGCACTAACGGAGGTAGCCCGATGTCGACGCAGTCCATGCGCCAGCCCATTCACTCCGGGCATCTCACCATCGGCGGCCTCAAGCGCAACAGGGACAAACCGGTGCTGTTCCTCGGCGACACCACGTTGACCGGTGGCCAGCTCGCGCAGCGCATCAGTCAGTACATCCAGGCGTTCGGGGCGCTCGGCGCCGACACGTTCGGCCTGCTGTCCCTGAACCGCCCCGAGGTGTTGATGATCATCGGCGCCGGCCAGATCCAGGGCCACCGTCGCACGGCGCTGCACCCGCTGGGTTCGCTGGACGACCATGCCTACGTGCTGGCCGACGCCGAAGTCAGCGCGCTGATCATCGATCCCACACCGGCTTTCGTGGAGCGCGCCCTGGGCCTGCTCGAGAAGGTGCCGACGTTGCAACAGGTGCTGACCATCGGGCCGGTGCCACCGGAGCTCGAAGGCAAGGCCATCGACCTGGCCGCGGAGGCGGCCAAGTACGACCCGCAGCCGCTGGTGGCCGCCGACCTGGCCACAGATCACATCGGCGGCCTCACCTACACCGGCGGCACCACCGGCAAGCCGAAGGGCGTCATCGGCACCGTGGGGTCCATCACGGCGATGACGACCATCCAGCTCGCCGAGTGGGAGTGGCCGGAGCGCCCGAAGTTCCTGATGTGCACCCCGCTGTCGCACGCGGGCGCAGCGTTTTTCGTGCCGACGATCGTCAAGGGCGGTGAGCTGGTGGTGCTGACCAAATTCGACCCGGCCGAGGTGCTGCGGGTGATCGAGGAGCAGAAGATCACCGCCACCATGCTGGTGCCGTCGATGATCTACGCGCTGATGGATCACCCGGACTCGCACACTCGCGACCTGTCGTCGCTGGAGACGGTGTACTACGGCGCCTCGGCGATGAACCCCGTCCGGCTCCAGGAGGCCATCGACCGGTTCGGCCCGATCTTCGCCCAGTACTACGGCCAGTCCGAGGCGCCGATGGTGATCACCTACCTGGCCAAGGGCGACCACGACCAGAAGCGACTCACCTCATGCGGCCGACCGACACTGTTCGCCCGGGTGGCCCTGCTGGGCGACGACGGTAACCCGGTGCCGCGCGGTGAGGTCGGCGAGATCTGCGTGTCCGGGCCGCTGCTGTCGGGCGGCTACTGGAAGCTGCCGGAGGCCACCGCCGACACGTTCAAGGACGGCTGGATGCACACCGGCGACCTGGCCCGCGAAGATGAAGACGGCTTCTACTACATCGTCGACCGCACCAAGGACATGATCGTCACCGGCGGCTTCAACGTGTTCCCCCGCGAGGTCGAGGACGTCATCGCCGAGCACCCATCGGTGGCCCAGGTGTGCGTGATCGGAACCCCCGACGAGAAGTGGGGCGAGGCCGTGACCGCCGTGGTGGTGCTGCGTCCGGGTATCGACAGCGATGATGCTGCGATAGCCGCCATGACCGCTGAGATCCAGTCCGCGGTCAAGGAGCGCAAGGGTTCGGTCCAGTCACCCAAGCAGGTGATCGTCGCCGAGTCGGTGCCGGTGACCGCGTTGGGCAAGCCGGACAAGAAGGCGGTGCGAGCCCAGTTCTGGTCGGGCGCAGAGCGTTCCGTCGGCTGAGATCAGCCCAGCGCCGCGGCCAGCTGCCGCCACTGCTCCCGCGGGAACGCGCGCGGGTCGGCGTCGAGCAGTTGCACGCAGATGTGGTCGGCGCCGGCGGCCCGGTGCTCGGCGATCCGATCGATGACGGCCTCCGGGGTGCCCCAGGCGATGATCGCGTCGAACAACCGATCGCTGACCGACGCGATGTCGTCCTCGGTGAAACCTGACCGCAGCAGGTTGTTGGCGTAGTTGGGCAGTGCCAGGTAGGAGCACAACCACTTGGTGCCGATCGCGCGTGCTTCATCGCGGCTGGCGCACAAGATTGCGGTCTGCTCCGGCAACAGCAACGGTCCCTCGCCGAGCTGCTCGCGGGCAAACCGGGTGTGCTCGGGGGTGGTCAGGTAGGGGTGGGCGCCGCGGCTACGGGAAGCGGCCAGCTCCAGCATCTTCGGGCCCAGCGCGGCCAGCACCCGTGACTGGACCGGGACGGGCGCCTCGGCGGCATCGAGCCCGTCGAGAAACTCGCTCATGGCGCGCAGCGGGCGGCGGTAGCGCCCGGGATCGCCGGCGTCGATCAGCGGAGCATGGCTGACCCCGATACCGAGCAGGAACCGATCACCGTGTGCCGCGGTCAGCGATGCGTAGGACGCCGCGACATCGGCCGGGGCGTGCATCCACAGGTTCAGGATGCCGGTGGCGATGACCGCGGTGCGGGTGGCGGACAGCAGGTTGCCCACCGCGTCGAACACCGGTCCGCCGACGTCGGGGATCCACAGCGTGCCGAAGCCCAGTTCCTCCAACTCCGCAGCCGCGTCGGCGGCCTCGCCCTGATCGCCGTAGCGCAGCGGCGCGCTCCAGATCCCGACACCCGAGATGTTCACCATCGCCCCAGGATGGCATAGCGCTGTCGGTGCTCTACCGGCGCCGGCCGTACCGATCGGCGAGCTTCTGTTCGACGGTCATCGGCGGCGCGGGCTCACCCGAGTCGGCCTCGCCCGGATCAGACTCAGCCGCGGAGCGCTCGGCCCGGCGTGCCCGCAGCTCGGCGAACGCGAAGTACCCCAGACCAATTGGTGCCAGGATCCCGAACGCGATCCACTGAATCCCGTACGACAGGAACGGGCCATTGTCGCGGCGCGGCAGCGCGATCACGCCCAAGCCGCCGGGTTGGCCGTCGACCAGCTGCAGGTAGGACCCGGTCAGCGGAACGCCGGTAAACGTCGCGACCTGCTCGGTGTCGATCGAGTAGATCTGGCGAAAACCATTCTCGGTGAATGGGTTTTTACCCGGAATGGCGCCCTGCGAGTCACGCAACCGCGCGGTGATGGTGACCTCGGCGTCCGGTGGCGGCGGAATCTCCGGCAGCCGCGAACCGCCACCCTCGGTGTGCACGTAGCCGCGATTTACCAGCACCGTCGGCCCGTCCTTGACGGTGAACGGCGTCAGTACCTCCACTGCCGGCGACCCGTCGATCACTCGCAGCCGCACCAGCACCTGCGCTTCGGCCAGGTAATGCCCGGTGGCGGTCACCGGCCGCCATTGCTCGTCCGGTGCGGACGAATCTTGGTGCGGCAGCAGCGTGGTCACCGGCACGGGCTCGGCGGTCAGCGCGTGTTCGAGCTGGCTGTTCGCGCGGGACGTGGTGGTGTTCTTGCCCAGTTGCCATGGGGCGAGCACGGTGAAGCACAGGTAGGCGAAGCCCAGCACCACCGCCGCCAGGGCCAGCCAGCTCGGGCGCAGCAGGAAGGCCGGGCGTCGCATCAGCTCAGCCGCTCGTCGACCCAGGCGTGCAGTCCGGGCAAGGCGGCCGCTATCACCGTGTACGAGTCCTCGAAATCGTCTAGATCGCCGTAGTAGGGGTCGTCGACGTCAAGGGCAACCGCACCCGAGCGCGGGTCGAAGGACCGCAGCATTCGGATCCGCTCGGCCGGCGCACCGAGATCCTGCAGCAGCCGGATGTGGTTGCGGGCCAATGCCACCACCAGGTCGGCAGACGCGTGTTCATCGCCGAACTGCGCGGCGAAGTGGTCGACGGGGTAGCCGTGTGCGCGCAGCACCCGGTTGGTGCGCTCGTCGGCGCCCTTCCCGATATGCCAGCCGGCAGTACCGGCACTGCTCACCCGCACCGCGCGGTCCAAGCCCCGTTCGGCGATCTGATGGGCGAACATCTTCTCAGCCATCGGCGAGCGGCAGATGTTGCCGGTGCAGACGAAGGTGACATGAAGCAGCTCAGACACCGAGTACCTCCCGTAGTTCGGTGATGGTCTCGACTTGGACCGGAGTGTCGTCGATGGCTGTGTTGTCGTAGTCGGACCGTCCATAGCCCCAGCCGACGAGCACGGTGCCGATGCCGTGCGCGGCCGCACCGTCCACATCGTGCCGCCGATCGCCCACCATGAGCACCCGCTCCGGCAGCGGTGCCAGCTGATCCAGCGCATGGGCCACCACGTCGGCCTTCTCGGCCCGCGCGCCATCGACGCTGGCCCCGGCAACCACCTCGAAATAACCGTCGAGCCCGAAATGCGCCAGGATCTTGCATGCGGTCGGCTCGACTTTGGAGGTGGCCACGGCCAACCGGACCCCGGCGGCCCGCAGGTCGCCCAGCAGCGCAGTCACGCCGTCGAAGATGGTGTTCATCTGCCACCCGCGGCTGGTGTAGTCGGCGCGGTAGGCGGCGATCGCGGCCTCGGTCTGTTCGCCGAGGCCCATCGCGGACAGCGTGTGGTGCATCGGTGGGCCGACCAGCTGCGCAGCCAGATCGCCCTCGGGAATCGGCGCGCCGATGTGGTCCAGCGCGTGCCGGAAGCTGGCGACAATCCCGGCCGCGGAGTCGGTCAAGGTGCCGTCGAGGTCGAAGATCACCAATTCGGCGGCGGCGGTGCTCGTGCGCGTCACGGTCCCATTGTCCCCGACGTGCGCGGAGAGCTCGCCGGGTGGCGCACTACTGTCTTGCAGTGTGACCGCGCGGCTGGCTGACGTCATTGACGTACTGGATGCGGCCTACCCGCCCGGGCTGGCCCACTCCTGGGACTCGGTCGGGCTGGTCTGCGGTGACCCCGACGATCTGGTGAGCTCGGTGACGATCGCCGTGGACGCCACATCGGCGGTGGTCGACGAGGTGCCCGACGGCGGCCTGCTGCTGGCTCACCATCCGCTGCTGCTGCGCGGGGTGGACACCGTGGCGGCCAGCACCCCCAAGGGCTCGTTGGTGCACCGGCTGATCCGGACCGGTCGCGCGCTGTTCACCGCCCACACCAATGCCGACGCGGCCTCGCCCGGGGTCTCTGACGCGCTCGCGGCAGCACTCGGGCTGACCGTGGATTCCGTGCTGGAGCCGGCCGGTCCGCGCGCCGACACCGACAAATGGGTGATCTACACCCCGGCAGGGCACGCCGAGACGGTCCGGGCCGCGGTGTTCGCAGCCGGCGCGGGCCATATCGGTGACTACGCACAGTGCAGTTGGAGTGTGCCGGGCACCGGCCAGTTCCTGCCCGGCGACGGTGCGACGCCGACAATCGGCCGAGTGGGCGAGGTGGAGCGCGTTCCCGAGGACCGCGTCGAAGTGGTGGCGCCGGCGCGGGCCCGCGGGGCGATTCACGCGGCGCTGCTGGCCGCCCACCCCTACGAAGAACCGGCGTTCGACATCTTCGCGTTGCAGCCGCTGCCCGCCGGGGTGGGGATCGGCCGGGTCGGCAGTCTGGCGACCCCGGAGCCGTTGAGCGCGTTCGTCGCCCGCGTCGCCGCGGGTCTGCCGGCCACCTCCTGGGGTGTGCGCGCCTCGGGCGACCCTGATCTGCAGGTCTCGCGGGTGGCGGTCTGCGGTGGCGCCGGGGACTCCCTGCTGGACGCGGCGGCCGCCGCCGACGCCCAGGTCTATGTCACCGCGGACCTGCGTCACCATCCGGCTGACGAGCATTCCCGCCGGTCTGCGATGGCGCTGGTCGACGTGGCCCACTGGGCCAGTGAATACCCCTGGTGCGCCCAGGCCGCCGACGTACTGTCCGCGCATTTCGATGCGACGTTGCCGGTGCGTGTCAGCACGCTGCGCACCGACCCCTGGAACCTCGCGCATGAAGGAGATCGGTCATGAAGGCTGCTGTCGCTCAACAACGTTCGCTACTGGAATTGTTGGAGCTGGATGCCGAGCTGGCCCGGAACGCGCACCGCGCCAGGAATCTTCCCGAGCAGCAGGACCGCGAGCGCATCCAGGCCGAGCACACCGCGGCCGCCGACCGGCTGGCCGCGCTGGAGTTGGCCTTGGAGGACTTGGACGCCCAAGCCGGTCGTTTCGAGTCGGAGATCGACGCGGTGCGCCAGCGTGAGGACCGCGACCGCGCCCTGCTGGACTCCGGGCAGGCCGCCGCCAAGCAGGTCGTCGATCTGCAGCATGAGCTGGAGACGCTGCAGAAGCGCCAGTCCAGCCTGGAGGACTCGCTGCTGGAGTTGATGGAGCAGCGTGAGCAACTGCAGACCCAGGCGAACGCGGAATCAACCGTGATCGAAGGCCTGGCCGCCGATTTGGCTCGGGTACAGGAAGCGCTGAACTCGGCCCTGGCCGAGATCGAGACCACCCGCGGCGAGCGCGCAGCCAGCCGCGACACGTTGGCCGCCACGATCGACGACGAGCTGTTGGCGCTCTATGAGCGGCAGCGGGCGTCCGGTGGGGTCGGCGCAGGACCGTTACGTGGGGGACAGTGCGGCGCCTGCCGGATCGAGATCGACCGCGGTCAGCTGGCCCGGATCTCGGCAGCGGCACCCGAAGAGGTGCTCCGTTGCCCGGAGTGCAACGCGATCCTGCTGCGGGTCAAGGACTTCGGTTAATGCGCTGGCCGGTGAAGGTAGTCGGATGAAAGTCGTCGTTGAAGCCGACGGCGGGTCACGCGGAAACCCGGGCCCGGCCGGCTACGGGGCGGTGGTGTGGTCCGCCGATCGCTCCGAGGTGCTCGCCGAGGCCAAGGAGGCCATCGGGGTTGCCACCAACAACGTCGCCGAATACCGGGGCCTGGTCGCGGGATTGACCGAGGCGGCCCGGTTGGGTGCCGCCGAAGTCGGGGTGTTCATGGACTCCAAGCTGGTGGTCGAACAGATGGCCGGCCGGTGGAAGGTCAAGCATCCGGACCTGATCACGCTGCACCGGCAGGCTCGCGAGCTGGCGTCGAGGTTCGACCACGTTCGCTACTCCTGGATTCCGCGGGAGAAGAATTCCCATGCCGACCGGCTGGCCAACGAGGCGATGGACGCCGCTGCGGGGATCGACAGGCCGGCACCGAAGTCGGCGCAGCAGGCTTCCGCACCTGCCCCCGCGCCTGCCCCCACGGCTCCCGGCTGGACCGGCGCGACGGGAACGGCGACTCGGCTGCTCCTGCTGCGACACGGGCAGACCGAACTCTCGGTGAACCGGCGCTACTCCGGACGCGGCAACCCGCCGCTGACCGACACCGGGCGGCGGCAGGCCGATGCGGCGGCGCGCTTCCTGGCCGAGCGCGGCGGTATCGCGGCGGTCATCAGCTCACCGCTGCAGCGCTGCCGCGACACCGCCGAGGCGGCGGCCAGGCTGCTGCGGTTGGACGTGAGGGTCGATGAGGACCTGACCGAAACCGACTTCGGGGCCTGGGAAGGGCTGACCTTCGCCGAGGCCGCCGAGCGCGATCCCGACCTGCACCGACGCTGGCTGAAGGACACCTCCACGCAGCCACCCGACGGGGAGAGTTTCGACGCCGTGCAGCAGCGGGTGCTGCGGGCACGCGATCGAATCGTCGCCGATTACGCCGGCAACACCGTGCTGGTGGTGTCGCACGTGACACCGATCAAGACTGTGCTGCGCCTGGCGCTGGATGCCGGCCCCGCCATCTTGTACCGGCTGCACCTGGACCTGGCGTCGCTGAGCATTGCCGAGTTCTACGGTGACGGGCCCGCGTCGGTGCGCCTGGTGAATCAGACGGCCTACCTGTAGCCGCTGGCCCGCCCGTCAGTCGTGCAGGTGCACGCGTTCACCATGGGTTCCGAAGATCACGATCGCCTCGGCAGGACCGTCGACGGCACCGAACCAATGCGGTGTCCAGGTGGAGAACTCGACCGCCTCACCGGGCCCGATCAGGAAATCGTCGTCGCCCAGCACCAACCGGAGCCGGCCGGACAGCATGTACATCCACTCGTGGCCCTCGTGCACCGGCAACTCGGCTGGGCGTCGGCGGCGCACCCCGATACGGATCTTGAAGGCATGCAAACCCCCGGCCGGCCCGTGCCGGGTCAGCGGCCAATAGGTGATGCCGTTGTGGCTGTGCGAGGTACCCCGCACCCGCGGGTCCTGGTGCTGCGGGGCGCGCAGCAATTCGTCGGTGCTGACCGACAGTGCCTCGGCCAGTCGGGGCAGATGGTCCAGCGCCAGGCGCCGCTTGCCCGATTCCAGCCTGCTCAACGTCGAGACATCGATACCGGCGCGTGTCGCCACGTCCTCCAGGGTCAGCCCCTGCTGGGTGCGCAGCTCGCGTAGCCGACGGCGCACCCGCAGATCTACACCACCGTCGTCAGTGCTTGCCTGCATAGCAAATTAGCTTGCCAGCGACTGACGCCGACCTGCAAGCTCGGGGGCATGAGCGAAATCTGGGATTGCATTGTGGTGGGCGGCGGCGCGGCCGGGCTCAGCGCCGGTCTGGTGTTGGGCCGAGCCCGGCGCAACACCCTGCTGATCGACGCGGGCCAGCAGAGCAACCGCAGCGCGCACGGAATCGGCGGCCTGCTGGGCCACGATGGCCGCCCGCCGGCCGAGCTCTATGCGCTCGGCCGGGACGAACTCGCCTCGTACGGTGTGCAGATCCGGTCCGGTGACGTGGCGGACATCGAGGGCGCCGACGGCGAGTTCGTGGTGCGGCTGGACGGCGGTGGCGAAGAACGAACTCGCCGCGTGCTACTGGCCACCGGGATGAGCTACCTGCGGCCGGATCTGCCCGGCATGGCGGAGCTGTGGGGCCGTTCGGTGTTCCACTGCCCGTTCTGCCACGGCTGGGAAGTGCGGGATCTGCCGTTGGCGGTGCTGGCCGACGGCGCTCGGGCCGTTCATCTGGCTCTGCTGCTGCGGTGCTGGAGTGACGACATCGTGGTTCTCACCGGAGGCCCGGCCGAGCTCGGTGCGGACGAGCGCAGCCTCCTGACCGGCGCCGGCATCCGGGTAGACGAGCGGCCGGTGGCGGCGCTGGACGCGCACGACGGAGAGCTGTCGGCGGTGGTGTTCGCCGACGGGGAGCGGTTGCCCAGGCGTGGACTGCTGGTCGCGACGGCCCTGCAGCAGGGCAATCAATTGGCCGAGCGCCTCGGCGTGGCAATCGCGGCACCCGGTCGGGTGGCCCACGACCCGGTCGACGTCGATCCGTTGTGCCGCACCTCGATTCCCGGGATCTTTGCCGCGGGGGACCTGACGGGGGAGATGCCGCAGGTGGCCGCCGCGATCGCGGCGGGCTCCCGCGCCGCGGCGGCGGTGGTGCAGAGCCTGGCCGCCGACGATTACGGATTACCGCTGCCGCCCCGAATGAACGAAGGGAACATGGGCCGATGACGGACGCAGTGCGCGACCCGCGCGAATTCTGGGACGAGTTCTACGGTGGCGATGATCCGGTGTGGAGTGGGCGAGTCAACATTCAGCTCGCCGAGATCACCGCCGACCTGGCCCCGGGCCGGGCATTGGATCTGGGCTGCGGTGAGGGCGCCGACGCGATCTGGCTGGCCGAGGACGGCTGGCAGGTGGTGGCGGTCGATGTCTCGGCCAACGCGCTGGAGCGGGCCCGCGCCGCCGCCCAAGAGCGCCAGGTGATCTCGCGTATCCGCTTCGAGCGCCACGATCTGTCCACCAGTTTCCCCGCCGGCCGATTCGACCTGGTGTCGGCGCAATTCCTGCACTCGCCGGTGCCACTGGACCGCGAGGCGGCGCTACGCCGCGCGGCCGACGCCGTGGCGGTGGGGGGATGCCTGCTGATCGTCGACCACGGCGCCGCGCCGCCGTGGGCCGGCGAGCACGTCCACGAGCATCACTTCGCCACTGCCGACGAGGTACTGGCCGGGCTGGGCGTCGATGACGCGCAGTGGGAGCTGTTGCGGCTCGGGACCGCCGAGCGCGACGCCGTCGGGCCCGACGGCCAGACCGGAGTGCTGACCGACAACGTGATCCTGTTGCGGCGGACCGGGGGCACGAGTCAAGCGGCGTCGTGAAAGATCAGCCCCAGGGTGAAGCGCTCACCCGAGCGGATCGGTGAGACACCGTGGCGCACCGGCGCCGTCGACCAGCCGCGGGTGGAGCGCACCGGGCGATCGCGGGTGGTGAACACATAACCGTGCCCCTGCGGCAACTGCACGGCCACGCCCCGAGACTGTGCACGCGGGCGCTGCTCGACGAGCAGGAACTCACCCCCGGTGTAATCGGCGGCCGGGTCGCTGAGGTTGATCACCACCTGGAGGGGAAACACCAAGTCGCCGTACAGGTCCCGGTGCAATGCGTTCCAGTCGCCGGGGCCGTAGTGCAACATCAGGGCGGTGGGTTTGGTCTGACCGGCCCGGTGGCACTGTTCCAGCCACTCGTCGAAGTCGTCGGGCCACGGCGCCTCACGGCCCAGCCGGGTCGCCCAGTCCCGGGCGATCGGCAACAGGCGCGGGTACAGCGCCCGCTTGAGCGCATCGACGGGATCGGGTGCCGGTGTCGCGAAATAGCGGTATTGCCCGGACCCGTAGCGATGACGCTGCATGTCGACGGTGGCGCGGAAGCGCTCGTCGTCGCCGTAGCAACGCCGCAACCGCGCGGCCTCGGCAACCGTCAGCAGCCGCGGCAGCAGGGCGCCGCCGCACTCGTCGAGTTCGGCGGCGACGGCGTCCCAGTCGCCGGCATCCACCCGCCGCTCCCAGCGCGTCAGCGTCGTGGTCGTCGTCATTACAAGAGTGTGCGCCAGCGCTGCAGCATTGCGCCGGCTGGTCTGCGCGGAAGCTTGCCGGTACGGTGTTCAGCGCGGACGAGTTGGCCGGGCGGCCGCGGCTCGCGTACAGCGGGTCGAGGAAAGTCCGGACTTCACAGAGCAGGGTGATTGCTAACAGCAATCCGAGGTGACTCGCGGGACAGTGCCACAGAAAACAGACCGCCACCGCAAGGTGGTAAGGGTGAAACGGTGCGGTAAGAGCGCACCAGCGTTCCGGGTGACCGGGACGGCTTGGTAAACCCCACCCGAAGCAAGGCCAAGAAGACCGCATCTCGGTGCGGTCGCGCAGGTGTTTGAGGGCTGCTCGCCCGAATCTGCGGGTAGGCCGCTTGAGGTACCCGGCGACGGTGTGCCCAGATGGATGGTCGCCGCCGCACCGCATCAGTGGTGCGGGACAGAATCCGGCTTACAGGCCAACTCGTCCGCCCCGTAACCCGCTGCTTTCGAGCAGGTAACCGATTCGGGTTACCTTGACGTCCATGGCGAACGAAGACCGACTCCGGCAGATAGCCAGGGACGTATTCCCGGACTGGTCGCGACCGCCGCGGATCGTGGTCGAGCAGATCGGCGAGCTGGTCAGGCGATGGCCGGTTGAAGGCTTCGCCCGCGAGAAGCTGCCAGATCAGCAGGGCCGTCTTGTATGGATCGACGGGCACGCGATCGGGCAGCTGGACTACATCGCGGACGCCGCGGAGGAACAGAATCTGGCTGCGGTGATCCGGCCGCTGAGCCAGGTCGCTGGGGTCGAGGTCAACGCCTGGGGTTCGGTGGACGCTTTCGGGGAGCGGACGTACCGGCGTGCCGTGGCGGTGCGCTTCACATCGGGGCCTGCGATCGAGGTCGACACGACCCAACACGCGAACGACAGCCTTCGTGGTCACGCCGACCGTTTCATCGATCGGGTACTGGACGCACTGGTGGGCAGACCCGCCGGGGAGTGAGGGGGTAATAGGCGCCTCGGCAGCGCGTACCGACCTGGAACGGGCCACTGGTGCATGTCCCAGGGCCCGAATTGGTGGCCCGGAGTGAGACTCCGGCGCCCGGAGTGGTCGAGCAGCCATAGCCCCCTGGCGGGTACAGATCGGCTGTCGTACAGGTGGGTGCGGCGGTGCTGGGGGAGGCGCCGGCAGTGCGGCCGTCGCCGCAAAGGCTGCACCCAAGGTCAGTCGGGTAGCCAATTGGTCACTTACGGGCCCGCCACTGCGCTTCGGCCAGGGCGAGGCCGGCCTGGTTTAGCGCGTCGGCCAACGCTAGGAGGAACTGGGGTCGTCGCAGGACTGAATTGCGAACCCGCACTTGGCGTAGGGTTCACGCAGCAGAAGCTCAGTTGAAGGAGTGGCGCTTTGGACTCTATTTGCAGTGCTTCGAGGATTTTCTTCGACGGCATTTTGGGCATCCGTGCCCTCCGCTCGCCCTGCTGTAGACGTTTGCAGCCCAGCTATGTCCGCAGTCGGGACAGATCCACCAGGGTCGCGCGCCGCTACCTGCCGTCACATCTTCCGGTGTCAGTGCGCCGTTCTTCTGCGGATCCCATTGCGCCGCAAGGTCAGGGTGAAGGGTCGCGAGTGACTTGTCGATCCGTCGCCGCTTGATGTACGCGGACACGTCGCTGTTGTCCCACGGTCCGTCTGTCGTGAGGTAGCTGTCATATTCGGGCGGGTTGAAGCCGAGACTTCTTAGTTTCGTGAGGACAGCCTTCGCCCGCGCGACTTCACTCGAATGGAGCGCTACTACGACGTCGTGTTGGCTGATCGCAGGCAAGTCTTCGCGCACGCGGATCACGGTCCAGCCTTGCTCCTCAAGGAGTCTCGTCTTGCGACCGTCCTTCTCAAAACTGTCCGGCATCTTGTGAAATCTGTTTCCGTCAAACTCGATTATCACGTTCCAAGCCGAACACACCATGTCGCACTGCAGCACCCGGCCGGATGCTTCGTGAAGAACTTCGTAATTTGGGTCGATAGGTACACCGGCGGCGAGAAGTTCATGTCGCAGCCGTATCTCCTCCACGCTTGTTCCCCAGAGCGTGCACTTTGGGCACCCCCGAGCTTTGCGCCGATTGTTGATCATGGCCTGCCACTCGTGACGTCTGTCGCAGAGCCACCAAACCGTCTGACCGCTATTGGCCGAGACGGCCGAAGCAGTTAGAGCGCCATTCCGGCTGGGATGCCACTGTGCGGCCAACTCAGGATCTAGCTCGGCGAGGGACTGTCGCGGTTCCGCGGTTCCGAAGTCAACAGCTCGCTGTCGATCGGCGCAAGAGCGGCATCCGTGACCGGCTGAACGGCTGTAAATGGCCGCTTTCCACTCGTTGCCGCACGCCGAGCATTGCCACCACGCTTTGTGACGGCTTTTCGCTGCGACCTGATCGGGTGCCAATGGTGCGTTGCGTGTCGAGTGCCATTCCGCAGCTAGGGAGGGGAACTTTTCGGCGAGTGAGCCTTCGGGTCTAGGTGTGGCATTCGCGCGCCCGGCTCGATGCCGACCGCATCGTGGGCAACCGGCACCGCCGCTGCCGCGACTCTGGATGATCGCATCCCATTCGTGTCCGCACGCGCGGCATAGCCACCAGGCTCGGCGATTGCTTGCTCGGGCAACCTTTTCGGGAGATATCCCGCCGTTGCGTGTCGGGTGCCATTCGGCGGCAGCATCGGGAAATCGCTCAGCGAAGGAATCGCCGGGCTGCGGCGATCCCCTCGTCACCTTGGTTGACGCCGACTGGGGTTTCACGGCGCCGGAGGGGTAGGAGCGGCCTCGGAGCGCTTGGCCCCGCGCCGCGTAGGCGCATGGCGGACACCTCGCCCCTTTTGCCCGGTTGCCGACAGAAGCCGCCCATTCATTCCCGCAGTCCGGGCACAACCACCAGGCTTTGTCTTTCCTTGAGAATGCGACATCTGCCGGTGTCAGGTCGCCATTACGCGTCGGATGCCACTCCGCGGCAACCGAAGGATTTCTATCGGCAAGCGAGTTGCCCGGCTTTGGTACAGCCATGGCTCGGTTTGCGCATTTCTTGCACGCCGACCCGGCAGCGCGGTTCGAGATTGCTACCTGCCACTCGTTGTGGCAGGTGCGACATAGCCACCACACCCGCTTATTGCTTGCGTAGCCGACGTTGACTGGTATCAGCTCGCCGTTCAATGTTGGATGCCACTCGGCAGCTATCCCGGGGAACTTCTCGGCCAAGGACTCACCTGGGCTTGGGGCGCCCTTCGCCTTTCCTGCGGCGATGCGCCCGCACGCGGGACAGCCGTGGCCACTGCGGGTGCGACTGTTGACCCGGGCCTGCCACCTGTGCTCACACTTTGCGCAGATCCAGGCGGCCCGCCACCGGCTACCTGGAGTGATCATTGCCGCTGTCAGCGGCTCGTTCGCCTCTTGGTCCCACTCGCTGGCGACTTCGGGATACAAGGCCGCAAGCGAGCCTGCGCCGCTCGTTGGCTTGGTTGTCATGGGCAATCCGACTTCGCTGCGGGAGTTCGGGTGGTTCTCGTCTGTAGACCTGCAGGCCCGATCACATCACGGCCATACGGTGATTCGACCGAATCTTCCACAGTGCAGAGCACAATTTGCAAGAACAGAACGTGCGGGGGATTTTTCCGACTTACGGGCAAACTCGAGCCTCACTGAACGGCCCGGTCAAGCTCGCGCAGCGCGGGCCGCAACGCCGCGCGGCTGCGCGCGGCGAGGTCGACCTCACGGGCATACAGCAGACCGTAGGTGAAGGTGTCCTGGCCGGCGGCCGCCGCGACGTCGGCCTGTTGCAGCAGATGCGCCCGGCTGACCACGCTGTCCTGGTGCTCGCCCAGCAGGGTCTGAATCGTCTTCGCCCGCTGGGCGATCTTCTTCTTGTTCGCTGCTGCGGCGGCGTAGCGCAGCCGCTTGGCGGCCTTGCGGATCCGGTGCAACGCCGCGTCGCGGTCGGCGGCCGTCGTGGCGGCCTTGACCGCCTTGCGCAGCCGCCGGTAGGCGATCTCTACGGTGGCGTACCGCTCGGCGGCCGGCGCGCTGACCAGATCGTCGAGGCCGTCGAGCAGCCGGAAGTACCGCGGGGAGCGCATCGCGGCCAGGCTGCGCCGTCGCCCCGACTGGTAGCGGCGCAGCGAACCGTCGACCAGCCGTTCGCGCACCGGCCCGCGGACCAGCTCCGGCGCCAGCTCGTCGAGCGCCTGCTGATAGCGCTGGGCCAGGACCTCGGCGTCGCGGGCGACACCCAGCATCGCACCCAATTCCTGCAGTTCGCCGAGCAGCGGGGCGTGGGCCGCTTCCTGGCCGTGCAACAGGCTGCGAATCCGTCGGATCGTCACCCGCATCTGGTGAACCGCGTCGTCGGCGTCGGCGCGCACCGCGCGATCGGCGAGCAGCAGCTGCTCGATCTGCTCGGCCAGTGCCCGATGCAGGCGATCGGTCGGGTGCGGGGGCACCGCCGGCGCGCCGAGCACCCTGGCCAGTTTGGAGCCGTAGCCCGCCGGCGCCGCGCCGGTGTCGAGCAGCCGGTTGCTCAGCCGGTCCAGCAGCTCGAGGTCCCCGCAGCCCAGCTCCAGTTCCCATTCCCGCCAGTGCTGTTCGGCGTCATTGTCGGCCGACGCGGTGACCTGGTCGTCGCAGAACTCGGCCAGCACCTCACCCCGATCGTCGCGCAGCACCACCACGCCGCGGGCGGTACGGATCTGTGCAACCGGTGCCAGCGCCCGATCCCGCACGATCGCCCTCACCACGTCGAGCAGTTCGTCCGGAAGCTCCGGGCCCAGGGGTGCGCGCACCTCGGTGCGAGTCTCCGGCCCGGCAGGAAGTTTCAGGTGCCAGCCGGCGTCGGGACCGCCGGTGCGTCGGCGCAAGGTGATCCGGTGGGCCGCCAGGTCGTGCCCGGGTGTATCGAAGTACACGGCCGCAAGATCCTGTGCCGGCAACTGCTCAACGCGGGCGACCCCGGCGATGCCGTCGAAGGACGGCCAGATCGCCGACGCGTCAACGTCGAACTTGCGTTCCACCTCGCGAAACCGAGAGGTTTTCGGATCGGTTGCCGACACGGCGTCCAGCCTGTCACATCCAGGCCGCCCGGACAGTGGGTTCTAGAAGCAGTGCTCCTCAGCGGGGAACGTTCCCGCCGCCACCTCGGTGGCGTACTGCTCTGCGGCGCGGCGCAATTCAGCGCCCACGTTGCCGAAGCGCTTGACGAATCGGGCGGTTTTACCGGTGGTCATCCCGGCCATGTCCTGCCACACCAGAACTTGGGCGTCGCAGTTGGGCCCGGCGCCGATCCCGACCGTGGGAATGGTCAGCTTTCCGGTGATCTGGGTGGCCAGCTCGGCGGGCACCATCTCCATCACCACCGCGAATGCACCGGCTTCGGCTACCGCGATCGCGTCGTGAATGGTCTGCTCGGCGGCGTCACCGCGTCCCTGCACCCGGTAGCCACCGAGGGTATTGACGCTCTGCGGGGTGAACCCGATGTGCGCCATTACCGGGATGCCGGCTGCGGACAACGTGGCGATCTGGTCGGCCACCCGCTCGCCGCCCTCCAGCTTGACCGCGTGCGCGCCGCCCTCCTTCATGAATCGGGTGGCGGTGGCCAGCGCGGCGCCCGGCCCGGCTTCATAGGAGCCGAACGGCAGGTCGGCGACCACCAGCGCATGTGGGGCGCCGCGCACCACGGCGCGGACCAGCGGAAGCAGCTCGTCGATCGTGATCGCAACGGTGCTGTCGTAGCCGTAGACCACATTGGCCGCCGAGTCGCCGACCAGCAGCACCGGAATACCGGCGTCGTCGAAGATCCGGGCGGAGGAGTAGTCGTAGGCCGTCAGCATCCCCCATTTGCGGCCCTCGTTCTTCATCTGCAGCAGATGATGGACGCGGGTCTGCGGTGCGATGCGGACAGGGTCGGGCGAAGAGCCATAAATGTGCTCAGACATCGTTGTCCCTCGAATTGGTCGGGTCGATCCTCGAAGCCCTAAACCGGGTCCCCGGGTCGTCTGACATGCCCAGTGTGCCACCTGCCAGGGTGCAGCTGAACCTCCCGGTGCAGTGGATTTCCTCACACCGCCACGCGCGCAGCGCAGCGGGTGACCGGGCTTGCGCAGGCGTGCATGGCAGCATGTGGTGTCATGAGCTCGCCGACGCGCCGCGACAGGATGACGCGCACCGCCCTGACCTGCCTCGCGATAGCGATGGTGGCTTTCACCGTCGGCAGCTGCACCCGGATGACGCCGGGCCACGCGGTGCTGGCCGTGCCGCGGGTCGGTCAACCCGTGCAATGGGACAAGTGCCGGTTCACCGCCGACACCAACATCAAAGTGCCCACCGACGCCCAGTGCGGGTTCATCGGGGTTCCGGTGGACTACTCCAAGCCGCAGGGCGCCGTGGCCCGGCTGGCCATGATCCGATTCCCGGCCACCAAGGAGAAGATCGGCTCGCTGGTGATCAACCCCGGCGGGCCGGGGGAGTCCGGAATCGAAACCGCGGTGGGTTTGGTCAGCTCGCTGCCGCGTCAGGTCCGGGAGCAATTCGATCTGGTCGGGTTCGACCCGCGCGGAGTGGCATCGTCGCGGCCGGCGGTCTGGTGCAACTCCGACAAGGAAAACGACCGGCTGCGGGCCTTGAACCAGGTCGACTACAGCCCCGAGGGCGTGGCGCGCATCGAGAGCGAGACCAAGGAATACGTCGCGCGCTGCCTGGACAAGACCGGCAAGGAATTCCTGGCCAACGTCGGCACCGTCAACGTCGCCCGCGACCTCGACGCGATGCGTGCCGCGTTGGGCGACGACAAGTTGACCTATCTCGGCTACTCCTACGGCACCCGGATCGGCGCGGCCTACGCCGAGGCCTACCCGAAGAACGTGCGCGCGATGATCTTGGACGGCGCGGTGGACCCCAATGCCGACCCGATCGAAGAGGACCTGCGCCAAGCGCAGGCCTTCCAGGGCGCGTTCGACGACTTCGCGGCCGACTGTGCCAAAGAAGCCGACTGCCCGTTGGGCACCGACCCGGCCAAAGCCGTCGACGTCTACCACAGCCTGGTCGACCCGCTGGTGGACAAGCCCGCCAAGACTAAGGACCCGCGCGGGCTGAGCTACAGCGACGCGATCGTCGGCACCATCATGGCGCTGTATTCACCGACGTTCTGGACGCACCTCAACGACGGCCTGTCTGATCTGGCTGGCGGCCGCGGCGACATCATGCTGAGCCTGGCCGACCTGTACATGCGCCGTGACGCCAACGGTCACTACACCAACGCCACCGATGCCCGGGTCGCAGTGAACTGCGTCGATCAGCCGCCGGTCACCGACCGCGCCAAGGTGATCGAGGAAGACCGGCGTTCGCGCGAAATGGCACCGTTCATGAGCTACGGAAAGTTCACCGGCGACGCCCCGCTGGGCACCTGCGCCTTCTGGCCGGTGCCGCCGACGACCGAGCCGCATGCCATCTCGGTGCCGGACCTGCCGCCGACGATGGTGGTCTCCACGACCCGCGACCCGGCCACCCCGTACCAAGCCGGTGTGGACTTGGCCAAGCAGCTGGGCGGGGGTCTGCTGACGTTCAACGGAACCCAGCACACGGTGGTGTTTCAGGGCAACGAATGCGTGGACCGATTCGCCGCGCGATACCTGGTCGACGGCACGTTGCCGCCGACCGATGCGAAGTGCTGAGCGCTGATACGCTTCGCGGTATGGACCGTCAGAAGGAGTTTGTGCTCCGCACACTGGAGGAACGCGACATCCGTTTCGTCCGGCTCTGGTTCACCGATGTACTCGGTTATCTGAAGTCTGTTGCGATCGCCCCGGCGGAGCTCGAGGGCGCCTTCGACGAGGGCGTCGGCTTCGACGGTTCGGCCATAGAGGGCTTCGCCCGGGTCTTCGAATCCGACATGGTCGCCCATCCCGATCCGTCCACCTTCCAGCTGCTGCCGTGGACGTCGGATTCCGGCCGGCAGTACTCGGCGCGGATGTTCTGCGACATCACCATGCCGGACGGGTCGCCGGCCTGGGCGTCGTCGCGCCACGTGTTGCGCCGCCAGCTGGCCAAGGCCGGGGAACTGGGTTTCGCCTGCTACGTGCACCCCGAGATCGAGTTCTTCCTGCTGGAGCCCGGACCGTACGACGGGAGCACCCCGGTTCCGGCCGATGACGCGGGCTACTTCGACCAGTCGATCCACGGTTCGGCCGCCAACTTCCGCCGGCACGCGATCGACGCGCTGGAATCGATGGGCATCTCGGTGGAGTACAGCCACCACGAGAACGCACCGGGCCAGCAGGAGATCGACCTGCGCTACGCCGACGCGCTGTCGATGGCCGACAACGTGATGACGTTCCGCTACCTGATCAAAGAGATCGCGCTCAAGGAAGGCGTCCGGGCGTCGTTCATGCCCAAGCCGTTCCGCGAGCACGCCGGTTCGGCCATGCACACCCACATGAGCCTGTTCGAGGGTGAGGTCAACGCCTTCCACAGCCCGGACGACCCGCTGCAGCTGTCCGCCACCGCCAAGTCGTTCATCGCCGGGATCCTCGAGCACGCCAACGAGATCAGCGCCGTCACCAACCAATGGGTCAACTCCTACAAGCGGCTGATCCACGGCGGGGAAGCACCCACCGCGGCGTCCTGGGGCGCCTCCAACCGCTCGGCGTTGGTGCGGGTGCCGATGTACAGCCCGCACAAGACGTCGTCGCGGCGCATCGAGGTCCGCAGCCCGGACTCGGCATGCAACCCCTACCTGGCGTTCGCGGTGCTGTTGGCCGCCGGGCTGCGCGGGGTGGAGCAGGGTTACGAGCTCGGCCCGGAGGCCGAGGACAACGTCTGGGCGCTGACTCCCGAGGAGCGCCGGGCGATGGGCTACCGCGAACTGCCCGGCACCCTGGAGCGCGCGCTGAGCGAGATGGAGAACTCCGAGCTGGTCGCGGAAGCGTTGGGGGAGCAGGTCTTCGATTTCTTCCTGCGTAACAAGCGCCAGGAGTGGGCGAACTACCGCAGCCACGTGACCCCCTACGAGCTGCAGAACTACCTATCGCTGTAAAGCCTCCGACGGTCGTGGCCTATCCCGGAGCGCAGCGCCGCAAGCTGCCCAGCGTCGGGCGCCTCGGCCTGGTCGACCGGTATGCCGCAGCAGACCTGACCGCACTGGGCTGGTACAGCGCGTACACCCAACCGCACGTCGACGTGCTCTGGGCGCTGTCACGCGCTCCCGACGCCGACGTCGCACTGCGCACCCTGGTCCGGCTGTCCGAAACTCCGGGTATCGACTGGGCCGAACTGAGCGCAGCACTCATGGCCGACCGCGGACTGCGCGGACGACTGTTCGCGGTACTGGGATCCTCACTGACGCTGGGCGATCACCTGATCACCCACCCGGACTCCTGGAAGCTGTTGGCCAGTCCGGCCGATTCCGACGACTACACGATCACGCTGCCGTCCGCGGCCGAGCTGCGCGCGATGTTCACCGACTGCGTTGCCGCCACCGCCGACGGCACCTACATCGATCGGCTGCGGTCGCTGTACCGCGACCGGATGCTGGTGCTGGCATCGATGGACCTGGCGCCCACCGTCGAGAACCTGCCGGCCCTACCCCATCTGGCCGACCTGGCCGATGCCGCGCTGGCGGCCGCGCTGCGGGTGGCCGAAATATGCGTCGCCGGCAGCGATGTGACCCCGCCCCGGATTGCCGTGATCGCGATGGGCAAATGCGGTGCGCGGGAACTGAATTACGTCAGCGACGTCGACGTCATCTTCGTCGCCGAGGAGGCCGATGCGGTCAGCACCCGGGTGGCCGGTGAGCTGATGCGGGTGGCCGGCGAGGCGTTCTTCGAGGTAGACGCCGGGTTGCGGCCCGAGGGCCGGCACGGCGCGCTGGTGCGCACCCTGGAATCGCACATCGCCTACTACCAGCGGTGGGCCAAGACGTGGGAGTTTCAGGCGCTGCTCAAGGCGCGCGCGGCGGTCGGTGACGCCGAATTGGGCCGGGCCTACATCGACGCGCTGCTGCCGATGGTCTGGACCGCATGCGAGCGTGAGGATTTCGTCGTCGACGTACAGGCGATGCGCCGCCGGGTGGCCCAACAGGTGCCCGCGGAGTATCGGTCTCGCGAAATCAAGCTGGGCTCTGGAGGACTGCGTGACGTGGAGTTCGCGGTGCAGCTGCTGCAGCTGGTGCACGGCCGCAGTGACGAGTCATTGCATGTGGCATCCACGGTCGATGCACTGGCGGCCTTGGGTGCCGGCGGCTACATCGGCCGGGAGGATTCGGCCGACCTGACCGCGTCTTACGAGTTCCTGCGACTACTGGAACACCGGCTGCAGCTGCAACGGCTCAAACGCACCCATCTGCTCCCGCCGCCAGACGACGACGAGGCACTGCGCTGGCTGGCCCGCGCCGCCCATGTCCGCCCGGACGGCCGGCACGACGCCCTGGGCGTACTTCGCGAAGAGCTCAAAGCCCAGAACCGGCGGGTGTCGCGGCTGCACGCCAAGCTCTTCTACCAGCCGCTGCTGGAGGCGGTCGGCCCGGCGGGACTGGAGCTGGTCGGGGGACTGACCCCCGGAGCCGCGGAACGGCAACTGGCAGCACTCGGTTACGAAGCGCCGCACAACGCTCTGACCCACCTAGGCGCGCTGATCAACCAGAGCGGTCGCCGAGGCCGGGTGCAGGCAGTGCTGCTGCCCAAGCTGCTGTACTGGCTGTCGGACACCCCCAACCCCGACGCGGGGCTGCTGGCCTACCGGCGGCTGAGCGAGGCGATGGCCCAGCAGCGCTGGTATCTGAGCACCCTGCGCGACAGCAGCGCGGTGGCCAAACGGCTGATGCGAGTGCTGGGCACCTCGGCCTACATCCCGGAACTGCTGATGCGCTCACCCGATGTCATCCAGGCCTATGGCGACGGACCGACCGGACCCAAGCTGCTCAACACCGATTCGGACGCGGTGTCGCGGGCGCTGATCGCGTCGGCGGGCCGCCATCCCGACCCGGTGCGCGCGATCGCTTCAGCCCGCAGCCTGCGTCGCCACGAGTTGGCCCGCATCGCCTCGGCGGACCTGCTGGGCATGCTTGACGTCATCGATGTCTGCCGGGCACTGACCGCGGTGTGGGCGGCCGTCTTACAGGCCGCCCTGGACGCGATCGTCCGGGTCAATCTGCCCGGCTCGCCCGACACAGAGCCCCGCGAAGCGCCGGCGCGGATCGCGGTGATCGGCATGGGCCGACTCGGCGGCGGCGAACTCGGCTACGGCTCGGACGCCGACGTCATGTTCGTGTGCGAGGTCAACGAGAAGGCGACCGGCGTGGGCGGTCCGGGCGCTGTTGGGCACCGCCAGCGTCGATCCGCCGCTGCAGGTCGACATCAACCTGCGTCCCGAGGGCCGCAACGGCCCGCCGGTGCGCACACTGGCGTCCTACGCGGCCTACTACGACCAGTGGGCCCAGCCATGGGAGATCCAGGCACTGCTGCGGGCGCACTGCGTCGCCGGCGATACGGGTCTGGGCAGCCGGTTCCTGCGGATGGTCGACGCCACCCGCTATCCGCCCGGCGGGGTTTCCGCCGACGCGGTGCGTGAGATTCGCCGGATCAAGGCGCGCGTCGATGCCGAGCGACTGCCGCGCGGGGCGGACCCCAATACGCACACCAAACTGGGCCGGGGCGGACTAGCCGACGTCGAGTGGACCGTGCAGCTGCTGCAGCTGCGCCACGCCCACCGTGTACCGGCGCTGCACAACACCTCTACGCTGGAAACCCTGGACGCCATCGCCGCTGCTGGGCTACTCGAAGAAGACGAAGTGGACCGGCTCCGGCAGGCCTGGCTGATCGCCACCCGTGCTCGCAACGCGCTGGTGCTGGTTCGTGGCAAACCCACGGACCAACTGCCCGGGCCGGGCCGCGCGCTGAACGCGGTCGCGGTGGCCGCCGGCTGGCCCGGCGGCGACGGCGGTGAGTTCCTGGACAACTACCTCCGGGTGACACGGCGCGCGAAGGTCGTCGCGCGCAACGTGTTCGGAGACTGAAGGAGGACCTCTGTGGTGGATTTCAGGGCTCGCTCGAACGTGCCGACGATCAGCGCCGACGAGAGCGGGCAGCTGGTGGAGCGCTACGGACCGCTCGCCCAGGCGGTCCGCGACCTGATCGACGCCACCATCCGCACCCAGGCCGACGACGCCACGGCCCGCGAGGTGACCGCCCAGGTACAGGAGCTGACCGAGCGGCTTCGTGGCGGAACCCTCAGCGAGTCACCGGGACTGCGCTACGTCGTCGACGGTCGGCCGCTGGCGTGGGGCAACGCCGTGGTGGGGCTGCGCAACCCGATCGCCCCGCCGCTGGTGATCCAGCACGGGGAGAACGGCCACTGCTGGAGCGACTTTCACCTGGGCGCCGCCTACGAGGGCCCCCCGTCGCTGGTCCACGGCGGGGTCAGCGCGCTGGTCCTCGACCATGTGCTCGGTGAGGCGGCCAGCGATGGCCTGACCAAGCCGCTCTACACCGGCACGATCACGGTGAAGTATCTGCGCGGAACACCGCTGGGGCCGTTGCACGCCGAAGCCTCGATCTACCGCAAGGAAGGCGTGAAAACCTACGCCCGCGGCCATATCTCGGACGCCAACGGGGTCACCGTGGAGGCCGACGGGGTCTTCATCACGCCGTCCTGGGCCCGCGACGGGCTCGAGTGACGGCCGCGGCGCGCCCGCTACAACGACATCAAGGCCGACAGCACGCTCAGCACACCGATCCCGATGCCCGCGGTGGCCAGCCCCATGTCGGCGGCGATCGGCATCAGGGCGGCGTTGAGCAGGTCACCGGAGGCCAGCTCCTGCGCGAACAGACTGACGTCATAGGCCGGCAGGGTGGTGAACAGGGCGTTGACCAGGTCGGTGATCGGCAGCAGGGTCGAGTAGAGGGTCGATAGGTCGGCGGAGAACGCGTTCACCCCATCGGTGAAGTCGCCCAGAACCGCCGCGCTGTTGGCCAGGGCGTCGGGCAGGCTCGGCAGCGAGCCCAGATCGTGGATGAAGTCCTGCCAGCCCTGCTGAACCCCGTTGCCCAGCGCCGTGAAGACGTCGCCCAGACCCACATTCGGGAACAACCCGAACGGGGTGGACAGGTCCGCGGGTCCCTGGTCCCAACCGTGTTCGATATTGCCGTAACCCAGGTTGATCAGCACCCGCAGCGCCGGCTGCATCAGATCTGCCAGCGGATCGCCCAGGATGGGAACGGCTCGCAGCAACTCCAGCAACGGCAGGTTCTCGGTGGGAATCATGAAGTAGTCGGTGTTGCCGGCGTAACCGTCGGACACCGGTAGCAGAACGGATTGGGCGATCTGCTCGTCGGAAAGGCCGGTGATACTGCCGTGCACGAAGGCGATGCCCAACACGGCGTTGAGATCGGCCAGGAAGTTGAGCGGATAGCGCGGGAAGTCCGAGAAGCCGTCGTATTCCATGTTGTAGATGGCGGTGTGCCACGGGGTGTCCGAGGGGGTGGCACCGCTGAACGTGACGCCCATGCTCGGGAAGCTCAACGGTGGCAGGCTCGGGTCACCGAAGCGGGACAGCAGACCCCCGTTGGGGTTGCTGGGGTCGACCAGCAGGACGAATGACAGCTGGTCGGCTGTCGGGATCTGATCAGCCGGCAGCGCAAGCAGATTGCGCATCTCCAGCGAGGCGATAGTGGAACTCTGCGAGCCGCCCACCACGACGAGATCGTGGCCCAAGGCGAGCCGGTCCTTGATGGTGGCGTCCAGAATCTGTACGCCCTGGGCCACAGACTGGTCGAGGACCAGCGACTTGACGCCGGTCATCGGGTACAGGCCCTCCGGGGTGAACAGGGGGTGCACCGAGTCGACCGGGAATATCGGCTGGCCGGGGAAGATCGGTGAGGCCGGCATGATGTAGCGCGCGCTGATGGCGTCGATGAGCGCTTGGGAGGGAATCGGAGTACCGCTGCCACCCATGCCCCAGCCCTCGGAGTCGAGCAGGACCACCTGCGCGGAGACCGACTTCGAGCCCTGGGCCGCGATGCTTGCGGGTGGGAAGATTGCGCCAATCAGCAGCGGTGCAACGGCCAGGGGAAGCAACCTGCGATCGGTCATGGGCGTCCCTTTCGTGAAAAGCAGACCCTTTAGCTGGAGAAATACTGATCCGGCGATAAGTTACATCGAATATTTTCTAAGTTCAATCACATATTTTGAGGTTGTGGTAACGCTCGTTACCGGCGCGCTGATTTTGGTATGTGGAGCCCCGTCGGCAAACGTCTGCGGCGCATTCGGTGCGACTGTGGTGAACGAGCGCGTGACCCGGCGTTGTGGCCCATCGGAGAATCAAATAGCCTGTCCACAAACATGTTTCGGAAGGTCTCGAATTCAGCGTCCAGGTTTCCCCGGTTGTGTCGGGGATGGCTAGTGCCGTTTCTTCGACTCCCGGCAAACACACAGAATCACGTGGGTAATTCGCCGTCAGGCGACTTCGTCGTCGGGTGGGTCGGGGTCGGTTCGGAGGAGTTCTTCGGGGTGGTCGGTGCGGGCCGCCGGTCCAGTACGAACCGCGAAGGCGTTCAGCATCGTGGTTGACGTGCGGGCCCTTGATCGACCCTATGGGGTCGCGGTCTGGATACGTTTGACGAATCGGGACGTATGGACCCCGCGCGGCGAACCGAAGGTTTGTGCTTACTTTGCCAAGGGACGCCGGGGTTCCAGCCCGGCACGCACCGTACGACTGCCCGCTGAGTTGAGCAGGCGGTTGGACGCCTATACCTCCGCCGAACACACCACACCCAGCGAGGTCATGCGCCGCGCTCTCGATGAGTACCTCGGACGCATCGGGGCGTGACGGATCGGGTTGTAGCCGATCAAGCCGGTCAGCCCGACTCAGCAGTCGTAGTACAGCGCGAATTCGTACGGGTGCGGCCGGACGCTGATCGGGGTGATCTCGTTGTCACGCTTGTAACGGATCCAGTTCTCGATCAGGTCCGGGGTGAATACGCCGCCCTCGGTGAGGTATTCGTGATCGGCCTCGAGGTTGTCCATCACTTCGGCCAGCGTGGTCGGGGCCTGCGGGATGTCGGCGGCCTCATCCGGCGGCAGCTCGTAGAGGTCCTTGTCCACCGGAGCGGCCGGCTCGATCTTGTTCTTGATGCCGTCGATGCCGGCCATCAACATCGCCGCAAATGCCAGATAGGGGTTGCTGGAGGAGTCCGGGCAACGGAACTCCAGCCGCTTGGCCTTGGGGTTGGTGCCGGTGATCGGGATCCGTACACAGGCCGAACGGTTGCGCTGGCTGTAGACCAGGTTGATCGGGGCCTCGTAGTGCGGCACCAGGCGCTTGAAGGAGTTGATGGTGGGGTTGGTGAACGCCAGCAGCGACGGCGCGTGGTGCAGGATGCCGCCGATGCAGTGGCGTGCGGTGTCAGACAGTCCGGCGTAGCCGGCCTCGTCGTAGAACAGTGGCTGGCCGGCCTTCCACAGAGACAGGTGGACATGCATGCCTGAGCCGTTGTCGCCGAATAGTGGCTTGGGCATGAACGTGACGGTCTTGCCGTTGGCCCAGGCGGTGTTCTTGATGATGTATTTGAACAACATGACGTCGTCGGCGGCATGCAGCAGGGTGTTGAACTTGTAGTTGATCTCCGCCTGCCCACCGGAGCCGCATTCGTGGTGGCCGCGCTCCAAGGTGAAGCCGGCGTTGGCCAGGTTGGTGGTCATGGTGTCGCGCAGGTCGACGTACTGGTCGTTGGGGGCGACGGGGAAGTAGCCGCCCTTGGGGCGGGTCTTGTATCCGCGGTTGGCCCGTCCGCCGGCCTCGGTCGGCGAACCGGTGTTCCACCAACCCGAGTCCGAGTCGACCTCGTAGAAGGTGCCGTTCATCTGCGAGTCGAAGCGCACCGAGTCGAAGATGTAGAACTCGGCTTCGGCGCCGAAGTAGGCGGTGTCGGCAATGCCGGTGCTGGTGAGGTAGTTCTCGGCCTTGCGTGCGATGTTGCGCGGGTCGCGCGAATAGGGCTCGCGGGTGAAGGGGTCGTGGACGAAGAAGTTGAGGTTCAACGTCTTGGCGGCCCGGAACGGATCGATCTGGGCCGTGGAGAAGTCGGGGAGCAGCATCATGTCCGACTCGTGGATGGACTGGAAGCCGCGGATCGAGGATCCGTCGAAGGCCAGCCCGTCTTCGAACACGCTCGCATCCAGCGTGGACGCGGGGATCGACAGATGTTGCATCTGACCGGGCAAGTCGCAGAACTGGATGTCGACGTACTCCACGTTCTCATCGGCGACGAGCTTGAGAATGTCGTCGGCCGTCTTGTCGGTCACAGAAGTGTTCTCCTCCGCTGGTAGCCCCGGTCGGACGCTGAGGTGGCCGGTGCTGACGTTACGCAACCGCGGCTGCACCCGGCGACGCCGGGTCGGATTCGCCGCCCGCCTATCGTAGGGGCCATGAGCCGCACGTTCTCCTCGTGGCTGTCCGGGCCGGAATCTGCCGGACCCAGTCACCCCGACAACGCCCCGGGACAGGGTCTGGGTTTGCCGTCCAGCGGACCTGGTTCCCTGGCTCCGATGGGCCGCCGCATGGTGGCCCTGGCCCTCGACTGGATGGTGGGCTATGGACTGGCCGGCTTGGGCGTGGCCGCGGGCCTGGTGACCCCGGAATACCTGGCGACCGTGGTGCTGGGGATCTGGCTGGTCCTCGGGGTGGCCGCGGTGCGGCTGTTCGGATTCACGCCGGGCCAGTACGCCTGCGGGCTGCGGGTGGTCCCCGTCGACGGCCCCGGCCTGGGCGTGGGCGTCGGTCGCGCCGCGATCCGCGGATTGTTGATCGCGCTGGTGGTCCCGGCCTTGTTCGCCGACGCCGACGGCCGTGGCCTGCAGGACCGGGCCACTGCGACCGCCGTGGTGCGCAGTCGCTGAACCTTGAGCCGCCGCATTGAGTCTGCGTGTACGGCGCAAAAGTGCGAGTAGCCCCCGCCCTCAGCGCAGGTCAACGGGCTGTTTGCAGCTAGCGCCGGCGCACCGCGCGTTGAACGCCACGCACCTTCGCGCCGCCGGGCAACGGGCCCTTGGGCATGGCTGCGGTTCCGGTCCGCGAACCGAGCGCGGCCAGTTTCGACTCCAGCGAATCCATCTGCTTCGTGGTGATGTTGGCCGGCAGTTTGGTCAGGTAACGCTCCAGCTTGGCCAGCGGAACCTCACCGTCGCCGGCGCCCACCACCACGTCATAGATCGGTACGTCACCGACGAGCCGGGCCGTGCGCTTCTTCTCCTGAGCCAGCAGTGGCTTGAGCCGGGCGGGCGAACCTTCGGCGACGAAGATGATGCCCGGACGCCCGATCACCCGATGCACGGCGTCGAGCTGGCCGGTGGCGGACACCCCCGGGGTCACCCGCCACTTGCCGCGCAGGTTGTCCAGCGCCCACGCCGCAGCCCCGGCCTGCCCCTCGGCCTTGAGGTAGACCGACCGTTGAGCTCGCCGGCCGAAGATCACGAACGCCACCAGGGCACCGAGCACCAGGCCGAGCGGAATCGTCGTCACCTTGGCGAACGTGCCGCCATTGAGTGCCAGGGCCGTCGTCACCCCAGCGACCAGCACGAAGGCGCCGACCATGTACGGCACCAGCCGCTTGTCTTCCTTGCGCTGCAGCTGGAAGGCCTGCCACAGCTGCGTGCGGCGCTGCCTGCTGGCGGCCTTGCGGGCGGCTTTCGCTTCCGCCCGAGCAGCCTTGTTCTCGGTGGTGGTGCGCGATCTGGGCATAGCTACCAAGGATACCCAGCGGGGCTTACCGCCAGCCGGGGCGTCAGTCAGCCGTGGGCGGCGGCGGGGGCCTGTTCGCGGCGCGCCCGGTTCTCCAGCGCCTGCTGGTAGAGCCGCCCGGCCCGATACGAGGAGCGCACCAGCGGCCCGGACATCACTCCGGCGAAGCCCAGCTCCTCGGCATAGCGGGCGTGCTCGACGAACTCCTCGGGCTTGACCCATCGGTCGATCGGGTGGTGCCGCTCGGTGGGGCGCAGATACTGGGTGATGGTGACCAGTTCGGCGCCGGCGTCATACAAGTCCGACAGTGCCGCCCGGATCTCTTCGGGCGTCTCGCCCATACCCAGGATGAGGTTGCTCTTGGCCACCAACCCGGCATCACGGGCCTGGGTCAGCACGTCAAGGCTGCGCTGGTAGCTGAATCCGGGCCGGATCAACTTGAAGATGCGCGGCACGGTTTCGACGTTGTGCGCCAGCACTTCCGGGCGAGATTCGAACACTTCGCCCAAGAGGTCGGGCCGTCCGCCGAAGTCGGGGATCAACAGTTCGACACCCGTGGATGGGTTGAGGGCCTTGATGGCACGCACCGTCTCGGCGTAGAGCCAGGATCCCTGATCGGGCAGATCGTCGCGGGCGACACCGGTGACCGTCGAATACCGCAGGCCCATGGTTTGCACGCTCTCGGCGACGCGGCGCGGCTCGTCGCGGTCCAGCTCGGGGGGCTTGCCCGACTTGATGAGACAGAACGAACAGTTGCGGGTACAGACCTCGCCGCCGATCAGGAAGGTGGCCTCCCGGTCTTCCCAACACTCGTAGATGTTGGGGCAGCCGGCCTCCTCGCACACCGTGTGGAGCTTTTCCTGCTTCACCAAAACCTTGAGCTGGGTGTAGCTGGGCCCCATCCGGGCGCGGGTCTTGATCCACGGGGGTTTGCGTTCGATCGGAGTTTCGGCGTTGCGTGCTTCGGCACGGCTTAACCTACGGCCTTCCGGGGCGGCGCTCACCTGGTCGATGTTACGCGCGGGCCGGAATGCTCGCGCACCGGCAGCACCCCGTCGAGAGCATCGACGACTGCATTGGCCACGGCCTGCCGGACATCCTCGACGCCGGTCGCAAAGCCCAGCTCCGCCGACAGTGATGTCACTCCCGCGTCGGTGATCCCGCACGGCACAATCGAGCCGAACGCACTGAGATCACAATCACAATTGAGCGCGAACCCATGCAATGTGGTAGCGCGGGCCACGCGGACGCCGATCGCGGCGACCTTGCGGGCGGGCCGGCCGCCGCCCGGCGGCAGCCATACCCCGGATCTGCCATCTATCCGAACCGTATTGAGGCCCAACGTGTTACACACCTCGATAAGGGATTCTTCAAGGCGTCGAACGTAATTCACGACGTCCAAGGGTTCGGCGAGGCCGATCACCGGATAGCCCACCAGTTGGCCGGGACCGTGCCAGGTGATCTTGCCGCCTCGGTCGGTGTCGACCACCGGGGTGCCGTCCATCGGACGCTCCTGCGGCTCGGTGCGACGTCCGGCGGTATAGACCGGGGGATGCTCCAACATCAGCAGAGTGTCCGGGCCGCCGGCCGCCCTGGCCTCGGCCAGCTCGCGTTGCAGTTGCCAGGCGTCGCCATAGTCGACGGTGCCCAGCTGGCGCACCTCGATCGGAGTGGTGCTGGAGCGGATGGACACCATGTTCGCAGGCTACTCGGCGCGGTGTGGCTACAGCGGGGTCGGCCGGGAGGTGGCGTAGGCCAGGGCCTCGCCGACGGTGTGGTGTTGAAACCGGAAGCCGGCCTGCTCCAACACGGCGGGAATGGCTCGTTGGCCGGTGAGGAGGCTGTCGGCGAACTCGCCGAGCCCGGCACGGAACGCGAAAGCGGGAAGCAGCATCGGGGTCGGGCGGTTGACGGCGCGTCCCAGTGCGGCGGTGAACTCGGCGTTGGTCACCGGTGCCGGCCCGGTCAGATTCACCGGGCCGGACAACGTGTCATGGGAGATCGCGAACAGCAGTGCTCGCACCTCGTCCTCCAGGCTGATCCACGACATGTACTGGCGGCCGTTGCCGATCCGGGCGCCGAGTCCCAGGGAGAACAGCGGACGCAACCGGCCAACGGCGCCGCCGGACCGCGACAGCACGATACCGGTGCGGGCCAGCACCACACGGGCGCCCGAGGCTTGGGCGGATGCGGTTGCCGCCTCCCAGTCCTCGGCGAGTTGAGCCAGGAAACCTGCTCCTGCCGAAGCGGACTCGTCGACCGTGCGGTTGCCGGTGTCACCGTAATAGCCCACCCCGCTGGCATTGACCAGCACCGGCACGCCGGCCTGGGCGACCGCGGCCGACAACACCTCGGTCGGGGTGATCCGGCTGTCGCGCAGGCTCTGCTTGAACGCTCCCGACCAGCGGCGGTCGCCGAGGCTGACGCCGCACAGGTTGACCACTGCGTCGACCCCGGCCAGTGCGCCGACGTCGATGTCACCGGCCTCGGGATCCCATTGCAGCTCGCCGGCGTTGGCCGGCGTCCGCCGCACAATCCGCAGCACCTGGTGATCGTCGGCGCGCAACGCCGAGACCAGAGCCGAGCCGATCAGCCCGGACGAGCCGGCGATTGCGACGATGGGATTGCTCACAGCTGAATCCTCTTGCAGCTCTTCGGAAAATCCCCCGGCGTCCGTTAGAGGCCCAGGTCTGCCTCGAACGCACCTTCTTCCAGCCGGTTCTTGATCGTGGTCACGAACCGCCCCGCGTCGGCACCGTCGATCAAACGGTGGTCGTAGGTCAGCGGCAGGTAGGAGATCGAACGCACGCCGATCGACGACGGGGCCCCGGCGCTGTCACCTGCCTCGCCGATCAAGGCCAGCTCACCGCCGACCTCGACCGTGGTGTCCTCGCCGGCGATGATCTTGGTCAGCACACCGGCCACCGGCGACGGGATCTCGGTGTCGACCTTGTCGGTGGAGACCTCCAGGAGCGGCTCGTCGACCTCGACGGTGTCGCCTTCCTGCTTGAGCCAGCGGGTCACCGTTCCCTCGGTGACGCTCTCACCGAGGGCGGGCATCTGGACTGAGAAGGCCATCGTTGTTGACTCCTCGCTCGATCGGTCGCTGCACGTCGTTTCCTGGATACCACGTCAGTGGTGGGGCGAGGGCGGTGCCCAGGTGGACTGTCGAAAACCATCCTGTCATTGCGGTCTCGCCGGCACACATCGAGGTGGCGGTCGAACGGCTCGCGAGGCCGTCGGGTATGGCGGACTGCGCAGTCCGCCAAAGCGCTACCGCGGCCGCTGCAGCGTCACTACTATCTCGCGGGTGCCCGCTGAGCAGATCGCCGCAGCCTGTGAGCTGTGGACCGGCTTCGACGTATCCATCGTGGCCCGCAACTATGCCCAACTAGCCGGTTTGCTGGCCGGTTTCGCGTTCGTCGTCATCAATCTGGTGCTCGATCGTGCGTATCGGCGTCGCAGCGACGGTCATTCGCCGGACCCGCGCGAAGTCGAGCACGAGACCCTGACCGGGGTCGCGCTGATGAACGCATTTCTGGGGCTGTTCCTGACGGCGGTGCAATACAGTCTGCTCGCCGGCGAGCAGGGATGTGCGGTCAGTAGCGGCCGGGCCGCATCCGCAGAACTGTTGGGCGGCATATCATTTGTGGCCTCGCTCTACATTCTGCTGTACGCCATCGTGCAATTCGTGTCGGGCAGCGCCGGGACACTGATCAAACATTGCGTGTTCATCGTGGCGGTCCTGGTCCCGCCGATTGCGGTGTTCTTCGTGGAGGCGACGCTGGCGGACCTTGCGGTCTCGCTCGGCGACCCGCAGACGCATCGGCCGTTGCAGCCGCTGTGGGACGACGCCAACCGACTGTCCGTGCCCATCACGGTCGTCATTACCGTCGCGTGTGCGATCGGCTGGTTCCTCGGACGAGCGCGACGGCGTAGCGAATCGCCGATCGGGCCCATGGCCGGGCGCATGCGGGCCGCGTTCCCGTACTTGAGCACCGTCGTGATCATCGCGGCGATCGTTCGCTCGATGGCGGCGCTGCCGAAAACCGATGTCGCGTCCCATCTGGACGCGACGGAATCCTGGTTCTGGGTTGCCGTGTTCGCCGTGCTGATGTTGGTGCTGAGTACGGCGCTGTCCTTTCAACAAGGCGTGGAAAGGCCGCCTCGTTCCGCGCCGACGCCCGAGAGCGTGGAAGCCGCGGAAATCCAAGCCTGACGGCGGGGGGCTTATCCGTTCGCGGCGATGTCCTCCAGCACCGCGAACATGGTGCGGGTCGGCACCCCGGTGCCACCCTTGCCGGTGTAGCCCCAGGCGCCGCCGGAGTTATAGGCCGGTCCCGCGACGTCGATGTGGACCCAGTCGACTCCGTCGGCCACGAACTCACGCAGGTACACCCCGGCGACCAGCATCCCGGCGAAACGCTGACCACTGACGTTGGCCAGGTCGGCCACCGTCGACTTCAGGTCCTCTTTGAGCTCGTCGGGCAGCGGCATCGGCCAGCCGTTCTCGCCGACGGCCTGCGAGATCGACGCCACCCGGTCGCGGAACTCGTCCGAACCCATCACCCCGGGGATGCGCGCGCCCAGCGCCACCGTCTGCGCACCGGTCAGCGTCGAGGTCTCGATCAGATAGTCCGGGTTGTCCTCGCAGGCTCGCACGATCGCGTCGGCCAGGATCAACCGGCCCTCGGCGTCGGTGTTGAGCACCTCGACGGTGGTGCCGCCGTACTGGGTGAGCACATCGCCCGGGCGCTGCGCGGTGGACGACGGCATGTTCTCGGCCATCGGCACGGTCGCGGTCACGTCGATCGGCAGCCCCCGACGGGCGGCCAGCACCACCGTCGCGATCACCGCGGCCGCCCCACCCATGTCGGAGGTCATGTGGTGCATCGAGGCGGCCGGCTTGATCGAGATGCCACCGGTGTCGAAGGTGATGCCCTTGCCGACCAGCGCCACCTTCTTGGCACCGTCCGGGTCATCGAGCAGGCGTGATCCACGGTGGACCAACCGCACCAGACGCGGCGGGCCCGAGGAACCCAGTCCCACCCCCACCACCCCGCCGGTGCTCACAAGCACTCACCCTAACGATCTGGGTCCAGCTGCAGTTCGTATGCCGGAACCGCCTCGTCGAAGCCCTTGAGCATCAACGGTTCCTGCCCGGTAGCGGGCCAGTCGGGCAGTGCTGCGACCACGCTCGCCGAGGCCAGCACCTGGCGGGGGGCGGCGGCATCCACCAGGCGCGCCGCCAGGTTCACCGGGGTGCCGAAATAGTCACCGACCAGCGTCACCACTTCGCCGTGACCGAGGCCGGCGCGCACCTGCAGGCCGGCTTCGCGGGCTTTCGGATGATTGACGAGGTCGACCGCCGCCTTGACGAGCAGCTTCGGTGTCGAGCTCACCCACATCACGGCGTCGCCGATGAACTTGACCACCCGGCCGCCGTCGGCGTGCACCACGTCGGCGACGGTGCCGCCGAACTCGCTGAGCAGCGTAGACAGCTCCGCAGCGGTGAGCACCCGGGTCAGGGCGGTGAAACCGGTCAGGTCGGCGAACCCGACGCCGCACACGATGCTGGCCGACGGCCCGCCGGCCAGCCCTTCGAGGAAGGTCCGGTGGCTGACCTGGTGCTGGCGGTGGACGGCGTCGATCATGGCGCCGATACGCGGGATGTACGCCGCGACCGCTCGCCAGGCCCGGGCGGTGGTCAGTTCGTCTCCGGTGTGTCCCAGCCACATGTCCGGTTGGGTAAGCCGGATCATCGACGACTCGGCCTCGGCCAACCGCGCCATCGTCGCACCCAGCACCCGCAGGAAACCGTCGACGGGCTCTCCGAGCTGCGATCGCATCTGGACCCAGGTGGCCAACCCGTCCACGTCGGCCTGGCTCAGCGCGGGCGCGTCGGGGCTGGGGACACCGAGCCCGAGCATCCGCCAGGCCTGCTGGACGGCGTCGAGCCCGATGCCCAACGCCTCGGCGGCGGTGCGGAACGTGTAGGTGGGCGCACCCGAACGCCCCACCGCGTCACCGGCCAGGCCGAACAACCGGCCCCGGCGCTCGGCATCGGCCATCTCTTCGGCGCTAAAACCCAGGCCGTCGAGGTACTCGACCAGGCCCGCACGGCTCCTGGCGTCGGCGATACCGGCAGCTTCGAGCGCATCCCAATCCACCATTCACACAAGTGTGCCGATTAGGGTGGCTCGACGTGAGCGAACTGCAACACGGACCCCTGGAAGACCGCCATCGCGCCTTGGGCGCCAGCTTCGCCGAGTTCGGCGGGTGGCTGATGCCGGTGTCCTATGCCGGCACCGTCGCCGAGCACACTGCCACCCGCGACACCGTGGGTCTGTTCGACGTCAGCCACCTGGGTAAGGCGACCGTTCGCGGACCGGGTGCCGCGGCCTTCGTCAACGCGACGCTGACCAACGACATGGCCAGGATCGCGCCGGGGCAGGCCCAGTACACGTTGTGCTGCAACGAATCCGGTGGCGTGATCGATGACCTGATTGCCTACTACGTCTCCGACGACGAGATCTTTCTGGTGCCCAACGCCGCCAACACCGCGGCCGTGGTGGCCGTGCTGCAGGAGGTGGCGCCGGCCGGGGTGACGATCACCGACGAACACCGCTCGCGCGCGGTGCTGGCGGTGCAGGGGCCACGATCGGCAGAGGTGCTGGCCGGCCTCGGGCTGCCGACCGAGATGGACTACATGGCGTTCGCCGATGCTGGGTTCGCCGGCGTACCGGTACGGGTGTGCCGGTCCGGCTACACCGGTGAACACGGCTACGAGCTGCTGCCGGCGTGGGAGTCCGCGGGGGTGGTGTTCGACGCATTGGTGGAGGCCGTGCGGCGGATCGGCGGTGAGCCGGCCGGCCTGGGCGCCCGCGACACCCTGCGCACCGAGATGGGCTACGCGCTGCACGGTCACGAACTGTCGCCGACCATCTCGCCGCTACAGGCCCGCTGCGGCTGGGCGATCGGCTGGAAAAAGGAATCGTTCTTCGGCCGCGACGCGCTGCTGGCGGAGAAGGCCGCCGGCCCCGCGCGACTGCTGCGCGGCCTGCGCGCCACGGGTCGGGGAGTGTTGCGTGCCGACCTGGCCGTGCTCGACGGTGACCGCCGGGTCGGGGTCACCACGTCGGGCACGTTCTCCCCGACGCTGAAGGCCGGCATTGCGCTGGCATTGATCGACACCGATGCGGGCATAGAAGATGGTGGACGGCTGGATGTCGACGTGCGCGGCCGCGCCGTCGAATGCGAGGTGGTGACGCCGCCGTTCGTCACGGCAAAAACCCGCTAGCGCACCGGTTATACAATCGCTGCATGACGCGCAGCCTCCTCGAGTTCCATGTGTCGGTTACCGCAAACCCGACGCCCGACGAGGTGCGCGAATCCATTTTGGCGGACCCGGGTTTCGGTAAGTACCACACCGACCACATGGTGTCGATCGACTACACCGTGGATGCGGGTTGGCACAATGCGCGGGTCATCCCTTACGGGCCCATCGAACTGGACCCCTCGGCCATCGTCCTGCACTACGCGCAGGAAGTGTTCGAAGGGCTCAAGGCCTACCGGTGGACGGACGGATCGATCGTCTCGTTCCGGCCCGAGGCAAATGCTGCCCGGATGCGGGCCTCGTCGCGGCGGCTGGCCATCCCGGAGCTGCCTGATGATCTGTTCATCGAGTCGTTGCGGCAGTTGATCGCCGTGGACGGCGCCTGGGTCCCGGCGCCCGGCGGTGAGGAATCGCTGTACCTGCGCCCGTTCGTCTTCGCCACCGAGCCGGGACTGGGGGTGCGCCCGGCCAACGAGTACCGCTGCCTGGTGATGGGCTCACCGGCCGGGGCGTACTTCAAGGGTGGAATCAAGCCGGTGAGCGTGTGGCTGTCGACGGAGTACGTGCGGGCCTGCCCCGGCGGTACCGGCGCCGCCAAGTTCGGCGGCAACTACGCTGCGTCGCTGGTCGCCCAGGCGCAGGCTGCCGACAACGGCTGCGACCAGGTGGTGTGGCTGGATGCGGCCGAGCGGCGCTACGTCGAAGAGATGGGCGGGATGAACCTGTTCTTCGTGTTCGGCACCGGTGGCTCGGCACGTCTGGTCACCCCGGAGCTTTCTGGCTCACTGTTGCCCGGTATCACGCGGGATTCGTTGCTGCAGTTGGCAACTGATGCTGGGTTTAGTGTCGAAGAACGCAAGATCGATGTCAGTGAATGGCAGAAGAAGGCCGCTTCGGGCGAGATCACCGAGGTCTTCGCCTGCGGGACGGCCGCTGTCATCACCCCGGTATCGCTGGTCAAATCCGCGGACGGCGAGTTCACCATCGCCGACGGCCAGCCCGGTGAGGTCACCATGGCGCTGCGCGACACTCTGACCGGCATCCAGCGCGGTACCTTCGCCGACACCCACGGATGGATGGCCCGGCTCGACTGAGTCGCAGCTCAGCCCACCGGATCCGGCGGCAGGCTGACGTCGTCGACCACCGGCGACCACTCCAGGGCTATGCGGTCGCAACAGTCGGGGTAGTCAACGTCACCTTCGTCGTCATCGGCGGTGTCATCTGTCATCGCTTTTCGTGACTCCCGACTGCGCTTGCTGTAGTTCTGATGGCGAACCATCGACGCGCCTCCCCGTGGACGAGATGTTAATGCCGACCAAATTTTTACAAAACTACCCTGAAGGTAAGAAATTAGGGGGTAGAAATGTGTATCAGCTCGGAGAAATATGTCAGTTGCCTGAGTGGTCTCGGTGGTCAGAGCGCGGCGAGCGTCACCGCGACCAGTGTTGTCGTCCACTCGATAACGGCTCCCAGAACATCGCCGGTGATACCACCGAGGCGCCGCACACAGCGTTTTACCAGCAAGGCGGTACAACCCAGGGCCAGGGCGACGGCAACCGGACCCTGCCACGGCGCCGAGCCGGCGGGTATCGCCGCGACCAGCACTGCCACCACCCAGGCGGCCGCGACCGGCAGTGGCTGACTGCCGGCCACCGTGGCGCCCAGCATGCTTCCGGCCGCGGCCGGCACCGAGCGCCGGCAGGCCAACACCGCGGCCACCCGGCCCGCGCAGACCGCGAGCACGATCTGCCCGGCGCCCAGCATGGGGAAGGTCGTTGCCTGCAGGCCGATCACCAGCACCACCGCGACGACACCGAACGGGCCGGTCGATCCCTCGCGCATCACCTGCAGCGCCTGCGGAGCGGGCCGGGCGCACCCCAATCCATCGGCGGTGTCGGCCNCACCTTGTAGACGCTGGACTCTCTCGACGTCCCGGGGGAGTGGGTCGCATCGTCATTGACGGCCATGTCCACCACCCGCACCCCGGCCCCGCCGATGGTGGCCAGCGCGTTAATGGCCGCCCCGCCGCGGTCGATGTTGGCGACCATCTGCGCCGTCACCTCCGCGGGGTAGGCGGACACCCGCCCCCGGGTTACGCCGTGATCGCCGGCGAACACCACAATGCGAACACGTTCGAACTGTCTCGGCGGACAGTGCCCCTGGCAGGCCGCCGCCCACACCGAAAGGGCCTCCAGGCGGCCCAGGGAACCCGCCGGTTTGGTCAGCGAATCTTGCCTGGCCCGGGCGGCCGCTGCCACCGCGGAATCGGGTGGGCTGACCGGTGGGAAATCCACGAAATCCAAGGTAGTCGGCCCCGATTCGGGCTCAGTCGAGACGTTCGCCGCGCCGCACCTGCGGGCGCGGTGCCCGCATGCGGCGCAGGGTGGATGCGCGGCTGGCGGCGTAAAGTCCCAGCTTCCAACGGCTTTCGACACTGTCCGGGAACTTGGCGTCAACCATCCGGCCGGCCTTGCGGGCCACCAGCACCCCGTCGACGGCCATCAAGACCATCAGCAGCATCATCGCCGGCGAAATGTAGAACTGAATCTGCGGGACCGCCATCATGATGAACATCAGCCCCAGCGCGACCGGCATGAACAGGCCCAGCAGGTTGTATCGGGCGTCGACGATGTCGCGAACGTACCGGCGCACCGGGCCGCGGTCGCGTTCCAACAAGGCCGCCTCGTCGCCGGACAGCATCCGTGCCCGGCGGTCGGCCATTCGCTCACGGCGCTCCGCCTTGGCGATCCGGCGTTCCTCCTTGCTCAGCTTCGGGCCGGCCAGCGACTTGCGCCGGGCCCGGGCTTCCGCGGAGGTCATCGGAGCCGGCGCCACCGGGCCGCGGCGCTTGCCGTCGCCGCGCTTGGGGGTGGGCCGGCCTTTGGGAGCGGTGACGCCGCCACGCGCGGAGTCCTCGGACTCGGCGCCGTCGACAGAGACGGCGGAGACCACGGACTCAGCGGACTGAGTCTCGCCTTTTCGGCGCCCCGGCAACTTCACGCCCGCCAGATTACTTGCCCGCCCCGCCCGGCCTGCGTCGCCGTCCGCGCGGCTCGATACCCTGCAGAGATGGCTGATCACCCGGGTGCCGGCGGCTCCGCCGGTTCCGGCGCACGGGCGCTTCGGGTCCTGATCGCGCCGGACTGTTTCGGCGAGAGCCTGACCGCAGTACAGGCCGCCGCCGCCATCTCGACGGGCTGGCATCGCAGCCGGCCCCACGACCGGCTGGCCATCGCACCGCAATCTGACGGCGGCCCGGGCTTCGTCGCGGTGCTGGCCACCGCGCTGGGCGCGGTGCAGCAGTCCCGGGTCAGCGGACCGCTCGACGACCCGGTCGACGCCGAGTGGGTTTGGGACGCCGCAGCCAACACGGCTTACCTGGAATGCGCCCAGGCATGTGGCTTGGGACTGCTCGGCGGACCCCCATCGCCGCGGACCGCGCTGGCCGCCCACAGCACCGGCGTGGGCCAGCTCGTCGCCGCGGCGCTGGCGGCCGGGGCGCAGCGAATCGTGCTGGGACTCGGCGGCAGCGCCTGCACCGACGGCGGCCGCGGCATGGTCGATGAACTGGGCGGCCTGGCCGCCGGACGCCGGCGGCTCGCCGGGGTCGAATTGGTCGCCGCCTGCGACGTGGAATACCCGCTACTGGGCCCGTGGGGCTCGGCCCGCGTGTTCGGGCCGCAGAAGGGCGCCGACGCGGCCACGGTCGCGGTACTCGAGAGCCGGCTGGCCGCCTGGGCAACCGAACTGGACGCCGCCGCCGGATGGGCGGCCAGCGCCGCGTCGGGCGCCGGGGCGGCCGGGGGAATCGGAGCAGCCGTGCTGGCCCTGGGCGGCACCGTCGAATCCGGGGCGGAGATCGTGGCCCGCCACACCGGTCTGGACGCCGCGCTCGCCGACGCCGACGTCCTGGTCACCGGCGAGGGCCACTTCGATCAGCAGTCGCTGCACGGAAAAGTGGTCGGTTCGCTGGCGGCTGCGGCCCGGGCGCGGGCGATCCCGCTGCTGGTGCTGGCCGGACAGATCAGCCTGGACGAGCCCGCATTGCAGTCGGCCGGGGTGGTGGCCGCCCGGGCAATCGCCGACTACGCCGGCTCGGTAGGGCTGGCGCTGATCGATGCCGCCAACCAGCTGATCGGGCTGACCGCCGTCACCGCGGCGCAGATCGGCGGCCGCGCGGCGCGTTCGCCCGGGTGATTCGGCGGTCCAGCTTCGCCTCTCCTGCGTCGAGCCTCGCTGACCGCCGGGCTCGTCGCGTCGATAGGGAACACGTTGGCGCAGGGTATCGTTGTTGAGGTGGGCTCGAACGCCTTGAGTCGAGGCCGGGCCCGCCCCCATGATCAACCGCAATAGGGAGACGCAATGACTGTTCAGGATCAGTCGACCACCGAGTCTCAGGGCAACGTCGTCTTGACCGATGAGGCCGCGGCCAAGGTGAAAGCGCTGCTGGAACAGGAGGGTCGTGACGACCTGACCCTGCGGATCTCGGTCCAGCCGGGGGGCTGCGCCGGCCTGCGCTACAACCTGTTCTTCGACGACCGCAGCCTCGACGGTGACGTGGTCACGGAGTTCAACGGCGTCACGCTGACCGTCGACCGGATGAGCGCGCCGTACCTGCAGGGTGCCGAGATCGGCTACGCCGACCAGATCGACAAGCAGGGCTTCACCATCGAGAACCCCAACGCCGGCGGCTCGTGCTCGTGCGGCGACTCGTTCAACTGAGCACCTGATATCACCTGCAAGCCGGGCGTTTTGTGCTGCCCGGCGGCGGACCGGCAGTACCGGACCGCTACCGTGGGTACCCACATCCAGGCCCATGGTGACACTACGAGGGGGATTGTTCAGTGACGATTGCGGTGACCGGTTCGATCGCGACCGACCATCTGATGCGCTTTCCGGGTCGGTTCTCCGAACAGCTGCTGGCCGATCACCTGCAGAAAGTTTCGCTGAGCTTCCTGGTCGATGACCTGGTGGTGCACCGCGGTGGCGTAGCGGGCAACATCGCCTTCGCCATCGGTGTGCTCGGTGGTGATGCGGCCCTGGTCGGCGCCGCCGGCGCTGACTTCGCCGACTACCGGCAGTGGCTGGTGTCCAACGGTGTCAACTGCGACCACGTGCTGACCTCGACGACCGCGCACACGGCCCGCTTTGTCTGCACCACTGACCAGGACATGGCCCAGATCGCGTCGTTCTACCCGGGCGCGATGTCGGAGGCCCGCAACATCTCGCTGGCCAAGCTGGTCGAGGCCACCGGGAAGCCGGAGCTGGTGATCGTCGGGGCCAACGACCCCGAGGCGATGTTCTTGCACACCGAGGAGTGCCGCAAGCTGGGGCTGGCGTTCGCCGCCGACCCGTCGCAGCAGCTGGCCCGGCTGACCGGGGATGAGATCCGCAAGCTCATCGACGGTGCCGCCTACCTGTTCACCAATGACTACGAGTGGGACCTGCTGCTGTCCAAGACCGGCTGGACCGAGGCCGACGTCATGAAGCAGGTCGGGCTGCGGGTGACCACCCTGGGCGGCGACGGCGTCGACATCGTCTCCCCGGACGGCTCCCGCGTCCACGTCGGCGTGGTTCCGGAGAAGTCCCAGACCGACCCGACCGGGGTCGGCGACGCCTTCCGCGCCGGCTTCCTCACCGGACGCAGCGCCGGGTTGAGCCTGGAGCGCTCCGCGCAGCTCGGTTCGCTGGTGGCGGTGCTGGTGCTGGAATCCACCGGAACCCAGGAATGGGTGTGGGACCGTGCCGCGGCGGTGAGCCGATTGGCCGATGCCTACGGCGATGCCGCCGCCGCCGAGATCGACGCCGCGCTCAAGTAACCTGCCGAGCAGACGCAGAATCGCCTCGCAGCGGTTTGCCGGATGCGATTCTGCGTCTGCTCGCGGGGGTGAAAGCCCAGGGGCTCAAAGCCGCACGGGGTAGTCCGGCTCCCTGATGACCGGTACCACGCTGTGCTCGACGAAGATCGCGTGCCACAGCATGAAGATCAGCACCGTCCACAGTCGACGGCTGTGATCGGCGGTGCCGACGCGGTGCTCGTCGAGCATCGTGCGCACCGCGGCGACATCGATCAGGTGATCGGCACCGGTGGCGTCCACCATCGCGTACGCCCACTCCAACAGCTCACCGGCGCGCAGCCAGTGCCGCAACGGCACCGGGAAGCCGAGCTTGGGGCGGTGCAGCACATGCGCGGGAATGATCGGCTCCAGTGCGCGGCGCAGCGCGTACTTGGTGGTGGTGCGGGTGATCTTGGCCGACACCGGAAGGCGCGACGCCACCGCGAACACCTCGGGGTCCAAGAACGGCACCCGCAGCTCCAGCGAATTGGCCATCGTCATCTTGTCGGCCTTGACCAGGATGTCGCCGCGCAGCCAGGTGAACAGATCGATGTGCTGCATCCGGGCCACCGGATCCCAGCCGGCGGATTCGGCATACACCGGGGCGGTGACGTCGGTGTGGGTCCAGTCGGGGGAGAAGCCGGGCAGCACCGCACGCAGTTGTTCGTCGGAGAAGCTGCGTGCGTTGCCGTAGTAGCGCTCCTGCAGCGTGAGCGACCCGCGGTGCAGCAGGCTCTTGCCGCGCATTCCCTCGGGCAACGGCCGCGACGCCTTGCCCAGCGATCGGCGCACCGGTGCCGGCAGGTAGTCGAACGGACGCAGCGACAGCGGCTCTCGATAGATCGTGTAGCCGCCGAACAACTCGTCGGCGCCCTCGCCGGAGAGCACCACCTTGACGTGCTTACGGGCTTCGGCGGCGATGAAGTACAGCGGGACCAGTGCCGGGTCGGCGACCGGGTCGTCGAGGTACCAGACGATCTCCGGCAGCGCGGCGACGAACTCGGCCGGGCTGACCACCTTGACCACGTGCCGGGCGCCGATCGCCTCGGCGGACGCAGCGGCGACGTCGACCTCGGAGAAGCCTTCGCGCTCGAACCCAGTGGTGAAGGTGATCAGCTTCGGGTTGTGGCGCATCGCCAGCGCCGCGATCGCGGTGGAGTCGATTCCTCCGGACAGGAACGCGCCCACGGTGACGTCGGCCCGCATGTGCTTGGCGACCGAATCCTCGAGTACCGCGGTGATCTCGTCGTAGCGCGCCTGTTCGGTGTCGCGGGTGATCGGGGTGGCGTCGAACCGCGGCCGGAAGTAGCGGGTGGTCTCCGGCGTACCGCCGGGCCGAATCCGGGCGTAACAGCCCGATTCCAGCCGGCGAATGCCCAGGTGCAGCGTCTCCGGTTCCGGCACGTACTGCAGCACCGTGTAGTGCTGGACGGCGCGAGTGTCGATTTCGGTGTCGAACCCCACCTGCTCGGCCAGGTCCAGCAGGCATTTCTTCTCGCTGCCCACCACCGTGCCGCCCGGACCGGACGCCATGAACAGCGGCTTGATTCCGAACGGGTCGCGGGCGCAGAACAGCTCGCCGGCCACGGTGTCCCACACTGCGAAGGCGAACATGCCCCGCAGCCTGGTCAGGACCTCGGCGCCCCAGTAGTGGTAGGCCGCGACGATCGCCTCGCCGTCACCGTCGGTGGCAAACACTGCGCCGTGCTCGGCGGCCAGCTCTTCGCGCAGTTCCAGGTAGTTGTAGATCTCACCGTTGAACACCAGTTCGTAGCGCTCCGGGGCCTCTGGCGGACCCCACCGCATGGGCTGGTGCGAATGGGCGATGTCGATGAACGACAGCCGGTTGAACCCGAACACCACGCGGTCGCCGGCCCAGATGCCGCCTGGCTCGTCCGGACCGCGGTGGCGCATCAGGTGGGTCGCGCGCGACACCGCGCCGGCGACTTCGGCCACATCAGGGCCGGGTGTCGTGCCGGCCGGGGCACATACGAAGGCCAGCAGTCCACACATCGGGTCCCAGTATGCCGCACCGGTATCGGCCCCTGCCTGCGCAGGGCCGGTGCGGACCGGGGGAGTCGGATGAGGCGGTCAACACAGTGCGGCGACAAACCGGCAGGTACATCAAACCTCGGTGATCCGGGTGGTCTACGCTGCGTAGTATTCGACTGCTCCGCCGGGTCAGTCGGCCCGTTCTGTGACTCGAGGAGGCACCAACGTGACACGTCGCGGGCAGGGCGTTGCACATCGCCGTCTGCTTCGACCGCTGACCGCGGTCAGCGTGCTCGGACTGCTGGCGGTGACGCTCAGCGGTTGCAGCGTCGACTGGACCGATGTGGTCGGCTTCGGCTGGCCCAAGGGCATCACGCCAGAGGCGCAGGCCAACTACCAGCTGTGGATCGGCATGGTCATCGCTTCGGTGGTGATCGGTGGGCTCGTCTGGGGAATGATCTTCTGGTCGATGATCTTCCACCGCAAGAAGGCGACCGACACCGAACTGCCGCGCCAGTTCGGCTACAACATGCCGCTGGAACTCGGCCTGACCGTCGTGCCGTTCCTGGCCGTCGCGGTGATCTTCTACTTCACCGTTGTCGTGCAGGAGAAGATGCTGCACCACGAGCCGAACCCCGAGGTGGTCGTCGACGTCACCGCCTTCCAGTGGAACTGGAAGTTCGGTTACCAGAAGGTCGACTTCCACGACCACACGCTCAGCTACGACGGCGTGGACCAGCCCCGCAAGGACGCCATGACCTCCAAGCCCGAGGGCGTGGACGCGCACGGCGAAGAGCGGGTCGGACCGGTCCAGGGTCTGAACACCGAGGACCGCACCTACCTGAACTTCGACAAGATCGAGACGGTCGGCACCACCGGCGAGATCCCGGTGCTGGTGCTGCCGAGCGGTAAGCGCATCGAGTTCGTGCTCAACTCGGCCGACGTCATCCACTCCTTCTGGGTGCCCGAGTTCCTGTTCAAGCGCGACGTCATCGCCTGGCCCGAGCGCAACAACCAGGTGAACACCTTCCAGGTCGCCGAGATCACCAAGGAGGGCGCGTTCGTCGGCCACTGCGCCGAGATGTGCGGCACCTACCACGCGATGATGAACTTCGAAGTCCGGGTGGTCTCGCCCAATGACTTCAAGGCCTATCTGGATCAGCGCATCGCCGGAAAGACCAACGCCGAGGCGCTGGAGGCGATCAAACAGGACCCGTTGGCGACCACCACGTTCCCGTTCGACAGCCGCCGTGGCCTGCTAGCCCCGCAAGCCAGCAACAAGTAGGGACAACCGCATGCGCATCGAATCCAGGCTGTTCGAGTTCGTCGCCACCTTCTTCCTGGTGGTCGGGGTGATCTACGCGGTGCTGACCGGGAAGTTCGCCACCGGCGGTGTGGAATGGGCCGGCACTACCGCGCTGTTCCTGACCGGCATGATGGCCATGATCGTGGCCACCTTCTTCCGGTTCGTGGCGCGCCGGCTGGACACCCGGCCCGAGGACTACGAGGCGGCCGAAGTCAGTGACGGCGCCGGCGAGTTGGGCTTCTTCAGCCCGCACAGCTGGTGGCCGATTCTGATCGCGTTGTCTGGCTCGGTGGCGGCCGTCGGGATCGCACTGTGGCTCCCGTGGCTGATCGCCGCCGGAGTGGTGTTCGTGTTGTCGAGCGTGGCCGGACTGGTCTTCGAGTACTACATCGGCCCCGAGAAACACTGACCACATCTGCGCCGCGGCCGCCGTGTCGACCCGCTTGGGTAGGGTTGCCGAGGCACAATGACCAACGGTGGTTGATGTCGACCGCAACCGGTCAGGTCGCGGCGCGGCGGTTTGAACAGGATAGGCGGGAATGAGCGGGCCGAATCCCCCAGAGACGGGCTCTGGAGACGAGGGCTCCGGCAAAGGTCAGCCGGCTTCTGACATGGCTCCCGACGCAGGTGCGGGCGGGGAGATTCAGCCGCTGGACGATGTGGCTGCCACCCCGGCATCCGTGCCGGCAGACAATACCGCGTACTCGCAGGCCTACTCGGCGCCCGAATCCGAGCAGTTTCTGAGCGGCCCCTACGTTCCGGTGGACCCGCGGCTCTACGACTACGACAACTACGACGTGCCCGAGGAACCGGAGCCAGGCGCCAAGACGCCCCGGTGGCCGTGGGTGGTCGGTGTCACCGTGATCATCGCCGCGGTCTCCCTGGTGGTGTCGGTGGCATTGCTGTTCGCCCGCACCGAGACCCACGAGCTGGCGACGCCCGCCACCACGAGCAGCACGGTCTCGGTGCCGCCGGTACAGGACGAGATCACCCGGACCAGCACCAGCACCACGGTGCCGCCGCCCCCCCCGCCCAGCAGCGGCACCCGTGCCATCGACCACGACGCAGGAGACCACCACGACCACGCAGGCGAAACCGCTGCAGGTGACCTACTCGGTGACGGGCACCAAGGCGCCGTTCGACCAGATCACGATCACCTACGTGGATGCCTCCGGGCAACGTCGTACCCAGCGCAACGCCTACATCCCGTGGTCGCTGACCCTGACCCCGATCTCCCAGTCGGAGATCGGTTCGGTGGAGGCGACCAGCATGCTGCGGTTGAGCAAACTCAACTGCTCGATTACCAGCAGTGACGGTAGGGTGTTGTTCTCCAACAGCAATGACGCACCGGCGACGAGCTGCGGATGACCGGCGGGAACATGGTAGATCGATTCATTCGACCGGGGCAGTCCCCGGAGATGACCGACCGCATCCTGCTGGGCGCGTGTGCCGCGATCTGGTTGACGCTGCTCGGTATGAGTGTGGCGGCCACGGTGGCACTGGTGGATCTCGGGCGGGGCTTTCACGAGCCGACCAGGAGTTCTCATAGCGGCCTGCTCTACATCGTGATCGGCGCCTCGGCGTTGGTCATTCTCGCGGCCATTCCGGTGCTGTTGCGGGCACGCCAGCCCGGCCCGCCGCGGGCCCCCGGCTTCCCGTCCCAGACGCCGGCCAAGCCGCCGCGCCCGAACGCCCAGAACGCCCCGCTTCAGCAGCCCGGCTTCGACGCTCCGGGCCGGCGGGCGACCGGTACCCGCCAGGTGCTGCCCAACCAGGCTCAGGTGGACCGGGTGCTGCTGCGGGGTATCACGGTGCTGGCCGCCGCGTTGGGTGGTGCGTTGACCTTGGTCGCGTTGGCCACCTATCTGATGGCCGTCGGCAAGGACACCGGCTCGTGGGTCTGCTACGGGCTGGCCGGGGTCGGCGCTGCGGCCATGCCGGTGATTCCGTGGCTGTACCTGCGTCGCCTGGGTGACGTGCTGGAACTGCCGTCGCGTTTCGGCTGAGCCACCTGACCGGCTACGGCCAGAGCAGCGTCGTTGACCAGCTCGTCCCGTCTCGCTCATAACGCAGCCTGCGGTGCCGGCGGGTGGGGTCGGCCTGCCAGAATTCGACGGCGTCGGCCCGTACCGCATACGACACCCACTCGACGGGCACTAGGGCGGGGGAGCGCTCAAGTTCCAGCCGCGCCTTGGCAAGCGCCTCGGTGAGCTCGGCCGGATCGGTATAGGGCTCGCTCTGCCGGCCGGTGAGCACCATCGCTCGGGCGCCGTCGGAGCGGGCCAGGAAATCGTCGGCGGTCACCGGTGGCGGATCGGGGAGGGCCGTGCCGTCGACCCTGACCTGACGACCCAATGTGGGCCAGTAAAACGTCAGTGAGACAGCCGGATTGCGGGCCAGTTCGGCGCCCTTGCGACTGGCCGAACTGACTCCGAAATGCCAGCCGGCGGCGTCGATGTCCTTGAGTATCAGCACCCGCGCAGACGGCCGCGCGCCGCCCGTGCCGGCGGCTTCGACCGTCGACAACGTCATCGCATGGGGTTCCACCACACCGCTGTCGACAGCGTGCAGCAACCATTGGATGAACAGTGCGACAGGATCGGCCGGTGCCTGCGCCGGGTCGAATTCCGGTGCCGCACCAACCAAAACGGGCAGCCCGCGCAGGAGATTGCGCAGGCTGCCCGATTGTTCGGACCCAGTGGGCCTAATGGTGACCGTTGGTGTTACCGCCTTGGTGCTCGGCCAGCGCGGTCAGCGCACGCCGTTCGCTGGCGTGTGCCGCCTCGTTGAGCGCGGCGTCCTCGTCGACCGGGTCGGCCGTCAAGAAGCTGCCCCGGCCGGGAGTACCGGCGGAACCCAGCTTGTTCATCTTCTTCGGCAGCGCCGCGCCGGCGTATTCCAGCGGAATCGGGTGGCCGTGGTCGTCGACCGGGCCCAGCGGCTGGTGCAGTTCGATGTAGGCACCGTGCGGCAGCCGCTTGATGATGCCGGTCTCGATACCGTGCTCCAGCACGTCACGGTCACTGCGCTGCAGCCCGATGCACCACCGGTAGGTGGCGAAGAAGATCAGCGGCGGCAGCACCACCATCCCGATGCGGCCGATCCACGTTGTCGCGTTCAGCGAGATGTGGAACTTCCACGCAATGATGTCGTTCATCGCAGCCAGGGTCAGCACCATGTAGAAGCTGATCGCCATGGCTCCGATCGCGGTACGGACCGGTGCGTCCCGGGGACGCTGCAGCAGGTTGTGGTGGGCGTAGTCGCCGGTGAACTTCTTCTCCAGGAACGGGTAGACCATCAGCAGGATGAAGACCGCACCCATGATCAGCGCAACGCCGACCGGACCGGGAATGGTGTGACCGAAGGGGTAGAACTCCCACGCCGGCCACAACCGGGCAAGGCCTTCAGTCCACATCATGTAGAAGTCCGGTTGGCTACCCGCCGACACCTGAGATGGCCGGTAGGGGCCCAGGTTCCAGATCGCGTTGATCTGCAGCAGACCACCCATCAGACCGAGGATGCCGGTGATCATCGCGAAGAACGCGCCCGACTTGATCGCGAAGACCGGCAGCACCCGCACGCCCACGACGTTGGTCTCGGTGCGGCCCGGGCCGGGGAACTGGGTGTGCTTCTGGAACCACACCAGTGCCATGTGTACGCCGATCAAGGCCAAAATGATGCCCGGGATCAGCAGGATGTGCAGGGCGTAGAGCCGGGGGATCAAGATGGTGCCCGGGAAGTCGCCGCCGAACAGCGCCCAGTGCAGCCAGGTGCCGATCACCGGCATGCCCAGCGTGATCGAGGACAGCGCGGCGCGTAGACCGATACCGGACAGCAGATCGTCGGGCAGTGAGTAGCCGAAGTAGCCCTCGAACATCGCCAGGATCAGCAGCAGCGACCCGATCACCCAGTTCGCCTCACGCGGCCGGCGGAACGCGCCGGTGAAGAAGATGCGCGCCAGGTGCACCATGATCGACGCCGCGAACATCAGCGCGGCCCAGTGGTGCAGCTGGCGGACGAACAGGCCGCCGCGGACCTCGAAGGAGATGTCCAGGGCGGACTCGTAAGCCCGCGACATCTGCACGCCGTTGAGCGGCTGGTAGACGCCGTGGTAGATGACCTCGGCCATCGACGGGTCGAAGAACAGCGTCAGGTAGACACCGGACAGCAGCAAGATGATGAAGCTGTACAACGCGATCTCACCGAGCAGGAACGACCAGTGCGTCGGGAAGACCTTGTTGAACTGGCGGCGCAGCGCGGCCGCCGGGTGGTAGCGGGTGTCGATGTCGTCTGCTTGGCGTGCGAGCAGATCGCCGATTGCAGGGCTCATGAGGTGCGCTCCCAGAAGGCCGGTCCGACAGGTTCGATGAAGTCGCCGTTGGCGACCAGATGCCCATTGGCGTCAATGGTGATCGGCAACTGTGCCAGCGCGCGAGCCGCCGGGCCGAAGACCGGCTTGGCGAAGTGCAGCGCGTCGAACTGCGACTGGTGGCACGGGCACAGGATCCGGTAGGTCTGCTGCTCGAACAGCGAAGACGGACAGCCCAGGTGCGAGCAGATCTTGGTGTAGGCGAAGAAGTCGCCGTAGTTGAAGCTCTCCTGGCCTTGGCGCTTGACCACCTTGGGCATGTCGTCGGGCCGGATACGGATCAGCATCACCGGGTTACGGACGCCCATCATGATCGCGGTGAGCTTCTCGTTCGATTCCTCGGTGGTCCCGTCGCCGTCGGACTCCCGCCACGGGAACACCGTCTCCATGCCGCCGGCGTCCAGGTCCTCGGGCCGCATCTTGACGAACGGAGAGTTGGTGCTCTGACCGGTCGCGCGGGCCAGGTAGATCGTCTCGCCGGGGTAGCGCGGGGTCCACCCCGAAGTCCACAGCGCGGCCTTCTTGCCTTCGGCGGTGTCGACGACCGGCTTCCACGGGTTCTTGATCAGGCCGCCGGCGCCGGCCACCAGGGTGCCCAGACCGAACGCGCCGAACCCGACACCCAGCGAGGCGCCCAGCAGCTTGCGTCGCCCGATCGTCGAGCCCTCGAACGCGTCGGTCAGCTGGGCCGCCACGGTCTTACGGTCGATCTCGGGGGAGCTGCCGTCGTGCCGGTCCTGGATGGTGATCTCTTCGGGGATGAACTTCTTGACGAACAGCACCGCGCCGATCGCGATGCACAGCACCGAGAGCCCGAAGGTCAAGCCGTACAGCGGAGTTGCCAGCGAGTAGGCCAAGCCGTCCGGGGACTCCGACGGCGCGTACTCCCACGGCCAGAACAGGAAGACCAGCAGCAGGGCCAGCCCGAAGCCGCCACCGGCCAGGAACCAGGCCGCCACGCGGCGCTCGGCGCGCTTCTCGGCCCGCGTGCCCTCGACCGGCCAGCGCGGCTCCTTGAAGACGGTGTTGACACCGTCGATGCTGCCGCCGAGAGCCAGTAGCTCGTCGTTGGACATCGTCGCCAGTGCCGCGTCGTCAGGAAGTCCGGTCTTGTCGTTGCTGCTCATGAACGTGCCCCGATCCACATTGCCGCGGCGATGGCTGCGACCATGCCGATAATCCAAATCACCATGCCCTCGGGCGCCGGGCCGAACCCGCCGAGCCCGTAACCGCCCGGAGAACGTTCCTCGGTAACGGATTTCACGTAGGCGATGATGTCCTTCTTCTCCTCCATGGAGATCTGCCGGTCGGAGAAGCGCGGCATGTTCTGCGGGCCGGTCAGCATGGCGGTAAGGATCTGCTGCTCGCTGGCCGGCTCCAGGTCGGGAGCGTACTTACCCGAGGACAGCGCGCCGCCCCGGCCGGTGAAGTTGTGGCAGGACGCGCAGTTGAGGCGGAAGAGGTCGCCGCCGCGGCCCAGGTCGTCACCGCGCAGCGACGCCTGCGCGATGCTGCCGTCGGCGTTGCGCACCACGGTGGGGCCGCCGCCATTGGCCTGCACGTAGGCGCCCAGGGCGTCGGTCTGCTTGTCGTCGAAGATCGGGAAGGAGCGGGGGGCCTGCGCCTCACCGCGGACCGCGGGCATCCGGCCACTAGAGACCTGGAAGTAGACGGCGGCCTCGCCGACGCCGATCAAGCTCGGCCCGCGGCCCACCTCACCCTGCAGGTTGGCGCCGTGGCAGCTGACACATGAGGTGTCGAAGAGCTGCTTACCGGTCCGCAGCAGGGCCGACGCCGATTCGTCGGCCACCGCGACCTGTGGGGTCGGGGTCAGCAGCGCGGCCATCCCACCGGCCAGGGCCAGGGCGACCAGCAGCAGCAGTCCGCCGGAGACCCGACGGCGCAGGCGCCGGCGGGCGACGGTGTCGTTGTTGCCAGGTCGGGCCCACTTCTTCAGTGTCTTCAACCGGACACTCCTGTTCATCGGGCGGTTGCTCATCGGATGAAGTAGATCGTGGCGAACAGTGCGATCCACACGATGTCGACGAAGTGCCAGTAGTAGGACACGACGATCGAGGCGGTGGCCTGAGCCGGGGTGAACTTGCTCATCGTGGTGCGCAGCATCAGGAAGATGAAGGCGACCAACCCACCGATGACGTGCAGGCCGTGGAACCCGGTGGTCAGATAGAACACGGTGCCGTAGGCGCTCGACGGGATGGTGGTGCCGTGCGCGACCAGGTGGGAGTACTCGTAGCCCTGACCGCAGACGAAGAACAGTCCCATCAGGAAGGTCAGGAAGTACCACCGGCGCAGCCCGAACACGTCGCCGCGCTCGGCGGCGAACACGCCCATCTGGCAGGTGAACGATGACGCGATCAGCACCAGCGTCACCGGGACCGCCAGCCACAGATTCAGCTCCGTCGGCGGCGGCGGCCAGGCACCACCGGACTGCGCGCGTGCCGTGAAGTACATCGCGAACAAACCGGCAAAGAACATCAACTCACTGGACAGCCACACGATGGTGCCGACGCTGACCATGTTGGGCCGGTTCAGCGAATGCACACGAGAAGTAATGGCAGTACCCGAGGACCCCACAGCGCTCGTCACCCCGCAAGTATGACGCTATGTAGTTGTAGATCTCCACCCGGGGCTGGCAATTCGTTGGAACTGGTCTTGTCTGGGTCGTTACGCGCTCGTTAGCGCTCTGTCCTCCACTTGTTTGCGGCCCTGTTTCCGGTTGGCTTTGGTGTCCCGGCGGCCGCATGCGACGATCGGCGCGTGGTCGAGCCAGGTAGTGCGACGCAGCCGAAAGCGCAGATAGGGCAGTGGCGACAGGTCCTGGGCGGTCTGACGTCCGGTAGCGATCTGCCGCGGGGCCAGGCGGCCTGGGCGATGGAGCAGATCATGGCCGGCGCCGCCACGTCTGCTCAGATCGCGGCGTTCGGGGTGGCGATGCAGATGAAGGGCCCGACCGCCGCCGAGGTGGGCGAGCTGGCCGATGTCATGCTGGCCTACGGCCGCAAGGTGCCGACCGACAACATCGGCACCGACACCGTCGACGTGGTGGGCACCGGCGGGGACGGTGCCAACACGGTGAATCTGTCCACCATGGCAGCGATCGTGGTGGCCGCCGCAGGCGTGCCGGTGGTCAAACACGGCAACCGGTCGGCGGGCTCGCTGTCCGGGGGCGCCGACACCCTGGAGGCGCTGGGGGTCCGCATCGACCTGGGGCCCGACGAGGTGGCGCGCAGTGTCGCCGAGGTCGGCATCGGATTCTGCTTCGCCCCGCAATTTCAGCCGTCGTATCGCAATGCCTCGGTGGCGCGGCGCGAGATCGGCGTCCCGACGGTGTTCAACCTGCTGGGACCGCTGACCAACCCGGCGCGACCGCGGGCCGGGCTGATCGGGTGCGCGTTCGGCGAGTTGGCCGAGGTGATGGCCGGTGTGTTCGCGGCGCGGCGGTCCAGCGTGCTGGTGGTGCACGGCGACGACGGCCTTGACGAACTGACCACCACCACGACCAGCACGATCTGGCGAGTGCAGGCCGGCACCATCGATCGGCTGACGTTCGACCCGGCCGGTTTCGGGTTCGCCCGCGCCGAGGTGAGCGAGCTGCTCGGCGGCGATGCGCAGGCCAACGCCGAGGAGGCCCGCTCGGTGCTGGCCGGAACCAAGGGCGCGGTGCGCGACGCCGTGGTGCTCAACGCGGCCGGCGCGATGGTGGCCCACGCGGGCCTATCCAGCAGCGCTGAGTGGTTGCCGGCCTGGGAGGACGGGTTGGCGCGCGCGGCCGAGGCGATCGACAGCGGCGCGGCCGAACAGCTGTTGGCTCGCTGGGTCCGCTTCGGCGCCCAGCTCTGAGGCCAGCCGCGCCGAGCGGGCCAGCGCCGCCCACGAGGTCCACGGTCCGGCCGAAGCCAGCGGGGACACCCACCCGAGGGCACCGTCGACCCGCACGATGCGCACTCCGGGCGCTGCCAGCCAACGAGCGATAAGCATGGTCTCCTCGACCAGAGCGCCGGCCAACGGCGCCGGCTCGGGTAGCACCGTCTCGGCCCCCAACGTGATCGCATCGACGACCGGCATCGGCGGGACCCCCCGCAGCCAGCCGGCCGTGGCGGATCACCGCCAGCTGCCACCCACCGGTGCCATCCGGCGCCGCGGCCACCAGCTCGGGCAGGGCCACCAGGGCGCGGGCGCGCTGGCTGCGCCACAGCGCATCAATGGCTGCCGCGGTGCGGTCGCGCAGCCGCGCGGCACTTTCGTAGTGGCCGCGATCAGCCAGCGCGTTCACCTGCTGCACGGCGATGCCCAGGGCGGTGTTGTCGGCACCGTCGAGCAACGCGGCCGCACGTCCGACCGCTTCGGCGTACTCGTCTGCGGTGGTGTTCGCCGTCGCTGGGCAGGGGCTGACTTCGGCTGGCGGACAACAGTGCCGACTGTTCCGGCTCAATCGCGTTGTGCAGGTTCGTATTCCGGTGTACCGCGATAGCAGGGCGGCGGTCTCGGCGGCCTCGGCCCGAGAGCGGAACGGGCCGATGGCACGGTCGTGCCGCGGAGTGCGCGCGACGGTCAGGCGCGGGAAAGCCTCGGCCGTCAACGTGATCCACCACCATCGCCGGGGAAACTTCGATCGTCGGTTGTAGGGCGGCGCGTGGGTGGCCAGCATCCGCAGTTCGCGCACCCCGGCCTCCAGTGGATGTGCGCATTCGACGTGATCGATCCGGGTGGCCAGCGCCACCATCTCGGCGATGCGGCTGCGGCGTTCGGAGCCGTTGAAGTACTGCGCGACCCGGCGGCGCAGGTTGGTGGAGGTGCCGATGTAGAGCACTTCGTCGGACGGGCCGCGGAACAGGTAGACCCCGGGCCGGTGCGGCAGCCCGACGGCCAGGCTGCGCTTGCGGCGCTGGGCGGGTGTGGTGTGCGACAGGTAGGCGCGCAGGTCGACGTAGGTGTTGACTTGCTGGTTGCCGAGCCGCGCGATCAGCGCGTGCAGGACATCGACGGTGGCGCGGGCATCGTCGAGTGCCCGGTGGGTGGGGGTGGTGCTCACCGCGAAGAGCCGAGACAACTCGGCAAGGCGGACACTGGGTGCCTCGTCCCGGCTGAGCACCCGGCGTGCCAGTCGCACCGTGCACAGCACCGGCGGCCGCGGCCAGGCCAGATCACAACGTCGTGCGGCGGCGGTCAGGAATCCGACGTCAAACCCGGCGTTGTGGGCTACCAGCACCGAACCGCGGTCGAATCCGGCGAACTCGAGGAAGGACGGCAGCACGGCGTCGATCGTGGGGGCCTCATGGACCATGGCGGTGGTGATCCCGGTCAGCCGGACGATCTGCGGCGGAATGCCGCGCTGCGGGTTGATCAGCGTGGCGAACTCGCCCTCGACCACCCCACCACGCACCTTGACCGCGCCGATCTCGGTGATGGCGTCCGCTTCGTCGTCCCCGCGAGGCGAGGCCCGGCCGCCGGTGGTCTCGAGGTCCACCACCACGAACGTGGTGTCGCGCAGGGTGGCCGGGGTGGCGTCGAATTCGGCTTCGAAATGGGGGAAGCTCAGCTGCCCTGTGTCCGAGCCGGTGGTCATGTACCGAACCGTAGGCCGGTCCACTGACACCGGCGGTTCAGCAAAGCCAGGGTGTCGGTGCCCGGAGTTAGCGTGCCGGCAACTGAACGAGAGGAATCGTCATGGGACAGATCTCGGGACACTCGGATGACCGCGGCGCTCGCCGGGCGGATTCGGATCCGATGGTGATCGACTGCGATGACTGTGCGGTGCGCGGACCGGCGTGCCGGGATTGTGTGGTCAGCGTGTTGCTGGGTGTGCCCAACGAACTACTCGAAGACGAGCGGGCAGCGCTGGATGTGCTCGCCGAGGCCGGGATGGCGCCCCGATTGCGGCTGGTCCCGATCCGGGGCGAGCGCGGGCCGGCGCGCCGCTCGGGCGTAGCCTGACCAGGGCTGGGCCCAGACGAGCGGCCTTAGAACTTTCACAATCCTGACTGTTACTGTCAGCAATTCGTGATGGACAACGACGTTGCCATTCCGTAACCTATTCGAGACCTTACGTTTCGGCGGCGGTATACCCCCTGTACCGCCCTGGGCAGTGTTAAGGATGCAATCTTGGAGCTCGAACGTATGCAGTGGCGTCTGCGTGCTTTGAGGCGCCCTGCCCTCGGCGCCGCGGCCGGCTTGGTGGCCGGTGTCACGACTTTGAGCAGCGTGTTGGTCGGAAACGTCCACGCAGACCCGGCGGACGACGCCCTGGCGAAGCTCAGCGAACTGTCCCGGCAGGCCGAGCAGACCACCGAGGCCATGCACACCGCGCAGCTCAATCTCGATGAGAAGCTCGCCGCGCAGCAGGCCGCGGACAACGCGCACACCGCCGATCAAGCTGCCCTGGATGCGGCCCGGGATCAGCTGTCCACCTACCGAGCGGCCGTCAATCGATTCGCCGCCACCACCTACATGGGTGGCCGGGTCGGCGGCGCGGACGCCATCCTGACCGCCGAGTCGCCGCAACAACTGATCGACAAGCTCGGTGTGCAGCGGGTGGTCTCCGGCGACCTCGCCGTGCAACTGGACCGTTTTCGTACCGCCAGCGAGCAGGCCAATCAGGCTGAACAGGCCTCCGCCAAATCGGCTGATGACGCCCGGACGGCAGCCGAGCAGGCCGCCGCGGTGCGCGCCGAGCTGCAGTCCCGCCAAAGCCGACTGCAGCTGCAGATCTCGGTGGTGAAATCGCAGTACTACGCACTGACGCCGCAGCAGCGCACGGCGATGGCCGCGCCTGGCGCAGGGCCCGAAGCCGTACCGGGCGAGCCCGCCCCCGAGGGCATGCCGCCGGCACCCGGTTTCCCGGGATTCCCGATGCCCGGATCCGACGCGCCGCCCCCGATGGACATGGCGATGGCCGCGCCCGGTGGCGGGTCTGCCGCGACCGCCGTGCAGGCGGCGTTGACCCAGGTCGGCACGCCTTACGTCTGGGGCGGGGCCGCGCCGGGCGGCTTCGACTGCTCCGGACTGGTGATGTGGGCGTTCCATCAGGCCGGCATCAACCTGCCGCACTCCAGCCAGGCGCAGGCCAACGGCGGGCAGGCGGTGTCGCTGTCCGACCTGCAGCCCGGTGACGTGCTGACCTTCTATTCGGACGCGTCGCACTCGGGCATCTACGTCGGCGACGGCATGATGATCCACTCGTCCACCTACGGTCAGCCGGTCCGGGTGGTCCCGATGAACTCGTCCGGCCCGATCCACAACGCCCGCCGTTACTGAGCGCCGGGGAATCCGCCGCCTGCTGGCGGCGCTGCTGGTTGTCGAGTTGATCAGCGGTGTCGCCTTTTTGGGCACAGCCGTTCGCCGGCCGGCGGCGGTGCCGCTGATCGTGGGCGATGATCGCAGCGTCATTCTGGAGAACCTTGGTGGCCGGCCCGGCGCGGAACTGCTGGCGCGGGTGGCCGCAGAGATCGGGCCTGCCGTCGACGCGGTCGAAGCGTTCTGGGGGACCGACTGGTCGCATCGCATCCAGGTGACGGCCACCGGCTCGGATCGGCAGTTCGTCGAACTTGCCGGACATGACAGCGCCGATGTTGCGCAGTGGTCGGATGTTGCGGCGGTCGCGGTCGCCGACCGGGTGGATCCGGAGCGTCGGACCGCGAGTGGTCAGCGGATCGTCTTCGCGCCCGGCGCAGACGCGATGAGCACCCCAGCGCTACGAATCGTGTTGACCCATGAGCTTTTTCACTACGCCGCCCGCACCGACACCGCGCTCGATGCGCCGCGCTGGCTCATCGAGGGGGTAGCCGATTTCGTTGCACGACCCACCGGGGATCGGGCGAGCGGGCCGACCGGACCGGTGCTGGCGTTGCCCTCGGATGCCGACCTGGATGCTCCCGGACCGCGACGGGCGCAGGCCTATGACCGGGCGTGGGAGTTCGCTCGTTTCGTGGCCGAGCGCTTCGGGACGGCCAAGCTGCGTGAGCTCTATCTGACGGTTTGCGGTCCCGGGCATCTCGAGCCGGCGGTGGCCGTGCCGCTGGTGCTCGGTGTCGACCTGCCCGAGCTGCTCGCCGGGTGGCAGCGCTGGGCGGACGCTCTTAGGCGTCCAACCGGGTGAACTCGTCCCGGCGGTGCTGCTCGGCACAGGCGGCGCGCCGGATCTTGCCGCTCGTCGTGGTGGGGATCTCGCCGGGCGCCACCAGCACGAGGTCTCCGACGGTCAAGCCGTGTTCCGTGGCGATTGCCGCGGTGACCTCGTTGGCGATGCGGGCGAGCTGCTGCACTGCCTCGTCGCCGGCAGCATCGCGCCGCTTGATCTCGATGATGGTGACCAGCTTCTCGGTATCCCCGGCTCGGACGGCTATCGCCGCGACTCGACCCCCGGTGATCTGTTGGACCGTGGTCTCAATGTCCTCGGGGTAGTAGTTGCGTCCGCGGATGATCAGCAGATCCTTGATGCGTCCGACGATGAACAGCTCACCCTCGTAGAGAAATCCCTGGTCGCCGGTGCGCAGCCAGGGGCCGTCGGGTGTGCCCGGTGATGGTTCGGCAAGTGTGGCGCCGAAACAGGTCTGCTCCTCGGGCGGTTTGCGCCAGTAGCCGTCGGAGACATTGGCGCCATGCACCCAGATCTCGCCGACCACGCCCGGCGGGCACTCACGGCCGATGTCGTTGTCGTCGACGATCCGCAGCGTGGGTGACGGCGGCACACGGTAGGGGACCAACGCAGTGCCCTTGCCCGGTGCGCACCGCTGAGCGCGGCCTGCGCCCAAGTCAACGACATCGAAGTGCACCGCCGGTGCTGCTTCGCTCCAGGTGCCGGCGGCTACGAAGACGGTCGCCTCCGCCAAACCGTACGACGGGCGCATCATTTCGTCCCGTAAATTGAAGTGCGCGAATCGATCCACGAATCTGTGCAGAGTGGCTGCCTCGACACGCTCGGCGCCGCTGATGATCCCCAGCACCGCGCCGAGGTCCAGTCCGCTCAGATCGCCGTCGGTCGTCTTGCGGGCGGCCAGATCGAAAGCGAAGTTCGGGGCCGCCGACCAGGTGTGCGGACTTCGCGCCAGTGCCTGGATCCATCGGGCCGGTCGTTCCAGGAACGAAACCGGGCTGGTCAGCTCGCCGCGGAAGCCGCCCAGGATCGGCGCGCAGACGCCCAGTACCAAACCCATGTCGTGGTAGAAGGGCAGCCACGACACCATGGTGAGATCTGACGGGACGGTGGTTCCGGCGAAATAGCTGCGCATCAACTGCTCGAAATTGGTTTGTAGATTGCCATGCGAGATCATCACCCCGGTCGGCTGCCGGGTTGATCCCGAGCTGTACTGCAAATACGCGATACTCGGCAAATCGGTTATCCGGGAGCCTGATTCGCCGTTAGCGTCTAAGTGCATCGAGTCGATTTCGACGATCTTCGGCACGATGTCCAGGCGGGCCGCATCAATGTACTCGGCGACGTCTTGGGTGACCGCGGACGTGGTCAGGACCACCGCAGGCGAGGTATCGGCCAAGACCGCACTGACCCGCTCGTGACCTGAGCCGCGGTGTGGCAACGGGAGCGGGACCGCGACCAGCCCGGCCTGCATGGATCCCAGAAACGCCGCGATGTAATCCAGCGACTGCGGGGCCAGGATCACCGCCCGGTCGCCCACGGATCCGTGGGAGCTGAGCTCGCGCGCCACGTTGAATGTCCGGCGGGACAGCTGTGACCAGGTGAGGCTCTCGCGGATTCCTTCCCAGTCTTGTTCGTAGTTCGTGAAGGTGAACGCGACGTCGTGGGGTCGCAGGCTGGCACGCCCATGCAGCATCGACAGAATGGATGGCTGAGGCATAGGCGTCACATTACGTCCGTACTAGTTCATGGAAAAGGTGTAGGCCAGCGGGCCGATCAGCCCTTGGTGCCCGTGGACATTCCGGACAACACCGACATTGCGCCGTTCAGGATCTGCGAGACCGGGTCGGCCCCGCCGCCGAAGGTGGCCTGGGTGGCCGGTGCGGTGACGGCTGCCGGGTCGAAACCATTGATCGGGTCTACCTGGACCGGAGCGGTCGCCGGATCGTCGTTGCGTGAATAGGCTGCGTTCACCCGGGGCAGCAGTATCGCGTCCAGCTTATTGAGCGTATCTTCGTCAATCCCGATGTACGACAACGGCATAACGAGGGGGAGGTGCTTTTCGGGGATGAGATAGGTCGTTGTCGTCGCGCCTCTGGAGTTCACCGTTGTCCTGATGTTCTGCGGCGGCACCATGCTCGGGTTGGTGAAGGCCACCGCGGTGTGGCCGGTTGCCAGGCCCATGAGGGTGTTGGCGAGGGCCAACAGGTTGTCCGGCCGGTCCGGAAAGTCGGCGATCGAGTCGTAGGCGGAGACGAACATCTTGGTGTCGTATTGGCTCTCCACCGGAGCCGGGACGCGGTAGTCCATCGCCGGAACGACGGATCCGACCGGGAACATGGCGGTCAGGAAGCTCTGGCCGAAGGCGTGCCGCGCAATGGGGTCGCCGAATGTGGCGAAGTTCAGCTTGTCCGGCGGGGGAGCGGTTGGGTCGGTTGCCAGCCGGGCCTGCACGGCGTCGAGCACCAGCGAGCCCTCCGACAGCCCGATCGCGGTGCCGGGACCGCCGTTGCGGATCGCCGCGTACAGGTTGCCTTCGCCCTCGTCGACCGACTCGCCGATGCTGGGGCCGTCCGCCCCCAGACCGGGGAAGGATTCGTCGAGCTTGCCGATGCCCGGGAAGAGGCGCTCCAGCACGTGCCCCTGCACCTGGCCGGCGGGATAGTGCACGATCTGTCGTTTCAGACCCGGGAACCATTCAGCCCCTTCGCGGCGGATGTACTCGTCGTAGGGGATACCCAGCACGTGGGCGCCGCCGAGCGCATATGCGTTCCGATGGCCCGAATTATTCGCCGTCCCGCCGGGCGTGTCGCTGCCGGGCGTGTCGTCGGCCGCGCTGGTCCCGGCACTGAAGCAGGTGGCGCCCAGGGTCACCAGCGCCGTACATCCTGCTATGAGCTTCTTCATCCTTGCCACCCCCGACGGCTCGGCTCGCCTTGTAGTCTCACACAGATCGCTCGCACGGGTCACCCCTCCTTACGCCTCGTTGCGCCCCCGCTGTGATGGCCGTGATAGCTGGGACGGCCACCAGTTGGCCCGCCCGGCCAGTGCGGCAATGGCGGGCACCGTGATGGTGCGGACCAGGAAGGTGTCCAGCAAGATCCCGACACCGATGACGAGACCCCCCTGAACCACGGTACTGATGCTGGAGAACAACAGGCCGCACATCGAGGCGGCGAAGATCACGCCCGCCGCGGTGATCACCCCGCCGGTCGAACTCAGGGTGCGGATCACCCCGTAGCGGACGCTGTGCGGCGATTCGTCGCGCATCCGTGATACGAGCAGCATGTTGTAGTCGGCTCCGACCGCGATCAGCACCACGAACGCCAGCGGGGGCACGGTCCAATGCAGTTGCTGTCCGCCGATGAACTGGATTAACAGCACACCGATACCCAGCGCAGACAGATAAGAGATCACCACGGAGGCCACCAGGTAGAGCGGTGCGACGACAGCACGCAGCAGCGCGATCAACGTCAGCAGCACAACCAGGAGGGTGGCGATGATGATGAACCGGATGTCGTGCTGGTAGTAGTCGCGGGTGTCCCGCAGGCTCGCGGTGTAGCCGGTCATCGATACCGTGGCATCGGCCAATGCGGTGTTGGGCTGGGCGCTGCGAGCGGCATCACCGATGGCGTCGATCTGGTCCATCGCCGCGGTGCTGAACGGATTCAGTTCGGTTTGCACCAGGTACCGCACCGAGTGGCCGTCCGGCGACATGAATATCTTGGCGGCCTCGGTGAATTCGTTCAACTGCAGCAGTTGCGGCGGGATATTGAAGCCGGCCTGGGCTGGTTGCGCCGCACCGGTTTTCAGCGTCAGCAGGAACGTCGCGGCAGCATCCAACTCGGCGCCCATCTGTTTGACCTGCTTGACCAGTTCGGCCACGCCGTCCGCGATTTGCCGGCTGCCGCCGGCGACGCGGTCCGCTCCGTCTTGCATGGACCTCAGGTTGGTCTGCAGGCCGCCGGGTTTGTCCATTCCCATGGATTGCATCGCGGTGGTGAGGTTGGCAAGCGCGGTGCGCACGCGGTTGATCGAAGCGTTCAGGGACTGCTGGTCCGGGATCGACTGCATTTGCTGCGCGAGATCGCTGATCGCGTCGAGGTCTTCCCGGTTGCGGCCGCCGAGCAGCTGTTCGAACGCCCCGCGGGTGGCGCTGCAGGACGTATCCAGATCGCAGATCGGGTTGCCCTGCAGCGCTGCCAACACCGGGCCTATCCAGCCGAACATGTTCTTGCCGGCGGAGAAATTCCAGCCCATGGAATTGCTGATGGCGTTGACGTGGTCGACGAGTTTGGCCGCGGTGTCGACCTCCTTGACCAGGGTGTCGCCGCCGTACTGGTTCTTCATCGAGGAGAAGGAGTTGACCACCTCCTGGACGCTGGCCGACAGGCGTTTGACCTGGCCGCGCACATCGCGCAGGTTGGTGGCCAGCGTCTCGGCTCCGGCGGCCAGCCGGTTGAGGTCGCTGGATCGGCCGCTGATCTCGGCGGACCCGTCGGCTAGGAAGCCGCCGATGGCGCCGGCCTGATAGGTAGCCCGGAATTCTTCCGGTACGGCTCCGGTGGGGCGGGTGATGCCAGTGACCGCGGCGACGTGCGGAACTTGGCTGACGCGTTGGGCCATCTGCTCCAGGTCAGCGAGCGCCTCCGGAGTGCGCAGGTCGTTCGGCGACTGGACCAGGATGTATTCCGGAATCGACTGGTTCACCGGGAAGTGTTGCTCCAGCGCCGCATATCCGAGGGAACTAGGAGCCGACGGCCGCAGGGCCTTGCGATCGTCGTAGTTGTAGCGCACGAAGGCTGCGCAGCCGGCCAGCGCGGCCAACACGAGCAGACTGGCCAGCAGGTGGGCCTTCGGCCTGCGCACAATGCGAATACCCGACTTGCGCCACAATCGAGCGGTCAACTCGCGACGCGGTTTGACCCAGCCCCGTGCCCCGGCCAGCACCAGAATCGCCGGCAGTAACGTTAGCGCGGCAAGGAATGCCACGCCGATGCCGATCGCCGCCGACGAACCGACCGTCTTGAAGACGCCCATCCGGGCGAAGCTGATCACCAGAAAAGTGATTCCGACGGTTGCGGCGGAGGCGGCAATCACCTTGCCGATCGACATCATCGCGCCCTTGACCGCTTGATCTGAATCCGCTCCCGACCGCAACTGGTCGTGGTAGCGGCTGATCAGGAAGACCGCGTAATCCGTTCCGGCACCGGCCATGATCGCGCTCAGAAAGACGACGGACTGGTTGGAGACGCCCGAGTCCGTCAACTGGGAGTATCCGGCCACCAGCGCTTGGGCGATCACCAGAGATATCCCGATGGATATCAGTGGCAGCAGCATCGTGATCGGGCTGCGGTACACCACCAGCAGAACCAGGAGCACCAGCACCGCGATCGCCAGTTCAATGGGAAGCCGGTCGTGCTCGCCGGCGACCGTCAGGTCGGCAACGGTTGCCGCCGGACCGGTCAGATGTGCGGTCAGCGCCGACCCCTCCGGGGCCTGCTCCAACGCGTGATCGACCAGCGCGCCGATCCGGTTGAATGCGGCGAATGACTGGGGCGTCCCCAGTTCGCCGGCGACTCCGACCGGCACCACCCACGCTTTCTCGTCCTTGCTGGTCACGATCGGACGCAGCGGTGGCGTGGTGATGAAATCCTGGAGCATCACCACGTTTTCGGTGTCGCGGCGCAGCGCATCGACCAGCTTGCGGTACACGGACTCGTCGGCGTGATTGAGCCCGTTGTCATCCGTCAGGACCACCAGCAGTAGGTCTTCGGATCCCGATTCCTGAAACGCCTCGGCCATCTTCTGTGCGGTGACGCTTGAGGGCGCATCGCTGGGCAGGATCGCGAGCGGATGCTGCTGGGCCATCTCGCCGAGAGAGGGGAAGGCCAGAGGCAGTGCTGCCGCGATCGCGATCCAGATCCCGATGACCGCCAAGGGCCATCGCACCACCAGCTCTGCCAATCGCCGCATACTGCCCTGCCCCCCTGTTATGCGACGCGACCCCAGTGCCCGCTGTCCGCGACCCGTACGCACACGGACCTCATCGCCTCCATGTAGCGCGTAGCTGATTTCTGGGCGATCGGGTTGTCGGGATGCATGATCGCCATGACCGTCCCCTCGCCGTACCGGAAGATATAGATGGTCAATTGATAGGAATAGCGGCCGTCGGGGTAGATGCCGATATTGTTCGCAAGCCCCATATCGCCAGCGGCGAGAATGGCGTTGAGCGGCGCGGCTCCGCCGTGCAGGAAGTTCGACACCGGGAAGTTCGGCCGTGGCCAGTTCAGCCACGGCGCCAATTCCAGCACCCGGTAATACGGCACCCTGGCCATATCCAGACCGGAATCGAACGACGTCTGTGCGGCCCAGGCCGCATCCGAAAAGGAGGCCGCCGCGATGGGCACGGTGATCGGGATCAGCCCGGTGAACCAGCCCTGAGTCATGAAATTGTCAGCCGCAGTTCGGGAATCCCGGGGAGTGAGTCCGTAGTAGGTGAGTGCACCGGTGAACTCATGCTCCACCAGGGCCAGGCAGGCGAACAATCCTCCGACGAAGCGCGCGCCGACCGCATTGCAGGCTGTCTCGAATCGATCAGTCTGGCCGGTGTCCATCAACAGCTCAGAGGACATATCGCTACGGGTTGAATCCGACGGGTCGCCCAAGGGGAGCGGAAATTCCGGAAAGCCATCGCCGTTGTTCTCGGCGAAGTCCAACCAGGCCCGCACGCCGGGTGAATCCGCGGTCAGCGCCGAGGTGTATTCCCGCTCCCGAACGCAGAAATCGCCGTAGCTGCCGGCATCGGGAAGTGCCAGTGCGCTGCCGCCGCCACTCAACGCCGAGTACATGCCGTTGGCCTCCAGCATGGTGGTGCCGATCAGCGTGGCATCGCCGTGGACATGATCCATCGCAGCAAAGAACGTGAAGTTGTGTTCGCATTGAATGATCCCGAAGGTGAAACAACCCCACTCCAGCGGTGCGGGGATTGCCACGACATGGGCGCGTATTTCGTCAGCCGTCATCCTGCCGTGGTCGACGGGCCCAAATTCGATATCGGCCGGATCGCTGAGGGCATGTCTGATGAACTCGCCGTCACCCGATTCCTCGAACCAGCTGCGGAAGGTGTCGTGCCTGCGCAGGTAGGCGTTGAGCGCCTGATCCATCGCGGAGACATCGCACTGACCCGGCAGTTCACAGCTCGCGATGATCTGACGTGAGAAGCTCAAACCGGCCGCTGTGCGCTCACAATAATTTCGCAGATGCTGAGCCTGCATGTAGCTGACCGGCACCGAGCTGACCGGAGCCTGCCGGGCCTTTTCGGTGGCCGCTGCCGTGGGATGCCAGGAGGTGACCGCGCCGGGGCTCAGGGTCCATTCATCGAGCGATCCGACGGTGATCTTGCCGATGCGCAAACTGCCCCTCCTCGCTTGGACCCCCCGGCCATGCTGCGGCGAAGCCAGGATAGCTTGCCCGGCTGATCTCCGATACGTGACGGGTCAGCGCGCTCCGACGCGGACTGCGGGTAGTCGTCGCTGCTACCTGAGTGAAGTACGCCGAGTTCGCCAGGGATCCGCCAACAGCTATTGCAATACCGACCGATGGCGGGGGAGTCTGGTTGGGCAATTCGGGCCGGCTGCGGGGGGAGCGAATCGTGGCCGACATGGCAGGAGAAGGCAGGGTATGGCATCGGTCGGGGAGTGGAGAGAGTCGTCACCAGGGTTCGCGATAGTCGGCTACGCGGCCCGCTTTCCCGGTGCGGAGAGCGCAGATGAGTTCTGGCAGGTGTTGCGCGAGGGGCGTGACGCGGTGTCGGAGGTGCCCGCTGACCGTTGGGACGTAGACGAATTCTTCGACTCGGAGCCCGGCGCGCCCGGCAAGGTGGTGACCCGGCGAGCAGGTTTCGTCGATGATGTGACGGGATTCGACGCCTCGTTCTTCGGTATCTCGACACGTGAGGCCAGGCTGCTCGACCCGCAGCATCGCCTGCTGCTGGAGACGGCCTGGCGGGCGGTGGAGCATTCGGGTACTGCGCCAACGGCTTTGGCGAACACTAATACCGGTGTATTCGTCGGTCTGGCGACCCATGATTACCTCGGTATGGCATCCGCGGAGCTGGCCTACCCGGAGATCGAGGCGTACATGGCGATCGGGACGTCCAACGCCGCCGCAGCCGGACGGATCAGTTACCGGCTGGGGTTACAGGGCCCGTCGGTCGCCGTCGACACAGCGTGCAGCTCGTCATTGGTGGCGATCCATCAGGCGTGTCAGGCGCTGCGCCTGGGGGAATGTGACCTCGCGCTGGCCGGTGGTGCAAACGTCCTGCTCACTCCCGCGACCATGGTCACGTTCTCGCACGCGCACATGCTTGCTCCCGACGGTAGGTGCAAGACGTTCGACGCGGCCGCGGACGGTTACGTGCGCGGTGAGGGCTGCGGCGTCATCGTTATCAAGCGGCTGGCGGACGCGGTCGCCGACGGCGACCGGATTCGGGCTGTCATCCGGGGCAGCGCGATCAACCAGGACGGCGCATCGGGCGGCCTGACTGTGCCGAATGGTGTTGCCCAACAACGGGTTATTGCTGATGCATTGCAGCGTGCCGGTGTTGCCGCCGCTGATGTCGGCTACTTGGAGGCGCATGGGACCGGCACATCGCTGGGCGACCCGATCGAGGCGCAGGCCGCCGGCGCCGTGCTCGGTGAAGGACGCGATCCGAACCGGCCGCTGTTGATGGGATCGGCGAAGACGAACATCGGCCATCTGGAGGCGGCAGCCGGAATCGCGGGTGTCATCAAGGTCATCCTGTCTCTTGAGAACGAGCTGCTGCCACAACACCTGCATTTCCGAAATCCGTCGCCGCACATACCCTGGGACCGGCTTGCCGTCCAGGTCGTTGGGCAGGCCGCTTCCTGGGAACGCAACGGGCAACCCCGCATTGCGGGCGTCAGCTCATTCGGGTTCGCCGGCACCAATGCCCACGTCATCATCGAAGAAGCTCCAGCGCCAGCCGAGGACACGGCGGCCACACCGAGTTCTGGCGAGACCAAGCACACGTTGCGGATTCTTCCGCTGTCCGCGCGCACGCCCACCGCCTTGGTGAAGCTCGCCGAGGACTACCGCAACTGGTTGAGCGCGCACCCGCAGACCGCGCTGGCGGACGTCTGCTTCACCGCCGGTGTGGGGCGCGCACATTTCGAGCACCGAGCGGCGCTGGTCGTCGACTCCAGGGAGTCCGCCGCCGAGTTGCTCGCCGCGCTCGCAGATGATCGCCCGGCCACCGGCCTGGTGCGCGGAGTATCCGGCGACACCCCGAAAACGGCCTGGTTGTTCACTGGCCAGGGCAGTCAGTACCCGGGCATGGCGCGTCAGTTGTTCGACACCGAGCCGGTGTTCGCCGAGACACTGGGCCGCTGCGCTGAAGTGTTGTCCGGAATACTCGAAAAGCCTTTACTGGACGTCATTTTCGATGTGGATGGTCCGCACGGCGAAGAAACTCTGCGGCAGACCAGCTACGCTCAGCCGGCTCTGTTCGCGGTCGAGATGGGTCTGGCCCGGCTCTGGCAGTCGTGGGGGTTCGAGCCGGATGTGGTGCTAGGCCACAGCGTCGGTCAGTACGCCGCGGCGTGCGTCGCGGGTGTCTTGAGCCTCGAGGACGGGGCGCGGCTGATGGCCGAACGCGGCCGGCTGTTCGGGAGCCTGCCTGCGGGCGGCCGGATGGTGGCGGTGTTCACCGCGGCCGAGCGCGTGGAGAGCCTGACCGACGAGTTCCCGACGCTGTCCATTGCCGCCTACAACGGCGCCAACACGGTGCTGTCCGGTCCTGCCCAGGATCTGGAACAAGCGGTGGCCGCCCTGAGCGCCGACGGTGTCCGGTGCGACTGGCTGGAGACCAGTCATGCGTTCCACTCTGCGTTGCTGGACCCGATCCTGGACGAATTCGAGTCCTACGCCGATCAGTTCGACTACCGCCCGCCCCAACGGATTCTGGTCTGTAACCGCACCGGTTCGGCGATCGGGCAAAGCGTCAGGCTGGATGGCAACTACTGGCGACGGCACGCACGGCAGCCGGTGGAATTCGCCAAAAGCGTACGAACTCTTGCTGATCTGGGCTGCAAAGTGCTGTTGGAGATCGGCCCGCAACCGGTGCTCAGCGCCGCAGCGCTACGGGCATGGCCGGAATCGGCCAGTGCGCCGCGGGCCATCGCGTCATTGCGCCGCAACACCGCCGACCAGCGACAGATCACCGAAGCCCTCGCCGACGCCTACGCTGCGGGCCATGTGCCGGACTTCGGAGCCGTTCGGCCGTCGCAGGCGCGCAAGGTCGACCTACCCACCTATCCGTTCGAGCACCGCGAATACTGGTTCCGGGACCAGCGGGAGCGGCCGAGCCAGCAACAGCACCTCGCCACCAGCACTCAAGCCGTCCGCCTCCTTGAGGACGGTCGGATCCAGGAGCTCGCGGATCTGCTCGGCGATTCGGGTGATGATCAACAGACCCTGAAGGTACTGACAAAGCTTGCCGCGCAACATAACCAGCAGCGCAAGGCCGAGTCGATCTCGGATGCGCGCTACGAGATCCACTGGCAGCAGTACCCGATGCCGGAATTAGCCACCGACGAGCCCGACGAATCCAGCTGGCTGATCGTCGGCGATGATCCCGGCGCGGTCGAGCCCCTGGTGGCTGCGCTGGCCAAGGGCGGATACCGGCATCAGGTGCTCGGGTTACCGGGATCTGATGGTGACGAAGAAGCACTCGCGGCGGTGCTGCGCGAGGCGGCTGACCAACCGGAACTGCGGATCTTGCATATCGCTGCCCTGGATTCGGCTGCGTCCACGTCGACGCGCTCGCTGGCGCGCATTCAGCACCGGGTGCTCGGTGGCACCCGGCGGCTCGTTCGTGCGGCGGCCGCGGCCGAACTGCGCCGCCCCATCTGGGTGGTGACCCGCGGTGCCCACCGGGTCACCGAGACCGACGCCGTGGCACCGGAGCAGAGCAGCCTGTGGGGCTTCTGGCGGGCCGCGTCACTCGAATATCCACACTTGTGGGGCGGGCTGGCGGATCTGAGCTCGACCGGCCCCGACCAGTGGTCGAGGTTGATCGATCAGATAGTGCGGCCGGGAGCGTCCGGCCGCCGAGAAGACCAGATCGCGCTGCGTGATGCGACTGTCTATGTGCCCCGGTTGGTCCGACGGGCAGGGGAGCCGAGCCCGACACCGCTGATGGTGCGCGACGACGCAACGTATCTGGTGACCGGCGGACTGGGTTCGATCGGATTGGAGATCGCGGCGTTCCTGGCGGCGCACGGCGCGCGGCACCTGGTGCTGACCAGCAGACGCGCGCCCGGCGAAGCCGCCCAACAGCGCATCGATGCGATCGGTGAACAGCACGGCTGCGCAGTCCGGGTGATCGCCGCAGACGTCGCCGACGCGCAGGGCGTCGCAAGCCTGTTGGCCACCGTGCAGGCCGAACTGCCCCCGTTGGCCGGCATCGTCCACGCCGCAGGCGAGATCGCCACCAACCCGCTCAGCGCGCTGGACTACGAATCCCAGCAAGCCGAAGTAGACCGTGTTTTTTCCGGAAAAGTCTGGGGAGCATGGCATCTGGGTGAAGCGGCGGTGGATCTCGGGCTGGACTTCTTTGTCTGCACCTCATCGATCGCCTCCGTCTGGGGCGGCTTCGGTCAGACCGCGTACGGAGCGGCCAACGCCTTCCTGGACGGACTGGCCTGGCGGCTGCGCGAGCGGGGCATTCGGGGGAGCAGTGTCAACTTCGGGCCGTGGTCGGTGGGCATGGCCGACGAAGAGGCCCGCGCCCGGCTGGGCAAGCGCGGCATCCGGGCCCTGTCTGTCGCCGACGCCCTTGCCGGGATGGCCGACGTGATCGCGGCGCCAGACTCTGCGCAGGGCATCGTGGCGCGGGTCGACTGGGCCAGATTTCTGCCGCTCTACCAGCAGGCCGGCCGGCGCCCGTTCCTGGCGGAACTCGAGCGCGAGGTGCCGGATGCGATACCGGCCCCGACAGCATCGGGCAAGACCGAACTGGTCGAGCGGCTCGCCACCGCGCCGGTGCAGCAGCGCAGAAAGCTCCTCTCGGACTACCTTCGTGGCGCGGTAGCCGAAGTCACTCGAGTCGATCCGGCCGAGATCCGCGAGGACGCGGGATTTTTTGATCTCGGGATGGACTCGTTGATGGCCGTCGAACTGCGGCAGCGCATTGAACTGGGAGTTGGCCGGGAGATCCCGGCCACCCTGGCCATGGACTACCCACGGCTTTCCGACGTGGTGGAATACCTGCTCGGCGATGTCCTCGAGCTCAGCGAACAGGCCTCGGCCAAGTCACGGACCCCGCTGGCTTCGGTGCCCTCGACAGCCACCGACGAGCCGATCGCGATCGTCGCGGTGTCGTGCCGGTTCCCCGGAGCACCCGATCCGGAAGCCTTCTGGGAGGTGCTGTCCGGGGGCGTTGATGCGATTCGGGAAGTCCCCGAAGACCGGTTTGACATCGACGAGTTCTATGACCCCGACCCCGAGGCCCCAGGCAAGATCTACAGCCGGTTCGGTGGATTCATCGACGGGATAGACGAGTTCGATCCCGAATTCTTCGGTATCTCCCCGCGTGAGGCGGTCTGGATCGAGCCGCAACAGCGGCTGATGCTGGAAACTGTCTGGGAGGGCTTCGAGCGGGCGGGGTACGCACCGGCGACGTTGCGCGGCAGCCGAACCGGTGTCTTCGTCGGGGTGGCCGCCAATGAATACGCGCACCTGTTGTCCGCGGAGCCGGTCGACAAGATCGAGCCCTACTTCATCACCGGCAATGCGCTGAACGCCATCTCGGGCCGGGTCGCTTTCGCGCTCGGGCTGGAAGGCCCGGCCGTGGCGGTCGACACCGCCTGCAGTTCGTCGTTAGTGGCCGTCCATCAGGCCTGCCTGGCGTTGCGTTCCGGCGACTGCGATCTGGCGGTGGCCGGTGGCGTGAACGTGCTGTTGAGCCCGGTCACTGTGATCGCCGCGTCACGTGCCCGGATGCTGTCCCCGGTCGGGCGATGCAAGACCTTCGATGCCTCCGCGGACGGCTATGTGCGCAGCGAAGGCTGCGGCATTCTGGTGCTCAAGCGGTTGAGTGACGCGGTGCGCGACGGTGACCGGATTGCCGCGGTCATCCCGAGCAGCGCGACCAATCAGGACGGTGCTTCCAGCGGTCTGACGGTTCCCAACGGCGGTGCGCAGCAGCGGCTGATCGGCACGGCGCTGGCCCGCGCCGGCCTGATCGGTGCCGACGTTGACTACCTCGAAGCACACGGCACGGGCACCCCGCTGGGTGATCCGATCGAGGTCCAGGCGGCCGGAGCCGTTTACGGCGCCGGCCGTGACGCGGATCGGCCGCTGTTGATGGGTTCGGTGAAGACCAACATCGGTCACCTGGAGTCGGCGTCGGGGGCCGCGGGCCTGATCAAGGTCGTACTGTCGTTGCAGCATGGAGTGCTGCCGCAGAGCCTGCACTTCGACAATCCGTCGCCGCATATCCCTTGGGATTCATTGCCGATTCGGGTCGTGGACGCACCGATGCCGTGGCAGGCCAACGGCAGACCGCGACGCGCGGGCGTGAGTTCCTTCGGATTCACCGGCACGAACGCGCACGTGCTGATCGAAGAGGCACCGTCCCCGCCGGCGAACTCCGGCGACCCAGCCGCGGTGGTACCAACACCGGACGGCCCCGGAGAGCCGGTGAATGTGCTGCCGCTGTCGGCACGCTCACCGGAGGCGCTGGCGACGCTGGCGCAGCGCTATCGGTCCTGGCTGGACACCCACCCCGATACCGACATCGCCGATGTCTGCCGCACAGCCGGAACGGGGCGTTCGCATTTCGAGCACCGGGCAGCGCTGGTCGTGGACTCAGCCCGCAGTGCCGGTGACGGCCTGGCCGACTTGGCCGAGAATCGGTTGCGTCCCGGTGTGGTACGCGGGCAGTGCGCCGACCGTCCTACGACGGCATGGCTGTTCACCGGCCAGGGCAGTCAGCATCCGGGAATGGCGCGCGAGTTGTTCGGCGCTGAGCCGGTTTTCGCGGACGCCGTGACACAGTGTGCCGAGGCGGTCGATCCGATGCTGCCGCGCCCCCTGCTCGATGTGCTGTTCTCGACCGACCGGGACACCGCGGAGCTTTTGCAGCACACGTCCTATGCCCAGCCCGCACTGTTCGCAGTCGAGATGGGTCTGGCCCGGCTGTGGCAGTCGTGGGGCGTGGAACCCGATGTCGTGCTGGGGCACAGCGTCGGCCAATACGCGGCGGCCTGCGTGGCCGGAGTCTTGCGCATCGAGGACGGGGCGCGGCTGATGGCCGAGCGCGGCAGGCTGTTCGGGAGCCTGCCCGACGGCGGGCGGATGGTGGCGGTGTTCTCCGAAGCCCGGCGCGTCGAAGACGCCGCGAAGGAATTTCCGCGGGTGTCGGTTGCGGCGTACAACGGCCCCAACACCGTGCTCTCGGGCCCCGGCGAAGACTTGGAGCAGATCGTCGCCGCATTCGGTGAGGACGGCGTCCGCTGCAGCTGGCTGCAGACCAGTCACGCGTTCCACTCGGTGTTGTTGGAGCCGGTGCTGGGCGAATTCGAAGACTATGCAAGGCAATTCCAGTTCACCGTGCCCACGTTGCCGTTGGTCTGCAACCGCACCGGCGCCGTGCTGATGGCCGATACACCGCTGGATGCACAGTATTGGCGTCGGCATTCCCGTCAGCCTGTGCAGTTCGCCGAAAGCGTGCGGACCGTGGCGGGACTGGGCTGTTCGGTGTTGATGGAGATCGGACCGCAACCGGTGCTGACCGGCAACGCGGTGCAGGTCTGGCCCGAGCACCTCGCCACGCCCCGTGCGATCGTGTCGCTGCGCAAGGGGGTGGGTGATAAGCGGCAGATCGCGGAGGCGCTGGCCGCAGCCTACGTCAGCGGCCATCGGCCGAAGTTCGAGGCGCTGCACCATCGACCGGAGCGCCGGCTTGAGCTGCCCACCTACCCGTTCCAGCGCCGGCGCTTCTGGCCCAGGTCGTCCGGCGTCACCGTGGACGGTCCCATGGTTTCGGGAATCCTCGGCAGCGCCAAGGATCTTGCGTCCGGTGACTCGGTCTACACCAGCAGGCTGTCGGTCAAGTCGCAGCCCTGGCTCGCCGATCACGTGATCTATGGCACCGTCGTCGTTCCGGGCGCAACGTATGCCGCGATGGCGTTGGCGGCGGTCGGCCCGCCGGCGCGGGCGCAGGAAGTGTTCTTCTACGAGCCGATCATCCTGCCGGAGAAAAGCTCTCGGGAAGTTCAACTGACGCTGCATCCGCGGGACGACGGCCCTGACGCAGGGGAGTCCTGGAACTTCCAGGTGCACAGCCGTCCCTACGGCGTGCGGGACGCCGAGTGGGCGCTGAACGCCGACGGCGTGGTGGTCGCCGGTATCGCCGCCGCCGAACCGGACGCTGAGCCGGCGGACCCCGTCGACGTGGCCATCGAACGACTGGAACGCATGCGGCCCCAGGAACTGTTCGAGACCTTCGCTGACATGGAACTGGCTTGGGGCCCGAACTGGTCCGGCTGCCTGAAGTCGCTGTGGCTCGGCGAAGGCGAGGCGATCGGCGATATCACCGTCGGCGAGGAACTTGCCGAACACCTGGGCGCGGAGCCCATGCATCCGGTGCTGCTCGACCTGTGCACCGGCGTGGCCTTTCCGGCCTTCCCGGCGCTGCTGGCAGCCGAACAGGGCGTGCACGACCTCTTCCTGCCGCTGCGATACGGGCAGGTAATGATCGAGGAGAAGATGCCGCGGCGGTTCTATTGCCGCGCGCGCTGGCACGTCAGCGCCCTGGACAGTGAAACTCAGGTCTTCGACCTGGACTTCGTGGATCGAGACAACCGCCGTCTGGGCGGGATCCGAGAGTTCACGGTCAAACGTGCGCCCCGTGAGGCGTTGCTGCGTGGGCTCGGTGGCGACGCCACCCGCCAGCTCTACAGCCTCGGCTGGCACGAGGTGCCGGCACCGCCATCGGCGGACGAGGCCGCAGAAGTCGGCGGAACCTGGCTGATCGCCGGATTCGACGAGCTGGCGGCGCAACTGCCGGGCTGCGTGCCCTGTGATCGGCAGATCGACCCGGAGCCGTTGGGGCACCACGTGATACAAGCCCACCAACGCGGGATGCCGTTCGCGGGCATCGTCTGGCGTGCTGCCGGGCCGGCGGCCGATGAGCCCGGCGCCCAGTCCGCCGCTCGGCTGCAGAGCGAGATCGGCGACCTGCTCGGCGCCGTACACGCCCTGCAGGGGGAGGGCGCGATCAAGCTTCCCGGCGGACTGTGGATCGTCACTGAGCGAGCGGTGGCGACCGAATCCGGCGAGCCGGTCGACCCGGTGCAGGCTGCGCTGTGGGGCCTCGGGCGCACCATCGTCAACGAGGAACCTGCCCTGCACTGCAAGCTGGTCGACCACGACGGATCCGCACAGGCCGTGGCGGCGCTGGCGGGACTGCTCGCGGCACCGACGGCTGAATCGGAAATAGCGCTGCGGCAAGGAAAGTACTTGGCCCCTCGGTTGCTGCAGTGGTCGCGCAGCGGACATCTTGCGGTACCGCGAGGCACCGATTACGCGCTGGCGCCGACCGAACGCGGCGCAATCGACAACCTGCGACTGACCGAGGCCGAGGTACCGCCGCCCGACGCCGGCTATGTACAGGTCCGGGTGGAGGCCGCCGGGTTGAACTTCCGGGATGTGCTCAACGTGTTGGGCCTATATCCGGGCGATCCGGGACCGATCGGCGGGGACTTCGCCGGTGTCGTCACCGCGCTGGGCGATGGTGTGACCGGGGTCGATGTTGGCCAGCGGGTCTACGGCTTTATGCAGGGCGCATTCGCCAGCCGGTTCAATGTGCCGGCCCAGTTGTTGGCGCCGATCCCCGCTCGGGTGAGTGCGGTGGAGGCGGCGACGATTCCCGCCGCGGCACTTACCGCCCGGCTCGCATTTGACTGGGCTCAGCTGCAGCCGGGTGATCGGGTGCTCATTCACGCCGCCAGCGGTGGTGTCGGACTGGCCGCCATACAGCTGGCGCGGCAACAGGGCGCGGAAGTCTTCGCCACCGCGAGCGCCTACAAGCGGGCGGCACTGCGCAAACTCGGTGTGAAGTATGTCTACGATTCGCGCAGTACGGATTTCGCTGACCAAATCCTCGCCGACACCGACGGTGCCGGCGTCGATGTGGTGCTCAATAGCCTGACCAACGAAGGATTCATCGAAGCGACCGTGCGGGCCACCGCCCGGGGCGGCCGTTTCGCCGAGATCGCCAAGCGGGATATCTGGACCGCCGAGCAGATGGCCGAGGCCCGTCCCGATATCGCCTACGAGATCGTGGCGCTCGATACGGTCACCCTGGGCGACCCGGAGCGTATTCGTGGCCTGCTCGGCGAGGTGTCGGCCGGGCTGGGCCGAGGCGAATGGACACCGCTGCCCGCCGAGATCTACCCGCTGACCGAGGCCAAGACGGCGTTCCGCCGCATGCAGCAGGCGCGACACATCGGCAAGATCGTGGTGCAAATGCCCGAGCCGCTACAACCGCGCGGCGACCGGACCTATCTGATCACCGGGGGGCTGGGTGCGATCGGCCTGCACTTGGCGTCGTATCTGGCCCAACTCGGCGCCGGAGATATCGTGCTGAGCAGTCGGCGTGCGGCCGATGCCGACACGCAACGGGTGATCGAGGAGATCACCGACCGCTACAAGTGCCGTATTCACACCGTCGCCGCGGACGTCGCCGACGAATCCGAGGTGGCACGGCTGCTGGACCGAATCCGCACGGCGTTGCCTCCGCTGGCCGGCGTCGCGCACCTGGCGGGTGTTCTCGACGATGCCCTGCTTACTCAGCAGAGTTGGGAGCGATTCCGGACAGCATTGGCGCCCAAGGCCTTCGGTGCCTTGCACCTGGATCGTTTGACCAGAGACGACGCTTTGGACTTCTTCATCGTGTCCTCGTCGGTGTCGAGCCTGCTCGGATCGCCGGGGCAGGCCAACTATTCCACCGCCAATGCATTCCTGGACGGGTTGATGGCGCAGCGCCAGGCGCGGGGTCTGCCGGCGACCGGGGTCAACTTCGGTCCCTGGGCACAGGGCGGGATGGCCTCGTCGGAGGCCGCCCGTGCCAATATCGGTGCGCAAGGGCTGGTTCCGTTGGAACCCTCGGCCGCTCTTGGTGCGCTCGTCGCCGTCGTCGCCAGCGGATGCGCTCAGGCGACGGTCCTCAAGGCCAACTGGCAACGTGCGGCGAAGGTGTTGGGCAGTTCCCGCCCACCGATTCTGGATCTGGTGCTGCCGAGCGGCGCGGGGGAGAGCGCCGGTGACGCCGAGCTGCTCCGGCAATTGCAGGAGATACCCGTGGCGCAGCGGGCCGATTTCATCACCGAATTCCTGCAGCGTGAGGTTCAGGGGTTCCTGCGCCTCGCGCAGCCGCCGGCGGCGACCAGTCGGTTCCTGGACCTGGGCACGGACTCGCTGATGGCCGTCGAACTGCGCAACCGGCTGCACAGTCAATTCGGTGGCGCGTTCACCATCAACGCGACGGCGGTATTCGACTATCCGACGATCGGGGGGCTCGGTGAGTACCTGGCCGCGCAGTTGCCGGAATCGGAATCGCCGGCAGGCGCGGCCCAGGCACCGTCAGCGACTGATGATGCCGGCGGCGAGCAGAAGAATGCCGAGGATGGCGAGCACGGTGGCGACCTCGACGCGGCGACGTGATCGAATCCAGTCGTTGACCGCGGTGATCGCGGCCCCAGTGGCCTCGGGCGCGAAAGCATATGCCAACAGCGGAATCTCGATGGGTGTGAATGCCACGACGTGGAACATCGTCAACGCCCCGACCTGCGCGCTGGCCGCTGAACCAGAGGCCAGGATGACGGTGAGAGCGGCCAGGTAATCCACCGACGGCAACGCGATCCCCAAGCCGGCGGCGGCTGCGAGCCAGAGCGAACTGCCCTGCAACAGACGTTGGGCGGGCAGTGCCGGCGTCGACCGGCGCGGGTTGAGCCACCGGTCCTTGGTGAACACTGCGGCGGCGGCCAGCAGCGCCAGCGAGCCGATCAGAATTTGAGCGTGCGGCAACGTGACATAGGTCGAACCGAGCAATCGGCGTCGCAGCACGAACAGCACCAGCAGACCCACCGCCATCCCCATCGCGAAGCCGCCGCACAGAAACGCCGAGAGTTGCAGCACCGGACGCGGCCTGTTCAGCATCAGCACCGTCATGCCGATCCGGAACGGTTCGAGGCTGACTGCAAAAGCCATCACCAGGACGGTCATCCACATGGGCTAAGGCATTTTCCCGGGTGTCTTAACTGCGAGCATTGCGACCAGGCCTGCCGCCAGGACCACGCACAATCCACCCATACCGGCCCGGTCGGTGCCGAACAGATCGACAAAGGTGAAGAACATCCAGGGCGCCAGAAATGACGCGGTGCGCCCGGCCGTGGTGTACAGGCCGAAGGCCACCCCTTCCTTGCCCGGTGCGGACATCCGCAGCATCAGCGCCCTCGCGGAGGCAAGGATCGGTCCGACGAACAGGCAGAGCAGCAGCCCGCAGATCCAGAAAGCCACCGGCCCTGACGCGGCCAGCAGGGCCAAGCCGATCGCCAACATAATGGTGAGTGAGCCGATGATGACGGGTTTGGGTCCGATGCGGTCGGCGAGTAGACCGCCCCCCGCGGCCCCGACGGCGGCGACGATGCTGACGCACACCCCAAAGATGAGCACGTCGGCTTGCGATATCCCGTACACGCTGACACCGAGCACGGCGCCGAACGCGAAGATACCGGTGAGTCCATCGCGAAAGACCGCACTGGCCAGCAGGTAGTAGACGACGTTGTGATCGCGCCGCCACTCGCTCTTCACTTCCTGCCACAGCGTGCGGTAGGTCCCGGCGAGCCGGACCACCGGCAGCGGGCCGGTGGGCGGCGCAGTGGGCAACAGGAACAAGAGCGGGCAGGCGAACACCACCAGCCACGCCGCAGCCACCAGCATCGCCACTCGGATGTACTGGCCGTGGGCCACCGCGAGACCGAAGAGGCCCCTGGTTTCGCCGTCACCGGCGATGAACCCGACATAGAGGACCAGGAGCAACAGCACACTGCCGAAAAAACCTGAAGCCGAGCCGATTCCCGAGATCCGGCCGGTGTTCGCCGGTGTGGAGAGCTGGCCCAGCACGGCGTTGTAGGGCACCGTCGCGAGGTCGCTGCACGCCGCGGTGCACGCCAGCAGGATCAGCCCGGGCGCCAGGTACCGGTAATCGTCATCGATGAGGCTCATCGCGGCCGTCATGACGACAACCAGGCCGGTGAAGGTCGACAGGACGGCACGTCGGCGATGTGGTGCGTCGACCCAGACCCCGATCGCCGGTGCCAGTAGCGCGACGGACAGCCCGGCGAACGTCAGCGCCTTGCCCAGCCAGCTCGCCGGTGTCGTGGTACCGGGCAGGCCCGCACCGACCTGCGCGGTGAGATAGACCGAGAACACGAACGTGCCGACCACGGCGTTGACGCCCGTCGCGCCGCAGTCCCACAGCGCCCAGGCCACCACCCGCGATCGCGCGGTTGTTCGAGCATCGACCACGCGGCTGCCCATGGCCGTCCCCCTTTTGTTGCTGGCGCAGAATTCGGTGCCGGTCGGCGCCGGCCGTGAGCTTCGATGGCGCGATTTCGCCTCGGGCCGCGGGCGGCCCGCATCGTCACCGCGCTAGCATCCCACGGGTGAGCCGGGTCCTGCTGGTAACCAATGATTTTCCGCCGCGTCCCGGCGGCATCCAGTGCTACCTGGAGGAGCTGGTGCGTCGGATCGCCGGGAGCGGGCGCCACGACGTGACGGTGTACGCGCCGCGGTGGAAGGGCGCCGAGGCCTTCGACGACGCCGCGAAATCGGCCGGCTACCGGGTGGTGCGCCATCCCGGGACGCTGATGTTGCCGGGTCCGACCGTCGACTCCCGGATGCGCCGGCTGATCGCCGAGGTGGGCGCCGAGACCGTGTGGTTCGGTGCGGCGGCCCCGCTGGCGTTGCTGGCGCAGCGGGCGCGCTCGGCCGGTGCCACCCGGGTGCTGGCCAGCACGCACGGCCACGAGGTGGGCTGGTCGATGCTGCCGGGGGCACGCTCGGTGCTGCGCCGCATCGGCGACTGCTGCGACACCGTCACCTTCGTCAGCCACTACACCCGCGGCCGGTTCGCCTCGGCATTCGGCCCCGATGCCGCGCTGGAGCACCTGCCGCCGGGAGTGGACACCGACCGGTTCCGTCCCGACCCCGGTGCCCGCGCCGAACTCCGGGCCCGGCACGGGCTGGGGGAGCGCCCCACCGTGGTGTGCGTATCGCGCTTGGTGCCGCGCAAGGGCCAGGACATGTTGATCCGGGCGCTGCCGGCGATCCGGCAACGCGTGCCCGGGACCGCACTGGTGATCGTCGGCGGCGGCCCCTACGCCGAGACGCTGCACAAGCTGGCCGACGAGTGCGGGGTTGCCGATGCGGTGACCTTCACCGGCGGCGTGCCAGCCGCCGAGCTGCCGGCCTACTACTCACTTGGCGACGTGTTCGCGATGCCGTGCCGCACCCGGGGCGCCGGGCTGGACGTGGAGGGGCTGGGCATCGTGTTCCTGGAGGCGTCGGCGGCCGGAGTCCCGGTGGTCGCGGGCGACTCGGGCGGCGCACCCGAAACCGTCCTGCACAACCGGACCGGGCTGGTGGTCGAGGGCCGGGCCGTCGAGCAGATCGGCGACGCCGTCGCAGGATTGCTCGCCGACCCCGACCGGGCCGCCGCGATGGGCGCGGCCGGGCGCGAATGGGCGATGGGGCACTGGTGCTGGGACACGCTGGCCGGACGGATGGCCGACCTACTGAAAGCCTGAGGTGCCCTGCTCATGCGTCGGTCCCCGCCGGCTTAACCCTTGGCGTAGATCGCCTCGATCGCGTCGGCAAACTTCTCCGCGACCACGTTGCGCTTGACCTTCAACGTGGGGGTCAGCTCGCCGGTGGCCTCGGTGAAGTCGACCGGCAGGATCTGGAATTTGCGGATCGACTCGGCATGCGAGACAGCCAGATTGGCCTGCTTGACCGCCGCGTCCACCTCGGCGAGCAGATCCGGGTCGGTCGCCAGGTCTGCCGGGGTTGCAGTGCTGGACTTGCCGTTGCGCTGCTTCCAGCCCTCGATGGCCTCGGGGTCGATGGTGATCAGCGCGCCGATGAACGGCTTGGCGTCTCCGACGACCATCGCCTGGCTGATCAGCGGGTGCGACCGCAGCTGGTCCTCAAGCACCGCGGGGGCGACGTTCTTGCCGCCGGCGGTGACGATGATCTCCTTCTTGCGGCCGGTGATCTTGAGGTAGCCCTCGGCGTCGATGGCGGCCAGGTCACCGGTTCGGAACCAACCGTCGGTGAACGCGTCGGCGGTGGCCTGCTCGTTCTGCCAGTAGCCGGTGAACACCACGCCGCCGCGGACCAGCAGCTCGCCGTCCTCGGCGATCCGCATGCTGTTGCCGGGCACCAGCTTTCCGACGGTCCCGACCTTCATGCCGCCGACCGGGTTGACGGTGATGGCGGCGGTGGTCTCGGTCAGCCCGTAGCCCTCGTAGATAGACAGGCCGACGCCACGGTAGAAGTGGCCCAGCCGTTCGCCCAGCGGCGCCCCGCCGGAGACCGAGGCGCGGCAGTTGCCGCCCAGCGCGGTGCGCAGCTTGTGGTAGACCAGCTTGTCGAACAGGGCGTGCTTGGCGCGCAGCAACAGGCCGGGGCCGCCGCGATCGATGGCCTCGCTCCAGTCCACCGCGGTCTGGGCCGCCATCTCGAAGATGCGGCCCTTGCCGTCGTTGGCGGCGTTCTGGGCGGCGGTGTTGTACACCTTCTCGAACACCCGCGGCACCGACACCACCACGGTCGGCTTGAAGACCGCGAGCATCGGCACCAGGTTCTTGATGTCGCTGGTGAATCCGACCGTGACCTTGTTGGCGAAGCCCGCGATGCTCAGGGCGCGGGCCAACACGTGGGCCAGCGGGAGAAAGACCAGCAGCCGCTGGCCGGCAACCAGCAGGGTCGGCAGCGCGGCCTGGGTGCCACGCACCTCGTGGATGAGGTTGGAGTGAGTGAGCTCGCAGCCCTTGGGGCGGCCGGTGGTGCCCGAGGTGTAGATCAGCGTCGCCGGGTCGGTGGCCCGCAGCGCGCCGAGGCGCGCGGTGAGCTGCGCCGGGTCCTGGCCGGCGCCGGCCTGGGCGAGCTCATCAAGGGCCGGGGTGTCCGAGCCGTCGATGGTCAGCACCCGCCGCAGCGAGGGCAGGTCGCCGGCGAGCTCGTTGACGATCTGGGCGTGGGCGTCGGTTTCGGCGAACGCCACCACCGCGTTGGAGTCCTGCATGACCCACCGCACCTGCTCGGCCGACGACGTTTCGTAGATCGGTACCGTCACCGCGCCGATGGACAGGATCGCGTAGTCCAAGATGGCCCACTCGTAGCGGGTCGCCGAGAAGATGACCACCCGGTCACCGGCCGCTACACCCTGGCCGATCAGCCCCAGTGCGGCCGAACGGATCTGGGCGGCGGCTTCCGCACAGGTGACGTCCGTCCAGGCCCCCTCGACCAACCGCTGATAGATGACGAAGTCGGGACTGTTGCGCTCGTGCTCGAAGACGACCGCGGCGACGTTGTCGTGCTCCTCGACGGTGAACGGCGCGGGAACACTGAACTCACGCATTGCGATGACCTCTCTTGCCAGCCTGCTGTAATCCCGCCCAGCCTAGTCGGCGCCCTCACACGGGTGTGACGGTGTTCACTGCCGAGGCCGCCGACGGCCCCTACGCACCCGGGGCGTTCCCTCCCCGGGACGGGGCATATGTGAAGCTGGGGCGATGAACAGTATCCAGGTTGCCGACGAGACGTTCGTCGCGGCATCCGGCGAGCAGGTCGGGGCGGCGGTCGCCGATCGTTCGAGTTGGCAGCGATGGTGGCCCGATCTGCAGCTCCAGGTGGTCGAGGACCGTGCCGACAAGGGCATGCGGTGGACGGTGGGCGGGCCGCTGACCGGCACCATGGAGATCTGGCTGGAGCCGATGCTCGACGGTGTGCTGCTGCACTACTTCCTGCATGCCGAACCCACCGGTGTGACCGGCCGGCAGCTGGCCCGGTTGAACTTGGCGAAGCTCAATCACCGCCGCCGGGTGGCCGGTAAGCGGATGGCCTTCGAGATCAAGGACCGCCTGGAGCGTTCCCGGCCGGTGGGGGTCCCTCCGATCGCCGTAGGTTGACCCCGCTTCACCGGAAAAGGACGGTACCGTCTGTGCCGAGGGCCTCCTGGCAGGCGCGAGCGAGTTAGGGAAGCAAACACGTGGCGGATAAGACAGCTCAGACGATCTACATCGCGGCGGATCCGGACACGGTGATGAAGGTGATCGCCGACATCGGCGCCTACCCCGACTGGGTCTCGGAGTACACCGAAGCCGAAGTGCTCGAAACCGATGCCGACGGTTACCCGAAGGTGGCGCGGATTGTGCTCGACGCGACCGTGCTCAAGGACACCATGGTGCTGGACTACGACTGGTCGGCGGACCGCCGCTCGGTGCGCTGGTCGTTGGCGTCCAGTTCGCTCCTGAAGGCCCTCGACGGCGACTATCGCTTGACACCTAAGGGATCCGGCACCGAGGTCCTTTACGAGTTGTCGGTGGATCTGATGATTCCGATGATCGGCCTGCTCAAGCGCAAGGCGGAGCGGCGGCTGACCGACACCGCGCTGAAGGATCTGAAGAAGCGAGCAGAGGCTGAGTGAGCCCGCCTGAACCTGCGACATCGGCTGCGGCTGCGATCAGTCTGTTCGTCGGCAAGGGCGGCGTAGGCAAGTCCACGTGTGCGGCGGCGACCGCGGTCTCGCTGGCCTGCGCTGGAGACCGGGTGTTGCTGATCTCCACCGACCAGGCCCATTCGGTCGGGGATGTGCTCGGACTGCAGGTTCCCCCCAGCGGCGGCCGGGACCCCATCCCGGTGGACGTCGACGACGCCGGGGCGGGCGGCGGCCGCCTGGACGTACTGGCCCTGGATACGCTGGCGCTGCTTGAGCGGCACTGGGCGGGCGTGGTCGACGTCCTGGCCGCGCGGTTCCCGGAGTCTGATCTGGGCAGTGTTGCGCCCGAAGAACTTTCGGCGGTTCCCGGTGTCCAGGAGGTGCTGGGTCTGCACGAGGTCGGCGAACTCGCAGACAGTGGGCAATGGGACCGAGTCGTGGTCGACTGTGCGTCCACCGCCGATGCGATGCGGATGCTGACCCTGCCGGCGACGGTGGCGCTCTACGCCGAGCGGTCCTGGCCACGGCACCGTCGGCTCAGCGGAACCGAGGATCCCCGATCGACCGCACTGGTCGAGCTGATCGAGCGGATCAGCAGCGCCGCCGAGCGGCTTGCCGAGCGGCTGACCGATGAGACGACGGTCGCCGCGCACCTGGTGCTGACCGCCGAGCGTGTGGTGGCCGCCGAAGCCATCCGGACCCTGGGGGCGCTGTCGCTGACCGGCGTTCGGGTGGCCGAGCTGATCGTCAATCAGATTTTGTTGCAGGACGATTCGTACGTCTACACCAACCTGCCGGCTCACCCGGCGTTCGACTGGTACGCCGAACGGATCGGTGAGCAGCGCACGGTGCTCGAAGAGGTCGACCGTGCCATCGGTGATGTGGCGATGGTGCTGGTCCCGCACCTGGCGGGGGAGCCGATCGGCCCCAAAGCACTGGGTGATCTGCTTGCGAACAGCCGCCGGCGCGACGGATCGGCGCCACCCGGTCCGGTGCGGCCGGTGGTCGACCGGGAGTCCGGTTCCGGGCTGGGGGCGGTGTATCGACTGCGGCTAGAGTTACCCCAGGTCGATTCCGGCGCGCTGAGCCTGGGGCGATCGGGAGACGATCTGATCATCGGTGCAGGTGGCACCCGACGTCGGGTTCGGTTGGCGTCGGTGCTGCGGCGGTGCACGGTCGTCGACGCAACGCTGCGCGGCAGCGAACTGACGGTGCGCTTCCGGCCGGATCCGCAACTGTGGCCGGTGACCGGCGATGAGGAGGTGCGACGTTGAACGCTGGCTCGCACCCCGACCTGGGTGAGCTTGGACCCGAGCTACGCAAGCTGGCCCAGGCGATCCTGGATCGGCTCGACCCGGCGGTGCGCGCCGCGGCGCTGCTGGCCGCTTCCTCCGGCGACGGCCCGGGCAAATGCCAACAGGTGTGGTGCCCGGTGTGCGCGCTGGCGGCGCTGGCAACCGGGGAAGAACATCCGCTGCTCACGATCGTCGCCGAGCACAGCGTCGCGCTGTATGAGGTCCGCGCTGTGACGAATCACCGTGTGGCCCTAGCCACGCCCGGTCGGTAAAGTTGGCGCGAACACGGCCGCCTAGTCGGGGCAGGAGGGAGGGGCCATGTGGTACTGGCTGGTCAAGTACGTATTCTTCGGGCCCCTGCTGGCCCTGATCGGGCGGCCGAAAGTCGAGGGCCTGGAGAACATCCCCGACGACGGTGCGGCCATCCTGGCCAGCAATCACCTGGCCGTCATGGACAGCTTCTACCTGCCACTGGTGGTGCGCCGGCGGATCACCTTCCTGGCCAAGTCGGAATACTTCACCGGCACCGGCATCAAGGGCTGGCTCACCCGCTCGTTCTACACCGCCGTCGGGCAGGTTCCCATCGACCGCAACGACTCTGACTCCGCCCAGGCCGCGCTGACCACCGCTCAGCGGATCCTGGCGCAGGGCAAGCTACTCGGTATCTACCCCGAGGGCACCCGGTCACCCGACGGCCGGCTCTACAAGGGCAAGACCGGAATCGCCCGGCTCGCGCTGCACACCGGCGTCCCGGTGATCCCGGTCGTCATGGTCGGTACCAACGTCGTCAACCCGCCCGGCACCAAGATGCTGCGCTTCGGCCGGGTCACGGTCCGCTTCGGCGAGCCGATGGATTTCTCCCGCTTCGACGGGATGGCCGACAACCGTTTCATCGAGCGGGCCGTCACCGACGAGGTGATCTACGAATTGATGCGGCTGTCCGGTCAGGAATACGTCGACATCTACGCGGCCAGCGTCAAAAACGGTGTCCCGCAACAGGACGGGGCAACAGGTCAGCCGGTCGCCCGGTTTCCGGAGACCGCGGCGGGCTGATCCGGAGTCGTCCGGGGGCCGGGCCGCAGCGCGACGCCGGCCGTGATGATCACCGCCAGCGCCCACCACACATAGGACGTCCCGGCCAGTTGGCGCCACCATGCCGCGCCGGCCTCGTGGTGTTCGGGCAACAACTCGATCGGACTGCGCATCATCAGCGCCACCCCGGCCACACTGAGCACGCCCAGGGCAACCGCGCGATGCCGGTAGGCCGCCACCGCCGTGACCACCACGGCGGGCAGCATCCACACCCAATGGTGTGACCACGACACCGGCGACACCACCAGCCCGAACAGTGCCACGCAGACCAGCGCCATGATCGGCTCACTGGCGGCGAGCACCCGGCGGGCCGCCCACACCATCGCCGCCAGCACCAACAGGCACCCCGCGAGCCACAGCACCGAGCGCACCTGGTCGTCCAGCGGCAGCCGGGCAAGCGCGCCGGCCAAGTTCTGGTTGGTGTTCAGGCTGGCCCCGCCGATGCGGTCGGTGTCGCTGACGGTGTGCGTCCAGTACTGCCAGGAGTCGCTCCAGGCCATCATGAAGCCCACCAAGGTCGCCGCCAGGAACGACACCACGCTGGTGACCGCGGCGCGCATGTCGCGACGTAGCAGGAAGTACAGCAGGAACACCGCCGGGGTCAGCTTCAGCGCTATCGCCACACCCAGCAGCGCACCGCGCGGCCAGTAGGTGCGCCGCGGCACACAGTCGGCGATCACCAGCGTCATCAGCACCGCATTGACCTGGCCGAAGTCGAAGTTGGCCCAGATCGGTTCGGCGTCGAACCAGATGGACGCCGCCACGATCGCCGCCGCCACCACAGCGCGGTGCCACCAGGCCGGCCCGCTGCCCGGGCGGGCGTCGAAGCGGACCCCCAGACCGGTGAGCAAGATGGTGATCGACACCACCAGCAGCAGCGTCGACAGGACGGTCAGTGCGGCAGTCGCGGTGCCCAGCGACACCCAGGTGAGGGGGGCGAACATCACCGCGGCGATCGGGGGATAGGTGAACGGCAGCACCGTCCCGTCGATCTGGGTTTGGAACCAGTCCTCGCCGTAAAGCGGCTGGCCCGCACGCCAGGCCTGCGCCGCCATCCGGTAGACGTCGACGTCGATGTGGTACGGCGTGCTGCCCAGCGCCCGCCACGTCGTGTAGCCCAGGGCTGCAATCGCCAGCAACGTGAAGATCCACCAAGCGGCCCAACCGCTGATGCCCCCGTGCCGACGGCCCGGGTCGGGCGGCCGCGATGTAGTCATGTCGCAGCACAGCCTATCGGGTGGCTGGGATTTGTTGAGTTCTACCGACGCATACTTGTGGCGATCCCGGCGTGGTGTGCTGCGGGGGCGTACGTTGCATTAGGTGCTGGAATGGTTCCGCGACGACATCGTTGGCCGCGGCAGGCTGCCGTTGCTGGGCTGTTTGCTGGCCTTCCTGGTGACGTTTCTGGTGACCCGTTCCGTGGTGCGCTACATCCGCAGTCAAGCCGCGAACCCCGCTCCGCCCCGGTGGTGGCAGCCACGCAATCTGCACTTCGGCTCCAAACACATCCACCATGTGGTCTTCGGGGTCGTGCTGGTGATGGTCGCCGGGGTGACGCTGGTGGCTGCCGGACCGAACGCGCACGAGCCGGCGTTCAGCCTGGCTGCGATAGCGTTCGGGATCGGGGCGGCGCTGGTGCTCGACGAGTACGCGCTGATCCTGCACCTGTCCGACGTGTACTGGGAGGAGGACGGACGTGCGTCGGTGGACGCCGTGTTCGCCGCCGCCGCGGTCGCAGGGCTGCTGGTACTGGGCTTTCACCCGCTGACGTTTCTGGTGGGAACGTGGCACGATACGTCGTCCCCGCTGATTCGTGCCGGGGTGTTCGTGGGCCTGGTGACGGCGTTGCCGCTGGGCGTGATGGTGTTGTTGAAGGGCAAGGTGTGGACCGGATTGATCGGGATGTTCTTCTTTCCGCTGCTGGTGGTGGGCGCGGTGCGACTGTCCCGGCCGCATGCACCGTGGGCGCGGTGGCGCTACCTGCCTGATCGGGAGCGCATGCACCGGGCGCTGGAGCGGGAGCGCCGGCTGCGCCGACCGGCGATTGCGGCCAAGCTCTGGTTGCAGGATGCGGTTGCGGGCCGGCCCCAGGTGCCTTCTGATCGGGCCGTCGACGCCGAGCTCGACCGTGAGGTGCGGGCCGCGTCGGCACCGACGGTGCAGTTCATGATCCCCCGCCAGCAGGTGCCCGTCGGCAGACCACCGGCCAGTTCGGCGCCCGCCGCAGGATCGCCGGGGCGGGCGGGGTCGAGCCGGGCAGTGTCGGAGGCGTCGGCGCCGACTATCCCGATAGCGATTCCGCGGATACACCGCCCGGGCGGGCCGTGGCAGTGAGGTACTTCTACGACACCGAATTCATTGAGGACGGCCGCACCATCGAGTTGATCTCGATCGGCGTGGTCGCCGAGGACGGGCGCGAATACTATGCGGTCTCCACCGAGTTCGACCCGGGCCGGGCCGGGCCGTGGGTTCGCACCCATGTACTGCCGAAGCTGCCGCCACCGGCTTCCCAGACGTGGCGCTCGCGCAGCCGGATCCGTGCGGATCTGGAGGAGTTCTTCGGGGTAGCTCACGGTGAACCGATCGAGTTGTGGGCCTGGGTGGGCGCCTATGACCATGTGGTGCTCTGCCAGTTGTGGGGCACCATGCCCGATCTGCCGGCGCCGATCCCGCGCTTCACCCACGAGCTTCGACAATTGTGGGAAGACCGGGACCGGCCACGGCTGCCACCGCGGTCGGCGGGCAGTCACGATGCGCTGGTGGACGCCCGCGACCAGCTGCGCCGTTTCCGGGTGATAACCGGCAGCGAACTGGCCTGATCAGACAGGGTCGGCGCCCGGCTACCATGGTCGGGTGAACTGGACCGTTGACGTACCCATCGACCAGCTGCCGGCGTTGCCGCCGCTGCCCGCGGATCTGCGCGAGCGCCTCGACGCCGCGCTGGCCCGGCCGGCCGTTCAGCAACCGAGCTGGCCCGCTGACCAGGTGAAGCCGATGCGGACGCTGCTGGAGGCGGTGCCTCCCATCACCGTGGCCGCCGAGATCGTCCGGCTCAAGGGCCTGCTGGCTCAGGTCGCTCGCGGGGAGGCCTTCCTGCTGCAGGGCGGCGACTGCGCCGAGACCTTCACCGACAACACCGAGCCCCACATCAAGGGCAACATCCGCACGCTGCTGCAGATGGCGGTGGTGCTGACCTACGGCGCGTCCATGCCGGTGGTCAAGGTGGCTCGGATCGCCGGACAGTACGCCAAGCCCCGCTCGGCCGACATCGACGCGCTGGGCCTGAAGTCCTACCGCGGCGACATGATCAACGGGTTCGCCCCGGACGCCGACGTGCGTGAGCACGACCCGTCCCGGCTGGTGCGGGCCTACGCCAACGCCAGCGCCGCGATGAACCTGGTGCGGGCGCTGACCTCGTCCGGCCTGGCATCTCTGGAGTTGGTGCACGACTGGAACCGGGAGTTCGTCCGCACCTCGCCGGCGGGCGCCCGCTATGAGGCGCTGGCCGGCGAGATCGACCGCGGCCTGAAGTTCATGAGCGCGTGCGGCGTCGCCGACCGGGAGCTGCAGACCGCCGAGATCTACGCCAGCCACGAGGCGCTGGTGCTCGACTACGAGCGGGCCATGCTGCGGATGGCTGACGTCGAGGGCGCCCCGCAGCTCTACGATCTCTCGGCGCACTACGTCTGGATCGGGGAGCGCACCCGCCAGCTCGACGGCGCGCACGTCGGCCTGGCCGAGGTGATCGCCAACCCGATCGGGATCAAGCTCGGCCCCACCACCTCACCGGAGCTGGCCGTCGAATACGTCGAGCGGCTCGACCCGCACAATGTGCCCGGCCGCCTGACCCTGGTCAGCCGGATGGGCAACGCCAAGGTGCGTGACCTGCTGCCGGGCATCATCGAGAAAGTGCAGGCCACCGGCCACCAGGTGATCTGGCAGTGCGACCCGATGCACGGCAACACCCATGAGGCCTCCACCGGCTACAAGACCCGGCACTTCGACCGGATCGTCGACGAGGTGCAGGGCTTCTTCGAGGTCCATCACGCGCTGGGCACCCACCCCGGCGGCATCCACCTGGAGTTCACCGGCGAGAACGTCACCGAGTGTCTCGGTGGCGCGCAGGACATTTCGGATGCGGACCTGGGCGGCCGTTACGAGACGGCCTGTGACCCGCGGCTCAACACCCAGCAGAGCCTGGAGTTGGCCTTCCTGGTCGCGGAGATGCTGCGCGGCTGACGCTTTTGGGGCGTACGCCGGGTTACAGCAGCGCGCCGACGTTGTTGCCCAGCGTCCACGCCAGCGCGGCGACCAGAGTGGTGACCGCGAACAACACGGCCAGCCAGATGACCACCATCCGGCGCGCGTGCTGGCGCTCCAACACGAACCGGCTCAGTTCGACGCCGCCGAATTGCCCTGTCACCAAGTCATAGTGGGTATCGGTGTCGTCCACCCAGTCTGCCGGGCCGCGGGTCATGTGCAGTGTCTGATGTCGCGGTGTCTGGTGGTGCGGCGGTGCCGGGCGCTCCGGGGCGCGGCGGGCCGGAACGGCGTTGTGCTGGGCGGAGTTGCGGGGGGCCGGCACCCGGAACTCCGGCAGCGCCAGCCGCTGGGTGATCACGTCAACCGCGTGTGCCATGTCGAGCCCGTCGGCATAGCGGTCCGCCGGCTCGCGGGCGGTCGCCCGGGCAACCAGATCGTCGAATTCGCCTGGGACGCCGTCGATGGCGGAACTCGGCGGGGGGACATCGTGATCCAGCCGCTGGTAGGCCACCGTCAACGCCGAATCACCGGAGAACGGCGGGTGTCCGGTCAAGAGCTCGTAGGTGAGCACGCCGACCCCGTACACGTCGCTGGCGGGGCCGGCGTTGCCGTCCCGGACCTGCTCCGGGGACAGATAGGCCGCGGTGCCCAAAATCACATTGGTGGAGGTGATTCCGGCTGCCGCGATCGCGCGCACCAGCCCGAAGTCGACCACCTTCACGTCACCGTCGTCGGAGATCAGGATGTTCTCCGGTTTGACGTCACGGTGTACCAGCCCGGCCCGATGCGCGATCCCCAGCGCCCCCAGCACCGGCCGTAGCACCGCGGCGACGGCATGCGGCGGCATCGGGCCACGTTCGTTGAGCAACTCGCGCAGCGTCCCGCCCTCGACGAGTTCCATCACCAGAAACGGCTGTCCGGGGTCGTGCGGGGTGCCGAAACCCTGGTCGTACACCGCCACCAGCCCCGGGTCTTTGAGCCGGGCGACCGCTCGCGCCTCGAGCTGGAAGCGGGTCAGGAATTGCTGGTCACCGGCGTAGCGCAGATCCATCACCTTGACCGCCACCGGGCGGTCCAGGCGCTCGTCCAGACCGCGGTACACCGTGGAGGTGCCGCCGGTGGCGATCCGGGTGCCCACCCGGTACCGGCCGTCGAGCAGGGCGCCCTGAAGTGCGTCGCCGCCCCACGCTGCAGTCACCCGGTCATGGTATGTGTGCAGAGGGCCGGTCCGACGGTTCTAGACTTGTGTCGTGAGCAGCATTCCGGCCTCCGAAGACGTGCTTGAGCCCGACGAACCTACTTTTGACTTGCCGACGGTCGCCGAAATGCTCGGGGTACCAGTCACCAAAGTGCACCAGTACCTGCGCGACAACCATCTGGTCGCGGTGCGGCGGGCCGGCGTACTGATGGTCCCGCAGGCGTTCTTCACCGCCGAGGGGGACGTCGTCAAGAGCCTGGCTGGGCTACTGGCCCTGCTACACGACGGCGGCTATCAGCAGACCGATATCGTGCGGTGGCTCTTCACCCCGGATTCGTCGCTATCGTTGACTCGCGACGGTACGCGGGAGTCGATCGCCAACGCCCGCCCGATCGATGCGCTGCACGCGCATCAGGCCCGTGAGGTGATGCGCCGGGCGCAAGCCATGGCGTACTGAGTTCAAGCGGCGTCGTTCAAGCGGCGTCGAGCGCAGGCGCCGGCTGTGCCCGCGACAGCCGGTACCAGGCGTACACCGCGCATCCCGTCGCACCGATCACATGCAGCCAGGTGTACATGCCGTGCGAGCCGTCGGGTTTGAAGATCACCATGATCCAGGTCGACGCCGCGGCGATCGCGGCGATCGCGTGCGGTGAACGGACCAGGGTGGCCGCCACCGCCAGTGGCCAGGTGTAGTACCAGGGCAAGGCGGCCGGCACGAACAGCACCACCACCAGCATGGCCCAGGCGATCCCGGCGACCGCCGCGCGATCGTCGCGCCGCGACCGCCACCACAGCACCGGCAGTAGCAACCCGATCACCGCGACTCCGCTGATCCGGGTGATGTGCAGGACGGCGTAGAAGTTGACCGGGGCGAACAACCCGCCGACCGCGTGGATCAGGTTGGCGGCCGCGGTCGGCACGGTGAGCCAGTTGATGATTTTGACGTTGCCGGCCAGCAGTGCGGTCAACCAGCCCAGGCCCACTCCGGCCAGGGCCGACAGCACGGCGAACACCACGACAACGATCGCGGTGGACACCGCTGCCGCCGCAGCGAATGCGATCACCGTCGGATAGCCGCGGCGTTCATGCCGCGGTTCCAGCTTCGGCTCTCCTTCGTCGAGCCTCGCTGAACCGCGGGGTTCATGCCGCGGTTCCAGCTTCGGCTCTCCTTCGTCGAGCCTCGCTGAACCGCGGGGTTCCCGCAGGCGACGCATCCACACCCACACCAGGAACGGCAATGCGATTGCGGCGGTGGCCTTTACCGCCGCCGCCAGCGCCACCAGCGTTATCCCCGCCAGGTGGCGGCGTTCCAGGGTCAACGCGATCCCGGCGATCACCAGGCCGACCATCAGCATCTCGTTGTGCACCCCGCCCATCAGGTGGATGATCACCAGCGGGTTGAGCACGGCCAGATACAGCGCCGCGGGCGCACTGCCACCGACTCGGGCGGCCACCCGGGGTGCGGCCCAGATCAGCAGGGCTAGGCCGGGCAGCATGCACAGCCGCAGCACCATGGTGCCGGCCACCACGTTGTTGCCCACCAGCATCGTGACGAGCTTGGCGACCAGGATGAACGCCGGGCCGTAGGGTGCCGTCGTCGCTGCCCAGATCGGGCTGACATCGTCGAGCAGGGGATTGGGATTATCGACCGGTCCGACCTGGTACGGGTCGAATCCATCGCGCAGTAGGGCGCCCTGGGCCAGGTAGGAGTAGGTGTCGCGGCTGAACACGGGCACCGACAGCAGCAGCGGTGCCAGCCAGAAGCCGGTGGTGGTGATCAACGTGTAGGTGCTCACGGTGCCCTCGATCACCCGCCGGCCCAAGCCGAGCCAGGCTGCCAGCATCACCGCAACCCCAACCCACAGCAGCACCGACGACAGCACTAGACCATGGCCGAAGCGCAGCCAGGACAGGTGCAGGGAATCCAGCACCGGGTCCTGGATGCGGGTGCTGCCGGCACCTAAGCCGCCCAGGGTGATCAGCAACGCGCCCAGGCAGCCGAGCCAGGCAGCCCCGGCCTGCTCGCCGGCCGCGAACTGCCGCAGTCGGGACAGGCCGCTGGCGGTGTCGCTGGACGCGCTGGAGACCGCGGGGGTGGTGGGGTTCGACATCGGCGCTCCGGGCGATCAGGCGGACCGGTCGGCGACCCGGCGGGCCAGGTCGGTCAGTCCGGCTTTGGCAACCTCGTCGATGGGTGCGGCCGCCAGCGCGGCCATGGCGCGGCGGGTCAGCAGATCGATGCGGTCCTCGACGGCTGCCAGCGCGCCGACCGCTTCGATCATCTCGCACAGCTCGCGGACCTGCGCCTCGGTCAGCGCGGTGCCGATCGCATTGCGTAACCGATTGGCCGCCACCGGATCCGACTTGTCGGCCAGCTCAACGGCCTCGGCCAGCAGCACGGTGCGCTTGCCCGAACGCAGGTCGTCGCCGGAGGGTTTGCCGGTCACCGCCGGATCGCCGAACACCCCCAGCACGTCGTCGCGCAGCTGGAACGCCACGCCCAGGTCGGTGCCGAGCTCGTGGAACAGCGCCTGGATGTCGGGCCGGTCGGCCGCGGCGGCGACGCCCAGCTGCAGCGGGCGCACCACCGTGTAGGAGGCGGTCTTGTAGGTGTTGACGCGCATCGCCGAGGCGATCGAGTCCACGCCGCTGGATTCGGCGACGATGTCGAGGTACTGGCCGCCCAACACCTCGGTGCGGATGTCCGACCAGACGCCGCGCACGCGGCGCCGGGCATCGGCCGGCAGATCGGCACCGGCGACGATGTCGTCAGCCCACACCAGCGCCAGGTCGCCCAGCAGAATCGCGGCCGACATCCCGAACTGGTCGGCCGAGCCCCGCCACCCGCGGGCACGGTGCAACTCGGCGAACTTGCGATGGGTGGTCGGGTTGCCGCGGCGGGTGGCTGAGGCGTCGATCACGTCGTCGTGCACCAGGGCACAGGCGTGCAGCAATTCCAGCGCGGAGAACAGCAGCAGCTCGCCGTCGTCGGCGTCTCGGCCGGTGATGGCTCGCCAGCCCCAGTAGGCGAACGCCGGACGCAGCCGTTTGCCGCCGACCAGCACGAATTCTTCCAGGCCGGTAATCAACGCCTCGTAGTCGTCGCCGATATAGCCGGTCTCGGTGCGGCGGGTGCGCAGGTGGGAGCGCAGCGTTTCGGTGACGGCCGCGGCCAGATCGGCGGCCGACGGAGTAGTCGCTGCGGTTGCCTTGGAACTCAGCTCGGCGCCCCTTTCTGTGTTGCCCGGCCGGGGACCCCCAGCGTGGGTCCAGCGTAGAGTGTGCCACCACACCCGGGGGGACTCCGGAGGCGGCCGACGCTGCCCGTTCCTGCCCGGTGGCACCGTTGACCGTCCGTCGACTGTCTTTCATGAGGAGCTGGTTCGTGAGCTTGAACACCGTCGCACTCGAGCTGGTCCCACCGAACGTGGAGCGGGGGCCCGAGCACACGATCGAGGAGGCGCACAAGGTCCTGCGGTTCGCCGCCGAGACCGGCCTGCAAGGGCGGATCCGTCACATCCTGATGCCGGGGATGATCGTCGAGGACGATGACCGCCCGATCGAGATGAAGCCCAAGCTCGACGTGCTGGACTTCTGGAACGCGATTCGGCCCGAGCTGCCGGGCATGTCCGGGTTGTGCACCCAGGTGACGTCGTTCTCCGACGAGGCGGCACTGCGGAGCCGGCTGGGTGAGCTGACCGGCGCGGGGATCGAGGGTGTGGTCTTCGTCGGCGTGCCGCGCACCATGGCCGACGGCGAGGGCGCGGGTGTGCCGCCGACCGACGCGCTGGCGACCTTCCGGGCCGACGTGGCCAACCGGGGTGTCATCTTGATTCCCACCCGGGCCGACGAGATCGGCCGGTTCAACTTCAAATGCGACCGCGGGGCGACGTTCGGGCTGACCCAGCTGCTGTACTCCGACGCGATCGTGCCGTTCTTGACCGAGTTCGCCAAGCACAGCGATGCGCGCCCGGAGCTCTTGCTGTCGTTCGGCTTCGTGCCGTCGTTCGAGAACCGGATCGGTCTGATCAACTGGCTGATTCAGGATCCGGGCAACGCGGCGGTGGCCGCCGAACAGGACTTCGTCAAGGCGCTCTCCGACAGCGAGCCCGACCGGCGATGCAAGCTGATGCTCGACCTGTACAAGCGCGTGATCGACGGTGTCGCGGACCTGGGCTTCCCGCTGAGCATCCATTTCGAAGCCACTTACGGGGTGTCCGCGGCGGCGTTTCGGACCTTCGCGCAGATGCTCGAGTACTGGTCGCCGGAGACCCGCTGACCCCGGTCGGTTAGCTCAGCCGGCGCTGTCCTCGGGGGAACGCAAGCGCGGTGCGCGGTCCCGGCCGTACCAGGCGATTGCCGCAACCGCGCCCGCCGCGGCGAACGTGGACAGGATCAGCCACAGGGCGGCGTGGGCGAAGGATCGAGTGCTGGGATCGGTGTAGCGGGCTTGGGCGCTCATGGTGCTCACCACGCCAGGTTTGAGCCGCCACTGCACCGTGTCGCCGCCGATGCGTTCGCCGTTGGTGGACGTCACCTCGCCGGGGAACGCGACGCTCAATTCGACGTCGGCCTCCGGGTCGCTCAGTGAGGTGAGGTCTACCCGGCCTTCCAGGATCACCAGGTTTCCGGCGCGGCGCAGCGACAGGTCCACCCCGGCCGCGTCGCGGTGCATTTGGGCCAGTTGCGGCAGTTCGGCGAAGGTCAGATCCGAGAACACCGCCTGGGAGCCGACGTAGCCGTCCCTGCTGTAGTTGGAGATCGCGATCTTCTGGGGGAACGGCAGGTCGGCGCTGAGCTTGGGGCCGGTGTCGTTGTCGTTGCGCGGCTTGGCCGCGACGACGATCTGGCCGGAGACCTGATCATTGGGGGAGACGGTGATGTTGGCCCGAATACGCACGCATCCGGCCAGCGGCACCGCGATCAACAGCAGCGCGACCAGGGCCGCCAGGCGACGGTAGCTGCTGAATCGTCGAAACCGGGGCTGAGCGGGCGCTGGAACGGGTTCCCGAGTGAACAGTAGTGAACGCCGAACATGCACGACGTCATCGTGCCAGACCCGGCGGCGGGTCCGGTGATGACGCGGCTGCTACAGCGGCAGTGGCCGGCCCAGGATGGCGAAGGGCCGGGGATCGCCGGCGAAGTGATGACCCCGGATGACATCGGTGAACCCCAGCCGGCGGTACAACCGCCAGGCGCGGTTGCCATCGCCATTGGTCTCCGGTGTGGACAGCAGCACGTTGGCTTCGGGCCGCCCGGCCAGCAGACGGCGCGCCAAGGCCTCACCCAGGCCGCTGCCCTGCGCGCGTGGCGCGACATGCAGCTCGGTCAGCTCGAAGTAACTGGCCATCAGCCGGGCGATGTCGGGGTGGGTCAGCCCGCGGCGCTGTAAACCCAGCACCACCTGCTGCTGCCACCACTGGTCGGGGGCGCCGCAGTAGCCGTAGGCCACTCCCAGCAGCTCGGCGCCGTCCAATCCTGCCGGGGTGGCGCCCGGCTGACGAATCTCGCCGACGTCGCCGGGTTCCTTGTCTGCGAAGGCGGCCACCGCCCGCCAGCCGCTTCGGCGGGTGTGATCGAGCCACATCGCGGCGCGTTGGCTCTCAGTGCCCGGCGGATAGCCCATCGCCGTGACGTAGACGCGCAGAGCCGCACCGAGGTGATCCGCCATCTCACGCGGCGACATGTCGAGGAGGAAGGTCACCAACCTGCAGGTTCCTTTCCCGGAGATGTGGCAGCGTGCCCGACGCCCAGAGTCCCATTATCGGCGATTCGGTCCTGCCGCGACGGCCGTTGTGGTTCGACAACGCCGGACCGCCGCTACAATCGGCTGGTGAAGCCTGTGGTACGGCGCAGGCCTACCTCGTATTATCAGTGTTAGTTGCCCGCAACAGTCCGTATCGCGCCGTGGGCAGTGACGTAAGCGGCCGTCGGCAAGGAGGGACGAATGCCACTCTCCGATCATGAACAGCGCATGCTCGACGAGATCGAGAGCGCGCTCTACGCCGAGGACCCCAAGTTCGCTTCCAGCGTTCGCGGCGGCGCCTTGCGTACCCCGACCACCCGCCGGCGGGTGCAGGGTATGACCTTGTTGGTGGTCGGTCTGGTGATGCTGGTCTCCGGTATCCCGTTCTATGCGACCACCGTCAATCCGGCGTTTCTGATTCTGAGCGTGCTGGGGTTCGTGGTGATGTTCGGTGGGGTGGTGTTCGCCATCACCGGTAACCACGCGGCCGCCGGTCGCGACGGTGCGGCCAAGCCGGGCGGGAGTTCGCAGCGGCGCGTCAAGGGTGGTGGCGGTACGTTCGCCAGCCGCATGGAAGACCGTTTTCGCCGCCGGTTCGAGCCTTAGGCCGATCCAGCGGCACGTGTGATGTGAAAGGGCAGCCGATCGGCTGCCCTTTTTTCTGCGCATTTCTGGCGCGGCAGCCCTCGGTGGCGTGTCTCGGGGGGAGCGTTCAGGGGCGGGCGCCCCACCCCGCCCCACTTTGCTTCTATCGGCGCTGACCTGGTCCTTTGCTGCCTCGGCGGGCCCTTTTTTGCATGCCTGGACGGCAAGATGGTCGATCGAGTGGGGAGTGGGGGTGGATATAACCCATCAAATGGTGCGTAGTGGGGGATTGTGGGGTATCGTGGGCTGACGATGTCGACATGGCGGGAGGTGGCCGATGTTCCTCGGCACCTATACGCCCAAGCTCGACGACAAGGGGCGGCTGACACTGCCCGCCAAGTTTCGTGATGCGCTGGCAGGAGGGTTGATGGTCACCAAGAGTCAGGACCACAGCCTGGCCGTGTATCCCCGCGCGGAGTTCGAGCAGTTGGCCCGCCGGGCGGCCAAGGCTTCGCGCAGCAACCCGGACGCGCGAGCATTCCTGCGGAACCTGGCCGCCGCCACGGACGAACAGCACCCCGACGCCCAGGGCCGGATCACCTTGTCTCCCGACCACCGTCGCTACGCCAACCTGTCCAAGGAATGCGTGGTCATCGGGTCGGTCGACTACCTGGAGATCTGGGACGCACAGGCCTGGAGCGACTACCAGCAGACGCACGAAGAGAACTTCTCCGCGGCCAGCGATGAAGCACTCAGCGACATCATCTGAGGCGCACGCCCGTGCCTCGTGGCCTCTGTCCGAACCGACCCTGACGTACTTCCCCAACGTCAGGTTCGTGCCGTCGGGCAGGGACCTCGAGGCAGGAGCGCTCGCCCGCACTGGGCGGGTCGCCCGCGAAATCTGCTGCCAGAACCGACGGGGAGGTGCTGCCGTGGCCGAACAGGGCGAATTCGGACATGTGCCGGTTCTGCTGGACCGTTGCGTGGAGCTGCTGACTCCGGCGCTGACCAGGCAGTCGCCCGACGGTGCGGGCGCGACCCTGGTGGACGCCACCCTTGGCGCCGGCGGGCACACGGAGCGATTTCTGAGCGAGTTCCCCGGCCTGCGGGTCATCGGTTTGGACCGCGACACCACCGCCCTCGACATCGCCGGAGCCCGGTTGGCCCGCTTTGCCGATCGTCTCCAGACGATCCGCACCCGATACGACGGGATGGCCGCGGCGCTGGCCGAATCAGGCTTGGCCGCAACCGGATCGGTTGACGCGGTGTTGTTCGACCTCGGCGTGTCCTCAATGCAGCTTGACCGGGTGGAGCGGGGATTCTCCTACGCGCAGGACGCGCCGCTGGACATGCGGATGGACCCGCAGGCCGAGCTCACCGCCGCAGACATCGTGAACACCTACGACGCAGCGGCCCTGACCGACATTCTGCGTCGCTTCGGCGAGGAGCGTTTCGCATCGCGGATCGCCTCGTACATCGTGCGCCGCCGGGCTCAGACCCCGTTCACCTCGACCGGGGAACTGACAGAACTGCTCTACGAGGCGATTCCGGCACCGGCGCGGCGCACCGGGGGACACCCGGCCAAGCGGACATTCCAGGCGTTGCGCATCGCGGTCAACGGCGAGCTGGACTCCCTGCGGGACGCGTTGCCGGCGGCGCTGAATGCGCTGGCGGTGGGTGGACGCGTGGCAGTGATGTCCTACCAGTCGTTGGAGGACCGCATCGTCAAGCAGCTGTTCGCCGCGGCCACCGCGTCGCGCACTCCGGTAGGTCTACCGGTCGAATTGCCCGGCGACGAACCGAGGTTCCGGGCGTTGACGCGGGGCGCCGAACGGGCCGAGGCGGATGAGGTGGAGCGCAACCCACGAGCGGGCTCGGTCCGGCTACGTGCTGTTGAGCGGGTCCAGGCCGGGCCGATCGTGGTATCGAGGGGGAAGTGATGGCGCCCAAGCGCAAGCCCGTGGTACGGCAGGGCGACCGTCGCCGTAGCCCTGAGAGCGCAACCCGCACCGGCCCGCGACGCGTCAACGAGCAGACGCAGGCCCGGGGCCCGCGGCGGCAGCGCGGAACCGCGCCCGCGGCGGGTCTCCAGTCGCGGCCGCGCACCGGTCCGCAGAAGGCGGCGTCGCTGCGCCCCGACCCCCGGCCGGTGCCGCCGAAGAACACCAAGCAGGCCAAGGCGCGGGCAAAGGCTCGAAAGGCTAAGGCGCCCAAGGTAGTACGCGTCCCGCTGCGCGAACGCCTGATCACTCGACTGGCCTCGGTCGACCTGCGACCGCGCACGCTGGCAGCCAAGGTTCCGTTCGTCGTGCTGATCATCGGCGCGCTCGGCATCGGGCTGGGAATCACCCTGTGGCTGTCGACGGACGCCGCCGAGCGGTCCTACCAGCTGGGCAACATCCGGGAGCGGAACCGGGTTCTGATGCAGCAGAAGGAAGCACTCGAGCGTGACGTGCTCACCGCCGAATCCGCACCGGCGCTTGCCGAAGCGGCCCGCGAACTGGGCATGATCCCGAGCCGCGACACCGCGCACCTGGTTCAGGACCCGATCGGCAACTGGATGGTCGTCGGGGTCCCGAAGCCCGCCGAGGGAGCGCCACCGCCGCCGCTGAACACCAAGTTGCCCGACGATGTGGCGCCACCGGCCGAGGTTCCGGTTCGGGTGCCCCCGACCGGGCCGAAACTCGACAGCCACCACCTGCCCGCCCCAGTCCCTCCGGTTCCGGCGGTGCCCGGTGCGCCGCTGACCATTCCGGGCCTGCCCGGAGTTCCCGGCCTGCCCCTGGCCGGGCCGTTGCCTGGTCCTGGCGCGCAAGACATCCCGCCCCTGGTGACACCGCCAGTCATCCCGTCTGACGCCTTGCCGCCTGCCGCTTTGCCGCCCGAGACGGTGCTGCCGGTCGGCGGAACGCTTCCGCCGGCGGCCGACCTGCCGCCGCAACCCCAGCTTCCGCCGGAAGCTCTGGCGACGCCGGTGGCCGGAGGAGCCGCGCGATGAGACGGACCGCGCGGGGGACCGGACCGGCACGTCGCGGCGACGGCTCGGCCGCGGCTGCCAAGCGAAAGACCCGCCGGACCGTCACCCCGCCGGCCAAGCCGGCCAAATCCGCCAAGCCCGGCAAGGCGCCGAAAGCGACTACCACAACCGGACATTCGGCCCGCGAGCGTCGTACCCGCCAAGCCACCGAGGTGGGCCTGCGCAGCGCTTCCTTCGTCTTCCGGCACCGCACCGGCAACGCGGTCATCTTCCTGGTGCTGGCATTGTCGGCGGCTCAGCTGTTCTACCTGCAGGTCCCTCGGGCCTCCGGATTGCGGGCCGAAGCCGCCGGACAACTCAAGGTCACCGACGTCCAACAGGCGATGCGCGGCGACATCATCGACCGCACCGGTGACAAGCTCGCGTTCACCATCGAGGCCAGGGCGCTGTCCTTCCAGCCGGTCAAGATCGGCAAGCAGCTCGCCGATGCCAAGAAGAAGGACCCGTCGGCCCCCGATCCGCAGCTTAGGCTGCAGCAGATCGCCAAGGAGATCTCCACGCGCCTCGGCAACAAGCCGGACTCAGCGGCACTGCTGAAGAAGTTGCGCAGCAACGAGACCTTCGTTTATCTCGCCCGTGCTGTCGACCCTGCGGTGGCCGAGGTGATCACCGAGAAGTGCCCGGAGGTCGGTAGCGAGCGTCAGGACCTGCGGCAGTATCCGGGCGGGTCGCTGGCGGCCAACATCATCGGCGGCATCGACTGGGACGGACACGGCCTGTTGGGTCTGGAGGACTCAATGGACGCCGTATTGGCCGGCACGGATGGGTCGGTCACCTACGACCGCGGTTCGGACGGCGTGGTGATCCCGGGCAGCTACCGCAACCGGCACAAGGCCGTCAATGGGACGACCATCCAGCTCACCCTCGACGACGACATTCAGTTCTACGTCCAGCAGCAGGTGCAGCAGGCCAAGAACGTCACCGGCGCACACGACGTCACGGCCGTGGTGCTGGACGCCAAGAGCGGTGAGGTGCTGGCCATGGCCGGCGACAACACGTTCGACCCCTCCCAAGACGTCGGGCGCCAGGAGGATCGTCAGCTAGGCAACCTGGCGGTGTCGTCGCCGTTCGAGCCGGGCTCGGTGAACAAGATCATCACCGCCTCCTCGGTCATCGAGTACGGCCTGTCCAACCCCGACGAGGTCCTGCAGGTACCCGGATCGATCAACATCGCCGACGTCACCGTCAGCGACGCCTGGGTGCACGGCGTCGCGCCCTACACCACGACCGGGGTATTCGGTAAGTCGTCCAACGTGGGCACCCTGATGCTGGCGCAGCGGGTGGGCCCCGAGCGCTGGTTCGATATGGCCGAGAAGTTCGGGCTGGGACAGCGCACCGGCGTGGCGCTACCCGGTGAGAGCGCCGGGCTGGTCCCGCCGGTGGATCAATGGTCCGGCAGCTCCTTCGCCAACCTGCCGATCGGCCAGGGCCTTTCGATGACGCTGCTGCAGATGACCGGGATGTACCAGGCCATCGCCAATGACGGGCTACGGGTTCCGCCGCGAATCATCAAGGCGACCATTGCGGCCGACGGCAGCCGCACCGAGGAGCCCCGGCCCGAAGGCGTTCGGGTGGTCTCGGAGCAGACCGCACGCACCGTGCGCAACATGCTGCGCTCGGTGGTGCAGCGCGATCCCACCGGTGTTCAGCAGGGCACCGGATGGCAGGCCGCGGTCGACGGCTACCAGATCGCCGGGAAGACCGGTACCGCCCAGCAGATCAACCCGGCCTGCGGTTGCTACTACGACGACGTCTACTGGATCACCTTCGCCGGGATGGCGCCGGCAGACAATCCGCGTTATGTCATCGGCCTGATGATGAACAACCCCCACCGCGCCGCGGACGGATCGCCGGGCACGTCGGCGGCACCGTTGTTCCACAACATTGCCGGGTGGTTGTTGCAGCGCCACAACGTGCCGTTGTCACCGGACCCAGGACCGCCGCTGGTCCTGCAGGCGATGTAGTCACCCGCGCTCTTCTCGACCGATCCGTTGTCTCGCGTCCGCCGGGTCCATGCGGTAAACGCCGCCGTCGTGACTCGCCATCGGCGCTAGCCGGATCGCCTGCGCTGCGGACACCGCCCACCTAGGTAGTCTCAGGGCCGATCCGGACGACCCGGCCGCAGCGGATGGAGGTGATGTCGGTGCCTGCTGCTCTGCGCCCTGACGTCGGTGCAGGCATGTCGCTGCGGGTGCTCGCGAACCAGATCGGGGCGGTCGCGGCAGCCGGAGAGGTGATTCCGGAGCTGCCGATCACCGGGTTGACTCTGCGCGCCCAGGACGTGCGACCCGGTGACCTGTTCGCGGCGCTGCCCGGCGCGACCACCCACGGCGCACGATTCGCGGCCGACGCGGTCGCTCGAGGCGCGGTCGCGGTGCTCTCCGACGGGGTCGGTGTTGCCGAGATCACCGCCGGCGCAGCGCTACCCGGCATACCTGTCCTGGTTCATCCGGCACCTCGCGCCGTGCTGGGCGAACTCGCGGCGCAGGTCTACGGACATCCCTGCGATCGGCTCGCCGTCATCGGCATCACCGGGACTTCCGGCAAGACCACCACCACCTATCTGGTCGAGGCCGGGCTACGGGCCGCGGGCCGCACCGCCGGTCTGATCGGCACGGTCGGTGTCCGCATCGACGGCGTCGACCTGCCCAGCGCCTTGACCACCCCCGAGGCGCCCGCGCTGCAGGCGCTGCTGGCCGCGATGGCGCAGCGCGGGGTGGACACCGCGGTCATGGAGGTGTCCAGTCACGCCCTGACGTTGGGCCGGGTCGACGGCACCCGGTTCGCGGTTGGCGCCTTCACCAACCTGTCCCGCGACCATCTCGACTTCCACCCGACCATGGCGGACTACTTCGAGGCCAAGGCCCGATTGTTCGATCCGGCGTCGCCGCTGCACGCCGCCCGCTCGGTGATCTGCGTCGACGACGATGCTGGCGCGGCGATGGCGGCGCGTGCGGCCGCGCCGGTCACCGTCAGCGCGACCGGCCGCCCCGCGGACTGGGGTGTGGAACACGTCAGCGTCGGAGGATCTCGGGGGCGAGAATTCATCGCCGTCGACCCCGCCGGTGTGCACCACCCGATCGGCATCGGGCTGCCCGGCGACTACAACGTAGCCAATTGCCTTGTGGCGCTGGCTATTCTGGACGCGGTCGGAGTGTCGCCTGAGCAGGCGGCCCCCGGCCTGCGAGTGGCGCGGGTGCCGGGACGGATGGAATCGATCGATCGGGGTCAGGGCTTCCTGGCCCTGGTCGACTACGCGCACAAGCCCGGGGCGCTGGCGGCGGTGCTGGGGACCCTGCGCCAGGAGCTGCGCGACACCAGCGGGCGCCTAGCGGTGGTGTTCGGCGCCGGCGGCGACCGTGACCACGGCAAGCGCGAACCGATGGGACGGATCGCCGCGCAGGCCGCCGACCTGGTCGTGGTCACCGACGACAACCCGCGGGGGGAAGACCCCGCCGACATCCGGCGCGCCGTCCTCGCCGGTGCCGGTGCGGGCAGCGCGCGGGTGGTCGAGATCGGTGACCGGCGGGCCGCGATCGAGCACGCGGTGGCATGGGCCCAGCCCGGCGATGTGGTGCTCATTGCGGGCAAGGGACACGAGACCGGGCAGACCGCCGCCGGGCACACCCAGCCGTTCGACGACCGGGTGGAGCTGGCCCAGGCGCTAGAAGCGCGGGAGCAGCACCGGTGATCGCGCTGACCCTCGCGCAGATCGCCGAGATCGTCGGCGGCCGGCTGGCCGACATCACCCCGCAGCAGGCGCAGCGCACCGTCGTCACCGGCACCGTGGAATTCGATTCCCGCCGGATCACCCCGGGCGCACTGTTCCTGGCGCTGCCCGGCGCACGCGCCGACGGCCACGACCACGCGGCGTCGGCGGTGAACGCCGGCGCGGTGGCGGTGCTGGCGGCCCGGCCGGTCGGGGTCCCGGCAATCGTTGTCGAACCAGTCGCATCCGACAGTCAGTCCGGTGCCCTGGAGCATGACGACGCGGCCGGATCCGGTGCTGCGGTGCTGGCCGCACTGGCCAAACTGGCCGGTGCGGTGGCCGCCACCCTGGTGGCCAAGGGGCTGACGATCATCGGCGTCACCGGTTCGTCGGGCAAGACCTCCACCAAGGACCTGATCGCCGCGGTGCTGGCGCCGCTGGGGAAGGTGATCGCCCCGCCCGGATCCTTCAACAACGAGCTGGGCCACCCGTGGACGGTGTTGCGGGCCGACGAGAACACCGACTATCTGGTCCTCGAGCTGTCTGCGCGGCATCGCGGCAACATCGCCGCGCTGGCGGCGATTGCCCCGCCGCAGATCGCGGTGGTCCTCAACGTCGGGACCGCCCACTTGGGCGAGTTCGGTTCGCGTGCGGCGATCGCCGAGACCAAAGCCGAGCTGGCGCAAGCTGTTCCGGAGTCCGGCGTGGTGATCCTCAACGTCGATGACTCGGCGGTGGCCGCGATGGCCGACAAGACCGTCGCACGGGTGGTGCGGGTCAGCCGCTCCGCTCCCGCCGACGTGTGGGCCGGGCCGGTGGTGCTCGACGAGCTGGCCCGCCCGCGGTTCACCCTGCACTCCGGCACAGGCGAATCCGAGGTACGGCTCGGAGTGTCCGGCGACCACCAAGTCGGCAACGCGCTGTGCGCCGCGGCCGTTGCCTTGGAATGCGGTGCCACGCCGCAACAGGTGGCCGACGCCCTGGCCGGCGCCGGACCGGCCTCCGGGCACCGGATGCAGGTTCGCACCCGCGCGGACGGCGTGACCGTGATCGACGACTCCTACAATGCCAACCCCGACTCCATGCGGGCGGCGCTGCAGGCGCTGGCCTGGATCGCCCGCGGTGAGAATCCGGGGGCAAAGCGCCGCAGCTGGGCGGTGCTGGGGGAGATGGCCGAGCTCGGTGAGGACGCGATATCTGAGCATGACCGCATCGGACGGCTCGCGGTGCGCTTAGATGTGTCTCGTCTCATTGTCGTCGGCGTAGGGAGATCGATGGGCGCGATGCTGCACGGCGCAGTGATGGAGGGATCCTGGGGCGCCGAGGCCACCGCGGTTCCCGACGTCGATGCCGCCCTGGCCCTGTTGCGCGCCGAACTGCAGGCGGGCGACGTGGTACTGGTCAAGGCGTCGAACTCTGCGGGCCTGACCGCGTTGGCGCAGGCGCTGAGCAGCGAAGACCCAGGAGATCGCCGATGATAATGATTCTCATCGCGGCCGGTGTCGCGCTGCTGGTCGCGATCCTGCTGACCCCGGTGCTGATCCGGGTGTTCACCACGCAGGGCTTCGGGCAGGAGATCCGCGAGGACGGGCCGGCCAGCCACCAGAGCAAACGCGGCACCCCGTCGATGGGCGGTGTGGCCATCGTGGCCGGGATCTGGGCGGGGTACCTGGCCGCCGAACTGGCCGGCCTGGTGTTCTACGGCACCGGTCCGACGGCGTCGGGGCTGCTGGTCCTGGGGCTGGCCACCGCGCTGGGCGCCGTCGGCTTCCTCGACGACCTGATCAAGATCCGCCGGTCGCGCAACCTCGGTCTGAACAAGACCGCCAAGACCGTCGGGCAGGTCACCGCGGCAACCCTGTTCGGTCTGCTGGTGCTGTGCTTCCGCAACAGCTCCGGCCTGACCCCGGGCAGCCTGCAACTGTCCTATGTACGCGATATCGCCACCGTGACGCTGCCCGCGGCGGTGTTCGTGCTGTTCGTGATCCTGATCGTCAGCGCCTGGTCGAACGCGGTCAATTTCACCGACGGCCTGGACGGCCTGGCCGCCGGATCCATGGCGATGGTCAGCGCCGCCTACGTGCTGATCACCGTGATGCAGCACCGCAACGCCTGTGCGATCGCACCCGGACTGGGCTGCTACAACGTGCGCGACCCGCTGGACCTGGCGCTGATCGCCGCCGCGACCGCCGGCGCCTGCATCGGGTTCCTGTGGTGGAACGCCGCCCCGGCGAAGATCTTCATGGGCGACACCGGGTCGCTGGCGCTGGGCGGCGTGATCGCCGGCATGTCCATCACCACCCGCACCGAGATCCTCGCGGTGGTGCTCGGCGGACTCTTCGTCGCCGAGATCACCTCGGTGGTCGTCCAGATCCTGGCGTTCCGCAGCACCGGCCGCCGGGTGTTCCGGATGGCGCCGTTCCACCACCACTTCGAGTTGGCCGGCTGGGCCGAAACCACCGTGATCATCCGGTTCTGGCTGCTTACCGCCATCGCCTGCGGATTGGGCGTCTCCATGTTCTACGGCGAGTGGTTCACCGCCGTAGGCGGCTGAGGTGACGTTCGAATCGGGGCGCAGCGTGCTGTCCGGCGGCGCGCGGGTGCTCGTCGCCGGGGCCGGGGTCACCGGCCGGGCCATCCTGCATGCGTTGGCGCCGTTCGGGCTGGACGTGACGCTGTGCGACGACAACGCGGCCGCACTGCAGGCCCATCCCGAGGTCACGACCTGCAGCCCGGCCGAGGCCGCCGCGCAGATCGGCGGCTACGCGCTGGTGGTCACCAGCCCCGGATTCGGCCCGGACACACCGGTACTGGCCGCTGCCGCAGCGGCCGGGGTGCCGATCTGGGGTGACGTGGAGCTGGCCTGGCGGCTCGACGCCGCGGGCCACTACGGGCCGCCGCGGCGCTGGCTGGTGGTGACCGGCACCAACGGCAAGACCACGACCACCTCGATGCTGTACGCCATGCTGTCGGCCGCGGGCCGCAGCGCCCAATTGTGCGGCAACATCGGCAGTCCCGTGCTGGACGTGCTGGGGGAGCCCGCCGGCGGTTCAGCGAGGCTCGACGGAGGAGAGCGGAAGCTGGGACCGCCGCATGAATCCGAACTGCTGGCCGTCGAGCTGTCCAGCTTCCAGCTGCACTGGGCCCCGTCGCTGCGTCCCGAGGCCGGCGCGGTGCTCAACATCGCCGAGGACCACCTGGACTGGCATGGCAGCATGGCCGCCTACACCGCCGACAAGGCCCGCGCGCTGGCCGGCCGGGTGGCGGTGGTCGGGATGGACGACGCGCGTGCTGCTGCGCTGCGCGAGTTCGCTCCCGCCGGTGTCAAGGTCGGTTTCCGGCTCGGCGAACCGGCGCCCGGTGAGCTCGGCGTGATCGACGGCATGCTGGTCGATCGCGCCTTCGTTGACGAGGTGGTGCTGGCCCCGGTGGCGTCGATACCGGTGCCCGGCCCGGTCGGGATCCTGGACGCGCTGGCCGCGGCCGCGCTGGCCCGCAGTGTCGACGTGCCCCCGGAGGCGATCGCGGCGGCGTTGGCGTCGTTTCGGGTCGGGCGGCATCGCGGCGAACTGGTCCTGGTCGACGGCGGGATCAGCTACGTCGACGATTCCAAGGCCACCAACCCGCACGCGGCCGAGGCATCGGTGCTGGCCCACCCGCGGGTGATCTGGGTGGCCGGCGGACTGCTCAAGGGCGCCGCGATTGGGCCGACCGTCGCCCGAATCGCTCCCCGCCTGGCCGGGGCCGTGTTGATCGGCCGAGATCGCGGCGAGGTTGCCAAGGCGTTATCACGACACGCACCGGATGTCCCCGTCGTCCACGTTGTGACGGGCGAGGATAGTGATATGGGTGATACGGCTGTGTCTCCAGTTACTCATGTGAAGCGAGTGGCTGATGGGTCTGATGAGACGCTGGGATCTCGGGTGATGACAGCGGTGGTGGCCGCCGCCCGCGACCTGGCCCGGCCCGGTGACACGGTGCTGCTGGCTCCGGCGGGGGCATCCTTCGACCAGTTCTCCGGCTACGGCGCCCGGGGCGACGCGTTCGCCGCCGCTGCGCGATCTGCGGCGGGATCGGTGTGATCGGGATCCTGGCCCGGCTGCGGCGCGATGCCGGGGCCCCAGACGCTGCCGCCTCCTCCGCCGAAACAGCGGACAAGGCTGTCAAGGCCGAGCCACGCACCCGGTTCGGCGCCTGGCTGAGCCGGCCGATGACGTCGTTTCATCTGATCGTGGCCGTGGCCGCGCTATTGACCACGCTTGGCCTGATCATGGTGCTGTCGGCCTCCGGGGTGGAGTCCTATGGCCTCGACGGGTCCGCGTGGCGGATTTTCGGCAAGCAGGTGCTGTGGACCATCATCGGGCTGTTCGGCTGCTATGTGGCCTTGCGGATGCCGGTCCGGTTCATGCGCCGGATGGCTTTTCCCGGCTTCGCCTTCACCATCGTGCTGTTGGTGCTGGTGCTGATCCCGGGTATCGGCACGCTGTCCAACGGCTCCCGCGGCTGGTTCGTCATCGCCGGCTTTTCCATGCAGCCCTCCGAGCTGGCCAAGATCGCCTTCGCCATCTGGGGCGCGCACCTGCTGGCGAGCCGCCGTATGGAGCGCGCGACGCTGCGCGAGATGCTGGTCCCGCTGGTGCCGGCCGCGGTGGTGGCGCTGGCGCTGATCGTCGCCCAGCCCGACCTGGGGCAGACGGTCTCGCTGGGCATCATCTTGCTGGCGTTGCTGTGGTACGCCGGCCTGCCGCTGAAGGTGTTCACCAGCTCGCTGTTCGCGGTCGTGTCGGCCGCGGCGATCCTGGCCATCTCCGAGGGCTACCGCTCCGACCGGGTGCGGTCCTGGCTCGACCCCGACGCGGACCCGCAGAACGCCGGATATCAGGCGCGCCAGGCGAAATTCGCGCTGGCTAACGGCGGGATCTTCGGCGACGGTCTGGGCCAGGGCACCGCGAAATGGAACTACCTGCCCAACGCGCACAACGACTTCATCTTCGCGATCATCGGCGAGGAGCTCGGCTTCATCGGCGGCTTCGGGCTGCTGGCGCTGTTCGGGCTGTTCGCCTACACCGGCATGCGGATCGCGAAGCGCTCCGCAGACCCGTTCCTGCGACTGCTGACCGCCGCCACCACGATGTGGGTGATCGGGCAGTCGTTCATCAACGTCGGCTACGTGATCGGGCTGCTGCCCGTCACCGGAATTCAGCTACCGCTGATATCGGCGGGCGGAACCTCGACGGCGACAACGTTGTTCATGATCGGCATCATGGCCAACGCGGCCCGGCACGAACCGGAGGCGGTGGCCGCGCTGCGGGCCGGCCAGGATGACCGGATGAACCGGATCCTGCGGCTGCCGCTGCCCGAGCCATACTCGCCGACTCGTCTTGAGGCGCTGCGCGACCGGCTCCGGTCGCGTCCGCAGCCGGCCGCACGGCCACGAACAGCCCAGACGACCGGACAGCCTCCGGCCCGGTCGGGCCGGCAGCGCGCGGCCGCGCAGGCGCCGACCCGGGCAGCCAGTCGAGGTGCCGGGCGCGCAGGGCAAAATGGAGGCGGCCGGCGTCACGCCGGGGCGCGCCCGACTGGCGGACGCGTACGCGCATTGGAAGGTCAGCGATAGGGGAGTGAACGACTCGGTCAGCTCATCGGACCGCGGTGCGTCGTTATCGGTGGTCCTTGCCGGCGGGGGCACTGCCGGCCACGTCGAGCCTGCGATGGCGGTCGCCGACGCGCTCCGCGCCCTGGACGCCGACGTCCGGATCACCGCGCTGGGCACCGCCCGCGGTCTGGAGACTCGCCTGGTGCCGGCCCGCGGGTACGACCTGGAGTTGATCACCCCGGTGCCGTTGCCCCGCAAGATCAACGCCGACCTCGCCCGGCTGCCGCTGCGGGTGCTGCGGGCTGTCCGGGAGACCCGGGCGGTGCTGCGCGACGTGCAGGCCGACGTGGTGATCGGTTTCGGGGGCTATGTCTCGCTGCCGGCGTATCTGGCCGCGCGCGGTCTCGGCGGCAAGCGGGTACCGGTGGTGATCCACGAGGCCAATGCCCGCGCCGGCCTAGCCAACCGGATTGGCGCCCGGGGCGCGCAGCGGGTGCTGTCGGCGGTCCCGGACTGCGGTCTGGCCCACCCCGAGGTGGTCGGGGTACCGGTCCGGGCGGCGATCACCACGTTGGACCGGGCTGCGCTGCGTGCGGCGGCCCGCGCCGAGTTCGGCTTCGCCGACGACGCTCGGGTCCTGCTGGTCTTCGGTGGCTCCCAGGGCGCCCGCTCGATCAACCAGGCAGTGGCCGGGGCAGCCAAACATCTTGCCGCCGCTGGTGTTTCGGTGCTACACGCACACGGACCGAAGAACACCCTGGAATTGCCGGAAGCCGGGGCGGGCGATCCGCCGTATGTCGCGGTGCCCTATCTGGACCGGATGGACCTGGCGTATGCGGCCGCGGACCTGGCGATCTGCCGCTCCGGTGCGATGACCGTTGCCGAGGTGTCGGCAGTCGGGCTGCCCGCGGTGTACGTCCCGCTGCCGATCGGCAACGGTGAACAGCGACTCAACGCGCTTCCGGTGGTCAACGCCGGGGGCGGAATCTTGGTCGACGATGCGTCGCTGACCCCGGATTTTGTGGCCGACACCGTCGCCGGGTTGCTCACCGACACCGCGCGACTGGCCGCGATGACCAGCGCGGCGGTCCAGGCCGGGCACCCGGAGGCGGCGCGGCGGGTGGCTTCCGTCGCGCTGGAAGTCGCGAGCGCAGCGAGGGACGGCCAGTGAGCGGCATGAGCAGGGTCGCGCTGGAAGTCGCGAGCGCAGCGAGGGGCGGCCAGTGAGCGGCTCGCAACTGCCGCCGGAACTGAGCCGGGTACATATGGTCGGCATCGGGGGTGCGGGCATGTCCGGCATCGCCCGCATTCTGCTGGACCGCGGGGGCCTCGTCTCGGGCTCGGATGCCAAGGAGTCCCGCGGGATCCACGCGCTGCGGGCCCGGGGCGCGCAGGTGCGTATCGGTCACGACGCGTCGGCCCTGGATCTGCTGCCCGGTGGGGTCACCACGGTGGTCACCACCCACGCGGCGATCCCCAAGACCAACCCCGAGCTGGTGGAGGCCCGTCGACGCGGCATCCCGGTGGTGTTGCGACCGGCGGTGCTGGCGAAGCTGATGGCTGGGCGCACCACGCTGATGGTCACCGGCACCCACGGCAAGACAACCACTACGTCGATGCTGGTGGTCGCGTTGCAGCACTGTGGGCTCGATCCCTCGTTCGCGGTCGGCGGCGAACTGGGTTCTGCCGGTTCAGAGGCCGGCACCAACGCCCATCACGGCAGCGGGCCGCTGTTCGTCGCCGAGGCCGACGAGAGCGATGGCTCGCTGTTGGAGTACACCCCCAACGTCGCGGTGGTGACCAACGTCGAGGCGGATCACCTCGACTTCTTCGGCAGTGCCGAGGCCTACACGCAGGTGTTCGACGCGTTCGTCGAGCGCATCGCGCCGGGTGGGGCAGCGGTGGTGTGCGTCGATGACCCCGGCGGCGCCGAACTGGCCGATCGTACTGCGGCACAGGGCATCCGGGTACTGCGCTACGGCAGCGAAGGCACCGGGACGGCGGCGCTGGCCGGCGAGCTGGTCACGTGGGAACAGCAGGGGACCGGAGCGGTCGCCGAGATCAGGCTGGCCGGAACGGGCGAGCGCAGGGCGATGCGGTTGTCGGTGCCCGGACGACACATGGCGCTCAATGCCCTTGGCGCGGTGCTGGCGGCGGTCGAGGTCGGCGCGCCGCTGGATGCGGTGCTCGACGGCCTGGCCGGGTTCGACGGGGTACGCCGCCGATTCGAGCTGGTCGGGTCCGCAGGCGCCGCAGGCTCGGTACGGGTCTTCGACGACTACGCGCACCATCCCACCGAGATCGCTGCGACGTTGACCGCGGTCCGCGCCGTGCTGAACGAGCAGGGAACCGGGCGCAGCCTGGTGGTGTTCCAACCGCATCTGTATTCGCGGACAAAGGAATTCGCAGGCGAGTTCGGCCGGTCGCTGGATGGCGCCGATGAGGTTTTCGTCCTCGACGTTTACGGTGCTCGTGAGCAGCCGCTGCCCGGGGTGAGCGGCGCCAGCGTTGCCGAACATGTCAGTGTGCCAGTGCATTACCTGCCGGACTTCTCGGCGGTGCCCGAGGCGGTGGCCGCGGCCGCCGGTCCCGGTGACGTAATCATCACCATGGGCGCCGGCGACGTCACCATGCTGGGCCCGGAGATCGTCACCGCGTTGCGGGCGCGCAGCGATCGGACCCCTCCCGGCCACCCGGGCGCGCTGTGAGCGTGCCGCCCGAAAACCCGGCCGTTCCACCGGATGAGCCGGAGAACGCCGCGGACGCCCCGGAAAGCGAAGCACCTGACGGTGTCGACGCCGCCGAACCGGATGCGGAGGCCCCCGAGGCCCCCGAGCCCGATGCTGCGGACGGCTCAGAGGCTGAAGCCGCAGACGACTCTGCCGAGGTGGAGGGACCGCGACGCCGGGCTCGCCGCGAACGCGCGGAGCGGCGCGCCGCGCAGGCACGCGCCGAGGCGATCGAACAGGCCCGCCGGGAGGCCAAGCGGCGACTGCGCGCCGGTTCCGCCGACGCGCCCAAAGGCGTTCCCCGCGGAACGATTCGGGGCCTGAAGATGGCGCTGGCGGTCTTCCTGACGGCGGTGCTCGTCGTCGGGCTCGGGCTCATCTTGTACTTCACCCCGCTGATGTCGGTGCGCGAGATCGAGGTCACCGGGATCGCGACGGTGACCCGTGAGGAAGTGCTGGACGTGGCGCGGGTGCAGCTGGGAACACCGTTGCTGCAGATCGACACCGGCAGTGTGGCCGATCGGGTCGCGGCGATCCGACGGGTGGCCAGCACTCGGGTACAGCGGCAGTACCCCTCGGTGCTGGGGATCGCGGTGGTCGAGCGGGTCCCGGTGGTCTACAAGGACTTTCCGGACGGCCCGCACCTGTTCGACCGGGACGGCGTCGACTTCGCGACCGGAGCGCCGCCGAGGATGTTGCCGTTCTTCGATGTGGAAAATCCCGGCCCGGCCGACCCATGCACCCGGGCCGCCCTGCAGGTGATGACCTCGCTGGCGCCCGAGGTGGCCGGGCAGATCAGCCGGGTGGCCGCCCCGTCGGTGGCGTCGATCACCCTGACGCTGGCCGACGGCCGGGTGGTGGTCTGGGGCAATACCGACCGCACCGCGGAGAAAGCGCAGAAGCTGGCGGCCTTGCTGACCCAGCCCGGTCATACCTACGACGTGTCGAGTCCGGACCTGCCCACCGTCCGCTAGCGCCGTCGCGATCCGATAGCGGCCGCGCCGATCCGCGGCCGCGAGTGGGAATTCCGCTGCGCGACGCGCGGCACGCGCGTCGTGAGATTCCCCCTCGGTGGGGATTGGTGGGCCGGGAACGTCCCGCCCTACAGGAAAATTCGCGCGGTGTGTCTCGGCGCGTCGGCGCGGATGACGGCCGGGGCGGCCCTACTGTGGCGGTTGCGCGGAACAACTTGACATAACTCTAAGCCTTTGGTTGAGGTTGAGGGTTTGTTGAAGACAGATATCGGGGAGTTCCGCGGCAGGCCCGGCCCGAGAGAGGACTCCAATCCCACCAGGGAGGAAGACGAACGATGACCCCACCGCACAACTATCTGGCCGTCATCAAAGTCGTGGGTATCGGTGGTGGCGGCGTCAACGCCGTCAACCGGATGATCGAGCAGGGCCTCAAGGGCGTTGAGTTCATCGCGATCAACACCGACGCGCAGGCATTGCTGATGAGCGACGCCGACGTCAAGCTCGACGTCGGCCGTGACTCCACCCGCGGCCTCGGTGCCGGTGCCGACCCCGAAGTGGGTCGTCGGGCCGCCGAAGACGCCAAGGACGAGATCGAGGAGCTGCTGCGCGGCGCCGACATGGTGTTCGTCACCGCCGGGGAGGGCGGCGGCACCGGCACCGGCGGTGCCCCGGTGGTCGCGACCATCGCGCGCAAGCTCGGCGCACTGACCGTCGGCGTGGTCACCCGGCCGTTCTCCTTCGAGGGCAAGCGGCGCAGCAACCAGGCCGAGAACGGCATTGGCGCACTGCGGGAGAGCTGCGACACCTTGATCGTGATCCCCAACGACCGACTGCTGCAGATGGGCGATGCCCAGGTCTCGCTGATGGACGCGTTCCGCAGCGCCGACGAGGTGTTGCTCAACGGTGTGCAGGGCATCACCGACCTGATCACCACCCCCGGCCTGATCAACGTCGACTTCGCCGACGTCAAGGGCATCATGAGCGGCGCCGGGACTGCGCTGATGGGCATCGGATCGGCCCGCGGCGACGGCCGGGCGCTCAAGGCCGCCGAGATCGCGATCAACTCGCCGCTGCTGGAAGCCTCGATGGAAGGCGCCCAGGGCGTGCTGATGTCGGTTGCCGGCGGCAGCGACCTGGGGTTGTTCGAGATCAACGAGGCGGCATCGCTGGTTCAGGACGCCGCGCATCCCGAAGCCAACATCATCTTCGGCACCGTGATCGACGACTCCCTCGGCGACGAGGTGCGGGTGACGGTGATCGCGGCTGGCTTCGACTCGGCGGGCTCCGGCCGCAAGCCGGTGACCGGCACGCCCGGTCAGGCCCGGCACGCCATGGCGTCCGGACAGGCCGGCAAAGTCACCACGTCGCTGTTCGACCCGGTCGATGCGGTCAGTGTGCCGACTCCCACCAACGGAGCGACGGTCAGCGTCGGCGGGCGCAACGGCGATGACGGCGTCGATGACGACGACGTCGACGTCCCGCCGTTCATGCGGCACTGAGTTGATGGTGCTGGCCCGCTTCGCCCGGCTTCGCCGCGCTTGCGACCACCACTAGCCTCGACGGCATGACTTTTCGCATCCGGCGGGTGACGACCACCCGCTCCGGTGGCGTGTCGGCGGCCCCCTTCGACAGCTTCAACCTCGGTGACCACGTCGGCGATGACCCCGCCGCGGTGGCGACCAACCGCGCGCGGCTGGCCAAGGCCACCGGCCTCGGCCCCGACCGCCTGGTGTGGATGAACCAGGTCCACGGCGATCATGTGGTGGTCGTCGACGGGCCGCACGACACCCCGATCGACGCCACCGATGCTCTGGTCACCACCGTGCCCCGGCTGGCGATGGTGGTGGTGACCGCCGACTGCGTTCCGGTGCTGATGGCCGACGCCCGGGCGGGGGTGGTCGCCGCGGTCCACGCTGGTCGGGTCGGCGCGCAGCACGGTGTGGTCGCTCGTGCGCTGGAATCCATGCTGGCGGCAGGGGCACGACCCGGCGACGTTTCGGTTTTGCTGGGCCCCGCGGTCAGTGGACTGCACTACGAGGTGCCCGCCGAGATGGCCGACGAGGTCGAGGCCGCCCTGCCGGGCAGCCGCACCGTTACGTCGGCGGGCACTGTCGGGCTGGACCTGCGGGCCGGAATCGCCCGTCAACTAAGGGGATTGGGCGTGCAGGCCATCGACGCCGACCCGCGTTGTACGGCAGCGGACCCGAAACTGTTCAGTCACCGTCGCGACGGACTCACCGGCCGGCTGGCGTCCCTGGTCTGGCTGGAATGAGTCCGCGGTAGAGGTCGCTGGAGGGGGTGGGTGAAACCGGTGGGAGCTGTCCGCGTGTCGGTGCCGCGCCAACGCGCTCGCTGCCGTTACCGTCACCGTTATTAGTCACTTCAGTCACACCTTCATCACAGTCATCAGCCTAGAAGGGTCCAAGGATGAGCACACTCCACAAGGTCAAGGCCTACTTCGGGATGGCTCCAATGGAGGACTACGACGACGACTACTACGACGACGGCGATGACCGCGCCGGGTCGCGTGACTACGCACCTCGGGCGGACCGGTTCGGCGAGGACGTTTTCGACCGCGTAGGCGGCCGTTCGGAGAGCCGCTACGACGACCGCTTCGAGGACCGCGACTATGACGACGCGCCCGCCGGCTACCGGGGCGGCTACGACGACGATGCCCGCGACCCCCGCTACCGAGCACGTGAGTTCGAGCGTCCCCGTGACTTCGAGCGGCGGTTCTCCTCGCTGCGGGGCTCGACCCGCGGCGCCCTGGCGATGGAACCGCGCCGGATGGCGCAGATGTTCGACGACAGCAGCCCGCTGTCGAAGATCACCACACTGCGGCCCAAGGACTACAGCGAAGCCCGCACCATCGGCGAGCGGTTCCGCGACGGCACCCCTGTCATCATGGATCTGGTGTCGATGGACAACGCCGACGCCAAGCGGCTGGTCGACTTCGCGGCAGGTCTTGCCTTTGCCCTGCGTGGCTCCTTCGACAAGGTCGCGACCAAGGTGTTTCTGCTGTCCCCGGCCGACGTCGACGTGTCTCCGGAGGAGCGTCGCCGCATCGCCGAGACCGGCTTCTACGCCTATCGGTAGGCTGGAACGGCAGTCGAGCCGGTCAGCACTGCTGATGCGGGCCCAACCCTCGTCAGTAAGGTCGCATTCCGTTGGCGCTGTTCTTCACGATTCTCGGTATCGCGCTATTTGTCTTCTGGCTGTTGCTGATCGCCCGAATCGTCATCGAATTCATCCGCTCGTTCAGCCGTGACTGGCACCCGCGGGGGACCACGGTGGTGATCCTGGAGCTGATCATGAGCATCACCGATCCGCCGGTGAAGCTGCTGCGACGGCTCATCCCGCAGCTGACCATCGGGGCGGTGCGCATCGACCTCTCGATCATGGTGCTGCTGCTGATCGCGTTCGTCGGGATGAAACTGGCCCTGCAGCACGCCGCGTGACGGCGGTTTCCCGCAGAACTCAGACCCGGGTCAGCCGCAACCGCCACGCCTGTGGTCCACGCTCCTCGTAGCCGACCGCCAGCCGGCCACCGCTGCGCTCAGCGAGCTGACGCAGCAGCGGTAGCGGGTCGTGCGGGGCCACCAGCAGCATTGATCCGCCCACCGGAACCGCGTCGAAGGCACCGAACACCGTCGCATGCCTGATGGCGTGCGGAATCTCTCGCACATCGAGTTCGGGTATCTCGTCGTCTTCCTCGCCGCAGCCGCACCCGGTGTGGCCCTCGTGTGCGTGAGCCGCGGGGCCGGATGTCGCGTCATTCAGGTCGGGCAGTTGGGCGGCCAGTGCGGACAGCGAGACCCCGTTGGCCTGGGCGAGCGCGGGCAACAGCAGGTCGGCGACTTTGCCCAGCAGTGCCTCCAGGAGCACGCGCAGCGCCTCCACGTGCGCGACCACCTGAACCCGGTCGGCGCCGTGGGTGATGCGCGCCGCCGCCTGTTCGATCAGCTGGGTGTCGCCGAGCAGGCCTTCGACCAGCAGCCGGGCGCGCTCGACGGCGGCCGAGGCAGGGAAGATCAGTGCCACCGCGGCCTGCAACTGCGGTCGTACGGCCTGGTCGATGAACTGCTGGACCGCGCGGTGCGCCCCATCGAACGCCGGATCGCCCGCGCCGACCGCGGCGAACACCGCGGCACCCAGGGCGGCCTGGCGGCCGAGGAGTTCGGCGTAGCGAGATCGAATGTCGTCGACGGCCGCCGAGTCCGCTGCACTGGTCGCCATCACCACGTCATTGGTTGTCATTTCCGAGTGTCCCTCCGGTCGGTGCCGCGCGGTTCGACCCCGTCATGAATATTTACGGGTCTCGATTGTGAATAATACGGCGGGGTCGGCCGGACCGGTACCCCCGTGGACCGCGCGCGGCCGTCGGGATCGGCTAGCGACACGTTTGGGCGCGCAGCGAAAAAGATCACATTTCGCTGGCTGGACGCCTAAGCACTTTGCTGCCTGCGGCCAGAAGGACGGAACCGCCCACGGCTGGCGGCGGCCCGCGGTCCAGTTCCCGGGACTTTTGGTCTCACCGCGGCGGTCGGCCGGCGCCGCTCGGCGGCCGGGATCGCCGATCGCTCTCAGGGCTTTCGTTTGCCAAAGCGTGATTTCTGTGGCAGCAATTTGAAATTCACTCTTAATATCATTCACATTGCCGAGCACAGCGGCGGATGTGACAGGATGGACGGCAGTTACACACGGCGAGCGTTTTCCCGGTCGACCTAACCGTGCCCGATCGGCGCTACCAACTACCTGACTCGAGGGGGCAGACGATGCCACTAACACCGGCCGACGTACATAACGTCGCGTTCAGCAAACCGCCGATTGGGAAGCGCGGCTACAACGAGGACGAGGTCGACGCCTTCCTTGACTTGGTGGAGACCGAGCTGACTCGTCTCATCGAGGAGAACGCCGACCTGCGTCAGCGGGTCAGCGAGCTCGACCAGGACCTGGTCGCCGCCCGTGCCGGTGGCGCCGCCCAGTCCATTCCCTCGATCCCGGTCTACGAGCCCACCCCGGAGCCCGTGGCGCCGCCGCAGCCTGTGGTCGCGGCGCCGGCGACCTCGGAAGTGTCTGCCGAGGAGCAGCACCTCAAGGCAGCGCGCGTGCTGAGTCTGGCCCAGGACACCGCCGACCGGTTGACCGGTACCGCCCGGGCCGAGTCGGAGAAACTGATGGCCGACGCCCGCGCCAACGCCGACCAGATCCTCACCGAGGCACGGCAGACCGCCGAGACCACGGTCACTGAAGCCCGCCAGCGGGCCGACGCCATGCTGTCCGACGCGCAGACCCGTTCGGAGACCCAGCTGCGTCAGGCTCAGGAGAAGGCCGACGCCCTGCAGGCCGACGCGGAGCGCAAGCACTCGGAGATCATGGGCACGATCAACCAACAGCGCACTGTGCTGGAAGGTCGCCTCGAACAACTGCGCACCTTCGAGCGCGAGTACCGCACCCGGCTCAAGACCTATCTGGAATCTCAGCTTGAGGAGTTGGGCCAGCGCGGCTCGGCGGCGCCGGTCGACAGCAGCGCCTCCGGCGACGGTGGCGGGTTCAACCATTTCAACCGCGGCACCAACTGACCGTCGGAGTCAAGTAGCTCGCCGGTCGGACTGGAGGTGATTCGATGCTGGTCATTGCATTGGTATTGGCGGTAATCGGCCTTGCTGCATTGGTATTCGCCGTCGTTACCAGCAATGCGCTGGTGGCGTGGGTCTGCATCGGTGCGAGCGCGCTGGGCGTGCTGCTGCTGATCGTGGACGCGTTGCGGGAGCGGCGCGCGAACACTCCTGCGGTCGAGGCTGCGGTGGACGCCGTCGAGGAGTCCGAGGACATCGACGACGATGACGACGATGTTGACATCGAGAACTCCAACGTCGCTGACGTGGCGGACTTCGACGCCGAAGCGGCCGAAGCGGCCGACGAGCCCGCCGACGAGCCCGCCGCACACCCGGCCGATTAGCCCGCTGCTCGGCTGGTAGTCGGTGCGGCCAGCAGGTCGCGGACTTCGTCGTCGTCGACCTGGTGAAAATCGAGATAAGCCTGCCCCACGGCATCGAACGCGGTCGGCATAGCCGCGCACACGACGTCGTCGGCCTCTTGGGCGATCTTGCGGCATGCCGAGAGCGGACCCACCGGAACCGCCACGATGATCGAGGCCGGTTCTGCCGATTGAACGGCCCGCACGGCCGCCAGCACACTCGCCCCGGTCGCGATGCCGTCGTCGACCAAGATCACCACCCGGCCGTGCAGATCTGTGGGTTGCCGGCCCCCGCGATACGCGCGTTCCCGCCGACGCAGCTCGGCCGCTTCGAGTTCGATCACCGACTGCACCGCTTCGCTGCTGATGCCGAGGCTGGTGACCACCTGGTCGTTCATCACCACCTGTCCGCCCGCCAGCGCGCCCATCGCCAGTTCGGGCTGTCGCGGCGCACCGAGCTTGCGGACCACGAAGACGTCCAGCGGCGCGTCTAGGGCGGCCGCTACCTCCCAGGCGACCGGAACCCCGCCCCGGGCCATCCCGAGGACCACCAGGCCCGGGGCGCCTCGCACAGTGGACAGATAGCCCGCCAGCACCCGGCCGGCGTCGCGGCGGTCTCGGAAGGTGCGCGACGCCGGATGACGTAGGAAGGCACCTGGTCGGGTCATCTCGCCATCCAGCCTACGACGGCGACGCGATCGATGGCATCGTCACAGCAGTCCCAGCAGTTGCAGGTCGGTGGCGTACTTGACGATGGTTGACTGCCCGATGTGCGGGATGTCATTGTCCGGGCCCACTTTTGCTTCGTGCACCGCGTCACGGAACCGGTCGGCCGGTGCCATCGACCCGGGGATCGGCGGCTGTGGCTTCTGGTAGTAGTGCAGCAGCGGCAACAGCGAAGCCTGGCGTTGCTTCTCCGGCAGCGCCCGGAGCGCGGTTTCGATGCGTTGTACCCAATCGCCGTAGTCGGCGACTCGCGCGATCTGGTAGCCGGCGTCGATCAACCAGTCGACGTACTCGTCGAGCCCGATGCCGTCATCGTGTGGGTTCGTCACGTGGTAGGTCTGGAAGCCGTTGTCGCTGTCCAGGATCTGCGTTCCCAGCGTGGAGATCGCCGCGGCGATGAACTCGACTGGCAGGCCGCCGTAGTGCGCACGTTGACGGTTGCCGTCGGCGTCGAGTTCGTAGAACGATTCGGGTGCGATGCCGGTGGCCACCAGGCTCAGCATCAGCCGGGTGAACATGTCGGGCAGGTTGAGCTGCCCCGCGTAGCTGGTGTCGGCCAGGATCATGTCGCAGCGGAATACCGAGACCGGAAGACCGCACCGGCCGTTCGCCTCGCGTAGTAACACCTCGCCGGCCCACTTGCTGTTGCCGTAGCCGTTGGCGTAGTTGTCGTTGATCGCGCGGGTGGCGCTGATTTGCCGGATGTCGGCGTCCTCGACGAACCTGCCGGGATCGATCTGGTCACCTACGCCGATGGTCGACACGTAGGTGTAGGGCTTCAGCTTGGACGTCAACGCAATCCGGATCAGCTCCGCGGTGCCCAGCGCGTTGGGGCCGAAAAGCTCGCTGTAGGGCAGTATGTGGTTGACCAGCGCGGCGGAGTCGACGATCACATCGACCGTGTCGGCCAGCCGCCGCCAGGTCTGCGGGTCCAGGCCGAGGTCGGCCTCGCCCTTGTCGCCGGCGATGACCTCCAGGTGGTCGGCGGCGAGCTTGCGGTAGTGCGCCAGCAGTTTCGGGTCGCCACTGTCGAAGGTGCGGTCTAGGCGCGCCCGCGCTTCTGCGTCAGTTTTGGCCCTTACCAGGGCGATCACCGTGCCGCCGACCATTTCCATCCGCTGTAGCCACTCCAGCATCAGGTAGCGGCCCAGGAAGCCGGTCGCGCCGGTCAACAGCACCGTGCGCACCTCGGTCGCCGGCGTGGGCAAGCTTGGCGCGGCGTGCAGGGTTGTCTCGTCGAGGAACTTATCCAGGGTGAGGTCGCGGGCGCGCACCTCGGTGGCGCCGCGTCCGTGCACGGCGGCGAAGGTGGGCCGCTTGGAGCCGTTGCGTTCGGCATCGATGTAGTCGGCGATGGCGGCCAGGTCGTTGGCCGGGCTGACGATCACGCCCACCGGCACGTCGATGCCGAAGATGTCGCGCAGCAAGTTTCCGAATGTCAACGCCGACAACGAATCTCCACCCAGATCGGTGAAATGCGCGTCGGGCTGCAGAGCCACATCCACCGTGCCCAGCACAGCGGCCGCGGCTTGGCTGATGGTGTCCGACAATGGCCGGTCGGCTGCGCCATCACGCAGCGCGCGCAGCTTCTTGGTTTGATCTTCGGCCAGATCGGCGTACAACCGCTCCAGCCGCTCGCCATAGTGCTGCTGGATTTTTTTCCGCGCCGGCTTGCCCAGGTCGGTCAAAAGCCCGTTGGCCGCGGTGAATGGTGTTGTCTCGACGACGATGTCGCGAGGAAGTTCGTAGGACTGCAGGTCGGCGGCCTTGGCGATATCGCGTAGCGCCTCGGTTATCGCGGGCTTGAGCGATTGCACGTCATGCTGCTTCAGCGCATCTTCGGTGGGGACGACGACGGCGAGTGAATACGAGCGCGCGCTGTTGGCATAGATGTAGATCTGGCGCACCAGCGCGCTGCCGCTGAATAGTGTCTCCAGCTTCGAGACGGTGATGAATTCGCCCTGGGAGAGTTTCAGGACGTTGTTACGGCGATCGACGTAGGTGAGTTGATCGGGGCCTCTTTCGGCCATGATGTCGCCAGTCAGGTAGTAGCCGTCCGAATCGAACGCCGCGGCGGTCAGTTCTGGTCGCTTGTAGTAGCCGGCGAACTGAGTTGTCGACTTGACGGCCAGCTCACCGCGCGGAAAGGGCCGGTCGCTGCCGAAATAGCCCAGTTCGGGGACGTCGACCAGCTTGTAGTCGATCACCGGTGGGCGTTGTACGCGGCCGTCGATCAGCAGCAAAACCGACTCGGTCAACCCGAAGATGTCGGTGAGATGCATGCCGGTGAACGACTCGGCCCAGGCTCTCAGGTCCGCCGACATCGGCGCCGAGCCTGTCGATGCCGCTACGTACCGTCCGCCGAGCACGTTCTGGCGTTGCTCGGCCATCACCTGCGCTTCGACGGTCGCACGGTCGCGGTGTGGGCCAGACCGCGCGTCCACCTCGCGGCGGAACTCTTCGAACAGCATCTCCCAGACTCGCGGCACGAAATCCAACTGCGTGGGCCGCACCAGCGCGAGGTCTTCCAAAAAAGTTGAAAGATCGCGTGAGGCCGCAAAGTAAGCGGTGCCGCCGACGCCGAGTGTGCCGTAGAGCATCGCCCGTCCGACAACGTGGCTCAACGGCCTGAAGTTCAAGGTGATGGAGGGCGCGACGTGCTCCTCATGCGTGGCCGGCCAGCTGGAACTGAGCCAGGTGAGGGCGACCAGGTCCCGTTGATACATCGCGCCTTTGGGGGTCCCGGTGCTACCCGAGGTGTAGATCAACAACGCCAGCGAGTCGTCGTCTCCGCACTCGATCTCCGGCGACGGCAGCATCGTGCCGCGTTCCACCAGATCAGCCAACAGCTCGACGACCACGGGGCTGCCCATCTCGGCCAACCGTGCCCGCGCCGCGTCCACCGCTTCGCGGTGGTCGTCGACCTGGGAGTGGTAGTCGAAAACGACCAGCCGCGCCGGCGCGTGCTCGGTTGACACCAGACCAACAGCCACCGACAGGTAATCCACGCTTGCCGCGATCACGGTCGGCTCAGTTTCGGCCACAACCGGCCGCAGCTGGGCTACCGCCGCGTTGGCCTGCAGCGGAACCGGTACCGCGTTCAGCAAAACCAGCGCCAGATCAACGGTCGCGTAGTCGACGCTGGCGAAACCCACCATGCACACCCGGTCGCCGGGCTTTATCGGATCACCGGCCCAGGCGGCAGCCACCGCGCCGACGCGGTCGGCCATCTGGCGATAGGTGAGGGTCTCGAACCGGGGCAGCAGTTCCGTTGAGGTCCGTCCGGTGGCCGGGTTCTCGACGAAGCGCACCGCACGTTGCCCCAGCGCGGGGCGTTCTGCGTACCCCTCCATCACCGTTCGAACGATCTCCGGGAGCCGTGATCCCGCCCGCTTGACCAGATCGCTGATCGTGGCGTCTGGCCGGGCATCGGCGAACTGCTGATCAGTGGCGTAGAGCTCGGCTACCCGGCGCACCTGCTGCTCTTCTCTGGTATCGGTCGGCATGGCCGCGCTCCTCTCATGGGAGTTGACGTTCAATGGATGGATAAAATCATAGGACGATTTTGTAGGACAATCAACCTCTCGTACAGTGATTGCGGTGGCCCACCGACGCGGACCAACCAGGTGGAGGAGGCCAACTGATGGGACCCACGGGCCAGGCCGGTCCGGTCGAAGGCCGGCGCGCAGGTAACTCCGGCATTCGGCTTACCGGCACGCAAAAGGCCGTGGCCGTGCTGCGCGAAGGCATTCGTGTCGGCCGCTATGTCCCTGGTCAGCGGCTGGTGGAGGCCGACCTGGTCGCAGAGATCGGCGTCAGCCGCAACTCGCTACGGGAGGCATTCGCCCATCTGGCCAGCGAGGGACTGCTGCACATTGAGCCGCATCGCGGCGCGTCGATCCGCCGCCGAACCCGTGCGGAAATAGCTGAGCTCTATGACCTCAGCGAGGTCCTCGAAGGACTTGCGGCTCGCCTGGCAGCGCTCAACATCGCCGGACCCGGCAATTCCGAATCGCTGTCAGCGGCCATCGATCGCGAACACGAGGCCGCTTCTGGCGGCAGTGACAACCAGCGGATCGATGAAGCCGTACGACTACACGAGGTGATCCTGGCCATCGCCGACAACCCACGGCTGACGGAATTGGTTGCCAACTTACATATCCTGACCTTCAGCTTCCAGCTGCGCCACGCCCAGCTCTGCGGTTCGGAAGGCCTCGGCGAAACCTCGCTGGCCGAACATCTCGCAGTGGTCGACGCGATCAGAGATGCCGACCCGCAACGGGCCGAAAGCGCTATGCGGGACCATCTCCGCGGCGCAAAAGAGCGGGCGCTGGCGTTGCCCGCCACCGCGTTCGGTTGACGTCAACGCGCCTTGGCATGGGTAGCCGAGCGACCAATCGGGACGCGCGCTGTGGTGTGGTGTGAGCCCCGAGCGCGTCGGTGGCCACCGTAGACCCTGGGCAGGTGGGCTGCCACGCCGTTTTGAATCGAGTCGTAGTCGAAATGAACGTAGTGGCTGAACCAGCGCCTCCGTTTGTCGGCGGGTTCGGGGGTACGCAGATGCTGCCCGCCGGCACGTCGCAGGTCAGCCCGCCACCGCGGATACCTACCGCGCAGCACCTCGCTCGGAGAGTCAGCCTGATGCAGTCTTTGAGTTGGGTCGTTGGTCTCGTCAATTGTGGTTCGTATATTTCATGGACGTAAGGCGGCGATGGGGATCACCTGGATGCCGTCTTTGCGGGTGTAGCCGTAGGTTGCCGTGGTGATGACGCCGAGGACGGCGGGTTCACCGGCTTTGGCCGTATCGATAGTGGAAGCGAACTTCAGCAGGGACGCGGCGGCGTCGTCGATGCGGCCGGGGCCGAGTTTCACTTCGAAGGCTCCCCATGTCCCGTCGGGAATCTGAAGGATGACATCAGCTTCGACGCCGTTGCTGTCCCGATAGTGCGCAACGGTTCCGCGAAGGGGCGACGACAGTACTCGCAGGTCCCGTACGACGAGGGACTCGAACAGGAATCCGACGAAACCGAGATCGTCGAGCAGCCGTTTGGGGGTGCTGGCAAGTGCGGCGACGGCAAGTGAAGGATCGATGAAGTGGCGTTTGGGTTCTTGTCGCAGCGTCGCCCTGGATCGCAGGTGCGTCGACCAGGCTGGCACGTCCTCAATGAGCATGAGCCGTTCGAGCGCGGCCAGGTAATCGTAGATAGTGCTTCGAGCGAGTGCTGTTTCGTTGTCGCCCAACGTTTGCCGCGCCAGCGCAGAGATCTTCACCTCGGTCGCGGTATTCCGCGCCAGTGACATCAGTAATCGTCGCAGGCGTTCGGGGTCGCGTCGCGGCCCAGAAATCGATGGAATATCGACTTCGCGTGCGTGATCCAGGTAGTCGATGTTGCGCTGTAGCGCGCTGTCTCTCGCGCTGCCCAGGTTGGAGGGCCAGCCGCCGACTGCGATGCGATCGATGATGTCTCGTACTCCCAGTCCGGGATCTGGACAGAATGTGTGCTTTCCAGCCAGGAGGCCGGCCAGAGAGATTTCGCCGGTGGAATCGCCGACCTCGTACAGTGACATCGGGCGCATTGCGATCCTGGCGAACCGTCCGGCCCCGCTATGTCGTGTGATGTCGTCTGCCGGAGTCGATGAGCCGGTGAGGATGAACTGTCCGGCTGATTGCCGGTCATCGATAGCGCGCCGCACGTGATTCCACAGCGGGGTCCCGCCGATCTGCCATTCGTCGACGAGGCGAGGTGGTGCTCCGTCGAGGATCAGGGCGGGGTCCGCGTCGAGCGCGTCGCGGGCATTCGAGTCGACATCGAGCAGGACTTCGCTGGCGGCGAATTGGCGCGCGGTCCAGGTTTTCCCGCACGCCTTCGGGCCTTCCAGTACAACAGCGCCGGCGGAAGTCAGACGTTCGATCAGGAGCTGGTCAGTGACGCGGGGACGGTACTCCATACCGATAGGCTACAGTTTGTGAGATTTTATCGCTACAGTTTATGGCAGATAATAACTACACTTTGTTGATTGCGATGAGTCGCGTCATCGGGTGACAGTCGCCGCCGCCATGGAGCAGGCCGCCGCCGCGCCGCCCCGTGCCAGCAGGCCGGTGGCCTGCAGCGTGCGGCGTCGGGACAGTTTGGACACTTCGGTGGGGGACATCAGCAGACCTTTCGGGGAAGGTGTGGGTTTCGCCCCGGACCGTGCCGGCAACTCACCAGACCAGTCCGGGCCGCTTCGCGCAGATGACCCCGCTTCTGCCGACGGTGAATCCGAGGGTTTCGAGTCATGGTCTTCAGCGCCGCAAGCCGACAATGCCAGGGCGCCGGCCGATACGACTGTCCATCCCACTCTGAATCGCAACTCCGCACCTCCCGCTCACGGGTGTCGCCGATACGCAGTCGCGTGGCAGTAGACCGGACCATAGCCAGAACCCCGCAGTCTGCGGCATCGCCCGAATTGGGCGATGGCCGAATCGTCGACACCGTGGCAGGATGCCCTGGCCGAATTGATACGTGGGAAGCGGAGGAGCAGATGCTCGAGTCGTGGAACGACGGGCCGACGAAGACTGCGATCCTGGACTTCGTGAAGAAGGCCGGCGCCGAGGTGCCGCCCGAGGAACGGGTCGCGGTTTTCGACAACGACGGCACCCTGTGGGTGGAGCGGCCGGCCTACGTGCAGCTGGACTTTCTGGTGCGCCGGCTCGCCGAGCAGGCCGCCGCTGATCCCGGGCTGGCCGCCGACCAGCCGTACCAGGCCGCCGCCGCCGGTGACCTGGCCTGGTTCGGCGATGCGGTCACCAAGCACTACAACGGCGACGATTCGGCGATCAAATCTGTTGCCGGCGCGATCTTTTCGGCCTACCTGGGATCGACGGTCGACGAGCACCAGGCGCGCATCACCGAGTTCTTCGCCCACGCCACCCACCCCACCCTCGGCCGGCCGTACACAGCGTGCCGCTACCAGCCGATGGTCGAGCTGCTGAGCTACCTGGAAGCCAACCGCTTCACNCCACCCACCCCACCCTCGGCCGGCCGTACACAGCGTGCCGCTACCAGCCGATGGTCGAGCTGCTGAGCTACCTGGAAGCCAACCGCTTCACCAACTACGTAGTCTCCGGCGGCGGGCGGGATTTCATGCGCCCGGTCACCACCGCGATGTACGGCGTGCCGCCGGAACGGGTGATCGGCAGCGCCACCGGACTGGATTTTGCTGACGGCCAGCTGCGCCTCACCGCGGCGCTGGACATCCTCGACGACGGCCCGGTCAAGCCGGTCCAGATCTGGGACAGGGTCGGCCGACGGCCCATCTTCGCCGCGGGCAATTCCAACGGCGACATAGCCATGCTGCAGTACACCTGCGCGAGTCCGCACCCGTCGATGGGCCTGCTGGTCCGCCACGACGACGCCGATCGTGAATTCGATTACACCGACGGCGCCGATCAGGCCCTCGCCGCAGCGGCGACAGCGGGCTGGACGGTGACCAGCATGCGCGACGACTGGACCACCGTGTTCGGAGCACAGCGATGACCGCCCCGGCCAGCCACCCGAACGTCGACCACCTGGTGGTGCTGATGTTCGAGAACCGCTCCTTCGACAACCTGCTGGGCCACCTCTACCCACCCGGCAGTCTGCCCGAGGGGCAGCATTTCGACGGTGTGGCCAACGGGCAGTACAGCAACCCCTCGCCGGCGGGCCCGATCGCAGCCCACATCTACCAGGGCCCGACCGACCAGATCTTCCGCAGCCCGACCCCGGATCCGGGCGAGGAGTACCAGCACGTCAACACCCAACTGTTCGGCATCGTCGACCCGCCGGCCAACGCCGAACTCGACGCCGAGAAGATGCTGGCGCCCTGGAACAATCCACCCGCCGGATTGACGCCGACGATGGACGGCTTCGTCGCCGATTACCGGAACAACTTCTTCGTGACCGAGGGTCGTCAGCCGACGCCGGAGGAATACTCGGTGATCATGGGGGGGTTCAGCGCGGACATGCTGCCGGTGATGAGCACACTGGCTCGCGAGTTCGCCGTCTATGACCGGTGGTTCTGCGCGGTGCCCTCGCAGACTGTCTGTAACCGGTCGTTCTTCCACGCCTCCACGTCTTCGGGCTTCGTCACCAACAAGTGCGGCGAGGGCTACAAGAAGTGGAAGCGCAACTCCGCGCCGACGATCTTCAACCGGCTGGAGGACGCGGGCATCCCGTGGGCGGTCTACTACGACGAGACCCAGGTCGCCTCGCTCACCGGGGTCTTCCACGCCCCATCGCTGGAACCCTATTGGCAGACACGCTTCTTCGGCATGGACCGGTTCTACTCGGATGTCGCCAACGGAACACTGCCGGCGTATTCCTTCATCGAGCCGCGCATCGTCTTCAACCAGAACGACATGCATCCGCTATACGAGTCGCTCTACGTCACCATGCCCGACGGCTCCAAGGAAGCAGTCGGGGTCGTCAACGATGTCCGCGCCGGGGAGAAGCTGCTGCACGAGGTGTACTCGGCGATCCGCGCCAGCGCAACGCCCGACGGCTCGAACAACCAGAACACCATGTTGCTGGTCACCTTCGACGAACACGGGGGCTGTTACGACCACGTGCCGCCGCCGGCCGCGGTGCCGCCGGATCCGGTGGGCCCGGACGGGTCGGCGCCGGCCGCTGAGCCGGAGATGGGTTTCGGTTTCGACCGCCTCGGAGTGCGGGTCCCGGCGATCGCCATCTCGGCTTGGACGAAGTCCGGCACCATCATTCACGACGAGATGCACCACGGTGCGGTGATCGCCACGCTATGCCGCAAGCATGGGCTCCCACCGCTGACGAAGCGGGATCTGGGCGCCAACGACCTGACCAATGCGCTCAACCTCGCCGAGCCGCGCCCCACCGCGGACTGGCCGCATACCACTGCGCAGTACGTGCCGCCCAACCCGGAGGCCGGCGGCCCCTTCACTTTGGAACAGACCCGTGCCCCGCTGACGGCGCCGGGAGTGTTACTGATGGGCATGCTGGCGGCAAGGTACGGGAAGCCCGGCGAGCCGACCCCGACGACCTACGGCGAGGCCTACGAGATGCTGCGCCGATGCCAGGGCATATTCGGCCGCTGACGCGTCGCCCGACCCACCGCCGCGCTGTTGCCCGTGTGAACAGCGATTGGCTGGACCTGTCGCGCCGGCATGACGCGACCTGACACATAGGTGACAGGTGACCGGAAATCGAGTGTCAACCGCCCGAGGTTTGATGCATCAAACTCGGCCGTTCAGTGTCCGAGGGCTCGAGCTGCTGTTCGGCAGGGCCTCCGGATAACTCTCCGGGACGGCAATTCCGTTGTGGTTAAAAATAATCCACTCCATTTGCGTGGCGGCAGTTGCGCCGCCCACCGGCGTGCCGCATGGTCAGGTAAGCGATGTAGCGCCGGGGATCGTCGCGGACATCGGTGAGCTCGTTCAGCTCGACGCCAAGGGATTGATGCAGGGCGGCACTCATGGTGACCGGCGACGACGAGCTCACTACGTATGGCCGCCGACATCCACATAGGCATCCCACCTGGGACACCGGTCGGCCCGTGACCAGCTCGGGTGAGCGGCCCGAACAGATGTCCCGCGGATCAGCTGGGGACGATGGTGAATGCCGGCACATGGCGAGGCCGGACATTGTCGAAGTCTCTGCGGTTCACGGTGGCAATCGTGGTAATCCCGAGGCGTTCGGCGACGGCTACCAGCGAGGCATCCGTACCGCCGAGGCGCCGATCGGCGTATTGCCGGACGAGTTCGGACATCCGCCGCAGGTCGGCGTCCGTAAGGTCCACCGGGCGGAATTGGCGTGTGGGCTCGCTGCGGACCGAATCGAGGAACTGTGCCTCGGCGATCGGACCGCCGAACCGGTCGATGAGGTAGCACGCCTCGGCCAGAACAGTGATCGGAAGGATCAACTGGTCAGTCTGCTCGGCCAACCAGAGGCGACAGAGGTCGTGTGCCGTGTCGGACCGATCTGGCCAGCGCCACGATGACGTTGGTGTCAACCAGGATCACGACGGCCGGTCAGCGGCCGAAGCCGTCGGCAAGCAGCTCGTCTACCCGTTGCGATAGATCGTGGCTCCCACTGGCGAAGCTCCCGACGAACTCAGGCAGCGGTCGGCGAGCGGCGTCGGCAGCTGAGGAGTAGGCCTGCGCAATCGGCTCGATTGCGCGTAGCGCACGCTCAGCCTGCTCGTCGTCCATAGCGTCGACAAGCCGATGTAGCCGCTCGCGGGTGGTCATGGATTCATTGTGCCGGGACTAGGGGATAGGTGGGGAGTCTCGGCAATCCTCACCGCCGCGCGTCGCGGTCCTACGGTGACTGCAGCCCCGAGCAGCACCGGCCGCGGCGAATACCGGAGCCGAGTGCGTTCGCGTCATACAGGCCGGTCCGCCATAGCTGTCGGTGGTGTCCAGTAATACTGGATGTACGACTTCCGACTGGGGCCAACGTGCACCCCGCGTCACCAGAGTGGGATGCCGAGTACTAGGTGGTTGACCTGTTGGGAGATCGGCGGGCTAGCAGATGAGCAGCTTGACGGCGGGCCAGTTCGGTGACGTGGTCATGCGCGATTTTCGGCGTCGCCGGGCGGGCGACCGGTCGATCCAAGCATCGGCATCCCCGTCTCTGGAGACCACGGCGCTCGGGCATCCCGAATTTGAAGGACTGCAGGTACGGGATCGGCGGCTTGCATCGCTGGTAGCGATGCGAATTGCTTAGCTAACCTAAATTGTGTCCGAGGGGGTGTGTGAGTTCACGACATAGGTGACAGATGAGTCGGGACATGGGTGACAGCTGCGGTGATGGTCGATGAGTCGCGTCATAGGTGACAGTCATGGGTCATGTCCAAAGCGCGTGTGGTCGTCCTGGAAGTCGTCAGCGGGCACCTGTCGGTGACTGCTGCAGCCCGCACCTACGGGCTGTCTCGCCAACACCTCTACCGCCTGCTGGCGCGCTATCGTGCCGGCGGCCTCGATGCGCTCGAACCCCGCTCCCGAAGACCCGCCAGCAACCCCCGCGCCACCTCCGATGAAATCATCGCCGCCATCGTGCTGCTCCGCGAAAAACTCACCGCCGACGGCCTCGACGCCGGCCCCATCACGATCCAACACCACCTAGCCCGCCAAGGCCTGCCAGTACCGTCGACCTCCACCATCCGGCGCGTCCTGCACCACCACGGCCTGATCACCCCCCAACCCCGCAAACGCCCCCGCAACTCCTATCACCGCTTCGCCGCCGAACAACCCAACCAGTGCTGGCAATCCGACTTCACCCACTGGACCCTGGCCGATGGCACCGACACCGAGATCCTCAACCGGCTCGACGACCACTCCCGCTACCTGCTGGCCTGCACCGCCCACCGCCGCGTCAGCGGCCCCGATGTCGTCGCCAGCTTCACCGCCACCAGCCTCGAATTCCATCCGGCTACGCACCGACGTCGTCGACCACTACGGCAAACTCACGCTGCGTCACGGCAGCCGCCTACACCACCTCGGCATCGGCCGCGCCCACGCCAGCACCCCCGTGCTGATCCTGGTTACCGCCACCACCGTCACCGTCATCAGCAAAACCGGCCACCACGTCATCGCCAGCCACCACATCGACCCCGACCACAACTACTGGCCCAACAAACAGAAAAACCCCGGCAAAAGCCGGGGCAATCTGTCACCGATGACGCGACTCATGTGTAACCCATGACCCGACTCATCACATTGTGTCCGAGGGGGGACTTGGCCACCTGCGACACGGATAACGGAGTTCGCGGTTGGCCCGTGACCAGCTTGGTTGAGCGGCGGGGACGGATATCCCGTGGGGTCAGGTGGGGACGATGGTGAACGCGGGCACATGGCGAGGCCGGACATTGTCGAAGTCCCTGCGGTTCACGGTGGCAATCGTGGTAATACCGAGGCGTTCGGCTACGGCTACCAGCGAGGCGTCGGTGCCGCCGAGCCGTCGGTCGGCGTATTGGAGGACGAGTTCGGACATCCGCCGCAGGTCGGCGTCAGTAAGGTCGACCGGGCGGAATTGGCGTGTGGGCTCGCTGCCGACGGAATCGAGGAACTGTGCCTCGGCGATCGGACCGCCGAATCGGTCGATGAGGTAGCACGCCTCGGCCAGAACAGTGATCGGAAGGGCCAACTGGTCAGTCTGCTCCGGCCAGCCAGCAGCTGTGGAACAGGACTGCGCAATCGGCTCGACTGCGCGTAGCGCACGCTCGGCCTGCTCGTCGTCCATAGCGTCGACAAGCAGGTGCAGCCGCTCGCGGGTGGTCATGGATTCATTGTGCCAGGCCAAGGCGGTAGACGGGGAGGTCTGGACGATCCTCACCGGTGGACGCCGTGGCGCCTACGGAGACTGGTTCCCCGAGTAGGACCGGCAGCGCGGCGAATACCAGAGCTGAGTGTTCGAGACACACGCGCCGGTCCGCCGTAGCTGTCGGTGGCGTCAGTAATACTGGATGTACGACTTCCAACTGGGGCCAACGTGGACCCCGCGTCACCAGTGGGATGCCGAATCCTAGTGGGTTGACCTGTTGGAAGATCGGTGGGCTAGCAGATGAGCGGCTTGACGGCGGATCAGTTCGGTGACGTCGTCATGCGCGATTTTCGGCGTCGTCAGGCGGGCGATCGGTCGATCCGAGCATCGGCATCCCCGTCCCTGGAGACCAAGGCCCTGGGCCATCCCGAATTTGAAGAACTGGAGGTAGGTGGTCGGCGGCTTGCATCGCTCGTCGCGGTATTCCTCGACTTGACCGATTTCACGGGTCGCAGCTTCTGGGACGATGAAGACGAGGTCGTTGACCTGGCCCATGCAGTACTTACCGGGTTTATCCAGGTAGTCACGAGCTACGGCGGATATCCCCTCGGCCTTCGCGGCGACGGGCTCTTCGCGGGGTTTGGTCCGGGTGATTCACGAGTGGATGCGGTGATGGCGCTCACTGCGTGCGCTCATGCTTTGAATGCTGTGGATGAAGGACTGAACCCGAGGTTGGCCGCTGCAGGTATTCGACGGGTCCAAGCGCGGGCCGGTGTCGACTACGGGCGGCTGACGTTTGTTCGGACTGGAAGCCGAGAACATAACGAAGTCAATGTGATTGGCTTCGCCGCTAACTTCGCCGCCAAGTGTGAGAAGCAGGCTCACTCGTGGGAGATAGTTGTCGGTGAGGGCGTGCAGCAACTACTACCCGACGCACCGCTGGTTGAACATGAGAAGTCACCGAAGAAGTATCAGCGTGATTACCAGGTGCGTTACTACCACTTCTACGACTACCGCTGGCGCACAACGCTTCAGTACATCCCCGGGACCCTGGAACAGATTGGCGGCCACCCGACCAACCGGATCGCCATCAGATGAGTTGGAGTTCAAATTGACTATCCCCGCACTGCTCCGACACCACGGCATACGAGCACCGCGATACGTCACTGTCGCCGGCCAGATCGTCTTCGACGACGTGACGGTGACCTCGACAGGCCCGGTGCATAGTGCTTACGGCCCAGTGACTTCAGTTGCTCCACACACCTTCCATGGTGGTGACGAGGCCGCAGATGAACTGTCACCGTCGCCTACCGGATGGTGGGATGACGCAGTTCTGGTCAACCGCCACATCGATGAGATGAACAAATCGTTCCCTGGCTTCACCTACCTTCCCGCAGACGGTGAGGTTCCCCCATGTTGGGGAGGGATCATCGACACTGGGCGTGGCAAATTCGAGGTACTTGTAATGACCCGTCACGATCAGGGACTGCCGCGCGTGCACGTGTTTAACCACCAGATTGGCGTGAACGCAGGCCGCCAGTGGCAGCGCCCACCGCATCTGTTCACGAGCGGCAGTTTGTGCGTTGCCGATGAGAGTGATTCGGATCGCAGCCACCATACTGCGGCCACCGTAACCGCTTGGGCGGCACACTGGTTGGCTGCTTACACCGAGTGGAGGATCGCTCGGCGGTGGCCAGTCGAAGGAGTTCAGCGCGTTGTGGCCTAAGCGCTATTCAGAGGTCGGAGCCGCCGAGGCACCGACGGCTCCGGCGTCGAACGGGAGCCTCGCTTCCGTTGAGCAGATGGCCAACTGGGTGCGCTTTGCTGATACCAAGGCGACCATCCTGGCCGCGGGCCTTGGTGTAGTGGTCTCACTGCTCACCAACAGCTTGACCATGGTTGTGAAGGCGGTCAGTGCGACATGTCCAGCCAAACTGGTTGTCGGCGCACTGGCTGGGCTGACCGTGGTGTCGTTCCTGTGGACACTAGTGTGGGTGGTTCTCGCGATTACGCCTCGAAATGCGCTCCCTTACAACAAGTTGAACCGTTTCGCTTGGCCATCGTTGGTGGGTGCAACTGCTGACCAACTCGCAACGCACGCCGAACAGAGTCACATCGATGCGGATGCCTGGCAGCAGGTTGTTGACCTGGCTGCGATAGCGAAACGAAAGTTTGATGCATGTACGAAGGCGATCTATGGATTCAGCACGATGATTGTGGCTGGCGTCTTTACCTTACTAGCGGCGGCGGTATTCGTGGGACCGTGAAGTTCTCCCCGAGCGCACGGCACTGTGTAGCAGTTCCGCGAACAGCACGGTGCTACCGAGCAGCGGTGTCGCCGTATCCGCTATGAGCGGTTCAGGAACCTTGACTGGTTGGCGTGCACAATCTTCGTCGTGGCAGCGAGGTCTGTTCCCCAGGACAGGCCGATCGCGGCCGCTACGTCGTCCAACCCGCTTGGACGAGCTGGTCGCCCGTTATCCCTGGCGTACGGGCCGTCCGTCTCGAGCAGGATCCGATCTCGGGGTATCTCCCGCATCAGTGAGGGGAACTTTCGGGAGCGTGTCATCGCGACGTTGATCGAGAAGTACAGGCCGGCTTGGAGTGCCTCGCCGATGAGATTCAAGGGGCCGCTGTACCAGTGCAGGACAGCTGGTAGTCCGGCGTCAGCGAGACGACGAACGACGTCCTTCTCTGCGCCCCGGCTGTGAACGGTCAGGGGATGTCTGCCAGGCTGGGCCTCTGTCAGGACGACATCGAAAACACGTTGCTGCGCCCTGGCGGTAGCAGCTCCCGCACGGGAGTAGTCGAGGCCCACTTCGCCGATCCAATTCGTCTGCGGCACAAGCCGAAAGAACCGAGCGAGTTCGTTCGGGCCGAACGCTGCGGCCCGCAGCGGGTGCAACCCGAGAGCTACCTCGACGTGCTCGCGCTTGCCTAGACGGGTGCGGAGCCGTCGATACTCGTCCGGGTCCTCTGTGACCGCGACGATCCCGACTCCCGCTTCATCAGCTTCGCGCAGGATCGCCACCGGGTCCGCATAGGCGGACACGTGACAATGTGTGTCGAGCAGGCGGGCAGCACTCACTTCAACCTCTCGACGATTTCGGCGGTGGCGCCCGAAGCGCCGTTGAACCAGGACCGGAGTTCTTCTGTTCCCGTGCGCCACACTCGCAGGAACTCACGATGTTCGCCATTCGGGATCGGTCCGTTGCGGAGTATGTCGCGGTCCGGCCTGTCGGAGTACACCGAGTTGATGACGGCTCGAAGATCCGCGGCTCGCTGCGTCTCACGGTCGAGCAGGCCCTCACCGGTGAGTGCGTCCCATGCATAGCCCTGCGACGTGTCCCAGCCGACAGTGGCCATCGAGGACCGTCGGATGAGGCAGGGAAAGCAGTACCCGCAGTTGCCCTGCTCTCGTTCGGCGTAGCGGGCCGCCTCTGGGTGGGAGCAGGAGATGCTGTGCGGCGCGAGGGCCCGAAGAAGTTCAGGGTTTCGAGAATCCGCGAGGATCTCACCCTTGGTCTTTAGGCGGAACGGGTTGAGGATCGGGTTGCGTACGCCGACAGCGTCAACGGCCGCGCGTAGCAGATGCATGAACTGTGGGTGGGTCGTACGTGTGCTGTAGCTACCCGACCGTGCACGGGTGAGCGGAACGTTGATGCCGATGAATCCGTTTTCCGGTATATAGACGGGAACATCAGGACCTACCGACGCAGCGAGGGCGAGCCCCGCTGTGAGAAACAGCAACGACCGCGCGCGGGTCGTGGTCTCCCTGTCTCTCGGAAGTGGCCGAGCTTGCCCTGCCGCGGCGGGTGCTGGGCGAAGGAAGATGCTCCGCAGCTCCAGACGGTCTTCCCCATAGTGCTCGCACAACGCATCGGTAAGCTTCTTCTGCGCCGTAGACGCTTGGTCACCCTCGTTGTGCGAGATGAGGCACAAGCGTCGGTTCGGGTCTTCTTCGAGAAGGTCAATCACTCCGGTCAAGGAGTCCAGACCACCGGAGAAGAGACTGACGGCGTCGACCGCGGCCACGGGTGTGATGTCTTCGGGCACTCGCCCGACGCCGTCCAGCGGAGAGGCATCGTCGCGATAGGGCGTTAGAGCCCAATTGTCGCCTGTGAGGAAGTCGAGAGCCTCCTTCCACGGCGCAGCTGTCCATGCTTCCGGATCTGCGACAGGAAGTTCCACCGAAAGGTCGCGGGTCCATACATCGGCCGCGGCGGCGCGGGGAGTGGCCTTGTCGACGCAGTACACGCCGGCTCCCAGGAGGAACAAGTCCAGGGCGGCTCGCGGTGCCCGCCATCCCGCCAGGAATCGAGACCCGGCTCGGTTCCCGAGTTGGATCGTCGATGCCGTGCTCCCCGGCGACCAATCAAGCAGTCGAAGTTCCTCCGGCCCGGTCGGAGCTGTTGCGGCTGGACGGATACGAACTCGGTAGTCGGTCATGCGTGACCATCGCCTTCGAGAGCGGATAGCAGTTTGTAGGCAGTTGTGATTGCCTGCGCCGCGATGTCCCTGCCCTGCTGGCCACTCCAATCGACGGAAAGCGGATCCCCTGGCAGCTCGATCACCACTAGGTCAGCGATGATCTGGCGCATCTGCTGATCTGCTTGGCGCATCGCGACAGGGTCGGTCAACCGACTCAAGCGCTCAGCGACCACTGGAACCCTGTTGTAGACGTACAGCGCCAAGAAACGTTCGAGGATTTGCCCGAGCTGTTCGCGGTCGACGCTGATCTCATTCAACTCTTCCCACGAGTCTGCATCGCCGAACACCTCGTCGAGAACATCGCACGCGGCGTCGCGAGCCGCACCGGAGTCGAGGTCGTTTCCTGCGCCGGCGATATAGCTGACGAGTTCGTCGAGAACGGTGAATCGATCCTGGCCGACCAGATGGGCCAGACCGATCGCCGTCAGTGCCTGTGCAGCGGTGCCCGTCCCCAAGCCGGTGAGCAGTCCGCCGAGCCTTGTGATTCCAGATCGACCTGCGCGAGCTCCGGCGGCAGCCTCGCCTGTTCCCCCGAGAAGTGGGACGTGGCGCGCTAGGACACGGTTGGCCCGTTCGTTGGAGTTGGATCTTCCGAGACCCCGGACGTAGGCACTCGTCGCGTGTTTGAGGGGTGTCCAGTCGCCGCCGGTTCCCGCTGCTCTATCGGCTGATGTCCCCACTCGACTACTTCTTTCTGGCGGCGGCTGCGCGTGCGCCCTTCACCAAGGTCCGCAGCTGGGTGTTGTCGCCGTCTTCCCAGCGCTGCAGGAGTTGGGCCACAGCGGCGTCGTCGAGTGGTAGACGGCGGACAGCTGCGGTCCCAGCAGTAGGTGGGATGGATGAGGGCGGCAGCGGAAGGAGCGCCGCACAGACCGCGCCGACGATATCGGAGTTCTTCTCCGCGAGTTCCAGCGCGGCTGTCAACGCCGTGCCAGCAGGGTTGCGCTGAACCCGTTCGAGCAGGGCGTCTATGAACTGCATCCGCTCACTCGGGTCGAGATCCTTGACCGCCTGGTAGTGGCTGCGTCGGTTCGCTTCGATATCGGACTGGACGTCTGTGATCAGTCGTTGCAGATGCGGCGCAAGCCTTGACGCTGAGACTCCGAACGACAACCTGTCGCGTGAATACATGAAGTAGGGACGCAGGTCCGTGCCCGCGAACGACGGGTCAGCCCGAAGCCAGTCCGCGATATACGTCTTCACGGCCCAGGCTTCTGCGTCGGACTGGGCAACTGGAGGCGCTACCGGGGAGGCAGGAGCGAGCTTTCCCTTCGATGCCGATCCGGCTACTTTTCCGTCACCGGACTCATCGTCGTCGGCCGGTTCAGGGTTATCGCCGACTCCCCGAGCATGGGCCTCCGCGGTGGCGAGCTCGCTGCACGCACCGCCTGCCGCCATCTCCCAGTCGAAGAGCTTCTGAAAGTCTGGGTTGTACTGGTCCTCCAGCACCATCAGCTTCGCGAGGATGGGCAACTCGATCTTCGCACCGCGCCGTTTGGCGCTTCGGTGCTTGAGCAGCAGATTGTTGAGGAACCTTTTCAGCTGCCGCGGGTTGCCACGCAGCGATGACCCCAGGATCGGTGAAATCTCTGCCGCCCACTTCAGGTCCGCGGCAAGCTGGGCGGGGATCTCCTGGAGAACTGAACCCGCGATCCCTGTGTTGAACGCGACCGCCAGGCCGTTCTCACGTCGAATCTTGGCGGCGTTGTCGAGCACCGCATTGAACGCCTCGCGGGGCAGGTGTAGCTCTGCGAAGAGCAGATTGATGTACGTCTCGGCTTCTGGTGCGGATAGCGGGGGAATTGCGACCTTGAGCTGGAGCATCTTCTCCAGGTAGTCCCGTCCGATGCCGGCCCCGTCAGACTTCTTCAGTTCCGGGTAGCGCGAGTCGATCGCAGCCTCAACTACGTTCTGGTTCAACGCAAGAACGTATGCGGTATTCGGCGTGTTCAGGAACAGCCGGATCGCTTCGAAGGTGTCGACGACGGTGTCCGGGAGGCACCGGTCCAGGTCGTCGATGAAGACCACGACCGCCTTGCAGTCGGGAATGTCGGCAACGAGCTTGGAGAACTCGCGACGGAACGCATCGACGTCACCGAGAGGCGACGCAGCGTCCGCGGCAGGGGGCGTCGATTCTTCGTCGGGCTCCTCCAAAGCTGCCTCGGTCTGCTTCGCTACGGCGCCCGTGAGAGCCATCGCCGCATCGAGTGTGGAGGGGTCGAGATCGACGCCTGCGCGCTGCAGAATGACTGGGAGCAGCGCTGGCGCAGCGGCGGCTCCTGTTCTGCCGAGCTTTCGACCCCAACGGCGCAGGCCGGTGACAATCTTCCGGAGCCGTCCGACTTGGTCACTGGTGCCTGGTGCGCGTTTAACGATCGCGTCCAGTACCGCTGTCATCAAGGCAATCTTCACGTCGTCGTGGTCCTCGTACTGCCACGGACTGAAATGCACTGTTAGATAGGGAGAGAGCTGATCCTCTTCGGGCACGTGGCCGGCATGTTCATCCCGGACATCATCGAGTTCGCGGGCCGCGATCTGCATCAGACTGCTCTTGCCCGAACCCCAGTCACCCAGGACACCAATTGTCAATGGGAGCAGGCGCGGCTCCGTCAGGGCGACGACGAGGCCGTCGACGAGGAACTCGAAGCCTAGAAGGTCGATGTCCGCTTCGTTATCAGCCCACACAGGGTCCTCCAATAGTCCGATAGGTTGGCAACGAGGCCGAACCTGACGGCAGCGCGGGGAGTGGCCCCGATCCGGTGTCTCCTAGACAGAGATCGTACGACCGCCCACAGTCGGAACCCAGGAACTTGCGGGCGGGTCGCCGACCTGCCGGGGCTCATCCCGACCGTCAGTGCGCCGTGATGAGATGAACTTTTGAGTCGTAGCAAACTGCGGGTGGAACCTTCATCCTCCGATGCCCCACACGAGGTCGGGTTCTTCAAGCGGCACCGTGATGACGAGGGCCGCAGCGTTGCCACGTGCCAGCGGGGGATGGGCTGGAGCCGCAAGATCGCGCCGTGCTGCTCGTTGATCCTTGCGGGCTGGCACGCGACCCGGTGCTCGGCCGGAATCCGGTCATCGCGTTCCGCGCGCGCCAGACGACGACGAATGGTGAGGAGATCGTCAGGCGCCACTGTGAGACCGGACTTTCCGGCCTCGCGCAGTGTTTCAATGAGCTGTTCGGCGACGCCGACCTTCGGCACCTTAGGGGCCGAGCGTGCGCCCGGTCCTGCAGCGTCGTCGTTCGTTATCGGACGGGGCGCTGGTTCTGGTCGTGGCTGGTGACGGCGCTTGGGAGCGGACCGGGCGCGCCGGCGAACGGACGGTTGATCCGGAAACGCGCCGTGCTCCAGGTAGTACGTTCCTGCCGGCTCGATCGCCGCCGTCCAGTTGGCGCCGTGGCCTTGGACCCGAGCGAGGCCGCGGCTGGCAAGTGCACGGGCGGACGTTCGATGCGCCCAGCCGGTAACGACACCTTCGGGGCGACCATCATTGATCCACTGCAGCACCTTGAACTGGGCGTCGGTCAAGGGTGCACCGTGAGCGACCATGAGTTCAATCCTGCCTGGTGTCTCGGAGCGTTGGGCCCGGAGGGAGTCGGCAGTCGGTGGGGTTATAGATGGGGCGCACCAACCGATCACCGGCACTAACTTCATCATCTACATCGCCCCAGCACTGCTGGAAATCGCTGTGGAACCAGCATCGATGCCAGTTCCAAAAGCTGGAAAGTTCGACAGCAGCGTCGGTCGCGAGCTCAACTACCTTGAGCGTGGACAGATCGATATCCGGCGTCGTGCAGGATCGGTAGCACTCGAGTTCCGAGTAGGTCGAGACCGCCCGCAACGGTGAGGCCAAGCGGGAAGTCGAACTCAACGCGCTTGGCGCCAGCGTCGTAGACCGCCGCCGCCTGTGCTGCGACCTCGTCGGGCGTTCCGGCGAAGGTGAATTTGTCGAGGACTTCACCGGGTATCAACCGCCCGGCCGCTTCAAACTGCTGCGTGCGCAGCAGTAGGTCCATCTTATGGAGTAATTCGGGGTCGATATCGAGGGTGGGATCGAGCGCGGCGATGGTATGGAACGGAAGAGCAACATCGGCGCGTGCACGGGCGCGGGCGGCATCGCCATCGTCGTCGATGACGGTAACGGCGCCAAGCGCGATAGCGACGGACCCAGGACTTCGGCAGGCAATCCTCTCGCCACGAACGGCAAAGTCTTTGATCACGGGGACCATCGCTGGGTTGGCGCTGCCGCCAACGTGGATCTGGTCGGCTTTGGCACCGGCAAACTCCGCCAACCGGGGGCTCCACGTGCCCACCATCAAGGGAATGCGGTCACGCCGAACCGGATAGAACGGCCGCGTGCCCTCTGCAAGGCTGTAGACCTGGCCTTGGTAACCGTCCTGAGAATCCGAGAGAAGCAAAGAGACTATCGCAACTGTATCAGCCACTGCGGCAATCGATTTCGATGTATCGATGTCAAGTTGATTCAGCCAGGCACCACGCGCGATTCCCATCAGAACACGGCCAGCGGAGAGCTGATCGAGGTAGGCTAACTGTCCGGCGATCTCAACGGGGTGGTGCGTCCACGGTGTATAACAGCCGACTCCGAGTGTGATTCGTGTCGTCGCCTGCGCCATGGTGGCCAGCACCATCGCCGGTGGCTGCATCATGAGATCGCCGAATACCGTGAGCAGGTCGAATCCGAGTTCCTCGATGCGGGTGGCGAGTGACGGATACTCCGCCGGTCCGAGTGTGCCACCGAGGCCTATACCGAACTCGATAGTTGCGCTCATGTTATATCTAGCCGTTGGTGCTGTACCAACAGTACTAGGCGTACCGAATTGATCGCTAGCAAATGCTGTCTCTCCTGTTGGAGCGGATAGCTAGTATTGGACGCACAACCGGCTTTTCCGCGTACCCAACGTCGAAGGTGTCTGCTGACGGTGCTGTAGCTCGGTATTTCATGTGATTCGGCCGACTAACCTCTGTCAGAAAATTCCTAAAGACGTATGTCACTAGAGTTCACCACAATTTGGTGTAGTCGGCACGCCATTGAACCGATCGGTAACCCACGCAATGCTTCTCTCGCCATCGACTACCACTGGCAAAAGGGAGTTGATAGCCAATTTGTTCAAGAATGGGGGCTGCTCGTTGGTCCAGAATGTAACATCGGTGCCCATGGCGCAGTATTCCCGCGCTGTCTGAAGGGCGGTTTGGTAGGGTGCGAATGAATCCCACCGATTGTGGTCGAAATACACTGGCATGTTAGGTTTGCTGACACCTAGTCGCATTGTCTTGAGCAGACTCTTAAGAGGGTCCACCTGGGCACCTTCGTAAATATCATGCTTAAACCAGAATCGACCCGATTCGGCGTCTGTTGGCCCACCTCCGAGGTGACGGAATTCGTAATCGATCCCAGTTTGCACGAGGCACTGACGCCCGGTGTTATCCAGCATCTCCAAACCGCGCGGGGTTAACGAATCCCGAATGGGTTGTTCAGTCTCAGGGTAAGCCGACATCATGCCTCTCAATATCCAGCCGGTTGTTCCAGCCAGGAAGTTACCGTCAAAGACTGGGACGAGTACAGATATATCGGTGGGCGTGGCGGCCGCATACGCGCCAACCGTATTGAGTTCGGGTCCATAGGTATCCGCCAGTTCAGACGCCGCCAATGCGGCGTGTCCGCCCGACAACCAACCCCAGAACGCGACCGGCCCGTGCGGCTCCAGGGAAGTGCCGGGTAGCTTCATCGCTGCTCGGGCAGCGTCGATCAAAGCGGTGCCGGCGGCAACCCTGTTCACAAACTGCGGCGAGTTCTGACCATGGACGCCCATACCGACGCCGTCGGTAATCACGACAGCGAATCCCCGCGCCACCAACGTCCCGATGAAGCCCTGGTCGAGGTTGATCATGACGTCAAAACCTGACGATGTGGAGGCGTGGATACCCTGGTTAATCAGCTTTGATGGCGCGCACTGCTCACCCATCCCGGTCGGAAGCGCCGCATAGGCGATTAACGGGCGCGGACCGTTGCCCGGCCAAGGGTTGTCCGGCTCGATATAGGTGCCGGTCACTGCGACCGGGTGGCCCTGTGCTTCGGTGCTGCGGTACATGATCCGAGTTCCCGTACCGCGAAACCATACCCGGCCGGAGGGCTCGAAGACTACGCGCGACGGCTCGGTGCGGATCAGGTCACCGGGTTGACCTGGCGGCAGTGGATCTGGCGGCGTATAGAACGATATGTCGTCTAGGACCCCGTTTTGGTCGGTCCGACTCGGCTCGAACTCGGCTCCTTCGATGTACCAACTCTTATGACTGTCCTGGTCCTCGTCCGCGCGCGAAATATGTGGGTTCACGAGGCCTGCGAGTACAAGACCGATGATCGTGAATACGGCGGCAAATAATGCGGGTGTCCGACGCTTTCTGTCGACCAAACGGTGAAGTTTCCGGGTAGCCGCCTTATAAGATTGCGGTCTGATCGGCAGTAGCCACTGGCGTAGCTTTGCCCAGCGGCCGATATTCACTCCGATTTCATCCAGAATCTCATCAATCAACCGCAGCTGGAACGGAATAATGTTGGTACCGCATGCCTGCTTGCCTTGAGTACGTTCGATCATCCAGTTCAATCGGCGCTCCGTAAATGCTCGGCGCTCCGTGGCGTTCGGTATCTCGGCGATTCCGGCGAGATAGTGAACCACCCACATGGCTGCCGCTTCGGCACTGAGGGTGCTGAGCAAAGAGGATCCATAGCCCACGAAGAACAGCCGCGGCACGTCCAGCGGTAAAATCTGGCGGTACAGCATAAAGTTGCCGTCTGCGTCAGTGAGACGTCGGTGGAGGGAGTCTGTCAGAAACGGAGCATGCTGCACAAAGCCGGTCGCACAAATAACAGTATCGGCGGCTAGTATACTGCCGTCCGAGAAGACGACAGTCGGACGGCCATCCTTTTCGCATAGTTGGGCGATGGTCAGTTCGCGATGTATATCGATGATGCCATCGCGGATCTTCTCATAGAAGTTTTCGGTGGCGAGGCCTACCGCATGACGGACGATGTTTTCAAATGGACCCCTTGGCACCAGACCGAGTTCGTCAAATAACAGTTGGCGCCGGGCGACCGATCCAACCGAACCCAGCAGCGCGTTCCGGGCAAACCGACGGAAGCGCACAAACCTTTGTTGGTCAAGATGTTGGAATAGCGCCTCGGTCAGTCGAGTTAGCAATAAATATTTCATATTGAGCAAACCTGCAACCTTGCGTGGCATCTTCCAGGTGACTTCACGAGCGACCACGGTCGTCGACGATGCCACGTCGCTGAGGGACTCGGCGATGTCGCAAGCGGATTTGCCATAGCCGACCACGACGATGTCTTTTCCGGCAGCGTCTCGCAAGTCGTTGAATTCTGATGCGGCGCAAAGCTGTCCACCGGTCCGGAGGAAGTCCGACGTACCGGGGTAGTCGGGAACGAACGGATCGCAGAAGATGCCGTTAGCCACGATCAGCTGATCAAATTCGATCTCTTCCGTCAATCCTTCATCACCCTTTCGGGTGGTGAGGGTCCATCGCCCTGCCTGCTCGTCGAGGTCGGCAGACAGCACTTCAGTTTGCAATCGGATGCGGTGGTCGAGGTTGAAATGACGCGCGTACTCGGCGAGGTACTGCTGCACCTGTGCCCCGGCTGGCCATTCCGGATAGTCCTTCGGCATCGGAAAATCGGAGAAGGCGTATGTACCCTTGTTGTTTTGCGTCGTGACGCCCGGATAGCGGCGGGTGCGGCTCCACACCCCGCCCACGTCGGGTGTCTTGTCGAAAACAGTGACATCAAAACCGAATTCGGTGAGTATCTTCGCTGAACACAGTCCGGCGATACCCGCACCTATGATTGCGACGTTCATGGAGGTCCCTTCTGTACTCTTCTAGTTGCTAGGCGGTGCTGAGTTCGGCGGGTGGGAGATCGGCGGATGTCTGTTCGTGCTGCAGCTGAATCGCGATGTCGATGATCATGTCTTCCTGACCGCCGACGTATCGCTTTTGTCCTACGCGGTAAAGGATTTCGTGTGCGGGCACGTTGTAGCGATGCGCTGCGCGTTCAGCGTGAAGTAGAAAGCTGGAGTAGACCCCGGCGAAGCCCTGGACGATTGAGGCGCGGTCCATCACGGGCAGGCGGGTGATGTAGGGCTTGACGGTTTCTTCGGCAGCTGCCAGCACCTGGTCTTTGTCGATGCCGGTGGTGATGGCGAGCCGTTCGAAAACCGTAGCCAAGACTTCGGTGGGAGAGTTGCCCGCTCCCGCACCGAGAGCAACTAGCGAGCCGTCGATTTGGCGGGCGCCGGCGCGGTAGGCCAGCACCGAATTGGCCACGCCGAGGCTGAGGTTTTGGTGCCCGTGATAGCCCACTTGGGCGTCATCACCGAGTTCGGCAACCAGAGCTGCGACGCGGTCGCTGACTTCGTCGAGAATCAGCGCGCCGGCGGAGTCGACGACGTAGACACATTGGCAGCCGGCGTCGGCCATGACGCGGGCTTGCCGGGCCAGCCGTTCGGGGCTGGACATGTGGGAGAGCATCAGGAAGCCGACGGTTTCCATGCCCAGGGCGCGTGCCGCGCCGAAGTGTTGCAAGGAGATGTCGGCTTCGGTGCAGTGGGTGGCGATACGAACTGCACCGGCGCCGAGGTCGTGGGCGGTTTTGAGGTCGGTGACCGTACCCAGGCCCGGTAGCAGCAGCACGGCGATCTTGGCGTGGCGGGCCGCGGCCACGGCGGTAGCGATGAGTTCGGTTTCGGGGACCGCGGAGAAGCCGTAGTTGAAGGTGGACCCGCCCAGTCCGTCGCCGTGGGCGACTTCGATTAGCGAGATCCCGGCGGCATCCAGTGCGATGACGGTGTCGTGGACCTCGGCGACGGTGAAGCGGTGCGCCATGGCGTGGCTGCCGTCCCGCAGTGTGGTGTCCACCAGGCGCACGTCGCGGCTGTGGGTGTCCCAGTTGGTCATTGTGTTACCACCTGATCGTGTTGTGTCAGTAGGGAAGCGGCGATGCGTTCGCCGGCCTCGGCGGCTACGGCGGTCATGATGTCGAGGTTGCCGGCGTAGTCGGGCAGGTAGTCGCCGGCGCCGCGGACCTCCAGCAGGGTGGTCACCCGTGCTTTGCCGTTCCAGTCCGGGCGGGGATCGTCGAATTGCGGGTCGGCTTTGAGGGTGTAGCCGGGCACGTAGGTGGCGACGGTGTCGACCATGGCATGAATGGATGCCCTGATCTGGTTACGGTCGGCATCGGGGTCAATAGCGCAGAACACTGTGTCGCGCATGATCATTGGTGGATCGACCGGATTGATGATGATGATCGCCCGGCCTCGGGTTGCTCCGCCGACGTCCTCGATCGCTCGCCCCGTCGTTTCGGTGAACTCATCGATATTGGCCCGCGTGCCCGGCCCGGCCGAACGCGACGAGATCGACGCCACGATCTCGGCGTAGCTGACCGCGGTGACCCGGTTGACCGCGGCCACGATCGGGATGGTGGCCTGCCCACCACAGGTGATCATGTTGATATTTGGCGCGGTCGTGTTGATGTCGAGATTGACCGGCGGGCATACGAACGGCCCAATTGCTGCCGGGGTCAGATCCACCGCCCGGATCCCGGCCTCGGCGTAGCGCGGTGCATTCGCGGCATGGGCCTTGGCCGAGGTGGCCTCGAACACGATGTCGGGCAACTCATGTTGGGACAGCAACCAATCCACCCCACCAGCCGAGGTCGCCACCCCTAACCGGGCCGCACGCGCTAATCCCTCGGAATCCGGATCCACACCCACCATCGAGTGCACTGCAATCCGCTCACTGCGCGACAACTTCGCCAACAAGTCAGTCCCAATATTGCCCGGCCCAACAATGGCCGCAGTAACGATGGACAAGGGTCTCTCCTAGGGGTGTTCTGGTGGGATTACTCGGCAGCGAAATGGGCTGTGACGCTGCCGAGTGCGGTGAATTCGATGTGGAAGCTGTCGCCGGCCTGCACCGGGATCGCCGACGTCATAGATCCGGGGATGACGATCTCGCCTTCTTCGACGGCGATGCCGCGGGGGCCAAGCGTGTTGGCCAGCCACGCCAGAGCGTTGAGCGGAGAGCCCAGCACCGCCGCGCCGGCACCGGTGGCAACGAGCTCGCCGTTGCGGTGCACGAGTACACCCATCAGCCGCAGGTCCAGCTCGTCGAGGCGGCGGGCGGTGCCGCCGAGCAGGACACCGCCGGAGGAGGCGTTATCGGCGATCGTGTCGACAAGGCCGATGTCCCAGTCGCGGATCCGTGAGTCGATGATCTCCAGCGCTGGTAGGACGACGTCGACCGCGCGGGCTGCGTCGGCCACGGTCACTCCTGGGCCGGTCAAGCGGCGGCCCAGGACGAAGGCGACCTCCGGTTCGAGTCGCGGCTGTAGGAACCGATCGGCGGGGATGGCAGTTCCCTCGGGCAGAAACATCGAGGCGGTGAGGCGTCCGTAATCGGGAAAGTCGACGCCGAGCTGGCGTTGCATGGCCTTGGATGTCAGGCCCACCTTGTGGCCGCGCACCTGGTCGCCGCCGCTGCTCCATGCCGAAATCTGTTGCTGTTGAATGGCGTAAGCGTCATCGATGGTGAGATGCGGATATTTCGCCGTGATCCGGTCGATCGGGATCCGATGAGTGTGGGCCGCCCGCAGCTTGTCGGCGAGTTCTGATTGCAGGTCGGTGGTGGCGGCGACGGTCACGTGCTCGCTCCGCCGACGTCGGCTTCCCGCAGGAATTGGGATACCAACTGATGGAATCGTTCGGCATGCTCAATCTGAGTCCAATGGCCACATTGCCCGAACACGTGCAACTGGGATTTGGGGATCTGTTCGAACATGTGCAGCGAGGCATGCAGGGGAACGACACGGTCCTCGCGTCCGTGCAGGATCAGCACCTCGTGTGCGATGCCGGCCAGCGCTTCGTCGGACACGATCTGAGCGTCCAGCCAGCGCTGCCGCGGTGGTGGGAAGACCCGCTCGAACACCTCCTGGGCGCCGGACCGGATGGTGGCTCGATAGCGCAGCTCGGCGAGTTCGTCGGTGACCAGCGACCGGTCGTAAGCCATGATGTCCATGACTTTCTTCATGTTCTCGACCGACGGGGTGTAGCCCCATAGCTGGTCGAGTTCGTCGCTCATTGGCATTTCTACGCCGCCGGCGCCCATCAGGGTGATCCGGTCGAGCCGGTCGGGGTGCTTGGTCGCCAGGTGCAGCGCCAGCCCGCCGCCGAACGAGTTGCCCACGATGTGGGTCTTGTCGATGCCCAAGCCGTCGAGTAGGGCCAGCGTCTGGTCGATCCAGGTGTCGAAGATATTGAACTGCAATGAGTCTGGAGTTTCTGTGTAGCCGAAACCGACCAGGTCGGGTGCGATCACCCGGAATTCTTGCGAGAGCACGGGGACGAGGCCGCGCCAGTTGGCCCAGGCCGAAACCCCGGCGCCGGAACCGTGCAGCAACAGCACCGGTGCACCGCTGCCGACGTCGTGGTAGTTGGTGTCGTAGCCGCCGGTGTTTAGGGTGCGGCCGATTTCTGGATTGACGTTCGTCACGGGTGTGTCTCCTGGTCTGGTCGGTGCTTTGGCAGTGCGGGGGTGACGGAACTGAGCAGATCGTCCTGGATCAACGCGGGTGCGGGGTATGCGCGCTTGCTGTGGGTGAGTCCACTCAGGACGAGCAGTTCGCACATCTTGTAGGCGATCACACCGGGGTTGATCACGGGGACATCCAGCACTTTCTCCAGGTACGCGTGGGACTGGTGCATCGTGGTGGATCCGAGGATGATCACGTCGGCGCCGTCCTCGTCAATCGCCTTACGGGCCTGCGCTTCGAGCGCCTCGAAAATGAAATCTTCTTTTCCGGCCAGTAATTCGGTGGTGTCAGGCCGGATGCCGACATCGCGGACGGAGGCCAATCGGGCAGTGAGCCCGTGTTCGCGCGCGGCCTTGTGATAGAGCTCGTGCCATTGCGGCCACATCGTTACGACCGAAAACTTCTTGCCCAGCAACGACGCCACCAACATCGAGGCTAGGTTTGGGGCGACCACCGGAATGCTTAGCCGGGAACGAAGGGCGGCGAGCGCGGAATCGCTCATCGAGTTGACGCAGACCGCGGCGTATCCGTGTTCTTCGGCGCGGCATCCGGCCTCCAGCACGAAAACGTCCGCGAGCGTGGCCTCGTAGGCGCTGTCCAACGTCGTGCCACCGGCTCGGACCGCGACAAACACATTCTCGAAGCCGGGAAATATTGCTTCCGCGGGAATTTGGGCAGCGAATGAGTCAAGTGCGTGTTGTGTTACGGGAACCGGAACGATGTTCAGGATCCTTCGGGGTGGCGTCACAGGTCGATCTCCTCTCGGGTGCGGGTCAAGGTGTCGACGACGGCGTAGGCCACTGCGCGGACGGCGGTCATGACGTCGTTGACCGAGGCGACGCCCATTCCGCCCAGACCCTCATTGAGGTCGGCGGGGGCGCTGGCCGGCGGCCACGGGTAGCCGATGCGTGCGGTGGGCACACCCAAGCGGCGGATTAGTGTCCCGTCGGTCTGTCCACCCAGCAGGGGGGTGGATTCGTAGGGGCGGCCCTCGACTTCTTCCCAACCCCGGCGGCAGGAATGGATGATCCAGTTGTCGGGGTCGGTCATTCCGCCGGGCAGTGACCCATACATTTCCCAGTCCAGGTCGAAGGCTGGTTCGGTTGCGCGGATCTGCGCGATGAGTTCGGCGAACTGATGGCGGACCGCTGCGGGTGTGGTGCGGGGGTTGACCCGTACGTCGAGGTAGATCTCGGTCGTGGCTGAGGGGAAGGCCGGTTTGTCCGGAGAGCCGGACCGGATCGCAGAAATCCATCCTTCGGGAATCGTGGTGCCAGCGGTGTTGTGGGCGGTGTATTGCGGCAGCCACTCTTCGATGTACTGAATCACTCGGGCGGCCGGCACAATCGACGAGTGAAATCCTGGTGTGCCCCGGGTAATTCCGGCGTAGCCATAGGTGCCCCGCACCGATACTTTGAACCAGCACATGCCCGGTTCCTCGGGGAAGACAGCCCACCATGGTTTGAAGACGATCGCGTGATCGGGCATCGCACCGTGGGTCAACAGGTGGAAGACTCCGCTGCTCATGCCGGCCTGGTTTCGGTTACTCATGGTGACCGGCATACCGCCGCCGGCGAAACCGATCGCGAGGTCGCCGGTCAGCGGTATCCCGGATTCGACCACGGCGTGGGTCACTTCGGTCAGTCCGGCGACCATGCATTTCGGGTTGGACGCGCCCAACCCGATCACCAGGTCGCCGTCTACTCGGGCATGCGGGAGCATGTCGGGCCGTAGGCGGGGACCGACCCACGGCACATCGTTCTCCGGGTCGATGTGGGTGTCGATGGGCGCGTAGAGCAGCAGTCGACTGCCGGCGCCGCCGCCGAGGTGCTCGCCGAACGCGTTGCCGCTGGTTTCGTTCATCGGCTGATAGCTCGCCGGGATTCCTACGGTGTCCCGCAGGTAGTCGGCTATGAATTCCGATGCCTGACGCTCCAGCCCGGTCGGGCTGTGGATATTGATCAGATTGACTAGCAGCTCCCGGAATCTGTCCGGATTCAGCCGGGCGCAGACCTGCTCGTAGAGAGCGCGCCGGTCAGCGTCCAGCGATGATTGGCGAACAGTGTCGGTCATCGCGGCTCCTCAGGTAGCGGACAGCGCGCGGTCAGGCCGGCACGATCGGTCAAGTACGTCGCGAGTCGGACCAGGGCCTGATCGGAGTGCGGTGGCCCGATGACTTGGATGCCCAGTGGCAGGCCTGACGAACCGGTGCCGATCGGCAGACCCACGGCGGGGAGGCCGGTGACACTGGCGAGTTTGTTGAACACCGGATCACCGGTGCTACCCAGCCCGGCCGGGGCCTCACCGGTGGACGCCAGCGTGACCAGGACGTCGAAGACGTCGAACTCGCGACTGACAATCCGGCTCGTCTCCCGGAAGAGTGCGCGAGCTTGCTGAATCTCATTGGGGGTAGCTGCGTGTCCGCGGGCCAGGAATCGGATGAGCTGATCGCTGACCGTGCCGGACCTTTCGGGTCGGACGTGTCCGTCAAGTGCGTCGGCGGCCTCGGTGGCCATGATCAGGCTGTGAGCGTCTTCAAGAGCGCCGAGTGCGTCAGGAATTTCGATGTCGGCGGTCTGTGCAGTCAGGCCGGCGAGGTTCTTGACGAACCTCTCCAGGGCAGCCGAGGCGGACGGTGTCGCGCGATCGGCCCATGGTGGCCGCAGTACTCCGACACGAAGTCGCTGGGTGGCCGGCAGTTTCATGGTCTCGCCTGTGCGCGCCACAGATTGATCGAGTGCGCCGAGCCAGACTGGGTGCCGCGCAAACGCCCCAACTGTGTCGAAGCTCAATGCCACCGGCAACACCCCGTCGAACGGCCAGCGCGCATAGCTCGGCTTGAGGGTAAATACTCCGCAGTAGGACCCGGGTCGTAGCACCGACCCGGCGGTCTGAGTGCCCAGTGCCACGGGCACCTGGCCATCGGCCACGGCGGCAGCCGACCCGCTGGATGAGCCACCGGGTGTGTGTTCGGGGTTGTGTGGGTTGCGGGTTGCGCACGACTGGTAAGTGGCGAATTCGGTGGTGGAGGTTTTTCCCAGGATCACCGCGCCGGCGGTGCGCAGGCGTTCAACCACCTCTGCATCGCGTTGTGGACGGTGGTTTGCCCACAGGTCGCTGCCGTAGGACGTCGGTTGGTCGGCAGTGTCGATGATGTCCTTCACGCCGATCGGGACGCCATGCAACGGCGAGCTCGGAGGTTCCGAATCGCGTGCGCGTGCCTGAGCGCGAGCCAGCTCTGGATCAAGGTGTACCCATGCACGAATCGTGTTGTCGCGCTCAGCGATCCGGTCCAGATAGTGCTCGACTGCCGCGCTGGCGCTCGTAGGTTCACCACCGACTTGGATACGTGTGCAATCAGCGGTCACGTTATCTGACCTTTTTGACTTCATGGCCCCAGCGAGCCGGAGAATCGTAGACCTTGACCTCCCAGTCGCTACCGATAAGCTGGCTGCCCCAACCGATTTCTATACCGAACCCCGACGGGGTGCTGAGATAGAAGGAGGTGACGCCGTCGTTGGTATGCCGACCGAGGGTGAGCTTGAGATCGATGCCAGCAGAGCAGATGCGATCGTAGGCGCGGCCAACATCATCGAGGGTGGCAGCTTCGATCATGAAATGATTGAAGTCCCCTCCTCGGAAGCCGAAGCATTCATTCATTAGCGCCAAGCTGTGGTGGCGTTGGTTGCAGTGGAGAAAGGTTGCGTCGGCGCCGTCCCAGACGATGTAATCGGTGAGTTCGAATCCGAGGACACGGGTGTAGAAGTCGACCGAGGCCTGATAGTCCTTGCACATGTAGACCACGTGCCCTAGACCGAGTTCTCCGGTGATAAATCCGCTGATGACTCCGCCATGTGCGACCGGGCTGTGTTCGGAGAGCGGACCGACTACTACCTCCGTGGGGAAGCCGTCGGGGTCAGCGAAGCGAATCGCCGAAAGTGCTTGCGGGGGCTCGGGGTCGTCGGCGCTGACTCTGTTGATTTCCAGCTCCGCATCGCGTACGCGCTCAGCGAGCTGCCGTAGTTCGTCAGGCGTATTAACTTCCCATGTGACCCGGCGAATCTGGTCGCTTGCGGCTGGATAGAGCGCGATCCTATGGTGTCGGTCATCAAGTCTGACGAAGAGGGGATCCTCGGCGGAGGAGCGTGGGCGAACATCGAGTTCGAGTAGGTCGACAAGTAGGTGCTGCCAGGAATTGATATCAGCGACGTTGACGGCGACTGCGCCGAGCCGTGCAATGCTCATGCTTGGTCCAATCTCTATTTGTGCGATCGCGTGTTAGCTCGGCAGGAACTGCTCGGTGTGGATGTGCTTGCGCGACAACCCGAGTTCTTCCAGACGTACGAACGCGGCATCGATCATGGCCGGCGGACCACACAGGTAGGCTGATGTGTCTGGGGCAGCAACATCCTCAGAAGTGAGGGCACTGACTGGGTTGCCAACAAGTACGCCAGGAAGCTGATGTGGTTCGTCGGCAACAACTCGGACCGTGAGGTTGCTCATGAAGCTGCTTCGGCCTTCCATCTCATCGAGGTGGAAGAGATCGCGGGCGCGGGCGCAACCGAAGATCAGTCGGATCGGGTCTTGGCTGCGTGCCGCCTGCAGTTTGTCCAGCATCGATAACATCGGCGCAATGCCGGTGCCGCCGGCCAACATGAGCACCGATCCGGTCTCGGTAGCCAATCCGAACGAACCGAGTGGTCCGTCGAGATCGATCTGATCGCCGAGCGTTGCGCGGTCACGTAGGTAGTCCGACATGGCACCGTTGGGTAGCAGTCGAATCACGAAGGTGAGTTGTCGCTTCTGACGTTCACCAGAAGCCATTGAATAGGATCGCCACTGATCGGTCCCAGGGACGCGGAGCCGAGCGTACTGGCCCGGACGAAAGATAAACTGCACGTGTTTGGGTAGTCGAATCGACAACTCGACAACTGTTTCGGCCAGCCCGTTGATACCGGTGACTTTTGCTGTAGTTTCCCTCCGTGGGTAATCGTCGAGCATTGAAGCGGGATAGTCTAATTCGGCATCAGCATCGGTTGTTGGAGTTGCTTGACAGAGCAGGCGCAGACCATCCTGGATCTCGATGTTGCTGAGCGGATAGACTCGACCCTCTGGCATCGCGAGCACGCCGTTCGTGACCCGCCCTACACAGGTTCCACAGGTGCCTACGCAACATTGATGTGCCAGACGGACACCAGCTTCTTCGGCTGCTTCGACTACCGAAATCCCTTCGGGTACCTGTATTGCCTTGACTGTGTCGGTGTAGTGCAGGCGCACGCAGTGTGTCTTATGATGTAGATCGCTGGGCGACCGAAATTCCTCTGAGGTGACGGTCATGATCAGTCCTCGTCCTTATACGGTGATTCAAAGAAGCCTCGTAGATGCCGGGCTGCCATCTTGCGCCAGGCAATGATCGAGTAGTCCATGTCGCAGAGCATTTCGTTGTTCCACCCGTCGAAGCGGGTGTAGTGCTCTTCTGTTGCCTCTCGAGCGAAGACATCAGAGTTGTTGAATCCCTCGAGCGCGAGCGGCTTGTAGAAGTTCTCATACTTGAAATCGAATTCTTGGCGATCGGCGTCGTTGGTGACTCGCGTTGCCAATACTTCCCAGTACTCGTGGTGATGATCATCGATCGGCACGTAGAACTCGTACTGGACAACATCGGTGACCGGCCAGTGCTCCACCATCAATATCCCTGGGACCCAAAGTGATGTGCGGAAGTAGTGTTGGACCGACCCGCGGGCCTTGATGTTGACCTTGGGATTCTCCAAGACCGGCTGATAGAGGTCGGATTTGTCGTAGCGGTTCATGACGCCCTTGGGACCATCCGGAATGTCGATCTCTTCGGTGGCTTCTTTGGACAGCGCGGTTACGCCAAGGGGCAGAGCGCGGTCGAGTGCAACGAGGATTTGGTTGTCCCAGTGCACCAGCAGATGCCCTGGATCCAGTCCGTTTTCGGCCGCCAAGCGCCAGTTGCCAACCAGTCGGCGATGTATACCGCGGACGATAATGCCGTCGTCGGTTAAGTGTGGGACGGGCCTGTCATTTGGGTCGTTGGTGACTCGTGCCGGGAGGTCGGTCACTAGGGCCGGCGGGGCTCCGTAGTCGGGCTCGCCGACGAAGACAAAGATGATGCCGTTGGCCTCCTCGACAGGATAGGTCCGCACGCCCGCCCGACCGATCAGCTGATCATCGGGGTTGCCGACGATCGTCGTGAGCTTTCCGTCGGAGATGTCGTAGGTATAGCCGTGATACCAACAGGTGACGGTGCTTTCGGACAGGCACATCGGCTTGGCGGAGAGTTTCACGCCGCGGTGAATGCATCGATCCGATAACCCGTAAACCTTCCCTGCCGAGCGCCGCAATCCGATGTCGTGGCCGCCGATGGTCACGCCTTTGAATCCGCCTTCCGGAAGCTCGTCGGCAAACAGTGCCGGATACCAGTGGTTGGCGTACCCCCAGTCAGCCTGAACGTAGGGCGCGTAGTGCCGGGTTGCTGCTGCCGACGAGCCGGTGTGGTGATTTACAGACATTGAGGCCTCGATGGGAGAAGTTCGCGCCCTGGTCGGCGCCTGGCGGTGGAGTGAGCCGACGAGGGGTGACTCCGCTCACTTCCGGCACGAGAAGTGCCTACGTCCACAGTATCAAGAGTCAATGGAAAATCAATCGAAAATCCAATGAAAATCAATGGTCCATCTTGCGGACCGCCGAGCCAGCTAGTTGACTGCAGTCCCATGACAACTGATGAAGTGCACGGCAGCAGCAACGGCGCAGGTGAGCGATCGCCAGTTGACCGCGAGCGCCGCTGGCATCTGGTTCAGGACAGATACGAGGAGGGGATGACCGCCTTCGAGTTCGCCCTGCTGCAAGCCGAGGGTGAGTTTCACCGGTTTGCGGTGCATGCGATGCAGGTCGCCGGCGACCTGGATCTCGGCTTCAACGAGGTGATCGCGTTACATGTCGTTCGGATGCAGGAGCGGCCCAAGGACGCCGCAACGATCGCTCAATTGACCAACCGTGGCGATCTGCCGAACCTCCAGTACAACTTGCGCAAGCTGGTCGCGTTGGGGCTGTTGGAGCGGATCAAGGCGGGCACCTCTGCGGTCTTCCGGGTAACCGACAAAGGTCGCGAGATCACCGACCGTTATGCCGTCCTGCGGCGACGGCTACTGACCTCGAATCTGACCGAATTGGCTGACGTCACCACGAAGCTGCAACATGCTGTGCGGTCGATGCACGTCTTGACCGGGCTATACGCGGCTGCCAGCCGAGATCTGGCGACAGTCAATCCCACCATGATGTTCACACTGGACGGTTCGCTGCCGGTAGCTGCAGATGACGAAGCCGAGACCTAGTGGTCTAGTAGCGTCCCCCTGCGAATGTTGGCGCCGCATGAGGCGTTTCGACGAGCGTGCATTCGAGCTCTCTGTTTCCCGCGTGCAGCTTGCGGAGGGGTCAGGCTGGTGCCGGTGGTGCGGTCAGGGTTATGGTTCGTATTGTGAATCGATGGACTGTGATGCGGACCAATGCTGGACTGTGCGTCCGCTGCCGCCAGGAAAACATCGGATCGGGGTGTTGGTCCTGATGAACAGCGTGTTGACCGCGCTGCGCGTTTTCGAACAAGTCGCAACTGCTCAGCCAATCGGCCTCAGCGAGCTTGCTCGGCGGCTCGGGACTCCGAAGGCGACTGTGCAGCGCAATCTGAAAACACTACATGAGGCCGGCTGGATCAGACCGGCGACTGGGGACAGCCGCTGGGAAATCACGAGTCTGGCGTTCCGCTTGGGTAGCGCAGTAGCAACCAAAGACAACCTACGTGACATGATCATGCCGGAATTGGCTTTCCTACAGTCAGTGACTGGCGAGACCATCCATCTAGCGGTTCCTGACGGGGACGAACTCGTTCTGGTGGAACGGCTCGACAGCGCACACCAGCTTAGGGCTTTCCTGGCCTTAGGGACGCGGTTGCCCCTTCATGCCGCCGCGACCGGTAAGGCATATCTGGCGACACTCGGCGACGCTGCGATCGAGGCTTATCTTAGTACGCGACTATCAAAAGTGACGGTCAGCACAATCACCGATCCCGGACAAGTCCGCGAAGAGATCCAGATTATTCGTCAGCGGGGCTATGCAACTACCACCGACGCCTTCAACGAAGGGATCTCTGCGGTAGCCGTCGCGGTACGTGGCTCAAGTGGACCGGCGCACGCATGTTTTAGTATCTCGGGTCCGTCGTCTCGGCTGACCGCAGATCGGCTGATCGACTACGCCGGACTCGCGCTAAAAGCCCGCGCTGCCATTGAAAAATCCCTAGGCCACTGCAGATAGCGTATATCGATGTCGAAACTCAGCGTCTTTCTTCAGCCATGGGGCCCCGCGGCCGCTCGTTTGTGGTCAGTCAGTTTGCACGCGGGAGCAGCCAGAAAAATCCGGCGAACGGCGATCAAGAAAAGCATCGAGCCCTTCGGCCGCATCGGGATTCACGTCCAGCGACCACTTTCGCTCCAGGACTTCATCAATCCCCCCTGAGCAAGCTGCGTCGATCATTTCCTTCGCAGCTACAACGGATATGGGCGACCGGGTGGCGATAAGGTTCGCCAAGCCGGCTGCCCGGTGTGCGAGCATTGCGCCGGTCGTCACCTCGCTGACGAGATTCAAGCGCACTGCGGTCTTTGCGTCGATTAGTTCCGCGGTGAAAATGAGTCGCTTGGCGGCGGCAGGTCCCAGGATGCGCACCAAGCGCGTCACTGTTTGGGATGGGTAAACGATGCCCAACTTGGCTGGGGTGATACCGAATTGGGCGGTATCGGAAGCCAATCTCAGATCGCAGGCAGCTGCGAGCTGCATTCCTCCCCCAATACAGTAACCGCCGATAGCTGCCACCGTGGGTTTCGGGAAGGCGGCCAACCTCTCCTCAACAGCTGTCATCCGGTGTTCCAGCTCGATTCCTCGGTTTCTGCCCTCCCGGAGATCTCGAATGTCGAGTCCTGCACTGAAATCGTCTCCCGCTCCGGTCAATACCACCACCTGGACTTCATGCTCGGACCTCAAGCGGGTGAGGATCTCATCTAGTTGAACAAGCATGGAGACGGTGAGGGCATTGCGTCTCGCGGAATGATCGATCGTCACTGTCGCGATCCGACCGGCGCAGTCGAGGCGGATCGATGCGCCCCTGTCGAGTGAGCTCATCGCATTGCCTCGGCCAGGAGCATCTTTTTCTGGACCTTCCCCATGGCATTGCGGGGCAAGCTGTCGACGATGCGGATCTCACGGGGTCGCTTGTGCATTGACAACGACCCTGCGACGAAGTCGATGACGGACTGAAGGTCTCCGGGGTCGCCAACCACGTAAGCGACGATGCGCTGACCGAGATCGGTATCAGGAACACCGATCACCGCAGCTTCCTGAATACCGGGATGCGCCAGGAGGGCTAGTTCGACCTCGCCGGCACCAATTCGATAGCCGCCGGATTTGATCATGTCCACTGATTCGCGACCAACGATCTTATGGAACCCGTCCGCGTCGATTACGGCGACGTCACCCGTTTTGCACCAGCCATCAGATGTCATTACTTCGGCCGTCATTGGGGGGTTGTTCAGATAACCGTCGAACAGTGCCTCAGTGGTAACTTCCAAGCGCCCCAAAGTTTCTCCGTCAGGAGCTATGAGCTCGTCAGTCTCAGATCGCAGTCGACTGCGGACACCCGCGATCGGTTGCCCCACCCAGCCGGGTCGGCGTTCCCCGTCGAAACGAGTGCTCAGGGTAATCATCGTTTCGGTCATACCGTAGCGTTCGATTGGGGCGTTGCCCGTGAGAGCAGTGAGCGTATCGAATACCGGAACAGGTAGTGGTGCGCTTCCTGACACCAGCAACCGTGCCTTCCGTAGTGCTCGGGCCGAGTCCGGATCCGTGCAAACTCGTGACCAGACCGTTGGGACACCGAAGTACAAGCTGCCTCTCGCCGACGCGTACGACGCAGGTTTAGGGCGGATTGTGTGGACCAGCGGTGATCCGACTCGCAGGGCACCGAGTACGCCAAGCACCAGGCCGTGTACGTGGTAGAGGGGCAAACCGTGTACTAGCAGATCGTCGGCATTCCACTGCCAAGCTGCGGCCAGTCCGTCCAAGCCTGCAGCGATCGCCCGTCGCGATAATACGACGCCCTTGGGCGGCCCGGTCGTTCCTGATGTGTAGATGATCAGCGCGGGTGTGCGGGGGTCAGGCTCGGATGAATCCAGGGACGATCTTTCATCGGGGTTTACTTCGAACGCAGGAAGCGAAACATCTGGGCATGGCGGCCCGATCCACAACTCAGCAGCAGAGTCAGTGAGTAGGTGGTTGAGCTCCATGGAGCCTGAATCCGGCGGAATCGGCACCGCGGGAACACCAGCGAGGAGGCATCCAACAACAGCTATCACCGTGTGGAGGTCAGCTCGGGCGTCAACTGCAACGCGGGAGGCCCCCGCGATCCGGCGCGCAACTGTTGCTGCAGCACCCAGTAGCTCCTCCTGGTGAATCGACTTCTCGCCCACCGTGATCATCGGACGAGCAGTGTCTTGTTCGGCATGCAACGCGGTGAGCAACGAGGCTGGCATCTGCAGACTTGAACCTTCTCATCATGGTCCGTATAGTGGACCGTTGGTTTGTAATATGAACCAACGGTAGCGTCCGCTGTGGGTGAAGGGCAAGATGCTGAACGCTGCGGATATTGCGAGCTGCGGCAAGCCGACTGGCCAACGAGCAGATTCGGATGACCCCAGCAAGCAGATGTAGTGGGAAGTCGCCACTCTTGATCGCAGTAAAGAAAGTCCTCACACGCTTGGTCAGCGGCGTAGTCGGGCGCTGGCCTGCCCCCCGTGGGCGACTGCTCGGCGGTGCATCGCCGGCGGCGGTGCCCTCTGGTTGCGCACGTTTGTGCGGACAGGCTTGCGCGCCAGAGGTGCTGGTCATTGGGCGTGCGGTGGATGGCGGGCGTAGCGCAGCGACCGGCGCGGACGGGAGCGCCAGCGGACGGAAGCGAAGGGAGTGCAGCGGAGACCGTAGGGAGCCGCACGCCTGTTACGTGGGCGCGTCGCAGTTTGCGGTCCTGGTGGGTTCGGATGTCCGGGTGGTCACGGGGGTGTGTCGCTAGAGGCTGGTGGCTGTGATGGCCAGCGAACGGTGATGACGGTGGAGTCGTCCTCTGCTTGCCAGTAGTGATCAATGCCCTTGCCCCAGATGGCGTAATCACCTTGCCGCTGAAGGGTGATACTGCGCTCTGGCAGATCAAGGCGGAATCGGCCGGACACTAAGAGGAGGAGCGTCGTTCGTTGCTCGCCGACGGTCCATCCGTCGCGGTGTTGTCCGGCGGGGTGTATGCCCCATTTGATTTCGACGGCATCGGTGTTGCGGGCTCCATCGCCCATGAAGTGGCCAAGCAGCCAACCGCGGTGGGTGTCCGCGTCGTCGTTGGCGTTGCCGAAATACCATGGCGTCGTCATGGGCCGTGCTCCAGTTCGGTCGGTGGAAGGTTGACCCGTTGTCCGCCCGTCACGGCGAGGCGTCGAATACCTTGCAGGAAAGCGAAGAGGCCTTCATCGCTCCAGTGTTCATCAGTGGTGAGTTGGGAGATGCGGTCGATGTCGAGGCTGGAGTAGATTCGGATGCTTTCGGCTTCCCAGTTAGTGACGAGTTGCCCGCCGAACGAGTTCCACCATTCCTCGTCGTCGATCGTGATCAGGGACGCGAACTCGTAGTTGCCGTTGACGAGGTTGAGGCCGAAGCCGGTGCACTCGGCGCGCCAGGCGTCGGAATCTGCCCGCTCAACAAGCCAGCGCATTGGCTGCGATAGTCGGGTGTGGTGCAGCGGGACGAGGCGTTGGGCTGGCCCGCGCGCTGGCTGGAGTTCATCACGTCCGAGCAACTCCTCCTCAAGCTCGCGTTCGAGCGTCGCCGATAGCTGTGCGTCGTCACTGAAGTCGAACAGTGGTTGATGGAAGGCTTTGGGGATGACGGCGAGTCGGCCGACCCCGTTGAGGACTTGCGCCGAGCGCTGCTGCACGACAATCGCATAGTCGGGGCCGTGGCTGCGGGTCGGGGGTCGTGCGATGGCGAGTAGGGCCAGCGGCCCGCCAGCGCAGAGCCGGTGGTTCAAGCTGATGGCTTGGTCGATCGATCCCAGGTACAGCTTGCGAAGCGGCAACTGCGACCACCGCACATCACTACCTGCGTTGAGGAGGGCATCGATGAGCTCGTTCTCTAGCAGGTCGAACGTCAGCGCGTAATCGGCGAAGTTGGCTAGCCGTAGCCTTCCACTGATGCCGTGCTGGGAGATGTCGACGTGAGTGAGGCAGTACAGTTCAGCGTCGAACATCCGGGTTTGCAAGTTGATCGACTCGGCGATGCGCTGGACGGCGGCCGCGGCGGCCGTTTCGTCGAGGTTGAGCATGGGCGTTGACGGACCTGATGTTGGGGTCAGCGAATCGTGGCCCGTTCCCAGCGGCACGCTCATCTCGGTCCACTCGGGGCAGGTGAGGATACTTGTTGCGGCGGTGGCTGTTCCGCACCGGCCCGCATACAGGTTGTGGCCGCCGCGCGGTGCTGGGTATAGCGCGCTGATTGCCGCCGCGATGGAGCTGCGAGCTACTCGTCCGCGCTGGGCCGCCTTCCGCCGGACGACAAGTGGGGTCATCTGCGCCAACAGATCGTGAACCTGGAGCCGGGCTGTTCCGGCCTGCCAGCCTGCGTGCAGATCTACCCAGTCCAGAAGGCCGGCCGTGGTGAGGTCAGCGGCCGTGGTCCCCGGTGTGGCGTCAGCGTGTGAACTGCGGCCGTACACCAGCAGTTCAAAGCGCGTCTGTGCGGCATCGTCGGACTGGCTCAGAAGCGTGTCGAGCGCCTGTTGCATCACCGGCTTTGGAACCAGGTCAGGTTCTCGACTCCATTCCGCGACGGACCTGGGGCCGACGCCAAGCCGCTGGGCAAACTCCTCAGTGGACATCCGCAGGGCGAGCTTGAGCGCGGTGGCATGCCTGCCTGTCCACTTCACGATGACGATTGGATGGTCCATCGCGTCCGATTATCTCGCTGCTCACCTGCGTTCGAACTGCATTGGGACTGCACTGCGACCTCATGGCCGGTGTGCGTCGACCCTACTTGAGTTGATGGTGTGGCCGATCGGCGGCCACCCGCCAAGGAAGGAGGGAGTCGGTATGCGACTCCTCATCGACACCCGCCAGATGCAGTTCACCGTGACCAAGAATGCCGAGCCGCGTGTCACTCACGACACGGGAGCACAGCGTACGGACCGGCAGACCGGCGAACCGTTGTTCTCCGTGCAATTGCTGGTCCTCGACGACACGGGCGGTGAGGTCATCGCGGTAACGGTTGCCGGTCCGCCCAAGGTGACGGTCGGCGCAGCGGTGGCTGTCACCGATCTGATCGCGATCCCCTGGCAGCAGGGCGATCGCAGCGGCGTCGCATACCGGGCGGCGTCAATCACGTCCACGGCTGCGTCCGCAACCAAACCGGGCAGCAACAGCTGACACACCGGCGAGCGCCGGGACCGGATATCAACGTGGCCGGTCCCGGCACCGGAAAGGACCTGAGAAGCGATGGCATCGAACAACAACGGCAAGAAACCGGACACCGCCGGCGATGATTGGCTCGGTGAGCTGCTGGTCGATCTGGTCAGCCTGACGGGTAGGGGGCTGTGGCGGTTCGCGCTGCGCTGGCCGGACACCGCGGCACTGCTGAGCGTCTTCGCGCTGATCGCCGTGGTGGGCGGCCTGCGCCCGGCGTGTGTGACCGGCGGGGCCTGCGCGGCGATGCTGTGGGGGTGGCGGCTGGGCTGGCCGGATGCCTATCAGCAGCTCATCGGCAAGCCAGTTGCTGATTATCGGCGGGCGCATCTGGTGTACTGGCGGCGCTGGCGGATGATCTGCGAACGTCACGGCCTGACGATCGCCGAGCGCGGCAAACTTGACGCCGCCCCGCTGGTGCCGCAGTTGCGTGAGGTGCGCATCGGGGCGGGCGTCGATACCCTGCTGGTGCGGCTGCTGGTGGGTCAATCAGTCAAAACATGGCAGGCCCAAGCCGAGGGGTTGGCCGCGGCGTTCGGTGCCCACCATGTCAGCATCGACGCCGGTCCGGTGGACCTTGGTCGGGGCCGCGACATCATCATCCGTGTCCGCCACCACGACGCGCTGGCGGCACCTGTCGCGCTGCCACGACCAACAGTGGATATGCCCATGCAGTTGGCCCGGGTGCCGATGGGGATCACGGAGACGGGCACCCCCTGGACTCTGCCGGTTGCCGGTAGTCACATCCTTGTCGGTGGGGCCACCGGGGCCGGCAAAGGCAGTGTGTTGTGGTCGCTTTTGGCTGGGCTGGCACCGGGCATCAAGGCAGGGTTGGTGGCGGTGCGCTGCCTCGATCCCAAGGGCGGCATGGAATTCGGTGCTGGAGCTGGCTTGTTCGACCGGTTCGCTTACGACTCCGAGGCCATCCTGGCGGTGCTGCGTGAGACGACCGAGACGATGGTCGCCCGTGCCCAGCGACTGCGGGGCACGACAAGAACGCATCGGCCCAGCCGTGCTGAGCCGCACATCGTTTTAATCGTTGATGAACTGGCCTCGCTGACCGCTTACGCCGACCGCAAACAGCGTGCCGAAATCGAAGCGCTGCTCGGCCGCTGGTTGGCCCAGGGGCGTGCAGTCGGCGTGTCGGTGATCGCCGCCGTGCAAGACCCTTCCAAAGACGTGGTGGTGAATCGCCCTGGTTCTCCCGGAGGCTCGATCTATTGGATTTCGACCAGGTTCTGGTCGTTCCGTGATGCATCGTAGAACGCCGCTTCGAACTCGGTCGGCGGAACGTCGCTGAGGTAGCCGTGCAGGCGGCTGGTGTTGTGCCAGTGCACCCAGCTCAGGGTGGCCAACTCGACGTCCTCGACGGTCTTCCACGGCCCGGTACGTGCTGGCCCGTAGATCAGTTCGGCCTTGTAGTAGCCGTTCACGGTTTCGGCCAGGGCGTTGTCGAAGCTGTCCCCGACGGTGCCGATCGAGGGAGTCGCGCCGATCTCGGCGAGCCGTTCACCGTAGCGGATAGAAGTGAACTGCGACCCGGCGTCGGAATGACATACCAAGTACGGCAACAGGATTCCGCGTGACCAGCGGGCCATCTCGATCGCATCCAGCACCATCGTGGTGCGCATATGGGAGGCGACCCGCCACCCGACGATCATCCGGCTGAACGCGTCGATGAGGAAACAGACATAGGCCACCCCGGCCCAGGTCGGCACGAACGTCAGGTCGGTCACCCAGAGCTGGTTGGGAGCGGTAGCGGTGAACTGCCGTTTGACCAGATCGGGATGCCGCGTCGCCGCCGGATCTGCTTTGGTGGTCCGCACGCGCTTGCCGCGCCGCGCCCCACAGATCCCGGCTGCCCGCATCAGGCGGGCGACCTGATCGCGGCCCACGTCGTGGCCGGCCCTGCGTGCGGTTTTCCAGAGCTTGCGTGCCCCGTAGACGCGGTAGTTGTCCTCCCAGAGCGCTCGCAGTACCGGACCCAGCACCGCGTCGCGGCAGGCCCGCGCCGACGGCTTGCGGGTTTTGGTGTCGTAGTAGGTGCTCGGGGCCACCGACACGCCTGCTTCACGCAGGACGGTGCAGATGGGCTCGACCCCGAACTCCTCGCGATTCGCGTCGATGAACGCGACTATTTGCGGTGTTGGCGGTCGAGCTCCGCCCCGAAGAAACTCGCTGCTCGTTTCAGAATCTCGTTGGCACGCTTCAGTTCTCGATTCTCCTGTTCGAGTTCCTTGATCCGCGCAATCTCAGCGGTGGACACCCCCGGTACATGCCCGTCGTCGATATCGGCCTGGCGCACCCAGGACCGGACCGACTCGACCCCGTAACCGAGCTGACGCGCCACCCGCGCCACCGTGCCCTGCTCGGTGCCCAGCTCAGTCCGCAACGTCCGGACCATCCGCACCGCGGCGGCCTTCTCCTCCGGGCCGTAACGGCGTGTCGTGGGCCTACCTGGCGACTGTTCCTTCGGCATACCTGCATCCTCGTTTCCAAGGTCAGGAGCCTCCGGGATTTCCAGGGCGATTCATAGCGCTGCGCCAACTGTTCCCGGTGCGGGTTGGACTGCGTATGACCGAGGCCACCCAGACGGCGATGATCCTCTCGACCGCGGCCCACCAAAATGGGGCGCGTTGCGAAGACATCCCCGATGCCACACCTGGCGTCGGCTACGTGCTCACCGAAGGCAGAACCACCGTCAACCGAGTGCGGGCCTTCCACGTCACCGACGCCGACATCGCTTGGCTGGCTACGCACTTCCGGCGCCCCAGCACGAACCACAAGGGTTCGGGTACGCGGCGATGACTACCCCAGAACGGATCTGCTTGCCGGGCCTGCCCACCACTACCGACCCCGCGCCGGTGATCACCCAGATGGTTCGGCGCGCATCCTCGCTGGGGTTCGAGACGTGGTGGCGGCGGGTGGAATCGGTGGGATTCTGCACCCATCCGATCCAGCTGGTCGGCGCTGGTTCTGTCGGGAGCCGGCAGGTGGTGTGGACGCGCTGCAACAACCGCCGAGCCGCCGTCTGCCCGTCATGCTCGGATCTGTACGCCCGTGACACCTGGCAGCTGGTGCACGCCGGTGCCGCCGGTGGCCACCACAACATGCCGGCCGAGGTCGCTGCTCGCCCACAGGTGTTCGCCACCTTGACCGCGCCCAGCTACGGCACGGTGCACAACGCCACCGGCGCGCGTTGCCACCCCACATCGACGAGTCCAGGAAGTCGTTGTATTCATCGGAAGCCACTGCGGTGCAATGCAACTCATTCCATGGGCGATCCGATAGTGGGACAGCCGTTGTGCGGTCAATGCTACGACTACTTCGGGCATGTCCTATTCACCTGGCATCTGCCCGAGCTGTGGCGGCGTTTCACCATCGCATTGCGGCGCGCCGTAGCAGCACAGTTGCGAGCACGGGGGATGGACCGGGGTTTGGTACGGGTGAGTTTCGTCAAGGTCGTCGAACTGCAAGCCCGTGCGGTCCCGCACATCCACGCCTTGATCCGCCTCGACCCGCCGTCAGCACTCACCACCCAGAGTGACCAGAACCATTACGGCCCCGCCGCCACCTGTGGTGGTGGGGAGCCCCTTTCGGATACCGGGAGCAGCGGCTGGGTATCGCCGATCACCGCCGGTGAGCTGGCCGCGCTGATTCAGAGTGCTGCGCGCCAGGTTCGTGTTGACGTTCTCGCTCTCGATGGCGACGTACGTGAGCTGCGGTTCGGCACCCAGATCGATGCCCAACCGCTCAGCGGCGAAGCAATGGGAGAACCGGTCGGTACCGGGCTGATGGCTCGCTTGTCGCCGCGCCGGGTTGCGGCATACCTCGCCAAATACGTGACCAAATCCCTGCAGGACTTTGGTATCACCGCCCGGCGACTCTCGACGGAAGCGATCGCAACGCTCGACGTCACTGAACACGTGCGCGCGATCTTGACCACCATCACCCAACTTGCCGAATGCGTTAGGCCGATGGCCGGAATTGGGCGATGGCTGCACACGCTGGGATACCGCGGACACATCACCACCAAATCCCGGCACTACTCGACCACCATGGGTGCCTTGCGCGCCGCACGTGCAACCTGGACACGAAGACAGAACACCAAACACGTTGAACACCAGGGAACTACGCGACCAGACTGGCGGAATATACCGGTAACCGAGGTGCCAGCTGACGTCGATGCTGACGACGTGCTCTGGAAGTTCGACCACGCCGGACATGCCAGTGCGGGGGAGCGCACCCTCGTCTACTCCGCGGCCCTCCAACGCATCCACACCCGCCAAGTCGGACTGGTGGAAGCCCGTCGCCAAGTCCGCGACCAGCACGGAGATCCGCCAGGAGGGCACGATGGCTGACGGCTCCCAAACGGCACATCCTCGCTCCGAGTACGACGGTCGCATCGATGCGCCGACGATGTCAGAGGGAGGTGTTGAAATTGTCGTACCAGAGAGCTTTTGCCTCCCGCATGAGGCCAACCGCGCGCTGGTGCGCGTCATAATGGCCGTGCGGGACCGGATGCTCGGATCAGACAGGGGAGCAGCGTGAGCCTGAGGTTCGCCTTCTACGGCCGAGTGAGCACGGAAGACGCTCAAGACCCGGAGGCGAGCCGTAGCTGGCAGAAGCGGCGCGCCACGGACCTGATCACGCCGCACGGCGGAGTCCTTGTCACTGACTACTTCGATGTGGGACAGAGTCGCTCGCTGCCGTGGAAGCGCAGGCCAGAGGCATCACGGCTGCTTGTCGATGTTGCCGCTCGTGACCGTAGCTTCGATGCCGTCGTGATCGGGGAGCCGGCCCGTGCGTTCTACGGTCCGCAGTTCGCGCTGACTTTCCCGGTGCTCACGCACTACGGAGTCGGTCTGTGGGTGCCGGAGGTCGGTGGCGCGGTCGATCCCGGTTCTGAGGCGCATGACCTGGTGATGACTCTGTTCGGTGGCATGAGCAAGGGTGAGCGTGCTCGAATCCAGATGCGCGTCCGTACGGCGATGTCGGCACTGGCGCAGGACACGACCAGATATCTCGGTGGTCGACCGCCGTACGGTTACCGGCTCGTTGATGGCGGCCCGCATCCGAATCCTGCCAAGGCAAGTCTTGGGCAGCGGATTCACCGTCTTGAATCTGACCCCGCGACGGCGCCGGTCGTCGAGCGGATCTACCGCATGTACGCCGACGGAGCGGGGCTGCGCTACATCGCGCAACGGCTCACCGACGATGGTGTGCCGTCACCGAGCCAGTACGACCCGGCACGCAATCGTCACCGTGACCCGCGAGGGTGGTCGCATTCGGCGATCCGCGCCATCCTCGATAACCCGACATATCTCGGTGTACGCGTGTGGGGAAAGCAGGAGAAATACGAGGTTCTGGTGAACCCTGACGATGTCGCCGCGGGGTATGAGACGCGGATGCGGCGGCGCGAGCGGGCGAACTGGGTCGTACCGGACCGTCGCACGCACGAAGCACTGATTACCGACGAACTGGCGCAGGCTGTTCGTCTTCGGACACGGGCGCGGCGGGGTCCCGGTCTGGTGTGCAGCAGAGAATCGACGGTGCCGTACGCGCTTCGGGGAGTCCTGTTCTGCGCTGTGTGTGGACGGCGGATGCAGGGCGCCGCTCGCGGCGGGAAGCAAGCAACACGCATCCTCTACCGGTGTGAGCTGGGTAAAACGCGTTCTGTACCTGTGGACCTGACTGATCACCCGCGCACGGTCTACCTGCGTGAGGATGCGGTGACACCTCGCCTCGACGAATGGATCGCCAGTCTGGCCGATCCAGAAGATCTGGCTCGCGGTCAGGAAGTGGACCCGGGAGCCGGCAACGCCGCCTTGCTGCGCCAACTCAGCGAAGCGAACAGCAAGGTCGCCGCTTTGGTAGCCGCCGTGGAGTCCGGTGTGGCCGTCGAAGACCTCACCGATGCGTTGCGTCGCCGTAGCGCCGAGCGCGACGAGCTGAAGGCCCTCCTGGAACGAGTCGAGCGACCCCGCGCCATGTCGGCTGCACAGATCACCGAATTGGTACAGGAGTTGGGCGGACTGGCAGCGGTGCTAGGTGAGGCAACCGGGGCGGAACGGGCTCAGGTGTACGCAAGCCTTGGCCTGCGTCTTGATTACGATCCTCGCCTGCGACAAGTAAAGGCGACGGCCGACTTAAGTCGTGTCGCCGGATGTGTCCGAGGGGGGACTTGAACCCCCACGCCCGTTAATAGGGCACTAGCACCTCAAGCTAGCGCGTCTGCCATTCCGCCACTCGGACCAACCCGGCGCGGCCGGGCAGCTAAGGCTAACGGATGCCGATCGCCGGACCCAAACCCAGCCCTGGCAACGCCATCCGCAGGGGCACGAAGTGGTAGTAAAGGTAGCTGTGACCGATTTCCCGGATTCTGCCGGAGACGCAGTGGGCGAGGTGGTCGAACTCGTCAGTGCTCTCATCCGTTTCGACACTTCCAACACCGGAGAGCCGGCCACCACTAAAGGTGAGGCAGACTGCGCGCGCTGGGTGGCGGCCCAGCTCGAGGAAGTGGGCTATGAGACCGAATACCTCGAATCCGGTGCGCCGGGACGAGGCAACGTCTTCGCCCGGCTCAAAGGCAGCGACTCAAGCCGCGGGGCGCTGCTGATCCACGGGCACCTCGATGTAGTGCCGGCCGAGGCGAGCGAGTGGAGTGTGCACCCGTTCTCCGGCGCCATCGAGGGCGGGTATGTCTGGGGCCGCGGCGCGGTCGACATGAAGGACATGGTCGGGATGATGATCGCGGTGGCCAGGCAGCTGGCCCGCGCCGACATCACCCCGCCGCGTGACCTGGTGTTCGCGTTCGTCGCCGACGAGGAGGCCGGCGGCAAATACGGCGCGCACTGGCTCGTCGAGAATCGCCCCGACCTGTTCGCCGGTGTCACCGAGGCGATCGGGGAGGTCGGCGGTTTCTCGCTGACGGTGCCGCGGCGCGACGGCGGGGAGCGCCGGCTGTACCTGATCGAGACCGCGGAGAAGGGGCTGTGCTGGATGCGGCTGCGGGCCCATGGCCGGGCCGGGCACGGGTCGATGATCAACGACGACAACGCCGTCACCACCCTGGCCGAGGCGGTGGCCCGGCTGGGGCGGCACCGGTTCCCGTTGGTGCTCTCCGATGCCGTGGTGGAGTTTCTGGCCGCAGTCAGCGAGGAGACCGGCCACACCATCGACGTCGACTCCCCGGACCTGGAAGGGATGATCGAAAAGCTCGGGCCGATCGCCCGGATCGTCAACGCCACGCTGCGCGATACCGCGACGCCGACCATGCTGCAGGCCGGCTACAAGGCCAACGTGATCCCGGCGACGGCCGAGGCGGTACTGGACTGCCGGGTGCTGCCCGGGCGGCAGGCGGCCTTCGAGGCCGAGGTCGACGCGCTGATCGGCCCCCACGTGACCCGGGAGTGGGTCGCCCACCAGCCGCCGGTCGAGACGACCTTCGACGGTGACTTGGTCGAGGCGATGAATGCCGCGCTGCTGGCCTGTGACCCCGACGCCCGGACCGTGCCCTACATGCTGTCCGGCGGAACGGACGCAAAAGCGTTCGCCAAGTTGGGTATTCGATGCTTTGGATTCGCTCCGCTGCGGCTGCCGCCCGACCTCGATTTCTCTGCCCTGTTCCACGGCGTCGACGAGCGGGTTCCGGTTGATGCGCTGGAGTTCGGCACCCGCGTACTGCACCACTTCCTGACACACTGTTGACACCCGACGAGAGGACCATCGTGACCACAGCCCCCGACCCGTACGCCGCGCTGCCCAAGCTGCCGACGTTCACCCTGACTTCGGCGTCGCTGACGGACGGCCAGCCCCTGGGCAAGGCTCAGGTCAGCGGAATCATGGGCGCCGGTGGCGAAGACGCCAGCCCGCAGCTGAGCTGGTCGGGCTTTCCCGAGGAGACCCGCAGCTTTGCCGTCACCGTCTACGACCCGGACGCACCCACCGCGTCGGGCTTCTGGCACTGGGCGGTGGCCAACCTGCCGGCCACCTGCACCGAGCTGCCCGAAGGCGTCGGCGACGGCAGCCTGCTACCCGGGGACGCGCTGACCCTGGTCAACGACGCCGGGATGCGCCGCTACGTCGGTGCCGCTCCGCCGGCCGGTCACGGCGCACACCGGTACTACGTCGCGGTGCACGCCGTCGACGTCGACAAGCTGGAACTGGCCGAGGACGCCAGCCCTGCCTACCTGGGTTTCAACCTGTTCATGCACGCGATCGCGCGCGCGGTGATCATGGGCACCTTTGAACAGAAATAGTGCAGAAGTAGCTAAACCAGCCGCGACTGGGAATCCCACGACGCGACACGCCCGGTGGGCGTCGCGGGATTCCCAGTCGGGTCCGGGGGCTAACGGGCGGCGGAGCCGACCGCCTCGGCCAGTGACGCGAACCCGCCGTCGCGCAGCCGCTGGGCCAGGCCGTCATGGATGTTGCGGGCCCACAGGCCGCCGCCGTAGATGAAGCCGGTGTAGCCCTGCAGCAGTGCGGCGCCGGCGGCGATGCGCTCCCAGGCGTCGTCGGCGGTCTCGATCCCGCCCACACTGATCAGCACCAGCCGGTCGCCGACCCGGGCGTACAGTCGCCGCAGCACCTCCAGCGCCCGGCGCGCTACCGGTGGGCCGGAGATGCCGCCGGGCCCCAATTCGGCCACTCCGGGGGTGGCCAGGCCGTCGCGCGACACCGTGGTGTTGGTCGCCACGATGCCGGCCAGGCCCAACTCCACGCAGAGGTCGGCGATGGCATCCAGGTCGGTGTCGGCCAGATCCGGTGCGATTTTCACCAGCACCGGCTTGGTGGTCTCGGCGCGCACCGCGGCCAAGATGGGCCGCAGCGACTCGACGGCCTGCAGATCGCGCAGTCCCGGCGTGTTGGGGGAGCTGACGTTTACCACCAGGTAGGCGGCCAGCGGGGCCAGCAGCCGGGCGCTGGTGCGGTAGTCCTCGACCGCGTCCTCGGGTGGGGTGACCTTGGTCTTGCCGATGTTCACGCCGATCGGCACGTCGGAGCGATGTCGCGCCAACTGTGCCGCCAGGGCAGCGGCCCCGTGGTTGTTGAAGCCCATCCGGTTGAGCAGCGCGCGGTCGTTGGGCAGCCGGAACAGCCGCGGCGCGGGGTTACCCGGTTGTGCCGCTGCGGTCACCGTCCCCACCTCGGCGTAGCCGAAACCCAAGGCGCCCCAAGCATTTAGACCGGCGCCGTCCTTGTCGAACCCGGCGGCCAGTCCGAGCGGCCCGGGGAATTGCACCCCGAACACGGTGCTGGCCAGCAGCGGATCGTGCGGGGCGAGCCGGCGCCGCAGGGCCCGGCGGGCCGGCGGCGTCGCGGTGGCGCCGCGCAGCCCGGCGAACACGACGGTGTGGATGCGCTCCGGCGGCACCAGGAACATTGCCCGGCGCACTGCGCCGTACAGACCCATCGGCTTACAGTCCCGGCTGGTCGACGCAGCGGGCGTCGCTGCTCGCATTCGCGGCAGACTTCTTGCGGCGCAGCAACACCCGCCGGCTCCCGTCGGTGTACAACCGCACGCGGGTCAGCTCCCAACCTCGGTATTCGGCTTCGATGGACAATCGGGTAGACGCCCCGATCCGGGTGACCTCCGGGGGCAGTCGCAGCGGAATCCATTCGTAGTCATCGGACAGTTCGGTCTCCCAGCCGACCGGCAGTCGGCGTGGGCGCAGCGCGGTCAACGCGGCCTCGCCGCGTGCTCGATCACCTGCACCCCGGCACCGGAGCCCGACACCACGTACAGGGTGTCCGACTTCTCGTCTAAGGCCAGGGTGTTGGGTTGCTGCACGGTCGGATAGCGAACCTTTTCCACAGGGATTCCGGTGGTCAAATCGTAGCCGACCACGGTATTCGTCCCGGTTTGCGACACCCAGGCGAACCCGCCCGCTCCGGCCAGCCCGTAGGGGGCGTGCGGTACCGGATAGTCCTGGTGCAGCATCAGCGGATCCACGCCGTACACCAGCAGCCGTCCGCTGCGGGGGTCGGCCGCCAGCACCGGCCCGTGCGCAGTAGCGGCCAGGGTGGCCGCGCCCTGGCCGGCCCGCAGGGCGTACTGCGGCTTGCCGTCGGTACCGAGGGTCGTCACCGAAGTCTGGCCGCGGTCCAACACCACCGCGATATCGCCCTGGGTCACGATCTGGTCGACCCGGGCAAAGATCTTGGCCCGCTCGGCGACCCGCGTGCCGTTGTCCGCCAGCGTGTAGACCGCCCCGTCCGCGCTGCCCAACACCACGATGCCGTCGGCGCGCCGGCCGATCGCGGTGAAGTCGACACCGGCGGCATCGTCGACGTCGACGCGTTTGATGCCGCGGGTGGCCAGGTCGACGGTGTAGTAGCCGCCGGGTCCGGACAGGTAGACCGCGCCGCTGCCGTCGCCGGCCAATGCGCTCGCCGGTCCCGGCAACGCCACCGTGGGCCTGCGCGTCCGGGCCGGGGGACAGCACCGCCAGCAGCCCGGTGGTCGCGTCGAACACCGCGCCGGTGGCGTGGCCGGCCAGCGGCCGTACCGTGCCGGCCGGGCGCACCGCGGCGACCGGCGAAACGGCCGGCTCGGCCGGCGCGATCGTGGGCGGTGGCGCGGTGATGGGATTGGATGAGCACGCTGTGAGCAGCAGTAGCGGCAGCAACAGGCCGTGAAGGGACCGGCGGGGCCGGCGGGTGGAGCGCTTGGGCACAGGGCAGCTCTTCCAGCTCGTCAGGGTGCGGGTTGGTGCAAATACCGATTCTAAGGAAGGCATCGAGGTGAAGCTCGTATGTCCGGCCGAACAATAAGTTCGCTTAGGTGTAACCTCGCGGCCATGACTGTGGTCGATGACTGGCAGCTGGCATGTTCGGAGTTCCGCATCGAGGAGATCTGGACCGGGGCCTTCGCCAGCGGTTTCGGCGAGGTCGGCGACGGCCGCAGTTTCTCGTTCCACACCGAGCAGCAGAAGCTCGTGGTGGACATCTACCGGCCCCGGCTGGCCGGCCCGGTCCCGCACGACGAGGACGTGGTGGCCACCGCGAGCCGGCACCTGTTTGAGATCGATGTCACCGACGAGCGCAGCCTGTCCGCCGCGGTGCGCGACGTGGTATCCGGTCTGACCCGCTGACACCAGCCCGGTACGGTCATCGTCGTGTCGGTAGTCGAGACGGTGATGTCCTGGCCGCAAGTAGTCGTCCTGGCGATTGTCCAGGGCCTCACCGAGTTTCTGCCGGTCTCCTCCTCAGGACACCTGGCCTTGGCCTCCCGGCTGTTCTTCGCCGGTGACGCCGGCGCCTCGTTCACCGCGGTGACCCAACTGGGCACCGAGGTTGCCGTACTGGTCTATTTCGCCAAGGACATCGCGCGCATCGCCACGGCCTGGCTGTCCGGGGTGGCGTCGGCACTGGCCAAGACACCGTTGCCCGCCGAACGCGAGACCGACTACCGGATGGGCTGGTACGTCATCATCGGCAGTGTCCCGATCGTGATCGTCGGGGTACTGTTTCAGCACTTCATCCGCGGCGACGTACGCAACCTCTGGGTGATCGCCTCCGCGATGGTCGGCTTTTCGTTGGTGATCGCTGCCGCCGAGTACGTCGGCCGCCAGTACCGGCATGCCGAACAGCTAACCGTCAAGGACGGCTTCCTGGTCGGCGCCGCGCAGTGTCTGGCGCTGATCCCCGGTGTCTCGCGCTCCGGGGCGACCATCAGCGCCGGCCTGTTCCTGGGAATGGACCGGGCGCTGGCCGCCCGGTTCGGCTTCCTGCTGGGCATCCCGGCGGTATTCGCCTCGGGGTTGCACGAACTGCCCAACGCCTTCAATCCGGTCACCGAGGGAATGAGTGCCACGGGGCTGCAGCTGCTGGTCTCGGTGGTGATCACCTTCGTCGTCGGCTATGCGGCGATCAGCTGGCTGTTGCGGTTCGTCAGCAGCCACACCATGTACTGGTTCGTCGGATACCGGCTCATCGCCGGGACGACGATCCTGGTCTTGCTGGCCTCCGGGATGTTGGCGGCCTCGCCATGACCGTCATCCTGCTTCGCCACGGCCGGTCCACCTCGAACACCTCCGGGGTGCTGGCCGGGCGCACCGAAGGCGTCGAACTCGACGACCTGGGCCGTGCGCAGGCCGCACAGCTCGTCGACCGGCTCGACGGCCTGCCGATCAAGGCGGTGGTGCGCTCACCGCTGCTGCGCTGCCGACGCACCGTCGAACCGCTGGCCGCAGCCCTGGGGCTGGAGCCACTCGTCGACGAGCGGCTGGCCGAGGTCGACTACGGCACCTGGCCCGGGCGCAAGATCAGCGAGCTGACCGCCGAACCGCTGTGGCGAGTGGTGCAGGCGCAGCCCAGCGCGGCGATCTTCCCCGAGGGCGAAGGCCTGGCGCAGGTGCAGGCCCGGGCCGTCACCGCGGTCCGCGATCACGACCGACAGCTGGCCTCCCAGCACGGCGCCGACGTGCTGTGGGTGGCATGTACCCACGGCGACGTCATCAAGGCCGTCATCGCCGACGCGCTCGGCGTACATCTGGACGGCTTTCAGCGGATCACCGCCGACCCGGCATCGGCGAGCGTGATCCGCTACACGCCGTTGCGCCCCTTCGTGATCCACCTCAACCACACCGGAGCATCGTTGGCCGCCGCGGTGCAGAGTTCGCCGGCCGGCGCGGCGCCCGAAAGCGACGCCGTAGTCGGCGGGTCCACCACCTAGGTCCACCTCACCGAAGCCAGATACCGTCGGCCACCTTCAGTGCCGGTATTTTGGAGATGCCATGTCCCGAGCAATTCACGTCTTCCGCACCCCCGACCGATTCGTGGCCGGGACCGTCGGCCAGCCCGGCAACCGCACCTTCTATCTGCAGGCAGTCCACGACGAGCGGGTGGTCTCGGTGGTGCTGGAAAAGCAGCAGGTCGCGGTGCTATCCGAACGGATCGGTGCGCTGCTGCTGGAGGTCAACCGCCGATTCGGCACCCCGGTGCCCCCCGAACCCACCGAGATCGACGACCTGGACCCGCTGGTCACACCGGTGGACGCGGAATTCCGGGTCGGCACCATGGGGTTGGGCTGGGATTCCGAGGCGCAGACCGTGGTGGTGGAGCTGCTCGCGGTCAGTGACGCCGAATTCGACGCGTCGGTGGTGCTCGACGACACCGACGAAGGGCCGGACGCGGTGCGGGTGTTCCTCACCCCGGAGTCCGCACGCCAGTTCGCCACCCGCTCCAACCGGGTCATCTCGGCCGGCCGCCCGCCGTGTCCGCTGTGCGACGAGCCGCTGGACCCCGCCGGCCACATGTGCGTGCGCACCAACGGCTATCGGCGGGGCGCTTTCGGGCCCGACGATGAGCCCGATGACACAGACATCTGACGACCGGGAGGCGTTGCACTCCGGGGAACTGGAGATCCTGGGCCGCATCCGTTCGGCGAGCAACGCCACCTTCCTGTGCCAGGCGACGCTGGGGGAGCACCGTGTCCACTGCGTGTACAAGCCGGTCGCCGGTGAACAGCCGCTGTGGGATTTCCCGGATGGCACGCTGGCCGGCCGCGAACTCGGCGCCCACCTGATCTCAGCCGAACTGGGCTGGAATCTGGTTCCCTACACCATTATTCGGGACGGCCCGGCGGGTCCGGGCATGGTGCAGCGCTGGATAGACCAACCCGAAGACGACGACGAAGCGCAGGACGCGTCGTCGGCGCCCGGCCTGGTGGACGTGGTTCCGAGCGACCAGGTCCCGGCGGGCTACCTGCCGGTCTTGCAGGCCTACGGCCACGACGGTGACCCGGTCACGCTGGTGCACGCCGACGACATCCGGTTGCGCCGCCTGGCCATCTTCGACGTGGTGATCAACAACGCCGACCGCAAAGGCGGACACATTCTGTACGGCACAGACGGCTGTGTCTACGGCGTTGACCACGGCGTTAGCCTGCACACCCACGACAAATTGCGCACCGTGCTGTGGGGGTGGGCGGGCAGGTCGGTGACCGACCTGGACGATGAGGCGTTGCCGGCCCTGTCGCGGCTGCTGGTGGCGCTGGACGGTCCGCTGGCGGTATCCCTGCAACCGCATCTGACCGCCGACGAGATCACCGCACTGCGCTGCCGCGTCGCGGACCTGCTGGAGCACCCAGTGATGCCCGGTCCGAACCGGCATCGCCCGATCCCGTGGCCGGCGTTCTAGTCCGCGTCGGGGATACTGCCAAACGTGACGCTGACCGACGCGGCGCTGGCCGCCGAACTGGCGGTCGAGGCCGGAAAGCTCTTGCTGGCGGTGCGTGACGAGGTCGGCTTCGCCCAACCGTGGCATCTCGGCGACACCGGCGACGGCCGGGCGAACCAGCTGATCATCCGCATGCTGCGTGACGCGCGCCCCTCAGACGCGGTGCTCAGTGAGGAATCGCCGGACAACCTGGCCAGGCTGCGGGCCGACCGGGTCTGGATCGTCGACCCGCTCGACGGCACCCGCGAATTCACCACACCGGGACGCGACGACTGGGCGGTGCATATCGCGCTGTGGCAGCGCGGCGGCGCCGACGGTTTTGGTGCCATCACCGACGCCGCGGTGTCGCTGCCGGCCTACGGCAACCGCAGCAACGTGGTCTTCCGCACCGACACGGTCGCCCGGCCCGCCACGCCGATTACGACACCGAACCCCATTCGGGTCGCGGTCAGCGCCTCCCGGATGCCCGCGGTGGTCCGGCTCATCCGCGAGGTGCTGCCGGTGGAGCCGGTGCTGATGGGCTCGGCGGGCGCCAAGGCGATGGCCGTGGTGCGCGGCGACGTGGACGCCTATCTGCATGCCGGCGGGCAGTGGGAGTGGGATTCGGCCGCCCCGGCCGGTGTCGTGCTGGCGGCGGGCCTGCACGCCTCCCGAATCGACGGGTCGCCGTTGCGCTACAACCGCCCCGACCCCTACCTGCCCGACCTGCTGATGTGCCGGCCCGATGTGGCGCCGATCCTGTTGGACGCGATGCGGCGGACAGTCCTTTAGAGGGCGGGCCTTACAGTCGAGGGCATGCAATCGTGGTCCGCGCCGGCCGTTCCGGTCCTGCCCGGGCGCGGCCCGGCGCTGCGCCTCTATGACACCGCCGACCGGCAGGTGCGTCCGGTGTCACCGGGCCCGACGGCCAGCATGTACGTCTGCGGCATCACGCCCTATGACGCCACGCACCTCGGCCACGCCGCCACCTATCTGGTGTTCGACCTGATTCACCGGCTCTGGCTCGACGCCGGCCATCGGGTGGACTACGTGCAGAACGTCACCGACGTCGACGACCCGCTGCTCGAGCGCGCCGAACGTGACGGCGTGCCGTGGCAGGAGCTGGCGGCCAGCCAGGTCGAGTTGTTCGGCACCGACATGACCGCGTTGCGGGTGCTGCCGCCCCGGGACTACGTGGCGGCCACCGAGGCCATAGCTGAAGTGGTCGAGGTCGTCGAAAAGATGTTGGCCGCCGGATCGGCCTACATCGTCGACGGCGAATTTCCGGACATCTACTTCCGCGCCGACGCCACCGAGCAGTTCGGCTACGAATCCGGGTTCGACCGCGCCACCATGCTGGATCTGTTCGCCGAACGCGGCGGCGATCCGGATCGGGCCGGCAAGGCCGATCCGCTCGACGCCCTGCTGTGGCGTGCCGCCCGCCCCGGCGAGCCCAGTTGGCCCGCGCCGTTCGGGGCCGGCCGGCCGGGTTGGCATGTCGAGTGCGCCGCGATCGCGTTGAGTCGTATCGGCTCGGGAATCGACATCCAGGGCGGCGGCTCCGATCTGGTCTTCCCGCACCACGAGTTCTCCGCCGCGCATGCCGAATCCCTCACGGGGGAGCGCCGTTTCGCCCGGCACTACGTGCACGCCGGGATGATCGGCTGGGACGGGCACAAGATGTCCAAGAGCCGCGGCAACCTGGTGCTGGTCTCCAAGCTGCGCGCCCAGGGCACCGAGCCGGCCGCGATCCGGCTGGGTCTGCTGGCCGGGCACTACCGCAGCGATCGGTTCTGGGACGACGCGATCCTGGCGGCGGCCGAGGCGCGGCTGGAGCGCTGGCGGGCCGCCACGACGCTGCCGGCGGGACCGGCTGCCGATGACGTCATCGCCCGGATGCGTCGCTACCTGGCCGACGATCTGGACACCGTCAAAGCACTGGCCGCAGTAGATGGCTGGGCAACCGATGCGCTGGAGTACGGCGGACACGACACCGCCGCACCGCAGTTGGTGGCCACGGCGGTCGATGCGCTGCTGGGAGTGGCGCTGTAGGCCATCCGCGGCGGGGGTAGTTTGAGCGCATGTCTTCGATTCATTCCCAAGTCGTGTTCATCACCGGTGGCGCGCACGGTATCGGCGAGCAGCTGGCCCGCCGGCTGCACTCCCAGGGCGCCTCGCTGGTGGTGACCGACCTGGATCAGGCCGCCCTCAACACGCTGGCCGAGGATCTGGGTGACCGGGTGCTGACCGCCGTCGCCGACGTACGGGACCTGGCCGCAATGCAGTCGGTGGTCACCCAGGCCGCACAGCGTTTCGGCGGCATCGACACCGTCGTCGCCAACGCCGGCATCGCCAGCTACGGGTCGGTGCTGAACGTGGACCCCGAGACGTTCAAGCGGGTGATCGACGTCGACGTGATGGGGGTGTTCAACACCGTCCGCGCCGCGCTGCCGTCGGTCATCGAGCGTCGCGGCTATGTGCTGGTGGTGTCCTCGCTGGCGGCGTTCAGTCCGCTGGCCGGGATGGCCTCCTACGACGTGGCCAAGGCCGGGGTCGAGCACTTCGCCAGCGCGCTGCGCCAGGAGGTCGCCTACCAGGGCGTGGAGGTCGGATCGGCGCACATGGCCTGGATCGACACCCCCTTGGTTCGCGATACCAAGGCCGACCTGGGCGCGTTCGGCGAGATGCTGGCCAAGCTGCCGTGGCCGCTGAACAAGACCACCTCGGTCGACAAATGTGTCGACGCGTTCGTCGCGGGCATCGAGGGCCGTCGCCGCCGCGTCTACTGCCCGCGCTGGGTGGGGGTGTTCCGCTGGCTCAAGCCGGTGCTGACGTTGCGGCCGGTGGAAGGTCCGTTCATCAAGGGGGCCGCCACCATCGTGCCGCGGATGGACGCCGAAGTCGCCGCGCTGGGCCGCTCGACCAGTGCGTACAACGAGGCCAGGGAGAAGGAGAAGTAGTTCAGCGCCGCCGGCGCCGCAGGTACCGCTCGAACTCGGCGGCCAGCGCGTCGCCGTCGATCTTGTTCAGCGCCTCAGTCATGTCGACCTCGGCGTCGCCGCGTTCCTCCAAGGAGGCCACGTAGTCGGCGATCTCGTCGTCCTCGCTGGCCATCTCGCTGACCGCCAGCTCCCACTCCTCGGCTTGGGCCGGTAGGTCGCCCAGCGGAACCTCGATGTCCAGGGCGTCCTCGACGCGCCGCAGCAGGGCGACCGTGGCCTTGGGGTTGGGCGGCTGTGAGACGTAGTGCGGCACCGCCGCCCAGAAGGTGACCGCGGGAATTCCAGCCGCCACACAGGCGTCCTGGAACACCCCGGTGATCCCGGTCGGGCCCTCGTAGCGGGTCTCGGTCAGCCCGAAGCGGGTGGCCGACTCCGCCGAGTAGGCCGCCCCCGACACCGGTACCGGGCGGGTGTGCGGGGTGTCGGCCAGCAGCGCGCCCAGGATCACCACGGTGTCGACGTCGAGTTGTTCGATGATCGCCAGCAGCTGGGCGCAGAACGACCGCCAGCGCATGTTCGGCTCGACTCCGTGCATCAGCACGATGTCGCGGTCGCTGCCCGGCGGCCGGCAGTGCGAAATGCGCATCGACGGCCAGACCAGCTCACGGGTGACGCCGTCGACCTGGCGGATCACCGGCCGATTCACCTGGTAGTCGTAGTAGGCCTCGTCGTCGATTTCGACGATCGACTTGGCTTCCCAGATGTTGTTCAGATGCTGCACCGCGTCGCTGGCGGCGTCGCCGGCGTCATTCCAGCCCTCGAACGCAGCCACGACGATGGTGTCGTGCAGTTCGGGAAGGGCAGCGCGGTCCTCCGGTCGGGTCACAAGGCCAGGGTAAGGCCTGCGCAATGATCACGGCCCCACTCCGACCGGCTGAGTCGGCTTGTTCGTTGGGGCATTCGTCCCGATGCCGGGCGACCACGTAGACTTTTCACGGTCGAGAGGCGTTGCAACGGTTCGCCGGTCCCGCCGGTAACCGCCACGCTCGGCAGAGTTAAGGACGCCTTCCGTCACGGAAGGAGCCCGCATGACCGCCCCCGAGGCCGAAATCTTCGTGCCCAATATCCGGCCTGACTGCACCGACGAGCTGACGGCTGCTCTGAGCCAGCGAATCATGGTGATCGACGGCGCGATGGGCACGGCGATTCAGCGGGACCGCCCGGACGAGGCCGGCTACCGCGGCGACCGGTTCACCGAGTGGCCGACCGCGCTGCAGGGCAACAACGACTTGCTCACCCTGACGCAACCGCAGATCATCGAGGGGATCCACCGCGAGTACCTCGAGGCGGGCGCCGACATTCTGGAGACCAATACGTTCAACGCGAACGCGGTCTCGCTCGCCGACTACGACATGGTCGACCTGAGCTATGAACTGAACTACGCCGGCGCGGCTCTGGCCCGCAAAGCGGCCGATGAGTTCGCCACCCCGGACAAGCCGCGCTATGTGGCCGGTGCGCTCGGTCCGACCACCCGAACCGCATCGATCTCGCCGGACGTCAACGACCCCGGCGCCCGCAACGTCTCCTATGACCAGCTGGTCGCCGCCTACCTCGAGGCCGCCAGCGGCCTGGTCGACGGTGGTTCCGACATCCTGCTGATCGAGACCATTTTCGACTCGCTGAACTCCAAGGCGGCGGTGTTCGCCGTCGAGACGCTGTTCGAGCAGCGTGGACGCCGCTGGCCGGTCATCATCTCCGGCACCATCACCGATGCGTCCGGGCGCACCTTGTCGGGTCAGGTCACCGAGGCGTTCTGGAATTCCATCCGGCACGCCAAACCGATCGCGGTGGGTCTCAACTGCGCCCTGGGCGCGCCGGAGATGCGGCCCTACATCGCCGAGATGGCGCGGATCGCGGACACCTACGTCTCCTGCTACCCGAACGCGGGACTGCCCAACGCCTTTGGCGAGTACGACGAGTCCCCGGAGCGTCAGGCCGGTTACATCGCCGACTTCGCCGACGCCGGCCTGGTCAACATCGTCGGGGGGTGCTGCGGGACGGCGCCGCCGCACATCGCCGAGATCGCCAGGGTCGTCGAGGGCAAGCCGCCGCGCGAGCTGCCCACCATCGAGGTCGCCACCCGGCTCTCCGGCCTGGAACCGCTCAATATCACCGACGACTCGCTGTTCGTGAACATCGGTGAGCGCACCAACATCACCGGTTCGGCCCGGTTCCGCAACCTGATCAAAGCCGAGGACTACGACACCGCGCTGTCGGTCGCGCTGCAGCAGGTCGAGGTCGGTGCGCAGGTCATCGACATCAACATGGACGAAGGCATGATCGACGGCGTCGCCGCGATGGACCGGTTCACCAAACTGATCGCGACCGAACCGGACATCAGCCGCGTCCCGGTGATGATCGACTCGTCCAAGTGGGAGGTCATCGAGGCGGGCCTGAAGAACGTGCAGGGCAAGCCGATCGTCAACTCCATCTCCATGAAGGAGGGCGAGGAGAAGTTCGTCCGCGAGGCCCGGCTGTGCCGCAAATACGGCGCCGCCGTCGTAGTGATGGCCTTCGACGAACAGGGGCAGGCCGACAACCTGGAGCGCCGCAAGGAGATCTGCGGGCGCGCCTACCGAATCCTGACCGAAGAGGTCGGCTTCCCGGCCGAGGACATCATCTTCGACCCGAACTGCTTCGCCTTGGCGACCGGCATCGAGGAGCACGCCACCTACGGGATCGACTTCATCGAGGCCTGCGCCTGGATCAAGGAGAACCTGCCCGGGGTGCACATCTCCGGCGGCATCTCGAACGTGTCGTTCTCGTTCCGGGGCAACAACCCGGTCCGCGAGGCGATTCACGCGGTGTTCCTGTTCCACGCGATCAAGGCCGGCCTGGACATGGGCATCGTCAACGCCGGAGCGCTGGTGCCCTACGACTCGATCGATCTCGAACTGCGGGACCGCATCGAGGACGTGGTGCTGAACCGTCGTCCCGATGCCGCCGAGCGGTTGCTGGAGATCGCCGAACGGTTCAACACCTCGGAGAAGGCCGAGGACCCGAAAGCAGCCGAGTGGCGATCTCTCCCGGTCCGCGAGCGGATCACGCACGCCCTGGTCAAGGGCATCGACGCCCACGTCGACGCCGACACCGAGGAGCTGCGGGCCGAGATCTCCGCCGCGGGCGGTCGGCCGATCGAGGTGATCGAGGGCCCGCTGATGGACGGCATGAACGTCGTCGGCGACCTCTTCGGCGCGGGCAAGATGTTCCTGCCCCAGGTGGTGAAGTCGGCCCGGGTGATGAAAAAGGCGGTGGCCTACCTGTTGCCGTACATCGAGGCCGAGAAGCAGCCCGGTGAAGCGGACAACACCAACGGCACGATCGTGATGGCGACGGTGAAGGGCGATGTCCACGACATCGGCAAGAACATCGTCGGGGTCGTGCTGCAGTGCAACAACTACACCGTCGTCGACCTCGGTGTGATGGTGCCGGCCGAGAAGATCCTGACCGCGGCCAAGGAGTACGACGCCGACATCATCGGGCTGTCCGGCCTGATCACCCCGTCGCTGGACGAGATGGTCAACTTCGCCGTCGAGATGGAACGCGAAGGCATGGAGATCCCGCTGTTGATCGGCGGCGCGACCACCTCGCGCGCCCATACGGCGGTGAAGATCTCGCCGCGTCGCAGCGGTCCGGTGGTCTGGGTCAAGGACGCGTCCCGCTCGGTGCCGGTGGCCGCCGCGCTGCTCGACGACAAACAACGGCCGGCGCTGCTGGAGGCCACCGAGGCCGACTACGCGTCGCTGCGTGAACGGCACGCCCAGAAGAACGAGCGGCCGATGGTGACGCTGGAGAAGGCCCGCGCGAACCGGACACCGATCGAGTGGGAGGGCTACAGGCCGCCGGTGCCCGCCGTCGGAATCGGAGTGCGAGAGTTCCTGGATTACGATCTCGCCGAGTTGCGCGAATTCATTGACTGGCAGCCGTTCTTCAATGCTTGGGAGATGAAGGGGCGTTTCCCCGACATTCTCAACAACCCGGTGTCGGGCGAGGCCGCGCGCAAGCTCTACGACGATGCCCAGGCGATGCTCGACACCCTGATCAGCCAGAAGTGGCTGCGGGCCAACGGGGTGATCGGCTTCTTCCCGGCCAACGCCATCCCCGGCGGCGACGATGTCGAGGTCTACACCGACGAGACCCGCACCGAGGTGCTGGCCACCTTGCACCACCTGCGCCAGCAGGGCGAGCACCGCGCCGGCATCCCGAACCGGAGCCTCGGCGACTACATCGCGCCCAAGGACACCGGTCTGGCTGACTACGTCGGCGCCTTCGCCGTCACCGCGGGGCTCGGCAGCGGCGAGAAGATCGCGGAGTTCAAGGCAGCCCTCGACGACTACAGCGCGATCCTGCTGGAGTCGATCGCCGACCGGCTGGCGGAGGCCTTCGCCGAGCGGATGCACCAGCGAGTTCGCAAGGAGTTCTGGGGATTCCAGCCGGACGAGCAGCTGGACAACGAGGCACTGATCGCCGAGAAGTACCAGGGCATCCGTCCCGCCCCCGGCTATCCCGCCTGCCCGGAGCACACCGAGAAGGCGACGATCTGGGAGTTGATGGACGTCCACACCCGGACCGGCATCGAACTGACCGAGTCGATGGCCATGTGGCCCGGCGCCGCCGTCACCGGCTGGTACTTCTCACACCCGCAGTCGCAGTACTTCGTGGTCGGCCGGATGGCCCAGGATCAGATCGCCGACTACTCACGGCGCAAGGGCTGGACCCTGCGCGAAGGTGAGCGCTGGCTCGCCCCCAACCTCGGCTACAACCCGGAGGACTGAGCGGAGATGCTGCCCTAATGGGCGCTTTGCGCGCGGTGCTGTGCGACATGGACGGCACCCTGGTGGATTCCGAGAAGCTGTGGGACGTCGCAATGGACGCGCTCTATGACCGCCTCGGCGGGGTGCTGACCCCGGAAGTCCGGGCGGCCACGGTCGGCGGCTGTGCGGAGAACACCATGCGGATCGTCTACGACGACCTCGGCCTGCCGCTCGATCCGGCGGCCATGGCGGCCTCGGCACGTTGGCTGCACGACTACACCGGTGAGCTGTTCGACGCAGGCCTGCCCTGGTGCGACGGCGCCCGGGAGTTGCTCGACGAGTTGGCCGGCGCAGGGATGCCGACAGCCTTGGTGACCAATACTCCGCGGATGCTGGCCGAGCGGGCGCTGGGCAGTATCGGCCGGCACTATTTCGCGGTCGTGGTCTGCGGCGATGAGGTGCCCGCGGGCAAACCGGCGCCGGATCCCTATCTGCGTGCCGCCGAGCTGCTGGACGTAGATCCGCGCTGGTGTCTGGCCGTGGAGGACTCGCCGACCGGTGCCGCCGCGGCCGAAGCGGCCGGCTGCGCGGTGCTGGTCGTGCCCAACGCGGTGCCGGTGCCGGCCGGGGCTCGGCGCCACCAGGTGACATCCCTGACCGGGCTCGGGCTGAGCGACCTGCATGACATCTGCGTCCAACTGTCTTCTTCGTTCCCCGGCGAGGGTGCGCGTTTGCACGCCGACACGTAAAAGCTGTGCATCTGTGCACCCTCGCGGCAGTAGCCGACCCCCGCGGAGCGAAACTGCCGTGACCGCCCCGGACCGGACATGAAACAATCCCTGCTCGTGAAGACCTTCGAGGAGCTGTTCGCCGAACTCGGTGAGCGTGCCGCGACCCGGCCGGCCGGCAGCGGCACCGTGGCGGCGCTGGACGCCGGTGTACACACGATCGGCAAGAAGATCCTGGAGGAGGCCGGCGAGGTGTGGCTGGCCGCCGAACACCAGTCCGATGAAGACCTGGCCGAGGAGATCAGCCAGCTGATGTATTGGACCCAGGTGCTGATGATCTCGCGCGGGCTGACGCTGTCCGACGTCTACGGAAAGCTGTGAGCATGTTGCGTGTCGCCGTCCCCAACAAGGGGGCGCTCAGTGAGGCTGCCGCGGCAATGCTGTCGGAGGCCGGTTACCGCAGCCGCACCGACGCCAAGGACCTGACGGTCATCGATCCGGCCAACAAGGTCGAGTTCTTCTTCCTGCGGCCCAAGGACATCGCCATCTACGTCGGGTCCGGTGAACTCGACTTCGGGATCACCGGACGGGATCTGGCGGCCGAGTCCGGGGCGCCGGTCGCCGAGCGGTTGGCGCTGGGTTTCGGGTCCTCGCGGTTTCGCTACGCCGCCCCGGCCGGGCGGGACTGGGTCGCCGCCGACCTGGCAGGCAAGCGCATCGCCACCGCCTATCCGAACCTGGTTCGCAAGGACCTGGCCGGTAAGGGCATCGAGGCCACCGTCATCCGGCTCGACGGGGCGGTGGAGATCTCGATCCAGCTGGGGGTCGCGGACGCGATCGCCGACGTGGTGGGTTCCGGGCGCACACTGCGCCAGCACGGACTGGTGGCTTTCGGTGAGTCGCTGTGCGATTCCGAAGCGGTGTTGATCGAAGGTGCGGAAGCAAACGGCCGCGGTGCTCAGACCGCCTCTGCCCGCGACCAGTTGGCCGCTCGGGTGCAGGGTGTGGTGTTCGGGCAGCAGTATCTGATGCTGGATTACGACTGCCCGCGTGCCCTGCTCGACCAGGCCACCGCGATCACCCCGGGCCTGGAGTCGCCGACTATCGCGCCGCTCGCCGACCCGGATTGGGCGGCGGTGCGCGCGCTGGTGCCGCGGCGCGAGGTCAACGCGATCATGGATGAGTTGGCCGCGATCGGGGCCAAGGCGATCCTTGCCTCGGACATCAGATTCTGCCGATTTTGATCAGTCCCGGTAGCTGAGGCGTCGCCGTGTTAGCGTCCGGTGGTCGGCTCGACTGGCCCGGGAGGTAGTGGTGACGCATTTCATCGTGCTGGTGCTCGCGCTGTTCATCGGTGCCGTTGCCGGAATGCGCGCGTTTACCGCGCCGGCCGTGATGGCCTGGGCGGCAGTCCTGCAATGGATCAACCTGAACGGGACGTGGGCCGAGTGGCTGAGCCATCCGGTGACCGTCACCGTCTTGACGCTGCTGGCGGTCGGTGAATTCATCACCGACCAATTGCCCAGCACGCCGGCGCGCACCGTACCGATGCAGTTCATTGCGCGCATAGTGTCGGGCGGGTTCGCGGGCGCGGTGCTCGGCACGGCCTGGAACTACACCTGGACGGCTCTGGGTGCGGGCGTCATCGGCGCGGTCATCGGCACCCTGGTCGGTTTCGGGATGCGACAGCGCCTGGTCGCCGCCAACGGCGGCCACGACCTGCCGATCGCGCTGGTGGAGGACAGCATCGCGGTGCTGGGCGGACTGGCGATCGCCGCGTTGACCGCGGTGGTCTGAGCCACCGGTCAGCGCCGCTGCACCAGCAACGCCTGCGCTGATGTCCCGACGAATCCGCCGTGGTCAAACAACTCCGCGGTGGTGACGCCCACCCCATCCGGCCCGATGGAAGCGCGGGCGCGCAGGCCGAAATCGTCGCCGGTCGGCAGCCGGTGCAGGTGCACGACGGTGTCGGTATTCATGAACACGTACTCATTGACGTCCAGCGCGGCGCCGACGCCATTCGCGGAGTCGACCACCATCGCCAGCCGCTGCAGGGCCGTGGTCGGCTCGCCGTCCACCAGGTGCACCTGCGGACTCAGCCAGGCGATCGCGCTGCCGTCGGGTGCATCCTGCTGGACACGCCAGCGCACCGAATGCGCGTAACCGCTGGCCTGGGCGAACCACTCCGGCGGGGGTAGCGACGGCCCGCTGATCAGTGGCGCGTGCCGGTCGGAGGACACCGTGGTGGTGTCGGCGGTGGCCAGCGCCCACGCACTCAACCGCGCCACCGGCCGATCGTCGTCACAGGTGAACATCTCGGCTTCCAGCAAAGCGATCCGCCGGCCCGGCCGCTGCACCCGGGCCGAAACCCGAACCGGTGCCACCGGTATCGCCCCGAGGATGTCCAGGCTCAACCGGGCGATCCGCTGCCCCGATCCGTCGATCAGCCCCTCGATCTCGCGGGTGAGCAGCGCCAGCGGAGGAGACCCGTGTTGCAGCTGGCCCCAGTTGCTGCGGGTCAGGTCGGTGGATTCGTAGACCACGTCGCCGGCGCCGGAACCGCCCGCGCGCCGGTAATAGCTGCCGGTCATGCCGCAGTGTCGGCCGGCCAGCCGGGGTAGGGCGGTGGGGTCCCCCCGAATGCCGGACACCGCGCACGGTGGGCGCACCAATCACACAGGCGTGACGGTTGTGGACGGAAATCCCCTGTGGCGCCAGCGGTTTGGATGGCCTGCCAGATCGCGATCAGAGTCTTCTCGAAGCGCAGCAGTTCGGCGTGATCGGGGGAGTAGTCCAGCAGTTGCCCGTCGGCCAGATAGATCAGCCGCAACCGTGCGGGCATCACGCCGCGGGACCGCAGCAGGGCCACCGCATAGAACTTCATCTGGAACAGTGCCTTCGATTCGGCGGCCTCGGACAGCCGCCCGGTGGCCGACGGTGCCCGGCCGGTTTTGTAGTCGACCACCCGCAGCTCTCCGGTCGCGGCGACATCGATGCGGTCGACGAAACCGCGCAGCAGGGTGCCGTCGGCCAGCTCGACCTCGACCCGCTGCTCACAGCTCTGCGGGTCGAATCGGCGGGGATCCTCCAACCGGTAGTAACCGGCCAGCAGCTTGCGTGCCTCTGCCATCAGCTGCTCGGCGTCCAGCCCGGCGCCCAAGTCCGGGGCGGTGCTGATCAGGTGCTCCCAGGCCGGGGTCACCAGGTCCCGGGCGGTGTCGGGACCGCGCTGGGGTGCGGGCAGCGCGTAGAGCCGCTCCAGTGCGCCGTGGACCACCGAGCCGCGCAGTTGCGCGGCCGACGCTGGTTCCGGGAGCCGGTCAATGGCCCGGAATCGGTACAGCAGCGGGCACTGTTTGAAGTCGGCCGCCCGCGACGGGGATAACGCCGGCTTGCTCATAGCTCCGAACCCTACGGGTATGCACCGACAACCCCTCGCGAACACGCTGCGTAGGGTGGACGGCTGTGTCCGAATCCGGGATTTTTCAGGCGGGCGATCGGGCCCAGTTCACCGACGCCAAGGGGCGTCGCTACACCACGGTGCTGGTCCCCGGCGGTGACTTCCACACTCATCGCGGGGCCATTCCGCACGACGAGGTGATCGGGCTACCCGACGGCAGCGTGGTCAAATCCGCTAACGGTGACCCGTTCCTGGTGCTGCGACCGCTGCTGGTCGACTACGTGATGTCGATGCCGCGCGGTGCGCAGGTGATCTATCCCAAGGACTCCGCGCAGATCATCCACGAGGGCGACATCTTCCCCGGGGCGCGGGTGCTCGAGGCCGGCGCCGGCTCGGGAGCCCTGACACTGTCGCTGCTGCGGGCAGTGGGGCCCGAAGGCAAGGTGATCTCCTACGAGCTGCGTGACGACCATGCCGTGCACGCCCGCGCCAACGTCGAGACCTTCCTCGGGCGCCAGCCCGACAACTGGCAGTTGGTGATGGGCGATGTGGCCGACTGCGACCTGCCCGACGGGTCGATCGATCGGGTGGTGCTGGACATGCTGGCACCCTGGGATGTGCTGGGCACCGTGTCGCGGGTCCTGGTTCCCGGCGGGGTGCTGGTGATTTACGTCGCCACCGTCACCCAGCTGTCCCAGGTAAACGAGGCGCTGCGTGAGCAGCAGTGCTGGACCGAGCCGCGGTCCTGGGAGACCATGCAGCGCGGCTGGAACGTCGTCGGCTTGGCGGTGCGGCCCCAGCATGCGATGCGTGGCCACACCGCATTCCTGGTCTGCGCTCGCCGACTGGCACCGGACACCGTCACCCCGACCCGGCTGGGGCGCAAGCGGGGCCGCCCCTAGCGGGTCGGGACTGCGTCGTCGGCACCGTGGCCAGGCCTCAGTCGTCGCTGCGGCTCAACCCGCGGCGTACCGACAGCAGCTCGATTTCGGGACGGGCGGCCACCAATCGTTCCGCCGCATCCAGTAGGTCCACCAGATGGCCGCGATCGCCGGACACCGCGGAAACTCCGATACCACTGCGGCGGTGTAAATCAGCCGAATCTGTCTCGGCGGCGGCCACATTGAACTTGCGTCGCAGTTCCGCGACGATCGGGCGCACCACGGAGCGCTTCTGCTTGAGCGAGTGCACGTCACCGAGCAGCAGATCGAATTCGAGCCAGCCGATCCACATCGTCAGGGCGCCGGTGGTGCCGGGGCCGGTGCCGGCGCTGTACCGCTGGCCTGGGCGTTGCCGAATGCCAGCAGGCTCTTGGCGGTGGCCTGCGACAGCTGCCAGTCGCCGTGATTCGGGGTGAATTCCATCGGGAAGGAGAACGTGCCGGTGGCGGGATTGGCCGTGTTGACCGTGACATCGGCGGTCACGTTGCCGGGGTCGCGCTCCGACGCGGCAGATAGCCGCCGTCTTTGAGTGCGGTGGCGAACTTGTCGATAGTTGCGGCGTCGGCAGGTTTGGCGCCCTCGATCAGCGCCAGCTTGTCCGCGCCGGGAACCTCGGGGTCCGACAGCCGGTACAGCACATCGGTCAACGCCTCGGGCTCCGGCAAGGCCGACGACGGCGCCTGGACAGGCACCGTCGTCGACGTCACCGAAACCTCGGCGACCGGCTCCGCCGGCTGGTGGCCGTTGCAGCCTGACAGGACCAGCGCCGCCGCCGCGAGTGCGGCGGTAACGGTGATGCGGCTCTGGTACATCAGCTCTGCGATCAGTTCGACGTCAGCTGCGACAGCGACAACAGCGAGGCCCGGGAAAGCTTCCAGCCACCCTGGTCGACGAATGTGAGATTCACCGAGTGCGGCTCCAGCTTCGGCCCCGACGCAGTGACGTCGGCGCTAGCCGCTCCGGGACCGGCCGGTGCGACGTTGGCCACGCTGATCGTCAGCGGGAGGGCGCCCTTCTTGAGGGCCTTTTGCAGCCGGTGGTCGATGGCACCGGACTCGACAGGGCCCAGGCCGCCCTCGACGAGGTTGGACTTTCCGGCGGCGGGAACACCCGGGTCGGCCAGCGTGTTGAGCACGTCGGCCAACTGCCCCGGGGCCGGTAGGGCGACCGCCGGGTCCAACGGCAGCGGGGCGAAGAACACCGTCGTGGGTGCCTGGGCGGCGGCAGGTGCGGGCGTTGCCAGGTAGCTCACAGCTGAGGTCGCCGTGCTGATGGCCGCGACTGCCGCCATACCCGTGGCGAGGGATTTCATCGTCATGCGGATCCTTTCTAGGCCTTGTTGATCACCCGATTTGAGAGCGAGGCTAGCAGCGGAGCCGGTGTGTCGGATTGCCACAGAGCACGCGAATGGACAATGGCCGGTAGCGTTGAGGTATCCGTCGCTTCAACTTCCAGTTCGGGAAAGGAGCGCACCATGAGCAACATGGAAGATTCGCCGCGTCCTGAGAATTTCGACGCATCCGGGGGGTCGGGCACGCCCGGTGATGACTTCGCCGAGTTGGAAGAACTGCGCCGCGAAGCCGCGATGCTCCGCGCGCAGCTCGATGACACACCTCTGGACACCGGTCGCGTCGGCCGCGACGTGCGTCAGCTCGAAGCCCACATTGACTCGCTGACCGCGCGAAACTCCAAGCTGATGGACACCCTCAAAGAGGCGCGTCAGCAGTTGCTCGCCCTGCGTGAAGAGGTCGATCGACTCGGTCAGCCGCCGAGCGGCTACGGCGTGCTGCTGGGTGGTCATGAAGACGACACCGTCGACGTATTCACCTCCGGTCGTCGGATGCGGCTGAACATCTCGCCCAACATCGAGCTAGCAACCCTCAAGAAGGGCCAAACGGTTCGGCTCAACGAGGCGCTGACGGTAGTCGAGGCCGGCAATTTCGAGTCGGTCGGCGAAATATCCACGTTGCGCGAAATTCTGTCCGACGGGCACCGCGCGTTGGTGGTGGGCCACGCCGACGAGGAGCGCATCGTCTGGCTGGCCGAGCCGCTGGTCGCCGCGGACCTTCCCGACAGTCACCCGGACGCGCTGCCGGACGACCGGCGTCCCCGCAAGCTGCGCCCCGGCGATTCACTGCTGGTGGACACCAAGGCCGGCTACGCCTTCGAGCGCATCCCCAAGGCCGAGGTCGAAGACCTGGTGCTCGAGGAGGTGCCCGACGTCAGCTACGGCGACATCGGCGGGCTGACTCGCCAGATCGAGCAGATCCGCGACGCCGTGGAGTTGCCGTTCCTGCATAAAGATCTCTACCGCGAGTACGCACTGCGTCCGCCCAAAGGCGTGCTGCTCTACGGTCCGCCCGGCTGCGGCAAGACGCTGATCGCCAAGGCGGTGGCCAACTCACTGGCCAAGAAGATGGCCGAGGTACGTGGCGACGACGCCCACGAGGCCAAGTCGTACTTCCTCAATATCAAGGGCCCCGAGCTGCTGAACAAGTTCGTCGGCGAGACCGAACGCCACATCCGGCTGATCTTCCAGCGTGCCCGCGAGAAGGCCTCCGAGGGCACCCCGGTCATCGTGTTCTTCGACGAGATGGACTCGATCTTCCGCACCCGTGGCACCGGTGTCTCCTCGGACGTGGAGACCACCGTGGTGCCCCAGCTGCTCAGCGAGATCGACGGCGTGGAGGGACTGGAGAACGTCATCGTGATCGGCGCCTCCAACCGCGAGGACATGATCGACCCGGCGATCCTGCGGCCCGGCCGCCTCGACGTCAAGATCAAGATCGAGCGCCCCGATGCCGAAGCCGCACAAGACATCTTCTCGAAGTACTTGGTCGAGACGCTGCCGGTGCACGCCGACGACCTCGCCGAGTTCGGCGGGGACCGCGCGGCCTGCATCAAGGCGATGATCGAGAAGGTCGTCGACCGGATGTACGCCGAGATCGACGACAACCGGTTCCTGGAGGTCACCTACGCCAACGGTGACAAAGAGGTCATGTACTTCAAGGACTTCAACTCCGGGGCGATGATCCAGAACGTGGTCGACCGGGCGAAGAAAAACGCCATCAAGTCGGTGCTGGAGACCGGCCAGCCGGGTCTGCGCATCCAGCACCTGCTGGACTCGATCGTCGACGAGTTCGCCGAGAACGAGGACCTGCCCAACACCACCAACCCCGATGACTGGGCGCGGATCTCGGGCAAGAAGGGCGAGCGGATCGTCTACATCCGCACCCTGGTCACCGGCAAGAGCTCCAGCGCCAGCCGTGCCATCGACACCGAGTCCAACCTGGGCCAGTACCTGTAGCGCTAGCTGCTGCTCAGTGAGTAGCTGTTGGTCAGGTCGTCCTGCAACACGCGGGCAACCTCGACGGTGGTGTCTACCGTCAGGGGGCTGGTCAACACGCGCGCTCGGTAGGCCCAACCCGGTGGCAGCTTGAGCCGGTCGGCCAGTCCGGCGAGGTCGGCTCGGGACAGGTTCGCATCCACGACCTGGCTCCAGGTCTGCATGACCCATCGCCGCCCGTCGGGGTCGATCAGCTCGTAGATCTGCTCGCCGGCATCGAAGATGAAGACCGCGTGGCGGCTGACCTCATTGACGGTGTAGGGCCCGGGGTTCATCGACGACAACGCGACCTGCGCCTGCTTGATCATCTCGATCCCGCCGAAGGTCTTGGTCTCCCGCGGGCCCTGCGGCGCCTTTTCGATGGTGTTCATCAGCCAGTAGCGCGGCCCGTTGAGCAGGGCGGCGGCCGCGCCGTTCTCGGTGGCGATGGCCTGCGCATCGAGCGCCGACCACAGCGGCGCGGGGCAGTCGTTGAGGCCGAAGCTGTTGTAGACGCCGGCCTGCGGACCCGACTCGCCGACTTCGACAAGCAGCACTTCGCCGTAACGTTTCCCGGCTACGTCGGTTACGCGCTGACGGGCTTGATCGGCGGACATTTCGGTGAAATTAGCCACTGACCTCGGTGACGTCAACACCTCTGACGGTCGCGTTCCGCGCCACCTCTAGGCTGAACCTCATGCAGCGGATCATCGGGACCGAAGTCGAATACGGCATCGCTTCGCCGTCAGATCCCACCGCGAACCCGATCCTCACCTCCACCCAGGCGGTGCTGGCGTACGCCGCCGCCGCGGGCATCCCGCGCGCCAAGCGCACCCGCTGGGACTATGAGGTGGAATCGCCGCTGCGTGACGCCCGCGGCTTCGACCTGAGCCGCTCGTCTGGCCCGCCGCCGATCATCGACGCCGACGAGGTCGGCGCGGCCAACATGATCCTTACCAACGGGGCACGGCTCTACGTCGATCACGCCCACCCCGAATACTCCGCGCCCGAGGTCACCGACCCGTTGGACGCAGTCATCTGGGATAAGGCCGGCGAGCGGGTGATGGAGGCGGCCGCGCGCTATGTCGCCAGCGTCCCCGGTGCGGCCAAGCTGCAGCTGTACAAGAACAACATCGACAACAAGGGCGCCTCCTACGGCACCCACGAGAACTACCTGATGAGCCGGCAGACGCCGTTCTCGGCGATCATCGCCGGTCTGACCCCGTTTCTGGTGTCCCGGCAGGTGGTCACCGGCTCCGGGCGGGTCGGGCTGGGCGCTGCGGGCGACGAACCGGGCTTCCAGCTCTCCCAGCGCGCCGACTACATCGAGGTCGAGGTCGGCCTGGAGACCACCCTCAAGCGCGGCATCATCAACACTCGTGACGAACCACACGCCGACGCGGACAAGTACCGCCGGCTGCATGTGATCATCGGCGACGCCAACCTCGCCGAGACGTCGACGTATTTGAAGGTGGGCACCACAGCCCTGGTTCTCGATCTGATCGAGGAGGGCGCCGAGCACGGGATCGACCTGAGCGATCTGGTGTTGGCCCGGCCGGTGCGTGCGGTGCACGTCATCAGCCGTGACCCGACCCTGCGGGCCACCGTGGCACTGGCCGACGGCCGTGAGATGACCGGCCTTGCGCTACAACGGATTTACCTCGACCGGGTGGCCAAGCTGGTGGAGAGCCGTGATCCAGATCCGCGGGCTACCGACATCATCGAGACCTGGGCCCGGGTGCTCGACCAGCTTGAGCGTGATCCGATGGAGTGCGCCGACCTACTGGACTGGCCGGCCAAGCTGCGTCTGCTGGAGGGCTTCCGGCAGCGGGAGAACCTGAGCTGGTCGGCGCCCCGGCTGCACCTGATCGACCTGCAGTATTCTGACGTGCGGCTGGACAAGGGTCTGTACAACCGGCTGGTCGCCCGTGGCTCGATGCGTCGCCTGATCACCGAACAGCAGGTGCTGGCCGCGGTGCACAACCCGCCGACCGACACCCGGGCCTACTTCCGCGGTGAGTGCCTGCGCCGGTTCGGGGCCGACATCGCGGCCGCGAGCTGGGACTCGGTGATCTTCGACCTGGGCGGGGACTCGCTGGTGCGAATCCCCACGCTCGAGCCGCTGCGCGGCAGCAAGGCGCACGTCGGAGCTTTGCTGGACTCGGTGGACAGTGCCGCCGAACTGGTCCAACAACTCACCACCTAGACCCCGAGCAACATCGGCGCCGACCGGTAGGGTGGAGAAGCCGGCCGCGGTCATGCGCGGCCGATGAGATTCAGGAGGCAGCAATGGCTCAGGAGCAGACCAAGCGCGGCGGGGGCGGCGGAGACGACGACGATCTCACCGGCAGCACTGCGGCGGGCCAGGAACGCCGAGAGAAGCTCACCGAGGACACCGATGACCTGCTCGACGAGATTGACGACGTGCTGGAAGAGAACGCCGAGGACTTCGTGCGTGCGTACGTCCAAAAGGGCGGCCAGTGACCTGGTTGTCGCGTGATCGTCTGCCCATCAACTCAGCAACCCCAGGAATCGCGCTCACCGGCGTAGGTCTGTCGTCGTTTTCGGAGTTCCTGCGGTTGCAGGCCCCGGAGCTGTTGCCGACCGGCGCGGGCGCCGCGCACTCCGGCGGGGCTGGTGAGCAACTGCCGCACGGCACCACGATCGTCGCGTTGAAGTACCCGGGCGGGGTCCTCATTGCCGGTGACCGCCGTTCCACGCAGGGCAACATGATCGCGGGCCGCGACGTGCAGAAGGTGTACGTCACCGACGAGTACACCGCGACCGGCATCGCCGGCACCGCGGCGATCGCCGTTGAGTTTGCTCGGCTCTACGCGGTGGAACTGGAGCACTACGAGAAGCTCGAAGGTGTCCCGCTGACGTTCGCCGGTAAGGTCAACCGGCTCTCGACCATGGTGCGCGGCAACTTGGGTGCCGCGATGCAGGGCCTGGTGGCGTTGCCGTTGTTGGCCGGTTACGACATCGATGCCGACGACCCGCAGACCGCGGGGCGCATCGTGTCGTTCGACGCCGCCGGCGGCTGGAATATCGAGAGTGAGGGTTACCAGGCGGTGGGATCGGGCTCGCTGTTCGCCAAGTCGTCGATCAAGAAGCTCTACAGCCGGATCAGCGACGCCGACTCCGCGCTGCGGGTAGCCATTGAGGCGCTCTATGACGCTGCGGACGACGACTCCGCGACCGGCGGTCCGGATCTGGTGCGGGGCATCTACCCGACCGCGGTCACCATCGACGCCGACGGCGCCGTCGATATCGCCGAGGAGCGGATCGCCGAACTCGCCCGTCTGGTGGTCGAGAGTCGAACGCGTGGCGGAGATTCGGGGTCGGAGACCAAGCGGGGTAAGAAATGAGCTTCCCGTACTTCATCTCGCCCGAGCAAGCGATGCGCGAGCGCAGCGAGCTGGCGCGCAAGGGCATTGCCCGCGGTCGCAGCGTGGTGGCCCTGGCCTACGCCGACGGCGTGTTGTTCGTTGCGGAAAATCCTTCGCGCTCATTGCAGAAGATCAGCGAACTGTATGACCGGGTGGGTTTCGCCGCGGCGGGCCGGATCAACGAGTTCGAGAACCTGCGCCGCGGCGGTATTCAGTTCGCCGACACCCGTGGCTACGCCTATGACCGGCGCGACGTCACCGCGCGCCAGCTGGCCAACGTCTACGCCCAGACGCTGGGCACCATCTTCACCGAGCAGGCCAAGCCGTACGAGGTGGAGTTGTGCGTCGCCGGCGTCGCCTACCAGGGCCAGACGAAAGCGCCGGAGCTGTACCGGATTACCTACGACGGATCGATCACCGATGAGCCGCACTTCGTGGTGATGGGCGGCACCACCGAGCCGGTCACCAACGCGCTCAAGGAGTCTTACGCCGAGAACGCGGAACTGGCCGACGCGCTGCACATCGCGGTCAATGCGCTCAAACAGACCGACTCCGGCAACGGTGTCGAACCGCGCGAACTGGGACCGGGCACCTTGGAGGTGGCCATTTTGGATGCCAATCGGCCCAAGCGCGCGTTTCGGCGGATCAACCGTGCCGCGTTGGAATCATTACTGCCGCAAGCTGGTTCGTCGGGGGAGACGTCAGCCGAGGCTTCTGACTAAGCCTCACCATGCCGAAGAAATACGGGGTCAAAGAAAAAGACCTGGTCGTCAACCACATCGTCGATCTGGTGCTGGTGGGGGAGTTGCGCACCGGCGATCGGATCAATCGCGATGCAGTCGCGAGTGCCCTGGGGGTCAGCCGGCTGCCCGTTCAGCAGGCGATTGACCAACTCGAGCAGCAGGGAATGCTGGCCAGCGTCTATCACCGTGGCGTGTTTGTCAGCCGGTTCGATGAGGCTGTCGTTCGCGAACAGCACGAATTACACGGGACATTGAATGCCATCCCATCGACCCGGGCAGCGGCGTGCCCGACACCGCGTGTCCTTGCTGAACTGGATGCGGCGCTGCGGGAACTGCGCGCCAACAAGGAGCCGGCCGCATTTCACGACGCGGCCATCGAGTTTCGCCGGATCATTGTCGAGGAATACGCCGGCCCGCCACTGCAGGCGGCCATCAGTGCCTCACGGGTGTTCATGCCGCGCGGATTCTGGAGGAGCTACGCCAACGAACACGAAGAGTTTCTGTACAGCTTTGAGGCGGAAGCCGCGGCGATCCATCAGCGCGACCCGGAGGCCGCTCGGGTGGCCTGTATGGACCGAGCCGAATTGCAGGGCCAGGTCGTACTCGCTGAGTTGACCCGTCGCGGTGTGCTGAGCAGCTTGCGCTCGGACTGACCCTGCTGACTGGCCCCGAGCCGCCTACCGCTCGATCCGGAAACGCTTGACACGTGCTCCCGCGCCGGAAGCCAGTTCGATACGGCAGCGTGGAACGCCGAAATGCTCTGCCAGAACACGGATGACGGCCGCGTTGGCCTCGCCGTCCACGGCGGGCTCGCGCACGTAGACGGTCAGCGCCCCGTCGTCGTCGGTCTCGACCAGGGGACCTTTGCGGCTGCCCGGTTTGACCTTGACGACCACGGTTTCGGTCATCGCGTGAGGAATTACCGGGCGATGATCACCGACGAGCCGTGCCCGAACAAGCCCTGGTTGGCCGTGACGCCCACCGTGGCGCCCTCGACCTGCCGGCCGGTGGCCTGACCGCGCAGCTGCCAGGTCAACTCACATACCTGAGCGATCGCCTGCGCCGGGATCGCCTCGCCGAAGCAGGCCAGCCCGCCGGACGGGTTGACCGGCACCCGGCCACCGATCGTGGTGGCGCCGCTGCGCAGCAGCTGCTCGCCTTCACCCTTGGCGCACAGGCCCAGGTGCTCGTACCAGTCGATCTCCAGCGCGGTGGACAGGTCGTAGACCTCGGCCAGGCTGACATCCTCCGGGCCGATCCCGGCCTCGGCGTAGGCGGCGTCCAGGATCTGGTCCTTGAACACCCGCTCCGGGGCCGCCACCACGGCGGTGGAATCAGTTGCGATGTCCGGCAATTCGGGCAGGTGCTGGGGGTACCGGGGGGTCACTGTGGACACCGCGCGCACCGACGGCACACCGTCGAGCGAACCCAAGTGCTTCTTGGCGAATTCCGCGCTGGCCACGATCAGCGCCGCCGCGCCGTCGGAGGTGGCGCAGATGTCGAGCTGGCGCAGCGGGTCGGAGACCACCGGGCTGGCCAGTACGTCGGCGACCGCGGATTCCTTGCGGTAGCGCGCATTCGGGTTGTTCAGCCCGTGCCGGGAGTTCTTCACTTTCACCTGGGCGAAGTCCTCGGAGGTGGCGCCGTAGAGGTCCATCCGGCGGCGCGCCAGCAGCGCGAAGTACACCGGGTTCATCGCCCCGATCAGGTGGAATCGCTGCCAGTCCGGGTCGGCTTTACGTTCACCGCCGACCGGGGCGAACGCGCCCTTGGGGGTGGTGTCGGCGCCGATCACCAGCGCCACATCGCAGAAGCCGGCCAGGATCTGGGCCCGGGCGCTCTGCAGGGCCTGCGAACCGGAGGCGCAGGCGGCATACGAGGAGGACACCGGGACCCCGTTCCAGCCCAGCTTCTGGGCGAACGTCGAACCGGCGATGAAGCCCGGGTAGCCGTTGCGGATGGTGTCCGCACCGGCGATGAACTGGATCTGCTGTGCGTTCAGGCCGGCGTCGGCCAGCGCGGCACGAGCGGCGACCACCCCGTACTCGGTGAAGTCGCGGCCCCACTTGCCCCACGGGTGCATGCCCGCACCCAGGATGTACAGCGGTTCAGCCATTGGAGTCCACCTTCTTCCACGCGTAAACCGTGCGCGTCACGCCGTCGTCGTCGGTGTAGAGCGGCATGGTGGTCAGCTCCATCTCCATGCCGACCTTCAGGTCCGCGGCCAGGGTGCCTTCGACGACCTTGCCCAGCACGATCAGGCCCTCGTCGGCCAGCTCCACCGCGGCGATCGCGAACGGCTCGAACGGGTCGCTCGGCGGGTAGGGGGCCGGCGGCAGATACCGGTTCTCGGTGTAGCTCCAAATCTTGCCGCGCCGCGACAGCGCGACCGGCTTCAACACGTCGCCGTCGCAGGCGGGGTTGGGGCAGTTGTTCTCCCGCGGCGGGAACACATAGGTGCCGCACTGGGGACACTTGGCGCCGATCAGGTGGGGGAGGCCGGCGTCGTCGGTGGCGAACCACCCGTCGATGGCCGGCTGCGAGGCTACATCTGGCACTCGGTCAGCGTACCCAACCGGAACGGCGAAACTGAAACGTGTTCTAGGTTCAGGCCCGCGCCCGATCCGCTCCGGTGTCGCGCCGGTAGGCGGCGGCCACCCGAGCCAGGTTGTCCGAGCGCAGGACGGCGCCGCGGCGGTGCATCTCCCGGTTGGCGGCCACCACCGCCGCGGTCGCTTCCCGGCGGTGCTCCTCATAGGCCCGCAGGCCGGTTTGCGGATGCGCTGCCAGGCCGTAGGCCAGGGCCCGTGCGTCCAAGATGGCCTGCGATCCGCCGTTGGCGCCCACCGGATACATCGGGTGTGCCGCGTCGCCCAGCAGCGTCACGCGTCCTCGGCCCCACCACGGCAGCGGGTCGCGATCGACCATCGGATATTCCAGCGGGTCAGCGGTGCGGCCCACCAGGTCGGCGACGTCGAGCCACTCCAGCTTCCAGCCGTCCAGGTAGGCCAACACCTGATCGGCCTGGCATCGCTGGTTCCAACGGGCGGTGCCCGGCAGCGGCCCGGGCTGGGCTTCGGGCACCAGCAGCACCCAGTTGATCAGGCCGGCGCCGATCCGATAGATCACCAGCTCGATTCCGTCGTCGGCCTTGACGATCGCCATGGTCTGCCCGTCCAGGTACGGTTCCCCGGGCGCTGCGCCGCGCCACATCCGGAACCCCGACCACCGCAGCTCGTCGCCGCCGGGGTGCAGCTGGGCGCGCACCGCCGAATGAATCCCGTCGGCGCCCACCAAGAAAGCGCCCGTCAGCTCGTTGTCCCCCAGCTGCACCCGCACCGCGTCGTCGGCGTCGACGAACCCGGTGACCCGCGCTCCGGTACGTATGGCGCTCGCCCCCAATCGCTCCCGCACCGCATCGAGCAGCAACAGCTGCAGATCCCCGCGGTGCACCGAATACTGCGGGAATTCGTAGCCGCCCGCGATGCCCCGCGGTTCGCGGAACAATTCCCGGCCGCGGGTGTCGAAGTACGCCAGCGATGTCGGCGCCACCGCCAGCGTCGACAGCTGCTCGCCCAGGCCCAGCGCGAACAACTCGCGGACGGCGTGCGGTAGCAGATTGATGCCGACACCCAGCGGCCGCAGTTCCTGGGCGCCCTCGACGACGGTCGCGGGGATCGCGCGGGCGTGCAGGGTCAGTGCGGTGGTCAATCCGCCGATACCGGCTCCGGCGATCACAACGTCTGAATCGGTCATGGCTTCAGCGTCCTGGCCAGAAAACTATAAGTCCAATACCTAATCAGACCAGAAACTATATTTATTGCTTATGGAACTGCGGCAGCTCGAATACTTCGTGGCGGTGGTGGAAGAAGCGAACTTCACCCGCGCGGCGCAGCGGGTGCATGTGGCGCAGCCGGCGGTCAGCGCCCAGATCGGGCGGCTGGAGCGAGAACTCGGTCAACGGCTGCTGGACCGCTCTCGCCGGGAGGTCCGTCCGACGGCGGCCGGCGCGGCCGTGCTGCCGTACGCCAAAACCGCCTTGGCGGCCGTGGACGACGTGCGGCTGGCCGTCGACGAGCTCAGCCGGCTGGTGCGCGGCACGGTCGCGATCGGCACCGTCACCGCCCATCCCGTCGATGTGCCCGGGCTGCTCGCCGAATTTCACGCCGAGTATCCGAATGTCGAAATCACTCTCAGCACAGCCAATTCCGATGAGCTGATCGAGGCAGTGCACGGCGGAGACTTGGACCTGGCGATCGTCTCGGTCGGCCCCGACGACCAACCCGCCGGGCTGGACATCGAGGTGGTCACCGACGAGCCCGTCGATGCCGCGGTGGGCCTGGCCGATGAGCTGGCCGGACATGCCACGGTCAGCCTTGAGCAGTTGACGCAGCGGCCGCTGATCACCCTGCCGGTCGGCACCGGCATCCGCCGCCAGCTCGATCAAGCCTGCGCGGGGATCGGCGTCTCGCCGCGGATCGCATTCGAAGCCAGCACCCCGCAGGCGCTGGCCGAGCTCGCCGAGCGTGGGCTCGGGGTCGCGATCCTGCCGCGCTCGATGGCTCGCAGTCGCCCAGGCCTGCACGCACTACGCCTGACGCCGCAGCTGCGGGGCCGGCTGGTGTTGGCCTGGCGTGCGTCGGGACCGCGCAGCCCCGCCGCCCGGGTGCTCGTCGACCGGGCGCGGCTGTCACTGGGTGTCGGGGCGGGTGCCTAGAGTTGGGTCCGTGAGTCAGACCAAACCGACGCTACTGCTTCTGGACGGAAACTCGCTGGCGTACCGGGCGTTCTATGCCCTGCCCGCGGAGAATTTCAAGACCCGCAGCGGCCTGACCACCAACGCCGTCTACGGGTTCACCGCGATGCTGATCAACCTGCTGCGCGATGAGGCGCCCACCCACGTCGCCGCCGCGTTCGACGTGTCGCGGCAGACCTTCCGCTCCGAGCGCTTCCCGGAATACAAGGCCACCCGGTCGTCTACCCCGGATGAGTTCCGTGGCCAGATCGACATCACCAAGGAAGTGCTGGCCGCGCTGGGCATCACCACGTTGTCGGAGCCCGGCTTTGAGGCCGACGACTTGATCGCCACGCTGGCCACCCAGGCCGACGCCGAGGGCTACCGGGTGCTGGTGGTCACCGGTGACCGCGACGCCCTGCAGCTGGTCAACGAGAACGTGACCGTGCTCTACCCCCGCAAGGGTGTCAGCGACCTGACCCGGTTCACTCCGGACGCGGTCGTCGAGAAGTACGGCCTGACCCCGGCGCAGTACCCGGACTTCGCGGCGCTGCGTGGCGACCCCAGCGACAACCTGCCGGGCATCCCCGGGGTGGGGGAGAAGACCGCGTCGAAGTGGATCACCGAATACGGGTCGCTGCAGGGGCTGGTGGACCAGGTCGACACCGTCAAGGGTAAAGTCGGAGATGCGTTGCGCGCCAACCTATCTACCGTGATCCTCAACCGCGAGCTAACCGACCTGGTGCGCAACGTGCCGCTGGCCCAGACACCCGACACCCTGCGGTTGGTGCCGTGGGACCGTGAGCAGATCCATCAGCTCTTCGACGACCTCGAGTTCCGGGTGCTGCGCGACCGGCTGTTCGACACGCTCTCCACTGCCGGCGGCGCGGTACCCGAGGCCGAGGAGGGCTTCGAGGTGCGCGGCGGCGCCCTGGAGCCGGGAACAGTCGCCTCGTGGCTGGCCGAACACGCCGGCGACGGACGGCGCACCGGGCTGGCCGTGATCGGCACCCACCGCAGCTTTGACAGCGACGCCACCGCGCTGGCCCTGGCCTCGGCGGACGGCGACGGCGGCTATATCGACACCGCGGCGCTGACCGCCGAGGACGACACCGCGCTGGGTGCCTGGCTGGCCGACCCGGACAAGCCCAAGGCGCTGCACGAGGCCAAGCTGGCCATGCACGACCTGGCCGGGCGCGGCTGGACCCTGGACGGTGTCACCTGCGACACCGCCCTGGCCGCCTACCTGGTGCGGCCCGGTCAGCGCAGCTTCAGCCTCGACGACCTCTCGGTGCGCTACCTGCGCCGGGAGCTGCGTGCTGAATCCGATGAACAGCAACAGCTTTCGCTGCTCGATGACACCGAGGGCATCGACGATCAGGCCGTGCAGACCGCGATCCTGCGGGCTCGGGCCGTCACCGATCTGGCCGACGCGCTGGATCTGGAATTGGCCCGCATCGACTCGTCCGGACTGCTCGCCGACATCGAGCTGCCCCTGCAGCGGGTGCTGGCCGAGCTGGAGACCGCTGGGATCGGTGTCGACCTCGATCACCTGGGCCAGCTGCAGAGCCGGTTCGGGGACCAGATCCGCGACGCCGCCGAGGCCGCCTACGCGGTGATCGGCAAGCAGATCAACCTCGGATCCCCCAAGCAGCTGCAGGTGGTGCTCTTCGACGAACTGGGCATGCCCAAGACCAAGAAGACCAAGACCGGCTACACCACCGACGCCGACGCGCTGCAGACCCTGTTCGACAAGACCGGCCATCCGTTCCTGGAGCACCTGCTGACCCACCGTGACGTCACCCGCCTGAAGGTGACCGTCGACGGATTGCTGAAATCGGTTGCCTCCGATGGCCGAATCCACACCACGCTGAATCAGACCATCGCGGCGACCGGCCGGCTGTCGTCCACCGACCCCAACCTGCAGAACATCCCGATCCGCACCGACGCCGGCCGCCAGATCCGCGACGGCTTCGTGGTCGGTGAGGGCTACCCCGAGTTGATGACGGTCGACTACAGCCAGATCGAGATGCGCATCATGGCGCACCTGTCGGCCGACGAAGGCCTGATCGAGGCGTTCAACACCGGCGAAGACCTGCACTCGTTCGTCGGGTCGCGGGCGTTTTCGGTGCCCATCGACGAGGTGACCCCGGATATGCGCCGCCGCGTGAAGGCGATGTCCTACGGCCTGGCCTATGGGCTGAGCGCCTACGGGCTGGCCTCGCAGCTCAAGATCTCCACCGAAGAGGCCAAAGAGCAGATGGACGCCTACTTCGACCGGTTCGGCCGGGTGCGCGACTACCTGCACGAGGTGGTCGAACAGGCCCGCAAGGACGGCTACACCTCGACAGTGCTGGGCCGCCGGCGCTACCTGCCGGAGCTGGACAGCAGCAACCGTCAGGTCCGGGAGTCCGCCGAGCGGGCTGCGCTCAACGCCCCGATCCAGGGCAGCGCGGCCGACATCATCAAGGTCGCGATGATCAACGTCGACCAAGCCCTGAAGGCCTCCACTCTGCGGTCGCGGATGCTGCTGCAGGTGCACGACGAATTGCTGTTCGAGGTGGCTGAGGGCGAACGTGAGCCGCTGGAGGCGCTGGTGCGCGACAAGATGGGCAGCGCCTACCCGCTCAGCGTGCCGTTGGAGGTCGCGGTGGGCTACGGGCGCTCTTGGGATTCAGCGGCGCACTGACCCCGGCCTTGTCGCCGGTGGCCGGTGTCTGCCCGGAGGGCTATAATCGAACGTATGTTCGAACAGTCGTCGTCGAGGGTTCCCTCTCCGGAGTCGGTCGCGCGGCTCAGTGAGCGGTTTGAGCGGCGTTATCCGTCGGTGACGGCGGAGTCGGCGGGGTTGGTGGATGTTGTGTTCGGCGGTGTCCTACTTTTCCACCCGTGTGGGCAGTATCATCGGCGCTGACAGGCTTAGCTTCCGGGTTCGGGATGGGACCGGGCGTTTCCCTGTCGCTATTTCCGCCGTAACTCTATTTTCTTTTCCTGTGGTGGACTGTCCCCGTGTGGGGGTGGTCCACTCTGGTCACCAAAGTTTTGTGTTTGGTGGTGGGGTGTGGGTTTGAGATGTTTTGTGGTGTGGTTGCGGGCAACACAATTGTTGTTTTTTTGTGTTGGTAAGTTTTCGGCCGGTTAGTGCCAGTTCCCTGCACACCTTGCGGTGCTTCTAGGTCTGGTCTATCAATCCCGTGGTCTGCGGGGGGCCTTATCCCTCTAAAAGGGTGAGAATCCTGGTCTTGGAGTAGGTTTCCCGCTTAGATGCTTTCAGCGGTTATCCTGTCCGAACGTAGCCATCCAGCCGTGCTCCTGGTGGAACAACTGGTATACCAGAGGTTCGTCCGTCCCGGTCCTCTCGTACTAGGGACAGGTTTCCTCAAGATTCTGACGCGCGCGGCGGATAGAGACCGAACTGTCTCACGACGTTCTAAACCCAGCTCGCGTGCCGCTTTAATGGGCGAACAGCCCAACCCTTGGGACCTGCTCCAGCCCCAGGATGCGACGAGCCGACATCGAGGTGCCAAACCATCCCGTCGATATGGACTCTTGGGGAAGATCAGCCTGTTATCCCCGGGGTACCTTTTATCCGTTGAGCGACACCCCTTCCACTCGGGGGTGCCGGATCACTAGTCCCGACTTTCGTCCCTGTTTGACGTGTCAGTCTTACAGTCAAGCTCCCTTGTGCACTTACACTCAACACCTGATTGCCGTCCAGGTTGAGGGAACCTTTGGGCGCCTCCGTTACATTTTAGGAGGCAACCGCCCCAGTTAAACTACCCACCAGGCACTGTCCCTGAACCAGCTTCATGGTTCGAAGTTAGAGGTCCAATACGATCAGAGTGGTATTTCAACAACGACTCCACCCACACTGGCGTGCGAGTTTCACAGTCTCCCACCTATCCTACACAAACCGCATCGAACATCAATACCAAGCTATAGTGAAGGTCCCGGGGTCTTTTCGTCCTGCCGCGCGTAACGAGCATCTTTACTCGTAATGCAATTTCGCCGAGTCTATGGTTGAGACAGTTGAGAAGTCGTTACGCCATTCGTGCAGGTCGGAACTTACCCGACAAGGAATTTCGCTACCTTAGGATGGTTATAGTTACCACCGCCGTTTACTGGGGCTTAAATTCTCAGCTTCACCCCGAAGGGTTAACCGGTCCTCTTAACCTTCCAGCACCGGGCAGGCGTCAGTCCGTATACATCGTCTTGCGACTTCGCACGGACCTGTGTTTTTAGTAAACAGTCGCTTCTCACTGGTTTCTGCGACCCCCTCCCGCTGCCGGCCGCAAAGGCCATGACGGTATGAGGGTCCCCCTTCTCCCGAAGTTACGGGGGTATTTTGCCGAGTTCCTTAACCATAGTTCACTCGTACGCCTTGGTATTCTCTACCTGACCACCTGTGTTGGTTTGGGGTACGGGCCGTGTGCGTGCTCGCTAGAGGCTTTTCTTGGCAGCATAGGATCACCGAATTCGCCGCAAACGGCTATGCATCACCTCTCGGACTCTATGCCAGACGGATTTGCCTATCTGACGTCCTACCGGCTTGCCCCAGTATTACCACTGACTGGTACGGCTACCTTCCTGCGTCACCCCATCGCTTGACTACTACCAGCGAAGGTCCCACGCAGCCAGTAGTCGTCGCTCCCCGAAAGGATTGATCGACCACCTTTTGGGTGGTTAGTACCACTGATTCATCATGGGCGCCCACACACGGGTACGGGAATATCAACCCGTTGTCCATCGACTACGCCTGTCGGCCTCGCCTTAGGTCCCGACTCACCCTGGGAGGACTGGCCTGGCCCAGGAACCCTTGGTCTTTCGGCGGGCAAGGTTCTCACTTGCCTCATCGCTACTCATGCCTGCATTCTCACTCCCACACCCTCCACCACTAGATCACTCTGTGGCTTCACCGGATGCAGGACGCTCCCCTACCCAATACTTACGTATTGCCGCGGCTTCGGCGGTGTGCTTGAGCCCCGCTACATTATCGGCGCACAATCACTTGACCAGTGAGCTATTACGCACTCTTTCAAGGGTGGCTGCTTCTAAGCCAACCTCCTGGTTGTCTAAGCGACTGCACATCCTTTTCCACTTAGCACACGCTTTGGGGCCTTAGCCGGCGATCTGGGCTGTTTCCCTCTCGACGCACGGAGCTTATCCCCCGCCGTCTCACTGCCACGCTTACACTCACCGGCATTCGGAGTTTGGCTGACGTCAGTAACCTAGTAGGGCCCATCGGCCATCCAGTAGCTCTACCTCCGGTGAGAAACACGCAACGCTGCACCTAAATGCATTTCGGGGAGAACCAGCTATCACGGAGTTTGATTGGCCTTTCACCCCTACCCACAACTCATCCCCTCAGTCTTCAACCTAAGTGGGTTCGGGCCTCCACGCGGTCTTACCCGCGCTTCACCCTGGCCATGGGTAGATCACTCCGCTTCGGGTCCACAACACGCCACTACACCAACCCCAACGGATTGGATACGCCCTATTCAGACTCGCTTTCGCTGCGGCTACCCCACACGGGTTAACCTCGCGACGTGCCGGTGACTCGCAGGCTCATTCTTCAAAAGGCACGCCATCACCCCACCACAAGGGAGGGCTCTGACGGATTGTAGGCACATGGTTTCAGGTACTATTTCACTCCCCTCCCGGGGTACTTTTCACCATTCCCTCACGGTACTAATCCGCTATCGGTCATCGAGTAGTATTCAGGCTTACCGGGTGGTCCCGGCAGATTCACAGCAGATTCCACGGGCCCGCTGCTACTCGGGAAAACATCACAAGACAGGTATCGGGTTTTCACGTACCGGGCTCTCACCGTCTACGGCAGGCCATCCCAAGCCACTTCCGCTAACCACAACACTTTCTCACTGTCCTCCGGCCAGGTAGAACCAGACATGACGCTCCCACAACCCCGCACACACAACCCCTACCCGGTATCACATGCATACGGTTTAGCCATCCTCCGCTTTCGCTCGCCACTACTCACGGAATCACATTTTGTTTTCTCTTCCTACGGGTACTGAGATGTTTCACTTCCCCGCGTTACCTCCCCACTGGCTATACATTCACCAGAAGGTGACACGACATCACTCGTGCCGGGTTTCCCCATTCGGACATCCTCGGATCCACGCTCGGTTGGCAGCTCCCCGAGGCATATCGCAGCCTCCTACGTCCTTCATCGGCTCTCGATGCCAAGGCATCCACCATGCGCCCTTAAACACTTACAAAACACAAAAACCAAAAAACAAAAATTGCAAAACAAACAAGACACAAGCCTTGCTTGCTAGATGCTCGCAACCACTATCCACAAAACAAACACCACACCCCACCACCAAGATGGAGCGACAACACACCCACCCCCACAAGGGAGCCAATACGGGCCTGTTGCCTCAGGACCCAACAGTGTGCCCAACCCAAGGTCGGCCACCAGAAGCACAAGACTTCTGGCGGTTGGTGATCAAAGCTGTTGTTGTTTCAAATTAATCTGCACCACCGGGCACCCACTACAGGCCCCGGCGAAAATATCCCAACCATCATGTATCCCGCACTCGTGACGGGGACGGGGGAAAAAATGGTGCTCCTTAGAAAGGAGGTGATCCAGCCGCACCTTCCGGTACGGCTACCTTGTTACGACTTCGTCCCAATCGCCGATCCCACCTTCGACGGCTCCCTCCACAAGGGTTAGGCCACCGGCTTCGGGTGTTACCGACTTTCATGACGTGACGGGCGGTGTGTACAAGGCCCGGGAACGTATTCACCGCAGCGTTGCTGATCTGCGATTACTAGCGACTCCGACTTCATGGGGTCGAGTTGCAGACCCCAATCCGAACTGAGACCGGCTTTAAAGGATTCGCTAACCCTCACGGGATCGCAGCCCTTTGTACCGGCCATTGTAGCATGTGTGAAGCCCTGGACATAAGGGGCATGATGACTTGACGTCATCCCCACCTTCCTCCGAGTTGACCCCGGCAGTCTCTCACGAGTCCCCACCATAACGTGCTGGCAACATGAGACAAGGGTTGCGCTCGTTGCGGGACTTAACCCAACATCTCACGACACGAGCTGACGACAGCCATGCACCACCTGCACACAGGCCACAAGGGAACCGATATCTCTACCGGCGTCCTGTGCATGTCAAACCCAGGTAAGGTTCTTCGCGTTGCATCGAATTAATCCACATGCTCCGCCGCTTGTGCGGGCCCCCGTCAATTCCTTTGAGTTTTAGCCTTGCGGCCGTACTCCCCAGGCGGGGTACTTAATGCGTTAGCTACGGCACGGATCCCTAAAGGAAGGAAACCCACACCTAGTACCCACCGTTTACGGCGTGGACTACCAGGGTATCTAATCCTGTTCGCTCCCCACGCTTTCGCTCCTCAGCGTCAGTTACTGCCCAGAGACCCGCCTTCGCCACCGGTGTTCCTCCTGATATCTGCGCATTCCACCGCTACACCAGGAATTCCAGTCTCCCCTACAGTACTCTAGTCTGCCCGTATCGCCCGCACGCCCACAGTTAAGCTGTGAGTTTTCACGGACAACGTGACAAACCACCTACGAGCTCTTTACGCCCAGTAATTCCGGACAACGCTCGCACCCTACGTATTACCGCGGCTGCTGGCACGTAGTTGGCCGGTGCTTCTTCTGTACCTACCGTCACCCCAAGAAGAATCTTGGAGCTTCGCCGATACTGAAAGAGGTTTACAACCCGAAGGCCGTCATCCCCCACGCGGCGTCGCTGCATCAGGCTTGCGCCCATTGTGCAATATTTCCCACTGCTGCCTCCCGTAGGAGTCTGGGCCGTATCTCAGTCCCAGTGTGGCCGGACACCCTCTCAGGCCGGCTACCCGTCGTCGCCTTGGTAGGCCATTACCCCACCAACAAGCTGATAGGCCGCGGGCCCATCCCACCCCGCAAAAGCTTTCCACCACACACCATGAAGCGCGCGGTCCTATTCGGTATTAGACCCAGTTTCCCAGGCTTATCCCAAAGTGCAGGGCAGATCACCCACGTGTTACTCACCCGTTCGCCACTCGAGTACCCCCGAAAGGGCCTTTCCGTTCGACTTGCATGTGTTAAGCACGCCGCCAGCGTTCGTCCTGAGCCAGGATCAAACTCTCCAAACAAAAACCATTTGGAAACAATCCCAAAACATCAGTTCCGAAAAACCGACAAAAAACGCCACACCCCCAACACGGGGCGCCAAGAGCATGGCAAAAACAACAACAAACAAAAACCACCAAACACACTATTGAGTTCTCAAACAACACGCCCGACCGAGCGCGCAGCCTACCCGCGGTGTTTAACCGCTTGCAGGCCGTGCGGACAGTCAGAATCCGTCGCGATTCTCTCGAATCCCTCCGGGGCGTCTCTGGGGCTTCCGTTTCCGGCGCTCCCTGCGACGTGGATAAAGTTACGCGAGGGGAATCTAAGAGTCAAATCCGCTGGTCAGGAAGATTTTTCAAGATCAACCTGTGCCGACGATCGCGTCGCCAGACCCTCACGAGACCCTCACTAGACCCTCTCAATACCAGCCACATTGCGCTTTCCTCGGCGCAACACCAACCACCGACCATGCAAGAAATTCTCGGGCTCCGGCGTCCATTCCTCACTGTCGACGCGAACGTTGTTCACCGAGACACCGCCCTCGCCGATGGTGCGCCGGGCCGCGCCCCGACTTGCCGACAGACCGGTGGCGACCAATAGGTCGACAATGGTGTCCGCGGTTCCGGGCTCCAGCCGCGCAACCGAGGTCTCCTGCAGTGCCGCCGTCAGGGTGGATTCGTCCAATCGGGTCAGCTCACCGCGGCCGAACAGCGCCTGGCTGGCTAACTCCACCGCCTCGGTCGCCGCCTCCCCGTGCACCAGGGTGGTGAACTCCCGGGCCAACGTGCGCTGGGCGGCGCGTTCGTGCGGGCGCTCGGCGGTCGCTTCCTCCAGCGCGGCCAGTTCCTCGGCCGACAGGAAGGTGAACCAGCGCAGGTAGCGGACCACGTCGGCGTCGGCGGTGTTGAAAAAGTACTGGTACCAGGCGTATGGGCTGGTCATCTCCGGGTCCAGCCACAGACTGCCGCCGCCGGTGGACTTGCCGAACTTGGTGCCGTCGGCGGCGGTGACCAGGGGCACGGTCAATGCGTGCACCGTCGCGCCCAGTTTCTGGCGCACCAGCCGGACCCCGGCGATGATGTTGCCCCATTGATCGGAGCCGCCGATCTGCAGCGAACAGCCGTAGCGCTGATGCAGCTGCACGTAGTCGTTGGCCTGCAGGAGCATGTAGCTGAACTCGGTGTAGGAGATGCCCTCGTCGAGGCGGCGCCGGATGGTGTCGCGGTCAAGCATCACGTTGACCGAGAAATGCTTGCCCACGTCACGCAGGAATTCCACCGCCGACAGCGGCGCGGTCCAGTCCAGGTTGTTCACCACTACGGCGCCAGTCGGGCCGTCGTCGAAATCGACGAAGCGCTCCAGCTGGCCACGGATCCGCTCGGACCATTCGGCCACGGTGTCGGCGGTGTTCAGGGTGCGTTCGCCGCTGTCACGAGGGTCGCCGATCAGCCCGGTGGCACCGCCGGCCAGCACAATGGGCCGGTGTCCGGCCCGCTGGAATCGGCGCAACGCCAGCAGCGGCACCAGGTTTCCGGCATGCAGGCTGGGCGCGGTCGGGTCGAATCCGGCGTAGACCGTGATCGGCCCGCCCGTCACGTCGGTGGTCAGGGCGTCCAGGTCGGTTGACTGGGCGATCAGCCCGCGCCAGGTCAGCTCGTCGAGAATCGTCGTCGGCATGGGTTGATTTTCCCGGATCAGTCCGAGGCGCCCGGCGCCGGTGCCCGCGGGCTGCGCCGGTAGGCCGAAACCTCGGGTTTGCCGGGCGCCCACAGCCGCCATGGCCGGTCGGCAGCCAAGCTGACGCCCACCCGCGGTCCGGCCTGCGCCGGCAGCGGTCCGCCGAGCCGAAGCCGCACCGGACTGGCCGCATCGAACAAGTCGATTCCATTGTCTTGCATAGTGATTCCTAATGCGGAGCAGAGATTGCCCGGACCGCGGGCCAACGCCACCTCCGGCACGGCGTCACCGCGGCGGGCCCGGACCAGCGACTCCCCTTCGTCGATCACCGCCGCACGCAGCAGCACCGCGGCGGCCGTCCCGTCCGGGCCGCAGACCACGTTGGCGCAGATGTGCATGCCGTAGCTGCGGTAGGTATACAGGCGCCCGGGCGGACCGAACATCACGCAGTTGCGTGCGGTGGGGCCGCGATAGGAATGCGCCGCCGGATCTGGCCAGGGGCCGTTCGGCACCCCGCCGTAGGCCTCCACTTCGACGATCGTCGCGTCAACGCCGCGGCAGGTCAGGGTGGCGCCGAGCAACCGCTGGGCAGCCGCGAGCGGATCCACGGCAAGCCGGGCAGCACTCACGCTGGGAGATTCTGCCCTGCGACCCCAACGCCATTGACAGGGCGTCGCGCCGGGCAGATTATTCACCACATGATGATTTCATCGCGTGATGAATTCTCGGGCTCGGGTCCGGCCGTCGCGATCGATCACCTTCGGGTGGTGCGTGGCAAGCGGCCGGTATTGCACGACCTTTCAGTGCAGATCGCCCCGGGCACCATCACCGGCCTGCTCGGCCCCTCGGGCTGCGGAAAGACCACCTTGATGCGCTGCATCGTGGGCACTCAACTGATCACCGACGGACGGGTCGAGGTGCTGGGCAGCCCGGCCGGCTCCCCCGTGCTTCGCCACCGGGTCGGCTACATGCCGCAACAGGCCACCATCTACGACGACCTGCGGGTGATCGACAACGTGCGGTACTTCGCCGCACTCGCCGGGGTGGACACCCGCGAGGCGGACGACGCGATCGAGGCGGTGGACTTGCAGAAACACCGCGGCGACTACTGCGCCAACCTGTCCGGTGGGCAGCGCGCCCGGGTCTCGCTGGCCTGCGCCCTGGTCGGGCGGCCAGACCTGCTGGTGCTCGACGAGCCGACGATCGGCCTGGACCCGGTGTTGCGCGCCGAACTCTGGCAGCAGTTCTCGGCGCTGGCCCGGCGCGGCACCACGCTGCTGGTGTCCAGTCATGTGATGGACGAGGCCGATCACTGCGGCGATCTGCTGCTGATGCACGAGGGCTGGCTGCTGGCGCGCACCACCCCGAGACGACTGCGAGAGGAGACCGGATGTACGTCGATGGAGGAAGCGTTCCTGTCCATCATCCGGCGCACCACCGCGCCCCGAGCCGGCTGACCGGATTCCTGCAGCCACGGCCCTTCGTGGCGACCACCCTGCGCATCCTGCGCCAGCTCGCCGGTGATCACCGCAGTGTCGCGATGATCTTGGCTGTGCCCAGCCTGGTCATCACGCTGATGTATTTCATGTTCTCGGGCGCTGTACACCCGCCGGGCACCCCGTCGCCGTTCAACGCCGCGTGCCTGATTCTGCTGGGCCTGTTCCCGCTGTTTCTGATGTTCGTCATCACCGCGATCACCATGCAGCGCGAACGCGCGTCGGGAACCCTGGAGCGCATCTTGACCACCCCGCTGCGCCGGGTCGACCTGCTCGCCGCCTATGGGACGGCGTTCTCGGTCGCGGCGGCTGCCCAGGCCAGCCTGGCGTGTGTCGTCGCCTTCTGGCTGCTGGATTTCCACACCGTGGGCAGCCCAGCCTGGGTGTTCGGCATCGCGATCATCAACGCAGTGCTCGGTGTCGGTTTGGGACTGCTGTGCAGCGCGTTCGCCCGCACCGAATTTCAGGCCGTGCAGTTCATTCCGCTGCTGATGGTGCCGCAACTGTTGCTGGCCGGGATCATCGTGCCGCGCGCCGCGATGCCCGAGTGGCTGCAGTGGGTGAGCGACGCGATGCCGGCCAGCTACGCGCTCGAAGCGCTGCAGCAGGTGGGCACCCACCCGCAACTAACCGGTGTCGCGGTACGCGACATCATCATCGTGCTGGCGTTCGCGGTTGCGGCACTGGGACTGGCCGCGGTCACGCTGCGACGACGGACGCCGTGATGGCCGCCGCAGGGCGCAGCCGAAAGCCCGGCCGCCCGTCGGGCGCCTCGGACAACCGAGACAAGATCCTGGCTGCGGCCCGAGACCTGTTTGCCCGCAATGGTTTCACGAACACCTCAATCCGGGCGGTGGCCGCGCAGGCGGGTGTCGACGCGGCGCTGGTGCATCACTACCACGGCACCAAGCAGCAGCTGTTCGCCGCTGCGGTCGAGCTGCCGATCGATCCGATGACGGTGCTGGGGCCGTTGCGCGAGACACCGGTCGAGCAACTCGGGCACACGCTGCCCGAACTGCTACTGCCGCTGTGGGATTCGCAGGCCGGAACCGGCCTGATCGCGGCGTTGCGATCCATGCTCACCGGGACCGAAGTGCCCTTGGCCCGCTCATTCTTCCGTGACATCGTGATCGCCGAGCTCGCCCCGCGAATCGATGAACCGGCCGGATCCGGCGTACTGCGCGCCGAGTTCGCCGCCAGCCAGTTGATGGGCGTGGTGGTCGCCCGCTACATCGTCGGGCTGGAGCCGATCGCCTCGCTACCGGCGCAGGAGGTCGTGGCGATGATCGCCCCGACCCTGCAGCGTTATCTCACTGGGAATCTGCCGGGCCCGCTTGGGCAATGAGCAGCGCGTGTTCGTCGTCGCCGACGGATTCGGCCTCGTCGATCAGCAGCACCGGAATGTCGTCGTCGATGCGGTAGGCCCGATGCAGGCGCGGGTTATAAAGCGCCATGTCGCCGGAGCCACTGGCACGCTGCACCAACAGCAGCGGGCCGCGGTCGGCCGGGCAGACCAGGATGTCAATCAGGTCTTGGGCGATCATGGGCGACCACCGGCCAGTTCCGCACGCACCGCGGCCGTCAGCCGTTTGAACTGCCGCGTGGTGGCATCGAAGTACCAGGCGTTGCGTCCGGCCTTGGGCAGCCCGGCCTCGCGCAGCGCGCCCACCACCGGGCGGTACACCGTGCTCAGCGACAGGTTCGGTACCACGTGGATGACATCGGGACCGGCGCCGGAGGGCAGCGCCGCCACCGCCTCGCTGAGGTCGGCGGCGGTGACTGTGGCGCCCGGCTGCACCGTCACCGCCGACACCACCAGGTCGGCCCGCTCGGTCGGCACCCGATAGGTGACCGCCAGGTCGACGCCGGTGACGGCACCGAGGGCATCGGTGATGACCACCGGGAACGCGACTCCTCGGTCGGTGTGGACGCTGGACGCGCGCCCGCCGACCAGCCAGTAGTCACCGTCGGAGTCGCGCCGGAACAGGAACTCGGTGGAGATCCAGGTATCGGCCGGGGCGAACACGCCGCGCTTGACTGAGGCCGACGGGTCGATCGGTCCGCGGGGTTTGGCCAGCAGCACACCGACTTCGTCGGTCTCGGCAACCCGCACGAAGCCCCGGTCGTCTTCCAGGATCAGGTCGTGATCGCAGTCGTAGGCGGCCAGCTCCACATCCACCGCGCCGGGTAGCGGACGGCCCTTGCTGCCGACCTTGGCGCCGGAAACGTTGGCCAGCACGGCCTGACCGTCCTTAGTGGCGAAGAACTCGACGACATGGGCCGGCGCGAACACCTCGGTGACCCGGTTCCACAGGCCGGTGGGCATACCGGAGCCGATGAACAGCCGGACCGGGTGGTTGCCCTGCAAAACAAAGTTCGGGTCGTCGATGACCTCGCCCAGCATCGCCCAGGTGTAGGACACCACGCTGACGCCGTACTGGCGAACCTCGGCGACGAACCGGTCCGGGTTCAGGCCGCGCGACAGTGCGATGCGGGCCCCGCCGACCACGGCACCGCCGAGGCTGACCAGCAGCCCGGACTCGTGGTGCAGCGGAGTCAGGCAGTAGACCGTGTCGTTGGGGCCCAGGGCCGCTGTCGACGCGGTGCCGAACGCCGAGAGCGCCCAGCGGAAGTTGGTGATCTGCTTGGCCACCAGCTCGCCGGCCGCATTACCGAAGGCTACGAACGCCAGGTCGCGGGCGAATCCCGGGTTCGGCCGGTACCAGCCGGGCAGTTCGACGGCGTCCGGGTCGATCCGTTCCATGTCGACGACGGCTTCAGCGTCGGGGGGCAAGTCCAGGTCGCGGGCTTCACCACCGCCGAGCACCAGCACCTGGCAGTCCAGCTCGCGGGCGGCCGGGCCGGCCAGCTCCAGAGTCTCCGGGTCCACGATGATGTCGGAGATACCACCGAGGCGGGCCGCGGGCAGCAGGTCCCCGTCGGTCGGCATCAGCACGGCCACCGCACCCAGCCGGGACAGCGCCGCGATCGCGACCAGGGCGCTGGGCCGGGTGGCCATCAGCACACCGACGTGAACGCCTTGGCGCACCCCGACGTCGATCAGGCCGCGGACGACGTTGTCGATGCGCTTGTTGACCGCCTCGTAGGTGTGCACCCGCCCGTCGAACAACAAGAATTCGCCGTCGGGCGAGTCGGCGGCCTGCTCATCGATGATGCGGCCCAGCGAGATTCGGGTGTGGTCGTTGATCTGTCCGAGTCGGGCCAGCCGAGGTAGGGTGCGCGCGGTCTCAACCGCCATGGTGCGCACCGATTTCTGCGCCGCCAGCATGGCGTCCGCGGCGCCGCGCGCCAGGGTCAGCGCGACCTCGGAGGCCTCCCCCAGCCCGTGCGCGATCCGCGACGTCATCGCGACGCCGCGCTTGGCGCCCTCGGACGGCTGCGCGGACATCAGTGCCACCCCCGCCGGCTGCGGGCCCATCCCAGACTGCCACAGCACCCAGCGCGCCACGGTCGGCCAGGTCAATTCGGCGGCCTTGGAACCCACCACCAGACCGAAGTGCCCTGCCCGCAGCAGATATTCGAAGACCTTGGCCTCAGGTGCGGCGCGGCGGATGCCGCGGACGGCCACCGGCTGCCCGATGTCATCGACCTCGCCCACGAATGCCAGCACCGGGCAGGTGATGTCGGTCAGGGTGACCAGTTGACCGTTGATCGCGAAGCCGCCGGTCATCATCCGGTTGTGGGCGATGAACTGCTTGAGCAGCTCCGAGATCGCCGGACCCGACCAGGCGATCCAGCCCTCGGACTCCAGGAACCGCCGCTGAGCCTCGCGCGGCAGCAGCGCCTCCCGGTCGTGCAGCTGGCGCAGGAAATCCATCCGGGCCTTCGCCGTCTTGAGCGGATCCATCATCTGGAAGCCAAGGCGCGCCTGCCATCCCGAGATGTCCAGCCGGTTGAAGACGTGGTCGGCCATGAAGCCGGCGACACCGGAGGCCAGATTGGGCGGCAGACCCATCGGCAGCGCGGCCAACGTGTCCACCGGCGAACCGAACGCGATGATGCTGGCGATGTTCTTCGAATGCCGGTATGCGCCGGTCTGATAGGCGAACATGCCGCCCTGGGAGTAACCGGCCAGGTGCACATCGCGCCCGGTGGTCTCCGCGACGGTGTCGATGGCCTGGCTCAGGCCGACGATGTGGTCGGCCAGATTGCGGCGCATGCCGCCTTCGATCTCGTCGGGTGAACCGAAGTCGATCACCCACGGGTCCACACCGGCATTGTGCAGAATGCCGACCGCGCCCTCATCCTGGGTGACGTCCCACATGTTTGCCGACATCATCATCGGGTGCACCAGCAGCACCGGCGGTCCGGGCTGCGGTTGCCCCGGTCGGCTGTCCGGCGGGAAATACCGCCGCAGCTTGTACATCGGGGTGCTCTCGACGATCTGGAACGGTGACGGCACGGTCCCGGTCTCCAGGCCGCCCCAGCGCAGCACCTCCAGGCCGTTCTGTGCGGTGGCCATCAGCCACTCGACCGGCCGGGTGATGGCCGACAAGTTCAGATCCACCGCTGCTCCCCTACTTCGCGCCCGATCCCGGAATATCGTGCACATTCTGGCACATCAGCACCTTAGGTCCGGCTGGTTCAGCATTCGCCGACCGGCAGGCAGTACCGTTCCAGCGGTGGCACACCTGCTCGGAGCTGAGGCCCTTCACCTGCAATACCCCACCGGTGTGGTGTTGGACTCAGTCACCCTCGGGGTGAACGACGGCGCCCGGATCGGCATCGTCGGGCGCAATGGCGACGGCAAATCGTCGCTGCTGCGGCTGTTGGCCGGCGCCGCGAACCCGGATTCGGGCCGCGTCACCCGACGTAGCGGTCTGCGGGTCGGGTTGCTGGACCAGGCCGACACCCTCGATCCCGACAGCACGCTGGGGGCCGCACTGGTGGGCGATCAAGCCGATCACGAATGGGCGTCCAACCCGCGAATCCGTGATGTGGTCGACGGCTTGGTCTCCGACATCGCTTGGGATGCAACCATCTCCGGGCTGTCCGGAGGGCAACGCCGACGAGTGCAGTTGGCGGCCTTGCTGATCGGCCAATGGGACGTGATCTGCCTCGACGAGCCGACCAACCACCTCGACGTGGAAGGGATCACCTGGCTGGCGCGGCATCTTCAGCAGCGCTGGGCCCGCAATACCGGCGGCCTGCTGGTCGTCACCCACGACCGGTGGTTTCTCGACGAAGTGGCCACCACCACCTGGGAAGTGCACGACCGCATCGTGGAACCGTTTCAGGGCGGCTACGCGGCCTATGTTCTGCAGCGGGTGGAGCGCGACCGGATGGCCGCGGCCAGTGAAGCCAGGCGGCAGAACCTGTTACGCAAAGAGTTGGCCTGGCTACGACGCGGGGCACCGGCCCGCACCTCCAAGCCGAAGTTCCGCATCGAGGCGGCCAACGCGTTGATCGCCGACGTCCCGCCGCTGCGCAACGAGGTCGAGCTGATGAAGCTAGCGACCGCCAGGCTGGGCAAGGACGTCATCGACCTGCTGGATGTCTCGGTCGCCTTCGACGGCAAGCCGGTGCTGCGCGACGTCGAATGGCGGATCGGCCCCGGCGAGCGCACCGGAATCGTCGGCGCCAACGGTGCCGGGAAGTCCACCCTGCTCGGTCTGATCGCCGGCACCGTGGTGCCGGACAGCGGCCGGGTCAAGCGCGGCAAGACGGTGCGACTGGGCATATTGGACCAGCAGTCGGCGGAGTTGGCGACGCTCACCGAAGACCGGGTGGCCGACGTGGTAGGCCGGCTGCGCAACGACTACCAGGTCGACGGCAAGGAGATGACGCCCGCGCAGCTGTTGGAGCGGCTCGGGTTCGGCAACGCTCAACTGTCAGCTCGAGTCGGCGAGCTCTCCGGTGGGCAGCAGCGGCGGCTGCAGTTGATGCTCACCTTGCTCGCCGAGCCCAATGTGCTGGTGCTCGACGAGCCCACCAACGACGTCGACACCGACATGCTGACCGCCACCGAGGACCTGTTGGACTCCTGGCCGGGCACCTTGATCGTGGTCTCCCATGACCGGTATCTGCTGGAGCGGGTTACCGACAACCAATACGCGATCCTGGATGGGCGGCTGCGGCACCTGCCGGGCGGTGTCGACGAATACCTGCAGCTGGCCGCCGACGCCCGTCGAACAACGGTGTCGCGGCCCGCCGCCGCAGCCGCCGGCGGCCCGGGCCCGCTGTCGGGCGCCGAACTGCGTGCGGCACAGAAGGATCTGGCCGCCGTCGATCGCCGGCTGGCGCGGCTGGCCGAGCAGATCGAGGCCAAGCACCACGAGCTGGCCGACTATGACCAGGCCGATCACGTGGGTCTGGCGGAGCTCACCCGGGAGCTGCGGGCGCTCGAAGCCGAGGTGGCCGAGCAGGAGGGCCGCTGGTTGGAGTTGTCGGAACTGGTGGAATAGGCCGCGGGAACCTGCGTCACATGCGCCCCACGGGCTCCGCGCGGGAAGCATGTGGGTGTTGCCGATCTGGATAGCGCCGGCGCTATCACTTGGGCCGGCCGCGGCCGTGATACCGCCGGTGACATCGCTCTCCGACTTCGGTCATTGGTCACTCGGCGGTACCAATGTGGCAGGAGTGTCCGTCAGCGCCACTCGAAGTGCTGGTAGTCCACCGGCGACTTCCAGTAGCCTCCCCAGCGCCACCCGGCTTCGGTGAACGCACGGACCGCGGCGTCACCGGCATGCAGCAGGCCCGGCTCGATTCGACGACGATCCAGGTAAACCCCGGCGTTGCGCGGCTCGAATTTGCCGTGATCGACCATCGGATTCAGCAGCGGGTTGACGTCGATGGCACGGCCATAGGCGTGTAGCGCCCAGTTGCCGGAGCCGGGGATGCGCCGGCAGTTGAACGCCGAGGTGTTGTTGTCCTCCATCGACAGCTCGTCGTCGCCGCCCCGATAGTGGGCCACCGGTTGCATCCGCTCGATCGGGAATTCCAGCCGATAGAGCCGGTCGAATACCGCGATGACCTGCGGGACCAGCTCCTGATTCACGATCAACTCGCCGCGGTGCGGCCGGTCGTCGAATCCGAGATGGGTCACGGTGACCCGCCGCAGCTGCGCCGGGGCAACCGGGCAGTCACGGTGCCAGGTCGGGCCGAGTTCAGCGGCCGTAACGCGTGCGACGGCGGCGGTCTCGGGAGCGACGTTTCGGGGCGAGGGTGCTGCCAGTACTGAGGTGGGCGCCGGCGGGGCGCCTCCGGTGCACTGCGGCAGCAGCCCGCAGAGCGCGATCGCCGCCATCAGGCGCCACGCGGTCGAGATCTTTCGGGTGCCGTTGATCCCTTCACGCTAGCGGAGCGCTCGATCTGCTACTGTCATCAATTAGGTAAGGCATGCCTAATTTAATTCGACTCTTTGGAGACCTCGTGGCACCGCTCCTCGATTCGTTACCCCTGGTCAGCACCCTGCGCGACGCGCTGTTTTTGTCCGCAACCGTCGGGGAGACCGAACAGTTGACGCCGACGATGCGCCGTATCCGTTTCACCGGTCCACGATTGCGGGACCTGACCTGGACACCGGGCCAGCACGTCCGTCTGCAGGTCGCCGGTCTGCTCGATTCGGTGCTGCGCCTTCACCCCCACGACGCACTACGCAGCTATTCCATCTACGACGCCGATCCCGACGCCGGAACCCTCGACATCGTGATGTGCCAACACGGCTTCGACCGAGACGCCGTCACACCTGCCCGGCGGTGGGCGACGGCCGTGTCGCTCGGGGACCACGTCGATTTCACCCGGCCCCAGGGCAATTTCGTCGTCCGCCACGACGCGGCCTACCACGTATTCGCCGGGGAAGAGACGGCGTCGGTCGCGTTCGCCGCGATGCTGCGGTCGTTGCGGCCCGACGCGGCGGTGTACGGCGTCGTCGAAGCGGCGACCGAGGCCGACCACCTACCCCTCCCGCGGTCGGTGACCCAGGTCGAGCGCGGGGACGCCTCGGCGGCGAACTCCGACGTCCTCGCCGACGCCCTGCGCGCCGTCGAGCTTCCCGACCGTCCCGGCATCGCCTACCTCGCCGGTGAGGCCCGCACTATCCAAACCCTGCGGAAGATCCTGATCACCGAACGCGGCTGGGATCGACGGCGCATCCGTACCAAACCCTTCTGGACCCCCGGCCGCACCGGCATGGAATAGGCCACGCACGCGGCCCGTCGCGGCCCGCGCCTGAGCGACTACAACCAGCCGCCGAAGCGTCTGATGAACGCAACTTTCGCCAACTGGGTCAGCACGCAATATCCAAGCAGGAGTGCAACCAGCCACAGAAAGTAGTTCCACGGCAAGGCCACCAAGCCCAGCGACCGGCCCCACCCGCTGAACGGGAACACCAGCCCAAATACGCATGCTGCGCCGGTGGTCAGCAGCACAGGCCACGCGGCCCGGGACTGCAGAAACGGGATCCGCTGGGTGCGGATCATGTGCACGATCAGGGTCTGAGAAATCAGCGATTCGATGAACCACCCCGACTGAAACAGCGCGGCGCGTTCGAGTGAGTTCGCCCGGAACACAAACCACATCAGCGCAAAGGTGGTGACGTCGAAAATAGAGCTGATCGGCCCGATGCACACCATGAATCTCGCGATGCTGTCGGCGGCCCATCGACGGGGACGGTCCAGAAACTCCCGATCGACCCGGTCCCACGGAATGGTGAGCATCGAGAGGTCGTAGACCAGATTCTGCACCAATACGACCGCCGGGATCATCGGCAGGAACGGGAGCAGCGCACTGGCCACCAGCACCGAGAGCACGTTGCCGAAATTCGAGCTCGCGGTCATCTTGATGTATTTGAGGATGTTGGCGAAGGTCCGTCGCCCCTCGATGACCCCTTGTTCGAGAACGCCCAGATCTTTCTCCAGCAGGATGATGTCCGCGGATTCCCGGGCGATGTCGACTGCGGTGTCCACCGAAATCCCGACATCGGCGGCCCGCAACGCCGGCGCATCATTGACACCGTCGCCCAGGAAGCCGACGGTGTGGCCGCGCCGTTTCAATGCTTCGACGATGCGCGCCTTCTGCAGCGGATCGATCTTGGCGAATACCGTGGTCTCCGCGACGATGTCGTCCATCGCGGCGTCGTCGAGTGCCTCGATCTCCGTGCCGGTCACGATGGTGCTCACGTCGATGCCTACCTTGCCGCACACGGTTTCAGCCACAAGCGGGTTGTCGCCGGTGATCACCTTCACCGCGGTGCCGTGCTGACGCAGCGCTGCGATGGCGTTCGCGGCCGACATCTTCGGCGGGTCCAGGAAGGTCAGAAAACCAACGAGGGCCATGCCGGCTTCGTCTTCGGCTCGGTACTCGCGCGGGTGCTCGGCGACCTCGGCCTCCGACAGCTGCCGCGTCGCCACGGCAAGCACTCGTTTGCCCTGCCCGTTGTGCCCGGCGACCATCCGATCGACGGCGGCTACCAGCCCAGGCGTGATCGCCCGATACTCATCACCGACCAAGACGGTGGTGCACACCGAAAGCACCTCCTCCACGGCACCTTTGGTGACGATAAGGTCGGATCCCGCGTCGTCGACAACCACTGACATGCGGCGGCGCCGGAAGTCGAAGGGCATCTCGTCGATCAGGCCATGTTCAGCAACGATCGCGCCGATCAGCTTCGGTCCGGCCGCCGAGAGCACCGCAGCGTCCAGCAGGTTGCGCAATCCGGTCTGAAAGAACGCGTTGATCGCGGCCAGTCGGAGCGTGTCATCGCTGACACGGCCGTAGACGTCGAGATGCTCCTCAAGCACGATCCGGTCTTCGGTGAGCGTGCCCGTCTTGTCCGTGCACAACACGTCCATCGCACCGAAGTTCTGAATCGCGTTGAGCTGTTTCACGATGACCTTGTGGCGCGACAGCGACACCGCGCCGCGGGCCAAGTTCGCCGTCACCACCAGCGGCAGCATCTCCGGTGTCAATCCGACCGCGGTCGCAATACCGAAGAGCAGCGCATCCGTCCAGTTCTTGGTCAGCCCGTTGATGATGAACACCGCCGGAACCATGACGAGCATGAACTTGATCAGCAAGAAGCTGACGCTGCGCACGCCCACGTCGAAGCTCGTCTCCGGTCGGGCGCCGGCCAAGTTGGCGGTCATGGCCCCGAAGTAGGTACGTCGGCCGGTATTGACCACAACCGCGGTGCCCGACCCAGAGACCACCGAGGTACCCATGAACCCAAGGTTGGCAATGTCGAGTGGGTGCATCGAGTCGACGTCCGTGAGCTGCACGCCCTGCTTTTCGGCGGGCATCGACTCTCCGGTGACCACCGCCTGATTTACCTGCAGATCCTTAGCGCGAATGATCCGCACATCGCCGGGGATCATGTCGCCCGCCGCCAACTGCACCAAGTCCCCCGGCACGAGCTGCTCGATCGGCAGCTCCCGGATGATCGGCGCACCACCCACATGTCGGGTAACCGTCGCGGTCGTCGACACCATGGCCTTCAGGGCCTCCGCGGCCCGACCGGAGCGGTACTCCTGCCAGAACCGCAGGGTCACACTGACGATGATCATCACCGAGACGATCAGAACGTCTTGGTAGGAACGGTGTTCGGGCGATGGCGCCAGCACGACATCCGTGACGTACATCACCACGCCGATCATGATCAACACCAGAATGAACGGATTCTTGAAGGTGGCCAGAAACTGGATGATCGCCGGAGCAGGACGGTCATGCCGGACAGCGTTACGACCGTAGGAACGAAGCAGCCTCTCGGTTTGCCGGGTGTGCAATCCGTGCTCGGATGTCTCCAACGCAGCCAGTACGTCCGCACGAGACAGCCCGGCGAACTGGGCCAGCCGTGCGAGCTGACGCTCCGACAGAATCGTCGCAGAATTGCCTTCGGACAACTTCTTTCGTCCGAGCGAGGGGGTCGAGACCGTACGCATCGACATAGTCGGGCCTTCCGGTGATGCAGATTCTGCGACCGCGAAGACAGGCACCTGTGGTCGCGCGACAGCGACACCCGCGCGCTGATGCGAAGGGTAGGAACCTAGTCGTCAGGCCGTGACGGTCAGAACCTGGCCGAGGGTGGGAAACGGACGGGACGGCGGATTAGGACCGGGACTATCACCGCTACTCACGTCACTCACCTCCTCGGGCCGAACGGACATCAACGCGGCATCATCGATGCGGACACCCGAAATTCATTGGCGTACACCCCACTCGTTAGAGCTTCGGCACTGCGCGACGTATCCCAGCGGGAAGCCACTTTGGGTCGCACCTTAATCCGGGACGACCTGTCCTAACCTTGGGCGTCTCTCGACGTCGTCAGATCAGTGGCCTTTGTTCACACAGGAGCCTCGCCTATCGAGGTGTTGGCACTTGCCATGGTGACCCCCGGGCGGGACGCTGTCAACCGGTAGCGCGACCACCTCTGCGGCTTGATCGAACTGCGGTCGACCAGGGGGCGCGCAGCAACTGCACAGCCGAATTCCGTTGCACTCCACAGGATGATGCCGTCGGACAGCAAAGACAGGTCGACGGCGACGTCGCGTGAGTCCGGGCGCACCGCGAATCGGCAAGCGCGGCGGTCTTGACGCCACGTTAAGTTAGGGTAGCCTGCTTTAGGTTAGCCTAACCATTGACAGGAGGCGGGTGGCGGGAGGTATCGCTCCCCCGGACAGCCAATGATGAACTCTCACACCGTCTCCGCGCGACCATGACCGCGCCCATCTGGATGGCCTTGCCCCCCGAGGTGCACTCCACCCTGCTCAGCAGCGGGGTGGGGGCCGGGCCGCTGTTGGCAGCGGCCGACGCCTGGACCGCACTAAGCAGCGAATACACCACGGCTGCAACCGAACTCACGACAATCCTGGGTGCCGTGCAGGCCGGGACGTGGGAGGGCCAAGCCGCGGCCCGCTACCTTGCCGCACACGCGCCTTACCTGGCCTGGCTGATGCAGGCCGGTGCGAACAGCGCCAGTGCTGCCGCCCAACTCCAGACGGCGGCCGGCGACTACACCGCCGCCCTGGCAGCCATGCCGACCGTCGCCGAACTGGCCGCCAACCGCGCGACGCTGAGCGTGTTGGTGGCGACAAACTTCTTCGGTATCAACGCGATCCCGATCGCAGTCACCGAGGCGGACTACATCCGGATGTGGCTGCAGGCCGCCACCACCATGAGCGTCTATCAGGCTGTCTCCGCGGCAACAGTGGCAGCAACACCGCAGCCGGCGCCGGCGCCGGCTGTCCTCGATCCGGGTGTCGGTGAGGCGGGGTCCGCCGCCTTCACCGACCCCATCGAGGAGTGGCTGTCGTGGTCCGAGCACTTCAGCAGCATGTATCGAATGCTCAAACGAGTGTTGTCCGATCCACTCGGCACCCTGTACCAGATCGTCATCGACTTTGCGACCGACCCAGCGGCGGCGGCAACCACCTGGCTACCGCTGTTCTACCTCTTCGCCTATGCGGCAACCTTCGGTGTGATGGGCACGCCGATCTACGCCGCGATCATGGGGCCGGCGGCAGCCTCGTCGGCGATCCCGATCGCATTGGGATTATCCGGGCTCGCCTACCTGGCCCAGGTCCCCGCCGTAGAGGTACCGCCGGTCGTCACGCCACAGAGCCTGCCGGCGGCAGTCGTGGTTCCAACTCCCCCGGCTTCTGCGCTGTCCACGCCGCCCGCTCCGGCTCCGGCACCCGCCAGCATGACCACCGCACCAGCACCGCCGGTACTGAATCCGCCCCCGGCTACCGGCGCCCCACCGCTGTATTACGCGATTGGCGGAGGCGGCCCCGGGGTGGGCTTCGGCCCACCCATGCAGCAGCGGGCACCCGAGGTTTCGCGTCGTTCCAGGAACGCCAGTGAAGCCGCGGACGCCACAGCAGTGGCTGCTTCGGCCAGAAAGGCCAGGACTCGCAAACGTCGCGGCGCTGACGTCAAAGCACGTGGCTATCGCTACGAGTTCATCACCTCCGACGGCGAGGCGCCCGCTGCGCCGCTCCCTGAACAACAGACCGGAGTCAGTGCCTCGGGCAGCATCGCGATCGGATCGACGGGCACTGCGGCGAAGTCTGGACTGGCGGACCCGGCCGGACTCACTACGCTGGCGGAAGATGCATTCGGCAACGGGGCCACCACTCCGATGATGCCGGGCAGCTGGACCAATGAGAGCACCCACGACGAAGGGAACGGATCACAGCATGCCGCTGAAGGCCCCGCTTGACCCCGATGCCGTCCGATCGTTGTCCACCGCGATGCGGGAAGGATCGCAAGCGGCACACGACGCTGCCGAGGCCTCGCCGTTTGTGTCAGAACTGATGGGCGGCAAGGTCAACGAACAGGGCTACGTCGACTACCTGTTGCGGTTACGGATGGTCTACGCCGCACTGGAGGCCGCGGTGCGGGCGAACCGGGATGACACCCTCGTCGCGTCGGTGTACGACCCCGCCCTCGAGCGGCTCGCAGCGATCGACGCCGACCTGGGGTTCTGGGCCGGCGGAGCCGTCGCGGAGGTCGATTCACCTGCCGCCCAAGCCTATTGCGAGCGGATTGCTGCCGCCTCGAGCAGCGCGTTGCTGGCCCACCACTACACCCGCTACCTCGGGGACCTCTCCGGCGGCCAGGCGATCGGGCGCGTGCTGGACCGCACGTTCGGGCTCGGCGGCGCCGGCCTGTCGTTCTATGAGTTTCCGGTGCGGGCGAAACCGTACAAGGACGCCTACCGTGCCCGCCTCGACGAGCTCGCGCTGGCGCCCGACGAAATCGACGGGGTGGTCGACGAGGTTAGGGTCGCATTCGGACTCAACCAGGACTTGTTCGACGAGCTCGCCGAGAACCTGGCGTCGTACTGCCGCTGACCCGGTGGCGGAAATCAGCCGTTGAGCCACCGGCGCTGCTCGGCGGTGCGTTCCCGCAAACCGGCCAGCTGCTCGGCCACCCGCACCGGCGCGGTTCCGCCGCGGGCGTCACGAGAGCCGACCGATCCCTCGACCGTGAGCACCTCACGCACCCGCGGGGTGAGGTCCGAGCTGATGGCAGCCAGTTCGTCGTCGGTCAGCTCGTCGAGGCCAACGCCGCGCTGCTCGGCGGCCTTCACCGCCGCACCGGCCGCCTCGTGCGCGATGCGGAACGGAACACCTTGGCGCACCAGCCATTCGGCGATGTCGGTGGCAAGGGTGTAGCCGGCTGGTGCCAGCCCGACCATCCGCTCGGTGTCGAAGCGCAAGGTGCCGACCAGCCCGGCCATCGCCGGCAACAGCAGCTCGAGCTGCGCCGCCGAGTCGAATGCCGGCTCCTTGTCCTCCTGCAGGTCCCGGTTGTAGGCCAGCGGCTGGGCTTTGAGCGTCGCCAACAAACCGGTCAGGTTGCCGATCAACCGACCGGACTTACCGCGGGCCAGCTCGGCGATGTCGGGGTTCTTCTTCTGCGGCATGATCGAGCTGCCGGTCGACCAGGAGTCGTGCAGCACGGCGTAGCCGAATTCCGTTGAACTCCAAAGGATGATGTCTTCGGCCAGCCGGGACAGGTCGACGGCGATCATCGCGAACACGAACGCGGCCTCGGCAGCGAAGTCGCGGGCGGCGGTGGCATCGATCGAGTTGTCCGCGGCCGCGGTGAACCCGAGTTCGGCGGCGATGGCGTCCGGGTTCAGGCCCAGGGACGAGCCGGCCAGCGCGCCCGACCCGTACGGTGAGATCGCGGCGCGGGCGTCGAAGTCGACGATCCGGTCCACGTCGCGCAGCAGCGGGTGGGCATGGGCCAGCAGGTGGTGTGCCAGCAGCACCGGCTGCGCGGACTGCAGGTGCGTCTTGCCCGGCATGATGGCACTCGGGTGGGCGCCGGCCTGGTGGGCCAGCGCCTCGACCACGTCGAGCACTCCGGCCGCGACGCGGCGCACCGCGTCACGCAGCCACATCCGAAACAGCGTGGCCACCTGGTCATTTCGCGACCGCCCGGCCCGCAGCCGGCCGCCCAGGTCTGCACCCACCCGGTCGATCAGACCGCGCTCCAGCGCGCCGTGCACGTCCTCGTCGGTGACCAGCGGCCCGAAGCTGCCGTCGGCGACGTCTTCGCCGAGGCTGTCCAGGCCGGCCAGCAGGCCGTCACGCTGCTCGGCGGTGAGTAGCCCGGCGCCGTGCAGCACCTTGGCGTGTGCTTTGGACGCGGCCACGTCGTAGGGGGCCAGCACCCAGTCGAAGTGCGTGGATTTGCTCAGCGCCGCCAGCGCGTCGGACGGCCCCTCGGCGAACCGTCCGCCCCACAGTGATCCCTCGTTGGTGCTCACCGCCTAGTCCTCCTCGCCGACTGTGAATCTCACGACGCCGCACCGGCGTGTCGCGTCGTGAGATTCACACTCGCGGTGAAGAAGGAGGCTGCTCACGAGCCCAAATCCCGGCGGGCGGAGATCTTGGAGCTCAACCCATGGATCTGGACGAAGCCGCGCGCCGCGGTCTGGTCGAAGGTGTCGCCCTCGTCGTAGGTGGCCAGGTTGAAGTCATAGAGCGACTCCGCGCTGCGCCGGCCGTTGATGATGATGCTGCCACCGTGCAGCACCAGGCGGATGTCACCGGACACGTGCTGCTGAGTGTCCTCGACGAACACCTCCAGCGACCGCTTGAGCGGGCTGAACCACAGGCCGTCGTAGGTGAGCTCGCCCCACTTGCGGTCCACCCCGCGCTTGTAGCGGCCCAGTTCGCGTTCCAGGGTGACGTGCTCGAGCTCGGTGTGCGCGGTGATCAGCACCATGGCGCCGGGCGCCTCGTAGATCTCGCGGCTCTTGATGCCCACCAGTCGATCCTCGACCACGTCGAGGCGTCCCACGCCCTGTGCGCCGGCCCGGGTGTTGAGCTCCTGGATGATCTCCAGCACGCTGAGCGGGCGACCGTCGATGGCCACCGGGCGGCCCTTGTCGAAGCTGATGATCAGCTCGTCGGGGGCGTTGAAATTGACCGTCGGGTCCTCGGTGTAGTCGTAGACGTCCTTGGTCGGGGCATTCCACAGGTCCTCGAGGAACCCGGTCTCCACCGCGCGGCCCCACACGTTCTGGTCGACGGAGAATGGCGAGCGCTTGGTGACGTTGATCGGGATGTCGTTCTGCTCGGCGAACGCGATGGCCTTCTCCCGGGTCCAGGCGTAGTCGCGGACCGGGGCGATGACGTTCAGTTCGGGAGCCAGCGAGGCAAAGCCGACCTCGAAGCGGACCTGGTCGTTGCCCTTGCCGGTGCAGCCGTGGGCGACGATGGTGCCGCCGTGGCTACGCGCGGCTTCCACCAGGTGCTTGACGATCAGCGGCCGGCTGATGGCCGAGACCAGCGGGTAGCGATCCATGTAGAGCGCGTTGGCCTTGATGGTCGGCAGGCAGTACTCGTCCGCGAACTCGTTGCGGGCGTCGACCACGACGGCTTCCACCGCACCGCAGTCCAGGGCCCGCTGGCGCACCACCTCCATGTCCTCGCCGCCCTGGCCGAGGTCGATGGCGACGGCGACGACTTCGCGGCCGGTCTCCTTGCCGATCCAGCTGATCGCCACCGAAGTGTCCAGGCCGCCGGAATACGCCAGGATGACGCGTTCGGACATCGAGTTCTCCTTGCTTTGTGCTTTGTGCTTTTGGGTGTTATTGCAGGTCGTTGAGGGTGGCGGCGAGTTCTGCGCCGGTCATCGGCTCACGGGCCGCCACGAAGATGGTGTCATCCCCGGCGATGGTGCCGACCACGTACGGTAGCGCGGCCCGATCTATGGCGCTGGCCAGGTAGTCCGCCGCCCCGGGCGGGGTACGCAGCACGGCGAGATTTCCGGTGGCGTCGGTGGACACCAGCAGCTCGCCCAACAGCCGGCAGAGCCGGTCAGTGCCGCCGGAAAGGCGCAGCGGGTTGCCGTCTTCGGGGATGACGTAGCCGCCGACTCCGCCATCGGGGCCCCGCAGTTTCACCGCGCCCAGCTCTTCGAGGTCCCGGGACAGGGTGGCCTGGGTGACCTCGATGCCGTCGGCGGCCAGGATGCCGGCCAGCTCGGTCTGGCTGCGCACCGACGCTGAGGACAGCACCTCGACGATGCGGGCCTGGCGGCCCGCTCGCGTGACGGTGCTGTCGGCGCGGCTCATCGTGACCGTTCCAGCAACCACACCAACAGCGCCTTCTGCGCGTGCAGCCGGTTCTCGGCTTCGTCCCACACCGCGCTGTGCGGCCCGTCGATCACCGAGTCGGTGATCTCGTCGCCGCGGTGCGCCGGAAGGCAGTGCAGCACCGTGACGTCCGGGTCGGCTAGGCCGACCAGTTCGTCGTTGATCTGGAAGGGCCGAAATGGCGCCACCCGGTCCAGCCCGTCGTCCTCCTGACCCATCGAGGTCCAGGTGTCGGTGACCAACACGTCCGCGCCGGCGGCGGCTTTGGCCGCATCGTTGGTGAGCGTGACCGAGGCGCCGGTGTCGGCGCCGCGCTGCTTGGCGGCGGCGACCACGGCGGGATCAGGGGTGAAACCTTCCGGGGCGGCGACGGTGACGTGCACTCCGGCGGTGACGCCGCCGAGCATCAGCGAGTGCGCCATGTTGTTGGCGCCGTCGCCGAGGTAGGTCAGCTTGAGCCCTTTGAGTGCGCCCTTGCGTTCGGCAATGGTCTGCAGGTCGGCCAGCACCTGGCAGGGGTGGAACTCGTCGGAGAGCGCGTTGACGATCGGGACCGTGGCGGTCGAGGCCATGGCGGTCAACCGGTCCTGGGCGAACGTGCGCCACACGATGGCGTCGACGTAGCGCGAGAGCACCTGTCCGGTGTCTTCCAGGGTTTCGTCGCGGCCCAGCTGGGTGGACCGCCCGTCGACGACGACGGCGTGCCCGCCCAGTTGGGCGATGCCGATCTCGAAGGAGAACCGCGTGCGGGTGGAATTCTTGTCGAAGATCACCGCGACCCCGCGGGGACCTTCCAACGGCCGGCGACTGAACGGCGCGGCTTTGAGTTCGGCTGCCAACGAAAGGATCTCGGCCTGTTCGGCCGGGGTGACGTCGTCGTCGCGCAGGAAGTGGCGGATCACTTTGCAGCCTCCTGCGCGGTGTCGAGGATGCCCGGCAGCGCGGTGATGAAGCTGCCGATCTGCTCGTCGGTGACGATCAGCGGCGGCGCCAACCGGACCACGCCCGCCGCGGCGGCATTGACCAGGAAGCCGGCCTCGCGAGCGGCCAGTTCGACGGCCTTGGCCTTCGGCTCGGTCAGCACGACGCCCTGCAGCAGGCCCTTGCCGCGGACATGGTCGACCAGCGGATGGCCCAGGTCTTCGATGCCGTGGCTCAGAGTCTTGCCCAGCGTGGCGGCCCGGGAGATCAGGTCGCCGTCGGCCAGCGCCCGCAGCACCGCCAGCGCGGCCGCGGTGCAGACCGGGTTGCCGCCGAAGGTGCTGCCGTGCAGACCCGGGGTCAGCAGGTCACCGGCCGCACCGACCGCCAGGCAGGCGCCGATGGGCAGGCCACCGCCCAGGCCCTTGGCCAGTGTGATGATGTCGGGGGTGATCCCGTCGTGCTGGTGGGCGTAGAAGGCGCCGGTGCGCCCGATCCCGGTCTGCACTTCGTCGAGCACCAGCAGGGCGCCGTGCGCTGCGGTGATGCCGCGGGCCTCGGCCAGGTAGCCGGCCGGCGGGGTGACGACGCCGCCCTCCCCCATGATCGGCTCCAGGAAGACCGCGGCCGTAGTCGAATCGACCGCCTCGGCCAGTGCTTTGGTGTCGCCATAGGGCACGTGGGTGATGTCACCGGGCAGCGGCGCGAACGGTGCCTGCTTGTCGGGCTGTCCGGTCAGCGCCAGCGATCCCATGGTCCGGCCGTGGAATGCGCCTTGGGCGGCAACGATCTTGGTCTTGCCGGTGAGCCGGGTCATCTTGAAGGCGACTTCGTTGGCCTCGGTCCCGGAGTTGCAGAAGAACACCCGCGCCGGCGCGCCGAGATGGTCGACCAGGCCCTCGGCCAGGGCGATGCCCGGCTCGGTGGCGTAGAGGTTCGAGGTGTGGCCCAACGTGTTCAGCTGGGTGGTGACGGCCTCGATCACCGCCGGGTGCCGATGGCCGAGCACGTTGACCGCGATGCCGCCGAGCAGATCGACGTAGCTCTTGCCGGTCTCGTCGGTGACCACCGCACCCTCGCCGCTGACCAGTGCCAGCGGCGGGGTGCCGTAGTTGTTCATCATCACCGCTTGCCAGCGGTCTTGCAGGGTTGTCATGGGTTTACCACCTTGGTTCCGGTGCCGGCGTGGGTGAAAAGCTCGACCAGCACGCAGTGTTCGACGCGGCCGTCGATGATGTGGGCGCTGGGCACCCCACCGCGGACGGCGCGCAGGCAGGCTTCGACTTTGGGGATCATGCCGGACTCCAGGCTCGGCAGCAGTTGCTCCAGTGTCGCGGTGTCGATCTCACTGACCAGCGAATCGGTATTGGGCCAGTCGGTGTAGAGGCCGTCCACGTCGGTGAGCATCAGCAACTTCTCGGCCTGCAACGCTTCGGCCAGGGCGGCCGCGGCGGTGTCGGCGTTGATGTTGTGCACCACCCCGTCGGGGTCGGGCGCCAGGGTGGATACCACCGGAATCCGGCCTGCGGCAATCAGATCCAGCACCGCGGCGGTATTGACCTGGTCGACGTCGCCGACCAGCCCGATGTCGGTGGCGATCCCGTCGACGGTGACGCTGCGCCGCACCGCGGTGAACAGCGCGGCGTCCTCTCCGGTGATGCCGACCGCGTACGGGCCGTGGGCGTTGATGAGGCCGACGAGTTCGCGGCCGACCTGGCCGAACAGCACCATGCGCGCCACGTCGAGCACTTCCGGTGTGGTGACCCGGAATCCGCCCTTGAAGTCACCTTCGATGCCGAGCCGTTTGAGCATGGCGCTGATCTGCGGTCCGCCGCCGTGCACCACCACCGGGTGGATGCCGCAGTTGCGCAGGAAGGCCATGTCGGCGGCGAACGCGTGCTTGAGGGTGTCGTCGGTCATGGCGTTGCCGCCGTATTTGACCACGACGATCTTGCCGTGCAGCTGCTTGAGCCACGGTAGGGCTTCGGCCAGCACCTGCGCCTTGACGGTGGTGGTGAGTTCGGTCATGAGCTGTACGCGGAATTCTCTTCGACGTAGGCGTGCGACAGGTCGGTAGTACGGACCATGGCGTGCCCGCTGCCCAAGTTGAGTTCGACAGTCACATCGATGTCCGCCCCGGACAGGTCGACCTCCCGGGCACCCGGCATCGGCATACCGTCGTGGAACACCGGGGAGCCGTTGAACGACACCGTGATCCGGTCCGGGTTGATGGCGAACGGCACCATCCCGACGGCCGCCAGCACCCGCCCCCAGTTGGGGTCCGAGCCGAACAGCGCGGTCTTGACCAGACTGTCGCGAGCCACAATCCGGGCTGCGACCAGGGCGTCGTCGTCGCCACCGGCGCCGGTGACGGTGATGGTCACCCGCTTGGTGACGCCCTCGGCGTCGGCCTGAAGTTGGGCGCACAGGTCATCGCAGACTGCCAGCACCGCGGCGTCGAGCTCGTCCTGGCTGGGGGTGATCTCACTGGCACCGGACGAGAGCAGCAGGACCGTGTCGTTGGTGGAGCAGCTGCCGTCGATGTCGAGCCGGTCGAACGTCAACGCGGCGGCCCGGCGCAACGCGAGATCAAGTGCCTCGGCGCCGGCCTTGGCGTCGGTGGTCAGCACCACCAGCATGGTGGCCAGCGAGGGCGCGAGCATGCCGGCACCCTTGGCCATACCGCCCAGGGTCCACTTGTCGTTGTGGTGCAGCGCAACCTGTTTGGGCACGGTGTCGGTGGTCATGATGGCGCGGGCGGCCTCGTCGCCACCGACCAGTCCGCCGGCCATTTCCTGCACCACCTCGGTGACACCGGGCAGCAGCTTGTCCATCGGCAGCCGGTCGCCGATCAGCCCGGTGGAGCAGACCGCGACTTCGATGGCGCCGGTCTCGGTGCCCCACTGCGACAGCGCGGCGGCCACGGCTTCGGCGGTGGTGTGGGTGTCTTGGAAGCCACCTGGACCGGTGCAGGCGTTGGCGCCACCGGAGTTCAGGATCACCGCCCGCAGCCGTCCGGTCTTGAGCACCTGCTGGCTCCACTGCACCGGTGCGGCCTTCACCTGGTTGCTGGTGAACACGCCGGCGGCCGTGTAGTCCGGTCCCTCGTTGAATACCAGTGCCAGGTCCGGCTTTCCGGACGCCTTGATGCCGGCGGCAATGCCGGCGGCCCGGAAGCCCTCGGGTGCGGTGACGCCCTGCTCGCGCACCAGCCGTACGTTGTCGGTCACGGTGCCACTCCTACCACCGAGAGTCCTTCGGTCTCCGGCCAGCCCAGCGCCAGGTTCATCGCCTGCACCGCGGCGCCGCCGGTGCCCTTGACCAGGTTGTCGATCGCGGCGATCGCGATGAACGTCGAGGCGTCCTCGTCGACGGCGACCGCCAGGTGCGCGGCGTTGCTGCCGATCACCGATCCGGTCTTGGGCAGCTGCCCCTGCGGCAGCAGGTGCACGAACGGCTCGTCGTGGTAGGCCTTTTCGTAGACCGCGCGCAGTTCGGACAGCGGTGCCGTGGTCTTGGCGGTGCAGGTGGCCAGGATGCCCCGCGAGGTCGGGATCAGTACCGGGATGAACGCAACGCTGACGTCGCGGTGGGTGAGCGCCTGCAGCCCCTGGCTGATCTCCGGGGTGTGCCGGTGGGCGCCGCCGATGTTGTAGGCCCGCGCCGATCCGATCACCTCCGAACCGAGCAGGTCGACCTTGGCGGCCTTGCCGGCACCGGAGGTGCCGCTGACCGCGACCACGGTGACGTCGGGTTCCACCAGTCCGGCGGCAACGGCCGGGACCAGCGCCAGCAGCGCCGCGGTCGGATAGCAGCCCGGCACCGCGATGCGCCGGGCGTCCTTGAGTTTGTCGCGGCCGCCCGGCAGCTCCGGCAGTCCGTAGGGCCAGGTGCCGGCGTGCGCCGAGCCGTAGAAACGTTCCCAATCGGTTGGATCGCCCAGCCGGAAGTCCGCGCCGCAATCCACCACCACGGTGTGGTCGTCGAGCTGCTCGGCCAGTACCGCCGAATGCCCGTGCGGCAGACCGAGAAACACCACGTCATGCCCGGAGAGGACGTCGACCTCGGTCGGCTCGAGCACGCGGTCGGCCAGGGGCACCAGATGCGGGTGTTGTTCGCCCAGGGTGCTGCCGGCGTTGCCGGCGGCGGTCAGCGCGCCGATGCTCAGCCGGCCGGCGGCGTAGGCCGGATGCCCCAGCAGCAGCCGCAGGATCTCTCCGCCGGCGTAGCCGCTGGCACCCGCCACCGCCACTTTGATCGCTTTGGTCACAGAGGCAGCTTTGCATGTCTATGCGTACTGATGCAAATTAATTACGTTTTCCCGCGAGGGTGTTTGCCCGGCATCTAGCGGCGTGTCGTCGTGCAACTACGCACCTTCGCCGCCGGTGATTGACGGTAGCCGACCGTCAGACCGATTCGGCATCACGGTAGGCCTCCAACAGGCGCAGCCAGATCTCGCTGATCGTCGGGAAACACGGCACCGCGTGCCACAGCCGGCGCATCGGCACCCGCCCGGCGACGGCAATGGTGGCCGAGTGCAGCAGCTCGGCCACGCCCGGACCGACGAATGCCACGCCGAGCAGGACCAACTCGTCGGCGTCGACCACCATGCGCGCCCGCCCGCGGTAGCCGTCGGCGTGCAGCTTGGCGCCGGTGACGGTGTCGCCGATCTCCACGTCCACCACCTGCACCCGGTGGCCGGCCCGCTCGGCCTGCTCGGCGGTGAGCCCCACGGCGGCCGCTTCGGGGTCGGTGAAGAAGACCTGCGGCACGGCGTGATGGTCGGCGGTGGCGGCGTGGACACCCCACGGCGCGGTGTCCAGCGCCGTCCCGGCAGCGCGGGCGCCGATGGCATCACCGGCGATACGCGCTTGGTATTTGCCTTCGTGCGTCAGCAAGGCCCGGTGATTGGCGTCGCCGCACGCGTACAGCCATCCGTCCTCGATGGCGCGCACTTGGCAGGTGTCGTCGACGTCCAGCCAGTCGCCGGGGGTCAGCCCGACGGTTTCCAGACCGATGTCCTCGGTGAGGGGCGCGCGGCCCGTCGCGAACAAGATCTCATCAACCTCCAGCTCACTGCCGCTGGTCAATTCCAGACGCACCGGACCGTCGCCCTTGGGTCGCACCAGCCGGGCGACCGACACCCCCGTGCGCACGTCGACGCCGGCGTCGGCCAGCCCGCGAGCGACGTATTCACCGACGAACGGCTCCATCCGCGGCAGCAACCCCGATCCGCGCACCAACAGCGTCACCGCAGCGCCCAAACCCTGCCAGGCGGTGGCCATTTCGACACCCACGCCACCGGCACCGACCACGGCGAGGCGCCCGGGCACCGACATGGCTTCGGTGGCTTCGCGATTGGTCCACGGCCGGGCTTCGGCCATGCCCGGCAGATCCGGCAGGGCCGCCCGGGTTCCGGTGCAGACCACGACGGCATGCCGGGCGGTCAGCCTCATGTCGCCACCGTCAGTGGCGACGACCACCCGCCGCGGACCGTCCAGCCGTCCGTGGCCGCGCACCAGCGTCGCGCCGATCCCCTCGATCCAGTCCGCCTGCCCGGAGTCGTCCCAATCCCCCACATAGTGATTGCGGCGCCCGAAGACTCCGGCGGCGTCGATCGGGGACGTGACGGCTTCCCGAGCGCCGGCCACGCGGCGAGCGTCGTCCACCGCGAGCACCGGCCGCAGCAGGGCCTTGCTGGGTACGCAGGCCCAGTAGGAGCATTCGCCGCCGATGAGTTCGCGTTCCACGATCGCCACGGTTAATCCGGCGGCCCGGGCACGGTCGGCGACGTTCTCACCGACCGGTCCGGCGCCGAGTACGACGACGTCATAGATGTCGGGTTCGTGCATCGAGCCAACTCCCCTCGAAGTGCCGGTGGCGCCTCTCAGCATGCCCCAGCACCGGGGTTGGCGATAGCCCGCGAACGTGCGGCGTTGTACGAAGGGCCGGCGTAGTCGCGTGCAAACGCGCACGCTCGCGCAGGTGGGTGGTGCCGCCAGCTCGCGCGGAGTTACCCGCGCAGCACGGCGCCTAGTCGCTCGGCGGCGCAGCGCACCGCGGCGTCGCGGGCGGCGCTGGCCTCGTCTTCGGTCAGCGTGCGATCGGCGGCCCGGAAGCGCAGCGCGAACGCCAGCGACTTGCGGCCCTCACCGACCTGCGGGCCGGTGTAGACGTCGAACAGCGCGATGTCCTCCAGCAGCTCACCGGCGCCCTCGCGCACCGCGTCGGCCACCGATTGGACGGTCACCTTCTCATCGACCACCAGGGCCAGATCCTGGAAGACCGCCGGGAACGGCGACACCCGGGGCGCGGGCAGCGCTGACGTGACCGGGATGGCGTCCAGGTCGAGTTCGACGGCGCAGGTGCCCTTGGGCAGCCCGGCACGCTCGATGACGGCCGGGTGTAATTGCCCGGCGTGGCCGATCACGGTCTCGCCCACCAGCACCTCGGCGCAGCGGCCCGGATGCCACGGCAGATACGCCCCGGAGCGCAGGGTGACCTCGACACCGCTGGCGCGCGCGATGATCCGGGCCGCCTCGATGGCGTCGGCGGCTTCGACGGGCCGGCCCGGCCCCCACGGACCGCGGGGCTCGGCCAGGCCGGTCAGCGCCACCGCGATGTGTTGTGGCTGGCGTGGCAGGGCGGCGTCGATTCCGGCGATCTCGTCGGCGGTCGGGCGTCGGGCCGGCGTGACGGCCGGGAACTGGCCCGGCCCCGCCGACTGCACCACCTGGGCGATGGTGAACAGCGCGACGTCACTCATTCCGCGGGACACATTGCGGCCCAAGGCTTCCAACAGACCGGGCAGCAGGGTGCTGGCCAGTTGTGGCCGGTCGGACTCCAGCGGGTTGAGCACCGACACGGTGTTGCGGCGCGGGTCGTCGTCGGCCAGACCCCAGGTGTCGAACACCCCGGCGGGCAAGAACGGCGTGGTGAGTACCTCGATGTAGCCGGCTAGGGCCAAGGACTTGCCAATCGCGCGGCGCCGGCGCTGGGTGGCGGTCAGGCCGCGTCCGGCCGGTGCGGTCGGCAGCACCGAGGGGATGGACTCCAGTCCTTCCAGCCGCAGCACCTCTTCGACCAGGTCGGCGGGCTGGCGCAGGTCGGGCCGCCAGCTCGGCGGGGTGACGGTCAAACGGGAACCGTCAACGGACACGTCGCAGCCGATCTGGGTCAGCCGCCGAACGGTGGTGCCCTCGCGGTAGCNCGCAGCACCTCTTCGACCAGGTCGGCGGGCTGGCGCAGGTCGGGCCGCCAGCTCGGCGGGGTGACGGTCAAACGGGAACCGTCAACGGACACGTCGCAGCCGATCTGGGTCAGCCGCCGAACGGTGGTGCCCTCGCGGTAGCTCACCCCCGCGATGCGGTCCGGCAGGTCGGCAGCGATCTCGACGGGCGCCTGGCTCCAGTCCTGCATCGGCGGATCACCGCGCCAGTCGGTCAGGCCCGCCCCGATGACTCCCCCGGCGATCTCGGCCAGCAATGTCGCGCAGCGGTCCAGCACGGCCACCGAGATGGCCGGGTCCACGGAGCGTTCGTAGCGCCGGGCCGCCTCGCTGGGCAGGTGCAGTCGCCGTGCGGTCCGCGACACCGCCGCGGGGTCCCAGATCGCGGCCTCCAGCAGCACATCGGTTGAGTCGTCGCGCATTTCGGTGCTACCCGAGCCCATCACGCCGCCAATGGCCGCGGTGGCGACGTCGTCGACGATGAGCACGTCGACCGGCTCCAGTTTGCGTTCGATGTCGTCCAGCGTGGTGACGGTCTCGCCGGCCGCGGCGAAGCGGACGTCGAATCCGCCGGTGATGCGGGCCCGGTCGTGGGCGTGCATCGGGTGGCCGAGTTCGACCATGACGTAGTTGGTGGCGTCGACGGCCGGGGAGATCGAGCGGATGCCGCACAGCGCCAGTCGGCGTTGCAGCCACCACGGCGAGACCGCCGCCGGGTCGATGCCGGTGACGCTGCGCAGCGCGAAACGGCGCACCCCGGTGCCCGGCTGCACGCTCAGTGGCCAGGCCTCGCCCTCGGCGGGCAACGCCGGCACCACAGCTGGGTCGGCAAAATCCAGGTCCAGGGCGCAGGCGATGTCGCGAGCCAGCCCTCGCACCGACATGCAGTAACCGCGGTCGGGGGTGATGGCCAGCTCGTAGACCACGTCGTCGAGGCCCAGCACTGCGGCGGCGTCCGCGCCCGGCTCGGCCGTGCCCGCCGGCAGCACCAAGATGCCCGAATGGTCGGTGCTCAACCGTATTTCGGATGCTGAGCAGATCATGCCGTCGGAGGTGCGGCCGTAGGTCTTGCGGGTGGCGATAGCGAAGTCACCGGGCAGCACCGCTCCCGGCAGTGCCACCGCCACCAGATCACCGACGGCGAAATTGCTGGCGCCACAGACGATGTCACGCGGCTCGGCTTCGCCGACGTCGACGCGGCAGGCCCGGATCGGCTTCTTGAACTCGGTGAGCTCCTCGATCTCGACGACCCGGCCGATCTTGAACGGCCCGGTAACCGGCCCCAGGGTGTGCACGGCTTCGACCTCGTGGCCGATCCGCAGCAGCGCCTGCTCGAGCTCGCCGGCAGAGATGTCGAAACCCGGCGTGCCGGCGATCAGGGTCTCTCGCAACCAGCTGTAGGGAATGCGCATCAGGCACCCACCCCGAACGGCAGGGAGAACCGGATATCGCCCTCGACCATGTCACGCATATCGGGGATTCCGTTGCGGAACTGCAGGGTTCGCTCCAATCCCATGCCGAAGGCGAAGCCGGAGTATTCGGCCGGGTCGACGCCCACCGCGCGCAGCACGTTGGGGTGCACCATTCCGCAACCGCCCCATTCCACCCAGCCGGGTCCGCCCTTCTTGCCCTCGAACCAGATGTCGACCTCGGCCGATGGCTCGGTGAACGGGAAGAAGTGCGGCCGGATGCGGGTCCTGGCGGCCGGGCCGAACTCCGATTGGGCGAAGGCATCCAGGGTGCCGCGCAGGTGCGCCATGGTCAGTCCGCGGTCGACCGCCAGCCCCTCGACCTGGTGGAACACCGGGGTGTGGGTGGCGTCGAGCTCGTCGGTGCGGAAGGTGCGCCCGATCGAGACGACGTAGACCGGCAGTTCGCGGGCCAGCAGGGCGCGGATCTGCACCGGGGAGGTGTGGGTGCGCAGCAGTTGGCGCGATCCGGGCGGGGCGATCTGGAAGGTGTCCTGGTCGCTGCGCGCGGGGTGGTCGACCGGGAAGTTCAGCGCGTCGAAATTGAAGTGTTCGGCTTCCACCTCGGGGCCTTCGGCCAGTTCCCAGCCCATCGCGACGAAGGTGTCGGCGACGTGTTCGGCCAGCATGGTGATGGGGTGGCGGGCGCCGACGAGCCTGCGGGCCGAGGGCAGCGTGACGTCGATGCTTTCGGCGGCCAGCACGGCGGCGTCACGCTCGGCGCGCAGGGCCGCCAAGCGCTGGTCATAGGCGCGCTGGGCGTCAGTGCGGACCGCGTTGACGCGCTTGCCGGCGTCGGCGCGGTCGGCCTTGTCCAGCTTGGCCAGCGCCTGGCGTGCCAGCGCCAGCGGCGCCTTGTCGCCCAGGTGCTCGGTTTTGGCGTGGGCCAACGCATCTAGGTCGGCGGCCGCGGCAAATGCGGTCTGCGCCGCCTGCAGCGCCGTGGTCAGGGTCACGTCGGAGACGACGGTCGGGTCGACTGGTTGTTCGCCCACGCGAGGAAACTCCCCCTACTGGCTGTGATTTTGGCTGAGACGCAAGCGTCGATCTTATCGACATGACGACGAAAGCCCCGCACGTGGTGTGTGCGGGGCTTTCGGCCGTTGGGTTAGCTGCTGGGCGCCTTGTGCACGGCTCCAGCGCCGCCGGCGGTGCCGTCGCCACCGGTCGTGTTGGTGGGTGTGGTCGGCGTCGCGCCGGCTGTGCCCGCCACGCTGCCCGACTTGCCGCCGGTGCCGCCGGTGCCGCCGACCCCACCGTTGGTTTTCCCGAGGCCGTTGCCACCGTCACCACCGTTGCCGCCCTTGCCACCGTCACCGGTGGTGTCGGTGGCAACGGCCTCGGGAAAACCAACGGCGGGGTCGGCGGCACCGGCGGAAACGGTGGGGCCGGCCG
>NZ_LT546166.1:2794779-2896809 GCF_900078685.2 Mycolicibacter icosiumassiliensis | reverse complement strand
CCGTTGCCACCATCCCCGCCCGCGCCACCCGCGCCGCCGATGCCCATGAACGCGCCGCCGCGGCCGCCCGCGCCGCCGTCACCGCCCACCGCGCCCGCACCACCGGCGCCGCCGTTGCCGAACCAGCCGGCGTTGCCGCCGGCGCCGCCGCCGATGGTCGCGGCCGCGTCCTTGTCAGCGCCCACGGAGTAACCGGCGCCGCCGTCACCGAACCACAGCCCGCCGTTGCCACCGTCAGGGTGCTCAGCTGTTCCGGCAGCACCGTCGCCGATGTAGATCTGGCCCTCGGGCGCCCAGCTGTTGACCATGTTGATGATCCAGGCGTTGGCCGAGTTGTCGATAAACGACTCCACGGACGAGTGCAGCGGCTGATAGATCAGCGTGTTGAACAGCATCGATACGTCGAACACACTGGTGTCGGCGGCGCTACCCGGTTCAGCCGACGAGTTGAACCACGAACTGATGTCCCAGGCGTTGTTGTCCCAGCCGGTGCCCGAGTCTGAGACGGGGGTGAACAGGTTGTCCAGCCAGTCGAAATCCCAGTCGGCGTGCGCCGTGGGAGCGGCTGCCAGCGGGGCCATGCCGAAGGTCAGGAACGCCGCCGCCGTGCCACCGGCACCCACCAACCGATTCGTCTTTCGGTGGTTGTTCCGACGCTGCTGCCGACCTGACATGATTCCCCGCTTCTGCGTTAAGGCGACCTGTGTAAACCGGTCAAATAGTTACGTTGCTCACCGCAGGGTATTCCAAGGAACGGGGTTCATCCACTCGTGCGAGGCGACCTGACCGGCCACAAGGAAGTTAAGGACCTGCAATCAGTCTGCGTCCGAAGGGCTCTGGCGAACTACCTTGAGGCGGTACATCGTCAGATCTGCCGGGACACCGCTGGTCTTGGCCGCAAGCACCTGACGGCGCGCCCGCTTGGCTACCACACCCAGCTCATTGAGGGCGGCCGGATCGATACGTTCCAATGTCGGCCCAGAAACCACGATCCCGCCCTTGGCGGCGCGCTCCATGACCCGGGCGGCAATGTTGACGTCCACGCCGAGCCAGTCGTCGGCCAGCCGCTGCGGCCGGCCGGTGTGGATGCCGACCCGCATCCGCGGCGTGTGCCCGTTGACCTCGACGTGGCGGATGGCCTCTTGCGCCGCTAGGACCGCGGCAACGGCGACCAGCGGGTCGCGGAACACGGCCATCAGCCCGTCGCCCATCCGTTTGACGATGCGGCCACCGGCGTCCAGCAACGGCGGCTCGATCGCCCGCGACACCCGCCGCAGCAGGGTCAGGGTGGCGTCGTCGCCGGACTGCAGGGACCACGTGGAGAAGCCGACCAGGTCGGTGAAGACCAGCGTCGCCTCGGCGTTGCCGGGCACCCGCGACATCCGTTGGGTCAGGGCCTGCCACACCTGTAGGGCACCCAGGCTGACTTCGCGGGAGGCCGCCGAGCGATCTCCCATTAGGCGATCGGCGGCCCGCGCGGCGGCCTGCGGTCCCCCATCACCGGCGGTGGACAACGGATCACCGAACTCTGGATCCCCGGGCAGCACCCGTCGCACCCGCCGGACCAGGTCGACGATCCGGACGTCGTTGGTGGTGCGGTTCAGCCAGGCCGCGGCCTCGTCCAGGGAGAACGATGGGCGGTGGTCGGGGCTGGGCTGGTCGGGCATCTCCACCGCCTCCCCGAGCCCATCAGCCTGCCGAGGGGCCGGCTCGAGGTCCATGAGATTCAGGGTAGGTGGCGCTCGTCGACACCGGCAACGACCCCGACAGTGGTGCACGACACGCTCGGCGATTTCGGCGCGACGCGCCACAGCGAATGTAGACAACGATCGTTGTCACAATTATCGTTGTTTCAGGTTCCAAGACAGGAGACGTGATGACAGTTACGCCGACCGCGGCCGTTGAGCAGGCGCCTGCGCCCGCCGAAGAAAGTGCCCCGAGCGTTGCCAAAACCGCTCCCAAACCCGCTCCCGCGGTGGAGCCGTTGAACGCCGACTCGTTGACCTGGAAGTACTTCGGCGACCTGCGCACCGGCATCATGGGCGTGTGGATCGGCGCCATCGAGAACATGTACCCCGGCCTGGGCGCGGGCGTGACGGAGCACTCCAGCATCTTGAGCGAGCCGATGCAACGCGTCACGCGCTCGGTGTACCCGATCATGGGCGTGGTCTATGACGGCGTCCGAGCCCAGCACACCGGCGCCTCGATCCGCGACTACCACCGCGACATCAAAGGCGTGGACGAGAAGGGCCGGCGCTATCACGCGCTGGACCCCGACACCTTCTATTGGGCGCACGCCACGTTCTTCATGCTGATCATCAAACTCGCTGAGTACTTCGACGGCGGGCTCACCCTGGCCGAGAAGCACCAGCTCTTCGACGAGCACGTGCGGTGGTACCAGATGTACGGCATGAGCATGCGCCCGGTGCCGAAGTCCTGGGAAGAGTTCTGCGAGTACTGGGACCGGGTTTGCGAGGACGAGCTGGAGCTGACACCGGCTGCCATGGACATCTTGAACATCCGCATCCCGAAGCCGTGGTTCGTGCCCATGCCCGACGCGGTGTGGCACCAGATGTTCAAGCCGGCCCTGGCCGCCCAACGCTGGGTGGCGGCCGGATTGTTCGAGCCGGCGGTGCGGGAAAAGGCCGGTCTGCGCTGGTCAGAAGGTGACGAGGTGCTGCTACGGCTGCTGGGCAAGATCAGCCACGTGGCATTCAGCTTCGTACCCGACGAGATTCGGCTGCACCCGCGCGCGTTGGCCGGGTACCGGCGCGAGCAGGGCAAAATCCCCAGCGACACAGCGCCGATCGAGGCCCCCTGGTTCAGCGGACCGCCAAAAGACCGGCGCCGCAGCGGGATGCACTACGTCCCGCCGGTCAGCCGGGGCATGAAGTTGGTCGAGCGCGCCGGTGCGCTGATGCACAGCACCTTCTCACTGGCCGCCGGCAGCGGTCTGACCCCGCGGCCGCCGCGCCGCAAGCCCAAGGCCGCCTAAGCCCGGCGCTGGGCTCGCGCGCTCTGGTAGAGGCAGATCGCTGCTGCGGCAGCAACATTGAGGCTCTCAGCGCCGCCTGCCATCGGGATGTGCACCCGGTGGTCGGCGGCGGCTGCGGCCTCGGCCGGCAATCCCTGGGCCTCCGGACCGAACAGCCACGCCGTGGGCGCGGTCAGCACCGAGTCGGCGTCGTCGAGACTCAGTTCGCCATCAAGAGCCGTCGCCAGCACCTGCAGCCCCGCCTCCCGCAATGTGGTGAGCACGGCATCGGTGTCGGCCGCCACCACGACCGGGATGTTGAAGATGCTGCCCGCGGACGAGCGCAGGCATTTGCCGTTATAGGGATCGACGCTGTTGCCGGTCAGCACCACCAAGTCGGCGCCGGTGGCGTCGGCGATGCGGATCAGGGTGCCGGCGTTACCGGGCTCGCCGATGCCCACGGCCACCGCCACCAGTCGCGGGGCGTCGGCCAGTAGTATCTGCAGATCCGCTTCGGTATGCGCGCACACCGCAACCAATCCGGCCGGGGTAACGGTGTCCGACAACGCTTTAGCCGCGCGGTCGGTGACCAGTTGGACCGGTACCTGCGCGTCAGTCAGCAGATCGTGGTGCCGCTGCGCCGCCGACTCGGTGGCGAAGATCTCGAGGACCAAGCCGCGAGTGATCGCGGCCTCGATCAGATTCCGCCCCTCGGCCAGGAAGCGCTGTTCGCGCTTCCTGGCCACGTGCCGATGCAGCTTGACCGCCGCGACCACCCGGGCCGAACGTTCGGTCAGCATCGGCTCGGTTCGGGTCAGGCAGCCTCGCCGGACGGCGCGTTGACGTCCTCAGGCAGCGCGGCCCGAGCGACCTCGACCAGCGCGGTGAACGCAGCCGGGTCGCTGACGGCGATCTCGGCGAGGTTCTTGCGGTCCACCTCGACACCGGCGGCCTTGAGGCCCTGGATCAACCGGTTATAAGTGATGTCGTTGGCGCGAGCCGCCGCGTTGATCCGCGTGATCCACAGCTTGCGGAAGTCGCCCTTGCGTGCGCGACGGTCCCGGTAGGCGTAGGTCATTGAGTGCAGCTGCTGCTCTTTGGCCTTGCGGTACAGCCGCGACCGCTGGCCACGGTAACCCTTCGAAGCCTTCAGGACTGTACGGCGCTTCTTCTGCGCGTTGACTGCGCGCTTCACGCGTGCCATGGGATGTTCCTACTCTCGTTGGACGTAAGGGGAATTGCGGTACCAGAAAGCGGCAATCAGCCGTTCAGCATCGCGTTGACGCGCTTGGTGTCGTTGGCAGCCACCTCGGTGCGGCCGGCCAGCCGACGGGTGCGGGTGCTCGGCTTGTGCTCGAGCAGGTGGCGGGCGTTGGCCTTCTGCCGGACGATCTTGCCGGTTCCGGTGCGACGGAACCGCTTCGAAGCGCCGCTGTGGGTTTTCGCCTTAGGCATGTTTCCTCAGTTCTGGTGTCGGGTTTTCAGTTCTCGGGCTGTGGCTCGGCCGGGGGTAGCGGGTGCGGGTGCGGGGTGAACCGCGCCGCCACCGGCGTCCTCTGCAGCCTTGGCACGGGTTTTCGCGCCGCGGTGCGGTGCCAGCACCATCGTCATGTTGCGTCCGTCTTGCTTGGCGGAGGTCTCGACGAAGCCGTACTCGGCAACGTCGGCGCCCAGCCGCTGCAGCAGGCGGTAGCCGAGCTCGGGCCGGGACTGCTCACGGCCGCGGAACATGATCGTCACCTTGACCTTGGCCCCGGCTTCGAGGAAGCGGACCACGTGGCCCTTCTTCGTCGCATAGTCGTGGTCGTCGATCTTGGGACGCAGCTTCTGTTCCTTGACGACGGTCTGCTGCTGGTTCTTGCGAGACTCGCGCTCCTTCTGAGCCGCCTCGTACTTGTACTTGCCGTAGTCCATGATCTTGCAGACCGGCGGTTTGGCGGTCGGTGCGACTTCGACAAGATCAAGATCGGCATCCGCGGCGACGCGAAGCGCATCTTCGATGCGCACAATGCCTACCTGTTCCCCGCCCGGGCCGATCAAACGAACCTCAGGTACACGAATGCGCTCGTTGACGCGGATCTCAGTGCTGATGGGACCTCCTTGGGTAGTCTTCGGTCGCGGCCGCCGCAGTGCTCGTCCGGACGCAGCGGCGCTGACCCCACCCACCAGCAAAAAAGCCCTGCACGAAGCAGGGCCCATACCGACCGATCACGGCCTGAAGAGCATCAAGCCGCCTGCGCATCGCACAGAGCAGACGGTTTACACCGCCTGCGACCGGACCACTGAGCCGCAAGGATTGCTCCTCGGCTAGAGGTGGGAGGGAACTCCACTTGCTGTCCTGGCGTACGCCGGGACGGTCGCGTTAGGGAGTCTAGCAGCTGCTGCGCACTGCTTCCGCCTGGCGATCATCCCACCGGCGATTCCTCACGTCCTTTTCGTCCTTTTCGCGGGTTTCCTGCTTATTCTCGCGGGCTATGACGTTGACTGTGCCGCCTGTGTCGCGCTCGCGCGGCCGCGCGACGACTCGGTTCTACTGGGTGCCCGCTGCGGCCGCCTGGGCCGTCGGTATCGCCGCCACATTGTTGCTGGCGGCGAGCATGTCACCGGTGATCCGGTGGGCGATCCGGGTGCCTCGGGAGTTCATCGACAAATACCTGTTCAATTTCCCCGACACCAGCCTGGCCTGGGCGTTCGTGCTGGCCCTGCTGGCCGCCGCGCTCAGCGCGCGCAAGCGCATCGCCTGGTGGTTGCTGATCGCCAACCTGGTGGTCGCCGGCGGCTGGAACGCCAGCCGGCTGGTGTCGGACACCTCCGACCGGTTCCAAGTCATCAGCGGCGTCGTGGGCCTGGTACTGCACGTCGGCGCGATCGTGGTGCTGGTGCTGGCCCGCAGCGAGTTCTGGGCCAAGGTGCGCCGCGGCGCCCTGCTCAAATCGGCCGCGACGCTGATCGCCGGCTGGACCGTCGCGATCCTGCTGTGCTGGGGCCTTATCGAGCTGTTCCCCGGGACGGTGACCCGCCCGCTGCGGCTGCCCTATGTGGTGAACCGGGTGGTCGGCTTCGGGCTGTTGGAGCCGGACTTCTTCCCCGGCAAGCCGGAGCTCGGACTGCGCGCGCTCTGCGGGTTGCTGGGCGCGCTGGCCCTGATCATCGCGGCCATCGTGCTATTCCTGTCCCAGCGCTCCGACAACGCCCTCACCGGCCAGGACGAGTCGGCGATCCGCGGGCTGCTCGAGCAGTACGGCCAGAACGACTCGCTGGGCTACTTCGCCACCCGCCGCGACAAGTCGGTGGTGTTCGCCCCCAACGGGCGCGCCGCCATCACCTACCGGGTCGAGGTGGGGGTCTGTCTGGCCAGCGGCGATCCGGTGGGCGACCCCAGAGCGTGGCCGCAGGCCATCCATACCTGGCTGCGGGTCTGCAAGGACTACGGCTGGGCACCCGGCGTGATGGGGGCCAGCTTCGCCGGTGCACAGGCCTTCCGCGACGCTGGCTTGAGCGCCCTGGAACTGGGCGACGAGGCGATCTTGCGCCCCTCGGAGTTCAAACTGTCCGGACCGGATATGCGCGGGGTGCGCCAGGCGGTGACCCGCGCCCGCCGCTCGGGCCTGACGGTGCGGATGCGCCGGCACGGCGAGATCGGCGCCGACGAGATGGCCCGCGTCATCGAACACGCGGATGCCTGGCGCGACACCGAATCCGAGCGCGGGTTCTCCATGGCGCTGGGCCGCCTCGGCGATCCGGCCGACTCCGACTGTCTGCTGGTCGAGGCGGTACGCGGCGATCCGCGCACCGGTGAGGTCGTGGCGATGCTGTCGCTGGTGCCGTGGGGGCACAACGGGGTGTCGCTGGATCTGATGCGCCGCTCCCCGCAATCGCCCAACGGCACCATCGAACTGATGGTCAGCGAACTGGCACTGCAGGCCGCCACCATCGGCGTCAGCCGGATCTCGTTGAACTTCGCCATGTTCCGGGCCGCCTTCGAACAGGGCGCGCAGCTGGGCGCCGGTCCGGTGCTGCGACTGTGGCGCCGGCTGCTGATGTTCTTCTCCCGCTGGTGGCAGCTGGAGACGCTGTACCGGTCGAACATGAAGTATCGGCCGGAGTGGGTGCCGCGCTACGCCTGCTACGAGGATGCCCGGCTGATCCCCCGAGTCGGGGTGGCCTCGGTGATCGCCGAAGGCTTTCTGGTGCTGCCCTTCTCACGGCGCAACGAGCAGCACACCGGACACCACTCGGCCGTGCCGGCGACCGTGGCCGCCTCCGGGCGGCTGCACAACGACGGGACCGCACCCGACGACGTCGACGGCGCTGCCGCCGACGCCTTCGCCGAGCCCCCCGAGACGCTCCCCCGGCTGCCCGAACAGGTCCGAGTCCGGATGGCCAAGCTGAAGTCCTTGCAGGACAGCGGCGTCGACGCCTACCCGGTGGGCGCCCCGCCCAGCCACAGTGTGGCCCAAGCCCTGGCCAGCGACGCTACGGAGACCGTGTCGGTGGCCGGGCGGGTGCTGCGGATGCGCGACTACGGCGGCGTGCTCTTCGCCCAACTGCGCGACTGGTCCGGCGAGGTGCAGTTGCTGCTGGACAACTCGGTACTCGCGCAGGCCGACGGGGAGGCGCGCGCCGCGGACTTCAGTGCGGGCGTCGATCTCGGCGACCTGGTCGAGGCGACCGGCCGAATGGGCCACAGCCGCAACGGAACACCGTCGCTGCTGGTGGAGCACTGGCGGCTGGTCGGCAAATGCCTGCGCCCGCTGCCCGACAAGTGGAAAGGCCTGACCGACCCGGAGGCTCGGTTACGGACTCGCTATGTGGACCTGGCGATCAACACCGAAGCCCGCGAGCTGATCGCAGCCCGCAGCAATGTGCTGCGTTCCATCCGGGACACCTTGTACGCCAAGGGATTCCTGGAGGTCGAGACTCCGATCCTGCAGCAGCTGCACGGCGGGGCGAACGCACGCCCGTTCATTACCCACATCAACGCCTACGGCCTGGACCTGTATCTGCGGATCGCCCCGGAGCTCTACCTCAAGCGGCTGTGCGTGGGCGGGGTGGAGCGGGTGTTCGAGCTGGGCCGAGCATTTCGCAATGAGGGCGTCGATTACAGCCACAACCCGGAGTTCACCCTGTTGGAGGCCTACCAGGCCCACGGCGACTACCTGGCTTGGATCGACGGGGCGCGCGAGCTGATCCAGAACGCCGCGGTGGCGGCCAACGGTGCTCCGGTGGTGATGCGACTGGGGGCCGGCGACAAGCTCGAGGCGGTCGACATCTCCGGGCAGTGGCCGGTGCGCAGCGTGCACGACGCGGTGTCCGACGCGCTCGGCGAGCAGATCGACGCCGGCACCGATCTGGCCACCCTGCGCCGGTTGTGCGACCGCGCCGGTGTCCACTACCTGCGGCAGTGGGATGCCGGGGCGGTGGTGCTCGAACTCTACGAGCACCTGGTCGAGGCCCGCACCGAGCAACCCACGTTCTACACCGACTTCCCCACCTCGGTCTCGCCGCTGACCCGACCGCACCGCAGCAAGCCGGGAGTGGCCGAGCGGTGGGACCTGGTGGCGTGGGGCGTCGAGCTGGGCACCGCCTACAGCGAACTCACCGATCCGGTGGAGCAGCGCCGCCGGCTGCACCAACAGTCGCTGCTGGCCGCCGGCGGCGACCCCGAAGCCATGGAACTCGACGAAGACTTCCTGCAGGCCATGGAGTACGCGATGCCCCCGACCGGCGGGCTGGGCATGGGCGTGGACCGGATCGTCATGCTCATCACCGGCCACAGCATCCGGGACACCCTGCCGTTTCCGCTGGCCAAGCCCCGTTGAGAGGCATTCCGGTCCATCATGGAGGGGTGATCCTGGCCAGTGGCGAACACACCTCGCTGATGCATGGCTGGATCCCGGTCACGGTGCAGGCGGCGGCGGTGTTGTCGCTGGTCCTGGCCGTGGGTTGGCGGTCGCGCCGCTGGCTGTGGCGGCTGCCGCTGATCGCCGGCTTGGGGCTCGCGGCCGCGGGGTACGCGTACTGGTTCGTCACCGACGACGGCCTGTCCGGTCAGCCGCCCCCGCTGACCCTGTGGTTGTGGATCACCCTGACCGGCGCCGCCGCGGCGCTGCTGGTGCTGGGCTGGCAAGGTGCGGCCTGGTGGCGCCGCGGCATCGCCCTGTTGGCGGTGCCGCTGTGTCTGATCAGCGCGGGACTGACGCTCAACGCCTGGGTCGGTTACTTCCCGACCGTGCAGAGCGCGTGGGGCAACCTGACGTCTGGACCACTGCCCGACCAGAGCGACCTGGCCGCGGTACAAGCGATAGCCGGCTCGGGCACCCTGCCCGCGCGCGGTCACGTGCTGAAAGTGGCGATTCCCGCCGACGCCTCGCATTTCAAGCATCGCGGTGAACTGGTGTACCTGCCTCCGGCGTGGTTCGCCCAAAGTCCGCCTCCGGCGCTGCCGGCCGTGATGATGATCGGCGGCGAGTTCAACACTCCCGCCGACTGGCTGCGCTCCGGGGGCGCGATCAAGGCCGTCGACGACTTCGCGGCCGCGCACCACGGCAACGCACCGGTGCTGGTGTTCGTCGACTCGGGCGGCTCCTTCAACAATGACACCGAATGCGTCAACGGCCCACGCGGTAACGCCGCCGACCATCTAACCGAAGACGTGGTGCCATATGTGATCTCGCAGTTCGGGGTCAGCGCCGAACCGTCGCACTGGGGTGTGGTCGGCTGGTCCATGGGCGGCACCTGCGCGGTCGACCTGACCACGATGCACCCCGACAAGTTCAGCGCCTTTGTCGACATCGCCGGCGACCTGAGTCCCAACACGGGAACCCGCTCCCAGACCATCAGCCGGCTGTTCGGCGGCAGCGTCGACGGCTGGGCAGCGTTCGACCCGTCGACGGTGATCGCCAAGCACGGCCGATATTCCGGGATTGCGGGGTGGTTCGCGGTGAACGGCAGCGCTACGAAGTCCGACACCGGCGGTCAGCTGGCCGCCGCGAAGTCGCTGTGCACGCTGGGCCAGGCCAACGGCATCGACTGCGCCGTGATCACCGAACCGGGCCAGCATGACTGGCCGTTCGCCGGGAGGGTGTTCACCCACGCGCTGCCGTGGCTGGCCGGCCGGCTGAGCACCCCGGGGGTGCAACCGGTTCCGTTCCCGGGGGCCTCCCAAGATGCCGCCGGGCCGGCAACCTCGCACGTCCATCCCTCGCACGTCCATCCGAAGGGCAGGTGATCCGCGCGATGCCGACCATCGCCCGCATCCGCCGCGCGGTTTTCGCCCGGCACGCCAACCCCTGGAGCGCCTGGACCCGCTGGGCAACGACACCGCTGATCTTGGTCCCGATGTGGCGACGGTCATGGCGGGATGCCGCATGGTTGTCGGTGTGGTTCGCGCTGAACCCGGTGATCTTTCCTGCGCCGGCCAACCAGTCAGCTTGGTCGACGCGCGCGATGCTCGGCGAGGAACAGTGGGTCATCACCCGGCCTCGAGACGCAGCCCTGCTGGTGAATCTGGCCGGCAGCGCGGCGACCGGGACGGCACTGCTCTACGCCCGGCTGCGCCGACTCGGGCCGGCAATGATCGCGACGGCGGCAGCGATGGCGCTCACCATGGGCTACTGGGCATTGATGGTCCGCTACTTCGATCGCCGGCGGTAACGTGGCGACCATGGGTGACGAGCCAAGCGACCCGCCGGCCGACAGCGGATACGACCCCACCGGCGTGCCGACGTTCGACTCGGTGCGCGAGAAGATCGAGCGCCGCTTCGAGACCTCGATCGGCGCCCACGAACTGGATTCGGAGACACCCGAAGGCCGCGGCGTCGAGCAGCAGTTCGAGGACCGCCAGCGCGCGGCCGCCGACCGGCTGGAGCAGATCCGCAAGTCGATGCAGGGTAAACACTGACCGGTGCGCACCTTCACCATCGCCGAACGGCGACACCGTTTGGCGCGCAGACACTTTCTTGCCCCCGACACCGCTGCCGAGCCGATACCCCGGATCGCGGCAACATTGGTCGGGCTGCACGCCACCGACCCCGCGACGCCGTACCTGTCACTGTGGGCGCGGCGCCCGGAGTTCGCTGTGGCCGACCTCAACGACGCCCTGTATGAAAAGCGTTCGTTGGTCAAGCATCTGGCGATGCGCCGCACACTGTGGGTGTTCGATCCCGCCGACCTGCCCGCCGTCCAGGCCGCGGCCAGCGACCGGGTGGCCGACACCGAACGGCGCAAGCTGATCGCCGATGTGGCCAAAGCGGGCGTGGCCGACGACGGCGAAAGATGGCTGACCCAAGCCAGCGCCGCGGTGCTGGCCCATCTCGAGGAGAACGGCCCGGCCAGCAGTAGTGCGCTGCGCGCGGCCCTGCCCGAACTGGCCGGCACCTACAATCCCGCTCCCGGGAAGTCCTACGGCGGCCAGACCCCTCTGGCGCCACGCGCGTTGACCGTGCTGGGCGCGCAGGGCCACATCGTGCGGGGTCCGAACGAGGGCGGCTGGACCTCGTCGCGGCCGCAATGGACTACGACGACCAGCTGGCTCGGCAAATCCGCCGCGATGGCGGCCGAACCGGCGCAGACCCAGCTGATCCGAACCTGGCTGCGGGCGTTCGGCCCGGCCACCGCTGAGGACATCAAGTGGTGGTTCGGCACCACCAAGACGGTGGTCCGCAAGGCGTTGAGCGAGATCGGCGCCGTCGACGTCGACCTGCACGGCACGCCCGGCTATGCGCTGGCCGACGACCTAGACCCCGAGCCCGAGCCCGAGCCGTGGGGTGCGCTGCTACCGGGCCTCGACGTCACCACCATGGGCTGGTATCAGCGCGACTGGTATCTCGGCGAGCACCGCGGCCAACTCTTCGACAACACCGGCAACGCCGGGCCCACGGTGTGGTGGAACGGCCGGATCGTCGGCGGCTGGTATCAGAACGCGGCCGCCGAGGTGCAGCTGCAGCTGCTCGAAGACCCGGGCCGCCAGGCCCGCGACGTGTTGACGCGCCGGGCGCAGGAGCTCACCGCGTGGCTGGACGGGGTGCGGGTGCCGCCGCGGTTCCCGTCACCGCTGGTGAAGGCGGGCAACCGCTGAGTTATGGTGCAGGTACCATAACCATATGGCTCTGAAGAAGACGACGGTGATGGTCGACGAGGACGACCTGGCGGTGATCAAAGAAGCGGCCGCGCGGGACGGACGACCCGAGTCCGAGTACTTCCGCGAAGCCTTCCACCTCGCCGCCTTGCGGGCTCGTCGCTGGTCTGAGGACTGGGACATTCCCGCGTTGAGCTTCGGACATCCGGTGACGGCTGACGAGGTCCATCAGGTAGTTGCTGGGGCTGCTGGGCGCACTACCGAATGATCCTCGTGGGCGACACCTTCGTAAGTGCGGTTTGTCAAGCGGTTGGGGCGGCCTGCCCTGTCCTCGTCTCTACGTAGTGCGTCAAACGGGTTTGTTCCCGACGTCGTTCAATCGAGTTCGGTGAGGACGGGCGGGGCCTGCTCAGGGTGTCGCTCGAGGTCTTGTCCCTCTACGCCGAATGGAGCTTGGCCCCAACCTATTTCATGTGGGGTAGAGCGTTGGTTATGCTGCTGCGGGCAAGGTGAGGGCACCGGCTTGCGCGGCGTTCCACGCCACACGTTCGGTGGTGATGACGTGGATCCAGCGCAGGAGGGCGGCGGCCAGCGCTGCCTTGGCCTGGCCATCTGAGAGCGGGTTGGTCTCTCGGGTGGTCAGGTGCCGGTAGCGGCTTGCCATCACCGGATTGTGGCGTTGAGCGCCCCATACTGCACGCCAGGCGGCCAGCCGCAGCAGAGGCCGGCCACGCCCGGAGATCCGTGAGCGGCCCGTGCTGGTGCCACTGTTGTTCTCGCGTGGACAAAGCCCGGCATGCTTGACCAGTGCACGAGGGCTATCGAAACGGGTGGGGTCACCGGTCTCGGCCAAAATCGCCGCCACCCCGATCGTGCTGACCCCGGGGATGCTGTCGGCCAGCTCAGTGAGCTCAAGCTCGTCGAGGATCTCCACCATGCAGGTCTGCACCTGCATGCGACGGACCTTGGCGGCGCGCCAGTCCTCGAGCACCCAACCGGCGCGTTCCAGGGCACCGCGCCGCTGCGTGCTCACACCAGCCGGATCGGTCAGGGCGCCAAAGACTGCGGCGATGATCTGTCGCCGGGGCTGCTTGCCACCCCAGCACGGCAGTTCCCGACGCACTGCGGCCTCGAACCGAGCTGGGCCTAGCTGTTTCAACCGCTCAGGACGGCCGTTGCAGCGCTGCAGCACCACCGCCAGAGCAGCACACCAGGTGACCGAATCAAACTGGCGCACCGCCGTGGCCAGCACCGCCGGCCAGGCGCACTCCAGCAGATCCCGCAGCTGCTGCACGCACGCCGTTGCCTCACTGATCAGACGCTCTCGGCGTGCTCCGAGGTGCCGCAATCGCGCCCAGGTCTCATCGGCACGCTCGGGCGCATAGCACCGCAACTGAGCCACCAGCCGCGCGATCAGCACCGCATCCTTGTCATCGGTCTTGTCCCTCGTATAGTCCTCTGCTTCACGGGCTCGCCCGGTCAACAGTGGCTGCACGCACACCAGTGTCATATCCCGTTGCGCAGCGAGCTGATCTAGCACCCTCCAGCGATGCCCGGTCGGTTCGCAACCCACCGTCACGTCGGCGAAACCGTGCTCGTGGGAAACCTTGCGCGCCCAATCCAACACAGAGCCCAGCCGCCAGGCCTTGGCCTTCACCCGGGTACGCGCCAGCACCTGCGAATCATGATCCGTGAGCACGATCGCCTGCTTCTCGTCGGCTAAATCAATCCCCAAGATCGCGTTCTCAACCGGCACCAACTCCCGCAATCGGGCCAACCGCGCATTACGGCGCCGATCACCACGCGACAAACCACTACCCTGGACCACGACGTCCTCCTGACTGTTTTGGGACACCAAGCCCTTCAACGACATCAGGGGGACGTCTTTTTCATTCTCACCAACACGCGTAGCAGCCATAATCCTCTTACTACGTCGGGGCTGGTGGCAGCCTTCAACGTGGACGACCCGGGGCACGCCGCAGCACGGCGGGTCCTGATCGAGGCACCACTGACCGTCATCTCCCCCCTGGTTCTCCTTGAGATCGAACACATCGCCACCAGGAACGTCAGTAGACAGGCGGCACTCGCGATCAATGATTGGCTCCTGGCCCAGGACCGCACCGGACGCGTCGCCATCGCTGCCGTTACGGCCTCCACACTGCGGACCGCGCGAACAGTCCAAAATCGTTACGCGTCCTTGCGACTCGATCTGACCGACGCGGTCTCCGTCGTGTTGGCCGAACAGTATGAAACCGACGCGGTGCTCACGCTTGACCGTCGCGACTTCCGGGCTGTCGTTCCCCTGAGCGGTGCTCCGGCATTCCGATTGCTGCCCGACGACGGCTAAGCGCTGGCTTTCCGCCGGCGCTTAGCAGCTTTCGCCGGTTTGGCCGGTGCGCCCAGTATTTCGGCGAGGAACTTGCCGGTGTAGCTCTCCGGCACGGCCAGCACGTCCTCCGGTGTGCCGGTGGCCACCACCGTGCCACCCCCGGCGCCGCCCTCGGGTCCCATGTCGATGATCCAGTCCGCAGTCTTGATCACGTCCAGGTTGTGCTCGATGACGATCACCGTGTTGCCCTTGTCAACCAGGCCGTTGATGACACCCAGCAGTTTGGCGATGTCCTCGAAATGCAGGCCGGTGGTGGGCTCGTCGAGGATGTAGACCGTCCGGCCGGTGGAGCGCTTCTGCAGTTCGGAGGCCAGCTTCACCCGCTGCGCCTCTCCCCCGGACAACGTCGGCGCCGGCTGGCCCAGCCGCACATAGCCGAGCCCGACGTCGACCAGGGTGCGCAGGTAGCGGTGTATGCCGGTGATCGGCTCGAAGAACTCCGCTGCCTCCTCGATGGACATGTCCAGCACCTCGGCGATCGTCTTGCCCTTGTAGTGCACCTCCAGGGTCTCCCGGTTGTAGCGGGCACCGTGGCAGACCTCGCAGGGCACATAGACATCCGGCAGGAAGTTCATCTCGATCTTGATGGTGCCGTCGCCGGTGCACGCCTCGCAGCGGCCGCCCTTGACGTTGAACGAGAACCGGCCCGGTTGGTAGCCGCGGACCTTGGCCTCGGTGGTGGCGGCGAACAGGGTGCGGATCTTGTCGAACACCCCGGTGTAGGTGGCGGGGTTGGACCGCGGGGTGCGCCCGATCGGCGACTGGTCGACCCGCACCAGCTTGTCCAAGTGGTCGAGACCGGTGATCCGGGTATGCCGACCGGGCACCAGTCGGGCGCCGTTGAGCTTGTTGGCCAACACCGTTGCCAGGATGTCGTTGACCAGCGTCGACTTGCCTGAGCCGGAAACCCCGGTGACCGCGGTGAGCACGCCGAGCGGAAAAGCCACGTCGACGCCGGCCAGGTTGTGCTCACGCGCGCCGACCACCCCGAGCTGGCGTTTGGGATCGACTGGACGGCGAACATCGGGCACTGCAATGGTTTTCACGCCGGACAGGTAAGCCCCGGTGATCGAATCAGTATTGGCCAGCAGTTCGCTGTAGGGCCCGCTGTGCACGATCTTCCCGCCGTGCTCACCGGCTGCCGGGCCGATGTCGACAATCCAGTCTGCGTGGGCGATGGTGTCCAGGTCGTGCTCGACGACGATCAGGGTGTTGCCCAGGTCGCGCAGCCGGATCAGGGTTTCGATCAACCGCCGGTTATCCCGCTGATGCAGCCCGATCGACGGCTCGTCGAGGACGTAGAGCACCCCCACCAGGCCCGAGCCGATCTGGGTGGCCAGCCGAATGCGTTGTGCCTCACCGCCGGACAGGGTTCCGGCCGCCCGGGACAGCGTCAGGTACTCCAGGCCGACGTCGAGCAGGAAGCTCAGCCGGGACTGGATCTCCTTGAGCACCTGGCCGGCGATGGCCTGCTCGCGCGGGCCCAGGGTCAGCGCGTTGAGGAAGTCCGAGCAGTCCGCGATCGACAGGTCACACACCTGCGCAATGGATTTGCTGCCGTAGTCACCCGCGGCCAGCGTCACCGCCAGGATCTCCGGCTTGAGCCGGGTGCCGGCGCATTCCGGGCACGGCACGTCACGCATGAACCCGGCGTAGCGTTCCTTCATCTGCTCGGACTCGGTCTGCTCCATCTTGCGCTGCAGGAACGCCATCACACCTTCGAAATCGGTGTAGTACGAGCGGGTCCGGCCGTAGCGGTTGCGGTAGCGCACGTGCACCTGCTCGTCGGAACCCTCCAGGATCGCCTTGCGGGCCTTGGCCGGCAGTTTGCGCCACGGGGTGTCGACGTCGAAGCCCATCGCCTCACCGAGGCTGGCCATCATCCGGGTGAAGTACTCGCTGGTCGGACCCATCGACCAGGGCACCACCGCGCCCTCGGCCAGGGTGCGATCCGGATCGGGCACCACCAGCTCGGCGTCCACCTCCTTGCGGATGCCCAGGCCGGCGCACTCCGGGCAGGCCCCGTAGGGCGAGTTGAACGAGAAGGACCGCGGCTCCAGGTCGTCGACGGACAGCGCGTGCCCGTTGGGGCAGGCCAGTTTCTCACTGAACCGCTGCTCACGATGTGGATGGTGTTCTTCGCGGTCGACGAACTCCAACACCACGATGCCGTCGGCCAGGCCCAGCGCGGTCTCCACCGAATCGGTGAGCCGCTGCTTGGCCGACTCCTTGACGGTGAGGCGGTCGACGACCACCTCGATGTCGTGCTTCTCCTGCTTTTTGAGCTTGGGCGGATCGGTCAGCGAATGCACCACGCCGTCCACCCGCACCCGGCTGTAGCCCTGGGTGTTCAGCTTCTCGAAGAGATCGGCGAACTCCCCCTTGCGGGTGCGCACCACCGGCGCCAGCACCTGAAACCGCAGACCCTCGTCCATGGCCAGCACCTGGTCCACGATCTGCTGCGGGGTCTGGCGGGCGATCCGCTCGCCACAGACCGGGCAGTGCGGGGTGCCGGCGCGGGCGTAGAGCAGCCGCAGGTAGTCATAGACCTCGGTGATAGTGCCGACCGTCGAGCGCGGGTTGCGGTTGGTGGATTTCTGATCGATGGACACCGCCGGCGACCGGCCCTCGATGAAGTCGACATCGGGCTTGTCCATCTGGCCGAGGAACTGGCGGGCGTAGGCCGACAGGGATTCGACGTAGCGGCGCTGGCCCTCGGCGAAGATGGTGTCGAAGGCCAGCGAGGATTTGCCCGATCCGGACAGCCCGGTGAAGACGATCAGCGCGTCGCGCGGCAGGTCCAGATCCACACTGCGCAGATTGTGTTCACGCGCACCCTTGACGATCAGCCGGTCAGCCACGGGTCCATGCTAGGTGGCGCTACCGACAACCAGCTCAGGGCCAGTACCGTGGCGGACATGAGCTCCCAGATCGCGGTTGACGACAACTACACCGGACACGTCGAACCCGGAACCGCGGCGCGGCGCACCCTGCCCGGGGCCACCATCATCAAGGCGTCGGTGGGTCCGATGGACAACAACGTCTACCTGGTGACCTGCACCAACACCGGCAAGACGCTGCTGATCGATGCGGCCAACGACGCCGAGAACCTGGTGGCGCTGGTGCGCGAGTACGCCCCCGACGTGGCGTTGATCGTCACCAGCCACCAGCATTTCGACCATTGGCAGGCACTGACCGCGCTGGCCGAGGCCACCGGCGCACCGACCGCCGCGCACGCGCTGGACGCCGAGCCGCTGCCGGTGAAACCGGACCGCATCCTGGCCGACGGCGACACCGTGACCGTCGGCGACCTGAGCTTCGACGTGATCCACCTGCAGGGCCACACCGAGGGATCGGTGGCGCTGGCCCTGGACGGACCGGCCACCGGCGGTGTGACGCAGCTGTTCACCGGCGACTGCCTGTTCCCGTGCGGCGTCGGAAAGACTTGGCAGCCCGGGGATTTCGAGCGTCTGCTGGGCGATGTGAGCCGCAAGGTGTTCGACCGGTTCGGCGACGACACCGTGGTCTACCCCGGACACGGCGATGACACCGTCCTAGGGGTGGAGCGCCCGCACCTGGCGGAGTGGCGCGAACGGGGCTGGTGAACGCCGCCCGGTTTAGCCGGGTTTAGCCGGTGGTGTGAACGATCAGCACGTCGATCTTGGAGCGCCGCGACACGTTGGCCGGCACCGAGCCGAGCAACCGCCCCGCGATGGTGCTCAGGCCGACGTTGCCGACCACCAGCAGGTCGGCCTTGACCGACTCGGCCAGCTCCACCAGCGCGTCGACCGGAGCGCCGACGATGGCCTTCTCCTCGACCTCGTAGGCGCCGGCGGCGATCGCCCGCTCCTTGGCCTCCTTGAGGATGGCGTAGATGGGGGCGTTGCCCGAAGCCTTGTAGCCCTCGTCCTTCAGAGCGTCGGCGGCGCGGGGGTCGTCGGCGTGCGGCAGGTAGGCGGTGGCAATGACGACCTTCGCGCCTTCACCGGACGCCAGATGAGCCGCGCGGTCGACGGCGCGCAGCGACGAGTCCGAGCCGTCCGTACCGACCACCACGGTCTTGTAGCCGCTCATTCGTAACCCTCCCGGTGCATTGGTCGCCTGTTGGCCTTGGCAAATTGAGCCATGGCGACATTAACGCGTCGACGGGCCCGATGGGGGCGATTGACGTCACATGTCGTTTGCGGCGCGGCGCGCACGGCCGTCTGACCGGCCAGAAAGCCCCGTTGGGGAGACCTGGTGACGTAGCTGACATGCCGTGTCGAACGGTAGCGTGGAATGTCATCACCGTCACCGCTACCGACAGCGCACGCCGTTGAGCCAGGTATTGAGCCCGGCCCCGGTGCATATCGATGCGGGCCCGCCGCCGCATCCGCCACGCTCACGGCGCTCACCGGATGTGGCCGTAATCGCCGTCGCGGCAACGTTGATCAGCGTCATCGGTGCGAGCCGGCCGTCGCTGTGGTTCGACGAGGCAGCCACCATCTCGGCGTCGACACACCGCTCACTTCCGGAACTGTGGCGATTGCTGACCCACATCGACGCGGTGCACGGGCTGTACTACCTGGCCATGCACGGCTGGTTCGCGGTCTTTCCCGCGACCGAATTCTGGTCGCGGGTGCCGAGCAGCCTGGCGGTCGGCACGGGGGCAGCCGGTGTGGTGGTGTTGTCACGCGGGTTCACCGGCCGCCAGGTATCGGTGTGCGCCGGTGTGCTTTACGCGATATTGCCGCGGATGACCTGGGCCGGCGTCGAGGCGCGCCCGTACGCGTTCTCGGCGATGGCCGCGGTCTGGCTGACCGTGTTGTGGGTGGCCGCGGCCCGGCGCAACACGGTGCGCCTGTGGGTGGGCTACGGCGTGGCGGTCGTGGCGGCGACGCTGCTGAACACCTTCACCGTGCTGATGGTGGCGGTACACGCGGTGGCGCTGCGCCAGGTGGGCGGTGAGGGTTCGGCGCGGCGGAGATGGGCGACCGCAGCCGGTATCTCGCTGGCCGCGCTGGCCCCGTTTCTGTGGTTCAGCCAGGGCCAGATCCGGCAGGTTGCCTGGATTGAGTCGCTGAGCCCGCACACCGTCGTCGAGATTGTCCAGCAGCAGTACTTCGACAACAGTGTGCCGTTCGCGGTCCTGGCATGGCTGGTGCTCGCCGGTGCCGTCGTCGCCGTCCGGAACGGCACCCGCCGGTCCGCCGACGCCGAGACGCGAGCGCTGGCGGTGCTGTGTGTGAAGTGGATGCTCGTCCCGACAGTGGCCACCCTGGCCTACTCGGTCCTGGTGAAACCTGTTTATTACCCGCGATATTTGATCAGCACGGCGCCGGCGATGGCGATCGCGCTGGCGATCGCGGTCACCACGATCGCCACTTCGCGCCGCACCGTCATCGGCGTCGTCGCCGTGCTGGCGATCGCCGCGGTACCCAATTACGTTGCCAATCAACGTGATCGCTACACCAAGGAGAAGGGCTGGGACTACAGCGCCGTGGCCGACGTGATCGTCGCGCACGCCCAGCCCGGGGACTGCCTGCTGATCGACAACACCACCAGGTGGCTACCCGGCCCGATCCGCGCGCTGACCGCCGCGCGTCCGGAGGCGTTCGCGAAGCTGACCGATCCCGGCCTGGGGCCGCGCCGCCAAAGCCTGGGGCGGCTGTGGGACGGGCACCTGGGGGTGGGGGCACTGACAGACCAGTTCGATCGATGCCCGACGATCTGGGCGATCACCGATCACGACCGCAGCCTGCCGGCCCATCAGAGAGCCGTCGCGCTGCCGGTGGGCACCCGCTTCGCCCGCACACCCGATGGCCGGATGCTGCACGCACTGGGCTTCCACATTGTGGAACGTTGGCAGTTCACCTTCGCCCAGGTCATCGAGGCGACCCGCGGAACGGCCTAGGTACAGCAGTTGGGGTCCAGCGCCGCACACAAAGCCTGCAAGGCATCCGGACTCACCCGGTGGAACATGTTCATCCCCCGCCGGTCCGACACCACAAGACCGGCCTTGCGCAGCTGCGTCAAATGGTGACTGACCGTGGATTCGCTCAAGCCCAAAACCGTGGCCAGGTCGCCGGACTTCTCCTCGCCGGCGGTCGAGCCGAACAGATACGACACGATCTTGACCCGAACCGGATCCGCTAACGCCTTGAGCCGCAACGCGATCTGCAATGCATCAGCGTCGGTCATCGGTCCTGCGGCGACCGGGGCGCAACACACCGGCGCGGTCATGTCGATCACCGGCAATGCTTTCGGCATGCCGCCATTCTGACACATCTCGTTGACATATATCGAAAAGGTCGCCATGCTGACTCCAAATCGATAGTTCGACATATGTCTCACAACTGGAGGTGGTTGCCATGTCTCGCATACAACTCGCACTCAACGTCGACGACCTCGATGCCGCAATCGCGTTCTATTCCACGCTGTTCGCGACCGAGCCGGCCAAGGTCAAGCCCGGCTACGCCAATTTCGCGATCACCGACCCACCGCTAAAGCTGGTATTGCTGGAAAGCCCGGGCCACGGCGGGACGCTAAACCACCTCGGCGTCGAGGTGGCCTCGAGCGAGGTCGTCCATAAAGAGATCGCCCGGCTCAGCGAAGCGGGCCTGTTGACCGAAGAGGAAATCGGCACCACCTGCTGTTACGCCACCCAGGACAAGGTCTGGGTCAGCGGCCCGGACCGCGAACGCTGGGAGGTCTACACCAAAATCGCCGACACCGAGTCCGCCGCAACCCCGGCCCCGTGCTGCTGATGCTCGACGAAGCAACCTCTACAAGACTGTCCGCCCTGGACCGGCTGCTGCCGGTCTGGATCGGCCTGGCCATGGCCGCCGGCCTGACCCTGGGACGGATGATCCCCGGCCTGGGTGACGGGCTCAGTGCGGTGCAGGTCGACGGGATCTCGCTGCCGATCGCCGCCGGGCTGCTGATCATGATGTACCCCGTGCTGGCCAAGGTCCGCTACGACCGGCTCGACACCGTCACCTCCGACCGGCGACTGCTACTCAGCTCGCTGCTGCTCAACTGGGTTGTCGGTCCGGCGATGATGTTCGCCCTGGCATGGCTGCTGCTGGCCGATCTGCCCGAATACCGCACCGGGCTTATCGTGGTCGGCTTGGCCCGCTGCATCGCGATGGTCATCATCTGGAACGACCTGGCCTGCGGCGACCGCGAAGCCGCCGCCGTCCTCGTTGCGCTCAACTCGATCTTCCAAGTCGTCATGTTCGCCGTGCTGGGCTGGTTCTACCTGTCCGTGCTACCCGGCCGGCTGGGACTGCCACAGACGAGCATCGAGGTCTCTCCGTGGCAGATCGCCAAGTCGGTGGCCATCTTCCTGGGCATACCGCTGGCCGCCGGCTACCTGACTCGCCGTGTAGCCGAACGCACCAAGGACCGCGGCTGGTATGAGAGCCGGTTCCTGCCGCGGATCGGGCCCTGGGCGTTGTACGGGCTGCTCTTCACGATCGTCATCCTCTTTGCGCTGCAAGGCGATCAGATCACCCACCAGCCCCTTGACGTGGTCCGTATCGCGATTCCACTGCTGGTCTACTTCGCGATCATGTGGGGCGGCGGCTACGTCGTCGGGGCCGCTCTCGGCCTGGGCTATGCGCGCACCACCACGTTGGCGTTCACTGCTGCCGGCAACAATTTCGAACTCGCGATCGCGGTGGCGATCGCCACGTGGGGCGCCGCCAGCGGGCAAGCCCTGGCCGGGGTGGTCGGGCCGCTGATCGAAGTGCCGGTCCTGGTGGGTCTGGTCTATGCATCGCTGGCCCTGCGGTCCCGCTTCACCCCGGACCGCGGCGATGCCTGCCCCTAATTGCCCGGCGCGCGCTACCGCCTCAGGCGGTGCCGCCGACGAGCTCGCCAGCACCCCGGCTGGCCCGATAGGCGACCCCGAATCCCAGGGCGGCGAGCACGGCGAAGATCGCGAACAGCCAGCGGGCCGCGGGCTGAGCAGGGCCAGCGCCCAGATCGCGCCGACCGCGGTCGGGTTGTAATGGCTCATCCGGGCGAACGCGACCACCGCCAAACCCGCCGACATCACCAGCGGCGCGCTGATCACCAGACCGATGACCACCCGCACCTTGCTCACCGAGGCACTGGCGATCTCGCTGAACGTCCAACCGGTCGACAGCGCGGCACCCAGGAAGCCGGCCATCACCGGCGGCAGGTGGGCCAGCCGCTGCCCGAGCAGCGGGATGTACAGGTTGGCCTTGGTGGTGGCCATCAGCAGACCCAACGTCAGGTAGATCCACTTCTCCCGGCCCGGGTGGAATGCGCTGGAGGGCAGCACCGCCGCCGACGAGCGCCGGTCCACGACCAGAAACACGGCCAGCAGGGTCCCGCCGAACAGCAGTAGCCCGGTCGCACCGATCAGGCTGCGCGGCAACTGCGCGACACTGACCGCCAGCGCGGCGCCGCCCAGCAACAGCAGCGACCGCACCGGGAACTTCACGGGTTCGCCGCGGTGCCCGGTGCTCCCGGCCGGCAGCACGACGCTGACCGCCACGCCCATCGCCACGGTCAGCAGCGCCATCACGCCGAACGCCCACCGCCAGACGCCGAACTGCGCGAACAGGCCACCGGCCGCCGGGCCGACCAGGGTCCCCACCCCCCACATGGCCGACACCAGCCCCGACGCCCGGGTCCACAACCAGCTGGGCAGGACGGCGTTGATCAGCGCCCACCCCAGGCCGGCCAACAGGCCGCCGCCGATGCCCTGCAGGGTGCGACCGATCAACAGGACTTCCATCTGGGGTGCCAGCGCACAGAGCACCGTGCCCAGGCCGAACGACAGCAGACCCATCAGGTAGGCCAAGCGGGAACCCACTCGGACCAGCACCGCGTTGGCCGCAGCCGCGGCGATCACCGACCCGACCAGGTACAGGGTGGTCACCCAGGCGTAAAACCGCTCGCCGCCGATGTCTTTGATGGTGTTGGGCAGCAGGCTGATCGTCAGGAACTCATTGGTGGCGTAGAGCGCCACACCACCGGCCAGCACGGCCGCGGTGCCCAGATAGCGCCTACCGAGCAGCTCACGCCAGCTGCCAGCGTTAACAGCGGAGTCATGCATCACCGCTTCAGTCAGTTCCACCACCGCTTGCAGTCAATCACGGATCACCATCACACGCGAAAATGGACCGGCTGGTCGGCGCGTCACTTGATCCCGGCCGCGTCCATACCGCGCAATTCCTTCTTGAGGTCGGCGATCTCGTCACGGATCCGGGCCGCCAGCTCGAATTGCAGATCACGCGCCGCGTTCATCATCTGCTCGGTGAGGTCCTTGACCAGATCGGCCAGTTCGGCCCGCGGCATGTTGCTGGTGTCGCGGCCTTCAAAGACCCCGGCGCTGACTGCTCGACCGGGCTCGCCCTGGGCTCGCCGCCCGCGTGAGGCGTTGCGCCCCGATCCGGCGACCTCGATGGATTCGGTGTCCTCCACCTCCCGGTACACCTGGTCGAGGATGTCGGCGATCTTCTTGCGCAGCGGCTGGGGGTCGATGCCGTTCGCCTCGTTGTAGGCCACCTGCTTGGCCCGGCGGCGTTCAGTTTCGTCGATGGCCTCCCGCATGGAGTCGGTGATCTTGTCGGCGTACATGTGCACTTCGCCGGAGACGTTGCGGGCGGCGCGGCCGATGGTCTGGATCAGGCTGCGGGTGGAGCGCAGGAAGCCCTCCTTGTCGGCGTCGAGGATCGACACCAGTGACACCTCCGGCAGGTCCAGACCCTCCCGCAGCAGGTTGATGCCGATCAGCACGTCGTAGTCGCCGAGCCGCAGCTGGCGCAGCAGTTCCACCCGGCGCAGCGTGTCGACCTCGGAGTGCAGGTAGCGCACCCGGATTCCCATCTCCAGCAGGTAATCGGTGAGGTCTTCGGCCATCTTCTTGGTCAGCGTGGTCACCAGCACCCGCTCGTCGGCCGCGGTGCGCTGCCGGATCTCGGCGATCAGGTCGTCGATCTGGCCCTTGGTCGGCTTGACCACGACTTTGGGATCGACCAGGCCGGTCGGGCGGATCACCTGCTCGACGAACTCGCCGCCGGCCTGGCTGAGTTCATAGGGTCCCGGGGTGGCCGACATGTAGACCGTCTGGCCGATCCGGTCGGCGAACTCCTCCCAGGTCAGCGGCCGGTTGTCGCAGGCCGACGGGAGCCGGAACCCGAACTCCACCAGGTTGCGTTTGCGCGACATGTCGCCCTCATACATGGCACCGATCTGCGGCACGGTGACGTGCGACTCGTCGATGATGAGCAGGAAGTCCTCCGGGAAGTAGTCGATCAGCGTGGCCGGCGCCGTGCCGGCGCCGCGACCGTCGATGTGGCGCGAATAGTTCTCGATGCCCGAGCAGAAGCCGACCTGACGCATCATCTCGATGTCGTAGTTGGTGCGCATCCGCAGCCGCTGGGCCTCCAGCAGTTTGCCGTGGTTCTCCAGCTCTTCGAGCCGGGCAGCCAGCTCCTCCTCGATGGTGGAGATGGCCTGCGTCATCCGCTCCGGGCCGGCGACGTAGTGGGTGGCCGGGAAGATGCGCAGCGAGTCGACCTTGCGCACCACGTCTCCGGTGAGTGGATGCAGGTAGTACAGCGCCTCGATCTCGTCGCCGAAGTATTCGATGCGGACCGCCAACTCCTCGTAGGACGGGATGATCTCGACGGTGTCGCCGCGCACCCGGAACGAGCCGCGGGTGAACGCCATGTCGTTGCGGGTGTACTGCACGTCGACCAGCAGGCGCAGCAGGGCGTCGCGTGGCACCTCCGCGCCGACCTGCAGCTCGACGGAGCGGTCCAGGTAGGACTGCGGGGTGCCCAAGCCGTAGATGCAGGACACCGAGGCGACCACCACCACGTCGCGCCGGGACAGCAGGCTGGAGGTCGCCGAATGGCGCAGCCGCTCCACGTCGTCGTTGATCGAGCTGTCCTTCTCGATGTAGGTGTCGGTCTGCGCGATATAGGCTTCCGGCTGGTAATAGTCGTAGTACGACACGAAGTACTCGACGGCGTTGTGCGGCAGCATCTCTCGCAGCTCGTTGGCCAGCTGCGCGGCCAGCGTCTTGTTCGGCGCCATCACCAGGGTGGGCCGCTGCAGCCGTTCGATCAGCCAGGCCGCGGTGGCCGATTTGCCGGTGCCGGTGGCGCCCAGCAGCACCACGTCCTTCTCCCCGGAGGTGATGCGGCGTTCTAGGTCGGCAATGGCGGTCGGCTGGTCACCGGCCGGCTGATATTCGCTGACGACGTCGAACCGGCCGCCGGCGCGGACGATGCCCTCGACGGCGTCTCCGGCGGGTCGGTACTCCGAATGCGCGACGATGGGGTGTTCGGTTGCGAAAGCCACGGAAACCAGAGTAGGCCGGGGGGCCGACAGGGAGAGGCGGTCAGCGGTGCATCCACCCAAGGAGGAGACCTTTGACCTGCGCGGCTACACCAACACCGACCCCAAAGGGGTGCTGCGGGCCGTCGACGTCTACACGGTGCACCCGTGGGGTCTCTACCTGGCCCGCCCCACCCCGGGACGGCCCCAATTCCACTACCTGGAGTCCTGGCTGCTGCCGTCGCTGGGTCTGCGCGCGACCGTCTTCCACTTCAGCCCGGGCTACGAACGCGACCAGGACTTTTACCTCGATGTCGGCGAGTACACGGCGGGACCGGAGCGCTGGCACTCCCGCGACCACTATCTGGATCTGGTGGTGCGCACCGCATCCGGCGTCGAGCTCGCCGACGTCGACGAGCTGATGGCCGCCGTCGCCGAGGGCCTGCTGAGTCGCGACGACGCCGAGCGGGCGGTGCTGCACGCGGTGACCGCAGTGGATGGGCTGGCCCGCAACGGCTACGACCTGCACCGGTGGCTGGCCGGCCAGGGCATGCCGGTGTCCTGGCCGGTCAGCGACGGGCTCAGGGGGTCGCCACCGGGATCCCGGTAGTCGCCGGGTCCTCGGCCTCAGGTTCGGCCCGGCCGTCGGTCAGCGTCGCCCGCTTGCGGGTGAGCGGCGAGGTGGGCAGCACCTTGATCGGCCACCAGAACCAGCGGCCCAGCAGCGCCGCGATCGACGGCGTCATGAACGCCCGGATGATGAAGGTGTCGAACAGCAGACCCAGGCAGATTGCGGTCCCGGACTGACCGATCGAGATCAGGTCACTGCTGATCATCGCGCCCATGGTGAACGCGAACACCAGCCCCGCCTGGGTGGCCACGCTGCCCGAACCCCCGACGCCCCGGATGATCGCCGTGTTCATCCCGGCACCGAGTTCTTCCTTGAAGCGGGAGACCAGTAGCAGGTTGTAGTCCGACCCCACCGCCAACAGGATGATCACGGTGAACGGCAGCACGAACCAGTGCAGCTGCAGGCCGAGGATGTGCTGCCAGATCAGCACCGACAACCCGAACGAGGATCCCAGCGAGACCGCGATCGTTCCGACGATCACCGCAGCCGCCACCAGGCTGCGGGTCAGCACCAGCATGATGATCAGGATCAGGCACAGCGAGGCCAGCACGGCCAGCATCATGTCGTATCTCAAGAATTCGCCGATGTCGTGATAGGTCGGCGCGGTTCCCCCGATGTAGACCCGGGCCCCTTGCAGCGGGCTGCCCTTGATCGCCGCCTTGGCCGCGGTCAGCTCCTGCTCCGTCTTGGCGAGCGCCTCGTTGCCCGCCGGGTCGCCCTCGTGGGTGACGATGATCTGCGCGGACTTACCGTCCGGGGAGACCATCAGCTTGAGACCCTTCTGGAAGTCGGCGTTGTCGAAGGCCTCCGGCGGCAGATAGAAGAAGTCGTCGTTCTTCGCCGCGTCGAACGCCTGGCCCATGACGGTCGCGGTGTCGGTCATCCGCGCCATCTGGTTGATCATCCCGTTGAACGTGCTGTACATCGTCAGCATCGTTTCGCGGATGTCCTTGGAAATGGCGATCATCGGCGGCAGCTGCGCCACCATCTGCGGCATCAGGGTGTCCATGTGCTCCAGGTCGCCCAGCATCGCGGTCATCTTGTCGCTGAGGTTGTCGATCCCGTCGAGTCCGTCGAAGATTGATCGCAGTGACCAGCACATCGGGACGCCCGAGCAGTGCGGCTCCCAGTAGAAGTAGTTGCGCATCGGACGCCAGAAGTCGTCGAAATCCGCCATGTGGTCCCGCATTTCATCGGTGACCTGCTTCATCTCGGTGGTGTCGGTCACCATGTCGTGCGTGACGCCGGCCTGCTCCGACATCAGGGCGTGCATGCGCTCCATGATCTCGATCATCGAACCGAGCTGGTCGGTCATGTGCAGCATGTCGGCCATCCGGCCCTTGAGGTAGTCCAGATTCTCGGTGATCGGCACCGACTGCATGCTCAGCTGAAACGGAACCGAGCTGTGGTCGATCGGTGCCCCCAACGGCCGAGTGATGCTCTGTACCTTGTCGATTCCGTCCAGCCGGAAGATGTTCTTCGCGATCCGGTCGAGCACCAGCATGTTGCCCGGCGTCCGCAGATCCTGATCGGTCTCGACGAGCACGATGTCGGGGTTCATCCGGGCCTTGGAGAAATGTCGATACGACGCCTCATAGCCCTGAATCGACGGCAGGCTGTCGGGGATGTAGTACTGGTCGTTGTAGTTCACGGTGTACGACGGCAGCACGCCGATCCCGATCAGGGCGACGATCATGGTCACCACGAAGATCGGCCCGGGCCACCGCACGATCGCGGTCCCGATCCGGCGCCAACGCCTGGCCGAGAGTTTCCGCTTGGACTCCAGCAGGCCGAATCGAGTGCCCAGCAGCAGAACCGCGGGGGTGATCGTCATCGCCGCGGCGACCACCACCAGCATCCCGACCGCACACGGCACACCCATGGATGCGAAGTACGGCAGCCGGGTGAACTTCAGGCAGAACGTGGCGCCGGCAATCGTCAGCCCCGAACCCAGCACCACGTGCGAAACACTGTGATAGGTGGTGAAGTACGCCGTGACGCGGTCTTGGCCCGCGGCCCTGGCCTCCTGGTAGCGGCCGATGAAGAAGATCGCGTAGTCGGTACCGGCCGCGATCGCCAGCGAGGTCAACAGGCTCACCGCGAACGTGGACAGCCCCATGATCTCGAAGTGGCCCAGCACGGCCACGATCCCGCGCGCCGCACCCAGTTCGACGAAGACGGTGAACAAGATCAGCAGCACCGTCGTTATCGACCGGTAGATCAGCAGCAGCATGACCGTGATCACCACGAAGGTGATCGCCGTCATCTTGAGCATGCTCTCGTCGCCGGCGTCGTTCATGTCCATCGTCAGCGCGGCCTGACCGGTCACATAGACATGCAGCCCGGGCGGCGGCGCACTGCCGTCGACGATGTCGCGCACCGACTGCACCGATTCCTTGCCGGTGGTGGTGCCCTGGTCGCCGACCAGATTGAGCTGCACATAGGCGGCTTTGTCGTCCATGCTCTGGGCGCCACCGGCGGTGATCCGGTCGCCCCAGAAGTCCTGCACGTACTCGACGTGCTCGGTATCGGCCCGCAGCTTGTCCACCAAGCCGTGGTAGTAGGTGCGGGCCTGGTCGCCGAGTGGTTCATCGCCTTCCAGCAGGACCATCACCATGCTGTCGGAGTCGAACTGCTCGAAGTTGGCGCCCTGCTTCTTGATCGCCCGGTAGGACTGGGCGTCCTTGGCGGCCAGTGACACCGAGTGCGCTTTGCCGACTTCTTCGAGCTGCGGCACCACGACGTTGACGACGACGGTGAGCGCCAGCCACGCCACTACGACGAGGAGCGGCACGCGGTGAATGAACCGGGCAACACGGGAATGCGTGACGGTGTCGGTGTCGCTCATGCCGACTTCACCAGACAGAAGACCTGAGCGTTATGGGTGTCGACGGTCTGCTCGTCGCGCACCTCGCCGTTGACGATGATGCGGCAGCCGATCGAGCTGCTGTCGCCCTGGGCGACCACGTTGGCGAAGATCGAGGTCAGCTTGGTGGAGATGGTGAACGACCACGGCAAGTTCGTGAAATCGGCACGCTGCGGCTGCGAGTTCTCGTCGAGGTAGTTCACCTGTCCGGCCGTGTCCTCGGGCCCGAACACCTCGTAGATGACGTCTTTGGGGATGACCGGTCTGGACTCGTCGATGAAGGCGGTCGACGCGGCTTTGGGCGCCATCACCGCGTGGATGCGAAAACCCGCAAATCCTGCCAGCGTCGCCACCAGAACTACGACCATGGGAATCCAGGCGCGCTTCACGAAGTCAAAAATGTTCTTTCCCTTTCGCTTTCGCGGTAGGCCCGAGGGGGCGCTACAGGTATTGCAGGGGTTCCAGCAGGCTCACGCAGCGCCGGACCTCGTCCGACAACGAACCCGCCTCCGGGCCGCGCGACCACCGCTGGATGGCAGTGCTCGCCGTCGCCATCACCGCACTGGCGATGACTTCGACGCGCCGATCGTCGCCGGGCAGCTGCAGTCGCTGGGCGACCAGCTCGACTAGCTGCGTTTCCAACTCGGCCAATTCGGCGGTGTGCAGCCGCAGCAGCTCCGGGATCTCGCAGATCATCGGCAGCAGCGTGGTGAGGCCGACCGAGTTCTCGGTATGGACCTCGATGTGGTTGATCACCAGTTCGACCACGTCGGCCATCAGACCGTCCGAGCCCGGCCCGCTTCGCACCACGGCGCTGAGCTCCGGGTCGAACGGCGGGAACGGCAGCACCACCGACGTTTCCTTGTTCGGGAAATAGTTGAAGAAGGTGCGCACACAGACGCCGGCCCGCTCGCTGATCATCGGCACCGTCACCGCGTCGTAGCCCTGCTCGGCGATCAACTCGACCGCCGCCCGGTGGATGGCCGCTTCGGTTTCGCGCCGCCGGCGTTCCCTCAGCGAGCTGACCTGCGGCGCATCCACCCGCAAATCATTGCACACAATGCAAACTTTGCGTGCCATGCAATTTTTGTGATTCCGGTCGCTTGACTGCGGCAACTGTGACGCATGCGATGCCTGGGGACCATTGCGGTGCCCGCGCTAAACTCCGCTGATATGAACGCCAACCTGCGAATCGGTGTCGCCGTTGCCACCACCGCAGCCGTGCTTGGGTGCGGTCAGCTGATGCCCGCGCCGGCGGCCGCCGATGACAACGACAACACCACCGAGCTGCACAACGTGACCTACACCGCGAAGGTCGACGCCTGGTCCAGCGGCAACGTGGTTACCTTCATGCGCAACGACTACGAGACGGCCAGCGCGGACCTCGATGCGTTCGGCTCTCCGTTCGAGGCCAACGCCGTGATGTCCGACCCCAGCAAGGCCGGCATGGTGATCCGGCTGCGCTTCCCGACCACCGCGACGGTGCACTGCGAGATCAAGGTCGACGATGTCACCACGGTCAAAAGCGAGCGCTTCATCAACACCTGGGGCAACACCAATGACCCCCACACCGGCGCGATGCTGTGCGGTGCGCTGATCAGCAGCATGGCCTGATCAGTTCCTAGGCCTTCTTAGGGACGCCACCCGGTGCGGTCGGCCCATGCCCAGGCCTGCCGGTAGGCGGTGTCGAACCAGGGTTCCTTGACGGCGGCGTAGGCCTCGATGCCGCCCTCGATACCCGCGCGTTCGGCGTCGCGTTTGACCGCCAGGTACTCGGCCCGCGCCTCGGGGTCCGCGGACAGCCAGGCCGGGAACAGCAGGGCGAACTGCTGATTGGGCCGGCCTGCGACCCGAATGTGGACGTTGGTGGCCCGTCCCGGGTCGGCGGAGGCGTGAAACCGCTTCTGCCACAAGGCCGGGTCGTCGGTGTGCGGTGTGTCGGCGGTGATCTCTTCGCGCCGCGGGTAGCCGGCGGCCAACAGGGCCTCGGCGAGTTCGTCGGCGACCGCCAGGGATTCGACCGTGACCTGCACGTCGATGACGTCTTTGGCGTCCAGCCCGGCAACGGCGGTGGACCCGATGTGATCAATGCGGGTCGCCCGGTGCCCGCACGTGGTGCGCAGCCGGGCCAGGATGCGCTGCGCCTGATCCGGCCAGGTCGGGTCGGCGGGCATCAGCTGCGTCGGGGACGGCACCGTCTGGCGGGTGGCGAGATTGTGCGCGAACGGCAGGATGCGCTGATGCCACAGCTCCAGGGCCTGCTCCGCCAGCTCATCCGGGTTGCCGGAGTTGTCCAGCCAGACGTCGGCGACGTCGCGCCGCTGCGGCTCGGTGGCCTGCGCGGCGATCCGGGCCCGCGCGTCATCCTCCGACATGCCGCGGTATTGGAGGAGTCGAGCTACTCGTGTCTCTACGTCCGCATGAACCACGACCACCAGCGGGAAAAGCGGGGCCATCTGCGACTCGACCAGCAACGGGATGTCCTCGACAATCACCGCTTCGTCACCGGCCTCGGCGATCAACTCGGAGCGGCGGTGTGCCACCAGCGGGTGCACGATCCCGTTGAGCGTCGCCCGCTTGTCGTCGTCGCTGAACGCGATCGCGGCCAGCGCCGGACGGTCCAAAGCCCCATCCGGAAGCAGGATGCCCGGCCCGAAGGCCTCGACCAATTCGGCGAGGCCTTCGGTACCGGGCTCCACAACTTCACGGGCGATGACGTCACCGTCAACGATGACGCCACCGTGGCGGCTGAAGGTAGCCGACACCGTCGACTTACCGGCGCCGATACCGCCGGTCAGACCGATACGCAGCATCTGCGCCCCTTCAACCCGCTTGGGCGCGAGTCAAGCGCTGTTACCGGCGAGCTTCTCCCGCAGTGCGGCGAGCTGCTCGTCGCTGGCCAGCGAACCGCCGGCCGGAGCCTCGTCACGGTGCGAGCCGTTGGCACCCGAGCGCGGCTCGGCGTGCTCGGCAGCGGCGAACTTCTCCATCTGCGCGGTGTGCATCTTGTGCCGGCGCTCGGCCTCGGCGTAGCGGGCCTCCCACTCGGTGCGCTGCTTGTCGAAACCGTCGATCCACTCGTTGGTCTCGGCGTCGAAGCCCTCGGGGAAGATGTAGTTGCCCTGCTCGTCGTAGCTGTCGGCCATGCCGTACTTCGAGGGGTCGAACTCCTCGGTGTAGTCCTCGTTGGCCTGCTTGAGGCTCAGCGAGATCCGGCGGCGGTCCAGGTCGATGTCGATGACCTTGACCATGGCGTCGTCGCCGACCGCGACCACCTGGTCCGGGACCTCGACGTGGTGCTCAGCCAGCTCGGAGATGTGCACCAGACCCTCGATGCCCTCCTCGACGCGGACGAACGCACCGAACGGCACCAGCTTGGTGACCTTGCCCGGAACGATCTGACCGATCGCGTGGGTGCGGGCGAAGTGCCGCCACGGGTCTTCCTGAGTGGCCTTGAGCGACAGCGAAACCCGCTCGCGGTCCATGTCGACGTCGAGCACCTCGACGGTGACCTCGTCGCCCACCTGAACGACCTCGGACGGGTGGTCGATGTGCTTCCAGGACAGCTCGGAGACGTGCACCAGGCCGTCGACGCCGCCCAGGTCCACGAAGGCACCGAAGTTGACGATCGAGGACACCACACCCTTGCGGACGGCGCCCTTCTGCAGCTGGTTGAGGAACTCGCTGCGCACCTCGGACTGGGTCTGCTCCAGCCAGGCACGACGCGACAGCACCACGTTGTTGCGGTTCTTGTCCAGCTCGATGATCTTGGCTTCGATCTCTTTGCCGATGTAGGGCTGCAGGTCGCGGACCCGGCGCATCTCCACCAGCGAGGCCGGCAGGAAGCCGCGCAGGCCGATGTCGAGGATCAGGCCGCCCTTGACGACCTCGATGACGGTGCCCTTGACGGCCTCGTCCTTGTCCTTGAGCTCTTCGATGGTGCCCCAGGCGCGCTCGTACTGGGCGCGTTTCTTGGACAGGATCAGACGACCCTCTTTGTCCTCTTTGGTCAGGACCAGGGCCTCGACCTCATCACCGACGGACACCACCTCGTGGGGGTCGACGTCGTGCTTGATGGACAGTTCGCGGGAGGGGATGACCCCTTCGGTCTTGTAACCGATGTCGAGCAGGACCTCGTCCCGGTCAACCTTGACGATCGTCCCCTCGACGATGTCGCCATCGTTGAAGTACTTGATCGTTTTGTCGATGGCGGCGAGAAAATCCTCGGCCGAGCCGATGTCGTTGACGGCTACTTGCGGCGAGGTGACGGTGGGACTTGGCATGTGTTGGGTTGCTCCGGACATTGTGGCGTAGTAGGGACAGGTGTTGTCACGCATGCTGGGCATGCGGTGGCCCGCGATCTGGTCTAGGACTAGACGAGGACTACCTGTTGAGGCTACTCGACGCGTTGCACGCTGGACAAACCGGTGGCTACGCTCCCTCGCTATGCCTCAGATGCGGAACCGGCGGAGAGTCGGAGCGCCGCTCATCGTGATCGTCCTGCTCGCCATCCTCACCGTGTTCCTGTTGCTGCTGTTCACCGCTGCCAACCCGGGCGGAACCCTGACCGCACTGGTGCTGGCGAGCATGTCGATGCTGGTGGTGCTGTTGTGCTACCGGTGGCTGGACCGCTGGGAGCCCGAACCGCGCCGGCTGCTGCAACTGGCGTTCTTGTGGGGAACATCGGTGGCCGTGGTGCTGGCGGTCGGCCTGGAGACCTTCGGGTCTTCTGTCGCCAACGTGCGACCGCTGGTGTCGAAGACCTTCGACATGGCGGCTATCCAGGCGCCGTTCATCGAGGAAGCGGCCAAGGGCCTGTTCCTGCTGATCATGCTGACCGGACGCCGGCGGCTGGCACTGAACTCGCTGACCGACTGCATGGTCTATGCGGGTGTTGTGGCGGTGGGTTTCGCCTGGATGGAGGACATCGTCTACATCGCGCCGGCCGACTCACCGGCCAAGATGGCCGCGGTGGCCATCGCCCGGCTGATCTTCGGCCCGTTTGCCCACCCGCTGTTCACCACGATGACCGGAATCGGGGTGTTCTTCGCGCTGCGCCGTCACGGCTTCTGGTCGAAGGCTTTCGTGATCCTGCTGGGCTATCTGGCCGCCGTGACGATGCACGCCTCATGGAACGCCTCCCTGGCGATGGGCGGCGGCCAGCTCTTTCTGGTGACCTACTTCTTCTGGTTGGTTCCGGTGTTCCTGCTGATGGTGCTGCTGGGCATGTTGAGCCGGCGGCACGAACAGCAACTGGTCGCGTCCAAGCTGCCCGGCATGGTGGCCGGCGGCCTGATCAGCGCCAACGAGGCGACCTGGCTGGGGTCGATCCGCAGCCGCAAGCTGGCGATCCGCGAGGCCACCCGCATCGGTGGCCGGCCCGCCGGCAAGGCGGTCAAGAAGTTCGCCGTCCAAGTGGTTCAGCTGGCATTCATCCGGGACCGGATCGACCGCGGCTTCGGTGACCCCGAGGTGTTCGCGGTACAACAGGAGGACGCCTACGGCGTGGTGGCCGCCCGCACGGCTGCGCCGGTGCTCTACACGATGGCGGGGTATCACTCGCCGCTGCCGGTGCGGCGCTGATCTCCAGGAGGGCTCGCGGTGTCGCTGCGCAACCGCCTCACCGACTACTTCGGTATCGACCATCCGATCGTGCTGGCGCCCATGGCGCAGGCATCCGGCGGCCGGCTCGCCGCGGCCGTCACCCATGCCGGTGGACTCGGTCGCCTCATCACGCGCGCGGATCCCCTCCAGCGACGGAAGGACTGTATCGAACATACATTCGATTGTACGCGAATCTGCCGACACTCGCATGCCGACACTCGCAGGACCGCTGTCAGCCGATCCGCGCGCCGTCCGCGCGGAAGAAGTGCACATGTTCCGGATCTGGGCGCAGCCGAACTCGGTCACCGCGCTGCACGGAATTGTCGGCGGCAACACGAACGGTGACAGGTTGGCGGATTGTGCCGCCGGATTGGGCGATCCCGCCATACAAGTAGGTGTCGGCTCCGAGCTCCTCGACGAGGCCGACACCGAACTCGAAGCCGTCATCGCCGAGCACCAGATGCTCGGGGCGCACCCCTATCACCAGCTCGGCGGCGCTGGAAGCGATCGCGCGCGGCAGGGTGAGCGGGTAGCCGCCCAGCGACACCGCGCCGTCAACGACGGGAACCGTGAACAGGTTCATCGCCGGAGACCCGATGAACCCGGCGACGAACACGTTGGCCGGCGTGCGGTAGAGCTCGCGCGGCGGGGCGCACTGCTGCAGCACCCCGTCGCGCAATACCGCCACCCGATCGCCCATCGTCATGGCCTCCACCTGATCGTGGGTGACATAAACCGTGGTGATACCCAACCGCCGCTGCAGTTCGGCGATCTGGTTACGGGTCTGCACCCGAAGCATGGCGTCCAGGTTCGACAGTGGCTCGTCCATCAAAAAGACCTGCGGGCGGCGTACGATCGCCCGGCCCATCGCGACTCGTTGGCGTTCACCACCGGAGAGGTCTTTGGGCTTGCGTCCCAAGAGTTCAGCCAAGCCCAGCAGCTGGGCGGCTTCGGCCACCCTGGCGCGGATCTCGGCCTTAGGCGTCTTGGCCACCTTGAGGGCGAAACCCATGTTCTGCGCCACGGTCATGTGCGGATACAGGGCGTAGTTCTGAAACACCATGGCGATATCGCGATGGCCGGGATCGGTTGCGGTGACATCGTGATCGCCGATGTAGATCTGACCGGCGTCAACAGGTTCCAAGCCGGCCAGCATCCGCAGCGTCGTCGTCTTGCCGCAACCCGACGGCCCGACCAGCACCATGAACTCACCGTCTTCGACCGCCAGGTCCAACGCGTCCAGGGCCGGGCGGTCGGCGCCCGGATAGTGCCGGGTCACCGAGTCGAAGGTCACTGAGGCCACTGCGTTCTCCTGACTACCGTCCACCGAAGCCCGTGGCCGCGATCCCGCTGACGAAGGCCCGTTGGGCGATCGCGTAGATGACCACCAGCGGGGCCAACATCAGCATGGACGCGGCCATTAACACCGGCCACTCGGCGACGTACTCCCCCTGCATCCAGACCAATCCGAGGGTCAGGGTGGCGATGCCCTTGCGCTGAATCATCAGCAGCGGCCACAGAAAGTCATTCCAGACGTTGATCCAGGTCAGCACCGCCAGCACCATCACCGCAGGTTTGGCGTGCGGCAACAGAATCCGCCAATAGATGGCCCACGGTGAGCACCCGTCCAAGATCGCGGCCTCCTCCAGATCGATGGGCAGGGTGGCGAAGAACTGTCGCATCAGATAGGTGCCGAACGCGCTGCCGAACAAGCCGGGAATGATCATCGCCCACATGGTGTCGGTCCAGCCGAACACCCGCATCAAGATGAACTGCGGAATCACCGTGACCGTCAACGGCACCATCAGGGTGGCCAGATACAGCACGAACACGGTGTCACGGCCGGTGAACGGCAGCCGGGCGAAGGCATAACCGGCCAGCGAACAGAAGAACACCTGTCCGGCCGTCACGCAGCCGGCGTAGAGCACGGTGTTGAACAGCATCCGCCAGAACGGCATTCGGGCGAATACCTCGGCGTAGTTCGACCACTGCGGATGGGCCGGCAACAATATCGGCTGGCTGATCTCGGCTTGGCGCTTCAACGAGCCCGACAGCGCCCACAAGATCGGGAACAACGCGCCGGCGGCGACGGCTGCCAACCCCGCGTAGACGCCCAGCAACCCCGCGATCCGGTGCCGTGCCGGTGGGCCGGTCACTGATCCACCGCATTCCTGCGCGACAAACGCAGTTGGACGACGGTCAGGATCAGCAGCACGGCAAACATCACCCAGGCCAGCGCGGACGCATACCCGAAGTCCAAGAACGCAAAGGCCTGCTGAAACAACATGATGGCCAAGACATAAGTGCCGGTCTCGGGGCCGCCGCTGCTGCCGGTGAGCACATAGACCAGATCGAATGCCTGGAACGCGTTGATCACCGAGATCACCACCACGAACCACACGGCGCCGCGGATCATCGGCACCGTGATCGACACGAAGCGCCGCACCTCGCCGGCGCCGTCGATGCGCGCCGCCTCGTGCAGGGAGTCGGGCACGCCCTGCATGGCAGCCAGCAGGATCACCGTCGCAAACGGCACGCTCTTCCAGATACTGACCAGACACAACGAGGCCATCGCCCAGTGCGGTTCGGTGAGCCACGGGACCGGTGCGACGCCGAACCAGCTGAGCATGATGTTGAGCAGTCCGCTGTCGGTGTTGAACACGAACTGCCACACCACCGCGATCACCACCGAGGAGACGGCCAGCGGAAGAAACGCGATCGCCCGAAACAGCCCGATGCCCTTGATCTTCCGGTTCAACAATCCGGCGACCGCCAGGCTGATCAACACCGTCGGTACCACGGTGCCCAGGGTGAACACCGTCGTGTTGCGGACCGCGATGCCGAACAACGGATCACCGGTGAACAGGTCGTGGTAGTTCGTGGCGCCGACGAACGTCGGCGCCGTGAATAGGTCCCAGCGCTGGAAGCTCATGTAGAGCGAGAAGGCCAGCGGGAACGCCATGAACACCGCGACGGCCGCCAGGTTCGGGGCGATGAACCAGCGTCCTGCGCGTGCTCGTCTGCGGGTGGGATTCATGCGGTGGCCAACACTTCGTCGATCTGCGGTGACAGCCCGGTCTTCAGCGTCGCCGCGGGCCGTTTGCCGCGCAGTACCGGGCCGATGGCGCGGTCCATCAGGGCGTGGACTTTCTGCCAGTCCGGGGAGATCGGCAGTCCTTCGGAATGCGCCGGACCGCCGGTCAGCACCGCAAGGTTGCGGATCCCGGTGTGGGCGAGGGTGAATCCGGGTGCGGCGATCGCCGAGCGCAGCACCGGTACGAACAGCCCGGACTCCCCGATCAGCGACTGCCCCACCGGCCCCGCCGCGAATTTGAGGAATTCCCAGGCCTGTTCCCGGTGGCGACTGTCGGCGGCGATAGCCAGACCGGTGCTGCCGATGGCGGATTGAGCCGCCATGCCCTTGGCCGCGGCAGCCGGTCCAGTCGGCAGCACCGCCACGTCGAAATCCAGCTCGTCGGCTTGGACGAAGGTCTGGTAACGCCAGTGCCCGCCCAGGGCCATCGCCGCGTTGCCCGCGGTGAACAGGCCCATCGTGGAGATCGACTGGGTGTCCGCTGCGGCGGGCGCCACGCGATGCACGTTGGCCAGGTCGGCGTAGAACTGGATGCCGGCGAGAAAGTCGTCGTTGTCGAAGTTCAGGTGGGTCGGGTTGACTCGCGGCACCGCCCAGGGCACCCCGTTATTCATGCCGAACAGTGCGGCGGAATACGGCGGCGACCAGGTGTCGACGAAGCCCCACTGGGTGACTCGGCCGTTGCCGGACCGTCGGGTCAGCGCGGCAGCGGTGTCGAGGAATTCGTCGAACGTCCAGGGCGTATCCCAGCGGCCCGGCGGTGGCGCCACACCGGCCTCGGCGAAGATCCTGGTGTTGTAGAACAGGAACGCACCCGACCACTGCTCCGGGAACGCGTACTGGCCCCCGTTGAAGCCGAACGTCTCATAGAGCGCGGGGATGCTATCGGTGCGCAACGTCGCCGCGAACTGCCGATCCCGATCCAGCAGGGTGTTCAGGTCTGCCAGCACGCCGCGGTCGGCAAGCCCGGCGTAGTTGAACTCCCACGCCATCAGCACATCCGGGCATTTCCCGCCGGCGCAGAACGTCGACATCTGCTGGGTCGGGTCGCCGCCGGCCAGAATCGTGCGTACCCGAATGTCGGGGTGTTCGCGCTGAAACGCGTTGACGATCCGCATTCGAGCGTCAGCCTCTTCGGGGTTGGCCGCGAAGAAGAAGGTCAGTGCGTCGTCGTCGCTGCCGCAGGCCGACGTCGTGGGCAACAGTGCGGCTGCCCCGATCACTCCGGCGCCGCGCAGCACGCTTCGTCGCGTGAGCGATTGTGCACCGGAGGCCAGCACCTGCGAAACCGTCAGACTTCGATCGGCGGGTAGAGGCGTTCGAGGGTGTACTGACGGTCTCGCCGCGCAGCCCAGGAGCTGGCAATGAGCGACACCACCAGGATCCCGGCCAGAACCGCCACCGACGTCCACAGTCGCTCGTCGACGCCGCCGACAGTCAGCTGGCGTAACCCGTTGACGGCGTAGGTCATCGGGTCGTAGGGATGCAATATCTGGAACGGTTTCGCGGTCGTCTCCACCGGATACACCCCGCCGGAGGACACCAGCTGGAACATCAGGAACGCCAGGGTGAACACCCGGCCAACGGCCACCCCGAGCACGGCGTTGAACGCTTGGATCATCGCCAGGAATGAGGCGGCGATCAACGCCAAGAACGCGACCATGCCTAAGGCGTGTCGCGCCTGAAGCCCCACCCCGAAGTGCACCACCGTGTACATCAGCAAGACCTGGCACACCCCCAGCAGTAAGGCCGGCCAGTACGACGCGAGGACCACTCGCAGTGCGCCCAGGCCGTTGACGATGGCGCGAGTCTGCAGCGGGGTCAACAACATCCACACGATCAACGAGCCGATGAACAATGCCAGCGGCAGAAAGAACGGCGCAAACCCGGTGCCGAAGGTGGCGGCGTGATGGGTGAAGTCCATATCCACCCCGACCGGGCTGGCCAGGATTGCCGACACCTCGACACGTTGTTGGTCGGTGATGGTCGAGGCCCGCTGGTCGGCCTCACCCAGGCCCGACGCCAGCTGGGCGGCGCCGTCCTTGAGCTGATTGCTGCCGTCGGTCAGTTGGACCAGGCCGTCGCTGAGCTGGTTCGCCCCGGCTACCAGTGCGGTGGCGCCGTCGCGCAGCGCGACCACATCGGATCGCAGACCGCCGTCGAGGGCGTGGGTCATAAACGTGCGCAGCCCGCTGCCCGGGTTGGCCAGATCGTTCTCCAGCTGTTGGGTGTCGGCGCGCAGTTTCGCCAGGCCCTCGTCGGTGGCCGGGTCCAGTCCCTCGACGTCGAGCAGGCGCTGGGCGCCGGCGAGGGTGTCACCGAGCCCGCGCACCGCCGGGTCGGGGTTGCCGCGCAATGCGTCTACCACCTGGTTGACGATCCCGGCGGCCTGCTGATAGTTGACGTTGAGCGACGCGATCCGGTCACTGACCGTCTTGAGGTTCCCGCCGAGGCTGGCGGCGGCCGCGCCGGCGGCATTCGGGTCGAAGCCCATGGTGGCGAGGTCATCGGTCACCTTGAGCAGCGGATCGGTGGCCTGTTGCACACCGTGGGACAGCTGGCGGATTCCGTCGGCGAGCGCCGCCGACCCATCACGGGCCGTACCCATATTGTCGGCCAACGTTTTTGAGCCGTCCGAGAGCTGGCTTGCTCCGTCCGCCGCCTTCTTGACCTCATCGGTTACCTGGGTCAGCGCGGTACCGATCACCTGTTGGCCGACCTTGGCGCTCACCTCGTTGAGCACCTCGCGGGCGGCATTCTGCCCCATCACCGAGGCCAGGTAGTTGTTCGCGTCGTTGAACCGGAACTGAATCTGCGCTTTCTGCGGGTTCGGGCCCGCCGGGGACACCACTGCCGTGCTGAAGTCGGACGGCAGGGTGATCGAGAAATAGTACGTTCCGTCGGAAACCCCTTTAGTGGCTTCGCTTTCCGATACCTGGTGCAGATCGAGCTGCTTGGAGTCGACCAGCGCGCGGGTGACCTCGTCACCGGCATGTAACTGTTCACCCGAGACCACGGCGCCGGTGTCCTCGTTGACCAGGGCGACCGGGATCTTGTCGATGGCGGCGAACGGATTCCAGAACGCCCACAGATACATTGCGCCGTATAGCAGCGGCAGCACGATGATGGTGATCAGGGCCAGGCGCGGCATGGTGCCCCGCGAGTAGCGTTTGAGGTCGGTTCCCAGCGACATTCCGGCGAGCATGGTCAGCGGTTCCCCTTCTCGTGTCGGCCGGGAACGAGCTCGGCACGCTCCAAACGGTCGACGGTGATCTGCCCGGCGAGTCCGAACCCGTCGGGAATCGGGTTGGCAGACGACGTGATCACGGTCTGCTGCTCCCCCAGCGCAACCAGCCGCGTCAGCAGGATGGCGCGATCGCGGCTGTTCTTAATTTCGTCGATGCTGCCGACCACCAGCAGCGGTGGACGTGCGGTGTTGGCCAGCGCGATACGCAGCAACAATCCGGTCATTTCGTCGAGGTGCTCGACGTAGTCGTGCAGTTGGGGTACCGGCAGGTCGCCGAAGACCGGCCCGCAGATCGCGTCGCGTTCGGCGTCACCGGCGCGGCGAATCAACTGGTACCACGGGGCGTCCCAGCGGATCTGTTCAGTGATCAGGTCTGCGACCGTCACCGACTCGTAAATCGCATCGATCTGTTCGATTCCGGCCAGGGCAGCGACGTCGAAGATGTCGCGGGCCTTGCTGCGCCCGAGCACGGTGAGTGTGCCCGACGACGGCTTCATCCGGCCCGCCAGGTTCATCATCAGGGCGGTGCGGCCCGATCCGGGCGGGCCGACCAGCACGGTGGTGCCGCCGGCCGGGATGTCCAGATCGAGCGGTCCGAAGACGCGCCCCCACGGCCCGGTCATCGTGATGCCGCGCGCTGTCACCGCGACGGGCGGCTTGGCCTCGTCGGCCGTCGTTTCGTCTGGCACCGGACGTCCCCCTCACAGATCGGTTCGCGTGACCCATCAAAGCAGAACCCCACGGTTCAGCGAGGCTCGACGGTCCCCGGGAGTTGCAGCGTCGCGGTGCGCAACCGCTCGGCGTCGCCCGCGATATCGATGGTGTGGATGCGCCCGTCGTCGCCGATTCCGATGCGCAACAGGGCCAGCAGGCGACCTGCGGGCGCGATCGCGATGCCCGGGATGCCGTCGATGAGCAGCACCGCACCGGCCCGTGCGCGCCGGGTGAAACGCCGCGTCTCGGTGGCGACATCGTTCGCGCCGCGGATCTCGGTGGGCACGCCGGCAGGTATCAGCACGGGATCGACCCGTCGCACGACGTCGGGCGCCAACAACTCCAGCAAGGTGGGGATGTCGCCGCCGCGCGAGGCGGCCAGGAACGCGTTCACGATCTCGAGATGTTCGGCGCGACGTCGCGGTTGCTGGGCCGGACCGGCCTGCAGTCGGGCCCGGGCGCGGCTGGCCAGCTTCTTGGCGGCGTCCGGCGAGCGATCCAGTACCCCGCCGACCTGCTCGAACGGCACGTCGAACACGTCGTGCAGGACGAAGGCAACGCGCTGTGCCGGCGACAACCGGTCCAGCACCACCAGCAGCGCGCGGCTGACCGCCTCGGAGCGCAGCACCTCCTCGTCAGCGGCCGGTACGGCCAAGGCCGGGCTGCCGTCCAACTCGGGTGAATCCGACAGTGCTTGTTCGCTGCGCCGCGCGCGTGCCCGCAGCTGGTCGATGGCTACGCGTGCGGTGATGGTGGTAAGCCATCCGGGCAGATTGTCCACCGCGGCGAAATCGGCACCGCTGGCCTTCAGCCAGGCTGATTGGACGGCATCGTCGGCGTCTGCCGTCGAGCCGAGCAGATGAAACGCCACTGAATGCAGCTGCCGGCGGTGGTTCTCGAACCGTTGGGCCAAAACGTCGGTGTTGCCCATGGGTCACCTTTCCCGTTCGGGAGTCGTCACAGGGACAGAGCCATATCCATCGACGACAGGAAGAGCAACATCATGAGCGTACAGACGATCTATCTGGTGACCGTCGCGGTAACCGCGGTCACCACCATCGCCATCGCGATTCCCGACTTCATTCCGGCACAGTTCGTCCTGGCAAATTCCGCCCGGGTGGGCGTGCCGCGGTCCTGGTTGCCGCTGCTGGGTGGGCTGAAATTGGCCGGGGGCGCCGGCCTGCTCGCCGGTCTGGCAGGAGTCCCGCTGCTCGGTGTCGCCGCCGCGGCCGGACTGGTCGTGTACTTCATCGGGGCGGTCGTGACCCACGTGCGGGCCGGGGTGCTGTCCAACATCGGATTCCCGGCCGCCTACCTGGTGCTGTCGACCGCATCGTTGGTGATGCTGGCCTGACCTATCCGAATTCGGCGGCGGGGTCGGTGTGGCTGATGGCGACGGTCGTGGCAGTTCGACGACGACGTTGGTGGCCTTGACCGAGGCGACCACCAGGCTGCCGGGCTGCAGCTGCAGTTCGTCGGCGGCCTCCCTGCTGACCAGCGACACCAACCGGAACGGGCCGGCCTGAACCTCGACCTGCGCCATCACCGTGTCGCGGGTGACTTTGGTGACCAGCCCGACCAGTCGGTTGCGTGCCGACTGGCCAACCACCGGATTGCGTGACACCGGTTCGACGGAAGCGCGATCCTGGGCGAACCGTGCCAGCTCGGCACCGTCGACCATGCGAGGGCCACTGCCCGTCGTCAGCGACAGCCGACCCGAGTCGATCCATCGGCGAACGGTGTCGTCGCTGACCCCGAGGAGCTCGGCGACTTCGGCAATTCGAAAGCTCGGCACGTACGTGAGTTTATCGCCGCGGGCGCGCCCGATCACGCTCCTGGGAAATACCGGATTGCCGTGATCGGCGCGCCACGGCCGACCACGTCGAAGAAGAGGACAGCGCGCCGACTCGCCGAGGTGGTGGACACCGCGACGGTGTTGCCGGCGGCCAACATCTTCGTCAGGCGCGCGCCGTCCAGCTGTGCACCGAGCTCAGTGAGGTCCACGGCGATGTCATCACCGTAAGTGACCGTGGCACTGGGTGATAGCAGGTTTCTGGCAGTGGCAGTGTTGCCCGCTGCGATGGCTTCCAGGAATGTGTGCACCGGCTTCTTGCCCTTGCTGCCCGGCCTGCGGAACCCGGCGACGAATCCGGCAGCACCGGCCAGTCGCTGATTGCGCAGCAGCGATCGGGACAACCCGATCCCGGCCGGTAGCGAGGCGACACCGTTGCCGAGGAATTGGCCCACCATGGCCGGCAGCTCCCAGTAGGCACGCAGGCGCCGCAGCTCCCAGCCACCGGCCGACCCGCGCAGGTCATAGCGCACGATCGCCGGAATATGCATGATCACTGACGGTCCCATCGCGACCTCGAGCTGCAGATCCCGCACGACCGTCGTCCCGTGCACAATGTCCAGATCGCGGTGGAAGGTGATGTCGCGCGGACCGATGAACGTGTCGTAGAACCGGCCGATCTGATCGGGGCCGACGTGCGGGCGCGAACCCACCGGGTCCTCAACCCTGCCGTCGGCACTGAACAGCCCGGCCCAGCCGGCTCGATCGTGCGCGGCCGCCGCGGCCGGTGACTGCTCGACTATGGCCAGGAGCTCCGCGGCCTTGGCGTCGGTCATCAAATCTCCTCCGTCACAGTGACACCGGCGCTGCGCATCGCCGCGAGCGCGGTGGCCGTCGACTCGGCGGACACGCCCGCGGTAAGGGGCGACAGCACGGTAGTTGAAAATCCTTTGCAGGCAGCGTCTTTAGCGGTGGCGCACACGCAGTGGTCGGTGGCGACACCGACCACGTCGACATTGCGCACGTCATGTTGATTCAGCCAGTCACCCAGCGAGGTGCCCGCGTCATCGACCCCCTCGAAGCCGCTATATCCCGCGCCGTAGGCGCCCTTTTTGAAGACCGCTTCGATCCGTTCGGTACTCAGTGCCGGATGAAATTGCGCCCCGGGACTTCCCGCGACGCAGTGCGGAGGCCAGGAATCCTGGTAGTCCGGATGCTCGGAGAAGTGCGCGCCGGGGTCGATGTGCCAGTCCGCAGTGGCCACCACGTGCGCGTAGCGGGTCTTGGCGGTCGGGCTGTCCACGTAACGGCTGATCCCTTGTGCGACGGTGACAGCACCGGTCACCGGAATCGCTCCCCCATCGCAGAAATCGTTCTGCACATCGACGATGACCAGCGCCCGCATGCGTCCACAGTATCGTCGGCGCCGCAGCGCTTCTCGCCCACACAGCGCCCAGGAGCCCAGGACCGCCACCAGCACCCCGGCCTCGACTGCGGTGGTCCAAGCGGGCGGGTACAGCACGCCGGCCAGATAGTGGGCGATGAATCCGTCCGGCGGCAGCGCGGCCATTCCGGCGGCGGCGCGCGCCCGGCGCTCCAGCCAGGTCAGCGGGCAGTCCAGACGCGCTGGGTCGGAGACGATCAGCACCGCCCAGAATGTCGCCGCGCCATGCAGCCAGAGGGTGCGTGGCCACCGCACAGCGAGAAAGCCGCCGACCACGACGTAGCCGACGAACGCAAGGTGCGATGCGACGATGAGCGCTACCGCGATCTGGTACATCAGTGCGCCGTTTCGCCCTCCGCAGAAACCGCTTCCGCCCCTGATCGTCACGGTACATTGGCGAACATCCAACGTGGTCAGGAGCGAATCTGATGACAACCGGCAATTTCGGCCCGAACGGACCTGGATATGGCCCCGGATACGGTCAGCCCGGCGGCTATCCGCCGCCGCAGGGCTGGGGGCCGCAGCCCGGATGGGGACAGCAACCGGGTGGGCTGGGCCGGCGCTTTTGGGCCCGCGTCATCGACGGCGTGCTGATCGGCATCGTGGCGTTCTTCCTGTCGGTGTTCTTGTTCTCCGACGATTACCCGTTCCTGGTGACCGGCCTGTTCTCCGGAGTGCTGACCTTCGGCTACTTCGTGCTGTTCGAGGTGACCCAGGGGGCCACCCCGGGCAAGCGGCTATTGGGCCTGTCGGTGCACGGGCCGGACGGAGTGTCGAAGCCGACGGCGTCGCAGTCGGCGATCCGTAATTCGTTCACCTTGCTGGCCGTGGTGCCCTACCTCGGTGCGCTGCTGGCCTTCGTGGCCTACGTCGTGATCGCCGTGACGATCAGCGGCAGCCCCACCAAGCAGGGCAAGCACGACGAGCTGGCCGGCGGCACCCGGGTGACCCGGGCCTGATTCCCTCGCCGGAAGTCAGTGCGCTAGCGAAAAGCCCTGCCAGGCCTTGCGTCGCTCGGAGGCCGGGTCGTACTCCAGCCGGGTCTTGCTGTCGAACACCATGACGGCGCGCTCGTCGGCGGTGTAGGCCGGCCAGTTGTCACCCGGTACCCCCGCGCGGCTGAACGCGCCCCAACGGCGCTGCACCTGCTTGCTGACCTGCAACGCCGTCCGGCGGTCCGCGCCGGCGGTGAGCAGCCGGCCGAATCCGCCGGTGCGGTACACATCGAAGACCGCGAACAATTCGGTGGCATGTGTGGCACCCATGCCCGCCCAACGCAGCATCCGCGGCGCGTAGTCGTAGCGGTAGACGTAGGTGGGCGCGTGGGCCCCATGGGCTTCGGCGATCTGCCACACCGCGGCGTTGAAGGCGAAATCACCGCCCAGCCGGATGCAGGCCGCCCGATTCGGGTAATCCGGATAGGCCGCGACAATCCGGTCGCGCACACCGGGGCCCGCGTTGGCCAGCACTTCCTCGACCATCGACTCCGTCGTCGGCAACATCTTCAAGAAGCGGGTGAACAGGCGGCCCTCCTCGCCGTTGCTGCCCACAATCAGCGGAACCCGGTGGGCGCATCCCTGCCGCATCGCCTCAACCGGGTCCACCGGCAGCACGTCGTCGCCGCAGACCGGGCCGATGGGGAACGCGCCCAGCATGTCCCGGTTGCCGTCGGCGATCAATCGGTCCTGGGCGGTCAGCAGCTCCGACGGCGTCGACGCGCTGCGCGTGACGCCGTCGGACGGGCGCACCCCGAGCAGTGCGGCGAATCGCTCGGCGAAGGCGGCAGCAATGTCGGTGTTACGCACCAAACCCGCGGCCGGGCTTTCGGCGATCGCCCGGGCGAATAGGCCTTGTGCTGCGGGAACCGCCAACAGGGTGGCCACCGCGTGGGCGCCTGCGCTTTCCCCGAAGATGGTGACGTTGTCGGGGTTGCCGCCGAATGTCGCGATGTTCTCCTGAACCCAGCGCAGGGCGAGTACCAGGTCGCGCAGGTACAGGTTGCTGTCCAGGGTGACTTCGGAAGTCGACAGCGAGGACAGATCCAGACACCCCAGCGCGCCCAGTCGGTAGTTGACCGACACATACACACAGCCGCGTCGGGCCAGCGCCGCGCCGTCATAGATGGGGGTGGCCGAACTGCCCATGATGTAGCCGCCGCCGTGGATGAACACCATGACCGGCAGCGGGCCCTCATCGGTGTGCTCCGGGGCCACCACGTTGAGCGTCAAGCAGTCTTCGCTGGTCGGCTGGAACCGGCCGGGGCCCAGGACGGTGTAGAACCGCTCCTGCGGCGCGCAATTGGTGTATCCGTGGCAATGCCGCACCCCCGACCATGGCTCCGCCGGCTGGGGCGCCCGAAACCGCAGCGGACCGACCGGCGGGCGGGCATAGGGAATGGACCGCCATCTGCGCACCCCGTCACGGACGAAACCCTCCACAACACCGGTGGCGATGCGGGCCTGCACAGGGTGGTTATGCATGAGCCGAACGGTAGCGAATCACCCGGCGGTTAGCGAGGCTCGACGCAGGAGAGCCGAAGCTGGACCGCCGCTTGAGCAGGGCCGGTTAGCCTAACGGCATGCGTGTCACCGGGCTGATCGCCGTACTGCTGTTGGTCGCCGGCTGTTCTGGCGCCAAGGTCGAAGCGCCGGAGCCGACTTCGACCGGTCCGTCTGGGTCGGCCACGTCCAGCACAGCAGCGCCGTCGGTGACGTCAACCTCGGCGAAGCCGCCGGGCCCGTTGGCTCCCCCTGCTGCGGGCGCGGCGATCGCCGACGTCATCGCCTGGATAGAAGCCGGCAAGCCCGTCGACGCCGCCGAATACCACAAGGCCACCCGCGATGGTGAGGTCACCGACCTCATCGACGATGTCGCCTTCACGGTGGAGGCCGCACCCCGCCGGCCCACCACCTGCATCAGCGATTCCGCTTCCCCCGACAGCGCCCTGGCCTGTGTGGTGGACCTGGTGAATCCGCCCGCGCAGCCCGCCGACATCTATGGCGAATGGAAGGGCGGCTGGGTCGACTTCGGCGGTAACACGCTGCGGGTGGGTTCTGCGCACGGCGATCCGGGCCGATTTGTGCACGGCGACGGAGCGCAGCTGCCGGACGGGTCCACCCTGTCCTTCGGCGACTACCGCTGCCGAGCCGATCGAGTGGGGCTGATCTGCGTCAACTACGCCCATCGGTCGGCTGTGCTGCTGCGCCCGGAGGGCATCGGAACGTTCGGCTGTCTGCACCCGGTGCCGCCGCCGGCCGACGCCGGCGAGCTGTTCAGCTGCGCCAGCTGAAGATCAGCGCCAGCGGTCGGCCGAGTCGACAGCCTGCAGCAACGTGTCGCACAGTTTCCGCAGCTCATCGTGGGGAGCGTCTTCGGACAAGGCGATCGCGATGTCCTCGGCCGCGCATCGCACCTGATAGACCCGGTCGGACAGGGCAGTCGCCTCGTCAGCGGAGAGCACCACGGAATCGGGCGTCAGCGCGGTCGTCTTCCCGCTGCTGATCAGGGCGCGCTGCTCGTAGGCGCGTTGCCGGCAGGACTGCCGGCAGTATTGCCGCCGCCGACCGATCCCCGCGTCACCCACGTCGCGACCGCACCATCGACACGGCTGGGGGCGGGGACTGCGAGGCACGTCTGCACACCTTAGTCCGAGGACCGCGACGTTCCCGGTATCATGAGAGGTCGCGCCGTATGCGCCGGGAACTTCAGAGGGTTCGCTCGCGTTGACAATCGCGAGGCATTTTCACCAATAGGCATAAGGAGAGTGGGTCATGGCTGATCGTGTTCTGCGGGGCAGTCGGCTGGGAGCCGTGAGCTACGAGACCGACCGCAACCACGACCTGGCGCCGCGCCGGATGGCGCGCTACCGCACCGACAACGGTGAAGAGTTCGAGGTGCCCTTCGCCGATGACGCGGAGCTCCCCGGTACCTGGATGTGCCGCAACGGCCTGGAGGGCACCCTGCTCGAGGGCGACCTGCCCGAGCCGAAGAAGGTCAAGCCGCCGCGCACTCACTGGGACATGCTGCTGGAGCGCCGCTCGGTCGAAGAGCTCGAAGAGCTGCTCAAGGAGCGCCTGGAGCTGATCAAGACGAAGCGGCGCGGCTAAGCAGCCTGCGCTGGGCCCCGCGGCGGACTAGCCGCGGGCGCCCCGCAGCCGGTTCACCCGGCCGCCGATCCCCCACCGCGCGACCTTGACCATCGCTTCGCGGATGTTCGAGCCGCTCATCTTCGATACACCCAGTTCACGTTCGGTGAACGTGATCGGCACCTCGGTGATGGTGAAGCCGCTGTTGACGGCCCGCCAGGTGAGGTCGACCTGGAAGCAATACCCCTTCGAGTCGACGGCGTCCAGGCCGATCTTCTCCAGCACTCCGCGCCGGTAGGCCCGGTAACCGGCGGTGATGTCGTGGATCCCGACGCCGAGCAGCAGGCGCGCATAGGTGTTGGCGGTCTTGGACAGCACCAGCCGGCGCACCGGCCAGTTTCGCACCGTCCCACCGTCGACGTAGCGCGAGCCGATCGCCAGGTCGGCGCCCGCGTCGATGGCGTCCAGCAGCCGGTAGAGCTGTTCGGGGGCGTGGCTGCCGTCGGCGTCCATCTCCACGATCACCTCGTAGTTGCGGTCCAGACCCCAGGCGAAACCGGCCAGGTAGGCCGCGCCCAGCCCGGCCTTGGCGGTCCGGTGCATCACGTGAATGCGCGCCGGATCGGCAGCCGCCCGTTCGTCGGCCAGTTTGCCGGTACCGTCCGGGCTGCCGTCGTCGACGACGAGGACGTGTACGTCGGGGCGGGCTTGCTGGAGCCGATCCAGGATGATCGGCAGGTTCTCCAACTCGTTGTAGGTGGGGATGACCACCAGAGTGTGCAGGCTGGGACGCTCACTCATCGGCGCCGTTCCTCCCGTTCTCCGCATCGGCGCCGGTGCGGCCCCGCTTGAAATGACGTCGCGTAATCCGACCGCGCATGAAGTTTCTATTTTGCCGTATGGCGGTCAGCAGGGACGCAACGGCCGTTCCGAGCAACACCCACTGCAGTACGGGCGCCCACCGCGTCGCCGGCGTCAGCGTGGTCTTGAGCCGCACGTGACTGTCGAGGTAGGCGGGCTCGAAGAAGGCGGTACGGGCCATTTCACGGCCGTCGGGGGCGATCACCGCGCTGATTCCGGTGGTTCCGGCGACGACGACGTAGCGGTCGTGCTCGACAGCGCGCACCTTGGCGAACGCCAGCTGCTGGTCGCTCATCGTCTCGTCGAAGGTGGCGTTGTTGGTCGGTACCGCCAGCACCTGCGCGCCGGACAGCACCGACTGGCGCGGCGCGCGATCGAAGATCACTTCCCAGCAGGTGGTCACCCCGACCGGGACGCCAGCGACATGCACCACCCCGTTGCCGTGGCCGGGAACGAAATACCCGGCCCGGTCGGCGTAGCCGGACAGGTGACGGAAGAAGTCGCGCCACGGCAGATACTCACCGAAGGGCTGCACGATCCGCTTGTCGTGGCTCTCCCCCGGCCCGGTGCGCGGATCCCACACCAGCACCGAATTCGACGCGACCGGATTGTCCCGGCTCCAGCCGGGCGCGGCACGTACCGTACCCACCAGGATCGGGGCGTCGACCGCTTGGGCGGCGACGGTGATCTGCTGCGCGGCATCGATGTTCGTCAACGGGTCAATGTCCGAGGCGTTCTCCGGCCAGACGACGAACAGTGGTTGCGGGGCGCGTCCGGCCGCGACATCCTCTGCCAATCGCAGGGTTTCGCGGACGTGATAGTCCAGCACCTCGCGGCGCTGGGCGTTGAAGTCGAGCCCGAGCCGCGGGACGTTGCCCTGGACGGCGGCCACCGTGATCGACGGTTCGTCGCCGGCGCCCACACCGGAGCGGCGCACCCCCGGCCACACCACCACGGCGGTCAGCATCACCAGACAGATGCACAACCCGGGCATCAGCACGGCCGGCGGGCGGTCGGTGGAACCGGGTTCGGGTGGATTCCGCAACCACCGCACGATCTCGATCGCCAGAGCGGCGCCGGCGGAACCGATCAGCACCACGCCGGTCGACAGCAACGGCACCCCGCCGAGCGCGACCAGGGGCAGCAACGGTCCCGCGGTCTGGCCGTAACCCACCGCCCCCCAAGGGAATCCGCCGAACGGGAAGACCGACTTCGCCCACTCCTGGGCCGCCCACAGCAGCGCGAACCAGATCGGCCAGCCGGACTGGGACCGCACTACCACCGCCGCCGATCCGAACAGGGCGGGAAACAGCGCACACATCAGCGCCAGGATCAGCCAGGGCACCGCGCCGACCAGCCCGCCGACCCACGGCAACAGCGGCAGGTAGAACGCCAGGCCGCACAGCAAGCCGTATCCGAAACCGCCGGCAACGGTGGTCTCGCGGCGAACGAGCACCCAGCTCAGCAGTGCGAAGCCCACAATCGCGGCCCACCACCAGTTCAGCGGGGGGAAGCTGGAACGCAACAGCATGCCCGCAGCCACCGAGGCGGCCAGCTGCGCCCAGCGATCTGCCGCGGCTATGCCCCACCTCTCCAGTCGGTTCGGCCCGGCCGGGGTTTCAACTGCCGGTTCGTCGGTGGGCTCAACCATGCAGGACCACACCACGGTGCACAGCGCGACGGCATTGGGGGCTGGCGCCGGGCTCGAGTACCGGCAGCGCGGGAACCCGTGCGCGCGGATCGGTTGACCACCGTTGGACGGTGTCGCGAGGCGCTTCGACGGCCAGCGTGCTGGTTTCCCAGACCGCGTAGGACGCGGGTGCGCCCGCCACCAGGGTCCCGGTGAGGCCGTCGTTGATTCCGGCGGCCCGCCAGCCACCGCGCGTCGACGCGGCGAAAGCCGCCCGCATCGATACCGCGCTGCCCGGGGTGCGATGGTGCGCGGCGGCACGCACGGCAGCCCACGGATCCAATGTGGTCACCGGGCTGTCAGAACCGAACGCGAGGGGCACGCCTTGGGATGCTAACAGCGCGAACGGGTTCAGCCCGGCGGCTCGCTCGGCGCCCAGGCGCTGGGCGTACATACCGTTCTCGCCGCCCCACAGTGCGTCGAAAGCCGGCTGCATGCTGGCGATCACGCCCCAGGAGCCCAGCTTGGCGGCCTGTTCGGCGCTGACCATCTCCAGGTGCTCCAGCCGGTGCCCGCGGCGGGCCACCGCGGGCACGCCGAATTTCTCCACCACCCGTTCCAGCGCCGACACCACCGCGGTGACCGCGGCGTCGCCGATCACGTGGAATCCGGCGGTCACCTCGGCCTCGGTGCAGGCCCACAGGTGGGCGGTGACCGCGTCGATGTCCAGGTGGCACACCCCGGTACCGCCAGTTGTGTCGGCGTACGGCTCGTGAAGCCAGGCGGTGTGCGAGCCCAACGCCCCATCGACGAACAGGTCGCCGCCGAGCCCGCGCGCGCCGGTCTCGGCGATCAACTCGCGGGCCCGGGCGGCGCTGGTGACCGCTTCGCCCCAGTAGCCGACGACCTCGACGCCGTGGCCGCCGTCGCCCAGTGCCCGCAGTTCGCGCCAGTCGTCGAGGCCGCCGATATCCGGGCCGGCGCATTCATGTACCGCGACGATCCCGGCCGCGGCGGCGGCATCCAGCGCAGCCACCCGGGCCTCGGCGCGCTGCGCGGCGGTGAGCAGGGTGCCGGCCACCGCCCGAACCCGGTGGTGGGCATCACCGGACAACGGGACGGCGGTGTCGATCCCGGCCGGCGATTCCGGCACCAGGTTGCGCAACGCGGTCGAGGCCAGCGCGGAGTGGACGTCGGCCCGCGACAGGTAGGCGGGCCGATCCCCCACCACGGCGTCGATGGCCGCGGTGTCCGGGGCACGGCCCTCGGGCCAGCCGGATTCGTCCCAACCATGTCCGCGGATCGGCTCGCCGGGATGGGCCGCGGCGTAGTCGGCGATCAGTTGCAGGCAGTGCCGCGCCGAGGTCGCCGGCCGAAGGTCCAGCCCGATGCGGCACAGCCCGGTCTCGGTGACGTGGACATGGCTGTCCACGAAAGCCGGTGTCACCAACGCGCCGTCGAGTTCGATCACCTCGGCCTGCGGAAACTGCTCACGGCCGACGTCGTCGCTGCCCAGCCAGGCCACCACGCCGTCCCGGACCGCCATCGCGGTGGCGTCGGGATGACTGGGACTGTGGATTCGCCCGCCGAGCAGTAAGGAGGCCGGCCTGCCGGTCACAACGGTCACGACGTAGAAAGTACGGGTTGTTACGGGCCGCGGGTCAGCCGACCGGAAGGGTGCGCTGCCCGGCCTCGGTCACGTCGACGAATTCGGCGTCGATGAAGTCGGCTCGGCTCCCGGGCGTGCGCCGGGTGGTGTACCACTGCCGGCCGACCGTGGCCGCAGCCACCAGCGGGGTATGCCGGCCCAGCGCGGTGGCAGCCATCGCCGCCAGCAGCGGGCGGGCGGCGGCGCGGGTCGGGGGCGCCAACAGCAGCAGACCCACCAGCGAGGTCACCGGGCCCGGAACCAGCACCAGCACGCTGCCGGCCGTGACCAACCCGCTGTCGGCGAGAACCCCCGGGTCGGCGGGCTTGCGCAGGCGGCGGATCTGGTGCTTGATCTGCCCGCTCGCCAGCACCAGTCCGGCCAGGAAGATGCCCAGCAGCAGCAACGTCGTCCAGCCAAACCCGATCGCCCAGACCAACCCGGCAACCGCCGCCAACTCGACCAAGGCGTAGAGACCGAAGATCCGCAGCACACCGCTCACCATGCCATCTCAACGTTCGAGCCAGTGATGTGGTTCCAGCCTGTCGCCGCGACATGCCGGGACGGCAATACTGATGCGATGACGACGATCCAACTCGATGCGCCCGCCGGCCCCATCGATGCGCTCCTGGACGCTCCGGCCGGGCCCGGGCCGTGGCCCGGTGTGGTGGTAATCCACGACGCGATCGGCTACGGCCGGGACATGAAGGCCATCTCCGAACGGGTCGCGGGCGCGGGCTACCTCGCACTGTCGCCGAACCTGTACTCCCGGGGCGGCCGGGCGCGCTGCATCACCAGGGTGTTCCGTGAGCTGCTCACCCAGCGCGGCCGCGCCCTCGATGACATCCTGGCCGCCCGCGATCATCTGCTGGGTATGCCCGAGTGCTCGGGCGCGGTCGGTATCGCCGGTTTCTGCATGGGAGGCCAGTTCGCATTGATCTTGGCGCCCAAGGGATTCGGAGCCGCCGCACCGTTCTACGGTGTGCCGCTTCCCCGCCACCTCGAGCAGACCCTCGACGGGGCCTGCCCCATCGTGGCCAGCTTCGGGGGCCGCGACCCGTATGGTATCGGCGCACCCAACCGGTTACGTCGGGTGGTGGAGGAAAACGGCATCCCGCACGACATCAAGGTGTATCCCGGAGCCGGCCACAGCTTCGCCAACGAGTTGCCGGCCCAGCCGCTGATTCGCATCGCCGGCTTCGGCTACAACGCGGCCGCCACCGCCGATGCCTGGGAGCGGGTGTTCGGCTTCTTCGGCGAGCACCTACGCCCCAAAGCTTGACCGCTCAGGCCGGACCTCCGGCCGCCGCTAGCACCCGCGGGAACAGCACGTTGTTCTCTTTGTGCACGTGCAGGTGGATGTCGGATTCCAGGTCCGCCAGGCCGGCCAGCATCGCGGTGTAGCTGGCGCAGGCGTCCGCAGGGACGGTGTAGCCGTCGGTGAGCTCACGCAGTTCGGCCAGCAGATGACCGGCATTGTCGTGCTCGCGCTGGTTCTCCGCGAGTTCGGTGCGCACCTCGTCGGGCAGCGGGCGGTCTGAGCGCCCCGCGTGCAGGCTGATCTCGGGGAACAGCAGCGTCTCCTCGGTGCGCAGGTGTGGCTCCATGCCGCCGCGGAGCTGATGGAACACCTCGCGGACCCGGAGCAGTTCGCCGTGGTTGGGGCCGTGCACGCGCGCCACTTTGTCCACCAACTCGGCCAACCTCGGGAACTCGTCCCACAGAAACCGGTGGTGGGTGCTGACAATGTGGGCGATCAGCGAGGTGTCGTCGTACTCGGCCCAATCGGCTGGCTGGCCGGGGGCGGTGGCGTTGAGTGCGGCCAGCACCTCGTCAGCGTCGACCCCGTCGGCGGCACACGCCGCGCCCAGGGAGCGCTGACCGTGGCAGCAGAAATCGATTCCGAATCGGCTGAGGATGCGGGTGGTCGACGGGTCGGCGGTGACGATGTCACCCAGGATCTGATCGGAAGTGACGGTGGCCATCTGGCTCCTCGCGGTCGGGCTTCCGATCTACCTTTGCTCATTTCAATGAGCAAAGTCCATTATATGTGAGGTAGTCGATCACGCGGGTCCGGCCGGAGTCAACGCCAATCCCACGTTGGTGCGCATGCCGCCCCGCAGCTTGCTGAAGAAGTTGAACACCGGGCCGATGAGCTTGTAGCGCTTGCCGATCGCCGCATAGACGGCGCCGTTGTGCGACTTGTCCAAGACCGTGGCGACGGCCTCGATCGCCTCGCCCTTGGGCCGTCCCCGCACATCGCAGACCGCCAAGGTCACCCGGGGGGTGTTGCGGATGCGCTTGACCTTCCAGGACGACTCCTGGGTGATCACCAACAGTCGGTCACCGTCGGCCGCGGCCCACACTGGGGTCGGCTTGGGTCGGCCATCTTTGGTGAACGTGGTCAGCAGCAAATAGTCGGACTTGGCGATCTGGGCGAAAGTCGGGGCCATGACCGCGAACCTACCCGCCCGGCGCCCTGCAGCAGCGAACGGCTACAGCGGTGGGTGGCTCGCGATGGGATGCAAGTCGGCGAGCTTAGGCAGCTCGGCCTTAGGCTGCTCGGCATCCATGAAGGCGGCCACGGCATCAACGGTGATCAGTCCGTAGCGGACCAGCAGATCAACCGCGTTCAAACCGAAGTGCCTGGCAACCCGGATGAGATTGTCGGCGGTGATCAAACGCCCCTCGTGGGCTGCCTTGTAATAGGCGGACTTCCGATAGCCGAAGGCCTCGTATACCTCCGTCGCCGGGAGCGGCCTACCGACCAGGTAGGGCAGCACGACCGACGGATCCTTTTTACGATCGTCCATGGTTTTAGACTCTAGTCCTGTCAGGCGAGAAGAGGTCGGAAAACTCTCCGGATACTTCCACAAACTGGGAAATATCACGTTCCGTGCATGATACGTAACGCCCAGGAGCGGCCTCGCGCGGGGCTCCGCTTTGTTAACGCGGCATCCGGCGCCAGACAGCCTGCGGCAGCAATCTGAGTGTGGCGAACAGTGGGCGCAGTGCCCACGGCACCCACACCGTGCCGCGACCCTTGCGCAGTGCCCTGGCCGCGGCGCGCGCCACCTGCGGCGGAGTGCTCGCCAGTGGTGCGGGATCCATGCCGGTGGTCATCCGGCCGACGACGAAACCGGGTCGCACGATCAGCAGGCGCACACCCGTGCCGTGCAGTGCGTCGGCAAGCCCGCTGGCGAAGCCTTCGAGGCCGGCTTTAGCCGAGCCGTAGACGTAGTTGGCCCGTCGTACCCGCACCCCCGCCACCGAGGAGAACACCACCAGGCGGCCGCTGTCGGCGATGCGCATAGCCGCGGCCAGGTGGGTAAGCAAACTGATCTGGGCAACGTAGTCGGTGTGCACGACGGCCGCCGCATGCGCCGCATCCGACTCCGCGCGGGCCTGATCACCCAGGACCCCAAATGCCAATACGGCGGTACCGATCGGGCCGTGCTCGGCGATCAGTGCCGCCACCAGCGGGCCGTGGGTGGACAGGTCATCGGCATCGAACTCGTTCGTGTGTACCGCCACCGCGCCCGCGTGGCGCACCGCGGCGACTTCGGCGGCAAGCCGATCGGCCGAGCGTGCCGCCAGCACCACCGTCGCCCCGGGCGCGAGCTGCTGCGCCAGTTCGAGGCCGATCTCACTGCGTCCGCCGAAAATCACCACTGGCCCGTCAACCGTGTCGTTCACGGCTGAGATTATCGCCTGCGCTAGCGTGGGCGGTGATGGCGAACGCGACGACTCGACTGACCAGTGACGCGTTGGCGTTTCTCACCGAACGCCACCTGGCGATGCTGACCACCTTGCGGGCCGACAATTCGCCGCACGTGGTCGCGGTTGGGTTCACCTTTGATCCGAAAACCCACATCGCCCGCGTGATTACCACCGGCGGTTCGCAAAAGGCGGTCAACGCCGAACGGGCCGGGGTCGCCGTGCTGAGCCAAGTGGACGGGGCGCGCTGGCTCTCGCTGGAAGGCAGTGCCACCGTCAACGACGCCCCCGCGGCGGTTCGTGACGCCGAACTGCGATACGCCCAGCGCTACCGCACACCTCGGGTGAATCCGCAGCGTGTGGTGATCGAAGTGCAGGTGGAGCGGGTGCTCGGCTCCGCAGACCTGCTCGATCGCGGTAACCGCTAAACCGGTACCACCACCAGCTCGTGCGGCTGGTCGTTCAATGACTCCACCCCGTCGGCGGTGACCAGCACGATGTCTTCGATGCGGGCGCCCCACTGGCCGGGAAAGTAGATGCCGGGTTCCACCGAGAACGCCATCCCCGCCCGGAGCTCCTCGTCATTACCGGCAACGATGTAGGGCTCCTCGTGCACCGACAGCCCGATGCCGTGCCCGGTGCGGTGCACGAAGTATTCCGCCAAACCGGCCTCGGCCAGCACCTCACGAGCCGCGGCGTCGACCTGCTGGGCCGTGACCCCCGGGCGAACGCTGGCGACCGCGGCACGCTGCGCCTCCTGTAGCACCGAATAATGTTGGGCTACTTCGGGATTGGGCTCCCCTAGGCTGTACGTCCTGGTCGAGTCGGAATTGTATCCGGGCTCGACCGGACCGCCGATGTCGACGACCACGATGTCACCGGCTTGCAGCACCCGCTCGGAGCATTCATGGTGCGGGTCGGCGCCATTCGGGCCCGAGCCCACGATGATGAAGGCCACCTCCGAATGCCCTTCGGCCACGATCGCTTCGGCGATGTCGGCGGCGACGTCGGCTTCGGTGCGGCCCGGCACCAAGAACTCCGGCACCCGGGCGTGTACCCGGTCGATCGCCGCGCCGGCCTTGCGCAGGGCATCGATCTCACTGGGGTCCTTGATCATTCGCAGATCGCGTAGGACCCCCGTCGCCAACACGGGCGTCGTGCCGAGCACGTCGACCAGCGGCAACAGGTGCAGAGCCGGCATCGAGTCGGTGACGGCGACCGCAGACGATGCTCCCCCCAGCGCCTCGCCCACCATGCGATAGGGATCCTCGCCGTCGACCCAGTCCCGCACCGCCACACCCAGGTCGGCCACCGCCGATTCGCGCAGCGCCGCCAGCTCGAGACGCGGCACCACCATGGTGGGCGTACCCGAGGCCGGCAACACCAGGGCGGTGAGCCGCTCGAAGGTCTGGGCCCGCGACCCGATCAGGTAGCGCAGGTCGTAGCCGGGGGTGATCACCAAGCCGGCCAGGCCGGCATTCGCGGCGGCAGTGGCCGCGGCGGTCAGTCGGTGGGCGTAGACACTGCTGTCGAAACGTTGGGCAGACATGCCGACCAGGCTAGTGCGCTCCGTTTCGCCGATCGGTGCTCCGTGGCCGATGCCCCGCCGAAGATATCCAGTTACAACTGTTCAGTGTAGACTGTCGATATGGCGGCCTGTGACGAATCATCGGTGCGGGCGGCACGAGATCTGCGCGTGCTCTTCAGCAGGCTGCGCAGGCGACTGCGGGAGTTTGCGGCGGCCGACGACCTCACGCCGCCGCAAACTGCGGTCCTGCTCAGGCTGGTCAAGGACGGGCCCGCATCCGTCAGTCAGCTCGCAGGGGCCGAACGGGTTCGGCCCCAGTCCATGGCCGCCACCGTGGCCGGGCTCGATCGTCATGGGCTGATCGACCGCCGGCCCGATCCCGACGACGGCCGCCGGCAGCTGATCGAGTTGACCGCAGTGGGCCGTCACCGCGCCGAGAACGACCGCAGGGCGCGCGACGAATGGCTGGTACGAGCGATGCAGGACCGCTACAGCGAGCGGGAGCGGCAGATGATCAACGAAGCTCTGACGCTGCTCAACCGACTCAACGACTGACGAAAAGCGAGGAACCACAATGAACCTGGGTATCCACTTCATCGACTTCCTGCCCGGGGCCCCGGACCGGCTCGGCCCGACACTGGCGGCCACTGCCCAGGCCGCCGAACGGATTGGTGCCGAAATGTTCACCCTGGCCGACCACTTCTTCCAGATGGAAAATGTGGGCTGTGCGGAAGACCCGTTCTTGGAGGGCTACACCTCATTGGGCTACTTGGCCGGACTCACCGACCGGATCGCGCTGACCATGTTGGTCACCGGTGTCACCTACCGGCACCCAGGCGTACTGGCGAAAACCGTGGCCACACTGGATGTCCTCGCCGGCGGCAGGACAATGCTGGGATTGGGTGCCGCGTGGTACCAACGCGAACATCACGCCCTGGGCATCCCCTACCCGCCGTTGCGGATCCGTTTTGAGATGCTGGAGGAGACACTGCAGATCTGTCAGCAGATGTGGAGCGCCAACGACGGCCCCTATCGGGGCCAGCACTACCGGCTCGCCGAGACAATCTGTCATCCGCAGCCGATCCACCGTCCCCCGGTCCTGATCGGTGGTTCGGGCGAGAAGAAGACGCTGCGTTTGGTGGCCCAATATGCGGACGTCTGGAACACCACAGCGTCGATCGAGGAATTGCCGCACAAATTGGATGTGCTGCGCCAGCACTGCGACGCGGTCAATCGCGATTTCGATGAAATCCGGCTCACCGCGGGACTATTCACCGACCCCTTCGCCGACGTCGACAGCTACCTGCGCACGCTGGACCGTTACGCCGAACTCGGCTTCGACCTGATCAGCACCGGGCCGATCCCCGGCAACCCCGACCCGGTGGGCTGGGTCGAGCGACTCGGCGACGAAGTGCTGCCCCGATTGGCGGCATGACCGGGCGCCCGCCGGCGGAGCCAGACATCCGCACGCTTTAGCCTGGCAACCATGCCCGCTCCCGTGTTGCTGCTCGACGGCGCCAGTATGTGGTTCCGCTCCTACTTCGGGGTGCCGTCCTCGATCACCGCACCCGACGGCCGGCCGGTGAACGCGGTGCGCGGCTTCTTCGACTCGGTGGCCACCCTGATCACCCGCCAGTGCCCCGGACGGCTGGTGGTCTGTCTGGATCTGGACTGGCGGCCGCAGTGGCGGGTGGACCTCATCCCGTCCTACAAGGCCCACCGGGTGGCCGAAGCAGGGGCCGAGCCGATCGCGGGCACAGCTGTCGAAGAGGTGCCCGACGAGCTGAGCCCGCAGGTCGAGATGATTGCCGAGCTGCTCGATGCGTTCGGCATCACCACGGGTGGAGCGCCCGACTTCGAAGCCGATGACGTGCTGGGCACCTTGGCGGCGGCCGAACAGCGTGACCCGGTGATCGTCGTCAGCGGTGATCGCGACCTGCTGCAGGTGGTTACCGATCAGCCGGTCCCGGTGTCGGTGCTCTACCTAGGCCAAGGTCTGGCCAAAGCGACGCTGTTCGGCCCCGATGAGGTGGCGCAGCGTTACAGCCTGCCGCCGGAGCGGGCCGGGGCTGCCTACGCCGAAATGGCGCTGCTGCGCGGCGACCCCTCCGATGGGTTGCCCGGGGTGGCCGGCATCGGTGAGAAGACGGCAGCCGACCTACTGACCCAGTACGGCTCGCTGGCGGCGGTGCTGGCTGCCGCCGCTGACCCGGGATCGCCTCTGGCCAAGGGGGTTCGGGCCAAACTGCAGGCCGGGCAGGACTACATCGAGGCCGCCGGTCCGGTGGTGCGGGTAGCCACCGACGCGCCGGTCACGCTGTCGACACCGTCGGATGTGCTGCCCCGCACCGCCGCCGACACCGCCCGAGTCGCCGAACTGGCACAGCGGTACGGCGTGGAGTCCTCGATCGCTCGCCTGCAGCGGGCACTCGACACGCTGCCGGACTGAGGCCTACTTGGGCCGGCCGACCTCGTAGGTGCCCGAGTTGTCCTGGAACGTGACCGTCACCTGACGCTTGGTCCCATCGATGCTGACCTCGCAGTTGAAGGTGTCGCCCTGCTTGACCACCGGGCTCTGCCCGTTGTTGCAGCGGACGTCCTTGACGTTCTTGGCGCCGTAGCCGTTGGTCTGGTCGGCCAGGATCTGCTGCACGCCTTCCTGGGCCTTATCGATGTCGAGCTTGGTGGTCACGAAGAAACCGGGCTTCCAGAAGCCCAACACCAGCAGCACCAGCACGGCGATGCCGACACACCCGGCGAGCACCGAGCCGACCAGCCCGGACGGGCGCTTGGTGGCGGTGCCCGGTGCGGGGTACTGACCCGGCTGCTGCGGGTACTGACCGTACTGGCCCGGCTGGCCGTATTGCCCCGGCTGACCGTACTGGCCGGGCTGACCATACGGCGACGGCTGGCCGTACTGGCCAGGCTGGCCGTACGCAGACGGCTGACCGTACTGCTCGGGCTGCGGGTAGCCGGGATATTGCTGCGGCGCCGACGGGTACGCGCCCTGCTGGGGGTATTGGGGGTACTGCTGTGGCGTGTAGGCCGGAGGCTGCCACTGCTGCTCAGCGCCGGTCGCGGGACCCTGTCCGGCGCCCTGGTCCTCGGGCTGCCCGGGCTGCTGAGGCTGCCACGGCTGCGTCGGGTCGTATCCCTGCGGTCCGCTCATCGTTGTTCCTCAAGTCCTCTCACGTAGCGGGTGCTGATCACCGCCGGCTCTCCACCGTAGCGCCCGGACCAGCCTACCCGGCGTCAACCGCAACGACCCCACGCAAAACCGTGTCGATCGCCTGTTTTGCGGTGGCCCGCAACTCCGGACTGGGTGCCGCATTCCGCAGCTGATCCAGCAGGTCGAGCACTTGCCGGCACCAGCGCACGAAATCACCCGCCGACAGCGGCGTACCCCCGCCGGCCGCGTCGCTGGCGGCCAGTGCCGAAGCCAGATCGCCGCTGCGGGCCCACCGGTAGACCGCGGCGACGAACCCGTCGTCGGGTTCGCGGGTCGGGTTGATGCCATGGCGGCGCTCGTCGGCCCGCAATGCCGCCGAGTGCTTGCGGGTCTGGTGCAGCGCCCGGCGCACGGCTTCGGTGGGCGCCTGCAGGGTCGGCGGTCCGCCGGGGCCGTCAGCGCCGCGGGTTTCATAGAGCACCGCCGAGACCACCGCAGCCAGTTCCGGGGGCTTGAGGCCCTGCCACGCCCCGGTGCGAAGACACTCGGCAACCAAAAGGTCGCTCTCGCTGTAGATTCGGGCCAGCATCCGGCCGTCGTCGGTGACCGTGGGGTCGCCTTCGCCAGGGCTGCCTTCGATAAACCCGCGTTCGGACAGCAGGCCCACGATCCGGTCGAAGGTGCGCGCCAGCGAATTGGTGGCCGCCTCGACCTTCCTGCGCAACTGCGCGGTGTCGGCCTCCACTCGCAGATAGCGCTCGGCGACACGCACCTGGGCTTCGCGATCCGGCGCGTCGTGAACGGGGTGGTCGCGCATGCGCTGGCGCAGGGCCGCCAGCTCCGGATCCGCCGGCGCGTCAGCTGCGTCGCCGCGGCGTTTGCGCGAGCTGGGTACATCGAGCCCGGCGGCCGCGGATCGCAGTGCCGAGGCCAGGTCGCGGCGGACCCGCGGCTGGCGGTGCTCCACTCGTTTGGGCAGGCTCATAGTGCCGATCGGCGGGACCGCGCCCGAATAGTCGGCCGAGGAGATGCGGCCGGCCCAGCGATGCTCGGTGAGCACCAGCGGCCTCGGTTCATCGGCATCCCGATCGGCCTGCAACACCACCGCCAAACCACCGCGACGGCCGTGACTGAGGTTGATGATGTCGCCGCGACGCAGCTCCGCCAGCGCATCACTGGCGGCCCGGCGCCGCTGCACGCGCGAGGCCCGCGCCTGGGCGCGTTCGCGTTCGGAGATCTTCGCCCGCAGCCGGGCGTAGTCGAGCACTGCCGAGTCGCGCCCGCCGAACTCGGCGGCGATCTCATCCAGGGAGCGCTCGCCGCGCTCGGCGCTGCGCACCAGGCCGACGACCGACCGGTCGGCCTGGAACTGGGCGAACGACTGCTCCAGCAGCTGGTGGGCCTGCTCGGGTCCCATGTGCTGAACCAGGTTGATGGTCATGTTGTACGACGGCGCGAACGAGCTGCGCAGCGGGAAGGTACGGGTGGATGCCAGCCCGGCGACCTGGTCGGGATCGGCGGTGCTCTCCCCGGGGTGCCACAGCACCACCGCATGGCCTTCGACGTCGATGCCACGCCGGCCGGCCCGGCCGGTCAGCTGGGTGTACTCCCCCGGCGTCAGCGCGGCGTGCTGCTCACCGTTGAACTTCACCAGCCGTTCGAGCACCACCGTGCGGGCCGGCATGTTGATGCCCAACGCCAGGGTTTCGGTGGCGAACACGGCCTTGACCAAACCCGCGGCGAACAACTCTTCGACGGTGTGCCGGAACACCGGCAACAGCCCGGCGTGGTGGCCGGCCAGGCCGCGCAGCAGCCCCTCGCGCCATTCGTAGTAACCCAGCACGTCCAGGTCGTCATCGGCCAGATCACCGCAGCGATGGTCGATCACCTCGGCGATGCGGGCCCGCTCGGATTCGGTGGTCAGCCGCAGCGGGGAGCGCAGGCACTGCTTAACCGCGGCGTCGCAGCCGGCCCGGGAGAACACGAAGGTGATCGCCGGCAGCAGACCCGCGGAGTTCAGCACCGCGATCACGTCCGGGCGCATCGGCGGCCGGTAGGTCGGCCGATCGGGTCGGCCCGAGCCGCCGTGCCGTTGGCGACGGGAGCTGCCCCAGTCGGTGAGCCGGTCGGCTTCCCGGCGGTGGGCGATGTGGCGCAACAATTCGGGGTCCACACGGGGCCGGCCCCCCGCGGCGCGGGCATCGGAGTCCGGCCGGGCCCCGAACAGATCGAAGAGCCGCTTGCCGACCATCATGTGCTGCCACAACGGCACGGGGCGGTGTTCGTCGACCACGACGGAGGTGTCGCCGCGGACCGTCTGAATCCAGCCGCCGAATTCCTCGGCGTTGCTGACCGTCGCCGAGAGGCTGACCAGCCGCACCTCCTCGGGCAGGTGCAGAATGACCTCTTCCCACACCGCACCGCGCATCCGGTCTGCCAGGAAGTGCACTTCGTCCATGACTACGTGGGAAAGACCTTGCAGTGCAGGAGAATTCGCATACAGCATGTTGCGCAGCACTTCGGTGGTCATCACCACCACCGGCGCATTCGCGTTGATCGACAGGTCACCGGTTAACAGCCCCACCCGGTCCTTGCCGTACCGGGCCACCAGGTCGGTGTGCTTCTGGTTGCTCAGCGCCTTGATCGGGGTGGTGTAGAAGCACTTTCCGCCGCCGGCCAGGGCCAGGTGGACCGCGAACTCGCCGACGACGGTCTTACCGGCGCCGGTGGGGGCGCACACCAGCACTCCCCGACCGTCCTGCAGGGCCTCGCAGGCCCGACGCTGAAAGCCGTCGAGTCCGAAGGGCAGTTCCGCGGTGAACCGGCTCAGCTCGGTCTGTCCGGGCGTCTCCGGCGGACTACTCATGCGGCGCGGTGACGGGTGTGGGCGCTTGGATGGGCGAGGCCTGGTCGTCGGCAAGCGCGGTGGCCGCCTCCCGCTTGGCCTTGCGCTTGTCGTGCAGCCGGGCGATCTGGATGGCGAACTCCTGCAACAGGGTCAGCGTGCTACCCAGCACGATCATCGAGAACGGGTCCGAGCCCGGGGTGAAGAATGCGGCGAACACGAACATCGCGAAGATCAGTCCGCGCCGCCACTCCTTGAGCCGGGCATAACTGATCACGCCGACCATGTTGAGCATCACGATCAGCAGCGGGAACTCGAAGCTGATCCCGAAAACCACCAGCAGGTTCAGCAGGAACCCGAAATACCGGTCGCCGGACAGTGCGGTCACCTGGACGTCGCTGCCGACGGTCAGCAGAAAGCCGAGCGCCTTGGCCAGCACCAGGTAGGCCAGGATGGCGCCGGTGACGAACAGCACGGCCGCCGAGACGACGAACACCACCGCGAAGCGCCGCTCTTTGCGGTAGAGGCCGGGAGTGATGAACGCCCACAGGTGGTAGAACCAGACCGGGCAGGCCAGCACGATTCCGGCGGCTAAGCCCACTTTGAGTCGCAGCATGAACTGGTCGAACGGCGCGGTGGCCAGCAGCCGGCACTGCCCGTCGGGCGCGATCGACGCGCGCGCTGAGGCCGGCAGCTCGCAGTAGGGGTGCCGCAGCCATTCGCCGAGGCTTTCCAGCCCGAACAGCGGTTGGGTGTACCAGATGAAGCCGACGATCGTGGTGAGCACGATCGCGGCCATCGAGATCAGCAGCCGGGTACGTAGCTCCCGCAGGTGGTCGACGAGCGACATCGTCCCGTCGGGATTGGTGCGGCTACGCCGCTGACGGGGGTCGAGCCGCCGCAGAACTCCGAGCGTGCGCACAGTCGAATGGGGCGCGGTCGCCGCGACGGCGGACCGGGTTACGCCGACTGGCCGCCGGCCGCCGGCGGATCGACCCGCTCGGACTGGACGGTGGTCGAGGTGGCAGTCGAATCCGGCTTGCTCTCGTTCTGCAGCTCGCGGACCTCGGACTTGAAGATGCGCAGCGACTTACCGAGCGAGCGTGCCGCATCGGGCAGTCGCTTGGCGCCGAACAGAATGATCACGGCGACGGCGAGGATCGCCAGGTGCGACGGTCCTAAAGCGTTCACTTTGGTTACCTCCAGACGTCGTCACGATGCTACCGCAGCTCAGGAACCCGGTGGTTCAGCGAGGCTCGACGAAGGAGAGGCGAAGCTGGAACCGCCGCATCAACCCGGTGGTTCAGCGAGGCTCGACGAAGGAGAGGCGAAGCTGGAACCGCCGCATCAACCCGGCGGTGCATCCCGGGGCCGGGTGGTCTCCGTCCAGCTGTGACCATCGAAGTAGCGCAGCAGCTCGGGGTCAGCCGGATCGGGATACCAGTTCGCCGTCATGGGTGGCTGACCAGCGTTCTTCGCCTTGGCCTTGAGCAGGAAAACGATGCCCACCACAACTCCTACCATCAGGGCCAGGAAGGTGATGTCGGCTACCAGGGCTCCGACGCTGTACAGCGTCAAGGGCGCACCTGCTCATACATCGCCAACGCGGCCACCGAGGCCTCGCGCACGCCGGCAACCACCGATTCCGGCGCCACCACCTGCACCTCGTCGCCCATACCGAGCAGCAGCCGGATCAGCCACTCCTCGGAGGCGTAGGTCAGTTGGGCTTCACGCCAGCCCTCGGCAAGCTCGCCGAGGGCCTGCATCGGGTAGTACTCGAACATCCACGCCGCCGACGGGGCCACTCGCATGATGGCCACCGGCAGTGACGGGTCGGCGTCGAACAGTGAGGTGTCGGTTTCGGCCCGCCGCGCCGGTTCGGGCGGCGCCGACGGCTCGTCGAGGAGCCGGGCGTCGTCAATGCGGTCGAACCGGAACAATCGCACTCCCTCGGACTCGCGGCACCACGCCTCCAGGTAACTGTGCGCGCCGATCAGCACCACCCGGATCGGATCCACGATCCGCTGCGACACGCTGTCTCGCGATGCCGCGTAGTAGTCGATCGCCAGGGCTCGGTGTTGCTGGACGCCGTCGCGGACGACGTCTTGTCGGGCAAAGTCGGCGGCCGACTCGTCGTGCACGGCGGAGGCGGGCGACGCTGGTGCCGCGGCTCCAGCGGCCTCCTCGATCTTGGCGATCGCGCTGCGGGCGGCCCGGGGGTCGACGATGCCGGGCATATCGACCAGGGTGCGCAATGCCATCAGCATGGCGGTGGCTTCCCGCGACGTCAGTCGCAGCGGACGATCGACGCCGGCGGATTCGAACACGTCCAGGCGGTCTTCGTAGAACGTCACGTCGATCAGCTCGCCGGGCCCGTAGCCGGGCAGGCCGCACATCACCAGCTGCTCCAGATCGCTCTGCAGCTGGCTGAGGCTCACGCCGAGTTCGGCGGCGGCCTGCTCCTTGCTGATCCCGGGGCGAGCCTTCAGATACGGCACCATATTCAGCAGCCGGACCAGGCGTTTCGACAGCTGGGTCACACCGGCACCTCCCCCACGCGAGCACTCAAGCGCGCCACCACATCGTCGCGCAGCGACGGCGGGTCCACGACGACGGCGTCGGCCCCATAGCCAGCGATCTCCCGGGCCAGCCGGTCATGGGTTCCCATGTCGACGCCGATGAGGTCGCCGTCGCGGCCGGCAAGAGCCTGACGGGCCAGTACCGTGCCGGCCCGGCGCAGCGCCACGGCGCGGCCATCGGCGACCCAGATCCGGGCCTGCAGCCCGCTGGGGGCATCGCCGACGGCGTCGGCGACGATGGCGCGCAGATCGGCGGTGTCGGGTCGGGCGACGGCGTCGGGCGGCCCGATCGGCCGCACCTCCGGCGCGATCCGCGACATCCGGAAGGTACGTACCGCGTTGCGGTCGCGGTCATGGCCCACCAGATACCAGCGGCCGGCGTGGGCGACCACTCCCCACGGTTCGACGGTGCGGGTGACATACGGCTCGACCGGTGAGGGGCGGTGCTCGAACTGCACGGCCTGGCCCGCCTGCACGGCATCCATCAACGCGCCCAGCGCCGGTTCGGCCCGGTGAATTCCCGGCAGAGCGGTCGGCGGCGCCACCAGCACGTCGGCTTGATTCGGGTCCACCTCGACACCGGCGGCATGCAGTTTGGCGACGGCGCCCTCGGCGTTGGCGCGCAACTCCGGGGACTGCCACAGCTGCACCGCGACCGCGACCGCGGCGGCCTCTTCGCGGGTCAGGTCAATCGCCGGCAGCGCGTACGTGTCGGGGTTGATCCGGTAGCCCTCCACCGTGTCGAACCCCGACACTTTGCCGGTCTCCAGCGGAATGCCCAGGTCACGTAGCTCGTTCTTGTCGCGCTCGAACATCCGCGAGAACGCGTCGTCGCTGGGGCTGTCGCCGTAGCCGACTACGGTGGCCCGGATCTTCTCGGCGGTCAGGTAGCTGCGGGTGGCCAGCAACGCGATGACGAGATTGAGGAGTCGCTCGACTTTCGCGGTCGCCATGACAAGACAGGATAAGGCTCGCAGGTTGCGGGGTTGTTCAGGTACAGGCCGCGGGTGCGCATGTCATTCCTGGGAAGTCCCAGGTGCTGCACTGGTAGTCCGAGAATCGCGGGTCATCGGTGGGCGGTTCGTCCGCGACGTCCGTGCGCACCGCCACTTTCGCGCCGTAGACGCCCGGGTACAGCGGCATCAGCCGGTCGTCGTTGGGGAAGGTCACCGAGAAGCTGTCGCCGTTGTGCACGTCGCGGGTCTCGGTGTAGGTGAGGGTGTGCGACGGACCGGCCAGCTCCAGCGGCGCACCGGAGGCGGTCAGGTGCATCTGGAAGGTCAGCCGTGCAGCGGGCCGGTCGCTCCGGCAGTCGCTGACGTCGACCCGGCTGCCCATGTAGTCGGCCCCGTTGACCGAGTAGACGAACGGCTTGGCCACGCTGAACTGACACGTGACGACGGCGTCGGCGTGCGCGGCCGGCGCCACGGTCAGCGCGATACCCAACGGGATGAGCGCGGCCAGGCCGCTGAGCCGGGTCATCGCTGGTTCGCTACATGCTGGCGATCAGGCGCTTGACCCGCTCGTCGACCGAGCGGAACGGGTCTTTGCACAGCACGGTGCGCTGGGCCTGGTCGTTGAGCTTGAGGTGCACCCAGTCGACGGTGAAGTCGCGGCCGGCTGCCTGTGCGGCACTGATGAATTCGCCGCGCAGTTTGGCGCGGGTGGTTTGCGGCGGGGTGTCGACGGCTTCGTCGACGTCTTCGTCGGTGGTGACCCGGGTGGCCAAGCCCTTGCGCTGCAGCAGATCGAACACTCCACGCCCGCGCTTGATGTCGTGATAGGCCAGGTCCAGCTGGGCGATCTTGGGATCGGACAGCTCCATGTTGTAGCGATCCTGGTAGCGCTGGAACAGCTTTCGCTTGATCACCCAGTCGATCTCGGTGTCCACCTTGGCGAAGTCCTGGGTTTCGACGGCGTCAAGCTGGCGGCCCCACAAATCGATGACCTGCTCGAGCTGGGGGTTGCTGGCCCGGGTCTGCACGTACTCCACGGCCCGCCCGTAGTACTCGCGCTGGATGTCCAGGGCGCCGGCTTGGCGCCCGCCGGCCAGCCGTACCGGCCGCCGGCCGGTGACGTCATGGCTGACCTCGCGGATCGCCCGGATCGGGTTGTCCAACGAGAAGTCCCGGAAGGACACCCCGGCCTCGATCATCTCCAGCACCAGCGCGGCGCTGCCCACCTTGAGCAGGGTCGAGGTCTCGGACATGTTCGAGTCGCCGACGATGACGTGCAGGCGCCGGTACTTCTCGGCGTCGGCATGCGGCTCGTCGCGGGTATTGATGATCGGCCGCGACCGGGTGGTGGCGCTGGAGACGCCTTCCCAGATGTGTTCGGCACGCTGGGACAGGCAGAACGTGGCGGCCTTGGGGGTCTGCAGCACCTTGCCGGCGCCGCAGATCAGCTGGCGGGTCACCAGGAACGGCAGCAGCACGTCGGAGATCCGGGAGAACTCCCCGGCCCGCACGATCAGGTAGTTCTCGTGGCAGCCGTAGGAGTTGCCGGCCGAGTCGGTGTTGTTCTTGAACAGGTAGATGTCGCCGCCGATGCCCTCATCGGCCAGCCGCTGTTCGGCGTCGATCAGCAGGTCTTCGAGCACCCGTTCACCGGCCCGGTCGTGGGTGACCAGCTGAGTCAAGTTGTCGCATTCGGCGGTGGCGTACTCCGGATGACTGCCGACATCGAGATACAGTCGAGCGCCGTTGCGCAGGAACACATTCGAGCTACGTCCCCACGACACCACCCGGCGGAACAGATAGCGCGCCACCTCGTCGGGCGACAGCCTCCGATGGCCGTGGAAGGTGCAGGTGACACCGAACTCGGTCTCAATGCCCATGATTCTGCGCTGCACGTCATCGAGCGTACTGGTTGAACCAGCGCGACGGGGCTCAGCGCCGATGGTGGCGTGGCGGTCAGGCCGGTGGGTTGACCGGGGCCTCGACGTTTTCCAGCACCACTTCGGCCACCTGCCGCATGGTGGTCCGCTTATCCATCGCCGCGCGCTGAATCCACTTGAAGGCCTCGGGTTCGGTGAAGCCGTGCGCGGTCTGCAGCACACCCTTGGCCCGCTCGACGAGCTTGCGGGTTTCCAGCTGGTCGGACAGGCTGCTGACCTCGCGCTCCAACGCCGTGATTTCCTCGGCCCGGCTGACCGCCAGCTCGATGGCCGGGACCAGGTCACCGGCGGTGAACGGCTTGACCAGGTAGGCCATCGCGCCGGCGTCGCGGGCCCGTTCCACCAGATCGCGCTGGCTGAACGCGGTCAGGATGACGATCGGCGCGATCCGCTTGGCGGCGATCTCGGAGGCCGCGTCGATGCCGTCGCGGCGCGGCATCTTCACATCCAGGATCACCAGGTCCGGGCGCAACAGCTCGGCAAGCTCGACGGCTTCCTGCCCGTCGCCGGCCTCGCCCACCACCTCGTAGCCCTCCTCGCGCAACATCTCGGCGAGATCCAGCCGGATCAGCGCCTCATCCTCGGCGATCAGGACCCGCCGGGCGGGACGCGGGCTGCTGGCGGACGTGGAGTCGGTCATCCCCCTATTCTGTCGCGGCTGCCGGCTGGAGCAACAGCGCGGGGCATCGTCTAAGGTAGGAAGCCGCGCGTCAGCGCCGGGCCCTCGTATCCCAACTGGCAGAGGAAACGGATTCAAAACCCGTGCAGTGTGAGTTCGAATCTCACCGAGGGCACCACAAGTAGCACCGATATTCCTGTAGGTCATGAGGCTTGTCGACAGTCTCTAATGGCACCAACCGCCGCTTCGGGCTGCATTCGTGGTGAGCGTGTAGCCAGCGAGACGGTGGTCGTAGGCCCATCTCAACCACGAGCGCCTCACCGAAATCCTCGACGTGCGGTGGCTAGACGTTCACTCTTCGATGTGGTGGTCGGGGGTTCCGAACGGAATGCTGCCCTGGTCGATGATGTCGCATTTGTTGCCGCCGGGGATGTAGCTACCGCCGGGGACGTAAGAGGGCTGCCAGGTTGCGCAGCGCTTCCAGGTGCCGTCCTCACGGATCGGACCATCGCAGTACATCGAGCCCCAGAAATTCGACTCGCATCCCGGTTGGGGATCGCCCGGTACCGCCTGCGCGGCCACCGGGGTCGACGCTGCCGCAGCCACCAAGATCGCGACAACGAACGAAAGTCTACGAATACATCCCATGTGGGGCACTATATTCGACGTCTGCGTAGCCGCAGGCCTGAATGACGACGGTGGGGCCTCCGCGGTGCGTTCGTGTCGTTGACCCCCGGCGCGGCGAGCACCGCTGATTGACAGGCAAGATTACCCCATGATAAGTATTTGCTCAGAAGAACATGATTTCAACCTGTGTAGTTGAGAATGATTCGCGATCTATAGACCGATACCTGGAGGAGCTCAAGTGACGTATGCCGTGAGCCGAAACGCACGAGCTACAGCTGCCGTCACGGGCCTCGGTTCGTTGGGACTGGCGATAGCATGTTTGACGTCTGCACCGACGGCCAAATCGGATGTTGATGAATTTATCGATCCATCCATCACATCTTCGGTTGACGGAGATTTTAACAATGACTCCGATCCCGATTTGGACATCCATTCATCGGTCGTGGAGCTCGGTGATCATTCGGCCGTGATTGATGCTGCGGTCGATGTTTCCTCGCTGGCTATCACTCTGGATGACCTAACGAATAACTCGGATTACCATCCCAACGCGGGCAGCGCTGAGGCTGATTACGTCGGCACTTTCGCTAGCGATAGTGGGGAACCTGGTCCAGCTGCATCTTATACTTCAGACGGCAAACTGATTGGTGACAACGGTAGCATATACGATCGAACACAGGGATATGATAGTGGCAATCCGTTTTTGGACATCTTCCAGTATTTCTTTTCGTTCATATCAAATCTTTTTCAATCAATAATGAGCCTGTTCGGATTTGGTCGTTGATCGTTCTGTCTAACGGCCCGCGTCGGCGGACGTTCTCACTGCACGCACGCCGACCGACTTCGCGCTGGTAAACAACAGGACCGGGCCGGAGCGCTGCTGTGCGGCGCCGCAGCCTCCATCGCCATAGTGTCCGCACCGAAACCACCGCACTGCCCCGTGCCGAACAAGGTGGTCCCGGGCGCTCGGCCGGTTCGGGTTTGCTACGGCTCCGTCCACCCGGCTACCGATGCGGCAGCACATCCGTACTCCAGATCACATCACGGCATTCGGTCCTCGCCATTTGCCTACGAAGAAGAGCCCACGAGTCCCGAACGATTCGCCATTGTCGCCCCCTACCGACACCGTCGAACCTAGACTCGGGCACGCCGCGACTACGGCAGCCGAGGAGGGCCCTTGAGAAAAGCCGTGCTGGGTGCGCTGGTGCTGCTGTTGGGCGTGTCGGTCGGCTTTCTTCTGTGGCCGTCGAACGAAGACACGAAGCACGTGCCGGCCAAGGCTCGCGGGCAATTCGACGACGCGCCATCTGGCCATGACGGCGGCGTCGGCGGCAACCTTCTGCAACGCGACCCGCTGCAAGAGATGGTTGGCGAGCCCAGTTACGACGACTGCGAATCGTGCCAGCTGCCCTTCGTGCCGTTTTTCGGGACGCGGGCCGGGATCAACTGCGAAATCAATTACCGGCGAGGCGATCTGCCCGATTCGGCTTACTGCATGTCGGTAAATCCGCCGCAGCACGTATCGATGGACACCGACGGGGAGTTGTCGATCTGCCGGGACGGCGTCAACTGCTTGTCTAATCCCCCGTCCGACCAACCGATTCTTCCGTTCGGCCAGAGCGCGGGTGCCGGACCGTTCACTTGCCAATCGGAAGCCACCGGGGTGACCTGCACCCTCGAATCCTCTGGCCGCGGCTTCGTGATCTCAAGTTCGGGGATCGAACCCGTGGGCTGACGAGCGTCAGCGCGGCCAATACATGGTCACGCCGGCGCCGACCCACAGCAGGCCGCGGTGCTCGCGCCCCCTGCCACACCAGCCAGGCACCGCCGATCTCCGCGACGGCCGCCAACACGAACAGCGCGACGGAACGCATCACCATGACCGCTGACCCTAGACGCGGGCCGCCTAGCTGGTGAAACCCCCATCGGCCCAGCTCACCGGATTAGGCTGTCGGTTGTGTCCGTCAAGCGGTTCCTCGCGGTGCCGGCCGAGGCTCAGAGCCCCTACCGGCGCACACACTGCATACCGGCCCGCACCCGCCATTACGCGGCGCGATTGTCGCAGCGGCTGCGGATCCTCAAGGTGGCTGCTGGACTCGCCGCGTTCATCAGCGCCGGGTGGGGCATGCTGGAGATCTGGGCTGACCCCGCCTACTGGTGGATCGGCGCGATCAATCTCGTCGCCGCCGCCGCGCTGGCCCTGACCCCGCTGTTGTACCGCTACGGCGAGCTCATCGCTCCCCTGACCTTCGTGGCCATCGCCTATCTGACGACCGCCATCGTCTGCTGGATGGTGGGAACCGGGTCGGGAATCCAGTTCTATTTTCTGGCTTCGGCATCGATCAGCGTGCTGATTCTGGGCGTGGACCGGATCAAATTGGCCGCCGTCGTGGCCGGCATCGGTGCGGCGCTGACCATCGCCCTGCAATTCTTGGTCCCCGACGACAACCTGCACCAACCGGAGTGGCTGCACAGGCTGTCCTACGTGCTGGTGGTGGTCTCGGCCTGCTTCATGGTGGTAGCCACGGTCTGGTTCGCGCTGCGCGAGATCTCCCACGCCGAAGCGGCGATGGAGGCCGAATATGAACGCTCGGAAGCCCTGTTGGCCAACATCTTGCCCACGGCGGTCGCGGACCGGCTGAAGAACCCGGCGGTCGAGGTGATCGCCGACAGCTACCCGGATGCCTCGGTGTTGTTCGCCGACATCGCCGACTTCACCCGGCGGGCCAGCCAGACCGACCCGGGCCAACTGGTCGGGTTTCTCAATGAGCTCTATAGCGGGCTGGACCTGCTGGTTGATCAGCACGGCCTGGAGAAGATCAAGACCAGCGGCGACTCCTACATGGTGGTCAGTGGAGTTCCCGACCCGAGACCGGATCACCTGCATGCGCTGGCGCGGCTGGCGCTCGACATCGCCGCAACCGTCGCCGAACTGCGTGATCCGCTGGGCCGGCCGGTATCGCTGCGGATCGGACTGGCCACCGGGCCGGTGGTGGCCGGGGTCGTCGGCAACCGCCGGTTCTTCTACGACGTGTGGGGCGACGCGGTGAATCTTGCCTCCCGGATGGAGTCGACCGGCGCCCAGGACCGCATCCAGGTGCCGCAAGCGGTCCACGAGCGCCTCAACGATGACTTCGTGTTCGAGGAGCGCGGCGACGTCGACGTCAAAGGCAAGGGCGTCATGCGCACCTGGTTTCTGGTCGACGCCCGTCCCCCGGTCTCGCGCGGTCCGGCGCCCCGATCGCTATCGGCGACCCCGGCGGGCTGACCACCGCACAGACCCGGTGCTCCGGCCGGCTTCGGTAGGGTGCCGGGGCAGGTCGTCCCACAACGCTGAGGAGCGCAATGAGAAGGCTTTTGGCCGTGCTCGGCTCGCTGGCCGGTCTGGCCACCACGATCAATGGCTACCGTCCGCTGACCAAGCGCGGTTATCCGTCGCTGTATGCGTTCGCCTTCGGCCTGTTCGCCTCGGAGCTGCCGCTACAGCTCATCGCCGGCCAGTCCGCGGCCTTGGCGGCGGTGAGCCGGCGGCTATCCCCGCCGGCTCGGCGGACCACCTGGCTGCTGTCGGCGATCTCGTGGCTGGGCCTGTTGGGGCTGAACTATGCCGGGCGTACCGCCAATAGGCCGCTGACCGCGGCACTGGATGCCGAACTCGGTGCGGGACGACGCACCGAAAGCCGGGACCTGTGGAAGCGGCCGGGCCCGGACGCGGAAATCGCCAAGGCACCCGGCGTGGTACGCATGATGCGGGTCTACCAGGACTACGCCACCGACTCCGACATCCCTTACGGCGAATACGGCGGCCGCAACACCCTCGATATATGGCGGCATCGCGACCTGCCCCGCGATGGCCGGGCGCCGGTACTGCTGCAGATTCCCGGCGGTGCCTGGATGGTGGGAAGCAAACGCGGCCAAGCACATCCGCTGATGGCCCACCTGGTGGAACGCGGCTGGGTGTGTGTGTCGATCAACTACCGGCTGAGCCCACGGTCCACCTGGCCCGACCACATCATCGACGTCAAGCGGGCCCTGGCGTGGACCAAAGCGCACATCGCGGACTACGGCGGGGACCCCGACTGGGTCGCGGTGACCGGCGGCTCCGCGGGTGGCCATCTGTGCGCCCTGACCGCGTTGACCGCGAACGATTCGCGTTTCCAGCCGGGTTTCGCCGACGCCGATACCAGCGTGCGGGCCGCGGTCCCGTTCTACGGGATCTATGACTTCACCGGCGAGACCGGATTGCACCCACTGCTGACCCCGGCATTGGGGGCCTACGTGTTCAAACAGAGCCGGCGGCGCTTCCCGGACACCTACCGCGACGCCTCCCCGATGACGTACCTGTCCGCCGATGCGCCCCCCTTTTTCGTGCTGCACGGCACCAATGATTCGTTGGTGCCGGTGGAGCAGGGCCGCGCATTTGCCGACCGGTTACGGGAGGCCAGCACGAGCCCGGTGGTCTATGCCGAGTTGCCCTTGGCGCAGCATGCTTTCGACATTTTCGGCTCGCCCCGGGCAGCGCATACGGCGGTAGCCGTCGAGCAGTTCCTCGCCGAGATCTACGCGCGGCAGACCACACAAGTGATCTCCGGTCGCTGAACGGCGGCCAATACCCGGCCGGAACGCGGTTTCTGTGCCAGACTTCGGCCATGGAAACATCGGTTTCGAGCCTGCTGCCAAATTTGTGGAAGTCGACACTGGTTTCTGGTGTCTTGGCCCTCGTTTTGGGCGTGCTGGTCCTGGTCTGGCCGGGCCGGTCCATCATTGCCGCTGCGGTGCTGTTCGGTGTCTACCTGGTGGTCACCGGAATCGCGCAGTTGATCTTCGCCTTCAGCCTGCCCGTCATGTCCGCCGGCGGCCGGGTGTTGCTGTTCCTCAGCGGTACCGCGTCCGTGATTCTGGCCGTCCTGTGTTTCCGGCACTTCAACTCCGACGAAGAAGCCCTGGCGGTGCTGCTGCTGGCCATCTGGGTCGCGGTCGGCTTCATCTTCCGCGGAGTGGCGACCACCGTGGCGGCCATCAGCGACCCGGCAATGCCGGGCCGGGGTTGGCAGATCTTCATGGGCGTGGTCAGCCTGCTGGCCGGTCTGGTGACCCTGGCGTCACCGTTCGAGTCGCTGTGGGTGCTGGCGTTGGTCGTCGGCAGCTGGCTGATCGTCATCGGCATCGTCGAGATCGTCACCTCGCTCAAGATTCGGAGCGCATCCCACAAAGTCACCACTGCGCTGTCGGCCGGGTAGCGGCAGCGCAGCCCGCGGCCAGTTTGCCCAGTCGCGGGTACCCTTGGGGTCTGACCTATTTTGACACCTGCCTGAAGCTCTGATCTGGAGTCTGCTCAATGCCCGAGTCCGGCATGCCCTCGTTATCGCCTGAGTCTCAGCAATCCTGGCCGTCACCCGGTCCCAGCTATCCCCCGCCGCCGAACTACCCATACCCGTATCCGGCGCCCGGGCAGTACCCGGGTTACCCGCCACCGGCGGCGCCCCCGGTACTCAAGAACGGTGCCGGCATCGCCGCCCTGGTGGTCGCCATCGCCGGTATTGTGACCGCACTGTCGGTGATCGGTGGAGTCGGATTAGGCCTGGCAGCGGTGGTGCTCGGCATCATCGGCCGGGGCCGCGCCAAACGCGGGGAGGCCGACAACGGCGGCGTCGCGCTCGCCGGGATCGTCTTGGGTGCGCTGGCGGTGATCGCCGGCATCGGTTGCATCTTCGTCTACGTCGGCATCTGGCGGACCGCCGGCGCCGGCGACTACGTGGCGTGCATGTCAAAGGCTGGTTCGGACACCGACGCCCAGCAGCAGTGCACCGAACGGTTCCGTGAACACTTCGAGAACACCTTCGGCAGCGGTGCCGACGCGCCCATGGTGCAGGAGGAATCGGACTCCGCGCTGATGCCGGCCTAGGACTCTGCTGAATAATCCCGCGTGGCTTCGTGGTGTGGTTGGTGGTGCCTGGGATTCTTGGTGGGTGCAGGGTGAGGCTGATCGTCAGCGAGATCTGTTGGATGTGGAATCGGTAGTGGGGCATCTGCTCCCGGCTGGGACGGTGTTTGCGTTCTTGGCCGAACATCGGACCCGGTTGTTCCCGGCGGAGATGTTCTCTGATCTGTTCCCGTCGGGTCGTGGACGGCCGTCCGTCCCGCCTGAGGTGGTCGCCTCGGTGATCGTGTTGCAGACCTTGCATGGGCTCTCGGATCGTGAGGCTGCCGAGGCGGTGATGTTCGACCTGCGGTGGAAGGCGGCGTGTGGGTTCGCGATCGACGCTGCTGGGTTTCACCCGACGACGCTGACCTATTGGCGGCGCCGGCTGGCGGCCAGCGATAGGCCGCAACGGATTTTCGATGCGGTTCGTGAGGTCATCACCCAGACCGGGGTGTTGGCTGGCCGGGCGCGGAGGGCACTGGATTCGACGATCCTCGATGACGCGGTCGCCCGCCAGGACACCGTGACTCAGTTGATCGCGGTGATCCGTCGGGTCGGCCGCGACGTGCCCGGTGGCAACGCGGTGGTTACCGCGCAGTGCACACGGCTTGCGGCGTTGACCGGGCAGGACTACACCGCGACGGGCAAGCCGCGGATCGCCTGGGATGACCACGCCGCGCGGGAGGAATTGGTCACCGCACTGGTCAACGACGCTTTGGCGCTGTTGGGGGCCCTCGATGTCGAGACGATCGCGGAGCAGGGCGGTAAGCCCGCCGAAGCGGTCGCGTTGCTTGCCTTGGTCGCAGGCCAGGACGTTGAGCCCGCCGAGGGTTCTGACGGGACCGACGGGCGGTGGCGGATCGCGCGGCGCACCGCGCCGGATCGGATGATCTCGACCGTCGACCCCGATACCCGCCATGCGCACAAGACTCAGCACCGCCGCCAGGAGGGGTTCAAGGCCCATGTCGTGGTCGAGCCCGACACCGGTCTGACCACGACCGTGCGGTTGACGAAAACGAACGGTCCGGATAACTCCGATGCGAACGTGGGCGCGCAGTTGGTGACCGCTGACCCGACCATCGCCACGGGTCAAGACGTCGAGGTACTGGGTGATTCCGCCTACGCCACCGGTGACATGCTGCACACGCTGGATCACAAGCAGTGGACGCCGCTGGTCAAACCCTGGCCGGTCAAGCCCGCAGTCGAGGGCGGTTTCACCATCGACGACTTCACCCACGATCCATATGCCGCGACGTTGACCTGCCCGGCAGGGGTAGCCAAGCGAATCACCAAGAGCCGCAAGGCCGTTTTCGGGATCGCATGTGCGCAATGCCCGCTGCGGGCGCGATGCACCACCGCCAAGAAGGGCCGCACCATCGAGCTGCACAAGCACGATCTGCTCCAGCGTGAACACCGTAAACGCGCCGCCGATAGTGACTTTCAGGCCACCTATCGCCGGCATAGGCCGATGGTCGAACGCACCATCGCCTGGCTCACCCGCGGGAACCGGCGAGTGCCCTACCGCGGAATCGCCAAGAACGACGCTTGGCTGCATCACCGCGTCGCAGGGCTGAACCTGCGCCGACTGATCACCATGGGCCTGACCCATACCGGCACCGCCTGGACGCTGGCCTGATCCAGCGGCGCAAGGCTGTTGCCCTCAACCCCGCCCAGTGTCACGATCACCACGCCGGAATGACCTCGCCCGTCGGCCCCAGGGCCTGACTTCAAATCAGCGCCACGAGGCACCTCGCCCCTCAGGCCACTAATTCAGCAGAGTCCTAGCGGTCTAGCGCTTTTTAGAGTTCGGGAAGTACTTCAGCACGCCTTCTTGCGTGACGGTGGCCAGCAGTTGCCCGGATCGGTCGAAGAAATGTCCGGTGCCCAACCCGCGGGAATCCGCCGCCACCGGTGACGACGTCGCATACAACACCCAGTCGTCGAACCGAATCGGCCGGTGAAACCACAGCGTGTGGTTGGCGCTGGCCGCGAAGATCCGGTCGAAGCCCCAGGACAACCCATGAGTGGTGATGATCGAGTCGAGCACCGTGGTGTCCGACGAATAGACCATCATCGCGGTGTGCAGCACGGGGTCCTCGGGGATCGTCCCGTCGGCCTTGACCCAGACCCGGTTGTGACCCAGTTGGCCACCTTTGTCGCGCATTACCCAGGCCGGGTCGTTGGTGTAGCGCCACTCGATCGGGTGCGGCGCCTTGACGAAGCCCGGGACGACTTCCTCGTAACCGTTGAGCAGTTCGCGCAGCCTAGGCAGCGACTCGGGCTCGGCGACCGTGGGCGCCGCGATGCTGTGCTCCAGCCCGCTCCCCCCGGAGAGGTAGGAGACCATCGACGTAGCGATCAAGGTGTCACCCTGCAGCGCGTCGACCCGGCGGTTGGCGAACCGGCGTTCGTCGCGCAGCCGGTGCACCCGGAATTCGATGTCGCGGGCCGGATCACCACCGTTGATGAAGTGGACCGACAGCGCCCCGGGCGGCAGGTGCGCGGCCACAGTACGGCTGGCGGCGACGAACGACTGCGCCATCAGCTGGCCGCCGAAGGTGCGCAACGGTGTCTTGCTCGGGTGCGATCCGATAAAGACGTCGTCGTCGGCACTCGTGAGATCCAGTACCGCCAGCAGCTCCTCGAGATCCGTGTTCGGCTCGGCCGGCACTAGATGTCGTCCTCCCCGAGTCGGTGCACGTGGATCATGTTGGTCGAGCCCTCGGTTCCCGGCGGAGCGCCCGCGACGATCACCATCAGATCACCGCGCTCGTAACGACCCAGATCGAGCAGCGCCTTGTCCACCTGGCGGATCATCCCGTCGGTGGTGTGTGCCTGCGGAACGATGAAAGTCTCGGTCCCCCAGGTCATCGCCAACTGGCTGCGGATCTCCGGTAGCGCGGTGAAAGCCAACAACGGCAGCGGAGTGTGCAACCGGGCCAACCGACGCACGGTGTCACCCGACTGGGTGAACGCCACCAATGCCTTGGCATCCAGGCGTTCACCGATCTCGCGTGCCGCGAACGAGATCACGCCCCGCTTGGTACGCGGCACGTGCGTCAACGGCGGTGCCGCCGTGGAGTTCTGCTCCACCGCGCAGATGATCCGGCTCATGGTCCGCACGGCGTCGAGAGCGTGCTTGCCCACCGCGGTCTCCCCGGACAGCATCACCGCGTCGGCGCCGTCGAGCACCGCGTTGGCCACGTCGGACGCTTCGGCCCGGGTGGGCCGGAAGTTCTCGATCATCGACTCCAGCATCTGGGTCGCCACGATCACCGGACGTGCGTTCTCGCGTGCCACCTGGATAACACGCTTCTGCACCAGCGGCACCTCTTCGAGCGCCAGCTCCACACCCAGGTCACCGCGGGCCACCATGACCGCATCGAACGCCAAGACCACGGCCTCGAGATTCTCAATGGCCTCCGGCTTCTCCATCTTGGCGATCACCGGCACGCGACGGCCGACCCGGTCCATCACCTCGTGCACCAGTTCCACGTCCGACGGCGAGCGCACGAACGACAGCGCCACGATGTCGACGCCGAGCTTGAGCGCGAACTCCAGGTCCTCGATGTCCTTCTCCGACAGCGCCGGCGCGGAGACGTTCATGCCCGGCAGCGAAATACCCTTGTGATTGCTGACCGGACCACCCTCGGTGACCGTGCAGACCACATCGTCACCGTCGATGTGCTCCACCACCAGGCCGACCTTGCCGTCGTCGACCAGCACCCGGTCGCCCGGGGCCGCATCGGCGGCCAGCTGCTTGTAAGTGGTCGACACTCGGTCGTGGTCGCCGGGGCAGTCAGAGACGGTGATCCGCACCGTCTCGCCGTTGGCCCAGTAAACGGGTCCGTCGGCGAAACGTCCCAATCGGATCTTGGGGCCCTGCAGGTCGGCCAGCACACCGACCGCCCTGCCGGTCGCATCCGAGGCGGCCCGCACCCACTCATAGGACGCCTGGTGGTCCTTGTGCTCGCCGTGGCTGAAGTTCAGGCGGGCCACGTCCATGCCTGCGTCGACCAATGCCCGGACCATCTCCGCAGAGTGAGTCACGGGACCAAGAGTGCAGACGATCTTTCCGCGTCTATTCACGGCGCCAGCATAGTCGGGCCGGCTGAGCCGACTCCCTCAGGAACGGTTGCCGTCAACGAAAAACCGTGTGACGCACGGGTGCGGCGGGCGACCTTGCGTGTCATGCACTCGCCCACTCAGCATCCAGATCGCGTCGATGACACCCCAGCTGCAACAGTGCGGCAGTGACTTTCGACTTCGGCGAATAGGGCTACTCTGGCCCGCTGTCAGTGCTGTCAGTGCTGTCAGTCTCGTCCGTGTCGTGCGGTTTTGCTGACTCGTCGGCTTCGTCCGAATCTTCCGAATCGGCTGGGTCAGCCTCGTCTGAGTCATCTGAGTCATCTGAGTCATCTGAGTCGTCGGTGTCCGAGTCGTCCGCGGCCGTAACGTCGCCGTCCGCCTCGGGAGCAACCGCTTCGTCTTCGTCGCCGTCCGTCGCCGCTTCCGCTTCGGGTTCGGCTGCGGCCTCGGCGGACTCCTCGGGTACGGCCTGCTGGGCTACCTCTGGCTCCTCGGAACCCTCAGCATCGCCGCCGTCCTCGTCGTCCGAGTCGGCCTCGTCGTCGTCGGTGTCGGCCTCTGCCGATTCGGCTTCGCCGGTAAGTCTTTTCGGCACCCGGACCACGGAGCCGACCCCGTTGGCGACCCCGGCTGCGACCAGCTCTTTGTCGTCGGACTCTTGATGCTCTTCGTCCGACTCGGCTTCGATCTTCCCGCCCCTTGGCCGCCAGCAGGATGTACACCACCGCGCCGATGAAAACGAACGTCGACGTGAACGAGTTGACCCGGATTCCGGCGATGTGGGTCGCCGCATCGTCACGGAGCAGCTCAATACCGAACCGGCCGATGCAGTAGCCGGCGACATAGAGCGCGAACAACCGCCCGTGGCCCATCCGGAACCGTCGGTCGGCGTAGATCAGCACGAGGAACACCACGAGGTTCCACAACAATTCGTACAAGAACGTCGGTTGAACGATCTTGTAGAGCTCGCCGGTCGACACGCCGTCGAGCAGGTGCGGATCGCGGACCCCGGCGGCGTCTTCGCGCCAGAAGATCTCCAGACCCCACGGCAGCGTGGTCTCCCGCCCGTAGAGCTCCTGATTGAAGTAGTTTCCGATCCGCCCGATCGCCTGAGCCAACACGATCCCGGGCGCGACGGCGTCGCCGAACGCCGGCAGAGGGATCCCGCGGCGACGGCAGCCGATCCACGCACCGACTCCCCCGAGCGCCACCGCGCCCCAGATCCCCAGACCGCCGTCCCAGATCCGCGGCGTCGCTTCCCATCCGACGCCGCCCTCACCGAAGTAGGTCCGCCAGTCGGTCATCAAGTGGTACAGGCGACCGCCGATCAGCCCGAACGGCACCGCCCACAGCGCGATGTCATAGATGACGCCCGGCTCGCCGCCACGGGCCCGCCACCGGCGATCACCGAGCAGCAGGGCGACGACGATGCCGATGATGATGCACAGCGCGTAAGCCCGGATCGGCACCGGTCCCAGGTGCCAGACACCGCGGGCAGGGCTGGGAAAGTAAGTGAGCCAATCTAGCGTCATTGCGTTGAAACCTTTAGACGCACACCGGAAGCAAGCTCTTGCGTCAACGCCCGAAGTTCGCCCAGGCCATCGGCGAGCGCGGTGACCAGCGCCGAACCGACGATGACGCCGTCGGTATAGGCACCGATCTCGGCGGCTTGAGCGCCCGAGCGCACGCCCAGCCCCACGCCGACGGGAATGTCGGAGACCTCGCGCACCCTGGCCACCAGCTCCGGCGCGGCGTTCGACACGGTGTTGCGGGCGCCGGTCACGCCCATCGTGGAGGCGGCGTAGACGAACCCGCGGGTCGCTTTGACGGTCTCGGTCAGTCGCTGCGGCGTCGAGGACGGCGCCACCAGGAAGATCCGATCCAGCACGTGCTGTTCGGACGCGACCATCCAGTCATCTGCTTCGTCGACGATCAGATCCGGGGTGATCAGACCCAGCCCGCCGGCCGAGGCCAGGTCGCGAGCGAACGCGTCGACGCCGTAGCGCAGCACCGGGTTCCAGTAGGTCATCACCACGGCACGTCCGCCGGCCTTGGTGATGGCCTCGACCGCGGTCAGGGTGTCGCGCACCCGCACCCCGCCCTGCAGCGCGGTCTCGGTGGCGCGTGCGATCGTCGGGCCATCCATTCCCGGATCGGAATAGGGCACGCCGACTTCGATGAGGTCACAACCGGATTCGACCAGGGCGGTCAACGCGGCAATCGAGCCCGGCACGTCGGGGTACCCGGTCGGCAGATAGCCGATCAGCGCTGCGCGGCCCTCGGCTCGGCACGCGGCGAACATCGGGGCCAGCCGATCGCCGGCGTGGTCGCTCACGACGCGCCTCCCGCCTCGTCGAACAGGCCGAACCACTTGGCCGCGGTCTCCACGTCCTTGTCGCCCCGGCCGGACACGTTGACCACGATGACCTTGCCGGGCCCCAGCTCGGTCGCCAGCTTGAGCGCGCCGGCCACCGCGTGTGCCGATTCGATTGCCGGAATGATTCCCTCAGTGCGGCAGAGGATTCCGAACGCGTCCATCGCCTCGGTGTCGGTGATCGGCCGATACTCGGCGCGCCCCGTCTCACGCAGCCAGGCGTGCTCCGGACCCACCCCCGGGTAATCCAACCCGGCCGAGATCGAGTGCGACTCGATGGTCTGACCGTCGTCGTCCTGCAGCAGATAGGAGAACGAGCCCTGGAAAGCACCCGGGGATCCACCGGCGAATGTCGCGGCGTGCCGGCCGGTGTCGACGCCGTCGCCGCCAGCCTCGAACCCGATCAGCCGGACCGCGGGATCGTCGAGGAACGCGTGAAAGATACCAATAGCGTTCGACCCGCCGCCCACACACGCCACCACGGCGTCGGGCAGGCGGCCCGCCATCTGTTGGATCTGAACGCGCGTCTCCAAACCGACCACCCGCTGGAAGTCGCGCACCATGGTCGGGAACGGGTGGGGCCCGGCCGCCGTGCCGAAGCAGTAATAGGTCCGATCGGCATTGGTAACCCAGTCGCGGAAGGCCTCGTTGATGGCGTCCTTGAGGGTCTGCGAACCGGATTCGACCGAGATCACCTCGGCGCCCAGCAGCCGCATCCGGGCCACATTCAGGGCCTGACGGCGAGTGTCGACAGCACCCATGTAGATCACGCATTCCAGGCCGAGCAAGGCACAGGCCGTGGCGGTGGCGACCCCGTGTTGGCCCGCGCCGGTCTCGGCGATCACCCGGGTCTTGCCCATGTGTCGCGCCAATAGTGCCTGGCCGAGCACGTTGTTGATCTTGTGAGAACCGGTGTGGTTCAGGTCCTCTCGCTTCAAGAAGATGCGAGCGCCGCCGGCGTGCGCGGTCAGGCGCTCCGCCTCATACAGCGGTGAGGGCCGGCCGGTGTAGTGCGTCTGCAGGTCGTCCAGAGTGTCCAGGAACTCAGGGTCGTTGCGCACTTTGTCGTAGGCGGCGGTGACTTCTTCGATGACCGCCATCAGCGCTTCGGCGACGTAGCGACCTCCGTAGACACCGAAGTGCCCGCGGGCATCGGGATCATGCGCGGTCGGTTCAGCCACTCCGGCACTGGCACGCGGAAGGTTCGGGTTCGAGGTGTCTGACATTTAGCGGGCCGACTTCGGGCAGGACGGATGCTTACCCGCACTGACCAAATCGGCAACGGCCGCCCGCGGGTCGCCACTGGTGACGAGTCCCTCGCCGACCAGGACAGCGTCCGCGCCGGCACCTGCGTAGGCCAGCAGGTCCGCGGTGCCCCGCACCCCAGACTCGGCGATCTTGACCACCTCGGTGGGCAGTCCGGGCGCGATCCGCGCGAAGCAGTCGCGGTCGACCTCCAACGTGGTCAGGTCCCGTGCATTGACACCGATCACCTTGGCGCCGGCAGTCAATGCACGGTCGGCCTCTTCTTCGGTGTGCACCTCGACCAGTGCGGTCATACCGAGCGACTCGGTGCGGTCCAGCATGGACTCCAGTGCCTGTTGCTCGAGCGCCGCCACGATCAGCAGCAACATGTCTGCGCCGTGAGCGCGGGCCTCGTGAATCTGGTACGGCCGCACGATGAAGTCCTTGCGCAGCACCGGAACCGACACCGCGGCACGCACCGCGTCCAGGTCGGCCAGCGAGCCGTTGAAGCGGCGCTGCTCGGTCAGCACGCTGATCGCCCGGGCCCCGCCGTCGGCGTAGGAGCTGGCCAGCTCCGCCGGGTCGGCGATGGGCGCCAGTTGGCCCTTGGACGGGCTGGCGCGCTTCACCTCAGCGATGACCGCGATGCCGGGCTCCCGCAACGCCGCCATCACGTCGCGTGGCGCAGGCATGGCTTCGGCCGCTGCCTTGACTTCCGCGAGCGGGACGAGGGCCTCTCGGGCAGCAAGGTCGGCGCAGACTCCCTCAATGATGGAGTCGAGAACGGATGCCGAAGTCATGACTGCCGCTTCCTCTCCCGCGTCCGGTGGACCTTCGTCGAAGACCTTTATCGAAGGGTAACGACCGTCGCAGTCCGCGGTGTCACCGGCCCGTCAAGAACACCTAGCCGTCCGGGTCCGACGCGCCATCATCTGCATCCCCGGTGGGGTCACGCCCCTCGTCGAGCGCGTCCCACATCATGCGTTCCGACACCCGCGGTCCGTCCGGGTCGGCGCGCTTGCCTGCCTCGACATCACGCGCCGCCGCGCGGCGCTCCGCAGGTGCCGAATACTTGGTCACCCGGCCGGCGCTGTGTGCGGCAACGCGCATCAACAGCACCGCCGCGACCAGCACGCCCAGGGCGGCGACCAGGCTCAACACGGCGCCGGTGAGACGGCGTTCGGTGCCCAGCAGCGAGGTCAACGGAATCTCCGCGATATCCAGGGCCCGCAGGGTGATGTCGCGGGCCGCCCACATGCTGGTAGCGAGATAGCCGCACGCCAGGCTCACCCCGGCCAGCACCACCGCCAGCACCCGCAGCTGCCACCCGCGCACCGCCATCGCGGCAACCGCGGCGGCCAGGCACAGCAGCGCCAGGGGCAACAGCGCTGTCGACCAGGACGCTCCGGTGAGGGTGATCTGCTTGGGCTGGCCGAGCCCGTCGAACGAGCGGATCAGCACCCACGGCAGCCGTGCGGCGCCCCAGAGACCCCCGGCGGCCGCTACCAGCAGCAGTTGCGCCCCGCGTAGCGCGCGGGTGTCGTTGCGTTCGCGACCGTCAGCCATCGGTCCCGGGCACCGCCAAGGTCTCGGCGGCGGCGATCGCGGCCAGCACAGCCCGGGCCTTGTTGGAGGCCTCGGTGTATTCGTAGGGGCCGTTGGAGTCGGCGACCACTCCGCCACCGGCCTGGACATAGGCGCTGCCATCGCGCATCAGGGCCGTGCGGATCGCGATGGCGAAGTCGGCGTTGCCGGCAAAATCCAGGTAGCCGACGACGCCGCCATAGAGCCCGCGCCGGGTCTTCTCGACCTCCTCGATCAGCTCCATCGCGCGCACTTTGGGTGCCCCGGACAGGGTGCCTGCCGGGAAGCACGCCGTCACCGCGTCCAGCGCGGTCCGGTCCTGGGCGAGCTCGCCGGTGACGGTGGACACCAGGTGCATGACGTGGCTGTAGCGCTCGATATGGCTGTAGTCGGAGACCCGCACGGTTCCGGGAACACACACCCGGCCCAGGTCGTTGCGGCCCAGGTCGACCAGCATCAGGTGCTCGGCGAGTTCCTTGTCGTCGTTCAACAGATCCTTGGCCAGCAGCTGGTCTTCGTCCTCGGTCGCCCCGCGCCACCGGGTTCCGGCGATCGGGTGAGTGGTCGCGCGGCCATCTTGCACGGTCACCAGCGCCTCAGGGCTGGAGCCCACGATAGAAAAGGCCAGGCCCCCGCCGTCGTCGGGCACCTGCAGCAGGTACATGTACGGGCTCGGGTTGGACACCCGCAGCATCCGGTAGACATCGATGGGGTCCGCCGGCGTGGTCATCTCGAAACGCTGCGAGGGAACCACCTGAAACGCCTCGCCGGCCTCGATCTCGCCGACCAGTCGCTCGACGATCGCCCCGTACTCCTCGGGTGTGCGCTGACTGCGGTAGACCGGGTCGGGCCGGTCGAAAGTGGCGACACTGGATTCCAGCGGCTGACTCAGTGCCGCGGCCATCACATCGAGGCGGGCGATTGCGTCGTCGTAAGCCTCGTCAACGCGCTCGTCGGTGCCGTTCCAGTTCACCGCGTTGGCGATCAGCGTGATGGTGCCCTCGTGGTGGTCGACGGCGGCCATGTCGCTGGCCAGCAGCAGCAGCATGTCGGGCAGCTGCAAATCGTCGACGGCCAGCTCGGGCAGCCGCTCCAGGCGGCGCACCAGGTCGTAGGTGAAGAATCCCACCAGGCCGCTCGACAGCGGTGGCAGCCCGGGGATGGCGGCCGTCTCCAGCAACGTCAGCGTCTGGCGCAGAGCCTGCAACGGGTCACCGCCGGTGGGTGCATCCTGCGGTGCAGCGCCCAGCCACACCGCTTCGCCGTTCCGCACTGTCAGCGCCGAGGTCGTGCCTGCTCCGATGAATGACCACCGCGACCACGACCGACCGTTTTCGGCCGACTCCAGCAGGAAGGTGCCGGGGCGGTTGGCGGCGAGCTTGCGGTATGCCGACAGCGGCGTTTCGGCATCCGCCAGCACCTTGCGGGTTACCGGGACCACGCGGTGCTCGGCCGCCAGTGCCCGGAAGTCTGCCCGGGATGTGACACCGGCGCTAGAAGTGCTCGTGATTTGCACGCGCCCATCTTCCCAGACCCCGGCGATCGCAAGCGCGGCGGAGCCGGGCGGGCCCACCACTATCGCCGCCGCCGCACTTGCACCCGGGGTAGCGTGGCCGCCATGAAAACCGGTGACACCGTGGCCGACTTCGAACTCCCCGACCAGACCGGGGCGCGGCGCAAACTAAGCGACTTGCTGGCCGACGGGCCGGTGGTGCTGTTCTTCTACCCGGCTGCCATGACGCCGGGGTGTACTAAGGAAGCCTGTCACTTCCGCGATCTGGCCGGCGAGTTTGCCGCCGTCGGGGCTACCCGGGTCGGCATCAGCGCCGATGCGGTGGCCAAGCAGGCCAAGTTCGCCGACGAGCAGGGCTTCGACTACCCCCTGCTGTCCGACACCGACGGCGCGGTGGCCAGCCAGTTCGGCGTTAAGCGCGGCATGCTGGGCAAGCTCATCCCGGTGAAACGCACCACGTTCGTCATCGACACCGACCGCACCGTGTTGGACGTGATCGCCAGCGAATTCTCGATGGACACCCACGCCGACAAGGCGCTGGAGGTGTTGCGGGCGCGCTCGTCGGCCTAGCGGTAAGAGGTCCTAACCGGCGTCCTGCTCCGCTGGGGGCACTTCGGCGACCTCAGCGGCGGGCGCGTCGGGCAGATCGGGGATTTGGCGGTTCTCGCCGACGGTGGTGTCGATCCAGTTCCTGATCTCGCTGAGGTGGGTGACGATCCCGGCACGCTCACGCTTCAGCAGATCCACTTCGGCCAGTGTGCGCTCGGTGATCACCTTGGCTTCGCGCTTGGTGCCGGCGATCAATGAGGAGGCCTCCAGGCGGGCCTCCTTGTCGAGCTTGGCGATGTTGGCCTCGGCCTGCTCCCACGCCGCCTTCATCTTCTCGTCCAGGCGGTGCTGGGCCTCCCGGCGATTGCGTTCGTCCTCTTCCCAGGCCAGTTTGATCTGTTCGTCGAGGGATTCCTGGGCCGCCCGGCGATTGCGTTCGTCCTCTTCGGCCAGGCGCTGGTACAACTCGCGCCGGCTGCGTTCGGCCTCCTCGATCTCCCGGGCGATCCGGCTGCGCTCCTCGTGCGCGATTTGCAGAATCTGCTCGGCCTCCTGGGTCGCGGCCTCGAGGATCTTCGTCCGGCGGGCGTTGGTGGACGCCTGGAACTCGGCGAGCGCCTCACTGGCGGCGGCCCGGTCGTGTTTGGCGGCTTCCAACTGCTCGCGTAGTTCTCCGGTCAGCGCCTCGGCGTCCTGGCGGGCCAGTTCTTTGGTGCGCCGAGCCTCCTCGGAGGCAATGCGCATCATCCGTGCAATCCGGTCGGACATGCCCTCGACGGAGTCCACCGGCCCGGTGACCTGCTCGAACTGCGAGCGCAGTTGGGCCAGCTCGGCGGTGAGACGTTGGCGCTCCGAATCCGCTTCGGCGGTCATCCGCACCACGTCGTTCTGCAGCCGGGTGACCTCGGCGACGAGCTGTTCGCGGTCAATGAGCGTCTGCGACTTGGTCGCTTCGAGGGATTTGCTGCGGTCCTGCAGAATATCGATTTCGTGGTGCAGACGTGCGATGTAGTCGGAGACCTCATTGCGATCGAAACCGCGCATCTGCGTTTCGAATTCGGGAATCTCTAGTGCCACCGGCGTACTCCTAAGCACCTGACAGGTTCGGTCTTCGGTGCGATGGGCAACCAGCGTTCACCCGAGTTAGCTTGTGCGCGAGGCCAAATGGGCACGCTGGCTCCAGTCGCCATCGACGGAGCGTATCAGACCTCCAAGTGCATGTCATCGGCCTCGCAGTGGCCAAAAGCTCCTTAGCCGGACGATCTTCGCGAAACGAGGACTCATTTGCCGGCCGAACGGATTGGCGGTTGCCCACGCTATGGCAGCGTCACGGGTCGCCTAACGGGTATTGATCCAGTTCTTGATCAGTTTGAGGTCGGCGACCAGTTCGGTGCGCTCCTGGTTCAGCAGATCCACTTCTGCTTGAGCATGTTCGCTGATCACTTTGACCTCGTGCTGAGCGGCGGCAACCAGTGTCGTGGCTTCCCAATGCGCCTCCGTGTCAAGCTTGGCGATGGCGGCCTCGGTGTGCTCCCACGCCGCTTTCAACTGCTGGTCCAGTCGACGTTGCGCCTCAGCGCGGTGACGCTCGTCTTCCTCCCAGGCCAGCTTCAATTGCTCGTCGAGCGTCTCGTGCGCTGCCAGGCGATGGCGTTCTTCCTCTTCGGCCAGACGCTCGTAGACCGCGCGGCGGGTGCGCTCGGCCTCTTCGGTCTCCTCGATGATGCGGTCGCGTTCCTCGTGCGCCAGCCGGAGAATCTCTTGGGCCTGTGCCGTCGCGATCTCCAGGATTTTTGTCCGGCGCGCGTTCGCGGAGGCCTGCAATTCGGCCAGCTCCGCGGCGGCGGCCGCCCGGTCGGATCTGGCGGCCATCAACTGCTTGCGCAGGTCCCCGCTCAGCGATTCGGCCTCATGGTGGGCCAGTTCCTTGGTGCGCCGAGCCTCCTCGGATGCGATACGCATCATCCGAGCGATGCGATCGGACATCCCTTCAACGGTGTCGACCGGCGCGGTGATCTGTTCGAACTGGTTGTGCAACTGCGTCATTTCGGCGATGAGTTCCCGACGCTTTGCTTCGGCGTCAGCGGTCCGCTGCGCGAGCTCATTCTGCAGCCGCATGACCTCGGCGGTGAGTCGTTCGCAGTCGGACCGAGCCTGACCCCTGGCCATATCGAGGGATTTAGTGCGGTCGCGCAGAATTTCGACTTTATGGTGGAGGCGCCCGAGGTAATCAGCGACGTCATCGCGATCGAAACCGCGAAGCTGAGTTTCGAATTCAGGAATATTCAGCATCGGCGACTGACCCCTTCTCCCGACAAGACCTGGTCGTCTGCCGGGCGCTACCCGGCTTCTGGCCGAACAAAATCGCTGATGAAAGCAAGTCGGCTATTGCACGAAAGCCGCCGCGCGACGAATCGTAGCAGACGTGGGTGGTCGTGTCACCGATGAATCAAATAACCGCGCAGCGTTTCAGTGTGGGCGATTTTCGCGGAACCAGGTTTCTCTGGCAGACAAAGCAGATTCGCGATCCGCGTGAACCGAAGCATTCCCGTGAGTTCCGGCGTTAACTTGACTCGCGCGATTAACTTGACCGGTTGAGCGCTCTATCTGGCCGACGATTTTCGCCCGCGCATCGATGAGTTCGGCCAAGCGTCGTTGCGCGTCGGCCACGTGGCTGGTGATCGCCTGGTTCATCTCGGTCAAGATCGCCGAGGCGTGACTCTCGGCTTCCTTCATGATCTCGGCCGCACTCAACACAGCCTGTCGTCGCAGATGTGAGGCTTGCGCCCGCAGGTGCTTGTGCTGAGTTTCCAGCTCGGCCCGCAACTCAGCCGCCTCCCGGCGCTGCGCCTCGGCGTCAGCGAGAATCGCCGCGGCCTCGTTCTCGGCAGCGGCGCGCAGTTCGTCCGCGAACTGCTGCGCCTCCGCGCGAATACCGTCTGCTTCTGCAACCGCTCCGTTGAGGATTCCGGACAGTCGGTCACTTAGATCGACAATGTCGCCCGGAATCGCGGAAGCCAACTCATTGAACTTTGCCGATGCGGACTCCAGATTTGCTTGCGATTCACTTAGCTGGTTTGTCAGCGCGACAATCCGTGATCCGTCACGGGGCATGTGCGCCTCGATGTCGCTGACGGTGCCTTGCGCATAGTGTGAGTCAATCTGGAGCGACAGGCGCTCCAACTCCAAACCCCTGGGGCGCTGTTCGTGCTCCAACTGGTACCAGTCATCAGGCTCGTCGGAGTTCACAATCGGCCAGCATACCGCTCCGCCGCTATCAGCGAATCAATCTGCGGGACCGAGCAACACGTCCGCGTCGAAACAGCTGTGATCACCGGTATGGCAGGCACCGCCGGTCTGATCGACCGTCAGCAGCACCGTGTCGCCGTCGCAGTCCAGCCGTATCGAATGCACATACTGGGTGTGGCCGGAGGTCGCGCCCTTAATCCACTGTTCATTGCGCGATCGCGAAAAATACGTCGCTTCACGGGTTGCCAGGGTGCGGGCCAGGGCGTCGTCGTCCATCCAGGCAACCATCAGCACGTCGCCGCTGCCCCGCTCCTGTACCACCGCGGAAATCAGCCCCTCGGCGTTGCGCTTGAGCCGGGCCGCGATCGCCGGATCCAGCTGGTTTGTCGTCATCGAACCACGATCCCCTCGGCGGCCATCGCGGCCTTGACCTGGCCGATGGTCAGTTCCCGGAAGTGAAACACGCTGGCGGCCAGGACCGCATCGGCGCCCGCGGCGACCGCCGGGGCGAAGTGCTCGGCAGTACCGGCTCCGCCACTGGCGATCACCGGCACGCTCACCGCGGCCCGAACTGCGCGCAGCATCGACAGATCGAATCCGGCCTTGGTGCCGTCGGCATCCATCGAGTTCAGCAGGATCTCCCCCACGCCGAGCTCCACACCGCGGATGGCCCATTCGACCGCGTCGATACCGGTGCCCCGCCGGCCGCCGTGGGTGGTCACTTCCCATCCCGAGGCGGTGGGCGGCGAGCCGGCCGGGACGGTACGGGCGTCGACCGACAACACGATGCACTGGGAGCCGAATTGGCGCGATAGCTCCGCCAACAGTTCCGGGCGGGCGATCGCCGCGGTGTTCACCGACACCTTGTCCGCGCCGGCCCGCAGCAACACGTCGACGTCGGCAACGGTGCGCACTCCGCCGCCGACAGTGAGCGGGATGAACACCTGATCGGCGGTGCGCGCGACGACCTCGAGCATGGTGGCCCGGCCCGACGACGACGCCGTCACGTCGAGAAAGGTCAGCTCGTCGGCGCCCTCGGCGTCATAAGCGGCGGCCAGCTCGACCGGGTCGCCGGCATCACGCAGGTTCGCGAAGTTGACGCCCTTGACGACTCGGCCGCCGTCGACGTCCAGACACGGAATGACCCGTACCGCCACATCACTGCGTTTCTGCATGTCAGTAGTCCCCCGGTGCGCCGACTCGCTTGAGGATGTCGAGAATCTGATCGTGTACGCCCGGTGCTGCGACCAGCGCCGAGTCCGAGTGGGCCGTCCACGGTGCGCCGGCCAGGTCGGTGACGATGCCGCCGGCCGCCCGCACCATGGCCACACCGGCCGCGTGGTCCCAGATGTGGTCGCCGAAACTGATCGCACCGCCGAGGGTTCCATCGGCGACGTAGGCCAGATCGATTCCGGTGGCGCCGTGCATCCGCGTCCGTGAGGTCACCCGGGTCAGGCCTTCGAGCACAGCGAGCCGGTAGCGGCCGGGGAACCGGCCCCGCCACTCCACGTTGAAGGTGCCGATGCCGACCAACGAGTCGGCCAAGTCGACGGGTTTCAGTTGCGGCTGCGCCACCCCGTTGCGGATCAGCGGTCCGCCGGCGACCGCGGTGTAGCGCTGGTCGGCGAACGGCAGCCAGGTCAGTCCCGCGACCGGCTCACCGTCGCGCAGCAGTCCCAGCAAGATCGCGGACATCGGTGATCCGGCGGCGTAGTTGAAAGTCCCGTCGATGGGATCGAGCACCCACACCAGCGGCGAATCGATCGGCGGCCCGCCGAATTCCTCGCCGTGCACCGCGATTCCGGTTGCCGTTACCAATGCCTCGGTGATCTGCCGTTCCAAGGCCAGGTCGACTTCGGTGGCGAAGTCGTTGGCGCCCTTGCGAACTGCCGAGTCGGCGCGGTGGCCGGCGAGGAAAGGCTCGGCGGCGACATCGAGGATCTCCGACGCCGCTGCGACCAGCGCGTCCAGATCCGCGGTGTCCAGCGCCATGTCGGCCTACTCCTGCACCGTGGACAGCGCCTCGGGCAGAGTGAAGCGGCCTGCGTAGAGGGCCTTGCCGACGATGGCGCCCTCGACGCCGCGGCCGACCAGTGTGGCGATCGCCCGCAGGTCATCCAGGCTCGACACTCCCCCGGAAGCGATCACCGGAGCGTCGGTGCGGTCAGCGACTGCGCCGAGCAGCTCCAGGTTGGGGCCGCCCAGCGTGCCGTCCTTGGTCACGTCGGTGACCACGTAGCGTGAACAGCCTTCTCGGTCAAGACGTTCCAGCACCGGCCACAGGTCACCACCGTCAGTCTCCCAACCGCGGCCCCGCAGACGGTGGATGCCGTCGGGGTGATTGGGGTCGATCTGCACGTCCAGCCCGACCGCGACCTTCTCGCCGTGCTCGGCGATCGCCCGCGCGCACCACTGCGGGTTCTCCAAGGCCGCGGTGCCCAGGTTCACCCGGGCGCAGCCGGTGGCCAGCGCCGCCGCCAGCGTCTCGTCGTCGCGGATGCCACCGGACAGTTCGACCTTTACGTCCAGGCGCCCAACAACATCAGCAAGCAGCTCGCGGTTCGATCCGCGCCCGAACGCGGCATCCAGATCGACCAGGTGGATCCATTCCGCGCCGTCGCGCTGCCAGCCCAATGCGGCGTCCAGCGCCGAACCGTATTCGGTCTCGCTGCCGGCCTTGCCCTGCACCAGCCGTACCGCACGGCCGTCGACCACATCGACGGCCGGCAACAGAACCAGTGCCTTGTTCACAGCAGTACTCACAGTGCCTCCACCCAGTTGCTCAACAGTGTCGCCCCGGCATCCCCACTCTTTTCGGGGTGAAACTGGGTGGCGGCCAACGGCCCATCCTCGACAGCCGCCAGGAACGGTACCTGATGGGTCGCCCAGGTCACCAAAGCCTCCGGACGCCCCTCCCACCGCTGCGCGGCATAGGAGTGCACGAAGTAGAACCGGGTGTCGGCGTCCAGACCGGCGAACAGGGTGCTGCCGGGCGCGGCGTCGACGACGTTCCAGCCCATGTGGGGTATCACCGGGGCGTCCAGCCGGGTGACGGCACCCGGCCACTGACCGCAGCCGGTGGTGTCCACCCCGAACTCGACTCCGTGCGCGAACAGGATCTGCATCCCGACGCACACTCCCAGTACCGGGCGACCGGCCTGTACTCGTTCGGCGATGATCTTGTCGCCGTTAACCTTGCGCAGCCCGGCCATGCACGCCGCGTACGCCCCGACGCCCGGCACCAGCAGGCCGTCGGCATCGGCGGCGGCATCGGCGTCGGCGGTCACCTCGACCTCGGCGCCGACCCGTTGCAGGGCCCGTTGAGCGGAGCGCAGATTCCCGGAACCGTAGTCCAGGACCACCACCCTGGGCGAGCTGCTCACAGGGCTCCCTTGGTGGACGGCACGCCGGTCACCCGGGGGTCGGGCTCCACGGCCTGGCGCAGTGCACGCGCGACCGCCTTGTACTGGGCCTCGGTGATGTGGTGCGGATCGCGGCCGTAGAGCACCCGCACGTGCAGTGCGATCCGCGCGTTCGACGCCAGCGTCTCGAACACGTGCCGGTTGATCACCGTGTGATAGGGCGCCTGCGTTCCCGCAATCGTGGTGTGCATCATGTGATCCGGTTCCCCGGTGTGCACGCAGTAGGGCCGCCCCGACACGTCGACGGCAGCGTGGGCCAGTGTCTCGTCCATCGGGATGAACGCATCGCCGAAGCGGCGGATGCCCTTCTTGTCGCCGAGCGCCTCGCCCAGCGCCTGTCCGAGCACGATCGCGGTGTCCTCGACGGTGTGGTGGGCCTCGATCTCCACGTCACCGCGGGCGCGCACCGTCAGATCGAAGCTGGCGTGACTGCCCAGTGCGGTCAGCATGTGATCGAAGAACGGCACGCCGGTGTCGATGTCAACGATGCCGGTGCCGTCCAGGTCGAGTTCGACCGTGATGTCGGATTCGCGGGTGGCACGTTCCACCCGGGCGCGACGGGTCATGATGCTCCTAAAGACGGTTGGGCGAGTTCGGTGGCCACAAGCTGTTTGCTGGCGGCGAGCAGTGCGTCGTTCTCTTCCGGAAGTCCGGTGGTGGCCCGCAGGTAGCCGGGGATGCCGACGTCGCGGATGAGGATGCCGGCGTCCAGGTAGCGCTGCCAGGTTGCGGGCGCGTCGGCGAAGTGGCCGAACAGCACGAAGTTGGCGTCGCTGGGAATGACCCGAAACCCCATGGCGGACAGCTCGGCTGAGACTCGGTCCCGTTCGGCGATCAACTGTGCCACGCTGCCCAAGGTGTCGTCGGCGTGGCGGAGCGCGGCGCGGGCGGCCGCCTGGGTGACCACCGACAGGTGATAAGGAAGGCGCACCAGCAGCATCGCGTCGATCACCGCCGGGGCCGCGATCAGGTAGCCGAGCCGGCCGCCGGCGAATGCGAACGCCTTGCTCATGGTGCGGCTGACGATCAGCTTCGCCGGATAGTCGTCGATCAGCGCGATCGCGCTGGGCTGTGACGAGAATTCGCCGTAGGCCTCGTCGACGATCACGATCCCCGGCGCCGCGTCGAGCAGGCTCCGCAGGTCGTTGAGCGAGATGCTCTGCCCGGACGGGTTGTTCGGGGACGCGACGAACACCACGTCGGGGTGGTGCTCGGCGATGGCGGCACCGGCCACATCGACGTCCAGGCCGAAGTCGGAGGTCCGGTTGGCGGCCAACCACCGTGTCTGGGTGCCGTCGGAGATGATCGGGTGCATCGAGTACGACGGAACGAATCCGATGGCGCTGCGGCCCGGGCCGCCGAATGCCTGCAGCAACTGTTGCAGGATCTCGTTGGAACCGTTGGCCGCCCACACATTGTCCGGCCCCACTTCGATGCCGGTCTGTGCGGTCAGATAGGCGGCCAGGTCGGTGCGCAGCGCCACCGCATCGCGATCGGGATAGCGGTGCAGCTCAGCCGCGGCCTCGCGCACCGAGCGCGCCACATCGTCGATGAGCGCAGCGCTCGGCGGGTGCGGATTCTCGTTGGTGTTGAGCCGCACCGGAACCTCCAGTTGCGGTGCGCCATAGGGCGACTTGCCGCGCAGGTCCTCGCGCAGCGGCAGATCCGCCAAGGTGATCCCCGCGCCCGGTCGGGCCGGTGTGCCGCTCACTGCTCGAACCTCCGTCGTACCGCTTCACCGTGTGCGGGCAGATCTTCGGCGGTGGCTAGCGCGATCACGTGTCCACTGACATCTTTGAGTGCGGCCTCGGTGTAGTCGACGACGTGGATGCCGCGCAGGAAGGTCTGTACCGACAGTCCACTGGAGTGCCGCGCACTGCCCGCGGTGGGCAGCACGTGATTGGAGCCGGCGCAGTAGTCGCCGAGACTGACCGGCGCGTACGGTCCGACGAAAATCGCACCGGCCGAACGGATTCGGCTCGCCACGGCGGCGGGGTCGGCGGTCTGGATCTCGAGGTGCTCGGCGGCGTAGGCGTTGACCACCCGGATACCGGCGTCCAGGTCGTCGACCAGAACGATCGCCGACTGCGGTCCCGACAGCGCCGCGGTCACCCGCTCGCGGTGCACGGTGGTCTGCAGCTGAGCGACCACCTCGCGGTCGGTGGCATCGGCCAACTCCGCGCTGGTGGTGACCAGCACGCTGGCGGCCATTTCGTCATGCTCGGCCTGACTGATCAGGTCCGCGGCCAGGTGTGCCGGGTGCGCGGTGTTGTCGGCCAGGATGGCGATCTCGGTGGGCCCGGCTTCGGCGTCGATTCCCACCTGCGAACGGCACAACCGCTTGGCGGCGGTGACGTAGATGTTGCCCGGGCCGGTGACCATGTCGACCGGCGCCAGCTCGCCCCCATCGGTGTCGGTGCCGCCGTAGGCCAGCAACGCCACCGCCTGCGCACCGCCGACCGCCCAGACCTCGTCGACACCGAGCAACCTTGCCGCGGCCAGGATGGTGGGGTGCGGCAGACCATCAAAGGCGACCTGGGGCGGGCTGGCGATCACCAGCGACTCGACGCCGGCGATCTGGGCCGGGACGACGTTCATCACCACGCTGGACGGGTAGACCGCGTTGCCGCCCGGCACATACAGGCCCACCCGCTCGACCGGAAGCCAGCGTTCGGTGACGGTGGCCCCTGGGGCCAGTGTGGTGGTGGTGTCGGTGCGCCGCTGATCGGCGTGGACCGCACGGGCGCGGCTGATCGCCACTTCCAGGGCGGCACGTACGGCGGGGTTCAATTCGGCCAGCGCGCGTTCCAGTGCCGCAGCCGGCACCCGGATCGTGTCCGGCCGTACTCGGTCGAACGATTCGCCCGCCTCGAGGATCGGGCGCACCCGCGGCAGCACCGCCTCCACGTCCACCCCGCCGCGGGGCAGGACGGCGCGCAATCGGGCCCGAGAGAGATCAGCGGTGCCGCGCAGGTCGATGCGTGCCATCAGGCCGGTGTTCACGCCGTCCATTGTCCCAGAGGGCCTCAAGTCAATTTGACTTCCTCCCCACGGCTGTAGCCGGGGGTCCGCCGCGCTACCTACTTTCCGCTCGCAGCGCCGGACGACCCGCCTATCCAGCACTCGCGGCTAGGCTGGTGCGCAACTGTGACGTTCCCCCGACGAACGGAGTTGCCATGGCCACCGACAAGGGTGCCGCCGACCCGTCCACGCTGCCCGCGGTATTCCCGGCGTGGGTGGATCGCCTGCAGATCAAGTACGTGAACCCAGTGGTCAAGCCGCTGTCCAAGTACATTCCGGGCACGTCGGTGATCACTCATCGGGGCCGGAAGTCCGGCAAGCCGTACCAGACGGTGGTGACCTCATACCGCAAGGGCGGCATGCTGGCGATCGCGCTCGGCCACGGCAAGACCGACTGGGTCAAGAACGTAATCGCCGCAGGCGAGGCCGATATTCGGCTGTCCCGCAGTGAACTGCACCTGGTCAATCCGCGGATCCTGCCGGCCGGCTCGGGTGACGCCTCGCTGCCGTTCCTGCTGCGGGTACAGAACCGCAAGGTGGCGGTGCTCGTCACCGATATCAGGGCAGATCGGTGACGACCAGACGGTATCCGAGATCGAGGTCCGACTCGCCCAAGAGATCTTCATGCCGGGTCGCCCACGCCCCGGACTTCAGATCGTGACGGAGTTTCGTCAGGCCCGGCCGCAGCGCGGATTTAGACGTCAGGGCCAGCATCGACATGCCGGCTTGCACGACCGGATCAAGATAGGCGTCCGGTCGACGCCAGTAGGCACCACCGAACCCGTCGGTGCAGTCATGTGGGACTGGAACCGGGCGGATGCTGGCCTCGGCAGGCAGTAGGGACTGCAGACGGTCGAGGGAGACCGCAAGCCTCGCATCTGTCTCGCCTGCGGCCGGCAGATAGTCGCGTAGCAGCCAGAAGTTCTGGAAGGCGCTGTGGTCCCAGGTGAAGATCACCACGCGTCGGCGAGCAATCCGGACCAGCTCGGAGATACCCCGACCAAGGTCACTCCAGTGGTGAATGGTCAGGATGGCGAGTGCGGCATCGACCGAGTGACTCCTGAGCGGCAAGTGCTCCGCAACGGCTCGGACCGCCGGCGCAGCTCGGGCTGGCCGCTGGCTGATCATCAGGTGGCTGGGTTCGACGGCGACCACCGTTTGTGCTGGCTCGTACGAGCCGGCACCGGCACCGATGTTGGCGATTGAACCCATCTCGTCAACGGCATCGTTGATCGCCGTGAAAATTCGCGGATCCGGTCGCCTCGCCCGGGAGTAACGCTGCCCGATCACGTCGTATCGGGTCATCTCACTACCTCGCTGCGGTCTGCCTATTCGGGAACGCTAGTCGAAACGGCTACATGTCCAGGCCGATGTCGAGCACCTGCACCGAATGGGTGAGGCCTCCCACGGCCAGGTAGTCGACTCCGGTGGCGGCGTAGGCGCCCGCGCAGTCCAGGGTGAGCCCACCGGATGACTCCAGCAGGACCCCGGGGGCGCGGGAGTCGCGGCGCTGCACCGCCATCTGGGTCTGCCAGACCTCGAAGTTGTCCAGCAGCACCAGCTCGGGCCCCTCGGCGAGCACCTCGTCGAACTGCTCGAGCGAATCCACCTCGACCTCGCAGGGCACGTCGGGCGCTGCCGCCCGGACCGCCCGCAGTGCCGCAGCCACCGAACCCGCCGCGGCCACATGGTTGTCCTTGATCAGGGCGGCGTCGCCCAGACCCATCCGGTGATTCACCCCACCGCCGACGCGTACCGCGTATTTCTGCAGCACCCGCAGGCCGGGCAGCGTCTTGCGGGTGTCGCGGATGCGCGCCGACGTGCCGGCGATTCCGTTGATGGCATCGACCCAGGCCGCGGTGGCCGTTGCGATCCCGGACAGATGGCAGACCAGGTTGAGCATGGTGCGTTCGGCGGTCAGCAGGCCTCGGGTGTCGGCCTTGAGAGTCAGTACCGGTGCGCCGGCCGGAAGCCGGGCGCCGTCGGCGACCCTGTCCAACACCCGGTAGCCGTCGGCTCCGAGGACCTCGTCGAGTACCAGGAGGGCCAGGTCGACCCCGGCGATCACCCCGGGCACCCGGGTGACCATGGCCGCTTCGGCCGTCACGCCGGCCGGGACCGTCGCTGCGGTGGTGACATCGGGCCCGTAGCGTAGATCCTCATCCAGCGCGCGGGCGATGACCTGGCGCGCCTCGTCCAGTTCGGTCTCGGACAGCATCACGATGCGACTCCCGCGGGTGTCTCGAGCGCGACAACCCCGTCGCGCAGCCGGATGGTGGAACTGCGGGCCTGCCCGGGATCGGCGGCCGGGTAGTCAGCGCGATGGTGGCAGCCCCGGCTTTCGGTGCGGGCCGACGCCGCCGCCGTGACCACCCGGGCGGCCAAGGTCAGTGCGGCGTCCTCGACGCCGGCCCGGTCGGCGACCTGGCGCGCACCGGCGCCGGCCAGCAGCTCCTGCAGCCGGGCAAGCCCCTGCGCGTCGCGGACCACCGACGCCTCGCGTGACATCGCGTCCTGCAAGCACTGCCGGTCCAGGGCCGCGCGTCGAGCAGGCTCGGGTACCGCGGCGTCCGCTCGACCCACTGACGCCGAGTGGGCCGCGGCCGCGGTGCCCGCGCGGTCACCGACCACCAGGCCCTCCAGCAGGCTGTTGGACGCCAACCGGTTGGCGCCGTGCATCCCGGTTCGGCCCACCTCGCCCGCGGCGAACAGGCCGGGCAACTCGGTGCGGCCGGTGACGTCGGTGACCACGCCGCCACAGCTGTAATGCGCGCCCGGAACCACCGGAATCGGTTGGCGAACCGGGTCGATACCGGCTTGTAGGCAGGCCGCGGTGACGGTCGGGAAGCGCTCTGCGAAACCGTCGATCCCCCGCGCGTCGAGATACGCGCACTCATCGCCGGTTTCGCGCAGGCGCGCATCGATCGCCCCCGCCACCACGTCGCGAGGTGCCAGATCTCCCATCGGGTGCACACCTTCGGTGATCGATGCGCCGCGGGCGTCGATCAGCTTGGCGCCTTCTCCGCGCACCGCCTCGGTGATCAGCGGCCTGCGCCCACCGGTAGCGCGGCCGTTGCCGGCTCCCGAGAACAGCATCGTCGGATGGAATTGGATGAATTCCAGGTCGCTTACCGCGACGCCGGCCCAGAGCGCCAGGGCCACCCCGTCGCCGGTTGCGCCGCCGGGATTGGTGGTTGCCCGGTATAGGTGGCCCAGACCTCCGGTGGCCAGCACCACCGCCGGGGCGTGGATCACGCCGATTCCGTCGGCATTGGCCACCAGCACGCCGGTGACGCGGTCGGCGTCGCGCAGGATCTGCAGCACCACCTGACCGCAGCGAATATCGAGCGAGGCCGCGGCCTGGTCCAGGGCACGTTGCACCTCGGCCCCGGTGGCGTCGCCGCCGGCATGAATGATGCGGCGCCGGGAGTGCCCGCCTTCGCGGGTGAGCGCCCAGTTCCCATCCGAACCCTGGTCGAACACCGCACCCGCGCCGGCAAGATCGGAGACCGCGCGATAGCCGTCGGCCACGATCGAGGTCACCGCGTCGCGGTCGCACAAACCGCCACCGGCGGCCAGGGTGTCGGCCACGTGGGCCGCCACCGAATCGTCATTGCCCGGCAGCACCACCGCGATCCCGCCCTGGGCGTAGTGCGTCGCCGTTGCCGCCGAGCCCGCGGCGGATTTGCTGAGTACGACGACGTCGCGTCCGGCGCGGTGCGCGG
>NZ_LT546166.1:2762595-2794678 GCF_900078685.2 Mycolicibacter icosiumassiliensis | reverse complement strand
CGCGGCCAGCCCGCCGACGCCGGTGCCGATGACGACGACATCGGCCCGCTGCTGCCAGCTGGGACCAGGGGTCACTTGCTGACCGGGACGGAGTGTCCGATCGCGATCATCCGCTGCACGCTGCGGGCTGCCAGCCGTGCCGTCTCGGGGTCGACGTGGATCTCGTCGGCGCCCTCGGTCAGGCTGCGCAGCAGAGCCGCCGGGGTGATCATCTTCATGTACTTGCAGGCCGCCTTGCGGTTGACCGCCTCGAAGTCGACTTGCGGCGCGGCCTTGCGCAGCTGGTGGATCATGCCGATCTCGGTGGCGACCAGCACCTTGCGGGCCCCGGTGCGCGCGGCCTCCTCGAGCATCCCGCCGGTGGACAGGATCTTGACCTGCTCCTCGGGGAAGTGGCCCTCGCCGACCAGGTACAGCGACGACGTCGCGCAGCCGCACTCGGGGTGCACGAACAGTTCGGCGTCCGGGTTGGCCCGCGCCTTCTCGGCAAGCTCGTCGCCGTTGATGGCGGCATGCACGTGACACTCGCCGGCCCAGATGTGGATGTTCTCGCGGCCGGTCACGCGTTTGACGTGCTGGCCCAGGAACTGGTCGGGCAGAAACAGCACCTCGCGGTCGGGATCGATCGCGTTGACCACATCGACGGCATTCGACGAGGTGCAGCAGTAGTCGGTCAGTGCCTTGACCGCCGCGGTGGTATTGACGTACGACACCACGACCGCATCCGGGTATTCGTCGCGCCAGGCCTGCAGTTCCTCGGCGGTGATCGAGTCGGCCAGCGAACAGCCCGCCCGGGTGTCTGGCAGCAGCACCGTCTTGTCCGGGGACAGGATCTTGGCGGTCTCGGCCATGAAATGCACGCCACAGAACACGATGGTGTCCTCGTCCGCGGTGGCCGCGATCCGGGCCAGCGCCAGCGAGTCCCCGACGTGGTCGGCGATGTCCTGGATCGCCGGCAGTTGGTAGTTGTGGGCCAGGATCGTCGCGTTGCGTTCCCTCTTGAGCCGGAGAACCTCGGCCACCCATTCCTCGTCGGGTTCGATACCGCTGTAGCCGGCCGGCGAGTTCACGATGCGGTCGGCCAGGCTGCTCGCCTGCACACCGCTGTCGGTGAGGGTGGTCATGAGTGACTCCTTCTCAAAACAGGTTTTCGACTTATAATCGAAAACGTGGTCCATACTAGCACCGCGCACGAAGTGCTCACCGTGGTCTTCCAGGTTGGCGGCCTTGACCAGCGCCGACCCCGACTCAACGTGCTGCTGTGGGAACGCGCGCGCGAGCCGCAGTCGGGGCGCTGGTCACTGCCCGGTGGCCTGCTGCGCAGTGACGAGGATGTCACGGCCTCGGCCCGCCGCCAGCTCGCTGAAAAGGTCGACCTGCGTGAGATCGCCCACCTTGAGCAGCTGGCTGTGTTCTCCGACCCTCGCCGGGTGCCCGGCGTGCGCACCATCGCCTCGACATTTCTGGGCCTGGTGCCCTCTCCCGCCGATCCGGAGCTGCCGAGCGACACGCACTGGCATCCGGTCGACGACTTGCCGCCGATGGCGTTCGATCACGGACCGATGGTGGCGCACGCCCACAGTCGTCTGGTCGCCAAGATGTCCTATACCAACATTGGATTCGGCTTGGCGCCAACGGAATTCATCTTGTCAACGCTGCGCGACATCTACAGTGTCGTGCTGGGCTACCAGGTCGATGCGACCAACCTGCAGCGGGTGCTGGTACGCCGCGGGGTGATCACCCGCACCGGTACCACTGCCCGTTCGGGCCGTAGCGGGGGCCGTCCGGCGGCCCGATACCGGTTCACCGACTCCGAACTCCGGGTCACCGACGAATTCGCCGCATTGCGCCCGCCCGGGTGAGTCGACTGGAATCTTAACGGCCTCTTAAGCAACAATGCCGGGATGGACGCCGACAGTCTGGCCCGCGAAACATCTGTCGAGTGGATCGGGCAGGCCCCGCACCAGCCGCTGCAATCCGGCGAACGGCCGCTGCGGCCGGACGAGGACCCGTTCTATGAGCCACCGGCAGGCTTCCAGCACGCCGTGGCCGGCACCGTGCTGCGCTCCCGGGACGTCGAGCTGGCCTTTCTGGGCCTGATCCCACAACAACTGCAGGCCACCCAGCTGCTCTACCGCACCGTCGACCGCAACAACGTCCCGCAGGTGACGGTGACCACCGTGGTGGTGCCGACCGACCGGGATCGGACCCGGCCGTGCCCGGTGGTGTCGTACCAGTGCGCGATCGACGCGGTGGACGGCCGGTGCTTCCCGTCTTTCGCGCTGCGTCGCCGCGCCAGGGCGCACGGGTCCTTCACTCAACTCGAGTTCGTGCTGATCGCAGCCATCCTGTCGCAGGGGTGGGCGGTGTCGATCCCCGACCATGAGGGCCGCTTCGGCCACTGGGGGGCACCGTATGAGCCCGGCTACTGCGTGCTCGACGGGCTGCGGGCCGCACTGGGCACCGAGCAGCTGGGACTGTCCCCCGATGCCCCGGTGGGCCTGTGGGGCTACTCCGGCGGCGGCCTGTCCACGGCGTGGGCGGCTCAGGTCTGCGGCGACTACGCCCCCGACCTCAACATCGTCGGCGCCGCGCTGGGCTCACCGGTCGGCGACCTGGGCAACACGTTGTTGCGACTGAACGGATCGTTCTGGTCTGGTTTGCCGGCGCTCATGATCGCCGCCCTGCGGCGGGTCTATCCAGAACTCGACAGTTTCGTCGAGGAACACGCCACCGTCGACGGACGTGAGCTGATGCGCACGTTGGAGTCCACAAGCACCGGAGCTGCGGTGCTGCGTCTGCACCACCGTTCGTTGAGCACTTACATCGACAAGCCGCTGGACGAGCTGGTGGAGACCCCGGTGGTACAGCACGTCTTCGAGGACACCAGGCTGGGATCCATGGTGCCGACCCCTCCGGTGCTGATGGTGCAGGCCATCCACGACCAGGTGATCTCCGTCGACGACATCGACACCCTGGCCGAGACCTATGCGGCCGGCGGCGTGCGGATCACTTATCACCGCGATCTGCTCAGCGAGCACGTGACACTGCATCCACTGTCGGCACCGATGGTGCTGGACTGGTTGCGCGACCGGTTCGCCAACCGGCCGCTGCCGCAGGCCCCGGTGAGCAGCGCGTGGCCGGCGCTGCTGAACCCCAAGACCTACCTCGGGCTGTTGCGTCTGGGTGTGGTCGCGGGCCGGGTCATCACCGGCGGGGCGGTGCGACGCCTTCCGTTGTGACGGCAGGCTGCGGTCGCCGCACGGGTTCGGGCGGATAGCCGCCGAGGTCGTCGCGAGTGCTCCAGGTGGCGCACATGCCGTACACCAGCGCCGCGGTGGCCGCCGGCAACAGCAGTGAGGCCGCGATCTGCAGCGGCGAGTGCCCGAAGAACACCGGTGGCCCCTCGGCGACGTAGTGCACTCGGTGTTCGGGACTCAGCGGTGCGCCATCCACGTCGATGGTGCCGTAGCGGCGCTGTACTAGGACGGTGCCGGTCAGTACGGCAAGCGCCGCCCCAGTGCCCAGACCCACCAACAGGCCGGCGATCATGCCCGGTCCCCGATGCGCCCGCCACTGCCAGGCCAGGGTGGCCGCTACCACCGCTACCACGCCCAACAGCGCGAGCAGCAGGAACGGCGCGATGAAGAAGTTCTCGGCCTCGTTGCCCAGATAGGCCCGCACCCGTTCGCCGCTGCGGGTCAGTGCCACCACGCCGTTGATGGGCGGGGCGACCCAGGCCCACAAGGCGCCGATCGGCAGGCCGACGGCGGTCAGTCCGGTGGCGATGATCAGGTAGGCCCGTCCCCGCGTGATCCGCGGAGCACCGCCGGGCGTCACCGCTGGGTGTCCAGGTCGGTCGAATCCACCAGGCCATGCCGCGAGCACTTGGCCCACCAGCCATCCGGGCGGACCTGCACCATCATCCGGCGTCCGCAGGAGGCGCAGAATCGCGGCGGTTCCAGACCCAATTGGGCGGCGGTGGGCAGCGTGGCGCCGGCGGGATCGTCGATCTGTACCCCGGTGTAGACGTTGTAGACACCGGCTCCCACCGGAACGGGCAGGTCGCGGACCATCACAGGGTGGCGTTGAGTGCCTTGATCGGCATCTGCAGGTCGTCGAGCAGTTCCAGGTCGGTCTCGGCCGGCCGGCCCAGGGTAGTCAGGTAGTTGCCGACGATGATCGCGTTGATACCGCCCAGGATGCCCTGCTTGGCGCCCAAGTCGCCCAGGGTGATCTCCCGGCCGCCCGCGAAGCGCAGCATGGTGCGCGGCAGGGCCAGGCGGAACGCGGCGACGGCCCGCAGCGCGTCGGCGGCCGGCAGCACCTCCAAGTCGCCGAACGGGGTGCCCGGGCGCGGGTTGAGGAAATTCAGCGGTACTTCGTCGGGGTTCAGCTCGGCCAGATCGGCGGCGAACTCCGCGCGCTGCTCCAACGTCTCGCCCATGCCCAGGATTCCGCCGGAGCAGACCTCCATGCCGGCCTTGGCCACCATCCGCAGGGTCTCCCACCGCTCTTCCCAGGTGTGGGTGGTGACGACGTTGGGAAAGTGCGACCGGGCGGTCTCCAGGTTGTGGTTGTAGCGGTGCACGCCCATGGCGGACAGCTGGTCTACCTGCTCCTGCGTCAGCATGCCCAGCGAGCAGGCGATCTGGATGTCGACCTCGTTGCGGATGGCCTCGATACCCGCGGCGACCTGGGCGAGCAGCCGCTCATCGGGTCCTCGTACCGCGGCGACGATGCAGAATTCGGTGGCGCCGGTCTTGGCAGTCTGCTTGGCGGCCTCGACCAGGCTGGGAATGTCCAGCCAAGCACTGCGCACCGGCGAGGAGAACAATCCCGACTGCGAACAGAAGTGGCAGTCCTCGGGACAGCCACCGGTTTTCAGGCTGATGATGCCCTCGACCTCGATCTCCGGGCCGCACCAGCGCATCCGAACCTCGTGGGCCAACGCCAGCAGCTCATCGAGGCGATCGTCGGGCAGCTGCAGCACTTCGAGAACCTGATCCCGACGCAACGCTTCGCCGCGCTCCAGTACCTGTTCCCGGGCCAGTGCCAGGATGTCGTCGGTCACGCGTGCTCCCCTCAAGACTTGAACGGTGTTCAGGTTAGGGTAGCGGGGTGCAGCTGCACAAACCTGACCCCAAAGATGAGATCGTCGCCGCGGCAACCACCATCCTGGACGACTACGGCATCGCCGATCTGTCGATGCGCCGGCTGGCGCGCGAACTCAACGTCAGCCCCAGCGCGCTGTACTGGCATTTCGCCAACAAGCAGCAACTACTGGGTGCGGTCGCCGACCGCGTCTTGGCGCCCGCCTGCGCCGACCCCGGGCCGGGCAGTTGGCAGTGGCGGATCCAGACCGTCGGTGAACGCCTGCGCGATGCGCTGTTGTCCCACACTGACGGGGCCGAACTGGTGTCGGCCAGCATGGCGGCAGGCCAGTCCCAGGCGGCCACCGGCATTCTGGCGCTGCTGGCGGAGTCCGCGACCGCCGCAGGCGTACACCCGGATCAGGCCGGGCAGGTCGCGCGCACCGTCGTCTACTACGTCTTGGGGTTCACCGCCGACGAGCAGTCCCGCCTGCAGTGGGATGCCGCCGGGGCCGCGGAGATCACGACCGACGCCGACCCGAGCAGCGCGTTCGCGTTCGGGCTGGGATTGCTGATCGACGGGCTGGCGATGCGGGCCCGAGCCACGCTCGGCTAGCAAGGGAGCGGATCAACGCGTCAACGCGCGTTCAGCAGCTCGAGTCACACTGACCATGCCCGTTTGGACCAGGGGCGCAAACAGCCGCGTCAGGAAGTCTGCCAGCACTGGAGTTTTCAGCTGGAACGTTGAGGTCCAAATGATTTCGGCGCCGCCAGGAACCTCTTGGAAGGTTATCGATCCCCCGGCGTGTTCAATGCGCGGAATTGTCGACAGAGTCTTATAGGCCATGAAACGCGGCCGCTCGAATGCGGTGACCATTTCGGTGACCTTGGAGCCCACACTGGCGAATTCTCGAACGGAGCCAACACCATAGGGCTCAGGTCCGTCGGCGGGACGTACTCGGGAGTAGAACATTCCGGGTACGGCGGCCCAGTTCGTCCCATCCGCGATCCAATCGAAAACTTCGTCAACGGGTGCCGCGATCGACCGTCGCATGCTCGCTGTTCGCATCGGCGTCACCCTTCGATCTGCATAACCCGCCGTCGTACTACCAAGTATTGCCCGTGGCGCCGGTGCTTCGCGCCTTAGAAGGGCGGTGGATCGTCAGGGTCGATGCTGCGTGCCGCTTTGGGGAACCAGATGACCTCGGACGCGGCGCGTCGGGCTTGGCGGGCTTTGCGGTTTTGGTTTCGTTCGGCCGCGATCCGGTTCGCGCGGTGTTGGGCGCGGGTGCGTCGCCGTCGGGGCATCATCGCGGTGCGGTCACCGCAGCGGTCATCGTTGCGCCGCTTGGGTGCCGGCAGGTTCCCGGTGGGTGCACACAAGTGCGGGAACAGCAGGGAACTGCCCGGGGTCGTGACGTAGGTCTGCCCCGACGGCGAAGTCAGGATCACCGTCCCGTCGGGCAGCTGCTGATCACGCCACCCCCAGAAGGTTTTCACCAAATGATGTGTGCGGCAATAGCATTTGAGATTGGAACCATGGGTAACACCACCGTCGCCACGAGGAATAGTATGGTCGAGGTCGCACTCGACTGCTGGCCGGTCACAGCCCGGCCAGCGACACGTCAGATCCCGGCACCGCACAAAATCAGCCAGCGCTTTCGAGGGCACATACCCGGGCTCCGGCGGGGCATCGGCGGGGTGCACCAACGACACCAACCGGGCCGATCGGGCGAGCTCGGCGACCAACTCCGGCGGGATCAGCCCATCGGCTTCGACCAATGAACCCGGCGCATCACCAGTCCCGTCGACGGTGGCCTGCTCGGCGATCACATGAATCACCACCGGCGAAGCGGCCGCCCGGCCTCCGGCCGTACAGTCAGAGCGGCCGCAGCGGCAACCCAGCCGATCGGCCCGCGCTGCCAACGCCCCCATCGCATCGGCCCGCCGCTGGTCGCGAGTGCGTGGATCGTGCTCACAGACCGTGGCGGCCAACGCATCCAGCGCCTTGTCCACCGCTCGCGCATCAACGCTGAACAGACTGCCTTGGATCTCCGAGATACCACCTTCGGCAAAATCCCCGAACACGATCTCGCGTTCAGCCTGCCGCTCTTTGCGACGGCGCACCGCATCGGCGTCGACTTTGGCCACGATCTTGTCGACCTTTCCCGCCAACCGGCTCTTGGTCAGCGACGGCCACCGTGGCACCTGCGCCGCCAACTGGGCGTCGACGGCCGCCAGCACCTCCGGGTCGGTGATCAACCCGGTGCGATACACCAGCGTCTGAAACAACCGCATATCGATGTCGCCGGCCTTGAACACCTCAGTCACCTGCGGCAACCGTTCACGCATCGCCCGGGCATAGTGCAACCGACTGCCCGTCAGCCCCTGACTGATCCGCAACGCCGCCGCCACCTCCGCAGCCACCGCCGCCTCGGTGTCCACCGCCCACTCCTCGGTCTCACCACACCCGCTCAACCGCAGCGCAAACAACTCCCCAATCGCCACCAACTGCGCCGCCGCCGCCCGATTCTCCGCCCGACCCGCCGCACAGATCCGCTCCATCAAGACAGCCGACTCCGGCGTCACCGACGGATAACGCCGGGCAAACCGCTCATTGAGTCGCGCGACCGACTCCGGAGACGGAAGCCTCGACGAGAACGGTTCGAACATACATTCGATTATAGCAGGGATCGCCGACACACCGACTGTCCGACACACCGACTGAAGCCTTTGTCAGGATCGCGTTATTCACAACGTGGCTGTGAGGAGTTTCCGGTGAGTCGTGGTCCGATCACGACGACTCCGTTGGCCTAACTGTCAGCTGGCACCTAGATCGGATATTCAGTCCGCGCGTTGCCATCCCACCGCCGCAGCCCGATAAATCGCCCGGTGATGTCGGACCGGCCCGCGGTGCGCTGAGCCCGGCCCAACTGGGCCGGACCGACCCGGCGGGCCAGCGTGGTGTGCGCCGTCCACTGGCCGGGCGCCACGTTGGCCAGCGGGCCGGGTATCAGGTGGGGTACGCATAACCGATACACCTGCTCGTGCAGCTCCAGCAGTGCCACCGTCGGCACCACCAGCCGTGCCAGTACGCCGTGCGAGCGGCCGAAGATCAGCGTCGCGCCAAGCGTGCAGGGCATCGGCAGTCGGTCGGCAACGGTGGCCAGCGCGACGTCGACGTGCGGATCGATGCGCTGGGCGACCACCAGGGTGACGTGCGGTCGGGCGGCCGGGGCCTGGCTGGGCACCCCGGCGGCGGCCAGATCGGTCCAGATCCGCCGGACCGCGGTCTCGGTGTCGGCGTCGAAGACCAGCTCGATCGAGTGCACCATCGCTACCCCGCCAGGGTGCGCACCCAGTCGGTGTCGAACGCTGCAGCACTCATAACGGCGAACTCCGCGGCGCCCAGCGCTCCGGATCCTGCCGGCAGCACGGCGCGTACCGGCGCCTGCCGGGCCAGCGCCCCGCGGTTGCTGGTGGCAGCCGGCCCGGGCTGAGCCGGCCAGCTGCCGATCACCAACCCGGCGCACGACAACCCTTGTCCGGCAAGTGATTCCAGGGTCAGAGCGGTGTGGTTAAGGGTGCCCAGTTCGGCGTCGACCACCACCAGCACGGCTGCACCCAGGTCGACGGCCAGATCGCGAAGGGTGACGCCGTCGGCGGCCAGCTCCACCAGCAGACCACCGGCGCCCTCCACCAGGGTCAGTCGCCCCGGGCGGTCGACCGCCCGGATCCTCGCCAGCAGGTCCGCCCGGGTCGGCAGCGCCATCCCGGCCTGCTCGGCCGCGGCCACCGGGGCCAACGGCGCCGGATAGCGGGCCGCGGCGAACAGTTCGGTCACACCCGACAGTCGCCCGACCTCGGCCAGGTCGTCGTCGCCGTCGGCGGTGCCGGTCTGGACCGGTTTGCATACCGCCACGTCCCCGACGCCCGCCAGTCCTGGCGCAGCAGCAACTCAGTGCTGGCGACCGAGACCGCGCAGGCCAGCGGGTTCGCCATGAACGTCGGCCCGTGCATCAGTGCGCCGGCCTCGCCGCCGCTGATGGTGTGGGCGATCTCGGTGCTGCACAGGGTGGCGGCCAGGCTCAGGTAGCCGCCGGTCATGGCCTTGCCGACGCACATGATGTCGGGGCTCACGCCCACGTGGTCGGCGGCGAAGAGCTCACCGGTGCGGCCGAAGCCGGTGGCGATCTCGTCGAAGATCAACAGCACGCCGTGGCGGGGGCAGGCCTGGCGCAGGTCCGCCAGGTAGCGCGGATCGTGGAAGCGCATACCGCCGGCACCCTGCACCACCGGCTCCACCACGACGGCCGCCACCTCGTCGCGGTGCTGCTCCAGCTGCGCCTCGAAGGCGGCGCTGTAGGCCGGGTCGTAGTCGCGGGGCACCTGCGGCGCGAACAGCTGTGCCACCAAGACATCGCGCCACAGCGAGTGCATTCCCCCGTCGGGGTCGCAGATGCTCATCGGGGTGAAGGTGTCGCCGTGGTAGCCGCCGCGCCAGGTCATCAGCCGGTGTTTGGCGTCGCGGCCGCGAGCGCGCCAGTACTGCAGCGCCATCTTGACCGCGACCTCCACCGACACCGACCCCGAGTCGGAGAAGAACACCGTGTCCAGCCCGGCCGGGGTGATCTCCACCAGCAGCTGGGCCAGCCGAGCGGCGGGTTCGTGGGTGAGCCCGCCGAACATGACGTGGCTCATGGTGCCCAGTTGCGCCGTGAGGGCGGCATCCAGTTCGGGGTGGCCGTGGCCGTGGATCGCCGTCCACCAGGAGCTCATCGCGTCGAGCACCTCGACCGGCGCATCGTCGACGGCCAGGGTCAGGTAGGCGCCCCGGGCGGCCAGCGCCACCGTCGGCGCCAGAGATTCGGCGCCGATCGTGCTGTACGGGTGCCACAGGTGTGCGGCGTCGATGGCGCTGATCTGGTCGGGAGTCAACGCGGACATGCCTGACGACAGTAGTGGCCACCGGCGTAACCGTTGGGTCACAGGTTGCGCAATTTCTCTCCCGCGGCGGCTCCCTGCGCGTAAACGCCGGTAGTCTCTGTGACAGAAGTGACGAGTGATACTGCCGTGAATATCGGCCGAGAAGGGGGTTGTACCTGATGAAACGCGCCTGCGCTACCGCGATCACATTGGCGGCGGCCCTGGCCCCGGCGCTGAGTGCCGCGCCCGCCTATGCCGACCCGCTGTCACAGACCGGTCAGAACCAGCTCGTCGAGCGGGTGATCCAGCGGGCGCTGTCACAGCGTGGGGTGCCCTTCGTCTACGGCGGCGGGGACGTCAACGGACCCACCAACAGCGCGCGGGCCCGGGCTGCCACCACCCGCAGCTCGTTGACCGACATGCAGCGGCCCGGCCAGCGCGGCGGTGGCGATCGTCTTGCCCACCCCGGTGCCGGTGCCGGTGATGACCAGGACGGTCATAACGACAGAGCGGGATGGTCGCGCAGCACCTCGCCGAGCACCCGTCGCGCCAGCTCCAGGTCGTCGCCGGTCAGCGAAGCCCGCGCGGTCAACCGCAGCCGCGAGGTGCCCGCCGGGACCGTGGGCGGCCGGAAACAGCCCACCCGCACCCCGGCGTCCAGGCAGGCGGTGGCGGCGGCTACCGCCACCTCGGCGTCCCCGAGAATGACCGAGACCACGGCGGATTCCGGTGGTTCAGCGAGGCTCGACGAAGGAGAGGCGAAGCTGGGACCGCCGCACGAGCCCGGTTGGTGGTCCAGCCCGCAGATCTGCGCCAGCACGCCGGCGTTCCGCAAGACGTCGGCGGCGCGGGACGGCTCGGCGACCAGCACGTCCAGGGCGGCCGAGGCGGCACCCAGCGCCGCCGGGGCGAGACCGGTGTCGAAGATGAACGTACGGGCGGCATCGATGAGGTGATCGCGAACCTCGACGGGCCCCAGCACCGCGCCGCCCTGACTGCCCAGGGCCTTCGACAACGTCGTGGTGATCACCACATCGGGCGCCCCGGCCAGCCCGACCTCGTGCACCAGCCCGCGGCCGCCGGCGCCGCGCACGCCCAGCGCGTGCGCCTCATCGACGATGAGCAGCGCGCCGTGCCGGCGGCACACTTCGTGCAGCTGTCGCAGCGGGGCCAGCGCCCCGTCAGTGCTGAACACCGACTCGGTGAGTACCACGGCGCGTTCCTCGGTCCGGCCGGCCAGTGCCGCGGCCACCGCATCCACGTCACGGTGCTCGGTGATAACGACCCGCGCCCGAGACAGTCGGCAGGCGTCCACCAACGATGCGTGACAGTAGGCGTCGGACACCAGCAGTGCACCCGGCCCGGACAGGCTGACCACCGCGCCGAGGTTGGCGGTGTACCCGGAGGAGAACACCAAACCCGCTGGCGCACCGACGAAGTCGGCCAACTGCTGCTCGAACTGCTGATGCAGTTCGGTGTTGCCGGTCACCAGGCGCGACCCTCCGGCGCCGGCGCCCCAGGTCTGCAGCGCCGCCACACCGCCGGCGATGACGGCCGGGTGGGTCGCCAGGCCGAGGTAGTCGTTGGATGCCAGGTCTAGTTCGCCTGTGACGACGGGTCGCACCCGCAGTGACCGTCGTAGGCCGGCCAGACGGCGCCGCTGCTCCACCTCGGCCAACCAGGCCAGTGGCGACACATCGGTGCGGGTCACGCGGCGCTCCCTGTGCGGTCTCGAGACGACTTGAACACTGTTCAGGTTAAGGCATGCGCCGTGCCCACCATCGCGCCGCCGATCCGGGCGATCTCTTCGGGCGTACAGACGTAGGGCGGCATCGCGTAGACCAGGTTGCGGAACGGGCGCAGCCAGACCCCGTGGGCCAACGCAGCGCGAGTGGCAACGGCCATGTCCACCGGCTCCCGGCATTCGATGACGCCGATGGCGCCGCAGACCCGGACGTCGGCGACGTCTGCTGTGCTACGGCCCCGGCGGCACCCAGAGCGTCGCGCTGTACCTGGGTAACAACCAGATGATCGAGGGCACCAGCCCCGCGGTCTCGGTCTCACCGGCGCGCACCTCCAACATGGTCCCCTACCTGACCCGGGTCCTTCCCTGACCGACTCGGCCGACGTCACACCGCGCAGAATGCGGTTTCTCCAGGCAGGTTAGGTAGATTGTCGGGCGATCATGATTGCCCTGTCCCCGCCCCGACCGGCGGTAACACCTGCTGAGGGACCCGCATCCGGGTCGGTTCCGACCCCCGGGTCGATCACCGCGATGGGCAGCCGCAAGGCGGGTTTCTACCGCCACGACCTCGACGGTCTGCGGGGCGTCGCCATCGCGTTGGTAGCGGTGTTCCACGTCTGGTTCGGGCGGGTCTCCGGCGGGGTCGATGTCTTCCTGGCGCTCTCGGGTTTCTTCTTCGGCGGCAAGCTGCTGCGGGTCGCGCTGAACCCGACCTCGTCGCTGTCACCGGTCCCCGACCTGGTCCGGCTGGTCCGCCGGCTGCTGCCCGCCCTGGTGGTGGTGCTGGCGGCCTGCGCGGTGCTGACCATCTGGATCCAGCCGCAGACCCGCTGGGAGACCTTCGCCGACCAGAGCCTGGCCAGCCTGGGCTACTACCAGAACTGGGAGTTGGCCCGCAGCGCCGCCGATTACCTGCAGGCCGGCGAGGCAGTCAGCCCCCTGCAGCACATCTGGTCGATGTCGGTGCAGGGCCAGTTCTACCTGAGCTTCCTGCTGCTGGTCTTCGGCTTTGCCTTGCTGTTCCGGCGCGTGCTCGGCAAGCACCTGCGGGCCGCGTTCGTCGTGCTGCTCACGGCGCTGACCGTGGCCTCGTTCTGGTATGCGATCGTCGCGCACCAGGCCAATCAATCGCTGGCCTACTACAACAGCTTCGCTCGCGCCTGGGAGCTGTTGATCGGCGCGCTGGTCGGAGCGCTGGTCCCCTACATCCGCTGGCCGATGTGGCTGCGGACCGCCATCGGCACGGTGGCGCTGGCGGCCATCCTGAGCTGTGGGGCGCTGATCGAGGGCGTGCGAGAGTTCCCCGGCCCATGGGCGCTGGTGCCGGTCGGGGCCACGGTGGCGTTCATCCTGGCCGGGGCCAACCGGCAAGCCCGCCCGAGCACCAGCGCCAAACTGCCGTGGCCCAACCGGTGGCTGGCGGCGGCGCCGCTGGTCACGCTCGGCTCGATGGCCTACTCGTTGTACCTGTGGCACTGGCCGCTGCTGATCTTCTGGCTGTCTTACAGCGGGCATCGGCACGCGAGCCTGCTGGATGGTGCGGTGATCCTGCTGGTGTCGGGCGTGTTGGCCTATCTGACCACCCGGTTCGTCGAAGATCCGCTGCGCGCGCGCAAACCGGCCGCCGCGGGCGCCGCACCGGTGCTGCGCCCGCGGTGGCGCAAGCCCTCGGCCGGCGGGTGGCTTCCCCAGCTTCGACGACCGACCATGGTGCTGGGCTCGACCGTGGTGCTGCTGGGGGTGGCGCTGACGGCGACGTCGTTCTCCTGGCGGGAGCACGTCACCGTGCAGCGGGCCAGCGGCACCGAGCTGGTCAAACTCAGTAAGGATGACTACCCCGGCGCCCGCGCACTGCTCAAGCACAAGCGAGTGCCCAAACTTCGGATGCGGCCCACCATCCTGGAGGCCAAGAAGGACCTGCCGCGCTCTACTCGGGACAACTGCATCAGCAACTTCACCAATCCGGCGCTGATCAACTGCACCTACGGCGACCCGGAGGCGACCCGGACCGTCGCGCTGGCCGGCGGATCGCACGCCGAACACTGGCTGCCCGCGCTGGACATCCTCGGCCAGCGGCACCACTTCAAGGTGGTCACCTACCTCAAGATGGGCTGTCCGCTGTCCACCGAGAAGGTCCCGCTGATCATGGGCAACAACGCCCCCTACCCGCAGTGCTACGAATGGGTGGGTAAGACGATGAACAAGTTGATCGCCGACCACCCGGACTTCGTGTTCACCACCGCCACCCGGCCGTGGAACATCAAGCCCGGGGATGTGATGCCGGGAACCTATATCGGGATCTGGAAGCAGCTGTCGGACAACCACATTCCCATCCTGGGTGTCCGCGACACGCCGTGGCTGGTGCGCGACGGCGACCCGTTCCAGCCGGCGGACTGCCTGGCCTCCGGCGGTGACGCGGAATCCTGCGGCATCAAACGCTCCGAAGTGCTCGCCGAACGCAACCCCACCCTGGACTTCGTCGGCAAATTCCCACTGCTCAAGCCGCTGGACCTCTCGGACGCCGTCTGCGACAAAGAGATCTGCCGCGCGGTCGAGGGGAATGTGCTGGTCTACCACGACTCTCATCACCTGTCGGCGACCTACATGCGCACCATGACCGGAGAACTCGGTCGACAGATGGGTGCGGCCACCGGGTGGTGGTGAACCCGGCCGCGCTCGGCGGCAGACGCCGGGAAAGCGGATAAGGTCGAGCGGTGTCGTCGGCGCAGTCGGGCCCCCAGGCCACACCGGAGCCGTCCGCGCCCACGGTATGGCCCGGAAGCAGCTATCCACTGGGCGCGGTGTACGACGGGGCCGGCACCAACTTCGCGGTGTTCTCCGAGGTCGCCGACCGCGTCGAGCTCTGCCTGATCGACGACCGCGACCACAGCGAGACCCGGATCGGTCTCGATGAGGTCGACGGGTACGTCTGGCACGCTTACCTGCCCGGAGTCGGCCCCGGACAGCACTACGGCTTCCGGGTACACGGGCCGTTCAACCCGGCCGCCGGCCAGCGTTGCGATCCCGGCAAGCTGCTGCTGGACCCCTACGGGAAGGCGTTTCACGGCGCGTTCGACTTCGGCCCGGAGCTGTTCTCCTACGACCTAGCCGATCCCGACAACGACGGCGCTCCCCCGTCACTGGACTCGCTGGGCCACACCATGACCAGCGTGGTGATCAACCCCTACTTCGACTGGGCGGCCGACCGCTCACCGTGCACCCCGTACCACCGGACGATCATCTACGAGGCGCACGTCAAAGGCATGACCCAGACCCATCCGGGCATTCCCGCCGAATTGCGCGGCACCTACGCCGGGCTGGCGCACCCGGTGATCATCGACCATCTCAAATCGCTGAACGTGACGGCCATCGAGTTGATGCCGGTCCACCAGTTCTTGCACGATCAGCGGCTGCGGGAGCTGGGGCTGCGGAACTACTGGGGGTACAACACATTCGGGTTCTTCGCGCCGCACAACGAGTACGCGGCCAGTCGCCAGGCCGGCGGCGCGGTGGCCGAGTTCAAGGCGATGGTGCGGGCGTTCCACCAAGCCGGCATCGAGGTGATCCTCGACGTGGTCTACAACCACACCGCCGAAGGTAACCACCTGGGCCCCACGCTCAACTTCCGCGGTATCGACAACGCCGCCTACTACCGGCTCGACGAAGACGATCTGCGGCACTACACCGACTACACCGGCACCGGCAACAGCCTTAACGCCCGTCATCCGCACACCCTGCAGCTGATCATGGACTCGTTGCGTTATTGGGTGACCGAGATGCACGTCGACGGCTTCCGCTTCGACCTGGCCTCCACGCTGGCTCGGGAACTGCATGACGTCGATCGGCTGTCCGCGTTCTTCGATCTGGTGCAACAGGACCCGGTAGTCAGCCAGGTGAAGCTGATCGCCGAACCCTGGGACGTCGGCGAAGGCGGCTATCAGGTGGGCAACTTCCCCGGGCTGTGGACGGAATGGAACGGCAAATACCGCGACACCGTGCGCGACTACTGGCGTGGTGAACCGGAGACCCTCGGTGAGTTCGCCTCCCGGCTGACCGGCTCCTCGGACCTGTACGAGGCAACCGGGCGGCGTCCCAGCGCGAGCATCAACTTCGTCACCTGCCATGACGGTTTCACGCTGGCGGACCTGGTGTCCTACAACGAGAAGCACAACGAAGCCAACGGCGAGGACAACCGCGACGGCGAGAGTCACAATCGGTCGTGGAACTGCGGTGTGGAGGGCCCGACCGACGACCCCGCCATCCTGGCGCTGCGAGCCCACCAAGTCCGCAACATCATGGCCACCCTGCTGATCAGCCAGGGCACCCCGATGATCTTGCACGGCGACGAGATGGGCCGCTCCCAACACGGCAACAACAACGCCTACTGCCAGGACTCCGAGTTGTCTTGGATGGACTGGACGATGGTTGAGAGCAACGCCGACCGGCTCGCATTCACCCGGGCCCTGACCACGCTGCGCACCACCCATCCGGTGTTCCGCCGGCGCCGGTTCTTCGACGGCCGGCCGATCCGCGGCGGCGACGAGGTGCGGGACATCGCTTGGCTGACACCGGCCGGAGACGAGATGACCCCGCAGGACTGGGGCAGCGAATTCGGCAGGTGCGTCATGGTTTTCCTCAACGGTGAGGCACTGCCCGAACCGGATGAGCGCGGGCAGCGGATCATCGACGACTCATTTCTGCTGTGCTTCAACGCAGGTGAGACACCAGTGGACTTCGTCACGCCCAATACCGAATACGCGCAGGCCTGGACCGCGGTGATCGACACCGCCCATCCGGCCGGCAGCACCGACCTGGTGGTCGACGCCGGCCAGGTCGTGACCGTGACGCCGCGCTCACTGACCGTCCTGCGCAAGAGCCGGTGAGCCGATGGCGTTGCCAACCCGCTAATCAGCCGGAACCAAGTCCGCTACGTCGTTGTGCAGTTGCGCCAAACCCCGGTCGAAGGTGGCGAGTCGACCGTTGTGGGCTCTGGCCAGTTGCGCCAGATACGCATCGGTCACCTGCCGCTGGCCGATGACACCGGCGAGCGTGACATCGGCGAATGACAGGCTGTCCGGCCAGAATTCGTGCCGGGGATCTCGTGCGACGGCGCCGACGAGCTCCCTCGCGGTGGCCGCCGTCTGCCCCTGCCTGAGCAGCAGCCGAACCAGGCTGCCCTGGGTCAACGGGCACGTCGCAAAGCCGGAACTGCTGGCCGAAAGCCACCGCTCCGCCGGTCGATGGTGCACATGGTCATCGACCAGCAGCGCCACCAGCACGTTGGCGTCGAGCAACGTGGTCAACCCTCGTCCTCCAGGGACCGGACATCCTCTGAGGTGACCACGGTCCCGAGATGTATCACCGGCAGGCCAGTCAGCTGGCTTTCGTGCACGCGCGCGGCAGCGCCCTGCCCCAGACCGCGCCGCATCAGATCGGCGATCGTCTCACTGATCGTGCGGCGGGTATCCCGCGCGATCGCCTGCGCCTGCCGATGCAGGTCGTCGGGCAGATCCACGGTGGTTCGCATCTAAACATCATAGCATCGGCGCATCAAGATGCTAGGCAGCAATCACTCTCTTACAGCAGGTAGCGATACGCCGGAGAGCCCGGCTCCAATGGCTCGACGTGGATCTCCGAGGTACGCATGCGGTCCAGCAGTCCGTCGAGATCGGCAGCCGATCCCAGTTGCACCCCGACCAGGGCCTCACCGGTCTCCCGGTTGTTGCGTTTGACGTACTCGAACAGGGTGACGTCGTCGCTGGGCCCCAGAACCTCGTCGAGGAAGCGCCGCAGCGCGCCCGGTTCCTGGGGGAAGTCGACCAGGAAGTAGTGCTTGAGACCCAAGTGCACCAGCGAGCGCTCCAGGATTTCGCCGTACCGGGACACGTCGTTGTTACCACCGGAGATCAGGCACACCACCGTGGCACCCGGGGTGATGTCAGCCGCCAACAGTGCCGCCACCGAGAGGGCGCCTGCCGGCTCGGCGATGATTCCCTCGTTCTGATACAGGTCGAGCATCGCGGTGCAGACCGCACCTTCGTCGACGGTGGTCACCGCCACCATGTCACCGGCCCCGGACAGCACCGCAAACGGCAGAGCCCCGGCGCGCCGGACGGCCGCGCCGTCGACGAACTGGTCGACGTGGTCCAGGCTCACCAATTCCCCCGCGGCCAGCGCGGCCATCATTGAGGCGGCGCCGGCCGGCTCCACGCCCAGCACCGCGCTCTTGGTGGTCCGCTCGGCCAAGTAGGTGGTGATGCCCGAGATGCAGCCGCCGCCACCGACCGGCACCACCACCAAATCCGGTTCGGTGTCGAGCTGGTCGAGTATCTCCACCGCGATGGTGCCCTGGCCCGCCATGGTCCGCAGGTCGTCGTAGGGTGGCACCAGCGTCGCACCGGTGCGCGCGACATCGGCCAGGGCCGCCTCGGCAGCCAGGTCGTAGGTCGCGCCGCCGACGATCAGCTCGATGAACTCGCCGCCGTGGTAACGGATGCGGTCACGCTTCTGCTTCGGGGTCTTGGCCGGCACGTAGACCCGGCCGTGGACACCCAGCGACCGGCAGGCGTAGGCGAATCCCTGTGCGTGGTTACCGGCCGACGAGCACACCACGCCGGCGGCGAGCTCGGACTCGCTGAGCTGGACCAGCAGGTTGTAGGCGCCACGCAGCTTGTAAGAGCGCACCGACTGCAGGTCTTCGCGCTTGAGATAGACGTTGGCGCCGGTCAGCTCGGAGAGCCGGTCGCTGTATTGCAGCGGGGTGGGCGCGACCACGCCGGCGATCCGCTTGGCCGCCGCGTCGATGTCGGCCGCGGTCAACGGACCCATCGAGGAGACCTTTGCGGGGCCTGAATTGGAGCCACTTCGGTTCTGGCGCAGTTCGGCGGACACCGCAATATGGTGTCACCCAACGGGGTGTTCAGCCCACCGGGGTCAGGACGAACACCGGGATCTGGCGCTCGGTCTTTTCCTGATACTCGGCGTAGTCCGGATAGGCCGCCACGGCGCGCTGCCACCACTGCGACTTTTCCTCGCCGAACACCTCGCGGGCGTCGTAGTCACCGGTGACGGGTCCGTCCTGCAGTTCGACACGCGGATTCTTGACGACGTTGTGGTACCAGACCGGGTTCTTCGGGGCCCCGCCCAGCGACGCGACGATCGCGTACTGGCCGTCGTGTTCCACCCGCATCAGCGGGGTCTTACGCAGCTTGCCGGTCTTGGCGCCGACCGTGGTCAGCAGAATGACCGGCATGCCCTTCATGTCGGTTCCCTCGGTGCCGCCGGATGACATGTACTTCTCGGCGTTCTCGCGGGACCAATCCCACGGGCTGGGGGCATATTCTCCGCTCAGAGGCATGTGGTCCAGACTAGCCCGGGTCGGCCACACAACAATCCGGCCTGCAGATTTCGGCTAGCCTAACAATTGATTATCGCGTACCGTTAAATGCATGACCACGGCCGAACGCTTCGGGCAGCAAGTGCCCATCGCCGGTGTGCCCTGGCCGGCCTACAAACTGGTTGCGCTGGCCATCGGCTTGGCCGCCCTGCTGATCGTCGGCGCCGTGACGTCCAGCGCCGCTGCCGCGGTCCTGACCGCCGCCGGTATCTGTACAGCGGCCTGGCTCGTTCTCGGCATCAAGCAGGACTAAGCCCGCTGCGGGAGGCGGTGGTCGTCGGCTCTGTTTGGGCGCCCCGGGGCTGATGTACCTCGGAGCCGGGTTCGGAGGCGTAGAGGCTCGCGATCTCCTCGGCGTATTTCACCGCGATCGGCCGCCGTTTGAGTTTCATCGTCAGGGTGACCTCGTCGCCACCGGGTTCCCACAGCGCGGGCAACACCCGGAAACGCTTGATCTGTTCGACATCACGCCCGGGTCATCGGCCAGCGCTGCCGGTGTCGCCGCCGACAGCCCATGGGCAGCGGCATAAGGCGCCACCGAGTCGGCGTCGAACACCATCAGCGCGGTGTTGTACGGCCGGGAATCGCCGATGGTGACCATCGCCCCGATCATCGGGCAGGCCGCCAAAATCGCATTCTCGATGTTCGCCGGCGACATGTTCTTGCCCGCCGCGTTGATGATCAGTTCCTTCTTGCGGTCGACCACCCGCAGATAGCCGTCGGCATCCTGCTCGAGGATGTCGCCGGTGTGCAGCCATCCGTCGGCGTCGATCGCCTCGGCGGTCTTGGCCGGCTCCTGGCGGTAACCCCGCATCACCAGGGGCCCCCGCACCAAGAACTCCCCGTCGTCGGCGATGCGGCTTTCCAATCCCGGCAACAACTTTCCGACCGTACCGAGCCGGGCGTCCCGCGGATGCACGGTCGACGCCACACAACTGAGTTCCGACATGCCCCAGACCTCGCAGATCGGAATCCCCAGGCCCGCGAAGAACGCGATGGTCTCCTTGGGAATCGGCGCCGCGCCCGACACCGCCCACCGCAGCTCGTCCAGACCCAGCTTGGCCCGAAGCTTGGACAGCACCAGCTCGTCGGCCTGCGCCCACTCCGCGGCCAGTTCGTCGGAGACCTGTTCGCCGGCCAGTTGCGCCGCGGACCGTTTGGCACCAACTGCCAGCGCCCATTGCAGCGCGGCGCGGCGATTGTCGTCCGGCTCCCCCGCTACAGCGAATTCGGTTGCCGCCTTGAGTTTCTCCCATACCCGCGGTACCGCACCCCAGATCGTCGGCCGCACATCCGGCAGTGCCGCACCGATCTGGCGCGCGTCGGGCACCACGGTCACCTGCACTCCGGCGATCTCGGAGTTGTACAGGGACATCGCACGGTCGGCGATGTGCGCCGAGGGCAGATAGGAGGTGATCCGGTCCCCGAAGCGCACCCCGAGCACCGCGTCGAGTGCCGCTGCCTCGAACAACAGATTGGTGTGCGTCATCTCCACCCCCTTAGGCGAGCCAGTGGTTCCGGAGGTATAGATCAGGGTGACGACGTCGTCGGGCTGCACTGCCCGCCAAGCGGATTCGAAATCAAAGTCGCTATCGGCGGCGGCCAGCAGGTCCGCGACCGACAAGGTGCCGTCCGGGCGTCCGTCCACGCAGACAATGTGTTCGATCGCCGCTCCGCTGGCCCGGATGGTCTCGACATAGGCCTGCTCACACAACACGACTTTGGTGCCGGCATTGGCGAACAGATAGCCGAGCTGCTCGGCGGGCAGGGTGTTGTACACCGAGAACGAGGTGGCGCCCACATGCTGGGCGCCGACCTCCAACGGGTAGAACTCGATCCGGTTCGCCATCATCAGCGACACCGTGTCGCCTCGGCGTACCCCGAGCCCGGCCAGGCCGGCCGCCACCTGGCGAACCTGATCGGCGTACTCGCGCCAGGTCAGCGTCTGGGTGTCGCCGACGGTGCGCACCGCGACCGCGTCCGGATCGATCGTCGCCGTGCGCTGAAACGCCTCGCACAAGGTGCTCACCGGTGACGTCGCAGTCATCTGTTCCTCCTGCTCGTGACCGCCTCAGCGGCGACTGACCCGTTCCAGATACGCCATGGCCGAGGCCTGCGACTCGGCGTCGTGCACCGCAGTGACCAGCGCATCGGCGTCGTTCCAGCTGCGCGTGGTCCCCACCATGCCCTCGGTCACCGCGTTGACCTGCCGTTTGGTGCCGCCCAACGTGAGCGCGGATTTGCTGACCAGCTGGCCCACCAGCTCGTCGACCTCCGCGTCGAGGTCGGCCTCGGGCACGACCCGATTGAGGAACCCGATCGCCTTGGCCTCGGCGGCACCGAACGGGCGGCAGGTCATCACGAGTTCCTTGGTGAGCGCCGGCCCGATCTCGCGGACCAACCGCGGGATACCGCCCCAGGCCAACGGAATACCCAGGTCAACCTCCGGAATCGAGAACCGGGTGCCCTCGGCGGCCACCCGCAGATCGCACGCTGCGGCCAACACGACGCCGCCGCCCACGCAGTGACCGTGCAGCCGCGCCACCGTCACCGCCCGCATGGCTTCAATCGCATCCGCCATCCGCCGTCCCGCGTCGGCAGCCTCCCGCAGCGCCCCGGCCCCGTCGGCGCCGGCCACAAACGCGGCCAGGTCGGCGCCGGCAGAGAACGCCCGGCCGCTGCCGGCCACGACCACCACCTTGATCGCGGGCCGGGCGTCGAACCAGCGGGCCGCCACCACCAACTCGTCGAGTGTCACCGTGCCCAGCGGGTTGAGCTTGTCCGGACGGCTCAGCGTGATGGAGCCGAGCGCGCCATCGGCTGCCACCGCGATAGTCGAGGCCTGCAGAGTCTCCCTGACGATTTCCATGGCGTCGACGTTAGTGGCGCCGCCGTGGCGAAGGCGCGGGATTGCGCTTACGGGTCGCTGCGGTCGACATCGCCTACGGTGAGCCCATGCCGATTGCCGTCACCGAGTTCAGTTTGGTCGAGCAGACAGCGTTCCTCACCGCGTACGCGCGCGCACTGGACTGTCGTGCTCCCATCCCGATCCTCGGTGACGAGTTCTCCGACCGGGTCGTCGGCCTGATCGATTACGACTTTCCCGCCTTCCGGATCCCGGCAAGTGTGGTGCGCCAAACCGCCCTCCGCGCCAAGATGCTCGATGAGCGCGTCCGCGCGTACACGGCTGCGCACCCCGATGCGGTGGTGGTCGACCTCGGCGTCGGGCTCAACGAGCCGTTGGCCCGGGTGCAACCGCCAGCCGGTGTCGACTGGTACAGCATCGATCTGCCGCACGTGATCGCACTGCGCGAGAAGGTGGTGCCGGCTCAGCCCGCGGAGCACGTGATCGCCGCCGATCTGACCGGCACGGACTGGACAACCGGCATCCCGGTCGGGCGACCCACCATGGTGATCGCCGATGGACTGTTCGCCTTTCTCACCGAACCGCAGGTCATCGCGCTGATCGGGCACGCCATCGACCATTTCGTCACCGGCGAGCTGGCATTCAACGACTACGGGCGGGTCGGGGCGCTCAGCTGGCTGGGCATGAAGCTCGCGCCGCGGGGAATGTTCACCATGCTGCGCCGGGTCTGGGCCAACCCCGGCTTCACCGACCCGCACACACCGGAGCGGTGGAAGCCGCGGCTGCGGCTGGTCGAACAGGCCTGCCTGGCACACGCCGCCGAGGTGGATTCGTTTCCCGGCCCTGCCCGCACAATGACTCGGCTTGCCGGCCGATTCAAGTCGGTGGCCGGCAAGGCCCGAGTGCTGCGCTACAAGTTCTGAGATGCCTGGTCAGGTTGCGGCGCAGCCGAACCCGCAACCTGTGGCCAGACAGCGCGATATCCCCCGGCTACCCGCCCAGACAGCCGGGGCCGAGCAAGGCCTTCAGATCCCCCATCAGCGCCGAAGATGGCGTCACCCGCAGCGAGGGATCCAGCTCCAGCACGGTGATGCGCTCCCCGCTGATCAGCCGCAGTTGCACCTGCGCGGTACCGGGATGGCGGGTCAGCACCTGCTTAAGCGCACTGACCTTGTCCATGGTGCATTGTCGGGTCGGAAGGCTCACCGCCAGCGGCCGATCCGCGGCATTGGCGGAGAAATCCGGCACCACCAATTCGTTGGCGATCAACGAGATCCGGTCATCGCGGATGTTGACCTTGGCGCTGACCAGCACCACGGCGTCGTCGGCGACCTCGGCGCCGAACGCCGAGTAGGTCTGCGGAAAGAACATCACCTCGATACCGCCGGTGAGATCCTCCAATTGCGCCGAGGCCCAGGGCAGCCCGTTCTTGTTGACCCGGCGGTTCACCGACGCCAGGATTCCGCCGACCCGCACCTGGGTGTCGGAGGCGATGTCGCCCTCCAAGATCGCCGGGATCTGGGTGTCGACCTGGGCGGCCAGCAGATGCGCGATGCCGTTCAGCGGGTGCCCGGAAACGTAGAGTCCGAGCATCTCCCGTTCTAGGGCCAGCTTGTGTTTGTCGGCCCACTCCTCGTCGGGCACTTTGATGCCGAAAACAGCATCGGTTCCTGCGCTGTCGCCGTCTCCCCCGCCGAACAGGTCGAACTGGCCCACCGCTTCGGCCTTCTTGGTGCCCAGCACCGAGTCGACCGCGTCGGTGTGCACCAGGAACAGGCCCTTGCGCGGATGCCCCAGCGAGTCGAAGGCACCGGCCTTGATCAAGGATTCGGTGACCTTCTTGTTGCAGGCCGCGATGTCGATCTTGTTGAGGTAGTCGGAGAAGTCGGTGAACCGGCCCTTATGGGTCCGGGTGTTGATCAGCGAGCCGACCACATTGGCGCCGACGTTGCGCACCGCCCCCAGCCCGTAGCGGATGTCTTCGCCCACCGAAGCGAAGTTCAACTCGGATTCGTTGACGTCCGGCGGCAGCACGGTGATCCCCAGCCGGCGGCAGTCGGCCAGATACACCGCGGCCTTGTCTTTGTCGTCACCGACCGACGTCAACAGCCCGGCCATGTATTCGGCCGGATAGTTGGCCTTGAGATAGGCGGTCCAGTACGACACCAGGCCGTAGCCGGCCGCGTGTGATTTGTTGAACGCGTAGCCGGCGAACGGAAGGATGGTGTCCCACAACGCCTTCACGGCCTTTTCGGAGAATCCGTTGGCGGTCATCCCCTCATAAAAGCCCTTGTATTCGGCTTCGAGCACTTCAAGTTTCTTCTTGCCCATGGCCTTACGCAGCGCATCGGCCTTGCCCATGGTGTAGGAGGCCACCTTCTGGGCGATGAACATGATCTGCTCTTGGTAGACGATCAGGCCGTAGGTCTCCGAGAGGATGTCGCGCAGCGGCTCTTCGAGTTCGGGATGGATGGGCTTGATGGCCTGGCGCTCGTTCTTGCGGTCGGCGTAGTCGTTGTGGGCGTTCATGCCCATCGGGCCGGGCCGATACAGCGCCAGCACGGCGACGATGTCGTTGAATTCGGTGGGCTGCATGCGGCGCAGCAGGTCGCGCATCGGGCCACCGTCGAGCTGGAACACACCCAGGGTGTCGCCGCGGCCCAGCAGTTCGTAGGTGAGCGGGTCATCGAAGGGCAAGGTGTCCAGATCCAGGTCGATGCCCCGGTTGGCTTTGATGTTCTCCAGGCAGTCACCGATGATCGTCAGGTTGCGCAGGCCCAGGAAGTCCATCTTCAGCAGGCCGATTTCTTCACACGACGGGTAGTCCCAGCCGGTGATGATGGCGCCGTCCTGCGGCCGCTTCCACAACGGGATCGCCTCGATCAGCGGCTCGGAGCTCATGATCACCGCGCAGGCGTGCACACCGGCGTTGCGGACCAGGCCCTCCAGGCCTCGCGCCGTCTCGTAGATGGTGCGCACATCGGGGTCGGTGTCGATCAACGCCCGAACCTCGGCGGCCTCCTTGTACCGCTCGTGGTTGGGGTCGGTGATGCCCGACAGCGGGATGTCCTTGGCCATGATCGGCGGCGGAAGTGCCTTAGTGATCCGGTCGGCAATGGCATAGCCCGGTTGGCCATAATTCACACGGGCTGAATCTTTCAGTGCCGCTTTGGTTTTAATGGTGCCGAAGGTAATCACCTGGGCTACCCGGTCACTGCCCCACCGCTCGGCGGCATAGCGCACCATCTCGCCTCGGCGACGGTCGTCGAAGTCGATATCGATATCGGGCGCCGACGGCCGTTCCGGGTTGAGGAAGCGTTCGAACAGCAAACCGTGCGGAATAGGGTCGATATTGGTGATGCCCAGCGCGTAGGCCACCAGCGACCCGGCAGCCGACCCCCGGCCCGGGCCCACCCGGATGTTGATCGAGCGGGCGTAGTTGATCAAGTCCGCGACGATCAGGAAGTAGGCCGGAAATCCCTTGCCGCAGATGACGTCGATCTCGTAGGAGGCGCGGTCGGTGTACTCAGTCGGCACGCCGGCCGGGAAGCGCCGTTCCAGGCCGGCCTGCACCTCGTGGCGCAGCCAGGAGCCCTGGTCATGGCCGTCGGGGACGGGAAACACCGGCATCCGGTCACGCGGGGTCCATACGTCGGCATAGGACTGCACCCGCTCGGCGATCAGCAGGGTGGAGTCACACGCCTCGGGTAGCTGGTCATCCCAGAGCGCGCGCATCTCGGCGGCCGACTTCAGGTAGTAGCCGTCGCCGTCGAACTTGAACCGCGTGGGATCCGACAGCGTCTTGCCGGTCTGCACACACAGCAGTGCCTCATGGCTGCTGGAGGCATCGCGGGTGACGTAGTGGCAGTCGTTGGTGGCCAACGTCGGGATGCCGAGCTTGCGCCCGACCTCCAACAGCCCGTCGCGGACCCGACGCTCGATGGACAGCCCGTGGTCCATCACCTCCAGGAAGTAGTTCTCCGGGCCGAAGATCTCCCGCCATTTGGCGGCCGACTCCAGCGCCTCGCGCTCATGACCGAGGCGCAGTCGAGTCTGCACCTCCCCGGACGGGCAGCCGGTGGTGGCGATGATGCCCTCGGCATGCTCGGCGATGATCTCGGCGTCCATCCGCGACCACTTGCCGAGCTGGCCCTCGAAGGAGGCCAGCGACGACAGCTTGAACAGGTTGCGCAACCCGGTGGCGTTCTCGGCGACCATGGTCAGGTGGGTGTAGGAGCCACTGCCGGAGACGTCGTCGCTCTTCTGGCTCGGGTCGCCCCAGTGGACCCGGCGGGTGTCGAAACGAGAACCGGGGGCGATGTAGGCCTCCACCCCGATGATCGGCTTGATGCCGACCTTGGTCGCCGCGTTGTAGAACTCACTGGCGCCGAACATGTTTCCGTGGTCGGTCATCCCGATCGCGGGCATCTCCAAGCGCTGCGCCTCAGCCAGCATCGGGGCGATCTTCGCCGCGCCATCGAGCATCGAGTACTCGGTGTGGTTATGCAGGTGCACGAAGGACCGCGACGATGAACTGTCCATAGGACCGCCAGTCTATGGCCCACCTCTGACGCTTTCCGGGCGTGTCGTTGCCCGTGTCTCTTCGGCTGTCGTTTCCCGGGACAGCGGCCGCCGCCGTGCACTACGTTGAGGTTCGGCGCAAGCGAGGAGAGGCATACATGAGCGTGTACCGGGTGATCGACATCATCGGGACCAGCCCGTCGTCCTGGGAGAACGCCGCGGCCGAAGCGGTGCACCGGGCCAAGCAGACCATCGATGACATCCGCGTCGCCCAGGTCGTCGAGCAGGACCTCACACTCGACGACAAGGGCGGGATCATCTACCGCACCAAACTGCGTATCTCCTTCAAGATCCGGCCGCCGAAGTCATCCAAACCGGCCGACGAATCGAGCTAATTACCTCGATGTCGCGAAGCTTCGACGAACTGGTGGCCGAGGCCGCCGCCGCACCCGTCGACGGCTGGGAGTTCTCCTGGCTTGACGGCCGCGCCACCGAACAACGCCCGTCCTGGGGCTATCAACGTCAGCTGGCCAGGCGGCTGTCGGGTGTCTCGGCCGCGGTCGACCTGAACACCGGTGGTGGCGAGGTGCTGGCAGGTATCGAGGAGTTCGGCACGTTCCCCCCGACGATGGCGGCCACCGAGTCCTGGCCGCCGAATGCGGCACGCGCCACCGAGTTGCTTCATCGGCGTGGCGTGGTGGTGGTGACGGTGCCGGACCGGCCGCCACTGCCCTTCGGCGATGAAGCATTCGATCTGGTCAGCAGCCGCCACCCGTTGGCGACATGGTGGGACGAGATCGCGCGCGTGCTGCGGCCCGGCGGTCACTACTTCGCCCAGCAGATCGGGCCGGCGACGATGCTGGAGCTCAGCGAGTTCTTTCTCGGGCCGATGCCGGGCAAAGGTGCCCAATACCAACCGGATGCGGTGCGAGCCGAGGCGGCGGCCGCCGGCATGGAAGTGCTCGATCTGCGGCTCGAGCGGCTCCGGGCCGAGTTCTTCGACGTGGGCGCGGTCATCTACTTCCTGCGCAAAGTGATCTGGACCGTGCCTGACTTTGCGGTCGACGATCATCATGACCGACTGCGCGAGATGCACGAGCAGATCGAGTCGCAGGGGTGCTTCGTCGCGCACGCCACCCGGGTGCTGGTCGAGGCCCGCAAGCCAAACGGCTGACAATGCGCCGAGCGCCGGCGCTTCGGCGGTCCGCTCCTCACCGCATGTGAACGCCTGGACTGGTCTCGGGTACGCTGCCTGCCCGTAGCTGATGATGGTAGACATGGGGAGCGTATAGCCTGATGAGGCGGACCGTTGGTGCACGCTAACGCAATGAAGACGGCCAGCATTATCGGCACTGCCGGCTTGATCGCCGCCACCGGAGTCACCGCACCGGCGTCGTACGCCAGCACGCGCGACGTGCTGCTGACCGCCGGGCTTGCGGACATCCATCTGGGGAACGGTACGGCGCTGATCATGGGGCCCGGTGGGTGGCCGGTACCCGGCAATACCTACTTGTCGAGTGTCGACCGGCTGTACCTGGAACCGATGGGATTCACCGGCAACACCGTGCCGGTGACGTACCCCTTGACCAACTTCTTCCCCAATTGGGACGACAGGGTCGACACCGAAGTCGCCAGCCTGGTCGCGGCGATCAAAGCGCAGATGGCGTCGGGCGACTTCAACGCGGAGAACCCACTGTTGATCGTGGGCTACTCGGAGAGCGCGGTGGCGGCCGGGCAGGCGATGCAGCTGTTACACGATGCGGGCATCCCCTCCGATGCCCTGCACTTCATCTTTGTCGGGGACACCGCCTCGGCCCACGGCGGATTGCTCAGTAGTCTGCTGCCGTCATTGTCGGAGTGGCTTCGTGAGCCTGTCGAACAACTACTGCAATTCATGGGTCTCGGCAATCTGCTCGGCGTGACGACCCCGAATGACCTATACCCGACCGATGTGTTCACCATAGCCGGAGACGCGTGGGCCGAGTGGCCGAAGAACCCCGTCTCAGATCTATCGACGTTGGTTACCACCTTGACTGGACTGTTCGTCACACACCTGGAGTACCTCGGGTTGACGCCGGACCAGATCGCCGGCGTCGGTGCTGATCCGTCGTTCACCGACGGGCTGACCAACTACTGGACGATCCCCGATACAGGCATCAACCCACTGGAGGCACTCTGGAATGCCTCGGTGAACGTAGGCGGTGTACTGGACTGGTTTGGTCCAAATGGTTGGCTGACTTTGGCTGACTGGGGTTGACTCCGCGCAGGTCAACGGGAATCGCAGCGCAGCACGTCTAAGGCGTGTTGCAGGTCGGCGGGGTATTCGCTGGTGATCTCGATGCGCCGCCCGTCGCCAGGGTGGGCGAAGGCCAGCGAGCGGGCGTGCAACCACTGGCGTTCCAGCCCGAGCTTGCGCGCCAGCGTCGGGTCGGCCCCGTAGGTGAGGTCGCCGCAGCAGGGATGCCGCAGGGCCGAGAAGTGCACCCGGATCTGGTGGGTGCGGCCGGTTTCCAGGTGCACGTCGAGCAGGCTCGCGGCGACGAACGCCTCCACCGTGTCGTAGTGGGTGATGCTGTGGCGACCATCGGCGGTCACGGCGAATTTCCAGTCCGGTCCGTGATGTCGGCCGATCGGTGCGTCGATGGTGCCACTGGACGGGTCCGGATGGCCCTGTACCAGGGCGTGGTAGCGCTTCTCCACCGTGCGCGCCTTGAACGCGCGTTTGAGTGCGGTGTAGGCGCGTTCGGAGATCGCCACCACCATCACCCCGGAGGTCCCAACATCCAGGCGGTGCACGATGCCCTGCCGCTCGGGAACCCCGGACGTGGTGATTCGATAGCCGGCCGCGGCCAGGCCGCCCAGCACCGTCGGCCCCGTCCAGCCCACGGACGCGTGCGCAGCGACGCCGGGTGGTTTGTCGACGGCGACGATGTCGGCATCGGAGTACAAGATCGTCATGCCCTCGACCTCGGCCGCGATGTTCTCCAGCGGGGGCGGTGCTTCGGGCAGCCGCACCTGAAGCCACGCACCGGCGGCGAGCCGATCGGACTTGCCGGCAGCCACGCCGTCCAGTTCCACGTCGCCGTTTTCGGCCAGCGTCGCGACGACATTGCGGGACAGGCCCAGCAGGCGGGCCAGCCCGGCGTCCACCCGCATGCCGGCCAGCCCCTCGGGGACCGGCATGGATCGTTCCGTCACAGCCGCATCAGGCTTGCTCGCCGTCGCCAGCACGCCGACGACCCACCGCGTCGAAGTCGAAGCCGAACACCGACAGCGCCACCAGCAGGATCGCACCGCCTACTACCGCGGGGTCGGCGACGTTGAACACCGGCCACCAGCCGATCGACAGGAAGTCGACCACGTGACCCTGCAGATGCCCGGGTGCCCGGAAGAACCGGTCCACCAGGTTGCCCAGCGCCCCGCCGAGGATCATCCCCAGCCCGATCGCCCACCAGGGCGACACCAGGCGGCGCGACATCCAGATGATGCCGAGCACCACCGAGCTGGCGATCAGGGTCAACACCCAGGTGTAGCTGGTGGCCATCGAGAACGCGGCGCCGGAGTTGCGGACCAGGGTCCAGGTCACGGTGTCGCCGATGATCGGCACCGGCTGGCCGGGGGTGAGCATCTTCACCGCGAGCACCTTGGTGACGACGTCGGCGATCAGCACCACCGCGGCCACCGACAGCAGCAGCCCCAGCCGGCGGGGCGGGGCGGCCGGCTCCGACTCGGGGGCCGGGACCGGGTCCACCTCCGTCTCGGTCGAGTCGGTTGTTTCGTCAGTCACGCCCCCATCATCCCTTAACCCAGGTGCGGCATGATCGCGGCATGCTGTCCAAGCGCCTGACCGTCATCACCACCGGCGGCACCATCTCCTGCAGCACCCAGGGCGACGGGGCGCTGCGGCCCGCCCGGAGCGGCTCGGACTTGCTCGCGGACACCGGCGCAGCGGACGTCACCGTGGTGGACCTGATGGCGCGGGATAGCTCGGAACTGGGCCCGGCCGACTGGGCTGCGCTCCTGGCCGCGGTCAATGCCGCGGTGGACGACGGCGCCGACGGGGTGGTCGTCACCCACGGCACCGACACCTGCGAAGAGGGTGCGCTCTGGCTGGAACTCGGCTATGCCGGGGACGCGCCGGTCGTGCTGACCGGGGCTCAGCGCGGCGCGGACGCCCCCGACGCCGACGGGCCGGGCAACTTGCGAGACGCCCTGGCCCTGGCCGCGGATCCGGCGGCCCGGGGACTGGGCGTGCTGATGTGCTTCGCCGGCCGGGTGCTGGCCCCGTTGGGGCTGCAGAAGGCCACCATCACCGGGTTGACCGGCTTCACCGGTCCCCTGCTGGGCAGCGTCGCCGACGGCCGGGTCACGCTGTCCGGTGACAAGACTCGGCCCCACCTCGGTGCGCCGGCCACCGTGCCGCGCGTCGATGTCGTGGCGCTGTACGCGGGCGCCGACACCGTCGCCCTGGATGCCTGCGCCGCCGCCGGTGCGCGCGGGGTGGTGTTGTCCGCGCTCGGGTCGGGCAACGCCACGACTGCGGTGATCGAGGGGGTGCGCCGGCACTGTGCGGCCGGACTCGTGGTCGCGGTGTCCAGCCGGGTTCCGGATGGGCGCATCGGCGCGGACTACGGCCCGGGCCGGGCCCTGGTGGAGGCCGGCGCGCTGATGGTGCCGCGGCTGAGGCCGCCGCAGGCACGGATCCTGCTGATGGCGGCGCTGGCGGCCGGGCAACCGGCCGGCGATGTCATCGACCGGTGGGGCTGACCGATGGCCAGGATTCTCGCCCTCGCCGGCGTCTACGGTGTGCTGTGGTGACGAGCCCGCACCTCATAGCCCATGGAGGCCGAATGTCCACGCAACACAGCTACACCGTGGAGGTCTGCTGGACCGGTAATCGCGGCAGCGGGACCAGCGACTATCGCGCCTACGGGCGAGAGCACGAGGTGGCCGCTGCCGGATGCCCCGCCATATCCGGCTCCGCCGACCCGGCTTTCCGCGGTGATCCGACACGGTGGAACCCCGAGCAGCTGCTGCTGGCCGCGCTATCCCAATGCCACATGCTGTCCTACCTGTATCTGTGTTCGGTCAACGGCGTGGCGGTCGTCTCCTACGAGGACCGGCCGGTCGGCACGATGATCGAGAACACCGAGGGCGGACACTTCACCACTGTCGTCCTGCAGCCGCGAATCGAAGTGGTCGACGCGCAGATGGTGGAGCGGGCGCTGGCATTGCATTCCGACGCGCACCGGATCTGCTTCATCGCCAACTCCGTCAACTTCCCGGTGCTGCACGACCCGGTGGTGCAGGTCGTCACCTGACGAGATCTTGTCCGGGGCCGGCGCTGGGTGCAGGCGATGGTGGACAAGACATTCCGGGTGTTCGCCCCGGAGCAGGGGTTTGTTGTTGCCGCCGTCACTGGATGACCGGCTGCCGGTCGATCACCTCGCCACCAGCTGAGCCCCCAGCCGCTGGACCGCCTCGAGTGCACGATCAAACCCGCGCCGCCCCAGACCCCCGCACACCGTCACCGACCC
>NZ_LT546166.1:2704561-2762532 GCF_900078685.2 Mycolicibacter icosiumassiliensis | reverse complement strand
TAGCCCAGATTTTTCGCGAAATGCGCCTTGTGAAGGTGTGTAGATGAGCGAAAGTGCCTGTCCTGCAAGGAATAATTGGACTTGTCGACGGTTCAATCGTTCCAAGTGGAAGGCACCTCGCAGGTGAAGAATATCGCGGTGGCAGGGCGGGTGAAAGTGTCTGCTGACGGCCAAGGTGTGGTGTCGCATGCCGGGATGGGCATGCTGCGCGAACTGGCCGACCGGACCGGGTTATCGACGCAGGTCACGGCCGCGCTGGCGGATACCTACCGGGGCCCGTGGGTGTACGCGCCCGGGGAGGTGTTCGCTGATCTGGCCGCCGCGGTCGCCGACGGGACGAGTTGCATCGACGGGGTCGCGCAACTGTGCGGGGATCGCGAGCACGTCCTGGGTGCGAAGGCCTCGACGACCACGATGTGGCGGCTGGTCGATGAGCGCATCGACGCCGCACACCTACCCGGGGTACGGGCCGCGCGGGCCGCCGCGCGGGCCGCGGCCTGGGAAGCCGGAGCGTCCCCCGCTGGTGAGGGCTGGCTGCACATCGACATCGACGCCACCCTGGTCATCGATCACTCCGACAACAAGACCGGCGCCGCCCCGACCTGGAAGAAGACGTTCGGTCTTCATCCGCTGCTAGCGTTCCTGGACCGCCCCGAGATCGCCGGTGGCGAGGCTCTGGCCGGGTTGCTGCGCAACGGTAACGCCGGCTCCAACACTGCCAGTGACCACGTCATCGTTCTGGGACAGGCACTGGCCGCCCTGCCCCCGGCGTGGCGGCCCGACCCAGACCACCCCGATGATCCCGATAAGCCCCGGGTGGTGGTGCGCTGCGACACCGCCGGGGCCACCCACCGATTCGCCGATGCCTGCCGCATCGCCGGGGTCGGGTTCTCCTTCGGCTACCCTGTCGACGCCCGCGTGCAGGACGCCGTGGACAGTCTCACCCTCGCTGATGCCTGGTACCCGGCGATCGACACCGACGGCGGTATCCGCGACGGCGCCTGGGTCGCCGAGGCCACCACCCTGGTCAACCTGGCCTCCTGGCCGGCCGGGACCCGGTTGATCCTGCGCAGAGAACGCCCCCACCCCGGCGCGCAGTTGCGGTTCACCGACGCCGACGGGATGCGGATCACCGCGTTCATCACCGACACACCACCCGGAATCATCGCCGGGCAGGTAGCGGGCCTGGAGTTACGGCACCGTCAGCACGCCCGCGTCGAGGACCGTATCCGCGAACTGAAGGCCACCGGTCTGCGTAACCTGCCGTGTCATTCCTTCTGGGCCAACGCTGCCTGGCTCGAAGTCATTCTGGCCGGCGCCGACCTGGTCACCTGGACCCGACTCATCGGATTCGGTAGCCACCCGGCACTGGCCCGCGCTGAGATCGCCACCTTCCGCTACCGGGTCCTGCACGTCGCGGCCCGCGTCACCCGCAGTGCCCGTCAACTGCGGCTACGCCTGGATGTCACCTGGCGGTGGGCATCGGCGATAGCCGCCGCCTGGCAGACCATCCGCAGCGCCTTCCGATAACACCGCGGCCCATCCGACCGACCAACGTTGAAAGGCCCACCGGCCCTGGGAAAGCCCGCCCCACCCGGCGACACGGGACAGCTCCGCCACGCCACCACCCGAAAATCATTACCAATCAGCCAATTCGCCATCAGACCGAGCCCGAACCCATTTTCCATGCAAAATCGAGGCTAATGCCGTGTTTGAGCTGCCAACAGTGAACGGCGCAGGCCCCGTCCACCGGCCGGCTCCGACCATAAGAATCTCGGCGCGAGAAAGTCGGACCTGGCCGCGATCGCAATTTTGGCGACTGAACCCTCAGGCCTTGGCGATGGACACCCGCACACCGTCCCCGATTTCCACGGGATTGGCCGGGTCGCCGAATTCGAAACTGGTCGCCAAGATTTCTCCGGCGATCAACTCGGCGTGATTCTGCGCCCATGGCCGCCGCTGCTCGGGCACCGCGATCACCACGCTGATCCGGTCGGAGACGTCAAGGCCGCTGTTCTTACGCAGCTCCTGCAGTTCCCGGATCCGGTCCTTGGCCCAGCCCTCGGCTTCCAGTTCGGGGGTAACCGCGCTGTCGAGCACCACCAAGCCGGCGCCTTCGGGCAGCGCCACGGTGTATTCGGGGTCGGCGGCGACCAGTTTGGCGGTGTACTCGCTCTCCAGCAGCACCACCGGACCCGCGCTCAGGGTCCCGTCCGGGTTGACCACGGCGCCGCCGGCCTTGACCGCTTTGATCGCGGCCTGTACATCCTTACCCAGGCGGGGACCGGCCACCTTCGCGTTGACCGCCAGATCGAACCGGCCGTAGCGGGCGATGTCGTCGGTCAGCTCGACGGCCTTGACGTTGAGCTCGTCGGCGATCAAATCGGTGAACGGTGCCAGCCGCTGCGGATCGTCGACGGCCACCGTGAGCTTCGGCAGCGGCAACCGGACCCGCAACTGGTGCGCCTTACGCACCGAGGACGCCGCCGAGCAGACCTCGCGAACCTGATCCATCGCCGCCACCAGCGCAGCATCCGCGGGCAGATCGGCAACCTGCGGCCAGTCGGTCAGGTGCACCGAGCGTTCCCCGGTGACACCGCGCCAGATCACCTCGGTGGTCAGCGGCAGCAGCGGCGCGGCCAGTCGCGCGGTGATCTCCAGCACGGTGTGCAGGGTGTCGATCGCGTCGGCGTCCTCGTCCCAGAACCGCTGCCGGGACCGCCGGACGTACCAGTTGGTCAGCGCCTCGGTGAACTGTCGCAGTTGCTCACACGCCCCGGAGATGTCGCACACATCCAGGGCCTGCGTCAGGACCTCGCACAGCGACGCCAACTTGGCCAGGATGTAGCGGTCCAGCACATGCTGCGAATCCGTGCGCCAGACACCGGGTTTCGGGGCATACAGCGTCAGGAAGGTGTAGGCGTTGGTCAGCGGCAGCATCACCTGGCGTACGCCCTCGCGGATGCCCGCCTCGGTGACGATCAGGTTCCCGCCGCGCAGGATCGGCGAGGCCATCAGGAACCAGCGCATGGCGTCGGAGCCGTCGCGATCGAACACCTCGCTCACGTCCGGGTAGTTGCGCAATGACTTGCTCATCTTCTGCCCGTCGCTGCCCAGCACAATGCCGTGCGCCACACAGGTTTTGAACGCCGGACGGTCAAACAGTGCAGTAGCCAGGACATGCATCATGTAGAACCAGCCGCGGGTCTGCCCGATGTACTCGACGATGAAATCGCCCGGGTAGTGGGGCTCGGCGTCTCCCGCCGCCCCGCCCAAAAACCAGTCCTGGTTCTCGAACGGATAATGCACCTGGGCATACGGCATCGAGCCCGAGTCGAACCACACGTCCAGCACATCGGGGATGCGCCGCATCGTCGAACGGCCGGTCGGATCGTCGGGGTTGGGCCGGGTCAGCTCGTCGATGTAGGGGCGATGCAGATTGTCCGGCCGCACCCCGAAGTCGCGCTCCAGCTCATCCAGGCTGCCGTAAACATCGATCCGTGGATAGGCCGGATCGTCGGACTTCCAAACCGGAATAGGGGTGCCCCAGTAGCGGTTTCGGGAGATCGACCAATCGCGTGCGCCACGCAGCCAGTTGCCGAAGATCCCGTCCTTGATGTGCTCGGGGTACCAGGTGATCTGCTCGTTGAGTTCAACCATCCGGTCCCGGAACTGCGTGACCCGGACGAACCACGACGACACCGCCTTGTAGATCAGCGGGTTACGGCAGCGCCAGCAGTGCGGGTACGGGTGCTCGTAGGTCTCATGGCGTACCAGCACCGCGCCGTTGGCCGCGGCCGGCCCGGTGCCGTTCTTGAGGTCGGCGATGATCGCCTTGTTCGCATCGAAAACATGCTGGCCGACATAGTCCGGCACGGTGACATCGAAGCGGCCCTTGGCATCCACCGGCGTGACCGGGATGATTCCGGCCGGGTCAGTGGTGTTCTTGTCGTCCTCGCCGTAGGCGGGCGCCAGGTGCACGATGCCGGTGCCGTCCTCGGTGGAGACGAAGTCGGCGGCCAGCACCCGAAAGGCATTCGCCGAATCCATGAAATACGGGAACGGCGGTGCGTAGCGCATATCGAGCAGCTCCGACCCGCGGTAGCTGCCCAGCACCTGCGCCTGTTCGCCCTCACCCAGGCCGAGCTCGCGCGCGTAGGCGCCCAGCCGTGCCTGCGCCAACAGGTATCGCCGCTCCCCCGCTGCGACCAGCACATAGGTCACATCCGGGTTGACCGCCACCGCCTGGTTGGACGGCAATGTCCACGGGGTGGTGGTCCACACCAACAGGTGAGCGCCCTCGAGTTCGCCGGCCGGACCCCCGCTGACGATCCGGAACCCGACGGTCAACGCCGGGTCTTGGCGGCTCTTGTAGACGTCGTCGTCCATCCGCAGCTCGTGGTTGGACAGCGGCGTCTCGTCGCGCCAGCAGTAGGGCAGCACCCGATAGCCCTCGTAGGCCAGGCCCTTGTCCCAGAGCTGCTTGAACGCCCACAGCACCGACTCCATGAACGGCAGGTCGAGGGTCTTGTAGTCGTTGTCGAAGTCCACCCAGCGGGCCTGGCGGGTGACGTAGGCCTGCCATTCGGAGGTGTAGCGCAGCACCGAATCCCGGCATGCCTGGTTGAACGCGGCGATGCCCATGGCATCGATCTGTGACTTGTCGGTGATGCCGAGCTGGCGCTCCACCTCCAGCTCGGCCGGCAGCCCGTGGGTGTCCCAACCGAACCGGCGCTCCACCTTGTAGCCGCGCATGGTGCGGTAGCGCGGCACGATGTCCTTGACGTAGCCAGTCAGCAGATGCCCGTAGTGCGGCAGACCGTTGGCGAACGGCGGCCCGTCGTAGAACACGTATTCTTGCGCACCGTCGCGGCGGGCGATGCTGGCCCGGAAGGTGTCGTCGGCGGCCCAGTAGTCCAGGACGGCGGCTTCAGCCGCCGGAAAGTCGGGGGCGCCGGAGGCCGGCTTCGGATAGCTGCGTTCGCTCACGGTGTGTCGTCTCCCAAGGGCCCGGCCCGGGGACGACGCCGCGCGGTTGCGCGAGCGCCGCGGTACCACCCCGCTTGCCGCACTCCCGTCCTAGGGCGCGACCGCTCATGTAGGGCTGTGACGGGCCGTCCCGTTCGGTTCTACTGAGCCGGCTGCTAGGCGGTGCGGCTGTTCTTCCGAAGGCTCCCCGGTGATTGCCGGTTCAGTGCCGATGGAGAGGAGTCTAAACGTTGCCAACATGCTGACAACATTGAGTCTCAAAGTTGCCAACGCGTTGGCACCTTTGAGCCTCCTAGACTGTTCAGCGTGGCATTCAGCCCGTCGTACGCCCGCGACGTGGTGCTGCCGCTGGCATCGGCGGCCTACACCGTGATGTCCGGCGCTGCGCCCACGCTGCCGCCGGGTTGGCGCCAGACCGCCCTGATCAAGGCCGACCAGGCACACTTGGCGGCGCTGCCCGAGCAGCATCCGGCGACAGCGATGGCCAAGGACACCAACATCTTTGGGTTGATGGGCCATCACACCGCCAGCGGCACCGCGTTCATCGCATTTCGTGGCAGCTCCGATGTAGCGGACTGGATCGCCGATCTCGACTTCCTCCCGGCGCCCTACACACCGGTGGCGGGGTTCATGCGGTTCGGCCAGGTGCACGCCGGCTTCCAGGACATCTACGGCTGCGTCCGTACCTCCATCGCCGCCAACCTGCCCGCGGCGACCAGCGGGTGCAGTCAGATCCTCATCACCGGGCACAGCCTCGGGGCCGCCTTGGCCGTGCTGGCCGCACCGGATGTCGCCCAAGCGATGCCCCCGAACACCATCGAACCGCGGCTGACCACATTCGCCGGCCCACGCGTCGGCGTGGCCGACTTCAAGGCCGCGTTCGACGCTGCCATCGAATGCTGTTATCGCGTAGTGAATTTCCTCGACATCGTCCCCTTGGTGCCGCCCGCGCCGTATGTGCATGTGGGCGCCCAGATCGCCGTGGACAGCGGCGGTGCCGTCGACATCGGCTGGCGGCACAGCCTGGCCGCCTATCACGCCGGCCTGTCGGCGCTCATCGCCGGCGAAGCCTGACCGCTCAGACCGCTCCCCGTGCGCAGGTCCACCCCTCGGGCATCTGGCCGGCTGCCAGGAATTCGGCCACTTCCGCGGCCTGCTCGGGTGCCAGTCCGGTGTCGACGGCCGGGTAGATCACCGGCTCCTCCACCTTGTTGTGGTCGGCCAGCAGAGCCAGCAATTGTCGACAGGTCCACCGCAACCTGTCGTGGTCAGCTCCTGCGCCGGCCATGTCGTCGAGTGCGTTCATGGTGCGCCAGATCTGGCCGTGGCCGCGGATCATCCCGAACACCGCCATAATGTGGGCGCCGCTGCTGATCGGCGGGAACAGCAGCTGTTCCTCCAGATAGATATGGCGTCGCAGCACCGCCAGTGTCGCGCTCAGGCCGGCGGCGTCGACGCGGTCGCCCTCGAGGCCCGCCAGGAAGGCTCTGATTCCGGCGTCGATCTGCAGATGCTCACGTTCCAAGGCAACCGAAAGGGCTTCACCGGACATGTATGGCGCTCCCCTCAGACCAGCGTCGCATCGACGCTGATCTCAGCGCCGGTGAACAGTCGAGACACCGGGCCCAGCGTGCCTGCACCTACTGTCAGCGCCCCTCCCCGGGTGGCCGCTACGGTCCGGTCCGCGATGCTCATCTACCGACTCCTTTATCGGCGCAGACTCACCAGCTGAAGCCGTGCCGGAACCCGCGACCACTTTCTACAATCGGAACTTGGCTAAATCTAGCCCACGGTGCAGGGAGTTGACCAGAGTCGGCATGGGAAGCCGACAGGAACCGCGTCGACAGCCGAGTGGTCAAGGCATCCGCGAAATCGCGTTCGCGAGCAAGACGGCGCCAGTGACCGTCTACCTGCGATGCCCGAGCTGAACTTAGATACCGAGGCTGGAGAAGAAGTCCACCAGCGGATCTCCGAGAGATTCGGGAATCCATCCGACGTTGATTCCCGCTGCAGTAAGCAGAGTCAAGAAGCCCTCGGACGGGTTCAAGTCGAGGTAGTGGACCGTGTCAGTGGGGTCGACGCCCGCCAATGCAGAGTAGATGTCATCGGGTGACACTCCCATGTACAGCTCATGACTGGTGACCAGTCCCAGGAGCTGCAGGAACCATGAGCCGTCAGCAAAACTGGTGGGACTCCAGCTTGCGTAGCCGTCGGGAACCGACATCCCTCCGAAACCTTGAAGAGTGAACACGCTGCCGTGGAAGTGCTCGGGAGTGACGTAGCGCGAAGGCTCATTCTCCCCAAAGTTCAATACACCACCGTCGAGATTGAGCTGAGCCGCGGTGGATCGCAGGATGTCCTGCGCCCACGACGGCAGCGACGCGTAGATCATGTTCATAATGCCGTCCGGTGAACCACCGTTGCCGACCAGCACGAAGTTGACGCGCCCGGTGACGTCATCACCGTAGGTGTCGTACAGCTCATTGAGTGCCCCGTTGATGGCCGCCGCCGATTGCGAATACCCGAACAACGTGACGTCGTGACCGCTGTGCAGCAAGGGAACCAGCGCCGCCATGATGTCAGCCTGATCCTGCGGGAGGACATGGCTGGTGTCGTAGCCAAGCTCCGGAGTGGTCAAGGCGTACACGTGGCTCAAGTCTCCGCCGAACCGCCCGCTGGGAGCCAGATACGTGTTGAACGCGGTCTCGACGTAGGTTTCGGACGGAGTAGGAATTCCACTGGAACCGAGAACCAGCGCCACGCTCTGCCCGGCGGGCAGGTTATTGAGGCCACCGATGTCCCAGACGCCACCTGTGGCCATGAGTGAAACGTCCAGGCGCTGAACAACATCAGCGGCCGAAGTGACAGCAGACGTCATGGACAGCGTAGTGATGGCAGCGACCGTTGCTGCCACGCTCTTCATGAGTGCATTTTTCACGCCGTGAAGATATCAGGCGTTTGTCAAGCCATCAAAACCAGCGTTAGCGCTGACCGCTCTCCCACTGGAATCGAACACATATCGATACGACCCGATTTAGGCTCGATCCACCAACTGAACTGCTTGGGGCGAGGTGTCGATAGAAGAATAAACATTTTTTGATCTGCGCCGATGAATTTCGCACGCAGACAATCGGACGCGTTCAGTGTCGGCTACGCGCAATCGACGAGATCAACTCAACGACATATGTTCATCGGCCGATCGACTCACGCTTGGGAGCGACCGGTGGCCCTGAGATGCACGGCTGCGGTTAGGTACCTGCTGGGGCCACCAGAACCAGCGGCCCAGCAGCGCGGCCGCCGACGGGGTCATGAACGAACGCACGACCAGGGTGTCGAACAGCAGTCCGAGACCTATCGTGGTACCAACCTGCCCGACCACCCGCAGGTCGCTGACGATCATCGCCGCCATCGTGAACGCGAAGACCAGGCCTGCAGTCGAAACAATTTTGCCGGTGCCGCCCATGCCGCGGATGATGCCGGTCTTGAGGCCGCCCGCGATTTCCTCCTTGAACCTCGCGACCAGCAATAAGTTGTAGTCGGCACCCACCGCTAACAAAATGATGATCGCCATCAGCGGCACCATCCAGTGCAGGTTCAAGCCCAGCAGGTACTGCCAGACCAGCACCGACAGCCCGAACGAGGCGCCCAACGAGCCGACCACAGTGCCCACGATCACCAGCGCCGCAATCAGGCTGCGGGTGAGAATCAGCATGATGATGAAGATGATGCACAGCGACGCCGTGCCCGCGATGAGCAGGTCGTAGGCCGATCCTTCTTTGAGGTCCTTCAAGACCGCCGCGTTGCCGGCGACATAAATCTTGGCGGTAGCCAGCGGGGTGCCCTTGAGCGCCTCCTCGGCCGCCGTCTTGATCGGATCGATCCGCGCGATACCGGCTTCGGTGCTCGGGTTGCCCCGGTGCGTGATGATGAAGCGCGCCGCCTTGCCGTCGGGTGACAAGAACAGCTTCATCACACGCTGGAAATCGGGGTTGCCGAACACACTGCGGGGTAAGTAGAAGGAGTCATCGTTTTGGGCAGCGTCGAAATCTTGCCCCATCGCCGATGCATCCGTGCCCAGCTGCTCCATTTGCTCGATGATGCCCGTCATAGTGCTGTTGGCGGTCAAGAGCATATTCTGCACACTTTTTATGGTGGCGATCTGTGGCGGTACCAGCGCGAGCACCTGGGGCATCACCGTGTCGAAATTGTCCAGATCTGGCGTCAACTCATCCAGTTTTTCGCTGACTCTGTCGATACCATCCGAGGCGTCATAAGCTGACCGCATCGCCGCACATACCGGAATATTGGCGCAGTGCGGCTCCCAATAGAAATAATTGCGGAATGTCCTGAAGAAATCATCGAAATTCGCAATGTCGTCGCGTATTTCCCGGGTGATCTCTATCGTTTCCTTGCTAACCCCGACAATGTGGTGCGTTGTGTCCCTAAACTCCTGCATCAATGCATAGGCACGCTCCAGTGAGGCGATCGTGCCGGACAGGTCGTCGGCCTGCGCATGCATATCGGCGATCCGGTCCTTAACGAACTTAATATTCTGTAACTGACCGGCACTCTGCAGGCTGAGCAGAAACGGCACGGAAGTATGTTCCAGTGGCGCGCCCTCCGGCCGGGTAACGCCTTGGACCAGTGCGACACCTTCGACCCGGAAGATCGCCTTGGCCAGTCTGTTCAGTACCAAGAAATCCGCTGAATTGCGCAGGTCGTGATCGGACTCGATCACCAATACGTCGGGCCGCAATCGCGCTTCGGAAAAATGGCGCTCCGCTGCCGCCCAACCGACATTGGCCGGCGTGTCACGGGGCATGTACGGACGGTCATCGTAGTTGACCTGGAATCCCGTCAGCGCCAACAAACCCACCAACGCCACTGCACAGGAAGCCAGGAAGATGGGCGCGGGCCAGCGTACGACCGCCGTTCCCACCCGCCGCCAACCGCGAGTCGACATGGTGCGCTTGGGCTCAAGCAAGCCGAACCGGCCGGCCACCGCGAGAACGGCCGGCACCAACGTAAGTGCGACCGCAACCGCGACCAGCATTCCTACCGCGCACGGGGCACCCATGGTTTGAAAGATTGGGAGGCGGGTGAAGCTGAGGCAATACGTCGCCCCCGCGACGGTCAAGCCCGAAGCCAGAATCACATGTGCCACACCGCGATACGCGGTGTAGTAGGCCGACGTCCGGTCTTCGCCGGCATGGCGCGCCTCGTGGTATCGACCGATGAAAAAGATGACGTAGTCGGTGCCCGCCGCGATCGCCAAGCAGACCAGGATGCTGATCGCGAACGTCGAGATTCTGATAACGCCGGTATCACTGAGGAAGGCGACGATGCCTCGCACCGCCGTCAGTTCCACCCCGATCATCACGAGCACAAGCGCCACCGTCGCAATCGAGCGGTACACCAGCAGCAGCATGATCGCTATCACCACGACTGTTGCCAGCGTGATCTTCATGATGGCGCGGTCACCGACCTGCATCATGTCTGCGCTCAGCGGCGTCGGACCGGTGACATAGACGCTGACCCCAGGCGGCGCGGGGATGCGGTTCACAATTTCCCGGACCGCATCAACGGACTCGTTCGCCTTCGCCTCACCCATGTTTCCGACGAGATTCAGTTGGACGTAGACGGCCTTGCCATCTGCACTCTGGACCCCGGGCGCGGTCAACGGGTCACCCCAGAAATCCTGCACATGCTGCACGTGCGCCGAATCGGCGTTCAATTGACCGATGAGTTCGTCGTAGTAGCGGTGAGCGGCCTCGCCAAGGGGCTGCTCGCTTTCCAGCACGATCATCGTGATGCTGTCGGTATCGGATTCCTGGAACAGCTCGCCAATGCGCGCCATCGCCTTCAACGACGGTGCATCCTGGGCGCTCAGCGATACGGCGCGGTCCTTGGCGACCTGTTCGAGCGGCGGAACGCCGAGGCTGACCAGCAGGGAGATTCCCAACCAGGCAAGAATTACCGGGATGGCGAACTTGTGGACGACTGCGGCGAAGGCCGGGCGGCCGGGGCGGCGGGCGCTCATGCGCCCCGTACCTCGCAATGCGTATAGGCATTCACTTCGCGCGACACCCGCTCGGCCTTGACTTCACCGTCCACCATGATGCGGCATCCCAGACTGGAGCTGTCGCCCTGCGCCACAACATTTGCTATGACGGCAGGCGCATTGATCGACAACGTCAACGACCACGGCAAAAGAGCTGCATTCACTTGCTGCGGCTGGATATCGGCATTGAAATAGCTAATGTCAGCCACTGCGCCGGGCGGACCGAAGACCTCGTACACCACCTGCTTGGGGGTATATGAGTTGGTACCGGCGACGTGACTGTCGGTGTAGACCGGGCGCCGCTCCGAGCCGAAGATCCCGTGAACTCGCGAGACGATGACGGCTCCGGCTCCGATCACCAGCAGAATGACCAGCGGTATCCACACCCGCCCGAAAAGTCTGACAACCAGGATTTCCCTCACCCGTTCCCCCCGGCACGCCAACGATTCGGTGAGCGCACGAACTGCACTAATGAGTAAATCATGAGGCGCGCAGAATCAGTCTCCGCTTGCTGGGGGGTAGATGCACGAACCCCGCTACCGCGCGGGCCAACGGCAACAGTGCTCACGTGATCGCGTAGTCGGTCAGCGGGAAGCTGTCCTGCTCGTTGACGGCGCTGCGAACCGAGGTGGGCCGGAAAAGCGGCGCCTCCCCGGTCTGATGGTTGAACCAGTAGGAATTCGAGGTGGCGCAGTTGCCGAGGTGAAAAACCGAATCGTCGAGCAGCTTGGTCATACGCTCATAGAAGCGCGTATTGGCCTCCTCGGTGACCTCGAACGTGTGGGCTCCGCGCCGCTGAAGTTCACCAAAGAGCCGGTTCATGTGGCGCATCTGGTATTCCACCGTGTTGAACCAGGACAACCCGACCCAGGAAAACGGGCTGGCCATATTGATGAAGTTCGGGAACGCGGGGGCGGTCATGCCCTGGTAGGCCTGGAAACGAGTTTCCCGCCACCACTTCCCCAGGTTGCGACCACCGCGACCGATCACCTCGATCGCCGGCAGGTTGCCCTCCCACACGTCGTAACCCGTCGCCAACACCAGGGTGTCGATCTCTCGCTTGGTGCCGTCCCGCGCCACGATGCCGTCCGGCTCGATCCGCTCGATCCCCTCGGTCACCAAGTGCACGTTCGGTTTGGCGAAGGTCGGGTAGTAGTCGTTGGAGATCGACGGGCGCTTGCAGCCGAAGTCGAAATCGGGCCGCATCTTGTCGGCCAGTTCACGATCCCGCACCGCCCGGCGGCGGTGCAGCGCGGATTGAGCCGCCATCGCCTTGTTCAGGAACTTGAAACGCCGGTAGCGCCACATGGTCAGGACCATCATGAAGTCCGTGGTGTTGTCGGTGAGCCACCGCACGATGCGCTGGGTGAACGGCAGCCGGGCAAACATCCGCTGGGCTACCGGCGGGAACACCACGTCGGACTTGGGGGTCACCAGGATCGGGGTGCGCTGATACACCGTCAGGTCGGCGACTTCTTTGGCCAGCTCGGGGATCACCTGGATGCCGGTGGATCCGGTTCCGATGACCGCCGCGCGGCGCCCGGCCATCGAGTACTCGTGATCCCAGGCTGCGGTGTGTACGACGTGACCGGCGAATGTATCGATGCCGGGGATGTCCGGGATCTTCGGCTGGCACAGGAAGCCGGTGGCCACGATCAGGAATTGCGAGGTCAGCGTCTCGCCACCGGCTAACGCAACCCGCCAGACCTTCGCGTCTTCGTCCCACTGGGCGCCGTCGACGGATGCGTTGAAGCGCATGTGGCGGCGCACGTCGTATTTGTCCGCGACATGCTCGGCGTAAGCCTGGACCTCGTTGCCGGGGGCGAAGAGCCGAGACCAGTAGGGGTTCGGTTCAAACCAGTAGGAATAGGTAGTCGAGGGCTGGTCGACGGACAGACCCGGGTAGTGGTTCACCCGCCACGTTCCGCCAAGACCGTCCAAGCGATCGAGGATCACGATCTTGTCGTAGCCCAGCCGGCCGAGTTGGATCGCTGCGCCAATACCGCCGAAGCCCGCGCCCACGATGATGGCGTCGTACTGGTGGGTCCCCATAAGGACAACACGCTACCGCAACGCCCAGATTTTTCACCGTTTGCGGAGGTCAGCCCCGGTCTTCGCCCGTGCCCAGGCAGGCGAAATGGCAACCATCACCGGGGCGACGCCGCAGCGTGCGACGAGTGCGCCAATTTGGAGATATGATGCTATCTAGTCTGCTAACAGACCAAAATCATCCATTTTGGATTGACTATCGGGGACGACGCGATGCTTGGTATGTCGGTGGAGATGCTCGTCAGCGTGTTGCTCGGAGCCATATTCACCGCCGGACTGGCACTGACCATCACTTCGCGAGCCAGCCGGCGGCAGCCGCGCGCCACCGCAAGCAGCGACAACGCTGATTATGCAGCCCTGCTGGCCAACCTTTCCGCCAGTTCGCTGCGGCATCGGTTCGATCCCTTCGCCGACGTGGACTGGGACGCCGCCGAGCATGCCGTCACACCAGATGACCCGCGGTGGGTACTGACTGAGGGCCCGCTCGCGCGCACATCCTGGTACAGCCGCCAACCCCTCGACAGGCAGATCGCGATGGGAATGTGGCAGCAGGCCAACACCGCCAAGATCGCCACGCAGTTCGAGAGCATGCTGATCCGCGGCCTGGTTCAGTACGCGTCTCGTATGCCCAACGACTCCCCCGAACACCGCTACTGCATGCACGAGACCATCGAAGAGTGCAGCCACGTCCTGATGTTCCAGGAGCTGGTGAACCGCATCGGCTTCAACGTGCCGGGCATGCCGAACTGGATGCGCTGGCTTTCGCCGCTGATGCCGCTGTATGCCGGGCCCTTCCCCAACGTGTTCTTCTTCGGCGTCCTGGCAGGCGAGGTGCCCATCGATGTGATCCAGACCAGAGCATTGCGCAACCCGGGGTCAACACATCCGCTCGTAGAGAAGATCATGGCCATCCACGTCGCCGAGGAAGCCCGCCACATTTCGTTCGCGGATGCCTACTTACGTAGACGCGTCCCGAACACACGCTGGATGAACCGAGTGTGGATGTCCTGCTATGTACCGGTCGTCATGAGAGTGCTCGCCCAGCCCCTAGTGGTGCCGCCGCGCCGATTCTGTCGGCAGTTCCAGATACCGCGGTCGGTTCGCAAACAGCTGCGGGCCGGCACACCCCAGTCCCGTCAGGAACTGCGCAACACCTTCGCCGACATCCGGATGCTCTGCCACGACATCGGCCTGATGACTGTCACCGGAAAGATGATGTGGCGGCTCTGCAACATCGGCGGGCCACCCTCGCGCTACCGTAGCGAGCCGCAGCGCACTGCCGTGCCGACCTCCACCACCGGCGACTCGAGCCACCACTGAGCTTGTGCCATACTTTCGGTATGGTGCGTTCCCCATCTGAGACCTTGGAAAAAGTCGGCGCCGACCTGGTTTACCGCATCTCGGCGATGCCGCTCTATAAGAAGGTCTTCAAATACTGGTACCCGTACATGACCAAGCGGATGGGGCACGACGACGTCGTCTTCCTCAACTGGGGTTACGAGCAGGATCCGCCGCTGGGGCTGAAACTGGATGAGGCCGACGAGCCCAACCGGTACTCGATCCAGCTCTACCACCAGACCGCGACGCAGATCGACCTTGCCGGAAAGAAGGTGCTTGAGGTCAGCTCCGGCCACGGTGGCGGTGCTTCCTTCCTGGCCCGCACCCTCAAACCAGCCTCGTACACCGGTCTCGACTTCAACCCCGACGGGGTGGCGTTCTGCCAGCGGCGTCACCAGGTGCCGGGTCTGGACTTCGTGCAGGGCGACGCGCTGAACCTGCCGTTCCCAGACGAATCCTTCGACGCAGTGGTCAACGTCGAGGCCTCCCACATCTACCCGGACTTCGCGCAGTTCGTCCGCGAGGTCGGGCGGGTGCTGCGCCCGGGCGGCCATTTCCTGCACACCGACTTCCGGACCCGCGCGGAGATCGAGTCCTGGCAGCAGACCTTGGCCACGCCGCCGTTGCGCCTGGTCAACGAACGCGATATCAGCAGGGAGGTCGTCCGCGGCTTGGCGGCGAATTCACCGCGCTCCAACGAGCTGATCAACGAGCGGCTGCCGTTCTTCCTGCGCCGGTTCGGCCGGGAGTTCGCCGTAGTCGAGGGGTCGCTGTTCTTCCGCGACTTGGACCGCGGGGAGATGACCTACCGCATCTTCGACCTCGTCAAGGACTGACATCCACCGAACTGTCGGATCCCCGGAGCAGGCCGCGGTAAGCGACCCGCGGTCACCCAACACCCGATGCTGAACGCCGAACCGGTCGCACTGGTCACCGGGGCGACGAGCGGGATCGGTGAGGCCATAGCCGAGCGGCTGCATGCCGCCAACTACCGCGTCTTCGCGGTTGGCCGCAATCCGGAAGCACTGCAACGCCTGCAGTCGCGCGGGTTGGCGGCCCGCTCCCTCGATGTCACTGACGAGGCGGCAGTGGATCGGCTTGTTCAGGAAATCCAGACCTCTCACGGTGGCGTGGACTTGCTGATCAACTGTGCGGGCTTCCCGTTGACCGGTCCGCTCGAACAACTGACGCTGAGTGACCTGCGCAGCCTATTTGAAACGAATTTGGTTGCTGCCCTTCATTTGTCACAGCTCGTACTGCCTGGAATGCGTGAGCGCGGGACCGGCACGATTGTCAATATCGGCAGCACCGCGGGACGTTTCGTCGGCCCGGGGGCCGGCGGATATCACATAGTCAAGTACGGCATGGAGGCGTTGTCGTTGGCGCTTCGGGCCGAGGTAGCTCCATTCGGTGTACGGGTGGTGTTGCTCGACCCGACCGGGGTACGGACGCCGTTCGTGACCACCCAACTAGACGCGCACCCGACTTACGACGATGACGATCCCTACGGCGGGTTCAAACGCCGCTACGCCGAGAGCACCCGCCGGCTCAGCGGAACGCCCCGCGTCATGATCACACCCGAGACCGTCGCACGCGCCGTGGTACGGGTGGTCGAGGCCAAAAACCCCAAACCCCGCTACACCATTGGAGCTTCGGGGAAAGCCACCCTGCTTCTGCGGGCACTGCTGACCGACCGGATGTGGGAGCGAATCCTCATGCTTGGACTGCGTGACTGAGTCGCTGCGGACCCCTGACCCGGCATGGCTCCGGTCAGCCTGTTAGCCGGAGGGCTGCTAGCCGGCGCTACAGGCCGCGGTCGCCGAGCCAGCCATGGATTCGTTCGGCCACGGCCTCCCAGCCCGGCTCGAGCATCATGTTGTGTCCCATGTCGGGGAAGAACTCCGCCTCGGTGCGGTAGGCGCGCGCCGTCGCCTCGACCTCCTTGTGGGTATGCGTGCCGTCCAGGTCTGCTCCCAGCACCAGTAGCGGCGTCGTCACCCGGTCCGGGTGCGGCAAGTTCAGCAGTAGGCAGTCGATGCTGACCCGGGCGCTGTCCTCTTGTAGTCGCGCTGCGCATTGCACTACCCGCTCCTCAGGAGTCTCCACGGAGAAGAATTTCTCTCGGGCCAACGCGGGCGTATTGATGTAGGGCAGCGACCTTCCGGTGATCACCATCTTCATCGCATCCCACGGGTGGTTACGCAGCCAGCGCAGATTCGACCCGAAATTCCCCTGCGGGGGAATCGACGACATCAGGACTCCCGCCGGTGACGGCCGATTCTCGAGGTACTTCTGCACGATCAGTCCGCCCATCGAATGCCCGATCACCACCGGTTGCGCCGGCAGGGTTTCGGCAACCGATCGGATGTCCGCGACATAATCCGCGACGCTGCACGTTCGCAGAGACTTATTGGTGGCACTGCCACCATGGCCCCGAAAGCTGAGCGCCAGAGCACGGTAACCCAGATCGGCGAAGTAGCCGAGGAAGTTCTCGTCCCAGCACCAAGCCGCATGCCAGGCGCCGTGGACGAACAGCAGCGGAACGGGATGTGCGTCGCTGACGCTGCCCTTGTCGATTACCTCAAGCACCACACCCCTCCCCTCGTCCTTCACCCACCCAGGGTTCCGTATGGCCAGCCCTCCATCGAGCACCAGGCATGTCGACGTATCAGTACGCCGGAGGAGGAACGAACCGCGCTGCCATTGGCGGGACGACACGCTGGTAGGCGGACCCGGTGAGACGTACCAGCAGATCGAGGATCTTGGTATCGGGACCGATCAGGATCCGAGGTTGGTCGCGACGGACCGCACGCAGGATGACCTGCGCGGCACGCTCCGGTGAGGTCGTCCAGGCGCGTTTGTCATACCTGCTCACCAGATCGACCTCGCCGAGGTGTTCGGCAACCCCCATGCTGTCGATGAACGAGGTCTTGGTGCCGCCCGGATATACCGCAGTGACTTTCACCGGGCGCTTAGCCAGAACCATCTCCTGACGCAATGCTTCGGTGAACCCACGCACGGCGAACTTCGCGGAGTTGTACGCGGCCTGACCGGGCAGCGCGAACAACCCGAATGCGCTCGAGACGTTCACCACGTGGCCGTCGCCAGAAGCGATCAGGTGCGGCAAGAATGCCTTCGTTCCGTTAACCACGCCCCAGAAGTCGATGTTCATCACCCGCTCGAACTCATCGAACCTGGTGATCTCGACGTCGCCGAAGAACGCAATGCCGGCGTTGTTGTAGATCTGGTTGACGCTCCCGAAGTGCTCCGCGACCCTATCGGCGTAGTCAAGAAATGCATCCCGGTCGGCTACGTCGAGCGAGTCAGAGAGCACTTCGGCGCCGACGGCGGTCAGCTGCCGTTGGGTTTCGGCGAGCCCGTCGGCGTTCACGTCGCTGATCGCAACCCTGGCCTCGGCGTGGGCCAGCTCCATGGCCAGAGCCCGGCCGATCCCCGAACCGGCCCCGGTGACGACCGCAACTTTCCCGGCGAAACCTCGCGCCCTCATAGTCCGGCGAGCTGCCCGTAGACACGGCCGATGATCGGCACGCTAATGCGGCGCGGCGCGTACTGGTTGGTGAGTGACATGATCTTCGCCGGACCGCCCGGAACGACCCGGGTCTTGTTGCGCGCCAGGCCATCCAATGCAGCCTTCGCCGCATGTTCACCCGAGACCCAGAGATAATCCGGGACCAGCCTGCTGCTGGTCGCTTCATCCACCGACTCCACCGTGAAGGTCCGCACGGGACCGGGCGCCAGCAGTGTGACGTGCACGCCCGATCCGCGCACCTCGTGGTGCAGTGATTCGCTGAAGCTGTTGACGAAAGCTTTCGTGGCGGCATAGGTGGCGTTGTTGGGAATCGGCGCGTTGCCCGCGGTCGAACCGGACATCAGGATGCCGCCGGATCTCCGCTCAAGCATGCCGGGCAGCACCGCCAACACCAGGTCGTGCACGCCCGCGGCATTGAGCTGCACCAGCGCACGCTCCCCTGCCGCGTCGAGCTGCGCGACCGGCCCGATTGTTGCGGCACCGGCGTTGGCGCACAGAACCGAGATATTGCGGGTCGCCAGCTCGTCTCGCAGTTCGGCTCGCTGGGCTGCGTCGGCGAGGTCGGCGGGTCGGACCTCGACCGTGACATTGTGCCGGTCCGTCAGCCGGCCGGCCAGGTCGTTGAGTAGCTCTTCGCGCCGGCTAGTGATGATCAGATTGTGACCACGGGCCGCCAGCTCTGAAGCCAATGCCTCGCCGATGCCGTGGGACGCGCCGGTGACTACTGCGCGCGCATCTGGATGGGGAACGGGTAATGACACACGCCGCAGTGTACAGCGCGACTGCCCCCACTCCTGGTTGACGTTGGGGTGCGGGGTGACCAGGCCGCTTCTGCGGCCGCGTAAGTCACGTCAAACTCGACGGGCGTGAGCCTGCCGAGGACTCGTTGGCGACGCCGGCGGTTGTATCTGGTATCGATCCAGACGACGCGATCGTCATTGTCGACGACGGGTGAAAACGGCCCCCGCGTCGGGGTCCGAATTTTGACCACCGCGACGGATCCTCGGCTCAGTCGAGCCGAGTGGAGCAGTCTGGTTGATCCACCGGTACTCCCGCATATGGTCGGTGACAAACCGCATCGCCCGGCCCCCGAACCCGTCGTCGTATGTTGACCGTCTCGTGGAGTGACGGCCACGGGGTGGGGAACGATGTGCAGGAAAACCCGTCAAACCTGGGAGTGACCGCTGGCCCTAGGCGGAGAGGCCGAACAGACCGTCGAGCCCCCAGTGACCAAGCAACGTGTCGTACTCCGGCACAGACGCGTCCGCCGGCGCAGCGCCATCGCCGGTGTAAATGGGCTCATACCCCAGGAAATCTGCCACCTTGTGGACGAAGTCCTGCACCCCGAGATCTTTCATCAGGTTGATAAGCCACTGCATCTCATCGGAGATCGGCGTCGAGATCGGGGTATCGAGCGAGCCGGGCGGATTCGCCGGTGACGGGTTGCCGAAGTTGAACAGCTGCCGAAGGACCTCGGTGTACTCGATCTGGTGGTTGGTGGGTGCGTTGACCGACCCCCAGCCTCCCGGGGTCCCGCTGTCCACCTTGGCTTCGATGGCCGCCAGCCTGAGCCACTCCTCGATCGAGGCATTGCCCGGCCACAGCGCATCCAGGCCCTTCACCAGTGACGGCAGCTGCAGCCAGACCGGAATCTCGCACTGCCCCAGGCAGACCACGCTGCCGGGCACCAACGGGTCGAAGCCGATCAGCAGACCGGCCAGCAGGGTTTGCACGGAGCGGGCCATCTCCTCCAAGGTCGGCAGATCGAACCCGTTCAGGTAGGACTGCATGCTCTCCGGAGTCTGCTGCAGTTCGTTCCAGAACTGCTGGAACGGGTAGGCCAGATCCATCTTCCAGGTCAGGCCCTCCCAGGGCATCAGGTTGACGCCGTTGCCGTTGGCATTGAGCACCGGGTTACCGTCGTGATCGAGCAACGGGTGAGTGCCGACGGTGCCCCAGAGCGGGTTGTCCGGCACCTCACCGTTGACCCCAACGCCCTGCGAGGGATCGATCATGCCAGCGCCCGGGCCGGTGATGGTGCCATGCACCGGATCCGGATCATAGTTGTCGCTGGTGATGTGCGGGAATGTGTAGCCGTTCAGAAGGTCGCTCAGCGGCACCTTCGACCAGTTTTCGATCAGCGGGAATTTCTGGAGACCCGTCATCATCGCGATGAACCAGATGAACATGTCGATCCCGCTGACTCCGGTGATCGGAGTCGACGGAATCCCCGGCGCGCTCCAGTCCGCATCGCTGGAGGCGTTCACCGGAAGCTCGGCATTCATCCACAACGTGATCTGCTGCCCGAGACCCAAGTGGCCCAGTGCGGCCTCGTTGGGGTCAAACGGCCTCACATAGCCGGGGTCACCCGGATGCAGACCCAGAGCACCACTCGGGTCGAACGGCAGGCCGTTGTTGCCGACCCCCGGTGCCGCATCGCCGATCCCGGAAATCGTCCTGAACGGAAACAGCATGTCGATGATGCCCATGAAGTGCAACGGGTCGCCCGGGTCCTCACCCCAGATGTTGGTGGCGCTGGCGCCGAACCAAGGACCGCTCGAAATCAACGAGTTACCCAGTACCTGCATTCCAGCGAACTCGTTGGCAGGAATGTTGACCAACTGCTGGAACAGATTCAGCGGTACGTTGAGCAGCGACTCGCCGCTCATCAGGTTCGCGGCTCGCTGCACGGCGGAGGACTCCACCACCCACGGCGCGGGAGTTAGCAGTGGCGTAGCGGCGACGAGACCGGACGCGGCCATCGCAATGCCCAATCTGACTTGCTCACGTCGTCGTGCAGCAGCAGACATGCGTGTTCCTCCCAGAAATCACAGAGTTGTGGTGACTGGGGTGAAAACTACCCGAAGAGTTACCGAAGTGCGACTTATGTAGTTCTGATGTGCCCTGGGTGGCAGGAGTCGGTTTGCTTGCCTTCGGGCCACGACGTCCGCCCACCGAAGGATCCGTTGTCCGTGCCCCAGCGTTGTCCCGAGGACTTCCGCCAGATCTACAGCTGGCGAAAACAAGAACTCACGAACTCATCGACACGAGCCGACTACCACCCATAGCGACACCAACCGCCGTCCGCGCAGGCAATGCGTCATGGGGCGGCCGACCGACCATTTCCGCGCCGGGCATACCGTGCACACGGCTTCACCCAAGATGGCCCGAATCACTTGTGAGTCAACGACATTCCGCAAACACGTCGCGCAGGGAGGTGCCCACCGAACACCGCGCCCACGAGGACAAGGCGCATTACGCGGTAGTGCTCAATACGTCCTCCCGGCGGGTCGTCGGCTGGTCGATCGACTCGCACCAGACCGCCGCACTGGCCACCAACTTTTTGAGCATCGCCATCGCCAACTGCGCCAGCTTCTCCGCCGGGCTAGACGAGCGGCACCGCTGCAATGCCTGCGACAAGCTCAGTGCCGCAAATACATTGGCCCCAAACAGATCGGATTGCGGCCGACCGCGATCCAGCTCATCGCGCCGGTGACCAACGTGACCGGCTGGGCGTTCATCTGGCGCCGATGGCCCCGAAGTGCGCCACCCGCAGGTCCGGATCCTCTTCGACGAGCACCAATTCAATTGGCAGGTGCTCCAGCCCGCGCATCGTCGCATTGACCATGTAGCGGTACTCCCCGTCCAGCCGGATCGCCTTGACGCGCTGGATTAGCTGCGTCAGCACGCGGCTGACCTCCATCCGGGTCAGGTGGGTGCCTAAGCAGTAGTGCGCACCGCTGCCGAACGCGAGGTGGTCGGTCGGATTGCGGTCAAGGTCGAAATCATCCGGATCCGGGTAGTGACGTGGATCGCGGTTGGCGGCCGCGTACAGCACCAGTACCCGCGCACCGGCCGGGATGGTGTGCTCGCCGACCGGATAATCGCGGGTCGCGGTGCGGTAGAACCCCTGAACAGGGGAGACCAACCGCAGCTGTTCGTCGATCGCCGGGCGGATCAGCTCTGGGTTCTCGCGTAGCCGTGAGTAGACGTCCGGACGCTGTGCCAGGGTTAAGAACAGGCCGGATATCAGGTTTGTTGTGGTCTCGCTGCCGGCTCCAACGAGCATCGACGTGGTCCAGAACACCTCGTCATCGGAGAGCGTGCTTTCCCCTGCGGGAGCCGCCAGCATGGAGATCAGGTCGTCACCCGGTGCGGACCGACGTGCCTTGATCATCGGGGCGAGGTGGCGGTACATCGCGATGACCGCCTGGCTGGAGCGCATGTTCATGGCGATGCCGTGCGGAGTCAGCGGCGCGAACGCGGCCTCGTTGATGGTGTCTGCCCAATCCAGGAACTGTTGGCGGTCTTCCTCCGGTATCGCCAGCATCATCGTGATCAACCGGTTCGGGAGCGGTTTGGCCAGGTCAGCCACGATCTCGACCCGCTGGCGGCGGATCATCGCGTTGACCAGCTCGTCGGCAGCCCGGTTGACGTGAAATTCCCACGACTTCATCGCTCGGGGGGTGAAGGCCCGAGACACCGAATGGCGCAGTCGAGTGTGCTCCGGCGGGTCGGTGGCGTTCATCGTCTTCAGTCGGACCCGGAAGCGGGCCTGGCTCTCTGCCGAGGACAACGCATCGTTGTCTCGCAGAGCCTGTTTGACCTCGTCGTAGCCCGGAATGATCCAAATGCCGCGCTTGCGGCTGTACCACACCTTCGACCCGGATAGCAGCGCGCGGTATCCGGGGTAGGGGTCGCGCATCGTCTCGGGTGCGAACGGGTCGAAGTCGGTCAGCGGGGCGGTCTCGCGTCCGGTCAGGGCGTACCGGTAGGCGGTAGCTCGATCGCGGGCCACGCCGATCAGCCCCTGGGTGCCGATCTTAAGCAAGCTGGCGCGAAATCGAATCCGGCGCGTCACTTCCGTCTGATCCATCTCTGGCAAGCCCCTTGTCACGATCGTCGCTGGCAGCCTCGCCAGGCCACCGGGGTGATCGGTGTGGCTGCATCGCGCAGCGTACAGGTAGCTCGGCGCCAAGTGGCAAGTAACGGTCGATGTGGTCGTGCTGGCTTCGAGCGGGCTGGTCCAGTGGTTTGCGGTCGAGCCACCCCCTTTCGTAGCCGGTCATATGTGCTCGGGGTGGCACGAATTCGGTTTGCTGAACTTCGGGCCACAACGCCCACCCACCGAAGGATCCGTCGTCCGTGCCCCAGCGTTATCCCGAGGACTTCCGACCGCCGCGAAGTACTCGATCTGGTCGCCGCCGGCCCGCCAGATCGCCGCCGATCTGGCCATCAAGGACTAGACGATCGGCGGCTGGCGAAAGCAAGAAATCACGAACTCACCGACACGAGCCACTACCCGTACCTGACCGCAGCGAGCACGCCACAATGACGGCTGCCAACAAGCACCACCATGGCTGCAAAAAGGACTGGCCGAAACAGATGCCGCGCCAACCGCTGTCGGGACTCGGATCGGACTACCACCCATTAGTGACACCGACCCCCGCCCGCGCAGGCGCCGTGAGGTGGCCGACCGACCAGATCCGTCCCGGGCATACCGCCCAAAATGCGCCGAATCACTTGTGAGTCAACGACATTCCTAAGAAAGCTATCCCAGCCGCAGCGATTGCAGCGATTGCCGGGCTGATGCTCTAACGGTCGGGTCTGGCTCCCCGGCTCAGAACCCCAGACCGGCGAACAGCGAGGCGAGCCATTCTTCGATGGTGTTCGGCGGTACGGCGTCGATCAACCAGTTGGGGTCACTGTAGTCGATCGGCGTGTAGTGGAAAGCGGACGCGAGGGAGCCGACGAAGTCCTGCACGCTGGTGTCATTCACGCCCGGAACGAGGTCCTTCTGCATCAGATCGATCAAGGCCTGAGCAGTTGGGCCTACCGGGAACTCAGTCGGGGTATTCACGCCCTCCGGCGCCTGGTTTGGAAGCGGGTTGCCGAGATCGAACTGGGCGCGAATCCCCTCCATGAACAAGTTCGAAAAGTTAACTGAGGTCTGCACCGGGTTGTTGGTCATACCGAACGGGTTGGCCAGGTCACCGGGGCCGGTACCCGGGGTGTTATACAGCTCAAGCCAGTGCTCGATTGAGGTGTTTCCCGGCCACAGCTCGCTGATGCCCTGAACAATCCCCGGCATGCTCAACGCATCCGGGATGGAACCGCAGACCTGCAGGCAAAGCGGGCTGCCCACGACGAACGGGTCGAAGCCGACGACCGAACCCGCAGTGAGGTTCTGCAGGGCCCGGCCCAATTCGATCAGGTCGGGCAATTGGAAGCCCTGCACGTACGTGTTGGGGTCGACCGGAGCCTGCAAGCTCTGCCAGAAGTGTTGGAAGGGATACGCCAAATCCAGTTTGAACTCTTGATTGGACCACGGCATGAGTTGGATCACGTTGCCGCCGGCGTTGAGGACGGGGTTACCGTTGGCGTCCAGCAGCGGGTGCGTGCCAGGCATCTGGTAGACGTCGTCGGTGGGAACCGCCCCGTTCTCGCCGACACCGGCGCTGGGGTCGACGACGTTGCCGAATGTGTACCCGTCCTGCAGATCAGACAACGGGACTTTGAACCAGTTGTCGATCAGCGGGAACTCCTGCAGCCCGGTCCAGATCATCGTGTTCCACAGGCCCGAGTCGAGCGGGGCATAACCGGTGATGGGAGCGATCGGAATCACCGGCCCGCTCCAGTCGGCATCACTGGATGCACTGACCGGGAGCTCAGCGTCCAGCATCAGGGCGATCTGCTGGCTCAGGCCCAGATGGCCGGCCGCCGCATCATCCCAATTGAAGTCGCCATATCCGGGGGCCGGGTCATCGATCCCGGAAATCGCCGGGAACGGGAACAGCATCTGGGTGATCGCCATGAAGCGCCCCCCGTCGCCCGGGTCCTCACCCCACAGGTTCGTGGCGCTGGATGTGAACCAAGTCCCGCCGAAAAACATCGCGTTGCCCAGGTTCTGAATCGCCTGAATCTCGTTGGACGGGATGTTCACGACGTCCTGGAACAGGTTCAACGGGACGTTGAGCAGCGAATCCGCGGCGAGCAGGCTGGCCGCGCGCTCCACACTCGCTAGTCCCGGGAGCGGCGCGACGGCAAGTGCCTGGCCGGCGACGATCCCGGCGACGGCGGCGGCAACGCCCCCCTTGACCTGACGACGGTTGCAGACGGCAACATACATCGTTCTTCTTCCCCCCAGAAGTGAACCAACGTGCGACCACAGGTTACCCCGAGGTTTGCGAAAACGCGACCTGAGAAGACCTATGCGTCTTCTGCGTCTTCAAGGTCTCGGCGGTGCAACCACTCCCGGTTGCCATAGCCGTCGAGGTGAGCGACCTCGCCGACTGGCTTGCGGGTGGTCGGGCCGTAGCGCCCACGGGGCCAGCCCAGCGGAACGATGCAGCACGGCGTGACCCCGTGCGGCAGGCCCAGGACGCGCCGTACGGCGCGCTGATTCCACAGCGGAAGGGTGATCAGTGACGCACCCAATCCCATGGCACGGGCAGCGAGCAGCAGATTCTGAACGCTGGGGTAGATCGATCCCCAGTAGGCGGATTCGGCGATGTGCGGCATGCGCACAACCGGCAACCGGCCCTCCCGCGCCCCCAACCGCAGGCAGGCCACCACGAGCACCGGGAGCTCGGCGAAATGGTCGATCTGCCACTCCATCGCCCGGGCAATGCCGGCGATCGATTCGTCGGTTTTGATTTTTCGCCGTAACACCACGCCGCGCTGAATCTTCCACGCCTGCCGATAACGCTTCGCCAGTTCTTCTTTAACGCGGCGATCCTTCACGACGATGAATTCCCAGTTCTGCCCGTCATTTCCGGTCGGGGCACGCAGCGCCAGCTCGATGCACTTGAGCACCACGGCGTCATCGACCGGGTCGGAGTACACCCGCCGTATCGCACGCTGGGTCATCATGGCCGCACCCAACGGCATGTCCAGCCGGGCCAACGCCTCGGTCGTTGTCGGCACATGCGCGTACGGCGACTCAGATTCAGGCATTTTCACCCAGCCAGGTCGTGGTGAACCGTTGAATTTCCGGAATGCCTTGCGAGAATTCCCGGGCAAGAAAGCTCTCGATGGGGCCACCCACCAATGGCACCTTGAACCGGATCGTGCCGTTGAGCGCCAGCCTCGAGCCGGTGCCGTCGCGTTCGAGCACCGCGATGCCGCTCCCCGACCCCGGGGCACCGGTCACCGCGACCGTGATCTCACCATTCACCCGTCCGTCCTCGGCCGGCGTCCATACCTCGGTGGTGACGATGTTGAGGTCGCCGCGGTACACCTTGGCCAACATCCCGGGCAACGCGCCGTGGCGCAGATCCTCGGTCACCACGACCCGAATACGGCCGTCCGCATCGACATCGAGGGAATCGAGGGTCTTACTTCCGCCGAAGGCCTCAAGCCGGGCCTGCCAATAGGACCGGTCCCCGAAGGCACCGTGGACCTGTTCGACGGATGCCGGTGAGGAGAACGTCACCTCAAAGGAACGGGGCATTACCGCTGACCTCTCACTTGCCGAACAACCGGCTCACCAGGCCCGCGGCGAACTTGCGGACCCGGTCGAGCTGTTCGGGCTGGACGTTGGTGGGTGGCAGGCGCAGGCCCAGGTAGCGCTCCCGGTAGCGGCCGCTGCCCAGGTAGCTGGTCAACGCCAGCATCGAACGCAGCGGGTCGCCGGCGTAGGTGAGGTGAATCTCATCCTGATAGCGACCGCCGCACTCGTCGGCGAGCCGACAGACCTCGGCATAGTTCTCCTGCCAGAACTCGCGGCACACGGTGAACACCACAAACGGCTTGCCGTCCAGAAGCTTTCGGGCCTCATCCGTTTGCAGAAATGACCTGATCGGCATGGCGGGCGCCTTCCACCAGGTCGGCGAGCCGATGCAGATCAAGTCGTAGTCGCCGTCGCGCACCGCGTCCGGAGTGCGGATCTGTCCCGTCTCGCCGCGCTGCTGCGCCTTGAGCACGCTGAGCATGTCCGGCCAGACCCGGCGCAGCGGGAACTGCGCGAAACGCTGGGAGTAGCGCGGGTCGGTGAATTCGATACCGGCTGTGACCACCTCGCAGCCCCGCTGCGCGAACACCTCGCCGGCAGCCTCGAGCACCTTGCGCGATTGCCCGGAGAAGCTGTAGTACAACAACAGGATCCGCGGCGCTCGTCCGTTGCGCTCGCTGGCCTCAACCGCCATCTGTGCCTCCTGGTTCATGCGACGGTCCCAGCTTCGGCTCTCCTCCGTCGAGCCTCGCTGAACCGCCGGGTTCATGCGACGGTCCCAGCTTCGGCTCTCCTCCGTCGAGCCTCGCTGAACCGCCGGGTTCATGCGACGGTCCCAGCTTCGGCTCTCCTCCGTCGAGCCTCGCTGAACCGCCGGGTCCGACCGTGCGGTGCATCGACTGCCCGTCAAGCGTATTAGGCTCGCCGACGTGGCAGACAAGATCCCCGTCGACCTGCACGGCGCCGCGGCAACCATGCTGACGACGCTCTACCTCAAGGCACTCGACGCCGATTTCGACTCCCCGGTGCTGGGCGATCGGTACGCCAAAGCGGCGGTCGAGCGTATCGACTTCGACTGGGACGCACTCAAGGCTCCCGGCCGCTGGGCGCCCCTGGTGACGGTACGCACCGCCCAATACGACATCTGGGCGCGTCAGTTCCTGGCCGCCCACCCGGATGCGACGGTCATTCACCTCGGCTGCGGTATGGACGCCCGGGTCTTCCGGATCGATCCCGGTCCCGAGGTGACCTGGTACGACGTCGACCAGCCACCGGTGATCGCGTTGCGCAAGCAGGTGTACCCCGACCGCCCGGGTTACCACCTGGTGGCGACGTCGGCGACCGACCCGTCGTGGCTCGACGACGTTCCCACCGATCGCCCGGTCCTGCTGTTGGCCGAGGGCATCAGCATGTACCTGTCCGAAGCCGACGGTGTGGCACTGCTGCAAAGCATCGTCGACAAGTTCCCGGCCGGCGAACTGCAGATCGACTTCTACAACTGGTTCGGTATCAAGACCCAGAAGAGCCATCGGCTGCAACGACAGTCCGGCGCCACGCTGCACTGGGCGGTCAACGATCCCGCCGACATTCTGGGCAAGGTCACCGGCATTCGGCTGCTGGCAGCCGCGAATTTCTTCGACGCGGAGACCTTCAGCCGAGTACCGGCCGGATTCCGGCGATCCAGCCGGTTGGCCCGGGCGGTGCGGCCGCTGCGCGGAATGCTGCAGTATCACCGCTACGCCTTCGGCCCGGTCAGCTGACGCCGGCGGCGTGCTGATCGGCGATCTCGCACAGCAGCGCGCGAATCGCCTCCACCGAGCGCTCAGGCGCCGGCCCGTGGGAGTGATATTCGATGTTGAGCTGCCCGGAGAAGATCTGGGTGAAGTAGATGTCGATACCCGCACTCACGGCGAAGTACAGCTCGCCGTGTGTCGTGGTCACCTCGACGCCCGGTGGCGTCCGCACCGGCGGAACCAGACCGTTGTTGCTCAGCACGACGACGTCGGGCAGGCCCGGCGGGTTTCCGACGTACTGCGGGCTGAAGTGCAACCGGGACTGCTGAATGACGCCCTCGTCGAGGTCCTTCTGGAAGTTCGCGGCGATATCGCGAGCCATCTCGACCAGATCGGTCTTGGCGTCGACCTCGGCGAGGTAGGTGGCCAGCCCGATCGGGTTGGTGCATCCGGTGGCCGAAACCGGCGGTGACAGAAAGTATCTCAAGTCGACGGTGTAGACGTAGGGCACCGGGATACTCAGCTTGCCGCGCAGCTGCCATTCGGCGATCAGCACCGCGGCCGACAGCACCGCATGCAGGCTCAGGTCGTGGGCCCGGCCGAACGCGACCACGTTGTCGGTCTGGCTTTCGGTCAATCGGCACGACGCCATCGGCACGAGCACCGGCGACGACGGCGTCTCCTGCCCGACGGCCCGCCGGGTCGGCGGCAGGTCGTAGGCGAACAGCGCCGGCATGAACCGTTCGATCCCGGAGCGCTGCTGCTTGGCGATCCCCCGATCGGCCAGCACCGCTTCGACGGACAGTGGAGCGGGTTCAACGTTGATCGCACCGATCCGGCCGGTGGTGACCAGGTCGGTATAGAAAGACAGCATCTCCTCGATCAGCGCGTACATGTGGTGACCGTCGGCGACGGCGTGGTGCACGTACAGGGTCGGCTGGGCCTGCCCGTCGCGGATGATCACCCGCATCGCCACCAGCGACTCGCTCTGGTCGAAACGCGGGGCGGGCGGCTGCGCGTCGGGCCCCTCGAGTTCGATGACCTCGATGCCGTCGGGCATCAGGTCATCGGTGACGAACTGGTGGCGCCCGTCGGGCAGTCGCTCCAGGCGCCCGGTGAGGATCGGATGCGCCTCCAGCAGCGCCTCGTAGGCCTCCGAGAGCAGATCGATGTCGACCGGACCGGTGACGTGTGCGGCGAGGCCCACGAAATTGTGGGTCTCGGCCAGCATCTCCTCACTGATCGCCAGCTTCCTAATGACCGACGTGGCAAACACTTTCGGTTCTCTCCTAAATCAAAGGCTAAGACAGCTCGACCAAGGTCATTTCGTCTTCGCCTTGCGAGGCCAGGTCCTCTTCGGCGAGGGCCGCGCGGACCAGGTCCATCACCGCCGCGGAGAAACCGTCGGCGATCGCGCGCACCACCGACTCCTCGATCCGGCGGCTGTCATGCCACCAATCCAGGTACAGCACACCGCCGGTGCGATAGGCCCGCAGCTCCAGCGCGTGCCCCAGCCCCGGGATCGCCTCACGCACCGGCATCGCGGTATCGGGGTCGAACTGGACGGGAGCATCGCCGAGCGATGGCGGCTCGGGAATCGCGCCGACGTAGGAGAAGTACACATCGGCAGGGGCAACCGAGCCGAACAGTCGCGCGGTCGGCGCGTACAGGTAGCGGAGCAGGCCGTAGCCGATCCCGTAATGCGGTACACCGTCCAACGTTTCGTGGATCGAGTCCAGCAGCTGCCGAGCACTTGCCTGGCCGTCGGCGGAGCAGCCCAGCGCAACCGGGTAGAGCGTGGTGAACCAGCCCACCGTACGGCGCAGATCGACGTCGGGCTTGAGCACCGAACGGCCCGCTCCCCCCATGTCGACGGCGAGAGTGCCCTCGCCGACCGCCGAGGCCACCGCCCGGCTCAGCCCGGCCAGCAGGATCTCGTTGATCGGCAGCCGCAGCCGCCGACGCGCATCGTCGATCTCGCTGGTGTCGGCGGCGGGCAGCGTCGTGGTGAGCTTGGACAGATCGGCCGCGGCCGGGGGCTCGGCGACATCTGCGGCCAGCCGCAGGGTCGCCGACTTCGTTGTCTTCAACCAGAATTCGCGGCTTTCCAGCACCGCCGGGTGGGTTACAAGTCCGGCGCAACGCTGCGACCACTCGGTCCATCCGACCCCGACCGGCTGCAGTTCGATGTCGTTGCCGCCCAGCTTCTGACCGAAGGCGGTGAAGATATCGGTGACCAGGATGTCGCGGGAGGCCTCGTCACCGACGGTTGCGTGCAGGCTCAGCGCGAGGTAGCACAAGTCACCTGAGGCGCCCCGGATGTAGAGCGCCGTCAGCGGCGGGCTGGACAGATCCTGGTCGCGGATGTGCTCGGTCAGCAGCGTGCGCACCGCATCGCGTTCCGCCGTCATGCCCTCGGGCAGCGAGTGGGTGCTGATCTCCCCGAACTCGCCGGGTTCGGCCACCTGCTGTTCCCAGGTACCGGCCCGCTCGGTGATGCGCAGCCGCAGCGCGTCGTGGTGGTTGACCACCGCGGTCAATACGGCTCGGACGTCGTCGACGGAGACGTCGGGCCGCAGCCGCAGGATCAGCGGGATACGCCAGCGACCGTGTTCGCGGACACCGTTTTCCAGGAAGTAGGTGATGTTCGGCGGTAGGGGCGGGTGCTCCACCTCGCCGAGCGACTGGCGGCCCAGTCCGCCGGCGGTGTAGCGGGCGGTCAGTGCCTTGGCCAGCGCCACGACCGTCGGGTTGTCGTAGAGGTCCTGCGGGGTGAGGTCCAGCCCCTCGTGCGAGGCGGCCATGGCGACGCTGATCGCCACCAGCGAGTCACCGCCGACGTCGAAGAAGTTGGCGGTGCGGTCCACCGAGCCGACACCCAGGCACACCGCCCAGATCCGTTGCAGCGTCGCCTCGATAGAAGTGCCGCTGGAACCGCTGGTGCCGTTACCGCTGCCCTGCTCGCCCGCGGCGCCGCCTGCGGCGCCCGTGCCGGACACCCAGGTGGCGCCGGCATTGTGCTCAAGCCAATGCCGTTGGCGCTCAAACGGATAGCCGGGGACAGTGACGCGCTTGGGTTGATAGTCGCCGCGCAGCGGTGACCAGTCCACCTCAACACCGGCGGCCCACAGTTGGCCGAGCGCCAGCAGGAAGGTGTCGCGATCGTCGCGGTTCTGGGCGTGATGGCGCATCAAACGGACGGCCCGATGTCCGCTCGCGAACTTCGGGTTGCGGGCCGCCGACGCGGTCAGGGTGGCCCCCGGGCCGACCTCGACCAGGACACGGTGCGGGTCGTTCAGCACGGTGTCGATCTCGTCAGCGAACCGCACCGTGGCCCGCACGCTGCGCGCCCAGGTCGCCGGGTTGGTCGCCTCGCTGGGCGCCAACCAGGTGCCGGTCAGGTTCGACAGCAGCGGGATCTGCGGCTCGTGCAGGGTCTGCCGAGACAGGAACGCGGTGAACTCCGAGATCATCGAGTCCATCAGGCGGGAGTGGAACGCGTGCGAGGTCCGCACCCGGCGCGCGTTGATCCCGGCTTGCTTAAGCGCGTCGGAGAACACCCGGATGTCGGCTTCGGTTCCGGCGACCACGCAGCCGTCCGGGTCGTTGACCGCGGCCAGGTCGACATCACCGGTGAGATAAGCACCGACCGCGTCGGCACTGATCGGTACGGCCACCATGACGCCGCGCGGCGCGGCGTGCATCAGCCGGGCCCGCATCGCCACCACCTTGATCGCGGTGTCGAGGTCGAAGACACCGGCCACGGTTGCGGCGGCGTATTCGCCGATGCTGTGACCGACCAGCGCCGCTGGACGCACGCCGTAGCTCTCGACCAGCTTCGCCAGCGCGTATTCCACGGTGAACAGCGCCGGCTGGGTGCGGTCGGTGCGCTCGAGGTCACGCGAGGTGCCCTCGAAGATCATCGCGCGCAGGTCATAGCCCAGCTCCGCCTCGAAACCGGCCACGCAGCGGTCGAAGTATTCGGCGAACACCGGCTCGTTGTCGTAGAGCCCGCGCGCCATCCCGATGTGCTGGGCACCCTGTCCCGGGAACAGGAACACCACCCGGTCGGTCTCGGACGCGTCCGCGCCGAGGTCCACGCCCTCGCCGATGAAGACGTTCTCGCTCTCCTCGGCACCCAGCACCGATGCTGCGTCGGCCCGATCGGCGACGACCGCGGCCAGCCGCAGGTTGTGCGGGTGCCGGCTGGCCAGCGTGTAGGCCACATCGGGGAGGTTGGGCGCTTCGCCATCCTGGCCACCGGTCAGCTCAGCGGCCAGATCGATGCGTCCCTGCGCCAGCGCTTCGGCGGTACGTGCCGACAGCAGCAGCACCTCGGGGCCGGGCTTGGGCGCCGGGACGAGAGCCTCTTCCTGAGGCCATTCTTCGACGATGACGTGCGCGTTGGTGCCGCCGACACCGAACGAGCTGACCCCGGCGCGCCGGATGCCGTCCCATTCCCACGGCCCGTACTCGCCGCGGATCCGGAACGGCCCGTCCTCGAGGTGTAGTTCGGGGTTCGGGCTGGTGTAGTGCAGCGTGCCGGGAATCGCCCGGTGCTTGAGGCACAGGATGGTCTTGATCAGGCTGGCGATACCGGCCGCCGACTCCAGGTGCCCGATGTTGGACTTGACCGAGCCCACATAGCAGGGGCCGGACCGCTGTTCCTCGGAGACCGCGAAAGCCTGTCGCAGGCCCTCGATTTCGATTGGGTCACCCAGCGGGGTGGCGGTGCCGTGCGACTCGATATAGCTGATGGTGGACGCGTCGACTTCGGCGACCGCATGCGCCTCGGCGATCACGTCGGCTTGGCCCGCTGCGGTGGGCGCGGCGTAGGTCATCTTGGTGCCGCCGTCGTTGTTCAGCGCCGAACCCCGGATCACCGCGTGGATCTGGTCACCGTCATCGACGGCCGCGTCCAGCGACTTGAGCACCACCACGCCGACACCACTGGAGAAGATGGTGCCGTCGGCGCGCACGTCGAACGGCCGGCAGTGCCCGCTCGCCGAGACCATCGAGCCCGGCTCGTGCCAGTATCCGACGTGGTGCGGGACCCGTAGCGACGCCCCACCGGCCAGCGCCATGTCGCATTCGCCGTTAAGGATGCTCTGGCAGGCCAAGTGCAGTGCGACCAACGCCGACGAGCAGGCCGTCTGCACCGACAGTGCCGGGCCGTGCAGGTTGAGCTGGTGGGCCACCCGGGTGGCCAGATAGTCCTTGTCGTTCTGCAGCGACAGGTTGACCATTTCGAAGCTGACGCCCTGGCCGATGATGAGGTTCGGGTCGTAGTGCGACATCAGGTTGTGCAGCAGGTAGCCACTGGTGGTGCTGGTCCCGTAGACCCCGACAGATCCCTCGATCTCGCCGGGCCGGTAGCCGGCGTCCTCCAGGGCGTGCCAGGCGGTCTGCAGGAACAGCCGGTGCTGTGGGTCCATGGTGCGGGCGGCCAGCGGGGTGAAGCCGAAGAAGCCCGCATCGAACTCGTCGATGCCCTCCAGCAGCGCGGCCCGCCGCACGTAGTTGTGGTTCGCCAGTGCCTTGTCGCTCACACCGCTGGCGCGCAGCTCGTCCTCGGACAGCGTGACGATGGATTCGGTGCCGTTGCGCAGGTTGTTCCAGAATCCGGTCAGCGTGCGAGCGCCCGGGAAACGCCCCGCCATGCCGACAACCGCGATCGCGTTGGGCGGCACTTCATTGTTGGTCACGAACGATCTCCTACTTTTCGCCGTGCCGCGGCCCGCTGACGTGCCGCGGCACGCTGCTGAGCGCGGCTACGAACGTCGCTTGCGCCGTCGGTCGCCCCCTCCTGCTCGGCGAGGCCGAGTTGGCGGGCCAGGTCGGCGGCCAGGTCGGTCAAGGAGGCACCCTGCAGCAGCAGTGCCACCGGGGGCTCCGCGCCGAAGTCACCGCGAACGGTGTTACGGATGCGCACCGCCATCAGTGAGTCCATGCCGAGCTCGGTCAACGGCCGAGCAGGATCGATGACGCTGCCCTTGGGGTAGCCCATGATCGCCATGATCCGCGAACCCAACCGTGCGACAACGGCTGTGGTGGCCTCGGCGGCGCTGAGCTGCTTGAGGCCTTCGGGACCGGGCCAGTCGTCGTCCTCGTCGTCGAGGTCAAGTTCTTCGGCCAGTGTCGCGAAGTACCCGAGTTGCTGTAGTTCCGGGAAGGCCGCGGCCACCCGGTCCAGGCGCAACCGCGCCACGCCGACCCGGGACAGGTCGCCGCCGAGAATCGCCTCGAGGGCCTCCATGCCCTCGTCGGGGTTGATCGGGTCCAGCGCACTGAACTTGAGCTCCTGGGCGACCCCGACGCCGGACCACTGGCCCCAGTTGATGGTGATGGCCGGCAGCCCGGCGGCCCGCCGCCACGCCACCAGGCCGTCCAGCCAGGCGCTGGCCGCGGCGTAGGACGCCTGACCGGGTGCGCCCAGCAGCGACGAGGTCGAGGAGAACCCGACCCACCAGTCCAGGTCCTTGCCGAGAGTCGCGTGATGCAGGCGCAGCGCGGCTGTGGCCTTGGGCGCCCACACCCGGCCGAGCGTCTCTTTGTCGATGCCGACCACGATCTGGTCGTCGATGACGGCGGCGCCGTGGATGACACCGCGCAGCGTGAGCCCGGTCTGTTCCGCGGCGGCGACCAGGCTCTCGGCCACACCCGGTGCGGCGAGATCGCCGGAGACGACCGCGATCTGGGCCTTTTCCTCCAGCTCGGACAGCACGGCGCGCTGCTCCTCGGAGGGCTGCGAACGGCTGTTGAGCACAATCCGCGCAGCACCGCGGTCGATCAGCCACCGGGCGACGACCAACCCGATCCCGCCCAGGCCGCCGGTCAGCACGTAGGCGCCGTCGGACCGCACGATCGGGGCGCCGTTCGGTGTCAAGTTCGCACGCTTGAGCCGTTCGGCGTAGCGGTGCTCCCCGCGCCAGGCCACCACGTCGTCGGTGCTCGCCAGGCCCAGCTCGGTGATCAACGTCGCCGCCGGGTCCGCCGACGCGTCCAGGTCGACCACGCCGGTGTGCAGGTCCGGGTGCTCGTAGGCCAGCACCCGCACCAGTCCCTTGAGGCCGCAGATCGACGGGTCACCGTGCTCAAGCGTCTCGTCGACGCCCACGGTCAGGCCGTTGCGGCCGACCAGCCACAGCCGCGGCGCGGTGCCGTGCCAGCCGCCGACGATGGTGCGCACCGTAGCGGCGACCGACCAGGCCAGGTCACGACCGCGGGCCGGCGCATCGCCGGTCGCATCTCCGGTTTCCAAGCCGTCAAAGGCATTACGGGCCGCCAGCACCACCACCCCGACCGGCGGCCGGTCCGGGTCGTCGGCGGTCTGTGCGAACGCTTCCCGTACCGCGGCTTCGTTGGTCAGGTCCGCGGTGATCACCCGGCGGTTGTCGGAGCCGAAGCGGGCGGCGAAGTCGGCTGCCAGCGCTTCGGTTTCGGCGCCGTCGGTCAGCACCAGCCAGCTGCCGTCGGCGGCCGCCGGCGGCTGTGCGGGAGCGGGCGCGTCGACCCATTCGGTGTCGAAGATCTTCTGGGTCAACGGCAGCGGCACGGTACGGCGCTGCACCCGCTGCAGATAGATCCCGGACAGCTCGGCGGTGACTGTCCCGGTGTCGTCGGTCAGGGTGACCCGGCCCAGGATTCCGCCGTCGTCGTGGCTGGTCAGCTCGGCGTGCCCGCGGGCTCGGCGGCCCACGTCGCCGAACACCCGGATGTTCTCGACCGCCACCGGAAGGTAGGTGGCCTCTTCCATTCCGGCCGAACCCATCAACGACTCGTCGGGCAGCGCCGCGGCCAGGCACTGCAGGGCCGCGTCCAGCATCACCGGGTGGATCCGGTAGCCACGGTGGGCGGTCGCCTCGTCGGGCAGCACAATCTCGGCCTCCGAGGCGCCACCGGGCTTGCGCACGATCCGGGTCAGTGCGGCGAACGCCGGCCCGTGCTGCAGACCGGTGCGGCGCAGCGCCGTGTACAGGTCGGCAGGTGACAGCGCGGTACCGCCAGCGGTGGGTGCCGGGCGCTGCGCCGCGGCGGCGGGCTGTGCTGCCGCGGCGCGGGCCACGGCGTGCCGAGACCAGCTGCCGCCGGCCGGGCGGGAATGGATCTCGATGCGGAGTTCGTCGGAACCGTCGGCGTCGTGCAGCAGCCGGGTGGTGACCTCGGTCCGCTCGTCGACGCGCAGCATCTGCTCGACCTCGACCCGGTCCACGGCAACAGCGGACGGCGGCAGGCCCAACGCCTCGCCGGCCGCGGCCAACGCAATCTCGGCGAAGCCGGTGGCCGGCATCACGACCTGGCCGTGCACCTTGTGGTGGGCCATCCATGCGACGAGGTCGGTGCCCACGTCGGCCTGCCAGACGTGGCCGTGACCGGACGGCAGTTCGACGTGGATACCCAACAGTGGATGTGCGTCGGCGCTGTGGCGGTTCGCGGCGACCGGCGCCGCCCAGTACCGGACGTGCTGCCACGGCCGTGGCGGCAGGTTGGCCCGGCCGATCCCGCCGTCGGGTTGCGGCGCGTCGGAGGACGGCGGCGCGACGGTCGCCAGATTGGTGTGGAAGCTCAGCGCCTCGGGCTGGTCGCGCAACAGGGTGCCGCTCACCACACTGTCACCGGCGGGCCGCGCCGTTTCGAGGTTGCCGTTGATGGCGTGGCTGAGCAGCGGATGCGGGCTGACCTCGATGAAGGTCGCGTGCCCGGCGGCGGCCGCGGTCACGGCCTGGGCGAACCGCACCGGGTTGCGCAGGTTGTGCACCCAGTAATCGGCGTCAAATGTCGGTGTGTCGCTACCGGTTTGCCCCACGGTGCTGATCAGCGGGATCTTCGGCGCCGACGGCTTCAGGTCGGCGAGCGTGGTCCGCAGCTCGCCCAGGATCGGGTCGACGGTGGGGTGGTGCGACGCCACGTCCACCTCGACGCGCCGGGCCAGCTTGCCCTGGGCGTCGACGATCGCGACGACCGCGTCGACCTGGTCGGGCGGGCCGGCGATCACGGTCTGCTGCGGCGCTGCGTACACCGCCACGGTGATGTCGGGGTGCTGGGCGACCAGCTTCTCGGCGGCATCGGCGTCCAGCTCCAGCAGGGCCATAGCACCTTGGCCGCTCAATCGGGCCATCAGCCTCGACCGGGTGGCGATCACCTTCAGGCCGTCGGCGGGGCTCAGCGCACCGGCCACCACGGCCGCGGCTACCTCCCCCATCGAATGCCCGATCACCGCGTCCGGCTCGACGCCGTGGGATCGCCACAGCGCCGTCAAGGCCAGCTGCATGCCCACCAGCACCGGCTGGATGCGGTCGATGCCGACCACCGGCTCGCCGGATTCGAGGACCTGACGCAGCGAAAATCCAACCTGCGCAACGAAATCAGGCTCCAGCTGATCGACAGCGGCGGCAAACGCCGGCTCATCGACCAGCAGTTGGCGGCCCATGCCGGCCCACTGGGATCCCTGACCCGAGTACAGAAAGACGGTTCCCTTACCACGCAATGCGGCGTGTGTGCCGACCACTCCGGGGGCCGGGTATCCGCCGGCGACCGCCCGCAGCCCGGCCAGCGCCTGCTCGGTGTCGCGTGCGCAGACGGTGGCGAACTTGGCGTACCGGCTGCGGTGGTGGTTGAGGGTGTGGGCGATGTCGGCCAGCGGGACAGCGGCACCCGGGCCGGCGAGCCAGTCGGCCAGGGTGGCAGCCCAATCCGCCACCCGCTGTTCGGTTTTGCCCGAGATCACCAGGGTGGCGACCGGTTCTGCCGAAGCCGGCGCGGGCACCGGGTCGGGTCCCTGCTCGAGCACTACGTGCGCGTTGGTTCCGCCCAGCCCGAACGATGACACCGCGGCACGCCGCGGGCCCTCGGCCGCCGGCCACGGCGTCATCTCGGTGGGGACGAACAGCCGGGTCGGGGACGGGTCGATCGCCGGGTTCCACTTGGAGAAGTGCAGATTCGGTGGGATCTGTCCGCGTTGCACAGACAACGCAGCCTTGATGAAGCCGGCAATCCCGGCGGCCGCCTCGAGGTGGCCGATGTTGGTCTTGACCGCGCCCAGCGCACACTTGTCGGCGCCGCGCCCGTAGACGTCGGCCAGCGCCTCGAACTCGATCGGATCGCCCAAAGCTGTTCCAGTGCCGTGGGTTTCAATCAGGTTCACCGAGTTCGCTGCGACGTCGGCACTGCGCAACGCCCGACTGATCGCGTCGATCTGGGCAATGGTGTTCGGCGCGGTCAGGCCATTGGACTTGCCGTCCTGGTTGATCGCCGAACCGCGCACCACCGCCAGCACCCGGTCGCCGTCGCGGATGGCGTCGGTGAGGCGCTTGAGCACCACGATCCCGGCGCCCTCGCCGCGGACGAATCCATCCGCGCCGGCGTCGAAGCTGTGGCACCTGCCGCGTGGCGACAACATTCCCCACTTGGCCATGGCGATCTGGGTTTCCGGGCGCAGGATGAGGCTGACGCCGCCGGCCAGGGCCAGGTCGCTCTCCCGCATCCGCAGGCTCTGGCAGGCCATGTGAATGGTGACCAGCGACGATGAGCACGCCGAGTCCATCGCGACCGCGGGACCCCGCAGGCCCAGCAGGTAGGCGATCCGGCCTACGGCGACGGCGTGGGCGTTACCGGTGGCCGAGTAGCCGTCGATCGCGTCCGGGTTTGCTGCCGAAATCCCTTGGTATTCCGTGTAATACACGCCCATCATCACCGCGGAGCGGATGCCTGACAGGGTTTCCGGCGACATTCCGGCGTGTTCGAGGGCCTCCCAGGCGACCTCGAGCATCAGCCGCTGTTGCGGATCCATGGCCTCGGCTTCGCGCGGGGAGATTCCGAAGAAGTCGGCGTCGAATCCGGCGACATCGGAGATGAAGCCGCCCCACTTCGACGACATCCGGCCCGGCGCAAGCGGGTCCGGGTCGTAGTACTCGTCGGCGTCCCAGCGATCCGCGGGGATTTCGGTGATGGCGTCGCGCCCGGTCTCCAACAGGTCCCAGTAGGCGTCCGGGCCCGAGGCGCCACCCGGGAAGCGGCAGCCGATCCCGATGACCGCGATCGGTTCGGCGGCGGCGATCCGCGACGCCTTGTCGAACTGCTCGGTCAGCGCCCCCCGTTTGTCGGCGCCCATCGCCGACATCCTGTTGAAGATCGTCGTCATCAATAAATACCGCTCTCGCTACCGGTCGAAGCCGACTCGACCTGATCGAACAACTCATCCAGCACACCGCCGGATGAGCCGAACCCCAAATCATCGTCGTCTTGCCCCGCGGTGCTGTCCGGGTCGGTATAACGCGACGCCAGCAGTCCCACCAGGTGCGTCGTCAACGCTGAGATGCTGGGGTGATTCCACAGCATTGACGCCGACAAATCCACCCCAACCACCTGTTGTGTCTCTTTCAGAACCGTCATCGCGATCATGGAATCGAGCCCCATCTCGGGGAACGGCTGATCCACATCGATCGCTGACGCAGATGTCCGAAGTTCGCGGGCCAGGATAGCTTGCAGCCGCACCGCCAGCACGTCGCGCCGCTGATCGGCGGGGATGGTCGACCAGTCCGGCACCGGGCGCAGCGGCATCGACCGCCACTCCGGCTTCAGAGGCCTCGCTCACCAGATCCTCGAAGAAGGTCAGATCCCGGAATTCCGGCGAGGTGGCGACCGCACGGTCGATACGCAGCCGTCCCACCCCAATCCGAGCCCCGATCAGGCCGGAGTCGGCACCCAGCACGGCGTCCAGCGCCTCGACGCCTTCATCGGGGCTGATTGGGTCGAGGACGCTGAGCGTCATCGACCGGCCCAGACCCACATCCGACCACTGACCCCAGTTGATGGCGGTCGCGGGCAGGCCCGAGGCGTGCCGCCACGCCATCAGCGCGTCCAACCAGGCATTGGAGGTGGCGTATCCGAGCTGGCCGGGCAGGCCCAGCAGCGCGGCCATCGAGGAGAAGCCCACCCACCAGTCGAGCTGGGCGGCTGCGGTGGCCGCATGCAGCCGCGCGGCGCCGACAGCCTTGGCCGACCAGACGCTCTCCAGGCTCTCGCGAGTCACGGCCGTCACCAGACCGTCGCCCAGCACACCGGCGGCGTGCACGACCCCGCGCAGCGGCTTGCCGGTCTCCTGCGCGGCGGCCACCAGACGCTCGGCCACTCCCGGCGCGCTGATGTCGCCGGCCACAAAGACCACTTCGGTGGCGGCGGCCAGTTCGTCGAGGACAGCGCGCTGCTGGTCGGCGGGCTCGCTGCGGCCGTTGAGCACGATGCGTCCGGCGCCGCGGGCCACCAGCCAGCGGGCCACCACGATGCCCAGACCGCCCAGACCGCCGGTGAGCAGGTAGGAGCCGTCCGCGCGGACCTCGGCGTGCGACGCCTGGACCGTTTCGGCGGCACCGCCGAGCGTGGCCCGGGTGAGGCGTTCGGTGTAGCGCTGTCCGCCGCGCCAGGCGATCACGTCGTCGCGCAGCGGGGCGCCCAGTTCGGCCAGCAAGGCGTCGGCCAGGGCTGCGGTGTCCGCCGAGGCGTCCAGATCGACCAGGGTGGCGCCCAGGTCGGGCTCGTCGGCGAGGACCCGGGCGAGTTCGCCGGGGAACCGCCAGGTACGGACCACACCTTTGAGTGCGCCGATAGCGGGGTCGCCGGGTACCTCGCTGCCGAAGGCCAGCCCACCACGGCTGACCAGCCACAACCGCGGCTTATTGTCTCCGGCCGCAGCCGGCCAGCCCTCGACCGCCGCGCGGGCCGTCGAGGAAGCCGTCCAGATGAGCTCGCGAGCGCGAGCCAGTGCGCCGTCCGGGTCGGACCCGTCGAACCCGCGCCGGTCCAGGAAGACGACGATGCCGGCCGGCGGATGCGCGGGGTCGGCGGCGGCCTGCCCCACCGCGTCGATCAGAGCGGGGTCATCGGCGAATGGCCCGGTGAGCACCTTGCGGCTCGGGGCGGCCAACCGCGCGGCGAACTGCGCGGCCAAGCCCTCGGTGTCGGCGCCGGGCTCGCAGAGCAGCAGCCAGCTGCCGGCGGCCCCACCGGTACCGTCCGTCGTCTTGACCGGCTCCGTCGGTGTCCACTCGGTGGCGAAGAGTTTCTGGTCCAGCGGCACCCGCAGCGAGCGGGGATCGAGCGGGCGCAGCTCGACACCGGTGAGTTCGGCGACGGCGGCGCCCGAGTCGTCGGTCAGGACGACCCGGCCAACGGCCACCGTGTCTTCGTGCCTGCTCACCTCGGTGTGGCAACGCACCTGGCGTCCGGCAGGTGCGAACACCCGCACCGCGGCCACCGCCGCCGGCACGTAACCGCCGTGCTCCGCGTTATCGACTCCGATGGCCGCCGCCAGCTGCCGCAGCCCGGCATCGAGCAAGGCCGGGTGCAGGCGGTACGCCGGGTGGGTGGCCACATCGTCGGGCAGGGTGAGCACACTGTGCTCGGCACCCACGTCGGCCGCCCGATCCGCCGGCGCGGCTGCGATGTCGGCGACCGCGTGCCGGGTCCAGGCTTCGTCGCCCTGGCGGGCGTGGATCTCGACCCGGGTTTGGCCATCGGCCCCGCTGAGCTGGGTGGTGACCTGCATCCCGGTGTCGAGCAGCAGCGGCTGTTCGATCTTCAGGCTGGTCACCGCGATCGACTCGGCGGGTATACCGAGGGCCTGGCTGCCTGCTGCCACCGCCATCTCGATCAGTGCCGCCGCGGACGCAACGGCCTGTCCGTGCACCGGTTGCTCGGCCAGCCACGGCATGGCCTCGGCACGAAGGTCGTTCTGCCACAGGTGGCCGCCGGTCAGCATCTCGACGTGTACGCCGAGTAGCGGATGCAGGTCCGGTGCCTGGCCGGCCGGTCCGGGCGGGTAGAGCCAATGCCGGCTGTGCTGCCAGGGGGTGCTGGGCAATTCGGCGAATCCGCCGACCCTGGCGGCGGTGCCACTGTGGTGCCGGCCGAGTTCGGTGAGCTGAACATGGAAGCTCAGGGTCTCGTCGTCGCCCCTGCGCAGGGTCGAGGCCACCGTCACCGGTTCGGCGACGACGGCTTCGGCCGTCTCGATGATCGAGTGGGTCAACAGCGGGTGCGGGCTGATCTCGATGAAGGTGTCGTGGTCCGCGGCCGCCACGGTCACGGCCTGGCTGACCAACGCGGGCTTGCGCACATTGGCCACCCAGTAGTCCGCGTCCAATCGCGGCGTGGGCCTCGCGGGATCCACCGCCGTGGAAATGAAGGGGATCTGCGGCGTTTGGGGGGTGATGTCGGCCAACTCGGCGCGCAGTTCATCCAGGATCGGATCCATGAACGCGGTATGGGAGGCCACCTCCATATTCACCCGCCGCGCAAACCGCTCGGAAGCAGCCACCGCAGCGATCACCGCATCCACATCCGCCGGCGCACCCGCCACCACCGTCTGCCGCGGCGACAAATACCCCGCCACCTCAACACCGGGATAACCCGCCAACAACTCCACCGCCGCAGCGGCATCCAACTCCAACAACGCCACCGCACCCTGACCGGCCTGCCGCGACATCAACGCCGACCGCACCCCGATCACCCTCAAACCCTGCTCCGGCGTCAGCGCCCCGGCCACCACCGCCGCAGACACCTCCCCCATCGAATGCCCAATCACCGCATCCGGAACAACCCCATAAGAACGCCACAACGCAGCCAACGCCAACTGCAACCCCATGATCACCGGCTGCACCTGCGCATCACCAGAAATCTGCACGCCCGCAGCAATCACCTCACGCAGCGAAAAACCCACCTGCGCAACAAAAACCGGCTCCAACTCATCAACAGCCGCAGCAAACACCGGCTCATCGGCCAACAACCGACGACCCATCCCCACCCAATGCGAACCCTGACCCGAAAACACAAACACAGTCCCGGGGCCGGGCAGCGCCGCGGCGGGTTCCACCACGCCCGGTGCGGATTCACCGGCGGCCAGCCCAGCAAGCCCCGCAATGGCCTGCTCGTGATCGCGGGCGGCGATGGTGGCGAATTTCTGATGACGAGTGCGGTGATGGTTGAGCGCGTGGGCGATGTCCGGTAGCGCGATGTCGGCGCCGTCGGTGGCCATCCACTGCGCAAGCACCCCGGCAGTGGCCGCGATACGCGCCGGCGACTTGCCCGACACCACCAACGTACTCACCGGCACCGCAACAGCCCCCGAAGCCACCTCACCCTCGGGAGCCTGCTCCACAATCACATGCGCATTAGTGCCCGACACCCCAAACGAAGACACCCCCGCCCGACGCGGACGCGACACCACCGGCCACGCCATCGCCGCACCAGCAACCACAAACTTCGACGCCCCCACACCCGCATTCGGCGTCAACTCCGAAAAATTCACATGCCGCGGAATAAACCCCCGCTGCACCGACAACACCGTCTTAATGAACCCCGCAACACCCGAAGCAGACTCCAAATGCCCCAAATTAGTCTTCACCGACCCCAACACCAACGGCGCCGAAGACCCCCGCTCACCAAACACCGCCGCCAAAGCATCCAACTCAATCGGATCCCCCAACGCCGTCCCCGTACCATGCGCCTCGACATAATCAATATCGCCCGGCCCCAACCGCGCCGACGCCAACGCCGCCCGCACCACCTTCTGCTGCGCCGGACCCGACGGCACCGTCTGACCCGACGACGGCCCATCCTGATTCACCGCCGAACCACGCACCACCGCCAACACCCGGTCACCATCACGCTGCGCATCCGAAAGCCGCTTAAGCACCACCACCCCAGCACCCTCAGACCGCACATAACCATCAGCCGCGGCATCAAACGTCTTGCACTGCCCATCCGGCGCCAACATCCCCCACCGCGACGTCGCAATACTGTTCTGCGGGGTCAACATCAAATTCACCCCAGCCGCCAACGCCTGATCCGACTCCCGACGCCGCAAACTCGCACACGCCAAATGAATCGACACCAACGACGACGAACACGCCGTATCCAACATCATCGCCGGACCATGCACACCCAAAAAATACGACAACCGCCCCGCCGCAAAATTCGGCGCATTACCGAACGAAAGATAGGGATCATTATCGCGCGGACCGAACTGTTCCGCAGCAGCCAACGCATAGTCGTTGGTCGTCATCCCCACGAACACACCGGTCTGCGTACCCCGGATCGCCTCCTTAGTGATCCCGGCATGCTCCAACGCCTCCCAGGCCACCTCCATCAACAACCGCTGCTGAGGATCCATCGCATCAGCCTCACGCGGCGAAATACCAAAGAACTCCGCATCAAACTCCGCCGGCTGCCACGACGTCAAAAACCCGCCCTCACGAGAACAAATCGTCCCCGGCACCGAATGATCCGACGAAAACAACCCATCGGCATCCCAACGATCCGCCGGAACCCGAACAATCCCCGAACCCTCATCACACAACAACCGCCACAACGCAGCCGGACCATCCACCCCACCAGGCAGACGACACCCCACACCCACCACCGCAATCGGCTCAGTATCACCCGCCTCAGCAACCGCCAACCGCGCCGTCAAATCATCAATCTTGCGCAGCGCCTCAGCAACAATCGCCCGACGATCCGGCCCCCCGACCGGCGCAGCACTCTTCTCGCTCAACTCAACCTCCCCGAGAGCCGCGCGAGCAGCTCGTCATCAGTCACACAGACCGAGCGGTAGCATCCAGTCGGTCGAACCCATCACGCTGGTAGATCTCCACACAGCTGGAACGGCGAATCTTGCCACTGGTCGTGATCGGGATAGCACCCGGCGACACGAGGACCAAGTCACCGCTCACCAGTCCGTGTGCCTTGGACAGCGCGGCCGTCNTATCACCCGCCTCAGCAACCGCCAACCGCGCCGTCAAATCATCACTCTTGCGCACCGCCCCCGCAACCATCGCCCGACGATCCGGCCCCCCGACCGGCGCAGCACTCTTCTCGCTCAACTCAACCTCTCCGACAGCTGCGCGAGCAGCTCGTCATCACTCATGTCGTCATAGGCGTCGGCGCTGTCCTGCTCGGCGACCGCTACCAGCTCGGGCAGGATCGTCGCGAGATATCCCGTCAGTGCGTCGATGGTCGGGTAGTCGAACACCACTGCGGCCGGCAGAGTTTCGCCGAGGCTGTCGGAGAGTGACCGCTGCAGGGTGACGCTCATCAGCGAATCCATGCCGGACTGGAAGAATCCGGCGGTCGGATCCAGCGCGTGGCGCGACCCCAGTCCCATGGCGGCGACGACCTGGTCGGTGACGTGTTCGCGCAGCAGCTCCGCACGCTGTTCGGGTTCCGCCTCAGCCAGAGCGCGGCGGAACTCGGTGCTCTGGGCGGCCGGTCCGTCAGCCGGTGCGTGGACGATCAGCAGCTCGTCGACGATGAGCAGCGCCGCCCGGGTGCGGTAAGCGGCGGCAAGCCGCGGCCAGTCCGCCGCGACGACGGTGTGCCGCACCGCGCTGTGTGCACCGATCACCAGTGGCAGCGCTCCGATGGCGACATCGTCGGCCATCGGCTCCAGCCCGGAGTCGACAGTCACCTGGCGTTCGACATCGGATTGGGTGTCGGTCAACGACTTCCACAAGCCCCAGTTGATCGCGGTGGCCGGCAGCCCGGCCGCGCGGCGGGCGTAGGCGAAGGTGTCCAGGAAGGTAGTGGTGGCCGTGTAGTGCGCCAGCCAGCGCGACCCGGTGATGCCAGAGATCGACGAGAACAGCACGAAGTAGCGCACCGGCTGTCGCAGCGACAGCTTGTGCAACACCGCGACCACGTCGAGCTTCGGACGGAACATGGTGGTGACGTCGTCGTCGGTCATGTCCCGCAGGGTCACCGGGCCGCCGGCGAAGGCCGCCACGTGGATGCCTTCCAGCGGCGGCAGGTCCGCACCGAAGCGATCGAACAGTGCGCCCATCGCGGTCTCGTCGGCGGCGTCGGCAGGCACTGTCACCAGTGTCGTTCCGGCCGAGGCCAACTCCGTCGCCAACGCCTCGAGCAGTGAGCCCGGACGTCGGGACACCGCGACAATGGTCTTGGCGCCACTGGCCGCCAGTTGCCGTACCAGCTGCGGCCCGATGTTGCCGGTCGCACCGATCACCAGATGGCAACTGTCGGCGTCGAATTCGACCGGCGCAGCACCGCTGGGACGACCGCCGAGCAGGCGCGGCACCCGACGAATACCGGCCCGGTAGACGACCTGGTCCTCGTTGTCGGAGGCGTCGGCCTCGGCCAGCAGATATCCGGCGACCAGTGCTGCGGGGACCGACTCGTCGACGTCGACGACCCTGCCCCAGATCTCCGGGTGCTCCAGGGCCAGGCTGCGGCCCAGTCCCCAGAGCACGGCGTGCGCGGGGTTGGCCCGGTCGCCATCGCCGACAGGTTGAGCATTGCGCGTCAGCAGGAACAGCTTCGCCGGGTTCGACAGCTGCTCCGCCATCGCGGTGACCAGGCGCCGCGCCGCGTTGAACGCATCGTAGGCCGGTGCGGCGCTCAGATCCTTCGCATCCGTGGACGGCGCGAACAGCACATGGGTGGCGGTGCCCAGCGCCGCGGCCAGTGCCGCGCGTCCGCCGTCGGCAGCCAGAACCGATGCGTCCAGCGTAGTAACGCCGCCGCCCAGCTTCGCGCCGATCTCGGCACCCAGGTCATCGCCGCCGATCACCAGCCAGGAGGGAGTGCCGGTCGCCGTATCGATTTCCGAGGCCGCTGCTTCGGCAGCCGGCCAGGTCAGTTCGCACCACCAGTCCTCGGGCACCGCACCCGGACTGCCAACGGCCCGTTGTGGGCCGGCACCAGCCGGGACGGCGGGGCGCCGGACGGCCGCGGTCTCGATCCAGTAGCTGCTGTGCTGCCACGGGGTGGCGGGCAGCACCGGGTGCGGCTCAGCCGGGTGCGCGGTCTGCGGGGGCTGGGTGGTGTGCGTGCAGTTGAGGCTGGTGTGAAAGCTGACCGCGTCGTCGGCGTCGCGCACCAGGGTTCCGACGCTGTGGTGGTGACCGCCGAGCGCTTCCACGGTGTCAGCAATCGCGTGAGTGAGAATCGGGTGGGCGCTGACTTCCACGAACGTGGTGTACTCCCCGGCCGCGGCAGCAACCGCTTGGGTCAGCAGCGCAGGCTGCCGAACGTTGTTCACCCAGTAGTCGGCGTCCAAGAGCGGTATGCCCCCGGCCGGCATGGCGGCTTCGGTCACCGTCGAGAAGAACGGGATGGTGGCGACTTCGGGCGTCAGGTCCGCCAATGCCGCCCGCAACTCGGGCAGGATCGGGTCCATCAGCGCGGTGTGCGAGGCCACTTCCATGTTGACCCGCCGGGCGAACTTGTTCTGGCCACTGACAGCCGCGATGACCGCATCGACGGGTGCCACCGGACCCGCCACCACGGTCTGCTTCGGCGAGAGGTAGCCCGCCACACTGACATCCGGGTAGTCGGCCAGCAGCGCCTCGACGGCGTCGGTGTCCAAGTTCAGCAGCGCCACCGCGCCCTGACCGGCCTGCCGCGACATCAACTGCGAACGAGCCGCGATGACCCGGAATCCATCGGCCGGGCTCAGCGCCCCGGCGACCACCGCCGCGGTGACCTCGCCCATGGAGTGACCGATAACGGCGTCGGGGTGTACCCCGTAGGAGCGCCACAGCTCGGTCAGCGCCAGCTGGAGTCCCATCAGGACAGGCTGTACCTGCGCGTCGCCGCTGACCGGTTCACCGGCGGAGATCACCTGCCACAGCGAGAACCCGACGTGTTCGACGAATGCCGGTTCCAGCACGGCCAGCGCCCGGGCGAACGACGGCTCGTCGGTGAGCAGTTGACGGCCCATGCCGATCCAGTGCGAGCCCTGGCCCGAATACACGAATACGGTGCCGGGGCCGCATGGGCCGTCGTGCGGACCGATGACTCCGCACTCCTGGCCATCCGCCGAGGTGCCGGCCGCCAGTGCCCGCAGGCCACTGATCGCCGCACCCCGGTCGCGGGCGCACACCGTGCCGAACAGGGGTTGCCGGGCACGGTGGTGATTGAGGGTGTGGGCGACGTCGGCCAGTTCCACGCCGGCGCCGTCGCCTTCCATCCAGTCGGCCAGGTCGCTGGCTGTTGCCGCGATCCGTTCCGGGGTCCGTGCCGAGACCACCAGGGTGGTCACTGCCGGATCTACCTCGCGCGCAGTGATCTTGGCGGGTGGCGCCTGCTCGATGACCACATGGGCGTTGGTGCCACCGAATCCGAATGAGGAGATCCCGGCCCGCCGCGGGTGATCCGAGGAAGGCCATTCCTGTTGTTCGGCAACGACTTTCAAACGCATCTGCTCGAAAGTGATGTGCGGGTTCGGGGTGTTGAAATGCAGGTTCTTCGGAATTCGCCCGCGTTGGACGGCCAGCACCGTCTTGATGAAGCCGACCATCCCGGCGGCCGCCTCGAGATGGCCAAGGTTCGACTTGGCGGCGCCGAGCAGCAGCGGCGCCTGGGCGGAACGGCCCCGGCCCAGCACGGTGCCCAGCGCTTTGGCCTCGATCGGGTCGCCCAACAGGGTTCCGGTTCCGTGGGTTTCGACGTAGTCGACGTCCTGTGGGGCGATGCCGGCGTCGGCGTAGGCCGATCGCAGGACCGCCATTTGGGCGGCCGGGTTCGGCGCCAGCAGGCCGTTGGAGTGGCCGTCGGAGTTGATCGCCGATCCGCGCACCACCGCCAGCACGCGGTCGCCGTCGTGGCGGGCGTCGGACAGCCGCTTGAGTATCACGACACCGCAGCCCTCACCGCGAACGAACCCGTCGGCGTCGGCGTCGAACGCGTGGCAGGCACCGGTCGTCGACAAGGCCCCGCTCTGGTCGAACCCGCGGAACACCGCGGGTGACATCAGCAGGTTCACGCCGCCGGCGATGGCGGTCTCGCATTCCCCGGTCCGCAGACTCCGGCACGCCAGGTGCAGGGCGACCAGCGAAGACGAGCACGCGGTGTCCACCGTCACCGACGGCCCGCGCAGGTCCAGGAAATACGACAGCCGGTTGGCGATGATGCTCAGTGCGCCACCGGCGTTGCTCCAGGCGTCGACGCTTTGCAGGTCGGAGGACGCATGGCAGCCGTACTCGGTGATGCTGGCCCCGACGTACACACCGGTCTGCGATCGCCGCAACGATGTCGCCGGAATTCCCGCGTGCTCCAAGGCTTCCCACGCCACTTCGAGCAAGAGCCGTTGCTGCGGGTCCATCTTGACCGCTTCGCGGCTGGAGATGTCGAAGAACTCGGCGTCGAATGCGGCGATATCGCGCAGAAATGAGCCCCAGCGGGTGGTCCGGGCGATCGCGTTGCCGGTCTCGGCTGACCCGTCGTCGAACGGCTCCCAGCGATCGGCAGGCACTTCTGTCACCGCGTTGCCGCCGTCGAGCAGGAACTGCCACAGCGCGTCCGGTGAGTTGATGTCACCGGGGAACCGGCAACCCAGACCGATCACCGCGATGGGCTCGTCGGTGCCAAATCGACCGGGCTCGGGTGCTAACTCTTCGTCGGCGGATTCGGGCTCGATGAGGAACCGGGCCAATTCCGTGACCGACGGGTGCTGCCAGAGTTCCACCGGTGAGACCTTGCGGCCGAGCAGTTCGGACAGCTCCCCGCAGAGCACTACGGCATCGCGGGAACCGACGCCCAGATCGTTGAGCGACGCGTTGAAATCGATGTCCTCGAGGCTGCAACCGATGTTGGTGACCAGATAGTCGGCCAGCCAGTGGCGCAGTGATTCTTCGTCAAATGCTGCGGTCATGCGGGGAACTCAATTCCCACTAGATCCCGTCCCATCCGGCCGGAGCCGATTCCACGCTGTCGAACAGCTCATTCAAAACACTGTCGGCCGACTCGGGCAGCTCACCTCCGGTGGCTTCCGCGCCGCCGCCGACATCTTCCTGCGGCAGCAGCTTGCCGGTCAGGTGCGCCGCCAGTGCCGCAGTCGTCGGGTGATTCCACAGCATGGTGGCCGACAGCTCCATGCCGACCAGCGCTTCGATGTCGCGGCGGACCGACATCGCCATCACGGAGTTCAGACCGAGTTCGGCGAACGGCCGGTCCAGCTGAAGCTCAGCCTCCGACATGCGAAGCTCGCGCGCCAGAATGCTGCGCAACCCGACTTCCAGCTCGCTCAGTATCTCATCGGCGGGCAGCTGCGCCCAGTCGCGGACCGGTCCGGCAACACCGGTGCCGGCGGTACCCGGCTCCCCCTCCGACGGCAGCGGCACCATCACGGCCTGCGCGACGTCGTAGTGCTCCACGTGGTCCCAGGCGGCGAAGGCTTCCGCTGGGGTGATGGGCCGTGAGCCCATCCGCTCGAGTTCGTGCAGCACGACGTGTGCCTCGACCCCGAAGCCCACGCCCTTCCACGCCACCCAGTCCAGGCTGACGCTGTGGCAGCCCAGCTGGTGGCGGGCCCGAGCCAAGCCGTCCAGGTAGGCGTTGGCGCTCGCGTAGGCACCCTGACCAGGAACCCCGAACACTGCCCCGGCGGCTGCGGTCATGAAGAAGAAGTCCAGGCTTCCCGGTGGGAAGAGCTCATTGAGCACCTGCGCACCCGCGACCTTGGGCCACATCGTGTCGCGAAGCCGCTCGGTCTCGACCTCGGTGAGCAGTTGGCCCTCGGTGATACCGGCAGCATGGATGATGCCGCGGATCGGCGGGGCGCCGGCGGCGTCGCGGCGGGCCAACAGGTCAGCCACCGCGGCCCGGGAGCCGACGTCGAGGCCGGCCACATCTACGGTGACACCGCGCCGCTCCAACGCCCGGATGGCGGCAATCTTGTGCCGCACGCCCTCCTCGATCTCCTCGGAGTCCCAGTCGCGCCGGGGCGGCAGGGCGCTGCGGCCCGCCAAGATCAGGCGCCGGGCACCGCGGTCGGCCAGCCATCCGGCCATCAGCAGGCCGAGCGCACCCATACCGCCGGTGATGAGGTAGGCGCCGTCGGGCTGGCACACCATCGGCTCACGCTGCGGCGGACCGGCGATCGGAGTGAACGCCGGCGTCAGGAACTGGCCGTCACGCCACACCAGGATGGCCTTGGCCGGCGTGCGCAGGATGCCCGACAGCGCCGCAGCGGACGCGGCAACATCGACGGTGTCACCGCTGGGCAGGTCCACCAGCCCACCGCACAGCTGCGGTTGCTCTGCCCGGATCACGCCCGCCAGACCCCACAGGCAGCTTTGGCGCACCGCAGCGGCAGAGGCGGCCTCGTGCACTCCATGAGTGATGATCCACAGGGCCGGCGGGTGAGCGTCCCGGTCGGCCAGTGTGGCCACCAGCTCGGCCACCTCGCCGGCCAGCCGGGCCGCGCAATCCAGGTCGGATTCGTCTGCTGGGCCCGGGTCGGCGACGTAGACGACGTTCTGGGCGTCGGTGATCCCGACAGTGTGGTGACCGACCGCGGTCAATCCGTCGCGCAGACGCTCGGCGGCGGCACCGCCACCGATCACCGTCAAAGATCCCGGCTGGCTCGGGGTTTGCGGTTCGGCATCCCAGGGCTGCCAGTCGATCGCGTGGGCGATCGAGCTCGGGTCGTCGGCCGAGGTGGCCGAGTTCAGCGCCGTGTAGCGCAGCCCGCGGATGTCGACACACCGGGCGCCGTCGGCTGTGGTCACGGCGATGTCGACGATGAGTTCGCCCTCGCCGCCGTCGCGCCGCTGCACAGTGACTCCGGCCCGGCCGTCGGCGGGCGCGTCGCCGAAACGGACATCGTCGACCGACGCGGGCACCATGAGCTCGGAGTTGGCATCGTCGACCAGGCGGGCAACGTGCAGCGCGGCGTCGAGCAGCGCGGCCGTGCCGGACTGCGCGGATGTGACGTCGGCACGCAATTCCGTCGCGGTGGCCCGACCGGAGGTCAGCGACCACTCGAACGGGCGTCCCTCACTGCCCCAGGTGAGCCACAGCTCGGTCACCGCGTCGTCGTCGAAGAAGGTTCCGCCGTGGCCATTGGTGAGTGCCGAATCAGCAGCGGGCCAGGAGGATTCGTCGCGCGGCGCGATGCGGGCGCTGAGGTGTTTGACCCAGCGAGCCGCGGGGTCGTCGGAAACCGCCTTCGATGACACCGTCACCGATTCACCGTCGGCGACCACCTGGATGGTCCGCGGCCGGTCGACGATGATCGGGTGCTCGAACCGGATCTCGTTGACCGCCGAGTGTCCGCTGACCTCGAACGCGGCGTCCGACAGGGTTTGCAGCAGCACCGATGCCGGGACCAGCTCCACCCCGTTGTTGCGGTGACTGCCGGGGTAGGGCTTGGTCTCCGGCGACAGCCGGGCTTGCCACAGGTGGACGGTCGGCGTGCTGCCGATCTTGATGTGGGTACCCAGCAGAAGTCCCGGACGCGGCGCGGATTCTGCTGCAGTGATGGAACTTTCGGCTACAAGCCAGTGGTGGGTGTGTCGCCACGGCGTGGTCGGCAGCACCGGGTGGGTCCCCGACGGGTGCGGCAGTTCGCGAGGGCTCACCGGGTGCGCGCTGTTGAGATGCTGATGGAAGACGACGGTGTCATCGCCGTCGCGAACCAGCGTGGCGACGCTGCAGTGCGGCACCGCGTCCAGGATCTCGTCGATGGTGTGGGTCAAGATCGGGTGCGGGCTGATCTCGATGAACGTGCCGTACTTGTCCCCTGCGGCGGCCACCGCCTGGTTCACCCGGGCAGGTTGGCGCACGTTGTCCGCCCAGTAGCCGGCGTCGAGCACCGGGGTGGGCCCGAGCGGATCGACCACGGTGGACAGGAACGGGATCTGCGGCATTTGGGGGGTGATGTCGGCCAACTCGGCGCGCAGTTCATCCAGGATCGGATCCATGAACGCGGTATGGGAGGCCACCTCCATATCGGGCGCAGCGGCATCGACCGCCACTCCGGCTTCAGAGGCCTCGCTCACCAGATCCTCGAAGAAGGTCAGATCCCGGAATTCCGGCGAGGTGGCGACCGCACGGTCGATACGCAGCCGTCCCACCCCAATCCGAGCCCCGATCAGGCCGGAGTCGGCACCCAGCACGGCGTCCAGCGCCTCGACGCCTTCATCGGGGCTGATTGGGTCGAGGACGCTGAGCGTCATCGACCGGCCCAGACCCACATCCGACCACTGACCCCAGTTGATGGCGGTCGCGGGCAGGCCCGAGGCGTGCCGCCACGCCATCAGCGCGTCCAACCAGGCATTGGAGGTGGCGTATCCGAGCTGGCCGGGCAGGCCCAGCAGCGCGGCCATCGAGGAGAAGCCCACCCACCAGTCGAGCTGGGCGGCTGCGGTGGCCGCATGCAGCCGCGCGGCGCCGACAGCCTTGGCCGACCAGACGCTCTCCAGGCTCTCGCGAGTCACGGCCGTCACCAGACCGTCGCCCAGCACACCGGCGGCGTGCACGACCCCGCGCAGCGGCTTGCCGGTCTCCTGCGCGGCGGCCACCAGACGCTCGGCCACTCCCGGCGCGCTGATGTCGCCGGCCACAAAGACCACTTCGGTGGCGGCGGCCAGTTCGTCGAGGACAGCGCGCTGCTGGTCGGCGGGCTCGCTGCGGCCGTTGAGCACGATGCGTCCGGCGCCGCGGGCCACCAGCCAGCGGGCCACCACGATGCCCAGACCGCCCAGACCGCCGGTGAGCAGGTAGGAGCCGTCCGCGCGGACCTCGGCGTGCGACGCCTGGACCGTTTCGGCGGCACCGCCGAGCGTGGCCCGGGTGAGGCGTTCGGTGTAGCGCTGTCCGCCGCGCCAGGCGATCACGTCGTCGCGCAGCGGGGCGCCCAGTTCGGCCAGCAAGGCGTCGGCCAGGGCTGCGGTGTCCGCCGAGGCGTCCAGATCGACCAGGGTGGCGCCCAGGTCGGGCTCGTCGGCGAGGACCCGGGCGAGTTCGCCGGGGAACCGCCAGGTACGGACCACACCTTTGAGTGCGCCGATAGCGGGGTCGCCGGGTACCTCGCTGCCGAAGGCCAGCCCACCACGGCTGACCAGCCACAACCGCGGCTTATTGTCTCCGGCCGCAGCCGGCCAGCCCTCGACCGCCGCGCGGGCCGTCGAGGAAGCCGTCCAGATGAGCTCGCGAGCGCGAGCCAGTGCGCCGTCCGGGTCGGACCCGTCGAACCCGCGCCGGTCCAGGAAGACGACGATGCCGGCCGGCGGATGCGCGGGGTCGGCGGCGGCCTGCCCCACCGCGTCGATCAGAGCGGGGTCATCGGCGAATGGCCCGGTGAGCACCTTGCGGCTCGGGGCGGCCAACCGCGCGGCGAACTGCGCGGCCAAGCCCTCGGTGTCGGCGCCGGGCTCGCAGAGCAGCAGCCAGCTGCCGGCGGCCCCACCGGTACCGTCCGTCGTCTTGACCGGCTCCGTCGGTGTCCACTCGGTGGCGAAGAGTTTCTGGTCCAGCGGCACCCGCAGCGAGCGGGGATCGAGCGGGCGCAGCTCGACACCGGTGAGTTCGGCGACGGCGGCGCCCGAGTCGTCGGTCAGGACGACCCGGCCAACGGCCACCGTGTCTTCGTGCCTGCTCACCTCGGTGTGGCAACGCACCTGGCGTCCGGCAGGTGCGAACACCCGCACCGCGGCCACCGCCGCCGGCACGTAACCGCCGTGCTCCGCGTTATCGACTCCGATGGCCGCCGCCAGCTGCCGCAGCCCGGCATCGAGCAAGGCCGGGTGCAGGCGGTACGCCGGGTGGGTGGCCACATCGTCGGGCAGGGTGAGCACACTGTGCTCGGCACCCACGTCGGCCGCCCGATCCGCCGGCGCGGCTGCGATGTCGGCGACCGCGTGCCGGGTCCAGGCTTCGTCGCCCTGGCGGGCGTGGATCTCGACCCGGGTTTGGCCATCGGCCCCGCTGAGCTGGGTGGTGACCTGCATCCCGGTGTCGAGCAGCAGCGGCTGTTCGATCTTCAGGCTGGTCACCGCGATCGACTCGGCGGGTATACCGAGGGCCTGGCTGCCTGCTGCCACCGCCATCTCGATCAGTGCCGCCGCGGACGCAACGGCCTGTCCGTGCACCGGTTGCTCGGCCAGCCACGGCATGGCCTCGGCACGAAGGTCGTTCTGCCACAGGTGGCCGCCGGTCAGCATCTCGACGTGTACGCCGAGTAGCGGATGCAGGTCCGGTGCCTGGCCGGCCGGTCCGGGCGGGTAGAGCCAATGCCGGCTGTGCTGCCAGGGGGTGCTGGGCAATTCGGCGAATCCGCCGACCCTGGCGGCGGTGCCACTGTGGTGCCGGCCGAGTTCGGTGAGCTGAACATGGAAGCTCAGGGTCTCGTCGTCGCCCCTGCGCAGGGTCGAGGCCACCGTCACCGGTTCGGCGACGACGGCTTCGGCCGTCTCGATGATCGAGTGGGTCAACAGCGGGTGCGGGCTGATCTCGATGAAGGTGTCGTGGTCCGCGGCCGCCACGGTCACGGCCTGGCTGACCAACGCGGGCTTGCGCACATTGGCCACCCAGTAGTCCGCGTCCAATCGCGGCGTGGGCCTCGCGGGATCCACCGCCGTGGAAATGAAGGGGATCTGCGGCGTTTGGGGGGTGATGTCGGCCAACTCGGCGCGCAGTTCATCCAGGATCGGATCCATGAACGCGGTATGGGAGGCCACCTCCATATTCACCCGCCGCGCAAACCGCTCGGAAGCAGCCACCGCAGCGATCACCGCATCCACATCCGCCGGCGCACCCGCCACCACCGTCTGCCGCGGCGACAAATACCCCGCCACCTCAACACCGGGATAACCCGCCAACAACTCCACCGCCGCAGCGGCATCCAACTCCAACAACGCCACCGCACCCTGACCGGCCTGCCGCGACATCAACGCCGACCGCACCCCGATCACCCTCAAACCCTGCTCCGGCGTCAGCGCCCCGGCCACCACCGCCGCAGACACCTCCCCCATCGAATGCCCAATCACCGCATCCGGAACAACCCCATAAGAACGCCACAACGCAGCCAACGCCAACTGCAACCCCATGATCACCGGCTGCACCTGCGCATCACCAGAAATCTGCACGCCCGCAGCAATCACCTCACGCAGCGAAAAACCCACCTGCGCAACAAAAACCGGCTCCAACTCATCAACAGCCGCAGCAAACACCGGCTCATCGGCCAACAACCGACGACCCATCCCCACCCAATGCGAACCCTGACCCGAAAACACAAACACAGTCCCGGGGCCGGGCAGCGCCGCGGCGGGTTCCACCACGCCCGGTGCGGATTCACCGGCGGCCAGCCCAGCAAGCCCCGCAATGGCCTGCTCGTGATCGCGGGCGGCGATGGTGGCGAATTTCTGATGACGAGTGCGGTGATGGTTGAGCGCGTGGGCGATGTCCGGTAGCGCGATGTCGGCGCCGTCGGTGGCCATCCACTGCGCAAGCACCCCGGCAGTGGCCGCGATACGCGCCGGCGACTTGCCCGACACCACCAACGTACTCACCGGCACCGCAACAGCCCCCGAAGCCACCTCACCCTCGGGAGCCTGCTCCACAATCACATGCGCATTAGTGCCCGACACCCCAAACGAAGACACCCCCGCCCGACGCGGACGCGACACCACCGGCCACGCCATCGCCGCACCAGCAACCACAAACTTCGACGCCCCCACACCCGCATTCGGCGTCAACTCCGAAAAATTCACATGCCGCGGAATAAACCCCCGCTGCACCGACAACACCGTCTTAATGAACCCCGCAACACCCGAAGCAGACTCCAAATGCCCCAAATTAGTCTTCACCGACCCCAACACCAACGGCGCCGAAGACCCCCGCTCACCAAACACCGCCGCCAAAGCATCCAACTCAATCGGATCCCCCAACGCCGTCCCCGTACCATGCGCCTCGACATAATCAATATCGCCCGGCCCCAACCGCGCCGACGCCAACGCCGCCCGCACCACCTTCTGCTGCGCCGGACCCGACGGCACCGTCTGACCCGACGACGGCCCATCCTGATTCACCGCCGAACCACGCACCACCGCCAACACCCGGTCACCATCACGCTGCGCATCCGAAAGCCGCTTAAGCACCACCACCCCAGCACCCTCAGACCGCACATAACCATCAGCCGCGGCATCAAACGTCTTGCACTGCCCATCCGGCGCCAACATCCCCCACCGCGACGTCGCAATACTGTTCTGCGGGGTCAACATCAAATTCACCCCAGCCGCCAACGCCTGATCCGACTCCCGACGCCGCAAACTCGCACACGCCAAATGAATCGACACCAACGACGACGAACACGCCGTATCCAACATCATCGCCGGACCATGCACACCCAAAAAATACGACAACCGCCCCGCCGCAAAATTCGGCGCATTACCGAACGAAAGATAGGGATCATTATCGCGCGGACCGAACTGTTCCGCAGCAGCCAACGCATAGTCGTTGGTCGTCATCCCCACGAACACACCGGTCTGCGTACCCCGGATCGCCTCCTTAGTGATCCCGGCATGCTCCAACGCCTCCCAGGCCACCTCCATCAACAACCGCTGCTGAGGATCCATCGCATCAGCCTCACGCGGCGAAATACCAAAGAACTCCGCATCAAACTCCGCCGGCTGCCACGACGTCAAAAACCCGCCCTCACGAGAACAAATCGTCCCCGGCACCGAATGATCCGACGAAAACAACCCAACGGCATCCCAACGATCCGCCGGAACCCGAACAATCCCCGAACCCTCATCACACAACAACCGCCACAACGCAGCCGGACCATCCACCCCACCAGGCAGACGACACCCCACACCCACCACCGCAATCGGCTCAGTATCACCCGCCTCAGCAACCGCCAACCGCGCCGTCAAATCATCAATCTTGCGCAGCGCCTCAGCAACAATCGCCCGACGATCCGGCCCCACGGCCGGCGCAGCACTCTTCTCGCTCAACTCAACCTCACCGAGAGCCGCGCGAGCAGCTCGTCATCAGTCACACAGA
>NZ_LT546166.1:2558831-2704387 GCF_900078685.2 Mycolicibacter icosiumassiliensis | reverse complement strand
CCCCGAACCCTCATCACACAACAACCGCCACAACGCAGCCGGACCATCCACCCCACCAGGCAGACGACACCCCACACCCACCACCGCAATCGGCTCAGTATCACCCGCCTCAGCAACCGCCAACCGCGCCGTCAAATCATCAATCTTGCGCAGCGCCTCAGCAACAATCGCCCGACGATCCGGCCCCCCGACCGGCGCAGCACTCTTCTCGCTCAACTCAACCTCCCCGAGAGCCGCGCGAGCAGCTCGTCATCAGTCACACAGACCGAGCGGTAGCATCCAGTCGGTCGAACCCATCACGCTGGTAGATCTCCACACAGCTGGAACGGCGAATCTTGCCACTGGTCGTGATCGGGATAGCACCCGGCGACACGAGGACCAAGTCACCGCTCACCAGTCCGTGTGCCTTGGACAGCGCGGCCGTCACTTTGCGACGCACCTCGGTCAGCCTGTCCAGGATCTCCGCATCGGAACCCCCCTTGTTCTTGAACTCCACAATCGTAACAAGCTGCTCAGACTGACTATTGGGGATCGAGACCGCAGCGACACGCCCACCGGTGATTTCCTGAACGGTTGCCTCGATGTCGTCCGGGTAGTGGTTACGCCCGTCGACGATCAGCAGATCCTTGATCCGGCCGACGATGTAGAGCTCTCCGCCGGAGATCACACCGAGGTCGCCGGTCATGAGCCAGGGCCCCTGCGGCGTCCCCGGCGTCGGGTCGACCAGCTTGCCGCCGAAGGTGGACTCGGTGGCCTGCTGGTTGTGCCAGTAGCCCGCCGCGACGTTGGGGCCGTGCGTCCAGATCTCCCCGACTTTGCCTTCCGGGTTTTCGGTCTGGGTTTCCGGGTCCACGATACGCAGCGTGCAGGCCCGTGGGACACCGCAGCTAACCAGCTCGACGCCACCCTCGGCACCACTGGGCTCGGCCGTACCGGCGGCCAGCTTGGTGTAGTCGAACCGCGCGGTCGGCGGCGGGTTGCCGGGGACATTCGACGTCAAGTAGACGCTGGCCTCGGCGAGCCCGTAGCCGGGCCGTAGGGCGGCCGGGTTCAGGTCGAACTTGGCGAATCGGTCGACGAAACGTCGCAGTGTCGCGGCATGGATGCGCTCCGCACCGAAGCAGTAGGTGTGCACGTTGCCCAGGGTGAGCCCGGCCATGTCCTCATCGGAGGTGCGCCGCACGGCCAGCTCGTAGGCGAAGTTCGGCCCACCGGTGAAGCCGATGGGAGCTTTGGCGAGTTCTTGCATCCATCGGGAAGGCTTCGCCAGAAACGCCATCGGGCTCATGTGCACGGTGTGCACACCCAGGACCATGGGGTAGATGACGGTGCCGAGCAGGCCCAGGTCGTGGTAGAAGGGCATCCACGACACGATGTTGAGCTCTGACGGTGGCACCCCACCGGTCAGCGCGAACGTGTCCGAGGCCATCTGCCACATGTTCGAGACGGCGTTGGTGTGCGTGACCATGACGCCGGCCGGGGTCCGGGTCGAGCCGGACGTGTACTGCAGGAAGGCGATCTTGGTCTGCGCGGTCGCGCCGGGTGTCGTCACCGGCTCGGAGTCCAGATCCAGGGCATCGACCTCGATGACCACCGGCGACTTGCCGCCCAGCCCCTTGATCGAGCTGGCGATGTCACCGACCGCCGACGTCGTCGTCAGGATCGCGGCCGGAGCGCTGTCGCGCAGCGCCGCCGACACGCGCTCGTCGTGCACGCCGAACATCGGCACCGGCAGCGGAACGGCGATCAGGCCCGCCTCCAGCGCACCGTAGAACCCGACGACGTACTCCAGGCTCTGCGGGGCCAGGATCGCCACTCGATCCCCCGGAGAGGCGCAGGTTGCCAGTTCTGCCGCCACGACCCGCACGCGGTTGCGCAGTTGCGACCAGGTCACGGTCTCGCGGTAGCCGGCGGGGTCGACGTCGTAGTCGATGAACGTGTACGCAGGCGCGTCCGGCTTGTCCCGTTCCAGGTTCGCCAACAGGGTCGGGATGTGCGTTTCGGTTACCGACATTGCGTTGTCTTCTCCTTGTGCTGTCAAGTCCGTGGACCTCACCTGCTGAGTATTTCGGCTCCGTCGAGAGTCGTTGCGATTGCTGTCCGAGCTGACGGCTTCGCTGCGCAAGGTCCCTGCACAGCGGAGGTATGCAATTGGATTAGCGACATTTGGGATGGGTTACCCCGCGCGATCAGGTCTAGCGGGCATCCCTAGCTGAGTTGCTCAGCTGAATACGTCAGCCTCAGCGCACGTCGGTTGCTCGCCGTGCCGGGTAAAGACGGGGGCGGGGTGCTGCGAGCGCCGAGATCGCCCGGCCGACACGGCCGGTGCGGATGATTCGACCAACGACACGGGGTACCCCTTCTGGATGTTTGGAACCTGCGCTAAAACTCCTTGGACCCCGACATCCCAGGTGTTTCCCTCCCGCGGAGGCTACCACGGACGCGCTGCTGACAGGCAATTTATGGCCCGCGTACAGCGCAAACGCAGCAGGTCCGCCATAGTAGCGGAGAAGTCATTGGCGCGCATCACGAGTAACTTCGGCACCAAGTGCCGATTCATATTCCGGACCGGGCCGGGCACGTCATCTCTGGCAGTACTGCGCGATCTTCTTTTCGATATCGCCGACCAGTTCCGGGAGGTGTTCGGTGAGGTAGAAGTGGTGGCCGGGAGCGGTGAACACCCTTGCGCTGAATTCGGCGGTGGTACGCTCCGCCCAAGGCCCCACCTTTTCATCGGTGGCGACGTCATCTTCGTCACCATGGAACGCAAATATGGGGCACGACACACGCGCCTCGGGCGGGCAGTCATAGTTCGCGATGGCCTTCAGGCCACGAAGAGTCGGCAGAATCTTGGCCGCGAACTCCTCGTTCTCCAGGAATTCGGGGTTGACTCCGGTCATGGTGCTGACGGCGTCCAGCAGGCCGCGATCGGACTCGGGGATGTTGTCGTAGCCGGCTCGACCCGGCGCACCTGCCGCCGACACGAATAGTGCGGCAATCCGATGTCCGTCCGCCTCGAATCGGCGTGCCACCTCGAAGGCCAACAGCGCACCCATGCTGTGACCGAAGAAGGCGACCGGCCCGTCTGCCGGGCTCGGCGGCGCGACTGTCTTGCAGACCTGGTCGGCGAGTTCTTCGATGCTGGTGAAGGCGCCGAGGTCGTGGGTTCCGCCCTTGCCCGGGTACTGGACCCCGATGCGCTTGACGTCGGTGGTGAAGGTCTTGGAGAACGGAACGTAGTACTGCGGCGATCCGCCGGCATGCGGGAAGATGTAGAGCTTCGGCGTACGGTCAGTCACCCGGCAACCTTAGCGGCGATCGCGAACCCGGCGGAGCCGGGTGAAGCGGGTCGCCGCCATCAGCACAGCGGCGCAGCGGGAAGCAGAAGATCACTAGCCGGTGGCGGCATCCAGCGCGGCGAACGGCTCCCCCAGCTGCGGGATCGGGGTGTAGCCGCGCCGGCGTCCTCGGGCCACTCCCCGGCGGATCAGGGCGGCCGTTCCGACGAATCCGGCGTGATCGACCGCCACGAATGGGGTCAGCAGCCGGTTGTGCACGAAGCCGATCGCCAGCCCGGAGGCCGGATCCGCCCAGCCCAGGGAACCACCCAGGCCGACATGGCCAAATCCCGGCAGCACCGGCCCGAACGGGATTGCGTGATAACCCAGGTGGAAGGCCAACGGAACCCCGATGGTGCGGTCCATCTCGATGCTGTGCGGACCGGTCAGGCCCGCCACGATCCGGCGCGACAGAAGCTGGGTGCCGTTGAGCTGTCCGCCGTTGGCCAGTGCGCCGTAGAGGCGGGCCAGCCCACGGGCGGTGGCCACCCCGTTGAGAGCAGCGGCCTCGGTGTCCAGGAACGGGATGCCGCCGCGGACGGTGTCCATCACCCCCGGGAAGTAGAAGGCACCGAGTCCGCCGTACCGCAGCGCCGCGGCAGCCCTGGGCGCCAGCAGGTCCACTACCGCGTTCCGCCGGCTGCGCTGGGGCATGATGATCTCCGCGGCGACGGTGGGAGCGTCGGCGGGAGGCCGGCCCAAGTGCAGTCCGTCGACACCCAACGGCTCGGCCAGCTCCGTGCGGAACAGCGCACGCATGCCGACGCCGGTGACGGCCCGGGCCAGCCCGGACACCAGCCAGCCGTAGGTCAGCGCGTGATAGGCGGGTTTGCCGCGCTCGGGTCCCGGCGCCGCGGCGGCCATCCGGGCTTCCATCGTCATGTGGTCCAGCAGGTCGGACCTGCTGGCGCCGTTGAGGTGGGTCAGCCCTGCCCGGTGTCCCAACAGCTCGCGGACGGTGATCGCGGCTTTGCCGTTCGCTCCGAATTCCGGCCAGTACTGCGCCACCGGCACGTCGTAGTCGAGCAGGCCCCGGTCGACGAGCCGATGGATGACCGTCGAGGCCGCTCCTTTGGTCGCCGAGAAAACCATGGCTCCGGTGTCGGCCGACCACGGCACCCGTCCTGCCCGGTCCGACCACCCGGTCCACACGTCCACCACGGGCTCACCATCGAGGTAGATCGCCAGCGCCCCGCCGCCGTAGCGGCGGCCCGGGAACATCGCGGCGAAGGCGCGCACAGCACAGGCGAAGTTGGGGTCGGCCGCGCCGTGCACGTTCGCCGGAAGCCCTGACCGGCGAACGTTGAGATGCTGCGTCATGCTTGGGAATCTACCGCGCCGACCGGCAGACATAAGTCGGATTACCGCACGCGCGTGCCACTAATTCCAGATGGCCCCAAGGATTCGCTGGGCGGCCAGCGCAGGAGTCAGTTCCCCGCGCAGTACCTGCTGTTCCACCTCGGTGCGCACTTCCCGCACCGCCGGGTCCGACAGGGCGCGTTCGAGCACGGCGTCGCGCACCAGCTGGCGGGTCCAGTCCACCTGTTGTGCCCGTCGCCGGGCATCGAACTCGCCGGCATCGATCAGCGTCTGCCGATGCCGCTCCACGGTGTCCCAGAATTCCGACAGCCCGGTGCCCTCGATGGCACTCATCGTCAAAACCGGTGGTCGCCAGAGTGTTTCGCGGGGGTAGATGAGTCGGATCGCGGTCGACAATTCCCGCGCGGCCAGGCGCGCCTCGGCGAGGTGGTGGCCGTCGGCCTTGTTGACCACCACGATGTCGGCCAGTTCCAGCACACCCTTCTTGATGCCCTGCAACTGGTCGCCGGTGCGCGCCAGTGTCAAGAAGACGAAGGTGTCGACCATGCCTGCGACCGTGACCTCGGACTGGCCGACGCCGACGGTCTCGATCAGGATCACATCGAAGCCGGCGGCCTCCAGCAGTACCACTGTCTCGCGGGTGGCCTTGGCGACCCCGCCCAGGGTGCCCGACGTGGGCGAGGGCCGGATGTAGGCGCGTTCGTGCGTCCCCAACCGCTGCATCCGGGTCTTGTCCCCCAGGATCGAACCACCGGTGCGCGTCGAGGACGGGTCGACCGCCAGCACTGCGACCCGATGGCCTTGCTCGATGAGGTGCATTCCGAGGGCCTCGATGGTGGTCGACTTGCCCACACCGGGAACGCCGGTGATGCCCACCCGCCGAGCCCCGCCGGCGTCCGGCAACAGCGCCAACAGCAGTTCCTGCGCCTGCTGACGATGGTCGGCGCGGGTGGACTCGACCAGGGTGATGGCCCGGGGCAGCACCGAGCGGTCGCCGGAGCGCACCGCCGCCGCCAACTCGGCAACGGTGTCAGACAGGTTGTCGGCCATCTATTTCTGGTCTGCCGCCGGTTCTTCTTGGTCAGCGAGCTGGTAGCCCCGCTGAGACGCGAGGGTCTTCAGCAGGTCCACCGCAGCATCGGCGATCACCGTGCCAGGCGGGAAGATCGCGGTCGCCCCGGCGGCATAGAGCTCGTCGAAGTCGCCAGGCGGGATGACTCCCCCGACCACGATCGTGATGTCGGGCCGACCCACCTGCGCCAGCGCGTCACGCAGTGCCGGCACCAACGTCAGGTGGCCGGCGGCCAGCGAGGACACCCCGACCACGTGCACATCGTTGTCGGCAGCCTGACGCGCCACCTCGTCGGGGGTGGAGAACAGGGCGCCGACGTCGACGTCGAAGCCGATGTCGGCGAACGCGGTGGCGATCACCTTCTGGCCGCGGTCGTGCCCGTCCTGGCCCATCTTGGCGACCAGGATGCGGGGCCGGCGGCCGTCGGCCTCGGCGAACTTCTCCACCAGAGCGGTTGCGCGAGCGATATTGCTGCCTTTCCCGACTTCGTCACGGTAGACGCCGGAGATGGTACGGATCTCGGCCTGATGGCGACCGTAGACCTTCTCCAGCGCGTCGGAGATCTCCCCGAGGGTGGCCTTGGCCCGGGCGGCGTCGATGGCCAGCGCCATCAGGTTGTTACCGAGCCCGTCCTCCCCAGCCGGTCCATTGGCGCCGGCCGCCCGGGTCAGCTCGGCCAGCGCGGCCTGGCAGGCCGCCTCGTCGCGCTCGGCGCGCAACTGGTCGAGCTTGGCCAGCTGTTCGGCGCGCACCCGGCTGTTCTCGACCTTGAGGACCTCGATCTCCTGGTCTTCGGCGACCTGGTACTTGTTGACGCCGATCAGCGGCTGACGCCCGGAGTCGATGCGGGCCTGGGTGCGAGCGGCGGCCTCCTCAATGCGCAGTTTCGGGATGCCCTCGCTGATGGCCTGGGCCATGCCGCCGTGCGCCTCGACCTCCTCGATGTGCGCCCGGGCCCGCTGCGCCAACTGATGGGTCAGCCACTCCACGTAGTAGGAGCCGCCCCACGGGTCGATCGGCCGGGTGGTGCCCGACTCCTGCTGCAGCAGCAACTGGGTGTTGCGGGCGATGCGGGCGGAGAAGTCGGTGGGCAGCGCCAGCGCCTCGTCGAGGGCGTTGGTGTGCAGCGACTGGGTGTGGCCCTGGGTGGCGGCCATCGCCTCCACGCAGGTGCGCGCGACGTTGTTAAAGACATCCTGGGCGGTCAGCGACCATCCCGAGGTCTGCGAATGCGTGCGCAACGACAGCGATTTCGCGCTCTTGGGGTCGAACCGTGCGACCAGCTCACTCCACAACAGCCGGCCCGCGCGCAGCTTGGCGACCTCCATGAAGAAGTTCATCCCGATGCCCCAGAAGAACGACAGCCGGGGCGCGAACTTATCGATGTCCAGACCGGCGTCCAGGCCGGCCTTGATGTAGTCCACCCCGTCGGCCAGCGTGTAGGCCAACTCCAGATCGGCTGTGGCACCGGCCTCTTGAATGTGGTAGCCCGAAATCGAGATCGAATTGAACTTCGGCATCTTCGCGCTGGTGTAGCCGAAGATGTCGGAGATGATCCGCATCGACGGCTTCGGCGGATAGATGTAGGTGTTGCGCACCATGAACTCTTTGAGGATGTCGTTCTGGATGGTGCCGGCCAGTTTCTCCGGCGGCACCCCCTGCTCCTCGGCGGCCACCACGTACAGCGCCAGGATCGGCAGCACAGCGCCGTTCATGGTCATCGAGACACTGACCGCGCTCAGGTCGATCCCGTCGAACAGTTGCCGCATGTCCAGAATGGAATCGATGGCCACCCCGGCCATTCCGACGTCGCCCTGCACCCGGGGGTGGTCGGAGTCGTAGCCGCGGTGGGTGGCCAGGTCGAACGCGACCGACAGACCCTTCTGACCGGCCGCGAGGTTGCGGCGGTAGAACGCGTTGGAGTCCGCCGCGGTCGAGAAACCGGCGTACTGGCGAATCGTCCACGGCTGGTTGACGTACATCGTCGGATAGGGTCCACGCACGAATGGGGCCTCGCCGGGGAAGCTGTCCAGCGGATAGCCCTCGGCCACCGCGGCGGCACGGTCGGCGGCGGTGTACACCGGCTTGACCGCGATTCCCTCCGGGGTGTGCCATTCGAGCTGTTCGGGGGTGTAGCCGTGCGCGGCCGCGGCGGCCGCGATGTGCTCGGCGACGGCGCTCTCGGTTACCGGTTCAGCGCTGCGCTCACCGTGCAGCGCGACGTCGGCGAAGCTGCCGACCGTGCCGTGTGAGGTGCTCGTGGTCATGGCTTTCAGGCCCCCAATCGGGTCAGTAAGTCCGACAGCGCCTGCACCGCATCGATTTTCATGGTCAGGTAGTCGTCCGGCTTCGGATCGGTGTCCGTGTTGCCTGCCAAGGCCTTCGCCGGACCCGCCAGGTAGACCCGGTCGACTCCGGCGGTACGAGCCGCCCCGATGACCGCGGCCGCTTCGGCGCCGTAGCGGGCATCGCCGCCGCACAGCACCACCGCATCGGGTGAGCCTGCCGCTGCGACCGCGGCGGCCACCTGCTCGGCGTCCAGTGTGCCGGGATTGATGACCGCGATGCCGCCGGAGGCCAGCAGGTTGGCGGCGAAGGTGGTCCGAATGTTGTGTTCAGCGATCGGCCCCAGCGGCAGCAGCAACACCTGCGGCCGGGCACCGGTGCGCGCCAGGTACGCGTCGGAGCGGTCACGCAACGTCTCGAACTGCGCCGCGTAGCGCCGCACTCCGGCCGGGGCATTCTGCGTCGCGGACGGCGGCAACGGCGGCTCATCGAGGTTCGGGTACTCGTTGACCCCGGTGATCGCGCTGCGCCGATGTGCGATGTCCTCGGCCCGGGCGGCGGCAACCTCGGCGATCCGCTCGCCGATGTGTTCGCGGGCGGCCTCGAATCCTCCGAGTGCTTCGATCTCCTGGAACTGGCGCCAGGCCTGCCGCGCCAACTGTTCGGTGAGGTCTTCGACGAACCAGGAGCCGCCGGCCGGGTCCAGCACCTGGCCCAGGTGCGACTCCTCCAGCAGCAGCAGTTGGGTGTTGCGGGCGATCCGCCGCGAGAACGTTGTCGAGGTGCCGGGCTGCCCGCCCGGAATCACCGTGTCGAACGGCCACACCAGCACGGTGTCCGCCCCACCGACACCGGCGCCGAAGGCGGCCAGCGTGGTACGCAGCATGTTCACCCACGGGTCACGCTGCGTCATCATCGCCAGGGACGTCTCGGCATGGACGACGGCGGCGCCGGCTGCTGGTGCCCCGGCCACCTCGGTGACCCGCGCCCAGAGTTGGCGCGCTGCCCGGATCTTGGCGATCGTGATGAATTGGTCGTCGTCGGCGGCGATCCGGAAACTGATCTGGCGGGCGGCGTCGGCCACCGACAGGCCGGACTCGGTGAGCAGGCGCAGGTAGGCCACGGCCGCGGCGAGTCCGGCCGCCAGCTCCCCTGACGCACCGGCGCCCAGGTTGTGCAGGGCCGGACCGTTGACGGCGATGGCCCGCACTCCCTGATGGCCGACGGCCCGCGACGCCACCGCGATCACCTCGTCGAGCGACGGTGCCGGACGGTCCGCCAGCGGCGCGGTCAGCGGGTCGGCGCCCAGATCGACCGACAGGTTGGCGCGGTTTTCCGAGTCGAGCGCGTCGACCAACGCCAGCATGGTCTCGGCGGCGGTGGTGTAGTCGCCGGCACCCGCGCCGTCGAGCAGCACCGGAACCAGGTCCAGGTACACGTCGTCGAAGACTTGCCTCAGCTCCGCGGCCGGCACGCCCGCGTCTCCGACCCGCAGGGTCAGCGCACTGACTCCGTCGGTCAGGGCACTCAGTACGGCGCCATTGGCGTCGGCGGCCGATCCCTGCCCGCCGATGGGAAAGACCTCAGCGACCTTCCAGCCGGTGTTGACATCACGCCGGGCGTCGGCACCGCGCACGTAGGGCCACTGGCCCGGCAACGGAGGCTCCGGCAGCGCGTCCAACGCGGTGTAGAGCGGCCGGATAGCGAACCCGCCCTGCCCCGCCAACCCCTCGACGGGGGTGTCCAGCAGCCGCTCGGGCTCACCGCCGGTCTCGGCGTCGATATCGGCCGGCTCGCGGCGCGCGCTCTTGGCCAGCACCCCGGCCACGGCGGCACGCCAGCGGGCTCGGGCCTGCTCCATGCCGGCGGGTTCGGCGGACACGTCGATGGACACCGGCGACTCCTGTGGTTACTCGCGAGTAGCTGTTGAAGCGCTACCCGATATGTGTCAACCAGGCTAAATGATGCCGATCGGCCGACACGGGTGAGGTGTGCCGAGCGAAGAAACTCCGTCTGCGTGACGCGAAGTGTTCATCCCCGGCCCGTACTCTTGAGTGCCGTGATGCCCGCCGCCAGCCGAATCCGGCAAGTACTACGTGCTGCCTGGCCGGCATTCATCGCCACCGCGCGCCAGGTGGCGCTCCGGCGGCTGGCGTTGACCACGGCGGTCATCCTGAGCGTGGTCGCGCTGGCCCTGCTGGTCCCCGTTCCCTCGGCCGTGCAGCTGCGGGACTGGGCGCAGACGTTGGGCCCGTGGTTTCCGGTGGCGTTTCTGGTGGCGCACACCGTCGTCACGGTGTTCCCCTTCCCGCGGACCGCGTTCACGCTGGCCGCCGGTCTGCTGTTCGGCCCGTGGCTGGGCGTTCTGCTGGCGGTGGTGGCCAGTGCGCTGAGCGCCGTGGGTGTGCTGGTCCTGATGCGGGTGTTCGGTTGGCAGGTGAGCCGGGTGGTGCGTCATCCGCGGCTCGACTCGCTCGACGCCCGCCTTCGTCAGCGTGGGTGGCCGGCGGTGATCTCACTGCGGTTGATTCCGGCGATCCCGTTCTCGGTGATCAACTACGCCGCCGGCGCCTCGGCAGTGCGGCTGGTGCCCTACACGGTGGCCACCCTGGTCGGTCTGCTGCCGGGCACGGCCGCGGTGGTGGTGCTCGGCGACGCCCTGACCGGTGAGGTGAGCCCGCTGCTGTTCGCGGTCTCGGCATGCACCGCCGCGGTCGGGGTGGCACTGCTGGTCTACGAGGTGCGCTCCCACCGCGCGCACCAGCCCGGGGCCGGCCCGGAAACCCACGAGCGCGACCCGGCTGAACCGGTGGCCATCGGCTGATCGCGGCGACGGGGCCGCACGCGTGATCGGTGAATCAGGCGTACCTTTCAGGCAGTAAGCTGATCTAACGTTAGGGCATCTGATGCGCAGGTGGCGCCGGCGATCGTCGCAGGAAACCGAATCGGCGGCCGTGCTCGCCGACTTGGTGCCGGGCCAGCGGGCCACCATCACCGGTGCCGCACCGCACGCCCCGCAGGCGGTGGCAAACCGACTGCGCCAGCTCGGATTCCGTCCGTCCACCCGCGTCGACGTGGTCCGCCGGGCACCGCTGGGCGATCCCACCATCTATCGCGTGCAAGACACCGAACTGTGTCTGCGCCGCCGGGAAGCCCAGCTGATCGAGATCGACGGCGTCTGTGATGGTCGGCCATGACGCACTGCCACGATGACCTTGCCGCTGCCGTCGATGTGACGCCGGCCCAGCGGATCGCGCTGGTCGGAAGCCCGAACGCCGGCAAAACCAGTCTGTTCAATCATCTGACCGGGCTGCGCGCCAAGACCGGCAACTATCCGGGCGTCACGGTAGGGCGCAGCGTCGGAGTGATGACCGCCGGTGGTGTCGACGTGGCGGTCGAAGACCTGCCCGGCACCTACAGCCTGGACCCGATCAGTCCGGACGAACAGGTTGTTGCCGACGTGTTGGCCGGCGGAATCGACGGGATCGGGCGCCCCGACGCGATCGTGTTGGTCGCCGACGCCACCACGCTGCGCCGCTCGATCACCTTGGTGGGCCAAGTGCTGCGCCTGGACCTTCCCACCCTGCTGGTGCTCACCATGACCGACGAATTGCGTTCGCGCCACGGCGGAGTCGACATAGAAGCCCTCACGACCGCGATCGGCGTGCCGGTCGTCGCCGTGATTGCCAACCGCGGCGCGGGCATCGAGGGCCTGCGCGCACTGTTGGGTTCTCGTGACAGCTGGTCGCGGCCGGCGGTACTGCCGCCGCCGGAGGCCGAGGCGCTCGACGCCTGGGGCACCTCGGTGCTGAGCGCCGCGGACTATGTTGCCCCGCACCGGGATCAGCGGACCGCCCGGATCGACGGATTGGTCCTGCATCCGCTGTGGGGCATCGTCATCTTCTTCGCGGTCATGTTCGCGTTCTTCCAGGTCATCTTCACCCTCGCTGCCCCACTGCAAGATCGGATCGCCGCGGGACTCGACTGGCTGGGATCGCAGGTCAACAGTCACCTCGGCGGAACCATTCTTGGCGGCGTGCTCGGCGATGGGGTGATCGGCGGGGTCGGCACCGTGTTGCAGTTCATTCCGCAGATCGTGTTGCTGTTCATGCTGATCGCACTGCTGGAGAACGTCGGTTACATGTCCCGTGCCGCGTTCCTGATGGATCGCGTCATGGCCAGAACCGGACTGGAAGGGCGCGCGTTCGTGGCGATGCTGTCCTCGTTCGCCTGCGCGATCCCCGGGATCATGGCGACGCGCACACTGCCGTCCTCGCGTGATCGGATCGCCACGATCATCAGTGCCCCATTGATGACGTGCTCAGCGCGGCTGCCGGTCTACACCCTGCTCGTCGGGCTCCTGGTGGAACCGCAGACGCGTTGGTGGGGCTTGAGCGCCCAGGGCGTCACGATGTTTTTGCTGTATCTGGGCGGTGGCACCTGCGCGCTGCTGGCCGCAGCGGTGTTCAAGTCGACGATTCTGCGCAGCGACCTGCTGCCGTTCACCATGGAACTGCCGCCGTATCGGTTTCCGTCGCCCAGCGCCGTTCTCATCGCGATGTGGAATGCGGCGAAGATCTTCTTGCGCAAGGCCGGAACCGTCATCTTGGCCACATCGCTGGTGCTGTGGGTGTTGATGAATCTGCCCACCCGTGGCTCCGAGACGGCCGCGCTGCCACAACCGGACGCCGCCGCCTATGTGCTGGACCACAGCTACGCCGCCGGCATCGGCAGGGCAATCGAGCCGGTTTTCGCACCCCTGGGCTTCGACTGGCGCACCAACATTGCGCTGGTCGGGTCGCTGTCGGCGCGGGAGGTGTTCGTGTCCACGCTCGGTCAGGTATCGGCAGCGACCAACCCCGCCGCCCCACGCCAGGCGCTGGTGTCGATGACCGACGACAACGGCCGGCAGGTGTTCACCGCACCGACGGTCATCGCGCTGATGGTGTATTTCATGTTCGCGTTGCAGTGCATGTCCACCGTCGCGGTGATGCGCCGGGAGACCAATTCCTGGCGATGGCCTGCCTTCGCTTTCGGCTATATGTTCGTCTTGGCGTGGGTGATGGCATTCGCCGCGCGGTCGATCGCGTCGGGGCTGGGCGCATGATCCCCATGCATGCGGTGGCGACCGATGACCCGCAACGAGTGCGGTGGGTGCTCGACCACGACCAGCTGCCCGCTGCCGGGCGGGTCCTGCAGGCTCCCGGCCGGCTGGGTGAGCTGCAGGACGACGGCGTCATCGATGAGCTGACGGTGACCGGGTCGGAGATCGCGATCAGACTCAGCGTCCAGCAGAGCTGGCGGGCTCTCGGTGAGGAGATCCGTATCGCGCTCGACGAGGCGCTGCGGGAGCCGGCCCGCTGGCAGGTGACCCCCGCCGAGTGCGCCGGCGACCTGACGCGCGCGGTCCAGGACCTGCTTGACGGGCCGATCGGCGACGTCGCCGCCTCGCATGGTGGCGCGATCGAGCTGGTCGAGGTGACCGGTGACCAGGTGCGGGTGCGGATGTCGGGCGCCTGCCACGGCTGCCCCGCCTCGGAATCAACGCTCTACGACCGATTGCAGCGCGAACTTCGCCGCCGGTTCGGCGAGCAGGTCACGGTTTCGGTGGACAGTCCGTCGGCCGCCGGGTCTGTCGGCAAGTCGCTGCTGACCTTGTTCGTCCGCGCGGCGCATGGTCCGGCGCGCCGGCAGCGCCGCGGGTAACCTGCTGAAGATGCCGTCCTTGGCCGACACAGTCAGCCGCCTGTTGCGATCCCGACGGCTGATGCGCGCCCCGATCTGGCTGTACCGCGCGCGACTTGGCGGCCTCCTCGGCCAACGCCTGCTGATGCTCGAGCACATCGGGCGCAAGACGGGCGCCTGCCGCCGCGTCGTCCTGGAAGTCATCGACCACGCCGCCGGCGACCGCTATGTGGTGGCATCGGGTTTCGGTGACCGAGCCCAATGGTTTCGTAATATCAACGCCAACCCTCGGGTCCGGGTTTACGCCGGGAGCAGGGCCTCGGCACCGGCCACCGCCCGAGTGTTGGGCCAGGCCGAAGCCGACCGGGTACTGGACCACTACATCGAACGCCACCCCCGCGCCTGGGCGAAGTTCAGCGCTGTGCTCGAGCAGACGCTGGGCGAACCGGTGACCCCACCCAATACGGCACTGCCGCTGGTCGAATTGCGCCTGGACCGGTAGCGCACCGGCAAACAACACGAAGCCCTCATTAATCCAGCAACAATTCGGTGAATAACGGTGTGCAAATAGCGAGGTGAAGCCTCTTCGCCGTTACAGTCTTCTTTAGTGCCATGTGCTAGCACAACACAAATTGGACAAGGGCTCGACGGAGTGAAGGGACCGGATCAATGGCTGATCGGAACGCCTCGGTGCGCAAATATTTGGCCGAAATGATCGGCACGTTCGTTTTCATGTTCGCTGTGCTCGGCATCGTCTTGTCCGGCACCGAATGCGTCGCCGCCACCGCGCTGGGCATCGGCTCGGTGCTGATGGTGATGGTCTACGCCAGTGGGCACATCTCGGGCGGCCACCTGAACCCGGCGGTTTCGATCGCCGCGTATTTGCGGGGTGCGCTGCCATTGGGCGAACTGGGGCCCTACATCGTCGCCCAATTGGTCGGCGCACTCGCCGCCTTCGGGGTGGGATTCGGGCTGTGGCACGACAAGTACGCCTCCGGCACACTTGACCTGACCGGCGCCGTCTGGCCCGCATTCTTGGCCGAATTGGTGTTCACCTTCGCGCTGTGTTATGTCGTCTTGCACACCGCAACCAGCAAAGACAGTGCCGGCAACAGCTTCTACGGTCTGGCGATCGGATTCGTGGTGACCGTCGGCGTGGTGGCGGTCGGCGCCATCTCCGGCGCCGCGTTCAACCCGGCCATCACCTTCGGCCTGATGCTGTCAGGGATCTTCGCCTGGAAGTTCCTCTGGGTCTATCTGATCGCCCAGGTGCTCGGCGCGGTCGTGGCCGCCTACGCCTACAAGGCGACCCCCCTCGACGAGCACACCGCAGCCGCCCGCAAAGGCTAGAAACCCGAGCCGCTACGACTCCAGGGCCCGTACCCCGCTCCCGGCGGTGTGCGGGCCCTGGACCGTCATCGTGGCGAACACCATCAACAGCAGCACCGCGGGCACAATGTTGGCGATCCGGTTGCGCACGCGCAGGTGGATGCCCAGCGCACCGGCGAAATACAACGTCAACAACGCAGTGGTGAGCCGGGCGACGCCCGGGAAGCGGAACACCGATGCCAGTCCCAGCGCGGTGGCGGCTTTGGCCACCGGGACCGCCCAGCGGACCTCCTCGGGAATCCGCATGGCATCCATGTTCTTGGCGACATAGGGCACCGGGATCGCCGACGCCACCGCGTCACCCGCCAGGAATGCGGCCAGCGCCGCGTAGGTTGGCCGCGCCGTCAGCGCGCTCACGCCGGACCGGGATCGAGCTGAGCCGGCAACCCGCCCTCGACCGGCTTGCGCGCGTCCGCCTCGGCCTTGGCGACCGCCTGGGCGATCGCCGGATCGGTCTTGGTGGTGAACCAGTCGGCGACTTCGTCGGTGTCGTCCTCGTGCCGGTTCGGATGATCGTCGACGGGTGACGGCTGGTAGCGGAAGACGCCGTCCTCGCCGGGCGCGCCGAGCAGTTTGGTGAAGCCCTGCAGGGCGGTGCCGAAATCACTGGGCACCACCCACACCTTGTTTGCTCCACCGCGCGCCATCTCCGGCAGCACCTGCAGGTACTGGTAGGCCAACAGTTCCGGGGTGGGCCGGCCGGCCTTGATCGCCGCGAACGTCTTCTCGATCGCTTTGGCCTGGCCCTGGGCCTGCAGGTAGGCGGCGGCCCGCTCACCTTGGGCCCGCAGCATCCGGGACTGCCGTTCACCTTCGGCGGCCAGGATCGCCGCCTGTTTGGCGCCCTCAGCGGTCAGGATCTCGGACTGCTTCTGGCCCTCGGCCTGTTTGATGGCGGCCTCGCGCTGGCCTTCGGCGGTCAGGATCATGGCCCGCTTCTCGCGGTCGGCCTTCATCTGCTTCTCCATCGACGCCTGGATCGACGGCGGCGGATCGATGCTGCGCAGCTCCACCCGGGCCACCCGCAGGCCCCAGCGGCCGGTCGCCTCGTCGAGTACCCCGCGCAGCTGGCTGTTGATCACCTCACGGGAGGTCAAGGTCTGCTCCAGCGTCATCCCGCCGACCACGTTGCGCAGCGTGGTGGTGGTCAGCTGCTCCACGCCGACGATGTAGTTGCTGATCTCGTACACCGCGGCCTTGGGGTTGGTGACCTGGAAGTAGACCACGGTGTCGATGTTGAGCGTCAAGTTGTCCTCGGTGATCACCGGCTGCGGCGGGAACGACACCACCCGCTCGCGCAGGTCGATGCGGGCCCGCACCCGGTCGATGAAAGGGACCAGCAGGGTCAGCTGACCGCTGACGGTGCGACTGTAGCGACCCAGGCGTTCGATGACCGCCGCCTCGGCCTGCGGGATCAACGCGACCGACTTGGCGACCACGATTATCGCGAACACCACCAACACGGCCAGCAATAGCAGCCCGGTTGTGACGCCTTCCATGACGATTCCTTTCGTTACAGGACCTTGCTGACCACCGCGGTGGCTCCATCGATGTGCATCACGGTGACCTGCTCCCCCGGTTCGAAAACGTCGCCGTCGGTGAGCGGGCGGGCGGTCCACACCTCGCCGTTCAGCTTCACCCGGCCGCCGTGCTGTTCGACGCGGTCGAGCACCAGGGCGGTCTTGCCCTGCAGCGCCAGCACCCCCGTTTCGCCGCCGGTTCCGGCCCACAGCCGGCGGCGCAGTGCGGGACGCACCAGTGCCAGCAACAGCACTGACACCACCAGGAACACCGCGCCGTCGGTCCACAGCGGCCAGTTCGTCAGCGCGCTGGTCGCCGCGGCCGACAACGCACCACCGGAGAGCATCAGCAGGAACATGTCGCCGGTGAGGGCCTCGGCTCCTGCGAGCCCGAGTGCGAAGACCAACCAGATCAGGGCAGTCGGCATGCGGTCAGGATAGCCGCTGGACCACATACACTGCGTCCATCATGTGGTGCCCCAGTGTTTCCCTGTCGGTATGGGCCAACGCCTGGCTTGCGGGCCAGGCGGCGCCCGACGATGTTCTTGACGCGCTATCCGCCTGGGCGCCAGCGCAATCGGTGTATGCCTATGACTCCGTGGCCGCCGGCAGCTCGGGACTGCCCTGGCCCGATGTCACCGAGGCCGGGACGACGTCATTGCTGCAGACGCTGCGCACCGCGGCCGGTGGGCGCACCGAACCGGCCATCAACGTGGTGCTGCCGGTCCCCGGCGACGTGCGCGGTCTGCCGGCCGGAACCCAATTCGCGCAGGATGCAGTGGGGGCAGGCGAAGCGATACTGGTCTCCGGTCCTCGCGGCGACGCGATCGGGCTGGTCCCCGAGTACGACGAATCCGAGGCACTGTCCTGGATCGTGTACGCCCTGCCGGGGGTGCCGGCCGCCGAGCAGCATGATCTCGGTGACGCCGAGTACTCGTTGCGGTCGGCGGTCCGAACGGCGGCCGCCGCATTGGGCTCCACCGGTTCGCGCTGGGCCGACTACGGTGTGGAGGATCCGCGGCTGCGGGTGGAGCAGATGATGGAAGCCGTGCTCTTGCACCGGATTCCGGATCACGCTCCGAGCCGTGCAGTGCGCGTTCTGCACAGCGCCGCGCACGTCGAGGCGATCATCACCGTCAGTGCCGACCTGCTGACCGCCAGTGCTCATTCGTCGGCTGCGGTGCAGCGCGCCGTGGATGCGGTTGCACCGCTGACCACGGTGGTGCGCTCAGCACGCAGCGCAGCGGTGACCGAGATTCTGCACTCGGCCTGGCGCAACTAGCGAGACGGCGGTGCCACGACCGCGATGCAGTGCGATGACCCGCACGGTGCCCCGTTCACGCCGAAGCCGCAACCCAGTTCCGCCGAACCGGCGACGCGTTCGGGTGGGGTGCCGTCGCGCAGTTCCTCGACCAGGCCGCGGGCTAGCCGGGCCAGCCGTCGGTCGGCATTCGGCGTGGCCGCCCGCGCGTAGGCGATTCCCGCCGACTGCGCGGCAGAGCGGACTTCGTTGTCGAGATCCCAGACCACCTCGATGTTGTCGCTGAGAAAGCCGATCGGGCACACGATCACCGCGCGCACGCCGGCCGCTGCCAAGGCCGCCAGGTGCGTTTCGACGTCGGGCTCCAGCCAGGGCACCTGCGGCGGCCCCGAGCGCGATTGCCACACCTGGTCATAGTCGCGGTAGCCCGCGGCGGCCGCGACCAGAGTCGTCGCGTAGGCGACCTGGCGGCTGTACAGCTGTGGGCCGTAGCGTGTGTCGGCGCTCACCGGGATGGAATGCGCGGTGAAAACCAGCCGGGCGCTGTCCCGCAGGCCGGCCGGCAGGCTGTCGGCGGCTGTGGTGATCGCCTGGGCGAACATCGCCACGAACAGCGGGTGGTCAAAGTATTGGCGCAGTTTCACCAATTCCGGTGCCTGCTCCCCGACCGCCTGTCGCGCTCGGGCGATGTCCTCGGCGTACTGGTCGCAACCCGAATATCCGCCCCAGGCCGAGGTCGGGAATACCGCGGCACGTCGCACGCCGTCTGCCGCCATCGCCGCGACGACGTCCTGCGCGTAGGGCTCCCAGTTGCGGTTCCCGAAATACACCGGCAGGCCGGGCATTTCGGTACGCAGTGCATCGGCCAACGCACGGTTGATCCCGTTGATCGGCGACACGCCACCGAAGTGCAGGTAGTGCTCGGCGACCGCGTCGAGCCGGGCCGACGGCACCCCACGTCCCCGGGTGACGTTCTCCAGGAACGGCCGAACCTGCTCCGGGCCTTCAGGACCTCCGAAGGACAGCAGCAGGACGGCGTCTAGGTCCATCTAGAGCAACTGGGTGTGAGCGCCACCGTCGGCGTAGACGACCGTTCCGGTGGTGGACGGCAGCCAGTCGGACATCAGCGCGCAGACGGTTTTGGCCACCGGCGTCGGGTCCTTCATGTCCCAGCCGATCGGGGCCCGCTGGTCCCAGCCCTCTTCCAGCAGCCGGATCTGCTCGCCGGCGCCCTCACCGAGGGCACCGCCCACGATGGCGCTCATCGCCAGCGTCCGGATCGGGCCGGCCGCAACCAGATTCGACCGCACACCGACCTTGCCGGCCTCGCGTGCCACGAAACGGTTCACCGACTCCAGGGCACTCTTGGCCACCGTCATCCAGTTGTAGGCCGGCATCGCCCGGGTCGGGTCGAAGTCCATGCCGACAATGCCGCCGCCGGGGTTCATGATCGGCAACACCGCCTTGGCCAGCGAGGCGTAGGAGTAGGCCGAGATGTGGATGCCCTTGGCGACGTCCTCGTAGGGCGCGTCGAAGAACGGGTTGATGCCCATGCCGGTCTGCGGCATGAAGCCGATGGAGTGCACCACGCCGTCGAGCTTGTTGCCCTCGCCGATCACCTCGGTGACACGCTCGGCCAACGAGCCCAGGTGCTCCTCATTCTGCACATCGAGTTCGAGCAGCGGCGCCGGTTCCGGCAGCCGGTCGATGATGCGCTGGATCAGCCGCAGCCGGTCGAAGCCGGTACACACCAGCTGCGCGCCGGCCTCCTGCGCCACCTTGGCGATATGGAATGCGATCGAGGAGTCGGTGATGATCCCGGTGACCAGGATCCGCTTGCCTTCGAGAATGCCTGCCATGAAAAGTCCCCTATCTTGAACTGAACGAGTCGCTAGTGGCCCATGCCCATGCCGCCGTCGACGGGGATGACCGCGCCGGCGATATAGCTTGCGTCCTCAGATGCCAGGAAGCTGACCGCACCGGCGACCTCCTCGGCGGTACCCACCCGCTTGGCCGGGATGAAGTCCAGTGCGCCGGCCTGGATCCGCTCGTCGAGGGCACGGGTCATCTCGGTGTCGATGTAGCCGGGCGCAACGACGTTCGCGGTGACGCCGGCCTTGGACAGCTCGCGAGAGATCGAGCGGGCCATGCCGATCAGACCCGCCTTGGCCGCCGCATAGTTGGCCTGGTTGCCGATCCCCCACATGCCGGAGACCGATCCGATGTAGATGATCCGGCCAAAACGCTTGCGCTGCATGCTGCGCGACGCCCGCTGGGTGACGCGGAAAGCGCCGGTGAGGTTGGCGTTGATGACCTCTTCGAAGCGCTCTTCGGTCATTCGCATCAAAAACGCGTCTTTGGAGATGCCGGCGTTGGCCACCAGCACCTCGACTGGGCCCTGGTGTTCTTCGACCTCGGTGAAGGCTCGGTCGACGGCGTCGTTGTCGGTGACATCGCACACCACGCCGAACAGTCCCTCGGGTGCGCCGGAACCGCGGTGCGTCACGGCCACCTTGTGGCCGTCGGCGGCCAGTCGCTGCGCGATCGCCAGTCCGATGCCCCGGTTTCCCCCGGTGACGAGGACCGAACGGGACACAAATGCGGGCTTTCCTGCGGGGGCTTCGCTGTCTGTCACCGGCATAACTTATCAGTGCCCCAGGTTGACTCTGCGCTCACCAAACAGCCCACTCGCACTTTGCCCTGGTAGCCGCTGAGTCAACGAGGACGGCAGATCTAGGCGGGCAGGCGCCGGTTCAGCAGCAGCGCCGCCAGCGCGGCCAACGCCAGGATGAATGCGCCGAGGCGCAGCCAGCCGGTGCTCGCGTCACCGCGAATGGTCTCGAAGCCGATCTGGTCCTGCAGCGTGGTGTACACCTCTTTGAGCTGGGCCAGGCTGGAGGCGGTATAGGCGTTACCACCGGAGAGATCGGCGATCTTCTTCAGCGAGTCGTCGTCGACCGGCACCGGTTGACGCTGCTCGTTGATCTCGACGTAGCCGTACGCCGTGCCGAACGAGATCGTCGAGACCGGCACCCCCTGGTCCTTCGCGGTACGCGCCGCGGTGAACGCGCCCTTGGGATTGTCGGGGTTGGACGGCACGGTCTCCTTACCGTCGGAGAGCAGCACAATGCGGGCCGGCGGCGGGGTGTCGCCGCCGCCGATGACCGCGCCCACCGTGGCGATCGCCTGCAGCGCGGTGAAGATGCCCTCCCCGGTGGCGGTGCGGTCGGCCAGTTGCAGTTTGTCGATCGCGGCCTTGGTGGCTTCGCGGTTGGTGGTCGGCGAGGTCAGCACGGTCGCGGTGCCGGCGTAGGCGATCAGGCCCAGGTTGATGCCGGCGGTCAATTCGTCGGCGAACTGCTTGCCGGCTTCCTGCGCGGCCGCCAGCCGGCTGGGAGCGACGTCGGTGGCCCGCATCGATTGGGATACGTCGATCACCAGCATCACCACCGCGCGGTTGCGCGGGATCCGGACGTCGTGGGTGGGGCCGGCCATCGCGACGGTGAACAGCAGCAATGAGCTGATCAGCAGGATCGCCGACAGGTGCCGCCAGCGCGTCGGCGATTTGGGCGCCACGCTCTCCAGCAGCTCCATGTTGGCGAACCGCAGGATCCGCCGATGCCGCGCCACCTGCATGAGGATGTAGAGCGCGACCAGAGCCAGGATCACGAACAGGAACAGAAAGAACCACGGGTGCGCGAAGCCCGTCAGCGTCATCGGCCCGAGTAGCGGCAATGTCATAGCAGACCTGTCTGTTTACGGGTCGAGTTCACGGCATCCCCGCCAGCGCGCCGCGCCGGCGTGACTCGACGAATCGGACGATGTCGGCGATCCAGTCCCGGTCGGTCCGCAACCCCAGCAACGGCGCTCCGCAGCTGCGCAACGCACGCGCGACATCGGCGCGGTGGGCCACCGCGGCCCGGGCGAAATCGTCACGCAGCTTGGCGTCGATGGTGAACTCACGGGTGATCCCGGATTCGGTGTCCTGCAGCACCACGTCGCCGACATCGGGCAACTCGACATCACGCGGGTCGAGGATCTCGATGCCCAGCACCTCGTGGCGGGCGGCAATCGCCCGTAGCGGGCGCATCCAGTTGATCGGTCCGAGGAAGTCGCTGATGATGACCGCCATCCCGCGCCGGCGTTCGGGCCTGCGCAGTGCGTCGATGGCCGCCGCCAGGTCGCCCCGCACCCCAGCGGGGGCCCGTGGAATGGTGGCGATGGTGCGCAGCAGGGTCTGCTCGTGGTTGCGACCCGAGCGGGCCGGGACTCGCAAGACTCGCTCACCGTTGGCCACCAGTGCGCCCAGCCGGTTCCCTCCGCCGCTGTTGAGGTAGACGATCGCCGCCGCCGCTGCCACCGCCAGGTCACGTTTCTCGCAGGTGGCGGTGCCGAAATCCATGCTGGCCGACATGTCGACCACCAGCCAGGTCTCCAGCTCGCGGTCGGCGATCATCTGCCGCACGTGCGGATGGGTGGTGCGGGCCGTGACCGACCAGTCCATCCGGCGCACGTCATCGCCCGGCTGGTAGAGCCGGGACTCACCGGGCTCGGAGCCCGGGCCGGGAATCAGGCCGAGGTGATCCCCGTGCAGCACCCCGTCGAGCTTGCGTTTGACCGTCAGCTCCAGGGTGCGCAGTGCCGCCGCCAGCTTGGGGTCGCGGATTCCTCCGCGCAGCATCGATGGCGGTGCGGTGCTGGTGTCCGGGCGCCGGGATTCCCCGATTCCTTGCCCGGTGTCGGGGTCGCTCACCGACCGCCGGCCACTGCCGCCGGTGTCGGGGCACCCGGTGCCGACGAATGCTGTTGCTGCGGAACAGCGTTCACCTGAGCCAGCGGCACCGTCTGCAGCACCCGGTTGATCACGATCTCCGGGGTGATCTCATCGGCCAGTGCGTCGTAGGACAGCACCAGGCGGTGCCGCAGCACGTCCGGGATGACCTCGATGACGTCCTGCGGGATCACGTAGTCGCGGCCACGGACCAGGGCTAGCGCCCGGGACGCGGAGATGATGCCCAACGAGGCACGCGGCGACGCACCGAACGACAGCCAGTTCTTCACGTCCGGCATGCCGAACTGCTCGGGCTGGCGCGTTGCGGTGATCACCCGCACGACGTAGTCCACCAGAGCGTGGTGCACGAAGTTGTTGGCCGCCAGCGTCTGCAGCCGCACCAGGTCGCCGGTGCCGAGGATCTGCTTGGGCTCCGGCGGGGTGACGCCCATCCGGTAGATGATCTCGCGCTCTTCTTCGGGCGAGGGGTAGCTGACGTTGATCTTGAACAGGAAGCGGTCGCGCTGCGCCTCGGGCAGCGGGTAGACACCCTCGTGTTCGATCGGGTTCTGGGTGGCCATCACCAGGAACGGGTTGGGCAGCGCGAAGCTCTTGCCGCCGATCGAGACCTTGCGCTCCTGCATGACCTCCAGCAGCGCCGACTGCACCTTGGCCGGTGCGCGGTTGATCTCGTCGGCCAGCAGGAAGTTGGTCATCACCGGGCCGAGCTCGGTGTCGAACTCCTCGCGGCCCTGCCGGTAGATGCGGGTACCGATGATGTCGGTGGGCACCAGGTCCGGGGTGAACTGAATGCGCGCGAACGATCCGCCGACCACCTTGGCGAAGGTCTCCACGGCCAGGGTCTTGGCGACACCGGGCACGCCTTCGAGCAGCACGTGGCCCTTGGCGAGCAGGCCGACCAGGATGCGCTCGACGAGCTGGTCCTGGCCGACGATGACGCGCTTGACCTCGAAGATGGCCCGCTCCAGCGCGTGTACGTCGGCGGCGAGCCCGCTACCGCCGACTGTGCCTGTCTCGGCACCGGCCGAGCCGGGGAAACCGCTGGCGCCCGCGGGCGTCCCATCCGATGACGTCATCGACAAATCCTCCACAAAGGTCGGTCAGACACAACTGCTTGCACGGCGCACGGCCGAGGGGCAGCGTTGTGCCCTCGTTTCACTATTCCAGGGTTAGCAGCATCCGTCGACGTAAGGGCCGTCCCGAATGCGTTAGTACTCGATGATCCGGGTCAGATACGGCGTCATCCCCGATGTCCGCACCGGGCTGACGACTACCTTGCCGGCGCTGCCCGAAGCCTCCAGCATCTTCCCACCACCCAGGTACATGGTGACGTGCTGGCCGCCACCGGGGCCGTAGAACATCAGGTCTCCGCGCCGGGCCTGACTCGGCGGAATGTGCCGCCCGGCGTTGTACTGGTCACCGGAGAACCGCGGGATCAGCACGCCGACACCGGCGAACGCGTAACGCATCAGGCCCGAGCAGTCGAAACCGACCGTGCCCGCACCGGAGTCGATGCCCTTGCTGGGACCGGTCAGCGAACCGCCGCCCCAGGAGTAGGGCACGCCCATCTGCGCGCCGCCGCGGCGAATCACGTACTCGATGGCCTGCTTGCCGTGCACCCGCTGGCCGGGTGACACATTGCCGGCGGCTTCATCGCCTACGTTGAACCCGAGGCCAGAGAGGAACTTGCGGCCCAGCTCCATCGTGGTCTGGGTGGCGTTGGCGGTGGCCTGCAGCGACGCGTTGGCGACCGCCAACGGGTCACCGGGCGCACCGGCGCTGATCGTCGCCGGCAGGGTGGGGTCCCACCCAGGGTCTGCCTCGGCCGGTCCGGCCAGGCTCATCATCACCGGGATCGCAACCAGCAGCGACCCGATGAGGCGCGAGAGACGTAATGAACTCAGTTGCATGGCACCGCCGTCAGTACTCGATGTATCGGACTACGTAAGGCGTCATGCCGCTCTTGCGGACCGGCGACACCTTCACCGTCTGCCCCACGTCGGGGGCCTCCAGCATCAGGCCGTTGCCGAGGTAGAGCGTCACGTGCTGACTACCACCGGGGCCGTAGAAGATGACGTCGCCGCGACGCGCCAGCGCCGAGGGGATCTGGCGGCCCATCTTGTACTGCGAACCCGAGTAGTGCGGCAGCTTGATGCCCACCCCGGCGAAGGCGTAGAGGATCAGCCCGGAACAGTCGAAACCGACCGTGCCCGAACCGGAGCCGATACCGCGGCCAGGCCCCGCGGCGGTGCCGCCACCCCAGGAGTAGGGCACACCGCGCTGCGACAGGCCACGGCGGATCACGTATTCGGAGGCCTGCCGGCCGTACACCCGCGGGATTTTGCCGTTGTTGATACCGGTGTCGTCGGGCTTGGCCAGGCCCAGCGACTGCAGGAATTTCTGGCCCAGGTTTGCCGTCACCTGCGCCGAGGTCTGCGAGATCCCCAGCACTTGGTTGATAACCGCGACCGGGTCGCCGGGAACGTCGGCACTGGGCACCATCGGCAGGGTCGGGTCCCAGGCACCGTCCCATTGCGCGGGCTTGCCGACCGTGGGGCCGGCGACCGGACCGGCGGGATTTCCCCACCGATCACCGCTTGTGGCACCGGCCGGCGCGGGCCCCGCGAGAGGCTGCTCGTGGCCGCGGGCCGCGGCGAGTTTGGCCTGCGCCTCGTTGCGTCGTGCGGCCAGCCGGTCGATCTCGCCCTGCTGTTCGCCGAACTTGCGCTGGGTGTCGGTGAGCGCAGCCACCGCGGCGTCCTGGCTGGACTGCGCGTCGGCGACGGCCTGATCGGCCTTCTGCTTCGCCAGCCGGGCGGCCGACTCCTTGTTCAACTGCTCGGTGCGGGCCTGTTTGAGATGGTCCAGCGCCTGCTGGGAGGAGAGCGCCAGGGTCTGGCCGGCCGCCGCCGTGGCGATCAGGTCCGAGGGGTTGGCCGCGGTCAGGTAGCTGTCCGAGGGCCCGTTGACGTACGTCGACGCGGCGAAGGTGTTGAACCGTCGCTGCGCGGCGGCGATCGCGGCGTCGGCGTCGGCGATCGCCTGCCGGCCGGACTCCACTTCGTGTTGGGCTTCGGCTGCGTCATCCCGGGCGGTCTGCAGATCCACCAGGGCCTTGTTGACCCCTTCCTTCTCCTCGGCGATCTGTGCGCCCAGGTTCTGCAGCTGCTGGTTGGCGTCGGCGACGTCGGCGATCAGCGCGGCGATACCGTCGGGGTCCCCTCCGGGTTGGGCTGCGGCCAGCCCCGGGGTGCCCAGCAGCATCGCGGCACTGAGGACCGACACCGTCGCGGGGTGGGCGAACCGGGTCGCCCGTCGGAAAACAGAGCCATCGGAGCCACAGCGGATGCGTCTCATTCGGCTTCGATCTCCTCGGACTCTCAGCAGGCGGCGCCGCGCTTCGGCCGGTGGCAAAAGCACAGAAACATCAGATACAACAGCTGCGCCTTTTGAGACCATACGTCACATCAGTCACTGGAGAAACATTCGTAACAAACTACGTTAATGTAATTAAGCGCGTTGTGACCATTCGGTGACCTAATTATTTGCGACAGCCCACAACTGGGCGACAATTAATCGCCCAGTTTCCGGGTTTTCGGAGGTAAGGCCGCTAGTTGGCGACGTCGGAGCGCTCAGTAGCCTGTTTGCTGCGTCGCTGCAGAAAGCGGGTGCCGACGGCCGCCGCCGCCACCCCCACCAGCAGCACCACCGTCATGCCGGTCCAGGGCAGATCCGGGGTGGTCAATTCGTGCAGGAAATTCTGCGCGGAGACCACCGGATTGCCGGTTTTGGCGTGGTCTTCGGCGGCCTCCAGCTTGGACCGGTGAAACTGGCCGCTGTAGCTGCCCACATAGTTCGTACTGACGACCAGGACAGTGGAATCGGGATAGTCGTAGCCGACCACCGTGGCGACGTCGCGCAGCGCGGTGTCCATTCCGGGATTGCGGGCGACCTCGACGATCTTGAGGTCGATGCCGTCGCGGCCCGCCTCGGCCACCACTTCGCGCAGGGCCGGCACATCGGCCGCCGGTGCACTCACCCCGTCCGCGGCGACAGCAACCTTGACCAACGCCATGCAGTCGTCGGGCGGGGTAGCCGGGTCGAGGCCGACGGTGAGGCAGAGCTCGCCGGGGATGTAGGCCGGCGGGTGCTGGATCGTCACGGTTGATGACGGTATCAACCCCGGCTAGGTGAGGTGAACCTTACTTTATACAGGACAATCGTACTGTTAGGGTTATGACACCCGTCGGCGCGGACCCGTCGATGGAGGAGAACTCGATCTCGGGGAGTTGAAGTGACCAGCAAAGATTCGGTGAATTCGTTCGGAGCCCGCGCCACCCTGACCGTGGGCGACACGGACTATGAGATCTTCCGCCTCGACGCCGTCCCCGGCACCGAGAAACTCCCCTACAGCCTCAAGGTGCTGGCCGAGAACCTGCTGCGCACCGAAGACGGCGCGAACATCACCAAGGACCACATCAACGCGATCGCCAACTGGGACCCGGCCGCCGAGCCGAGCATCGAGATCCAGTTCACCCCGGCCCGGGTGATCATGCAGGACTTCACCGGTGTGCCCTGCGTCGTCGACCTGGCCACCATGCGTGAGGCCGTCACCGCCCTGGGCGGCGACCCCAACAAGGTCAACCCGCTCTCGCCCGCCGAGATGGTCATCGACCACTCCGTCATCCTCGATGTCTTCGGCACCGCCGACGCCTTCGAGCGCAACGTCGAGCTGGAGTACCAGCGCAACGGCGAGCGCTACCAGTTCCTGCGTTGGGGCCAAGGCGCATTCGACGACTTCAAGGTTGTCCCGCCGGGCACCGGCATCGTGCACCAGGTCAACATCGAGTACTTGGCCCGCACCGTGATGGTGCGTGACCGGGTGGCCGGCGGGCAGACCGTCAGCCAGGCCTACCCCGACACCTGCGTCGGCACCGACAGCCACACCACCATGCAGAACGGCCTGGGTGTGCTGGGCTGGGGCGTCGGCGGTATCGAGGCCGAGGCCGCCATGCTGGGCCAACCGGTGTCGATGCTGATCCCCCGGGTTGTCGGCTTCAAGCTGACCGGTGAGATCCAGCCGGGCGTCACCGCCACCGACGTGGTGCTGACCGTGACCGACATGCTGCGCAAGCACGGCGTGGTCGGCAAATTCGTCGAGTTCTACGGCAAGGGCGTGGCCGAGGTGCCGCTGGCCAACCGGGCCACCCTGGGCAACATGAGCCCCGAATTCGGCTCGACCTGCGCGATCTTCCCGATCGACGAAGAGACCATCAACTACCTGCGCCTGACCGGCCGCACCGACGAGCAGCTCGCGCTCGTCGAGGCCTACGCCAAGACCCAGGGCATGTGGCACAACCCCGAGCACGAGCCGGCCTTCTCCGAATACCTGGAGCTGGACCTGTCCACGGTGGTCCCGTCGATCGCCGGCCCGAAGCGTCCGCAGGACCGAATCCTGTTGTCGGAGAGCAAGATCGCCTTCCGCAAGGACATCCACAACTACGTCGAAGAGCAGCAGCCGACGCCGCACACCCAGCTCGACGAGGCCATCGAGGAGTCCTTCCCGGCCTCCGACCCGGTCAAGCTCAGCTTCGCCGACGACGGTGCGGTGGACGTGCAGTCGGCCGCCAACGGCTCGGACGGCCGGCCGAGTAAGCCGATCCGGGTCAAGGGCGAGCGCGGCGAGTTCATCCTCGACCACGGTGCCGTCGCGGTCGCGGGTATCACCTCCTGCACCAACACTTCCAACCCGTCGGTGATGATCGGCGCGGCCCTACTGGCCCGCAACGCCGTCGAGAAGGGCCTGTCGTCCAAGCCGTGGGTGAAGACCAACATGGCCCCGGGCAGCCAGGTCGTCACCGACTACTACGAGAAGGCCGGCCTGTGGCCCTACCTGGAGAAGCTCGGCTTCTACCTGGGCGGTTACGGCTGCACCACCTGTATCGGTAACACCGGCCCGCTGCCCGAGGAGATCTCCAAGGCGGTCAACGAGGAAGACCTGACCGTCACCGCGGTGCTGTCGGGTAACCGCAACTTCGAGGGCCGCATCTCCCCCGACGTCAAGATGAACTACCTGGCCTCCCCGCCGCTGGTCATCGCCTACGCCCTGGCCGGCACCATGGACTTCGACTTCGAGACCGACTCCCTCGGCAAGGACCAAGACGGCAACGACGTCTTCCTGCGCGACATCTGGCCGTCGGCCCAGGAGATCGACGACACCATCAAGTCCGCGATCAACCAGGACATGTTCCGCAAGTCCTACGCCGACGTGTTCAAGGGCGACGAGAACTGGCGCAACCTGCCGACCCCGGACGGCGACACCTTCGCCTGGGACGAGGCGTCGACCTACGTGCGCAAGGCGCCCTACTTCGACGGCATGGGGATGGAGCCCGAGCCGGTCTCCGACATCAAGGGCGCTCGGGTGATGGCACTGCTGGGCGACTCCGTCACCACCGACCACATCAGCCCGGCCGGCCCGATCAAGCCCGGCACCCCGGCAGCGGACTACCTGGACGCCCACGGTGTGGCACGCAAGGACTACAACTCCCTGGGCAGCCGGCGCGGCAACCACGAGGTCATGGTCCGCGGCACCTTCGCCAACATCCGCCTGCAGAACCGGGTGCTGGACACCATCGGTTTGGAGGGCACCCAGGGTGGCTACACCCGGGACTTCACCCAGGAGGGCGGCCCGAAGGAGTTCATCTACAACGCCTGCATGAACTACCAGAAGGCCGGCATCCCGCTGGTCGTGCTGGGCGGCAAGGAATACGGCTCCGGCTCGTCGCGGGACTGGGCCGCCAAGGGCACCACGCTGCTGGGCGTCAAGGCCGTCATCACCGAGTCCTTCGAGCGCATCCACCGGTCGAACCTGATCGGTATGGGTGTGATCCCGCTGCAGTTCCCGGCCGGCGAGAGCGCCAAGACGCTGGGCCTGGACGGCACCGAGACGTTCGACATCGTCGGTATCGAAGAACTCAACGCCGGTAAGACGCCGAAGACGGTCAAGGTCACCGCCACCAAGGAAAATGGTGACAAGGTCGAATTCGACGCGGTCGTCCGTATCGACACCCCCGGTGAGGCCGACTACTACCGCAACGGCGGCATCCTGCAGTACGTGCTGCGCAGCATGTTGAAGTCGACCACGACCGCGTAGACGGCGATCACCTGATGCCCAGGGTCAGCGAGGATCACCTGGCGGCCCGGCGCCGCCAGATCCTCGATGGCGCGCGGCGGTGTTTCGCCGCGTACGGGTACGACCAGGCCACGGTGCGGCGACTGGAGCAGACGGTTGGGTTGTCGCGCGGGGCGATCTTCCATCACTTCCGCGACAAGGACACGCTGTTCTTCGAGTTGGCCCGCGAGGATGCGCAGCGGATGGCTGATGTGGCCTCGCGTGAGGGCCTGATCGGCGTGATGCGGGACATGTTGGCGGCGCCGGAGCAGTTCGACTGGCTGGCCACCCGGCTGGAGATCGCCCGAAAACTGCGCCACGACCCGGAGTTCAGCCGCGGCTGGGCGGAGCGGTCAGCCGAATTGGCTGCTGCGACAACAGATCGGCTGCATCGCCAGAAGCAGGCCGGCCGGCTGCGCGACGACGTCCCCGCCGACGTATTGCACTGCTATCTGGATCTGGTGCTCGACGGCCTGGTCGCGCGACTGGCGTCGGGCGAAGATCCGCAGCGGCTATCCGCGGTCCTCGACCTGGTCGAGGATTCGGTGCGGCAGAGCTGATTTCGCTGCCTAGTAGCTAGCGCGATCGGGTGCGGTGGTTGGGTCCACCGCGGCTGCGCATCGCCGCGCCCGACTCCCGCAGCATGCTGTGCACAGATCCGTACGATCGGCCGGTCGACGCCGCCAAGGTCCGGATACTCGCCCCGCGCTCATAGGCGCTGCGCAACTCGACTAGCTGAAGATCGCGTTGCTTGTTCGGTTTCGTCGTCGTTGCCACGTCCCCTCACCATCCCCTCGCCGGCCCAACGGGTTCAGCGTAGGAAGGTGGCGAGGCGATCGGGCGGGTTTGGCTGAAATCCTGTCAGGCCAGCTCGATCAGATCGCGGTAGTCCGCCGACCAATGATCCTCGGTGCCGTCGGGCAGCAACACCACGCGCTGTGGGTCGAGCGCCTCGGCCGCGCCCGGGTCGTGGGTGACCAGCACCACCGCGCCGGCATAGCTGCGCAGCGCGTCCAGGACCTGTTCACGCGACGCCGGATCGAGGTTGTTGGTCGGTTCGTCGAGCAGCAGTACGTTCGCGGTGGATGCCACCAGTCCGGCCAGCGCCAGTCGGGTCTTCTCACCGCCGGACAGTGTGCCGGCCGGTTGTTCCAGCTGCGGCCCGGTAAACATGAACGCGCCCAACAGTCCCCGCAGATCCTGCTCCGAGGTGTCGGGGGCCGCGTGAACGATGTTCTCCCACACCGTCGCGGCATTGTCGATGGTGTCGTGTTCCTGGGCGAAGTAGCCGATCTTGCAACCGTGGCCAGGTTCGAGCTGGCCGGCGTCGGGGGTTTCCACTCCGGCGAGCAACCGCAGCAGCGTGGTCTTGCCGGCGCCGTTGAGACCCAGCACCACCACCCGCGAACCGCGGTCGATGGCCAGGTCGACACCGCTGAAGATCTCCAGCGAGCCGTACATCTTGGTCAGTCCGCTGGCCATCAGCGGCGTTTTTCCGCACGCGGCCGGGGTCGGGAATTTGATCCGGGCCACCTTGTCGGCCACCCGCTCGTCGTCCAGCTCCGCCATCATCCGTTCAGCGCGGCGCAGCATATTCTGCGCGGCAACGGCTTTGGTGGCTTTGGCGCCCATCTTGGCGGCTTGGGTGCGCAACGCAGTGGCCTTGCGTTCGGCGTTGGCCCGCTCCCGGCGGCGACGCTGCTCATCGGTCGCTCGGGCGTCGAGGTATTTCTGCCAGCCCATGTTGTACACGTCGGCTTCGCCGCGTACCGCATCCAGGAACCACACCCGGTTGACCACGTCGGCCAGCAGGCCCACGTCGTGGCTGATCAGCACCAGCCCCCCACTGTGGTTCTTCAGGAAGTCGCGCAGCCAGCCGATCGAATCGGCATCGAGGTGGTTGGTCGGTTCGTCGAGCAGCAAGGTGGTGCCACTCGAACCGCCCGCTCCGCCCTCGGCGGCAGCGAACAGGATGCGCGCCAGCTCCACCCGGCGGCGCTGCCCGCCGGACAGGGTGCGCAGCGGCTGGGTCAGCACCCGTTCGGGCAGTCCCAGACTGGTGCAGATCCGGCCGGCCTCACTCTCGGCGGCGTAGCCGCCCAGTGCGGCGAATCGCTCCTCGAGCTGGCCGTAGCGGCGGATCGCCTTGTCGCGGGCGCCGTCGTCGACGACCTCGGCCATCAGCACCTGCTGCTTCTCCAGGTCGACCAGGATCGAGTCCAGGCCGCGCGCGGAGAGCACCCGGTCGCGGGCCAGCACGTCGAGGTTGCCTTCCCGCGGGTCCTGGGGCAGGTAGCCGACCTCCCCCGTGCGGGTGACGCTGCCGGCGTACGGTTCGCCTTCCCCGGCCAGGATGCGCATGGTGGTGGTCTTGCCGGCGCCATTGCGGCCGACCAGCCCGATCCGGTCGCCGGGCTGGATGCGCAGCGCCGGGCCCTCGGCGGCGAGCAGGGTGCGCGCTCCGGCGCGGACCTCAAGGTCCGTTGCGGTGATCACGCGCGCGTACTCCTGTCGTGGTGGTGCTACTTATCGTCGGTAAAGGCCGGTGGGCGCTTCTCGGCGCGCGCAGCGACGGCTTCCTCGAAGTTGCTGGTCAGCAGGCGCACGTAGAGCTGTCCGAGCCCCTCGGCCTGCATGTGCCCCTCCAGACTACCGGCGTCGAGTCCGCTCCAGAGCGTCCGCTTGGTCAATTCGGTCCCCGGCCGGGAGAAACCGGCGATCCGCTCGGCCATGTCGTAGCAGGTGTCCAGCAACTCCGGTAGCTCCACCACTCGGGAGACCAGGCCGATTCGCTCGGCCTCGGCGGCGTCGACGTCACGGCCGGTGAGCATGATCTCGAACGCCCGCGACGCGCCGATCGCCCGGGGCAGCAGGTAGCTCAGGCCCAACTCACTGGCGGTCAGCCCGTTGTTGATGCCGGCCGCCCGAAAATAGGCATCCGACGCCGCGACCCGGATGTCGGCCGCCAGCGCCAAGCACAGTCCACCACCGATGGCTGCTCCGTTGACGGCAGCGATCACCGGTTGGTGCAGGCGCCGCAGCGCCAGGATGATGTCGTCGAGCAGTTCCATCGACCGCAACCCGAAGGTGGGCCGGGTGAGCCCGGCCACGTGCGGCACCGAACCCGCAGACTTGTGGTCGGCGCCCGAGGAGAACCCCCGGCCGGCCCCGGTCAGCACCACCACCCGCACCGAGTTGTCGTAGCTGACTTCCGCCAGCGCGTCGCGCAGCGGAACCATCACGTCGAACGCCATGGAGTTCATTCGCTCCGGGCGGTTCAGCGTGATCAGGGCGACGTGTGGACGCGGACGTTCGACTTTGACGAACTGGTAGCCGAACTCGGATTCGGAAGACACGGATGCACGCTATCGCGTGCTGGGCCTCAGACCTGCTCGGGCTTGCCCGCAGCGGCCTGCTCAGCCAGCGCCGCTTCGACATCGAGGTCTTTGACCTGCTGGACCAGGTGCTCCAACGCCGCGGCGGGCAGCGCGCCGGCCTGGTTGAACACCAGCGTGCCCTTCTTGAACGCCATCAGGGTGGGAATGGAGCGGATCTGGGCGGCAGCGGCCAGCTGCTGTTCGGCTTCGGTGTCGACCTTGGCGAACACCACATCGGGGTGCTTCTCGGAGACCGCCGCGAACGTCGGAGCGAACGATCGACACGGCCCGCACCAGGATGCCCAGAAATCGACGAGCACGATGTCGTTGTCGGCAATGGTTTCTTCGAATTTCGCCGCGGTGAGGTCTTGAGTTGCCATGACTGGCCCAACGCTCAGGTATCCCGCGGTGTTCCCGGCTGGGCACCCGCGCTGGTGTGGCCGCCAACGGAAGGCGCCGCCGTGGCTCGGCGGCGACTCCCGCTCACGTGCTGCGCGGCGTTTTTGGCCTTGTCGACGATTCCCGTGGGACGTTGCCCTTTCACATAATGGTCAGCTGCAACTGCAGCCAGCCGCCGCTAGTAGTAGTGGCGACGACCACCGACCGCGTGGCCTGCTCTGCTGGCGAACATCAGGATCAGGCCGACAACCAACAGGACGACTCCGATGGCAAAGCAAACGTTCGCGTAGGCGAAGGCAGGGACAAGGGCGGGCAGGACGAGCCCGAGGACGATCAGGATGACTCCGAGGGTGATCATGACAGTTACCCGACTTTCTGGAGGCGCCCATGTCAGCCTCGGCCTGGTGGCAATGGTCTGACTCGTGGGTCGTGCTCACTGGGGGTATGCCCACTTTCCGTTGGCGGCAAACCAATTCCGGGGAACCGTCACGGTGCCGCGTCCCTACCCGGGGAACTTTCCACAGCTCACGCATAGCTCAGAGCAAGGTGGCGGACAGCTGCACCGCCGACGGTGATATGACCTAATACCAGGACAAGCGCACCGGCGAAGTCCACGATTGGAGCATGTTGATGTCTGTCCGTTGTCGCACCACTCTCGCGGTTTTCGCGGTAACCGGAACCACCGCACTGATTTTCCCCGCACTCGCCCACGCGCAGGGCGACCACGTGACGGGTTCGGTCTCCTCGGTGTCCGGCAACACCTTCGAGGTGGCGCGCTCGTCTGGCACCACCACCGTGTCGTTGACCGACAGCACCCGGATCTTCGAGTCGGTGCCCGCACAGCGCGGCGAGATCACCGCCGGCACCTGCATCAGAGCCGGTGGCTCGCCCGACAGCGCCCCGGCCGACAACGGCGCCATCACCGCGAAGTTCGTGGCGATCAGCACCACGGTCGACGGCAAGTGCCCGCAGCGGCCCGCAGCGGCGGCCGACGCCCCGGCGGCCCCGACGCCGCACCACGGCGTCCGCGGTGTGGTCGAGTCCATCTCCGGTGACACCCTCACCGTCGCTGGCCCGTCCGGGCCGACCACGGTCACGCTCAACGACGGCACCCACTTCCGCCGGATGGTCACCGTCAGCGCACCGTCGATCAGCGCTGGAAAGTGTGTCGCCGCCGGCGGGACCAACGACGGCGACGGCGTGCTGCAGGCGGCCCGGGTCACTGTGTGGGCCGGCGACGGCACCTGCCCCGAGCCGCCCGCGTAGCGCCGGTGACGCCGACGCTGCCCAGGCCGCCTGTAGGTGACCCGTGGCAGTGCCCGGTGACGCATACGACCAAATCGCACACTAGCGCACGCTGATGCTAGGCTATGCGATATGAGCACGGCCTTGGACGCACTGCTGGCCAAGCACCACCTCGACCTCACCAGCGACGAGGTCCTCGCTGAACTGGACTCCGCATTCACCGCGGTCCCCGGTGCCGACGCCGCACCGCTGTCCGCGGCGGAGGTGGAGTTTCTCCGCCGGGACGGCGGTGCGGCCGCGGCGATCGACGGCTGGTCCGCGACTCAGGAGCGTCAGACCCGCTCCCGCAACGCAGTACGCGAACTCGCCCAGGCACTCTCCGAATCGGTCACCATCAAGGAAGCAGCCACCATCCTGAGCGTGGATCGCTCGCGGGTGTCACGGCGTATCACCGGAAACACTCTGTGGGCGTTCGATCTTCGGGGGACTCGACGCATTCCGCGCTGGCAGTTCCTCGACGACAGCCTGCTCCCCGGTCTGGACACTGTGGTTCCGGCAGTACCGCCCGGAACCACCCCGGCGGTGTTGGGCGCGTTCATGCACACCGCGCAACCGGACTTCGACGGCCGGACCCCGATCGACTATCTCGCGGCCGGTGGCGACCCCACCGTGGTCGCGGGTTTCCTCGCCGATCTCGCGCGCTGGTGATCCCGCGACCGAAACCGAAGGCTCCGCAGAGGCCACCCCGGCCCCTGGTCTGCGAACCCACCGATGTCATCGACTACACCGGCATCTTGTGGCGAGTCCACCGCACCACCGGTGCGCATGTACTGCCGTGGAATGCGTTGCGCACCTGTGGCCCGCTGCCGTCGATGCGGTGGGATCCGCATCCCGGCTCGCGACCCGGCCCGCATGTCGAGGGTGTGCTCTACGCGTGCACCGACGTTGCGACCGCCCTCGCCGAGGTATTCCAGGCAACGCGGGTGATCGACACCCGCGCCGGGGCGCCGCGACTCACCGCGTGGGAGCCAATTCGGCCGCTGCGGTTACTCGACCTGTCCGGGACCTGGCTGATCCGCAACGGCGCATCCGCGGCGCTAATTACCGCATCCCGCTCAACCTGTCGGCACTGGGCATGCGCAATTCATACCGCGTGGCCGCACCTTGACGGCCTCGCCGTGCCCTCGACGATGACCAACCGCCCGAACGTCGTGCTATGGATCGCCGAGTCGCTGCCCGACTCTCCGTCGTTCTCCCGGAATTTGGCGCATCCGCTGGTGTGGTCGATAGCGCAGGCATCGGCAGCAACCATCGGCTACCGCATCCTCTGAGTGGCGGTTTCCCTCAAAGACACCCCTGAGCTCGACCGTCCGGGTCGATCCGATGACAACTCGTCATGGGGTGTGCTCACCCCCGGTCAATCGGGCATGGCGCTGGGCGTTCGGATGATGCCGGAACGACTGGGTTTCGATACCCGCAGCTACCCCAGCACCTTCCCGTAGGTCTGCCGCCCCATCAGATAGGTGGCCTCCACCGCCACGTCACGCAGTTCGGCCGGCGGAACACGACGCGGGTTGTGCGACAGCACCACCAGATCGGCGTACTTGCCGGGTTCCAGGCTGCCGATCTCGGTGTCCAACCGCAGCTGCCAGGCCGCGTTGAGCGTCTGCGCCTTGATCGCCGCGTCGACGCCGATGCGCTGCTCGGGGGCCAGCACCCGGCCGCTGCCCTTGGCGATCCGGTTGACCGCGGTGGCGATGTTGCCGATCGGGTTGGGCGGGGTGACGGTGCCGTCATTGTGGAACGACAGGCGCAGACCTGCATCCAAGGCCGACCGCGCCGACATCCAGTGCGAACCGTGTTCCAGACCGAACAGCTTGTCCACCAACGCATCTCCCCAGAAATAGATGTGCTCGATGAACAGGCTCGGGGTGATTCCCAGCTGCGCGGCCCGCGCGAACTGATCGGGACGCATGGCGCCGACGTGTTCGATCCGGGGCCGTAACGCCGGGGGTGTGCGCGCCTGTTCGAAAGCATCCAGCACCACGTCGATCGCGGCATCACCCTGGACATGGCAGGAAAGCTGCCAGTGTTGATCGACGAAGGCCTTGGTCAGTTCCTGGATCTGCTCGGGCGGGTAGTTCATCCGGCCGCGGTGGTCGGGTCCCAGGCCCATGCTCGCGGTGGTGGCGTTGGTCAGATACGGGAATGTGGTGAAGATGTTGCCCTGCCAGGGCGAACCGTCCGCCCACATCTTCATCCCGATCTTGTCGAACAGCACGTCGGCGCGGGCCCGCCGGCCACGAACATTCTTCGGATCCGCCGCCAGGTCGGGGGTGCCGATCTCGTAGGCACGGACCCGCACCGCGCAGTCGGCCTGCTGGGCGAGCTTGCCGAATACCTCGGATTGCGCACGCGCGTCATAGGAATGCTCGGTGGCGGTGGCGATTCCCGCGCGAGCGAGTTGGGCGTAGGCCCAGCGCAGATTGTCCCCGGCGTTGGCCATGATCGCGCCGGAGAACGGCGCCACCAGCGCCATCACCGCCGCCGCTTCGCGCACCTCGCCGGTCAACTGTCCGTCGGGTCCGTGGATGTATTGCGCCCCGGCCGGGTTGGGGGTGGTCTTGGTGATACCGGCCGCGGTGAACGCGGCGGTATTGCCGTAGGCGGCGTGGCCGCTGTCGGAAATGATCACCACGGGGTTGTTCGGGGAGAGCCGGGATAGCTCGCTACGAGTGAAGGGCCGCAGCCCGGTCTGCAGCAGCGGATCCACCCCGTTGAGCAAGATCGGCTGGCCCTTGGGCGTGTCCGCCACGGCCTCGGCCAGCTTCGCGAACACCCCGCTCGCAGTCGGCACCGTGAAAGGACGCACGTCGATGGCCGGCGGCGCCAGGGTGGAGCCCATCTCAAAGGGATGACCGTGCGGCTCCACGAACGCCGGCAGCAGCGCGCGGCCGCGCAGGTCGACGACGGTGGTTCCCGACCCGCGCAGTCGCAGTACCTCGTCCGCAGTGCCGACCTGGCTGATCCGTCCGCCGGTGACGGCGAGTGCTTCGGCCTCCGGGGCGCCGGGAGCCACCGTCACCACCGGTCCGCCGAGGAAAATGGTGTCGGCTCCCGGCCCCCGCGATCCACATGCAGCGAGCCCGCCGACCGCGGTGCCCGCCGCCGCGGCCGCCATCCCGGCCATGAACCGTCGCCTGCTTGTCGTCACCGTGTCCGCTCGTTTTCCGTCACAGTCACGCGACGAGTATTGCAGCGCCCGTCCCCCGGGCCGCCAGCCGGGACACCTGACAACCCTGACCGGTCCCGCGCTAGGTGAGGTCGTCGTGGTCGCCGCGCGCCCACGCGGCGTGACGGTCCGCCGAGAACCGGATCGCGGCCACCGCATCGGTGTCGATGGTGTTGGTGTGCAACCCGTAGATGCGGTCGAACCGCAATTGCTCCAAGGTGCCGGCCATCCGCTGGGCGACGGCCGCCGACAGCGGAATCCGGTTCGGATAGCTGCGCAAGAAGGCCACCGTGCGCCGGTCGGGGTTCGGGAAGACCGTGTCGCCCACCAGCAGCACACCCCGGCCCTCGGCACCGGCGTCCCAGCATGCGACGGAGCTGCCCGGAAAGTGGCCACCGACTTGAGTCACGGTCAACCCGGCTGCGAGCTCCAGTCGGCCGGACCAGTATCGGATCGCCGGGTCCGGGCGCTTCACCCACTGCATGTCGGCGGCGTTGACGTACACCGGCACGCCGCCGAGTCGTCGGCCCCATTCCACTTGGGCGCCGAACATGTGCGGGTGGCTGGCGACGACACCGAGCACCGGGCCCTGTTCGAGCGCCGCGGCCACCCCGGCGTCATCGACGAATCCCGAGGGATCCCACAGCATGTTGCCGCTGGGGGTGCACACCAGCTTGCCCAGTTGACCGATACCGAGCGGCGGATTGCTGCCGATCCCGATCAGCCCGGGTTCCAGTTCAAAGGAGTAGGACTGCATGCCTTCGACCACCAATGTGTCCAAGGTGGCCCAGTGTTGGCCGTCCGACGGCACCCATTGCCGGTCGTCCGCGCAGATCGCACACACCTGCGGCGTGGCCTCGTGTTCGACACCGCAGGTCCGGCAGAGCCAGAACTCGGATGCCGGCACGGTCAGACCGTGAAGCCGACTGCCCGCATCATTTCGCGGCCCTCGTCGGTGATCTTGTCCGGTCCCCAGGCGGGTTCCCAAACCCAGTTGACGTCGGCCTTCTTGACCAGACCGGTACCCACCGTGGCGTTCTGGATCTGCTCGACGATCATGTCCTGCAGCGGGCAGGCCGGTGAGGTGAGCGTCATGGTGACGACCGCGACCTGGCCGTCTTCGTCCTGCCGGATGGACAGGTCGTACATCAGGCCCAGGTCCACGACGTTGATGCCGATCTCGGGGTCGATGACGTCGTGCATCGATTCCTCGAGTTCGGCGAGCAGCTCGTCCGGCCCCAATTCGCTCATCGGTTCATCTCCTGGGTTGAGACACTGACGGATGCCAACGTCTGTTCTTCTGTCTTCGAAAGTGTTTGCGCTAACGCATCTTTGAACGCCATCCAGCCAAGCAGCGCGCACTTGACTCGGGCCGGGTACTTGGCTACCCCGGCGAAGGCGATGCCGTCGCCGAGCACCTCCTCGTCGCCTTCCACGGCGCCCCGCGAGGACACCATCTCGTGGAATGCATCGAATGTCGTCAAGGCCTGCTGCACCGTCAAACCGATCACCTGGGTGGCCAGCACCGAGGTCGCCGCCTGCGAGATCGAGCAACCCTGCCCGTCGTAGGAGACATCGGCGATCTGCGTACCGTCGGGCGACAGCGCCACCCGCAGAGTCAGTTCGTCACCGCAGGTGGGGTTGACGTGGTACACCTGCGCGCCGTAAGGCTCCCGCAGACCGCGATGCTGCGGATGCTTGTAGTGATCGAGGATCACCTCTTGATAGAACTGCTCAAGACGCAACGTCTCACACTCCCCCGAAGAATTCCACGGCCCGGCGAACGCCCGCCAACAGGCGCTCCACCTCCTCGTGAGTGTTGTACACCGCGAACGACGCCCGGGCGGTGGCAGCCACATTGAACTTGCGGTGCAACGGCATTGCGCAGTGGTGGCCCACCCGGACCGCGACACCGTCGTCGTCGAGCACCTGACCGACATCGTGCGCGTGCACCCCGTCGATCACGAACGACACCGGCGAGCCGCGGTCGATCGTCGTCGTCGGCCCAACGATGTGCACCCCGGGAATGCCGGCGAGCCCCTCCAGTGCGGCGGCCACCAGCTCACGTTCGTGAGCGGCCACCACGTCCATCCCGATCGCCTCGAGATAGCGAGCCGCCGCGGCCAGCCCAACGACCTGCGAGGTCATCGGCGTGCCTGCCTCGAAACGTTGCGGGGCCGGCGCGTAGGTGCTCGACGCCATCGTGACCGTCTCGATCATCGACCCACCGGTGAGGAAGGGGGGCAGCGCCGCCAACAGCTCCCGCCGACCGTAAAGCACCCCGATCCCGTTGGGCCCCAGCATCTTGTGCCCGGAGAACGCCGCGAAATCCACACCCAAGGCGTGGAAGTCGACCGGCTGGTGCGGAACGGACTGGCAGGCGTCCAGCACGGTGAGTGCACCCACCGCGCGGGCCCTCGACACCAGCTCGTCGACCGGGGCCAACGCGCCAGTCACGTTCGAGTGATGAGTGAACGCAACGACTTTGACCCGCTCGCCGAGTTCCAGCGAGTCCAGGTCGATACGCCCGTCGGGCGTCACCTCGTACCACTGCAGGGTCGCACCGGTGCGCCGCGCCAGCTCCTGCCAGGGAATCAGGTTGGCGTGGTGTTCCAGTTCGGTGGTGACGATGACGTCGCCCGGGCCGACAGCCGCCTCGAAGCGGTCGTCGCCGAGCACATAGGACACCAGGTTCAACGATTCGGTGGCGTTCTTGGTGAACACCAGCTCGTCCGGATCCGCGCCGACGAAGCGCGCGATCGCAGACCGGCCGTCCTCGTAGGCGTCGGTGGCCTCCTCCATCAACTGGTGCGCCCCGCGGTGCACCGCGCCGTTGGAGTTCAGCAGGAACTCACGCTCCGCCTCGAGCACCGGCAGCGGACGCTGCGAGGTGGCTCCGGAGTCCAGGTAGGCCAGCCGGCTTCCGCCTCGCATGACCCGGTTCAGGATCGGAAAGTCCGCCCGAATCGCGGCGAGGTCCGGCACCGCCGGACGACTGACCGACACCGTCATGTCACGCCTCCGCCGCCGCCTCGGCCGCTGCCTCAGCGAAGCGCTCGTAGCCGTTCGCCTCCAGCTCGTCGGCGAGCTCCGGCCCGCCCGACTCGACGATCCGCCCGCCGGCGAAGACGTGCACGAACTGCGGCTGGATGTAGCGCAAGATACGGGTGTAGTGCGTGATCACCAGCACGCCACCGTTCTCCGCCTGCTGGTAGCGATTCACCCCTTCGCTGACCACTCGCAGCGCGTCGACGTCCAGGCCGGAGTCGGTCTCGTCGAGGATGGCGATCTTCGGCTTGAGCAGGCTCAGCTGCAGGATCTCGTGGCGCTTCTTCTCACCGCCGGAGAAGCCCTCGTTGACGTTGCGTTCGGCGAAAGCGGAGTCGATACCCAAGTCGGCGAACGCCGCGCGCTGCTCCTTGATCCAGGCCCGCAGCTTCGGCGCCTCACCGCGCACGGCGGTCGCCGCGGTGCGCAGGAAGTTCGACATCGACACACCCGGCACCTCGACGGGGTATTGCATGGCCAAAAACAGGCCCGCGCGCGCACGCTCGTCGACGCTCATCGCCAGCACGTCTTCGCCGTCGAGGGTGATCGAGCCGGACGTCACGATGTATTTGGGGTGCCCGGCGATCGCGTAGGACAGGGTGGACTTGCCCGACCCGTTCGGGCCCATCAGGGCATGCGTCTCACCGGAGTTCACCGTCAGGTCGACCCCGTGCAGAATCGGGATGTCGGCCGTGCTGTCGTCGCCGGCGCCGCCGGGCGACACACTCACATGCAGGCCCTTGATTTCCAGTGTGCTCATTGCTGATTCGTGTCCTTAGCTGATGCGTTCGGGTTTATTGGTTCTCGGTGACCGCGAGTTCACGCTCGACGGCCTCGGTGAGGCGTTCCTGCACCGCCGGAACGGGGATCTTGGCGATGATCTCGCCGAAGAAGCCGCGCACGATCAGGCGTCGGGCCTGATCTTCCGGGATGCCGCGCGCCTGTAGGTAGAACAACTGGAGATCGTCGAATCGCCCAGTCGCGCTGGCATGTCCGGCCTGCACGATCTCCCCGGTCTCGATCTCGAGGTTGGGAATCGAGTCGGCCCGGGCGCCGTCGGCAAGTACCAGGTTGCGGTTCACCTCGAAGGTGTCGGTGCCGACACCGGTCGCGCGGATCAGGACGTCGCCGACCCAGACGGTGTGGGCGTCCGGCAGCGCCGAATCCGGGTCGCCCTGCAGCGCACCCTTGTAGAGCACGTTCGAGCGGCAGTTGGGCTGGGCGTGGTCGACCAGCAGTCGCGATTCCAGGTGCTGGCCGTCGTCGGCGAAGTACAGGCCGAGCATTTCGGCGTCGCCACCCGGGCCGTCGAACCGGACCCGCCCGGTCAGGCGTACCAATTCGCCACCCAGCTGCACGGCGCTGTGGCGCAGCACCGCGTCCTTGCCCAGCGCCGCGTGGTGCATGGTGACGTGGACCAAGTCCGCGGCGGCGTCGGCGATCCAGACCACGGTCAGGTGTGCGCCGTCGCCGACCACGAATTCGACGTTGTCGGCGTAGGTTCCGCTGCCCCGCACGTCGATCACGACGGTTGCCCGCGACAGTTCCTCAGCGCGCAGCTGAAGGTGGCCGTAGGCCGTCGCTCCGGAACCTGGGCCGGTGACCGTGATCTCGATGGGCTCCTCGACGATCGCTTCCTTGGGCACGGTGACCACCGTCGCCTCACGGAACGCCGAGAAGGCCTGGGCGGCAATGCGGTCCGCGGGTGCACCTGCGGCACCCAGCCGGTCGTCGCCGCGCGCCACCGTCTCGGTCCGCACGGCGTCCGGGCCGAGGACTTCGATGTCGGCGGAGGCATCGGCGACCGCGGAGCCGTCGTGCAGGCCGCGCAGCCGGCGCAGCGGGGTGAACCGCCACACCTCATCGCGACCGTGCGGCACCTCGAATGCCTCGACGTCGAACGAGGTGAATGCGGTGCCCTTGGTGGCACCTTCGACCGCTGCGGTCAGGTTGGCCGCCGGGGCGGACGTCACACCAGTCGAAGTCACCTAGCCCACCGAGCCTTCCATCTGCAGCTGGATCAGCTTGTTCAGTTCCAGCGCATATTCCATCGGCAGTTCCTTGGCGATCGGCTCGACGAAGCCGCGCACCACCATCGCCATTGCCTCGTCCTCGGTCAGCCCGCGGCTCATCAGGTAGAACAGCTGGTTTTCGCTGACCTTCGACACGGTGGCCTCGTGGCCGACGGTGACGTCGTCCTCACGGATGTCGACGTAGGGGTAGGTGTCGCTGCGGCTGACGCTGTCGACCAGCAGCGCATCGCATTTCACGCTCGACTTCGCGCCGTGCGCACCCTTGTGGATCTCCACCAGCCCCCGGTAGGAGGACCGACCGCCGCCGCGCGCCACCGACTTGGAGACGATGTTGCTCGACGTGTGGGGCGCCAGGTGCAGCATCTTGGCGCCGGTGTCCTGATGCTGGTCTTCGCCGGCGAATGCCACCGAGAGCACCTCGCCCTTGGCGTGCTCGCCGGTCATCCACACCGCCGGGTACTTCATGGTGACCTTCGAGCCGATGTTGCCGTCGACCCACTCCATGGTGGCGCCGGCCTCGGCCCGGGCCCGCTTGGTGACCAGGTTGTAGACGTTGACCGACCAGTTCTGGATGGTGGTGTAGCGGCAGCGACCACCCGGCCTGACGACGATCTCCACCACCGCCGAGTGCAGCGAGTCCGACGAGTAGACCGGCGCGGTGCAGCCCTCGATGTAGTGCACGTAGGCGTCTTCGTCGACGATGATCAGGGTGCGCTCGAACTGGCCCATATTCTCGGTGTTGATCCGGAAGTAGGCCTGCAGCGGGATGTCGACCTGCACGCCCTTGGGCACGTAGATGAACGATCCCCCGCTCCACACAGCGGTGTTGAGCGCGGAGAACTTGTTGTCCCCGGCCGGGATCACCGTGGCGAAGTGCTCCCGGAACAGATCCTCGTGCTCCTTGAGCGCGGTGTCGGTGTCGAGGAAGATAACCCCTTGCGCCTCAAGGTCTTCGCGGATCTTGTGGTAGACGACCTCGGACTCGTACTGGGCCGCCACGCCACCGATGTAGCGCTGCTTCTCGGCCTCCGGGATGCCCAGCCGGTCGTAGGTGTTGCGGATGTCGTCGGGCAGGTCGTCCCAGGTCTGGGCCTGCTTCTCGGTGGACCGGACGAAGTACTTGATGTTGTCGAAGTCGATACCGGACAGGTCCGAGCCCCAGTTGGGCATCGGCTTCTTCAGGAACGTCCGGTAGGCCCGCAGGCGTGCCTCGAGCATCCACTCCGGCTCGTTCTTCTTCGCCGAGATGTCGCGCACCACGTCCTCGGAGATACCCCGCTGGGCGGCCGCACCGGCGGCGTCGCTGTCGGACCACCCGAATTCGTACCGGCCCAGCGACGCGATCGTCTCTTCCTGGGTCGGCTCCGCGGTTGCTTCGGTGGCCTCCGGCGTGAGTGTCATGGTGACGCTCCTTCGGTGTTCGTGATGGCTTCGGCGCAGGGTGTGCGCCGAAGGTCGGTCGATGCTGCTAATGCTGTTTTTTGACGGTCCCGGCTGCGATGGATTTGCCGGCCTTGACGGCCTTAGCGCTCCGGTTGGTCAGTGGCACATGGGTGGTGCAGACGTAGCCGCCGTCGGCGATGGTGGCCAACCGCTGCACGTGGGTGCCCAGCACCTCGGCCATCGCCTGCCGTTCGGCCTGGCACAGCTCCGGGAACTCCTTGGCGACGTTGGCCACCGGGCAGTGGTGCTGCAGGATCTGCACCCCCGGTACGCCACCCTCCACTCGCGCGGTGGTGGCGGCGTAACCGGCCTCGGTCAGCGCGCCGGCGATGCGTTGCGCGGTGACCTCCAGGTCGCCGTCGTCGTCGCTGCCGCTGCCGGCTGCGACGGCCGCCACCTTGGCCAGGATGGCGTCGATGCGCTGGCGCGCGAAGTCCACCACCGCGTCTTCTCCGCCGATCTTGCGCAGTTGGCGCATAGCGGCCACCGCGAGGTCGTCATAGCGGTGACCGAGCTTGCCGCGGCCGGCCTCGGTGAGCTGGAACCGCTTCGCCGGACGCCCGCGCCCCACCTGCTGCCAGGACGCCGCCGCATGCGCCTCGGCGTCACCCATCTCGATCAGGGCATCCAGGTGGCGACGCACCCCGGCGGCCGACAAGCCCAAGCGGGCGCCGATCTCCCCGGCGGTGATCGATCCGGATTCCATCAGCAGGCGTACCACCGCGTGACGCGTGTCGTGGCCGCTGGCGACATCGGCCGCCAGCGGGGTGCCCACCATAACCGCACCGCCGGGGCCCTGCCCGGCGACTTCGGTTGCGGCGTGCACCTCCCCCATTTCGGAGGCCTCGATTTTCACAACACCAGTGTGACGCAATTCCAGGGCGCGGTCTAGAAAGGGTTACCTCAGTTCAGCCCAGATCGGCCGTTGCGCTGATCACATCCCGCGCGGCGCCGGGCGTCCCCAGGCATCGAAGAGCGGCCGTTAGGCTGCGGGGATGGCCCTCCGCCGGCACTCGCTGAGCACGTCGATCGCGCACTTGCACGGCGACGAGCGCACCGTCGGCTCCCCGCTCAACGCCGCTGAGCTGGTCGCATTGCGGCGCACTCGCCTCTTCGGCGCCACCGGCACCATGCTGATGGCCATCGGTGCGCTCGGGGCGGGTGCGCGGCCGGTCGTGCAGGACCCGACCTTCGGGGTCCGGCTGCTGAACCTGCCGTCACGGCTGGCCACGGTGGCCCTGACCATGACCACCACCGGCGCGGTGATGATGGCGCTGGCCTGGCTGATGCTGGGGCGGTTCGCCCTGTCGTCGTCGCCGGTGGGAAACCGCCGGATGTCGCGCAGCCAGCTCGACCGCACCCTGCTGCTGTGGATGCTGCCGCTGCTGGTCGCCCCACCGATGTACAGCAAGGACGTCTACTCCTACCTGGCGCAGAGCCAGATCTCCCGACTGGGCCTGGACCCCTATCGGGTGGGCCCGGCGTCGGCCCTGGGCCTGGACCACGTTTTCACCCTGTCCGTGCCCAGCCTCTGGCGGGAGACGCCGGCGCCCTACGGGCCGCTGTTCTTGTGGATCGGCCGCGGAATCTCGGCGTTGACCGGCGAGAACATCGTCACCGCGGTGCTGTGTCACCGGGTGGTGGTGCTGCTCGGGGTCGGATTGATCATGTGGGCGGTGCCGCGCCTGGCGGCGCGCTGCGGGGTCGCCGAGGTCAGCGCCCTGTGGCTCGGCGCCGCCAATCCGCTGCTGCTGATGCATCTGGTCGCCGGCATCCACAACGAGGCGTTGATGCTCGGACTCATGCTGACCGGCACGGAGTTTGCGTTGCGCGGGATCACCGCGGCCAAACCCCTGTGGCCTGATCTGAGCCGGCGCCCCAACCGGCACGACTGGGCGCCGCTGTCCGAGCTGCTCACCGGAGCCGTGCTGATCACGCTGTCATCGCAGGTCAAGCTGCCATCGCTGCTGGCGCTCGGTTTTGTCGCGATGGCGCTGGGCTGGCGGTGGGGCGGCGATCTGCGGGCATTTCTGCTGGCCGGCACGGGCATGGCCGCGCTGGCGGCAGCGGTGACGGGCTTGATCGGCTGGGCCAGCGGGCTGGGCTTCGGGTGGGTCTTCACCCTGGGCACGGCCAACGTGGTGCGCAGCTGGATGTCGCCTCCGACCCTGATCGCCCTGGGCACCGGCCAGGTCGGGATCCTGCTGGGTCTGGGTGATCACACCACCGCGGTGCTCTCGCTGACCCGTGCCATCGGTGTCCTGATCATCGCGGTGCTGGTGGTGTGGCTGCTGCTGGTGGTGTTCAACGGCCGGTTGCATCCGGTCGGTGGGCTCGGCGTGGCGCTGGGCATCACGGTCCTGCTGTTTCCGGTGGTCCAGCCGTGGTACCTGCTGTGGGCGATCATCCCGCTGGCCGCCTGGGCGACCCGCCCGAACTTCCGGATCGCGGTGATCGCGGTGACGCTGGTGGTGGGCATCTTCGGCCCGACCGCCAACGGCGACCGTTTCGCCCTGTTCCAGATCGTGGACGCCACCCTGGCCAGCGCCGTCGTGGTGCTGGGGTTGTTCCTGCTGACCTACCGGCGGCTGCCGTGGCGTGAGTTGCCGGCCGAATCAGACCACCCGACGGGCGGTGCACCGAGCGAGGAACCGACCCCGCGGCCGGCCGCTGCCACCGACGCTTACGCTGATTCTCCGTGAACTCAGCTGTCGCGGTGCGCTTGCGCGGGGTGCGCAAGCGTTACGGGACCGGTCCTGCTGCGATCGAAGCGGTCGCCGGCCTCGATTTCGACGTCCACACCGCCGAAGTTTTCGCGCTACTCGGCCCCAACGGCGCCGGGAAGACGACCACGGTCGAGATGTGCGAGGGCTTCGTCCGCCCGGACGCCGGAACCATCGAAGTGCTCGGCTTGGACCCGGTCGCCGACAATGACCGGCTTCGGGAGCGCATCGGGGTGATGCTGCAGGGCGGCGGCGGCTACCCGGCCGCACGCGCCGGGGAGATGCTCAAGCTGGTGGCGTCCTATTCGGCCAACCCGCTGGATCCGCAGTGGTTGCTGGACACCCTGGGCCTGACCGATGCGGCGCGCACCACCTACCGCCGGCTCTCCGGCGGGCAGCAGCAGCGGCTCGCGTTGGCCTGCGCCCTGGTCGGCAGGCCGGAGCTGGTCTTCCTCGACGAGCCGACCGCCGGCATGGACGCGCACGCCCGACTGCTGGTGTGGGAGCTGATCGATGCGTTGCGCCGTGACGGCGTGACCGTGGTGCTCACCACCCATCACCTGCGTGAGGCCGAAGAGCTGGCCGACCGATTGCTGATCATCGACCACGGCGCGGTGGTCGCTGCCGGGACGCCGGCGGAGTTGACCCGCAGCGGCGCTCAGGGGCAGCTGCGGTTCACCGCACCCCCGCGACTGGATCTGTCGTTGCTGATCATGGCGTTGCCGGAGGGCTATCGGGCCAGCGAGGTGCTGCCCGGTGAATACCTCGTCGAAGGAACGGTCGACCCCCAGGTGCTGGCAACCGTGACCGCGTGGTGCGCCCGCCTGGATGTGCTGGCCACCCAGCTGCGGGTCGAGCAGCGCAGCCTCGAAGACGTGTTCTTGGAGCTGACCGGACGGGAGCTACGCGCATGAGCGCTACCGAGCGGGTCTTCGCGCCCGGCACCTTCACCCCCGACCCTCGTCCGGCCAGCGTGCCGGCGATGCTGGCCGCGCAGTACCGGTTGGAGCTGACCCTGCTGCTGCGCAACGGCGAGCAGCTGCTGTTGACGATGTTCATTCCGATCACCCTGCTGATTGGGCTGACGGTGCTGCCGCTGGGGCCGTTCGGCGAGGGCCAGGCTGAACGCGCCACCACCGTGCTGCCGGTGATCATGTCGCTGGCGGTGATCGCCACCGCGTTCACCGGGCAGGCGATCGCCGTGGCGTTCGACCGGCGCTACGGGGCACTGAAACGACTGGGCGCCACGGCGCTGCCGGTCTGGGGCGTCATCGCCGGCAAATCCCTGTCGGTGGCCACGGTCGTTCTGCTGCAGTCCGTGCTGCTGGGGGCGATCGGCGCGGTGCTGGGCTGGCGGCCGACACTGACCGGCCTCGGCCTGGGTGCGGTGGTCATTGCGCTCGGTACCGCCTGTTTCGCGGCGTTGGGGCTGCTGCTCGGCGGCAGCCTGCGCGCCGAGATCGTGCTGGCCGGCGCCAACCTGATGTGGTTCGTGTTCGGCGGGTTCTCCGCGCTGACGGTGGAGACCGACCTGGTGCCCGGCGCACTCCGCTGGCTCGCCCGGCTGACCCCGTCGGGGGCGCTCACCGAGGCGCTGGCACAAGCGCTGAGCGTCTCGGTCGACTGGTTCGGTCTCGCGGTGGTGACGGTGTGGGGCCTGTTGGCCGCGGTCGGTGCGGTGCGGTGGTTCCGGTTCAGCTGACCTACTACGGGATGTAGTTACCGATCCTCTACGATCAGGCCCGTGGGACGGTTCCTGATGCGCCTGGTGGACCTGCTGCCCGAACCGGGCCTGCGTACGCAGCGATGGCTGGCCGCCGCGGTCGTCTTCACTCAGGGATTCATCTCGGTCACCGGCGCCATCGTGCGGGTCACCGCATCCGGATTGGGCTGCCCGACGTGGCCGCAGTGCTTCCCGGGCAGCTACGTCCCGGTGGCCGTCTCGGAAGTTCCGCGGATTCATCAGGCCATCGAGTTCGGCAACCGGATGGTCACCTTCGCGGTCGTGATCACCGCGGCGCTGGCCGTACTGGCCGTCATCCGGGCCCGGCGACGCACCGAGGTACTGGTCTACGCCTGGCTGATGCCCGGCTCCACGGTGCTGCAGGCGGTGATCGGTGGGATCACGGTACGCACCGGGCTGGCGTGGTGGACCGTGGCCGTGCACCTGCTGGTCTCCATGCTGATGGTGTGGCTGGCGGTGCAGTTCTACGCGAAAGTCGGCCAGACCGACGACGAATCGGCGGTGGTGACCTACCGGGTCCCGGGGCCGTTGCGCGGGTTGACCGCCCTGTGTGCCGCCACGCTGGCCGCGGTGCTGGTGACCGGCACCCTGGTGACCGGCGCCGGCCCGCACGCCGGCGACAAGAGCGCGGCCCGCACGGTGGCCCGCCTCAAGGTGGAGGTCGCCACGCTCGCCCACCTGCACGAGTCGCTGCTGATCGGATTCCTCGGCCTGCTGGTGGGACTGGCCTTCGGGCTGGCCGCAGTGCAAGCGGCCAAGCCGGTGATCCGCCGGCTGGCGGTGGTGACCGTACTGACCTTCGCTCAGGGGCTGATCGGCGTGGTCCAGTACTTCACCGGCGTGCCGGCTGTGCTGGTCACCCTGCACGTGGCGGGTGCGGTGCTGGTCACCGGCGCGACTGCGGCGCTATGGGCGTCGTTGCGCCAGCGGACCCAGCCCGAGTCGCTCTAGCGCGGCCCCGACCTCGACGGCGAAGCGGCGCTGCGCCCGGTCTCGTTCGTCGGCGTCCAGCTCGCTGAAGCCCAGTTGCGGCGCAATCAAATCCAAGCCGACCAGGCGCGCATCCGCGGCGGTTCCGGCTACCTCGACGCGCGCGTAGAGCAGCTCTTCGATCCGGATGCTCAGGCGTTCGGCGGCCGAACGGAGGGCAGCACGTCCGACATCCCACAGTTCGAAATCCGGGTCGGAGCCTGCGGCGCCGAATGCGTGCGATCGGCCGGCGCCGAAAAACACCAGTGCGCTCAGCTCTGCCGGCGGCCGCCCCGCCAACGTCTGCACCCCATCGCACTGCAGGTCCGCCAGGTAGCGACGGTCGGCGTTCCAGGCCACCGCTTCCGGCGGGTTCAGCAGATGGGCCACCCGCATCGTCCACTTCGTGAATTCGGCGTGCCGGGCTGGGTCGCCGCCGGCGGTACGCAGGATCACCAGGTCCGCTTCCAGCGTCTCCGGGTCGTCCCAGGGCAATCGGCGGGCGTGTAGCCCTCGGTGGCGCAGGGCCGCGACCAGGCCGGCGTCGTCGTCGGGGCGGCCGCCTCGACTCCCTCGTGGTGACCGCGCCGCGAATCAACCGCCAGCACGATGCGCGGATGGAAGATGTCGGGCCGGGCCAGCTTCATGCAGACCTCACATTCGGAGATGATAGTCACCATGTACGCCGTGGAAGTGGCCGCGACCGGCGGCCCCGAAGTTTTGAACCTTGTCGACAGACCACAGCCCTCCCCTACCTCCGGTGAGGTGCTGATCCGGGTCGAGGCCGTCGGGGTCAACTACATCGACACCTATTTCCGGTCCGGGATCTATCCCGCCGAGCTGCCGTTCGTGGTGGGCAGTGAGGCGGCGGGCACGGTTGCCGAGGTCGGCGCGGGAGTGACCGCACTGGCTGTGGGTGATCGCGTGGTGACGGCGGCTGCGACCGGCGCCTACGCCCAATACTGCACCGCGCCGGCCTCTTTGACGGCCCCCATCCCCGACGGCATCGAAGCCGGGGTGGCCGCAGCCGCGCTGCTCAAGGGCCTGACCGCGCATTACCTGATCAATTCGGTGTATCCCGTGCAGCCCGGCGACACCGTGTTGTTGCACGCCGGCGCCGGCGGGGTGGGACTGATCCTGACCCAATGGGCCACCGCGCTGGGCGCCCGGGTGATCACCACCGTGTCGAATCCGGCCAAGGCCGAGTTGTCGCGGCACGCCGGCGCCGTGGAGGTGCTCGACTATCCCGGTTCGGCCACCGAGGACGCCGCGGCGTTCGGCGCCCGGGTCCGGGAGTTGACCGACGGCGGGGTGGCCGCGGTGTACGACGGGGTGGGAGCGGCGACGTTCGACGCCAGCCTGTCCAGCCTCGCTGTTCGGGGTACCTTGGCGCTGTTCGGCGCGGCCAGCGGTCCGGTGCCGCCGGTCGATCCGCAGCGGCTCAATGCCGCGGGCTCGGTCTACCTGACACGTCCCAACCTGGCTCACTTCACCCGTACTGCACCGGAATTCACCTGGCGCGCGGGCGAACTGTTCGAGGCGATCGGCAGCGGCACGATCACGGTGACGGTGAGTCGGCACTATCCGCTGGCCGACGCGGCCCAAGCCCATCGCGATCTGCAGGGCCGCCAGACGGTGGGCTCGATCGTGCTCGACGCCTAGCGGGCGCCCCAGGTCTCCGGCAGCAGCGGCTGCCGCGGACCGTCGGCGAACTCGGCTGCCGCCAACCGGGTCAGCCCCGGCGGCCGGGAGTGGTCGACGCGTGCGGCGCCGACGCGTCCCAGCTGCCCGGCGCCGTGCTCCGATGCCGGTGCCGATCCCCAGTCCGGGCAGACTCCGACGGTCAGATCCATCACCGCGTCATCGTGGCCGGGCCTGGCCGCGCGTCTGCGGAGTCGCTGGGACCGGCCGCCGGTGGCGCGGGTGCCGGGGCCGGCGGGCTCGCACCGGCCGGGGCGGAAGCCGGCGGTCCGGCGGGCGGGCTGGTCGGTGGTGCCATCGCCGGCGCACCGACCGCGGCGCCCGGCACGTCGGCGACGAACACCGGTGGCGCCGGGGCCGCGGCCACCCCTGGCGGCGGCAGACCCAGTCCGGCCAGACCGGCGAGGCCGCCCAGAGTGCCGGCGGGAGCCACCACGGCACCCGCCACGGCGACGAACAGCGCCGGGGACTGACTGATCGTCGTCGCCAACTGGGCGATGTGGGTCGGCCAGTCGAAGAGCGCCAGCGCCGCAAGGTATTGCAGCGCCGGGATGATCTGGCTCGGATCCTGGGTGATATGGAGGAAGTCCTCGAAAAGCTCGAGGGAACGCGCGAGGTACCAGATGGGTTGCGCGGCATTGGAGTAGTAGTCGTAGACCTGGCCGTTAAGGGTGCCGGCGGCGGGATTCCAGTTGATCCCGAAGTTCTGCAGAAAGTGCGAGACGGCGGTGGTCAGGGCGTTGGAGATCATCGGGTCGTGCGCGGTCACACCGTCTTGGATGCCCAGGCTTTTCAGGATCGGATCGAGGAAATCGAGCAGTCCCTGCAACGGATTTCCCGACGATTGCGGCGGTGATGAGGCCGCTGCCGAATTCTGGATCGGGACCGTCGCGGTGACACCGGGGGTCGCTGCCGCCGACGTTTCGCAGACCGCCGCATAGGTCGCCATCGTGGTGGCGGCCTGCACCCACATCCGAAAGTAGTCGGCCTCGTTGAGCGCAATGGGAATGGTGTTGATGCCAAAGAAATTCGTCGCCACCAACACCCCATGGCTGGCGTGGTTGGCGGCCAGCTCCGGCACCGTCGGCATCGCCGCCAGCGCGGCGGTATAGGCCGCCGCCGTCTGTTCGTGCGCGGCCGCAATCCGGGCGCTGTCAACGCCGGCCCGATACAGCCACGACAGATGTGGCAGATGCGCGGCCTGGTACTGCTCAGCGGCAACACCGCGCCACAGTCCGGTCGCCACCGATGCCAGCAGTGCGGTCAGATCCTGTGCCGCTGCGGCATATGCCCCGCTCAGCGACGACCACGCGCCCGCGGCAGCGAGCAGTGGGCCGGGACCGGGGCCGGAACTGAGCAGCGTCGCATGCACCTCAGGCGGAGACGCCATCCACATAGGCCCGAACATAAGACTTCACTCTAGCGAATCTATAGTTTCGGGTTACCGAACTCCTACCCTTTTTCGTCCGGCCAGCTGCCCGGCAGCAAGGGCATCCGCGGCGCGTCGTCGAATGCACCGCCGGACGTCACCGTCAGCCCCGCGGCAGGCGCGCTGTCGCGGGTCAGCGCGGTCGCCACCCCGTTCTTCCCGCCGTACCTACTCGGCCCGCCCGGTATCGGAACGGGTTCCGGTATGCCCGCCGCCGCCGGCGGGACAGCCGGTGTTGTTGAGGCGCCGAATGCGGCAACGAGATCGGGCGCCGGGACGATCGGCACCGGCGCGGCGACCGGTTGGGGCAGCGCGGCCAGACCCGCCAAACCCGCCAGGCCGCCGACCGCGCCCAGCGGCGCGACGGCCGGGACAGCCAGCGCGGCAACCAGGGCCGGGCTCTGCGCCAGGAATTGGGCCACCTCGAGGATGTGCGTCGGGAAGTCGAACAATTGCCAACTGATGAACCACTGGATGGCCTGTACCGGGTTCTGGGTCAGCAGCTGGCCGAAGTACTGGAAATCCTCCAACAACTCCAGCGCCCGGGCGACCCAGAAGCTCAATTGGGCCGGCTGCGTGTAATAGTCGTAATCGAATCCGTTGAGGGTGCCGCCGGCCGGGTCCCAGTTGTAGCCGAAGTTCTGCAGCAGGTGCGCGATAGCCTGGTCGAGAGCGGTGTTGACGGTAGGGTCGTGGGCCAGCTGACTATTGCCGATGCCCAGCTTCTCCAGCGCATCGACCAGCCACTGCGGCAGACCCAGCGGGTTATCGCCGCCGTCGTCATCGTCGTCGGCCGGTTGCGCGGTCTCTGATTTCACGATCTGCGGTGCCGGCGGCGTCTGCGGCACTGAAGCCACCGCCGCGTCGCTGGCGGCCTGATAGGTCGACATCGTCGTCGCGGCCTGCACCCACATCCGGACGTAGTCGGCCTCGTTGAGCGTGATCGGGATGGTGTTGATCCCGAAGAAGTTGGTCGCCACCAGCACCCCGTGGGTGGCGTGGTTGGCGGCCAGTTCCGGCAATGACGGCATCGCCGCCAGCGCGCTGACGTGGGCCACGGCGGCCATCTCGCACTGGACCGCCGTTGTCGCACTGTCGGCGCTCGCCTGGTTGAGCCACGCCAGGTACGGGGCGTGTGCCGCCACATAGGACTCGCCGCTGGGCCCTTGCCACGCCCCGGCCTGGACGGTTCCCAGTACCGCGATGAGTTCGTCGGCGGCCTCGGTGTACTCGGTACTCAGCGCCGACCACGCGGCGGCGGAGGCCAGCAGTGGGCCTGGCCCCGCTCCGGCACTCAACAGCGCTGAATGCACTTCCGGTGGGGAGGCCAGCCAGATCGGCGCCGCAGCGGTCACGGCCGATCCCCCAGACGCATATTGAACATGATTTTCATTATCAGCAAATTGAATACCGGCGGGGGCGCCCGCACAAGACGCTCCGCCCTCGTGTTACCTGCGCTCATGTTGTGATTTATGCAGGCCTAATGACACAACCATTAACATAAGTGGCCGACTGGCACGATAGTTCCATGCCGACTCCGCAGTTCATCGTCGACCTCCGCGCCCATATCGGCCACGACCCGCTGTGGCTGATCGGCGTGACGGCGGTCGTGGTACGCGGCGAGGAGGTGCTGCTCGTCGAGCGCGCCGACAACGGCATCTGGGCGCCGGTGACCGGGATCGTCGACCCTGGCGAAGAGCCGGCCGACGCCGCAGTGCGCGAGGTCGCCGAGGAGACCGGTGTCACCGCGGTGCCCGAGCGGCTGGCCTGGGTGCACGTCACCCCGCCCGTCACCCATGTCAACGGCGACCGGGCGCAGTACCTCGATCACGTCTTCGTGATGCGATGGGTGGCGGGCGAGCCCTACCCTGCCGACGACGAGAGCACCGACGCGCGCTGGTACCCGCGCACAGCGCTGCCCGACATGCCGGAGCGGATGCGGGTTCGGATCAGCGCGGCGTTCGCAGCGGACCCGCACACCCGTTTCGAGTGGCGCGGTAGGTATTAGAACAGGGTGGGCAGGCCGAGGGCCGAGTCCACCGCCAGCGCGCAGAAGAGCAGTGCGAGGTAATTATTCGACTGCAGGAACAGCCGCAGGGGCTTGACCGGCTCACCGCGACGCACTCCGGCGTAGAGCTGGTGGGCCATGGTCAAGAACCATGCCCCGGCCAGGACCGCCACCGCCGCGTACAGCCAGCCGGCGGCGGGCACCAGCGCCAACGTCGCCAGCACCGTCGCCCAGGTATAGAGGACGATCCGGTGGGTGACGACGCGCTCACTGGCGACCACCGGCAGCATGGGCACCCCTGCCGCCGCGTAGTCCTCCTTGTAGCGCATCGCCAGCGCCCAGGTGTGCGGCGGCGTCCAGAAGAAGATCACCAGAAACATCACCACCGCCGGCCAGCCGATGGTGCCGGTGACCGCCGACCAGCCGATCACCACCGGCATGCAGCCGGCCGCCCCGCCCCACACCACGTTCTGGGAGGTACGCCGCTTGAGCATCATCGAGTAGACCAGCACATAAAACGCGATGGTGGCCGTGGCCAGCAAGCCCGACATCAGGTTCGTGGTACGCCACAGCCACATGAACGAGCCGGCACCGAGCGCCAGGCTGAACACCAGGGCGTTGCGGGTCGGCACTGCGTCGCGAGCCAGCGGACGGCGCGCCGTGCGCTTCATCACCTTGTCGATGTCGGCGTCGACGACGCAGTTCAGCGCGTTGGCGCTGGCGGCAGCGAGCATCCCGCCGATCAGCGTGTTGAAAATCAGCAGCGGATTCACCGTGCCGCGGTCGGCCAGCAGCATCGCCGGAATGGTCGTGACCAGCAACAACTCGATGATCCGGGGCTTGGTCAGCGACAGATACGCCAACAACGTGTTGCGCACGGCGCGTATTCGGCGCGGCTGAGCGCGCTCGCGAATACTCACGTGATGACTCCTAGGATGGCAGCTGCGACGCCAGCTTCTACTACGGACGATGGTAGACCGCTTGGCCAGGTCGTCCGAATCGCAGGGTCAATTCACGGCGAATCCACACGGCGACCGGACCTGCAACACTGCGCGTGCCCGCATTAGGGTGAGAATCAACCAGGCTTGTTGTGAAGACCTATCTCGAAGATGAGGACCCGAAGTTCGTGACCACTGCTGCAGAGATCTCCGCTCTTACCCGCCCGCACCACCCCGCAGACTGGGCCGAGATCGACTCCGTCGCAGTCGACACCGCCCGGGTGCTGGCCGCTGACGCGGTGCAGAAGGTCGGCAACGGCCATCCGGGCACCGCGATGAGCCTGGCCCCACTGGCCTACACGCTGTTCCAGCGGGTGATGCGCCACGACCCGTCCGACACTCACTGGTTGGGCCGCGACCGGTTCGTGCTGTCCTGCGGGCACTCCAGCCTGACCCTGTACATCCAGCTCTACCTCGGCGGTTTCGGGCTGGAACTGGCCGATATCGAAGCGCTGCGCACCTGGGGTTCCAAGACCCCGGGCCACCCGGAGTTCCGCCACACCAAGGGTGTGGAGATCACCACCGGACCACTCGGCCAGGGCCTGGCCTCGGCGGTCGGCATGGCGATGGCCGCCCGCTACGAGCGCGGCCTGTTCGACCCGGACACCGCGCCCGGCGAGAGCCCGTTCGACCACTTCGTCTACGTGATCGCCTCGGACGGCGACATCGAGGAGGGCGTCACCAGTGAGGCGTCCTCGCTGGCCGGCGTCCAGCAGCTGGGCAACCTCATCGTGTTCTACGACCACAACAAGATCTCCATCGAGGACGACACCGCGATCGCACTCTGCGAGGACACCGCGGCCCGCTACCGGGCCTACGGCTGGCACGTCCAGGAGGTCGAGGGCGGCGAGAACGTGACCGGCATCGAAGAGGCGATCGCGGCGGCGAAGGCCGTCACCGACAAGCCGTCGTTCATCTCGCTGCGCACGATCATCGGCTACCCCTCCCCGGGCAAGATGAACACCGGCGCTATCCACGGTTCGGCGCTCGGCGGCGACGAGGTGGCCGCCACCAAGTCCGCACTCGGATTCGACCCGGACAAGGCGTTCGACGTCCGCGAAGACGTGATCACCCACACCCGGGGGCTGGTGGCACGCGGCAAGGCGGCCCACGCCGACTGGCAGGCGCAGTTCGAGTCGTGGGCTGCCCGCGAGCCGGAGCGCAAGGCGCTGCTGGACCGGTTGCTCGCCGGCGAACTGCCCGATGGCTGGGACGCCGAGCTGCCGTACTGGGAGCCCGGCTCCAAGGCCGTTGCCACTCGCGCTGCTTCCGGCAAAGTCCTCAACGCCGTGGGTGCGAAGCTTCCCGAATTGTGGGGCGGTTCAGCCGATCTGGCGGGCAGCAACAACACCACCATGGACGGCGTCAAGTCGTTCGGGCCGGCGTCGATCTCCACCGGCGAATACACCGCCGACCCGTATGGCCGCACTTTGCACTTCGGCATCCGCGAGCACGCGATGGGCTCGATCCTGTCCGGCATCGTGCTGCACGGACCCACCCGCGCCTACGGCGGCACGTTTCTACAGTTCTCCGACTACATGCGGCCCGCGGTGCGGCTGGCGGCGTTGATGGACATCGACCCGATCTACGTGTGGACGCACGACTCGATCGGGCTCGGCGAAGACGGCCCGACGCACCAGCCGATCGAGCATCTGGCGGCGCTGCGTGCCATCCCCCGACTGTCGGTGGTGCGACCGGCGGACGCCAACGAGACGGCCTACGCCTGGCGCACCGTCCTGGCCCGCGGCGCGAGCAGCGGGCCGGTCGGGCTGATCCTGACCCGGCAGAATGTGCCGATCCTGGAGGGCACCGACGCGCTAGGCGTCGCACGCGGCGGCTACGTGCTGGGTGGTCTGGACGCCGCCGCCACCGGCAACCCCGACGTGGTGCTGATCGCCACCGGGTCCGAGGTGCAGCTCGCCGTCGAGGCGCAGAAGATCTTGGCGGCCAAGGACATCAATGCCCGCGTGGTGTCGATGACCTGTCTGGAATGGTTCGAATCACAGCCGGCGGACTACCGCGACGCGGTGCTGCCGCCCGCGGTCTCGGCTCGGGTGGCCGTTGAGGCCGGCATCGCGCAGTGCTGGCACAAGATCGTCGGCGATACCGGCGAGATCGTGTCCATCGAGCACTACGGCGAATCCGCCGACTACCAAACGCTGTTCCGTGAGTTCGGTCTGACCGCCGACGCCGTCGTCGCCGCGGCGATGAGAACCCTGGACAACTGACGTCAATCGAAACCGATTGAGAAGGAGCGCAACATGACTCAGAACCCCAAGCTTGCCGCTCTCAGCGCCGCCGGCGTGTCGGTGTGGCTCGATGATCTGTCTCGCGACCGGCTCACGTCGGGCAACCTGGCCGAGCTCGTCGCCACTCGCAGCGTGGTCGGGGTGACCACCAACCCGACCATCTTCCAGAAGGCGCTGGAGAAGGGGCACGCCTACGACAAGCAGCTGGCCGAGCTGGCCGCTCGCGGCGCCGACGTGGACGCGGTGATCCGCACCGTCACCACCGACGACGTGCGCAACGCCTGCGATGTACTCGCTGCCGCGTGGGAGGCCTCCGATGGCGTGGACGGCCGGGTGTCGATCGAGGTCGACCCCCGCCTGGCCCATGACACCGACAAGACGGTGGCCCAGGCCGTCGAACTATGGAAGATCGTCGACCGGCCGAACCTGTTCATCAAGATTCCGGCCACCAAGGCGGGTCTGCCGGCCATCACCGCGGTACTGGCCGAAGGGATTTCGGTCAACGTCACGCTGATCTTCTCCGTCGAACGGCACCGCGAGGTGATGGACGCCTACCTGGCCGGCCTGGAAGCCGCCAAGGCCGCCGGACACGACCTGGCCAAGATCCACTCGGTGGCGTCGTTCTTCGTGTCCCGGGTGGACACCGAGATCGACGCCCGGCTGGAGAAGATCGGCTCGGCCGAGGCCCTGGCGCTGCGCGGCAAGGCCGGTCTCGCCAACGCGCGATTGGCCTACGCCGCCTACGAGGAAGTTTTCGCCAGCGAGCGCTTCGCCGCGCTGGCGGCCCACGGTGCGCGGGTGCAGCGCCCGTTGTGGGCGTCGACCGGCGTCAAGAACCCGGACTACCCGGACACCCTGTATGTCACCGAGCTGGTCGCGGCCCATACCGTCAACACCATGCCCGAACCGACGCTGGACGCAGTCGCCGACCACGGTGACATCACCGGTGACACCATCACCGGAACCGCGTCGGCATCCCAGCAGGTCTTCGACCACCTCGCCGCGGTGGGCATCGACCTGACCGACGTGTTCTTAGTGCTGGAGAATGAGGGCGTCGAGAAGTTCGAGGCGTCCTGGGGTGAACTGCTGGACGCCACGGCAACGCAGCTCGAAGAGGCTAAGTGATCTGATGGCCGGCGCCCAGACAGCGCGTAAAACTTCAGCGGGGTGGCGAAATCCGCTGCGGGACAAACGGGATAAGCGCCTGCCGCGCATCGCCGGCCCCTGCGGTGTGGTGATCTTCGGAGTCACCGGAGACCTGGCTCGCAAGAAGCTGATGCCGGCCATCTACGACCTGGCCAACCGCGGGCTGCTGCCGCCCACCTTCGCGCTGGTCGGGTTCGCCCGCCGGGACTGGGCCGACGAGGATTTCGCCGACGTGGTCTACCAGGCCGTCAAGCAGCACGCCCGAACCCCGTTCCGTCAGGTGGTGTGGGACCGGCTCGCATCCGGATTCCGTTTCGTGACAGGCACGTTCGATGACGACGAGGCCTTTGCCCGGCTGGCACAGACCCTTGAGCAGCTCGACGCCGAACGCGGCACCGGCGGCAATCACGCCTTCTACCTGTCGATCCCGCCCGGCGCGTTCCCGGTGGTCTGCGAGAAGCTGCACTCAACCGGGCTGGCCCGGCCGCGAGATGGCCGGTGGAGCCGGGTGGTGATCGAGAAGCCGTTCGGTCACGATCTAGCCAGCGCGGTCGAACTCAACAGCGTGGTCAACAGCGTGTTTCCCGAGGAGTCGGTATTCCGGATCGACCACTATCTGGGCAAGGAGACGGTCCAGAACATCCTGGCGCTGCGCTTCGCCAACCAGCTGTTCGACCCGATCTGGAACGCCCACTACGTCGACCACGTGCAGATCACCATGGCCGAAGACATCGGCTTGGGCGGGCGAGCCGGCTACTACGACGGCATCGGCGCAGCCCGGGACGTGATCCAGAACCACCTGCTGCAGTTGCTCGCCCTCACCGCGATGGAAGAGCCGGTGAACTTCTCCCCCGCCGAACTGCAAGCCGAGAAGATCAAGGTGCTCTCGGCCACCCGGCTGGCAGAGCCGTTGGATGAGACCACCTCCCGCGGCCAGTACGCCGCCGGGTGGCAGGGCGGTGAACACGTCGTCGGCCTGCTCGACGAGGAGGGCTTCGCCCACGATTCGCGCACCGAGACCTTCGCGGCGATCACCCTGGAGGTGGACACCCGGCGCTGGGCCGGCGTGCCGTTCTATCTGCGCACCGGTAAGCGGCTGGGGCGGCGGGTCACCGAGATCGCCCTGGTGTTCAAACGGGCCCCGCACCTGCCGTTCGACGCCACCATGACCGACGAATTGGGCAAGAACGCACTGGTGATCCGAGTGCAGCCCGACGAGGGGATCACCTTGCGGTTCGGGTCCAAGGTTCCCGGCCACCTGATGGAGGTCCGCGACGTCAACATGGACTTCTCCTACGGATCGGCGTTCTCCGAGGATTCGCCGGAGGCCTACGAACGCCTGATCCTGGATGTGCTGCTGGGCGAGCCGTCCCTGTTCCCGGTCAACGCCGAGGTCGAATTGTCTTGGGAGATACTTGATCCGGTGTTGGAAAACTGGGCAGAACATGGCAAGCCCGAGCCCTATGAGGCCGGCAGCTGGGGGCCGCAGTCGTCGTTCGAGATGCTGGCGCGAACCGGGCGGGAATGGCGGCGGCCATGATTATCGAGCTGCCGAACACCACCACCACCGCAATCAACAAGAAACTCAACGAGCTGCGCGAGCAGGTCGGTGCCGGAACAACCGGCCGGGTGCTGAGTCTGATCATCGCCCTCGACAACGACGTGCTGCTCGACGAGTCCATCGAGGCGGCCAACATCGCCAGCCAGGAGCATCCGAGCCGGGTGATCGTGGTGGTAACCGAGGACAGCGACGCACCCGAAGCCCGTCTGGATGCCCAGCTGCGGCTGTTCGGCGACGCCGGCGCCGGCGAAGTGGTGGTGTTGCGCCTGTTCGGCCCACTGGCCGGACATGCCGACTCGGCCGTGACGCCGTTCCTGCTGCCCGATATCCCGGTGGTGGCCTGGTGGCCCGACGTCGCGCCGGAGGCACCGGCCCGCGACCCGCTGGGCACGCTGGCCCTGCGGCGAATCACCGACGCCACCAACAGCCCGGATCCGCTGGCCGCCATCAAGAGCCGTCGAAGCGGCTACACCCCTGGCGACACCGACCTGTCGTGGAGTCGCATCACCTACTGGCGGGCGTTGCTGGCCTCCGCGCTGGATCAGCCGCCGTTTGAGCCGATCCGCGCTGCGGTGGTCTCCGGGCTGGCGACCGAGCCTGCCCTGGACATTCTGGCCGGCTGGCTGGCCAGTCGCATCGACGGTCCGGTGCGGCGCGCGGTCGGCGAACTGAAGATCGAATTGACCCGCGACAGCGAGACCGTGGCGCTCAGCCGCCCCCAGGACGGGGTCACCGCCACCTTGAGCCGCACCGGCAAGCCCCCGGCGTTGGTGCCGCTGCCCCGCCGGGTGACCGCGGAGTGCTTGGCCGAAGACCTGCGCCGGCTGGACCCCGACGCCATCTACGCCGAGGCGCTGGCCGGTCTCGAAGAAGTGGAGTACCCGTGACCGTTGTGACCTACCCCGATGCGGATGCGCTGGTCGCCGCGGCCGGTGACCGGTTGGCCGACGCCGTCGAGTCGGCCATCGCCGCCCGGGGGCGGGCACTGATCGTGCTGACCGGGGGAGGTACCGGTATCGGGATGCTGCGCCGGCTCCGCGAGCATGCCGCGCGGATCGACTGGGGATGCGTGCAGGTGTATTTCGGCGATGACCGGTTCGTGCCGAGCGACGACGACGAACGCAACGACAAGCAGGCCCGCGAGGCTCTGCTGGACCACGTCGGGATCCCGGCCGACAATATTCATGCGATGGCGGCCAGCGACGGCGCGTTCGGCGATGATCTGGATGTCGCCGCGCTGGCCTACGAGCAGGTGTTGGCCGATCATGCCGAGCCCGGTGAGCGCACCCCGGACTTCGATGTGCACCTGCTGGGCATGGGTGGTGAAGGCCACGTCAACTCATTGTTCCCAGACACCCCGGCGGTAGCCGAATCCGCCCGGCTGGTGTTGCCGGTCTACGACTCGCCCAAGCCTCCCCCGCGCCGAATCACCCTGACACTGCCCGCGATCCAGCGTTCCCGCGAAGTGTGGCTGGTGGTGGCCGGTGAGTCCAAGGCCGAAGCGGTCGCCGCCGCGGTCGGGGGCGCCGACCCGGTCGCGGTGCCCGCCGCCGGAGCGACGGGACGCGAGCAGACGGTGTGGCTGCTGGACGATGCGGCCGCCTCGCGGTTGCCCGCCACGTCATAATGAGCGCTATGGCAGAAAGAAGCTCGGGCACCGGCACGGAACGTAAGCGGCTCAAGACCTTGGCTCAGGCGGCACTGAACGCCGACGTGACGGTCGGGCAGCTTGAGGATGTCCTCGGGGGTCTGGGTAACACGATGAACGAGCTCAACCATTCACTGGCCGGCCTCAACGCCACCGTCGAACGGCTGGGGACCGGCCTGGACCATCTCGAGGAGACCATGGGCAGTCTCGATGACCTGGCCAGGCGCCTGGTGACGCTGATCGAACCGGTGGAGGCCATCGTCAACCGGATCGACTACTTGGTCGAAGTCGGCGAGACGGCTATGTCGCCGCTGGCCGCAACGGAGAACGCGGTGCGCGGCATGTTCAATGCCATGCGGAATCGGGTGGTGCGCTGACGCGTGGCCGATCGCGAAATCGGATTCACGCAGAGGAAGTGCGGGAGGCGACCTGCGTCAGCAGGATTTCGCGACCCGAGTGCGCCGTCAGGAGTACTTGATGAGCAGGCCGACCGCGATGATGGAGGTCAGCCAGATGGCGATGACGAAGTAGGTCAACCGGTCCAGGTTCTTCTCGACCACAGTCGATCCGGACAGGCTGGACTGCACACCGCCACCGAACAGGGTCGACAGGCCGCCACCCTTGGCGCGGTGCAGCAGCACCAGCAAAATCACCAGCAGGCTGGTGATCACCAAGAGAATCTGCAGCGTCAAGATCATGCCGTTACCCTACCTTGCCGCTCGAAGGCGTCACGGCTCCCCTAGACAAGGGGCCCGCCGGCGGCCAGCGCCGCCAGCATCGCGAACTGCTCACCGTCGAGCGAGGCTCCGCCGACCAGGCCGCCGTCCACATCGGGCTGGCCGATGAGTTCGCCGACGTTCTTGGCGTTGACCGAACCGCCGTAGAGCACCCGGACGGTGTCGGCGATCTTGGGCGAGGCAAGCTTGCCCAGCTCGCCGCGCACGGCCGCGCAGACCTCCTGCGCGTCGGCCGCACCGGCCACCCGGCCGGTGCCGATGGCCCACACCGGTTCGTAGGCAATGACGCTCGCACCGATCTGCTCGGCGCTCAACCCGGCCAGTGAGCCGCGCAACTGCGCCAGGCAGTGCTCGACGTGGCTGCCGGCCTCCCGGATCTCCAGGTTTTCGCCGATGCAGATGATCGGGGTCAGGCCGTGCTTGAGGGCAGCGGCGGCCTTCGCGGCGACCAGTGCGTCGTCCTCACCGTGGTAACTGCGACGCTCGGAGTGCCCGACGACGACGAAGGTGCAACCCAGCTTGGCCAGGAACGCACCGCTGACCTCGCCGGTGTAGGCGCCCGCGTCGTGCTGCGAGACGTCCTGGGCGCCGAAGGTCAGCCGAAGCTTGTCCCCGTCGACCAGGGTCTGCACGCTGCGCAGGTCGGTGAACGGCGGCAGCACCGTGACATCGACCTTGTCAAAGTACTTGTCCGGCAGCGCGAATGCCACCTTCTGCACCAGTGCGATCGCCTCGAAGTGGTTGAGGTTCATCTTCCAGTTGCCGGCGATCAGCGGCTTGCGACTCATGACGCTCCTCCGGTTTCCAGTACCTGCAGGCCTGGCAGTGGTTTGCCCTCAAGGTATTCCAGCGATGCCCCGCCGCCGGTGGAAATGTGCGAGAAGCCGTCCTCCGGAAGGCCCAGCGCCCGTACCGCGGCAGCGGAGTCGCCCCCGCCGACGACACTGAAGGCGCCCTTGGCCGTGGCGGCGGCGATCGCTTCGGCCACTCCCCTGGTGCCGGCCTCGAAGGCCGGGAACTCGAACACGCCCATCGGCCCGTTCCAGAAGATGGTCTTGGCGTTGGACAGCAGGGCGGCGAACCGCTCCACCGAACCCGGGCCGACGTCCAGGCCCATCTTGGCGTCCGGAATGGCGTCGGCGTCGACGGTCTCGCCGGTGGCGGCGGCGTCGAACTTGTCGGCGACCACGATGTCCACCGGCAGCCGCAGCACATCGGCGTAGTCATCCAGCAGTTGCCGGCAGGTGTCCACCATGTCGGCTTCCAGCAGCGAGGTCCCGACCTGCAGGCCTTGGGCGGCCAGGAAGGTGAAGCACATGCCGCCGCCGATCACGATGCTGTCGGCCTTGGTCGCCAGCGACTTGATCACGCCCAGCTTGTCCGAGACCTTCGACCCGCCCAGCACTACGGCGTAGGGCCGCTCGGTGGACTCGGTCAGCTGCTGCAACACCTTGATTTCCGCGGCGACCAGCGTTCCGGCGTACGACGGGAGCAGCGTGGCGATGTCGTAGACGGAGGCCTGTTTGCGGTGCACCACACCGAATCCGTCGGAGACGAAGGCCCCCGGCGAACCGTCCGGCGCGGCGACCAGCTCGGCCAGCGCCCGGGCCAGGGCCAGCCGCTGGTTGTCGTCCTTGCTGGTCTCTCGCGGGTCGAAGCGGATGTTCTCCAGCAGCAGCACGTCGCCGTCGGTCAGTCCTTCGGCGCGGGCCAGGGCGTCGGTGCCGACCACATCACCGGCCAGCTGGACGTGCCGGCCCAACTGCTCGCCGAGCGCGGCCGCGACCGGCGCCAGCGACAGCTTGGGGTCCGGCCCGTCCTTGGGACGGCCCAGGTGGGCGGTCACCACGACCTTGGCGCCGGCGTCGATGAGCGCGCGCAGGGTGGGCACCGAGGCGGTGATCCGGCCCAGGTCGGTGATCTTTCCATCGTCGAGCGGGACGTTCAGGTCGGAGCGCACCAGCACACCCCGACCCGAAACACCCTCGGCGATCAGGTCTTGGACTGACTTGACGGCCACGATCGCGTTACAGCGACTTGCCGACGAGGGCGATCAGGTCGACCAGGCGGTTGGAGTAGCCCCACTCGTTGTCGTACCAGGAGACCACCTTGGCCTGGTTGTCGATGACCTTGGTCAGCCCGGAGTCGTACAGCGACGAGTGCGGGTCGGTGACGATGTCGCTCGACACGATCGGGGCGTCGTAGTACTTCAGGATGCCCTTCATCGGCCCCTCGGCGGCGGCCTTCATGGCGGCGTTGATGTCTTCAACCGACGCCGACTTGCTCAACTCGGCGGTCAGGTCGGTGACCGAGCCGGTGGGGATCGGCACCCGCAGCGCGTAACCGTCCAGCTTGCCCTTCAGCTCGGGCAGCACCAGGCCGATCGCCTTGGCGGCGCCGGTACCGGTGGGCACGATGTTGATCGCCGCGGCGCGGGCGCGACGCAGGTCGCTGTGCGGGCCGTCCTGCAGGTTCTGGTCCTGGGTGTAGGCGTGGATGGTGGTCATCAGGCCCTTGACGATGCCGAACTCGTCGTTGAGCACCTTCGCCAGCGGGCCGAGGCAGTTCGTGGTGCACGAGGCGTTGGAGATGATGTTCTGGCTGCCGTCGTACTTGTCGTCGTTGACGCCCAGCACGATGGTGATGTCCTCATCGGTGGCCGGCGCGGAGATGATGACCTTCTTGGCACCGGCGTCCAGGTGGCCCTTGGCCTTGGCGGCGTTGGTGAAGATGCCGGTGGATTCGACGACGACGTCGACACCCAGGTCACCCCAGGGCAGGGCCGCCGGGCCTTCCTTGACCTCGAGGGCCTTGATCTTGGTGTTGCCGACGACGATGGTGTCGTCGCCTTCGAGGCTGACGTCGTGCGGCAGCCGGCCCAGGATCGAGTCGAACTTCAGTAGGTGCGCCAGGCTGGCGTTGTCGGTCAGGTCGTTGACCGCGACGATCTCGATGTCGGTGTTGTTACCCAGGGCCTTCTGCGCGTCCAATGCCCTGAAGAAGTTCCGCCCGATACGGCCGAAGCCGTTCACGCCTACCCGGACCGTCACTGGTCTCTCCTTGTGTTCTTAGATTGCTGGTGTATTCGGCCGTCAGCCTAGCCGGGATTGCGAACGCGGCGAAGCCGGGTGAAGCAGGTCCCGGCCATCAACGCTAGTGCGTGACCGAGCCCACAGGACCCTCGGTACGGCGGACGGGCAGCTCGTCGCCGGGCTGCGGCCACGGCTGGCGGCTGAGCAGGTCGGCCACCGCTACGTAACCCGCTTCGATCAGCCCGGATTTGGCGTCGACGATCCGGTAGGCCTGCTCTTTCCGGTGGATGGGTTGGCCTTCGAGCACGATCACCCGCAGGTCGCCGTCGGCGAAGTGGCAGCGGCGCTGCACGGCCGCGAGCAGCTGCTCGTTGTGCAGGTGGCCTTCGCCGAAGTTCCATCCGATCAGCGGGCCGGCGATGATCTCGCCGTCGCGGATGTTGTAGTCGGCCACGTTGGCCGCCCCATTTAAAGCCCGGGGCAGCAAGCCGTTCAGCGCCCGCCCTTGCAGGTGCATGGCTCGGAACGCCCCCGGGACTTTGTCGGCCACGAGATCGGCGGTGGCCTGGTCATAGAACTTCGCCAACTGATTGATGACCAGTGCCGAGCTCTTGACCACGTTGGCCTCCACGATGTCCTCGGTGCCGTCGCGGAAGCACCAGAAGCTGGCCGCCCAGTTGCCGGCGTAATAACGCATAGCCGGCAGGAACGAGATCTGCTGCGGAAACATGTTGCCGGCGACCGGGATCACGATGAGCCCGGCGAACAGGATTGCCATCAGCAGCGGGGACCGCAGGTCGTAGACGCTGACTTCGGGGTGTTGCCCGAACAGGAAGAACAGCGAGAAGAGAAAGAAGACATTCCATTCCAACGGGACTCCCATCGGGAGGTTGGACAGGATGTTGAGGTGAAAGATCACCATGAAGGCGATCAAGAACCACCGCCACGGGTGATCGCCGGCGACGAGCACCAGCAGCGCCGGCACGACGAATTCGGCTGTGGTGCCACCGACGTGTGCCATCAGCTGCGGTATCCGGGTGGGGCGAAGGTCGTTGACGTGGTCGCGATACATCAGGTGCTTGAGGCCGGTGAAGATCTTCGAGCGCAGCAGCGCATTGTTGCTCGTCATCACCGCTACCACATAGGGAAAATGGTGGTTGAGCTTCGATGTTGCCGCACCCCACCACAGCCCGAGGATGATCAGCTTGAACGCGGCCATCTGGTCGACGTAGGGAAAGAAGAAGACGAGCAGCGTCAGGCCGTAATGCTCGGCGCGGCCGGCCAGGAAGATGGTTTTGTCCCGCAGGCCCAGCAGAACCAGTGCGACGGCCATCGGCGCCACCACCATCGGGTCAAGCAGACCCACCGGTTCAGGATCGCCCTGACCAGGTGACAGCAATGCCCAGACGCCGGAGCCCAACACGGCGGCATACAGCGCGATGTCAACCACGGTGCGGGTATCGCCGCGGGTGAACGGGACCTTGGCGGGCCACGGCGGAAGTCGGATTGTGTTGGGCCGCAACCAGTAAAGAACACCACCGATGGGCGGCCAGAACCGGGCGGTCAGCGGGCCAGAACCGCAGCCCAAGCCCAGGATCTCGAACAGCAGGCTGAATACGACGAGCTTCTGATAAACGATCGGCTGGGTCCACCACTCGGCGATAGGGCCGAGCTCCCCCAGTCCCGGGGTCAGTGCGATGACCGCCGCCGCGCCCACGGCGTAGGCCGCGATCTTGAGCAGGTAGATCAAGTAGACCCCCGACGGGGTGCCGAAACCCTCCTCGGCCCAGTGCCTGCTGCAGACCTGGATCCGCGTCGCCCACGGGGTGGCGCGCCACGCTTCGGGGTCGACGTCGGGAACTGACGGTTTGATGAACCCCATACTGTCCTCACTCCCTGCCGTGTGCCCGTTCTGTTATAGCGGTCAGCGCAGGTGCGGGAAGTGGTTTCGGCTCCGCTAGGCGTCTTCGAGCAACTCCGGGGTGACCGCGGATTCGGTGTCGGGAATACCGTCCTGCTTGGCCTTGCGGTCGGCCATCGACAGCAGCCGCCGGATACGTCCTGCCACCGCGTCTTTGGTCATCGGTGGGTCAGCCAGCCGGCCCAGTTCCTCCAGGGAAGCCTGCCGATGCTCGACCCGCAGCTTGCCGGCCGAGGCCAGATGGTCGGGCACGGTGTCGCCGAGGATCGCCAGCGCACGTTCCACCCGGGCCGCCGCCGCCACCGCCGCCCGCGCGGAGCGACGCAGGTTGGCGTCGTCGAAGTTGGCCAGGCGGTTGGCGGTCGCCCGCACCTCACGGCGGATCCGGCGCTCCTCCCAGACCAGCCGGGTGTCCTGGGCACCCATTCGGGTCAGCAGCGCCCCGATCGCCTCGCCGTCGCGCACCACCACCCGGTCCGCGCCACGCACCTCGCGGGCCTTGGCACTGACCCCGAGCCGGCGCGCCGCACCCACTAGCGCCAGAGCGGCCTCCGGACCCGGGCAGCCGACCTCCAGGGCCGACGAGCGCCCCGGCTCGGTGAGGGAACCATGCGCCAAAAACGCTCCCCGCCAAGCAGCTTCGGCGTCACCGACACTGCCACCGACGACCTGAGCGGGCAGGCCGCGCACCGGGCGCCCGCGCAGGTCCAACAGCCCGGTCTGACGAGCCAGCGCTTCACCGTCCTTGGTCACACGCAACACGTAACGGGTGGTCTTGCGCATCCCGCTGGCGGTCAGCACGTGCACAATCGCGTTGTAGCCGTACAGGTCGAAGATGTCCTTGCGCAGCCGCCGCGCGATGACCCCCAGGTCCACCTCGGCTTCGACCACGACCCGCCCGGCCACGATGTGCAGTCCGCCGGCGAAGCGCAGCAGCGCCGCGACCTCGGCGCGGCGCGCACTCACCGAACTGACCACGAGACGGCTCAGCTCGTCCTTCACTTCGGCCGTCATCGCCACGACTTGTCACCTCCCGGCCCGAGTCCACTCGGTCCACTCACGCCGGATTGCCGGCCCCCGCCCTCGGCATGCGTCGCGATGGGTGTCGGAACGGTCAACGTCGATGCGTCGATGCTCCGAACCCCGTCCAGCGCTGCCGCCAACTTTCCTGGGTCATGTAAAGGTGTACCAGGTCGGGCCACGTCTACGAACCGAACCTCGGCAGCGAACACCGTGGCGGCCCGCCGCAGCTGCTCGCGCTCGCGTTCGCTGGGCACCCGGCCGGCGTCGATGATGATGTGGTCCACGGTGAAATCGGGCGCATGTTGAGCCAAGACGTGCAGGTGACGCTCCACGGAGAATCCCGCGGTCTCCCCCGGCTCGGCCACCAGGTTGAGCACCAGCGCACGGCGGGCGGTGGTGTTCTGCAGCGCCGAGGCCAGACCCGGTACCAGCAGGTGCGGGATCACACTGGTGAACCACGAGCCCGGGCCGAGCACCACCAGATCCGCGGACATGATGGCGTCCACCGCTTGGCGGGTGGCCGGCGGGTTGCCCGGCAGCAGCCGAACCCGGCGTACCTTTCCCGGAGTGGTCGCGATGGCCACCTGCCCCCGGATCAGCCGGAACAGTCGCGGATCGGCTTCCAGCCCGGACACATCGGCTTCGATCTGCAGCGCGATCGGGCACATCGGCAGGACCCGCCCCTTGACGCCCAGCATCCGGCCGAGCTCGTCGAGTGCGGCGACCGGGTCGGCCAGCACTTCGTTGAGGCCGGCCAGCAGCAGGTTGCCGATCGGATGCCCAGCTAGCGCGCCACTGCCACCGAAGCGGTGCTGCAGGATGGTCGCCCACAGCTGGCCCGTCGGGGTGTCCGAGGCCAGCGCCGCCAGTGCCATCCGCAGGTCCCCGGGCGGTACCACGTCCAGCTCACCGCGCAGCCGACCCGACGAACCGCCGTCGTCGGCAACGGTCACCACCGCGGTGACGTGCGGGGTCAGCCGGCGGGCAGCCGACAGTGTCGCGTACAGGCCGTGCCCACCACCGAGCGCGACGATGCTCGGGTTGCCATTCGCGGGCTCAACGCTCACTGGCGCCGCTCCTCCTCATCGCTCCGCAAGCTCCGTCCCCCTCGCCGCTGCGCGGCTGGGGGCGCCCCCACTGCATCGTCGCCGGCGCAACTCATTCGCGGCCCAGATCCCGGTGCAGCACCCGCACCGACAGCTCGTCGTTGTCGGCTTCGGCATTGCGGGCATCCAACAGCCGCGCCAACGCCTCGGCGATAGCCACACTGCGATGTTTGCCGCCGGTGCACCCGATGGCCAGCGTCATGTACCGCTTTCCCTCGCGCCGATAGCCGCCGACCACCAAGGCCAAAAGCCGGTGGTAGCCGGCCAGGAATTCGTCGGCGCCCGGTTGGCTCAGTACGTAGTCGCGCACCGCCGGATGCTGCCCGGTGTGCGGGCGTAGTTCGTCGACCCAATGCGGGTTGGGCAGGAAGCGCACGTCCATCACCATGTCGGCGTCCATCGGCAGGCCGTACTTGAAGCCGAAGGACTCGACCGTGATGGACGTGGGGGCGACGACGGCGTCACCGCCGAACATCTCCTCGATGCTCTCCCGCAGTTCGCGCACGCTGAGCACCGAGGTGTCGATGACGAGGTCGGCCACCGCGCGCACCGGCGCCAGCATGATCCGTTCGGCCGCGATCCCCTCGGTGAGGGTCTGCTGGCCCTGCAGGGGGTGACTGCGGCGGTTGTGCTCGTAGCGCCGGATCAGTACGTCGTCGCTGGCCTCCATGAACAGCACGCGTGGGTTGATACCGCGGGTGGCCAGTTCGGTGCGCACCGAGTCCAGGTCGCCGGTGAAACCGGCCGAGCGCACATCCATCACGACCGCCAGCTGGGTGATCCGGGAGCCCGCTGCCAGCCCCAGATCCACCATCCGGGTGATCAGGTCTGGCGGCAGGTTGTCGGCGACGTACCAGCCCAGGTCCTCCAGGACCTTCGCCGCGGTGCCGCGCCCCGCGCCGGACAGTCCGGTCACCAGGACCACGTCGATACCGGCGCCGTCGCCGGGGCCGGCGACATCGCGTTCCCGCACGCCTTTCGGTGATTCCGTGGTCATCCCGACATCCGTTGCTGCTGCGCGGCGCCCGCCGCGCCGTCGGCTCCCAGCGCCTCAAGGACGGCGGCGGCGGTCGCCGCGCCGATCCCCGGGATCGAGGTGAGCTCTTCGACGGTAGCCCCTTTCAGTCGCGCCACCGAACCGAAATGGGAGATCAGCACCTTGCGCCGATGCTCACCGAGCCCGGGCACCGCGTCGAGCACCGACTCCGTCATCCGCTTGGACCGTTTACTTCGGTGGTAGGTGATGGCGAACCGGTGCGCCTCGTCCCGAATCCGCTGCAGAAGGTAGAGGCCTTCGCTCTGCCGGGGCAGGATGATGGGGTCCGGCTCAGACGGCACCCACACCTCCTCCAGTCGTTTGGCCAGGCCGATGGTCGCGACGTCGGTGATCCCCAGCTCGGCCAGCACCGCGGCCGCGGCATTGACCTGGGGCGCACCGCCGTCCACCACGTAGAGGTTGGGCGGATAGGCGAACTTACGCGATTTTCCTTCAGGGGCAAGAACTTCGGCGTCCAGGTGCCGGCGGAACCGGCGACGCGTCACTTCGGCGATCGAGGCCACATCGTCGGAGCGCCCCTCGCCGGCGGCCTCCCGAATCGCGAAATGACGGTAGTCCGATTTGCGGGGCAAGCCATCCTCGAACACCACCAGCGATCCGACAACATCGGTGCCCTGGACGTGACTGATGTCAACGCACTCGATGCGCAGTGGAGCATCGGGCAGACCCAGCGACTCCTGAATATTCTGCAGGGCAGCGGATCTGGCCGTGAAATCCCCCGCCCGTTTCATCTTGTGTTGCTGCAGTGCATCTTTGGCATTGCGCTCGACCGTCTCGGCCAGCGTCCGCTTGTCGCCGCGCAGGGGAACCCGCAGCGAGACCCGCGAACCCCGCAGCTCAGAGAGCCAGCTGGTCAGCTCGTCGGAGTTGGCCGGCAGGCAGGGCACCAGCACCTCGCGCGGCACCGGGTTGATCGGCTCGTCGGCCGCGCCTTCCAATTCGGCCTGGTCGCCGTAGAACTGGGTGACGAACTGCTCCACCAGCTGTTCCAGAGAGCTGTCGGCATCGCCGGGATCGCCGGGCTTCTCGACGATCCACCCGCGCTGCCCGCGCACCCGTCCGCCACGCACGTGAAACACCTGAACCGCCGCCTCCAGCTCGTCCTCGGCGAAGGCCACCACGTCGGCGTCGGTCCCGTCGCCGAGCACCACGGCCTGCTTCTCCAGGGCGCGTTTGAGGGCGGCGACGTCGTCGCGCAAACGTGCGGCGCGTTCGAAGTCGAGTTCATCGGAGGCGGCCAGCATCTGCTGCTCCAGGCTGCGGACCAGCCGGTCGGTCTTACCGGCCAGGAAGTCGCAGAAGTCGTCCACGATCCGCCGGTGTTCCTGCGCGCTGACCCGACCGACGCACGGTGCGGAGCACTTGCCGATGTAGCCGAGCAGGCAGGGCCGGCCGATCTGCTGGTGACGCTTGAACACACCCGCCGAGCAGGTGCGAGCCGGAAAGACCCGCAGCAGCAGATCTAAGGTCTCGCGAATCGCCCAGGCGTGTGAGTAGGGCCCGAAGTAGCGCACGCCCTTACGGCGCGGCCCGCGGTAGACCATCAGCCGCGGATACTCCTCGCCTCTGGTGACCGCCAGCACGGGATAGGTCTTGTCGTCGCGGTAGCGGACGTTGAACCGCGGGTCGAACTCCTTGATCCAGTTGTATTCCAGCTGGAGAGCCTCGACCTCGGTGTTGACGACCGTCCACTCGACCTTGGCGGCGGTGGTCACCATCTGACGGGTCCGCGGGTGCAGGCCGGCGATGTCGGCGAAGTACGACGTCAGTCGTGACCGCAGGCTTTTCGCCTTGCCCACGTAGATGACCCGGCCGTGCGGGTCGACGAACCGGTAGACGCCGGGCGCGACCGGAATGGACCCGGGCGCCGGACGATAGGTCGCGGGGTCTGGCACGTAACCAGGCTAACCGGAAGGCGGTGGGGCAGGCCGGTAGCGCGAGACCAGGGCGCGCAGCTCCCGCATGGCCTGCACGGCGTGCTCTTTGTCGGCGGACTGGATGGCCACCAGCGGAATGTATTCGTCGTCGGGCAACTCCAGCCGGGCCCAGCGCTTGCCCGGCGGGAACGACACACCGACGACCTGAGACCACGGAATCAGCCGGTCGCCGAGCGCATTGCGGACCGACACCCCGGATTCGCCCACCCGCACGCGGGCCCGCGTCAACAGCAGCAGCGCGCCGGCCACGATAAGACCCAGCACCACAACCGCCACTCGGTCATAGGTCCGAAAGATCACGCCGCTGGCGCGGATTGTCAGCAGCAGGCTCACCACCACATGGATGGTCACGATCAGAATTGCGACGATCCATACTCCGTAGCGCATCATGTGCGGACGTACTTGAAGATCCCAGCGCGGGGATCGGTCCGGGGGCGTCACTGTACGGCGCGAAGCTCGCGCAGCGTCAGCGCCGTACTGAGGGCCGCGGCAGCTGCCTGAGCACCTTTGTCCTCGGTCGAATCGGGCAATCCGGCGCGGTCCAGCGCCTGTGCCTCGTCGTTGACGGTGAGCACACCGTTGGCCACCGGGGTCGCCGCGTCCAGCGACACCCGGGTCAGGCCCTGGGTCACTGCGTCACACACATAGTCGAAATGCGGTGTGGCGCCGCGGATCACAACCCCCAGCGCAACGACGGCGTCATGGTTGCGGGCCACTTCCTGTGCCACCACCGGGATCTCGATCGCGCCAAGCACCCGCACCACCGTCGGTTCGGTGATGCCTGCGTCGGCCGCTACCTTGCGGGCCCCGGCCAGCAGGGCGTCACAGATACGGGTGTGCCAGGTGCTGGCCACGATCGCCAGACGCAGATCAGAGGCGTCGAGTGCCGGCATGTCCGGCACTCCTACGGCTGGACTCATCTACAGCGCCCCGCCGAACTCGTCCGGCAGTTGCGAGGACTCGTCGAAGTCCTCCAAGCCGGTCAGTTCGTGGCCCATCCGGTCGCGCTTGGTCAGCAGGTAGCGGATGTTCTCGGAGTTGGCCCGTACCGGCAGCGGCACCCGCTCAAGGATGTGCAGGCCGTAGCCGTCCAGCCCGACGCGCTTGGCCGGGTTGTTGGTGAGCAGCCGCATCGAACGAACTCCGAGGTCCGAGAGGATCTGCGCCCCGATTCCGTAGTCGCGCGCGTCGGCCGGCAGGCCCAGTTTGAGGTTGGCGTCGACGGTGTCGTCGCCGGCGTCCTGCAGCTGGTAGGCCTGCAGTTTGTGCAACAGCCCGATGCCGCGCCCCTCGTGCCCACGCATGTAGAGCACCACCCCGCGGCCCTCTTGGGCGACCATCGCCAGTGCAGCGTCCAGCTGCGGGCCACAGTCGCAGCGCCGTGAACCGAACACATCGCCGGTCAGGCACTCCGAGTGCACCCGGACCAGCACGTCGTCGCCGTCGTTGTGCGGCCCGGCGATCTCGCCGCGAACCAGCGCCACATGCTCGACGTCCTCGTAGATGCTGGTGTAGCCGACCGCCCGGAACTCGCCGTGGCGGGTCGGGATGCGGGCCTCGGCGACCCGTTCGATGTGCTTTTCGTGCTTGCGGCGCCATTCGATCATGTCGGCGATGGAGATCAGGGCCAGGCCGTGCTCATCGGCGAAGACCCGCAGCTCCTCGGTCTGGGCCATGGCGCCCTCGTCCTTTTGGCTGCCGATCTCGCAGATCGCGCCGGCGGGCTGCAAGCCCGCCATCCGGGCCAGGTCGACGGCGGCCTCGGTGTGGCCCGGCCGGCGCAGTACCCCGCCGTCCTTGGCGCGCAGCGGCACCACGTGGCCCGGGCGGGTGAAGTCGTCGGCGGCGCTGGTCGGGTCGGCCAGCAGACGCATCGTGGTGGCCCGGTCCGAGGCCGAAATCCCGGTTCCGACATCGTTTTTGGCATCAACGGTGACGGTGTAGGCGGTGCCATGCTTGTCCTGGTTCACCGCGTACATCGGCAGCAGGCCCAGCCGGTCACAGATGGCACCGTCCAGCGGCACACACAGATAGCCGGAGGTGTAGCGGACCATGAACGCCACCAGTTCGGGGGTGGCCTTCTCGGCGGCGAAGATCAGGTCGCCTTCGTTCTCGCGGTCCTCGTCGTCGATGACGACGACGGCCTTGCCTGCCGCGATGTCGGCAACCGCCCGCTCGACGGTGTCCAACTTCGTCATCTGTGCCACCTTGGTTTCGCCGTCGGAAAGCGCCCCGTCGGCGCAACCCGCCCGTCCAGTATGAACCACCCCGGACCCACGGTTCGCCCCGTGGACTCATTCCGTGGGCTTGGTCACCAGTCGCTCGACGTACTTGGCAATCACGTCCACCTCCAGATTGACCACCGCGCCCACCGGCGCCCGGCCCAGGGTGGTCAGCTCCAGCGTGGTCGGAATCAACGAGACTTCAAAAAAGTCGTCCGGATCGGCACCCAGTCCGGAAACCGTCAGCGAGGTGCCATCCACGGTGATCGAGCCCTTCTCCACCACGTAGCGCGCCAGCGACGCCGGCAGCCCGATCCGCACCACTTCCCAGTGCTGCCCGGGCGTGCGGGACAGGACCTGCCCCGTCCCGTCGACGTGGCCCTGCACGATGTGGCCGCCCAGCCGGCTGTTCAGCGCGGCCGCACGTTCCAGGTTCACCGGGCTTCCGACCTGCAGCGATCCCAGGCTGGAGCGCTCCAGCGTCTCGCGCATCACGTCGGCGCTGAAGCGGCCGCCAGGCTGCACATCGACCACGGTCAGACACACGCCGTTGACGGCGATCGAGTCGCCGTGGCGGGCGTCGGAGGTGACGGTGGGGCCCGCGATGACCAGGCGCGCAGCGTCGGTCAGGTCCTCGCGGCCGACCAGCTCGCCCAGCTCCTCGACGATTCCGGTGAACATCGCACCAGGCTAGACCGCGGCTGCCCGGCGGCCTCTATACGATGTCCCCCATGCGCAGACTTCTTATCGCCCTGGCCACCGCGACCACTGCCGCCGCGCTGTTCGCCGGCTGTTCTTCCAAGGATGCCGGCGGACCGTTGCCGGACGCGACGACGCTGGTCAAGGAATCGGCCACCACCACGGCCAACCTCAAGAGCGCGCACCTGGCGCTCTCGGTGACCGGCCAGATCAAGAACCTCCCGGTCAAAACCCTCGAGGGTGACCTGACCACCCAGCCGACCACCGCGGCCAAGGGCAGCGCGACCATCATGATGCTGGGCTCGGATGTCGACGCCAAGTTCATCGTGATCGATGGCGACCTCTACGCGGCGATCACCGGTGATGACTACGACAACTACGGCGCCGCCGACAAGATCTACGACGTTGCCGCGATTCTGAGCCCGGAGAAGGGCTTGGCCAACATGCTGTCCAACCTGACCGACGCGAAGGCCGCCGGTCGCGACACCATCAACGGCCAGAAGGCCGTCCGGGTCACCGGCAACGCGCCCGCGGACGCCGTGAACGCCCTGGCGCCGCAGCTGAAGGCGACCGCTCCGACGCCGGCCACGGTCTGGATTCAGGAGGACGGTGACCATCAGCTGGTGCAGGCCCAGCTCAACCCCAGCGCGGGCAACGCCATCCAGATGACCCTGTCGAACTGGAACGCGCCGGTCACGATTGAGAAGCCGGCGGGAGCGTAATGCGGGTCAACCGCAAACTCGCGATCAGCGCGGGTAGCCTCGCCGTCCTGCTCGGCGCCCTCGACACCTATGTCGTGGTCACGATCATGCGCGACATCATGGCTCCGCAACCGGCGGGTGTCGGCATCCCGATCAACAAGATCCAGCAGCTGACCCCGATCATCACCTGCTACCTGCTCGGCTACATCGCTGCGATGCCACTGCTGGGCCGGGCGTCCGACCGGTTCGGCCGCAAGCTGCTGCTACAGGTCAGCCTGGCCACCTTCGCCGTCGGATCGGTGGTGACGGCGCTGTCCACCGACCTGTCGACGCTGGTAGTCGGCCGCACCATCCAGGGCGTCGCGGCCGGGGCACTGTTGCCGGTGACGTTCGCCCTCGGTGCTGACCTGTGGGCACAGCGCCGTCGGTCGGCGGTGTTGGGCTGGATCGCCGGCGCCCAGGAACTGGGCAGTGTGCTCGGTCCGCTGTACGGCATCTTCATCGTCTGGGCACTGACCAGCTGGCGAGACGTGTTCTGGATCAACGTGCCGCTGACCGTGCTGGCCATGGTCTTGATCCACTTCAGTCTCCCGCCGCAGTCCACCGACGGCCCCCGGGAGCGTGTCGATGTGGTCGGCGGGCTGCTGCTGGCGGTGATCCTGGGGCTGCTGACGATCGGCCTGTACAACCCCGACCCCAGCGCCAAGCAGGCGCTTCCCAACCACGGAGCGGCGTACCTGTTGTTTGCGGCGATCGCGCTGGTGGCGTTCGTGATCTGGGAGATCAAATCACCGACGAAGCTGCTGGACCCGGCCGGCGCCCGGATTGGCCCGTTTCTGGCCGCGTTGGGCTCCTCGCTCTGCGCCGGCGCCGCGCTGATGGTGACCCTGGTTGACGTCGAACTGTTCGGCCAGGGCGTGCTCGGAAAGACCCAGAATGAGGCGGCGATGCTGCTGCTGTGGTTCCTGGCCGCACTGCCGTTCGGGGCCGTGGTGGGCGGCGCGATAGCCACCATGGCCGGGGACAGGCTGGTGACGTTCGTCGGGCTGCTCATCGCCGCCGGGGGCTACTGGCTGATCTCGAAGTGGCCAGTCGATCTGATGGCCTACCACCACGAGGTACTCGGCCTGAGCCTTCCGGCGGCACACACCGACCAGATGCTGGCCGGTTTCGGTTTGGGCCTGGTGATCGGCCCGCTGACCTCGGCGGTCATGCGTGTGGTGCCGCCGCGCGAGCACGGCATCGCCGCGGCGGGCGTGGTGGTGGCCCGGATGACCGGCATGCTGATCGGGATGGCCGCCCTGTCGGCGTGGGGCCTGTACCGGTTCAACCAGATCCTGGCCGGCCTGCCGAAGATGCCCGGCGCCAGCCTGGCCGAGAAGATGGCCTCGACCGCGGCCAACTCCAAACTGGCCTTCGCGATGATGTACGGCGAGATCTTCGCGATCACCGCCCTCATCTGTGTGGTGGGCGCGGTGCTCGGATTGTTCATCGGCAGCAACGACGTGCACGCCGAAGATCCGGAAGTGTCCGAGCCGGAGCCCGCCATTTCGCGGTGAGCGGTGCCGGCCGCTTTAGTGCGGCACCAGGCTCAGCAGCAGATCGGGCCCGATCTGCTCCATGGTGTCGAACCGCCAGCGCAATGCCCGGGCAATGTTGGGCACACCGACGTCGTCGACGGCGGTGACCGGTCCGCCCAGCAGGATCGGCGCCACGTAGGCCAGGATGCGATCGATCGCGCCAGCTCGCAGGAATGCCCCGGCCAACGTGGGGCCGCCCTCGAGCAGCACGTCGGTGCGGTCGGCGAGCGCCCGCAGTACCTCGGCCGGGTCGTGGGTGCGGATCACCATGGTGCGCGAGTCGTCGTTGAGCACGTGCGCGTCCGCGGAGATCTCACGCTGGCCCACCACCACCCGCAGTGGCTGCCGGTCGGCCAGGGTGCCGTCGGGCAGCCGGGCGGTCAGGGTGGGGTCGTCGACCAGCACGGTGCCGGTGCCGACCACGATGGCGTCGGCCGCTGCCCGACGGCGGTGCAGGTCGGCTCGGGCCGCCTCGCTGGTGATCCACTGGCTGGAACCGTCGGCGGCCGCGCTGCGACCGTCGATGCTGGTGGCGTATTTCCAGGTGACGTGTGGCCGACCGGTGCGCTGCTTGTGCAGCCACTCCCGCAGCGGCCCGGTGCTCACGGCCGTGGCCTGCACCCCGGAGATCACCTGAACGCCCGCATCGGCCAGTCTCGCCGCGCCGCCCTGCGCGTCCGGGTGGGGGTCGTCGACGGCGTAGACCACCTGCGCCACTCCGGCGGCCAGCAGCGCATCCACGCACGGCGGGGTTCTGCCGTGGTGATTGCACGGCTCGAGCGTGACGACTGCCGTACCTCCGGCGCTCAGCTCACCGGCCCGGCGCAAGGCCACCACTTCGGCGTGCGCCTCGCCGGCCGGACGGGTTCCGCCGACGCCGACCACCCGGCCATCGCGATCCAGAATGACCGCGCCCACCGGCGGATTGGGGTAGGTGTCGCCCTTGACCCGCTGCGCCTGTTCGATCGCCAGCAGCATCGCGGCGTCATGGTCGACGGCGTGCTCGGCGGCCGACGCAGCGCTCATGCCTCGACTCCTTGCTCGTTCGTCCCTCTCTCGCCGTCGCCTTCGGTACTCATGCGCGCAGGTGCGGTGACGCCGCCAGAGCCTGACGGCGCAATGATTCAACGGCGGCGCCCGGATCCGCGGCGCTGTAGACGGCCGAGCCGGCGACGAAGCAGTCGACACCAGCGGCGGCGGCCTGTTCGACGGTGTCGGCGTTGATGCCGCCGTCGATTTCCACCAGGATGCTGAGCTCCCCGGCATCGACCAGCTTGCGCACGGTGCGCACCTTGCTCAACACCTCCGGGATGAAGGACTGCCCGCCGAATCCGGGCTCCACCGACATCACCAGCAGGGTGTCGAAGTCCCGCAGGATCTCCAGGTAGGGCTCCAGCGGCGTGCCGGGCTTGATACTGAGTCCGGCTTTGGCGCCCGCCGCCCGGATGTCGCGGGCCACCGCAACCGGATTGTCGGTGGCCTCGGCGTGGAACGTGACGTTGTATGCACCGGCTTCGGCATAGGGCGGCGCCCAGCGACCCGGGTCCTCGATCATCAGATGGCAGTCCATCGGGATCTCGGTGGCCGCCAGCAGGCTCTGCACCACCGGCAGGCCCAGGGTCAGGTTCGGCACGAAATGGGCGTCCATCACATCGACGTGCAGCCAGTCCGCACCCTTTACCGCGGCGACCTCATCGGCGAGGCGGGCAAAATCGGCCGACAGGATCGACGGCGCGATCATGGCTTGTGACATGGCCTCAGATTACTTGTAGCGCTGCAGCGAACATGGCGTCGGTCCCGTGCCGGTGCGGCCACAGCTGGACGTGCGGCCCGGCTCCGAGGTCGTCGACCGGCGCGAACAGTTCCCGGGTGTCCAACGCACGCACCGGATGTCGGCGCAGCGCATCGGCCACCACTCCGACCGTTTCGGCCAGGTGCGGCGAGCACGTCGCGTACAGCACCACTCCCCCCGGCCGGGTCAGTCCGATCGCCGCGGCCAGCAACTCGCGCTGCAGTTTCGCCAGCACCGGGATGTCGGCGGGCTGACGACGCCAACGGGCTTCGGGCCTGCGCCGCAGGGCGCCCAGGCCAGTACAGGGCGCGTCGACCAGCACCCGATCGAAGCCGGGTTCCAAGGCTGAGTCGCGGCCGTCTGCCGTCAGCACCTCCACGCCCAGGCCGCGGGTGTTCTCGGCGACCAGCGCGGCCCGGTGTGGGGCCTGCTCGACCGCGGTCACCCGTGCCCCGGTCTGGGCGCCGAGGGCGGCCAGCAGCGCGGTCTTACCGCCCGGTCCGGCGCACAGGTCCAGCCACCGGCCGGTGTCACCGTCGACCTGAGCCACGGCCAGGGCGCGGGCCACCAGCTGGCTGCCCTCGTCCTGGACCAGTGCCCGACCGGCGCGCACCGCATCGAGTTTCCCGGGATCACCGCCGGGCAGATAGACGGCGTAGGGCGAATACCGACCGACTTCGCCATCCACCGCGGCAGCCAACTCGGCCGCGGTCAGGGCGCCCGGTCGGGCCGCGAGATGCACCCGGGGTCGCTCGTCGTCACCGGCCAGCACCGCATCCAGTTCACCGGCGGCAGCGCCCAGCGCGTCGGCGAATGCCTGCGCGATCCAGCGCGGGTGGGCACGGACGAACGCGGCGTGGCCGATCGGATCGCTGTCGGCGTTCGGTGCCAGTTCCGCGGTCCAGGATTGCTCGTCGCGGGTACTGATGGTGCGCAGCACGCCGTTAACGAAACCCGCTCGTGCGGAGTCGAATTCGATGGCCGCCTGATCGACCGTGGTCGATACCGCGGCGTGCGGCTCGACTCGGGTACGCAGCAGTTGATAGCTGCCCAGCCGCAGCAGATCCAGCAGGACGGGGTCGATCGTCTTGGGTTCGCGCTGCGCCGCCGCGCCGATGATGGCGTCGAGCAGTCCACGCACCCGGCAGGTGCCATAGGTCAGCTCCGTGGCGAAAGCGGCGTCGCGGCCGGTGATTCCGCGTTCGGCCAACAGCGCCGGCAGGGCCAGGTTGGCGTAGGCATCGCGCTGGGAGACCGCCTGCAGCACATCGAATGCGGCGCGGCGAGCCGGGTCCAGGGACTTACGGCGGGTTTTGCGCGGGCCGTCCTGGGGACGCTGCGGCCGACGCGGGCCGCGCCCGGGTCCGGTCATGACGCCCGCATCTCGGAGTCGAGCCGAGCGCCGCGCGCCCAGTCGGCGGCATCCATGAGCTTCTTTCCCGGTGGCTGGATCTGGCCCAGCCGCACCGGAACCGAGCCGGTACCGACGCACACGTGTCGCCGGTCGACATGAATTTCCCCGGGTGACAGTCCTTCTGGCCCATCATCGGCAAGGCTGACGGGACCGACCCTGACGCGCAGGTCGCCGATCATGGTCCAAGAACCCGGATTCGGGGTGACGGCGCGGATCCGGCGCTCGATCACCGCGGCCGGCAGCTCCCAGCGCACCCGCGCGTCGTCGACGCTGATCTTGGATGCGTAGCTGATGCCGTCGCGTGGCTGCGGCACCGCGTGCAGCGCTCCGTCAGCGATGCCGTCGAGGGTCGCCGCCAGCAGTTCGGCACCCGAGACCGCCAGCCGGGCCAGCAGTTCACCGGCAGTGTCATCGGCCCGGATGTTCTCGGTCGCGACCCCGTAGACCGGCCCGGAGTCCAATTCCGGCTCGATGCGAAACGTCGTCGCACCCGTCACCTGGTCTCCGGCGGCGATCGCCGCCTGCACCGGGGCCGCACCGCGCCAGGCCGGCAGCAGGGAAAAGTGCAGGTTGACCCAGCCGTGCGTCGGCACCGCCAACAACGCGTCGCGCAGCAGCGCCCCGTAGGCGACCACCGGGCAGCACTCCGGTGCCAGTTCGGCCAGCTGGGCGACCGAGTCGGGGGCGTTGGGCTGGGCCGGCCGCAGCACCGGGATGCCGTGGTCAAGGGCCAGGCTGGCCACCGGCGACGGTTGCGGGCTCCCCCGCCGGCCAGACGCCGCGTCAGGTCGGGTCAGTACCGCCACCACCTCGTGTCGTGGTGAATCGATCAGTCGTTGCAACGACGGCAACGCGGTGTCCGGGGTGCCGGCGAAGACGATGCGCACCGGGACAGTTTAGGGAGTCGGGTCCGACTGAACCCGGACGCCGCTTTTCGGCACGCCGCGCCTGAAGCGGTCATGACTGACACCGACAGCGGCTACACAGCACTCTAGCAGCACTACACTATTACGTATAGCAACTATTTCATGTACCAATAGATTAGGCGAGGCGCGTGGGAAAACGCGGCCAATCGCCCATGACAGCGACGTCGAAAACCCAAGTTTGCCCCGTTGGCAGGAGACCCCGATGACCGTTGACAGCACCACCGCCACCACCGCAGCAGACACCCTGGCGGCCATTCACCGATCGATGTGGGCGATGGGCAACTACGCCCTGATGGCCGAGGAGGTGATGGCCCCGATCGGGGCGGCGCTAGTCACCGCCAGTGGCATTGGCGCCGGCGATCGCGTGCTCGACGTGGCGGCCGGATCCGGCAATATCTCCATTCCAGCTGCCAGGACGGGCGCCACCGTGGTTTCCAGCGACCTCACTCCGGAACTGCTGCAGCGGTCCCGGCTGCGCGCGTTCGAAGAGGGCGTGACCATGCAATGGCAGGAGGCCGATGCGCAGGCGCTGCCGTTCGACGACGGAGAGTTCGATGCGGTGCTCTCTGGGATCGGGGTGATGTTCGCACCCGACCACCAGCGCGCCGCGTCCGAGCTGCTTCGGGTATGCCGCCCGGGGGGCACCATCGCGCTGGCAAGCTGGACTCCCGAAGGCTTCTTCGGCCGCATGCTCAGCGCAATCAGGCCCTACCGGCCCACCCAAGTGCCCGGAGTACCGCCGGCAGCGCTGTGGGGCCGCGAGGACTACCTGTCTCTGCTGTTCGGCGATGCGGCCAGGGTCATCCACGCCCAGCGCTGCGTGTTGCGAGTGGAACGCTTCCTCAAGGCCCAAACGGTGCACGACTACTTCAAGGCCCACTACGGTCCGACGATCGACGCCTACCGGACCATCGGCGGCCGTCCGGCGCTGGTGGCCGCCTTGGACGCCGAGCTCGTCGAACTGGCTCAGCGTTACCTCTACGAGGGTGTCATGGGGTGGGAATACCTGCTCGTCACCGCCGAGCGGCGGTGAGCCGTGGTGTCCACGGGTGACGAGTCGAGAACCCGGCGCAACCTGACCGGTTGGGACCCAGAGGACGCCCAGGCCTGGGAAGCCGGTAACCGCATCATCGCGCGACGCAATCTGCTCTGGATCATCGCCTGCGACCACATAGCGTTCGGCGTGTGGACGCTGTGGCCGGTGCTCGCGCTGTTCATGCCGCAATCGGTCTATGGATTCTCCGCGAGCGACAAGTTCTTGCTCGGCGCCACGGCCACCCTGGTGGCGGCATTGCTGCGGATCCCCTATTCGTTGGGCATCGCCACATTCGGTGGCCGGACCTGGACGGTGGCGTCGATCGCAGTACTGGTGGTTCCCACCGCGGCAGCGATGGTGTTGTTGTCGCACCCTGGCCTTCCGCTCTGGCCGTATCTGCTGTGCGCCGGGCTGACCGGGTTCGGCGGGGCCAACTACTCCGCTTCTATGACGAACACCAATCGGTTCTATCCGCAGCGACTCAAGGGCTCGGCGCTGGGCCTGAACGCCGGTGCCGGCAACCTCGGGGTGCCGATGATCCAGCTGGTCGGCCTGCTGGTGCTGTCCACCACCGGCCACGACGCCGCCTACATCGTCTGTGCGCTATATCTGGCGCTGTTGGTCATCGTCGGGGTGGGGGCCGCACGCCACCTGGACAACCTCGACCACGCCACCAGGGCAAGTCACCTGCGCGAGGCGCTGTCCAAGGCCGACACTTGGGTGCTGGGCCTGCTGTACCTGGGCAGCTTCGGGTCGTGGATCGGGTTCTCCTTCGCATTCGGCGTCGTCCTGCAGGCCAACTTCACCGCGGGCGGGCAGAGCCCGGTCCAGGCGTCGTTGCATGCCGCCCAGTTCGCCTTCATCGGCCCGGCGCTGGGCTCGCTGGCCCGCATCTACGGCGGCAGACTCGCGGATCGACTCGGGGGCAGCCGAGTCACCCTGGCGGTATTCGTCGCGATGTCCGTCGTCACCGGCACACTGGTCGCGATCAGCCTCGCCGCCGAGCGCCAAGGTGGTCACAGCTCTGCACTGATGGGCGCCTACATCGTCACGTTCATCGGGCTGTTCATTCTGGCGGGACTGGGCAACGGGTCGGTGTACAAGATGATTCCCTCGATCTTCGAGGCACGCAGTCACGCGCTGAACCTCGATGAGGCCCAGCGGCGACTCTGGTCGCAGGCCATCGCCGGAGCCGTGATCGGTTTCGTGGCGACTTTCGGCGCCTTCGGCGGCGTGGGGATCAACCTGGCGCTGCGTCAGTCGTATCTGAGCACCGGCACCGAGACGTCGGCATTCTGGATGTTCATCGGCTTTTACGTGCTAGCCGCCCTGATGACCTGGAGCCGATATCTACGACGCCCCGCACGCGCCGCGGCAGAACGACTCCAGGATGTCCCCCGGGCGACGGTCGCCCAACCCGAATAGCCCCTCAATCCTCTTCAAGGATGAGTGCCATCTCCGGACAGGCAGCAACACCGTCGCGGATCGCCTCTTCGTCCTGGGAGCGCACCGCGTGTTCTTCCACGACGGAGTAGCCGGACCCGTCGATCGGAAACAGCACCGGGTCAACGGCATAGCACTGCGCGTGACCCGCGCACCTCGCTCGTTCGAGACGAATCCGCATGGCCGCCCTCTTCCCCTGGGACCGGTGAGCGCACGGCCGCCTGGCCGAATACGCATCACAATCCTAGAAGACGCTGACTGGTATCAGCCTGGCAGTTTGCCGCGCTGGCGGCGTCTACGATGTTGACGACCGCCAGGCGAATGCGAAACACGGGAGCGGACAACGGGCTATGGGCACCTCCGACGCGGATCGAACCGCGACATTCCACCTGCCCCGGCTCGACTACGCGAGCCTGCCGATGGCCGCCGACCGCGCTGTCGGATGGAAGACGCTGCGCGACGCCGGACCGGTGGTTTTCATGAACGGCTCCTACTACCTGACTCGCCGCGAAGACGTGCTCATGGCATTACGCAGTCCCACGGTCTACTCGGCGCGCCTGGCTCTACAACCTCGCAACAGCCCACTGCCCTTGGTGCCGCTGGCATTTGATCCACCCGAGCACACCCGATACCGCAAGATCCTCACCCCATTGTTCAGCCCCCACGCCTTGGGTAGATCGCTACCCGTCCTGCGGCGGCACGCGGTGGACATGATCGAAGACATCGCCGGCCGCGGAGAGTGCGAAGTGATGGCCGAGCTGGCGACTCTGTATCCGTTTCAGGTGTTCCTTGACCTCTATGGTCTTCCGCTCGAGGACCGCGACCGGATCATCGCTTGGAAAAATGCGATCACCGCCGACAAGCCGTACCGTTCCGAGCCTGATCTGCTCGCCGCCCGCGAGTTGTTCGGCTACCTCGCCGCCGCCATCAGCGAGCGACGGCAGAACCCGGCCACCGACATGCTGTCGGACATCATCACCGGCGACGGAGACTTCAGCGATCTCGAACTGCTCGGAATGACGCACTTGTTGCTCTTGGCCGGTCTGGACACCGTCACTGCGGCAATCGGCTTCGCGCTGCTCGAACTGGCTCGCCGGCCTCAGTTGCGCGCCCAGCTGCGCGGCAATCCGCAACAGATCAGGGCGTTCGTCGAAGAAATCGTCCGACTGGAGCCGTCAGCACCGGTCGCGCCCAGGGTCACCACGCAGGTCGTCACCGTTGGCGGGATGACGCTTCCGGCCGGCACGCCAGTGCGGTTGTGCATGGCCGCCGTGAACCGGGACGGAAGCGACGCGACGTCGACGGACGATCTGGTCATGGACGGCAAGGTGCATCGGCATTGGGGCTTTGGCGGTGGAGCGCATCGCTGTCTCGGCTCACATCTGGCGCGATTGGAACTCACCGTTGTCATCGACGAGTGGTTACAACGCATCCCTGAGTTCGAACTGGCCGCAGGCTATACCCCAGAGATCGCGTTTCCGGCGATGACGTTCGCGCTCAAGTCCCTGAAGCTGCGAATCACCTGAGCGGTCGACCTACCCCAACAGCATCACCTGACATCGACCGCACTGGTCAGCTGGCATTCCCAACGCGAAGTCCCCGCCGTTTGACCTGCCGGGTCGGTTAGCAAGAGCTGTCAGATGACTGAGAGCTGTGAGGTCGATTTAACCTACGCGTTACTGCGGATCACCTAACTGAAATGCCTGGTTAATAGCGTATACAGCATGTCGACACCCCTGGCTACAACTGACGGAATCGCCTCCAGCCGGGCTGACGCCGTCTACCTCGCGCTGCGGCCGGAACTAATGAACGGCGAGGTGGCGTTCGGAGAACGACTGACCGAGCCGAAGCTGGCGGCAAGGTTCCGGTGCTCACGCACGCCCATACGCGAAGCCCTGGCCCGGCTCTGCGCGGACGGCCTGATCCAGCGCGAGGAATACGGCTTCAGTCCGGTACGCCCGAACATCGCTCGGATTCGGGACCTCTACGAAGTACGGCTCACCTTGGAAATGGCGGGCATTCAGCGCGCGATCGACAACCCAGACGTGGTGCACGACCGGCACTTGCTGCTGGAGCAGCAGCAGTTTTGGGAATCGCTGCGCGCCGATCCACCGGCTCAAGAGCCAGGATTCGTGGTCGTCGACGAGGAGTTTCACGTCACGCTGTTGAAAGCAGCCGGTAATCGCGAGCTGGTGAACGCACTGTTGTCGGCGAACGCCCGGATCCGCCATGTGCGGATGTATGACTTCATGGTCAATAACCGCATCGAAGTGACCATCAGCGAGCATCTGGCGATCCTCGAGGCCGTGCTAGCCGGTCGACTGGAGCACGCGCGCGACCTGCTGCGCGCTCACATCGGGGCATCGTTGGACGTCGTATTCGACAGAGTCAGCCGGGCAATCCTGGCGATGTCGGTGGCCGAAGAAGAGAAGTGGACGGCACGTTGAACTTCGATACCGTCCTGATCGCCAACCGTGGCGAAATCGCTTGTCGCATCATCCGCAGCGCACACACGTTGGGACTGAAGACCGTCGCGGTCTATTCCGACGCAGACGCCGCGGCCGCTCATGTACAGCTGGCCGATACCGCGGTCCGGTTGGGTCCGCCGCCGGCGGCGCAGTCCTACCTGCGCGGCGAGCGGGTCATGGAGGCGGCGTTGGGCACCGGTGCAGGCGCGATTCACCCCGGTTACGGATTCTTGGCTGAGAGTGCCGATTTCGCGACTGCCGTTGCCGACGCGGGGATCGCCTTCGTGGGGCCGACCGCCGATCAGCTGAAGATCTTCGGCAACAAGCACACCGCACGGCAGGCAGCGCTCGCCAGCGGGGTGCCGCTCGTCGCGGGCAGCGGGCTGCTCGAATCCGCCGATCACGCAATGGCAGAAGCCGACCGCATCGGGTACCCGGTGATGCTGAAGGCAGTCGGCGGGGGTGGCGGAATCGGTATGCAGGCCTGCTTTACCGCCGACGAGTTGCGGGCTGCCTACGATCGCGTGCAACGGCTGGCTGCCTCGCATTTCTCCACCGACGGTGTGTTCCTGGAGCAACTGATCACCGTCGCCCGGCATGTCGAGGTCCAGGTATTCGGTGACGGCCATGGCCGCGTCATCAGCCTCGGAACCCGGGACTGCTCATTGCAACGACGCAATCAGAAAGTGATCGAAGAGGCGCCGGCTCCGGGGTTGCCTGCGGAACTGGCGGACGAACTTCTGTCGTCCGCACGCGCCCTGGCCGGCTCGGTGAACTACCGCTCGGCAGGAACGGTGGAGTTCGTCTACGACGCCGAACGAGAGACCGCCTCGTTCCTGGAGATGAATACCCGCCTGCAGGTTGAGCATCCCGTCACCGAGTCCATCACCGGAGTCGATCTGGTGGCCTGGATGTTGCGGGTGGCCGGCGGTGATACCACCGTGTTCGACGGCCTTCCCGATACCGGTCCGGTCGCAACCGGTTGTGCGGTGGAAGCGCGCGTCTGCGCCGAAGATCCGGCACACGACTATCGACCAAGCGCCGGCCAGATCACCGCAGTGCGGTTCCCCTCCGACGCCCGCGTCGACACCTGGATCGACACCGGTAGTGACGTCAGCCCGTTCTACGACTCACTGCTGGCCAAAGTCGTTGCCGCTGGGAGCACCCGCGACGAAGCCCTCGCCAATCTGGCCGTCGCCTTGGCCGGAACCCGGATCTACGGTGTCCGCACGAACCTGTCACAGCTGCAGGATGCATTGCAAAACGCGGATTTTCGCTCTGCCACGCACACCACCGCAACGCTGGGAGCGGTCTGCGCGTCGCGGGGTCGCATCGACGTCCTGCGAGCCGGCACCATGACAACCATTCAGGACCATCCCGGGCGGACGGGCTGGTGGCATGTCGGTATTCCACCGTCGGGTCCGATGGACGACCTGTCCTTCACACTGGCCAACACCGCTGTGGGGAATCCCCCGGGCGCGCCGGCTCTGGAATGCACCCTGGTGGGGCCCCAGCTTCGCTTCGCCGAAGCCGAGGTGGTGTGCGTAACGGGAGCCCCCGCCCAGGTCACCGTCGACGGTGAACCGATCCCGATGTGGGAGCCTGTCGTCGTGGCGGCAGGTTCGGTTCTCGACATCGGAGCGCCGGCAGACGCTGGACTGCGTACCTACCTCGCCATTCGAGGCGGTATCGATGTTCCGCTCTATCAGGGCAGCGCGTCGACCTTCACGCTCGGCGGTTTCGGCGGCATCACCGGCAAGGCACTCACCGAAGGCGACGTCCTGGACACCGCCGCCGCCGATCCCGACTCCCTTGGTCCGGCCCGCTCAGTTCCGCAGGAGCAGCGGCCACGGATCTGCCACCACTGGCAGCTGGCAGTCCAGGCCGGTCCACAGACCGCACCCGCCTACTTCACCGACGCCGATATGGCGCAGTTCTACTCTGCTGCGTGGCGCGTCAGCAGCCATGCCAACCGCACAGGGATCCGCTTGGAAGGACCCAAGCCGGACTGGTCTCGTGAAGACGGCGGCGATGCCGGCCTGCATCCCTCCAACCTGCACGACAATCCCTACAGTGTCGGCGCCATCAATGTGACTGGCGATACTCCGGTGCTGCTCGGCCCCGACGGCCCGAGTCTGGGAGGCTTCGCGTGTCCACTGACCGTGGTACAGGGGCATCGCTGGCAACTTGGTCAGCTCAGGCCGGGTGACACAGTCGGATTCACCCCTGTCGATGAGGCGACGGCCACCGAGCTGCGGACCTCCAACTCGATCCGGGCCACCGGCACCGTTGTCGACAGCCCGGCACTGCGGGATGATCGGGGAATCCTCGGCGTAGTCGAGGGCGACACCGATCGGCCGCGTGCACTTTACCTGCGCGGCGGCGACGACAACGTACTCGTCGAATACGGCGACATGGTCTTGGATCTGGGCTTGCGGATGCGTGTCCACGCGCTGACCGAAGCACTCGCCGCGGCCAAGATTCCGGGGATCATCGATGTCACGCCAGGCGTCCGATCGCTGCACATTCACACCGACCCCGCGGTCTTGCCCCAGTACCGACTGGTCGGCCTGCTCATGGAACTGGAGGAACAGCTTCCCGAGACCGCGGACCTGCAGGTGCCCAGTCGAACCATCCGCCTCCCCATGTCATTCGACGATCCCTCGATTGTCGAGGCAATCGAGCGCTACCGCAGCGGAATTCGGGACACCGCGCCGTGGCTGCCGTCCAACCTCGAGTTCATCCGCCGGATCAATGGACTGAACAGCATCGACGATGTGCGCCAGACGGTCTTCGGTGCCGAATACCTGGTACTGGGCCTGGGCGACGTGTATCTGGGCGCGCCACTGGCGGTCCCGATCGATCCCCGGCATCGATTGGTCACGACGAAGTACAACCCCGCACGCACGTGGACACCCTCGGATGCGGTCGGGATCGGAGGAAAGTACCTGTGCGTCTACGGCATGGAGTCCCCTGGGGGCTACCAGTTGGTGGGTCGCACCGTGCCGATCTGGTCGAGCTACCGTCAGACCGCCCCGTTCGAGCATGGAACGCCTTGGCTATTCCGATTCTTCGATCGCATCGTCTGGGAGCCGGTGACCCCGGACCAGCTTCAGGACTGCCGGGCTGCCGCCCAGGCGGGCCGGCTGGATGTCGAGATCTCCGACGGTACCTTTGCTCTGGCTGAACACCGAGAGTTCTTGGCCCGCAACGCCGAATCCATATCGGCTTTCGAGACCCGCCAAGCGGCCGCGTTCGCCGCCGAACGCACGTCCTGGCACGAATCGGGAGAATTCGATCGAGCGATCATCGAGGAGATCGCGACGAACGAACCCAGCAGTGCCACGATGGCCGATGTGCCGCCTGGCGCGTCAGTCGTCAGCGCACCGATGGTTGGCAACGTATGGAGGATCAACATCGAAGAGGGGCAGAACGTTGGGGAAGGTGACACGGTCGCAGTGTTGGAAGCCATGAAGTTAGAACTTCCCGTACCCAGTCCGATATCGGGAACTGTGCTGCGGGTACTGGCCTCGCCAGGCAGTCAGGTCGAGCCTGGAACGCCGCTCGCACTAATTGGGGCCGGCGCATGACATCGGTCCCGCATACCCCCACCAGCCGGGTGACCGCCGCCTACCGGCGTATCGCCGAAACGGATCGGCCCGAGGTATGGATCTCGTTGCGCGCCGAGGCCGATGTGCTGATCGATGCTCAACAGGCCGAAAAGCGTCTCGCTGCTGGCGATGACCTGCCGCTGGCCGGGTTGCTGGTCGCCGTCAAGGACAACATCGATGTGGCCGGGCTGCCCACCACCGCTGCATGTCCGGAATACGCCTACACACCCGATACCACCGCACCGGCGGTGCAACGCCTCGTCGATGCCGGGGCGATCATCTTGGGCAAGACCAACCTTGACCAGTTCGCCACCGGGCTGGTCGGTACCCGCAGTCCCTACGGTGCCGTCCGCAACGCACACTTCCCGGAATTGGTGTCGGGTGGGTCGAGCTCGGGTTCGGCAGTCGCTGTCGCGCTGGGCATCGCGGATATCGGCATCGGCACGGACACGGCAGGCTCGGGACGAGTTCCGGCGGCCCTCAACGGCATCGTCGGGATCAAGGCCACCTGCGGCATCGTCCCTATCCACGGGGTGGTACCGGCATGCGTCGACTATGACACCGTCACCGTGTTCGCCGCGGATCTCGATCTCGCGACCGCCGCCACCGCAGTCATGGCAGGCCCCCATCCAGCCGATCCGCGCAGTCGCAGCTGGCCGGCCGACGTCGCCTTGTCGGCGCTGCAGGCGCCCACGGTCGCGATCCCGGAGCCGGGGAACCTTGCCAACCTGTCCGATGCATACCGGGATGCCTTCGAGAGAAGCGTCAGCGCCGTGACCGATGCGGGTATCAAGGTCGAAACTCTCGATATTTCGATACTGCTGGACGCGGCCCGGCTGCTCTACGACGGAGCTATTGTCGCCGAACGTTACGCGGCGGTGGGCGAATTCCTTTCCACCGCTCCGGCAAACGCCGATCCCACCGTTCGGGCGATCATCATGGCTGCCCGCGAAACCAGCGGGCCCGCATTCGCCGCCGATCTGGACGCGCTTGCGCACGCCCGCGCCGCGGCCGCCGAACTGCTCAAAGATTATGACGCGCTGCTGTTGCCCACCACCACCGAGCACCCGAGCATTTCCGCGGTCGACGCCGATCGAATCGCGATCAACCGCCGCATGGGCACCTTTACCAACTTCTGCAATCTGCTCGACCTCGCCGCGGTCGCCGTCCCCGGCGAACCACTGAGTTCCGGTGGCCCATTCGGAATCATGTTCGTGGTCCAGGCCTTCGCCGACCAGGTCGCCATCGACATCGCCGCGAAGTACCTCAACCAGCCGTCGCCGCTGCTGGTCCAGGGCGGAGTGGATCTCGCGGTGTTCGGCGCGCACCTACGCGGACAGCCACTGCACTGGCAATTGGAGCAGCTCGGTGCGCGCTATCGCGGCGACATCCGCACCAGCGATGCCTATCGCCTCACCGCACTGAACACCACTCCCCCCAAGCCCGGACTAATCCCCACTTCCCCCGGCCAGGGCGCGTGCATCGACGGCGAGCTGTACCGCATATCCGAGGCGGGCCTGGGACGCTTCCTGGCTGCGCTGCCCGCTCCGATGGCACTGACCAGCATTGAACTCGAATGCGGCAGCAATGTAGTCGGTTTCACCGCGACACATGACGCTGTTTCAACCGCCACCGACATTACCGAACTGCGTTCCTGGAAGCGCTATTTGGCAGTGCGTTCTCCAGACACAGCGGCCGAACCCTAGCGTCCGGCCGAGAAAAACTCGGGTTAACCGTCCATTTGCTGAATATGGGCGGACAAGAGAGCTGACCACTATTCACATGACGGCGTCGGAGGCCGGCCGCCTCCGAACCGGTGCGATCGAAATAGGTGGTGGAATGAAACATACTGCGCCACAGAGCTTTACAGCGTTTTCGGACAGCGTCGCCCGCGAACCGTCAGAATTCATGTTGCCACTGAACGTATGTGAAATATGTACATCACGGCGGCGGCAATGAAGACATCCGAAAATGGTGTCCCCGCTGGTGCCGTCGTACCCATGCAGACCTGGATGGCCGTCGACTACGGCGTTCTTCCGCCTGAAGTGAATTCGGGCCGGATGTATTCCGGTCCGGGTCCCGCTCCGTTACTTGCAGCCGCGGGAGCATGGGACGCGCTCGCCGGAGAACTCGCCGTTGCGGGCAGTGGCTACGGATCGATCATTACTGCCCTCACCAGCCTGGAATGGTCAGGCCCGTCCTCGGTTGCAATGTCCAGCGCGTTGGAGCCGTACGTGGACCGTTCGAGCGGAACAAGCAGCCATGCAGGCCAGGGCGGCCGCAGCGGCCTACGAAGAGGCATTTGCCGTCACCGTGCCTCCGCCCGCCGTCGCCGCCAACCGGGTCAGGCTGCTGACACTCATCGCGACCAATTTCTTTGGGCAGAATCTTCCGGCCATCGCAGCGACCGAGGTCGAGTACGCGGAATTCTGGGCCCAGGATGCGACCGCGATGTACACCTATGCCGCCTCGTCGGCGGTTGCGTCCACGTTGACGGCCTTCGCGCCACCACCTCGCACCACCGACCAAAGCGGATTGCTGCAACAACAGGCGGCGGTCGGCAAGGCCGAGGCCACCGCGACCGGTTCCGTGCAACAAGCGCTCAGCTCGCTGCAGCTGCCGGGCGTGGCCACCGCACCCACGACGACCGGGGATGCCTCGTCACTCTTGTCGACGCTGGCAACCGACCTTTCCAGCCTGACCTCCACCGGCAACCTCAACATGATCGTCAACACCTGGGGGCTCAGCTATTTCGGCGCCGGCGTTGTTCAGTTGGGAATGTTGTTCGCGCAGACCGTGATGCCAGAATCGCTTGCCGCCGCCGGACTGCCGCCCGCGGTGGATCTAATCGGTGCCAATGCAGCTGTGGCGGCGGGTGCCGGTCCGGCGCCGGTCAGCGCGCTCGTCGGGCATTCCCAGAAGATCGGGCTGCTGTCGGCGCCGACGAGTTGGGCTGCCAATGCCACCGAACCCGCCGCCGCGGAAATGGGAGTCACCGTAACCGCTGCGTCCGGCGGCCCGACGCACCCCGGCAGCGGTCCGATGGCTGCGCCCCCGCTCCGCGGGGCCGCGCGGGCGGCGAACTTCACTCGGCGGCGATACGGGATCCGCCACAAGGTGGTTCCGCGACCAAAGGGGGTCGGATAGCGCGTGACCCCGTCGGCCGACCACTACCCGAGATCACCCGATCTTCCAGCGAAAGACGAGACGAACAGATGACCAGAGAACTCCAACGGCCCCATCCATTTTCCGCGGCGGGATCGCCGACCGCGCCACAGCGCGGTACTCGACAGGAGAGGTGACGACGATGGACTACGGAGCGCTACCACCGGAAGTCAATTCGCTGCGCATATACACCGGTCCGGGAGCGGGATCGTTGACGGTGGCCGCGTCCGCCTGGAGCACCCTGGCCGGTGAGCTGACGTCGGCGGTCAACGGCTACCAGGCGGTTGTCGACGGATTGCAGTCCGAACAATGGATCGGTCCGTCCTCAGTGACCATGGCCCAGTCATTCAAACCATATGTGGCGTGGATGCAATCGACCGCTGCTCAGGCCGAGCGGTCCGCCGCCAAAGCCCGCGAAGCGGCCGCAGCCTACGAAGCCGCATTCACCGCGACGGTCCCGCCTCCGCAGATCGCCGAGAATCGGGCGCTGCTGGCGACATTGGTCGCCGGCAATGTCGTGGGGCAGAACACCGCGGCGATCGCAGCCGCCGAAGCCCAATACAGCCAGATGTGGGCCCAAGACGCTGCGGCGATGTACCAGTACGCGGGGGCAGCTGCGGTGGCATCGGAGCTGGCGCCCTATGCGTCACCGCCGACGACCACCAGTGCCGCCGGGGCGGCTACCCAAAGCCAGGCGGTAAATCAGGCGACTGCGAACGCGGCCGGCAATGGGCAATCGCAGATCTCCCAGCTGCTGTCCCAGCTGACGACCGCGCTGCACAACCTGGGCTCGCCGATGTCTGCATCAGCTACCGCCGGCACCCCGGTGGACCCGGTGGAACAGTTCATGAACTGGTACGGCCCGTTCGGAAACTTCTTCTACGACACCGCGGGCCTGCCATTCTTCGGCGCGGGCATCACCAGCTTCTTCACCGGGACCGCGAAAGCCGCAGGTCTGATCGGCGCCGAGGCACCCGCAGCAGCAGCATTGCCCGCGGCTGCGCTGACGTCCGCCCCGGCTGCTCCGGCAGCGGCAGCTGCTTCCGGTGTCGGGCCCGTATCGGCGCGGCTGGCCAGTGCGACAACCGTCGGGAAATTGGCCGTTCCGCCCAGCTGGGCGGGGTCGACTCCGATGACAACGCCCTCCCATTTGCCGGAGTTCGTCAGCGATGTCATTGAACACGAGGAAATGACTCCGTCCGGGAACGTCATCGGCGGAATTCCGCCGACCGCCGGTTCGGGCCGGAACTTCGCCGGATCCAGTCCCCGATACGGGATGCGACCGACCGTGGTGGCCCGTCCACCGTCGGCCGGCTAGCAGCCCGCACGCCAACTACCAGCCAGAGAGGTTCCACAGGTGACAAGCGACAAGGCCGGCCTCGACAGACTCGATGCCGGCAAGGAGACACTCGAGGACTACACCCTGCGTTTTGCACCGCGCAGCTACCGCAAATGGTCCGCGCCGGTCGTGGGCATCTCGGCCCTGGGCGGAATCGCCTACCTGGCCGACTTCGCCATCGGCGCGAACATCGGTATCTCCTGGGGCACTGCGAACGCCCTGTGGGGGATTTTCGTCTTCACGTTGGTCGTCTTCACAACGGGATTTCCCCTGGCCTACTACGCGGCCCGCTACAACATCGATCTGGATCTGATCACCCGCGGCAGCGGATTCGGCTATTACGGGTCGGTGGTGAGCAACGTGATCTTTGCAACGTTCACGTTTATCTTCTTTGCGCTGGAGGGCTCCATCATGGCGCAGGGCCTCAATCTCGGACTTGGCATCCCGCTGTGGCTTGGCTACGCCGCCTCGACCCTCATCATCTTCCCGCTGGTCATCTACGGCATGAAGGTTTTGTCGCAGTTGCAACTGTGGACAACCCCGATCTGGCTGATTCTCATGGTGGCCCCGTTCGGTTATCTCCTTGTCAGCCATCCGGAGTCGATCGGCGAATTCCTGGCGTACGCCGGCCAAGACGGCAACGGTGCGGTGAACATCGGCTCGGTTCTATTGGCCGCCGGGGTCTGCCTGTCGCTGATCGCCCAGATCGCCGAGCAAATCGACTACCTGCGCTTCATGCCGCCGCGGACGCCGTCGAACGCTCGCACATGGTGGACATGGACAGTCCTTGCCGGGCCCGGCTGGGTTGTCTTCGGCGCACTCAAGCAGGTGATCGGATTGTTCCTCGCGGTTTATCTGATCTCGAACGTGCCCGGCGCCACGACGATCGCCAACCAACCGGTGCACCAGTTCGAGAAGATCTATCGGAATTTCATGCCGGGCTGGCTGGCCTTGACGCTGGCCGTCCTCCTGGTGGTCCTGAGCCAAGTCAAGATCAATGTGACGAATGCCTACTCAGGCTCGCTGGCCTGGACGAATTCCTACACGCGCGTCACCAAGCATTATCCCGGAAGGGTGGTGTTCCTCGCGGTGAACTTGGCAATCGCGTTGGCTCTGATGGAAGCCAACATGTTTGACGTCCTCAATACGATCCTGGGCTTCTATGCCAACTGCGGGATGGCATGGATCGTGTCGGTGGCGTCCGACATCGTGATCAACAAATACCTGTTGAAACTGTCGCCGAAAGCTCCCGAGTTCCGGCGCGGAATGTTGTATGCCATCAACCCCGTGGGGTTCGGATCGATGATGTTGGCCGCGACCACGTCGATCATCGCGTTCTTCGGCGGTTTGGGGGAAACACTGCGGCCCTACTCGCCTCTGGTCGCGGTCGCGATAGCGCTGGTGATGCCTCCCATTTTGGCGCTGGCCACCAACGGGAAGTACTACCTGCGACGCACGCACGACGGTATCGACCAACCGATGTACGACGGACACGGTAATCCCAGCGCCGTGCTGATCACCTGTCACGTCTGCCGCCATGACTACGAGCGACCCGACATGCTCGCGTGCCAGACGCACGATGCGCACGTCTGCTCGCTGTGCGTGTCCACCGACAGGAGGTCTGACCATGTGCTCAGTCGTATGCAACCCCCGGGGCACCGAGCCACGGTGCCGGTGACCTTGAGTACTGACGGAGCTGCGGTGTCAGTTCGCGAATGACCGCCCCGTCACATGAGCGCAAGTAATGCCGATAGCAACAATACCGCCATGTAACAATAGCTTCTACTGATCGAGCTCGTCGCGCTGACGGGCCTGAACCAAGGAAGCGCCGATGGCCAGCACCGACGTGACGGAGAACGATGAGTCCGTCGACGCGATCACCGACGCGCTCCTGACCGCCTCGCGGCTCTTGGTAGCCATCTCGGCGCACTCGATCGCCCAGGTGGACGAGACCATCACGATCCCGCAATTCCGGACGCTGGTGATCCTCTCCAACCGTGGTGCGATGAATCTGGCGACGCTGGCGGGTCTGCTCGGTGTACAGCCCTCAACGACCGGGCGCATGGTCGACCGACTCGTCGGCGCCGGGTTGATCGATCGCCTGCCACACCCCACGTCGCGGCGCGAACTGGTGGCCGAACTGACACCGCGCGGGCGCGACGTCGTACGCCAAGTCACCGCCGAGCGGCGGGCCGCGATCGCCCGCATCGTTGAGACGTTGCCGGCCAAGGAACGTCGCGGACTGGTAAGTGCTCTCACCGCGTTCACCGCTGCCGGCGGTGAACCCGCCGCGGACATGGACGACATGGATATCTGACTGCGTTACCCCTGCGGTCGACTCGCGGAACGCCACAGCTCCTGAGCCTCGCGCACGCAATCTTCCAGCGGTTGCGACGTGTCGACGCGATGCGCGGTGTCCCACGCGAAGCTTTGAGCGCTCAGCGCGGCCGCGATCTGTGGTGTCGCATCGGAGTTGCCCGGTGCCCTGCTTCTGATTCGATCGGCGGCGACATCAACCGGCACCACACACTGGATCTCGGTGCATGCCGCGTATTTGTCCGCAGCCAGGCGGCGGGCCTCGGCGCGTGCCTGCGCATCGCGCCAGGTTCCGTCGAGGATCACTGACTGACCGCCGGTCAGATACCGGCCCGCCCGATGCAGGATCGCCTGGTAGACGGCAGCGACATTGGCCGGTGCGTACAGGCCGGCGCCCAGGGAGCCGGCCTCTCCGCTCAGCTGCCCGGACTCGTGCAGTTCCTTGCGCACGTCGTCGGTGGACAGCACCACGGCCCCGGTCTGTTCGGCGAGCTTTCGGGCCAGCGTCGACTTACCGGTGCCCGGACCGCCACCGACCAGCGCCAGCCGAATGGCGCCGCGCTCGAGGTGACGCACGGCGATGGCCAGATGGCGCGCCGCGGCGGCGTCGGCCCCGGACTTCCCCTGGGTCAGCTGCACGCAGTCGACCTTGGCCCGCACCGTGGCGCGATAAGCAAGGTAGAAGTCCCGCAGCGACGGCGGCGCAGTGTCACCCGAATAGGTCGCGTAGCGGTCCAGGAAGTAGTCGCCGAGATCCTGGCGGCCGAGGAATTCCAGATCCATGGCAAGGAAGGCGGCGTCGTCGATGCGGTCGACGAAACGCAAGTCGTCACTGAACTCCAGGCAGTCCAGCAGCACCGGCCGGTTGTCCGTCCAGAAGATGTCGTCGGCGAGCAGGTCGGCATGGCCGTCGACGATGCAACCCTCGTCGATCCGCCGAGCGAACAGATCCGCCCGGCCGGTGAGGTATGCCGCAGCGAGGTCCTCGACGCGGCGCACCGTATCGGCGGCGACCACCGTATCGGCGTGGCGGTGCAGTGTGGGGAAATTGTCAAACCACCGCTGGTAGATCGCCTCGGGCTTGCCTTGCCGGCTGATTCGCCCACTGCGCTCGGCTCGGTTGTGGAAGTCGGCCAGTAGCCGGGCGATGCTGTCGAGCACGCCGTCGACGGGTGCGCCGCGCTTGACCATCGAAGCCAGCCGGTCGTCGTCGTGATAGCGCCGCATCACGATGATCGGTTCGGGTGGCCCTTCGGACGGACCACTGAGATGGGCAACTCCGAAATAGCTGTCGGGGGCGATGCGGCTGTTGAGTTGCACTTCCCGGGCGCACGCCGCTGCGCGCTGCTCGACCGTCCGAAAGTCCAGGAAGTCGGTCTGCACCGGCTTCTTGGCCTTGTAAGCCCGATCGCCGGCCAGGATCACCACCCCGGAGTGCGTTTCGTAGGCCGCGACGTAGGGCGTCGCTGGTGGCGCACCCGTGTCGCCGTGTGTCGCGAACTCCATGGCATCCAGTGTTACCAGGGCCGGGGACGTGCCACCGACCGCAACCCGTGGCCCACCGTCACTTCGCGTCCGGGCGCACCACGATCACCGGAATCCCGGCAGCCTGGACAACCGCGGAACTGACCGACCCCAAGAGCTGACTGGTGAATCCGCCGCGGCCGTGACTGCCGACGACCACCAGTTGCGCGTGTTCGGCTGCCTTGACCAACCAACGGGCCGGCTGGTCACAGACCACCCGCCGCTCGACGGCCACATCCGGATACTGCTCTTGGTAGCCCGCAAGGCGTTCGGCGAGAATCTCGTGTCCCTGGACTTCGTAGTCGCGCGGGTCCATGGTGAGGATCGGCATGACTCCGACGTCACTCCAGGCGTGCAATGCCACCAGCGGCACACCGCGGCGGGAGGCTTCGTCAAACGCCAGCGCCGTTGCTTTCTCTGATACCGGCGATCCGTCGATCCCGACCACCACGGGTGCATCTGTTGCGCAATCGCGATCGGTACGAATGACCGCGATCGGGCCGTGCCCGTGGTGGATCAGACTGGTGCTGACCGAGCCCAGTAGCAGGCGGCCGAGCGCCCCCAAACCGGTTGAGCCGACCACCGTCAGCCAGCTGCCCTTGGTGACGCCGATCAACGTCGAGACCACCTGGGCATAGGCCATTTCGGCGTGCACCTCGAGCGAGGCGTCGCCCCGGCTGGCGTCGACGACGTTGCGGGCCCGCGTCAGGATCTTGTTCGCCTCATCGGCCTGCCAGCTGGGTATGCCCTCGACCACCGGCCCAGGGGGCCAGCCGCTCTCCAACGGCGTCACTACATGCAGCAACGTGAGCAGTAGTTGGCGCATGATCGCCTCGTGCGTCGCCCAGGCCACTGCCGCGTCGGATTCAGGCGATCCGTCTACAGCCACCACGATTCCGGGTGTCGTTCTGACTTGTGACATCGCTCGGCCCTCCAACTCAATGATCGGCCGGCCGACTAGCCGGCGCTACCGTTAAAGTTACTGCGGGCTGGGGTGTTTCGCAGAAGTCGTTGGACCTCAACCAGGGTGCCATTGGCCCTTCGCGCGATGGCCGATCCCCGACGGCTAGAGACCGGTCGGGTAACTGATCGGCCGGTCGCCGGTTGATAGATCACGCCGATGGCCCGTCCCAGCCGCACCGCATCCAGCGGACCGCGGGATGCCTTCCGTTGAGCTGGTCCGCCCCACTCGCCGGCGGCGGTGACGGCGCCGCGGCGACTTGCCAGGCGACCGGGATTCCACCGCGCGCCAGACCAAGCACGATGACGTCGTCGCGGTCCCGATAAGCGTCGAGCAGGCCGGCCAAGACCCGCCCTGCCTCAGTGCGATCAAGAAATATCCGTCGCGGCTGCCGATTTCTGACCTCGGCTGCGCCGGTCATCGCAGTTCCTTCATGGCGTCGTCTCCTCTTACTGGACGACCGATACCGGTCACTTCACGCCCAAATGCCGCATCGCGAAAGGGGCAGAAGTCCCCGCTGCCCGGGGACGTTCGTCGCCTCGCCCAGCGTGCTTCCCAAGCCGCGGCCCCGGCCTGCCCGCCGGGCCTGGAGGGCTGGCCCACAAGTTGCGGACTTTCGACCCCTTGCGGCAGTGCCAAATCCGGTGATGGAATAGACATATCACTTTCGAATACGGCAGCTGCCGAGTCGACAGCCACCGCCCCTTCAATGGAGGCACAACAAATGTCCTATTGCAGCAAACACAAATAACGACGCGTAGGTCCTCGTGAGAACCGGAGCCATTCTGGGCCATCGGTAATAGTCATGCTGCTCTCCGGTGCGCACCGGCAACCATGCACGTGAGTCACAGACAGTCCCGGCAGAGACACCCTCACCGCCCCACAACCCGCTTTCGTCTATCTGGGGTCAATTGTCAATGCAGGCAACGGTGGCGGCGTCCTCCCCATCCTGGGTCGGCGGCGGGCACGGCCCGTAGAGAACGGAGATCCGTTCATGTTCATCCGCGGCGCGACCTACCCCAGCATCATGATCACCGCCGCTTTAGCTATCGCTGCAATGCAGCAGATCAGCACAGCCGCAGCAGATCCGAATCAAGACGATCAATTTCTCGCCGTCCTCCAAAGCAGACAGATTCCCGCGATCGAGAACGCTCCGACGGTGGTTGCCGCTGGCCATAAGGTGTGCCGCAAGCTCGATGACGGCATGCCGGCGACCAACATATTGGACGGGTTGACCAACGACGCGTTCCAAATGGACCCGCTCCTGCATGCCCAGTCGGCGCGACTCTCCGCCACCATGAGCCGATTCATCGCCGCCGCCGTCGAGGTCTACTGTCCGGGCGATCAAAGCAAGATCGCTTCGCTGATGGTCAGCCGCGCTGGACCATCAAGCAGTCCCGCGCCGCGGTTCACCGTGGCCAGCTACCGCACGACGACCATGTCGGGCAGCAACACAGCCGGAACGCGCGGGGCGTCACTTGGCTCGCCGGTGGGCGCAGTGGCCGAGGGCGACATGTCCCAACCCAAGCCGCCGCTTCCGCCGCCAGCGAACCTCCTGCCGAAGCCCCGCAGCCGGGCCGTGCCACCGACGGCGGCGGGGCCGGCGATGGTGGCGGCAGCGGGAACCGGGGCGGCGGCGGCCCGGCAGCGCCCCCGCAAGATCAGCCCCGGCCGCCGGGGATGATCCAGCTCGTGCCGTGGTGAGCCATCCCACCAGGCCGGGGCCCAAAGCCGCCTCCGGTGAGTACTAACGGCCCTAACGCCGGCGTCGGGGCCGCGCCACCATGGAAGGTAGGTAGAGATCGGAGGCGAAGGTGTCTGCCTCGTTCGTAGCAGCCAAGACGATCCAGGATGCGGTATGGGCCGCCTGCCGCGCCCCGTCGATACACAACATCGAGCCGTGGCGATGGGTCCTCGAGACCGACGAACTTCAGTTGTATCTCGACCCAAGCCGGGTGCTGCCGTCCGACAGCGCAGGGCGTGAGGCGGTCATAGGGTGCGGCGCGGCGCTGGATCACCTACGAGTGGCCATGTCCGCAGCCGGCCTCGACTCCAGTGTCGATCGGTTTCCCAATCCCAACGATCTTGATCATCTTGCGTCGGTTCGGTTCTCGCCGATGAGCTACATCACCGACGGGCACCGCCGTCGTGCGGAGGCCATCTGGGCACGCCGCAGTGACCGGTTGCCGTTGAATCCTCCCCCGAACTGGGAGTCATTCGAGCCGGTGTTGCGCAACCGCATCGATCACTACGATGCGCACTTGGATGTGCTGCCCGACAGCACGCGCTCCCGATTGGCAGAGGCCGCACGATTCACCGAGTCGCTACGCCTCTACGACTCCGCATACCATGCCGAATTGCACCGGTGGACAGTGCCATTCGAGTCGTCTGCGGGAATCCCATCCAGCGCCTTAGCTTCGGCCGCCGAAGGCGAGCGAGTCGATGTCGGCCGTCGGTTTCCCACACCGCACCACCCCGAACGGCGGACCCAGATCCGTGCGGACCTATCCACGATTGCGGTGCTGTCCACCCGGGCCGATACCCGCGCCGACGCTTTGGCGGCTGGCGAGGCGCTCTCCGCGGTACTGCTGGAATGCACGATGACGGGCTTGGCTACCTGCCCTTTGACCCATCTCACCGAAGTTCAGGTCGCGCGGGACATTGTCGAAACCCTGTTGGGCGGCAACACCGTTCCGCAAATCCTCATCCGGATCGGCCAGGCTCCCGCCAACGAAGAGCCGCCACCGCCCACCCGGCGGCGTCCGCTCGACGACGTGCTGCTCATCCGCGGCGGATAGGACGCGCTGTGTACGGATCACGCTGCTCATCTCCCCGCGTCGTCGTTGGTCTCGACGGTTCACGCGCCGCGATGCAGGCCGCCATGTGGGCCGTCGACGATGCCGTCGATCGCGATATCCCGTTGTCCCTGCTCTACGCAATCGACGAGACCGGCGGTAGTCCTCCGGATGCGGCGGCTAAAGTCGCCACCGCCGAAAGGACGGTTCGCAGCGCGATTTCAGCGATCGAACGGCTGGGTAAGCCTGTCAAAACCGAAGCCGAGATCGTGCATCGTCGCCCAGTGCCGGCCCTCCTGGAGGCCTCGCGGTCTGCGGCCCTGGTCTGCGTCGGCTCCATCGGCTTCGAACACGCGGCACGCGGCCGCATCGGCTCCACCGGGGCGGCACTGGCGGGTTCGGCACAGTGTCCGGTCGCGGTCGTGCCGCGAACCCGCCACCTCGCGTCTCGCGGAACCGGGCTGGCGCTCGCTGTCGTCGACGGCTCGTCGGCCAGCGCCAGTGTCCTTGAGCTCGCCGTCGCCGAGGCACGCCTGCGTCATGCGCCGCTGCGCGTGTTCACCCTGAGCCGCCCCCACAGCAGCCGGCCGATCGATGCCCCGGCGCCGCTGGAACAGCGCATCGCCGCGGACGTCGAACGCCGAGTGGCGCGCTGGCGAAGCGAACAGCCCGACCTGGATATCGAGTTGTGCACCGCCCACGACGGACTGCTGAATTACCTGGAGCACCTGCAGCGCAACGCCACGCCGATTCAACTGATCGCCGTCGACCCGCGACGCCCCGGCCCGTTGGATGTTCTGCTGGGAGCCGCTGCTCGCGCGCCCCTGGAGGCCGCCGGCTGCACCGTGCTGACCTGCGGCCGGACCGGGTGGTTGTGAGGGTGCGGCACCGCTAGCCGACGTGCAGCGGATCGATCTGCACCCGCACCGGGTGGCTCGACCCGCGCGCACTGAGCACCCCGATGCCGTGGCGCAGCGCCATGGCCAGCGGCAAGCCGTGATCGCGGCCCACCCGAACCAGCATCCGGATAACGGTCAGCTCGTCTGGGACACCGGCCGGACGCCGCACCCCCGGCGGCAGCGGCACCGGCCCCAGCAGGTCAGCGCCGTCGGGCAGCCGGGCCTGCTCCAGCAGCGTTGTCACCGACTCCGGATCACCGTCGAGGGCCGCGATGTGCACCGCGGGCGGCAGTCCCACCTCGGCTCGGGTGGCCAACTCGGCGTCGGCGTGGCCGACCGGATCCCAGCGGATCAGGGCCTGCACCGTCGGGATCGACGATTCGGCCACCACCGTCACCAGCCCGCCGGACGCATGGTCACGCACCAAAGCCGCCGCGCCCATCCAGCGCCGCAGGGTGTCCTCGGCGGCGCGCAGATCCTGGCGGCCCAGCAGCGCCCAGCTGTCCAGCAGCAACGCTGCCCCGTAGCCGTGCGGGGCGCGGGGTTCGGCGCCGGGAGTGGCGATCACCAGGGTTGCGCCGTCCTCAATGCGGTCGACGATGGTGTCACCGGCGGAGGTGACGACCGGGGTGCCCGGAAAGGCACGGCCGAGCTCTTCGGCGGTCCGCCGGGCTCCGATGACCACCGCCCGTACCGCATCCGACCCGCAGCGTGCACACCGCAGAGTCGGGTCGACCCGGCCGCACCAGCGGCACAGTGCGGCACCGCCGCGCTCCGGCAGTGACAGGGGTCCGGTGCAGTGCCGGCAGCGGGCGATCGCGCGGCAGCGCCCACAGGCCAGCGACGGCACATAACCACGCCGGGGCACCTGCACCAGTACCGGCGCCCCGGAGGCCAGTGCGCTGCGCGCACTCTGCAGGGCGACGGTGGGCAATCGAGCGCTGCGCGCCGCGGCGTCGCGTTCTTCGGCATATCCGGTGTCGTCCAGGGCGACCACCCGTGGCGCGGCGGTCCGCAACTCCGCCCGCGGGGCCACCACGTCATGCGCCCACCCACTGCCCACCAGGGCGTGCGCTTCGGCGGTGCGGGCGTACCCGCCGATGAGGGCGGCGCAGCCCGCCAGGTGCGCTCGCAGCATCGCCACCTCGCGGGCATGCGGGTAAGGCGCCCGCGGCTCGGCGAGGGAGTCGTCGCCGTCATCCCAGACCATCACCAGGCCCAGGTCGGCCAGCGGGGCGAACACCGCGCTGCGCGTGCCGATCACCAGCCGTGCCCCGCCACGCAACACCGACAGCCAGCGCCGGTACCGGGTGGCCGGGCCCAATCCGGCGGACAGCGCCACGACCGCCGACTCGTCGATTCGGGCCGTCGCGGCATGACACAGCGCGTCGACGTCTCGCTGGTCGGGCACGACCGCCAGGGCGGTGCGGCCGGCGCGGATCGTCTGGGCGGCGGCGTCGACGAACCGGTCGGTCCACGAGTCCCCGGGCAGCACCTGCCACACCGCACGCGCGGCCCGGCCTTCGCCCAACGCGGCCAGGAACGATCCGCCCGCCCGGTACCGCTGCCAGCCCGCGGGATCGACCGGGTCGATGACGGGCGGTTCGGGCGGCGTCACCGCTTCGCGTTCCACCCGGGCGTGCCGCGGCGGCACCGCCAGCCGCAGCACGTCGGCCCGAGTACCGGCGTAGCGGGCGGCCACCGCCGCCACCAGTCGACGTACCTCGCCGGTGAGCACCGGTTCGGTCGAGATCACCCGCTCCAACCGGCCCAGCCGGCCGACATGGTCGGTGTCGGCGCGACGCTCCCAAACGAACGCGTCGACCAGTCGACCGTGAAAGCGCACCCGCACCCGCGCCCCGGGCCGGGCATCCTCGGCCTGCTCCGGTGTGACGAGATAATCGAACTCACGGTCCAGGTGCGGCACCGAGAGCATCGGCAACACCCGAGCGATGGGCTCGAGGGGCGATTCGTCGGGTTCGCCGTCGACACTCACCACGCAGGTCTAGCAGACGCCGCCGACCGCGGCACACGGCGGATCACAGGCCTGGCGGGCTGTGTATCGGCGGACGCACTCCCACCTGCGCTGAATTACGTTGCTGCGGTATGCCCGAACAGCGCGGGGCCCACGCGGTCGCGGTGCGAGGCCGCGAGGCGGACCTCGCTGCGCGGGTGCAGTTTGCCGGGCAGACCGATCGCGTGCTGGCCGGCACGGTGCACGACGCCGCCGCGCACGTCCGCGCGGGCCGCCGCCACCTCGACGCCATCCACGGCGAGATCCGTGACGCGTTGGCCGATTCGTGGGCACCGGTGTGGGCGACCCCGGCCGGCGCCCGCCAGTTCCAGCTCTTCCTAGCCGCCAAGGCTCGAGAGATCTGCCGGGTGGTCGGCGATGCCCTCGCCGACAATCGATTCCAAGCGGCGCGGTTGCGGTCGATCGGTGCCGGTTATGGTGCACCGGCCCGGCTGCGCGACCGGATCAACCGGCAGGCGCTGGCCGACGATATTCACCGGGTGACCGACGCGACCTCGGCGCCCAGTGCTGCCGAGATGGTGCGCTATCAGAACGCACTACGGGTCCGCGACGGGCTCACGGTCAACGCCGGTGACGGTGCGGTCCCAGTGCTGCTGCTCAGCTATGAACCGGCAGCGTTCGGCGGTCGCGGGCGGGCCGTGATCGCGATCGGTGATCCCGACACCGCTGACAACACCACCGTGCTGGTGCCTGGCGCACACAGCAGCGTCCGCGACGGCTACCTGTCGCATCCGGACGGGCGCAATATCTATCGCGAAGTGGTCCGGTCCGATCCGGATCGCACCAATTCGGTGATCGTGTGGATGGGTTATCGCGCACCGGACAGCCTGTTCGATCGGGCGGTGGCCGGGCCGGACGCCGCCCGGGCCGGGGGCCGGCTGTTGGCTGCCGACGTCAATGCCCTGGTGGCATCGCACATCGGCGCCTCACATGTCACCGTGATCGGCCACTCCTACGGCTCGACGGCGGTGGCCGACGCGGCGGCCTCGGCAGGGTTGCGCGCCGACGACGTGGTGCTCGTGGGTTCACCGGGAACCGACCTGGCCCACGGCGCCAACGACTTTCACCTGCCGTCGGGAGGGCACGTGTATGTGGGGGCGGCATCATCGGATCCGGTCACCGGTTTCGGTGGCGAGCCGCAACTACCGCTGCTCGGAACGTCTGCGACGGTCGGGCTGGGTGTCGACCCGGCCGCCGACGGGTACGGGTCCACCCGATTCAAAGCCGAAACCCACGGTGTGACGTTGCCGATGAGCGACCACAGTTCCTACTTCGATCCCGGCGGCGAGTCGCTGTTCAGCATCGGCGACATCGCTTCGGGTCACGGCGACGCGTTGGCGAACCACCACATGACCGCTGCGCACCGTCGTCGACTTCCCGCCTTCGACCCCGAACTACTGCGCCCCGGGACAGGCAATCACCGGCATTGACCGATCTGGCCCGACGGCGAATCTCAGTGCGAGGACGCCTCTTCGGTGGCGGACCGGCCGAAGAAGAACCCGGCCGTGATCAGCAGCTGTGCCGCCGCATAGGCCCACCAGATCGGCACCGCCAGCAGTTCGTTGCCCAAGACGAACTGGCTGGCTCCGATCATGGCGTCCGACACTGCAAAGCACACCGCGCCGACCGCGGTCCAGGGCGTGGGCAGCTTCGCCAGCAACGCGACGCAGACCATCGCGCCGAGTACCCCGACGTACACCGTCACCGGCACCGTCATGCCTTCTCGGGCCATGCCAGGCCAGAACCACGCCAACAGCACCAGGCAGCTCACCCCGACCAGGCCCGCTCCGACCAGTCGGCCACGCGACACCACCGCCAGCGGCAGCAGCGCGCCCAAAAAGCACAGATGCGCCACCAGGAAAGCGGCCAGACCCGCGACGAAGGACGGTTCCCACCACGGGATGGCCAGTAACCAGTCGCCGGTCGCCGAGAAGATCAGGGCGGGGATCAGCCAGCGCGCTTCGCGCAGGATCGGGTGTGCGGCCGCGGCGAAGGCCAGCAGCACCGCCATCGCCGCCTTGAAAGCCGGCTGTCCGACCCATTGCCCGGTCAGTGCCTCGCCCGGCGCTGAGCGCAACGCCACCACCGTCAGGAAGATGCCGTAAGCCACTCCGAGCCATCCCGCCGCAGCCCAGCCGGTGAAGACTCGTCGGGTTGCGTACGGTGTTTCTATGCCAGCAATCGACCCCATAGTGCTGAAGGTACTGGACGCCATCCCGTTCCGACTCACACTGGACGACGGCGCCGAGGCAGCGCGTCGCGCGATGCGCGACCTGCCCCATCGACCTGTGCACCCGGAGTTGCCCAGCGAGGATCGGGTGATCGACGGACCGGGTGGCGACCTGCCGATACGCATCTACCGACCGGCGGGCAGCGAATCGGGTGCCGCGCCGGTGGTGGTGTACTTCCACGGCGGTGGCTTCGTCGCCGGCGACCTCGACACCCACGACGGCACTGCCCGCATGCATGCCGGCGACGCGGGCGCGGTGGTGGTGTCGGTGGACTACCGGCTGGCCCCCGAGCATCCGTTCCCAGCCGCCGTCGAGGACGCGATGGCGGCCACTGAGTGGGTGGCGGCACACGCCGCCGAGCTCGGTACGGATCCGGCCCGGCTGGCCGTGGCTGGCGACTCGGCCGGCGGCAACCTGGCCGCGGTGGTGTGCCAGCTCGCCCGTGATGGCGGTGGACCGGCGATCGCCTTCCAGCTGCTGTGGTACCCGGCCACCACCTATGACGGCAGCCTGCCGTCGTTCACCGAGAACGCCCACGCGCCGATCATCGACAGCGCCGCGATCGCCGCATTGACGCGGGCCTACGTCGGGGACGACTTCGATCTGTCCAACCCGCCCGCGATGCTGGCCCCAGCTCGGGCAGCGAATCTGGCCGGCCTGCCGCCGGCCTACATCTCGGTGGCCGGCCACGATCCATTGCGCGACGACGGCATCCGTTACGGCGAACGGCTGGCCGCCGCGGGAGTGCCGGTGCAGGTGCACAACGCCGAAACCATGGTTCACGGTTACCTGGGGTACGCCGGGGTGATCCCGGCAGCCACCGAGGCCGCCGACCGCGGGCTGGCGGCGTTGCGGGCTGCCCTGGCGTGATGCGATGCGGCTGAACCAAGTCACCATCGGCAGCACCGACCTGGACCGCGCGGAGCGGTTCTACCTGCTGCTGGGGCTGCGGCTGATCGTCAAAACGGGTGACTATCTGCGATTCGAATGCCCGGACGGGGGCAGCACCTTTTCGGTGGAGCGCGTCAGCGAGGTGGCGGCCGGTGCGCAGGTGACGATCTATTTCGAAGCCGACGATCTCGACGAGCAGTACCAGCGGTTGTGCGGTTCGGTTGAGTTCACCCAGCCACCGACCGACATGCCGTGGCTGTGGCGAGAGGCCCGGCTGCTTGATCCCGACGGCCACCGGCTGTGCCTGTTTCACGCCGGTGAGGCCCGCCGCAATCCACCGTGGCGGCTCGAGCCCCGAGATTTGCCCTAGCTCCGCGGTCAGGAGCGCTACGGTCAGACCGTGAGCGAGGAACCCGACCACGAGATTCTGATCGTCGGCGCCGGATTTTCCGGCATCGGGGCAGCGATCAACCTGGACCGTGCCGGGATGTCGGATTTTTCGATCATCGAAGCCGGCGACGGGGTTGGCGGCACCTGGCATTGGAACACTTATCCCGGTATCGCCGTGGACATCCCGTCGTTCTCCTACCAGTTCTCGTTCGAGCAGAGCCCGCACTGGTCGCGCACCTACGCGCCTGGCGGCGAGCTGAAGGCCTACGCCGAGCATTGCGTCGACAAGTACGGTCTGCGTTCGCGAATCCGGTTCGCCACCAAGGTGCTTGCCGCGGAGTTCGACTAAGAACGCGGCTGGTGGCGGGTGCAGATCGAACCCGCTGGTCCCGCTGGTTCCTCGGGTGAAGTCACGGCTCGATACCTGATCAACGCCAGCGGGGTGCTGACCACCCCGAACCTGCCTGACATCGCCGGTGTCGACACCTTCGCCGGGGTGACGATCCATACCGCCCGCTGGGACCACTCACAGGACCTGACCGGCAAGCGAGTCGCGGTGATCGGCACCGGAGCCTCGGCGGTGCAGGTGATCCCGGAGATCGCGCCGAAGGTTTCCGCGCTCACCGTTTTTCAGCGAACGCCGATCTGGTGTTTCCCGAAATTCGATGTGCCGCTGGCCGCTCCGATCCGCTGGGCGATGCGGGTTCCGGGCGGCAAGTCCCTGCAGCGGCTGGCCAGTCAGGCCTACGTCGAGGCGACGTTCCCCATCGCGGCGCAATATTTCACGGTGTTTCCGCTGGCCAAGCAGATGGAGTCGGCCGGACGAGCATATCTGCGGCGGCAGGTGCACGATCCGGAACTGCGTAGGCAGCTCACCCCGAGCTACGCCGTCGGCTGTAAGCGGCCCGGGTTCCACAACACCTACCTGTCGACGTTCAACCGCGACAACGTGCACCTGGTGGTCGACCCCATCGACCGGATCACCCCCACCGGCGTCGTCACCGCCGACGGGACGTCCCACGAGGTCGACGTGCTGATCTTGGCCACCGGGTTCAAGGTGATGGACAGCGACAACATTCCCACGTTCGCCGTCACCGGGGTCGGGGGCCAGACCCTGGCCCAGTTTTGGGACGAGCATCGGCTGCAGGCTTACGAGGGGGTGAGCATCCCCGGATTTCCCAACTTGTTCAGCGTCTTCGGCCCCTACGGTTACGTCGGGTCGTCGTATTTCGCGCTGGTCGAAGCGCAGACCCACCACATCGTGCGGTGCCTGACGAGCGCCCGCGGCCGTGGGGCGACCCGGATCGAGATCTCCGAGGCGGCCAACGCCCGCTACTTCGACGAGATGATGAGCAAGCGGCACCGGCAGGTGTTCTGGCAGGACAGCTGCAAGTCGGCCAACAGCTACTACTTCGACAAGAACGGTGATGTTCCGTTGCGGCCCACCACCACGGTGGAGGCCTACTGGCGCAGCCGGCGCTTCGACCTCGACGACTACCGGTTCAGCGCATAGCCGTTACCCCTGGCGCGAGCAGACACGAAAGCCCCCAATTTCGCCAGAAAATGGGGGCTTTCGTGTCTGCTCGGCGGAGTTAGATGGCGCGCTTGAGGTCGTCAACCTTGTCCAGCTGCTCCCACGGCAGTTCGATGTCGGTCCGGCCGAAGTGACCGTACGCCGCCGTCGGTGCGTAGATCGGGCGCAGCAGGTCCAGGTCCCGCACGATCGCACCCGGACGCAGGTCGAAGACCTCAGGCACGATCTTCTCGATCTTGACCGGATCAACGGTGGCGGTGCCGAAGGTCTCGATGAACAGGCCGACCGGCGCGGCCTTGCCGATGGCGTAGGCCACCTGGACCTCGACGCGCTGCGCCAAACCTGCGGCGACGATGTTCTTGGCCACCCAGCGCATCGCGTACGCGGCCGAACGGTCCACCTTCGACGGGTCCTTGCCGGAGAAGGCGCCGCCGCCGTGGCGAGCCCAGCCGCCGTAGGTGTCGACGATGATCTTGCGACCGGTCAGGCCGGCGTCACCCATCGGGCCGCCGACGACGAAGTTGCCGGTCGGGTTGATCAGCACGCGAGTCGACGAGGAATCCAGGGTCTCGTGGGCGAGCTCGGCCAGCACGGTTTTGATGACGTGCTCGCGCAGATCGGGGTCCAGGGTGTTGACCAGGTCAATGCCCTCGGCGTGCTGGGTGGAGATCACCACGGTGTCCAACCGGGTCGGAACGTCATCCTCGTACTCGATGGTGACCTGGGTCTTGCCGTCCGGGCGCAGGTAGTCCAGCGTGCCGTTCTTGCGGACCTCGGTCAGCCGCCGGGAGAGCCGGTGGGCCAGCGCGATGGGCAACGGCATCAGCTCCGGGGTGTCGGCGATCGCGTAGCCGAACATCAGGCCCTGGTCGCCGGCACCCTGGGAGTCCAGCGGGTCAGCTGCACCCTCGACACGGGCCTCGTGCGCGGTGTCGACGCCCTGGGCGATGTCGGGTGACTGCGCGCCAATCCCGATATTGACGCCACAGGACGCACCGTCAAAGCCCTTGTCCGAGGAGTCGTAGCCGATCTCCAGGATGCGCTCGCGCACCGTATTGGTGATGTTGGCGAACGCTTCGCGGGCATTGGTCGTCACCTCACCGACCACGTGCACCTGGCCGGTGGTGACCAGGGTTTCCACCGCAACACGTGAACGGGGGTCATCGGCGAGCAGTGCGTCGAGCACCGAATCGCTGATGGCGTCACAGATCTTGTCGGGGTGGCCCTCGGTCACCGACTCACTGGTGAACAGCCGTCCCTTTTCGCTCACAATGTCGCCTTCCGGGTAATCGATCCAAAAGTTAGCTCGGGCTAATATAGCCGTGCGGTCCTCGGGAGAGCCTGGCAGCCCGGTGCCTATCCCCCGTGCCATGGGCCGGGTTATGGCGGTGCTGGCCCCACGTCCAGAAGATTCTCGACAGCATCCCCCACGACGAGAATCTGAGAACGACTCGGCCCTGCGACCGCCCACTCTACCGCCCTGTCGCCGGTGCCGACGTCTCGACCAGGACCGCCCAGCCGACCAACGACCGCAGATAGCTCAGCACCAATTCGTCCGGGTGGGCTCCCGGGTCGGTGAGATGGAGCAAGGCCAGTTCTTCCAGGGCCGACAACAACAGCCGTGTCGTCACACCGTCAGCATCGATCGGGTGGCCCGCCAACCGAGAGAGCCGCCTGGCGGCGATGGTTCGGGCATAGCGACGGCCCGCTTCGGTGCGGGCCCCCAACTGCGGCGGAGCGCCGGCGGGCGGGCCGAGGATGATGCGCCAACTGGTGGGCGCCGCATGCAGATACGCCAGGATGCCGCGGCCCAGCGCATCCGGGTCGTCGCCGAGCGGACCCTCGACGCTGCGCATTCCGGCGAAGGCAATCGCGGATTCGCGGTCCAGCAGCGCCGTCATCAGGCCGGCCAGGTCGCCGAAGTTCTGGTACACCACCGTCCGGGTGACCTGCGCCGCGCGGGCCACCCGTTCGATGGTGACCGCGGCGAAACCCTCGGCGGCGACGATGTCGCGGGCGTGGTCGAGTAACTGCATCCGCCGCGCTTGTGCCGACATCCGCCGCTTCGGCTCCGGTTGGGCACTCACCTGGATGCCGGCAGCTCGAGCAGCAACTGCACCGCGCGGGCCGCGCTCTGCGCGGCGCTCTCCATGGTCGCCGACCAGTCGGTACGGGTCCAGTCGCCGGCGAGCACCAGGCTCGGCACCGACGTGCGCTGATCCGGGCGCAGCCCATCGGTGCCCACCACCTGCGAAAAGGTGGCTTTGGGCATTTTGACCACCTGCACGGCCACCACATTGGCCTCGGCCGCGGCCGGATAGTAGCGGCGCAGCAGGTCCAGCTGCTCGGCCACGATCTGCTCGTTGGACCGGTGAATCTGTTCGTAGGCGCCGCTGGTGGTCAGGCAATACAGCCAGGCGCCGTTCGGATCGCGGCGCTGCATCCGCTGCCGGTCGAACACCTCGTCGATGACGCCCGTGCCGCCGATCACCGATTCCATCGCCGCCTCGGTGCCCAACGGCCGGTCCAGGTAGAGGTTGGTGCTCACGATCGGTGTGTAGTGCAGTTTTTCTGCGGCTGCGTAAATTTCAGCGTGCTCGGGCAGGTCGTCCAGGAGGCCGGCGATGTTCGAGTTGGGCACCGCGCACACCACCGCGTCGGCCGCCAGCTCAGTGCCATCGGCCAACTGCACGGCACGAACGCTATTGTCTTCCACCACGATTCGCCGGGCCACTGCGCGGTAGCGCACGTCCACACCACACCGGTCGAAGACGGCGAGCGCGCCGGAGATATAGAGCGTGTCCAGATCGGTGGTGGGATAACCGATGGTCACCGCGCTGCGGTGACGCAGCCCGAGTCGGATTCCGGTGGCCAGGACGTCGGCAAAGACTTTCGCCGAACCCCGGTCCACCGGCTCGGCGGCGATGCCCAGCGCCAGCCAGTCCCACACCGCCTCGCGGGCCCGGGCGGGCATCCCGACGCGGCGAAGCCACTGGTCGGTGCTCAGATCGGACAGATCGGCGGGTTGAAACAACGCCTCAGCGGTCAGGCGCACCGTCGCCGCCGCGGTCCGCAGTCGGTCGAGCAGGCTCGCGTCGGGAACCGCGGCCGCAACGGCATCCAGCCCCGACAGCCAAAGGTGGTGGTGGCCCCGCCGGGCCAGCGCAGCGTTCCGCCGGTCGGAAATTCGACCATCGATCGGGTTCCGACACTGGTCAGGTACCGAAATAGGTGATCGTAGCCGCTGGCGATCACATGCTGGCCGTTGTCCGCAAGGTCCGCTATCCCAGGCACCTGCATCGCCTGGGTGCGTCCGCCGAGCCGCCCGCGCCGCTCCAGCAACGTCACTTTCTTGCCGGCTTCGGCCAGCCAGACCGCTGCGGCCAGCCCAGCCAGGCCGCCCCCGATCACCACGTAGCGACGATCGTCCATGCCCAACCCCTCCCGGCTAACTTACGAACTGAAAGTTAGTCCGGGGAGGACGAGCGGTCAACGATCCGATGGAGTGCGCCGCGTTATCCGCGGTCGGTGCCCAGGAACGCCACAATCGCGTCCACGATGCGGCTGGCCATCAACGTCTTCGAGCCTGACTCCAGGGCGGACTCGGTACCGTCGGCGGCCAGCAGCCACCCGTCGTTGTGGTCGACCTCGAACGCTCGGCCGTCTCCGACCGCGTTGACCACCAACAGGTCACATCCCTTGCGGCGCAGTTTCGCCCGGGCATGGAACAGCACGTCGCCGTTCTCGTCGCCGGTCTCTGCGGCGAAGCCGACGATGGCCCGCATATTGGGCAGCTGCCCGTCGGTGCGGGCACGTACCGCGCCGGCCAGCACGTCCTCGTTGCGGATGAGATCGATGGTCGGCGCCTGTTCATCGCCCGGGCTCTTCTTGATCTTGGCCTGCGCCACCCGCACCGGGCGGAAGTCGGCGACGGCCGCAGCCATCACCAGCACGTGCGCCTCGGGGGCGTGTTTGGACACCGCGTCGTGCAGTTGCTGGGCCGAGCTGACGTGAACGACGTGGACGCCAGCCGGATCGATCAGGCCCGCGGTGTGGGCGGCGATCAGGGTGACCTCGGCGCCGCGCTGCGCCGCCACCCGGGCCACCGCGTAGCCCTGCTTGCCCGAACTGCGGTTGCCGATGAAGCGGACCGGGTCGATCGGCTCACGGGTGCCGCCCGCGGTCACCAGGACCTTCTGCCCGGCCAGGTCGTGCGGCAACGCGTCGGCCCGCTCCAGCAGCAGCGACGCGAAGGTGTTGATCTCCTCAGCCTCGGGCAGCCGGCCGGGTCCGGTGTCGGCGCCGGTCAACCGGCCCGATGCGGGCTCGAGGACGACCGCGCCGCGTTCCCGCAACGTCGCCACATTGGCGACGGTGGCCGGATGCTGCCACATCTCGGTGTGCATGGCCGGGGCGAACAGCACCGGACAGCGGGCGGTGAGCAGGGTGGCGGTCAGCAGATCGTCGGCGCGACCGGCGACGGCGCGGGCTAACAGATCGGCGGTGGCCGGTGCCACCACCACCAAGTCGGCCTGCTGGCCGATCGCCACATGCGGGACGCGGGGTACGTCGTCGAAGACCCCGGTGTCGACCGGCTGGCCCGAGAGCGCCTCGAAGGTGGCGGCCCCGACGAACCGCAGGGCGGACTCGGTCGGGACGACACGAACCGAATGGCCGGCCTCGGCCAGCTGTCGGACCACGGTGCACGCCTTGTATGCGGCGATGCCCCCGGAGACACCGACGACGACCCGCTTCTGGCCCACCGGTATGACCCGTCCTGCCCGGCTCCGGCTACTCGCCTTCGGTGTATTCGAGCAGGTCGCCGTGGATTTCGCGCAAGGCGATCGACAGCGGCTTCTCCTGCAGGCCGGGCTCGACCAGCGGCCCGACGTATTCGAGGATGCCCTCACCGAGCTGGTTGTAGTAGTCGTTGATCTGGCGCGCCCGCTTGGCCGCGTAGATCACCAGCGCGTACTTGCTCGACGCCCGCTGCAGCAGCTCGTCGATGGGTGGGTTGGTGATGCCGAGGGGCGTGTCGTAACCACCGATCGACGCCGGGTCGAACTCGTCGGCGTCGGTCACCACGGCCGAGTCGGTCTGCGAGGTACTCACTTAAGACAATCTCCTGAAGCTCTTTGGCTGGGGGCGGGTCACGCCTGTTGGTTGTCGTCCGGGTAAATCAGACCGCGCCCGGTGCGGTATCCACCAGCAAGGATACCAATTCTGAGCAGGCTGTTTCCAATCGACCGTTGACCACGACGGCGTCGAAGTCTCCCTGCGCCGCCAACTCGGTGCGTGCGGTGGCCAATCGGCGTTGCATGACCTCTGCGGATTCGGTGCCGCGACCGGCCAGTCTGGCCTGCAACGTCTCCCAGTCCGGCGGGGCCAGAAACACCGTGACAGCCTCCGGCAGGGCTTTCTTGATCGCCCGGGCCCCGGCCAGGTCGACCTCGATCAGAACGGGCCGACCAGAGCGGGTGGCGGCTACGACGGGGGCCGCCGGAGTACCTGAACGCTGCAGGCCGCCGTGAATATCGGCCCACTCCAGCAGCTCATTTTTCTCGACTAGCCGGTCGAACTCCGCCGGCGAAACAAATCGGTAGTCGACGCCGTCCACCTCCCCGGGCCTGGGCGCCCGGGTGGTGGCCGACACACTGAAATACAGGTCCGGTACCCGCTCTCGCAGGCACCGGACCACGCTCGACTTCCCGACCGCGGATGGGCCGGACAGCACCACAACGCGTCCTGCGTTTCCGCTGCCCGGCCCTCCACCGGTATTCACTGCCGGGTCAGGAGAAGTCGAACTTCTCCAGCAGCGCCTTGCGCTGCCGGTCGCCCAGGCCGCGCAGCCGGCGGGTGGGGGCGATCTCCAGCTCGGTCATGATCTCCTGCGCCTTGACCTTGCCGACCTTCGGCAACGCCTCCAGCAGCGCAGACACCTTCATCTTGCCAAGAACCTCGTCGGTCTCGGCGTCCTTGAGCACCTGCTTGAGATTGGTGCCGCCACGCTTCAGCCGGTCCTTGAGCTCGGCTCGGGCCCGACGCGCGGCCGCCGCCTTCTCCAACGCGGCGGCGCGCTGCTCGTCGGTCAACTGGGGAAGGGCCACGATTCCTCCGTCTCGTCATCATCGACAACGTCGATGTTTTCCTTGTCCCGGCCAGGTACTTCGGCCAGAGACGACGACCGTACCCACGCCGTCTGACGAAATCTAACCCCACCCCCCCGTTTACGGCTACAAATGCCCAGCGTATGGGGTCTGGGCGCGGCGCTGTCCAACCCGAGTCCGCCGGCCCGCCCAGCTCGCTCAGATCGGGCACCTCGCGCAGCGTGGCACCCACCACGACCCCGATCGAGCCCAGGCCCGCCGCCGTCTCGGCCCGATTGGCCTGCGCGGCCGCGTCGACGATCGCCTGCGCCACGGTCCGGCCGTCCCCGCCCCGGGCGCGCTGCACGCTCGCGCCCTCCGGGTTTGAGGTGGCCGCCAGCACGAACACACCCCGCCGATGCGCGGCGGCGGTCTCCAGCAGCGGCTGCAGTGACCCGAAGCCCAGGTAGGGCGAGGCGGTGACCGCATCGGCGGCCAGCGGCGAGTCACCGGCCCAGGCGGCCGCGTAGGCGGCCATCGTGGAGCCGATGTCGCCGCGCTTGGCGTCGGCCAGCACCAGCACCCCGGCCTCCCGCAGCGCCGCGATGGTGCGCTCCAGCACGGCGAAGCCGGCCGACCCGTACGCCTCGAAGAACGCCACCTGAGGCTTGACGACGGCGAACCCGGCGAACGCCGTCGCGCACGTCTCACTGAAGGCGGCTAGCCCGTCCGGTGTCGCGGGCAGGCCCCATGCCGCCAGCAGTTCGGGGTGCGGGTCGATGCCCAGACACAGCGGCCCGCGGGCCGCCATGGCGTCGGCCAGGCGCGCGCCGAACCCCGGTATCACTACTGCCCGCCGAGGGTGCTGTGCAGTTCCTGCAGGGAACGCACCCCGATATCGCCCCGGATGCCGGCCTCGATGCCCTGCACCGCCGCGGCCGCACCCTGGACGGTGGTGATGCAGGGGATGTTCACACCGACCGCCGCGGAACGGATCTCGTAGCCGTCCACCCGTGGGCCGGAGTTGCCGTACGGGGTGTTGATCACCAGGTCCACCTCACCGGCCCGAATAGCGTCCACCGCGGTCAGGGCCGGACGATCAGGACTCGGCTCCTCGAAGTTCTTGCGCACCACATCGCACGGAATGCCGTTGCGGCGCAGCATTTCCGCGGTCCCCTCGGTGGCCAGGACCCGGAAACCCAAGTCCGCGAGCCGTTTGACCGGAAACACCAGCGACCGCTTGTCGTGGTTGGCCACCGACACAAACACCGTGCCTTGAGCCGGCAGCGATCCGTAGGCCGCGGTCTGGCTCTTGGCGAACGCGGTGCCGAAGTCGCGGTCAATGCCCATCACCTCACCGGTGGACTTCATCTCCGGGCCCAGCAGCGAATCGATGCCGGAGCCGTCCGCGCGACGGAAGCGGTGGAACGGCAGCACCGCCTCTTTGACCGCGATCGGGGCGTTCGGGCCGACGGTGGCCCCGTCCCCCGCGGCGGCCAACAGGCCCTCCGCCCGCAGCTCGGCGATGGTGGTGCCCAGCATGACGCGCGCGCAGGCCTTGGCCAGCGGCACCGCGGTGGCCTTGGACACGAACGGGACGGTGCGGCTGGCTCGCGGATTGGCTTCCAGCACGTAGAGCACGTCGTCTTTGAGGGCGAACTGCACATTGAGCAGCCCCACCACCCCGACGCCGTGGGCGATGGCCTCGGTGGCACGCCGCACCTTTTCGATGTCGCTGCGCCCCAGCGTCACCGGCGGCAGTGCGCATGCCGAGTCACCGGAGTGGATGCCGGCCTCCTCGATGTGCTCCATGATGCCGCCGATGTAAACCTCGGTGCCGTCGCAGAGCGCGTCGACGTCGATCTCGATGGCGTCTTCCAGGAACCGGTCGACCAGCACCGGATGCTCCGGTGAGAGCTGGGTGGCCCGGGTGATGTAGCCGTGCAGGGTCTCTTCGTCGTAGACGATCTCCATGCCGCGCCCGCCCAGCACATACGACGGACGCACCAGGACCGGATAGCCGATGTCGGCGGCGATCCGCTTGGCCTGCTCGAAGGTCGTGGCGGTGCCGTACCGCGGTGCCGGCAGCCCGGCGGTGGTCAGCACGTCGCCGAACGCGCCGCGGTCCTCGGCCAGATCGATGGCTTCGGGGCTGGTGCCGACGATCGGCACCCCGGCGTCGGCCAGCCGCTGGGCCAGCCGCAGCGGGGTCTGCCCACCCAACTGCACGATCACACCGACCACCCCGGGCCCGCCCTGCCCGGACTGCTGCTCGGCGTAGTAGACCTCGAGCACGTCCTCGAACGTCAACGGTTCGAAGTAAAGCCGGTCCGCGGTGTCGTAGTCGGTGGACACCGTCTCGGGGTTGCAGTTGATCATCACCGTCTCGAACCCGGCCTGGCTCAAGGTGATCGCGGCATGCACGCAGCTGTAGTCGAACTCGATACCCTGGCCGATCCGGTTGGGCCCCGACCCCAGGATGAGCACCTTGGGCTTGGCGTCCTGGGCGGCCACCTCGGTTTCGGCGGCGGGGTCAAGCTCGAACGTGCTGTAGTGGTACGGCGTCTTGGATTCGAATTCCGCCGCGCAGGTATCGACGGTCTTGAACACCGGGTGGATGCCCAGCCGGTTCCGCAGCAGCCGCACCCCGTCCTCGCCGGCCAGCTCCGGGCGCAACACCGCGATCTGATGATCCGACAGGCCGCTGTACTTGCACCGGCGCAGCAGATCCGCGTCCAGCACCGGGGTGTCGACGACCTCGGTGCGCAGTGCCACCAGGCCGTTGATCTGCTCGACGAACCACGGGTCTACCCCGGAGGCCTCGGCGACCGCCTCCACACTCGCACCGAGCCGCAGCGCCAGCTCGATGTCGTAGAGCCGACCCTCGGTGGGGACCCGCAGCCGGTCCAGCGCGTCGTCGGCAGTGCCTTCAGGATCGGGTTTGGTCCAGAACCCGGCGCGATCGGTCTCCAGCGAGCGCATCACCTTGCCGAGCGATTCGATGAAGTTGCGGCCCAACGACATCGCTTCGCCCACCGATTTCATGGTGGTGGTCAGCCGCGGGTCGGCGCCGGGGAACTTCTCGAACGCGAAGCGCGGTGCCTTGACCACGACGTAGTCCAACGCGGGTTCGAAGCAGGCCGGGGTTTCTTTGGTGATGTCGTTGATGATCTCGTCGAGGGTGTAGCCGATGGCCAGCTTGGCGGCGATCTTGGCGATCGGGAAGCCGGTCGCCTTCGACGCCAGCGCACTGGATCGCGACACCCGCGGGTTCATCTCGATCACGATGAGTCGGCCGTCGTGGGGGTTGACCGCGAATTGGATGTTGCAGCCGCCGGTGTCCACCCCGACTTCGCGCAGGATCGCGATCCCCAGATCACGCATCCGCTGGTATTCGCGGTCGGTCAGCGTCATCGCCGGGGCGACCGTGACCGAGTCGCCGGTGTGCACGCCCATCGGGTCGACGTTCTCGATCGAGCAGACCACGACGACGTTGTCGTTGCCGTCGCGCATCAACTCGAGCTCGAATTCTTTCCACCCGTAGATGGATTCCTCGATCAAGACGTTGGCGGTCGGCGAGGCGGCCAGGCCGTCACCGGCCATCCGCTCGACCTCATCGAGGCTGGCCGCCAGCCCAGATCCCAGGCCGCCCATGGTGAAGGAGGGCCGAACGACGACGGGCAGACCGAGTTCGGCGACGGTCTCGGTGACCTCGGCCATGGTGTAGCAGACCCGGGAACGCGCCGACTCGCCGCCGACCTTGGCGACGATGTCCTTGAACTGCTGGCGGTCCTCGCCGCGCTGGATCGCCTCGAAGTCGGCGCCGATCAGCTCCACCCCGTACCGCTCGAGCACCCCGTGCTCGTGCAGCGCCACCGCGGTGTTCAGTGCGGTCTGCCCGCCCAGGGTGGCCAGCAGGGCGTCGACCTTGTTGCCGCGCTCGGCCTGCTGCGCGAGCACCTTTTCGACGAACTCCCAGGTGATGGGCTCGACGTAGGTGTTGTCGGCGTATTCGGGGTCGGTCATGATGGTGGCCGGATTGGAGTTGACCAGGCTCACCTGCAGGCCCTCGGCCTTGAGCACCCGGCAGGCCTGGGTTCCCGAGTAGTCGAATTCACAGGCCTGTCCGATCACGATCGGCCCGGAGCCGATCACCAGAACATGGCGCAGGTCACTACGGCGCGGCATTACTTCTCCCCTGCCATCAGGTCGACGAACTGGTCGAACAGGTATTCCGCGTCGTGCGGTCCGGCCGCGGCTTCCGGGTGGTACTGCACCGAGAACGCCCGGCCGTCGGCGAGCTTGACGCCCTCGACGACTCCGTCATTGGCGCAGGTGTGGCTGACCACGGCCGGGCCGAAGTCGGTGTCAAAGCGCTGGCCCGCTTCGCCTTCCAGGGCGAAGCCGTGGTTCTGCGCGGTCACCGCGACCCGGCCGGTGGCGTGGTCGATCACCGGGATGTTGATGCCGCGGTGGCCGAACGTCATCTTGTAGGTGCTCAGGCCCAGCGCCCGGCCCAGGATCTGGTTGCCGAAACAGATTCCGAACAGCGGGATTCCGGCACCGAGCACCTCACGGGTCAACGCCACCATCGCCTCGGCGGTGGCCGGGTCCCCGGGCCCGTTGGACAGGAACACCCCGTCGGGCTTCAACTCGGCGATCTGCGCGAAATCCACCGACGACGGCAGCACGTGGCTGCGGATTCCCCGGCGCGAGAAGTTACGCGGTGTGTTGGTCTTGATGCCCAGGTCCAGCGCCGCGATGGTGAATCGGTGTGCGCCCTCGGGTTCCACTACGTATCCCGCGTCGGTGCTGACCTGGCCGGCGAGGTCAGCGCCGAGCATCGACGGCTGCTCGCGAACCCGGGTCACCAACTCCTCCGGCGATGCCAGCGCGTCACCGGAGAACACCCCGGCCTTCATCGAGCCGTGATTGCGCAGGTGGCGCACGATGGTTCGGGTATCGACACCGGCGATCCCGACGATGCCCTGGCGGACCAGCTCGTCATCCAGTGTTGTCGTGGCTCGCCAGTTCGAGGCTCGCGGCGACGGGTCGCGCACCACATAGCCCGCCACCCAGATCTTTTCCTCGCGGCTCTCCCCGTCCTCGTGGTTCCAGCCGGTGTTGCCGATCTGTGGTGCGGTGGCCACCACGATCTGCCGGTGGTAACTGGGGTCGGTCAGGGTCTCCTGGTAGCCGGACATCCCGGTGGAGAACACCGCCTCACCCAGGGTCTGTCCCACGGCCCCGAACGGTGTTCCGGTGAACGTCCGGCCGTCCTCGAGAACCAGCACCGCTCGTGCGTTACTCAATTGCGCCACTCCTCCTCATCGCTGCGCTCTGCATCGTCGCGGCGCTTCCGTCACTCGTCTTCATTTTTCTTCTAACCAGCGGCTGTGCTCGGCGCGGTCGTCCGCGCGGAAGCCGGTGTCTATCTCGGTGCCCGACGGCAGGCGCCAGCGGATCGCCAGCACTCCGTCGTAGGCGCGGGTGGGCAGAGAAGGAATAGCGCGCCCGGCGATGCCGCGTTCGGTGCGGACCGCGATCACCGCGTCCTGGGGAATCCAGATCGGGCGAGCGCCGCTGCGCTGCACCATGATTCCCTCGGGATAGCGGGTCAGCACCGCCTTGGTGCGATAGCCCAAGTCGCCGACCACCACTCGGTCGTTCCACTTCGGGGCCAGCGTGCAACCGAGGTACTGCCCGCGAGTGGCAGCCACGGTGGGCGAGCCCACCGTGTCGGGCACGCTCGGCAGCGTCCCGATCAGCGCGTCCTGCAGCTGGCCGCGGCGGCGCCAACCGCGCATCATCAGCCGGATCACCACGCCGATCAGCACCACCAGCAGAAAAGCGAAGACCAGCGAGCCGATCAACGTGGGGGTGTTCATGCCGGGCTCTTCCCGTCCCGAGCGGTGATCCGGCCACGCAACAGGGTCGCGGTGACGGTCGCGGGCAGGGTCATCTCTTCATAGGGGGTGTTGTCCGAGCGGCTGGCCAGCTGCGCACCGGTGACCACCCAGGTCGTGTCGGGATCGACGACGGTCAGGTTGGCCGGCTCACCCACCTCCAGTGGGCGGCCCTGGTCGGGCAGACCGACAATCTGTGCCGGCCGCTCGCTCATCACCCGGGCCACATCGCGCCAGGTCAGCAGGCCGGTCTGCACCATGGTGGCCACCACCACCGACAGTGCGGTCTGCAGACCCAGCATCCCGGGCCGGGCAACCGAGAACTCGCAGCACTTCTCGTGCTCGGCGTGCGGAGCGTGGTCGGTGGCCACGCAGTCGATGACGCCGTCGGCCAGGGCGCGGCGCAGGGCGACTGTGTCACTGGCCTCGCGCAGCGGCGGGTTGACCCGGTTGCGGCCGTCGTAGTCGGCGAGCCGGCTGTCGTCGAGCATCAGGTGATGCGGGGTGACTTCGGCGGTCACCGAGATACCTTGAGCCTTAGCCCATTTGAGAAGCTCGACCGTTCCGGCGGTGGACGCGTGGCAGATGTGCAGGCGGGCGCGGGCGTCGCGGGCCAGCAGGACATCCCGGGCCACGATCGACTCTTCGGCGACGCGCGGCCAGCCGGCCAGGCCCAGCCGGGCGGCGTTGGGCCCCTCGTGGGCGACCGACCCGACGGTCAGCCGCGGCTCCTCGGCGTGCTGGGCGATCAACACCCCCAGTCCGGTCGCGTACTCCAGCGCCCGACGCATCACCAGGGGGTCGTCCACACAAACACCGTCGTCGGAGAACATCCGAACGCCCGCGGTACCGGCGGCCATCATGCCCATCTCGGTCAGCTGCGTGCCACCCAGTCCGACCGTCACCGCGCCGACCGGGTGCACGTCGACGAGGCCGATCTGCTGTCCGCGCTGCCAGACATGGTCGGTGACCACCGGAGAGTCGGCGACGGGATCGGTGTTGGCCATCGCGAACACCGCGGTGTAGCCACCCAGGGCCGCCGCCGCGGATCCGGTTTCGATGTCCTCGGCGTATTCGCGGCCCGGTTCACGCAGATGGGTGTGCAGGTCGACGAAGCCCGGCAGCAACACCTGTCCGGGCGCGTCGATGATCTCGCACTCGTCCGGAACGGCTAGACCGGTGCCGATCTTCGCGATCTGGCCGCCTTCCACCAGGACATCGACCTGGTCGCCTTCGCCGTAGCACCGCACTCCGCGAATCAGCACGCTCACAGCTCTGCCTCCCCACCCGCGGATTCGCTACCCACCAGCAGATGGAACAGCACCGCCATGCGCACATGCACTCCATTGGAAACCTGTTGCAGCACCGCCGATTGCGGCGAGTCAGCCACCGACGAGGAGATCTCCATGCCGCGCAGGATCGGACCCGGGTGCAGCACCACCGCGTGCTCGGCCAGCATGGCGCGGCGCTTCTCGCTCAATCCGTAACGCACCGAGTACTCCCGCGTCGACGGAAAGAACCCGCCGGTCATCCGTTCGGCCTGCACCCGCAGCATCAGCACCGCGTCGGCGGCCGGCAGCTCGGCGTCGAAGTCATGCGAGACCGTCACCGGCCAGTCGGCGACGCCGACCGGCAGCAGGGTCGGCGGGGCCACCAGCACGACCTCGGCGCCCAGCGTCGACAGCAGGCTGACATTGGAGCGGGCCACCCGGCTGTGCACGATGTCGCCGACGATCACAACGCGGCGGCCCTCAATGCCGCCGAGGCGCTGGCGCAACGTCAGCGCGTCCAGCAACGCCTGCGTGGGGTGTTCGTGGGTGCCGTCCCCGGCATTGATCACCGCCGGGCCGCCGTCGTCGGCGGCTCCGGTCCATTCCGAGAGCAGGTGTGCCGCGCCCGACGACGGGTGGCGGATGATCAGCGCGTCGGCGCCGGCGGCACGCAGGGTCAGCGCGGTGTCGCGCAGCGACTCCCCCTTGCTGACCGAGGATCCCGACGCGGACACGTTGATCACGTCGGCGCTCATCCACTTGCCGGCCACCTCGAAGGAGACCCGGGTCCGGGTGGAGTTCTCGTAGAACATGGTGATCACGGTGCGCCCGCGCAGGGTGGGCAGCTTCTTGACCTCGCGCCCCACCAGCGCCTGGGCGAAGCGGTCCGCGTCGTCGAGGATCGCGGTGGCCTCATCGCGGCTCAAGTCGCCCGCTGCCAGCAGATGCCTGGTGCTCATCGGGTAATCACCACCTGGTCGCGACCGTCGTGTTCTGCCAGTAAGACGTGCACGCTTTCGCCGCGGGCGGTCGGCACGTTCTTGCCGACGTAGTCGGCGCGCACCGGCAGTTCGCGGTGGCCGCGGTCCACCAACACCGCGAGCTGCACGATCCGGGGCCGGCCCACGTCGCGCAGTGCGTCCAGCGCGGCCCGTACCGATCGGCCGGCGAAGAGCACGTCGTCGACCAGGATCACCAGGGCGTCGTCGATGCCGCCCGCCGGGATCGAGGTGGGTTCCAAGGGCCGCGGGGGCTGACGCATCAGGTCGTCGCGGTACAAGGTGATGTCCAAAGCGCCCCAGGCGACGCTGGAAGGCTGGCCACCGCAGAATTCGCTGATCTTGCCGGCCAGCCGCTGGGCCAGGGTGACGCCGCGGGTCGGAATACCCAACAGCACGACGCGTGGGGCGTCCGCACTGTCGGGATCGTCGAGAGCGGTCTTCTCGATGATCTGATGCGCGATACGGGAAATGGTGCGACCCACATCCGCCGAGGACATCAATTCTCGATCGGTGCTGGAACTACCGGCAGCGCCCATGCGACCGCTGGACCTCCTTCTCCGCCTCGCAGGACGGATCGTTAAAGGATGTCGAACTGTCCGGCAGCCTAGCACCGGCCGTTACCCTGGCGGAAATGACCGACCCGCGATCCGCCGAGTGCGCAGGACTGCCGGACTTCGATTTCGAGGCGCTGTACCGCGGTGAAAGCCCCGCCCCCGGGGTTCCGGCGATGCCGACACCGCCATGGGATCTCCGGCGACCCAAGGAGAGCGTCCTGGGCTGGCACACCCAGGGTCTGGTGCGCGGCGCCGTGCTCGATATCGGCTGCGGCTACGGCGACAACGCCATCTATCTTGCCCAGCACGGATTGCGCGTGACCGGGTTGGATATCTCCCCGACCGCATTGGTCACCGCTGAGCGGCGGGCGGCCGCCGCCGGGGTGAGCGTGCGGTTCGCCGTGGCCGATGCCACCCGCCTCGACGGCTACACCGATGCGTTCGACACGGTCGTCGACAGCGGCACCTTCCACTGCCTCGACGACGAGAGCAAACACCGCTACGCCGCCGCGGTGCACCGGGCGACCCGGGCCGGGACCAGCCAGTACGCCATGGTGTCGATGGTGCCGTCGTGCTGCGGGCGGTGCACCGTGCGGGGCAGCAGTGACACCAGGTCCCAGCCGCCGCCGGTGAGCACATCGCGCAGTGTCTGCCGACAGACCGCCACCGGCAGCGGCCGACGCGCCCCGCCCGGCTGCGCGTCACAGAAGCAGCTGCTCAGCAGCGGTGCGGGGATCGGCGGCCCGCTTCGGCCGGCTTCGCCGCGCTCGCGATCGCCGCTAACCTGACCGGGTGAATCTCGACCCCAACCAGGCGCCGCTGCGCGAAGCCTGCGACACCGGCCTGCTCGCCGGGGTGGTGACGCTCGTCTGGCAGCGCGGCACGGTGCTGCAGGTCAACGAGATCGGCCACCGCGACGTTGGCGCCGGCCTGCCGATGACCCGCGACACCGTCTTCCGGATCGCCTCCATGACCAAGCCGGTCACCATCGCCGCCGCGATGACCCTGGTCGACGAAGGCCGACTGCGGCTGACCGACCCCATCGCACACTGGCTGCCGGAGTTAGCCGCACCGCGGGTGCTCCTCGACCCGGCCGGTTCGCTGGAGGCCACCACCGCGGCACGGCGGGCACTCACCGTTGACGATCTGATGACGCATCGCTGCGGCATCGGCTACGGATTCTCGGTCCCCGGCCCGATCGCGCGGGAATACCAGCGACTGCCCTTCGGGCGCGGCCCCGACGCCTGGCTGACGGCACTGGCGGCGCTTCCCCTGGTGGACCAGCCCGGTGAGCGAGTCACCTACGGCCACGGCACCGACGTGCTGGGCGTGCTGCTGTCGCGGATCGAGGGCAAGCCGCTGCCGCAGGTGATCGAGGAACGGATCCTGGGCCCGCTGGGGATGATCGATACCGGGTTCTGCGTCACCCCACAGGCGCGCGGGCGCAGCGCCACCATGTACCGCGTCGACGGGGACACGCTGCGCGACGATGCAATGGGGCCGGTGCCGATCGCGATGCCGGCGTTTCCCAACGCCGGGGGCGGCTTGATGTCCACCGCCGACGACTACCTGGCGTTCGCCCGCATGTTGCTGGCCGACGGCATGTTCGACGGCACCCGGGTGCTCTCGGCGGAATCGGCGCGGGCGATGCGCACCGATCGGCTCACCGACGCCCAGAAGCGGCACCCGTTCCTGGGCGCCCCGTTCTGGGTCGGCCGCGGGTTCGGGCTCAATCTGTCGGTAGTGACCGACCCGGCGAAGTCCCGGCCGCTGTTCGGGCCGGGCGGTGCGGGAGCGTTCGGCTGGCCGGGCGCCTACGGCACCTGGTGGCAGGCGGATCCTGCCGCGGACCTGGTCCTGCTCTATCTGGTGCAGAACTCCCCGACGCTATCCACCGACATGGCAACCGCTGTTGCCGGCAATACCTCGATCGCCAAACTGCGGGTCGCGCAGCCGAAGTTCGTCCGCCGGACCTACGCGGCCCTGGGTTTGTGAGCCGGACCTAGGCAGAAGCGCTCGTCGAGTGTGCGGTTTGGTTGGTTGCAAAGGGATTTCACCGCCCAAACCGCACACTCGGTATGTTTCCTAGAGCTGCTGCCCCGCGCGGCGGGCCTTCGCCAGCGCAGCGTCGCGCATCTGGGCCCGCTCTTCGGCGGTCCAGCGCGTGGTCGGCTCGAAGACCAGGGTCTGGACGTTGTAGCCCAGCATGGTGAACACGTATTCCAGATACGGGCGCTGGAAGTCTTGCAGGTCGGCACGGTCGCCGTCGTAGGCGCTGGAGCGAGTCAAGATGAGTTGCAGCGGCTTGCCCTGCCCCAACGTTCCCACGTGTTCGCCGCGCTCGTTAAGCGTGAAGCTGGCCATCGGTTGCACGATGACATCGATCCAGGCCTTCAGGGCATGCGGCACATGCCAATTCCACATCGGCGACGACACCACCAGCCGATCGAACGAGCGCACCCGGTCGATTTCCGCCAGCACGTCCGACCAGATCTGCTGCTGCTCGGGGGTTCGCCGTTCGCCGTACAGCGGTGCGAACTTGGCGAATGCGGCGTCGCGTCCGAACACCAGCATCTCGTCGGACCACACCGAGAACCGTTCGACGTCGCCGACCGCGGCCGCGGGCGCCGCGTCCAAGAAGGCCTGCGTCAGCGCCGAGGACAGCGAGTGCTCTTGCTTCGGGCTGGCCTCCACCCACAGCGTCTTCATGGTGTCCTTACGTCGGTCAGATCATGGAGATCGGTGAGATCTTCACGCCGGCCTCGAGTGCGCCAGACAACTCGCGGGCCACGTCGTAGTCGAAGACTACGTGCCCGCAGATGACGTCGACGTCGCGTTTGGCGCGCTGCAGCGGGTTGGTGACGAACTGCGCACTGGCACCGGAGGATTCGAGCAGATCGGCGATCACGGAGCGGGATTCGTGCACGATGTACGCGGCCGCGGCCCGGGCATCGGCCCGAACGGGCCGCCCGATCCGCTCACGGGCGTCCACCGCGTCTTGAATCCGGCCGGCGGTGTCGTCGAGCAAGCCGCGCAGAGCCCGCAGCCGAACCCGCGCATCGCCGAGGCGGATCTGGGCCGCCGGCTGGTTCTTCTGCGCAGCACCGGAATACGCCAGCACTCGTTCGGCCAGGCGCTCGGCGAACAGGTCGGCGACCCATTCGGCCGACCCGAGGGCGGGCATCGCGGCCACCAGCGCCAGCGCCGGGACCATCGGCCACCGGTACACCGACACGTCATGCAGCTCGGCGCCGGGGGCGGTACCGGAGTAGACGTCGACGACCTTGACCAGCCGGTGCGACGGAACAAACACACTATCGATCACGACGTCGTTGGATCCGGTTGCCCGCATCCCGGCGGTGTGCCAGACATCCTCGACGACGATCTCGCTGACCGGCAACAGCGCCAGCGCCGGGTAGGGCTCTTCGCTGGGTCCGCAGATCGCACCGACCATGATCCAGTCGGCGTCCATCACTCCGGTCGCCCACGACCATCGCCCGGAAAGCCGGATGCCGTCACCGTCGGGCACGCCGCGCCCGGTGGGTGCTAGCGGCGCCGGGCACAGCACCGGCCCGGCAGCGAATACCTCGTCCTGGGCCTGCTCGCCGAAGAGGGCCAGCATCCAGTTGTGCAGCATGTAGAACCCGAGCGTCCAGGCACTCGACGCGCAGCCGTGCGCCATCCGCCGAATCGGGTCGAGAATCTCGGGAAACTCGCCCTGCCGCCCGCCGTAGCGGGCCGGCAAGAGCAGGCCGGCCAGCCCGGAGCTGCGGAAGTCCTCGACGGTGTCCGCCGGAAGTCGACGCAGCTCTTCGGCTGCCGCGGCGCGCTGCGCCAGTCGGGAGATGAATTCCTCGGTCACCGCGGGGGCCGTCATGGTCGCCATGCCCGGACCGTACCATACCTTTTGGTATGGGTATCAGTGTCGCAGCATAACGTCCAGGAACTGTTCCCGCCGACCGGCGGCTCGCGAGCTCGGCACCGAACCGGACAGATGCAGAAACCCGATTCCGGCGGCGAACGTTGCGTTGGCACGCATGTCGGCCTCGTCGGGCTCGAAACCGTCGTCGAGGAATACCTGGCGAACCGCCTTGAGCACCCGCCGATCCGAGCTGCGTACCGCCGCGGCGACGGCGTCCTCTGACCGCGCCCATTCGCGGATCGCCCGCTCCAGCATCCAATGCGAGGGACCGACCAGGGCGGTCATCATGCGCGATAACCGCTGACGCGGCGGTAGTTCCGACAGTGCATCGAAATCGCCGCGGTCGGCGTCGCGCACGGCGGCCCAGGTGTCGACCAACGCCTGCCGGTAGGCCTTCATGTCGGCGAAATGCCAGTAGAAGCTGCCCTTGGTGACACCGAGCCGCTTGCAGAGCCGGTCGATGGTCAGCGCCTTGAGCCCGTCTTCGGCCAGAATCCGGAAGCCGGCCTGCACCCAGTCCTGTACGGACAGCCGGGAATTGCCACCCGGCCCGCCAACTGCATCCGACGTGGCCATCACGAGTCAGCGTACTGACCCGGCCGCTTCCTGCAAGGCCCGACGCGCGTACGCGCGAACGTCGGCGTCGTTGTCCTTGATCGCGATACCGAGCGCGTCACGGGCGTTGACGTCGGATTCGGCCCAGCGGGTCAGCCCCAGTACGGCAGCTTTGCGGACGTCAAGGTGCGGGTCTTCGAGCGCCACCGTCAGCAGCGGCACCGCCGCGTCGGCGTCCGCACCGACCAGCGCGCGCGCCGCGCCGACCCGTACCTGCCACGCCGACTCGCGCAGTGCCGGTGTGACGACGGCGAGGTCCTGCGGCCCGCAGCCGATCTCACCGAGCGCGGCCAGCGCCGCGGCGCGTACCAGTGGGTCTGGGTCGGCGATCAGGCCTCGCACGGAGTCGGCACCGGCACGCAACGTCGCCAAGGCATTGGCCGTGGCGACGCGTACTTCGCGGTTGCGGTCGCCGGCGGCGATTGCCACCGTCGCCGCGTCGTCGACCGAGACCAGTGCGCGCACCGCTTCGATGCGTACCCGGTGGTCGGGGTCGGCCAGGGCGGCTCGGTAGTCCGCCGGGTCTCCGATCCGCCGGCTGGACAACAGGTACACCACGGCGGCCCGGACCACCGGATCGGGCGAGTTGCGCTGCTCAGCGACCAACCCTGGATCCGATATCACTTCCACGAGCTCACGTGCGCCGTCTGCAGCGGTCCGGCGCACCGCGGCGTCGGCATCGGCCAGCGCACCGAACAGCGCGCCGGCGTAGCCGTCGGGAGTGTGCTCGCTCAGCGCAGCGACCGCGGTACGGCGCACCGCAGGATCGGGATCACCGAGGAAGCCGGCCAGGTCGGCCAGCGTCGGCTCCTCGAGGGCGACCACCGCCGCGATACGCGGCGACGGCGGGTGCGCGGCGGCCCGTGCCGCAACCCGTGACTCCGCGGTCGCCGGCGCCTGGCCTCCCAGCAGCGGCGGCTGAGCCACCGCATGCACTGACTGGTCGCTCGGCGGCAGCCCGTCCAGTTCGGGAACGGCCACGAAGTAGGGGGCGACGGGACGCTTGAGGAATTCCATTGCGCCGTCGGCACGTTTGCGCACATTGAGGTGGTAGCCCCACTGAGTGTCATCACGGCCGGGCAGGTCGGCACGGTCGTGGTAGAGGCCCCAACGGGACTCGGTACGGGTCAGCGATGACCGGGCGGCCAACTCCGCGCAGTCACGGATAAACGACACCTCGACGGCGCGCATCAGCTCGTGCGGGCTGCGGGCTCCCATCTGGGCGATCTCACCGCGCATCCGCTCGAAGGTCTGCACTGCCAGCGACAGTTTGGCAGCCGATTTCGGCGGCGCCACATAGTCGTTGACGAACCGGCGCAGTTTGTATTCTACCTGCGGCTGTGGCGGGCCGTCGGGGTGGCGCAACGGGCGATAGATCAGCTCGTGGGCCTCGGCGAGCTGGTCGGCCGGCAACTCCTGCGACGCCGCGATGTCACCCAGGGTGGTTGCCGCATCCGCGCCGGCGAGGTCGCCGAACACGAAGGCACCGATCATGTAGTTGTGCGGCACGCAGGCCAGGTCGCCGGCAGCGTACAGGCCGGGAACCGTGGTGCGGGCATGCTCGTCGACCCACACTCCCGATGCGGAATGCCCTGAGCACAAACCGATCTCGGAGATGTGCATCTCAATATCGTGGGTGCGGTAGTCATGTCCGCGGTTGGCGTGAAAGGTTCCGCGGGTGGGCCGCTCGGTGGTGTGCAGGATGTTCTCCAGCGCCGACAGCGTCTCGTCGGGCAGGTGCGAAACCTTGAGGTAGATCGGCCCGCGCGCGGAGTCGATCTCGGATTTGACCTCGGCCATCATCTGGCCGGACCAGTAGTCGGAGTCGACGAATCGCTCCCCCAGCGAGTTCACCTGATAGCCGCCGAACGGATTGGCCACGTAGGCGCAGGCAGGTCCGTTGTAGTCCTTGATCAGCGGGTTGACCTGGAAGCATTCGATGCCGGACAGCTCGGCGCCGGCGTGATAGGCCATCGAGTAGCCGTCGCCGGCATTGGTCGGGTTCTCGTAAGTGCCATACAGATAACCCGAGGCGGGCAGCCCGAGGCGCCCGCATGGCCCGGTGGCCAGGATCACCGCCTTAGCTCCGACCGCCACGAATTCTCCGGTGCGGGTGTGCAATGCGGCAGCGCCCACTGCTCGGCCGTCACGGGTGAGCACCCGCACCGGCATCAGCCGGTTCTCGATGCGGATCTTCTCCCGCATCGAGCGTTGCCGCAGCACCCGGTAGAGCGCCTTCTTGACGTCCTTGCCCTCCGGCATCGGCAGCACATAGGAGCCGGACCGGTGTACCCGGCGCACCGCGTATTCGCCGTGCTCATCCTTTTCGAACTTCACCCCGTAACGTTCCAGCCGCTGCACCATCGCAAAGCCCCGGGTGGCGGTCTGATAGATGGTGCGCTGGTTGACGATTCCGTCGTTGGCGCGGGTGATCTCGGCGACATAGTCCTCGGGTTCGGCCTTGCCGGGGATCACGGCGTTGTTGACGCCGTCCATGCCCATCGCCAACGCCCCGGAGTGCCGCACGTGGGCCTTCTCCAGCAGCAGCACCTGCGCGCCATGTTCGGCGGCGGTGAGTGCGGCCATGGTGCCGGCGGTGCCGCCGCCGATCACCAGCACATCGCAGTCCAGCCGCTGCGGTGTCGCGACATCCGGGATCTGCAGGGAGTCCTGCGTCATGAGTGCTCCAATGCGGTGAGGATGGTGGTGCGCAGTGCGGGTTCGGCTCGGCCACTGCGCGGTTCGGGTACCTCGATCAGCGCCCGCAGCGGCTCTCCGGCGCGCCCCAGCACCGCCACTCGGTCTCCGAGCGCCAAAGCCTCGTCGACATCGTGGGTCACGAACACGATCGTGGTCGGGTGCGATCGCCAGGTGTCGACCAGCAGCGCCTGCATGGCGGCACGGGTGGCGCTGTCCAGCGCGCCGAACGGTTCGTCCATCATCACCGCGCGGGGCGCACCGGCCAGGCCGCGGGCCAGCTGAACGCGTTGTCGCATCCCGCCGGAGAGGCTGTTGGGCAGATAGTCGCCGAAGCCGGTCAGCCCCAGCTCGGCGATCCACCGATCGGCTTGGGCCCGCCGCCCGGTGCGAGGCACACCGCGCAGCCGCAGCGCCAGCTCAATGTTGGAGCGCACCGAACGCCACGGCAGCAGCGCGTTGTCCTGAAACACCACGCCACGGTCCCTCGAGGTGGTCCTCACCACGGCGTCGTCGGCGAGTACCTGCCCCTGATCCGGATGCAGCAATCCGGCCAGTGCCCGCAGCACCGTCGACTTGCCGCAGCCGGACGGACCCGTCAGCACCAGGATCTCGCCCGGGCGCACGGCCAGGCTCAGCTCGTCGATCACCGGAGAGCCGGTGTAGGACAGCCGGACCCGGTCCAGCGTCAGGCTCATGCCGACTGTCATCGCCCGTTCTCCGCACTTCGCGGCAGCCAGCGGGTCAGCCGACGCCCGACCGTCTCCACCGCCGCCGAAGTGGCGAACCCCAGGACGCCGATGGTGATGATGCCGACGAACACGTCCGGGTAGGCCAGCACGGTGTACGCCTGCCAGGTGCGATACCCGATTCCGAGACGCCCGGAGATCATCTCCGCCGAGATCACGCAGATCCACGACACACCCATGCCGACCGACAGGCCGCCGAACACGCCCGGCAGGATGCCCGGAATCACCACCTGGCTCAACACGTCCCAGCGTCCGCCGCCCAGGGTGCGCACCGAGTCCTCCCACAGCGTGGGCAGGGCACGCACCGCGTGGCGGGTGCTGACCAAGATCGGGAAGAAGGCCGCCAGGAACGTGATGAACACGATGCCCTGTTCGCTGGCCGGAAAGAGCAGGATCGCAACCGGAACCAGCGCGATGGCCGGGATAGGCCGGATCAGTTCGGTGAGCGGGCCGACCACGTCGGCAGCCACCCGCGACCTGCCCAGCAGAATGCCGGTTGCCACACCGACCGTCGCCGCCAGGCCAAATCCGGTGAGGATCCGGATCAGCGACTGCGCCAGATCCAACCAGTACGCCTCGGTGCCCAACCGGCGCACCAAGGTGGTGAAGACCTCATCGACGGTCGGCAGGGTGTCGAACCGCAGCCACCACCGCACATCGGCGACGGTCAACAGCTGCCACAGCCCCAGTGCGGCCGCTACCGAGCCCAGCCGCAGCAGCCAGGACCGCCGGAGTGTCCGGGCCCGGCGCGGCACGGCTCCTACAGGAGCGGACACAGCCGGCGCACCAGCCAGAACCGCGGTCACGCCGCACCCGCCAGGGCCTGACGGTAATCCAGCACAACGCCACCCGGATGCGCGGCGATATAGCGTTGCGCCCCAGCGGTGGTGTCGAAGGGCAGGTAGTGCGCACCGTCGCGAACCCACGCCGATTTGTCGGCGAACCACCGCGTCCCCAGTTCGGCGTCGTGGACATAGGCGGCCCGCACCTGATCGCCACGGGCGTTCGCGGCCCGCACCGCGTCCAGCAACGCGTCGGAGTCCGGCACGGTCACGGTGGTTTCGGTGCCGTCCAGCCAGAGTTCACCGCCAACCGTCGTCGGCTGGTCGATCGCGGCGACCGCCTTGTCGTAGTCCAGCTTTCGCGCAGCGAACGCGGCGCGCAGCGGCCTGTCGTCGACGAACCCGTCCACGTCGAAGTCGTCCAGCTCGGCGAAGTCGCCGATCGACTTGAGATAGGGCACGTCATTCTTCAGCGCGGCGACCAGTTGCGGTTTGAGCGTGGCGTCGAACGAAGTGCCGCGCGGCCCGTTGTAGAGGTAGACGACCTCCTGCGGCAGCCCGCTGCCCTCGGCGACGATGCGGGCCGCCTCCAACGGTTTGCGTTTCAGGAAGTCGGTGGCCTCGAGCTGGGCTTGCAGGAATGCGTCAAGCACTTCTGGGTGGGCTCGCGCATAGCTTCGGCGCACCACCACCCCATGCAGGGTCGGATAGTTGAGTTCGGCACCGTCGTAGAGCAGGCGGGCCCGATCCTGATACACCAGCAGTCCGGGCCAGGCCACGAATTGCGACAGGCCTTGGACCTGACCGGATTCCAGCGCTGATGCCCCGACCTGAGGCTGCTGATTGAGCACTTCGACGTGCGCGCCGGTGCTGGCCAGTGCGCGCACCAGGGTGCCGTGACCCGCCGAGCCCACGCTGGCCGACACCTTGGCCCCGGCCAGGTCGGCCAGCGTGTCCGCATCCGAGCCGGGCGACACCACCACCATGTTCAGCGCACCGGCCGGGTGGTAGCCGGTCACCGAGACGATCTCGGTACGGGCCTGCTCGGTGGCCCGGGTTCGGACGCCGTTGACCAGCATGGGGTAGTCCCCCATCGACCCGATGTCGATCTTCTCGGCAAGCATCTGGGCGGTGATCGGTGCTCCGGTGTCATAGTCCTGCCAGTCGACCCGGTATCGGGTTCCGGTCCGGGTGGTGATGTCGGCGAGCCGGCGCTCCAGGTAGCCGCGAGCTCGCAGCAGCGTGCCCGCCGTCGCGGTGTTGATGGTCTTGGACTGGTAACCCACCACCACGTCGATGGAGTCACCGGCAGTGGTGGTGTCCAGCGAGCATCCGGCCGCGGCGAGGACGGCGCTGGTCAGCAGGATGAGGGATCTCTTCATGAAACACCTTGCCGGTCAATGTATTCAGCGAATGAGATAGGGCATGTTGACGGTGACAGCGCCGGTCGGACAGCGCGCGGCGCACGGTCCGCAGTACCAGCATTCGTCGACGTGCATGAAGGCTTTGCCGTTGTCGGGGTTGATCGCCAGGGAATCCAGCGGGCAGATGTCGACGCACAGCGTGCAGCCGGAGATGCACAGCGATTCATCGATCGTCACGGGGACATCGGTACGGCCGTTGACCAGCGTCATGGTTAGCTCCTTGTCAGAGTGCCGCGCATGGTGACGCGGTCACCGCGCATCCGGATGTATTCGAGATCGACGGGCCGGCCGTCCTCCAGGCTGGTGAGCCTTTCCAGCATCAGCAGGGCCGCGCCGCCGGGAAGCTGCAGAATTGCCGCGGTGTGCGGGTCGGCCGGAATCGCCTCCAGCGCCAAGGCCGCGTCGCCCAGGCGTTGGCCGCTGACCTGTTCGATCAGTGGAAACACGTCGGTGGACTCCAAGGGATGGGCCAGCACGGCGGAGCCGATATCGGGGGCCAGGTAGGTCTGGTCCAGGCTCAGCGGCACATCACCCAGGTAGCGCAGTCGTTCGATGAAGACCACTTCGGCGCCGGCACCAAGTCCCAGCCGCCGGGCGACCGACGGTGGAGCATCCACCATCGTCGCCACCCGGACCTCGTTGCGCACGTCCCCGTGGCCGTCGAAGGTCTCCTTCAGCCCGCGCAAGGCGTCCAGTCCGTGATCGTATTTGTGCTGCGCCACATGGGTGCCGGTTCTCGGCCCGCGATGGATCAGCCCTTCGGCTTTCAGGGCGGCCAGCGCCTCGCGAACGATGTTGCGGGAGACGACGAACTCCGTGGCCAGTTCGGGCTCACCGGGCAGTCCGTCGTCGTAGGCGCCGGCATGGATCTGATGGCGCAGGACGTCGGCGACCTGCCGTGCCCGATCCGCGCGGCGAATCGGCTGCGATGCGACGCGGGCTTCAGGCATGCAGACACGCTAAGGCGCGCCGCCCCGGCAGCCCCAGAGCGGCGAAACCCGCTGACATCGCGGTAAAACGCATTGCGCCACCCGTTCGCTGCGAGCTGCCAGCGAAAACCTCCTGGCGCAGACGCATTGCGCCGCTGCGGCGCCGACGGCCCGGGTAACAATCGCGGTGACGCTAATCGGCCACGTCCGGTGCTCGCCCGTAGCGGGCCAGCGCCTCGGGAGTGAACACTGCCAGCCCCAGCCCGGGGTTGTAGCCGTGAATCTCTTTGACGTCGAGGTCGGCCAGGAAGTACAGGATCTCCTTGGAGATCACCTGACCGGGAACCAGGACCGGGAAACCGGGCGGGTACGGCACCACGAAAGTCGTCGAGACCAGGGTCTTGCCGTCGGCGACACGGCGGCCAGCGTCCCCGAGCAGCACGTGCTCGCGGTCGGACTCTTCATAACCGCCGTAGAACGCCGCACGAATGTCGCCGATCGGGCTGGTGCCGCCGGGACGAAAAGCCGGCGCGAAGGCGCTGAAGTCCGGCAGCGGTGGCAGGTCCTCGGTGATCTCAATGACCCGGCGGCGCTGCAGCGCGCGATCATCGGTGCTGGCCGCGTTCCAGGCGCGGTCCAGTTCGCCGGCGACCCGGCGCAGCGCGTCGAGCAGGTAGTGCACGCTGGACCAGGTGACGCCGATGGTGAAGATCAACAGCACCGAGTTGATCGACGTCTTGTTGATCTGAATTCCGAACCGCTGCATCAAGATCTTCTCGCGGAAGTCGTAGCCGGTCATCCCGGTCTTGCCGACATAGAGGGTGACCCGGGTGGGGTCAAGCACGAATTCGTCGGAACGCCAGGCCTCATTCCACTCCGCCAGCGCCCCTTGGCGTACCTCCCGGTAGGAGCTGACCGTCGATTCGCGGAATCGGTCGGGCACCAAGTCACTCTCGTCAAGGATGTGGAACCATTTGCTGATCAGCCGGTCCTTGCGGACCCGGTGGCGAAACACCAACGCCATGTCGTAGACCCGCCGGACCATGTCGAAGCCTTCGATGTCCACCTGCCGGCGGGCCAAGTCCAGTGAGGCGAGCAGCTGCTGGTTCGGCGAGGTGGAAGTGTGGGTCAAAAACGCCTCAGCAAACGACTCACGGGCCAGCGCGTTGAAGTCCTGATCCCGGACGTGGATCATCGACGCCTGCCGCAGCGCCGACAGCGACTTGTGGGTCGAGTGGGTCGCATACACCCGCACCCGCGCCGACGGGTGCGGCAGCAGCCGGTGCTCGCTCCACTGGTCGCGATCGACGCCTTCCATGCTGTCGTGCCACGCCTGGTACTCCTTGGCGTAGTGCGCCGAGCCCAGCTTGGCCTCCAGACCTTCGGCGGCGACCATCGCGGTGCGTTGCCGAGCCCACGGCACCGCGGTCGCAAACGCGTACCACGCCTCATCCCACAGAAAGCAGATGTCGGGTTTGATCGCCAGGATTTCCTCCATGACACGGCGGGGGTTGTAGACGACGCCGTCGAAAGTGCAGTTGGTCAGCAACAGCATCCGGACCCGATGCAGCTGCCCGGCGGCCTCCAGGTCGAGCAGGGCACGTTTGATGGTGCGCAGCGCCACCGCCCCGTAGATCGCGAACGGCGCCAGCGGGTAGGCGTCCAGGTACAGCGGGTAGGCGCCGGCCAGGACCAGCCCGTAGTGGTGCGACTTGTGGCAGTTCCGGTCGATCAACACGATGTCGCCGGGGCGGGTCAGGGCCTGTACGACAATCTTGTTGGCGGTGGAGGTCCCGTTGGTGACGAAATAGGTGTGGTCGGCGTTCCAGGTCTTGGCCGCCTTGTTCATCGCCACCCGGATGGTGCCGTGCGGGTCCAGCAACGAGTCGAGTCCGCCTGAGGTGGAAGAGGTCTCGGCCATAAAGATGTTGCGGCCGTAGAACTCGCCCATGTCCTGCAGCGAGCGCGAGTTGAAGATGCTGGCGCCGCGCGCCACCGGCAGCGCATGAAACTGCCCGACAGGTTCGGAGGCGTAGGCCCGCAGCGCATCGAAAAACGGTGTGGCGTAGCGCTTCCGGATACCGGCCAGCACGGTGCTGTGCAGGTCGGTGACATCGTTGAGCCGATAGAAGCTTCGGTCATAGACGTCCGGCTCGTCTTCGGTGTCGGCGGCGATCGACTCGTCGGTGAGCAGGTACAGATCGATATGCGGCCGCAGCAGGCGCATCCACTCACCGCATTCGATGGCGTCGCGGCCGCAACCGACGGTCGTCGGATCGTCCTCGGCGCCCAGCAGGGTGGTCATCAGCGGGACTCGGTCGTGTGACCGCAGCGGCAGGTCGTGCCGCACGATCGCGGCCTGGATCTCGCCGTTGAGCGCGACGGCGGTGACCGCATCCTCGACGCTGGACACCACCAGCAGTTCGATCTGCACATCGTCATCGGGGCTGCGCAGTCGGCGCAGGCTTTCCACCAGGCTCTCGGGCACATCCGGCGGCGAGTCGTCGGCCAGCAGCACGGTGTAGAACTGCTGCTGGCGGGCCTGGGCCACCAGTTCCTGGTCAGACAGCGGCAAGCCGAGGTCGAACAGCGCCGCCCGGTCGCCGTAGTCCGACAGCAACCGGACCACCAGCGACACCCGCTCGGTCAGCGACACCGTCGCCATCGACTCCAGGTAGCCGTGGAAGGTCGCCAGGTTCACCGCGCCGGGAAACAGCCAGTACCGCTCGTAGGCGCCGAGCCGGCCGAGGAGGCGTTTGACCCGCGCGGCTTCGTGGGTGGTGTCCAGGCCCGCCCGGTTGGCCTCGGCCAGCTGCCGGCAGGCGTCGTCGAGCAGGTTCCAGGTGTCCAGCCGCGAATACGACGGGTTGGCCACCGCGGCCAACGCCGATACCCGCAGTCTCCGATTCGGTGCGTCCCAGCCCTCGCCCATAGGGCCAGTGTGCCCGTGCCGTGGCGGCCCGGGGCCGGTTCAGTCCGCGGAGTCGGTGTCCGGCTCGCCCGCGCTGTCGGTGTCGGTGTCGGGGGGCGTCGTCGTCCCCCGGACCGCCAGCGAGGCGGCCCGCAACTGCGGTGTCACCAGCATTACCTGGCCCAGCACGCCGTTGACGAACCCGGGCGACTCGTCGGTGGACAACTCCTTGGCCAGCTTGACCGCTTCGTCCACGGCAACCGGCTCCGGCACGTCGTCGGCATGCAGCAACTCCCAGATCGCCACCCGCAGAATCGCCCGGTCCACGGCCGGCAGCCGTTCCAGCTTCCAGCCTTGCAGGTGGGACGTGATCAGGTCGTCAATGTGGGCCGCGTGCTCGGTGACGCCATTGGCCACCGTGACGGTATACGGGTGCAGCGGCGACACGTCGGGCTGCTCACTGGCCAGCGCCGTTCGCAGCTCCGCGCCCTGGGCCGGGGTCAGTCCCCGGGCCTCGGCCTCGAAGAGCACGTCGACGGCACGCTTACGGGCCTGGTGCCGGCCTTTTACCGGCTTGCCAGCGGGCATGGTCAGGAGTTGACCCGTCCCAGGTAGCTGCCGTCGCGAGTGTCGACCTTCAGCTTGTCTCCGGTGTTGATGAACAGCGGCACGTTGATCTGAGCACCGGTCTCCATGGTGGCCGGCTTGGTGCCCGCGCTGGACCGATCGCCCTGCAGGCCGGGCTCGGTGTGGGTGACCTCCAGCTCGACGCTGACCGGCAACTCCAGGTACAGCGCCACCCCGTTGTGGAAGGCGATCTGCACCAGCATGCTCTCCAGCAGGTAGTTCGCCGAGTCGCCGACCAGCGATTCGGGCAGTGGGTGCTGCTCGTAGTCCTCGCTGTCCATGAACACGAAGTCGTTGCCGTCGCGGTACAGGTAGGTGGCGTCGCGGCGGTCGACGGTGGCGGTCTCCACCTTCACGCCGGCGTTGTAGGTCTTGTCCACGACCTTGCCCGACACCACGTTCTTGAGCTTGGTGCGCACGAAGGCCGGACCCTTGCCCGGCTTGACGTGCTGAAACTCGGTGATCTGCCACAACTGGCCGTCGATCACCAGCACCAGCCCGTTTTTGAAGTCAGCAGTTGAAGCCACGGTCGTTCACGTCTCCTAGAGAATGGTCAGTAAGTTCGGGAAGCCAATTGCTCCCCTTAGCGTTTTGACCTGCACCTATGGCAGGCCACGCCCGAGTTTCAGCCTTGCGCAGCGCCCAAACGTAAGGTATCGGGTTCGCCGAAACCTTTGCTGCACACCCCCATGCAACCCTGAGTGCTGGCACCGCTGTCCGCCATCCGCTCCCCCACGACGATCACGCCCTACTTGCGCGGGGCACGACTCTAGCTGGAGTGGTGCGACAACAACGAACACCCGAGCAGCTTACGCGGCCCTTGGTGCAGCATTACACCGGCGAGCTAATCGCAGACGGAAAGGCCGCCAATACCGTGGTCCTCCGTCTAGCCGCCCTGAAGCAATTCACTCGGCGGCTGGTCGAGGATGAGATCCCCGAGGACAACCCCGGCCCGGCGGCGATTCCTACCGCACTTACGCAAGGCTGCGCACGCTGAGCTTGCCAGACGTCCGCCACCGCCGCACCTCGCGTACGGGGCCACGCGCTGCAGGGTTCCTGCGCGCCACCCTGCCCTAGGAACTACAGCCCCAGTGGTGATCGCACCGCACCGCGCCCGGTGAAACGCCGAGCGCCAGCGCCTGCAGGTCGCTGACACCGCTGCGGTTCGATAGTCCGGTGATCACCTCTACAACGCCGTGCGCATCGGCCAATGCGTTGTGGTGGTCTGCAATCGAAGAGCCGAGCGCCTGCAGTACGAACGGCAGGTTGTACTTCGGCAGCTGCAGCGCCCGTTTCGCCATCACCCTGGTGCACAGGTAGTCGATGTCCGGCCATGGCACGCCGTCGGCGTCGCAGGCCCCGCGGATGACCGAGGTGTCGAAGGCAGCGTTGTGGGCGACCACGACGTCACCCCTGATGAAGTCGAGGATATCTGGCAACCGCTCCAGCCAGCGCGGCTGGTCGGCGACCATCTCTGCGGTGATGCCGTGGATTCCGACGTTGATCCGCTCGAAGTAGTCGAGCCCTTCGGGCGGCCGCATCAGCCAGTGCTGCTCCTCGACGGCGACACCGTTGCGGATGCGGACCAGGCCCACCGAGCACGCCGAACCGCGCCGTGCATTGGCGGTCTCAAAGTCAATCGCGGTGTAGTCCATCATCGCGTCACCGGCTCCGGTGCGGCCAGTTCGGCGAACTTCGGTGGAAGCTCTGTCAGCTTCGGGTCACATAATTCCTCGGGCATGATCGGCGGCAATACTCTCGTCTTGGTCTTGGTGGGGAGGCTGCGGCGAACACGTTGCGCGTCCGTGAGGAGCCAGAGCCGCCAGACAGCGGCGACGTAATCGGCGGTCGCCAGAGCACGAAACTGGGGCTCATCACGCTCGCCTGGTATCAGCTCGGGCACCGCCCTGGGGAAGTCCGGGTCGACGAGTTTCCGCGTGGCGGTTCGCGCAGCCTCGACTGCCTCGTCGATGCGCTGTTGATGGCGGACAGTCGCCTTGATCAGAACGTCGAAAACGTCCGGGGTAAGAGGTCTCACGAACGGAACCGGTGAGACAGTGCCGGTGGTGAGGACTACTGCACGGTCGGCGGTCAGCGATCGCATCTTGGTTTCATATCGCTCGTCGTCGTGTGCGATAACGACGGCGTTGGTGTGGTTGACTCGGACGCTTTTCAGTTCGTCGCTGTCACCGTCGCGTTTAAAGCGGGAATCCTCGACCCGGCTGGTGAGCCACACAGCCGTGGTCGCCGCCGACGGTTGCCTGTCCACGACTGCGAACCCGAGCATGGTCCTCCTAGATACGTGGCCGTCGAGTTCCTGCTGCGGCTGGATGACGGCCCCTAGAGGATATCCAGCCGTACTGTTATCGGAGACATTTGTATGCTTTCGTGCTTTGCGATGCCATAAACGGCATACTTGGCCACCATGACGGATGATGAGATCAAGCGGCTGCTGACTCCGCCAGCACGCCGCGGCGTCAACGAAATGAAGCTTCAGATAAGTGAGATCGGACCCGGCTCCCACGTTGGCGCGACATTCACCGATTCCGTTTTCGGCGTGTACGCCGTGCGGGGGGAAGTCGCCCGCGCAAGTCACGGCGACCTCGTCCTCAGTGTCTACTCGATCGAATCGAATGGACGCCCGTCCAACGACGTCCTGCGACTCGACACATCCGGGCGGTCTTACCAGGCCATTGGGCCACGTGAGGCTGCGTTAACTCTCGACCATGGAACGATCGTGCGCGCGACATTCCTAGAGGGGGAGAAAACGTTCGACGTCCTCGGCCCGGCGGTCACCACAACCGGTTCGTCGATGACTGGCGTAGGTCGCTGGGTCTTGGCGCACAAAGGAGCGGTCGGCAGGTCACTGAAAGCGATGGACATCATTGCCCCGTGTCGCGACCTGGGGCTACTTTGCCCTTCGCCCGTTATGAGCTGGGACACCAGCACGAACGGCACCGACTAGGCCCGCATCCACCGCCGTGAGAGGGGCCCCCAGTTCAAACTGGGCGCCGTCGCAGTGACGTGCCTGCAAGCATTCGGCTAGGTCACCGCTTCTTCTGATAGGTAGGGGTACACCGTGGCGCTCGGCGGCAAGCACGTCGACGACCGCTGCTAGCCGTTGTCTTGACCACGGGTGCCGGGCGTCCCCTGCGTGCCGTCGCCACCGTTGCCGCCATCGGTTCCGTTGCCGCCGGTCTCGCCGTACTTACCGTTGCCGCCGTCTCCGCCGCTGCCACCGCGGCCGTCGAGATAGATGGTCGAGCCCTGGTCGCCGGTACCGCAACCAGCACAGCCAGCACCGCCGCCACCGGTCCCACCGCCAGGACTGGCTAGGTAACCAGTGCCGCCTAGGCCGCCAGCGCCGCCCTCGCCGCCCACACCACCGCTGCTGCCGTCACCACCGGCACCTCCAGTACCGCCATCACTGCCCCAGTGCACACCGCCATTACCGCCGTCACCGCCGTCACCACCGTCACCACCAATGCCGCGGTCGCGGCCCAGGCCACCAGAGCCTTCAACACCGCCCCCGTCACCGCCGCCACCCCCACCGGCACCGCCGACACCGCCGACACCGCCGAAGTAGCCGCTACCGCCATGGCCGCCATGGCCGCCATCGCCACCCGCTTGCCCATAGTTCCCGGTAGCGCCAGCGCCACCGTTACCGCCATACCCACCAAAACCAGCAGCGCCCGTCATCCCGTCGTCTGCGTGCTTGCCGTCAGCGGTGGTTCCGCCGAGGCCTCCCACACCGGCCGTCCCGCTTGCTCCCCCGTCGCCACCATTGCCGCCGCTGCCTGCGGTGCCACTGCCAGTTACAAAGCCTCCACCGCCGCCTGTACCGCCAGCACCACCGTTAGTGCTGGCAGCACCGCGGCCCCCGTCGCCGCCGCCAGCACCGTTGCCACTGTTACCGCCTGCACCGCCGACCCCAGCGGTACCGTGCTGACCGGACTGGCCATGCACGGCGTTACCGCCCGCTCCACCGTCACCGCCATTACCGCCGGTGCCACCGCTACCGCCGCTACCACCGTTTCCACCGTCGGCCCCGGCGTCCCCGCTGTTGTTCGCGGCATCGACTCCTGAAGCACCGCTCGCGCCGCTACCGCCGTGACCTCCGGCCCCGCCCTGACCTCCGGTGCCGCCGTCGCCGCCGTTACCAGAGACTGAACCGCCCTGACCCCCAGCACCGCCCCGGCCACCGAAGCCGCCATTGCTCCCATTGGCGCCGGAATCACCTGCGTTCTGGCCGTTCGGGCCGTTACCGCCTGCCACGCCGTTGCCGCCGTTTCCACCAACACCGCCGTTGCCGATATTGCCGCCGTCGCCACCGGCACCGCCGTTACCGCCCGAGGTGCCCGGCGTTGTGGCAGTGAGGCCGTCGCCGCCCCTGCCGCCGTTACCGCCACTGGTTACTGCGTGGCCAGCAGATCCGGCGGTTCCGCTTGTTCCGCCGTTGCTGCCAGCACCAGCCGCCCCGCCGCGCCCGCCATTGCCCGCTATACCAGCG
>NZ_LT546166.1:2553279-2558681 GCF_900078685.2 Mycolicibacter icosiumassiliensis | reverse complement strand
CCGCCGGCACCACCGTTGCCGCCAGTGCCGGCGGGCTGGCTCGCCGAGGCGTCGCCCCCGGCCCCGCCATTGCCCGCTATACCAGCGTCGCCGCCGTGGCCGCCGGAGCCGCCATCAAGGTGCCCGCCGGTGCCCGAACCAGCGGCGTTACCACCGTTGCCGCCACCGCCGCCGATACTGCCCGGCACGCCTCCGCCCCGACCGCCGGTGCTGATGTCGGCGAGGGCAAAGTTGCCGTTACCGCCGTTACCGGCGCGGCCGCCCGCACCACCGGCGCCACCAGCACCGCCGTCGCCGGAGCCGGTGGCCTCACCGCCCTGACCGCCGTCACCGGCCTTACCGCCGCCGCCGCCTTCGCCTCCACTGGAGCCGAACGAAGCGGAGCCGGTTACGCCGTTCCCCGCATCGCCACCACTACCGAAGAGCAGTCCACCAGCGCCACCGGCACCCCCAGCGCCGCCATTACCGCCGTTACCGCCGTTACCGCCCGTACCGCCCGTAGCGCCCGCATCACCAATAAAACCGGCACCGCCTCTGCCACCGGCACCGCCGGTGCCGCCGGTGCTGAACACGAGACCGCTCGCGCCGCCTACTCCACCGGCCCCACCGATGCCACCGTCGAGGTGTGCGGCTGTGCCGTCACCACCTGCCCCGCCGTCACCACCATTGCCGCCGTTACCGAAGAAGAACCCGCCAGCACCACCAGCGCCGCCACTCCCGCCGCCGCCTCCGAACTGGCCGTCGCCGCCGTTGGTGCCGTTGCCGCCGTTGCCGAACAGGAACGCGGCGTTGCCGCCGACACCGGGGGTGCCATTGATCGGGCCTGAACCCTCGGCCGCGAAAGTAGTGACCGGCGAATGAGTGCCACCCGCTTCGGCGGACCCGGCGTTGCCGCCGTCGCCGAAGAACCATCCGGCGTTGCCGCCGCTGCCGCTGTAGCCGTACCCATTGCCGCCGTCGCCGAACAGCAACCCGGCGCTTCCACCGTCAGGGTTATCGACTGTTCCGTTCGCGCCGTCGCCGATCAGGTACTGCCCCGATACCGAGTTGACAAAGTTCGCGAACAGCTGGCCGTCTGAGCTGTTCATCCAGGTGTCGATGGAGGTGTGCAGCGGGGTGTAGAAGTACTCGCTGAACAGGACTGCACCGAAGATGGGGGCGTCGAGGTTCAGAAGTAGGGCGTCCCAGTTGTCCTGCAAGATCAGGGCGTCCCACGCCGCGCCGAGAGCTTCGGGGTCAGCCCACGTCGATGACTCGAACAATGACGCCACCGTGTCGATGACCACGTCACCCACGTCGGCCTGTGCGGTGGGCACGGTGGTCAGCGGCGTCATACCGAACGCCAGGAAAGCGCTGACAGCACTCCCAGCGCCAAGGGCACGATGCTGCATCCTGCTGTATCGACTCGACGAACGACGTTGTTCGGCAGTAGGGCGACCGGTCATGCACAGCTCCTTGCTGGGGAGTGAAAAACGAGGCCTATGGAGTCGACGGGACTCCCGACCTCGGCTCACAGTTTCATTAAAAATATCTGAAGATTTCATAATCGGCCAGTTGGCCTGCATTCCGGACTCAAGTTCACATAGCCAATCGTCGACGAGTCCGCCGACAAACCAATCCCGTTACCGGCGAACCCGTGATCGTTCACCAGGAGTCCGCTCAGGCATCAGCAATCGGCCGCCAGAGTGCGCTCTCCCCCGCTACCCAAGCTCAGCACCACCTGGTGGTGTACCGAGTCCCGGCGGTTAGACGGTGCCCCCCAAGGGAGCGGGTCTGCGGTGACCACGGTGGCCACTTCCCCGGCCTCACCACGGTTAGCTGATCCCTAAGATAATCACCGGCACAGCGCTCACTCGCGACCTCGTTTTACCTGGTCAGAGCACACCGCTAGCTAACCTAGAATGGTCAGTTCCTTGGGGAACCGAGTCAGCAGGTCCGGGGCCTGCCCGGCAGTATCAGCGACCACGAGCGTGTCCTCGATACGGACCCCGCCACGATCAGCCAGATAGACGCCGGGCTCTACGGTCACCACAGCACCGGCAAGCAGTGTACCGTCGGCCGCCGCATTGATTCCGGGCGCTTCGTGAATCCGCAACCCGACCCCGTGACCGAGGCCGTGGCCGAAGGTCTCGGCGTAGCCGGCCTCAGCGATCACGGTGCGCGCGGCCGCGTCGACCTCCCGCAGTTCCGCACCCGGTTGCAGCGCCTCGCGACCGGCCCGCTGCGCGGCCTGCACCACCTGGTAGATCTCCCGCTGCCAGTCCGCGGGCGGCCCCAGCACGAAGGTGCGGGTCATGTCGGAGTGGTAACCGGCCACCAGGGCGCCGAAGTCGATCTTGACGAAGTCACCGGCGGCCAGCACGGCGTCGGTGGGCCGATGATGCGGAATCGCCGAGTTGGGCCCCGTGGCCACGATCGTCTCGAACGACGCGGCGTCGGCGCCGTGGTCGAGCATCAGGGCTTCCAGTTCCCGGCGGACCTCGCGCTCGGTGCGCCCTGGCCGCAGGCCGCCGCGCTCCACCAGGTCGCTCAGGGCCGCGTCTGCGGCATCGCAAGCCAGCCGCAGCAGGGCCACTTCGCCGGCGTCTTTGACCTCGCGCAGCGCCTCCACGGTGTTCGAGGCCCGGACCAGCTCGACGGGACTGGCTCCGCCGGCCACCGCTGCCTCGGCCTGAAGGGCCGTCGACAGGGAGTCGAATCCGTCCACGGTCACCACGTGGGCCTCGAAGCCGACCCGAAGCGCCCCGGCCGCCGCGGCCTGGCTGAGGAGATGACGGGCCCCGGTGCGTTCGATCGCGACCTGCAGGTCGGGGGCCTGCCGGGCAGCCTGCGTGCGGTAGCGGCCATCGGTGGCCAATACCGGTGGCCGCCCGTCGGCGTAGACCAGCAGCGCCCCGGCCGACCCGGTGAATCCGGAGAGGTAACGCACGTTGATCAGGTCGGTGACCAGCATCGCGTCCAGGTCGGCGGCGCGGATCTCGGCACTAAGACGCGCCCGACGGGAGGAATGTGTCACGCGGTGTGACGGTACTCGCTACGCTGTGGCCCCATGAGCAAGTGGTTTCTGCGCGGGTTGGTCTTCGCTGCACTGATGGTCGTGGTCCGCCTCATCCAGGGGGTGCTGATCAACGCCTTCGAGGCGCAGGCGGGTCTGATCAGCCTGGTGTTGGTGATCTTGTTCGCGATCGGAGTGTTCATCTGGGGCCGTTCCGACGGCCGTGAGGACGCCAAGGCCACCGCCGACCCGGACCGGCGGGCGGACCTCGCGATGACCTGGCTCGGTGCCGGGCTGGTCGCCGGGCTGCTCAGCGGATTCGCCGCGTGGGTCATCGGCCAGTTCGACAAGGCGCTTTACATCAGCTCGTTCTTCAACGAGTTGACCAGCTTCGCGGCCTTTACCGCGCTGCTGGTGTTCGTGGTCGCAGTGGCCGCGGTGGCACTCGGGCGCCGCGCCATCGACAAGGAGTACGAGAAGCATCCGGAACGGCGCCCAGTCCCGGCCGCCGAGGCTGAGATCCAGCCGGCGACTGACGTGTTCGCCACCGTGGGCGCTCCCGCGGTAGCGGCCGAAGAGACTGGTGCCGTGCCGACCGAGGCTGCCGCGGCACCCGTGGCACCGGCGGCCGACGCGACCCTGGCCGGCCCCTCTGCCGGCTTCACCACCGAAGAGTTCCCGGCCGACGCCGACGCCACCACCGAGATCCCCGTGATCGAGGACGACGGCGGCATCGCGGCTCAGTCTGACGACGCGGCGTCCGACGACTCGGCGTCCGACGACGCGGCCGCCGAAGACTCGGCCTCCGACGACTCGACCAAGTAGCGCAGCGCCAGCAGGTATCCGCGCACCCCGAAGCCGACGATCACCCCGTTGGCGATCGGGCTCAGGTAGGAATGCCGCCGAAAGTCTTCGCGGGCATGCACATTGGAGATGTGCAGCTCAATGAGCGGGGCGGGCAGCTCGGCGCAGGCGTCACGCAGTGCCACCGAGGTATGAGTCAGGCCGCCGGCGTTGAGGATCACCGGTTCGGCGGCGTCGGCTGCGGAGTGAATCCACTCCAGCAGCTCGGCTTCGCTGTCGCTTTGGCGCACGACGACGTCGACACCGAGTTCGGCCGCTTCCCGCTCGATCAGCGCCTGCAAGTCCGCATAGCTGGTGCTGCCGTAGACGTCCGGCTCACGCCGGCCCAACCGCTGCAGGTTAGGGCCGTTGATGACGTTGATCCGGTTCATCGTCGCTCCAATCGGAATCGCCGTCCCACCTCGTCGTAAGCGGCCGCCAGCAGCATCGGGTCGGGCCCTTCCAGCCGGCCCGGCTTGGCCAGACCGTCGAGCACTACGAACCGCAACACACCGGCCCGAGTCTTCTTGTCCCCCATCATGTATTCCAGCAGCGCGGGGAGTGCGTCTTCGTAGTAGCTGACCGGCAACCCGAGCGACAGTAGGATCGAACGATGCCGGTCCGCGGTCGCGTCGTCGAGACGGCCGGTGATGCGGGCCAGTTCGGCGGCGAACACCAGGCCCACGGACACCGCGTCGCCGTGGCGCCATTGGTAGTGCTCCAGCGCCTCGATCGCGTGAGCCAAAGTATGTCCGTAGTTGAGGATTTCGCGCAGATCCGACTCTTTCTCGTCGGCGGCGACCACCTCGGCCTTGACGGTGATGGCACGCCTGATCAATTCGCCGAGCACCTGCCCCGCCGGATCCATCGCCGCCACCGGATCGGCCTCGATCAGATCCAGGATCACTGGATCGGCAATGAAGCCGGCCTTGACGATCTCCGGCATGCCCGCGACGATCTCGCGCTGCGGCAATGTCTCCAGGGTGGCCAGATCGACGACGACAGCGGCGGGTTGGTGGAACGCACCGACCAGATTCTTGCCGGCTTCGGTGTTGATGCCCGTCTTGCCGCCGACCGCGGCGTCCACCATGGCCAGCAGTGTGGTGGGCACGTGCACGATCGAAATGCCGCGCAACCAGGTCGCCGCGGCGAATCCCGAGACGTCGGTCGCAGCGCCGCCGCCGAGGCTGACCAGCGCGTCGCGGCGGTCCAGGCCGATGCGGCCCAGCACGTCCCAGATGAAGCCGAGTACCTGCAGCGACTTACCGTCCTCGGCGTCCGGGATCTCGATGCGATGTGCCTCGATCCCCTTGTCGGACAGGTATGTTCGGATGCCCTCCGCGGTCGCTTCCAACGTCGGCTGGTGCAGGATCGCGACCTTGTTGCGCCCGGCGAGCAACCCGGCGAGATCACCAAGCAGGCCTTTACCGATCACCACCGGATAGGGCGGGTCGGTGGCCACCGTCACGGTGATCGGCTCGGGAATGTCGGTCACTTGCGTCCTCCGGTTTGTCGTGCGGCCAGGGTGGCGGGGGTGGGCGGGGTAACCGGCGGGTCGGCCGGC
>NZ_LT546166.1:2405672-2553144 GCF_900078685.2 Mycolicibacter icosiumassiliensis | reverse complement strand
GGGGTAACCGGCGGGTCGGCAGGCACTGGTGCCGCCGGTTGCGGGTGGGTTCGGCCGGTCGGTGCGCCGGCCTCCAGCCGGGACACGATATAGCGCACCACCGCACCCGGGTTACGCCGGTTGGTGTTGACCCGGATCGTGGCCAGCCTCCGATAGAGCGGCACCCGCTGCGACATCAGCTCACGGAACTTCTCGGCCCGACCGGGACCGGCGAGCAGGGGCCGTACCGTGCTGCCGCTGGTGCGCCGCACGCCTTCGGCGGCGCTGATCTCCAGGAATACCACCGGGTGTCCGGCCAGCGCTTCGCGCACCCCGGGGGTGGTGATGGCTCCGCCACCGAGCGACAACACTCCGTCATGCCCGGCCAGCGCCTCCCGAATCACCTCTTCTTCGATGCGGCGGAATTCCGGTTCGCCATCGGTGGCAAAGATGTCAGCGATGGTGCGGCCGGTGCGGGCCTCGATGGCGGCATCGGTGTCGAGCATCTCAACGTCGAGGGCCTTGGCCAGGCGCCGTCCTATCGTGGACTTGCCTGCCCCGGGCAACCCCACCAGAACCGCTCTGGGCGCCATCGCCTACCCCGAGGCCCGTTCCTGGTCGGCCGCCGGCACGCGGTCAGCCACCGACCGTCGGTAGGCCTCGATGTTGCGCCGGGTTTCGGCCAGCGAGTCGCCGCCGAACTTGGCCAGCGCGGCGCGGGCCAGCACCAACGCCACCATGGCTTCAGCCACCACGCCGGCGGCCGGTACCGCACACACATCGGAGCGCTGATGGATCGCGACCGCTTCCTCGCCGGTGGCCATGTCGACGGTGGCCAGCGCCCGCGGCACCGTGGAGATCGGCTTCATCGCCGCACGCACCCGCAGCGGCAGACCGTTGGTCATGCCACCCTCGAGCCCGCCGGCCCGGTTGGTGGAGCGCACCACACCGTCGGGTCCGGGGTACATCTCGTCGTGGGCTGCGCTGCCGCGCCGGCGGGCGGTGGTGAAACCGTCGCCGATCTCGACACCCTTGATCGCCTGGATGCCCATGATCGCGGCAGCCAACTGGCTGTCGAGCCGGTCATCACCGCTGATGAAGGAGCCCAAGCCGATAGGCAGGCCCGACACCACCACCTCGACCACACCACCGAGGGTGTCGCCGTCGGCCTTGGCCGCCTCGATCTCGGCGATCATGGATTCCTGGGCGCCGGCGTCGAAGGCACGCACCGGGCTGGCATCGATAGCGGCCAGGTCGGCCGGTTGCGGCACCGGACCGTCGTAGGGGTCGGAGGCGCCGATCGAGATCACGTGGGAGATCACCTGAACGCCCAGGGCCTGGTCCAGGAACGCCCGCGCAATGGTCCCCGCGGTCACGCGGGCGGCCGTCTCTCGTGCGCTGGCACGTTCGAGCACCGGGCGGGCGTCGTCGAAGCCGTACTTGAGCATGCCGGCGAAGTCTGCGTGGCCGGGCCGTGGCCGGGTCAGCGGCGCATTACGGGCGCCGCCCTCGCTGTCCAGCACGGCCGGATCGACCGGATCGGTCGACATCACCGTCTCCCACTTGGGCCATTCGGTGTTGCCGATCTCGACGGCGATGGGGCCGCCCAGGGTGATACCGTGCCGCACCCCCGAGAGCACCGTGACCGCGTCGGCCTCGAACTTCATCCGGGCCCCGCGGCCATAGCCGAGGCGCCGACGGGCGAGTTGATCGGCGATGTCAGCCGAGGTGACGGTCACTCCGGCGACCATGCCCTCGACCATGGCCACCAATGCGCGACCGTGCGATTCCCCGGCGGTTATCCAACGCAACACGTGTCCCATCTTCCCATGCCGGTCAGGCCCGCCCGGGCTTGGAGGAGTTTACGGTTGCATACGCAGGCTGCTTCGCGCAGCGACAACCGGGATTCGATCCGGCTCGCTGACCCGTTAGCCGGGTTCAGGAACCGTTTTTGAGGATCAGATAGGTGACTGCGTCGGGGCCGTTGCTCGGCGAGGTCACCGCGTTGAGCTGGCTACCGACATTGCCGACCACCCCGTCGAGGATCTGCTCGAAGTCCTCCGGGGAGGTCTCCGGGTCGATCAGCACTAACGGCGATTCACCCGGCGGGACGGCGGAACTCGGGTCCAGCAGATAGCCGCCGAAAGAGTCCGCGTTGGCGGCCGAGGTCTGCGCGAACAGGTCCAGCCACTGCACGGTGGCGTCGTTTCCTTCTGCGCTGGACAGCTGAATCGCCGGAACCTGCACGTCAGGCAAGGACGGCGATACCATGTTGCTGGCAAGCACGATGCCCCCACCGACGACAACCGCAGCAGCTGCCACGCCTGCAATTGCAACTCGCTTCACGGTCACCCCCTCTGGCTACGCACCGGTCAGCAGCAGTTCAATGCGGTCGATATTACCTAATAGTGGGCTGAGCGGCAAACGTTTTCTGACAAGGTCACACTCGACGTTAATTTGGGTTCCCTGAGCTTCACACCCGGGAAGGACGTGGGCACCCGCCTGTTCAACACATACCCAGGCCCGCCGCGAGCGCGCTGGCCAGGCACATCGACGGTCCGTGCGGCACCGTCCGCCCGCGCCCCGCCGCCGCGACGAACAACCCCCACAGCCCAGTCAGCAGCGGAGCGGCCAGCGCGGCCAGCAGCCACAGGTCGGCGCCGAAGGAACCGGTCAGCGCTCCGAGCGCGACCGCCAGCTTGACGTCGCCGGCACCCAATCCGGCCGGGGCCACCAAGTGAACTACCAGATAGACCCCGGTGAGAGCCGCCGCGCCGGCCAGCGCCGCGGGTCCTCGACCGACCGCGGCAGCCACCGCCGGCACCAACACGGCCGCGGGCAGTGTCAACCAATTCGGCAACCGGCGCTGCCGGATGTCGTAGCCGCTCAGCAGCACCAGCCATGCCAACACGGAACCCGCCGCCACCGCTTGCAACCCCGCCATGGCGCCATGTTCAGGCGAGGTCGGCGACCGCGCAAGTCATCTCGGCGCGGGGCGCGGGCCTACCGGTGAACAGCTCGACCTGAGTGAACGCCTGATGCAGCAGCATCTGCAGGCCGCTGATCACGGTGCCACCGGCGGCGCTCACCGCCGTTGCCAGCGGCGTCGGCCACGGGTCGTAGATGGCGTCCAACAGCACAGGCACGCCGGCCAGGACCGGCGCATATCGTGCGGCGACGTCCGCCGGAAGTGTGCTGACCAGCACCGCGGCGTCGGCGGCCGCCGCGGCCAGGCCGGGGTCATCGAGCGCGCAGAAGCGAGCCGGCACACCGACTTCGGTGGCCAACGCCACCACTCGCGCAGCATTGTCGGCGTTGCGCGCGGCCACCGTGATGTGGCCGGCGCCCAGTTCAGCCAGCGCCACCACCGCGGCCGGGGCGGTCCCGCCGGAGCCCAGTACGATCGCTGCCCCCGACACCGAACCGAGCGCCCCGCTCACCCCGTCGACATCGGTGTTGTCGGCCAGCCACCCGGTCGCGGTACGTACCAGCGTGTTCGCCGACCCGATCCGCTCGGCGCGCCGGGTGCGTTCGTCGGCGAAAGCCAGGGCGGCGAACTTGCCCGGCATGGTGACCGAGACGCCGACCCATTCCGGCCCGAACCCGGCGACCAACCCCGGCAACTCCGCGGCGCCGCACTCAATGCGCTCATAGGTCCAGCCCGCCAGACCGAGCGCCCGGTAGGCCGCCAGATGCAACTGCGGTGAGCGCGAGTGGGCGATCGGCGAACCCAGCACCGCGGCCCGGCGCGGTCCAGGTTCAGCGGGAACTGTCGAGGACACCGTTGTCCAGCGCCATCTCGATGTTGTTCAGGTGCTGCTGGTAGTTGTGGGTGAACAGCGTGGTGCCGTCCTTGTCGATCGTCACGAAGTACAGCCAGTCGCCCGGTTCTGGATGCTCGGCGGCGTGCAAAGCGTCCCTTCCCGGTGAGCAGATCGGGGTGGCCGGCAGACCATCAGAGGCGTAGGTGTTCCAGGGCGTCACCTTGGCCCGGTCGGCGTCGGTGGTGGCCACCTCCTGGCGGTCCAGCGGATAGTTGACCGTCGAGTCGAACTCCAGCCGCTGCGGCTCGCCCAGCCGGTTGTCGATCACCCGGGCTACCTTGGCGAAGTCGTGCGGTAGAGCTTCGCGTTGCACCAGCGACGCCACCACCAGCATGTCGTAGGCAGTCATGCCCAGCTGCTCGGCGGTGCCGGGCAGGCCGGACTTATCGAGCTCTGCACTGCTCTGGCCGATCAGCTTCGACAGCACGGTGGGTGCCGGCGCGGTTGGGTCGACGTTCCAGGTGCCCGCCGTGATCAGTCCCTCGATCCGGCGGTGGTCGCGCCCCATCTTGCTGACCGGCCCGAGGGCCCAGTCCGGTACGGACAGTGCCTGCGGCGTCTCGATCTCCGCCGCCCGACGCAGATCCTGGGCTTTAAGACAGGTGCGATCGCCATTGAGATCCAGGCAGCTAGCCTCAGCGATCAGGGTGAACACCCCCGGAGTCACCCGGTCGGTCTTCATATCCGTGGTGTCGTCGAGTTGGCGGCCCTCCGGAATCACCAGCTTGCCCACCCGACTCCCCGGGTCGGTGAGCTGCTGCACCGCGGTGGCGGCCGGTATCTGCGCCCGCAACCGGTAGAAGCCGGGCTGGATCGCCGCGATGGCGGAGTTGCCCTGCGCGGCGGACAGGAACGTTCCGACGTTGGCGATCACCCCCGCTTCCAGCATGGTTTCGGCGATCGCGGTGGTGAAGTCACCTTCATGCACCTCGATCAGCACCTGCTGGCCACCGTCACCGGTGAAGTCGACGACGGGACCGCTGGCGTGCCAATACTTCGACCCCAGGAAGACCCCGGCGATCGCGACCAGCACGAGGAGCGCGACACCGAGGCTCCGGGCCACCCGCCGGTGTCGGTTGTGCTGGCGCTGTCGCCGGTTCTCCCGGGCCCGCTGGGTCCGGCTCATCCGGCGCCGCGGCGGCCCGACAGCCACCGGTTTGGCCTTCTTCCCGGATCCATCGTCAGACATCGTTGTCCTCCGTCGGCGCAGCCGGGGCCGGCGCGGCCAGGGCCCGGCGCTGGTCGAGCCAGCTCTGCAGGATCGTCACGGCGGCAGCCTGGTCGATCACCGAACGCTGACGCTTGGAGCGCACCCCGGTCGCTGCACGCGGCCGCGCCGCGCTGACGGTGCTCAGGCGCTCGTCGGCTCGCCCCGGTTCGGATCGCCGCGAGCGCGGCATCGATCCCGCCGGCATCCTTACCGGACCCCTGCGCCAGATCGGCTTTGCCGCCACCACGGCCGGATACCGCCGCCGCCAGGTCTTTGACCAGATCGTCGGCACGCAACCCGAGCTCTTGCGCGGCGGCGTTGGCGGCCACCACGTAAGGCACACTGTCCGCACCGTCAGCGATCAGCGCCACCACTGCGGGCTCCTCGCCCAGCTTGCCGCGGATGTCGCCGACCAGCGAACGCAGGTCGCCGCCGCCGATTCCGCCCGACATACGCTGCGCCACCAGGCGCACGTTACCGATTTGTTCGGCCCCGGCTGCGGCATTCGACGCAGCCGCTCGTGCACTCGCCAGCCGGGCGCGGTCCAGTTCCTTCTCGGCGGCCTTGAGTCGCTCGACCAGGTTTGCCACCCGGGCCGGAACTTCCTCCGAGGGGACCTTCAACGACGAGGCCAACCCGGCCATGAGCGCCCGCTCCTTGGCCAGATGCCGGAAGGAGTCCAGCCCGACGTAGGCCTCGACTCGCCGCACCCCCGAGCCGACCGACGATTCGCCCAGGATGGTGACCGGACCGATCTGCGCCGAGTTATGCACGTGGGTGCCGCCGCACAGTTCCAGCGAGAATGGCCCGCCGATCTCGACGACGCGCACCTTCTCGGGGTACTTCTCGCCGAACATCGCCATGGCGCCCATGGCTTTGGCCTTCTCCAGTTCTTCGGTGAAGGTGTGCACCTCGAAGTCGGCCTGTACCGCCTCGTTGGTGACTTCCTCAACTTGGCGGCGTTGCTCATCGCTGAGCGCGCCCTGCCAGTTGAAGTCGAATCGCAGATAGCCGGGCCGATTCAGCGAGCCGGCCTGAACGGCGCCCGGCCCCAACACTTGCCGCAGCGCGGCGTGCACCATGTGAGTGCCCGAGTGGCCCTGGGTGGCACCCTTGCGCCAGCCCTGGTCCACCGCTGCGGTGACCGTGTCACCCTCGACGAATTCGCCGGACTCGACGGTGACCCGGTGCACGAACAGGGTTTGGGCGATCTTCTGCACGTCGGTAACCGTGGCTTTGGAAGGGCCAGTGGTCCCCGATATCGTGCCGGCATCGGCGATCTGCCCACCGGCCTCGGCGTAGAGCGGGGTGCGGTCCAGCACCAGCTCGATGTTGTCGGCGACGACATCCTCGTGCGACACCACCGGCACGCGCCTGCCGTCCACGAAAATGCCCAGGATGCGAGCCTCCGTGGTGAGCTCGTCAAACCCGGTGAACTCGGTGGGACCGGTGTCGATCAGCTCGCGGTAGGCGCTCAAGTCGGCGTGCGCGTGCTTGCGCGTGGCGGCGTCGGCCTTGGCGCGCTGCCGCTGCTCGGCCATCAACGCGCGGAACCCGGCCTCATCGACCTGCAGGCCGGCCTCCGAGGCCATCTCCAAGGTGAGCTCGATCGGGAAACCGTAAGTGTCGTGCAGGGCGAAGGCGTCGCTGCCGGACAGCACGGTGACCCCCGCGGACCGGGTGGCTGCCGCGGCGTCCTCGAACAGCTTGGAGCCCGATGTCAGGGTGCGGTTGAAGGCGGTCTCCTCGGCAACCGCGATCCGGTTGATCCGGTCAAAGTCGGTCACCAGCTCCGGATAGGACGGACCCATCGCGTCGCGCACGGTTGCCATCAGTTCGCCCACGATCGGGCCCTCGATGCCCAACAGCTTGGCCGATCGGATCACCCGCCGCAGCAGTCGGCGCAGCACGTAGCCGCGGCCATCGTTGCCGGGGCTCACGCCGTCGCCGATCAGGATGGCCGCGGTGCGGGAGTGGTCGGCGATGATTCGGTACCGCACGTCGTCGGCATGATTGCCGGTGTCATAACCACGCGGCGCACGGGTGGCGACCAGATCGATGACCGGGCGAACCAGATCGGTCTCGTAGACGTTGTTCACGCCTTGGAGCAGGAAAGCGACCCGCTCGACCCCCATCCCGGTGTCGATGTTCTGGCGTGGCAGCGGGCCGAGGATCTCGAAGTCCTCCTTGGAGGTTCCTTCGCCCCGCTCGTTCTGCATGAACACGAGGTTCCAGATCTCGATATAGCGGTCTTCGTTGGCGACCGGGCCGCCGTCGACGCCGAACTCGGGTCCGCGGTCGTAGTAGATCTCTGAGGACGGGCCGCAGGGCCCGGGGATGCCCATCGACCAGTAGTTGTCGGCCATCCCGCGCCGCTGGATGCGCTCGAGCGGCAATCCGGCGATCTCCTGCCACAACGCGATGGCCTCGTCGTCGTCGAGATAGACGGTGGCCCAAAGCTTTTCGGGGTCCAACCCATATCCGCCGTCTTGGACGCTGTTGGTCAGCAGTGTCCAGGCCAGCTCGATAGCGCCGCGCTTGAAGTAGTCGCCGAACGAGAAGTTGCCGGCCATCTGGAAGAAGGTGTTGTGCCGGGTGGTAATGCCCACCTCGTCGATGTCCGGAGTACGGATGCACTTCTGGACACTGGTGGCGGTGGCATACGGCGGGGTCCGCTGACCCAGGAAGAACGGCACGAACTGCACCATGCCGGCGTTGATGAACAACAGGTTGGGGTCATCAAGGATCACCGAAGCGCTCGGCACTTCGGTGTGGCCCGCTTTCACGAAGTGATCGAGGAAGCGTTTCCTGATCTCGTGTGTCTGCACTATCTATCGCTTCCCGCCGTCTCGCCCGTTTAGACGGCACTACAGTACCGGGCCGCCGAACGCGTTCCCTGCAGGCAAGGATCCTCAGGTGGCGCCGGTCTCGATGATCGCCACCCCCGCCGTCGCGTGTGGCACGAAGACGTTGCACAGCCTGTCACCGGCGCCGGCGCAGAACGACCTCACCAGCTCGGTGAGGTCGACGGTTCGACGCCGGGCGGTGTCGATGTCAAGTACTTCGGTGTTCATCACTGCCCAGCCTACGGGTTGGGTTTCCCCCGGCGAGCAGACGTGAAAACCCCCATTTGGGGCCTCTGAAAGGGGCTTTCGCGTCTGCTCGCCGGAGCACTCAGACCCCGTTGATCAGCGCCTCCCGCGCCAGGCTGTGCTGCGCCATCTTCACCTCGGCCGGCCGACGCTGCGCGTTTGCTGGCAATATCCGCCCCTGCCGCTGAAAACTGTTGTCGCCACCAAGCCCCATTGCTAGCCTCGCCTGGCATTTTCCTTAATTGACACCGTGCCGTAGCTGATGAATGGGGGGCCTCGAAATGCCGGAGATACGCTCTTGCTGCACCGCCACGGGAATCGCGCTACTCGGCGCCGGCCTTATCACCCCGATCGCGGCGCCACCGCATGCCCTGCCGATGCTGACTGCTCGGGACATCACGCTGACCGCCCAGGACATCGTCCTCGACATCGTCCGGCACGCCGAAGACATGGCCCCGGCCAACTCGCGAATCCCGTTCTCTCCGGAATTCCCCGGGGCGGGGATCAGCGACCTGGGCAAGCAGCAGGCGATCGACACCGCCAACCAGATCTACGCCGAGGTCGGCGGGCCGCACCACGTCGCCGGCCTGTTCTCCGGACCGGACACCGACGCCCAGGACACCGCGGCGCAATTCGCCACGCTGCAGGGCATGGACCCGCAGATCCTCAACGGGCTAGTCGAGGTCGACGGCGGTATCTTCGCCAACCAGCCGGTGCTCAGCCTCGGCGGCGTCTACTACGACGTGGCCGTGGTGCTGTGGATGTTGGGCCTGGTCAACGCATTTCAGATTCCGGGCGCCAACGAGTACAACGGGGTGGTCGTCAACGACAACTACACCGCGTCCGTCGATGCGATGTACAACGCGGCGCTGGCCAATCCGGTGGTCAGCAACGACGGCAACATCACCGACGTGGCCTACAGCAGCGAGGCGTCGATGATGATCTGGACCATGCTCAACGTCAAGAATCCCGACCCGATGGCGCTGGTCAACACGGTGATCGCGTCGCTGAGCAACGGCGGGACGCCCGCGCTGGTACCCAACGCCGGACTGATCCAGGTCGAGGGCAACCCCACCGACGGCTGGACGCTGCTCAGCTGGGCCGGCCAGGCCGTCCCGGAGAACCCCGGCGCACTGGGTGACCTCTTCCTGATCTGGCGCGACTTGGTGCTGCCTCCGCAGGTGGCATTCGATCACGTCCTGGATGCCCTGGCGTCCGGTGATTCGGCGGCGCTCACCACGGCATTCCAGGACGGGGTGACCAGCATCTCCGCGGCGCTGGATGCGGTGCCCGACACGGTGAGCAACCTGTTCGCCGACCTCGCCGCCGGCACCTGGTGATCTAGCGACGGCGGATGATCGCCCGCAGCCGCGCCAGCCGCCCGCCGATCTCGCGCTCAGCACCCCGGCCGGTGGGCTGATAGTAGTCCACACCCACCAGATCGTCGGGTGGATATTGTTGCGGCACAACACCATCCGGATGATCGTGGGCGTACCGGTAACCGACCGCATTGCCCAGGGACTGCGCTCCCGCATAGTGCCCGTCGCGCAGGTGCGCCGGAACCGCCCCGGCCTTGCCGGCCCGGATGTCGGCCATGGCCGCGCCCAGCGCGGTGGTCACCGCGTTGGACTTCGGGGCGGTTGCCAGGTGCACGGTGGCGTGCGCCAGGGTCAGTTGCGCCTCGGGCATGCCGATCAGCGCGACGGTCTGTGCCGCGGCCACCGCCGTCTGCAGCGCGGTCGGATCGCCCATCCCGATGTCCTCACTGGCCAGGATCATCAGCCGGCGCGCGATGAACCGCGGGTCCTCCCCCGCGACCAGCATGCGGGCCAGGTAGTGCAACGCGGCGTCGACGTCCGAGCCCCGCACCGACTTGATGAACGCGCTGATGACGTCATAGTGCTGATCGCCGTCGCGGTCGTAGCGCACCGCCGCCTGATCCAGGGATCCTTCGACGGTCTCGACGGTCACCCGCTGGCCCGCCTCAGCCGCCACTTCCAGTGCGGTCAAGGCCCGGCGGGCGTCGCCGGCGGCCAGCCGAACCAGCAGGTCGACGGCATCGGGCGCCACCTCGATACGTCCACCCAGGCCGCGTTCGTCGTCGATGGCGCGGCGCACCACCGTGGCGATGTCGTCTGGCCCCAGCGGCCGCAGCTGCAGGATCAGCGACCGGCTCAGCAGCGGGGCGACCACCGAGAACGACGGGTTCTCGGTGGTGGCGGCCACCAGCAGCACCACCCGGTTCTCCACCGCGGCCAGCAGCGCGTCCTGCTGGGTCTTGGAGAACCGGTGCACCTCATCGATGAACAACACGGTCTGCTCGCCGTAGGCGGCCGCGCGGCGGGCGGTGTCGATCACCGCGCGCACCTCTTTGACCCCGGCACTCAGCGCCGAGAGTGCCTCGAATCGTCGGCCGGTCGCCCCGGAGATCAGCGAGGCCAGGGTGGTCTTTCCGGTGCCGGGCGGTCCGTAGAGGATGACCGAGGCCGCCCCGGAGCCGTCGACCAGCCGGCGCAGCGGGGAGCCCTGGCCCAGCAGGTGATCCTGGCCGACCACCTCGTCGAGGGAGGCCGGCCGCATCCGCACCGCCAGCGGTGTGGAGGTGGCAGCGCCCGGCTCAGGCTGGGACGCCGGTGCGCCGGTCAGGTCGAACAGTCCGTCGGACACGCCTCCAGGCTAAGCCAGTGTCGCAGCGTCGGCGCCGCAGTCCCCTTTCCGGCAGACCTCGCGCCGAACGTGTACTCAGGACGAGTTGAGCGGTGATTTTTCGGGCTGGTTACACGCTGGGCGCAATGGGGGCGCTGCCTCAGCGGTGCACGATCACCCCGCGGATGTTCTTGCCGTCGCGCAGATCCTGATAGCCCTCATTGACCTGCTCCAGGGTGTAGCGCCGGGTGACCAGCTCGTCGAGTTTGAGCTGGCCGGCGTCGTAGAGGCGCAGGAGGCGCACGATGTCGTACTGCGGGTTCGCCCCACCGAACAGCGTGCCCTTGATGGTCTTGCCGAACAGCGCCAACATGGTGCCCGACACCTGCACGTCGAGGTCCTCCAAGCGGGCCATCGCCGCGACGACCACGGTGCCGCCCTTGCCGACCGTGTTGATCGCCGCGGTCGTGACGGCCAACCCCAGGTCGCCGACGGTGATCAGCGCCTGGTCGGCCATCTGCCCCCAGGTGAGCTCGGCGACCTTCTCCATCGCCTCCTCGGCGGTGGCGAACGCGTGGGTGGCACCGAGTTTCAGGGCGGTCTCGCGTTTGAACTCCACCGGGTCGACGGCCACCACGTACTTGGCGCCGGCGTGCGCGGCCCCTTGCACGGCGTTGATCCCGACCCCGCCGATGCCGTAGACCACCACGGTGTCCCCGGCGCGCACCCCGCCGTCGTAGTTGGCCGTCGCCCAGCCGGTGGGCACCCCGCAGCCGGCCAGCACCGCGGTCTCCAACGGCAGCCAGTCGTCGACCTTGACCACCGAGTGCTGCGAGACCGTGGCCCGTTCCGCGAAGGTGCCGAGCATGCAGAAGCCGCCGTAATCGGTTCCACCGGAGTGGAATCGGAACGTGCCGTCGGGCATGCAGCCCTCCAGGATGGTGGCGCCCATGTCGCACAGGTTCTGCCGGCCGGTCGAGCAGTACCGGCAGCTGCCGCAGCTGGGGATGAAGCAGCACACCACGTGATCGCCGGGCTTGACCTTGGTGACCCCGGGGCCGACGTCCTCGATGATCCCGGAGCCCTCGTGCCCGCCGACGATCGGGAACCGGTTCGGCCAGTCGCCGTCGGCTACGTGCAGATCCGAATGGCACAGCCCGGCGGCGGTGAATTTGATCAGCACCTCACCCGGGCCGGGACCGTCGAGATCGAGCTCCATGATCTCGAAGGGCTGGTTAGGCGCATGTGCCACGGCGGCAATTGTTTTCATGCCTGCCATCCAACCGGCTCAGGCGGCCCCGGTGGCCCGATTCAGCCGAATCAGCCGGCGGGTTGGGTTACGAAGTCGATCAACTCCTCGACCCGGCCGATCAGCTCCGGTTCCAGGTCGGTCCAGTCCCGCACCCGGCCCCGGATGCGCTGCCAGGCGGCGGCGATATCGGCTTGAGCCGCGTGCGGCCAGCCCAGCGCGGCGCAGATCCCGTGCTTCCACTCCACGTTGCGCGGAATCGTGGGCCACGCCTGCAGTCCGAGCCGCCCCGGCTTCACCGCCTGCCAGATGTCGACATAGGGGTGCCCGACGATCAGGGTGTGCGCACCGCCTGGGCCGCGGCGGACCGCCTCGGCGATGCGGGTCTCCTTGGAGCCGTCGACCAGGTGGTCGACCAGCACCCCAAGTCGGCGGCCCGGACCGGGCTGGAATTCGGCGACGATGCCGGCCAGGTCATCGATGCCGCCGAGGTATTCCACCACCACACCTTCGATGCGCAGGTCTTCACCCCAGACCTGCTCGACGAGTTCGGCGTCGTGGCGGCCCTCCACGTAGATCCGACTGGCCAGCGCGACCTTGGCGCGTGCGCCGCGGACCGCCACCGAACCCGATGCCGTCCGGTCGGGCGCCGTGGGTGCGGTCGGGCGGGGCTCGGTCAAGATCACCGGTTTGCCGTCGATCAGGTAGCCGGGGCCGACGGGGAATCCGCGAGTGCCGCCGTGCCGGTCTTCGAGGTCCATCCGACCGTAGGCGACCCGCACGACGGCCCCGACGTAGCCGCTTTCGGCGTCTTCGACCACCATGCCGCGTTCCACCGGCACCTCCACCGAGCGGACCCTGCGGGCGGCGTGCGGGTTGTCGGCGAGAATGTCGGTTCCATAGCGGTCGGCCACCCGAGGCAGCCTAGGCGCGCCCGGTCATGCCGCCGGGGAACCAGGCGCGCGATTCTGGAGATTTTTTTTCGGCCCGGCCGTCGCGGCGGGGCCCGAGTGTGAACAACTACTCAGACGCCACTCTAGTCCCAATTGTCACTTCAGTAACATTAGTCACTCAAAATTCTCTTAATTTATAAGAGATCTCTCGCAACATACGTAACAATCACAACTTAGTTAACTCAAACACCTTTAGTTTACTTTTGCCTCAACCAATAACAACAAACCCATTTGCATCTTTAGCTGACCAAAATGTGCAATTTCATCATTTATCGCGTTATGCTCTAAAACCTCACTGATAGACACCTATCACGGAGGTTGTGATATGTACCGGAACACGACACGGCGTGTCGTGCAGTTCGGACGGCGCCAGCTCACGTGGGCGACGTCCGGGCTGATCACCGGGGGGATTGTGGGCACGCTGCTGTCTTCGGCGGGGGTGGCGCACGCGGACAACATGGCACTGGGCTGGGACGCGGTCGCCCAATGCGAATCCGGCGGCAACTGGGCCGCCGACACCGGCAATGGTTTTTACGGCGGTCTGCAGTTCAAACCATCGACCTGGCGTGCATTCGGCGGAGTGGGGTCACCGGCGCAGGCATCTCGGGAGGAACAGATCGCCGTCGCCACGCGGGTCCTCGACGAGCAGGGCCCGTATGCCTGGCCGAAATGCGGCCCAGGTCGGGTATTCCCGTCGTCGGTGAAAGGCTGGGTGCCGCCGGCGATGCGCCAGCTGCTCAAACCGTTCTGGTGAGTCCCGCTACTTCGGCGACAGCACCGCCTGGGTTTGGGTGACCCGCGCGACCAGCTTGTCACGCTCGTCGGTCAGGTCGGTCTGCACGACGATGGTGGTGCGTCCGACGTGCAGCGGCACACTGGTCGCCGTCACGCTGCCTTCCCGCACTGCGCGGAAGAAATTGGTCTTCGACTCGATGGTCGACGTGCTGGCGCCCTGGGGCAGGTTAGCCACCGCGCACACCGCGCCGACGGTGTCGGCGAACGCCATCAACGCTCCCCCGTGCAGCATGCCGCCGGTGGTGCAGCGCTCCGGCGCCCATACCATGGTCGCGCGCACCTCTTGCGGTGACAGTTCAGCGATCTCAATCTGCAACGCCGCCGCGAACGGCATGTTGGCGATCACCAGTCGGGCGAACTCAGCCGAATCCATGCCCGTCAGCCTTGCCGATCACCTTGCAGCTGTCTAGCGCCTACTTCAGCGCTGCTGGGGCACCGCGTCGATACCGGCTTCTTTGCGCTGCGCCGCGGTGATCGGTGCCGGGGCGTCGGTCAGCGGATCGATGCCGCCGCCGGACTTCGGGAACGCGATGACCTCGCGGATGGAGTCGACGCCGGCCAGCAACGCCACCACCCGGTCCCAGCCGAACGCCAGCCCGCCGTGCGGCGGTGCACCGAAACTGAATGCGTCCAGCAGGAATCCGAACTTCTCGTTCGCCGATGCCTCGTCGATCCCCATGACCTTGAAGACCTGCTGCTGGACATCGCGGCGGTGGATACGGATCGAGCCGCCGCCGATCTCGTTGCCGTTGCACACCACGTCATAGGCGTCCGCGAGCACCGAGCCCGGGTCGGTCTCCAGGCTGCCGGCGTGCTCCGGCTTGGGCGAGGTGAAGGCGTGGTGCACCGCGGTCCAGGCCCCCGAGCCGACGGCCACGTCGCCAGCGGCGGTGGCGTCGTCGGCGGGCTCGAACAGCGGCGGGTCAACCACCCAGGTGAACGCCCAGGCGTTCGGGTCGATCAGGTCCAGGCGCCGGGCGATCTCACCACGAGCCGCCCCCAACAGCGCCCGGGATCCCTTGGCCGGCCCGGCCACAAAGAAGATGCAGTCCCCCGGCGCGGCACCGACATGCCCGGCCAGCCCGGCACGCTCGGCGTCGGTCAGGTTCTTGGCCACCGGTCCGGACAGCTCCCCGTCCTCGCCGACCAGCACGTACGCCAGGCCCTTGGCTCCGCGCTGCTTGGCCCATTCCTGCCAGCCGTCCAGCGTGCGGCGCGGCTGAGACGCCCCGCCGGGCATGACGACCGCGCCCACGTAGGGAGCCTGGAAGACCCGGAAGGTGGTGTCGGAGAAAAACTCCGTGCACTCGACCAGTTCCAGACCGAATCGCAGGTCGGGCTTGTCCGAACCGAACCGGCGCATCGCGTCGGCGTAGGTCATCCGGGGCAGCGGCAGCGGCAGGTCGTAGCCGATCAGGGCCCACAGCGCCTTGAGCACCTGTTCGGCGATGCCGATCACGTCCTCGGCGTCGACGAAGCTCATCTCCAGGTCCAGCTGGGTGAACTCCGGCTGGCGGTCGGCGCGGAAGTCCTCGTCGCGGTAGCAACGGGCGATCTGGTAATAGCGCTCCATGCCGGCCACCATCAGCAGCTGCTTGAACAGCTGCGGGCTCTGCGGCAGCGCGTAGAACGAACCGGGCTGCAGCCGTGCCGGAACCAGGAAGTCGCGGGCGCCCTCCGGGGTCGAGCGGGTCAGCGTGGGCGTTTCGATCTCGACGAATTTTTGCTCGGCCAGCACCGAACGGGCTGCGGCGTTGGCCTGCGAACGAAGTCGCAGCGCGGCGCCGGGCCCGTCTTCGCGACGCAGGTCCAGGTAGCGGTGCTTGAGCCGAGCTTCCTCGCCGGCGGATTCGTCGAGCTGAAACGGCAAAGCCGCAGATTCGTTGAGAACCGTCAGCCTCGTAGCGTTGATCTCGATGGCCCCGGTGGGCAGATCGGGATTCTCATTGCCCTCCGGGCGAACCTCGATGACACCGGTGACTGCCACGCAGAACTCGGCCCGCAGACGGTGCGCCTGCTCCAGGACAGTGGCGTCACGGAACACCACCTGCGCCACCCCGGAAGCGTCACGCAGGTCAATGAAGATGACCCCGCCGTGATCACGTCGGCGCGCCACCCAACCGGCAAGCGTGACGCTGCGCCCGGCGTCGATGGCCCGTAGTGAGCCGGCGTCGTGGCTGCGCAGCACAAATACCCCCTTGGTGACAGATGGTTCGGTAACGGTTTGACGGTCGCCAAGTCTAGAGCCCTCTCGTGACACTGCTCCGCGCCGGTCGGTGCTTTAAGCTGGCTCACTGTGACTAACGGCACCGACGATCTCGACTTTGACTATGACGACGAGGACGAAGACGAGGACGAGGACTACGACGAAGTCGCTGCCCCGAAACAGAACAAGAGCCTCAAATGGGGATTGGCCGCGGTAGTCGTGCTGGCCGTGGTCGCGCTGGTGTTGGTCGCGGTAGTGCTGCTAGGCGGCGACCCCGGCAAAAGTTCGCTGGCCGGCTCGGCCTCCAGCCGCAGCGCGGCGGCCTCGGGTATCGCCAGCGCCGACGACACCGACCCAGTCTCAATCATCATCAATGACCCCAGCTGTACCGCATGGATATCGATCAGCAGCAACCTGTCCAGCACGCTGTCGATGCTGGGACAGGGCAAGTGGAATGAGCGCGACCAGTCGATTCCGGCTTCGGCGTGGAATGACGAGCAGAAGAAGCAGTACCTGGCCGCCGGCCAGGTGGTGCGCAATGCTGCCGCCCAGACCGTCGGTTTGGTGAAGCTGACCCCGCACCGGGTGATGCGCGAACTCTACGAGCAGTTCATCGCTTACGCCCGGACCTTCGTCGAGCACATTCCCACCTACACCGAGCGGGACGCTCCGCTGGCCGGCACCGCACACAGCGCCGCCTCGGCGCTGGCCGCGATCTGTGCCGCAGCGAACAACGGATCGGCAGCGACCCGCGCGCCGATGATCGAGGCGCAGTCCGCCCCCACCAAGACCGCCTCACCCGGCAACCCGGCCAACCCGCAGCGCTATCTGACCGGGTCTAATCCGGTGTGCGCGGATTGGAAGGCCACGCTGGACAAGTTCGGTGTCGATGCCGCCGAATGGCACGGCATCGATCCCAGCATCCCTGGGACGTATTGGAACCCGCAGCAGAAGGCAGTGAACCTGGCAGTTGGCCCGATCATGATCAGCCTGGCCAACAAGATGCAGCAGCTGGGCCGCCGCAGCAACAACCCCACCCTGCAGGACTTCGCGGAGCTGTCCGCCCAGTACCGGCGGGCGTTTGTGTTGGCACTGCCGACCTATGACCCGACCGACAACTATCTGGCCAATGCCGCGACGTTCCTGTCCACCACGGTGCTAGGTGCATGCTCGTCGGCAGCCATCACAGGCTGACCACAGCACGCTGGACAAGCTGGGGCGGCATCCTCTCCCCCGGAACGCAAGAGACCGGCGCAGCCTGCGGGCTGCGCCGGTCTCTTGATCGAGATTGGCTTGGGTCAGGCCCAGCTGGAGCCGACGGACGCGTCGGTGTTGGCCATGTTGTTGCCGGCCGACTGCACCTTCTGACCGTGACTGTTGGCCTGCTCGTAGATCACCGCGAAGTTGCGACCCAACTGCGACACAAACTCCTGGCACGCCACCGAACCCGCACCACCCCAGAAATCACCGGCAGCCAACACATCGTGCACGATCGCCTGGTGCTCAGCCTCCAACGAAGCAGCCTGAGCACGAATCAACGCACCGTGCGCATCCACATCACCGAACTGGTAATTAATCGACATCTGCGAATCTCCTCCTAGCTCGACAGGATCTGCTGGGAAGCAGCTTCCTGCTGCTCGTAGTGGTTAGCGTCGCGAATCAGACCATCCCGCACCCCATGCAACATGTTCACAATGTTGCGAAACGCGGTCTGCATCTGACCCATGGTGTCCATCGAGGTCCGCTCCGCCAGACCACCCCAACCCGCACCGGAAATGTTCGTCGACGACGCCCACATCCGACGAGCCTCGTCCTCCACCGTCTGCGCATGCACATCAAAACGGCCCGCCATCGAACGCATCGCGTCCGGATCAGTCATAAAACGTGTTGCCATGATTTTCTCCCTCGTGCTCTTCAATTCGTTGTGGTAGCCGGGCGCCGGCCCGGCGGACACGTGTGTGTTCAGGCCCCTTCCGCTACCCGCCGGCCGGCGAACGGGGCATAACTTTGGGGGCCTTGGCGGCCACCGCGCCCATTCCACGTCCGGCCATCGCGCCCATCATGGCGTGGCCGAACGGACCACCGGGCAGCCCGGAGGCCGCCGACATGGTCTGGATCGGGGCGCTGACCGTGGTGGCAGGCAGTACCGGGGCGGCGCGGACCATACCGTCGGCGGCCGACGCCCAAGCTCCCGGCACCTTCAGCGCGCCCATCGAAGCGGCTTGGCCGAGCTTGGCGGAGATCGCGTTGGTGGCCGAGCTGAAGTGGCCGGCCAGCACGCCGACCGCACCTTGCAGCTTGTCGTTGACGAAGTCGCCGATCTGGGTCATCAGCGTGCCGGCGCCGCTCGCGCCGGCGGTCTGCCCGGCCAGCGCTCCCGCCGTCCCGCCCATCGCGCCCATCCGGGCGAGCTGCGGCAGCATCATCAGGAAACGCACCCCCATCATGCCGACGGAGGAAGCCCCGGTCACCGGCGAGAGCGCTGCGCTCAGCTGGGACATCGGAGTGGCGAGCAAGGTGTCCATACTGGCTGGTAACACGCTCGTGTCCAACCCAAGAGAGGTGAGATACCCGCCGACCGTGGTGAAGTTGTAGCCGGGGTTGGGGGTGACACCGGTGCCGGGTAACGGGCCCCCGCCGGTGGCGTCGGCCGATCCCGGTGTGGGGGTCTGCGCGGCGTTTGCGGTCTGCGGCGGGTTCGACACCTGCTGCAACGCGTTGTTGTTGGCCTCCGCAGACCCGCTGTAGGTGTCCATGGCGGCGCCGTCGGTCGCCCACATCGTTTCGTACTGGGCCTCGGTCGCAGCGATCGCCGTGGAGTTCTGTCCGAAGAAGTTGGTGGAGACCAGTGCTAGCAGCATCGCGCGGTTGGCCGCGATCACCGGGGGCGGCACCGATGCGGCCCGCGCCGCCTCGAACAGGGCGGCCGCCTGGGTGGCCAGCGCAGCGTTGTTGGCGGCGGTGGCCGAGGCCTGCTCCAGCCAGGCCACATACGGCGCGGTCGAGGCCGTGGCGGCAGCCGAGCCGGCCCCCGTCCAGGTCGAGTCCAGGTTCGCGATCACCGAGTGCGTCGCTGTCGCCGACGTCATCAACTCGCTCGACAGCTGAGTCCAGGCTGCCGCGGCTTCCAGAAGTGGACCGGAACCGGGGCCGGTATAGATAAGCCCGGAGTTGATCTCGGGCGGAAAGATACTGAAACTCATCTATGCGCCCCGGTTCAGCCAGCAGTCGCGGCGTTGACAGCCTCGGTGTAAGCGTAGGCGCTCGCGTTGCTCCCCAAGGTGGCCACGATCTGCTGGTGCACCGCCGCGGCCTGCGCACTGACTTCCTGGAACAGGGACCCGTGGGCCGAGAACTGGGCAGCAGTCAGCGCCGACACCAGGTCGGCGGCGGGCGCGGCTACACCCGTGGTGGGAGCAGCAGCGGCGGTGACCCCCGCGGTCATCGAGTCGCCGATTCCGGAAAGGCTTCCGGCGGCCGCTGTCAGAATCTCTGGCTGAGCGGTTACGAACGACATTGTTCCTCCTGGGGGGTCGTGCAAGCGTCTCGGGGAAGTGTTGGGTATACGAAGTCTGCGTCAATACTTGACGTAGGTCACTCTAGCGGACAGTTGTAATAACGGTCTGATAAAGCTGGGGCGGTCGGGGCGAACGACAACTTGTGGCCGGCGCACCACGGGGCGCTGGAAGCACGAGTTGAAACGTTCACCGAGCCGACGGCCTCTCTTGACTCTGGGGGCAGGTAGCTGCAGCGGCCGTCGCTGGAGGCATCCCATTGCGGCCGGATGCAGAACGTAACACCGACGCGAACTCGTGGTACAGCGCCGGGACAAACATTCAGTAAAGCTTTGGGATCTGGTCAGACAAAGCTGTCTTCACTTAGCCAAGACGTGGGATTCGACGCGTTCAACCGCACTAAACCGGGCTTGGAGGCCGGTGCCGATATGCGAAGCTAAGGTGCCCCAATCGGTCGGCGGGCCACTATCAAACTACGGACAACTCCACGGAGCGTGCGATGACCTTCAACGAGGGTATGCAGATCGATACCAGCACCACCTCCTCTGGCGGCGGCGGCCGTGGGATCGCGATCGGAGGCGGCGTTGCCGGGCTGGTGATCCTGGTGGTGGCGCTGCTGCTGGGAGCCGATCCCGGCGATGTGCTCAGCCAGCAGCCGGTGGACCAGGGCCAGTACACGGCGCCGGGGTTCGATCTCGACAAGTGCCGCACCGGCCAGGACGCCAATAAGTACGTGCAGTGCCGGGTGGTCGCCACGGCCAACTCGGTGGACGCGGTGTGGTCGGACTTGCTGCGCGGCTATACGCGTCCGCGCGTGCAGCTGTTCAGCGGACAGACGTCCACGGCCTGTGGGGTGGCCAGCAGCGCGGTCGGACCGTTCTACTGCCCCGCAGACCAGACCGCCTACTTCGACACCGACTTCTTCAAGGTGCTCGTCGACCGGTTCGGCTCCAGCAGCGGGCCGCTGGCACAGGAGTACGTGGTCGCCCACGAGTTCGGCCACCACGTGCAGAACCTGCTGGGCGTGCTCGGCCGGGCCCAAACCGGCGCGCAGGGTGCGACCGGGGCCGGGGTCCGCACCGAGTTGCAGGCCGACTGCTACGCCGGCGTGTGGGCGCACTACGCGTCGGTGACCAAGCAGGAGGGCACCGGGGTGCCGTTCCTGAAGCCACTCACCGATGCCGACATCCGCGATGCATTGTCGGCGGCGTCGTCGGTGGGTGATGACCGCATCCAGGAGGCCGCGACTGGCCGGGTCAACCCGGAATCGTGGACCCACGGTGCGTCAGCGCAGCGTCAGCACTGGTTCACCGTCGGCTATCAGACCGGCGACCCCAACCAGTGCGACACCTTCGCCGCCTCGAATCTGGGCTAGCCCGTAACCAGCGCACGCAGCTGCGCGCGTCCGGCCTCGTCGAGCGGTAACAGCGGCCGACGCGGTTCCCCGGCCGGCACCCCGAGCATCTCCAGGCCGGCCTTGACCGTGGTGGGTAGCCCGCCGGCCACGATGAACTCCAGCAGCGGCTTGAGGTCGTCATAGCACGCCTGGGCCTTGTCCAGTTCACCGGCGGTGACCGCGGTGTAGAGATCCAGGCAGGGCTGCGCACGCAGGTTGGGGGCCGCGGTGCACCAGCCGGCCGCGCCGGCGCGTAGCGCGTCGAGCACCAGCGGATTGCTGCCGTTGAAGAACGGCAGGCGCCCGTCGGACAGCGTGGCGATCCGCCGCATCCGGCTCAGATCGCCGGTGGACTCCTTGACCATGGTCACGTGCTCGATGCGCTCGAACATGGCCACCAGCAACTCCGGGCTCATGTCGATCCCGGACGTCGCCGGATTGTTGTAGGCCACGATGTCAATGTCGATGGCATCGGAGATGGCCCCATAGTGCGCCGTGATCTCGCGTTCAGACAGTTTCCAGTACGACACCGGCGAGACCATCACCGCATCCGCGCCGGCCTGCGCGGCATAGCGAGCGCGGCGCACCGTGGTGGCTGTGGTCAGATCCGAGACCCCGACCAGCACCGGCAGGCGCCCGGCGACCGCGGCGATCGAGGCGTCGACGCAGGTGTCGAATTCGTCTTCGTCGAGGTAGGCGAGTTCACCGGTGCTGCCCAGCGGGGCGATGGCGTGCACGCCGGCCTCGACGAGCCGGTCAATGACGGTGGTCAGGACCGCGGTGTCGATTCCGCCGTCACGGAACGGCGTCACAGGGTAGCCGATGACGCCAGATAACTGTGCTGCCACGAGGGACTCCTTGCTGATCGGGTGATCCCGCTACTGATTGATCACAGTGGGGTGGCCGGCCAGCGCGCGGCGGGCGTAGTAGGCGAAGTTGGCCTGGCTGCGGTTGGGCAGCAAGGTCCAGTCGTGGGCTTCTCGGGCCAGCTTCTCCGGGAGTTCCTTGATGGTCCCGGCGGCCATCGCAGCCAGCTGCAGCGCGGCGGCACGCTCGATCAGCACCGCCAGCGAGCAGGCCTCCTCCACGCTGGCACCGGCCACGATCTGGCCGTGATGCGCTAGCAGGATCGCCTTCTTGTCGCCGAGAGCCGCGGAGATGATCTCGCCCTCCTCGTTTCCGACCGGAACCCCCGGCCACAGCGGCAGGAAGGCGCAGTCGTCGTAGAGCGGTGTGGTGTCCATGTGCGAGACGATCAGCGGGGTCTCCAGCATGGACAGTGCGGCGACGTGAAACGGGTGGGTGTGCACGATGCACTGGACATCGGGGCGGGCCCGGTAGATCCAGCTGTGGAATCGGTTGGCGGGGTTGGCCATCCCCTCGCCCTCGATCACGTTGAGGTCTTTGTCGACCAGCAGCAGATTGGCGTCGGTGATCTCGTCGAACCCGAGACCGAGCCGCTGGGTGTAGTAGGTGCCCGGCGCTTCGGCGCGGGCGGTGATCTGTCCGGCCAGGCCGGAGTCATGACCGCGGTCGAACAACGCCCGGCAGGTCAACGCCAATTTCTGGCGCGTGGACCACTGGCTTCCGGTGAAGTTCTCCGCCAAGCGGTGCTCCGCGCGTTGCATCAGGTCGGATTTGGAATCGTCGAACGTGGCGCCCATGGCAGCTCCTCGGTGACGGGAAGTCGATGACACGACCCTAGCCGATAGGACACCTTGTGTCATCCGCTATGCCATTATGGATGCATGACGGAATTGCTGCGCGCCGTCCGCAAGCAGCGAGGACTTACCCTCGAAGGCCTCGCCGAGCGGACCGGGCTGACCAAGAGCTACCTGTCCAAGATCGAACGCAGTCGCAGCACGCCGTCCATCGCGGTGGCCATCAAGGTGGCGCAGGCCCTGGACGTCGATGTGGCCCAACTGTTCTCCGAGCGCGGCACCGAGGACAAGATCGCCGTGGACCGGGCCGCGGACCGCAGCGGGGATCGGCAGCGCTACCGAGCGATGGCCGCGAACATGCTGGGAAAGACGATGTCCCCTTTTGTGGTTCGTCCGACCGGGAGTACCAATCGCGACGGTCATCCGCCGCACCCGGTTCATCAGGGCCAGGAGTTCCTTTTCGTGCACACCGGGACCGTCGAGTTGGAGTACGGCGATGCGACGTTGACGCTGAGCGCCGGTGACAGCGCCTACTTCGATGCCTCGATCAGCCATCGCCTCCGCCCGGTGGGCTCCCAACCTGCCGAGGTCCTCGTCGTCGCAGCCGACGGTGGCGCGCAGTGAGCAGCGAGCTGCTGTTCTCCTACGGCACCCTGCAGCTACCGGAAGTGCAACGCAGCACGTTCGGGCGCGAACTCGACGGCCGGCCCGACGCGATCGTTGGCTATGACCTTGACTACGTGACGATCACCGATCCGCACGTGGTGGCTGTCAGTGGCAGCGACCGCCATCCGATCCTGCGTCCTTCCGACGCGCAGGACGCAGCTGTGCCTGGCACGGTGTTCGCGATCAGCACCGCCGAACTGGCGGCCGCTGACGAATACGAGGTCGACGCCTACCGGCGGATCTCGGTGCCGCTGCGCTCGGGTGCGCGAGCCTGGGTGTACGTGTTCGCCGACTGAGCCGGATCCGTCACCATGGCCGGGTAGCGCAGGACACGCCGCTGCCGCCCTGTTGCGTCACCACCACTTCGCCGTCGACCGCGATGTCGCAGTGGAATTCCGGGTTGGTCCGCAACCCCCCGCTGGCGGTGACCAGCGCCCACTGACTCGGATCGGCCAGCGTGGTGGTGTAGACCACCGGCTGTCCCCCACCGATGGGCACCCGGACCGTCTCGAGGTACTCCGAGGAGTTGGCGTTGTAAGCAGCCATGCTGGGCGGGTCGGTCTTGATGTAGGAAATGTTGCCGGTCAGATCACTGGTAGCGGTGATGGTGTAGGTGACCTCGTGGCCGCCGGTCGTGGTCTTCTTCGGGGCGTCGGCCGACGGCTCGGTCGCGTTCTCCGTCGGGGTGGGCGTCGGCGACGGCGCCGCGTTCTCGGTGGGAGATGCCGCCGGATTCTCGGTGGGCGATGCCGGGCTGGTCTCCGGGTCCGCAAGCGACGTCGCATGGCTGGCCGCCATTCCGGCGGCTGCCATCAGCAACACCGTCCCGAACTTGACCGTCACGTTCCGCAAGATCGTCATACCGCGCCACGCTACCGGAGGGCCGGCTCCGACGAGGTCCGGTAGCTGCCCCTCACGCCACATCGGCCCCGGCTGTCAGCCGCCGCTCACCCGCGTGCGCACCTCGGCGACAACGTCGTCGATCGGCACGTCGACCTGTTCCCCGGTGGCCAGGTTCTTGACGCCGACGGTGCCTGCCTCCAGGTCGCGGTCCCCGGCGACCAAGGCGATGACGGCCCCGGAGCGGTCGGCGGCGCGCATCGCGCCCTTGAGGCCGCGGTCCCCGTAGGCCAGGTCCACCCGCACCCCGGCGGCCCGCAACTGCGCGCCGATCACAGCGAGCCGCAGCTTGGCCGCCTCGGACAGACCCACCCCGAACACCTCACACCGGGTGCTCTGCCCCACGGTCTTGCCCTCGGCGGCCAGCGCGAGCAGCGTGCGGTCGACGCCGAGGCCGAAGCCGATCCCCGAGAGGTCCTGTCCACCGAGCTGACGCATCAGCCCGTCGTAGCGGCCGCCACCGCCGATCCCCGACTGCGCACCCAACCCGTCGTGCACGAATTCGAAGGTGGTCTTGGTGTAGTAGTCCAGGCCGCGCACCATGCGCGGATTGACCACATACGGCACCCCGAGCGCTTTCAGGTGTGCCAGCACGGTGTCGAAGTGCGTCCGGGCGGGATCGGAGAGGTGATCGAGCATGACCGGGGCGTCAGCGGTCATCTCACGCACGTGCGGGCGCTTGTCGTCGAGCACCCGCAGTGGATTGAGCTGCGCGCGCTGGCGGGTCTCCTCGTCGAGGTCAAGCCCGAACAGGAACTGCTGCAGTAACTCTCGATAGGCAGGGCGGCAGGTGTCGTCGCCCAGCGAGGTGATCTCCAGCCGGAAGCCGGCCAGGCCCAGGGAGCGGAAGCCCGCATCGGCGACCGCGATCACCTCGGCGTCCAGCGCCGGGTCGTCCACCCCGATCGCCTCGACCCCGACCTGTTGCAGCTGCCGATAGCGCCCGGCCTGTGGGCGCTCGTAACGGAAGAATGGCCCCGAATAGCAGAGCTTGGCCGGCAGCTGACCGCGGTCCAGACCGTGCTCGATCACCGCGCGCATCACGCCTGCGGTGCCCTCGGGCCGCAGGGTCACCGAGCGATCCCCGCGATCGGCAAACGTGTACATCTCCTTGGAGACCACGTCGGTGGACTCCCCCACCCCGCGCGCGAACAGGGCGGTGTCCTCGAAGATCGGCAGCTCGATGTCGCCGTAACCGGCGCGGCGAGCGACCGCCAGCAGTCCGTCGCGGACGGCGACGAAGCCGGCCGAGGCCGGCGGAATGTAGTCGGGCACCCCTTTGGGTGCGGCAAACGTGCTCACGCACTGAGCCCTTCTAGGAATGGGTTGTATCGGCGCTCCGCGCCAATAGTGGTCTTGGGTCCGTGGCCGGGCAGCACCACGCATCCGTCGTCAAGACACAGCAGCTTGTCGACGATCGAGGTCAGCAGATCACGGCCGCTTCCCCCGGGCAGGTCGGTACGGCCGACCGAGTTCTGAAACAGGGTGTCCCCGCTGAACACGACTTCGGCAGCGTCACCCTCGACCCGGAAGACGACCGATCCGCGGGTGTGGCCGGGTGTGTGGTCGACGGTGACCGTGGTGTCGCCCAAGCCGATTTTGTCGCCGTCACGATCCAGTTCGATCAGCTGCCTGGGCTCGGCGAACATCGCCTTGCTCAACACTCCGAACAACGCCTGCCCGGGGACCGTGCCCAGCGAGCGCAGCGGGTCGGTGAGCATGAAGCGGTCCTCGGGGTGAATGTAGGTGGGGCAGCCGTAGGTGTCGGAGACCTTCTGCGCCGACCAGATGTGGTCGATGTGGCCGTGCGTGAGCAGTACCGCCGACGGCGTCAGCCGGTTCTCGTCAAGCACCCGCCGCAGCCGGGCCATCGCGCGCTGCCCGGGGTCGACGACGATGGCGTCCGAGCCCTGCCGCTGCGCCAACACATAGCAGTTGCACGCCAGCATCCCAGCGGGGAATCCGGTGACCAACACGCCGACCAGTTTCCCATTACCCGCCCGGCCGGCGGTGACGCGGTCGGCGCCGGCGCGCTCTGGCAGACTTGAGGCCCGACTCAATCAGCGAGCCAGGAGGTTACCGCCGGTGCCCACGAACTCAGAGCGGCGTGCCGCCGCCAAGCGCAATCTGGACCAACAGGTGCAGCAGCGTGCCGAGGCAGCCCGCAAGCAGCGCCGGCTGCTGATGATCGTCGGCGCCGTGGCGGCGGTATTGCTGATCGCCGGGGTGGTGTTCGTGGTGCTGCGCGACAACGATCCGGGCAACGTCAACGCGAGCGGCTCGTCCGCCTCGAGCACCTCGGAATCGGCAGACTCCTCTGACGCTTCCGGGGCGCCGACCGGCAGCGCCGGGCAGCTACCGAAGTTCACCGCATCGCCTCAGCTGGGCGCCGACTGCCAGTACCCGAAGGCGCGCCCGGCCTCCAAGGCCGTCGAGCCGCCCCGGTCCGGCAAGGTCCCGACCGATCCGGCCGAGGTCAGCGTCTCGATGATGACCGATCAGGGTCCCATCGGATTGATGCTCAACAACGCCCAATCCCCCTGCACCGTGAATAGTTTCATCAGCCTTGGGGCCAAGGACTTCTTCTCGGGCACCCAGTGCCACCGGCTGACCACATCGCCGACGCTCAGCGTGCTGCAGTGCGGGGATCCCGCCGGCGACGGCACCGGCGGACCGGGCTACGAGTTCGACAACGAATACCCCACCGACCAGTACACCTTGGGTGATCCCGCGGCCCAGCAGCCGGTCATCTACCCGCGCGGCACGGTGGCGATGGCCAATGCCGGGCCCGGCACCAACGGCAGCCAGTTCTTCCTGGTCTACAAGGATTCGATGCTGCCGCCGCAGTACACGGTCTTCGGCAAGATCCAGGACGACGGCCTGGCCACCCTGGACAAGATCGCCGCGGCCGGCGTGCAGGGCGGCGGCGACGACGGGCCGCCGGCAACCAAGGTGACCGTCAAGTCGGTGCGGGCCGACTAGCCGGTAGCCGCGAGCGCGCGTCTGCACACGACACGCCGGGCGGAGGCGGGCGTGCAACTGTGCACGCTCGCGGTGACGTCCAGGCGTCCCGGCGCAGCCCTTATGCCGCCGAGGTCACCCGATAGACGTCGTAGACGCCCTCGACGTTGCGGACCACGTTGAGCAGGTGGCCGAGATGCTTCGGGTCGCCCATCTCGAAAGTGAACCGGCTGATCGCCACCCGGTCTCGTGACGTAGTGACCGATGCCGACAAGATGTTGACCTTCTCGTCGGCGAGCACCTTGGTGATGTCCGACAGCAGCCGGTGCCGATCCAGCGCCTCGACCTGGATGGCGACCAGGAACACCGAGGAAGGCGACGGCGCCCACTTGACCTCGATGATCCGTTCGTCCTGCTGGCGCAGAGAGTCGGCGTTGGTGCAGTCGGTGCGGTGTACCGACACCCCGCCGCCGCGGGTGACGAAGCCCATGATCTCGTCGCCCGGCACCGGGGTGCAGCACTTGGCCAGTTTGGTCAGCACCCCGGTGGCGCCGGGAACCGCCACACCGACGTCGTCGGTGTGACGCTCCCGGCGCGAAATGGTCAGCGGGGTGGAGCGTTCGGCCAGATCATCCTCGGCCTGGTCCACCCCACCGAGCTGAGCCACCAGCCGCTGCACGACGTGGTGCGCCGAGATGTGGTTCTCGCCGACCGCGGTGTAGAGCGCGGACACATCGCTGTAGTGCAGTTCGCGGGCCACCGCGGCCATCGATTCGCCGTTGACCAGTCGCTGCAGCGGCAACCCCGCTCGACGCACCTCCCGGGCCATCGCGTCCTTGCCGGACTCCAACGCCTCCTCGCGGCGCTCCTTGGCGAACCACTGCCGGATCTTGGCCTTGGCCCGCGGCGACACCACGAACTGTTGCCAGTCCCGCGACGGCCCGGCGTTTTGCGCTTTCGAGGTGAAAACCTCGACCACTTCCCCGTTTTCAAGCTTGCGCTCCAGCGCCACCAGCCGGCCGTTGACCCGGGCACCGATACAGCGGTGGCCGACCTCGGTGTGCACGGCGTAGGCGAAGTCGACGGGCGTGGAGCCGGTGGGCAACGTGATCACGTCGCCCTTGGGGGTGAACACGAAGATCTCTTTGACCGCCAGGTCATAGCGCAGCGACTCGAGGAATTCACCGGGGTCCGCCGCCTCCCGCTGCCAGTCCAGCAGCTGGCGCATCCAGGCCATGTCATCGATCTCGGCGGCGGAGTTGAGGTGCGGAACACCGTTGCGGCCCTTGGCCTCTTTGTAGCGCCAGTGCGCGGCGATGCCGTATTCGGCGGTGCGGTGCATCTCCCGGGTGCGGATCTGGATCTCCAGTGGCTTGCCCTCCGGCCCGATCACCGTAGTGTGCAGCGACTGGTAGACCCCGTAGCGCGGTTGGGCGATGTAGTCCTTGAACCGGCCGGCCATCGGCTGCCACAGCGAGTGCACGACACCGACCGCGGCGTAGCAGTCCCGGATCTCGTCGCAGAGAATCCGCAGTCCCACCAGGTCGTAGATGTCGTCGAAGTCGCGGCCCCGCACGATCATCTTCTGGTAGATCGACCAGTAGTGCTTGGGCCGGCCCTCCACGGTCGCGGTGATCTTCGACTTCGCCAGCGTGTTGACGATCTCGGCACGCACCTTGGCCAGGTAGGTGTCGCGTGATGGCGCGCGGTCGGCCACCAGCCGCACGATCTCCTCGTAGCGCTTGGGGTGCAGAATCGCGAACGACAGATCCTCGAGCTCCCATTTGACGGTGGCCATTCCGAGGCGATGTGCCAGCGGCGCAATAACTTCCAGCGTCTCGCGCGCTTTGCGGGCCTGCTTTTCGGGCGCCAGGAACCTGATGGTGCGCATGTTGTGCAACCGGTCGGCGACCTTGATCACCAGCACCCGAGGGTCACGCGCCATCGCGATGACCATTTTGCGGATGGTCTCGGCCTCGGCGGCAGTGCCCAGCACCACCTTGTCCAGCTTGGTCACCCCGTCGACCAGGTGAGCGACCTCGTCGCCGAACTCGGCGGCCAACGCGGTCAGCGTGTATCCGGTGTCCTCGACGGTGTCGTGCAGCAGCGCGGCCACCAACGTGGTGGTGTCCATGCCCAACTCGGCCAGGATGGTGGCAACGGCCACCGGGTGGGTGATGTAGGGGTCCCCCGAGTGGCGCAGCTGCGTGGCGTGGCGCTGCTCGGCGACCTCGTAGGCGCGTTGGAGCAGCGCCAGATTGGCTTTGGGGTAGTACTGCCGGTGCACCGCCACCAGCGGCTCCAGCACCGGGCTCAGCGCGCCGCGTTGGGCGGTAATGCGCCGGGCAATCCGGGCCCGCACCCGCCGGGAGGCGCTGGTGGGGACCTTCAACAGATCGGTGCGCTCGGCGGGCGAGTCCTGGGCAATGGCCTCCGACACCGCCACCGGCTGGCTGGCGTCGGCGCTGTACCGAGCTGCGTCGGAGCCCGGCTCGGAGCCTTGCGCTAAGCCTGGTTCAGGGCCCACTGTGCTCACCTCCGACCACGAGAATATCGACTAAATCAGGTGCAGGCTGTCCAGCTGCAACGGTGCCACGGCGGCGCGTCCGCCCAGCCCCGCCAGCTCCAGCACCACCGCCGCCGCAACCACCTCGGCTCCCGCCCTATCCAACAATCGCCGCGTAGCGGCCAGGGTACCGCCGGTGGCCAGCACGTCGTCCAGGATGACCACCCGGCGACCGGCCACGTCGATTCCGTCTGCCGGAATCTCCAGCACGGCGGTTCCGTACTCGAGCTGATAACGCTCCGAGAGCACCGGTGGTGGCAGCTTGCCACCCTTGCGGACCGCCAGCGCGCCCACCCCGAGCCGGTCGGCGACCGCCCCGGCCAGCAGAAACCCCCGTGCGTCGATACCGGGCGTCGGCAAAGACCGGGGTCAGGTCTTTGAACGCGATTCCCGGCTCCGGAAAGTCGGCCACCTCGCGGATCAGCGACGCGATGATCTGACCGGCGCCTGCCGCAGGCCCGGCCTGGTTCACTGTTGCAGCTCCCAGCGGTCCATGTTCCAGCCCGCGCCCCACCGGGTGGGGTTGGCAGCGACACCGTAGGTCTTCTTCGACGACAGCAGGGTGCGCTGCTGGCGGTACAGCGGCAGCGTCGGCATGTCGGCCCACAGCACCGGGGCGCTCTCCCCCAGCAGCCGGACCAGCTCGGCCGGGTCGGCGGTGACGGCCAGCGCGGAGATGATCCCGTCGATCTGGTCGTTGCGGTAACCGGACAGGTTGTTTCCGTTGCCACTGAACAACTCGTAGGCGTCCACCACCGACGATCCGCTCGACCCGCTGCCGGTGGATCCCCCGGTGCTGGCGAGCAACACGTCGATCTGCCCTTCGCGCAGGGCGAGTGGGCCGATGGTGTCGGAGGCCACCTCGGTGACGGTGATGCCCGCGGGGGCGCACGCGCTGGTGATCGCCCCGATCACCGCGGCCAGCCGGGTGTTGGGGCCGCGGTAGCCGATGCGCACCGTCAGGGGTTTACCGCCCAGCGCGTCGCGAGCCGCGTCGGGATTTGCCCGAGCGAACTGTTCGGCCTCGGGCACGTTCTCGGCCTGGTCGAAGGCGTCGTCCATGGCGGTGTTGAGCCGGGAGTTGACCACCGGCACGCCCGCGTCGTGAGCGATGACGTCGCGCGGGGTGCACAGGGCCACCGCCCGGCGCGCGGGAGTCTCCGACAGCGGGCCGGCCGGAGCGAAGATGAGCTGCTCGATACCGCCCGAGGGGCTGTCGCTGCTCTGGTAGTCATCCGGGGTGATCAGCGACCCGGCGGATCCGGTCGCGACGTCGACGACCTCGATGACGCGCTTGTTGACCCGGTCGGCGATGTCGGCGGTCTGCGGCCACACCGTGATCCGCTTGGTGACCGGCTTGGCGCCCCACCACAGGTCGTTGGCCACCAGCACCACGGCGCCGCCGTCGAGCACCGCGTCGATCTTGTAGGGCCCCGACGACGGGAAGTGCCGCAGGTCAGCACCGCGGTCGAGCTGCCAGGTGGTGTTCCAGGCCTGCGCGATCTTGCCGATGACCTCATCGGCGGGCCCGAGCTTGCCCAGCACAGCCTCGGTGGTGTTCACACCGAGCTTCTCGCTGATGATGTGCGACGGCATCATCGAGGTCGCGGTGAACAGTTCCTCGTAGTCGACGATGTTGCGGTCGGGAAAGAACGACACCCGGGCCTTCTTGGCACCGGGCTGGCACTCGATGTTCTCGATATCGAGGTAGCCGGCTCGGCTTGCGGCATCGAAACCCGGGAAGCGGCCGGACTGGGCCGCCCATGCCAGCACCAGATCGTCACAAGTAATGGGTTTGTTGTCGGAGTACACCGCCGCCTCGGCGATCTGGTAGTCCAGTACCAGCGGGGCGCGGCCCACCACGGAGATGCTGCCGAAGTCGTGATCGGTCACGATCTGGCCGCCCGGCCCGTGGTAGCCGAAACCGATCAGGGTCCGCGAGAAGGCTTGGGGCCCCGCCGACGCCGCACCGGCCACGGTGGTGCTGTTGTAGGTGATCAGGCCGCCGTCGACGGCGTAATCGATCTGATCGACGGTGGCACTGGTGCACGCCGGTACCGACCAGACGCCGAGGCTGGTGGCGATCGCCACCACCCACGTCGCAGCGTGCCGACAGCGGGCCGCCATCGCCGGTTACCGACCAGCGCCCGGCTTGCCGGTCGGACCCTGGCTGCGCCGGCTGGTGGGGCGGACCGGCTTTGCGCCGGCCGCCGGACGGCCCGGCGCCGTCGCCACCGCACCCTCGTCTCCAGCGGCAACGGTGTCTTCGGAGTCGTCCGGGCCTTCGGTGCCGGCCGGCGCCGCTTTCGAACCGGCCGCGGCGTTGCGGCGCCGCATCACCCGGCGGGTGTGGTTCTGCACCAGCTGGGTACGTTCGCGCAGGGTGACCAGTAGCGGTGTGGCCAGGTAGATCGACGAATAGGTGCCGACGACAACACCGACCAACTGCACCAGCGCGAGGTCCTGCAGCGTTCCCACACCCAGCAGCCATACGGCGACCACCATCAGCGAGATGATCGGCAACGCCGAGATCAGGCTGGTGTTGATCGACCGCATAAAGGTCTGGTTGATGGCCAGGTTGGCTTGTTCGGCATAGGTGTAGCGGGTTTTGTGCTCGAAGCCGCTGGTGTTCTCTTCGACCTTGTCGAACACGATGACCGTGTCGTAGATGGAGAACCCGAGGATGGTCAACAGGCCGATGACGGTGGCCGGCGTGACCTCGAATCCGACCAGCGAATACACCCCGGCGGTCACGAGAATATCGAAGACCATCGAGATCATCGCCGAGATGGTCATGAACCACTCGTAGCGCACGGTGATGTACAGCGACGCCAACAGCAGGAACACCACCAGGGCGATCACGGCTTTTTTGGTGATCTGCCCACCCCAGGTCTCCGACACCGCAGAGTCACTGATCGCCTGCTTGCTCGCCTCACCGTTGGGGCCGACAGGCTGGAAGGCGTCGAAGAGGTCGTCGCGGAGCTTCTCGGTTTGCTCGTTGGTAAGCGTCTCGGCCCGAATCTGCACCGTCGCCGAGTTGCCGTTGCCGACCACGACAACCGACTCGGGACTGTTGCCGATGCTCTTGCGGAACACCTCTTCGACCTGGGTGACGGTGGTGTCGCCGCGCGGGAACGAGACCTTGGTGCCGCCGGCGAAGTCGATGCCGAAGGTGAAGCCACGGACCAGGATGCTGACGATCGCGATCGCGACCATTGCGCCGCTGATCGCGTACCACATCCGCCGCTTACCGATAACCTCGAACGCGCCGGTACCGGTGTAGAGCCGCGACAGGAAACTGTGCTTCGGCGCCTTGATGGAGGTTGCCTTCTTGCGGGCGGCCTCATCTACAGCGGTCCGGCTCTTGGTGACCTCGACGGCTGCGGCGTCGTTTTTCGCGGATTTCGTCGCGCGCTTCGTGCCACTACTGGTGCTCGGTTTGGCCATCTGGCTATCCCTGTTCCGTCGACTGGGCGGTTACCCGCGTGCGCGCTTTGGTTCCGGACTTGCCGCCCGTTGCGCCTCCCGATTTGGCGACCGCCCGCCGCTCCCGTGCGACCTGCTGAACCGCGCCGAGGCCGTTGTAAGACGGCTTGGCCAGCGTCGGCGACTTGGACGCCAGGTAGACCAGTGGCCAGGTCACCAGGAACACCACCACCAGGTCGAGGATCGTGGTCAGCCCCAGGGTGAACGCGAAGCCCTTCACCTGGCCGACCGCCAGGAAGTAGAGCACCGCCGCCGCAAGGAAGGTGACCGCGTTGCCGGACACAATCGTCTTGCGGGCCCGCGTCCACCCGCGTGGCACCGCCGAGCGGAACGAGCGGCCTTCCCGGATCTCGTCCTTGATGCGTTCGAAGAACACCACGAACGAGTCTGCGGTGGTGCCGATACCGATGATCAGGCCGGCGATACCGGCCAGGTCGAGCGTGTAGTTGATGTATCGGCCCAGCAACACCAGGATCGCGTACACCATGGCTCCGGCCACCACCAGTGACAGCGCGGTCAGCACGCCGAGTACGCGGTAGTAGATCAGCGAGTAGACCAGCACCAGGGCCAGGCCGATCGCACCGGCGATCAGACCCGCCTTCAGCGAGGTCATTCCCAGTGTGGCCGAGACGGTTTCGGCTTCCGAGGCCTCAAACGACAGCGGCAGCGATCCGTACTTCAAGACGTTGGCCAGCTGGCGCGCGGCCTCCGGGGTGAATCCCGGTGAGCCACCGGTGATCTGGGTGCGGCCACCGGGGATGGCTTCCTGGATCTGCGGGGCACTGACCACCTGCGAGTCCAGCGTGAACGCGGTCTGCGTGCCGATGTGGGTGGCCGTGTAGTCGGCCCAGACGTCAGCGGCGCCGCTCTTGAACTGCACCTGGACGATGTTGGCGCCGCTGCGCTGGTCCATGCCCGAGCTGGCGTCGGCGATCTGGTCACCGCTGATGATCGACGGAGCGAGCAGGTACGCGGTCTGGTGGTCCTGCGAGCAGGTCACCAACGGTAGGTCGGGGTCGTCGTTGCCGGCAAGGATGTCTTCCTTGTCGCACCGTCCGGCCTGGATCTGCAGGGCCAGCGCCTGAACCACCTTGTTGTCGCTCTGCCGCAAGCGCTTCTCGGCGGCGATACGGGCCGCCAGTCCCTGGGCCTGATCACCCTGGCCGGGCAGGCCCGGCATACCGGGCAGTCCGGGAAGGCCCGGCAAGGCAGGCATCTGCGCGCCCGGGTTAGCCGGCAACTCGGCGGGCGATCCCGGTGCACTCGGCGCCGGAACGGTCGAGGCGCCGGGAGTGGCCGTCTCGCTGGTGTTTTCGGGGCCGGGGCTGGCCGAGGTGGCCGCGGCTGGGCCGGCGGAGTCAGCGGCTGCTGCGGAAGGGGCACGCCGTTCCCGTTACCCCCGAACGAGCCCGGCCCGCCACCACCGAGGCCCGGAGGCAGACCAGGAACACCGCCACCACCGAGGCCCGGAGGCAAGCCAGGAACACCGCCACCGCCGAGGCCCGGAGGCAGACCGGGCGCACCACCACCGGCGCCGGGCGGCAAGCCCGGGACGCCGGGCATGCCGCCACCGCCGAGACCGGGCATCCGGCCAGCTGCCTGAGCCTCCTGCACCGAGACACCGTTGATTACCGGCCGGATGTAGAGCCGAGCGGTCTGGCCGAGGGTGCGGGCCTCATTGCCGTCGCTGCCCGGCACCGTGATGACCAGGTTGTCGCCGTCGATGATGACCTCAGAGCCCGACACACCGAGTCCGTTGACCCGGGCGCTGATGATCTGTTGCGCCTGGTTGAGCGCGTCACGGGTCGGCTTGGAGCCGTCCGGGGTGCGCGCGGTGAGCGTCACACGAGTGCCGCCCTGCAGGTCGATACCGAGTTTGGGTTCGGCGAGCTTGTTTCCGGTCAGGAATACCAGCAGGTAGACGCCGATGAGCAATGCCAGGAACACCGCCAGGTTGCGGGCAGGGTGCACCGGCGCCGAAGGCGATGCCACGTTGTTGAGTCTCCTTCGCTCATTGCGCAATGCGCTCTCATGATCGTCGGGGCTGGCCGATGCGCGGACCGCCCGCAGCGATCAGTACCACTGCACCCGCAAAAGGGTACGTGCCCGGCTGGCCGGGATGATCGTTGGGCGGGCGTTCCGCGCGTCGGGGCGTGTCAGCTGGCTAGCCTGATGGCGGCGAGCCGCTGAGTCGATGGCGACGACCCGCTTCGCCCGGCTCCGCCGCTCGCGCGATCGCCGCTAGGCGCCTTCGACGGCCTCTTCGACTGCCGCCTCGGCCGTCAGCTCCTCGGGCTCGATCTTGTCCCGCACCGCCAGCTTCAACCAGGTGGTCACCACACCCTGCGAGATCTCCAAGTCGACGTCGTCGTCGGTGATGCGGGTGATCGTGCCCTGCAGCCCGGATGTCGTGTGCACCCGGTCGCCCACCCGCAGCGATTCGTGCAGGTCGATGGTGGCCTGCATCGCGCGCTTCTGCCGCCGCGAGGCGAAGAACATGAAGGCGCCCATGACGAGGAGCAGCGGCAGGAAGGCAACCATGTTTTCCATGACGACAACCGATCTTTCGACTTGTTCGAATGATTCTTTGGCACCGGACCACCTGAGGTGTGGCGGGCCACTGTGATGACAACAGTGTGCCACTGTGTCCGGCGACCGTGCATCGGTACCGCCGTCCACCCCCTAGGCTGTCGGTGACGGGGGGTCAGAATTCTCGAGGGAAGGTTGGCCGATGAGGAACTTCGCGTGTGGTCTGGCGACCGCCGTTGCCTTGGCAGCGGCTCCCCTGGCAGTGGGAGCGATCGCTATGCCCGCCATCGGATCGGCAGAGCCGCTGGCCTGCCCGGGCGGTCAGTACTGGGAGCCCAGCACCAACACCTGCATGCCGCTCGGACAGGGCCCGACCCCGCTCGCCTGCCCGGGCGGTCAGTACTGGGAGCCCAGCACCAACACCTGCATGCCGCTCGGACAGGGCCCGACCCCGCTGGACTGCCCGCCCGGCGAATACTGGCAGCCCTTCGGCAACGCGTGCCGGCCACTCGGCCAGATCTGATCCGCGGCAAAGACCGCTAAGGAGGCCCGCCCCATGTCCGTGCCGCCGCCGCTGCAGAGCCGTCACCTGGCCACCGAGATCCCCGGACCTGGCTCGGTTCAGCTGGCGCGCCGCCGCGCGATGGCCGTGGCACGCGGGGTGAGCAGCACGCTGCCGGTGTACGCGGCTCGGGCCGGCGGTGGCATCGTCGAAGACGTCGACGGTAACCGGCTCATCGACCTGGGCTCGGGGATCGCGGTGACCACGGTGGGAAACGCAGCGCCCCGGGTGGTGGACGCGGTAGAGCAGCAGGTCGCGGAGTTCACCCACACCTGTTTTATGGTGACGCCCTACGAGGGATATGTGGCCGTCGCCGAAGCACTGAACCGGATCACTCCAGGCCAGTTCGAAAAGCGATCGGTGCTGCTCAACTCCGGCGCCGAAGCCCTAGAGAACGCCGTCAAGATCGCCCGGTCCTACACCCGCAAGACCGCGGTGGCGGCGTTCGACCACGGCTACCACGGCCGCACCAACCTGACGATGGCGCTGACGGCCAAGTCGATGCCGTACAAGAGCGGATTCGGCCCGTTCGCGCCCGATATCTACCGCGCGCCGGCGTCCTATCCCTACCGCGACAGCCTGATCGACAAGGAGCTGGGCAACGACGGGGAACGAGCCGCCGACCGGGCCATCGGCATCCTGGAGAGCCAGATCGGTGCCCACAATCTGGCCGCGCTGGTCATCGAACCGATCCAAGGCGAGGGCGGGTTCATCGTCCCGGCGCCGGGATTTCTGCCGGCGCTGCTGGCGTGGTGCCGCGACAACGATGTCGTCTTCATCGCCGATGAGGTGCAGTCCGGTTTCGCCCGCACCGGGGCGATGTTCGCCTGTGACCATGAAGGCCCGGCCGGGATAGCGCCCGACCTGATCTGCACCGCCAAGGGAATCGGTGGCGGGTTGCCGCTGGCGGCCGTCACCGGCCGCGCCGACATCATGGACGCCCCGCACGTCAGCGGCCTGGGTGGCACGTTCGGCGGCAACCCGGTGGCCTGTGCGGCGGCGCTGGGGGCGTTGGCCGCCGTCGAGGCTGACGACCTGGTGGGCCGGGCCCGCCAGATGGAGCGATTGATCTTCGAACGGCTGGGCCGGTTGCAGGCCGACGACAACCGGATCGGCGATGTCCGCGGCCGCGGCGCCATGATCGCCGTCGAGCTGGTACAGCCCGACACGAGCGAGCCGGACCCCGCCCTGACCGCAGCCCTGGCGACGGCGTGTCATCGGGCGGGTGTGATCGTGTTGACCTGCGGGACGTTCGGCAACGTGGTGCGGCTATTGCCGCCGCTGACCATCAGCGACGAGCTGCTGGCCGAGGGCCTGGACGTGCTGGCTGGCGAGCTGGCGAGACTCTAGCCCGAACGGTTCAGTCGGTCTCGCTCTCGGCAATCAGACTGGTCAGCAACTTTGTAATGTGCGCCAGGCCGGCTGCGGTGGTGTCCAGGCGTGTCCCGATCCCAGTGAATCCGTCGTCGACGTGGCGCCGCAGATCCGCCAGGTCCTCTCGCATGTCCACTAGGTCCTCTCGCATAGCGTTGAAGCTGGTGGTAGTCGCTTGACGAAAATCACGCATCTCGCTGCGAAAATCACGCATCTCCTCCGTCATGCGACGAAAGCCTACCGAGCGGCGGTCCAAAGCGCCGTCGCTCATTCACAACTCTGTCTGCCTACTCGAACAGCCCCTGTTGCCCCAGCCCGCCTGCGCCAGCTGGGGGCACCATGCCCAGATGCGTCCACGCCGCCGGGGTCGCAACGCGGCCACGGGGGGTGCGGGCGACCATTCCGGCGCGCACCAGGAACGGCTCGCAGACCTCTTCGACGGTGGCAGCTTCCTCGCCTACCGCAACCGCCAGGGTGGAGACCCCTACCGGCCCGCCGCCGAAGCTTCGGGTCAGCGCCGAGAGCACCGCGCGGTCCAGCCGGTCCAGGCCCAGCTCGTCGACGTCGTAGACCGCCAGTGCGGCTTTGGCGACGTCGCGGGTGATCACTCCGTCGGCACGCACCTCGGCATAGTCCCGCACCCGGCGCAACAGCCGGTTGGCGATCCGGGGCGTGCCACGGGAGCGCCGCGCGACCTCCGCCGCCGCCTCGGCGCCCAGTTCGATCCCGAGGATCTTCGCCGAGCGGGCCAGCACCCGCTGCAGCTCGGCCGGTTCGTAGAAGTCCATGTGGGCGGTGAACCCGAACCGGTCGCGCAGCGGGCCGGTCAGCGCACCTGATCTGGTCGTGGCACCGACCAGGGTGAACGGAGCCACTTCCAGCGGAATAGAGGTGGCACCGGGCCCCTTCCCGACGACGACGTCGACGCGGAAATCCTCCATCGCCAGGTAGAGCATCTCCTCGGCCGGCCGGGCGATGCGGTGGATCTCGTCGATGAACAGCACGTCATGCTCAACCAGGTTCGACAGCATCGCGGCCAGATCACCGGCACGCTCCAGCGCCGGACCGGAGGTCAGCCGCAACGAGCTACCCAATTCACTGGCGATGATCATCGCCAGTGACGTTTTTCCCAGCCCCGGCGGGCCGGACAGCAAGATGTGATCGGGTGTGCCGCCGCGGTTCTTGGCGCCCTCGATCACCAGTTGCAGTTGCTCGCGCACCCGGGGCTGGCCGATGAACTCGGCCAGACTGCGCGGACGCAGACCGGCGTCAATGTCGCCCTCGCCGACGGTCAGCGCCGGCGACACCTCGCGGTCTTCGGGTTCGCCGGGTTCATGCGACGGTCCCAGCTTCGCCTCTCCTGCGTCGAACCTCGCTGAACCGCCGGATTGGCTCACTTGGTCTTCCCCAGCCGGCTCAGCGCCGTGCGCAGCACGTCGGAGGTGGTCGCGTCGGGAGCGTCGGCCAGTACCTTGTCGGTGGTCTCTTCGGCCTGCTTGGCAGCAAAGCCGAGCCCGATCAGGGCTTCGATCACCGGAGCACGCACCGCATGACCGCTGAACACAGCGCCATCGGAAGCGGCCACCGCACCGATCTTGTCGCGCAGCTCCAGCACCAGCCGCTCGGCACCGCGCTTGCCGATCCCGGGCACCCGGGTCAATGCGGTGACGTCCCCGTCGGCGAGCGCCCGGCGCAGGGTGGGCGCGTCATAGACCGCCAGGGCGGCCAGGGCGATCTTGGGTCCGATACCCGAGACCCCGATCAGCGTGAGGAACAGGTCCCGCGCCTCACCATCCGGGAACCCGTAGAGCGTCATCGAGTCTTCGCGCACGATCATCGCAGTGATCAAGCGGGATTCGCTGCCGCGGCGCAGCGTCGACAAGGTCGCCGGCGTGGCCATCAGTTTGTAGCCCACCCCGGCCGCCTCGACCACCGCATGGTCCAGCGCGATGTCGATCACCTCGCCACGTACCGACGCGATCATGCCCGGGCCGCCTTGAGCTTGGCGGTGTACTTACGCCGCTGCTCGGCGGCCAGCGCCTCGGCTGCGGCCATCCGGGCGATCATCGGGGCCCGCCAGCAGTGACAGATCGCCAGCGCCAGCGCATCCGCCGCGTCGGCGGGAGTCGGCTTTTGCTGCAGCCCGAGAATTCGGGTGATCATCGTCGTCACCTGCGCCTTGTCGGCCGAACCGTTGCCGGTCACGGCGGCTTTGACCTCGCTGGGAGTGTGGAAGTGCACCGTGATGCCACGTCGGGCGGCCTGCAGCGCGATCACCCCGGCGGCCTGCGCGGTGCCCATTACGGTGGAGACGTTCTGCTGGGCGAACACCCGCTCGATCGCGATGACCTCGGGGTGGTGGGTGTCGAGCCAGTGCTCGGCAGTGTCGCTGATGGTCAGCAACCGCTCCGGCAGCGGCTGGTCGGCCGGGGTGCGCACCACATCGACATCCAAAGCGGTGACCTGACGCCCCTGCCCGCCTTCGACCACTGACAGCCCGCACCGCGTCAGCCCGGGGTCGACGCCCATCACCCGCATCGGATTCCTCTCCAGCACCGAACAATTGTTCGACAGTCTAGTGGTGGCCGGTGACGCCCTTGGGCTGCGACACGCATCACGCGGCGGTGATACGCCCGCTCTCCGCCGCCGCCTGCAACGCCTCGTAGTCGCGCATGTTCTGCTCGGCGTACGCAAAGGCGAACCGGGTCAGCGCCCGGTCGGCGTTATCCCCCTTGCCGAGATAAGCCGCGATCGCGACCCGGTCGCCAGAACGGCTATGCGCTCGGGCCAGTGCATGCCCACACGCTTGTGCGTAGGCGGTAAGCACCTTAGGACTCATCGACTCGACGTCGGCGGAGCCCTTCATGTCCCACAGCTGGCGTACGTAGTAGTCGCCATGGTGCCCGTCGGGGCCGATAGCGTGCAGCCAGCCCAGCAGGATGTCGCTGGTGGCCTGCATCAGCCGCTGCCCCGCCACAACCCGCTCCCCCGCGTTGGCGTAGCGGCTGCGCTGCAGGTGGGGTTCCAACACCGAGGGCCGTGCCTCCTTGACCTGCATGAGCAACGGGTCTCCGGTGCCGACGCCCTCCAACAGCACGATCCAGGTTCGGGTTCCGACGCTGCCCACACCGACCACCTTGCGGGCCACTTCTACGTAGCGGTACCGCCGTGCGAGCACCCGCCGATCGTCGGGAAGGCTGGAAACGTAGTCCTTGATCAGCTTCCGCATGTACTTGTTGTAGAGCTGCGCCACGACGTCACTGACCAAGTCACCGGCCGGAACGATCAGGGGCGGATCGCTGATCAGGTGCCGGCGGCCGTGGTGCGAGCGGGTGAGTTTGTCGACGGCCTGCTGCCGCCCGCGGGAGAGGGCACCGACCGCGGTACGCCGGATCGCCTTGGCGTAGACCGGTTCTACAGCGGCGAGCAATTCAGAGTCGATGACCGATTGCGCGTACCACACGTCGAGCTCGCCGAGCCGGGCCAGTTCGCGCATCTGATTGCGGTAGGCCTCGGCACAGGCCGATACGACCGAGGGACTTGACCCCGTGTGTTGGACACGCTCAATCCCAGGAATGTCCTGGGGGAAGCGAGATGATCCAACCCGATGGCAAGGAAAAATTACCCCGATGAGTTCAAGCGTGACGCGGTCGCGCTGTACCGGGATACCGAGGGTGCGACGATTACGCAGATCGCTGCCGAGCTCGGTGTCAGCGAAGCCACGCTCTCAGCGTGGTGCAAGTCGGCCGGCGTGGCGATTCGGCACCGCCGCGGCAGCGTAGAGACCGAGCTTGCGCCAGGGGCCGAGAGCCCGGAGCAGGAACTGGTGCGGCTGCGCGCCGAGAACAAGACGCTGCGCGCCACCGAGGCTCGGCTATCCACCGAGCGGGACATTCTACGGTCGGCAGCCAAATATTTCGCCGGGGAGACGAACTGGTGAGCCGCTTCCAGTTCGTCGCCGACCACCTACACGCCTTCGAGGTGAAGTGGCTCTGCGCGGTCGTGGAGGTCGCGCGTTCATCGTTCTACGCCTGGCTCGCCGGCGCCGATTCCCGCGCCGCGAAGGCCGCCGCTGATGAGGCGCTGGCCGCCCGTATCCGGGTGGTGAACGGCGAGGACAACCCCTACGGGGAGCCGGGGATCACCGCCGAGCTCAACGATGGTGCGCCCGACGGTGAGCGGGTCAACCACAAGCGGGTCGCTCGAGTGATGCGCGGCGCCGGGATCGTCGGTTATCGGCGCCGGCGGCGGGTCAAGACCACCGCGGCGGATCCGGCCAGCCAGAAAGTCCCTGATCTGCTGAAGCGGGATTTCACCGCCGCGCAGATCAACACCCGTTATGTCGGCGACATCACCTACCTGCCACTGGCCACCGGCGGCAACCTGTACCTGGCCACGGTGATCGACTGCTGCTCGCGGCGGGTAGCGGGGTGGGCGATCGCCGATCACATGCGCACCGAACTGGTCACCGACGCCCTCAACGCCGCTGCCGCGCTACGCGGCACGTTGGCCGGTGCAGTGTTCCACTCGGACCACGGAAGTCAGTACACCTCAAGGGATTTCGTGTCCCTCTGCCGCGAGTATGGGGTCATCCAGTCGATGGGAGCGGTGGGAACGAGCGCCGACAACGCCCTGGCCGAATCGTTCAACGCCGCCCTCAAACGCGAGATCCTGCAGGACCGTGCCTGCTGGCCGGACGCGGCGACCTGCCGCCGGGAGGTCTTCCGATGGCTGGCCCGCTACAACACCAAACGACGGCACTCCCACTGCCGTCAATCCAGCCCTGCCACCTACGAAAGGACCCTGACACCGGCTACGCTGCCCGAAGCTGCTTAACCACAAATCCCGTGTCCACTACATGGGGGCAAGGCCCGCGGCAACCTCAATATTCTTGATCAACCGAGCAAAATTCTTGCCACGACGAGCGTCAATGACAGCCTTCTTATGCTTCGTGGTCGCCCACTTGGAATGGCCGCTCATCGATTGCCCCACCTCACTGTTTCTGATAAAGGTTCGCCCGGCGAGTCTACGCGGGCGCTTCGGAAACGCCGGTACTCAACGGGGCGGAACGCACCTAAGCGTTGCGGCGGCCGATTCGGCTCAAAAAGATTCCAGCCTGTTCACCAGGTTGGGCCGGTGTAGCCAGCCGATGGCCTGCATCGCCGGGACGGCAGCGCCCGCCCGCCGTGGCCATCGCCATTCTGGAGCCCACGCTCTGGGCCGGCGAGACGATGCGCGGCAGGCAGGTCAGCGCAGCCATGCCGGGCCCGCAATGCGGAAGATTCCCTCAGCGCTTCCTGGGCTTCCCTTGGGGCGCTGTGGATTACACGAGCTCCAAGGCGGACTTTCCCGACACAACGCGCGGTCTCAGCGGCCATAAATCATCAGGGCATGCCGGCTGCGGAGCCGATCAGTGTGGCGGGCGTGGCGGGCAAGTCAAGGCAACGCACATCGACGCCGAAGAGCCAGGGACAGCTGGAGTATCCGTTTGCTCAACGTATCGCTTGCGCGCCACATCGTGCCCTGCAGGCGTCTGGATCTTCGGGCCAGAATGCGACCGATTACGGCAAGCTGAGCAGTCACTGCATCATCGCGCCGACGCCCGGGGCCGCCCAAACGTCAAGGCATCTGCGCACGAACACCGCGGAGCATCATGGATAACCGGTTTTACCCCTTGGTCGTAGTGACGGCCATGCTCGCGCTGGGAATGACGCTCACCGTCGCCGACTTCCGGCGGGCCGCCGCACTGAAGCGCCCGCTCGCGGTCGCCCTGATCTGCCAGGCGATAGTCCTGCCGACCTTCTGCCTGTTGATTGCCGAAGCGTTCGACCTCCCCCCGAAGCTCGCGGTGGGGCTCATGCTCATATCCGCCGTCCCCGGCGGCCTGCTGGCCAATGTCTTCAGCCACTTGGTCAATGGCGACCTTGCCCTCAATCTCACACTGACCGCGATCAACGCCGTGATCTCGATCGCCTCCCTACCAGCGATCCTGGCATTTTCAATCAGCTGGTTCACCGGCGAGGGAAGGAGCGTCCCGCTGCAGCTGGACAAGTTCGTCGCAGTGGTCGGACTGGTCCTTATTCCCACCGCAATCGGTGTCGCCATTCGCGAACGCTTCCCCGACCTCGCTCGTCGCTTGAAGCGGCCGGTCCGGGTCGCCGCGGCCACGCTGCTGGTCGCGATCTCCATCGCGGCGATCGTCGGCGGACGAACGACACTGGAGAACAACCTCGGCGCACTCACCGGTGCCGTCGTGTCCTTCGCCACCGTCAGCTTGACCGTCGGCTATCTCGTGCCTCGGTGGATGAAACTCGCTCCGCGGCAGGCGATCGCCATCAGCCTTGAAATTGGGATGCACAACGCAATGGTGGCCACCGCGATCTCCCTGAGTCCGCAGCTTCTCGACAGCCCCGAAATCGGTACTGTGCCAGCGCTGTACGGCGTGATCGCGCCCATCATCGCACTGCTGCTCGTCGCCACAGTCCGCCGCCTCGATCCCGCCTACCGCTCGGACCGCCAGGCCGGCGCCCTACCCGCAACCGGACAAACAGTGGCCAGCTAGACCGCTCCAGCGGGGCCGCGATCACCCTTGTCCCGACGAATTTCCCTCTGCACCTTGCGATCCGCAGCAGCGCTCAATAGTGTTCCCAACAGAAGTAGTCACTTGACTACATGCAGGTCATAGCGAAAGGCGACACCGAGATGAGCCAGCCCCAGCGCCCCCCACAGGACGCGCCCAATGTCGTGGTGATCCTGCTCGACGACCTCGGGTTCGCTCAGTTCGGCTGCTACGGCTCGGATATCTCGACGCCGACCATCGATCGCTTGGCGGCCGGAGGACTGCGCTACAACCGGTTTCACGTGACCGCCCTGTGCTCCCCGACCCGGGCGGCGCTGCTGACCGGCCGCAACCACCATGCAGTCGGGATGGGGTTCCTCGCCGATCTGCCCACCACGCATCCGGGCTACACCGCACACATTCCCCGCTCGGCGGCCACGCTGCCCCGAATCCTGCGGGACGCGGGCTGGAGCACACTGGCGACGGGCAAATGGCATCTGGTGCCGCGCGGCGAGCGTGGTGGGGCCGGGCCCTACGACCAATGGCCACTCGGGTTGGGGTTCGAACGCTACTACGGCTTTCTGCGGGGCGACGCCAATCAATGGGCGCCGGAGCTGGTTCGCGACAATTCGTTCGTCGAAGCACCCGCTCGGCCCGACGAGGGCTACCACCTCACCGAAGACCTTGCCGACGAAGCGATCCGGATGGTGCTCAGCCAGCAGGCCAGCGCCCCCGGCAAGCCGTTCTTCCTCTACTTCACCCCGGGGGCGATGCACTCGCCGCACCACGTGGAACGCTCATGGGCGGACGCTTACGCCGGCAAGTTCGACATCGGCTGGGATCGCTGGCGCGACAACCTGTTCGCTCGGCAGGTGAAGTCCGGCGTTGTCCCGGCCACCACGACCCTGACTCCCCGGCCACCCTGGGTTCCGTCCTGGGATGACCTCAGCGCGGACGAGCGTCGGCTGTACGCCCGCATGCACGAGGTTTATGCCGGGTTCCTCAGCCACACCGATGCACAGATCGGTCGGCTGGTCGACACCCTCGAGCGCATTGGGGTGCTCGACAATACGTTGATTCTGTTGATGTCGGACAACGGCGCCAGCGCCGAGGGCGGCGTGTCCGGAACCGTCAATGAGCACCGGTTCACCCATCGGGTACGTGATGATCTCGCCGAGAACCTCGCGCAGCTCGACGAGTGGGGCGGGCCGCGCACCTATCCGCACTATGCGTGGGGCTGGGCGTGGGCCGGGAATACGCCATTTCGGTTGTGGAAGCGCTACACCTGGCTGGGCGGCACCCGGGTGCCGTTCATCGCGCACTGGCCCAAGAGAATTCGTGAGGGCGGTGGCGTTCGTGGTCAGTTCGCCCATGCGATCGACGTCCTTCCGACCGTGCTCGATGCGTGCGGCGTGACCGTCCCGGACTCGGTCGACGGCATTGCCCAACAGCCCGTTCAGGGGGCCAGCCTGCTGCCGTCGTTCACCGATCCCGCGGCACCTAACCCGCGTTCGCTGCAGTACTTCGAAATGATGGGCTCGCGGGCGATCTTCGCCGACGGCTGGAAGGCCACCACCGACCACGTTCCGGTCGGTGTTATGGACGAGGATGTGCTGCTCACCGGGAGCCGCGATTTCGAGACCGACCGGTGGTCGTTGTTCCGCCTCGACGAGGATTTCTCGGAGGCGGACGATCTCGCAGAGCAACACCCCGACGTCGTCGAGCAGCTTCAGGAGCAGTGGGCAAAGGAGGCGGCTGCCAACAATGTTTTGCCGCTGCTTGACTCGCTGATCGGACGACTGGCTGCCGCGGCACAGCCGCCGTATCCGGTTGGCCTGAAGGTCACTCTTTATCCGCAAGCCGGTCCCGTGCTCGACGAGGCGCTGCCGATGCTGGCCGGTGGAGGTCACATCCTCGCCGATGTGGATGTGCCGCAGCAGGACACCCCCAGCGGGGTGTTGTTCGCCATCGGTGACCGCAACGGAGGGCTGGCCGCCTACGTCATCGACGGCAGCCTCAACATCGCCGTGGCACTGCCCAGCGGACCGCTGCACCTGCGATCCTCGGAGCGCTTGCCCACGGGGCGCCACCTCATCGGCTGCGTGCTGCGCCTGGCGTCCGGGGACGTCGTCGTCGACGCCGTCGTCGACGACACCGTTGTCGCAACCACGAAGACCGAACACGCGCTTCCGTTCATCTGGCAGCACGGGGGCACGCACCTCACCCTCGGCTACGACCGCGGCCTACCGGTGGCCGATGACTACCAACCGCCGTTCGCCTGGAATGGCGCTCTGCATGCGGTCCACGTGCAGGCCGGGCAAGCCGAACTCGATCAGATCGACGCGCTGCGCATCGCCCTGCAATCGGACTAATCGCCGCACTGATCTAGATCTTGGCGTCTGCACCGAGCCAGACCAGGGGTAAAAACACCGCGTCCACAATCTCGTCGATGGCTTCATTGGTCAGGGGCGCCAGCGTGAACAACACGTCGTGACGCAGCAGGTCGACGGGTAACTGGGCAACTCGGCCACTGATCTGGTCGGGCCGGATCTCCCCGCGGGCGACAGCGCGCGCGATGAGTTCCTCCATGGACGCGCCACGCTCACCCTCAAGCGCGTCGCGCAGATCAGCGATTTTGGTGCCGGTGTCGCGGTAGAAACCGCCGAGCCGGGTGATGACGGTGACGGCGAGGTGGCCACGTTGACTGTTGGCCTGCCGCAGGAGATTGATCACGTCGCCGCGCAGACTGCCGGTGTCCGGCACGGTGATTGGATCCTTCTTGACTGCAGCGATCAACGCGGCATGCACCAGTTCCGGCTTGCCGGGCCAGCGTCGGTACAGCACCGCACGGCTGGTGCCGGCCCGGGCGGCGACGCCGTCGACGGTGAAGTCGTCGTAGCCGCGCTCATTCAGTTCGTCCCAGGCCGCAGCCAGCAGCGCGTTCTCTAGCGCGGGACCGCGGCGGCGCTGCGGAGCAGCGCCAGAAGTAAGAGACATTGCGTTTCCTAAATTTGATCGCTACTGTTCGTTAGATACACCATGGATCTTATCTCAAAGGGGCGAGCTGATGCGAATTCTGGTTTCCGGCGCGGGTATGGCCGGGCTATCCGCGGGTATCAATCTGGGCAATGCCGGTCATGACGTCACCATCGTCGAACGCGCACAACACCTTCGGGTCAACGGATCACCGATTGATATTCGCGGTGACTCGCTGGCCGTGGCCCGGCAGATGGGCGTTCTCGATGAGATCCGGGCACTACAGGTCGACATGACGGCGCGCAGTTGCTTCGTCGACGACAACGGCGACCGGGTGGCCGATCTACCGGTCGAGGACATCAACGATTCGCCCGACGACACCGAAATCGCTCGAGAAGACCTCGCGCATGTGCTCCGCAAGGCCCTCGGGCCGTCCGTCGCCTTGACATTCGGCGAGTCCATCGCCGAACTCCGCGATGACGGTCGCGGCGTCCACGTGCGGTTTGCTTCTGGCGAGCGGGGCCGCTACGACCTCGTCGTCGGTGCCGATGGTCTGCACTCTGCCACCCGCAGGCTCATTTTCGGCCCCGAGCGCCAATACCTGCGTCATCTCGGCTTCTACACCGCCTTAGCGAACTTGCCGGACTACCACGTCGACGGTGCTCCCAACCCGATCTACAACTTCCCGGGGCGCATGGCCGGGATCGTCACCTATCGCGATGTGGCGCTGGCGGTGCTGAGCTTCCGCTCATCCTGGATCGATTACGACTACCAGGACCTTGATGCGCAAAAGCGCATTCTCACTGAGGAGTTCGCCGGACACGACCGGTGGCGGGTGCCCGAGCTGCTCGACGCGGCATGCCGCGACCCGGAGCTGTACTTCGACTCCATGAGCCAGATCCACATGCCGTCGTGGCATCGGGGACGGGTCGTGCTCGTCGGCGACTCCGCTCATTGCGCATCCCCACTATCCGGGCGGGGTACCAGCCTGGCCATCACCGGAACATGGCTGCTGGCAAAGGCATTGTCCGAGAACGCCAAGGACCTGGAAGCAGCGTTCACCCAGTATGAGCGTGATCAGCGCCCGCACGTCAGCTATGCCCAGGGCACGGTAGGTGCCGGCGGGGACCTGTTGGTGCCCGCCACCCAGGCAGCTATCGACGCACGCAATCGCCTATTGGCTCAAGCCGGCTGAGTCCGTCAAGACCGAATGCTGTTTAGCCCAAGCCGGAGTCAACCAGCGATCGCCGCACGGTGCTGCTGGGCCACCGCAGCCGACTCAGCCAGTCGGGGGCCACGACGGCGTGGCCGTCGAGCCGCTGGGCCGACGACGGGTGCAGCCCTGCCAGCGACGCCCGCTGGTTGCCCGGCTGCGGGCTCAGACCGCGTAACGGTAGACCAACGGGCTGGGCGCCGGTGCGGAATGCGGCTGCGAAGGCCAGGGTCTGATCGTCGCCGGAGCCGGCGACCTCCAGGGCCGTCCAGGTTTCCGGTGCCGGGTAAGACCAGACCTTCGCCAGCAGGTCCGGCAAGTCGTGTCCGGGTGTAAGCCGGTATGCGGCAAGGTGGTCGCCGCTTTCCTGCACGATCCCGTGCCAGGTCTCGCGGGAGCCTGCGGCATCCAGCCGCGGGATGTCGCCGGGCTCGACGGCGCTGGCCGCCCAACCGGATTCGCGGAGGTGATCGGCGAGTCGGCGGGCCACAATCGCAGCGGTCTTGTCCAACGGGATGTCCGGGGAACGGGCCTGCAGCGCAGCGAGATTGTCGACGGCTGAGAAGGTCAGCCCGATCCACGTGGCCCGTTCCCGCACGCCGCCATGGTCCCCGACGTCGCGGCTGGTGACCCGGATCGTGTCGGCTCGCAAACCGTAGCGGTCCAGATAGCGGGCTATCAGCGGCAGTGGAAGCGCATCGGTGTCGTCGTGCGGTGCCGCGATACTCAGCAGCGCGGTGACCCGGGGATCGGTGACGGTTCTACGGATCCGGCGTTCTCCGTGCCTGCCGCGGTTGAGTGCCACCCGGCGCCGCAGCAGCGTGGTCAGGGGTAACCCACGCCAGCGCACCAACAAGGCGGCGACAACGGCGACGCCGATGGCCAGCACCCAACGCTCGCGGGTCGAGTGCCAGGGGTAGGCGGCAGTCGCGGCCACGGCAGCGAAGAGCACCAGGGCGATTCGGCCGGTACCGGGCCAGGATGATCGGTGGGTACTCACGGGGTGGTCTCCTTTCTACGGCGCGCCCCGATTGCGGCGGCGCCCACGATCAATCCCAGCGCGGCTGCGCCGCCGAAGGCGACGAGCTGCGGGGTGTAGTTCTTCGGTGCCGGTTGCGGCGGCAGGGCCGCCCGTTTGACCGGCTCCGCGTTGGGGACCGGTCCGGCGGGCAGCTGCCAGGTCAATGCGGCCACCGGGTCAACGGCTCCGGCGCCGAGAAGGTTGGACGGTGCGCGGGCCGTGTTGTGCGCGGTGGCGGTGAGTCGGCGGATCACCTGTGCCGCGCTCAGTTCGGGATACCGGCTCCGGACTAGCGCCGCGACGCCGGCCACATAGCCGGACGCGTAACCGGTCCCGCTGAGCGGCACCAGTTTCTGCCTGCCTCCGAGTAGCGCGTTGGCCAGGCCACCGTCGTCGCGGTTGCTCACCGACACGATGTTCTCTCCGGGCGCGGCGACACCGACCCATGGTCCGGCTGTCGTGAATTTCGAGGGCTGGCCGCCAGGTGCCAGCGATGCCACCGACAGCACATAGGGTTGCCAGGACGACGGGATCGACACCGATGCCACGGTCCCCCAGCTGCGCGGGTCGTCGGGTCGGCTCAGATCGGTCAACGGGTTGGACTGGCAACCGGTTCCACTGCCGGCCGACCCGGCGGCGCCACTGTCGCCGGCGGCGGCGATCACAACGGCGTCCTTGTCGACCGCCGCATAGCGAATGGCCGCACCGAGTTCGGACTGGTCGACGTTGCGGTCCGCGGCCACGCAGTGCACCGCGGAGACGGTGATCACCCGCGCACCAAGATCCGCGGCATGCACGATTGCCCGGCTCAGGGCCGTCACGGTGAAGGCCGCCTGCGCCAACTCCGGATCACCGTTGGAGGTTGCCGGGGTGATCTTTGCAGACGTGGCGCGCAAGGACAGCAGCCGTGCCGCGGGCGCGACGCCGGCGAAACCGTCGTCGCCGGGCTGGCCGGCAATAAGCCCGGCGATCAGCGTTCCGTGCCCGTCGCAATCGGTGAGGCCGTCGGTGGTACCGATGTAGTCGCCACCGGGCTCGATGGCAGGCAGGCGCGGGCCGGGCCGCACCCCGGTGTCGATGACGGCCACCGTTTGGCCGTCGCCGCGGGAGAACTGCCACGCCGCGGGCAGATCGATCTGCCGTTGCGCGGCAGGGGGATCCTTGAGATCGGTGCCGGCGGTGAGCTCGGTGGTGCTGCACTCGCTGTTCTGCCTCTTATACACCTGTGCCGCTGCCGCCAAGACCGGCGGGGGCGTCCACAGCGTCGCGACCAGGACCCCGGCCGCACCGCCGAGCCGGATCGCCCGGGAGAACCCCGGTGTCGATCCGATTCGAGTACGGCTCATCGATCGAGAACCCAGGCGAAGATGCCTACCAGGTAGGCGATTACCGGTATCAGCGATGCATCCAGACCCGAGGCAAGGAAACCGACCAGTCGGCGTACCGGCAACGAATAGCTGCGCGGATCGGCGACTGCCGGAACCGCGGAGGCCAACACCCATGCTGATACCAGCACGGCGAGCACCGCTACCGCGATGAGCGCGGCAAGGTAGCGGCCGGTTGCGCCGTAGAGCACCAACAGTGCCACCGTCACCAGGTAGGGCTGGGCCAACAGCCAGGATTTGCTCGCGGCCGAATCCCACACCCGTGCGCGCAGCGCAGCCGCTACCGCATTGGCCACCACCGCATACCATCCCCACACCGGAACCGTTTCGGGTTGAGCGGCAATCGCCAACGAGCCAAGGGCGCCGAGCAGCACGCCACCGGCGACGAATCCGGTTTGGTAACTCTCGCCCGCCTGCACCCGACGCGGCAGGTCTTCCAGCACCCGCAGTGACGGAGCTGCCGGGGTCGGATCTCCGGGCGCGGGGATGACCGGCAGCGGCAACCGTGCCCACAACGCAGACAGTTGGGGAGCCGAGACGGTGAGCAACAGGGCCAGCACGAGCAGGCCACCGCCGATGCTGCCAAGCGGCAACGGCCACAGCGCCTCGACCGCAGCCGCCAGGGCGACGCCTGCACCGACCACGGTTGTCGCCGTGAAGAATCCGAGGTCACGGCGTGAGCCGATGACGCGAATCGACGACCACGCAGCAATGCCGGCGGCTCCCAGCGTCACCTGCGCCGGACCGAACTGCCCCGGCACCACCAAGGCCAGGGCCGCGGCGATCGGCGCCAGCGCGGCTGCGGACAACGCTCCGTCATACGGTGGGCGTGCGATCAACGCGGCGAGCACGGCAAGTACAGCGATCGCGCCGGCCGCGAACAGGCCTGCCGGGGCTCCGGTGACCACCCGATAGGTGACAGCCAGACCCGTTGCCGCCAAGACCAATCCGACAGCAGACCCGAGTGCTCCGGCTCCGATGTGCCGCGGCCCCCAAGGCTTGCGCCGAGAGGTCGAGAAGATCACCGCGGCATCCGCGATGTCTTCGACGATGCCGGGCGCCGAGGGACCGGAAGGCACCGGCTGCAGGGCCAAGAGGTCGCCGTCGACCACGCCGACGGTGTCCAGGCTGGCGTCCAGGCTGAAAGGTGCGCCACCGATCGGCGCAAGGCTGAGTCGATCGGTGTCGCCGGCACTGTCCTGGGCCTCGTCGGTCGGCGCGACCAAACGCTGTACGGTGGGCAGGATTTCGCGCAGCGGTAGGTCCGCGGGCAGAGCGATCTCCGTCAGCCGACTCTCGGCCAGCACAGCAATCCGCACGATCGGTATCACAGCGTTGGCCATTACGGGGTCCTCAACTTCAGAAGGGACATGGGTTCTTCTCCTAGCGCGTCAAGGTGTGGCTGAATGTTGGGTTGACTAGTTGTAGGTAGGTGGGTTCGTCGTTGTCGGTGAGTAGGATTGCTCGTCCTGCGGGTAGGCGTGCGAAGCGTTGGCCGCGGATTTTGCCGCTGTCGGCGGGGTTGCCCGAGAGCATCAGGGTGGTGGCTTGTAGGTCGTTGAGCCGCCGCAGCAGGGGGTTGGTCATCAATGCGTGCGCTGAGCCGGTAGCGCGTGCGGTGACGATGACCCGCAAGCCGAGATCGCTTGCTTGGGAGAGCAGTTCGATCAGGGTGCTCCAGGGTCGTTGCCCGGCGTAGGGGCCGGTCAGGGCCGGGGTGTCGGGGATGGCATCAACATCGTCGATGATCAGGTAGTGGGTGTGCCCTTCATAGCTCCAGGCCGCCAGGTCCGCGGCGGACAATCCTGCTGGGGGGCGCCGGGAGCCGATCAACGCCGACAATCCGAGCATGGCCGGGATGACCCGATCGACGTTGGCGGTGTACTCGTTGTCGCCGAACAGGGGTTCATCGACCAGGTGCAGGCGCCGGTCGATGACGGTGAACGCGACCTGATCAGCGGTGGAGTGTTCGCGCACGGTGCGGATGAGGTGACGCAGCAGGGTGGTTTTGCCGGATTTGGCGTCCCCGAGCACCAGCAGCAGCGGGTTGGTGGTGAAGTCCACCTGCACCGGGGCCAGGTCCTCTTCGCGGACCCCGATCACCACATGATCGACCGCGGGGTAGAGCACCCCGACTTCTTCGGGGGCCAGGTTGGTCGGCAACAACCGCACCGGCGGCGCCGCCAAACCCGGATGGCGAGCATTGATCGCCTCGATCTGGCCCAGGTCGGGTTGGGCGATCAAGAAATGCTCGGCGGCCATCGTCAAACCACGACCCGGCTGATTAGCCGGCACCGCTTCGGCGGGGCGGGTCAACGCCCCCGCAACCCGCACATTGCTGTCACGGGCATCATGCAACTTCAGTTCCAGGCGTAGGCCGAGCCCGTCGCGCATAGCCAGCGGGACTTCCAGCCAGCTGGGGGTGGTGACCACCACATGGATGCCGTAAGCCAGGCCGACGTTGACCAGTTCGGTGACCTTGGCCAGCAACGGATTGCGGGTGTTGAACGCATCGGTGTTATCGCGACTGAACGCATACAGATTGTCGATCACCAAGAACACTTCACCGTAACCGTCGTTGAGGGCACCGATGCTGCCATCACGGAACGCTTCACGCTGCTGACGTGCGGTCAACAATTGTTCGAGTTCACCGAAGGTGCGCCGGATCCGCTCAGGCTCCAGGCCCGAGGCGACACTGCCCACATGCGCCAAACCTTCCAGGGCCCGCAGCTGGCCGCCGCCGTAATCCAGGCAGTAGAAACTGACCTCCCGCGGCGAATGCAAGGCCGCGGCCGACAAGATGAATTTCGGCTCCGGCAGGGCGTGCATCACCACCGACCGCGACCGGGCCGGCGGGTCATAAATCCCATCGACATACGTACTGCGGAACTTGATCGGCGCCGCCCCCGGGGCCGGCACCAAAAAGCCCTCACCTTTATGTTCCTTACCCGATTCGATGTGATAGGCGTCCTCGACGCCGATGATCTGCCGCGACACACTGGCCGAGGCGACTTTCAGCCCGATCCGATACGAGGTGTTCTTGTCGATGTCCTTGATCTTGCCCACATCCAGGGTTTGCGAGGCGAACAAAATATGGATCCGGAACGAACGGCCTTTACGCGCCACATAATCGAACAACTCGGCGTACTCGGGATGATCAGCCAACATCAACGTGAACTCATCAGCCACGATGAACAGGGTCGGGATCGGCGCCAAATCATGCCCCGCCGCGATCGCCGCCTCATACTCAGTCACCGAATTAAACGCACTGCCCTGCACCGCACGGCCCGCCTCACGCACTTCTCGGGTTCTAGGCCGGAGGCGACACTGCCCACATGCGCCAACCCCTCCACGGCCCGCAACTGCCCGCCGCCGTAATCGAGGCAGTAGAAACTGACCTCCCGCGGCGAATGCAGGGCCGCGGCGGAGAGGATGAACGTCTGCAATGCCGTGGTCTTCCCCGACTTGGGGCCCCCATGAATGAGCAGGTTCCCCGAGGCCGAACGGGCATCAAAGACCAGCGGGTCACGGCGCATCTCAAAGGGTTTGTCGATCTGCCCCAACGGCCACCGCAACGCCCGCTCACTGATCCCCGCCCCAGCCAACGTCGCCGCCAACGCGATCGGCTCATCCAAGGGCGGCAACCACAACGCCGGGGCCTGCGGACCGTAGTTCGCCAACTGCTCGCCGATGGTGGCGATCAACTTGCGGGGCGGACCCACCACCTCTTCCTCGGCCTCAACGATCGTGGTCTGCTGCCCCGAATCAACGGCCCCGGCGGTGAACAATTTCGGCTCCGGCAACGCCTGCATCACCACCGCCCGCGACCGCGCCGGCGGATCATAAATCCCATCGACATACGTGGAACGGAACTTGATCGGCGCCGCACCCGGGGCCGGCACCAAAAAGCCCTCACCTTTGTGCTCTTTACCCGACTCGATGTGATAAGCGTCCTCGACCCCAATGATCTGCCGCGACACACTGGCCGAAGCGACCTTGAGCCCGATCCGATACGACGTGTTCTTGTCGATGTCCTTGATCTTGCCCACATCCAACGTTTGCGACGCGAACAGAATATGGATCCGGAACGAACGACCTTTACGGGCCACATAATCGAACAACTCGGCGTACTCGGGATGATCAGCCAACATCAACGTGAACTCATCAGCCACAATGAACAGTGTCGGGATCGGCGCCAAATAATGCCCCGCCGCGATCGCCGCCTCATACTCAGTCACCGAATTAAACGCACTGCCCTGCACCGCCCGACCCGCCTCCCGCAGCAACAACTCCCGCCGCGCCACCTCACCGCGCAGGGTGTCGGCGAACCGGTCCGCCAACGAGCGCTTCTCGGCCATATTGGAGATCACCGCAACCACCTGCGGGAAATGCCGGAAAATGTCCGCGCCGGCCTCCCCCTTGAAATCGGCGTAGATCACGATCAACCGATCCGCCGAATGCGTCGTCAACAGTGACAGCAGGATCGCCATCAACGTCTGCGACTTACCCGAACCGGTCATCCCGATCATCAACCCATGCGGACCCATCCCACCCTCGGCCTCATCCTTGAGATCGAAGAACAACGGCTCCCCCGTCGCGGTCACCCCAATCGGCACCCGCAACTCCTGCTCACGCGTGCGCGGCGCCCACAACGCCGGAACATCCAGGCGCGAGGCGTCGGCAATACCCAACAACGTGGTGAAGCTGGCACCCCGGGTGCCGGCCGACCGCAACCCGGCATGCGTCGGATTGGAATCCCACCGCGACAACCGGCGCGCCAGATGCGCCGCCTCCTCCACACCGAGCTGATCGGCGTTATCGACATAACGCTGCCAACCACCAGAATGCCAACGATCAATCGACCCCCCACCCGCGCTGATCCGCAGGATCGGACGCTCCGGATCGGAATACTGCTCCCGATTGGGCTCGATCGTGCTGCGCTGGATGACGGTCACCCCGGCGCGGGCCGAACCCAACACCGAAGCCGCCACATCAAAATCGGGATCATCAATGATCACCAACACATGCCGCGCGCTCTCACCGGCCTCACCGGTAAACGCCGGGCGCGTCGCCAGCACCGGCGCCAACAACGACACCAACTCCTCACCGCTGGTCGCCAAATACCGGGCCGGACCCACCCCATCAACCTGGCCAGCAATATCAGCATGCGGCAACCACTTCAACCAGCTCCACGCGTCCGACTCCAACTCCGCAGAGGCCAACGCCACCCCCAACATCGTCGGGTCATGCCAGCTCACCGCCTGAGCCACCCACGCCCGCACCGCCGCCCGCACCTCCGCGGCAGCGTCCTGGCCCTGGCCGAGCACACTGATCCGCGACAACTTCCCCACATCCACACCCACGGGCACATCACGCACCGTGCGCTGGGTATCAAGCAAACTGCGCAACGCACTGTGTGAGACCGGCTCCAAATCAATCTCATCAGCGGTATCACTCACCCGCACCGCACTGGCCAACCCCACCGCATGGCGGCCCGTACGCACCACCAAAAAATCCTCATCATGCGGATCGCGTTCCCACTGGCGCCGCGAACCCGGCACCGCCACCAAATCCACCGGATCCGGATGCGACCACTCCGCCGCCGCCCGCTGCTTAGCCGCCGACCCCCGAATGTTGTCGCGGACCACCGACAAATACCGCAAATAATCCGCCCGCTCGGCATCCACCTCCACCGTGCGGGCCTTCTTATCCCCACCCCGATAAATCCCCGCCGCCGCCACCAACAACGCAAACGGGAAAAACAACATCACCGGAGACACCAACCGCATCCCCGTCGCAACCATGGCAATCACCATGCCCACAATCAAAATCACAATCACCACCGGCAACGCCCGCTGCAAAAACGACGCCGGAACCAACCGCGGCAACTCCGGCGGCGGCTCCACAGTGATCGTGCCCCGATCCGTCACCGGCACCGGCAACCGACGACGTGCCTCAAAAATCAAACGACTCATCGGGACTCTCCACCACTCGAAACGCCACCCAACTCACCCGTCACACGACGCACCGCACGCCCATCAGGCGCCAACCCGTCATGAGCCAACAACGCATCACCACGCGACAACACAGGACCCACCGCAAACTGCGACAACACCGACCACGGAATCGGCAACGCCGGCTCACTCAAACCCAACGCGCCGATGGTGTCCCCCTCACCCCCACTAGTACCGGACTCAGTGTTAATCCCATACCGCACACCGGTATCAGAAACCCAAAACAACGGACCCACACTCGCATTAGCCGCCGGATCACCATTGACACTCTGAACGAAATAACCCGACCCCGGCGCCAACGCGAACGAAATAACCCGACCCCGGCGCCAACGCCACCCGTGCCGCGGTACCGCCCACCCCAGCACCCACCAAATCCAACGTGCGCACACCCTCACCCAACGGCAACGTCGAACCCGACAACAACGTCAACGAACTCATCGACGCCCCCGCAGGCTTACTCCACTGCGCACACGTCACCGGCGCCGACACCGCATCAACCACCATCACCGGCCGCTCCGGAAAACGCGACACATCCAACACCCGCGAAACCGGCAACCGCGCAACATCATCAGCACCCAACACCGGCGGCCGATCCAAACCCAACGAATCCGAATTACGCAACACCGCCGCCACCACACCAGAAATCGGCTGCAACCCATCGGATAACACCGCGTAGTAACGCAGGGCGGTATCGGAACTGTCGTCGATCTCATGCGTGACGACCACCGAGCCGATGGCTACCGGTACCGGCAATGCGAACGGCGGCGGACTTCCCGCATCGGGGATCACCGGCGCCTCCAGCGCGGGCGCTTCCGGAATCGCGTTGAACAATCCCGGAGCGATTGGCCGAGGCCTCGATGCGCCCGCGTCCAATCCCAGTGCGGCGGTGACGGCCCGGTCGCCGAGGTCGATCCGGCTGCGCTTCCCGTTCCAGAGCAACCATGCGCCGGCACCGTTGTCGACCAGCACCGCATGCTGCGCACCCAAGGCGTCAGCGCGACTCCCGTCGGTGTCCAACCGTCCGGCGATCAACGTCACGCCCCCGGCGCTGCCGGACGCCGCGTCGCACACCGTCCAGTTCGCATCGGCATCTGTGTTCTGCACCAACCGCTCCGGTGCACCCGGAATGCCCAGCAGGTTGCCACGCGGAAACTTGTCCAACACGGCAGCTTTCACTGCAGTCGGGTTCACCGGACGTCCCGCGACCAGCTGCGCGGAGGTGAGGTTCAGCACCGGGTGCAGCTCATCTCCGACGCGCACATACAGCGCCGACGTGGACCGGTCTGCCAGGACGGGATCGTTGCCGGCTGATCCACCCGGCCGAATCAAAGACAGGGCAAAGCTACCGGCCACTCCGGTGGCCAGCAGGACCACCCCCATCAATACCGAACGGGACTGGGTGCGCAGCGGTTCCACGAGCATCCGGGTGTCATGCAGGGCTAGGCCCGAGGCAATCCGACGCATGACGAACTGCCAGCCACTGACCTGATGCTTGGTGACAAAACCGCGCCGGTACTCGACCCGGTCGGGGTTCTCGTTGACCGGGGTCCGCGAGGCGAACGAACGCCGCCCGTCTTCGGCCAGATCGGACCGGTCCGAATGTGTGCTCATACCTTGGCCTCCAGGCCCAGGCCACGCAGCAACGGCGTCACCGAGTTACGAACATCTTCGGTCGTAATGGTCATGAGTTCCTCGTCGGTGAATGCCTCGGTGCCAGCTTGTTCGGAATGATCGAGCCGGAACTCGCGTTCCTCCTCGGAGCGTTCGACCAGGTTTCGCACGAAGCGGCCGTTGCCGGCGATGTCCAGACTGCGCCGGTCGACTCCGTTGGCGTCGGGGTGCGACGCCTCGGCCAGCTGACCGAACAGCGCCTGCAAGTCTTCTTGCGCACTCGGTTCGAAGACGCTGTCCCGGTGCTCGGCCATCACCGTGGCGATCTCGACCAACTCGCCCGCGGTGTAGGACGGGAAGTCGATGCTGCGAGAAAAGCGGGACCGCAGACCTTCGTTGGTGTCCAGGAATCGATCCAGGTCAGCCCGGTAACCCGCGATGATCACCACCAGCCGGTCACGGTCGTTCTCCATCCGCGCCAGCAGCGTGTCGATGGCGATCAGCCCGAAGTCGTTCTTGGCCCCGGTGGCCACCAAGGCGTACGCCTCATCGAGGAACAGCACGCCATCAAGCGCACTGTCGATGACGGCGTTGGTCTTGGCCTCGGTCTCACCGATGTGCTGACCGATCAGGTCGGCACGGTGTACCTCACGCACATTCTCTTTCTTCAGCAGGCCCAGGCCGCAGTAGATCTTCGCCACCACACGAGCGATGGTCGTCTTACCCGTCCCGGGAGGCCCGGCGAAGACCAGGTGATGGGCGCGCTGGGCCACGGCCAGACCATGCTGCTCACGCCGGATAGCCATCGCCACCGAACTTTTCAGCCGCTGCACCTGATCCTTGACCTCATCGAGACCGATGAACTCGCCGAGTTCACGCTCCGCTTCGGCCAGCAGCTCCGCCTTGCGCTCATGCGCGCCAGGATCGATGAAATCGGCTTCGTTGGGCTCGGTGCCGCGGTCCCAAGGGTCGGTTCTCGCCGCTATCCGATCCGCGGTGGTCGTGATGATCCCGAAGCTGCGGTCCAGCAAGGCATGTTGAACCTGCTCGTTCTCCGGGTTGGCGGCATAGAGATCCTGCAGCACCTCGGCGGCAGATTCCTCGTCGTCCTGCGCGCGCAGGACCAATCCCTTGGCCAACGCCCCGTCGGTGGCCGCTGCCGCGATCGGCCCCTCCGGCTCCTCCAGGTACGACAACGCCGGGGCATACATACCCAGCCGCGCCAGCGCAGATCCCAGGGCGATCTTGGCCGCATGGGCGAACAGCTCGTCCAACTCCGGATCATTGACAATGGGGGTCAACAGCTTGACGACATCCGACCATCGCTCGGCGCGATAGTGGATCACCGTGGCGAGCCAACGGGCATCGCGGAAACCCGGTCGGCGCTCGGCGATCTCGGCGACCAACCGGTACGCCTCTCCATATCGGCCGGCCGCGGCCAGCGCGCCGGCGTACGCCAGTGAGAAGTCGTCGGGTTCGGTGGCACGGAACTGCAGATACAGGCCAGAGTCGTAGTGGAAGCCCAGCGCACCGTGCTGCAGGTCGAGCTGCCGTTGCAGCGCACCCACCGTCGGCGCGGTAGTCCAGACCGCCTCCACCACCCGGGCCGACGTGTCGCCGGCAGCGGCCAGTCCCACCCACGCATCGCATTGCTCGTGGGCCACACGGGTCAGCGCGGCGAAGCCGGTGCGGGCCGCGTCCAGGTCGGCGGGCCGTTGCCGACCGTGGACCGCGATACCCAACGCCCGACTGCAGGTGGCGAACCGGCTGACGATGTCGGCATCCACCTTGGTTGTGCGGGTACGCGCCTCCAGCACGCCCACGTCACGGTTATTCATTCTTGAATCACTTCCCACTCAATGCTGCACGGCCCGGGGCGAACGGTGGCTTACGCCACCGCTCGCGGCTCTCCGATGACGGAGTACGCCGAAGCGTCGCCCTGGATGACGCGGCTGCGTTCACCGTGGACACTGATCGGAATGTCGCCGGCAAGGGTGATGCGGTGCAAACGCCGGTGTGCCTGACCGAAATCGGAGACTCCGTAGTGCTGGGTGGCGCGGTTGTCCCAGATCGCCAGGTCCCCCAGCTGCCAGTTCCACCGGACGGTGTTCTCCGGCCGGGTGATCCGCTCCTGGAAGAGCTGGAAGAGCGCACGCGACTCGGAGTGCTTGACATCCGCGATTCGTTGCACGAAGTTGCCCAGCAGCAGAGAGCGTTCCCCGCTCTCGGGGTGCACCCGCACCACGGGGTGCTGCGTCTCGTACGTGGTGGAGTTGAACGTTTGGACGTATGCCTGGAATTCCTCCGATTGCAGCAGATCGGCGTACTTCTCAAGCTGCTTGGAGTCCGTCAAGTCGAGCTGCGTGTAGTCGAAGGCGTTGCTGTGCACCGCCCAAAGCTCTTCCGCCAACCGGGCCAGCGGATTGGGCAGCTGCTCGTAGGCGGTGACAGTGTTCGCCCACAGGGTGGTTCCACCGTAGGGCGGCAGCTCTACGGCCCGAAGCAGCGACGCCTTGGGAACCCGATCCACGAACGTGACGTCGGTGTGCCAGCTGTTCGCGGCGGTGCCGCCGAACGAGTCGATGGGAAGAATGGCGCCCTCGCCCTGCAACAGCGGGTGGGGGGCCGTCGTGGTACCCAGCAGCCGGGCGAACTCGAACTGGCTGACATCGTCCAAATGGTGCTGCCCACGGAAGAAGATGACCTTGTGAGTCACCAACGCGTCGTTGATCGCGGCGACGGTCTCCTCGTCCAAGTCACCGCCCAACTGGACTCCGTCGATCCGGGCGCCGATGTATTCGCCGAGTTTCACCACGTCCAAGTCGGAGCGGGCGGAAAGCGATTGGCTGGACATGAGACTTCTCCTCTGTTGATCTGGCTGGTTTCATGAGTGGGTTCGAGTCGGCGCGCTGATGGGGATTCCACGCGCTGAACTACCGAATCTGTTTCGGCAGAGTTCTTTTTCGGTCAGATGCGGGCGTCAGCCCCAGCGGGCGGCTTCAGCGGTGTCGCGAGCGAGCATCCCCAACGTGTTGGTCTCATGGGTCGTGGCCATCGCGTGATAGGCCCGCACCAACTCCTCCATCGCCTGATTCCACTGCGCCTGCCACGCCTGATACGTCAATCCGGTATCGCCCTGCCACGCCGCATGTAATGCCGCCTGCTCACTGGCGATATCGGCACCCACGGCCTGCAACGTGCCCGCATGCCCATTCATCTCCGCGGCATGCGACAGCATCGCCGGGTAGTTGTACAGAATCTGTGACATCACACAATCCCTTCTCGTCAGAATCCGGTGTAAGTGCTTGCCGCGGCCGCGTCGGCAGCCACGTAGGTATTGCCCGCATCCGCCAAATTGACCTGCGCCTGGTCGAGCAACGCATTCACTCGCGCCGCCAAGGCCACAAACCGGGCATGTGCCCCCTGGAACGCCGCAGCCGCCTCACCAACGTGAAACGCCTGCGCCGACAACGCTGTCTGCTCCGCCTGCGCCATCGTCGACCGCATCAACGCCGCCTTGGCACCAAACGCCGACTCAGACGCCACTAACTGCGGAATGTGTGCATCCAACAAACTCATCGCTTATCTCCCTATCCACATCGATTGCCTTGTGTTCACCGACGATCAGCTCTCTGCGTTGTCTCCCACTCCTTCGGTCGACTGACCGGTCCAGCTGGCCGGTAACAGCGGCTCAATCGGGACGCCACTGAACGAATCGCCGGCCAGGGTGGCCAATCCGGCTTCTCGCACACCGTGTTTGACGACATTTCCGCCGAAACCGAGACCGCCTGCGCTGCCCTGCGATGCGATCGGTCCGCCGCACGGCGCCCATTCGGCGTCCACTTCGACGTTCATGTCGGCGTATTGCTCGCCGTGCTCATGAATCTGCGTCCGCCGCCGGCGCCGCGACCGCGACGCTCGTCGGGCGGCCGACTCCTCTACCGCGGAGTCCGATGCCGGGCTCTTTGCCTGTGAGCCGGTGCCGCTTCCGGTCCTGTTGTTCGAATCGAATCCGACTCCAGGGCCGCCACCGAATCCGGTCATGTACGGAAACGCCAATCCCGGCGCTGTGGCGGGCGCAGGCGGTGCCGGCGGTGACGCACNGGTGGGGCGGCTGCGGGGGATCCGCCGGCCGGGACGGACCCCGCCACGCTCACCACATGAACGTTCGACCCTGTGGTGGTTGACGCGGCGGGCGCCGCGACGACGTCGGGAACCGCGTCGATCACCATGGGCAGCTCGAACGGCCGTGGCAGAGCGGCCAGCGCCGCAAGCGCACTCATGCTGGCCAAGGGCGCGGCAAGACTGGAGGAGACCGCGACACTCACCTCGATGAGGGTCAGCGGATGCGCGAGCAACCACGGCGCGAGGGTCACCGGGTTGAGGAGCAGCAGGCCCACCTCCGGCTTCGCCGAAAGATTGGCGACGATGTAGTCGATCTCCTGGATCTGAGTCAACGTGTTCTTGAGCCAGTAGGCCAACGTCAGTGGGTTGGTGTAGGCGGTATATGGCAGTCCGTCGATGGTGCCGGTCACGGGGTCCCAACGCAGGCCCAAGGACGAGTCGATGAAGTCCGCGAGGCCTTCGAGGAACGGGTCGGTCCAGGTGTGGGCAGGGCCCCACGGGTCCGACGAATCCGCGGCACTCACCGGAGCCGCTGACGTGAGGATCGCCGGAGCCGCTGGGGTCTCCGGAAATGACGCGGCAGCCATGCCCGCGACCGTCTGATAGGTGCTCATCGTGGTGGCGGCCTGAACCCACATCCGCGTGTAGTCGGCCTCGTTGAGCGCAATCGGGACGGTGTTGACCCCGAAGAAGTTCGTCGCGAGCAGCACTCCGTGAACGGCGTGATTGGTGGCCAATTCGGCCATCGTCGGCATCGCCGCCAACGCCGTGACATAGGCGGCTGCCACGCCCTCATGCTGGGTGGCCGCTGCGGCACTGTCGGCGCTGGCCTGCGTCAACCACGCCAGGTAGGGCGCGTTGGCGGCCACGTAGGTTTCCGCGCTCGGCCCCTGCCATGTCCCGGCCTGTACCGCTACCAGCACCTCGGTGAGTTCCGCGGCCGCCGAAGCGGACTCGGCGCTCAGTGTTTTCCATGTCGCGGCCGCAGCCAACACCGAGCCTGGGCCCGGGCCACTGCTCAACAGTGCGGAATGGGCCTCCGGCGGCAATGCCATCCACGCCGGCGCGGTCACACTGACCACCCGAGTTCGGACAGCGCAGTCCGCCCCTTCGACCCAAACGCCCATTCCGCCAACAGCTGCGGAACAGACGCATCCAACAAACTCACGGTTGATCTCCAATTCGCCATCGATTGCCCTGCGTTCACCGACGATCAGCTATCGCCGGTCGTGATCCACGTCTTCACTCGACTGACCGGTCCAGGTGCTCGGCATCAACGGTTGAACGGGAAGCCCACTGAACGAATCCCCGGCGAGAGTGGTCAAACCCGCCTCTTGCACATCGTGTTTGACAGCGCCGACGCCGAACCCGAGCTGTCCCGCGTTGCTCTGCGAAGCACTCGGGGTGTCGTCTGGCGACTCCCATTCGGGGTCGACAGTCATGTCGGCGAACTGGTCGCCGTGATCGTGTAACTGCGTCCGCCGGCGCCGGCGCTTGCGTGCCTGCCGGCGCGCGGCGGATTCTTCGGCCGCGGAGTCCGAAGCCGGGCTCTTCGCTCGTGCACCGGTGCCGGTTCCGGTTCTGTTGGTGGAATCGAAGCCAATCCCGGGACCGCCACCGAATCCGATCATGTAGGGGAACGCGATTCCCACTCCCCCGACTGCCGCCGGCGCCGGTGCCGGCGCCCCTGCACCGGCAGAGGCGCTGGCCGGCAGCCCTGCCGCCGGAGATCCCCCAGCGGGCACTGACCCGGCCACGCTCACCAGGTGCGGGCTGGAGACCGTCGCCACCGGGGCCGGCGCCGCGGCGGCGTCGGGCACCGAGTCGACCAGAAGAGGTACGTCGGTCGGCCAGGGCAGGGCTGCCAGTGCCGCGAACGCACTCAAGCTCGCCAACGGCGCGGTAAGGGTAGACGCTATTGTGGCGCCGAGTTCGATGGCGACCAGCGGGTGCGCGATCAAGAACGTCGAGAGGGTCGCCGGGTTGAGCAAGAGCAGGGCGACTTCCGGGTGAGCCCCCACGTTTGCAATGACGTAGTCGACCTCTTGGATGAGGGTGACGGTGTTCTTGACCCAATACAACCCGGTCAGTGGGTTGGTGAAAGCCGAATAAGGTAGCCCGTTGATAGTGCCGGACCCGGGCTCCCAGTTGACCCCCACATACCGCAGCACCTGCGCGATACCGTCTAGCAAGGAATCAGTCCAGGTGTGGGCCGGGCCCCACGGGTCTGCTGGATCCGAGGTCTCCGCCGGCGCTGCCGACTTCAGGATCGCCGGCGCCGGAGGGGTCTCCGGCGTTGACGCCGCGGCGGCGCCCGCAACCGCCTGGTAAGTGCTCATCGTGGTGGCGGCCTGAACCCACATCCGCGTGTAGTCGGCCTCGTTGATTGCGATGGGGACGGTGTTGATTCCGAAGAAGTTGGTCGCCAGCAAGACGCCGTGAACCGTGTGGTTCGCGGTCAGTTCCGCCAGTGTCGGCATCGCCGCCAACGCGGCCGTATAGGCGGCGGCCACAGTCTCATGCTGGGCGGCCACCGCGGCACTGTCGGCGCTCGCTTGCGTCAGCCAGGCCAGGTAGGGCACATTCGCTGCCGCGTACGATTCGGCGCTGGCGCCCTGCCATGCCCCACTCTCTACGGCCCCCAGCACCTCGCTGAGTTCTTCTGCCGCCGAGCCGTATTCGGCGCTCAAGGAACTCCACGTCCCAGCTGCTGCCAACACCGGGCCGGGACCCGGCCCACTGCTCAAGAGTGCTGAATGAACCTCCGGCGGCAATGCCATCCAGGCCGGGGCGGTCACGCCAGCGGCCAATTCGGATACGCCGACGCCGCGGCGGCATCGCCCGCGACGTAGCTGACGCCAGCCTCGCCCACTCCGATCCCTGATCGGCCGAGTTCGGCCGTGCCCTGGGTCGCCACCACTTCATGCCGGCTGCCGAAGAGGCTGAGCGTGGCTGCGCTCTGCAGTGAGACCGGGTCGGCTGCAGGAGGAACCACCGCCGTGATCACCGGCGCCGCGCTGGCGTGTGCTGCCGCCAGTTTGGCTGTCAGTGCTTCCACGCGTGCGCAGGCGGCGGCCAGTCCTTCGGGGACGACATGTAGCGGCATGACCAATCTCCTTCCGCACTGGGTGGCAAATTCCTTGCAACGGCCTCGTGGGTACCCATACGACCACCAGGGCCGAATGCGTGTCGACCACCGACCCGAGTCGCACTGCCCCACGGTGGCAGGAGACGAGCCGCGAATGGCATCCGGGCCGTGGCGAAATTTGTTGTACTGAAACATGTTTCAGCATTCAACGAAGTTATGTTAATCCTGAAAAGGGGTTGGAGTTGAGTTTGAATCAGTAGGTTCCGAAAGGTGCACCGGCACTTGAACATCGAACGAGACAGGCAAGCAACGCTGGACGCTGATTCGGACGTACGCAGCCTTTGCCCTGGAGAACGACACCTTCATACGGTCGATTCATTGAATGACGCTGTCACACAGCGCCTTACTGTCGAAGTTAAGGCTCATTGGTGCGTGCGGATTCGCAGGCAGGCTTCACGGTGAACAGCGTGATGGACTCGACGACAGAATGATTCGCGTCGAGGAACTGCGCGGCGCCGCGAACTCGGCGACGCGCAAGAAGATCCGACCGTCTTCGCCGTCAGGCGAATCGGCGAGATGACCGCGGCTATCGGTGGCGAACGTATGGGCCGCGAGTAGGAAGTATCGAAGCACAGCCAGAATGTGGCGTACCGACTGTGGCAATTTTGACAGGTGCCCGCTTCGCGGTCACCGAACGGGTAACCCGGCCCGTGATGTCACGGGAAGCAGGAGCGACATCGCCCCTGGCGGTTCAGCTGACGGTCCCGCGACTCCTGGCAGCCCGGCACCACTCGGCCGGTGACCTGCGTGGGAGCGGCCATCAGGACCTCCGTGGATTGGTGGATCAGCATGCGGGCCCGCCGCGACGCGCGCCCGCTAGTCAAGCGACTACACCGAAGTGGTGCGGCTAGCGTAGCGATGTGGCTGACAATGATGCAACAGGCGCCCGAGTCGACGACAACGCTTCGGCGGCCCGCGAAGAGGCCATTGCCGCAGTGCTGATCCATGCGGCCGACCTGTTCGCCGAGCGTGGGCCCGCGGCCACTTCGATTCGCGACATCGGCGCTCGGTCTGGGGTGAACCATGGACTGGTGTTCCGGTACCTCGGAACCAAGGATCAGCTGGTCAAGGCGGTTTTGAATCATCTGGCCGACGAAGTTTCCACGGCGGTACAGGCCGGCGCGTCGGCGGACGTAATCGCGGCCAAGACCGAGCTGCAATGGCGGGTGCTGGCCCGCGCCATCCTCGACGGTTTCCCGGTCGGGCAGCTCCAGGAGCGGTTCCCCATCGCAGCAAATCTGGTGAAGCACGTCCAGTGCAGCTACGAAGAGGAGCTCACCGGCCGTCTCGCTGCCGCCAATGTGATTGCGCTGCAGTTGGGTTGGCAGCTGTTCGAGCCGTTCCTGCGCTCAGCGACGGGGATCGAGGAGCTATCGTCGGCCGACCTACGGCAAAGCCTTAACGGTGAGATCGCTCGGATGCTGAAAGCCAGCCCCACAGAGCTGTACCGGATTGCATTCCCGGTGAGCTAAACGGGAGCCGGCCGCGATCGCCTATTCGGCGTCGAGTGCGGCGAGGACCTCGTCGGACAGGTCCACGTTGGTCCAGACGTTCTGCACGTCGTCGCTGTCCTCAAGAGCCTCGACCAGCTTGAACACCTTACGAGCCCCCTCAACATCAACAGGGACGCTGACCGACGGCTGGAAGCTGGCCTCTGCGGAGTCGTAGTCGATACCGGCATCAACCAGCGCACTGCGGACCGCCACCAGATCACCCGGCTCCGAAATCACCTCGAAGCTGTCCCCCAAATCATTGACGTCCTCAGCACCGGCATCCAACACCGCCGCCAACACGTCATCCTCGGTCAAGGAGTTCTTGTCCAAGGTGACCATGCCCTTGCGGCTGAACAGGTAGGCGACCGACCCGGGATCGGCCATCTGGCCACCGTTGCGGGTCATCGCCACCCGCACCTCACTGGCAGCACGGTTGCGGTTGTCGGTCNACATCAACAGGGACGCTGACCGACGGCTGGAAGCTGGCCTCTGCGGAGTCGTAGTCGATACCGGCATCGACCAGCGCACTGCGGACCGCCACCAGATCACCCGGCTCCGAAATCACCTCGAAGCTGTCCCCCAAATCATTGACGTCCTCAGCACCGGCATCCAACACCGCCGCCAACACGTCATCCTCGGTCAAGGAGTTCTTGTCCAAGGTGACCATGCCCTTGCGGCTGAACAGGTAGGCGACCGACCCGGGATCGGCCATCTGGCCACCGTTGCGGGTCATCGCCACCCGCACCTCACTGGCAGCACGGTTGCGGTTGTCGGTCAGGCACTCAATGAGCACCGCCACGCCGTTGGGCCCATACCCCTCATAGGTGATGGTCTGATAATCAGCCCCACCGGCTTCCTCACCAGCACCACGCTTCCGCGCCCGCTCAATATTGTCGTTGGGAACCGAACTCTTCTTCGCCTTCTGAATAGCGTCAAACAACGTCGGATTACCCGACGGATCGCCACCACCAACCCGCGCCGCAACCTCAATATTCTTGATCAACCGAGCAAAATTCTTGCCACGACGAGCGTCAATGACAGCCTTCTTATGCTTCGTGGTCGCCCACTTGGAATGGCCGCTCATCGATTGCCCCACCTCACTGTCGCATCAAAACTTTGCGCGACGAGTCTACGTGTCAGTCCTGGTCGCGCGCCGGGGGCTGCTCGGGCGGGAAGAACCCCGGTGCCCAGCGCTCGATCAGCGCGGCGTAGTCGACGTGCGCGTCCAGCTGCACCGCGACTCCGAGCAGGCCGCCCAGGGTGCGCAGCAACATGACGTAACCAGCGGGAATGGTCAGCCGGCGAGCCATCTTGAATCGGTCGGCAAAGCCTTCCGCCATCGGATCGGTGGTGACCAGCGCAGACTTCTGGAACCACTTGCGGGTGAAGTGGAACTCCCCCGAACGCAGCGGATCGATGTAGGGCCACAGCGGCTGGATGTACTCCACCAGCTGCTCGGCACTCAGGTCGTAGTCGTTCGGCATGAATCCGAGTTGCTTGAGCAGCCGGATCGCCTCGTCCCACTGCTCGTCACGCGCCCAGCACAGCAGTTCGGCGAACCCCGGGGGAATACCCTCGGGGTGTTCGGCGACCGCGCCGAAGTCGATCACGCCCAGCCGGCCGTCGGGCAGCATCATGAAGTTGCCCGGGTGCGGGTCGGCATGCACCAGTCCGACGCGGGCCGGTGAGCTCAAGGTGAACTCCAGCAGCAGCGCGCACGCGGCGTCTCGCTCCGCTTTGGTGCCACTGTTGATGATCGCCGACAGGCGCCGGCCGTCGATCCACTCCGAGACGATGACTTTCGGCGCGCTGGCGATCACCGCTGGCACAAAAAACTTCGGGTCTCCGGCATAGGCCTTGGCGAAGGCGCGCTGATTGTCGGCCTCCTGCCGGTATTCCAGTTCGGCTTCCAGGGTGTCGTTGATCTCCGAGATCAGCCGGTCCACATCGGCGCCGGGAACCACTTGCTTGGCGACCCAGTTGAATCGCTGAATCAGCTTGAGGTCGGCGCGCAGCGCCTCGTCGGCACCGGGATATTGGATCTTCACCGCGACGTCGCGGCCGTCCTTCCAGACTGCCCGGTGCACCTGCCCAATGCTCGCCGAAGCAGCGGGGGTGTCGTCGAAGGACGCGAAACGCTCTCGCCATTTGGTGCCGAGCTGGGCGTCGAGCACCCGATGCACCTTGGCGGCCGGCAGCGGAGGCGCCTCGCTTTGCAGCTTGACCAACGCCTCGCGGAATGGCTCGGCGAATTGCGGAGGAATCGCGGCCTCCATCACCGACAGTGCCTGGCCGACCTTCATCGCGCCGCCCTTGAGCTCACCGAGTACCTTGAACATCTCGTCGGCGGCCTTCTCCAGGAGCTCGGCGTTGACCTCGTCTTTGGTCTTGCCGGTCATCCGCTTGCCCACACCGAGCGCTGCGCGGCCTGCGACTCCGGCCGGGAGGCTTGCCAGTTTTACTGCGCGGCGAAATCCGCCCCGCGCGAGATCTGCCATGCGGACATCATGCCTGGCCGGTTCCAGCGACAGTAGTCCCGGTCACCCAACTGCCGGCTGGCTGCGAAGGCGATGGTCAGGCCTGCCCCGCGACAATGTCGACGAAGAGCCGGTGAATCCGGCGGTCGCCGGTCACCTCCGGGTGAAACGAGGTGGCCAGCACGTGCCCTTGCCGCACCGCGACCGGATGGCCGGCGGCCTCGGCGAGTACCTGAACACCAGGGCCGATCCGTTCCACCCAGGGTGCCCGGATGAACACCGCGTGCACCGGCTCGTCCAGACCGTCGAAGTCGACGTCGCCCTCGAACGAATCGACCTGACGACCGAAAGCGTTGCGCCGCACGGCCATATCGATCCCGGACAACGGGATGGCGGCGCGCCCCGGTGCGCCGGCATCGATGATCTCGCTGGCCAGCAGGATCATTCCCGCACAGGAACCGTACGCCGGCATCCCGTCGGCCAGCCGAGCCCGCAGCGGGTCCACCAGCTCCAGCTCGCGCAGCAGATGACTGATCGTGGTCGACTCCCCACCGGGAATCAGCAACGCGTCGACCGCGTCCAGTTCACAGCGGCGGCGTACCGGCACCGGATCGGCCCCGGCCGCGCTCAGGGCGGCGAGGTGTTCACGGACGTCGCCCTGCAGTGCGAGCACGCCGATGTGCGAGCCGCTCACTGGCCGGTCGGCTGATATCCGGACGGATAGCGGGTCAGCCCCTCCTGCATGACGGCGGCCACCATGTCCCCGGATCGGTTGTAGATCTTGCCCTGGGTCAACGCGCGGCCGGCGCCCGCCGACGGCGATGACTGGTCATAGAGCAGCCATTCGTCGGCCCGGAACGGGCGCATGAACCACATCGCATGATCCAGCGACGCCACCTGCAGGTGGTCCCGCTCACCGGGGTGGATCGCCCAGGAGGTGCCCAGCAGGGTCAGGTCGCTCATGTAGGCGAGCGCGCAGATGTGCAGCACCGGATCGTCGGGCAGCCGGTCGCGATGGCGGAACCAGACCTGCTGCTCGGCGACCTTGCCGGGCATATGGGGCAGCTGCTCGCGCGGCACCCGGCGCAGGTCCCACTCGGCGAACGCCTTGAAGCCTTCGTCATCGAAGGCTTTCATCGCGGCGATGTCGGGCAGGTCTTTGGGGTCGGGTGCGTCGGGCATCACATCTTGGTGCTCAATGCCCTGTTGTTCGGTCTGGAACGAAGCCGACATGTTGAAGATGGTTTCGCCGTGTTGGATGGCGTTGACGCGCCGCGTACAGAACGAACCACCGTCGCGGACCCGCTCGACCAGGAACACCGTGGGCGCCTTGGCATCACCGGGACGCAGAAAGTATCCGTGCAGCGAGTGGACCCGGTAACGGGGATCTACCGTGCGCACCGCCGAGACCAGCGCTTGACCGGCGACGTGCCCGCCGAAGGTGCGCTGGTTGTCCGCGGACAGCGGGCTGAACACGCTCCCGCGATAGATGTTGACCTCGAGTTGTTCGAGATCGAGGATCTCTTCGATCGCCACGCTATGACCGTCTGCTCTGCACGCAAGCGCTCATCGCCACTTCTACCAGCCGCGTTCGGCAAGCCGGTGCGGTTGCGCGATGTCCTCCACGTTGATGCCGACCATCGCCTCGCCCAGCCCGCGCGACACCTTCGCCAAGACATCGGGGTCGTCGTAGAAGGTGGTGGCCTTGACGATGGCCGCGGCGCGCGCTGCGGGGTCTCCGGACTTGAAGATGCCTGAGCCGACGAACACGCCCTCGGCGCCGAGCTGCATCATCATCGCCGCATCCGCGGGGGTGGCGATGCCGCCGGCGGTGAACAACGTTACGGGCAGCTTCCCGGCCCTGGCTACTTCCGCGACCAGCTCGTAGGGCGCCTGCAGTTCCTTCGCCGCAACGAACAATTCGTCTTCGGAAAGCGACGTGAGCCGGCGGATCTCGCCACCGATGGAACGCATGTGGGTGGTGGCGTTGGAGACATCGCCCGTGCCGGCCTCACCCTTGGAGCGGATCATGGCCGCGCCTTCGGTGATCCGGCGCAGCGCCTCGCCCAGGTTGGTCGCCCCGCACACGAACGGCACGGTGAACCGCCACTTGTCGATGTGGTGGGTGTAGTCGGCGGGCGTGAGCACCTCGGACTCGTCGATGTAGTCCACCCCGAGGCTCTGCAGGATCTGCGCCTCGACGAAGTGCCCGATTCGCACCTTGGCCATCACCGGGATGGTGACCGCGGCAATGATGCCCTCGATCATGTCCGGGTCACTCATCCGCGAAACGCCGCCCTGGGCACGGATGTCGGCGGGCACCCGCTCCAGTGCCATCACCGCGACGGCGCCGGCGGCCTCAGCAATGCGGGCCTGGTCCGGGGTGACGACGTCCATGATGACGCCGCCCTTGAGCATCTCGGCCATGCCGCGCTTGACCCGGGCGGTGCCGGTCTGTTCGCTGGTGGTCACGCCGTTCTGGCCGTTCTGGCCGTTCTGCGACCCGCTATCCACTGTTGCCCCTCATCGTTGCTGGTCCTGCTACCCAACCAGCATAGTGGGCAACCACCAGCGAATTTTCCGCCGATGCCGCGAGCGCGCCTGTTCACATGGTCAAGACCATGCGGTAGCGGGCGCGCCCGGCTTCCATGGCGGCATATGCCTCGGCCGCCTGCGCCAGCGGCCGCTCTTCGATTCGCGCCGAGCGTGCGGGCGTCAGGTTCCTTGGCGGCTCCGGAGGTAGCGGGAACGATTTGCCCGAGGCGTGTTCAGCCTAAGCCGCGCAGGTCAGGAAATCCGGCGAAGACTCCCATCGGCTCCGGTGCTGCCGTCGGCCGATCGAGCAGCCTCGGCGAGACGATCACCCAGTTGCAGCGGGTAGACCTTTTGACCGCCGGCGGCCAACACCGCGATCTCTGCGGCGTCACACCAGCGGTGACCGTGCAGGCAGCGCTGCTCCAACCCGGTCCGGCCGGCCCCGGATGGCTCGAACCGCGCGGTGCGATAGGCGAAGAAGAACTCCTGGCTGTCGATGCGCTCGCCGTTGAACGTGAAGACGGCGTCACGCCGCCAGATCGGTCCCACCAGCTCGCCCGGGTCGACTTGCAGACCGGTCTCCTCGGCCAGTTCACGGGCCGCCGCCTCGGCGAGCGGCTCGTCGGGCAATACCTGACCGCCGACGGTGAACCACCAGCGCGGCGCGTCGGCACCCAACGCCGGATCGGAGCCGCACAGCAGCAGCACCGATCCCGCCTCGTCGAGCAGCACCACCCGCGCCGAGATGCGCGGATCCAAGACGCCGCGACCACCGTGAGCGACCATGCCTGCCCGCTCCACGATCTCGAAATACGTTGGCATCGGGGCTGTTCCACCCAGGTGCAGGACTCTCACCAACGGACGTTCACGCAGTGCCACCGTGTCGCGGACCGCATCGTTGTGGAACCGGCGGGCCAACAGCACTCTCGCTTCGGCGTCCGCCAACTCAGCGACCATCACGTGCGGCAGCGACTCGGCGTCGACCATCGCCAGCTCGGCTGAGAGCGCGTTCTCGGCAGCCTCCCGCGCGGCGCGCGGTGCCCGCTCGGCGGCATCGGCCAGGGCGGGCCACCACTGCGCGGCGCGCCAGCGCCCCGTCCAGCGCCTGCCAGGACAGATCGCAGCGCACGTGCAGCCGGTTGAGCCGGTTGGCGGTCTGGTAGGCCCAGGCCACCGCGGCAGCCAGCACCGCCACCCCGACCAGCACCAGTACGGTCGCCACGATGGTCAGCTCCATCAGTCGCCCACCGTCACCTTGCTGCCGACCCCGGCGACCGTCTCGTAGACCCGGATGATCTGGTCGGCGACCACCGGCCAGTCGAAGCGACGCACCGCCTCGGCGCCGGCCGCCGCATACGACGCCCGCAGCGCGTCATCGTCGAGGAGCTCGATCAGGGCGGCGGCCAACGCCGCGGAGTCGTCGACCGGCACCAGCCGGCCGGCCTCCCCGTCGCCCAGCACCCGACGAAAGGCGTCCAGGTCGCTGGCGACCACCGCGGTGCCGGCGGCCATCGCCTCAGCCAGCACGATCCCGAAGCTCTCCCCGCCGGTGTTGGGCGCGCAGTACACGTCGGCGCTGCGCAGCGCCGACGCCTTCTCGGCGTCGTCGACCTGCCCCAAGAAGCGCAGATGGCTCGACAATTTCCCTGCGCTGCGGCGCAATTCGTCCTCATCGCCTCGACCGACGATCAATACCTGCACGTCGCTGTGCCGCTCGACCAGCGCCGGAAGCGCGCCCAGCAGCACCGCCATCCCCTTGCGGGGCTCGTCATAGCGGCCGAGAAACAGCACTGTCCGCCCCGCTCGCGGATAACCCGGTAAGGGCTGCGCCGTGGCGAACGCAGCCACGTCGACCCCGTTGGGGATCTCCACCGCGTCCGAGCCCAGGGCCTCCATCTGCCAGCGCCGGGCCAGATCCGAGACCGCGATGCGGCCGATGATCTTCTCGTGCATCGGCCGCAGCAGGGCCTGCACCACGCTCAGCGTCAGTGATTTGGTCGTCGAGGTGTGAAACGTCGCCACGATCGGGCCCTCGGCCACGTTCAGCGCCAGCATCGACAGGCTGGGGGCGTTCGGCTCATGCAGGTGCAGTACGTCGAAATCACCCTGCATGAGCCACTTCTTGACTTTGCGGTGCGCAGCCGGGCTGAACTGCAGTCGGGCCACCGAGCCGTTGTAGGGGATCGCGACGGCCTTACCGGCCGACACCACGTAGTCGGGCAGCACGACATCCGGTGACGCCGGTGCCAGCACGCTGACGTGATGCCCGCGGCCGCGCAGCACCTCCGCCAGCTGCAGCACATGTGCCTGCACCCCGCCCGGTACATCGAACGAGTAGGGGCAGACCATGCCGATCCGCATCAGGTCTCCCCCAAGCGCGCCCGTCGCGATTCGGGAAGGTCGACGATCCACTGCGGCTGCATCATGTGCCAGTCCTGCGGGTAAGCCGCGATACCCTCCTCGAACTTGTTCGCCAGCGCCTGGGTGATCACGCCGACATCCCCACCACTGCAGTCCAGTGGGGCACCGAGGTCGACGCCCCAGCCTGCGCCCTCGAACCAGACATGCGCGGGCAGCAACGCCGCGCCGGTCGCCAGGGCGAGTTTGGCCGGACCGGCCGGCATTCGGGTCGGCTCGCCGAAGAAATCGACCGGCACCCCGTTGCGCGTCAGGTCGCGGTCGGCCATCAGACACACCAGCCGGTTGTCATTCAGCCGCTCGGTGAGAATCTCGAACGGCGGGCGCGCACCACCGGACGACGGCAAAACCTCAAAGCCCAGACCCTCCCGGAATGCGAGGAACCGCCGGTACAGCGACTCGGGTTTGAGCCGTTCGGCGACGGTGGTGAATCCGCCGTAGGTCTGGGCCATCCACACCCCGGCCATGTCCCAATTGCCACTGTGCGGCAACGCCAGCACCACCCCGCGGCCGGCTTCGAGCGCGGCGTTGACATTGTCGCGCCCCCGCACCGATTCGTGCAGCTGCGCTGCCAGCGCCGCGTGGTCCATGGCGGGAAGGCGGAACGCCTCGCGCCAGTACCGGGCATAGGACGCCAGCGAGGCCCGCATCAACTCCGCCGGCACCTGCGGCGGGGCCACCCCGATGACGCGGGCCAAGTTCTTGCGCAGCTGCTCGGGTCCCCCGCCGCGGGCCGCGTACCAGGCGCCGGCGTCGAAGGCGTTGCGGGCGAGCAATTCCGGCATTGCGCGCACCAGCATCCAGCCCGCGGCGAATCCGGCGTCGGTGGCCCAGGCATCCAGCGCACTGAGCCCGGGAACTCGCAGGCCGCTCGGGATGAAAGTCACGGTCCCGTGGTTTCCTCGCCATCGGAGCCGTCGGCCACCTGCGGCAACGGCTCAACCGCGCCCGGCGAGGTCCGCACGGTGTGCAGCCGCTGGACGCAGGTGATCAGACTGGCCACCGCCAGCAGCCACATCGCCACCGGCAACGCCCACGGCAGCGGGAAGACCGGCAGGCCGGACAATCCGGCGCCCACCAGCACGATGATCAGCCGTTCGGGCCGTTCGATGTAGCCGCCGTCACCGCGTAGTCCGCTGGCCTCCGCGCGGGCCTTGATGTAGGAGATCACCTGCGAGGTGACCAGGCAGATCAGGGTGGCCACCACCAGTGGCGGGTTGTCCAGGCCGAACGCCGCCCACCAGGCCAGTCCGCAGAACACCGCACCGTCGCTGATCCGGTCGCAGGTGGCGTCCAGGACGGCGCCGAATGCGCTGCCGCCGCCGCTTTGCCGGGCCATCGCCCCGTCGACCATGTCGAAATGCACGAAGAACCAGACGACCAGGGTGCCGGCGAACAGCTGACCGGTCGGGAACAGCGTCAGCGCCGCCAGCACCGCGCCGGCGGTGCCCACCATCGTGACGATGTCGGCGGTCAGGCCGGCTCGCAACAGCACTCGCGCCACCGGCGTGGTGATGCCGGCGAACGTTGCCCGGGACAGGAACGGCAGTCTGCTCATTGCTGTTTGGCCCACTCGTCGGCGAGCAGCCGGCGGGTGTCGCGCAGCAGTTGCGGGATGACTTTGGCGCCGCCGACGATCGTGATGAAGTTCGCGTCACCGCCCCAGCGGGGCACCACGTGCACGTGCAGGTGTTCGGCCAGCGACCCGCCGGCCGACTCGCCGAGGTTCAGCCCGACATTGAATCCGTGCGGGCGTGAGACTGCCTTGATGACGCGGATCGCCTTCTGGATGAATGCCATCAACTCGGCGCCCTCGTCGTCGGTGAGGTCTTCGAACTCCGAGAACCGCCGGTAGGGCACCACCATCAGATGCCCCGGGTTGTAGGGGTAGAGGTTGAGCACCGCGTAGACGTGCTCACCGCGCGCCACCACCAGCCCGTCCTCGTCGGAGAGCGTGGGGATATCGGTGAACGGCCTGGTGGATCGCGCCGATCCGGAATCCGCACGCTTGAGCGGCGCCTCGGCCAGATAGGTCATCCGGTAGGGCGTCCACAGTCGCTCCAGCCGGTCGGGCTCACCGGCGCCGGTGTCGACGATCGCCTCCTCGCCGGCCTGGTCGCCGCTCACGGCGCCTCACTCGTTTCGGGGCCCGACTCGAGGACCGTCTTGAGCGCCTCCGCGGTCGGCACGGTGTTGGCGCGTGCGGCGATCCAGCCGGCGATGGCCGCCACCGCCTCGTCGCGCGGCACCCCGTTGATCTGGGTGCGGTCGGCGAACCGGAAGCTGACCGCGCCGGCCTCGACATCGCGGTCGCCGGCCAGCAGCATGAACGGCACCTTCTGGTTGGTGTGGTTCACGATCTTCTTCGGCATCCGGTCGTCGCTCGCGTCGACCTCGACCCGCACTCCGTGGCGGCGCAGTTGCGCGGCGAGGTCGTCCAGGTAGGCCACGTGCTGGTCGGCGACCGGGATGCCGACCGCCTGGACCGGCGCCAGCCAGGCGGGGAAGGCGCCGGCGTAGTGCTCGGTCAGCACCCCGAAGAAACGCTCGATCGAACCGAACAGCGCCCGGTGAATGAGCACGGGTCGTTGGCGCGTCCCATCAGAGGAGGTGTACTCCAACTCGAAGCGATCGGGCATGTTGAAGTCGAGCTGGATGGTCGACATCTGCCAGCTGCGGCCGAGGGCATCCTTGACCTGAACCGAGATCTTCGGTCCGTAGAACGCCGCGCCGCCCGGGTCGGGCACCAGGGTCAGCCCGGACGCCTCGGCGACCTCGCGCAGGGTGTCGGTCGCCTCCTCCCACACCTCGTCGGAGCCGACGTACTTCTCCGGGTCCTTGGTGGACAGCTCCAGGAAGTAGTCGTCCAGGCCGTAGTCGGCGAGCAGGTCCAGCACGAAGCGCAGCAACGAGGCCAACTCGTCGCGCATGTTCTCCCGGGTGCAGTAGATGTGCGCGTCGTCCTGGGTCATCCCGCGCACCCGGGTCAGCCCGTGCACCACGCCAGACCGCTCGTAGCGGTAGACGCTGCCGAATTCGAAGAGCCGCAACGGAAGTTCCCGGTAGGAGCGGCCACGCGACCGGAAGATCAGGTGGTGCATCGGGCAGTTCATCGGCTTGAGGTAGTAGTCCTGGCCGGGCTTGCGCAGGGTGCCGTCCTCGGCGAACTCCGCGTCGATGTGCATCGCCGGGTACATGCCCTCGCGGTACCACTCCAGGTGCCCAGAGGTCTCGTAGAGTTCGGACTTGGTGATGTGCGGGGTGTTGACGAACTGGTAGCCGGCCTCGATGTGCTTGCGCCGCGAGTACTCCTCCAGCTCCCGGCGGATGATTCCGCCCTTGGGGTGGAAAACCGGTAGTCCCGAACCGATTTCGTCGGGGAAGCTGAACAGGTCCAGCTCGACGCCGAGCTTGCGGTGATCGCGGCGCAGCGCCTCCTCGATCAATTCGAGGTGACTGTCCAGCGCCTCCTGCGATTCCCAGGCGGTGCCGTAGATGCGCTGCAGGCTGGCGTTGTTCTGGTCACCGCGCCAGTAGGCGGCCGAGGACCGGGTGAGCTTGAACGCCGGGATGAACCGGGTGGTCGGGATGTGCGGGCCACGGCACAGATCACCCCAAACCCGTTCCCGGGTCCGGGGATTCAAGTTGTCGTAGGCGGTCAGTTCGTCGCCGCCGACTTCCATGATGTCGCTGTCGCCCGATTTGTCGTCCACCAGCTCCAGCTTGTAGGGCTCGCCGGCCAACTCGGCGCGAGCGGCGTCCTTGGACTCGTAGACGCGCCGGGAGAACAGCTGCCCATCCTTGATGATGGCGCGCATCCGCTTCTCCAGCTTGGCCAGATCCTCGGGGGTGAACGCCTCGGGCACGTCGAAGTCGTAGTAGAAGCCGTCGGTGATCGGCGGACCGATGCCGAGTTTGGCGGCCGGAAACAGGTCTTGGACCGCCTGGGCCAGCACGTGGGCGCACGAGTGCCGGATCACGCTGCGGCCGTCGTCGGTGTCGGCGGCCACCGGGGTCACCTCGACGTCGACCTCGGGAATCCAGCTCAGGTCGCGCAGTCGGCCCTGCGCGTCGCGCACCACCACAATGGCATCCGGGGCTCCCCGGTCGGGCAGGCCCGCCGCGCGTACCGCCGCGGCCGCGGTTGTCCCGGCAGCCACCCGGATCGGGCTTGCCGGGGCGGGGATGGCGGGCGCGGTCATGACGTGGTCTCCAAGGGGGTGCTAGGGGCTAGAAACGTCCGCGACCATGCTATCGGGGTACTGCTGGCGAACCGTTCGCGAGTACACCCGCGTCATGGTTGGCCGGGTTTGAGCACCACGAACAATGCCTCTCCGTCGGTCAGCACGGTGTCGCCGTCGCACAGCCTGGTCTCGACGTAGATTTTGCGGCCCTCGGTACGGCTGACCCAGGCTTCGACCTGCAGCTCCTTATCGATCGGGACGATCTGGCGGTAGTTGAGATGCAGGTAGGCGGTGCGCTGATAAGGCCCCCCGGTCAGCATCCAGGACGCAGTTCCCAGCACTGAGTCGAACAGCAGCCCGATCGCCCCGCCGTGCGCCGCACCATTGCGGCCCAGGTGAAACCTCCGGAACTTGGCCCAGCCGCGCAGTCGCCCGTCATCGTGCTTCTTGAGCTTCATCGGCACCGGCAGCAGATTGCCGCGCATCGGCAGGTCCAGCCGGCGCCCCGACGGTGACGACCATTCGTCGGTGTCGTAGGGGGCCAGCAGGTCGCAAACCTCCTGCAGTGCGTCGGCGGCGCGGGTGATCACCTCGGCGGGGGCGTCGACGGCGCGGGCGTGATCTTGCAGCGCGCGCATGGTCTCCAGGAACCGGCCATAGTCCGGCCCGCCCCTCTCGGTCGGTTCGGGCGGGTTGAAACCGCCGCCGGCGTGTGGGGCATTCACCCCCCTATTTAACGTTCCGGCGATTGCGGTGCCGGCGGCACGCCCGCGATGGCAGGGTTGGACCGTGGACTTGAGCACGCTGCGTGAATTGCCGCTCACCTATGCCGAAGTGGGCGCCACGGCTGGATCGCTTCCTGCCGGGTATCACCACCTCGACCTGAGTGCGCCAATCGGTAAGGGCCGGAGGCGTTTTGAGCAGGCCGGTGACGCGGTATTGCGCTGGGGCATGCAGCGCGGCGCCGGAGTGGGTGTGCGGGTGGATACCGACAGCGATGTCGCCGATGTCGGCACGGTGGCGTTGGTGCGGCTCGGTCTCATGAGCGCGCCGTGCCGGGTGGTCTATGTCGTGAACGAGCCCGACCGGCGCGGCTTCGCCTACGGCACGCTGGCGGGCCATCCTGAATCCGGCGAGGAGCTGTTCTCGGTGCGTTACGACCCGGCCGATGAGACGGTGTACGCGCAGGTGCGGGCGTTCTCCCGGCCCGCCACCTGGTGGACGAAGGTAGGCGGTCCGGTCGGGCGGTTGACACAGCGCGTGATCGCCAGGCGCTATCTGCGGGCGGTGTGATCCGGATCAGCTCCAGCGCGCCAACAGACGCTGCGCCCCGGTGCACAGCTCGTCGAGGACCGCTGCCGCCAGGCGGTTGTCGGTGAGCATGCCCACGCCCTGACCCGCGTCGACCGGGGCGACGCGCTGGTCGTCGGCGGCAATCCCGGCGGCCAGTTCCGCGCCCGCCTCCCGGTCGTCGGCCAGGGCGTCCTCGCGGCCGGTCCAGCGGCTGGTGAACTCGTTGCGCAGCACTCGTGACGGGAACCGCGCCGCGGGCGCCCTCGCCGGTCAGCGCCTCGGAGCACGCCGAGAAGACCGTGCCCAGCCACGCCCCGGCGGCACCGGCGGCCAACACCGCGGCCAGGCTGCGCGGCCCGCAGATCCCGCCGGCGGCCAGCACCGGAATCTCGACGGTGTCCAGGACGGCGTCGAGCAGGGGCAACGTGGCCAGCCGGATCTCCCCGTGGCCGCCGCCCTCGGCGCCACGCGCCACCAGCACGTCCAGCCCGGCGTCTTGGGCACGCCGGGCACTGTCGGCGTCATAGACCTGAGTGGCAGCCAGGATCCCGGCCGCGTGGGCGCGCTGCACCCAGGACAGGTCGGCCCCGAAGCTGACCGAGAGCAACGTCGGATGGGCAGCCAGTGCGGCCTCGAACAGGTCCGGTTGATCGCGGATCACCCAGTCCACCAACCCGATCCCGAACCGGGGCGCGGCGCCGAGCGCGGCCAGCTCGGTGGCCAGCGACGCCGCCGTGGCGGTGCTGCCCATCCCGATCATGCCCAGCCCGCCCGCGGCGGTGACGGCGGCGGCCAGCCGGCCACCGGCCACCCCGCCCATCGGGGCATTGAGGATGGGCAACCGCAGCCCGGCCGCCTGCGACCAGGGTGTGCTCAGCGGCACGCTCAGTGCGAGGCGCTCTTGGCGACAGTCAGCAGCACCACGGAGTCTTCCAGCGACTCGAGCGCGTGGCGGGTGCGCGGCAGGGTGACGAGTTCACCGGCCGCCCCCTCCCAACTGTCATCGCCGGCGGTCAGCCGCACCCTCCCGCGCAACACCTGCAGGGTCGACTCCCCCGGGCTGTCGTGCTCGGCCAGCGACTGGCCGGCCTGCAGTGCGACCAGGGTCTGGCGCAGATGGTGCACCGATCCGCCGTAGACGGTGTGGGCCGCTCGACCGCTGTGATGTTGGGTGGCCTCGGCGAGCTTCTCGTCGGCCAGCACGTTCAACGAGGTCGATTCCATCGGTTCTCCTTCACACTCGGTGGGACAAGTTCAGCGAGACAGCAGCAGGATGCCCAACGGCACCAGCGCGGCGACCTTGATCAGCTCCAGCGCCACGTAGGCGTAGTGCGCCCGCGAGCGGGGCGCCTCGAGTCCGGACAGCACCTGGTCAGCGCGTCGACCCAAGGCCGGGCGCACCGCGAGCACCTGAGCCGCCAGCATCGCCAGGGCAACCGCATATGTCACAGCGATGCCGACCGTCGGCCGCTCGAACGCGAACGTGACCGCGATAACCGCGGCCAGCACGAATTCAGCGGAGTTGAGCGCCCGAAAGACCAGCCGGCCGATGCCTAGACAGATCGGAATGGTCGCGTTGGGTGCCCGAAACTTCAGCGGCGCCTCCATGAACGAAATCGCGGTCACCATCCCCAGCCAGATGAATGTCGCAGCGATGGCAACCGAGGCGCCGGCACTCACCCGGTGGTCCCGTCGGCACCCACGGCGGTGGGAGGCGCGGCCTCGACCGGGCTTCCGTTGAGGTTCGCCGATTTCAGGTGCGCCACACACAGATCGGGCTTGGCGAAGGGGTCGAGTCGGTCGACGGTCACCGGCGAGTCCCAGGCCTCCAGCGCTCCCTGCATCAATCCCAGATGGATCGGGCAGACCACTTGGGTGGAAGTTTCGGCGAGCTCCAGGAACGGGCAGTGGCGCAGCCCGAGTTGCTCGTCTCCGGTGGCATCGGGTTCCAGGCGTTCGGGTTCGAAGCCCAGCTCATCGAGCATCTCGAGCAGATGATCGGTGGATTCCTCGGCGTCGACGGGCCCAGACGGTTGGTGCAGCGGCCGCAGCCGATGACCCCATGCCCGGCCGGCAGCCAACGCTTTGCCGCTGGGATCGGAGTCGGCGGCCAATCCGATGGTGAGGATCTCGGCGAGCAGCCGGAACCGGCGGGTTCCGCCCCGGTCCATCTGCCGGATGGCCCGGAACATCAGCGCCGGCCGTCCCCGCCCTTTGTGGTCGGGTTCGGTGTGCTCGACGCGGCCTTCCTCAACCAGGGTGTCCAGGTGAAAACGCACCGTGTTGGGGTGCACCCCCAACTCGTCGGCGATCTGCGCGATGCTCAGCGGGTCCTCGGCGGCCTGTACCAGCCGCAGAACGTCGAGGCGACGTCCTCCAGGTGGCACAGGCGGCTTGGCGATGTTGCTCACTCCCCCTGGGGTGGGTAACTGGCCACCAGCGGGGTGTCGATGCCCAGCGGGCCGATCTTGGCGGCGCCGCCGGGTGAGCCGAGCGCCTCATCGCGCCCGGGCAGGGCCTCGGTAAAGAACTCCGCGTTGTCGGCCAGGTGCGGTTGGAGCTCGTCCGGGAGGTCATCTTCGTAGTAGATGGCCTCGACCGGGCACACCGGCTCGCAGGCTCCGCAGTCCACACACTCATCCGGGTGGATGTACAGGGCTCGACCGCCTTCGTAGATGCAGTCAACCGGGCACTCCTCCACGCAGGCCCGATCCATCACGTCAACGCACGGCTTCCCGATCACATATGCCATGGGCAGAGAGTTTACACAAGGGATTTTGTAGAAACTAGAAAGGCGGACCTAAATCCCGCGGGCCGAATGCGACCCCCCTAGGCCGCCCCGCAGCGGCCGTCCCACCGACCTTAGAACGATTGCGCTCGTTGAGGATTCACGACAAATCGCCAGCTCGCTTGGTGGCGATTCCGTGAGCGCGCGGTGGGAGGCCTCCAGTGCCGCGATGCGAGGCCGTCGAGTAGAAACGAAGGATGACTGACGCCCCCCGCTACCGTGCCTCCGCCGACTTCCCCAGCCTTCGGTTCGAGCCCGGCGGCAACGGCGTGCTGGAGCTGGTGCTCGACGCGCCAGGACTCAACTCGGTGGGCCCGCAGATGCACCGCGACCTCGCCGACGTGTGGCCGGTTATCGATCGTGATGACGACGTGCGCGCGGTGCTGGTGCGCGGGGAGGGCAAGGCCTTCTCCGCGGGCGGCAGCTTCGACCTGATCGAGAAGACCATCGGCGACTACGCCGGACGGATGCAGGTGCTGCGGGAGGCCCGCGACCTGGTGCTGAACATGGTCAACTTCTCCAAGCCGGTGATCTCGGCGATCAACGGGCCGGCCGTCGGCGCCGGACTGGTGGTGGCGCTGCTCTCGGACATCTCGGTGGCCGGGCGCACCGCTCGGTTGATCGACGGCCACACCAAGCTCGGGGTGGCCGCCGGCGACCATGCGGCGATCTGCTGGCCGCTGCTGGTGGGCATGGCCAAGGCCAAGTACTACCTGCTGACCTGCGAGACGCTGCACGGCGAGGAGGCCGAACGGATTGGCCTGGTCTCCAAGTGCGTCGACGACGATGAGGTGCTGGCCACCGCGACCCGCATCGCCGACGATCTGGCGCACGGCGCCCAGGACGCGATCCGCTTCACCAAGCACAGCCTCAACTATTGGTATCGGCAGTTCGCGCCGGCCTTCGAGACCGCGCTGGGGCTGGAGTTTCTCGGCTTCTCCGGTCCCGACGTGCACGAAGGCCTGGCCGCCATCCGAGAGAAGCGCAAGCCGCAGTTCGGCTGAACCGGGCCGGGCCGGCGCTCAGACCTGGTGCGCGGCGAGCGCCTGTTCCTTGGCCCAGCGGTAGTCGGCCTTGCCCGAGGGTGAGCGCTGCACCTTTGCGCAGAACACCACGTCCTTGGGCAGCTTGTAGCGCGCGATGTAGTTGGCGGCCTCGGTGACGATGTCGTCGGCCCCGGCGTCGGCGCCCTGCGCCAGCTGCACCACCGCGACGACCTCGTTGCCCCACCGCTCGCTGGGCCGGCCCACCACCACGACGTCGTACACCGCGGGGTGCTGGGCGATCGCGGCTTCGACCTCCTCGGCGAAGATCTTCTCGCCACCGGAGTTGATCGTCACCGAGTCTCGGCCCAGCAGCTCGATGCCGCCGTCGGCGTCCCAGCGCGCCCGGTCACCGGGGACCGAATGCCGGATTCCCTCGATGACCGGGAAGGTGCGCGCGGATTTCTCCGGGTCACCGAGGTAACCCAGCGGCACATATCCCTGCTGCGCCAGCCAGCCGATCTCGTCGTCGCCGGGCGTGAGAATGCGGGTCATGTCCTCGCTGACCACGACCGCGCCCGGGTTCGGGGTGAAGCGGCCGGTGGATGCCACCGCGCGGCTGGTGGTCTGTCCCATCTGCGCCCCGGTCTCCGAGGAGCCGCCGGCGTCGAGGATCGACAGCTGCGGCAGCAGATTCAAGATCCGTTGCTTGATCGGCACGGTGAGCGGCGCACCGCCGCTGGCCAGCACGAACAGTCCCGACAGGTCATAGTGCCCGGCTGCCGCGTTTTCTAACGCGTCGGCGAGCGGACGCGCGAAGGCATCGCCGACGATCGACAGCGAGATGACCCGCTCCTTGGCCGCCAGTTCCCAGGTCCCGACCGGGTCGAACCGGTCGGTGGTCGCCGACATCACGAACGGCCGCCCGCCCAGCAGCGTGATGAAGGCCGCCCACTGGGCAGCGCCGTGCATCAACGGTGCCACCGTCATCGAACCTGCCGCCCCTGCCGCTCGGGTGCGTTCGACGATCTCCTCCAACGTGGTGGGCACGGCACCGGTGCCGAACTCACGGCCGCCCATCGCGTTGATGAAGATGTCGTGCTGGCGCCACAACACGCCCTTGGGCATGCCGGTGGTGCCACCGGTGTAGAGCACATAGAGGTCGTCCGGGGACAGCTCCAGGCCCAACGGTTCGGCGGAGGTGGCGGCCAGCAGCTCCTCGTAGCGGACCGCACCGGGCAGCGGCGCATTGCCGGAATCGTCGTCGACGTGGATCAGCGGCATCGCGGGCAGCCGGTCACCGGCCTGCTGCAACGCTTCGGCCAATGTGGGGGCATACCGGGCGTGGTACATGATCGCCTCGGTGGAGGCGTTGGTCAGCAGGTAGACCAGTTCGTCGGCGACGTAGCGGTAGTTGACGTTGAATGGCGCGACCCGGGCGTAGTAGGCCCCGAGCATGCCTTCCAGATATTCGTTGCCGTTGGCCAGGTACAGCGCGAGGTGGCTCTGGCCCGATTCATCGGGAGCCAGCTCGGACCGCTCGCGCCGTGCGCCCAGGCCGCGCTCGTGCAGCGCCCGCGCCAACCGGCGAGACCGGTCCTCGATCTGCTGGTAGCTGAATCGCCGGTCGCCGAAGACGATGCAGTCCCGGTCGGGATTGGCCGCCGCCACTGCTGAGAACACTTGGGCGAGGTTGAATTCCACTGCCGCTCCTCGATTCGATCGCAATGCCTGGGCAACGCTACTAGGTGACGCATATTCGACCGCGGACAGTTCGCGACGGGCATTCCTGTGCAACGTCAGGCATGCTTGGCCGCATGTCGGTGGATGTCCTGCTGTACTCGATCCCGCCCGTCCTGGTCTACCTGCTGGTCGGCGCGGTGATCGGGATAGAGAGCCTGGGTGTCCCGTTGCCGGGCGAGCTCATACTGGTCGGAGCCGCGCTGTTGTCATCGCGGCACGAGTTGGCGGTCGACCCGGTCGGGGTCGCGGTGGCGGCGGTGATCGGCGCGGTGATCGGCGACTCGATCGGCTATTCGATCGGCCGGCGATTCGGTATGCCCCTCTTCGACCGCCTGGGCCGGCGATTTCCGAATCACTTCGGTCCCGGCCACGTTGCCTTCGCCGAACGGTCCTTCGGCCGGTGGGGCGCCAGCGCGGTGTTCTTCGGCCGCTTCGTCGCGCTGCTGCGCATCTTGGCCGGCCCGCTGGCCGGGGCCTTGAAGATGCGCTACCCGCACTTTCTGGTCGCCAATGTGACCGGCGCGATTCTCTGGGCCGGTGGGACCACTGCCCTGGTCTATTACGCCGGGGTGGCGGCCGAGCACTGGCTGTCCCGGTTCTCCTGGGTGGCGCTGCTGATCGCGCTGCTCGCCGGGCTGATCGCGGCCCTGGCGCTGAGGGGCCGCATCGGCGCCCAGATCGCGGAGTTGAACGCCCAACATCGTGCCGAGCCGGACCCGGTTACCGAATAGTCAGCGAATTGAGGGGCGAATAAGGGTTGTCCCCGCAACACCGCCGGAGCATGGTGGAAGGGACCGGCGGCGCCGCCGCGGCGTCGCCCCGTCCAACCGGAGGCCGACATGTTCGCGCGCGCTACCTCGATACACGCCCATCCTTCCTTTCTCGATGAGGGGATCACCCACGTCCGCGGCGTGGTGATGCCAGCCCTGGCCGACACCGATGGCTGCGCAGGAATGTCCATGCTGGTCGACCGCGACGCCGGCAGGTGCATCATCACCTCGTCGTGGCTGGATGAGGACACCCTGCGCGCCAGTGAGGCGAGCGCCGAGCACTTGCGCGACCGCGCCACCGAGATCTTCCACGCCACCGCCGAGGTGAGCCGCTGGGAGATCGCTGCGGTGCGCCGCGATCACCGGTCGCGGCGGCACGCGGGTGTGCGCGTCACCTGGCTGCGGACCGACCCGGCGGCCTGCGAGCGGATGATCGACACCTACAAGCTGGCGCTGATGCCTGCGCTGGCGGATCTCCACGGTTTCTGCAGCACCACTTTGCTGGTGGACCGGAATTCGGGACGCGCGGTTTCGTCGGTCAGCTTCGACGACCGGGCGGCACTGGTGGCCAGTCGCAGCGGCGAGCAGGCGATCTGGGCCCGGGCCGTCAATGAAGCCGACGCAGAGGTACTCGAAGTCGCCGAATTCGATTTGGCCATCGCCCATCTGAACGTGCCCGAGATGGCCTGAAGCCGGCGTCGGCCGCGGCCGCTGAGGTAGGCGTATCGGCGCGGCCACCCCTGATAGCGTGCGTGGCGGCCGGGAAACTCGCCCCGCCCGAACGCGCGGCGCTGGCTACGCTCTGCTTCATGACACGCCAACGGCGACCGCACTCGGCCCCGAGTTATCCAAAGGCTCGCCGGATCCGTTTCCGCTTCGACGACGGCCTCGACAACCGCGACGGCTACGGCAAATATTTCGCCGACGACGATATGGTGCTCAGTCACTTCCTGGCCGCTTTGTCCGGTGGTTTTCCGGCAGGCGAGGAGTCTTTCATTCGGTCGGTGCGCCGCTTCGCCGATCGCGTCACCGACCCGGTGCTCAAGAAGCACGTGGCCGGGTTCATCGGTCAGGAGTCCACCCATGGCCAGGAGCACCGCCGGCTCAACGCGGTGCTGGCAGCCAAGGGGTATCCGATCCGCTGGCAGGACTCGGAAGCCGTGCACCGCTGGCGAATTCGTACCGAAGAACGCACCCCGGCCATCGTGCACCTGGCCCAGACCGCGGCACTGGAGCACTACACCGCTGTGCTGGCGGAGCGCATTCTTTCCACCGACGAGATCCAGGCCATTACGGGGACGCCGGAGGTCTGGAATCTGCTGAATTGGCACGCGGTGGAAGAACTTGAGCACAAGTCGGTGGCGTTTGACCTCTATCGCGCCGTCGGCGGTTCCGAGGCGATCCGGATCGGGGCGATGGCGGTCGTGATCGCCGCCACGGTTCCGCTCATCGCACTCGGGCTGCTCGTGTCGCTGGCCCGCGATCCCGCGGCGCGCCGGCATCCGCGGCGGGCGTTGTGTGGAATCGCCGCGCTGTACCGCGGGCCTTTCTTCCGCGGATTTCTGCGGGACGCGGCGGTGTACCTACGACCCGGATTTCACCCCGACGATGTGGATACCGTTGTATTGCTTGACCATTGGCGCTCACGCCTGTTCGGCGCCGAGGGTGCCCTCAACGACCATCTGCGCTGAAAACCACTGCGCCGCCGGCATGCCGTCCACAGTGATGGTGCAGCTGAACACCGCATCCCGGCATCAGCGCTGACCGAAGTCTCGACATGCCGCCGGAGCCAGCCAGGTGCCGCGCCGCCCCGCGCGAAGGCAGCGAATTCCACAAACCGTCATTCACTAATACAGTTCCCCCATGACCTCCCCCGTTTTGCGGGTCACCCCGGTCAGCCTGCGCACCCTGGCGCAGCGCTGTGCCGCATTGTCGGGTCAGTTCGCGCCGGCAGGTCCTCCTGCGAACGCATCGGCATGGCAGTCCAGCGCCGCGGCGGCGAGCGCCACGAATGTCGTGACCAGCACGGTCGCGATGGCGCTAGGTGGACGGATGACGGCCAGCGGGGGCAAACTCACCACCGCGGCACAGGAATACGAAACGATGGACAACGACGGAGCCGCCGCTCTGGCCGCGATGCCACAGGGCGCAGTGGGCTTCACTCCGCTGGTCCCGCGTGGCTCCGGCATCGACGGTGGCGCGGCCGGTGGGCTCGAGACCCCGAGGTAGATCGCGGTGGCTTTTCCGACGCTGTCGCAGGTCGAGAACGCAAGCTGGGATTTCCTGCGGGCCAACGCCACCGCCTGGAGCAGCCTGGCCCACACCTGGGAGAGCGCGTTCACCGAAATCCGCGACGCCTCGACAAGTCCCGGCGGTACCCCGTGGACAGGCGCCGGCGCCACAGCGTTCCAGCAGCGCGCCGCCGCCGACGTGGTAAAAGTCCGCGGCGCCGCCGATCTGCTGGTGAAAGCAGCCGGGATCGCCAGCCGCGGCGCCGATGCGCAAGACGGCAACAAGCAGTCAGTGCTCGACGCCGTCAACGCCGCCGAGCGCCAAGACTTCCAGGTCGGCGAATTTTTCTCCGTCACCGATACCTGGACCTACTACACCTCTGCAGCCGAACAAGAGGAGCGTCAAAACGAAGCCCAGCGCCACGCCGAGTTCATCACGTCCCAAGTCCACACCCTGGCCAACAACGAAGACGAGATCGCCCGCGACCTCACCACCGCCACCGCAGGCCTGCACGGGTTCGCCTTTCCCGACGACGGGACCGATGGCGGGGCGGGTGCCGCTGACAATCACACGCCGGGACCACCGCCGCAGGACCCGAAGCAGTTCGCGCAGTGGTGGAATCGATTGACGCAAGCAGAGAAAGACGCCGTCTACGACCGCGACCACTTCATCGGCAACCACCCGGGAATGCCGTTCGACGACAAGACCCGCTACAACGAGCGGCACATGCCCGAACTGATCGCCAACGCCCAGGCCGATGTCGATCGCCTCCAGGCCAGTCGAGACCAACTCGCCCTGACCCCGGGCGGCAACCTGGCCACCTTGTCCCAATTGAGCGTGCTCGACTCGCGGCTGCAGGAGACCAAGCACAACCTCGACGGGTACCGCGCCGTCCAACAAGCCATGCAGGCCGACCCCAACGGACTGCCGCGCTACCTGGGTTACCTCGACAATCAAGGGCATGCGGCGGTCTCCATCGGTAACCCCGACACGGCCAGCCACAACGCTGTCTTTGTCCCAGGCACCGGGGCTGACCTGACCACCATGGGCGAAAACGCCAAACGCTCTGCAGATATGCACGGCGCAGCTGTGGCGGCCAACCCCAATCTCCGAGCGGGGGATGTATCGGTGACGACCTGGATGGACTACGACCGCCCGATGTCGGTGCTAGCACAGGCTCCCTGGCCGAGCTATGCCCAACATGGGGCCGGCGCCCTGGACTCGTTCCAGGACGGCATGCGGGCCTCGCACGTCGGGGCACCTTCGACAGACACCGTGATCGGGCACAGCTACGGCACCACCCTGGTCGGTGCGGCGGCCAGTGACGGTCATCAGCTGGCCGCCGACAATGTCATCGCGGTCGCCAGCCCAGGCATGCTGGTAGACCATGCCAGCGACCTGAACATCAATCCTGGGGGCACGGTGTACGCCATGACTGACCCGTCCGACCCGATCATCCCCGCCAACATCGTCACGTCCCACACCCTCGGCCCCAACCCGATGGGCCCGGACTTCGGGGCACGTGACCTCTACGCCGGAAGTGGCACTGGCGCAGGGCCAGCCGGACTCTTACCGGGCTTTGACACGCACGGTAGCTACTGGAATCCCAACACCCCGTCACTGGCCAACATGGGCGCGGTGATCGCCGGCGTGCAAACGCCCTACCCGGTGGGAGGCTAGTCATGGTGCGCGACGAGCACCGACGCGGCACTGCGCAGCTCCGGCGATTCACCGCACTTGCGCTGCTGGGGCTTCTGACAGCTGGCTGCCACACCGGACAGCCGCTAGATCCGCCTGTCCCCACTGGGGCAACTATTTTGGGAGGTTCCATGACATCGGCGCCCCCGCCGCCTTCGGGCTGGCAACTGCACCCCGTCATTCCCGCCAGCCAGCAAGAGGCCCAGGACACGGTGCTGCGGTACCTCACGCAGACGGTCGACCAGCTGCCGAACGGCGTCACTTTCGACGCTAGCCGCTACGGCACAGCCGGAGGAAACACACCCTGCGAAGACAAACCCCACAGCACCACCGAGCTGTTCTCTGCGCTGGGCGATCTGAATGCGCCGCCGGACATTCATCCAGACCAGCTCGTCTCCCTAGCTGGCGATGCGTGGAAGCGTTGGGGCTGGTGGGTCTTCGAGCGCGACGGCATCCCCAAACCCAACCTCTCCGGGCTTTCACCGGACGGCTACGAACTACATATTGGCGTGCCAGGGCTTCCCGGATCGCCCCACATCACCGGTACCTCGCCCTGCTTCCCCACTGAGTTGGTCCGCGATGACATTCCGTTCCCGACGACGATCACGGCGGGAGCTGGGTGACCAGGCGCCGATGTCCTCGCGGGTTCGAGCGTCACCCAACGGGTCCGGATGCTACGGCGGCCGCAACCGGCACCGGCTCCAGCGCCGCCCGCGACCGTTACCGGATCGGTGCCACGCCGCGTGGGTCAGCGACAACGAGGATGGTTGAGACGCGGCACAGCTGCGCGACCCTGATGCACCCAAACGGGGTTCCGGCCGCCGTGATCGTGGCCTGGCTCGGCCACACCTTCCGACACCCCGACATACCCCCAGAAACGAGAAAAACCACCTGTCGCCAGGTGGCTCCCTTGTGGTCCCGGCTGGGATCGAACCAGCGACCTTCCGCGTGTGAGGCGGACGCTCTCCCCCTGAGCTACGAGACCGGATGAACGAGGACGAACAGTAGCACGCCCAACCCGCGAAGCATCAATGCGCAGGCCCTTTTCGGGCGACTCGCCGCTCTGACATGCAAAGTTGTGTTGTCTCACATGTGTCCGCTAATGTTCTGCATCGCACCGGGCGACGATCTCGCCCGAGGCACGCGGATGTAGCGCAGTTGGTAGCGCATCACCTTGCCAAGGTGAGGGTCGCGGGTTCGAATCCCGTCATCCGCTCGAGGGTGTCAAGTGGCATCAACCCCTTGCGGTGGAGTGGCCGAGTGGTGAGGCAACGGCCTGCAAAGCCGTGCACACGGGTTCGATTCCCGTCTCCACCTCCGTCCCAAGGCTCTAAGCGCGGTTAGCTCAGCGGGAGAGCGCTTCCCTGACACGGAAGAGGTCGCTGGTTCAATCCCAGTACCGCGCACCAGACTCACTACACAGCGAAAACCCCTGCCGGCACCATGGTGACGACAGGGGTTTTCCGTTTGCGGCAACGCGGGCGTGTCGGACAAAGATTTCGGGTGTTGAGCGTGAGGCTCGGACCTCCGCGAGCCAGCCGGGCGTACGGCCGGAACATGGCGAACAATTTCGGAATCGCACCGGACGATAGTTTGAGGGGCAATACATGCTGCCCAAATGATGGCCGCAGGGGAATCCAGGACGTCCGGTGAGGCGATAGGTCGAGACCGTTGGAAAGGATGGCGGGCATGGGGCAGGACAAACCGGTCGCTGATCCGGTTCGGCCGCCGCGGACGGTGTCCGGCGCCGCGGGTGTGGTCGCCGGCTGGCTGAGGGCGAACCACCTCGGACTGTTTTGCGTGGCGATCGTGGTCGGAATCGGTGCGGGGCTCGGTGCGGTGGCATTCCGATACCTGATCTTTGGCTTTACCTGGCTGGCGACCGGACACAACGAGTTCGGCCAACAGGGCTGGGTGCCCAGCGACCACCTGCCGTGGTTGGGGGTCGGGTTTTACGCCGTCATCCCCGTCATCGGTGGCTTGCTGTACGGGCCGTTGATCTCCCGGTTCGCCAAGGAGGCACGGGGTCACGGTGTACCCGAGGTGATGATCGCGGTCGCGGAGAACGGCGGCCGCATCCGGCCCCAGGTGACGGTGGTGAAAGCACTGGCTTCGGCGCTGTGCATCGGCACCGGCGGCTCGGTTGGTCGTGAAGGGCCGATCGTGCAAATAGGCGCGGCGCTGGCGTCCAGCTGCGGTCAGTGGGTGCGGATGCCGGAGAACCGGTTACGCGTCCTGGTCGCCTGCGGGGCCGCCGGCGGCATCGCTGCGACGTTCAACGCCCCCATCACCGGGGTGTTCTTCGCCGTCGAACTGATCCTGCGTGAACTCTCCATCGAAGCGATCTTCACCATCATGCTCTCGGCGATGGTTGCCGACGTGATCGCCCGCGTTTTCTTCGGCCCCGCCCCGTTCCTCACCCAGCTCCCGGCGGGCATCGAGCTCAATCACATTGCCAACTATCTGTTGATAGCGTTGCTCGCGGCCATCGCCGGGGTTCTCGGAATTGTCTTCAAGAACGTGCTGTACACGACCGAGGATCTGTGCGACCGGATATGGGGCCAGCGCCCGGACTGGGCGCGACCAGCGGTCGGCGGAATCGTGCTCGGCCTGCTGTTGCTCGCCGTTCCCCAGCTGTACGGGGTCGGATACCCGGTCATGTACGCGGCCTTCGCCGGCCATTACGCCCTGTGGTTCCTGCTGATCCTCGCGGCCGGCAAAATGCTGGCATGCGGCCTGACCATCGGCATCGGGGGCTCGGGCGGCGTGTTCGCGCCCTCGCTGTTCGTCGGCGCCACATCGGGCATGGCCTTCGGCCTCATCGTCCAGCACGTCATCGGCACGGCGGCGGGCAATCCGGCGCTCTATGCGATCGTCGGCATGGGTGCGGTGTTCTCTTCGGCCGCCCGGGCCCCGCTTACGGCGTTGGCCAGCACGGTCGAGATGACCGGTGACTTCACCCTGACGTTGCCGGTCATGTTGGCCGTCGCTGTCGGCACCACGGTCTCGCGCGGGCTGTCCTACGGCACCATCTACACCACCAAGCTGCTACGCCGGGGTATCGACATCGAGCGCCCCACCCCGACCTATGCCTTCGCCGAGCTCACGGTAGCCGACGCCATGCATCCGTTCCCGGCGCCCTTCGACCTGGCTCATCCGACAGGTGCCAAAACGCACGACTGGACGGCGCTGCTGGGCCCGGTGACCCGAATCCGCGAACCGCAGGCGTTGTTCTCCAACGACAGCCTCGCCCAAGCGTTGCGGCAGCTCGTCCGCTACGGCCGCGACGGCCTACCCGTGATCGACACCGAAGCGCGGCACGTTCGCGGTTGGCTGACCAATCAGAACGTACTGCGCGCGGTCGGCGCCTTGTTCACAGACATCCACCCGGACGACACCGCCGGCCAGCAAGCCGCCGGGCGGGTGGACCCGAATGCGCCCAGCAGAGACCACGATCCGCGCAGTCAGCTCAGCGGATACTGCGTCGTCGAGCACACCCTGGCATCCGATTCGACCGCGGTCGGCCGCACCCTCGACGACCTGGAGTGGCCGGTGGGCCACCTTCCGGTGTCGGTGCTGCACGATCGGCATCTCCTCGACGCTCATCCGGCTGTGCGGCTGGCAGCGGGTGATCGCATCAACATTCTGGTGGCCAAGAATGGCCCGTGCGCGATCGATCCGGCGCCCCGAACATGAGCAGCGGCCAGCCCTGGGTCTGGCGGTATCAGGATTTGCTGCGCACGCTCTTGGCGGCGGCCTTTTCCGTGTCCTGCCCGCGTGGGCTAGCTCTTCTTGGCCTTCATGGCCATGCCGACCAGCGCGGTGACGATCGTGCCCAGCACGCCGCCGCCGACCAGGCTGCCGGCCGCGTTGGCGAGGTCGAATCCACCGGCGGCGCCGCTGGTGAGAACGCTGTTCAGTAGCCCGCCACTGGCGAGACCACCGAGGCCGCCACTGATCAAGCTACCGAGCCCACCCGGACTGGGGATCTTTGCCGAGGCGTCGGCTCCTTTGCCTCCGAGCGCGCCCCCGATAGCGCCGGCGATCAGCGATTCGAGCATGGTCTACCCCTTTGCGGACGGTGCGCGGCTTTGTTAGCTGCGCCTACCGATCAGTTATAACGAAGATCACCCTTGGCAAAGCCGCATTTGCGGAGATCACCAGTAATCCTGGGGCGGGCCGACGCCACCAACTGGTAGGCACCACAATCGGTAGCAATGCACGACGCGGGAATTGCGAAAGGTGGCCCCATGAATCGACCCATCGTCGCCCTGTCGGTGTTCGCACTGGCAGCCTCCGCGATGTCGGCGGCATGTTCGAACCACACCGCCCCGACGAGCGGCCCACCCGCGGCCGCCGCATCCGGCGAGTCGGGCACGCCAACCCCAAAACCCGCCGGGCACACCGGTGACGCCCTGACCCTCACCCGAGTCGACGGCAGCACTGTGACCGTCACCTTGGAGAAGGTGATCAACCCCGCGACCGTCACGCCCGGCCCCGGCGATCCGGGCGTCACCTATATCGCGACGCAGTTCACCATCACCAACCCGGGCACCTCGACCATGAACGGCGACGTCAACACCAACGTCTGGGCCTTCGGCTCCAACGGGCAGCGCTACGCGCCGGATCTCAACGATGTCGACGAGTGCACGAACTTCGACTCCGGCATGTTCCACATCGCCCCCGGTCAGTCCGCGACCGGTTGCGTGGTCTTCGCCCTGCCTGACGGCGTCACCCCGACGAAAGTCAGGTACGCCCCGTCATCCGGGTTCGCCGAAGGCTTCGGGGAATGGCTGTTCGCCTCCCCCAGTCGCGCCACCCCACCCCCCAACGTCAACTAACGGTTGACGATGCCGCCATCGTCAACCTAGAGTTGACGGCATGGTCGATCCCACTCCGCTCACGCAGTCCGTCCGTCTCGACGACCTGATCAACGCCATCACCGGTGTGCACGACAACCCCCTGGAACGGTTGACCGACGCCGTACTGGCCGCCGAGCATCTGGGCGAGGTCGCCGACCATCTGATCGGGCATTTCGTCGACCAGGCACGCCGATCAGGAGCTTCGTGGACCGATATCGGCAAGTGCATGGGCGTCACCAAACAGGCGGCGCAGAAAAAGTTCGTCCCGCGTCCGGAGGCCGCCACACTCGATCCGGAGCAGGGCTTCGCCCGCTTCACCCCGCGGGCACGCAGTGCCGTGGTGGCGGCCCAGAACGCCGCCCACCGGGCACGCAACGCCGAGATCACCCCCGATCATCTGGTCCTGGGACTCCTGCACGATCCCGGCGCGCTGGCCACCGCATTGCTCACCGCCCAGCAGATCGACCCGCAAGCCATTGCGGCCGCCATCACCCTTGAGCCGGGCGACACCGAACCGCCCGCACTGATCCCGTTCAACGGCCCGGCCCGCAAAGCGCTGGAGTTGACCTTCCGCACCGCACTTCGCCTCGGCCACAACTACATCGGCACCGAGCACCTGCTGTTGGCGCTGCTGGAAGCCGAGGATGGCACCGGCCCGCTGCACCGCGCCGGAGTGGACCGGGCGCGCGCCGAAGCCGATCTGGCTCGAGCGCTGGAGGCGATCACCGCAAACCCGGCATCCCCCGGCTCGGAAACCACAAACTGAGCGGCGAAACCACCGATCTGCAAAACTACCGGGCCAAGGCTGCTGCGCCCGCGATCCCGATGTGCCATCATGCCCAGAAGCAAACGAAGAGGACATGATGCATCGCTGGATTCTGGCCCTGATCACTTCCGTTGTCACCGCGTTGGCAGCCCTGGTAGCGCCGGCCGCCGGGAACGCCACGCCGACCACCACCGCGGAAGCGCCGATTGGGCGCCTCGGCGACACGCTGCGCATCCAGTACCAAGACGAGGCGTTCGGCCCGATCGTCGCCGATGTCACCGTGCACGACGTGGTGCCCAGCGAGATCCCGCCGGGCTGGGGCGCGAACGGGACGCCGCGCTGGCGTAACCAGGGCGGTCCGTGGCGGGCGAACGTGACCGTTCACCCGATCTCGGTGCCCAACCCCTACATCATGGCGGCCTCGGTCACCTTCGACGGCGTCACACCCGGCGGCGACGCTTACGTGGCCAAGCACACCGACGACCCCACCACCCTGGACGCGCTGCTGACCAACGCTCCCGCCGGCTCCACCGTCGACGGCGGCGTCTACTGGGATGTCTACCGCGGCTTGGTCACCCACGTGGTAATGCTGTCGCGCAACACCGGCCTGCGCCTGGCGCAATGGAATCTGTGAGCTAACTCCCGGGTTTGATGCGGTGGTCCAGCTTCGGCTCTCCTTCGTCGAGCAGCCAGCTAACTCCCGCTGCTCAGCGCGAGCAATCGCGAGGTGGCCCGCAGGTACTTCTTGCGGTAGCCGCCGGCCAGCATCTCGGCGCTGAAGATTTGGTCGAGTTTGGTGCCGGAAGCCACCACCGGGATGCCCGCGTCATACAGGCGGTCGGTAAGGGCGACCAACCGCAGCGCCACATTCTGATCCTCGATGGGGTGCGCGCCAGTGAGGTACACCCCGGTGACGCCCTCGATCAGAGTCAGGTAGCGCGACGGATGCATGGTGGCCAGGTGGACACACAGCCCGTCGAAGTCGTCCAGTGTCGCCCCAGGCTGTGCCGCTGCGCGCTGCGTGACCTGCTGCGCTGAGGGCGGTTCGGGCGCCGGTGGCAGATCCCGGTGCCGATAGTCCGGTCCGTCAACGCGTACCGGGGTGAAAATGCTTGCCAGCGCACTGATCTCGCGCAGAAAGTCCTGAACAGCGAAACGGCCTTCGCCGAGCTGCTCAGGCAACGTGTTCGAGGTCGCGGCAATAGAGACCCCGCGCGCCACCAGTTCGGACAACAGCCGCGACACCAAGGTGGTGTTACCCGGATCGTCGAGCTCGAACTCGTCGATGCAGACCACGGTGTAGCCGCCGAGCAGTTCGATGCACTCGGTGAAACCGAACACCCCGGCCAGCTGGGTCAGCTCCATGAACGTCGCAAACGCCGTGCGATGTTGCTCAGCGGCCGCGGTGTCGGTGATCGCGTAGTAGACCGAGGCCAGCAGGTGCGTCTTGCCGACACCGAAACCGCCGTCGAGGTAAATGCCCACGCCCGGCAACACCTCGCGCTTGCCGAACAGCTTGCGCCGCCCGGCGCGGCGGGCCACCGCCTGCGCACAGAACGCGGTGCACGCGGTCACGGCGGCGGCCTGGCTGGGTTGCGCCGGGTCTGGCCGGTAACTGGCGAAGCTGGCGCCAGTGAACGTCGGCGGTGGCTTGAGCTGTGCGATCAACCGTTCCGGGGAGACCGCCGGATGCCGGTCCACCAGGTGGTCGATCGACTCGGCGGCTGGATTGGGCACGCACGAACTGTAGTCACATGGTGCAATCGAGGCCATGTCCGACCTCAGCGCAGACCCGGGATTCACCCTGCTGGGCTCCACGGCACCGGTTGACGACGCCGAACTGGGCCGGCTGTACGCCTATCCCGAAACCGACGAGCCACGCGTGTGGGTGCGGGCCAATTTCATCGGCAGCATCGACGGCGGCGCGACGGTGGCCGGCACCTCCGGCGGGTTGGCCGGGCCCGGCGATCGATCCCTGTTCATGCTGCTGCGGTCGCTTGCTGACGTTGTGCTGGTGGGTGCGGGCACGGTCCGAGTCGAGAATTACGGCGGGGCGCGGCTCGGTGTTGCGCAACGCCAGGGCCGCCGCGACCGCGGACAGTCCGAAGTACCCCGGCTGGCGATCGTGACCCAGTCCGGGCAACTGGACCGAGACCTGCGGGTGTTCAACGACACCGAGCTGACGCCATTGGTGTTGACCTGCTCCGCGGCCGCCGACGACACCCGGCGGCGACTGGCCGGGTACGCCGAAGTCCTGGACTGCTCGGGCGACGAACCCGGCCGAGTCGACGAGGCCGTGTTGCTGGCGGCCTTGGCGCAGCGCGAGCAGTTCCGGGTCCTTACCGAAGGCGGACCGACCCTGCTGGGATCGATCATCGAACGCGAACTGCTCGACGAGCTGTGCCTGACCGTGGCCCCGTATCTGGTGGGGGGCCTGGCCCGGCGCATCGCCACCGGCCCGGGCGAGCTGACGACGCCGATGCGCTGTGCGCATCTGCTCTCCGACGAATCCGGCTACCTCTACGGCCGCTACGTCAAAAGCGAGCGCCTATAAGGTGACAGGCATGACCAGCTATTCGAGGTTCGCCCGGATCGCGGTAATGACGGCTGCTGCCGTCCTGGCCGGGTCCGCGCCCCTGCTGGCCGGTTGCGCGCCCGGGCTGGCCGCCAACCCGCGTTTCGCAACCAACTCCGGCGCCGGAGCCCAGGGGCAGCCCGAGTCCACCTCGGACAAGGCCGGACCGCCGCCGGTGGAGGTGCCCAAGAACGACCTGCCGTGGCATGAGTGCACCGCCCGGGTCTTCGGCGACGCCGCGGTGCCCGCCACACCCGGCGTGCGACTGGACTGCGCCAGCTACGACGCGGACGTCGACCCACTCGGCGGCGGCTCCGGGTCGATCAGCATCGGGGTGGTACGGGCCCGGTCCGTGCAGACCCCGGGCGACGCCGGCCCCGTGGTGTTCACCACCGGCTGGGATCTGCCGTCGTCGCTGCAGCTGCCGGTCTGGCTGGCGCGGGCCGGCGCGGACGTGCTCAAGAGCCACCCGATCGTCGCCGTGGACCGGCGCGGCATCGGAATGTCGAGCCCGGTGGACTGCCGCGATCGCAGCCAGCGTGACGAAATGTGGAATCAGGCGCAGTTCGCCCCCGGCGACGACCCGGTGGCCAGCCTGGGCACGGTCACGATGGAAGCCACCACCGACTGCACCGACGCCATCTCGCCGGGCGAGTCCTCCTACGACAACACCCATGCCGCCACCGATCTCGAGCGGCTGCGCAGCATCTGGGACATCCCCGCACTGTCGCTGGTTGGTATCGGCAACGGCGCTCAGATCGCCCTGGCGTACGCCGGCTCTCATCCGGGGAAGGTGGCCCGGCTGGCATTGGACTCCCCCATCCCGCTCGGCGTCGCCGCCGAGGCCGCCGCCGAGGAACGGGTCAAGGGCCAGCAGGCAGCCTTCGAGGCGTTCGCCGCGCAGTGCGTCGCGGTGGGCTGTGCGCTGGGCCCGGACCCGAAGGGTGCTGTCAACGCGGTGCTGGACTCCGCCCGCTCCGGGCATGGTCCGGGCGGCGCCTCACTGGCCGCGGTCACCAATGCGATCGTCACGGCCCTGGGCTATCCCACCGGTGATCGCGTCAACACCACCAACGAGTTGGCCAAGGCACTGGCCTCGGCCAGTTCCGGTGACGCCAATCTGTTGAACAACTTGATCAACCGGGCCCAGGGCACCACCGGCAGCGACGGCCACTTCATCAACTCGTGCGCCGACGCGCTCAATCGGCCTACGCCAGATCGGGTACGGGAGCTGGTGGTCGCCTGGGGCAAGGAGTACCCGCAGTTCGGCACGGTCGGCGCGATGGAGATGGCGCAGTGCCTGAGCTGGCCCAGTAGCAGCGCCCCGGACCTGCCGAAGGAACTCAAGATCGATGTGCTGCTGCTGGGAGTGCAAAACGATCCGATCGTCGGCGAGGAGGGCGTGGCGGCCACCGCCGCAGCCGTCATCAACGCCGGGTCGGCCAGCAAGCGGGTGATGTGGCAGGGCATCGGCCACGGCGCCGCGGTGTACTCGTCTTGCACGCTGCCGCCGCTGATCGGTTATCTCGACAGCGGCAAGTTGCCCGACACCGACGTCTACTGCCCGGCCTGACCCAGCCTGATCCAGACTCCGAAGACCGGTCCGGGGTACGGTTCGCTGGTGACGGCAGCCGACTCCTTGATGCACCGGGCGGGCACCGCCCTACAGGCCGCGTTCCGGCCCCCCACGTCCCCGCCGAGCACCGCGACCGTACTGCGTTCGGTGCTGTGGCCGGTGGCCATCATGTCGTTGATCCACCGGGCGATCATCCTGCCGCTGAACGGCAACATCACCGATGACTTCAAACCGGTGTACCGGGCGGTGCTGAACTTCCGGCACGGCCTGGACATCTACAACGAGCACTTCGACTACGTCGACCCGCACTACCTGTACTCCCCCGGCGGCACCCTGCTGATGTCGCCGTTCGGATACCTGCCGGAGACCCTGTCGCGGTACACATTCATCGCCACCAACACGATCGCGATCGTGCTCGCGGCCTATCTGCTGCTGCGGATGTTCGGATTCGGGCTGAGTTCGGTCGCGGCGCCGGCCCTGCTGGCCGCAATGTTCCTCACCGAAAGCGTCAGCAGCACATTGGTGTTCACCAACATCAACGGTGTCATCCTGCTGGCCGAAGTGTTGTTCTTCCGCTGGCTGCTCGACGGCAGGGAAAGCCGCCAGTGGTGGGCCGGCATCGCGATCGGCCTGACCATCGTGGTCAAACCCGTCCTGATTCCGTTGCTGCTGCTACCGCTGCTGAACCGGCAGTGGCGGCCGTTCGTCGGGGCGATCGCGGTCCCGGTCCTGTTCAACGTGGTGGCGTTCCCGCTGGCCAGCGATCCGAACAGCTACTTCACCCAGACGGTGCCCTACATCATGGGCACCCGCGACTACTTCAACTCCTCAATCCTGGGCAACGGCGTGTTCTTCGGGCTGCCCTCCGGGCTGATCCTGTTCCTGCGGGTGCTGTTCACCGTGTTGGCCGCCGTCAGCCTGTGGTTGCTCTACCGCTACTACCGAACCCGCGACCCCCGGTTCTGGATGCTGACCTCCTCGGGTGTGCTGCTGACCACGTCGTTCCTGGTGCTCTCGCTGGGGCAGGGCTACTACTCGATCGTGCTGTTCCCGTTCCTGATGACCGTGGCGCTGCCGAACTCGGTGCTGCGCAACTGGCCGGCCTGGCTCGGGGTCTACGGGTTCATGACCCTGGACAAGTGGCTGATCTTCCGCTGGATGAATGTCGGACGGCCGCTGGACTACCTCAAGATCACCTACGGCTGGTCGCTACTGCTGATCGTGATCTGCACCGTGCTGTGTTACCGCTACCTGGACGCCAGGGAGCAGGGCCGCCTCGATGACGGGATCGATCCGGCGTGGCTGGCGGCCGGGCCCGCGAAAGCTACCGTGGAAGCATGACCTCTCCCAAGGTGTCGCTCACCGACGACGAGTGGCGCGCGAAACTGACCCCCGAAGAGTTCGCGGTGCTGCGCCGCGCCGGCACCGAGCCGCCGAACGTCGGCGAGTACACCGACACCACCACCGAAGGTGTCTATGAGTGCCGGGCGTGCGGCGCCGAATTGTTCCGCAGCACCGAGAAATTCCCCTCACACTGCGGGTGGCCGTCGTTCTTCGACCCGGCCGACTCCGACGCGGTGATCCTGCGCTCGGATGACTCGCTGGGGATGCGGCGCACCGAGGTGCTGTGCGCGTCCTGCCACAGCCATCTGGGCCACGTATTCACCGGCGAGGGCTACCCCACCCCGACCGACCAGCGCTACTGCATCAATAGCATTTGTCTGCGGTTGGTGCCGTCGTCTTAGCGGCCGGCCCGGCTCACCAATGCCCGGTGAAGATGTCCTCGATGATGTTGTAGGCCTGCAGCGGAACCTGCTCGAGCGACGTGGCGATGTTCTCGACGCCGTCGAGCAACGCGGTGCCGATCGCGGTGCTGTCCCCGGACAGGATCGCTTCCCAGACATCGTAAGAAGCTAGCTGCGGCGGCAAGACTAGATCGCGCCAGAGCAGGAATCCGTCGCCCAGCAGTCCCATGTCGGTCGAAACGGGCTGGCCGGCCCAGTTGACCAGCGTCCAGCCGTCCTGGGGGTTGCCGGTGAGCTCGACGATTCCGGCGTTGGGCAGCGGCTGCGGCACACCGGTCGAAGAGATGTCGAACAAGCCCTTGAGCAGTACCTCGATGTCGGGATTCTTGACGGTGTTCATCACCCAGATCATCGTGACCGCCGAGCTGCTGAACACCGCCTCGTTGATCTGGCCGTTGTCGCCGATGATCGGGTTGTCCAACGCGTGGTTGTACACCGCGTCGATCGCTTCGTTGTACTTGTCGAGCACGATCAGGCCGTTGTAGTCCAGCGCGCCCGGGATGGGCAGCACCGACGGCAGCGCCAGCGTCCACAGTGCGCTGGACAGGGCGTAGAGGATCCCGGCCGGGCTGAGGTTGGGCAGGTCGGAATAGAGGCCGCCGTCGACCTCGGTCAGCCCGTTCAAGATTCCGATGTCACTGTGAGAGATCCCCATGAGATCGGCGAACGGAAAGGCAGTCTGCTGCGAGTCGGTGTCGGGTCCGGAGAAGATCCCGGCGACCTTGCCCAGGCCGATCTCATCGAAGAGTTTGTGCGCGGTGTCGAGCGCTTCCTGCTCCCCTTTAGCACTGATTCCAGCGCCGGGAAAGTTCGGCGAGAAGGTAACCCGCTCGTTGCCCGGCGGGGCGTCCTCGGCGTGCCGCACGATGTCCATGACGATGTCTTGAGCGGCCAGCAGAATATCGGCGAACTGGACCGCGGGCAGCTGTACGGCCGCGGGATGCACCGCCAGCAGTCCGGCAGTCAGCAGCGCGGCGCCGGCGGCAGCGGTGCGGTGTGTAGCGGCGCGCGACGGGGACTGACTGGGCATAGCTCGACACCTTCCGACAGGACCTGACCAGGGCATAGCCTTAGAAAATTCTTAGCGTTCCGTAAAAATATCACGGGTAGTGTGCTCGGCGCGACGGCCGCGACGGGGCGCGTCGCGCAGAGGTGTGCACCCGGCGGTGCGGACAGGCAGATCAGTGGATTGGGGATGCCACCGCTACGGCAGCGACGCCACCAACTGCTCGACCTCGACCCGGGGTCCGGTGAAGAACGGGGTCTCCTCCCGGGCGTGCAACCGGGCCTCGGTGTTACGCAGGTCGCGCATCAGGTCGACGATCCGGTCGAGTTCGGGCGCCTCGAACGCCAGAATCCACTCGTAGTCACCCAGCGCGAACGCGGGCACGGTGTTGGCCCGCACATCCTTGTACTCCCGGGCCGCCATGCCGTGTTCGGCCAGCATCCTGCGGCGGTCCTCTTCGGGCAGCACATACCACTCCAGCGACCGCACGAAGGGGTAGACGCAGACGTAGGCGCCTGCCGGTTCACCGGCGATGAACGCCGGGACATGGCTCCGGTTGAACTCGGCCGGCCGGTGCAACGCGACGCTGCTCCACACCGGCTCGCAGGCCCGGCCCAGCGCGGTGCGGCGGAACCCGGCGTAGGTGGCCTGCAGGTCCTCGATGCGCTCGGCGTGGGTCCAGATCATGAAGTCGGCGTCGGCGCGCAGGCCGGCGATGTCGTACACCCCGCGGACCACCACACCGCGCTCTTCCTGCTGCTTCAGGTAGGTGGCGACCTGATCGGCGATCGCCTCGCGGGTCTGCGAACTCTCGTCGAGTCCACCCGGATTCACCGAAAACACCGAGAACATCACGTAGCGGAGGGTGGAGTTCAGCTTGTCGTAGTCGAGGTGCGCCATGGCCCATATGCTGCCACGATGCGCTGTGAAGATCGCTAGCGGTGGTCGCATGCGCGGCTGCGGACCACCGCCAACGTCTCAGGGCGCCGGGGTAGCGCTGATCACGGCCGCCACGGCCCGGTCGGCCGCGGCGATGCAGGCCGGCACCCCGATGCCGTCGAGATAGTTGCCGGCGACCGCCACGGTCGGTGGCAGCGCGGCGCGCAGCCCGGCGACCAGGGCGGCGTGGCCGGACCGGTATTGCGGCATCGCCGCAGGCCAACGCTGCACGCGTACATCGATGGGATCCACCGTGACGCCGAAGACGGCCTCCAAGTCCTGCACCGACCACGCCACCAACTCCGCCTCGGAGGCGCTGCTGCGGGGGTCGCCGAACCGGCCGAAGGACAGCCGCAACACCTCGACCCGGCCGCCGTACCCCCGGTCGCCCCATTTGCGCGACGTCAGGGTGACCGCCTTGGCGTGCAGCCGTTCCCCGGTGGCAACCAGCACCCCGGAGTTGTTCGGAAACGCCGCGCCGGTAGGCACCGCCATCGCCACCACCACCGACGACGCGCTGCCGATCCGGCTGGCCGCCGCCGCGGCACGCGGCGCGAACCCGGTGGCCAACCGGGCCACCCCCCGGTCGGCACGCTGAGGGCCGCCGCTGGCGTCCCGCAACAGCCATCCGTCACCGGCCGGGTCGATCTGGGTCACCGCCGCCTGCACCCAGCGCAGGCGGGCGCTGCGCACCAGCGCGTTGACCAGCACCTGATATCCGCCGGTGATCGCACCGAACACTGGCACGCCGGTGGTGGTAGGCAGTGCGCGCCGCACGGCCTCGGTCAGGCTGGACGCGCCCTCATCGAGCAGGGTGGCCAGGCCCGGCACGGCCGAGCGCAGCCCGACGGTCGCCGCCGAACCCGCATATACCCCGCCGATCAGCGGATCCACCGAGCAGGCGACCACCTGCGCCCCAAACCGGTCGGCTACCAGCGCACCCAGCGCCGGATCGCTGCCCGGTTCGAACGCGAACGGGCGGTTGGGTTCGCCGGCAATCCGGGCGAGGGTCTCATTGTCGACCAGCCCGGTCATCGACTCCGGCGATGACGGAATCCCACTGAGGGTGTCTGGCGGCAGCCGATGCAGCAGCCGGCGGCTGTACAGCAACGGCCGCACTCCGGTGGTGCTGCGCTGCCGATCGGCCAAACCCAACTCGGCCAGCAGGGCCGGTACCTCGGGCCGGCGGGCGATGAATGCCTCGGCACCAACATCCACGGCGATCCCGCCCAGGGTCTCGGTGCGCAACAGGCCACCGAGCCGGTCCGCCGGATCGAAGACCGTGATGTCGACTGCGTCGCCGAGCGTCGCCCGCAACCGGTGGGCGGCGGCCAGACCGGAGATTCCGCCCCCGACGACGCAGTACGACGTGGTCACAAGGAATGAACCAGCGATACCAGGTCGGTCAACACCCCGGGGTCCGTTTCCGGCAGCACGCCGTGTCCAAGGTTGAACACGTGCCCCGACGCTCCGGCGGCAACAGCGGCGCGGCCATCGGCGACGACGGCCTTGGCGGCACGCTCCACGGCCGGCCAGCCCGCCAGCAGCACCGCCGGGTCCAGGTTGCCCTGCAAAGCCCTGCCGGCGCCCACCCGGGCGGCGGCGTCGGTCAGCGAGGTACGCCAGTCCACCCCGACGACGGTGGCTCCGGTGGCCGCCATCTCCCCCAACAGCTCGCCGGTCTGCACCCCGAAGTGCGTCATCGGCACCTCCCGGTCGGCGAGCGTGGCGAACACCCGGGCACTGTGCGGCGCCACAAAGCGCCGGTAGTCGGCCAGGCACAGTGTTCCGGCCCAGGAGTCGAACAACTGAATGGCGTCCACGCCGTGGTCGAGTTGCACGGTCAGAAACGCGATGGTCAGGTCGGTGAGCCGCGTCATCAACTCATGCCAGCTGTCCGGATCGGCCAGCATCATCGCCTTGGTGCGGGAATGGGTGCGGCTGGGCCCGCCCTCGACCAGGTAGGAGGCCATGGTGAACGGCGCGCCGGCGAAGCCGATCAGCGGCACCGTTCCCAGCGCGTTCACCAGCAGCGATACCGCCGCGGCCACGGCCGTCACCTGCTGCGGGTCCAACGGCTGCAGGGCGGCGACGTCGGCCGCGCTGCGCACCGGGTTGGCGATCACCGGCCCGACATCGGGGACGATGTCCAGATCCACCCCCGCGCCCCGCAGCGGTACCACGATGTCGGAGAACAGGATCGCCGCGTCGACGTCATGGCGGCGCACCGGCTGCAGGGTGATCTCGCAGACCAGTTCCGGGTCGAAACAGGCCGCCAGCATGCTGTGCTGGGCGCGCAGCTCACGGTATTCAGGCAGGGATCGCCCGGCCTGGCGCATGAACCAGACCGGCATCCGGTTGGGTTGCCGACCGGTAGCGGCGGCCAGGTACGGGGAATCGGGCAGTTCACGACGGGCACTCATCGAGCTCAATGCTGCCACGCCTGGTTACGGCAGGCCGAACCGTGCCAGGGCATGCGGCGGCCCCGGCCTCCCCTCGCCTCCGCCGACCCTCCGGGCCACCTCCGGCGAGCCTCGCCGAACCGCCCTGTTTCCGACGGCGGCCCCGGCCTCCCCTCGCCTCCGCCGACCCTCCGGGCCACCTCCGGCGAGCCTCGCCGAACCGCCCTGTTCGGCGCGCCTGTCTGCGCCGGCCAGCGCCGGGGGTTAGCGTGAGATTCGGTGACCCGCGTCGCGGCGGTGCACAACAGAATTCTGGGTGCTGGCCGCTGACAATGCGGGGCACAGTGATCAGTTAAGGAGCGGCACCCGTGACATCAGCCGAGCCTGCCCCCTTTCGGGAAGCGGTGGCAACGATGCACGCCGCAACTGTGCGGTCGGAAATCGAGTTGGGCCCGATCCGGCCGCCGCAGCGCCTGGCGCCCTACAGTTACGCGCTGGGCGCCGAGGTCAAGCACCCAGAGACCGACTTCGTCCCCGAAGACTCCGACGGCGATGCCTTCGGCCGGTTGATCCTGCTATATGACCCCGACGGCACCGACGCCTGGGACGGCACCATGCGGATGGTGGCCTTCATCCAGGCCGACCTGGATCCGCACGAGGCGATCGACCCGCTGCTGCCCGAGGTCGCCTGGAGTTGGCTGGTCGAGGCGCTGGGCGCCCGGACCGAGCACGTCACCGCCTTGGGCGGGACGGTCACCGCCACCACGTCAGTTCGGTACGGCGACATCTCCGGCCCGCCGCGGGGTCATCAGTTGGAGTTGCGCGCGTCGTGGACCGCGACCACCCCGGAGCTGGGCACCCATGTTCAGGCGTTCTGTGAGGTGCTGGAACACGCCGCGGGCCTACCGCCGGTCGGGATCACCGATCTGAGCTCGCGAACCCGCGTCTGAGATGTCCGAGCAGATCACCGAGCCGGCCACCGACGAGCCTGAGCCGACACCGCTGCAGCATCCTGCCGATGGGGTGCCGGAGGTGTCGGTCACCCGCAGGCAGATCGGTGCCGCCGCCGACCTGCTGGCAGGCGGTCACGGCCCGTTTGCGGTGGACGCCGAGCGGGCGTCGGGCTTCCGCTACTCCAACCGGGCCTACCTCATCCAGATCCGTCGGGCCGGTGCCGGGACAGTGCTGATCGATCCGGTCGGCGCCGGCGAGGATCCGGCTGCCCTGCTACGCCCGGTTGCCGAGGTGCTCGACGACGACGAGTGGATTCTGCACGCCGCCGACCAAGACCTGGCCTGCCTGGCCGAGGTCGGTATGTGGCCCAAGGCGTTGTACGACACCGAACTGGCGGGGCGGCTGGCCGGCTTCGACCGGGTCAATCTGGCCGCGATGGTGCAGCGGCTGCTGGGACTGGGTCTGGCCAAGGGGCACGGAGCCGCCGACTGGTCGAAGCGGCCGCTGCCCGCCGATTGGCTCAACTACGCAGCGCTCGACGTCGAGGTGCTCATCGAACTGCGCCATGCGGTCGCTGAGGTGCTGGCCGAGCAGGGCAAAACCGATTGGGCGGCACAGGAGTTCAATCACGTCCGGGTCACCGACTTCACCACCACGACGCGCCGGGATCGCTGGCGGCGTACGTCGGGTATTCACAAGGTGCGCGATCGGCACGGCCTGGCCGCCGTCCGAGAGCTCTGGACGGTACGAGATCAGATCGCCGCACGCCGCGACATCGCGCCCGGACGCATCCTGCCCGACTCGGCGATCATCGCCGCGGCCGTCGCCAACCCGACGACCGCCGAAGAGCTGCTCGCCCTGCCGGTCTTCGGCGGGCCGAAACAACGTCGTAGCGCGGCAACCTGGCTGGCTGCGCTGGCCGCGGCACGCAACAATCCCGAGCCGCCGGAAGCCGGTGAATCCACCAGTGGCCCACCGCCGCCATCGCGCTGGGCGCGGCGCAAGCCCGAGGCGGCCGCACGACTGGAGAGCGCCCGCGCCGCGCTAGGTGCGGTGTCTGAGCAGGTGCAGGTACCGACCGAGAACCTGCTCTCTCCCGACCTGGTGCGCCGGCTGTGCTGGGACTGGAAGCCGGCATCGTCGGACACCGCGGTGGTGATCGAGGAGTTCTTGACCGCCGGCGGCGCACGTCCCTGGCAACGTGAGCTGACGGTGCCGGTGCTGGCCCGGGCCCTCGGCGCCCCGGACGCTTAACCGGGCCGTTGCTAGACTGCCCAGGGAGCAGCCGTATTCAGTATTCGGCCAGTGCTTCGCACGTCACTCGCACCGTGGACGCGAACCGTCAAGGACTTCCCATGGTTGATTCTCCTGGGAGGACCTCGTGTCACCAGCTTTTCGCCGGATCATCTACGTCATCAGCTACGAGCTCGTCGCCGTTGCGCTGACCACTGTGGGCCTCACCGTGCTGGGGTTCGGCGGCGGCAGTTCAGGCGCCGTGGCAGTGGCGGCGTCAACGGTCGCGGTGGTGTGGAACTACGTCTGGACCACTGCGTTCGAAGCATGGGAGCGGCGGCAAGTCTCCCCGACCCGCACGGTGGGTCGCCGAATCGTGCACGCCATCGGCTTCGAAGGCGGCCTGGTTGTGCTGCTGTTGCCGATCGTGGCCGTGCTACTGAAGGTGTCGCTGGTACAAGCGTTCGGTCTCGAGATCGGCCTGCTGGCGTTCTTCCTGGTCTACACGTTCGCGTTCGCGTGGCTGTTCGACACAGTCTGGCCGCCCATCAGAACGGTGGACTAGCGTCGGAGCCAACCTGGAGCAGCCATTGGGCTACGCCCCCAGGTCCGATTCATGACGGCTCGGCAGGACTGAGCAGGGGTTTTGCCAGCGCGCTGACACCTGCCACCAGCGCCTCCGAATCGGTCGGTCGGTCGTTGACGATGGCAAGATAGAGGCAAGATAGATCAGTCCGAAGGTGCCGTGCAGGAGCATGTTGGCGGCCAAGTCGGCGTGGATATCAGCGACAACCGCGCCGGCCTGCTGTCCACCTCGGATCCCCTCGGCGAAATATGCCGCCACCAAAGCCTGTTCGCTGTCATTGGCCGAATCCTTGCATGCCGAACTGCGACGATCCGGGACCACCGTTACCGCCTTATGCCCTGGTCCTGTCGACACCGAGATCGCCGCACACTCGCAGATTCTGCGGTACGTGGCCGGTCTGCTTCGGGCTCAGCGCCGCCGACCGCGTTGCAGTAGCGCCAATGCGCCGATCCCCAGAACCGCGTCCTCGACGACAGTGGCCTTGTTCCAGAACCCCCGCCGCGGACCCCGCCAGATGGCCGCCGCTCGGGTGATCGCCAGCAGCAGCGCAGCAATCCCCCATGAACCCAGAAATGCTGCGTCGGTCTTGCCCCGAGCGTAGGCGAGCACCCCAAATCCGAGTCCAGCGTTGAACGCCCCGATTTCGCGTTGATACCAGCGATCCCGATTCCACCCGTAGCGGTCAGCAACGCGATCCGGTACCAGCAGATGACCGAAGAAGGCGCCGGTCGCCATCGCCAGTGCCCCGGCACCGAGCGCTACCTGCGCCCGACTGTTCTGTCGTGGTGACGACATGTCGGCATTCATTCAATTCTCCTCTTGACTGATTATCAATCAACTGCCACATTAGAGCCATGGAACACGCACGTCAATCACCGCCATCAGCCCCCATACCTCAGCGGGGAGTGATAAGGGGCCTTCCGCCACGAGGCATCTCCGCATGAGGCGCCGACGAATCAAACTCGCGGGCACCCGGATCCTGTTGACGGGAGCCTCCACCGGGATCGGCCGCGAGTTGGCGCTACAGCTGGCGAGCGAAGGCGCTGAACTGGTCATCGCTGCGCGACGCGCCGATCTGCTTGAGATCCTCAGTCAAGAGATCGCCGCTGCCGGCCACCCCCGACCGTTCCCGGTGCCGACCGACCTCAGCGTGCCCGGCGCCGCCGCCGCACTGGCAGCCAAGGCACTGGAGCACTTCGGCCACGAGATCGATGTGGTGATCAACAACGCCGGAGCCAGCCTGACCGGAGCCCAGTCCCGCATCGGTGACGCCGACACCGCCCGCACTGTCTACGAAGTCAACCTGTGGACCCCACTGGCAATGGGCGCGGCCCTGGTACCAACGATGCTGGCGCGCGGCAAAGGCACCATCGTCCATGTCACCTCGACGATCCAATCGGTACCGCTTCCCCTGCTGGGCTACTACGGGTCCTCAAAATCGGCCCTCGCCCAGGCCACCCGATCGCTCCGGCTGGAACTGGCCGAAACGCCGATTCGAGTGGTGGAAGTCGTTCCTGGAGCCACCGACACCGCCCTCCGCGACATCGACGAATTGCCCTGGAAAGCCAACCCGCCCAAGACGCTGCCGCCGGTGACCCCAAAGTCCAGTGCCGAAGCGATTGTCCGTGGCCTCAAACGCGGTGCAAACAGAATTGTCTACCCCCGGTATTCGCTTGTACCACTGGAATTTCCGGCGTTCGGGCGCCTGGTTGCCCGCATCGGCGGGCGACGAGTCAACACCCGCGGCGCACTTGACCTGGGCCACCTCGGAGACAGGGGAACAAGCTGATGCCACCGACCTTCCAAGTCAGCGGCAAGCAGATCCGGATAGGTGCCTGGCCGGCAATCACCCCCGCGGCGACCGCCCTCTTTACGCGCTGGGCAATGCCCACGTCGCTCGAGGAACCGCTCGGGCTACGCGCCGACCCATGGCGTAGGCCTGCGACGGCGCTCAGTGGCATGCTGCTGGCCGCCACCCGAACCCTGGCAACACTGCGCGGCCGGCGCCGTGGCCCGCCGGGCCTCCTCGCCATTCTCAGTGGGCTCTTGCTGCCGATCGGAGGCTTCGCTCGAGCTCGCCAGGGTGGACACGAACCACTCCCCGGCGCGAAGCAGTCGAAGGATCCTGCGCTGTGAGCCCGCACGATCGCCAATCCGCAATCAGGATCGGTCCCGATGAACTGGAACAGGGGCGTCGTCCAGGAGCGCCGACCAAACTGGCCCACGTCGTATTCAAGACACCCCGACTAGATGAGATGGCCAGCTGGTACACGATGCTCCTCGACGGATTGGTCGTGTTCAAAGACAAGCGGGTCTGCTTCGTCACCTACGACGAAGAGCACCACCGCGTCGCCCTGATAAAAATCCCCCGTCCGCTCCGGATTCCCGGAGCCGTCTGGAAGCTTCACCGAAAATTCTGGGGTTTCGACCACGTTGCCTTCACCTTTGACCAATTCGACACTCTGCTCGCCACCTATCGGCGCCTCGCCGACTCTGGGATCTTTCCCGTGTGGTGCATCAACCACGGCCCCACCACGTCGATCTATTACGAAGACCCCGACGGCAACCGGGTAGAGCTACAAGTCGACAACTTCGAGTCCAACCAGGATTTGATGAACTGGCTTGCCGGCGGCGAGTTCGAGAAATGAATCGCCCTGGAAATCCCGGAGGCTCCTGACCTTGGAAACGAGGATGCAGGTATGCCGAAGGAACAGTCGCCAGGTAGGCCCACGACACGCCGTTACGGCCCGGAGGAGAAGGCCGCCGCGGTGCGGATGGTCCGGACGTTGCGGACTGAGCTGGGCACCGAGCAGGGCACGGTGGCGCGGGTGGCGCGTCAGCTCGGTTACGGGGTCGAGTCGGTCCGGTCCTGGGTGCGCCAGGCCGATATCGACGACGGGCATGTACCGGGGGTGTCCACCGCTGAGATTGCGCGGATCAAGGAACTCGAACAGGAGAATCGAGAACTGAAGCGTGCCAACGAGATTCTGAAACGAGCAGCGAGTTTCTTCGGGGCGGAGCTCGACCGCCAACACCGCAAATAGTCGCGTTCATCGACGCGAATCGCGAGGAGTTCGGGGTCGAGCCCATCTGCACCGTCCTGCGTGAAGCAGGCGTGTCGGTGGCCCCGAGCACCTACTACGACACCAAAACCCGCAAGCCGTCGGCGCGGGCCTGCCGCGACGCGGTGCTGGGTCCGGTACTGCGAGCGCTCTGGGAGGACAACTACCGCGTCTACGGGGCACGCAAGCTCTGGAAAACCGCACGCAGGGCCGGCCACGACGTGGGCCGCGATCAGGTCGCCCGCCTGATGCGGGCAGCCGGGATCTGTGGGGCGCGGCGCGGCAAGCGCGTGCGGACCACCAAAGCAGATCCGGCGGCGACGCGGCATCCCGATCTGGTCAAACGGCAGTTCACCGCTACCGCTCCCAACCAGCTCTGGGTGACCGACCTGACGTTCGTGCCGACCTGGGCCGGGGTGGCCTATGCCTGTTTCCTCATCGACGCGTTCAGCCGGATGATCGTCGGGTGGCGGGCCGCCTCCCATATGCGCACCACGATGGTGCTGGATGCGATCGAGATGGCCCGCTGGTCACGCGGAATCCTGTTGCCGTACTTGGTATGTCATTCCGACGCCGGGTCGCAGTTCACTTCTATCCGCTACGGTGAACGGCTCGCCGAGATCGGCGCGACTCCCTCGATCGGCACCGTCGGGGACAGCTTCGACAACGCCCTGGCCGAAACCGTGAACGGCTACTACAAGGCCGAACTGATCTACGGGCCAGCACGTACCGGGCCGTGGAAGACCGTCGAGGACGTCGAGTTGGCCACCCTGAGCTGGGTGCACTGGCACAACACCAGCCGCCTGCACGGCTACCTCAGCGACGTTCCGCCGACCGAGTTCGAAGCGGCGTTCTACGATGCATCACGGAACGACCAGAACCTGGTCGAAATCCAATAGATCGAGCCTCCGGGAGAACCAGGGCGATTCATTGCTCGCGGTCGGCATCACCGAGCCGATCGCAGCCGTGCTGCGAACCGCAATGCGTGGGTGGGTCGGCTATCTTGACGAGATGATGATCGACCGCATCATTGCCGCCGAGCTCAACCGCGAAGTTATCGTCGAACTTGCCGCAGCCAGCCTTGTTTCGACCCTGCGGACAGCCCGGGCACTCGATTCATCGATCGATCTCGATCCGTCAATCATCGAGGCACTCAACAAATTCGACGTTCGCGAAGACATCCTGAGGACGAAGCGGCGGGGCTAGGAAGCGATATCCGGCAGTCTGGTTGAGCTGGATGGTCTTGCTCAACCAGACCGAGCACGGTCAGACGATGTGCTCACAGAAATGCCCGATTGCCTGCGCTGAACCATGGCCAGACCGCCGCGTCCCGGCGCCAAGGCGACACCGCGCGACTGTCTGCGTTCGTCGGGTGCCGATGTAGGAACTAAGGTGAATTCTCGAAGCACGGTCCGAAGCACAACGTTCATCTCCATGTTCGCGAATGCCGCACCCACACAGCGGCGAACGCCGCCCCCGAAGGGGATCCAAGCGTGCGTGTTGGGGGGTTCGTCAAGGAATCGCGTCGGGTCGAATGACTCGGCCCAGGCAAAGTTGCCGTCCGATGCATGCGCCGTGTCGATGGCAACCACAATTGCACTGCCTGCTGGTATTATCCACTCCCCCAATTGAAGTCGTGCTTTCACGCTGCGAACTGCCGCCTGAATAACCGGACGCGTGCGTTGCACTTCCCAGATTGTGGCTTGGCACATCTCGGAGCTGCCGGCGTCGAGATCGTCGGTCAGCTGGTCCAGCAGCACCGGGTGTCTACGCAAACGCTCGATCGCCCAAGCCAAGGTGGTCGCGGTCGTTTCGTGGCCAGCGGTGAGCAAGGTGAGTAGTTCATCGGCCAGGTGCTCGTCGCTGATCCTCGTACCATCTTCGTAGCGTGCGCGCAGCAGCAGTGCGAGGACATCGGTTCTCGTGTCCAGTGCAGGATCGGCGAGCGCGTTGCGGATCAGGCGTTGTACCGCCGAGTCGTAGCGGCGTCGGTACTCGGCGAGACGTCCGCCTAGGCTCCAAGGGCCGTAGTCGCGACGGATAGCCATGGGTAGGTTCGTCATTCGGGCGCCGAGAAGTACGGCATCGGGCAGAAGGCGCCGTAGCTCGTCAAAGTCCTCGCCTTCGGCGCCAAAGACGGTGCGCAGGATCGTGTTGAGGGTGATCCGCATCATGGAAGGCAACGCGGCGAACTCGATTCCTTCGGGCCAGCCGGCGCATTCACGAAGGACTTCTTCCTCCACGATGCTTTCGTAGCCGCGGATTCGGCGACCGTGAAATGGTGGCACGAGAAGTTTGCGTCGCTGAAGATGGGCGTCGCCGTCAAGGCTGAAGGTCGATCCCGGTCCCAGGACCCTGCCAAGACTGGACCCTTCGCCCAAGAGGTCACCGCCACTGACGAACACCTCTTTGACCAGTGCTGGGTCGCTCACCACCACCAAGTTCTCAAAGCCGGGTAGCCTGACGGTCGCCGATGTTCCGTAGCGTCGCTGTAAGGAAGCCATCGCGCGGTCACGCGCTGCCAGGAACACGGCCAGCTGAACGAGCTTGGGGCTACGCGGCCCTGGTGGAAGGCGTACCGGACTTGTCGTCGCCGTAACCATCGTCACTCCTTGGTAGTTGGAATGGATCCCGTTGAACTGGGTGGGCCGGATGCCCGGGCTGAAAGATGAACTGTCAGAGGAAACAGGTCCAGTCGTCGCTGGGCGGCCAAAAGATCACCGGCTTTCAGCCCTGTCGCGCGCGCCACAAGTTGGCCGTCCTGGTCGTAGTCGGCCGTGATGTCCAGATCGGCGCTGTCGATTCCTGCTTCAGCCAACGCCTCCGCGACTGCACCGAGCGCGGCGTCGGCGCGCAGAGCGAGCTTAAAGGGCTTGCCTATCTGCGTGACGGGGATGACGTCGACGACGTGGACTGCTTTTGCGACCGCGGCGGGTTCGGTGATGGACTGCTGCGCCCACCTCAATAGTTCAGCCTCGCTGACGGGTTCAGTAGTCACGACATAGACGACCGGCACCTCACCTGCGTGCGGGTCGGGCCGGCCGACTGCTGCGGCATCGGCAACCGCTGGGTGCCGGCGCATCGCGTCCTCGATCACCACTGGATCGATGTTGTGCCCACCTCGAATGATGACGTCTTTGACTCGGCCAATGAGGAACACGTAGCCATCTGAATCGACGTAGCCGAGGTCGCCGGTCAGCAAGCCGCCTTCATGCAGCGCTTCGCCCCCGCTCAACGCACCGCTGTCCCCTACATAACCGGGGAAGACGTTGGGGCCATATATCTTCAGCCGCCCGCTCTTTCCGGCAGGGAGTTCGATCCACTCCCCCTGATCGTCACGCTCCACTGCAACGATGCGCTGATAGGGAAGCCGCAAACCCACTGAACCGGCACGGGAGATCTCGAATTGTGACGCGGCACTGACACATGTGCCTTCGGTCAGGCCGTAGCCTTCACTGAGCTCGATTCCCGTGCGTGCACGGAATCGAGTGCGCACCGCGTTCGGTAGGGGCGCCGCACCGACGGCTGCGATCAGCAGCGAGCCGATATCGGCGTCCACCGGGATCTCAGCGAGCACCGCGTATACCGTAGGGACCGCTGACATCGCCGCCACCTGATATCTCTCGATGATCTTCCAAAAGTGTTGGTAGACAGCAGGATCACGAAAGCCAGCGGGGCCGATCCAGACCACAGGGTAACCGCGGAGCAACGGCGCCAGCCCGGTCACAAGCACCGCGTTTACATGGAACAGGGGCAGGCCCGCCAGCACCCTTGAAGATTCGGGCAGTGTTGACTGGAGCGCCAGTGACCACGCCATGGCCACCTCGTTGCGGTGGGTGTGTGCCGCCAGTTTGGGTGTTCCAGTAGTGCCACCGGTGTGGAAGTAGCTGGCGATATCGTCGGCCGCTGGCGCCGGGCACTCCAAGGCGCTATCCGGTTGCCCTGCCAGCGCGGCATCCAAGTACTCGACGGTGGTCCGGGCCAGCGGCTGCAGTTCAGGGCCGCAACCTGCCGCTCCCTCGGGTCGCACCGCGTACAGGGCCTGGATACCGATTACGGAGGCGACGTGGCGTGCCTTGACCCAGGTTTCCGGATCAAGTTCGGGTCCCGCGGCCACGATCACGCGGGAATCCGCCAGGCGTGCCAGTGCCACCAGTCGCTCGGCACTGAGGGTCGGGTTGACCGGGGCGGCGATACCCGCGGCTTGCGCTCCGAATGTCGCGGCCAGGACCAGACCTGTGTTGGCTGACATCAGGGTGACCGCCGTCGCACGTGAGACGCCTTGTGCGTGAAACAAGTTCGCACATCTGCGCACGGCTTGAGCCAACCGAGTGTATGTCCATGATTCAGCGTTGTCCCACTGCGCACCAGATGACAGCAGGTGCATGGCAATCCCGTCGGGCCACCGCGCCGCCGCGGCGGCCACGACAGCGTAGGTCGACTCCGGCAAGGCTCGCTCCGACAGCGGTACCGCCTCGATGCGAGCCAGATCATGGTGGCTACGGCAGATCGGCCAGTCCTCCTGCAACGTCACATCGAGTCTCCACTCTGGTCACGGCCGGGAACGTCCGGGCACTCTAGTCTGACGTATTGATTGATAATCAGTCAATACCAAGCGCGGCTCCGGCGGCACGAGAAGGCGCCCAACCCGACGCCTCGGGAACACCATCGGTGGGCCCTTGACGACTTTTGCAACACGAGCTAATTTACTACTGATTGATAATCAATCAGTCACCGACGAGAGGCCATACATGCGGTTACATGAGAAGGTTGTCGTGATTACCGGCGCCTCCCAAGGGCTCGGGCAACACCTTGCCCTGCAACTGGCGGCTGAAGGCGCCCAGGTCATGCTGACAGCACGCAATGGGGAACGTCTTGCCGCCATCGAGGCGAGCATCGTGGCGGCAGGAGGCTCGGCAAAGATCTTCCCAACCGACCTCACCAATGAAGACAATTGCCGTGATCTGATCACCGAGACTCTCGATCAGTTCGGCCGGATCGACAACTTGGTATTGAACGCCGCGTTTGCGACCTACGGGTCGCTCAGCGAACTACGCACGTTGGCACCTTTGCGAGACGCCATGGAGATCAACCTCTTCGGCGCCGTCATGCCAACCTTCTATGCCCTTTCAGAATTGATCGAGCGCCGAGGTTTGATCGCCTATGTCACCTCGGGGGCCGGCCACCTGCCGATGGCTGGCTACCTGGGCTACACCACCAGCAAGCACGCCATGAACGGCTTCTTCGAAGCGCTGCGCCTGGAGCTTGCTGCGCACGCCGTCGACGTTCTCACCATAAATCCGGGTGACATGTACAGCGACGACGGGGCCGGACGAACCGTGTTCGGCCCCGATGGGCAGGAATACAAGGTCGACCTATCGGTGCGCCGTCGCAACGATATTGCTCGGCGGCCGACCAGTGAAGTCGCCCGGCGGTGCGTCGACGCGATCATTGAGAGGAGACGCGAGATTGACCTGTCGCCACCGATACAGAAAATCGGGTCGCGAATGAGGATATTTGCGCCCGGACTCATTGATGCACGCATCATGCAGAAGGCGGCCACGATGCGCAGCGCCTTCGACGCCATTGCCGACGAACAGCACCGGTCACAGCACCCAGAGTTCCAGGAAGATTGCACATGGTGCCAAAGCGGCAGGCCGACATATATCCCTGTTAAGCACGAATAGTGTTGTTGAGCACAAATAGTATTGTGTAGCTTCGCAATCCAAGGCAAAGAGCTCACCGATCCACGCCACAGTCTTGGCGGCCCGCGACTATTCCAGTCGCTCGCTGACCTCGTCGACGCAGTTGGAGGCGCCCATCGCCGCCACCCAGCCGGTGATCTGGCGGGCCACATCCTGTGCGGTCAGGCCGACCTCGGCCAGCAGCTCCCCGCGCGAGGCGTGGTCGTAAAAACGCTGCGGCAGACCGACGTCGCGGCAGGGCAGATCGATCTCGGCATGCCGCAGCGCCGCCGACACTGCCGAGCCGATACCGCCGGCGACGCCATTGTCCTCGCAGGTGACCACCAGCTTGTGCGCGCCGGCCATCTCCACGAGCACCGCCGGCACCGGAAGCACCCAACGCGGGTCGATGACCGTCACCCCGATGCCCTGATTGTGCAGCCGGTCGGCCACCGCCAACGCCATGGGCGCGAACGCGCCGACCGCGACCAGCAGGACGTCTTGCGGCAACCCGTCGGCCGGAACCGCCAACACGTCCACCCCAGAGCGCCGCTCGATTGCGGGAATGTCTTCGCCCACATCCCCCTTCGGGAATCGCAAGGCAGTGGGCCCGTCATTGACCTCAAGCGCTTCGCCGAGCTCTTCGCGCAGCCGGACGCCGTCGCGAGGTGCGGCGACCCGGATTCCGGGCACGATCCCCAATATCGACAGATCCCACATGCCGTTGTGACTGGCACCGTCGGGCCCGGTGATTCCAGACCGGTCCAATACCAGCGTGACCGGCAGCCCGTGCAGTGCGACGTCCATGACCAGCTGGTCGAAGGCGCGGTTGAGGAAGGTCGAATAGACCGCCACCACCGGGTGCAGGCCGCCCATCGCCAGCCCGGCGGCGGACGTCAGTGCATGTTGCTCGGCGATCCCGACGTCGAACATGCGATCCGGAAAGCGCTGCCCGAACGGCGCAAGCCCGGTGGGGCCGGGCATCGCTGCGGTGATCGCGACGACGTCACGACGCTTGGTGCCGTACTCGATGAGCGCGTCGGAGAACACCGCCGTCCAGCCGCGCCCCGCGGTTTCGGTGGCATAGCCGGTCAGCGGATCGATCACCCCGCAGGCGTGCATCTGCTCGGCCTCGTCGTTCTCGGCCGGGCCGTAGCCCTTGCCCTTCTGGGTGACCACGTGCACGATCACCGGCCCGCCGAAGCCCCGTGCACGGCGCAGCGCGGACTCCACCGCCGCCTCGTCATGACCGTCGATCGGGCCCAGGTATTTCAGGCCGAGGTCGGTGAAGAGCGCCTGCGGCGCCAGTGCATCTTTGAGTCCCGCTTTGAAACTGTGGATCACCTGGTAGCCGAGTTCCCCGACGACGGGCATCCCGCGGATCGCGCTGCGGCCCCGCTCGAGCAGTCGCTCGTAGGCGGGCTGCAGTCGCAGTGCGGCCAGGTGGTCGGCGAAGCCACCGATGGTGGGCGCATAGCTGCGGCCGTTGTCGTTGACCACGACCACCACCGGTCGGTTGCCGGCGGCGATGTTGTTCAGCGCCTCCCAGCACATGCCGCCGGTCAGGGCGCCGTCGCCGACGACGGCAACCACGTGCCGATTGCGGTGCCCGGTCAACTCGAAGGCCTTGGCCAGGCCGTCGGCGTAGGACAGCGCCGAACTGGCGTGGCTGGACTCCACCCAGTCGTGCTCGCTCTCGGCGCGTGACGGGTAACCCGACAGCCCGCCCTTCTTGCGCAGGGTGTCGAAGTCGGGGGCACGGCCGGTCAGCATTTTGTGCACGTAAGCCTGGTGCCCGGTGTCGAAGATGATCGGGTCGTGCGGGGAGTCGAACACCCGGTGCAGGGCCAGCGTGAGCTCCACCACGCCCAGGTTGGGCCCCAGATGCCCGCCGGTGGCGGCGACCTTGTGGATCAGAAACTCGCGGATCTCCGCCGCCAGATCGGTCAGCTGCGCCTGCGACAGGTGCTGCAGATCGGCGGGGCCGCGGATCCCTTCAAGCATCCGGCCAGTCTACGCATGGCGCCGAGCACCCACGGTCAGCGCTGGCGCCGGGAGTCAGCGGGTTAGCAGCGCCACGCACTCCACGTGATGGGTCAAGGGGAACGCGTCGAACACCCGGATCTGCTCGACGGTGTACCCGTGCCCGCGGTAGAGGCCGATGTCGCGGGCGAAGGCCGCCGCCTCGCAGCCGATGTGCACCAGGCGCGGCACACCCGCGGCCGCCAACAGATCGATCACCTCGCGGCCGGCACCGGCACGCGGCGGGTCCAGCACCGCGACGCCGGCTGCGGCACGCTCGGTGCCGAGCATGCGGCGCACCGAGTCGGTGCGCACCGATACCTGCGGCAGATCGGCCAGCGCCGCCCGTGCGGCGCCCGTCGCGGTCCGCGAGGTGTCGACGCTGATCACCCGGCCTGACTCCCCCACCGGCTCGGCAAGCGCTGCGGCGAAGATCCCGGCCCCGCCGTAGAGATCCCAAGCGGTGCTTCCGGATTCGGGCTGCGCCCATTCCGCGATCAGCGCACTGTAGAGCGCGGCCGCGCGGCGGTGTGCCTGCCAGAACGCGGTCACCGGGATCTGCCAGCGGCGCCGGCCCACCCACTGAGTGGCGTGGTAGTCGCCCTCGACGACTTCCGGGCGATGGTCGCGGCCGGTGCTCACCACATGCCGGACACCGTCGTCGTCGGCCACCACGTGCAGATGATCACCGGGCCGCCAGCTCTGCTCGCCCAGCCCCTTGATCATTCCCGTCGGCAGCTGACCACAGCGCAGGTCGGTCACCAGCTCATCGCTGTGATAGCGGTGAAACCCGGCCCGCCCGTCGACGCCCACCTCCAGGCGAACCCGGCTGCGCCAGCCCGTCGCACCGTCATCGCCGAGCGGCTCGGCTGCACCCTGCCACTCGTGGCCGCCGAGCCGGGCCAGCTGGTTGGCCACCACCTCGCCCTTGAGGGCACGCACCGCGGCCGGATCGGCGAACGCCAGATCGCAGCAGCCGGCACCGTCCACGCCCGCGATCGGGCACAGCGAGTCGATCCGGCCGGCCGCGGGTTCGAGCACCTCGATGCATTCACCGTGCCAATACGATCCCCGCTCGGCGGTGATCCGGACCCGCACCTGCTCACCGGGCAGCGCGTAACGCACGAAAACAACTCGGCCGTCGTGCCGGGCCACACAGCTGCCGCCGTTGGCCGGCGCGCCAGTAGTCAAGACCAATTCCTGGTCGATCACTCTAAGAAACCTCTCCGGGTGTCGCCGGGCGCGTGGTGCGGCTCCAAGACTTTGCGCCGCTCCGAGGAGTTCAGCTGCCAGGGCACCGAGGTGACCATGACCTGCGGCATGAACAACAGCCGGGTCTTGAGCCGCAGCGCACTCTGGTTGTGGAGCAACTGCTCCCACCAGTGGCCCACCACGTATTCGGGGATGTAGACGGTCACCACGGTGCGCGGCGACTCCTTGCTGATGCGTTTGACGTAGTCGAGCACCGGCCGGGTGACCTCGCGGTACGGCGATGCAATCACCTTGAGGGGGACGGTGATCTCGCTATCTTCCCATTCGCGCACCAGGGCGCGGGTTTCGGTGTCGTCGACATTGACCGTGATCGCCTCCAGGGCGTCCGGGCGCGTCGCCCGGGCGTAGGCCAGGGCGCGGCGGGTCGGCAGATGCAGCTTGGACACCAGGACCAGCGCGTGGTTGCGGCTGGGCAGCACCGCGTGGTCATCCAGCGCGGCCGACTGCTCGGCCAACTCCTGACTGACGGTGTCGTAGTGCCGGCGGATCATTTTCATCACGGCGAACAGCACCGACATCGCGACGATCGCGATCCACGCGCCGGCTACGAACTTGGTGGCGATCACCACGATCAACACCACTCCGGTAGCGACGAATCCAATGGTGTTGACCACCCTCGAACGCATCATCTTGACCCGTGCCGCACGGTCGGTTTCGTTGCGCAGCAACCGGTTCCAGTGCCGCACCATGCCGATCTGACTCAACGTGAAGGAGACGAACACCCCGACGATGTAGAGCTGGATCAGCGCAGTCACCTCCGCCCCGAACGCCACGATGAAAGCGATGGCCACCACCGCGAGGAACACGATGCCGTTGGAGAACGCCAGCCGGTCGCCGCGGGTGTGCAGCTGGCGCGGCAGGTAGCGGTCTTGCGCCAAGATCGAACCCAGCACCGGGAAACCGTTGAACGCGGTGTTGGCGGCCAGCGCCAGAATCAGCGCCGTGACTCCGGCGATGATCCACAGACCGGGCGGAAAGCCCCGGAACACCGTCTCGGCCAGCTGAGCCAGCAGGGTCTTCTGCTCGTAGTCCACCGGCGCCCCGATCAGCTGTTCGTGCGGGCGCGCGGCGATCTTCACCCCGGTTTCGCGGGCCAACACGATGATGCCCATCATCAGTGTCACCGCGATCACACCCAGCATCAGCAGCGTGGTGGCTGCATTGCGCGACTTCGGTTTGCGGAAGGCCGGCACGCCGTTACTGATCGCCTCCACCCCGGTCAGTGCGGCACATCCGGACGAAAACGATTTCGCCACCAGGAACACCAGGGCCACCCCGACCATCTCGCCCTGGGTGGAGTGGATCTTGAACTCCGCCGAATCGGCCTGCAAGGGATTGCCCAGCACGAAGATCTGGAACAGCCCCCACCCCAGCATGGCGAAGACCCCGACCATGAACGCATACGTCGGGATGGCGAACGCGGTGCCCGATTCTCGGATGCCCCGCAGATTGGCCGCCGCCACGACGATCACGGTCCCGACCGCGAACGCGACCTTGTGTTCGGCGATGAACGGTATCGCCGAGCCGATGTTGGCGATCCCCGATGAAATCGAGACCGCAACCGTCAGAACGTAATCCACCATCAACGCGCTGGCCACGGTCAGGCCCGCGGTAGCACCCAGGTTGGTGGTGACCACCTCGTAGTCACCGCCGCCGGAAGGGTAGGCGTGCACATTCTGGCGGTAAGAGGCCACCACGGTGATGAATACGAAAGCGACAGCCAGGCCGACCCACAGCGTCATCCGATAGGCGGCCAGGCCCGCCACCGACAACACCAGAAAGACTTCTTCGGGTCCGTAGGCCACCGAGGACAGCGCGTCGGAGGCGAATACTGGCAGGGCGATGCGCTTGGGCAGCAGCGTGTGGCTTAGCCGATCGCTACGGAAGGGCTGGCCCAGAACCAGGCGCCGCGCAGCGGTGGAAATCTTCGACACGAGAGCCAAGGGTAAGCCAGGCGGGCACTGGCGGTAGCGTTCACCGAATACAGGCACTACTGCAGTCGATAACCAGCCGAAAGTCGGCCCAGAGGGCCTGAAAGGACACAGCACGTGCGGGTAGTTGTGATGGGTTGCGGCCGGGTGGGAGCCTCGCTCGCCGACGGGCTGTCCCGGATCGGCCACGAGGTCGCCATCATCGACCGGGACAGCACCGCGTTCAACCGGCTCAGCCCGGAGTTCAACGGCGAGCGAGTGCTCGGCATGGGCTTCGACCGCGATGTACTGCTGCGAGCGGGCATTGAGGAAGCCGCTGCGTTCGCCGCGGTGTCCTCGGGTGACAACTCGAACATCATCGCGGCGCGGCTGGCCCGGGAGACGTTCGGCGTCTCGCGGGTGGTCGCCCGTATCTACGACGCCAAGCGGGCCGCGGTCTACGAGCGCCTGGGCATCCCGACCATCGCCACCGTGCCCTGGACCACCGATCGGCTGCTCGACGCGCTGACCCGGGAAAGCGAGACCACCAAGTGGCGTGACCCCACCGGCACCGTCGCCGTCGCCGAGGTCGTCCTGCACGAGGACTGGATCGGTCGCCCCGTCACCGACCTGGAGGCCGCCACCAATGCCCGGGTGGCGTTCTTGATCCGGTTCGGGACCGGCATCCTGCCCGAGCCCAAGACGGTGATTCAGGCCAGCGACCAGGTGTACATCGTGGCGGTGTCCGGCCGGGTCGCCGAAGCGATCGCCATCGCCGCCCTGCCGCCCAGCGAAGACCTGGACAAATGAAAGTAGTGATAGCCGGCGCCGGCGCGGTCGGACGATCGATTGCGCGCGAGCTGCTCGACAGCGATCACCAGGTGACCCTGATCGAGCGCAACCCCGAGCATGTCGACACCGAGGACATTGCCGATGCGCAGTGGCATCTGGGGGATGCCTGCGAGCTGAGCCTGTTGGAGGCGGTGCACCTGGAGTCCTTCGACGTGGTGATCGCCGCGACCGGCGACGACAAGGCCAACGTGGTGCTGTCCTTGCTCGCCAAGACCGAATTCGCGGTACCGCGGGTGGTGGCCCGGGTCAACGATCCCCGCAACGAATGGCTGTTCACCGACGCCTGGGGTGTGGACGTCGCGGTGTCCACGCCGCGCATGCTGGCCTCGCTGGTGGAGGAGGCCGTCGCGGTCGGAGACCTGGTGCGGCTCATGGAGTTCCGCAAGGGCCAGGCCAACCTGCTGGAGATCACACTGCCCGACGACACCCCGTGGGGCGGCAGGCCGGTGCGCAAGCTGGCACTGCCGCGCGACGCCGCGCTGGTGACGATCTTGCGCGGGACCCGGGTTATCGTGCCCCAGGACGACGAGCCGCTCGAGGGCGGCGACGAGCTGTTGTTCGTGGCATCCAGCGGCGTCGAGACCGAACTGCGCGCGCTGCTGCTACCGGCCCACTGACCGCGGTTCACGCTCGGTCTCGCCCGCGGCAGGCCGCTCGTCCAATGCGCGCTGCACGTATTTGACCGCCAGGTAGGTGACCACCGCCGCCACCGCGGTCAACGGCCAGCCCATGGCGATGCGTGCCACGCCGAGCCAGCCGGTCTGGTCGGCGTTGTACAGCATTCGCTGCACCACGAAGCGGGAGCCGAATACCAGCGTCCAGGTCAGTGTCGCGAGGTCGTAGGCGTAGATCGCCGACCGCAGCTCACGCCAGGTCTGGGGCTGGCCGCTGGCCCACGACCAGATGTAGCCGACCACCGGACGGCGGATCACCATTGATGCGGCGAAGACAACCGCCCACACCAGCGACGTCCAAATTCCGAGCAGGAAGTAGCCCTTGGAGTCACCCATCAGATAGGCGATCAGGGCGCAGACGGCGACCCCGAAGAAGCCGGAGATGGCCGGTTGACTGGATTGCTTGCGGATCAGGCGCCACACCAGCACCGCCGCGGCCACGCCCAACGCCGATAGGACGGCGACGCGCAATCCGAAGAGATTGGAGGCGGGCACGAACACCACGATCGGCAACGAGGAGTAGATCACTCCGGCCACTCCGCCGATCTGCTCCAGGAGGCGCTGCGGCCCCTGGGCGCCCTCGGCGCTGTATTCCTCGCTCATCGCTGCACCGACCCGAAGGGAGGCGCGATCACTGCTGGATTTCGTAGTGGGGGTTGTAGATGGCCTTGCAGCCGCTTTCGAGTTTGCCGAGCCGGCCATGCACCCGCAGGGTGCGACCGGAGTCGATTCCGGGGATGCGTCGCTGCCCCAGCCATACCAGCGTCACCGTGTCGGTGCCGTCGAACAGCTCGGCGCGGACGCCGCCGACGCAGCCCTTGGCGTTGGCTTCGACGCTGCGCAGTACCCCGACCATGGTGACCTCTTGGCCGCGTTGGCAGTCGATCGCGCGCTGCGCGCCGGTACTGAGCGCCTCATCGGACAACTCTTCGACGTCACGCAGCTCGGGGTCTTCCGTCAATCGCCGAGTCAGCCGGCGCAGGTACCCTTCCGGAGCAGCCATTGCTCTCTCCCTCAATCGTGTGCGCACGCTACGGTAGACCTGTTGAATACCTAATGCCACATGACCTGCCTACGGGGTGGCTGACAACACCCAACACGATCAAGAGGTGGCATGGTTCTGCGCGGCGTGACGGCCGTCCTGCTGCCGGGGACCGGATCCGACGACGACTACATCCGCCGGGCGTTCTTCCGTCCGTTGCAGCAGGTGGGTGCCGAATTGGTCACTCATCGCCCGCAGCCCGGCCGCCTCATCGAGGGCTATCTGGAGGCGCTGGATTCAGCGGCCGTCCGGTCCGGCCCGATCCTCGTCGGTGGAGTGTCGATCGGTGCGGCGGTGGCCACCGCGTGGGCACTGCGCCATCCCGAGCGAGTGGTCGGGGTGCTGGCTGCGCTGCCCGCATGGACCGGCTCGCCCGATGACGCCCCGGCAGCTCATGCCGCGCGCTACAGCGCCGGGCAGTTACGCAACGACGGCCTGGCGGCGGTGGTGGCCCAGATGCGGGCATCGAGCCCGACGTGGCTCGGCGACGAGTTGACTCGCTCGTGGACCGCGCAGTGGCCACAACTGCCCGACGCGCTGGAGGAGGCCGCGGCCTTTGTCGCGCCAACACCTGCCGAGCTGGCGGCGCTGACCGTGCCGATGGGCGTGACCGCGGCGGTCGACGACGCGGTTCATCCGTTGCAGATCGCTTCCGAATGGGCCGCCACGGTCCCGCGGGCGGCACTGTGCACCGTCACCCTGGATCAGATCGGAGCAGATCCGACCGCGTTGGGCACCGCCTGCGTGGAAGCGCTGACGATTGCGGCCGTCGAGCCAGCTAACCGCCGGGTCTGATTCGGCGGTCCAGCTTCGCCTCTCCTGCGTCGAGCCTTGCTAACCGCCGGGTCTGATCGGCGGTCCAGCTTCGGCCCTTGCTAACCGCCGGGTCTGATTCGGCGGTCCAGCTTCGGCTCTCCTGCGTCGAGCCTTGCTAACCGCCGGTGATAGTGCGCAGCTGCTGCATCGCGGATCCCTCCACGCTGCGGCGTGCGGCCGGCGCGGGGGGTATGTCACCGCCACCACCGAACATGGCGGCCTGTTGCAGCGCGACCGCCTGCTGGGTTGCGGCCTGTTCGGCCGCCGCCTGCTGCGCCGCGGCCTGTTGCGCCGCGGCAGCCCGCAACTGCTCGGCCATCGGCTCGGGCAGGCGCACCGGCAACGGGGTGCGCACCGGCAGCGGAGTGTCGCCGCGCCGGACTACCGTGTCCGCCAGCGCCTCTCGCGCCTGCTGGGCGAGCACATCTATGGTCTCGGGCCGACCGTTGATCACGCAGCGCACCATCCAGCGGTAGCCGTCGACACCGATGAACCGGACTGCGCCGGTCGCCGAACCGAGCACCTCCCGGCCCCACGGACCGTCGACGATGCTGACCATGGCGTTGTCCCTGCGCAACGCCTCGGCCAGCTCACCGGCCACCTCACGCCACAGACCCGCCGACTTGGGCGCCGCGTAGGCGGCGATGTTGAACCGGCCGTTGGGTGTCACCAGCCACACCGCACTGGGAACACCCGCCTCGCTCAGTTCGACCTGGACCTGAGCGCCCGCCGGCATCGGCACCAGCACCGAACCCAGGTCGAGTCGGGCCGTCGTCGCAGCCGCGGGGTCGTCGAAGTCTTCGATGTCGAAGGGGCCGTCGAGCTCCTCCGCATCGGATACGCGCCCATCCGCTTCTCCGTGGACTTCCGGCCCGGCGCTCGTTGGCTCGTCGGCCTCGCCTTTGCCTTTACCCCTACCGAATGCCATCACAGCCGCCCATCTTCGTCACTTCGTGGTCTTCGCAGTTGGTGGTCGTGAGCCATCACAAGCTCGCGTGCCCACCCGAGGACCCGTGTCCACCGGAACCACGGGTCGTTGGTTCCAGCCCGGCCTCGTCGAATGAGGCCACCTCGACCAGTTCCGGAAGCTCGACCCGCTGCACTAGCAACTGGGCGATCCGGTCGCCGCGGTGGATCTCGATCGGCGTCGCCGGGTCCAGGTTGATCAATGAGACCTTTATCTCACCACGATAGCCCGCGTCGACGGTTCCGGGACTGTTGACAATCGAAAGACCCACCCGCGCAGCCAAACCCGACCGGGGGTGGATAAGGCCGACCATGCCGAAGGGAATTGCCACCGCGATCCCGGTGGGTACCAGTGCACGCTGACCTGGACCCAATTCGACATCGATCGCGCTGTAGAGATCGACGCCGGCGTCGCCGGCATGAGCACGGCTCGGCAGTGGAAGATCCGGATCCAGGCGAACAACCGCAAGACTGGGTGACACGAGGCGCAAGACTACTCTTAGCCGGATGTCGGGATCGCGCCTGAACCATCGGGCATCGCAAACTGTGCGCTACAGCGAACAGCTGTGGGTGCCGTGGTGGTGGTGGCCACTGGGGTTCTTGGGTAACGGCCTGATGGCCTACGAAGTCCGCCTGGGCCTGCGTACGCTGCCCGGCTGGCTGCCGTTTGCGGTGTTCTTCGCCATCAACGTCGGCGCACTGCTGTGGCTGGGACGCATCAAGGTACGAGTCATCGACAACGGCGGAGAAACACAGCTGTGGGCCGGCGACGCACACCTGCCCGCAACGGCTATCGCACGCTGCGCCGAGGTCCCGCAGTCGGCCAAGTCCGCAGCGCTGGGCCGCCAGCTCGATCCGGCGGCATATGTCGTCCACCGCGGCTGGGTAGGGCCCATGATCTTGGTCGTCCTGGATGATCCCGACGACCCGACGCCGTACTGGCTGGTCAGCTGCCGCAATCCGCAACGGGTGCTGGCAGCCCTGAAGGGCTGAGCAGGATTGAGCGGGACGGGCCCGGTCAGGCCGCGCAGTCGGTGCAGATCATCACACCGTTCTTCTCACTGGCCAGACGGCTGCGGTGCTGCACCAGGAAACAGCTCGAGCAGGTGAACTCGTCGGCCTGCTTCGGAATGACACGCACCGACAGCTCTTCACCGGACAGGTCGGCGCCAGGCAGCTCGAACGACTCGGCCGATTCGGACTCGTCGACGTCGACCACAGCGGACTGCGCCTCGTTACGCCGCGCCTTGAGTTCCTCCAACGAATCCTCGGAAACGTCGTCGGTCTCGGTGCGCCGCGGGGCGTCGTAATCGGTAGCCATGGTCTTCATCCCCTCAAGTCCCCTCGAAAGCCTGCGCGAGCTTTGTACCAGCGTCGAACGCATCCACCAAATGATTCGTGCCCAGATCGCGGTCAGATCAAGTGTGATTTACGTCACATTATGTTCCTGACCACGGTGATCGTTCCGGCGAGCGCCCTCTAGAGTGCGTACGTGGTCGCGCAAATCACTACCGGTACCGAGTTCGACAAGCACGGTCGGCCGTTCCGGCGACGCAACAACAGACCGGCCGCCTACGCCTTGGCCGCCCTGGCATTGCTGACCGCCGTGGCATGGGCGGTGGCGCTCACCCGGCCGGTCGATGTCCATGAAGTCGCGGTGTGCAATGCCCCGCCGGCACCGAGCGAGCCGGGCCGGCCACGGCTGGGCACCCAGGTACCGCGCGCCGCGATGATCAGCACCACTCCGGCCAAGTTGGCCGACGTCAAGGCCCGCGTCCTCAATGCCAGCGGCCGGGCCGGACAGGCCGCCGATGTCGCCGATGCGCTGCGCGACGACGGCTTCCCGCAGCCGACCGCCGCCAACGACCCGATCTACACCAACGACCGGATGGACTGCCAGGGCCAGATCCGCTTCGGCCCGGCGGGCCAAGCCGCCGCGGCAGCACTGTGGTTGGTGGCGCCGTGCACGGAACTGTTCCGCGATGACCGCGCCGACGATTCGGTGGATCTGGCGGTCGGCAGCGACTTCGTCAACCTGTCCCACAGCGATGACATTGAGGCGGCGCTGGCCGGTCTGCGTCCCGACGCCACCGGGCTGCCCGACCCTGCGCTGCTGACCAAGATTCATTCCGGCACCTGCTGACGACCGATCGCCGACAAGGAGATCCGATGACCGGCACCGACGCCGTACCCTGCCCGACCGGGGACCGGCCGATCGCCGGCGCGCGCCGGCAACGACGGGGCTTCGGCGTCGACGTGGGCGGCAGCGGCATCAAGGGTGGCGTGGTCGATCTGGACACCGGCGCGCTGATCGGCGAGCGATTCAAGCTGCCCACGCCGAGCCCCGCCACACCGGTATTGGTCGCCCAGACCGTCGCCGCGGTGGTCCGGGACTTCGGTTGGACCGGTCCCCTGGGTGTCACCTATCCGGGCGTGGTGGTCAACGGCGTGGTGCAGACCGCCGCCAACGTGGACAAGTCCTGGATCGGGCTGAACGCACGGGAGACGATCGCCGCCCAACTCGACGGCCAGCAGATCGTCATCCTCAACGACGCCGACGCCGCCGGGCTCGCCGAGGAGCGCTTCGGGGCGGGCAAGAACAACAGCGGCGTGGTCGTATTGCTCACCTTCGGGACCGGGATCGGCTCGGCGGTGATCCACAACGGAAAGCTGCTGCCCAACACCGAACTCGGGCATATCGAAGTGGGCGGCAAAGAGGCCGAGCACCGGGCCGCCGCGTCGGTCAAGGAACGCAAGAACTGGTCCATGGAGAAGTGGGCCAAGCAGGTGACCATGGTGCTGATGGCGGTCGAGGACGCGCTCTGCCCGGACCTGATCATCGTCGGGGGCGGTATCAGCCGCAAGGCCGATCGGTGGGTGCCGCTGCTGGGCAACCGGACCCCGGTGGTCGCCGCGACACTGCAGAACACCGCGGGGATTGTCGGGGCCGCGATGGCCTCGGCGGCCGACGTGACCCGCTGAATAACGCCCGCTCGGCGATTACCGCCTCACCCTGTCGTTACAATGGTCGACGGCGGCCGCCTAACCGATAGCGGCGACTATCCAAGTTGATCACCAACTGAAATAGAGCCGACATTCGACATACCCGACACTTTCGGTTGCGCACGACGCTGCAACCCGAAAGTCAGTCCGACCGAAGGGGTGGACGTGGCAGCGAGCAAGGCACAGCCGGCGACTGAGGAGCCCAAGAAGGGCAGTGCCACCAAGGCACCCGCCAAAGCCGCCGTGAAGTCGCCTGCCAAGGCTCCCGCCAAGGCCGCCGCAGCTGCGCCCGCCAAGCGGACCGCGGCCAAGGCCACCAAGGCAGCAGCACCCGCCAAGAAGGCCACCAAGTCGACGGCGCGCAGCGCCGCTGACGGCGCGGCCAAGCCCGCGACCCGGGGCCCGGCCAAAAAGGCCACCAAGGCCGCCGCGAAGAACACCGACGGAGACCTGGCGCCCGAGGATCTCGACACCGATGTAGAGCTGGACGGCGAGCCCGGTGTGGACGACATCGACGAGGCCGACCTGGCCATCGACGACCTTGAGGATGGCGACGCCGATGATGCCGTACCGGGCCCGGCCGCCGTCGCCGCCGGTAGTGCGGTCGACGAAGAAGACGACGAGATCGCCGAGCCCAGCGAGAAGGACAAGGCCTCCGGCGACTTCGTCTGGGACGAAGAGGAATCCGAAGCGCTGCGGCAGGCCCGCAAGGACGCCGAGCTCACCGCCTCGGCCGACTCGGTGCGCGCCTACCTCAAGCAGATCGGCAAGGTCGCGCTGCTCAACGCCGAAGAGGAAGTCGAGCTGGCCAAGCGGATCGAGGCCGGTCTGTTCGCCACCCAGAAGATGGCCGAGCACACCGAAAAGGGCGAGAAGCTGGCGGTCGCCTACCGGCGGGACATGGCGTGGATCTGCCGCGACGGCGACCGCGCCAAGAACCACCTGCTCGAGGCCAACCTGCGACTGGTGGTGTCGCTGGCCAAGCGATACACCGGCCGCGGAATGGCCTTCCTGGACCTGATCCAGGAAGGCAACCTCGGTCTGATCCGCGCGGTGGAGAAGTTCGACTACACCAAGGGCTACAAGTTCTCCACCTACGCCACCTGGTGGATCCGCCAGGCCATCACCCGTGCCATGGCCGACCAGGCACGCACCATCCGCATTCCGGTGCACATGGTCGAGGTGATCAACAAGCTCGGCCGCATCCAGCGTGAGCTGCTGCAGGACCTGGGCCGCGAGCCCACCCCCGAGGAACTCGCCCGGGAGATGGACATCACCCCGGAGAAGGTGCTGGAGATCCAGCAGTACGCCCGGGAGCCGATCTCACTGGACCAGACCATCGGCGACGAGGGCGACTCGCAGCTCGGTGACTTCATCGAGGACTCCGAGGCGGTAGTAGCCGTCGACGCCGTGTCGTTCACCCTGCTGCAGGATCAGCTGCAGTCGGTACTGGAGACGCTCTCCGAGCGTGAGGCCGGCGTGGTGCGACTGCGGTTCGGCCTCACCGACGGCCAGCCGCGCACCCTCGACGAGATCGGCCAGGTCTACGGCGTCACGCGCGAGCGCATCCGTCAGATCGAGTCAAAGACGATGTCGAAGTTGCGGCACCCCAGCCGGTCTCAGGTCCTGCGGGACTACCTCGACTAGCGCGCAGCGATATGGCCAAAACACCGCCGGCGGCAGTGCTCAATGCCGTCAATGCGTTTCGTGGTGGGCTGCAGCGCCTGCGCCAGGCCACCGTCCCCGCCTCCGTCGCCGTTATGGAACTCACGTTCGGCGCATGGCTGGGCCAGGCGCTCGCCGCCGCCGTGCGCCTCGGCATTGGCGACGCGCTGGCAGGCGGTCCGCTGACCGCCGACGAGGTCGCCCACCGGGTGGGCACCGACCCCCGCGCCACCTACCGGCTGATGCGCGCCTTGGCGAGCAACTCCGTGCTCAAACTTCGCCGCGACGGCCGGTTCGCACTGACCCGCACCGGACGCGCGCTGGTCTCCGACAACCCGGCCAGTGTGGCCCCGGTGATCGCGTTCGTCGGTCACCCGGCGCACCGGGAACACTGGTCGAACCTCGAGCACTCCGTACGGACGGGTGAAACCGCCGTCAGCAAGGTTCGCGGAATGCCCATCTTCGAGTATTTGGAGACCGACCCCGACCTGGCGCAGGTCTTCAACGACGCCATGACCGGAGCTTCGACCGTCGCTGTCGAAAGCGCCGTTCCCGCATACGATTTCAGCCACAGCAAGCTGATCGTGGATGTGGGCGGCGGCCACGGAGCGCTGTTGGCCGCGGTACTGCGTCAGGCGCCCGACGCCCGCGGCGTGTTGTTCGACCTGCCGCAGGTGGTGGCCGGCGCGACGGTGGCGGACGTGGCCTCGCGCTGCGACATCCAGAGCGGATCCTTCTTCGAGTCGGTCCCCGCCGGCGGCGACACCTATCTGCTCAAGACCGTCATCCACGACTGGGACGACGAGCAATCGTTGGCGATTCTGCGCAACGTCCGGGCCGCCATCGCACCCGGCGGCAAGGTGCTGCTGTTCGAGATGGTGCTGCCCGAGGGCGCGCCCGCCCACCTGGGTCTGGTGCTGGATCTGGAGATGCTGGTTGCCGCCGGCGGGCAGGAACGCACCCGGCGGGAGTACGCCGAGTTGCTGTCCCAGTCGGGATTCGAACTGCAGCGCGTGGTGCCCACCACCAGCCCGCTGTCGATCGTCGAGGCCCGAGCGGTCTAACGCGCCGACGCCGGCGCCGCGGCGTAGGATCGCCCAGCATGCCGACGGATGACGCGTCGCAGGCGACTTTCGCCGCGTTGTTAAAGCGTGCTGCCACACACGGCCACCGGGTGCCGGCCGAGGCCGATCTGAATCCCGCTGTGCTCGATGCGATCAACGCGATCGCCGCCGCCTGGCCGCGAGTGCCGGCCGTTCTGATCAACAAGGCGCAGACCACGTTCGCCCGTAGCGAACTCACCCGGGCGTCGGCAGCCAAGCCGACCACCCCGTTCAACCTCAACCGGCCGGAGCGAACACCCCGTCCGGACCGGGCCGATAATCACTGACACCGATCACCGCTGAGGCGGGCAACGGCCCGTACAGGTGCGGGAACAGCATGGCCTCCGGATCGCTCGGTACGCCCGGCTCCCAGCGCACCGGTGCGCCGACTTTGGCCGGATCCACCTGCAGCAACACCAGATCCGTGCAGCCTCGATACAGCCGATTCGCGGGCAGGTGCACCTGCTGCGGGGTCGACAAGTGCACGAATCCCACACTCTCCAACGACTCCGGACACAGTGCCCCGCACGCCTGCGCCTGCGCCCAGTCGGCGGCGCTGCACAGGTGCACCAGCGCACCGGACGGGATCCCGGAAGGTGTCATGGCACCGATCCTGCCGCACCGCCTCCCGGGGTGAGACACGACACAGCCGAACCGGGGAACAACGCCGAACGCGCAAGCGTCTGACACACTTGAGAACAACCGCGAGAACGGAGGAGCCCATGAACGCGACTCTGACCAGTCCCGAGCTCACTCGGGCTGATCGATGCGACCGGTGCGGTGCTGCCGCACGGGTACGAGCCACGCTGCCCTCCGGTGCCGAACTTCTTTTCTGCCAGCATCACGCCAACGAGCACGAAGCCAAGCTGATCGAGCTGGCTGCCGTGATTCAGGTCAGCGCAACGACTGAGGCCTAGCCAGAGCCGACACACAACACGCCGGTCTGCGCGATTGTGCAATAGCAGCACCCGTCAGGAATGCTGGGCTGGTCATGAGTGACCGGATCCCCACACCTTCCCGCCATCACCTGCTCCGTGTTGCACGTCGCACCCTGGTCAAGAGCTGGGACGATTCGATCTTCGCCGAATCGGCACAGGCGGGTTTTTGGTCGGTGTTGTCGCTGCCACCGTTGCTGCTGGGAATGCTGGGCAGCCTGTCCTACGTGGCGCCGCTGTTCGGGCCGGACACGCTGACCACCATCCAGGACCGGCTGATCGGCATGGCCAGCAGCTTCTTCTCGAAGAACGTCGTGGTGGAGATCATCGAGCCGACCGTGCGGGACATCGTGGCCAATGCCCGCGGCGAGGTGGTCTCGCTGGGATTCGTGATCTCGTTGTGGGCCGGGTCCTCGGCGATCTCGGCGTTCGTCGACTCGGTGGTCGAGGCCCACGATCAAACCCCGCTGCGGCATCCGGTGCGACAACGCTTCTTTGCGTTGGGTCTCTACGTCGCCATGCTGGTGATCGCCGTGGCCACCGCACCGTTGGCCGCACTGGGGCCGCACGCAGTCGCCGAGCACCTACCGGCCCAGTGGACCGACGTGCTGCGGTTCGGCTACTACCCGGCATTGGTGTTGGGCCTGCTGCTGGCGGTGACCGTGCTCTACCGGGTGTCGCTGCCCAAGCCCCTGCCCTCACATCGCCTGGTGTTCGGCGCACTGTTGGCCACCACGGTGTTCGTCGTGGCAACAATGGGGCTGCGAATCTACCTGCGCTACATCACCAGCACCGGCTATACCTATGGGGCGCTGGCGACGCCTATCGCCTTCCTATTGTTCGCATTCCTACTCGGCTTCGCCATCATGCTGGGCGCAGAACTGAACGCAGCGGTCCAAGAGGAGTGGCCCGCGCAGGCCACCCACCTGCACCAGCTGCGCAGGTGGGTGGTGTCACGAGCCGGCCAGGCCAGCGATGACACCGATCCGGTCAAGCCTGCTTGAGAGTCGCGTAGATCTTTTTGCAGTCCGGGCAGACCGGAGAACCCGGCTTGGCCGACTTGGTCACCGGGAAGACCTCGCCGCACAGCGCCACCACGTGCGTGCCCATGACCGCGCTCTCAGCGATCTTGTCCTTCTTGACGTAGTGGAAATACTTCGGGGTGTCGCCGTCGGTCCCGTCATCGACGCGTTCCTCCGAGTCGGTGCGTTCAAGGGTGTCGGTCTGTATGCCCATGTCCCCATTGTGCCCAGAACTGGAGATGATCCAAAACCCCTCGTGCCACCTAATCGCTCGTGTGGGACAGTGGAGTGATGAAGCACGGCCCCGAGCTGGGTTTCGACGACGACGGCCGACCGGTCCTGATCACTGCGGCCGCCCCGTCCTACGAGCAGCAGCACCGCGAACGGGTACGCAAGTACCTGACCTTGATGGCGTTCCGGGTGCCTGCGCTGATCCTGGCCGCGGTCGCCTACGGAATCTGGCACAACGGCCTGATCTCCCTGCTGATTCTCGTGGCATCGATCCCGCTGCCGTGGATGGCCGTGCTGATCGCCAACGATCGGCCTCCCCGCAGCGCCGAGGAGCCCCGCCGGTATGACGCGGCTCCCACTCGCACGCCGCTGTTCCCCACCGGCACCCGCCCGGCCCTGGAGCGGCCGAAGGGCCCGGACTCGGGCGGCAGCACGGCCGGCGAAGCGCCGTACGGTACCGGTTCTTAGCACATTCTCAAAGTCATACCCGCATTTCCGCACGTCAAGTGGTGTGGAAAAGGGATCGGCCGGGAACTCTGCACGCGTGTCGAGCGTTGACACGTGTGACAGCAGAAGCCGATCAAAGGGGAGGCCGCAATGGCAAAGGCAGATGCCACCACCAGTCGGATCGACGGCGATCTGGACGCGCAGAGCCCAGCCGCAGATCTGGTGCGGGTGTACCTCAACGGGATCGGCAAGACAGCATTGCTCAATGCCGCCGACGAGGTAGAGCTCGCCAAGCGGATCGAGGCCGGACTATACGCGCAGCACCTGCTCGACACCCGCAAGCGTTTCGGCGAGAAGCGCAAGCGCGAACTCGCCGCGGTGGTACGAGACGGCGAAGCCGCCCGCCGGCATCTGCTGGAAGCCAACCTGCGACTGGTGGTCTCACTGGCTAAGCGCTACACCGGTCGGGGCATGCCACTTCTGGACCTGATCCAGGAAGGCAACCTGGGTCTGATCCGCGCGATGGAGAAGTTCGACTACGCAAAGGGTTTCAAGTTCTCCACCTATGCGACGTGGTGGATCCGCCAGGCCATCACCCGTGGGATGGCGGATCAGAGCCGCACCATCCGACTGCCGGTCCACCTGGTCGAACAGGTCAACAAGCTGGCTCGGATCAAGCGCGAGATGCACCAGCAGCTGGGCCGCGAAGCCACCGATGAGGAGCTCGCAGCCGAGTCGGGCATTCCGGCGGAGAAGATCAATGACCTGCTCGAGCACAGCCGTGACCCGGTCAGCCTGGACATGCCGGTCGGCTCCGACGAGGAGGCTCCGTTGGGCGACTTCATCGAGGACTCCGAGGCGATGTCGGCGGAGAACGCGGTGATCTCCGAGCTGCTGCACACCGATATCCGCAGTGTGCTGGCCACCCTCGACGAACGCGAGCACCAGGTGATCCGACTGCGGTTCGGCCTCGATGACGGCCAGCCCCGCACGCTGGACCAGATCGGCAAGCTGTTCGGTCTGTCTCGCGAGCGGGTTCGCCAGATCGAGCGCGAGGTGATGGCCAAGCTGCGCCACGGCGAGCGCGCCGATCGACTGCGCTCGTACGCCAGCTGACGCCGGCCTAGGCCGCTTGTCCCCCGCTCCGGCGGGCCGCCCGTTCTCGGTGGCCCGCCGGACGTGCGTTATCGCCGGAGCGCCGGATGCCGCTAGCTATAGGTAACCGTGTACTTGGCTGCCGAAGTAGACTCAGCTGCGACGGAAGGTGCCCAATGAATGACCTGGTTGATACCACCGAGATGTACCTCAGGACGATCTACGACCTTGAGGAAGAGGGTGTCACCCCGCTGCGTGCGCGGATAGCCGAGCGACTGGAACAAAGCGGTCCGACCGTGAGCCAGACGGTGTCCCGCATGGAACGCGACGGCCTGCTGAAAGTCGCCGGCGACCGTCACCTCGAGCTCACCGAAAAAGGCCGCACGCTGGCCGTCTCGGTGATGCGCAAACACCGGTTGGCTGAGCGCCTGCTCGTCGACATCATCGGGCTGCCGCTGGAAGAGGTGCATGCCGAGGCCTGTCGCTGGGAACACGTGATGAGCGACGACGTCGAGCGGCGCCTGGTTCAAGTACTCGACAACCCGACCACGTCGCCGTTCGGCAACCCCATCCCCGGCCTGCCGGACCTCGGCTTCGGCGCGGGCTCCGCCAGTTGGGATTCCGACCTGGTGCGGCTGACCGAGTTGCCGGCGGGCTCTCCCGTGGCGGTGGTGGTGCGCCAGCTCACCGAGCACGTCCAGGGCGACATCGACCTGATCGCTCGGCTCAAGGAAGCCGGTGTGGTGCCCAACGCCAGGGTGACCGTGCAGGCCGATGGCGATGAGGGCGTGACCATCGTGATCCCCGGCCACACCGACGTGAGCCTGCCCTACGAGATGGCGCATGCCGTGAAGGTCCAGAAGGTCTGATCGCCCCCCGAGTCAGCGGTATCAGCTGGCTTGCTGACCGAACCCCTGTCGCTGCGGCAGCTGCACCCCGATCTGCTGCGCCAGCCGATAACCGGTGTCCGCCAGTCCGCGGATGCGCTCGGGCCGCAGCCCGGACTGCAGCGCGGTGTCGAGCAGGCCGGCCATCCGATGCCCTGGCTCGCCACGCAGGGCGGCCTCCAGTGACACCCCGGCCAGCGGGCCGTCGCCACGTGCGTAGGCGCTGAATGCCAGCAGGACCAGTGCCTCGGCCCGCCACGGGTCGGGCAGGGTGCGGGCCAACGCCGACCAAAGCCGCTCGGCTTCGTCTGCGCGCTCGCCGATCGCCAACGCGCACAGCGTGTCCCGGACCAGTACGTCGGTGAGTGGACATCCGAGCCTGGCCAGCTCGGCAGCGGTCGGTTCCCGGCCGCCCGCCAGTGCGACGACGGCGGCCAGCACCTGCTCGACGTCGCGGCGGGCCCGGTCCCGGGCATCACCCTCCCCCGCCGCCCACTGCGCCGCACAGTCGTCGATCACCGCGGCCACCGCGGCACAGCGTGCCGCGTCATCGCGGGTGATCACCGCCTGCAGGTCTGCGCGCCGCGCGTACAGCCGCCTGCCCTCCAGCACCGCGGCGGCCGCCAGCGGCGACGCCTCCGGATCGTCGACCGGACCGCCCGCGCCGCAGCCGTCGACACAGTGCCACCGCCCTCCGTGCGCTACCTGGTCCACCACGTGCGCGCTGAGCAGCACGATGCCGTGGCCCGACAACTCCTCGGCCAGCGCGGCAATCAGCCGTCGGTGCTGGTCGTTGCAGACCGGGCAGCGCGCTCCCGCAGCGTCGACGATCACCGCGATGGCCGCCGCCGGAGCCGCGGCCGCGGCGACGTCGGCGAGCCGCCCGACGGTGTCCACCAGCGCGTCGGACAGGTCGACCCGCAGCACCGAGCCCAGTTCACCCCCATCGAGCGCCACCAGTATCAGGGATTTCTCCGGCACGAAGCCGAGGATGGCGGGCAACGCCGCGATGAGGGCTCCGGGCCGATTCAGCGTGAATTCCGGTTGCTTGGTTGTCATGACAGCAACGTTGACGACCACCCCCGTCATCGGGGGCGCGTGCACGCCCGCCCGCCCGCCAGGTTGGGGATGAACCGGCAACTGTGAACAGATGGATGTTCGAGATGCGTGAGCGGGCGAATGGGCGTAAGTGTCAGTGTCATGGATTCGAAACGCGAGTACGACATCATCGTCATCGGTTCAGGTCCAGGGGGGCAGAAGGCCGCCATCGCATCGGCCAAACTCGGTAAGTCTGTCGCGGTGGTCGAACGCGGCCGAATGATCGGTGGCGTCTGCGTGAACACCGGAACCATCCCGTCCAAGACACTGCGCGAGGCGGTGCTGTACCTGACCGGGATGAACCAGCGGGACCTCTACGGCGCCAGCTACCGGGTCAAGGACAAGATCACTCCCGCGGATCTCCTGGCGCGCACCCAGCACGTGATCGGCAAGGAAACCGAGGTGGTGCGCAACCAGCTGATGCGCAACCGCGTCGATCTGATCCTGGGACACGGCCGATTCATCGACCCGCACACGATCGTCGTCGAAGGCCAGGGCGGCACCGAGAAGACCACGATCACAGGCGATTACATCGTTATCGCCACCGGAACCCAACCGGTCCGTCCCGCCGGCGTGACGTTCGACGAGGAACGGGTGCTGGACTCCGACGGGATCCTCGACCTGCGATTCATCCCGGCGTCGATGGTGGTCGTCGGCGCCGGCGTGATCGGGATCGAGTACGCCTCGATGTTCGCGGCACTGGGCACCCGGGTGACAGTGGTGGAGAAACGAGACTCGATGCTGGAGTTCTGCGACCCGGAGGTGGTCGAAGCCCTGCGTTTTCACCTGCGCGACCTCGCCGTCACGTTCCGGTTCGGCGAGGAGGTGACCGCCGTCGACGTCAGTTCGAGCGGCACTGTCACCACGTTGGCCAGCGGAAAACAGATCCCCGCCGAGACGGTGATGTACTCGGCTGGGCGCCAAGGCCACACCGCCCACCTCGACCTGGCCAACGCGGGCCTGGCTACCGACGAGCGGGGCCGCATCGTCGTCGACGAGATGTTCCAGACCTCGGTCGAGCACATCTACGCCGTCGGTGATGTGATCGGCTTCCCGGCCTTGGCGGCGACATCGATGGAGCAGGGCCGGCTGGCCGCCTACCACGCATTCGGCGAGCCGACCGACGGGATCACCGACCTGCAGCCGATCGGGATCTACTCAATCCCGGAGGTCTCCTACGTGGGGGCGACCGAGCTGGAACTGACCCGTAGCGCGATCCCCTACGAGGTGGGGGTGGCCCGGTATCGCGAGCTGGCCCGCGGCCAGATCGCCGGCGACTCCTACGGGATGCTCAAGCTGCTGGTGTCCACGACCGACCTGAGGCTGCTCGGCGTGCACATCTTCGGCACCAACGCCACCGAGATGGTGCACATCGGCCAGGCCGTCATGGGATGCGGCGGCACGGTGGAATACCTGGTGGATGCGGTGTTCAACTACCCGACGTTCTCCGAGGCGTACAAGAACGCCGCATTGGACGTGATGAACAAAATGCGGGCCCTACAGCAATTCCGCACCTGAGGCGCCACCGGAGACCTTTTCCTCGCTCAGCGAACGCCGTCGGCGCGCGGAATTCCGACGGTGCTCCCGTACGTTGTCCAGCACATGCGCGCACCGTTTTCGGCGTGCGGCCCCCGGTAGGGGAAAATGGACGGTGCGATCCATTGCGATCTGCACAATGAGGAGGCGAAGGCGATGGCCGACCACCCGGACAACGGTCCCGACCGGGGCCTGCACTACCAGGTCGAGCAGAGCGGCATGTACGAGCTAGAGGTTCCGGCGCCGCAGCTGATGTCAGCGGACGGCGAGGGACCGGTCCTGATCCACGCCTTGGAGGGCTTCTCCGACGCCGGCCACGCAATCCGGCTGGCCGCCAAGCACCTCACGAGCAAGCTGGACAGCGAGTTGGTGGCGTCGTTCGCGATCGACGACCTGCTCGACTACCGCTCGCGGCGGCCGCTGATGACGTTCAAGTCCGACCATTTCACCCATTACACCGAGCCCGAGCTCAGCCTGCACGCGTTGCGGGACAGTGCGGGCACCCCGTTTTTGCTGTTGGCAGGCATGGAGCCCGACCTGAAGTGGGAGCGGTTCATCACCGCAGTACGGCTGCTGGCCGAGCAGCTCGGCGTGCGCCGGACCATCGGCCTGGGCACGATCCCCATGGCCGTTCCGCACACCCGGCCGGTGACGCTGACCGCGCATTCCAACAATCGCGACCTGATCAGCGAATTCACCCCGTGGATCACCGAGGTTCAGGTTCCGGGCAGCGCGTCCAACCTGTTGGAGTACCGGATGGCGCAGCACGGCCATGAGGTCGTCGGCTTCACCGTGCATGTGCCGCATTACGTGGCCCAAACCGACTACCCTGAGGCCGCCGAGGCGCTGCTCAAGCAGGCCGCCCAGACCGGCGCACTGGATCTGCCGTTGGCCGAGCTCCGTGACGCCGCCGCCGAGATCCGGGCCAAGATCGACCAGCAGGTCGAAGCGAGTTCCGAAGTGGCCCAAGTGGTGACCGCCCTGGAACGTCAGTACGACGCGTTCGTCACCGCCCAGGAGAACCGCTCGCTACTGTCACGCGATGAGGAGCTGCCCAGCGCCGACGAGCTCGGGGCCGAGTTCGAACGCTTCCTGGCGCAGGAAGCGAAGAAGAACCTCGACGGCGACGACTGATCGCCCCGCAGGGGGCTATGCCGAGCCGGTGGTTCGACGAAGCGTGGCGGTGAGGTGGTTCTGCGCCGGCTGGCCGACTGCGCCCATGTCCAGCGTGTAAGACAACTCATCACCGTCGAGCCGATAGTGGCGGCGCAGCACGGTCACCTCTTTGGCTGTCGGCGCCAGCCCGATCGTCGGCGCGGACATCTGCAGTTCCACGCCGTCGGCGGTGACCGTGTAGCTGCCGACCTCGATCTCGGTGATGCCGCTGGGGTGCGCCAGCACCCATTCGATCTGGCCGGGTTGCGGCACCCGCAGATAGCCGGTCTCGGCATGCAGAGGCAGGCCCTCGGCGGGTGACTTGGTCTTCTGGCCGTACACCAGGAACGGCTTGCCGACGTGTGAGAACACCACCTCTTCGAGGTAGTCGAATGACGCGATCGTGGGATACACCCCGGATCCCCGGCCCGACCAGGTGCCCAACAGCGGGGCCAGCTCCACAAGATTCGGATGCAACTCGGGTGCCATGACGCCAGCGTAGTGCGCGGCGGTCGCCCGCACGGCTCAACTGGTGCTGGGCATCTCGCGATGTTCGCGCAGGGCCTCGATCTCCCGCTCGAAGTCGGCGGCCGAGGAAAACGACCGGTACACCGAGGCGAATCGCAGATAGGCCACTTCGTCGAGTTCGCGCAGCGGGCCCAGAATCGCCAGCCCCACCTCGTGACTGGGAATCTCCGGCGAACCCGCCGCTCGCACAGCGTCTTCCACCTGCTGCGCCAGCAGGTTCAGCGCGTCGTCATCGACCTGGCGCCCCTGGCAGGCCCGGCGCACCCCGCGCATGACCTTCTCCCGGCTGAATGGCTCTGTGACGCCACTGCGCTTGACCACCGCTAGCACCGCGGTTTCCACGGTGGAGAAACGACGGCCGCATTCCGGACAGGAACGGCGGCGCCGGATGGCCTGACCTTCGTCCGCTTCGCGGGAATCCACCACCCGGGAGTCTGGATGGCGACAAAAAGGGCAGTGCATTGCCGCTCCTTCGCCGTGCCGGGAACCCGGGCCCTCCGACAGCTGAGGCACCCTGGACCACTGGGACAACTGCGAGCGTACCTGCGCGGGTTGCCGGCGGTACCCCGCAGTGGCCGCAAACGACGGCGGAACGGACACGTCAAACCTCAGCCCAGCGGCGCGATCAGCGTCTGGCCGGCGTCCAGGGCCACCGACTCCAGGCTGTTGAGCTCACGGATGCGCTCGATGACCTGCCCGGCCGGCGCATCCGGCGCGACACGGGCCGCCAGGTGCGCCAAGCTCTCCCCGCTCTGGACGCGTACCACGCCGAGTTGGTCGGGCACAGCGGAGGCGCTGCCGGCCGCTGCCGCACCGAACTGGGCGATCAGTCCGAGCCACACGGTGATCCCGGCGGCGATCAGGGCCAGCACGACGGTGGTCGCCGACGTGATCGCCTTGGGATCGGGTAGGCGCGACCCGACGTCCGGGGACCGCGCTGCTCCCGAGCCCGCGCGTACCCGGCCGGCTCGAACGTCGGAGCGATCGTGTCGATGAGCATCATGTGCGGTTCTCCCTCACTCGGCGTCGGCGACCCTGTTCGCTCGACTGTTCGAATACTAATCGATTGTATGTTCGATGTCCGAACATGTGATCGAAACGTTGTCGAAAACATTAGCGAAGGGGTCCGACAGGTCGCCGACGATTTCGAACGTTCGCGCGACACACCTCGAACACATGTTTGATTAATTGCAGCGATGCGACTAGATTCGCCCCATGAGTGACAGCAGCACTAACCCGACCGGCCCGGACTCAGCGCTGACCGCCCGCCAGCGCACGATCCTGAATGTCATCCGCGCTTCGGTGAACGAACGGGGTTACCCGCCGAGCATTCGCGAGATCGGCGACGCCGTCGGGCTGACGTCGACTTCCTCCGTTGCTCACCAGCTGCGCACGCTCGAGCGCAAGGGCTATTTGCGCCGTGACCCCAACCGCCCCCGCGCTGTCGACGTCCGCAGTCAGGATGATCTGGCCGGCGCCGCCGAGGCCGCACAGCGCACCGAGTTCCCCGGTTCGGATGCGCTGCCCGAGCCCACTTTCGTGCCGGTGCTGGGCCGGATCGCCGCCGGCGGGCCGATCCTGGCCGAAGAAGCCGTCGAGGATGTCTTCCCGCTCCCCCGCGAGCTGGTCGGTGAAGGTGAACTGTTCTTGCTCAAGGTGGTCGGCGAATCGATGGTGGACGCCGCGATCTGCGACGGCGACTGGGTTGTGGTGCGCCAACAGAACGTCGCCGACAACGGCGACATCGTGGCCGCCATGATCGATGGCGAGGCCACCGTCAAGACATTCAAACGCACCGGTGGCCAGGTGTGGCTGATGCCGCACAACCCCATTTTCGATCCCATCCCCGGCAACGACGCGGTGGTGCTGGGCAAAGTCGTGACCGTCATCCGCAAGATCTGATCACGTTCGCGCCGAGTCCACCGGTCGACGAATCTTCGGCCCGCGCCCGCAGCGCGAACGCGACCTGCCGCTGCCGCTGTGGTGATCAGCCTGCCCGGGTGAAGCCGTTGAGCCGCGCCGCGTCCTCGGTGGCGAACCAGATCTCGGCGAGGGTGTCCTCATAGAGGGCATTCTGCGGGGTGTAGTAGAGCCCCGAGCCGATGTTCGCCTTGATCGGGTAGCCGCTCGGCTGCTGGTAAGGGTCGTCCAACGGCAGGTGCATCACCGGGTGTACCGATTCGTCGATGCCAAAGGTGCGCGCTTCCGCGCCACCGCCGAACGTGCGGGTGTCCGCGCCACCGCCGAACCTGCGCGGCTCTGAACCGAATCCGCGCAGGTCCGAGCCCGCGCCGCCGTGCCCCACGGCGTGCCGGCCGGTGCCGAAGTCTTCTTCGGTCACCACCCGGGTGGGGGCGGTGTCGGTGTCATCATCGTCGTCGGCTTCCGCCTCGGTCTCGTGCTCGCCGTAGTGCAGCCACGGCGCATCTGGGATCGACGAAACGGGCAGTTCGGGCTCGGACGCATACGGCGATGCGCCGTAGCGACTCGGCAAGCGGACGGTGCCCTCGTGCTCGCGCTGGTCTTCGTGGCGGTCGTGGTGTGCCCACTGCTCGTCATCGTCGTCGTAGTCGTCCGCGACCGGGGCCGGCACAGCGACCGGCGAGCCCGGCAGCACAGCGGCCGGACGACGCCGCTGCCACCACATCGCGGCCCCGGCGAGCGCGCCCAGCACTGCCAGCACCGCAACCGGGATCAGCACCCACATCCAGTTCCAGTGCGTCTCCTTGGCGGCGCCAGTCGATGTCGACTTGCTGCCGTCAGGCAGGTTCGTGCCCGGAATCTGCAGGCCCGACAGTGCTTGCGCCAGCTCGGCCGGTTGGGTGCTGTACGTGTTGTTCGCCTGGTTCCAGGCGATCGATCCGCCGGTGAACTTCTGCGACACCACGTCACCTTCGACGGTCTGGTCACCCACCGGGGCACCCAGTTTTCCGGTGGCTCCGTCGAGCTTGTCCCAGGCCGACTTCATCGCCCCGCGCACCACGAAGGCGCCGTTATCGGGGCTGAAGAAGATCACCGGCTCGTCGTCGGCGGCGAACGAATTGAACTTGCTGCCCGGGATCGCTCCGTCGGCCGTGCTGGTGATCGGGAAACCCAGATCGCTGCCGGCAGGGCCGCCCAGCGACTCGTACTTGGCCAGCACGTCGCCTTCGACCGCGTTGGCTCCGGTGACCGGGCTGAAATAGACCTTGCCGTGGGCGAAGTCCTGGCCCACGCCGCCGTTGTCGCCGACGGTGTACTGATCGCCCTGCTTGGCCCCCAGTGCTCCGGCGGGACCGCCGGCGGTGCGCCAGGCCTGATCGATGGCCGCGGTGGGGTCGACCTGGGCCTGCAGGTCGGCCAGTTGCGCCGCCAGTTCCGGCGGAACCGTGGTGAACGTCCGGGTCGCACTGTCAAAGGACAGCGTGCCGGCGCTGAACTTCTGGGTGACGACGGCGCCGTCGTAGCTCTCGTCCTCGACCGGGACTCCGAGCGCTCCGGTGGAGCTGCCCAGCTTGTCCCAGCCGGCGTTGATGGGTCCGCGCACCACGTGAGCGCCGTGGTCGGGCGTCCAGAAGATCACCGGGTTGTCGGCGCCGGACAGGATGGCCACCCGACTGTCGGGGACCAGTCCGGGCACCTCATCGCTGCTGGGGAATCCGAGGCCGTTGTCGGCCGCGCCCCCCAGCGCCTCGTACTTGTCCAGGATCGCGCCGTAGAGCGCCTTGGCGCCGGTCTCCGGGGTGAAGAAGATGGTGCCACCGGCGAAATCCTGGGCGAATCCGACGCCGGCCGGGTGCACGTCCCCCTTGGGGGCACCCAGCGGCGACCCGTCGCCGCCGGCCGCCTGCCAAGCCGCCGTTATGGCGTCGTGGGCATCGCTGTCCGGCGTCGCCGCGGCGGTCTGCACCGACAAGAGCACGGTGACCGTCGCCGCCAGGCCGAGCGCCATGCGCACCGCCGTCGTGCCGAACCGATCTTTCCGACTAGTCACCAGCCCTCCCAGGCATCATTATCGACGTTATCGACGCAAATGTTTCCGGCATAGACTTTCCCGCAATCGGCCCGAGTTTCGAAGCCAAGTCATCGATATTGCGGAAACAGATACCCACCCGATGCTGAAATGATGCCAAAGCCGCTGCCCTGAACGAAACGAGGGGCGCTACCAAACCTGCAGGTAGCGCCCCTTGCAGCGCCCGGTTGAGCGCCGTAATCGTTCCCGATTGCCTCGGCTAGACGCCGAGGCTGCGGCCGATGATCTCTTTCATGATCTCGGTGGTGCCGCCGTAAATGGTCTGCACGCGGGCATCCAGATAAGCCCGCGCGACCGGGTATTCCCGCATGTAGCCGTATCCACCGTGCAGCTGCAGGCAGCGGTCGATCAGGTGCACCTGCTTCTCAGTGGAATACCACTTGGCCATCGCGGCCTGCTCGACGGTCAGCTTTTTGTCCAGGTGCAACTTCACGAACTCGTCGACCATCATGCGCACCACGGTGGCCTCGGTGGCCAGCTCTGCCAGCAGGAACCGGCTGTTCTGGAAACTGCCGATCGGCTTGCCGAACGCCTTGCGCTCCTTGGTGTACTGGATCGTCTGCTCCAGCACCGCCTCCATCGCCCCGGCGGCCATGATCGCGATCGAGATCCGCTCCTGCGGCAGGTTCTGCATCAGGTAGATGAAGCCCATGCCCTCCTGGCCGAGCAGGTTCTCCACCGGGACGTGCACGTCGGTGAAGGACAACTCGGCGGTGTCCTGGGCGTCCAAACCAATCTTGTCCAGGTGACGGCCACGCTCGAAGCCCTCCATCCCGCGCTCCACGACCAGCAGGGAGAAGCCCTGCGCGCCCTTCTCGGGGTCGGTCTGAGCGACGACGATCACCAGATCGGAGTGGATGCCGTTGGTGATGAACGTCTTGGAGCCGTTGAGCACATAGTGGTCGCCCTGCTTGACCGCGCGGGTTTTGATGCCCTGCAGGTCGCTGCCGGTGCCCGGCTCGGTCATCGCGATTGCGGTGATCAGCTCACCGGTGCAGAACTTCGGCAACCAGCGCTGCTTCTGTTCCTCGTTGCACAATTCCAGCAGGTACGGCGCGCAGACGTCGTTGTGCAGGCTGAAACCCAGCCCGCTGTAGCGGCCGGCGGTGACTTCCTCGGTGATGATCGTGTTGTAGCGGAAGTCCGGGTTGCCGCCGCCGCCGTACTCCTCGGGCACCGCCATGCCCAAGAAACCCTGTTTGCCGGCTTCGAGCCACACGGAGCGGTCAACGATCTTGGCCTTCTCCCACTCCTCCTGGTAGGGCGCGGCGTGGCGATCCAGGAAGGCCCGGAACGACTCCCGGAACAGCTCGTGTTCGGGCTCGAACAGGGTTCGCTGGTATTTGATTGCGGCACTCATTGCCTGACCTCCGGTCGACGGATCTTTCCGACGAGAATAGACCAACCGGATGGTTGGGCGATGCGGTGGTGGGTGCCGGCGCTAGTGCGCTACCCCACCGTGTCGACGCTGTCCGGCGCCGCCCCGCTGCCGTCGCCGGCCATCGGCCTGCGCGG
>NZ_LT546166.1:1890286-2405386 GCF_900078685.2 Mycolicibacter icosiumassiliensis | reverse complement strand
CGGGGCGGCCTTGGGGGCTGCTGGGGCAGGCGCCCGCAACGGCGCCACCTCCCCCACCAACTCCCGCACCGAAACCGAATCGGCGGCTACCTGTTGCGGGGCGACGCTGATACCCGCGCGGCGCAGCAGCACCTGGGTCTCGCGGCGCTGCTCGGGCAGGACGACGGTGACGACGTCTCCGGCGCTGCCGGCGCGTGCCGTACGCCCGGAACGGTGCAGGTACGCCTTGTGCTCGGCAGGCGGGTCCACATGCACCACCAATTCGACCTCGTCGACGTGCACGCCGCGGGCGGCAATGTCGGTGGCCACCAGAACCCGAACGTCCCCGTCGGCGAACGCCGCGAGATTGCGCTCGCGGGCGGGCTGCGACAGGTTTCCGTGCAGATCAACCGACGGCACACCTGCCTCGGTGAGCTGCCGGGCCAGTTTTCGAGCCTGATGTTTGGTACGCAGGAACAGGATTCGGCGCCCCGTGCCCGACGCCAGCAGCTGCACCAGATCCTTCTTGTCCTGCAGTCCGGAGACGTGGAACACATGATGGGTCATCGCGGGCGGCGGCGCGTCGAGTTCATCGACGGAGTGCGATACCGGATTCCGCAGGAAACGCCGAACCAGTTTGTCGACCCCGTTGTCCAGCGTCGCCGAAAACAGCAGTCGCTGACCGGTTTCGGAGGTGGCGGCCAGAATGCGGGTGACCCCGGGCAGGAAGCCGAGGTCGGCCATGTGGTCGGCCTCATCCAGCACGCTGATGCGTACCGCGTCCAGCGTGATCAGCCGCTGCTTCATCAGGTCCTCGAGGCGTCCCGGGCAGGCCACCACGATGTCGGCGCCGGCGCCCAGTGCAGCCACCTGTCGGTTCTGCGATACCCCGCCGAAGATGGTGGTCACCTTCAGCCCACTGGCCGCCGCCAAGGGTTCCAGCGTTGCGGCGATCTGGGTGGCCAGTTCGCGAGTCGGGGCCAGCACCAAGCCGCTCGGCCGGGCGGGACGGCGCTTCTCGCCGGCTAGCCGAACAATCAGCGGTAGCGAGAACGCCAACGTCTTGCCACTGCCGGTCTTGCCCCGGCCGAGTACATCACGGCCGGCCAGACTGTCCGGCAGGGTCGCGACCTGGATGGGAAATGGCTCAGCGATACCGCGATCGGCGAGCACACTGACAAGTGCAGTGGGCACACCGAGGTCGGCGAAGGAATGGGTAGTCATGACATGCCTTTCGGGCATCGGTTGTGCCGCAGCGGCCGTTAGGACGGCACCGATCTGTCTGCAACACAGGATTGGCGAGATTGCCTATTGGCAATACCGATCGCCGCGAGAAGAGCTTCACACGCCAGCTGAATCGGCACCAGGGGCCGTGATGGCGGTGAGTGAGCGTTCCACGACGCGTGAGCACCAGCCTATAGCACCGGTGCGGGAATGCCTAAAACGCAGCGAATTCCCGCAGACTGGCTGCCAGCGCCGCGGGAACCCGCGCCCGGATGCGGGTGCCACCCTCGCCGTGCTCGGCCTGCTGCACCCGACCGTGTTCATGCACCCTGGCCACCAAATCGCCACGACCGTAAGGGATGACGACATCGACTGCGGTGTCGACCGGCGCCACCAGCTGGCCCATCCGTTGGCGCAGCGCGTCGATGCCCTCGCCAGTGTGCGCCGAGACGAACACCGCTTCCGGCAGCGCGCGTCGCAGCTGGGCTAATGCCAGATCTTCGGCGGCGTCAATCTTGTTGACCACCAACAGTTCCGGAGCACGCCGGCTAGTGGGGCCGGAATCGTGCTCGGCAATGACTTCGGAGATCACCTCACGCACCGCGCTGATTTGCGCCAGTGGCGCCGGATCGGAGCCGTCGACCACATGCACCAGCAGATCGGCGTCGGAGACTTCCTCCAGTGTGGAACGGAACGCCTCCACCAACTGGGTGGGCAGATGCCGTACGAAACCGACTGTGTCGGTCAACACAAAGGGGCGATCGTCGTCGAATTGCCCACGGCGCGTGGTGGGCTCCAGGGTGGCGAACAACGCATCCTGAACCAGGACCCCGGCGCCGGTCAGCGCATTGAGCAGACTGGACTTGCCGGCGTTGGTGTAGCCGACGATCGCCACCGAAGGGACGTCACTGTGCCGACGGCGGCTGCGCTGGGTGTCACGCACCTGCTTCATCGCTTTGATCTCGCGGCGCAGCTTGGACATCCGTTCCCGGATCCGGCGGCGATCGGTTTCGATCTTGGTCTCACCGGGACCGCGGGTGCCGACCCCGCCGCCGGCGCCGCCGGCCCGCCCGCCGGCCTGCCGTGACATCGACTCACCCCAACCGCGCAGCCGCGGCAGCATGTACTGCATCTGCGCGAGCGCCACCTGCGCTTTGCCCTCAGCGCTGGTGGCGTGCTGGGCAAAGATATCCAGGATCAGCGCGGTGCGGTCGATCACCTTGACCTTGACCGCCTTTTCCAGCGCGGTCAGCTGCGCCGGGGACAACTCGCCGTCGCAGATGACGGTGTCGGCACCGGTGGCCAGCACCATCTCGCGCAACTCCTGAGCCTTGCCCGAGCCGATATAGGTGGCCGGGTCGGGCCGTTCGCGCCGCTGGATCAGGCCTTCGAGCACCTCCGAGCCGGCGGTTTCGGCCAACGCCGCCAGTTCCACCATGCTGGCGTCGGCCTCGGCGGCGGTGCCCTCGGTCCACACCCCGACCAACACCACCCGCTCCAGGCGCAGTTGGCGGTATTCGACCTCGGAGATGTCGGCGAGTTCGGTGGACAGCCCGGCGACACGGCGCAGCGCTGCGCGGTCGTCGAGGTTCAGCTCACCGGTGCTGGGCTGCGGCCCCGAGTCGGGATAGCTCACTGCGCCGCCCACCACCCCGGCGCGATGTCGCCACGGGCCACCAGTTCCGACGGACCACGCAAATAGCTGCCGGCCTCGGTGACGGTGACGCTGACCTGCCCGCCAGGGATGTTGACCCGCAGCGTGCCGGTCGCGGCTCCGGTTTGGGCCAGGGCCGCCACCACGGCGGCCACCGTGCCGGTGCCGCACGAGCGGGTCTCCCCGACACCGCGCTCATGCACCCGCATCGCTACCGCGCCGTCATGCGCAGCGGTCAGAATCTCCACGTTCACCCCATTCGGGAACTGGGCGGCGTCGAACGACACCGGCGCCCCGACATCCAGGGCGGCCAGATCGGCCTCGGACAACCCGGGATCCACACAGGCCAGGTGCGGGTTGCCGACGTCGACGCCCAGGCCCGCAAACCGCCGCCCGCCGACCAGTGCCTCGAATGCCGGCCCGGAGCTCCCGAGCAGGTTCGGCTTGCCCATGTCGACGGTGACCTCGGCGTACACGTCGTCGGCGTGGTGCACGATCACCGGGCGCGGCCCGGCCAGCGAGCCCACGACGAATTCGTCGGCCGATTCCAGGCCGGCGGCGCGCAGATAGTGCGCGAATACCCGGACTCCGTTGCCGCACATCTCGGCCACCGAGCCGTCGGCGTTGCGGTAGTCCATGAACCAGTCACCGGGCGCGACGCCTTCGGGCAGCTGGTCGAGCACCCCAGCGCTCGCCGCCGCGCCGGCGGTGGTCACCCGCAACAGGCCGTCGGCGCCCAGGCCGCGGCGGCGGTCGCACAGCGCGGCCACCGCGGCTGGGGTCAGCGTCAGCGCCGCATCCAGGTCCGGCAGCAACACAAAGTCGTTCTGGGTGCCGTGGCCTTTGGCGAAAAGCATGTGCTCAGGATACGTGCCGCAGCGCCGCCAACGCCGCCTCGAGCAGGCGATCGGTGGCGGCATCGAGCCATTGGGTGCGATGGTCGCGGCGGAACCAGGAGCGCTGCCGGCGCACATAGCGGCGGGTTCCGATGAACGTCTGCTCCCGGGCAGCCGCGAGATCCCGGTCGTCACCGCCCGCATCAAGCGCGGCGATCACTTGCGCGTAACCCAGCGCTCTGCCGGCGGTGACCCCTTCTCGCAACCCCGACTGCAGCAGTCCCTGAACTTCGGCGACCAGTCCCTTGGCAAACATCGTGTCGGTTCGCCGCTCCAGCCGCTCATCGAGAATTGCTGTGTCGCAGTCCAATCCGAGGATCACGGTGTCCCAGCGCGGCGCTCCGATGGTGGGCGCGGAGGCGGCGAACGGTTGTCCGGTCAGTTCCACCACTTCCAGCGCCCGCACGATCCGCCTGCGGTCGGTGGGCAGGATCGCCGCCGCCGCCGCGGGGTCGGCGCCGGCCAGTTGGGCATGCATGGCGGCAACCCCGACTTCGGCCAACCGCTGCTCGTAGCGGGCCCGCACCACCGGATCGGTGGCCGGGAACGACCAGTCGTCGAGCAGGGCCTGCAGGTAGAGCATCGAGCCGCCCACGATGATCGGCACCGCGCCGCGGTCCATGATCGCCTCGACGTCCACCGCCGCGGCCTGCTGATAGCGGGCGACCGTCGCGGTCTGTACGACATCGAGCACATCGAGTTGATGATGCGGGATACCGCCGCGCTCGCCCGGCGGCAGCTTCGCGGTGCCGATGTCCATGCCGCGGTAGAGCTGCATGGCATCGGCGTTCACGATCTCGCCGCCCAACCGGGCGGCCAGCTCCAGCGCCAGTTGTGATTTGCCGGTCCCGGTGGGCCCGACGACCGCGATCGGCCTCACGGCTGCCAGACCCCCACGAAGTAACCGACGCCATACGGGGCATCGCGGTAGAGCTGTGTGACACCGCGCGGTGCAATCCCAACCAGCCCGGCGAGAGCGGCGAATCCCGCCCGACCGACGACCTGCGAGGGCAACCCGGTCAGTGCGGCGACATCGCCGCCGGCCAGTGCATCGTCCAAGGCGCGCTGGCACTGGACGTCGGCCGGGTGGAACCCACCCGGGGCTGCCGGGGTCAAGGTGTTGGCACCGTCGGCAACCAGCAGCACGCCGGTGAGCTCGGCCGCTTGGTCAATCTCGGCGCGCACGCGCCGGCCGGTGGCCAGCGCCGCGTCCGGATCGGCGCAGCAGTGCACCACCGCCTCGGCGTCCGGACAGACCTGACCGCGCACCCAGCCGGCGACCAACGCGGACAACGGCAGATCGATGGGTTGCTGGGCCCCCGGCGACAGCCGGACCGCGATGTCGGCGCCGAATCCGGCGAAACTGCCGGCGCTGTCGGGCCCGTACACCGCATCGGGTCCGGCACCGAGGACCACCCAGCGCGCCGGCAGCGCCCGGGCAGCGTTCAGCGCCGCGGCCCGCAACTCGGCGGCTTCGGCGGCGGTGCCGGCCAGCTCGGGCACTAGCACCGGCGCCGACGGCATGATCGCAATCGGTCCCAGCACGGCACCCAAGCTAGCTGTTGGTCGGCGCAGCCACCGGCTCGGCCAGGTCGGCGCCGGCATCGGCGACGATGGTGGCCGCCTCACCGCGGGCCAGTGCCGCCGTGGCGATCACGATCAGCACCACCCCGATGATCACCGCGACGTCCTCGGTCCCGCCGGCCTGAATGGTCTCGTTGAGCAGCAGTACGCCCAGCGCAGTGGCCACCAACGGTTTGGCCACGGTCATCGTCGGCATGGAAGCGGTCAGCGCACCGGCGCGAAACGCCGACTGCTGGAAGATCATCCCGGCCAGCGTCGCCACCAGCCAGGGCACCAGCGTCGGCGAGCGCAGCACCGCCGCGATGCCGTCTGCTTTGAGCACCTCCACCAGAACCTTGGTCAGCAAGGCGAATACCGCCAGCGAGGTACCGGCCACCACCGCCAGCAGGACCGCTGCCGCCGGCCGGCCCTTGTAGATCCGGGCGGCCAGCACGCAGCCCACCAGCACCGCCGCCAGCACCACCGACACGGTGATCCAGGTGGCTGCCGGCGCGTGATGTTTGCCTTCGGTCGGATCCCCCACGATCACGACCACTGCCAGCGCCGCGGCCAGCAGGATGGCCCACATCCACTCCCAGTTGGTCACCCGGCGATGGGTCAGCCAGGAATACATCGGCAGCGCGAACAGCAGTGCGGTCACCTGCAAACCGGTCACCAGCATCACCGAACCGACCGCCAGCGCCACCGCCTGCAGGGCGTAGTTGGCCACCGCCGCTGCACCGCCGCCCCACCACCGCGGGTCGCGCAACGACAGCCAGAACAGCTCCAAGTGGCCTACCTGCTGGTCGGTGATCTCCTGGGCCGACCGCTGCCGGATCACGTCACCGATAGCAGACGCCAACGCGGCGCACAGCGCGAGTAAGGCCGCTAGGAAATTCCCTGTCGACATGACCCCCTCCTCAAACGGGCAACGATACCTGTTGTTCACCTTCCGGCCCGGGAGCAAGGCTGATGGCTGCGGCTGAGCTAAATCGCCGTTAGGCCGCGACGACCGCGGGGTCGCCTGCGGTGGTCGCCTGATCACGCGAGAGCGCCGCGACCGCGGCGACCAGGGTGGCCACCGCCAGCACCATGGTGAACGCAGCATGCCGGTCAGGGTTGAGCACCTCGCCGAGCAGGACCATGCCCAGCGTCGCGGCCACCATGGGTTCCAGCACCGTGATCGTCGGCAACGAGGCCGTCAGGGCGCCGGCCCTAAACGACGATTGCTGATACACCGCGCCGGTCAGAGCGACTGCGCCCCATGCGTACAACTCCGGTGCGGCCAGCAGCGCGCGCGGGCCGTGGCCGATCAAATCGACCACCCCCTTGGTCAGCACTGCGAAGATGCCCCACGAGATGGCCGACACCGCAGCCAGCAGCACAGCCGCCGCCGCCCGCCCCGCGTAAGCCCGCGCCCCGATCAGACACAGCAACACGGTCGGCCCCAGCACCGCGATCACCCAGGCCCAGGACTGCAGCGAAGCCCTCGCCTGCCCGGCGGTGGGATGGCCGACGGTGATGATGATGGACTCGGCGGTAACCAGCAGCGCCGACCACAGCCAGACCGAACGCCCCAGACGACGACCAGATTGGCGGGCGCCCAGCGGCAGCGCGAACAACAGCGACGTGACCAGCACCGACTCCACCAGCAGTACCGACCCCAGGCCGAGCGCCACGGCCTGCAGGCCCAAACCCACCAAACCCGACAGCGTGCCGATCCACCACCGCCGGTCGGTCAACAGCCGGGCGAACAGCGCGGCGGCCCCGATCTCCTGGTCACCGACCTGGTGGGCACTGCGCTGCTGAAGCACATCGCTGACGGCGCTGAACAGCGCCGCGCCCAGGGCAAGCAGCACGGCGAGGGTCTCTTTCGCCATTGCCGGCCTCCCAGGAGTCTGCGGGTGCCGACCGATGACACCGGTGGCGATCGGACAGGTTACCGCTGGTTCGTTCGGCCGTCCCAGCTTCACCTCTCCTGCGTCGAGCCTCGCTGAACCGCCCGGTCCATGCGGCGGTCCCAGCGTCGGCTCTCCTTCGTCGAGCCTCGCTGAACCGCCGGTCCATGCGGCGGTCCCAGCTTCACCTCTCCTGCGTCGAGCCTCGCTGAACCGCCGGTTGGCGGCACAGTGTGGCGGGTAACTGCTTGAATACTCTTGAATGCTTCTAGACAGATCGAAGGCGCCGCGGCGCGCGGCAGATGCGCGGGTTATCCCGCGAAGGGTTAGGTGACGACAGCGATGACCAGCCCGGGTCCGCGCCCAGGGCCCCGCCCTGGACCCAAACCGGGTGTCCGGCCTGCGCCGGCCGTCATCGGGCCGCCGCCCACCGTTGATCCGCACCGATTCGGGCGGGTCGACGACGACGGCACGGTGTGGCTGGTCACGTCAGCCGGTGAGCGCCAGATCGGTTCCTGGCAGGCTGGTGACCGCGAAGCCGCGTTCGCCCACTTTGGCCGCCGGTACGACGACCTGAGCACCGAAGTGACCCTGCTCGAGGAGCGGTTGTCTTCCGGCAGCGGCGACGCCCGCAAGATCAAGGCGTCCGCGGCGGCACTGGCCGAGCAGTTGCCGACCGCCAGCGTCCTCGGTGACATCGAGGCGCTGGCCGCGCGGATCGCGGCGGTCACCGAGCACGCCGACACCATCGCCGCGGCCGGCCGTGCACAGCGCGATGAGCATCGGGCAGCGGCGACCGCACGCAAGGAGGCGCTGGCCGCCGAAGCCGAGGAGTTGGCCGCGAACTCGACGCAGTGGAAGGCCACCGGCGATCGGCTGCGCGCCATTCTCGACGAATGGCGCACGATCACCGGCCTGGACCGCAAGGTCGACGACGCGCTGTGGAAGCGCTACGCCGCGGCCCGCGACGGCTTCAACCGGCGGCGCGGCTCGCACTTCGCCGACCTCGACCGCGGGCGCGCTGGGGCGCGCGAGGAGAAGGAACAACTGTGCAAGCGGGCCGAGGAGCTGTCGAGCTCCACCGACTGGGCGTCGACCAGCGCCACCTTCCGGCAGCTGCTCGCCACCTGGAAGACGACCGGGCGGGCCTCCAAGGACGTCGATGAGGCGCTGTGGCAGCGGTTCAAGGCCGCCCAGGACACGTTCTTCGCCGCCCGCAATGCCGTGAACGCCGAACGTGACGCCGAGCTGGAGGCCAACGCCACCGCCAAGGAGGCCCTGCTGGTCGAGGCGGAGCGGATCGACCCGGCCAACCAGAACGCCGCGCGCGCCGCGCTGCGCTCGATCGTCACCAAGTGGGATGCGCTGGGCAAGGCGCCACGGGAACGGTCCGCCGAGTTGGAACGGCGGCTGCGGGCGGTGGAGAAAAAGGTGCGTGACGCCGGTGCGGCCGCTGAGGCGGCCGTGGTGGATCCCGAAGCCGAAGCCCGGGCCGCCCAGTTCCGCACCCGTGCCGAACAGTACGAACGTCAAGCACTCAAAGCCCAGGCCGCGGGTCGGGACAAGGAAGCCGCCGAAGCCACCGCCAACGCCGAGCAGTGGCGGCAATGGGCCCAGGCCGCCGAACAGGCGCTCAACCGGCGCTGACGCCGCGCGTTACTCCCCCGGTTCGGCCGGTGGCTGGTCCTGCGGACGGCTGAAATCATCGAGCAGGTTTCGTGATTGCAGCTGCGCGGTGCTCTGCCTGCGCTCGGCCTCGGCGGCGAGCTGCAGAGCGGTGCGTGACCACACCACGCGGGCCCAGTGAAAGGTCAACACGATCAGGGTGATCCAGCCCAGGATCAGTCCGATGCCTGGGCCCGGGTCGCCCGCTACCGCGGTCTGCCGGGACCACACGGCCAGAAGTCCGACGGCGCTGGCCACCGCGGAGCCCGCCAGTGCCACCCAGGCCACCGTCCAGCGCCGGGTCACCAAGGCCAGCAGCGAGAACCCCACCCCGAACACCAACGCCAGCCACATGAACAGCTGTGACGGCAGCGTCCGCAAGGCTTCGTCGGTGCCCTCGCCGGGGAACAGGACGTCCCAGCCGCGGACGGAGCCGGTGTGCGGCAACAGGAATGACCCGAGCAGTACGAATACGCAGATCGCGACGACCAGCCCCCTGCCGCCGGGGTCGATTTCCCCGGCCACGCGCCGCTCGGCGGCTTCGATGTCGGCCCGGTAGGCCTCGAAGTCGTGCTGGTGTTCCCCTTTGCGGCTCATCGCGCCACCCCCGGCATCTTGGGCATGCCCAGTCCGACACCGGGCACTGGTTCGGCATGGCTGTCACCGGCCCGGGTACGCCGGTGGCTCAGCACCGCCCCGTCGGCCAGCAGATGGTGCGGCGCCGCCCCGGTCACCGTCGTGGTCACCACGTCGCCGGGACGCACCTGCGCGGTGCCCGGAGCGAAGTGCACCAGCCGGCCGTCGCGGGCTCGGCCGCTCATCCGCGCCGTCTGGGCGTCCTTGCGGCCCTCACCGACCGCCACCAGCAGTTCGACGGTGCGCCCGATCTGAGCCCGATTCTCGTCCCAGGAGATCTGTTCCTGCAGCTCGATCAGCCGGTCGTAGCGTTGCTGGACAACCTCTTTGGGCAGTTGATCGGGCAGCTCGGCGGCCGGTGTTCCAGGACGCTTGGAGTACTGGAAGGTGAACGCGGCCGAGAACCGAGCGGCGGCCACCACCTCAAGGGTTTCGTCGAAGTCCTGCTCGGTCTCACCGGGGAACCCGACGATCAGGTCGGTGGTGATGGCGGCGTCCGGGATGGCGGACCGCACCCGGTCGAGGATGCCCAGATAGCGCTCGGCGCGGTAGGAACGGCGCATTGCCCGCAGCACCCGGTCCGAGCCGGACTGCAGCGGCATGTGCAGCGTGGGACAGACATTCGGGGTCTGGGCCATCGCCTCGATGACGTCGTCGGTGAACTCGGCCGGATGCGGCGAGGTGAAGCGGACCCGTTCCAGACCGTCGATGTCCCCGCAGGCCCGCAGCAGCGACGCGAATGCACCGCGGTCGCGCGGGAGCTCCGGGTCGGCGAACGAGACACCGTAGGCGTTGACGTTCTGGCCCAGCAGGGTGACCTCGAGAACGCCTTCGGCGGCCAGCGCCCGCACCTCGGCGAGGATGTCGTCGGGGCTGCGGTCCACCTCGCGGCCACGCAACGACGGCACGATGCAGAAGGTGCAGCTGTTGTTGCAGCCGACCGAGATGGAAACCCAGGCCGAATAGGCCGAGTCCCGTGCGGCCGGCAGCGACGATGGGAACTCCCGCAGCGATTCGACGATCTCGACCTGGGCGCTTCGGTTATGCCGGGCGCGCTCCAGCAGCGCCGGCAACGACCCCAGGTTGTGGGTGCCGAAGACGACGTCCACCCACGGCGCGCGACTGAGCACGCTGTCCTTGTCCTTTTGCGCCAGGCAGCCGCCGACGGCGATCTGCATGTCGGGGTTGCTGCGCTTGTTGGGGGCCAAGTGGCTCAGGTTGCCGTAGAGCTTGTTGTCCGCGTTCTCCCGCACCGCGCAGGTGTTGAACACCACCAGATCGGCGTCGGCGTCATCGGGAGCCCGACGGTAACCGGCCTGCTCGAGCATGCCGGCAATGCGTTCGGAGTCGTGAACATTCATCTGACAGCCGTAGGTGCGCACCTCGTAGGTGCGCATCTGTTCGGAAATCACCGGCAAACTCACCCGGACTATGGTACGGCGGCTGGCGGCGTCCGAGTCGATCGGAGTGACCCGGCCGATAGCGGCGCGCCCGCGACGGCTTCCTGGGTAGGGTCACTTGCCATGACCAGCGGCGGACCGGAGCCGGTGCCGATGATCGCCATCCGAGACGTCAACAAGTACTTCGGCGGCCTGCACGTGCTCAAAGACATCAACCTCGAAGTCGCTCGCGGTGAGGTGGTGGCGATCCTCGGCCCGTCGGGTTCGGGCAAGTCGACCCTATGCCGCACCATCAACCGGCTCGAAGTCGTCGACTCCGGCGCGATAGCCGTCGACGGGCAGCCGCTGCCGGCCGAAGGTGCGGCGCTGGCCCGGCTACGGGCCCAGGTCGGCATGGTGTTCCAGTCGTTCAACCTGTTTCCGCACAAGACCATCCTGGACAACGTCACACTGGCACCGATGAAGGTGCACAAGATGCCCCGAACCCAAGCGCAGCACCAGGCGATGGCACTGCTGGAGCGGGTCGGGGTGGCTGATCAGGCTCACAAGCACCCCGCACAGTTGTCCGGCGGGCAGCAGCAGCGGGTGGCGATCGCACGTTCGCTGGCGATGAACCCGAAAGTGATGCTGTTCGACGAGCCGACCAGTGCCCTGGACCCGGAGATGATCAGCGAGGTGCTCGATGTGATGACCACGCTGGCCGACGACGGGATGACCATGGTGGTGGTCACCCACGAGATGGGCTTCGCCCGCCGCGCAGCCGACCGGGTGGTGTTCATGGCCGACGGCGCCATCGTCGAGGAAGCCGCCCCCGCAGAGTTCTTCGGGTCCCCGAAATCCGCACGGGCCCAAGACTTTCTCGCCAAGGTCCTCGAGCACTGATGCTGACGGTGCGATCCCTGCGCGCGCTGGCACGGGCCTGGACGATCCTCACGGTGGCGTCCGCAGTGACCGCGCTCTGCGGGGCGTGTACCGCTCACGACAGCGGCAAGATCACCGTCGGAGTCAAGTTCGACCAGCCCGGTCTGAGCGTCAAGAAGCCCGACGGCACACTCGGCGGATTCGATGTCGACGTGGCCCGCTACGTGGCGGCCCGGCTGGGATACCCGCCCGACCGCATCGCCTGGATCGAAGCCCCGTCCGGCCAACGCGAGATGCTGCTGCGCAACGGACAGGTCGATTATCTGGTCGCCACCTATTCGATCACCGACTCCCGGCGCCAGAAGGTCGACTTCGCCGGCCCCTACCTGCTCACCGGGCAGTCCCTGTTGGTGCGCGCCGACAACACCGACATCACCGGTACCGCGTCGCTGCAACGGCACAAGAAGCTGTGTTCGGTGTCGGGCTCCACCCCGGCCCAACGGATCAAGGACCGCTATCCGGGCGTACAGCTGCAGCGCTACGACACCTACTCGGCGTGCGTGGAGGCACTGCGCAACGGCGCGATCGACGCGGTGACCACCGATGATGTGATCCTGGCCGGCTATGCCGCCCAAAACCCCGGGGCCTTCAGGCTGGTCGGCGAACGGTTCTCCCAAGAGCTCTACGGGATCGGCGTGCAAAAGGGCAACGACGTGTTGCGCCAGCGAATCAATGACGCCCTTGAGCAGATGGAACGCGACGGTTCGTGGCGGGCGGCATTCGTGGACAACTTCGGCCCCGCCGGGTTCGCGGTGCCCGAACCGCCACCGATCCAACGATGATGCTCGCCGAGTACCGAGGGCAGATCCTCCAATCCTTCACCGTCACCGTGGAGTTGGCGGTGTTGTCCGGCGCGCTCGCCCTGATCTTGGGCACCGGGCTCGCCGCGATGCGGTTGGCTCCGGTACCGGTGCTGCGGTGGCTCGGCGGCGCCTACGTCCATCTGGTGCGCAACACTCCGCTGACCCTGCTGTTGCTGCTGTGCTCGTTCGGCCTGGCCCAGACGCTGGGCGTCACTCTGACCGACCCGCAGTCGCCAACGTCGATCGACGACAGCAACTTCCGACTGGCGGTGCTCGGGCTGAGCGTGTACACGGCGTCCTTCGTCTGCGAGGCGGTGCGCTCCGGTGTCAACACGGTGGGGATCGGCCAGGCCGAAGCCGCCCGGTCGCTGGGGCTGAGCTTCACTCAAAACCTGCGAATCATCTTGCTCCCCCAAGCTTTTCGCGCTGTGATCATTCCACTGGGTTCGGTCTTGATCGCGCTGACGAAAAACACCACCCTGGCCTCCGCGATCGGAGTCGCCGAGGCGGCGCTGCTGATGAAGACGATGACCGAGAACACCGCGGCGCTGCTCGGGGTGGGCGCGGTGTTCGCCACCGGCTTCGTGGTCCTCACCCTGCCGCTGGGCCTGTTGTTCGGCTATCTGGACCGGCGCTGGGCGGTGTCGCGATGAGGTCTGCGCCGCGCGCCACGGTGCTGTTCGACACCCCCGGGCCCCGGGCTCGGGCACGCCATCACGCATTGTCGGTGGCGACGGTGCTGGCCGCGGGACTGCTGGGGTGGGTGATCTATTCGCGGTTGTCGGCCAAAGGCCAGCTGGCCGCGGAGAAGTGGGCGCCGTTTCTGACCGCGGACCTGTGGCGGACCTACGTGCTGCCCGGGGTGGTGGGCACCCTGACCGCGGCGGCCTGGTCCATCGGGCTGGCGCTGATCCTGGGGGTCGGGCTCGGGGTCGGCCGGCTGTCGCCGAATACGCCGGTTCGCTGGAGTTGTGCGGTGACCGTCGAGTTCTTCCGGGCGATTCCGGTGCTGATCATGATGATCTTTGCCTACTACGTCTACGGGCTGCTCAACGCATTTCCGCCGCAGCAGATCGCGCTGGCCGGGGTGGTCACCGGGCTGACCCTCTACAACGGCGCAGTCATCGCCGAGATCGTGCGGGCGGGAGTGCAAGCCCTGCCCGGCGGGCAGTCCGAGGCGGCCGCCGCGTTGGGGCTGGGCTGGGCCCAGTCGATGCGACTGGTCCTGCTGCCGCAGGCCGTCACCGCAATGCTGCCGGTGCTGGTGTCCCAACTGGTGGTGGTGCTCAAGGACACCGCGATCGGCTACCAGATCACCTTTGTGGAGATGGTGCGCCAGGGCACCGTCGTCGGCTCTCAGTACAGCAACTACCTGCCCGCGTTGCTGGTGATCGCGGCGCTGATGATCACCGGAAATATGGCGCTGTCGGCCGGTGCCATCGGGCTGGAGCGCCGGCTGCGCCGGGCCCGCCACTCCCCCTTGGGGGCAGCCACGATTGAGCCGGAGGGCACCCCGGGCGCCCGGGTCGTTTAGGGACTGCGCACACGGAGTCCGCCGTCTAGAGTCGGATTCGACAGCTCACGACAGGAGACTCGGATGGCCATCACCCCCAAGGACGCATTCAACGCTGCACGCGACATCGCCACTCACGCCGTCGAAAAGGCCTCGGACATCGTCGAGGACGCCGGCGACATCATCCGCGGGGACATCTCCGGCGGTGTCAGCGCGATCGTCCAGGACTCGATGGAGATCGCCACGCACGCCGTCGAGCGGACCCGGGAAGTCTTCACCAGCCAGGACGAGGCCGAGGAAGACGCCGAAGAGGTTTAATTCCACCTCCCAAACGGCAACTCGGCCCAGGTGTTCGCACCTGGGCCGAGTTTTTGTGCTCTGGTCTGAGCGTCAGAGGCCGACCGATGGGTCGATACCGAGCCAGTTATCGAACAGCGTCATCGCATTGCTCCAATCGGCGCTGTCACCTTGCAACGCCGCGCCGAAGAGGTCGTTGAGCAATGCCCCGTCCTGCGAGTCGGCCAGTGGACCCCCGCCGATGTCGATCGGGCCCGTCGCGTCCGGGTTGAACAGCGGCGCGGGGTCCGGGGTGCTGAAGTTGAAAAGGTCAATGACTTTGCCATCAGCATCAGGCACCAGAAGCGACATGACGCCCTCGTTCTGGCCGGCTTGAACGGAGGCGATCTCGAATCCCGGGAACCAGTTGTCCTGGATGAAGAGGTTGTCGGCGGTATCGGCTGTCGACAGGGCCGTAGCAAATGACTCGTTCGACCCGATGGCACTGAGCGGTGTAGCTGGCACGCTGTCAAAACCGCCCACTATCGGCGCGGTGCCCAGCCCCAATGAATCGCTGGGGTCCGACAGTGTGGCCGGGGGAAACAGACTGCCATTGGCACTGCCGCCGGTCGGCGTCACCGTCCAGCCGTTGATCTCCTCGGTGCCGTCATCGGCGTGCGCAGCACCTATCCCGACCAGTGCGGCAGCCACGGCAGCCCCACCGGCCACACCCATGCCGACAAACCCGGTGCGAATACGGCGGACGTGCATTTCACGAACCCTTCAACGAGCGCCTCGTCGGCGATGCGAGCAGACGCTACGCCCACACCCTTGCCGTTAGCTGGCTCCGAACTGGACGATCCGTCGGAGACATTTATCCGGGGGCGCCGGGGGTTCCAGGAGTGCCGTCGCTACCGCCGTTGCCACCGTCGCCGCCGGGTCCGGCCGAGAGGCCGTTGGCACCATTGCCGCCGTCTCCGCCGCGACCGTCGCCGTGGGGCCCGTCTTGCCCGCCGTTACCGCCGTTCCCTCCGTTGCTGAGTTCATTGTTGCTGCCGGCGTTGCCGCCGTTGCCGCCGTCCACCATTGCCAAACAGCCCAGCCGCGCCACCCTCACCGCCGGCCACCCCGGCCTGGTCACTACCCCAGCCGGCGCCGCCGTCGCCGAAGAACCAGCCGCCGCCGCCCCCGGTCGGGTCGGCCGCCGTACCGACCTCGCCGTTGCAGATCAGACCGCAGTGGTCGCCAATGGCAAACAGTGGATTGATCAGGTTGTCCAGCTGTGCGCCGAATGAGCTGGCGATCCAGTCCTCACCGAAATCGTGCAGCGGAGCATAGATCAGGCCAATCAGGCCCCCGGCGTCGATGTACCAGGCCAATGGATCGACACCCGAGCCGGCTGCAGCCGAGTCCGAGAAGTCCGCGGTCGTGGCATCGGCGGCGGGCGCGGTGACCCAGAGGGCCGGATCAAACAGATCGTCAATGTCGAAATCTGCGTGGGCTACCGGCGCGACCGCCATCAGCAATGCGACCGCCGAACCGACCCCGACCAGCCGGATGCCCCGGTAATTGTCATGTGCCCGAGCCATTAAGCCAGCGTCTCACGCCGGTGTCGGCCAACCAATGGATGAACCTGAAGCTCTGCTGGAAATAGGCTCCGGGCGGGAGGCCATTCACACCCGGCGGCGCTCCCGCTCGGCGGCCAGTTCGGTGCTGACCACGTCGTAGGCCATCGACGGGTGGTAGCCGCGCCGGGCCAGCATCGCCACCAGCCGACGGGTGACCTTCACGTCGTCGTCGCCGAGCGTCTCCCGGCGAAGCTTGGCGTGCACCAGTTGCTCGGCCCGATCGCGCTCGGCGCCGGCGTCGATATCGGCCAGCGCCCCGGCGATCACGTCCTCGTCGATACCTTTGGTGCGCAGTTCGGCGGCCAACGCTTTGCGGCCCTTGCCCGCATGCTCGCGCCGGGATCGGACCCACTGTTCGGCGAAATCGGTGTCGTCGATCAGACCGGCAGTGGCCAGCCGGTCCAGCACCCGATCACTGACGTCGTCGGGGTAGCCCCGTTTGGTCAGCTGGCCGGCGAGCTCAGCGCGGGTGCGGGCCCGGGCGGTGAGCAGGCGAAGGCACAGTGACTTCGCCTGCTCCTCGCGTTTGGGCTCTGCCGCCTCGACCGGCTCAGAAGTCGACGGGGGCGGGCAGGACTTCATCGGCCAGCTCATCGGTCAGCACGGCGCCGATACCGAGCTTCTCCTTGATCTTCTTCTCGATCTCGTTGGCCACGTCGACGTTGGTCAGCAGGTAGTTGCGGGCGTTCTCCTTGCCCTGCCCCAGCTGTTCGCCGTCGTAGGTGAACCAGGAACCGGACTTGCGGATGAAGCCCTGGTCCACACCCATGTCGATCAGTGAGCCCTCACGGCTGATGCCCCGGCCATACAAGATGTCGAACTCGGCCTGCTTGAACGGCGGCGAAACCTTGTTCTTGACGACCTTGACCCGGGTGCGGTTACCGACCGCGTCGGTGCCGTCCTTGAGGGTTTCGATCCGCCGGACGTCCAGGCGGACTGAGGCGTAGAACTTCAAAGCCTTTCCGCCCGTGGTCGTTTCGGGAGAGTTGTGCACCATCACCCCGTCGACAAAGTAATTGTGATTACCCTCCACTTCGATGTCGAAGCGATGCATCGAGCGAGTGCGCGGTTTGACGTGCACATCCAGCACCCGAGACGGCACCAGCCGTTGAGCGGGCTCGATGAATTGCGGCGTCACGGTGCTTTGACCACGGAATCGCGGCAGTAGCTTGTACTCCATCGACGGCGCCATGTAGGGCGCCACCATTTCCTGGAACTGGGCGGTCGCCGCGGTCGAGAACACCAGGACCGCCTTGCCTGCCGAGCCGGACAACCGCAGGCGGACATCCAGGCCGTGAGTGTCACGCAGGTAATCGCACAACCGGGTCCGGGTGCCTTCCGTCATCGCCTCGACGCAGATTTCAATGCGTCCACTGCCGCCGGCGGTACGCTCCTGCAATCCCTTGGAACGCAGCGTGAATGAGCCGTCGTCCATGTACCAGATGGCCAGCGCCAACGGAGTAAGCGCCTTGAGGTAATCCTCGGAAAGGAACTTCTTGCCGTCCCCGAGATACACCGCGCGCTGCAACTCCCCCAGCTCGGGCAATGGGGTGAAGTCGACAAAGGTTGCGCCCTTGGCGTTCTCCCGCACCGAGTGACCGATGTTGCCCATCAGCGCCGTCTTCCACTGCAGGTACTCCACCTGCTTTGCACCGTGCCCGAGCCGGAACCGGACGCCATTGCGGTCCCGCCGATTGGGCGAGAGGTTCCCATCGCCCATCAGCGAACCGAGCACCACCTGGAACTGCTGGTCGCTGAGCAGGTGTGGTTCCGCAGTCAGAACCCGATCACCGGTGATGATTTCACCGGCTTCGGTCCAGCCACCCGGGGTACGAATGAGGTGGTTGGGCGTCGCGGCGAACTGCGATTTGCCGTTGCCGCCGGACTTTTCGACGGTGAACTGCAGGAACTTCTCGGTGGGTCCGTTGTCGAACCAGTTGACCACCTTGCGCGGCACCAACCGATCGGCGTCGGCGTCGTAGGACAGCACCTCGACATCCATTTTGTTGTTGACGATCTTGCCGATCTTCTCGGTGGTCCCATCGGCGAGAGTCACTCGGGTGGCATAGTTCATGCATCCGAACATGACTCCGATTTTTTCCCGCAGCTGGTTGATGAAGATGGCGGTGGTACCCGAATTGTTCAGTGCGCCGGTCATCTTCCGCAGCGCCTGGCTCATCAGTCGGGCCTGCAGGCCGACGTGACTGTCCCCCATCTCGCCCTCGATCTCCGCGCGCGGCACCAGGGCGGCCACCGAGTCGATGACCAGGATGTCCAGCGCGCCGGAGCGGATCAGCGTGTCGGCGATCTCCAGCGCCTGCTCGCCGGTGTCGGGCTGGGACACCAGCAGCGAATCGGTGTCCACGCCGAGCTTCTTGGCGTAGTCGGGGTCCAGCGCGTGCTCGGCGTCGATGAACGCCGCGATCCCGCCGGCGGCCTGGGCATTGGCCACCGCGTGCAGCGCCACGGTGGTCTTACCGGAGGACTCCGGGCCGTAGATCTCGATGACCCGGCCCCGGGGCAGACCGCCGATACCCAGCGCCACATCCAGGGCGATCGAGCCGGTCGGGATGACCGAGATCGGCTGACGCACCTCGTCCCCGAGACGCATCACCGAGCCTTTGCCGAAGTTCTTGTCGATCTGGGCCATCGCCAGTTCGAGTGCTTTTTCGCGATCGGGCGCTTGCGCCATGATGCCTCTCCTGTGGTTCGGTAGTTCGGTTGACCGGTTGTCGGTCGATTGGCCGTGACGCTAGCGACAGGGTCCGACAAACCCGTCAGGCCGAACGAACTGCCTCCACAGTAGGCGAACGAATGTTCGAATCAAGTCAGACACGCGGCGTGTCGGCGTGTCCGATTTCCAACACCGTCGTGACCGACGACGCCCGAGAACGGCGGTGCCCGACACGCCTTCAGTAGGGTGATGCCAATGAAACGCCCTGAGGTGGTGCGTGACTACGGCGGAATCAGCGCGGTGGACCGCCGCGCCGAGCGCCGTAGCAAGCTGCTGGCCGCCGGCCGCCAAATCTGGGGCGAATCGGGCATCGGCGACGTCACGGTCCGCGGCGTCTGTACCGCCGCGGGCCTCACCCCGCGCTACTTCTACGAGCAGTTTCCCAATCGCGACGCGCTGTTCTTCGCCGTCTCCGACGACGTCCGCGACCAGCTGCTCGAAGCGATGGTCACCGCCGGCATCGGCGACCCCGGCACACTCGCCGACAAGCTCCGGTCCGCGCTGACGGCCTTTCTCGACCTCATCGCCGCCGACCCCTGCATCCACCGCATCGCCACCAGCGACCTGTCGGCGATTCCGGGGCTCAACGAGCACCGTGCGGGCATCCTCGACATGATCACCGAGGCGATCGTCGAACATGCCCCGGGTGTTCTCGACGGTCAGGATCTCGCGCCCGAAGAGCTGCGCCGCGGCGCACTGTTCATCGTCGGCGGCGATGAGGTCGAGAANTGGTGCGCCAGGGCAGTGGGCGGCTGATCCGGCCGTTGACCGGGCCGGCATTGGCCGAGGCGGTGGGCGCCGTATTGGCGTCGCCGAGCTATCGCGATGCTGCCCGGCGGGCCGCAGGCACCGCCACCGACGTCGCCGATCCGGTACGGGTGTGCCACCAGGCGCTGTCGGGCACTGGGTAGGTTAGGTGTGTGCGCCTGACCGAATTCCACGAACGGGTCGCGATGCGTTTCGGTACCGCTTACGGCAACTCGGTGCTGGCAGACCACGTGCTGGCCGCGGTCCGTCCGCCCACCGCGGCCAGCACGTGGTCTGCCAGCACCGAGTTGCCGTAAGCGGTACCGAAACGCATCGCGACCCGTTCGTGGAATTCGGTCAGGCGCACACACCTAACCTACCCAGTGCCCGACAGCGCCTGGTGGCACACCCGTACCGGATCGGCGACGTCGGTGGCGGTGCCTGCGGCCCGCCGGGCAGCATCGCGATAGCTCGGCGACGCCAATACGGCGCCCACCGCCTCGGCCAATGCCGGCCCGGTCAACGGCCGGATCAGCCGCCCACTGCCCTGGCGCACCACGCGATTGGCGATCTCCCACTGATCGCCGCCACCAGGCACCACCACCAGCGGCACCCCGCCGAGCAGCGTCTTGGCCACCATGCCATGCCCGCCGCCGCAGACCACCACGTCGGCGTGCGTCAACAGTTCATCCTGACGCCCCAATCCGGCAACGGCCCACGACGGCAGCTCCAGCGGCGGGCCGCCCAGCCGCGACACCACCAGCCGAGCGCCGTCGGGCAGTCCGGCGCCGGGCACCAGATGCTCCAGGGCGAGCTCGGCCAGCCCGGCGGCTCCGGTGGATGCGGTGGACGGCGCCACCACCACCAGCGGGCCCGAACCCGGTGGCACCGCCAGCACCTGCTCGGTCGGCTCGAAGTGCAGCGGCCCCACGACGACAGCCTCGGCGGGCCAGTCCGGCCGGGGCACCTCAAGGGCTGGCAGCGTGGCGATCAGGCGCCGCAGCGGCCCGGGATCGTTGCCCGGCAAGCCGATACCCACCCGGGCTTCGGCGCGCTGGCGCATGCCGCCGCGTACCGACCGTGCCGTCAACGAGCGCATCACCGCATCCCGCAATCGGCCCCGCAGCCCGATGCCCGGCGCCAGACCACTGCCGATCGGCGGCAACCCCGTCGACGGCAGATACAGCGGGTGCGGACTGAGTTCGACCCACCCGATGCCGAGCAGCTCGGCGGCCATCCCCCCACAGGCCGTGATGACGTCGGAAACCACCAGATCCGGCGCCAGAGCCCGCAGCTGATCGCGGTTTTCGACCGCCATCCGCGCCGCCCGCTGATGCAGCTTGGCCCCGTCGTCCGCGTCGTCATCGGCCACCGTGGGATCGAGTCCCAGCAGCTCCGCGGCGTCCACCCCGGCGGCCCGCGCGGTGTCCAGCCACTGCACACCGGTCAGCAGCGTCGGCGTGTCCCCGGCCGCCACGAAGCGCTTGCACAACGCGATCGCCGGGAACGCGTGGCCGGGATCCGGGCCGGCTACCACTACGACTCGCATCGGCCTACCGTGCCACAGCCACAGGGGCCCGACGCCGGGTCGCCCCCGGGTGGCGGATCATCGCCCCGGCGCGCCAATCCCTTGCCCGCGACGTCGGCCCAGCCAGGCATAGGCGCCGAGCTTGGCCTGATCCTCGATCAGGAACCAGAACAGCGACCACCCCCAGACCATGCCGACCAGCGACCAGGGAATCGCCGTCATCAGGAAGCCGGTGAGCACGATGATCGTGGCGGCCACCTGCGCACCCAGAACCATCACGAGAAGGATCCCGGCGGGGAACGGCCTGGCCCAGAAGCGCCTCCTGCTGCGGGCGACGAACACCGTCAGGTGGCCGGAGACCGACAGCTTCAGGAAGATCATCGTCTGCACGATCAGCAGCCCGTGCGGCGTGTTGAGATGAAGCGGTCCGACGGCGAGGAACATCAGGCCCAGCGTCTCGATCACCCCCAGTACGCCCAGGCTCCCGGCCACGGTCAGAACCTGCCGCATGTCCCACCGCGCGGGGCGGTTCGAGCCGTGCGCACGGTCGTAGGCGATGGACAGCAGCGCCCCGTCGTTGAGCAGGGCGAGGATGACGATCATGGTCGCCGTCACCGGGCGGAAGTTCAGCGCGACGACGCTGACGGTGACCAGCAGCAGCACCCGGATGGTCTCCGCGATGCGGTAGATCGTGTAGCTGGTCATCCGGGCGAACATCTCCCGGGCGAGCCGGATCGCGCCGACGACGACCGACAGGCCGGGTTCCATCAGCACCACGTCGGCTGCGGCGCGGGCCGCATCGGTGGCGCCGGAGACCGCGATGCCCGCATCGGCCTGCTTCAGGGCGGGCGCATCGTTGACGCCGTCGCCGGTCATCCCCACGATGTGCCCGCGGGACTGCAGTACGTTGACGATCAGATATTTGTGCTCGGGAAAGACTTGCGCGAATCCATCCGCGTTTTCGATCCGTTCAGCCAGCGTTGCCGGCTCGCCGGCGCCCGGGCTCTCCAATTCGGCGGCGTCGAGCAGGTTGGTGCCGATACCGACCTGGCAGGCGACCTGCTTGCCGATCGCGAGCGCGTCGCCGGTGATCATTTTCACCTGCACTCCCAGCTCGGTGGCAGCGGCAATGGTGGCCGCCGAATCCGCTCGGGGCGGATCGGCCAGCGGGAGCAGGCCCAGCAGCCGCCAGGTGCAGCCGTCCCGGCACTCGGCCACACCCAGCGCACGATCGCCGCGGCCGGCGAAGTCGGAGACCGCGCCCGCATAGCCGGTCAGCGTGCTGGCGCCCTCGTTCGCGCACAGGGCCGCGATGACCTGGGGTGCGCCCTTGGTGAACCGGGCCGGTGCGCCCTGCTGGTCGGTGGTCTGGGCTTCGGTGCGCTTGCTCGTGGGGTCGAACGGGGTGAACACCCTCACCGAGTATCGGTCGAGCAGGTTCGGGTCGGTCACCGCGGCGCGCACGGCAAGGTCGATGGCGTCCTTGCTGTCTGGGCTGGATGCCGTTGCGGCCGCCAGGATGAGTGCTTCCGGGTCGACGCCCGGGGCGCTCCAGGGAATGCCGACCTGAATGCGGTTCTGGGTCAGCGTGCCGGTCTTGTCCGAGCACAGGATGTCGACGCCACCGAGCTCCTCGACCGCAGGCAGATGGCTCACCACGGCCCTCTGGTGGGCCAGGCTGCGGGCACCGACCGCCATGGTGACCGAGAGCACCGCGGGCATCGCCACCGGCACCGACGCGATGACCACCACCAGACCGAACTCCACGGCGTCGAACCACGTTCCGCCCCTGAGCAGATCCGAGGCGGTGGTGGTGGCCACCAGGATCAGTGCTGCGTAGATGAGGACCTTGCCGATCCGCAGCACCGCCTGCTGGAAATGACTGACATTCCCCGCCCCTCGCACCAGCGTCGCGGTCTTGCCGAAATAGCTGTCCGCGCCCGTCGCGTACACCAATGCGTTCGCCTGCCCGCGGGCCACGACGGACCCCGAGTAGAGCTGCGCTCCGGTCGTCCGGGAGACCGGAAGCGACTCACCGGTGAGCGCCGACTGATCGACCGAGACGGTGCCGTCGTCAACGATCCGCGCATCCGCGGGCACCACGTCGCCGAGCGCGAGGTGAATCAGGTCGCCGGTGACGAGCTCCTCGACCGGCACGTCGTGCCAGGTGCGGTCACGACGCACGTGGGCGGTGGTCGCCAAGGACTTCTTCAACGCCGAGATGGTGTCCGCGGCCTGATGCTCCTCGTAGAAGCCGACCAGGCCGTTCATCAGCAGCAACACCGCGATGATGATCACGTCGGCCCAGTGCTGCACCACGATCGACAGCAGCAGCGCCACCTCGATCAACCACGGGATCGGCGCCCAGAAGTAGCCGAGGAACGTCAGCAACGGGCTCTTCCGCGTCTCCTGAACCGCGTTGGGCCCGTTCGCGGCAAGCCGACGCGCTGCCTCTGCGGCCGACAGCCCGTCCGCTCCGCTGCCCAGCCGCACAACCAATTCGCCCAGCGGTATCGTCGCCAGGTCGGCTGCCTGTTCGGGTGGTGCTGCAGGCACCGATGGTCCGCTCAGCTGTGCCATCGCCCGTGGTGGTCCTTTCCGACCGAGCGTCACAGGAGTGGGGCACTCGATCGTCATGCGTATCTCATAGTGAGATTGCCCGCATACCGGTGCCATCCACCAGAGACTTTCGTCCCGACCGCGAGGCATTCGGCGGCAGTCCAGCGCGCGGTTCCCCCGCGCCGCCGGGCGGCCTAGGGTGGCAGGCATGACCGAACTGACTGGCCAGCAGAGCGCTGTTGAGGCCGCCGCCAACATCCGCACCGTAGAGACGTTCCTCGACGCCCTGCGCGACGAGGACCTCGACACCGCGGCGGCGGCACTCGCCGAGGACGTGGTGTACCAGAATGTCGGGCTGCCGACCATCTACGGCCGCAGTGCCACCATCGGGGTGTTTGGGCGGATGGCCGGCCGGGCAGGCTTCGACGTGAAGATCCACCGCATCGCCGCCGACGGCGCGACGGTGCTCACCGAGCGCACGGACGCGCTGACGTTGGGCCCGCTACGGCTGCAGTTCTGGGTGTGCGGAGTCTTCGAGGTGCACCACGGGCGTATCACGTTGTGGCGCGACTACTTCGACTTCCTGGACATGTTCAAGGCAACGCTGCGGGCGGTGGCGGCCACCGTGTTCCCGGCGCTGCGGCCGACGTTCTAGGGTCACCGCTGTGCGTCAAAGTTCAAAGCCTGCCCGCCCTACTCCGATTCAATACTTCCGGTACTGCTACGGACGCCCGTTGCCCCCAGAGCTGCTGGACTGGGTCCGCAACGACCTGGCCGGCCCGGGTGCCACCGTCCGGATGATCATGCGCGCCGTCGTGCCGACGACGCTGATCCTGATCCCGTTTTGGCTGTTCCCGACAGACTTTATGACGCGGTTCAGCATGACGTTTCCGATCTGGTTCATGGTGATCCTGTTTGCGCACGCGCTCAACAAGGTGTGGCGCTCGCACATGCTGCGGATGCACGGCCTGGATCCGGAGCTGGCCAACGCGCGAAAGCGTGAGCGCGACGCCCACATTCACCGGTCCTACGAGAAACGCTACGGTCCCCGGCCCGAATCGGTCGATCAGCGCAGCGACGACATCTAGACGACCCGGGGCAACTCGGCCAGTTCGTCGAATGCCTGCGCCCAGCCCAGCATCTTCTCGGTCGCGCCGACCAGCTCCTCGCGGTAGCGCCGCTGGGACATCGGGGAATTCGCCGGTTCCCCGGTCGACGTCGTGGAGCCGTCGTTGGCCGAGGCCACCAGTTGCGCTGCGGCGGTGACCATCTCGTTGTATTGGCGAACACCGGTGCTGAGTTGCGCGGTGAACGCGTTGATCGTCGGCACCAGGTACTGACGTGACTGGGCGCTGTGCTGCACGGCGCGTTCCATGGAGACCACCTCAGCCGCGGTGGCCGCCATGGTCGATGCGGCGCGGTTGACTGCGGCCGTCAGTTCGGTGATCTCATCGGTGGGCAGCAGCCGGCCCCGCTCGAGCACGCCCAGCAGCGAGACCATCCCGCGCTCGGAGGCGCCCAGCGCATACATCGCCGGCCGTGCCGCCGACCCGGGCGGCGGCAGGCGCCGCACCGCGGTGGAGCGCATAGCCGGCAGCGGTGTCGCACGCAGCCAGCGATAGCGCAGCAACAACAGCGTCGCCGGCGCAGCCGCGCCCGCGGCTACCAGCCCGGTGATCAACAGCACCCACACCGGCGTCGACCACGACGCCAGCACGGCCGTCACCAACGTCCAGAATCCGCAGGTGGCGGTAAAGAACAAGCCCAGCCGCAGCGCCCACCGGCGCTTGCGCAACATCCTGGCCCTCGGGTCGGCGAGCGCACCCAGCTTGTCGGCGAGCGTGTCGGCAGCCTCGCTGGCTCGGTCCACGGCACGCTGCAGCAGTGGGTGCCGAGCGCTGCCTCCGAGTGTCGCGGCCACCGGACTATCGCCCCAACGGGTTCTCGGGGGTTGTCTGTTGCCGGGGTGGCCTGGCCGGGGGCGGTGGCGGAGCCACCCGCCGGCAGCGACTCGCCGCGCATCGATGCCCGGATCTGCTCCAGCCGGGAGTGGCCGGCCATCTGGACACCGGCCTGCTCGACCTCGATCATCCGGCCCTGCACCGAACCCTGTGCCAACTCGGCTGCCCCGATCGCGTTGGCGTAGCGCCGCTCGATCTTGTCGCGCACCTCGTCCAGGCTCGGAGTGGTTCCGGGGGCCGCGATCTCGCTCATCGAGCGCAGCGAGGCGCTGACCTGCTCCTGCATCTTGGCCTGCTCGAGCTGGCTGAGCAGTTTGGTGCGCTCGGCGATCTTCTGCTGCAACACCATGGCGTTTTGCTCGACGGCCTTCTTGGCCTGCATCGCCGCCGACAGCGCTTGGTCGTGCAGGGCCTTGAGGTCTTCCACGCTCTGTTCGGCGGTGACCAGCTGGGCCGCGAACGCCTCCGCGGCGTTGTTGTACTCGGTGGCCTTCGCGGCGTCTCCGGCGGCCGTGGCCTGGTCGGCCAGGGTCAGAGCCTGGCGCACGTTGACCTGAAGCTTCTCGATGTCGGCCAGTTGCCGGTTCAACCGCATTTCCAATTGCCGCTGGTTGCCGATCACCTGCGCGGCCTGTTGAGTCAGGGCTTGGTGCTGACGCTGCGCCTCTTCTATCGCCTGCTGGATCTGCACCTTGGGATCGGCGTGCTCGTCGATCTTCGAGTTGAACAGCGCCATCACGTACTTCCACGCCTTGACGAACGGGTTGGCCATCAGTCAGCTCCGTCTGCTTGTTTCCAGTGTTGACGCTCTACCGCCGGTACCGGTGATCAATTTATCGGGTCGACGGTTATCGGGTGGGTGTTCAGGCCGGGCGCGTCACGCCGAGGCCACCGATGCCAGCGTCCGAATCGGCGGGATCACGACCTTGGTGCCGGCGTCGATGCGGGTCACTGCGCCGCTGCGCACTGCCAACTCGGCCCGCTCGGCCTGCGCCAGCCGGGTTCCGGCGTCGAAGAGCACCGTCGACAACGGCATCCGCAAGGCCGCGCAGATCGCGTTGAGCAGCTCGCTGGACGCTTCCTTGCGGCCCCGTTCGACCTCCGAGAGGTAGCCGAGGCTGACCCGCGCCGCGTCAGACACCTCACGCAGCGTGCGGCCCTGGGCCGTCCGGGCCTGGCGCAGCACCTCGCCGACCGACTCCCGCAGCAATGTCGTCATCGCGCACTCCCCCTTACGGGTCAACCTTGGAAACCACCAGTCACCAAGGTCAACGCCCGCGACGCCCGAATGGGTTCCCGGATTCGGCGGTTTCCTTCGGCGGTCCAGCGCCGAGCCTCGCGGAACCGCCGGGTTACCTTCGGGTTAGCTTCGGACCGGCCCGCCGCGCAGGTCGGTAACCGCCGAAACGACGTAGTCGACGCCGGTCAGCACCGTCAGGATCACCGCTGCGGTCATCACCGTCCAGGCCGTCACCAGCCAGGGGCCTTCCAGCGGCAGGATGAGCAGCCCGATACCGACCGCCTGCACCAGGGTCTTGAGCTTGCCGCCACGGCTGGCCGGGATCACACCGCGGTGCAGCACCGCGAACCTCAGCAGGGTGATCCCAATCTCGCGGACCAGAATCACCACCGTCACCCACCACCACAGGTCGCCCAGCATCGACAGGCCGATCAGCGCCGCGCCGATCAGCGCCTTGTCGGCAATCGGGTCGGCCAGCGTGCCGAACTCGGTCACCATGCCGTAGTTGCGCGCCAGGGTGCCGTCCAGCCGGTCGGTGATGATGGCCACGGCAAAGATCACGAACGCCGCGATGCGGGTCTTCGGATCGTGGCCGTCCTGGGCGAACAGCGCCAGCAGGAAGACCGGGACCAGCGCCATCCGCAGGACGGTCAACGCGTTCGCAAGATTGACTACGGGGACATGCGTCACCGCTGGTCCGGTTTTTGGCTGTCCCGACACGGAAGTCAGAATATCTGTTGCCCAGCCCGAAATGAGAAACCGATACTGTGCAGCTGTGAATCTTGCGGCGGATCGACCGGCGGGGCAGTCCGTGGTTCGGCGTGCGCGCACCTCGGACGTCCCGGCGATCAAGCAGCTGGTGGACGTCTATGCCGGCAAGATCCTGCTGGAAAAGAACCTGGTGACGTTGTATGAGGCGGTCCAGGAATTCTGGGTTGCCGAAGACGCGGATCAGCAGGTGGTGGGCTGCGGCGCGTTGCATGTGTTGTGGTCGGATCTCGGCGAGGTCCGCACCATCGCGGTGGACCCAGCCCTGACCGGTCGCGGTATCGGACACGCGATCGTCGACCGCCTACTGCAGGTCGCCCGCGAGCTGGAGTTGCAGCGGCTGTTCGTGCTGACCTTCGAGACCGAGTTCTTCGCCCGGCACGGCTTCACCGAGATCGACGGAACGCCGGTGACCGCCGAGGTGTTCGAGGAGATGCAACGCTCCTACGACGTCGGCGTGGCCGAGTTCTTGGATCTGAGCTACGTCAAGCCGAACACCCTGGGCAACACCCGGATGTTGCTGGTCCTCTAGTCGACGACCAGATCGCGTGCCCGGCGAGTCGCGCCGATGAGGAAGCTGAACTGCCCGTCGGATTCCATCCGGCCCTCACGGACTACGGAAAGATCGGCGATTCCCTGCTTGCGCGCCTGCTCGCGGACCTGCTCCTCGGTGATCATCTCTTTGCGCATATTGGCGTAGAGGAATGCGCCGTCGTAGATCACCAACAGCGGCCCCGGCCGCAGGATCCTCGCCACCGAGGGCCAGCGGTGCGCCATCCAGTTCAGCAGGTATGACCAGCCGATGATTACCCCGACGAGCAGGATGCCGTCACTGACCGATCGATAGCCACCGGCCATCCCGTTCTGTGCCGCGTCGGCGATCAACACCACGACGATGAGATCCGTGATGCCGTTGGTGCCCGCCTCGCGTTTCAATACCACCCGCAGCAACGCGTAAATCGCAATGTAGATGACGGTTCCGCGGATAAAGATCTCCGAGGGCGGTGTATCGAAAGCGAAAAGTCGTGCCCAATCCACGTGGCGAGATTACGCGCCCGCCCGGCTCTGGAAAACCGCTGGTGTCCGGTCCGTAGCCGGTCCGTGTCCCGCACGTGTCTGGGAAGTGTCACAGTCACCGAACCTGGGGACTTCCGGCCCTGCCCCAAGCCGTTCAGGGGGGAGATAGTGGTACCGACAGTTGCAGACAACTGGAGGTAGTCGTGGCCGAGCACCTGACCCCCCTGGACGCCGGCTTTCTGGGCGTCGAAGATTCCGACCACAACGTCAGCATGGCGACCGGGACGCTGGCCGTCCTCGACGGTCCGGTTCCCGACCATGCCTTGCTGCAGGCAACGCTGGCCGAACGCCTGCGCGGGTGCCCGCGGTTCGGGCAGCGACTGGTACGCCACGCCCTGGATCTGAGCGCACCCGAATGGGTGGACGACCCCCACTTCGATCTCGCCCACCACATCGGCAGGCTCGCGGTGCCCTCCCCCGGCGGCGACGCCGAACTGCACACGGTGATTGCCGACGTGATGTCCTGGCGGTTGGACCGCAACCGTCCGCTGTGGGAGATCTGGGTGATCAGCGGTCTCAGCGGCGACCGGTGGGCCCTGCTGATGAAGGTCCACCACTGCATCGCCGACGGCACCGCGGCCGCGCACATGCTGACCGGTTTGTCCGACAAGGGATTCGCCCACCTGGCGGCCCACGCCGCCGCGCCGGGGCACGATGCGCCGCAGGGCCGGCCGTTGCTGGACCTCAATCCGGTGCATTGGGTGTCCAACCTGCGCGGTGTGGTGGAACTCGCGACCGGCTTGCTGCAGCCGGGCACGTCGTCACTGACCGGTCCGATCACCAGCCGCCGCCGCTACAGCGCGGCACGGGTGCCGCTCGACGACATCCAGCAGGTCTGTCGGGTGTTCGATGTGTCCATCGATGACGTGGTGTTGGCAGCCCTGACCGAGAGCTACCGCGACTTCATGATCCGTCGTGGTCAAGTGCCCCAACCCGATTCGCTGCGCACCCTGGTGCCGGAATCGGCTCTGTCCACTTTGCTGTTGCCGCGTCTGCCGATCGAAGAATCCAACCCGGTGAAGCGATTGCTGGCCGTGCGTTCCCGGCTGGCGCGGGCCAAGGCCGGTGGGCAGCGGCACGCCGGACGTACGGTGATGTCGGCCGCGAGCCTGCTGCCGGTCGCGTGGTCAGGCTGGGCGGCGCGATTGCTCGGACAGCTCCACCAGCGTGGCGTGGTGGCATTGGCGACCAACGTCCCCGGCCCGCCGCCGGGGAACTGTTCATCGGAGTACTAGCCGACTTCGAGTTCGCCGCGGTCGACGAGTTGGCCCGCGGGCTGGAGGCCGCGGTGGCCCGGCTGGTGGCACGCAGCAAGCGCCGCAAGCCGCTGCGCGACTGGCATGGCCTTGCTCTGGTGCACAGCGCCTAGCCGCCGGCTCGCCGGCTGACTCCCGGTGAATCGCACTCTGACGACGCCCCATCGGCGCGTCGCGTCGTCAGATTCACTCTCGGCGCCGGTTGAGGGCGCTAGAACTCGTCGTCGCCATCGTCGTCGGGGGCGGCGCCGCCGCGGATCAGCATCAGCGTGGCGGCCAGCTCGTCGGGCTTGACCAGCACTTGCCGGGCCTTGGAGCCCTCGGACGGGCCGACGATGTCGCGGGTCTCCATCAGGTCCATCAGCCGGCCGGCCTTGGCGAAGCCCACCCGCAGCTTGCGCTGCAGCATCGAGGTCGAGCCGAATTGGCTGGACACCACGAGCTCGACGGCCTGCAGGAAGACATCCATGTCGTCGCCGATGTCGGGGTCGACGTCGGCGCGATCGCCGGTGGCCTTCACGGCGGTGACGCCCTCGGTGTACTCGGGCTCGGCCTGGTCCTTGCAGGCGCTGACGACGGCCTGGATCTCCTCGTCGGAGATGAACGCTCCCTGCAGCCGGATCGGCTTGTTGGCACCCATCGGCAGGAACAGCCCGTCGCCCATGCCAATCAGCTTCTCGGCGCCCGGCTGGTCCAGGATGACCCGGGAATCGGTGAGCGACGACGTGGCGAACGCCAGCCGGGACGGCACGTTGGTCTTGATCAGGCCGGTGACGACGTCCACCGACGGCCGCTGGGTGGCCAGCACCAGGTGGATGCCGGCGGCGCGGGCCTTCTGGGTGATCCGCACGATCGCGTCTTCTACATCGCGGGGTGCGGTCATCATCAGGTCGGCGAGCTCGTCGACGACCGCGAGGATGTAGGGGTAGGGCCGGTAGACCCGCTCGCTGCCCAGTGGCGTGGTGATCTCCCCGGAGCGGACCTTGTCGTTGAAGTCGTTGATGTGGCGCACCCGGGACGACTTCATGTCCTGGTAGCGCTGCTCCATCTCCTCGACCAGCCAGGCCAGCGCCGCGGCGGCCTTCTTCGGCTCGGTGATGATCGGGGTGATCAGGTGCGGAATGCCTTCGTACGGCGTGAGTTCCACCATCTTGGGGTCGATCAGGATCATCCTGACCTCTTCGGGGGTGGCCCGCGCCAACAGTGACACCAGCATCGAGTTGACGAAGCTGGACTTACCCGAACCGGTGGAACCGGCCACCAGAAGGTGCGGCATCTTGGCCAGGTTGGCGCAGATGAAGTCGCCTTCGATGTCCTTGCCCAGGCCGATCACCAGCGGGTGATGGTCGCCGCGGGTGGACGGCGCGGTCAGCACGTCGGCGAGCCGCACCAGCTCGCGGTCGGTATTGGGCACCTCGATACCGACGGCGGACTTGCCCGGGATCGGGGCGAGCATCCGCACGCTCTCGGTGGCCACCGCGTAGGCGATGTTGCGTTGCAGGGCGGTGATCTTCTCGACCTTCACGCCGGGGCCCAGCTCCACCTCGTAGCGGGTGACGGTGGGACCGCGGGTGCAGCCGGTGACCGCGGCGTCGACCTTGAACTGCTCCAGCACCGAGGTGATCGCATCGGCCATCTGGGGGTCCCCGGCGACCAGCAGGCTCAACGCCGGCAGCGTGTAGGGCCCCTCTACCACCCGGTCCAGGACGACGGTGGCGTCGGCGGATTTGGCCGCCTTAGGTTCCTTGGGGGCTTTGCGGCGCACGGGTTTAACCGGGGGCGGCGCCGCGGCGGGCTCTTCGTCGAGGGGGTAGTTGTCCAGCGGGGTCCGCGACTGCCAGTCCGGGGCATCGTCGACGACGTCGGACGCGGTGCCTACGCTGCTGCTCCCGACGTCGTCGTAGCCGGCGTCGTAATCGGCGTTGTCGAAATTGTCGTCGTAGGCCTCGTCGTAGTCGTCGTAGTAATCGTCCTCGCCGTAGTCGCCGCGGAACATGGTGCGCAAGGTCTCGGGCGCCTCGCGCAGGGTGGTCCCGGTCAGCAGCAGCACGCCGAACAGCACGCCGATGCACAACAGCGGCGCGGCGATCCACGCCGTGAGTCCGTCGGCGAGCGGGCCGCCGATCGCGAAGCCCACAAAGCCGGCGCCATGCAGACGCCCGTCGGGGCTTTGCGGCGAGCCCGACCACAGGTGCCACAGGCCCAGGATCGGCAGCCCGATCATGGCCGATCCGAGGATCAGCCGGGGCCGGCTCTCCGGATCGGGTTCAGTGCGCATCAGCAACACGGCGGCGGCAGCAGCCAACACCGGTAGCAGCACCACCGCTCCGCCGACCACGGTGCGCAGACCGGTGTCGATCCAGGCCCCGACCGGCCGGGCCGCATCCAGCCAGCAACTGGCCGCGGTCACCACGGCCAAACCCAGCAAAGCCAGTGCGATGCCGTCGCGGCGATGACCGGGGTCGATGTTGTGGGCGCGGCCCACCGAGCGTGCAGCGCTTCCGGCGCCCTTGGCGACCATCAGCCACGTTGCGCGGGCGAGGCGTCCACAGGCCATCCCGAGTGCCACCGGACCCGAATGCTGCCGGGAGGCGCTGCGCGGCTTGGCTGCCGGGCGGGACCGAGCGGGCCGTGAACCACCCTTGGCGGCAGCCGTGGAACCGGCTTTGGCCCTGGTCGTGCGGGTACCGGAACGCGCGGAAGCCCTACTAGTAGCGGTCTTACTAGCCATATCGGCAAGCCTAGTCGCAATTACCCCATCCGCACCATAAGCCACACTGGCCCCGGCCGATCGGTTCACCGCGCATCCGGCCGGGGGCTGGGTAGGGTGGCCCCTGAAATCGCATTCGGCATCCCCCATCAGCCGAGGAGTCGCAATATGCCCGTGGTCTCGCCAGTAGTGGTCGTCGCCACCTTCACCGTCAAGCCGGAATCGGTCGAAGCCGTCCGCGAGATCTGCACCAAGGCGGTGGCACAGGTGCACGAAGAACCGGGCTGCCAGCTGTACTCCCTGCACGAAGCCGACGGCGCCTTCGTGTTCATCGAGCAGTGGGCCGACGCCGACGCGTTGAAGGCCCACTCGACCGCGCCGGCGATCGGCGAGCTGGTCGGCAGCCTCAGCGAGCACCTGGCCGGGGCACCGGACATCAAGATGCTGACCCCGGTGCCCGCCGGCGACCCGAGGGCCAGTTACGTCCGTGACGGCGCGGCCGCCGAGCGGAAGCCTGCAGGGGAAGGTCGCGCTGATCACCGGCGCGGCCCGCGGCCAGGGCCGCGCCCATGCCCTGCGCCTGGCCGCCGACGGAGCCGACATCATTGCGGTCGATCTGTGCGAGCAGATCGCCAGCGTGCCCTATCCGCTGGCCGACGCCGAGGACTTGGCGGACGCCGGCTTCATCAACAAGAGGTAGCCCGTGGCACGCAACCCAGCAGCTCAGACAGCCTACGGCCCGATGGTGCTCGCGGCCGTCGAGCAGCACGAGCCGCCGAGCCGCCGGCTGGTCGACGACGACCTGGCGGCCCCGTTCCTACCTGCCCGAATGCGCTGGCTGGTGGCGGTGACGCGCTCGGCGTTGCTGCGCAAGTGGGTCATCGCCGCGATGGACCGCTCCGGGCCGGGACTCTGGGCCAACCTGACCTGCCGCAAACGCTTCATCGCCGACCGGATCGACGAGGCCGGCGAGGAGATCGACGCCGTGGTCATCCTCGGTGCCGGCCTGGACACCCTCGCCTACCGGCTCGCCCGGCGGACCCCCATTCCGGTGTTCGAAGTGGATCAGCCGGTCAACATCGCCCGCAAGTCCGCCACCGTGCGCCGGGTGTTAGGTGGCCCGCCACTGTCGGTTCGGCTGGTGGCAGTGGACTTCGAGCGCGACGATCTGCTGACCACACTGGTCGAACACGGGTATCGCACCGCGTTCCGCACGTTCTTCGTCTGGGAAGGGGTGACCCAGTACCTGACCGAGCGCGCCGTCCGCGGCACCCTCGAGGGGCTGCGGCCGGCCGCGACCGGCAGCAGGTTGGTGTTCACCTACGTCCGCCGTGACTTCATCGACGGCACGAACCGCTACGGCTCACCGACGTTGTACCGCAGGGTGATCAACAAGCTGTGGCATTTCGGGCTGCAGCCCGACGAGGTGGCGGATTTCCTGGCCGAATACGGCTGGCGCCTGATCGAGCAGGCCGGGCCCGAACAATTTCTCCAGCGCTACGTCGAGCCGACCGGCCGCGACCTCGGTGCGAGTGACCTGGAATGGTCGGTCTACGCCGAGAAGGTGTGATTTCTTCCCCGCGAGGGAAGGCCGGCTCAGACCTCGATCACCGTCGGCACGATCATCGGCTGACGCCGGTAGACCTCGCCCACCCACTTGCCCACGGTGCGGCGCACCGCCTGAGCGATCCGGACCGGATCGGTGACCTGCTCTGCGGCCAGGGATTCCAGCTCCGCCTCGACTTTGCGCGCCGCCGGTTCCAGCGCCTTGGGGTCTTCGGAGAAGCCCCGCGAATGCAGGTGCGGCGGGGCCACCGGCTTGCCGGTCCCCCGGCGCACCACCACCGTTATCGCGACGAATCCACTGGACAGGATCAGCCGCTCGCCCAGCGTCGCATCGCCGACGTCGCCGTCCACCAGGCCGTCGACGAACATCTTGCCGACCGGCACCGCCCCGGCGATGCGAGCCTGCCCGGCAACCAAGTCGACGCTGACCCCGTTCTCGGCCAACAGGATCGACTCCTCCGGCACGCCGGTGCGAACGGCCAGTGCGGCGTTGGCACGCATCATCCGCCAGGTGCCGTGCACCGGCATCACGTTGCGCGGCCGAATGCCGTTGTAGAGGAACAGCAGTTCGCCGGAGTAGGCGTGCCCGGAGACATGCACGCGGGCCGCGGCGTTGGTGATCACCCGGGCGCCGATCTTGGCCAGTGCGTCCATCACGCCGTACACGGCTTCCTCGTTGCCCGGAATCAGCGACGACGACAGCACCACCAGATCACCGGCGGTCAGGGTGATGGACCGGTGCTCGCCGCGCGACATCCGCGACAGCGCCGACAGCGGTTCGCCCTGGGTCCCCGTGGTGACCAGCACCACCTTCTCCGGCGGCATCATCTCGGCGGCCCCGATATCGACCAGGTCCGAGTCCTCGACCCGCAGGAAGCCCAGATCCTTGGCGATGCCCATGTTGCGGACCATGGACCGGCCTACGAACGACACCCGACGGCCCAGCGCGACCGCGGCATCGACGATCTGCTGCACCCGGTCCACGTTGGAGGCGAAGCAGGCCACGATCACCCGGCCCTCGGCACCGCGGATCAACCGGTGCAGGGTGGGACCGACCTCGCTCTCGCTCGGCCCGACGCCGGGAATCTCGGCATTGGTCGAGTCGCACAAGAACAGGTCCACGCCCCGGTCGCCCAGGCGTGACATGCCCGGCAGGTCGGTGGGGCGCCCGTCCGGGGGCAGCTGGTCGAGCTTGATGTCGCCGGTGTGCAGCACGGTGCCCGCGCCGGTGTGTACCGCGATCGCCAGCGCATCCGGGATGGAGTGGTTCACCGCGAAGTACTCGCATTCGAACACCCCGTGGGTGCTGCGCTGACCCTCGGCCACCTGGACGAAGACCGGCTTGATGCGGTGTTCCCGGCACTTGGCGGCGACCAGGGCCAGGGTGAACTTCGAGCCGACCACCGGGATGTCGGCCCGCAGTTTGAGCAGAAATGGGATGGCGCCGATGTGGTCCTCGTGGGCATGGGTCAGCACCAGCGCCTCGACGTAGTCGAGCCGATCTTGGATGTGGCGGATGTCCGGCAGGATCAGGTCGACGCCGGGCTCGTCATGGCCCGGGAACAGCACACCGCAGTCGATGATCAGCAGCCGGCCGAGGTGCTCGAAAACGGTCATATTGCGGCCGATTTCGCTGATACCGCCGAGCGCGGTGACGCGCAGCCCGCCTTCGGTCAGCGGACCCGGCGGGGAGAGTTCGTCAGTCACCCGCACCTCACCCGAGGACTGACGCGGCGCGCATGTCGATGGCCAGTTCGTCGACCTCGGCAGCGGTTGCCGGCACCATCGGTAACCGGGGGTCGCCCACCTCGAAACCCTGCAACCGCAGGCCGGCCTTGACGAAGGTCACCCCGCCGACGCGGCCCATGGCGTTGGACAGCGAGGCGATCGAGACGTTGATCTTGCGGGCGGTCTCGACGTCGCCGGCCGCGAAGGCAGCCAACATGTCGCGCAACTGACCGGCCGCGAAGTGCGAGATCACGCTGACGAATCCGGTGGCGCCCATGGCCAGCCACGGCAGGTTGAGGGCGTCATCGCCGGAGTAGTAGGCCAATCCGGTCTCGGCCATGATCTGCGCCCCGGCATGCAGATCCCCCTTGGCGTCCTTGATCGCGACGATGTTGGGGTGTTCGGCCAATTCGAAGATGGTGTCCGGCGCGATCGGTACCACCGAGCGGGCCGGAATGTCGTAGAGCATCACCGGTAACGCGCTGGCGTCGGCGACGGCGGTGAAGTGCGCCAACAGGCCGGCCTGCGAGGGCCGCGAGTAGTACGGGGTCACCACCAGCAGGCCGTGCGCGCCGACCCCGGCGCAGGCCTCGGCCAGCCGCACGCTGTGCTCGGTGTCGTTGCTGCCGGCGCCGGCGATGATGCGGGCCCGGTCACCGACCGCCTCGACCACCGCACGCAGCAGCGTGAGCTTCTCGTAGTCCGCGGTGGTCGGCGACTCGCCAGTGGTACCCGAGATCACCAGACCGTCGCAACCGGCGTCGATGAGGCGATTGGCCAGGCGCACGGCGGCGTCGGTGTCCACCGAGCCGTCCGCGCCGAAGGGGGTCACCATGGCGGTCAGCACGGTGCCGAACTGCGCCTTGGCGTCGAATCCGCTGCTGCTCACGGCCCCAAGATTACCTGGCCCCCGGAGTTGCTCAGACCTCGGTGGCGAGCGGACTGGTCGCGACTTCGGTGCCGTCGGCCAGCGCGCTGATCTGGAAGTCCCCGAACGCCGCCGGAGCCAGCGCGGTGAGCTGCCGCAGACACTCGACGGCCAGCCGGCGGATCTCGACATCGGCGTGCTCGCTGGCCCGCATCGCGATGAAGTGCCGCCAAGCCCGGTAATTGCCCGTCACCACGATGCGGGTCTCGGTGGCGTTGGGCAGCACGGCGCGAGCGGCCTGGCGGGCCTGTTTGCGCCGCAGTATCGCATTGGGTTGATCTGCGAACTTGGCTTCCAGCCGGGCCAGCAGCTCGACATAGGCGGCGCGACTGGCGTCGGCGGCGTCGGTCAGGATCTGCTGCAGTTCCGGGTCCTCCGCCATGCCGGGCGGCACCACGACCCGTGAGTCCGGTTCCGGCACGTAGCGCTGCGATAGCTGGGAGAACGAGAAATGCCGGTGCCGGATCAGCTCGTGGGTGGCCGACCGGGAGATGCCGGTGATGTAGAAGGTCGCCGAGGCGTGCTCGAGCACCGAGAAGTGCCCGACGTCGATGATGTGCTTGAGGTAGGCGGCGTTGGTGGCGGTGCGCGGGTTGGGTTTGGACCAACTCTGGTAGCAGGCCCGGCCGGCGAACTCCAGCAAGGCCTGACCGCCGTCGGCGTCGGTGCTCCACGGCACGTCCGGCGGCGCAGTGAAGTCGGTCTTGGCAATCAATTGCACGCGCAGCGGCGCCGTCTCGGCCACGGCACTTACCTTAAAGCGTGCCCGGCCGGTGTCAGCGCCACCGCGCCCGGACGTAGGGCACCAGCTGAACCGTCAGCCGTTGGGTACCTTCGCGGCGATCTGCCCAGCGATGATCACCGCGGTGTCCTTGGGGTCCGCACTGCAGGTGTTGACGTCGATCACGACGTTGTTGGCTACGGTCAACGCCCGTCCGCAGGCCCAGCTCACGTCGTTGCCCGCATTGTCTTGGGTCGCGATGGTGCTCAGCATGCCGTCGGCGTTGGTGATGGGACCGGCGATCCAGGTCGTGCCGCTCTGCAGATGGCTGTATTCGTGGCAGGCCGGCCATTGTTGGGCGGCAGTGGCGAAAAATGCGGCGGCCTGCTTGGCCGACGGAAACGCGACGACGGCCTGTTCGGCGAAGTGCTCGAAATCATCACCCTCGCTGAGCGCCTGCTCCCGCACGCCGCTGTAGCCACTGTCGGCGTAGACCGGCTCCTGAGCCGCACCGTCGATGGCCAGGCACTCGCGCGGTTGCATGGTGGTGCTGTCGTCCGACAGGGCGGTGTGGGTACGGGTGACGGCCATATCGGTCGCCTCCATGATGGGGTTGATCTGCTCGGGGGTGAGCAGCAGAGCGCGCAGGCCATCTTCGGCGATGGGTGCGGCCGCCATGGTGGTGGGCACCGTCGATGTGGGGTTCGGTAGGACCTTCAGTTCGTGACTCCCACAGCCGGCAGCCAGCCCAGTGCCCGCGACAACAAGCGCCCATGCAACAGAAACCCGCATACGATCACCCCGACATCCCCGACCCCGGCTCGGCACGCCAGTGGTCAGCGCTGCCGATCAGTTCCCGGTCGCCACCTTAGCGTCGTCGGAGGAGCTTCGCCGGTGGCGACCGGTCCCTCGACGATCGACGTTTACGTCGTAAGCCCCGGCGGGTATCCCGAGCGAAGGCCGCTGCGGACTGAGGCACGCGAGCGTGCCGAACAGCAATCCCACCGGCGATAGGGGTCCCAGTGTTGCTACGTAAGATCGCACGTCCACTGCTCGCGGCGGCGTTTGTCGGTCAAGGTGTGGACGCGTTACGCCGGCCGCAGCAAGCCGGGCAGGTGGCCCGTCCGGCGTTCGACGGGCTCAAACAGTTACCCGACCAGATAGCGGCGAAGGTGCCGTCCGACGTTGAAGCATTCGCCAGGGCCAACGCGCTGGCGCAGATCGGCGGTGGCGTCTTGCTGGCAAGCGGCCGGCTCCCGCGGATTGCGTCCGCGGTGCTGGCATGCACGGTCATTCCGGGTAGCGCCGGGGCACACATGTTCTGGGCCGAACCCGACCCGCAACGCAGGACCGAACAGCGCAAAGCGTTCTTGACCGACGTCAGCCTGATCGGCGGATTGATGATCGCGGCCGCCGACACCGAAGGAAAACCTTCGGTGGGCTGGCGGGCCCGTCGAGCCTATCGTCGTGCAGCCAACTCCTTGCCCACCACGGCCGGTGATGCCGTGCTGGAGAGCGTCGGCGAAAAGGTGAGCGCGGGCTTGCTGGCCGGCGTCGAACACGGCCGCGAACTGGCCGAGATGGTGGGCGAAAAGGCCGGACCGCTACTTGAGTCGGCCGGTGAACGGGGAGCACAACTCGCCGAAGTCGCCGCCGATCGCGGAATTGAGCTGGCGCAGGCGGCCCGATCCATCGCCGCCGGCCGTCGGGTTAAGGGCCATTGAGCACCCGCCGGCGCAGCTCGGTCACCAGATCGCCGCGCTCGCCCACACTGACCCGGCTCAGCCCGAGCCAGGACGCCATCGACCTCAGCTCGGCGGCCAGCGCATCGGCCACTCGGCCCGGGGTCTGCCCGGATTCACAGAACGCCCCGACGACGTGCAGGGCATCGCGGGCCCGATCAGCCTTGAGGTCCACCCGGCCGACCAGCTCCCCGTCCAGCAGGAACGGCCAGACGTAGTAGCCGTACTGGCGCTTGGGCGCCGGGGTATAGATCTCGATGCGATAGAAGAAGTCGAACACCCGCTGCACCCGTGGCCGGAAAAAGATCAGTGGATCGAACGGGCAGAGCAGCGCGGTGCCGCGATCGGTTCGCGGAATCGACTGTCCGGCAAGCAGATACGCTGCTGACCCCCAGCCCTCGACGGTCACCGGTTCCAGTTCGCCGGCGGCCACCAGCGCTGCGATCGCCGGTTTGGTCTGGGCGGCCGACAGCCGGAAGTAGTCGCGCAGGTCAGCCTCGGTGGCGATGCCCAGGGCGCCGGCGGCGCGGCGGACCAGCTCGCGGATCGCCTCGTCGTCCTCGACCTCGACAGCCAGCACCTGCGGCGGCAGCACGTTTTCCACCAAGTCGTAGTGCCGGGCGAACCCGACCCGGGTGGCGGTGGTCAGCACTCCGGCGGCGAACAGCGCCTCGGCCACCCATTTGGTGTCGCTGCGGTTCCACCAGGTTCCCTTACCGGCCTTGCGCTTGGTTGCCAGATGTTCTTCGATCTGTCCGGCGGTGCTCGGGCCCAGCTCGGCGACCGCGGCCACAATGTCGTCGGACAGTTTCGGGTTGGGCCGCACATTGCCCCACCGGCCGTGGGTGTACTGCCGCATCCGCCAGCGCATCAGTGGCCAGTCGTCGACGGACATCAGTGCCGCCTCGTGCGCCCAGTATTCGACCAGCAGTCGCGGCGATCGGGCACTGTGGCTCCACGCGGCGCGGTCCAGCACGCTGCGGTCATAGGGGCCGAGCCGGCTGAACACCGGAGCGTAGTGGGCGCGCACCGCTACCGAGACCGAGTCCAGTTGCAGGACCTGAATACGCGATACCAGCCGCTTCAGGTGCGCCCTGCTGACGCCGGCACGCGGCTTGGCCTCGGTGAAACCCTGTGCGGCGACGGCGATCCGGCGCGCCTGCGCGGCGGTCAGGACTGGCACGAAGTCCGGTGATAGGTCAGGTAGCGGTAGCGCAGGCCCGTTCGGCTGGTCAGCCACTCCCCCGTGCTGGACTGCCAGGACTGGTCGAGCACCGGCGCGACGGCGTCACCGTCCTGCACCGGCAGGTCGATATCGACCTCGGTCACTTCGCAGCGGCTGGCCAGCGGCAGCGCCAGCGCGTAGATCTCCGCGCCGCCGACCACCCAGATGTCTTCGCCCGCAACGGCTTGCTCCAGGGTCGGCACGACGGTGGCGCCCTCAGCGACATAGTCCGGGTGTCGGGTCAGCACGACGTTGCGCCGGTCCGGCAACGGCCGGACTTTGGCGGGTAGCGATTCCCAGGTCAGCCGCCCCATCACCACGGTGTGGCCGACGGTGAGCTGTTTGTAGCGGGCCTGATCCTCGGGCACCCGCCAGGGAATGCCGCCGGCACGGCCGATCACCCCGGACTTCGACTGAGCCCAGATCAGACTGATCGTCATACCGCCACGGGCGCCTTGATCGCCGGGTGCGGGTCGTAGTCGCGGATCTCGATGTCGTCGTAGGTGTAGTCGAAGATCGATTCACGCGGCGCCAGAACCAATTGCGGATACGGACGCGGATCGCGACTCAGTTGTTCGGTGACCTGGTCGACGTGATTGTCGTAGATGTGGCAGTCGCCGCCGGTCCAGACGAAGTCCCCCACGCCCAGACCGGCCTGCGCGGCCATCATGTGGGTCAGCAGCGCGTAGCTGGCGATGTTGAATGGCACCCCGAGGAACAGGTCGGCGCTGCGCTGATAGAGCTGGCAGGACAACTTGCCGTCGGCGACGTAGAACTGGAACAGCGCGTGACAGGGGGCCAGCGCCATCTGGCCGATCTCGCCGACGTTCCATGCCGACACGATGATGCGGCGCGAATCCGGATCGGTGCGCAGCAGATGCAGCGCAGCCGAGATCTGGTCTACGTGCTCACCCGCCGGAGTCGGCCACGACCGCCACTGCACTCCGTAGACCGGACCGAGATCTCCTGCCTCAGAAGCCCATTCATCCCAGATGGTGACACCGTGGTCGTTAAGCCAGGCGATGTTGGAGTCACCACGCAGGAACCACAGCAGCTCGTAGATCACCGAGCGGACGTGCACTTTCTTGGTGGTGATCAGCGGAAACCCGGCCGACAGGTCGTAGCGCAGCTGGTGGCCGAACAGGCTGCGAGTGCCGGTACCGGTGCGGTCTGCCTTCGGGGTTCCCTCGGCCAAAACCAGCCGCAACAGGTCCTCGTACGGGGTCGCGATCGGCACGCCGCCAGCTTAGCGGCGATCGCAAGCGCGACGAAGCCACGCGCCGCGGGTCGCCGCTTTCAACACAGCGGCGATCGGTCGGAGTACAACGGAGGCCATGCCCACGATCACCGACACCATCACCACGCCCGACGGCGCCTGCCCGGTTCGCCTGTTCACTCCGGAGGGTTCTGACCCCTGGCGAGGCATCGTGATGTACCCCGACGCCGGCGGGGTGCGCGAGTCTTTCTATGGCATGGCCACCGAACTCGCCGGCTTCGGCTACGCCGTGCTGCTGCCTGATGTGTACTACCGGCACGGCAACTGGGCGCCGTTTCACATGCAGACCGTGTTCGACGACCCAAAAGAGCGGGAACGGCTGATGACGATGCTGACCAGCATCACCCCGGACATGATGGCGACCGACGCCGGTGCGTTCTTCGACTACCTGGCCGGTCGGCCGGAAGTCCGCGGCCAGACGTTCGGCATCACCGGCTACTGCATGGGGGGGCGGACCTCGGTCACGGTGGCCGGCCGGGTTCCGGACCCGGTGGCCGTCGCGGCGGCGTTTCACCCCGGCGGTCTCGTTACCGACGCCGCGGACAGCCCCCACCTGCTGGCCGATCGAATGACGGCCACCGTTTATGTGGCCGGCGCCGAGAACGACGCATCGTTCACGAAGGAGCAGGCCGCAACCCTGGACGAGGCGCTGCGTGCCGCCGGCGTCAAACACACCGTCGAGCGCTATCCCGCCGAGCACGGCTTCGCTGTCCCCGACAACCCGAGGTATGACGCCGCCGCCGCCGCTCGGCATTGGGCGGCGATGCGCGAGCTGTTCGGCGCCACGCTGGCCGGGTAAACCGGCTCGCTATTTGCCCTAACGGCATTTTTGCCCATCGGGCAATCTTTCTGTACGGTGGCGGTATGACCGGGCTGCGAGAACGCAAAAAAGCCGACACTCGACGTGCCCTCTCCGACGCCGCGCTGCAACTGACGCTCGAGCGCGGCCTGGAGAATGTCACCAGGGAAGACATCGCCGGCCTCGCGGGCGTGTCCCCGCGGACCTTCAGCAATTACTTCTCCACCAAGTACGAAGCGCTCGCCTATCGCCAGACCGAGCGCCTGCGCCGCAGTGTCGCCCTGCTGCGGGAGCGCCCCGACGACGAGCCGCTATGGACGTCGATCACCGAAGCGATCGTCGGACCGGTCCAAGACGATTTCGCCGCCACCAAGGGCGACGCGTACGGCCCGCCGGATCGTGCTCGGCTTGCCGTGCTCCGCTCGGCGCTGACGGACCGCGACCTCCGTAACAGCTTCCCCCGCAGCCTGTTCGATGATTTTGCCGCGGCGATCGCCGAACGTACCGGCACCGATCCGCACCGCAACACCTATCCGCGCCTGGTAGCAGCGGTGGTCCATGCGGTCGTTGAGGCCACTATCGACAGTTACGTGACGCTGGATCCGCCGGTCGCCTATCCGCAGTTGCTGCGCGCGGCGTTCGCCGACGTCGCCGCCGGACTTCCGGCACCCGCCGATCGGAAGGTCTGAGCATGGCCGCTGCAGCAGAGCACCCCGTGGTCATCGCGGGCGCCGGCCCCAACGGGTTGATGCTGGCATGCGAGCTCGCGCTGGCCGGAGTACAGCCCGTGGTGCTCGACGAGCTGCCGGGCCCCAGCTCCGAGCTGAAGGCTAATGGCCTTGTCGGCCAAGTGGTTCGGACGCTCGATCTGCGCGGGCTCTACAACAGATTCAGCGGCGTGGACGGCCGGCCACAGCCCCTGCCCACTTGGATGTTCTCCGGGATGGCATTAGATCTGTCGCTGAGCTTCACCGGCGCCCGCGCCAACCCGATGTACATACTGCCGGTCGCCCAGCCGCGACTAGGGCGTGTCTGACAAATATTTCGGGTGTTGTGGCTGAAGCTTTTCAGTATGTCGCGGTTTCAGTTGCTCACCGATGCGCAGTGGTTGTTGATTGAAGACTTGCTTCCCGTGCGGACGGGTAAGCGGGGCAGGCCTTTTCAGGATGCCCGGAAGATGGTGGAGGGCATCATCTACCGGTATCGGTGCGGGATCGCCTGGCGGGATGTGCCCGAGGTGTTCGGGCGATGGCAGACGATTTGGACCTGGCACCGTCGGATGAGCGGCGACGGTACGTGGGATCGGGTGCTGGCGCGTTTGCTGGCTGCTGCCGATGAGGCCGGGGTGATCGACTGGGCGGTGTCGGTGGATTCCACGATCGCCCGCGCCCATCAGCACGCCACGAACATCACCCGTGACACAGGGGGCTGGGTCGAATTACAAGAATCTGACGATCGAGCCGCCTGACCACGGCATTGGCCGCTCCCGCGGTGGGTTGACCAGCAAAATCCATCATCTCGTTGATGGCCGCGGCCGGCCGCTGGTGGTACTGGTGGGTGCTGGCCAATCCCACGATGGCCCGGTGTTGGGGCATTTGCTCGCTCACCTGAAAGTTGACCGCTGCGGTGGTGGCCGGTCCCGCACCCGCCCTGATCGCGTCCGCGGCGATAAGGCGTATTCCAGTCGCGCGATCCGCACCATGCTGCGGCGACGCCGCATCGGTGCGGTGATACCGGAGCCATCGAACCAGGTCGCCAATCGCCAGCGCCGTGGCTCGGCCGGCGGGCGACCACCGGCCTTCGACGCCGACGATTACAAGGGCCGCAATGTTGTTGAACGCAACTTCAACACCGTCAAGCAATGGCGTGGGCTGGCCACCCGCTACGACAAACTCGCCCTGGTCTACCGCGGCGCAGCGGTCCTGCGCGCAATCACCCTCTGGCTACCGCATTTGTCAGACACGCCCTAGTGCGGCTACTACTGGACCGGGCCGGTGAGCTCGGTGTAGACGTGCGCTGGGGCCACCGACTCACCGGGCTTGATGCCCGAGACGCCGCGGTGGTGGCTACCGTCAGCTCGGTCGACGGCGACTATGCCCTGACGGCCGATTATCTGGTGGGCGCCGACGGGGGCCGCAGCATCGTGCGCAAGACATCCGGAATCGACTTTCCGGGGATCACCGCGCCGACGGTCTCGCGGCTGGCTCACGTGCAGATCCCCGAGTTCCTGCGCGCTGCCGACCAGAGTCTACAAATACCGGGCATCGATCGGATTTCTTTTGGCCACAACAGGTTCGACCGCGGGATGGTGGTGTTCGGCGATCTGGACCCCGACCGGTCGCTGCTGGGAACGCTGGAATTCGGCCCGTCAGGCGAGGAGGCGGGCCCGATGACGCTTGCCGAACTCCGGGAAAGCCTGCAACGCATCCTCGGCGTAGATGTCCCGTTTGACGAACCGTCGGGGCCCGGCCCGCATGCCCTGCGCCGGATCGATGGTCAGAACAGCCGGCAGGCAGAGTGCTACCGTGCCGGACGGGTCCTACTGCTCGGCGACGCGGCCCACGTCCACAGTGCCATGGGCGGACCGGGACTCAATCTGGGGTTACAGGACACCGCGAACCTCGGCTGGAAGCTGGCCGCCCAGATCAACGGCTGGGCACCCGAGGCACTGCTGGACACCTACGAGTCAGAGCGTAAACCACTGGGGCAGCGAGTGATGATGCACTCGATGGCCCAGACCGCACTGATGTCGCCAGGAGCGCACGTCACCGCGCTGCGCGAGCTTTTCGGTGAACTGACCGCCATCCCAGCGGTGTCCGCGCATCTCGCCGAACTGCTCGCCGGCAGCGATGTCCGCTACGACGTCGGCGACGGCCACCGACTGTCCGGCTGGCATGTCCCCGATCTCACCTTCGACGACGGGCGCCGAGTCGCCGAACTGTTGCACCGTGGGCGCGCCGTGCTACTCGACTTGGCCGACGGCACCGCGGCGGCCGCCGCGCGCCCGTGGGCCGATCGGGTCGACGCCGCCACGGCCGCGATGTCCGAGCCCCCGGCAGCGGCCATGCTCATCCGACCCGACGGCTATATCGCCTGGGCGACAGATGAGTTCAAACTCTCCGAGCGAACGGCCCTGGAAGCCGCGTTGACCCGATGGTTCGGCGTGCCACGCCCCTGACAGGATTCGACATCAGCCGGGATGCACGGCGTCACCAACGTGGTCGGCGACTCCTACGTCATGCAGCTCGGTATCCCGGGTCTCCTGCATCGCCAGCAGCGCGACGAAGGATAGGGCGGCCGCCGTCGACAGATAGCCGCCCACCCATGCCACGCCGTAGCTGCTGACCAGCCAGGTGGTGATGAACGGCGCCACCGCCGCCCCGAGAATGCTCGCCGCGTTATAGGCGACCCCCGAACCGGTGTAGCGCACATTGGTGGGGAACAGTTCGGGCAGCACCGCACTCATCGGGCCGAACGCCAACCCCATCAACGTCATCCCGATGATCAGGAAAGCCAGCATCACGCCGGTGGAGGCGGTCGGCTTCAGGAATACGCCGAAGGTGGCTCCGTACACCATGATTCCAGCGGTAAAGAGCAGCAGCAGCGGGCGCCGGCCGAAGTGATCGGCCAGCCTCCCCACGATCGGCAGCACCGCCACGAAGAACAGCACGGCGATCAGCTGCAGTCCGAGGAATTCGGCGTAGCCGTAGCCCAGCCCGAAGCCCTCGGGCGGGCGTTTGGCGGTGCCGTAGCTCAGGCTCCAGGTCGTCACGGTGTAGAAGAGCGTGTAGGGCACCACTATCACCAGCGTGCCGATGACCAGACGGCGCCAGCTTCCCCGCAGTAGCTGCGCGATCGGAGCGTTCACCGGCGCACCGGTAGCCTTCGCCTGGGCGAAGACCGGGGTTTCGGTGAGCCGCAGCCGGACATATAGGCCGACGGCCACCATGACGACGCTCAGCAGGAACGGAATGCGCCAGCCCCAGGTGAGAAATGGCCCGGTCCCGTCCGCACCGGCGGGCAACCAGGTGAACAGGATCAGGAAGATCGTGGTGGCGAGCAGATAGCCCAGCGGCGCACCCAGTTGCGGCCAGATTCCCGCCGTCGCCCGGCGACCTGGTTTGGCGGTTTCGGTGGCCAGCAGCGCAGCGCCGCTCCATTCGCCGCCGAGCGCCAAGCCCTGGCAGAACCGCAGGGTGGCCAGCAGCACGGGGGCGAGCAGCCCGATGTGCTGGTAGGTGGGGAGCACGCCGATCAGGAAGGTGGCAACACCCATCAGCAGTAAGGAGGCGACGAGTGTCGACTTGCGGCCCAGCCGATCACCGAAGTGACCGAACAGGATCGACCCCACCGGTCGGGCCACGAACGCCAAGCCGAACGTCGCCAACGAGGCCAACAGCGCCGCCGTCGGACTGCCTTGCGGGAAGAACAAGTGCGGGAAGACGGTGACCGCGGCGGCCGCATAAACGTAGAAATCGTAGAACTCGATCGTGGTGCCGACCATCGCCGCCACCGCGATCCTCCGACGCGGGACACCGCCGACACGGTCCGCCCCGCCGGCGGCGGCGCCGGCGCGATACGACGTGCTCACGTCAGATGCCCGCCTCGTCGGCAACCTCACGCGCCTTGTCCACCAAGGCATCGATCCACGCCGTGATCGGAGTGCCGGCGGCGGCCTTGTTCGCGGGGTTGTCCAGCACCCGCCGCACGATTCCCTCGGCGATGATCGCGACCTTCCACAGCCCCAGGACATGCCAGTACTGCAGCGTCGCCGCGTCGCGCCCGGTCTCTTCCAGATACACCCGGGCCAGCTCTGCCCGATCCGGGAAGCCCTCCAGAGTGCTGATGACAAACTCCCCGGCGATGTGCTCTTCGCCGACCTGCGGCCAGTACGCCAGCAGGCTGCCCATGTCGGCCAGTGGGTCACCGAGGGTGGACAACTCCCAGTCCAGCACTGCGATCACCTCGCCGTTCTCCGGTGAGGTGATCACGTTGCGCAGGTGAAAGTCCCCGTGTACCAGGGTCAATTCTTGCTGCGGCGGGACGGCGGCGGTAAGGCGCCGGGTCAGATCATCGAGTGCGGGTAGCTCGCGTGTCTTGGATTTCTCCCACTGGCCGGCCCAGCGTTTGAGCTGACGCTGGGCGTAGGGCTTGTGGCTGGCCAGATCATCCAGGCCCACCGCGGTGATGTCGACGGCGTGAATCTTGGCCAGGGTCTTGGGCATGGACAACCCAATCTGTCGGCGCCGCTCGGGAGCAAGCGACTGCGCCACCGACATCCGGTCGGCCACCACACCGTCGACGAACTCCATCAACAGCAGCGGCGTGTCGTCTGGGTCGCGGGTCAGCCCGTACACCTTCGGGGTGGGGACGCCGGTGTCGCCCAGCGCGGCGAGGATGCGTGCTTCCCGGGCCACATCGTGGGCCGAGGCCAACAGCTTTCCCAGCGGGGGCCGGCGCAGCACCCAGCTGTGGCCGGCCTCGTCCGATACCCGGTAGGTCAGGTTGGACTGCCCGATTCCGATCCGCTCGAAGCTCAGCGGCCCGCGCACGGGCAGGCCCAGTTCGGTGATCCACGCGGCCGCAACCGCCGGGTCGATCCCCAATGGCTCGTCAGCCACCGAGACCTCCCCGGAATCCGGTTGCGTCACCGAGGATCTGGCCACCATCCATGACCAGGGTTTGACCGGTGATCCAGCTCGCCGCATCAGACGCCAAGAACAGCACCGCATCGGCCACGTCCACCGGTTCGCCGATCCGCCCCAACGGCAAGGTCGCCGCCAGGCCCTGCTCGTGTTCCTTCCACAGCACCTCGGCCAGCTTGGTGCGCACCACACCCGGGCAGATCGCGTTGACCCGGATCCCGGGCGACAGTTCCAGCGCAAGCTGTTTGGTGACGTGGATCAGCGCTGCCTTGGTGGCGTTGTACATGCCCATCAGCGGCGCGAAACTCATCCCGCCGATCGAGGACGTATTGACCACCACTCCGCCGTGTTCGCCCATCCATGCCTTGACCGCACACGACGTCCACAGCAGCGGCCCCCACAGGTTGACGTCGAAGATCTTGGCGAACCGGGCGTGGTCCTGGTCGATCAGCGGACCGAACGCCGGATTGGTGCCGGCGTTGTTGACCAAGACGTCGATGCTGCCGAACCGTTCCAGGGCGGCCTCGATGCAACGCTGGGCGGCCTCGTCGTCGGCGACGTGGGCGGCCACGCCCAGCGCGTTCCCGTTGACCTGGGCCGCCGCCGCGTCGGCACTTTCCTGATCGCGTGAGGTCAGGACCACGTTGGCGCCCGCTTCGGCCAGCCGCTGGCCGATCGCCAGCCCGATTCCCCGCGACCCGCCGGTGATGATCGCGGTGCGTCCCGCGAGATCCTGTGTCGTCATCGGGATTCCTTGCGGTACTTGCCCAGCTCCTGGCGGGCGATGGCACGCTTGTGCACCTCGTCGGGGCCGTCGGCAAGCCGCAGGGTGCGCAGGTGCGCCCAGAAGCCGGCCAGGGGAAAGTCTTCGGTGAGCCCACCGGCGCCGTGCACCTGCATGGCCCGGTCGACGATCGTGAGCGCGATGTTGGGCGCGGCAACCTTGATCGCCGCAATCTCGACCTGCGCTGCCTTGTTGCCGACAGTGTCCATCAGATACGCGGTCTTCAGAGTCAGCAGCCGGATCATCTCAATGTCGATGCGCGCCTCGGCGATCCAGTCACGGATGTTGGCGTTGTCGGAGATCGGCCGGCCGAAAGCCACCCGGGACTGCGCGCGCTTGCACAGTAGCTCCAACGCTCGCTCGGCCATGCCGATGGCCCGCATGCAGTGGTGGATGCGACCCGGGCCAAGCCGCGCCTGGGCGATCGCAAACCCCTCGCCCTCACCCTTGAGCACATCTTTGGCGGGCACCCGAACGTCTTTGAAGTCGATCTCGGCGTGACCCTCGCGGTCCTGATAGCCCATCACCGTCAGCCCCCGCATGACGGTGACCCCCGGGGCGTCGAGGGGAACCACCATCATCGATTGCTGCCGGTGAGTGGCCGCGTTCGGGTCAGTCTTGCCCATCACGATCATTACCTTGCAGTTCTGATGCAAAGCGTTGGAGGCAAACCATTTCCGGCCATTGAGCACATAGCCGTCACCATCGCGCACCATCGACAGCTGCACGTTGGTGGCGTCCGAGCTGGCCACCTGCGGCTCGGTCATCGCGAAGGCCGACCGGATGGTGCCCTCCAGCAACGGCTTGAGGTATTTCTCCTTGTGCTCGTCACTGCCGAACAGCGTGAACACTTCCATGTTGCCAGTGTCGGGGGCGGCACAGTTGGTCGCTTCCGGCGCCAGATGTGGACTGCGGCCCATGATCTCGGCCAGCGGTGCGTACTCCAGATTGGTCAGGCCCGGCCCCCATTCCGGGTGCGGGTGGAATAGGTTCCACAGACCGCGCTCGCGCGCCTGCGCCTTGAGGTCCTCCAGGATCGGGGGCTGGAAGTGCGGGTTGCCGGATTCGGCCATCTGCGTCTCGTAGACCGACTCGGCCGGATAGACGCACTCGTCCATGAATTCCAGCAGATCGGTCTGGTATTTCGTTGCCCGCTCGGACATTTCAAACAGGGACATACAGGCTCCTCACCTAGGACTTTTCGGAGTCGAGCAGGCCGCGCTGGTAGCGGCGCATACCGCGCAGCCAGCGGTCGTAATCGCCTGCCTTGTGCCGGTACATCTCCAGCACCACCGGGTGCGGAAGGATCAGGAACCGCTCGTCGTCGATGGCGGCAAGCACCTCCGCGGCGACGTCGGCGGGTTCCAGCACCGCGCCGGCGGTGGTGACCGCCCGGGTGGCCAGATCACCCAGCGGGTCACCGGATTGCTCACCGGCATACAGCAACTTGGTGTTGACCCCCATCGGGCACAGGCAGCTGACCCGCACACCCTGGTCGCCGTAGGTGATGTTGAGCCATTCGGCGAATCCGACGGCCGCGTGCTTGGTGACCGAGTAGGTGGCACCGCCGAGCTGGGTGAGCAGGCCGGCGGCGGATGCCGTGGAGACGAAATATCCCTCCCCGCGGCGCACCCAGTCCGGAATCAGCAGCTGCGCCGCGCGGATGTGCGAGCGCAGATTGACGTCGATGGCCTGATCCCAGTCGGCTTCGCCGGGCAGGCCGGGGGCACCGGTGATCCCGGCGTTGGCGAAGTAGAAGTCGACCGGGCCGTATCGCTCCTGCGCCAACGCGATCAGTTCCCGGATGGTCTCGGTGTCGGAGACGTCACCGCCGCGACCGACCGCGGCGCCGGGCTGCTCGGCGTTGATCGCCTGGGCCACCTCCCCGGCGGCGTCCGCGTCGAGATCGGCGACCACGACTTTGGCCCCGGCATGAGCAAGCGCTGCTGCCAGCGCGCCGCCGATGCCGCCCCCACCCCCGGTGACTATCGCGACCCGCTCGGCAACCTTCATCGGCGACTTCCTCGCTCTTCCGTCCGCAGCAACGCCGCAGCGCCAGTGACTGTAGTTGAATCCGACCTCATGTTCAATTATTGGTCTCACGGAACTGCAGGGCATTCGCCCAGAGTTTGGTGACCGTGTCGACCAGCGCCTCGAAGTCGGTGCCCGAGCCGTCGCCACCCTCCCCGACCACGAAGAGGGTGTAGGCCAGCCGGCTGACCATTCCCGAAAGCGCCCGCGACGCCAGCAGCGGATCGACATCGGCGCCGGCGATACCCCGCGCCTGCAGATCGGCGATGCCGGCGGCATTGCGTTGGACGAACGCGTCGGCTCGTCGCGCACGGAAGGCACGGAACTTGGGATCGATCTGTGCCACCTGCTCAAGTAGTCCCATCAACTGGGCATTGCGCCGATACGCTTCCAGATAGGCACGATTGCTCGCTTCGAGCACCGCGTATGGGTCGTCGGTGTCGCTCACCCGGCCCATGCCCGGATGCATCATGTCCTGCTGGGCTTGCTCGAGGACGGCGGCGAATATCTCTTCTTTGTTCGCGAAGTAGGTGTAGAAGGATCCGGTCGCACAGCCGGCGGCTTTGGTGATGTCGATCAGTTTCGCGTCGAGGTAGCCGTCCCGTTCGAACACTTTGCGGGCCGCCGCCACCAGTCCCGCCCGGGTCCGTGCACCGCGCACCGTCGCCGGCAGCTGGCGCGCCGGGGTGACCGCAACAGCCGGGACCGCATCCATCCCGAAATCCTAACTGAACTCGATATCAAGTTCACCGGATGCCGGGGTTCCGTCAGCGAGGTCACCCAGCATGGCTTCGGCCTCCGGTTCGGGCAGCGATTCCACCCCGCGAAGCGTGCGTTCGATGGCGCGGGTGCGGACACCGGCGGTGTCGATGGTGTTGCGGGCGGTGTCGAGCTGCTTGCGGGTCTTCTCCAGCACCGCGGCGAACTTTCCGAACTCGGTCTTGACCGCGCCGAGCACCTGCCACACCTCACTGCTGCGCCGCTCGATCGCCAGGGTGCGAAAACCCATGCGCAGGCTGTTGAGCAGGGCGGCCAAGGTGGTCGGCCCGGCCAGGGTGACCTTGTATTTGGCCTGGATCTGCTCGAACAGCCCCGGCTGGCGCAGGACCTCGGCATACAGACTCTCGGTGGCCAGGAACAGGATCGCGAAATCCGTGGTGTGCGGCGGCTCGAGATACTTGTCGTGGATATCGCCGGCCTCGGCTTCGATCCGCCGGACCAACGCCTGCCGAGCGGCAGCCTCTCCCGCGACGTCAGCGCGCTCCTGGGCGTCGAGCAGGCGCTCGAAATCCTCACGCGGAAACTTGGCGTCGACCGGCAACAACACCTCACCGGCACCGGTGGCGCCGGGCAACCGGATCGCGAACTCCACCCGAGCCTTCGAACCGGGCACGGTGACGACGTTGGTGGCGTACTGCTCGGGCGTCAGCGTCTCGGCCAAAAGCGCGGCCAATTGCGCCTCACCGAAGATGCCGCGGGTCTTGACATTGGTCAGAACCCGCTTCAGATCACCCACCCCGGTGGCCAGCGTCTGCATCTCGCCCAGGCCCCGCTGCACGGCTTCCAGGCGCTCGGAGATCTGCGTGAACGATTGCGCCAGACGGGTTTCCAACGTCGCCTGCAGCTTTTCGTCCACCGTGGCGCGCATCTTCTCCAGTTGCGCGGTGTTCTCGCTCTGCAGGCTCCTGAGCTGTCGATCCAACGTGGCGCCCAATTTGTCCTGCGTTCCCTGCAGGGTCGATCCGAAGCGGTGGAGGGTCAGCTGCCACTGATGGAACGCCTGCGCGAGTTCGGCCCGCCCGGCATGCTGCTCTTCGCGCAGCGTCCGCTCCACGCGCTCACTGTCCCCGCGCAGCGCGGAGAGCTGCGAAGGCGAGATCGCCCCGCCGGCGGGGCGCACGAGCACCACCACCTGGAGGATCACCGCCAGCAGTGCCAGCGAGGTAAGGAGGATCAGCAGTGCTGTGTCCATGCCGGCAAGGTAGCGCGCGCCACCGACAAGTCCGGAGTTACCGCAGCGGCGAGCCCCATCGCACCTGGTTACGCAGCTGCGCCTTGAGCAGCTTGCCGCTGGCGGTGCGCGGCAGCGCGTCGGTCACCACGGTGATGTACTGCGGCACCTTGAAGTCCGCCAATTGGCTGCGGCAGTACTCCAGCACTGCCGCCACATCGATCTCGTGCTGGTCGCCGATCAGCACCGCGCCGACCTTCTCCCCCATCACCTCGTCGGGCACCGCCAGCACACACGCGTCGGCCACGCCGGGAGCCGACAGCAGGGCTGCTTCCACCTCGACGCTGGAGACGTTCTCGCCCCCGCGGTTAATGATGTCTTTGAGCCGGTCGATGATGTGCACCCGGCCCGCGTCGTCGACACGCACCACGTCGCCGGTGTGCAGCCAGCCGTCGATTATCGTGGCGGCGGTCGCCTCGGGCCGGTTCCAGTAGCCCCGCATCACATTCGCACCGCGCACCACCAGTTCACCGGTGCCCGGATCGTCCCCGAGCGCAACCACACCGATGTCTCCCGACGGCACGGCGTAGCCGACCGAGTCCGCGTGCGCCACCGCGTCGGAGTCCGGCAGCACCGTCATGAGCGAGGCGGTCTCGGTCATGCCGTAGCCGTTGAAGACCGTTGCCGCGCCGAATGCCTCGCGCAGCGAGCGGACCAGCACGGGTGCCGTCGGCGCCCCGCCGTAGCCGACCCACCGCACCCCGCTCACGTCGACCGCAGCGAAACCGGGATGCCGCAGCAACAACGAGTAGATCGCCGGTACCGTCACCATCGATGAGATTCGTTGTGCGGGAAGCGTTGCGATCAACTCGGGAAGGCTCAGCGACGGCATGATGATCGCCGTGCCACCGGTGTAGGCGGCGACCAGCAGTTGGGAGTTACAGCCGGTCACATGGAACAGCGGGACCGAGATCAGCGTGCGATATTCCTCGCCCAATGCCCGGGATCGTCCCAAGGTGCGCATCATGTTCTCGGCGTTGGTCACAAACGCCTCGTGGGTGGTAGGCACTCCCTTGGGGCTGCCGGTGGTACCGGAGGTGTAGAACAGCGCCGCGGTGTCGGTGGCTTCGAGCTCGTCCACCACATACGGTTGGCCATCGGGCAGTGCGGTGCCGGGAGCCAGGTCCACCCGAACCCCGGCATCGGTGAGCACGAAGTCGACTTCCTTTGCAGCCGAACGGGTGTTGACGGCCACCGGTATTCCACCGGCCATCAACGTGCCCCAGAACGCCAGCACCCAGTCGAGCCCCGCCGGGTAGCGCAACGCGACCCGGTCACCGCGCCCCAGGCCGTCGGCCCGCAGTCCGCCGGCCACCCGTGCCGCCCGCTGCCACAACTGCCGGTAGGTCAGCCGGTCGCCACCGAGTTCCACCACGGCCTCGCCGTCGGGCCGCTGCTCGGCCTGCTCGGCCAGCAGGTCGAGCAGCGTGGCGGGCAGTTGCTGGTAGTGCGCGACGCCGTGGCGGTCTCGGAGCACCCCGGTGGTCGGAAAAGGATTGTGGCGACGTGGAATCTCGACGACGTTTGTCATGGGCAACCCGTCATCGCCGGCTATGCGCCATGCTCAGCAGAGAGGGCATCGTGGTGCCTTTCCTTTTGCGCTGGTCCCCCAGGCCACCATACGACGGTGCTTTGACCGACGCGCGGCCGATTCTTGCCGAAGCAGAAGAGGCTATGACGGTCAGCAAGCGTGCTCGTCTCGGATGCCCGGCGCCCAGCGTTTGAGCGACCATGGCGCCCAATGAGTCGCCCACGATATTGGCGGCTTCCCAGCCGAGGTCGTCGATCCCGTCTTCGTCCGTATCCCGTCAATCGAAGGGAAGCATTATTAGAGTGCAAATGATGAAACCTGGATACCGCTGGTGGATCGGCGTTTTCGTGCTCATACCTCTGCTGGCCGTGGTGCGCGCTCCGGTAGCCTCGGCGGCACTCCCTCTGGGCGGCGGAGCCGGGATTATTGTCAACGGCACGTACTGCACCCTGACCACCATCGGCCACGACAAGACCGGGGATCTGGTCGGTTTCACCGCCGCGAGCTGCGGCGGACCCGACTCCCCCGTCGTCGCCGAAGGCTCCGACGATCTCGGCCCCGTGGGCACCATGGTGGCCACCAACGGCGACCTGGACTACGCGGTCATCAAATTCGACCCCGCGAAAATCACCCCGATCCCCAACTTCGCCGGCTTCGTCATCAACGGCATCGGGACCGACCCAGAATGGCACCAGTCCGAGTGCCGACTCGGAGCCGCCACCGGCGACTTCTGCAGCGACAACAGCTCCCTCCCCGGTCCGGGCCCGCGAATGACCATGGGCGGGGGGGCTAATCAGCCCGGCGATAATGGCGGCCCGGTCACCTCCAATGACCAGCTGATCGGCCTGATCACCGGCGGCATGTTCGTGCCTGGCTCCGTCGGTCAGTTTCAAGTACATCCCCCGCATCAATTCACAAATATGACGAAGTTCAGTGCGATCCTTGATGACGTCAACGCCGGTGGTGGCCCGGGGGCCGGTTTCATCCCGATCCCGGCCTGAGATGGACGGCCGTGGGGTTGCTTTTTCCGGGAATTCCCAGCTGGGTCACCAACGCGGTTCCGCCCTGACGTCGGTTACGTAGCGGACCGCTCTGAGGTCCAGATTCCACAGAGATTTTGCAGGCGACCACCAGTCATCTCCCACCGTGTCGGCAGCGAAATTGATTCAACCCAAAACGATTTCGCTCTGGCATGCCCCGCCACAGCGTGATATCGTCTGGCGCCAGATCGCTGATGAGAAGCGATGATTTGCATGGGGGTTTTGAAATGTCCGCTCAGGGCGTGCGCCGCTTTGGCGCCGGTGCGACTCTTGTCGGCGGGGCCATCGCCACAGCCATGATGCTCGGATCGGGCGCCGCTCACGCTGCACCCGGCAACGACATCGCCGATATCACCAGTGCCACAAGCAGTCCAGGCCTGGGCTGGCTATGGGCCGACGTGGAGAACCTCCTCGGCGACCCGTCCACCAGCGGGTCGGCAGGCGCCACCGGTAACACCGGCCCAGATGACTCGTTGAGTACCGCCGCAACGGATTTCACCGACGACAAGTCCCTGCTCGCCGGTATCGACGTCTCCAAGGCGCCGAGTGACCTTCAGTCGACGCTTACTCAGGACATCGGCAGCGAAATAAGGATGGCGGACACAGGTCTGCAGCTCATCAACGGGGACTTGAAGCCGGTCGAGACGGCCATCCTCGCAGACACCGGTCCACTGTCGACGGTGATCAACCAGTGGTTTTTCGAGCCGCTCAATCAGAGCTGGGCCACCGAGGCTGGGGACTTGCTCACCGCCGACAACGGACTCGCCACCGCGATCGCCAGCGGTTCGGAATCAACCATTACGACCGCCCTGCAGCAGATGCTCGTAGCCGACGCCAACTTTCTCCCCGCCGAGTTTGAGTCGATACCGTTCATGGTCATCGCGGACCTCATGGGGGACGGCGGGGCTGGTGATGCCGCTGCCACCTCGGGTCTCTTCGACCTTCCGTCCGGGTTATAACCCCTGAAGCTGGCGAATTCGCAGCGGACGGGCGCGGGTGAATAAGCGGTGAATAAGCATGGTCGCCCGACGCGGGCCGGGGAGATTCGCCGTCAGGCCGGGGCGGTGGCCACCGCGGTCAAGACCGAGGACGGGCTGTGCTGGCAGGTGCGCCGTGAGCGTGACGGGCTGGTGCGCATCACCTCATGTCTTGCCCACACCGACCATTGGCACCGGCGGCCGTGACGCTGTTCTACCCCGATTGCAGCAACAACAACTGGTCATCGACACAGGACGCCATCGATTTCCTGGAACAGCTTGTTCCCGAAGGCTTTAGCGGCATCTGCCACAAGGTCTCCGAAGGCAGCTACTACGAAGACCCCTACTGGCCGCCTGTGCAGCAATGGTGCCAGCACAATGATCTGCCCGTCATCGGCTACCACTACGTCACTACCGATAACCCGGCTGCCCAAGCCCACACCTGGACGGCCAACAACGGCGGACCGGTCGCGATGCTGGACTGGGAAGCCAACGGCGGCAACCTCGCCAACCTGACCGCCGTCGTCGACGCGTTCAACACCGCTGGCATCACCGTACAACTGGGCTACTACCCAAACTGGTATTGGCAACAGCAGGGCGGGGGCACGCTGGCGGGACTGGCCACCTACCTGGTCTCCTCGGGCTACCCCGACGGCGGCGGATATTCCTCCACCATCTACGCCCGCTCCGGCAGCAACACCGGAACAGGCTGGGCACCCTACGGCGGCGCCACCCCAGCCGCCTGGCAGTTCACCGACCAAGCCCGCATCGCCGGACGCACCGTCGACTGCAACGCCTACCGAGGAACCGACCTGCGAAACCTGTTCGGCACCACCCCGACCACCCGAGCGCCGACACCTGACGGAGCCATAGCGCTATAACCGCTGTTCAGAACACCCATCGGGGTCGCCCGTGCCACCGTCCGAGGCAAAGGCCCGTCTCTCGATGGGGTTTGTCCGATGGTCTGGCATCCGACCTTCTTGGGGCACAGCCAATTGCCTCGGGCCTTTGACCTGCAGATTTATCGCGTCAACCCACACGCATTCCAGGGGTTGATTCACGTTGCCGCGAGAATGTCCGATTTGTCCGATTCCGACCGACGAAGATGGCCCGCCCGCGATTCCGGCTCATCCTCGCTGTGTTCTCCTCGCTGTGTTCGTCCTCCATCTCTCTCCCCTTCTCGATTGCAGGACGTCACGTCACGTCCACACGCCTCGAACGCTAACCGCGAGCCACTGACAACTCCCGGTCAGCGCAAGTCATAGCACGGCGGATCCACGCGCACAGTAGCGGCAGATCCGCGCGCTACTATGCGGCAGATCCACGCGTATAGTAGCGGCAGATCCACGTGCTCCAGCAAGTCCGACAGAGGGGAGTGTGGATGCGTACCCTGCTGGGACCGGTTTTGCCCCGACACGCCGAGGCTGCCGTGAACGCGGCTCTGGAGGACACCCGAGTTGTGCTGGTCAACGGTGCCCGCCAAAGCGGCAAGAGCACTCTGGTTCGGCTCATAGCAAAGGGCCGCAACGCTGAATGGCGTGATCTGGACACCTCCCTGACCCGACAGGCCGCCCTTGAAGACCCGGACGGCTTCGTCGACCAATCCGGCCCGATGGTCATCGACGAGATCCAACGAGCACCCGATCTGCTGCTGTCCATCAAGGCCCAGGTGGATGCAGACCCCACGCCCGGGCGCTTTCTGCTGACCGGATCGGCGCGCGTGCTCGGCCTGCGGTCCCTACCCGACACTCTCGTGGGCAGAATGGAGACTATTGAGCTCTGGCCCTTCTCCCAAGGGGAGATCGACAGAGCCCCTGACGGATTCATCGACGCCGTCTTCGCCCAGGGCGACAAGCTGCGTCACAGCTCCACGGTTTCACGACCGGAGTACGCCGAGCGACTCGTTCGTGGCGGCTTCCCAGAAGCGGTCGCACGAACCAACGATCGGCGACGGCGCAGCTTTTTCAATTCGTACCTCGGCGATCTGATCGCCCGCGATGTGCAGCAATTGTCGGAGATCGAGCGGACAACCGAGATGCGCGCATTGGTTCAGATGCTGGCCGCCCGATCAGGGCAGCTGCTGTCCATCGCCACCTTGGGCAACGAACTCGGGCTCGGCGCTACGACGGTCAAGAAGTATGTCGCCCTGCTCGAAGAGGTCTTTCTCGTCAAGCGGATACCGGCGTGGTCCCGAAACGTCAGCACCAGAGCAACGACAGCCCCCAAACTCGCGTTCGTCGACTCCGGTATCGCTGCGCACCAGATCGGCGCGGACGCGCGTAGCATTTTGCGGCCTACGGGCCAGTTCGGCCCCCTCCTTGAGGGCTTCGTCCTGATGGAACTGGCACGCCAGCTGACCTGGTGTGACGAAGACGTTGCGCTCTTCCATTACCGGACCAGGGATCAAGTCGAGGTGGACGCCGTCCTCGAACATCGATGCGGTGACGTTGTCGGCATCGAGGTCAAAGCGGCCTCGACTGTCGGGCCCGCCGACTTCCGTGGACTGCGGCACCTCGCCCAGCGGACCGGCGACGATTTCCGTGCCGGCATTGTCATGCACACCGGAGCGCAGACCCTGCCATTTGGGCCAAAAATGCTCGCCATGCCAGTGAGCGCCCTGTGGCAGACCTCCACGACCTGATTCAGACGGCCCCAACTGGTACAGGATCTCCTACCCGGGTTGACGCCGACTACCGCAGCGGCTGGCCCCATCGCACCTGCTCACGCAGCTGCGTTTTGAGCAGTTTGCCGCTGGCGGTGCGGGGCAGTGCCTCGGTGACCACAGCGATGTACTGCGGCACCTTGAAGTCCGCCAGCTGGCCGCGGCAGTGGTTAACCACCGCGGCCACGTCTATGCCCTCGCCGAGCAACACCGCGCCGACCTTCTCGCCCATCACGTCGTCGGGCACCGCGAGCACGCAGGCGTCGGCCACCCCGGGCGCCGACAGCAGTGCGGCCTCCACTTCGACGCTGGAGACGTTCTCGCCGCCGCGGTTGATGATGTCCTTGAGCCGGTCGATGATGTGCACCCGGCCGGCGTCGTCGACACGCACCACATCGCCGGTGTGCAGCCAGCCGTCGACGATGGTGGCCGCCGTGGCATCGGGCCGGTTCCAGTAGCCCCGCATCACATTCGCGCCGCGCACCACCAGTTCACCGGTGGTGGGATCGTCACCGAGCGGAACGACACCGATGTCTCCCGAGGGCACAACGTAGCCGACCGAGTCCGCGTGTGCGACCGCGTCGGAGTCCGGCAGCACCGTCATCAGCGAGGCCGTCTCGGTCATGCCGTAGCCGTTGAACACCGTTGCTGCGCCGAACGCCTCGCGCAGCGAGGACACCAGCGCGGGCGCGGTTGGGGCGCCGCCGTAGCCGACCCAGCGCACCCCGCTCACGTCGGACCGGGCGAAGTCGGGGTGCCGCAGCAGCAGGGAGTATATGGCGGGCACCGCCACCATCGATGAAATCCGTTGCGCCGGAAGCGTCGCGATCAACCCGGGAAGGTTCAGCGACGGCATGATGACCGCCGTGCCGCCGGTGTAGGCCGCGACCAGCAGTTGGGAGTTGCAGCCGGTCACGTGGAACAGTGGAACCGAGATCAGCGTGCGATACTCCTCGCCCAATGCTCGGGACCGGCCCAAGGTGCGCACCATGTTCTCGGCGTTAGTCGCAAACGCCTCGTGGGTGGTGGGCACTCCCTTGGGGCTGCCGGTGGTGCCGGAGGTGTAGAACAGCGCCGCGGTGTCGCCCGCTTCGAGCCCGTCCACCACATACGGTTGGCCATCGGGCAGTGTGGCGCCGGGTGCCAGGTCCACCCGAGCTCCGGCATCGGTGAGCACGAAGTCGACTTCCGGTGCGGCCGAACGGGTATTGACGGCCACCGGTATGCCGCCGGCCATCAACGTTCCCCAGAACCCCAGCACCCAGTCCAGTCCCGCCGGGTAGCGCAACGCGACCCGGTCACCGCGCGCCAGACCCTCGCTACGCAGTCCGCCGGCCACCCGCGCGGCCCGCTGCCACAGCTGCCGGTAGGTCAGCCGGTCGCCCCCGAGTTCCACCACGGCTTCACTGTCGGGCCGCTGCTCCGCCTGTTCGGCCAACAGGTCGAGCAGCGTGGCGGGCAGCTGCTCGTAATGCGCGACACCGTTGTGGTCGCGGATCACCCCGGTCACCGGAAACGGGTTGCGGTGCCGGGTGATTTCGACGACTTGTGTCATGAGCGGCCCGTCATCGCCGGCGTCGCCAGCCGTGCGTCACCACCCGGAACGTCCCACGCAGGGCGTAGACCGCGGACACGATGCAGGCCAGGGTCAGCACGATGAACATCGGCAGCCAATTGCCGCGGTCATGGTCGATGTGCCACCAGACATAGGTGAACAGCACCGAGGACATGAAAAAGACCACGTCACGCCAGTTGCCCTGATAGGACAGTGCCGCCGACCGCAGCGCTCGTGTGCGATCGGAGGCCGCGACCAAGTCGTCGATGCGCTCGTCGATGGTGCGTTGCAGGTCCGCCGCACCCAGCGCCGCACTCAGCAGTGAGGGCATCGTCGTGGGGTCCTTTCCCGCTACTTCCGGCCACCCTACGACGTCAGCCCAGGCTTACCGTGCCATCGGGCGCGATCCGCCAGCCGGGGTTGTGGGCGATCTCCCAGATCAGTCCGTTGGGGTCTTGGACGTGGGCGTGGAACACCCCACCGAATTGGCCCAGTTGCGGCGCCTTGATCACGACGCCACCCGCGACGGCCATTGCGTCGGCCAGCGCGATGACGGCGTCGGGACTCTCGACGTTGTGCGCCACGGTGACCCCGGAGACCCGGGAATGATCGCCGGGCAGCGCCAGGTCCTGATTGAACTTGTCGGCCAGAAAAAAGCCCAGCACCTGACCGGCGGCTACCTGGTAGAAGATGATCTCGCCCTCGACGTCCAGCAGGGGCCGCCAGCCCAGCGCGCCGTAGAAATTCCTGGTCGCGTCCAGGTCGGTTGCCGCAATGGTGACGAAGTGCACCTGTTGTTCCATGCGGCCGAGCCTAAGGCTCGCCGCCGTGTCAGCCAGAGTTACTCGGCATGCCAACGGGAACATGCGCATGACCTACGCGTGACATGCGCATGTCATGCGCATGTGATAGTTTGTGGCCATGGCAGTTGCGATTCAGATCAAGGACGTCCCCGAAGAAGTTCGCGACGCGCTGGCGGCCCGCGCCGAGGCGCGCGGCCAGTCCACCCAAACGTATCTGCGCTCACTGTTGGAACGGGAGTACCGGGCGGGGCGCAACCGGCAACTGTTGGAGACGTTGGCTGGTCATCGCAGCCTCACCATGACGGCCCAGGAAGTAGCGACCGTCATCCGCGCCGACCGCGACGGGTGAGTTTCCTCCGGTGATCGTGGTGGACGCGGGCGTTCTGGTGTTGGCTCTCACCAGCGGCACTCCCCAAGGCGACGCGGCACGCGCGGCCATCAACGGCGACGACGGCTGGCTCGCGCCGGCCCACATGCCGGGCGAGGTGCTACGCACCCTGCACAAGGCCGTATTGCGCAGGCAATTGGAACCTGAGGACGCCGACGCCGCCGCCGACGCCGTCACCGCACTCGCCATCGAATACGTTCTTCCTGATGCACTACTCCTGCGCACCGCCTGGACCTGGCGGCACAACATCTCGATCTACGACGGCTTGTATGTCGCTGTCGCCGCCGAACACTCCGCCACCGTGATCACCCTCGACAGCCGCTTGGCCAGTGCCACTGATCAGCTCGGTATACCCGTCGCGATCACTGTGCTCTAGGTCCGCCGGAGATACCGGGAGAGACAACTCGCACGGAGGTACGCGGCCGAGGTCGCCGAGCGCCACGCGGTTCCGGCCCGATGTCGGTTGGGCGCGCACCGCTCTGAGGTCCCGATTGCACAGAGATTTTGCAGGCAACCACCAGTCATCTCCCACTGTATCGGCGGCGAAATTGCTTCAGCACGAAACAATTTCGCTCTGGCACGACCCGCTGCGGCGTGATATCGTCGGGCGCCATATCGCTGATGAGAAGCGATGATTTGCATGGGGGTTGTGAAATGTCCGCTCAGGGCGTGCGCCGGTTCGGCACCGGTGCGACTCTTATCGGCGGGGCCATCGCCACGGCGGTGGCGCTCGGGTCGGGTGCCGCTCACGCTGCCCCGGGTAGTGACGTTGTCGATATCACCAGTGCCACAAGCAGTTCGGGCCTGGGCTGGCTATGGGCCGATGTGGAGAGTCTGCTCGGCGACCCGTCCACCAGCGGGTCGGCGACCGCCAGCGACACCGCCAGCCCGACTGATTTGTTGAGCACCGCCGTCACGGATTTCACCGAAGAAAAGTCCGTGCTCGCCGGCATCGACGTCTCCGACGCTCCGAGCGACCTTCAGTCCTCACTTACTCAGAACATCAGCGACAACGTAGCCATAGCGAACACCGAAATCCAGCTCTTGAATAGTTCCGTTGGGCCGGTCGAGTCCACCGTGTTGGCGGACACCGGCCCGCTGTCGAGCGTGATCGACCAATGGTTTTTCGAGCCGGTCAACCAGAGCTGGGCCAACGATGCTCAGGCCTTGCTCGCCGCCGATCAAGGACTCGCCACCGCGGTCAGCAGCGGTTCGGAATCTGGCATCACGACTGCCCTGCAACAGCTAGTCGGAGCCGAAGCCAATGTTCTCCCCGCCGAGTTCGAATCGATACCGTTCATGGTCATCGCGGACCTCATGGGGGACGGCGGGGCTGGTGATGCCGCTGCCACCTCGGGTCTCCCGCCGTCGTCGACGCGTTCAACACCGCCGGCATCACCGTACAACTGGGCTACTACCCGCACTGGTATTGGCAACAGCAGGGAGGGGGCACGCTGGCGGGACTGGCCACCTACCTGGTCTCCTCGGGCTACCCCGACGGCGGCGGATATTCCTCCACCATCTACGCCCACTCCGGCAGCAACACCGGAACAGGCTGGGCACCCTACGGCGGCGCCACCCCAGCCGCCTGGCAGTTCACCGACCAAGCCCTCATCGCCGGACACACCGTCGACTGCAACGCCTACCAAGGAACTGACCTGCGAAACCTGTTCGGCACTCAAGCTGTCGCCGAAGCTGCTGCCGCGGCGCTGTAGATCGCACTAGCTCTTGAAGGGCAGGATCTTGTTGAGCTGGTCGAGTTGCTTGCGCAGGTCGTGGATCAGCGCGGTGCCCCTCGCGGACTGGGCCACGGCGTAAATGCCGTTCTGATGCTCTGCCAGCTCCGCGATGTTCTCGTAGGCGACGCGCACAGACTCCAGCGTGCGCGCAAGCAGGTCCGTGGTGGACTCCGTCGTGGACGCAGTGTCGTTTGCTTGGGTCACGGCATCGCAGCCTATCGCCTCACGATAAGAACTGCACGGGAACGGCCGACTCAACCGGGCAAACACCGGCGACATCCGGCGTAGTCTCTCGACAAACGACAGGACGAGAAGGGGTCGACCGTGAAGCGCTACCTCACCGGGGGCCTGGCCAGCGCCCTGGCGGTCACCGGGCTGGCGGCCGGGTGGCTGATCGCCTCGGCGCCGGCGGCCCAGGCGGGCTGTGAGGACAACCCGCTGCTGTTCTTCTCCACCGCCCAGAAGTGCGACGGCCCGGTTCAGCCCGATGGCAGCTGGCAGCGCTGCGTCATCTACTACTACGAGCCGCCGAAATCGCCGCCGTCACAGCAGGACTGCCACTTTATGGGGCCCGGCCGGGATTACCCGCTGCACTCGTTCTACATGCCGGAGAACCACATCGACCCCTAACGAGGGTCAGTCCATCAGCTGCGCGGCCACCGCCGCGCCAAGCTCCCAGCAGGCTTCCAGGTCGGGCTTGTCCGGCTTGCCCGACACCACCACGTAGTCGGCCACTTTGACCCATCCCAGGCCCGTCGTAATGGAGTCGACGGCCCGTTCGGCGCCCTCGGTGCCTTCGTTGCCGTGCAGGTAGAGGCCGAACGGCCTGCCGCGGGTCGAGTCCAGGATCGGATAGTAACAGACGTCGAAGGCGTGCTTGAGCGCTCCGCTGACATAGCCGAGGTTGGCCGGGCTGCCCAGCAGGTAGCCGTCGGCGGCCAACATGTCGGCCGGTGACACCTCTAACGCGGCGCGGCGCACCACCTCGACACCCTCGATCTCGGGATCGGTCGCCCCAGCCAGCACCGCCTCGAACATCGCCTGGCAGAACGGCGAGGGCGTGTGGTGCACCACCAGCAGCGTCTTGCTCACTGCTGCGCCTGCAGCGCGACCGCGGTCTTCATCGCCTCTCGCGCCCGACGACGATCCCCGGCGAACTCATAGGCGCGAGCCAGCCGGTACCAGCGCCGCCAGTTGTCGGGGTCGACATCGAGTTCGGCTTGAACCGTGTGGAACAGGGCATCGGCGGCGTCCCGTTCGATGCGTCCGGACGGCCGCCGCGGCAAGGCACCGGCGTCGAGTTCCATGCCGTCCTCGGCGATCAGCCGCGACAGCCGCTGGTGGGCGAATCCGTCCCGCAGGGTGGCGATCATCGCCCACAGCCCCAGGAACGGCATGATCAGCAGCGCCAGCCCCATCCCGATCGCCGCCACCGAACCGGAGGCGATCAGCAGTACCGCGATCCGGCCCAGAAACGCCAGATACATCAGCAGCGCCAGGCACATGAAGGCGATGAGCACCTTCACCCGCGTGGCCGGCGACACCTTGTTCACGACTACTTCAGATCGAGGAGGGGTTCGATGCCGATCGTGAGCCCGGGGAATTCGGCGACCCGGCGCACCGCCAGCAGCACCCCGGGAACGAAGGAGGTCCGGTCGATGCTGTCGTGGCGGATGGTCAGCGTCTCCCCCATGGTGCCGAACAGCACCTCTTGGTGGGCGACCAGCCCCGCCAGCCGGATCGAATGCACCGGCACACCATCCACGTCCGCCCCGCGTGCTCCGGGCAGACCGGTGCTGGTGGCGTCGGGGTTGGGCGGCAGTCCCTTTCGCGCTTCGGCGATCAGCGCGGCGGTGCGAGCGGCGGTACCCGACGGCGCGTCGGCCTTCTGGGGGTGGTGCAGCTCGATGACCTCTACCGATTCGAAGTACTTTGCGGCCTGGGTCGCGAAATGCATCGACAGCACCGCGCCGATCGCGAAGTTGGGTGCGATCAGCACCGCCGAACCGGGCGTGGCCTCGATCCAGGAACGCACCTGGGCGAGCCGCTCCTGCGTGAAGCCGGTGGTGCCCACGACCGCATGGATCCCGTTGTCGATCAAGAACTTCAGGTTGTCCATGACGACGGCGGGGTGGGTGAAGTCGATCACCACCTCGGTGCCGCTGTCGGTCAACAAGCTCAGTTCGTCACCGGCGTCGACCTCGGCGGACAGGGTCAGATCCTCGGCGGCCTGCACCGCCGCCACCATCGTGGCGCCGACTTTGCCCTTGGCGCCCAGCACTGCTACCCGCATGACCGCCACCCTACTGGCAGGGGCTTTTAGGACACCTCTCGGCGGGTCTCGCCGGACGCACCAGGGTCGGCAAGGCGTTCGGCGACGAAACGAACCATCAGGTCAAACGCCGCCCGACTGTCCGGCAGGAAGGGGAACAGCGCCGGGAACGCGTGCACCTGATGTGTCCACAGTTCGAGCCGGCTGGACCGGCCCTGCGCCAGCAGCGCGGCGTGCAGCCGTTCGTTGTCGCAGCGCAGGATCTCCGACTCGGCCGCGATCAGCAGCGCCGGCGGCATGGTCTCCAGCCGGCCGTTGATCGGAGACAGCTCGCGACGCATCGGCGGCGACGGGCACACATGCTCGACGAGGTCCGGCAGCGTGTCCGCTATGCCGAATGCATCGGTGCCCATGTTCGGGTGAGTGCTGCGGGCCGTTCCGTCGAGCTCCAGCAGTGCCGAGATCCCGATGACTCCGGCCGGGGCCGGCAGCCCTTCCTGCTGGGCTCGCAGTGCGGTGGTAAACGTGAGAAAGCCCCCTGCGGAGTCTCCGGCGATCACCGTCTTGGCCGGGTCGGCCCCCTGTTCCAGCAGCCAGCGGTAGGCGCCGACGCAGTCCTCCACCGAGCCGTCCACGCTCACGTCGGGAAATTGCCGGTAGTCCACGTGCACGACCGGCAGCCGGGTGCGCCGGGCCAGGGCCGCCACGACATGTAGGTGGGTGTCCAGACCGCCGGTGAAGAACCCGCCGCCGTGAAAGTACAAGATGACGCCGTCGCCCAGCGGGGCGACGCAATCTGCTCTGCGAACGATCTCGACGGGAACCCCGGCAGCGGACTCGCGGGTGAAGCGGATCCGGAAATACGGTCGCAGCCGTTGCAGGCGGGCCACGGTGTTGGTACGGCGGCCCAGCTGCGCCAACATGCCGGGCATGGCCTCGGGACCGCCACGGCGGCTGATCCACCGCACCAACCGCGGCATTACCGCCGCAAAGACGGCGTAGATGATTCTGGCCCGCAAACTCCCGCGATGGATCTCAGCAACACCGGACATCCGGGCATCCTATCTGCACCGATACGTCTCGACTCAGGCGTCGATGACGATCCGTCTCCCGTTGGCCCGCGAGACACAGACCAGCATCTCTTCGTCGCCCTCTGCGGTGCGTCCGCGCCGGTCGACGTCGCCGGAGACCACCGTGACCTTGCAGGTGCCACAGAATCCCTGCCGGCACGAGTATGCGGTCGTGGGATCGGCGTCGAGCATCACGTCCAGCGCCGAGCGGTCCGCGGGAATTTCCAGTACGCGCCCAGACCGGGCCAGCTCCACCTCGAACGGCTCCCCGTCGACCACCGGCGGCGGACTGAACCGCTCGTAGTGCAGCGGGGCGTCAGCATGTTCGTCGCGGGTGACACGCACCGCTTCGAGCATCGCGCTCGGGCCGCATACGTAGACCGCGGTCTGCGGTCCGGCGCCGGCCAGCAGCTCCTCGGTGCCGGCGAAGCGCCCGTGCTCGTCGTCGGCCCATACCGTGACCCGGTCGGGATCCACGGCCAGCACCTCATCGAGCAACGGCATGTCGGCACGACTGCGGCCGGCATACACCGCGCGCCAATCGATTCCGCGCTGCGCGGCCTCGCGGAGCATCGGCAGCATCGGGGTCACGCCGATCCCTCCGATGACGAACAGCGCCTCGTTCTCACCGGTGCCCAGATAGAACGCGTTGCGCGGACCTTCGAACAGCAACGTGTCGCCCTCGGCGTAGGACTCGTGCATCTCAACCGAGCCGCCGCCCCCGTCGTCGAGCCGGCGTACCGCGATGCGGTACTCGGTACGACGTCCCGGCACACCGCACAGTGAGTACTGCCGGCGGCGACCCGAGGGCAACTGCACGTCGATGTGACCACCCGGCGTCCAGGACGGCAACAATCCGCCATCGGGGTCCGCGAGAGTGAGGGCCACCACGTCGCTGGTCACCATCTCCCGCTTGGTGATCACGGCCGCGATCGTCCGTGACACCGGGGCTACCCGGGACGGCGTCCACCGCGACAACGCGGCCATTCCACCGAATACGGTGATCGCGCCCCACAGCGCGTTGAACAGCCGGTCATGCGTTCGCCTGCCGTAAAGGTCGGCGGGGCGCGATTGCCAGATCTCCTGAGTCATATCAGGCGTGCCGTACGTCATCGCCGGCTGCACCGGCCACGCTGTGCTGCACCCACTCGTCGGTCAGCCGGGCGATCACGTCGGGGCGATCGGTCACCACCCAGTGGCCGCCGTCGATGTCGAGCACCCGGTGGTTGGCCGGGATCGATCCGGTGTACCGCTGCAGGGCCGGGCTGACGAACAGGTCCAGGCGCGGCGCGAGCACCTGCACGGCGACATCGGTGGCGGGCAGCGGCCGTGACGGCTTCAGAAAGGGCCCCGGCATGTTCGCGCGGTAGAGGTTGAGCCCGTTGACGTAGTCGTTCTCGCCCCGGGGCATGGCCGGCTGCGGGTTGCCCGAGCGACCGATCCGGTCAAGCCAGCCAAGGACCCGGACGCCCAGACCGGACCGGAAAGCCGCCTCGGGAACCCGCGGGGTCAAGAACAGCCAGATGTAGCTCGACTCCAGCAGTTGCCGGATGACGTCGCCGAGCGTCCGCAGGTTGCGCGCCGAGCGCAGGAAGCGGCCGGCATAGTCCAGGTGCGGACCCGAAATCGAGGTGTAGGAAACGATTTTGGCTGCCACGGCCGGGTCGGTGATGGCGGCCCAGCCCTGGATCGAACCCCAGTCGTGGCCCAGGAGGTGAACCTGGTCCACACCGAGCCGGCCCAGGTGCTCGAGCACCGCGGCAACGTCGGCGATCAGGTGCGGGAATCGGTAGCCCGACTTCTCCGCCGGCGCCGAGGACGTCCCCGCTCCGCGTACGTCGTAGGCGACGACGTTGTAGCGGCCGGGGTGCTGCTCGATGAGCTCGCGGGCCACGCCGTCCCAGACGTGGTGGTTGTCCGGGTAGCCGTGGATCGCCAGGATGGTCGCCCGTTGCGGGTCCAGATCGGTGTAGGCGTGCACCGCAAGGGTCACACCGTCGGCTGACGTCACAGTGGTGGTGGTCGGGGTAGTCATCGACTGCACTCCTCGTTGTTCGCCCGCGGTTCGGGTCAGTGCGTGGCGCGGGCAGCGGGCGATACGGCCAGGTAGTTGACCGCCTTCTCCACCCCGCCGAGTTGCGCTGGGTGGAAGCCCGGACGGTAGTAAGAGGCGATCGCCGGCAGGAATTCGAACGGCGAGGGCACCAGCCCCCGGCGCGCGGCGATGAACCAGTCCCGCCAGCGCGGCATGGTTCCGGCCGGCAATTGCGGGTCCACCTTGTACATGAACCGCAGGCCGCGCACCCACAACAGCAGCATCAGGGGGGTGACGGCCAACTGGGTACGGACCTGCCGGAAGAAGCCGGCCCGCAGGTGCTTCATGACGTCGAACGCGACAGCCTTGTGCTCGACCTCTTCGGCACCGTGCCAGCGCAACATGTCCAGCATCGCCGGATGGGTGCCGACCTCGTCCAGCCCGGGGCTCTCCAGGACCCACTCCCCGAGAATCGCGGTGTAGTGCTCAACGGCGGCCACCAGAGCCACCCGTTCCAGGAGCCAGCGCTGCTGACGGCGCTCATTCCAGGCCGGCCGGTCGCCGAGCAGTTTGTCGAAGAGCCATTTGATCTGGCCGGTGAACGGCGACATGTCGACGCCCCGGGCGGCCAAGTGGTCGACAACTGCGGTGTGCGCCTGGGAGTGGGTGGCCTCCTGGCCGATGAATCCCTGGACGTCGAGCCGCAGCTGGTCGTCCTTGATCAGCGGTAGCGCCTGCTTGAACACCTCGACGAAGAACTCCTCGCCGGCCGGCAGCAAGAGGTGCAGCACATTGCAGAAGTGGGTGACGAAGGGCTCGCCGGGCACGTAGTGCACCGGCAGGTCCGACCAGTCGAACCCGACGTCGCGGGCCTGCAGGACGATGCGCTCGTGATCAAGTGACCCGTCATGCGGGCCGGCGGCGCTGTCATCGACCTTGAGCATGACGAACCTCCCACCGGGTTTACAAAACCCCATCAATTGTCTTCGCAATGGACAGATTGCCCGATAGGGTACAACGATACCACCGGTACCGCCTAGTTTAGATTGTGACCGTCGCCACTCCCTGACGATGCCCGCAGGGCTCAACCCGACGCCAAGTCGGCGATGATGTCGGCGGCCGGAGCCGACCGGGCGGTCCGGTAGGCGGTCCCGGCCCACAGGCTCGTCCCATGCGGGTCGTCCACGGCTACCGCCGCCGCCCGGATCGGGGTGGTCATGTGGTTGATCTCCGGGTATCCCACCGGGGCCACATCATCGAAGGCGCGGGTGAAGTCGTTCTCCAGGCCACGCGCGTAGCGGCCGGAGAACGCACACGTCACCGTGGTATTGGTGAATTCCGGGTTGGTCAGTGCCGCACGGTGCGTCGGATTGGTCCCGGCTTCGTGAGCCAGCAGCAGCGCGGTACCGACCTGGGCTGCGACCACGCCGCCGCCCAGCACCCCGGCCACGTCGGCCGCGGTACCGAGCCCGCCCGCCGCCACCAACGGGACATGGGCGTGGGCGTGGGCGATCTCGGCCAGCACATGCTCCAGCGACTCAGTGCCCGGGTGCACGTCCGGTGCGAAGGTGCCCCGATGTCCGCCCGCCTTGGGACCCTGCACCACCAGCACCTCGGCGCCATGCCCCAGAGCGACACCGGCCTCGTAGGCCGATGTGACCGTGACCATCGTCAGGATGCGCAACGCCCGAAGCCTCTCTATGTCGTCGGGGGACGGCGTCCCGAACGTGAACGACACCACCGTGGGCTGCAGGTCGGCGATCACCTCGAGCTTCTCCGGCCAGCAGTCGTCGTCACCGAAGCGGGGCCGGCCCAGCTCTACGCCGTAGTGCTCGGCCAGCGGATCCAGGAGGTCGGCGTATTCGTCGAGCAACACCACGTCAGCGCCGCTGGGTTGGGGCACAAACAGATTGACACCGATCGGACCGCTGGTGGCGGCACGCGCGGCGATGATCTCGTCGGCCAGCTGCCCGGCGGTGCGATAGCCTCCGGCGACGAACCCCAGTCCGCCGGCCTCCGACACCGCGGCCGCCAGCGCCGGCGTGCTGGGACCGCCGGCCATCGGCGCGCCGACCAGTGGGACAGTGAGCTCGGAGAAGCTGAACGCCATTGCCCTAGCCTGCCATCAACCGGCAAGCGCCCGCAGACGGGTTGGCAGCGCCCCTTTCGAGCGGTAGGGACCCAGAACCGCGACGCCGAAGGGCTGGCACAACAGCTGACGGGCCACCGCGTTGACCTCCTCGACGGTGACCGCGGACAATTCCCGCAGGGTGCGCGCGATGGGCCGATGCCGGCCGTAGTTCAACTCGGTACGGCCCAACCGGTTCATCCGGGAACCGGAATCCTCCAGGCCCAGAACCAATCCCCCGCGCAACGATCCCTTGGCGATCCGGCACTCGTCGGCGGTGATTCCATCACGCGCCACCGATTCGAGCACCTCGGCGGTCACGGCCGCCACCTCGGCGAACCGGTCCGGCTGGCATGCGGTGTACACCGATAGCGCGCCGGCGTCGGCGAAGGTGTCCACCGACGAGTAGATCGAGTACGCCAGGCCGCGGGTTTCCCGAACCTGTTGGAAAAGCCGGGAACTGAGTCCCCCGCCCAGAGCGGTGTTGAGCACCGCCAGCGCCTGACGGTGCTGCCAATAGCGTCCCGGCGCACGCACTCCCAGAGACATGTGCGTCTGGTCGGCGTCGCGGTTGACCACGGTCAACCCGGGCGAGCCCGGTACCCGGGCAGTGCCGCGGCGCGGTTCGGCGGGCTTCTCGCCTCGAATCAGCCGATGCCCGAAGTGTTCTCGCACCAGCGCCACCACCGTGTCGTGGTCGATGTTGCCGGCAACGGCGACCACCATGCGCTCCGGTGTGTAGCGACGCTGGTGGAACGACCGCAACTGTGCACGAGTCATCGACGACACCGACTCGACATTGCCGATCACCGGCCGGCCGATCGGATGGTCCCCGAACAGCGTGGACAAAAACACATCGCCCAGCGCGTCCTCGGGATCGTCATCGCGCATCGCGAGTTCCTCAAGAACCACGTCGCGTTCGAGGTCGACGTCGGCGGCGGCGCAGGACCCATTGAGCACCACATCGCTCACCAGGGCGACGGCCAGCTCCAGATCGGTGTCCAGCACATGGGCGTAGTAGCAGGTGTGCTCTTTGCCGGTGAAGGCGTTGAGCTCACCCCCGACCGCGTCCATCGCCTGGGCTATGCCGGCCGCCGTGCGGGTCGGGGTCGCTTTGAACAGCAGGTGCTCCAGGAAGTGCGCAGCGCCGGCCACCGTGGCGCCCTCGTCGCGCGATCCGACGCCGACCCAAACGCCCACCGACGCCGAACGAACCGCGGGCAGGTACTCAGTGACTACCCTCAGCCCGCCCGGCAAGGTGGTGCGTCGCAGTGTGGCGCGCGGTGGCGCCCCGGTGTCAGCTTTCGGCAGCCGCGGCATCGGCAGGCTCAGCGGACCCAGAGGACGAGTCCGCAGCGTCCGCCGTGTCGTCGACGGGCACCAGCGAGATCTTGCCGCGGTTGTCGATGTCGGCGATCTCCACGCGCAGCTTGTCGCCGACCTTAGCCACGTCCTCGACCTTGGCGACCCGCTTGCCCTTGCCGAGCTTGGAGATGTGCACCAGACCGTCCCGGCCCGGCAGCAGCGACACGAAGGCGCCGAAGTCGGTGGTCTTGACCACGGTGCCCAGGAACCGCTCGCCGATCTTCGGCAGCTGCGGGTTGGCGATCGCGTTGATCTTGTCGATCGCGGCCTGCGCCGACGGCCCGTCGGTGGCGCCGACGAACACGGTGCCGTCGTCCTCGATGGAGATCTGGGCGCCGGTCTCCTCGGTGATCGAGTTGATCATCTTGCCCTTGGGCCCGATCACCTCGCCGATCTTGTCCACCGGAACCTTGATGGTGGTGACCCGCGGCGCGTAGGGGCTCATCTCGTCGGGGGCGTCGATGGCCTCGGCCATCACCTCCAGGATGGTCATCCGCGCGTCCTTGGCCTGGGCGAGAGCACCTGCCAGGACCGTTGAAGGAATGCCGTCGAGCTTGGTGTCGAGCTGCAGCGCGGTGACGAAGTCCTTGGTGCCGGCGACCTTGAAGTCCATGTCGCCGAACGCGTCCTCGGCGCCCAGGATGTCGGTGAGCGCGACGAAGCGACGCTCGGTCTTGCCGTCAACGTCTACGTCGTCGGAGACCAGGCCCATCGCGATACCGGCGACCGGAGCCTTCAGCGGCACACCGGCGTTGAGCAGCGCCAGCGTGGACGCGCAGACCGAACCCATCGAGGTGGAGCCGTTGGAGCTCAGGGCTTCCGACACCTGCCGGATGGCGTAGGGGAACTCCTCGACGCTGGGCAGCACCGGAACCAGGGCCCGCTCGGCCAGGGCGCCGTGGCCGATTTCGCGGCGCTTGGGCGAACCGACCCGGCCGGTCTCACCGGTCGAGTACGGCGGGAAGTTGTAGTGGTGCATGTAGCGCTTGGACTTCTCCGGCCCCAGCGAGTCGATCTGCTGCGCCATCTTCATCATGTCCAGCGTGGTCACGCCCATGATCTGGGTCTCGCCACGCTCGAACAGCGCGCTGCCGTGCGCCCTCGGCACGATCGCGACCTCAGCGGACAGCGCCCGGATGTCGGTGATGCCACGGCCGTCGATACGGAAGTGGTCGGTCAGGATGCGCTGACGCACCAGCTTCTTGGTCAGGCTTCGGTAGGCCGCGCTGATCTCCTTCTCGCGACCCGCGTAAGTCTCGGCGAGACGCTCGATGACCTCGGCCTTGATCTCCTCGGTGCGCTCGTCACGCTCGGCCTTGCCGGCGATGGTCAGCGCCTTCGCCAGCTCGTCGGTCGCGATGGAGGCCACCGAGTAGTAGACGTCGTCACCGTAAGGCGGGAACAGCGGGTAGTCGCTGGTCGGCTTTGCCGCGGCGTCGGCCAGCTCCTGCTGGGCCTTGCACAGCGCCGCGATGAACGGCTTGGCCGCCTCCAGGCCCTCGGCCACCACGGTCTCGGTCGGCGCCTGCGCGCCGGCTTCGATGAGCTCGATGACGTTCTCGGTGGCCTCGGCCTCGACCATCATGATCGCGACGTCACCATCGTCGAGGGTGCGTCCGGCCAGCACCATGTCGAACGCCGCGCGCTGGAGCTGTTCGACGGTGGGGAACGCCACCCAGGTGCCGTCGATCAGGGCCACCCGCGCCGCACCGACCGGGCCGGAGAACGGCAGGCCGGCGAGCTGGGTGGAGGCCGACGCGGCGTTGATCGCCACCACGTCGTACAGGTCGTTGGGGTTCAGGCTCAGCACGGTCACCACGACCTGGACCTCGTTGCGCAGGCCGTCGACGAACGACGGGCGCAGCGGGCGGTCGGTGAGGCGGCAGGTCAGGATCGCGTCGGTGGACGGCCGGCCTTCGCGGCGGAAGAACGAGCCGGGGATACGACCGGCCGCGTACATCCGCTCCTCGACGTCGACCGTGAGCGGGAAGAAGTCGAAGTGGTCCTTGGGAGCCTTGCTGGCGGTGGTCGCCGACAGCAGCATGGTTTCGTCGTCGAGGTAGGCGACGACGCTGCCGGCGGCCTGCTGGGCCAGCCGGCCGGTCTCGAAGCGGATGGTGCGCTTGCCGAAGCTGCCGTTGTCGATGACAGCGGTGGTCTCGAATACGCCTTCTTCAATTTCAGTTGCAGACATAAAAGCCGTACGGCCTTTCCTGGTTCGTTCAGCTGTTTCGCAACGTCAGACATGCGCCAGCCAACGACCTGGATGCGGCTACGGTCGTCGATCGAAGCGGCCGGATCTTGTAAGACGTGCTTTCAGACCCGGCTGCCACTACCGAAGACCGCCCGATGCAGGTCTGGCCGTTCGTAGGGACGTGTCCCGTCGTGACGTGCCGGAGTGGCGCACGCGGATGCGGGGGCCACACCGATGTCCGGGCCTGGCAGGCCCGGAACGGTCTCACTCTAACAGGCAGCGGCTTCCGCCGGCCCGATTCGTCGTCAGCGACGCAGGCCGAGGCGCTCGATGAGCGAGCGGTAGCGCGCCACATCGGTCGCGGTCAGGTACTTGAGCAGACGACGGCGCCGACCGACCAGCAGCAGCAGTCCGCGCCGCGAGTGGTGGTCGTGCTTGTGCTGCTTGAGGTGCTCGGTGAGGTCGACGATCCGCTTGGTCAGCAGGGCGACCTGAGCTTCGGGCGAGCCGGTGTCCGTCTCGTGCAGGCCGTAGTTGGCCAGGATCTCTTTTTTCTGCTCGACGGTCAGCGCCACGACAAATCTCCATCAATCGGTCCCGCGAATATCAAGTCGGTGGCCGCCGCGGACTGCAGCACACCGAGGGGCGAGTCTAGCAGCGCCTTGGGTAGCCGTCCCAATCGTGCCGGCGGTCAGTCGTCGCAGAGCAGGCCGCGGGTCTTCTCGACGTCGGTGTTCATCACCGCCACCAGGTCGGCCACCGAGTCGAACTTCTCCTGGCCCCGGATCCGGCTGACGAAGTCGACGGCGACTCGCTGTCCGTACAGGTCGGCGGTTTCGTCGATCACGAATGCCTCCACGGTGCGGGCCCGCCCGGAGAACGTCGGATTGGTGCCCACCGATACCGCGGCCCGGCAGCGTTGACCGGCGACGACGGTGCCGGGCACTTGGCCGTGTCCCAACACGGTGAACCATGCCGCGTACACGCCGTCGGCCGGAATCGCCGCAAAGGCCGACGGCGCCACGTTGGCGGTCGGGAAGCCCAGGCCGCGCCCGCGGCCGTCACCGCGCACCACCAGTCCTTCGACCCGGTGCGGCCGGCCCAGCGCCTCGGCCGCCGCCGAGACATCGCCGGCGTCCACGCAGGACCGGATGTAGGTCGAGGAGAAGGTGACCGATTGGGCGGCGTCGGCGCGTTCGGCCACCAGGGACACCGATTCGACCCCGAACCCGAACTGCTCACCGGCGCGGCGCAGGGTCTCGACGTTGCCGGCCGCCTTACGGCCGAAGGTGAAGTTCTCCCCCACCACCACTTCCACCACGTGCAGGTGCTCGACGAGCAGCTGGTGGATGTAGCGGTCCGGGGTGAGCTTCATGAACTCGGGCGTGAACGGAATCACCAGGAACACGTCGATGCCGAACTGCTCGACCAGCTCGGCGCGGCGCGCCAGCGTGGTGAGCTGCGCCGGATGGTTGCCGGGATAGACGACCTCCATCGGATGCGGATCGAAGGTCATCAGCACCGTCGGTACGCCGCGCGCCTGGCCGGCCTTCACCGCATGGGTGATCAGTTCCGCATGGCCGCGATGCACACCGTCGAACACGCCGATGGTGAGCACGCACCTGCCCCAGTCTGTGGGGATCTCATCCTGCCCCCGCCACCGCTGCACGAGGACAGCCTAAACTGTCCGGTTGTGAGCCCTTGGGAGCAGTCGGATGGGCTGAGTAGCGTCGCCCAGGACTATCTGAAAGTCATCTGGACCGCCCAGGAATGGTCACCCGACAAGGTCAGCACCAAGATGCTGGCGGAGAAGATCGGCGTGTCCGCCAGCACCGCCTCGGAGTCGATCCGCAAGCTCGCCGATGCGGGCTTGGTGGACCACGAGAAGTACGGCGCGGTGACCTTGACCGAGCAGGGCCGCCGGGCAGCACTGGCGATGGTGCGCCGGCACCGGCTGATCGAGACGTTTCTGGTGCGCGAGCTCGGCTATGGCTGGGACGAGGTGCACGACGAAGCCGAGGTCCTCGAGCACGCGGTATCGGACCGGTTGATCGCCCGCATCGACGCCAAGCTGGGCTTCCCGCAGCGTGACCCGCACGGCGACCCGATCCCGGCATCGGACGGGCAGGTGCCCACTCCCCCGGCCCGCCAATTGTGGGCGTGCGCCGACGGCGAGACCGGGACGGTGGCCCGCATCTCCGACAACGATCCGGAGATGCTGCGCTACTTCGCCCAGGTGGGCATCAGCCTGGACGCCCGTTTGCGGGTGCTGGCGCGCCGCGACTTCGCCGGGATCATCTCGGTAGGCCTGGATTCGCCCGAGGGATCCGACGGCGAGCACGCCAGGATTGATCTGGGAAGCCCTGCAGCCCAAGCGATCTGGGTGGTCTGACCCCTACTTCACGTGGCCGGCCAGCTGACCTTCGGCCCCGAAGAGTTCCTGCTGCCAGTACGCGATGAGTTCGGCGGTGTCGATTTGGTCGGGGTGAAAATCGCGCTTCTTGAAGGGTCGCATGTCGGAGTAGAAGCCCTTCCACATCGGGTTGCGCAGCATCTGCACCGTCTCCTTGAGGATCCGGAACGGTTGACGGCGCCCCTCAACGTCGGTGGTGGCGATCGACAGCCAGGCGAACAGCACCAGGATCGGAATTCCACAGTTCTGCGCGAAGCGCATCCACCGGATGCGCGTCGACTCCGGAACGCCCACAGCCCGGTACACGTCGAAGGCGACCGACTTGTGCTCCAGCTCTTCCAGCGCATGCCAATTCAGCAGATTGCGGATCTCGGGGTCATACATCATCGCCTGGACCGCTGGGCGCTTGAGGATGTTCTCCGCCCACACCGCGGTGAAATGTTCTGCGGCCACGGTGAATCCGAGGAAGAAGTGGCGCAGGCGGGGCAGCCGGTCGGGGTTGGGGTACTGCTTGTCGAGGAACTTCTCCATGCGCTCGGTGCTGCCCAGCAGGTACTCGAACCACGCGGTCGGATAGCCCATGGCTGCGAGTTGCTCATTGAGCTCACGGTGCTGCAGGCCGTGCGTCTTCTCCTGCCCGATGAAGCCGGCCACGCGCTTGGCCAGATCGGGGTCGGCGAGCTGGCCGGAGTAGCGGCGCACCGACCGCACGAAGATGTCCTCGCCGGGCGGGAAGATCGCCGACAAGATGGCCACCAGATGGCTGAACACGATGCTGCCGTCGGCGAAATACCGGTCGCCGGCGGGTTGTTCACCGAACCCGAAGTTCAATCGTCGGACGGCCGGGTACGCCAGGTCGTGAGATGCGGTCATGGATTCACTCTGACCGAGCACGATCATGACCGTAATGGGCTAAGCGGACACGAATTTGACCTATTCAGACACTCGATCAGGCTCCGCAGCGGCGGTGTTTGCTCGGCGGCACGCCGGTCCAGCGAATGTAGGCCCGCGTGAAGGCGGCCGTCTCGGAATAGCCGAGTTGACGGGCGGTCTCCTCGACAGTAAGTCCAGACTCGAGCAGAGCTGCCGCCAGCGTCACTCGAACCTCGTCCACCAGCGCGCGGTAGCTGGTGCGTTCGGCGGCCAGCCGACGATGCAATGTGCGTTCGGTGATGCAGAGCTCGTCGGCGATATCGGCCATAGACGGTAACTGACCCGGGTCGCGTATGAGGCGGACACGCACCAATGCGGAGACGCCACGGCGTTGCCGACGGGTCTGGAGCAGGTCTTCGCACTGTTGAGCACACGCTTCGGCAGTGGCGGCATCGGCGGCCGGCATCGCGAGCGCCAGCACGTTCGCCGGGATGGTGATCGCACTGCGTGTCGCTGCAAGATCGAACTCGACTGTCAGCCAGGGGAACTCCAGCCGATCGACCGGGAAGTCGATGCCGGGCAGCTCGACTTTCAGCGCGATCGTGGACTCCAATTGCCCGATCAGCAGCGGCGCCAAGTTGGTCACCGCGAACATGTCGCGTTCCAGCATGAACACCCGCACGTCGGCGGGAACAGCGCTGCTGTCGAATTCGACGACTGCCCCGTCGGCGGTGTCGTTGCGGGTCAGGCGATGAAATGTCGACGACAGCGCCGCGTACCGACAGGCAATGTTCACCGCATCACCCAGCGTCGGGCTGGCCAGCAGCGCATAGCCGAGGATTCCCATGTTGACGAAGTTGTACCGGGTACCGACGTCACGGGCGAACTCATGCGGGTCGTCAACGCGCGCAAGAATGTTGCGGAGAATCGCCAGCTCCTGGCCGGCTTGCACCTCGGTGGACGCATTCTCGAGGTCGGCCAACGACAGATCGGTACCGGCAAGGCAGTCAGCGACCACCAGGCCGTGCTGGCGGGCCGCATCGATCAGGTGGCCGCTGGTCGCCACCGGCCTCGGGATGTCCCACTCGGCTACGTCGACATGAGCAGCATCGGCCACCACGTGTCCGAAGGTATCAAATCGCTAGGATCTGGAGATGGCCAAACTCGAGCTCTCCCGCAACTTGTCGCTCCCTCCGGACCAGGCGTGGGCCCACGCCTCGAGTCTTGCCGAACTTGGCGACTGGTTGTCCCTGCACCAGGGTTGGCGCTCCGAGCTGCCCGACGAACTCACGGTCGGGACGACGGTGGTCGGCGTGGCAGGCGCCAAGGGTTTGCGCAACCGCGTCACCTGGACGGTCCGCAAATTCGACCCGCCCGCACTGCTGGAGCTCACCGGCGACGGTGTGGGCGGCACGAAATACGCGCTGACCCTGGCCATCGCCCCGGCCCCCTCTGGCTCGAAGTTCACCCTGCGGATGGATCTGGGAGGCCGACCGCTGTTTGGCCCGATCGGGGCCACCGCCGCCCGCGCAGTCAAAGGCGACATCGAGCGCTCTATCAAGCAGTTCGAGACGCTGTACGCCTGAGCCCCACCTGGACCGGCCGGACCCGCAGCGGCACCGACACCGGCCCCTGCAGCGATGGCGTTGTCCCCCACCGCACCGGTCCGGCCAGCTCCAGCGCATCGACCTCATCGAGCAGGTAGTCGATGGCGGTCACCACTTCCAACCGGGCAAGGTGCGCTCCGAGACAGAAGTGGATGCCGTGCCCGAAACCGAGGTGGGCCCCGGTCGCGCGATGGATGTCGAATCGGTTCGGGTCGGTGAACTTGCGGGGGTCGCGGTTGGCCGATGCGTAGAACAGGACCACCCTGGCACCGCCTGGTATGACGGTTCCGCCGATCTCGCAGCCCGAGGTCGTCGTCCTGGTCACCCACTGCACCGGCGAGCCCCAGCGGGCTGTTTCCTCCACCGCCGCGGCCAACAAGCTGCGGTCCGCGCGCAACTCGGCGAAGAGTTCGGCGTCTTGTGCGAGCCGGATCAACAGCATGCCCAACAGGTTGGTGGTGGTCTCATTGCCGGCGACGAGCACGACCAAGGCGTAGTAGAACGCTTCTTGATCAGAGATCTCTCCGGCATCGACCGCCGACCGCAGCCGATCCAGCAACTCGGTGCCCACGCTTCCGGCACGGCGTCTGAGTTCGGCCGCGACGAAACTTCGGTATTGAGCGTAGGCCGTGAAACCGGTAGAGGCGAGGCGTACAACCTCGGGAACCGTTCTGGGGCTGAATATCTGCGCCCACCGATCGGAGACGGCCCGAAACTGCGCCCACTCATCGCGGGGCACCCCGAGAATCCGGGCGATCACATTGACCGGCAACGGAATGGTCAACGCCGGAACCATGTCAACTACCTCGCCGCAGTTGAGTTGGTTCACACCGTCCGCGGCCAGTTCCCTGATGTCGTCGGTGAAGGACGCGATTGACTTCTTGCTGAACATGGGCTGGGTGATCCGCCGCAGCCGCTCGTGGTCCGGCGGATCAGTGGTGATGATCGAGGGGCCTGGCGTGGAGCGCAGCACGATCCCGTGCGAAGACGAGAAGATCTCGTTGTCGCGGGCTGCGGCGTGAACGTCGCGATAGCGCCCGAGCATCCACACCCCGAGCCTTTCGTTGACCACCACCGGGTGATCGCGAATGCGCTCGAAATCCGGATAGGGATTGGCGATGCTGTCCGGCAAGGTCGGGTCGAACGTGGTGCGCGGCACCGAACGCGGCGCGGATCGCGCGCGCGGACGCCGTAGGTCGCGGTAGACACCGACGGCGATGGGCCGTCCCAAGTCGGAAATCGCAGTGCGGGCGGCACCGGCGATCGCCTTGGGGCCAGGATGCAGCAGGTCAGTAGGCATGTATTCGACGCTAAGGCCGGTAGCGCCCGGCCGGAATGCACCAACCAGACAATGATTTGACACTTACAGACAGCTTGGGGTCAGCCTGCGTCGTCGGCGCCGTTGGCCCGGGCATGATAGGCATCGCGGGTGGCCTGGTCGACATTCAAGTAGAGCCGTTCGGTGTGCAGCCATCTGTGCAGCGCCCGGCGTGACCGTTCCGGAATCGCGTTGGCGGTGCGCAGCGCAAGCCCGAGCCTCCCGGGCGCGTACGTCAGCGCCCTGTCGCGCTGCACGGTACGCACGACGGCATGCGCGATGTCCTCCGGCTCCACCGACCCGAATCTCTCGATGATCGGCGAGAGCCGCAATCCCGCCGACAGTTCGGTGTGCACAATCCCGGGTAGCACCGCTGAAACCCGGACACCGTTGGGCGCCAGTTCTTCCCGCAGCGCCAGGGTAAACCCAACGACGCCGAACTTGGTGCCGCAATACGTTGCGACACCGGGGAATCCCGCGGCGCCCGCCATCGACGCGACGTTGACGATGTGGCCGCCGCCCCGCTTCATGAACATCCTGGCCGCCAGTTGCGCGCCGGTGATGACACCGCCCAGGTTGATCGCGATCATCTTTTCGGCGGTGGTGTGTTTCTCGTCGAGGAAATCGCCGGTGAGCATCACGCCGGCGTTGTTCACCAGCACGTCGATCGGTCCGAGTTGAGCGTCGGCGTCGCCGAGGAACGCGGCGAACGAGTCCGGATCCGTCACGTCGAGCGGCAGCGCGATCGCGGCACCGGGCAACCTGGCCGCTGACTGCTTTGCGAGGTCGAGATCGAGGTCGCCGATTGCGACGCTGGCGCCCCGAGCAGCAAATGCCTGCGCCGTGGCGAGACCGATGCCGCGGGCGGCGCCGGTGACAGCGACAACTTTCGGCGCTGGTGTGCGTTTCATCCTGTTCTCCTTCGGCTGTTTGCGGATAGCGCCAGCAAGGCCGCCGCCACGTCGTCGAGCGCACGATCCGCCTGCGTGAGAAGCCCGGCGCCGGAGTGGAAGCCGTGCGGCATGCCCGAATGCTCGCGGTGGTGCACCGCGACACCGGCCTGCCGAGCCTTGTCCGCGAGCCGCCGAGCCTGGCCGCTGAGCATGTCGTTGCCGGCGGCGTCCACCACCAGTGGCGGTAACCCAGCCAGATCGGCCAGCAGCGGCGACACCGCCGGGCGCGCCCGATCCTCGGGATCCACATAGGCGTCGCAGAACCGTTCCAGCAAGCGATGGGTCAATACCGGATCGCGGCGGCCCCGCGGCAAACGTGCCCTCGCGTCCGGTGTCATATCGATTCCTGGGCAAAGCAAACCGATCGAGGCCGGTGTTGGCAATCCACGCTGTACCGCGGCAACCCCGAGGGCCAGCGACAATCCCCCGCCTGCCGAGTCTCCGGCGACGAAGATCTGCTCCCCTTGCCAACCCCCGTTCAGCAGCGCCTGGTAGGCCGCGAACGAATCGTCGAACGCCGCCGGGAACCGGTGCTCCGGGGCCAGCCGGTAGTCGGGAACGTAGGTGGCGGCGTTCAGGGCGAGGGCGAGCCGTCCGGCCAGCGCGCGATGGCTGCGGGGAGACCCGACGGTGTAGCCGCCGCCGTGCAGGTACAGCAGCACTCGGGCATCGGGGTGTTCCGGGGAAAGCATCTCAGCCGGCACGCCAACGAGTTCGGTTGCATGGACGGCCAGCCCGCGCGGTGCGCCCGGCCAGGCGAACGTCAGGTCCAGCATCCGACGCTGGAATCGCCAGGGCGCTAACGGCAGGAACGTGGTACGCGCCAACGCGCGTGCCGCCGCCCGCAGGATCGGTGGCGGAAGATACATCGACATCAGCGTCTCGTCCCTTTCACGTGAGCGGCCTCCACCGACCACAGGTCGAAGTCGGCCAGCACGGGTGATTCGCTCAGTCGAGCGCGGTAGTGGGCAGGGGTCCACGGCCACAGTTCGGGCAAGCCATCGGCACCCAAATACCAACTGGTACAACCGGTCGTCCACACGGTTCCCGGCATCGCCTCACGCATCCGGGCATAGAATTCGTCGGTCGCGGCTTGGGTGGGTGCGACCGAATCGAACTGCCCGTATCGCCATTGGTCGATCCAAGCGAGAATGTGGTCGGCCTGCGTCTCGGCGACCGCGATCAGCGAGTAGTTGCCTACCGGGCTGTGCGGGCCCATCAGCATGAACATGTTCGGAAAACCCGGTATTGCCACCGTCAGGTGGGCCCGCGGGCCGTCGCTCCACGCCTCGTCAATGGTGATGCCGTCGCGCCCGATCAACCGCATCGGCCGCATGTAGGCGTGCGCGTCGAAGCCGGTAGCCAGCGCGATCATGTCCACCTCGTGCAGCACACCGTCAGCGGTGACGATCCCACGCGGTTCGACATGATCGATGGCGTCGATCACCAGGTCCACGTTGTCGCGTTGCATCGCCCGGTAGAAGCCGGCCGAGAGGACCAGCCGTCGACACATCGGTTGATAGTCGGGAGTGAGCTTGCGCCGCAGTTCCGCGTCACCCACTGTGCCCAGATTGGCCCAGCAGAGGCCGCTCAACAGAGAGCGCTGCCACCCCGGACGCACCATGGCATGCAACAGCAGTTCGTAGATCCATCGATAGGTGAGGTAGGCGAGGCGCCCCAACACCGGCAGCCGCCTCCGAAGCGGGTTCGCCGCCTTCGAGTAGGGCCGGTTCGGGAACGGCACCACCCACTGCGCGCTGCGCTGGAACAGTTCCAACCGCTGGACTGTCGGCGCGAGCCCGCACACGATCTGCACGCCGGTCGAGCCGGTGCCGATCACCGCAACGCGTTTGCCGGTCGTCTCCACGGAGTGGTCCCAACGCGCCGAATGCATTACTGTACCGCCGAAGTCGTCGAGCCCTTTGATGCCCGGGTACCGCGGTTCGCGCAGTACCCCGGCCGCCGAGATCAGGAAGTCGACCTCCTGCTGTTCGCCGGCAGCGGTCCGGATCCGCCACCTGTGCGCGGAAAAGGTGGCTTCGACGACCTCGGACTCAAACCGGATGTGTTGACGCAAGCCGTAATCGTCGGCGACCTTGGTGAAATAGGCCTGAATCTCGGCTCCCGGGGAGAAGAAATGGCTCCACGTCGGATTGGGGGCAAAGGTGTACTGGTAGAACCGGGACGCGACGTCGCAGTTCAGCCCCGGATAGGTATTGTCACGCCAGGTGCCACCGACCTCGGATCCCTTCTCGTAGAGCGTGACGTCGGTGATTCCCGCCTGGCGCAGCTTGATCGCCATACACATCCGGACATGCCGGCACCGATGATCGCCACCGACGGCATCCGATCACGGCCGGTCATGACGACACCTCGGTATCAATTCCTCCGTTTGCGGCCCGAATAACGTTGGCCAGGAAGCGATGTCGTGCGATCAGCGGATCGCCCAGCGCCAGCATGGTGCGCAGGTCCAGTAGCAGGCGTACGTAGCCGGGCGCGAATACCCGGTTGGCACGGCGCGCAATACCGGAGACCAGCACCGCGGCAGCGGCGGTCACCGGTGCGGGTCTGCTGAGGAATCGGGGCAACGTGGCCAGCACACCGCCGAAGCCCGTACTCGACACGATGTCGCGCACCATACCGGTATCGATCAACCCGAAGTAGGCGACGCCGACCCTTACGCCCTGTTCGGCAAGCTCGACCCGCAACGCCCGCCCGAATGCCTCGACGCCCGCTTTGGTCGCGGCGTAGCCCGCCACGGTCGGGCTGGGAATCAGTGCCATGATCGAGGAGACCAGCAGGACGTACCCGCGGCGTTCGGTGACATAGGGCAGCGCGGCCCGAACCGTGCGAAACACGCCGAGCAGATTGACCTGCACGATCTGTTCGAGATCGGCTGGCTCGACGCTCGATACCGTGGCAACCGGCCCAGCTATGCCGGCATTGGCGACCACCGCGTCGATTCCCCCGAAGCACGCGGCGGTGGCCCGTACCGCGGAATCGATGGAATCGGGGTCGGTCACGTCAGCGACGAAGCCGGCGGCGGCGTCGCCCAACTCCGCAGCCAGCCGCATCAGCGCGACCTCGTCGCAGTCGAGCAGCGCCACCCGCGCTCCCGCGAGGGTCAATTGCCGGGCGGTCGCGGCACCAATCCCGTTGGCTGCACCGGTGATAGCGACGACCTTGCCGCGCAGTCCCTGATGCGACTTCGCTGTCATGCCCCGAACGCTATTCGGGGCAGGGTCCCGGCGGAATGCGCAAACCGGTCGCACATTTGATAGAACCGGACGTCCTCACGCGAGCTATCGGCGGTGCAGTCGACTCGGCGGATGCCCCCGCCACCGCGTGAACGCATGGCTGAACGCCGCGGTCTCGGAGTAACCCAGTCGACGGGCTACCTCTTCGACTGTGAGTCCATTGCCTAACAATTCGACGGCAAGGGCTTCGCGGACCTCGTCCACCAACGCACGAAAGGTGCTGCCCTCCGCAGCGAGCCGCCGATGCACCGTCCTTTCGGTCACCGCAAACTCGCGGGCAATAGCGGCCATCGACGGGATCTGCGCCGGATCCTGGAGCAGGCGGGCCCGTAGCTGTGCGGAAAATCCGCTACGGTGACGGCGTCGTTCGAGTAGCTCCTCGCATTGGGCGACGCAGATCGCCGCAGTTTCCCGGTCCGCCGCAGCCATCGGCTGGTTCAGCAGCTCACGAGGGATGGTGATCGCGGTGCGCGGGGCGCCATCCTCGGCGACAAACGAGAGTCCGGTGGCCGCCAGCAGTTCGACCGGGAAATCAGCTTCCTGCAGTTCGAGCTTCACCTGCGCAGCAGAGTTCTTCACACCGACCAGAAACGGAGCGACACGTGCGATGGCCGCCAGGTCGCGCTCCAACAGAAACCGGCGTACGTCAGGCGGGATCTGGCTGGCATCAAACACTATGGCCAGTTCCGCTTCGGATTCCGATATGGAGACGTCCAGGAAAATCGAGCTCAAGGTAGCGAATCGGCGCGCGATAGTGACGGCGTCCCGGACAGTGGGGCTGGTGAGAAACGCGTACCCGAGAATTCCGGTGCTGGCCAGGCTGTATCGCTGTCCGGTTTCGATCCCCAGGCCCGTCGGATCGTCGACGTGGCGAAGCAGGTTGCGCACGATCGCCAGCTCTTGGTGGGCCTGAACCTCGGCAGCAGGGTCGGCCAGCTGCGCCACAGTAAGACCCGTCCCCGCCAGAATCGTTGCGGCCTCGATGCCGTGGGCTTCGGCGGTGTCGAGCAGTTGACGACTCGCGACCCCGGACCGCGGAAAATCCCAGTTCGCCGTAGCACTGGTCATGCGTCCGAAGCTATCAAATCCATGTCCGGTTCACGCATTCCGGGCAGCGTAGCCGGTTCATAGGATTGAGCGATGAAATGTGGACGTCTGAGCCTCACGCGCCGCGGGAATCTCACCGGCAAGGTGGTCGTGATCACCGGCGCTGCAGCAGGTATCGGTGAGGCCACCGCCCGGCAGCTGGTCGCCGAGGGCGCCCGAGTGGCACTCATCGACCGCGACGACGTGTCGGTTCAGCGCGTTGCGGCATCGCTGGGCGAGCCGGCAGCCGCGTTCGTCGCCGATGTCTGTGACGCCGCTGCCGTGGACCGTACGATGTCGCTCATCCTCAACCATTTCGGCGGCATCGACGTGGTGGTGGCCAACGCCGGAATCGTCGGGCCGGTAGCGACATTCGCTGCCATGGGCGCTGACGCGTTCGAGCAGGTGATCGAGGTGAACGTCCTGGGGGCGGCGCGCACGGTCCGCGCCGCGCTGCCATCGGTGGTCCAACGACACGGCTACGTGCTCGTGATCGCCTCGGCGGCGGCAGCCATTCCCACTCCGACCATCGCGGCCTATGGCGTGAGCAAAGCGGGCGCCGAGGCGCTGGGCCGCTCCCTGCGCATGGAACTCACCGATACCGGTGCCACCGCCGGCGTCGCCTACTTCGGCCTGATCGATACCGGGATGGTGCGAAACGACCTGCTCGGTGGAAGTGGACTGGAAGCGGTTCTCGCGCCCCTGCCCAAGTGGTTTCGGGAACCCGCGCCGGTCGAAGAGGCCGCCCGGGCCATCGTGGCCGGCATCAAGGCCCGCGCCCGGTGGGTTTCCGCGCCCCGCTATCTCCCGGTGCTGCTGGCCTTGCGAACGACCATCGCACTCGCCGAGCCGCTGCTGGCCCGCAGCGCCGGGTTGCGCGCGGCGATCCGGCAGGCGAACCGGGTGGGACGCCAGGAATCCCGCTCGCAGGAAGTTGCAACCGGGCCGATCTGATTGAAAATGGGTGTCATGGTCGGACCCTCCCACGGTGTCAGCACCGGCGATACGCAGGCGTCCGCATCGGCGAAGATCGCCTCCCATTCGTCGCGGGTCTTCTCCCGAAACTTCTCGCCGAGGACTTTCCGCCACTGCGGCCACGAGGCACGATCCAACTGAAAGTCGATATCGACGTCGTCGAGTTCCAATACCGTGGTCAGTGCCGCAAAGAACTCCGGCTCCACCGCGCCGACTGCCAGATACTTGCCGTCCGCGGTCTGGTAGGTGTCGTAGTAGGCGGCGCCACCGTCGACCATGTTGGTGCCACGCTCTGGATTCCAGACTTGCGCGTCGTAAAGGCCGTGAATGAAGGTCATCAGCAGGCTGGCGCCGTCGATCATCGCCGCGTCGATTACCTGACCAGCACCCGAGTGTTCCCGCTCGAACAGTGCGGCCAGAATTCCGCATTCCCCCACCGGCGAAATCGCCAACCAGGTTGGCCGGCGGTACCGGGCTCCCACCTTCCCGTCCGACGATGTCGAGTACCCCGGCCAGGCCGATGTAGTTGATATCGTGGCCGACCCGGGGCGCCAACGGGCCGTCCTGGCCCCAGCCGGTCAGCCGGCCGTAGATCACCCTCGGGTTGAGACCGAGAAGTTCGTCCGGCCCGATCCCGAGACGCTCGGGTCACCCCGGGGCGGGAACCTTCAACGAAGACATCGGCTTTGGCTACCAGCTCGAGCAGAAGCTGGCGTCCGGCGGGCTCCTTCAAAGTTCACATCGACGCAGGATTTCCCGCGGTCTAACGGCCCCGCCGGAGCCGAATAGCGGGTGCTGCTGTCGATCCGCACCACATCGGCGCCCGGGTCGGCTAGCATCATCCCGACAAACGGCACCGGCGCCAGCCCGGCGAGTTCGATGACCCGGACGCCCGTCAGCGGGCCTTGCTTCAGCATTTGTCCTCCAACTGCTTACGCAGGAGCTTGCCGGTCGCGTTGTGGGGCAACTCCTCGACGAACACCACGTCACGAGGCACCTTGTGGCGGGCCAGATTGGCTTTCACGTAAGCCCTGATCTCATCGGCATCCCGCTTGCTCGCCGGACCCGGTACGACGAAGGCACGCAGACGTTTTCCGAATTCGGAATCGTCGACGCCGATGACGGCTGCCTGCCGCACATCGGCGCGGTCGGCCAGCAGGTTCTCGACCTCCAGCGGAAAGACATTCTCCCCGCCCGAGACGATCATGTCGTCGTCGCGGCCGTCGACAAACCACAGACCTTCCTCGTTGAAGTGACCGATGTCGCCCGACGACAGCAGTCCATCCACGGACTCTTTGTGCCCGCCGTCGGTGTAGCCGGAGAAACTCAGCCCGCTAGAGACGAAAAAGGTTCCGGTGCAACCAGGTTCGGTGATCTTTCGGCGCTGATCGTCATAGGCTGCCAGGGTACAACCGACCGGCGGACGACCTACAGTGCCCGGCGCCCGGCGCAATTCGCTCGGCGTCGCCACGGCCGCGACCGCCACTTCGGTGGACCCGTACAGGTTGTACAACACATCACCGAAGGCGTCGGCGGTGCGACGACACAAATCTGAAGAAAGCGCCGATCCCGCCGCGAACACCACCCGTAGTGACGAAGTGTCATAGCGAGCCAGCACATCTGGGCCCAAGTCCAGGATGCGTTGCAGCATGGTGGGTACCAGAATCAGCGTGGTGGCCCGGTAGCGCTCGATCGACACCAGCACGGCCTCGGGCTTGAATCGGCGCGCCAACACAACGCGGTTGCCTAGGACGAGACCCAGCGAGCAGGTTGCCAGACCAGTGGCGTGGAACATCGGCGCCGCCACGCAGTAGGTGCCACCAGCCGGCCACGGGATGCGGTCGAGCAGCTGAGCGGATTGCAGTGGATTCACCTTGTTTCGCGGCGCTCCCTTCGGAGTCCCGGTGGTGCCGCTGGTCAACAACACCATGCCGCCGACGCTATGCGGCGCAGGCAACGGCCCCGTAGAGTGACCGTCGGCGAGCGACTCGAGCGTCCGATGCGGTGTTGGGGCGTCTGTCCAGCCGACGATGCGTTGAATATCCGTCGGCAGCGCATCGAGTAGTGCGCTGAACTCGTCATCGGCGACGACCGCCGAGACGTTCTCCCGGGCGCACACCTCGGCCAGCTGCGGAGCGGCAAATCCGGTGTTGAGCAGGACTACTCGGGCGCCTACTTTGCCCGCGGCCGCCAACGCCAACAGCAGTCCGCGGTGGTTGCGCTCGAGGACGCCGACCACCGAGCCCGCACCAATTCCGTTGGCAGCCAGACCTCGAGCCAGAGAATTCGACGTACGTTCGAGGTCACGGAAGCTCACGGTGCCGGCCTCGTCGGTGAGGGCGGGTGCTCTGCCGAATCGGGCCGCGGCATGCCCAACCAGACCACCGAATGACCCGTATCTACGGATCCCCAACGACGCGCGGACAGCTTCATCGGGCCGGCGCACGTCGACCAGACCTCGACGTTGCAGGACGATGGCCGCTGCCGCGGCGTCGCGGATTCGCCGCAAGAGCTGGGTCATGACGTTTTCACTCCTTCACCATGGGTCGGTAGGGTTGGGCCACTGCGGCACGAAGAAATTCACCGGCGATCCTCAAGCTGTCTGAGCTGCCGTCCCGGTTTCGCGGATCCATCCAATAGGCGTGCGCGAGTCCGGGCCACACCAGCTGCTCGCAGTGGCCTCCCGATGCGGTCACCCGCGCCGCGAACATTTCCGCATCGGCACGCATGACTTCCCTTGTGCCGTAGTGCAGTTGAATAGGCGGTAGGCCAGCTAGTCCTGCGTTCAGCAGACACAGCCGCGGATCCTCGATATCCGAATCGCCCACATAAAGCGCCAGGGCGCGGGCGGCGGCCCGGGGGTCGAAGGGCTGACGACGCACCCGACGATCGGCGATTGGCGCCCGGTAGGACGGATCGATCAGCGGTCCCCACAAAGCCAGAGCAGCCGGCATCGGCAATCCCTCGGCCTTCGCCCGCAGGGCCACCGCAACCGCGAGGTGTCCACCGGCCGAATCACCGGCAATCACCACCTTCCGCGGGTCGTAGCCCCGAGCCAGCAGCCACCGATAGGCGGCCAGCGCCGCATCTTCGGCGGCGGGAAACGTCCGCTCGGGCGCCAGTGGGTAGCCGATGACCAGAGCCGGCAACCCGGAGAACTGGGACAGGTACGACGCAAACCCGCGATGCGTGCGCGGTGAGCAGATCAGATACCCGCTGCCGTGTAGGACCAGCACGATGCCCGAGCTGTCCCGGACCGCAGGCGCACGGACCCACTCACCTTCCAGCGGTGCCTCGACGGGTTCGACCGTGGCGCCGGCCACAACCGGGGCGAAGCGGACGATCGCTTTGTTGATGATCGGCCGCATCAGCGTGATCAACCGCGGGTTGGCTACTACCAGCCGGATGGCGGCACCGATGGTAACCCGTGCGGGCGAGTTAGCGGTTAGTCGATCGACTATCGCGGTCGCCGTGAGTGGGGTAGTAACTCTCATCTAAGCCAGCAGGCCCTTGGCGATGTGGGTGACCTGAACCTCGTTGCTGCCGGCGTAAATCATCAGCGATTTGGCATCCCGGGCCAGCTGTTCGACCCGGTACTCGGTCATGTAGCCGTTGCCGCCGAACAGTTGCACCGCCTCCATCGCGACGTCGGTGGCCGCCTCCGAGGAGTACAGCTTGATCGCCGACGCCTCGGCCAGCGTCGGGATCTTGCCGTGCTTGGCTTTCTCCAGCGTCTGGAACACCATGTTCTGCACGTTGATTCGGGCCACCTCCATCTTGGCCAGCTTGAGTTGGATCAGCTGGAACTGGCCGATGTTCTGGCCCCACAGGGTGCGGTTCTTGGCGTAGTCGACGCAGAGGCGATGGCACTCGTTGATGATCCCGAGCGCCAGCGCGGCAACCCCGACACGTTCGGCGACGAAGTTGGCTCGGGCACTGTCGCGCCCGTCGCCGCCGGTGTGCTCTTCGGTTTCGCCCAGTAGCCGGTCGCGCCCCAGTCGCACGTCGTCGAAGAACAACTCACCGGTCGGCGAGGAGTGCATGCCCATCTTCTTGAACGGCTTGCCCTGGGTCAGGCCGGGCATGCCGGCGTCGAGGACGAAGGTGAGCACCTTGCGGGTGCGCGGATCCGCGCCGTCCTGTTCATCCAGCTTGGCGTACACGATGAGGGTGTCGGCGTAGGGACCGTTGGTGATGAACGTCTTCTGTCCGTTGAGGATGTAGTCGTCGCCGTCACGCCGGACATACGTCTTCATCCCGCCGAACGCATCGGAGCCCGCATCCGGCTCGGTGATGGCCCACGCGGCGATCTTTTCCAGGGTGACCAGCTCCGGCAACCAGCGCTCCTGCTGCGCCAGGGTGCCGCGCGACATGATCGTGGCGGCTCCCAGTCCGAGACTGACACCGACCGCGGCGACCAATCCCAAGCTGACCCCGGCGAGTTCGCTGACCAGGATCAGCCCCATCGAGGCCTGTGCACCCAAATCGCCCAGGCCGCCGCCCGACGATGATGCGGCCGGCACGGCCCCGGTTTCGGCGTTCTGCTTCGCGTGCGCCTTTTCCAGTCGACTCTTGATGGCTTCTGCGGCCAGCACGTCGATGCCGAAGTCCGCGAACAGCTTCCGCAGGATCGGGTACGGCGGCAGTTCACCGCTCTCCAATGCGTCGAGGTTCGGCCGAACCTCCCGATCGATGAATTCCCGAACGCTTTGCCGGATGAGTTCGTCGGTGTCGGACCATTCGATCATGGCAACCTCGCAGCGATGTCGTCGATGTACCAAAGACCGTCGGTCTCGATGGTCTCGGTGTCATGCCAGCCGGCCAGTCGGGAGATGGCGCCGCCCTGCACCGCGTAGACGGTGCCGGTGACCGTGCATTTTTCGCTGGCCAGGTAGGCCACCAGCGGCGAGATGTTGGCCGGGCTGAACAGGTCGACCTCCCCGTCCTCCGGTTCGGCCATCAGTGCGCCCATGCCGGGGGTCGCCAGGGTGAGTCGAGTGCGGGCGATCGGGGCGATCGCGTTGACCCGTACTCCGTAGCGGTCCAACTCCTCGGCGGCGATCAGGGTCAGTGCGGCGATCCCGGCCTTAGCCGCTCCGTAGTTCGCCTGACCCGCATTGGGCAGCGTCACCCCGGAACCCGACGCAGTGTTGATCACCGCCGCGTTGGGCTGATCCCCGCCCTTGCTCTGTGCCTTCCAGTAGGCCGCGGCATGGTGCAGCATCGCGAAGTGTCCCTTGAGGTGCACGTTGATCACCGCGTCCCACTGCGACTCCTCCATGCCGGGGATGAACGCGTCCCGCAGGATTCCGGCGTTGTTGACCAGCACGTCCAGCCGGCCGAACTCGTCGATAGCCTGCTGGACAAGATTTTTCGCGGCGTTCCAGTCGGAGACGCTGTCGGTGTTGGCCACCGCACGCCCGCCGGCCGCCACGATCTCGTCGACCACCTGCTGCGCGGTGGTGGTGTCGGAGCCCTCGCCGGCGTTGCTTCCACCCAGGTCGTTGACCACCACGGCGGCACCTTCGGCCGCGAAGAGTAGGGCGTGTTCGCGCCCAATACCGCGTCCGGCGCCGGTGATCACCGCGACCCGGCCTTCCAATGCACCCATGTATGACTCCTTGTTGTCTCAGTCGGCGATGACGGCCAAGCCGTCGGTGATCGCCATTTCGCCGGCGCCTACGCGCGCGGTCTCGAATGCGTACGTCGTGGCCCCGTCGCCGCGACCGCTGGTCCAGATCCGGGTCTCCAGGTCATCGCCGGGCAACACCATCTTGGAGAACCGCACCGCAAGTCGCTTGAGCCGGTTCACATCCGAACCGCCGACTTCGGTCAGCACCGCCCACGAGGCGAAAGCCATGGTGCACAGGCCGTGGGCGATGATCCCTGGCAGTCCGGCGTCACGGGCGACCTCCTCGTCCAGGTGGATCGGCATCGGGTCACCCGCGGCCGGCCCGTAGCGGAACGTCTGGTCGTGGTCGATGTGCTGGATGACCTTGGCCACCGACGCCTGCTCGCGCAGCACGTCATCGAACTTGTGCTCGGGGCTCAACTCCCCGATCTTCTTGCCGGCGTTGTGTCCGCGGAAGAAACACGTCACGTATTGCTCGTTGACGAGCTCGCCTTCCTCGGTACGACATTCGAGCAGAATCGCTGCCCGGGTGCCCTTCTCCAGCCCCTCGTAGCCGATCATCTTGCCGCGGGACACCAGCTTGTCCCCCGGGCGGATCGGCCGGTGGAACCAGAAGTCCTGCTCGCCGTGCACGACGCGCGGGATCAGTTCGACCGGTGCCACCTCGACAGCGGGAACCAGCAGTGACTCGAACACCGGCACGATGGCAAATACCGGCGGTGCGAGGTCGCCGCTGCGGTGCGCGGCGATCGGGTCGTTGGTCGCTTCGGCGTACTCGACGATTCGCTCGCGGGTGACTTCGAAGCGGTCCTCGTCGCTCCACTTGTCCAGCCCGGCATCGTCGAATGCCAGATTGTCGCTCACCTCAGGCCGCCGTGGAGGCCAGCGCCTCGAGCTGGGCGAGGGTCTTGTCGAGTTGCTTGGCGCCGTCCTTCTCCACCGCCTTGCCCAGCGCGCCCTTGATCAGCGCGCCCTCGAAGTCGCCGGCCACGCTGAATTGGGAGCCGTCACCGTCGGGCGTGACTGTGAAGTCGAAGCGGCACTTCACGCCCGCCATGCCGGTACCCGAGAGCGTCAGGCTGGTGGGGGCATCGACCTTCTCGACGGTCCATTCGATCTTGTTCGCCATCCCGAGCATGACGATCTTGGCCGTCAACGTCGACCCCGGCGCCAGCGCGGCCGGCGGCTCGGTGAGCCACTTCTCGTGGATGGTGAACCACTTGTCCCAGCTGGACAGATCGCTGATGGTGTCCCACAGTGCATTCGGGCTGACGGCAAGGCTTTTGGTGGCTTCGATGTGTCCCATGATGTGTTCTCCTTGGTTAGCGGTGGTTTAGCGCTCGGCGCGCTGGTAGGCGGTGACCACGGCGGCGCCGCCGAGCCCGATGTTGTGTTGCAGAGCGGCGGTGACACCCGGCACCTGACGCTTGTCGGCGTCACCGCGGAGCTGCCAGGTCAGTTCGGAGCACTGCGCCAACCCGGTGGCCCCCAGCGGATGTCCCTTGGAGATCAGGCCGCCGGACGGGTTGACCACCCAGCGCCCGCCGTAGGTGGTGTCGCCGTCGTCGATCAGCCTGGGCGCGTCGCCCTCGGCGCACAGTCCCAGGGCTTCGTAGAGCAGCAGCTCGTTGGCCGAGAAGCAGTCGTGCAGCTCGATCACCTGGAAGTCTTCCGGACCCAGGCCGGACTGCTGGTAGACACGTTGCGCGGCTTGCACATTCATGTCGTAGCCGATCAGGTTCTTGGCGGAGCCGTCGAAGGTCGAGCCGAAGTCGGTGGTCATCGCTTGTCCAACGATTTCGACGGCCCGCCCGGCCAGCCCGTGCCTGTCGACGAACGCCTCGCTGGCCAGGATCGCCGCCCCGGAGCCGTCCGAGGTCGGCGAGCACTGCAGCTTGGTCAGCGGGTCGTAGATCATTCGCGAGCCGAGGATGTCCTCGAGGGTGTATTCGTCCTGGAACTGGGCGTAGGGGTTGTTGACCGAATGCTTGTGGTTCTTGTAGCCGATCTTGGCGAAATGCTCGGCGGTGGAGCCGTGTTGCTTGATGTGTTCGCGGCCGGCAGCGCCGAACATCCACGGCGCCACCGGGAACAGCACCTCAGAGATCTCGGCGAGGGCGAGCACATGCTTTTCCATCGGCTGGGCGCGGTCATCGTAGGTGGACTCCAGCGAGCCGGGCTTCATCTTCTCGAAGCCCAGCGCGATGGTACAGTCGGCCAGCCCGCCCCGAATCGCCTGGGCGGCAAGGTATAGCGCGGTCGAGCCCGTCGAACAGTTGTTGTTGACGTTGACGACCGGGATCCCGGTCAGTCCCAATTCGTACAGTGCCCGCTGCCCGGAGGTGGACTCGCCATAGACGTAGCCGACGTAGCCCTGCTGCACCTCGCGGTAGTCGATCCCGGCATCGGCCAGCGCCTTGGTACCGGATTCCCGGGCCATGTCCGGGTAGTCCCACGCCGATCCGTCGTCGTTCAGTCGCCGGCCCGGCTTCTCGAACTTCGTCATCCCGACGCCGATCACATACACCTTGTTCGCCATCACGCTCCTGTCGTGTTACTACCCCTGGGCCGCGCCCAGTTCCGTCACCCAAAAACATACAGGCTGGATTGTATCTTGACTAATCCTGGCAGATGGCGGACCGTATGGACTTGAGGGATAGCTAAGGGCATGCTGAGCATCGCCTCATCGTTCATCGCTGAACGCGCTTACGTCGACTCCGCGGAGGTCGCCATGGCAGGTCGCAACTTCGGCTCGTGGAGCGCTGCGCCCTGGCCGATCGCCGCAGCTGCTCTGATGGCGACGGCCTCGGCGATCGCTTACTCCCCCGCGCCCGGGATGAAAAGTTCAACGGCGCCAGCATGGCTGCTTGCCGACGACACCGCATTAGTCATGGGCGGCACCGGAATTCAGGTACCAAACCCAAGCCCCGACTACATCGCCGATGTCACCACCAAATACATCACATCCAACTTCCCGGAGTTCACCGCGGACCAGGCACAAGGCCTGTTCACTCCCGAGAATTTGTACCCGCTGACCGGCACCAAGAGCTTGACTCTCGACCAGTCGCTAAACCAAGGCGTGCAGATCCTCCATGACACGATCATGCAGCAGGTTGGCGAGGGGAACCGCCTCGTCGTCCTGGGCTACTCGCAGAGCGCCGTGATCGCCAGTCTGGAAATGCAAAAACTTGCCGCACTGCCGACCGAGGAGCAACCGAGGCCCGACGACCTGCACTTCGTGCTGATCGGTGACCCCAGCAATCCCAACGGCGGGTTCTTCGAGCGCCTCGTCGGTTTCACCGCCCCGAGCATCGGTGCGACATTGAGCGGCGCTACACCGTCCGACACCCCCTACTCGACCGATATCTACACGATCCAGTACGACGGCTACGCCGACTTCCCGAAATACCCGCTCAATCTGCCGGCGGTCCTCAACGCACTCATGGGCGTCTTGTACGGACACGGCATGTATCCCTCTCTCACGCCCGAACAAATCGCTGACGCCACACAATTGGCGACATCGCCCGGATACGACGGTGCCACCACCTACTACATGATCCCGACGGAGAATCTGCCGCTGCTGGAACCCCTGCGGTCGATCCCCATTCTCGGTGACCCGTTGGCGGATCTGGTCCAGCCGGCCCTAAAAGTCATTGTCGACTTGGGCTATGACGATCCATTTGCTCCGACCACCTACGCCGACGTGCCCACCCCGGTCGGACTGTTCCCGAACGTTGACTTACTCACGGTCCTCGATGACCTGGCGCGTGGAGCCGAGCAAGGATTCCAGCAGTTTGTGAGCGATCTCGGATCGCTGTCCATGCCGGACCCGGCGACACTGGTTACGGCAGATCTACCTTCGATGCCCTCTGGCCCCAGCGATTTCGTATCTGAGCTCACTCATGTCGTCAATACCGTCACCTCGGTAATCGCGACCAACTACGCAGCCCTGCTTCCCACCGCAGATCTACTACTGACGTTGTTGACCAGTGTGCCGCTCTACAACGCTCAACTGTTCATGGACGCCCTCGAAGCCGGCAACCTTATCGACGCGATCGGTAACCCACTCGCTGCCGACGCGGCGCTGATCTCGATGGGACTCGGCCTTGTTGGCTTAAACATCTTGAATACGACCACATTCACCGTTGACGCCCTCACGGGGCTCTTCACGGCACCGTAACTCAATCCGGCAACGCTTCCGGCGCTTCGGCTCAATGCTCCGATAGCGCCTCGGGGATCGTGTCGGCCGCAATCTGGCGCAGATGCCCGCAGGCGCGATCCCAGCGCCGCCGGGCGCGCTGCGGATCGTCGTCGACGAAGTTCGACACCAGAATGCCGCGCAGCGCGTCCATCGCGGTGTAGACGACGTTGCGAATCTCCTTCTGCGCCGGATGCCCGGGCATCAGCTGCGCGATCGCAGCGACCAACGTCCCGTTGACGACGGCTTCCACCCGTTCGATGTGCTGCGCGAGGACCCGGTCGGTGCGGGCGGCGACCCAGAGTTCCACGGTCGCAATGAACATCGGTCCCTGGTGGGCCTCCCAGAGGAAGTCAAGGGCGGTTGCCACCGGGTCCGGAATCGACCGGACCTGACCGAGTTCCCGAATGGCGGCCTGAGTGCGCTGCTGGGCCAGGTGCTCGACAGCGGCGACGACGAGGTCTTCTTTCGACCGGAAATGATGGATCTGGGCGCCCCGGGTGACGCCGGCCAGTTCGGCGATGCGCGGTGTCGTGGTGCCGGAGTAGCCGTAGCTCACCAAGCATTCGATGGTGGCGTCGAGCAGGCGGGTTCGCATCGCGGCACTGCGCTCTGCCTGGGTGCGCCGCACCGCAGGTGCACTACCGCTCGCAGCCATCCCGCCACCTCCACCAGTTCCCAACCGCAACTCGCGCGTCAGCATAACTTCACCGGGATGCGTTTACGTACGTTCTTGTTGGCATGCAACTTATAGCGTCGCCGGCCGGATGACGACCACCGACGTGGTCCGCTTCCCCGAATCTTCCAGTAGCGCCATCACCCGGCCGTCGACATCCGTTGCCGCGTAGATCCCGTCGATGCCCGCCGGCGCTAACGGCCGGCCGTGGCTGACGTCGAGTGCCTCGTCGACCGTGAGCTCCCGCCGTGGAAAGGTCTGCAGGCAGGCATCGTCCAGGCTGTAGCTCAGTTGTGGACTCTCCGCCAGCTGGTCGAGGGTGCGAGCCTGATCCAGCCCGAAGTGGCCGGCTCGGGTACGCCGCAACGCGGTCAGGTGTCCGCCCACCCCCAGCTCGTTGCCCACGTCGCGGGCCAATGCCCGGATGTAGGTTCCTGCCGAACAATCCACCTCGACGTCCAGGTCGACGAACGCCTCTTGGCGCCGTACCGCCAGCAGCTCGAAACGCTCGATCCGCACCGGCCGGGCGGGCAGCTCGACCGCATGACCCTCCCGGGCCAACTGATAGGACCGCTTGCCGGCGACCTTGATGGCGCTGACCGCCGAGGGCACCTGCGCGATGTCACCGCGCAGTCCGGCGATCGCCGCGGCGATCTGGTCATCGGTGAGGTGCGCCGCCGAAGTCGTCGTCAGCACTTCGCCTTCGGCGTCCTCGGTCGAGGTGGTCTGCCCCAACCGAATGGTGGCGGCGTAGGACTTCTGCGAGGTGGTTAGCAATCCCAGAATCTTGGTAGCCCGTTCGATGCCGACCACCAGCACCCCGGTGGCCATCGGATCCAAGGTGCCGGCGTGGCCGACCTTGCGAGTCCCGAAGAACCTGCGGCACCGCGAAACGACATCGTGGCTGGTGATTCCGGCGGGCTTGTCGACGATCACCAGACCGGCCGGCGGGGGCGTGCTCACAGCACGATCGCCGTCAGCACCAGGCCGCCGGCCACCGACCACCGTCCGCGCAGCTCCGTTAGCGGAGGGCCGGACAGCGCCGCGGGGTCGATCAAGATGCGAGAGAGGAAGCTTCCGTCTAGGTCGAAAGTGATGTGGGCGTCCTCGAACCCCAGCCACCGCCTGGTCAGCGGGAACCACGCCTTGTAGGTGGCCTCTTTGGCGCAGAACAGGATTCGGTCCCAGTGCCGGTCTTGCGGCAGCGCCGCCAGCTCGACGCGCTCGGCGGGCAGGGTGACCGCTTTCAGCACGCCGTCGGGCAGCACGTCGTGTGGTTCGGCGTCGATCCCCACTGATCGCACATCGGTGCTGCGACCTACCACCGCGCCGCGGAAGCCCGCGCAGTGCGTCAGGCTGCCGACAACGCCGTCGGGCCACGCAGGCTCGCCCTTCTCCCCCTTGAGGATCGGGACCGGCGGTTGGCCCAGCTCTTCTAACGCCAGCCGGGCACAGTAGCGCGCGGTGACGAATTCGTTGCGGCGCTTGGCAACCGAACGGGCAACCAGCGGCTCTTCCTCAGGTAGCGGAGCCAGCCCGGGCGGATCGTCGTAGCGTTCAGCCCAAGCCATCGAACCCGCAGGTGCTCCTTCGAGCACCCTGTCCAGCAACTTGCTCATCGCGCCTGCCGTTGGCGCAGGCGTTCGGCGAACTTCGCACTGGCCTCGCGCATCTCGTCGGTGATGGCGAAGTGGCCGCCGAACTCGTTGAGGTAACCGGGCGGGTAATGCGGCTCGGGCAGTATCTGGCGCAGCCACCGGTGTGGCTGGCGTCGGCGCCATTCCCGCGGATAGCCCACTGATACCTCTTCGAAGCGCACGCCGTCGTAGTACGTGGTGCGCGGGATGTGCAGGTGGCCGTAGACCGAACACGTCGCGTTGTAGCGCGTGTGCCAGTCTGCGGTCTCGACGGTGCCGCACCACAGCGAGAACTCCGGATAAAACAGTGCGTCGCAGGGCTGGCGCACCATCGGGAAATGGTTGACCAGCACGGTCGGGGTCATCCAGTCGAGATCTTCCAGACGCTTGCGGGTCACCGCCACCCGGTCGCGGCACCATGCGTCGCGGGTGCCGTAGGGCTCCGGTGACAGCAGGAACTCGTCGGTGGCCACCACGTTGTTCTGCCGCGCGATGGCCAGACCTTCGGCTTTGCTCGTCGCTCCGGCCGGCAAGAACGTGTAGTCGTAGAGCAGGAACATTCCCGCGATGGTGGCCGGGCCACCCTGCTCGGTCCAGACCGGGAAGGGGTGCTCGGGGGTGATCACGCCCATCTGGTCGCACATGTCGACCAGGTAGTCGTAGCGCGAGCGGCCGAAGATCTGCATCGGGTCTTTGTTGGTGGTCCACAGCTCGTGGTTGCCGGGCACCCAGATCACCTTCGCGAACCGCTTGCGCAGCAGATCCAGCGCCCAGCGGATCTCGTCGGTGCGCTCCGCGACGTCACCGGCGACGATCAACCAGTCGTCACCGGTGACCGGGTGCAGCGCCTCGGTGATCGGCTTATTGCCCAGGTGGCCGGTGTGCAGATCAGAGATCGCCCACAGGGTGGGGCCGTCAGCGGCCCTGCGATCGTGGGTGGTCACGAGGTTCGAGCCTAGTAGGTGGACAAAATTAGAACGTGTTCTCGCCTTCCGGCCAGTGGCCGACGCCACAACTTGTACACTCCCGGCAGAACACCGGGCGGAAGCGAGGAGTGTCATGCTCACCAAACTGCGACTGGTCACCGCATTGGGGGCGCTGGCGATGGCCATCGTGATGGTCTGGCAACAGACACCCCCGAGTAACGACGTCGCCAGCGGATCCGGGGTGCAGCTGCGCTCCACCGCCATTCCGCTGGCTCCGCCGACTACGTCGAGCAAAGCGGTCAACATCACCAACCCGCGTCCGTTCGACGCCTGCGACGACATCCCCTACGACGTCATCGCGCAGTTGGGGCTGGCGTTCACGCCGCCCAAGCCGGTCGAGGGCGTGCGCTGCGAATTCGACGCCGGCAACTACCAGATGGCGGTCGAGACGTTCGTGTGGCGCAGCTACGACGAATCCATTCCGGCCGACGCGATCGAGATGGACATCAACGGGCACCGGGCGGCGCAGTACTGGGTGATGAAGCCCACCGAGTGGAACAACCGGTGGTGGTTCTCCTGCATGGTGGCGTTCAAGACCAGCTACGGGGTGATCCAGCAGTCGCTGTACTACTCGCCGGTGTATTCCAACCCGGATGTGGACTGCCCCACCGAGAACCTGATGCGTGCCCAGCAGCTGTCTCCGCACTACAAGTACTGAACTGCGTGGCCAGCACGTCACCTCGTCTCACCGACGTCATCGTCAACCGGACGCTGCGGCGACTGCCGCCGCCGTCCACCGGCTACACCGTGCGCCGGGAGCACATCCCGATGCGCGACGGGGTCCAGCTGCGTGCCGACCACTATCAGCCGACCGGCGAGGTGGCCGGCACTCTGCTGGTGCGCTGCCCCTACGGCCGCAAATTCCCGTTCTCGCTGGTGTTCGCCCGGATGTACGCCGCCCGCGGGTACCGGGTGATTCTGCAGAGCGTTCGCGGCACCTTCGGCTCCGGCGGCGTGTTCGAGCCAATGGTCAACGAGGCTGCCGACGGCGCCGACACCGTGGCCTGGCTTCGCATCCAGCCGTGGTTCACCGGGTCCTTCGGCACCATCGGCTTGTCGTATCTGGGCTTCACCCAGTGGGCGTTGCTGGCCGACCCACCGCCGGAATTGAAAGCCGCCGTCATCACCGTCGGAATGCACGATCTGTATCAGTCGACGTGGGGTGTCGGGGCGTTTTCACTGAGCGACTTCTTGGGCTGGAGCCACATGATGGCCCACCAGGAGGTTCGTCCACGGATCCGGGCCGGGTGGGCGCAGCTGACCGCCCTGCGCAAAGTCAGGCGCGCCACTGCCGCGTTGCCGCTGGGGGCGGCTGGCCGGGCGCTGCTGGGCGGCGGCTCTCCGTGGTACGAATCCTGGGTCGAGCACTCCGATCCCGATGACCCGTTCTGGGACCGGTTGCGCTACCCGGTGGCCCTGGAACGAACCCAGGTTCCGGTGCTGCTGCTCAGCGGCTGGCAAGACCTGTTCCTGGACCAGACGCTGACCGAGTTCAGGACCTTGCGGGACCGGGGAACAGAGGTGGCGCTGACTGTCGGACCCTGGACGCACTCCCAGATGTTGACCAAAGGATTACGCACCGTCACGGCCGAATCCCTGGCTTGGCTCGACACGCACCTGGCCGGCGGCGACCAGCCGGCGCGAACCAGCCCGGTTCGGGTGTATGTCACCGGCGGCGGGGGCTGGCGTGAGTTTCCGGATTGGGCCCCTGAGGCGGCCGACCAGAGCTGGTGGCTCCAACCCGACGGGCGGTTGGCCGACACCCCGGTGCCCGCGGGTGCCACTGACACGGCCAGCTTCGGCTACAACCCTGCCGATCCGACACCGACGGTGGGTGGACGGCTGCTGGCCGCGGGCGGCGGCTATCAGCGCGACGATGCGCTGGCTCGCCGCGCCGACGTGCTGACTTTCACCGGGGAGCCCCTAACCGAGGATGTCTATGTCTTCGGCAGCCCGGTGGTCGAGCTGGCGCATTCCAGCGATAACCCGCACGTCGACGTGTTCGTCAGGGTCAGCGAGGTCGACGCCCGCGGACGCTCACGCAACGTCAGCGACGGCTACCGCCGGCTGAAACAGGCCTCCGGGAAGGTCCGGATCGACCTGGACGAGATCGCCCACCGATTCGCGACCGGGTCACGTATCCGGCTGCTGATCGCCGGCGGCTGCCATCCCCGGTACGCACGCAACCTGGGCACCGACGAGCCCGCGATCAACGGCGTCGCTCAGCGCCCGGCTACGCACACCGTGCGGCTTTCCGGCTCACGGCTGCTGCTGCCCGCGGACCGCCGAGACGGCCTTGACCAGCAGGTCTGACATCAGCCGCTGCGGATCCAACTGCTCGTCCGCGCTGCCCATCACGACGACCGACGTACGGTCGTCGAGCGCCGCCGTATACAGATAGTCGGGATCCTCCTCGGGGTCCGAGACGCTCAGCTTCACCCCGGTCGTGGTGACACCGTCGATGGCAGGTGCCGGAATGCGTTCCACCGTTCCGGTCGCCTCCGACGAGCCGGACAGCGAGATCCGATCACAGCCCGCCGGATCCGGCACAGTCGCGACGGGATTGGGCGATCTCAGTGCGACGACGTACATGTTGCCCTGATCCCCCTGCCCGATCACGCCGGCCGCTTCGGTGCCGACGGTTGGATCGGCATAGGGCGGGATGACCACCGAGCGGCACTGCGGCGGGTCAACCTGGGCGCTCGTGAACGCGGCGACCGCGGAGCCGTCGATATCGGCCTGCCCCAGCGTCTTCGCCGGGTGCGCCTGCGGCGCGAAGCCCTGCGGAAAGTCGCCGGAGACGGCGTCCACTCGCGAGATGTCGTACGGCGCCGGCGGCGGGCTCGACGCCGGACTCGGCTCGGCGGCGGGCGGCTGGGACGCAGCCGGCCCCGCCGGGGTGACTTCGGTGCTGGTGCCGCACCCGGCGAGGGTTACCCCAGCGCCGAGTGCGGCCAGCAATACCAGCCCGTGCCTGGCGGCGTGCCGCCGACCGCGGTCAAGACGTGGCTTGGCCGACATCTCGATCACCACCACCACCACCAGCGATGCCACAGGCGGTGATGGTGATGACGCCACCAGTGGTGATGCCGACCCCAGTGATGATGCCGGCCCCACCACTGGGGCATGGGCGCGGAGTGCCAGTTGGTGGCGAACACGGTATCCGCCGGTGCGCGATCGATACCGACGCGATTCCCGAACGCGGCCGGGGCACCGGCCAAGTTCCCGGCCACCTGGACCGTGGCGGGCGGTTGTGCAACCATCTCCCCCGGGGAAGCCTGCGCCGGCCCGGCCGTCCCGACCAACAGCGCGCCGGCCACTGTGCCAGCACTGATCGCTCCGGCGGCTACACGTCGGCACGAATTGCGTGAAATCAACATGATTTCCTCCCTCGTCAAGATTCCCGAAATTATCTTGATATTCGGAGAGTAGCACCGGCGAAGGCCGCCCGACAACGGTCAGATTGACAATTTTTTTGCGTTTCCGAGATTTCATCTCTGGCGCGCCGCAACCATGCCGAAGTCGGATATATATGCAGTTCAGATGCCATCTACTGATCTACTGATCCACTGACTCACGGACGTCCGTATTTAATGCAATAATGACCGATCAACCGTATCTAACATTTCTTTAATACTATATAAATATTGGCTCCGATAATTGATATCACCCAGCGCCGCGACGCCATCGCCGAAGTAGGAGTAAAGGCCCACCGAGTTCGTTACCTCCGGACGGCAGGCCACGACCGATGCCTGTCGCGAGGGTTGACGGGCTACGCTGGCGTGAGTACCAGGGTGAGGTTCCACCGCAACCGAAGGTCCACAGAATGAGCGCTGCCAGCGATTCCCTCAATAACCGCAGTTTCGGCGCCCCGGCCACCGGCTGGGCGCCGGCTCGCGAGACGGGGATGAAGCCGACTGAGCCGATTCCGCTGCGTCAAACCCGAACCCGTCGCACCGTCGATCTGTCGCCGGCCCAACATCGCGGGCTCGACCTCTGGCAACGTGACGCCGCCGACCGCGTGGGATGCGCTCGCATCACCGGGCAGGAAGTCATGACGGCGCTGATCGACCAACTGCTCGCCGACCCAGAGCTCTCGGCGCAGATCATTCGGACCCTGCGGTCCCGTCGATAGCCCAGATCTGACCCCACGAGCCCTTCAGCCGACGGTGTTGCGGACCCGGGCGGTCACCGTCTCGAGCTGTTGCGGGGTGAACACCGGGGCACCCAGCTCCGGGTTGGCGATCGGTAGCTGCACCCAGCTGGCACAACCGGCATAGCCGGGGCTGCGCGGCAGCTGCACCGGCGTCGACAGCGGGAACACCTGGATCACCAGTGCCGTCAGCCGATGCTTGGGTCGGAAATCCAGCCGATCGGCGCGCACTGATTCAGCGGTCCAGATGTGCAAGTCCGCGATGTCCTCCAGTGCGTCGGGCCGCTGCACGGGCAGCGCTGCCACAACTTTCGCTGCTGCTCGTACCAGCACCTGCTCAGCGGTGGAATCGGCGGCCGCCGGCCCGAGCAGGTCGCGGTGTTCGGGACGGACCCGCTCGGCATGGCTGTGTACCGATGTCGGAAACAGCAGGAACTCCTCAGCGCTGACATCGAAGCGCTTCTCGTGAATGCCGCCTTTACGCAGCAGGATTCGTTGCCGGCCGGCCAGCAAGGCGGCAATGACAGCGCTCCACTCCTTCAACGCCATACCGTGCATTCCGCTCAGCGTAGCCGGGCTACGGTGAACCGGTGAGCGACGACATTCTGCTGGTCCAGACGCAGGACCGCATCCGCACCCTGACTCTCAACCGCCCGCAGGCCCGCAATGCGCTGTCCGGCGCGCTGCGTGCGGCCATCTTCGGTGCGCTGGCCGAAGCTGACGCCGACACGGGCGTCGACGTGCTGATCCTGACCGGCGCCGATCCGGTGTTCTGCGCCGGTCTGGACCTCAAGGAGTTCGGCGAATCCACTGCCCTGACAGACCTTTGCCCGCAGTGGCCACCGATGACCAAGCCGGTGATCGGCGCCATCAACGGTGCGGCCGTCACCGGCGGGCTCGAGTTGGCGCTGTACTGCGACGTCCTGATCGCCTCGGAGCAGGCCCGCTTTGCCGACACCCACGCCCGCGTCGGGTTGCTGCCATCCTGGGGACTCAGTGTCCGACTCCCCCAGAAGGTCGGAGTGGGCTTGGCCCGCCGGATGAGTCTGACCGGCGAGTACCTGTCGGCTGTCGACGCGCTGCGGGCCGGGCTGGTCACCGAAGTGGTGCAACACGCCGAGCTGCTGCCCGCGGCACGCCGGGTGGCTGCCTCGATCGTCGGCAACAATCAGGCTGCGGTTCGTGCGCTACTGGCCTCCTATCACCGCATCGACGAGTCGCAGACCGCCACCGGACTGTGGATGGAGGCGATGGCGGCCAAGCAATGGCTAAACACCGTGACCGGCGCCGACGTCGCCGCCAACCGCGCGGCCGTACTGGAGCGAGGCCGCGCCCAGGTGCAATGACAAACCCGGCCCGGACGGCGCTTGCGCACCGCCCAGGCCGGGTCCGTCGAGGCGAATTTCTAGAAGTCGAGCCCCTGGAACGCGGCGCCCGGGTCCATCAACGCCGAGGCATCGAAGCCACCGAACAACCCGCTCAGGTCGACTTCGCCGAACGGAGTCACGAGCGTGTCGGTGACGGTGCTGTCGGCGCCGTCCAGACCGGGGATGGCGGAGTAGACGTTGGCGAAACCACCGCCGAGGTTCAGCACGCTGTACACCGAACCCAATGCCGGCAGGTCCGCGGCGTCGCCATCACCGGGCGTCACGCTATCGATGACGAACTCCGTGGTGGTCAGGCCCAACAGCTGGGTGACGGTCTCCTGAGCGTGCGCGGTGCCGAGCAGCTCGGACAAATAGAACGGCCACCGGTGTGCTGGAGCACGGCTGGCGCGTGGGATGGTGACCTGCCGCCCCATCGAAGCCGACGTCGGCAGCTTCGGTTAGCCGATCGGCCGAAGAATCCGGCACGGATTTCCGGCCGCGAGCACGCCGGCCGGCAGATCCCGGGTCACCACGCTGCCGGCCCCCACGACCGTGTCCGCTCCGATCGACACGCCAGGGCACACGATGACTCCCGCCGCCAGCCACACGTTGTCGCCCAGGGTAATCGGAGCGGCCGACTCCCAACCCTCCCGCCGTGCCTCGATGTCATCGACGGGGTGCAACGCCGTCAGCAGTTGGGCGCGAGGTCCGATGGACACGTCGTCCCCGATGGTGATGGGCGCACAGTCCAGAAAGACCGCGTCGTAGTTGACGAAGCAGTTGGCGCCGATCCGGGTGTACATCCCGTAGTCACAACAGAATCGAGGTTCGATCACCGAGTTTTCCCCGAAAGATCCGAGCATCTCGACCAGCAGCTCGCGGCGGCGCGACCCCTCGTCCGGACCGGTGGCGTTGAACGCCGCGACCAAGCGCTGGCACGCCAGCCGGCCGGCGACCAAGTCCGGGTCGTCGGGCCGATACGGCGACCCGCGCAGCATCCGCTCTCGTTGACCGCTCACGCCAGCCGATCCTACGGCCGTCCGGCCCGCAGCCAGCGCCCGGAAAGCGCCCGCCACCCGACGAACAGCAACCGCAACACCAGCGACACGGTCAGTCCCGACCATATTCCGGCAAGCCCCCAGCCGAAGGCCAATGACAACCACACCAGCGGCAGGAAGCCGACCAGCGCGCTGATCACCGTGGCGGTACGCATGAAGGCCGTGTCACCGGCGCCCAGCAACACCCCATCGAGGGCGAAAACAATTCCGGCGATGGGTAATTGGGCCACCAGAAACCACCACGGCACCCTGATAGCGGCCAGCACCGCACCATCGTTGGTGAACAGCCCCGGCAGCTGGCGCGCACCCAGTGCCAGTCCCCCGGCCAGTACGGTGGCAGCGGCCACCGAGAACACCGTGACCCGGACGGCCACCGACTTGGCATGTCGGACGTTGGATGCACCCAACGCCGCACCCACCAACGCCTGCGCGGCGATCGCCAGCGAATCAAGGGCCAACGCCAGGAAGTTGAACAGCTGCAACACGATCTGGTGGGCGGCCAACGCTGCGGCCCCGAATCGTGCCGCGACCGCGGCGGCCGAGACGAAGCTGGCCTGAAATGCCAGCGAGCGTGCGATGAGATCGCGTCCCATGACCAGTTGCGCCCTCAGCACGGCACCGTCGAGCCTGCATGACACCGGTTCAGAGCGCAGGGCACGCAGGAACAACAACGCAGCAAGCCACTGGCCCGCGCAGTTGGCCACCGCCGATCCAGCCAGGCCCCAGCGCGGCATGCCCAACGCCCCGAACACCAGCAGCGGGCACAGCAGTGCCGAAAGCGCAAAGCCGGCAACCACATAGCGCGGGGGCCGCGACGTGTCCTGCACACCGCGCAGCCAGCCGTTTCCGGCCAGCGACACCAGGATCGCCGGAGCGCCAAAAATGGCGATCCGCAGCCAAGGCAGGGCAGCTTGCGCGATGCTGTCACGCCCGGCGACGATCGAGACCAGCGGCTCTGCCACGGCCTGCACCACCAGCACGACCAGCACGCCCAGGCCAAGGGCCAGCCAGGTGGCCTGCACCCCCTCGGCGACCGCGGCGGAGCGATCGCCGGCACCGAAGTGCCGCGACGATCGCGCCGTCGTTCCGTACGACAAGAAGGTGGCCTGCGAGGCGACCAGACTCAGGATCAGCCCGCCGATCGCCAGGCCGGCCAGGCCCAGGGCGCCGATCCGACCCACGACCGCGGTGTCGAACAGCAGATACAGCGGTTCGGCGGCCAATACCACCAAGGCCGGCAGAGCCAGCGCAGCGATTCGCTTTGCCCCGGCGCCGGGCTGGTCAGCCAAGGCGGGCGACCAGCGCGGCGACCACGTCCTGCGCCGTGCCGGTTCCGGTGTACCCGGCGGCCAGCCGGTGCCCGCCGCCGCCGAATGTCACAGCCACGGCGCTCAGGTCCACCGCCGACTTGGCGCGCATCGACACCGCCCAACATCCCGGAGCGGTCTCCTTGAACACCGTCGCCACCTCGGCCTGCGCGGTGGTACGCACGATGTCGACGATGCTCTCCGCCTCCTCGGGCCGCGCCGCGGTCCATTCGGCATGGTCGACCACCGCATAGACCAGCCCGCGCCCGCCCACCGCGTCGGGAAGCAACCGCGCGCCCGCCAGCACCCGCGACAGCATGGTCAGCCAGCCGAACGGGTGGGAGTCCATCACGGCCCGGCTGACCGCTGCGTTGTCGACTCCGGCGTCCACCAACCGCGCTGCCAGCCGGTGCGCGCGGGCACTGGCCCACCGAAACGACCCGGTGTCGGTGGCCAGCCCCGCATACAGACAGTGCGCCACGTCCGCATCGATCGGTTCGCCCCAGGCGTCGATCAGCTGCGCCACCATCATCGTGGTCGAATCCGCTGTCGCGTCAACGAAGTTGGCGGTGCCGAACAACTGATTCGACGCGTGATGGTCGATCACCAGCAGCTCGCGTCCGTCAGCCAACTGCCCCAGCTCCCCCAGCCGATCCGCGCTCGAGACGTCGACTGTCACCACCAGATCGACGTCGCGACGCATCACATCGGCACCGACCAGCAGGTCGCCGCCCGGCAACGACCGCAGTGACTGCGGCAACGCCTCAGGCCGGGCGAAACTGACTTCGACCGCCTTGCCGCGCCGTCGCAGGACCGACGCCAGCGCCAGCCCCGCACCGATGGTGTCGGCGTCGGGATTCACATGACAGATCACCGCCAGCGTGCTCGCGCCCGCCAGCAGTTCCACAGCTTCGGCGGCGTTGACGCGCCGGCCCGTGGGCAGCGGGTCAGTCGGCCGACTGCTCACCGTCACCGCTGTGGTCGGCACCCTCTTGCCCGGGTGCCTCGCGATACGGATTGGGGTCCCCGACCGGTACCTTGCCCTCTCGTATCCGGGCCAGGTCGGCGTCGGCGGCCCGGGCGGCGGCCAGCAGTTCCTCCATGTGAGCGGCGGTGTCCGGCACCTTGTCCAGGACAAAAGACAACGTGGGGGTGAACCGCACACCGGTGCCTGCGCCCACCTTGGTCCGCAGGGTTCCCTTCGCACGTTCCAGTGCCGCGGCCGCGCCAGCATAGTCGGGCTCGTCCTGCAGAGTTTGCCCGCGCACCGTGTAAAACACGGTGGCGTCGTGCAAGTCCCCCGTGACCTTCGTGTCCGTGACGGTCACGAAGGCCAACGGCGGATCCTTGATCTCGAACTCGATGGCCGAAGCGACGATGGTCCCGATGCGCTTGGCAAGCCGGCGAGCTCGGCCTACGTCGACCACGACTAGGTCCGCGCCTTCTCGACGAGCTCGTAAGCCTGGATGACGTCGCCTTCCTTGATGTCGTTGTAGGTCAGCGTCAAACCACATTCGTAGCCGTCGCGGACCTCGGTGACATCGTCCTTCTCCCGGCGCAGCGAGGAGATCGTGACGGTCTCTGCCACCACCACGTTGTCACGCAGCAGCCGCGCCTTGGCGTTGCGGCGCATGATGCCCGAGGTGACCAAACAACCGGCGATGTTGCCCACCTTGGAGGAGCGGAACATCGCGCGAATCTCGGCGCGCCCCAGTTCCTTCTCCTCGTAGATCGGCTTGAGCATGCCCTTGAGCGCGCTCTCGATCTCGTCGATGGCCTGGTAGATAACCGAGTAGTACCGGATCTCCACACCCTCGCGGTTGGCCAGCTCGGTGGCCTTGCCCTCCGCACGCACGTTGAACCCGATGATGATCGCGTCCGACGCCGAGGCCAGGTTGACGTTGGTCTCGGTGATGCCACCGACACCACGGTCGATGACCCGCAGCTGCACCTCGTCGTCGATCTGGATTCCCATCAGGGCCTCTTCCAGCGCCTCGACGGTACCGGCGTTGTCGCCCTTGAGGATCAGGTTCAGCTGGCTGGTTTCCTTCAGCGCCGAGTCCAGGTCCTCCAGCGAAATCCGCTTGCGCGAGCGCGCCGCCAGCGCATTGCGCTTACGCGCGCTGCGCTTGTCGGCGATCTGGCGAGCGATCCGGTCCTCGTCGACCACCAGCAGGTTGTCGCCGGCACCGGGCACCGAGGTGAACCCGATGACCTGGACGGGCCGCGACGGCAGCGCCTCTTCCACGTCGTCGCCGTGCTCGTCGACCATGCGCCGCACCCGGCCGTAGGCATCGCCGGCGACGATCGAGTCGCCGACCCGCAGCGTGCCGCGCTGGATCAGCACCGTGGCCACCGGACCGCGGCCGCGGTCCAGGTGAGCCTCGATCGCCACACCCTGGGCCTCCATGTCGGGGTTGGCCCGCAGGTCCAGGGCGGCGTCAGCGGTCAGCAGCACCGCCTCTTCCAAGGCCGCGATGTTGGTGCCCTGCTTGGCGGAGATGTCGACGAACATGGTGTCGCCGCCGAAGTCCTCGGCAACCAGTCCGTACTCGGTGAGCTGCCCCCGGATCTTGGCCGGGTCGGCACCTTCCTTGTCGATCTTGTTGACCGCCACCACGATCGGCACGTCAGCAGCCTGGGCGTGGTTGATGGCCTCCACCGTCTGGGGCATCACACCGTCGTCGGCGGCCACCACCAGGATTGCGATGTCAGTGGCCTTGGCGCCACGGGCACGCATGGCGGTGAACGCCTCGTGACCGGGGGTGTCGATGAACGTGATCAGACGCTCGGAACCGTCGAAGTCGACCGACACCTGGTAGGCGCCGATGTGCTGGGTGATGCCACCGGCCTCGCCCTCGCGGACGTTGGCCTTCCGGATGGTGTCCAGCAGTCGGGTCTTGCCGTGGTCGACGTGACCCATGACGGTCACCACCGGTGGCCGGCTCTGCAGGTCCTCCTCGCCGCCCTCGTCTTCGCCGTAGGTCAGGTCGAAGGACTCCAGCAGTTCGCGGTCCTCGTCCTCGGGCGAGACGACCTGCACCACGAAGTTCATCTCGCTGCCGAGCAGCTCCAGCGTCTCGTCACCCACCGACTGGGTGGCGGTGACCATCTCACCGAGGTTGAACAGCGCCTGCACCAGGGCAGCTGGGTTCGCGTCGATCTTCTCGGCGAAGTCGCTCAGCGATGCGCCGCGGGCCAGCCGGATGGTCTCGCCGTTGCCGTGCGGCAACCGCACACCGCCGACGACCGGCGCCTGCATGTTCTCGTACTCGGCGCGTTTCGCCCGCTTCGACTTGCGTCCCCGCTTGGGTGCGCCGCCGGGCCGGCCGAAGGCACCGGCCGCGCCACCGCGCTGGCCGGGACGGCCACCGCCGCCCCCGCCGCCGGGACGCCCCCGAAACCCTCCGGCGCCGGCGCCCGCGGGGGCACCCCCGCCGCCGGGACCGCCGGCACCGCCACCGCGGTAATTACCGCCCGGACCGCCGCCGGGACCGCCCGGACGGCCACCGGGGGCACCGGGTCGACCACCGCCGCCGACCCCGCCGCCGGGGCCGGTGCCGCAGCTGCCGGCGGCGGGGTCTCGGCCACGGCCGCGGGCGCGGCCGGAGCGGCCGGAGCCGCTGGAGCTGCCGGAGCCGCGGGCTTGGCGGCGGGAGCGGCGGGCTTGGCGGCCTCACCGTCACCGGCGGGGGCCGGTGCCGGCTTCGCCGGTCCTGGAGTCGCCGTCGGGGCCGAAGCGGCCTTGGCGGGCGCCGAGGCCGCGGGCGCTTCGGCCTTCGGTGCGGGCTTACCGCCGCCGAAGGACTCGCGCAGCCGTCGCGCGACGGGGGCTTCCACGGTTGAGGACGCCGACTTGACGAATTCGCCCTGCTCGCTCAGGCGGGCGAGGACTTCCTTACTGGTGACACCGAGTTCCTTAGCCAACTCGTGTACGCGGGCCTTTGCCACTACATCTCCTGTCTATGAGGCGACAGCGGTGGTGGGCCGCGCCTCGGGTTTAGCTATGACGCATGGTCATCGGGACTTCACGGTGTGCTCATGTTCTTCGCTACCTGTTCTGTTGACCGGGGCGGTGAGCCGATCTTCGAATCCCTCGAAGTACTCTTCCACCCCGGATACATCCGGAGAACCGCTGATCCGCAGCGCGCGCACGAATGCCCGTCTCCGAATCGCCGCGTGCAGGCACTCCGATGCGGGATGCAACCACGCACCCCGCCCCGGTTGGTTGCCCGCGCGGTCAATGATCACGGCACCGTTGCCGTTCTCGGTTGACACCGCGACCACCCGAAGCAATTCGACGGTCAACGCACGTTTCCGGCATCCGACACACGTGCGCACCGGTCCATCTGGGGAACGGTGCGTCCGCGAGGCGGCTGTCGAAGTCTCGCGCTGGATCACGGCTCAGTCTACCCATACAACGGCGATCACCCGAACCACCCGAATCCGAACCCGACAGTGCGCCACTGGGTGCGCTAGTCGCGTCCCGCTCAGGCTTCGTGCGCCACGCCCTGGCCGGCCTCATGCTCAGCGCCATTGGCACCGGGCTCCGGGATGTCACTGCGGATATCGATGCGCCAGCCGGTCAGCCGGGCAGCCAGCCGGGCGTTCTGACCTTCCTTGCCGATGGCCAATGACAGCTGGAAGTCCGGAACCACCACTCGCGCGGCCCGGGCAGCCTGGTCGATCACGGTCACCGACATCACCTTGGCGGGAGACAGCGCATTGCCGACGAACCGCGCCGGGTCCTCGTCGTAGTCGATGATGTCGATCTTCTCGCCGGCCAGTTCGCTCATCACATTGCGCACCCGCTGACCCATCGGACCGATGCAGGCGCCCTTGGCGTTCAGCCCGGGAACCTGCGAGGCCACCGCGATCTTGGATCGGTGACCGGCCTCGCGGGCGACCGCGACGATCTCCACCGACCCGTCGGCGATCTCGGGGACCTCCAAGGCGAACAGCTTGCGGACCAGATTCGGGTGCGTACGCGACAGCTCGATACGCGGTTCGCGCGGGCCCCGAGTCACGCCGATCACGTAGCAACGCAGCCGGTCGCCGTGCTCGTAGGCCTCGCCGGGTGCCTGCTCTGCGGGGCGGATGACGCCGTCGAAGCCCTTGGCCTCGGTACCGAGTCGTACCACGATCACACCGCGGGCATTCTCCCGGGCGTCGCGCTGGACGACTCCGGCAACGATGTCGCCCTCCCGGGCGGAGAATTCGCCGTAGGCCTTCTCGTTTTCGGCGTCCCGCAGCCGCTGCAGGATCACCTGGCGGGCCGTCGTTGCAGCGATTCGACCGAAGCCCTCGGGCGTGTCGTCGTATTCGCTGATCACGTTGCCGTCGTCGTCGATCTCGCGTGCCAGCACCCGCACCACGCCGGTCTTGCGGTCGACGTCGATCACCGCGTCGGCCTGATGACCTTCGGTGTGGCGGTACGCGGTGAGCAACGCCGATTTGATCGTGTCCACGACCACGTCGACCGAGATGCCCTTGTCTGCCTCAATCGCGTGCAGCGCGGCCATGTCGATGTTCATGCTCCGGCCTCCCTTCCCGCCTCGGGGGCCGCTAGGCCCGCCAATTCCAACTCACGTTCGCTCGGCCGCGAGAATTCGACTTGCACCACCGCTCGGCTGATTTCGCTCAGTGGCAGCCGCCGACGATTCCAGTCCCGCCCGGCGCGCACCACCAGCGTCAGGACGTCGTCATCGACGACGCCCACGCGACCGGTCAGACCCGACCCGTCGGACAGCGTCAGCTCAACTTTGCGACCGTGCGCGCGCCGAAAATGCTTCGCGCTGGTCAGCGGGCGGCCCACTCCGGGCGAGCTGACCTCCAGCACGTACTGGCCGTCGAATTCCAGGGTGTCGAGCAATTCTGACGCCGAGCGCGCCAATGCCGCGGCGGTGTCCAAATCCAGTGGGGCGTCACCATCGGCGACCACGATGATTCGCGGTAGCGGGTCTTGATCGTGGACGACGACGTCTTCGATCTCGAATCCGGCGCGGGTGAACTCAGCATCGAGCAGCTCGATCACCTGTGTCTGGGAAGGTAGCCCGGTGGCCACGGCGAGCTCCTCATCTTGAGTTGTCCTTCTCGGCGCGTTCCCACGCGCCAGGCGCGGCCGGGAACCAGTTATCAACGATACGCCGTGGGAAACACAGCCACAGCAAACCGGCAAAAGCGCCCGTCAGCGTACCGCGACCCATTCCCGGCCACGTCGCGTCCTTGCCGCGCGGTCGCAATGGCAGGATGTCAGGGTGCCTGGCCCCTTGTACGCCATCGACCGACGGCGCGTGCTCACCGGCGCCGGGATGCTCGCCTTACTGGCCGTTGCGGCGCCGGCCTGCAGCTCGGCTCCCAAGGCTCCCGTTGTGGACGACCTGGAGGCACAACGACAGCTCGCACTGCGCGACAGTGAGCTGGCCGCGGCGGCGGCAGCAGCATTGACCGACCCGGACTCCAAGGCGCTGGCCGCAGCACTGGATCAGGTGTCGCAGGAGCGAACTGACCATGCCCGGGCGCTGGCGGCCGAGATCGCCCGCGCCGTTGGCAAGTCGCCGGCGGACGAGACCGAAACCACCACGCCCAATGCCGCGCCGGATGCGCCCGCTCCGACGGTCTCGCAGGTGATCAACGCATTGCGGGGCGCCGCCGACAGCGCCGAGAAGCTGGCGGTCGACTCGTCGGGTTACCGGGCCGGGCTGCTGGCCTCCATCGCCGCGGCGTGCACGGCCAGCTATGCGGTCGCCTTGGTGGCACAGGCATGACATCTCCCGCACCCCGCCCGGCCTCCGGCCCCGAGGCGGCCCTGACCGATGCGCTGGTTACCGAATACGGAGTCGTCTACGGCTACGGGCTGGTGTCGGCGTACTCGCTGCCCGAATTCAACGATCTGGTGGTCACCACCATCCGTCAGCACCGCGAACGCCGGGACCGCACCATCGCGCTCCTGACCAGCCGCGCTGTTGCCGTCCCGCCGGCCGCCGCCGGATATCAGTTGCCCATTCCGGTGACCACGTCTAACGATGCCCTGCGGCTGGCGGTCCGAATGGAAAACGACACCGCGGCAGCCTGGCGTGCGGTCGTCGAGCAGGCCAGCGAGGCCACCGACCGCGAGTTCGCGGCGACCGCACTCGGCCAGAGCGCCGTGCTCGCCGCGCACTGGAACCGCGCGCTGGGGAATTGGCCGATCACCCAGGCTTTCCCGGGCGGGACGGACTGAGCTAGCCGACCTTCCCGCGAACCGCAGCCAAGATCTGCCCGGCCAACTCGGCGCCGACGGCAAGTTCCCGCTTCTCCCCGGAGAAACGATCCCGCAGTTCGACGACCCCGTCGGCCCAACCGCGGCCGACCACCACCACCAACGGCATGCCGAGCAGTTCGGCGTCCTTGAACTTCACTCCGGGTGACGCGGTGCGGTCGTCGAAGAGCACCTCCAGACCAAGCCGGTCCAGTTCGGCGGCCAAGTCGGTCGCGCCCGCGCGCGCGGCCTCGTCCTTGTTGGCGATCACCACGTGCACGTCGAACGGAGCGACCTGCGACGGCCAACGCAGGCCCAGCTCGTCATGCTGCTGTTCGGCGATGACAGCCACCAGCCGGGAGACGCCGACGCCGTAGGAACCCATGGTGAGCCGCACCGGCCGACCATCCTCGCCGAGCACGTCGACCGCGAACGCGTCGGTGTACTTGCGGCCCAGCTGGAAGATGTGCGCGATCTCGATGCCCCGGGCGCTGACCAGCGGGCCGGCCCCGTCCGGTGACGGGTCCCCGTCGCGGACCTCGGCCGCCTCGATGGTGCCGTCGGCATGGAAATCGCGCCCGGCTACCAGCCCTACGACGTGCTTGCCGGGTGCGTCGGCGCCGGTAATCCAGCTGGTGCCGTCCACCACACGGGGATCGACCAGGTAACGTACCCCGTTGTCCTGCAGCGCTTTCGGCCCGATGTAGCCCTTCACCAGGAAGGGGTGTTTGGCGAAATCGCCGTCGCCGAGCAGTGCGTACTCGGCGGGTTCGAGCGCCGCGCCGAGCCGCTTCTCATCGATCTCGCGGTCGCCCGGGACCCCGATGCCCAGCAGCTCCCAGTCGCCGTCGGGCTGGCGGACCTTGAGCAGGACGTTCTTGAGGGTGTCGGCGGCGGTGACACTGCGACCCAGCGCGCCGTTGGCCCACTCCACCAGGGTGGCGATCGTCGGAGTATCGCCGGTGTCGTGAATCTGCGGCTCGGCCAAGCCATCGACCGGTCGCGGCTCGGGGCGGGCGGTGGTCACCGCTTCGACGTTGGCGGCGTAGCCGGACTCGTGGCAGCGCACGAAGGTGTCTTCACCGACCGCGCTCTCGGCGAGGAATTCCTCGGAGGCTGATCCGCCCATGGCACCCGAGACCGCGGAGACGATCACATACCGCACCCCTAGCCGGTCGAAGATCTTCTGATAGGCCGCCCGGTGCGCCTCGTAGGCAGTGGCTAGACCGGCGTCGTCGACGTCGAAGGAATAGGAGTCCTTCATCACGAATTCCCGGCCGCGCAGGATGCCGGCCCGCGGCCGCGCCTCATCGCGGTACTTGGTCTGGATCTGGTACAGCACCACCGGGAAGTCCTTGTAGGAGTTGTACTCCCCCTTGACCGTCAGGGTGAACAGTTCCTCGTGGGTGGGGCCCAGCAGGTAGTCGTTGTCGCGACGGTCCTTGAGCCGGAACAGGCCGTCGCCGTATTCGGTCCAGCGGTTGGTGGTCTCATACGGTGCGCGCGGCAGCAGCGCCGGGAACAGGATCTCCTGGCCGCCGATGGCGTTCATCTCCTCGCGGACCACTCGCTCGATGTTGCGCAGCACCCGCAGACCCAGCGGCAGCCAGCTGTACAGACCGGGTGCGATCGGCCGGATGTAGCCGGCCCGGATCAGCAGCTTGTGGCTGGGGACTTCGGCATCGGCGGGGTCGTCGCGCAGGGTGCGCAGGAACAGTTCGGACATCCGGGTGATCACAGCGGGAGAGCCTATCTTCAGCCGCGAGCAGCCGCGGACTTGCCCGGCGCCCGTACAGCTCCCGGCCTCCACGACCGGCCCGCCGACGGGGATTCCCCCGCGCGGCAATTCAGCCTCCGGCCGAAGTTACAGGTTGCCGGCGCCGAAGGCGTCCTGCACGTCCTGGGCATGCGCGACCTGCTTGGCGGTGTAACCGATCAGCAGGGAGATCGCGCCGACCAGGACCGCCACCGCGGCCACCCACAGCAGGCCGTAGGTGTAGCCGGCGTCCAGCGCGGCGATCTGCGCGGGGTTCATAGTTTTGACCGGCATATTGGTGCCGCCGAGGTAGAGGGTGCGCGAGGTGATGACGGCCTGGATGATCGCCAGCACAATCGGGCCGCCGAGGTTCTGCAGCATCAGGGCGATCGCCGAGGTGGGGCCAATCTGGTCGAAGCCCACACCGGTGATCGCCGACAGGGTCAGCGGCACCACGATCATGCCTATGCCGAGACCGCCGAGCACGATCAGTGTGACGAAGTTCGGGAAGTACGGGAGGTTCCGGTCGACGGTCGAGCCGTAGATCATCGCCCCCAGCACCACGACGCCACCGGCGATCACCAGCGCCCGGGGCGGGAACCGGCGCACCAACTGGGAGGACGCCGCCAGGCCGATGCCCAGCCCGATGACGAAGGGAATGAACCCGACGCCGGCGCGCAGCGCGGAGTAGCCCATCAGATCCTGCACGTACAGGCCGATAGTCACGGTCACGGTGAACAACACCCCGCCGGCGAGGAAGATCGCCGCGAAGGTCGCCAGCCGGTTGCGGTCCTTGAACAGACTGAACGGCACCACCGGGTTCTCGGCGGTGCGCTCGACAACGGCGAACGCCAGCATCGCCACGATCGCGACCGCGCCCGAGCCGATGGTGAGGACGGAGATCCAGCCCTTCTCCGGGCCGATCGTGAACGCGAACACCGCCGCGGTGCAGCCCAGGGTCGCCAGCAGCGCCCCGGCCGCGTCGAGCTTCATCCGCTCTCGATGGGTCTCGGTCAGCGCGGTGCGAGCCAGGTAAATCATCAGCAGGCCGATCGGGACGTTGACACCAAAGGCCAGGCGCCACGACAACTCGGTCAGCGCACCGCCGACCACCAGGCCCATCACCGACCCGACGGCGGTCATCGCACCGAATACCGCGGTTGCGGCATTGCGGGCCGGCCCCTTCGGGAAGGTAGTGGCGATCAGCGCCAGTGCGGTCGGCGAGGCGATGGCCGAGCCGACGCCCTGCAACAGTCGCGCGATGACCAGCGTGGGGGCATCCCAGGCCACCGCGCACAGGACCGACGCGATGGTGAACAGCGCAACCCCGCTGATGAAGGTGCGCTTGCGGCCGATGGTGTCGCCGAGTCGGCCGCCGAGCAGCATCAGCCCGCCGAAGGTCAGCACGTAGGCACTGATCACCCAGCCACGGCCGGCGTCGGACAGGCCCAGATCGTCTTGGATCTTAGGGAGCGCGACGATCGCGACAGTGCTGTCCATGGTGGCCAGCAACTGCATGCCACCGATAGCGATCACGGCGTAGATAAAGCGACGAGAAGGCAGCCAGGACGACACATACTTGCTGGTCCGGCTCACCAGTTCGGAGCCGGTGCGCCCTCGGGGAGCCGCCCCGCCCGCACCTTCGGACAACTGCGCGGTCGCCCGCCCTGCATCATCGAGTGCAGTCATAAGCGGCTACCCTACAGTAATATTAAGAGCTGTTTAAACCCCGAAACCGGCGACGGCCCCGATAATCACGATCGCGGGAGGCCGGATGCCCTCCGCGCGGATCTTCTCGGGCGCGTCGGCCAGGGTCGCTCGCAACGTGTGCTGGGCCGGCGTGGTGCCGTGCTGCACCACTAGAACCGGTGTATCCGCAGGTCGCCCGCCCTTTTGCAGCACGGCACTGAACTGCTCGATGCGTTCGATGGCCATCAGCAACACGATGGTTCCGCGCATTGCGGCCAGGGCATCCCAATTCACTAACGATTCGGGATCGTCGGGCGCAACATGCCCGCTGACCACCACAAACTCGTGGTTCACGGCCCGATGCGTGACCGGCACCCCGGCCAAGGCCGGGACCGCTATGGCACTGGTCACACCTGGCACAACCGTCACCGGGATGCCGGCGTCGGCGCAGGCCAGTACCTCCTCGTAGCCGCGCGCGAACACGAACGGGTCGCCGCCCTTGAGGCGCACCACGAACTTGCCGGCCTGGGCGCGGTCGATCATCAGCGCGTTGATGGCGTCCTGCGCCATTGCCCGCCCGTAGGGGATCTTGGCGGCGTCGATGACTTCGACGTTCGGGGGCAGTTCGGCGAGCAGTTCGGGTGGGGCGAGCCGGTCGGCCACCACGACGTCGGCGTGCGAGAGCATGCGACGGCCGCGCACCGTGATCAGTTCCGGATCGCCGGGTCCGCCACCGACCAACGCCACACCGCCGCGCACCACGTCCGATGTCGCCTCTGCCGCCGCAGTGATTGTGCCGTTCTGCAGGGCCTCCCGGATCGCCGAGCGGATCGCTGCCGACCGGTTGTGCTCGCCGCCGGCCAGGACGCCCACCGACAGCCCGGAGTAACCGAAGGTAGCCGGGGTCACCGCAGATCCCTCGACGGCCAGATCGGCGCGCACACAGAAGATCTGGCGACGGTCGGCTTCCGCCACAATCGCGGCGTTGACCTCCGGGTCGTTGGTGGCCGCGATGGCGTACCAGGCATCAGCCAGATCCCCGTCGCGGTAGGTGCGCGGGACCAGCGTGATGCCGGGCAGCGCTTCGACCGCCGGGGTGGCGCTGGGTGCGATCACCAGCACCTGCGCGCCGCTGTCCACCAGCAGGGGAAGTCGTCGCTGCGCGACGCTTCCCGCGCCCACAACAACAACCTTGCGGCCGGCCAGCCGTAAACCAGCCAGGTAGGGGTTCTCGGTCACCCGATAACTCTAGTGGTCTCAACACAGCTGAAGCTGTTGGCTGCCCCACTCCCACACTTGCTCGAACAAGGCAGGTTCGTCGGAGAGTCGCCTGCCCAGCGAGGGCACCATCTCTTTGAGCGTCGGCAGCCAGTCGGCGAACGTCCCGGCGAAACAGCGCGCCAGTACCTCCAGCATGGCCGGCACCGCGGTCGAGGCCCCGGGCGAGGCGCCGAGTAGTCCCGCGATGCTGCCGTCGCCGGCGCTGACGATCGTGGTGTCGAAATCGAGCTGTTCGCCGCGGATCACCTGCACCCGCTGGCCCGCCCGGATCTCATGCCAGTGCGCGTCATCCGCATCCGGCAGAAATTCCCGCAGCGCCTCGACACGGGTGGCGTGCGTTCGCCGCAGTTGGCCGAGCAAGTACCCGACCAGTTCGCGCTCCCGGATCCCGGCGCCCAGCAGCGACCGCACGTTGTCGAAGCGGACCGACCTCGGCAGGTCCGTGGACCGACCGTGTTTGAGGAACTTCGGCGACCAGCCGGCAAACGGTCCGAACAGCAGCCAGGACGCTCCGTCGACCATCCGGGCGTCCAGGTGCGGAGCGGTCGTCGACGGCGCGCCCGGGACCGGGGCGCCGTACACCTTGGCGCGGTGTGCGGCGGTGAGCTCGGCGTCCCCGCAGCGCAGGAACACCCCGCCGATCGGGAAGCCGCCGAAGCCCCGCACTTCGGGGATTCCCGAGCGCTGCAGCAGGCCCAGGGTCGCTCCCCCGGCGCCGACAAAGACGAACTTGGCATTGAGCCTTCGGGTTTCACCGGTTCGCCGGCTGGCCAGACGCAGCGTCCAGCTGCCGTCGGACTCCCGGCCCAGCGAACGCACCTCGTGGCCGAAGAGCACCGCGGTGCCGTGACGCACGCCGTAGCCGATCAGCTGGCCGGTCAGCGCACCGAAGTCGACATCGGTGCCGTGCGGAGCCCAGTCCAGGGCCACCGGCACGTCGGGGTCTCTCCCGGCGGCCATCGCGGGCAGGCGCGCGGCGAATTCACCGAAGTCGGTGATGAAGTCGGTGCCGGCGAACAACGGGTTGCCGGCCAGCGCACGATGACGCCTTCGCAGGTAATCCACGCCGTCGGCGCCGTGCACGAAGCTGACGTGCGGGATCGGCTGCACGAAGTCACGCGGATCCTCCAGCAGGCCGTTCTCCACGGCATACGCCCAGAACTGCCGGGTCACCTGGAACTGCTCGTTGACGCGCACCGCTTTGGCGATATCGATCGAGCCGTCGGGCCGCTGTGGTGTGTAGAACAGCTCGCACAGCCCCGCGTGGCCGGTGCCGGCGTTGTTCCACGGATCGCTGCTCTCGCCGGCGGCGGAATCCAACCGCTCGACGACGGTGATCGCGGCATCGGGTTCCAGGCGGCGCAGCATCGCCCCCAAGGTGGCGCTCATGATGCCCGCGCCGATCAGCACAACGTCGGTCATCTCGGTCGCAGCCGATGGGGACACGCCCCTCAGATTAGCCCGCACACCCTTTAGGCTGACGCAATGGAGAGCTACGACCTGGCGATCATCGGAACCGGTTCGGGCAACAGCATTCTCGACGAGCGCTACGCCGACAAGCGGGTGGCGATCTGCGAACAGGGCACTTTCGGCGGCACCTGCCTCAATGTGGGCTGCATCCCGACCAAGATGTTCGTCTACGCCGCCGAGGTGGCCAAGACGGTGACCGAGGCGTCGCGATACGGGATTGATGCTCACATCGACGGCGTGCGCTGGAACGACATCGTCTCGCGGGTGTTCGGGCGGATCGACCCGATCGCCGCCGGCGGCGAGCAGTATCGCCGCAGCCTGCGAGGCGTCGACGTCTACGGCGAGCACACCCGGTTCGGTCCGGTCGGCTCCGACGGCCGGTACCTACTGCTCACCGCCGGCGGTGAACAGTTCAGCGCCGACCAGGTGGTGATCGCGGCCGGGTCGCGCTCGGTGGTGCCGCCGGTTATCGCCGACAGCGGGGTCCGCTACTACACCAGCGACGACGTGATGCGGATCGCCGAGCTGCCCGAGCACTTGGTGATCGTCGGCGGCGGCTTCATCGCCGCCGAGTTCGCCCACGTGTTCTCCGCCTTAAGTGTCCGGGTGACCGTGGTGATCCGCGGCTCGACTTTGCTGCGGCACTGCGACGAGACCGTGGCAGAACGGTTCACCCGGATCGCCGCGGCCAAGTGGGAGCTGCGCACGCATCGCAATGTGGTCGCAGCGCGCAACGATGGCGCTGGCGTCGTCCTGGAGCTTGACGACGGCTCGGTCCTGCGGGCCGATGCGATGCTGGTGGCCACCGGACGGGTTCCCAACGGTGACCTGCTGGACGCCGAGCAGGCCGGTGTCACGGTCGCCGGCGGGCGGATAAGCGTCGACAAATACCAACGAACCTCGGCGCGCGGAGTTTTCGCGCTCGGCGATGTGTCCTCGCCGTATGAGCTCAAGCACGTCGCCAACCACGAGGCCAGGGTGGTGCAACACAATCTGCTGTGCGACTGGGACGACGTGGACTCGATGCGGATCACCGATCACCGTTATGTGCCGGCCGCGGTCTTCACCGATCCGCAGATCGCGGCGGTCGGATTGACCGAAACAGAGGCCTTGGCAAAGGGTCTCGATATCTCGGTGAAGATCCAGGATTACGGGGACGTCGCCTACGGCTGGGCCATGGAAGACAGCACCGGATTTGCCAAGCTGATCGCCGAACGCGGCACTGGACGGCTGCTCGGAGCGCACATCATGGGCTACCAGGCGTCGTCGATCATCCAGCCGCTGATCCAGGCGATGAGCTTCGGTCTCACCGCGCCGGAGATGGCCCGCGGTCAATACTGGATCCACCCAGCGCTGCCCGAGGTCATTGAGAACGCGCTACTTGGGCTCCACTGAAAGGATCGGAGATGAAGTCCACCCTGCTGTCTCGGCAAGACCTCGATTTCCTGCTGTTCGACTGGCTGCGCGTCGACGAACTGACCAGTCGGGACCGATTCTCCGAGCACTCCCGAGAGACCTTCTCCGACACGCTGGATCTGTGCGAACAGCTGGCGACCCGCTATTTCGCCCCGCACAACAAGAAGAGCGACGCCCACGAACCCACCTTCGACGGGACGACAGTCACCATCATCGGTGAGGTCAAGGAGGCACTGGCGGCCTGCGCCGAGGCCGAGCTGACCGGCATGGCCATGGACTACTCGTTGGGCGGTGCGCAGCTGCCGGCAACGGTGGCCCAGGCCGGCTTCGCCTGGCTATTCGCCGCCAACGTCAGCACCGCCGGCTACCCGATGCTGACCATGGCCAACGCAAACCTGCTCGCCAAGTTCGGCAGCGAAGAACAGATCACCGCCTTCGTCAAACCCATGCTCGCCGGCCGCTTCTTCGGGACCATGTGCCTGTCGGAGACCCAGGCCGGATCATCGCTGGCCGACATCACCACCCGCGCGGAGCCGCGCGCCGACGGCACCTACCGGCTGTTCGGGTCCAAGATGTGGATCTCCGGCGGTGAACACGAACTGACCGAAAACATCGTCCACCTGGTGCTGGCCAAGATCCCCGGCGGTCCGGCCGGCACCAAGGGAATCTCGCTGTTCATCGTGCCGAAGTATCTGGTGAATCCCGACGGCACGCTGGGTGAGCGCAACGACGTCGTGCTGGCCGGGCTCAACCACAAGATGGGCTATCGCGGAATCACTAACACCGTGCTCAACTTTGGCGAGGGCGGCCACCAACCCGGCGGCGAGCCGGGCGCAGTCGGCTATCTGGTCGGCGAGGAGCACCGTGGCTTGACCTACATGTTCCACATGATGAACGAAGCCCGCCTGGGCGTGGGTATGGGTGCGATCGCGCTGGGTTACACCGGCTACCTGAAGTCGCTGGAGTACGCACGCAGCCGGCCGCAAGGCCGACCGGCGACGGCGAAAGACGCTGCGGCGCCGCAGGTTGCGATCATCGAACACGCGGATGTCAAGCGGATGCTGCTGGCCCAGAAGTCCTATGTCGAGGGGGCGCTCGCGTTGGCGCTGTACTGCGCGCGGCTCGTTGATATCGCGCACACCGCCGAATCCGACCAGGAACTCAAGCACGCTACCGCCCTGCTGGATATCCTCACCCCGATTGCCAAGAGCTGGCCGTCGCAGTGGTGCCTGGCCGCCAACGACCTGGCGATCCAGGTGCACGGCGGCTACGGCTACACCCGCGAGTACGACGTGGAGCAGCACTACCGAGACAACCGGCTCAACCCGATCCACGAGGGCACCCACGGCATCCAGAGTCTGGACCTATTAGGCCGCAAGGTAGTACAGCACGACGGGGCCAACTTGGCCGCACTACACCAGGCGATGACCGAGAGCACCGCCGCCGCTCATCGGGCCGGCGGCGAATTAGCCGCTATGGCCGCCCAACTCGACACGGTGATCCAGCGGCTGGTGGCGGTCACCGCGGGCATGTTCGCTGCTGGTGACATCGATGCCGCCCTGGCCAACAGTGCGATCTACCTGGAAGCCTTCGGCCATGTGGTGATCGCCTGGATCTGGCTGGAGCAATTGTTGGCCGCCGAGGGTCGCACCGGGGACTTCTTCGACGGCAAACGCCAGGCGGCCCGATATTTCTTCCGCTACGAGCTGCCGAAGACCGGTCCGCAACTCGACCTGCTGAAAAGCCTGGATCGCACGACCCTGGAGGTGCAGCCCGACTGGTTCTGACCCGCGATGTTCAGGGCGTAAAAACCACCCGAGTACCCGACGGTTCCCGCTGAGCCCAAACCCTTTCGACGTCTGCCAAGGGCTGGCGCTGGGTTGTGAGCTGCACGTGGCCGCCGGCGAGCATGCCGAACAGCCGCGGCAGGAACTCCTGGTTGGCCTGCCGCAGCACCTCCATCGGCACGCTGCCGAGGCCGACGCCACGCAGCGTCACCGCGGCGCTGCGCAGAATGCCACCGGCGAGGTTAATGGTCGGGCCGGCCATGGTGCCAACCTGGACGAATTGGGTGGCGTGGGCGACGGCGCCCAGGCCCTGGTTACCCAAGGCGGCCAACACCTGTTCGGCCGGCTCGCCCCACAGATAATCGATGACCGCATCGAAGGGCCGATCGCGGTGTGCCGCAGCTACCCGGGCCGCCAAGTCGTCGTGTCCCAAGCGGATCACCTCATCGGCGCCGACGCTACGCAGCCAGTCGAGCCGGCCGGCGTCGCGCCCCACGGCAACCACCCGCTGCACCCCGAACTCGGTTTTGGCCAACTGAACCGCCAGCGACCCGGTGACGCCCGTCGCGCCCAGCACCAACACGTGATGCTCGGGGCGGACACCCGCGGCATGCCGTAGCGACACCCACGCCGACACACCGGGATTGGGTGCGGCCGCGGCGAGTACCGAGTCGATGCCGTCGGGCAGCTCGACGGTCCGGCCCGGGGGCATCAGGGTACGTTCGGCCATCATGCCGTACGGGGATACGGCTGTACCGTAAACCCGGCGCCCGTCGGCCAGACGAGCCACGCCGTCCACGCCGGCCACCCCGGGCAGCACCAGACCCGAACTGCCATAGTGTTTCCCGGACACCAGCCCACGGGTCAGGTTGGTCAGGGCCGCCGCCTCCACCGTCGCGACCACCGCATCATCCCGCGCTTCGGGCTCGGGGAAATCGGCGTATACCGGCGCCTGCCCCAATGCCTCGATCACTGCTGCCTTCATCGACGCCTCCCTTTGGTTTCTTTGGAAACCATACCCTGGGACGGGGCGGCGTGGCAATATGGTTTCGGTGAAAACCAAATCGGACGTGGTCGCTCGAATCGGCGAACTGGTCCAGGCCGTGGGCGACAAGTTCGACGACTCCGACGGCGACGCCGAGCGCGACTTCATGGCTCAGCACTGTCCTCGGCGGCTGGAATCAGTGGTGCGCGAACTACCCACCCTGAGCGTGCACCTGCTCGATCACGTCGGCGACGATCCGGTCAACATCGTCACGCTCGCAGCCCGCTCGGGCCAGCTCAAGGGCACCGTGTCCAAGCATGTACAACGACTGGAGGCGGCCGGACTTGTCGAACGCCAGCCGGTGCCGGGCAACCGCAAGGAGATCGCCCTGCGCCTCACCCCGGACGGCCGCATCGTCGCGACCGCCCACCGGCGCCTGCACGATGAGATGAACCTGGGCATGAGCGATTTTCTTTCCCGCTACACCCATGCCGAGTTGGCGACGGTGGCGAAGATCCTCGGCGATCTGCTGGCCACTGAGCGCGTGGGCGTGCGGCTGGCGCCTTAGCCGAGCGACCCCAGTATCTGGCCGATACCGAATGTGAACCGGGCGTCATAGTCGGCCGAAAGGAAATCGTCCAGTACCGCATGCAGACTCGGCAATTCGCTCTCGCCCACGACATCCTGCAGGGCGTCGGGCAATGCATCGGGGGCGCGCTGCTCCTCTTGAACCAGGCCCAGGGTGAAGTAGAAGAGGTTCCACGCCGTCCAAGCCACTGCCCTGGACTCCGCGCCGCCGGCCAACAAAATGGCAACCAGCCGGTCACCGAAGGCCAGCGTCGACGGCAGGGCCGGAAAAGTGCCGGCGACGACCAGTGCGCCGTCGCGGTGCCGCAGCATGGCCCCACGCAGGCGGCCCAACAGCTGGGCCGCCCGCTGGCGCCAGTCGCCACGCAACTTATCCAGCGCGGCCTCGCCCACGATGGCGTCGGCCATCAGCTCAAGCAGCCGGTCCTTAGTGCCGATGTGCCACATCACGGTGTTCATGCTGACGTTGAGTTCCGTTGCTATCGCTCGCGTGGAGAGCTTCGCGATGCCCTGTCCATTCAGCACTTCGAACGAAGCTCGGACGACGTCCTCGATGCTGAGGCCCGCCTTCGCCCGGACAATACCTTGCTTCTTGTTCACTGACCAAGTATACAGGGATATCAAACTCTTGGTCAGTGATAGAGAGGAGAGATCCATGCAGGCCGACCCGACCTTTGACACGATGTACCGCAGCGAGCAGGCAACCGCGGGGGTGGTTCCGTGGGATATCGGTGGACCGCAGCCGGTGGTGCAAGAACTCGTCGCCCATGGCGCGTTGCGCGGAGAAGTGCTGGATCCGGGCACCGGCCCCGGGCACCACGCAATCTATATTGCCTCGCAGGGATATTCGACCACCGGTATTGACGCATCGCCGGCGGCAATCGACCAGGCCAGGCGCAATGCTCAGCGCGCGGGGGTGACGGTGGACTTCCGAGTAGCCGACGCAACCCGGCTGGCGGAGTTCGAGGGCAGGTTCGACACCGTCGTCGACAGCGCGTTTTATCACGTCTTCGCCCACGACGAGCAGTTGCAGGCGCGTTACATCCAGGCACTGCACCGGGCGACGGCTCCTGGCGCGCGGCTGTTCATGTTCGAGCTCGGGCGTCACAATCTCAACGGCCTGAAGTTCGACGGCCTGCCGGCCGACAATTTCAAGCGGATCCTCGACGCGAACGGCTGGCGCCTGGATTACCTGGGCACTTCCACCTACGTCGGCGATTTCGGCGCGCAGGCGTTGGACTTCCTTTCGCAGATGGATTCCGACGACGGTGTCGCGCCGCAGATGAAATCCCTGCCGGAGCAACTGGCGGCGTTGGAACCGCTACTGGAAAACCATCGGGTTCATCTGCCGGTGTGGTCGGTAGTGGCCAGCCGCCGGGATTGATGCCACCGCCTTATGCCACTGGGTTCACCCCGCACCAACCGTTACCACCACCCAGAAAAACTCCTGGGCGACAAGGACTCCGGGGACGACGATGGCCCGTAGTCAGCGGATTACAGCGGCGTCACGTAGGCCGAGCTGATCCCGCCGTCGACCAGGAACGTCGAGCCGGTGATGAACGAGGCGTCATCGCTGGCCAGGAAGGCGACCGCGGCCGCGATCTCCTCCGGCTCGGCGAACCGGCCCACCGGGACGTGCACCAGCCGGCGCGCGGCGCGCTCCGGGTCAGCGGCGAACAGCTCCTGCAGCAGCGGGGTATTCACCGGCCCGGGGCACAGCGCGTTGACCCGGATGCCCTGCCGGGCGTACTGGACCCCGAGCTCACGGGACATGGCCAACACGCCGCCCTTGGAGGCGGTGTAGGAGATCTGGGAGGTGGCCGAACCCATCACCGCCACGAACGATGCGGTGTTGATGATCGAGCCCCGCCCGGCGGGCGCCATGTGCCGCAGCGCCGCCCGGCAGCACAGGTACACCGACTTCAGATTGACGTCCTGAACCCGTTGCCAGGCCGGCAGTTCGGTGGTTTCGATCAAGTCATCGTCGGGCGGTGAGATGCCGGCGTTGTTGAAGGCGATGTCCACCGAACCGAAGGTCTGGGTCGCGGTGTCGAACAGCGCATCGACTTGGTCCTGATCGGACACGTCGACCTGAACGAACAGGCCATCCAGCTCATCGGCCACCGCGGTACCCGCCGCCTGGTCGAGGTCGCCGACCACGATCTGGGCTCCTTCGGCCCGCATCCGCCGCGCGGATGCCAAGCCGATTCCGCCACCGGCGCCGGTCACCACGGCAACCCGTCCGGCCAGGCGTTGGGTCAGGTCGGTCACTGCGTCTCCTTCACTGCGATGAATACGTTTTTGGTCTCGGTGAACGACAGCGGGGCATCCGCACCCAACTCCCGGCCCAGCCCCGACTGTTTGAAGCCCCCGAATGGAGTGGTGAAACGCACCGAGGAGTGCGAATTCACCGACAGGTTCCCGGCTTCCACCGCCCGCGAGACACGCAGCGCCCGGGACAGGTCGTTGGTCCAGATCGAACCCGACAGCCCATAGACGGTGTTGTTGGCCATGGCGATGGCGTCAGCCTCATCCTCGAACGGCAGCACCGTCACCACCGGGCCGAAGATCTCCTCGGTGACGCATCGGTCGGTGGCCGCCGGTGTTAGGACCGTGGGCGGGAACCAGAAACCGGGGCCGGTGGGCGCCTGACCGCGGAAGGCGACCGGCGCGTCGTCAGGCACGTAGGAGGCCACCTTCTCCCAGTGCGGGCGCGAGACCAGCGGGCCCATCTCGGTGTCGCGGGACGTCGGGTCGCCGACCACGACGCCGGACACCGCGGGCTCCAGCAACTCCATGAAGCGGTCGTAGACGCTGCGCTGCACGAGGATCCGGCTACGTGCGCAGCAGTCCTGCCCGGCGTTGTCGAACACGCCGTAGGGCGCCGTCGCCGCCGCCTGCTCCAGGTCACAGTCGGCGAACACGATGTTGGCGCTCTTGCCGCCGAGTTCCAGCGTGACCCGCTTGACCCCGGCCGCCCCGGCCTGCAGCACTCGGGTGCCGGTGGTGGTGGAACCGGTGAACACGATCTTGGCCACGTCCGGGTGGGTGACCAGGCGCTCCCCCACCTCCGCGCCGCGGCCGGGCAGCACCTGCAGCAGGTCGCCATCCAAACCCGACTCCGCGGCCAGTTCCGCCAGACGCAGTGTGGTCAGCGGCGTCCATTCGGCGGGTTTGATCAACACCGCGTTTCCGGCGGCCAGCGCCGGCGCGAAACCCCACGCGGCAATCGGCATCGGGAAATTCCACGGGGTGATGATCCCGACGACGCCGAGCGGCTCGTGAAAAGTGACGTCGAGCCCGCCGGCAACCGGTATCTGCTTGCCGGACAGCCGTTCCGGGCTGGCGGCATAGTACTGCAGCACGTCTCGGACATGCCCGGCTTCCCATTCGGCGGCCGACACCGGATGACCGGAGTTGGTGACCTCGAGCGCGGCCAGCTCGTCGATGTGGGCGCCGACCACCGCGGCGAAGTCCCGCAGCGCAGCGGCCCGCTCGGCCGGGGCGCGTTTGGCCCACCGCTTCTGGGCGGCCTGTGCACGGCGCACCGCGTCGTCGACGGCGGCAACGTCGACGTGGTCGACGGTGCCGAAGACCGCCCCGGTGGCCGGGTTGATCAGTTCGTGAATCATTCGCTCACCCGTGCCAGCGCGTACTTGCCCGCCTCGGCCACGATCGCGGCGAACAGCCGCTGATCGTCCGGGGATTCCTCGGGATGCCACTGAACCGCGAGCACGAAGTCCTCCCCGGGAAGCTCGATCGCCTCGATGACCCCGTCGTCATCGCGCGCACTGACCACAAGTTTCGCACCCACCTCGGCGATCGCCTGATGGTGGTAGCACTGCACCTGGCAGGTGTCGCCCAGGAGTTCGGCCGCCCGGGTGCCGGCCACGGTGCGCACCGGCATCGGGGTGAAGACGCCATTACCGGCGCGGTGCCCGGAGTTGCCGATGACGTCAGGAAGATGCTGGTGCAGCGTCCCGCCGAGGGCCACGTTGAGCACTTGGGCGCCACGGCAGATGCCCAGCACCGGCATGCCGCGCCGCATCGCCTCGGCCAATAGAGCGAATTCCCATGCGTCCCGGGTGTTGTCGGGACGATCCGTCTCGTCGTGCGGCTGCTGACCGTACTCGAGGGGGTCGAGGTCGCGGCCGCCGGTGATCACCAGGGCGCTCACACCGGCGAGCACGCGCGCCGCGATGTCGGGCGTCACCGGCTGCGGCGGCAGCAGCACGGCGATTCCGCCGGCGCCGGTGATGCCCTGGATGTATTGGCCAGGCAGCAGGCCTGCCCGCACATCCCAGACGCCGAACTTCGCTCGGTCCAGATACGTCGTCAGTCCGACGACCGGGCGAGCGGGCTCAGAAGCGTTCAAAGCCCCGGACCCTCTCCCAATCGGTCACCGCGGTGTTGAATGCGTCCAACTCGACTCGGGCGCTGTGCAGGTAATGCTCGACGACCTCGTCGCCGAACGCCTTGCGCGCGACCGCCGATTCGGCGAACAGGTCCATGGCCCCGCCCAGCGTGGTGGGCAAGTGCGGCAGCCCGGCCCGGTAGGCGTCGCCGTCCACCGGCTCCGGCAGACAGAGCTCGTTGTCGATGCCGTGCAGCCCCGCCGCGATCAGCGCCGCCACCGCCAAATAGGGGTTCACATCGCCGCCGGGCACCCGGCACTCCATCCGCATCGAGTCGCCACGGCCGAGAACCCGCAGCGCACAGGTGCGATTGTCCAGGCCCCACGCAATCGCCGTAGGAGCGAAGCTTCCCCCGACGAATCGCTTGTAGGAGTTGATGTTCGGTGCATAGCACAGGGTCAGCTCGGGCAGCGTGCCCAGCACTCCGGCCAGGAAGGCGCGGAACAACGCCGACATGCCGTGCGGTGCGGCCGGATCGGCAAAGACCGGGGATCCCTCGGTGCTGCGCAGCGACAAGTGCACGTGGCAGCTGTTGCCTTCACGTTGGTCGAACTTCGCCATGAACGTCAGGCTCTGGCCGTGCTGGTCGGCGATCTCCTTGGCGCCACTCTTGTAGACGCTGTGGTTGTCGCAAGTGGTCAGCGCATCCTCATAGCGGAAGGTGATCTCCTGCTGGCCGGTGTTGCACTCCCCCTTGACGCCCTCGCAGCGCAGGCCCGCGCCGGTCATCCCCAGTCGGATGTCGCGCAGCAGCGGCTCCAGCCGAGTGCCGGCGACCAGACCGTAGTCGGCGTTGTAATCCGTTCCCGGTGTCAGCCCGCGATACCCGCTAGCCCACGCCTGCCGGTAGCTGTCCTCGAAGACCAAGAACTCCAGTTCCGTTGCGGCGTAGGCAACCAATCCGCGCTCGGTCAGTCGGGCGATCTGGGCGGCCAGGATCTGGCGGGGCGCTACCGTGACCGGGCTACCGTCCGGCCAGTGTGCGTCGGCCAGCACGTGGGCGGTTCCGGGCAGCCACGGAATGCGCCGCAGTGTCGCGAAGTCGGGTTTAAGCACCAGGTCGCCGTAGCCGGTTCCCCAGTCGGCAATCGAGTAGCCGGGGACCGTGTTCATCTCCACGTCGACCGCCAGCAGGTAGCTGCAGGCTTCCACGCCGTGTCCGGCGACCTCGGCAAGAAAGTGCTCGGCCGCGACTCTCTTACCTACCAGCCGGCCCTGCATGTCGGCGAATGCCACGACCACGGTGTCGATCTCGCCGGAGGTGATCAGTTGTTGCAGCTCCGTAGGGGAGAGCATCGCGGGCCGGGTCATTGTGCTCCTTCGCCGACGACGGTCTTCCCTGACATTTGAGTGCTGTCAGGCTACCCGCCCGCGGTCAGTCGACGGACTCCAGCCGACGAAATTGGGCCGAACGGTAGCAGTCGGCGCATGTGGAGCGGCGAATCTTGCCGCTGGTGGTGATCGGCAGCGCGCCGGGCGCGACGAGCACGAGGTCGGCGACCCGCACTCCGTGGCATCGGGAAACCGATGCCGCCACATCCTTTTTCAGGGCTGCTATCCGTTCACTTTGCTCTTCGACGGTGTTGCCCCGGTTCTTGAGCTCGGCGATGACCACTAACTTCTCACCCCCGTCGCCGCTGACCGGTACCGCGGCGACGCGGCCCCCGGTGAGCTCCTGCACGGTGGCCTCGATGTCGTCGGGATAGTGATTTCGGCCGTCGACGATCAACAGGTCCTTGATCCGCCCGACGACCAGCAGCTCGCCCTCGTAGACGACGCCGAGGTCTCCGGTGCGCAACCATGGCCCCGCCGGTGTGCCCGCGGACGGAGACTCCAGGTACCCGCCGAAGGTCCGCTCGGTGGCCTGCGGGTTGTGCCAGTAGCCGCTGGCGACGTTGGGACCGTGCACCCAGATCTCCCCGACGCGCCCGTCCGGGCTCTCGGTGTGCGCCTCGGGGTCGACGATCCGCACCGTGCACGCGCGGGCGCCGCCGATGCTGACCAGCTCCGCTCCGCCCGGACCAGCCTGCGCGGTGCCACCGACCAGGTTTTCGTAGTCGAGCCGAACGATCACCGGGCGGTTCGCGCGCGGCGCCGAGGCGACATAGACCATTGCCTCGGCCAGCCCGTACGAGGGCGCCAGCGCATTGGCGGGCAGGTTGAAGCGGGCGAAGCGGTCGGTGAATCGGCGGATGGTCGCCGCGTGGATGCGCTCGCTGCCGCTCAAGATGGTGTGCACGCTCCCCAAGTCGAGGCCGGCCATATCCTCATCGGTGGTCCGGCGCGCGGCCAGTTCGAAGGCGAAGTTCGGCCCGGCCGTGACCGCACAGGAGTTGATGGCCAGCTGCTGGATCCATCGAGACGGCTTCTGCAAGAATGCGATCGGGCTCATCACCACCGAGTGGCGGCCCAGCAAGACCGCTCCCATCACACCCAGCAGCAGGCCCATGTCGTGGTAGAAGGGCAGCCAAGACACCAGCGTGGTGTCCGGCGGCGGCGCTCCCCCGTCTTCGCCGAAATAGTCCGCTATCACCTGCTCGACGTTGGCGAACACGTTGCGGTGCGACACCACGACGCCTTTCGGCGAGCCGGTCGAACCCGACGTATATTGCAGCAGTGCCGTTTTCGTCGGCAACGCCCCGGATCCCTCCCAGGACACCGAGGCGTCGAGATCGATCAGATCCAACTCGATGATCGCCGGCGAACTGCCGCCGACCGCGCTGACGCACCCCTGGATGTTGCCGGCGACGGCCGATGTGGTGAGCACCGCAGCCGGTGCACAGTCCTTCAGCGCCGCGGTGACTCGTTCGTCGTGGCTGCCGAACGCAGGCACCGGCAACGGCACCACGATGCAACCGGCTTCCATCGCACCGAAGAAGCCGGCGATGTACTCAAGACCTTGCGGCGCCAGCAACGCAATGCGGTCACCGGGCGAGGCGACTGCGGCCACCTCCGCGGCGACGGACTCGGTGCGCCGCAGGACCTGCCACCAGGTCACGGTGTCGGCGTACCCGGCCGGGTCCACCTCGTAGTCGATGTAGGTGAACGCCGGCCGATCAGGCCCCTGCTGAGCGCGTTCACGTAGCAACGCCGGTATTGATTGCCCCCACGACAACATCCTGTATCCCCCCAGATACGCATTTTCATTTATTCAGCCGATGCGCCCCCGACTCGCCGGCTATGCCGGAAACTACTCTCCCCCGCTGCGCATTACCAGGTACTGGCCCGCAGCACGATCTCCATCGCGAATTGTGCGGTGAACTCACCCGCGCTGCGCCGCCCGGGCAGCATCACCAGTCGGTGTTCGCCGTAGACGAATCGTTGACTGGCGTTGGCCACCGACGCCGTGGCCCGGGAACTGACCAGCACGGTGGTGTTGATCTCCACCGGCGGGCAGCGCTCGTCGCGGATCGCACCGGTCAGATCGGGCGCGCGCGGATGACCCCGGTCGAGGGCCACCAGGCCGGTGAAGCGGTCCGGGCGCGTCGCCGCGAGTTCCCAGGCATTGTCGGCTCCGGTCCGGTCGCCCACCAGCACGCCGCACTGTACTCCCAGCGAATCGAGGATGCCGATCACCGATTTGGGTGTCAGCCGGGGGTCTGCGCCGATCACGATGGTGCGCAGTGAGGCGGTGTGCAGTCGCTGGCAGACCGCGTCGTAGGCGGTGAGCGGGTGCTGCGCCGCGGCGAGCACGACGACGACGGGCCCGTTCTGCGGGCCTGCCACATCGACCGGGATCGGGAACCCGTCGATGGTCATCATCGTGCCCGGCATCTCCGCCACGCTACAGCCCCTCGGACGGCATGGGGCGATTTTGGCGGGCCCCTCAGCGGCTCATCAGACAACAGCTGCAAGTCACGGCAGGGTCAGGATCTCGGCGCCGTCATCGGTTACCACCAGGGTGTGTTCGAACTGGGCGCTCCACTGTCCGTCACTGGTGACCACCGTCCAGTCGTCGTCCCAGATGTCGTAGTCCAGGCTGCCGAGGTTGATCATCGGCTCGATGGTGAACGTCATCCCCGGCTCGATCATGGTGTCGACTTCGGGCTGGTCGTAGTGCAGGACCACCAGACCGTTGTGGAAGGTCGGGCCGATGCCGTGACCGGTGAAGTCACGGACGACGTTGTAGCCGAACCGGTTCGCATAGGCCTCGATGACCCGGCCGATCACCGACAGCGCGCGGCCCGGTTTGACCGCCTTGATGGCGCGCATGGTGGCCTCGTGAGTGCGCTCGACCAGCAGCCGGTGTTCTTGGGAGACGTCCCCGGCCAGGAAGGTGGCGTTGGTATCGCCGTGCACTCCGTCGATATAGGCGGTGACGTCGATGTTGACGATGTCGCCGTCGGCGATCACCGTCGAGTCCGGGATGCCGTGGCAGATCACTTCGTTGAGCGATGTGCAGCACGACTTGGGAAAGCCCTTGTACCCCAACGTCGAAGGGTAGGCGCCGTGGTCGACCATGAACTCGTGGGCGATGCGATCCAGCTCATCGGTGGTCACGCCGGGCGCGACGGCCTTGCCCGCCTCGGCAAGTGCACCCGCCGCAATCCGACTCGCCACCCGCATCTTCTCGATCACCTCGGGGGTCTGCACCCACGGCTCAGAGCCCTCGGCGGCCGTGGCGCGGCCGACGTATTCGGGACGCTGGATCAAGCACGCCGGGGGAAAGCGGGGCACGAACGGGCATTGCGCCAGCTTAACGGAGCTGGTCAGCGCCGCCAGCGCAGCTTGCGCCGCGGGCCCCTGATGTCCACCGAGCCGCACACCACTCGGCCGGTCAAGACCAGGTGCGGAGCTCCTTCGGCGGGCGGATCGGTGCGGCGATCGCGGGCGCTGCCGCCGTAGACCTCGACATCGTCGATGGAGGCGCTGGCACCGTCGGGCAGTCGGATGTCGACTGAGCCGAATCGCATGTCGAGTTCGATGACGACGACCGGCCCGGCGAACCGGGCCTTGGTGAGATCGAGGTCCACCGAGCCCAGCCGCCGCACCAATGCCAGCCGGGTCGGCACGATCCATTCCCCGTGGCGTTTGAGCGATCCGGCCCAACCACGCAGCTCGACGCGGTCGGCCGCCGAGGTGACGATGGCGCGCGGACCGGGCAGGTCACCGATCAGGGTGTCGAGCTCCGAGCGCATCCGCGCCTGCGACACCTGGGCCGCGCGCTCCTCGAACTCCCCGATGTCGATCAATCCGAGGGAGACGGCATTGTGCAGGCGGCGCAACGTGCCGTTGCGGTCCGCATCCGAGATACGCAAGGCCACGTCGGCCATGTCGTCGCTGAGACCCGTCATGGCTTCTCAATTTACGCTGCTACAGCAGGAAGTTGTCGGGCAGCGAGTCGAACATCACCTTGGTCATCCGGACCGCGTATTGCGAGCTGCCACCGCCGACGATCAGCGACGCGAAGGCCATATCACCCCGGTATCCGGCGAACCAGGAGTGCGAGCCGCCGGCGAATTCGGCCTCCCCGGTCTTGCCGTAGATCGGGCCGCAGCCGGCGATGTCACGTGCGGTGCCGTCGGTGACCACCAGTCGCATCATCTCGCGTAGGCCGTCGAGCATCTCCGCACTCACCGGCGCGGCCGGCGGACCGTTGACCGCCGTCGGCCGGCCCTCGATCAATCGGGGTACCGGGGTTCGGCCGGCGGCCACCGTCGCCGCGGCCAGAGCGAGGCCGAATGGGCTGGCCAGCACTTTGCCCTGACCGAAGCCGTCCTCGGTGCGTTCGGCCAGGTCGACGGTCGGCGGAACCGAACCGGTGACCGTGGTGATCCCATCCACCAAGTAGTCCACTCCGATCCCGTAGCGACTGGCCGCCTGCGACAGCGCCCGCGGCGGCATCCGGCTGGCCAGCTCGGCGAAGGTGGTGTTGCACGAATTGGCGAAGGCCCGCGACATCGACACCAGGCCGAGATCGAACCCGCCGTAGTTGGGGATGGTGCGCTGGCCGATGTCGAGTTCACCGGGACAACCCACCATGGAGTTCGGCGTCGCCAGGTCCCGTTCGATCGCGGCACCCGCGGTGACCATCTTGAACGTCGATCCGGGGGGATACAGACCGCTGGTCGCAATCAGGCCGTCGGCGTCGGCAGCAGCGCTCTGCGCAACGGCGAGCAGTTCACCGGTCGACGGCTTGATCACCACCATCATCGCCTTGTCGCCGCGGGTGTTGACCGCGTTCTGCGCGGCGCGCTGCACCTCTCGGTCCAAGCTGATCGTCAGCGAGGGTGCCGGCGCTGGATCGACCTCGTGCAGTACCGCGACGTCGACGCCGTTCTGGTTCTCGCTGACGACTCGCCAGCCCGCGGCACCTTCGAGTTGGTTCGCGACGGCCTTTTTGACCTCGCTGATCAGCATCGGCGCGAAGTGGTCATCGGTGGGCAACAGATCGGGGCGGGGGGTGACCACCACTCCGGGGAGGGCGCCGATGGCGGGTTCGACACGATCGTGGTCGGCCTTGCGCAGCGTGATCAGGTCGAGCGGAGACCGCGAGGAACTGGCCTGCTCAGCCAGCCGCTGCGGATCGCCCAGTGCGTCGTCGAAGGGCCGCAAGGTCTCGACCACCGCCCGCGCGGTGCGCATCAGGTTTTGTCCGGCTCGGGTGGCGTCCAACTTGTAGTGGTACACGTAACCCGGCACCAGCACGTCGGTACCGCCCACCTCGTTGACCGCGGCGCGACGCGGGGGGTCGGCCCGCAGGGCAAAGGTCTGGTGCTCGCCCAGTTTGGGATGCAGGCCGGTGGCCGTCCAGCGCACCGTCCAGTGGCCTTCGTTTCGGACCATCTTGAGCTGGCCGTCGTAGGCCCAGGTCCGGTCCTTCGGCAGCTTCCAGGTGTAGCGGTAGGCCACGCTGCCGGTGTCGTCGTTGTAGCGCGCGCTGAGCACTTGGGCATCCAGGTGTTCGGCCTGTAAGCCCGCCCAGGCGGCGTTGAGTGCGCTGCGTGCCGCAGACGGGTCGTCGCTGAGCTCGGCTGCGGCGGCGGTGTCGCCGGTGGCCAGCGCGGCGAAGAACCGCTCGGCGACGGGCCCTGGGCCGTCGGGGCGAGGTGTGCAGGCCGCCATGCCGGCCGCGGTCAGCAGCACGGTGACCAAACCCGTGACTCGTGTGACGAATGAGCTTGCAGTTGTCATTGGGGCTGATGTTACGAAATAGAAACGGCGGGCCGGCGGAGGCGCACCGAGATCGCATCGTTACGTCGCCGACCGAAGGCGACCCGGTCCGATCACGAGCCCAACCCTCACGAACGTGTAATGAGCACGAAAAATATCGCTCGAATTTTTTCGGTCTCAGTACACGTTCGGCATCGGGTGATCGCCGCCGAACACTCAGTCCAGCAACACCGTCGCGAAAGTACCGACCTGGGTGAAGCCCACCCGCTCATAGGTGGACCGCGCCACCTCGTTGAAATCGTTGACGTAGAGGCTGGCGATCCGCCCGGTGCCGACGATCACCGCGGCCAGCATCGCGGTGCCGCCGGCGCCCAGCCCGCGTCCGCGCCGGTCCGGATGCACCCAGACGCCCTGGATCTGCCCCACCGACGGCGACTGCGAACCCACCTCGGCCTTGAACACGACCTCGCCCCGCTCGAAGCGCGCCCAGGCCCGGCCCGACGCGATCAGGTTGGCCACCCGCCGGCGGTAGGCACGGCCGCCGTCACCGGCCCGCGGATCCACCCCGACCTCGCCGATGAACATGTCGACGGCGGCCACCAGGTACGCGTCGAGCTCGTCGGGACGGACCTGGCGCACTTCCGCATCCATCGGATACGCGGGCATGTTGTGCAGTGCCATCAACGGTTGGCTCTCGCGCACGTCGCGAGCCGGGCCCCAGGAATCGGCGAGACGGTGCCACATCGGCAACACCAGTTCGGCCCGGCCCACCACCGACGAGCAGCGCCTGATCGCACCCACCGCCTTATCAGCGAACGCGGTGAGATCGGCCGCGGCGCCACGGAGCGGGATCAGGTTCGCGCCTGCGTAACACAAGGATTCGGCCACGCCGCCGCGCGTCCACAATTCCCCGCCGATCGATCGCGGATCGACACCGTGATCGGCGACCCGAGCGGCGACCATGCAGGAGCCGATCGGATCCTCGTCGAGCACCCGCCAGACCGCCGCGGCGTCCCGCGCTACGGACACCCGTCGCTGGTCGAGACGGAACTCGGGTGGAGCCGACATAGTGACTCTTTCTGGCGAACTGACCTGCCGCGCGCGTACAGCGAGCCGGTTGCGATCAGCTTACGGCGACGGTGGGCGAACCGCCGGGAGATCCCTCCTCCATCTCGGCCGCCAGGCGCATGGCCTCCTCGATCAGCGTCTCGACGATCTGCGCCTCGGGAACGGTCTTGATCACCTCGCCCTTGACGAAGATCTGACCCTTGCCGTTGCCGGACGCCACGCCCAGATCCGCCTCGCGTGCCTCACCGGGACCGTTGACCACACAGCCCATCACCGCGACCCGCAGCGGGACGTCGATCCCCTCCAGCCCGGCGGTGACCTCGTTGGCCAACCGGTAGACGTCCACCTGGGCCCGCCCGCACGACGGGCACGAGACGATCTCCAGACCGCGCGGCCGCAGATTGAGCGACTCCAGAATCTGGTTGCCGACCTTGACTTCTTCCACCGGCGGCGCCGACAGCGACACCCGGATGGTGTCACCGATGCCGCGCGACAACAGCGCGCCGAACGCCACGGCGGACTTGATGGTGCCCTGGAAGGCCGGGCCGGCCTCGGTGACACCCAGGTGCAGCGGGTAGTCGCACTGCTCGGCCAGCAGCTGATAGGCGGCCACCATCACGACCGGGTCGTTGTGCTTGACGCTGATCTTGATGTCGCCGAAGCCGTGCTCCTCGAACAACGACGCTTCCCACAGCGCGGACTCCACCAGCGCTTCGGGGGTGGCCTTGCCGTACTTGGCCAAGAACCGCTGGTCCAACGAACCGGCGTTGACGCCGATCCGGATCGGGATGCCGGCAGCGCCGGCCGCCTTGGCCACCTCGCCGACCCGACCGTCGAACTCCTTGATGTTGCCCGGGTTCACCCGCACAGCGGCGCAGCCGGCATCGATCGCGGCGAAGATGTACTTGGGCTGGAAGTGGATGTCGGCGATCACCGGGATCTGGCTGTGCCGGGCGATCTCGGCCAGCGCGTCGGCGTCTTCCTGCCGGGGGCAGGCCACCCGCACGATGTCGCAACCCGAGGCGGTCAACTCCGCGATCTGCTGCAGTGTCGCGTTGATGTCGTGGGTCTTGGTGGTGCACATCGACTGCACCGCGATCGGATGGTCGCTGCCCACCCCGACCCCGCCAACCATGAGCTGGCGGGTCTTGCGACGTGGCGCCAGCGTGGGAGGAGGGGCAGCCGGCATTCCTAGGCCGACGCTCATGAGGGGGCTCCTATCAAAACAGCCTGATCGGATTGACCAAGTCGGCGGTCACGGTGAGCAGCATGTAGCCGACCACCACCACCAAGACTACGTACGTGGCCGGCATCAGCTTGAGGTAGTTCACCGGTGCCGCCGCGACCTTCCCACGGGCCGACCTGACCATGTTGCGGAGCTTCTCGAACAGCGCGATCGCGATGTGCCCGCCGTCGAACGGCAGCAGCGGCACCAGGTTCAGCACACCCAGGATGAAGTTCAGCTGGGCCAGGAAGAACCAGAACGCCACCCACAGCCCGTGATCGACGGTGTCGCCGCCGATGATCGAGGCACCCACCACGCTGATCGGAGTTTCGGGGTCGCGCTGACCGTGCGGGTTGCCGATGGCGTGCACCAACGCGCCGACCTTGGAGGGGATGTTGGCCAGCGACTTACCCAGCAGCACCGACAGGTCGCCGCTGAAGGCGAAGGTGGCCGGCACCGCGGTGACCGGGTTGTACTTGGTCGGCCCGAATTGGGCGGCGCCCACTCCGATGGCGCCGACGGTACTGGGGACGGCCTCGCGGTCGGAGCCGTCGGCGATCCAGCGCTGGGTGGGAGTCACCTCGACGTACTTGGTGAGCGTGGTGCCGTCGCGTTCGACGACGATCGGCGTCGTGCCGTGCTGCTTGCGTACCGCGGCGGCCATTTCCTCGAAGGTCGACACCGGCGTGTCACCAACCTTGACCACCACGTCACCGGACTCGATGCCGGCCAGCGCCGCCGGGCCGGGGCCCGAGCAGGTGCCCAGCTCACCCTTGACGACTTCGGGTGCCACACAGGCCGTTTCGCCGATGACGGCGGTGGTCGGGGCGTGCAGGTTGGGCAGACCCCAGATCACCGCGATGGAGTAGACCAGCACCAGACCGATGACGAAGTTCATGGCGGGGCCGGCGGCCAGTACCGCCACCCGCTTCCACGTCTTCTGCTTGTACATGGCTCGGTCGACCTCGTCGGGCTCCAGTTCCTCCACCGAGGTCATGCCGGCGATGTCGCAGAAGCCGCCGGCCGGGATCGCCTTGAGGCCGTATTCGGTCTCGCCGCGCCTCGTCGACCACAACGTGGTGCCGAAGCCGACGAAGTAGCGGCGCACCTTCATACCGGTGGCGCGCGCCACCCACATGTGACCGCATTCGTGCAGTGCCACCGAAACCAGGATGGCCAGCGCGAACAGCGCGATGCCGACCGCGAACATCATCGGGTGCTTCCGACCTTTCTCGTAGCAATCGCCTCGACGGCGCGAGCCGCTCGCTCCTTGGCCCAGCGCTGCGCATCGAGTACCTCATCCACGGTAGCGGGTTGCGCAGCCCACTGGTCGGCGGCGCCCAGCACCTCGGCGATAGTGGCCACAATCGCGGGGAAGCTGATCCGGCCCGCCAGGAAGGCTTCCGCCGATTCTTCATTGGCGGCGTTGTAGACCGCGGTCATGCAGCCCCCGGCCTGACCGGCCTGGCGGGCCAGCTGCACCGCCGGGAACACCGCGTCGTCGAGCGGCTCAAACTCCCAGGTAGAGGCGGTGGAAAAGTCGCAGGCCGGCGCCGCACCGGGCACTCGCGCCGGCCAGCCCAGAGCCAGCGCGATCGGCAGGCGCATGTCCGGCGGGCTGGCCTGGGCGATCGTCGATCCGTCGGTGAAGGTGACCATGGAATGCACGATCGACTGCGGGTGAACGACCACGTCGATGCGCTCGTAGGGAACACCGAACAGCAGGTGGGTTTCGATGAGCTCGAGGCCCTTGTTCACCAGCGAGGCCGAGTTCAGCGTGTTCATCGGGCCCATCGACCAGGTCGGATGCGCCCCAGCCTGCTCGGGTGTGACGTGCTGAAGATCCGCTGCGCTCCAGCCGCGGAACGGCCCACCCGACGCGGTGAGCACCAACCTGGCGACCTCGTCGGGGGTGCCGCCGCGCAGGCACTGAGCCAGCGCGGAGTGCTCGGAGTCCACCGGCACGATCTGCCCAGGCTCGGCGGCCGCCAGGACCAGCGGGCCGCCGGCGATCAGTGATTCCTTATTGGCCAGGGCCAGCCGCGCCCCGGTTTCCAGCGCGGCCAGCGTGGGTCGCAGCCCGAGCGCGCCAACTAAGGCGTTGAGTACCACGTCGGCCTCGGTGTCCTGCACCAAGCGGGTGACGGCGTCGGGTCCGCAGTAGGGGGCCTCGAGCGCTTCGCCGGCCTGCGCGTCCGCGACGGCGATGTTGGTGACGCCGGTCTCGGCGCGCTGGGCGGCCAGCAGCGCCGCGTTACCGCCTCCGGCGGCCAGCCCGACGATCTCGAAGCGGTCCGGGTTCGCCGCGATGACCTGCAGCGCCTGGGTTCCGATCGAGCCGGTGGAGCCCAACAGCAGAACTTTGATCCGGCCGGTCTTCACCCAGCTATTGTGCTCCTGCGTAACTGCCGAAGCTCCACAGGTTGCCTTCCGGGTCACGGACCGCGAACTCGCGGGCCCCGTAGTCGGTGTCGGTCAGCGGCCGGATCACCTCCGCCTGGCGTTCCAGGACCCGCTGGTAGAGGCCGTCGGGATCGCTGGTGACGACGAAGCCCCCCGCGGTGCCAGGTTCGCGGCACCAGTCGTTACCGGGCTTGTAGCTGCCGATCATGATGCCGCCCACGCCTTCGGGCCAGCGCAGCTCGGCGTGCTTGACGGTCTCGCCGTCGTCGCCGTGGCGGGCCGTCACGACGAAACCGAAGGTGTCGACGTAGTAGTCGATGAGTTTGCGCGCGTCATGCGCCTGCAGGCACAGCCAGACGGTCGGATTCGGATGAGTCATGACTCCACTGTGACCGCGGGGTGTGACCGTTGTCTTGGATGTTTTGGAACTCCTCGGCCAGCCAGGCTCGCGGCGATGTTCCGGCGAATCGTACGAAGTCCCGGGTCAGGTGCGCCTGATCGCAGTAGCCGGATTCGGCCGCGATTCCCGCGAGGTCGACGCGGCCTCGGCGCGCATCTTCGGCGATCCGACTGGTCGCGTATTCGAAGCGCATCAGCGTCGCCACGGTCTTGGGTGTGCGGCCCACCTCGCGGCGGAACAGCGTGGTCAGATGCCGCTGGCTCAATCCGACCTGCTCGGCGACGCCCGCGACGGGCGCTCTCCCCCGGCTGCGCCGCAGCAGCTGCCAGGCGTGGGTCACCTCGGGCCGCACCGTGCTGCCGCGTCGACGCTGCTGGGCCACCAGATAGGACGACACCAGTGCGAACGCGTCCGGCCAGGACCGTGCGGCGGCGAGCTGCTCATGCAGGTCCACCGCACGGCGGCCCAACATCGGTGCGGCGTCGAAATCGGTCACGCTCAACTCGGCCGCCGGCACACCGAACAGTGCGCGCGAGGCCAGTGGGTGCAGCGCCAGCTGCACGCCCGCCTGGCCGCGACGCTGCCGCACATGGCTGGCCTGCACGTGCAGGCCACCGAGAATGATCGGAGTCGGCCGGGCCGTCGGCAGCGCGGCGGCGGTATCGGCAGCTTCCACACCGTCGTCGAGGCTGACGATGAAGGTCAATGTCGACGACGGCATCCCCCGGTGCACGGCTTCGGGGACATCGAGCGCGCGGTAGCCCACCATCGACGTCACTCCCGGCGCCGTGTGCGGCGGTGCAGCGGCGAAATCCCAGATCGGCGGCGCTTCTGCGACGTGCTCGGCCATGACGTCCACGGTAGGTGGCTCAGTGGGGATATGTCAGAATGTCGCGCAGTAGTAGTTGCACGGGCGAACTGAAGGAGTCGAAGTGGCCGGTACCGAGCTGGAGCGCCACACCGGGGTTGACCCTGTCGAGGTGCCGTCGGCGGCGTGGGGTTGGAGCGCGATCAACTACCGCACCTGGCACATCGTCGGCTTCGGCATCGTCGGTTTCCTGCTGCTCATGCTGCGCGGCAACCACATCGGCCACGTCGAGGACTACTTCCTGCTGGGTTTCGCCGCGCTGACACTGTTCGTCGTGGTCCGCGACATCATCGGCCGCAACCGCGGCTGGCTGCGCTAACCGCCGCGCTGTTTCCGCGAGATCGGGCTGACGCAGGGGTCTTCTCGACCTTTTCCTGCGTAGCTGCGATCTCGCGACGGATTCACTGGTTTTCGGCCGCCAACTGCCCACATGCCGCCGCGATTTCGCGGCCGCGGGTGTCGCGGACCGTGCACTCCACGCCCTGGGCCCGAACTCTGCGGACGAACTCCCGCTCCGCCGGCTTCGGGCTGGCGTCCCATTCGCTGCCCGGCGTCGGATTCAGCGGAATCAGGTTCACGTGCACCAACGGTCCCAGCGCCTTATGCAGCTTGCGGCCCAACAGATCTGCCCGCCACGGCTGGTCGTTGACATCGCGGATCAACGCGTATTCCACCGACACCCGCCGGCCGGTGACGTCCGCGTAGTAGCGGGCGGCATCGAGGACTTCGGAGACCTTCCACCGGTTGTTGACCGGCACCAGGGTGTCGCGCAGCTCGTCATCGGGAGTGTGCAGCGACAATGCGAGGGTCACGCCGAGGCGCTCGTCGGCGAGCTTGCGGATCGCCGGGGCCAATCCCACCGTGGAAACCGTCACCGACCGCGCCGAGATGCCGAAGCCGTTCGGCGCCGGCTCGGTGATCCGACGCACCGCGGCCACCACCCGCGCGTAGTTGGCCAGCGGCTCCCCCATCCCCATGAACACGATGTTGGAGAGCCGCCCGTGGTCCCGGTCGCGCAGTTCGACGGACGCCGCCCGCACCTGTTCGAGAATCTCGGCGGTGGACAGGTTTCGGGTGAGGCCGGCCTGGCCGGTCGCACAGAAGGGGCACGCCATGCCGCAGCCGGCCTGCGAGGAGATACACACGGTGTTGCGGCGCGGATAGCGCATCAGCACCGATTCGAACTTGGTGTTGCCGTGGGCCCGCCACAACGTTTTGCGGGTCTCACCGGCGTCGCATTCGATCTCGCTGGACGCGGTCAGCAGCGTGGGGAACAGCGCGTCGGCCACCGAGGAGCGCACCGCCGCGGGCAGATCGGTCATCTGCTGCGGATCGGCGATCAGCCGGCCGTAGTACTGGTTCGCCAGCTGCTTGGCCCGAAATGCCGGCAGGCCCAGCTCGGCGACCGCGGACACCACACCGTCGGCGTCGAGGTCGGCCAGATGCCGCGGCGGCAGGGCTCGCCGCGGTGCGGTGAACACCAGCTGTTGCGTCATGATCGGTTCCAGTATGCCGGTGACTCAGGGCAGCACGGTCAGCACGATCCAGGTCACCACGGCCGACGGCAGCAGCGCGTCGAGCCGATCCATGATCCCGCCGTGACCGGGCAACAGCCGCCCCATGTCCTTGATACCCAGATCACGTTTGACCTGGGATTCGATCAGGTCGCCGAAGACCCCGGTGAGCACCAGCAGCAGCCCCAGCGGCAGACCCACCCACCACGGCCGGCCCAGGAACACCGTCACCGCGAACACCGCCGCGGCCACACCGAGCACCAGTGAACCCGCCAGACCCTCCCAGGACTTCTTCGGGCTGATCGCCGGCGCCATCGGATGTTTGCCGAACAGCACACCGACGGCGTAGCCGCCGATGTCGGAGAAGACCACCGGGAACAGCAGGCACAGCACCCGGCCCGGGCCGTCATCGCGAAAGACCAGTAGCGCCGCGAAACTCATGCACAGCGGCACCCAGACCGCGATCAGGATGGTCGCCGACACGTCCCGCAGGTAGTTCACCGGAGCGTTGTGCAGCCCCTGGACGACCAGCCGCCACATCATGGCGATCACCACGGTGGCACCGAAGGCACCCAGTACTCCCCTGGCCCCGAACGGCAGCGACAGCCACAGCATCGCCTGGCCGCCGAGGGCCAGCGGGATGAACGGCACGTCGTAGCCGACTTCGCGCAGCCGCCGGGTGATCTCATGGGTGGCAATCGGGGTGGCCACCGCCAGGATCAGCACCCAGAAGCGCGGCGCGAACAGCAGGGTGTAGACCAGCGTCCCGCCCAGCAGGGCGCCGACGGCGATCGCCGCGGGAAGGTTGCGTCCGGCTCGCGACTGTTTCGGTTGCGATTCCGCGGCGTCTACGCCGGTGTCTTGGTCTGCCACGGGGTGTGCCTGCTAGACGGCCGCTAGACCTCCAGCAGCTCGCCTTCTTTGTGCTTGACCAGCTCGTCTATCTGGGTCACGTACTGCTGGGTGGACTTGTCCAGGTCCTTTTCGGCCCGACCGACCTCGTCCTCGCCGGCGTCGCCGTCTTTCCGGATGCGGTGCAGTTCTTCCATCGCCTTGCGACGGATGTTGCGCACCGAGACCTTGGCGTCCTCCCCCTTGGACTTGGCCTGCTTGACCAGCTCTTTGCGCCGCTCCTCGGTGAGCTGCGGCACCGACACCCGGATCAGCGAACCGTCGTTGCTGGGATTCAAGCCGAGATCGGAGTTGCGGATCGCGTTCTCGATCGGACCCAGCTGCGACGCCTCGTAGGGCTTGATCACCACCAGCCGGGCCTCGGGCACGTTGATGCTGCACAGTTGGGTGATCGGGGTGATCGACCCGTAGTAGTCGATGACGATCCGCGAGAACATCCCCGGGTTGGCCCGGCCGGTGCGGATGGTCGAGAGGTCGTCGCGGGCCACCGACACGGCCTTCTCCATTTTCTCTTCGGCATCGAAGAGAGCCTCGTCGATCATGTGCCCCGCTCCTCAGTTATCGCTTCGCGCTAGCGCCGTCGGTGGTCATCTGTCCCGCGCCCGTCAGCTGGTGACCAGTGTTCCGATCTTCTCACCCGCGACCGCCCGGGCGATATTTCCATCGGTCAACAGGTTGAACACCAGGATCGGCATGCCATTGTCCATGCACAGACTGAACGCGGTGGCATCGGCCACCTTCAGGCCCCGATCGATGACCTGGCGATGGGTGATCGAGGTGAGCAGTTCGGCGTCCGGGTCGACGCGAGGGTCCGCGGTGAAGATGCCGTCGACGGCCTTGGCCATCAGCACCACCTGGGCACCGATCTCCAGCGCGCGCTGAGCCGCAGTGGTGTCGGTGGAGAAGTACGGCAGCCCCATGCCGGCGCCGAAGATCACCACTCGGCCCTTTTCCAGGTGCCGCTGCGCCCGCAGCGGGATGTAGGGCTCGGCGACCTGTCCCATGGTGATCGCGGTCTGCACCCGGGTGTCGATACCTTCCTTTTCCAGGAAGTCCTGCAGCGCAAGGCTGTTCATGACGGTGCCGAGCATGCCCATGTAGTCCGAGCGCATGCGTTCCATACCGCGCTGCTGCAACTGCGCGCCGCGGAAGAAGTTGCCGCCGCCGATCACCACCGCCACCTGCACACCGTCGCGGACCACTTCGGCGATCTGGCGAGCCACCTGGGCGACCACATCGGGGTCGAGTCCGACCTGCCCGCCGCCGAACATCTCCCCACCGAGTTTGAGCAACACCCGGGAATAAGGGGGACGGCCGGCCGGCCGGTTTCCGTCGGTACTCGTCGGCTCCGTCATCAGGCTCCTCCGGGCTGCGCGCATATGACAGCGCCATCGCGGGAATCGTCCGCGACGGCATTGTCATCCTGCCCTACCGGAACGGTCAAACAGAGCCCGGGGTGGCGACACCCGGTTCAACCGTCACAACATATGAAGAAATTTTCAATTGATGCTTTCGCTGCTATCGTCGGCGCTGTGCCGAACTCGCTCCATCAGGTCAAAGCCGAGTTCTTCAAGACTCTCGGGCACCCCGCCAGGATCCGGATCCTGGAATTGCTCGCCGAACGCGACCACACCGTCGGTGAACTGCTTCCCGAGATCGGGCTCGAGGCATCGAATCTGTCCCAGCAGCTGGGCGTCCTGCGCCGTGCGGGCGTCGTGACGGCTACCAAGGACGGCAACGCGGTGGTCTACTCCATCGCGTCGCCGGTGATCACCGAACTGCTCGCCGTGGCACGCAAGGCGCTGACCGGAATGCTCAACGAACAAGTTGCCCTCCTTGATGACCTGCGAGCCGGCCAATGAGCTGGCTCACCAGAATCCGTGCGCTGGGCCGCATCACCGAACCGGCTGAAGACCGCCCACCGGCCGCCACCGACCCACCGGCAGGCGTGACGGGGTCATTGCAGATCCGCCATGTCGACGCCGGATCGTGCAACGGTTGCGAGATCGAGATCGGCGGGGCTTTCAGCCCGGTCTATGACGCCGAGCGATTCGGCGCCCGGCTCGTGGCCTCGCCGCGTCATGCCGACGCCCTGCTGGTCACCGGGGTGGTCACCCGCAATATGGCCGAGCCGCTGCGCAACACCCTGGCGGCCACCCCGCAGCCCCGCAAAGTCATCGCGTGCGGGGACTGTGCCCTCAACCGCGGGGTGTTCGCGCAGTCGTACGCCACCGTGGGGGCGGTCGGCGAGGTGGTTCCGGTCGATGTCGAAATTCCCGGATGTCCGCCGACGCCCGAGCAGATCCTCGCCGCGCTGCGGTCGGTGACCGGCCGGTGAGCACGCTGACGGCTTCGGCCCCCCACCACCAAGGGCTTCCGGCGGCCCTCAGCGGTACCGCCACGGCCGGGATCGGCGCGGCCGGCGTCGGCATCGGCCTGGCCGGCGTGTTCGGCACCGTTCCCGCGATTCGCATCGACTGGCTGGTGCCGCTGCTGGGTGTGCAGCTGCGCATCGATCCGCTCGGCGGATTCTTCATGGCGCTGACCGGTGCGGTGGCCGTGGCCGCTGGGCTGTATTGGATCGGCTACGCACGCCACGAGCGATACGGCGCGGTCCCGCTGCTGACCCTGCCCGTGTTTGTCGCCACCCTGCTGGCGGTTCCGGCGGCAGGATCGGTGACGACGTTCTTGCTTGCCTGGGAATTGATGGCGCTGACGTCGCTGGTGTTGGTGCTCACCGATCAACAGCGCAGCGAGGTGCGTTCGGCCGCGCTGATCTATGCGGTGATGACCCAGTTGGGCTTCGTCTCGCTGCTGTTGGGACTAGTGGTGCTGGCCGCCCACGCCGGCGACGACTTCGGCGGTATCGGCGCGCTGCCCGATCCCGTGCGCAACACGGTGTTCGTGTTGACCCTGATCGGCTTCGGCTCCAAAGCCGGACTGCTCCCCCTACACGCGTGGCTGCCCAGGGCACACCCGGAGGCACCCAGCCCGGTCTCGGCGTTGCTCAGTGCCGCCATGGTCAACCTCGGCATCTACGGGATCATCCGCATCGACATCCAGCTGCTCGGGCCCGGACCGCGGTGGTGGGGCCTGACGCTGCTGATCGCCGGAGGCGCATCGGCGCTCTACGGAGTGCTGCAGGCGTCGGTGGCAACCGATCTCAAACGGCTGCTGGCGTATTCGACGACGGAGAACATCGGGCTGATCACGCTGGCCCTGGGTGCGGCGATGTTGTTGTCGGGCGCGGGTTCACGCGATGCCGCAGCCGTTGCCGCGGTTGCGGCGCTGCTGCACCTGCTCGCGCACGGTGCGTTCAAGAGCCTCGGCTTCCTGTCCGCCGGGTCGGTGCTGGCCGCCACCGGCTTGCGCGACCTGGATCGGCTCGGCGGGCTGGCCCGCCGAATGCCTGGCACCACAGCGCTGTTCGGAATCGCTGCGCTCGGGGCCGCCGGCCTGCCGCTGGGAGCGGGTTTCGTCAGCGAATGGCTGCTGATCCAGTCGCTGATGCACGCCCGAGCCGACCACGACCTCACGATCACCCTGGTGACACCGCTGGCCGTGGGTGCGATCGCGCTGACCGCCGGCTTGGGAGTGGCGGCCATGGTCAAGGCGTTCGGCATCGGGTTCCTGGCCCGGCCACGCAGCGATGCCGCAGCGGCGGCCCGGGAAGCGCCCACCACGATGCTCGCCGGGATGACGCTGGCCGCACTGGCCTGCCTGGTGCTGGCCGTCGCACCGGCCGCCGTCGGCCCAACGTTGCACCGGGTGCTCGACACACTGCCGGTGTCGGGGGCAGCCCCGGCGCTCGGAACCTACCTGCGCATTCCCGGGCTGGACGCCTCCATGTCCCCCGGCCTGCTGGCCGCCGTTCTGGCCGCCGCCGTCGTGGTGGTGTTGATCGGTTCCCGCTGGCGGGCACGGCAGCGGCCGGCCACCGCCACGGTGCCGCTGTGGGCCTGCGGCGCAGACGATCTGAGCCCGCGCATGCAATACACCGCGACGTCATTCGCCCAGCCGCTACAGCAGGTTTTCGACGACGTGCTGCACGCCGACACCGCCGTCGAAGTGACCCGCCAAGCTCCGTCGAGCTACTACGTGGACCGGATCGCCTACCGGGCTCGAGTAGCCGATGTCGTGGAAGACCGCTGGTATGCCCCGCTGCTGACGGGCGTGGCCGCCGCCGCCCAGCTGGTGCGCCGCGCCCACACCGGCAGCGTGCACCTCTACCTGGCCTACGGTGCGGTGGGAGTGCTGATCGCCATGTTGGTGGCGCGATGAACGCACTGACATGCCTGGCGGGCTTCGTGCAGGTCGCCGGCGTCATCGCAGGCGCCCCACTGGTGATCGGCCTGATGCGCCAGGTCCGAGCCCGCGCCGAGGGCCGCACCGGGGCCGGGATCTGGCAACCGTGGCGTGACATCCGCAAACTGCTGGGCAAACAGAACCTCAAGCCGCTCGGCACCACCTGGGTGTTCGCCGCTGCGCCGGCCGCGCTGGCTGCCACCACCCTGGTCATCGTCGCCGCCGCACCCCTGGTGGCCACCGGTTCGCCGCTGGACCCGATCGCCGACCTGATCACCGTGGTGGGCCTGCTGTTCCTGGGCACGGTGGCGCTGACCTTGGCCGGCATCGACACCGCGACCGCCTTCGGCGGAATGGGCGCCAGCCGCGAGATCACCATCGCGGCCCTGGTGGAACCGACCATCCTGGTGGCGGTGTTCGCCCTGTCCATCCCGGCGAACTCAGCCAACCTCGGGGCCATCGTCGGCAACACCAGCGACCATCCCGGCCAGGTGATCTCACTGGCGAGCGCGCTGGCGTTCGTCGCGCTGGTCATCGTGATCGTCGCCGAGACCGGCCGGCTGCCGGTGGACAACCCATCCACCCACCTGGAGCTGACCATGGTGCACGAGGCCATGGTGCTCGAATATGCCGGCCCCAAGCTGGCCATGGTCGAGTGGGCGAGCGGCATGCGGCTGACGGTGTTGTTGGCGCTGCTGGCAAACCTGTTCTTTCCCTGGGGTATCGCGGGCGCGGACCCCAGCGCGCTCGACGTGATCGTCGGCGCCGGCGCGATCGGGCTCAAAGTGGCCGTGCTGGCCACAATCATGGCCGCCGTGGAGGTCTTCCTCGCCAAGCTGCGGCTGTTTCGGGTTCCGGAATTACTCGCCGGGTCCTTCGTGCTGGCGCTACTGGCCGTGACGGCGGCGAACTTCTTCACGGGAGCGGCCGGATGACCTACGTCAACATGCTGGACCTGGCTGCCGGTGGCGTGCTGCTGGCTGCGGTGCTGGCGGTCTGGCACCGGGATCTGTCGGTAGTCGTACGCCGGCTGCTCGTTGCCCAGGGTGTCGCGCTGGCCGCCATCCCGGTGATTCGCGGTGTGCACGAACATGATCGAGCTCTGCTCCTCGTGGGCCTCGGCGTGCTCGCGGTCCGCGCGGTCTTGCTGCCATGGCTGCTGCAGCGGGCATTGGGCGCCGAACGCCAAGAACGCCGGGAGTCCGCTCCCCTGGTCAGCACCACCGCCTCGCTGCTGATGGTCACCGCGCTGGTGGTCGCGGCATTCACCATCGCCCAACCAGTAGTAGCGCTGGCGCCCAGTACCTCAACCAACGCCGCCCCGGCGGCCATCGCGACGGTGCTGATCGCGCTGTTCATCATGGCGACCCGCCGTCACGCCATCTCCCAGGCGGTCGGGCTGCTGATGCTGGACAACGGAATCGCTGCGACCGCGTTCCTGCTGACGGCCGGTGTTCCGCTGATCGTGGAACTCGGCGCCTCGCTCGACGTGCTGTTCGTGCTGATCGTGCTCGGTGTGCTGACCGGACAGCTACGCAACGCCTTTGGCGGGGTGGACCTGGACCTGTTGCGGGAGCTACGCGACTGATGACACTGCTGATTCTGCTTCCGCTGCTGGCACCGGTGCTGGCCGCGCTGTGCTCGGTGATACTCGGCTGGCGCCGGGTCAGCGCCGCCGTCACGGTGATCTCGGCGCTGACCATCCTCGGATGCGGTGTCGCCCTGGCCTTTCAGATCGGCGACCAGGCCCATCTGGCGTTGGACGGACTGTTGCGGGCCGACGCATTGTCGGTGACCATGCTGATCGTCATCGGTGTGGTCGGCAGCCTGGCCACCTGGGCGAGCATCGGCTACGTGGATGCCGAATTGGCGGATGGGCACACCGATGAGGGTGGCGCACGGTTGTACGGCATCTTGACACCGGCGTTCTTGGCGGCGATGGCTCTTGCGGTGTCGGCCAACAACATCGGCGTGGTGTGGATCGCGGTGGAGGCCACCACGGTGGTCACCGCGTTTCTGGTCGGGCACCGCCGCAGCCGGGCCGCCCTGGAGGCCACCTGGAAGTACGTCATGGTGTGTTCGGTGGGCATCACGATCGCGTTCCTGGGCACCGTGTTGCTGCATTTCGCCGCGCTGCATGCCGGGGCTGGCGGTGCGGACGCGCTGGACCTCGACGTGCTCGCCGCCCATGCCGGTGGCCTCGACCCGGCGGTCACCCGGTTGGCCGGCGCGCTGCTGCTGATCGGCTACGGCGCCAAGATGGGACTGGCGCCGTTTCACACCTGGCTCGCCGATGCGCACAGCCAGGCCCCCGCTCCGGTTTCGGCGTTGATGAGCGGGGTGCTGCTGTCCGTCGCGTTCTCGGTGCTGATCCGGATCAAGCCGATCATCGATGCCGCGGTAGGCCCGGTGTTTCTGCGGACTGCACTGCTGGCCGCCGGTCTGGTGACGCTGCTGATCGCTGCGCTGCTGCTCACCATCACGACCGATCTCAAACGGATGCTGGCCTATTCATCGATGGAGACGATGGGCCTGATCGCGGTCGCCGCGGCTGCCGGCACCCAGCTGGCGATCACCGCACTGCTGCTGCATGTCCTGGCGCACGGCGTCGGCAAGACGGTGCTGTTCCTGGCCGGCGGACAGCTGCAGGCCGCACACGGCACCACGGCGATCGGCGAGATCACCGCGGTACTCGGCAGGTCCCGGTTGGTCGGCGGCGCCTTCGCGGCCGGGATGGTGATTCTGCTCGGGTTGCCGCCGTTCGCGATGTTCGCCAGCGAGGTGGCGATCGCGATCTCGCTGGCCGATGCGCGACTGGCGTGGGCCCTGGGTCTGGCACTGGTGGCACTGGTGGTGGCGTTCGCCGCCCTGCTGCGCAACTCCGGCCGGCTGCTGCTGGGCACCCCGGACGCCGGCAGTCCGGCGATCCGGGTGCCGGTGACCGTTGCGGGCGCTTTGGTGGCCGGGGTGCTGCTCTCGCTCGCCCTCGGGATCACCGCCGGCCCGCTGACCGACTTGTTCACAAGCGCCGCAAGCCAACTCGGAGTCCGCTGATGAGCCCGATCACCCGCGAACAGCCGGTCACCGACAGTCAACTCGTCGGCGCGGCCATCGCCCTGCTCGCCGAGGGGTTCCGGCTCGCCCTGGTGGCCGCCCACGATGACGGCGACACCCTGCGGGTGGTGTACCTGTTCCTGGCCGGCCGCCCGGACCGCCGCACCGAGCTGACCCTGACCGTTCCGGCGGACCAGCCGGCGATCCCGTCGCTGGCCCGGTTATCCTTTCAGGCCGGCCGATTCGAGCGCGAGATGCTCGATCTGTACGGGATCACCCCGGTCGATCACCCGCAGCCGCGCCGTCTGGTACGGCATGCGCATTGGCCGCAGGGTTGGCATCCGATGCGCAATGACGCCGGGCCCCCTGGCGACTTCGTTGCGACGGACCATTTTCCCTTCCTGACCGTGGACGGCGCCGGGGTCTATGAGATCCCGGTCGGCCCGGTACACGCCGGTCTGATCGAGCCGGGCCACTTCCGGTTCTCGGTCGTCGGCGAATCGGTGTTGCGGCTCAAGGCGCGACTGTGGTTTGTGCACCGCGGGATCGAGCGACTCTTTCAAGGCCGGGCCGCCGTCGCGGCGGTCGATCTGGCCGAACGGATCAGCGGTGACACCTCGGCCGGCCACGCGCTGGCCCACAGCCTGGCCGTCGAGGACGCCCTCGGCGTCGAGCTACCCGATCCGGTGCACCGACTGCGCGCACTGCTGGTCGAGCTCGAGCGCCTCTACAACCACGCCGCCGACCTGGGCGCCCTAGCCAACGATGTGGGCTTCGGCCTGGCCAACGCACACGCCCAGCGCGTCCGCGAACTTGCGCTGCGCATCAACGCGCAGGTCACCGGACACCGGCTGTTGCGCGGGGCGATCAGCCCCGGAGGTGTCGTGCTGCAAGCACTTCCGGACCCGGACCGGCTGCAGGACCTGGCCGATGACATCGCCGAGATCGCCGAGCTGACGTTGGGCAACTCGGTGATCTACGACCGGTTCGCCGGCACCTCGGTATTGCATCGCGACGACGCCGTGGCAATGGGCGCCCTGGGCTACGTGGCTCGGGCCAGTGGGCTGGTCACCGACGCCCGCCTCGACCACCCGACGACCGAGCTTCCGGTGACCGAGGTGACGGCGAGCGCCGGCGATGTACTCGCTCGCTACACCGTTCGCCGCGATGAGTTCGCCGCGTCGGTGGCCCTGTGCCGCAACCTGATCAACAATCACCACGGTCCGATCGATCTCCAACAGCCGGTTCCGGCGCCGACTCGCCCGCGCAGCGGGGTCGGCATCGTCGAAGGCTGGCGCGGCAGCATCGTGCACCGCGTGGAGATCGGCGCCGACGGCGTCATCAGCCGCGCGAAAATCGTAGACCCGTCCTGGTTCAACTGGCCCGCGCTGCCGGTATCGATGACCGACACCATCGTCCCGGACTTTCCGCTGACCAATAAGAGCTTCAATCTGTCCTACGCGGGAAACGATCTATAGCGGCTCAGCGCAAAGACCTGGTATGTCAGGATACTTGACATGAATGACGTGGACGTTGCTCCGCTGGGCTATCTGCTGTACCGGGTCAGCTCGGCGCTGCGCCCGCACGTGACCGCGGTACTCGGACCGCTGGGGCTGGCGGTGCCCGAATTCGTCTGCATGCGGGCGCTGTCGCTGCGGCCCGGGCTCTCCAGTGCCGAACTAGCCCGTCACACCGGCGTCACCCCGCAGGCCATGAACACCGTGCTGCACCGGTTGGAGAATCGTGGCGCGGTCAGCCGCCCGGAGTCGGTGCCATCCGGGCGTGCCCTGCCGGCGAACTTGACCGAGGCGGGTCGGGAGCTGCTGAAACAGGCCGAAGATGCCGTACGCGTCGCCGACGGTCGCGTGCTGGCTGCGCTGAGTGCGGCCGAGCAGCACCAGCTGCGGCAGATGTTGGAGCGAATCGGCGCGGAGTGACTACTAGGCCCGGGCGGCAATGGTGGGCCAGGGCTTAGCGGCCTCCAGCTCGTAAGCCAGCTCCAGCAGCCGGGCGTCCTGCCCCAAGGGGGCGCTGAACATCATGCCCACCGGCAATCCGGCCGCGGATTCGGCCAGCGGCAGCGAGATCGCCGGTTCACCGGTGGCATTCTGCAGCGGGGTGAACGCTACCCAGTCCATCAGCCGGTCGATGATCTGCTCGTAGCCGGCCGTGGGGTCCAGGTGGCCCACCCGCGGGGTCTCGTGGGCCAGCGTCGGAGTCAGCACCACGTCGTAGTCGCTGTACAGCCGTGAGGTGTGCCGCCGGCGCACCGAAGCCAGCCGGGCTACCGCCAACGGCAGCCGGTAGAGATGGCGGGTGGCATGGCGATCCAGGCCCAGCGTCAGGTTGTCCAGCCGGGTGCGGTCGAAGGTGGGGCCGAACATCCGCCGTCCCCCCTTGACCAATGCCGTCGCCAAAAACGCCCAGTAGAGCAGGAAGTCGTCGGCGAAGTGCGCCGGTACCGGTGGCCCGTCGAGATACTCGACGCGGTGTCCCAGTTCTTCGAGCAGCGCCGCCGTTTTCAGTGTCAGCTCGCGCATCTCGGCTGACGTCTCGCGCGCGATCGACTGGGTGATCACCCCTACCCGCAGGCGCTGAGTGCCCGGTGCCCGGATGTCACCGATCGGCGCCAGCTTGGTGTTGCGCGAGATCCGTTCCGCCTCTGCGTAAAAGGCGGCGGTGTCGCGCACCGAGCGGGTCACCACCCCGTTGAAGACGATCCGCACCGGCATGGCACGCAAGTCCTTGTCCAACGGCAGCCGGCCCCGCGACGGCTTGAGGCCGACCAGTCCGTTGCAGGCCGCGGGAATGCGGATGGATCCGCCGCCGTCGTTGGCATGCGCGATCGGAACCACCCCGGCCGCAACGAATGCCGCCGATCCCGACGACGACGCCGCCGCGGTGTAGTCGGTGTTCCACGGGTTGCGTACCGCGCCGATCCGCGGATGCTCTGCCGAAGCGCTGAAACCGAACTCGCTCAGCTGGGTCTTGCCCAGCGGGATCAACCCGGTGCTGCGGTAGAGCTTGGCGAAGTCGCCGTCGGCCGCGGCTGGGTGCGGCTGCCAGGCGTCGGTGCCCTGCATGGTCGGCATCCCGGCGACGTCGACGTTGTCCTTGATAAACGTTGGGACGCCTTGAAAGAACCCCGACTGCCCGCCTTGCCGGGCGGCTTCGCGTGCACGGTCGAAAGCCCGGTAGGCCAAGCCGTTCAGCTGCGGGTTGACCGCTTCGGTGCGCGCGATCGCCGCGTCGACCAGCTCGGCGGCTGACACCTCGCCCGATCGGAGACGTTCAACCAGGCCGACCGTGTCGGAGTCACCAAGCGCGTCGTCGCCGAAGGCGTGCACATGTTGCATGCCGGTGACCTTATCCGACGGATCAGGCGCGGGTCCGTGACGCCCAAACGAAAATCACCGCCAGGCCCGATTAACGGGCGCTGGCGGTGATTTTCGTGCGAAGGGGACTAGGCCTGTCCGACCTCGAACCGCACGAAGCGGGTCACGGTCACGCCGGCCTCGTCGAGCAGCGCCTTGACGCTCTTCTTGGAGTCGGAGACCGACGACTGCTCCAGCAGCACCACGTCCTTGAAGAAGCCGGTGACCCGGCCTTCGACGATCTTGGGCAGGGCAGCCTCGGGCTTGCCCTCCTCCTTGGCCGTCTCTTCGGCGATGCGGCGCTCGTTGGCCACCAGTTCGGCGGGAACGTCGTCGCGGCTCAGGTACTTGGCCTTGAGCGCGGCGATCTGCAGCGCCACCGCGTGGGCCGCCTCTGTGCCTTCCGATCCGGTACCCGGCTCGTACTCGACCAGCACACCCACGGCCGGCGGCAGGTCAGAGGCCCGCTTGTGCAGGTAGGTCTCCACGGTGCCGTCGAAGTAGGCGACCCGGCGCAGTTCGAGCTTCTCGCCGATCTTGGCCGACAGCGCCTCGATGGCCTCACCGACGGTGCGGTCACCGATCTTGGCGCTCTTGAGCTCCTCGACATCGGAGGTCTTGGCCGCCGCGGCGGCGGTGACGACCTCGTCGGCGAGCGTCTTGAACTCGTCGTTCTTGGCGACGAAGTCGGTCTCGGAGTTCAGCTCGATCAGGGCGCCACCCTTGGCAGCGACCAGACCTTCGGCGGTGGCACGCTCGGCGCGCTTGCCGACGTCCTTGGCGCCCTTGATGCGCAGCACCTCGACGGCCTTGTCGAAGTCGCCGTCGCTCTCGGCCAGCGCATTCTTGCAGTCCATCATGCCTGAGCCGGTGAGCTCCCGAAGCCGCTTAACGTCGGCAGCGGTGTAGTTCCCCACTGTTGTGTGCCTTTCCTACGATGCGTCGGTGGTGGTTTCGGCGCCGGCAGCTGCGGCCTCGGCGTCGGGTGCAGAGGTGGTGGCGCCCGCCAGCAGCTCCTGCTCCCACTCGGCCAGCGGCTCAACCGCTTCGGCCGCAGCCTTGCCCTCGCCGTTGCCCTGACCTGCCCGGGCCTGCAGCCCCTCGGCCACCGCGGAGGCGATGACCTTGGTCAGCAGAGCCGCCGAGCGGATCGCGTCGTCATTGCCCGGGATCGGGTAGTCGACCAGGTCGGGGTCGCAGTTGGTGTCCAGGATCGCGATGACCGGGATGCCCAGCTTGCGGGCCTCGCCGACGGCGATGTGCTCCTTGTTGGTGTCGACGACCCAGACGGCCGACGGCACCTTGGCCATGTCGCGGATACCGCCGAGGCTGCGCTCCAGCTTGTTCTTCTCGCGGGTCAGCATCAAGATTTCCTTCTTGGTGCGCCCCTCGAAGCCGCCGGTCTGCTCCATGGCCTCGAGTTCCTTGAGGCGCTGCAGACGCTTGTGCACGGTGGAGAAGTTGGTGAGCATGCCGCCCAGCCAGCGCTGGTTGACATACGGCATCCCGACCCGGGTGGCCTCGGCCGCGACCGACTCCTGCGCCTGCTTCTTGGTGCCGACGAACATGATGGACCCGCCGTGCGCGACGGTCTCCTTCACGAACTCGTACGCCTTGTCGATGAAGGTCAGCGTCTGCTGCAAGTCGATGATGTAGATGCCGTTGCGGTCGGTGAAGATGAACCGCTTCATCTTGGGATTCCAACGACGGGTCTGATGCCCGAAGTGGGCGCCGCTGTCCAGCAGCTGCTTCATGGTAACGACGGCCATAGTCAGCCATGTCCTTAATTTTTGTCGGTTGTCGCCCAGCGTCGGGTGAGGCCGGGCCCTGGTGCCTGCTGAGATGCCGGACCCCTGTGGGGACCACCCGACATCTGCGTTGTGGTGCAGACACGCGAAGTCAGTCCGCATAAGCGAACTGCGCAAATGAGTTTACACGGTTCGAGCGGGTGGTTTAGCAAGCCTCGAGGAACGAGAGGCGAAGCTGGAACCACCCCATGAACCAGGTGCTTTGTCCACAGCGGTGACTGGCCCGATTCGGGGCCACGAGGTGAACTGGGCCAATGCGGTGCGCGACGTTGTTGCTGGTCGGAGCGCTTTTGCTGGCCGCGCCGGCGCACGGCGACACGGTTCGGCTGGATTGGCCGCTTCGGCCGCGCCCGGCGGTGGTGCGCCGATTCGATGCCCCGCGCCCGGATTGGCAGCGCGGCCACCGGGGCGTGGACCTGGCCGGGGAGCCGGGCCAGCCGGTGTACGCCGCCGGTGCGGGCACGGTGGTGTTCGCCGGGCGTTCCGGTGGGCAGCCGGTGGTGTCACTGGCCCATCCCGGCGGGTTGCGCACCAGCTACCAGCCGGTGTCCGCGGCGGTCCGGATCGGTCAGTTGGTGGCCGCGGGATCGGTGATCGGCGCCTTGGAGCCCGGCCATCCGGGCTGCGCGGCTTGTCTGCACTGGGGCGCGATGTGGGGACCGGCGTCGCGGGCCGACTATGTCGATCCGTTGGGATTGCTGGCCTCGACGCCGATCCGGCTCAAGCCGCTGGGCGGGTAGCTTCTGACGAAGACGCGCTGGGAGTTGCCGTGCAACACTGGACAGCATGCGCCGGACAGCGAGTTGGCGATGACAGCCCTGGTCGAACCTCCCGGCCGGTTATTGACCGTCGCCGAGTATGCCGAACTTGGCGAGGACGATCAGTGCCGCTGGGAGTTGCAGGAGGGCAACCTCGTCATGTCGCCGTCGCCGTCACCACGTCACATGCTCGCTTCGGGTGTGCTGCGTGACCAGCTCAAGACTCAGCTTCCGGCGTCTTTCGTGGTGATTCAGGACATCGATATCGACTTGCAGCTGGATCGGGGCGATCGGCCAGGGACGTCACGCCGTCCAGATCTCGTGGTGGTCGAGCGGTCTGCCGTAATTCGCGTGGATGCCGAAGGCGGCATGCTGGCGGCTGCGGAGACCCTGCTGGTCGTCGAGATCGTCTCGCCCGGGTCGCGGCGTACCGACTTCATGATCAAGCGGGCCGAATACGCCGACGCCGCAATCCCCTATTACTGGATCGTCGACCTGGAACCGGCCGGCGCGGTGAGTCTGCGGGCTTGCCATCAGGCCGAGGGCACCACCGGCTACGTCGACGACGGCGCGGTGGCCACTACCTACACCGCCGAGCTGCCGTTCCCGCTCACCATCGACCTCGCGGCGATCAGCAACGTGTTGAGCTAAGCCCGGGTCTGCCGGCGCAGGAAATCCAGCATGGCCGCGACGACGACGTCCGGCTGGTCCCGTTGGACCCAATGGCCGGCACCGGCAACGACTTTCAGTTCGGCGTGCGGGATCAGCGCGGCGGCGGCGCGGGCACGCGCAAGGGGCACGCCGGTGTCCTTGTCGCCGTGGATGATCAGCGCCGGCCGCGGAAACGACGCCAGCTGCGCCGTGTAGTCGGTTTTCAGCCGGTTCCACAACATCTCGTCGCGCTGCCACTGCTCGAAGGCGGCCAGGCCGGGTTGCCGTGCGGCGGAGATGATCTCCGAGATCAGTTCGGGGGTGCGCCTCGCCGGATCGCGGATCAGCGATGTGAGGCTCCACGTCAGTGCGGTGCGGTTGGTCGCCATCCAGCGGGTGGCGGCATCCAGCACGCCGGTGCGCAGCATCGCCCAGGCCAGCACCTGTCGGCCGCCGGCCAGTCGCGGCATCAGCCCGTAACTGTCCAACAGCAGTGCCGCGGGCTGGCCGCCAGCTCCCGATCTTTGGGCGTGTACAGCTGGAAAAACCCTGGTGTGTCACCGAATTCGGCAGCGACGTTCTCCAGCGGGTCGGCGGTGAGGGTGGACACCATCATCGGAACTCCGGTGGCCGCCGCGGCACGAGCGCTGGCCAGGTCGCCGTGTCCGTCCTGGGCGCAGATCCCGATGACGCCGATCGGCGCCATGAAGACCGGTGAGGGCAGCCGCAATCCGAACATCTCGATCGACAGGTCGCGCTCGGCGGCGCCGACGAACATCCTCGGGATCAGACCCCAGCCGTCGAAGGCGGCGACGTTGGCCCGCTGAGTGCGCTCGTCACCGGCGCCGCCGGCCACATAGGACCACACCGAGGGAGACAGCGCCGCAGCGGCTTTGGCCTCCAACTCGGTGTAGGTCATCGGCAGCGACGGCACCACCCCGGCCAGGCCCTGCAGGTAGATCTCGAACTGGTAATCCCCGAATGCCATTGGCTTCAGCCTGCCTGCTCTTCGCCTGCTTCTTTGGCCGCGAGTTCCTTTTTCCACTGCCGGAAGGTCTCTTCGGTGCGGCCGCGCCGCCAGTAACCCGAGATCGACGCCCACTTGGCGTCGACGCCGCGCTCCTTGCGGATGTAGGGCCGCAGGTTGTGCATGACGGCCTGGGCCTCGCCGTGGATGAAGACCTGAACCTGCCCCGGCAACCACAGGGTGGTGGTGACCGCCTCGATCAAAGGCGCGTTGTCGCCGGCGCGCTCCTGCCCCACCAGGTCGGCACGTCCCCCGCGGTGCAGCCAGTTCAGCTCGACCCCGGCCGGCGCCTCCAGCGCGATCTCGTCGTCGGGCCCGGCGACTTCGAGGAACACCTTGCCCACGGCTTCGGCCGGTAGGGCCTCCAGCGCGGCCGCGATCGCCGGCAGCGCGCTCTCGTCACCGGCCAGCAGGTGCCAGTCGGCATCAGGGTCGGGTGCATACGCACCGCCGGGACCCATCAGATAGACCGGCTGACCGGGCTGGGCGCCGGTGGCCCACGGTCCGACAACGCCGTGGTCACCGTGCACGGAGACGTCGATGGCGATCTCTCGGGCAAGCGGATCGGCGCGCCGCACCGTCAGGGTGCGGACCACCGGACGTTGCTCCTCGGGCAGCCCGTCGAAGCTGTCCAGGGTCAACGGCTGCGGCAACGCCGCGACATCGACGTCGTAGCGCACGAAGATGACCTTGACGTACGAGTCGGTGAAATCGCTGGCCTTGAACGTGTCGAAACCGTTGCCGCCCAACACTACTCGAATCATGTGTGCCGACACCTGCTCGGTGCGGACAACTTCGAAGGTATGAACCGGTCGTCCCGCCACGCTGTCTCCCGTCTTCGCCCTGCCCTAGCCGACTATACGAGGCGCGCTCGGCCGACTTATCGCTGGTAAGCTGGCTCGAGAGCAGGGCGCTCCCGTGCCAGCCTTGGAATAACAGGCCGTCAGAAAACGCGGGGCCAACGCCCTGCTCCCTTATCGCAGTTCAATCTCTTCGAGATTTCCTGCAGCCATCAACCACAACCGAGCAACCGGATGCAGCGTATTGCGCCTGTTGTACTGCTCAAGTTGACGGCGCAGTTTCGCCGCTAACGGTCGCCCGCCGATGTCAATCATGAAATTCTCCTTCGCAACACCGTGCGCCTTAGCTTTGACAATCGATCTGTGGACAAGACGCTGAATCGACCCGTACCGTGCGCCGGTCGTCTTCAACTCGACAAGCAGCCGATCGTTGTCGAGCCAGATGAAATCGTTAGTCGGTTTGCACGTCACCGTGTCGCGCGGTATCCACTCCAGCCGATGCCCAGCGGCGAGAAAGCTCTCGACAAACTCGACTTCCCGCAGCGTCAGGTCCTCACCGTGAGTCTCGATGCCCAGCAGGGCTTGCCGCTGCAGCCGCAACCAGTCGGAGGCACCAACCCCGCCGGCCGCAACTGGAGTAGGCCCGTCCGGCGGCTCAGGCACTACCGCTTCGCCCGGACTATCCCCCAGCTGCCGTCGCGCCGCGCCACCAGGCCGGCGACTTCCAACATGGCCAGCGGCCCGAACACCTGCGCCGGGGCCAGCCCGGAGGCCACCGCGATCTGATCGACGGTCACCACGCCGCGACCGGGCAGCGCTTCGTAGACCTGACGTTCGGCGAGACTGAGTCCGTCCAGCGGGGTGGCCGGCCGCGGCGGATCCACCGCCAGTTCCCCGACCCGACCGGCCAGCTCGATCACTTCGTCGACCCGGGTCACCACTTCGGCGCCGCCGCGCAGCAGCACGTGACAGCCGGCCGAGGCCGCACTGGTGACCGGCCCGGGAACCGCCGCCACCGGCCGGCCTAGCAGCCGTGGACCCGATCGGTCCGGTCCAGCACGTGTCCGATCGACAGCGCCCCACCCAGCGACAACCCGCCGATGGCGTAGTGGTCCAGTGCGAGCGCGTCGATGAACTCCCCCACGTAGGCGACCAGCCGCTGCTGGGTCACCCGCCAGGGAGGTAGCGGGCTTTTACCGCAGCCGGGGTGATCGGGGGCGATGACCCGGAAGCCGCCGGCAGCCAGGCGTGGTCCGACCTCGCCCCAGGACAACTCGGCGCTGTCCGTGCCGCCGCCGTGTAGCAGCACCACGGTCCCGGCCGGGTTGTCGGGACGAAAGTCGAGGTAGGAGACCGGTCCCGACGGCAGTTCGAGCTGTGATCGCACGCTCACGCCCGCGGGTGGGCCTGATCGTGCACGGCGCGCAGCCGGGCGACGGTGACATGGGTGTAGAGCTGGGTGGTGGCCAGGCTGGAGTGACCGAGCAACTCCTGCACGATCCGCAGGTCTGCCCCACCCTCCAACAGGTGCGTGGCGGCGGTGTGGCGCAGCCCGTGCGGCCCCATATCCGGTGCTCCCCCGACCGCGGCGACGGTCTGGTGCACCACGGTGCGGGCCTGGCGCGGGTCAAGGCGCCCGCCGCGAGCACCCAGCAGCAGCGCCGGGCCGGACTCCAGCGTCGCCAGCGACGGCCGCCCCCGGGTGAGCCAGGCCTGCAGCGCGTCGGCGGCCGGCTCTCCGAACGGCACCGTGCGTTGCTTATTGCCCTTGCCCACCACCCGCAACACCCGCCGTGAGCTGTCGATGTCGTCGATGTCAAGACCGCATAGTTCGCTGACCCGCACCGCGGTGGCGTACAGCAGCTCGGCGATCAGCCTGTCCCGCAAGGCCAGCGGATCATTCTGCTGGGCACCGGATTTGGCAGCAATCATCGCGTCGTGTGCCTGGTCTCGGCGCAGTACCGCCGGCAGTGTCCGGCGCGACTTCGGCAGTTGCAGGCGCGCGCCGGGATCCGAGGCCAGCAGCCCGCGCCGGCATGCCCACGCGGTGAAGGTCTTGACCGTCGAGGTGCGGCGCGCCAGGGTGCTGCGCGCGGCGCCGGCGCCGGCCTGCGTGGCCAGCCAGCTGCGTAGCAGCGGAAGGCTCAGGCCTTCGATACCGGTATGCCCCTGCTCGGCAAGGAATCCGAACAGCGAGCGCAGGTCGCCGAAGTAGGCGCGCCGGGTGTGGTCGGAACGGCCCCGCTCCAAAGCCAGGTAGTCGTCGAACTCGTCGAGAATCGCGTCCACACCGACCACCGTCTCAGACGGCGCCCGGGGGCTCAGGTGACGCGCCGCACCGTTTCCGGGGTGAGATCAAGCCGTGACGGATAGCCGTCGACGGCCATGATGAGGTCGGCTTCGGCCAGCAGTGAGCGCAGCACGTGCACGATCCCGGCGGTTCCGCCCAGGGCCAGGCCGTAGGCATACGGCCGGCCGATACCGACCGCGGTGGCGCCCAGCGCAAGAGCCTTGATGATGTCGGCCCCGGTGCGGATGCCCGAGTCGAACAGCACCGGCATCCCGTCGGCGGCCGCCACCACGTCGGGCAGGCAGTCCAGCGCCGGCAGTCCGCCGTTGGCCTGGCGACCGCCGTGCGTGGAGCAGTAGATGCCGTCGACACCGCCGTCCCGGGCCCGCCGGACGTCGTCGGGGTGGCAGATGCCCTTGACGATCAGCGGCAGGTCGGTCAACGACCGTAGCCACGGCAGGTCATCCCAGGTCAGCGGGTTGCCGAAGGTCTGGATCCAGGACAATATGGCGGCTTGCGGATTCTCCTCGGGCGGCTCGGCCAGCCCCGCCCGAAACACCGGGTCAGACCAGTAGTTGGACAGGCAGTGCCCGCGCAGCTGCGGGAAGTTCGAGGTGGCCAGATCGCGGGGACGCCAGCCCGGGACCCAGGTGTCGAGCCGCTGCGCAGTCCCGCCTCCACCACCACCGTCACTCCTGCCAGCGCCGCCACCAGCCGGTTGCGGATCAGGAATCGATAGCGGGCCGGGCGCACCCCGGGTGGGTACTCGGTGACGAGCAGGCCGCCGGCGCCCACGCGATGCAGCAGCGCGGAATGGCCTGCCGGGTAGGCGATGTCGATGCCCCCGGCCAGTACCGCCACGGTGGTGCCGTCCGCGGCCAGCGCGGCGCGATGAGCCGCGCCATCGATGCCATAGGCGCCGCCGGAGCCCACCGCCACGTCGCGTTCGGCCAGCCCGGCGGCCAGGTCCGCGGCCACCAGCTCGCCGTAGGCAGTTGCGGCGCGGGTTCCGACAATCGCCGTGGCCCGCTCCGCGACTTCGTCGAGGCCTGCTGGACCCAGCGCCCACAGCACGAGCGGTGGACGGCAATCCGGTTTGTCCGCAGCGCCGGCGCCACCGAATGCGGCGAACGCCAGCACCGGCCATTCGTCGTCGTCGGGCGTGATCAGGCGACCACCGCGGCGGGCCAGCAGCTCCAGATCGTCGGCGGCTAGATCGATGTCTCGTCGGGCCTCGGTGTGCTTGGCCAGCGCCGGGCCAACGGCACCGCGCCGAATCCGTTCCGCCGCCTCCACCGGACCGACCCGATCCACCAGCGCAGCCAGCTCCGGGCGTGGTGGCTCAGCGACCCGGGATAGGTAGGCCCACGCTCGCAGCGTCGCGTGGTCGGCGCTCACCGGGACGTCCCGGGCTGCCGGAAACTCAGCGCCGCAGCGACCTCGTCCAGGCCCGGAGAGTTCCGCCCGGCCAGATCGCTCAGTGTCCAGGCGACCCGCAGTGTGCGGTTGGCGCCGCGGATCGACAGCAGGCCACGATCCAGCGCGGCGCGTAGCGGCGCCATCGCAGCGGTATCGAGCCGAAATTTGCGGCGCAACAACGCCCCGCTGACCTCGGCATTGGTGTGAAAGCCGTGTGGCTCCCAGCGTTTCGCCGCCGCGGCGCGCGCATTGGCGACCCGGGACCGCACCACTGCGCTCGACTCGCCGTCGGCGGCCGAAAACGCGCCTGCCCGCACCGGATGCATCTCCACCCGCAGGTCCACCCGGTCCAACAACGGCCCGGACAATCGGCCGAGGTAACGCCGCTTCTCCATCGACTTACACGTGCAGTCCCGCGGGTCGGCCGGCGCGCAGGGGCACGGGTTGGCCGCCATGACCAGCTGGAAGCGGGCCGGATAACGGGCCACCCCGTCACGGCGGGCCAACCGGATCTCCCCGTCTTCCAACGGGGTACGTAGCGCCTCCAACGCGCTGACCCGGATCTCGGCGCACTCGTCGAGGAACAACACCCCGCGGTGCGCGCGGCTCACCGCGCCCGGGCGCGCCATTCCGGAGCCGCCGCCGACCAGCGCCGCGACACTGGAACTGTGGTGCGGTGCGATGAAGGGTGGCCGGGTGATCAGCGGTGCGCTTCCCGAGAGCAGACCTGCGACCGAGTGGATGGCGGTGACCTCGATCGACTCACTTTCTGTCAGCGCCGGCAGCAGCCCAGGAAGGCGTTGGGCCAGCATGGTTTTGCCGATCCCAGGCGGCCCGGTCAGCATCAGATGATGTGAGCCGGCGGCAGCCACCTCCACAGCGAACCGGGCCTGGGCCTGGCCCACCACCTCGGCCAGGTCCGCGGCTGGCTCCACCACCGGAGCCACCGTGGTGATCCGGTCCTGCAGCCGTGCCGCCCCCTCCAGCCAGCGGTACAACTGCCCCAGTGTCGCCACGCCGTAGACGTCGATGCCGTCCACCAGGCTGGCTTCGGCGAGGTTGTCCACCGGGACCACCGCGGCGGTCCAGCCGTCGTTCTTGGCGGCCAACACCGCGGGCAGCACCCCGTGCACCGGCCGCACGCGCCCGTCGAGGGCCAGTTCCCCGAGCAGCACGGTCTTCTCCAGCCGGGACCACGGTGTTTTGCGGTCCGCGGAGAGCACTGCGGCGGCCAGCGCGATGTCGTAGACCGAGCCCATCTTCGGCAGCGTCGCCGGTGACAGCGCCAGGGTCAGCCGGGCTTGGGGCCAATGCTGTCCACTGTTGGTGATCGCGGCCCGCACCCGGTCGCGGGACTCTTGCAGGGCGGCGTCGGGCAGTCCGACCAGATGCACCCCGGGCAGCCCCGAGGTGATGTCGGCCTCGATCTCCACGATCAAACCGTCGAGGCCGCGCACCGCGACCGAAAACGCCCGGCCCAGAGCCATGTCAGCCCACCCCCTGCAGGTGGGTGATCTCCGGGATTCGGCACCGCCCGATCCGCACCCCGATCACATCGAGACGGACCTCGTCCCAGTGCGACTGCTGGCCCACGAGCCACGCGCCGGCCAGCCGCCGCAACCTGCGTACCTTCTCCGGGGGCACCGCATAGGCCAGCCCGCCGAAGCCGTCGCCGCTGCGGGTTTTCACCTCGACGAACACCACGGTGCGCGTGCCGGGATCCGTAGCGATCACGTCCAGTTCGCCGTAGCGGCAGCGCCAGTTGCGGGCCAGAATCGCCCAGCCCTGCCCGGTCAGATGATCGACGGCCAGCTGTTCCCCCAGCGCCCCCAACTCGGCACGAGTCATGGTTGTCATGCCGGTCAGGTTGCGTCACCGCACCGACAGCGTCGAGCCGGATCGCATCGAAAACCGCTGCCGCGCGGTCAGTTGTCCCCAGATCAAACGTTGTGCACAGCCGCTGACACCGTGTCGCTGATGCATAGCGCAGGCTCAACCACGAATCCTGCTGCGGGCTACTTGGCCCCCAAGCCCGGCATACACGCAGCAGCGGCCTGCGCCGCCGCGGGCCGCCCGGGCTTACGCTCCCACTCCTGATCGAACTTCCGCACCGCGGCAGCATCCCAGACCGCACCACCCCGCAAATCCGCCAACGGAGCTGGAAACGCCGCACTATCGCGCAGCTGATGCACCCGCTGCCGCGACACCCCCAACTCTTCAGCGATCTCTGCAGCCGACATCAACTCAGGCATGGTCGGAGCCAGAGCCCGACGCGCGTACTCGGTCTCGGTCACCACTTCCATGCCGATCGGCGCCGACAGCTCAAGAACATGTCCGATCTCGTCCATCATCTTCGCGACCGCCTCGGGCATGGTCAGTTGGCCTGGCGCGTACACCGTGACTTCGATGCCATACCCAGGCGTCCGGGACACCGAGGCGTCGAAGCCCTCCAGCTGCTCTTCCCAGCTGATCATCGTGTCGGGGTCAGGGTCGGCGTCGAACGTCAACGAGATGACCCAATCGTCGATGTTCACCTCTGCCCTCCCTTCTTGCGTTGTGCCCGTTGTTCTTTCTTGCTGGGCGGTGGGACCGGCAGCCCTGCCTTCTTGAGCTTGACGCACAGCTCGTGCATCCGCCGATACGGCCTGCTCGGCGTCGCCGGGTAGTTGACGATATAGGTGCCGTCAGGTGCGTAGAACCGCGTATAGCCCTTTTGGTCATCTTCGACGCGCCAGCCCTGCGACTCTGCCCATCTGGCGATATCTTTGATGTCACTGTTCATCGTCCCCGATTCTCTTGCGATGTGTCAACCGTTGAGTTGAAACGCGCGACAATGTCAAGGATTGCCGGGGCGCCGCAGCACTCCCAGGCATCTCGCTGATGCGCAACTTGCGGGCAAGACCCTGGGAACATTTCAGGGCGTTGCCGATCGACGTGGCTAGGGCGGTAACCCCAGGACGGGCCAGCAGCCCGACAAAGGGTGCGGACCTCGTTCGCGTACGTGGCCATGGTCCCCAGCCCGGCACGAGCCATGGTTGTCATGCCGGTCAGGTTGCGTCACCGCTCTGACAGCGTCGAGCCGGATCGCATTGAAAACCGTTGCCGTGCGGTCAGTTATCCCCAGATCGGCCGTCATACACCGCGACGGTTCCCGTGCGCGCGACCACCTTGGTCTCCCGCCGTTCGCAGGTATCCTTACCTCATAGCTGAAGTAAGGAATGCCAGATGGATGTTTCCGCCAAGCTGACGTCAAAGGGCCAAGTGACCGTCCCGAAGGCGGTGCGCGATGCGCTCGACCTCAAAGAAGAGATCACGTCGTCTTCCGTGTCGAAGGTAACCGGGCAGTCCTAGCCCGAACACCGAACTTCCTTGACCTCGCCGGAACCATCCCGGTCCCCGCCGCGAAGCGCAACGTCACCTGGGATGAAGTACTGCGTCGCACCCGGCAATCTCGGACCGCGGACCGTCATTGACCGCGTTCGTCGACACCAACATCCTGGTCCGGCATCTCACCGGCGACCCACCCGACTTGGCTGCACGCGCGACCGAATACCTAAGGAGCGCAGAACGGTTGCTGCTAGCGGATGTCATTGTGGCCGAGACGGTATACGTCCTGAAATCCTTCTACCGTGCACCGCGCGAGCAGGTTGCCGAGGCCATCCGATCACTGATCACCTTCGACTGCATGAACTCCGTCGACCCTGCGCTGCTGTCAGCAAGTTCTCCCTCAACACCCTGGTCAATATCGCCGCCAGGCTCGGCCTGCACACCCGGCTCACCCTCACCGCCGACGCCCCGCCTCGATCCGCCGCAACCGGGTAGCAGCCGACTTTCCCGCAGCGCCAGGCTGCAGTCGCGATAGCCTTTCAGCAAGGTGAAGGGGTACCGGTAATGAATGAGCCATCGACCCAACGGCGGCGCCACGGTGCCAGTCTCGAAAAGTCGGTCACTTCAACCCTGGCTGCGGCGCGCCCACTCCCCGCCGGGGACGAGATGATCATCGACGACCTCACCGAGGACGAGGAACGTACGTTCTTCGAAGCCATACGGCGGGCATGAGTGAATCTGATCGTGGACCGGTTGTCGTCGATACCGGCGTCTTCAGTGCGCGCCTCGGTCGCCGCGATAACCGACTGACGACGGAGATTACGAGGCAGACCGCTGGGCAGGCCGCAACTGCTATCCGCCTTGGCGTCCCGCTCGTTGCGCATGACGCGATCTTCGTGGGCGTCGACGGCTTGACGCTGATTTCGACACTCTGACGTCGCGGTCGCCGCTCGCGAGCGTCGGCCCTCATTGAGGACGTCGAGGTCGCCCGGTGGGTTTGAGACCGTCGCTGATGTGGCGGCAGGTGGTGGCCATGGCGGCGATCTGCGGGCGGGTCAGCGGCCCGAGGAAGTGGATGCGGACTGCGTTGGCGTAGGTGAGCAAAGCCTCGTCCACCAACGTTTTCCCCGGTCCGGTGATGGCGGCGACCACGCGGCGGCGATCGTGTAGGTCCACGGTCCGCGCCACCAAGTCGCGTTCTTCGAGACGCCGAATGTGACGGTTCAGCCGGCTCGGCGGTGCCGCCAACGCCTCCGCCAATTCAGCCAGCTGGACACTTCCGCCCGGCGAGTTGGCCAACAGATCCAGCAGCTGCACATCGGCCAGCGAGAGCTGGTGGGCGTCGAGCAATTCCCGATTGAGCAGGGCGGCCATCCGCAACACGGTCACCAGATAGTTCTGCCACGACTTGTGTTCGGCCCCATCCAAGTCCGGTACCCCGCCGGCGATACGGTCCGGAAGGAAACCGGCCATCACACCCAACGCTTTCCGCGAGTCATCAGTGGCATACCCGTTTCCGTCGGGCGGTCACGGTTTCGGCGAGCTTGACGACGTTCGTCTCCCGCGGTTCACCGGCCAAGCCGACCGATGCGGGTGCGTGCCAGTGCGCGAGCGCGTCAAGCTCGCCGTCCAGGTACTGCCAGCGGCACGCACCACGCCGGATCTGCCCGTCAGGTCCGGTGGGCAGCCGCATCGGCTCCACCAGCATGATCGAATCCGCGTCAATACCATGAGATTCGGCCAGCGCGCACTGGATGGGCGCCACCAAGGTCGCCAGGTCGTCCTCACCGGCCGGGCAGCTGACCTCCTGCACCACCACCAGCCGTTCGGATTCATCGGCGAACACCGCACCACGCCCAGTCAACAACACCGCATGACAATCCTGCACGGTGGATTCGAGCTCGTTCGGGTAGTAGTGCACCCCGCCGAGCACCACCAGATCTGCACACCGTCCGAGCTGTACTGCGGGCCCGCTGACCCAGATCTCCCCGACTTCATCGGGCCCACACTCCACCCGGGTATCGGGGTCAACGATCACCACGTGTTGGCGCGCCCGCCCACACCCCACCACCGCGACCGCACCCGGATCATTCGAGTCGGTGTCCAGCGCCCAACCCGAGGCCAGCCCGCCCCGATCAAGGTGGCACACCACTGTGGTGTCGGAGGTTGAACCACCCGACACCAGCAGAGTGGCCTCGACTAGGCCGTACACCGGCGTGAATGCTTCGGCCCGAAACCCTGCCGGGGCGAACGCCTCGGTAAACGCCCGCATCGTGGCTGCCCGCACCGGCTCGCCCCCGGTGATCACCGCGGTGGACAAGCTCGACACATCCAACGCCTCACGCTGGTCTCGGGTGCTGCGCTGCACGCACAAGCGGTAGGCGAAATCCGGGGCCATCGTGACGGTAGCCCGCCACCGGGAGATCGCCTCCAACCAACACATCGGCCGCGCGATGAAGGCTGATGGCGACATCAACATGGTGGTCGCACCGGCGCAGATCCCCGCCAACACCACACCGATCAGACCCCGCTCGTGATGCGTCGGCAACCACGACACCACCACATCACGCGAATCCCCCAGCCCCGCCGCACCGATCGCCCCCAAATTGACCAGCACATTCTCATGGGTCACCACCACACCCTTAGAGCAGTCCGCCGTGTCCGCCGAATACTGGATCAGCGCACTACTGTCGGCGTCCACATCCGGCGCCACCCACTGCTCCGTATCGCCATCATCAGTGCCACACCACACCAGGGATAGGGTGGCCAGTGCTGCGCGCACACTGGCCGGCATCTGGGGGGACCCGACTGCGAACCCCACACCCGCATCGGCGATCACCGACGCCAACCGCGGGCCGACCCGTTCAGGGACGGGCACCGCGACCGCTCCGGCATACCAACACCCGAAAACCCCGGCAATCCCGTCCAATCCAGGACTACAAACCACCACCACCCGCTCACCGGCAGCACCCAGCTGCTGCAACGCCGCACCGATCGCCCGCGCCCGAGCATCCAACTCCCGAAACGACACAGCAGCACCATCGCGGCCATCCCCGTGATAGGAGTAACTGAACGCGGTCTTCTCCCCGAACCGGGCGGCCTGCTGACGCAACAACTCCACCGCCGTGTCCGCGGTAGCTGCGACATCCACGCCCATCCCGACTCCTTCACCCGGTATGCGTGAGGGGCTGCTCGATGGGTTCACACGACACGTAAGCCGTCCGGGATCTTGCGCGGGTCGCGCCAGAACGCGTCGTGGATGAAGCGGTTGAACAGATCCGGCGGCAACACCGTCTGGCGCGGCTCGGCCTTGACCGTGCTCCCGACGGTGTGCAACCCGGGGTGCCGGCCCGTTGGTCGAACTCGGTGACGTCGTACTCGACATGATCGAAATCGTGGGTGAACGCCGGCTCGCCGATGAAGTCATAGATCGCGTGCAGAGTCTTGGCCGGGTCGCTGGTCAACGTTTCGTACTGCACGACAAGCAGGCGGTCACGCTGCGCACCGAAACACGCCTGCTTGAGCGCATCGTAAGGCCCGCCGACCATGCCGTCCTGGGCGGCAACACCATTGGCGCGGGTGTAGACCGTGCCACCGGGGTGATAGTTGAAGATCGACGACGGCGTAAAGACATTGCGTTGGATGAGGCGCTCGATGCTGTCCAGTACCCACGGCATATCCCGCACGCAGGCAATCACTTTCGCCTCAGGAGACAGCTGCGCGAGCGCCGGCATCCAGGCGCACCAGGCGCGGTCGGTATCGAAGATCACCTCGGCGGTGCAGTCAGCATAGAAGTTGTCGAACAACCCATGCAGAATGCGCTGACGCTTGACATCGTCAATGAACACCGAAAACTCGTTGCGGGCACTCATCTCCCCCAACAAGGCACCGAACAGACCGGCCAACGGACCCGACATCCCGCCCTCGAACCGCGGGTTCTGCCGCAACAATGCCGCCAACAACGTCGACCCCGAACGCGGCAGACCTGAGATGAAATGAAGTCGCTTCAACGTCTAGCTCCGCCAAATCCGTGCACAAACAATTGACGCAGCAACTCCGTCAGGCTGTCCGTGGCAGGCCAGTCGTGGCCGCACCACCGGCGCCACCGGCACCACCGGCACCGGAGACGCCCAGGATGGTGCCGGCGCCGAACTTATTGCTGAAACCGTCGATGCCCCAGCTGCCGTCGGACTTCCAGCCGGTCGCGACGGCGCCAGCGCCACCGTCGCCGCCCTTGCCACCATTGCCGGAGCCGGTGACCGCGCCGCCCGCACCACCGGCGCCACCGGCGCCGCCGTACTGGGTGCCGGTGCCGGCGTTGCCGCCCTTGCCGCCAGCACCACCGTTGCCAGAACCGGCAGCGGTGCCGCCCGTGCCGCCAGCACCGCCATTGCCGCCCTTGGTGATGGTGCCGGGGTCGCTGTTAGTGGTCGCGGGGGATGCGTTGCCGCCGTCGCCGCCCTTGCCGCCGTCACCAGCGACGGTGCCGCCGGCGCCGCCCTTGCCGCCAGCACCACCATTGCCGCCGGTCGTCGCATTGCCGGTGTTGTCGTAGGCGTTGCCGCCTTGACCACCGCCGCCGCCTATACCGTTGGTCCCACCGGTGCCGCCGTCACCTCCGGTACCACCGTTGAGGTGCAGAGAGTCGCCGGCCGCGCCGTTGCCGCCGCTACCGCCGTGCACGTGGTTGGGGTCGTAGATACCTTGACCGTCGGCACCTGCGGTGCCGGCCTCGCCGCCGGTGCCGCCGGTACCTACGGCGCCCGCCGCACCGCCCTTACCGACAGCGCCCACGCCGCCGACGTTGCCGCCGGTGCCGCCGGCCTGGCCCGCATAGCTCTTACCCAGGGCGCCCTGCGCGCCGATCGAGCCGGTACCCCCGTTACCGCCCGCGCCACCATTGCCGGTGCCGGCCGCCGCACCACCGGTCCCGCCCTGACCGGCAGCACCCGGGGTACCGAAGCTGGCATACCTACCGGAGCCGGCGCCGCCATTGCCACCGGCGCCGCCATTGACGTTGCCGGCGGCGCTACCACCATTACCGCCAGCGCCGCCATTGCCGTTAGCAAGACCAGCGGCGCCGGAGCCGCCATTGCCGCCGTTACCGCCGGTCGTCGACCCCGCGGTCCCCGCGGTACCCACGGCACCGTTAGATCCGGCAGTGCCCGAACCACCGGCACCACCCACACCGCCGACACCGTGGTTGCCCGCTACCGCGCCACTGCCCCCGACACCGCCGGCACCACCATTGCCGCCGGCACCACCGGAGGTCCCGGCCCCCGCCAACGCATCCTGGGTCGGGTCATAGCCGGCACCACCATCGCCACCAGCGCCACCGTTGCCACCGTTGCCGGTCCCGGCGCGGGTCACCCCGTCGCCCAGGAGTCCACCGAGACCACCATTGCCGCCGGCACCGCCGGCACCACCGGCAATACCGTCGGCATTGCCGGCCGTACCCGCGCCACCATTGGCGCCAGTGGCACCACTACCACCGTTGCCGCCCGCACCGGCCGTACCCGCGCCAGCCCGGGTTACCCCGTCAATCTCGAGACCGCCCAGTCCGGCGTTGCCGCCGACGCCGCCATTGCCGCCATCAGCACCGGCAACGGCACCCGGATCGGTGGCCGCGTCATAGCCGTTGCCACCGGCACCACCATTGCCGCCCAGACCAGCCACACCATTGGCACCGTCAGCGGCACTCTGACCGCCACCGGAATCGCCACCGAGGCCACCACGGCCCGCGTCGCCGCCGACCCCGCCATTGCCGCCGTTACCGCCGGTCGTGGACCCCGCGGTCCCCGCGGTACCCACGCCGCCGTCAGCGCCGGCGGTGCCCGAACCACCGGCACCACCCACACCACCGGAACCGTGGTTGCCCGCTACCGTCCCGCTGCCACCCAGGCCACCAGAACCACCGTTGCCACCGGCACCACCGGAGACCCCTGCCCCCGCCAACACATCCTGCGTCGGGTCGTAGCCGGCACCACCAGCGCCACCAGCGCCACCGTTGCCGCCATTGCCGGTCGTGCCGTCGGCTGCCCGCTGGCCGTTGCCGCTGTCTCCGCCCAGGCCGCGGACCCCGCCGTCGCCGCCGTTACCGACGGCACCCCCCCGATACCCATGACCGTCGCGCCGGCACCCCCAGCGCCCCCATCAGCGCCCGCGCCGCCGGCACCACCAGCACCACCGTTGCCGAACATCCCGGCTGCGCCGCCGTCACCACCGGCCCCCCCGACGTTGGCGCTCGCGTCATAGCCGGCGCCACCGTCACCGAACCACAAGCCGCCATCACCACCGTTGGGATCCGTGGCCGTGCCGGCGGCGCCGTCGCCGATCAGATACACCCCGGCGAACTGATTGATCGCATTGTCGATGGATTCACCGAACGAGGAGTTGATCCACGCCTCCATACCGGTGTGCATCGGGGTGTAGAACCACTGATCCACAAACTGCGCCATATCAAACGTCGAGGCCGCAGCGAGAGGATCCAGCACCGAAGCCACCGACGCCGAACTGTCACCGGCGAAGGAGGCATCCAAGGCCTGCACCCAGCTGCTCACCTCGGCGCCCAGGCTGGGATCAATCCCCGAGAGTGAATCGATGATCGGATCCAACATCACATCGAGCTCATCGGCGTTGGCTGCTGGGGCGCCGGCCAACGGGGCCATGCCGAAGGCGAGGAACGTCCCCACCGCACTGGTAGCACCCATCATTGGCGTACCACGCCGCGCGGGGGTCTTGCTGGGGCGGCCCTGCCGGCCGCTGCTGGAATGACTCATCGGGGTAAACCTTCCTAAAAGAACGGGGCTGAAAGAAGTTGGGGGAACGTGTCCGTGGACGCGAGTAGGGCGGATCAGAACCAGGACGCAACGTCTGAGAACAGGGCCGATAAGCCCGTGGCCGCAGTGTCCGCGGCGGCTGAGCTGGAGCTAATGCCGAACAAATCATCGAGAATCGTCGGGATAGTGATCCCCGCCCCTGGCGGCGCCACATCCAGAGTTATGGGGGGGCTCGCATTCCCCCCAGTGGCGGCATCTGTGCCTTTGCCGACGTCCGCTGTCGGGTCAGACCATCCCGAACCCAGCAGCCCGCTGATGGTCTGAGACAACGTCTCCCACGCCGCGATCGGTCCGATCGGTTGACTGGTCAGGGTGAGGGTGCCCAGGGAGGGGACGCCGGTGAACTGCAGGCCGACGCTGTTGAAGATCGAACCGCCGACCGCGGGAACCTCGTTGCCGCCCGAGGTGTAACTGGCGACCTGCACGCTGCCGGTGCTCAGCAGCCCACCAAAAGCAATATCGAGCTCCGCCATGGTCATGCCCGGCGGGAACTGCGAGCCGATCAGACTGTTGATGGTCGGGATCAGCGAATCGAGGTTGAGATCGGCGCCGTTGAAGAAGGCGCCGGTCATATTGGCCAGCGTGGTGTTCCAGTCATCGCCGGCGGTGATGCTGTTCGACAACGCCACCCACGGGGCAATCATCGGACCCAACGCACCCATCACGATGGCGCTCTCCGGGGACCCCAACCAATTGATGATCGGCTCAATCAACCCGGCCTCACCAGCCGGCAGGTAGCCCGGAGCCTCCCCGAACATCAGGGCGTGATTCCCGATCATGGTGTGCTGCAACACCATCGAGCCGATACTGCCCGGCGTCCAGCCCGCGAACTCGGTGAAACCCCCGATACTGGTGCCTTGCAGCCCGATACCGGTCAACACATTGTCCAGGTTGGTCTGGATCTGCTGCATCACGCTGGAAAAGGTGCTGCTGGTGGGGTCGTTGGTGAATTCGTTCCACAGGTTGGACTGGTTGGCCAGCGCCTGCTGCCACCCCACCCCGGGAGCCAAGTAGTAGTTCTGGATCAGCGTCGAGGCGTTCTGCGCCGCGGTGTTGTACTGATCGATCCACGGGGCCGCCAGACCGGAGTCGCTGGTGGCCAGCGCTACATCGCGAAGAGTGGTCGACCCAGGTGCATGCCCCACACTCGGAGGCGCAAACACGACAACGCCGGCGCCCAAAAGAAGGACACCGGCAGTCGCGAAGGAGCGAAGGCTAGTTAAGCCTAGAGACGCCCCCCCCCCCCGCTGGATCGCGACAGCGCGCGAATGCGCGTCGGTGGTGTGCTGAGAAGCCATGGATGTTGCCCCTTCACTGTGGTGGATAGCTGCGCTGAACGTCATGGACGACTTGAGTGCTGCCGAGGCCACGCTGGAGCTGGCGGTGATGCCGGATGCCAGGCGCACGGTGCCTCCTCGGATGGGTGTCGGCTCAGAAACTCAAGGTGTTCACGAGTAAACCTGTGCGCGACCAACTTTCCGATAGCGTCTTCTTAATTCGCCACCGGAGCCAGCCGATCCGCAACCGAGAAATACCGCCAAATGAGCTGTTCAATCCATACATAGCGGCCAGTACGGCAAACAAATCTGCCCAGCCCGGTTGTTCAAACAGAAACGGCCACATCGGCCCTGCCAAAACGTGCTCCGCGCGCGGCAGATCGTTTGCCACTACACAGGTAATCCCTTGGGATTAAGGCGATTACGGAGCTATAGCCGTTAGCTGAAACGCCGACATGCCCCGTGGGGTCTTATTGCGCCCCTCGGCCACGCGCCAACCCGGCGCAACGCCATCGAACAGACCCGCCACCTGATCGTCAGGTGAAGGATTCCAAACTGATTAGCCGGCGTGCGCGCCCGGTGCTCGAACGATCAACGGCACACCGGGGAAGTAGGCAGCCATCTCCGAACGCGCACGGCGCAGCGCGGCGGTGCCGTAGCCCTTCTTGCGGTGTTCGGGATGGATCCAGATCCGCACGTTCACCTCGCCGTGGTGCAGGTCGCCGAAGACCATCCCGATCTTCTGCCCACCGTCGATGGCGACGAACAGCGCGGCGTCCTCGTCATCCACCCGGGACAGCGCGGAGTGAATCTCGTCGTCGAGACCGCCGGCCGGTCGGCCGGTCCCGTCGACGCTGGCACCGACGTCCGCGGTCCGATCGGCCAAAATGTCGCGGTCCTGTTCACCGGAGAACAGCCGGAGCGCCAAGGTCTCGCCGGAGCTGGCCGGCCGGTCGCCGAGGGTGAAGGTCAGCTCATTGTTCAAGTCGTTGAGCTCGTCGGCGATCCGGTCGCGCGAATCCTTGGTGAGCTGATCGAGAGACATTCCGATCACCGCTTCGCACCCGGCCGGCGAGGTGCCGAGCAGGTCTGCGATCGCCTGCACGGCAGAGGCGCGGTCCTCGGCGTCGACAATCACGTCGAGCACCTCGTGACGACGCTCCATGGCTTTGAGCAGGGCATCGGTGATCTCACGGCGCGAGACGGCGCGGTCGACAGCAGTCATGCCTGTCAGCCTAGACGCAACTCCCCTGCGGCGCTGCGGTGTTTACTCCGGCAGCCGCAGCTCGGGCTTCTCGACCTCTTCGATGTTGACGTCTTTGAAGGTGACCACCCGCACCTGCTTGACGAACCGGGCCGGGCGGTACATGTCCCACACCCAGGCGTCGGCCAGTCGCAGCTCGAAATACACCTCGCCGTCGGAGTTGCGGGGCACCATCTCCACGCTGTTGGCCAGATAGAACCGTCGCTCGGTCTCCACGACGTAACTGAACTGCCCCACGATGTCCTTGTATTCGCGGTACAGCGAGAGTTCCATCTCGGTTTCGTACTTCTCGAGATCTTCGGCGCTCATCGGGCACTCACCACCTTGCGTACGTTGACGAACGAGTATCGATGCTGAATACAGGGCCCCAACGCCGCCAACGCAGCGGTGTGTGCGGCGGTGGAATACCCCTTGTGCACGGCGAAGCCATAGCCGGGGTGATCGGCATCCAGGGTCGCCATGTAACGGTCCCGGCTGACCTTGGCCAGCACGCTCGCCGCGGCGATGCACGCCGCGGCCCCGTCGCCGCCGATCACCGGAAGCGAGGGCATCGGCAGCCCGGGCACCCGGAACCCGTCGGACAGTACATAGCCCGGCCGCTGCGCCAGGCCCGCCACCGCGCGCCGCATGCCCTCGATGTTGGCCACGTGCACCCCGCGCGCGTCGACGTCGGCCGGGGAGATAAACACCACGTGGTAGGCCAGTGCATGCCGGCGGATCAGCGGAAACAGCTGTTCGCGGACCTTCTCGGTGAGCTTCTTGGAGTCGTCGAGCGCAGCCAGCGCGGCAGGCTTACCCGGTCCGAGCACACAGGCGGCCACCACCAGCGGTCCGGCGCACGCGCCGCGACCGACCTCGTCGACCCCGGCGACCGGACCGAGCCCACTGCGGTACAGCGCCGACTCCAGAGTGCGCAGCCCCGGTGAACGACGGATCACCCTGCGCGGCGGCCAGGCCGGAGCCATGGCTACGGGCCCTGCTCGGCCATCTTCTGGGGATTTACCGATTTTACCGGTCCCCAGCGCGACGGCGGCCAGGCGATGAACCTGGTCTTGCCGATCACATTGGCCACCGGCACGGTGCCGGCGTCCAGATCTGCTCCGGTGCACAGGATCCGGCGCTGCATGTCGGGCTGAACCTGCACGGAGTCGCAGTGCGCCCGCGAGTCCGAGGAATGGGTGCGGTTGTCACCCATCACCCACAGCCGCCCCTGCGGCACGGTCACCGGACCGAACTCGTTGCCCAGACAGGGGTAGACCATCGGGTCGACCATCAGGGTGGCCGGGTTCAGGTAGGGCTCGTGGAGCAGTTTGCCGTCCACGGTCAGACCGGTGTCGTTACGGCACTGAACCGTCTGACCGCCGACCGCGATGACTCGCTTGACCAAGTCGTTCTCGTCGGGCGGAACGAACCCGATGAACGACAGCGCGTTCTGCACCCAGCGCACCGGGGTGTTCGTCGACCGGATCGACTTGTAGCCGACGTTCCACGACGGGGGGCCGCGGAAGACGACGACGTCGCCGGGCTGCGGTGTGCTGAAGCGGTAGGTGACCTTGTCCACCATGATGCGGTCGCCGACGCAGCCGTGGCAGCCGTGCAACGTCGGCTCCATCGACTCCGACGGAATGAGGTACGGACGCGCCACGAACGTCAGCATCAGGTAGTACAACACCAGCGCGATCGTGATCAGCACGACCGACTCGCGCAGCGTGCTGTGCTTGCCGTCCTCGGGCGCCTCGGCAGCCTCAGCAGCCTCGGGGGAACTTTCGGGCGATGAACCCGTGGTTTCGGTCACGAGATCAGGGTAATGACCGCGTCAGCGGTACCGGGGGCCGACCGGATAAAGCCCGGCGCGGGCAAGATCAGCGCTTTTCCTTGATCTTGGCCTTCTTGCCGCGCAGCTCACGCAAGTAGTACAGCTTGGCGCGCCGCACATCACCACGGACCACCACATCGATGTGGTCAACGTTGGGCGAGTGCACCGGGAAGGTCCGCTCCACGCCGACGCCGTAGCTCTCCTTGCGGACCGTGAACGTCTCGCGAACGCCGCCACCCTGCCGACGGATGACCACACCCTTGAACACCTGGATGCGCTCCTTGGAGCCCTCGATCACCTTCACGTGCACGTTGACCGTGTCGCCGGGGGCGAAGGCCGGGATGTCGTCGCGCAGCGACGCCTTGTCGACGATGTCCAGCGTGTTCATTGCGGAAACACTTCCTCGCGGGTCGCGGCTGCGGACCGGCCGACACGCGTTGTGAGCATGCAGACGGTTACCGAGCCGATGGGTTCGGGCGTGTTGTCGCACTGTGCGGTGACCGGGACGCCAGGACTCCGCTGCAGAATCAACCGCAGGCGACAACTGCTCAATTGTGCCAGACGCAGCGCAACCAGTGAAATCGCGCAAATCGCCGCTGGTCGTTCCACGCCGAACCCCGCCGCCGTGATAATTCTGGAGGCGACCGAACTGCGCGATCCGCACGCCCACGCGGTAACCTATCCGGCGGGCCGATGGCAGCAGTATGGCGAGCCCGTAAACCCGATGTCGGTGCAATTACGCGACTGATACCTCTTGAGGAGGCCACCCGCCGTGCGGCCATCGATGCTTCTGCTGACCATCGTCATGGTGATTTCCACGGTGGTATTCGGCTGCGATGAAAAGGTCTATGGCGCCGACGCCATACGGCCGACGCCGTACCACGCGCCGGAGGTGACGCCGGTGGCCACCGCCATCGAAGCTCCCCGGGCGCCCGCGATTCAGCCGGCCGCGGTGGTCGACGGCCTCGCGGCGCGCATGCAGGAAGCCACCGACGAGGCCGCCAAGGTCGGTGCCAACATCTCGGTGGCGGTGCTGGACCGGATCTCGCACCAGTTGATCACCAACGGCAACACCCGGCCGATCGCCACCGCGTCGGTCGCCAAGCTGTTCATCGCCGACGACCTGCTGCTCCGCAAACCCGAGGGCGGCCTGTCGGCCGACGACCGGGCTGCCCTGGATTCCATGCTGCGGGCGTCCGACGACGGGGCGGCCGAGACGTTCTGGAACCAGAACGGCGGCAACGCGATCATCACCCGGGTGGCCGGCCGCTACGGCCTGGCCGGCACCACGCCGCCGTCGAACGGTGCCTGGTGGAACACCATCAGCACCGCACCGGACCTGGCGCGTTACTACGACATGCTGCTCAACGGTTCCGGCGGCCTGCCGCCGGCCCAGGCCAGCATCATCATGAACAACCTCGCGCTGTCCACCCCGAGTGGCCTGGACGGCTACCCGCAGCGATTCGGGATTCCGGAGGGCTTGTACGACGAGCCGGTGGCGGTGAAGCAGGGCTGGATGTGCTGCATCGGCAACAACTGGATGCACCTGTCGACCGGTGTGGTCGGGGCGGATCGCCGCTACATCGTGGTGATCGAGTCGCTGCAGCCCAGCGACGACGCCACCGCGCGCACCACCATCACCGAGGCCGTGAAGACCATCTTCCCGGGCGGGCGGATTTAACCCAGTTTCGTCGGCACCGGGCGTTTCCTAGCGACGCCGAGTGTGCGGTTTGGTAGGCAAAACGTCGGAAATCCCGATAATTCCGCACACTCGCGCGGCGGAAGCCGACCGTGGGCTACTCCCCCAGCAGATCCGGACGACGTTCGCGGGTCCGCTCCAGGGCCGCCTGGTGGCGCCAGGCGTTGATCCGGGCGTGATCACCGGAGAGCAGCACGTCGGGTACGTCCAGGCCGCGCCAGCTCGGCGGGCGGGTGTAGCTCGGCCCCCCCAGCACGCCGGGCATCAGCCGTAGCACCGCCTCAAGCATCACCAGGACTGCGGGCTCCCCGCCGGCCAGCACATAGTCACCGATCGACACCTCTTCGACCCGCATCCGCCGAGCGGCGTCGTCGGCGACCCGTTGATCGATGCCCTCATAGCGGCCGCAGGCGAACACCAGGTGCGCTTCTGCGCTCCAGCGCTGCGCGGTGGCCTGGTCGAACAGGGTGCCCGCTGGGGTCGGGACGATGAGAACGGTCTGCTCCGAACAGATTTCGTCCAGCGCTTCACCCCAGACCGGAGCCTTCATCACCATTCCCGGTCCGCCGCCGTACGGCGAGTCGTCCACCGAGCGGTGCACGTCGTGAGTCCAGCGCCGTAGGTCGTGGACCTCGAACTCGACCAGCCCGGTCTCGATCGCCTTGCCCGGCAACGATTGCCGGATCGGGTCCAGATAGTCCGGGAAGATCGTCAGGACGTCAACGCGCACGCCTCAGCCCTCCAGGTCAAGCAGGCCCTCGGGCGGGTCGATCACCACGGCGCGCTGCTCCAGCGACACCGACGGCACGAACGCGGCGATGAACGGCACCAACAGTTCCCGGCCGTCGGTCCGCTTGATGGCGAGCAGTTCACCGGCAGCGGTGTGCAACACCTCGGTGACGGTGCCCACCGGCTCCCCCGCCATGTCGCGAACCGCAAGGCCTTCGAGCTGATGGTCGTAGTAGGTGTCCGGCTCGGTGATCGGCGGCAACTCCGCGGAATCGACGACGAATAGGCTGCTGCGCAACGCATCCGCGCCGTCGCGGTCACCGACACCGACCAGCCGCACCAACAGGCGTGCCCCATGAGGGCGCGCCGCCTCAACGACGTAGTCGCGTTGCGGCACACCGGACTTACGGGCATGCAGCGTCGCACCCGGCGCGAACCGCAGTTCGGGATCGTCAGTACGGACATCGACGACGATCTCGCCGCTGATGCCGTGGGCTTTGACCACACGCCCGACCGTCAGCTCCATGAGCCGCCCGGCTACCGGTCGGTGTCCACCACGTCCACGCGGATACCGCGTCCACCGATACCGGCGACGAGGGTGCGCAACGCAGTGGCGGTGCGACCGCCGCGACCGATTACCTTGCCCAGGTCGTCGGGGTGCACGTGCACCTCGACGGTGCGGCCACGGCGGTTGGTCACCATGTCGACTCGTACGTCATCGGGGTTATCGACGATGCCGCGCACCAAGTGCTCGACGGCGTCTGCCACCACGGCGCTCATCGCCGCGGTCAGCTCTCGCTGGCCGACTCGGCGGCCTCAGCAGCGGGGGCCTCGGCGGCCGGAGCCTCGTCGGCCTTGGCCTCTTCGGCGGCCGGCTCGGCCTTTTCTGCGGCCTGCTCAGTCTTTTTTGCCGGCGCCTTCTTCTTCTTGGCGGTGGTGGCCTCGGTGGTCGGGCCGCCCTCGGCCTCGGCCAGCGCGGCGTTGAACAGCTCCAGCTTGCTCGGCTTGGCCGGCTTGACCTTCAGGCGGCCCTCGGCGCCGGGCAGGCCCTTGAACTTCTGCCAGTCACCGGTGATCTTCAGCAGCTTGAGCACCGGCTCGGTGGGCTGAGCGCCGACCGACAGCCAGTACTGGGCGCGCTCCGAGTCGATCTCGATCAGGCTCGGCTCTTCCTTCGGGTGGTAGCGACCGATGACCTCGATCGAACGACCGTCCCGACGGGAGCGGGCGTCGGCAACCGCGATGCGGTACTGCGGATTGCGGATCTTGCCGAGGCGGGTGAGCTTGATCTTGACAGCCATGAATAACTCCTGAGATAGCACGCTGCAATTCAGCGACGGGGGCGGATTTGCCCCCATCCGGTTTTGCCTCGCGTGTTGCGCCACGGCCGTGCAGCCTCCCGAAGGACCAGTCGCACGGCGGACAGCCGCCTATTGTGCCAGAACCGGGCCGGTCAGCTGAAATCGCGTCAGGGCAGCTTCTCGAAGCACTTGATCTCGCAGCGCCGGCTCATCCGCCAGCCCTGGGCGGTGCGGACGAACTCGTCGTCGTACCACAGGCCTAACAACATGGTGGCGGGCTTCTCTCCGCCGAACACCATCGGGTTGAAACAGAAGGTGCGCGCGGTGGCGCTGTCGCCCTCGACGCGGATTGCCGGCAGTCCCAGCATGTGGGCGTAACCCGCGAAATTGGGCAGTACCTCCGCCAGCCAGGCCTTCACCTCCGGGAAGCGTCCGTCGATACCGCCCATCGCGCGGTAGTCGATGTAGGCATCGGGGGTGAACACCGCATCCAGACCATCGAAGTTGTGAGTGTCGATCGCGGTCGAGTAGTCGACCAGCAGCTGCTGGATCTCCCAACGGTCCGAAATTTCCTGGTGGCTCAGCATTCCCCGATTCAACACCACACCGGTAAGGTAGGCCGCCATGCGGAAATCTTTCGCCGTGCTGGCGGCAGCCCTGACGGTCTTCGGCGCCACCGCTGCTCCATCGGAGGCCGACGTCGCCCAGCCGCTCGGGTCCGTGCCGATCCCCCCGGGCCCGGCCCCGGACTGGATCATCGCCGACCTGGACTCCGGACAGATCCTGGCCGAGCAGAACGGCTACGCCGCGACCCCACCGGCCAGCACGATCAAGGTGCTGCTGGCACTGACCGCCCTCGATGAGGTGCCGCTGGACGCAACCGTGGAGGCCAATCCGGCTGATACCCACGTCGAGTGCAACTGTGCCGGGATCCGGCCCGGCCGCAGCTACACCGCACGGCAACTACTCGATGCGGTGCTGCTGATCTCGGGCAACGACGCCGCCAACACCCTGGCCGAACTGCTCGGCGGCCACGACGCCGCGGTGCAAAAGATGAACGCCAAGGCCGCCGAAGTCGGCGCGAACAGCACTTACGCCTCGACCCCGTCCGGCCTGGACGGCCCGAACGGTCCGGGTGCCACCACCCCGCACGACCTGGCGGCCATCTTCCGGGCGGCGATGGCCAACCCGGTGTTCGCCGAGATCACCGCGCAGCCGTCGGCGATGTTCCCCGGCGACAACGGCGACAAGGTGATCGTCAACCAGAACGAGCTGCTGGCCCGCTACCCGGGCGCGTTCGGCGGCAAGACCGGCTTCACCGACGCCGCACGTAAGACCTACGTCGGGGGTGCGGCCCGCGACGGTCGGCGGCTGGTGATCGCGATGATGTTCGGGCTGATCCGCGAGGGTGGACCGAACTACTGGGACCAAGCCAGCGCGCTGCTGGACTGGGGCTTCGCGCAGTCCCCGATGTCGGGCGTCGGCAGCTTGTAGGAGTCTTCCGCTCGCCGGCCCGTGGCCTCGTGGGCAGAACCCTCGGCACGGATCGATCTAGCGAATGAGCCGAACCTCGATCGGCAGGTCGAGGTTCGCCCAGACACGGTCTGCGGTCATAACAATCGGGGGCGTGCTGCGGATAGCCAGGGCAAGACAGCAGCGATCGCCGAGTGAGAGCTGTTGTCCGCCCCTGATGGCACGCAGGGCGCCGGCAAGCTCCGCGTCATCGGCGGTCAGCGGTTCGATGGTGACACCGGCGGCGACCACAAGTGGGCGGATGGCCGAGGCATCCATCTGCGCGTCCACGAGTTTGCCGATCACCTCGGCAAGATTCGGCGTGCCAATGACCGAACCAGTTACGGCCTCGGCGACTAGGTCGCACCAGGTTCTTCATGAATCAGAGCCAGCAGCGCCGAGGCGTCAAGAACGGTCAATGGTCCCGCGCCTCGGCGCGCCGCTCCGCGAGGAGTTCGTCCACAAGAGAACGATTCGGCACCTTGTCCCGGCCTAGCGCGCGGAGCTCCTCGATCGCATCCGCGGGCCTTTCCATGACGATCCGCGATCCCTCAATGCGGACGTGGATGTGATCCCCCGGCGACAGCCCAAGGGCCTCGCGAATGTCAGCGGGTATGACGAGACGACCCTGCTTACCAAGCCTAAGCGTGGCATTCATATGTCGATCGTGCCACGCTAGCGATATCTATGCCACCAGGCCGCGCAGCATCACCAGGTCGGGGTGGCCCAACACCTCGGGGCCGGCGCGCGGGTCGTCGGCGAAGCACACCAGGTCGGCCGGGGCGCCATGCTCCAGCACGGGCGCATCCAGCCAGCTTCGGGCATCCCAGCAGGCCGCACCGAGTGCCTGAGTGGCACTGAGCCCAATACTCGTGAGGGCGTCGACTTCGTCGGCGATCCGGCCGTGGGCCACCATGCCACCGGCATCGGTGCCGGCATAGATCGGCACGCCCGCCTCCCGAGCCACACCGATCCGCGATCGACAGGTGGCGTGCAACGCGCGCATGTGCGCGGCGTATGTCGGGTACTTGGCCGCCGAATCGGCGATCCCCGGGAAGTTGTCGATGTTGATCAGCGTCGGCACCAGGGCCGTGCCGTTGGCCAGCATCAGCTCGATGATGTCCTCGGTGATGCCGGTGCCGTGCTCGATGCAGTCGATACCGGCATTGATCAGACCGGGTAGCGCGTCCTCACCGAAGACGTGCGCGGTGACCCGGGCGCCGTTGGCGTGCGCGGCGTCGATGGCCGACTTCAGCACCTCGTCGGACCACAACGGAGCAAGGTCCCCGACACCACGGTCGATCCAGTCCCCCACCAGCTTGACCCAGCCGTCGCCGCGATGGGCTTGGGCCGCAACGGCTTCCGGCAGTTGCGTTTCGTCGTCCACGTCGATCGGCAGCCCGGGGATGTAGCGCTTGGTGCGGGCCAGATGTTGGCCGGCGCGGATGATGCGCGGCAGGTCGGCACGGTCGTCGAATGCGCGGGTATCGACGGGTGATCCCGCGTCACGGATCAGCAGGACACCGGCGCGGCGTTCGGTCTCAGCCTGGCGCACCGCTTCGTTAACGTCGACCGGACCGCCGGGTCCGATCCCGACGTGACAGTGCGCATCGACCAGGCCCGGGATGATCCAGCCGTCGGAGAAGACGGTGTCGGCGCCGGCGACCGGCTCAAGGCTGATCGCGCCGTCGACGATCCAGTACTCGACGGGCTGTTCATCGGGCAGCCCGCGACCGGAAACGTGGAGCGCCAAATTACTTCTGGCCCGGGAAGTTCAGCTTGGACAGGTCGAAGTCGGCCAGCCCGGGGGGCAGCTCGTTGAGGCCTTCGGGCATCTGCGACAGGTCGGGGAAGCCGGCCGGCATGCCGGGGCCAAATGGACTGCGCACCTTCGGCGGGGTCGGACCGCGGCCCTTGCCCTTCTTGCCGGCCTTTCCCTTGGCCTTGCGGGTAGCGCTCTTGCGGCCCAGCCCGGGTAGGCCCAGGCCGCCCATCATCGACGACATCATCTTGCGGGCCTCGAAGAACCGGTCGACGAGCTGGTTGACCTCCGAGACGCTGACACCCGAGCCGTTGGCGATGCGCAGCCGCCGAGAGGCGTTGATGATCTTCGGGTCGGCCCGCTCGGCCGGCGTCATGCCGCGGATGATGGCCTGCAGGCGATCCAGCTGGCTGTCGTCGACGGCGGCCAGCGCGTCCTTCATCTGGCCGGCTCCGGGCAACATGCCCAGCAGGTTGCCAATCGGACCCATCTTGCGGATCGCCAGCATCTGCTCGAGGAAGTCCTCCAAGGTGAGCTCGCCGGAGCCGATCTTGGCTGCCGCTTCTTCGGCCTTGCGGGCGTCGAAGACCTGCTCGGCCTGCTCGATCAGGCTGAGCACGTCGCCCATGCCCAGGATGCGGCTGGCCATCCGGTCGGGATGGAAGACGTCGAAGTCGTCCAACTTCTCACCGGTGGACGCGAACAGGATGGGCGCGCCGGTGACTTCCCGCACCGACAGTGCCGCACCACCGCGGGCGTCGCCGTCGAGCTTGGTGAGCACGACCCCGGTGAAGCCCACGCCTTCGCGGAACGCATCGGCGGTGGTGACCGCGTCCTGGCCGATCATGGCGTCCAGGACGAACAGCACCTCGTCGGGCTGCACCGCGTCGCGGATGGCGGCGGCCTGGGCCATCATCTCCTCGTCGATGCCCAGACGCCCGGCGGTGTCGACGACGACGACGTCGAAGTGCTTGGCCTTGGCTTCGGCCAGGCCGGCGGCGGCCACGGCGACCGGGTCACCCGGCGTGCCGGTGTCGCCGGCGACTGAGGTCCCCGGGTGCGGGGCGAACACGGTGACTCCGGCGCGCTCCCCGACAACCTGCAGCTGGTTGACCGCACCGGGGCGTTGCAGATCGCAGGCCACCAGCAGCGGAGTGTGCCCCTGGCCGCGCAGCCAGGTGGCCAGTTTGCCGGCGAGTGTGGTCTTTCCCGCACCCTGCAGACCGGCCAGCATGATGACCGTCGGCGGGGTCTTGGCGAACGCCAGCTGCCGGGTCTGTCCGCCGAGGATGCCGATGAGCTCCTCGTTGACGATCTTGACGACCTGCTGCGCCGGGTTGAGCGCACCGGAGACCTCGGCGCCCTTGGCCCGGTCCTTGATCCGGCCGATGAACGCACGCACCACCGGCAACGACACGTCGGCTTCCAGCAGCGCCAGCCGGATCTCGCGGGCGGTGGCGTCGATATCGGCGTCGGTGAGACGGCCCTTGCTGCGCAGCCCCTGCAGGGCCCCGGTCAACCGGTCGGAGAGGGATTCAAACACGCCGCCAGCCTATAGCGCGGGTCGCAGGCCAAGCAGACATCGGGCGGCCCGGGATGACACCGGACCGCCGCCACGAGCAAAATTCGTGGCGGGACATTTGTAACCGGGGCGTTAGATAAATTGCACAGTTAATGGCGCAATTCTTATCCGTTAAACGGCCGTTTCAGAGCTTTCACAGCCCCCCTATCCCCGTTAAGGATTAGCGCTCAGCCGCTAAGAAAGCGTTACCAAGCGACTTAACCCCTCCGGTTCCTGCAATGCTTCACAGCATCGATGACCGACCCGTCGGACCATCACATTCTGGTCCGGCTTCCTGCGAGGAGGATGTATGTCGTTTGTGAAAACACTCCCCGAGTCAATGACGTACGCCGCGGGTCAACTCGCAGGTATCGGCGAAGCACTGTCCGCCGAGAGCGGCGCGGTCGCGATCCCGACCACGGTGATCGCCCCGGCCGGCACCGACCCGGTCTCTGCACTGCAGGCCGCCGTGTTCGCTACCTACGGGAGCCTCTACCAGTCGATCAGCGAACAGGCAGCAGCCGTTCACCAGCAGTTGGTCCAGGTCCTTGGACAGAACGCCGGGGCCTATTCCTCCGCCGAGGCGACCAACGGGGCGACATCGTCGATGGACTCGGGGCTGCAGTGGTTCTTGACCAACATCCTCGGCGTCCCGTCCAGCGGCAGTGGTTCCCTGCTCTCGGGCAACCTGGCCAACATCGGGAACATCGGAACGGGCAACTGGGCCTCGGCCTGCTCGGCCCTGCTTGGTCTGGCCGGTGGTGGTCTTCTCGACTTCCCCGAAGAGATCGCCGCCGAAGGTGCCGCCGGGCTGGTGGGCTACGAAGCACCCGCGGCCATGGCCGGCGTCGGCGCGATGCCGGTGGCAGCCGGGATGGCACAGGCCACCACGGTCGGGGCCTTGTCTGCGCCGCCCACCTGGGGGACCGAGCCCGTGGCGGCCGCGACCGCTGCACCAGCCCGTTTGGCGGCCGCGACCACCAGCATGGCTACCCCGCACCCCACGCCCGCCATGGCGGCCGTGCCGGCAGCCATGGCTGCCGCCGGAGCCGGCGACCGCGGCGTCGGGAAGTTCGGCGCCCCACGCTATGGGGTCAAGCACACCGTTATGCCCAAGCCGACCGCCGTTTAGCAATCCGCCCCACCAACGAGAAGGGGAACACAGATATGCCTTTCGATTTCGGAGCGCTACCCCCGGAGATCGTCTCTGCGTGGATGTACAGCGGGGCCGGTTCCGGACCGCTGATGTCAGCCGCCTCGTCGTGGGGCAGCTTGGCCGCAGAGCTGGAGGCATCGGCCACGTCGGCCCAGTTGGTGCTCTCCGAACTGGTCGGCGAAGACTGGACGGGGCCGGCCTCAGCGGCCATGACCAGCGCCGTCTCGCCCTATCTCTCGTGGCTGACCGCCACTTCGGCGGCCGCCCACCAGGCCAGTTCACAGGCGATGGCCTCGGCGGGCGCATTCGAGGCCGCCCGTGCGGCGGTGGTGTCGCCAGCGATCATCGCCGCCAACCGAGCCCAGCTGGCGACCCTGGTTGCGACGAACTTCCTGGGCGTGAACACCCCGGCGATCCTGGCCACCGAAGCCCACTACCTGGAGATGTGGGCGCAGGACACCCTGGCCATGCTCGGCTACAGCACCGCGTCGTCCAGCGCGGCGGCGCTCACCCCGATGACTCCGGCACCGCAGACCACCAACCCGGTCGGCGCGGCGGTCGCCACGGCCGGTAGTGCCACCGGCGGGCTCCAGCAGGAGCTGACTCAATCGCTTGCCTCGCTACAGGGCGCACTGCAGTCACTCTTGTCACCGCTGTCGGCGTCCTCGGATTCGCTCGGCTCACTGGGAAACGCGTTCGACCTGGTCCTCGGGACACCGTTGTTCGGCAATGCCATCAATGGCGGCGTGAACACGGCAGCCTGGTTTGTCTGCACCGCCATCCCGACGGCCGTATCGCTGGGTCACACGCTGGCCTTGGCAGGCCCGGCCAGCCTGGCGTCCGATGTCACCGGCATCGACGGCCTTGCGGCCGGACTGGGCTCGGGGGTCTTGGCGGGCATGACACAACCGGTCGGCGCGGTGGCTGCCGCCGGAACGCCGGTCCTGGCAGGAATGGGCCAGGCGTCCACGATGGGCGGGATGTCGGTACCGGCCGGCTGGTCGGCCGCGGCGGGCACGCAGGTCGCGGCATCGACGGGCTCGGGCTGGACAGTTGCCACCGAAGAGACAGCCGGCATGCACGCCGTGCCGGCCGGAATGGGACCGGTAGGCGCAGGTGGACGCGGTGGCCTCGGCTCCGGGGGCGGCCCCCGCTACGGCTTCCGGCCTACGGTGATGCCAAAACAGGTGCTGGTATGAAGCCGGGTGCGCCCTCTTGGTCGCTGGCGATGGCGGGAGCCCCGTCGAGCCGCGCCTCAGGAGGGCGCACCGCATGCCTCCGCCGGTCACCGGGGCAGGTGCGGCCCCGGATACAGCCACAGTTGAGGCCGATGATGCAGGCTTGCGGATTGGCAGGCGTTACACCCGGCACGGGGGTCCCGCCGCCCACAGAGATTGGCGCCGCCTGCGCAATTCCGGCCGTGCCGGCTCCGGCGAGCCCGACTACCAAAGCGGCGCCTGCCGTACTCAACAGCGTGGCCGACATCCTGACGAAATGTCTCATCGCAATCCCTATGTTTCGTCCGTGTTTCACCCCCCTCACACAACGTAGTTCCCGTTTCTGGCATCCATCTGAATCTTCCTGGCATCTATCTGAGTCTCTGCAGCTCACTACCCCCAGGCATGCGGACGATCTCGCGGGAAGACCGCGATTCCGCCCCGTCTATATCGCCTGACGGCCTAAGTCTGTGGATAACAATTCCGATCGAATGGCAGAAATCTAACCTTTCGCTGCCCTAATCCGGGTGGTACCCAAGATTGCGGGCCACGCGTCTCGACCGCGACTTATTTCAAAGGGGTAATTCCGCGCCACAAAGAAGAAAATAACAACGACGGGGACCAGCCCACCCCGACCATGGGCGCGCGCGGCCAGCAAACCTTCTAATTCCGCGGTTATCACGCCCGCAGCGCTGACATCCCGCGTCTCGGCGATACGTTGACGGCGGCCCGCAGTACGGCGTCGACGCGCTGGCTGATCGTGTGTGCCGCATCGAAGAGCCTGGCCGCCAGGTCGTAGCTGTCCGCGAGCCCCAGCGCGGCACTGACTTCGTCGGCGTAGTGGGGCGACAGCAGATCATGGCCGCGCCCGCCGGCCCGGTGCAGTTCGGTACGGACGTCCAGCACCGTGCGGTAGGCACCACGCAACGAACTCCCGTGCTCATGCATGGTCCAATCGCCGCAGGCATGGGCCACCGCCAGCGCATCGAGCAGTTGAACATCGCGTAGGCCGCCGCGGCCACATTTCAGATCGGGTTCGGCGCTTCCGGCTATCTCCCCGCTGCGCTGCCACCGGGCGTGCGTCACATCGACGAGTTCGCCGTAGCGGATGCCGATTCCGTGGCGCCATTGCTCCCGGACGCCGGCGATCAGACGAGCTGAGAGCCGCTCATCACCCGCGATATGGCGCGCGTCCAGCATGCCCAGGGCGGCGAGGATATCGGACGTGGCGACCCGCAACGCCTGCGGAATCGTGCGCACGCTGTGATCGAGACGAACATTGGCGTCCCACAACGGATACCACAGCGATTCCGCCGTTCGCCCCACGACATCGGCCGGCATGTCGTCGTGCACCAGCAGCAGGTCCAAATCGGAATGCGGAAGAAGCTCGCGGCGGCCCAGCGATCCGGTTGCCACTACGGCGAATCCACTGCCGGCGACGATCCCGATCTCGCTCGCCCTGGCGACCAGCCATGACTCGTGAACCCGGCGCCATACTGCCCGCAGCGCGGCCGAATCCCATTGTTCCGGCGTGGCGCAGCGCAATGCCGCTCGAACAGCAGCCAAGTCCGTTGCCGCGCAACTACGGCGATGCTGCTCAGGGCTCGTGGTCGCCCCGCTGCGGTTCATGGCGGTCTACATCGACTCGGGCGGCGCTACCGACTCATACCGCGTCGGGGCCGCGTTCGCCCGTGCGCACCCGGACCACGGACTCGACCGCGCTGACCCACACCTTGCCGTCGCCGATCTTGCCGGTATGTGCCGCCCGCACGATGATCTCGACGATCTTGTCCACCGTGAAGTCGTCGACCAGCACCTCGATCCGCACTTTAGGAACAAAGTCGATCGAATACTCGGCACCCCGGTAGACCTCGGTGTGGCCTTTCTGCCGCCCGTATCCCTGGACATCACTGACCGTCATCCCCAGGACTCCGGCCTCTTCCAAGCCAGTCTTGATGTCCTCCAACGTAAACGGCTTCACGATCGCGGTGATCAACTTCATCTTCTCTCCTGTCTTCGGCCGAGTAGGCAAGAACCGCACTGCCGGTACTCACGAGGTCGTATCCGCTTTGGAGGTGTTCGGCCTCATCGATGCCCGACGCTTCATCCTCGGCGTCCAGTCGCAGTCCGATGGTGTATTTGACGATCAAGGCCAAGATCGCCGTTCCGACAGCCGAGTACAGCGCAACGCTGGACGCGCCGATGAGTTGGCGCCACAGCTGATCGAAACCGCCGCCGTAGAACAAGCCGGGCGACACGCCGGACGCACCGTCGATCGCGGCGGTGGTCGGCGCCGCGACCAGACCCACCAACAGGGTTCCGACGAGGCCTCCGACCAGGTGCACTCCGACAACATCAAGCGAATCATCAAAGCCAAGTCGGTATTTCATACCTACTGCCAGTGCGCAGGCGACGCCGGCAACCGCACCGATAACCAGCGCGCCCACAACATCGACTGACGCGCACGCCGGCGTGATCGCGACCAGCCCGGCCACGATGCCCGATGCTGCGCCCAATGAGGTGGCGTGGCCGTCGCGGATCCGCTCGGCCAGCAGCCAGCCCAGCATCGCGGCGGCTGTCGCGACCGTCGTGGTGATGAAGGTCGAGCCGGCAACACCGTTGGCGCTCACCGCCGATCCCGCGTTGAATCCGTACCAGCCGAACCACAACAGGCCGGCCCCGAGCATTACCAACGGCAGATTGTGCGGCCGCATCGGAAGGGCCGGCCATCCTTGCCGCTTGCCAAGGATGATCGCCAGCACCAGAGCGGCCATACCCGCGTTGATGTGGACCGCGGTGCCGCCGGCAAAGTCGATCGCGTGGAGCTTGTTGGCGATCCAACCGCCGTGCGGGGCGGTGCTGTCGTCAAATGCAAACACCCAGTGGGCGACCGGGAAATACACGACGCTTACCCACAGGGCCGAGAACAACAGCCAACTGCCGAACTTCATCCGATCGGCCACCGCCCCGGAGATCAACGCGACCGTGATGATCGCGAACATCATCTGGAATCCCACGAACACGGTCGCCGGCACCGTGCCCACCAGCGGAATCTCGACCGCAGGCGTACCGCTGGCCGGATCGGCGGCGACCGCATTGACCCCGATCAGGCCCTTCAATCCCCAATAGTCAGTGGGGTTTCCGGCAATATTGCCGACATCATCGCCGAACGCGAGCGAGAAACCGTAGAGCACCCAGAGCACGGTCACCACACCCATGGCACTGATGCTCATCATGATCATGTTCAAGACGCTCTTGACCCGAACCATGCCGCCGTAGAAAAACGCCAAACCTGGTGTCATCAAAAGCACTAAGGCAGCGCTGGTCAGCATCCAAGCAGTGTCGCCGGTGTCGGGCACCCCCATCGTCGGGAATTGATCCATGCACCAAACCTCCTCCGCCGCGGCCGGTTGCGATATGAACCAGGCTGGTCATAACCATGCGCAACAGTTGTTTCGGCGGAAGCGCCGCTCCGTTGCAGATGTGTGACCAGCTGCTCACAGCGGTGGGCCAGGAAGAGGGCAGGGAGGCCCGACATGTCATCGGCCTGACTACGCGACTGCGTTAGGGACGCGCGCCGGGTGCACCCCCGGCGCCCCCGGCACCACCGGTGCCGTCGACGTTGGACTCGCCAGGCTCGCCCGCACCACCGGTAGTACCTCCGGTGGACCCACCAGTGCCGCCATCGCCGCCGTCACCGCCAACGCCGAGAGAACCGTTCCCGCCGGCACCACCGTTACCGCCGCGGCCACCGGAACTCCCGCTCTGGTCGGCCGCTGCGCCGCCGTTGCCACCGTCACCGCCGTCAGCGCCGACCTGCCCGCCGCCGCCGGCACCGCCGACCCCCCCGGCACCGCCGTTCCCACCGGTTGTTCCCACGCCGCCAGCTCCGCCCGCGCCGCCGTTGCCACCGTGGCCTCCGGCGCCAAACGGGTTGGTCACACCGGCGCCACCCGCACCACCGGCGCCACCGTCGCCGTCGGTACCGGCCTGCCCGACCGCGCCGATCCATCCGACACCGATACCGGCGGCACCGCCTCGGCCGCCGTCACCGCCGTCGCCGCCGTTGCCACCGTTGGGCTGACTGCCGGTGCCAACGCCGCCGGCCGCCCCCCCCCCCCCGACCCCAAACCCGCCGTCACCAAGGTTTCCCAACCCGAGCCAGCCGAACAACGAGTTATTGGTGCCGTTAAAGCCGTCGACACCGTCGCCGATCAGGTACCGGCCGAACGTCATCACCCAGGGGGCGTTGATCAGGTCGACCAGCAACTGGCTGCCGGCGTTGTGCAGGAAGCTCTCCAGCGCGTCGTGGATCGGGAGATAGAAGTCGTCCTGATACAGCTGAGCCCAGTCGGCCGGCAAGGGAGCGTCGGCATCGACGCTGCCGAGACTGCTCGGGTCGAAGCTGGCCGCACCGATATCGCCCGGGTTGGCCTCGGCCGTGTCGAACCAGGTTCCCGGATCCAGGAAGTCGAAATCCGCCTGGGCCGACGGCGGCGTCATCAGAGACGCCAAAGCGAGCGTCAACGCCGCCGCTGCGCCGCCGATAGCACGACTCGAATGACCGGTTGCGCGACGACCACGATGCCCGGCACTGCGGCGAAGACGACGATTCATTGCGATTGGCCTTTCTACGACTAATCAGAATTGACGGGCCCAAGCCGACTTAGCCGGCAGTGATCGTGTCGAGGCCGAGGAAATCGCCGATCCAGGACAGATCCGGATGCCCAGCCACAAGGGACTCGAGGGAGTTCAGGAACCCCGAAGAGTCGCCGGCGTCGGTGGCCGTCGCGGAGCCCCCGAACAGCGGGCTGGGGTCCTGGATATCGAAAAAGATGCGCAGCGCTGCGGTCCACAGCGTCGAGAACGGCTCCTGCTCCATAAACGACCCAAATACGTAGTTCGCCGGGTCCTGCAGGTCACGAATCGCGGCCTGAACACCCTGAGACCAGGCGTCGCTCAGCGCGACGCCGACCTCGTCCCAACTGATGTTGCTGGGCAACAGCTCGAAGCTGAACGAAGTGAGCATATTGGCCGGTCCCTGGTTCCAGCCTTCGGTGAGGCTGCCGTAGCCGAGGTTGACCAGGATGCGCATACTCGGTTCCAACAGGTCGGCCAGCGGATTGCCCCAGACCGGGTTCACCCGCAGCAGATCCAGCAGCGGCAGCGTCGCACTGGGGATCATGTAGTAACTGGTGAGACTATCTTCCGGAGTTGTTTCCAACTGAATGGCGTTGGCAATATCATCGGCACTGAGCCCTAAATATGAGTCATGCATCAAAACCAGACCCACAATGGCATTGAGATCTGCCAGCAGGTTCAACGGGTAACGCGGAAAGTCGGCAAAGCCGTCATATTCCATGGTGTAGACGTCGGTGGTGAAATAGTCCGGGGTTGGATGCCCGAGCGTCAGCCCGTTCCAAAAGGAGAGATCTCCGCCCCAGAAGTTCAGCAGCTCGACCAGACCACCGTTCGGGTTCGCGGCATTACCGACGAGCACGAAATGAACGTCCTGGGCCCCGACACCGTCGTAGTGAAGCTGTTCCATCGTCATCGACGACATCGCCGAGCTCTGCGAGTAGCCGAAGACGTACACCGGATTGTCGGCGTTCACTCCTCCTCCGGCGATCTGCTTCTCGATCGCATCGGCCAGGAGCTGGGCGCCGACCGCTTCGGAGACGTTACCCGGGTAGTACAGCTGCGGCGTGAACAGCGACTCGGCCGTCCCGGTAAAGCCGTGCGACTGGAGGTAGAGCAGGTTGGCGGCGTTGACGTAACCCTCCGACGGCAACGGAATACCGCTGCCGCCCATGACAAACGCGACGTCACCCGCGACCAGCGCTACGTCCGGTGACACGGCCGCCGAGGACCGGGCGCACAGCGGTGGCGCCGTGGCAAGCCCTGCCGCACCGGCGAAGACCGCGAGAACGCTTAGGACAGCGAGAACTACGCGACCGCAGCGGAGCGAACGACCCCCCTGCGGACCGGTCAGCGCAACAACACCAGCCATGGAAACCCCTTGAAATGCGCCGCGGACCGCGGAACCCCACCCGAAATTAGATCACCCGCAACAGTTTTAGTCATTAGTTCTGCAGAAAGCCGAAGCAGATTGACATAACTGTGCTTATTGGGGCGCGATAAAATCGGCCTTTCGCCTTCCCCGAATCGCAGAGCGGAACACCGTCCAAGTAAAGTGTCCGTCGTGGATATTAATGGAGCAAGCGCGATCGTCACCGGTGGCGCATCAGGAATCGGCGCGGCCACTGCCCGCCAGCTGGCCGACAGGGGCGCACGAGTCGTCGTCGCCGACCTGCAGGCGGACAAGGGCGAGGCCCTGGCCCACGAGATCGGCGGCGTGTTCGTGTCCGTCGATGTGACCAACACCGAGCAGATCATCGACGCGGTCAACACCGCGACGGATCTGGGCCCGCTGCGGGCGCTGGTGAACTCGGCCGGTATCGGCTGGGCTCAGCGCACCATCGGCAAGGACGGCGAGTTCGAGTCGGCGCACAACCTGGACCTGTACAAGAAGGTGCTCGCCATCAACCTGGTCGGCACCTTCGACTGCATCCGGATCGCGGCCACCGCGATGAGCCGTAACGAGCTGACCGACACCGGTGAGCGTGGCGCAATCGTCAACATGACCAGCGTTGCGGCCTTCGACGGCCAGATCGGCCAGGCCGCCTACTCGTCGTCCAAGGGCGGCGTCGTGGGCCTGACCCTGCCGGTGGCCCGCGACCTGTCGGCGGCGGGCATCCGCGTCAACACCGTGGCGCCCGGCCTCATCGACACCCCGATCTACGGCGAGGGCGAGGCCTCGGAAGCCTTCAAAGCCAAGCTCGGTGAGTCCGTGCTGTTCCCGCACCGGCTCGGCAAGCCCGAAGAGCTGGCGTCGATGGTGGTGGAGCTGCTCACCAACTCCTACATGAATGCCGAAGTCGTCCGGGTGGACGGCGGCATCCGGATGCCACCGAAGTAGTTTTCGTACCCGAGGTTGAGATTGCGTCCAGGGTCGCGGACACCGCGAGATGTACAGCCCTGGGCGCAATCTCAGCACCTAAGCGAGCGGCCGGGGCGTTGCCGCCCCGGGCTTTCCGGTCAGCCCGCGTTGCGCGCCAGGTTGATGGCGTAGTCGCTGACGAAGTGACCCGCGGCGGGCTCGCCCGAGCCGCAGCTGCCGTCGGACTCCCCGACCCGCTTAACCCACAGATAGGCGTCGGCGTGCTGCCCGGCGGTGTTGGTGGTCGGCGGCGTGCCCAGGGCCCGCCCGCTGGGATTGCACCAGCCGTAGGGGTCGCCTTCCGCGGGACCGGCGCCGTTGCGCGACGTGTCGATCACGTAGTGCGCGCCGCCGGTCATCCCCGAGATCTCTTCGCCGTAGCCGGTTTCCTCTTCGGTGGTGAAGTAGTTCGTGCTGTTCAGGGCGAAGCCCCGCGCGCGGCCCACGCCGGCCTGGTTGAGCCGGTTGGCCATCTCGCCGGCGCTGACCCACCGCGAGTGTCCGGCGTCCACGTAGACGGAGGTGGCCGGGTTGCGGCCCAATGTGTCGACGGCGTAGCTGATCAGGTCGTAGCGCTCCTGACGCGCATCACCGGAGAGGCAGTCGGCCATCGCGAGCGCGTCGGGCTCCAGGACGATCGCGGCCGGGTTGCCGCCGATCCCGTCGGCGACGCTGTCGATCCAGGCGCGGTAGGACGCGCCGGAGGAGAAACCGCCCGCGGCGTAGCTGCCACAGTCACGGTGCGGGATGGCGTAGAGCACCAGCACCGGCATGGCGCCGGCCGCCGCGGCAGCGCCGGTGTGCCGGGCCACCGTCGAGCCGACGGATCCCACCCCGAACGCCTGGTCCAGCCAGTACGCCTGCGGAGTGTTGGCTACCCGCGCCAGCTCAGCGCTGTCCGGCTGCGCGTTGGAGGCGTGCATCGCCTTCGAGATGGGATCGACATAGAAGGGCATGCCGCCCAGCGGGTTCCCGTCATCGGCCAGGGCCGGAGGCGCTCCGACCAGGGCCGCAGCGGCAAGGAGGGGGGCGAGGCAGCGCGCGACTGTGCCAAAAAGTGAGGGGGTCACAGGCAAAAATTACCTCATGACCAACCCGAGGTCACAAGATGGTCACGGATCGCTTAGCCGAGCAACGCGTCGACGAAAGCGCCCGGCTCGAACGGAGCCAGATCGTCGGGCCCCTCACCGAGCCCCACCAGCTTGACCGGCACTCCCAGCTCCTGCTGCACCCGGAAGACGATCCCGCCTTTGGCGGTTCCATCCAGCTTGGTCAGCACCACCCCGGTGATGGCGACGACGTCGGCGAACACCCGGGCTTGGGCCAGGCCGTTCTGCCCGATCGTGGCGTCGAGGACCAACAGCACCTCATCCACCGACGCCCGGCGCTCCACCACCCGCTTGACCTTGCCGAGCTCGTCCATCAGACCGGTCTTGGTGTGCAGCCGTCCCGCGGTGTCGATGACCACCACGTCGACACCATCGACTACGCCCTTGTCGACGGCGTCGAATGCCACCGACGCCGGATCGGCGCCCTCGGCACCGCGCACCACCTCGGCGCCCACCCGCGCCGCCCAAGTCTGCAGCTGGTCGGCCGCGGCGGCCCGGAACGTGTCGGCCGCCCCCAGCACCACGCGACGGCCATCGGCCACCAGCACCCGGGCCAGTTTCCCGACGGTGGTGGTCTTGCCGGTGCCGTTGACCCCGACCACCAGTAGCACCGACGGATGGTCGTCGTGCGGCAAAGCCCGAATGGAGCGCTCCAGGCCGGGCTGCAGCTCGCCGATGAGCACCTCGCGCAACACCGTGCGAGCCTCGGCTTCGGTGCGCACCTGACCGCCGGCCAGCCGTCCACGCAACTGATTCACCACCGATTCGGTGACCACCGGGCCCAGGTCGGCCACCAGCAGGGTGTCTTCGACGTCCTGCCAGGAGTCGTCGTCGAGGTCCCCACCGCCCAGCAACCCGAGCATGCTGCGGCCCAACGCGTTCTGCGACTTGGCCAACCGACCGCGCAACCGGTCCATCCGGCCGTCAACCGGCTCGATGTCCGGCTCTACGACCTCGACTGCCGGCGCCTCCGGTAATTCGACGTCGGTGATGGTGCGCCGCGGCGCGTCACGTGGAACGGTCGCGTCGTCGCCGATGACGGGGGCTGGCGGCTCCGACGTGTCAGTGCGGCTGAAGGTGATCCCCGAGGAGGCGGTGTAGCCGCCGGAGCGGTCCAGGCTCTCACGCTGCGGCGCCGACAGGCTGATACGCCGCCGCCGTTGACGTAGCAGGCCGAAGATCAGTGCGGCGATGACGACGAGGGCGGCGGCGACCGCGATGGCGATCCAGAGACCTTCAGACACTCGGCCATTGTTTCAGGGCCCTGGTGAGCATGGGTTGTCGGTGGTGCTCGGCAGACTGCGAAGCAGACACCAACGCGCGTAATCTGCAACTACTCGAGCTGCCATCGGAAGAAGGTGCACCATGTCTGAGCTGCCAGAGCTGCCGCCTGGCTTGATGACCCTGGAGCAGTGGGACGCCCTGGAGGTCGCCCACACCCGACGATGGGAGCTCAGCGAGGGAACCATCATCATGTCGCCGCGACCACAGCTCACCCATCAGCGCATTTCGAAACGACTCACCCGTCTCCTCGATGACCACCTACCGGACGGCCTGGAAGCGCTTCCCGAAATCGAAGTGACGACCAGCGCGTCGTTTCCGCCCAGCGTTCGCGACCCGGACATCGTGGTGATCAACAGTGACACCGTGCCCGGGCGTACGGTCCGGGTGTCGCCGGCAGATGTTGCGCTCGTCGTCGAGATCGTGTCGCCGGGTTCGCGCGGAATGGACCACGTGATGAAGCTGTACGAGTACGCCAAGGCCGGCATCGAGCACTACTGGATCGTCGACGCCGAGGCTCCCACCGGCGAGTGGTTCCTCGCGTACCGTCTCGACGGCGAGGTGTACCGGCCGGTCGCGGTGCTCGACGGGGAGCAGGTCCAGGTGCGGGAGCCGGTGGTCATGGAATTCACGCTGGAGGCTTTGCTCGGCGGCTAGCCCCGGCTGGACACCAGCTCTTCGCCGCGGATGCGCTGGGAGATCACCGCGGTGATCCCGTCACCCTGCATGGTCACCCCGTACAGCGCGTCGGCGACTTCCATCGTCGGCTTCTGGTGGGTGATGACGATCAGCTGCGAGCGGGCCCGCAGCATCTCGAACAGCGCCAGCAGCCGGCGCAGGTTGGTGTCGTCCAGCGCGGCCTCGACCTCGTCCATGATGTAGAACGGCGACGGGCGGGCCCGGAAGATCGCGACCAGCATGGCGATGGCCGTCAGCGACTTCTCCCCGCCGGACAGCAGCGACAGCCGCTTGACCTTCTTGCCGGGCGGACGGGCTTCGACGTCCACGCCGGTGGTCAGCATGTCGTTCGGGTCGGTTAGCAGGAGCCGGCCTTCCCCGCCGGGGAACAGCGCCGCGAACACCTCGGTGAACTCGCGCTCCACGTCGGCGTAGGCGTCGGTGAAGACCTGCAGGATGCGCGCATCGACTTCCGAGACCACGTCGAGGAGGTCTTTGCGGGCCGCCTTGACGTCCTCGAGCTGAGTCGACAAGAAGTTGTAGCGCTCCTCCAGCGCCGCGAACTCCTCGAGTGCCAGGGGGTTGACCCGGCCCAATTCGGCCAGCTCACGTTCGGCGCGTTTGGCCCGGCGCTCCTGGGTGGCGCGATCGAACGGCATTGGGGCAGGCGCGGTCACTAGCTCACCGCGATCGCGGGCCTGCTCGTATTCGGCCATCTCCAGCTCCGTCGGCGGCAGCGCGACGTCCGGACCGTATTCGGCGATCAGGTCTGCCGAGCTCATCCCGAACTGTTCGAGCACGGTCTGCTCGAGTTGCTCGATACGCAGTGCAGCCTGTGCCTTGGCGACTTCATCGCGGTGCAGTGCCTCGGTGAGCGCGGTGAGCCGGGTGCTCAGGGAGTTCACCTCGTCACGGACCGCGACCATCGCGGCGGCCCGCTGCTGGCGTTCGCCGGCCAGCCCATCACGGATCCGCGCCGCGGCGATCACCACATGTTGCAGGCGTTGGGCCAGCGAGCTGCCGGCGTCGGCCACCACTGCCGCCGTCGTCGCCGCGCGTGCGCGTGCGGCGCGGGCCTGCTCGGCACGCACCCGCGCCTCGCGTTCGGCCGCAGCGGCTCGGCGCAGCGAGTCCGCCTTGCCGCGTACCGCATTGGCGCGTTCCTCGGCGGTGCGCACCGCCAGCCTGGCCTCCACCTCGACGCTGCGCGCCGCCTCCGCTGCTGCCGCGATCTGCTGGCGATCCACCGGTTCCAGGGCGGCAGTCGGTTGATCCTCTTCGGCGTTGCGTAGCCGGGTTTCCAGTTCGCTCAGCTCGGTGACGGTCTGCGCCCGGCCGGCCTCCAGCTCGTCACGCTCGCGTAGCCGGCGGCGCCACTCAGTCTCGGCGGCGCGGGCTTCTTGCCCCAACCGGCCCAGCTGCTCGTGGGTCGCCGCGATGGCGGCATCGGACTCGTTGAGTGCGGCCAGTGCCTGCTCGGCGGCGTCCCGGCGCGCGGACTGCTCGGCCAGCGCTCCGGCGAGGGCTGCGCCGAGTTCGCCGGCCTGTGTCTCGGCAGCGGCCAGCTCGGCGCGGGCCTTGTCGATCTCGCTGTTGATCTCCAGGGTGGACGGCTTGCGATCCGATCCGCCGCTGACCCAGCCCGCACCGACCAGGTCACCGTCTAATGTCACCGCGCGCACCCCGGGGCGGGCAGCCACCAGGTCCAGCGCCTTGGGCAGGTCGTCGACCACTGCCACCGCCGACAGCATGGCCGTCATCGCACCGCGCAACCGGTCGGGGGTCTCGATCAGCTCCACTGCCCAGAGCGCTCCGTCGGGCAGCACCGCACGCTGTTCGGTGGCGGGCAGCGGCCAGTCCCCCAGCACGATCGCGGCCCGGCCACCGTCGGCGGTCTTGAGCGCGTGCAGCGCCGAGCGGGCCGCTCCGGCGTTCTCCGCGGCCAGCGCGTCGGCTGCGGACCCGAGCACCGCGGCCAGCGCCGCCTCGTATCCCGAGCGCACCTTGACCAGCTTCGCGATCGACCCGAACAGCCCGGCGCCACTGTGGTTCGCCGCCAGCCAGGCGGCGCCGTCCCGGCGTTCCAGGCCCATCGACAACGCCTCGATGCGGGCGCGCAGCGAAGCCACCTGCCGCTCGGCGGCACGCTCGGCCGCCTGGAGTTCGGCGACGCGCTCATCTGCCAGCTGCAAGGTGGTCACGGTCCGCTCGTGGTGCTCGTCCAGACCGACCTCGCCCTGATCGAGCTCGGAGACCCGGCCCTGAACCGTCTCGAACTCCGCCTGAGCTGCCTGGGCCCGTCCGGCGGCCTCCTCGATGCGCGTCGACAGCTGCCCGACGTGATTGTCGATCGACTCGACGCGCGCCCGGATGGTCTCCACCTGACCGGTCAACCGGGCCAGGCCCTCTCGCCGGTCGGCTTCGGCACGGACCGCAGCCAGATGCGCCTTCTCCGCCTCGGTGCTGCGGCGCTCTCGTTCAGCCAGCTCGGCACGGGCCGCCTCCAGCCGGATACCGGCGTCGGACAGTTCGGCCAATAGTTGCCGCTCGGCCGCGGCCACCTGCTCGGCCTCGGCCTCCAGTGCGTCCGGGTCGACGCCGGCGGTGGTGATCGGCTCGTCGTCGAGATGCTGTGCGCGTTCGCTGGCAATGCGCACCGTGGCGCTGACCCGCTCCGCCAGCGCGGACAGTGAGAACCAGGTCTGTTGCGCGCCCTCGGCGCGCTGGGTCAAGCTGGCGACCGCGGATTCGTGGGCGGTCAGTTCGTCGGCAGCCACCGCGAGGCGTTCGGTGATCTGGTCGTGTTCGCGGCGCAGCGTCGCCTCGGCGTCGGTGGTTCCGGCGAACTCGGCCTGCCGTGACACCAGGTCATCGGCGGTCAGCCGCAGCTTGGCGTCGCGCAGGTCCGCTTGGATGGTGGCCGCACGTCGTGCGACTTCGGCCTGGCGGCCCAACGGTTTGAGCTGGCGACGCAGCTCGGTGGTCAGGTCGGTCAGGCGGGCCAGGTTGGCCGCCATCGCGTCCAGTTTGCGGACCGCCTTCTCTTTGCGCTTGCGGTGCTTGAGCACCCCGGCGGCCTCTTCGATGAACGCCCGGCGGTCCTCGGGGCGAGACTCCAGGATCTGCGCCAGCCGGCCCTGTCCGACGATGACGTGCATCTCACGGCCAATGCCGGAGTCGCTGAGCAGCTCCTGGACGTCCATCAATCGGCAGCTCGCGCCGTTGATCTCGTACTCGCTGGCTCCGTCGCGGAACATCCGCCGGGTGATCGAGACCTCGGCGTACTCGATCGGCAGCGCATTGTCGGAGTTGTCGATGGTGACGGTGACCTCGGCGCGCCCGAGCGGCGCGCGCGAGGAGGTGCCGGCGAAGATGACGTCTTCCATCTTGCCGCCGCGCAGGGTCTTGGCGCTGTGCTCCCCCATCACCCAGGCCAGCGCGTCGACCACGTTGGATTTGCCCGAACCATTGGGTCCGACGACAGCGGTGATGCCGGGTTCAAAACGCAGAGTCGTCGGCGCGGCGAAGGACTTGAAGCCCTTCAGCGTCAGACTCTTGAGGTGCACGGGGTGTGAGACTACCGGGCTAGCGTTCGGCGAATCCGTCGATCGGGTCCCCGACGTCCGTCCAGTCGGCGACGACGGTGTCCACCCGACCCGGTGTGGTGCCTCCCTGCAGCAGCTCCAGCAGTCGTTGGCAGTTCGCGCGGGGGCCCTGAGCGACGACGTGTACCCGGCCGCCCGGTCGGTTGGCGGCGTAGCCCGTCAGACCCAGCTCGAGTGCCCGCGAACGCGTCCACCACCGAAACCCGACGCCCTGGACGTGGCCGTGCACCCAGGCGGACAGGCGGACGTCAGGCGCGGTCACCGGAGTCAATCTCGAAGCGCACCTCGGTACCGGATTTCAGGGTGCGACCTACCGTGCAGACCTGGTCGACGGCGCGGTGCACGACGGTCAGCAGCCGCTCCCGGTCCGCTTCATCCAAACCCGGGTCTAGCCTCGTCAGGTCCAGCTTCAGGACCTCTTCCAGCAGCGGATAGCGCTCCTGCTCCCGATCGGCGACACCGGAGACCTCGATGGTGGCCTGGTAGTCGTCGCCGAGCCGACGGGCCAGCGGGGCGTCACTGGACATTCCGCTGCATGCGGCCAGCGCGATCTTCAGCAGTTCCCCGGGGGTGAAGACGCCGGCGACGTCTTCACTGCCGACCAGCACCTGCGCGCCCCTCGAACTGCGTCCGGTATAGCGGCGGGTTCCGGTTCGTTCCACCCATAATTCGGTCATGGGGACATCTTGGCAGCTGTTGCCGTGACGGCACCGAACATGCGCTCTGCTCCGCCGCGCTTGCGATCCCAGCTAGGTCAGTCGGCGACCGCCGCAGCAGGCTTTCTGCCGTACTGGCGCTCCATCATGGCCGTGTCGCCGTACACCTGCACCCGCACTGTCTTGCCGTTACGCAGGGTGTAGACCTCGGCGCTGTGGCCCCGTTCGCCGCCGATCGCCGCCTCGCTGAGTACGACGACGGTCTCACCGTCGGCGAGGAAGCGCTGCGGAGTGACGGTCGGCGATTTCCGCCCCAACTGCATCAGGAATTCCATGAGCTCCGCTTTGCCGCGGTAGGTTCCGCTGATCGCACTCTCGCCGGGCTGCACCCATTCGATGTCGTCATCGTAGAGCGCCATCAGGGTTTCGCTGTCGCCGGTGGCGAACGCCTGGTAGCCATTGCGCACCAGCGTGATGTTCTGCTCGGACATCTGTCGGTTCCTCTCGTAGGTATTCTCCTGTGCCCGGCCCGCTTTCACGTATCAGAGCCGGTACATCTCACGCGCCATCCGCGCGGTTTCCAGATAGGGCGATTCACGTCGCAGATAACGGCCCACCGGTTCGATTCGCCGCCTGCCGTGGACGTGTTCGGCGACGGCCAATGCGGTGGCAACCAGCCGATGAGTACGCCGTCGCAGGTGATGTGCGGCGTCGCCCAAGACATCGCGAAGTTCGCCGGCCTGCAGAGGTAGCGGCGCCCAGTGCTTGATGACCAATTGCGCCATGACCGTTGCCTCCTCACGACTGCGGTGGTTCGGGGTGAATCACCGGCAAGGCATTCCTTAGGCAAGCACCGACGTCGCAAAATTGCGTCATCCCAATGGATGAGATCCGCGTAAACTTTTGCGGCAAGAAGACAGGTGTCTTCCCATCCCTTCGCAACCGGGAGCATGCCGAATGTCCAGGCCTACAAACAGATTCAGGGCCGACGATGAGCACGACCGATGAATTCTCACAACTGATCTCTCGTATTTACTCCGCGGCGCTGGTGCCCGACGAGTGGGATGCCACCATGGCCGCCATCGCCGGCGCCTTCACCGCGCATACCGCGTCGCTGGTGCTCTCCAACAGCGCCTCACGCACGCTTAAGCACGCGCAGATGCCGTCGTCAGCGGCTCAGACTTACGCGGCGCACTACGAGCGGCTGGATCATGTCCTTCGCGCCGTGGAGACCGGACCGGTGGGTGCGGTGCGGACCGGCGCGGAACTCATGTGGCCCTATCAAAAGTGTGAATTTCAGATCGACTGGGCTCGCCCCAACGGACTTCACGACGGACTATTCGTTCGGCTCACGTCCGGAACGGCGATGACCAGCCTGGCCATCGCGAATGTGAAGCAATCAGAGCGTTTCGACAGTCTCGAACATCTGGCGTTGGTGAACCGTCTCATTCCGCATCTGCAACAAGCGCTCCGTGTACAGAACCGCCTCGAAGATCTCGATCGTCGCAACAGTGATCTCGCGGAGGCCAGCGAGGCCGTCAGTCATGGGATCGTCATCGCCGAAGGACGGCGGTGCGTCTACGCCAACGGCGCAGCCGAGCGAATTCTGGGCTCCGACGATGGCTTGCGGATCGAACGAGGCTGCATCACAGCCGAGTCGTCGCACGCCGACACCGAGTTGGAGCACAGCATCGCCCGACTGTCCAAGCCCGACGGCCCGGACATCTGGGGCGGGTCGTTCCTGTGTGCTCGGCCTTCCGGGCGACGACCCTACATCGTTCATGTTCTGCCGGTCGAAGCGAATTCCGTTGCGACGCTCTACTGCCGACGAGCCATGATCATCATCGTCGACCCCGAACGACAGCCGGAACCACCCGCGATACTGCTACGGCGCCTGTACGGGCTGACGAAAGCCGAAGCGCAGGTTGCCCTCTTGGCGATGCGAGGCGAAGGGCTGACTCCGATCGCCGAGGAGTTGTCGGTATCGCTGACCACAGTGAAGACCCACCTACGGCATATCTTCGACAAGACCGGGATCCATCGCCAGGCCGAACTCGTTCGGCTGCTGATCCTCCTCGATCCCATGCGCGGCTGAGGCGACGGAATCTGCGCGTTCGGCGACAGCGGACCGGCGAAACTGACAAGTCGTTAATCCACCTGCATTCGCTGCCAGGAGTCGGCTAGAGCTGCGCGGAATCGGTATGTTTAAGGTATAATTTCTACACATGCTTGACTTCGAGTTTGACCCCGCCAAGAGCGCGACAAACTTTGCCAAGCATGGCATCGACTTCGATGCCGCACAGTCCATTTGGTCGGATCCGCGCCGCATCGAGGTGCCAGCACGCACTACGGATGAGCCGAGGTGGATGGTGATCGGCGAGATCGACGGTCGATGCTGGTCAGCGGTAGTGACCTACCGAGACGATCACGTTCGAATCATTTCGGTACGCCGCTCACGCGAAGGGGAGGCAGAGATTTATGAAAGCTAACGAGTTCGACGAACAGTTCGACGACGGCCAGGACATGGCTGCTGCCCTCGATACCGCCCGAGCCCGACGGCCCGGGGAGGAACACCGGCGCGTCAACGTCGACTTTCCGGTCTGGATGATCGCCGAACTTGACCGCGAAGCGACCCGGCTCGGAGTAACCCGGCAATCGCTCATCAAGGTCTGGATCGCGGAGAAACTTGACCACGGCGGTCACACCGCAGCCTGACCGTAGGTGCTCCACTGCGGATCGCTGACCAAGGCCGGCGAGGATGTTCGACGGCGCGCCGCACAGCTGCGGCGCTGACACAGCCGGCCGACGCGGGCATACTGGGCTGCTATGGCGACGGTGGTCGCATTTCACGCCCATCCCGACGACGAGGCGATTCTGACCGGGGGAACTCTGGCGCGGGCGGCCGCTGAGGGGCATCGCGTCGTCGTGGTGGTGGCAACCGATGGACGCGTCAATGACGGCGACGGCGATCGGCTGGGCGAATTGCACGCGAGTGCAACGGCCCTCGGCGCACACCGAGTCGAATGTCTGGGCTATGCCGACAGCGGCTTCGGGGCGGAGTTCTATCCCGACCCACCGGGGCGGGTCAGGTTCGCCCGCGCCGACATCGAGGAGGCGGCGCAGCGACTGGCAGTCATCTTGCGTGACGAAGACGCGGACCTGCTCCTGAGCTACCAGCCCAACGGCGGCTACGGCCACCGTGATCACGTGCGGGTTCATCATGTCGGTAAGCGGGCTGCGCAGATGGCGGCGACGCCGCGCGTGCTCGAAGCGACGATGCCCCGGGAGATGTTGACCCGGGTCGCGTGTGGCGCTCGTTTACTGCACCTGCCGGCGCCTTACGAGCGAGAGGTGGTGCGCACCGCGTACGCACCGGAGTCGAGCATCACGCACCAAATCAACGTGTTTCGGTTTGCCCGGCAGAAGCGGGACGCCTTCGCCGCGCACCGCTCTCAGATCGGTGCCAGTGCCGCCGCGGCACGCCTGTTCGCGGTGCTGATGCGGCTTCCCCCACAGGTGGCCGGACTGATGCTCGGCCGGGAGTGGTTCGTCGATCCGGATCTGCCACCGGGCCGGGTGTACCACGACATCTTCGAGTAATCGAAGGCTGGTCGCCGCGGCGTGTGGCCCGCTACGGCGCGAGCGTGCGCAGAATGCCACGATTTTTCCGGCGTGTTGGCGTGCAAACGCGCACTCGCCGAATGAGAACTAAAGTCAGCGTTGGCAATTCGGGCAGAAGTACGACGATCGGTTCATGAACTTCGCCCGGCGGATCGGCGTCCCACAACGCCGGCACGGCTCGTCTTCACGGCCGTAGGCGTCCAGTGACCGGCTGAAGTAGCCGGATTCACCGTTGACGTTGACGTAGAGCGAATCGAACGAGGTGCCCCCGGCGGCCAGTGCGTCGTTCATCACCTCTGCTGCGGCACTCAGCAGCGCCCGAAGCCGCCGCCGGGACAGCCCGTCGGCCATTCGGGTGCCGCGAATCCCGGCCCGCCACAGCGCTTCGTCGGCGTAGATGTTTCCGATACCCGACACCATGGTCTGGTCGAGCAGCTGGCGTTTGATCTCGGAATGCTTGCGCCGCAGCACTTCGACCACCGATTCGGCATCAAAGCGCGGGTCCAGCGGGTCGCGCGCCAGGTGAGCGACCGGCACCGGCAGCACGCTGCCATCCACGGCGACCAGATCGGTGAGCTGCCATCCGCCGAAAGTCCGCTGGTCGACGAAGCTGACCTTGGTAGCGTCGTCGAGCACGGCGGCGATCCGCAGGTGCCTGGTGTCGGGCAACTCCCCCAGCAGCATCTGACCGCTCATCCCCAGGTGCACCACCAGCGCCTCGTCGGCCGCGGGCCCGCTCAGCAGCAGCCACAGGTATTTGCCCCGCCGGTCGGTACCGGTGATCCGGGCGCCCAGCAGCCGGCCGGTCAGGTCGGCGGGGCCGGCCTCGTGCCGGCGCACCGCCCGCGGATGGTGCACCCGCACCCCGGTGATCGTGCGTCCGACCAGGTGCTCGTTCAGGCCACGCCGAACCACCTCGACCTCGGGGAGTTCGGGCATTCTCTAGACCTGCGGTGTTTCGTTCACCGCGGCCGGGGTGTCCGAGGCGTCCAACGCCTGCCAGGCCGCTGCCGCAGCCTTCTGTTCGGCTTCCTTCTTGGTCCGGCCCACCCCGGTGCCGTACGCGGTGTCCGATACGACGGCGGTCGCGGTGAACTCGCGGTCGTGGTCGGGCCCGGTGGAGGTGACCTGATAGGACGGCACACCCAGACCGCGGGCGGCCGTCAGTTCCTGCAGGCTGGTCTTCCAGTCCAGGCCGGCACCCAGCGTGGCGGCGGTGTCGAGCAGCGGACCGAACAGGCGCAGGATCACCTCTCGGGCGGTGTCGATTCCGTGCTGGAGATACACCGCTCCCAGCAGGGACTCCATCCCGTCGGCCAGGATGCTGGATTTGTCGGCGCCGCCGGTGTTTTCCTCCCCCCGGCCGAGCAGCAGGTGGGCCCCCAGGCCGTCTTCGGTCAGGCCCCGTGCCACATCGGCCAAGGCGGAGGTGTTGACCACACTGGAGCGCAGCTTGGCGAGGTCGCCCTCGGGTTTATCCGGGTGGCGGTGGAACAGCTCGTCGGTAATGGTCAGTCCCAGCACGGAATCACCGAGGAATTCCAGGCGCTCATTGGTGGGCAGGCCGCCGTTCTCGTAGGCGTAACTGCGATGCGTGACGGCCAGGGTGAGCAGGTCGTCGGCGAGATCGACGCCGAGTGCATCCAGCACGGCTTGCCGGGGACGGCTCACCGCTCACCGTCGTCGCTCGACGCGGCGTCGTCCTGCGGTTCCAGCATTCCCGCCAATTTGGACCAGCGCGGATCGATCTTGTCGTGGTGATGGCCGGGTTCGGCGGTGGACAGCGCCACCCCGCAGTCCGGGCACAGTCCCGGGCAGTCCGGGTCGCACAGCGGGGACAACGGCAGCGCCAGGCCGACCGCGTCGACGATGGCCTGTTCGAGGTCTACCGCGTCATCGACGACACGACCCATCTCGTCATCGTCCGTGGTGGCGTCGGTGGTGCTGTCGGGGTAGGCGAACAACTCAGTCAGCTCGACCTCGACATTGCCGGTCAGTGGTTGCAGGCAACGCGCGCATTCGCCCGCGGTGCGCGCTGAGACCACGCCGCTGACCAGAACGCCCTCGGAGACCGACTCCATCCGCAGATCCAGATCGATGGCGCCATCCGCAGGAATCGCCACCAGATCCAGCCCGATGCGGGTGGGGCTGACCCGCTGCTCCTGCAGGGGCATCAACGCACCGGGACGCCGTCCCAATCGGGAGACATTGACCACGAACGGCGCAGGCAGCTGCCGTCGTGCTGCCTTCAAACCTGCGTCAGGGTGCCTCGCCATGCCGCGATTCTACGCAGCGCGTTTCGCGGCGTTCGCGGGTCAGCGAGTCGCGTAGTCGTGCGTGCCCGCGGCGGTACGCAGTTGGTGACGACCGCGGTTGATCGAACGCAGCGTGCCGTTGAGGAAGTCCTCGAATTCGGCCAGCTTGGCGTCGACGTAGATGTCGCATTCGCCGCGCATCCGGTCGGCCTCGGCGTGGGCCGAATCGATCAGCCGGGTGGATTCGGCGCGCGCCGAGGTCACCACCTCGTTCTGCGAAACCAGCCGCTGCTGCTCCTTGATGCCCTCTTGGACGGCCTTCTCGTAAGCGGCGTTGCCGTTCTCGACCAGTCGGTCGCATTCGGCCTGGGCGCGGCTGGTGGCGGTCTCGAACTCGCGCTTGGCGGTGGCGCTCAGCCGGGCCGCTTCCTCGCGGGCTTCGCCGAGCATCCGCTCGCTGTGTCCGCGGGCCTCGGCCACCATCCGGTCAGCCTGTCCCTTGGCGTCGGCCAGCAACCGGTCGGCCTCCGCGCGCGCGTGGCTGACCAGCGAGTCGGCTTCGGCGGTGGCCGAGCCGACCATCGACTCCGCGTGCTCCTTGGCCTCGTTGAGGACCGAGTCACGGGCGTCAAGCACGTCTTGGGCGTCGTCCAGCTCGCCGGGGATGGCGTCGCGGATGTCGTCGATCAACTCCAGGACGTCACCGCGGGGTACCACGCAGCCTGCCGTCATGGGCACGCCACGGGCCTCTTCGACAATGGAGCCCAGTTCATCAAGGGCTTCGAACACTCGGTACACGGCAGCACCCTCCAGGCATAGTTGTTGTTACTAGTGTGCCCTGTGTTACGCGTGTGACTGTGTTAGTCGCCCGGTGTGTCGGATTCTCGTCCACTGCACCGGTAGCCTGACCCGTTGAAGTCGGCGATCGGCGAAGGGCGGCCATGACGAACGGTTCCGGGGGCCACGGGGGCACCGCGACACCAGGGCAGACTCCACAGGGGTATCCGCAGCAGTCCGGCGCCCAAGCGACCACCGATATCGGCCGGCTGCTGCTGAGCTGCCGGGACAGTCACGGCATCATCGCCGCGGTCAGCGCCTTTCTTGCCGAGGCCGGAGCCAACATCATCTCGCTCGATCAGCACTCGACCGCTTTCGAAGACGGGACCTTTGTGCAGCGGGCGATCTTTCACCTGCCTGGCCTGCCAGCGGCCCTCGACGGGCTCCAGGAGCGGTTCGGCGCCACGGTGGCTCAGCGGTTCGCGATGGACTACCGGTTCACCGAGGCCGCCAAGCCCAAGCGGGTGGCGATCATGGCGTCCAAGACCGACCACTGTCTACTGGATCTGTTGTGGCGCAACCGCCGCGGCGAGCTGGAGATGAACGTGGCGATGGTGATCTCCAATCACCCGGAGCTGGCTGAGCAGGTACGCCCGTTCGGGGTGCCGTTCTTCCACATCCCCGCCACCCGCGACAATCGCGCAGAGGCCGAACAGCGCCAGCTGCAGTTGCTCTGCGGCAACGTGGATCTGGTGGTATTGGCCCGCTACATGCAGATCATCACCGGCGACTTCATCGAGGCGGTGGGCTGTCCGCTGATCAACATCCACCATTCCTTCCTGCCGGCGTTCATTGGCGCAGCGCCCTATCAGCGAGCCCGGGAACGCGGCGTGAAACTGATCGGCGCGACCGCGCACTACGTCACCGAGGTGCTCGACGAGGGTCCGATCATCGAGCAGGACGTGGTGCGGGTGGACCACACCCACAGCGTCACCGATCTGGTGCGGTTGGGCGCCGACGTCGAGCGCGCGGTGTTGTCACGGGCGGTGCAATGGCACTGCCAGGACCGGGTGATCCGGGTGGGCAACGAGACGGTGGTGCTCTAAGCGGCTCCCGGAGTTGACGGCTGTCAAGTACGGTGAAGCGCATGGCTGTACAGGACTTGTTTTCGACAGTGCCGACGACCACCGCGCAGGCCTGTGAGATCTTCGACGCCGCCGAGGCAGTCGACCCCGATTCCATGCTCGGTACCTGGCATGGCTTCGAGCTGCCGACCGGCCACCCCCTCGATGGGCTGTTGGCCGCGACGGGCTGGTGGGGCAAGCAGTTCGTGGATGCCGAGACGGTCCATCCGCTGTTGTTCCCTACCCGAGACGGTGCTGCGCTGTGGGCGTTCAACCCGGTGCTGGCGTTCAGCGTTCTTGGGCTCGCCACGAAGCTGCCGGCGCTGAAGAACCACTCGTTTCTGGGGCCGATCAACACGCTGGCGCCTCTGCTGCGGACCCGGTCGCCCAGGGCCCGGCTGCGCACCACGCGGTTCCGCGGAGTCGACAGCGCCACGATGGTCTACGACCAGGCGCCGGTCAACGATGTCTTCCGCCGGCTCACCGATGACGCGGTGATCGGCGCGATGGACCTGCGGGGCTCGGCCCGCCCTTATTTCTTCGTGCTCTGCCGCGACGACTCACTGAAACTGGCTTAACCGCGGGCGATTTCGCCGGCCTCGTGCCACGCATTGCGTTCCGCGGCGAACGCGGACGTTTGTTGCCGACGAAATCCGGCGATGCTCTCGGCGTTGCCGTCCAAGAACCGGCGGTAGGCCGGCAGTGAGAACTCGCCGGCGGCGATCTGCACCCGGCCACGTCCGGCCGCCATGTCGGCTCGTAGCTCCAGTAGCTCCTCGGCTGCTACCGGATAGAAGCTGATGCGGTCGAAGTAGCGCAGCAGCCACGGAGTTTCAGGATCGAACAGGCCGGCGGTGGCGTGCCGGTGGTTCCATACCTGGGTGGTGCGCCCGACGAACTGATAGCCGCCGGGTCCCTCGATGCCGTAGATGCATAGGTAGGCGCCGCCGATCCCGACGGCGTTCTCCGGGGTCCAGGTGCGGGCCGGGTTGTATTTGGTGGTCACCAGCCGGTGTCGGGGATCCAGCGGGGTGGCCACCGGTGCGCCGAGGTAGATGTCGCCCAGACCCAGCACCAGGTACTGCGCATCGAACACGATGTCGTACACCTGCGCGAGGTCGTCGAGTCCGTTGATGCGCCGGATGAATTCGATGTTCGACGGACACCACGGCGCGTCGGGTCGCACGCCGTACATGTAGCGGCGAATGGCCTCATGTGTCGCGGGGTCGTCCCAGCTCAGCGGCAGGAGCACCGAGCGGCTCGGCACCACCAGTTCGTCGCAGGGCGGCAGCGCGTCGTCGATGGCCGCCACCTCGTCGATCACCTCGGCACACGAGTACTGGCCGGGGTCGAACTGGATCTGTAGTGACCGCACACCGGGAGTCAGTTCGGCCAACCCGAGCAGCTCACGTTCACGCAGTTGGTCGTAGAGCACCTGTACCCGCGCCCGCAGCGCCAAATCCAGTGTCATCGGTCCGTATTCGAGCAGAACCCCGCAGTCACCGGCGCGCCGCAGGGTGACGGCCGTCCCGTCGCGGCCGGTGTAGCGTTGCAGCACTCCGTCGTCGCCGTCGCCGGCGCGGGAGATCACGGCGGGCAATGCCGCGCGCCGCTGCACATTCAGCGCTGCTGTCGGTGGGGCGTAGTCGGCACGGATCGGCACCAACCGCACGGTGTCGCCGGGCGAGAGCTGGCCCAGTTTCCATCGGTCGCCGCGGACCACCGTCACCGGGCAGACGAATCCGCCCAGACTGGGGCCGTCGGGACCGAGCAGGATCGGGGTGTCACCGGTGAAATCCAGTGCCCCGATGCTGTACGCGGTGTCGTGAATGTTGGACGGGTGTAGGCCGGCCTCCCCACCGTCGGGACGGGCCCATCGCGGCTTCGGCCCGACCAGCCGCACACCGGTGCGGTCGGAGTTGAAGTGCACGGTGTAGTCGGTGGTGGTCAGGGTCGTCATGTCGGCGCGGGTCATGAACTCCGGTGCGGCGTGCGGCCCTTCGGTCGCCGCGAGCTCCCAGTGCCGCCCGATGCTGGGCTGGATCTGGCTCGGAGCGCGGGTGAGCTTCGGTGGGGCACCGCCTCGGCCGACGGCGCTGAGTCGATCCGACTCACGCAGCGCCCGGCCGTGCAAGCCACCGAACACGCCCTGGGTGAATGTTGCCGCGCTGCCCAGGAATTCCGGTGCGGCGATACCGCCCTCGACCAGGACGTAGCAGCGCATCCCGGGCCCGGGTATCACCCCGACCTCGAGCAGTCCACCGGCGGGTATCTGCACCGACTGCCATTGCGGAACAGCGGCACCGTCCAGACTGACCGGCACCGCGGCACCGGTGACGCACACCCAGGCGGGGCTCGAAAAGCGCAGGACGGGTCCGGCTTTGGTGCATTCCAAACCTGCTGCACCTTCGGGGTTTCCCAGTACCTGGTTGCCGATGCGAAACGACAGGTCGTCCATCGGTCCGGACGGCGGCACCCCGACATGCCAGTAGCCGACCCGCCCGGGCCAGTCCTGCACAGTGGTGAACATGCCCGGCGAGACCACCTCGATGCCGATCATGTTCGGGTGATCACCATCCGCACCGGTGTCGGGTCAAAGCCGTTGCACGGGTTGTTGATCTGCGGGCAGTTCGACACCAGGACCAGGGTGTCGATCTCGGCGCGCAGGGTCAGACTCTTGCCCGGAGCGGAGAGGCCGTCGACGATGCCCAGCGTGCCGTCGGCTTCGACGGGGACGTTCATGAACCAGTTGATGTTGGAGACGATGTCGCGTTTGCCCAGACCCCACCGGGCTCCCTCGGCGAGGAAATTCTCCACGCAGGCGTGCTGGTGGGCCGTGTGGTGCCCGTAGCGCAGGGTGTTGGATTCCTGCGAGCAGGCTCCGGCGAGGGTGTCGTGGTTGCCGACGTCATCGGCGACGACGGTCATCAGAGCGGTGCCGTCGGCGCTGCGCAGCACCGAGCCGGTGCTTAAGAAGATGTTGCGCGCTGCGGCGACGGTGGCCTGGGCGCTGTAGCGGCGGGTGTGGTCGGCGGCGTCGTAGAGCAGGCAGTCCACCGCCTGGTTGCCGTGCAGGTCGATGATCTGCAGCAGGTCGCCGGCGCGCACCACTGCAGACCAGGGCGCCCGGGCCGCCACGACCTCGTCGGAGATGATCACCATGCCCGCACCACCGCTTCGGTGTTCTGTACCGCGCGTAGGTATTCCGGGTCCTGGTTGGGCAGCGCGGCCAGTTGTTCACCGGCGCTCCAAGCCAGGACGTCCAGTGCGGTCGCGGGCGGGGCCGGATCCAGCGGATGCGCGGCATTGGCGACCACCAGCACCACCGGAAGGTGGATCAGCAGGTCGACCGCGGCGCCCGGTCCCGCGGATCCGGTGAATTCCAGTGCGCCGCTGACGGGGTCGACGCGTACTCCGCGAAACAGCGACAACGATGGTGCCACGTCTCGAATGTCCATGCCGTGCTTGAGCGCGCCCAGCAGCAGCAGTTGGCGGCCGGTGGCGTCCGGGCCGCAGAGCATGTCGTGCTGCCCCGAGGAGTCAGCGACGACGGTGGCCAGCACGCGCCCCTGATCGGACAACAACGGATGGCCGACACCGAGGTAGGCCTGCCACGGCACCTTCATGGTGTCGGCGACATTGAGCCGTTCCCAGGGCGCCTCGGCGCGGTACAGCAGCAGATTCGCGCACGCGCCGCCCTCGATGTCGATCAGCCGGATCCGGCTGCCGCGGGCCAGCACTTTGGTGGCGTAACCGTTCGCCGGGATCGACTCGGCCCAGATCATCGTCGCCGGGTCAACATCGTCCGGGGCCGCCGGGATGCGCATTGCTGCCTGCTGCGCCTGAGCGCGCGCATGCCGGCGTGCGCCGTCGGTGGAATCGGTGCGTGCGTTGTCCATGACCAGGAAGCTAGCACATTTTCTATCAACTGATAGTTTTTAGCGCGCCGGGCCTCGGCGCGTGATAGGCAGTAAGGCGTGCAGACCGATCGACGGGGGCGTCCCCGACTGGTGGCTTCCAGCAGGCCGGGCCGCAGCGCGCGCGACGAGATCCTCGATGCCGCGGCGGAGTTGTTCACCACCGTCGGCTACGCCGCCACCTCGACCCGGCGCATCGCCGAGAGCGTCGGGATTCGGCAGGCCTCGCTGTATCACCACTTCGCCGCCAAAGACGACATCCTCGATGCGCTGCTGGCCGACACCGTCGACACCTCGGTGCAGCTGGCCGCCGAGCTGCTGGCCGAGGGCGGGCCGAGTGCTCCTCGGTTACACACGCTCGTGGTCGCCGATACCGCGCAATTGTGCGGTGGCGCCTGGAATCTGGGCACCCTGTACCTACTGCCAGAACTGCGCCTCGAGCGCTTCGCCGCCTTCCGCCGGCGCCGCGGCGAATTGCGCAGCCACTATCACGAGCTGTCGCGGGCGGTGATCGCCGACCACAACGGTCCCGCCGACGCCGACGACCTGCCATTTCGGTTGGTGGAGGCGGTGATCAACCGCCCACCGGCCACACCATCGTCGGTGCTGCTCCAGCCGGTGCCGCCGTCACCGAAGATCCAACCGCCAGCGCCGCCGTCGACATTGGTCTCAGAGCCGTCGACGCCGTTGCAGATCAAGCCACAAGAACCACCGAAAGCAAACAACGGGTTGATGAATTCGTTGACCGTCGAGCCCAACGGACTGTCAATCCAGTCCTGCATCGCAGCATGCAACGGCAGATAAAAATCGTTCTGGAACCAATCGGCAAAATCAGTACCGACAGCCGCGCCGGGCAGATCATCAGCGCTGAACAGTGCCGCTAGGTCAAGCGTCGAAGCCGAGTCCGGACCGACCCACGAGCTGGGATCAAACACGGCGCCCCAGGCAGCCGGATCCAACAGATCGCCAAAGAAGTCGTCGAATTCTGCGTGCGCGACCGGAGCTGATGCCCACGTCGCCAACCCGAACGCCGCCGATGCCCCCACGGTCATCCCTGCTGCCGCCGCTCGCCGCAGCCGCGTTCCTGAGCGGATCTTCCCCATGCCTATCAGCTCCTTTTAAGCTTTGCTCTGGCCATGGTAGCGAGTCTTGAGGCACCCTGCATCCCACCGCAGAATCCAACAGCCACCACGCCTGAAGTTGAGAGCCAGCCAGGTCTTCCCAATACGCGGCATACATGCTGGTTTAGACTGGCCGTCCAGATATCGGGCTGCGCCGCGCGCCACCATCGCGGCGGCCATATCCGCCGAAGGACTCCCAAGAGCCCCCGGAACACGGCTGGTTACGGCGCCAGACATACCGGCTCGGTTTAGCAGCAACCAAGCCAAAGTTGCGAAGTCGATGGGTGGACCCAAGCTGTTCGAGGACGTTCACGTCTTGGGCGATCACCGGCGCTGATGCCGCGATCGGGGTAGAACAGTGTCACGGCCAGCGCCAATGAAAGCTCTCCAAGCGACTATCTGTGGCCTAGACGGAGGCAGTGAAATGTATCTGAGGGCAACGGGACAGCGAGGTTGCATAGTTCTATCGGACCAGGTCGAATCATTCTCGCTGGCGATGCCCTACGTGACGGTAAATCGGCGACCCCCGTAGGACAACGTAGGCGATGAACAAGCTGCGACGTCCGACGAAGGTCGGGCAGGTGCTGCGGCAGTCCGGCGCGGTGGCGACAGCAATCAGGACCGACGAAGGGCTGTGCTGGATGGTGCGTCGTGAACGTGACGGTCTCGTTCGGGTGACAAGGTGTCTTGCACACACCCGCCATTGGAAGCCATAGTGACGCTGTTTTACCCCGATTGCAGCAACAACAACTGGCATTCAGACAGCGATGCCGTCAGCTTTCTTGAACAGCTTGCGCCCGAAGGATTCAGCGGCATGTGCCACAAGGTGTCCGAGGGCAACTATTACGAAGACCGATTCTGGCCCACAGTTCAAAGGTGGTGCCTGGCCAACGACTTTCCGCTTATCGGTTACCACTACGTGACTACTGACGACCCCGCGTCGCAGGCAGACACGTAGCCAACCTAACTGCTGTGGTCGCGGCCAGCTTGGCGGGAACGTCGATGACCTCGACGCCGTCGGCGGCCAACTGCCGGGTCAACGGTGCGCCGAGGCCGGCTGCACCTTCGATCGCCCACACCGGTTGCTTCCACTGCTGAGCATATCTACGGAGCTGGCGGTAACCCTCGGCGCTGACTTCCACCCGAAGGACGTCCAGTGGTCGGAGCCCGGCGTCGATGACGGCGGCAGTCCAGGATGCCTTGTGCGGGTCGACTGCGATGACGACACGGTCGGTTGGAGATGATGGAAGCACGGTCGACTGTTCCTCCTTGCGGTCATTGATGATGCGAGCGCAGGGAGGGCACACCAACTTTCGGCTTTGCAGGCCTCTCTTCAGCCACTCCCGGCCAGCGGCCCCGACCCGGGACGCAAGCCGTCTAAGAGCCAACCCGACTGGGCGGCAGGTATGAGAGCGAGCGATCCCGAACCGGCACCTCGGAGATCCGGGCTGCAGACCCCGATCACCTGGGGCCTATTGAACAAGTTGGTATGGAGGCGACTTGAGGCCGAAGGCCTCGGGCTGCAATCGGACGTGGGTTGCCGGTATCGAGTGAAAACTCGCACTGGTAGAGCCACAGTTGCAGATCAGGAGGCCTCCGGTGAGTTTCAACGGTACGAGTGTCGGGTTGGACGTGCACGCGCTTTCGGTGGTTGCGCATGCCGTCGATGAAGAAACGGGTCGAGTTGAGCGGGCGCGGCTGTGCCCGGACCATGGCGAGATCCTCGATTGGTTGCACCGGTTGCGCGCTCCGGTGCGGGTGGCCTATGAGGCCGGGCCGACGGGCTTCGGGTTGGCGCGGGCGTTGGCTGCAGCCCAGATCGACTGTGTGGTCGCTGCGCCATCGAAGTTGATTCGACCTGGTGGTGACCGCATCAAGACCGACGCCCGCGACGCGGCGCACTTGACCCGCTTGCTGCGCGTGGGTGAGATCACCGCGGTCACGGTGCCTGAGGCTGAGGTGGAGGCGGTTCGAGACCTGGTGCGCGCCCGCGAAGATGCCCGTGCGGATCTGATGCGGGTTCGGCATCGCTTGTCCAAACTGTTGCTGCGCCAGGGCCGGGTGTATTCGGGCGGCAAGGCCTGGACCGGAGTCCACGAAACCTGGCTGCGGCGGCAACGATTCGCCGATCACCACACTGCTGCCGCTTTCGATCACCACTTCGACGCGGTGCTGTCAACGACGGCAGCCCGAGATCGCCTTGACGAGCAGATCGTCACGGTCGCGGCTTCGCCGCGCTGGACTGATTCAGTCGACCGGTTGGGGTGCTTGCGTGGCATCCCAGCGCTGACCGGGCTGGCGTTGAGCGTGGAGATCGGCGACTGGACCCGGTTCACTGGTGCCTCAATCGGCGCCTATGTCGGTTTGGTGCCCACCGAGTACTCCTCGGGCAGTTCTCGCGTGCAGGGGTCGGTCACCAAGGCCGGCAATGCTCACGTGCGACGGCTGTTGGTCGAGGCGGCCTGGCACCACCGTGCTGATTACCGCAACCCGGGCCCGACGATGCGGGCCCGCTGGGCCAAGGTCGACCCCGCACTCAAGGACCGTGGCCACGCCGGAAACCGGCGGCTGCACCAGCAGTGGTGCCAGTTCAACGAACGCAAGAAACCCCATGTGGTGGCCAATGTCGCGGTCGCCCGCCAGCTCGCCGGGTGGTGCTGGTCATTGGCCACGCTGGCCTGAACGCAGTCAACCGAACTTGATCGGAGCCAGCCGGTCGACGGCGAGGTAGGCGAACTGGATCTGCGTTACAGCTATGAGCAACAACGACATTCATCGAATGCTGACGTGACGCCCGTCCCTAGAGAGCAGCCACCCGTTCGCGCCGAACCATCGTCTTGCGGTAACCAACCCGCGTATATCAGTCTGACACCACCGTCGTTGACCAACGACCGCCGCGGCACGGACTGACCCCGATCAAACGAAAGCCGCCCCGGGGCGGCTTTCACCTGCCTATTGACAAAGGATGCCTACATATCAGCTGTATTGGCCACCGACGTTGGTGACGGCATAGCCTGGTGACATAACGAAGACCTCCGAGTGAAGTGCGAGCTGACACTGCCGCTGAGAAAGCGGCACGCAGCGTGAGACTCTAGAGATCACGCGGGGGAGGGTTAGTAGGGTTAGTAGACGTCCCGCAGATAGCGGTGAGTCTTGATGAGCTGGTTGACATACGCGTGCGCCGCAGCGGTGTCCATGTTGCCGGCGCTGGCCACGATGGCGTGCAGTGCGGCATCGACGTCCTTGGCCATGCGTTCGGCATCACCGCACACGTAGAGCTGCGCACCCTCTTCCAGCCAGCCGAAGAGCTCGGCTGAGTTCTCCCACATGCGTTGCTGGACATACCGGTTCGGTGCGTCGGCGGCACCGTCGCGGGAGAACGCGAGGTCGAGTCGGGATAGCACGCCCGACTTGAGGTAGTCCTCGAACTCCTCGCGGTAGAGGAAGTCATCGGCCCGGCGCCGGTTCCCGAAGAATAGCCACGACCGTCCCTTCGCGCCGGCGGCGCGGCGTTCTTGCAGGAATGCCCGAAATGGCGCCACCCCGGTCCCGGGGCCGATCATGATGACGGGGACATCGGGCCCGGGCAGGCGGAAGGACGCGGCGGGCCGCAGGTGTACGCGCACCGTGTCGGCGCGATCGGCCAGGAACGTGGTGGCCACACCGCCATAGTGACGGTCCGCCAGGGCATAACGCACGGTCGCGACGGTCAGGTGCACGTGGTCGGGGCTGACCAGCGGGCTCGAGGCGATCGAGTAGTCGCGGTATTGAAGTGGACGCAACGCGTCGATCACCTCGTCCGCAGTCAGGGTGCCCAGTCTGATCAGGTCGAGGATGTCCCTGCCGTAGAGCCAAGAGTCTTGTGCCGCATCGGGATTTCTGTCGAGAGCGGCTGCGGCATGTTGGTCGCGGCCGCGTGACGCCGTCAGCTCCCGCAGTGCCCGCGACGGCGTCCGTATCTCAAGGTGATGTGTGAGCAGCGCACCGAGGGGCTCGTCGTGGCCGGGCACCGTATGTTCGGGTCCCAGGCCGAATTCAGCCAGGATGGCGTCGACCAGGGCGGGATCGTTGGTCGGATGCACGGCCAGGGAATCGCCTGCGGCATAGGCGATGCCGGAGCCGGTGAGGTCCAGCTCGAAGTGCCGGACCTCCTTGTCGGCTCCGGGCGTTGTGAGTAGCCGGTTGACCAGTACGCGGGCTTCGAAGGGGTGGTCCCGGTCGGGGTTCGTCGGTGCGTCCGCACCGGGGGAATGTGCCTCGCGGCTGGATACCACGACGCCGGCAGCGGGGGCGGTGTGCTCGGCTGCCAGGAGCTTGACGACGTCGGTGGTCCAGGCGGCGGCCGGTTTGGCATAGGAGCCGTCGATGTCGACACGTTCGGCCAACCGGGTGGCGCCCAGTTGTTCCAGACGTGCGTCGAGCAGTCGGCCCGCGTTGCAGAACAGGTCGTAGCCGGTGTCGCCGAGGGCGAGCACCGCGAAACTCAGGTGTTCCAGACGGTCGGCGGCCTCGGCGCTCAGGGCCTCCCAGAACAGCGTGGCGTTGTCGGGAAACTCGCCGTCGCCCCAGGTCGAGGTGACGACGATGAGGTGGGTGGCCGATTGCAGCTCGGCGATGTCCACTTGGTTGAGTTCGACGGCTTCGGCGCTGAGACCGGTGGTCTCTTCGAAGGCCTCGGCGAAGGACATGGCGGCGTCCTCGGCGTTGCCCATGTCGCTGCCGTAGCCGACCACCATCGAGAAGTCGGGGCGAGAGCTCACAGTTGTTGCCCGCCCGAACTCGACACAGTGCTGGGGACCCGGCGAAGAGCTGTCCTCGGCTGGATTGCCGACATGGCCGGCCCCCGTACCGGCAGGCCGAAGCCGACCATCGCGTCCAGGATGGCCTGACTTCGCCGGAAGCTGATGGCCTCGTCCTGCTCGGTGCGGCGTGGCAGCTGGGCGGCCGCCACCACCACCGTCGAACCCAGAAGCTGCCACATCGACGAGATCGAGATCGCGCCCTCGCACACCGAGTGGAGCCAGACGAACAGCGGCGCCAGGGTTCGGTGGCAGCGGTGCGCCGCCCAGGTGGTCAGGGCCGACTCGCTCGGCAGCACCACCACCGTGTCGGTCTGGCAGTGCTCGCCTTTCTTATGGATCCAGGGATCGTCGGGAAGCACCCGCACGGTCGGGTCGACAACAGCCACCCAGTCGATGTCGTTCTCCCGGTCGAAGTGCACCCACAGGTTCTCCAGGCCCGCGTCCCACGCGCGTCCCTCGAGAAGCACCAGGTGGAGAAGCCGACCCAGTACTTCGTGGATCAGGCGCGCAGCCAACACGTTTCCGGCCGCTCGGCGGTCGGTCATGGCGGCGGTCTCGTCGAAACGGACCCGCAGGCGATCGATGGTGAAAACCGAATCCAACGGGAACCATCGGCGCTTGTTGACGTCAGCGAGAACCGCGACACCGTAAGTCCGCGGGCAATGCGGATGGAGCTGGCGAAGCCTGGTACATGATTCGTGCAGCGCGAAATGCCGACGGATTACCATTCTCGCGATAAGGGGATCCTCGCCCGTGGACGTCACCCAAGCTCCTTACGTAGGTTAGGCTAACCATACTAAGGGTGAAGGGTGGCGATGTGCGCTGTGACGGGTTTCACTACTGCGGAGCGGTCTTTGGCTGACCGTCGCCGGTCAGGCGGCGGACCGCGCCGTCAGGATGTCTTCGACGCGGTCCAGCACGGTCGCGGCTACCAGGCGGTGTGCGCCGAGTGGCTCGGCCATTGGGATGCCGGCGTGTGCGGCGTAGGTGGCGAGTCGGTCGGTGATTCTGCCGTGCGCCAGGAACCACGGGGCGATCATCAGCTTGGTGGCACCGCGTTTCCGTAAGCGTTCGACGGCTTCGGGTACCGAGGGCTGGGGGCCGTCGGTGGCGAAGGCGACTTCTACTCCGGCCCAACGTGTTCCGTGGGAAAGGGGGGCTGCGATGGTGGCGGTCTGTGCGTTGGCTGTCGCGTGCGAGGAGCCCACCGCGACGACCACCACGCCCAGCTCCGGGTCGAATCGTGAGGCACCGGCGCTCGTGAGGCGTTCACCGAGCACCTGTACTAGGCGGGTGTCCTCGCCTAGCGTCGAGGTGACCCGTACGTCAGCGCCGGAGGCCGTGATCATCGCCGGAATGTCGATGCGGGCGTGGTAGGCGCTGGCCAGCAGCAGGGGGACGACGACGGTGTCGCTGGTGCTTTCGTGCAGCACGTCGCGCAGGTTCGGGGTGCTGTGTTCGCAGAACGCCACCCGCACGGTGTATTCGGGTGCTACCCGGCGCAGGTGTCCGGCGATCGCACCGGTGTTGGCCGCCGAGCGTGGATCCCGGCTGCCGTGTGCGGTCAGCACCAGCGTGGTGGTCACGGGGCGTGCAGCCCGCATTCGGTTTTGGCCAGGCCGGCCCAGCGTCCGCTGCGCGCGTCGCTGCCCGGCGCCGGCTTGGCGGTGCATGGCGCGCAGCCGATCGACGGGTAGCCCTCGTCGATCGACGGGTAGCCCTCGTCGACCAGCGGATTGACCAGAACCTGGTGTTTGGCGATGTAGTCGTCCATGTCCTGGTCGGTCCAGGCAGCCAGCGGATTGATCTTGACCAGTTTGAACTGTTCGTCGAAGCTGATCAGCGGGGCGTTGGCGCGGGTGGGGGAATCGACCCGGCGCAGCCCGGTCACCCACGCCGAGTAGCCGCGCAGTGTGGTGGTCAGCGGGATGACCTTGCGTAGCCGACAGCATTCGCCGGCGTCGCGGGTGAACAAGTCCTTGCCCAGCAGTTGATCTTGCTGTTCCACGGTGTATTCGGGCGTGACGTTGAGGATCCGCACGTCGTAGACGGCCTCGACGGCATCGCGGGTGCCGAGCGTTTCGGCGAAGTGGTAGCCGGTGTCGAGGAATAGCACCGGCACGCCCGGGCGCACCTTGGCGGCCAGATCGACCAACACCGCGTCCTGCATGGCGCAAGCCACCACGTAGTTGCAGGTCGCCGCCCCGCGGGGACCGTGCACGCCGCCGAAAGTCTGGTCGGTCCAGCGCAACAAGGCGGTGGCATCGGCGCCGTCGAGCTCGGCCGCGCCACGCTCGGCGATTTCGCGCAGTTCTGATTCACTCGGTCCGCCGGCGTTCTCGCTCATCGCAGTTCGGCTTCGTCGACCCGCATCGCCCACTGTGCGAACCGTTCGCCGTCGGTGCGCTGTTTGACGAAGTTGCGCATGACCCGATCGATGTAGTCGCCGAGCTCGTCGCTGGTCACCTTGTGCTGGCGCAGTTTACGGCCGAACCCGCTGTCCAGGCCGAGGCTGCCACCCAGATGCACCTGGAACCCCTCCACCGAGCCGCCGTGTCCGTCGTCGACCATCTGGCCCTTGAATCCGATGTCGGCGACCTGAATGCGGGCGCATGAGTTGGGGCATCCGTTGATGTGCACGGTCACCGGAACGTCGAGCCGCGCGTTGAGGTCGTCGAGGCGTTTCTCCAGCTCGGGCACCAGGGTTTGAGCGCGCACCCGGGTTTCGGCGAACGACAGCTTGCAGTACTCGATCCCGGTGCAGGCCATCAGGTTCTTCCGCCAATGTGAGGGGCGCGATGGCAGGCCCAGCGCATCCAGGCCCGCGACCAACGCGTCGACCTTGTCGTCGGCCACATCGAGGATGACCAGCTTCTGATACGGGGTGAAGCGGGCCCGGTCCGAACCGGCCTGCTCCATCAGGTCGGCCACCGCGGCCAGCAGGGTGCCCGACACCCGCCCGGCGATCGGGGCAACCCCGACGGCGTTGAGGCCGTTCTTGAGCTTCTGCACCCCGACGTGGTCGATGGGGTGTTTGACGGGCTCGGGTGCCGGGCCGTCGATCAGCCTGCGGTTGAGGTACTCCTGCTCGAGAACTTCCCTAAATTTTTCAGGCCCCCAGTCCTTGACCAGGAACTTCAGCCGGGCCTTGGCGCGCAGCCGCCGGTAGCCGTAGTCGCGGAACAGTCGGGTCACCGCCTCCCACACGTCAGGCACCTCGTCGAGGGGCACCCACGCCCCAACCCGCTGAGCCATCATCGGGTTAGTCGACAGGCCGCCGCCCACCCACAGGTCCAGGCCGGGGCCGTGCTCGGGGTGGTTCACCCCGATGAACGCCACGTCGTGGGTCTCGTGGGAGACGTCCTGCAGACCCGAGATCGCCGTCTTGTATTTGCGGGGCAGGTTGGCGTACTCGGGGTTGTCCATGAAGCGGCGCAGGATCTCGTCGATCGCGGGGGAGGGGTCGAGGACTTCGTCGACCGCGTCGCCGGCCAATGGCGATCCGTGGATGGCACGCGGGCAGTCACCGCAGGCCTCGGTGGTCGTCAAACCGACGGAGGCCAGCCGGTCCCAGATCGCCGGCACGTCTTCGACACGGATCCAATGGAATTGCACGTTCTCCCGGTCGCCGATGTCGGCGGTGTCGCGGGCGAACTGCGTCGAGACCTGGCCCAGGGTGCGTAGGGTGGCCGCGGTCATCGGCTTACCGTCGGAACGCACCCGCATCATGAAGTATTTGGCTTCGAGGGTGTCGATGTTCTCGTCGCCGGTCCAGGTGCCGTCATAGCCCTGCTCCCGCTGGGTGTAGAGCCCCATCCAGCGGAACCGTCCCCGCAGGTCGGCCTTGTCGATGCTGTCGAAGCCCTGCTCGGAGTAGACGTTGAGGATCCGATCCCGCACGTTCAGCGGTGCATCGTCGTACTTGATCTGCTCGGAATCGTTGAGCGGTTCGCGCTCACCGAGCGCCCACTGGCCCTGGCTGCGAGCCTTGGCGGGAGGGATTGTGGTCATGGGCGAAGCTCTCCTTGGACGAGGGTCAGCGGCCTGGGCCGGGCGCATGGAGCGGGTGCCGGAGTCCGCGAGGTGATCGCGGTCGGTGGCCCACAAGGTGTGCGTCGAAAACCACGCTGTTTTCTGTCTTTCGACGGCTTACGTTCTCCAGCGTGTACCTCCCGTGCCGTGGGCGGTAGCGGCCTTATCGTTGTGAGCTCACAACAAATCGTTGTGGCTCTCCGGGCCGGCCGGCCGTAGCCGCCCGCGGCGATCAGCCCGGTGGCATCGGTGTCGGCATGCGGTGTATGAGGCGCCGAACGCCGCTGACGACCAGGGTTTCGACGGTGCCGCACTGAGCCCGATGGGGGCTGAAACCGCTGAGCAGCCAATGATTTCAGGTGGTTTCGGTGGAATCGCTCCGACGGGTCCGGAGCCGGGATTCGACGTCTGCCGGTGCGGTCGGTCTTGCGCTGGGTGCAGGCCGCGGGTGGTGCAAAAGTCTTACATGTCAGCTATATAGCGTTAACTCAACGTTTACGAGAGGCGGCCCGGATGGCGTCGTCTCGAGGTACGGCGCGGTGTATCAGGCTGGCGCGCTGGCCAATTGCCCCTAGGCTGAAGCGAGTGCAGCGGCTGAACGTTGCACCGGGAAGGCTGTCATGAGTGGCACACCTGCAGTTGCAGACCTGATCGTCATCGGTTCCGGCCCCGCCGGCTACACCGCGGCCATCTATGCCGCGCGGGCTCAGCTGACGCCAATCGTCTTTGAGGGCACGTCGTTCGGGGGCGCGTTGATGACGACCACCGAGGTGGAGAACTATCCCGGCTTCCGCGACGGCATCCAGGGTCCGGAGCTGATGGACCAGATGCGTGAGCAGGCGCTGCGCTTTGGTGCCGAGCTGCGGATGCAGGATGTGGAGTCGGTGGAGCTGAGCGGTCCGATCAAGTCGGTGACGACGGCCGAGGGACAAACCTATCGGGCCCGTGCGGTGATCCTGGCGATGGGCGCCGCGGCGCGCTACCTCCGGGTTTCCGGCGAGCAGGACTTGCTGGGCAAGGGTGTCAGCTCGTGTGCGACCTGCGACGGCTTCTTTTTCCGGGACCAGGACATCGCGGTGATCGGCGGCGGCGATTCGGCGATGGAAGAGGCCACTTTCTTGACCCGCTTCGCCCGTAGTGTGACGTTGGTGCACCGCCGCGAGGAGTTCCGGGCATCGAGGATCATGCTGGAGCGGGCCCGCGGCAATGACAAGATCCGCTTTCTGACCAACAAGACCGTCGAAGCCGTCGACGGGGACACCACTGTGACCGGTTTGCGGTTGCGCGACAACAGGACTGGCGAAGAAGGCAGGTTGGCGGTCACCGGCGTTTTCGTGGCGATCGGTCACGACCCGCGTTCGGAGCTGGTGCGCGGGGCCGTCGAGGTCGACGCGGACGGCTACGTCCAGGTGCGCCAACCCACCACCGCCACCTCGTTGGCAGGCGTGTTCGCCGCCGGTGACCTGGTGGACCGCACCTACCGGCAGGCGGTCACCGCGGCCGGCACCGGGTGTGCGGCAGCAATCGACGCCGAACGCTGGCTAGCCGAATCGGCGGATCCCCGGGAGAACACCGCCGACGCGCTGATCGGCGTTAGCCGCCGGCGGTCGGGCGGGGCATCCTGAAGCGGCGATCCCGCATGGCCAGCACCTTTTTTTGAGCGCCCGGTGCCGGCACGCCCCGCACGGGGCCGACGCTTGATGGTGCAGGCCCGCTGGCCGCGGTCGCCGACGGGTCTGCCCAGGCCGGCAGGGCCCGTAAGCCGGTTCCCGCCGAAGGCGGCACCTCGACCGCGGTGGTGGTGGCCGGTGTTGCCGAGATCCAGATGTGTGGAACGGACAGCTTGCCGACGACGGCCGCCCGGCCGGTGCCGGCTAGAACCGGGCCGCGCTGGCCGATCCCACCGGGCGGGGTTGCCGGGCCGGTCGCGACGAGTTGCGGGGTCTCCTTGCCGCCCGCCACCGGATTATGCGCTTCGAAATCCGACTTGGCCGCGTACACCAAGTTACCCAGCTGGAATGCGGAGTAGGTCCACTGCCAGGTCGGGGTCAGCGGTCCCGCCAGGGTGTTGAAGTCGCTGAAGGCGGTCAACAGCGGGGTCAGTGTCTCGCTCAGCGCGCTCGCCGCCGAGGCCGCGCCGGCGTAGCCATACATCGCGGTGGCGTCCTGTGCCCACATTTCGGCATAGGCCGCCTCCGCCGCGGCGATCGCGGGCGTGTTTTGCCCGAGAACGTTGGTCGCGATCAGCAACATCAACAGCGCGCGGTTGGCCTCGATCACCGGCGGGGGCACGGTGGCGGCGAACGCGGATTCGTAGGCGGCCGCCGCGGTGGTGGCCTGGGCGGCTGATTGTTGAGCCTGGGCCGATGTTTCGGTCAGCCACGCGACATAGGGAGCGGCCGCGGCCGTCATCGACGTCGCCGACGGACCCTGCCAGCACCGCGTCAGGTCCGCGGTCACGGTCTGGTAAGCACCGGCCGTCGCACCCAGCTGCTCGGCCACCGCGTTCCAGGCCGCCGCGGTGGCCCTCAGGGGAGCCGCTCCCGGGCCGGCATACATCCGCGCAGAGTTGACCTCGGGCGGTAGTGCTCCGAAGTCAGCCATGAACGGTGTCTTTCGCAATCGTCGGTCCCACGGCGGCAACACCGGTGTTGCCGCCGCGGTCGGTAGGAAGCACTCCGGGGTTATCCGCCAATGGCAGGACGGGGCATCTTGAAACGGCGCGGCCCGACGCGCAGGACGCTGCTCACCGAGGTACGCGACGCGGCACCGGCCGCGGCGCCGACACCGGCCGGCGTCGCGGCTATCGTGGCCGGGCTCGCCCCGGCGGACGGGGGCGCCGCGAGATTGGTCTCCGGCAGCCACAGCGGCTCGTTACCGAGCAGGGGCGCCGACGTCGGCGGCGCCCGGCTGCGTGGCACCGACAATCCGCCCACCGGTGTCGACCCGCCCAGCTCGGCCACCACCGCACCGCGAAGGCCGGCCGAACCGGGTACGGACGTCTGAGGTGCACCAGCAGGGGCGCTCGGCTGGGCGGGTGTGGTCGGTTTGGATTGCGGCGGGAGATGGGATTCGACATCCCGTTTCGCGGCATAGCTGAAACTGCCGGCCGATGTCCAGGTCCGGCTCAGGCCAGCGGCCAGGCTGACGGGCGACGCCACCGTATTGAAGTCGCTGAACACGCTCAGCAGGCTCGATGCCGACGCCGACGACGTGGACGCCGTCGTCGCGGCGGCGGTGCTGCTGGCGCCCCCGGCAGCCAGCGCTTGCAGTTGTTGCGGTACCGCGGCCATCGCCTGTGCCACGCTGGTTTGAGCGTTGCCGGCGGCTGAGGCGCCGACGGCATGTGCCACCGCGGCACGTTGGCCGGCTTCGCCGCCGGGGTTGGCGGTCTGCGGCGGCTCGGTGAAGGCGGTCAGCCGGGTCGCCGCGGCCGAGGATGCGGCATAGGCGTACATCGCCGCGGCGTCTTGTGCCCACATCTCGGCATAGGCGGCCTCGGCGGTGGCGATCGCCGGCGTGTTGCGTCCGAGGAAGTCGGTCGCCACCAAATTCGCCAACTCCGCGCGGTTGGCGGAGACAAACTTCGGCGGCACGGTCGCGGCGAAGGCCTCCTCATAGGCCGCCGCCGCCGTGCGTGCCCGGGAAGCCGCCTCCCTCGCGTGCAGGCCCAGGGTGGTCATCCAGACCAGGTAGGGGTTGACCGCACCGGTCATCGCCTCCGATGCGGCTCCCGACCATCCTCCGTCCTGCAGGGCCGAGATCACCGAGGAGTACGTGCGGGACGCCGTGTCGAGCTGGCTGGCCAGCCCCTCCCACGCGGCGGTGGCCGCCATCATCGGTCCTGAGCCCGGCCCGGAGTACATCCGGGCCGAATTGACTTCCGGCGGCAAGGCCCCAAAGTCCAGCATCGCGACTCCTTTCGTAACCCGTTCGAAATATTTCATTTCGATCGGTGGCGACAGCACATTGGCAGTTCCGGCAGATATTGGCGAGTATGGCCAGGCGGCGGATTCGACCAGGAATAGTCCGTCACCGACCCCGGAGGTCCGGATTGCCGCCAATAACCACAGCTGCCCCTTGCCCCACCGGGCGGCCTGGCCCGCGTTTCAGCCGGTTCGGTTACCCGGCCCCGCTAATCAACCGGCTGGCGTGGGGCATGACAAGGGTTGGCGCGTAAGTGGGTGAATATTCACAATTTCGCCTAGATAAATTTGGGACGTGGCGATCCCGTGCGAATATTCACGATTGTGATCTGAATAAATTCGCGGCGCTAGTACTGCAGCCGTAGTTCGGGGCTGGTGCGTTTCGGCGTGTCTGCGCTGGTAGGAGCGGTGGCCGGAGCATGTTCGGAGTTTGTGAAGACATCTGAATATGCCGCGGCCCCCGCGGCTGCCAGCGTAGACCCTGACCGGTGGTGGGATCAGTTCTCTGCGGTGATCGACCGGATCGCGCCGCGTTTCACCCGCTACGAACCGTTGCGACATGCTGCTGCACTGATGGCCGGGATGGCCTCGGGGCTGGACCGCAAGAATTGCTGGACAATCGCCGAACACCGCGGTGACGCCACCCCCGACGGTTTGCAGCATCTGCTGGCGCGGGCCAACTGGGACGCCGATGCGGTCCGCGATGATCTTCGCGATTACGTCATCGAGGCGTTCGGTGACCCGGCCGCAGTGCTGATTCTTGACGAGACCGGCGACGTCAAGAAGGGCACCGCGACCGTCGGAGTGCAACGCCAATACACCGGCACGGCCGGGCGCATTGAGAACTCCCAGGTCGCGGTGTATCTGACGTATGCCGCCCCGCGCGGGCATGCCCTGATCGACCGCGCCTTGTATCTGCCGCGCTGCTGGACCGATGACCCAGATCGCTGCGAGCAGGCGGGAATCCCTAGTGATAGCAGAGGATTTGCCACCAAACCTACCCTGGCTGCCGCCCTGATCGCCCGTGCGGTCGAGGCGAAAGTTCCGGCGGCCTGGGTGGCCGGCGACGAGGTCTACGGCGCCGACCCGAAACTGCGTGCCGCCATCCGCGGCCACGGCCTGGGTTATGTGCTGGCGGTGGCCGCCAACCGGCGAGTCCCTACCGCGGCTGGTCCGATCCGCGTCGATCAACTGCCCGCGCAGCTGCCGCCGTGGGCCTGGCAGAAACACTCCGCCGGTGCGGGCAGTCATGGGCAGCGCTACTACTCCTGGGCCTGGATCACCCTAGAACCCGAAGGCGGCACCGACACCGGTCACCACCATTTGCTGATCCGGCGCAACGACACCACCGGTGAGCTGGCCTATCTGCGCAGCTACTCCCCAGGTCGGACCACGCTGCACACCCTGGTCACCGTCGCCGGTCAACGCTGGCGCATCGAGGAATCCTTCCAAGCAGCCAAAGGGCTGACCGGCCTGGATCAGCACCAGGTGCGGCGCTGGCGCTCCTGGCACCGCTGGACCACCCTGGCCATGCTCACCCACGCCTTCCTCGCCGTGGCCACCGCCGCCGAACGCGACACCCATCCCACCCCGACCGGGCTGATTGCGTTGACCGTCAACGAATTCCGTCGACTTTTCGATATGCTGCTGCTGACCACCCGCCACACCATCGCCAGCCTGCTGGCCTGGTCACGATGGCGACGACGACACCAATACCGAGCCCGGCTCTCCCACTACCAGCGACAAGAAAACCAATGATCACGAACTACGGCTGCAGTACTAGGACCCTCGGCTGCGCCATTGCCGGTGTCTGCGGCGGTGCAGGCAGCCGCAGGCCGCCGTGGTCGAGCGCGGCTCAGACTCGTTGCTGACCAGCAGCTTCCGTGCATAATCACACTGTCCGGCGCGCCATGCTACCGTGCTGGACGCGTCCGGTCCGCCAATCTGGTTGCCAATCGACATTTCGCTGCTCTCCCACTGCGTTCTACGAAGAATGGCTGTAGAGACTGTGTGTCAGGTGTATTCGTTCTGAAGATGGGCTGCCTATCTGGTGTTCGCCGACGGCTCGTTCCGCACCCTGCGGTTGTTAAAGGGATCGTCGGCGGCCGGATCGCGGCTTGTATTCTCCCCCTGGCCATGCCGCTGCCCGCGTCGTTCGCTGATTTTTGGTTGCAACGGTGGCCGATTTATCCCGGCGCATATCTACCGCTAATTCACAGCAACCGGGAGGAAAAGTCAAAGGTCGTGCGATTAGCGTACGTGACGGCGAATTTTAATCATCAGGAGTTTATATGGGCCACCGGATCGTTGATTGGAACCCCGAGGACGTCGCGGCATGGGAGGGCGGCAATAATAGGATCGCCCGGCGAAACCTGCTGTGCATGATGGCGGCCGACCATGTGGCCTTCTCCATCTGGGCGCTTTGGTCGGTGATGGTGCTGTTCATGCCGGCCTCGGTGTACGGCTTCACCCCGGCCGACAAACTGCTGCTGGGCGCCACCGCCACGTTGTCCGGGGCGTGCCTGCGTATCCCCTACACGTTGGGCATCGCGCGGTGGGGCGGCCGCAATTGGACGGTATTTGCGGCGCTGGTGCTGCTGATCCCCACCGCGGGCACGATCGTGCTGTTGGCGCATCCCGGTCTGCCGTTGTGGATGTATGTGGTGTGCGCCGCACTGACCGGGTGCGGTGGCGCGAACTACGCCGGGTCGTTGGCCAATGTCAACGCCTTCTACCCGCAGCGGCGTAAAGGTTCGGCGCTGGGCCTCAGCGCCGGCATCGGCAATCTGGGTGTGGCGTTCGTGCAGGTGGTGGGGCTGGTCGTGCTAGCGCTGGCCGGGAACCGCGAACCGTACTGGGTATGTGCGGTCTACCTGGTGTTGCTGGTGGTGGTGGCGATCGTGGCCGCGCTGTTCATGGACAACCTGGAGCACGGCATCGAAGTCCAAACCCTGAGGTCGGTGATGGTCGAGCCCGACACCTGGGTGCTCGCGCTGCTGTATGTCGGCACCTTCGGCACCTTCATCGGGTTCTCCTTCGCGTTTGCCCAGGTGCTGCAGATCAACTTCGTCGCCGGCGGACAAAGCGCGGCGGAAGCGTCGCTGCACGCCGCTGAATTCGCTTTCGTCGGCCCGCTGCTGGGTGCGCTGTCTCGGATTTACGGTGGTCGGCTGGCGGACCGGTTCGGTGGGGGCCGGGTCACCTTGGGCGTGTTTGTCGTGATGGTCGCAACAACTACGGTTTTGGCCGCGGTCAGCACGCATAGCGACCACACCTCCGGCGGCCCGACCGCCACCACCATGGTCGCCTACATCGGTTGCCTGCTGGTGTTGTTCTTCATGGCCGGGCTCGGCAAGGGGTCGGTGTTCAAGCTGATCCCCGCGGTCATCGAGGCACGCAGCCATACCCGCGGGCTCCCCGACGAGGCTGAACGCCGCCACTGGTCACGCAATATGTCCGGCGCGTTGATCGGGTTCGCCGCGGCGGCCGGGGCGTTTGGCGGTGTGCTGGTCAATTTGGTGCTTCGCCAGTCGTACCAGAGCACCGGGACCGACACCGCGGCATTCTGGATCTTCGCGGCGATCTATGTCGGCGCAGGGATCATCACCTGGACGATGTATGTGCGCCGTCCCTACTCGGGTTGGTCGACGGTCCCGGCGGTGGCGCTGCCGGCCGAGCCTGAACTTGTCGGATCGTCGGCGACAAAACAAGTCGAAATCTGATGCGGGCGAAGAGATTTACGGCCTCAACGTAGCGGGTGTTCGGGTCGTGAAGCACCAGGCCGGGGGCGGGCGTGGGCGGCACAGGCTGTTGCGATCTGGTCGCGGTTGCCCCCGCCCGGCCCGGTCACGGCGCTGGGTCAGGAATCCACCGTCTACGGCACCACGTTCGTCTCGGTGTTGTTCGGCAGGGCCCGAACAACACTCGGGTCGCTTTCGGTGACCCCAATTTTCGATGCGCCGCCCGGTGAGCCGAGCTCGGCGAAGAAGTCCTGATTGATCTGTTGGTACTCACTCCACTGCTCTGGCACATCATCTTCGTGGTAGATGGCCTGGACCGGGCACACCGGCTCGCAGGCCCCGCAGTCGACGCATTCGTCGGGCTGGATATAGAGCATCCGAGTGCCCTGATAGATGCAGTCGACCGGGCATTCGTCGATGCAGGCTTTGTCGTTGACATCGACACACGGTTCGGTGATCACATAGGCCATGGCTGTCTCCTCGTCGGTGGTTGGGGATCTGGGTTGGGTAACCGATACGGCAGTGCGCTGGAACCGATCACGCGTGGCCAACGCGCAGCAGCTCGGCCAGGCTGGACAGCTTGACGCGGGGTCGGCCGCGCCGTACACCTGCCGATCGTTCGTGTTCGTCTATGCGCTGCCAGTGCGTGTCGGTGATCAGGTTGGGCTGGCAGGCGGCAAGCCATCGGCCCAACTTCTCGGCACGCTCGCTACCCCGGTCGGCCGGCCGCGGGTGCTGGGCGTTGCTGAGGTCCGCGATGAGGGTGGCGACGGTGTCTTGGGAGTCTTTTTTGTTGGTGCCGATGACGCCGGATGGACCGCGTTTGATCCACCCGACGACATACTCGTTGGAGCTACCCGCCACCCGTCCGTCCTGGTGCGGAATGGTTCCCCGGTCGGTGTCGAACGGCAGCCCGGGTACTGCGATACCGCGATAGCCGACCGCCCGTACCACCAGTTGGGCGGGTAACTCTTCGCGCTCACCGGTGTCCTTGGCCAATACCCGCCCGCTATCGCTGGTGACCAGCTCGTTACGGCCCAACAGGATCTGTTCGACTTTCGATGCGCCCGAGATCGCGATCGGAGAACTGAGGAATCGCAAGACGATACGGCGGTTGCCTGGGTGCGCCGTGCGTGTCGCGTAGTCGCGCAACACCTTCATATTCTGTGATGCGGTCTTTCCGGCTGCGGCGACTTCCTCATCGCTGATATCCGCCAGCTGCTCGGGATTGACCACGATATCGACCCCGTCCAGTTCACCGAGCTCACGCAATTCCATTGTGGTGAAGGCGCTTTGCAATGGTCCGCGTCGGCCGATGATCACCACCTCCCGCACCCCGCGGGCCCGCAGTGATGTCAGGGCATGGTCGGCGATGTCGGTGCGGGCCAGCGCGTCGGGATCGGTGACCAGGATGCGGGCCACATCGATCGCGACATTGCCGTTACCCACCACTACGGCCCGGCCGGTCGAGAGGTCAGGGGCCATGTCGCAGCAGTGCGGGTGCCCGTTGTACCAGCCGACGAAATCGACCGCGGCCACGCTGCCCGGTAACTGTTCACCGGGGATGCCCAAGGCGCGGTCCGACTGAGCCCCGACCGCGTAGATGACCGCGTCGTAGTGGACCGACAATTCGACTGCGCTGACGTGTTCGCCCACCATGACATTGCCGAAGAAACGGAAGCGTGGGTCGGAGGCGGTCTGCTCGAACGTCCTGGTGATCGATTTGATCTTGGGGTGATCGGGCGCAACACCCGATCGCACCAGGCCCCACGGCGTCGGCAGCATTTCGATCATGTCAACTGCGATGTCGACGGTGGTGACCTTCAGCATGGCTGCGGCGGCAAAGAATGCGGAGGGACCGGACCCCACGATCGCGACGTGATACCGGCTCATTGTTCGTGCCTGCCGAGGGCCATGCCGCGGTGGTGACCTATCGCGCAGGGCCCCGGGTTGGCGTAGGTGTGCTCGCTGGTGGTCATACATCGATGGTGCTTGCCGTGCCGGGTTCTAGACTAGGGGCTTGGCTGTTGTGGAGTCACAACACGGCATTGTGGCTTCCGGGATGCCAGAACCGCCGGGAACTTTCGAACACCCGCAAATCAAGTGTGTATCCACTGTGAGTGCGATTCTGAAATGTCGCACCGGGTTGGCTGTCGCGGGCAATGTTCAACGAGGTGTCATGGTTAGCCCTCCTCGGGAGACTAATGTCGAAAAATGTTGCATTGCAACGGTTTTTGGTCAGTGAGAGGCGGCCGGGTTTGAAGGCTGCGCTCACCGGGCGCCGGGCGCAGTCGCATCGCGGCCGCCAAGACGGCTGTTTCAGTGTCCCGTTTGTCGAGATCTCTGCAACGCTGGTTCCGTAGCATGAATGACCATGGCGCTGAGTCCCCGCGTACCCGAATTGGTTTCCTTTGAAATCTTTCAGGCGATCGCTGAAAGCGGCAGTCTCAGTGGAGCAGCCCGCGAATTGGGACTGACCCAGCAGGCCGTCTCGGCCAGGCTGGCTTCAATGGAGGTGCAGATCGGGGTGGCGTTGGCTGTCCGGACACCGCGTGGCACCGAACTCACTCCCGCCGGTGTGGTTGTCGCCGAATGGGCCTCCCGGTTGCTTGAGGTCGCCCATCACGTTGATGCGGGTTTGCGCTCGCTTCGATCGGAAAGTCGTCAGCGAATCACGGTTGTGGCGAGCCAGACAATCGCCGAGCAGCTCGTGCCGCGCTGGTTGGTGTCGTTACAGGCCGCCGCGGCGCGCTTCGGCGGCGTCACGCCCGAAGTGATCTTGACAGCGACCAACAGTGAGCAGGCAATCGCTTCGGTTCGTGATAGCAGCGCCGACTTGGGTTTTGTCGAGAATCCGGGAATTCCGACCGGACTGGGCAGTTGTGTGGTGGCGCGTGACGATCTGGTGGTGGTGGTTCGTCCGGATCACAAATGGGCTCGGCGGTCGCGCCAGGTCAGCCCGCTCGAACTCGCACAAACGCCATTGGTGACCCGCGAACGTCGTTCCGGCATCCGCGATTCACTGACGGTAGCCCTCGGCAATGTCCTGAGCGAGGGGGTCGAGCAGGCCCCACCCGTGCTGGAATTGACGTCGGCGGCGGCCGTGCGCGCCGCGGTCTTGGCCGGGGCGGGCCCGGCCGTGATGAGTCGACTAGGGCGTGTCTGACAAATGCGGTAGCCAGAGGGTGATTGCGCGCAGGACCGCTGCGCCGCGGTAGACCAGGGCGAGTTTGTCGTAGCGGGTGGCCAGCCCACGCCATTGCTTGACGGTGTTGAAGTTGCGTTCAACAACATTGCGGCCCTTGTAATCGTCGGCGTCGAAGGCCGGTGGTCGCCCGCCGGCCGAGCCACGGCGCTGGCGATTGGCGACCTGGTTCGATGGCTCCGGTATCACCGCACCGATGCGGCGTCGCCGCAGCATGGTGCGGATCGCGCGACTGGAATACGCCTTATCGCCGCGGACGCGATCAGGGCGGGTGCGGGACCGGCCACCACCGCAGCGGTCAACTTTCAGGTGAGCGAGCAAATGCCCCAACACCGGGCCATCGTGGGATTGGCCAGCACCCACCAGTACCACCAGCGGCCGGCCGCGGCCATCAACGAGATGATGGATCTTGCTGGTCAACCCACCGCGGGAGCGGCCAATGCCGTGGTCAGGCGGCTCGATCGTCAGATTCTTGTAATTCGACCCAGCCCCCTGTGTCACGGGTGATGTTCGTGGCGTGCTGATGGGCGCGGGCGATCGTGGAATCCACCGACACCGCCCAGTCGATCACCCCGGCCTCATCGGCAGCAGCCAGCAAACGCGCCAGCACCCGATCCCACGTACCGTCGCCGCTCATCCGACGGTGCCAGGTCCAAATCGTCTGCCATCGCCCGAACACCTCGGGCACATCCCGCCAGGCGATCCCGCACCGATACCGGTAGATGATGCCCTCCACCATCTTCCGGGCATCCTGAAAAGGCCTGCCCCGCTTACCCGTCCGCACGGGAAGCAAGTCTTCAATCAACAACCACTGCGCATCGGTGAGCAACTGAAACCGCGACATACTGAAAAGCTTCAGCCACAACACCCGAAATATTTGTCAGACACGCCCTAGCCGTGTCTGATGATCTCGCCGTTGGACGTCTGCGCGCTGTCGTCATCCCTCAACTTGACCTTCATCGGAAGCTCCGCGCCATCTGGGTCGGCGGACGCACCCCGCCGGCCGGGCCAATTCGAGATCTGCTCAGTCACATCGGCGCGCTCGCAGGCTCACCGCGCGGGTAGGGGCACCCTGGCGATCGGCCGTCCAAACCCCGGTTGGCGGGCCGCTACCGGCGCTTAGGCCGCGACCTGCTCGTGCGCTAGCGCGTCTTCGGCGCGGTCTAGCACGGTGGCGGCCACTAGGCGGTGTGCGCCGAGTGGCTCGGCTATTGGGATGCCGGCGTGTGCGGCGTAGGTGGCGAGTCGGTCGGTGATTGTGCCGTGGGCCAGGAACCACGGGGCGATCATCAGTTTGGTGGCGCCGCGTGCCCGCAGGCGTTCGACGGCTTCGGGCACTGATGGTTGGGGTCCGTCGGTGGCGAAGGCGACTTCTACTCCGGCCCAATGTGTTCGGTGGGACAGGGGTGCGGCGATGGTGGCGGTCTGTGCGTTGGCTGTCGGGTGCGAGGAGCCCACGGCGACCACCACCACGCCGAGTTCTGGGTCGAATCGCGAGGCGCCGGCGCTGGTCAGGCGTTCGCCGAGAACTTGTACCAGGCGGCTGTCTTCGCCCAGCGTGGGAGCGACCCGTACGTCAGCGCCGGCTTCTGCGATCATCGCTGGGATATCGATGCGGGCGTGGTAGGCGCTGGCTAGCAGCAGCGGGACGACGATGGTGTCGCCGGTGCTCTGGTGCAGCACGTCGCGCAGGTTCGGGGTGTTGTGTTCGCAGAACGCCACTCGCACGGTGTATTCGGGTGCTACCCGGCGTAGGTGACCGGCGATCGCACCGGTGTTGGCCGCCGAGCGTGGATCCCGGCTGCCGTGTGCGGTGAGCACCAGTGTGGTGGTCACGAGGCGTGCAGCCCGCATTCGGTTTTGGCTAGGCCGGCCCAGCGTCCGCTGCGCGGATCGGCGCCGGCCGCTGGCTTGATGGTGCATGGCGCGCAGCCGATCGACGGGTAGCCCTCATCGATCAGTGGGTTGACCAGCACGTTGTTGGCGACGATGTAGTCGTCCATGTCGTCGTCGGTCCACGCGGCCAGCGGATTGATCTTCACCAGCCCGAACTGGTCGTCGTAGCTGATCAGCGGGGCATTGGCACGCGTCGGCGCTTCCACCCGGCGCAGCCCGGTCACCCACGCCGAGTAGCCGCGCAGCGTGCGGGACAGCGGCTCGACCTTGCGCAGCCGGCAGCACAACGCCGGATTGGACCCGAACAGGTCCTTGCCCTGGGCCGCGTCCTGCTGCGCCACGGTCTGCTCCGGGGTGACGTTGACCAACGCGATGTCATACATCGCCTCCACCGCGTCGCGGGTGCCGATGGTCTCGGCGAAGTGGTAGCCGGTGTCGAGGAACAGCACCGGCACACCCGGGCGCACCTTGGCCGCCAGATCAACCAATACCGCGTCGGCCATGTTGGACGCCACGACATAGTTACAGGTTGCGCCACCTCGTGGGCCGTTCACCCCGCCGAAGTTCGCATCCGTCCACTCCAACAGCTCGGTGGCGCTGGCGCCGTCGAGCTCGGCCGCACCCTTGGCGGCCAGCTCACGCAACTCCGCTTCGCTGTGCGGCCTCATCGCAGATCGTCTTCTTCGGCACGCACCGCCCACTGGGCGAAACGCTCACCGGCGCTGCGCTGTTTGATGAAGTTGCGCATGACCCGCTCGATGTAGTCGCCGAGGTCATCGCTGTAGACCTTGTGCTGACGCAGCTTTCGGCCGAACCCACTGTCGGCGCCCAGGCTGCCGCCGAGGTGCACCTGGAAGCCGGGGACCGAATTGCCCTCGCCGTCGTCGATCATCTGGCCCTTGAACCCGATGTCGGCCACCTGGATACGAGCGCACGAGTTCGGGCACCCGTTGATGTTGACCGTGACCGGCACGTCCAGGACGGCGTTCAGGTCGTCGAGGCGTTGCTCGAGTTCGGGGACCAGGCTCTGAGCCCGCACTCGGGTCTCCACGAACGACAGCTTGCAGAACTCCAGGCCGGTGCAGGCCATCAAATTGCGCCGCCAGGCCGACGGGTTGGCCGGCAGACCCAGCGCGTCCAGTTCGCCGGTCAGCCAGTCCAGCTTCTCGTCGGGGACATCGAGGATGAGCAGCTTCTGGTGGGTGGTGAATCGGGCCCGGTCCGAACCGACCTGCTCCATCAGCTCGGCCACCTTGACCAGCGTCTGGCCGCTGACCCGTCCGGAGATCGGTGCCACCCCGACCGCGTTGAGGCCGTTGCGGGTGCGCTGGACCCCGACGTGGTCGATCGGGGCGGTCGGCTTCTCCGGCGCCGGGCCGTCGAGCAGCGGGCGCTTGAGGTACTCCTGTTCGAGAACTTCCCTAAACTTTTCAATGCCCCAGTCCTTGACCAGGAACTTCAACCGGGCCTTGGAACGCAGCCGGCGGTAACCATAGTCGCGGTACAAGCTGGTGACGGCTTCCCAGACGTCGGGCACCTCGTCCAACGGCACCCAGGCGCCGAGCCGCTGAGCCAGCATCGGGTTGGTCGACAGCCCGCCGCCGACCCACAGGTCCAGGCCGGGCCCGTGCTCGGGGTGGTTGACCCCGATGAAGGAGATGTCGTTGACCTCGTGGGCGACGTCCTGCAGGCCGGAGACGGCGGTCTTGAACTTGCGCGGCAGGTTGGCGAATTCCGGGTTGCCGATGTAGCGGCGGATGATCTCGTCGAGGGCGGGCGACGGGTCGAGCACCTCGTCGAGGGATTCACCGGCCAGCGGGGAACCCAGCATGGCGCGCGGGCAGTCGCCGCAGGCTTCGATGGTCTGCAGGCCGACCGCGGCCAGCCGGTCCCAGATCTCCGGCACCTTCTCGATCTCGATCCAGTGGTACTGCACGTTCTGGCGGTCGGAGATGTCGGCGGTGTTGTGGGCGAAGTCGACGGAGATCTGACCTAGCGTCCGCATCGCGGCGGCCGACAGCGCCTTGCCGTCGCAGCGCACCCGCATCATGAAGTACTTGGCCTCCAGCAGATCGGCGTTCTCATCGCCGGTGAAGGTGCCGTCATAGCCCTGCTCGCGCTGGGTGTACAGCCCCATCCAGCGGAAACGCCCGCGCAGGTCGTCTTTGGTGATGGCGTCGAACCCCTGCTTGGAGTACACATCGATGATCCGGGCCTGCACGTTCAGCGCCGGGTCTTCCTGCTTGAACTGCTCGTTGTGGTTGACCGGTTCGGTCTCGCCGAGCGCCCACTGGGCCTCGCTGCGCTTGGCTCGGCTCGGGGGAGCAGTCGGAGTGGCGGTCATGGGTTCTCCTTCAAAGAGGAGCCGGCGGGATTGAGCGCGGTTCACCGGCGACTGTCTCCGGCGGCGGCGCAGGTCCGGCGGCCAGCTGGAAAATACAGGTGGGCGGCTCTACGACGTCAAGGCAGACAGCGACAGCTGCAAACACGCTTGAAATCGATATGCCGCCGAGCCACCAAGGCAACCCCGGACGAGGTGCAGTAGGCGGCGGTCACAGGGCCAATTATGCCATGGATGCCAAAAATCTTCCTTACCGGCGCAAAGTTGTGATCAGCGTGAGCAAAACTCATCTGGTGCTCGATGCTACGTCGGTCGGGCCGGGGGAGCGGATCGGAACGGCTCGGGGGCGACGCACCCCGGCGCCGGGCCGCCGCAAACGGACAGCCGATCGGAAGGCGGGTGGGATAGGTGAGTGTCGACTTCGGATGGGAATCGGCGTGGGAACCACTGCCGGTGGCCGACCCGCCACCGCGCAGGAGCGGCCGCGCCCAGCTGCGCCGCTGGCTGGCCGTGGCAACGCTAGCGGCCACCATCGGTTGCGGCGGATGGCTGGCGGCCCAGCACTACCAAACCCACCTCGCCGGTGATCAGGCCGTGCAGGCGGCGGAGGCATATGTGTTGCGGTTGAGCAATATCGACGCCGACAACATCGATCGCAATTTCGCCGACATCACCGACGGATCAACCGGCCAGTTCCGGACCATGCATACCCGTTCCAGCGTGAGCTTGCGTCAGCAACTGATCGACAACCGGGCGACCGCGCGCGGGCACGTTGCCGAGGCGGTGCTGAAATCCGTCGACCGCAACCACGCCGTGGTGGTGTTGTTGGTTGACCAGGCGGTTCGCAATGCCGACAACCCCGAACCCGTGCTCGACCACAGCCGGATCCGAATGACCATGGACAAGGTCGACGGCCGCTGGCTGGCCAGCAAGGTGGAGTTGATATGAGGAAGTTCACAGCGCTGACGGCGGGCGTGTTGCTGGTCGGCGCCGCCGAACTGTCCGGCGCGGCCGGCGCCGAACCGATCGACTGGGAGGCCATCGCCCTCTGCGAGTCTGGCGGGAACTGGTCGGCCGACACCGGTGACGGCGGCTACGGCGGGCTGCAGATCAGCGCAGCGACGTGGGCCGACAACGGTGGGGTTGGATTGCCTTCGCAGGCGTCCCCGCAGCAGCAGATTGACGTCGCCCAACGCATCATGGCCAGCGAGGGTCCCGGAGCATGGCCGACCTGTGCGTCCCGCGGCGACGCTGCGGCGAGCGCGCCGGTCGGTTCGCTGACGCACTATCTGATGGCCCTTTACCAGGACGCCGAAGGTTTCGGCGCACAAGCCGACTAGACGCTTGCGGTAACCGGCGCCGACCGCTGTGCCGTGGGATGATCGGGCCCCATGACACCCACCCTCAGCGCGGTCGAGCTGCCCGAGGCGGCGCCGGCCCGGCCTGGCGCCCAAGGCCCGTTCGGGGTGTATGTGCACGTGCCGTTCTGTTTCACCCGGTGCGGTTACTGCGACTTCAACACCTACACCCCGGCGGAGCTCGGCGGCGCAAACCCCGACGCCTGGGTGGCAGCGCTGGACCGGGAGCTGGAACTGGCCGCGGCCCGGCTGGGCGGCCAGCGGGCCGAAACGGTTTTCGTTGGAGGCGGTACGCCGTCGTTGCTGGGCGGGGCGCGGCTGGCGCGCGTGCTTGACCAGGTCCGCGAGCACTTCGGATTGGCCGATGACGCCGAGGTCACCACCGAGGCGAACCCGGAGTCCACGTCGCCGGAGTTCTTCGAGTCGATCCGAGCCGCCGGCTACACCCGGGTGTCGCTGGGCATGCAGTCGGTGTCGCCGCGCGTGCTGGCAACCCTGGACCGCATCCATTCGCCGGGCCGGCCGGTGGCGGCCGCGCGCGAGGCGCGGGCCGCCGGCTTCGAACATCTCAACATCGACCTGATCTACGGCACCCCCGGCGAGGCGGATGACGATCTGCTGCGCTCGGTGGACGCCGCGCTGGAGGCGGGCGTGGATCACGTCTCGGCCTACAGCCTGATCGTCGAGGACGGCACCGCGTTGGCCCGTCGGGTGCGGCGCGGAGAACTGCCCGCCCCCGAGGGCGATGTGGCGGCGCGTCGCTATGAGCTGATCGACGGCCGGCTGCGGGCGGCCGGGATGGACTGGTACGAGGTGTCCAATTGGAGCCGGCCGGGCGCGGCCTGCCGGCACAACCTGGGCTACTGGAATGGCGGCCGATGGTGGGGTGCGGGGCCGGGCGCGCACAGCTACGACGGTGCGCTGCGCTGGTGGAACGTCAAGCACCCCAGCAGCTACGCGCAGCTGCTGGAGCAAGGCGCCCTGCCGGTGGCCGGCTTCGAGGAACTCTCCGTCGCCGACCGGCACACCGAGGACGTGATGTTGCGACTGCGGATGCGTGACGGGCTGGCGCTGGCGGCTCTGGATGCCTCGGAGCGCGAGCGCGCCTCGACCGCGGTTACCGACGGACTGCTGCACATCGACGGTGAGCGGCTGGTGTTGACCGACCGCGGTCGGCTGCTGGCCGACGCGGTCGTCCGTGCGCTGCTCGGCTAGCGCGGTTCAGCGGCGAAACCGCCGGCCGCTGTCCCAGCTGCCGCAGATGCCGTTGAGGCAGCCGTGGCCGAAGCCGCCTTGCCCCGGGATGAAGCCGCCGCAACCCTGCCAGTTGGCGTCGTGGCCGCAGCCGCTGCCACCCCCGTTGCCGTCCGGGCCGCCAGAACCGTGCGGTTGGGCGACCGCGGTCTGCCCTGGCGTGCCCGCCGATCCGGCCATCAGCATCACGCCTGTCGGGGCAACAGCGATTGCCGCGGCGGCGGTCGCTACGAACATCGATCCCACGAGTTTGCGAATACTTAGCATGACTCCATAGTCCACGGGGGTGCCGTTGCTGCCAACCGTTGTGTGAGGACTGATACCGAATTGTGAACGCCTGTAACACATCACTGCGATCCGGTCGCGGGGGTCGGCATCACTGATGCGATGGCCGGTCTCAAGGGTACGAACGAAACCGCAGATGCGGGAAAGGCGATACGGCAACCGGTCGGCGTCTTACTCGTAAAACTCGTTGTCAACATACTCACAGCAATCTTGTCTTGGTGTTGTCAGGTCGGCCGTTCGGGCCGCCGAATGGCGGCTTATTCCACCGTTATTGCAATGGTGAATAACCGATTTCGTGCAGACTTCAAGTGTCGCGTCGGCGCAGGCCGCATCAAGGGTCGGGCACAACCAGCAATATCGTAATCCGTTACTTGTAGGGAATCGTATATGCGGATACGCTGCCGGTTGTAACTCCGCAAACAAGGGCCAAATCACGGCGTAGCCGGGGCAGATGGAGGATCGACGGGATGGCAGTTCAACGGGCGCGAGACGCCGCGGACCGGGCACACGGAGCCGGCGGGCGAGTGCTGGAAATTCTGGGACGACAGGAGTGGATGGACCGGCCCAGCTACCGGCTGGAGAACGTGCTGAGCTTCGGGTTCAATGCCTTCGGCGGGGCCCGGGACCGGGTGGCCAACTTCTTGAACGGCGTGTGGCTGGGGCACCCGGTGCATCCGCCGTTGGCATCGCTGACCACCGGTGCCATTGCGACGACCGTCGCCCTGGATGCGCTGAGTCTGTTGCCGAGCAAGTCCGCGACGGAGGTCCTTGACGCGTCCCGATTCGCCCAGCGCGCTCTGGGGCTGGGGATCGCGGCCAATTTCGCGTCAGCGGCCACTGGGGTGACCGACTGGCAGCACACCCACGACAAGGACCGGCGTATCGGACTGGTGCACGGCGTGCTGAATCTCGTTGCCACGGGCCTGTACATCCAGTCCTGGCGAGACCGGCGCCGTGGGCGGCAGTTGCGGGGCATCGTGACCAGTGCGGTCGGCTACGGCATCACCTCCGCCAGTGGATTCCTGGGCGGCGCGCTGGTGTTCGGCTCCGGAATCGGCATCGACCAATCCGGTGATCGGCTGCGCATCGACGCCTGGACGCCGGTGCTTCCAGAGGCGGACCTTCCGGTCGGCAAGAAGCCCAAGCGCATCGACGTCGACGGCGTCGCGGTGGTGCTCTGCCGCAACGGCGACAGTGTCTCGGCGTTCGCCGGATTGTGCCCGCACTTGGCCGCGCCGATGGAAGACGGCTGGGTCGACCGCGGCCGGATCGTGTGCCCTTGGCACGGCTCGCAGTTCGACGTGGAAACGGGTGCGGTTCTGCGCGGGCCGTCTGCCGCTCCGCTGCCCCGCTACCAGGCGCGGGTGCGCGACGGAATGGTCGAGCTGCGCGACGCCGGGCTGACACCGCTTGGTGAAGGCCGGGTCAAGTATCTCGCCCCGCAGGCCCTCCAGTGCCCAGAAATTGCTACCGAGAAGGAGATTGCACAGTGAGCAACGCCTATGACGTGCTACGTGCCCACCACAATGTGCTGCGCGGGTTGGGCTCCCGGTTCAAGGCAGCCCCGGTCGGATCCGCGGAACGGCAGCAGACTCTCGATGAACTGCTGCGGGAGTTCACCATCCACATGCGGATCGAGGACGACATCTACTATCCGGCGCTGGCGGCCGCCAGCAAGCTGATCGCGATCGCGCACGCCGAGCACCGGCAGATCTACGACCAGCTCGCGGTGGCGTTGCGGACACCGGCCAGCTCTCCTCGCCACGTCGACGAGTGGAACTCCTTCCTCACGGTCCTGGAGGCCCACGCCGACGAAGAGGAGCGCGACCTGGTGCCCCCGCCGGCGCCGGTAGACCTGTCGGACAGCGAGTTGGAGGACCTGGGCAATCGGATGGCCGCGGAGATGGAGCGGCAGCGCAATTCCAAGTTCGAGCAGTTGCACGTCAAGGCGCGAACAGCGCTGCTGAAGGCGTTCTGAGCAGGTTCGCGGGGCGAGGCGCACGTCACTTAGTAGGTTAGGCTACATTTACTAATCGTGGCCGAGGTCGGTGTCGAAACAGTCTCCGAAACTGCGTTGTCGGTGCCGTTGCCGCCCGGCGTGGAGCCGGCCGATCTCGCGGCCGCACTGGCCGCGGAACTGCCGGAACATGACGGCCAGGAGTACCTGCTCTACGAGCGTGGCGAAAGCTGGACCCTGGCGGTCGGCGTGCGCGCTGCCGTCGAGCTGGACAGTGATGAGTTACGCACGGTCCGCGACGGGGTGGTTCGTCGTGAACACTGGCGGGGTCGGCCGGCCGCAGTGCTCGGCGAGGCGGTGGACCGGCTACTGCTCGAGGCCGCCGAGGTATTTGGCTGGGTGGCTTTCGAATTCGGCACTTACCGATTCGGGCTGCAAGGCCGGTTGGCGCCGGGTACCGCGCTGGCCCGGGTGTTCTGGCCGCAGACCCGCATCGTCGTCACTGCTGCGAAGGTCGAGCTGTTCGGCCACAGTGACCGCGCAGTCGCGGTGCTGGAGCGGCTGTTGGCCGACGGGGTTCCCGCGCTCGCCGAGCCGTCGGCGGTTGTGGTTGACGCCGACGGTGCCGGCTATCGCGATCGGGTGGGGACCGCGGTCGAGGAGATCCGCGCCGGCAGCTACCGCAAGGTGATCCTGTCGCGCTGTGTCGACGTCCCGTTCGCCTTGGATTTCCCGTCGACCTATCGGCTGGGCCGGCGTCACAACACTCCGGCTCGGTCATTCTTGTTGCGGCTGGGCGGGATCCGGGCGCTCGGATACAGCCCGGAGCTGGTGACCGAGGTGCGCGGCGACGGTGTGGTGGTCACCGAGCCGCTAGCCGGGACGCGTGCCCGCACCGGGGATCCCGCGATCGACACGGCGGTTCGCGCCGAGCTGGAATCCGATGCCAAGGAGATTGTGGAGCACGCGATCTCGGTGCGCACCTCGGTGGAGGAGATCACCGAGATCGCCGAGCCCGGCAGTACCGTCGTCGCCGACTTCATGACCGTGCGGGAGCGGGGGAGCGTCCAGCACCTGGGGTCGACGGTGCGCGGGCGGCTGTATCCCGCCCGGGACCGGATGGATGCCCTGGAGGCGCTGTTCCCAGCGGTCACTGCGTCGGGGATTCCCAAATCGGCCGGAATCGACGCCATTCTGCGGCTCGACGAGTGCCCACGAGGGCTGTACTCCGGTGCGGTGGTGATGTTCTCGGCCGACGGCGGGCTGGATGCGGCGTTGACGCTGCGGGCGGCCTACGAGGGCGGCGGGCGCTGCTGGTTGCGGGCCGGAGCGGGCGTCATTGCCGAGTCGCGGCCCGAGCGGGAATTCGAGGAGACCTGCGAGAAACTGGCCACCCTGGCGCCGTATCTGATCGCCCACCGCTGAATCTGCCGCCCCGCCCCCAGGGTGAGATACCCTATAGGGTATAACAGGCGGCTCGGGGAGAGGACCTCACGTGCTTGATAACGAAGACAGCGTCAAGTCGGTGTTGAACCGGCTGCGCCGTGCGCACGGCCAGCTCGCCGGGGTAATCGCGATGATCGAGGGCGGACGCGACTGTAAGGATGTGGTCACCCAGCTTGCCGCGGTCTCGCGGGCGCTGGACCGGGCGGGTTTCAAAATAGTCGCGAGTGGGCTTCGCGAATGCCTGGCCGGTGAATCCGCCACCGGCAAAGCGCCGCTCTCCGAAGACGAGCTCGAGAAGCTGTTCCTCGCCCTAGCCTAAAGCGATCCAACGCGGAGTCAGTGCAGTAGCGACTCGGTGAGCAGGCCGCTGACCATCGACTCAATGGTCGATTCGATCGACGAGGCCAGGGTGGCGGTGACGGAGGCGACGGCCTGGGTGCGAAACCGCACCAGCATGCCGATCAGCTCGGCGATCTCGGTGTCGGGCGGCAGGGGTGCACCGGGCTGGATCCGGGTCAGAACGTGCTCGGCGCCGGCTCGCACCAACATCTGGCTGATCGCGTCGATGTGCGGCAATGACTGCTCGTAGAGGTCGATGAGCTTGTCGATGGCGATGCCGTAGCCGCGGACCTCGTTGAACGCATCGATCAGTTTGGGCCGGGTAATGGTGGCCAGGGAGTCGGCCTCGCTGAGCCGGATCACCCCGAGCGCCACCAGTCGCTGCATCGCCGGCGGATCGCCGATTCGCCGCTCGGCCTCGGCACGTGGCATGGTCTCGGGCCGCTCGGTGGTCCAGCTACCGGCGATCGCGCTTTCCAGTCCCAGGATGTCGCCGAGGTCCTTGCCCTGCTCCCAGGCGCCGATCATCTCTTTGACGTGCGCGATGGTGTAGCCGCGGTCGAGCATTGAGGTGATCAGCCGCAGCCGGGTCAGGTGGGTGTCGTTGTACAACGCGATCCGCCCGACCCGTCGCGGCGGCGGCAGCAGATCCCGGTCCCGGTATACCCGCACGTTGCGGGTGGTGGTGCCGCCCAATCGGGCCAGGTCGTCGATCCGGTACTCCCGCGATGCCGTGTTGCCGCCCGGGTGACGCACCACGATCTCGAAGAGCTGCGTCACCGCGGCCTCGATCACCTCGCGGGACTCGCGCCGCACCCGGCGGGGAACTCGCCGCAGATTCGCCAGCACCCCGGCGATGGAGTCGGGCTTGGCGGGACGATCCGGTGCGGTCATGCCACCGCGTGATAGTCGGTGAGGCGGAAATTGCGCATCTGCCGAAGATACTGCGTAGCGAACCCCGGGTACATCGACGCGTTAAAACCGTCTTCGGTCAGATACCAGCTGCGACAGCCCGACATCCAGGTCGTCTTGCCCAGTCGCCGCTGAATCTGCTTGTTGTGGCGGCGTTGCACATCGTCACGCACATCCAGATAGCGCAGGCTTCCGCCGCGGATCGCGCCGACGGCACGCACCACGTAGTCGATCTGCCCTTCGACGTAGACCAGCAGCGAATTGTGGCCCGGCCCGGAGTTGGGGCCGGTCATGAAGAACAGGTTCGGGTAGCCGTGTGCCTGAATGCTCTTGAAGGCCTGGGCGCCGCGGGTCCACTCGTCGGCCAACGCCCTGCCGCCGAGCCCGGTGACCGGAAACGGTGGGCCGGTCAGGTGCACGTCGTAGCCGGTTGCGAAGACGATGGCGTCGAGGTGGTGCTCCACGCCGTCGCTGGTGCGGATGCCGGCTGGGCTCATGGCGGCGATCGGCCAGTCGATCAGCTTGCAGTTGTCGCGTTGCAGCGCGGGATAGTAGTCACTGGAGACCAGCATGCGTTTGCAACCGGGGGTGAAGTCCGGGGTGAGCTGACGGCGCAGCCAGGGATCTTTGACGGTAGCCCGCAGGTGGGCTTTGCCCAGCTGGGCCACCAGGCTGCTCAGCGGGGTGTTCCACACCAGCGCGGTGGCGCTGGCCTCGTGCCCCCAGAACAGTGCTTGGCGGGCGAGCTGCTGGGCGGCGGGGACTTTGGCGAACAGCTCTTGTACCACCGGCGGCATGGCCACATCCAGTCGTGGGATCACCCAGCCGGGGGTGCGCTGGAAGACCTTGACGAAGCCGGCTTGCTTGACCAACTCCGGGATGATCTGCACCGCGCTGGCGCCGGTGCCGACGACCGCAACCTTCTTGTCGGTGAAGTCGTAGTCGTGATCCCAACGGGCGCTGTGGATTTTGTGGCCGGTGTAGGTGTCCAGGCCGCGGATGGCGGGGAAGCTGGAGTCGGGTAGTGGGCCCGCCGCCAGCACCACGGTGCGGGCCCGAAATTTCTTGCGTCCCGCCGACACGGTCCACGCCCCGGTGTCTTCGTCGAACGCCAACCCGGTGACCTCGGTGCCGAACCGGATGTGGCGGCGCAGGTCGAACCAGTCCACCATGTCCTCGATGTGCGCATAGATCTCGCTGGCCGACGGATAGGCCCGCGACCAGCCGGGATTGGCGACGAACGAGAAGGAATACAGCAGCGACGGAATGTCGCAGGCCGCACCGGGATAGCGGGTGTCGCGCCAGGTTCCACCGACCCGGTCGCTGCGCTCCAGGATCACGATCTCGTCGTCGCCGATGCCGGCTTCGGCCAGCTTGATCGCCGCACCGATCCCGCTGAACCCGGCGCCCACGATCAGCGTCTGGTAGACGGGTGCGCGCGCCACCTCAGGCCGCCGGCTCGTGGGTCAGCTCTTTGAACCAGCTCGGGATCGGCTTGAGCAGCCGCTTGGGATAGAAGCCGGACAGCCACACCGCCGGATTGGCCAGCAGGTGATACGGGCTGTCCGGGTTGGCCATCCAGCCCGAGTAGCGCTTGACCACCTGATAGGCCGGCACCCGCCGGGCGTGTTCGCCGCGTTCGCCGAACTGTGTGAAACGCATCAGCGCCGAGTAGAGCCGCTGGGGGTCCAATCCCATGCCGATCACCTCGTTGCGGATCCGGTTAAGTAGCGGGATCGAGATGAGCGCGCCCACGATCAGCGACGGCGAGGCGACGGTGCCGACGAACTCGATCGCCAGCCTGCGGGCGTCGGCGTGCCCGATCATCTCCAACACCTCGAAATCGACGGCGATATGCCGAGATTCGTCGTTGTTGATCTTCTCGAACACCTGATGGCAGACCGGGTCGTCGACCTCGTCGAGCAGGAACTTCAGCAGCGCCCCGTCGAGTGCGACCTCCAGCATCGGGATCACCGTGCCCAGCACCGACAGCGGCAAATCGTCGGAGTAGTCGTCCAGCCATTGCATCGCCAGCCGGATGTTGACGTTGGGCTCGGGTATTTCGCCGTCGTCGAGCATGCCCCAGCGCTTCATCAGCGCCAGCTCGGCGTTGGCGTGGCGTTGCTCCTCGGCGTGGAAGTACCGGTAGATCTCGGCCAGCGTCGAGGTGGGCGCCTTGCGTGCCATGGCCGCGAAGCCGCGGGCGCCGATGTTCTCGATCCAGCACAGGTCGGCCATGAATTTCTTGAGCTTGGGGGCCATCTCGGGGCGGATCAGCTCGGCTCCCGGTGCGTCCCAGTCGATATCGGCCAGCGCCCACTGCCGATCCTTGATCTTGGTGAGCATGACGTCCATGTCGAGAGCCATCTGCTTCTCCTTCAGTCGGTCCGTCCTGGCAATGCCGCACTGGCACGAAATGCCAGCCCGATGGTCCGGGTGAACGTCTCCGGCGCGAAACGTTTGATGTTCCAGCCGATCTTGGCGTCCAGCTGCGGCATGCAATACAGGCCACCGCGGTCGTGGGTGTCCAGGCAGTCGCGGGCAACGCGCCCGGCCGAGAGCCCGGTCCAGCGCATCAACCGGTTCGCTGCCTCGCTGGATTGGGCGGTGATCCGGCCGGATTCGACGATGTTGGTCTTGACAAAGGTCGGGCACAGCACCGTGACACCGATTCCGGTACCGGACAGCTCGGCCGCCAAGGTCTCCGACAGCGACAGCACGCCGGCCTTGCTGACGTTGTAGGCCGCCATGTCCGGAGCGGCGCCGAACGATGCGGCGGAAGCGACGTTGATGATGCCGCGGGGTTGCTCGAGGCCCGCCGCACGCAGGATCGGGGTGAAGACGTGGCAGCCGTGGATCGGGCCCCACAGGTTGATGCCCAGCGTCCAGTTCCAGTCGTCCAGCGACAGGGTGCCGATCGGCTGCCCGCCGGCGCCGACGCCGGCGTTGTTGATCACCAGGGTGGGCGGGTGGCCGAACCAGGACTGCGCGGCGTCGGCCAGCGCGGTAACCTCGTCGAGCTGCGAGACGTCGCAGTGCACGGCGGTGGCCCGACCGCCCGCGCCCGCGATGGTCTCGACGGTGCGCTGGGCGGCGTCATCGTTGATGTCGCTGCAGACCACGGCGCTGCCGCGGCGGGCGAGTTCGATGGCGAATGCGGCTCCGATACCGCTCCCGGCGCCGGTGACGACGGCGGAAGCCCCATGGCTGCGTTTGGGCGATCGGCCAAGGATCATGTGACTGAGTCAACAGTCAATGGTGCCATTAGTCAATGGCATTGTTTTGAGCCGGGCTCGGGCCTGCTAGGGGCCCGAACCCGGCTCTGGTGCTGCGCGAGCGCTGGGGTCGCCAGCGCTCGCGCGAGACCGGTGGTGCGGTACTACTTAGTTGAACAGCCCGCCGAGCCAGCCCAGGTCCAGCAGGCTGGCGTCGGCCGCCGACGAACCCGGGTCGACATCCACGTCCGGCACCGGGATGGTCGAGGTGAGCGCGTCGGCGAACTTCTCCGGCAGGAAGTCGAGGAAGTAGGAGACGGTGCCCTTCTCGGTAAGCAGGCCCCACCACTGGCCGGTGTCTTCGCCGGTGTCGGAGTCCCAGGTGATGTAGCCGTTGAGCAGTGCGTCGAACGGGTCCTGCGCCACGTGTTCCACACCGTCGGGCACGCCGGTCAGATTTTCTGACAACGCGAACATGAAGCCGATGAGCGGTTCCGTCAGGTACTTGGCGGAGGTCTTCCAGAAGCTGAAGTCGCCGAAGATCTCCTGTACGGCCGCCCAGACATTGGTCAGGTCGGCGCCGATGCCGAACACGCCGGGCACGAATTCGCCGGTGCCACGCACGGTGTGGTCGAAGAGCGGCTGGAAGATGTTGTTCATGTCGAACAACATGTCCCAGTTGATCAGGTTCCAGGCATTGGTGAAGTCACCCTGCTGAAGGAACTCCATGACCTGCGGGAGGATGTTCTCCAGGCCCTTGACCGCGCCACCGCCGGACCACATGATTTCGAGGCCGTTCAGCACGCCGTCGAAGCTGTTGCTGACGGTCTGGCCGTAGTAGCTGCCCAGGTCACCCAGGGCCGAGAAGACCGGGCTCGGGCCGGTGAGCAGGTCCATCAGGTGGTCGAGGTTCTCGCCAGTGGTGGCGGTGAGTTCGACGGCGGGCTGGTGGGCGACAGCGCCGATCATCGGGGCGACCGGGTTGACGGCGATCACGCCGGCGCTGGCCAGGGCGATTCCGGCTGCCAGGAGCCCCGTGGCCCGGGCGGTCGACGCGGTGCCGGGATCGGTCGATCCTGCGGCGATTGCGAGCTGCATTGTTTCTCCTTATCGTGTCCTCATCTGATGTGAGGTTCCTGTCTATGTGGAACGATGGCTAACGTTAACCATGAGAGCAAACAGCAGGCAAGCCTAGCCTTAGTCTAAGTGTCGGGAGTCACAAGATAGGGCAAGCTAACCTTAGTTAGGGGTTTGGTGTAGCGTCCCTCAACATGAGCGCTTCATCCCCCGATGCCATCAACAATGCGCTGCGTGAGATCTTGCGAGACGACCTGCAGGTCGATCTGGGCCGCGTGACTCCGGAGTCGCGGCTGGTGGACGACGTCGGCCTCGATTCCGTGGCCTTCGCCATCGGCATGGTCGCCATTGAGGATCGGCTGGGTGTAGCGCTGTCCGAGGAAGACCTGTTGAACTGCGACACGGTCGGGGACCTTGAGGCCGCCATCCGGGCGAAAGCCCCCGCCGACGCGTGAGTGTGCTGGCCAGCGCCCTGACCCGGGCGATGACCGGGTCGGAGCACGACCTGGTGGTCTTCGACGCCGACGCCGGAGCATGGAATCGTCACCCGTGGCAGCAGGTGCACGCCCGGGCCGAAAGCGTGGCTGCCCGGATCCTGGACGGCGATGATGACGGGGCCGTAGGGCTGGTCGGTGAGCCGAACGCAGATTTGGTCGCCGCGATTCAGGGCGCCTGGTTGGCCGGCCGCAGCGTGTCGATCCTGCCCGGACCGGTCCGCGGCGCCGACCCCCAGCACTGGGCACAGGCAACCCTGGATCGCTTCCACGGCGTTGGTGTCCGCACGGTGCTGAGCCACGGACCGGTGTTGGACCTGCTGCGCGCCCAGGAGAGCGGTCGGCTTCTGGCGGTGGCCGATGTTGCGGCCGCCGCCGGCGCCGGTCGTTCGGTCAACCGGGTCAGCGCCGACGCCGACGTGCCCGCGGTATTGCAGGGCACCGCCGGGTCCACCGGCACCCCGCGCACCGCCCAGCTCTCACCGGCCGCGGTGCTGGCAAACGTCGCTGGCTTGAGCCAGCACGTCGGGGTGGAGCCGGCGGACGATGTCGGCTGCAGCTGGCTGCCGCTGTACCACGACATGGGGCTGACCTTCCTGCTCAGCGCGGCACTGACCGGCTCGGAACAGTGGTTGGCGCCCACCGCGGCATTCGCCGCCTCGCCGTTTCGCTGGTTGAGCTGGCTGCACGACAGCCGGGCCACCATGACCGCCGCACCCAATTTCGCCTACGGCGTGATCGGCAAATATGCCCGACGAGTCCCCGACGTGGACCTGGGCCGGCTGCGGGTCGCGATCAACGGGGGCGAACCGGTCGACTGCGCGGGACTGGAGCGATTCGTCACCGAACTCGGCAAGTTCGGCCTGAACCCCGGTGCACTGATGCCGTCCTACGGCTTGGCCGAGGCCACCTGTGCGGTGACCGCGCCACGGCCGGGCACCGGTCTGCAATACGACGAAATTGCCGACGCGGCAGGCGATGACGCCAAGGCCGTGCGCCGGCATGCGGTGCTCGGCGAGCCGATTCCCGGGATGCAGGTCCGCATCAGTCCGGTGGCCGAACGCCACGAGCAGCTACCGCAACGCGAAGTCGGTGAGATCGAGATCCGCGGAACCTCGATGATGTCGGGCTACCTCGGCCAGCCGGCGCAAGACCCGGACGCCTGGTTTGGCACCGGCGACCTCGGCTACTTCACCGACGCCGGCCTGGTGGTCTGTGGCCGGGCCAAAGAGATCATCTCGATCGCCGGCCGCAATGTGTTTCCCACCGAGATCGAGCGGGTGGCCGCCGAAGTGCGTGGGGTCCGTGAGGGTGCAGTGGTGGCGGTCGGCACGGACGGAATCCGCCCGGGGCTGGTGATCGCCGCGGAGTTCCGTGGCCGCGACGAGGCCGGCGCGCGTGCCGACCTGATCTCCCGGGTGGCGTCCCAATGCGGGGTGGTGCCCGCCGATGTGGTGTTCCTGGCACCGGGATCGCTGCCCCGGACATCGTCGGGGAAGCTGCGGCGGCTCGAGGTCAAACGCAACATGGAGGTTATGAAGTGACCGGCTCGGATATCTCGGATCTTGATGCCTACCGCGCTCTGCTCAACGAGGTGTTCGACCAGCAGGTCGTGGAGTGGACGGCCGAAGCCGAGAACAGTGGGCGCTTTCCGCGCAAGCTGATCGAGCATCTCGGCCGGGCGGGAGTCTTCACGCAGAAGTGGGCGGGCGCAGCGCCCACCGATGTGGCCAAACTGCTGGAGTTGGCCTACGCGCTGGGGCGGCTCGGGTCTGCCGGCATCGGAGTCGGTGTGAGCCTGCAGGATTCGTCGATCTCGATTCTGCACCGCTTCGGCCGCTCCGACTACCTGAAGGACATCTGCCAGCGGGCCATTCGCGGCGAAGCGGTGCTGTGCATCGGCGCGTCGGAGGAGTCCGGGGGATCGGACCTGCAGCGTGTGCAGACCGAAGCCCGTTCCGTGCGTGACGGTTTCGAGGTGCGTGGCCGCAAGAAGTTCGTGTCGCTGTCGCCTATCTCCGACCACATCCTGGTGCTGGCGCGCAGCATGGACCACGATGAGAACAGCCGGCACGGCAACGTCCTGATGATTGCGGTGCCGACCGACCAGGTGCAGGTGCACGAGCCGTTCAGCAAGGTCGGGGCCGGGCCGCTGGACACTGCCCCGGTCGACATCGACACCTGGGTGCCCGCCGACGCCCTGATCGCCCGGCCGGGCACCGGGCTGGCCGCCATCTCCTGGGGGCTGGCGCACGAGCGGATGTCGATCGCCGGGCAGGTCGCCTCGTCGTGTCAGAAGGTCCTCGGCATCACCCACGCGCGGATGCTGCACCGCACCCAGTTCGGTGCCACCCTGTTCGAGCATCAGGCGCTGCGGCTGCGGATGGCCGACATGCAGGCCCGCGTCGACCTGCTTCGGCACGGGCTCAACGGATTTGCGGCCGGGGGCAAACTCGACCTGCGGACCTCCGCGGCGATGAAGGTCACCGCGGCGCGGCTGGGCGAAGAGGTGATCGCCGAGTGCATGCACATCTTCGGCGGGACCGGATATCTGGTCGACGAGACACCGCTCGGGCGCTGGTGGCGGGACATGAAGCTGGCCCGGGTAGGCGGCGGCACCGATGAGGTGCTGTGGGAGTTGGTGGCAGCCGGGATGCGTCCCGACTACGACGGCTACGCCGAGTTGTTCGACAGCGGGTCGTCGTCGGGGTAGCGCAGCACTGCGTACAGCGCCATCTTGCGATAACCCATGTCGTGTTCGCCGAGGAAGACGCCGCCGACATATTCGGCCAGCCGGCGCATCGCCGTGTTGCGATACTCGGGTTCGAACATCATCCGCCGGCACTGCGGCTCAAGCTCGAAGACGTAGGACATGATGCGCGGCAGCAGGATTGCCGCGAACCCACGATTGACCACCGTGGTGTCGGCGACGGCGGCGTGAATGCCCAGATCATGCGGGTCGGCCGCGTAGTACTTCGCGATGGAATCCTTTGCCGCCCGGTAGATCTCGATATAGCCGCCGTCTTGTCCGTGCCGACTGACGATCAACGGCCGCGAATAGCTGCCGGTGACTTGGGCGGTGAGGTAGGCGTGCCAGCGCTCCGGTGGCCAGGCGGACTCCCACGTCTGCGCGAGGTGCGGCCGGTTCATCCACTCGGAGATCAGCTCCGCGTCGGCGTCCGGGTCGGCCACCCGGATCTCATACGGTTCGGCCAGCACCGGGATCGGGGGCGGCGGGACGCGGCGGACCTGGTCGGACAGGTCTGTCAGCTCGCGGTGCAGGATGGTTGCGGCGTCTGTCATAACGAGCAGTGAGCCTACCCGAGCAGCTATTCGAGTAAGTGAGGGTAGGGTAACCTAGGTTCGACTTGGCGGCGAGCGCCGAGCCCGACTCCGCGGGGTGGGCCACCGTTGGCGAAAGGACCGTGATGGCGCGCGGCTTGCAGGGTGCGATTCTGCGGGGCTTCGGTGCCCGCGACCACACCGTAACGGTGCTCGAGACCAGCTGGATCACTCCACATTGCATCCGGGTCTGGATGCATTCGCCCACCCTGTTCACCGACGCGGCCGTCGAACCCAGTGCCTGGCTGCGGTTCTGGTTCCCGGACCCGGATGGATCGGACACCGAATTCCAGCGTGCCTACACCATCGCCGAGGGCGACGCCGAGAGCGGACGCTTCGCCGTCGACATGGTGCTGCACGAACCGGCCGGGCCGGCTACCCGCTGGGCCCGCACCGTGGAACCCGGGGCCACCATCGCGGCAATGTCGCTGATGGGCTCGTCGCGCTTCGAGGTACCCGACGCCGACGCGCAGCCCGCCGGCTACCTGCTGATGGGGGACTCGGCGTCGATTCCGGGAATCAACGGAATCATCGGCACCGTCGCGCCCGAGGTACCGATCGAGCTCTACCTCGAACAGCACGACGACGACGATCTACTGATCCCGCTGCGCGAACATCCCCGCCTGCGGGTGCACTGGGTGCCCCGCAGCGACGCGAGCTCCCTGGCCGCGGCGATCGAGTCCCGGGACTGGTCGGACTGGTACGCCTGGGCCACCCCGGAAGCCGCGACGCTCAAGGCGCTGCGGGTGCGGCTGCGCGAGGAGTTCGGCTTTCCCAAATCCGAGGTCCACGCGCAGGCCTACTGGACCGCCGGACGTGCCATGGGCACCCAGCGCGACGCTACTGAATCTGCGTTGACTCTGCCGCTACCAGACAAAAGTGCGAGTGAAGTGCCTGGTGAGCGCAGCGTCACCGCGAAGGGGGCGTGGCGGGCCCAGGCCGCGGGTCGGCTGCTCGGTCCGCTGCGGGTGCCGCTGATCATCTCCGGTGTCCTGCAGGCCCTGATCACGCTGCTGCAGTTGGCCCCGTTCGTGCTGCTGGTGGAGCTGGCCCGGCTGTTGGTCTCCGGTGCCGACGAGTCACGGCTGTGGACGGTCGGAATCGCCGCGCTCTCCTTGCTGGGCCTGGGCACCTTGCTGGGCGCGGGGCTGACGCTGTGGCTGCACGTCGTCGACGCCCGCTTCGCCAGCGCGCTGCGTACTCGGCTGCTGAGCAAGCTGTCGCGGCTGCCGCTGGGCTGGTTCACCGCGCGCGGATCCGGCTCGATCAAGCAACTGGTCGCCGACGACACCCTGTCTCTGCACTATTTGGTGACCCACGCCATTCCCGACGCCGTGGCTGCGGTGGTGGCACCGGTCGCGGTGCTGGTCTACCTGTTCGTGGTGGACTGGCGGGTGGCGCTGGTGCTGTTCGTGCCGGTGCTGGTCTACATGGTGCTGATGTCGGTGATGTTGACCCAGTCGGGCCCCAAGATCAGTCAGGCGCAACGCTGGGCCGAGCGGATGAACGGCGAAGCCGGCACCTACCTGGAGGGTCAGCCGGTGATCCGGGTGTTCGGTGGGGCTGCCGCCTCCACTTTCCGTCGCCGCCTCGACGAGTACATCAATTTTCTGGTGGACTGGCAGCGGCCCTTCATCGGCAAGAAGACGCTGATGGATCTGGTCACCCGCCCGTCGACCTTCCTGTGGCTGATCATGCTGACCGGCACTCCGCTGATCATCTCCGGCCGAATGGACCCGGTGAACCTGCTGCCGTTCCTGTTGCTGGGCACCACCTTCGGCGCCCGCCTGCTCGGTATCGGCCTGGGAGTCGGCGGCATCCGCGGCGGCATGCTGGCGGCCCGGCGGCTACAGATCGCTCTGGATGAACCCGAACTCGCGGTCGAGCAGCATGATTCCACCGCATTGGAGCCGGGGAACACGGCCGGGACGGTGCGCTTCGCGGCGGTCACGTTCGGCTATCGTCCCGGTGTCCCGGTGATCCGCGACGTGTCGTTGACGCTGCGGCCGGGCACGGTGACCGCACTGGTCGGCCCGTCGGGCTCGGGCAAGTCGACGCTGGCCGCGCTGCTGGCCCGGTTCCACGACGTGGAGTCCGGATCGATATCGGTTGATGGACAAGACATCCGGTCGCTGACCGCCGACGAGCTGTATCGCCGGGTGGGATTCGTCCTGCAGGAAACCCAACTGGTGCACGGCAGTGTGCGCGACAACATCGCGCTGGCGGTTCCAGACGCCACCGACGAGCAAGTGCAGGCCGCCGCCCGCGAAGCCCAGATCCATGACCGGATCTTGCGGCTGCCCGACGGCTACGACACCGTGCTCGGTGCGGCCGCGGCGCTCTCCGGCGGGGAGCGGCAGCGGCTGACCATCGCCCGCGCTATCCTCGCCGACACACCCGTGCTCATCCTGGACGAGGCCACCGCGTTCGCCGATCCCGAATCGGAATACCTGGTGCAGCAAGCGCTGAACAGGCTGACCCAGGATCGCACCGTGTTGGTGATCGCCCATCGACTGCACACGATCACCGGCGCCGATCAGATCGTGGTGCTCGATCACGGCAGCATCGTCGAACAGGGCAGCCACGATCAGCTGCTGGCCGCGCAGGGACGCTATTTGCAGTTGTGGGAGACCGGCCGCGCCGCGGTCACCGTCGGTGCCGAGGCACGCCGATGATCCGCACCCTGATCCAACTGATTCCGCACGACCGCCGCGGACGGATGTTCGGCTACGCGGCGCTGACGCTGCTGTCGGTGGCGGTGCGGGCCGCGGGGACCGTACTGCTGGTCCCGCTGGTGAGCGCGCTGTTCTCCGACGCCCCGAGTCGGGGGGTGGCCTGGTTGGGGTGGCTGACGGTGGCGACCGTCGCGGGTTGGCTGATCGACTTCGCTTGCGCCCGAATCGGATTCGACCTGGGCTTCGCCGTCCTCGATCACACCCAACATGACGTGGCCGACCGGCTGCCCGGCGTCCGGTTGGGCTGGTTCACGCCCGCCAACACCGCGGACGCGCGCCAGGCCATCGCGGCCACCGGCCCCGAACTGGTGAGCCTGGTGGTCAATCTGCTGACCCCGCTGATCAGCGCGATCCTGCTGCCGCCGGCGATCGCACTGGCCCTGCTCGGGGTGTCCTGGCAGCTGGGCCTGGCCGCCCTGGGCGGGGTACCGCTGCTGCTGGGGGCGCTGTGGGCCTCCAACCGGCTCAGCGCCCGGGCGGACGTCGCGGCCGGTGACGCCAACACCGCTCTGACCGAACGGATCATCGAGTTCGCCCGCACCCAGCAGGCGCTGCGCGCGGCGCGGCGCGTCGAACCCGAGCGCAGCACCGTCGGGCAGGCGCTGAGCGCGCAGCACGGTGCGGCGATGCGGCTGCTGCTCATGCAGATTCCGGGGCAACTGCTGTTCAGTCTGGCCAGCCAGGGCGCGCTGATCCTGCTGGCCGGCAGCACCACCGCGCTGACCGTGACCGGTACGCTCAGCGTTCCCGAGGCCATCGCCTTGATCGTGGTGGCGGCGCGCTACCTGGAACCGTTCACCGTCATCAGCGAACTGGCACCTGCCCTGGAGTCGACGCGGGCCTCCCTCGAGCGGATCCGCGCTGTGCTCACCGCGCCGGCGGTGACGGTCGGCCCCGGCCGCGCACCCGAGGACGCCGGCGCCACGCGCATCGAATTCGACGACGTCACGTTCGGCTACGACTCCGCGGGCCCACCGGTGCTCGACCGGGTCAGCTTCACCCTGCAGGCCGGCACCACCACGGCCATCGTCGGACCGTCCGGCTCGGGCAAGAGCACCATCTTGTCGCTGATCGCCGGACTGCATGAGCCCACCGGCGGCCGGGTGTTGCTGGACGGGGTGGATGCCACCGGGCTGGACGCTCCGTCACGGCGGGCCGCCACCAGCGTGGTGTTCCAGCATCCCTACCTGCTCGACGGCACGATTCGTGACAACGTGCTGGTCGGCGACCCCGACGCCGATCAGGAGTCTTTCGCGCGGGCCACCGACCTGGCCCGGGTCGACGAGCTGGTCGCCCGACTGCCGGACGGCACCGACACCAGGGTGGGCGAAGCCGGCGCGGCGCTGTCCGGCGGTGAGCGCCAACGGGTCAGCATCGCCCGGGCGCTGCTCAAACCCGCACCGGTGCTGCTGGTCGACGAGGCGACCAGCGCATTGGACACCGAAAACGAGGCGGCGATCGTCGCCGCGCTGAGCTCCGAGCTGCGCCCGCGCACCCGGGTGATCGTCGCGCACCGGCTGGCCAGCATCGCCCAGGCCGACCGAGTGCTGTTCATCGACGACGGCCGGGTCATCGAGGACGGGACCATCGACGAATTGCGCGCGGCCGGTGGACGTTTCGACGAGTTCTGGCGACAGCAAAACGATGCCGCCGGATGGCAGATCCACGCGGGCTAGACGCTATTCTGGTCAGACTTGACCAGAATAGTTATTCTGTGGGTTATGAGCACCGAGCGGGTGAACGTCTATGACGCGAAGACTCACTTCTCCCGCCTGCTCGCACGCGCCGAAAGTGGCGACGAAATCGTGATCAGCCGCCACGGCCGGCCGGTGGCGCGGTTGGTTCCCTATCGGCCGGAACGCCAGGTGCGCCGGCCGGGCCTCTGGCGGGGGCAGGTCACCATGGCGCCCGATTTCGATGATTTCGGGGCCGTCGATGAGCGGGCCTGGTATGGGAAATGACCGCTGGTGAGAGGTCTTCTCGATACGCATGTCGTGTTGTGGTGGCTCGCTGACGACGACCGCCTCTCCGCTGCCCACCGCGCGATGATCGGTGACCCCGACAATGAGCTGTTCGTGTCCGCGGTGACGGTTGCCGAGGTGTCGATCAAGGCGTCGCTTGGCAAGCTGCAGGCCCCAGAGAGCTTCAACGACGCCGTGCGTGACTCGGGATTCCGCGAGTTACCGCTTGCTTCGTCGCACGCCGAGGAGCTGCGCCAGTTGCCGTGGCACCACCGCGATCCGTTCGACCGGATGTTGGTAGCGCAGGCGATTGCCGAACATCTTGATCTTGTTACGGCCGACACCAGACTCAGCGCCTATCCCGTCAGATGTGTTTGACCGCGCCGAGCTGGCGAACCAACGCCTTCTTGTCGATCTTGCCGACCGCCGTGAACGGCAGCGTCGGCAGCGCCGCCAGCTGATCGATCCGGACGTGGGTGGCCAGCTCGCATTCGTCGAGATGGCGGTTCAGCTCGGCCAGCGTCAGTGGTGAACCGTTGAACACAATTGCAGCGCAAACCTTTTCGCCCAGGTACTGATCTGACAGGCCGACCGCGGCCGCCGATCGAACCGCCGGATGGAGCAGCAGGTGCGTCTCGAGCTCGTCGGCGGCGATATTCTCGCCGCCGCGGACGATCACGTCCTTGATCCGCCCGGTCACCTCCAGGTAGCCGTTCGCCAGCCGGCGGACCCGGTCCCCGCTGCGGTAGAAGCCGTCCGGGCTGAACGATCGCTCGTTGGCTTCGGCTGCGCTGTAGTAGCCGTTGATCGTGTACGGCCCGCGCACCAATAGCTCGCCCTCGGGCGCCTCGGCGCCGTCCTCGTCGACCACGCGCAACTCGTCGTCGGCGCACAACGGCCGGCCCTGCGTGCTGTCAAGCAACTCCGCGGCGTCGCCGGGCCGGGTGTAGCAGAGCAGGCCCTCGGCCATGCCGAACACCTGCTGCAGGCCCGCCGTCAGTACCTCCCGAATCCGGCGGGCGTCGCCCGCGGCCAGTTTGGCGCCGCCGACCTGCAGCAACCGCAGCGTCGTCGGCTTCTGCGGCTCCCAGTCGCAGGCCTGTGCCCACAGGTTGGCCAATGCCGGCACCAGCGCGGTGACCGTCACCCGGTGCCGGGCGATGGTGGCGAACGCCGCCTCGGGGCTGGGGTCGGTGCCGAAGACGGTGGCCGCGCCCACCGACATGGCGCCCAGCAACCCCGGGCAGGCCAGTGGGAAGTTGTGGGCGGCCGGCAACGCCACCAGATAGACGTCGCCCGCGGTCAGCTCGCACACTCTCGCGCTGGCGGTGGCGTTGTAGACGTAGTCGTTATGGGTGCGGGGGATGAGCTTGGGTAATCCGGTGGTCCCGCCGGAGACCAGCAGCAGTGCCGGCGCGGCCGGATCGGGGGTGAATCGCGGCGCTGGGGAGAGCTCGGACGCATCGTCGATGACGAGCCGCCGCAGCCCCAGTTCGGCGGCCATCGCCGGATAGTCGAATCCCGCAGTGGCGTCAGGAATCACGATCCCCACCGCGTCGCTGACCGCGGCCAGATGCCCGATCTCAGCAGCGCGGTGCCCGGGCAGGCACAGCACTGGGATGGCGCCCACTCGCAGCAGCCCGAACAGCGTGACCGCGAACGTGCAACTGTTGGGCAACTGCAGCAACACCCGCTCGCCGGCGGCGATACCGAGCCCGTGCAGGCCCGAGGCGGCACGGTCGACCGCCGCATCCAGTTCGGCGTAGGACAGCGTGGTGGTCGAATCGATCACCGCGGGCCGATCCGGCCAGTGCGAGGCGGCGTCGTCGAGCAGTGAAGTCAATGGTCGTCCGCTCCAGTAGCCGGCCGCACGGTAGGCGGCGGCCCGCTCGTCGGGAAACGGTACGAACCCGTGCATGTGTACTCCCTGGCTTACCGACGACCGAACCTAGATAGAGTAGCTTCGAGAAATTAGGGCAGCCTAACGAAGGGTGGAGTGGCGCCGTGGGGCCGGACGAGATTCGCGCGCAGGTCGCTGACCTGCTCGGCGCCGACGCCAGCGTCGTCGATCCCGAGGCCGACCTGGTCGGACAGGGTCTGGACTCGATCCGGATGATGAGCCTGGCCGGTCGCTGGCGCAAACAGGGCATTGACGTCGACTTCGCTGCGCTGGCCGCCGACCCGCGCATCGCGGCATGGCAGGACCTGCTGGGCGACCGGGGCGAACCGGCACCCGTCACCGCGCCGACAAACGACCCGAGCGATGCAGGCGCACCGTTTCCGCTGGCGCCGATGCAGCACGCCATGTGGGTGGGACGCGACGACGACGTCGCGCTCGGCGGGGTGGCCGGGCACCTCTATGTGGAATTTGACGGCCCCGGACTCGATCCGGACCGGCTGACCGCCGCCGCAGCCGCGCTGGCCGCCCGGCACCCGATGCTGCGGGTGCAGTTCTCACCCGACGGCACCCAGCACATTCGGGCCGATGCCGAACTGCCCGTCGCCGTGCAGGATCTGCGCGGACTGGATGGCGACGAGGTGGCCCGGCGCCTGGATGCCACCCGGGTGGCGAAATCGCACCAGCAACTCGACGACGCGGTCTTCGAGCTCACGGTGTCGTTGCTGCCGGACGGGACCGCCCGCCTGCACGTCGACCTGGACATGCAGGCCGCCGACGCCATGAGCTACCGCACCCTGATGGCGGATCTGGCCGCCGCCTACCGGGGGGAGACGTTGCCGGCGCTGGGCTACACCTACCGGCAGTACCGCCACGCCACCGGCGACCGCGCACCCGACGAGAGTCACCGCCAATGGCTGCCTCTTATAACCCGCCCAAGCTGCCGCCGCCCGCCGGCGCCCCGGCCGACCCGCGCCGCAGCACCCGGCGCTGGCACTGGCTGGACCCGGACACCCGCGACGCCCTTTTCGGCCAGGCCCGCGCCCACGGCGTCACCCCGGCCATGACCTTGGCCGCCTCGTTCTCACACACCCTGGCCAGCTGGTCGGACGCACCGCGCTTCCTACTCAACGTGCCGCTGTTCGGCCGGGAACCGTTGCACGACGACGTCGACCGGCTGGTCGGTGATTTCACCTCGTCGCTGCTGCTGGATGTGGATCTGAGCCAGGCCAGCACCGGTGCGCGGCGCGCGCACGCGGTGCAGGACGCCATGCGCACCGCCGCCGCGCACGCCGACTACCCCGGCTTGGCGGTGTTGCGTGACCTGAGCCGCCATCGCGGCACGCAAGTGCTGGCGCCGGTGGTGTTCACCAGCGCGCTCGGACTCGGAGAACTGTTCGCCGATGAGGTCACCGGCGCGTTCGGCACCCCGGTCTGGATCATCTCCCAAGGCCCGCAGGTGCTGCTGGACGCCCAAGTCACCGAGTTCGACGGTGGCATCCTGGTGAACTGGGATGTGCGCGAGGACATGTTCGCGCCGGGCGTGATCGACGCCATGTTCGCCCACCACATCGCCGACCTGACCCGGCTGGCCGGGGGTGAGGGCTGGGCGGAATCCGCACCGGCCGCGTTGCCCGCCGACCAGGCCGCGATGCGCGCGTCGGTGAACGCGGGTACCGCCGAACCCAGCGGCGAAACCTTGCAGGACGGGTTCTTTCGCCAGGCCGACCGCGATCCCGAGGCGGTCGCGCTGCTGCACGGGTCGGGCGAGCTGAGCTACGGCCAGCTACGCGATCAGGCGTCGGCGGTGACCGCCGCGTTGCAGGAGCGCGGCGTGCGGCCCGGTGACACCGTGGCGCTGCTGGGACCCAAAGGCGCCGAGCAGATTCCGGCGCTGCTGGGCATCCTGGCCGCCGGCGCGGTCTATCTGCCGATTGCCGCCGATCAGCCCCGCGAGCGCGTGGCACGCATCCTGGATCTGGGCGGTGCCGTGCTGGCCCTGGTGACCGGGGACGCGGTGCCCGCGTTGGACATTCCGGTGATGAGCGTGCGGGATGCCTTGTCGCGCCCCGGCGTAGTGGACCCGGTTCGCACCGATCCGTGCGAGCTGGCCTATGTGGTGTTCACCTCCGGCTCCACCGGCGAGCCCAAGGGCGTCGAGGTCACCCACGACGCCGCCATGAACACCGTCGAAACCCTCAGCACCCGTTTCGGATTCGGACCGAGCGACCGCAGCTTGGCGCTGCTGACCCTGGACGCCGACATGTCGGTGCTCGACGTCTTCGCCATGCTGCGCGCCGGTGCGGCGATCGTGATGGTCGATGAGGCCGACCGGCGCAGCCCCGAAGTGTGGGCGCAGCTGGTGGCGCGGCACCGGGTCAGCGTGCTCAACCTGATGCCGGGGGCGTTGGAGATGCTGGCCGCCACCGGCGGCGAACTGTCGTCGGTGCGTGCGGTGTTGACCGGCGGCGACTGGGTGCGCCCCGACCTTGCGCGGCGGTTCGCCGCGGCGGCTCCCGGGGTGCGATTCGCCGGGCTCGGTGGGGCCACCGAAACCGCCATCCATGCCACGCTGTGCGAGGTCGAGGGTGACCCGCCGGCGCATTGGGCCGCGGTGCCCTACGGCACCCCGCTGCCCAACATCGCCTGCCGGGTGGTCGGCGCCGACGGAGCCGATCGCCCGGACTGGGTGGCCGGCGAACTGTGGGTCGCCGGGCGCGGCATCGCCTCGGGTTATCGCGGTCGGCCCGACCTGACCGCCCAGAAGTTCGTCGAGCACGACGGCCGAACCTGGTATCGCACTGGCGATCTGGCCCGCTACCAGCCCGACGGCACCCTGGAATTCGTCGGCCGCGCCGATCACCGGGTCAAGATCAGCGGCTATCGCATCGAGCTCGGCGAGGTCGAATCCGCACTGCGCCGGCTGCCCGGGGTTGCCGAGGCGGTGGTGGTGGCGCTGACCGAGCCCGGTGGGCGTGAGGTGTTGGCGGCTGCCGTGCGCACCGGTGACCCCGCGGTGAGCGTTGCCAGATTGCGGGCCGGGCTGGCCGAGGCTCTGCCCGAGCACATGATTCCCCGTCAGCTGCACGTGGTTTCGGCGATTCCCTACACGGTCTCCGGCAAGATCGACCGGCGGGCGGTGACGGCCGAACTGGCTGCGGCCATGGCGGCGGGCGAGGGCTACCGCGAGCCGGCCGGTCCGCTGCAGCGCGCCCTGGCCGCGATCATCGCCGAGGTGCTCGGCGCCGCCCGAGTCGGTGCTGACGACGACTTCTTTGCCCTGGGCGGTGATTCGGTGCTGGCCACCGCCGCCGTGGCACGCATCCGCACCTGGCTGGACGCTCCGGGCGCGGTGGTCGCCGACATCTTCGCCACCCGAACCGTCGCAGGGCTGGCTGCTCGGCTGGCTGCTGCTGAGGCCGATCCGGGCCGGTTGGACGCGGTTGCCGAGATCTACCTGGAAGTGGCGCAGCTCGATGCCGCGGAGGTTGCCGAGGCGCTGCGATAGGGGGTGGTCGACCGCGCTCGCGGTGTGACAGCATCGGTGCTATGAACGCGCGCCGATCGGTCGGATTGCTCGGTGTTTCGACGGTGATGGCCTGGGCGGCGCTGCCCAGCGCCCCGGTCGTGGTGCCCTCGGCTTCTGCTGCGGGCTGTCCCGACGTCGAGGTGACCTTCGCGCGTGGCACCGCTGAGGCGCCCGGTGTTGGCGGAGTCGGACAGAATTTCGTCGATGCGCTGCGCTCGCAGGTCGGGGGGCGCTCCGTCGGGGTATATGCGGTCAATTACCCCGCCACCGAAGACTGGCCGCCGTCGGCCTCTGCCGGCGCCGGCGACGCGAACGCTCACGTGCAATCCATGGTTGCGAACTGCCCCAATACCAAATTGGTGCTCGGCGGCTATTCCCAAGGCGCGATGGTTATCGACCTCATCACCATCGCGCGGGCATCGGTGGCGGGCTTCAACGCCGCAACCTTGACCGCGGACGAGGCTGAACACGTGGCTGCGGTCGCTGTTTTCGGGAATCCCACCGACAGGTATCTGGGGGGACCGATCAGCGAGATCAGCCCCTGGTACGGGGCCAAGGCCATCGATCTGTGTGCCGACGGCGATCCGATCTGCTCTCCGGGCGCCTTGGCGCTGCCTTCGCACGACGAGATGTTCTCCGCGCCGCACCTGTCGTATGCGCAGTCGCCGATGCCCGGTCAGGCCGCGGCCTTCGTGGCGAGCCATCTCTGACGCACGGCGCAGGAAGCTAACCCGCCTTAGCCGACGACCTCCGAAGTCCAGTACTCCCGCAGGCTGGCGATCCGCTCACCGGCGAATTCCAGGATGGCGACCTCACGCATCCGCTTGCGTAGTCCCTGGACACGGTCGTCGAAGACGGCTTCCCATTCGGCGATCACTGTCGTGCCGTCGGTGGCGGGATAGAGGTTGAGCAACCGGGCATCGATGTTGGCCTGTCCCGCAACGACTTTGGACTGCCAGTAGTCCCGGATCCCAGCCCGACCGCGGATCGGCTCTGCGAGCACGCGCTCGTGGTAGGTGGCGTCGTCGGTGAAAATCGAGACGATGAGTTCGGGGTCCTGCTGCATCCACGCCCGCAGGTAGGTGTCGATCGTGCCGCGGATATCCATCAGGGCAGTGTTCGACGGTGGCGTTCTGCGCGTCAAGCGGATCACCAGCGGGCCGTACGCAAACGTCCAGCTAAGGCAAGCCATGCCTACTTTATATTAGGCAAGCCTGACCAACACCGGCGTTCGTCGAGGCCGTTCTCATGTTCTTGTGAAGGAGATCTCATGCAGTCAGTTCTCGGCGTCACCAGCGTCGATCGGGCCTCCGGCTCCAATCGTGTCCTCCCGCTTCTGCTCGCGGGCATCGCGCTGGCGGGTACCGGCCTCGCCGTGGTCACCCCTGCGGGTTCCCCAGATGCCGCTGTCGAGCACCTGGCGGTGCGGCTCACCAGTGGATTCGGTGACGTCGCGGCCGACTACCAAGCCGTTTTCGCCGCCGCTTCCGCCAACCTGCAACAGCTGTTCAGCGATGCCCAGACGGCGAATTCGGCGCTGACCCACGAGCTCACCGGTACCTTCTCCGGTTACAGCGATGCCATCAGCAACGCGCTCAGTGGCGCCGCGGCCGGTCTGCAGAACTCGATCGACGGCGGCTGGCACGGCGGTGACGACGGCTACGTCTTCGGGTTATTCGGGGGAACTGTGACGAATCCGAGCACCGGGATCAGCGAGACCGGCAGCACCCTGCAGGAGATCTCGGCCGCACTGCAGCAGGGCAACACGTTCCAGGCCTACAGCTACTTCGACGAGTGGTCCCTGGAGACGCTGGACCACACACTCAAGCCCCTGCTGAACCCGATTCTCACCGTGACCAGCCACGGCGTCACCACCCCGTCGGTGACCTCCGAACAGCTGCAGACGCTCACCAACGTCTACGACGAGTTCTTCACCTACACGAACCTGAAACATCTCGGCGATGCGCTGATGGCGCCGCAGATCGGTGCGTCGTTCGGGTTCACCAGCGACGTGGACGCCATCACCACCGCGCTGTTGTCCGGGAATCTTGACCAGGCGATGATCGACTTCCTTAAGTTGCCCGCCGACACCGTGGGCGACCTACTCAACGGTTACGCTCAGGTCAACCCGTACGACGGCAATGACGCCCCGTTCACTGGTCTGCTCAACGACGGCAGTCTGCTGCAGGACCTGCTGGTGACCTGGCCGCAGATGCTTGCCACGGCGCTGGCAGCGTGAGCAACGGACACCGGTAGCGCCGCGGCCTCGGCCGGCGGTGACGCTTTGCACGGCCTGCTCCGATCCAGCTGAGTCGCACCCGCCGCATGCGGTGCGCATGGGTCGTCGGCCGGTCCGGGCGGTGGCGATGTGCGGTAGTTCCGCCGCCGCCCGGATTTCCGGCCAGCCCCCTGTCGGGGTAACCTAACGCAGGGAAATTAGGGCAGCCTTTACTAATACTTGCGAGGGGATCGGATGGCCGTCGACGACACCTCGGCCGTCGAACAGTTCCCCTCCTGGATCGGCCGCTTTCCCGGGCCCGGCGCCCCCACGCTGGTCTTCCCGCACGCCGGCGGAACCGCGGTCAACTACCGCCCGCTGGCACTGGCCCTGGCCGCCGGCGCCGACACCTACGTCATGCAGTATCCGCAGCGTGCCGACCGTTTCCGCGAACCGGCCGCCGAAACCCTGCCGGAGTTGGCCCGCAGCCTGTTCGACGCCGCGCCTTGGCGCCAGCTCGGGCCGCTGCGCCTGTTCGGACACAGCATGGGCTCGCTCGTCGCGTTCGAGTTCGCCAGGATCGCCGAAGAGCGCGGCATCGAAATCCAGCGGCTGTGGGCCTCGGCCGCGCCTGCGCCGGGCACGGTGGCCGGTCTGCGCAAGGTGCCCACCGGCGATGCCGACCTGCGCGCCGAACTCGCCCAGCTGGGCGGCACCGACCCGCGAATCCTGGCCGACGAGGAATTCCTCACCCTGCTGCTGACCCCGGTGCGCTCGGATTACCTGGCGTTCAACCGTTACCAGTGCGCACCCGATGCCACCATCGGTGCCGACATCACCGTGCTGGGCGGCCGCTCCGACGACCGGGTCGGCGCCGACCTGCTGGAACGCTGGGCCGACCACACCACCGGCGCCTGGTCGATGTCGCTGTACGACGGCGGACACTTCTATCACTACGAGCACATCGAGACCTTGGCGAAGCGGATCATCGCCGATGAATGATCGGCGCGAAGACCCGGTCGTCATCACCGGTCTCGGCGTCGAGGCGCCCGGTGGGATCGACACCGCCGAGCAGTATTGGGCACTGCTGGCCGACGGCCGCGAAGCGCTGAGCACCATCCCCGAGGACCGGGACTGGGCGGTGCGCGAACTCATCGAGGGATCGCACCGCGACGGCTTCAAGCCGATCTGCAACGCGGGCGGATTCCTTTCCGGCGCCGCCGAATTCGATCCCGGCTTCTTCGGTATCGCACCGCGCGAGGCCGTCGCGATGGACCCGCAGCAGCGGGTGGCACTGCGGGTGGCCTGGCGCGCCCTGGAAGATGCCGGCATCAATCCCGACGAACTCGCCGGCCACGACGTCGGCGTGTACCTCGGCGCGTCGGTCACCGGCTACGGCCCGGACATGGCGCAGTTCGGCGCGCACAGCGGTCACCTGCTGCCCGGCACGGCACTGTCGGTGATCTCGGGCCGGGTCGCCTACACCCTGGGGCTGGCCGGCCCGGCGATCACCGTCGATACCTCCTGCTCGTCGGCGCTGTCCGCAATGCACCTGGCGGTGCGGGCGATTCAGGCCGGTGACACTGATATGGCGCTCGCCGGCGGGGTGTGCGTGATGGGCTCGCCCGGCTTCTTCGTCGAGTTCTCCAAGCAGCACGCGCTCTCCGACGACGGCCACTGCCGGCCCTACAGTGCGGCCGCCACCGGAACGGTGTGGGCCGAGGGCGCCGGAATCTTTGTGCTGCAACGAAAATCGGCCGCCCTGCGCGAGCGCCGCCACATCTACGGCGAGATCATGGCCAGCCGGCTCAACCAGGACGGTCACACCACCGGCCTGCTCACCCCCAGCGAACAGGCCCAGCAGCGGCTCTTCCGGCACGCCCTGGCCGACGCCGGCGTGCAGCCCAGCCAGGTCGGAATGATCGAGGGCCACGGAACCGGGACCCGGGTCGGCGATCCCGTGGAGCTGCGCTCGCTGATCAGCGTCTACGGCACCGACACGACAGCCGGCGCCGGCCCGCGGCTGGGCTCGGTCAAATCCAACATCGGCCATACCCAGGCCGCGGCCGGGGCACTCGGGTTGACCAAAGTGCTCCTGGCCGCCGAGCACCAGGCGATCCCGCCCACCCTGCATGTCCGCGACGGCTGGCACGACGGCATCGACTGGGACGCCCACGGCATCACGCTGGCCGAAACCATCACCGCCTGGCCGGCCAGCGACGGCCGCCGGATCGGCTCGGTGTCGGCGTTCGGGATGAGCGGCACCAATGCCCACCTGATCGTCGGGGTGGCAGAGCACGCCGAGCGTGCGGAAACGACGCTGCCGTGCTGAACAGCCACCCGACCACCCTGCCCGACGGCCGGATCCCCGTGCTGATCTCGGCACACGCCCGCGACCTGGTGGCTGCCGAGGCCGGTGCGCTGGCGCGTTACCTGCATAACCATCCTGCCGGGGTCGAGGCGGTCGCCCACACCCTGCGGGCCACCCGTCCGGTGCGCCGCTACCGCGCGGTGATCCGGGCCCGCGACGCCGCCGAGCTCATCGCCGGCCTGGACGCCGTCTACCGCGGCGTCGAACACCCACTGGTGGCTCAGTCGCATCAACCCGAGGCCGCTCGCACCGCTTTCGTGTTCCCCGGCCAGGGGAACCAATGGCCCGGCATGGGAGCCGAACTACTCGGCATCGCGGCGTACCGCGCCGAGGCGGACCGCTGCCATGACGCCTTCCTGCGCGCCGGTCACGCCTCGCCGCTGCGCTACCTGCGTGGCACCGACGACGCCGACACCGACCCGGTGGTGGTGCAGGCCGCCCAGTTCACCCACGCCGCCGCGCTGGCCGCCACCTGGCGGCATTTCGGCGTGCCGCCCGACATCACCGTCGGCCACAGTCTGGGGGAGCTGGCCGCCGCCTACACCGCCGGCGTGGTGGACTTGGACGCCGCCGTCGCGGTGGTGGCAGCACGGGCGCAACTGACCGACCAGCTGGCCACCAACGCACCGGTCCGGTTCGGCATGGCGATGATCGCCCTGACCGCCGACGCTGCCGCCGACATCATCGCCGCGACCCCCGGCTGGCTGGAGCTGTCAGTGGTCAACGGCCCCGAATCGGTGGTCGTCTCTGGCGAATGGGCCGCGATACAGCAGATTCTGGAGTCCGCCGGCCAGCGCGGCGTCTTCGCCCGCGAACTGCCGGTGCGCTACCCGGCGCACACCAGCGCACTGGAGCCGCTGCGAGACCAGCTGACCGGCCAGCTTCCCGAGGCGCAATTCCACAGCGCCCCAGTGGAATTCATCGGATCGGTGTACGGCGGACCGATCCCGCCCGCCACGACGTTCGGACAGTATTGGTTCGACAATCTGCGTCGGCAGGTCCGATTCGATTTGGCCGCCGCTGCCGCGGTGGCGCGCGGCGTCACCACGTTCATCGAGATGTCGGCGCACCCGACCCTGTTGGTGGCGTTCGGCGACTCCGTCGGTGCCGCCCAGGTGCTGGGCAGCACCGACCGTGACCGGCCACCCGGTGAGGCGCTGGCAGCCAACATCGCCGCCGCGGCGATCGCCGACCCCGGTTACCGCTGGCGCGACTTTGCGCCGGATGCTCCTGCGCTGCTGCGGCATTTCCCGCACGCACCGATGCACACCAACCGGCTGTGGGCCGGCACGGAATCGCCCGGGCCGCGCCATCGGATGCCGGTCGTCATGACCGAAAGCTGGCGGCCGGTCACCGAGCCGGAGCAACGGCCCGCGCGGGTGGCCGTCGTCGACTACGCCGGGCAGTCGGGCGAGCTCACCGCGCAACTGGTGGCTGCGCTGGACGTAGAAGTGGTGAACCCGGCCGACGCCGAGTTCCTGCTGCTGATCGCTCCGCTCAGCCACGCGGTCGATATCACCACAGCAACAACCGAGTTCGCCGAGCACGCGGCCAGCCAGGCCGGTGTCCAACCCGCAGCGAACTGCCGCCGGGTATGGCTGCTGACCCGCAGCGCCGAACAACTCGACGGTGATCCGCCACCGCGCCCAGGCGCCGCCGCGCTGGCCGCGCTGCACCGCAGCATCGGATTCGACTATCCCGATCACACATTCGCGCACCTGGACCTGCCGGTGCAGCCCACTGCCGCCGACCTGCGGGCCGTTGGCGCCGCGCTGTGGCTGACCGAGACCGAGGTCGCGGTGCGTGCGGGGAGCCTGGCGACCCGTCGATTCGTCGAGTCCGTCGAGTCTAGGGCCGCCGCAACGGTGCCCACGGTCCCGGAGACCGTGGTGATCAGCGGCGGAACCGGCGCCATCGGATTGGCCTACGCGGCGTTCTGCGCCGAACACGGCGCCCGCGACATCGTCCTACTCAGCCGCAGCGGGGCCAGCGATGCGAGTACGCCGCAGTTGGATGCGTTGCGCGCGCGTACCGGGGCGCGTATCACCGCGATCCGCTGCGACATCACCGATGACGCCGCAGTCGCGGCGGTCATCGCGCAATATCGCCCCGTACCGGCCGGGCTGCTGGTGCATACGGCATCGGCAGAAGCCGTGGCCGCGTCCAAGGTGACCGCGGAGGCGGTTCGGGATGCGTTCGGCGCCAAGGTGATCGGACTGGACAACCTGGCACGGCACTGGCCGCTGGACGCCGACGCACACGTACTGGTGTGCTCCTCGGTACTGGCGCTGTGGGGCGGGTCGGGACACGGACTCTACGCGGCGGCCAACCGGATGGCCGACACGCTGGTGGGACAGCTGCGGGCGCAGGGCCACGGCGCCACCTCCATCCGCTGGGGACTGTGGCGCAGCGTGGCCGTGGTCAGCGGCGAGGAGAAGGACCGGATCGCCCGAACCGGCCTCACGCCGATGGCCCCGGACGCCGCGATCACCGCCGGACTTCTTGCCGCGCCGGACGACCCGGCGATCCTGGCCGCCGATTTCGACCGACTGGCGGTGTTCTTCGACAGTCAGGGCGTGCCCTCGCCGTTCGACCAATCGCTGACCGCAGCACCGGCGGACGCCGATGCCGATCGCCCGATCGGTGAGGTGGTGGCCGACGAACTGGTGACGGTGCTCGGCCTGGAAGGCCCCGACGACATCGACATGCACCGGGCCCTGGTCGACCTCGGCCTGGATTCACTTCTCGCACTGGACCTGCGCAAGCGCTTGGGGCGGGCCACCGGCCTGCGTGTGGCGCTCGGTCCGCTGCTGGCCGGAATGACCGGAGCCCAGCTGACGGCGACGCTGACCGATGACGCGGCGCCCGCCGCGGCCACGGAAAGGACTGTGTTCACCCATGACTGACACCGGCGGTTTAGCGAGGCTCGACGAAGGAGAGGCGAAGCTGGAATCGCCGCGTGACACCGGCGGTTTAGCGAGGCTCGACGAAGGAGAGGCGAAGCTGGAATCGCCGCGTGACGCCGTCGACCAGGCGACCGACGCGAACGAGCTGCGGCTGGAACTGCTGCGCCGCCGACTCGCCGAACGCGGGCTGGCCGCCGCTTCGACAGCTGCGGTGCCACAGTCCGGGCCGGCCAATGGTTCTGGGCCGCTGACCATGAGCGACGGGCAGCGTCGGATGTGGTTCGTGCAGGCGCTCGACCCGGACGGCGCCCTGGCCAACATCTCGGTCTCCTACCGGCTCACCGGCCCGCTGGACGGCGCCCGGCTGCAGGCCGCGCTGGCAGCAGTGGCCGCGCGCCACCCGGTGCTGCGCACCGTCTACACCGTCGACGACGCCGGCGAACCCCACCCGGTGATCGCCGAGGTCACGCCGGGCTTCGCCGCACACGACCTGTCTGACCTCGCCGAACAGGCCCGCGCGCTGCGCCTGGAAGTCCTGGCTCGGCGAGAATTCGGTACCCCGTTCCGGCTGGATGCCGATGCCCCGCTGCGGCTCACCCTGGTCCGGGTTGCACCAGAGGAACACATTCTGCTGCTGGTGGCTCACCACATCGCCTGGGACGACGACTCCTGGGCGGTCTTCTTCGCCGACCTCACGGCCGCCTATGCCGACCCGGAGCAGTTCGCCACCCGCGCGCCCGTACCGCACCCCGCCGCTCCGGCGGGCTCCGGCCACGAAGCCGAGCTGCACTACTGGCGCACCCTGCTGGCCGACCCGCCGGACCCGTTGGAGCTGCCCGGCCCGCACGGCTCGGCGATACCCAGCACGCTGCGCGCCGGCTTGTGCACCCGCACCCTGTCCGCCGAGTTGATGTCCGGCATCGCCGATCTGGCACGTCGCAACGGCGCCACGCCCTACATGGTGATGGCCGCGGCGTTGTCCGCCCTGATCTACCGTTACACCGCCACCGATGACTTCCTCATCGCCTCACCGGTGCTCAACCGCACTGCCGGTACCGACGGGGCCATCGGCTACTTCGGCAACACGGTGGTGCTGCGCGCGAAGGTTGACGCCGCTGTCCGGTTCGGCGAGCTGCTGGCGCACACCCGCGACGCCGCATTGGGGGCGTTCGGCCACCAGGGCATCAACCTCGACCGGGTGGTGCGTGAACTCAACCCGGATCGCCGCCACGGGGGAGTGGAACGACTCACCCGGCTCAGCTTCGGCTTCCGCTCGGCACAGGGGGGCGGCTTCCAGCCGGACGGGATCACCTGCACCCGAGCCGATTACCGCGGCAAGGTCGCCCAGCTGCCGCTGGGAATCATGGTGGAGGCCGGCGGCTCCCACGATGGCGGCGCGCTGATCGAGGCCGAGTACCTGCACGACGTGCTCGACGAGGCATTGGTCGAGCAGTTGCTGCGCCACCTGGTGCAGCTGCTGTCGGCCGCCGTGGCGCAGCCCCAGACCGTCGTCGGTGAGCTGGACATGCTCGGCGATGACGACCGGGCCTGGCTGGACGCGATTTCCCGCGGACCCGACTTCGTCCCGCCCCCCGAGGCGCCGGCCACCCTGGGCGCGCTGGTGGCCGACCGGGCCGCGGCCACCCCGAACGCCATCGCCGTCGTCGACGACCACGGCCGGTACAGCTACGCCGAGATCAACGTGCGCGCCAACCGGATCGCACACCACCTGATCGCCGCGGGCATCGGCACCGAGGACAAGGTCGCGGTGCTGTTCGGCCGCTCGACGGATTTGGTGGTCACCGCCCTGGGTATCGCCAAGGCCGGCGCCGCCTACGTTCCCGTCGACCCCGAATACCCGCCGGACCGTATCGAATTCATCCTCGGTGACGCTCGGCCGTCGATCGTGCTGCGTGAGCCGCTGACCGCCGACGAGCTGGCCGGCCGTCCCGACACCGACCCGACCGACGCCGACCGGGTGCGCCCGCTGCGTTCGGAGAATCTGGCCTACCTCATCTACACTTCCGGTTCGACCGGGTTGCCCAAGGGCGTCGAGGTATCTCATGCCCCGATCACCGAGTACCTGGTCTGGTTCGGCGGCGAGTACGGCGTCGACGACACCGACGTGCTGCTGCAGGTCGCCTCGCCGAGCTTCGACGTATCGATCGGCGAACTGTTCGGCACCCTGGGAAGCGGTGCCCGGCTGGTGATTCCGCGCCCGGACGGACTTCGCGACATCGGCTACCTGACCGACCTGCTGCAGCGCGAGGGCGTCACCGCCATGCACTTCGTGCCGTCGCTGCTGGGCCTGTTCCTGTCGCTGCCCGGCGTGAATCAGTGGCGCACCCTGCGGCGCATTCCGATCGGTGGCGAACCGTTGCCGGGCGAACTCGCCGACAAGTTCCACGCCACCTTCGATGCCCTGCTGCACAACTTCTACGGCCCCACCGAGACCGTGGTGAACTCTTCCCGCCACAAGGTGGAAGGCCCCCAGGGCAACCGCATCGTGCCGATCGGCAGCCCGAACATCAACACCACCATGTGGTTGCTCGACGACGCCCTGGCGCCGGTGCCGGTCGGGGTGATCGGCGAGATCTACATCGGCGGAACACATGTGGCCCGCGGCTACTTCGACCGCCCCGGCCTGACCGCCGAACGTTTCGTCGCCGACCCGTGGACACCCGGCCAGCGGCTGTACCGCACCGGTGATCTGGCCCGCCGCAATGCCGCCGGCGACCTGGAATTCATCGGCCGCGCCGACGACCAGGTCAAGGTCCGCGGCTTCCGGATCGAACTCGGCGAGGTGGCCTCGGCCATCTCGGTGGATCCCAGCGTCGGCCAGTGCGTGGTGGTGGTGTCCGACCTGCCCGGGTTGGGCCGCAGCCTGGTCGCCTACCTGACCCCCGCCGGGCCGGGTGCCGTGGAAGAGACCGTCGAGATTCCGCGGATCCGGGCCCGCGTGGCCGCGGCATTGCCGGAATACATGGCGCCGGCGGCCTACGTGGTGGTCGACGACATCCCGATCACCGCGCACGGCAAGATCGACCGCGCCGCGCTGCCCGACCCGCAGCGGATCGAGAGCACGCCCTACCGGGAGCCGCAGACCGACACCGAACACCTGGTGGCGCAACTGTTCGCCCAACTGCTGTCCCGCGACCAGGTGGGCGCCGACGACTCGTTCTTCGACCTGGGCGGTCACTCGCTGCTGGCCACCAAACTGGTCGCGGCGATCCGCGCCCGCTGCGAGGTGGAGATCGGCATCCGGGAGATCTTCGAGGCCAGCACGGTGGCCCGACTGGCCGCCGCGATCGACCGGGCCCCGGCCGCGCAACCCGGCGAAAACGGGGCCGGGCGACCGCCGTTGGTCGCCGTACCGCGCACCGGCAATCTCCCGGTCTCGGCGTCACAGCTGCGGACCTGGTTCGCCTACCGACTGGACCCCGGTGCCACCGGTGACAACATTCCGCTGTCGGCCCGGCTCACCGGCCCCTGCGACACAGCTGCCCTGACCGCCGCGATCGGTGACATGGTGGCCCGCCACGACAGTCTGCGCACCACGTTCCGTGAGATCGACGGGCTGCCTCACCAGGTGATCAATGCGTCCGCGGCGGTGCCGGTGACCGAACTGCAGTGCCCCGAAACCGATCCGGGTGCCGTCGCGGCGTGGACCCGGGCCCGACTCGACGAGCAGCGCGCCGTCGCATTCGACCTGGAACGGGATTGGCCGATCCGGGCGGCGCTGCTGCACCTGCCCGGCGACGAACGGGTGCTGTCCCTGGTGGTGCACCACATCGCCGCCGACCACTGGTCGGTCGAGGTGCTCTTCACCGACCTGCTGATCGCCTACCGGGCGCGCGCCGCCGGCTCCGCCCCGGCCTGGGAGCCGCCGGCATTGCAGTACGCGGACTTCGCGCACTGGCAGGGCGAACTGCTGCGCGACGAGTCCGGTCTGATCGAGGCGCAACGCCGCTACTGGATCGAGCAACTGGCCGGCCTGGCCGACGACACCGGACCGCGGCCGGACTATCCCCGCCCCGCCACCGCGAACGGCTCCGGCGACTCGGTCGCCTTCACCGTCCCCCCGCAGGTGCGAGCAGGGCTGGCGGCGTTGGCTCGCGAGACCGGCGCTACCGAGTTCATGGTGATGCAGTCCGCGGTCGCGGTGCTGCTGCATCTGGCCGGCAGCGGCGACGACATCCCGCTCGGGGTGCCGATCGCCGGACGCACCGACAACGCCCTGGACAACCTGGTCGGGTTCTTCGTCAACATCGTGGTGCTGCGAAACCGGTTGTCCGGCAACCCGACACTGCGCGACGTGGTCACCCGGGCGCGGGAGGCCGCACTGGGCGCCTACGCGCATGCCGACCTGCCGTTCGACCGGCTGGTGGAGGCGCTCAACCCGGTCCGCACGCTCTCGCGTAACCCGCTGTTCCAGGTGGTGGTCCACGTCCGCGAGGCCGCCGACGTCACCCACGTCATCAGCAGCGGTCCCGAGGGCGACCTGGTCTTCCGCACCGTGATGCCCACGTTCGACATCGCGCACGCCGACCTGTCGGTGAATCTGTTCACCACCAAGGAGTCCGACGGGGACGGCGGTTCCGGTTATGACGGACATCTGATCTACCGCACCGACCTCTACGAGCGCGCCACCGTACAACGACTGGCGGACTGGCTGGGCCGGGTGCTGGCGACCATGGCAGCCGATCCGGGACGGGCGCTGCGCGACATCAGCCTGGTCGACGACGAGCAGCGCGAGCGCATCTTGCACCAGTGGAGCCGCGGTGCCGAGATTCCTGCGGGCGATCCGCAAACCATCGCCGAGGTGCTGGCGCCCAGCCGCAGCTTTGACGGTGTCGCCGTGCGATGCGGCGGAGCCGAGCTCACCTACCCGCAGCTGCATCGCCGCTCCGACCGGCTCGCCGAGCTGTTGATCGCCGCCGGCGTCGAACCCGGAACCCTGGTGGGCCTGTCGGCGCGCCGCGACCTGGATCTGCCGGTGGCGCTGGTCGGCATCATGAAGGCCGGCGCCGGCTACTTCCCGCTGGACCCGAGCTACCCGCGTCAGCGCCTCGAGTTCATGATCGACGACGTCGCACCGACAGTGATCCTGGTCAGCAGCGCCACCCGGGACGCGATTCCGGCGCCGGACGGTGTCACGCTGCTGTGCCTGGATGACGCCGAAGTGCAGGCGGAATTGGCGAAAGATGCTGCTGGGGTGGATCTTCCGGTGCCGCACCCCGACGACCCGATGTATCTGGTATTCACCTCCGGCTCCACCGGTACGCCCAAGGGCGTGCTGGGCACCCACCGGTCGATGAGCGCACGGCTGAACTGGCAGATCGCCCACTACCCGGTCGGCGGTGACGACATCCGGCTGGCCCAGTCGTCGATGACCTTCCTGGAAGGCGGCATGGAGATGCTGGCCGGGCTGGCCGCCGGGGCGACGCTGATTCTGGCCGACGACAACGAGTTCCGTAACCCCGAAGCATTGGCACGGCTGATCGTGGACGAGCGGGTGGCTCAAGTGACCGCGGTGGCCAGCCTGATCTCGGTGCTGGCCGATTCCGACAACTCGCTGCGCGGCCTGCGCCGCCTGGTGTGCAGCGGTGAACCCGTCTCGGCGGACCTGCTGGCCCGGCTCGGCGGGGCACTGGATCCGAACGCTCAACTGCTCAACAACTTCGGTGCCACCGAAACCTCGGGTGCAGTGGTGCGCGGTGAACTCGAGCCGCCCACACCGAAACTGGGCCGACCCACACCCGGGTCGCAGGCCTACCTGCTCGACGACGCACTGCAGCCGGTGCCGCCCGGGGTGGTCGGCGAGGTCTACTACGCGGGCCCGCAGATCGTCCGCGGCTACTGGAAGCGGCCGGGACTGACCTCGACCCGCTTCGTCGCCAACCCCTTCGCCAACGTTTCGGGCGACCGGCTCTACCGCAGTGGCGACCGGGCCCGGTGGACCGTCGACGGGGTATTGGAGTTTGTTGGCCGCACCGACCACCAGGTCAAGGTGCGTGGATTCCGGGTGGAGCTGGCCGAGGTCGAGGCCGCATTGCGCGGCGCACCGGGAGTGGCGACCGCCGCTGCCCGCACCTGGGAGCAGCGCGGTGTCACCACGCTGGCCGGCTACCTGGTCCCAGCCGCCCCGGTCGCCGACGCGGCGGAGTTCATCGCTTCGGTGCGTGCGGCCGTCGCCGCGACGCTGCCCGGCTACATGGTCCCGTCATCGCTGACGGTGCTCGACGCCATGCCGTTGACGGACTCCGGGAAGCTGAACCGGCCCGCGCTACCGCAGCCGGCAGTGGCCACCCGCGGGGAATCGGACCCACCGGTCACCGCCACCGAACAGACCCTGGTCGGAATCTGCGCCGAACTATTGGGTGTCGCGGCGATCGGGCGCAGCGACGGCTTCTTCGAACTCGGCGGCGACAGCATCCTGTCGGTGCAGCTGGCGGCGCGGGCGCGCGCCGCGGGGCTGGACGTCGACCCGCGGATGATCTTCGAGCACCCGACCTTCGCCGAACTGGCCGCCGCTGTCGACCTTCACGCTGCTGCCGGTGGCACCCCGGAGGCCGCCGACACGGCGTTTGAACCGATGAGCGTCTCGGGTCTGAGCAGCGACGCCCTGGCCGATCTGACCGCGGCATGGGGTGATTCGCCGTGACCGAGACCTCCCAACGGGTGGCCCCGGCGATCGAGGATGTGCTAGCGCTCTCGCCGCTGCAGCAGGGATTGTTCTCGCTGGCCACACTCGCCACCGATGACGGGGCCGACGGTGTCGACGTCTATACCGTGCAGTTCGTCATCGACATCGTCGGCGCCGTCGACCCCGGGCTGTTGCGCCGCAGTGCCGAGGCGATGCTGGCCCGGCATGCGAACCTGCGGGCCTCGTTCTGGGACGTCGACCTGCCGCACCCGGTGCAGATCATCCCGGCGACAGCGGTTCTTCCGTGGCGGGAGATCAACGCTGCGCCAAGCGAATTCGATGAGATCGCGCGCATCGAACGCACCACGAACTTCGACTTGGCCCGCGGACCGTTGCTGCGCTTCGTGCTGGCCCGGTCCGCCCCCGAGCAGTACCGGCTGATCCTGACCGTGCACCACCTGTTGCTTGACGGGTGGTCGATGGCGGTGTTCTTCGACGAAATGGTGGCGATCTATCGCGCCGGCGGCGTCGACCCGCTGCCTGCGCCGCGCCCCTACCGCGACTACATCGGCTGGCTGACAAACCAAGACACTGCCGCCGCGACACAACGGTGGCGCGACTACCTGGCCCCGCTGCGCGCCCCGACCATGCTGGCCGGCGGTGCGCGAGCCGCGGTGGGCAGCGCCGTCCCGCAGACCCACGAGGTCGCGCTGGACAGCGACGCCACCGCCCGTGTGACCGAGTGGGCCCGCCGGCACGGGCTGACGCTGAACACGGTGCTGCAGTTCGCCTGGGCGGTGCTGCTCGGCCGGCTCACCGACCGGACCGACGTGGCGTTCGGCGCGGTGGTGTCGGGCCGCCCGCAACAGCTCACCGGCGTCGAGACCATGGTCGGCCTGTTCATCAACACCGTCCCGGTGGCCGCGTCGACACCGCCGCGCGCCGAGGTGGTCGCCACCTGCCAAGCGCTGCAACGCGATACCGCTGCCATGCGCGACCTGGGGTACCTGAGTCTGTCGACGGTGCAGCGGGCCAGCACCAACGCGGTGTTCGACACCCTGCTGGTATTCGAGAATGCGCCCATCGGCTCGGCGTCAGCCGGGGTCACCACCGATGACGGGGTGCGCTTCATCCCGGTCACGGTGGAAAGCCTCACGCACTATCCCCTGACCCTGGTCAGCTACCCGCCCCGCGACGGCCGGCTCACCGTGCTGCTTGAGGCGATCCCAGCTGCACTGGGGGAGCTGTCGATTCCAGATCTGGGGCAGCGGCTGCTGCAGGTGCTGCGCCAGCTGGCCGACCCGGCGCGGCCCCAGATAGCCGATCTGGATGTGCTGCTGCCCGCCGAGCGGGTACGCGGAGTCGACCCGGTGTCGCCCCGCATAGACCCGGCGACTTCGGTGCCCGCGCTGTTCGCCGCGGCCGCCGCGGCGCACCCGGACAGTCCGGCGCTGTCCGGCGAGGACCGCAGCCTGACCTACGCCGAACTGGCGGCCGAATCTGCCGAACTGGCAAGGGCATTGGCCGGGCGGGGGATCGGTCCCGAAGACCGGGTCGCGATAGCGCTGCCTCGCTCACTGGATTCGGTCCTCGCGATCCTGGCGGTGCTGCAGGCCGGGGCGGCCTACGTTCCCGTCGACATCAGCCTGCCCGACGTGCGCATCGAATCGATTCTGCGCCAAGCCGGTCCGAAGCTGACACTGACGGTCGAACTGCTCGCCGAGCTGCGTTCCGAAGATGCCGGGCAGACCGCGACTCCGACCGCGATCCACCCCGACTCGGCCGCCTACGTGATCTTCACCTCCGGATCCACCGGAGAACCCAAGGGCGTCGTCGGCACCCACCGCGCGCTGGCGTCGTACTTTGCCGACCACCAGCAACGCATGTACGAGCCCGCCGTGGCGCGCCTGGGCCGGGCACTGCGCGTCGCGCACGCCTGGTCACTGAGTTTCGACGCGAGCTGGCAGCCGCTGGTCGGCCTGCTGGGCGGGCAGACCGTGCACCTGTTCTCCGCCGACGAGATGCGCGACGCCGAGGCGATCATCGACGGCATCCGCCGCCACCGACTGGACATGATCGACACCTCACCGTCGATGTTCACCCAACTGTTCGACGCCGGCCTGCTTGATGCCGGCTCCGATCACCGCCTCACGGTGCTGGCGCTCGGCGGCGAGGCCATTGCCCCGCACACCTGGGCGAGACTGCGGGCGGCGACCTCGACGGCGGTCCACAACTGCTACGGACCCACCGAAACCACCGTGGAAGCCGTCGTCGCCAACGTCGCCGACACCGATGTTCCGGTGATCGGAGAAGCGGTGCGGGGCATGAGCGCCCACGTACTGGACTCGGCGCTGCGCGAAGTGCCCGACGGGGTGGCCGGCGAGCTGTACTTGGCTGGCGCGCAGGTCACCCGCGGCTATCTGGGCCGCGCCGCGGCGACTGCGGCCCGCTACATCGCCGACCCGTTTCGCACCGGCGGCCGGATGTATCGCACCGGGGATCTGGTCCGGCGCCGGACCGATGGCCGCCTGGTCTACCTCGGCCGGGCCGACGACCAGGTCAAGGTGCGCGGCTACCGGGTCGAGATCGCTGAGGTCGAGGCGGCACTGGCCGCCGCGACCGGGGTGACCGCCGCCGCGGTGCTGCCCGTGCAAGGGCCGGCCGGAACCCAACTGGCCGGTTTCGTCACCGGCGCGCAGGTGGACACCACCCGGGTGCGCGCCGAGATCGGCACCCGGCTGCCGTCCTACCTGATACCTGCCCGGATCACCGCGGTGGAATCGATGCCGTTGACCTCCAACGGAAAGCTGGACACCGAGACGTTGGCGGCACTGCTGGCGCAGTCCGATCCGCTCGGCTGCGGCATAGCGGCGGCCACCGACACCGAACGGGTTCTGGTGGAGCTGCTCGCCGAGGTGTTCGCCGGCCCGGAGGGCGCCGCGGGGGCGGAAACCGTCGCGCCGGGGGTCGAGACCGATCTGCGTGAGCTGGGTTTGGACAGCATCGTTGCGCTGTCGATGGTGCGGGCGGCCCGCCGGCGCGGCTTGCCGTTGCGTCCGCGGACCATCTTGAGCTGCAACACGATTCGGGACGTGGCTGCCGCTTTGGACAGGGAAGTCGCCGAAGCCGGCGAGGCGGTGCAGCGCGACGGGTCGCAGGCGGCCGACGGGCCGATTCCGCTGCTGCCGGCCGGCCGCTGGCTCTACCAATACGGCAGCCCCCGCCGACTGGGGCAGGTCGAAGCGATCCGGCTGCCCGACGACACCGAACCGGAGCAGCTGCGCGCTGCCCTGGCCGCGATCGTCGCCGCGCACCCGCTGTTGCATGCCCGACTCGACCCGGCCGACCTGACGCTGCATCCGACCGAGCCCGTCGACGTCCTGACCGAGGTCACGGTCGAGGCGGCCGACCTTTCGGCGGTCACCGAGCACGGCACCCGACTGTTGGAGAGCCTGGATCCGGCGAACGGAGTCATGCTGCGGGCGGTGTGGCTGCGCGCGCCCGACGGCGCGGGAGTGTTGATGCTGTGCGGGCATGTGCTGGCACTGGACCCGGTGTCGTGGCAGGTGATCCTCGGTGAACTGCATGCCGCAATGGCCGGGGCGGATCCGCTGCCGGAGCGCAGCGGTTACCGGCGTTGGGCGACCGCGCTGCACGAGCGTGCGCACAGCCTGGACACCGTGGACTTCTGGGCCGCCCAGCTGGCCGGCGAGGATCCGGATCTGGGTGCTCGGCGGGTCGACCCGCAGCGCGATCGCGCCGGTGATCTCACGGTGTCGGTGACCGTCGCCGACGCGATGTTGACCGCTGCGCTGTTGGCCTTGCCGGTTCCGATGCATGACCTGCTGGTTGCGGCGACCGCGCGGATGGTCACCGCCTGGCGGGCCGGCCGCGGGCAGGCCGGCGCGACACCGCTGCTGGCCTTGGAGACCCACGGGCGTGCCGAGGAGGTTGTGACCGGTGTCGACACCGCCGACATCGCCGGTCTGCTGTCCGCGATCTATCCGCTGCGGGTGGCCCAGGCCGACCCGGCCGGCGTGGCGCGCGCACTGGCCGACATTCCGGGCGGCGGAATCGACTACGGGCTGCTGGCCTACCTGCGTGCCGACACCGCCGACCGGCTGGCAGCCCAGCCGGGTCCGCAGTTGCTGCTGAACTACCTGGGCCGGGTCGACCGGGCCGGGGGTGGGCCGGCCGTGGCGCCAGACCTGATCGCCGGGTTGCCGTCGGTGCCCGAACCCGGCCAGGCGGTACGCCACGAGCTGAGCATCTTTGCCGCGGTGGCCGACCTCGGGGCGGGACAGGCGTTGATGACCCAGTGGCGCACGCTGCCCGATATCCTCGGCGACGCCGAGATCGGGCAGCTGCAAGAGCTGTTCGCCGACAGCCTGGGCGACCTGGTGGAGGAACTGCGATGAGCACACTTGCGGTGGTGGGCGCCGGGGCCAAGGCGGTCGCGGTGGCCGCGAAGGCCGCGGTGCTGCGCGAGATGGGCGTCGCCGCACCGGACGTGGTCGCCGTCGAACGCACCGAGGTCGCCGCCAACTGGCGCGCCTCCGGCGGCTGGACCGACGGCGCGCACCGGCTGGGCACCAGCCCGGAGAAGGACGTCGGCTTCCCGTACCGCTCGGCCCTGGTTGCCGGCCGCAACGCCGAACTCGACGAGCGAATGACGCGCTACGGCTGGCAGTCCTATCTGATCGCCACCGGACAGTTCGCCGAGTGGGTCGACCGGGGCCGGCCGGCCCCCACCCACCTGCGGTGGAGCCAGTACCTGCGCTGGGTGGCCGACGCGGTGCAGCTCAAGGTGATCCCCGGTGAGGTAGAGCGGCTGGGGGTGAACGGCGCCGGTTGGGTGCTGCACACGAGGGAGGCCTCCCGGGAGACTACGGTCGCCGCAGACGCAGTGATGATCACCGGTCCGGGCCAGGCCGAGAAGTCGATCCTGCCCGGCAACCCGTTAGTGCTCTCGATCGCGCAGTTCTGGCACCGGGCTGCGGCCGACCGGATCAGCGCCGAGCGCGTCGCCGTTATCGGCGGCGGCGAGACCGCCGCATCGATGCTCAATGAGCTGTTCCGGCACCGGGTTTCGACGATCACCGTGATTTCCCCACAGGTGACGCTGTTCACCCGTGGGGAGGGCTTCTTCGAGAACGCGCTGTTCTCCGATCCCATCGACTGGACCGCGCTGACTTTGGCCGAGCGGCGAGATGCGCTGGCCCGCACCGACCGTGGGGTGTTCTCGGCGCGGGTGCAGGACGCGCTGCTGGCCGACGACCGGATCCGCCACCTGCGGGGCCGGGTGGCGCACGCGGTGGCCCGCGACGGCCGAATCCGACTGACACTGAGCACCAACCGCGGCGGTGAGAACTTCGAGACCGTGCACGGTTTCGATCTGGTCATCGACGGCTCCGGTGCCGACCCGCTGTGGTTCGTATCGCTGTTCGGCCAGGACACCTTGGACCTGCTGGAGCTGGGCCTGGGCGGGCCGCTCTCCGGTGACCGGCTGGCCGAGGCGATCGGGCACGACCTGGCTGTCACAGAGGTGGCCCCGAAGCTTTTTCTACCCAACTTGGCAGGTCTCACCCAGGGACCCGGTTTTCCCAACCTGAGTTGTCTGGGACTGCTGTCCGACCGGGTCCTGGGCGCCCACCTTTCCGCTGCGCCACCGATACCGAGGAGATCCGATGAGCACCAATCCCTTTGACGACGAAAGCGGCAGTTTCTACGTGCTGGTCAACGACGAAGAGCAGTACAGCCTGTGGCCCACATTCGCCAATGTTCCGGCCGGGTGGCGTGTGGTCTACGGAGGTGAACAAGGTGCCGACCGCGCCGCCTGTGTGGAGTACGTCGAGCAGCATTGGAACGACCTGCGGCCCAAGAGTCTTCGTGATGCCATGGCGGCCGAACAGGGGTAACCTGGCTCCGATATCCGTCGTTCGAAGGGGGAACCGTGACTGGAAAACTTCTACTCCTGGGCGCTGCGGCGCTGACTGTGATCGGGCTGTCCGGGGGAGGCATTGCCTCTGCAGAGCCGGCCGCGCCGCAGGACTCCGTGGCCGGTGCGCCGCTGCCGCTGGACCCGGCACCGGCTCCTGCGCCGGCGCCTCCGGCCCAGGGAGCTCCGCTGCCCACCACCGGTGAAGTGGCGGGCATGCTCGACAGGCTCAGCGACGCCGGCATCGGCTACAAGGAGAAGGGTGATCTGGTCGAGAACGGCATCACGCAGCACGAGGGTCATGGACTCGACAGCGAGCTGCGCAGGGCCTACCGCGACGGAGAGCTGCCCTACAACTTCGACGTGCTCAACGTCGTGTCTACCGGCGACGGCAAGGCACTTGCCAACGTGACGATTACCGGTCCTAAGTCGCCGGCGCCGCAGACCGTGCCGCTTCAACTCGTGGACCAGGGCAGCTGGGTGCTGTCGCAGGACTCGGCGATGCAACTGATGCAGATCCTCGCCGCCCACTAGCGGTAGCGTCGGGTTTCCCGGGCTCGCGGCACACGTGGGTCAGCGGTTGAGGCGGCCGAACATGCCCTTCTGCGCCGTGTAGAGCCCGGGGAACTCGGCGAAGAGCCGGTCGTAGACCGCGTGATTGGCGGCCACCGGCTCGAATACGCCGTCGAGCGGGATCAGGTCGCGTAATGCGTCGCGATCCAACTCGCCCATCCCGATCCCGGCGAACAGCGCCGCGCCCCGCAACTGGGCGTTCAACGGATCGGCCACCCGCTCGCAGGTACGGCCGGTGACGTCGGCGATGATCTGGCACCACAGGTCCGAGCGTGCCCCGCCGCCGACGATCCGGATCGGTCCGGCGTTGGGGGTGAACCGATTCACGCACTCGAGCAGCCAGCGGCTGTTGTAGGCGACCCCTTCGAGCACCGCACGAACCAGATCGGCGCGGGTGGTGGCCAGCGACAGGTTGTGGAAACCGCCGCGGGCACGGCGGTCATCGACGGGGGAGTGCTCGCCTTTGAGCCAGGGCGTGAAGATCACCCCGTTCGAGCCGGCCGGTGCGTCCGCCGCCACTGCGGTCAGCGCGTCGTAGTCCAGATCGTCGAATACGGTGTCGCGCAGCCATTGCAGCGCTCGGCCAGCGGTGTCCTGATTGTTGACCACGAGGTAGGACGTCGGGTCGAGGCCCGCAACGGTGGCCAACTGGTGGAACGCATCGGTCTTCTTGAACGCCACCGGGCAGCTGATCCACGACGTGGTGGAGATGGTCAGGTGCAGCTCACCTTGGCGCACCGCACCCGAACCCACCGCTGCGCTGTGCAGATCCGGGGTGCCGGTGACCACCTGGGCCGCAGGCGATATGCCGAGTTCGGCGGCGACCGCCGGTGCCACCGGACCGATGATCGAACCGGTCGGCACCAGCGGCGGCAGTTTCGCCCGATCGACACCGGCCAGGCGCACCAGCACGTCGTCGTAGTCGAGCACGTCCAGGTTGCGGTTGTTGGTGAGCCAGCTGCCCATCATCGAGGCCCGCGATGCCGCCGCCCGTCCGGTGAAACACATGCCGAGGTAGTCGACCGGCTCCAGGAGCCAGCGGGTTGCCGCGAAGACAGCTGGGTCGCCGTGCTGCAGGTGCAGCATGTGCCCGACCGGATCGTCCCCGCTGGGCGAGGGGATGCCGCCATTGCGACGAAGCCAGCTGAGCAGGACCCGCGGCCGGTATCCGGCGATACGGCCGCCGAATGCCTTGCGGCTGTGGGGCGCACCGCGGGTGTCCATCCACATCACGCACGGGCCCACCGGACGTCCCGCGGCGTCGACCGGGACGGTGCTGGCCCACTGCCCGGTGATCGACACCCCGGCCACCTGCTCGCCGCGGATGCCGCTCTCGGCCAGCCCGCGTTTGGTGGCGTCGCGGATGATCTCCCACCACAGGCCGGCGTCCTGGATGGCGGCTCCGTCCGGACCGTACTCGGTCGAGACCGCGATGAGGTCCGACCACAGCACGGTGCCCTCCAAGGACACGAAGCCGACTTTGGGGCCGCCAGTGCCCAGGTCGACGGCCAGAACGACGCGATCGACGCGCTCCGCACTGCTCATAGGGGCGGCAAGGACTGCTGGGTGTCCAGGATGTGCTCCATGAACCCTTCGATGAACTGAGCCGCCTCATCGGTCATTCCGCCGGGAACGCCGCCATAGACCGCGGCGCTGATCGGTGCCTCACCGGCGGCGGTCTTCTTCTTGGCGTACTCGATCGCGTCATCGAGATCGGCGGTGAATGCCTCGACGACACCGGGTTGGGTCTGCGGCCGGGTGACCGCCATGTGGATGGCGTTGGGGTATTGCTGGCCGTTGAACCGCCAGCCCCTGGGCTTCATGGCGTCGGCGACGTGGTAGATGTCGAACTCGTCGGAGCGGAAGCTGAAACAGAATGTGGGCGAACCGATGATCGTCAGTTCGGGATGGCTGCGCACCACATCCTGCATCGCCGACGCCGTCTCCAGGATCGCCTTGGCGTAGCGCAGGTAGCCCTCGCGGCCCAGCTGCACCATCGACGCCCACGCGGCGGCGATCAGCCCGCCCGACCGGGAGCCTTCGATGCCCGGGGACATGTACTTGCCGCCGGTCCAATCCGGCAGGAAGAAGTACTGCGCATTGCGGTACGCCTTGTCGCGGAACAGCAGCGTCGAAGCACCTTTGAGCGCGTAGCCGTACTTGTGGTTGTCTGCCGAGATGCTGGTGACACCGGGCACCCGGAAGTCGAAAACTGGTACGTCATAACCCAACTCGTTCGCGAACGGCAGGACGAAACCGCCGAGGCAGCCGTCGACGTGCAAGCCCACCCCGCGCGCTACGGCCAACTGTCCCAACTCCGGGATCGGGTCGACGGTGCCGTAGCCGTAATTGCAGGCCGAGCCCATGATCGCGATGGTGTTCTCGTCGATGTTGTTCGCCACCCACTCGACATCGACCTGAGCGGTCTGCGGGTCGACGGGCGCCTTGCGAAGCTCGATGCCGAACAGGTGACAGCCCTTGTCGAAGGCCGGGTGACCGGTTTCGGGCTTGATGAAATTGGGCCTGGTGATGCCTCGATGCTTGGCGGCGTGCTCACGGTAGGCCAGCAGTGCGTGAATGATGCTGCCGGTGCCACCGGTGGTGACCATGCCGACCGGCTCGGTGTCGGTGATGGCCTCGGCGTGCATCAGGTCCAGTGCCATCGCGATGACTTCGCCCTCGAACTTGGTCGCCGACGGGCAGATGTCGCGCTGGAGCACGTTCACATGGGCGAACAGTCCGAATGCCTCATCAAGGAAGCGGTAGTGCTCGTGGTCACCGCAGTACATGGTCCCGGACACCTTGCCGGTTTCCCAGGTGGGGTCCTCGGCCTGCGCCATGTCACGCAGCTCCGCGAGCACTTCGTCGCGCGGCCGGCCCTGCTCGGGCAGCGTGCGGTTGACGGTGTAGCGGTCCGTGTAAGGAAAGTCGGACATGGTGAGAGCAGATCCTCCATCTTGAGGATCCCTCCGGGTCAGAAACCCCAAGGAATCATCGTGTTGTTGTTCGCACGCGCAATAGCTGAGCTAACCATGGTCGACCGACACGGCGTCACATCGCGTCGCGCCCACTCCGCCGCCATCACGCCGGCTGATCCACCGTGGCCCCGCAGTGAAATACCCGAATTCATGATCTCCTGCACGTCCGAATATCGGCTGCGGGTGGGGCGCTAAGAATTTCCGCGCCATTTGTTCAATGGCCGCTGGCCAATAATGTCAAATTGCTGGGGAGAATTCCAACACCAAAAAACGACACGATTGACGGATTTTTGTTGTTAATCTGCTGGCCGCCGGGAAGGTGCTAGGCCACGCCCAGGCTGTCCAACACCGCGGCGTGCAGCAGGGCGTTGGTAGCCACCGCGCTGCCGCCGTGCGGGCCGGCGGTGCCGCTGAGGTCGGTGAACGTCCCACCCGCCTCGCGGACCAGGATGTCCAGTGCCGCCATGTCCCACAGCGACAACGAGGGCTCGACAACGATGTCCAGTGCGCCCTCGGCAAGCAGGCAGTGGGCCCAGAAGTCGCCGTAGCTGCGCGTTCGCCATACGCTGTCGGTCAGATCCAGGAAGCGCTGTCGCAGTCCCAGGTGCGCCCACTGGGTCAGTCCGGCGAACGACAGGCTCGCCGAACCCAAGTCGGCCACCGCGGAGACCGAAAGCCGTCGTGGCGCCGCCCCGCCGAACGTCGCGAATGCGCCCAGGCCATCGCCGGCCCACCACCGCCTGCTCAACGCGGGGGCGCTGATCGCGCCGACGCGCGGAACGCCGTCGTCGAGCAGGGCGATCAAGGTGGCCCACACCGGCACACCGCGCACGAAGTTCTTGGTTCCGTCGATCGGATCGATGACCCACTGGCGGCCGCTGAAGGTCGCACTGCCGCCGAACTCCTCACCCAACACATCATCATCGGGCCGATCGCGGGCCAGGGCCTCGCGCAGTGCGACCTCGACCGCGCGGTCGGCGTCGGTGACCGGAGTGAGGTCCGGCTTCGTATCGACCCGCAGGTCCAGTGCGCCGAACCGGTCCATCGTCATGGCGTCGGCCAGGTCCGCCAGCTTGAGTGCCAGGGTCAGATCATCATTGATTGCTGCTGCAATTCCCACAAGCGGGCGACATTACCACCGAGTTGAGGTTTTCGCGCCACCGGCGAAATGCGCGAATTATGGAATCACGTCGCCGATATGCAAAACTGGTGGCCGCGGGATGCATTTCTTCGCCCGCGACTCAAATCGGCGCGCGATGGCATTTCCTCGTCACACACGCGTGCCGCCGTCGACTCGATCATCCGACCCGGCTGAGCGGAAGGGGCCTGCGGTGACCACCTACACGCAGACGCTGGCCGGCACCACCTACCAGTTCGACGGGCTGATCGACCTGCTGGCCAAGGCCACCCCGCGGCGATCCGGTGACGAACTGGCCGGCTGTGCCGCCGCCAGCGACGCCGAACGGGCCGCGGCGCAGTGGGCACTGGCCGAGGTCGAGCTCGACACGTTTCTGCGTGACCTCGTGGTGCCCTACGAGACCGACGAGGTCACCCGGCTGATCATCGATCGCCACGACCGCGACGGCTACCGGGCGATTTCGCATCTGACCGTCGGCGGTCTGCGGGACTGGCTGCTGGAGGTGGCGGCGACGCCGACGGCGGCCGAGACCCTGCGTCGCGTCGGGCCCGGGCTGACCCCCGAGATGGTGGCCGCGGTCAGCAAGCTCATGCGCAACCAGGACCTGATCGCGGTGGCACGATCGGTCTCGGTCACCAGCGCTTTTCGCACCACGCTGGGCCTGCCGGGCCGCCTGGCCACCCGGCTGCAGCCCAACCATCCGACCGACGACCCTCGCGGTGTCGCCGCGGCCACTCTCGACGGGCTGCTGCACGGCTGCGGCGACGCGGTGATCGGCATCAACCCGGCCACCGACTCACCGCGGGCCACCGCCGATCTGCTGTACCTGCTCGACGACATCCGGCTGCGCTACCAGATCCCGACCCAGTCCTGCGTGCTCTCGCACGTGACCACCACCATCGAGCTGATCGAGCAAGGCGTCCCGGTCGACCTGGTGTTCCAGTCGATCGCCGGCACCGAGGGGGCCAACCGCAGCTTCGGCGTGAGCCTCGACCTGCTGCGTACCGCCCACGAGGCCGGGCTGTCGCTGCAGCGCGGGACGGTCGGGGACAACGTCATGTACTTCGAAACCGGCCAGGGCTCGGCACTGAGCGCGCACGCCCACCTGGGCGGCGGAGGCCGGCCGGTCGATCAGCAGACCCTGGAGGCCCGGGCCTACGCGGTGGCCCGCGAGTTCTCGCCGCTGCTGGTCAACACCGTGGTCGGGTTCATCGGACCCGAATACCTCTACGACGGCAAGCAGATCGCCCGGGCCGGGCTTGAGGACCACTTCTGCGGCAAGCTGCTCGGCCTGCCGATGGGTGTCGATGTCTGCTACACCAATCACGCCGAAGCCGACCAGGACGACGTGGACACCTTGCTCACGCTGCTCGGCGTCGCCGGCTGCAACTTCGTCATCACCGTGCCCGGAGCCGACGATGTGATGCTCGGCTACCAGAGCATGTCCTTCCACGACGCGCTCTACGCCCGCCGAGTGCTGAGCCTGCGTCCAGCCCCCGAGTTCGAGGCCTGGCTGCAGGGGATCGGTATCGCCGACGAGTCCGGCCGGGTGCTTCCCAGCGCGGTGGAGCGCTCACCGTTGCGTTCACTGGCGGCGCCGGCATGAGCCTGGCGCAGCCGCCGCCGTCCGGTTCGGGCTCTCGCGACATCTGGCAGGACCTGCGCCGCCACACCCAGGCGCGGATCGGTCTCGGCCGCTCCGGCGACGCCCAGCCGACCCGCAGCGTCCTGGAGTTCCGGGCGGCGCATGCCCTGGCCCGCGACGCGGTGCGCCAACCATTCGACATCGAGCACCTGGCGCAGCAGGTGACCGCGGTGGGACTCGGTGAACCCGTGGCGGTCACCAGCCGAGCGAGCAGCCGCGAGGAATATCTGCGCCGCCCCGACCTTGGTCGCCTGCCCGATGATTTAAGCGAAATCCCTTGCAGTCCAGCGCAGGTGGGCTTCGTACTGTGCGATGGACTGTCCCCGGCGGCGCTGACCGAACACGGTGTTCCGTTGCTGCGCGCGCTGACCGAGGTGGTGGGCGCTCACCGCACGATCGCCGCTCCGGTGATCGCCACCGGAGCCCGGGTGGCGCTCGGTGACCACATCGGCGCGGCGATGGGCGTCCAGACCGTGGTGGTGCTGATCGGTGAGCGACCGGGATTGTCGGTGGCCGCCAGCCTCGGGCTGTACCTGACGCACCTGCCGCGGCCGGGACGCACCGACGCCGAACGCAACTGCGTGTCCAACGTGCACCCCCCGGACGGTCTCGGCTACCTCGAGGCAGCCCGCGTCATCGACGCTTTGATCACCGGTGCGCGCAGACTCGGTCGATCGGGAGTCGACTTGAAGGCGGTCTCCGTGGGTGCACTCGATGGACCGCTCGACCACCACGTGGTGCCTTAAGATCGGGCACCATCGACATCAACACGCGAAAGCTGCGCCACTTCGTGGTGGCTGCTGAAGAACTGCACTTCAGTCGGGCGGCAGCGCGTGTCTACCTGGCGCAGCAGGCACTGAGCCGCCAGATCAAAGACCTCGAAGACGAACTCGGCGTCAAGCTGTTCGAACGGACCACCCGCAACGTGACGCTGACGCCCGCCGGCGAAGTCTTCCTGGCGGGAGCACGCGCCGTCTTGGCCGCGCTGGACAGCGCCGCCGCCGCCGCGGAGCAAGCGGCCCGCGGGGTCGTCGGCACGCTGCGGCTGGGTTACGTGCCGGGCGCCGCGCTCGAACTGACCGCACCGATCATTGCCGAGTTCCGCGAACGCCACCCCGACGTCACCATCGAGATGCGGGAATTCCAGGTCAGCGATCCGTCGGCCGGGTTGGCGTCGCGGGCCACCGACGTGGCGTTCCTGCGGCTGCCGCAGAGCACACCGAACATCACAACCGAGATCCTGGCGGTGGATCCCGTCGTCGCCATGGTGTCGGCCTCGCACCGCCACGCCGGACGGACGTCGGTGTCGGTGCGGGACCTTCTCGACGACCCGATCACCCAGTCGTCCAGCGTCGACGAAGCCCATCACGCCTTCTGGAGCCTGGCCGCGGCGCGGACCGATGCGACGATCATCGACGTGGTGCGTGCCGATTCGATCACCGAGGAAGCACAGGTGGTCGCCGCCGGGGCGGCCATCGCGGTCACCAGCGCGGCGGCCGCGCACTTCATGCCGGCGACGGGTGTCCGGTTCCTGCCGATCGACGACTGGCCCGGCTCGGCGATCGCGGTGGGCTGGATCGACGACGAGCCGTCGCCACTCGTCGCACGCTTCGTCGACGTCGCCTGTTTGGTGCGAGACCGCGAGCCTGGCATCGTGCACAGCATCGAGCACCGGCTGTTGGCGGCTTCACCGTAAAATCGAGGACGGCCGTAGCTGTTCGGAGCAGGAGGTGAGCACCCATGGGCGTGGCTGATGATCGCCGCTTCGAGGTACTGCGTGCCATCGTCGCGGACTTCGTCGCCACCAAGGAGCCGATCGGCTCCAAAGCCCTGGTCGAACGGCACAACCTGGGGGTTTCCCCGGCCACCGTTCGCAACGACATGGCGGTACTGGAGGCCGAGGGGTACATCGCCCAGCCGCACACCAGCTCCGGGCGGGTGCCCACCGAGAAGGGCTACCGGGAGTTCGTCGACCGGATCGACGACGTCAAGCCGCTCTCGTCCGCGGAGCGCCGGGCGATCCTGTCGTTCCTGGACTCCGGTGTCGACCTGGACGACGTGCTGCGCCGCGCGGTGCGCACCCTGGCCCAGCTGACCCGCCAGGTGGCCGTCGTACAGTACCCGACCCTGTCGGTGTCGACGGTGCGCCACCTCGAGGTGATTGCACTGACCCCGGCGCGGCTGCTGTTGGTGGTCATCACCGACTCCGGCCGGGTCGATCAGCGCATCGTCGAGTTGGGCGAGCCCATCGACGACCACCAGCTCAGCCAGCTGCGGGAGATCCTCGGCGCCGCGCTGGAGGGCAAGCGGATCTCGGCGGCCTCCACCGCCGTCGCCGAACTCGCCGGGCACCTAGATGGGCGCAGCGGGCTTTCTCCCGGCCTGGCCAACGCGGTGGGGCGCTCGGCGACCGTGCTGCTGGAATCGTTGGTCGAGCACCGCGAGGAGCGCCTGCTGCTGGGTGGTACCGCCAACCTGACCCGCAATGCCGCCGACTTCGGCAGTTCGCTGCGGTCGGTGCTGGAAGTTCTCGAAGAGCAGGTTGTGGTGCTGCGGCTGCTCGCCGTGCAGCAGGAAGCCGGTAAAGTCACGGTGCGCATCGGTCACGAGACCGAGGCGCAGGAGATGGCCGGCGCCTCGATGGTGTCCACCGCTTACGGGTCACAGGGCACCGTGTACGGGGGTATGGGGGTGCTGGGTCCCACCCGGATGGACTATCCGGGAACTATCGCCAGTGTTGCAGCGGTTGCTATGTACATCGGTGAAGTGCTCGGGGCCCGCTAAATCTCCGGCTGGCAGAAGTTGGGAAGGGTCAGGCGTGGCACGCGACTATTACGGCTTGTTGGGCGTCGATAAGGACGCCACCGACACCGAGCTCAAGCGCGCCTACCGCAAGCTGGCGCGCACCTACCACCCCGACGTCAACCCCGACGAAGCGGCGCAGGCCAAGTTCAAGGAGATCAGCGCCGCCTACGAGGTGCTGTCCGACCCGGAGAAGCGCCGCATCGTCGACCTCGGCGGCGACCCGCTGGAAAGCGGCGGTGCCGGCAACGGCTTCGGCGGCGGTTTCGGTGGCGGTTTCGGCGGCCTCGGCGACGTGTTCGAAGCATTCTTCGGCGGCGGTGCGGCCTCCCGCGGCCCGATCGGCCGGGTCCGGCCGGGCTCGGACTCGCTGCTGCGCATGCGCCTGGACCTCACCGAGTGCGCAACCGGGGTGACCAAGCGCGTCACGGTCGACACCGCGGTGCTGTGCGACCGTTGCCAGGGCCGGGGCACCAACGGGGACTCACGCCCCATGACGTGTGACACCTGCCACGGGCGCGGCGAAGTGCAGAGCATGCAGCGCTCGCTGCTGGGCCAGGTCATGACGTCGCGGCCGTGCCCGACCTGCCGCGGCGTCGGCGAGGTGATCCCGGACCCGTGCCACCAGTGCGGCGGCGACGGCCGGGTGCGCTCGCGCCGTGAGATCAGCGTCAAGATCCCGGCCGGAGTCGGCGACGGCATGCGCGTCCGGCTGGCCGCCCAGGGTGAGGTCGGTCCGGGTGGGGGACCGGCCGGTGACCTCTACGTCGAGGTACACGAACAGCCCCACGACATCTTCGCCCGCGACGGCGACGACCTGCACTGCCACATCTGCGTGCCGATGGTTGACGCGGCGCTGGGCACCACCGTGACCGTGGATGCGATCCTCGACGGTGCCACCGACATCACCATCCCGGCCGGCACCCAGCCGGGGGCGACCATCGTGCTGCGCGGCCAGGGCATGCCGCAGGTGCGCACCGGGGCGCGCGGTGACCTGCACGCCCATATCGAGGTGGTGGTTCCCGAGCGCCTCGACAGCCATGACACCGAGCTGCTGCGCCAGTTCAAACAGCACCGCGACCGCGAGACCGCCGAGGTTCGCTCGGCACACACGACGAACACTGGCGGGCTGTTCAGCCGACTGCGCGAAACCTTCACCGGGCGCTGAGCCCGCGGTGGCAGGCCTGTTCTACGTCGACGCGCTGCCCGGGGTGGGTGCGCTGGCCGTACTCGGCGGCGACGCTGGGTTCCATGCCGCGACGGTGCGCCGGATCCGGCCCGGTGAGCAACTGACCCTCGGTGATGGTGCCGGGGTGGTGGCGCAATGCCAGGTCGAGGAGGCCTCACGCGATGGCCTGACCGCGCGCGTACTGGAGCGACGACAGGTCGCGTCGGCCGCCCCGCCCGTCACCGTGGTGCAGGCGCTGCCCAAATCCGAACGCTCCGAGCTGGCGATCGAGCTGGCCACCGAGGCCGGGGCCGACGCTTTCGTGGCCTGGCAGGCCGAGCGGTGCGTGGCCCGTTGGGACGGCCCACGCGCCGACAAGGGAGTGCGGCGCTGGCAGGCGGTCGCCCGGGCGGCCGCCGGGCAGTCTCGCCGGGCCCACATTCCGCCGGTGGACGGGGCGCTGACCGGCGCAGAGCTGGTGGTGTGGGTCCGCGAACAGGTGGCTGCGGCTACAACCGTGCTGGTACTGCACGACGCGGCCGGCGTCGCACTGGCCGACGCGGTCCGGCCCACCGTGCCGGCACTGGCCCTGGTGGTGGGGCCCGAAGGCGGGATCACCGAGGCGGAGCTGGCGGCGTTGACTGGCGCCGGCGCGGTCGCCACCCGGCTGGGGCCGACCGTGCTGCGCACCTCGACCGCGGCGGCAGTCGCGCTCGGCGCGCTCGGGGTGCTGACCCCACGCTGGGGGAGTGACTAGCCCGGCGAGTGCGGTGCCGTCGCTGAGCATCAGCGACGGCTACGCGGTGTATCGCGGCCCGGTGGGCGGCGGTGGTCCGATTCACCGCCACGGCGCCTTCCAGATCGTGGTCGCCGGGCGAGGCGACGTGGCGATGGTGGACCCGGCCGGGACGCAGTATCAGGCCGCCGCGCTGGTCGTCTCGCCGATGGCGCCGCACCGCATCCTGGCCATCCGCGACTTGATCACCTACTTCATCGAGCCGCACTGTCTGTTCGCCGACCGGCTGCGCGGGCGCTACGGCGCCGGGATCGCCACCGCCCCCGAGCTGGGCGAACTGCGCGAGCCCGATGTCGCGGCCGCCTGCCGGGGACAGTCGGAGGAGCTGGATCCGCGCCTGGTGACGGCGCTGGCCCTGCTGGCCGGCAGCAACATCGCGATGCCGAGCTTGGCTGCCGAGATCGGCCTCTCGCCGCAGCGCCTGCGCGCGCTGGCTCGCCGGGAACTGGGGATGCCGCTCACCCGCTGGCGGGTGTGGTCACGGCTGCGTCGGGCCGTCGAAGCCCTGCAGTCGGGTATGCCGTTGGCGCAGGCCGCGATTGCCGCAGGTTTTGCCGACCAGGCCCACTTCACCCGACAGATGCGGGAGATGATGGGCCTGACGCCGTCGGTGGTGCTGCAGGCCCTTACGTGATCACCGTTTGCGGGCGGTATAGATCGAGATCGTGCCGTTGATGGTGGCCACCACGTCGGCTTCGCGAACATCAGTGAAGCCGGCGGCCGAAATCAGCTCCGGCAGAACACCATCGGCGTTGGGCTGAGTGTCGGTCTTGCCGTCGGCGAACTGGACGAACCGAAACGCCAGGCGCATCAGCGGGGTCCGCTGCCACCCGAAGTCGGCGATCACCAGCCGCCCGCCCGGGCGCAGCACCGCGAACATCGACGCCAGGATGGCGCGCTTGACGTCCATCGGACATTGGTGCAGCACCAGACTGGACATCACGCCGTCCATCGACTCCGCGCCCACCGATGCCACCAGGTCGTCGCCCATCCCCGTCAGCCAACGCACCCGGCCGTCGGCATCCTTTTCGCGCGCCACCGCCAAGACCTCCGGATCGGGGTCCAGACCCACGACCTTCGCCTGCGGCTCCACCCGAGCGGCCAGCAGCGCCAACGAACCGGTGCCGCAACCCACGTCCAGGATCGCGTCGTCGGGACGCGGCGCCAGATGCATGACGGCCAGGCCCCGCCACAGCCGCTCGCGCGTCAACGCCACCACGTAGTCGAAGAAGCGGGCCGGCGCCAAGCGGCCCAGGGCAGGGGTGAAGGTTTCCTCGCTCATACCCGGCAGTTTCGCGTGCGCGACATCACCCCGTCTTGAACGAACCGCTCACCTGAGTCGGCGGCCACGTCGTGCCCCTGTCGAGTCAGGCGTCGACGTCGAAAAGCCGCAAGCCCGCAACTCGGCTGAAGTGTTTGCGGTTTCGGGTCGCGAGCGGCAGGGCGTACCTCAGGCAAATACCTGCCTGCAGGCAGTCCGCCATCCCGATATCCTCGCCGGCGGACCGCAGCGTTGCGGCGATCTCGCCAGCGTGCAGTGCGGAATCGGGGTCGAGCGGGAAGGTCCGTGACCGCCCTAGCCGGAGGATCGCGTCGCGGCGGGCCAGGAAGTCGGCGCCGACCCGCAATTCGAACGCGGTGATCGCGGTGATGCGGAAACGATGCTCGATGATCAACTCGCGTACTAACACCGCACCGGCGCCCTTGCCGCGCAGAAAATCGATGACCAGATCGGTGTCGACGACTACGAGGCCCGCCACGTGCTTCTCACGTCGCCGACGCGTGAGCGCATCTCCTGGGCGTCGGAGTCGCTCAGCATGCCCTCCAGCTGGAGCAGCAGGTCGACCTCGCCGGTGTCCAGGTTCGCCAGGTATCCCTCCAGTGCTTCCTGAACCAGCACGGAGAAGCCGCGTACTCCGCGGCGTTGCGCGATGGCACTCAGGGCGCGGTGCTGGTCGTCGGTGATCTCGACTGTCGTGCGCATGCATGCATGCTAACATGCAGTTTGTCGATCCTGGTCCATCTCGTCGTTGGGGAGCGTCGCAGTCCGGCGCTAGACTTTGACCCAAACGCTGGCCAATCCGCAGAAAGCAGGCATCAGAACCCACGTGACGCCCCGCGACGCCAACGCTGCCTCCCAGGTTCGCAGCAGCATCGATGTTCCACCCGACCTGGTCGTGGGCCTGCTGGGTTCTGCAGATGAGAACCTGCGCGCCATCGAACGCCTGATGCCTGCCGACCTGCATGTGCGCGGCAATGCCGTCACCATCTCCGGAGCCCCGGCCGATGTCGCCCTGGCCGAACGCGTGCTCTCCGAGCTGGTGGAGATCGTGGCCGGCGGGCAGTCCCTGACACCCGAAGCGGTGCGACACAGCGTGGGGATGCTGGTGGGCACCGGCAACGAGTCGCCCGCCGAAGTCCTCAGCCTGGACATCTTGTCGCGGCGCGGCAAGACCATCCGGCCCAAGACGCTCAACCAGAAGCGTTACGTCGACGCCATCGACGCCCACACCATCGTGTTCGGCATCGGCCCGGCCGGCACCGGCAAGACGTATCTGGCGATGGCTAAGGCGGTCAGCGCGCTGAAGGCCAAGCAGGTCACCCGCATCATCCTGACCCGTCCGGCGGTGGAAGCCGGTGAGAGCCTGGGGTTTTTGCCCGGCACCTTGAGCGAGAAGATCGACCCGTATCTGCGCCCGCTCTACGACGCGCTGCACGACATGATGGATCCCGAGCTGATCGGAAAGCTGATGAGCTCCGGAGTCATTGAGGTGGCGCCGCTGGCGTACATGCGTGGCCGGTCGCTCAATGACGCGTTCATCATTCTCGACGAGGCGCAGAACACCACCGCCGAACAGATGAAGATGTTCCTCACCCGGCTGGGCTTCGGCTCCAAGATGGTGGTCACCGGCGACGTCACCCAGATCGACCTGCCCGGCGGGGCCAGATCCGGGCTGCGGGCCGCCGTGGACATCCTCGATGACATCGACGACATCTACGTTGCCGAGCTCACCAGCGTCGACGTCGTCCGGCACCGACTGGTGTCGGAGATCGTCGACGCCTACTCGCGCCACGAGTCCGAACAGGTCCAGCCGGGGCTGGCCATGAACCGGGCGTCGCGGCGCGCCTCGCAAGGCAGGTCACGCCGATGAGCATTGAGGTCTCCAACGAATCCGGCCTCGACGTCTCCGAGGTCGAGCTGATCAGCGTGGCCAAGTTCGTGCTGGCCAAGATGGACGTCAATCCCGGTGCCGAGTTGTCGATGGTGCTGCTGGACACCGCCGCGATGGCCGACTTGCACATGCGCTGGATGGACCTGCCCGGGCCCACCGACGTGATGAGTTTCCCGATGGACGAGTTGGAGCCCGGCGGCCGCCCGGATGCTCCCGAGCCTGGTCCGTCGATGCTCGGCGACATCGCCTTGTGCCCGGAGTTCGCCGCCGAGCAGGCCGCAGCGGCCGGCCATTCGCTGGGCCAGGAACTGGCGCTGCTGACCGTGCACGGCGTGCTGCATCTGCTCGGCTACGACCACGCCGAGCCGGACGAAGAAAAAGAGATGTTCGCGTTGCAGCGCCGTCTACTCGAGGAGTGGGTCGCCGACCAGGTGGAGACCTACCGGGCCGAGACCCAGAGCGAGAAAGACCGCCGGCTGCTGGACAAGACCAGGTACTTCGACGAACCGTGACCGGTACACCGCTGCTACTCGGCGTGATTGCGCTGATCGGTCTGGGCGGGTTGTTCGCGGCAATCGACGCCGCGGTCAGCACGGTATCGCCGGCGCGGGTCGAGGAGCTGGTGCGGGCGAAGCGGCCCGGTGCGGTCTGGCTGGTCAAGCTGATGGCCGAGCGTCCGCGCTACATCAACCTGGTGGTGTTGTTGCGCATCACCTGCGAGGTCACCGCGACCGCGCTGCTGGTCTATCTGCTCAGCGCCGTGCTCGGCCTGGACTGGGGCCTGTTCGCCGCCGCGGCGACCATGGTGGTGGTCAGCTTCGTGGTGATCGGGGTGGGGCCCCGGACCCTGGGCCGGCAGAACGCCTATTCGATCGCGCTGGCCGCGGCGCTTCCGCTGCAGGTCCTGTCGGTGTTGCTCGCCCCGATCAGCCGCGTGCTGGTGGTATTGGGTAACGCGCTGACCCCGGGGCGGGGTTTTCGCAACGGGCCGTTCGCCTCCGAAATCGAGCTGCGCGAAGTGGTCGACATGGCACAGCAACGCGGCGTGGTGGCGGCCGACGAACGCCGGATGATTCAGTCGGTCTTCGAACTCGCCGACACCCCGGCCCGCGAGGTGATGGTGCCGCGCACCGAGATGGTGTGGATCGAGCGTGACAAATCGGCGGGTCAGGCCACGTCTTTGGCGGTGCGCAGCGGGCATTCCCGGATTCCGGTGATCGGCGAGAACGTCGACGACATCCTCGGTGTCGTCTACCTGAAAGACCTTGTCCAACAAACCTATTACTCGACCAACGGGGGCCGGGACACCACGGTGGCGCAGGTGATGCGTCCGGCGGTCTTCATGCCCGACTCCAAGGCGCTCAACGCGCTGCTGGAAGACATGCAGCGCAGCCGCTATCACATGGCCCTGCTGGTCGATGAATACGGCGCCATCGCCGGACTGGTCACCATCGAGGACGTGCTGGAGGAGATCGTCGGCGAGATCGCCGACGAGTACGATCAGGGCGAAGTCGCCCCGGTGGAAGAACTGGACGGCAACAGGTTTCGGGTCTCCGCGCGGCTGCCGATCGAAGACGTCGGGGAGCTCTACGGGGTGGAGTTCGACTCCGGTCTCGACGTCGACACGGTCGGTGGGCTGCTCGCGCTGGAGCTGGGCCGCGTTCCGCTGCCCGGCGCCGAGGTAGTGTCACACGGCCTGCGTCTGCGGGCCGAGGGCAGCCGCGACAGCCGCGGGCGGGTGCGGATCAGCACGGTTCTGGTCAGCCTGGTTGCACCCGATGAGGAGGAGACCGCAGTTGAGCACTGAGACCCGGCCCGACGCCGCCAAGAGCGCGCCGAACGTGCACTCAGGGCGAAAATCCGACCGAGATCTCGCGCTGAGTACACGTTCGGTGAGAGGGAGTCATGTCTGAATTCCATTCCGGCTTCGTATGTTTCGTCGGCCGGCCCAACACCGGCAAGTCGACTCTCACCAACGCCCTGGTGGGTACGAAGGTGGCGATCACCTCGAACCGCCCGCAGACCACCCGGCACACCATCCGCGGGATCGTGCACCGCGACGACTTCCAGATCATCCTGGTCGACACTCCCGGCCTGCACCGGCCCCGGACGCTGCTGGGCAAACGGCTCAACGAATTGGTCAAAGACACCTATTCCGAGGTCGACGTCATCGGCCTGTGCATCCCCGCCGACGAGGCCATCGGGCCGGGGGACCGCTGGATCATCGAGCAGATCCGCGTCGTCGCACCCAGAACCAAGCTGGTTGTCGTCGTCACCAAGATCGACAAGACCACCCGCGACAAGATCGCCGCACAATTGGTCGCGGTCGGCGAGCTGGCGCCCGAAGCCGAGATCGTGCCGGTGTCGGCGATCAGCGGCGAACAGGTCGACGTGCTGATCGACGTGCTGGCCGCCGCGCTGCCCGTCGGGCCCGCCTTCTACCCGGACGGGGAACTGACCGACGAGCCCGAAGAGACCCTGATGGCCGAGTTCATCCGGGAAGCCGCCCTGGAGGGGGTGCGCGACGAACTGCCGCATTCGCTGGCGGTAGTGATCGAGGAGGTGCGCCCGCGCGACGATCGGGAAGACCTGATCGAGGTATATGCGCTGCTGTATGTCGAGCGCGACAGCCAGAAGGGGATCGTGATCGGCCGCGGTGGCGCCCGGCTGCGCGAGGTGGGTACGGCAGCGCGCACGCAGATCGAGAAGCTGTTGGGTACCAAGGTGTTTCTCGACCTGCGGGTCAAGGTGGCCAAGAATTGGCAGCGTGACCCCAAGCAGCTCGGTCGACTGGGCTTCTAGAGCGGGGCGGATTGGCGCGTATCGCGCCCGAACGCCGACGGCCACCGCCCGCGGCCGGGGAATCGGCATTGGTAGATTCCTTGGATGCCCGTACGCAAGTCGTTGCTTGTCTCCTCGGTTGGCCTCATCGTGTGTGCGCAAGCACTTGCCGGCTGCGGGGGAAGCCAAAAGCCGGTCGACACCACCAAGCTGTTCAACGTCCAGTCGACGTTCGGCTCGGACTTCAAGACCCAGACCAAGGGTCCCAACGACATCGACCCGAAGATCCTCGGGCCGCAGAAGATGCCGCCCGGCGTGACGTTCGATCCCGCCGACTGCGCCGATTACGCCGCCAGCAGCGGCCGGCCGCCGAAGGGCATCCGGGGCAAGATGTCGATGGTCTCGATCCTGGGCAACGGCAACCAGCTGGTCGCGATAGCCATGCAGGCCGAGCAGGACCTGCCTTATGACGCCGCGGGCGCCGAGAAGTGCAAGCACGTCTCGTTCAACGCCGGAAAGCTCACCGGCTACCTCGACGAGGTAGACGCGCCGCAGATCGACCACGCGACGACGACAGGTTCGCACTCGGAGATCGAGATCACCGGCAAGGACGGCCAGCAGCAGTCCCGCGAGTCCTACACCTTCACCGCCTACCTGGGCAGCGCGCTGGTGCAGGTCACCGCGAACCCGCAGCCGGTCCGCGGCCAGCCGCCGACGATGGTCGACGCCGACCGGGCACGCCAGTTGCTGGTCGATGCGGTGTCGGCGCTGCGCGACTAGCCCATGACGACGAAGCAATCGGTCGGCGACGCCCGAGTGCTGATCACCGGTGGCGCCCGCGGGATCGGGGCGGCCACCGCCAAGCTGCTCGCCGCCCACGGCGCCCGCGTGTGGATCGGTGACGTCGACGAGGACACCTGCCTGGCGACCGCCGCCGAACTCGGCGTCTGCGGTGGCCGGCTCGACGTGACCAGCGCGGCGTCCTGGCAAGACATGCTGGCGCGCATCGAGACGGACTCCGATGCGGGGGGCCCACTGGACATCCTGATCAACAACGCCGGGGTGATGCCGCTCGGAGCCTTCGAAGCTGAGACGCAGCAGGTCAGGGACCTGATCCTGGACGTCAATATCCGCGGTGTGCTTAACGGTATGCAGGCGGTGCTGCCCGGCATGGCCCGACGTGGCCGCGGCCATGTCGTCAACGTCGCCTCGATGGCCGGCATGATTCCGGTGCCGGGCATGGTCACCTACAACGCGAGCAAATTCGCGGCCCTGGGGGCATCGCTGTCTGCGCGGCGCGAGTACGCCGGCACCGGTGTCGCGGTCTCGGCGGTGCTGCCGTCGGCGGTGCGGACCGAGCTGACCTCCGGCGCCCCGCTCGGCGGCGGCATGCCGACGGTCGATCCGGAAGATGTGGCCGCGGCGATCCTGGCGGTGCTGCGATCACGTGCCGCTCGCCGGTCGGTGCCCCGCTGGGTGGCTCCCGCGTGGTCGATGACCGCGTTTGTGCCCGAGTGGCTGCAGAGTCTGGCCCGGCGCCTGGTCGATGATCGGCGGGCGTTGACGTCCCTCGACACCGCAGCACGCAGCGCCTACATCGAGCGGGTGGACCGGCAGGCCCGTGCTCATCACGCCCACCCGGAGAGTCCGGCCTCGTGACCGAACGTGAGCCCCGCGTCATCATCATCGGGGCGGGCGTCGCGGGTATCACCACCGCCCACGTTCTGCGTGAGCAGGGTTTCGCCGATATCACCGTGCTGGAGAAGGGCTCCGACGTGGGCGGGGTCTGGTACTGGAATCACTACCCGGGTCTGCGGTGTGACGTGCCCTCGCAGATCTACCAGTTCGGTTTCGCGCCGAAGGCGGACTGGCGGCACACCTGGGCCACCGGCGCGGCGATTCAGCGGTATCACCGCGACGTCGTCGACGAGCTCGGGCTGGCGGAGCTGATCCGGCTCGATACCGAGGTCACCGACGCCCACTGGGATGAGCACCGGCACTGGATTGTCACCACCGCTGCCGGTGACGAGTTGGTCGCCGACTTCCTGATCTGCGCGACCGGAGTGCTGCACCACCCGGTCATCCCCGAGATCCCCGGGCTGGCCGACTTCGCCGGCCCGGTGGTGCACACCGCCCGTTGGGACGACGATCTCGACACCAACGGAAAGCGGATCGCGGTGATCGGCACCGGATCGACCGGTGTGCAGGTGGTGTCCGCGTTGCAGCCCGACGCCGCATCGATCGAGCACTATGTGCGTTCGGCGCAGTGGATCCTGTGGGCACCCATGTCACTGCGGCAACTGCCGGGTGTCGGCGCGGTACTGGCACGCTTGCCGAAGTTGCATCGCCGGCTCTACCGGTTGATGGCGTTCGGCGGCTCGGCGTTGCTGACCGATGTCACCACCCGTCCGACATGGCGCCGCCGGGCGGTGCAGGCCTACGCCCGGGCCTGCTTGCGAATCCAGGTGCGCGACAAAACGTTACGGGCCAAGCTCCAGCCGGACTACGAGCCGTTGTGCAAGCGTCAGGTGGTGTCGGGAAGCTATTACCGGGCCATCGGCGCCGATAACGCCGACCTGGTCACCGACGGTATTGCCGAAGTCACCGCGAACGGTATTCGCACTGTGGATGGCACCCACCGCGACGCCGACGTGATCGTGCTGGCGACCGGCTTCCACGCCCACAACTACATGCGCCCCATGCGGTTGCAGGGTCGGAACGGGATCAGCATCGACGACGCCTGGGCGAAGGGCCCGCGCGCCTACCAGATGACCGCGATTCCCGGCTTCCCGAACCTATTCACGGTGTTGGGGCCTAATTCGCCCACCGGCTCGATCTCCCTGCAGTACACCTCGGAGCTGACCGCGAACTACATCGCGCAGTGGCTGGCGAAGTTCCGGGCCGGCGAGCTGACCACCGCCGAGGTCACCGACCAGGCCACCACCCGGTTCAACGACGACGTCGCGATCGCGATGGGCCCGACAGTGTGGAACACCGGCTGCAATTCCTGGTACCTCACCGAGGGCGGCGCCGTCGACCTGTGGCCGTTCGACCGCACCACGATGAAGGCGATGCTGGGCAGCCCCGATCCGGCGGCCTTCCACCTGTCTTAGTGCTCGCCGCGTGCCACCGGCCGGGACGGATCTGCACTCCACTGCGACCATGACCCCGGGAACATGGCCGCGGAGCGGCCGCCAGCGGCCAGTGCCGCGACGATCACCGTGGCACTGATCCCCGAACCGCAATAGGCGCCCACCGTGTTGTCGGCACCGATACCGCGGGCGGCCAGCAGACCGGCGATCGCGTCGTCGGGCAGGAAGGTCCCGTCGGCGGCCAGCAGGGCGGTGAACGGCAGGTTCTTCGCGCCCGGGATGTGACCTGCGGCCGCATCGATCGGCTCCGCCTCGGCGCGGAATCGCTCGGGGGAGCGGGCGTCGAGCAGCGCCAGGGTGCCGGTGCGGGCACCGTCGCCGGCCTCGTCAGCGGTCAGGGTGGGCCGGATGCCGTCGTAGAGGTCTTCGGGAAGCAGGGTGACGTTGCCCGGCTCAGGTGTCACCTCGCCGGTCTGCAGCTCACCGCCTGCCGACGTCCACGCCGGCAGGCCACCGTCGAGAATGCGCACATCGGCCACCCCGGAGGTGGTCAGCAACCACCACAACCGCCCGGACGCGGCCCGGTACCAGTCGTCGTAGACCACCACCGGCCGATGACGCCGTACCCCCCATCGGCGGGCTGCGGCTTCCAGATTGCGGCCGGTCGGCAGGGGATGGCGGCCCCGGCCGGGCACGGTGTGGTCGGACAACTCGTCTTCGAGCGAGACGTACACCGCACCCGGAACGTGGCCGTGAAGGTATGCCTGATACCCGTCCGGCGCTTCCAGGCTCCAGCGGACGTCGAGGACGGTTACCGGATCACCGGCCCGCAGGAGCTCGGTGAGCTCCGCGGCGGTGATCAGGACCTTGCTGCGCGGACCCACCGCGGGGATCCGCTCAGTAGTTGTTGCAGGAGTTGGCGACCGAAGTGATGGTGCCGACGTACTGCTGAGCCTCCGGCATGGCCTGGACCATGCCGGCCATCTGCTGCCGCTTGGCCGGCGGCGCGTTCAGGAACATCTGCAGCATGCCCGGCCCGTTCGGGCTGGCGTCGAACTCGGCGGCTGCGGACGGGTTCTCCGCGACCAGCGCCGCGTGCACCTGCGAGTAGCTGCAGGTGGTGTTGATGATCGGGCCGAGGTCGGGGCTCGCGGACGCGAACCCGGCTCCGGCGGAGAGCGAAAGAGCCAGACTGCCAGCTGCGACAGCGAGCCTGGTCAAGGACAGAGAGGCCATTTTGCGGACGCCTTTCACCAGTGCACCTTTACGGGGATATGAAGACCTAAGTCAAGACTGGCCAAGCTTAGCCGACCTCCGCGCAACCCGCTGAAGCCGCAGCTAGCGGCGTTCTGGGGTGCTTACGAGCTGTGGCTGGGCTCGGTACGCCACCACGGTGTGGGCTGCCGAGCCGCCCAGCCGTTGATGCCCTCCAGCTCGGCGGCCAGCGAGACCAACAAGCCGTCGCTGTTGGCCGGACCCATCAACTGCACTCCGATCGGCAGCCCCTCGGAGGTGAACCCGGCCGGCACGTTGATCGACGGCCAACCCAGCAGGTTCCACGGCCAGGTCACCGGGCAGGCGGCGATCATGGCGCGGTCGGTCTCCCAGCTGCCCAGGTCGTCGAAGGTGTTCACCAGTGGTGGCGGCTGGGCGGTGGTGGGCGCCAGCACCACGTCGACGATGCGAAAGATCGAGCCCACCCGGCGCTGATCCTGGGCCTCGTGGGCACGGGCCTTGCGCAGCACGGCCTGCGACAGCAGCCGGCCGGTGCGCATATTGGCCAAGGTCCGTGGGTCGAGGCTGACTCCGCCCCTGAGGCCGTTGGCGGCGCCCCACACTCCGGCGGTGGACCGGGACAGGAAATTCCAGGACAGGCGCAGCCCGTAGTCGGGGTTCCCCGGGACCACGGTGTGCCCGAGCAGCCGCAGCTGCTCGGCGGTGCGTTCCAGCGCGGCCCTGATCTCCGGATCCAGCCGAGCCGGGAACCCGGTGTAGGGGAACTGGGTCGACAACGCGATACGCAGCTGCCCCGGCGCGGTCCGCACATAGTCGGAGACCCGCATAGGCGGTGGTTTGTGCAGGTCGCCGTCGGCATTTCCGGAAACCGCGTCCAGCACCAGCGCCGCGTCCTCGACGGTGCGGGCCAAGATCCCGTTGACGGTCAGCCCGTTGAACGCCTCCGGCAGCGGCCAGGTGGAGATGCGGCCGCGCTGCGGCTTGATGCCGACCAGATGTGTCCACGCGGCGGGGATGCGCACGCTGCCGGCTCCATCGGATCCGATGGCTGCGGCGACCAAACCCGCGGCCACTGCGGCGGCGCTGCCCCCCGACGACCCGCCGGGAGTGTGCCGGCGGGACCAGGGGTTGCGGGTGTGGCCGAACCCGGGGCCGCTGGTGAACGGCCACTGGCCCAACTCGCAGGTGTTGGTCTTGCCCACGATCACCGCGCCGGCGGCCCGCAGTCGACGCACCACCTCGGCGTCGTGGCCGGCGGGCTCGACGTACCCGGAGGTGCCGAACGAGGTGGCCACCCCCGCGATGTCGGTGTCGTCTTTGATTGCGATCGGGATGCCCAGCAGCGGCGCGCGGTGGCCCGCGGCCCGACGCCGGTCGGCTTCAGCGGCGCTGACCAGGGCCGACTCGGTGAACACCACCCGGAAGGCGTTCAGCGTGGATTGGCTGGCGTCGATGGCGTGCAGCGCCCGACGCACCAGGTCGACAGAGGTCATCTCGCCGGCGGCCAGCTGGTAAAGCTGCTCGGTGAGGGTGGGGAAGCGGGTGCCGGACGCCGCGGGCGGGTGGGTCATCGCAGCAGCTTGCCAAGTCATTGGGCGTGTCCCAGTCCAAGGTCCGGATCATCTCGCGCTATATCGGCGGCGGCTTCGGATCGAAGCTAGGCATCGCGCCCGAGAGTGTCGCCGCCGCCATCGCCGCCAAGCGGCTGAACCGTCCGGACCGGGCGGTGGTGCTGCGCCAGCACAAGCTCGGCGAAGCCGACCGGATCGTCACTTTGCTTACCCGCGACCATGGGCTGGTCCGCGCGGTGGCCAAGGGGGTGCGTCGTACCCGCAGCAAGTTCGGTGCCCGGCTGGAGCCGTTCGCCCACATCGACGTGCAGCTGCACCCCGGCCGCAACCTCGACATCGTCACCCAGGTGGTGTCGGTGGACGCGTTCGCCACCGACATCGTCAGCGACTACGGCCGCTACACCTGCGCCTGCGTGATATTGGAGACCGCGGAACGCCTGGCCGGTGCTGAGCGAGCCCCGGCGACGGCGTTGCACCGGCTCACCGTCGGTGCGCTGCGCGCGGTGGCCGACGGTCGACGCTCCCGTGAACTGGTACTGGACGCCTATCTGCTGCGTGCCATGTCGGTGGCCGGGTGGGCGCCGGCACTGACCGAGTGCGCCCGTTGCGCGACCCCCGGTCCGCATCGGGCATTTCACGGCGCGGCCGGTGGCAGCGTCTGCGGCCACTGCCGCCCGGCTGGTTCGACCACCCCGCCGATGGGTGTGCTGGATCTGATGTCGGCATTGCATGACGGCGACTGGGAGGTCGCCGAGCTTTCCACGGCGGCGCATCGTAGCCATGCCAGCGGATTGGTGGCCGCGCATCTGCAGTGGCACCTGGAACGTCGGCTGCGAACGTTGCCGTTGGTGGAGCGGGTTCAGCAGCGGCCGGCCGGGCACGACGTCGACGCTGAGACGCAGGTTCAACCCCGGCCGACCGGCAGCGACGGCTGATCCACCTGGCACCGACCTGGGGATTGCGTCCGTTTCGGTGGACTATTCGGGCGTCGGCGGTAGGCTGATGCGACTTTACGATCCCTAGGTTCAATCAGGAAGGCAGGCCGAATGTTTCACGACACCGGGTGGGGGCGCTGGGCGCACAGGACGACACCGGGCTTTGGAGCCGGTATCGGTGCGGCGGCCGGAGCGCTGCTCGTCGTGGGAATGATGCCGGCCGTGGCTTCCTGCGCGCGGAGCGTCGACCCCGGCCCAGCTGCCGGGATTACGGCGCCGTTGCCGGGGCACGGCCCCGGGGCGGACGGTGCCGATGGCGCCGACGGCGCCAATGGTGCGGACGGCGCCAATGGTGCTGACGGTGCGCCAGGCGCCGGCGGCCAGGGCGGTAAAGGTGGCCAGGGCGGCAAGGGCGGTAAGGGCGGCCAAGGCGGCAAGGGTGGTGCCGGCGGCCAGGGCGGTCTGGGCGGGCGAGGCGGTAACGGCGGCCGATTGTGAGCCGCGCCGCACCGGCCAAAACTGCTCCCGCTAAAGTCTGATCCGATCCGGCGGGGGGCAACTCGACAAGGAGCCACAAAGAAGTGACCGAGAATCCACGTGCAGACGTCGTCTCCCGGCAGTATGAGCGGTGGACTTACCCGCCGCCCATCAACGACCTGCAGGCATGGTCGGCCGGAAACTGGGAGTGGTTCGACCCGAGCCACGCGCACCGGGTGCTGTGGCCGGATCGTGAGTACCGTCCCGACCTCGACATCCTGATCGCGGGCTGCGGTACCAACCAGGCGGCGGTCTTCGCCTACAACAACCCCCAGGCCAAGGTGGTGGCCGTCGACATCAGCGCGTCGTCGCTGGGGCACCAGCAGTACCTCAAGGACAAGCACGGGCTGTGGAACCTGGAGCTGCGCCAGCTGCCGATCGAGGAGCTGTCCACGCTGGGGCAGGACTTCGACCTGGCGATCTCGACGGGCGTGCTGCACCACATGGCAGACCCGAAGGTGGGCATGAAGGCGATCGCAGAGCGCCTGCGGCCCGACGGTGTCGCCGGCATCATGCTCTACGCGCGCTACGGCCGGATCGGCATCGAAATCCTGGAGACGGTCTTCCAGGACCTGGGGTTGGAGCAGAGCGACGAGTCCATTCAGACCGTCCGCCAGGCCATCCGCCTGCTGTCGCAGGACCACCCGGTTCAGCCGTACCTCAAGATCGCCGGCGACCTGGCCTCGGACTCGGGCCTGGTGGACACGTTCCTGCACGGTCGGGCGAAGAGCTACGACGTCGACGGCTGCATCGATCTGGCCACCTCGGCCGGATTGGACTTCCAGGGCTGGCTGCTCAAGGCGCCGTACTACGCCCACGATGTGGCTGTGCCGAACTCCGGCTTCTACGACAAGGTGAACGCCCTGCCGGAGGAGAAGATCTGGTCGGTGATGGAGCGCATCCACACCCTCAACGCGCGGCACTTCTTCATTGCCACCCGGCCCGAGCGGCCCAAGAGCAGCTACACGATCGACTTCTCGACACCCGAGAGCCTCGACTACGTGCCGTTGTTCCGCTTCAAGTGCGGCTTGAACGGCAACGAGATCTTCCGTTCCGGCTGGCGGATGCCGCTGAACCCGGCTCAGCTGCCGTTTGTTCAGAGCATCGATGGTCGTCGCAGCATTCGTCAGATCGCCGCGGACCTGGCGCAGGCCGGTGGCCCGGCTCGCGCCAGCGCCGCGGACCTGGAGAAGTTCGGGCGCAAGCTGTTCCAGTCGCTGTGGCGCCTGGACTTCGTCGCGATCGATCTGAGTGCCGGTTCCTGATCGTCGGTATGTCCGGTAAGCCGCCGCGGCGACCGCATGGTCGCCGCGGGCGGCGCCGAACCGATCGGGAAAGATAGGGCGCATGGTGTTGAATCGGGCCAACCGGAAGGTCGTCTTCCCGCAGCTGCCCGCCGCACCCGACGACTATCCGGTGTTCCCGGACAAGTCCACTTGGCCGGTGATTTTCCCGCAGCTGCCGTCGCCGCCGGGCGGTGGGCCGTGCCGCCCGCCGCAGCACACCTCCAAAGCAGTAGCCCCGCAGATCCCCGCCGAGGCGCTGCCTAACCACGTTGCTGTCGTCATGGACGGCAACGGCCGCTGGGCGACCCAGCGCGGGTTGGGCCGCACCGAGGGGCACAAGATGGGCGAGGCGGTGTTGATCGACATCACCTGCGGTGCTATCGAACTCGGCATCAAGTGGCTGACGGTGTATGCGTTCTCCACCGAGAACTGGAAGCGCTCCGCTGAGGAGGTCCGCTTCCTGATGGGGTTCAATCGCGAGGTGGTGCGTCGGCGCCGCGAGAACCTCAACGCGATGGGCGTGCGGATGCGCTGGGTGGGTTCGCGGCCGAAGATGTGGCGCAGCGTGATCAAAGAATTCGAGATCGCCGAAGACATGACCGTCGGCAACGACGTCATCACCATCAATTACTGCGTCAACTACGGTGGGCGCACCGAGATCGCCGAAGCCGCCCAGGCCATCGCGCAGGAGGCGGTGGCGGGCAAGCTGAACCCGAGTCGGATCAACGAGGCCACCATCGCGCGGCATCTGCACCGGCCCGACATGCCCGACGTCGACCTGCTCATCCGCACCTCGGGGGAGCAGCGGTCGTCGAACTTCATGCTGTGGCAGGCGGCCTATGCCGAGTTCATCTTCCAAGAGAAGCTGTGGCCGGACTACGACCGCCGCGACCTGTGGGAGGCCTGCGAGCAGTACGCCTCGCGGCAGCGCCGGTTCGGAACGGCGTGATGACGGCGCTGGCCGACCGCCTTGCCACGGTGCTCGCCGAGGTGCTGGCCGTTGATGCCGAGCCCGACGGTGCGCTGACGGTCCGCCACGACGGCACGCTGGCGTCGTTGCGGGTGGTGCCGATCGCCGAGGATCTCGAGCTGGTGTCGCTCACCCAGATCTTGGGGTGGGATCTGCCGCTGACCAAGCAGCTGCGCAAGCGCGCCGCCGAGCAGGCGGCCCTGAGCCAGCTCGGGACCGTCAGCCTGGTCGAGAAGGATGCCGAGTCCGCAGATGTGATGCTGCGCTACAACTTTCCCGGTTCGGGCCTGACCGACGACGCGCTGCGCACGCTGGTCCTGTTGGTGCTGGCCAAAGGCGTCGACATCCGGGATGTACTCAGCGCCTAAAGGCGTGTGGGGATCACTTCCGGCAGTCGGCGCAGGTGCCGAAGATCTCGATGGTGTGGCCGACGTCGGAGTAGTCGTGCTCGGCAGCGATGCGGGCCGCCCACTCCTCGACTTCGCGGTCGCCCACTTCGACGGTGGCCCCGCAGTCTCGACACACCAGGTGGTGGTGATGATGATCCGAGCAGCGCCGGTATACCGATTCGCCGGTGTCGGAACGCAGGGTGTCGACCTGCCCGGCCGTGGCCATCGCCTGCAATGTGCGATAGACGGTGGTCAGTCCGATGTTCTCGCCGCGCTCACGCAGCGCGTCATGCAGCTCCTGGGCCGACCGGAAATCGTCGACGGTCTCCAGCAATGCCGCGATCGCCGCCCGCTGCCGGGTGGAGCGCACGCCGGGGGCGGTCAACGGTCCTCACCGGCATGGGCCACCGCGTCGATGGCGATGTGCGCCAAGTGATGATCGGCCAGCCGGTAGAGCACCTCGCGGCCGGAACGTTCCCCGGCCACCACCCCGGCCGCCTTGAGGATCTTCAGGTGCTGACTGACCAGCGGCTGCGGCACTCCCAGCGCGTCGACGAGTTCGTGCACGCAGCGGTGTGACTCCTGCAGCTGCAAGACGATCGCGATGCGCACCGGGGCGGCCAGCGCGCGCAGCAATTCCCCGGCGGCGTCGAGGATCTCCCGCGGCGGTGGCGCGGGGAAGGCCGGACCGGTGTGCTGGTGACCGTCGGCCACCAGACCAGACGCTGAGGAGGGCACAGCACCACCTCCGCACGCGTTGGAAATCGTTTTCATCTGGCACCCACTGTTCCATGCGTGGTGATGCATGTCAAAGAACTCCGGCGGTGTCGATACGATGACTGATGTTTTGCGTGTCGGCATCGCCGGCGCGGTCCCGTCAAGACAGGAGTGCACCCCCTCGTGGCGTCCATCATCGACACCGTTGCCAATCTGGCCAAGCGACGTGGCCTGGTCTTCCAGTCGGGCGAAATCTACGGCGGCACAAAATCGGCGTGGGACTACGGGCCACTCGGGGTGGAGCTCAAGGAGAACATCAAGCGACAGTGGTGGCGCTCGGTGGTGACGTCCCGCGACGACGTCGTTGGCTTGGACAGTGCGATCATCCTGCCGCGTCAGGTGTGGGTGGCCTCCGGGCACGTCGCGGTGTTCAACGACCCGCTGGTGGAGTGCCTTAACTGTCACAAGCGGCACCGCCAGGACCACATGCAGGAAGCGGTGGCACTGAAGAAGAGCACCGGCGGCACCGCCGTGGATCCAGACTCCGTGCCGATGAGCGAGATCGCCTGCCCGGACTGCGGTACCAAGGGTCAGTGGACCGAGCCCCGTGACTTCAACATGATGCTCAAGACCTACCTGGGCCCGATCGAGTCCGAAGAGGGCCTGCACTACCTGCGGCCCGAAACGGCGCAGGGCATCTTCGTCAACTTCGCCAACGTGGTGACCACGGCACGTCGCAAGCCGCCGTTCGGAATCGGCCAGATCGGCAAGAGCTTCCGCAACGAGATCACCCCCGGCAACTTCATCTTCCGGACCCGTGAGTTCGAGCAGATGGAGATGGAGTTCTTCGTCGAGCCGTCCACCGCAGCCGAGTGGCACAAGTACTGGATCGACACCCGCCTGCAGTGGTACATCGACCTGGGTATCAATCCGGAGAACCTGCGCCTCTACGAACACCCGCGCGAGAAGCTGTCGCACTACTCCGACGGCACCACCGACATCGAGTACAAGTTCGGTTTCGCCGGCAACCCGTGGGGTGAGCTGGAGGGTATCGCCAACCGCACCAACTTCGACCTGACCACGCACTCGGAGCATTCCGGTGTGGACCTGTCGTTCTACGACCAGGGCACCGACACCCGCTACGTCCCGTACGTGATCGAACCGGCAGCCGGCCTGACCCGCTCACTGATGGCCTTCCTGGTCGACTCCTACCACGAGGACGAGGCCCCCAACGCCAAGGGCGGGGTGGACAAGCGCACCGTGCTGCGGCTCGACCCGCGGCTCGCGCCGATCAAGGCCGCCGTACTGCCGCTTTCGCGTAATGCCGACCTGTCGCCGAAGGCGCGGGATCTGGCCGCCGAGTTGCGTCAGTCCTGGAACGTGGAGTTCGACGACGCCGGCGCGGTCGGCCGGCGCTACCGGCGCCAGGACGAGATCGGCACCCCGTTCTGCATCACTGTCGACTTCGACTCGCTCGAAGACCATGCCGTCACGGTGCGTGAGCGCGACACGATGTCTCAGGAGCGGGTGGCCATCGACGCGGTCTCCGACTATCTGGCCGTGCGCCTCAAGGGCTGCTGATCGCGTTCAGTCCCCGGCGATTTCGGGCGCTGGCGGCCGGACGGGCTTGAACCAGTCGGTTCGGGCGCGCCAGGACAGCACGGATGCGTAGCTGAACGCGGCGGCGCTCACGCCTGCGCAGATCCAGGTGGGCAGCGTGACCGCACTGCCGAGGAGTACGCAAGTCAACTGCGCGATGATCGCTGCGACTTTGAAGACGACCCACACCAGGTAGTACTGCACGGAAGTCTTCGAGCGCGGATCGCTGCGCAAGGGCAGCAGTATCCGGCCGGTGAACCCGAACAGATACAGCGCCAACGCGGCGCCCAGCGCCCAATACGCCGCGAACCACGGGCCGCGGGGGGCGAAGACATCCAGGTACTCGGGATGTCCTTGATCGGCCACGCAGAACACCACGACCGTCAGCGGCAGACCGAGTTTCAACGGCGTCGTGAGGTGGCGGCGCCCCAGCAACCGGGCTTGGTCCTCGTCGGTCAACCGCGTCGCCAGGTGCTCGAACATGACCGCCACCGCAGCGAACATGCAGAGCACGGCGAGCAGGCCCGCGACGTTCCACAACCCGGACACGCGATGTAGGAGCGGGTCGACATGCGTGGGCCCCAACGGGGACATGAGCAGTCCCGCGCAACCGATGAGGAGCAGGACGCGCGAAGGATTGGTGTCCCAGCGCGAACCCCAGGTGTGGCGGCGGACCCACAGCGCGTACCCGCACGCCACCAGGGCCGCCACCACGACGACATCGACAAGTCCGAACATGGATTACCCGAGGGCTAGAAGCGGCCGCCGCCGCCGAAGAAGCCCCCGCCCGAAGACGAGCCGCCGAACGAGGTCGGACTCCAACCGCTCCCTCCGCCACCGCCGAAGCCGCCGCCTCCACCGGAGAGGATGTTGCCGATGATGATGCCGCCCAGCATGGCGCCGGTGTCGTTGCCGCCTCCCGGCCCACCGCCGTAGCGCCCGTAGTAATCCCGCTGGGCAGCCTGCACGTCGGCTTTGGCCAGTGACTGCGCCGCGGCGGCTAGCGTGGCCGCGCCGTTGGCCGCCGTGATGGCACCCGCGACATCGGTGGCGCGCTTGTCCTGGGCGGCATCGAGGCGGCGCCGGGCCTCGGCCAGCCGGGTGCGCGCCTCCGGGCCGACGCTGCCGCGACGGGTGTCGATGTAGTCGGACACGGCGCGGATGCGCGACGACGCGGTGAACAGGGCCTGCTCGAGCGTGCGGGCCAACCGCTCCGCGGCCGCGCGTTCCTCGGCCACGGTGTCCAGCAGCTGGTCCAGATTGCCGTCGGCCTTGATCAGCGCGGTGAAGGCCCCCAGGGGATCTCCCGAAGTGCGGGCGGTCGCCACGGCCTTGACCACGGCATCGCGAGCAGCCAACAGCTCGGCGGAGTGCGTGCCCACCCCGCGCTGCAGCTGTTCGGTGGCCTGTGCGACACCGGCTTCCGCGTCGGCGATGGTCTCGGGCAGCGTGGCGACCGCGTGACGGATGTCGCTGGCGGCGTTGTCGACCGCGTCGAGCAGCGCCCGGCCCTGGCCCAGCCCCGATTCGGCGGCCCGCACCGCATCCACCAGCTCGCTCTGGCCGCCGGTCACCGGCCGGTTGGCCAGGCTGCGCGCCCGGGTGATGTTGCGTTCGGCGAAGGCGGCGCGATCCTGTGCGGTCTTGACGTTGCCGGACACCGTACTGAGCGCGGTGGCGTCGAATTCGGTGTGCAGTTCGACCAGGTGCTGCTCGGAGGCCGGGATGCGTCCGGTCAGCTCGACCAGTTGCTGGGTCAGTGTGTCGAGGCGGTCGCCGGCGTTGAGCACCAGGTCGCGCAACTGCTCGAACGCGGCGCGCTGGGTCTCCAGTTCGCGGTCGGCCTTCGAGGCGGGGGCGCTCACCCCCGGGCGGCCTGCGAGGCGGTGACGATCACCCCGGTCAGCAAGTCGCGCTGTTGGGCGGGGGTCTCGGGGATGTCGTCGTCGAGTTGCTGGCGCACGGTGAAGGCGTGCTCCATGGCCGCCTTGGCCGAGGCGACGGCCTGGGCGAACGGCCGAACGCGTTCCTGGCCGAACTCGTCGAGGGCCAGCGCCAGTTCGTTGGTGCTGGTGCGCACCGCGTTGTCGACCTCGACGACTTTCTCCCGCGACAGGGCGTCCAGCGCGAACACCGGGACGTCGGACAGCGCGTTGGGGTCGGTCGGATCGACGCGTCGGGCCGCCGCCAGTGCAGCGGCGCGGCGCCGGCGCCGCAGCTGACGGACCACCAGCAGCAGCACCAGGCCGGCGGCCGCCACCGCCGCCAGGGCGATCAGGATCGGTGCCCAGCTCACCTCGGTCGGAGCGGCGGCGGCGTCGAGTCCAGTGGCAGCCGCCGAGGCCGCACCGGACCAGTCGCCTCGGTGCAGGGCCGGTTCGATCTGGTTGCGCCGCAACGCGTCGACCTTGCCCGAGCTGATCTCGGAGATCCCGTTGGACACCAGGAAGGCGTAGCTGTGGTCGGCGGTGGCCACCGCGAGCAAGGCGTCGTTGCTGCCCAGATCGCTGAGCCGCGCCGTGCTGCGTCCCCAGTCCTCGGCGGTCTGCCCGGAGAACACGTCGACGTAGACCACCCACAGCCGGATGTGCCGGTCGGCGTAGAGCTTGTCGATCGCGTCCTGCACCCCGGCGCGCTCCGATTGCGAGAGCGCCCCGGCGCTGTCGGTGATCAGGGTGGGCAGATGCATCGGAGGCTGCGCCGCGGCGCTTGGAGCTACCAGCAGCACGGCGATGAGAAACGCCAGGGCGGCGCTGGCCAGGCGGGTGATGCGCATGCCGGTAAATCTATATGCGATCGGCGAGTGATCGACGCCGATTCTGCGACCGGTCCGCCTGGTTTCGCGGCGGTCGGGCGCCGAACTTCGGCCCGCCGTGTCAGGGTCCCGGGTCGGGTCAAAATAGACTGGCGGCGGTGGCCACAAACTCTTGCGACAGCTACGACGCGCACGACCGCGAACGCATCGTGGCGGAGTCGTCGAAAACCGCCGGGCTGCCCGGAACCGGCGGCCAGCACCGCACCGACTTCGCTCGCGACCGGGCCAGGGTGCTGCACAGTGCCGCGCTGCGCCGGCTGGCCGACAAAACCCAGGTCGTCGGCCCCCGCGACGGGGACACCCCGCGCACCCGCCTGACGCACTCGCTGGAGGTCGCGCAGATCGGGCGGGGGATGGCCATCGGCTTGGGCTGCGACCCTGACCTGGTGGATTTGGCCGGGCTGGCTCACGACATCGGCCACCCGCCTTACGGACACAACGGTGAGCAGGCGCTCAACGAAATCGCCGCGAGCTGTGGCGGATTCGAGGGAAACGCGCAGAACTTCCGCATCCTGACCAGCTTGGAGCCCAAGGTTATGGGTCCCGACGGTGCAAGTGCGGGCCTGAACCTATGCCGGGCGACGCTGGACGCGGTCACCAAATATCCGTGGCGGCGCCGCGCGACAGACGGCTCGGTACGGACCAAGTTCGGCTTCTACGACGACGACCGAGAGGCCGCCGACTGGATGCGCCGCGGCGCACCGGAGGGACGCGTCTGTCTGGAATCGCAGATCATGGACTGGGCCGACGACGTCGCCTACTCGGTGCATGACGTTGAAGACGGCGTCATCTCCGGCCGGATCGACTTGCGGGTGCTCGCCGATGCGTCGACCGTGGCCGAGCTGACGCGTCTGGGTGACCCCCAGGGGGTGCACGATCTGGCTGGGGCGGCTCGCCGGCTCACCGAACTGCCGGTGCTGGCTGCGGTGGGTGCCTACGGCAAATTCCCCGTGACCCTGTCGGCGTCGGTGGCACTCAAGCGGTTGACCAGTGAACTGGTCGGGCGCTTCGCCTCCGCGGCGATCACCGCCACCCACGATGCCGCCGGCCCCGGGCCGCTGACCCGCTACCAAGCGGATCTGGAAGTGCCTGAACTGGTGCGGGCCGAAGTGGCCGTGCTGAAAACCCTTGCGGTGCAGTTCATCATTTCGTCGGATCAGCACCGCAGGATTCAGGCCGCCCAGCGCGAGCAGGTGCACGAGGTCGCGCACCGGCTACTCGCCACGGCACCGGAGAGCCTGGACCCGATCTTCGTTCCAGCGTTTAACGCCGCGGCCGACGACAATGCGCGGCTGCGGGTGATCGTCGACCAGATAGCGTCGTGCACCGAGGGGCGGCTGGAACGCCTCGTTGCGAGGTGAGTGAACTCAGCCGAGCTTGGCGACCTTGTCCATCATCGCCCGCACGACATCGGTGCTGCTGGTCTGCGGGTCGCCGGAACCACTGGCGTTCTCGGTTCCGGTGAAGGCGATCAGGACTCCGACGATGCAGTTGTCCCGCACCCCGATAGCGCGGGTGTCGGGCGCCTTGGGACTCTTGTCCAGCACGATCGATGCGGCCAGGACGTCCTCGGTGACCCGCACGTCGGTGATGTGCATTTCGGTGCCGGGAAGGTGCGGCGATCCAGCGGTATCCGGGTCGGTCGCGTTGACCGGTTGCCCGTTGCAGTGTTTCCACTGCTCGGCGAACTTCTCGAACAGCTGCCGGGCGTCCGCGGCGGTGGGCAGGGCGACCACGGCCTCCTTGACGAACATCACCCGGGTGTCGAGCGGCTTGAATCCGTCCCGGGCGGGCTCGGAGTCGATCCACGTCTCACGCGCGTAGCTCTGCACCGGCGCCGACGCGTACACGCTTCGCTGCGCGACGTCGAGGACTCCGACGCAGTCGCCGGGGGTCGCCGAATCGTCCATCGCCTCCAGGCCGCCGTAGGACGGCGGACCGGTGACAGTGGTGAAGGGCTGATCCAGCATTGCGGTCAGCTCGGTGCCGTTGAGCAGCACCTGCTTGACGGTCTCGCCGGTGACGCCGGCCGCACTCCGCGACCGGTCGGGCAGCACCAGCCAGGTCGTCACCGCGGCCGCAGCGAGCACGGCGACGGCGGCAAGGGTCACCAACCAGACCCGTTTCGAGTTCATTTACGCCCCTGACGCAGCAGTTGACCCGTCATTAAAGCATGGGCGGTGGCGACATCAGGGTGCTAGGCAGATACGGCGCTCTAGACTGACCCGGTGCCAGGCCGTATCTCCGATCGCGACATCGCCGCTATCCGCGAACGTGTCCGGATCGAGGACGTGGTCGGCGACTACGTACAGCTCAGGCGTGCCGGCGCGGACTCTCTGAAGGGCCTGTGCCCGTTTCACAACGAGAAGTCGCCGTCCTTCCACGTGCGGCCCAACCACGGCCTCTTCCACTGCTTCGGCTGTGGCGAAGGCGGCGACGTCTACGCCTTCATACAGAAGATCGAGCACGCCAGCTTCGTCGAGGCGGTGGAGCTGCTGGCCGACCGGGTCGGCCACACCATCACCTACACCGGCGCGTCGGCGACCAACATCCAGCGCGAGCGCGGCGGCCGGAGCCGGCTGATCGCCGCCAATGCGGCGGCCGCCGAGTTCTACGCTGCGGCGCTCAGTACTCCCGAGGCAGCACCGGCGCGCAAATATCTCACCGAGCGAAATTTCGACGCCGCCGCCGCTGAACGGTTCGGTTGCGGTTTCGCCCCGTCGGGTTGGGACGGCCTGACCAAACATCTGCTGCGCAAGGGCTTCGAGTTCAAGGAACTGGAGGCCGCGGGCCTGTCCCGGGAGGGGCGCCGCGGTCCGATGGACCGATTCCACCGCCGGCTGCTGTGGCCGATCCGTTCCGCGGCGGGGGAGGTGATCGGGTTCGGTGCCCGTCGGCTGTTCGACGACGACCCGATGGAGGCCAAGTACGTCAACACCCCCGAAACCACGCTCTACAAGAAGTCCAATGTGCTGTTCGGCCTTGATCTGGCCAAACGAGACATCGCCCGGGGGCACCAGGCGATCGTCGTCGAGGGCTACACCGATGTGATGGCGATGCATCTGGCAGGTGTCACCACCGCGGTTGCCTCGTGCGGCACCGCCTTCGGCGATGAGCACTTGGCGATGCTGCGCCGACTCATGATGGACGACAAGTTCTTTCGGGGTGAACTGATTTACGTCTTCGACGGCGACGCGGCGGGACGTGCCGCCGCGGTCAAAGCGCTCGAGGGTGAACAGCAGCTGGCTGGGCAGTCGTTCGTCGCGGTCGCCGCCGATGGCATGGATCCGTGCGATCTGCGCCTGGCACACGGTGACGAGGCGCTGCGCGACTTGGTGGCACGCCGCACCCCGCTGTTCGAGTTCGCGGTGCGCACCGCGCTCACCGAGATGGACTTGGAGACGGCCGAGGGCCGGGTCGCTGCGCTGCGCCGTTGCGTGCCGATGGTCGCGGCGATCAAGGACCCGACACTGCGCGACGAGTACGCCCGCCAGCTGGCCGGCTGGGTGGGCTGGGACGACGTCGCGCAGGTGATCGGCCGGGTACGTGCGCAGGCCAAGAACGAGGCCAAGGGCGATGCCAGAGCCAGCGGGCCGGTTCGGGACCGTCAGGCGTCCCGCGCGGCCGCCAGCCCCGCCGAACAGCCGGCGGTCGCCCGACCCAACCCGGCCGATCCGACGTTGTGGCCGCAGCGTGAGGCACTCAAGGCGGCACTGCAGTACCCGGCGTTGGCCGGGCCGGTGTTCGACACCCTGACGGTGGAGAGCTTCACCCACCCCGGTTATGCCGCGGTGCGCGCGGCCATCGATGCCGCGGGAGGAACCGCCGGGGTGGCTGGGCCCGGCGGCGCGCAGTGGATCGAAACGGTGCGTGAGCAGACGCCCTCGTCGCTGACCACCGCGCTGATCCATGAGTTGAGCGTGGAGGCCATCCGCGTCGATGAGGACAAGCTGCCGCGTTATATCGGCGGGGTGCTGGCCCGGCTGCAAGAGGTGTGGGTGGGCCGACAGATCGCCGAGGTCAAGTCCAAACTGCAGCGCATGTCACCGGTGGAGCACAGTGACGAATACCACGCGCTCTTCGGCGATCTGGTGGCCATGGAGGCCTATCGGCGCAGCCTGCTGGAGCAGGCCAGCGGCGACGATCTGACCGCCTGAGCTCACCGCTGCGGGTCGTCGTCCGGCTCCTCTGGCCGCACCACCGTGATGCCGTCCTCGAGTTCGGTCAGGGTGACCATCGTCGGATCGGGATGGATCCGATCGGCGATGCTGCGCCGCCCCTTGTCGATCAGCGCCTTGGCGACCGGACTGCTCGTCACCGCGTGATAAGTGCCGACAATCTGCTCGTAGCGGCGGCGGCCGGCTTTAGTGCCCATCACGTAGCCGACCCCCATCACCACGACATACCCGATCAATGCGGCCCCTTAGAACAGTCGATGCAGTGCTTCCATCCTGCCTCACGCGGTGCAACGGGGGCCGGGTGCGACCCCCGTTGCACCGCGGTGGTTTCGGTATGCGCTAGAGTCTTGCAAGTCCGCGAGGACAGCAATCCCCTGTAGCTCAATTGGCAGAGCATTCGGCTGTTAACCGGAGGGTTGGTGGTTCGAGTCCACCCGGGGGAGCCACGTTTGAGGCCGGCGGCGTTAGTCCAGCCGGGGAATCACCGACGGACCCGCCTGCGAAGGCGGCTGCTGCGGTGCGAACATCGCCGGCGCCTGCTGTGACTGCGGCCCCTGTTGCTTGGCGGCACGGGCCTGGGCGAGCGCGTTGACCAGCGGATTGTTGGCCATCATCTCGCGACGCTCTTCTTCGCTGAGCTCGTAGATCGCCCACGCGCCCCAGGCGGCCGGACGCACGTACACGGTGACCTGCTGGCGGCCGTTGTTGAAGACGGCGGGAACCGCCACGGCCCGGTCGGTGGCCGCGAAGGTGGCCATCTCCTCGGTGATCCGCTCGAGATCAGCGGTTTCGTGCAGCTCATAGGTGGGCGCTTGCACGCCCTTGGTGGGGGTGGCATTCAGGGCGAGGAACCACGCCATGAGAGGTACTCCTTTGTTCGGTCTGGGGTCCAGACAGCCTATAAAGGCGGTTAACCGGCGGACGCACCGGCGGGCGGTACCGACAGGTGTTCCGGATGCAGCATTTCGGCGTACCGCAATTCTTCGGGGATGCCGAACCCGTCGATCAGAGTCTGTGCGTGCGGCCGCAGTTTCCGGCACCGGTCGTTGATGCCACGGGTGACCGCTTTGGCTCGATCGGTGGACAGATACCGGTGCTCGATGTACCAGGCCTTGTCGTCCTCGATGACGCTGAGCGCGTACAGGTCGCACACCAGCTCCAGCAGTTCGCGGGCATCGGGGTCCGGGCAGGAGTCGATTCCGGCCACGAACGCCTCCAACACGACCCGATCGATGTGAGCGGTGGCCGCATGCAACATGTGGTCCTGTACCGCGTTGAAGGCGTCGAAGTCGCCCAGCTCTTGGGCTTTGGCCCTCAGCCGCCTCGCCACCGAGGTGAGCAGATACTCTTCGCGGTCTTCGAACATGTGCACCTGCGTGCCCCGGTTGAACAGGCTGCCCTCCTCCTCGCTGTCCTGCCTGGCGTCCACGATGGTCTGGATGATCGTCTCGGCCGCAGTGCGTTTGAGCACCCGATCCCCGACAGTCTCGGCCGCGAACCGCACCCACCCGGCCGGGCTCATGTCGGCGATGTCATCGGCGTACGTGGTCAGCAGCTGCTTGGCCACCAGCTGTGTCAGCACGTGGTTGTCGCCCTCGAACGTGGTGAACACGTCGATGTCGGCGCGCAGGGCGATCAACCGGTTCTCGGCCATGTACCCCGCGCCGCCGCAGGCCTCGCGTGCCTCTTGGATGGCCCGGGAGGCGTGCCAGGTGTTGGCCGCTTTGAGTCCGGCTGCTCGTGCCTCCAGCTCGCGCTGCTCCTCGGCGTCGGGCTCGTCAGCGGTCTGCAGATCATGGCATCGGCCCACCAGCTCGTTCTGGGCGAACTGCAGCGCATAGGAGCGGGCGATCAGCGGGAAGAGCCGGCGCTGGTGAACCAGGTAGTCCATGATCAGCACCTCGTGGTCGTCCCCATCGTCCCCGTCGTCGCTCGGGGCGCTGAACTGCCTGCGCTGCAACGCATATCGGGTAGCGATGTCCAGCGCGACCCGGGCGGCGGCACCCGCGCTGCCGCCCACCGAGACCCGGCCCCGGATCAGGGTGCCGATCATGGTGAAAAACCTCCGGCCGTCGCTCTCGATCGACGATCGGTAACTGCCGTCCGGCTCCACGTCGGCGTAGCGATTCAGCAGGTTCTCCCGGGGTACCCGGACGTGGTCGAAGACAATGCGTCCGTTGTCCACCCCGGGAAGGCCGCCCTTGTAGTGGCAGTCCGAGGTGGTCACACCCGGCAGATCCTTACCCTGCGCGTCGCGGATCGGCACCAGGAAGCAGTGCACACCGTGGTTTTCATTACCGGTGATGAGTTGGGCGAAAACTGCTGCAACGGTGGCGGTTTCGGCGGCACCGCCGATGTAGTCCTTGCGTGCCGATCCGGTGGCGGAGTCGATCACGAATTCCTGGGCTGCCGGGTCGTAGGTGGCGGTGGTCTCCAGTGACTGCACGTCGCTGCCGTGGCCGGTCTCGGTCATCGCAAAGCACCCGAGTACGTCGAGGTCGATGATCTTCTCGACGTAGGCGCGGTGGTGGCGTTCGGTGCCGAGGTTCTCCACCGCGCCTCCGAACAGCCCCCACTGCACCCCGGCCTTGACCATCAGCGACAGATCCGACATGGCCAACATCTCGATCATGGTGATCGCCGCGCCGACGTCGCCGGTGCCGCCGTGTTCCTTGCGGAAACTGTCCGCTGCCACGCCGGAGCCGGCCATGATCCTGAGCTGCTCGGCGACCTTGGCGCGGGCGATCGCCGTGTTCGGTGTGTAGTGCGGACGAAACTTCTCATCGCACAGAGTGACCCGGACCTGGTTTTTCACCGTCCGCCAGCGGCCGTCCAAGGTGTCGCGCAGGGCATCGGAAGTGGTCACCTCATCCACCGTATCCACGCGGGGCCACCGGTAAACCGGGTTTAGATTATCGATGTGCGTGAGACTCTGAGCCGGTTGCCGGCACTGTGCGGTGTGCTGCTCGCCGGCGGTGCTGCGCTCGCGGGGTGCGCACCGTGTGACATCCCCACGGCGACAGCCGGACTGCAGTATCTCGGTCAGGCTGTGCTCGCGCCGAACACCACGTTCGCCGGTACCGCCGTGGGTGGCCTGTCCGGGATCAGCTACGACCCCGGCCGCGACTGCTACTACGTGATCAGTGACGACCGGTCGGCCCACGGGCCGGCCCGCTTCTACACGGTGCGGCTTTCGGTGTCAGAGCGCGGCGTCGACGGTGTGGCGATCAGTGCGATGAACCCGCTGCTGGACGCCGGCGGACGCCCGTTTGAGCCGCAGGCTTTCGACGCAACGCCGCCGGTCATACCGCCCGACCCCGAAGGCATCGCGTTCGATGCCCGTCGGCAGCGGTTGTATTGGTCCTCCGAGGGGGAGCGGCGCACCGATGGCCCACGCGGTGCGGTGTTGGCCGACCCGTGGGTGCGTACCGCCGGGCTGGACGGCAGCTACCTCGGCCAGTTCACCATGCCGCCGCAGCTGGCGATGTCTGCCCAGCCCACCGGGCCGCGGCGCAACACCACCCTCGAAGGCCTGACGGTGACCGCCGACGGGCGAATGCTGTTCGCCGCAATGGAGGGTCCGGGATACGACGACGGCCCGCTGCCGGATCGGCTGCACGGCGCACTGACGCGCATCACCGCCTACCGCCTCGACTCCGGCGCGCCGGTCGCCCAATACGCCTACCCGCTGGAACCTGCGGCTGCACCGGCCGAAACCAACGGCCTCACCGACCTGGTGGCCCTGTCGGACACCGCGTTCCTGGTGATCGAGCGCGCGTTCAGCGACCGCCCGACGGTACGGCTGTTTCGCGCCGAGATCGCCGGTGCCACCGATGTGCTCGGTATGCCCGCGCTGGCGGGTGCAGCCGTGACTCCGATGACCAAGACTCTGGCGGCCGACCTGTCCACCACGCCTGGGCTGGACCCGCTGGACAACATCGAGGGGCTAACGCTGGGCCCGCGTCTGGCGGATGGTCGGCGGACGGTGGTACTGGTCAGCGACGACAACTTCTCGCCGCGCGAGGTGACCCAGTTCCTCGCCTTCGCGATGCCCGCCGACTAGCCGGAAGACGGTGATCGCCGGCGCGACAGTCTCAAGCAGACCGAATACAATCTGGCACCACGGAATTGGCGTTTTCGGAATGTCACCAGAGGTGAATGACGATTTCAAGTATAGAAATGAGTCAACTTTCTCATTCGACTGATACCGTAGCCCGGGTGTGGTACGACTGCTGGTCAGCGACGAGGCTGAGATTGCGCGTTGGCTGAGTCGACCGACCGGCGCGCCGATGCGACGCGTCAGCAGATCATCCGTGCCGCTGCGCATCAGTTCGCCCAGCGGCCCTTTCACGACGTCGGCCTGGACGACATTCTGGCTGAAGCCGAATTGACCAAGGGCGCGATGTATTTCCATTTCCGCTCGAAGCATGCGCTTGCCTTGGCCGTCATCGACGAACAACTTGCCAAGACGGGCACAGCGATCCGGGCATTGGTGGACCGCAAACTTTCCGGTTTGGAAACACTGCTTGACGTGGGCTACCTCATGGCCATCGAAGATCTCACCAGCGACAGTGCCCGAGCGATGCTGCATCTGCTTCCGGTAGTCGGCGGTGGTGAGGGGCTGCAGGCCACGGTCCTCAACAACGCGATTCAGGAGTTGAGCGTGGTGACGGGGCGGGCCATCACCGAGGGCGACATTCTCGATCGCGATCCGCAGGATGTGGCCCGGATGATGGTGGCGCTGTACCTGGGGTTGCGGCAGGCGGGCAATCTTGATGAGCCCGAACGATTCCTGCGTGACCTGGAGCGGATCTGGTCGGTGGTGCTGCCCAGCGTGGTGCCCGCCGATCGCATCGACTATTTCGTTCAGTTCGTTCGGCGGCGCACGACGTTGGCAATCAAGACCACCTCGGCGGAGGAGAAGTCCGCGGTGCCCGACGGGGAGGCAGGCTGATGGCGCGTCAGGTCCGCTCCGAGGCAACTCGGCGCAAGCTGCTCGATGCGGCCATCGACGTTTTCGGTGAGGCCGGCTACGTCGCTGCCGGGCGAACCGCGATCATCGAGCGGGCCGGGGTGACCAAGGGGGCGCTGTACCACCACTTCGACTCGATGGATTCGTTGGTGACGGCCATCATCGAGGGTGGTTTCGCCACGGTCTTGACCAGGTTTCGGAGCATGTGCCAACCGTCCTCGCCTGCCTTGGAGGGGATGATCCACGGCATGTTCGCCGTCACGGAGCTGTTGTCCGTCGACAAGGAGGCGCGGGCCGCGGGTCATTTGGTCTTCGCATTGGCCGAATCCAACGAATTGGGGGCCGAGGTCGGCGGCGAGTGGGCGGACGTCATTGCCGCCCAGACTGCGCGCGCGATCGCCGAGGGCGACTTGCGCGAAGACCTCGACGCCCGCCAAGTTGCCGAGTCGATCACCTCGGCGATGCTCGGGACGTGGCTGCTGACGTACTACACCGGTGACAGCATCGGCCGGGTGTGCCGGATGTGGGAGACGCTGTTGCCCGCGATCGTGGTGGCCGACTCACTGCCGTATTTCCGGCAGTTCCTGGCGCGCGACGCGCAGCGCTATCAGAACGGCGGGACAGCCGCCGAACGCTGAACGCGCTAGCGCTCCTCCAGCCAGAGTTGTTCGGTGAGGTCTTGGAACGTGGCGAGCGCAACCCGGTCGTCGGCGCGTTCGAGCGCTGACTTGCTCATCAGGGCGCGCACCGTCGAGCCGTCCCGATGTTCCAGGGAAACAACCAGATTGGCCAGGGAATGCATCACCGACAGAGCCGATTCCTCGGCCGGTGGTACCTGACCGAAGATCTGCCGAAACTCTAGGGTCAGCACCTCTTCCTGGGTGTAGCCCAGCATGGCGGCGAACCCGCTGTTGGCGAACAAAATGGTGCCGTCGTCGGCGATCGCGAGCACCGGAACGGGAATCCGCTCAAGCGCGACCAGGGCCGGCAGCTGCCGCAGTGTGTCCATCGGTGCCAGAGGGGTTTGCGCGTTCCGCCGTCGCTCCATGGATCTGATTATGACGGGCACCGCCGACGGCGTGTGCGGTGTTCGCCGCTGCCGGTTGGTGACCGCGACGCGGGCCACACCTAGACCATCGACGTGAGGTGACGCACAGTCTCGTATGGATTGAACACCATCCAAAAGGTATGTACTATCTCCGGTTATGCGAGGGACTGGTTTGTACGGATCGGGCGCGCTGAGGCGTGCGCCGGGGCCGGCGCCGGTGAGTTCCTCCCCAAGCTTCGCCCGGGGCACCTTGAGGGGTCCGCATCGCCATGTGCCGCCGCACGCCGAGCCGCGTTGGTGCACCGCACCGACCGCAGCGCTCGCCGGCAGGCAGACGGGGGTGCGGTTGCGTGCCGTTTTCAACCGGGCGACTTTCTTGTCAGATCACCAAAGCCTGGCTGTCGGCCAGGAAGGGCATCGCCATCCAGCGTGACGCCAGCATCGCTTCGGCGGCGGGGCCCGGCACCGGGCGGGAGAACAGGAATCCCTGCGCTCGGTGACAGCCGTGCCGCATCAAGGTGAGCGCGGCCGCTGAGGTCTCCACACCCTCGGCGACCACCTGCAGGCCGAACGCCTCGGCCAGGGCGATGATCGCTCGCACGATCGCGAGATCGCCCGGATTGACGCCCAATTCGCGCACGAACACGGTGTCGATCTTCAGGGTGTCGACCGGCAGATCCTTCAGGTGTGACAGGACGGCGTAACCGGTGCCGAAGTCGTCGATGGCGATCTGCACCCCGGCTTCGCGCAGTTCGGCGAGGGTACGACGGGTGTTCTCGATGTTCTGCACCACCGCGCGCTCGGTGATCTCCAGGCACAGCGAGCCGGGGCGTAGACCGAATTCGTTGATGGTTTCCACCACGTTCTGGACGAAACCGCGGGCGGCCAACTGGACGGGCGAGACGTTGACGCGCAGGGTCGCGTTGGTCCGGACGCCGTTGGTCTGCCATTGGCTGAATTCCGCGCACGCGGTGCGCATCACCCACCGGCCCAGATCATCGGCCAGGTTGGCGGATTCGGCGATGCTGATGAACGAACTCGGCAACAGCAACCCGCGGGTGGGATGGCGCCAGCGGACCAGCGCCTCCACCGCGACGATGGCGCCGCTCCACAGATCGACCTCGGGCTGGTAGTACAACAGCAACGACTCATCGTCGATCTTGCCCTGCATGTGCAGTTCGATGTCCTTGCGGAACAAGCTCTTCAACGACATGTCGTCGGTGGAGCTGACCGTCTGGTTGCCGCCGCCGCGTTTGGCGGCCAGGACGGCCTCGTCGGCGCGGTGCAGTAGCCCTGCGCTGGTGTCCTCCCCGGGCAGCCCCACCGTCACGCCCACGCTGACCGTGCTGTTGACGGTGTGGCCCTGGATCTCCACCCGCTCGCGCAATGCGCCCTGCAGCCGGTCGGCGAACGTCTCGGCGCTGGCCATCGACATCGGCCAGTCCGGGATGACGACGAATTCGTCCCCGCCGATCCGGGCCGCCATGGTCCGGTTCCCGGCGTACGCGCGCAGTCGCCGGGCGAAGTCCTGGATGAACCAGTCGCCGGCGGCGTGACCGAGGTAGTCGTTGATCGGTTTGAGCCGGTCGAGGTCGATGTAGAAGACGCCGACCGGTCCGGGGTTGCCGGCGACGAGTCGCTCGGACAGGTGGGCGACCAGCGCACGGCGATTGTGCAGGCCGGTCAGGTCGTCATGGTCGGCCAGGTAGCGCAGTCGCTCCTCGGCCGCGACACGGGCCTGCAACTGCGCGAACAGCGATGCGATCGCCTCGATCGTGTTGAGTTCTTCGGGCCGCCACTTGGGTCGGCGGAACTTGACCAGGCCGAGCATGCCGATGGTCACCGGACCGGAGATCAGCGGCGCGGTGGCCACCGACAGCGATTCGATGGCATGGTCCATCGCCATCTGGCGCACGTACCCGGACTCGTCCGGTTCCGGCCGGATGACCGCCACCCGCTTGCCGTGCGCACAGGTGGTGAAGACCGGATCGGCGGTGGTGAAGGAAACGACCGCCAACGGGTCGGGCTCCGGGGCGTCCGGGCGCGGCGGCCATTCGGCCACCAGCTTGGAGGCCCTGATCTCGTGGTCGTTGTGGCGCAGGAATCCGGCATCGACGTTCAGCTGCTCCACCAACGTCTGCAGCACCCGCTCACTGACCGCGGCTGCCGTCGACGGTGTGGTCGCCATCAGTTGGGCGGCGATCGAGGTGACCAGCGCCAATCTATCCGCCACGATGTCCTTCCCCCGAAGACTGGCAACCCAGTGGGCGAGCCGCGGGGGCCGCAGGAGGCCTGGGATCGCTTCGGCCGATGCCGCTGTTGAGCATATTCGAAAAGACGGTCGGGCCGGAATCATCTCAGCCGAATTGCGGCTGCTGGATGGATGGGCGAGCGGGGTGTCTACCGCCCTACCGCCCTACCGCCTTAGCGCACCGGACGGGTCGGGCCAGCCTCGGCCAGGAATCGGTGCAGCACCTCAACCGCGTCGGAGAGCGTCCGGCGGTCTTCGTCGGACAGCCGGTCCAGTTCGGGGTCGAGGGCCGCGGCCCGGTCCTGGCGGACCCGTGCCATGGTCGCGATGCCCTTGTCGGTGATCCGGATCAGCACGGCGCGGGCGTCGAGCGGGTCGGGGGTGCGGGTGGTCAGGCCGGCGTCCTCGAGTCGGCGCACCTGAGTCGTCATCGTCGGCTGGGAGCAGTGGTCCACCGCCGCCAAGTCGGAGATCCGGGCCACGTCCAGGTCCTCGATAGTGGACAACAGTCGAGCCTGTGCTCCCGGGATAGGGAGCGCGACTCGCTGGGTAGCGAGCCGATTCAGCCGGGAGACAACGCTGAGCAAATCGGCTCCGAGACTGACCTCGGCGGGGGCGACCATCTGGCGAGTATTTCACAAGGGTGCACGAAAGTGGAACAGCTCGGTCCGGGTCGGGTGGGGCGCTGCGAGCGACTGGCAGAATCGACGGGTGACGAAGACCGGCCAGGGCGTAAACCGACTCCGGGCGCGGTCGATGCAGCCCTTCGAGATTGCGCAGGCCGCTGTGATGGCGGCGCTGTGCGCGGCGACGGCGATCATCGCGGTCGTGGTGCCCTTCGCCACTGGTTTGGCGATGCTCGGCACGGTACCGATGGGGCTGTTGGCCTACCGCTACCGGCTTCGCGTGTTGATCGCCGCCACCGTCGCCGCCGCGACTATCGCGTTTTTGATCGCCGGCATGGGCGGCTTCATGACTGTGGTCAACAGCGCCTACATCGGCGGCTTGACCGGCGTCATCAAGCGCCATCGCCGTGGCCTGCCCACTGTGATCCTGGCCTCCGCGGTGGCCGGCGGCATCTTCGGCACCGCTATGGTGCTGGCCCTTACCGTGTTGTCCCGGCTGCGCCACCTGATCTTCGACGCGATCACCGCCAATGTGCACGGGACCGCGGCTGCCCTGGCCCGGGTGCCGCTGCCGGAATTCCAGCGGGCCGCCCAGGACCTGAACGGATTTCTCGGTGTGCTGCTGCAGTACTGGCAGTGGCTCATCCTGGCCCAGATGACTATCGGCGTCATGATCGTCTCGCTGGTCGGGTGGTGGGCGTTGTCCCGGGTGCTCCACCGGCTCCGCGGGGTGCCCGACGTGCACAAACTCGATCTTCCGGTCGAGACCGGCCCGGTGGCGCCGGTCCCGGTCCGGCTGGATCAGGTGCGGTTCCGATATCCGCAGTCCGACCATGACGCCTTAGGGCCGGTGAGCTTGGAAGTGGGCGCCGGCGAGCACGTCGCGGTCACCGGCGCCAACGGGTCGGGCAAGACCACCCTGATGTTGATGCTGGCTGGGCGGGCCCCTACTGCGGGCGCCGTCGAACGTCCCGGTGCGGTGGGGCTCGGGGCGCCCGGGGGCACCGCGGTAGTCATGCAGCATCCAGAGAGTCAGGTGCTGGGCACCCGGGTCGCCGACGACGTGGTGTGGGGTCTGCCGCCGGGCACCACCACCGACGTCGAGCGACTCCTCGGCGAGGTCGGCCTCGCGGGTTTCGCCGAGCGGGACACCGGCGGCCTGTCCGGCGGGGAGCTGCAGCGGCTGGCGGTGGCGGCGGCGCTGGCCCGCGAGCCCGCACTGCTGATCGCCGACGAGGTCACCAGCATGGTCGACCCGCAAGGACGAGAGGCGCTGCTCGGGGTGCTGTCGGGACTGTCCGAACGGCACAGCACCTCTTTGGTGCACATCACCCACTACAACGACGAGGCCGGCAGCGCCGACCGGACCATCGACCTGTCCGGGTCCCGCGACAACACCGCCATGGTGGAGACCGCCGAGGTGCCCGCCGCGCCGGCCGATCGAGGACCCTGCGGTCCGCCGGTGCTGGAACTGTCCGGCGTCGGGCACGAATACGCCGCCGGTACACCCTGGGCCAAGACCGCGCTGCGCGACATCAGCTTCAGCGTCGACGAAGGCGACGGGTTGTTGATCCATGGCGGCAATGGCTCGGGCAAGTCCACCCTGGCCTGGATCATGGCCGGCCTGACGACTCCGACCACCGGCAGTTGCCTGCTCGGCGGCCGGCCCGCCGACCAGCAGGTGGGGGCCGTGGCCCTGTCGTTCCAGGCGGCTCGGCTGCAGCTGATGCGCAGCTACGTTGGCCGGGAAGTGGCTTCTGCCGCGGGCTTTTCGTCGCGCGACCACGCCAGGGTCAGTGCCGCACTGGCTGCCGTCGGCCTAGACGCGGCGCTGGCCGGCCGGCGCATCGACCAGCTGTCCGGCGGGCAGATGCGCCGCCTGGTGCTGGCGGGCCTGTTGGCCCGGTCTCCGCGGGCGTTGATCCTCGACGAGCCGCTGGCCGGTCTCGACGCCGACAGCCGGGACGGCTTGCTGCGACTGTTGGAGGAATTGCGGCGCGAGAGTGGTCTGACCGTGGTGGTCATCTCGCACGATTTCGCCGGCCTCGGCGAGTTGTGCCCGCGGACACTGCACTTGCACAACGGTGTACTGGTGCCGGCGCCGGCGGGTGCGACGTGACGGGGCAGGCGCGCAGCGCCCCCCGACCGGTGGTGTTGCTGCGGCCGGTTCCCGGCGACTCCGCCATGCACCGCCTGTGGGCCGGGACGAAGCTGATCGTGGTCTTCGGCATTTCGGTGTTGCTGACCTTCTATCCCGGCTGGTTCACGATCGGTGCGGTGGCACTGCTGGTGTTCGGCGCGGCCAGGATTGCTCGCATCCCCCGCGGCGCGCTGCCCTCGGTACCCCGTTGGCTGTGGGTGTTGCTGGTGATCGGTGGCGGGACCGCGGCCATGTCCGGCGGCGACCCGGCCGGTTTCGGTGGGCTGTTGTACTTCCTACGGATCACCGCGCTGTCGATCGTGCTGCTCGGGCTCGGTGCGATGGTGTCGTGGACCACCAATGTCGCCGAGATCGCTCCCGCGGTGGCCACGCTGGGTCGACCGCTGCGGCTGCTTCGCATTCCCGTCGACCAGTGGGCGGTGGCGCTGGCGCTGGCGCTGCGCGCCTTTCCGATGTTGATCGACGAATTCCGGGTGCTCTACGCCGCGCGGCGCCTGCGGCCGCGGCCCAAGCCCCGCACCCGGCGGCAACGCCGGCGCTTATGGGCTCGCGAAGCCGTCGATCTGCTCACGGCGGCTATCACCGTGACTCTTCGCCGGGCTGATGAGATGGGGGACGCGATCACCGCTCGTGGTGGCATCGGCCAGATCTCCGCATCACCGGCGCGGCCGGGGTTGTCCGACCTGGTGGCCCTGGTGGTGGTGGTCGTGATGTGCGGTGCGGCAGTGGCTCTCGAACTGACGGTGCTGGCTACTACTTGATTTCCGCGTGCTGGGCCTGACTGCCGCGAGATCCCACTCACGCAGGTAGCCACTCGCACTTTCCCTGCGTGAACCCGATCTCGCGGGGGGTGAAGTGCGGATGAGCTGGTTGGCCCGCATCCTGCCGGTGTGCAGCGTGTCTTCATCGGCAGCGAGGCCCTCGCGATCGGCGCCGTGACTCGTCACGGGCTGACGCGCTGGTTCCGCCGGCTCCACCCTGATGTGTACTTCCCGAAGTTCCAGCAGGCCACCTTGCACGACAGGATCGTCGGAGCGTGGCTCTGGTCTGGACGGGGCGCTGTGATTGCCGGCGTCGCAGCGTCCGCGTTGCACGGCGCGGACTGGGTGGATGCAGATATCCCGGTTGAGCTGCTGTCGCGAAAGAACCCGTCACCGAACGGGATCATCGTCCGCAATGAGAGGTTCGCGGACGACGAGATCACCATCATCAGGGGGCTTACCGTCACCACGCCTGCACGCACCGCGTTCGACCTAGCCCGACACCTGCCCAGGGGAGAGGCGTTGGGGCGCCTTGATGCTTTGGCGCGGGCGAGGCCGTTCTGCGCGAACGATGTTTTGGGCTTGGCGCAGCGTTACCCGGGAGCGAGGGGCTTGAAGCAGCTTCGAGAGCTTATGCCGCTGGTGGACGGGGGAGCGGACTCACTGAGGGAATCCTGGCTCCGGCTCCTCTTGATAGACGCCGGGTTTCCCATTCCGAAGACGCAGATTCCGGTGTACATCAATGGGCGCCTCTTCGCGGTGCTGGACATGGGCTGGGAGGAGTTCAAAGTCTCCGCCGAGTACGACGGCGAGGTACACCGCATCGTTCGCAGTTCTTACGTCAAAGACCACTACCGGGAACGCATGCTGCCCAAGCTCGGCTGGCTGAACAACAGGGTGATCAAGGAGGACACCGTGATCGGCGTCATCGACGTTGATCCCGCGCTGTGCCCAATAGTCGAAGTAGACCTGTTGCGCGCTGAGCACCGCCGGGATCGCCGCCCCGTGGCGCCCCAGGTACGCGTTGCCGTCATAGCTGCCGAGCCAGGCCAGCACCTCCCGCACCGCATCCGGGTGCTTCGAGGCGGCGTTGCCCATAGCGGCGATGCCGTTGGTGACACTGACCCGCCCCGCCGGCCCATAAGGCAGCATGGCCACCCCCCAGGAGAACTTCGCCTGCTCGGCAACCGCCGCCAGGTTGTAGGTGCCGGATTGAAACAGTGCCATCTTCCCAGCCAGGAACTGGTTGCGGGAGAAGTCGCTGTTGGTGTTGGTCTCCGAGGCCGGCGGTGCCACGTGGTCGCCGTTGATCAGCTGCACCAGGTAGGTGAAGGCGGCGGCCGCCTGTGGGTTGTCGAAGGCGAATTCGTCGCCGCGCTGGAACACTCCACCGGCTGAGCCGATGTAGTTCAGGTAGATGCCCTGCGGGTCGTTGGCGGCGTTATAGCCCCACTGCTTGACGCGACGCTCGTCGAAGCCCGGTGTGCCTGAAGCACGCCCGGCGCTGTCGAGGGTGAGCTTCTTCAGCAGCGGGCGCAGGGTGTCGCCGACGCCGTGTGGATCCCAGCGCAGCCGTGCCAACGCAGTGGGATCGACTCCAGCGGCGGCCAGCAGATCCGCGTTGTAGTACACCGCGATCCCGCCGTCGGTCAGCTGCGGCACCCCCCACAGCGACCCGTCACGGGTGTACTGGGTGACCACCGAGGGTTCCCAATCCGCGCCCGCTGCATCGATTTTCATCAATCTGCCGCTATCGGCGTAGCCGGCCAGGTAGGCGTCGGAGAGCCAGAAGATGTCATCGGCGCCGCCGCCGGCCACGTCGGTGCGCAGCGTGTCGAAATAGGTGCCGTAGGCCACGACGTTGACGCGCACCTCGATGTCGGGGTGCGCCTGGTGGAACGCGGCGAACGACTGCCGGTAGGCGGTGGCGACCTGTTCGTCCCACAGTCGTACCGTCACCACCGTCGTGCCGCCGGCTGATCGGGTGGAGGCGTCGTCGAGCAGTACCGCCGCCCAGCCGAACAGTGCGGCCACCAGGAGCACCGCGATCGTGAACAGGGTGGAGAACCGCGGGCGGGTCACTTGATCCCCGTGACGACGATCGACTGCACGATCCGGCGCTGGAACACCATGAACAGCACGATCAGCGGAATCATCGCCACCGTGGTTGCCGCCATCACCAGCGTCCACTGCGCGTTGTAGCGGGACTGCAGGGCGGCGGTGGCCACGGTGAGCACTCGCCACTTGTCGCCGCTGGTGATCACCAGCGGCCACATGAAGTTGTTCCACTGCGAGACCACGGTGATCAGCCCGAGAGTGACCAGGATCGGCCGACTCGCCGGCAGCATCACGTGCACGATCACGTCCAGGGTGTTGGCTCCGTCGAGGCGCGCGGCATTGATCAGGTCATTGGGGACGGTGCGGAAATGTTGACGTAGCAGGAAGATCGCATACGGGGACCCGAATACAAACGGCAACACCAACGCCCAGAACGTGTTTCGCAGACCCAGTTGGGCCATCATCAGATACAGCGGCACCACTGTCACGGTGGCCGGCACCATCAGGGTTGCGACATACACCCAGAACAACGTGTCGCGGCCCGGAAACTCCAGCCGCGCAAACGCGTAGGCGGCCAGCACTGAGAAGCTCAGCTGCCCGAGCACGATCACCGCCGTCATCAGCGTGGTGACGGCCGCCGCTCGGCCGAATCCGGCACCGCCGAGATCGCCGTAGTTGTCCAGCGTCGGCGGATGCGGGCACGCCAGCGGAGTGCCGGTGGCGAATTGGCGGGCCGGGGTGAACGACGTCAACAACCCGAGCCCGAAGGGCGCCAGCGTGATCAGCGCACCGAGCGTCAGCAGCGCGTACACGACGCCGTTACGTGAGGTCATAGCTGACCCGCCGCCCGAACGAAAGCTGTTGAACGACCGTGACACCAACCAGCACGGTGAACAGCACCAGTGCCATCACCGCGGCCCGGCCGACGGCCGCCGCCCCGAAGGCCTCGTCGTAGATGCGGTGGGCGATCAGGTCGGTGCGCCCGCCCGGTCCGCCCCCGGTCAGCGCGTAGACGGTGTCGAACACCTGCGCCGCGCTGACTACGCCGGTGACCAGCACGAAGAACATGGTGGGCCGCAGCATCGGCAAGGTGACCCGCCAGAACCGCTGCCACCCGTTGGCGCCGTCGATGCGTGCCGCCGCCAGTACCTGGGTCGGGATGGCCAGGATGCCCGCCAGGAAGAACAGCGCGACGTAGCCGACGTTGGTCCAGACCACCACCGCCGAGGTCACCGGCAGGGCCAGCCCGGGATCGGTCAGCCACTCGATGCGATGCCCGAGCATGGTGCTCACGGCGCCGCCGGTGGGGCTGAGGATCCAGCGCCAGAGCACCGCGATCGCCAACGGTGCGCAGATCCACGGCAGCACGTACACGGTGCGGAAGAAGCCGCTGCCGGGCAACCCGCGGGCCAACAGGACCGCCACACCTAAGCCCAACAGGGTTTGCAGCGGGACGACGATCGCGACGAAAAGCAGCGTCACCGCAAGGGAATTGCCGAACACCGGATCGGTCAGGACCGACCGCCAGTTCTCCGCACCGACGTAGCTGATCGGCGCCAGCAGATCCCAGCGGTGCAGGCTCAGCCACACCACGACGAGCATCGGCAGCAGCAGGAACGCCACCACGCCGAACAGGCTGGGGGCCAGCAGTGCGTAACCGAGTGCGGTCGAGCGGCGAACCCGCGGCGAGTCTGCCATGCAGGTATTAAAGCCGCTCGATAACGTGGACGGGTGACACCGAACCGGGGGATCGATGCCGAATTTCTGGACCTGCCTCGCCATGTGCTGGCCGACGCCGCGCTAAGCGCGGCCAGCGCTGCCGGCGCCGAACACGCCGACCTGCGGATTCACCGGATCGCCACCGAGGTCATCCGGCTGCGTGACGGCGAGTTGGAAACCGCGGTGATCAACCGTGAACTCGGCTTCGCGGTGCGGGTGGTGGTCAACGGCACCTGGGGCTTCGCCTCGCATGCCGAACTATCGCCGAGCGTCGCAGCCGATACCGCGCGCCGTGCCGTGCAGGTCGCCAAGACGCTGGCCGCGCTCAATGCCGAACGTGTCGAGCTGGCGGCCGAGCCGGTGTACCGCGACGCCAGCTGGGTGTCGGACTATGTGATCGACCCGTTCGACGTGCCGACCGCGGACAAGATCGACGTGCTGGAGGACCACTCGGGACGGTTGCTCGCGGCCGACGGCGTGAACCACGTGACGGCCGCGCTGACCGCGGTCAAGGAACAGACCTTCTACGCCGACACGTTCGGCTCGTCGATCACCCAGCAGCGGGTGCGGTTGATGCCGGTCTGCGACGCGGTGACCGTCGGGCCGGACGGCTTCGACTCGATGCGCACGCTGGCGCCGCCGACCGCGCGCGGATGGGAGGCGGTGGCCGGCGACGACGTGTGGGACTGGACTGAAGAACTAGCCGAGCTGCCAGTATTGCTCGCGGAGAAGGTCAAGTCGCCTGGTGTTAAGGCGGGGCCCACCGATCTGGTGATCGATCCGACCAACCTGTGGCTGACCATCCACGAATCCATCGGGCACGCCACCGAATACGATCGGGCCATCGGCTACGAGGCGGCTTACGCCGGGACATCGTTCGCCACCCCCGACAAGCTCGGGACGCTGCGCTACGGCTCGCCAGTGATGAATGTGACGGCCGACCGCACCGTGCGGTACGGCCTTGCCAGCGTCGGCTACGACGACGAGGGGGTGGCAGCCCAGAGCTGGGACCTGGTGCGCGACGGGCGATTCGTGGGGTATCAGTTGGACCGGGTGTTCGCGCCCCGGTTGGGGCAGTCTCGTTCCAACGGCTGCTCGTACGCCGACTCGCCGCACCATGTCCCGATCCAGCGGATGGCCAATGTGTCATTGCAGCCGGGAACAGACGGCCTCTCCACCGCCGACCTGATCTCGCGGGTGGACGACGGCATCTACATCGTCGGGGATCGATCGTGGTCGATCGACATGCAGCGCTACAACTTTCAGTTCACCGGTCAGCGGTTTTTCCGGATTCGCGGCGGCCGCCTGGACGGGCAGCTGCGGGATGTGGCCTACCAGGCGACCACCACTGATTTCTGGAATGCGATGGAGGCTGTCGGCGGGCCTGAAACGTGGCGGCTGGGCGGGGCATTCAACTGCGGTAAGGCCCAGCCCGGTCAGGTGGCCGCGGTCAGCCACGGCTGTCCGTCGGCGCTGTTCCGGGGCATCAACGTACTCAACACGCAGGCTGAGGGGGGCCGGGAATGATTCCCGCGCAACAGGTTATCGACACCGCCCTGACGGCGGCCCGAGGCGACAATACCGAGACCATCGTGCTGGTGACCGATCGGTCGGAGGCATCGCTGCGCTGGGCGGGTAACTCGATGACCACCAACGGGGTGTCGAGCAGCCGAACCACCACGGTCGTCACGATCGTCGCCGACGACGAGGGGCCCCGGGTCGGCTCGCTGTGCTCGGCGGAGGTGGATCCGGCGCAGATCACCGAGTTGGTGGCCGCGTCCGCGGAGGCCGCTGCGGGGGCTCCGGCGGCCCGCGATGCGGCAGAGCTGCTGGGCGGCAACGGGATACCGGAAGACTGGGACGCCGAGGTGCCGGGAACCGGCGCCGAGGTATTCGGTGGTCTGGCCACGTCGCTCAGCCGCGCTTTTCGGGGTGCCGACCAACTGTACGGCTTCGCCCGCCACGAGGTGGAGACGACGTTCCTGGCCTCGTCGACCGGGCTGCGGCGGCGTTTCACCCAGCCGACCGGGACGGTGGAGATCAATGCCAAGCGCGACGGCGCCAGCGCCTGGGCGGGGATCAGCACCCCGGATTTCGTTGACGTACCGACGGATTCGCTGTTGGAGCAGCTGTCCACCCGGTTGGGGTGGGCGGCGCGCAGCGTCGAGCTGCCGGCCGGACGCTACGAGACGCTGATGCCGCCGTCCACGGTGGCCGACATGATGATCTACCTGGGCTGGACGATGAGTGGCCGCGGAGCCCAGGAAGGCCGCACCGCGTTGTCGGCGCCCGGCGGCGGCACCCGGGTGGGGGAGCGCCTGAGTGAACTGCCGCTGACCCTGTATTCCGACCCGCACGCGTTCGGACTGGAGTGCGCGCCGTTCGTGGCGACCGGCACCTCCTCGGAGACCGCGTCGGTGTTCGACAACGGCCTGGACATCGGCTGCGTGGACTGGATCCGCGGCGGGGTGATCAACGCGCTGGCCTACCCGCGGGCCGCGTCCACCGAGTTCGGGGTCCCGGTGGCGCTGGCCGCCGACAACCTGTTGATGACGGGCGGTTCGGCCAGCATGGACGAGATGATCGCCTCGACCGAGCGCGGGCTGCTGCTGACCACGCTGTGGTACATCCGCGAGGTGGACCCGACCACGCTGCTGCTGACCGGCCTGACCCGCGACGGCGTCTACCTGGTCGAAGACGGCAAAGTGACTGCGGCCGTGAACAACTTCAGGTTCAACGAGAGCCCGCTGGACCTGCTGCGCCGCGCGACCCAGGCCGGTATCGCCGAGCCGACGCTGCCGCGCGAGTGGGGTGACTGGGCGACTCGGGCGTCGATGCCGTCACTGCGGATCCCCGACTTCCACATGTCGTCGGTGAGTCAGGCGCAGTGATTCAGCCGTTGTCGGGCCGGATCGTCGATGATCACGTCGGACGGCTCAGCTGTGCGCCGCGTTCGGCATGAGCTTCATCGATGGCATCGAGCACGGCCGTCCGGTCTTGTTCGGTGACGGCGGGTTGGTCAGTCAAGCGTGCCGCTACCCGGTTCAGGGCGGCCCGACGGCGAAGATGTGCCGCTTGGGCGTGCATAGCCTCAAGCGTATATGCGCGCGAGCACTCAAGGCGCGTTTCCCCTTGAGCTGATCTCGTCGTCGACGTCTGCGTGCAATTCGTCAAAGCGTGCCAGCGCGGTATCGAGGTCTGCCTCGTCGAACAGCTCGGAACGATCGACCAAATCGCCGTCCACGGTCATCAGCGTGACATCGCGCCACTCCGCGTCGAAACCGTCTTGCGAGAGCCCATGTGCCACATGGGTAATGACCGATCCGAGGTTGCTGAGACGATGCACCGTTGCGATGTACATTCTGGTGTCGGGCGAGTCGTCCCAGGCAGCTTCGAGATACGGAATCATGTCGCCGGGCTCGAAAGCTGCACCGCGACGGTGGTCGATGTTCACCCAATCCGGCGTCGTCGGGGCGATCTCGCGTCGGTTGAGGGCGGCGTAAGCGGCGGTGACGAGCGACCACGTGTGCGCGTGGGCGGCCGCTTCCCCAGTGCTGTAGCGGGTCTCCAGCTCATCCAAGGCAGCGTCCATGTCGTCGAGGTCGAAGGCGACATGGGCCACCAACTCCTCGTCGGCGTCGATCTCGACGACGCTGAGGAACTCGATGCCGAGCGCCCCGGGTTGTTGGTCTTGCCCGCAGATGGACGAGCGACACAACGCGAGGCGTTGGCCGCGGGTCGCGATGACGGTCGAGGCAAGCTTCTCGCCGCCGACCGAGAAGTCGTCGTTTACCCGGCGATACACCCGGCTCGCCGCGTTCTCCATTGGTCGCGGAGGTCGGTTCAGCTCGTCGAATCTCGCGAGCGCGGCGTCGAGGTCCGCTTCATCGAACATCTCGCAGCGGCTAATCAGGCCGCCGTCGACCGTCAGGGTGTCAATCAGGCGCCACTCCACGTCGACGCCGTTTCGCGATGTTCCTTTGGCCACGTGGGTAATAACCGCGCCGCTGTCGGTCAACTGATGAACGGCCTCGACGTAGACGACGTTCTGCACGGAGTCTTCCAGCGCGACGCGTAAATATGCCATCAGGTCCCCCGGTCCGACCGTCGCAAACGTCCGATGGTCGACGTCGGTGAAATCGGGAATTGTTGTCGGAAGGTCACCCCGATTGAGCGCGGCGAAAACCCCTACGATCGCCGACCACGTCTGCGTGTAGCCGGCCGCTTCACCGGCGAGATACCGCGCATCGAGTTCGGCGATGGCGGCGTCGAAGTCGTCAAGGTCGAATATGACGCGGGCCACGACCCGTTCGTCGGCGTCGACTTCGATGATGTCGAGGAGATCCGTGCGGAACGCATCGGGTCGGTGGCCGCCTTCCGCGGCGCGGCCGCGACTCAAAATGAGGCGTTCTCCGCGAGTCGCAATGACCTCTGACGTGAGGTCGGTAACTCCCACCTCGGCGATTGCGGCAATCTCCGCGATGACGGCATCGCGGCCATGGCGGCGGCCGGCATTGATCACCTGGCGACGATCTTCGGAGGAGACGTCTTCGGCCAGCATCTCGGTTATCGCAGCCCAGTCGCGGGCAGCGAAACACGCCAGGACGCGTTCGTAGGCGCGCGCGGCGGCGGTCCGTGGCCTTGCCGTCGGCGCGCTTAGCTGGTCGAATTTCGCCAGTGCAGAGTCGAGTTCGGCCTTATCGAAAAGCTCGCTGCGATTGATCAGGCCGTCTTCGACCGTCAAAAGGTTGACCTCAAGCCACTCGGCATCGAAGCCGTCTGGCGACGTCCCATGCAACGACTGCGTGACGACGGCGCCGAGGTTGCTCGCCCGATGCACGGCCGCGATATACGGGATCAGGTCGCCCGGGGTGAATGCTCTGCCGCGGCGGTGGTCAAGGTTCACCCAGTCCGGAGTCGTCGACGGAAGCTCGTGTGCGTTGAAGGCGGCGAAGGCCTGCAAGATGACCGACCACGTGCTGGCGTAGCCGGCCGCTTCACCGGCGAGATACCGCGCATCGAGTTCGGCGATGGCGGCGTCGAAGTCGTCGGGGTCGAAGACGACACGGGCCACGGCCCGACCGGCGGCATTAACCTCGAGCACGTCGAGAAAACAGCTACGGAAGTCCTCGTAACCCTCAGTTTGACAACGACTGAGAACCAGGCGCGCGCCGCGGGTTGCAACGACTTCTGATGTGATGGCGTTGACAACATCGACGAGTCCCGAGATCTCAGCGATCACGACATCGGGTCCCTTTCGGAGGCCGGCATTGACTACTCGGCGACGGTCCTCGGTGGAAACATCGTCGGCCAGCATCTCGGTTATGGCGCTCCAGTCGCGGGTTGCGAAGCAAACCTTGAATCGTTCATAGAGCTGACTGGCCGCGTTTTCCAGCCGAGCCGGCACGCGTTCTTCCTCGAACCGGGCATGCAGCGCATCGAGTTCGGCGATCGCCGCGTCCAGGTCTTCGACGTCGAACCACACCTGCAGCGCTATCCGACCCTGTTGGTCGATGCCGTACAGCTGGAGTAGCTCATCGGCGGGTGCCCCCGGACCCCCGCCGGGAGTGCTGATGCACGTTCGAGCCAGGGCAAGGCGCGTGCCTCGCACGGCGGTAACGAATCGCTCGATCCGAATGGCTCCCGACTCGAGATCCTGCCTGGTGTGGTGCATCACCTCGCCTGCCGTCGTCTCGTTGGGCAGAAAGCCAACGATCTTGCGGCGGCTCTCGATGAAGCCGTCGGGCAGAAACATTCGCTCGAACTCGTCCCACGCCTTGCGTTCAATGGCGGCCATTACGCGTTCACCCGCTCGGGCGGCCGCATTGTCGAGTTCGACGGTCGACGTTTCCACTGGCGACGCGGTGGGGGAGATGACGCGTTCGCCGAGAACAAGCTGTGCCTTCTCGGCAAGCGCCGCAGCACCTTTCCGCTCGTACAGTCCCACCGCCCGCTCGGCAGCCGCTCGGGCTCCCACCACATCGCCGGCAGCGTCCAGCACCGTCGCCAGCGCCAGACAGGCATCACCGTGATCGACCAACGCGTCGGTGCGCTCCGCCAGGCCGATGGCCGCTTCGGCCATCCGCCGGGCCTGGTCATGATCACCGCGACGCGCCAACAGCAGCGCCCGAAGCGTGCGCCACGCAATCGAGGCCTTCAGCGCGTGGCCCGCGAGTCGCTCACTCTCCGAACACAACTCCGCAGCCTCGGCGTCCCGGTCGAGCGCCAGACATGCCCGGCCCAGCAGCGCCGCGGTTTCGGCGGTGTCGGCGTCCAACCCCATGCGACGAAAGCCCTGATAGGCGCGTCGCAGGTACGGCTCGGCGGCGGCCGGATCGTCGGCGACCAGCTCGACGATGCCGGCGTACTGCTCCACCTCGAGCCGCCCGTGGCGCAGGCCGAGTTCGGTCACGGTGCGCCGTGCCGAGTCGATCATCCGGCGGGCTGCGGCGGCGCGGCCGCGGAAGGCCTCCAAGACGGCCTGGCAGCGTGTCGACGTCGCCTCGACCGCTGGGGAATCCGTGGTGATGCGCAGCAACCGCACCACGTCCAGGCACCGCCCGCCGGCGCGCGGCACCGGGTTGGGGCCCCACAGCGCCGCAAGCGGCGCACCCGCCAGCACGGCGTTCACCCGACGGTGTTCGCACGCGCGCCGCGCCGCGGACAACGCGTTGTCCAAGGCGATTTCGCAGTCGCCGATGCGCCCCAGCCGGGCCAGGCATCCGGCCCGTACGGTATGGGCCTTGGCTTCCCCGGCGGCATCGTTCAATCCGGCCAGCGTGTCGGCAGCCGCACTCAACGCGCCCTCGACTTCGTCCAGCCGCTCGGGATGGCTCAGCATCGACAGCTGGCCGTCGAAACACGTTGCCCACGCCGCTAACCGCACCGAATCGACCGTCGCCAAACGCAATTGCGAGACCGAACCCGCCGCCGATGCCACGTCACCCGCGGCCAGCAGCGCCTCGCAGCGGGCGACCAGCAGCTCAGCGGCCTGATCGTCACGGTCGGGCAGCTCCTCGTCGATCTCCTCCAACGCGTGCAGGGCGTGGTCGTACAGATCGGCGGCGCCTTCGTAGGCAAGGCGAGACATCGACTGGTCCGCCGCTCGCCGGCAGTACTCGACGGCCTTGGCGGCGTTGCCCGCCCACGCGCATTCGAAGTAGTGGTAGGCCAGCTCGGCCAGCAGCTCGTCGTCGGCGCCGGGCTCGTTCTCCAACGTGGCGGCGATGCGCTGGTGTAGCCGCATGCGGCGTACCGATGCCAGTTCGGCAAGCAGCGACTGTCGCACGATGGCGTGGTTGAACCGATACCGACCGCCGGGCTCTTCGATGACGATGCCGGCCTTGCACGCCTCGTCGAACGCGTCGACGAGATCCTGGTCTACCACCCGCTCCACGAGGTCCAGAGCAAACTGGCTGCCGACGACCGCGGCCGCAGCCAGGGCCTTGTTCGTTTCCGCGGGAAGCCGGGAAAGCCGGCGGCTCACGGCTTCCCGAACACCCTGCGGCAAGGTACTCGGATCCCACACGCCGCCGCTTTCCTCCACGTGGCGCAGCGCCTCGATCAGGAAGAACGGGTTGCCGCCGGTAAGAGACGCCAACGCGCGGGCAAGCTCTTCGTCGTCGTAGCCGGCCTCGGTGACATAAGCGGCCACGTCACCTTCGTCGAGGCCGCTCAGCGCCAGGCGGTGGGCGGTGCCGTCCCGGTGCAGGTCGGCGAGCATCGCCGCCAGCGGATGGGAGCGGTCCAGGTCGGTGCTGCGATACGTCCCGAGGATCTGCACGCGGGTGTGGTCACCGAACCGCAGCAGATGCCGCAGCAACAACAGCGTGGGTTTGGCCGCCCAGTGCAGGTCGTCGAGCACCAGGACCACCGGCGCGCTCGCCGACGCGAGTTCCAACAGTGCGACCACCGCGTCGAACAGTGCATAGCGTTCGGTGTCCGGGTCGGAGCGGGTCGGGGCGGACAGGTCCGGCAGTTCATCGGTCAACCCGGGCACCAGCGGCAGCAGTGCTTCCACGCCGCGCAGGCCCCGCAGTCGCCGGCTGCCGACGCAGGGCACCAGCGAACGCATTGCTTCGGCGAACGGCTGATAGGGCGCGCCAAGGTCTTCGTCGGAGCGGCCGTACAACACGATCGCACCCTGTTCGTAGGCCTGCCGCGACCATTCGCCGGCCAAGCGGGTTTTTCCCACACCGGGTTCACCGGCGATCAGCGTGGCGTGCATGCCGCCGGCCAGCGCGGTCTGCCACGCCGACGCGAGCCGCTCCAGCTCGCTGCCGCGCCCGACGAATCGCCCGGGTTCATGCGGCGGTCCCAGCTTCGTCTCTCCTCCGTCGAGCCTCGCTGAACCGCCGGGTCCGGTCAGTACCGCGGGCAGGCTGGGCCGCTCCAGGGGAGCTTCGCTGGTCTCCTGCACGCGTTCGGCGGTCTCTAGGCGCAGTTCGAAGACATGCTCGGGGCGCGGCAGGTTGCGCAGCTGACGCATCCCGAGGTCGGCGAGCAGAACGTCGTCGGGCAATGCGTCGATGACCAGTTCGGCGGTGGCGCCCGAGCACAGGATCTGGCCTCCGACGGCCAGCGACCGCAGGCGGGCGGCGCGGTTGACCGCGCGACCGAAGTAGTCGCCGTCGCGCAGCTCCGCCTCGCCGGTGTGCAGTGCGATGCGGATGCGCATGGGCTCGGCCAATGCCCACGGTTCGCGCAGGATTGCGTCCTGCAACTCCATGGCCGCGGCGGCTGCCCCCGATGGCCGTTCGAACACCGAGAAGGTGGCGTCGCCCTCGCCGCGGGTCTTGATGAGCCGGCCGCCGCGGGACGTGACGACCTGTTCGACGAGCTCGTCGTGGCGGGCCAACGCGAGCGCCATCGCGTTCGCGTCCGCCTCCCACGCGGCCGTCGAGCCCTCGATGTCGGTGAGCAGAAAGGTGACGGCCCGCATCACCGAGGAGAGATGTTGTGCCACTGGGAAATCCAGTGCGCTGTCCTGAGCGACGACGGCAGCCTCCAGGCGCCGAAGCTCCGGCCCGGGATCGACGCCGAGTTCGTCGGCCAGCAGCGACCGCACTCGCTGATAGGCGCCCAGGGCTTCACCCTGTCGGCCGGCGCGGTAGAGGGCGAGCATCAGCTGGGCCCATCGCCGCTCGCGCAGCGGTGCGTCAGCCACCGCCGCCTCCAGCTCGCCGATGATCTCCGCGGCCCGCCCCGTGGCCAGTAGCGCGTCGGCCCGGTCCTCGACCAGCGCGGCATGGCCCTCGATCCAGCGGGTCCGCTCGGAGATGCCCCGGCGGGAGTCGGGCAGTTCGGGAGTTCCCCGCCACAGCGCCAGTGCCTCCTCGAAGCGGACAACCGCTTGGGTGGTATCGCCGGCGGCCGCGGCGTCGCGGCCGGCCTTGGTGGCCAGCTTGTAGCGCGGGGCATCGACCTCGGTGGTGCTGAGCGTCCAGCCCATGCCCGCCGTGAGAACGAAGCCGTCGCCCAACGCCCGACGCAGCGCGGAGTGAATCGCCCTGGAAATCCCGGAGGCTCCTGACCTTGGAAACGAGGATGCAGGTATGCCGAAGGAACAGTCGCCAGGTAGGCCCACGACACGCCGTTACGGCCCGGAGGAGAAGGCCGACGCGGGGCGGATGGTCCGGGCGGTGCGGACGGAGCTGGGCACCGAGCAGGGGTTCACATGAGGCGGTGAGCCAGGCGATGAACTCCGGGCGCTCGTGCAGCGGGACCGCGCCGGCATCGTGGTTGCCGGCCGCTGGCGGGGGTGAAGTGGCCATCACCCGGCCCCCCGTGGTGGCGGCGGGATGCGGGTGACGACAGTCCGGGATTCGGTGATACCGGAGATGCGGGCGCCGATGTGGCGCAGGGCTGCGGAGATGACCAGGACGCGGTCCCCGGCGCTGGTGTGTCCGGCGCGGTCGAATTCCCACAGCATCTCATCGGTGTCGATCGGTTGCTGCCGCCCGCCTGTGCTTGCCGCCACCTCGTCAGCGAAATAGGAGCATCGCGAATCGGCTTGTGGCTGTGAATGTTTAGTCATCTGGTGGCGGGTCCAGGTGGCGCGAGCGGCGCGCAGGGCGCTCATGGTGGTCGAGTAGTGCCGGGATTTGGTGGTGATATGGCCGCGATACCCGAGAGTGTGCAGCCAGCGCCCGATCCCCGCCAACGACGGGCCTGCGGAGGCGGTGTGTTCGGCGAGTCCGGCGATGGTGACCAGGATGGCGCGCACATGTTCAGTGACGTCGACGTCACCGATCGCTTCTGCGGACAGCCGCCGGGCGGTGATCCCGAAATCGTGCAGGGATTTGGTGACGTATTTAGCCAGGTATGCTGCGACCCGGCGCGGCGACAACGGCGATACCGCCATGCGCGCGGTGTCGTTGGTTGTGAGATCGTTTGCGGCTATTGTGGTTTCGGGTGTTAATGGTTGGGTGTCGACCTGGGTGCCGAACCGCACCGTCTGCACTGCCTGTTGGTCGTGGTCGCTGCCGGCGTTGGCTATGTCGATGCGGACACGACCGGCAGCGTGTTGGATTAAGGCGGCCAGCTCGGCGGCGGTGATCGGTGACGACCAGCCGGGATGCCGATCGGCTACCGGACGGTGCTCCCCACCACCCCGAGGGGCGGCGGGGCCGTCATGATCGTGGTCACCTGATGTCGTGGTTTGGGCCGGTGGCGGGTCGAGGCGGACCAGGGCATGGATATGCGGGATGGCGCGGGCTTGTAGCTCAACGACTTTGACAAAACTGACCCGCACCGAACCCGCCTTGACACCAGCTGTTTTCAGGTGTGTCGCCACGGCGCGCCGTAGCGCGATGGTGAAGCGCCGCCACAGTTCAGGCAGATGCCAGGTGAACACGACATGCCCCAGATAGTCATAGCAGTCCGCGCATAATGGTTGGCCCACCATAGGGTCATCGGCGTGGATTATGGTGCAGCACAGTGGTTTTCCGTGCCGGCAGCGGCCCGCCGACCTGTTGGGTATGGCGTGACACGGTGTTCCGGTGGCGTTGTGCACCGCCCCGTAGCTCGGCGCGGTCAAAGTGGCGAACACTTGCGGCCGGGCCGCGACCTCGAGCGGGATGTCGTGGTGGCCGCCGGCGGCTCCGGCGTGCACGAGTTGCCATGTGTCACGGGCATACAGGTCTGAGCATGACGGGCACACCGCCGCGCGGCGGTTGTTGCAGCGCGTCCACACGGTGTGCCGACGCCCGGCTGTGTCAGCACCGGATAGTTGGATGGGGTGGGCGCAAAACCCGACGGATTCGGCGCGGTGCCACCACGACCCGAAACTCGGTGAGGAGGCGCGGCGCAGCATCTGAGCGATCACCGGCCCTACATCGGCGGTGGTCGGTAGCCCCGGCAACACGATCATCGGACTGTCCGCAACGACGGTGCTCACCGCTGCCCCTGATTGTCATGGTGATCGGGGCCATGGTCTCCGTTTTTGCCGCTGCCTGGTGTGCGAGGGCGGGGTGCGGGAAAGGTTCGGGCCAGGACGGTGATGTCGCGGTCGGTGACGTTAAATGCCCGCACCCGTATCGGGTCGGCGGTGCCGTCGATCATCATGTAGCCGACACCGGGAGTGGCATCAGCGATCAGGTCGCATTCGGCGCCGGCATCGCGTGCTCCTTGGCCCAAGACCATCGCGGTTTGGGTGGCTTCGGTCATCCGTAGTCCGATCCGCACGGTGAACAACTGCCGCACCGGCAGGGTGTCTTTGGCCGGGTCTTGCACCGCAGCGACCACTGATATCCCGACCGCGCGGCCCTGGGAGAGCAGCAGGCCCAGCAGTTGCTCGGTCTCGGTGCGCAGTTTGCGGTCGGTGAGATAGGCGGTCAGCGCGGCGATCTCGTCGATGACCACCACGATCAACGGCTCGGCCGGGGTGGGGGTGTGCAGGCGGGTGTGTCCGCGCAGCCGGTTGGCCCGCGCCTGCATCAACCCCACCAGCCCGCGCAGCAATTCGATCGTGGGTTGGCCGGTGTGGTGGCAGAACACCGAGAACATCGGGGCGCCGGCGCCCAGTTCCATGCCGCCTTTGGGGTCGATCACGCATAACCGCACCCGTCCGGTCTTCACGTGTGGTGCCAGTCCGGCGATCAGCGACCACAACACCGACCCTTTGCCCGACCCGGTGGCACCCGCGATCAGGATGTGCTGTCCCACCACGGGTAGCTGCCACCAGGTCCGCATCTCGGTGATCCCGACCCGCACCGCGGTCAAGTCGACCAGGGTTGCTCGCGTCGGCATGGGCAGGGCGATGGGTTGGGCCAGCACGTCACCGCGACTGATGATGATCCGCAGCTCGCCGGGGATGGTGGCGCGGATCGTAAGCCGATCGGCCCGCCATGCCGCCGCCAGCGCGTCGCCGCGCTTGTGCCAGTCGGTGATCGATTGGCCTGCCACCACCCGCAGGATCAGCACGTCGGCGTGATCCCCGATCCGCACCGACCGCACCGCGGGTATCAGGGTGCGCTCGCCCAGCCGGGCGGTCAAACCGTGCAGCGCGCACACCGAGGCCCAGTTGCGGTGATATCGCCACCATGCCAGCCAGCGCTGCCGCACCGGCGCGGTCACCCACGCGGTGAACGAGGACGGCTCCACGACCGCCCAGCCGATATAGGCCGCGACGGCCAGGACGACAGTCAGCAGGCCCGCGCGGGTGCCGTGGGCGACGGCGACCCAGATCGTCAGGACCACCGGAATGCTGAGCGTGGGGAACAGGATTGCCCACCACAGGAGCTGCCCGGCGGCTTTGACCAATCCCCAGATCAGCTCGCCGACCCAGTCATCATCAGGCGACGGATTAGTGTTGCGGTTGTTACGGTTTGAGGTGTTCGACATGATGGCACGCTTTCGGTTGCGACGGGTTGTGGTCTTGCCCAGGCGGCCGGCCCGACAGCCACACCGCGCTCATGCGGGTGCTGCCGGGCCAGCCCTCCGGTTACCGGACCTGCTGGCCCGTCTTCGCGGCCGCTGCCGGGTCGGCGGCAGTGATGGCCTCGGCGCGATACGCGATGCCCGAGCGGCCGTCCTGCGACCACGGCAACGCCACCAGGCCCGACACCGCAACGGGTTGCCCGACAATCACTTTCGGCTCACCGACCACGGTGACTGCCAGCACTTCGCCGCCGGTGGCGTCCAGGGCGATCAACTGCACTTGCCACAACGCCTGCCCGGTGGCTTTGTCGATGCGTGGTGCGCCGGTGTCAAAATTGGTGCGCTGCTCGGGGATTCGGGTGCACAGAAACGTCACGCCGGTGGTCTCGATTCGCAATTTCATGATGATGTGTCCTGTCTTCTCTGGTGAGCGGCCCAACGGTGTTGTTGGACCCGCCACCCAGTGCAGCCCGACACCAGCCCAGGTCGAGAACGGAGGACCAAAACACACAGCGCGGCTGTGCAAAACTGTGCGCTGCCTTGCACCGTCGCGCGTGGATTCACGGGTTGCCCCGCCCCGGCAGTTCCTGCGCGGCTCGTCAACGCCGCCAACGAGGCAGCCCGGTAGGGTGTGCTGCAACCGCGCACACGAGAACGGCAACAACGCGCCACAGCCGTGTCGCACGTTGGGAGTGACATTGTTCGCACTGCTGGTCAGGTTCACTATTCGCGCGGGACACGAGGACGCCTTCGACGCACTCGTCGCGCACACATTGGCCGCGATCACTACCGAGGAACCCGACACGATCGTCTATGCCAGCCACACCCAGGCCGAGGAGCCCAGCGTGCGGGTGTTCTACGAGTGCTACCGAAGCCACGACGCCTTCGAAGCCCACGAAGCCGCGCCACACCCCCGCCGGTTCCTGGCCGAGCGAACCCAACACCTGGCCCACCCACCCGAGGTGTGGACACTTACCCCCGTTGCCGGTGCGATCAACGGAAGGCCCCTTCGAGGCGACGGTGCCCCGCGCTGACCCCACAGCCGGCCACCTGGTTCGTACCTACCGCGAAGAAAAGAACTGGTCACGAGAGCGCCTGGCCGGCCAGATGAATCGCCCTGGAAATCCCGGAGGCTCCTGACCTTGGAAACGAGGATGCAGGTATGCCGAAGGAACAGTCGCCAGGTAGGCCCACGACACGCCGTTACGGCCCGGAGGAGAAGGCCGCCGCGGTGCGGATGGTCCGGACGTTGCGGACTGAGCTGGGCACCGAGCAGGGCACGGTGGCGCGGGTGGCGCGTCAGCTCGGTTACGGGGTCGAGTCGGTCCGGTCCTGGGTGCGCCAGGCCGATATCGACGACGGGCATGTACCGGGGGTGTCCACCGCTGAGATTGCGCGGATCAAGGAACTCGAACAGGAGAATCGAGAACTGAAGCGTGCCAACGAGATTCTGAAACGAGCAGCGAGTTTCTTCGGGGCGGAGCTCGACCGCCAACACCGCAAATAGTCGCGTTCATCGACGCGAATCGCGAGGAGTTCGGGGTCGAGCCCATCTGCACCGTCCTGCGTGAAGCAGGCGTGTCGGTGGCCCCGAGCACCTACTACGACACCAAAACCCGCAAGCCGTCGGCGCGGGCCTGCCGCGACGCGGTGCTGGGTCCGGTACTGCGAGCGCTCTGGGAGGACAACTACCGCGTCTACGGGGCACGCAAGCTCTGGAAAACCGCACGCAGGGCCGGCCACGACGTGGGCCGCGATCAGGTCGCCCGCCTGATGCGGGCAGCCGGGATCTGTGGGGCGCGGCGCGGCAAGCGCGTGCGGACCACCAAAGCAGATCCGGCGGCGACGCGGCATCCCGATCTGGTCAAACGGCAGTTCACCGCTACCGCTCCCAACCAGCTCTGGGTGACCGACCTGACGTTCGTGCCGACCTGGGCCGGGGTGGCCTATGTCTGTTTCCTCATCGACGCGTTCAGCCGGATGATCGTCGGGTGGCGGGTCGCCTCCCATATGCGCACCACGATGGTGCTGGATGCGATCGAGATGGCCCGCTGGTCACGCGGAATCCTGTTGCCGTACTTGGTATGTCATTCCGACGCCGGGTCGCAGTTCACTTCTATCCGCTACGGTGAACGGCTCGCCGAGATCGGCGCGACTCCCTCGATCGGCACCGTCGGGGACAGCTTCGACAACGCCCTGGCCGAAACCGTGAACGGCTACTACAAGGCCGAACTGATCTACGGGCCAGCACGTACCGGGCCGTGGAAGACCGTCGAGGACGTCGAGTTGGCCACCCTGAGCTGGGTGCACTGGCACAACACCAGCCGCCTGCACGGCTACCTCAGCGACGTTCCGCCGACCGAGTTCGAAGCGGCGTTCTACGATGCATCACGGAACGACCAGAACCTGGTCGAAATCCAATAGATCGAGCCTCCGGGAGAACCAGGGCGATTCACTTACGTGGAGCGGCTTCGTCTGGCCATCGCAGGTCACCCCGCCCCAGAGAGCATCATCAAACCGGTCGCTGATGGGCCACCCTGCGATGTGGAATCACTGCGACAACGCACCCTGCATGTCTGGGAGCGCATCCACGCCAGCGCCTATCGCGACATGGGACCAGCCATCGCCGCCCTGATCGGCGAGCTGGAAAACGCTAGCCGCGCTGCCGCGAAAACTCAACGCCCCGAGCTCTTTTCGCTTCTTGCCCAGACCTATCAAGCCGCTGCGGCGATGCTGGTCAAAGTCGGTGACCGCGGTGCGGGATGGGTCGCCGCCGACCGGGCCATCGCCGCCGCGGAACGAACCCACGATCCCGCCCTGATCCTGGCCGGTCAACTGCGCATGGCCCGCACCCTGCTGGACTCCAGCGAACAAGCACTGGCCCGCCACGTCTTAACCCAAGCCACCCAAGGACACGAAACCATCATCGCCGGCGGCGATCAGGGCCTGATCTCACTCGTGGGTTCCAGCGCGCTGCTGCTGGCGATTCTGCACGCCCGCGACGCCAACACCGCAGACGCCGAACAATGCCTGACGGTGGCACGCCGCCTCGCCGCCGTGCTGGGCGCCGACCGCAACCACCACGACACCGAATTCGGACCCACCAACGTGGCCATGCACGCCGTCGGTGTCGCGGTCGAGCTCGGCAACGGACAACAAGCCCTCGACCGCGCCGCCCACGTCCACCACACCGAGCAGCTCTCACCCGAACGCCAGGCCCGCTACCTGGTCGACATCGCCCGCGCCCACCTGCTCACCCGCTCCGGGCGCGGCGCACTGCTGGCCCTGATCAAAGCCGAACACATCGCGCTCGAAGAACTCGCCGAATCACCGCGCGTCGCCGAACTCATCGACGACATCGAAGCCCTGCACCGACGCCCGCGCCTGCCCGGCCTGCGTGAACTCCGCCAACGCCTCTACGGGTAAACGCCCACTCCCGCGATCCCCCGACACGGCCGCTGCGTGCCCGCCAACTCGGCCACCGCAACACCGTTCCCACAGCTCACCACCCACCCGAGCAGATCCGCCCTGCGGGTGGCTACCTCCGGGCTCCGCTGCGCTCCCTCTGCTTCCGTCCGCTGCCGCTCCCGTCCGCGCCGGTCGCTGCACTACGCCCTGCGTCCGCCACCCGCCACCGGCCACCGGCCACCGGCCACCGGCCACCGAGACCAGCCCACCGGTGAGCCGTGTGAGAACTTCCGCCGGCCGGACAACGGGCAAGCAACTACCGCGCGCATGGCCCCAGCGAGCGCAGCACGAGTCACCCTCGCTGCCGCCGATCAGATCACGACCAACCCCTGAAACAATGATGTCTGACCACGGCGGTGAGAACTTTCTTCACTGCTATCAAGACCGACAGCGCCGATGCCGCCGGCGCGGCAGCGATCGTGCTGGCGGCGAGGACGTCGGCGACCCCAAGACCGCAGACGGACATACTGAGATGTTGCGCGTGCTGCGGTTGGCCCCCATCAGCGCCGTCCGGGCCCGCGCCAAGGCGTTCAACGCCCCTCAAAGACCTCATCGTCACCGCGCCGGCCAACTTGCGTGAACAGCTCGCCGGTTTGCATAAACTCCATCTCATCGCTGCATGTGCCGACCTGGCCACATCCGGAATCGCCTGTACCCCAGCAGAAGCGGTCACCGTCGCGGTGAAATCGCTGGCCCAGCGTTGTCGGCAACTCGACGCCGAGACCAAGGCATTGGACATCCAGATCGAGGCTCTCACCGCCCAGGCGTGCCCACCGTTGCGTCAGGTGTACGGCGTGGGCCCCGACACCGCCGCTACCCTGCTCGTCGCCCTCGGCGACAACCCGGAAGGCATCGGTTCCGACGCCGCGTTCGCCAAACTCTGCGGTGTCTCGCCCATCGATGCATCCAGCGGCAAAACCGTGCGGCACCGACTTAATCGCGGCGGAAACAGAGACGCCAACCGCGCCCTGCACATCATCTGCGTTGTTCGACTCCGCTGCCACCAATCCACCCGCGACTACCTCGCCCGCCGCATCAGCGAAGGCGGGACCAAACCCGAAATCATTTGCTGCATAAAGAGATACATCGACCGCGAGATCTACCACGCCGTGCTGCCCACCCGCCAACAAATCCCCACTCAAACCATTGCCACAACGTAGGAGCATTTGCTATCAAGCGGACACTTGCACCACGCCACTGGGTTTGGCCCCGCAAAGACCCGTCCGCTGGCTATACTGCGAATCGTTCGTATTCACGCGGAAGGGAGTGCGTCGTATGTCCGCATCGAAGGGAGGCGCCGAGGTTTCGCGGGCGCATCTGGCTGAGCATGAGAAAATGGCGCAGGCGCACTTGCGAGAGCATCGGGAGTTGGCGGACGGCCACCTCGCTGACCTTCGAGCCCTCGCGGATCGGCATCTGGCTGAGCATCGCGCATTCTCTGAACGGAGCGACTTATCCAGTAGCGAGTACGAGTCGTTAGCGGCGCGGCACAGGGACGAGCACCGTAAGCTCACCGAGCGACTGCTGCAAGAGCACCACAGTTTGGCTGATCGACACCTGGCCGAACTGGACGCACTTTGGACACGTCACTCGCACGAACATGCAGATTGAACGGCCCGGTCGAGGTAGATCGGATCTGATCGGCTGCCAACGTCAGTGGTACCCGGGTCCGCTCGTCTGTACCTGACGTGCATTGGTAATGCATTTGAGAAGAGAGAAACTTAGATGTCACCCCAGCACACACACCCTGGAATCGTGGTCGGTGTCGATGGTTCAACATCGTCGATGGTGGCGGTTGAATGGGCCGCGCGCGACGCTGAGATGCGCAATGTCACGCTGAAGGTAGTGCACATCGTGGGACCCGTGGTCGTGGCTAGCGATGAGTGGTCAGATATCCCGGCGCCTGGCGACTATGCGCAGTGGCGCGAAGACCAGGCGCGCCAAGTCATCGAGCAGGCTTACCAGCTCGCTCTCGCGGCTGGTGTGCCCAGCCGCGCACCGCGGGTCACGACCGAGGTGATACTGCAAGCCCCGATCGTCCCCACCATGGTGGAGCTGTCCAAGCAGGCCGAGATGGTGGTGGTGGGGTGCCGTGGCCAGAGCGCGGTAGCTAGCGCCCTGCTGGGATCGGTCAGCTCCGGGGTGGTGCATCGCGCGCATTGCCCGGTCGCGGTCGTCCACGATGAGGACCCGCTCATGGCGCGCTCGCCGCAGGCGCCTGTGGTGGTGGGCGTCGATGGCTCGCCGACCTCGCAGTTGGCCACGGAGATCGCCTTCGATGAGGCGGACCGGCGCGGCGTGGGATTGATCGCGCTGCATGCCTGGAGTGATATGGGTCCAGTCGACTTTGCGAGCATGAACTGGGCGCCTATCGAATGGCGAAATATCCAAGATCAGGAGGAAGAAGTCCTCGCCGAGCGGCTGTGCGGATATCAGGACCGGTATCCCGATGTGGCTGTGCACAAGATTGTGGTGAGCGACCGACCAGCCCCGCGACTGCTCGAACAGGCCCAGACAGCCCAATTGGTGGTCGTGGGTAGTCATGGCCGCGGTGGGTTTCCCGGCATGTTGCTGGGCTCGGTCAGCCGGGCAGTGGTGAACTCGGCGCGCATTCCGGTCATCGTCGCCCGCATCCCCCGGTGCGATTGAGGTGATACTGGTATTACCAGAACACGAAGTCTCGACCCGATGCTGCGCAAGTAGATTCAAGGAGGTTGTCAGATCGGCATCGCGCACGCCGAGGCGGCAACCTGGCATCTACACAACATATTGTTCCCACAATTCGTGTCTAGATGTGCGTGCCGGCTTAGCGCTGGACCGTTCAAGTGGAACAAGCGGCTTCGTCCGTACTTCACACCGACCTCATCACACCGACCTCATCGATTTCGCTAAGGCTAATCAAGTAGCGCGCTGATTTCGTGACCTCACAGATCGAGTGCACGCCACGCGCGAGGCGATCAGCGTCGAAGATCGATCGGGATACATTTGGGTTCAACGAGATTCGAGAATCCGGATGTTTGGGGTCAACGTTGTCCCTTATTCGTGTGGTGCCACGCTACGGCTGGCCCGTGGCGGGAGGCGATGGTTACCGCGATCAGCAGTAGCAGCGGGATCAGCGCGGGTATCAGCACGTCGGTGAGTGTGAGCTGCCCCAGGTTTCGCCCGCCGGTCAGGGTCGCACCGATGACGGTCATGGTGGCGAAGCCAGCCAGCGCGACGCCCAGGAGCACTGCCGTGCGCACGGTCGTCGGCTCACTTTGGTGACGATGTTGGCTGCGCGGCGGTTGGGTGCCCGGGGCGTCGGGGTTCGTCAGCGAACTCACGTCACGGTACATCAACCGGGCCGTCACCAGCATCGCGGCCACCGTCGCGGCGGTGAACAGCCATCCGCTCAACGCCAGTTGGATGCCGCCGCTGAGCATGTGGCCGCTGGTGCACCCGCCGGCCATCCGGGCGCCGAAGAGCACCAGAAAAGACCCGCCGAAGCATCCGATCGCGCGTCTGACCGTGCTGGGGCCGAACCGGTTGCGCCACGTCGGCGGAACGACCGGGTGAAAGGCGGTGAAGCGCCTGCTGATGAACAGCGCGCAGACGAACCCACCGAAAAACACTCCGACGTCGGTGAGCGGCTCCCAGCCGATACTCGCGAAAACCTCTGTGCTGTAGGTAAACTGCGGCAACAGCAGGTGCCCGACCAACCAGGAGTACGTGGTGGACTGCCCGAAGATCTGGTGCAGGAAGATCGCCAGGACCGTGACACTCGCGACGGCCAACCCGACGGCACTGATGGTGCGCGCGTAGAAGTTGGCGGCGGGTACCTCGCGCGAGGTCAGGCGCTGATACCAGGTGGGGGTGCGTGAGCGCGTCGGATCGACCGCCCCTTCGGCGAGGTATGCCGCCGTGTCGCGCATGAGTACCAGGTCGTGTTCATCGAGGGGACAGCTCGCCAGGTGCCGAAAACAACTGTGTCTGCCGCCCTGATACCGGGGCAGGAAGTACAGCAGGGTCAGGGCCGCCGCCGCATAGCCGACCGCGACGACGAACGTCGCCAGCCGCGGGATGTGGGCGATGTGCCCGGTGACCACCAGATCCCCGAAGTTCGCTGCGCTGACTAGCCAGTGCCCGGTCGGCGTCTCGTAGAGGACCGTCCAGGCCGCCGCCCCCAGCAGACCGCCAGGAATCGCATAGAGGACGTCGCGGCGGCCTTCGCCGAGGGCGATCCATTCGCTGCCGGGGAAGTAGCCGCTGATGGCCACGCCCACACCGAACAACAGCCCCCCCAACGTCACCCCGTAGACATAGAGCGGCTTGGGCGAAAAATGCATCGCAAACCCCAGGGCGTAGAGCCCGTAGAGCATCACCGCGCCGATCGCGGTGACGAACGCAAAGCAGCCGACGAGCAGGCGATCCACCAGCCTGGCCGCTCGAATGACGGTTTCGGGATTGCCGATTCCCCACAGCGCGGCGGGAACGCCGAACGCGGCGCCGATCAACAACCCCACCCACAGCGGAGCGGTCACTTCCACCATGGTGATCCATTGTGGCCCAGCCGGCGGCGCGCAAACGCCCGGCCCGGCGGCGATGAAAAATGCGGGGCCGGCGCGGGCTAAAATCTTGCGATGACTCAGCACCGAGATGTCGATCCCGTCGAACAGGGAATGCTCGGGATGCCCAGACCGCAGGGATGGACGATCGAGCGGATCATGGCGCTCATGGCGGGAAGCCTGATCCTTGTCACCCTGGGTTTGGGGCACACGCGCTCCCCCCGGTGGCGGATCGTGACCGGCCTTGTCGGGATCAACCTGCTGCTCGACGCGGCCGTGGGGTGGTGCCCGGCGAGTCTGGTACTGCATCGGCTGGGGGTTCCGACGGCGGGCGAGCGCGCGTCGGGCATCCACGCCTAGAACACGCCGGCGATGATGCTGGGCGCCGCCCGCCTAGCCGCGGCGCTGCCGTTGGGTTTGTTGGTCGGGTTGTCGCTGGGCGCCCTCGGGGGTGGCGGATCGATTCTGGCGGTGCCGGCCCTGGTCTACGGGGCGGGCGAGACGCCGCACACGGCGACGACGACCTCGCTCATCGTGGTCGGGGCATCCGCCCTGGCCGGGATTTTCGGCCACCTGCCGGCGGGGCGGGTGCGTCTCGGGCTCGTCGGCATCGGCGGATCGTTTCTGGGCTCGTTGAGCAGTCAAGCGGTACCCGATGATGTGCTGCTGCTGGCCTTCTCCGGCTTGATCCTGGTCGCTGCGTGGCGCATGCATCGCCGCTCCGGCGAGACGCCGTGCCACGCCAAACAACACACGGCCCCGGCGAGCACCCTCGGCCCGGGTCGGGCGCGGCCGTCGCAAACACCCGAGCACACGCGAATCGCCATCCCCACCGCTGTGCGGGTGGTGATCGCCGGAACCGCGGTGGGGTTTCTCACCGGGTTCTTCGGTGTGGGCGGCGGTTTCGTCGTCGTGCCCGCACTGGTGCTCACCCTGGGCTACGAGATGCCGGTCGCCGTCGGCACCTCGCTGCTCGTTATCGCCATCAGCTCGGCCGAAGGGTTGTTCTTTCGCCTGGCGAGCGGCGACGTCGATTGGGCGGTCGCGTTACCTTTCACCGCGGCAGGGATGGTCGGGGTGCTCCTCGGGGACGCGGTCGCCGCCAAGGTGCCGGCTGCACGGCTCACGTCGTTGTTCGTCTGGCTGATGGTGGCGGTCGCCCTCTACACGGCCGGCGAATCGGCGCTGACGTGATGAACGAACGACGACGGATGCTGACGAAGGGAGATTCACATGGATGACATCGAGGTGCTCACAATCGGCGCGGGTGGGGGCGGCTACCCGGCGGCTTTCCGGCTGGCCGCGGCGGGGCGGCGGGGGTCGATCCCAAAGGAGTGATGAGCGGAAATTGCCTGGCCGAGGGCTGCGTGCCGTCCAAAGCCGTGCGCGAAGTCGCCCATCACCTCCTGCAGCACCGGCGCTTCGGGAAAAACGGATTGCACGGGGAGGTTCTGGTCGACTACGCCGAGGTTGTCGCCCACAAGGACCAGGTGCAAACCCGCCGCTATGCCCAGCACGACGCGGAACTGCGGGCCGCGCCGAATGTCACCCTGGTGACTGGAACCGCGAGCATCGTCGATCCGCACACCGTGGCCGTGGACCCCGGCGAGGGTGCGCGCCGGTTCAGTGCACGCAACATCGTCATCGCCAGCGGGTCAGATATTTCCGTACCCCCCATACCTGGGATCGGGCTCTGCCTCAACAGCCGCGACCTATATGCTCATCACCCGTCCCTTTCGACGCTGCCGGCCTCCATGCTGGTCATCGGCGGCGGTTACGTGGGTTTGGAGACTGCGTCGTTTTTCTCGGCCTTCGGGGTTCAGGTGACCGTGTTCGAACGGGAGGCTCAGCTGTTGCCCGGGATGGATCCCGACATGGTCGGGCTGCTGGCTGGGCTGCTGGACCCGAATATCGACGTCATTCTGCAGGCCGAGGTGCGGCGGGTCGAACGCACACCAACGGGCGTGCGGGTGGTGTTCTTCGACGGAACCGCAGAGCAGCACAGGACGGCGCAGGTGGCGTTTCAGGCGCTGGGGCGCCACCCGGTGATTCCGGCGGGGTTGCGGGAGATCGGCGTGGCGGTAGGCGCCCATGGCGTGCAGGTCAATCCCACCCTGCAAACCACTCTCCGCCACATCTACGCCTGCGGTGACGTCAACGGGAAAACCCCGCTGTTCCACGCCGCGGTCCGTCAATCCCTGGCCGCCGCGAACAACATCATGGCCGGTGATCACCGTGCCGATGTCGTGGACTTCCTGTCGACTCCTACGACGGTGTTCACCCTTCCGGCCGCCGCCTATGTGGGTCTGACCCGCACATCCGCGGCGGCGCAGGGCATCTCCATCCAGGAGGGCGCCTATTCGTTCGCCGAGGACAGCCGGGCACAGATCTTCGGCGAAACCGGCGGCGAGATCCGGCTGTTCTTCCACCCGGATTCGCTGCGACTGCTGGGTGGTTGGGTCGTCGGCATCGATGCGGGCAACCTCATCGGCCAGATCGGGCTCGCTGTGTCTCGTGGCCTGGACGCCGGGGACCTCGCCGCCTTCGCCGACCAGCACCCGATGAGCGCCGAGGGCATCTCCCGAGCCGCCCGCAGCCTCTTTTAGCTTTAGCTTCAGCACTTCTCGGGTCGTCCCCGCGCACCATGGCGGCCGTGAGCACCCCCGGGACCGTGGTGCCCACCGCCGCAACCGTCCCCGCAGCCTTCGCCACCGCGCCGGCGCCACCCTCGGCCGCCGCCCAGCGGCCGACCTGACAACGCGGCTTCGAAGGCCCTCAGGTGATTCTCGGAAGCGGCTCGCAGGTTTTCGTACACTCTCAGGATTGCCGGCTGGTCACTGCCGTCCGCGGCCGCCGACAGGTCGGCGATGTCACCGGTTTCGAGTTCGATCCCGACCGCGCATGCTGCTGCCACCGACGTCAGTCCACGGGCGAGCCACGTGTCGTAGGCGTCCTGCAGTTCGGTCTCGGCGTAGACACCGGCGGGCTGTCCTACCGACGGATCGGGGACGCTGTAGCGCTGGAGCAGCCGCCCGATCGCCTCGTAATGGCGCTGCTCGCTGGTGGCGATGTTGTCGAAGATCGGTACACCCCAAGCCTGGTGGAACCTCTGGTACAAGTCGCGCGCCAGTCGTTCCTCCTCGCGCATCAGCACCAGATCGGCCCGCTCGCCGTCAGACAAGGGATCACCGGCCGGCGCATTCGAGCTGTCGTCGCCATTCATCCGATCACCCCGTCCGTGTTCGGGCCACCCGATAGCCGTCGGAATCGGCTGGGTCTGACGAGTACGAATCCCGCGGCGACCACGGCTATTCCGGAAATCGCCGGTCTCATGGCTGGCCTTCTTCCGAAGCCACGGGCGTCAACTGGCTGGGTTTCGGCCATGGCGAGGGCACGGGCCGCTTGTGCACGCGCTGTGGCCACCAGAACCAGCGCCCGAGAAGCGCTGCGATGGACGGTGTCATGAATGCGCGCACGATCAGCGTGTCGAACAGCAGCCCGAGGCCGATGGTGGTCCCGATCTGGCCCAGAATCCGCAGATCGCCGAAAACAAAGGACGACATGGTGGCGGCGAACACCAGGCCGGCAGCGGTCACCACCGAGCCTGATCCAGCCATAGCACGGATAATGCCCGTGTTCAATCCGGCGCCGATTTCCTCTTTGACCCGGGAAATCAGCACCAGGTTATAGTCGGATCCCACCGCCAAAAGCACGATAACGGCCAGCGCAAGCACGATCCAATACAATTCGATACCGACAATATGCTGCCAGACCAGCACGGACAGCCCGAATGAAGCGCCCAACGAAAGCACTACTGTGCCCACGATGACGAGCGCTCCGACCAGACTCCGCGTGACGAACATCATGACGAGCAAGATCAGGCTGAGCGCGGCTATTGCTACGATCATCAGATCGTACTTGGCGCCGTCTTGGATATCCTTGTAGCTTGCGGCGGTGCCGCCGAGATAAATTCTTGCACCCGTCAAGGGAGTGGCCTTCAGGGCTTCGTGTGCCGCCTTGATGATCGGGTCGATGTGTGAGATGCCTTCTGGGGTCGCGGGGTCGCCTTCATGGGTGATGATCATGCGAGCAGCCTTGCCGTCCGGGGACAGGAACATTTTCAGGCCGCGCTGGAAATCGGGGTTCTCGAAAGCCGTCGGAGGCAGGTAGAAGAAATCGTCGTTCTTGGCGGCGTCAAAGGCTTGTCCCATGGCGGTCGCGTTCTCGGTCAGAGCCGCCGTCAGGTCGTAGATCCCGGACATGGTGGCGTAGTTGGTGAGCGCCAATTCCCGATTGGTCTGCTGGCTGTCGATCTGGTCGGGTATCAGCGCCACCAGTTTCGGCTGGATCGCATCCAGCTTGGCCAGAGTTTCGGCGAGGCTTTGCAGCTGGCCGCTGAGCCGGTCCAGACCGTCGAGCGCGTCAAAGACGGACCGGAACGCAGCGCAACTGGGGATATCGTAGCAATGCCGTTCCCAGTAGAAATAACTGCGGATGGGCCGAAGGAAATCGTCGAAATTCGCGAGCTTATCTCGCAAAGCGCTCAATGTGGCCGCCGTTTCATGAGTAGTTTCGGTCTGCTCGTGGGTCACCGCGGCGAGCTCCTGCTGCAGCGCATACTGCTGTTTCAAGATGTCGATCGTTTTCCCCAGCTCGTCGGCCTGCCTGAGCAGGTCGCCCGCGCGGTCTTGCTGATATGTCAGGTTCAAGACCTGGCCGACGCTTTGCATGCTGACCTGAAACGGTATCGAGCTATGGTCGATGGGCGTTCCCAACGGCCTGGTTATGGTCTGCACCCCCGCGATACCGGGGAGGTGCAAGACGGCTCTGGCCACCCTGTCCAGGATGATCATGTCGGCCGTATTACGCATGTCATGATCCGCCTCGATCATCAGCATTTCGGGATTCAGCCGAGCCGGAGAAAAATGCCGCTCGGCGGCCGCGTAGCCGATATTGGCCGGGGCGGTGGCGGGAATATAGGGCCGAACGTCATAACTTGTCTTGTACGACGGTAGGGCGAGCAGCCCGATGAGGGCTAACGCACACGTCGCGGTGAGAATAGGTCCGGGCCAGCGCACGATGGCCGTGCCGATCCGCCGCCATAGCCGAGTTCTCATCGTGCGTTTGGGCTCAAGGAGACCGAAACGACTGCCTACGGTAAGCACGGCGGGGGCCAGGGTGAGCGCGCCCAACAGCCCAACAAAGATGCCTAGCGCGGAGGGAACTCCGAGGCTGTGAAAATAAGGCAGCCGGGTAAAAACCAGGCTTAACAGCGCGCCGCCGACGGTCAGGCCCGAGCCCAAAACGACGTGGGCGGTCCCGTAATACATGGTGTAGAAGGCCGTTTCCCGATCCTGCCCGGCCAGCCGCGCCTCGTGATAACGGCCGAGCACAAATATCGCATAATCCGTTCCAGCGGCGATGACCAATAACGTGAGCAGATTGGTCGCGTACACCGAAAGTCCGATGATCCCGGAGTTTCCAAGAAACGCGACAATTCCGCGGGCCGAGGCCAACTCGATAAGCACCGTGAGAAGCACCAGGATCATGGTGACCACAGAACGGTACACAAATAGCAACATCGTCGCGATCACCAGCAGAGTTATCAGGGTGACCTTTATGGTTCCTTTGCCGCCCACGTTCAACTGATCCGCCATGAGCGGGGCCGCGCCGGTTACATATACCTTGACGTCCTTCGGTCGCTGCGTGTGTTCAACAACATCGCGAACAGCTATGACGGACTCGTTCGCACGAGCGTCGCCTTGATTGCCGACAAGATACAGTTGAACATAGGCCGCTTTGCCGTCTGCGCTTTGCACGCCCGCCGCTGTCAGCGGATCTCCCCAGAAGTCTTGGACGTGCTCCACATGCTTGGTGTCCTGTGAGAGCCTGTGCACGAGCGTGTCGTAGAACCGGTGGGCGTCATCACCGAGGGGCTTATCGCCTTCCAGGACGATCATGGCCGCACTGTCGTAGTGATACTCGTGGAACACTCGGCCAATATGTTTCATCGCCTGCATCGATGGCGCATCTGCGGGAGTCAGCGGCACATTCTGTTCCTTTCCGACCTCCTCCAATCGCGGGACCGCAACACTCGTCACGACAGCGATGCCCACCCAGAGCAGCAGAATCGGGACCGAAAGCCGACGGATGGTATGCGCCAAGAAGGGCCGCCGCACGCGATGGTCGCTCATGACGACTTGTCCAGGCAGAAGGTATAGGCGTTCACCTTGGTGACCGTCCTTTCGTCTTTGACCACACCGTTGACGGTGATGCGACAGCCGATGGAATCGCTGTCACCCTGCGCCACCACGTTGGCGAAGACCGCGGGCTGAGTCGTCCTTATCGAGTACGACCACGGCAGCGTTATGTTGAGGGCCTTCTGCGGCTGAGCATTGACATCCAGGTAGTTGATGGTCGCCACGGTCCCGGGCGCGCCAAAGACCTCAAGGACCACTTCCTTAGGATTGAAGGCGACGATCTCATTCGAGATGCCGCTGCCGGCCGAAGCCCGGTTGTGCGAGCCGAAGACACCGTGCAACCGGTAGATGCTGAACCCCGCAACCGCGACGACGACCACGGCGACCAGCAGCATCCACCCTCGTCTGACCAGGGCGCTAGCTGAAAATCCCTTCACCCGTTAGCCTTTCGATGACGAGTCGCACCATTGCTCTCGCGAGGCCATCGCCGCGACCAACGGTGCCCACTGCAAGAAGGGTGATCTCCAGGACGGCTCCCTCATGCAGCCTATGGCCCCGAGTCTGGTCGGGTGAAGTGCTGCTGGGCACGAAGACGAGAACCTTTCGTGTGGTGCGAACACCTACACGATGACCGGGTCGGCATAGAATATCAACTGTGATGAATTCTTCGGGCCCTCGGGGACGCAGAGCCGGCAAACCCGATACTCGCAACCAGATCCTCAACGTGGCCCGCCGACGGTTCCTGGAGGGCGGATATCAGGCCGTCACCCTACGATCCGTCGCCGCCGAGGCGGGTGTTGACCTCGCCCTGATCAGCTACCACTTCGGCGCGAAGAGGGGCCTGATCAGCGAAGCCCTCGCCTTGTCGGCCAACCCCGCCGACGTCATCGACCGAGTTGCCGCCGAGGGCGATCCCGCCACATTTGCCCAGCGCACCTTGCAAGGACTACTTGCACTGTGGGAAGAGCCTGATAGCGGCGCGCCGCTGCGCGCGTTGATAGCCGGTGCCGCCCACGACGCTGCGCTGGCAAGTCTGGTGAAGGAGATGGTGGAACGGGAAATGATCGACAAGGTCGCAACCCGGATAGGCGGAGCAGACGCCCACAAACGGGCCGCCGCCTTCTGCGGGCAGATCGCGGGCCTAGTCGTGACGCGCTACATCCTGCATCTCGAACCGGTCTGCTCTATGACGCATGATGAATTAATCCGCCTCTACACTCCTCTGCTGCGCCTCGCGTTGAAGCCAGCCACTCCCGCGCACGGTGGCGTCCGCTGAGCACCGGTGGTGGCCTATTTTCACCGGGAACCCGCCCACCGCCCGCGTCCCGGCCGACTCATCCCGCAGACGCTCGGTGCCGGCCACTGCTGGACGCCGTCGCCAACGCCGCGGTCACCATCGCAAGGCTGGAGTTTGTCAATCCCGCAGCGGTTTTGACCGACCTGGCGGCCCATCACCCGACCCGGTAGCCGCAGCGTGCACTGGGCGCGGTCCAAGTCCTCACCATCGACAGACCGACGCGAGACCCCGCACCGATCCAAGGTGTGAATCAGTCCCAGCACTGCTGGTGACCGGGAGGTGGGATGAATGCGCACACCGATACTCGTCGCCTCTGTTCTGCCAGCGGACTTTTCAGAACTCGGCCAGCAAGTCAAGCAACTGGAGAAGGCGGGCGTCGACCGGATCCAATGGGACGTGATGGACGGCCGATTCGTGCCCAACTTGACATTCGGGCCCGACGTTATCGCCGCCAGTCGCAGGCATGTGAGCCTCGGCTTTGAAGCGCACCTGATGGTCGACGATCCAGACCTGATGCTGCCGAGATGGGTCGAAGCAGGTTGCGAGATCGTTATCGTGCACGCCGAGTCGACTCGGCACCTACCTCACACACTTTCTGCGATTCGCGATCTGGGCGCGCGGGCCGGTGTCGCACTGAATCCCGCCACACCGATGCAGGCGGTGACAAACGTGCTGCACTTGTCCGACCCGCTACTGATCATGACGGTCGCCCCGGGCTTCGGCGGCCAGAAGTATCTAGCGGCGATGGAACCAAAGATCGCCGCGGCCCGCGCCGAAATCGACCGCCGCGGTTTGGAAGTCGAGCTGGAGGTAGATGGCGGAATCAACGCCGCGACGATCGGGGCCGCCGCACGCGCCGGCGCAACAGTCTTCTGCGCAGGCTCGGCGTTGTTCAACGGGCCGGGCACGATGGCCGACCGCGTTGCGGCGCTGCGCGAGGCGGCGGCCGCCGGGATGAAACACAATTGAGCATCGCGCCTGCGACCACCAGCCGTCGGCGTCCCATGCGTTGAGGATCGGATTTATCTAGTCAGTCAGTCCCCCTGTGCCCTGGTGGGCGCGTCGTGCCGACGTGAAAATGGTTGTGGGTCGCCCGCGACGCCGACGCTTCCTTGGTAGTTGAGCCCGTTAGTCAGTCTGGCGCCGGGGCCCGACCAGAAGGGTCGCGCACTGTTGCTTCGAGCACGCGGATCAGAATTTCGGTTCCCTGACCGAGGCCCCCGGGCGTCCCGCAACGGTAGATGTGGAAACGAGGAGGTGCCGAGATGACGCGAGAACCTGAGGTGATCGACGCCGATGACAACGTGGAGGTGGTGCAGCGCGTCGCTGCGGTCGATATCGCGAAGGCTTCGGGAAAGGTGTGCACCAGGATTCCGCATCCCAGCGTCGCCGGGCGGCGACTTACGAAGATCTGGGATGTTGGCGCCACCACCAGGGCGGTGATGGACCTGGCCGACGAGCTGGCTCGGCAGCACATCGAGCGAGTGGTCGTGGAGGCCACGTCGGACTACTGGCGCCCGTTCGTATACCTGTTGGAGGCCCGCGGCCTGCTTGTGTGGCTGGTCAACGCCCATGACATCAAGCAGGTGCCGGGCCGACCGAAGACCGACAAGCTGGACGCGGTGTGGCTGGCCAAACTCAACGAGCGTGGCATGCTGCGGCCCAGCTTCATCCCGCCGATGGAGATTCGCCAGCTGCGTGACTACACCCGGCTGCGGGTCGACCTGGTTGAAGATCGCACCCGATTCAAGCAGCGCATCGAGAAGCTCCTCGAAGACAGCCTGATCAAGCTGTCCACGGTCGCCAGCGACATCTTCGGCAAGCCCGGGCGGACGATGCTCGACGCGCTGATCGCCGGCCAGCACGATCCCGAGGTGCTGGCCGAATACGCCCTGGGAAAGATGCGCCCGAAACGCGCGGCCCTCAAGGAGGCGCTTACCGGCCGGTTCGATGCCCACCACGCCGAACTCATCGCCATGTTGCTCGACGAAGTCGACGCACTCACTGCCAAGATCGACACACTCACCGTCCGCGTCGATCAACTGCTCGCCGACATTCCCGCAGCTTGTGCGCCACCGCCAGGTCCCGGTGGCGTCGACGAGGGCGCGGCCCCGCTCGGCGCAGTCGCCCGCCTCGACGAGATCACCGGAATCGGGATCGCGGCGGCGCAGACCGCCATCGCCGAGGTCGGCCTGGACATGACCCAATTCCCAACCGCCGGACATCTCGTCTCGTGGGCCAAACTGTCCCCACGCACCATCCAGTCCGGCACCCGCCGCCGATCGGCCAAGATCGGCCAAGATCGGCAAGGGCAATCCCTATCTCAAGCGGGTGCTCGCCGATGCCGCTGCGTCGGTGGCCAGGACCGACACCTTCCTCGGCGAGCGCTACCGGCGGCTGGTCAAACGCCGCGGCAAACTCAAAGCGATCGTCGCGGTGGCCCGCTCGATCCTGGTCATCGTTTGGCACCTGCTGGCCGACCCCACCGCCCGTTTCCACGACCTGGGCGCCGACTTCTACCCGCGAGCGGTCAACACCCAGCGACGCACCCGCAACCTCATCCACCAACTCGAAATCCTGGGTCACCACGTGACTCTCACCCCTGCGGCGGCCTAACCGCAACCGCCGTCCACCCGACCGTGCGTCACGTCGGGAGACCTCACACGCCCTCACCAAACACCGCCTGTATCAGTCATTTTCGGATCAGCCACGTTAAATGTGTTGACAAGTAGCGGCTGTCGCCCCAAGATCGCCCCCGCGCGCCAGTGAGGGGGACCCCTTTGGTGGCGAATGTCCGATGCCATGTCGTTGCCGATTCTTCCTTGCCCGAACACCGGGCAACAGAGCCGCATAACGACTGGACCAACTTGTTCAATTCTTGTAGGGGATCAGGTCTGCAGCCATGATTCCTTAGGTGGTGGCCGGTCTTGGCTCGGACTGGACCTGTCGCCTGCGGGTTGACTTTGTAGTGGCTTGTGGGCCGGTCACCACCGACCTGCTGGGAGTGGCTGAAGAGAGGCCTGTGTAGCCGAAAGTTGGTGTGCCCTCTCCGCTTTCAATATTGAATCTGGAAAGGAGAGAGAAGTTGCCTGTATCGGTAATGACGAAGTCCGACGATCATCGGGTGGTGATCGCGGTTGATCCGCACAAGGCGTCATGGACGGCGGCGGCAATCGATGGCCAATTGCAGCCGCTGGACACCATCCGGGTTCCGGTCAGCCGCGATGGTTACCGGGCATTGCGGCGTTTTGCCCGGCGGTGGCCCGATGCCGCCTGGGCGATCGAAGGAGCAACTGGTCTGGGGGCACCGCTGACCGAACGGCTGCGAGCAGACCAGATCACAGTCATGGATGTCCCGGCGAAGTTGGCTGCTCGGGTGCGGCTGCTGTCGACGGGGCATGGCCGCAAGAATGACGACGCCGACGCGCTATCAGTCGGCGTGGCTGCGCTGACATCTCGGATACTCAATAGTGTTGAGATTGACACCGCAACAATAGTTTTGCGTTCGATCGTCGAGCACCGTGACGACCTGGTGAAGATTCGTACGCAGACCGTCAACCGGCTGCACGTCGTGCTGACCAGATTGGTCCCTGCCGGTGCTGGGCGCGAGCTGAGCGCCGATCAAGCCGCTGAACTACTTCGCAGCGTCCGGCACCGCGATGTTGCCGCCAAGACGCTGCGCACCCTGGCGATGGACCTGATCAGCGAGGTCCGCCAGCTCGACCGCCGGATCAAAAAGGCTGGAAACGACATCGAGGCCGCTGTCAGCGCCTCCGGTACCACCCTGACCCAGTTACACGGCGTCGGCGCGTTGACCGCCGGCAAGATCCTCGGTCGGGTCGGGAACATCACTCGATTCCGTTCAGCTGCCGCCTTCGCCAGCTACACGGGCACGGCTCCCATCGAGGTGTCGTCAGGCGATGTAATCCGCCACCGCCTCTCCCGCGCCGGCGATCGCCAGTTGAATTTCTGTCTTCACGTCATGGCGCTGACCCAAATTCGGCAGAACACCCCAGGCAGGACCTACTACCTGAGGAAACGATCCGAGGGCAAAGGCCACAAAGAAGCGATGCGCTGCTTGAAACGGCGTTTGTCGGACAGGTGTCTATCGACAACTCATCCGCGACGCAGCCTCCATGGCGGCAGGCCCTGAAGGACACTCGGGGACGACACTCAAATCCTGCGTGGCCAGCTGAAACCCCGCACACCGGCACTTCGGACAAGTCACTTTCCGGACCCGCCAGCAGCCACCTTACAACGACACCGAAACGGGCCCCTTGACACAGAGAGGCGCCACTACGACGGGCTCACCTCACAATGGCTAAGCTAGCCGCCTCCACCGCTTCGGGCATGACCGCCGATGCGTGCCGCGCGGTCTACAACACCGGTTTGGAGCAGCGCCTGAACTACGCGGTGATTGGCGTAGGCATTCAAACGTGCGTTGGGTAGCCACGATTTTGCGGTGTTGGAGGCGGCCAGGGGACCATCGGATAGCAGTGAGGTGTCAAGGCCGAGCTTCGTTACGCACCGTCTTTAACCCGGATAGCGGATTCGATCTCGTCGGCGGGGATCTGTTTGGTGCAGAAGAACCAGTCTTCGCATTCGACGCCTTCGACGTGGTCCTCCATTCGTTGCTTCGCGGTGCCGCATGAGCCTGCTGGGGGCACGATCACCGGGTCGCCGGGGCGCCAGTCGGCCGGCGTTGCGACGTGGAAGTGATCGGCCGTCTGTAGCGCCTTGACAATGCGCAGCAGCTCGTCGAAGTTGCGGCCGAGGCTCTGCGGGTAGTAGATGACGGTCCGGATCACACCCTGGGGGTCGATGACGAACACCGCGCGCACCGCCTTGGTCGTGTCCTCGCCCGGCATGACCATCCCGTACTTCTGGGCGATCGCCATTGACACGTCCTCGATGAGCGGGAAGGTGACCTCGACGTCGTGCATGTCGCGGAAGGCGATCTTGTCCTTGATCGTTCGCAGCCAGGCGATGTGGCTGTAGAGCCCGTCGACGGACAGACCCACCAGCTCGGTGTTGTAGGAGGCGAACTCATTTTGCATCGTGGCAAACGTCATGAATTCACTGGTGCACACCGGTGTGAAGTCCGCCGGGTGGGAAAAGAAGATAACCCATTTGCCGGCGTAGTCGGCAGGAAAGTTGATCTCGCCCTGGGTGGTGACGGCAGTGAAGGCCGGGGCCGGGTCGCCGATGCGGGGCATGCCGGTGACAGGAACGGGGGCGAGACTCTCGGTGACGGTCATCGTGGTAATCCTTCCGTCGCCGGGGTGATACCACCTACAACAAATACCCGTAGGGGTATATTCCCGGGGGTTGGTCCCGCGCGTCACCTTCGCAGCCGCGAAGGCGATTCCTGTTGCAGCCCAACCGATATTGGGTCCCTATGGGCGCAGACCCGCGTGGACCGCGGATTCATCGGCCACGTCGTGACGGCGGCTGACGTGAGCTTCGGCGCGCATGCGTCCGACCATGTGGGGGTAGTGCAGTTCGAACGCCGGACGTTCGGAACGAATCCGGGGCAACTCGTAGAAGTTGTGCCGCGGCGGCGGGCAGCTGGTGGCCCACTCCAGCGAGTTGCCGTAACCCCATGGGTCATCGACGGTGACGGGTTCGCCATAGCGCCAGCTTTTGAACACGTTCCAGATGAAGGGCAGCATCGATACACCCAGGATGAACGCGCCGATCGTGGAGATGACGTTTAGCGTGGTGAAGCCGTCGGTGGGCAGGTAGTCGGCGTAGCGGCGCGGCATGCCCTGGTTGCCCAGCCAGTGCTGCACCAAAAATGTGGTGTTGAACCCGATCAGCGTCAGCCAGAAGTGCAGCTTGCCCAGCCGCTCATCCAGCAGCCGGCCGGTCATCTTCGGGAACCAGAAGTAGACACCGGCGAAGGTGGAGAACACGATGGTGCCGAACAGGGTGTAGTGGAAGTGCGCCACCACGAAATAGCTGTCGGTGACGTGGAAGTCCAGCGGCGGGCTGGCCAACAGCACACCGGACAATCCGCCCAGCAGGAACGTCACCAAAAATCCGACCGAGAACAGCATCGGGGTTTCAAAAGTCAGCTGGCCCTTCCACATGGTGCCGGTCCAGTTGAAGAACTTGATCCCGGTCGGTACTGCGATCAGATATGAGGTGACCGCGAAAAACGGCAACAGCACCGCGCCGGTGGCGAACATGTGGTGCGCCCACACCGCCATCGACAACCCGCCGATCGCCAACGTCGCATACACCAGCGTGGTATAGCCGAACACCGGTTTGCGGGAAAACACCGGGAGGATCTCGGTGACGATACCAAAGAACGGCAGCGCGACGATGTAGACCTCGGGGTGGCCGAAGAACCAGAACAGATGCTGCCACAACAGGACACCCCCGTTGGCCGGGTCATAGACGTGGGCACCCAGGTGCCGGTCGGCGGCCAGCCCGAACAGCGCCGCGGTCAGGATCGGGAACGCGATCAGCACCAGGATGGACGTCACCAGGATGTTCCAGGTGAAGATCGGCATCCGAAACATCGTCATCCCCGGTGCGCGCATGCACACCACGGTCGTGATCATGTTGACCGCACCCAGGATCGTGCCCAAGCCCGCGACGATCAAGCCCATGATCCACAGGTCACCGCCCGCTCCGGGGCTATGGATGGCGTCGGACAGCGGGGTGTACGCGGTCCAACCGAAATCGGCGGCACCGCCGGGAGTGATGAAGCCGGCGAGCGCGACCAGCCCGCCGAACAGGAACAGCCAGAAGGAGAACGCGTTCAGCCGGGGGAACGCGACATCGGGTGCACCGATTTGCAGCGGCAACACCAGATTGGCGAACCCGAACACGATCGGAGTGGCATACAGCAGCAGCATGATGGTGCCGTGCATGGTGAACAGCTGGTTGTACTGCTCATTGGACAAGAACTGCAGTCCCGGCGAAGCAAGCTCGGAGCGCATCAGTAGCGCCATCAACCCGCCCACGAAAAACATCGCGTAGCAGGTCACCACGTACATGATCCCTATCGTCTTGTGATCGGTGGTCGCGACCAGGCGGTAGATCAGAGTTCCCTTGGGGCCCAACCGGGCCGGAAACGGCCGCCGCGCGTGCAGCGAAGCAACAGAGGGAGCCTCAACAGTCATCGCCACTCCTCCCGATCGGACTGGTCTTAAACGGGCAACTCCTCAGCCGGGACAACTACTCCCACGACGCTACCCTGGATGGGGCCGGAGTTGAAGGGCGGCGCCGCCGCCATGACTATGCCCCCTGGGGTATGCGAAGATATCAGACACAGCGCTGGGAAGCGATGGAAAACGCCAACAGCGCCGCCCACTGGCAAGGAGGTGCAGCCCGATGCCGCCATGGCGATTGCGCGACTTTCACGACGACGACCTCGATCAGGCGATCTTGGTGTGGGACCAGAGCCGCCACCCCGGCGACCCGCCGCCGGCCTTTCCGATCTCCGAGGTGGTGTCGGCGGCCAGGTCAGGACGGCCCGCGGTGGTCGCCGTCGTCGGCGACGAGTTAGTGGGCATAGCGGTCGCCGAGCTCCAGGGGGAACGGGCGTGGATTTCGCTGGTCGGCCTCAACAGCCGGTGGCGTCGTCGGGGTGTCGGCAGCGCACTATTGGGCGAGCTTGAGCTGCGCCTGCGCGCGCTGGGCGTGCGGCGCGTTGGTGCGCTGCTGCCTGCGGAGGCGACCGGCACGGCGGCGCTGCGCAACTCTGGCTACCGGGAACGGACCGACCTGTCGTTTTTCGAAAAGGTCGACACCGTCGGCTCCTCGGACGCGGGCCTGCTGGCCGAACTCGGCGCCCAGACGATGCCCCGCGGCCTGTGGAACGCGATGGGCGGGATGGAATCGGAGAAGGAGATCGTGGAGCGGCGGATCGTGCTGCCGCTGACCGAGCCGAACATTGCCGAAAAATACGGTGTCTCACCGCCGAAGGCGGTCATCTTGTTCGGGCCCCCGGGAACCGGCAAGACCAGCTTCGCCAAAGCCGTTGCAGGTCGGCTCGGCTGGCCGTTCGTCGAACTCCTGCCGTCGCGTCTGGCCGCACCGGACGTTGCCCTGGCGAGCGCCCTGCGAGAAGCCTTCGTGACGCTGATGGAACTGGAAGCCGTGGTGGTTTTCATCGATGAAGTCGAGGAAATCGCCGGATCACGCTCGGGCGAACGCTGCGATCCGGCGCACGGCGTCACCAACGAACTGCTCAAATTGATCCCGGCGTTTCGCCAGCGCGACGACCGGCTGTTGATCTGCGCGACGAACTCGGTGCGATCCTTGGATTCGGCTTTTCTGCGACCCGGGCGATTCGACTACATCATCCCGATCGGACCCCCGGACGCGACGGCGCGAGCCGCGATCTGGGCCAGATATCTCGGACCGGCCGCCGATTCGGTCGATATCGACGAACTCGTCGCGGCCAGCGAGATGTTCACTCCGGCCGATATCGAGTTCGCTGCGCGCAAGGGCGCGCAATGTGGGTTCGAGCGAGAGATCGAATTCAATCGTGGCGAGCCGTCCCGCACCGAGGACTACCTCGCGGCAATAGCCGAGACCCGGCCCTCGCTGACAGAGGCTGTGCTCGCCGAGTTCACTGAAGACATCCACCAGCGGACCCGGCTCTGACACCCGCCAGACGGCGCGCGCCGGCACGGTCTCGTCACGAAGCCACATTCCGTGCATAAACACCGCTGAGGTCGCTGTCGCGGTGGATGCGGCTCGTTCGTCGACTCATCCGGCATGTCGAGGCCGTCGGTGAACGGGTGCCTCGTTGCGTCAACCCTCGAGCCGATCCAGCGGCACCCCGCAACTCACCCCCACGCCTTCCATCGCCTCTTCGAGCGGTACGTCGAGGGCACTGGCCACCGTGGTCGTGTAGCGCATCAACGCAACCGAGGCCACGATCTCCACGATCTGGGCATCGGTCCATCCGAATGCTCGTAGTTTGTCGGTCATCTCGTCCGTGACTCCGGCCGGACGACGGCCGACCATCCGTGCGAAGTCCACTGCGGCGTTCTCCTTGTCGGTCAGACGGGGAGACGGTTTGCCTTCGATAAGCTCCACGCACTCCTGGCGGCTCCACTTCTTGCCCATCAGGGCGATCATGTGGGCCGCGGTGCAGTATTCACATTCGACCTCATAGGCGGTCACCGCGAAGAACACGCGCTTGAGTTCTTCGCGGATGCTTCCCTCCATCGCCGTGTTCAGGCTCAGGGTCCACAACGCGTCTGTGGTCTCGGGCAGGTAATTCAATGCCCGCTGCAGGCCGGGCACCATCTTGTAATACGCCTTTACCCGCTCGAAGACCTCACGGGTCCGTCCCTGAGCTTGGTCGGGGTCGATGAGTTTGATTCGTGCCATCACTGCCTTCTTGGGTTCGTCGGTTGGTGTTGATCCTGTGCCGCAGCTGTCGGTCCGGTCTCCACCGGCCGGCTGGGGTCGGCGCCCCATTCCATCCATGAGGCGTCGTAGAGGGCGGCGTTCTCGTGTCCCATGACGTGGAGCGCGAAGAGGGCGAAGGCCCCGAACACCCCACCGCCGCAGTAGGTAATGACGCGGCGAGACGGCGCCAGCCCCACCGGCTCCCACAGCCGGGCCAGCTCGGTGGCGGAGCGCAAGCGATGGGTGGCCGGGTCTATGTGGGATGGCGCCGGCACGTTGTGGGCGGTCGGGATATGACCGGCCCGGTGGCTCGGGTACAGGCGAGCGGCACCGGTGAAGAAGGTTTCGGGCAACGCGTCGACGATGCAGACGTCGTCGCGGCCGATGGCGTGGGCAACTTGATCGCCGTCGACCCGAAGCCCGGGTCGCACCCGCACGGTGAACGTCGCCGACGGAGGGTCGGGAACCTCGCTGTCGAGCGGGAATCCCTTCGCCTGCCAGCAGGTGAAACCGCCGTCGAGCAGCATGACGGCGTCGTGGCCGTAGTAGCGCAGAGCCCACCACAGCCGGGCAGCCCAGGTTCCTCCTTGGCTGTCGTAGACCACCACCGTGGTCTCGTCGCCGATCCCGAGGCGACCCATCAGTTCCTCGAACCGCTCCGGCGGCACCACCACGGACGGGTCATCGGGATCCGAGAGGTCGCTCATCACGTCGACGAACACCGCGCCGGGAATGTGGGCCTCGCGATAGGCGTCCCGCTCCCCGGCGCCTACCAGCGTTCCCTCGTCAGCAGGCCGGATGGCGAAGCGCGCATCCACCACCCGGACCGACGGATCGTCGAGATGTTCGGCGAGCCACTCGGGTGTGGCCAGGGCTTCAGGATTTCGGTAGGTCACGGTATCGGCCATCAGTTTGCTCCCGCCGGTGCGTGGAGACTGTCCTTGGGTGCTCCCCGGCCCGCTGCGCCGGACTTCTCAGCCACCATCGGTCGGACTCGCAGGATGCCGATCTGCAACCGGGGAACGGTAACGGCCGCACCGGCGCGGTCCATGCGAAGTCCAGACCGGCTGGTACGGATGGTCCAGTACTGAACACCGGGATCACGGAGCTTGGACACGCTGGTCTCTAGTCGTATAGACGCAAGGGATGCTCCTGGAAGCTTGCAACGCTATTCGATAATTGTCAATATCTTGATATGCCAATTTCTCGGGATACCCCGATTGCCGTAGCTGCGGCACCTGCAGCGGCGAGGACCGAGGACACGAGCCCCTGTCCGCCGCTGGACCAAGCGATGAACCGCGACGAGGCCGAACGGATTGCCAAGCTGTTCAAGGCCCTGGCTGACCCGACCAGAGTCCAACTCCTCGGATTGCTCAGAGGCAGACCGGACGGGGAATGCGGCTACGACATGACCGGCCCACTCGGTATCTCCCAACCGAGCGTGAGTTACCACGTGAAGGTCCTTCACGAGGCAGGCCTGGTCACGCGGGAGCGTCGCGGAAGCTGGGTCTTCTACCGCATCTGTGAAGAACGGCTGGCCGAGATCCGCCGGGTGGCGGGGCCAACCTCGCCGGGCACCACTACCTGAGGGGAGCCGATCAAGGAGTCACGACCGGACCGCGCCTGGACTCCTTGGCGGAGGCGTGTCGCAGTGCTAAATCCGCCGACATCGTTAAGCTGAACGCCGGTCAACACCGTTGTAGGAGCTGGAGCCGTGTTACGCCGATACTTGCTTCGGCAAGGTGTTGTGCGACGCGAAGCCGTCGACGCGAACGGGCCGCGCGGCAGCGCTGAGGGCGCATTTCCAGTTTTGGAGCTTCGTCACCAAGTCGAGCTGCACAACCTCACCGGCCGCATTGTTGAATGCCCGTTCGGGAGATCAATCGAACCCCGGGCGGATCGGTTGATCCCCTGCGGCGCGTCCCCCCGCCCTGCGACGCGCGCGCCGCCACGTCCAAGGGGATACATTTCCGACGTGTTAGCAAGCTCACGATTGTCTGCCGTTTTGACGGTGAATCATCGACAAAATGGCTGGCGACGGAGCTGGCGAAGGTAGGGGTGTTATTCCCGACATCTGAGGTAAGACGGTTCAGTACTGCTTTGTGACGCTCTAGTCATGTTATACAAATTTTTGTATAGTCGGGTTGTGAAGGAGGTCAGGTTCGTGGGGCGGGCGCTCGATGAGCTTAGGGAGTTCCCCGATCACGCGAGACATGACTCCGGCGTTGAGCTGTACCGCGTACAGCAGGGGCTGGACCCGAAGGACTGGAAGCCGATGAGCACTGTCGGCCCGGGCCTCCGGGAGATCCGAGTCAAAACCGCCGAGGGCATCTTCCGCACCATGTACACGACGGTGATCGGTGAATGCGTCTACGTCCTGCACTGCTTCACGAAGAAGACCCAGAAGATACCGAAGTCGGCGAAAGACCTCTGCAAGAAGCGATTGGAAGCGGCCCGTAGGGACGCAGCACACAGGGAAGGAGACACACCATGAGCGACGAAGTGCGGAGCTTCACCAACGTGTGGGACGCTATCGCGGACACCCCTGAAGAGGCAGCCAACCTGCGTGCCCGCGCTGACCTCATCCTCGCCGTCGGGAATCGGCTCACCGAGTTCGGGTGGTCGCAGACCACCGCGGCGCGCAACCTCGGGATCACCCAGCCCCGGGTGTCCGATCTCATCCGCGGGAAGATCAGCAAGTTTTCCCTGGACACGCTGGTAAATCTCGCCGCTCGGATGGGACTACGCACCCAGCTGGTCATCACGGCCGACGCGGATACACCGCACCCAGTCGGATCGGGCGGCTGAGCGGGTGCGGGCACGAGGCGATGTCGATGATCATCTGCCCTGTCCTCAGCTCCAGGCGCGGTGCGCGTTCATGAGCACGTCACTGCCAAATATCTGAATGAACCGAAGGTAAGGTCCTGAAACCCGAACGTGTGGACTGGCCGATCTGCCGCGGTCCATGGGGGTAGATTTCCGGATTGCAACAAAGGTCACGATTGTCTGCCGTTTTGACCATGAGCCATTGACAAAATGGCTGGTGACGGCGCTGGCGAAGGTAGAGGTGTTATTCCCGACATCTGAGGTACCTCACGTATCGTGAGCAACCCATCTTGGGGTCGCTCGCCGGGGGTGAACACGCCAGCGGATCGCAGATCTCAGGCACCGGGCGTCAGCATGCGGCGGTAAACTCGGCATCGTGTCCAGTGCCGAGCAACCTGAAGAGCCAGTCGTGCGCACCTACGCGCCCGACGAGGCGATCCGGCGTGCCCGGCCACTACCTCCGCGTGACCGCCTCGTCATCGGGGATGTGCCCGAGGAGGAGTGGGCGGCTTTCCAGGCTGCACTCGCGGGCGCATGACCAACGCCCAGCCATCGGGCGTGGTCGTGGACACGATGGTCATCAGCTGGCTATTTGATGACCGTCCCAATCGGCTCGCTGAGCATTACCGCACGCTGATCGGCCCAAAGCCCGTGCTGCTCGCGTTCCAAACCGCGATGGAACTCCGATACGGAGTCCTACGCGCCGGGTGGGGCCAGTTGCGGCGCCGCCGCCTCGAACGCCGCATCGCGGAACTGACCGTCGTCCAGCCTGATGATGAGATGATCACGACGTGCGCAGCCTTGCGTGCGGACTGCGCACAGATCGGCCATGCGCTCGCCGACAAGCTTCATGACGGCGACCGATGGATCGCAGCCGCCGCGATACGCCTCGGTGTGCCGCTGGTCTCCCACGACGGGATATTCGACGGAGCACCCGGGCTTGAGTTCGTCACCGCTATAGGCGACGAGTAACGCCGCGTATTTCGAGACCGGAATTCACCGATGGGTCTACCACCGCGATCCGGCTGCCACAATCCGACAGAACAATCACACCTACCCCTCAGATGTCGGGAATAACACCTCTACCTTCGCCAGCACCATCACCAGCCATTTGCCAATGGCTCATAGTCAAAACGGCAGACAATCTTGACCTTGGTTGCAAGTCGGCAATCTACCCCCATGACGGAGCGCGCTTCGGCAGTTCCCGAGAGAGAACGATCGGCTTTGTCAACCACGCGTTCGGGCTGCGCCACCCCGTGCTCGGCGACCGTGGCCTGCAGTCGCTCGTATCCGGCGGGGAGAATTGGGTGTGAGCCGCGCCGAACGAATTGATTACCGGTCATGTTACATGTAACATTGATGGATGGCTAGCACACGAGAGCGGGTGCAGGAGCATCGCCGGCGATTGCGCGCCCAGGGGCTTAGGCCCGTTCAGATTTGGGTGCCCGATGTACGGGCGCCGGAATTCGCCGCAGAAGCTCACCGCCAGTCGGCTGCCATCGCCGCCAGCGAGCAGGAGGCCGACGATCAAGCTTTTGTCGACGCCATCTCTTGCGACTGGACCGCCGAGGGTGAGTCCGCTGAGTGAGGCGAGGCGATATCCACGTCGCTGCCGCACGAGGTGTCTACACGGGCAAGCCGCGACCGGTCGTCATCGTTCAGGATGATCGATTCGATGCGACCGCCTCGGTCACGGTCTGTCCGCTGACCACCAACCCCGTCGAGGCACCGCTGAGCCGGATCACTGTGGAACCGACAGCGGCAACCGGCATTGAGCAGCCAAGCAAAATTATGGTTGACAAGATCACCACAATGCCGCGGGCGAACGTGCACGAGCGTATCGGCCGTCTCGCCGATAGCGACCTCATCCGACTCGATCGCGCGCTGCTGGTTTTCCTGGGGCTTGCCGAATAAGCGGGAGCCCGGGATCCGTGGTGTGGAACAGCGCCGGGGCGAAGGCCGGCAGGATCACCCATCACAGGTAACGTCACTCACTCGGCTGCGGCAACGCAGCGCCTCGACCACGGCCCCACACACCCGACTTACCTCATGCGTCTGTGTCGGAAATGAACCAACTGGGCCGAGGCGCACACCCGATCACGTAGTGATTCGTAGTATATTGTAGGTGTTTACAGGTTGACTGGAGCAAGCGGGATCTCTGCGGACTGGGCGGATGAAGCGGCCAACGACCGTCATGCCGTGTGGCAAGTGCCAGACCCGGCCAGTCGGTCGGGCTAGTCGGTTCGGGTGATCGGCTATTCGCCGTCGGCGCGTGCGGTGCTGACCGTAATTTTGGTGTCCGCCGATGCTGATCCCGATGAGCCCCCGGACGGCGACTGGTGGGGTAGCAACGCCTGGATCGCAAATCAACAGGGCCGGGGCCTCTACAGTGAGGAGCAGTAAGAATGAGCAGGATTGACGATCTACTCGCCGACGAAGGCGCACGCGCGGAGGCATACTCGGGAGGCCCGGCGCCTGAGCATGTCACGACGAGCCGGCCGAATCTCGGCCGCCAGACTGTGGTCTCGGTGCGCCTGGCTGCCGATGAGCATGAGCGCCTGAGCCAGGCCGCCCGCAAAGCGGGAATGTCGCTATCGACCCTTATCCGAGTGTGGGCCGTCGATCGGCTGCACGCCGAGGATCACGGCGAATCAGGAACCGTCGCTGAGCGTTTGGCTCGGCTCGAACGCGAAGTATTCAGACGACCCGCCTGAACTACCCAAACCCCACAGGGTTGTCAGCTGTTGTGTGGTGAGTGGTCGGTAGTTGTCGGTGGTGTGCTGTAGGAACAGGTGTATGGATCTTGCGGCGTGGGCTGAGCGCAACGGTGTTGCGCGGGTGACCGCGTGTCGCTGGTTTCACGCGGGCCGGTTGCCTGTCCCGGCGCAACGAGTGGGTCGGCTGATCCTGGTGAGGGATGCGATGGCCGAGCCAGTCCAGCATCGGCGGACGGCGGTGTATGCGCGGGTCTGGTCGGCGGAGCAGAAGGCCGATCTGGATCGGCAGGTGGCGCGGGTAGCTGCGTGGGCCACGTCGGAACAGATCCCGGTCGATGAGGTGGTTAACGAGGTCGGGTCCGCCTTGAACGGGCACCGCCGCAAGTTCCTTGCGTTGCTGCGTGACCCCCATCCGGGAATCGAGCACATTGAACAGCGCCTCACGCACCCGATCGGTGGTGGGCCGGGTGCCACGCGGCGGCACGACGAGGCGTCGTCCCCCGGCCGCACCGCCGACGATGCGGGTCAGCTCAGCACCACCAGCAGATCTCCGCCTTCGACCTGTGCGGTCTCGGCAACGGCCACCCGCGCGACGGTGCCGTCGGCCGGCGCGGTGATGGCCGCCTCCATCTTCATCGCCTCAATGGTGGCCACGGTCTGTCCGGCGGTGACCTTCTCCCCCTCGGCCACCCCGATGGTGACCACACCGGCAAACGGTGCCGCGACATGACCCGCCTTGGTGCGGTCGGCCTTCTCGGCAACCGGCACTTCGCTGGCGATGCTGCGGTCACGCACCTCGACCGGTCGCAGTTGACCGTTGATGATGCACATGACGGTCCGCATGCCGCGTTCATCCGGCTCGGAGATGGCCTCGAGCCCGATCAGCAGCTCCACCCCACGCTCCAGCTTGACCCGGTGCTCCTCGCCTTGGCGCAGGCCATAGAAGAACTGGTTGGCCGACAATCGCGAAATGTCGCCGTAGAGTTCCCGATGCGACTCGAATTCCTTTGTGGGGCCGGGGAACAGCAGGCGATTCAGCCGGGCCTGGCGTTGCGGGCCAGACGTCGCCAACACCGCCTCGTCGTCGGCCGAAAGCTGCTGCATCTCCCGTGCCGGGCCGCGACCCTCCAGAGCTTTGGTCCGCAACGGCTCCGGCCAGCCACCGGCCGGGTCGCCCAGTTCACCGCGCAGGAAGCCGATCACCGAGTCCGGGATATCAACTCGGGACGGGTCGGCGGCGAACTCGTCGGCGCTCACACCGGCGCCGACCAGGGCCAGTGCCAGATCGCCGACCACCTTCGAGCTCGGGGTCACCTTGCTCAGCCGGCCCAGTACGGCATCGGCGGCGGCATAGTTGCTCTCGACGTCCTCGAACCGGTCCGCCAATCCCAGCGCCTTGGCCTGCTGGTGCAAGTTGGACAGCTGGCCGCCGGGAATCTCATGGCGGTAGACCCGCCCGGTCGGCGCCGCCAGTCCGGACTCGAACGGCGCGTACACCTTTCGCAGCGCTTCCCAGTACGGCTCCAAGTCGCCCACCGCGTCCAGCGAGATCCCGGTGTCGTAGTCGGTCTGGGCTGCCGCGGCGATGATCGAGCTCAGCGCCGGTTGGCTGGTGGTGCCCGCCAGGGGCGCAGCCGCGCCGTCGACGGCGTCCGCCCCGGCCTGCCAGGCCGCGACGTAGCTGGCCAGTTGACCGCCCGCGGTGTCGTGGGTGTGGACGTGGATCGGCAGATCGAAGCGGCTGCGCAGCGCGCTCACCAATGTGGTTGCCGCGGCAGGGCGCAGCAGTCCCGCCATGTCCTTGATCGCCAAGACATGCGCGCCGGCGTTTACGATCTGCTCGGCGAGCTTGAGGTAGTAGTCCAGCGTGTAGAGCGTTTCACCCGGACTGCTCAGATCCCCGGTGTAGCACATGGCGACTTCGGCTACCGCACTGCCGGTTTCGCGGACCGCGTCGATGGCCGGAAGCATCGAGTCGACATTGTTGAGCGCATCGAAGATCCGGAAGATGTCAATACCGGTCTCGGTCGCCTCCTGGACGAACGCCGAAGTCACCAGCTCCGGATAGGGGGTATACCCGACTGTGTTGCGCCCACGCAGCAGCATCTGCAGACAGATGTTGGGCAGCGCCTCGCGCAGCGCGGCCAGCCGCTCCCAGGGGTCTTCCTTCAAGAACCGCAGCGCCACATCGTAAGTCGCGCCACCCCAGCACTCGACCGACAGCAGTTGCGACATAGTGCGGGCCACGTACGGCGCCACCTTGACCAATCCGCTGGTGCGCACCCGGGTGGCCAACAGCGACTGGTGGGCGTCCCGGAACGTGGTGTCGGTGACCCCGACGGCCCGCGACTCCCGCAGCCAGCGGGCGAAGCCTTCGGGACCCAGCTCGACCAGCCGTTGCTTGGAACCCGCCGGCGGCGGCACCGACAGATCCAGCTCGGGCAGCTTGTCACGCGGATACACCGCCGACGGCCGGGTGCCGTGCGGACTGTTGACGGTGACGTCGGCCAGGTAGTTCAAGATCTTGGTGCCGCGGTCGGCCGAGGAACGCGCGGTCAGCAGCTGCGGGCGCTCGTCGATGAACGAGGTGGTGATGCGGCCGGCGGAGAAGTCCGGGTCGTCGAGTACGGCCTGCAGGAACGGAATGTTGGTAGCGACCCCACGAATGCGGAATTCGGCGATCGCCCGGCGCGCCCGCTTCACCGCGGTGGGGAAATCCTTGCCGCGACAGGTCAGCTTGACCAGCATCGAGTCGAAGTGGGCGCTGATCTCCGCACCCAGGTTGGTGCCGCCGTCCAGGCGTATCCCCGCCCCGCCCGGGCTGCGGTAAGCGCTGATCCGTCCGGTGTCGGGGCGGAATCCGTTGGCCGGGTCCTCGGTGGTGATCCGGCATTGCAACGCGGCACCGTGCAGCGTGATCGATTCCTGCGAGAGGCCCAGGTCCGCCAGCGATTCCCCGGCCGCGATCCGCAGCTGGGAGGACACCAGGTCGACGTCGGTGATCTCCTCGGTGACGGTGTGCTCTACCTGGATGCGCGGGTTCATCTCGATGAACACGTGGTGGCCGCGCTCGTCGACCAGGAACTCCACGGTGCCCGCGCAGGTGTAGCCGATATGGCGCGCGAAGGCCACGGCGTCCGCGCAGATCTTGGCGCGCAGCGCCGGATCGAGATTGGGCGCCGGCGCCAATTCGACGACTTTCTGATGCCGGCGCTGCACGCTGCAGTCCCGCTCGTAGAGGTGGATCACGTTGCCGTGGTTGTCCGCCAGGATCTGCACCTCGATGTGACGCGGGCGCAGTACCGCCTGCTCGAGGTAGACGTGCGGGTCGCCGAACGCCGAATCCGCTTCCCGACTGGCCGCCTCTACCGCGTCGGCCAGCGCGTCGATATCGGCGACCCGGCGCATCCCGCGCCCCCCGCCACCGGCAACCGCCTTGACGAACAGCGGGAAGGTCATGTCTTGGGCTGCGGCAAGGAGCTCCTCGACCGAGGACGACGGCGCCGACGACGCCAGCACCGGCAGTCCCGCTTCCCGCGCGGCAGCCACCGCGCGGGACTTGTTGCCGGTCAGCGCCAGCACGGCCGCGCTGGGACCGACGAAGGTGATGCCGGCATCGGCACAGGCCTGCGCCAGTTGAGGATTCTCCGAAAGGAATCCGTAGCCGGGGTAAACGGCGTCGGCCCCGCACCGCACCGCGGTGCCGACGATCTCATCGACGGACAGGTACGCGCGTACCGGATGGCCCTCTTCGCCGATCTGGTAAGACTCGTCCGCCTTGAGCCGGTGCAGCGAGTTGCGGTCCTCATACGGGTAGACGGCCACCGTGCCGACCCCGAGTTCGCAGGCGGCCCGGAACGCGCGGACAGCGATCTCTCCGCGGTTGGCCACCAGCACTTTGGAGATCACATCCACCCCTACAGCAGCGTTATCCAGTAATCCTGAAACCGAATAAATACCAACAGAAATAACGCGATAAACCATAACGCAGCGATGGTCCAACGCCATCGGTGCAAATGCTGCAAATTTTTGCGTATACCACCCTGCTCAGATGCTAGGGCTGCGAATATCACCAGCAGGCACACCGTGACCGCCCAGACCACCATGCAGTACGGGCACAGCGCCCCAATCCGGTACAGACTCTGGAAGATCAGCCAGTGCACGAACCCGGCGCCGGCCAACGTGCCGAGCGCCAACCCAGTCCAATACCACTGCGGCAACGGCACATTCGCGACGGCCAGCACGCCGGTCACGACCACCACGGTAAAGGCGACGATCCCCATCAGCGGGTTCGGGAACCCCAGCACCGACGCCTGCGGGGTGACCATCACCGAGCCGCAGGACAACACGGGGTTGAGGTTGCACGACGGCACGTACCCCGAGTCCATCAGCAGCTTGATCTTCTCGACGGTCAACGTGACCGAGGCTGCCAATCCGATGACGCCGCCGATCAGCACCGCCCAAGCCCGGGACGCCGCGATCGGCACCGCCTCTTGGGGCGGCTCGACCGCCGAAGCCGTGATCGTCACGACTCCTGTTTCGGTGCGTCCATGCCCGGCACGTCACCGACGATCTCGCGGATCTTGGAGACCAGGGCTTCGGGAGTCGAGGGGCGGTAGTCCTCGCCGTTGATGCGCAGGGTGGGGGTGGCGTGGATGCCCCCAGCCGCAGCCATACCGCCCACCATCTTCAGGTACTTCCCACTGTTGATGCAGGCCGGCACACCGCCGGCAGCGCCGGCCTGGCGGGCCAGCTCGATCAGACGCTTGTTGTCGGGGAACTCGGTCCCGATCTCCGACGGCTGCAGCTGCTCGGTGTAGAGCGCGGTGTGGAACCGGCGGAAGGCGTCCTTGTTCTCGTCGGCGACGCAGTAGGCGGCGGCTCCGGAGCGTGAGGAGTAGTCATCGTTCTGCGGCCGGTCCAGGATGGCGACCATGTGGTAGTCGGCGGCGATTGCCCCGCTGTCGATCAGCCGGGACACCGTCGGGCCGAACGCCCGCTCGAGATTGCCGCAGGCCGGGCAGAGGAAGTCCTCGTAGAACGTCAGCACGGCCTTGGGCTCGTCCGTCCCGTCCTTGGTGATCAGCTTGCTCGAGGTGACCCGGATCGCCTCGCCGGCGCCGGCGCCCTTCTTGTGACCGTTGGACATCACGATGTAGCCGATGAGGCCCACCGCGAAGACCACCACGATGGCGACGAGCCCGATCTGCATTGCGAGGTTGCGTTTCTGGTCGCCGGCCCGCAGGCCGGAGGCGCCGGGGCGTTTGGGTTTGCTGGCCACAGTCGGTTGGTCCTCGTCTTCGGTGGTCGGTTTGCGGATCAGAATACCGGCGGGAGCCCTGGAGCTCAGCCGCGGCTGAGGTGCGCGCGCAGCGCCGAGATCAACTCACTGGTCGCGGCCGCGCTGCCGCCCCCCAGCGGAAACAGGTTGATGAAGGCATGCGTCAGCGACGGCAGCTGCCGCAGGTCCACCACCACCCCGGCCTCGCGCAGCGCCGCCGCGAACGCTTCACCTTCGTCGCGCAGCGGGTCGAAACCGGCGACGGCCACCAGCGCGGGCGGCAATCCAGACAGGTCGCCGGCCAAAAGCGGCGATACCCGCGGGTCGGTCGGGTCAAGCTGTGAGCGGCCCACATACTGGTCGGTGAACCAGTCGATGTCGTGTTTGGTCAGCACAAAGCCGTCGCCGTAGAGGGTGCGCGAACGGGTCTGGGCGGTGCAGTCGGCCATCGGGTAGATCAGCCACTGCAGCACGGGCGCCGGTCCCCCGCCGTCACGTGCCAGCAGCGCCACTCCGGCGGCCAGGTTGCCGCCGGCACTGTCGCCGCCCACCGCCACCTGTCCGGGAATCCCACCCAGCTCCGCGGCGTGATCGTAGGCCCAGCGGAACGCGGCGTACGCGTCGTCGAGCGCGGCCGGGGCGGGATGCTCGGGCGCCAGCCGGTAGTCGACCGACAGCACCGCGATGTCGCCGTCTCGGCAGGTCAGCCGGCAGACCGCGTCGTGACTGTCCAGGGTGCCGATCACGAATCCGCCACCGTGGTAGAAGACCAGCAGCGGCTTGGCGCCACCACCGACCGGGCGGTAGTGCCGGGCGGCGATGTCGCCGGCCGGGCCGGGCAGCACGATGTCGCGAACATCGACATGGATGTCAGCGCCGCCAAGCCCGGCGGTCGTCTCGCGCAGCTGGGCCCGGGAGGCGGCCGCGTCGTCGCCGATGACGAAGCCGTTGAGGCCCATCGCATGCTGGGCCGCCAGCGTCAACCGCAGGGTGGGGTCCAGGGTCTTGCCGTCGATGGTCACCGACCGCCCGCCGGCCAGCAGCCGCTGGATCCCGGTCGGCAGCACCGGCGTCACCTTGGTGCCGACTGTCAGAAGGGTGCTCCGCAGCTGGTCGGTCCACCGCGCTCCCCCGCCGGAAGTGAAGCCGCCTGGCAGACTTCGTGTCATGGCTGCTGGAGATAACTTGCGTTCGGTCACGCTCAACGACGGTAATTCCATCCCCAGCGTCGGTTTCGGGGTTTACAAGATTTCACCCGCCGAGACCGAGCAGGCGGTGCACACCGCACTGGCTGCCGGATACCGTCATGTCGACACCGCCGCCCTGTATGACAACGAGCGTGAGGTCGGCCGGGCCGTCGCGGCATCCGGGCTACCGCGCGACGAGGTGTATGTGGTCACCAAGGTGTGGAACGCCGACCAGGGCTACGACTCCACGCTCAGGGCGTTCGACACGAGCATGGACCGTCTCGGCCTGGAATTTCTGGACCTGTACCTGATCCACTGGCCGCTGCCGGCGGCCGGCAAGTTCGTCGAGACCTTCCGGGCGCTGGCCCACCTGCGAGATCAGGGCCGGATCCGCTCGATCGGGGTGAGCAACTTCGCACCCGAGCACCTCGAGATGCTGATCGACGGCACCGGGATCGTTCCCGTCGTCAACCAGGTCGAGTTGCACCCGCGTTTCAGCCAGCCCGAACTGCGTGAGGTGCACGCCCGCCTCGGAATTGCCACCGAAGCCTGGGCACCGCTGGGCCGGGGTTCGCTGCTGGCTCATCCGGCGGTCACCGAGGTGGCGCGGCGGTGCGGCAAGACACCGGCCCAGGTGCTGATCCGGTGGCATCTCCAACTGGGTAATATCGTGATTCCGAAATCGGTCCATTCGGAGCGTATCGTCGGCAACTTCGAGGTCTTCGACTTCGAACTCGGCACCGCCGAGATGGCCGAGATATCCTCGCTCGACGACGGCGCCCGATTGGGACCCGATCCGCGAACATTCGATTACACAGGTAGGTGAAATGACGTCGGGCTCTGCGATCCCCTCGGTCACCCTCAACGACGACCGCACCATGCCGACGCTGGGCATCGGGGTGGCCGAGTTGTCCGAAGCCGAAACCGAGCGTGCGGTCTCGACGGCCCTCGAGCTGGGCTGTCGGTTGATCGACACCGCCAAGGTGTACGGCAACGAGGCTGCGGTGGGCCGGGCCATCGCCGCGTCGGGCATCCCGCGCGAGGAGGTGTTCGTCACCACCAAGCTGGCCAACGCCGATCAGGGACTGACCGCCGCCATCGAAGCCTGCAAGGCCAGCCTGGAGCGGCTCGGAATGGACTACGTGGACCTGTACCTGATCCACTGGCCGGCTCCGTCACTGGGCATGTACGTCGACAGCTTCGGCGGACTCATCCAGACTCGGGAGCTGGGACTGGCCCGCTCCATCGGGGTGTGCAACTTCACCGAGAATCACCTCGACGACGTGATCGACCTGGCGTTCGAGACGCCGTCGGTCAACCAGATCGAGCTGCACCCGCTGCTCAACCAGGCTGAGCTACGTGCCGCCAACGCCGAGCGCGGCGTCGTCACGCAGGCCTACAGCCCGCTGGCGGTGGGCCGGTTGCTGGAGCACCCGACCGTGACGGCTATCGCCGGCGAGTACGGCAAAACCCCGGCGCAGGTGCTGATCCGGTGGAGCCTGCAACTGGGCAACGTGGTGATCCCCCGGTCGGCCCAGCCCGAGCGCATCGCGGCCAACCTCGACGTGTTCGGCTTCGAGCTGGCCGATGAGCACATGGCGAGCCTGAACGGCCTCAATGACGGCACCCGGGTGCGGGAAGACCCGCTGACCTACAGCGGTATCTGAGCGGGCTCCGCGCGAGTCCGAGCCCACGAAGCTGAATCCTGCGACAGCGCACCGGCGTGTCCCGTCGTGGAATTCAGTCTCGACGGATGCTCCGCTATCGGGTCGGGCAGGTGGCCGCTGCCTGACGCAGCACGTCGGCTGATGGCGCATCGAGGCGCAGCGCGTAGCCCCGCAGCACCGCAATGTAGGCGATGGCGTACTGGCAGGCGAACGATCTATTCGGTGGCATCCACTGCCCAGGACCCGCATCGCCCTTGTCCTGATTGCCCTGCCCGGCGACCGCCAGCAGGTTGGCCGGGTCATTGGCGAACCGCAGACGTTGGCGGAACGGCCAGGCGGACGCGCCCATATCCCACGCGTAGGCCAGCGGGACGATGTGGTCAATCTGCACCGCTTCGCCGATCTTCGCGCCGCGGGTAAAGGCGACGACGGCGTTGGTGTAGGGGTCGTGCAGGGTTCCGGTGGCCACCGCGTCGGCGCAGCGCTTGGTCGACACGTGCGTGATGTCCACCAGATCCCGGTTGAGGATGTCGTCGCGGGTGTCGCAGCCGTTGTGTCCGCCCGGCGCGTCGTTGTCGTCATCCCAGGCGTCGCCGAACACTGAACGGCGGTAGTCGTAGCGGTGGGTGCGGACCGGAACGACGGTGATGCCGGCCAGCACGTCGGTGCCGGCCGCCACCGTGGGCATGCCGGCCTGCGCTGCTAGGGCACGGCTGCTCCTGCCCACTGCTGACACCGCCTGGTAGGCCACCAGCACGGCGAGCACCGCCGCGACGGCCAGCCACAGCAGGGTCCTGCGGCTCGGGTTCATGCCTTGTCCAGGTATTCGATGTCGGCGAAATGCGCGGCGAGCGAGGCCAATCCCCGATCATCGGGGTTGGTTTCCCAGGCCTGCATGCAGAATGCGCGGGCCGCCTCGATCACCTCGCCGTGATCGGCCAACGACAACAGCTTCAAGCCGCCTCGCCAACCGGACTGGTTGCGGCCCAACACATCTCCCTCACCACGCTCGGCCAGATCCAGATCGGCCAAGGCGAATCCGTCCAAGGTGCCTGCGACTGCCTTCAGGCGCTGACCCGCTTTGGATCCAGGACCGCTGGAGGTCACCAGCAGGCAGAGGCTGGCATGCTCGCCACGACCGATCCGGCCGCGAAGCTGGTGCAGCTGGCTGATACCGAACCAGTCGGCGTCGGCGATCAGCATGACGGTGGCATTGGGTACGTCGACACCGACCTCGATGACGGTGGTGCAGACCAGCACGTCGACCCCGCCACTGCGGAACGCCGTCATCACCGCGTCCTTCTCGTCCCCGGTTAGCCGCCCGTGCATCAAGCCCACCCGCAACCCCGACAGCGGCCCGGCCCGCAGTTGATCGAACAGCCCCACTGCGGTGGCCGAGGTTCGGCCGCCCTCATCGTCCGAACCGGGTTTGCTCGGCTCGTCGGTCTCGTCGATGCGGGGTGCCACCACGTAGGCCTGCCGTCCGGCCGTCACCTCCTCGCGAATCCGCGCCCAAGCCCGATCCAGCCAGGTCGGCTGCTCCTTGATGAAGATCACCGAGCTCGCGATCGGCTGGCGGCCGCGGGGCAGCTCGCGCAACGTCGAGGTCTCCAGATCGCCGTATACGGTCAGGGCGACGGTGCGCGGAATCGGGGTGGCGGTCATCACCAGCAGGTGCGGAGTGATGCCGTCGGGGGCTTTGGCGCGCAACCGATCTCGTTGTTCGACTCCGAATCGATGTTGTTCGTCGACGACCACCATGCCCAGGTTGTCGAATTCGACCGCGTCGACCAGCAGGGCGTGCGTGCCCACGACGATGCCGGCCCGGCCGCTGGCGATCTCGGCGCGAGCCTGCTTCTTGGCGGCCGCGGACATCGAGCCGGTAAGCAGCGCCACCGCGGTGGCATTGTCGGCCCCGCCCAGCTGACCGCCGAGCGCCAGCGGCCCGAGCATGTCGCGTATCGATCGGGCATGTTGAGCGGCAAGGACTTCGGTGGGCGCCAACAGGGCGCACTGATAGCCGGCATCAACCAGCTGCAGCATCGCCAGCAGCGCCACGACCGTCTTGCCCGAGCCGACCTCGCCCTGCAGTAGCCGATTCATCGGACGGCTGGTAGCCAGTTCGCCTTCGAGCACGCCGAGCACCTCGCATTGCCCGGCGGTCAGCTCGAACGGCAACCGCCGCAACAGTTCTGCGACCATCCCGTTGCCACGGCGCGGTGCCGGTGACCCGGATTCGGACAATTCACCGTTGCGACGCATCGCCAACGCCCACTGCAGACCGAATGCTTCGTCGACGGCCAGCCGAGCACGGGCGCGGTCTCGTTCGGCCGCGTTCTCCGACAGGTGGATCGCGCGCAGCGCTTCGTCTTCGCCGAGCAGACCCCGTTCGGTGCGCACCGCAGTCGGCAGCGGGTCCGGAACCGGATCGAGCACGTCGAGCACCTGCCGCACACAGGCGAAGATGTCCCAGCTCTGCAATTTCGCGGTCGCCGGGTAGATCGGGTAGCAGCTGCGCTCGAAGTCCGACTGGTTGACCTGCCCGCTGACCTTTTGCGATGCATCGGCGATGTTGCGCAGCGAACTGCTGCCGAAGTTACGTTCCTGCGCCGCACCGTCGGCTTCCTTGAGTACCAGAAAGTCCGGATGGGTGAGCTGGATCGCACCCCGAAACAGCTTGACCTCACCGGACAGCATCACCCGGGTGCCGGGGGTCAACCGCCAGCGCAGGCCTTTGGGGTTGAAGAACGTCGCACTGACCTTGTTGCGGCCGCTACCGACGGTGACAGCGAGGTATTTGCCGTTGCGTCGCTGCATGTCTTTGAGCACCGCCGAGCCAATGGTGTCGACGATGGTGATGTGGTCGCCTTCGGCGGGGCGGCTGTCCGCCGCACCGCGCACCCCGGTGCCTTCGACGTAGCTGCGCGGGTAGTGCCGCAGCAGGTCGTCGACGGTACGGATACCGAAGAACTCCTCAAGTTTGCCGGCGGCATCCGAACCCACCACGCAGTCCAACCGGTCGGCCAACGTCACCATCGTTACTCGACCCCGATCAGCAGTGCGTCCCCCCGATGGCCAGTGAAGTAGGTCGCCAGTTCGGTTCCCGGGTGCTGGTCATGCACGTGCTGGGCCAAGACGTCCATGACATCTTCTTCTAACCCGTCGATGCCCGCCCCGAACAGCACCGTCACCAACTCACCGCCGGCGGCCAGCAACAGATCGATTAGACCGATCGCCGCCGCGCCCACGTTGCGGGCCACGATCAGCACCTCGTCTCCGGCGATGCCCAGACCGTCGCCGGGGCGGCAGGCACCAGCCCAGGTCAGCGCCTGTTCGGTGGCCACCCGGACCGATCCGAGCCGGGTGCTGCCGGCGGCCCGGGCCATGGTGTAGCCGTCATCGACCACCGGACGGCCAGGATCGTGGACTGCCAACGCGGACAGCCCCTGCACCATGGAGCCGGTCGGCACCGGCACCACGTCGATACCCCAGCCGATGGCCGCCGTACAGCCCGCCACCAGCTCCTCGGCGGCGACGTAGCCGTTGGGCAGCAACATCACCTGCGCCGCGCCGGTGTCCACCACCGCTCGCAGCAGCTGCTGGGCGGTGACCATCATGACCGGCTCGGCACTGTGCTGGTCGGGCCGTAGCACGCAGGCGCCCTCGGAGTCGAACAAGTCCTGCGCGCCCTCCCCGTCGACGACGGCCAACACCGCGCGCTCGCGGGCCCAGCTGCCAGGCGACACCCGAGCGGGTCCGGCCAGAGCTGAGATCTGGATACGCCGCGGCAGACCGAACACCAGGCCCGCCTCGACGGCGGCACCGGCGTCATCGGTGTGCACGTGCACCGAATATCCGCCGACCACGCCGGAGGTGGCGATGGCCACAGATTCTCCGAGCTGGTTCAGCCGCTCGCGCAGGGCTTCGGTGTCTTCGGGACCGCACTCGCCCAGCAGGTACATCACCTCGAACTGCGGCGCGGGAGCGTCGGTGCCGGCCTCCGGCGGCCGTGGGCACGGCGCGGGCTGGTATGCCGCCCGCACGGGCGCCTGCCCGGTGATCGTGGAGCGCAGGGCGTCGAGCAGCACCAGCAGGCCACGGCCGCCCGCGTCGACCACCCCGGCCTCGGCGAGCACGTCGAGCTGCGCGGTGGTCGCCTCCAGTGCCGCCGCGGCTGCGTCGGTGCCGGCCACCAGCGCCGGGCCTAGCTCGGCGCCCTGCGCCGCGCACGCTTCGACGGCCGCAGCGGCAGCCTGCAACACCGACACGATGGTGCCCGGGACCTCGCGGCCGCCCATCGAGGTGACCACCAGCTCAACCCCGTGCCGCAGACCGGCGCCGAGCAGGGCGGAGTCGATGACGCTGACGGCGGTGTCAAGGTTGTTTGGGGCCGTCACATCGGCCAGGCCGCGCAGGATCTGCGACAGGATCACCCCGGAGTTGCCGCGGGCCCCGTGCAGCGCCCCGGACGACAGTGCGGCCGCGACCCGGCCCACCTCGCCGGAGGCGGCCTCGGTGTTGGCCTCGGCCAGGGCCGAACGCATGGTGAACAGCATGTTTGTTCCGGTGTCGGAATCGGCGACCGGGAAGACGTTGAGCTGGTTGATCTCGTCGGTGTGGGTGATCAGGTCACCGACGGCGGTGTGCGCCCAGTCCCGCAAGGTGGCTGCATCCAGCCGACGATCGGGGTTGCCCACCTGCGCCCACCTTCCTGCCGCCACCTCCGGTGGCCGCAAGCCTAACCACTGCGGCCGACAGCACAGGTGACGTCCGTCCTGCCGGGATGGCGCGTTTTGGTGGTTGCCCCGCCGGGCGGGTATCCTGATCAGGTTGTCGGGCCACCCGCTGAGGTCGTTGGCCCTCAAGCAGACGTTTTGAGGAGTGTCACATATGGCTGCCGTGTGCGATATCTGCGGAAAGGGCCCCGGCTTCGGTAAGTCGGTGTCCCACTCGCACCGTCGGACCAGCCGTCGGTGGGACCCGAACATTCAGGTCGTGCACGCCGCGCGTCCCGGCGGTAACAAGCAGCGCCTGAACGCCTGCACCTCGTGCATTAAGGCCGGCAAGGTCGTCCGCGGCTAAGTCCGCTGTTTTCTCGCCGAGCGCTGGGACACCCGTCTCCGCTCAGGCAAGGGTGCGCGAGCGTCTGAACCGCGTTACTCCAGTCGCCAGTCGATCGGCTCGGCCCCCATCTGCGCCAGCAGCTCGTTGGCGCGGCTGAACGGCCGCGATCCGAAGAACCCACGCGACGCCGACAGCGGCGAGGGGTGCGCTGATTCGATCGCCATGCAGTGGTCGGACAGCATCGGCTTCAGCGTTCCCGCGTCACGTCCCCACAGGATCGCCACCATTGGCTGACTGCGGGCCATCAACGCGCGGATCGCACATTCGGTGACGGCCTCCCAGCCCTTGCCGCGATGTGAGGCCGGCGTGCCCGGCCGCACGGTGAGCACCCTGTTGAGCAGCAGCACACCCCGCTGCGCCCACGCAGACAGATCGCCGTTGGACGGCTTGGGATAGCCCAGATCCGCGGTGTACTCGGTAAAGATGTTCTCCAGACTGCGCGGCAGCGGCCGCACCTCCGGAGCGACGGAGAAGCTCAGTCCCACCGCGTGGCCGGGCGTCGGGTACGGATCCTGCCCGACGATCAACACTCTGACGTTGTCGAACGGAAACGTGAAGGCCCGCAAGATGTTCCGCCCTTCGGGCAGATAGCCGTGGCCGGACGTTGTCTCCTCGCGCAGAAATTGCCCCAGGGCGGCGACCTGATCGGTCACCGGTGCCAGCGCAGTGGCCCAACCGCTTTCGACAAGTTCAGGAAGTGGACGCGCAGTCATGGTGTCTCAACGTAGTGGGGCGCCGGAATCAAACGACTGCCAGCCCGCCTCGCCATCCCACACCGCCCCGTCGACCAGCACGCGCGCCGGCCCGTCCAGCACCTGCCCGATGGCCCGCCAACCGGCCGGCACCTCGGCGGGGAAGGCGGCGACCAGGGCATGGTCTTCTCCCCCGCCCAGAACCCACGACCAGGCGTCGGCACCGACCGCAGCAGCTGCGGAAGCCAAGGCCCGATAATCGGCTTGCAGGGCCGCCGTGGACACGTCCAATGTCACCTGCGATGCGGCGGCCAGGTGCCCCAGATCGGCGATCAGGCCGTCGGAGACATCGGTCATCGCCTGGGCCCCGGCGTCGGCGGCCGCCGCGCCCTGCCCGTACGGCGGCTCCGGGACCAGGTGGCGGCGTCTCAGTTCCGCAAATTCTGCTGCGCCCACGCCGTCGCTCCACAGCCGCAGCCCGGCCGCCGAGCGACCCAGCTCGCCCGCCACCGCCCGTGTCGCCCCGGGCCGCGCCCCGGACCGCAGCCCCATGCCGTCCCGATCAGGCCGGGCCCGCCGCGCTGACGGTTCACGCCGAGCGTGTAATCAGGCTAAAAATCTGCTTTTTCGCGCTGAGTGCACGTTCGGCGCCCTATGCCGAGCAGGCTCGCGTTCGCGATAGCTCAGCGCAGGCCCACGCCGCGCGCCAGGGCGGTCTCAACCATCGTCGCCAGCAGCGTCGGGTAGTCCACGCCGCTGGCCGCCCACATCCGCGGGTACATCGAGATGGTGGTGAATCCGGGCATGGTGTTGATCTCGTTGATCACCGGGCCGGTGTCGGTCAGGAAGAAGTCCACCCGGGCCAACCCCTGACAGTCCAGCGCGGCGAACGCCCGAATCGCCAACTCCTGCACGGCTTCAGCGACATCGTCGTCGATCTTGGCGGGCACGTCGAGTTCGGCTGCGTCGTCGAGATACTTGGTGGCGAAGTCGTAGAACGAGTCGTCACGGTCGGCCACACCGGACACCCGGATCTCCCCCACCGTGCTGGCGGCCACCGAGCCGTCGGGGAATTCGAGTACCCCGCATTCGATTTCGCGGCCGACGATCGCCGCCTCGACAATGACCTTCGGGTCGTGCCGGCGCGCCTCGGCGATCGCCGCAGGAAGCTCGTCGTACGACGTCACCCGACTGACCCCGATCGAGGACCCGCCGCGCGCCGGTTTGACGAACAGCGGCAGCCCCAGCCGCTCCCGATCGTCGATCGACAACGTCTCCTGGTTGGCCCGCAGCACCGCATACGGGCCGATCGGCAGGCCGTCGGCGGCCAGCAGCTTCTTGGTGAACTCTTTGTCCATGCCCGCCGCGCTGGCCAGCACGCCGGCACCGACATAGGGCACCCCGGCCAACTCCAGCAGTCCCTGGATGGTGCCGTCCTCGCCATAGGGGCCGTGCAAGACCGGAAACACCACATCGACCAGCTCCAGCACCTCCGCGGGCCCGGTGGCGGAGAACGCGACGAGCTGACCGGCTCGCTGCGGGTCGGCCGCCAACGCCAGTTCGGCGCCCGAGTCGGTGCTCACCGCCGGCAGTTGGCGGTCAGTGATCGCCAGTGTGTCGGGGTTACCGTCGGTGAGCACCCACGCCCCCTCCGGGGTGATGCCTACTGCGACGACCTCGAAGCGTTGCGGGTCCAGGTTGCGCAGGATGCTGCCCGCCGAGACGCAGGAGATGGCGTGCTCGCTACTGCGGCCACCGAAGACGACGGCCACCCGGGTGCGCTCGTGGGAATTCACACGCCAGAGGGTACCGGGCGGCCCGGGCGGGGGCGGCTTACTCCGGTTTGGTGCGACGTCCCAGCAGCAGCGCCACCGCCTCAGTGACCGACGACCCGGTGTGGCAGACCCGGTGCACGGCATCGGTCAGCGGCATCTCCACGTCGTAGCTCGAGGCCAGCGCCAGCACCGACTGGCACGACGTCACGCCTTCAACAACATGGCCGTCGGAGGTGCTCAACAGCCCCGCCGAGCCCGGCACCGGTGGCATCGCCTCACCCCGACCGAGCCGTTCGCCGAACGAACGGTTGCGCGAATGCGGCGATGTGCAGGTGGCCACCAAGTCGCCCACACCGGCCAGGCCGGCCAGGGTAGCGCCCTTGGCGCCCAGCGCGACTCCCAGACGGATGATCTCGGCCAGTCCCCGGGTGATGATGGCGGCCGCGGTGTTCTCGCCCAGCCCCACTCCGGCCGCCATCCCGCAGGCCAGGGCGATGACGTTCTTGCAGGCCCCGCCGATCTCGGTGCCGACGACATCGGAGTTGGTGTAGGGCCGGAAGTAGCCGGTGTTGAGCATGCGCTGCAGCGCCACCGCGCGACCGGAGTCGGTGCAGGCGACCACGGTGGCCGCGGGTTGCTCCGCGGCGATCTCCGCCGCCAGGTTGGGACCGGAGACTACCGCGACCTGACCGGTGTCAAACCCCGTCACCGAGGCGATCACCTGGCTCATCCGCATCAGCGTGCCCAGCTCGATGCCCTTGGCGACGCTGACCAGCGTGGCACTGTCGGTCAGGTACGGCGTCCATGCCTGGAGGTTGGCCCGCATGGTCTGCGCCGGCACGGCCAGCACCACGGTGGTCAAGCCGTCCAGCGCCTCGGCCGGATCGCTGGTGGCGCGCACCGCGTCGGGTACGTCGAAGCCCGGCAGATAGTCGGGGTTGCGCCGGGTCTCGTTGATCTGCGCGGCGATATCGGGCCGGCGGGCCCAGAGTCTGACGTCACTGCCGGCGTCCGCGAGCACCTTGGCCAACGCCGTGCCCCACGCGCCGGCGCCCATCACTGCGACCGTGCCCTCGGTGCCGCCCATCGCACACCACCTCCCTATAGGCGCATCACCTTAGCGGCGATCGCAAGCGGCGCTGGCAGGATGTCTGTTGTGCAGTCAACACAGGCCGAGGTGTCGGGCATCGGCCTAATCATTGCCGTCAAGCGGCTCAGCGTGGCCAAGACCAGGCTGGCGCCGGCGTTTCCCGCACCGCTGCGGGAGGCCGTGGTGCTGGCCATGCTGGTGGACACCATCAGCGCGGCGTCGGCCGCCCGGGGACTGGAACACATCACCGTGGTCACCCCCGATGAGGCCGCCGCGGCGGCCGCCGCCGAGCTGGGGGCCGAAGTGCTGGAGGATCCGACTCCGGAAGGTCACGACGACCCGCTGAACAACGCGCTTGCCGCGGCCGAAGCCTCGGTGACCGAATCCGTACCGAATATCGTTGTTTTGCAAGGTGATCTGCCGGCTTTGCAATCCTACGAACTCGACGAGGCGATTGCGGCCGCACGGACACACCAGCGCAGCTTCGTCGCTGACCGGCATGGGATGGGCACCGCGGCGCTCTTCGCCTTCGGCACCGCGCTGGACCCGAGGTTCGGCCGGGATTCCTCGAAGCGGCACCGGCAATCGGGCGCGCTGGAACTGACCGGTGCCTGGCCCGGCCTGCGCTGTGACATCGACACCCCGGAAGATCTGGCAGTGGCGCGACGGCTCGGAGTCGGCACGGCAACGGCCCGCGCGCTCGCACATGCCAAGTCCGGTGGCAGCACCACGCGCGATGAGCAATGATTTCGGGGTGGACGAAATCGAGGGCAGCGAACTCACCGAGACGCGTACCGACACTACTGACTGGCGTCCGCACGACGCCGCTCCGACCGCCCCTCCCGCTGCCACCGAGACGCTTCCGGCCGGCGACGACGACGAACTGCCCGCGGACCGCTACCTCAACCGCGAACTGAGCTGGCTCGACTTCAACGCGCGGGTGCTGGCGCTGGCCGCCGACACCTCACTACCGCTGCTGGAGCGGGCCAAGTTTCTGGCGATCTTCGCCTCCAATCTGGACGAGTTCTACATGGTCCGAGTCGCCGGCCTCAAACGCCGCGACGAGATGGGCCTGTCGGTGCGCTCGGCCGACGGCCTGACCCCGCGTGAGCAACTGCGCCGCATCGGCGAACGGACCCAGCAGATCGCCACCAGCCATGCCAGGGTGTTCCTCGACTCGGTCCGCCCGGCGCTTGCCGCCGAAGGCATCCACGTGGTGACGTGGGCCGACCTCCTGCCGGCGGAGCGTGACCAGCTGTCGGTGTACTTCCACGAGCAGGTGTTCCCGGTGCTGACGCCGCTGGCAGTCGACCCGGCCCACCCGTTCCCGTTCGTCAGCGGGCTCAGCTTGAATCTGGCGGTGACGGTCAAGCTTCCCGAGGTCGGTGGGAGTCACTTTGCGGTCCGATTCCTGCCGATGGAAGAGTTGATCGCGGCGTTCTTGCCGGTGTTGTTCCCCGGCATGGAAATCGTCGAGCATCACGCGTTCCGCATCACCCGCAACGCCGATTTCGAGGTCGAAGAGGACCGCGACGAAGATCTGTTGCAGGCCTTGGAGCGCGAGCTGGCGCGCCGCCGGTTCGGGTCACCGGTGCGCCTTGAGGTCGCCGACGACATGACCGAGCACATGCTGGAGCTGTTGCTGCGCGAACTCGACGTCGATCCCGGCGACGTCGTCGAGGTGCCCGGCCTGTTGGACCTGTCATCGCTGTGGCAGATCTACGGCCAAGACCGGCCGGATCTCAAGGACCGCACCTTCGTCCCGGCCACCCATCCGGCGTTCGCCGAACGGGAAACCCCCAAAAGCATTTTCGCCACCCTGCGTGAAGGCGATGTGCTGGTACATCACCCCTACGACTCATTCGCCACCAGCGTGCAACGGTTCATCGAACAGGCGGCCGCCGACCCGGGCGTGCTGGCGATCAAGCAGACGCTCTACCGCACCTCCGGTGATTCACCGATCGTCACCGCGCTGATCGACGCCGCCGAGGCCGGCAAACAGGTGGTGGCACTCGTCGAGATCAAGGCCCGATTCGACGAGCAGGCCAACATCAAGTGGGCCCGCAAGCTGGAGCAGGCTGGCGTGCACGTGGTGTACGGACTGATCGGTCTGAAAACCCATTGCAAGGTCTGCCTGGTCGTGCGTCGCGAGGGATCGACGATCCGGCGGTACTGCCATATCGGCACCGGCAACTACAACTCCAAGACCGCGCGGCTCTACGAAGATGTGGGACTGCTCACTGCCGACCCCGACATCGGCGCCGACCTGACCGACCTGTTCAATTCTCTGACCGGCTATTCGCGGAAAGTCTCCTACCGCAACCTGTTGGTGGCCCCGCACGGTGTCCGGACCGGGATCATCGAGCGCATCGAACGTGAGGTCGCGGCACACCGCCGCGCCGGCAACGGGCGGATCCGGCTCAAGCTCAACTCACTGGTCGATGAGCAGGTGATCGACGCGCTCTACCGCGCCTCTCGAGCCGGAGTGCAAGTTGAATTGTTCGTCCGCGGAATCTGCGCACTGCGGCCCGGAGTCGAGGGTTTCTCCGAAAACATCCTCGTCCGATCGATTCTCGGCCGATTCCTGGAGCACTCCCGCATCATCCATTTCCGCGCCATCGATGAGTTCTGGATCGGCAGCGCCGACATGATGCACCGCAATCTGGACCGTCGGGTCGAGGTGATGGTGCAGGTGAAGAACCCGCGACTGACCGCCCAGCTGGGCGATGTGTTCGACTCCGCAATGGATCCGGCCACCCGCTGCTGGGAGCTGGGGCCCGACGGCCAGTGGACGGCGGAACCGCAGGCCGGCGCCACCGTGCGCGATCACCAGGCGTCGTTGATGGAGCGGCACCGCAATCCCTGACCACCGGTCCACCACCGCCCAATAAGCCCGAATTGACCTGCAGGAGTGCAAGGTGCTCGAAACGACAGTGTCGAATGGCTCCGGGACGGTAGACAAGGTCGTCCACGCCGCCGGGGCGGTGCTGTGGCGGACGCGGCGCAATGCCGTTGAGGTGGCGCTCATCCACCGCCCGCGCTACGACGACTGGTCACTGCCCAAGGGCAAGGTCGATCCCGGTGAGACCGAACCGGTCACCGCAGTGCGGGAGATCCTTGAGGAGACCGGCCAACACGCACAGCTGGGCCGCCGGCTGGGGGCGGTCCGCTATCCGGTCACCCAGGGCGTCAAGAAGGTCCGATACTGGGCCGCACAGGCGCTGGGCGGAGACTTCGTGCCCAATCACGAGGTCGACGATCTGGTCTGGCTACCGGTCGACGCCGCAATGAAGGAACTGCAGTACGCCTATGACCGGAAGATATTGCGGCGGTTCGCCAAGCAGCCCGCGGACACCGAAACGGTGTTGATCGTGCGGCACGGTACCGCTGGGCGGCGGTCGCGGTTCTCCGGCGACGACCGCCGGCGACCGCTGGACAAGAAGGGGCGCGCACAGGCCGAAGCGCTCGCCGATCAGCTGTTGGCCTTCGGCGCTACCGCGGTGTACGCGGCTGATCGGGTCCGCTGCCAGCAGACCGTGGAGCCCTTGGCCGCCGAACTCGGGGTGGCGGTGCACAACGAGCCGACACTGACCGAGGAGTCCTACGCCGACGATCCGAAGCAGGCCCGCCGCCGGGTGTTGGAGATCGCCAAACTGGGCGGCACACCGGTTATCTGCACCCAGGGCAAGGTAATTCCGGACCTGATCGCCTGGTGGTGCAAACGCGACGGCGTCAGCCCGGACAAGTCCCGTAATCGCAAGGGCAGCACCTGGGTGCTGTCGCTGTCGGGCGGCCGACTGATCGCCGCCGACCACATCGGTAGCCCGCTGGCTACCCAAGCACTGGTGTGAACGACCGAGCGCCGCGGGGATAACCCCGCGGCGCTCGGCTATTCGTTGCTACTTGCGACCCTTACGGGCCGGAGCCTTGGCGGCTTTCTTGGCCGGAGCCTTGGTCGCTGCCTTCTTCGCCACGGCCTTGGTTGCTGCCTTCTTGGCGACAACCTTCTTGGCCGGAGCCTTGGTCGCTGCCTTCTTCGCAACAACCTTCTTAGCCGGAGCCTTGGCGACAACCTTCTTGGCCGGAGCCTTGGTCGCTGCCTTCTTCGCAACAACCTTCTTAGCCGGAGCCTTGGCCACAACCTTCTTGGCCGGAGCCTTGGTCGCTGCCTTCTTCGCAACAACCTTCTTGGCCGGAGCCTTGGCCGCAGTCTTCTTGGCGGCGGCCTTGGTGGCCTTCTTGGCCGGAGCCTTCTTGGCAGGCGCGGCGCTGGCACCAGCACCGCGCTTGACGGCCAGACCCTCGGACGGGACACGCTGCGCGCCAGAAACAATCGCCTTGAACTGCGCACCAGGGCGGAATGCGGGGACGGACGTCGGCTTCACCTTGACCGTTTCACCGGTGCGGGGATTGCGGGCCACGCGCGCGGCGCGACGACGACGCTCAAAAACGCCGAATCCGGTGATGGTGACGCTCTCACCCTTGTGGACGGCGCGCACAATGGCATTGACGAAATGCTCGACGGCCTCGGTCGCCGACCGGCGGTCGGTGTCCAATTCCTTTGTGAGCACCTCGATGAGCTCTGCTTTGTTCATCCAATCCCTCCGAAACCAGTGGCCCTACTTGAGCCGACTAGAGCACACGGTAAACCCTGATACCACTGATATCCAAGAGCCACGCGCAATTTCAGACGAGATTATAGGAGAATTCGGCAATCCGGTTACCGCCCTTGGACGCTGACGAGAGCGCCGTACCCACCGGAATTCAGCTCCGATGCGGGCCGTTAAGAAGCAGGCAGAGTGCGCGGTTTCCAGCCCGGGCGGGCAGCCTCGAATGCGTCTATATCATCGAGTTTCCGCAGCGTAAGGCCTATATCGTCGAGCCCTTCGGACAACCTCCAGGCGGTGTAGTCGTCAATCGTGAACGCCACCACCACCGTTCCAGCGGTGATATTCCGATCTTGAAGATTGACAGTGATTTCCAGCCCCGGGCTCTGCTCGATGACTTTCCACAGCAGTTCCACATCATCTTGGGCCACCTGGGCCGCCAGCAGGCCAGCCTTGCCGGCATTGCCGCGGAAGATGTCGGCGAATCGGGAGGAGATCACCACCCGGAACCCGTAGTCGAGCAGCGCCCACACCGCATGTTCCCGCGACGATCCGGTGCCGAAATCCGGTCCGGCCACCAGCACCGAACCTTGGTCGAAAGGGCTGAGATTCAGCACGAAGGACGGATCAGTGCGCCACGTGGCGAACAGGCCGTCCTCAAATCCGGTCCGGGTGATGCGCTTCAAATAGACCGCGGGAATGATCTGGTCGGTGTCGACATTGGACCGCCGCAGCGGGACTCCGATTCCGGTGTGGGTGTGGAAAGCGTCCATGACAAGGCTCCTTTTCGTGCCGTGGCGTCAGTTCAAGTCAGTTCAAGTCAGTTCAAGTCAGAGGGGGCCGACAGCGTCCCACGCACGGCGGTAGCGGCGGCCACGACCGGGGACACCAGATGGGTGCGTCCGCCCTTGCCCTGCCGGCCCTCGAAGTTGCGGTTGGACGTCGACGCCGATCGCTGGCCCGGCTCCAGCTGATCCGGGTTCATCCCCAGGCACATTGAGCAGCCGGGCTGGCGCCACTCGGCGCCCGCTGCGGTGAAAACCTCCGCGAGGCCTTCGGCTTCTGCTTGATTGCGCACCCGCATCGAACCCGGCACCACAAGCATCCGCACCCCGTCGGCAACCTGACGCCCGCGCAGCACTTCCGCCGCCGCGCGCAGGTCCTCGATGCGCCCGTTGGTGCACGACCCGACGAACACCGTGTCGACCGCGATATCGCGCATCGGGGTACCCGGTTGAAGGTCCATGTACGCCAACGCCTTCTCCGCGGCCCTCCGTTCGCCCTCGTCGTGGATCGCCTCGGGGTCGGGCACGTCGGCGCCCAGCGGGACGCCCTGTCCGGGGTTGGTACCCCAGGTCACGAACGGCGTCAGCGCATCCGCATCCAGGTGGACCTCAGCGTCGAACGTCGCACCGGGATCGGTGCGCAGGCTGCTCCAATAGGCCACGGCGGCGTCCCAGTCCGCGCCGGTCGGCGCGTGCGGCCGGCCCCGCAGATACTCGTAGGTGGTCTCATCGGGGGCAACCATGCCGGCCCGAGCGCCGGCCTCAATGCTCATGTTGCAGATCGTCATCCGCGCCTCCATCGACAGCGCCTCAATGGCGCTGCCCCGGTATTCGATGACGTAGCCCTGGCCGCCGCCGGTGCCGATCTGGGCGATCACCGCCAAGATGATGTCCTTGGCCGTCACGCCGTCGGCGAGTCGCCCATCGACATTGACCGCCATTGTCTTGAACGGCTTGAGCGGCAGCGTCTGGGTGGCCAGCACGTGTTCGACCTCGGAAGTGCCGATACCCATCGCCAGCGCACCGAACGCACCGTGGGTGGAGGTGTGGCTGTCGCCGCAGACCACCGTCGTGCCGGGCTGGGTGAGCCCCAGCTGCGGACCGATGATGTGCACGATCCCCTGGTCGATGTCGCCCATCGGGTGCAACCGGATACCGAACTCGGCGCAGTTGTGCCGCAGCGTCTCGACCTGAGTACGCGACACGGGGTCGGCGATCGGCTTGTCGATGTCGACCGTCGGCACGTTGTGATCCTCGGTGGCGATGGTCAGATCCGGGCGACGCACCGGACGACCGGCCAGCCGCAGCCCCTCAAAGGCCTGCGGGCTGGTGACTTCATGAACCAGGTGCAGGTCGATGTAGATGAGGTCGGGTTCGGTCCCGCCACCGGATACCACCACGTGGTCCGCCCAGACCTTCTCGGCCAGGGTGCGAGGCTGCTCGGTCTTGAACATCACTGCCATCCCTCGATCTGTTCCATCTCATATTATGAGACGCTAGTATCTGTATATGGGACAGCATAGCGGCATCGGCGTTCTGGACAAAGCACTGGCGGTGCTCCACTCGGTCGCCGAATCGCCGTGCGGGCTGGCCGAACTGTGCGACCGCACCGGCCTGCCCCGCGCCACCGCCCACCGGCTGGCCGCAGGCTTGGAGGCCCACCGGCTGCTCGGACGTGACAATGAGGGCCGCTGGCAGATCGGTCCCGCGATCAGCGAACTGGCGGCCCGCGCCGACGATCCGCTTCGGGCGGCGGGTGCCACGGTGCTGCCACGGCTGCGAGAGATCACCGGGGAGAGCGTTCAGCTGTATCGCCGCGAAGGCTCCGAAAGAGTCTGCGTGGCGGCGCTGGAACCGCCTGCGGGGCTACGAGACACGGTTCCGGTCGGCGCCCGGCTGCCGATGACGGCCGGCTCGGGCGCCAAGGTCTTGCTGGCCTACGCCGATCCCACGGTGCAACAGGAAGTGCTTCCGGAGGCCAAGTTCTCCAGCCGCAGCCTCTCGGAGCTGCGTCGGCGGGGCTGGGCGCAGAGCGTCGCCGAACGCGAGCCCGGGGTGGCCAGCGTGTCGGCGCCGGTGCGCGATCACCGCGGCACGGTGGTGGCAGCGATCTCGGTGTCGGGTCCGATCGACCGGTTGGGGCGTCGCCCGGGGGCACGCTGGGCCGCCGACCTGCTCGCGGCGGCCGCTGCGCTCACCGAGCAGCTGTAACCCGGGCGCGAGAGTCCTGGTCCGCCTGACAGACTGCAGAGATGGGAACCAAACAGCGCGCACAGATCGTCATGACCGATGCCGAGGTCACTGACTTCGTCAACACTCATCGCACCGGGACGCTGGCCACCATCGGACCCGACGGCCAGCCGCACCTGACCGCGATGTGGTACGCGGTGCTGGACGGCGAAATCTGGCTCGAGACCAAGGCCAAGTCCCAGAAGGCGGTCAACCTGCGCCGTGATCCGCGGGTCACCTTCCTTCTGGAAGCCGGTCAGACGTACGACACGCTGCGCGGGGCCGCCTTCGAGGGCGTCGCGGAGATCGTCGACGACCCCGACACCATCTTCCGGGTGGGCGTCAGCGTCTGGGAGCGCTACACCGGCCCCTACACCGACGAGATGAAGCCGGGTGTCGACGCGATGATGAACAACCGGGTCGCCGTGCGCATCGTCGCACGACGTACCCGCTCCTGGGACCACCGCAAGCTCGGGTTGCCGGCCATGCCGCTGGCTGGTTCCACCGCCCCGAAGGGCGACTGAACCCACTCGGGCCCGCGCCGACGCAAAAGGCCCGCACCGTGACGGTGCGGGCCTTTTGCGATGTACCCCCGATGGGATTCGAACCCACGCTACCGCCGTGAGAGGGCGGCGTCCTAGGCCGCTAGACGACGGGGGCTAGAACATTTCCGGGTTGCCAGCATAGCTCAACCCGTACAGCCCGCCTAATCGCTTGCAGCGGACCGCTTTTGCTGGGGTACCAGGACTCGAACCTAGAATGGCTGAACCAGAATCAGCTGTGTTGCCAATTACACCATACCCCAAGGACCAACAGAGGCCCGGCCATCACCGCTGGTCAGAGTGCCGGTGGGGCACTACTGGCCAGCCGTTCTTGGGCCGACGAGCAGACTACCAAACTTCTAGCGCGAAGTTGTCATCGCGCTTGTCCAACGCCTTCGCGGGCGCTCCGCAGCCGGTTCAAGCTGCGGTTAGAGCCCAACAGTTCCAGCGACTCGAACAACGGTGGGCTGACCAATCCTCCGGAGACCCCGACCCGGATCGGGCCGAACGCCTTGCGCGGTTTGAGCCCCAGATCGTCCAGCAGCGCGGCCTTCAGCGCGGCCTCGATGTTGGCGGTGGTCCACTCCCCCACGCCCGCCAGCGCAGCGATGGCCGCATCCAACACCGGAGCCGCGTCGGGGCCCAGCTCCTTGGCGGCGGCCCGCGAGTCCAGCTCGTAGTGAGCGTCGTTGAAGAACTTCAGCAGCGGCCAGGCGTCGCCGAGCACCACGATGCGGGTCTGCACCAGGGCAGCGGCCACCGCGAAGCCGGCGTCGTCCAGGCCGGTGTCATGTCCGTGGGTGTCGAAGAAACTGCGCAACCGTGCGGTGAAGTCGTCCAAGTCGAGCAGCCGGATGTGCTCGGCGTTGAGCGCATCGGCCTTCTTCTGGTCGAAGCGGGCCGGGTTGGAGTTGACGTTGACCACATCGAACGCGGCAACCATCTCGTCGAGGCTGAATACGTCGCGGTCGTCGGCGATGGACCAGCCCAGCAGTGCCAGATAGTTCAACAGCCCCTCGGGGATGAAGCCCCGGTCCCGATGCGCGAAAAGGTTCGACTGCGGGTCACGCTTGGACAGCTTCTTGGTGCCCTCACCCAAAACAGTTGGCAGGTGGCCGAATTCCGGGATGCGATCAGCGACTCCGATGCGAATCAGCGCCTGGTACAGCGCGATCTGGCGCGGCGTGGACGGCAACAGGTCCTCGCCGCGCAGCACGTGGGTGATCTTCATCATGGCGTCGTCGACCGGGTTGACCAACGTGTACAGCGGATCCCCGTTGGCGCGGGTCAGCGCGAAATCGGGAACGGTGCCCGCGGGAAAGGAGGTCTGCCCGCGCACCAGGTCCGCCCAGCCCAGCTCGGTATCGGGCATCCGCAGCCGCAGGACGGGCTTGCGGCCCTCGGCCAGAAAACCAGCCCGCTGCTGCGCGGTCAGATCACGGTCGAAATTGTCGTAACCCAGCTTGGGGTTGCGGCCGGCGGCGAGGTGGCGGGCCTCGACCTCCTCGGGGGTCGAGAACGCCTCGTAGGCCTCTCCGGCCGCTAGCAGCTGCGCCACCACGTCACGGTGGATGTGGGCGCGCTCGGACTGCCGGTACGGGCCGTAGGGGCCACCCACCTCGGGTCCCTCATCCCAGTCCAGATGCAGCCAGCGCAGCGCATCCAGCAGCGCCAAGTAGCTTTCCTCGCTGTCGCGTTCGGCGTCGGTGTCCTCCACCCGAAAGACCATGGTGCCGCCGGTGTGGCGGGCGTAGGCCCAGTTGAACAGGGCGGTGCGGATCAGCCCGACGTGCGGCGTGCCGGTCGGTGACGGGCAGAACCGGACGCGAACACCTGATGTGGTCACGAGTTTCCTTTGCGGATAACCGGATTGGACAGTGTGCCAATGCCTTCGATGGAGACGGACACGGTGTCACCGTGTTCGATGGGGCCGACACCCGCGGGGGTGCCGGTCAGCAGGATGTCGCCGGGCAGCAGCGTCATCACCGCGGAGATCCACTCCACGATGGCACCGACGTCGTGCATCATCAGCGAAGTCCGGCCATCCTGCTTGACCACCCCATTAACCTCGGTGCGAATCGCCAGGTCAGCCGGGTCGAGGTCGGTGACGATCCACGGTCCGATCGGGCAGAAGGTGTCATGGCCCTTGGCGCGGGTCCATTGCCCGTCGGACTGCTGCTGGTCACGGGCTGACACGTCATTGCCGATGGTGTAGCCCAAAATGTTGTCCTTGGCCCGCGCGGCCGGAACGTCCTTGCACGGACGCGAGATGACCACGGCCAGTTCGCCTTCGAAGTGGACCGGGGAAGCATTGGCGGGCAGCTGAATAGGCACGTTGGGCCCGATGATGGCGGTGTTGGGTTTGAGGAACATCGTCGGGTTGGCCGGTGGAGCGCCGCCCATTTCGGCGATGTGCGCCGCGTAGTTCTTCCCGATGCACACGACCTTGCTGGCAAGGATCGGCGCCAGCAGGCGCACGTCGGCCAACGGCCAGGACCGGCCGGTGAACTCCGGTGTGCCGAATGGGTGCTCGGCGATCTCGCGGGCGGTCATCTCGTGTGGCCGTTCCGGGTCTCCTTCAATGCTGACGAAGGCGACGCCGTCCGGGCTGGCAATTCGGCCTAGGCGCATTTGCACAAGCCTAATGGTGATCGCGAACGCGGCGAAGCCGGGCGAAGCGGTCGCCATTAATCAGCTCAGCTCGCATCCCTGGTAGGCGGGCCTGTGGAAGCATGGGCGGATGTCCACCGAGCCGATCGGCACAGCCGCTCGCTGGTCGGTCGTGGTTGTCGCCCTGATCGCCACGCTGTGTTCATTCGTCTTCATCAACGGCATCGCCTTCGTCATCCCGATGCTGGAGACCAAGAGGGAAACCAACCTCGCGATGGCCGGCCTGCTGGCCTCCATGCCCAGCTTCGGAATGGTGCTGACCCTGTTCGCCTGGGGAGCGCTGTTGGACCGCATCGGCGAACGCATCGTGCTGAGCGTGGGTTCCGCGTTGACCGCGCTGGCCGCGTTCGCTGCCGCATCGATGCAGTCGCTGGTCGGGGTCGGCGCTTTCCTCTTTCTCGGAGGTATGGCCGCCGCCAGCGCCAACAGTGCCAGCGGCAGGTTGGTGACGGGCTGGTTCCCGCCCCACCAGCGCGGACTGGTGATGGGCATCCGCCAAACCGCGCAACCGTTGGGCATCGCCTTGGGGGCCGGGGTGATTCCCGAGCTGGCCGAGCACGGGTTGGCGCGGGCGCTGATGTTCCCGGCAACGCTGTGCGCCGTGGCAGCGGTGGCGTGTGCCATCGGCGTGGTCGATCCGCCGCGCAGGCCACGGTCGGCGGCCTCCGGCGCCGACCTGGCCAGCCCCTACAGCGGTTCAAAAGTGCTGTGGCGCATCCACTTTTCCTCGGCCCTGCTGATGGTTCCGCAGTGTGTGATCGCCACTTTCATGCTGGTGTGGCTGATCGTGGACACCGACTGGTCTATCGCTGCCGCGGGCGGTCTGGTGACGGTGTCCCAGTTGCTCGGAGCCGCCGGACGGGTGGCCGCCGGCCGGTGGTCCGACCGCGTGCGGTCGCGGCTGCGGCCGATTCGCAGCCTTGCCGCCGCCGGGGCGCTGGCGATGCTGGCCCTGGGGGCTGCCGACCATCTGCACTCCCATCTCGCCGAAACGGCCATGGTCATCGCGGCGGTTATTACCGTGCTGGACAACGGATTGGCCTCGACGGCAGTCGCCGAGATCGCCGGCCCGTACTGGAGCGGTCGCGCGCTGGGCATCCAGAACACCACCCAGCGGCTGACCGCGGGGATCGCTCCCCCGCTATTCGGCGCGCTGATCGGCGCCGCCGGTTACCCACTGGCCTTCGCGTTGTGCGGACTGTTCCCCCTGGCCGCGTTGCGTTTGGTACCGGTGAGCGCGGAGCCTGAAGGCCGCTCGGCCCTGGAGGCGCTGCGGACCCTACGCGTGCCGCCCGGGCCGGTGCCCGACCCGCCGCGGCAACCCTGATTCTGCCGGCAAGTACCGTCGACACGATGACGGATACGGCTCATGTCCGGCTTCGGACACCAACTGTGGCGGACGGTCAGGCCCTGTGGCAGATGGCCGTCGACAGCGCCACTCTCGACGTCAATGCGCCCTACGCCTACCTGCTGTGGTGCCGCGATTTCGCCTCTACCTCGGTGGTTGCCGAATTCGACGGACCCCCGCATAAACTCGGCGGGTTCGTAACCGGCTATCGACGCCCAGATCAGCCGCAGACCCTGATGGTCTGGCAGGTGGCGGTCAACGCCGCCCACCGTGGAGCCGGCCTGGCCGGCCGGATGCTCGATCACCTCGCGACCGCGCAGGTCGCTCAGGGCGTCACACACCTTGAGACCTCGATCACACCGGACAACGACGCCAGCCGACGACTCTTCGGCGCGTTCGCCCGCAGATGGGACGCGTCACTGAAGTGTTCGGAGCTGTTCGGAGCGGATTTGTTCGCCGAATCTCATCTGGCAGAAGAACTGTTTCGCATCGGACCGCTTCGGGTACACCAGCGTCACCAGTGACGGCGCGGCAAGGTTGAGATCACAAAATGGTCTCGGTATGGTTACGAACGCGCAAACGTGAGCCCCGACAAACCTAAGCGGGGGCATACGAGCGGGGTGGTGGGTCGAGCCGAGATCACCCGCGGCACGAGTTTGATGTCGACCTGTCGTTCCGTTCCGTTGTTTTTGACCGACGGACGGAGGAACTATGACGATTTTTGAAACCTTGGAATCCGAGGTACGAAGTTATTGCCGGTCCTGGCCGGTGATGTTCGACCGTGCCAGCGGCTCCCGGATGTGGGATGTCAACGGCAAGGAATACCTGGACTTTTTCGCCGGCGCCGGAGCACTCAACTACGGTCACAACCACCCCGACCTGCGGGCGCCGCTGCTGGAATACCTGAGCTCGGATCGAGTGGTGCACAGTCTCGACATGAACACCGTCGCCAAGGCCGAGTTCCTGGAGCGCTTCAACGACGTGATCCTCAAGCCTCGCGAGCTCAACTACAAGGTGCAGTTTCCCGGACCCACCGGGACCAACGCGGTGGAGTCGGCGCTGAAGCTGGTGCGCAAGATCACCGGCCGCGAGAGCATCATCAGCTTTACCAACGCTTTTCACGGCATGACGCTGGGCTCGCTGAGCGTCACCGGCAACTCGATGAAGCGCGGCGGCGCCGGGATTCCGCTGGTGCACGCCACGCCCATGCCCTACGACAACTACCTCGACGGCGTAGTGCCCGACTTCATCTGGTTCGAGCGCCTGCTCGGTGACAGCGGCAGCGGGCTGAACGACCCGGCGGGCGTAATCGTCGAGACCGTCCAGGGCGAAGGCGGAATCAACGTGGCCCGCCTGGAATGGCTGCGCGGCCTGGCCGACCTGTGTAAGCGCCACAACCTGCCACTGATCGTTGATGACGTCCAGATGGGCTGCGGGCGCACCGGACCGTTCTTCAGCTTCGAGGCGGCCGGCATCGTTCCCGACATCGTCTGCCTGTCCAAGTCGATCAGCGGGTATGGGCTCCCGATGGCACTGACGCTGCTCAAGCCGGAGCTGGACGTATGGGAACCGGGCGAGCACAACGGCACATTCCGCGGCCAGAATCCGTCGTTCGTGACCGCCGCTGCAGCCCTGAACTTCTGGACCGACAACCGCTTGGAGAAGTCGGTACTGCGCAAGGGTGAACTGATCGAACAGGCGCTGACCGAAGTGGTGGATCCGATCCCCGGCGTCAGCACCCGGGGCCGCGGCCTGATCCGCGGTGTGGCGTTCGAACGCCCGGAGCTGGCCGGGGCGGTATGCCGCGAGGCATTCGAGCGCGGCCTGCTGCTGGAGACCTCGGGGCCTGAAAGCGAAGTGGTAAAGCTGATGCCGCCCTTGGTCATTGACGATGACGACCTGGCCGAAGGCCTGACGATCGCCGCCCAATCAATCGAAGCCGTCGCCGCCCGTGAACTCACCGCAACCACCTCAGGAGTCAGCCGATGATCGTCCGTACCCTCGCCGAGATCAAGGGCACCGACCGCGACGTCCAGTCCAAGACCTGGAACAGCCAGCGGTTGCTGCTGGCCCGCGACGGGCAGCGGTTCTCGATGCACGAGACGTGCCTGTACGCCGGTACCGAGACCGCGATGTGGTACGCCAACCACGTCGAGGCCGTGTACTGCGTCGGCGGTGAAGGTGAGCTGATCAACGACGAGACCGGCGAGGTGCACCCGCTGCATGACGGCACGCTGTACCTGCTCGACGGTCACGAGCACCACCGCGTTGTCGCCCACACCGACCTGCGCATGGTGTGCGTATTCGACCCGCCGGTCACCGGGCAGGAGGTGCACGACGACACCGGCGCGTATCCCCTGCTCACTGAACAACCACAGGAGACGGCATCGTGACCCCTACCCCACGCGCAACAACGTCACGATCGGTATCGAGCCGCGGCACGACCCGGTGGTCTGGACCACAGGGGCCAACGGCGGCCCGTTGAGCCCGGCCCGTCTCGCGCAGTTCGACGCCGACGGATTTCTGGCCGTCGACACGCTGGTGGACACCGACGTCGTAGCGGACCTGCGCAACGAACTGGACCGCCTGCGTGCCGACGCCGCGCTGGCCGCCGACGAGCGCTCGATCTGCGAGCGCGACAGCGGCCAGATCCGGTCGATCTTCGAGGTGCACCGGATCAGCCCGGCGTTCGCCGCACTGGTCGCCGACCCGCGCCTGGTGGGGCCGGCCCGTCAACTGCTGGGCTCCGATGTCTATGTGCACCAGAGCCGGGTCAACTTCAAGCCGGGGTTCAACGGCCGAGAGTTTTACTGGCACTCCGATTTTGAGACCTGGCATGCCGAAGACGGCATGCCCACCCCGCGCGCGGTCAGCGTCTCGGTGGCCCTCACCGAGAACCTGGACAGCAACGGATCGCTGATGATCATGCCCGGATCGCACCGTTGGTTCGTGTCGTGCCCGGGCCAGACCCCGCCGGATCACTACCGCTCGTCGCTCAAGCAGCAGGAGATCGGCACGCCCGACGACGCGAGCCTGACCTGGTTGGCCGACCAGCACGGGATTCGTCAGATCACCGGCCCAGCCGGATCTGCGGTGTTCTTTGACTCCAACTGCATGCACGGCTCGAGCAGCAACATCACGCCCTATGCGCGCTCGAACGTATTCATTGTCTACAACAGCGTGGACAACGCCCTGGTGGAACCTTTCGGCGCTGCCGTTCCGCGACCGACATTCATCGCCAGCCGCGTCTTCGACCCGGTGTAGACCCGGCCGGGGAGGGAAGGGACTGCTGTGGCACGTTTCCTGTCCATCACGCTGACCGGACGTGGGGTGTCGTGCCGGGCGCGACTGCTCGACGAACAGGCACCGCTGACCTGCGCGGTGGTCTGGGAAGCGCTGCCCGTCGCGGGCCAGGCCTATCACGGCAAATACGCCCGCAACGAGGTCTACACACTGTTGCCGCCCTTGGGCTCTCCGGGCCGGGAGAACACCACGATCACGCCGATCCCCGGTGACGTCTGCTTCTTCGACTTCGACGCCGCTGACATCGGCAACCCCGCCTACGGTTATGACAAGGACGGTCAAGCGAATTCACCGGTGGGCGCCACCGACTTGGCGATCTTCTACGGCCGCAACAATCTCTTGGTCAACGGCGACGTCGGATGGGTGCCCGGCAATGTCTTCGCCACGATCGAGGACGGCCTGACCGAGATGGCCGCCGCCTGCAACGACTTATGGATGGCCGGTGCGGTCGGCGAACAGTTGGCCTTCACCAGGGCCTAGCGATGCAGTGACGGACCGGTCAGGCCAAGACCCGCTCGGCGAACAAGCCCGCCGCCAACACCAGATCATCGCTGTGCCGGGGACCGATGATCTGCATACCGATCGGCAGACCCTCCGCCGTGACGCCGATCGGGATGCTCAGCGCCGGCTGTTGAGTCATGTTGAACGGGTACGTGAAAGGTGTCCACTGCGCCCACCACCGCAGGTCGGAATCGACCGGCACGTCGTGGCCGGCGGCGAAGGCCGCAATCGGTGTGGTCGGCGTGATCAGTAGGTTGTGCCGTTCGTGGAAGCGCCCCATGGCCACACCCAGATCCACACTGACCTGGCGGGCGGCCAGATAGTCGACGCCTGACACTGCCGTCCCCCGGTCCCACATGTCCGCCAGCCCGGGGTCAACGAGCCCGCGGTCACGTTCCCGGCCACGCAAGCTGCCTGCCGCCCCAGTTGCCCACAGCACCTCGAACGCGTCGATCGGATCGGCAAAGCCGGGATCGGCGGCCACGACGTTCAATCCCGCGTCTGCTAGAGCCTGAACCGCCTCGGCCACCGCGGACTCGATCTGCGGGTCGACGTCGACATAGCCCAGAGTGGGCGAATACGCGACGTCGAGACCGACTACGTCGCGCCGGACTTCGCCGCGGTAGGTCGTCAATGTCGCCGGCAACGATGTGGGGTCGCGAAAGTCCGGCAGCGCGATGATGTCCATCAGCACGGCGGCGTCCTCAACGGTCCGGGTGATCGGGCCGGCATGTGCCAGCGGCCCGAAGGGGCTGATCGGATACATCGGGACGCGCCCATGAGTGGGTTTGAAGCCGACTACCCCGCAGAAACTCGCGGGAATCCGGATACTTCCGCCACCGTCGGTGCCGATGGCTAGGGGCGCCATCCCGGCGGCGACCGCGGCGGCGCTGCCGCCCGAGGAGCCGCCCGCGGTTCGAGTGGTGTCGGCGGGGTTGCGGGTGACGCCGGTGCGCGGACTGTCGGTGACGCCCTTCCACGCCAGTTCCGGAGTGGTCGTCTTGCCCAGGAGCACCATGCCGTCGTTGCGGATCTTGTCCACCGCCGGACTGTCGTCGGGCCACGGTCCCGCCGCGTCGGTGAGCAGCGATCCCCGCAGGGTCGGCCAACCGGCGGTCTGAAAGACGTCTTTGATCGCGATCGGCACCCCGTCGAGCAGACCCTTGGTGTAGTTGCCGCTCCAACGAACCTCGGACTTGCGAGCCTCCGACAGCGCGGCCTCCTCGTCGACCAGACAGAAGGCGTTGACTTCGCCGTCGCGTTCGCTGATCGCCGCGAGCGCGGCGGCGGTGGCTTCAACCGGTGAAAGCTCGCCGGAGGTATAGGCGGCGACCAGTTGCAGGGCGGTCAGTTCAGTCGGCTCGGTCATCTGCGCCCCCTCAACCGGTTCCACTGGATGCGTACCGGGTCATCCGCTTGTCGACGACGTTGTGCAGTGGCTGCCCAGTCACATATCGCTTGAAGTTGGTGATGAACTGCTGCTGCAACAGATTCCGCCAACCCCGGATGTCACCGCTGTTGTGCGGGGTCAGGCTGACGTTGGGTGCGCTCCACAGCGGATGATCCGCCGGGAGCGGTTCTGGGTCGACGACATCGAGGGCCGCGCCGGCAATGACACCGTCCTGCAGCGCCGCCACCAACGCGCCGGTGTCTACCAACTCGCCGCGCCCCACGTTGATCAGTCGCGCCGTCGGCCGCATCGCGTCCAGCACGCCGGCATTGACCATGCCCCGGGTCTGCGGTGTCAATGGCGCCGCCAGCACCACATAGTCGGCGTCGGCCACCGCGACGAGCACATCGGTGGTGATCGAGCCGAAGTCGGGATCCTCGCGGGCGCCGCGACCGACGCCGCGTACCGACATTCCGACTGCGCGCAACAGCCGGGCGATGGCCCGCCCGACCGGCCCCGGCCCGATGATCGTGACCGATGCGCCGGCAATCGGCTCACTGTCGAAGTGCTGCCACCGATGTCCACGCTGAGCGTCCCAGGACCGTCGGAAGTCCTTGGCGAAGGCCAGGATCTGTCCCAGCACGTACTCCGCGATGGGTTCCTCGAAGATGCCGCGCGAATTGGTGACGACGACATCGCTGTCGATCAGTCCGTCGAACAACACGGCGTCTACCCCGATGGCGGCGACCTGCACCCAGCGCAGCGCAGCGGCGGATGACCACACCGATTCCAGTGCGGGCGAAGAGAAATCGTACAAGAACAGCACGTCGGCACCGTCGATCGCATCACCCAGCCGCGACGACGGAACCATGCGCAGCTCCGCGTCCGCGCTGATCGAATCGAGTTGGGCGGGAACCGCCTCGCCGTGCTGGACGGTCACCACCGGCCGCGCGTCCACATTGACACCGTAAAAACAGATCGTATGATTGTCAACAATCCAGGGCTGGCCTGGGGGTGGAACGTCGGTATGGGGAAACCCATGGATCTGTCCCAGTTTCCGGAATTGCCGGACTTCGACGGGCCGATCGATCAACGCGGTGTCGGCATCATCGCCCCGTTCGATCTGGCTATCGAACGGGAACTGTGGCGCTGGATCCCCGCCGAGGTGACGCTGCACCTGGCCCGCACCCACTACGAACCCGTCCCGGTCAGCCGGGCGATGGCCGAGCTGGTCTCCGACACCCACCATCTCCAGGCGGCGACCCGCGACGTGCTGCACGTCGAACCCGAGGTGGTTGCCTATCTGTGCGCGTCGGGCAGCTTCATCCACGGTGTCGAGTACGAGAAGACCTTGGTCTCCGCGATCGAGGCCGCCGGCGCCAAGACCGCGGTCACCACGTCGGGAGCACTGGCTGAAGCGATTATCGCGCTGGACATCTCGCGGATCAGTGTGCTGACCCCCTACGACGAGGAGCTGACCGACTTGCTGCGGGTGTTCTTGAATCAGCTCGGGGTGTCGGTGCTGCACTCGGACTATCTGGGACTGGGAGGGGGCATCTGGAAGGTCAACTACCGCACCGTGGCCGAGCGGATCCTGGCTGCCGATCGCCCGGAGTCGCAGGCCATCTTCGTCAGCTGCACCAATCTGCGGACCTACGACATCATCGCGCCGCTGGAGCAGATGCTGGGTAAACCGATCCTCACCGCCAACCAACTGACGATGTGGGCCTGCCTGGGCCGGATGGACCTGCCGATGATGGGCCCCGGCCGATGGCTCCGCGACGTCTTCACCGGAGCCCCGCAATGACCGCCGCGCCACCGACGGTCGGGTTCATCTATCCCGACCACGCCGCCGAGTCCGACTACCCGCGCGCCGCTCGCCTGCTGGACGTGAGCCTGCCCGTGGTGCACATCTACGGCACCGACCTGCATGCCGTACCAGAGTTGTTGGATCTCGGCAGCACAGTCAAACTCGCCCACGGGGCGGCGTTGCTGGCTCCGCAGCGGCCTGCCGCGGTGGTCTGGGCGTGCACATCGGGCAGCTTCGTGTTCGGGCCGAGCGGCGCCGCCGAGCAGGTCGATCGGCTGGCAGCGGACGCCGGTGTGCCCGCCTCGAGCACCTCGTTCGCGTTCGTGCACGCGTTGGCCGCGCTCGGCTGCCGCCGCGTCGCGGTGGCCGCCAGCTATCCGCGCGACATCGCCGAGCTGTTCGTGAACTTCGTTGCCGCCCAAGGTGTCACCGTCGAAGCGATGGGCGATGCGGGTATCCCCACCGCCGCGCAGGTGGGCCGGCTGACGCCGAATCAGGTTCGGGAGTTGGCGCTGCGCAATGATTCGCCCCGGGCAGAGGCGCTGTTGATCCCCGACACCGCCATGCACACCGTCGCCCAGGTCGACGAACTCGAGCAGCTACTCGGCAAGCCGGTACTGACCGCCAATGCGGTGACGGTGTGGGAAGGTTTGCGCATCGCCGGTATCACCCGGCGGACTACCGGGCTGGGCGCATTGTTCGAGGATGGGCGATGACAATCTCACACGATGCCGGGTTCGAGCCGCTGAGCCGGGCCTCGACGGCCGAGCTGATCGCCGAACGACTCCGGGAGGCGATCACCCGCGGCCGGCTGGCACCGGGTCAACAACTCGGCGAAGCGGGTCTGGCCGCACAGTTCGCGGTGTCGCGCGGACCGGTACGGGAGGCGATGCAACGACTGGTGGCCGAAGGGTTGCTGCGCAGCGAACGCAACCGGGGCATCTTCGTCGTCGAACTCACCGATGACGACGTCCGCGACGTGTATCAGGCCCGCAAGGCCATCGAACGCGCCGCCGCGATCGAGGTGCTGCGCGGCGACCCCCGCGGCGCGGCAGCGCGCCTGCGTGCCCCGGTGGAGGCCCTGCGGGTTGCCGCCACTCGAGGCGACGGCACGGCGGCGGCCGACGCCGACCAGGCGTTCCATGAAGTACTGGTCGAGTGCGCCGGCAGTCCTCGACTGCACCGGGCGATGCGGACCCTGCTGTCGGAAACTCGAATCCTGCTCGGCGAACTCGAAGAGGCCTATCCCGACCTGCGCGAGCAGGTCACCGAACATGTCTTGCTGCGCAAGGCGATCGGGTCCGGCAACGAAGATCTGGTGATCCGACTGATCGACGAACACATGGACGATGCGGTACGTCGCCTATTGGCACGGCGGGCGCAGTTGCTGTTGGCCCCCTCGTAGCTGCTAGCCGATCTGGTCTCCTATCTCTTTGGCCGCCTCGACCAGCACAGCTGCCACTTTGCGGTACTGCGCACTGCTCAATCGGTGAACGGGCGCCGCAGCATTGAGCGCCAGCAGCACCCCCGGCGCACGGGTGAGAATGGGCACCGCGACCGAGGCGACGCCTTCCTCACTCCCCTCCCGATTCACCGCATAGCCCTGCTGCCGTATCCGACCGAGCTCGCGCTGCAGCTCCGTCCTGGTGCCGACCGAATGTGTAGTCACCCGCGTCAGCTCTTCGGTCGGATACAGGCGGGCGATGTCGGCGTCCGACAGGCGCGCCAGCAGCGCCTTGCCGGTCGAGGTGCAGTGCGCGGGCATGGTCCGGCCGAGCCGCGAGGCGACCCGGACGGCGGCCTGCCCCTCGGCGGCTGCGATGAAGCGAACGCCTGAGCCCTCCAGCATTCCAAGGTGCACTGACTCGTTCAGGCGTTCACTGAGGCGGAGCAGGACCGGCTTTGCCGCGCCTTCGATATCGATGCGGTTGAACACCGAGAACGCCACGCTCATCAGCGCGGGCCCGGGGTGATACGCCTTGGACGCCGGATCTTGTCGGACGAAGCCCCGATATTGCAGCATCGCCAACAGGCGGTGGGCTGTCGAAGATGCGACGTCCAAGTGCTTCGCCGCGTCCGTCAATCGAATCTGCGGCTGCTCGCCCAGCAACAGGAGCAGCTTCAGCGCCCTATCCACCGATCCGATCGGATACTGCGGCACACCCGAATCCCGAGCCCCGGCGTCACTACCGTCACCAGCCGGCCAGAGGGACTCGTAATTCTGCATACCAGAGATAGTAGTCAGCGTTGTTGACCTCTAAACGGTAATCCTGGCAAAGTTTTCGCTACGCCCCGGCGCTCTTCTCTGCATAACAGATAACGCGGGCCTTCACGACTGGAGCAGCATCGATGAGTGATCACCGGCATGTCCTCGATGAGGTCAGGCGGGGAATGATCCCAGCGCACATCTACAACGACGCCGAGATCTTCGAACTCGAGAAGGAGCGGCTCTTCCGTCGCGCCTGGATGTTCGCGGCGCATGAGTCGGAGATCCCCCAAGACGGCGACTACGTCGTGCGACGCCTCCTGGACGACTCCTTCATCATTGCCCGCGACTCCAAGGGCGACGTGCGGGCCATGTTCAACATGTGCCTGCACCGCGGGATGCAGCTATGCCGCGCAGAGCTGGGCAACGCCTCCAATTTCCGCTGCCCCTACCACGGTTGGTCGTATCGCAATGACGGGCGCATTACCGGCCTGCCCTTCCACCAAGAGGCCTATGGCGGCGAGGCCGGCTTTTCCAAGCGAGGCCAGACCCTGTTGCCGGCACCGAGCCTCGCCAGCTACAACGGCCTGATCTTCATCAGCCTTGACCCGCAAGCTCCCCCGCTCGAAGAATTTCTCGGCGATTTCAGGTTCTATCTCGACTTCTACACCAAGCAGAGCCACAACGGCCTTGAGGTGCGCGGCCCGCAACGGTGGCGTATCAAAGCGAACTGGAAGATCGGCGTGGAGAATTTTGCCGGGGACATGTATCACACCCCGCATACCCACGCCTCTGTCGTCGATATCGGGCTGTTTCGGGAACCGAAGGCGCAGAAGCGCAAAGACGGCGCAACCTACTGGGCGACCTGCGGTGGCGGTACGACCTATAAGCTGCCGCCGGGCACCTTTACCGAACGGATGCGCTATGTCGGCTACCCCGACGACATGGTGGGACGCATCAAGGACGTGTGGTCAGCCGACCACCAGCGCATGGTCGCCGACGACGGCTTCATGATCTCGGCGGCATCGTGCTTTCCCAACATGAGCCTGGTGCATAACTGGCCGAAGATTCAGGACAGCGAAGATGTGTTGCCGTTCATATCGATTCGCACCTGGCAGCCGATCAGTGCGAACGAGACCGAGGTGTACTCGTGGTTCGCGGTCGACGCGGCCGCTCCCGAGCAGTTCAAGAAGGACTCCTACAAGGCCTACCTGATGTGCTTTGGCTCCACGGGCATGTTCGAACAGGATGACGTGGAGAACTGGGTGTCGCTGACCAACACCGCTGCCGGCTCCATGGCCCGTCAACTGTTGCTCAATGGACGGATGGGCCTGCTCGCCGACGACACCCCGGTGGTGAATGCGTTGCCGCCGGAGCTATTCCATGGCCCGGGAACCGCCCAAGTCGGCTATAACGAGAACAATCAGCGGGCGATCCTTCGGATGTGGGCCGACCACCTGGAAATGCCTCCAGTGGCGGCCACCAGCGCAACAATGGGCACGCAGCGCGAAGGAATCGCCCCCCTGGTGCAGACCAACGGCACATCGACGCGCGAGGCTGCCTGCGAGGAGACCCGGGTATGACCTCCGCCGAGAAAAGTCAGCGGGCGGGGTTCGCCCGACCAAAAGACACCGGCGGCCCCTGGGATCTGGCTGTTCTGGGCGACCATGCGCCGAAGCAGGTCCGTACCGGTAAGCCCTTGCCGTTCAACGATCCCCGACACCTGCAGGCGCATCAGTTCCTGGTCGACGAGGCCTATCTGCTCGACGCACAGCAGTACACCGACTGGCTCGACACCCTTACCGAGGACATCCATTACTTCATGCCCGTCCGGGTGACCACCGCCTCGGGCGCGGGATTCGACACCTCCCCCGGCATGGCACATTTCGACGAGAACAAGTACTCGCTGAACAGACGTGTCGCTCGTTTCCAGACCGAACACGCCTGGACCGAAGACCCGCCGTCACGACTTCGCCATCACATCACCAATGTCCGCACCTTTGCCTGCGACGATGACCAGCACCTGATCGTCGAGTCGGCTGAGCTGCTCTTCCGCAGCCGCGGCGACGTGAACGAAGCTGCGTTGATCTCCTGCGGCCGTGAAGATCTGCTACGGCGCACCGACCACCATTGGAAGTTGGCGCGCCGCACCATCTATGTCGATGAGTCGGTCCTGCGCATGCAGAACCTGGCGGTCTTCCTGTGAGCGCACTCGACGATCTTCTGGCCAATGCGGTCGGTGACGCCATCACCATCGCCAACGAATTCACCGAAGTAACGCTGCACCGAGTCGATACCCGCAACGGTTCCCGGCTGCTGATCACGTCACCGAAGTCGGGGCAATGGATCAGTCTCGACGCCCTCGAACTTGAGGCATTGACCTGGCAGAACGCCTACACTCTGGCGGCGATGGTCGGCAACATTCATCAACCGCTGCTCTCGGACGACAGTGACCTGCCGTGACGCGCTGGCTGGACGGTAAGCGGGCGCTGGTCGTCGGCGCCGGCTCGGGCATCGGCCGAGCGGTCGTAGACGCCTATCTGGAAGAGGGCGCCCAGGTCGCGGTGTTGGAACGCGACCCGGCGAAGTGCGCTGCGTTGGCAAGTCAGTTGCCGACGGTTCCGGTGACTCAGGGCGATGCCACGACTGCCGAGGCGAATGAACGCGCTGTCGCCGCAGCCGTTACTGCATTCGGCGGACTGGACACGCTGGTCAACTGTGTCGGGATCTTCGACTTCTACAAGGGAATCACCGACATCTCGACCGAAGAGCTGGCGCCGGCTTTCGACGAGATGTTCAGCACGAACGTGCTGAGTCAGCTGCAGTCGGTGAAGGCCGCCATCCCGGCGCTGCAAGCCCAGGAGGGGTCGTCCATCGTCCTCACCGAGTCGGCGTCGTCGTTCTATCCGGGTCGCGGCGGCGTGCTGTACGTCGCGTCGAAGTTCGCGGTGCGCGGCCTGGTCACCACGCTCGCCTACGAACTCGCCCCGCACATTCGGGTCAACGGCGTTGCGCCCGGCGGAACCCTGAACACCGACCTGCGCGGCTTACAGAACTTGTCGCTCGACCATATCCGCCTGGACGACACCCCTGATCGGGCTCGCGACCTCGCGGCACGCACCCCCCTCAATGTCGCACTCACCCCCCAGGACCACGCCTGGAGCTATGTCTTCCTGGCATCGGACCGGTCCCGCGGCATTACGGCCGGAAGTACCCATCCCGACGGTGGATTCGGCATGACTACCGGGACTAACCCGTGAACACCGACGACCTGGCACCGCTGCGGCGAGAGGTTGCGCAAGCATGCCGCGTCGCTGCCGCCAGGGGCTTGGTGGACGGAATTCTCGGACACATCAGTGCCCGGGTCGACGAGCAACACCTACTCGTGCGGTGTCGCAGCGACTTCGACGACGGCGTCGCGTTCACTCGTCCCGACGACATTCGACTCATCCGCTTCGACGGAACACCGGGCATGCCCGGCGAATTGGACGGATATCGGGTGCCCAACGAGCTGCCGATTCACGTCGAAACGCTGCTGGCCCATCCCGAACACCGGGCAGTGGCCCATCTGCATCCGGCGGCCGTCGTGGCCGCCGACCTGGCGGGCATCACGCTCGAACCCAGCTACGGGGCCTACGACATCCCGGGCGCATGGCTCGCGCGCCGGGGCGTCCCGGTGTACCCCCGGTCCGTGCTGATCCGTACCGCAGAACTCGGCAAGGAGATGGTCGCCGCCATGGCGGGCAAGCCGGTGGTGATCTGTCGCGGCCACGGAATCACCAGCGCGGCGGCCACGGCTGCCCAGGCTGTCCTGCAAGCGATCAGCCTGGACCAATTGGCTTCGATGTCGCTGCGGGTCCGCGCCGCCGGCGGCACGTGCAAGCCTATCGACGAGGCCGATTGGGCGGATTTGCCCGACCTTGGGCCCTCGTTCACCGCGGATGCCGCCTGGCGCCATGAGCTCGCTCGCCTGGAGCGGCGATGACCGGTCAGGCGGAGATCAGCGCGGAAATCGCGGCAATCCAGGCCGATTACGAGCGTGCAGGCATCGAGGAAAGCCAACCCAGGCTGGACTATCCGCCGTACCGCAGCAGCGTGCTTCGGCATCCCAAGAGTGCCCTCCACCTCACGGATCCAGAGGGCGCCGAACTCCGGGCACCGTGTTTCGGCGAGTGCGACATCACCCACCGGGACGCGGATCTGACGAACCAGCACGCCGGCGTACCGATCGGCGAGCGCACGGTGGTGACCGGGCGGATCGTCGACGGCAATGGCAGGCCGGTGCGCCGGCAACTCGTCGAGATCTGGCAGGCCAACGCCAGCGGGCGCTACATCCACCAGGGCGATCAGCACCCCGCACCATTGGACCCCAACTTCACCGGAGCAGGGCGTTGCCTCACCGACGACGACGGCTGCTACCGGTTCACCACGATCAAGCCTGGCCCGTACCCCTGGCGCAACCACCACAACGCCTGGCGCCCCGCGCATATCCATTTTTCCTTGTTCGGCAGTGATTTCACGCAGCGGATGATCACTCAGATGTATTTTCCGGGTGACCCGCTGTTCGCGTTGGATCCGATCTATCAGTCGATCACCGACCAGCAGGCGCGTGATCGGCTCGTCGCGGTCTACGACCACGACACCACCAGCCACGAATGGGCCACCGGCTACCGGTGGGACATCGTGCTCACCGGCCCAGCTGCAACGCTTTTCGAGGATCACGATGCTTAGGCTGACGGCCACCCCCGGGCAGACCATCGGCCCGTTCTTCGGCTACGCATTGCCGTTCGAGCGCGGCAACGAGCTGGTGCCCGCTGGCTTCGCCGGCGCCGTCGAGCTCCATGGCACCGTCACCGACGGCACCGGGGCACCCGTTCCCGACGCGCTGGTGGAGATCTGGCAGGCCGATTCCGACGGCGCCGTGCCAACCTCCAGTTCGCTTCGCCGCGACGGTGACACCTTCACCGGGTGGGGACGCGCCGCCACCGATGCCGACGGCCACTACAGCTTCACCACCGTGAAACCCGGTGCGCTCCACCCGTCGACACCGTTCATTACCGTTGCCGTGTTTGCGCGTGGCCTGCTGAACCGGTTGTTCACCCGCGCCTATTTTCCCGGCGATCAACTCGACACCGACCGACTGTTGAACTCCGTGGCGGCCGACCGTCGTCATACCCTCATCGCGGTGCCCGACGCGGATGGCTTTCGGTTCGACATCCGGCTGCAGGGCGCCGACGAGACGGTATTCCTGCGCTATCGGGGGCAACCATGACCGACTTGTTATGGCCTGGGGATCACCGGGCAGGGCCGATCTTCAGCGACGCGGCGTATCTGGTCGCGATGCTGCGAGTCGAAAATGCTTGGCTCGGTGTGCTTGTCGACTCCGGTATTGCGCCCCAGGCGGCACGGGCCGACTTGACCACAGTGGTCTCGGCCGCTGATGTGGAAGCGGCGGCCGTGGCTGCCGAGGCGACCGGCAACCCGGTGCCCGGCCTGCTCGACCTACTGCGGGAACGCACCGGCAGCCAACCGGCACGCTGGCTGCACCGCGGCCTGACCAGCCAGGACGTCATCGACACCGCACTGATGCTCTGCCTGCGCGATGCACTGGATCGAGTTCGCAACGAACTCAACGCACAGGTGCGCACCGCGACCGCGCTGGCGCAGACCTACCGTGACAGCCCCATGCTGGCCCGCACGTTGACCCAGCCCGCGTTGCCCACCACGATCGGCATGAAGTTCACCCACTGGCTGACCGGAATTTTGGATGCCGCCGACGGTGTCGCCGCACTGCCGCAGCTTTCGGTGCAGGCCGGCGGCGCCGCCGGAACTATGGCCGCCGCCACCGAGTTGGCCGGTTCACCCACCGATGCCATAAGCCTGTCGGGGCGATTGGCCGCGGCCCTCGGCCTCGCTGACAGCCCGCCGTGGCACACCACTCGGTCCGTCATCACCCGCGCCGGTGACGCACTGGTGACATGCTGCGATGCCTGGTCGCACATCGCCAACGACGTTGCGGCGAGCAGTAGGGCCGAGATCGGCGAATTGGCCGAGGGCCGCGGCGGCGGTTCAACGACGATGCCGCACAAGAACAATCCGGTGTTATCACTGCTGATCCGCCGTACCGGGTTGGTGGCGCCGTCCCTGGCCGCCGGCTTGCATGCCGCTTCCGCAGCCGGCATCGATGAGCGCTCCGACGGCGGCTGGCACGCCGAATGGGCGGGCCTGCGGACCCTGTCCCGCCATGCCGTCGCAGCCGCGGCGCAGACAACCGCCCTGCTCGCCGGGCTGATCATCGACACCGACCGCGCCGCGGCGAACCTTGCCGCCGCGGGCGACCTGCTCGGGGAACAGCGGGCGATGACCGAATTGACCGGGCATACCGCTCGTGGCGACTACACCGGGGCGGCAAGCCTTCTCATCGATGCCGTACTGCAACGCGCGCACCACCACCTCAGGGAGGCCACATGAGCGTGCCGCGGCTGGTCGGCACCGACTTCGGCGGCCCGCCGGACGCGGGCTTGCTGCTGCTCGGGCCATCGCTGGGCACCTCGGCAACCGCCCTGTGGGGCGTAGCCGCTGAACAACTCGCCGAGCAGGTCCGCGTCGTCGCCTGGGACCTTCCCGGCCACGGCCGCAGCCCGGCAGCTCCCTTCCGGATGCCGGACCTGGCGGCCGGCGTACTGGCCTTAGTAGACGAGATCGCGCCGCACGCACCGTTCCACTACGCCGGTAACTCCATCGGTGGCGCGGTCGGCCTGCAGTTGCTGCTCGATGCCCCCGAACGGGTGTCCAGCGCCACGCTGCAATGCACCGGCGCCACCTTCGGGCGGGCGCAGGATTGGGCCGCACGTGCCGCCACCGTGCGCACCTCGGGCACCGCGGCACTCGTCGAGGCCTCCTTGCAGCGCTGGTTCGCACCCGGTTTCGTCGATCGAGCCCCGGACCTGGTCGCGGCATTGGTGGAGGCGCTGCGCGCCACCGACGACGAATCGTATGCCCAAGCATGCGAGGCATTGGCCGATTTCGATGTCAGCGCACAACTCGGCCGGATCGCTGCGCCGGTGTTGGCCATCGCCGGCATCGATGACGGCGCCACTCCCCCAGAGTCACTGGAGCGCATCGCTTCCAGAGTCCAACACGGCCGCCTGGTGATGCTCGACGGCGTCGGTCACCTGGCACCTGTCGAGGCCCCCACGGCGACCGCCAATCTCATTCTCGACCAACTCTTGTCGCGGGACGCGGTTTACGCCGCGGGCATGTCGGTGCGCCGCAACGTCCTCGGCGACGCCCATGTCGACCGCGCGATCGCGGGCACCACCGCGTTCACCGCCGACTTTCAGGATCTGATCACGCGGTATGCGTGGGGCAACATCTGGACCCGTGACGGCCTGGACCGGCGCAGCCGCTCGATCGTCACGCTGACCGCGCTGGTGGCTCGGGGACACCATGAGGAACTTGCCCTGCATCTGCGCGCGGCACGCCGCAACGGCCTGAGTAACGACGAGATCAAAGAGGTGTTGCTGCAGACCGCCATCTATTGCGGCGTACCCGATGCCAATACCGCGTTCCGGATCGCCGCGCAGGTGCTCGCCGACCACGACAGCTCAGCGGGCGCCGGGTGAGCCGCACCGTAATCTGCGACACCGCTGCCGAGGCGCTGTCCGGGGTGAGCGACGGTGCCACGATTCTGGTGGGCGGATTCGGTATGGCCGGTATGCCCACCGTGCTGATCGACGCATTGATCGCCCACGGCGCCGGGGATCTGACCATCGTCAGCAACAATGCGGGCAACGCCGATACCGGATTGGCCGCACTGCTGGCCGCCGGCCGCGTCCACAAGGTGATCTGTTCCTTTCCGCGCCAGTCAGATTCCTATGTGTTCGACGGGCTGTACCGCGCTGGCAAGATCGCGCTGGAACTGGTACCGCAAGGCAATCTCGCCGAACGCATCCGCGCCGCCGGCGCGGGCATCGGGGCGTTCTACTGCCCCACCGGCGTCGGCACCCTGCTCACCGAGGGCAAAGAGATTCGGACCATCAACGGCCGGGACTACGCACTGGAGTATCCGATTCACGGGGATGTCGCGCTGATCCGCGCTCACGTCGGGGATCGCGCGGGAAACCTGGTGTATCGCAAGACGGCTCGTAACTTCGGCCCGGTGATGGCTGCCGCCGCAGCGTTGACGGTCGCTGAGGTGTCCCGTGTCGTCGGCACCGGCCAGCTGGATCCCGAAGCGGTTGTCACGCCGGGCATCTACGTCGATCGGATGCTGGAGACTGGCCCGTGACGCAGACGCCTGCCAGCGCAGTCGAGCACAGTGGCCGCGGCCCGCTGTCCCGCAACGAACTTGCCGCCATTATCGCCCGCGACATCCCGGCGGGTTCCTATGTCAATCTCGGCATCGGGCAGCCCACGCTGGTCGCGGATCACCTGTCACCCGAAGACGCGGTGGTGCTGCACACCGAAAACGGCATGCTCGGTATGGGGCCCGCAGCACAGGGCGCGGACATCGATCTCGACCTCACCAATGCCGGCAAGGTCCCGGTCACCGAGCTGCCCGGGGCCTGCTACTTCCACCACGCCGACTCCTTCGCCATGATGCGCGGCGGACACCTCGACGTGTGCGTGCTTGGTGCGCTACAGGTCAGTCAGTACGGCGACCTGGCCAACTGGCATACCGGGGAGCCGGGCGCGATCCCCGCCGTTGGCGGAGCAATGGACTTGGCGATAGGGGCCAAGAGCGTGTTTGTGATGATGGACCTGTTCGCCAAGGACGGTGCCGCCAAACTGGTTTCGTCATGCAGCTATCCGTTGACCGGTCTGCGTTGCGTCAGCAGGGTCTATACCGAATACGCGATCTTCGACATCGACACGGCCGTGGGAACGCTCCGGGCGCGCGCAACCTTCGGCACCACCGTCGCGGAGCTCGCGGCGAGATTGCCCGTCAGTTTCAGCTGATCGGCGCGATCAGGAACGGCTCCCGCGCCCACTCACTACGCTCTGAATCATTGGGTTTCAATCACGCTCCGATCAGCTTATTCATGGGTATTCTTTCATTTCTGCCCTGGCTGTAAGGAGATGTTCGTGTCGCTAACGCTTCGTCCCTATGCGACGGCCGGTGTCGCCCTGGTGGGGGCCGGCCTGATCGCCGTCGGCCCGGTAGCAGTGCCCTCGCCCGCCGCCGCACTCTCGGCGGTACAACTCACGTCGACCGGCGGCGGCTACGTGGTCGACTCCCCCAATCACCTGGTGGGCTTGATCGTCGGCGGCAGCGGCATGCCGTTGCCGCAGCAGACCCCCGGCTATGTGCAGAGCATGGACGAGCTCTACATCCAGCGTCTGCTACCGGGCGCCCAAAGCGTTCCGGTATTCACCCCGGAGGGAGCCCAGCCGATATTCTCCGGCGTCAAAAGCCTGCCGCTCGACACCTCCGTAGCGCAGGGCACTGTCATGCTGCACGACTACATCATGCAGAACCTGGCAGCCGGAAACACCGTGGCAGTCTCGGGCTATTCGCAGAGCACGGAAATCGCCGGGAATGTCATGGCCGAATTGCAGCAAGAGGGCGTGGCCGCCGACGCCGTGAAGTTCGTGCTGACCGGTGACGTCCAGAATCCCGACGGTGGCGTCTTCGAGCGGTTCAATCTGACGATCCCAGCGTTTCAAACGACGTTCGCCGGTTACACCCCGCCGGACACCCCGTACGAGACCGCGATCTACTCGCTGGAGTACGACGGCTTCGCCGACTTCCCCAAATACCCGCTGAACATCTTGGCGGACCTCAATGCCGAGCTGGGCGAGATTTTCGTGCATCCGCTGTATTCCGAGCTGACCGCCGACCAGGTCAACAACGCAATCCAGGTGGGTACGACGGCGGGCTATGACGGCGTCACCAGCTACTACATGATTCCCCACGACGAACTGCCACTGTTGGCCCCGCTGCAGCTGCTGCCGGTAGTGGGCCAGCCGTTGGTCGACCTGCTCAATCCGGTCCTGACCCAGCTGGTCAATCTCGGCTACGACAACCCGAACAATGACGGCTGGGACGCGGGAACGGCCAACGTGCCCACCGGGTTCGGGATCTTCCCGAACTGGGATCAGGTGATGGTGGCGCTCAACAATCTCGGTCCTGCCGCCGAGCAGGGCTTCAATGCGTTCGCCCAAGACATCCAGAACCTGGTGTCGAACCCGTCATCGCTGTTCACCGGCATCTCCGATTCCGGCACCGCGCCGACCGACCTGTTCTCCTCGCCGATGGACTTCATCAACACGCTCACCGGCGCGTTCGCCCAGCTGTATTCGCTGCTGCTGCCGGCCGCCGACAGCCTCACGACCCTGGCGATCACCGTGCCGACCCAGGTAGCGAACATCCTGCTGAACAACCTCAGTGATCCGCTGACGGGGCTGGGCCTGGCTGCCGGAACGCTGGTCGCCGGAGTCACCCAGGTGGGTGCCATCGAATTGGGTACGTCGGTCGAGACGCTCGCGTCCGTCTTGAGCGAATTCGGAATCAACATTCCGTTCTTGGACAATCTCTGAAAAACGTGTTGCGGCCCAATCGAGTTGGGCCGCTCCATGTTTATCGCCGAGACGCTCTAGAGCAAGCTCAAGATCCGGTCACCGGTCTCGACCGTGGACAACTTCTGCCCACCGCGGGTGGCCAGGTGCTGCTCGACGGCAGCATCGACCCGGGCCGCGGCGTCATGCTCGCCGATGTGGCCCAGCAGCATGGCCACCGACGTCACCGCGGCGGTGGGATCGGCGATGCCCTGCCCGGCGATGTCGGGTGCGCTGCCGTGCACCGGCTCGAACATCGACGGGTTGGTACCGGTGGCGTCGATATTGCCGCTGGCCGCCAGCCCGATCCCGCCGCAGACCGCGCCCGCGAGGTCGGTGATGATGTCGCCGAACAGGTTGTCGCTGACGATCACGTCGAACCGGCCGGGGTCGGTGACCAGATAGATCGTGGCGGCGTCGACGTGGGTGTAGGCCGTCTCGACGTCCGGGTAATCCTTGGCGATCTCGGCCACCGTGCGGGTCCACAACGATCCCGCGTAGGTCAGCACGTTGTTCTTGTGCACCAGGGTCAAGTGCTTACGCCGGGCGCGAGCCTTCTCGAAGGCGAACCGCACCACCCGGGACACCCCGAACGCGGTGTTGACGCTGACCTCGGTGGCGACCTCGTGGGGGGTGCCGACCCGCAGCGCCCCGCCGTTGCCGGTGTAGGGACCCTCGGTGCCTTCGCGCACCACCACGAAATCGATCTCCGGCGGATCTGCCAGCGGGCTCGCCACCCCGGGGTACAACCGGCTGGGACGCAGATTGACGTGGTGGTCCAGCGCGAAGCGGGCGTGCAGCAGCAGGCCGCGCTCCAGCACACCCGACGGCACCGACGGGTCACCGATCGCGCCGAGCAGGATCACGTCGTGGCCGCGGATCTCTTCCAGCACCGAGTCCGGCAGGACTTCGCCGGTGGCGTGATAGCGCTTGGCGCCCAGGTCATATTCGGTCTTCTCGGTGCCCGGGAGCACCGCGTCGAGCACCTTGACGGCTTCGGCGATAACCTCCGGGCCGATCCCGTCGCCGGGAATGACAGCAAGCTTGAGGCTCATGTCAGGTCTACCTCTTCAATCTTGTTGGCGCCGACCGCAGCAGTGATCGCCGACTGCACGTCGGCGGGCACCTGACGGTCGACCCGCAGCAGGACGGTCGCCGCAGGGCCTTCGGCGTCTTCGGACAGCTGCGCGGCGTGAATGTTGATGCCCGCCGACCCCAGCAGAGTGCCGATCTTGCCGAGCGCGCCAGGCTGGTCGGAGTAGTTGATGATCAGGTTGACGCCCTGTGCCCGCAGGTCGAAGTGCCGACCGTTGATCTCGACGATCTTCTCCACCTGCTGGGTGCCGGACAGCGTGCCGGCAACGGTGACGGTCGAGCCGTCGGCGGCGACCGCCTTGAGCTCAACGACGCTGCGGTGGTTGGGGCTTTCGGTGGCGGTGCCGATCTCGGCGTCGACGCCGCGTTCGGCAGCCAGGGCCGGCGCGTTGACGAACGTCACCGGGTCTTCGATGACCGCCGAGAACAGTCCGCGCAACGCCGACAAACGCAGCACTCCAACGTCTTCGGAGGCCAGTTCGCCGCGCACCTGCACCGACAGCGACACCGGCAGCCCGTCGGCGAGCGCACCCGCCAGCAGGCCGAGCTTGCGCACCAGGTCCAGCCAGGGCGCGACTTCCTCGCTGACCGCGCCACCGCCGACGTTGACCGCGTCGGGAACGAATTCCCCGGCCAGCGCCAGCTTCACGCTCTTGGCGACGTCGGTACCGGCCCGGTCCTGGGCTTCGGCGGTCGACGCGCCCAGGTGCGGGGTCACCACCACCTGCGGCAGGTCGAACAGCGGCGAGTCGGTGCACGGTTCGGTGGCGAACACATCCAGGCCGGCGGCCCGGACATGGCCGCTGGTGATGGCCTCGGCCAGTGCGGCCTCGTCGATCAGCCCGCCGCGAGCGGCGTTGACGATGATCACCCCGGGCTTGGTCTTGGCCAGGTTTTCCTTGCCGATCAGACCCGCGGTCTCGGGCGTCTTCGGCAGGTGCACCGAGATGAAGTCGGCGCGGCCGAGCAGCTCATCGAGGGTCAGCAACTCGATGCCGAGCTGGGCGGCGCGGGCCGCCGACACGTACGGGTCGTAGGCGACGATGTGGGCGCCGAACGCGGCCAGCCGCTGAGCGACCAGCTGTCCGATGCGCCCCAGGCCGACCACACCGACGGTGTGGTCGTAGATCTCGGTCCCGGAGAACGACGAGCGCTTCCACTGCTTGTCGTGCAGCGAGGCGTCGGCGGCGGGGATCTCGCGGGCGGCGGCAAGCATCAACGCGATCGCGTGCTCGGCGGCGCTGTGGATGTTCGAGGTCGGCGCATTGACCACCAGCACACCGCGGGCGGTGGCAGCCTCAACGTCGACGTTGTCCAGGCCGACCCCTGCGCGCGCCACGATCTTGAGCTTGGTGCCGGCCGCGAGGACCTCGGCGTCGACGGTGGTGGCCGAGCGCACCAGCAGCGCGTCCGCTTCCGGTACCGCGGCCAGCAGCTTCTCCCGGTCCGGGCCGTCGACCCAGCGAACCTCGACCTGGTCGCCGAGGGCGGCGACGGTGGATTGGGCGAGTTTGTCAGCGATCAAAACCACGGGCAGAGTCACCCGGACAGCCTAACGATGGTCGCCAGCGCGGCGAAGCCGGGCATCGCCCGTCCCGAGATTGCACTGAGGCAGACGCTGCCGGTCTCACCTGCCTGAGTTCAATCTGACGACGCGGGGCCCCCTTCTTGTCGGACCCCCGGCGGACCCTGGGGTCAATTCGACCCGAGGGAAGGGGAACACCTATGTGCTGGAAATGCGATCACCCGGACAGCACCGTCGAGGAGTGGCTGGATGCCGTTCGCGCCACGGTCGACAGACACGGTTGGGCGGTGCAATACGTGGAGAGCGACCGCGCGCCGTACGCGTACACGGTCGGCCTGCATGAACACGGCCTGCCCGAGCTACTGGTGACAGGTCTGCCGCCGCGGCGGACGGCCCGGTTACTCAACGGCGTGGCCGGTTATCTGCTGAGGGGCGGACGGCCGGTACCCGGCGAATGGATCGAGGGACCGGACGGTCAGCTGATCGCGGTGGTTGCGGTGGAGCATCCGGACGCGCACATGAATGTGGCAATCGCGTTCTACGGCCGCAGTGTGCGGGCACTGCAGCTGGTCTGGCCAGATGAGCGCGGCCACCGGCCGTGGTGCCCCGAATTCGACAACGGCGGCGTGCGGCAGCCGGTATTGGGGGTGCACCCCGATCTGGCCGCGTAGCGCGAGCCGCTCCCTACTATCGACGGATGGACGTCACCGTCGTAGGCAGTGGACCCAATGGTCTGGCCGCCGCCGTCATCTGTGCCCGCGCCGGCCTGTCGGTTCAGGTTCTGGAAGCCCAGCCCACGTTCGGCGGCGGCGCACGCACTGCCGCCGACCCGGAGTTCGGTGACGTCGCCCATGACATCTGTTCGGCGGTGCATCCGCTGGGGTTGGCATCGCCGTTCTTCAGCGAGTTCGATCTGGCCGCCCGGGGGGTGCAGCTGACGGCGCCCGAGATCTCCTATGGCAATCCGCTGGATGACCGGCCCGCGGCCATCGCCTACCGCGACCTGGACCGCACCTGCGCGGAGTTGGAGCACGGTTCGTCGTGGCGCCGGCTGCTCGGCCCACTGGTCGCCGATAGCCAAGCCGTGGTGAAGTTTCTGCTGGGAGACAAACGGTCCGTGCCCTCCGGAATCGCAACGGTCGTCCGGCTGGGGCTGCGGATGGCCGAACAGGCCGGCCCGGCCTGGAACGCGACGCTGTCCGGCGACGATGCCCGCGCCCTCTACACCGGGGTGGCCGCGCACACGATCTCGCGGCTGCCGTCGGTGACCTCGGCCGGCGCGGGCATGATGCTGGCGACGCTTGGCCATACGGTCGGCTGGCCTATCCCTGTGGGCGGCAGTCAGGCGATCACCGATGCACTCATCGCCGATCTGACCGCGCACGGCGGACAGTTGGCCGCCGATAACCCGGTGCGAAAGCCGCCCGGCCGCGTGGTGCTGTTCGACACTGCCCCAACCGAACTGCTGTCGGTCTACGGGGACGCGCTACCGACCCGGTATGCGAAAGCCCTGCGCCGTTACCGTTTCGGCTCGGCGGCCGCGAAGGTCGACTTCGTGCTCTCCGATGAGGTGCCGTGGCGCGATCCGCGGCTGGCGCAGGCGCCCACGCTGCATCTTGGGGGTGACCGCAAACAGATGGTCCAGGCCGAAGCCGAGATCGCCGCCGGCCGGCACGCACCGCGGCCGATGATCTTGGCGGCGCTACCTCATCTGGTCGACCCGTCCCGCATCGACGCCGCCGGCCGACGTCCGATGTGGGCATATGCGCACGTTCCGGCCGGATCGACCGTCGACCAGGCCGAGACCGTCACCGCCGGCATCGAGCGATTCGCCCCCGGCTTCCGCGACATCGTGGTCGCGGTCCGGTCTGTACCGGCAGCCCAGCTGGCAAACCACAATGCCAACTATGTCGGCGGCGATATCTCCGCCGGAGGCAACAGCGCGTGGCGGGCTCTGGCCGGGCCGACGCCGCGGGTAAATCCTTGGGCCACCGCGATTCCCGGGGTATATCTGTGCTCAGCAGCCACACCTCCGGGTGCCGGAGTGCACGGAATGGCCGGCTACTACGCCGCGCGCACCCTGCTGCGACGCGAGTTCGGGGTTCGTGAGTTGCCGAGCCTGGCGCCCTAACACGCCGAGCGTGTACTCAGCGCGAAAAAGCAGTCGAAAACTCGCACTGGGTACACGCTCGGCGTGTGGGTGATCGAACGCCTAGGCGGTTTCGGTGATGGGCCGGTCCACCCAGCTCATCAGGTCGCGCAGCTTCTTGCCGGTGACCTCGATGGGGTGCTCGGCATTCTCCTTGCGCAGACCTTCGAGTTCCTTGTTACCGCCCTCGACGTTGGCCACCAGGCGCTTGACGAAGGTGCCGTCCTGGATGTCGGACAGGATGTCGCGCATCCGCTGCTTGGTGCCGGCGTCGATCACCCGCGGACCGGACAGGTAGCCACCGAATTCCGCGGTGTCGCTCACCGAGTAGTTCATCCGCGCAATGCCGCCCTCGTACATCAGGTCGACGATCAGCTTGAGCTCGTGCAGCACCTCGAAGTAGGCCATCTCCGGGGCGTAGCCTGCCTCGACCATGACCTCGAAACCGGCCTTGACCAGTTCCTCAGTGCCACCGCACAACACGGCCTGCTCACCGAACAGGTCGGTCTCGGTCTCCTCTTTGAAGGTGGTCTTGATGACCCCAGCCCGGGTGCCGCCGATGCCCTTGGCGTACGACAAGGCCAGCGCCTCGCCCTCACCGTTGGGGTCCTGCGCGACCGCGATCAGCGAGGGCACACCCTTGCCGTCGACGAACTGCCGGCGAACCAGGTGGCCCGGCCCCTTGGGCGCGACCATCCCGACGGTGATATCGGCGGCCGGCTTGATCAGGCCGAAGTGGATGTTGAGGCCGTGGCCGAAGAACAGCGCGTTGCCCGCCACCAGGTTCGGCTCGATGTCGTTCGTGAAGATCTCAGCCTGGGCGGTGTCGGGGGCGAGCAGCATGATCACGTCCGCCCACTTGGCCACCTCGGCGGGGGTGTCGACCTCGAGGCCCTGCTCGGCGACCTTGGCGCGCGACTTCGACCCTTCCTTGAGGCCCACCTTCACCTGCACTCCGGAGTCGCGCAGGCTCAGCGAGTGCGCGTGTCCCTGGCTGCCGTAACCGATCACGCCGACCTTGCGGCCCTGGATGATCGACAGGTCAGCGTCGTCGTCGTAGAACATCTCTAACTTCTCTGATGCCACTGGTTTTACTTCCTTACTATCTTTACTGGCTATTTCTGGGGGACTATTTGCTCGTGCCGATGCCGCGCGGACCGCGAGACAACGATACGAGACCCGATTGGACGATCTCGCGGATGCCATAGGGCTCCAACACCCGCAGCAGCGCATCGAACTTGGCCGGCGTGCCGGTGGCCTCGATGATCAACGACTCCGGAGAGACGTCGATCACCCTGGCGCGGAACAGGTTCACCGCCTCGACGATCTGTCCGCGCGTACTGGCGTCAGCACGGACTTTGATCAGCGCAATCTCGCGGGAGACGGAGTTGTCCTCCTCCTGCTCGACGATCTTGATGACGTTGATCAGCTTGTTGAGCTGCTTGGTGATCTGCTCCAGTGGGGTGTCCTCCACCGAGACCACGATCGTCATCCGCGACATGTTCTTGGTCTCGGTAGCGCCGACGGCCAGCGACTCGATGTTGAAGCCGCGGCGGGAGAACAGCGCGGCCACCCGCGCCAGCACACCGGGCTTGTCTTCGACCAGCACCGAGAGCGTGTGGGTCTTCCAACCTGTCGCCATCACGCGTGCCCCTCATTATTCTCGTCGTCGAACAGCGGCCGGATGCCGCGTGCCGCCTGGATTTCGTCGTTGCTGGTGCCGGCGGCCACCATCGGCCACACCTGAGCGTCCGCGCCGACGATGAAGTCGATCACCACCGGCCGGTCGGTGACAGCCTGGGCAGCCTTGATCACATCTTCGACGTCTTCTTCACGCTCGCAACGCAATCCGACACAGCCCAGGGCCTCGGCCAGCATCACGAAGTCGGGGATGCGGTGCGAGTGGGTGGCCAGGTCGGTCTGGCTGTAGCGCTCCCCGTAGAACAGCGTCTGCCACTGCCGCACCATGCCGAGGTTGCCGTTGTTGATCAGTGCAACCTTGATCGGAACGCCCTCGATCGCGCAGGTGGCCAACTCCTGGTTGGTCATCTGGAAGCAGCCGTCACCGTCGATCGCCCACACCTCGGCGTCCGGGCGACCCATCTTGGCGCCCATGGCCGCCGGGACCGCGAAACCCATGGTGCCCAGGCCCCCGGAGTTCAGCCAGGTGCGCGGCTTCTCGTACTTCACGAACTGCGCGGCCCACATCTGGTGCTGGCCAACGCCGGCGACATAGAGCGCGTCGGGTCCGGCGATGCGGCCCAGCGTCTCGATGACGAACTCCGGCGACAGGCTGCCGTCGCTCTGCGGCCCGTAGCTCAGCGGGTAGGTCGAGCGCACCCCGTCGAGGTAGCTCCACCAGTCGGCGAGATCGAGGGAGCCCAGCGCCTTTTCGCGGCGCAGCACCTCGAGCAACTCGGTGATGACGGCCTTGACGTCGCCGACGATCGGAACGTCGGCGTGCCGGTTCTTGCCGATCTCGGCCGGGTCGATGTCGGCGTGAATCACCTTGGCGTCCGGGGCGAACGAATCCAGTTGGCCGGTGACCCGGTCGTCGAATCGGGCGCCCAGGGTGATCAGCAGGTCCGAGCGCTGCAGCCCGGCCACCGCCGCCACCGTGCCGTGCATGCCGGGCATGCCCAGGTGCTGACGGTGGCTGTCCGGGAAGGCGCCGCGGGCCATCAAGGTGGTGACCACCGGGATGCCGGTCAGCTCGGCCAGCTCGGCCAGTTCCTGGCAGGCCTCACCACGGATCACTCCGCCACCCACGTAAAGCACCGGGCGGCTCGCGGCCGCGATCAGCTTGGCGGCCTCGCGGACCTGCCGACTGTGCGGCTTGGTGGTGGGCTTGTAGCCGGGCAGGTCCAGCTGGGGCGGCCAGGCGAAGGTGCATTGGCCCTGCAGCACGTCCTTGGGGATATCGACCAACACCGCACCGGGACGCCCGGAGGCCGCGATGTGGAATGCTTCGGCCAGCGCACGCGGGATGTCGTCACCGTTGCGAACCAGGAAGTTGTGCTTGGTGATCGGCATGGTGATGCCGGAGATGTCGGCCTCCTGGAAGGCGTCGGTGCCGATCAGTTGGCGGCCGACCTGGCCGGTAATCGCCACCACCGGGATGGAGTCCATCTGCGCGTCCGCCAGCGGCGTCACCAGGTTGGTGGCGCCGGGACCGGAGGTGGCCATGCACACCCCGACCCGACCGGTGGCGTGCGCGTAGCCGCTGGCGGCGTGCCCGGCGCCCTGCTCGTGGCGGACCAGCACGTGGCGCAGCTTCGTCGAGTCGTAGAGCGGGTCGTAGACCGGCAGCACCGCGCCGCCCGGGATGCCGAAGATCACGTCGACGTCGAGCTCTTCCAGGGACCGGATCACCGATTGGGCGCCGGTCATCTGCTCCGGCGGAACTCGCCTGCCGGGTGACTTGGCCTTGCCTGAAGCTGCGTCCGGGGCCTTGTCAACGGACTTAGCCCCGTTGGCGGCTTGCGCCGGTGCCGGCCGCTCCGGCGGTCGCGTGGTGGGTGCGCTCACGGTTTCCTCTTTGTCTTCGACGACTGTGTCTTTGGAGACTGCTGGCAACAAAAAACCCCCGCCAGCTCAGCTGCTGCACGAGGGTTGCGCGTCGGTGTTGGAAGTTCAGGCAACAACCAACGCGCAGTGGGCTACTACGAGCATGCCGTTGTCCATAGCACACGACGGTAGCCGCTGGACCGGCCCAGCGTCAAATGAGCTAGCACTCAGTTCAGGTGGTCAACCAGCGATCCCTGTTCGCCGAAGAGCTCCGCCTCCCAGTGCTCGAGTAGCGCGGTGTTGTCCTGGTCATTGGGATGGAAGCCCGGCCGCAGGTACTCCCCCAGCCGGCGGAAGACCGCGCGGGTCAGAAACGGCGAATGCCGCAGGGCAGCAAAACTGCGGATGAGTCGCACCGGGTGATAGGCGGCCCGGTCGCCGAAGAGCGAGATGATGGTGTTCGCCACGACGGCGAGGGGGAAACTGAAGCGGATGATCCGCATGGTCCGGATGCGGCGGGTCTCATCACCCCCGACTGCTCGGTAGACGTCGAAGGCCACCGCGCGGTGCTCGGATTCCTCGATGGCATGCCACAGCAACATGGACCGCACTTCGGTTGTGCCGAGCAGGGCCTGGGCCCGCTCGTCGGAGAGCAGGGTTTCGGCGAAAACGGCGGTGAAATGTTCGAGTGCGGCGGTGATGGCCAGGCAGGTCAGCGGGGAGAACCGTCGTTCGATGACCTTCTGGCGGCGATTCACCAGCCGGTCGACCCTGCGGGTCGGGTAACCCATCTCATGCAGGCGCTCATTGAGTGCACGGTGCTCGCGCCCGTGGGTGACCTCTTGGCCGATGAATCCCTTGACCTGTTCCTTGAGGTCAGGGTCGGTGATCTGGTCGGCATAGCGGCGCACCGAACGGATGAAGAAGTCCTCGCCCTCGGGAAAGACCGCCGACAGGTGCGCGATCATGTGGCTCATCACCAGGTCGCCGGCAACGAAGTGGCGGTTCAGAGCCGCCACCGGGTAGTTGAAACGGATGCGCCGCGGCTGTACCGCCGGCTGACCGGGCTGGTCTTTGGTGGTCATGATTCTCTCTCGGGTTGGGGGTCTGCAAAGCCGGTCGCCAGTGGCCGAACCAGCATCTTGAAGGCATCGAGGATCTCGGCGGCGGGCAGTGGCTCGTAGCCGGCGATCGACCGGGACATCGCCAGGCCGTTCATCAGCGCGAACGTCATCTGCGGCCCGATCCGCGACGCTGCGGTATCGGCATCGGCGGTGTCCGTCGAGGCAAGCAGTTCGGTGTATATCCGGTCGCAGGCTTCGGAGAACTGGCGATCGGTCTCGATGACCGCGGGCGCCAGGTCCGGGTCGGTGCGAGCCGCCACCCACAGTTCGTGCGACGCGGTGAAGGTCGGACCGGAATACATCGACCACAGCAGATCGATCGCCTCGTCGAGCTTGTCCGCGGACGAGTCCAGCCCCGCCATCAACACCTCGAACTCTTCGATGCGGCGGTTCAGCGAGAACTCGATGGCGGCGGTCAGCAGGCCGATCTTCGTCGGGAAATGTCCCTGCAGCGCCCCCACCGAGACGCCGGCACGGCGGGCTACCTCGGTCGTGGTGGTTCCCTTGAAACCAACTTCCACCAGGGCGTCGAGCGTCGCGTTGAGCAGCGCATGCCGGGTCTCGGCAGTGCGCTCCGCCTGGGTTCGGCGGGGTTTAGTCGGCGACACGCGTCCATCATGTGGCATATAAAATAAGTAGTCAATATTTATTTTTACCTCGGGTGCGGGCGTCCACCCCCCGGGTCCGGCGGCCCCGGCGGTGACATCATGCGGGGGTGGCCGCTGCATCCCCCGACTCCGCACCCTTGGTGATCCGCATCTCGCCGATGGCCCACTTCGCGGTCGGCTTCCTGACGCTCGGGCTGCTGATCCCCGTGTCGACCTGGCCATTCACCGCGCCCGTATTGGCGCTACCAATCCTGCTCTCGGTGCTGATCGCCCGGTGGCGAACCGTGGCCGACGCTCAGCAGATCACCGTCCGGACCCTGTTCGGCAGCCGTTCGATCGGTTGGGATGCCATCGACGGCTTGGGATTTACCCGGGGATCGTGGGCGCGGGCGCACCTACGCGACGGTGCGACTGTGCGGTTGCCCGCGGTAAGTTTCGCCACCCTGCCGCTGCTGACCGAGGCCAGCGGTGGGCGGGTGCCGAACCCGTATCGCTGATGCCCCGTTAACCCAGCGGGTTGGCCCCGTTGAGGAACACCCACATCGCGATGCCGCCGGCAATTCCGAGCACCAGGGCCACGATTGATCCGATGAAGGGCCGCCGGGCCCAGCCGCGGTCGCCGTCGAGGCCGTACCGGCCCGGGCCGACCAGCACGATCGCCACCGCTACCACGATGAGCATGACGTGGTATTCGTGGCCGTCCGGCAGGAAAAAGTCGAACCTGCCCTGGTTGTGCGACGAGACGCCGGTGAGCACACCGTTGATGAAATACGCCAGCGCGCCGGCCGCCGCCAGCGGCGTGAACAGTCCGAGCACCAGCAACAGGCCCGCGGCGATCTGCCCGCCCCCAGCCGCATAGGTCAGGATGTCGGCGTACTGGTAGCCGGCCGCGGCGATGGAACTCTTGAAGTCGGTCAGCCCCTGACCGCCCCACCACCCGAACAGCTGCCGCAGCCCGTGGGCCACCAGCAGCACACCGAGGCCCAGCCGCAGAATCAATAGACCGAGATCCTGGGTGCCGCGCCGGTCCAGCGCCTGGAATGGCTCGTCGGCGTCGGTATCGCCGCCGATGGCAACTCCGACACGGCCGGGGCTGGCCGCCGGCTCGGCGTAAGGCAGCGGGTGGTAGCCGGCTCCCACAGAGCGAGTACCGGTGGGGTCGTACGCCGGAATGGCCGCGGTCTCGAAATCACCGGTGTAGGTCGGTGATGGCATGTCGTCCTCCGGATCTACCAGACGTGCCGACTTGGGACGTCCTTTGCCTGCGTCGGCAGTCTCACCCGGCCGACGCCAGTGTGAGCCCTCACCATGACTGGTCACCCTGCCAGCGTAAGGGCAACCTCGGCGGGATTGGGGATTTGAACAGCTTCGTTAGCGAATCGAATCCGGCCCGGTGCAGCACTGCGGTGGGCGTCGTGGCGAAACCCGACCCGGTGTCCGTAACCTGACGGGCATGCGGATGCGCGGGGTGGTTCACCGGGTGCCTGTCGTCCTGTGCGCGGCACTCCTGGTTCTGACAGGCTGCGCACACTTCGATGACGCTCAGTCTCAACCGTTCACCACCGTGCCGCGGCGCGGTATGGCACCTCCCACGACTCCCCCGCCGCCGCCACCGCTGCCCGCCAACCCATTCCCGAAACAATGCCCGGCACCCGGGGTGATGCAGGGTTGCCTCGAGAGCACCAGCGGCCTGATCATGCACGGCGACAGCAAATCGGCATTGGTCGCCGAACGGACCACCGGTGCGGTCAAAGAAGTCTCGCTGTCCGCCGAACCCAAAGTGAAGACCGTCATCGGCGTCGACCCGGCCGGTGACGGCGGGCTGATGGATATCGTGCTGTCACCGACCTACACCCAGGACCGGTTGATGTACGCCTACATCAGCACGCCTACCGACAACCGGGTGATCCGGATCGCCGACGGTGACGTCCCGAAGGACATCCTGACCGGAATCCCCAAAGGCGCGACCGGCAATACCGGTGCGCTGATCTTCACCAGTCCGACCACCCTGGTGGTGCTGACCGGCGACGCGGGCAATCCCGCCGCGGCCGCCGACCCCGGCTCGACCGCCGGGAAGGTGTTGCGTATCGAACAACCCACGACCATCGGCCAAGCCCCGCCCACCACCGCACTGAGCGGGATGGGAGCCGGCGGCGGGCTGTGCATCGACCACGTCGACGGCTCGCTCTACGTCACCGACCGAACGCCGAGCGGCGACCGGTTGCAGCGCATCACCAAGGATTCCCGGGTGTCGACCGTGTGGACATGGCCGGACAAGCCCGGCGTCGCCGGTTGCGCCGCAATGGATGGCATCGTGCTGGTCAACCTGGTCGACACCAAGCAGACGGTGGCCGTGCGCCTGGCCGCCGGCACCGGTTCGGTCACCAGCGAACCCGAGGTCATGCGCCAGGACACCCACGGTCACGTCTGGGCTGTCAAGATGTCGCCGGACGGCAACGTCTGGGGCGCGACGGTGAACAAGACCGCTGGCGATGCCGAGAAGCTCGACGACGTAGTCTTCCCACTGTTCCCGTCCGGCGGCGGGTTCCCACGCGCCAACGACGACAAGGACTAGGGCGCGCCGGCGCGCTCCGCGCCACTCGAGGCTTGAGTCAGGCGCGACCGCAGGGGCTCCCGGACACCACTTTGGTCCACTCGCAGCCGACGCCCTTCCGCCTCAAGCCACTAAGTTTCTGAGAATTCTCTGTTGATCAAGTGATCCGAAAATCTATATTCCCAGGTCATCCGAGGCGAATTCGGTCTGACCTTGGGTTTTGTTAGTAATCAGCTAATTTGCACATAAGCCACGTTCACGTAACCTTTCGTTGCCGTGGCAGCTGTCACGCTTACGTAACTAGGAGACCAATGCAACACTTCGCCCCCGCTCCGTGGGTCGCCGCAGGCGTCGCGCTCATCGGCGCCGGCGCCGTCGCCGTCACCCCGGTCACCGTTCCGCTTACCGGACTGACCGCTTCGCACTCGGCCGCTGTGGCACTGACCGCTGACTTCGACCCCTTCGGCGCCTGGCAGGACGTGTTCGCCACCGCCAAGGACAACGCCACCACGCTGTGGGACCACATCTCCGCGGTGCCGGGCGTCGCCGCCCAGCAGCTGATCGCTGACCTGATCCATGGCACGTCGATCGACCCGCAGGCGATCATCGACGCCATTGCGCAGCCCAACATGGCGACCGACCTGCCGATGTCACCGGTGGGGCTGAGCAACGATGCATTCCATACGCTGATCACGCTGGTGATGCCGCAGTACATGCCCAGCGACTTCCCCCTCAGCACCGAGCAGCTCACGCCGATTCTCTCCTTCTTGGCGTCACCGCTGAGCGGGGTGCTGATTGGTGCGCTCGGCCCGTCGATCGCACCGCTGGTGGCGCTGGGCAACAGCGCCGGCGAGATCAGCACCGCGCTTTCCGGCGACAACCCGGACTGGAACTCGGCCCTGCAGGACATCGTCAACATCCCGGCCAACATGGTCGGCGGCCTCCTCAACGGCGCGACGCTCAACCTCGATGGCCTGTTGCCGACCCTGACGCAAGCCGGCCTGCTGCCCGCGGACCTGGACGTCACCGCACTCAGCTACACCTTCGGCGGACTGCTATCGCCCGGCCTCACCAGCACCGACGTCGACGGCTTCATCAAGGAGATCTCCGACGGCAGCTCGCCCGGTATCGGCGGCTCGATCATCAACGGACTCGGCCTCACCACCGGTCTCATGGGCTTCCCGATGGTGGTTGACGGTCAAGGTGTCGGGCTGCTGGGCGCGTGGCAAAGCCTGCAGGAGATCGTCGCCATGTCGCTCGGCTGGGACGGCGTGGGCAGTCCGCTCGACGATCTCGGCAGTGGCAGTGCCGCGAGCACCGACATCTTCGCCGACCTGGCGAGTGGGTTCGGCCTGTAGGCCGGTTCGCCGATCACGAGGCGGCCCCCTTCGATTGCGAAGGGGGCCGCTTTCGTCGCCGCCCAACCGGTTCTCACAGAAGTATTACCGACTCCGCCCGGACGCCTTAAATATCCGACCTACGTTGGGATTCAACGGGCCGATAGCAGTGACATCACCGACCAGGACGTCACCGCCGCGGCAGCCCGACCAGCGAAAAGGACGGCGACGCAATGTTGATCGATGTTCGGTGGCTGCAGTTGATCTTGGACCACTGGGGCCACCAGCAAAGTCCGCCAGCCGCAGACCCGCAGCGCTACCTCTAACTGAGCAGCTGGTGCTAGCCCCCGCAGGCGGCCAGCACCAGCTCGCGCACCCGCGCAGCGTCGGCCTGCCCCTTGGTGGCTTTCATGACCGCGCCGACGATGGCGCCGGCGGCTTGCACCTTCCCACCCCGAATCTTCTCGGCCACATCCGGATTGGCCGCCAAAGCTTCGTCGATCGCCGCCTGGATCACCGAGTCGTCACGCACCACGACCAAGCCCCGGCCGGCCATCACCTGAGCGGGCTCCCCCTCGCCGGCGAGCACGCCTTCGACGACCTGCCGAGCCAGCTTGTTAGATAGCTCGCCCGATTCCACCAGCGCCACCACCGCGGCGACCTGCTTCGGCGTGATCGCCAGGACATCGAGGTCTACACCGGCCTCGTTGGCCTTCTGCACCAGGAAATTTCCCCACCAGGCCCGGGCCGCCTCACTGGAGGCGCCGGCCGCCACGGTGGCGGCCACCAACTCAACCGCTCCCGCATTGACCAAGTCGCGCATCACCTCGTCGGAAACGCCCCACTGCTCCTGGATCTTCTTGCGGGCCAGCCACGGCAACTCCGGGATGGTGTTCCGCAGCTCCGCGACCAGCTCCGCCGACGGCGCCACCGGCTCCAGATCGGGTTCGGGAAAGTAGCGGTAATCCTCCGCGGTCTCCTTGGCCCGGCCCGGGCTGGTGTAGCCGGCCTCGTGGAAGTGCCGGGTCTCTTGAACGACGGTGCCGCCGCCGGTCAACACCGCGCCCTGGCGTCGCATCTCATAGGTCACCGCCACCTCGACACTCTTGAGCGAGTTGACGTTCTTAGTCTCGGTTCGGGTGCCGAATTCGGCTGCCCCGGTAGGCTTGAGCGACACGTTCGCGTCGCAGCGCATCGACCCCTGGTCCATCCGCACATCGGAAACATCCAACGCCCGCAGCAGATCCCGCAGCGCGGTCACATAAGCCCGAGCGATCTGCGGAGCACGGTCACCGGCGCCGGTGATCGGTTTGGTGACGATCTCGATCAGTGGCACACCGGCCCGGTTGTAGTCGACCAGGGATTCGCTGGCGCCCTCAATGCGGCCAGTGTCGCTGCCCACGTGGGTGAGCTTGCCGGTGTCCTCTTCCATGTGGGCACGTTCGATGTCCACCCGCCACACCGACCCGTCCTCCAGCGGCACGTCCAGGTAGCCGTTGAATGCAATCGGCTCGTCGTACTGGGAGATCTGGTAGTTCTTCGGCTGGTCGGGATAGAAGTAGTTCTTGCGGGCGAACCGGCACCAGGAGGCGATCTCACAATTGAGCGCCAGCCCGATCCGGATCGCCGATTCGACCCCGGTGGCATTGAGCACCGGCAGCGAACCGGGCAGGCCCAGACACACCGGACACACCTGGGTGTTCGGCTCGGCGCCGAATGCCGTCGCGCATCCGCAGAACATCTTGGTGGCCGTGGACAGCTCGACGTGCACTTCCAGGCCCAGAACCGGGTCGAAGCGGGCGACGACATCGTCGTAATCGAGCAGTTCAGCGACAGCAGCGGTCATGGGAGCAAAGTCTAGGTGACCCCCTCAGCCAGACTTGGTCACACCGGCCAGTCCTCCATCCGGTAAGCGGCGTCGAAGAACATCCATTCATAACGCGCGGCGGTGTGAAAATGCCGGCACATCAGCTCCCACTCCGCTGACGAGACATGCCTACCGATGCGGTCGGTGACGGCGAGCACCGCCTCGACCACCGCCTGATACTCCTGACCGGCGTAAGTATCGATCCAGCGCGCGAACAGCGGTTCCGGTGAGCCGTGGCGCTGCAGGTGCTCGCCCACCCGGGCGTAGACCCAATAGCAGGGCAGCACGGCGGCGACGGCTTCGGCGTAGGAGCCCGATGCGGTGACCGCCAGCAGGTAGCTGGTATAGGCCTGGGTCGTCGGGGCGATCGGCAGTGCCGCGGCAGCCTCGACGTCGAGCCCCAGATCTGCCAACAGCCCGGCATGCAACTCCGCTTCGGCGGTGATCGCCGCGCTGGCGTGCTCGGCGAACATCGTCAGTTCCGATTCGATCGGCGCCTTGGCCGCGCACACCGCCAGTGCCCGCGCATACCCGCGCAGGTAGTGCCCGTCCTGCACGAGGTAGTGGCGAAACTGGTTGCGCCCCAATGTTCCCTTGGTCAACCCGGTGACGAACGGGTGCTCGCAGATCTGCCGGTAGATGCCGTCGATGTGGTCCCACAGCCGCTCACGGTTCCGCTCGGTCATACCTCACGGTAGGTGACGCCGCCCTAGACTGAGCCCCATGCCCGAGCGCAACGTACTGGGCGGCCCATTGGAGCCGTGCGGCAGCGACCCGATCACCGGCTTCTACCGCGACGGCTGCTGCTCGTCAGGGCCCGAGGACATTGGACTGCACACGATTTGCGCCGTCGTCACCGGCGAATTTCTGGAACACCAGCGCTCGATCGGTAACGACCTGTCCACGCCGATGCCGGCCTACCGGTTCCCGGGCCTGCAACCCGGCGATCGCTGGTGCGTCACCGCACTGAATTGGCTGAGGGCCCACCGCGACGGTTACGCCGCGCCTGTGGTGCTGGCCGCCACCCATGAGCGCACCCTGGAGGTGGTCGGCCTGGAGGTCCTGGCGGACTACGCCGTCGACGTGCCGGACGACCCGAGCGACCTCTGATCGCGAGCGGCGTTCGCCGCCAACCCCGGGGATCAGGGGCCGAGTACTGCGCCGACACCAGTGCCGTTCTGCTGCCGGTGCTTTTCATACCAGACGAATTCGTCGACCAGCGGGCCGTCCTGGAGGCAGTCGGCCATCACCGACCCGGCCAGTATTCGCCCCGTCTGGTCCGCGGGCAGGCCACTGGTCTCCAGGATGTGGCTGACCGCGTTCTTGACTCCCGCCAGATTCGGCTGGTCGTTGATGAGTGCGCAGACATCACCACCATGTTCGGTGACGTAATCGCCGATCTGGTCACCGGTGGCGTGGGCCGGTATCGCCAGCAACAGTCCCGTCGGCAGACCGCACAGCACCGCGGTAGACAGCGCCATCTTTCCCATACCCACCCCCAGCCTTCGCCCGTCGGGCAACACAAAGCACAACCTCACCATTGTGCGGCCATTTCGCGGCGTTGTCACGCCACACGCGAGCTAGCCGAAGAACGCCGCCGCATCGTCGTAGCGGCTCTGCGGCACCACTTTGAGCTGTCGGACCGCATCGGCCAACGCCACCCTGCCGATCTCCTGGCCGCGCAGCGACACCATCATTCCGTATTCGCCGGCGTGGGCGGCGTCGGCGGCGTTGACGCCGAATCGGGTCGCGAGCACCCGGTCGTAGGCGGTCGGGGTGCCGCCGCGCTGCACATGGCCCAGCACAGTGGTGCGGACTTCCTTCTTGACGCGCCGTTCGATTTCCACGGCCAGCTGGGCGGCAACACCGGTGAACCGCTCGTGGCCGAACTCGTCGACGCCGCCGGCCCGTAGCTCCATGGAGCCGGCAGCGGGTTTGGCCCCTTCGGCGACGACGCAGATGAAGTGCGACGACCCGTGCTGGAAGCGTTGCTTGACCAGCCGGCACACCTCCTCGACGTCGAAGGGCTGCTCGGGAATCAGCGTCATGTGGGCACCGGTGGCCAGGCCGGCGTTGAGCGCGATCCAGCCGGCGTGGCGGCCCATCACCTCGACCAGCATCACCCGCTGGTGAGATTCGGCGGTGGAGTGCAGCCGGTCGATGGCGTCAGTGGCGACCTGCAGCGCGGTGTCGTGCCCGAAAGTGACGTCGGTGCAGTCGATGTCGTTGTCGATGGTCTTGGGCACCCCGATCACCGGGACGTTCTCCTGCGACAGCCAGTGCGCCGCAGTCAAGGTGCCCTCCCCGCCGATAGGGATGAGCACATCGATGCCGTTGTCATCGAGGGTCTGCTTCACCTGATCCAGGCCGGCGCGCAGCTTGTCCGGGTTTACCCGGGCGGTCCCGAGCATGGTGCCGCCCTTGGCCAACAGCCGGTCGTTGCGGTCGTCGTTGGCCAACTGGACGCGCCGGTCCTCCAACAGGCCACGCCAGCCGTCTTGGAATCCGACCACCGTGGAGCCATAGCGGGAGTCGCAGGTGCGCACCACCGCCCTGATCACCGCGTTCAATCCGGGACAGTCGCCGCCGCCGGTGAGCACTCCGATCCGCATGGTGCCCATCTTGCCGGGGTTAGCTCCATTACGCCGAGCAGACGGAGAATCGCACAAAAGGCGTCGGGTGAATGCGATTCTCTGTCTGCTCGCGGATTAGACGGCGCTGGCCAACTCCCCGCGGGCGGCCTCGTAGGCGGCGCCCACCCGGTACAGCCGGTCGTCGGCCAAAGCCGGCGCCATGATCTGCAGGCCCACCGGCAGCCCGTCGTCTCCGGACAGCCCGGACGGCACCGACATACCGCAGTGCCCGGCCAGGTTCAGCGGCAGCGTGCACAAGTCGAAGAGGTACATCGCCAACGGGTCGTCGACCTTCTCCCCGAGCCGGAACGCCGTGGTGGGCGTCGTCGGCGAGATCAGCACGTCCACGGACTTGTACGCCTCGTCGAGGTCGCGGGCGATCAGCGTGCGCACCTTCTGGGCCTGGTTGTAGTAGGCGTCGTAGTAGCCGGCCGACAGCGCGTAGGTGCCGAGCATGATGCGGCGCTTGACCTCAGGACCGAAGCCGGCCGCGCGGGTCAACGCCATCACCTCCTCGGCGCTGTGGGTCCCGTCGTCGCCGACCCGCAACCCGAAGCGCATCGCGTCGAAGCGGGCCAGGTTGGACGACACCTCCGACGGCAGGATCAGGTAGTAGGCGCTCAGTGAGTAGTCGAAGTGCGGGCAGTCCACCTCGGAGATCTGCGCACCAAGGGCTTTGAGCTGTTCGACGGCGGCGTTGAACGACGCCAGCACACCCGGCTGGTAGCCCTCACCGCTGTGCAGCTGACGCACCACCCCGATCCGCACGCCCGTCAGGTCACCGGCGGCCCCGGCTTTGGCCGCACCGACAACGTCGGGCACCGGCGCGTCGACCGAGGTGGAGTCACGCGGGTCATACCCGGCGATCACCGAGTGCAGCAGCGCGGTGTCGGTCACGGTGCGCGCGCACGGCCCACCCTGGTCCAGCGACGACGCACACGCCACCAGCCCGTAGCGGCTCACGGTGCCGTAGGTGGGTTTGACGCCGACGGTGGCGGTCAGCGCGGCCGGCTGACGGATCGAGCCGCCGGTGTCGGTGCCGATCGCCAGCGGCGCCTGAAACGCCGCCAGCGCCGCGGCACTGCCGCCGCCGGAGCCGCCCGGCACCCGCTCGACGTCCCACGGGTTGCGGGTCGGACCGTAGGCGGAGTTCTCCGTGGAGGAGCCCATCGCGAACTCGTCCATGTTGGTCTTGCCCAGGATGGGGATGCCGGCCGCGCGCAGCCGGGCGGTGACGGTCGCGTCGTAGGGCGGCCGCCAGCCTTCCAGGATCTTCGATCCGCAGGTGGTGGGCGCGTCGACGGTGGTGAACACGTCCTTGAGGGCCAGCGGGACCCCCGCCAGCGCCGACGGCGCCTCGCCGGCGGCGATCGCCTGGTCGGCGGCTTCCGCTGCGGCCAAGGCCTCGTCGGCGCCGACGTGCAGGAACGCCCCGTAGCGGTCGTCGGTGGCCGCGATCTGATCGAGGTGCGCGCGGGTGACCTCGACCGAGGACACCTCACGGGCGGCGATCTTGGCCGCCAGGGTGGCCGCGTCGGAACGGATCAGCTCACTCACTGGCTCTCCCCCAGGATCTGCGGAACCGCGAAACGGCCCTCTTCGGCGCGCGGGGCGGCCGCGAGCGCCTGCTGCTGGGTCAGGCACGGCACGATCTCGTCCGGCCGGGTGACGTTGACGTCCTTGAGCGGGTTATCGGTCGCCTCGACGCCGGTGACGTCGACAGCGGCAATCGTGCTCACATGGGTCAGGATCGCATCGAGCTGGCCGGCGAAGCCGTCCAACTCGGCGTCGGTCAGCGCCAGCCGGGCCAACCGGGCCAGGTGGGCTACGTCGTCACGGGAGATCTGGGACACGGGTGCAAAGCCTAGTCGCCCGCCCGCGTCGAGCGTAAAGCCAGCGTGCGGTGGCGAACGTGAAGTCAGACTCACTCGCGGCGGGCCAGCACACGCTGTGGGAAAGTTTGCCCATGCCTTCCTATCTGCTGCGCGTCGAACTCGACGACCGCCCCGGCAGCCTGGGTTCGCTGGCCGTGGGTCTGGGCTCGGTGGGCGCCGACATCTTGTCGCTGGACGTCGTGGAACGCGGAAGCGGCTCGGCGATCGACGACCTGGTGGTCGAACTGCCGCAGGGATCGATGCCCGATGTGCTGATCACCGCCGCCGAACGACTGCCCGGGGTCCGGGTGCACAGCATCCGCCCGCACACCGGCCTGCTGGATGCGCACCGTGAACTCGAGCTGATCGACCACGTCGCGGCGGCCGGCGACCGCAGTGCCAAGTTGCAGAAGCTGGCCAACGAAGCGCCGCGGGTGCTGCGGGTCAGCTGGTGCACGGTGTTGCGCAGCGAGGGAGCCGACGGGACGTTCCGTCGACTCGCGGGCAGCCCCGGAACACCGGAGACCGACGTCGGCTCGGTGCCGTGGCTGCCGATCGAACAGGCCACTGCCCTGGACAACACCGCCCCCTGGGTGCCGCCGGTATGGCGCGAGATGGATGTCGCCCTGGCGGCCGCGCCGTTGGGCAACCCCCGGACCGCCGTCGTGCTGGGCCGCACCGGAGGTCCGGCCTTCCTGCCCGCCGAAGTGGTCCGGCTGGGCTATCTGGCCGGGATCGTGGCGACGCTGCTGCGCTAATCCGAGGCGGGGGGACCTTCAGATGCGTCGTTTTCGGGGGCTTTCGGGGCCTCCGGACCGTTCGCCAGCAGCGCCCGGAAACCCTCTTCATCCAGGACCGGGACCCCGAGTTCGACGGCCTTGTCGTACTTCGAGCCGGGCGCATCGCCGGCCACCACGTAGGCGGTCTTCTTCGACACCGAACCGGCCGCCCGGCCGCCACGGGCGATGATGGCCTCCTTGGCCTCGTCGCGGGAGAAGCCGGTCAACGAGCCGGTCACCACGATGCTCAGCCCCTCCAGCGTGCGTTCGATGCTCGCGTCGCGTTCGTCGGCCATCCGTACCCCGGCGTCCCGCCACTTGTCGACGATCGCGCGGTGCCAGTCGACGTCGAACCATTCGGTGACCGCTGCGGCGATGGTCGGGCCGACCCCCTCAACGGCGGCCAACTGCTCGGTGGACGCCGCGGTGATCGCGTCCAGGCTGCCGAACTCGGTGGCCAGCGCGCGGGCCGCGGTCGGCCCGACATGGCGAATCGACAAGGCCACCAGCACCCGCCACAGCGGCTGCGCCTTGGCCTTGTCGAGATTAGTCAGCAGCTGTCGGCCGTTCTTGGACAGCGCGCCGTCCTTCGTGGTGAACAGCTCGGTACGCAGCAGATCGCCTTCGGTGAGGGTGAACAAATCCCCCTCGTCGGTGATCACCCCCGCGCTCAACAGGGCGGTCGCCGCTTCATAGCCCAGGGCCTCGATGTCGAAGGCGCCGCGGCCGGCGACGTGGAACACCCGCTCGCGCAGCTGCGCCGGGCAGGACCGCGAATTGGGACAGCGGATGTCGACGTCGGCTTCCTTCGCCCGCGCCAGCAGCGTTCCACATTCCGGGCAATGGGTCGGCATGACGAACTCACGCTCGGTGCCGTCGCGCAGATCGACCACCGGCCCGAGTACCTCGGGAATCACATCGCCGGCCTTGCGGATCACCACGGTGTCACCGATCAGCACACCCTTGCGCTTGACTTCCGAGGCGTTGTGCAAGGTGGCCAGGCTGACCGTGGAACCGGCGACCTTGACCGGGGTCATGTAGGCGAACGGGGTGACCCGGCCGGTACGCCCGACGCTGACCCGGATGTCGAGCAGCGTGGTCTGCGCCTCCTCGGGCGGGTATTTATAGGCCACCGCCCAGCGCGGAACCCGGGAGGTGGCGCCAAGGCGGCGCTGCAGAGTCCGGTCGTCGACTTTGACCACGACACCGTCGATTTCGTGTTCGACGTCGTGCCGGTGTTCGCCCCAGTAGCTGATGCGTTCGGCCACCGCGGCCATGCCCTCGACCCGGGCGGTGTGCGGGGAGACCGGCAGCCCCCAGGCCTGCATCGCGCTATAGGCGGCGTGCAGCGTGTCGGGGCTGAATCCCTCGGCGTAGCCGAGGCCGTGGCAGACCATCCGCAGGTTGCGTCGGGCGGTGATCGCCGGGTTCTTCTGCCGCAGGGAACCGGCCGCGCTGTTGCGGGGGTTGGCGAACGGCGGCTTGCCCTCGGCGACCAGTCCGGCGTTGAGGGTCTCGAAGTCCTCCAGCCGGAAGTACACCTCGCCGCGCACCTCCAGCACGGCTGGGACCGGGAATTCGGTATCGGTGTTGAGGAATTCGGGGATGCCGGCGATGGTGCGCGCGTTCAGCGTCACGTCCTCACCGACCCGGCCGTCGCCACGAGTGGCCCCACTGCTCAACCGGCCGTCGCGATACACCAGCCCGAGCGCCACGCCGTCGACCTTGAGTTCGCACAGATAGGCGGTGTCGCCGCCGATCTCACCGATGACTCGGCCCGCCCAGGCCGTCAGTTCATCGGGTGAGAACACGTCTTCCAGCGAGAGCATTCGCTCCAGGTGCTCGGCGGGCGCGAACTCGGTGGTGAATCCGGCGCCGCCCACCAGCTGGGTCGGTGAGTCGGCGGTACGCAGCTCCGGATGCGCCTCCTCCAGCGCGAGCAGCTGGTTGAACAGCTCATCGAAGTCGCCGTCGGTGATGATCGGCGCATCTTTGACGTAGTAGCGGAACTGGTGTTCGCGCACCTCTTCAGCCAGGTCGTGCCACTGCCGCCGGAGGTCCGGGGTCACGCTGTCGGCCTCTGGACTCACCCCCGCAGGTTATCTGCTCTGACTACCCTGGCGTCATGCCGCACCCGATCATGTACCGCGACGACGACCCCGGTCTGGCAGAGCTGCGACGTATCGCGCTGGGCTTTCCCGAAGCCTTCGAGAAGATCTCTCACGGCCGCCCGGTGTTCTGCGCTCCCAAAATGTTCGCGATCTATGGCGGCAACAGCAAAGCCACCGGCGCGATGGTGCCTTATCCCCATGCACTGCTGGTCAAGGTCGACGAGTCCGACCGACGGGCGCTGGAACAAGACCCGCGGTTCTTCTCGCCGATGTATCTGGGTCCGTCCGGTTGGCTGGGACTGGATTTCGTTGCAGCTGAAGTGGATTGGGGCGAGGTCGGCGAGCTGGTCGACGCATCGTTCCGGCTGACGGCGCCGCCGCGGTTGATCCGTTGTTTGGATGAGTCTTAGTCCTCGACGAACGCCCGCTTTCAGATCGCCTCGGGGTCGCTGGCCAGCGCCTCGCCCACCTTGTGCACCAGCCCTACCGCGGTGCGCGCCCACGCGGCGCTGGCGCCCGCCATCCCGCAGACCGGGCTGATCCCGACCCGCTCGGCCAGTACCGAGCGAGCGAATCCGATCCGGTCGGTGATCGCCGCGACCGCGGCCGCCAGCTCTTCGACCGCGGGCGCCCGCGCCGGGGCGAGCGCGGGAACCAGGCCCATCACCACGGTGCGTCCCGAGTCGACGAATGCGCCGATCTGGTCGTAGTCGCCCGCTTCCAAGGCGGTGCAGTCCAACGCCAGCGCGGTGATAGCACTGCGCTGCAACACATTCCACGGAAGTCCCGATGCGCAACTGTGCACCAGCACTTCGCCCCCGATCGTGTCGGCGCAGCCGTCGAGCAGCGCGGTGGCCACCGCTTCGTCGATGGCGGCCACCGGGCTCAATGCCGTCACCCCGGCCAGCCGGCCGGTGACCGCGGCGGCCAAGGACGGCTCGTCGAGCTGCACGATCACCGGCGTGTCGAGCCGGCGAGACAGGTCGGCCCGGTGCGACTTGAGGCCCTCGGCCAGCGATGCGGCTAGGTCCCGCACCGCACCGGGGTCAGTGATCGCCCGGTGTCCGTTGGCCAGCTCCAGTTCCGCGGCCAGGGTCAGCGGACCGGCAGCCTGCACCTTGACCGGGTGCCCGCTGCCGCGCAGGCCGGCGACTTCCCACGCCTCTTCGAGCGCGTCGACGTCCTCGCCGAGCAGGCTCACCGCGCGCCGGCTCACCGCTCCGGGACGCGCCGCCAGCCGGTAGCCGCGCGGGGCGGTGTCGATGGCGATGTCGACCAGTAGCGCGCCGGCCCGGCCGATCATGTCGGCGCCCACGCCGCGGCCCGGCAGCTCCACCAGGTGGGCCAGGCTGCCACCCAACTCACCGACCACCACCTCGGCCGCCGCGCGCGCCGAGGTGCCCGGCCATGACCCCAGTGCGGTCCCGGTGGCGAAAGCACTCACCGGGCAACCGTATTGAAGTGGCATGACCCGGGGCACGGCGGGCTAGCCTTCGATGCGTGAAGATGTCGCGACTGGTGCCGATCTGGGCGATAACGGCAGCGGTGGTGGGCTGCACCCGGCTGGTCGACGGCACGGCGCTGCCACCCGTGGGACTGCCGGCGCCCGGCGGCGTAGATCTGGGCCGGATCATCCTCGGCACGCCCCAGATGCGGTCCATCGTCGGCGCCGACGAGCAGCTGACGATTATCCCCACCATGGATTCCAGCTCGCCGGTGGACATCGACGACTTAGCCGCCACCGTCCCACCGCAGTGCCGTTTCATCTTCGCCGAGACCGCGGTGTTCGGGTCCGCGGCGACGCGTTTCCACAAGACCACCTACCAATATCCGCCCAAATCCGCGCTGGTCTCCGAGGGCGCTGCCGTCTACCCCGACATCGAGGCCGCCCAGCACGCTCTCGACGCGCTGGTGGCCACCGTCGCCGAATGCGCGGACACCTCCGCCGGGCCGGGGCTGGTTAGCGACTGGGACGCCGACGAGCAGTCCCTGCGTACCCACGCCGGTGACTGTGGCCGGGCCTACCAGGTCAAGTCGGTGGTCCTGTTGGAGGTCACCTATTGCGGCTTTTCGGAGTCCGATGCCGACCTGGTGGTGACGAACATGGCGTCCGCGGTGCCGGGTTAAGCGCGCTCGACGCGGGAGCTAGACGGCCGAGGTGTCGGCGATGGTGGCGCTGGCGATCACCTCGTCGCCTTGCGCGTCCGGGCGGTAGCAGGCCAGGGTCTGGCCGCGGGCCACGCCGCGCAACGGCTGGCGCAGCCGCACCTGCAACTCATCGCCGACCAGTTCGGCCACCGCGCCGACCGTCTCACCGTGGGCGCGCACCTGCACCTCGCACTCGATGAGGCCGCGCCACGGCTGCCCGGAGGTGAACACCGGCGCTCGCCCGGTCAGCTCCACCACGTTCAGGTCGGCGGCCGATCCGACGGTGACGGTGCCGGTCGCGGCGTCGATACCGGTCACGTAGCGCGGTTGGCCGTCCGGGCCGGGCCCGGCGATGCCCAGGCCCTTGCGCTGGCCGATGGTGAAACCGTGCACCCCGTCGTGCTGCGCCAGCACCGAGCCTCCGGTGTCCACCACGGCCCCGGGCCGTACCCCGATGTGGCCGCCGAGGAAGGTGCGGGTGTCACCGGTCGGGATGAAGCAGATGTCGTGGCTGTCGGGCTTGTTCGCCACCGCCAGGCCGCGTTCGGCGGCTTCGGCGCGAATCTGTGGCTTCGGGGTGTCCCCGATCGGGAACGCCGCGTGCCGGAGCTGTTCGGCGGAGAGCACCGCGAGTACGTAGGACTGGTCCTTGTCGGCGTCCACCGCGCGGCGCAGTCGACCGTCGGTGAGCCGGGCATAGTGACCGGTGGCCACCATGTCGAAGCCCAGTGCGAGGGCGCGGGCGGCCACCGCGGAGAACTTGATCTTCTCGTTGCACCGCATGCACGGGTTGGGGGTCTCGCCGCGGGCGTAGGACTCGACGAAGTCGTCGATCACCTCGTCCTTGAACTGTTCGGAGAAGTCCCACACGTAGAACGGAATGCCCAGCACGTCGGCGACGCGGCGGGCGTCGTCGGAGTCTTCCCGCGAGCAGCACCCCCGCGAGCCGGTGCGCAGGGTGCCCGGGTTGCGCGACAGGGCCAGATGCACGCCGACCACGTCGTGCCCGGCATCGACCATGCGGGCCGCCGCCACCGAGGAGTCCACTCCGCCGCTCATCGCGGCGACGACCTTCACCGGGCTACCCTCATCGCGCTCACTCCCGCGGCGGCCAGCATCGCCTGCCGTGCCCGGTCCACCGCGCCGGGCAGCACCGCCAGCACGGCGTCGACGTCACCGTCGACGCTGTTGTGCCCCAACGACAGTCGCAACGATCCGCGGGCCGCAACCGGGTCGGCACCCATCGCGGTCAGCACGTGGGAGGGCTGCGGTACACCGGCGGTGCAGGCAGATCCGGTGGAGCATTCGATGCCGTTGGCGTCCAACAGCATCAGTAGAGAGTCGCCTTCGCAGCCGGCGAAGGTGAAGTGCGCATTGCCGGGCAACCGGTGGGTGCGCGACCCGTTGACGCGGGTGTTGTCGATCCGGGCGAGCACTCCGTCGATGAGCCGGTCGCGCAGGCCCGCAACCCGATCGGCGGTATCCTCCAACGAGCCCACGGCGACCTGGAGCGCCGCAGCCATCCCGACTGACCCGGCAACATCGGGTGTGCCGGAACGGATGTCACGCTCCTGTCCCCCACCATGCGTGAGCGGGACACAGGTCACGTCACGACGAATCAGCAGTGCCCCGGTCCCACACGGTCCACCGAACTTATGGGCGGTCAGGCTCAGCGCGGACAACCCGCTGGCACCGAAGTCGACCGGCAGCTGCCCGACGGCCTGGACGGCGTCGGAGTGCATCGGCACCCCGAACTGCGCGGCTATCGCGGCCAGTTCAGCGACCGGCAGGACCGTTCCGACCTCATTGTTGGCCCACATCACCGACACCAGGGCGACGTCGTCGGCCCGACCGCCGTCCAATTCCTCACGCAGGGCGTCCGGTGACACCGACCCGTCGGCGTCGGTGGGCAGCCAGGTGATCTCGGCGCCCTCATGTTCGGCAAGCCAGCCCACCGAGTCCAGCACCGCGTGGTGCTCGACCTCGGTGGTGATGATCCGGCGCCGCTGCACATCGGCGTCGCGGCGGGCCCAGTAGATGCCCTTGACGGCCAGGTTGTCGCCGTCGGTGCCGCCGGCGGTGAACACCACCTCAGAGGGGCGCGCACCCAGCCGTGCGGCGATGGACTCCCGGGACTCCTCCATCCGGCGGCGCGCGGCGCGGCCGGCGGCGTGCAGTGAGGAGGCGTTACCGACGGTTCCCAGCACAGCTGCCATCGCCTCGATGGCCTGCGGGTGCATCGGGGTGGTAGCGGCGTGATCCAGATAGACCATGACCTGCCCAGAGTACCGGGCACCTGCAGCCGCCCCGGAGCTGCGGCGGGCGGCCGCGCTGCTCAACAGGCGATGCGAGCTCGTCGGCGGGGGCGGACCCCCCCGCCCCCCCCCGCCCGGGCAGGCCCCCGCCACCACCGACGCCGCGGACACTGACCGCAGCCGGCGCAGGTAGCGGGTATCGGCCTCACTGCGGCGCAACAGGGCCGGGAAGTCCCCCACCCCGAAAGCGGGATCGTGGGCCGGCTCACCGCAGACCCGCGCGCCCAGGCGCAGGTAGCCCCGCAGCAGCGGCGGCATGGTGGGGCGCGTCGGCGGCGCGATCTCGTCGAGGCTCTTGCCGTCGACCACCACCGGCCGATACGGGGTCACCCGGTGCGGGGAGGCGTGACGGCGCCGCACGAAATCACGCACGCCGCGGATCTGACTACCGGGGGCGCCCTCGCCGCACACCGGCACCGAGACGCAGCCGGCGATGTAGTCGTACTGGTAGCGGTCCAGGTAGGCCAGGATTCCGGCCCACATCAGCAGCACGACCGCACCGTTGCGGTGCCCCGGCCGGACCACAGCGCGGCCCATCTCCACCAGCGACGGCCGCAGCGGATCCAGCGCGGTGACATCGAATTCACTTGCGCTGTAAAGACCTCCGGCGGCGATGGCCCCGGTGGGAGGAAGCATTCGGTAGCAGCCGACCAGTGCACCGGAGTCATCGTCGCGGACCAGCAGGTGGTCGCAGTATTCGTCGAAATGGTCGGCGTCCAGGCCGGGGCGGCCGTCGGTGTCGGTCAGGGTAAAGCCCGGCTCGGTGCTGAACACCTCGAATCGCATCCGCTGCGCGGCTTCGATCATGGCGGGCTCGGTGGACAACAGCAGCGAGTAGCGGGGGTTGTCGGTCCCAGAAGCGGGAGAATCGGTGGCGGGCTCAGGGGCGATGAGAACAGAACCAGTGCTCACACTCGCCACGGTCGCGCAGCCAGGCGGCGACGAGGCAAGCACGGCATGACATGTCGGTGCACGCTTGGTGACGAATTGTGCGCAGCGAACTACGGCGCAGCGGCGTTGAGATTGCCGCTACGGTCACCAGGGCGATCCGCCCTGTCAGGTCGTTCGCTGTGTCGCCTGCCAGTCGACCAGCCGGGTGGTCCCCAAGGTCGCGTCGTCGCCGGTGACCAGGCCGGTGTCGCCGACCTTGGTGCCGAAATAGACCGCTTCGGGGTCGACGACGATCGGGAGATTCTCGCCCCGGTGGACCAGCACCAGAGCGGCCAGCTCGGCAAAGGTCAGCTTCTCCGGGCCACCGATGTCGACGATCCCGTCGACCGGCGCGGCCTGCGCGGCGCGGGCTACCTCGGCGGCCACCTCAGCACCGGCGACCGGCTGGATCAGACCTTCCGGCACCCGGACTTCGCCGTCGACCGTCAGCGAGGCGATGATGCCGTCGGCGAACTCGTGGAACTGGGTGGCGCGGACGATGGTGTAGGGCAATCCGGAGCCGGCGATGATGCGTTCCTGGGCGACCTTGGCGCGCATGTAGCCGCTGTCGGGCAGGCCGTCGCAGTTCACGATGGACAGCACCACGTAGTGGCCGACGTCGGCAGCTTTCGCCGCCGTCACCAGGTTGGTGGTGGACGTGGTGAAGAACTCCAGCACCGGGCCGTCGGCGTAATCCGGCGAGTTGACCACGTCGACCAGCACATCGGCGCCCGACAGGGCATCCGCCAGGCCGTCTCCGGTGAGCACGTCGACACCCGAACTGCGGGCGGCCGCCACGGTCTCCTGGCCGGCGGCGCGCAACAGCTCGACGACCTTGGTGCCGATCTGCCCGCTGGCACCGATCACGGTGATCTTCATGTTCACCGAGGATACGACCGGACCCCCAACGCCGAACAGACGCAGAATCGCACGTAACGGGGTACGTCTAACGCGATTCTGCGTCTGTTCGCGCAGCGGAAAACTAGCCCTTGCGGGCCTTGACCGCCTCGGTGAGCTGCGGCGCGACCTTGAACAGGTCGCCGACGATGCCGAAGTCGGCGATCTCGAAGATCGGCGCTTCCTCGTCCTTGTTGACCACGACGATGGTCTTGGACGTCTGCATGCCGGCCCGGTGCTGGATGGCGCCGGAGATGCCCAGTGCGATGTAGAGCTGCGGCGAGACCGTCTTGCCGGTCTGGCCGATCTGGAACTGGCCCGGGTAGTAGCCCGAGTCCACCGCGGCACGCGAGGCGCCCACGGCCGCACCGAGCGAGTCGGCCAGCTCCTCGACCACCGAGAAGCTCTCCGCACTGCCGACGCCACGACCGCCGGCCACCACGATGGCGGCCTCGGTCAGCTCCGGACGATCCCCTGCCACCGCGGGCTCACGCGAGGTGATCTTGGTGGCGTTCTCGGCGGGCGCGGGCACCTCGACGGTGACCTGCTCGCCCGCACCGGCGCTCGGGGCCGGCTCCACGGCACCCGCCCGCACGGTGATCACCGGGGTGTCGCCGGTGGGCTCGGCGTCGACGGTGTAGGCACCACCGAAGATGGAGTGCACCACCTTGGCGCCTTCCTTGACCTCGACCACGTCGACCAGCAGACCGGATCCGATCCGGGCCGCCAGCCGGCCGGCCACCTCTTTGCCCTCGGCGTTGGCGGCGATCAGCACCGCGGCCGGGGTCGCCGATTCGGTCAGCGCGGCCAGCACGTCGACGATCGGGGCGACCAGGTAGTTGTCCACCACGTCGGACTCGGCGACGTAGATCTTGGCGGCACCGGCCGCCTTCAGCCCGTCGACCAGCGGGGCGGCAGTGCCGGGGCCACCGACGACGACCGCGGACGGCTCGCCGAGCACGCGCGCGGCGGTGATCAGTTCGGAGCTGACCTTCTTCAGCGCTCCATCAGCGTGCTCGACGAGCACCAGTACTTCAGCCATGTTTGTCTTCCGTCTTTCTCTTAAGTCCGGGGATCGCCTAGATGATCTTCTGGCCGACCAGGTACTCGGCGATCTTGGTGCCGCCGTCGCCCTCGTCGGTCACCTTCTCGCCGGCGGTCTTCGGCGGCTTCGGCGTCGAAGCGGTCACCTTGGAGCCGGCGTTGGCGACACCCACCTCGTCGGCCTCGACCCCGATCTCGGCCAGGGTGAGCACGGTGACTTCCTTCTTCTTGGCGGCCATGATGCCCTTGAAGGACGGGAAACGCGGCTCGTTGATCTTCTCGTTGACACTCACCACCGCCGGCAGCGAGGCCTCCAGGCTGAACACACCGTCGTCGGTCTCACGCTCACCGGTGACCTTGCCGCCCTCGACGGTCAGCTTGCGCAGGTGGGTCAGCTGCGGCAGGCCGAGGTATTCGGCGATGATCGCCGGAACCGCACCGCCGACACCGTCGGTCGACTCGTTGCCGGCGATGACCAGCTCGGTGCCCTCGATGGCGCCCAGCGCCCGGGCCAGCGCCCAGCCGGTCTGGACGACGTCGGAACCCTTCATGCCGTCGTCCAGGATGTGCACGGCCTTGTCGGCCCCCATCGACAGCGCCTTGCGGATCGCCTCGGTGGCCCGCTCGGGTCCGGCGGTCAGCACGGTGACCGTGCCCTCCGCACCTTCCTTCTCGCGGATCAGCAATGCTTCTTCGACGGCCCGCTCGTTGATCTCATCGAGCACGGCGTCGGCGGCGTCACGGTCCAGCGTGAAGTCACCATCGGTGAGCTTGCGTTCCGACCAGGTGTCTGGGACCTGTTTGATCAGGACCACGATGTTCGTCATGAGTGTGGTTCGTCCTCCTCGAAGGGGTCCTGCAGCGGCGGGCCACAAGACTTCGGTAGCGATTCACGCAGCCGCACGAGAATGTTACTCACCGGTAACTTAGTGCGGTTCGCGTGTACAGCGTAGCGGGTCGTGATAATGCCATGTGGGGTAGCCGGTTCGCGGACCGTGCTATTCGCGTTAGCCTGCCTGTGCGATGAAATCTACTGACGGCCCCGACTCCCCCGCAGACACCACCTTGATGCTGACGGGCGAGCGCACCATTCCCGGACTCGACGTCGAGAACTACTGGTTCCGCCGTCACGAGGTGGTCTACCAACAGCTGGCGCCGCGCTGCAGCCGCCGCGACGTCCTGGAGGCCGGCTGCGGCGAGGGGTACGGCGCCGATCTGATCTCGCAAGTGGCGCGACGGGTGATCGGGCTGGACTACGACGACGCCGCGGTGGCGCACGTCCGGGACCGCTACCCGCGGGTGGAGGCCGTCCAGGGCAATCTGGCCGACCTGCCGCTGCCCGACGGCAGCGTTGACGTCGTCGTCAACTTCCAGGTCATCGAGCATCTCTGGGACCAGCCACAGTTCATCGCCGAATGCGCCCGGGTGCTGCGGCCGGGCGGGCTGCTGATGGTGTCGACCCCGAACCGGATCACCTTCTCCCCCGGCCGCGACACCCCGATCAACCCCTTCCACACCCGCGAACTCAACGCCGCCGAGCTCACCGAACTGCTGGTCGACGCCCGCTTTGTCATGGACGCCATGCTCGGGGTCTTCCACGGGCCGGTGTTGCAGGAGATGGACGCCCGGCACGGCGGCTCGATCATCGACGCCCAGATCGCCCGGGCGGTCGCCGATGCGCCTTGGCCGCCCGCACTGCTGGCCGATGTCGCGGCTGTCACCAGCGAAGATTTCGACATCCTGGATGCCGCGGAACGCGATAGCCCGGATATCAACGACAGCCTGGATCTGGTGGCGATCGCGGTGCGCCCGTGAGCGACGAACCCAACGGCTCGGTGCCGGGGCTGTTCACCCTGGTGCTGCACACCCATCTGCCCTGGCTGGCCCACCACGGCCGCTGGCCGGTCGGCGAGGAATGGCTCTACCAATCGTGGTCGGCGGCCTATCTGCCGCTGGTGCGAGTGCTGCGGACGCTGGCCGCCGAGGGCCGCCGCAACCTGCTCACCCTCGGGGTGACGCCGGTGGTCGCCGCCCAGCTCGACGACCCGTACTGCCTGGACGGCATGCACCACTGGCTGGCGAACTGGCAGCTGCGCGCCACCCAGGCCACCACCCTGGCCGACATCCGCGCATTCGGGCTGCACGAGTGCGCCGCGGCCGAGCAGGCGCTCGAGGAGTTCGCGCTGCTGTGGCGGCACGGCGCCAGCCCGTTGCTGCGCGAGCTGGTGCAGGCCGAAACGGTGGAACTGCTCGGCGGCCCGCTGGCGCATCCGTTCCAGCCGTTGCTGGCGCCGCGGCTGCGTGAGTTCGCGCTGCGCGAGGGCCTCGCTGACGCCCGGGCCCGGCTGGCCCACACCCCGACCGGGATCTGGGCTCCCGAATGCGCCTACGCACCCGGCCTCGAGGACGGCTATGCCGCCGCGGGGGTCTCGCACTTCATGGTGGACGGCCCGTCGCTGCACGGCGACACCGCACTGGGCCGCCCGGTCGGCGACACCGACGTGATCGCGTTCGGCCGCGACCTGGCGGTCAGCTATCGGGTGTGGTCGCCGAAGTCGGGCTACCCGGGGCACGCCGCCTACCGGGATTTCCACACCTACGACCACCGCACCGGCCTCAAGCCGTCCCGGGTCACCGGACGCAACGTCGCCCCCGAGCAGAAAGCGCCGTATGACCCGCGGCGTGCCGACGCCGCGATCGACGCCCACGTCGCCGACTTCGTCGAGGTGGTCCGCAAACGCCTGCTGGCCGAGTCCGAGCGGATCGGGCGCCCGGCACACGTGGTCGCCGCCTTCGACACCGAGCTGTTCGGCCACTGGTGGCACGAGGGGCCGCAGTGGCTGGCCCGGGTGTTGCGCGCGCTGCCGGAGGCCGGTGTTGCCGTCGGGACACTGTCGGATGCGATCAACGCCGGGTTCGTCGGTGACGCCGTCGAACTGCCGCCGGGCTCATGGGGTTCCGGCAAGGACTGGAAGGTGTGGTCCGGGGCGAAGGTCGCCGACCTGGTGCAGCTCAACGCCGAGGTGGTCGACACCGCGCTGAGCGCCGTCGACAAGGCGCTGTCGCAGGCTGCGTCGCCCTCGGGCCCCGTCCCCCGCGACCGGGTCGCCGACCAGATCCTGCGGGAGGCGCTGCTCACGGTGTCCAGCGACTGGCCGTTCATGGTCAGCAAGGACTCTGCCGCCGACTACGCCCGGCACCGGGCGAATCTGCACGCCCACGCCACCCGGGAGATCGCCGACGCGCTGGCGGGATCGTCCGGGCCCCACCGCTCCGCCGCGCAGCGCCTGGCCGAGGGCTGGAATCGGGCCGACGGTCTGTTCGGCGCGCTGGATGCCCGTAGGCTGCCACGGTGACCCCCGTCCAGCGGACCCCACTCCCGCACGAGCGTGCGCAAACCCGGTGTTTGCCTCGGCGTGTCGGCCGGGGACACGCACGCTCGCCGGAGAATGGACCAACCGCGTGAAGATCCTGATGGTGTCGTGGGAGTACCCCCCGGTGGTGATCGGCGGGCTCGGCCGGCACGTCCACCACCTGTCGACCGCGCTGGCCGCGGCCGGGCACGACGTCGTCGTGCTGTGCCGGCGCCCCTCCGGCACCGACCCGAGCACCCACCCGTCGTCCGACGAGATCAGCGAGGGCGTGCGGGTGGTCGCCGCGGCGCAGGATCCGCACGAATTCTCCTTCGGCGCAGACATGATGGCCTGGACGCTGGCGATGGGCCACTCCATGGTGCGCGCCGGACTGTCGGTGAAGACCGACGGCGGCCAGACCCTGTGGCGTCCCGATCTGGTGCACGCCCACGACTGGCTGGTGGCGCACCCGGCGATCGCACTGGCCGAATTCTATGATGTCCCTTTGGTTTCCACGATTCACGCCACCGAGGCCGGCCGGCACTCCGGCTGGGTGTCGGGCGCACTGAGCCGCCAGGTGCACGCGGTGGAATCGTGGCTGGTGCGTGAATCCGATTCGCTGATCACCTGTTCGGCCTCCATGCGCGACGAGATCAGCGACCTGTTCGGCCCCGGGCTGGCCGAGACCACCGTGATCCGCAACGGGATCGACGCGGCCCGTTGGCCTTTCGAGCATCGCCGGCCGCGCACCGGGCCGCCGGAGCTGGCGTTCGTCGGCCGGCTGGAATACGAGAAGGGCGTGCACGACGCCATCGCGGCGTTGCCGCGGATCCGGCGCGCCCACCCGGGAACTACGCTGACCATCGCCGGCGACGGCACCCAGCAGGACTGGCTGATCGAGTGCGCCCGAAAGCACCGGGTACTCAAGGCGACCCGGTTCGTCGGGCGGCTGGACCACGAGGAATTGCTGGCATTGCTACACCGGGCCGACGCCGCGGTGCTGCCCAGCCACTACGAGCCGTTCGGTTTAGCGGCACTGGAGGCCGCTGCTGCCGGAACCCCGCTGGTGGTAGCAGGCGTGGGCGGGCTGGGCGAGGCCGTGATCGACGGCGAAACCGGCGTGTCCTGCCCGCCGCGCGACGTGCCCGCCCTGGCCTCCGCGGTGTGCAGCGTGCTCGACGACCCCGCCGCCGCCCAGCGCCGCGCCGTGGCCGCCCGGGACCGGCTGTCCGCCGACTTCGACTGGCACACCGTCGCCGATCAGACCGCCCAGGTGTACCTGGCCGCCAAGCGCCGCGAGCGGGAACCGCAGCCGCGTCGGCCGATCATCGAGCACGCGCTGCCGGACCGGTAGGCCCGGCAAGATGACAAGTCGCGCCGCGATCCTGTGCAGCTGCGGCACCCCCCGGGCTGTCGAGGAGTTCGCGCCGTGCCGGACCGCGGTGCCGTCGGTGGCCGAGTAGCTGGACGGCACGGCCCCGTTCTTTTGCGTGACTTACCGGTCTGTTGTTAGCTTTCTGCCTGGCGTATCAACAGGGGTGTGGGTGTGGCTGCGGTTCCGATCGATCCGGCGACGATTTCGGTTCGTCCGGCGGTGTTGGATGCCCAGGGTGTTCGGGTGGGTGAGGTTACCGATGTGGCGTGCAGGTTCGCGGGCCGTCATGCCGGGTGGCTGCAGGAGTGTGCCACGGCGTGGGCGGGTCAGTCCGCGGTAGCGCTGACGCAGTTGAGTGCGCACTGGGAGGCCACCGATGCGCGGTTGCATGCTCGGGTGTCTGGGTTGGCTGCGGCGATGCGCGACGGTGGCCGCCATTTCATGGCAATGGAGGACGAGCACGCCCGGATGTTCGCCGCGCTGACTGCCCGGGGATCGGGCGGGTCGTAGCCGATGGCGATCACCACCGACGGTATTGAGAAGTGGGATCTGCAGATCCTGGACACGGTGTTCGAGATCGCCACCGAGCGTGCGGCCCGTAAGGCTGATTTCGGTGCGGCGCTCGGTGATTCCGGTGACCAACTGCGGGACTGGCAGGGCAAGTCCGGGGATGCGTTTCGGCTGGACTTGGGTCGCCACCGCGCCGACATCGACGATGATCAGGCCGACGCGACGGCGATCGCCACCGCGTTCTACAACGCCCGCAATGAGGTAGCGGCCTGCAAGACCGAATGGTCGTCGATCAAATCGATGGCAGCCAGCAACAATTGGTCGATCAGCCCGACCGGGCAACTCAGCGGGCAGGTCAGCTCCGAGCGGCGCAGCACCTTCGACACCCTGCAGCGCCGGCTGACCACACTGATGGCCGAGGCCGACCGGACCGACCGTGACCTGGCCACCGCTATCCGCGCCGTGGTCGGTGACACCAAAGTCAATGCCCAGGGACACCAATTACCTTCGGCGCGTGCGACTCCGAATACCGTTCCCGGACCGCACGCGGGAGATCCGGGATACCAGAGTGGACAGTCGCCGACGCTGGCCGGTTCCCCAGCCGACTCTCCGAGTATGCAGGTGCCTCCCGGGTCGTCGGACAAGGTGACGTTGGCTGACAACCCTCCGGGCTATACAGGTGGGCCCGGCCCGGCTCGTGATAAGGCCTGGCAGGATTACTTATCACAAAGGAGCGGGGCGTCTAGTGGCACAATTACTCCGGGCATGGTATTACCGAACCCGGATGCCGTATCGGACCCCGGCCTGAAAACTGTTGACGCTGCTGCCAAACAGCAAGGTGTCTCGTATGCCTGGGGTGGTGGGCACCTCGAAGGTACCACCGGGGCCTCGCGTGGCTGGCCCGAGAAGGGTGACAGGTCGGAAACGTTCCAGGACGGCAATCGCATCGGCTTTGACTGTGCTGGCCTGGCACGATTCGCTGCCTCCGAAGGCCATGGCGGGCTAGACATCAGCAAAGGCAATCTCGGCAACACTGTCGGACAGTATGGGGCGTTGACGACTCCGGGCGGCGGCGGCAAGGTCGTCTCCGATGCTGAACTCAAACCTGGCGACTTGATCTATTTCGGGTCACCCGGCCACTCGGAGCACGTGGCGGTGTATGCCGGGAACGGGTTGGTTGTCCAAGCCCATCAGTCGGGGGAGCCCGTGGAGGTCAGTCCATTTGACATCAATTGGCAGCATCGATCAGTTCACATCGGAGACTAGGAGAGTAGGCGCCCGGAAAATGCGAGCCCCCTCGAGTCGAACCACCTCTGTTACTGTCGCAGTTTGCGCTGCACTCGTTGCTCTGGCCGGCTGCAACAGCCACGGAAGCGGTGTCACCGCGAACGCGACACCATCTGCATCGATTGACGCCGGCGATCTGACTATCGGCGTCGCAGATGTCCGCCGCATCACCGGCTTCGATGACCTCACTGCCGACCCGCGGTTCGACGCGAGTAGGCCGGACAATCTCGACGCCGATGCGCCAACTGCATGTCGCGTCGTCTTTAATCAGCAGGCCGCGTTTGGCGACGGGTGGAAGCAATTCCATTCTGTCAGGTTCAGCGGCGCCAGCAACCGCGGCGTCAAGCAAGCGGTTGGCGTCTACGCGGATGCTGTTGCCGCGCAACACGCTTTCGAGGGCATCGTGTCCGACCTGGCAGCATGTTCTGCGCTCCATGCTGATGGGTACGGATTCACGCTGCAACGGCCGGACCCGTCGACCGTCGCCGTCTGTTTCGAGGTCTGCCGCGTAACGTATCGCTGGAAGGCGTCGGTATTGATCGATGTGTCCGTCCAGCACTTCTCCGACTCAGAGCGGATATCGAATGAAGTGGTGCAAGCTATCGCGGACCGCATTGACGCTGCGTGATCATCAGAGCCGCGTTGACGGCTCGGCTGATAACCGCCACCAGGAAACCCAGCCGCACATCGATTCGCCAACCAATGTCCGGGTCGATCACTCGGTGGAGACGATCTTGGTGGAGACCAAGCGGGCGACGGCGACCGCATCGTCGCTCGTGGCTGCGGTTCCGATCGATCCGGCGACGATGTCGGTTCGTCCGGCGGTGTTGGATGCCCAGGGTGTTCGGGTAGCGATCCCCTTCCTCTCCCCTCGGCCTGCCTACCCCGGCGACGCGGTGCTCGAGCCCGGACAAAGTGGCGTCACCAGTTCGGTGAATGGTGACCATTACCGCGAATCCACCCACGTTGTGTTAGGCGGCCGCGGCGCAGCAGTCTCACTCTAAGCGCCTGTCGCGGAAGCGATTCCGATGTCGATCCAGTAGCTGAGCCGACGCGGGGAACGCAGGTGTTCGCCGTCGATGTGGACCCAGCCCCGCATGGTCCGCCCGCCCATCGCCATGTGCTGCGCGGCAGTGGTTTTCAGCAGCTTTTCGGCGCGTTGAGCGCCGACGCGCACCAGCAGGCCGTCGGCCATGGCGGCGACCGCGATCTTGCCGGCGACCATAAATGCCAAGCCCCCGAACATCGCCTTCTCAAAGACCGGCGGGCCGCCGGCGGCGAAGATCTCCCGCACCCTCGCCGCCAGTTGCGCGTCGTAAGCCACTATGGCCCCGACGGTGTGTGCCAGTCGCGGATCGCCGCCACGAAATGCTCGGAGGCATCGGAGGGGACGAAATGGCCGGCGCCGTTGCCGATCACGGTCTGCTGATCTGTGAGGGCCTGTTCCCAGCGCCGCAGTTCGTTGTCCCCGAACGCGAAATCACCGTCGCCCCAGATGATCAGCATCGAATGGACGAGATTCCCGCCGACGTCGACGAACCGGCTCTGAAACGGCAACATCTGGTCGTCGACCCAAGCGGGTCGCTGCGCAACAGTCATGCCGTTCCCTTCGTTGACTTGATATAATCACCTTTGGTTTAGATTAACAAGTAGGTGATGATGAGTCGAGACTACGGCCAGTACTGCGGGCTGGCCCGGGCCCTGGATGTGGTGGGTGACCGCTGGAACCTGTTGATCGTCCGCCAGCTCCTACTGGGCCCCGCCCGCTACGGCGAACTGCGCGACGGGCTGTCCGGCATCGCGACCAACCTGCTCACCGACCGGCTCCGCGATCTGGAGACCGCCGGCGTGGTCGAGCGGCGATTGTCCGGCGGCGCGGTCGCCTACGCGCTCACCGCCTGGGGTGAACAACTCCGGGAACCCATCTACGCCCTGGTCCGCTGGTCGACGCCGCTGATGATCCGCGGACCCCAGGGCGACGAGTTCCGTTCCGAATGGCTGTTCGTCGCACTTCCGGCGCTGTTCGCCGGCCGCGTGCCGGCGGATCGGACCGCGGTGGTGGGGATCGCCGTGGACGGCCTGATGGTGCAGTTGCGAGCCACCGGGTCTGGCATCGAGGCCGAGCCGCCCGACGGGCGTGACCTCGACGCGGTGCTGCACACCGAGGCGCCTCTCGCCCTCGGGCTCGCGGCAGGCGTGTTGTCGCTCGATGATGTCGCCGCGCTGGTCGAGATCGACGGCGAGGCAGCTGCGTTGCGCGCCTTCTTCGCGCCTACGGCGACGCCGAATACCTCGGCCGGTGCGTGATAACCCGTTGCAGCACATCGATATCGGGTGGTACGGCGATCAGCGGCGTTATGAATCGCCGGATCTCGTCATGCGCTACGGTGTCGCCCAGGAGGTGACCGGTCCGTCCCATGGCATTATTGAGCGCGCTGCGCCTGAACATGACCAACGTCCCCGGCGCCGGGAATGCCGACCGGTATCGGGCGGCGCTGGAGATGGCGTCCTACGCCGACGCCCATGGCGTCACCGCCGTCGGCTGCGAAGAGCATCATCTCGCGGCTACCGGATGGCTGCCCACCCCCCTGTTGCTGGCCGCGGCCGTCGCGGGCCGCACGACGAGCATCCGCATCAGCATCAATGCGCTGCTGGTGCCGCTGTATGACCCGGTGCGTCTTGCCGAGGACATTGCGGTTCTCGATCAGCTGTCCGCTGGACGAGTCAGTTTCGTAGCCGGAATCGGTTACCGCCCAGAGGAATATCACGCCGTCGGTAAGGACTTCCGGCGGCGTGGGCGGTTGATGGACGAATGTCTCGACGTGCTGCTCAAAGCCTGGCGCGACGAGCCGTTTGGGTACCACGGCCAGTTGATCGATGTGACGCCCAAGCCGTATTCCAAACCGCATCCGGTGTTCTTCATCGGCGGGATGAGCGCCGCGGCAGCTCGCCGGGCGGCCCGGTTCGGGAAATCGAAGCGGTGTATCGGGATGAACTGGCGCGCAACGGCAAACAGGGATTTGTGTTCTGTCCCGAAAACGGCAACACCGTCACGCATCTGACCACCGACCCGGAGGCGACGTGGGCCCGCTGCAGCGACCATTTCCTGCACGAGGCAACCGAATACTCCTCGTGGGCGGTGCCGGGAGTGCCTCGCCCCAACGAGAGCCCAGCCGCCACGATCGCCGAGCTGCGCACGTCGGCCAAGGTCGAAGTGCTGACCCCAGAAGACCTGATAGCGCAGTGTCGCGCCGGCCGCACCGGGGTGACCCTGCACCCGTTGATCGGCGGGCTGCCGCTCGACGAGGGCTGGGAGAGCCTGCGGCTGCTGGTCGAGCGGGTGCTGCCCGCACTGAAGCCCTGATCGGGACAGGCCGGCCCAACGGTGTTCTCCGACTACCATGGGCGCGATGGACCGTCCAGCCGAATCCAAAGTCGACGCCAGTGCGCTGAATGGAGTTTCGGAAACCGCCCTGATGACGCTCAACGGACGGGCATATCAAGCGACGCACTCCGACGCCATCATCGATGATCCGGAGGCGATTCGACTCGTCGGGTCCATCGCCTTCGACTTCGACAAGTTCGGACGTCGCGGCCAGGAGATGGCGTTGCGGTCACTGGCCGTTGATCGATGCGCGACGACCTATCTGCAGGAGCGCCCTGATGCGACGGTTGTCGCGCTTGCCGAGGGCTTCCAAACCAGCTTCTGGCGCTTGAACGCTGCTTTGACAGATCCGCGATTCAATTGGTTATCAGTGGATTTGGAGCCTGTGATGCGGCTTCGCGAACAGTTGCTGCCAACGTCACCGCGCATCACCAATCTCGCGCAGTCGGCGTTGGACTACAGCTGGATGGCACACGTCGACTCCAGCGCCGGCGTCTTCATCACCGCCGAAGGCCTGCTGATGTATTTGCAACCGCGCCAGGCGATGGACCTGATCGCGGCGTGCGCCGATCGTTTCCCCGGCGGTCAGATGTTCTTCGATGTCCCACCGACGCTCGTCAAGAGACTGGCTCCACGCGGGATGCGTTCATCCAGGCACTATCGCGTGCCCCCGATGCCGTTCAGCCTGTCGGCGCGTCAGCTCGCCGGACTGACCGGGACGGTGCCGGGTATCAGCGCCGTGCACGATGTGCCGATGCCGAAGGGGCGCGGCCTGTTCTTCGGAACGTTGTTTCCGGCCTTCTGGCAGTGGGGACCCACGAAGAACTTTCGGGGCGCCTATACGCTCCTTGAGTTCGGCTGAGAACTCCGAGCAGGGGTGAATGCTCGGCCCGGATACGTCGGCGGCCGTCTGGCGATCGAGACACACTAGTCCTGATCAGGTTCGCGCAACAGTTCGGGAATGTCACGACGCTGATGCAGGACACGCAGAACATCGATATGGGCGCCGCGCTCGATGTACGTAACGGTAAACGGGAAGTGTTCCAAGGTCTTTCCACCTAAGCCCGGAACATCGAGCTCGTAGCCGTAGCGGGGAGAACCGATACCGTTCCACGAATTCTTTGAGTGAATCGGGTAGCGAGATGTTCATGGTGCCCATCGAGAAATGCCAATGACCCATGACAAATTTTGTCAAAGAACTACTCGGCCGTCAGTGCGCGGCCTTCTTGCGCTCGATGTCGGCCAGCGCCGCGGCCAGCTCGGCCCGCTCGGCGGCCGAGGTCTCCCAGGCCAGTTTGCGATTCTTGACCACCTTGGCCGGCGCCCCCACCGCGATGGAGTAGTCCGGGATGACGCCCTTGACCACGGCGTGAGCGCCCAGGACACAGCCCCGGCCGATGCTGGTGTCGCGCAGGATGGTGACCTTGGCCGCGATCCAGGTGTCCGGCCCGATCCGCACCGGGCTCTTGATGATGCCCTGGTCTTTGATCGGCACGTTGATGTCGTCCATCTTGTGGTCGAAGTCGCAGACGTAGCACCAGTCGGCCATCAGCACCGAATCCCCGAGCTCGATGTCGAGATAGGTGTTGATGACGTTGTCACGGCCCAGCACCACTTTGTCGCCGAATCGCAGGGAGCCTTCGTGCGCCCGGATGGTGTTCTTGTCGCCGATGTGCACCCACCGGCCGATCTCCATGTACGACATCTCCGGGGTGGCCTGGATCTCCACTCCCTTGCCCAGAAAGACCATGCCGCGGGTGACGATGTGCGGGTTGGCCAGCTTGAACTTCAGCAGCCGCCAGTAGCGCACCAGATACCAGGGTGTGTAGGCCCGATTGGCCAGCACCCAGCGCAGCGAGGCCAGCGTGAGGAATTTGGCCTGGCGCGGATCGCGCAGCCGCGAACCCCGCCAGCGCTTGTGGATCGGAGCGCCCCACATGGTCGTCATGGCCGGAAAGCCTACGCGAGCGGACTCCCGCCACGCGCTACCCTCACCTGGACTCGTTCACCACACCCGGCCGAGGATTGGGGATTGCCACTGTGTTGCGGCGACGTGGGGTCCTGGCCGGAATCGCAATGCTGGCGGTGGCAGGGCTTCTGGGCGGTTGCGCCAACACCGATTCGTGGGTGGATGCCGCCCCCGCACCGGGCTGGCCCGCCCCCTACGCCGACGCCGCCAACAGCAGCTTCACCGCCACGGCGGGGGCCAGGGACCTGCAACTGGACTGGGTGCGCTCGGTCAAGGGCGAATTGGGCGCCGGGCCCGCGCTGGGCGCCAACGGCTGGATGATGCTCAACGCCCAGACCGAGGCCGGCTGCTCGTTGATGCAGTGGGAGAACGCCGACCACGGCCGCCAACGCTGGTGCACCCGGTTGCATCAGGGCGGCGGGTTCTTCGGCGCGCTCTTCGACGGTTTCGACAACGTCTACGTCGGCCAGCCGGGTGCCATGCTGTCGTTTCCGCCCACGCAGTGGATCCGCTGGCGCGCACCGGTGATCGGGATGCCCTCGACACCGCGAATCCTCGGTGACGGCCTGCTGCTGGTGGTAACACACCTGGGTCAGGTGCTGGTTTTCGACACCCACCGCGGCACCGTCGTCGGCACCCCGCTGGACCTGGTGGACGGCGTCGACCCGACCGACTATCGCCGCGGACTGTCCGACTGCGCCCCCGCCCGACCGGACTGCCCGGTGGCCGCCGCCCCCGCGTTCTCCCCGGCGAGCAACACCGTGGTGGTGAACCTGTGGCAGCCGGGCGCCAAGGAGGCCGTACTGGTCGGCCTCAAATATCACCGGGGCGGCACCCCGCTGCTCACCCAGGAGTGGACCAGCGACGCCGTCGCCGCCGGGGTGCTGTCCAGCCCGGTGCTGTCCGCCGATGGTTCGACCGTCTACGTCAACGGGCGCGACCAACGGCTGTGGGCGATCGACGCCGCCGACGGCAAGACCAAATGGTCGGTGCCGCTGAAGTTCCTGGCGCAAACCCCACCGGCGGTGACGCCCGACGGGTTGATCGTGTCAGGCGGCGGCCCGGACACCGAGCTGGTGGCCTTCGCCGACCGCGGCGAGCACGCCGAGCAACTGTGGCGCCGCGAGGACGCCGCTCCGCTGTCCTCCTCGAGCCTGGCCGGAAAGGTCGGCTACACCGTTGCCGCCGGCACCAGTGTGGGCCCGGCCGGCTTGTCGTTGCTGGTGTTCGACCCGGCCGACGGCCACACCATCAACAGCTATCCGCTGCCCGAGTCACGCGGGTTTCCGGTCGGCGTGGCAGTCGGCCGCGACCGGCGGGTAGTGGTGGCCACCAGTGCCGGTCAGGTGTTCAGCTTCGCCCCCGCCTAGCGCGAATCAGCGTCCAGCCCCGACGTCAACCCCCCGCCAGCCCGTGCCGGATTTAGCGTTACTTTAGAGTACATTTACTTTTCTTATTTTTGCAGTACGGTCGCTCGCCATGGACTCCAGAAACCCCGACGACGAAGCGGCTCCCCGACTTCTGCCCTGCTCTGATGCTGCGACGGCGTACCACCTCATCTACGGACGCATCGATGCGCTGCTTCGCGGCCGTGCTGAGGTCGCCGAGCTGGCGGTGCCGGCCTGCCCCGACTGGACCGTCGGCCAGACGGTCGCCCACCTGGTTGGCGTCGCCCAAGATGTGGTCGTCGCCAACCTGGACGGTGTGGCATCGCCGGCATGGACCCAGGCGCAGATCGAGCGCCTGGGCCGGCACAGTATCGACGAGCTGCTGGACTTGTGGGGCGAGTCGGTCGACCCGGTGGCGACACAACTGGCCCAGGCCACCCCGGAACTGGCCGCCGGGCAGCTCATTTTCGACGTCCTCACCCACGAACACGACATTCGCGGCGCGTTGGGTGAACCGGGCTCGCGGACCGCTGACCTGGGCTACCAGGTCGCGCTCGGATTCTTGACGACGATGTATGACCTGGCCTTCCGGGGCGCCGGCCGAGTTGCCATGCGGCTCACCACCCCGTCGATCGGTACGGTGCGACTCGGCGATCCCGATACCGCGACCGATCAGCTGGCGATCGAGCTCTCCGATTTCGATGCGCTGCGGGCCTTCGGCGGCCGGCGCAGTGTGCGGCAACTGTCAGCGCTGCCCTGGCACGGCGACCCACCGAATCGGCCGCCCGTCGCTCACAACCATGCCATTCAGCCGCCACACGATGACCTCGTCGAATGATCGGATCGCAACCGATGACGGTCTAACAGCATGGCAGTCGGAGACCTCATTGTTCGGTTACGCGTCCAGGTCCGGAGGCATTGACCGTGCCGCCGCTGGGGGGGTTGCGGAGTTCCAATAAACGAGTATGATCGAACATATGTTCGATTTACTCTCGCGACGAGAGGCCGACGCAGCCGGTGCCGCGCCATCGCCCGAGCTTGCTCACGTCACCCCGCCTCCCCCCGCCGCGGACACGCTGCCTGCCCCTTCGGGGAGTTCTGGCACTGTTGATGGCCACCCCGATCTCGATGCGTTCGTCAATCAGCTGATCGACGCCCTGAGTCCTGCCCCCGTTCCCGACGATGACGGCGCGCGGACCCTGTTTCATCTGCTCGACGCCCCCCGCCGGGTGCTCGATGAGCCCCCGCTTCTGGCAGTCCTGGATGCCGCGGTCACCCTGCGTAATCTTCTCGACCATGTGATCGCCTCGGCGGTTGCGGCCTCCGAACGCCTCGGCATCCCCGCGCGCAAGCACCTGCGCTCCGGCGCTGGCCTGCTGACCGGCCTCGGTGTCGCCCCGGCCCCGGCATACCGGTCAGCGCGGGTGGGCCGAGCCGCCCACCTGCTGCCGGCCCTCACCCGGGCCCAACGCCTGGGCGCCGTGGGGATCGAGTTCGCCGACGCGATCGGCAAGGGGATCACACACATCACCAATCGGGTCCCATTGTCCGACGCCGAGCTGGCCCAAGTGGTCACGAAACTGATGGTCCAGACCACCCCGGCCGCGGTGAACAACAAAGCCCGGGCCATCGCCATCGCCACGGCGCCGGCCACACCACCCGACGATACGGTGCCGGTGGCCGAGAACACCGAACTCAACGAGATGACACTGATCCCGGGCGACGACGGCCGGATCACGGGAAGTTTCGACCTCGATGTGCTGACCGGAGAGGAACTGCAGGCGGCGCTGGACCCGTTATGCCGTCCGGTGCCGGCCCCGGACGGATCCCCGGACCCGCGGCCGGCAGCCCGACGCCGCGCCGACGGCTTCGGCCAACTGATACGCCACTACCTATCCGGATCGTCTCGCCCGGCCTCCGGCGGGGTACTGCCACACGTCACCCTGATCCGGCCTCCCACCTCTACCCAGCACGCCGCCGCGACGCCACGAACAGAGCCGGCAGTGGATATGTTGGGATTCACCGGCCCGGTCAGCACCCTGACCGCCGATCTGGTCTCCTGCGACTGCACCCTCGACTCCGTGCACCTCGACGGCAACGGCGCACCCTTAGACGTCGGCCGCAGCCAACGATTGTTTCCCCCCAAGATCCGCAAAGCCCTGACCGTCCGCGACGGCGGATGCGCCTTCCCCGGATGCGGAAAACCGGTGTCATGGTGCGACGCCCACCACATCCGCGCGTGGACCGACAACGGAGTGACCAGCCTCGACAACGGCGTTCTGCTATGCCGACGCCACCACACCCGGATTCACCACAGCAACTGGCAGGTCTACCTCGGCACCGACCGCCACCCCTGGTTCATCCCGCCACCGGACCCGGCACACCCCGACCGCCAGCCCCAACACCTGCGCTCACAAGCACGCCGCACCCTGACGAATCTGCCCACCGCGGCATAACCGGGCAAGACATCACATGTCCCACAACTGAACACGATCATTGACAACTCAACAGCGGGCTGCCCTGCAGATGCGGTAATTCAGATCGCCAGCGCCGGGATCGCCGTGCGCGGCACCTTCACCGAGGTGGCGCCCGCGCTCATCGGCAGCAGCTCGCCGGGGGCGAAGTAGAAGATCACCTCGTCGTTGGTGATGGCGAAGTTCTGGTAGTGCGACGGATCCATTCCCGAACCCGACGAGATCAGGATCGCCGGCACGCCGGTCTGGCGCTCGAGATCGCGCTGGACCACCGGAAAGATGGCCTCCAGCGGCTTGCTGTTGGGCGCGAACAGGGTCTCGAAGGTGATCGGCTTGCGGGTGGCCAGGTCGTAGTTGAAGGACTGGTACCAGGTGGACGGCTGCGGGCCGCCGAGGTCCTGGAAGATCTTGAGCACGACGCTTTGCGTTCCCTTGGGCGCCTGGCCGGAACGGTGCTGCTCGGAGGTGGCGTCCATTTCATAGGGCATGTCGCGCGACCCGGGCGACTTGGCCACGGTCAGGAATCCGTCGCGGTTCTGCACCAGGTAGTCGGTCAGGGTCTGCTGGTCGGGGTAGTCGACCGGGAATTTCATGTCCAGGGTGTAGCTGGCGGTCGAGGCGTGAACGTGGCATTGCCCGGATTCGAGCGTCCCGCCCAGCTCGGCGCAGGGCGACACGGCAGCCACCGAGGGCATGCCCGTCATGCCCAGCCAGCTGCTTACTGCACCGCCCGCCACGAGGGCGGCAACCAGAATGCGCATTGTCGGTTCGTCTCGCTTTGTCTCGCCTTGCCGCAGCAAGCAGGAATGACCTGAAGCCGTAAGCCTACCGGGCCGCTCAGCGGGACGGACGGCAGACGAACGCAATGGCCCGCGCCGCGGCATCCGTCCCGATCCGGGTGATCACGACCGAGAGGGCCAGACTCCCGCGCAGCCGTAAGCGGCGGCGCAGGCCGTCGGGGTCGGCCTGCACTTCCCGCACGCCCCGAACCAGGATTTCCAGGCTGCCGCAGTCGTGTGCCGTCAGAACCTGGCGCAGCCGCTTCTCGCTGTAGGCCAGGGTCTCGAGCACCTCGAATCCGCGCATCCCGTCCGGCAGTTCGTCGCCGGACAGGTAAGCGATATCGGGGTCGAGCTGCCACAACCCGTGTCGGGCACCGTAGTGACGGACCAGTCCGGCCCGCACCACCGCGCCGTCGGGGTCGACGATCCACCGCCCGGCCGGGCGCACGTCGCAGTCGGCCGGGTCCGCGTCGGTGATCTGCTCGTCGCGGTCCAGGATCGTGGCCCGTCGGCGCACCCCGGGCCCAGCCAAACCGGGTGACCACAGGCAGGCTTCCCGTACCGAGGCACGCCACGAGGTGACTTCGATCTCGCCATCGAAGCCGAGCAGTTCAACCTTCCCGAAATCGATTCCCGGAGCGACTTTTACGACGATGTCACGGTCTGCGTAGACGTCCAGCAGCCGGTCCAGGGCAGGCTGGTAGTCGGCGGGGTCGAAGCGTCGTCGGCCGCCGCCGCGGCGACCCGGGTCGGCCAGCACCACCGTGCCGCGACTGACCGGCGCCAGCGCGTCGGCCCGCACCACTGCCGCCCCGCCCAGGTTGTGGCACGCCATCGCCAGCCGTACCGGGTCGAGGTCGCTGCCCAGCACGCGCTCGCACACCTCCGACAGCGCCGCCAGCTCGGTGCCGACCGAGCAGGTCACGTCATGCACGGCGCCGTGCGGCGCGGCCGCTGCGATCCGGCGCGCCCGGTGCCGCGCGACCGGTGCGGCGCTGGCCTGCTGCAGTGCCTCGTCGGTGAACAGCCACTGCGACGTCCCGGGCAGCTCGGCCAGCTTGGCGGCGGCACGCCGGCGCAAGAGCACGGTCTCGACCAGTGCGGGTGTCCGGTCGCCGAAGCGGCCGCGCAGTGCGGCGATGTCGGCGACGCGGGTGGCGTCGGTCAGCGCGAAGCCGGCGACCTCGGCCAGGGCGGCGGTACCGGCCGTCGAGCTCAGGTAGGCGACATCGTCGGCGCGAAACTCTAGGACGGTTTGACCCCGGTGACCATCACGTTGTAGAACCAGCCCTTCGGCACCACGCGGCTCAGCAGGTTGGAGTCCACCCAGCTCAGGGCCGTCCAGCTGCGGAAGGCGAACCGCGCCCAGCCCCAACCGAGCTTGCCCGGCGGCACCGTCGACTCGAAGGTGCGGACCGGCCAGCCCAGCATGGCGGCGGTGAACTCTTCGCTGGCGGTGCGCACGTCCACGGCTCCGGCGTTGGTCGCCATCCGTTCCAGATCACTCGGCTCGAAGGTGTGCAGGTCGACGATCCATTCCAGGGCAGCCGCCCGCGAATTCTCGTCGAGCTCTTCCTGCGGCCGGCGCCAGGAGCCCATTCCGGGCAGCTTCATCGCGGCGACCGTGGTCTTCCAGGTCAGGTCGGCCAGCCGGCGGGCGTAGAAGTTGCCGACGGTGGTGGGTTCGCCGGCGAAGACGAACCGGCCGCCGGGCTTGAGCACCCGGATCACCTCGCGCAGCGACAGTTCGACGTCGGGGATGTGGTGCAGCACCGCATGGCCGACCACCAGATCGAAGGTGTTGTCCTCGTACGGGATGCCCTCGGCGTCGGCGACGCGACCGTCGACGTCCAGGCCGAGGCTCTTGCCGTTGCGGGTGGCGACTTTGACCATGCCGGGTGACAGGTCGGTGACCGATCCTCGTCGTGCCACACCGGACTGCATCAGGTTGAGCAGGAAGAACCCGGTGCCGCAGCCCAGCTCGAGCGCACGCTCATAGGGCAGATCGTCTCGGCCGGCAGCGGGCACGATGACGTCGAAGCGGCCGCGGGCGTAGTCGATACAGCGCTCGTCGTAGGAGATCGACCACTTCTCGTCGTACTGCTCGGCTTCCCAGTCGTGGTAGAGCACCTGGGCGAGCTTGCTGTCGAGCCGGGCGGCCTCCACCTGCTCGGCGGTGGCGTGCGGATTCGGCGTCGGGTCCGTACCGGTCATGGTGGGTCAGCCTAGTGGGAATCGATCAGGGTGTCCTAACGGGGATTGCGAGCGACGAAGCCGGGCGTGGCGAGGGGCGCCACACCCGGCTTCGCGGCTGCTCGGACTCAGATCGCGATGGACGCCAGCGCGTCACCGAGCGCGTCGCCGGTCGCCTGGGCGCTGCCACTGGCGGCGTCGCCCAGAGATCCGGTGATGGTGTCGATCACCGACTGCGGGAACGCGGCGAATGCCCCGAGCACGTCATGGAAGCCGGTCTGCAGCGCGGCGCTGATATCGGCCGGGTTCCCACCCTGGAGTGCTTCCATGATGTGCCAGCTCGCCAGCTGAGGCGCGACCATCACGTCGCGGAAGTCGACGAACAGCCCGGTGAGCAGCCCCGGGTTCTCCGCTACGTGGTGCCCATTCCAACTGACCAAGGTCCAGCCGTCGGTCGGGTTGCCCTCGACCACAACCTGGCCGGTGTTGGGCAGCAGTCCCTGCAGCAGCGACTTGAAGTAGAGCTCGAAGTCGGGGTTCTTGACGTTCATCATCACCCAGGTGGTGATCGCCGCCGCGTGGGAGAACGCCACGTCGTGCAGGTTTCCGTCTTCTCCGACAGCGCCGCCGTTGTTGTAGATCTGGTCGACGGCGTCGGAGTACCGGTCGTCGAAGGCCATCCCGTTCGGGTCGATCGTCGAGCCCAACTGGGGCACCCAGTATTGCCCGAAGATCCACGACAACGGCGCTACCAGATACATCAGAGCAACCAGCCGGTTGGACTCCGACGCGCCCTCGAAGATGCCGGCATTGAGCTCGTTGAGCCCCGACAGGTCCGTCACCGGTGTGTCCGGGGCACCGGCCGCAGTCAGCCAGTGCTCCGCGGTCTGCTGGGTCCGGATTAACTCCGACGCATAGATCCCGTCGTAGAAGCTCGGATCGGCGAGATGCTGCGGATTGCTGGAGTCGGCCAGGTAGGCGGCCTGCGCGGCGCCCTCGTCGGTGAGCGGCGCACCCGGCGGCACCGTGCCGATGATGCCGTGCACATTGTCTTCGGACTGGCCGTGGCGCACCAGGTCGAGGATCATGTCGGTGGCGGTCAGCTGGATCTTGGACAGGGCGACCGGCGACAGCGGTCGGGCTATCGGAGCCACCGGGGTGACGGCCACGAGGCTGGCGCCGATCACGGCGACTCCGGTGGTGATCCAGGGGCGGGTGTGGTGCATGACCTTCTCCTTCGGCGAGTCCCTACTTTCAGTTACGCTACGACGCGTAGCGCAAAGCCTTCGCTGAAGGTAACTTGATGTTTTTCCTATGTCAATGCATGACTCGCTGAATTCGGCCCGTCGCGTGCTAACCGCTCAGCGCGTTGGTGATGGTGTCGATGACGGCTTGCGGGAACGTGGCGAAGGCCGTCAGGACCTGATCGAACCCGGTCTGCAGCGCCGCCGAGATCGCGGCCTGGTCACCGCCCTGCAGCGCCTCGAGAACGTGCCAGGTGGCGATCTGCGGCGCGGTGTTCAAGTCCCGCCAGTCTACGAAGAGCCCGGTGAGCAGGTCCGGCGTGGCCGATACCGGGTGACCTTGCCAGCTGACCAGCGTCCAGCCGTCGGTGGGGTTGCCCTCGATGACGACCTGCCCGGTGTTGGCCAGCGGGCTGTGAGTGTCCAGCAACTCGTTGATGACCAGCCCGAAGTCGGGGTTCTTGACGTTCATCAACGTCCAGATCGCGATCATCCCGGCGTGCGCGAACGCCACGTCGGTCGGCGGGTTGTTCGAGTCGGAGACAGTGTTGCCGTAGATGGTTTCGATCGCGTCGGTGACGCGGTCGTCGAACGCCGCCCCGTTGGGGTCGACGGTGGATCCCAGCATGGGCACCCAGTACTGACCCATGACCCACATAAACGTCGGTAAGGCGTAGGCGATCTCGGTGAGAACATTGAGGTGTTGGCCGTCGAACCAGCCCGCATTGATTTCGTTGAGGCCGGGAAGGACGGTGATGTCCTTGTCCAGAAGATCGGCGAGCGGCTGCGCGGTGTGCTGCGCACGAATGAACTCCGATGCGTAGATACCGGCGATCCCACCCGGGAATTCAGCGGCGATCAGCGGAGCCACTGCCGCCGCCTGCTGCTGCCCGAGCGCGGTGAGCTCAGCCCCCGGCGGGACCGTTCCCAGAATGCCGTCGACGTTGTCTACCGATTCACCGTGTCGCACCAGGTCGATCGTGATGTCCTGGGCGGCGAGCAGGACATCGATTGCGACGGCGCCGGATAGCGGCGTCACCAGCGGAGTGGCCGCGACGGCACCCGCGCCCAGGAGCGCGACGACCGCGGTGGTCCAGGGACGGGCGGGAAATGGCTGCATGATCTCTTCCTAGATCTCAGGATCTCTTTCCAGGCCGGCGTCGACCACGGGTTTCCGCCGCGCAACTGTACGTTAGCTGATAAGAGAATGAAAACGGGCCGTTATCGGCCCCGAAACGCGCCGGTGGGGCGATTCAGTGGGCGGCCGCGGTACCACCGATGCCGGCGGCGAACACCTCGGCATAGCGGCGGTGGGCGGCGGCGGCCCGCTCGACCGGACGCAGCGTCGCGACGGCATCGATCGAGGCCTTGGCCGCGGCCAGCGCCGATCGCGGGGAGCCGACGAAGCGGCGCGCCCAGGCGATCGCCGCGTCGTAGACCCCGTCGGGGGCCACCATCTCCTCGACCAGCCCCAGGGCGAGCGCCTCCTCGGCATCGAAGAACCGTCCGCTGTAGGCCAGTTCCTTGGCGCGGCTGGCACCGATCACCCGGGTCAACCGGGCAAGTCCGGCACCGTCGGCTACCAGGCCGGCCAGGATCTCAGTGGCCCCGAACTTGACGTTGTCACCGCTGACCCGCCAGTCCGCGGCCAGCGCCAACGCCAGACCGCTGCCCAGCGCGTAGCCGGTGACGGCCGCCACGGTCGGCTTGGCGATCACCTCCACCGCCGCCACGGCGTCCTGGCGGAGACGGGCAAACACCTCGGCCTCGGCGGCGATCAGGGTGCGCAGTTCGGGCACGTCGTCGCCGGCGCAGAAGATCTCATGCCCACCGAACAGCACCACGGCATCGACGTCGTCCCGTGCGGACACCTCGGCCGCAGCTTCGACGATCTCCCGGTAGACCTGCCGGGTCATGGCATTGGTCGGCCCCCGCGACAACACCAGGGTGGCCACCCCGGGCTCGTCGGCGGACGTGTGGACCGATACGAACTCGCTCACCCGGGCCACCGCTTGCCGCGTGCCGCGTTGTAGCGCTCGGAATTGAAGAACTCGATCTCCCAATTGTCGCCGCGGCGAGCCAGGTTCGGTTGCACCACCACGATCTGGCGATCCACCGCCAGCACCGCCTCGACGGTACGGCCGGCCAATGAATCCAGCTGGGTCCAGGTGGGCGGCAGCAGGAAACTGCGCCCGGCCGAGAAGTCTTCGATCGCGGCTTCGGGAGTGAGCCAGCCGGCCCGATCCGACTCGGTGTTCTCGCCGTCGGCACGCTGACCGACCGGCAGTGCGGCCACGAAGAAGTAGGTGTCATAGCGGCGGGTGCGCTCGGCCTCCGGCGTCACCCAGTTCGCCCACGGCCGCAGCAGTTCGGTGTGCAGCACCAGCTTCTCGGTGCGCAGAAAGTCGGCAAAAGACAACTCCCCCGCGGCCAGCGCACGCCGGGAATCGGCATAGACCGACGCGTCGGCGACCACCCGCTCCGAATCGGCGGCGGGGCCGGCGAACAGCACCCCGGATTCCTCGAACGTCTCGCGTGCCGCCGCGCACACCAGCGCCCCGGGAACACCATCACTCCGGCGGCGAACTCCATCGCGGCGTGGCGGCGCATCAGGAACACATCCAGGCCCCCGGCACCGCTGGTGGCCTCCCGCAGCAGCATCACGGTCGCGGCGGGCCGCGGCGGCAGCGGGGGTGTCTGCTGGTCGTTCATTCGCGCCTCCGGTGGGCTGCTCGGGTGCGGGTCCGGCGAGCGAAGTAGCGCCCGTCGATGACGTCCAGCGAGATCGACTGGCCGAATGCGGCCGACAGGTTCTCGGCGGTCAGTACGTCGGCGAGGAGGCCGGCGGCCACCGCGCGGCCCTCGGCCAGCAGCAGGCAGTGGCTGAAGCCGACCGGGATCTCCTCGACGTGGTGGGTCACCAGCACGATCGCCGGGGCGTCCGGGTCGGCGGCCAGATCGCCCAGCCGGGCGACAAGTTCCTCGCGCCCGCCCAGGTCCAGGCCGGCGGCAGGTTCGTCGAGCAGCAGCAGCTCGGGGTCGGTCATCAGGGCGCGGGCGATCAACACCCGTTTGCGTTCGCCCTCGCTCAAAGTGCCGTAGGTCCGGTCGGCCAGGTGCTCGGCACCCAGGCTTTCCAGCAAGTCGACCGCCCGGTTGTGATCGACGTCCTCGTAACGTTCCCGCCACCGTCCCAGCACCGCGTAGCCCGCCGAGATAACCAGGTCGCGGACCATTTCCTGGCCGGGTATGCGCTGCGCCAGCGACGAGGAGCTCAAACCCACCCTGGCCCGCAATTCGGTGGTGTCGACTCGACCCAGGCGCTCACCGAGCACATAGGCCGCGCCCGACGAGGGGTGTTCGGTGGCGGCGGCGATCCGCAGCAGCGACGTCTTGCCGGCCCCGTTGGGTCCGATGATCACCCAGCGTTCGTCGAGTTCAACCGACCAGTCCAGCGGCCCCACCAGCGTCCGCCCGTCCCGGCACAGTGAGACGCCCTCGAAGTGGATCAACAGATCCTGGTCGGCCCCTGGCGTAGGGGCGGGGCGTCCGGCGTCGGGCACGGCCCTATCGTGCCGTACGCCCGGCCCGCGCCGACCGACCGGGGTGCCGGTACCGGCGGGGTGCGTCGGCGGCCTCGATCTCGGCACGGGTGACACCGAGCAGGAACAGCACCGTGTCCAGGTAGGGGTAGCTCAGCGATGCATCGGCGACCTCGCGCAGCGCCGGTTTGGCGTTGAATGCCACACCCAGCCCCGCCGCGGAGAGCATGTCGATGTCGTTGGCGCCGTCGCCGACCGCCACGGTCTGCTCCATCGGCACGCCGGCTCGGTCGGCGAACTCCCGCAGCGCCTCGGCTTTACCAGCCCGATCGACCACCGGCCCGACCACCCGGCCGGTGAGCTTGCCGTCGAGGATCTCCAACTCGTTGGCGGCGACGAAGTCCAGCTGCAGTTCAGCCGCCAGCGGCTCGATCACCTGGCGGAAACCGCCGGACACCACACCGCATTTGAAGCCGAGCCGCCGAAGCGTGCGCACCGTGGTGCGGGCACCGGGAGTCAGCTCGATCTGCGCGGCCACCTCGTCGACAACGCCGACGGGCAGGCCGGCGAGAGTGGACACCCGATGATGCAGCGACTCGGCGAAGTCAAGCTCGCCGCGCATAGCGGCCTCGGTGATCGCCGCGACCGCATCCCCGGCACCGGCGCGCTCCGCGAGCATCTCGATGACCTCCCCCTGGATCAAGGTGGAGTCGACATCGAAGACGATCAGGCGTTTGGTCCGCCGCGACAGGCTGGCATCCTGGAATGCCACGTCGACTTGTTGCTGCGCGGCGACCCTGCTCAGCGCGGACTGCAACCGGCCAGCGGCGCCGACCGGCACCGAGACCCGCAGTTCCAACCCGGTCACCGGATAGTCCGAAACGCCCCGGATCATGTCGATGTTGGCGCCGATCTCGGCGATCTCGTGGGCCAGCGCTCCGAGCGCGGTGGCTTCCACCGGCCGGCCCAGCACCACGATCCGGTGGGTGGACGGCGCAGCGATGATCGGCGCGTCGTCGCTGCGTTCGATCGTGACGTCAAGTCCCACACCGTGAATGGCGGCGGCGACGTCGTCGGCCAACGCGCCGCCCTCGGCCACCGCGGACGGCACCGAGACCAGCACACCCAGGGTCAGTCGGCCGCGGACCACCACCTGCTCGACGTTGAGCAGTTCGACCCGGTAGCGCGACAGCACCTCGAACAGCGCCGAGGTCACGCCCGGTTGATCGACACCGGTGACGGTGATCAACACCGGCACCTTGGTCGCGCTCACCCTCGGCGGCCCCTCGACTCGACCGGGTGCCGCCGCTGCTCCATCGGGCCCATCAGGCCGGTGCGGACTCGTACAGCTCGTCGCCGGGGTGACGGCCGACGTGCGCCTCGGCACGCAGCCGATCGATCATGTGCGGGTAGTGCAGCTCGAAAGCCGGACGCTCCGAACGGATCCGGGGCAGCTCGGTGAAGTTGTGCCGCGGCGGCGGGCAGCTGGTCGCCCACTCCAGGGAGTTGCCGTAGCCCCACGGGTCGTCGACCGTGACGACCTCGCCGTAGCGCCAGCTCTTGAAGACGTTCCAGGTGAAAACGATCATGGACAAGCCCAGGATGAAGGCCCCGACCGTGGAGACGATGTTGAACGCGGTGAAGCCGTCGGTGGGCAGGTAGTCGGCGTAGCGGCGCGGCATACCCATGTTGCCCAGCCAGTGCTGGATCAGGAACGTGGTGTGGAACCCGATGAACGTCAACCAGAAGTGCAGCTTGCCCAGCCGCTCGTCGAGCAGCCGGCCGGTCATCTTCGGGAACCAGAAGTAGATGCCGGAGAAGGTCGCGAACACGATGGTGCCGAACAGTACGTAGTGGAAGTGCGCGATCAGGAAGTAACTATCGCTGACGTGGAAGTCCAGCGGCGGGCTGGCCAGCATCACACCGGTCAGGCCACCGGCCAGGAACGTGACGATGAAGCCCAGCGCGAACAGCATCGGCGTCTCGAAGGTCAGCTGGCCCCGCCACAGAGTGCCGATCCAGTTGAAGAACTTCAGCCCGGTCGGGATCGCGATCATCAGCGTCAGCAGCGAGAAGAACGGCAGCAGCACCGCGCCGGTGGCGAACATGTGGTGCGCCCACACCGCCGTCGACAGCCCGGCGATGCTCAACGTCGCGTAGACCAGGGTGACGTAGCCGAAGATCGGCTTGCGGGCGAAGACCGGGAACACTTCACTGACGATGCCGAAGAACGGCAGCGCAATGATGTACACCTCGGGGTGCCCGAAGAACCAGAACAGGTGCTGCCACAGCAGCACCCCGCCGTTGGCGGCGTCGTAGACGTGCCCGCCCAGGTGGCGGTCGACGGCCAAGCCGAACAACGCCGCGGTCAGCAGCGGGAACACGATCAGCACCAGGATCGAGGTGACCAGGATGTTCCAGGTGAAGATCGGTAGCCGGAACATCGTCATACCGGGGGCACGCATGCAGACCACGGTGGTGATCATGTTCACCGCACCCAGGATGGTGCCCAGACCACCGACGGCCAGGCCCATGATCCACAGATCCCCGCCGGCACCCGGCGAGTGCACCGCGTCGCTGAGCGGGGTGTAGGCGGTCCAGCCGAAGTCGGCGGCACCGCCGGGGGTGATGAAGCCGGCCAGGGCGATGGTCGCACCGAACAGGAACAGCCAGAACGAGAACGCGTTGAGCCGCGGGAAGGCCACGTCCGGGGCGCCGATCTGCAACGGCAGCACCAGGTTGGAGAACCCGAACACGATCGGGGTGGCATAGAACAGCAGCATCACCGTGCCGTGCATGGTGAACAGCTGGTTGAACTGCTCATTGGACAGGAACTGCAGGCCCGGCACCGCCAGCTCGGAACGCATCAGCAGGGCAAGCAGGCCGCCGATGAAGAACAGGACCATGCAGGCCACGCAGTACATGATGCCGATCAGCTTGTGATCGGTGGTGGTGATCAGCTTGTAGAGCAGGCTGCCCTTGGGGCCCGTCAGCGCGGGGAACGGTCGAGTGGGCTCGAGTTCTGCGCGCGGGGGTGCTTCGGCGGTCAAAATTCCTCCAAACGTGGGCATCCCGGAAACTTGCTCGAATCCTAACCCCGAGCGTCGCCCCGTCGGTATAGGCCTCCTACAAACTGTCGTATTCGTCTCCTGCCGGGGCGCTCCGCCGTGGGTGTTAACGTCACGGCGTGACCACGGTGGACCGGCGGGCGGCGTCCGCAGTAGCGCTTGCCGTGACCTTGCTCACGACGGCCGGATGCGCGGGCGATGGCGCAGAAACCGCCCCGACCTCGATCTCCACCACGACGACCATGGTCGCCGGCGCTGGCGTGCTCGGCAATGATCGTCGCCCCGACGAGTCCTGCGCGGCCGAGCCGGCGCACCCGGACCCCGGACCCACCATGCGCTGGGTCCACAATGCGGCCGAGGTGGAACCGGCGAGCATCGAAGTTCCCGAGCAGGCCGAGCGCATCGTGGTGCTCTCTGGCGACCAGCTCGACACGCTGTGTGCCCTGGGCCTGCAGTCCCGCGTGGTCGGCGCCGCGCTACCGGATGGCGCAGACAAGCAGCCGTCCTACTTGGGCGCGGTCATGCACGGTGTCCCGGCAGTAGGCTCGCGCAGCAACCCCGACACCGGCGCTATCGCCGAGCTGCATCCGGATCTGATCCTGGGCGCGCAGGGCCTGACGCCCGGGTATGCGGAGTTGGCCGCGATCGCCCCCACCGTGTTCACCGGGGCGCCGGGCGCCGCGTGGGAGGACAACGTGCGCGCTGTCGGCGCCGCGACCGCGCGCACCGGCGCCGCCGACGACGTGCTGGAGAAGTTCAGCGCGTATGCGACCGAAACCCGCGAGGCCGCCGACGCGACCCATTTCCAGGTGTCGGTGGTGGAGCTCACCGACAACAGCGTGCGGGTGTACGGGGCCTCCGGCTTCGCCGCCAGCGTGCTCGAGGCCGTCGGGGTCGACCGCCCCCCGTTGCAGCGGTTCACCGATCGGCCCTACCTCGAGATCCCAGCTAACGATGCCGATCTGGCCGGCCGGGCGGATTTCTCGGCGGCCGACGGCGACATCGTCTACGTGTCCTTTGCCTCGCCGGCAGTGAAAGCGCGGGCAGCCACCGTATTCGACAGTGTCGCTTGGCGACGGCTGGCGGCCAACCGTGACAGCCGGGTCTTCGTCGTCAACAACGAGGTGTGGCAGACCGGGCAGGGGCCGGTCGCCGCACGCGGCGTGGCCGAAGACCTGCGCTGGGTGAACGCGCCTATTAACTAGCCAGCGACGTACCGCGGAATCCCTGCGGCTCCCTCGGTGAGCAGGGTCACCGCATCATGGCAAAGAACTTTGCTAGACTATATTTTTTGATTCCCGCGCAGATCCGAAGAGGTTTATTCGACGATGAGCACCGTTTCCGCCTATGCCGCCACCGCGCCCGACGCGCCGCTGAGCAAGACCACCATCACCCGACGGGACCCCGGTCCGCACGACGTTGCGTTCGACATCGCGTTCGCCGGTATCTGTCACTCCGACATCCACACCGTCAAGGGTGAGTGGGGCCGCCCGCGCTACCCGGTGGTGCCCGGCCACGAGATCGCCGGCGTGGTGACCGCGGTCGGATCCGAGGTGACGAAATTCAAGGTCGGTGACCACGTCGGCGTCGGCTGCTTCGTCGACTCCTGCCGCGAGTGTGCCAGTTGCCAGGCCGGACTGGAGCAGTACTGCACCGGTAGCGGAATGGTGGGCACCTACAACGCGGTGGGCCGCGACGGCCAGCCGACCTATGGCGGCTACAGCGGCGCGATCGTCGTCGATGAGAGCTACGTGTTGCGTATCCCCGACGGCATCCCACTCGATGCCGCCGCGCCGCTGCTGTGCGCCGGTATCACCCTGTATTCGCCGCTGCGGCACTGGAATGCCGGCCCCGGCAAGCGGATCGCGGTGATCGGGCTGGGCGGCTTGGGCCACATGGGCGTCAAGCTCGGCGTCGCGATGGGTGCCGAGGTCACGGTGCTGTCGCAATCGCTGAAGAAGATGGAAGACGGCTTGCGTCTGGGTGCGCAGCACTACTACGCCACCAGCGACCCCGACACCTTCAAGAAGCTGCGGATGAACTTCGACGTCATCCTCAACACCGTCTCGGCCAACCTGGACCTGGGCGCCTACCTGAATCTGCTGAAGGTCGACGGCACGTTGGTGGAGCTGGGCATGCCCGAGCACGACATGTCCGTGCCGCCGTTTCCGCTGGCGGGCATGCGGCGCAGCCTCTCGGGATCGATGATCGGCGGCATCGCCGAGACGCAGGAGATGTTGGACTTCTGCGCCGAGCACGACGTGCGCCCCGAGATCGAGGTCATCGAACCGGACTACATCAACACCGCCTATGAGCGGGTCCTGGCCTCCGACGTGCGCTACCGCTTCGTCATCGACACCGAGTCGTTGCGGAAGCCCTAGCACTCAGGCCTTCCCAGCCCCTCACCGAACGTGCACTGAGACCGAAAAATTCGCGAATTCCCCGGTCTCAGTGCACGTTCGGCGAGGGTTGGCAACGGAGGGGCGACGTCAAGTTAGCGTTCCGGGCTGCACCAGCCACCGCATCGACTGTTCGGTCACCGCAGCAATGGCATCGTAGTCATGGTCGTAATGCAGCACCGTCGCCTCGTGGCGACGCGCAACCGCCGCAATGATCAGATCCGGCAGTTTCACGGATCGATGTAACGATTCTTTGACCAGCGCCAGCTGGGTCGTCAGTACGTCATCCCAGATCTCGTCCGGACTCGGCAACCAACGCAGGGCACGGCGCTCCTCCGCCATCTCGATGGCCTCACGTTCACTTCGAGCCGAGACGGTCAGCTCGGCATCGATGATTGCGCACGTCGCCACGGTGCCGCGATCGAGTTCGTCCTGCAACGCGGCGCGGGCGACGGGGTGACGTGCCCAGTGCCAGACGGTCGTATCGGCGAGATAGACCTGATTCATTCGACGTCGCGGTGCCACGCCCGTTCACGGGCTTGCTGCTGCTGCTTCCAGTACTGCGGATCGTCGGCGAAACGATCCAGCATCCGCGCACGCACGTCGCGCGCCGCGACCTCCCGCAACGCGGTGTTGATGGTGTCCTTCTTGGTCGAAGTGTTCAGTACCTTCGCCGCCGCTACGAGCGCATCATCGTCGATATCCACAAGCGTTCTCGCCATATATACAACAATAGCATCGGATCTATCTTCGGCGAGGGTTGATTCACACGTAGCGGTCGCGCCCGGCCAGTGCGCCGGCCAGTATCTGGACCAGGTAGACCGCCAGCATCATCAGCCACGGCACGGTCCATCCACCACTGACGTGGTGCAACAGACCGAACAGGAACGGGCCGATGCCGGCAAGCAGGTAGCCGAAGCCCTGCGCCATCCCCGACAGGCTCGCCGTGTCCTGCGCGTCGCGGGCTCGCAGCGCAATCACGGTGAGCGCCAACGAAAACACGCTCATCCCCAGGCCCACCAGCACGCTCCACAGCAGCGGTGCGGCCGCGGGGGCGATCAGCAGACCGAGTATTCCGGCGATGCCGAGTCCTCCGAGCCCGACGATCCATCCGCTTTGGCTGTCGTGACGGGCGGCCAGCGGCGAGACGATCAGGCTGATCGGGACGGCGATCAGCGAAATCAGGCCGAGCAGCAGGCCCGCACCCGTTTCGCTGGTTCCGTGGTCGATGAGCACTGCCGGTAGCCAGCCCATCACCACGTAGGCAATGAACGCCTGGGTGCCGAAGAACAGCGTGACGGTCCAGGCCAGCTTGCTGCGCAGCAGCGACCGGCCGCTCGTCGCCGCCGCGGGTGCGGCGGCGCCAGGCCGGTCGAATCCGCGGGCCCCCACCACCCACGCCGCCAGCGCCACCAACGCCAGCGCACTCCAGGCAGCCAGGGCCGATCGCCAACCTCCCAGCGCGTGGTCGAGCACCGGGGTGACCGCGGAACCCAATGCCCCGCCCCCCTGGAGCGCCGCGGTGTAGATCCCCGTCATCAGCCCGACCTGCGCCGGGAAGGAGCCTCGGATGATCACCGGGATCAGTACGTTGATCAACGCGATTCCCGCGGTGGCCACCAGTGTTCCGCCGAGCACCACGAGGGGCCCGTCGCAGACCCGGATCAACAGTCCCGCAACGAGTATGAGCAGCGCCGCCGACACCGTGCGCCCCAGCCCGATCCGCCGTGACAACCACGGTGCGGCCAGCCCGGCTGCGGCGAAGCACAGGCCGGGCAACGTGGTCAGGATGCCGGCCCAGGTGTCCGAGGCGCCCAACGCTCCACGCATCTCCGGGAGCAGCGGCCCCACACTGGTGATCGCGGGGCGCAGGTTCAGCGCGGTCAAGACCACCGCGACGGTCAGCAGTGCACCGCCGGCCGCCATCGTCGCCGGCCGGAATTCGGCGGCGCCCTCGAGCTCCAGTTCAAGGTCGTGCTCGTACTGGGCGAGTGTTTCGTTGCGGGCGGTGCGGGTCACCTAAAGTAGGATCGCATACATCCTATGATTGGATGAAGGGAGAATGCTGTGCCGTTGGTCACCACCCGCCGCACCGGTTTGGTAGATCAGGTGATTGAGCAGATTCGCGCCTCGGTGGCCGGCGGGGAATGGCCGGTCGATTCGCGAATTCCCACCGAGTCAGAGCTCGCCGACGCCCTCGGCGTCGGCCGCAATACCGTGCGTGAGGCGGTCCGGGCGCTGGCCCACAGCGGCATCCTCGAGGTCCGCCAGGGCGATGGCACCTACGTGCGCGCCACCAGCGAGGTGTCCGGCGCGGTGCGCCGGCTGTGCGGCCCGCAGCTGCGCGACGTGCTCCAGGTGCGGCGTTGCCTGGAGGTGGAAGGGGCACGCCTGGCCGCAGCCGCCCGCACCGACGAGGATCTGGCCGAGCTACGCGCACTATTGGATCGCCGCGATAACCACCAGCAGCAGGGCCGACACGACGAGTTCGTCCGGGCCGACACCGAGTTCCATCTCGCGGTGGTCCGCTGCTCGCACAATCCGGTGTTGACCGAGTTGTACTGCGGGCTCACCGAGGCGCTGATGGCCAGTGTGGCCACGACGAGCGGAAAACCGGTGCAGGCGGACCAGATCCGGCATCGCGGCTTGGTGGACGCGATCGCCGCGGCCGACGTCGAGGCGGCCGGGCGTGAGGCGGGCGGATTCCTCGACGAGCTGCTGGAGCAGCTACCGCCCCGCTGAGGCGCTCAGTCGCGCCGAAGCCCCAACACCCGCAACAGTTCCGGTCGCCGCAAGATGAGGCCGATCCACATCAACACCCCGACATACACCCCGGACAACACGAAGCCGGCCAACGGCTTGTCGGCATGCATGTTGATCGTCACCGCACCACCCAGATACGCGGTCAGGCCCAGCGCACCCAACACGGCGGTGCGCGGAATCAGGAAGACCACCAGACATACCAGCAGCACCCAGCCGATCACCGCGGTCTTGTCGGGGGAAAACCCCAGTCCTTCGGTGGCTTCCCGGGCAAACGGCAAGCCGAGGATCTTTGGGATGCTGTCGAACGCGAAGAACAGTCCCAGCACGGCGGTGATCACGGCTCCGGTGGTCCACGCCCGAGAACGTCGCGGCGTGGTGGGATCGGCGTTGGTCGTCATCAGGTCTCCCTCAACTCGACGGTGATGGTGCAGCGATCGGTTCTTGCGCGCGCAGGAATACCGCGGTGTAGCCAAACAGGATCACCGCGGTGGCCACCAGCAGCAGCAGTCCCACCGCGTAGCTGTTGCGTGCCGGATCGTAGGTAGCGCCCATCACCAGGGGCGGGAAGTAACCGCCCAGGCCGCCGACCGCGGCGACGATCCCGGTGACCGAGCCGACCGAACCGGCCGGGGCACGGCGGGACACCCAGGCGAACACCCCACCGGTGCCGACACCGAGTGCGACGGCAAGCGGCAGAAAGGTCAGGCCCGACCAGATATCGGCCGGCGGTTTGAACACCGAGATCAGCGTCTGCACCGCGATACCGGCCAGCGAGGCCAACACGACGTACTTGGGCGCGATGTGATCGGCCAGCGTCCCGCCGAGCAGCCGGGCCAGCACTGCGGCCAAGGCGAACGCCGCGGTGCGCTCCCCGGCGCCGACGGCGGAGAAGTCGTAGACCTTCTTGATGTAGATGGGCAGATAGCTGCAGAAGGCCACAAAGCCGCCGAAAACCAGCCCGTACAGCAGCGACATCTCCCACGTCACCCGCAGCCGTGCGGCGGCCTTGAGCTTCGGCAGCACCGGGGTGGCGTTGGGCACGAAGCGCGGGCCGTTATGCATCAGCACCACACACAGCAGTGCCGAAATCGCCAGGGCCACCGCGACTATCAGGTGGGTGGTGAGCAGCCCCAGCCACTTCACGAGCCGCGGGGTGAAGAACGCCGAGACCGCGGTACCTACCATGCCCATGCCGAACACCCCGGTGGCGAAGCCGCGGCGCTGTGGGGCAAACCAGTTGTTGGCGAACGGGATTCCGATAGCAAAGACGGTGCCAGCCGCTCCGAGGAAGAACCCCGCCACCAGCATCAGCGGGTAGGAACCGATCTTCGCCGCATACCCGACCACCAGCACCGGGAGAATCGAGGCCAGCGAGACCCCGATGAACATGGTGCGGCCCCCGAAGCGGTCGGTCATCGGTCCGGTGGCGATCCGGCCCAGCGCCCCGACCAGGATCGGGGTGGCAACCATCAGCGCCTCACGGTTGGAGCTGAGCGACAGTTGGCTGGCGTACCGCGTCGACAGCGGACCGATCAAGGTCCACGCCCAGAAGCAGATCACCGAGACCCAGGTGGCCAGGGCCAGCTGCACACCCGGGCCGGCGACGCTACCGGGTCTATCCGTGCTCACCACCGGATTATGCAACCACTGCGTTGTCGATCACTCAGTAACGGTCATACCTGCTGCCCGCGCAGCGAGCGCGTCAGCTACCGCGCTGAACTCAGCGAGTGCCGCGGTGAGGTCGTCGACGATTTCTTGCGCGATGATTTCCGGCGGTACCCCGTCGTCCAGGTCGCCTGCAGAGGGATCCTTCAACCAGGTGATGTCGAGATTCACTTTGTCGCGTGCGATCAGTTCGTCATACGCGTAGGACTGAAAACGCTCGGAGACGGCGCGGGCGCCACGGTTGTCAGCGTTAAATGACTCAATGAACGGGATAAGGTGCTCGTCGCGCATCGGTCGCTGCTTGAGGGTGAAGTGTGACCCGGTGCGCAGGTCGTAGACCCACAGCTTGTCGGTCCAGGGCTTTCCTGGACGTGCCTGCTTGCGGTCAAAGAACAGTACGTTGGCCTTGACACCGCCGGCGTAGAAGATTCCGGTGGGCAACCGCAGCAGGGTGTGAACGTCATACTCGGCGAGAAGTCGTCGGCGGACCGTCTCGCCGGCGCCGCCCTCGAACAGAACGTTGTCGGGGACGACAATGGCAGCACGACCATCGATCTTCAGCCCCGTTGCGATGTGCTGGACGAAGTTGAGCTGTTTGTTGGTGGTCGTCACCCAGAAGTCGGGACGGCTGTAGGCAATGTCTTCGCGTTCTGCCCGACCGTCGGCGCCGACGACGGTGACCGACGATTTGCGACCAAAGGGTGGATTTGCAAGCACCATCGACACCGGATCAGCCTTGGTGGCCAACGCGTCCCGGACGGCGATCACGGGCTCTCCGGTGGCCTGACCGATGCCGTGCAGGTACATGTTCATGGTGCCAAGCCGGGCGGTGGCGTCGACCAGTTCGACGCCATGGACTGTGCGCCCCTCGCTCAGCGCCCTCCGTTGCTCAGGGGTCATGGACGCGGCGTAGTGAGTATTCAGATACTCAACCGCAGCGAGAAGGAAGCCGCCGGTGCCACACGCGGGGTCGATGATGGTATCGGTCGGGGCGGGTCGCATCACGTCAACCATCGCGTGAATCAAAGTACGAGGCGTGAAATATTGCCCTGCACCGGATTTAACGTCCGATGCGGATTTCTGGAGCAGCCCCTCATACGCGTCACCGTTGAGGTCCCCACCGATCGACCAGGTTTCCGAACCGATCAGGTCGACGATCAGTTTGCGCAGCAACGCCGGCTCTTGAATCCGATTCTGCGCCTTCCGGAAGATCACGCCGAGGTTGGTGGCTTCCTTGCCGAGTTCGCTGAGAACCCGCCGATACTCGTCTTCGAGAGCCGAGCCGTCGAGTTCGAGGAGGCGGTCCCAGGAGATGTCAAGCCCCGCCGGCAAAATCTGTTCGCGACGCAGCCCCTTCTGCCGCTCATCGGCCATCTTGAGAAACAGCAAGTAGCTGAGTTGTTCGACGTAGTCGATGTTGGACACACCAGCATCGCGAAGAACGTCGCAGTAGCTCCACAACTTGTCGACGAGACGACGCAGTTCGGCATGGTTCGGCACCAGCCGAGGGTAACTGACCAGCTAAACGTGAGCCTCGATGCGGCATAGCAGGCGCAGGTGCGGATGTTCCCGCGGGTTAACGCGCTCCGCGACAATACGGTGCGAGTCCGCCCTCGCCAGGAGGCTATCCAGGTCATCGAGGAGCCAGTCCGGAACGTAGCCGAGGGCATCACCGCTCTGCTCGCAGACCAGTTGGGCACGCGGGTTGACCGCGTTGTCGCGGTCGGCACGAAGCTCCAACCGATCACCCGGCCGAACGCGGCTGAGCGCATCCGCCGCGCCGTCGACATGGCGTACGCCTGAAGCGAGGAACCGGCTGACTACCCGGCCATCGTGGTCAGCAGCGAGGTCGTCAACCAGGTGAAAGGTGTCGGTCGCGCGGGGGCCACCGGTGCGGGCCAACAACTCCATCGGGGTGTCTAGTTCAGCAGCGTCGATACCGATCGCGCTCAAATAGTCCGGGTACGACTGCCGCTGCCGAGACATCACCCGGTTGTCGAAGAACGCGGGCAGCGCACCTGAGACGTAGGTCTCGTTCACGTCCGGAAACTGCACTAGTGGGTTAAAGCCGTCGGACTGCGCTCCATCGGTGTATGCGAACGCATACCGGCCATCCACCAGCTCACTGAGGATGCCAACGCGGATGAACTGCCTGGTTTCTGGGTTCTGCCAGATCAGGAAAAGCCGCCGCCTCGCATCGATGGCCGGTGCGGCAGCAACGCGTAAGGATGAGCTAGCGGTCATCGACGATCCTTTCCTGGTTGTGGGTGAGCAGCTTGATTCGGAATGTACGTCCCTGGTCTGACATCAAGGCGTCCGGAACTTGGTCGAAGACTGCCGTGATGTCGTCCACGGTGACCTCCGCGATTTTACTGCGCCAATGGGCCTCAACCCCACCGCCGGCCAGCCGTAATGCTGAATTGGCCACCTCTACCAGCGGTGGCCTACCGGCGAAGTGGAAGCTGGCGCCTCTCCGGCTCCATCGGGCGAGCCGGGCATCGTCGCTCGCGAGCCCGACAACCTGATGTTCAGGTTCTTGGAATCCCAGGGCGTTGCCGTGGTCGAATGACGGCGCCAGGCGCAGCGAGCCGCCGTGATCGATCACCGCCCAGTTCAAATGATGGCGGTCGCGGCCCGCCACCCAGGCATCCAGCATCAGGTAGCCAGCCCAGGCATCGAATCCGGTCATGACCGGCGCCTCGCAGGCCACCGGTGCCGCAACCCCATCGAGCGCGCCATGCACCGCTTCGACGGTGTAGCCCGGGTTCTCCCGCTGCGCGCCGGCGTCGTAAGCCGAGTCCTGGCGTGCGAGCAGTTCGTTGCCGTGGATGAGTCGCTCACGCACGTGCCACACCGCACGGGACAGACTGCCGCGTCGGCCATCATGTGTACCCGGGAGCACGACGGCCGTCGGCACGCCGATGAGCTCAGCCAGCTGATGAACCGCCCATTCTGCCCAATCCTCGCCGCGGACGTTGGTGCCGTCCTCATCGCAACGGGCGTATTTGAAGAGGTATTCGTGTCCGTCGGGGCCGATGATCCAGAATTTCTCCTTACCACCCAATGGCTCCTCGGAGATACGACCATCGCCATCCCGCAGCCAGTCATCGACGGTGATCGACTCCCACCGGGCCGGCAACACGTCAACCCCGGGTCGATGCGGCAGCGGTACGTTTTGCGGCGCGCTTCCGGGGCGGCTTCGACTCCGCCCGAAGACGCTCAAGAACAACCGCGGCCGGCTCGTCGTTCGGGTCCTGGTCGACGAGTTCGCCGTTGAACGCGGCCCGCAGGACGGCGCGACGGAGGGCGGCAGAGCGAGAAAGTGCGATATGGCTGTCTTGCAGCAGTCGCGCCAAGTCTCCGTAAGCATCCGAGTGAGCGGTGAGAATTTCCGTACGCATATCAACCGGAGGAAGCGGAATCTGCAATCGCTTCAGGAAAGTCTGGTTCAAGTTGTACTGCCCCGCACTCGAAGCCGCGGCTTTGACAATCTGCTCCCGCCACCGGGGCGATGAAACAACCAAATGGACCCAATCAGCCACATCGACCGAACCCAACTGGAATCGAATGAGGTACGACGCGAACGCGATCGCCACATCCCTTTTGACTACACCGGTGCGGCCAATCAACGTTGGGCTTCCGTTGGTGCGAACGAACAGAAGATCGCCAGCCTTGAGATGAAGTTGGTCCAGATGAAGCTCAAGATCTACGGCATATTTCATATCGGCCAAGTCCAGTGCGCCGCCCCGAATGTTCGGTATACGTACGACAGGCGTCCCCTGACCCTGCGGATCACACTTCGTTGACGTGCCATAGGACGATCCGCTACTGAGGGATTCCAGCGACCGCCACTCCCAATCCTGAGGCAACATGGCCCCAGGAGCAACGCCCACGGCGTCGATCGCGAGGGCGTCGGTCAACGCATCGATACGGCGTGCGACCGCTGCTAACGTCCCGTCAGCCGCGTCCAGCCGCGACAGGTGGTCCTCCAGCACCTCAACTATCCGGAGCTGTTCCGCAAGCGGCGGTAGTGGGATCGGAGTCTCTAGCACTTCGCCCGCACGGACCGCTGGATAGCTAACGCCACGCTGCTTCGCACTGACTTCAGCGATGAACCAATCGGAGATGGCTGTGTAGTACAGGAATCGGCCGTCGATCGCGCTTGTAGGACGGAGCACGCAGAAACCTGTCGATGCGATCTCACCGTCGAGACGTTCCGGAATATACGCGATTTTCCGCAGATACGGCCGGACTGTCGAGAACACCGTATCGCCGGTACGCAGTATTTGTCGTGCACGCGACGCTGCCTTGTCACAGTCAACAATTGCAACTTCTGAGAGGGTTTGGGTTTCACCATTGATGGACGCGATGTCGACATACTGAAACTGATCTCTCGCGAATGTAGCTGGGTCCGCTTTCGATACCGGTGCGCATACCTCCCCCAGCGTCGTCCACGCCCAGCCCTTCGGCAGGCCACTCACGCGATCAGCTCTGCATTGAGCTCATCAAGCAGGGCTTGCGCTTCCTCCAACGTCGTCACCGAAAAGTCCTGCGCGAAGCGGTCCACTCCGCCCAGTGATGACAGTGGAAGCTGATCCAGATCGTCAACGTCAACCCCGATGTTCGTCTTCATTACGTCAACAATCGAGGAAAGCCACCGCGTCTGCTGCTCGGAATAGGTCGCCCCACGACGCGCTTGTTCACCGAGCCAGGCGGCCAGCTTCGCCTCGACGACGGACGCGAAAGGCGGGATCTTGGAATCCACACCATCTTTGGTCAGTTCGTGGCGCAGGATCGTCACCAGATCCGGAATGCCGACCTCGTGACCAGGGTCGGCCAGCTCGCCCAGCTCGGCATAGGACCTCCAGATCGACTCGATGCTCCCGATCGCCGGAACACGAGCGACCTTCTCTGCCAATGCTTTCAAATCGCGATAGCGAGGACGTCCCGATCCACTGCCGTGCATGACTTGCAGTGCTGCGATCTCATCGCGATGTTCGGCCAGGTACTCGCGGAAGCACTCGATGCGGTCGCGCGAGGCTTCGGCGTAGTCAATCCGCGCGATACCGGTCACGGCGTCCTTGCTGACCTGGTCGAACAGCAGATCCTTGGCCCGCCGGATGTCGAGGATGCGTTGCCGCAGCTCGGGATTCGTGGTCAGCGGGGCCACCCCGCCGTCGATCAGGTCACGGACCGCGGCGCCACCACCCTGATCTTGCGCTGCGATGACGGCGTCGGTGTCGCTGGCGGCCGCAATCTGCCGTGCAATGTCACGCAGCGCGGTGCCGCCGGCAACTTCTGCTGTCTCCGCCGCCTCATCCGGTGTGAGCTGCGAGGCGAGTTTCGCCAGACGCACCGCCAGTGTCGATGCTTCATCGGGAGTGAGCGTCAGTCGGCCGGCCTTTGCGAGCAACTGCTCCAGCGAGACACTCGGTTCTCGTTCCATCGGGGTCGCGTCAACCAGGTCGGAATCGGTCACACCGACCGCATCGACGATAATGAATCGTTCCTTGGTGAACCCCGGGCGCGCGTCCGGGGTCAGCGCAGCGTAATCGTCAACATCGATGATCCGTGCCCCGCGTCCCTTCATCTGCTCGAAGTACACCGCTGATCGAACCGACCGCATAAAGAACACGCACTCGATGGCGCGCACGTCGGTACCCGTTGCGATCATGTCGACCGTCACCGCGACCCGCAGCGACGGACTGTTGCGGAACTCGGCGAGCCGATCCTTGGGGTTCGTCGCGTTGTAGGTGATCTTGGTGGCGAAATCGGCGCCCTCGTTGAACACCTCGCGAACCTGTTGAACGATCTCGTCGGCATGCGCATCGGTCTTGGCGAAAATCAGCGTCTTCGGCACCGCCGATCGGCCAGGGAAGATCTCGGTGAACATTCTGTCTCGGAAGGTGGTCAACACGGTGCGAATCTGGTCTTCGGCGATCACATCGCGGCCCAGTGCATTTCCGGTGTAGGCGTAGTCCTCGTCAAGTTCTTCGTAACGCTGGACGCGGGTCTTGCGGTCGCGCATCGGGACGACCGTCTTGGCCTCGATGGTGCTGCCCCGCTCAGTGATCTGTGTCCGCATCCGGTACACGTCGAATGGAACATTGACCCCGTCGATCACCGATTCCTCGTAGGTGTACTCGCTGATCAGGTTCTGGTCGAAGAATCCCAGGGTCTGCTTGGTCGGGGTTGCCGTCAGACCGATGATCGGGGCATCGAAATAGTCGAGGACCGCCCGCCAGCGGCCGTAGATCGACCGGTGGCATTCATCCACGACGATCAGGTCAAAGGCTTCCGGCGGCACCTGCGGGTTGTAGACCACGTCGACCGGGAACGTTTGATCGTCGTCACCATCGATGTCGTCGTCGTTATCGGGGATCTCCTGGCCTTGCAGCAGCATGAACAGCCGCTGAATGGTCGAGATCGCCACGTTGGTGGAGCCGAGCACGGCCCGGCCGGCCAGCCGCTGAACGTTGTAGATGTCGCCGAAGCGTCGGCCGTCGTCGCGGGGCGTGTAGTTCGCGAACTCAGCTTCAGCCTGCTCACCGAGGTTGTTCCGATCGACGAGGAACAAGACCCTGGATGCCCCTGCGTGTTTGATCAAGCGGTATGCCGATGTCACTGCGGTGAAGGTCTTTCCGGCGCCGGTGGCCATCTGCACCAACCCTCGCGGACGGTTGTGCTGCAGCGACTTCTCGATGCCTTCGACGGCTTGAATCTGATTGGGCCGCAGCCCGTCCGGTTCCAGCATCGGCAGAGTCAACAAGCGTGCGCGGAAGGTGGGCGCGTCTGGATTCGCGTCGGCGGCGTGCATCCAGGTGCGGATGGTCTCGGGTCGCACGAAGGCGAAAACCTCGCGTGACCGTGGTTTAGGGTCAAGTTGGTTGGTGAACCGGGTCTCGGCGCCCGTCGCCTCGTAGCGGAACGGCAGTGGCTCGCCGCGCCGCCGCGCGGCGATCTGGTGTTCGGCGCGAAGCCCCTCGGCGTACTTGCGGGTCTGTTGCTCGACACCGACAAGTGCCGTGCCCTCGCGTTTAGCTTCGATCACGCCGACGATTCGGCCGTCGACGTACAGGATGTAATCTGCGAAGCCGCTCGCCAAATGGAACTCGCGCACAGCGACACCGCCGCCCGCCATCGGGTTCATGGCCGCATAGTCCTGAATAAGCCAGCCGGCGGCTTTCAACTGCGCGTCTATTACACGACGCGACTGAACTTCGTTCAGCGGTGGTCGGCGGCGGAACTCGTTCGTGAACGTCTTCGGATCTCCGGCGACAACGGACCCGACGCCAGAAGCAACCGCGCCGGCCTGCACGAGCTCAGCGATCTGGGCTTGCAGTTCGGCCATCGAGGCTGCCATCACCGCTTCCCGCTCGCGGATGCGGGCTAATTCGGTTTCGGCAGCCCGCCGTGCTTGAGCTTCCGACTCCTGCGCTGAGCGCGTCGCGTCCAGCACTGTCAGCGTGTCGCTCAATTCAGCTCGGGACTTGGCCAACGTTGCCTCGATCTCCACAACAACGAGGCGCTCGTCCTCTGCTCCGGCTGCGGGCACCGCTGCGGGCTCAGGGGCGATAAAGCTGCGAGGTGTTCTATCTCCGGACACCGCCCGCTGGAGGAGATCGCCTAACTTCCAACAACATTCGAGCGCAGATAGGGCGCTCCGGATATCGAACAGATGACTGTGGGTTGCGTCGTTTCCGCGCTTCCGGATGTCGTGAAAGACCCCTGCGGTGTCGGCGGTGAGAACCCCGGCACGCTCGAGCGCTGCGATTCGATCGATCTGGCGATCGCCGTCACACCTGGTTCGGGTGCGAATCACGAGTTGCTCGGCCATCACCTCGCCGAACTGGCGGCACTTGATCAGGGCTCCGTTGGGGTCGGAATAGAGCGACGACTCCGCGCCAGCTCCATAGACTGCTAGGAGTGGCTCGATTGTGGCCAAAGCACCGAAGTTGGGTGAGGTTCTAGCCACTTCGACGAGGGGGGGATCGATCTCGACCACGACCGCCCCTTTCCCTGCCACCCCGGTCACTACGTCAGTGGGCAGACTTTACCGGAACGGAGCGACAGGCCACCGGAGAAGCGTCAGCGCTTCCGTCAAGTTTCCGCGAATTTGCGGCCGCTGCCCCGCAAGCCCTGGAGCAAGCAACCGTTCAGAACCTCAGAACTCCCAGTCCTCGTCTTCGGTGACGACGGCTTTGCCGATCACGTACGACGATCCAGAACCCGAGAAGAAGTCGTGGTTCTCGTCGGCGTTGGGCGACAGCGCCGACAGGATCGCCGGGTTCACGTCGGTCTCTTCACGCGGGAACAGCGCCTCGTAGCCGAGGTTCATCAGCGCCTTATTGGCGTTGTAGCGCAGGAACTTCTTGACGTCCTCGGTCAGACCGACATCGTCGTACAGATCCTGGGTGTACTCGACCTCGTTCTCGTAGAGCTCGTAGAGCAGGTCGTAGGTGTACTCCTTGAGCTCGGCCTGCTTGGCCTCGTCGACCAGGGCCAGTCCGCGCTGATACTTGTAGCCGATGTAGTAGCCGTGCACCGCCTCGTCGCGGATGATCAACCGGATCATGTCGGCGGTGTTGGTCAGCTTGGCCCGGCTCGACCAGTACATCGGCAGGTAGAAGCCGGAGTAGAACAGGAAGCTCTCCAGCAGCGTGGAAGCCACCTTGCGTTTGAGCGGCTCGTCACCCCGGTAGTACTGCATGACGATCTCGGCCTTGCGCTGCAGGTTGGGGTTCTCCTCCGACCAGCGGAACGCGTCGTCGATCTCACTGGTGGAACACAGCGTGGAGAAAATCTGGCTGTAGCTCTTGGCGTGCACCGACTCCATGAACGCGATGTTGGTATAGACCGCCTGCTCGTGCGGGGTCAGCGAGTCGGGAATCAGGCTGACCGCGCCGACGGTGCCCTGGATGGTGTCCAGCAACGTCAGCCCGGTGAACACCCGCATGGTGAGTTGCTTCTCGTGATCGGTCAGGGTCCCCCACGACGGCAGGTCGTTGGAGACCGGCACCTTCTCCGGCAGCCAGAAATTGCCGGTCAAGCGGTCCCAGACCTCGGCATCCTTGTCGTCTTGCACCCGGTTCCAGTTGATCGCCGAAGTGCGGTCGATCAGCTTTATGTTCTCGGACACCAGAACCCCATTTCACCCGCCGAAATCTAGGCCTCCGACACTACCCCTGGGGGCCGACAACCCGTGCCAACACAAGAAGTTGTGGTCTGCGTGTCGTGTCAGCCCACTCCGGAAAATCGGTACTCGCCCACCCGCAACGAGCGGGTGGACTGCCAGTACTGCCAGGTCATGCCACTCCACAAAGTCCGGTTCACACCATGCTCGTCGAGATACCAGCTGTTGCAGCCGCCGGTGATCCACACCGAGCCGGCCAGCTTGTCTTGCAACTCGGCGTTGTAGCGGTCCTGGGCGGCGCGGCTGGGCGCCAACGCCTGCGCACCGGCTTGGTCGGCCGCGGCGATCGCCTTGGCGACGTAGCGGATCTGCGACTCGATCATGAACACCACCGAGGTGTGGCCGAGCGCGGTGTTGGGGCCGAGCAGGAAGAACAGGTTGGGCATGTCGGCCACGGCGATGCCGCGGTGCGCCTGGACCCCTTCGCGGTTCCAGCGCTGCACCAGGTCCTCTCCGTTGGGACCGATGACGCCAACGTAGGTGTAAGAGTCGGTGACATGGAATCCGGTGGCGTAGATGATGACGTCGGCTGCGTGTTGCACGTTGTCGGCGGTGACGATGCCGTCCCGGGTGATGCGAGTGATCCGGTCGGTGATCAGGGTTGTCTTCGGATCGGCTACCGCACGGTAGTAGTTGTTGCCGGAGTAGAGGATTCGCTTGCAACCGGCCCGGTACCGCGGCGTCAGCTTGCGCCGCAGCTCTTTATCGCGGACCTGTCGGCGGATGTTGAGCTTGCCGACGGCCTCGATCAGACGCAGTAGGCCGGGGCGCCTGGTCATCGCGAATCCGACACCTTCCAGTGCCCAGTAGATGGCCGCCCGCACCGACAGCCGCAGTCCGGGCACCACCGCGAAGGCCTGGCGTACCGCGTTGGGCAGCGGGTGATGTGGCACCGGCACTACCCACGGCGGAGTGCGTTGGTAGAGCTGCAATTCGGCCACCTGGTCGACGATCGCGGGCACGATCTGGATCGCACTGGCGCCGGTTCCGATCACCGCGACGCGCTTACCGGTCAGGTCCACGTTGTGGTCCCACTGCGCGGAGTGGAATGCGGCACCGGCGAATTCGTCGATTCCCTCGATATCGGGCAGGCGTGGGATATGCAGGCCACCGACGCCGGAGATCAGGAACTGGGCCACATATTCGCCGCCGTCCTCGGTGAATACATGCCAGCGGAATTCGTCGTCGTCCCACGCCGCACGGGTCACTTTCGAGCCGAATCGGATCTGGCGACGCAGGCCGTACTTGTCGGTGACGTCCTTGAGGTAGTCCAGGATCTCCGGCTGCGGGGAGAACAGTCGACTCCAGGTGGCCTTCGGCTCGAACGAGAACGAATAGAGGTGCGACGGCACGTCGCAGGCGCGGCCCGGGTAGGTGTTGTCCCGCCACGTGCCGCCGATCTCGTCGGCCTTTTCCAGGATGAGGAACTCCACACCCTGCTTCTGCAGCGCAATGCCCATGCCCAGGCCGGAAAACCCGGTCCCGATGATCAGTGCCCGGGTGCGGACCGGCGCCCGGCTCCCGGCGTCCTCGGCGGTGGGATCGGTCAGCGTCATCGCTTATCCCTCCCTGTTGGGGTCTTGGTGTTCAGTGTGTTTGGCGGGCCGCAGTCTCGTCAACGCCCGTGCCGCCTCACCTGAGAGTGTCTTCGGCTTGACCTGAAATTTCCCCCGCACCGGCGATACGCTCAACCCCAACCATCACTGTCGAGGCGGTCCTGTAGTTGATCACTGTGCGTCGCATCCAAACGGCGTTTGCCGCGGCCATCCTGACCGTCTCAACCCTGACCGGCGCCGCCAGCGTGCCGGCAGCCAACCCCGTCGCCGCGCCGCCGATCGCGGCACCGCAGGTGATCCACCTGGAGACGATCACCCTCGTCAACGCAGCGACCAGCGATGTCACCAGCCAGGTCTTCGGGGTGGCGGATTCTGACCTGTACAACCTGAACCAGTCCGACCTCGTCGCCCAACTCAGCGAGATCCGCGACCTCGGGGTCACCGATCTGCGCCTAGGCGTGCCGTGGCTCTACATCCAACCCACGGCCACCACCTACGACTGGGCCCAGATGGACAACGTGATCAACACGGCCCATTCGATGGGCTTCACGATCACCGCCGCCATCACCGGCAACCCCGCCTGGGACGGCGCCCTCATCTCGGGCGCACCCGACCCGACCGCGTACGCGAATTTCGCCGCCGAGGTCGCCGAGCGCTACGGCAGCGAGATCTCGTCGTACGAGATCTGGAACGAACCCAACGGGGTGATCTTCTACTCCCCGGTCAGCGCCGAGACCTACACCACCGTGCTGCAGGCCGCCTACACCGCGATCAAAGCGGTCGACCCCGACGCCACCGTGCTGGCGGGAGCGTTGGGCGCCACCACCACCATCGCGGGGCTCAGCGTCAGTCCCCAAGAGTTTCTCGAGCAGATGTACGCCAGCGGGGCCCACGGCTATTTCGACGCGCTGAGCTACCACCCCTACCACTACACGCTGCCGTTCTCCGCGGGCCTGGGCGTGACCAACTCACCCCTGGAGCAAGTCCAGGCATTGAATGCGATCATGGCCGCCAACGGCGACGGCGATCTGAAAATCTGGGCCACCGAGTACGGCAATGCCACCACCCCGGTGTTCGGAGTGAGCGAGACCGTACAGGCCAACTTCCTGGAAGACTTCCTGGTCGCCTGGTCCAAGCTCCCGTTCGCCGGGCCGGCATTTGTCTACAGCGCGCAAGACTTGGTGACCGGGGCACTCAACCACGAAGCCAATTTCGGGCTGTTCACCGACGACGGCACGCCCAAGCTGGCTGCCGAGGTGCTGGCCAACCTGATCGCTGCCAACGCCAACGGCACCCTGCCGGACTACACCGCTCCCCTGCTGCCCGACGCCGAGGTGGTATACGTCCAGCTGGCCACCATGGTCGCGGGCGTGATCAATCAGGGGCTGATCATCCCCAACGCCATCGTCGCAGCGATCTACCAAGTGCTGCCCGAGCCGCTACAGCAGGCGTTCACCGCGCTGTCCGACTTCATCACGGCGACCACCACCCAATTCTTGGAGGCCACCAAACCCCTGGCGCTGGACGCCATCAGCGCGTTGCTCGATCTCGGGTTCTAAGGCCCGCCCAACTCAGCCGAACAGGCCCGCGAATTCGGCCTGAATCTGGGACGTCGCGTGCATGATTCCGATCAACTCGAAGCCCGCCGCCAGCGAGCCCAGCCCGGTGGCCGCGCCCAGCGGAAGACCGAAAGCGTCGACGAGGTCCCCCTGGGAGAGTTCGGAGAAGAAGACCTGCGCCATGGCAGCCGGCAGGGTGGTCGTCAGGGCATTGAGGATGTCCCCGGTCACCATCAACGCCCCATTGATGGCGGAGATCGAGCCGCTGAACGCGTTGGCGATGTCGATAAGGCTGGGCATCGTGAACGCCGCCATGTCCACGCCCGGGTCGGGCCCGTCTGCAACGGCCGACGACAGCGAACCCAAGTCGTGAACGAAATCCTGCCAGCCCTGTTGCGCGCCGTTGACCAGGGCCGTCAAGACATCCATGGGGTTGACGTCCGGGAACAACCCCATCGTGGTCGGTACGTTTGCCGGCCCGGTGTCCCAGCCGTGTTCGATCTGCCCGTAGCCCAGGTTGACCAGCACCCGCAGCGACGGCTGCACCAGGTCGGCGATCGCGTTCCCGAATGGGCTGCCGCGGAACGGCTCCAGCAGCGGAAGGTTCTCGGTGGGGATCATCCAGTAGTTGGTCGCGGTGCTGGCCGTCACGCCGTCGGGCAGCTCGCCGACGTAGTCCACCGAGCCCGGCAACAGAATCGCGTTGGCGAGCTGGCCATCAGGAGTCATCGGCAGCATCGGGTATTGGTTGTGCGTGTAGAGGATTCCGGCTACCGCATTCAGATCGGCAAGCAGATTCATCGAGTAGCGCGGAAAGTCGGCAAACCCGTCGTACTCCAGCGTGTAGTTGTTGGTCTCCCAAGGACCGTCCGGGGTTGCGCCATTGAGCGTCAAACCCAGTGACGCAATGGGCACCGATCCACCGAACTCCGGCAGATTGAAGATCTGCATCAGCCCACCGTTGGGGTTGTTGGGGTTGCCCAGCAACGTGAACGTCAGCTGGTCAGCGTCCGGTCGCTGATCAGCGGGCAACGCCAGATATTGCCGCATCAGCAGCGTGTCGATCGAGGCGCTTTGCGAATAGCCGTAGAGGTTAACCGCATGACCCAAGTCGAACTGGTTCTGGACGGCCAACTGCAGCATGGTCAATCCCTGTGCCATCGACACGTCCAGCGGCAACGTCTTGACACCGGTAAACGGCTGCAGTCCCTCCGGAGTGAACAGGGCCTGCGGGGTGAACCCCGGATGCAACGGCTGAATGAAGCGCTCGTTGACCGCGTCGATGTAGTCCTGGTGCGGTATCGGAATGCCGCTGCCGCCGAACACGATCGAGCACCCGACCACATCCACCGTCATGCATGCGTACGGGTCACCCGGCGGTCCCCCGAACGGAAAGGTGGGCAACGCTGTCGGCGCGACCGCCAACGCCGCGGTTACCTCGGACGCCGCGGTCGCTTGCGGCGCCGGCACGACCAGTGCTGCTGCGGTGACCGCCGACAACAGTCCGGACCCCATCCACCAGACGTTATTGTGTGTCATTCAGCCGTTTATACGGCATTTATCAGGTTGTCGGGCGTGATTCGGGCGGATCGCTGATCAGGCGACCGGTTGACGCCGGACCGCCGACCGGATCGGCTGATCGGGGTCCATCACGATGCCGAGGTTCTGGGCGGTGCCACCGACGACGCTGATCATGATCGTCGTCAGGTAGTCCACAAACGTGTCGCGGGGCATGCGCCGCGGGCTGTCCAATTCCGGCCCCAGCCACCAATCGGTGGCCGAGGTAGCGCTACCGAAAGCCGCGAATGCGGCCAGATCCAGCGCCCCTCGGTTGAGCTCCAGGTCCTGCAATTCGTTGTTGATCATCTCGGCCATCGCCAGGGTGATGGTCCGGCCTTCCTCGAGTGCCCGCATCCTCGATTCGGACTGCGCGCGCGCCCGACCCTGGATGAAGAACCGCAGTACATTGGGGTGCTCGTCGACCAGGGCAACGTACTCTTGGACGCTGCGCTGGACGATGTCGCGCAGCGAGTTGGTGGCAATGTCGATAGAGGCGAAGATCGCCGTCCACAGGTCGTCGCGCAGCCGAGCCCCGACCGCCTCGAACAGGTCGTCCTTATCGGCAAAATGCCGGTAGATCTTGGGCTTGGCGGTGCCGGCTTCCTCGGCGATCTCCCGCACGCTGACCTCGGGGCCGAGCCGGTCGATGGACCGGAAGGCGGCGTCGACGATCTCGCGGCGGACCTTCTTGCGGTGTTCGCGCCAACGTTCGCTGCGCGCGTCGACCTTTTTCCCACCGTTTTCGGTCGGCTTAGGTCTCGTCGTTCCGCGCACGTCAAGCACCTTACAGCGTTGCCGTCGCTGACCTGGGCAGACCGGCCGTCGGCTACCATCGCCGCTGTGGTGCAGCGATTCGACCTTGCAGTTGTCGGCGGAGGTCCAGCAGGGTCAGCGGCCGCTTGGCAAGCCAGGCAGGCCGGCGCGAGCGTGGTGGTCTTGGACAAGGCGGAGTTCCCGCGGGACAAGCCCTGTGGTGACGGACTGACCGCGCGCGCCGTCAGCTACCTGCAGAAAATGGGCCTGGCCGAGCAGGTGGACAAGTTCCACCGGGTCAACCGGGTGAAGGTGTTCAGCCCCAGCGAGTGGGAGCTGTCGTTTCCGCGCCGACCCGGCATGCCCAACCACGGCTACGTCGCCCGCCGCCCGGAATTGGACACGTTGCTGCTCAAGCACGCCGAATCGGCCGGAGCCGAGATTCGGCAGTCCGCCGAAGCCGCCGGCCCGGTACTCGACGGCACCGGCCGGGTGACCGGGGTGCTACTCAAGGGCGGTGAGAAGGTGCTGGCGGATGCGGTGATCGCCGCCGACGGCGCCTACTCGCCGATCAAGCGGGCGCTGAAGCTGGACTCGGACTACAACGGCTACTCCGCGATCGCGATCCGCGCCGAAATGCCCGCCGTCCGGCCGGACGTCGACTCCCTCGACATCTACATGAAGCTGGTTTTTCAAGGCGACCAGCTGCCCGGCTATGGGTGGGTGTTCCCGCTGGGCGGCGGCCGGGTCAACATCGGCTTGGGCTACGTCAACAGCTACAAGAACTGGCAGGCCATCAACGCCACGCACTTCCTCGGCGAATTCCTGGAGACGCTGCCGCGCGAGTGGGAACTGCCGTCGATCACCGAACTCAAGCAGTCCAAGACCGTGCGAGCCTGGCGACTGCCGATGGGCTTCACCGCGTGGCCGCCGTGGCGGCCCGGCGTGCTGTTCACCGGGGACTCCTTGGGTGCGGGCCGGCCGACCTCGGGTGCCGGGATCTCCAAGGCGCTGGAGTCGGGGTTGGCCGCCGGCGAGTGCGCGGTCGCGGCGCTGACCAACGGCGGACCCGACGATTTCACCAACTATGCGCAGCGGATGGAAGCGGCCTGGGGCCGGGAGTACAAGCGCGGCCGGTTCTTTCACAAGCTGGCCGGTAAGCCAACGCTGGCCAACGCCGGACTCAAGCTGCTCGACAACGCGCGATTCCGCGATCTGATGCTCGCCCGGCTGTACAAGGGCCAGGAGGGGCCGGCGCACACGCACTGAGGCCCGGCTCCCCCGCGCCGACGCGCCGACGCGCCCCCGCGGCCCCCGCGCCGAGCGGGAATCTCACGACGCGCCACGCCGGTGGGGCGCCGGCAGATTCCCAGACGCGGGTAGTGCGTCGGCGCCTCAGCGTCGACCGCGACCAGCCCCGCCCGGCTTGCGAGCGACCTTGCCCGCGGCCGCCCGGGCCGCCTGCTTGGCGAGGGTTTTCTCCCGCGCGCTGCGTTTGGGTGCCGGCTCGCTCTGTCCTCGCGACGAACCGGGTTTGCGGCCGCGCACAATGCCGACGAACTCTTCAACCAGCGCCGTCTGCGGGCCTTCGGCGAAGGCAAGCGACACCGGACAGGTGGGCGCATCGCTGATCGGACGGTAGGTGAGGTCCTTACGGTGATACAGCCGAGCCAGCGACTGCGGAACGATCAGCGCACCCAACCCGGCCGCCACGAGTTCTACTGCGTCCTTGGTGGTTTCAGGGCGATGGTCGATCGGGTTGCCGGGAGCGTCCGCCCAGGCGACCACATCATCGAGCGGGAGCAGTAGCGGCTCGTCGCCGAGATCCGCCGAGGTGATCTCATCGACGGCGTTGAAGACGTGGTCCTTCGGTACCACGGCCACCGTCGTCTCCTCGTAGAGCGGAATGACAGCCAGCCCCGCGGTGTCGGACGACGGCCGCAGCAGCGCCACATCGACGGTGCCGGCCCGCACCGCGGCGGCCGCGTCTGCGGCCTCAACGGTGTGCAGCAGCAACGGGACGTCCGGATGCCGCTCCGCCCAGACGCGTGCCCACTTCGCCGGCGTCCCGCCGGGGACGTACCCGAGGGTGAGGGAAGGCGAATTCACCGCATCAGGCTACCGATAGGCTGGCCCCATGAGCAGGCCGAACGCGCAGTCCATGAAACCCGCCACGGCGGCCAAGAAGCTGGACGTGTACCTGCCCGCGACGCCCGCGGAGTTCCAGGAGAACGCGATCACCCGCACCGAGCTCGCCGCCTTGCAGGCCGAACCGCCGCAATGGCTCAAAGACCTGCGCAAGAACGGGCCGCACCCGAAGAACCTGGTGGCCGCCAAGCTGGGCATCTCGATCTCCGGCCTCACCCGGAGCGGCGTGGACAATGTGCTGACCACCGAGCAGATCGCTGCGCTGCTCGAGGAGAAGCCGGAGTGGCTGGTCGCCGAACGTGAGAGCTACCAAGAAGTCCTGCGCGAGCAGCGGCGCATCAAGGCATTGCATGCCGACCAAGCTCGCGAGAGCTGATTCTGCGTGCTGCCAGCGTCGTCGAGAAATCGGCTGTCTAGGTTGAGAATACGGTTTCGGTCAGCATCCAGCGAGCTCAGAATCGACGGCGTCCGAGACGCCTACTGACTGATCCGGTGTCGGGTAATCTATCGGCCGATCAGCCCCCACCAGGAAGGCATGCCATGCACGGCAAACGCCGTATTACACGTCTCTTGGCAGCGGTCGCCTCAGCGGCTGCCGCCCTGGCCGTTGCGCCGGCTGGGGTGGCGCCTCAAGCACACGCCGGGATCTGCCCCGGCATCCTGGGCCCGATCTTCGTGCCCGGCCCCTGCGGTCCAGGCCTGCTGGGCGCCGTCGCCAATGACGTCATCGCCGGTGCCACCGCCGGTGCCGTCGGCGGCGCGATCGACCGGCCCCTCGCCAGCCACGACGAAATCGCCGCGCAGCAGACCGCTGGCCTTCCGCCCTGCTACGCCCCGTCGGGTCAACCCTTCTACACCGCCGCCGGAGAACCGTGCCCCGCGGGAATGGAACATCCCCCGGCCGAAAAGTCGGCACCTGGGCCTAAGACCTAGCCACTGCAGGTATCGCTGGCGCTGGCCGGCGTGAATACAAGCTCCTCAGCTCAGGGCAGGTTGAGCTGCCAGGACACCCCGAATCGGTCGTTGACCCAAGCGAACGCGGTGGAGAAGCCGTAGTCGCCGAGCGGCATCAGGGTGGCGCCGCCATCCCCCAGTTCGGCTACCAGCCGTTCCAGCTCCGCGCGGTCGGCGACATCCACGAACAGCGAGCTGGACGGGGTGAAGTCGAAGCCGTGCTTGACCGCACTGTCGCTGACCAGCACTCGTAGCCCGGCCAGATCGAGCTCGGCCAGCATGATGCCGGTGGCCGGTTCGGGGTGCGGGGTCGAGGACACGACTGAAGCGCCGGGGAACGCGGCCAGGTACAGCTCGATCGCGGCGGCAGCGGTGCCGCCCTGGAACATGAGGAACGGTCGGACCCGGGTCATGCCGCTACCCTATCGACGCCGGTACGGGTGAGCCCGTAACAACAACCGTCCCCAGAACACACCGCAGGCAAGGGGTGCCTACAACACGTAGGACACGGCACCCTGCACCTCGGTGCCCTTCAGCGCCATCTGCCGCCGTCGCCCTCAGTCCCACCGACGCGGAAGCGATCAACCCATTTTGCTGCCGTGGCCGGCGCGCGTCAGAACCGCTCACTAACACGTCGGATTAACCAACCGTCGTTGCACGGTAATCATTGACTCAGTGACTCAAACACATCCGGTTACCGCCAATCTCGAGTCGCGTGGGCGTATCGATGTCAGTGCCGCTTAGCCGTTCTGACCCCACTTACCGTCCAGCCCACGGCTTCCAGGAACGGCAAACTCACCGGGGGCTCCGCCGGGAAGTCCGATCCCACCCCCAGCAGTTACCGCCCCGGCCCCGCCGCCGGTACCGCCGCGCCCGCCGGAAGCGCCAAATCCGGCGTTACCGCCGTCGCCACCCTTACCGCCATTACCGGCGTGGCCACCGTTGCCGCCGTTGCCACCAACGCCACCGCCATAGGAGTTGCCGCCGCGGCCGGCGAAACCAACAGTGCCACCCACGCCGCCTTTGCCGCCTAGGCCGCCATC
>NZ_LT546166.1:1477466-1890239 GCF_900078685.2 Mycolicibacter icosiumassiliensis | reverse complement strand
CCCGGTACCCCCGGCACCACCGGCGCCACCGGCGCCACCGCCGCCACCGCCGCCGAAGAAGAGCCCGCCTTGACCACCGGCACCGCCGGACCCGCCAGCACCGCCCTGACCGCTGGTCGCGCCTTGAAGACCCGCGGCGGCTTGGGCGGACGTAAATCCAGCCCCGCCAGCCCCGCCGATACCGCCGGTACCGCCGCCGCCAAAGAAGAGTCCGCCGGCACCACCGGCACCACCCGCACCGCCGGAGCCACCTGCGAGATGAGTCGCGGTGCCCGCCCCGCCAGCCCCGCCGTTGCCGCCGTTCCCGCCTGCACCGAACAAGAAGCCGCCGGCGCCGCCGTTGCCGCCCACACCACCGTTGCCGCCGAACTGGCCGTCGCCGCCGTTGGTGCCGTTGCCGCCGTTACCAAACAGCCCGCCGCCATTGCCACCCTGACCAGGTGCGCCGTTGATGGGAAGCGTGGCGTTGCCACTGGGGTCCGTCGCTGCTGCCAGATACATGTAGTCGGTCGATCCACCGTCACCGGTGCTGGGCAGGATGTAGCCCTGGTCCGCGCTGCCGGCGTTGCCACCGTTGCCGAACAGCCAGCCAGCGTTACCACCGGCGCCGTAGTAGCCGTAACCATCGCCGCCGTCACCGAACAATAGGCCAGCATCGCCGCCGTGGATGTTGTCGGCGGTGCCTTCGGCGCCGTCGCCGATGAGGTACACCCCGGATAGATCGTTGATGAAGCCGTTGACCTGTTGGCCCAGATCGCTATGAATCCACGCCTCGATGCTGTCGTGCGTCGGGGTGTAGACGAGCTCGGCGAACCAATCGTCTGTGAAGCCCGGCGTGAACATGGCCGGTCCGGCCGTGTTCAGGTCGGCCCACGACAGTCCGGCGAACAACTGCTCGATGGCGTCGTCGAACCCGAAGTCGGCGTGCGCGGCCGGTGCATCCACGGGAGTCAGCCCAAGGGCCAGAAAGGCGCCCACCGCCGAGCCGGCCCCGACCATCCGCCCAAACCGACGTCCGCGAACGCCGTTTCCGCCATTGCGTCCCGGATTGCCGCTGGTACCAGCCATCTCGTGCACCCCTAGGTCAGTTCGTCACGCCGAGTCGACTACTTCCGCGGCGCGCCGTAAATGTCAGTTAGCTTCGCGTAGGCTAACAATTAACTTGGAGTTTCTGAAATTTAACTGGAAATTTCCTGAGGTGGCACGAGCGCTCGACCGCAATGTGCAGCGAAGTCAACACCCGTCACTCCCTGAACAAAGAAGCAGGCCAGAGGGCAATGCCCCCTGGCCTGCAACGGTCTCAAAATGCCCTACAACATGCAGGACACGCAGTTCTCCACCTGAGTGCCTTCCAGCGCCATCTGCCGCAGCCGGATGTAGTACAGCGTCTTGATTCCCTTGCGCCAGGCGTAGATCTGCGCCCGGTTGACGTCGCGCGTGGTCGCGGTGTCCTTGAAGAACAGCGTCAGGCTCAACCCCTGGTCCACGTGCTGGGTGGCCGCGGCGTAGGTGTCAATGATCTTCTCGTAGCCGATCTCGTACGCGTCCTGGTAGTACTCCAGGTTGTCGTTGGTCATGTAGGGCGCCGGGTAGTAGACCCGGCCGATCTTGCCTTCCTTGCGGATCTCGACCCGCGCCACGATCGGGTGGATCGACGACGTCGAGTGGTTGATGTAGGAGATCGACCCGGTCGGCGGAACGGCCTGCAGATTCTGGTTGTAGATCCCGTGGGTCTGCACCGACTCCTTGAGCCGGCGCCAGTCGTCCTGGTTGGGGATCCGAATCCCCGCATCGGCGAACAATTGGCGCACCCGCTCGGTCGCCGGCTCCCACACCTGCTCGGTGTACTTGTCGAAGAACTCTCCGGAAGCGTACTGGGACTGTTCGAAGCCCACGAATGACCTACCCCGTTCCAGGGCAAGACGATTCGATGCGCGCAGGGCGTGATACAGCACGGTGTAGAAGTAGATGTTGGTGAAGTCGATGCCCTCTTCGGAACCGTAGAAGATCCGCTCCCGGGCCAGGTAGCCGTGCAGGTTCATCTGACCCAGCCCGATGGCGTGCGACTCGTTGTTGCCCTGCTCGATCGACGGCACCGACCAGATGTGGGTCTGATCGCTCACCGCGGTCAGCGCCCGGATGGCGACCTCGATGGTCTGGCCGAAGTCGGGCGAGTCCATCGCCTTGGCAATGTTGAGCGAACCCAGGTTGCAGGAGATGTCCTTGCCCACCTTGGCGTACGACAAATCGTCGTTGAACTCCGAGGGGGTGGAGACCTGCAGGATCTCCGAGCACAGATTCGAGTGGGTGATCTTTCCGGCGATCGGGTTCGCCCGGTTCACCGTGTCCTCGAACATGACGTACGGGTAGCCGGATTCGAACTGCAGCTCGGCCAGGGTCTGGAAGAACTCGCGCGCCTTGATCTTGGTCTTGCGGATCGCCGCGTTGTCCACCATCTCGTAGTACTTCTCGCTGACGGAGATATCGGCGAACGGCACCCCGTAGAACTTCTCGACGTCGTAAGGCGAGAACAGGTACATGTCCTCGTTCTTCTTCGCCAGCTCGAAGGTGATGTCGGGGATCACCACGCCCAGGCTCAGCGTCTTGATCCGGATCTTCTCGTCGGCGTTCTCCCGCTTGGTGTCCAGGAAGCGGTAGATGTCGGGGTGGTGGGCGTGCAGGTACACCGCACCGGCACCCTGACGGGCGCCCAGCTGGTTGGCGTAGGAGAACGAGTCCTCCAGCAGCTTCATGATCGGGATGACCCCGGAAGACTGGTTCTCGATGTTCTTGATCGGGGCGCCATGCTCGCGAATGTTGCTGAGCAGCAACGCTACTCCCCCGCCACGCTTGGACAGCTGCAGGGCGGAGTTGATCGATCGGCCGATCGACTCCATGTTGTCTTCGATGCGCAGCAAAAAGCAGCTGACCGCCTCGCCGCGCTGCTTCTTGCCGGAGTTCAAAAACGTTGGGGTGGCGGGCTGGAAGCGGCCGTCGATGATCTCCTCGACGAGTTGCTCGGCCAGCTTGGTGTCACCGGCAGCCAGGGTCAGCGCCACCATGCACACCCGGTCCTCGAACCGCTCCAGGTAGCGCTTGCCGTCGAAGGTTTTCAGGGTGTAGGAGGTGTAGTACTTGAACGCCCCCAGGAAGGTCGGGAACCGAAACTTCTTGGCGTACGCCCTATCCAGCAGTGACTTGACGAAGTTGCGCGAGTACTGGTCGAGCACCTCGCGCTCGTAGTACTCCTTCTGGATCAGGTAGTCGAGCTTCTCGTCCTGATTGTGGAAGAACACCGTGTTCTGGTTGACGTGCTCCAAGAAGTACTGCCGGGCGGCCAGCACATCCATGTCGAACTGGATCTTGCCGTCGGCGTCATACAGATTGAGCATTGCGTTGAGCGCATGGAAGTCCAGCTCGCCCACCGGAGCGCTGCGGGTGGTTGCGGTTACCTGCTCTGCAGTTGCAGCGGTCGGTGGCATGCCTCGTCCTTCCAAAAATCAGCCAAGCCCGCGCGGACGGCTTGTACGTCCTCGTCGGTTCCCATCAATTCGAATCGATATAGGTACGGCACCCCGCATTTGCGGGACACCACATTGCCCGCATAGCAGAACTCCGCACCGAAGTTGGTGTTGCCGGCCGCGATCACGCCGCGCAGCAACTGCCGGTTGTGTTCGTTGTTCAAAAAAGCGATGACCTGCTTCGGCACGTAGCCGCCCTCGTTCATATCGGGCTGCTGACGTCCGCCACCGTAGGTCGGCAGGACCAATACATAGGGGTGGTCGACCTCGATGCGTCCGTGCAGCGGGATCCGGATGGCCGGCAGGCCCAGCTTCTGCACGAAGCGGTGGGTGTTCTCCGACACCGAGGAGAAGTACACCAGGCTGCATTCTGAATCCGCAGACATGGCGACCCCCTTCAACTCTCAGTCAGACTCCACCCGTACCCGACCCGACGACCGGCCTACGCGCTCAGCGCGGTCTGCGACAGCGCCTTGATGCGGTCCGGCCGGAAACCCGACCAGTGCTCGTCGCCGGCGACCACGACCGGGGCCTGCAGGTAGCCCAGCGCCATGACGTAGTCACGGGCGTCGGGGTCCAGCGAGATGTCAACCTTCTCGTAAGCGATGCCCTGCTTGTCCAATGCCTTGTAGGTGGCGTTGCACTGCACGCACGCGGGCTTGGTGTAGACAGTGATGCTCATGCGGCAGGCTCCTCAGCGAATCGTCGACAACGAACGGATGACGGATCGGGCACTATGTTCAGCGGGCCGCCAGGACTTTCCGTTCCCCAGCTCCGCAGCCGTGGCAAAGCACCGAAATAAGTGCCGGTTGCCGCGGCCCGGATAACTGGAAGATCCCGGGCCTGTCGGTCCCCCGAACACTACACCTAGTGGTCATCCCTCGGGGTTAATACTAGATGTTCTGAACGACATTGTTGAAATTCGCTGGTCGTAAGCTTGCGACGCCATCCGCGTCGGCGTGTCGCAGCTCACATTCGAACGACTCTCTGCTCATAACCGCAGGTCTACCATGCGGCACCGACAAGTCATCGGGGCACGCAACCACCGACCGCCGGCCAGCAAAGCTTCCCGGCCCCCGGCTCAGCGCATCCGGGCGGGGTACCGATTCCGGCGGATTCGGCATCGGCCTGAGCCGAGAGGCCTGTCGTACCGCTGCAGACGGCCGCTTACCACGCCCATCACGTCGGAGGCACCCGATAGCCTGCCGGGCATGCTTTCGACGCTGGCTGTGCGCGGCTACCGCTCGCTGCGCGACCTGGTGCTGCCGTTGCGCCCTCTCACGGTCGTCACCGGGGCTAATGGCACCGGCAAGTCGTCGCTGTACCGGGCGTTACGCCTGTTGGCCGACTGCGGACGTGGCGAGGTGATCGGCTCGCTGGCTCGCGAGGGCGGCCTGGAGTCGGTGCTGTGGGCCGGCCCCGAACAGCTCGGCGAAGCGCGCCGCAGCGGAACCGTCCAGGGCAGTGTGCGCAGCCGACCGGTCTCGCTGGAGATGGGTTTCGCCTCGGACGACTTCGGCTATCTAGTCGATTTGGGATTGCCGCAGGACCCCGCGCAGGCGTCGGCGTTCGCCCACGATCCAGAGATCAAACGCGAGATCGTGTTCGCCGGAGCAGTGCCGCGGCGCGGTGCCACCCTGGTGAGCCGCACCCGGGCTTTCGCGCAGTTCAACACGGACTCCGGTGTCGAGGAACTCTCGCGCACGCTGCCCACCTATCGCAGTGTGCTCGCCGAGTTCGCCCACCCCGCCGCACATCCAGAACTGGCCGCGGTGCGCGATCGACTACGCGACTGGCGCTTCTATGACGGCTTCCGGGTGGATGCCGGCGCACCGGTGCGACGGCCGCAGGTCGGTACGCGCACACCGGTGCTCGCCGGCGACGGCGTCGATCTGGCCGCAGCGGTGCAGACCATCATCGAGTCCGGCGACGACGAGCTGGACCGTGCGGTCGCGGCCGCATTCGACGGGGCGACGCTGTCGGTCAGCTCCCACGACGGCATGTTCGATCTTCAGTTGCGCCAACGGGGCATGCTGCGGCCGTTGCGTGCCGCCGAACTGTCCGATGGCACCCTGCGCTTCCTGCTGTGGGCCGCCGCCCTGCTGAGCCCGCAGCCGCCGTCGCTGATGGTGCTCAACGAGCCCGAGACATCACTTCATCCCGACCTGGTGGCGCCGCTGGCCGAACTCATCCAGGCCGCCGCCACCCGAACCCAGGTCATAGTGGTCACCCACGCGCGCACCATGCCGGAGCTGCTCGCCGCCGTGCCTGTCGCCGACGCCGACCGCCACGACACCGCAGAGATCGAGGTCTACAAGGACTTCGGCGAGACGCGGGTCGCCGGCCTGGGCCTGCTCAACACCCCGGCCTGGGATTGGGGCAGCCGCTGAGCCGGCTGGCGGTTCAGGAGCTGCGCAACGACTCCCGCGACGGCCGCAGCGCTTTGCTGAACAGCACGTTGGCCTGACGCATGGCCACGCTGTAGGGCAGCCAGGCCAGCCGCTTGAACGCGTACAGCGCCCGAATGTCGCCGGAGGTGTAGACCAGGTAGCGGTTGCGCGCCACCCCGGCCAGGATCTTGTCCGCCGCCTTCTCCGGCGACACGGCATGGCCGGCGAAACGACCCACCCATTTCTCCACCTGCGGGTCCTCGCGGTCCACACCGGCGATCTCGACGGTGTGGACCAGCCCGGTCTTGACGGCGCCGGGCACCACCACCGACACCCCGATCTTGTGCCGGGCCAGGTCGAACCGCAGCACCTCCGACACTCCGCGCAGGCCGTACTTGCTGGCCGAATAGGCCGCATGCCAGGGCAAGGCGACGATTCCAGCCGCCGAGGACACATTGACCAGGTGACCGCCGCGGCCGGCGGCGACCATCTGCGGCAGGAACGATTCGATGACGTGGATCGGACCCATCAGGTTGATGTCGACCATCTTTCGCCACTGTTGGTGAGTTAACCGGTCGACGGTCCCCCACGCCGACACCCCGGCAATGTTCATCACGACGTCCATCGGCTCATGCCGCTCATGAATGTCCGCGGCGAAGGCGGCGACGTCGTCGTAGTCGGCGATGTCGACCACCCGGTGCTCCGGTACCAGCGCGCCCAGCGCGCGGGCGTCGGCGACGGTTTCGGCCAGACCTTCGGCATTGCGGTCGGTCAGGTACAGCTCGGCACCATGCTCAGCCAGCCGCAACGCGGTGGCCCGTCCGATCCCGCTGGCCGCTCCGGTGATGAAGCACCGCTTGCCCCGGTAGTACTGCGCTACGCGTGTCATGGGTGCAGACGATACCGGCGGTACCGCTCAGGCTCGACGGAGGAGAGCCGAAGCTGGGACCGCCGTACAAGCCGAGCGGTACCGCGCATCGATGATTCGATCCCCGCTAGCGCTTCCGGCCGCCCCAGAGCGCGTTTTGCCATAGCGCTTCGAGCACCCGTACGCCACGCCCCACGTCGCCGCCGGGCCCCACGAAGGCACTGTCTCCGGAAAGCATGTAGGCGGTGGTAGCGCCCAGGGTCCGCACCAGCGCGGGAATGTCGTCGCTGATCGGGTTGGCCGTCCCCGCGGCGAGCTCGTCATTGACCACGCCGACGATCTGGTCGATGACCGCATCGATCTGGGCGTCGAGCAGCTCACGGATCTCGGCGTCGCTGTTGCGCGCCAGGTTGCATGCCGACATCACCGGATCGTTGTGGGCGTAGACCGCGGCCGCACTGCCCACCATGCGCTGGGCGAATGCCTCCGTCGATTCGTCGGCGCCCCGCGGCGCGAAGTAGTGGGTCAGTTCTTCGAGCTCGTGGGTGGCCTCCGCCAGGATGTGGGCGAGCACGGCGTACTTGGAGTCGAAGTAGAAATAGAAGCCCGAGCGCGCCACCCCGGCCCGATCGCTGATGGTGCTGACCGACAGTTCTGCGAAGGGTTTCTCCTCCAGCAGTTCGCGCACCGCCTGAACAATCGCCTGACGTTGCTTGTCGCCGCGCCGCATCGGCAGATCGTCGGCAGACCGCCCACCCGCGCCATCCTCGCTATTCACCTTTGCACCTTGCACCACGCCGCGCCGGATTCAAACTTGACAGGCGTCAAACTTACTCCGAGGATTAGGCCCGAGTGACGGTTACCACAACCTGTCCGGCCGTTAGAGGAGGGTCTGTGACCACCATCAGCACCCCGCGTTACCTGCTCGACCAGGCAAAACGCCGGTTCATCCCGACCGTGAACACCATCCCCGGGATGGGATTGCTGGAAAAGCGGCTGATGACAGTGGACTGGCCGCAGCGGACGCTGGCCGCCCCGCCGGCGGGGAGCAACCTGAAGCCCATCGTCGGCGACTCGGGGCTGCCGCTGCTAGGTCACATCGTCGAGATGTTCCGCCAGGGACCCGACTTCCCGTTGCACCTGTACAACACCCGGGGCCCGATCACTTTCGCTGACTCGCCCATCCTGCCGTCGATCGTCGCGCTGGGCCCCGACGCCACCCAGACGATCTTCACCAACAAGAACAAGGATTACTCGCAGAAGGGCTGGCTCCCGGTGATCGGGCCGTTCTTCAACCGCGGTCTGATGCTGCTGGACTTCGACGAGCACATGGGCCATCGGCGGATCATGCAGTCCGCCTTCACCCGGCCCCGGCTGGCCAGCTACGTCGAAGACATCGACCGGGTGGCTTCGGCCATCGTGGCCGACTGGCCCACCGACGACGGCCGTTTCCTGCTGTACCCGGCGATGAAGGAACTGACCCTCGATGTCGCCTCGGTGGTGTTCATGGGCCATGAGCCGGGCAGCGATCACCAGCTGGTCACCAAGGTGAATCACGCCTTCGAGCAGACCACCCGGGCCGGGGGCGCGATCATCCGGACCGGCGTGCCGCCGTTCAAATGGTGGCAGGGTCTGCAGGGTCGCAAGCTGCTCGAAGACTACTTCGTCGAGCGGGTCAAAGAGCGCCGGAACGCCGAGGGCACCGACATGCTGACCGTGCTCTGCCATACCGCCGACGAGGACGGCAACAGCTTCTCCGACGCCGACATCGTCAACCACATGATCTTCCTGATGATGGCCGCCCACGACACCACCACCTCGACGGTGACCACGATGGTCTACCACCTGGCCGCCCACCCGGAGTGGCAGGACCGCGCCCGCGACGAGTCACAGCGACTCGGCGACAGCCCGCTGGACATCGAGTCGCTGGAGAAGCTGGAAACCCTCGACCTGGTCATGGACGAGTCCCTGCGGCTAGTGACGCCGTTGCCGTTCAATATGCGCCAGACGGTGCGCGACACCGATCTGCTGGGCCACTACGTGCCGGCCGGCACCAACGTGGTCACCTGGCCGGGGATGAATCATTGGCTGCCCGAGCTGTACACCAACCCGCGCCAGTTCGACCCGGAGCGGTTCCTTGAGCCGCGGTCCGAGCACAAGAAGCACCGCTACGCCTGGGCCCCGTTCGGTGGCGGGGCGCACAAGTGTATCGGGATGGTATTCGGCCGTCTCGAGGTCAAGACGGTGCTGCATCGGCTGCTGCGTCAGTATCGGATTGAGCTGTCCCACCCCGGCTACCAGCCGCGCTGGGACTACGGCGGCATGCCGATTCCGATGGACGGGATGCCGATCGTCTTGCGCCGGCTCTAAGCCTCTGGGGCTGATTCGCGGTCCAGCTTCGCCCCTCCTGCGTCGAGCCTCGCTAACCGCTCGGTCGGATGCGGCGGTCCAGCTTCGGCTCTCCTGCGTCGAGCCTCGCTAACCGCCTGCAGTCAGCAGTCGATTCACGCACGTGACAACGGCATCCACGGCTGAGGCCCCGGCGTCGGACGCGAAGCCCACCGCCCATGCCGTCGCGCGACCGTTGGAACCGTGGATGAACGTTGCTGTCTCGGTGCCGCAAGCCAGCTGATGAAATGCCAGGATTTCCAACCTGATTCCACGCTCGTACAGCATCTCGGTGAGGGCGCCCAGCGGGCCGTGCGCCGCCGCGGTGCAGGTACCGGTTCGATCGCCGATGGCGATTGTCGCCTGGTAGGTGCGGCCCTGCAGCCCCAGCCTGGCCGCGGGCCGGTCGGCATCCAGGCAGCGCCACCGGCCCAGCCGCAGCGGCCCGGAGCAGTGACCGTAGGTGGCCACGAAGCCTTCCCGGGTGAGCTGGGCGGCTGGGTCACGCAGTTCACGCGGGAGTCGAGTGTCGAATTGGTCTGCGAAAGATGTACTGGCCATGTTGCGGTCTTTTCTGCTCGAAGAGCGACCGACGGGTAGTAGCTTCCGACCCGACAGCGGGGGGTCGGTCTGGATCAGACCCCGCTGCGGGTGCCGGCTACTACAACTAGATAACGCATGATGCCCCAAGGCTAGTAGCGCGTCCGCTGCACGCGCAACGCATTTATGGACTGGCGTCGAGATTGATATCAATTCAAGATGCGGCGAGCCACGTTGGTGGTCACCAGGTCCAGCAGTTCGTCGCTGCGACCGGCCAGAATGGTCCGGATCGCATAGAGCGAGAAGCCTTTGGCCTGTTCAGCGGTGATCGCGGGCGGAATCGACAGTTCCTGGCGGGCGGTGACGACGTCGACGACGGCGGGGCCGTCGTAGGCGAACGCCTCGGTCAGGGCCGCTTCCAGGTCGGCAGGCCGCTCCACCCGACGCCCGAACATGCCCAGCGCGGTGGCGACGGCGCCGAAGTCGGGATTATCCAACTCGGTACCGAAGTTGACGATGCCGGCGGCCTTCATCTCCAGTTCGACAAAGTTCAGCGACGAATTGTTGAACACGATCACCTTGACCGGCAAGCGATTCTGCGTCAGCGTGAGCAGCTCGCCGAACAGCATCGCCAGCCCGCCGTCGCCTGCCAACGCGACAACCTGACGCTGTCGGTCGACGGACTGGGCGCCGATCGCATGTGGCAACGCGCATGCCATGGTGCCGTGGTTGAACGACCCGATCAACCGTCGTCGCCCGTTCATGGTGACGTAGCGCGCCGCCCACACCACCGGCGATCCGACGTCGACGGTGAACACCGCGTCGTCTGCGGCCAACCGATTCGCCACCGCGGCAACATATTCGGGACGTATCGGGGTGCGGTCCCGATCGTTGGACGCCAGCGAGTCAAGTCGCTTGCGGGTCTTGCGGTAGTGCTTCAGCGACTTTTCCAGGTGGGTGCTGTCGTTCTTGCTGGTGAGCAATGGCTGCAACGCGGCGACGGTGTCGGCTACCGTGCCGACCAATCCGAGATCGATCGGGGTGCGTCGGCCCAGGTTTCGACCGCGAATATCGACTTGGATGATCTGTGCACGATCGGGATAGAACTGCTGGTAGGGAAAGTCGGTGCCGAGCATCAGCAACACATCGGCTTCCGCAATCGCCTTGTAGCCGGACGCGAAGCCCAGCAGTCCCGTCATGCCGACGTCGTACGGGTTGTCGTACTCGATGTATTCCTTGCCGCGCAGCGCGTGCACGATCGGGGCCGCCAAGGTGCGCGCTAGCTTTATCACCTGGTCGTGGGCGCCGGCGACCCCCGCACCGGCCAGGATGGTGACGTTGGCGGCGCCGTTGAGCATGGCTGCGGCCGCCCGCAGCCCCCGTTCATCGGGGTGGCACACCGATCCGGTCGCCAGCACCGGACGCACCCCCCAGGCGGTCTCATCGAGGCGGTGGCTGAAGATCTCGCCCGGCACCACCACGACGGCCACGCCGTTCTCTTCCACCGCCGCACGCATCGCCAGCTCCAGGATCCGCGGCGCCTGCTCGGGAGTGCTGACCAACTCGCAGTAGACACTGCACTCGCGAAACAGGTTCTGCGGATGGGTTTCCTGGAAGTAGTCGGAGCCGACCTCGGCCAGCGGGATATGGGCAGCGATCGCCAGCACCGGCACCCGGCTGCGCTGCGCGTCGAACAGCCCGTTGATCAGGTGCAGGTTGCCGGGTCCGCAACTGCCCGCGCACACCGCCAAACCACCGGACAGCGTTGCCTCGGCGGCGGCCGCGAACGCCGCGGTCTCCTCGTGGCGCACCTGTTCCCAGCCGAAGTCGCCGACCCGGCGGATCGCGTCGGTGAGCCCGTTGAGGCTGTCGCCGGGTATCCCGAAGATGCGCTGCACCCCGCTGCGTTTGAGGGCCGCGATGACATGGTCTGCGACAGTAGCCATTTCGCGTCCTCCTCACCACGGGCGAGCGTGCGCAGAATGCCGTCGCCGACGGAGTGTCGCCGTGCAACCGCACGCTCGCGAGCGATGGGGGTACCCCCATCTCGCGCCGGGGGAAACGCTACTTGATCAACGGGTCGCGGGGCATCCCCAGAATCCGCTCGGCGATCTGGTTACGCGTCACCTCTGAGGTGCCGCCGGCGATGGCGATGCCGCGCGCGCCCATCACCATCCGGGCGGCCATCGCGCCCGGCCCGTCGTCGAGGGCGACATCCGGGCCCAGCAGCGCCGCGCCGATGGCCGCACCGTCGCCCATGTGTTCGGCGAGCTTGAGCTTGGTGACATTGCCCTCGGGGCCGGGGGCGGCGCCGGCGATGCTGCGCGCCGCACGCCGCAGGTTCAGCAGTCGCAACGCGTGCTCGTCGGCGACAAACCTGCCAACGCGCACCTCGGCATCGGGTACCGACTGCCGGTGCTGCTGGGCCAGTGCGATCAGCCGCTGGTCGATCCCGGCGGTGTAGGAGCCGCCGCCACCGATGCTGACCCGCTCATTGCCCAGCGTGGCGCGAGCCACCTTCCAGCCGCCGTTGACCTCGCCGACCACGTCCTCGTCGGGAACGAAGACGTCGTTGAAGAACACCTCGTTGAACTCCGAACCACCGGTGATCTGACGCAGCGGCCGCACCTCGACGCCCGGCGCCTTCATGTCGACGATCACCATGGTGATGCCGGCATGCTTGGCGACGTCGAAGTCGGTGCGCACGGTGGCCAGGCCACGCCGGCACAGGTGTGCGCCCGACGTCCACACCTTCTGACCGGTGATCTTCCAGCCGCCGTCGACCCGAACGGCCTTGGTCTTGACCGCGGCCGCATCCGAGCCGGCACCCGGCTCGGAGAACAGCTGGCACCAGATCTCCTCCTGGCGCAGCGCCTTCTCCACAAACCGCTCGATCTGCCAGTCGGTGCCCTGTTGGATCAGCGTCAGGATCACCCAGCCGGTGATCGAGTAGTCGGGTCGCTGCACGCCGGCGGCGCTGAACTCCTGCTCGATCACCACCTGCTCGACCGCGTCGGCGGCCCGGCCCCACGGCTTGGGCCAGTGCGGCATCACATATCCGGTCGCAATCAGCTTGTCCAGCTGGTCTTCGGTGCTCAACGCCGCGATCTCGGCGGCATCAGCCTGGATGCGGGTGCGCAGCTCCTCGGCCTCGGGCGGCAGGTCCAGGCTGTTGGCCCGGGTGATGCCGGCCGCGGCGCTCTCGAAGACGGCCTGGGCCGGCGCGTCGCCGCCGAACAGCGCCTGCACCGCCAGGGCGCGACGCAGCTGCAGGTGGGCGTCGTGCTCCCAGGTGTAACCGATACCGCCGTGCACCTGGATGTTCAGCTCGGCGTTGCGCACGTAGGCGGGGAAGGCCAGGGTGGCGGCGACCGCGGCGGCCAGCCGGAAGGCGTACTCGTCCTCGCCGTCGGCCCGAGCCGCATCCCACACCGCGGCGGTCGCCGACTCGGCGGCCACCAGCATGTTGGCGCAATGGTGCTTGACGGCCTGGAAGGTGGCAATGGTCCGGCCGAACTGTTCGCGCACCTTGGCGTACTCCACCGCCGCGTCGGTGCAGTCGGCCGCGCCACCAACGGCCTCGGCAGCCAGCAGCACCCGGGCGCGCGCCAGCGCCGACTCGCGCGCGCCGGCCAGGACGTCGTCGGCGCTGACCCCGACACCGGTCAGCGTGACCCGCCCAGACCGCCGGGTCAGATCGACGTTGCCCGGCACATCCACGTTCGAGTACCAGCACGTCCTCACCGGCGGCCACCAACAGCACGTCGGCCAGGCCCGCACCCAGCACCACCCCGGCATCGCCGGAAGCCACGCCGCCGTCCAGGATGACGTCACCGGCCAGCCCCACCCCGGCGGTGACCGAGCCGTCGATCAGCCCCGGCAGCAGGCGGGCCTGCTGCTCGGGCGTGCCGGCGGCGGCGATGACCGCCGAGGCGATGACGGTCGGAACGAACGGCCCCGGAGCCACCGCCCGGCCCAGTTCCTCGATCACCACCACCAACTCGGGCAGCCCGAAGCCGGAGCCGCCGTGCTCCTCGTCGATGTGCAGGCCCAGCCAGCCCAGGGCGGCCAGTTCAGCCCAGAACGGGGGCCGAGCCTCCTCGGCGGTGTCCAGCAGCGCACGAGCCGCCGAGCGGGCCTTCTGCGCGGTCAAGAACCCGCGGGCCACCTCGGCCAGTTCGCGGTGGTCGTCGGTAATTCCAATGCCCATGGGATATCTCCTGGCTTTCGTTTACTTGGGGGCGAACCGCTGGCCGGCGTCGAGCCGCAGGCATTGTCCGTTAAGCATCGGGTTGTCGATGACAGCGGCAACCAGTTTGGCGAACTCCTCGGGCCGGCCGAGGCGCTTGGGGAACGCGGCGTCGCGGGTCAGGGCGCTGGCGAACTCCTCCGGGATGCCCTTGGTCAGGCCGGTGGCGAACAGGCTCGGTGCGATCGCCAGCGCCCGAATGCCCACCGAACCGAGGTCACGCGCCATGGTCAGGGCCATGCCGGCGACGCCCGCCTTGGCGGCGGTGTAGGCGACCTGGCCGATCTGGCCCTCGAAGGCCGCGATCGACGCGGTGTTGATGATGACGCCGCGCTCCTCGTCTTCGGGCTCGTTTTGGCTCATGTGCGCGGCGGCCAGCCGGTTGATGTTGAACGTGGCGATCAGGTTCAGGTCGATCACGGCACGGAAGGACTCCAGGTCGTGCGGGCCGGACTTGGACAGGGTGCGCTTGGCGATACCCCCGCCGGCCGTGGTGACGATGACGTGCAGCCCGCCCAGGCCCTCGACCGCCGTGGCCAGGGTCTTCTCGGTGGCGTCGAAGTCGGTGATGTCTACCGGGTAGAAGGCACCGGCTCCCCCCTTCAGACCGGCGGCCACCTCCCCGCCCTCCGAGCCTTCCCGGTCGAGCACCGCGACATCCGCGCCGCCGGCAGCCACCGGGAAATCTAGTGGTTGAGAATCTAGGACAAGTTATCGTTCGGCTCGGAAACCGCTGCCCCTCGGGCATCAGAGAAGGCCCCCAGGAGGAACCCGTGGCCGCACCGACGGCGCCAGAGGTAGTCGAGCGACACGACGGGCCGGTGACCTATCTGCACACCGACCCCGAATTACCCGCGGTGGCGGTCATCGACCGCTCCCCCATCTCCGCACGGCACAAAGTGGTGTTCGGTGCGGTCGCGGTCGCGGGGGCGGTGGCGTGGGCATCGATCGCGTTCGCCCGCGGCGAATCGGTGAACGCGGTGTGGTTCGTCATCGCCGCGGTCTGCACCTACATCATCGGATTCCGTTTCTACGCACGGTTCATCGAACGCAAGATCGTGCGCCCGCGCGACGACCACGCCACGCCCGCGGAGATCTTCGAGGACGGCACCGACTATCTGCCGACCGACCGGCGGGTGCTCTTCGGCCATCATTTCGCGGCAATCGCCGGTGCAGGCCCGCTGGTCGGCCCGGTGCTGGCCACGCAGATGGGCTATCTGCCGGGCACCATCTGGATCATCATCGGCGCGGTGGTGGCCGGCGGTGTGCAGGACTACCTGGTGCTGTGGTGCTCGGTACGCCGACGGGGCCGCTCTTTGGGACAGATGGCCCGGGAGGAACTCGGGGTGGTCGGCGGTGCGGCCGCGATCATCGGCGTGCTGGCCATCATGGTGATCCTGATCGCGGTGCTGGCACTGATCGTGGTGCGGGCGTTGGCGGTCAGCCCCTGGGGGGTGTTCTCCATCGCGATGACGATTCCGATCGCCCTGTTCATGGGGTGCTATCTGCGGTTCTTACGGCCAGGCCGGGTGTCCGAAGTATCCCTGATCGGAATCGTCGCGCTGCTGGGCGCTGTGGCTTCGGGCAAGTGGGTCGCCGAAACCTCTTGGGGCGTCTCATGGTTCACGTTGTCCCCGGTGACGTTGTCCTGGTGCATCATCGGCTACGGCTTTGCCGCCTCGGTGCTGCCGGTGTGGTTGCTGCTGGCGCCGCGCGACTACCTGTCGACGTTCATGAAGGTCGGCACCATCGCCCTGCTGGCCGTCGGCATCCTGATCGCCCGGCCGCTGATGGCCGCGCCGGCCGTCTCGGAATTCGCCCGCACCGGCGCGGGGCCGGTCTTCGCCGGATCGCTGTTCCCGTTCCTGTTCATCACGATCGCCTGCGGCGCGCTGTCCGGATTTCATTCGCTGATCGCCTCGGGCACCACTCCGAAACTGCTGGAGAAAGAGAGCCAGATGCGGCTGATCGGCTACGGCGGCATGCTCACCGAGTCCTTCGTGGCGGTGATGGCGCTGATCACCGCCTCGATCCTGGACCAGCACCTGTTCTTCACCCTCAATGCGCCGGTCGCCTCCACCGGCGGTACCGCATCGAGCGCCGCCGCTTACGTCAACGGGCTCGGTCTCGGCGGGTCCCCGGTGACCGCCGAGCAGATCGCCGGGGCCGCCACCTCGGTAGGGGAACAGTCGATCGTGTCGCGCACCGGCGGGGCCCCCACCCTGGCGCTGGGAATGGCCGACGTGCTGGGGCGGGTGTTCGGCGGCCCGGGTCTCAAAGCCTTCTGGTACCACTTCGCGATCATGTTCGAGGCGCTGTTCATCCTGACCACCGTCGACGCCGGCACCCGGGTGGCCCGCTTCATGCTCTCCGACGCGCTGAGCAACCTGGGCGGACCACTGCGGCGGCTGTCCAACCCGAGTTGGCGGATCGGGGCATGGGTGTGCAGCCTGGCCGTGGTCGCGGGGTGGGGTTCGATCCTGTTGATGGGCGTCACCGACCCGCTCGGCGGGATCAACACCTTGTTCCCGCTGTTCGGCATCGCCAACCAGTTGCTGGCCGCGATCGCGCTGACGGTGGTGACGGTGATCGTGATCAAGAAGGGCAACGGAAAATCAGGCCTCAAATGGGCGCTGATCCCGGGCATTCCGCTGCTGTGGGACCTGACGGTCACCATGACGGCCTCCTGGCAGAAGATCTTCTCCGGCGATCCGCGGGTGGGCTACTGGACGCAGCACTTCGCCTATCGGGCCGCCGAACGGTCTGGCGAAACGTCCTACGGATCGGCGGCCAACCCTTCGCAACTGCACGACGTCGTCCGCAACACCTTCATCCAGGGCACCTTGTCGATAGTCTTCGCCTCCGTGGTGGCGGTCGTGGTGGTAGCCGGAATTCTGGTGTCGCTCCGGTCGATTCGCGGCGCGGCATCGACCTCCGAGCCGCCGCCGATGCCATCGCGGCGATTCGCGCCTGCCGGTCTGATCCCGACGGCGGCCGAACGAAAGGTGCAGGAGCAATGGGACGCGCGCTGCGCGGGCTAGCACGGGCCGCGCGTCACATCGGCTGGTACTGGGCATCGCTGTTGGGCGACAACCACTACCGCCGCTATCTGGAGTACCGCCGCCGCACCCATCCCGGCGAGCCGGTGCTCTGCGAGCGCGATTACTGGCGACGCCGTCACGACGGCGATCCCGGGGCGCGCTGCTGCTGACACCGCCGGGCGCGGGCCGTGTCCAAATCTTAATGAAGCCTTGACCGACTCGTAGGCATGTGCGCGAGGCTTAGCGACGTGAATCTCCCTACCATCAACGGCGATAACCCAAGTAAGAAGATCGGGAAGGTATGCCGACGATGTGGACATCGGTGCGCTCAGCAATGGTGGTACTCGGGGTCGCCGTCACAACGCTCGTGACGCCGCCCGGAACAAGTTCGGCCGCGGCCAGCCAGCCGCCCGGCGCGGGGATCGCCTCGATCCAGCCGGCGTCGGGCGCTGTCGTAGGGGTGGCGCACCCGGTCGTGGTGACCTTCTCGGCACCGGTGATCGACCGCCGGGCCGCCGAGCGCACCATCGCGGTGCGGTCCACCCCGCCGATGACCGGAACGTTCGACTGGGTCGACGACACCGAGGTGCAGTGGATTCCCGACCACTACTGGCCGTCGCACAGCGCCGTGGCCCTGTCGGTGGGAAAGCTCTCTGTCGACTTCAGCACGGGCGCAAAGGTGGTGGGCGTCGCCAGCATCTCGGCACACACCTTCACCGTGACCGTTGACGGCGACAGCGAGGAAGCCGGCCCGCTGCCCACGCCGCACCACCGCCCGCACTGGGGCGAAGACGGCGTCATGCCTGCCACCATGGGCAAGACCGAATACGAGACGCCGACCGGCAACTACACCGTGCTGGGCAAGGACCGCAAAGTCGTGATGGACTCCAGCAGCGTGGGGATCCCGATCGACTCCGCCGAGGGCTACCGCTTCGAGGTCGAGCAGGCGGTACGTATCACTCGGCGCGGGCTCTACGTCCATTCCGCACCCTGGGCGCTGCGCTCGCTGGGGCTGGAGAACGTCAGTCACGGCTGTGTCGGCCTCAGTCCCACCGACGCGGAGTGGTACTTCGACCGGGTCAACATCGGCGACCCGGTAATCATCAAGGAGTGAGGCGGGCCGCTGGGACGCCAGCTAGGGCGTCCCAGTGTTGCCGAATTCCACCGGCATAGCGTCGATCCCGTTGATCCAGGGCAGCACAGACCGCGAGGGTCGATCCAGCTGGTGGATGTCGGGAATGATGTCGGCCAGCGCACCGAAGATCAGGTTGATCTGCATGCGGGCCAAGTTGGCGCCGATACAGTAGTGCGCTCCCGGTGCCCCGAAACCCAAGTGGGGGTTGGGGCTTCGCAGGATGTCGAACCTGAACGGGTCGTCGAACACTTCGTCGTCGTAGTTGGCCGAGCCGTAGAACATGCCGACCCGCTGCCCTTTGCGGATCTGCACTCCGCCCAGTTCGACGTCGCGTAACGCGGTGCGCTGGAAGGAGATCACCGGCGTCGCCCAGCGGACCACTTCGTCGGCCATGGTGGTGGGGCGCTGCTCGACGTACAGCCGCCATTGATCGGGGTGGTCGAAGAACGCCAGCATCCCCTGCGAGGTGGCGTTGCGGGTGGTCTCATTGCCGGCCACCATCAACATCATCACGTAGTAACCGAATTCCAGCGCGGTGAGCTCTTCGCCGTCGATGGTCGCGGTCACCAGGGCCGTCGCGATGTCGTCGCGCGGATGCGCCTTGCGATCTTCGGCCATCTGATAGGCGTAGCCCAACAGTTCGGCCGCGGCCAGCGTCCCGTCTGCGCCGGCCTCCGGTTCGCCGTTGCCGCCGCCCACCAGCCGGTTGCTCCAGTCGAAGACCTGCTGGCGCTCGTCTGCCGGAACGCCGATCAGCTCGCAGATGGTCGCCAACGGCAGCTGCGAGGCGACCTCGGTGACGAAGTCGCCGGTGTTGTGCTCGGCGGCGGCGGTGACGATCTGTCGGGCTTGCCGGTCGAGTGAATCCCGCATGCCGGCAACCACTCGAGGGGTGAAACCCCGGGAGACGATCCGGCGCAGCTTGGCGTGCTTGGGTCCGTCGAGGAACAACATGATGTTGTCGCGGCTGGCGTCGTGCAGCTCTTGATTCTCGGTCGTGTTCGTCCGGATCAGCGAGGTGTTCTCGTGCGAGGAGAACACCTCGTCCTGCAACGACACCGCCCGTACATCGGCGTGCCTGGTGACGACCCAGTAGCCCTCATCCGGGTAACCCGAGGCTCCGAAGGGCTGGGCGTTCCACCAGATCGGTTCGGTCTTGCGCAGCAGGGCGAACTCCTCGTGCGGGATCCGCTCCCCGATCAGTGTGGGGTCGGTGAAGTCGAACCCCTCCGGCAGTAGGTGCTGCGTCTCGGTCATCGTGCTCCCTCTCGCTCTACCAGCGGTTGCCACGCCAAACCTGCACCGGCGCTGTTGATGTAGCCGCCCGAGGGGACGGCGAAATGCGATCCGAGCAGCAGTGCCCGCTCGTCGGCGACGCGGCGCAGCAAGTCCAGCCGGCTTGCGCGAGCGGCGCTGGCGTCGGCGTCGGGCCGGGCACTGATCTCGGGGTTGCCGATCTGGACCGGATGGTGCACAACGTCGCCGCTGATGTAGGCGACCTCGCCGGCGGACTCGATGCGCACCGACACGTGGCCGGGGGTGTGACCGGCGGTAGGGACGAGCCGGACCGCCTCGGTCAGCTGATGATCCGGCCCGACCAACCGAAGCTTGCCGTACTGCGCCAGCGGCGCGACGCATTCGGGCGCCACCCAATCCTCACCGGTGAATTCAGTCCAATGCGCGTGCTCGGCAGCGGTCACCAGGTAGTCGGCGCCGGCGAACCTGGGCACCCACTGCCCGTCCTGCTCAACGGTGTTGCGACCGGCGTGATCGCGGTGCAGATGCGTGCACACCACCGCCGTGATGTCGCTCGGACTAAATCCGGTGGCCGCCAACGACTCCTCGAAGCGGTCCGGGATGTTCCGGGTCCGCAGGAAGCTTTCGGCGAAGCAGGTATCGACCAACACGCGCGACGTCTCGGACGCGATCAGGTAGGACTGGATCGCCATCAAGATGTTGCCCGACGCGTCGCAGTAGTCCGCCAGGGAGTCGTCCGCACAACGCTCGAGTGCTCCGGCGAACAGCAGCGCGGGTGGGATCGGTATGACCGCCTGCGGCACCGCGTGGATGTCAATGTCGCCGACAGTCCAGTGCTGCACGCCATGGTCCCCTTCTCGCAGCGCGATCGTATGCCACGAATCATTTGGAAGTGAGCGATTCGAGGAACCGGAGGGAACGGGCTTGGTCTGGCACACTCGACCCGTGGCAGCACCCACCGTTCGCTTCCGGCGGCTCGCCGAACAGGTCGCCGACGAGCTCCGTCGGCGCATTCTCGCCGGCGAGCTGACCGACGATCATGTGCTTCCCAAAGAGGACGAACTGCTGGTCGAGTTCGCCATCAGTAAGCCGTCCTTGCGCGAGGCCATGCGCATTCTCGAGGCCGAGGGACTGCTCACCGTACGCCGCGGCAAACGGGGCGGCGCGGTGATCCATCGACCCACTCCAGCAAACGTCGCTTACACCATGGGCCTGGTGTTGGGCTCGCAACAGGTCAGCCTCGCGGACGTCGGGACCGCGCTTTTGCAAGTCGAGCCGGCCTGTGCAGCACTGTGCGCGGGGCGGCCGGACCGCAAGAGCACGGTGGTGCCCATTTTGCGCCGGTTACACGAGGAATCGGTGGCCGCGGTCGACGACCTGCAGAAGGCCACCTCCGCCAGTCGCCGCTACCACGAGGCGCTCGTCACGCACTGCGGCAATGCCACCATGCTCGTCATGGCGGGCGCGCTCGAAGCCCTGTGGTCGGCTCACGAGCAAAGCTGGTCCAGTCAGGTCACCGACCATTCCACGGTGCCCGTTCCGGAACGGCGCGCCGTCTTGGAAGACCACCGTCAGGTCATCGATGCCATTGATGTCGGCGACGCCCAACGAGCCCGGGACCTGGCCGCGGCACACCTGCTGCACGCCCAGCACTATCCCGGCCGCTCGGGGATTGTCGACCCGGCCATGGTTCGTCCCCGGGGGCTCCCCAGCGCTGGGGACCCCGAGCTGTGAGGGACTCATCGGGTGCGTTGACGGCGCCCCTTATTTCCATATGATTTGTTCATGACGGAGTCCGTCGACGTCCAGTGCGCCCGTCCCGGCGGCTCAGCGGTCTGGTCGCCGTCGGTGGTCCCGCCGATCGGCGTTGAGCTGACCAACGCCCAGGCGCTGGCCATCGCGTTTCGTCATCTCGCAGACATCGGCTTCGCCGAGAACATGGCCGGCCACATCACCTGGCAGCCCCCCGGTCAGACCGAGATGCTGGTCAATCCGTGGGGACTGTGGTGGGCCGAACTCACCGCCTCCGACATCTGCACCGTCGACGAGGACGCCCGCGTGGTCGCGGGTCGCTGGGATGTCACCCCGGCCATTCATATCCACACCGAACTGCACCGCGCCCGCCCCGACGCGCGCGTGGTGATCCACAACCATCCGTACTACGTGAGCGTGTTGGCGTCGCTGCAGACACTGCCCGACCTGGTGCACCAGACCTGCTCGCTGTTCCTCGACGACCTGTGTTTCGTCGAGGACTACGACGGCGAGGTGGACACCGCTGCGCGGGCAAGCGATTTGGCCGCCCGTATCGGCGGTGCGAACCTGGCGATCCTGGCGTCGCACGGGGTGATCGCCACCGGGCGCACGCTGGCCGAGGCGGTCTATCGGTCGGCCACCATCGAGCGAGTGTGCAAGTTGGCCTACCACGTCATGTTGACCGGCCGGGCGCCCACGCCCATGAAGCGATCCGACATGGCCGGGATGCGGGCGTCGTTGATCGAGCGCGCCGCCGACGTGTACTGGGCCGGCGCGGCCCGCATGACCATCAAGGCCGACCGACATGTGCTGGAGTAGCGCCCATGAGATCGATCGACGAGCTCAGCGCTGACCTGAGCTTCACCACCGCCAAGGCCGGAACGGAACGCACCGTGACCTTCCTGCCCGAACCGCCACGCGCACAGCGGCGCTACACGGTGATCTCGGTGGACGACCACATCGTCGAACCCCCGGACACCTTCCTGGGGCGAGTGCCGCGCAAACTGGCCGACCGGGCGCCGCGGGTGGTCGAGACCGAAACCGGCGGCCAAACCTGGATGTATGACGGCCAATCGTTGCCCAACGTCGGATTCAACGCCGTGGTGGGGCGTCCGGTGTCGGAGTACGGCTTCGAGCCGACCCGATTCGAGGAGATGCGCCGCGGCGCCTGGGATATCCATGCGCGCATCAAGGACATGGACCTCAACGGCGTCTACGCCTCATTGAACTTTCCCTCCTTCCTGCCCGGGTTCGCCGGTCAGCGCCTGCAACTGACGACCGGCGACCGTGAGCTGGCGCTGGCCTCGGTGCGGGCGTGGAACGACTGGCACCACGAGGTGTGGGCCGGCTCCTACCCCGACCGCATCATCGGCTGTCAACTGCCCTGGCTGCTGGAACCCGAGGTCGGTGCGGCGATGATCTACGAGAACGCCGAACGAGGCTTTCGCGCCATCACTTTCAGTGAGAATCCGGCCATGTTGGGGCTGCCGACCATCCACTCCGGGCATTGGGACCCGATGATCGCCGCCTGCGCCGAAACAGGCACCGTGGTCAACCTGCATATCGGATCGTCGGGCACCGCACCGTCCACCACCGACGATGCACCGCCCGACGTCGCCGGCGTGCTGTTCTTCGCCTACGCCATCTCCGCCGCGGTCGACTGGCTGTATTCCGGGTTGCCCAGCCGCTTCCCGGAGTTGAAGATCTGTCTGTCCGAGGGCGGGATCGGCTGGGTCGCGGGGCTACTGGACCGCCTCGACCACATGCTGAGCTATCACCAGATGTACGGAACCTGGAAGGCGCTCGGCGAGACGCTCTCCCCGGCCGAGGTGCTGCAACGCAACTTCTGGTTCTGCGCAGTCGAGGACCAGTCGTCGTTCTGCCAGCACGAGCGCATCGGCACCGACCACATCATGTTGGAGTCCGACTACCCGCACTGCGATTCGACGTGGCCGAACACCCAGCGGGTGATTCACCAGGAGATCGGCGACCTTCCTGCCGAGGTGATCCGGAAGTTCACCTGGGAGAACGCCTCTCGCCTCTATCAGCATCCGGTTCCCGACGCGGTCCAGCACGACCCGGATGCGTTCTGAACGTGGCCGCTTCCGCGCCACCGCTGCGTATCGCGGTGCTCGACGACTACCAGGGCATTGCCGAGACGGTGGATTGGTCGCCCATCCCCCGGCCCGTCGATCTGCTGGCGATCCGCGAGCACCTCGCTCCCGGTGACGAACTGGTCGCCCGGCTGGCCGACCGCGAGGTGCTGGTTGTGATGCGCGAACGCACACCGATCCACGCCGATCTGCTGTCTTCGCTGCCGTCGTTGAAATTGTTGGTCACCACCGGGCCGTTCAACGCCGCCATCGACGTGGCCGCCGCCCACCGGCTCGGAATCACCGTGTGCGGGACCGGCGGCACCATCACGCCGACGGTCGAACTCACCTGGGCGTTGATCCATGCCCTGCAACGTCATCTGATCGTCGAGGATGCGGGTCTGCGGGCCGGCCGATGGCAGCAGACCGTCGGCGCTGATCTGGCCGGCGCGACGCTCGGGCTGGTGGGGCTGGGCCGAATCGGCCGGATGGTCGCCGCGGTGGGCCACGCCTACGGCATGCGAGTGACGGCGTGGAGCCCACACCTGACACCCGAGCGGGCCGCCGAGGCTCAGGCGCAGCTACTGGACCGGCGCAGTCTGTTCGAGACCGCCGACGTCGTCTCGATCCACCTGGTGCTCTCCGAGGCGACCCGGGGACTGGTCGGTCGCGATGAGCTGGCCGCGATGAAATCCAGCGCGATCCTGGTCAACACCTCACGCGGCGGGTTGATCGATGAGGCAGCGCTGATCGACGCGCTGCGCACCAACCGGATCCGTGGCGCCGGGCTCGACGTCTACGACCAGGAGCCGCTGCCGGCCGGGCACCCGCTGACCGCGCTGGGCAACACCGTGCTGACCCCGCATCTGGGCTACGTGACCGCGAACTGCATGAACGTGTTTTATCGCGATATCGTCGACGACATCGTCGGTTACTGCGTCGGCACTCCGCGCCGGCTGGTGAAGCCGTGATCGCGCCGTCCACACTGTTTTCCAGAACAGCTTTTCGTAACGGCACGATCGCACTGGAATAACGGTTTTACAAAGTAATTATCGCCGACCAATTTCCGGATGACTCCGCAACAGAAAAAAGCCCGCGAACACAATGTTCGCGGGCTCTCTTCTGGCACGTGTTATTTAGTGCCGCCAGCCAGGCCGATAGGAGCACTGGCGGCGTCTGCCGCCAGCCCCACGATAGGACTGGCTGCGGCGGCCCCGGCCGGCCCCGGCGCCACCAGCGGCACGGGCGGCGGCAGTCCGGGCACCACCGGAATCGGGGCAATCGGAATCGGGGGCACCGGTCCCGGCAGCCCCATCGGCACCGGACCAGCAAGAGTGGTCAGGTCAGCCGCGCACGGCGCCGCGCCGGCCGCTCCAACCGGCGCGGCCGCCGCCCCACCGTCACCGGATGTTTGAGCGATCACACCACCCGCACACACCGGCCCCCCAAGGGGCAGATGCGCGAGGGGCACAGCACCTGCCTGACCACTCAGAATCAACCCGCTTGCATAAAAGCCGACACCGGCGAATATCGCTTTACCGATTCTCCCGAGGCTCTTCACGTAAACTCCGATGATTAGTATCCAGCCCCCCCGGACCCGCAATCCTCTGACTGCAAAAGAACCGTATCACAGGCTTGTAAGTAACCGCTCCGGCCAATTGACTCGTTACCGTAACGATGCGGCTAGGGCGTTGTGACTCTTTGTTCACCAAGTGGCCCAGCCGCAAGTCAGCGCAAACAGCTCAGACTGAACGCCGATACCTATCGAAATGAGTGGAGCTAAGGGGACTCGAACCCCTGACCCCCACACTGCCAGTGTGGTGCGCTACCAGCTGCGCCATAGCCCCGCGTTGTCGTGCTCATCGAAGCTACACCACAGCCGCACCAAGGTTCAAAACAGCTCGTCAGTCGGCCTGATTTCAGGCCGGATGCTGGGTCTGATGCAGCCCGTAGGGCACCGCGTCGAGCAGCGTCACCGTCACGTTGGCCCCGCTGGGCACCTGGTAACTGCGCTCCTCCCCCGGCCGGGCTCCGGTGATCGCCATGCCGAGCGGCGACTGCGGCGAGTAGACCTCCAACCCACCCTGATCGTCATCGCGCACCCCGAGCAGGAAGGTCTCGGTCTCGCCGTCGCTGTAGCGGACGGTCAGCACCATGCCGGGTTCGGCGACCCCGTCGTCCGGCGGGTCCTGTCCAACCACCGCGACCGCCAGCAGGTCGTGGATCTGGTGGATCCGGGCCTGCCGAGCTTGCTGTTCATCGATGTCTTCGCTGCCCGAAACAGCCTGCGGTGCAGACAATTCCGCTAACTCCGCGAGCAGCCGGTCCTTGGCCTGCTGGGTCATCCAGACACCGTGCGTATCAGTCATCGACAGTTCTCCTTTACAACAGCATTTGATTCGAAAATCACCGACCCGAGCGGGTCAGCGCAAGGGATCGAGGTCACGCAGTACGGCGGACTGTTTGCCGGTGGTGATCTGCTCGGCCAACAACCGGCCCGTCACCGGACCGTGCGTCATGCCCCACATTCCGTGCCCACCGGCGACGTAAACGGTGCGCGGGCACACCTCCCCCACCAGGGGCCGCCCGTCGGGGCTGACCGGGCGTGGGCCCACCCATACATCGGTGCGCTCATCCCAGCGGACACCGTCGAGCAGCGGGCGGGTGGCGGCGACGATGGCATCGACGCGGGCCGGGACGATCGGGGCGTCGGGATCGCCGAACTCCATGGTGCCGGCGACCCGAAGTCGGGCATTGAGCGGCGTGCAGGCCACCCGGGCATCGGGCAGGTAGATCGGCCCGGTGACCGGCCCGTCGACCGGCACCGAGAAGGAGTAGCCGCGCCCGGCCCGCACTGGCACTCGGATCCAGCGCGCCGCGAGTCGCGACAGCCAGGCGCCGCTGGCGATCACCGCCGCATCGGCCGTCAAAGTCGTGCCGTCGCTGCTGGTCACGGCCACGCCGTTACCGTGCGGCGACACGTCGGCGACGTCGAGAATGTGCAGGACGGCGCCGCGCTGCACCACCGCGCGACCGAGCGCGGTCACAAAACGGCCGGGATCGAGGAAGCGTTGGCCGTCGATCTGCACCCCGGCGGCGACTGCTGAGGAGGCCAGCGGCACCCGCTCGGCCAGGGCGGCGCCGGTCAGTTCGGTGCCGAATACCGGCTGGCCGGCCTCGGAGAATCGGCGGAGCTCGTCGAGTAATCGCTCCGCGTCAGCCGAGGTGCGGAAGATCGCGGTGATCGGGGCATCGGTTACCGGGGCGTCCACTCCGTTGGCGAGCAGAACATCATAGGCCTCAATGCATTCCGCGCTCAGCGGCGCGTTGGCCCGCACCGCGCGGCGCCAGGCCGCGGGACGACTGTTCGCGGCGAAGCGCGCCAAGAACGTCCACAGTGCCGGGCCGGCGTTGAGTGGCACCTGCAGCGGCGCGGTCCGGCTCAGTAGGGACCGCAGCCCGAAGCGCAGGTTCGCCGGCTCGTTGAGCGGAATCGCCAACGCCGGAGAGATCCAGCCGGCGTTGCCCCACGAGGAACCGGCTGCTACTCCGACTCGGTCGACCAGGGTGACTTCGACACCGCGCTCCTGCAGAAACCAGGCGGTGGACAACCCAACGACGCCGGCACCCACCACGATCACCGATCGTGGCGCGTCGTCGATTCGGTTGGCCGCACCCATCACTCCATGATGCGACTGCACTCAGACGCCCGGTTTAACCGAATCGCACAACAGCGGCGTCAATGTTTGTCGAGTTCCGACACCTCACCCGCCGCGAGCTCGATCATCGCCGCGAATCGGGTGCGCGGATCCGCCAGCCCCAGTGGCGTGACCTCCGCCATCTTGCGCAGCCGGTAGCGGACCGTGTTTTCGTGCACGCCCAGCTGCTCGGCGGCTCGGGCCAGGTCGCCCTGGGCGTCGAGCCAGGCCCGCAGGGTGGCTACATAGGGCGTGTTGTGGGCTGCGTCGTGGTGACGTAGCCCTGCGACCGGCCCGCGGGTCGGGACCCGTCCGGCTCGTGCCGCGGTGTGCAGCCGACGCAGCACGATCTCGTCCCAGGACTCGTCGTAGGCCGGCGGAATGTCCTCGGGTGAGCCGGCTTCGTGCAGCGCGAGGCATTCCTCGGCCTCGCGGCACGCCGCGGCCAACTCGGTGACCGTGGCAACCGCACTTATCCCGGCCCGCACGCTGGCGTGCGGTGGCAGGGCGTCGGCCAGGCCGCGCACCCACTGCCGGGCCGCCGCGGCGTCCTCGGCCGGCAGCAGGGTGAAGACGGTGTTGGCGGCCAATGCACTGCGGCCTGGACGCGACCAACCGAATCCCGTGGTGACGGCCTCGAAAGCCAGTAGCAGCCCGGCGTGCGGCTGCGTGGCGATCCGGGTGTGCACGGCGATCACCCGCAACGGGGCCTGTGGCAGCCCCAGCCTGGCGACCAGAGCGACCGCATCGTCTGGCTCGGTTTGCTCATCCAAAAGTCTGGTCACCCAATCGGATTCGACTTGGCGTTCCAGGTCCGCACTGGCTCGTGACCGCAGCACGTGCAACGCCACCGTGCGAGCACCGTCGGCCAGGGCGGTCAGCCGCTCACCGCTCAATGCCTCCGGACAGGCCACCCATACCGCACCCAGCAGCTCCCGGCCGGCGCGCACCGCGGCCACCATCCGGCCGGTCAAGCCGTACTCGGGATCGGCAGCGACGAACAACGGCTCGTCGTGGATATCCAAATGCGCTAAGACGCCCCGCTTTTCGAATAACTCCCGAAGCGGCTCGGATTCCTGCCGGTTCAGGATGGTCGCTGAACGCGCCGGGTCGGCGTATCGCTGGCCACGCGAGTAGGCCAGCACCCTGCCCAGCTGATCTTCGATGGTGACCGCACCGGCTACCGCTTCGGCGAGGCTGTCCGCCACGGCGAAAAGATCCGTTGGCCCACGGCCCGATTCGGTCTCGCGGCCTTCGAGCACCAGCCCGTAGACCACCGCGGCCAGCTCGCTCCAGGACACCGCCGTGTCCACCACCAGCACGGCCAGCGACTCGCCCTCCCCCACGAAGGAGGTCTTGTCTTCGACGTCGCGCACCAGCACGGCGACGGCCTTGGCGGCCACCGCCCAGCGCACCGCTTCCTTTACCGAGCGGGCGCCGACCGCCAACAGGACGTCGCCGACAACGACTCGCTCACCGGTCACCTCGTGCATCACGACACTGCTCAGCCGCGTCGTCCTGGGAATGGAGCAGAACCTCAGCCGAACCCCGTAGCTGCCCACCACGTTGACCAGCCGGTCCAGTGTCACCATCAACCGAGCGTAGCCACGTCGCGTCGCCGATCCCGCCGATCGGGTTGCTCGCCCTGGTCTCCGGCGCCCACAGCCAGGTGAGGGCCGCCACCAACAACACTGCACCGCTGATCGCAAAACCCCACTCGAAGGACATCCGTTCGGCGATCTGGCCGACCGCAAGCGAACCCACGATCGACCCGAAGTCAGCCATCATCTGATAGGTCGCCACCGCAGTGCCCGCCCGGGCCTGGTTGCCGACCAGATCGGAGATCACCGCCTGTTGCGGCGACCCGTAGATCCCCGAGGCCACCCCGGTCAGGTAGGCCACCACCAAGAACACCACCAGCGATGCGCTCGCACCCAGCAAGACCGTGGTGACGCCAGATGCTGTCAGGCCGGCGATCAGCAACCCCTTGCGGCCGATCCGGTCGGACAGCTGGCCGCTGGGCAGCACCGCGCAGACATTGCCGATCCCGATCATGGCCAGCGTCAAGCCGGCGAAGGAGGGCCCGCGGCCCAAGACTTCGGTGACGAATAACGGCACCAACGCAACCCGCAAACCGAAGACCGACCAGCCGGTGGCGAAGTTCGACAACAGCGCCGAGCGGTACGCGGGGTGCGCCAACGCCGTCCGCACCGACACCGTGGGCCCCGTCGATTCGGCCGCTTCGGCCAAATGCGAGTGGCGCAGACTGACGAAGACGCCGGTGGCCGTGACGATCAGCACCGAACCGTAGAACAAGAACGGCACACTGAGGCCGAAACCCGCTGTCAGACTGCCCAATACCGGGCCACCCACGGTGCCCAGCAGAAATGCCGAGGCGAACAGCCCGGCGACTCGGCCGCGGGCGTCCTCCGGGCTGATCCGGATCATCAGGCCTACCGCGGCGATGAAGAACATCGTCGATCCAATGCCGCCGAGAGCACGGAAGAACAGCAGCTGCCCGTAGGTCTGCACGAAGGCGCAGGCCGTGGTGGACACCGAGACGATCAAGAGTCCGGCCACGTAGACCCAGCGCTCGCCCAGCCGTTGAACTAGCAGACCACTGACCGGCGCGAAGATCAGTCGCGTCAGCGCGAACGCGGTGATGAGGAACGTGGTCGCGGAGATGCTCACCCCGAAATGACGCGCGTAGACCGGCAGCACCGGCGACACCAACCCGTAGCCGAGCGCGATCAAGACGTTCGCGACGAGCAGTACCCAGATCTCCCGCTGCAGCCGCGGTCGAGCGGCCGGGGGGTCGGAGGTCACCCGATAACTTTAGACAGCCTCGGTAATACCTGAGACGGGAGGCTTGGCCATGGACGGGGCTACCGCCCGCGTCACTGTCGGGCCAGCAGCTTGGCTAACACCGCCGCCTCACTTCCCGCCACGTCCCGGCTCGCCGTTACCAGGGTGACGGTCTTCTTACCGCGAGCCAGCGCGCGCAGGCCGGCAAACCCTACGGCCCCCTGCGCGGTCTGCAGTTCGTCTTCGTAACGGCTGACGAACTCGTCGAAACGCTCAGGCTGATGGTTGTACCAACGGCGCAGTTCGGTCGACGGCGCCGCGTCTTTGTACCAGCGCCCCACCCGCGGGTCGTCTTTGCGGAAGCCCCGGGGCCAGAGCCGGTCGACGAGGATCCGTTCACCGTCCTCGGCACGGGGTTCGTCGTAGACACGGGCGACCCGGAACGTGGTTGTGGGACTCATACCCCAGGTTATCGCCGGCCCGCGGCGCATGTCAGCGGTGGTTTCGACCACCCGCGACGCCGTCGAAGTTAGCTTAGGCAATGCTATTTTGTCATTATTTATCAGTTCCGCTCGTAGAAATTGGTGTCTGGCGTGAACGGTGGTTGGATCGCCTCTCCTCCGGAGTTGCATTCCGCGCTGTTGAGCGGCGGGCTCGGTCCCGCTGCCCTGCTGGCCGCCGCGGGAGCCTGGTCGGCGCTGAGCGCCGAATACTCGGCCGCCGCCGCCGAACTGATCAGCGTGCTCGGCTCCGTGCGGTCGGCGGCCTGGCACGGCCTGAGCGCGGAAAGGTACATCGCGGCGCACGGGCCGTACCTGCAGTGGCTGACGCGCGCCAGCATCGACAGCGCCCGCACCGGCACCCAACACGAAGCCGCCGCGGCGGCCTACAGCAGCGCCCTGGCCGCCATGCCCACCCTGGCCGAGCTGGCGCTCAACCACACCGTCCACGGGGTGCTGACCGCCACGAATTTCTTTGGCATCAACACCATCCCGATCGCCCTCAATGAAGCCGACTACGCCCGGATGTGGGTGCAGGCCGCCGCCGTCATGGCGACCTACGAGGCGATGTCCGGTGCCGCGCTGGCGTCGCTACCCGGCCCGGACCCGGCGCCGCCGATCCTGGCCTCCGACAACGGAACCGGTGGCGACGACGAGCCGACAGATCCGATCGAGGAAGCCAACCGCTGGTTCTGGTTCATCTTCTGGAACATCGTGTTCTGGTCGACGTTCCTGTTCATCGTGACGATTCCGGTTCGGATACCGATCGTGCTACCGCTGCTGATCAACGCCATCAACGACTTCATCGCATCGATGCAGGGGCCACCGGAGCTGGTCATCGAGCAACCCGCGCCCGTGCCCTCCCCCGTGCTGCACCCGATGATCGTGCCTCGACCGGCCCACGAGCCGGTTGCTGTCGCCGTCGGTGTCGGGGGCGCTGTCACCGGTTCGGCGGGGACCTCCGCAGGCCCGGCCGGTGCGAGCACCACCGGGCCGGCCGTACCGGTGAGCGGCGCCGAAACGTTGGCCTATCTGGTGACCGGCGGCCACGCCGAAGGCTTCGGGCCCACCCTGACCGGCCGCGACCAGTCCAGGGCGCCGGCCGCCGGCGCCTCCGCGGCGGTCTCGGCTCGCGCGCCCGCGGCTCGCGCATCGTTACGGGCCCGGCGGCGACGCCGTACGCAGATGAAGGAATACGCCGACGCCACCATGGAACACCCGACGACGCTGCGGCGCCGCCTGCTCGGAATCCGGTGCGGGCGCGCTGGGATTCACCGGGACAGCGCAGCGGGGCGAGGTGGGTGCAACCGGACTGGCCCGGTTGCGCGGCAACACTTTCGGCGCCGGCCCTGCGGTACCGCTACTGCCCGAGACCTGGGATCACGACCCCGACGAGCGGTCGACGTTCTAGCCGTTGTGCGGCCGCGAACCGAACCGGCGCCGCCCCCGTGCCGCGAAGGCACGCATGGCCCCCAGCGCGATCGCCATCCGGCGTTTCGAGGACGGATACCACAGCAATTCGGACTTCTGAGTGGGGAGCCGCGGCGACGTAATGGCCTGCTGCCGGCAGTATTTGATGATTCCGGAGGCGCCCCCGGCGCGGTAGCCGATGCCGGATTCCTTCCAGCCGCCCATCGGCAGCCCCGGACAGAAGACATTGACCAAGGCATCGTTGACGTTCACCGCGCCCACTTCCAGTCGACGCGCCAGCCGCTCGCCGCGGCGCTTATCGGCGGTCCACACCGTGGCCGACAATCCGTACGGCGAGTCGTTGGCTAGCCGGATGGCCTCGTTCTCGTCGGCGACCTTGATCACCGGCAGGGTCGGCCCGAACGTCTCTTCGGTTATGCACGTCATGGACGAGTCGACGTCGGCGATCACGGTCGGGGCGAAGTAGGTCCCCACGCCGGTCGCCGTACCGCCCGTGACCACCCGGGCGCCGGCGGCCCTCGCCTGCTCGACGTGGCGCGCCACAATGTCGCGCTGCGCGGCAGTCGCCATCGCCCCGGTGTCACCGTCCTGGCCCTGCTGCACCTCACCGACGCGGGCCGCCAGCTTCGCGACGAATTCGTCATAGACGGGCGCTTCGACGTAGACACGCTCCACCGACACGCAGACCTGTCCGGAGTTGAACATTCCGCCCCAGGCAATGCCGTTGGCGGCCCGGTCGAGGTCGGCGTCGGCCAACACGATCGCCGGGTCCTTTCCGCCGAGCTCCAAGCCGTACGGGATCAGCCGCTGCGCACAAGCCACCGCGACCTTGCGCCCGGTCGCCGTCGACCCGGTGAACTGCAGGAAGTCGGCGTGCTCGATCAGCGCCTGGCCGGTCTCGCCGTAGCCGGTGGTCAGGCCGAGCACCGGCGGTGCACCGATCTCGGCCCAGCCGCGCACAAACTCGACCGCCGACAGCGGCGTCACTTCGGAGGGCTTGAGCAGCACGGCCGCGCCGGCAGCCAAGGCCGGCGGCACGTCGAGACCGGGCATCGCGAACGGGAAATTCCACGGCGTGATGACCCCGACCAGCGGGTAGGGACGATAGGCGGTGGTGAACCGCTTCACCCGATAGATCGGGCTGTGCGCCTTGGGATGACGGTCGGCGAGGAACTCCTTGGCATGGTTGGCCCAGTAGGCGACAGCGTCCGCCGTAGCGACGGCCTCCAGGCTGGCGTCGACATGCGATTTGCCGGTCTCGGAGATCAGCACCTCGGTGATGCGGTCGGCGTGGTCGAGGATCCAGTCCTGCCACGCCAACAGCCACCGCTTGCGGCCGGCCGGCCCGAGCGCCTCCCATTCCGGTTGGGCTGAAAGGAGTTGGGCGGCCTTGGCGGCCACCGTCGCGGGATCGTCAATCGGCACGGTGCCCGACACCGCCCCGGTGGCGGGGTTGTGCACGGTGATCGTCGACTCGGCCCTGGATTGCACTGCGGTCATGGTGTGCTCCCGATCTCGACCCTGCGGAAAGGCTGTGACCTCGCCGTATGTGATCGTCAGTTGCCGCCTGCGAATTTGTCAAGGTCAAACGTCGCGGGAACTTTGCCCGACGTGGCCGAAGTGCAGGGAAATCTCCGTATCCCCGCCGTGAAGAGTGGCCTACTGGTTGAGCGGGTCTGAATGACCCGTCCGGAGTTGACTCAGCTCGAGCCTGATCGTCCGGGCACGCTGGCCCTGGACTGCCGGCATTAGGCCGAGATCGGGGTGAATCCGGCGCCGGGGCCACCATTGCTATTGACGTCATCGAGGATGGCGCTGAACTTCGTCACATATATAAGTTGGTGCGACGGGTAGGGGATCGGGCCGACGTTAGGGGCGAAAAGGCCGCCGGTCACCAGGCCGACCAGCAGGCCGTCCGACGTGACCGGGGCACCGTTATCGCCGGGCAGATAGTTGCCCCCGCCCGTTCCCATATGCGTGCCAGGGCCGTCGAAACTGGTTTTACGGCTACAGAATTCACCGGTGGCCGCGCCGAATCGGCACTCTGGCTGGTGCCATTCCGGGTCGGGGCCGATGCCGTTGATGACGAATCCGGCGAAGTTGGCGATCGGCGTGATCTTGGCGGGGTCGAAGTGGATCACCGCGTAATTTAGGTCGCCGTTAGCGGCCACCACGGTGCCCACCGGGCCGAGGTCCTCTGAGCCCGCGGCATCCACTGGGGAGTCCGGTCCGCCACAGCTCGCGGCGGTGAAACCGACCAGGTCCCCGGTCTTGTCGTGGCCGATGGTGGTCAGGGTGCAATAGGTGCCGTTGACAATAATCCCCGCTCCGCCGCCCAGCGGGAGTGCCGCCGAGGCTAAGGGGGCACACAATACGGCCAACAGGGACACGAACACGCACACTCCGACCCACCAGCGATATCCCACCCGCATCACCGACACTGTGTCCGCAACGACGCCGAAGAGTCCACTCCACCGACACCGCCACAAGGATGGGCACGCCCGATACAACCACCAGTGAAGCCCCGTCGACCACCGTTAAAAACCATCCGTGACCTGCGGTGTGATTAACTTCCTCACTGCTATCAAGGCAGGTATTTTTGCGCTGCGCCGGCCAGTCGCGGTTACAGCCCGGAGGGAAGGTCGAAGAAGTCCGCACCCGCAGCGGCATCACCGGCCCCGCCACCGAATATGTCACCGAGCACGATGTCCGGGATCGACTCGAACGTGGTGGGGATCAGGCTGAGGTCCGCCAAGCCAATCTGCTCCATAGCCCCTGCGATGGCCGACTCCGAGCCGCCGGTGACGGCGGTGTCGAGGCCCTGGGCAGCGGAGAGCACCGATGCGGCGTCGTTGGCCCAGCTCTGGTCCAACGGCTCGAAAACCAGCTGGTCGACCAACGAGGACAGCGACCCTGAATCGCTGGCGTCCGGGGACGGAAGGAGACTCAGCAGATGCGACACGTTGCCCATTAGCTCGGACTGGCTGGTGACGAGCTGGGACAGATGCTCCTGCTGATCGCTCGGGGCATCCGAAACGTCGATGCCGGCGAGCACCGACTTCGCGTCGCTGAAGTCCGAAGCAGCGGTGCTCAGAGGGTCGTTCGAGCCCGTGGTATCGCTGGCGGCCGCCGAGCCGCTGCCGGATGTGCCGATACCGAGCCAGTCATCGAACAGTGTCATCGCATTGTTCCAGTCGGTGGTGTTGCCTTGGAACACCGCTCCGTAGAGGTTATTCAACAGCGCCCCGGCGTCTGGGGACGCTAAGTCAACCCCGCCGATGTCAATGGGGCCGGTCGCGTCCGGGTTGAACAGCGGCGCCGAGCCTATGCCGAAGTTGAGGAGATCGACAACCTCTTTGCCACTATCGCCAACCGCAAGAAGCGACATCGCCGCGCCGTTGTCCTGGCCAGGCTGAACGATGGCAACCTCGAATCCTGGGAACCAGCTGTTTTCGATGTTCAAGTAACCCGGCCCGCCGACCGACGACAGCGGTGTGGTGAATGTGTCGTTCGATCCAATACTGCCGAGCAGCGGTGAAGCCGGCGAGCTGTCATACCCACCCGCTATCGGTGTGGTGCCCAGCCCCAGCGAATTGCCGGGGTCCGACAGCGTCGCCGCGGGCAGCAGGCCGACGGTCTCATTACTGCCAGTCAGTGTCACCGTCCAGCCGTTGAGGTCAGCGGTGCTGTCGTCGGCGCGGGCGATACCCGCTCCGATCAGCGCGGCAGCTACTGCCGCCCCGCCGACCAAGCCGGCACCGGTTCCGTATCGGCGGACACGATCGACGCGCATTTCTCAAACCCTTCCACGAATCACAGCAACCGCCCCGTCAGAGATGCGAAGGGACGCTACGCCGGCATCCTCGCAGTTAGCTGGCTTTATGCTGGACAACGCCTCGCAGGCCGCCATCCTGAAATACTGTCTCCGGCAGCCGTTAATACCCAGGACATGCATTACCAACCTGTTCGCAAACGCCGCTTCTGATAGGAAGCCGGCCCCGCGCTAGGGGCAACCGATGGGCGAGAGATGATTCACGCCAGCCAGGGCGTCAACTCCGTGAGTCATGTCCTCAATCCCGAAATATGTGGGGCGGGCGCGCGCCGACGAGTCGTGATGGGTGCGGTGGCCCTCTCCGCCCTGATCGCTTCCGCCGGGCTCCCGAGCACCACAGCCGGCGCCGACGACAAGGCTCTGTTGGGCGGTGGTGCTGGGATCGTCGTGAACGACACTCCTTGCACCCTGACCACGATCGGCCACGACAAGAGCGGGGACCTCGTGGGATTCACCGCCGCAAGTTGCGGTGGCCCCGGTTCCCCGGTCTCCGCGGTAGGCGGAGCAAACGTCGGCAGCGTAGTAGCCGTCGAAGACTCCCTCAAGTACGCCGTCATCAAGTTCGACCCAGCCCAAGTGACCCCAACGGCCAACTTCGCCGGCTTCGCCATCAACGGAATCGGCCCCGACCCCGGATTTCGACAACCCGCATGCACCGACGGCGCCGCCACCGGCATTCAATGTGGCGGAATCACCACTCTCCCTGGAACCCTGCCAGGCCGAAATATGGCCGAGGCTGTCTTCCAACCCGGAGACGCGGGACGCCCCGTTACCACCGACGACCTGCTATTCGGAATGGCCTACCGTGGCTGGATCGCCACTGGTGGTTTCCGCCTGATCCCAGAGTCCAATCTGATCTTGTTCAGCGCGATCCTCGACGACGTCAACGCCAAAGGCGGACCCGGCGCTGGGTTTTCGCCCGTTCCACCGGCCTGAGAGGGCACCATCTCACCGAGCCAAATTCCAAACGCGGGCACGGAGTCGCCGGATCGGCGGCGTAGTCCTCGCACACCGGAGCGAACTTCGATCGCACGACGTCCCGGAAGGTCGCTCGGTGCTCTGCCTTCAGCTTGCGGTAGTCCGAGTCGAAAGCTGGAGGCGTCTGGAATTTCAGGGCAGAGGGGTAGCGTCATCGGCCTGGGCGTCGATGCGGTCGAGGTGATCCCGGAAGTCCTCGCCTTCGGGAGGGGCCGTGCCGGACACTGATCAACGACCGGCTCCGCTCTATCGGCACTGCGTTCTTTGGGGTCGCCGCAGTCGGCGCTATCAAATGGGTTGCGGCGGTGGCAATCCGAGTGGATTTCCGGCGGCAACACTCACGGTGAGCCGGGCAGGTCCAGCGGTAAGCGGCTGGTTGACAACTGTTCGTTATTCCCGAAAACTCGGCGGAAAACGACCCAGAGCGTCTCATTGCCACTCAGAATTGGAACCACTAATGAACCGCAAAAGCCGCCGCACCGCGCGACCGATCGGCCAATGGAGCATGGCGGGTGGTGCCCTAGTAGCTGGCGCGTTGGTTGGACTGTTCGCCGCGACACCCGCCCGTGCTGAGGTGGTCGATACCACCGATGCCACGCCCGCCGAACTGCTGAACATGGGCAGCGACGCCGTGACTCAGGCCAATCAACTATTGAGCCAAGCGGACCTTTCCAACGTCTCCAACGCGAGCGACGTAGGGAGCTTCATCGCCAATCAAACGAGCCTTCAAGACGCCATGTTGCAGTGGAACCATTCAGCCTTGACGCAACAAGCGGAAATTCTTTCCAACGCTAGCGCTTTTGGGTCCCAGCTGGACACCTGGCTATTTTCCTACGCGGATCAGCCTGTCTACCAAGCCGATCAAGCCGTCCTCCAGGCCGACCAAGCATTCGATGCCGCTCTGGCGAACCTCACATCTGAGTCAGTAGTGTTGCCGGTTAGCGTGACCGACTTCCAGGTACTCGGAGCCTACCTACCACTCGACTTCATCGACGCCGTTGCCGCGATGATTCAGGGCATCTGACACTTAGCCGGTGTCCCATTGCTTAAGCACGTGAGGTGAGCCCTCGTAGTGGTCCAGTTGTGGTGCGACCATGATGCCCGGTTCGGGCAGGAAGAATCGGCAACGCGCCCGCGCCGTTAACTGGCGATCGGGATGAATCCGCTGCCGGGTCCGTCGTTGGCATTGACGTCGGCGAGGATCGTGCTGAATTTCGTCAAGTAGGTGACCGGCCTCAGAGGCTCCCACCTGTGGACTCCGATCGCGCCGCCGTTGTATGCCATGCCGATCAGCAGACCGTCCATGGTTACCGGGGCTCCTACATCGCCTGTGTCAAATTGCGCTCCCATGATCATCATGAACGGCAATTCGACGAATTTGATGGGGCCGCAGCCGGGGGTGAGCCCGTATTTGCACACGCGCGCATTGAACTGTGGATCTGGGCCGATGCCGTTGATCACGGTCCCGGCGTAGTCAGACACCGGGAGCAGGTCGGGCACGTCGAACTTGATCACCGCGTAATGCAGGTCGTTGTTGACGGCCACCAGGGTGCCCACGGTGGTTTCTGTTCCCGCGAGTGCAACGGTGGCCCCTGGACCGCCGCACGCTCCGGTGATACCCACCACGTCGCCAGCCCGATCTCGTCCGATCGTGGTCAGCGTGCAGTGGCTGTTGCCATCGATGACGATGGGGGCTCCCCCGCCCAAGATCACCATTGCCGCCGCGGGTGGCGCAACGGGCAACCCCGCACCGACAAGCAGTGCGAGGCTAAGAGTGAGTCGCCAACGAGCGAACTGCATGACGGCCTCTCTCTTTTGATTCAGTTGATGCCGGTGGAGATCCGATCAGACTGGTACACCGTGCCCGAAGCTGCAGATGCCCACGGCGCGATCCTTCCCGATGGATGCTGACCTAATTAGCTGGATGGGCTGTATGGGTCGACTCCAGGTGCTCCGGGAGCACCAGGCGTTCCATCGGCGGCGCCAGCTCCGCCGTTTCCGCCGTCACCGCCCTTGGTCACGCTGTAGTTCGGCGCGCCGTCGCCTCCGTTGCCGCCAGCACCGTTGCCATTAGGGCCGACCTGCCCGCCATTGCGTGCTGCTCGCGCCGACGACTGCGCCGCCGTTACCGCCGTTGCCGCCCGAACCACCATCCCGGCCGTCCCAAATGCTCGCTTGCAGTCCGTCGCCTCCGTTACCGCCGGCGCCGCCGCTGCTGCCGACGCCCTCGGCGCTGCCGCCGTTACCGCCATTGCCACCGGTGCCACCGTCACCACCGATGGCGTACAGGTTCAGGGTGTGTCCGCTGGCACCACCGTTACCGCCGGCACCACCGTTGCCGCCGTCACCAACCGAATTGCCGCCACTGCCGCCGGCGCCACCATCACCGTTGGTACTGAACAGATATCCGGCACTGCCGCCGTCGCCGCCGTTACCGCCGTCTCCCGCGTGCAGCCCATCCAGACCCGCACCGCCGTCTCCCCCGGTGCCACCGTTGCCGATCCAGCCACCACCGCCACCGACACCACCATCGGCGCCAGCGCCACCCTCGCCACCGGCACCGCCGTTGCCCAGCCAACCGCCGGCACCACCAGCGCCACCGGCCACACCGTCTTGCGTGCTGCTCCAGCCGGTTCCGCCGTCACCGAAGATCCAGCCACCAGCGCCGCCGTCGACATTGGTCTCAGAGCCGTCGACGCCGTTGCAGATCAAGCCACAAGAACCACCGAACGCAAACAATGGGTTGATGAATTCGTTGACCGTCGAGCCCAACGGACTGTCAATCCAGTCCTGCATCGCAGCATGCAACGGCAGATAGAAATCGTTCTGGAACCAATCGGCGAAATCGGTACCGACAGCCGCACCGGGCAGATCATTAGCGCTGAACAGTGCCGCGAGGTCAAGCGTCGAAGCCGAGTCCGGACCGACCCACGAGCTGGGATCAAACACGGCGCCCCAGGCAGCCGAATCCAACAGATCGCCAAAGAAGTCGTCGAAATCGGCATGAGACGTTGGCGCTAATCCGAACGCCGCAAGCGCCCCGACGGACGCTCCCGCAACAGCCACGCGCCAAGCCGACGCCGACCCATTTGCCTTAAGCCAACCTGAGACCTTCACCCCAGGTGTCTACCACGGAAGATAGTGAACCACCATTCGAAGAGCGGGCGATCCGGGAACCGTTCCTAGACACTGGTCGGTCGGGTCACCGTTCACGACGACGGCGAAGCATTCCTGGATCATCTCGACCGCCTCGACGCCCAAGCCGACGACGCCGAGCCGCAGGCATGAAATTCGAGACGACACCAGCTTTCGACGCGGACTACCGCAAACCAAATCCCCCTTGCCTGTGACCGGTGACCGGTGACCACCTACTGTCCGTTCTCACTGAACCTGCGGCAGAGTTCTCATCAAACCGGGGGTGCGTGACCTTCGGGTGATCGACCGCACATATGAGTATATATCGACGGCCTGCTTGTATATACTGGCTTGGTGGCAAAGCATCTGATCGACCTTGATGAGCAGGCATTGGAAATGGCTCGCGCTGAGCTTGGGACTTCCTCGATCAAAGAGACGGTGAACGTGGCTCTGCGCCGCGCGACGTCCCACCGAGTCCAGCACGTGGCGGCGGCACTGGACGTGTTGGCCGCCGCATCATCAGAAGATCGCGCCGCCGCATGGCGCTGACATTTGTTATAGACACCAGCGTGATCAAACGACTCGGCCAGCCCGCAGTGCGGGAGGTCGTGCAACCCCTAGCCGCGGCTGGCGAACTCGGCCGCGCCCGTATAACCGATCTCGAGGTCGGATATTCCGCCCGCAATCAGGCCGAGTGGGAAGGCCTAATAGCAGCGTTGGACACATTCGAGGCCCTGGAATCGACGGAATCGCATCACCGCCGCGCGCTCCAGGTACAGCGGTTACTCGCTCAGCGAAGCCAGCGCGGTCGCAAGATACCTGACCTACTCATCGCCGCCGCCGCCGAAGAACACGGACTTACCGTCCTGCACTACGCCGCCGACTTCGACCTGATTTCCGCCGTTACCGGCCAACCTTGCCGTTGGGTGGTGTCCGCGGGCACGATCGACTAGAGCGTCCTGAAGGTACGCCGCGAGCGCCGGAGCTCAACCCGAACGTGCCCGAGATTCGATGAGAACCCTGCCCCAGACTCAATGAGAACGGACAACCGCGCTGCCCGGCGCACTGAGCGGCCGGGTAGGCATGACCCACCTGCCCACAACTAGTGACTCGGGCCGCGCGAACTTCGAGCAATCCGCGAACACATGGGCGGTGACGCTGTGGTTGAGCAGCTCGCAGAGCGGGCGATCGCATCCTGGGGTGACGGCACGGGCCACGCCGACCTCGCTGCCAGCGAGCTGGGCAGCCTGTTCGGCGACCTCATCGACACCGGCATCAACGACCACGGCCACCAGTGCGGGGTTATGCCACATCGAGAGGACGCCACCAGACTCCGTCAGTCGAGCGCTGACTCCCCGATTCGTCCACGCGACACCCAAGTTCGATCAGAGTCATGTTGACGCAGAAAAAGCTGGCCACGAATCGTGACCGTGACCAGCTTCTTCCTTTGTGGAGCTGCCGGGAATCGAAGCAGACTCAAATTTCGCCTTGAACTGGGAAAACATCGGATCTCAGCACGCGAAACAACGCCCAACGACGTGTCGCGACCTGGGAGTACAGCGAAAGGTGTTGACGGCGTCAACGCGGTGGTGGCCGAGCAGTACCGATGTTTGGATGCCTTTGGTGCCGCCCGTGAAGCCACACGAGAGTACGATTCGCCTGCTGCGACTGCTGCGTTTATTGCGTTTGATCCGTACCATGGGAGCATGACGCTGAAGGGCCTCCACGAACCTGTAGCGCCGTCACGTGCCGGCCAGGCGCTAGGCGAACTCGATGCACTGCTCGCCGAACATGGTCCCGCCGATGTGCCCGTGGCGGTCAGTGGTGCCCCAGATGTCGTTCACCTGCCCCACGACATCGCCATGATCCTGCGCGAGGTTCTCGTCAGCTTCGCCACCGGCACACCAGTCGCCGTGCTGCCTACACACGCCGAGCTGACCACCCAGCAAGCAGCGGACTTGCTGAACGTCTCACGCCCGTACGTGATCAAACTGCTTGACGCCGGAGAACTCGCACACCGCAAGGTCGGGACCCATCGCCGCATACGTATTGATGATCTGCAGGCATACCAACGCGCTCAGGCCCTCGCTGGTAAGCGTGCCGCCGACGAGCTGACCGAACTGTCCCAGAATCTCGGGCTGTACTGAGGTGCCAGTCGTCGTTCTGTACGACGCCAACGTGCTGTACCCATCGACAATGCGTGACGTGCTCATTCGAGTCGCTCAACTAGGGGTCTTCCAAGCACGGTGGTCGGAGATGATTTTGAATGAGGCGCTAGGCAACCTCGCGAAGAATCGCCCCGACCTGAGCCTCGACCTCCTGGACCGGACACGCACGCTGATGAACCAGGCAGTGCCCGACTGCCTAATTGAAGGTTTCGAACCTCTCATCAACGGGCTGAACCTGCCGGACGCGGACGACCGCCATGTCCTCGCTGCCACCATCACCGGCCAGGCGCAGGTGATCGTCACGATCAACCTCAAGGACTTCCCGTCGAGCGAACTGGACAAGATACGGCATTGAGGCCAAGCATCCCGATGCGTTCCTCCAGGACGTGATCGCAGTCGCCGGGTCCCGAGTACGCCAGGCAGTGGCCGATGCCGCTGCGGCATGCAGGAATCCGCCGTTCACTCCCGGCGACATCATCGACCGGCTAGACCGAGACGGGATGCCGATTTCTGCTGCGCTACTACGCGACCCAGCCGAGCGCTGACTGCCCGATTCGGCCCCGCGACACCCAAGTTCGATCAGAGTACTTGACACAGACAAAGATGCTGGCCACGAATCGTACCCGTGGCCAGCATCTTTCCGTGTGGAGCTGCCGGGAATCGAAGCCGCATATAACGCGGTTTACCTGCGGAGACACAATTTGGGTCAGCACGGCTCGACATGCGCAAATACGAGCGGACATGAGAATGTGCTGACGACGGTCAGCACGCATCCATCCCCGAAGTCCAGCAGTCGGGCCGTGCCGCTACTCGACCCGGTGTCGGAGTACCGCTACGTCGATGCTTGCCCTGGAGAACTAGGTGGCCTGTAAGTCCCGACGACGCCAAACACATATCCTTCTGAACTGTCAGCACGCCGAACGTCACGCGCTAGAGCCCCTGCAACGTCCCGTCGCCCCAACAAGTCTTGATCCGGGATGGTTATGGGATTATCGCCAACGGCTGAGATTTGGCGACTGCAACTTGCGGCGCGGGCAATTCTCGGGATTAGGCATTCGGTCTTCCACTGGGCGCACCAAGGGTGTCAGGGCAAAGTTTCTCCTGTGCCGCCTGAGCAATCTCCGAATAAAACATCGGAGTAGCGTCGAGGATCGGGCTACCAGACGGCTTCGGTTCCATCTGCTCAAGGGTCATGCCGTCTCTGAGGTTGCGACAAATCTCCAATCCTCGATAAAGAGTGGAGTTGTCATCCCAATGCCCAAGGAAGCCGTACTGACTTGGCACGCCAAGCTCGTGAGCCCGGTCGAGGAATGATTGGTTACGGTCGAGGAGTGATTGGTCATCAGCACTAGCAATCGGTGCCGCTACGATGCTTGCCGCAAGAGCGGCGATGAGTAGTTTCATCCCGACCTCTCCTTTTCTTGTGGTCGTGGTTTGAGAATGTGACGCGTTGGCGGGTTCACCCATGGGCTTGCTCATGATAGCGCCCAGCGGAGTGGTGGACTTCGGGTCTAGCTAGCGCTTGACGACGGCGCCTCTTCCACTATCGGACCATGCCGAAGGCCGGGGTGCTGTCGTTGCGGGCGTACCGCTTTTAGTCGCTGATGGTCCGGCGTTCGACCCCAGACAGAGTGGCGATGTGACGCTCTAGGTATTCCGTAACGGTCAAGGCCGACATGGCGAGACCCGTGTCCGCGATACCAGCCTTAGCCAGCGCCTCGACTGGCCCGAATGCGTCAACGAGGGCGCAGAACCGGTCCGCCTGTTTCCGATCCGGAAATGTGGTGGACGACTGACGTTCCCGCACGTCCTCCGACGCGGTAGGTCACTGCATAGACGGTCGTACCGTCCTTCTTGCCACGTTCACGAACAAAGGCCACGTCGGGCACTAGCGCCAACCAAATGTTGACGCAGCGTTGACGTGACCTTTGCTTGAGCAGTTTACCTACTGTGACCTGCTATTTAGTTGTGGAGCTGCCGGGAATCGAACCCGGGTCCTACGGCATTCCCTCAAGACTTCTCCGTGCGCAGTTCGCTATGTCTCTACTTGGATCTCCCGGTCACGCGAACAAGCCGAGATGACGATCCCAGTCGCTGTTGGTGTCCCGATATATCCCGCGACCGGACGTATCGGTGGATCCCTCTAGTCGATGCCAGGGTCCGGGCCGAGGGAGCTCCCGGTCTGACAGGCCCGCCTCGCTTAGGCAGCGAGGGCGAAGTCGCTCTGAAGAGCGACCTTAGCCGGCGTAAGTGCCTTGGCGCTTACTTGTTTACAGCGACGCTTACGGTGGTCTCCTGCCTGCACCGGCACGCTTCCCTTGATTCGACACACGCAGTCGAAACCTTTCAGCCCCCTGTCTTGGGTGATTGCCACCGACCGTCGGCGGACACTTCATGGTACGCGGTTGCAACGACAGACCGACGCCCGTTCATTCCATCGGCGCCGCAGTGTCACCGCGCGGTGATCATCGCCACGGCCACCGCCGCCAGCACCATGCCGATCACCTGTCCGCGATGGACCCGCTCGCGCAGCACCACAATGGCCAGCACCACCGTCACCGCGGGAAACAGCGAGATCAGCACGCTGGCCAACGACAGGTCCGATCCGCGCAGCGCCAGCAGCATCGCGACATTGGCTGCGGTGTCCGACAGCCCCGCCACCAGCGCCAGCCTCAACGGCCGGCCGGTGGGCACCTGCAATTCACGCGCCCCGGTCGCCGCGGTGAACACCAGCACCGCGGCGGCCACCCGCGCGAACGCCAACGGCCACAGCCCGGAATCGTCCGGCGCCTCGTGGATGAACACGAAGTCCAAGCCGAACGTCACGCCGGCGCCCACGGTCAGCCACGCCACCTTGCGGGTGAACCGGTGCGGTCGGACGTCCTCGTCGGTGGCCTGCCGGCTCACCAGCTGCCTCTTCTTCACATCTGACGCTGCCGACGACCAGCACGATCCCGCCGTTGGCCACCGCCCCGGGCCGCTCCCCCTGGATCAAGCCGACCCCCACCGGAACCCCGGCCGTCAGCACCGCCGAAATCGGGGACACCACCGAGATGGGCCCGGCACCCAGCGCGGCGTAGAACCACCAGCCGCCCAGACCCAGCGCGACACCGGAGGCCAGGCCCCAGCCGATCGCGCCCGCCGGGATCGGGCCGCCCACCGCGATAGCGAGCGTGCCCAGCAACACCAGCGCCACCGGGTAGGAGACCAACACCACCCGCAGCGCGGGTACCCGGCGCGCGGCGAGGCCACCAGCGAAATCGCTGACCCCGAAACCGGCCGCTGACAACAGCGCCAGGACGGCGCCGGTCACATGCCCTTGGCGCGCCGGCCCAGCGCCCGGGTCACTTCGCGCTGCGCATCACGCTTGGCGAGGTCCTGCCGCTTGTCATGGGCCTGCTTACCGCGCGCCAGCGCCAGTTCGACCTTCACCTTGCCTTCGGTGAAGTACACCGACAGCGGCACCAGGGTGAGGTTGCCGTCGCGGATCTTGCCGATCAGCATGTCGATCTGGCGTCGATGCAACAGCAGCTTGCGGGTGCGGCGGGGATCGTGATTGGTCCAGGTCCCGTGGTGGTACTCGGGAATGTGCATGTTGCGCAGCCACACTTCGCCGTCGTCGACGGTGGCGAACGCATCGACCAGTGAGGCCTGCCCGGCTCGCAGGCTCTTCACCTCGGTGCCCACTAGCGACACCCCGGCCTCGTACACGTCGAGGATCGAGTAGTTGTGTCGCGCTTTGCGATTCGACGCAACGATCTGTTTGTCCGGCTTCTTCTTGCTGCCCTTGTCCGCCGCTTTCTTAGCCATCGCTACCGCCGCACATACAGCCGAAGCGTCACGTAAGCGGTCGCTCCGGCCATCGCCGCACCCAACAGCAGCAGGATCGGCGAGATGTAGAGGATGTCGGCGTAGTCGATCCGCGCGATCAGATGCGCTTGATAGAACTGGCTCAGCGCGTTGTCGAGGAACGCCGCCCGCACCACGATCAACCCGATGATCGCGATGATCACCCCGATTGTCGCGGCCAGCACCGCCTCCACCAGGAAGGGCAGCTGCGTATACCAACGGCTGGCGCCCACCAGACGCATGATCGAGACCTCGGTGCGCCGGGTGTAGGCGGCGACCTGGACCATGTTGGCGATCAACAACACCGCCCCGACCGCTTGCACCAGGGCGATCGCGAACGCGGCACTGCTCAATCCGTCGAGCACGGCGAACAGTCGGTCGATCAGTTTCTTCTGGTTGAGCACGCTGAGCACACCGGGTTGGCTCTGCATCGCGGCGTCGAAATCCTTGCTCTGCTCCGGATTTTCCAGCTTGACGATGAACGACGCCGGGAAGGAGTCCTTGCTCGCCACGTCCTTGAACTCGGGGAACTTGCGGATCGCGTCGGCGTAGGCGTCGTCGGAGTTGAGGTAGCGCACCGATTTCACGTCATTGCGTGTCTCGATCTGTTCCCGCAGCGCCTTGCACGCCTGACCTTCACAGTTCGGGTCGTCGGCCGCGACGTCGGGGTTCAAGAACACCTGCGATTCCACCCGGTCCAGGTAGATGTTGCGGGACTGATCCGCCAGGCGGACCACCAGCAGACCGCCGCCGAACAGCCCGATCGAAATGGCCGTGGTGAGGATCATGGCCACCGTCATGGTGACGTTGCGACGCAGGCCGGTCAGGACCTCGTTGAACAGGAATCCAAAGCGCACGTCAGCGGTCCATTCCGTAGACGCCGCGCTGTTCGTCGCGCACCAGCCGCCCCAGTGACAGTTCGACGACACGCTGGCGCATCGAGTCGACGATGTGGTGGTCGTGGGTCGCCATCAGCACCGTGGTTCCGGTGCGGTTGATCCGCTCCAGCAGATCCATGATGTCCTCACTTGTTTCCGGGTCGAGGTTTCCGGTCGGTTCGTCGGCCAGCAGCACCAGGGGCCGGTTGACGAAGGCCCGGGCGATCGCCACCCGCTGTTGCTCACCGCCGGACAGCTCGCCCGGCAGCCGATTCGCTTTACCGGACAGCCCGACCATCTCCAGAACCTCGGGGACAACCCGGTTGATCATCCCCGGTTTCTTGCCGATGACCTCGAGGGCGAACGCGACGTTCTCGAACACGGTCTTCTGCTGCAATAACCGGAAGTCCTGAAACACGCATCCGAGCACCTGCCGCTGACGGTCTCGGTGACGGTGACCGGCGGCTGCTGCAGTTTGGTACGCGGCACCCAGGTATAGGCCGGGTCGGGGATAAATCCCGGCGGCACAACCTGCGGGGCCGGCGGCGGCTTCGGCTCCTCCCGGTAGGTGTCGTAGACCCACCACACTCCGAGGAAGGCAATGATCAGCACCACCGTGGAGGTGCGGACCCGGCCGCCGAACAGATACGCCGGCCATTTCCACCGCTTGCCGGCCGCCGCCTCTGGCTGCTCCGGGGTGTCATCGGGCTTTCTGATGCTGAGTTTCACAGTGTCTCCACCGGCTTCACATCACCGGCGGTCACGACGCCGGCCGACGCCAGTGCCCGCACCACCTGGATGCGCAGCCGGCGTCCCACTTCGAATTGCTTCCCGGGCAGGGTGCGGGCCACCATCCGCAGGTTGACGACACCGAGCTCGATGCTCTCCACCCCCATGATCGATGGCTGGTCCAGCAGCAGATCTCGCAGCGGGGCGTCGGCCTCGCGGGCGTTCTCACACACCTGGTGCAGCACCTCGTTGACCCGGGTCAGGTCGGCGCTGGTGGGCACCGGGATGTCGACGACGGCGCGCGCCCAGTCCTTGGACAGGTTGAGCGACCGGACGATGTTGCCGTTCGGCACGTTGTAGACCTCGCCGTTGGGGGTGCGCAGCTTCGTCACCCGCAGCGTGACCTCCTCGACGGTCCCGAGCGCCTCAGTCGGTGCTCCCGCCATGGACAGCTGCACCAGATCGCCGAAGCCGTACTGCTTTTCGGTGATGATGAAGAACCCGCTCAGCAGGTCCTGCACCAGTTTTTGGGCGCCGAAACCGATCGCGCCACCGAGCACCGCGGCCGGCCCCACCAGCGAGCCGACCGGAATGTCGAGGATGCTGGTGATCTGGACGGCGACCATCACGCACAGCAGCACCACCGACACCCACGAGATCACCGAGGCGACTGCCTGGCGGTGCTTGGAGGCCTCCGAGCGCACCAGCGCGTCGCTGGCCGCAAAGCCGCGTTCCAAACGCCGGGTGACGCGGCGCGCCGCCCAAGTGATGAACCGCGATGCCAGCGCCGCGCCGATCAGCAGCAGGGCGATCCGTAAGCCCTTGGTGATGACCCACTCGCCGATCTCACCGCGCCACAAGTCGTGCCAGCGTTGTCCCGGTGAGAAGGCCAAAACCATGCGCTTAGTCGCCTTCGGGCCTGTTGCGCCACCGGATTCCGGCCTCGAGGAATCCGTCGATGTCACCGTCGAGCACCGCGGCCGGGTTGCCGACTTCGTACTCGGTACGCAGGTCCTTGACCATCTGGTACGGGTGCAGCACATAGGAGCGCATCTGGTTGCCCCACGAGCTGCCGCCGTCGCCCTTAAGCGCGTCCATCTCGGCGCGCTCTTCGGACCGCTTGCGTTCCATCAGCTTGGCCTGCAGCACCCGCATCGCCGAAACCTTGTTCTGCAACTGCGATTTTTCGTTCTGACAGGTGACGACGATCCCGGTGGGGATGTGGGTGAGCCGCACCGCCGAGTCGGTGGTGTTCACCGACTGACCACCCGGGCCGCTGGAGCGATAGACATCGACCCGGACATCGCCCTCGGGGATGTCGATGTGGTCGGTGGTCTCCACCACCGGCAGCACCTCGACCTCGGCGAACGACGTCTGCCGGCGCCCCTGGTTGTCGAAAGGGCTGATTCGCACCAGCCGGTGGGTGCCCTGCTCCACCGAGAGGGTGCCGTAGGCGAAAGGCGCGTGGACCGCGAACGTGGCGCTCTTGATCCCGGCCTCTTCGGCGTAGGAGGTGTCGAACACCTCGACGCCGTACTTATGCTGCTCGGCCCAGCGGATGTACATCCGCATCAGCATCTCGGCCCAGTCCGCGGCGTCCACACCGCCCGCACCGGAACGGATCGTCACCAGCGCCTCGCGCTCGTCGTACTCACCCGAGAGCAGGGTGCGCACTTCCATGGCGTCGATGTCCTCGCGCAGCTTGGCCAGTTCGGCGTCGGCGTCGGCGACCGCTTCAGTCTGGCTCACGCCGGTTTCTTCAGCCGCCAACTCGTAGAGCACCGGGAGGTCGTCGACGCGTTGGCGCAGCTCCTCCACCCGGCGCAACTCGGCCTGGGCGTGTGACAGCTCGCTGGTCACCTTCTGGGCGCGCGTCTGGTCATCCCACAGATTCGGGTCGGAAGCCTCGCGCTCGAGGTCGGTGATACGGCTGCGCAGTCCGTCGACATCCAGCACCCGCTCCACCGTGGTCAAAGTGGTGTCGAGGGCGGCGATGTCGGGCTGGCGGTCTGGTTCCACGTTTATCGAGGTTACCGGCGACCATTGGCGTGCGACCTCTAGCATCGGGGTTACGCGGGTGCATGAACGACTTCCGACAGGAAAGAAGGTTCGAGGATGCGGCCCTACCACGTCGCGATCGTCGGCTCCGGCCCCTCCGGCTATTTCGCTGCGGCATCGCTGCTCAAGCTGGCTGCCGGCGGTGAGGTCGACGTGCGCGTCGACATGCTGGAGATGCTGCCGACGCCGTGGGGCCTGGTGCGCTCGGGGGTGGCGCCCGATCATCCGAAGATCAAGTCGATCAGTGCGCAGTTCGAGAAGACCGCCGCCGATCCTCGGTTCCGGTTCTACGGCAACGTCACGGTCGGCGAGCACGTGCTGCCCGAGGAACTCGCCGAGCGCTACGACGCGGTGATCTACGCGATCGGCGCGCAGTCGAATCGGCACCTGGGCATTCCCGGAGAGAATCTTCCCGGCAGCGTCGCCGCGGTCGACTTCGTCGGCTGGTACAACGCTCACCCGCACTTCGCCGACCACGCACCCGATCTGAGCTGCAAGCGCGCCATTGTGGTGGGCAACGGCAATGTCGCCCTGGATGTGGCCCGCATTCTGGTCAGTCAGCCCGACGAACTGCGCCGCACCGACATCGCCGACCACGCGCTGGACCTGCTCGGTCCGCGCGGCATCGAGGAGGTGGTGATCGTCGGTCGGCGCGGCCCGCTGCAGGCCACGTTCACCAGCCCGGAGCTACGCGAACTCGGCGACCTCAAGGGTCTCGACGATGTCGACGTGGTGATCGACGCCGCCGAGTTCGCCGGCATCACCGACGAGGACATCGAGGCGGCCGCCAAGCATCCCAAGCAGAACGTCAAGGTGCTGCGCACCTATGTCGGACGCCCGTTGCGCCCGGGTCATCGCCGGATCGTATTCCGGTTCTGCACGTCGCCGATCGAGATTCGCGGCGAGGGCCGGGTCGAGGAAATCGTGTTAGGTCGCAACGAGCTGAGGACCGACGAGCAGGGCCGTGTCAGTGCCCACGACACCGGCGAGCGTGAGGTTCTGCCCGCCCAGTTGGTGGTGCGCTCGGTCGGATATCGCGGGGTGCCGATGCCGGGCTTGCCGTTCGACGAACGCAGCTGCACCATTCCGCACACCGACGGGCGCATCGAAGGCACCAGCAATCAGTACGTGGTTGGCTGGATCAAGCGTGGGCCCTCGGGGGTGATCGGTTCCAACAAGAGCGATTCGCAGGCCACCGTCGACACGCTCGCCGCGGATCTGGCCGCTACCGAGCTTCCCGACGTCGACGCCGACTACGACGCGCAACTGCACCGGTGGCTGCTGTCTCGCCAACCGGAACTGGTCACCGCCGAGCACTGGCAGCTGATCGACGCCCACGAGCGCTCTACCGGTGAGCCGCATGGCCGGCCCCGGGTCAAGCTGGCCAACGTCGCCGAGATGCTGCGGATCGGACACGCGCCGGGCGTCGGCGAGTTCTGCCCCGAGTGTGACTCCGGCGACCTGACGGGCTACTCGGTGCCGGTGCCGGAGTCACACTCGCGGTAATTACCGGTCGGCCTCGGCCCCGACCAGTCGCCAGATGATCGGATACGCCGTCAGGAAGCCCAACAGCATTCCCACCCACATAAGCAGCCAGAACGCCATCGTCGCGTGGTCGTAGTGCAACACGAAGGCCACCAGCAGCATGATGGCGCCCATACCGGCGTCGAATGCCAGGATCGCCGGCACCGAGATTCGCACCGCTTTGCGCAGCCGGTCACCCGCCGACACCGCGTCGGCGGAGAGCGCCAACGCGTGGTATTCGAAGGCGATCAGCAACGGCAGCGCGAAGACCGCGATCAGCAAGATCATCGGCCACACCGCCCTGCCCGCAATGGTCATGCCGGTCCCCATGACGATCGGCACCGCTATCGCGTGCCCGATGAACGAGGCCGCACCGCCCGGGATGGTTTGCAGCGCCACGGCGGCCGGCCGCCCCAACTTGGGACTGCCTCCGTGCTGCTGCTGCCATCGGGGCGTGGACGGGCGTCCCCATCGGTAATAGGCCCACAGCGCCAGCGGACCTGCATAGATCGCGGTGATGGCCCATACGGCTTCCATCGCCGGTATCGGTTGGCGATACCGGCCCAGGTAGATGTCGGCGAGCATGACGAGCGCGACGAGGACCCCGATGGTGGTGACGACCCAGCCGGTCGCGGTCACCCATGCCGGTGCCCCGGTCATGTCGGCCATCCCCGCCATGCCGGCGTGTTCGGGGCAGTTCATGCGACGACCTCCCCCGCGACAACGAGCTCGGCCTGCTCGGCGACCGCTTCGGCGCACCCCCAGGAGAGGCTGACACCTGCACCGCCGTGGCCGTAGTTGTGCAGGATGCGGGTGCCGGGTTGGGCTTCTAACCGGACGCCGTCCTTGCGGAACGGCCGCAGACCCACCCGTAGTGGGTCGGCCGGATCCAGTCGGGCCCGGTGTAATGCCGGCAGGAACTCGGTGCAGCGTTCCAGCATCTCCCGCAGCGGCGGATAGCCCTCCCACGTCAGCGCGGTGTCGTACTGACCGGGCTCCACCAGTCCGCCGAGCAACAGCCGGTCGGCGCCCCGGGGAACGATGAAGATCATATTTTGGTCGTGGGTTCCGACGTCGTGGGCGACCGCGTGGGCCGCCGTGATCTGCGGCATGGTGGAGCCGTCGTTAATCACCCGCAGCAAGGCGCCACGGTGCGGATCCATCGTTGTGTCGTCGCCCAGTTCGCCACCGCCGAGACCCGCGCAGTTGATAATGACCTGCGCACCGTGGCGGGCGAGCAGGAAATCCTCCTGCTGGGCCAGCGATCCGCGGACACGGTGGCGGATGAGCGATGCACCGGCCTTGACCACCGCGTCGGTGAGCCACGACAGGTACCTGTCGGTGTCGACCGTCGGCGCCAGGTACGAATAGGCGTCGACGACGCCGGCATCCGGGTTGACTCCGTGCGCACCGATGAGTGCGGCGTCGTGTACGAATCCCGGAATGCGCTGCTCGATCTGGGTCATCTTGTCGAATTCGTCGGGAATTTCTTCGATCGGCCGGCGGAAGTAGAACACCGCTGGCCGCAGACTCACGCCGGTGTGCGGGTTGGCGGCCAGTTGAGCGAAGTAGCGGTAGGAGTGCACCGCCCAGTCGGTCGATCGGGTCAGCGTCGTCTGTTCGTGATGACGGCCGCACACCGACGGCGGCCACTCCCACAGGGCACCCGCCACGGTCGACACCGTGTCCGAGCCGAATCGATCGGATGCCACGGTGACGCTCCAGCCCCGTCGGGCAAGCACGAGTGCTGACGTCAGTCCGCTTACGCCGGCGCCGATGATCAGTGCCTTCGGCCGGCTGGATGTGGGCGCAGGAATATAGCGCGCATTGTTCATGAGGTTTCTCGATTCTGTGTCGTGCGCCGCGACCGTTGCGCGGCAGATGAATAGGGACAGCGACAGACGGCGGGCGCGAATATCGCGCACCGCTCTAGCGCTGACCTATCAGCAACGACAGATGCAGATCCGGTCCAGGATGTTTCGACCGAGGTATTGATTGAACGGCCGGATCGGGATCGGGGGATCTCGCGTTCCCGCCACGACCGGGCCCGCCAACGGAACGGCCACCGCCGCCATTGCCACGATGACGATCAGCGCGACAAAGCCGGTCACCTGGCACGCCTGTAGGACAGCCACGCCCACGTCAGAGCACCGGTGAGTGCACAGATGGGTCAGAACGGCACCGTGTTCGGCGACAGCGACCGCGTGGTGCGCGGCGGCGTGTCCGACCGCGCTCATCGACGCGGCAGGCATCTGGGGCATGTGGTTCCCCGATTGCGCCATGTGGCAGCACGACACGGCGCCAAGCACCCATGCGACAGCCACCGCGGCACCGATGAGATGCCGCAGCGCGAGATGCAGATTCAGCTGCCGTGGGCGCATAACGTCGTCAACGTTAGCCCACAACACTGAAGAAGGTCCGCTGCCCGCGCCGATCTGCCAGCGGGCCCACAGCTCACCCCCCGTTGCCCATCAGCTCACGATCGCGGTCGTCAATTCCCTACGGCCGGGACCAGATTCCAGTTGTCGGGGTTTCGCGGCGAGTACACCACCGGCAGCAGATCGCCGATGCTGGGCCAGTTGTCGACGTCGACCGAGTACCGCTGGTAGACCTCGTGCTCATCGATGGTGGGCCCATGCAGGACGCCGGTGATGGTGACGTATTGCGCGCCGGTTGCCTCGGGCCGCGGGCTGACGCCGGTGACCAGCACGGTGCCCTCCTGGGCGCCCGCACCCGGCCCCGAGCGCAGGAACCGCGGCGCCAGAAACACCGCCAGAACCGCCAGTAGCAACAGCAGTGCTCCGAACTCCCACATGCGGTCATGGTAGGACTTTCGCCATGGCGCAGATCAACGACAATCTCGATGAGGACCTCACGCTGGCCCTTGCCCTGGCCGACCGGGCCGACGAAATCACTCTGGCGCGGTTCGGAGCGCTCGACCTGCGGGTCGACACCAAGCCCGACCTGACCCCGGTGACCGACGCCGACCAGGCGGTCGAAACCGCACTGCGTGAGGTGTTGGTCGCCGAGCGTGCCGACGACCAGATCCTCGGCGAGGAATTCGGTGGCACCGCCACTTTCACTGGGCGCCAATGGATCATCGACCCGATCGACGGCACCAAGAATTTCGTGCGTGGGGTGCCGGTGTGGGCCACCCTGATCGCGTTGCTTGAGGACGGCGTACCGATTCTCGGGGTGGTCAGCGCCCCGGCGTTGCACCGGCGCTGGTGGGCGACGCGCGGTCAGGGCGCATTCGGGTCCGTCGCCGGCGCGCCGGCCCGACGGCTGTCGGTGTCCTCGGTGGCCGATGTGGGCTCGGCCAGCCTGACCTTCGCCGGACTGAACTACTGGGGGCCGCGCGGCCTGCGGGAGCAATTCCTGGGTCTGACCGAGTCGGTGTGGCGGGCACGCTCCTACGGCGATTTCTGGGCGTACTGCTTGGTCGCCGAGGGCGCCGTGGACGCAGCCATCGAGCCGGCGGTGTCGGTGTGGGATCTGGCCGCCGTCGACATCCTGGTGCGCGAGGCGGGCGGGGTGTTCACCGACCTGTCCGGTAACCCCGGTCCACATGGCAACTGCGCCGTGGCCGCCAACCCCGCCCTGCACCAGCAGGTGCTGGCGGCTTTGACCCCGGAGTAGTCGGCGTCCGGCGGCTGAGGACTTGGTCACACCTTACTTCTGAGTCATCTTACTTCGGAGTAAGGTAGCCTCATCGATACCTTCCATCGAGTGAGGCTCTGACATGACTGATATCGCCCCCGCCACCAACGGCTCGAAGGTCCGGCTCAACAGCCGCGCCAGCGGCGTCGGGTCGGTTCCCTACAAGCGCAGCCCGATCGCGGCCGCACTGTCGTTCGTCACCCCACTGGTCAGCCAGGACTTCCTGGACCGCTACGGCCTGCGGCAGCCGCTCAACAAAGGGCTGAACTACGGCGTCAAGACGGTGTTCTCCGTCGCCGGAGCCTCCCCCCGCCAGTTCAAGAGGGTCCAGGGCCTGGGCAAGCCACCGGCGCGGCTCAGCGCCCCCGGCGGCGCCAAAGGCGCTGACTACTTCGACCTGACCCCCGATGACGACCAGCAGATGATCATCGACACGGTCGAAGAGTTCGCGGCCGAGCTGCTGCGGCCGGCGGCCCACGATGCCGACGAGGCCCTTGACTACCCGCGCGAGCTGCTCGGCAAGGCCGCCGAACTGGGCATCACGGCGATCAACATCCCGGAGGAGTTCGACGGGATCGCCGCACACCGTTCCGCGGTCACCAACGTGCTGGTCGCCGAGGCGCTGGGCTACGGCGACATGGGCCTGGCGCTGCCGATCCTGGCCCCCGGCGGGGTGGCTTCGGCGTTGACCCACTGGGGCAGCGCCGACCAGCAGGCCACCTACCTGCCCGAGTTCGCCGGCGACAAAGTCCCACAGGCCTGTGTCGCGATTGTCGAGCCGCAGCCGTTGTTCGACCCGACCAACCTCAAGACGACCGCGGTGCGCACCCCCAGCGGCTACCGGCTCGACGGCGTGAAGTCATTGGTGGTGGCCGCCACCGATGCCGAGCTGTTCATCGTGGCCGCCCAACTCAACGGCAAGCCGGCGCTGTTCATCGTCGAGTCCTCGACGCCCGGCCTCACGGTGAAGGCCAACCCCAGCATGGGTCTGCGCGCCGCCGCTTTGGGCCAGCTCGAGCTGAACCAGGTGTCGGTGCCGCTGAACGCCCGCCTCGGCGAGGAAGCCGCGACCGATTCGGACTACTCGCAGGCCATCGCGCTGTCCCGGCTGGGCTGGGCCGCGCTGGCGGTTGGCACCAGCCACGCGGTGCTCGACCACGTGATGCCCTACATCAAGGAGCGCGAGGCGTTCGGCGAGCCGATCGCCAACCGCCAGTCGGTGGCGTTCATGTGCGCCAACATCGCCATCGAGCTCGACGGCCTGCGGCTGCTGACCTGGCGCGGCGCGTCGCGGTGCGAGCAGGGGCTGCCGTTCATCCGCGAAGCCGCGCTGGCCAAGCGGATCGCGACCGACAAGGGCATGCAGATCGGGCTGGACGGTGTGCAGCTGCTCGGCGGCCACGGCTACACCAAGGAGCACCCGGTCGAGCGCTGGTACCGCGATCTGCGGGCGCTCGGCGTCGCCGAGGGCGTCCTGGTCATCTGAGTCATCCAAGACATCAAGCAAACTCCGCTGCGAACACGAAAGTCTGATCATGGCAATCAATCTGGAACTGCCCCGCAAGCTGCAGGAAGTCATTGAGATGACCCATGCCGGGGCCGCCGAAATGCTGCGCCCCATCTCGCGCAAGTACGACGCGCGCGAGCACGCCTACCCGGTCGAGCTGGACACCCTGGAAACCCTGTTCGACGGGGTCTCCAAGACCGGCGGGAACGCGATGGCCGGCGCCGAGGCCTTCCGCGACGCCGGCGAGCAGACCGGAAACCGCAACGCGGCCAACATGGCGGCGCTGCTGCAGGTACTCGAAATGAGTTGGGGCGACGTCGCTTTGATGCTGTCGGTGCCCTACCAGGGCCTCGGCAACGCGGCGATCTCCGGTGTGGCCACCGACGAACAGCTCGCTCGGCTGGGCAAGGTGTGGGCCGCCATGGCGATCACCGAGCCGAGCTTCGGCTCCGACTCGGCGGCGGTGACCACGACGGCCACCCTCGATGGCGACGAGTACGTGATCAATGGCGAGAAGATCTTCGTCACCGCCGGATCGCGCTGCACCCACATCGTGGTGTGGGCGACCCTCGACAAGGCGCTGGGGCGGGCGGCGATCAAATCGTTCATCGTGCCGCGCGAGCACCCCGGTGTCATCGTCGAACGCCTGGAGCACAAGCTCGGCATCAAGGCCTCCGACACCGCAGTGATCCGGTTCGACAATGCCCGCATCCCCAAGGACAACCTGCTGGGCAGCCCGGAGATCAACACCGAGAAGAGCTTCTCCGGGGTCATGGAGACCTTCGACAACACCCGGCCGATCGTGGCCGCCATGGCGGTCGGGGTCGCGCGCGCCGCACTCGAAGAGCTGCGCAAGATGCTCACCGCCGCCGGCATTGAGATCTCCTATGACAAGCCGGCACACGCCCAGAGCGCACCGGCCGCGGAATTCCTGCGCATGGAGGCCGACTGGGAGTCGGCGAACCTGCTGACGCTGCGCTCGGCGTGGCAGGCCGACAACAACATCCCCAACTCCAAAGAGGCGTCGATGGGCAAGGCCAAGGCCGGCCGAGTCGCCAGCGACATCACCCTCAAGGCCGTCGAAATGGCCGGCACCCTGGGGTACTCCGAACAGCTCCTGCTGGAGAAGTGGAGCCGCGACTCGAAGATCCTCGACATCTTCGAAGGCACCCAGCAGATCCAGCTGCTGGTGGTGGCCCGCCGGCTACTGGGCCTGTCGTCCGCCGAGCTCAAGTAGCCCGTTACCTTCCCGCGAAGGTGCGTGTTTGTACGCGACGCGCCGTGTGATTCCGTACAAACACGCACTCGCGGGCGCTTGCCCCCTCGCGGGCTCTTGCCCCCTCGCGGCCCCTTGCCGACACCCGGAACAAAAAGTAATGTTGCTTTTACTTTTTGAGTGCCAATCCCCGGGAGTCACCGATGGAATCCTTCGTCCACCTGCGCAAAGGCACCACGCCGCGTCGCCTGCACGCTGACCTCGACGGCCTCAAGGACGACGAGCTGGGCCGCGGCGGCTTCACCGGCCGCACCGCCAACATGTACCGGCGCAACGACCCGACCGCCTACCGCGCCGAGGGGCCGCTGCGGCCCGTCGACGTACTGGCCGCACTCCTGCAGCCAACCGACGCCACCGACGCCGCCGGCGATCCGCTCCTGCTGTTCAGCAACGCCGACTGCCGCATCCGGCTGTCCCGACGTTCGGTCCCGATGCCGTTTCACATCCGCTACGTCGACGGCGACCTGCTCTGCTTCGTGCACGCCGGGAGTGGGCGGCTGGAGACCGAATTCGGCCCGCTGCACTACCGCGAGGGCGACTGGCTGTATCTGCCCAAGTCGACCACCTGGCGACAGCTACCCGCGGCCGAAACGACGCTGCTGATGATCGAGGCCACCGACGAGTTCCGGGTTCCGCCGCCCGGCCCGCTGGGCCGACACTTCCCGTTCGACCCCTCCCTGGTGGTCATCCCGGATCCAGCCCCCACCGACGACGATGGGCGCGACAGCTACCAGGTCCGGCTCATTCATGACGGCGGCCCGACAACCCTTCACTACCAACACAATCCGATCGACGTGGAGGGCTGGCGCGGCGACAACTTCGCGTTCTCGTTCAACATCGCCGACTACCACGTAGTGACGTCCGACAGCGTGCACCTGCCGCCGACGGTGCACCTGTTCATGCAGGCCACCGGGGTGTACGTGATGAACTTTCTGCCTAAGCCCGCCGAAGGGGTGGCGGGCACCGAACGCACACCGTGGTATCACCGCAATGTCGACTATGACGAGATCGCGTTCTTCCACGGCGGTTCGCTCTACGGGATACCGATGCCACCCGGATTGCTCAGCCATGCCCCGCAAGGCGTGCATCATGGCGCGCCGGAGAAGGCCCGCGAGCGGGCGCGCCGCAAATTCGACGACTATCAGCGGGTGGACTGGCAGGTCATCGCCATCGACACCCGACGCCGCCTCACCCCCTCCCCCGAAGTTCTCGCCGCCGACCTAGGACAGCACGCATGACCGCCAAGCACGACTACGATCGAATCCCCTACCTGATTGCCTACCAAAACAATTCGGGCGTCCGAGACGTCTACGGCGGGGTCGCCGAGCTGGTGGTGTTGGAGAGCTACCTGCTGCGGCCCAAGGACGCGCCGAGCGATACCGTGCTGGTGTTCATGCACCCGATCGGCGGCGGGGCCTACCTTCCGATGGTCAATGCCCTGGCCCGCGCCGGGCACCATGTCATCTACTGCAACAGTCGATTTCGCGGCACCGACTCGGCGCTGCTGATGGAGAAGGTGGTCGAAGACCTCGGCCAGTGCATCTCCGACGCCAAGAACCGGCTCGGCTATGCCAAGGTGGTGCTGGCCGGATGGAGTGGCGGCGGCTCGCTGTCGCTGTTCTACCAACAGCAGGCCCGGCACCCGACGGTGACGGCCAGCCCATCCGGTGACGGCCCCGACCTGACCACGCTGAACCTGATCCCGGCCGACGGCGTGATGCTGCTGGCTGCCCATATCAGTCGCCACGGCACGCTGACCGAATGGCTGGACGCCTCGATCCTCGACGAGTCCGACCCGACCAAACGCGACCCGGAACTGGACCTCTACAACCCGGACAACCCCAACCAACCGCCCTACAGCGCGGAATTCCTGGACCGCTACCGGGCCGCCCAGATCGACCGCAATCGCCGGATCACCGCCTGGGTCAAGGCGAAGCTGGCCGAGTTCACCGCGGCCGGCCTGCCCGATCAGGAGTTCGGGTTCGTCGTGCACGGCACCATGGCCGACCCACGCTGGCTGGATCCCGCGGTCGACCCCAACGAGCGCACCCCCGGCAGCTGCTACCTGGGCGAGCCCGCGGTGGTGAACATGAGCCCGGTCGGGTTGGCACGATTCTGCACGCTGCGCAGCTGGCTGTCGCAGTGGAGCTACGACGACGCCCACGGTGACGGCGTGGACTGCGGCCGCGACATCGCGGTACCCACCCTGGTGATCGGCAACATGGCCGACGACGCCTGCACCCCCAGCCACACCCGCCGGCTCTTCGAGGCGATCGGCACCAGCGACAAGGCGATGCACGAAATCCCTGGAGCCAACCACTATTACGCCGGTCCGGATCAGCGTGACGCCCTGCGACAGGCCGTATCGATCGTCAGTGATTGGCTGGCCCAGCATGATTTCGTAGGCTCGACGGCATGAACACGACTGGTGCGCTGGACGGCATCCGGGTTCTGGAGCTCGGCACGCTGATCTCCGGGCCGTTCGCCGGGCGACTGCTCGGCGACATGGGCGCCGAGGTCATCAAAATCGAGCTGCCCGGCAAACCCGACCCGCTGCGCACCTGGGGACAGGCCGAGCTCGACGGGCACCACTTCTTTTGGACCGTGCACGCCCGCAACAAGAAGGCCGTCACCCTCGATCTGCGTACCGAGCGCGGCCGCGAGCTGTTCCTCGAGCTCATCGACAAGTCCGACATCGTGGTGGAGAACTTCCGCCCCGGCACGCTGGAGCGCTGGGGCCTGGGCTTTGACATCCTGCGTCAGCGCAATAGGGGCATCATCCTGGTGCGGGTCTCCGGCTACGGTCAGACCGGACCGGATGCCCACAAGGCCGGTTACGCCTCGGTCGCCGAGGCGGCCAGCGGGCTACGGCACATGAACGGTTTTCCCGGCGGCCCGCCGCCGCGACTGGCCCTGTCCCTTGGCGACAGCCTCGCCGGCATGTTCGCCGCCCAAGGCGCGCTGGCAGCGCTCTACCGTCGCACGGTCACCGGCCAGGGCCAGGTGGTGGACGTCGCCCTCACCGAATCCTGCTTAGCCATCCAGGAATCCACCATCCCCGACTACGACCTCGGCGGCGTGGTCCGCGGGCCGTCGGGCACCCGGCTGGAAGGCATCGCCCCGTCGTACATCTACCAGTCGGCCGACGGCAGCTGGGTGGTGATCGCCGCAAACCAGGACAGCGTGTTCGCCCGGCTGTGCCAAGCCATGGGACGGCCAGAGCTGACAACCGACCCGCGGTTTGCCGATCACGGTGCGCGCGGCCGTAATCAGGACGAGTTGGACGCGATTATCGGCGAATGGGCGGCACAGCGGGCACCCGATGCCATCATCGCGACGCTGAGCGACGCCGGGGTGATCTCCGGGCCCATCAATACCGTCGCCGAGGTCGTCAAAGACCCGCAACTGTGGGCACGCGGCATGCTCGCCGAACACTGGGACGAGGGCGCCGAGCGCACCGTGCTGGGGCCCGGTGTCATGCCCGTGCTCTCGGAGAGCCCGGGCACCATCCGCAACGCGGGATCGGCCCGGCCCGGCCAGCACAACGACGAGGTCTACGCCGGCCTGCTCGGCAAGACCAGCGCGGAGATGGACACCCTACGCACCGAGGGGGTGCTGTGAGCACACCGCCCACCCAAGTCGCGATCCGCGAGGTCGCGCTGCGCGACGGCCTGCAGATCGAAGCACCGATCCCGTTGAGCGCCAAGCTCGAACTGCTGGCCGCCATCGCCGCCACCGGCGTTCGCGAGGTCGAAGTGACCTCTTTCGTCTCCCCGACCAAAGTCCCCGCCCTCGCCGATGCCGCCGAGCTGGCCGCCGAGCTGTGGCGCTACCCCGAACTGGAGTTCTCCGCGCTGGTCGCCAGCCCCGGTGGCGCCGCCCGGGCGGTAGCCGCCGGCCTGAAGTCCATCGAGTACGTGGTGTGCGCCTCGGATGCCTTCAGCACCGCCAACGTCGGGCGCCCCACGGCGGCGGCAGTCGCAGCCATCACCGACATCGCCGGTCTCGCCCATGATGCCGGTGCATCGTTAGAGGTCATCATCGCCACAGCATGGGACTGCCCGTTCGACGGCCCGACCGATCCCGGTCGCGTCACCGACATCGCTGCCTCGGCAAGAGCTTTCGGTGTCGACCGGCTGGCCATCGCCGACACCATCGGCACGGCCACTCCCCGGCGAGTCACCGACCTGATCGCGGCGGTGCAGCCGATCATCGGCGACATCCCGCTGGGGGCGCACTTCCACAACACCCGCGGATCCGGGCTGGCCTGCGCCTTTGCGGCGGTCGAGGCGGGAATCACCCGGCTCGACGCCTCAGCCGGCGGCCTGGGCGGTTGTCCGTTCGCCCCCGGCGCCACCGGCAATATCGCCACCGAAGACCTGGTCTACCTGCTCGGTGACTGCGGCATCGACACCGGTATCGACCTGGATGCCGCCATCGCCGCGGCCGGCGTGGCCAGCACCGTCGTCGGCCACGGGCTGCCCAGCGCCCTGCTGGCCGCCGGAGACCGGAAGCGGGTCTGAACGCCTCGATGTCCACCCAGCGTGAGCTCAGTTCGAAGGGGCGCCTGACGCGCGGTGCGATCGAACAGGCCGCCCGAAAACTGTTCGCCGAACGCGGGTTCCACGGCACCACACTGGCCGACATCACGTCGTCCGCCGGAAAGTCCACGGCGGTGCTGTACCGGTATTTCCGCGACAAGGAAGAACTGCTGGCCGCGTTGGCCGAGTCGTTTCTCACCCAGGTGGTAGAACCGTCCGGACTCAAGATGCGGCTGCCGGAGTCCCCGGAGGACACCGAGTTCTTCTCATCGGTGGTCAGTGCCTATTGGGCCATGTTCAAACCGAACATCGGCGTCATGATCGCAGTCGCGCAGCTAGCGGCAACCAGCGAACGCTTCGCCGCGCTGCAGAACGAGTTCCGTCGATTCGGCATGGAGATCGTCGCCGCCTCAGTACGACGCGCACAGCAGCAGGGCTATGGCCGCGAGCTCGACCCCGACCACATCGCGGCGGCCATCGCGCTGCTGTTCGAGAACTTCACCGTCGTGTTCGTCGGCCCGTCAGGGCCGGGATGGCAGATCAGTGACAGCGACGCCGTCGAAACGCTGTCGACGATCTGGCGGAAGACCCTGTACGGCCATTAAACCGCCGATAACTGAAGGAAACGCCATGGATTTCACACTGCCCGAACACCTCCCCGGGGTGCTCGCCGAGATGGACGACTTCATCGAGCGAGAGATCGCACCGCTGCAGGCCGAGCACAAGCAGTATTTCGACCACCGGCGCGAGTTCGCCCGCACCGACGTGGAACGCGGCGGTATCCCGCGACGCGAGTGGGAAGATCTGCTTGAGGAAATGCGCCGTCGCGCTGATGCCGCCGGCTGGCTGCGGTACGGACTACCGGCCTCCCTGGGCGGCCGGGACGGAACCAACGTCGACATGGCGGTGATTCGGGAACACCTGGCGCACAAGGGCCTCGGCCTGCACAACGATCTGCAGGACGAGTCTTCGATCGTCGGGAATTTCCCGCAGGTGATCATGATGGAACGGTTCGGCACCGACGAGCAGCGCCGCGAGTTCTCCCAGGCCATGATCACCGGCGAGCGGTCGATGGCCTTCGGCCTGACCGAACCGGACCACGGTTCGGATGCGACCTGGCTGGAAACCCGCGCCGAACTCGACGGTGACACCTGGGTGATCAACGGCGCCAAGCGGTTCAACACCGGAGTACATCGGGCCACCCACGACTTGGTGTTCGCCCGCACGTCCGGCGAGGCGGGCTCGGCTCGCGGCATCACCGCGTTCCTGGTGCCCACCGACACACCGGGATTCACCATCCCGTTCTACTGGTGGACCTTCAACATGCCCACCGACCACGGCGAAGTGGAACTGCGCAACGTGCGGGTGCCCGCTGATGCGGTGCTCGGCGAAGTCGACGGTGGATTGGACGTGGCGCAGACCTTCCTGCACGAGAACCGGATTCGCCAGGCCGCCTCCAGCCTGGGCGCGGCGCAGTACTGCATCGATCGCGCCGCCGAATATGCCCGGCAACGCATCGTCTTCGGCAAGCCGCTGTCGGTCAACCAGGCGGTGCAGTGGCCGCTGGCCGAATTGCAGACCGAAGCGCAGATGGTGCGACTGCTAGTGAACTATGCGGCCTGGCATCTGGACCGCGACCACCACCTGGAGGTCTCCGACAAGGTGTCGATGGCCAACTACCGCGCCAACCGACTGGTGTGCGAGGCCGCCGACCGCGCGATCCAGATCCACGGCGGAATCGGCTACACCCGCCACGAGCAGTTCGAGCACATCTATCGACACCACCGCCGGTACCGGATCACCGAGGGCGCCGAGGAGATCCAGATCCGCCGGGTCGCGCAGCGACTGTTCGGGTTCGATAGGCGGCCATGAAACCGGGTGCGCGCGCCGATCAGCTCGCCGACCGGCTGGCCGATGTGCTGAGGCCGGTGTTGGGCCCCGTCGCGGTCGAGGGCCTGCGCGCCCTGACCGGCGGAGCCAGCCGGGTCACCTGGGCTTTCGATGCCGTCACGGGCACGGGCCGGCGCCGGGCGCTGATTTTGCGCACCGGGCCGACCGAGGAGCTTCATGCCAGCATGGAGCTCGAGGCGCATGCCCAGCGCGCCGCAGGCCAGGCCGGCGCTCCGGTTCCGCACGTGCTGGTGGCCGATAATTCCGCTGCAGCACTGGGGAATCCGTACCTGATCTGCGATTTGATCGACGGCGAGACGGTGGTTCGCCGCATCGAGCGCCAGCTCGATGATGCCGGACGCGAACGGCTGCTGCGCCAGTGCGCGCAGGCGCTGGCTGCGATCCATCGGGCCGACCCGGGTGGTGTCGCGCTCAGTGCCGACGACCAGCTATCCGCCTGCCGCACCCAGCTCGATGCGCTGCCCGATACCACCGCTGTCTTCGAGTGGGCGCTGCGGCGCCTGGCCGCCGATCGTCCGCCGCCGGTGCCGGCTCAGCTGGTCCACGGCGATTTTCGGATGGGCAACCTCATGGTCTCGCACAGCGGTGACCTGGCCGCGGTGCTGGATTGGGAGCTGGTGCACCTCGGTGACGGCCTCGAGGACCTGGCCTGGTTCTGTCTGCGGGCCTGGCGGTTCGGCGCGCCGCTCGAGCGTGCCGCCGGTGGGCTCGGCGGAATCGACGCTCTCCTGGCCGCCTATGAGCAGGCCAGCGGCGGCTGCGCCGTCGATCGGGATCGATTCGACTGGTGGCTGCTGTTGGGCACGCTGCGGTGGGGCATCATCTGCCGCTATCAGGCGCAGCGTCACCTGAGCGGCCAAACCCGTTCGGTGGAACTGGCGACCATCGGCCGGCGGGTCTCCGAAACCGAGTGGGACCTATTGCGCATGCTCGACGCACCCGGCGACGACGTGCGGAGCGCAGCGACGGGCGGAGGAGGCGGGCCATCAGCGCAGCCAGCCATGAGCGCCGCGGCCCGCCGCCCCACCGCGGCCGAACTCGTTGCCGCGGTCACCGAATTCCTGGACACGGCGCTGGTCAACCGCGACAGCGATGCCGTCACCGACGGCCAAGTCCGCTTCCATGCCCGGGTGGCCGCCAACGCGCTGCGTATCGTCGAACGGGAGTTACGCGACACCACCGGCGGCGTCGTCGCCGAGGCACTGGCCAGCCTGGGGTTCGCCGATGAGACAGAGCTGGCCGCCGCCATCCGGGCCGGAGATCTCGACGACCGGCCCGAGGCGCTCACCGCCTGCCTGTACACGTTGGTGGAGCATCGGCTGGCGATCGACCATCCGGGATACGCCCAATAGCTCCTAGAGTTCCTGCGCGACAATCACTTCGACGGTGCTGCTCCAAACCCGATGTATCGGCTGGACCTGCGCAGTAGCATCTGGACCGTGTCCGACTCCAATGCCGCGCTGCGAATCCTTGTCTACAGTGACGACGCCGCGACCCGTGCCCGGGTTACGACTGCGTTGGGCAAGCAGCTGCACCCGGACCTACCTGAGCTGAGTTACGTCGAGGTCGCCACCGAACCGGTGGTGATCCGGCAGATGGATGCCGGTGGAATCGACCTGGCCATCTTGGACGGGGAGGCGGCCCCCGCCGGCGGGATGGGCATCTGCAAACAGCTCAAGGACGAGATCACGCCGTGCCCGCCGATCGTGGTGCTGACCGGCCGCGCCGACGACGTCTGGCTGGCCAAATGGTCACACGCCGACGCCGCGGTGGCCCACCCGATTGACCCGATGGAATTGAGCCACGCGGTGCTGGGTCTGCTGCGCGGCCAGCCCGCTAGTTAGGGCAGCCTCAGAGACGAATTCCCCTGTCGCCGTTACCGCTACAGGTGATGCCCGTCACAGTTGTCGGCAATTTCGGATTCTTCCCAACCGCCCCGTGACAGCAGACTAGGCTGTGCCTGAAGTCACATCGGCGCCCGGAAGGGAACTACGTCACTGAGCATGAACCTCTACCTGCCGATCCTGGTCCTCGCCGCGCTAGCCGCCGGTTTCGCCGTATTTTCCGTTGTCGCCACCGCCCTGGTGGGCCCCTCACGCTACAACCGGTCGAAACTAGAAGCCTACGAGTGCGGCATCGAGCCCACCGACCAGCCGGTCAGCGGGCCGCACTCCCCGCCCGGGCAGCGATTCCCGGTGAAGTACTACCTGACCGCGATGCTGTTCATCGTCTTCGACATCGAGATCGTTTTTCTCTACCCCTGGGCAGTTGCCTTCGACGGGCTCGGAGTGTTCGCCCTCATCGAAATGGTGCTGTTCGCCGTCATCGTGTTCGTCGCCTACGCCTATGTCTGGCGGCGCGGCGGTCTGAATTGGGATTGAGTGGGAGTAGGCGGGCTTAGACATGGGATTAGAAGAGCAGCTGCCGAGCGGACTCCTGCTGTCCACCGTGGAAGATCTGGCCGGGTATTTCCGCACCGGGTCACTGTGGCCGGCGACCTTCGGCCTGGCCTGTTGCGCGATCGAGATGATGTCGACGATGGCCCCCGACTACGACCTGTCCCGATTCGGGATGGAGGTTTTCCGGGCCTCACCGCGCCAGGCCGATCTGATGATCGTGGCGGGCCGGGTCAGCCAGAAAATGGCACCGGTGCTGCGCCAGATCTACGACCAGATGGTGGAGCCCAAGTGGGTGCTGTCGATGGGCGTGTGCGCATCGTCGGGCGGAATGTTCAACAACTACGCAATCGTGCAGGGCGTGGACCATGTCGTCCCGGTCGACATCTACCTGCCCGGTTGTCCGCCCCGGCCGGAGATGCTGATGTACGCAATCCTCAAGCTGCACGAGAAGATTCGCTCGATGCCCTTGGGCGCCAACCGGGAACAGGTGATCACCGCGACCGAGGAGGCCGCTCTGTCGGCCCCGTCCACCTGGGAGCTGAGGGGGTTGCTGCGGTGAGCGAGGCAAGCGGTGAGGACCGAAACGGACCCGAAGACGTAATCAAGGTCCGCCACGGCCTTTTCGGCGCGACGGGCACCGGCGACACGTCCGGATACGGGCGCCTGGTGACCGAGGCCGCCCTCCCCGGCGAGACCCCACGGCCCTACGGCGGCTACTTCGACGATCTGGTCGACACCCTCGCCGCGGCCCTGCAGCGCAACGGGATCGAATTCGCCGACGCCATCGAGAAAGTCGTGGTGTACCGCGACGAACTGACCCTCTACGTCCCCCGCGCGCAGCTGCCGGCAGTGGCCCAGTTGCTGCGGGACGAGCCGGCGCTGCGCTTCGAACTGAGCCTCGGGGTCTCCGGTGTGCACTACCCCGGCGACGCCGACCGCGAGTTGCACGCGGTATATCCGCTACGATCCATCACCCACAACCGCCGCGTCCGTTTGGAAGTCGCTGCCCCCGATGCGGATCCACACATTCCGTCACTGTTCGCGATCTACCCCACCACCGACTGGCATGAACGGGAGACCTACGACTTCTTCGGGATCATCTTCGACGGCCACCCCTCGCTGACCCGAATCGAGATGCCCGACGACTGGCATGGTCACCCGCAGCGCAAAGACTATCCATTGGGCGGCATCCCGGTCGAGTACAAGGGCGCACAGATACCGCCGCCGGACCAGCGGAGGGCTTACAAGTAATGAGCACCGACACGCCGCACACCGTCCTCAACGTCGGTGGGCAGGAATGGGATCAGGTGGTCGAGGCCGCCAAGGCCGCTGACCCCGGCGAACGCATCGTCGTCAACATGGGACCCCAGCACCCGTCGACACACGGCGTGCTGCGACTGATCCTCGAGCTCGAGGGCGAGACTGTGACCGAAGCTCGTTGCGGCATCGGCTATCTGCACACCGGCATCGAGAAGAACCTGGAGAGCCGCTACTGGACCCAGGGCGTCACGTTCGTGACCCGGATGGACTACCTGGCGCCGTTCTACAACGAGACCGCCTACTGCCTCGGTGTGGAGAAGCTGCTCGGCATCACCGACGACATCCCCGAGCGCGCCAGCGTCATCCGGGTTTTGATGATGGAGCTCAACCGGATGTCCTCGCACCTGGTCGCGCTCGCGACCGGTGGCATGGAGCTCGGCGCGCTCTCGGTGATGCTGTTCGGTTTCCGGGAACGGGAACTGGTGCTCGATATCTTCGAGGCGATCACCGGTCTGCGGATGAATCACCAGTACGTCCGGCCCGGAGGGGTATCGGTCGATCTGCCCGACGAGGCGGTCCCGATGATTCGCGACTTCCTCAAGCTGATGCCTAAGCGGCTCAAGGACATCGAGGACCTGCTCACCGAGAACTACATCTGGAAGGCCCGCACTAAGGGCGTGGGCTATCTGGACCTGACCGGGTGCATGGCTCTGGGCATTACCGGTCCGGTGCTGCGCTCGACGGGCCTGCCCTATGACGTGCGCCGTGCGGAGCCCTACTGCGGCTACCAGGACTACGAGTTCGATGTGATCACCGATGACGGCTGTGATGCCTACGGCCGCTACCTGATCCGCATCGCAGAGATCAAGGAGTCCCTGAAAATCGTCGAACAGTGTGTAGAGAAGTTGGCCAAGCTGCACGGAGAGCCGGTGATGGTCGCCGACCGCAAGATCGCCTGGCCGGGCGACCTGACCATCGGCCCGGACGGGCAGGGCAACTCCCGCGAGCACATCGGCTGGATCATGGGCCACTCGATGGAAGGTCTGATCCACCACTTCAAGCGGGTCACCGAGGATCTGTGGGTGCCACCGGGGCAGGTGTTCGTCTCGGTCGATGCTGGCGACCGCGGCGATCACGTCGGCGATCAGCGGCACTTGGTCTCAGACGGCGGTACCCGCCCCTACCGGGTGCACTACCGGGATCCGTCGTTTACCAACCTGCAGGCAGTGGCCGCCATGAGCGAGGGCGGGCTGATCGCCGACGTGATCGCCGCGGTCGCCAGCATCGACCCGGTCATGGGCGGGGTGGACCGGTGAGCGCGCCGGGCGGCGAGATCGACAAGGTCGGCGTCAACAAGACCGGGCGCGGCCGGTTGATGCCGCCGACCGCCGGGACCGACGGCAGGCGGGTCTTTCTGCAGCTGGGCCGCCAACCCGAAGAGCCCAATCAGTTCAATCACCCCGGCGCGCCGACCAGCTACTCCCCCGACGTGCAAGCCCGGCTGCAGGCCGACGCCAAGGAGATCATCGGCCGCTACCCGCAGCCGCGCTCGGCGATCCTGCCGCTGCTTCACCTGGTGCAATCGCAGGACTCCTACGTCACCCCGGCCGGCCTGTCGTTCGTCGCGGAGCTGCTGGGCCTGACCAGCGCCGACGTCGCCGGCGTCGCGTCGTTCTATTCGATGTACCGGCGTGATCCCACCGGCAACTACCTGGTCGGCGTCTGCACCAACACGCTGTGCGCGGTGATGGGCGGCGACGCCATCTACGAGGGCCTCAAGGAGCACTTGGGGGTCGGCAACGATCAGACCACCCCGGACGGATCGGTCACCCTGCAGCACATCGAGTGCAACGCCGCCTGCGACTACGCGCCGGTGGTGATGGTCAACTGGGAGTTCTTCGACAACCAGACCCCGGAATCGGCCCGCGAACTGGTCGACAAGCTGCGCGACGACACCGAGGTGCGGCCCACCCGCGGGATGCCGCTGTGCAGTTTCGCCGCCACCGAACGGATTCTCGCCGGCTTCCCCGACGAACGCTCCGACGACGGCCAAGGCGGCGTCGGCCCGGCGACGCTGGCCGGCCTATTGGTGGCCCGCGAGCACGGAATGAGCGCACCGGAGCCCGGCAGCAACACCAGCGGGGGCGCGAAATGACACTTGCCAAGGGCACACCGCTGACCCCGGTGCTCAGTAGCTACTGGGACGAACCCGAGTCGTGGACGCTGGAGACCTACCGCCGCCACGACGGCTACGTCGGGATGAAGCGCGCGCTGGCGATGACGCCCGACGAGGTCATCGAACTGGTCAAGGACTCTGGGTTGCGTGGTCGAGGCGGCGCCGGGTTCTCCACCGGAACCAAGTGGTCCTTTGTCCCCCAGGGCGACGAAGGGGCAGCGGCAAAGCCCCACTATCTCTTGGTCAATGCCGACGAGTCCGAGCCCGGCACCTGCAAGGACATGCCGCTGCTGCTGGCCACACCGCATGTGCTCATCGAAGGCATGATCGTGTGCTGCTACGCGATCCGCGCCCGCCACGCCTTCATCTACATTCGCGGCGAGGTGCTGCCGGTAGTGCGTCGGCTGCAGGCCGCGGTCGCCGAGGCGTATGCGGCGGGGCTGCTGGGCACCGACATCGGCGGCAGCGGCTTCGACCTGGACATCACCGTGCACGCCGGGGCAGGCGCCTACATCTGCGGTGAGGAGACCGCACTGATCGAATCGTTGGAGGGCTATCGGGGCCAGCCGCGGCCCCGCCCGCCGTTCCCCGCGGTGGCCGGGTTGTACGCGTCACCGACGGTGGTCAACAATGTCGAATCGATCGCCAGTGTGCCGTCGATCCTGCGCAACGGCCCGGAGTGGTTCCGGTCCATGGGCACCGAGAAATCCCGCGGGTTCACCCTGTATTCGCTGTCCGGGCACGTCAACCGGCCCGGCCAGTACGAAGCGCCGCTGGGCATCACACTGCGCGAACTGCTCGGCTATGCCGGCGGGGTACGCGACGGACATCGGCTGAAGTTCTGGACGCCGGGCGGATCGTCCACCCCGATCCTGACTGAAGAACACCTCGACATCCCATTGGACTACGAGGGCATGGCATCAGTGGGATCGATGCTGGGCACCAAGGCATTACAGATCTTCGACGAGACCACCTGCGTGGTGCGGGCGGCCGGGCGCTGGTCAGAGTTCTACAAGCACGAGTCCTGCGGCAAGTGCACGCCCTGTCGTGAAGGCACCTACTGGCTGGTGCCCATCTACGAACGACTGGAATCCGGCCGCGGCACCCCGGAAGACCTCGACACCTTGCTAGATATCGCCGACGTCCTGTTCGGAAAGTCCTTCTGTGCCTTGGGTGATGGCGCGGCCATGCCGGTGAAGTCGTCGATCCAGTACTTCCGCGACGAATACATCGCCCACCTCGAGGGCGGCTGCCCGTTCGACCCGAAAGCGAGCATGTTCGTGCCAGGTGGATCCAACGGCGGTGTGGCGTGACTCAAACTTCTCAGCCGGACGGCCAGGAGTCGGTGACGCTCACCATCGACGACCAACAGATCACGGTTCCCAAGGGCACCTTGATCATTCGGGCTGCCGAGCAGTTGGGCATCGAGGTGCCGCGGTTCTGTGACCACCCACTGCTGGACCCGGTGGCCTGGTGCCGGCAGTGCATGGTCGAGGTGGAAGGCCAGCGCAAGCCGCAGCCGTCGTGCGCGGTGGCCGCCGCCGACGGCATGGTGGTGCGCACCCAGCACACCTCCCCCGAAGCCGATCGTGCCCAGCACCTGGTGATGGAACTGCTGCTGATCAACCACCCGCTGGACTGCCCGACCTGCGACAAGGGCGGTGAGTGCCCGCTGCAGAACCAGGCGATGTCGCACGGCCGCACCGAGACTCGCTTCGAAGAGGAAAAGCGCCACTACCCCAAGCCGATCAACATCTCCTCGCAGGTGCTCCTTGACCGGGACCGCTGCATCTTGTGTGCACGCTGCACCCGGTTCGCCAACGAGATCGCCGGGGACAAGCTCATCGAGATGATGGATCGCGGCGCCCTGCAGCAAGTCGGCATCTACACCGACACACCATTCGACTCCTACTTCTCGGGTAACACCGTGCAGATCTGCCCGGTGGGGGCGCTCACCGGTGCCTCCTACCGGTTCCGGGCCCGCCCGTTCGACCTGGTGTCCACACCCACCGTCTGCGAGCACTGCGCCGGCGGCTGCGCCGAACGCACCGACCACCGGCGCGGCAAGGTGCTGCGACGCATGGCCGGCGAAGACCCGGACGTCAACGAGGAATGGAACTGCGACAAGGGCCGCTGGGCGTTCACCTACGCCACCCAGGGCGACCGGATCACCACACCGCTGGTTCGCAACGACGCCGGCGAATTGGTCCCGACCTCCTGGCCGCACGCGGCGGCGGTGGCGGCGCGCGGCCTGGCCGCCGCGCATGGGCGCACCGGCGTGCTGGTCGGCGGCCGGGCATCTGCCGAGGACGCCTACGGTTACGCCAAGTTCGCCCGGGTGGCGCTGCGTAGCGATGACATCGACTTCCGGGCACGCGCTCAGTCGGCCGAGGAGACCGCGTTCCTGGCGGCCCGAGTGGCCGGGCGTGGAATCGAGGTCAGCTACGCCGATCTGCAGGCCGCACCGGTGGTGCTGCTGGCCGGCCTGGAGCCCGAGGAAGAAGCACCGATGGTCTTCCTGCGGCTGCGCAAGGCGGCCCGCAAGAACGCCACCAAGGTGTTCAGCCTGGCGCCGTTCGCCGATCGCGGGCTGACCAAGATGTTCGGCACCCTGCTGGCGGTCGTGCCCGGCGGCGAGGCCGCGGCGCTGGACGGCTTGCATGACGGTGATGTCGGGCAGCTGCTGCGCCAGCCGGGCGCGGTGGTGCTGGTCGGCGAGCGCCTGGCGGCCACGCCGGGAGCACTGTCGGCCGCGGTCCGGCTGGCCGAAGCCACCGGCGCGAAGCTGGCCTGGGTGCCACGCCGTGCCGGGGAGCGCGGTGCACTGGATGGCGGGGCGCTGGCCGGCCTGCTGCCCGGTGGACGTCCGCTGGGTGATCCGGCGGCGCGGGCCGAGGTGGCGCAGGTGTGGGGTCTCGAGAGCCCGGACGAGTTGCCGGCGCAGGCCGGGCGCGACACCGACGCCATCCTGGCGGCCGCAGCCGACGGGACGTTGGAAGCACTGCTGGTCGGCGGGGTGGAACCGACCGACTTGGCCGACCCGGCGGCCGCACTGGCCGCCCTGGACGCGGTCGGATTCCTGGTCAGCCTCGAGTTGCGGCACAGTGAAGTCACCGAGCGCGCCGATGTGGTGTTGCCGGTGGCTGCCGCGGCCGAGAAGTCGGGCACGTACGTCAACTGGGAGGGCCGCCACCGGCGGTTCGGCGTCGCACTCGGTGACACCGGGGCCCTGCCCGACCGACGGGTGCTCGACGTCCTCGCCGAGGAGATGGGCGTCGCGCTGGGTCTGGCGACGCTGGAAGCGGCGCGCGACGAGCTGGCAGGGCTGGGTGTGTGGTCCGGCGCGCGAGTCGCCGACCCCGACGTCGCCGCGGGTTCACCATCGCAGCCCGGCACCGGCGAAGCCGTGCTGGCCGGCTGGCGGATGTTGCTGGACGAGGGGCGGATGCAAGCCGGCGAACCGAACCTGGCCGGCACCGCCCGCAAACCGGTGGCGCGCCTGTCGGCGACGACGGCCGCCGATATCGGTGTGGCTGAAGGTGAACCGGTCACGGTCAGCACTGACCACGGCAGCATCACCTTGCCGCTGGTCATCACCGAGATGCCGGACAGTGTGGTGTGGCTGCCGATGAATTCGCACGGCTGCGCGGTGCACCGGGATCTGGGGGTCACCCTCGGCGCGACGGTACAGATTGGACGCAGATCATGACCGATCCGTGGTGGTTGATGCTGGCCAAGGTGCTGGGCGTCTTCGTGTTCTTGATTCTGACGGTCGTCCTGGCGATCGTCATCGAACGAAAAGTCGTGGGCCGCATGCAGATGCGGCCCGGACCCAACCGGGTCGGGCCCAAGGGGTGGCTGCAGAGCCTGGCCGATGCGATCAAACTGGCACTCAAGGAGGACATCACCCCCTTCAACGTCGACCGCGCGATTTACGTGATGGCCCCGGTCATTTCGACGGTGCCGGCGATCACCGCGTTCGCCGTGATCCCGCTCGGCCCGGAGGTCAGCATCTTCGGCCACCACACCGCCCTGCAGCTGGCCGACCTGCCGATCTCGGTCCTATTCATCCTGGCGATGTCCTCAATCGGGGTGTATGGGATCGTCCTGGCAGGTTGGTCGTCCGGGTCGGCCTATCCTCTGCTCGGCGGAATCCGTTCCACTGCCCAGGTGATTTCTTACGAGGTCGCGATGGGCCTGGCGTTCGCGTCGGTGTTCCTCTATGCCGGGACGATGGCGACCTCGGGCATCGTGGCGGCCCAGGATCGGGCCTGGTTCGCCTTCCTGCTGATGCCATCGTTCCTGGTCTATCTGACCGCGATGGTCGGTGAGACCAACCGGGCGCCGTTCGACCTGCCCGAGGCCGAAGGCGAGCTGGTCGGCGGCTTCCACACCGAATACTCGTCGCTGAAGTTCGCGCTGTTCTTCCTCGCCGAATACATCAACATGACCACGGTTTCGGCCGTCGCCGTCACGCTGTTCCTCGGCGGATGGCACGCGCCGTTCCCGTTCAACATGTGGCCGGCCGCCAACACCGGCTGGTGGCCACTGCTGTGGTTCACCCTCAAGCTGTGGGGCTTTATCTTCGTCTACATCTGGCTGCGGGGCACGCTGCCCCGGCTGCGCTACGACCAGTTCATGGCACTGGGCTGGAAGATCCTGATTCCAGTAGCGCTGTCCTGGGTGCTGGTCGCCGCGGGGATGCGCAGCCTGCGTAACAACGGCTACGAGCACTGGCAGCCGGCGCTGGCCGGCATCAGCACGCTGACCACGGTGGTGCTGCTACTGGTGCTGCACCGCAAATTCAGCGCGTTGAACAGCCGCCTCGATGAATCGACGTCGCCGGCGCCGGTCGTAAGTTCCGAAGGATCATTCCCGACACCACCGCTGCCGCAACGCAATCCATCGCGGATCAAGGAGGACGTCAATGGCTAGTCTGCGAGACGCCCTGGCCGGGTTCGGCGTCACCTGGAAGACGATGTTCAAGCGGCCGATCAACGACGGCTACCCCGAACGCAAGAAGCCGACGGCGCCGCGTTACCACGGCCGGCACCAACTCAACCGGCATCCCGATGGGCTGGAGAAGTGTATCGGCTGCGAATTGTGCGCGTGGGCCTGTCCGGCCGACGCCATCTATGTGGAGGCCGCCGACAACACCGACGAGGAACGCTTCTCCCCGGGTGAGCGCTACGGACGGGTCTACCAGATCAACTACCTGCGCTGCATCGGGTGCGGACTGTGCATCGAGGCCTGCCCGACCCGTGCGCTGACCATGACCAACAACTACGAGATGGCCGCCGACAACCGCGCCGAGCTGATCTGGGAACGCGACCAGCTGCTGGCGCCGCTGGAACCCGACATGGTCGCACCGCCGCACGCAATGCCGCCCGGCGCGACCGAAAAAGACTACTACCTGGGCAGAGTCAGCCCGGCCGGGCTCGATGCCGACCCGGATCTGTTCGTGATGCTCGACCGGGTGAAGCAGGGCAAAGCCTGATGGGCGCCACGCTGCTCGCCGCCGACATCGTCGTGGCCACCTCCACCGGGGAGGCGGTGGCGTTCTGGATTCTGGGCGCCATCGCCCTGGTCGGCGCCATCGGCGTCGTCACCGCCGCCAAGGCGGTGTACTCGGCACTGTTTCTGGCGATGACAATGCTGATCCTGGCGGTGTTCTACTTCGTCCAGGACGCCATGTTCCTGGGCGTGGTGCAGATCGTCGTCTACACCGGCGCGGTGATGATGCTGTTCCTGTTCGTGATGATGCTGATCGGTGTCGACTCCACCGAGTCCCTGGTGGAGACTCTGCGCGGCCAGCGGGTCGCCGCCACGCTCGCCGGGATCGGCTTCGGGATGTTGCTGATCGCCGGGATCGGCGGCGCGACAACGCACCTGCGCAACATCGGCGCGCCGGCCGCCACCGGCACCGGCACGGCGGACCTGAGCCAGCACAACGTCGAGGGACTGGCGGCACTGATCTTCACTCGCTACCTGTGGGCATTCGAGCTCACCAGCGCATTGCTGATCACCGCGGTGCTCGCCGCCATGGTGCTGACGCACCGCGAGCGGCTGCAGCCGCGAATGACGCAGCGGGAGCTGTCCATCCAGCGCTTCCAATCCGGCCGGCGGGCCACCCCGCTGCCGACGCCCGGGGTGTACGCCCGCCACAACGCTGTCGACATCGCCGCGCGCTTGCCCGACGGGAGCTACTCCGAGTTGTCGGTGTCGGACACCTTGACGCACCGCTGGGTCGGTGCGACGGGGAACGCGGCACACGCCGACACGACCAACGGGGAGGAATCGGGCCAGTGAATCCAGAAAACTACCTGTACTTGTCGGCGATGCTGTTCACTATCGGCGCGACCGGAGTGTTGTTGCGGCGCAACGCGCTGGTGATGTTCATGTGCGTCGAGCTGATGCTCAACGCCGCCAACCTGGCGTTCGTCACGTTCGCCCGGCTGCACTCGCAGCTGGACGGCCAGATGGTGGCGTTCTTCACCATGGTGGTCGCCGCCTGCGAGGTGGTGATCGGCCTGGCCATCATCATGACGATCTTCCGGGCCCGGCGATCCGCCTCGGTCGACGACGCGAACCTACTGCGCGGCTAGGGAGTTGGGGAGCTCTATGACGAATCTGAGTCAGCTGAGCTGGCTGCTGGTGGCCCTGCCGGCGGCCGGCGCGCTGATCCTGCTGCTCGGCGGGCGCCGAACCGACCGGTGGGGACACCTGTTGGCCTGCGCCACGGTGCTCGGCTCATTCGGGATCGGGCTGGCGCTGCTGGCCGACATGCTGGGCCGCGACGGCGAGGCCCGGGCGATTCACACGCACCTGTTCAGCTGGGTGCCGGTCGGTGCCCTGCAGGTCGACTTCGGGGTGCTGATCGATCAGCTGTCGATCTGCTTCGTGTTGCTGATCAGTGGCGTCGGCTCGCTGATCCACATCTACTCGACCGGCTACATGAAGCACGACCCCGACCGCCGACGGTTCTTCGCTTACCTGAACCTGTTCGTCGCGGCAATGCTGCTGCTGGTCGTGGCCGACAACTACCTGGGCCTCTACGTCGGCTGGGAAGGCGTCGGTCTGGCCTCCTACCTGCTGATCGGATTCTGGTACGCCAAGCCGGTGGCGGCCGCGGCCGGCAAGAAGGCGTTCGTGTCCAACCGGGTCGGCGACATCGGCCTCGCGCTGGCGACGTTCGTCATGTTCGCCGGCTTCGGCACGCTGTCCTTCGACGGACTGTTCGGCGCGGTCGGCGACGCCGGTCCCAGCGGGCTGACCACCGCCATCGGGTTGCTGCTGCTGGTGGGAGCGTGCGCCAAATCCGCGCAGGTTCCGCTGCAGGCCTGGTTGTTCGACGCCATGGAGGGCCCCACCCCGGTGTCGGCGTTGATCCACGCCGCCACCATGGTGACCGCCGGGGTCTACCTGATCGTGCGGTCCGGCCCGGTGTTCGACCTGTCCCCCGACGCCCGGCTCGCGGTGGTGGTGGTGGGTGCCGTCACGCTGCTGTTCGGTGCGATCATCGGCTGCGCCAACGACGACATCAAGCGGGCGCTCGCCGCCTCCACGGTGAGCCAGATCGGGTACATGGTGTTGGCCGCGGGCCTAGGCCCGGCGGGCTACGCGGTGGCGATCATGCACCTGCTCACCCACGGCTTCTTCAAGGCCGGGCTGTTCCTGGGCTCGGGGTCGGTGATGCACGGGATGAACGACGAACAGGACATGCGCCGCTACGGCGCCCTGCGCAGCTTCATGCCGGTGACGTTCGCGACGTTCGGGCTGTGTTACCTGGCGATCATCGGGGTACCTCCGTTCGCCGGCTACTGGTCCAAGGACGCCATCATCGAGGCCGCATTGGCCTCTGGCGGCACCCGCGGCTGGGTGTTGGGGGCCGTCGCGATCCTGGGCGCCGGCATCACCGCCTTCTACATGACCCGGGTGATGCTGATGACGTTCGGCGGCGAGCGCCGCTGGGCCGCCGACGAGAGCGAGGTGAGTGCCGAGCGGGCGCTGCAGCACCCGCACGAATCCCCTCGGGTGATGACCTGGCCGATGATCGTGCTGGCTCTGGGCGCCGTGTTCGCCGGCGCCGCGCTGGCCATCGGCGGGCGCCTGGAGCACTGGCTGGAGCCGGTGGTCACCCGAGTGGCACCGGTTGCCGAGCACGCGCACGCCATCCCGGCCTGGCTCACCGGTGCGGTCACCCTGGGCGTTGTCCTGTTCGGTGTTGCGGTGGCCTACAACATGTACGGCCGCAAGCCGATACCGATCACCGCGCCCACCGACGTGTCGGCGCTGACGGTGGCGGCCCGCAAGTATCTCTACGGCGATGCCTTCAACGAGGAGGTGCTCATGCGTCCGGGTAACCGACTGGCACAAGCCCTGGTCGGCGTCGACGACCGGGTGGTGGACGGCTCGGTCAACATGACGGCCGGGCTGGTGGCGATCGCGTCATACCTGGTGCGGCGCCTGCAGACCGGGTTCGTGCGCTCCTACGCGCTGACGATGCTGGCCGGTACGGTCCTGGTCGTCGCGGTCGTGCTGGCGGTGCAGCTGTGAACAACAACCTGCCCTGGCTGAGCCTGCTGTGGCTGGTACCGCTGGTCGGTGCCGGATTGGTCATCGTGTTGCCGGCCCGGCTTGCCGCACTGGCGAAGTGGACCGGCCTGCTGGTGAGCCTTGCCACGCTGGCGGTGGCGATCGTGGTCACCGTGGGCTTCGACACGACTCCGGTGGCCGCGCCCTACCAGTTCGTCGAATCGCACTCCTGGATACCGGCGTTCGGGGCGAGCTACACGCTCGGGGTGGACGGTATCGCGGTGATCCTGGCGTTGTTGACCGCCGGGCTGGTGCCGTTGCTGATGCTGGCCGGCTGGAACGACGGCGAGGGGGTACGGAGCCGAGGCCCGCACGCATTCGCCGCGCTGACGCTGACCGTCGAGGCGATGGTGCTGATCTCGCTGGTCTCGCTGGACGTGCTGCTGTTCTATGTGTTCTTCGAAGCGATGCTGATCCCGATGTACTTCATGATCGGCGGATTCGGGAACGGCGCCAAGCGTTCCCAAGCGGCCCTGAAGTTCCTGCTGTACAACCTGTTCGGCGGTCTGATCATGCTGGCCGCGGTGATCGGGGTCTACGTGGTGAGCACCGGAGAAGGCGTCTCCGGCGGCACCTTCGACTTCCGCGAACTGGTCTCGATCTTCTCCCCGGCGACCACCACCGTGGATCCGGGCGTACTCAAGCTGCTGTTCGCCGGGTTCATGTTCGCCTTCGCGGTCAAGGCCCCGCTGTGGCCGCTGCACCGGTGGCTGCCCGACGCAGCGGTGGAGTCCACTCCGGCGACCGCGGTGCTGATGATGGCGGTGATGGACAAAGTAGGAACGTTCGGGATGCTGCGGTACTGCCTGCAGCTATTCCCGGACGCCTCAACGTATTTCCGTCCGGTCATCATCGTGCTGGCGGTCATCGGCGTGGTCTACGGCGCCATGGTGGCAATCGGCCAGCGCGACATGATGCGGTTGATCGCCTACACCTCGATCTCGCACTTCGGGTTCATCATTCTGGGCATCTTCGTGATGACCAGCCAAGGCCAGAGCGGTTCGACGCTGTACATGCTCAACCACGGCTTGTCCACGGCGGCACTGTTCCTGATCGCCGGGTTCTTGGTCGCCCGGCGCGACGGCGCCCGGGCGATTTCGGACTACGGCGGCGTGCAGAAGGTAGCGCCGGTGATGGCCGGCACCTTCATGGTCGCCGCGATGGCCACCCTGTCGCTGCCCGGTCTGGCCCCGTTCATCAGCGAGTTCCTGGTCTTGATCGGCACCTTCAACCGGTACTGGGTGGCGGCGGCCGTCGGTTCCACGGCGCTGGTGCTGTCGTCGATCTACATGCTGTGGCTGTATCAGCGAGTGATGACCGGCCCGGTCACCGAGGGCAACGAACGCATCCGCGATCTGGTGCCGCGGGAGTTGCTGGTCGTCACACCGTTGATCGCGCTGCTGCTGTTCCTCGGCTTCTACCCCAAACCCGCGCTGGACATCATCAATCCGGGCGTCGAGCACACCTTGACCACGATCGGTCAGACCGATCCGGCACCGCTGACCGCTGAGGGGGCGCATTGACCATGGCGGGCATGCCAATCCCATCCGTCGAATACAGCCTTCTGCTGCCGCTGCTGATCGTCTTCGGCACCGCGGTGACCGGCGTGCTCTTCGAGGCGTTCATTTCGCGCCGGGCGCGCTACGTGATGCAGGTGCTGCTCGCTGTCGGCGGTTTGGCCGCCGCGTTCGCCGCCATCGTCGCGGTGGGCCGGGACCTGCCGACCGGTGGCCGCATCGCGGCAATGGGCGCGGTGGCCGTCGACCGGCCGGCGCTGGTGCTGCAGGGCACCATCGTGCTGGTCGGGATCATGGCCGTGCTGTTCATCTCCGAGCGCAACATCGGTGCGGGCGTTCCTGAAGGTCCGGGCGCGGCGACGGCACCCGCCGCCCCCGCACATGCGGGTCTGGACGCGTTCACTCCACAGGCGTCCGCGGTCCCCGATAGCGTCGCCGAACTCGACGCGGCGCGTGCCGGGGTGACCCAGACCGAGGTGTTCCCGCTGACCGTGCTGGCGGTCGGCGGCATGATGGTGTTTCCCGCCGCCAACGACCTGGTCACCATGTTCGTGGCGCTGGAAGTGCTGTCACTGCCGCTGTATCTACTGTGCGGGCTGGCCCGCTACCGCCGTCTGCTCTCGCAGGAAGCGGCGCTGAAGTACTTTCTGCTGGGCGCGTTCTCCTCGGCGCTGTTCCTGTTCGGCGCCGCATTGCTCTACGGTGCCACCGGGACGCTGACGCTGCCGGATATCGGCGAGCAGTTGTTCGCCCACAGCAGCGACCCGCTGGCGCTGATCGGCGCCGGGCTGCTGCTGGTGGGGTTGTTCTTCAAAGTCGGCGCGGTGCCGTTCCATTCGTGGGTTCCCGACGTCTACGTCGGGGCGCCGACGCCGATCACCGGGTTCATGGCGGCCGCCACCAAGGTCGCCGCATTCGGGGCGATGCTGCGGATTCTCTACGTCGCACTGCCTGCGCTGCATGACCACTGGCGCCCGCTGCTGTGGCTGATCGCGGTACTGACCATGGTGGTCGCCACCATGGCAGCGATCACCCAGACTGAGGTCAAGCGGATGCTGGCCTACTCCTCGATCGCTCATGCCGGCTTTGTGCTGACCGGGGTGCTGTCCGCGATCCCGGCCGGTATTTCCGCGACGCTGTTCTATCTGGTCGCCTACAGCTTCTCCACGGTGGGCGCCTTCGCCGTGGTGAACCTGATCCGCAGCTCCAGCGGCGAAGAGGAACTCGACATGTCCCGGTGGGCCGGTCTGGGCCGGCGTTATCCCGTTGTGGGCCTATTGTTTTCGATGTTCCTGCTGGCGTTCGCCGGTATCCCCTTGACCAGTGGGTTCATCAGCAAGTTCGCGGTGTTCAAGGCCGCCGCCGAGGGCGGCGCGGCACCACTGGTGGTGGTCGGTGTGATCGCCAGCGGTGTCGCCGCCTACTTCTACGTTCGGGTGATCGTGCTGATGTTCTTCACCGACTCCCCCGCCGACCCGCCGCACCTGGTGCTGCCCAGCGTGTGGAGCAAGGCGGCCATCGCGCTGTGCGCCGCGATCACCGTGCTATTAGGCGTGCTGCCGCAGCCGCTGCTGGATTTGGTGGACGCCGCAACGCAATTCGCGCAGTAATCGCGGTGTGGCCGTCGCGCTGCTGGTACATCATGGACAGATGCACGACGAGTCATTTCAGCAGCTGGTCTCAATGCTGGACTACACCATGTTCGTGGTGACCACGGCCACCGACGAGCGCGCGTCGGGTTGCCTGGTCGGGTTCGCCACCCAGACCAGCATCGAACCGCCGAGGTTTCTGGTGGGAATGTCCAAGCGCAACCACACCTTCGAGGTGGCAGCCGAGGCCGAACACTTGGCCGTTCACGTCCTGGCGCGCCGCGATATCGAGCTGGCCCGGCTGTTCGGCGGCCAGACCGGCGACGACATCGACAAATTCGAGCGCTGCTGCTGGCACAGCGGTCCCGCGGGAATGCCGATCCTCGACGATGCGCCGGCATGGTTCGTCGGCAAGACACTGCGCCGGATGGACCTCGGCGACCATATGGGCTACCTGTTGGATCCCGTGGCCGGATATGCCGCCCAGGGCGGCGAGGACCTGCTGACGCTTTCGGACGTCGACGATCTCGTACCGGGCCACCAGGCCTGACAGCTCAGCCCGGCTGCCTCAGCGGAAGGCCGGCAGCGGTGTAGATCGCGTCGACAACGGTCATGTTCTCGATCGCGTCCTCCGGGGTGGTGCGCACCGGCACGCCACGCAACACGGAGTCGGCGAACGCGTCGAGCTGGTAGGCATACGACGCCCGGTGGGTGAAACGCTCGACGCGCTTGCCCTTCGGCGAGCTGACCCGCAACCGGTGGAAGTACTGAGGCATCAGCGGGTTGAGCGCCCGCAGCTCGCCGTGCTCGCCGATCACCCGGGCGCTGATCTGCAGTAGGTTCGATGACCACAGCGAGCAGCGGATGGTCCCGCGGTGTCCGGCGGGGAACCGCAGCTGCGCCGTCATGGCCCGATCAACGAGTGGATCGCGCAACTTCGCCTGCGCGGAAACGACTTCCGGGGTGGCTCCGCCGAAGGTGCGGGCCATGTGCACCGCGTAGCAGCCGGCGTCCATCAACGCCCCACCGGCCAGCGCGTAGTGATAGCGGATGTCGGAGAAGCGGGGCAGCGGAAAGCTCAGCGCGGTGTCCACCTGCCGCAGCTGTCCCAGTTCGCCCGAGGCGATGATCTCTTCGATGCGGGCGGTCATCGGGTGGTAGCGGTAGTGGAACGCCTCCATCACCACCCGATCGGTTCGCGCGGCCGCCGCGGCGATCGCCCGCGCTTCCTCGGCGTTGGCGGTGAATGGCTTCTCGCACAGCACGTGCTTGCCGGCGTCCAGTGCGGCGCGGGTCCATCTGCCGTGCAGGTGGTTCGGTAGCGGGTTGTAGATGGCATCGACCTCGGGGTCGGCGATCAGCGCGTTGTAGTTGTCGTGCACCCGGGCGATGCCATGTTTGGCGGCAAACGCACCAGCCCGGCCGATGTCGCGTGCGGCTACCGCGCTCACCACGACTTCCGGGTTGGCGGCGGCCGGTTTGAGCAGTGCATCCGGGGTGATCCGCGCCGCTCCGAGCACACCGATACGCAGCGGCGCCGTGGTTCCGGTCATGCGACGGCGCTTCGCTGCAGACGGAACCCCGCCACTCGGTGACCGGGATGAGCCGAGGTCGTCATGTCGACCACCTTGCGCGCCTGCTCATGCACCGGCGTGGCCGGGTCGAGAACCGACAGGTAGACCTCGTGGGCGGCCAGGGACTCTGTCGCGATGTCGAGGTAGCCGGCCACGTCCTCGACGTGGGTGGGTCCCGGGCCGCCTTGGAAGAGCCAGCGCGGCTTGTCCGTCAGGGTGTCCCAGGCATCGGTGACCGCGGCGGCGAATTCAATGTGGTCGCGCTGGTTAGGCATGCCCGGCCCGAACTCGGCACCGCCGTAGATCGTCACCACCACGTCGGGTCGCGCCTCGGCGATCACCGACGCAATCTTGGCGCGCAACTCCGGCGTGTTAAGGATGTTGCTGTCCGGGAAGCCCCAGAATTCGACGTCAGGGACCCCCACGATGGCCGCCGCTCGCCGTTGCTCATCCTCGCGCAGTGGCCCGGCCTGCTGCGGCTCCAGGCCGGCGATGCCCGCTTCCCCACTGCTGGCCAGGGCGTAGCGGACCGTCTTGCCTGCGGCGGTCCACTTCGCCACCGCGGCGGCGATGCCGTATTCCGGATCGTCGGGGTGCGGCACCAACACCAGCAGCGACGCCCAGTCTTGCGGGAAGGGCTGCGGCCCGGCGGGCCCGAACGGCTCAGCCATGGGTCTATGCCATCACACCGTGGGCGATGATGTCAGCGATCCGCCGCACCCAGTCGTCGTCGAGGTCGTCGTCGGGGCGCAGCATCATGGCCAGCAACGTTGCACCGCCGATAATTTCGACGAGTCGGTCGGGGTCGACATCGTTTCGCGCATTGCCGCGGCTCACCGAATCGGCCACCCAGTGCCGCATCACCTCGAACAGGCCCTGGAAGCGTTCCAGGATGCGCTCGGTCAACTCGGCGTTGCGGGCCATATCGGCGATCAGGCCCGGCAGGGCGGCCCGCACCACCGGGTTGGTGAAGGCGTCACGCGCGCCGGCCATCATGGCCTTCAGGTCGCCGGACACATCGCCCGGCGGCGTCGTCACCGCACTCGGGGGTACTGAGAATGCGGCCTCGTGCACCAGTTCGGCTTTACTGGGCCACCGGCGGTACAGCGCGGTCTTGGTCGTCCCGGCGCGCTCGGCGACGGCGGCCAGGCTCAGATTCGAATATCCGACTTCGACAACCAGTTCCGCGGCAGCCTGCAATATGGCACCGTCAATGCGGGTATCACGGGGCCGTCCGGCGCCGGACCCCTTGTCAACGGCCGAAGGTTCTGCTTTCATAACGCTACCTGTCGTATCGTAATTACCTTAACGGAGGATACAACCGTGGTCGACCATCCGACTGTGGAAAAAGACGTCGGCCGGATCCAACGTTCTAGCCGCGATGTCACCACACTGCCCACGGTAGTGTCTCGCTGGCTTGCCACCCAGTTGCCCGGCGCGGTCACGCCGGAGATCACCGTGGAAAGCGGTGTCGACACCAACGGCATGTCGTCAGAAACGATCATGCTCACCGGCCGCTGGACAGCCGATGGCGCCCAGGTCGAACAGCGCTGGGTGATGCGGGTGGCGCCCGCGGCCGAAGACGTTCCAGTGTTCCCGAACTACCGGCTTGACCACCAGTTCGAGGTGATGCGGCTGGTGGGTGAACTCACCGACGTCCCGGTGCCGAAAGTCCGATGGATCGAACCCACCGGCAACGTGCTGGACCGGCCGTTCTTCCTGATGGACCGCATCGACGGCGAGGTGCCGCCCGATGTCATGCCCTACACCTTCGGCGGCAACTGGTTCGCCGACGCGTCAGCCGAGCAGCAGCGGACCCTACAAGACTCCACCGTCGAAGTGCTCGCCAAGCTGCACGCCATCGGCGATGCCGAGCAGACCTTCGCCTTCCTCGACGAGGGATCGCACGGGGCCACCGCGCTGCGCCGGCACTTCGAGGGAGTGCGGCAGTGGTACGAGTTCGCGGTGCCCGACATGGGGCGCTCGCCGCTGCTGGACCGCGCCTTGGCCTGGCTGGAGGAGAACTGGCCGGACGACGTGGCCGCCGGCGAGACAGTGTTGTGTTGGGGCGACTCCCGGGTTGGGAACGTGCTCTACCGCGACTTCCGGCCGGTGGCCGTGCTGGACTGGGAGATGGTGGCACTGGGGCCGCGAGAGCTCGATGTCTCGTGGGTTATCTTCGCGCACTTGGTGTTCGAGGAGCTTGCCGGCCTGGCCGGGCTCCCTGGACTTCCGCAGGTGCTGCGCGAGGACGAGGTGCGGGCCACCTACCAGAAGCTCACCGGCGTCGAGCTCGGTGATCTGCACTGGTTCTACGTCTACGCCGGCGTGATGTGGGCCATCGTGTTTATGCGCACCGGGTCCCGCCGGGTGCATTTCGGGGAGATGGAAAAGCCCGAAGACCCCGAATCCTTGTTCTATCACGCCGGATTGCTCAAGAAGTTGATCGGAGAACAGAGCTGATGCTGGGACCACTCGACGAATTCCCGGTTCACCAACTGCCGCAGCCGATCGCCTGGCCGGGCTCCTCGGATCGCAACTTTTACGACCGGTGCTATCTGAATGCCCACGACCGTACCGGGGACATCTTCTTGATCACCGGGTGCGGCTACTACCCCAACCTCGGTGTCAAGGACGCCTACGTGTTGGTCCGCCGCGGCGACACCCAGACCGCGGTGCACCTGTCCGACGCCATCGACCAAGACCGGCTCAACCAGCGCATCGGCGCCTACCGCATCGAGGTCACCGATCCGCTGCGCTCCCTGCGGGTGGTCATGGATGAGACCGAGGGCATCGCGCTCGATCTGCGCTGGGAGGGCCTGTTCGACCCGGTTCAGGAACAGCGGCACATCCTGCGGACCGGCAACCGGGTGACCCTGGACGCGCAGCGCTTCGCTCAACTGGGCGCCTGGAGTGGACAGATCCTGATCGATGGCGAGGAGATCGCCGTTGATCCCGCGGTCTGGATCGGATCACGGGACCGCTCCTGGGGCATCCGCCCGGTCGGTGAACGCGAACCGGCGGGCCGGCCCGCCGACCCGCCGTTCGACGGCATGTGGTGGCTGTATCTGCCGATGGCGTTCGAGGACTTCGCGGTGGTGATGATCATCCAGGAGGAGCCCAGCGGTTTCCGTTCGCTCAACGACTGCAGCCGGGTCTGGCGTGACGGCCGGGTCGAACAGCTGGGCTGGCCACGGATCTCCACTCGCTACCGATCCGGCACCCGCATCGCCACCGGAGCCACCATCGAGGCCACCCGCCCCGACGGCACCCCGGTGGTGTTCGAGGTGGAATCCAAACTGCCGGTGCCCATTCACGTCGGCGGCGGCTATGGCGGCGACATCGACTGGCTGCACGGCGAATGGAAGGGCGAGAAGTTCACCGAGCGCCTGACCTATGACATGAACGATCCGGGCATCCTGGGGCGCACCAGCTTCGGGATGATCGACCACGTGGGGCGCGCGGTGTGCCGCGACGGCGACGCCGCCCCGGTCGAGGGTTGGGGACTCTACGAGCACGGTGTGCTGGGCCGGCACGACCCGACGGGGTTCCCCGACTGGGTCACCATGGCGCCGTAAGGCTCGGCCGTTAGGACAGTTCGCTGACGATCGCCCCGACGACTGCCGGGGCGATCGGCGCGGCCTGGTAAATGCAGACCGTGTCGGCGATTCCGTCGACCCGGTCGCGGATGCGGGCGGCCACCTGCGCCGGAGTACCGCACGCGGCGATGGTGTGCAGGATCTCGTCGGTGATCCGTGCGCCCATCTGCGCCCATTGGCCCTGCTTGGACAGTGCATTGAGCTCGGGCTGCAAATCCTGCCAACCCTGCGTGGCCAGCACCGGGGCATACGCCGGCGTCGACGCGTAAAAACCGAGCAGCATTCGGGTGGCGGCTTCGGCGGCCTCGCGCTCAGCGTCGGTGGCGCCGGTGGCCACAATGATTTCCGGCACGACCGCGAAATCCTCGGCACGACGGCCGGCTTGCGCAAGCCCGGCGCGCACCGCGGACATGGTGCTCTCATGCAGGAATCGCTTGGTGGAGAACGGCATCACCAGCAATCCGTCGGCGTGCGCAGCGGCCGCACGGGTCAGCAGTGGTCCCAGCGCGCCGACGTAGATCGGTGGCGGGCCGTACGGGTTCGGTCCGGGGCTGAACGTCGGCGTCATCAGCGTGTGCCGGTAATAGTCGCCGCGAAAGTCCAAGCGGGCACCGGTGTTCCAGGATTCGAAGATCGCTCGCAGCGCGGCAACCAATTCGACCATGCGGTCCACCGGGTGGTCGAAGGCCGCACCGAATCGCTTCTCGATCTGCGCGCGCACCTGCGTGCCCAGTCCCAGGACGAACCGCCCGCCACTGAGTAGCTGGTGGTCGTTGGCCTGGTGGGCCAAATGAATCGGGTTGCGGGGGAACGCGATTGCGACATTGGTCATCAGGTCCAGGCCGCCCACACCGGCGGCCAGCGTCAACGGTGCGAACACATCATGCGGCCCTTCGAAGGTGAAGACCCCGCTGACGCCGGCGCCGCGCAGCTCGCGCGCCTGCTCGACGACACCGGTCAGCCCGCTAAGGGCAGTGAGGACTTTCAACGCGCTTCGCCAAGCCCTTAAGAAGTGAGCTCGGACCCGACGGCCAACCCACCCGCGGATCCGGTGGCCAGCTCGACCAGCTCGCGAAGCTCCCGGTTCACCTCAGCAGGGTGTTCCAGGATCGAGCAGTGTCCCCCGCTGAGCTCGACGAACCGGGCGAGATTGGGTGCAGCGTCGGCGATCCGCTGTGAGGCCCGTAGCGGCAACAACCGGTCGCGGGTGCTGCCGATGACCAAGGTGGGCACGGTCAGGCCGTCGAGGTTGATGTAGGACGCCGGACCCAGCGCCTCGATGAGCGCCCGCACCCAGTGCCCGCGGCTGACTGCCGGCGTCTTGGCAAACAGGTCGCAGATCAACGAGGCGACCCAGGGATCGGCCTCACCGCCGACGGCAAGCATGTGTACGAACCGCCGTACTGCCAGGTTCGCCGGGCCGACGATCGGCACACTGCCGAACGCCAACAACCCGCGGCGGGCTGCCTGCACCCGGGTCCGCTGCAACGGCGGTGGCACCTGGAACAGTTCGACTTCGGCCAGCAGGTTGCCGATGGTGGTGTTGACCAGCGCCACCGCATCGGCACGCTCGTGCACTCGATGCCGGTAGCGGTCCGACCAGGCGCTGATCGCCATGCCGCCCATCGAGTGTCCGGCGATGACGGCACGCTCCCCCGGCGCCAGGGTGGCCTCCAGGACCGAGTCCAGATCGGATGCCAGGTGCGTCAGGCTATATCCGCCACGCTTGGGCACCCCGCTGCGTCCATGGCCGCGGTGGTCGTAGGCGATCACCCGGTGATCAGCGCTCAGGTCGGCAATCTGCTGTCCCCACACCCGGATAGCACAGGTGATGCCGTGCGCCAGCACGATCGGATAGCCGTCGGCCGGCCCGAAGACCTGGGTGTGCAGCTTTGTTCCGTCGGCCGCCCGGACCGCCATGGTGCGGGCCGGCGGCAACTCTGTCGGGAACGTACCGACACTTCGCCGCCGACTGGACCCTTGAGCACTCATCGCCACCTCATCGGAAATGCGGCAACGCTGCCGCATCGCGAGCATACGCCTGGGTGGACTAGGTTTTCCCCGAAAGCACTACTGACGAAGGGTTCGCCCATGCGCGCGGTACAGATTTCCCAACTCGACGGACCGACAGCTGCCCAGGTAGTCGATCTCGACGAGCCGGCCGCCGGCGAGGGCCTGGTAGTTATCGACGTCCACGCCGCCGGGGTGGCCTTTCCCGACGTGCTGCAGTCCCGCGGGCTCTACCAGCACAAGCCGGAGCTGCCGTTCGTGCCGGGCGGCGAGGCGGCCGGTGTGGTGCGCAGCGCCCCGGCCGGCGCGCAGGTGCGCCCCGGTGACCGCGTGGCGGTATTGACCATGCTCAACGGCGGGATGGCGCAGGTGATCGCGGTGCCCGCCGCCCAGGTGTTCAAGCTGCCGGACACCGTGTCCTTCGAGGCCGGTGCCGGCCTGCTGTTCAACGACCTGACGGTGCTGTTCGCGCTGACCACGCGCGGCCAGCTGACCGAAGGCGCCACCGTGCTGGTGCACGGCGCCGCCGGCGGGATCGGCACCTCCACCCTGCGACTGGCCGGACCGCTGGGGGCATCGCGGGTGATCGCGGTGGTGTCCACCGAGGCCAAGGCCGAGGTGGCCCGGACTGCCGGCGCCACCGACACGGTGCTCGCCGACGGGTTCCGCGAGGCGGTGGCAGAGCTGACCGGCGGGCGCGGCGTGGACCTGGTGCTCGACCCCGTCGGCGGTGACCGCGTCACCGACTCACTGCGCTCGCTGGCCCCCGGCGGAAAGCTGTTGGTGGTGGGCTTCACCGGCGGCGACATCCCGACGGTGAAGGTGAACCGGCTGCTGCTCAACAACATCGACGTGGTGGGCGTTGGCTGGGGCGCGTGGGTGATGTCGCATCCGGGCGAGCTGGAGCGCCAATGGGACACGCTGGAGCCGCTGCTGGCCTCCGGGACGGTGGCTGCGCCGCAACCGGATGTGTTCGGCCTCGATCGGGCCGCTGATGCGTTGGCCGCACTGGAAAATCGCACCGCGGCCGGCAAAGTCGTGCTGCGGATGCGTGACTAGCCGCAACTTGACACTAGTTGACCAACAACGTTGACCAACCCTGGTCAACTACTTAGCATCGATGCCATGAAGCAGGTCAAGGTCCAGTACGCGAAGACGCACCTGTCCGCGCTGATCGCCGCCGTCGAGGGCGGCGAGGAGTTTGTCATCGCCCGCGGCGACCACCCGGCCGCCCGCCTTGTCCCGCTCGCCAGCCAAGATGATCGCGAACTCGGCTTCGTCACCTATGCGGTTCCCGAGGAGTTCTTCGACCCACTGCCCGAAGAAGAACTCACCGCATGGCAGTGACCTACCTGCTGGACACCCATGCTGTGCTGTGGGCACTCACGGCGCCCGCCCGCCTGGGTGGCAATGCCCGCAAAGTCCTCACCGATCGCTCCGCCCCCATCGTCGTGTCGACCGTGTCGGCCTGGGAACTGTCCACCAAGCAGCGGCTGGGCAAGCTTCCTCAAGCAGATGCAATCCTTGGCGCCTATTCCAGGCATCTTGATCGCTTGGGCGCCAGCAGATTGCCGATCACCGAGGAGCATGCACTCCTGGCCGGACGACTCGACTGGGATCATCGGGACCCGTTCGATCGCATGTTGGCGGCTCAGGCGATCATCGAGTCGATGACCCTCATCACCGGTGATGCCGGATTCGCCGGCCTTCCCGGCGTTCCTATGTTGTGGTGACTTTTACGGGTCGTCAGAGCAGTACCGAGATTTTCGAAACGAGAGGAATCCCGATGGCGGATCGACTTTCCCCACACAGCGACCGTGCACTGCTCGAGGCCGTCGAGCAGTCGCCGAAAGCTGTCGCGGTACACGATAAATCGGCGTGGGTCGGGCTCTTCGCCGCCGACGGGCAGGTGAACGATCCGGTCGGGTCGACTCCGCATGTCGGCACGGCCGCCATCGGGCGTTTCTTCGACACCTTCATTGCACCGAACACCATTGCCTTCGACGTGCAGCGCGATGTGGTCGCGGGCATGTCGGTGCTACGAGACCTCACGGTGCACACCACCATGTCGACGGGCGTCACCATGCACATCCCGATGCACCTGCGCTATGACCTGGTCTCGCAGGGGCCGGACAGCTCGCTGAAGGTCCAGCGCTTGTTCGCGCACTGGGAGCTGCAGAAGATGGTCGGACAGCTCCTGACCTCAGGCGGCCGCGGCCTGCTGGCCTCGGTGATCCTGGGCCCCCAGCTGATTCGCCATCAAGGGCTTTCGGGCTGTGCGGGATTCCTGCGCGGCCTTTCCGGGGTAGGAAAGCGCGGAAAACGTCGGGTCGAAGACCTTGTCGCAGCGCTGACGCGCGGTGATGCGGCGGCAGTGTCGGCGCTGCTGACTCCGAATGCCACGCTGAGCCTGGACGGGGTGTCGGAGACCCCGGTTGCCGAGTTCGTCTCGGCAGCACGGCACCTTGAGGCCGAAAAGCTCCTTGCCGCAGGGCATACCGTCACTGCGACCGTGCACCTGGACGGCAGGCGCGGGGTGGGACTGTTCGAGTTCTCCAAGGACGCCGCTCACCGGGGCGCGATTTCCGCTGTCCGCCTCTATATCTGAGGCGGACGCCGCGCGGCGAGCCGCTACAGCACGCCGGGAATGAGCGCCTTGCGGTTAGGCGGGTAGTCGGGGAACTTCTGCTGGTACCACTTATGGGTAGCCATAGCCCTGGGCCCCAGGTTGGCGATGGAGAACAGCAGGAAGATCAGGCCGGGGAGCGTCCAGGCCATGATCGCCCAGCCCGCCCACAAGACGAGCTCACCGAAATAGTTGCCCGAAGACACCCAGCGGTACACCCCGCCGTAGGGGATGCGGTACCCGCTGCTGCCGTCGGCGCGCAGGCCGATCAGGATGCGGTCAGCCTGGAAGTTGATCCCCCAGCCGACCACTGCCACGGCGAGTCCCAGGATGAAGCGGGGGTCGACAAACCAACTCTCCTGCTGCAAGTGCGGGGCCAGGGCCACGGCGTAACCGTTGGCGAACCCGTTGATGGCGTTGAAGGTGAAACCGAAGGCGATACCGGAGATGGGGAAACGCTTGTCGTCGCCCTTGCGGCTCAGCGGATAGATCAAACCGCGGTAGAGGTAGTGGCATTGCCACAGTGCGTACAACACGATCGCCGGCGCCCCATGCGAGTGCGCGACGAACCAGAACGTCACGGTAAACGCCCACCACTGCGGGCATTCGAACATCAGCCAGCTGATCTTTCCCGGCAGTGTGAAGCGGTCGTCCGGACTGGCGAAGCGGCCATAGGGGTTGGTGAACCAAAAGCTGCTGACGAAGGTGACGATCGTCAAGACGATCAGGAAGACGACAGCGGCGTGATACAGACCGGCCATGGCGGAACCTTTCATCCAGGATGCTAGGCAGTACTAGCACATGCGACCGGCTCAGCGGTGCTGCGGACGGGGCGACTAGCCCGCGGACTCATCCCGCCGGCCCGGCGCGAAGTAGTCGAACGCGGCACGCAGGTCGCTGAGTTTGCCGTCGGTACCCTGCAGCGAGAGCGTGACGTCACCAAAGGATTTGCCCCCCAGCCTTTTCCGGCCCGCGAATGCGGAGGCGTCGCCGAGGAACAGGTGTGCCAGCTGCACCCGGCCGCCGTCCACGGTGGTGATGCGCTCGATGGCGCTCCACGGAATCACCCGGTTGCCGTTGCGCCGCCCGTAGACGCCTTCGGCGTCGACGCGGATTTCGGCTCCGGCGGAGAACAACCGCGATACGAGCACAGCCACACCGAACCCGAAGAAGACGATCGCGAACCATCCGAAGACGTGCAGGGCCTGCGGCGACCAGCCGCGGATAGGCCCTACCGGCCCGAATCCCCCGGCCAACCGCACCCCGATCAAGACGAACGCGATCGCCATGGCGAGCAGCGTGGCGATTTTGCGTCGGTCCGGATGCGCTTCGAACGGCATGTGGCCTCCCCTGTCGACTACCAGTATGGGCGCCGATGACGCCGTAGCCTCGAACCGACAGGATGGGTCAACAGAGCGACGCCAGGTGGACACGCACCCGCTCGGCGAATCCAGGAGCACCGGCGTTGATCAGCTGAGTGCAGAGGTTAAATCGACCTTGACGCTTCGACCAATACTCAAGTTGCTTTTGCGCCACGTAACGGATGGACTTGGGCGATGAATCGTCCAGGAGGCAGAAGAAGCTATCCGGTGAATGCACTTCGTAGGAAAGGCTGTCGAGCAGTTCAGCCCACTGGCTAAAGTCACGGTCAGCCGTGATCACGAAGTCGATATCAGCGTGCACAGCCGCGGCATGGACATGTGCATCGAAGATATCTGGGTGACCGATGTCGGGATCGACTCGATAGCCGGAGATCCGGCCTTCATTGAACGACTGCACAAGCTTGTCCCGAACCCCGCCGATTTGCGTATCGGAGGCGTTGGGGTTGTTCTTTCTGAGGTGATACAACGTCTCGGCCAGGATGTCTTCTGTCCAGCGGACCTCATACCACCCGTCTGGCCCGTACAACGCGCACAGCGCCAGCCAGTCGCGCAACGTGCGGGAATAAAGAATGTTTGCATCAGGCAACACAGTCGTCGTCAGCGCGCCCAATGCCATGGCCCCGGAGTTTATGTCGCGCGTGCGACACAGACCGACATGGGGCCTCCGCGTGTTGCGTGCGCTAAGGGGCCATCTCCAGGCCTTCGTCGAGTTCCCGCAACTCGTCAAAAGCACGTCGTTGTGCTTCGCGCTGCCGTTCACGGAAGGCCATTACCTCAGCCGTCAAGAGACGGGTGTGCGAGCCGACCTTATGCGCTGGCAACTTGCCGTCGGCGATCAGCTTCATCAACGTCGGACGCGATATACCGAGCATCTTCGCCGCCGTCGTCGTAGTTGCTTCTCGCGGCACTGCCTGGATAGTGACCTGAGCCCCACGGCCGATGCCGTCGAGCACAGCACGCATCAGCCCTGCAAGAGCGGACGGAACCACCATCTTGTTCACGTCAGGTGCGGCAATCTCGACCACCGCCGGCCCACTGGCCCGGTCGAGACAATCAACCAGGGACTTCGCCTCGTTAATCTCGGTATCATCCACAGCCAGGACCAGCCTGTCTTCCCTGCTCTGAACGAAGGCCATTTTTCACCTCCCTTGTGGTGCTTCAACCAAGATTAGCGGTGTTGCACTTATAAGTGCAAGTCAGTGCAGCTGCAGCCGGCAATAGCGTCAGACAGCCGCTGCTCGACCCAAGCCCAGTCGATGCGTTCCTGTTCAAGTCGCACCCTTTCGCCCAGCCCATCGGTGACCAGCTCCGAATAGCGATGATGCTCAGACGGCGTCAGTCGGGTGAGCACCGATAGTGCGGTTCGCGGGGGCACCGCCAGCTGTGCCAATACCTCGGGCGATGACCGACGCGCTGCACGCCACCATGCGCTGAAACGCTGGCAGGATGAGCGGCCTTGCAAGAATACGACGCGTTCTGTGACGAGAGGTTGTGCGATGACTGAGCCACGGACTAAGCATCGGCGCGTCATGCAATCGCTCACCGGACTCAGCGTCCGCTATGTCGAGCGCCTGATGCCCGACCCGTATCTGTTCGCGGTGATCCTCACGCTGATCGTCGCCGCACTGGTCGCCGCATTGGTGCGTGGAGCGTCGGCCAGCGGCATGCTGCAGGCCTGGTACGCCGGGGTGTGGGGGCGGGAGAACATCTTCACGTTCGCGTTCCAGATGGTGCTGATCCTGGTGACCGGCTACACACTGGCCGAAGCGCCCGTGCTGAAGCGGGCCATCGTCCGCGTCGCGGCACTGCCGCGCAACCAGGTGCAGGGTGCGCTGCTCTGCTTCACCGTCAGTGCCGCTGCGTCCCTGCTGAACTGGGGCCTGGGACTGGTGGCCGGCGCACTCGTCGCCCGGCAAGTGGCGCGACGATTCCCCGACTCGCATTTCGGCTACCTGATCGCCGCCGCGTTCATGGGCTTCATCGTCTGGACGCAGGGCCTCTCGTCGTCGATCGCGCTGGCGAACACCGACGCCGGCAGCCCCATCAACGTGATCCACAAGATCGCCGGATTCACTGTGCCGTTGAGCCAGACCATCTTCCAGCCGTACAGCTGGCTGTCAGCGATCACCGTGTTGGGGGTGCTCGCGCTCGCGGTATGGCGGATGGAGCCGTCCGAAAGCCTGGCCCCCGATCCGGCGGTGTTCGACGACGACACAGCAGCCGTTGAGATACCGACCGGCAAGACATTTGCCGAATGGCTGGAAAACCAGTGGATCCTCAATGTGCTGCTGTTCACGGCGGGCATCACGTACTTCGTGGCCAATGGTTTCGCGCTGAATATCTCCTCGATGATCATGCTGTTCACCATCACCAGCGCCCTGCTGCACCGCACGCCGATTCGATTCATCCGGGCGTTCACCGGTGCCGCGAAGGTATCGGGACCCCTGCTGCTGCAGTATCCGCTCTACGGCGGCCTGGTCGGGCTGCTGGCGTATCAGGGCGCCGAGGGGTCCAAGCCGTTGCAGACACTGCTGGCCCAGACGCTGGTGAACGGCGCGACCCAGTACACGTTGCCGTTCCTGACGTTCATCGGCTCGGTGATCATCAGCCTGTTCGTGCCGTCCGGCGGCGGGCACTGGGCGGTGCAGGGCCCGATCGCCGTCGACTCTGCACTGGCGATCGGCCAGCAGTCGCCGGCCTATCTCGGGTTGGTCTCCATGGCCGTTGCCGTCGGCGAAGGCGTGGCGAACATGATCCAGCCGTTCTGGCTGCTGCCACTGTTGGCGATCGCGAAGCTCAATGTCCGTCAGGTGATGGGCTTTACCATCGTGGCGTTCGTCATCGGGTTGGTGGGCCTGGGGACGATGACGTTGATTGCACCGTGGGTGATTTGAGGGCCAGCGTCGCCATTTCCTTGATATCTGCTCTGGCCTGTCGGATGCTCGTCTTGGAAGTGCAGTTCGAGGTTTTGTCGTGAAGGAGCGGACGGCATTGGAGACACCGGAAGCCAACCGTGTGGACAGGATCGCCACCGCCCTGCGGGCCTGCTACGCCGCGATAGAAGCGCTCTGCGCCGATCTCAGCGACGCCGAGTGGGGGGCTCAGTCGTTGTGCCCGGACTGGACGATCCGCGACGTGGTCAACCACGTCACCAGCATCGAAGCGGTCATGGCTGGATGGCTGCCCGACGACGATCGCACCCTGCCGCCGTTCGAGAAGGCCGCGGACTTCCTGCGCGAGGCCGACACCGACGGCGCCGCCTACGTCGAGCTGGTGCGCGCGGTTTATGACCGTCGCCGACGCGATCTGGCCGCGTTGTCCGACGCGGATCTGATGCGGCCATCGTGGACTCCGGTCGGCCCCGCCACCTATGGGAGGTTCCTGGAGATCCGGGTCTTCGACTTCTGGGTGCACGAACGAGACATCACCACCCCACTCGGCCGCACAACCGATGACGCCGGCCTCGGGGCCCAGATCGCGCTGGCTGAAGTGGCCGGTTCCCTGGGCTACATCGTCGGCAAGAAGGTGGGCCTTCCCGACGGGAAGAGCATCACCTTCGATCTCACCGGACCGCTCACCCGCCAGTTACATGTCGCCGTGGACGGACGAGCCAAAGCTGTTGACCACCTAAGCAACCCGGATGTAACAGTGGTCACCGATTCCACCACCTTCATCCAACTGGCATGCGGACGCATCGACCCGCAGGCCCAGATCGACTCCGGCGCCATCACCTGGACGGGCGACGGCGAACTCGGCGACCGCGCCGCCCGCAACCTGAGGTTCACGATGTGACCAGTCGCCCGGATTTCGTTGACTTCCACTTCGACGTCATGTGCCCGTATGCGTACCAGACGTCGCGGTGGATCCGGGAAGTCCGCGCCCTTACCGGCCTCACGGTGAACTGGCGCTTCTTCAGCCTGGAGGAGATCAACCGCCAAGCAGGCAAGAAGCATCCCTGGGAACGCGAGTGGTCCTATGGCTGGTCGATGATGCGCATCGGAGCACTGCTGCGCCGCCAATCGATGGCCGATGTCGATGCCTGGTACCAGCGCGCCGGTCGTGCTCTGCACGTCGAGGGCCGCAAGCCGCACGAGAAGGCGGTCGCCCGCCGGCTGCTCGAAGAACTCGGATTCGATCCGGAACTCGCCGACCAGGCGATCGCTGACCCGACCACCAGCGACGAGGTACTGACTGACCATCAACGGGTGGTCGCCGCCAGCGGCTACGGGGTACCCACGCTGTTCTTTCCCGACGGGCAATGCCTCTTCGGGCCGGTGCTCATCGATCCGCCCACCGGCGATGCCGCCCTGCGCCTGTGGGACGCCGTGGTCGGCTGGACCGAGTTTCCGCAGCTGTACGAGCTGCAGCGGCCCAAGACTCCCGCCGACGAACAGCGCATCGCCGAAACCTTCAGTCCCTATCTTCAGGCCCGCGACTGGGTGTCGATCAACCGCGGAGAGGTAGTCACCTTCACTGCCCGGGAAGACGGTCAGCCCGCGTCAAATGAACCGTAGGCCAATGATCACCATTGCGCCGGAACAGGATCCAGCAGCGTCCTGTGCAGCCTGATATGGCCGACGTCACCGCGTCGCTGCCCCCGGACAAGCAGAGGTCCACTCCCCTTGACAATCCGTGCTACCGTCAGTGACGCATATCTTTCTCGATGTGCTTGAAAATGAGGGAAGTTAAGTAATGGCACAGGGCACTGTGAAATGGTTCAACGGCGAAAAGGGCTTCGGCTTCATCGCCCCCGATGGCGGAGCGCCTGACGTCTTCGTTCACTACTCCGAGATCGGTGGCGGCGGATTCCGCACCCTCGAAGAGAACGCTCGGGTTCAGTTTGAGGTAGAGCAGGGCGCGAAAGGTCCACAGGCTGTGGGCGTTACGGTCATCTGATCGAACACGCAGACTTCAAAAAGGCTGTCGCAGCGCAAGCTGCGGCAGTCTTTTTTGTGATCCGTGCGCTGGACGTCCATCCGCGACGCCCGTGAATGAACCACCCGGCTACCGCTCTTACCAGCCCACCGCAGCACCCCAAGGGCGAACCCGCGGTTGAGCTCTGCCGTCTCGCATGTCACGCCGTGTCGATGCGGTCGCCGCTGTTGCGGACGGTTTCGTTCACAAATCCGTTCACACTTTGGGCCGTTTGCCTCACTCGATTCTAAGAAGTACCTGCCCCTGGAGCAGAACACGGCGGCGCAGGCGCACTGAATGATGGGAGCTTACTTAACGCACTAAGTATCTGAGAGTAGCTGCGGTAGGCGTCCAACCGCTGCTGGCGGTTAGCGCCTCTCGGCCCGGGCGAGAGCCGCGTTCGGCGCAGGCCCCTCAACCGGGGCTCGGCGTGCGCCCGAAGGGCCGCTCGGCGAGGCGGCCATCATCACGATTTCTGCGGTGGGATGTAGCGGATGAGAGCTTCGTCTCCTGAGTCCGTAGCGCCCCGGAAGAGATACTGCCCGAGTGCCTTCCATAGTCGGCGTTCGTCTTCGGGGGTAACGGCGGCCGCGACGCCGAGCGCGGCCAGGAGGTCGCGTCGATATAGGTCGTAGACCGATCGCACGAGATCGCCGAACGTGATGGCCTCGCGCACCGCCGAGCGATAGGTCACAAGGGCCAGCCCGGCTGCACCGAGACCAGTGGGGATCCACACGCGGTCAGTGAGCTGCCCTGCTATGCCCATACCCGTGGTGATGATCGCGGTGAGCACCGACAGGGAAGCGATGACGATGAACTGGTCGATCGCCCGGCGAGCATCGTCGACCACCGTGCGAATGGTGTCAGTGAGCAACAGGTATTGGCGTGGCCAGAACAAGACGCTGTCGAGTCCGTAGCGATCGCGGCTGTAGTTTTCTGCCGCCAGAAGGGCGTTACCTAGTCTTGTGGGCAGGAAATCGGCTGTTTCGCGGGGATATTCGCGCAACATCTGGGTTGAGTCCCAGGGATCTTCGTCGTCGAGGCGACCGTAGCGCCACCGCTGCACTGCCGCCCCGGGGGTCCGAGCGCAGCGCGGCCGCCAGTAGCCTTCCCACCATCTCATCAGTGTGTTGATCTGCGTGCCGAGCAAGACGGCGAAGACCAGCACCACTGCCGCCGCCGCGACCGCGAGGAACCACCGCTCGGGACTCGGGATTGTGGCGACTAGTTGGCGCGCGTCATCCCATCCCAGCGCTGTGACGAGGAGGGCTGCCAGCGCGGCGTGAAAGCCCACGCATGGCAGGAGCAGACCCACGAGGAAACGCTTGTCCAGCAGGTCGGCCGTTTTGCCGAATATTGTGCCCAGCATCGTCAATTACCAGACGAACAGGTGGTCGCTGAGAGTGCGGGGGTTCGGGCACGGGGGCATCTGCGGTGGCCGCGTGGCGAAACGCTTCGTGTACCCGCATGCCTCATCATCGTCGATGAAATTGCAGCGTCGGACGATCTTGGGCACGGTGATGGGGCCGGGTAGCGTGACGCCGCGACTGCTGTAGCGGATACGGAAGAGCTGATTTCGTAAGTCGGCCGCGGTCGCCACACCGGCAATCCGGCCCGCGTCCCGCACCACCACGATCGTGGGTTCCGGTTCGGGTTCTTCGCCCAACTCGTCGGCCAGATCGAGGACTTCCTGGAACGTCGAGCGGTTGTCGGCGACGATGAAGGTCCGCAGCCTGCGAACAACTTCGCTCAGCGGCGTGATGGGCTTGGCCTGTGACGCGGCGCCCGGCGGCAGGGCGGTGGTTGGTTCCCCCGCCTCGTCGATCAGAATCACCCATTGGTCTGCATCGCCGAGCGCTCCGGCCCACGCATCATGGGCGGCTACCACCGCCGGCAATAGGCGCGCCAGCGCGAGTTGTCGGTCCCCGTTCACCATATGGTCTCCCACCCGCGTCGTTGATCGCTCCAGCGCCCGACGTAGCCTTTCGAGGCCGGTGTCCGGGTCCCTCGGTCTTCGCGTTGATCTGCCCGCTCCTCAGCCCACCTGCTGGTAACTCTAAAGCCTTCGGGTCTCGAATTCTACCATTCATCTAGCCTTGCTGAACTGGCTTTTTGGTCTACTATGGAAAGCGTGGCGGCCTCAGGGGTGAATCGTTACCAAACTGCGGACGGTCTCGAACGGGCGGTGGTGGACCTGGTACGGGTAGGTGCACGGGGCCACGGCGCCGGCGTACGGCAGCTGGCATCGCGATTGATGCACACCGTCCCTCCGGGTATCGACGATGCGGAATCGTTTCGCACAGCAATACATCGGGCACTGGCCTCGGTCACCCAGGGAACCGAACTGCGTTTCGCCAACGCTACGGTCCCCACCGAAGCAGACACTGCACACAGGCTGGCCGAGGTCGACCACCTTCCCCACGGCGACGGTCTCGTACTCGATGCCGCCGTCACCGAGCTTCTGCACGAAGTGATCGCCGAGCGCCGATTCAGCGACGAACTTCATCGCGCCGCATTGAGCCCGACCCGGACCGTCCTGCTCAGCGGTCCGCCCGGTGTCGGAAAAACGATGGCCGCACGCTGGCTGGCGCAGGCCTTGGATTGGCCGTTAGTCTCATTGGACCTGTCATCGGTAGTTTCCAGTTACCTGGGCTCCTCAGGCCGCAATATCAAGGCCGTCCTCGACTATGCCAAGTCAGGGCCGTGCGTGTTGCTTTTGGACGAGTTCGATGCCATCGCCAAGCGCCGCGATGACGACACCGATATCGGCGAACTCAAACGCATCGTCAACGTCATCCTCGTCGAATTGGATCGCTGGCCCGACAGCAGCCTGCTGGTAGCAGCCACCAACCATTGCCAGCTGCTCGACCCCGCGGTGGGGCGGCGATTCGACCGAACCATCGAAATTCCTCTACCCGGGTTGCGTGAGCGGCGGCTCCTCTTACACGGCCTTGCCGCCGGCGTCACCGACATGGATGAGCGGGTCCTCGACGTCGTTGCCGACCTAACTGACGGGCTCAGCGGCTCTGACCTCACCCGGCTGTGGGAGCTGTGCCGTCGCCGGGCGATCCTGCGTGCGGCGACGACCACCGACACCGTTGTCGAAGAGCTGGCCCGCCGAGCCGGCGACGCAGGTCCAGGCCGTGACACCTTGTTCGCGGCGCTCCACACCCGCCTCCACATGTCCAACCGCCAGATCGCGGCGCTGGCCGGAGTCAGCCACCCGACCGTGGCCGCGGCGATCAAGCGCGTCAGGACTCGATGATGACCACACCACAGAGCGCTGTGCGGCCGCTGCTGGTCAACGGAGAGGGTCTGCGTATCGAAGGCGTCGAGGCGCCCAACGCCTCCGGCGGCCCGAAATTCGAGCCACGCACCGCCGACGATGCCCGAGAGCTGCTCCTTCCGCAGGTCAACGTTATGGTCGCATCCGCTCAAGCCTTGCCCTCGCAATTGCGCGCACCCGACCGGGTATACGTCGAGGCCAAACTGCTTCCCAACTACCTTGCCGCCAGCTACTTTCCCGGCGCTCTGCTGGCCCAGATCGGTGCCACGCCGGTCGGCTCGCGCGCAGATACGGGCCTCTATGTGACCGCCAGCAAGCAACAGGAGGCACAAACCCGGCGTCTCGTCTTCACCGTTCCCGATGCCGGTCTCGCCGCGTTGCAAACGTTGGTGCAGACCGGCGGAGCCAATCGCACTGAACGACAGGCGTTTTCCGAGATCCGCAAACTCGATGAGATCGCAATACCCCGACCCGACCAGGTGTTACGTACCCCGCCAGCACCGGAGGACACCCTCGCCCATCCGTCGTTGGTATGGGAGGCAGTCCTGCACCCGGCCACCGCACGCTCCGGTGAGGCGGTGGCCCTGGAGCAGGAAACCCTCGCCCGATGGATCTCACTGGTGCAGAGCCGGGGCGGCCAGGTCCACGAAGGATTCATCCGCCGCGTCGGCGGACTCACCTTTGTTCCCCTCACCGCAGGTGCAACGGAGGCGGCCGAACTCGCCCGCTTCAATCCCTTACGCGTGCTGCGTCCGATGCCCGGGATTCGTCCGCGGCCTCGCTTCGGCCTGCGCGCGGCGCGCAGAGTCAGTCCCCCGCCAACTGCGCAACCCATGTCCACCGCGGCGACGGTGGCGGTGTTCGACGGCGGAGTCGAGGGCGGCACCTCACCCCTGTTTCCCATTGGTACCTCTGATCTCACCCTCGAGCCAGCCGTCGCCGAGGACCTATCTCACGGGACTGGGGTGACCGGGGCGGTGCTCTACGGGCTCCTTGAGCCCGGGCAGCAGGCACCGCGGCCCCCGTTGCCGGTACATAGCTACCGTGTTACCCCATCGCCGAATCCCCACGACCTTGAGGGGTATTGGGTTCTAGACCGCATTGTCGAGACGATCCGCCAAAATGGGCACCAGATCGTCAACTTGAGTATGGGTCCAGACCGTGCCGTCGACGATGACATGGAACCTGATCGCTGGACGAGTGAACTCGACCAGCTGGCGTGGGACAACGACGTACTGTTCGTTGTGGCCGCCGGTAACGACGGCGATCAGGACGCGGCGACTGGCCTGCACCGGGTACAGGTTCCCGCCGACATGGCCAACGGCCTGGCCGTGGGTGCCTGTGACGCAGCAGCGCCGCACCGCCCGTGGGCCCGTGCCGACTATTCCTCGATGGGCCCCGGCCGCCACGGCAACCGCATCCAGCCGCTGGGGGTGCAATTCGGTGGCGCGGAAAGTCAGATGTTCAACCTGCTCGCCGCTGACGGAGGGTTCCTCGAAGCTGCCGGGACCAGCTTCGCCGCACCCGTGACGACCCATGCTCTCGCCGACCTGACAACCCGTCTACCCAGAGTGAACAGCAGTGTACTACGTTCCTTTGCAACACATTTCGCTGAACGGCCACACCGACACGTCAAACTTCGCGACGAGGTCGGGTACGGGCGCCAACCCCTGACCTACGAAGATCTGCTTGACTGCGATCCTGACGAGGTACATGTTCTCTACGTCGATGAGATCGTGCGCGGCGACCTGATGGCCTATCAGCTTCCCGCGCCGAGCCCCGTCACCGCTAATCTCGCGGTGACCCTCACGCTGGCCTACGCCTCCCCCATCGATCCCACCCAGCCCACCGAATACACCAGTGCCTCGTTGGAAATGCTGCTGCGTCCGCACCATCGTATGCACAGTTTCCGCGCACCCACCGGATTGGACGCCAAACCCATCATCGCCGACATCGGCAGCCCGCAGGCCGGGGAGTTACTCGCTGCAGGGTGGGAGGCAAGCCAAGAGCCCATCACCAAACAACTCGGAGCCAAGCCGAAATCTTCGGAAGCACAGCTGCGTGACAGCGGTAAGTGGGAAACGATCCGTCACCACAGATTCACCCTCAAACCGACAGAGATCGCCGCGCCCCGCCTGGAAATCACCTATGTTGCCCGCCGCGCAGGAGCTTTGGACAATTCGCCCACCACAGTTCCGTTCGCTCTGCTGATATCACTGTCTGACACCGGCAAGAGCGGCACACTGTATGACACTGTGCGCCAACAGTTCACCACGTTGCGCCCGGCTCAGCGCAGCCGCGCCCGTCTCCGCAGCAGCACAGCATCGGATCAGATCTGGCACTGACCCCCTATCGATCCGGAGATGCCGCGCGCCCGACGTAGTCCATCCCACGCGTCACGCCATCGTGCTGAACAAAAGGGGCTCTTCGGATCTTGCCGGGGTGTGGTGTTCATCGGACGATGATGGATGTGAGGACTCTCCAGTTGGGCTTGCCGGCGTAGAGCAGGGCTCGGATGCGGTAGTTGTCGAAGTTGGTGAAGCCGTAGCCGATGCGTTTGATGCGTTTGATCAGGTTGTTGAGGGCTTCGGTGGGTCCGTTGCTGACGCGGGCGATTGGGGTTGACCCCTGATGGTGGACACAGGGTCAGGCGGCTTGTGCCGTCTGAGTGATCCGGTTCTCGTATTCGATCGGGGGGATCATTCCGATCGCTGAGTGGCGCCGGCGTCGGTTGTAGACCCGCTCGATCCAGTCGCCGACAGCGAGCTTAGCCGCGGCCTTGGTGGGCCACAAGTAGCGGTCATAGAACTCGACTTTCAGTGTGGCCCAGAAGGATTCCTGCTGAGCATTGTCCCAGCACACCCCGGTACGACCCACCGAACGAGCCAGGTTGTGATCGCGGGCGAACCGGGCCAGCTGCGCGCTGGTGAACTGGCATCCACGATCGGCATGGAATACCACCTGCTCGGCCAGCTCACCGCGCATCGCCACCGCCATGGCCAGCGCGGCCTCGACCAGGTCGGTGCGCATGTGCTCATCGATGGCCCAGCCGATCACCCGCCGGCTGCAGCCGTCGCGGACCGCACACAAGTACAGCCAGCCCTCACCAGTACGCAAATAGGTGATATCCGAGGTCCAAACCCGGTCCAGCGAACCGACGTCGAAACGACGTTTGACCAGGTCTTTGGGCACCGGTGCATCCAGATCAACGATCGTGGTCACCGGGGCGAACGTGCGCGGGCTGATCCCGGCCAGGCCCTGACGGCGCAGCGAGGCCGCGACCGTCTTGCGCGACACCGTCTCGCCGTCATTACGTAGATCGGCCAAGATCCGCGGCGCCCCGTATACCCCGTCAGAGGCCTTGTGCATGGCCGCGACCGTGGCGTCTAACTCGGTGCGCCGCTGCTGAGCCGGTGTGGGTCCACGCCCCCGGTTGGCACGCCACTTGTAGAACCCCGAGCGCGACACCTCCAGCAGTGCACACATGCGCGTGATCGGGTAGTTGGCCTTCTCCGCCTCGATCAACCGGTAGGCGTCTACTGGTTCTGCTCGGAGGCGAAGAAGGCCGCGGCTTTTTTTAAAAACTGCCGGTCCAAACGCAATTCGGCGTTCTCCTTGCGCAGCCGCTCCAGCTCGGCACGCTCATCAGCATCAAGCACCGCGCCATTATCGTCGGCGCCGGCTGCTTCGCGGGCCAGGCGCACCCAGCGGCCCAGCAATTGCTCACCCACACCGATCTCGGCGGCCACGTGAGCCACCGGCCGACCGGTCTCGATCACCAGGCGGGCAGCCTGCTCCCGAAACTCCGGGGTGTACTTCTTGCGCTTGCCCGACATACGGACATCCTTCCCGCGGGACCAGCAGTCCCACCAGTCAGGTGTCCACCATCAGGGGTCAACCCCAGCGATGTGGAAGTTGCAGATCTTGTCGAACCAGGCTTTCAGGGTGCGGGCCAGCTTGTTCAGTTCTGGAGGCAGGCTTGGCCGTAGGCAGTGTTCGATCAGTTCGGACAGCATCGTGCGAGCTGTCTGGATGTCGGGACAGCGGTAGAACTCGCGGAGTCGTTCTTTGACGCGGTAGGCGATGGCGACTTCGCCGTGGGGGTCGCCCAGAGCCAGTAGCGACATCAAGCGTTGGGTGGCCTTGGCGTCGAGGCGTTCCTGGCCGGTCAACAACACGCGGCGGATCCGGTAGAGCGGATCATTGCGTCGCCCGCGGTGGCCTTTTTGTTCGCGCTGGACACGTCGTCGGATTTCGTCGAGGGCCCGGTTGGCCAGTTGCACGCAGTGGAAAGGGTCGACGACCTGTTCGGCGCGAGGCAACGTGACGGTGTAGACCGCGGCGTAGGTCGCCGACATGTCCAGTGCACCGAAGCGGATGCGGCGTTTCCACGCGGCGGGTTGTTCGTCGATCCAACCCGCGACATCGACATAGTTGCGGGTGGGCAGGATCTCGATGATCTGGTGGTTGGCGACGTCGGCGACGGTGGTCGCATACGAGCGGGCACGCCGGTGCGACAGTTTCACGAACGAGGTCTCGTCCAAGCCGATCGCGGTCGTGGCGTTGAGGCGTCGCCGGTCAGCATCAAGCAGCGCCTAGGCGTAGGTCATGACCGCGTCGTTGACGGTATGCCAATCGCAGGAAAGTTCTTGGGCGACATCGGAAACTGCGCGGCCCGTGCCGACCTGCATGGTCGCCCATTTGGCACACCGGGTCGTCAGTAGACAGTTCTTGGCCGCGATGCGATGGTCGCCGCTTGTCCAGCTGCCACCCGGACAATCCTGGCGCCTGCAGATGAAACGGTGTTTGCGCCAGGCCAGACGCATCGGCTGGCCGTACACCGGCAGGTCGACATAGCGAACCGTCGGCCGCTCCTTGATCTGGCCACGGGGATCTCGATCGTTTCCTCGAGCTCACAATTCTTGCGTTTGAGCTCACGCAACTCGCGCAACGTATCGGTGGGCACCCCGTCACGGACCTCACCGTCAATCTCAGCATGGTTGGTCCACCGGCGCAGCGATTCATACGACACGCCCAAACGCTTGGCCACTGCGGTAACGCAGGCCGTGCGGGTGTCGTACTCGCCGGCATGATCGGTGACCAACCGCACCGCCTGGGCCCTGAACTCGTCGTCGTACTTCCTCGGCATGATGCGCCTTACCTTCCCTCGAAAGAAGGTGTGCACCAAACCCGGGGCGATTCAATGTCCTGAGACATCACAATAGTAGCGGGGACAGGATTCGAACCTGCGACCTCTGGGTTATGAGCCCAGCGAGCTACCGAGCTGCTCCACCCCGCGTCGGTATGTATGACACTACCGAACAGGTGCCCAAGCCGCCAAATCGCCTGGTCTGGCGTCGCCGGCCTCGCCCGGCCGGTGCCGATTCACCTCGTCTCACCTCGTCCTTGTCGGCCCAACCCCGCTATGCCATGCTGCATTCCGGGGCCAGAACAGCGGGAGGGGCAACAGATGCCCGGACTTCTCGACAACGTCGGCCGCCTGCTCAACTACCGGATACCCATCGGAGAGCTCATCGGCCTGGGCTTGTTCCTCGCCGCGCCGTATCTGAGCATCGGGTTGATCTGGTCACTGACCCACACCGCTGCGCTGCACGGCATGCGAGGCCTGGACCTCGTAGTGTCCCTTCTCGGATCGATCGTGGCGTGGCCGGTGCTGCTGATCGCTAACGTCTGTATGCAGTGATCGCGAACAGCAAAGTTGCCCCGCAACAACGGAGGCCGCAGAGATGATGTTTCTGGTACGGATCATCGATGCTCTCATCAGGGTGCTCGGCATCCGCACCTGTCCGGAAGCTCGGCCGCTGAGCACTGCCGGGAGCCGGATCCACGTCGATCAGTACACGCCACGCTTCGACGATGGTCCCGTCGATCTCACTGAGGCACTGGATTTTTGGTCTGCGGCCGCGGCAGCCGCCAACGTCGTCATGCAGTTGAGCATGCCCGGTGTCGGCCACGGCGTCGTGGAGAGCCGAGTGGAATCCGGTGCGCTGATGGAACATCCATGGAAGCGGTTGCGCACCACAGCCCAGTACATGGCCGTCGCGGTGCTGGGTAACGACGAGGAACGCGCCGCCTACCGTGACGCGGTCAACGTCGCCCACCGGCAGGTTCGCTCCACCGCCGACAGCCCGGTCCAATACAACGCCTTCGATCCGGATCTGCAACTGTGGGTCGCCGCATGCCTGTTCGTCTTCTACGAGGACACCTATCAGCTGCTGCGCGGCAAGATGACCCAGACACAGGCGGAGGGCTTCTATCACCACGCCTGGCCGCTCGGCACCACCTTGCAGGTCACCGCCGACCAGTGGCCGCCCACCCGCGCCGAATTCGATACCTACTGGAACACCACCTGCCAGGCCTTGCAGGTGGACGACGTCGTCCGCGACTACCTCCTGCGGCTGGTGGACCTGAAAATGATCAGCCCGATCTTGCGGGCGCCCATGGCGCCCTTGCTGCGGTTCCTGACGATCGGCTTTCTGCCACCGCTCTTTCGTGAGCTGCTCGGCGTGCCATGGTCGGCAACCGAGCAGCGCCAGTTCGAAAATCTGTTCCTATTCGTGTCATTCGTGAACCGCTTCATTCCCCGATTCATCCGAACCGTCAACTACACCGTGCTGATGGCCGACGTTCGCCATCGCATCCGCCGCGAGAAGGCACTGATCTGATCGTGTCGGCTAACCACGACGACGGCCTGGGGCCCAACAGCATGCTGTGGCACTTCCTGGCCGACCGGCGCTACCTGTTCGTGCTACCCAGGGCGGTGTGTCTACTGCTGCTGCATCCGGGCATCGCCGCCGGCATCAACGAGCATGCCCTGATGCGCAAGCGCATTTGGCTGCACAAGAAACGCACCTTCACCCAGGCCGTCAACTACGCCTACTCCGACCTCGACATGCGGCCCCAGATGCGGTTCTCCCACGAGCATGTCAAGGGCGTCGACAGTCTCGGGCACAAGTACCACGCACTGAATCCCGACACGTTCCATTTTCAGCACAGCGCTTATGTCGAGTCCCTCGTCGTCATGATCAATACCTTCATTCGTCGGCTCGACGCCGACGAACATGAGCAGCTCTACCAGGAGTGCTGCGCCTGGTATCGCCGATACGGCGTATCAACGCGGCCGATGCCCGCGACGTGGCCGGAATTCGTCGAGTATTTCGAGGATTACTGCCGCGCACACCTGGTGGCCGGCGCGCACTTCGAGCCGTTCCGCGAGCAGATTTTCGCCCCCACCGATTGGTGGATGCGCACAGTCCCCCACCCGGCTATCCGCGCCCTGCAGCACCCCCGCGCCCTGGAACTCACCGGGATCACCGTCAGCGCCGCCGACCGATGGTCGCTGCGACAGTTCGTCCGGTTGGCTCAGTTATCCGCACTGGCTCCCAGACACCACTGGAACGCTAAGGCACGCGCCGCTCTCAGCACGGCGGCACAACACCAGCCGACGACGCCGCTGGGCGCCACGGGTCGCTGACACCACGCGGCGGCTGAACCGCTCTCCTATTTGGCGCCGTTGAACTTGGCCATCGCGTCGTCGAGGCGTTGCAGCGCCGCACCGTAGGCCGCAAAATCACCGCGGCGTTGAGTGTCTCGCAGCGCTGTCAGCGCCGATTCGATCTCACGCAGCGCCGCGGCCTTCGCCGGGGACAAGGTGGCCGCCGCAGCCGGGGGCGCGGGCACCGCCGCAACGGGCGGGGTCGCCGAGGGTGGCGTCCCCTGCGCGGCAGCGCCGTTGTCGGTGGGTGCGATGTCGGTGGCCGCCGCACCGGCACCGGGCCCGAACAGGCCGGTGAGCGCGTCGGAAACCGTCGGCCCGTAGCCGATCTTGTCGTTGTACATCATCGCCACCCGGATCAATCGCGGGTACGACGACGAAGCATCGCTGGAACCGGGTGAGGCGTAGACGGGTTCGACGTAGAGCAGTCCGCCCTGCGCCACCGGCAGGGTCAGCAGATTGCCCCACCGGATGCGGTTCTGGTTGTCGCGCCCGATCACACCGAGGTCTTGACTGACCGTGGTGTCGGTGGTGATCGCGTTGTTGGCCAGCTTGGGTCCGTTGACCTGACCGGGAATGGTCAGCACGGTGATCTTGCCGTAGGTGTCCGGGTCCGAGCTGGCGCTGATATAGGCGGCCAGGTAGTCGCGCTTGAAACGGTTCATTGCGCTGGTCAGCTGGAACGACGCCGAATTATCGCCCTTGGCAAGGTTTTTCGCGACGATGTAGTACGGCGGCTGGAAGCTGCTGGCGGTCGGGTTGGGGTCCAGCGGCACATCCCAGAAATCCGAGGTGGAGAAGAAGGTCACCGGGTCGTTGACGTGGTACTTGGCCAACAGCATGCGCTGCACCTTGAACAGGTCTTCGGGATAGCGCAGGTGATCGGCGAGTTCGGGTGAGATCTCGGCCTTCGGCTTGACCGTTCCGGGAAACACCTTCATCCATGCCCGCAGCACCGGGTCCTGCTCGTCTTGGGCGTACAGGCTCACCGTTCCGTCGTAGGCGTCGACGGTGGCCTTCACCGAGTTGCGGATGTAGGACACCCGCCGGTCCGGCAGCAACCGGTTGAACTCCACCTCTTTGGAGTCCGCGGTCGCCGATGACAGCGACGTCAGCTCCGAGTACGGGTAGTTGTCCAGCGTGGTGTAACCGTCGATGATCCACACCAGTCGTTTGTTCACGATCGCCGGATACACCGTGGAATCGGTGGTCAGCCAAGGCGCCACCGCCTGCACCCGGCTCGCCGGGTCTCGGTTGAACAGGATCTTGCTGTCCGCGCCGATCACGTTGGAGAACAAGAAGTTGCGTTCGGCGAACTTGGCGGCGAACACACTGCGGGCCAACCAATTTCCGACGTCTACGCCGCCCGCACCGGTGTAGGTGTAGTTCTTCGTCTCGGTATTGGTCTCGTAGTCGTACTCACGGTCGGCGCCGTTGCGCCCGACGATCGCGTAGTCGGCGACGGCGTCGGCGATCACCGGCCCGTAGTAGACGCGCGGCTGGTCGAGACGGGCCGGCCCGTCCGAGACAACACCGCCGTTGGCGCCGACGACGTTGGCCAAGAACTCCGGGTATCCGCCGTTCTGGTTGGGGTCGTTGGCGATACCGCGGACGGTGTTGGCCGGCGAGGCGATGAACCCGTTGCCGTGGGTGTAGACGGTGTGCCGGTTGATCCAGTCGCGCTGGTTGTCGATCAGTCGATCCGGGTTCAGCTCGCGGGCGGCGACCACATAGTCACGCAGCTGGCCCTCGTCGTCCCGATAGCGGTCGATGGTCAGCTGGTCGGGGAAGAAATAGAAGTTCTTGCCCTGCTGAAACTGGGTGAACGCGGGGCTGACGATGGTCGGATCCAGCAGCCGGATGTTGGAGGTGGTGGCCGCATCGGCACCCACCTGCGCGGCCGTGGCGCGCGCGTCACCGCGGTAGTCCCGGTAGGTGACCACATTCTCGGTCAGACCGTAGGCCTGCCGGGTCGCCGTGATCGAGCGGGAGATGTATTCGCTCTCCTTCTGCGCCGCGTTCGGCTTGACGCTGAACTGTTCGACGATCAGCGGCCAGCCCGCGCCGACCACGATCGACGACAGCAGCAGCAGCACCAGCCCGATCGCCGGAATCTGCAAGTCGCGCAGCACGATCGCCGAGAACACTGCGACCGCGCAGATCAGTGCGATCGCCAGCAGAATCATCTTGGCCGGCAGCACCGCGTTGATGTCGGTGTAACCGGCTCCGGTGAAGGGCTTGCCCGTACGGGTGTGGCTGAGCAGCTCATAGCGGTCCAGCCAGTAGGCCCCGGCCTTGAGCAGCACCAGAGTGCCGATCAGGCTGACCACCTGGATGCGCGCCGGGCGGCTCAGGGCGCCGGCCCGGCCGGACAGCCGGATACCGCCGAAGATGTAGTGCGTGGTCAGATTCGCGATGGTGGCCAGGCACAGCGTCGCCAGCAGCAACCCCACCACCAGCCGGTAGAACGGCAGGTCGAAGGCGTAGAAACCCAGGTCCTTGCCGAACTGCGGATCGGCGATCCCGAAGTCACCGCCACGCAGGAACAGTTGGATACGCACCCAGTAGCTCTGCGCGACGATCCCGGCCAGCACACCGATCCCGACCGGAATCCCGAATCCGAACAGCCGCAGCCGCGACAGCGCCGTGGTCCGATACCGCGCCACCGGGTCGTTGACGCCATTGCTGGGCACAAAAACCGGCCGGACCCGGAAGGCCATCGCCAGTGCGCCGAACACGATTCCGCCGACCAGCAGCGACACCACGACGAACGTGATCAGGCGGGTCAGCAACGTCGTGACGAACACCGAGCGGTAGCCCAGCTCCCCGAACCACAACCAGTCGACATAGCCGTCGATCAGCCGCGGCCCCACCAGCAGCAGCGCGATCACGACGAAGGCGCTGCCAACCATGATCCGGCTGCGCGCGGTCAATTTCGGCATCCTCGCGGTGGGCCGCATCGCCACGTGCCACGCTCCCTAGCTCAATTGTCGCTGACGGCCCCACTGTAGCCAACGAACAGTCAGCAAGAGGGTGCCTGACCTCCGTCAGTGATGGTTCGCAGCGCCCCCACCGCCTGGGCGAGGCTGTCGACTTTGACCAGTTGCAGCCCCTTGTTGTCGTTTCTGGCCTCGTAGCAGTTGTCGGCTGGGACCAGGAACACCGTCGCGCCGGCCTCGCGGGCCGCCGTCATCTTGTGCGTGATCCCGCCGATCGCGTCGACCTGGCCATTGGCCTTGATGACCCCGGTGCCGGCGACGAAGTTCGGACCGGCCAGGGTGCCGTTGGTCAGCTTGTCGACGACGGCCAACGAGAACATCAGCCCCGCCGACGGGCCGCCGATATTGGCGAGGTTGAAGTCGATGGTGAACGGCGCCCACGGCGCATCAAGGACGGACACGCCCAGGAATCCATTGGCGCGGTCCTTGTTCTCTCCGAGCTTAATCCGCGCCGTGCCGGGTGCGGCGTTCTTGCGCCGGAAGTCGATGACAACCGTCTCGCCCGGCTTCGTGTCGGCCAGCCGCGCGGTGAACTGCTGCACGGTGTACACCGGTTCGCCGTTGACGGCGTCCACGGCGTCGCCGCGCTGCAGTGCGCCGGCTGACGGCCCCGGATCCTGGACGTCGGCGAGGGTGACCGCTGACGGGTAACGCAGATAGCCCAGCGCGGCGTACTCGGCACTCTGCTCGGACGCACGGAAGTCGGCGTCGTTGCTCTCGTCGACTTCCTGACGGGACTTGCCGGGCGGATAGACCAGGTCACGCGGCATGAGCTGCTCACGCCCGGACAGCCAGAGCGCCAACGCCTCACCCAGCGTCAGACCGTCGCGCTGAGACACCGTGGTCATGTTGAGGTGGCCGGTCGTCGGGTGCGTGGTGGTCCCCTCGATGTCGACCACCTGCTTGCCGTCGATCATGCCGAGGGTGTCGAACGTGGGACCCGGCCCCAACGACACGAAGGGCACCGTCACCGCCGTCAGCAGCACGCCGAACGCGACCACCGGCAGCACAGCCGCCAACAGTGTCAGAATCCGCCTGTTCACCCCGGGTATGGTAAACGGCCGCCGCCCTGGTGGGGACGGCCCGACCACTGGTGGCCGCGTGTCGTACCGTCGGACGGTGCCGATGGGTACGGTTATGTCTATGGCTGATCTGCCCTTCGGTTTCTCTTCCGGGGACGACCCCGACCGCGAGCGAGGCTCCGGGCCCTCCGACCCATTCGGTATGGGTGCTGGTTTCAACATGGCCGATCTGGGCCAGGTTTTCACTCAGCTCGGGCAGATGTTCAGCGGTGCCGGCCGGGTCAGTGCCGACGGCCGACCCGCCGGGCCGGTGAACTACGACCTGGCGCGTCAGGTCGCGACCAAGTCGATCGGTTCGGTCTCGCCGGTCACCGCGTCGACCGCGACCGCCATCGGCGACGCGGTGCACCTGGCGGAAACCTGGCTCGACGGGGCGACTTCATTGCCGGCCGGCACCACCAGTGGGGTTGCCTGGACGCCGGTGGACTGGGTCGAGCACACCATGACCACCTGGCAGCGGCTGTGTGACCCGATGGCCGAACAGGTCTCGTCGGTGTGGGCGTCGGCGCTGCCCGAAGAGGCCAAGGGCATGGCCGGCCCGCTGCTGTCGATGATGTCGCAGATGGGTGGATTGGCGTTCGGTTCCCAATTGGGCCAGGCGCTGGGACGGTTGTCCGGCGAGGTGCTGACCTCGACCGACATCGGCCTGCCGCTGGGTCCCAGCGGTGTGGCAGCGCTGCTGCCCCGGGCGATCGAGGAGTTGGCCGACGGCCTGGAGCAGCCACGCAGTGAGATCGTCACCTTCCTGGCGGCCCGCGAAGCCGCCCACCACCGACTGTTCACCCACGTGCCGTGGCTGTCCAACCAGTTGCTCAGCGCGGTAGAGGCGTACGCCCGGGGCATGAAGATCGACATCCGGGGCATTGAGGAACTGGCCCAGGGTTTCGATCCGTCGGCGATGACCGATCCCGCGGCCATGAACGAACTGCTCAACCAGGGTGTGTTCGAGCCCAAGTCGACCCCGGAGCAACTCGCCACACTGGAGCGCCTCGAGACCCTGCTGGCCCTGATCGAGGGCTGGGTGCAGACCGTGGTCAATGCGGCGCTGGGCGACCGGATCCCGGGCACCGCCGCGCTCTCGGAGATGCTGCGCCGCAGGCGCGCCACCGGTGGCCCGGCCGAGCAGACCTTCGCCACGCTGGTCGGTCTGGAACTGCGCCCGCGCAAGCTGCGCGAGGCCGCGGTGCTCTGGGAGCGGTTGACCACAGCGGTCGGGGCCGACGCCCGCGACAAGGTCTGGCAGCACCCCGACCTGCTGCCCGAGTCCTCCGATCTCGACGAACCGGCCGCGTTCATCGACCGGATCATCGGCGGCTCCAGCGACATCGACTCGGCCATCGATCAGGCCATCGCGGAGTTCCAGCGCGAGGCCGGCAACTCCGACGACGCCGACCACTGAGGCGCACCGCGCGGCCTGGAGTTCAGTTGCCTACTGATCCGTACCAGACCATTACCGACCGCGCCGTCATCGCACGCCAACGCGGCGCCGCCGTGGAGGCCGCGCGGCGCATCGTTTCTCGCCCCTGTGGATGACGGGAGGATCGTCGCCAGCCGGCATGGCAGGGTCGCCTGCGTGACAAGGGTTGGTTCCGAGACCTCCACCTACATCCTCGATCCGGCGCTGCCGGTGTTGCTGCGCCCCGACGGTGCCGTCCAGGTCGGCTGGGATCCGCGGCGCGCCGTTCTGGTGCGACCACCCCGCGGGCTGAGCACCGCCGCGCTGGCCACCGTCCTGCGCACGATGCAGATCCCGACCACCGTCGCCGCGCTGCGCCACGAAGCCGCCCAACACGGCCCGGTAGACACCGGGGAGCTGGACGACCTGCTGGTCGCGCTGGTCGCGGCACGTGTCGCCGTCCGCGGCACCGCGACGAGCCGTCGGTGCCGCACAGTCTCGCTGCGGGTGCACGGCCGCGGCCCCTTGTCGGATCTGTTGGTCGAATCGTTGCGCTGCTCGAGCGCCGTCGTCCGGCGCAGCAGTCATCCACACGCCGCGCTCAGCGCCACCGGGACCGATCTGGTGGTACTGGCGGATTACCTGGTCCCCGACCCGAGGCTGGTGCGTGAACTGCACGCCGCGCGGGTGCCGCACCTGCCGGTGCGGGTGCGCGACGGCACCGGCATCATCGGCCCGCTGGTCCTGCCGGGAGTCACCAGCTGTTTGGGCTGCGCCGATCTGCACCGGAGAGACCGGGACTCCGCGTGGCCCGCGGTGGCCGCGCAGCTCCGCCACACCGTCACCCACGCCGACCGGGCAACCGTGCTGGCGACCGCGGCGCTGGCGCTGAGCCAAATCGAGCGGGTGATCGCCGCGGTGCGCGGGGCTGCAACCGGCCTGGCCGCTCCGCCGACGCTGGGCGCCACCCTGGAGCTGGATCTGGCCACCGGATCGATGATGACGCGGCGCTGGGTCCGGCATCCGATGTGCGATTGCTGAGGTGACAACCGCCATCGAAAATTGTCACCGCGGTGACCGGCACCACAACAACGTCATGGATGATGGGCACGTGTCAGAAATCAAACGCGGAAGCGCGGCGCGCAATGCGAAGCTGGCCAGCCTGCCCGTCGGCTTTGCCGGCCGGGCAGCACTCGGGCTCGGGAAACGACTGACCGGCAAGTCCAAGGACGAAGTCACCGCCGAGCTCATGGAGAAGGCAGCCAACCAGCTGTTCACCGTCTTGGGTGAGCTCAAGGGCGGCGCGATGAAGGTGGGCCAGGCCCTGTCGGTGATGGAGGCGGCCATCCCCGAGGAGTTCGGCGAGCCCTACCGGGAGGCGCTGACCAAGCTGCAGAAGGACGCTCCCCCGCTGCCCGCCGACAAGGTGCACCGGGTGCTCGACGCCCAGCTGGGCACCAAGTGGCGGGAACGATTCAGCTCCTTCGACGACGAACCCATCGCCTCGGCCAGCATCGGCCAGGTGCACCGCGGTGTCTGGGCCGACGGCCGACAGGTGGCGGTCAAGATCCAGTACCCCGGCGCCGACGAGGCACTGCGCGCCGACCTCAAGACCATCCGACGGTTGACCGGCGTCTTCAAGCAGCTGGCCCCCGGCGTGGATGTGCAGGGCGTGGTCGACGAGCTGATCGAGCGCACCGAGATGGAGCTGGACTACCGGCTTGAGGCCGACAACCAGCGGATCTTCGCCAAGGCCTACAAGGACCACCCGCACTTCGTCATCCCCAACGTGGTGGCGTCGGCGCCCAAGACGGTCATCCAGGAGTGGATCGAGGGCGTCGGGATGGCCGAGATCATCCGCAACGGCACCGTCGAGCAGCGCGACCTGATGGGCACCCGGCTGGCCGAGTTCACCTGGGACGCCGCGCGCCGGCTGGAACTGATCCACGGCGATGCCCACCCCGGCAACTTCATGCTGATCGACGGCACCAAGATGGGCGTCATCGACTTCGGGGCGGTCGCCCCGATGCCGGGCGGGTTCCCGGCCGAACTGGGTGCCGCGGTGCGCTACGCCCGGGACAAGGACTACGACAAGGTCATCGCGACCATGCGCCAGGGCGGCTTCATCCAGAAGGGGCAGGAGGTGTCGGTCCGTGAGATCGACGAGATGCTGCGCCAGTACGTCGAGCCGGTGCAAGTCGAGGTGTTCCACTACAGCCGCAAATGGCTGATGCGAATGGCCGGCAAGCAGTTGGAACGGCCGGTCGAGCAGCTCAAGACCGCGCGGCAGCTGGACCTACCGCCCAAGCTGGCGATGCCGATGCGGGTGCTCGCCTCGACCACGGCGATCATGTGCCAGCTCGACGCCCACGTGCCGGTCAAGCGCCTGTCCGAGGAGTACGTGCTCAGGCGGTGAAGCCCGGCACGTACTCCTCGGACAGGCGCTTGACCGGCACGTGGGTCTGTTACACGGGAGTTCGAGCTTGTTCTTCATGGTCGCTGGTCACCTTGTTCTTCGGAATAGCGCAAAAAAAATTGGCCACGGTCCTGATTTCAGGTCCGTGGCCATCGGGCGGGTTGAGCTTGATGCGTTAGGCAAAACCCCGATGCACGGACACGCCGGCAGCGGCATGCGCCGCCGCGGCAGCCGCACGTACACCGATCGTGTTCGGGGTGTTCATGGTTAGGCAGGTTAACGGTTGCCCCGTGGGATGCACAACCGATTTTTTGACCTGCACATTCAGTCCCGGTTGCGGACCAGCTCGAGGACGTCGGAGCCGAACTGTTCCAGCTTGCGCGCACCGATGCCCGGAATCGCCACCAGCGCGGCCTCGTCCACCGGCAGCATCTCGGCGATCGCGGTCAAGGTGTTGTCGGAAAAGACGATGTAAGCGGGCACTTTCAGCTCGGTGGCGGTGCGCAGCCGCCAGTCCTTGAGTGCCACCAGAAGCTCGGTGTCGACGTCGGCCGCGCAGGTCTCGCACCGGCTCAACATGATGGCGGCCGGAGTGGCCAGGTCCTTGTTGCAGACCCGGCAGTGCTTCGGAGTGCTCCGCGACCGGCGCTTGGCGGGAGTGGCGCTGACGACGGCCTGCGGCGCGATCCCGCTGAGGAATCGCGACGGTTTGCGCGACGCCCGCCCGCCCGGAGCGCGGGCCAGCGCCCAGCTCAACGCCAGGTGAATGCGCGCGCGGGTGACGCCGACGTAGAGCAGCCGGCGTTCCTCTTCGACGGCTTCGCTGTCCGGGCCGTGCGCCAGGGCATGCGAGATCGGCAGCGTGCCGTCGGCCAGGCCCACCAGGAACACCGCGTCCCATTCCAGGCCCTTGGCGGCGTGCAGCGACGCGAGCGTGACGCCCTGAACGGTCGGTGGATGCCGGGAGTCGGCGCGCATCCGCAGCTCGGCCAGCAGTCCAGGCAGATCCAGGTCCGGGCGCTGGGCCACTTCGTCGTCGACGAGCTCGGCCAGCGCACCGAGGGCCTCCCAGCGTTCCCGCGCCTGGGCGCCGGTGGGCGGCTCGGCGGTCAGGCCGAGCGGCTCCAGCACGGCGCGCACGGTTTCCGGTAGCGGCCCGTCGGCGCCTCTCTGCGCGGCCCGCTGTAAGGCGACCAGCGCCTGGCGGATCTCCTGGCGGGTGAAGAATCCCTCTCCCCCGCGCACCTGGTAGGCGACGCCGGCCTCGGTGAGCGCCTCCTCGTAGACCTCTGACTGGGCATTGATCCGGTACAACACCGCGATCTCGGCGGCGGCGGTGCCGCCCTCGATCAGCCGGGCGATCGACTTGGCCACCGCGGTGGCCTCGGCGACCTCGTCGGGGTGCTCCCGGAAGGTCGGCGTCGGGCCGGATTCGCGCTGACCGATCAACTTCAGCTTGCTGCCCGCCACCCGGCCGCGGGCCGCGGCGATCACCCGGTTGGCCAGCGACACCACCTCCGGGGTGGACCGGTAGTCACGTTCCAGCCGCACCAGGGCGGCGTCGGGGAATCGGCGGGTGAAGTCGAGCAGGTAGCGCGGGGAGGCGCCGGTGAACGAGTAGATGGTCTGGTTGGCGTCGCCGACCACGGTCAGGTCATCGCGCTGCCCCAGCCACGCCGACAGCACCCGCTGCTGCAGCGGGGTGACGTCCTGGTATTCGTCGACGACGAAGCAGCGGTAGCGGTCCCGGAATTCGGCGGCCACCGCCGCGTCATTCTCGATCGCGGCGGCGGTGTGCAGCAGCAAATCGTCGAAGTCGAGCATTGTGACCTCGCCGCGGACCTTCAGCGACTCATACCCGGCGTAGACCTCGGCGAGCTGCGCGGCATCCACCGGGGTGTCGCGGCCGGCGGCGGCCACGGCTTCCGGGTACTGCTCCGGGCCGATCAGGGACGCCTTGGCCCACTCGATCTCGCCGGCCACATCGCGGACGTCGTCGTTGCTCAAGCGCAGCCCGGCATGCCCGGCGGCGCGAGCCACCACCCCGAACTTGCGGTCCAGCAGCTCCCAGGACGTGTCACCGACCACCCGGGGCCAGAAGTAGCGCAGCTGCCGGCGTGCGGCGGCGTGAAAGGTCAGCGCCTGCACCGCGCCCACTCCGTTGCCAGTCCCGCCCTCGCCGTTCGCGACCGAACCCAGGGCCCGCAGCCGAGAACGCATCTCGCCGGCGGCACGCTGGGTGAACGTCACCGCCAGCACCTGCCCGGATGCGACGTGACCTCCCGCCACGAGCTGGGCGATCCGGTGGGTGATGGTGCGGGTCTTGCCGGTCCCGGCCCCGGCCAGCACGCATACCGGCCCGCGTGGCGCCAGCACGGCAGCGCGCTGCTCGTCGTCCAGAGCGTCGATCAGCGGGTCAGCCATGTGTCCATCTTGGCAGGAACCCCTGACGTCCGGCCGCGAGCGGCCCAGCATCCTCAGCGACTAGTTTGAACAGCTATGACCGACAGCAATGCGCCGCTCGTGATGTACACCACCGGCTGGTGCGGCTACTGCCGCCAGCTCAAGATCGTTCTGAACAAGTTCGGTATCGCCTTCGACGAGATCGACATCGAGTCCGACCCGACCGCCGCGGAGTTCGTCGCCTCGGCCAACGGCGGCAACCGGACTGTTCCGACGCTGCGCTTCGCCGACGGCTCGACGATGACGAATCCGACCGGTCGTGAGGTCAAGGCGAAACTGGAGCAGCTGGCGCGCTGAGACGGTGGCGCCCGCCCGAGGTGTTCATGCCGGGACACCGGCCTTTAACCACGCCCAAACTGCGGCGCTCAATCCAACGAGTTCGTTTGCCTCGTCACGGTCGAGGGCAGCCGCGAAGATCTCCGCCATCCGCTGGTTGGTCGTCTGCTCGACCTCGGCGTAACGCTCCTTTTTGTCCGCGCCGTCGGCGAACGGCTCAGGCCAGCCGAACATGGTGGTGTAGTCATGGCCGTGGTTGAGCATGTGCGCTTCGACGGGCGTGATACCGGAGATGGTGAGGGCGTTGAAATGCACACCACCCCGCAACTCCCGCAGGATGAACATCACCTGTAGCGCCCGCGCCGGCGCGTCGTCGGCCAGCGGCATGGTGCGCCAGCCGGCGTACAGCGGCAGGCCCGCGTCTGGCGTCGCTGCGATCACCTTCTCCCCCAACGCGGCGATGCGGTCCAGCCCTTCGATGCCGGTCAAGTGTCTACGCGCAAAGCCGGCGGTCTGGTCCCAGTAGAGTTCGGCCGCGCCGGCGGCGTCACGCACCGCGACGCCTTCCTCCCAGAGGCTACGAAGGAATGCGGGATCGAATGCCGCGAACACCGCGCTGACCGTGGCGCCGGTTGCCTCGCCCAGCACACCTCCGCGACCCACCACATAGCCCGCGAATGAGTTCTGGTAACCCGCTGCGACACTTTCGGCGGCAGTCTCCTGGTGCAGCATGAACAGCGCGACCGCTTGCTCTATGGGCGCCCCCGCGGCGCGAGCGGCGTCGAGCATGTCGTTGTGGCTCATTGTGAGTTCTCCTTTGTTGTTGTCGTTCAATTCAGTTCACGAACCTCCCGGCGCCCCTCCACCTGGGGCGGCGGCGCCGGTGGTCTCCGTCATCGGACGTCGGCCAACGCCGAATCCCCCAGAGCCGACCCGGTCAGGCTCGGCTCCTCGGGCACCAGGACCACTGGGCTCTGCGCCTCGTTCTGCCGTTCCAGTTGCCTTCGGGTCAGGACGCCCAGCCAGAGCCCGTAGCCGATCACGAATGCGCCGAGGGCAGTCAGCAACGGGGCGAACACGAACAGCGGCGGCCAGTTGGTGTCGACGACCACGAAATTGTGCTGCTGGCGTTCCAATCCAGGTATGACATCCTCGCGGAAGTAGTCCCTGATCAGCGGAACCGAGCGGGCCGGCGAACCGTCGAAGCGAGTCAGCTTGTCGGTGCCGGGCACCTCTTTCCAGCCGTCGGTGACTATCTGCAGATTCGACAGCACCTGGTAGATCTTGGGGAATCGGGCGTGCAGCGTCTCCCATAACTGGGCGGGAGGCACGCCGGAGGTGGAAGCGACGTAATCGACCAGTTTCGAAGCGTCGGCGACCGAGGCGGAGAACGGCACCCCGTCCAACAGCCTGGCTGCGTGAGGGAAATCCAGGGCCACCAGATCACGAACCACCCCGACGGGAACACCCACCTCCTTGGCGACGTGGTCCAGCAGCCTGGGGTACTCCTCGGTCGCGCCGCCATCGGGCAGGACCGCCGGTCCGAGGGCCTCGACGAAGATGGAGATGAATTCGATGCCGGCGCGATCGCCCTGGATTCGATCCAGCGCGAAGACCGGGCGGGTGTCATCGAGCAATTGCTGTCCGCCGATGAACCGCGGGAACGCGTTTATCGCGAGGACTAGCAGAATCACCACGGCTCCGACCACCGGGACGACCACCCACGCGTACCGGAGCGGATTTGGCCGTACTCCTCGCCAGGTCTCCACGATCATCGTCGTACCGAAGAGGATCACCACGATGCCCAGCGCCAGGAGCAGGGGGGCCAGGTATGCGACCCCGCCGCGGGTGCCCAGCGGCCGGAAGTTGGCCTGCTGGCGTTCTACCGGGGCTATCACCTCCTGGCTGAGGTAGTCCCGCAGCTGGGGCATGGTGTGCACGGGTTCGCCGTTGAATCGGGTCAGTTTCTCGGTGCCCGGAATGTCATCCCAGCCCGCGGTCAGCCTCGGCAGGTTCACGATCACCTGGTACATCTTCGGGTAGTCCGTCTCCAGCATGTGGTCCACCTGATCAGGTGTCATGAATAAGACGGTGCCCAGGTAATGAACGATCTTCGGGAGCTCGGCGCTGACCTCGGGAAGCGGCAATGAGGTCAGGAAGCCGTTGATGTACGGATAGTCCTTCGCCAGCATCGCCCGCGTGTCATCGCTGGAGCGGCCGGTCTGCTCGGCGAGGAAGTCGATCAGCTTGGGGACCTCCGCGGCTGCATCCGCGGAATGCATCATCGCATCACCGACGTCGGTCGCGGCAGAAACCATCTCGATGCCGCCCCGTGCGCCGACCACCCGATCTACAGGAAATGCCGGGTTCAGATCGTCGACCATGCCCTGCGCGGCGAACAGTCGGGCAAACAACTGCCAGGACACCACGAGGATGACCACAATCACTCCGAGCACGACCACACCAGCCCACGCCAGCGGCAATTTTCTGTGACCCATATTCGCCTCCTTATCCGTACGCCTACAGCTTCGGCGTCAAGTCCATGAAGCTGATCGTCGCCATATTGGTGACCGTCCATCGTGAACCCAGTCGCTGCATACCCACTCGGTAGGCCACGTATTTCAGCGAGGGTATGTTCTGCGTCAGCGGACTGGTCGACGTCGTGTTGGTGAAGACGATGGCAACCGCATTCGCGCCGTCCAAAGATTCCACGGACACCCCCACGACGTTTGTGTCTCCGGTTACTTGTGCTTGCTTGTTTGGCGTGACCGCCGCCTCAAGGAACTTGCGGTATTGCGCCGCGAAGTCGCCACTGAGGTATTCGCTTGCACGGTCGGCCAGCGTGTCGATTGTGTCGGGGGTGTACGTCCACAGTGTGGTGATCGTCGCCGCCGCGGTGCGGGCGACCACCACTCGGGCGGACACCGCGGCGCGATCTGCCAGGTGGGGCTGCAGCACCGCACCGGTGAACGCGACGGAGGCGATGAACAGCGCGGCTGCGCCGACGACGGCGCCGGCAAGCCAGGTGTCACGCCGCCCTCGACGGCTTCCGGCATCGGGTGCCGCCTCGCCGGCTTCGATTTCGGTGCCGCCGTTGGAGGTGTCATGATCGGCGATCGCATCACTCAGATCACCGGGGTCAATCGGCTGATTTTCCACCATTGCCCTTCCTGCTTGACCGCTACCACCCAACGATTCACCCGTTCAAGCTGCAATTTTCCATTTGGTGACTTCGAGGTGAACTTCGTCAACACCAATACGTCGGCGCTGCCATCGTCGTTCCATTTCGAGACGCCGGCATCCAGGACGGTGCCCGTAGCTGCTTCGGCCCTGGCGACCCGAATGAGGATCTCGTTCCTACTTTCACGGTATTGCTCCGCAAATTCACCTGTGGCCTCAGCCAGTATGCGATCTGTGTAATCGTTGGCATGAAACGGATCCGGAGATGTGAATTCGGTCATGAATGAGCGAATGTAGCCCAGCACAGCGACATTTTTGATCATCATCCGCTTCTGCGATTCATGCGAATACAGGTTCATGGCACACAGGGTTATCGCCGCTGCAGAAAACACTACAGCGAGCATCGCCATTAGTGGGAATCTCCAACGCGGCAACGAACGCCGCGACGTCACGGGCAAGGCAGAGCGCTCGGTCGGTTCGAGCTTGCGTCGTGGGCTCATGGTTGCGCCTCTACCGCCGGTGTTCCAGCGATGACGGCAATGTCGTCGACACGCCATCCCGCCGCGCCCGACGCGACGAAGGTCGCCCGCACCGAGGCGGTGATGTAACGCTGGTCGGGCGGTGCGCCCCGTTCACCCTGCAAGAACAGCAGCATCGTCGCGCGTTCGGGTGTCGCGTCGAGGACCGCGCTATTGCTCACCCAGTATTCGTTGCGCACCGGACCTGACTCCTGCACAGCCTGCTGCAGGGCGGACAGCTCCGCGCCGTATTTGTCCGTCGCCAGGGAACGCGCGTGATCGAAGTCGGCCTGGATGGTCTCGGGGCGGTAGCTGAGCATCTGCGCGACCATGCGTGGACCCTGCTCCGCAACCTGCGCGCCTGCAACAGCTACCGACCGATCATGTTGGTGCACAACCGTATAGCTGATCGTGACGCCGACCGCGCAAAGCAACGCGGCTGTCAGCATGACCGCCGCCAAGAGGCGGCGTAGGTCGCGACCTCGCCGTCGCGTCCCAACGAGACACGATTCGGTGCGCAAAAGGATGTCGGCAAAGGTGCGCCGGCGCGAATCCCATAGCGGCCAGAACCAACCCGCGAACATCGGGGCGGTGTCCAGCACGTGCGCCGTGTCGCGCAACAATAGCCGCCACGGTCCAACGGGTGCAGCGTTGCGGTCCATGACCGTTACGCCGAAAGCCGCCCGCCCGAGGCTATTTCCGCAGATGATCGGCAGCAGCAGTCGATTTGCTGCCGTCAGCAGGATCGCAACCGCACCGGTTGACGCGCACACCCACCACCACCCGCTGTAGAGCGGTACCGCCAGTGCGACCAGCGCTGTGACCGCGAGCACCACCGCAGCTGGCAGGATGTCCACGGCCAACGCTGCCGCACGCAGCGACCACGGCGCCGGGACAGCCCCTATTGCCTTTTGGTCTGCGTCGGTGCTCGGCGGGGTGGCCGTTATCACCATCATCTGGCCACCTGGTCAAGATCGGCGATCTTGAACTGCCCATTCTCGGGCACCATCTTCACTCGCACCCGGTAGCTGTTTTCCCGCTCCGCCACACCAGCCTGGGAAATCCTCGCGCGAAACGCCAGTAACGTAACGATAGAACCGTCGCTGTTGGCTCGTTCCACCCCGGCGTGAATCTCCGGAACCTGGACATGGACGTCCTGCGCCTCATAGGCCTCCGCCAAAACTGCGCTATACCACACGATCTGGGCCTTGAAGTCCCCCGTGGAACACTCGTCAAGCTTGCGCTGACTGGCCGACAACGCGGTGCGGTCGGCCGGCTGAGTTGCCGCGACGCAGTCCTTGGCAGCGGCAACGGCTTCAGTGCCGGCACCCGCGATGGCCTGGCTGACCGAATGGGCACGAAGCACCCAGCAGCCCCCCGCAGCGATACCGCCGGCCAGGAGGGTCAACGTCATCGCGGCGGCACCCAGGCACCGACGGCTCAAGCCCGATGCGCCGTCCGTTGCTGCCGCGCCGTCGGGGGGACTCAGCCGACCGGGGCCAGCATGCTCTTCCATCCGTCGTCTCCTGTCGGCGTTGTCTGGACGGAGTACCTGACGCCGTCGGGCCCGGTGATCTCCCCGCTCTGGGTGCTGAGCAACGCACTGGGCGGCCCGGCCGGTGTGTAGGTACACGGGTTGGGCTGTTGCCCGTCGCACTGGACGGTGCCAAATCCCGGCCGGGACAACGGATCGTTGATCGGCGGGGGCGTGCCTGGCAACTGGTCGGCCGGCAGCGGATTCAACCCGGTGTTCACCGTCGGCGCCGGTATCACGTGGCCCGGCTCTACGGGTTGGTCGCAGCGGGCGCCCGGTGCGGGGCAGTTGCGGAGTTGGTTGGGGTCCCCATACCAGGGGTTGGTGCCCAGTGGGACGTATGGCTGGTCGCTGCGGCAATCCTGCGGGCTCGCCGCCCGCCGGCCTTCGACATCGACACAGGGAATGTTGCGGGCCCCGCGCACGGCATTGGCCGGGGTGTCCTGCGGAATCTTGCAGTAAGTGTCGGAAGGCAATGGCTCAATGCTGGTGTCGGCGGGAGAGCGCCACTGCGAGGCCGGCAAGAACCCGGTCAGACAGGGCGGCGGCTGGTTGATAGCCAGTTGAAGGTTCAGCGGGAATTCGCCCGGAAACGTCACCATGGTCGATTGGGCGACCGAAGCGGCCTGTGGAAGCAGTACCAGTACCTGCTCAATGCCCTTGCGGTAGCGCAGGAGCAGGCCCGTGACGATCTCGAGGTTGGCCAATGTCTGTGGCAACGATTCCCGAAGGCCGCCGGCCAGGTCGTTGGCGCTGTCGAGCGTGGAGGCTGCGTTGGACAACACGCTCTTGAGTTGTGGATCTTTCTGGGCGGTCTGGGTGGCCACGATATGAAGGTTGTGAATCCAGCTCCGGATGTCGTCGCTGGAGGCGGCCTGGCTGTCCAGCAGCGGCACCGACTGGGCGATGATGGCGTTGATATCGGCGGAGTTCGCCGCGAAGTCTCCACTGAGCGCCTGGGTGGAGTCGACAAGGCGGTGCAGCGCCGGGCCTAAACCACCTACCGCCTGTGAAGTCTCGTCGAGCAGCGACGTGATCTTGTCCTTGGGTAACGCCGCCAGGCCGCGGTCAATCGCGTCGAGCGCCTTCCCGATATCCTCGGGCACGGTGCCTTTGGTGATGGTTTGCCCGGGCGAGAAGAACTTGTCGGGGTTGCCCTGCGACACCAAGTCCAGATATTGCTCGCCGACCGCCGATACCGAATGCACGTTGGCTGTCGCGTCAACGGGGATCTTGTACCGGTCTTCGATACTCATCGTGGCGCGCACCCCGGTCCGCGTCGGCTCCACTGCGGTGACTCGGCCGATCGTGGCGCCGCGGTAGGTCACGTTGGCCGTGCGATACAGGCCGCCGGATGTCGGCAACTCCGCGTTCAGGCTGTACTGTCCGAGGCCGGCCAGGGAAGGGATACGCAGGTAATACCCGCCCAGGACCATCAGGGTGATCATCGTCAGGACGGTGAAGACGATGAGCTGGTATTTGACCAATCGGGTGACCAACATCTATTCACCCCTTTCAACCAGCGGACCGCCCGGCACATTGTTGGGGTTCGGCGTGAACCTGCCGTCGGGGATCATGGTGGCCGGATCGCGGCCCCAGGACTGCTCCAGTGCGCGTAGCGCCCCCGAGAAGCCGGTCCCGGTGAGGACGCCGCTATCAATTGTGCTGAGCGTCAGATCGATATTGAGGGAGGCATTGAAGAAGTCGCCCCGGAAAGACTTCGGGATGACATCGATGTCGAACGGCGCGGTGACGGCCAGGGGCAGGGCGGTCATCAGATACGGTGCAGCCCTTACGAGCTGCGCGAGCGGCTGCTGCGCGGACATCAGGTTGCGGTGCAGGCTGGCCTGTACCGGTCCGACCGTTTGCGCCGTGACATCACTGAACCGCCCCAGTGCCTCGACCGCATCGATGACGCGCCCCCGGGAGTCGGTGGCGTATTGAATCAACGGGGGCAGCGCTGTCAGCGCCGCGTTCAAGGTGTTCTTGTGCGCGGCCGCCATCGCAAGAACGCGGTCGGCCGAGTCGATGGCGCGCGTGACATCGCCGATCTGCTCGTCCAGCTTGGCGGTGAACGTGTCCAGCTTGCCGAGCAGAGCTCGGATCTGACCTTCCCGTCCGTTCACGATGTTGTAGACCTCGTTGGAGATCACCTCCAGGTTCGCGATGCCCCCGCCGCGCAGGAGGGTCGCGATGCTGGCCAGCGTCTGCTCGGTGGTCGGGAACGCCGACGAGTCCTTCAGTTCGATGGTGTCACCGTTCGCCAACAGCTGCGGCGATGGGTTATCCACCGGTGGAGCGAGTTCCACATGTTGGGTACCGAGCAAGCTGGTTTGGCCGATTTTCGCGGTGGCGTTCCTCGGCAGGCGGATGCCTTTCTGCAAGTCCAACGTCACACTGGCCACCCAGTTTTTCATCGCGATCGTCCGCACCCGGCCGACGTAGACGTCGGCGACCATCACCTTGCTGTTGGGTGTCAGCGCGAGCGTGTCGGGCATCTGCACGTAGACGGTGTAGGAGCCGGGCCCAGAGCCCACGCCGCCGGGGATCGCCACGTTCGAGATGCCGCGCCACTGGGCGCACGAGCTCAGCGAGATGGTGACAGCGAGCATGGCCAGCCCACGCCAGAGGCCACGTCTGACTCGGCGTGCCGCGTTCACTCGCCCGGCCCTGTCGACGCGTCAGCGGGCGACACCGCCGGTGCAGGCGTGGGCGCAACCGGGCCCGGCCTCACATCCGGTCCGGGCGGCGGCGGTGAACCGGGTTGCGGGTACCACGGCGGCGGGAGCGGGCTGTGCTCGTCGTAGGCGTTGGGCGGGCCGGCCTGGTTCGGCCCGACCGCCGGAGGGGGAACATCGGGCCCGCCCAGCAGCGCGCTCACCGACTGTGGCGTCAGCAGGTTTCCGGTGGCGGGCCCAACCTGCGCCCCTTGCATCCCGGGTGCCGTAATCCAGCCCGGGTTGACGTTGCCACGCGCGAAGAAGGCGTCCGGCGCGAAGATTCCGGGCACGGTGGTGTCCTTGAATCCGGCCGGCGGCTGTAACCGCGGCTCGGAGTAGGCGACTTGTTTGGGCTGCGTCGCCGCGGTGCTGAACGGCATCAGACCGAACGGCAGATAGTTGAACTTCATCGCATCCAGTACCGGCGTGAGGTATTGGGCGCACAGCTCAGCGGAATCCTGATACCCGAGTCTGCTGCCGGCCTGGATCGAACTGCAGATCAGCTCCAACGGATTGGCGAAGTTGACGACGGCGGGAATGGCGGTCAGCGCGCTCTGGCTCGGGTGGTAGGCATTGTTGACGTTCGCCGCGAAGGTCGGGAACACATGCAAAAAGGTCTCCAAGGCGTTCGCGGTGTCGGGTTGTACCAGTGGGGTGGTTGCCTCGGCGAGATTGTTGACATCGCGGGTCAACACCTTGGCGTTCTTGTCGAGGAACTTGTCCAGCACAGGCAGCAATGAGTTGAGGTTCTCCACTGCGTCGGCGACCTCGTGGTCGGTGGGCGTCAGGCTGGACGAAATCTGCGCCAGGTTGTCGTTCAGCGAGATCAGCTGCTGCTCGTTTATGTGCAACGCGTTGAGGAACTTGGCCAGACCGCGTAGCACCGCGAATGTTTCGCCGCGACTCTCGTTCAGCGCGGTCAGCGCCGTCGACAGGCTGTCCAACGTCCGGCCGACCTCTTGCCCCTTGCCGGACAGTCCGTTTGCGAGGGACTCGATGGTATCGCCGAGCGGCCCCTTCGGCTGCTGCGGCGTCGGGCCCAATGCGGAGACGGTCTGGCCAATGCTGTCGCGCAGCTCATCCCACTCCACCGGCACCTGGGTGCGTTCGAGCGGGATCACCGCGTTATTGGTCAACATCGGGCCACCGTTGTACGGCGGCTCCAGCTGAATGATGCGCGAAGCGACCAACGTCGGGTTGATGATCACCGCGGACGCGTTGTCGGGCACCTTATAGATGTTCTTGTAGTGGAATGTGACCTTCATCTTGTCGCCGGCCGGCTCAACCCTGTCCACGGATCCCGCGGCCACGCCCATGATCGTGACCTCGTCCCCCGGGTAGAGCGCGTTCGCCTGCGCGAAGTAGGCGACGACGGTGTTGGTCGTCAACTTGTGGTATATCTGTCGACCCGCGTAACCGGCAGCCAGGGCCAGCACCGCCACCAGTGCGGTAACGATCAGTGACTTTCGGGACGGTCGCGGCAGCCCGTTCACGTTGACGATGGTGCTCATTGGCCCAACCCTCCGGTGTTGCCCGGAAGAACCGGCATCGGTTCAGATCGAGCCCCCGGTGGTGCTTTCGGGGGCAGCTGCACCGGGCTTCCGGGAACGTCGGGCGACGGCTGACCCGGGCGCCCGGCGACCGGAATCCCCGGTGATGGTGACGGACGGTCGAGGTTCGGAACCGATGTCCGGACGTCAACCGGGGGCAGGTAACCCCCGTCGCCGCCGAATGGCCCGGCCTCCAGACCCGCACAGGGCAGCGGATTGCCCGGGCGTGGCAGACCGTCGACCGGCGGGGTGTACGAGCATGGCGATCCCGGTGGGACGGCCGGACCGGGATGTTGCAGGGTGCCCTCCAGTACCGGCGGCGCCGGCGGTGGCGCTCCATTGGGTAGCCGGGTGCCGTTGGGATCGGGCCACTGGAATGCCGGCAGCCCGGCGTTGCGCCAGAAGTCCTCCGGGTCGATGCCGCGCTTCTTGAATGCGGCGTCAACCCATGGCTGCAGCATCTGATAGGGCAGCAGGTTGAAGAGCGCAATCTTGGCATACGGCCCCGACGACACGATCTCGGACAGGGAGGCCACGAATTTGCCCAACTCGGTGACGGTGGAGGCCAGGTCGTCCTTGCGTTTGACCAGCACGTCGCTGACGGTTTTCACCTGGTTGAGCACGGTGTTCAGGTTGGGGTTGTCATTGATAAGTCCCTCCACCTGCGTTGTGACGGCGTTGAGGTTCCGCAACAACGCCTCGACCGCCTGGCCACGCTGGTTGACAGCCGCCAACAGTGCGTGGGCATTGACCAGCAGCCGGTTGATCTGGTCGCCGTGGACACCGAGAACGCCTGCCACCTTGCTGGTTTCGCCCAGCAGATGCTGGATTCGTTCATCGCGCTTGCCGACGGTGTCGGCGAATCGCTGCACCCCGGCGAGGGCTGCACTCAGGTGCGGGGCAGTCTGGTCGACGGTCTGCGACAGCACTTGCAGTGATTGTTTGATGGTCCCGACATCCCAGCCGGCGGTGGCCTTGGTGGCGTCCAAGAACGCGTCGTAGATCTGGTACGGGCTGGTGGTCTGGCCCAGCGGCAGCGTCCCACCGGAACGCAGCGGTGTATCACCCCGCGGCTGGATTTCGAGCACCTTCTTGCCCAGAACGGTGTCGGTTCGGATGGACAGTCGACTCCGGGTGCCGATAGTGTTGCCGCCCAAGGTGAATCGGACCACCACCCGGCCGGTCGCGATCTTGAGTTCCTGCACAGTACCGACATCCAAGCCCGAGATGCGCACCTTGTCGCCGACGCGCAGCGCGCCGGAGTCGCTGAACTCGCCGTAGTAGCGCGGCTGGGCGAACAGCACAGGTGCACTGGTGAAGGTTTGGCCGACCGCGGTGGCGAGCACCGCCAGGACGACGGCCATGATCCCGGTCCGGACCCGGTTTTCGGGCTCCAACGTCCTCATTGTGGTGTACACCTTCCGGTGGGCTGCTGGGTCAACCGCACCGTGCGGACCGGGCCGCCGGGCTGGAGGCCGTTCATTGTGAGCGTGATGTCGCAGAGATAGAAGTTGATGAAATCGCCATAGGTACCGGCGCTGCGGCCCAAGAGGGTCAGCGCGGTCGGCAGTTTGCCCAGCAATTCGTCGAGCCGGCTGCTGTCATCGACCAGTGGCTGCAGCACACCCTGTGCCGCAGAAACCGACTTCTGCAGCAGCGGCCGGTTGTCGGTCAACAGAGCGCTCAACTTTCCGGTGGTGCTACTCAAGCCGGCGACGCTGTCGGCGAGTGGATCCGCGTGCTCGGACAGCCCGCTGATCAGTGTCTCCAAGTTGACCACGGTCGCGTCGGCTTTACCTGCCTGCTTGACGATCGAGTCCAGGACGGTGTTCAGGTTTTTCACCACCGAACCGATCGCCTCGTCCCGGTCGGCCAATGCCGCGGTCACCCGGCTGGTTTGGTCGAGGATGTCGTTGATCGTGCCGCCCTGGCCCTGGAACACCGTGATGATCGCGGCAGCGATGGTGTTGACCTTCTCGGGAGCCAGCGCACGAAATACCGGTCGGAATCCTCCGATCAGTGCGTCGAGATCAAGGGCCGGCTCGGTGCGCGCCACCGGGATCTGGCCTCCTGGTGGCAGTAAGCGGTCGGTACCCTCGCCGATTCCGCGCTTGATCTCCAGGTAGCGATCGCCGATGAGGTTGGCGTAGCGGATCTGCGCGGTGGTCGACTGGTACAGCGGCAATGACCGGTCGACGTCGAAGGTCACGTGCACGCGCTCGCCACCTTCGACCAACCGCAGGCTGGTCACCTTGCCGACCTCTACCCCGGCGGCCCGGACAAACTGCCCCTTGCGCAATCCGCTACCGGAGGAGAATTCCGCCGAGTAGCTGACGGTGTCCTGAAAGCGCATCTGGCCGAACACCACGATGATGCCTGCGGTGAACATCACCAGCACCAGCGAGACGGCGGCGAGCTTGATAGCGGTTGCGGTCAGTTTCATGGGTTGATCGTGTACTCCCCGACTTGGCGTCCCCACACGTATTCGTTCGCCCACGGTGTACCGAATGCGAAGTGGTTGTAGGGGACGACGCTGGCACCGGTGTCAAGGACCAGGCTCGGCGCGGGCCACAGGTCTCGGGTGATCTTCTGCCAGCAGCCGGGCGCGCCGCCGGGACCACCGCGGCCGTTGACCCGGGGCAGGTTCTCCGGGTAGATGTACGGGTTGGGGGCGCCGATCAACTGGGTGTGTATTTTGAGCGAATACCCGTTTCCGCCGCCTTCCACATCCGCGACCGCAGGTGCCACCTCCGCGGCGTTGCGGATGGCGCAGAACAGTTCTGGGCTGTAGGTGTCGAGCAATGCGGTCGTCGGGACCAGTTGGTCCAACGTCTGAACCAGATGCGGCCGACTCTCTTCGAGCACGTCGGCACCGGTGTTGGCGAATCCGGTAGCCGCCAGAAGTACCGCGTCCAAGTCCTTTTGTTGCTCGTTGAGCGTGCGCGACGTGGTCGTCAGGTTGCTCACCAGGTTCCAGAGGTCCGGAGATGCATCGCCCACCGCGTCCGTTATCTGCGTCAGCTGCCGGACGTCGTGGTGCAACTGGTCCATCTGGGGGTTGAGGTTGTCCAGCACCTTGTCGCCGTTGACCAATGAGGTGCCGAACTTGGTCCCCTGTCCCGCCAGCGCTTGGGCGGCCGCGCTCAGGGTCAGGTTCAGCTTGACCGGATCCACCGACCGCGCAATCGAAGTCAGCGTTTCGAAAACGGTGTTGATCTCGGTGGACACCGACCGGACGTCGATCACGTCGGCGCTGGTGATCGGTGCGCCTGGATCCTTCGGTGAAGTGAGTGCGACGTACTTGCCGCCGAATACCGTGGACGCCTTGATCGCCGAGTCAACGTTGACCGGGATCAGCTCGAGGTACTTGGGCGACACGTCCAAGACGAATTTCGCCGCCTCCTTGCCGTCGCGTTCGATCTCGTTGATGCTCGCCACTCGGCCGACCTGGACCCCGTTGAGGGTCACCTTCGACCCGGGACTGACCAGCAGACCCGCGCGGTCGGCGATCAGCGTGAGTGACTCCTTCTGGGTAAAGCCTCCGCGAAACTGCACGAAGACCATGCCGCCGATGAGGGTCAGCACGGCCAGTGCGACGACAGCCACGGTCCGGTACGGGGGTGTGCGTTGAGTGTTTTCTGTGCGATGTGAGGTCATGGATTACACCGAGAGGTTGAAGTTGGGGTGGACTCCGTAGAGGGCCAACGAAGCGAGCATGGCAACTACCACCACTGCGATCAGCGACAAGCGCATGGACCGCCCGACGGCTGCGCCTACACCCACCGGGCCCCCGGCAGCGGTGTAGCCGTAGTAGCAATGGGTGATCATCACGATGATCGCGATGATCACAGCGGTCACGAACGACCAGAACACATCTTCGGGACGCAGAAACGTCCGGAAGTAGTGAGCGTAGGTGCCGCTCGATTGTCCGTAGAGCGCCGTGGTGACGAGTTGGGGCGATAGGAACGCCATGATCATGGCCATTCCGTACAGCGGCAGGATAACCACTACTGCGGCAAGTACTCTCGTCGATGTCAAGAATGCGATCGACTGGACCCCCATCACTTCTAGTGCGTCGATTTCCTCGCTGATGCGCATGGCCCCGAGTTCTGCCGTGGCGCCTGCGCCGACCGTGGCCGCCAGCGCAATGCCGGTGACCACCGGGCCGGCGATCCGCACATTGACCAGTCCGGCGAAGAAGCCGGTGAACACCTCGACTCCGATGTTGCCCAGTGACGAGAAGCCCTGGATCGCGACCAGCGAACTACCGGACAGCGTTACGAAAGCCACGATCGCGACGGTGCCGCCGACGACCGCCAGCGCGCCGGTACCCATGCCGATCTGGGCGATGAGTCGCATGGTCTCGGCGCGGTAGCGGCGCAGTGTGAACGGGATCTGCCCGACACTGCTCAGCATGAACCACACCATTTCGCCGAAACCGTTGAGCGCCCGCACGGGGCTGGCGGCGTACCGGTCGAGGTTGGTCACCGTCCGCGGGAAGCGGGCGCGCACGACGGCGGCGTTGGCCATGTCAGTGTCCCGTCCCGAATCGCACGCCGATGGTCGTCAGGATCACGTTCACCGCGAACAAGGCAAGCACGCACAGCACCACGGTTTCGTTGACGGCTATGCCGATCCCTTTGGCGCCCCCCGACACCGTGAGACCCCGGTAGCAGCCGACCAGCCCGGCGATCACCCCGAACGAGATGGCTTTGGCCAGCGCGATCAACACTTCGGGCAAGCCCGTGACAAGCGTCAGGGTGGACAGGTAGGCGCCACCAGAGATGTCCTGAAGGTAGACACTGAAGACGAAACCGCCGACCAGGCCCACGATGATCACCAGGCTGTTGAGCAGGCCGGCGATCAGGGTCGCCGCGAGCACGCGGGGCACCACCAGTCGGCGGATGGGGTCGATGCCCATCACCTCCAGGGCGTCGATCTCCTCCCGGATGGTGCGTGCGCCCAAGTCGGCACAGATCGCGGTGGAGCCGACGCCTGCGACCACCAACACCGTTGTCAGTGGGCCCAATTGGGTGACCGCCCCCAACGCCGCGCCGGCGCCTGAAATGTCTGCCGCGCCGAACTCGGCCAGCAAGACGTTCAACGTGAAGGTCAACAGTACCGTCAGCGGCATCGCCGCCAGGACGGTCGGCAGGATGGTGATGCGCAACAGGAACCAACACTGCAGTATCAGTTCACGCCACTCCAGTCGCCCACTGACGACGGCCTTTCCGGCCAATGCGGACATGCGGGCGAAACCGCCGATGTGCGCCAACGGTCGGCTCAGCTGGTCACCGATATAGTCGCGTGCGCCGGTTATGGCCGTCATTGCGGTTTCCCCGCGCGATGAAGTGACCGCACCTCACACCTCCACATTGCATCCGGTCGCTGGTGCGTATCAGGCGGGGCTGTCCGCACGCTCCGCCAGACCGACACCATCGATGAAGCTCACGTAGCGTTCCGCGACGTTGGTTACCAGGTCCCCGGTCGACGCCGTGTCCAACAGCGGCACCAGTGCCTCGATTGCCGCACGGGCTTTGGGTTGCCAGTGCGCCACCCACCCGTTGATCACCTCACGCAGAGCAGGGTCGCGATCGATCGTGTAGGTGACCAGCGCCTGCGTCCAGTCCTGGCTACGCCGGCTGTCGAGGGTGAATTCGGTGAAGAGCTGGCTCAGGAACTGGTCGCCGTTGGCTTCGGCCAGCCGAGCGAACTCCCAGTTGACCAGCGCGTCGATCATGGGCTTGACCACCAGGTTCAACGCCGTGAACGCCTCGCCCCAGTCGTAGGCGATCAGGAGTTCTTCCAGCAGCTGGCGCAGCGGTTGCCACTGCGGCCCCGACTCCCAGGGCTGGCGCGCGGTGCCGGTTTGGGCGAACTCCTCGCCGTGCGCGTTGGCCAGCACCTTGGTCCAGTAGGCGATGCGCTGAACGCGGCGCAGCTCGTCGGCGGCCTGGAAGTGGGCGCAGTTGGTGATGAACGACGACGGCGCCACCTGCCCCAGATACAATCCGGCCATCTGCAACGCGTGCAACGGAAAGCGCAGCGGGACAAAGAAATTCTGCAGTGTCGCCACCCAATCCGGCTTCAGCTGCGTGACGGCGCCGGCGGCTTCGTACTGGTCGATGAGACCATCGACGTAGGTTTCGCGGTCCCGCTGACGGGTGACATATTCGGTGTAGGTCAGCTTGTAGGGATCGCGGAACTGTTCCCAGTCCTCGACCTGAAGGGGCGAGCCCTCCCGGTACCGCATGTACCAGTTGTTGAGCGGGACGTTCGGGTCCAGTTCGAATGGGGCGGGCTCGTGGCGAAAGTGGTAGTGGAATTTGGCCGTCACGGCCTCATAGGGACTGGGTTTGCGTTTGACATCGCCCAGCAGGCTCCAGGTGCGAGGTCCTACTCGCCGGTTGTTCGTCGCCACGGTCATGCCTCTCTGTCAAGTTGCCAGACGACCTCGTCGTCGCCGAAGTCGATGCGGCCAGCGAAACTGGCCAGGTTGGGTTCGATGTCGCTCAGCCGGAACGGGCGTCCGAGGGCGTCTTCCAGCGATTCGCGGGTCAGTCGGCAGTACCACGGTGCGCTGATGCGGATGTAGGCGCCTTGATCATCGACTTGGAGATCGGTGTCGGGGTTGTCGATTTCGATGGCGTCGATCACCGCGCCGCAGAGTTCGCGGTCAATGCCCCGCAGGATCGGGCCCACGCGTTTCTCCACCCTGCCCTGCTCATCCGTATGCGTCATCCGGCTTCCTCTTGTGTGATCCAAAAGCGGTTGTCGTGCCGTTGGCCGTCTTGCGGAATACCGATCTCGATCTTCTCGCCGACCACCCTGGTCGGAAATGAATACAGCTGGCTACCAACCGGATTGATCCCCTCCCCGGTGCGGAGGTCGAACTGCCAGTGGTGTCCACCGCAGGTCAGCTCGCATTTGTCGGGATCAAACTCTCCGTCGGCTAACAGAATTTCCTGGTGTGGGCACAAACCTTGGAACGCCTTGACCTCACCGCCGACCAGGTGGGCGACCAAAATCTGCTCACCATCGACTTCGAAGTCGATCATCTCGCCCTCCCACAACTCATCGGCCTCGGCGACTTCGACCCATCGCATCTCGGTCACGACTGCTCCTGGTAGTAGGCCTCGACGAAGTCCAGCGGCGCGATGCCGACACTGGCCGGCGTCGCATCGGCCGGCAGCACCTGCCCGTTGAATCGCACCCGCAGCGGCTTGTTCTGCGGGGCGACGCGGCGGTTGACCGAGTGGTGGGCGAGTTTGCCGGCGACGACATCCATCGTGTCGTCGCTATCGATCGGCACTAGTTGGACGACGAAATCGCCTTCAACCAGACCTTGGACTGGCAATGGTGCCATTGGCGGCTTCCTTTCTGCTGCGTAGTGATCAGGGCGCCGACACGAGCAGTGGCGCGTGCTCATGAGCCCATGCGTAGTTGGTCGCATCCTGGCCGGCTTCGGCCGGAGAGATGCTCATGTACGCCAAGGCGCCACCGAGGTCGGGCGGCTGGATGTGGCCGGCCAGGAATCGGTCGACGATGCCCAGATGTCCTTGGAAGCGAGCCGGATTGATGGTGAAGATCCACTTGCACGGCTCCGAACAGAAGGTGTAACGGCGCCCCTGATAGTCGTGGATCAGCGGTGCCGGACTGTCGAGGTAGCCGGCGTTGAACCCGGCCGGTGTGCAGACCGGGATGTGACACATGTTGCACACCATCGGCAGCGTCTCGGGCAGGGTCAGGGGAATATCGCCGGCACGGACGTTGTCGGTGATCACATCCCAGTACTTGCCGAACGAGTCGTTCCAGCCCGGGTACTTCTCTTCCAGCCAGTCACGCTCCTGCGGCGAGACGCCGGCGTCGGGGTTCCACCACACCGTGGGGCGCCAGGTCCACACGCCGAGATGGTAGGCGTGATGTAGCCAGTTGACCTCGTTGAGGTAATGCTCATTCCAGTACCACGGAGTTTCCAGGCCGAAGTCACGGAATTGGTCGACAAACTGTTTATTGATCCACTCCGCCATAAACTCTTTGAACGAGTGCCTGCGATGCTCGAGGGGGGTGTAATAGTCCATCGAAAGGCCGGTGAGTAGTGCGAACACTTTCCAGGACCGCCAGAACATGTGATCCAAGAGTTTCTGTACGATCTCGCGCTTACCGTTTCGTATCAGGATCTTCATTGTCGGCTCGCCCTGCTGGGCGTGGCGGGCTTCGTCGGTTTGAATCGACGAGATGAGCGCGCTGAACTCCAGGTCACCCACACCCATCGCATCGGCGGCCATCCCGAGGAACTGCAGGTTGGTGAACCCGGTCTCGAAAGTCGACGTCAGCTGGATGGCGGTTGAAACCGCATCGTTGGCGGTGAACATGTCGTCGAAGAGCGACCGCGCCGCGATTGCGCCCCACTCATTGGTGTGCGGCGCCTTGTGCGCCCAGTCCGCCCGGGGCTCCTTGTGCAGCAGGGTGTAAGGGATGTAGGTCTGAATCTGGCCGTGCCGGGTCTCGTCGAGCATTCCGTAGGTGGCCATGTTGCGCCAGGCCGCTGCTCGCCCGAATCGAGCCATCCGCGATTCGGCTATGCCCGCAACATATTCGGGGACCGCGACCGCGCCGTAGTGGGCGAGGATAGCCGCCTTCCACCCCGGGTCGAGTTGCTCATACACCTTCGACCGGGCCACCACGGCGTTGACCGCGTAGACGCTGGCGTCCTTACCCGCCTGGATGTGCACGTACTCCGGGTAGGTGATCTTGTAGGGCTCGTCCCAAGTCCACCATTGCTCGGTGGACACACCGAAACCGTTCGACATCTCCTCGGGAAACGCTTGGTCCTCGGTGACGTAGGACAGCGTCCAGTTCATGTCGCGTGTCAGGTCGTACCATTCAGAACGGGCCAGCTGGGGCATCGTTATCTCTCTTTCCGTCGGAGTGTGTGAGATGAGCTCTCAAACCTTCTTGCGGTTGTGGACATCACACTGTCACGTACCCAGCGATGGCATGTGAACCGTTCCACAAGACGGAACGCAGGCGCGCCGCTGCTGGTGACGACTACCGCGTCAGATAATCCCCGGCCCGACAGCCGGCGACACCGACGGCATCGACGATGTCGACGTGCCGCATCGGATACCCGGATGTCCGATCGCGAGCGAACATCGTCGATGCGATATCTTGTGCGCCTTGCCGTTTAGCCTCGCTGGCCAGATCGCCGCGGACGAGCCGCGAGCAACCGGGATCGCTTCACAGTGCGCCACACGGTTGTCCGCCACGCGCCTCGGGCAGGTGCCGCAGCCGGTTTCTCCCCGGTGACGAGCCGTAGCTACTACATTCGGCGCGACGATGAGTCCTCCGACAGCGCGGCGCACGATCAGGTCCTGCCCCCCCGGTCAGCCGGGGACCGCGAGCCTGCTGACTTGGCCTTGACGCCTCGACGAGTCTGATGAAAAACGCATTGGGACCGCGACAGTTGATCTGCCGGCGAGTTCGTGGGCACCCCCGGAACGTTTGGCACGCATTTAACGCCAACCCGCAACGAACCGACTATGCCCACATTTTCGGGATTTTCATGCGTTCTATACAGCGGTGGCGGCCTAAGCCGTACTATGGGGACGCTCGGTAAGAGTGGTCAATTTCATGTAACTGGAGTTCATGTGAGCCTCGTCGATGACGGTCGTCCTGCCTCGGACGTGGTAGTCACGCACCGCGATGACGCGCTGAAGTCGGTTGCGAACACACTGGATGTGCTCGATTGTTTCCGCACCGATGACGAGTTGGGCGTGTCGGAAGTAGCGCGCAGCCTGGGGGTCGCCAAGAGCAGCGCCCACCGCATGCTCAGTACGCTGGCCAGCCGGGGTTTCGTGGAACGCAGTCCGGCCACCGGACGCTACCGGCTGGGCCTGCACCTCTATGAGCTAGGCCAGCTGTCGATCAGCCGCAGCCGCCTGCGCCAGGCGGCACTGCCCATCATGGAGGATCTGCGTCAGCGCACCGGTCACACGACGCACCTCGGCGTGGCCGATGGGCCTGATGTGGTGCATCTGGAGCGGTTGCAGTCCCGCGAAGGACTCTACCTGCTTGAAGCCGTCCTGCCACGGCGATTCGCGACACACTGCTCGGCGACGGGCAAGGCACTGGCCGCCTTCGACCCAGCTGTCGCCGACGCCCGCCGCCGTGCAGGGTTCCCGCCGATCACACCCAACTCGGTACGTACTGTCGCCGGATGGGAGGCGACACTGACCCAGGTCCGCCGCGACGGTGTTGCCATCAACCGCGACGAGGTCCAGGTCGGAGTCATGTCGGTGGCCGCACCCATCTTCGACAGCGCCGGGCAAGTCCGCGCCGCGCTATCGATCGTCGGTCGCACCGAACTCGTGGAACGCTCCCTGGCCCAGTTGACCCGCCTGCTGGTGGAGGCAGCGCGCCAGCTGGGCCGGCGGGTGTCCTAGTAAGCGGTAGCATTCATCGCCGTGGTCGGCATCGACGCATACCTCACCGACGAGTGGTACCCGGGCTTCACGCCCGCGCTCGCCCAGTCCCTCTATATCGTCGAGCCGTTCCGCCGTTTCACCGAGGCCGACAAAGACCGGTTTTGGTTTCTGGACTTCCACTGGGCCCGTGGACTGACACCGCTCGGCCTGATCTGGAACCAGGACGGTTATTCATGGGGTACCCAACTGGCAGCCGAGCAAATGCCGCTGCCCACTGGGCGGGGTATGACGCAGCGGATCGCCGGCACGCACACCTACGCCGCAGTGATCCCCGTGCGCAACAAGCACGCGGTTGCTGCGCGCGACCAGCGTATGCGCACCTACCTGCCACGTTTTCTGGACCGGTTCGAGCAGATCTGGACACAGCGTCGCGACGAAATCGAGACAGGTTGGCGCGCATTCCTGTCACGTGACTATTCGGCACTGTCCGATGATGACCTGGCCACCGGACTACGCGAGGCGAGGTTGTACTACCGCCGGACGTTTGAGATCCACTTCGAGATGATGTACCCGCTTATCACGAACTATCTGGGCTTTCGGGGTCTCTGCGGAGAACTGGGTGTCGAGCCCGCGATCGTGGCGAAGTTTCTGCAAGGCTACGACACGAAGATCGCCGAAACCGACCGGGCATTATGGAGCCTTGCCATCGATGCCCGATCGCGTGGTCTGGATCTGACTTTCGCGGCTACCCCGGCCGATCAACTCGGCGCGGCGTTGGAGACCAGCGACACCGGCCGGCGCTGGTTGCAGCGACTGGCGACGTTCTTGGACGACTACGGTCACCGCACCGCCGGTACCGCAGACGTGGCGCTACCAAGCTGGATCGAGGATCCCACCCCGGTGTTCAGTACGCTCCAGGGGTTCCTGCAGCATGACCAGCCGCATGACTTCGCAGCCGCTCAGGCCTCCGCCATCGAGGAGCGGGAGGGCGCGATCGATGACACGCGTCGCCGGCTGACCCGTAGCGAGCAACAACTCTTCGATGCCGGGCTCGCCTCCGTGCAGCATGCGAATTTCCCTTGGTGGCAAGACGATCACAACTACTACATCGATCTCCGGGCATCGCTGCCGATCCGCTGGGCGGCCTTGGAACTGGCCAACCGGATCGGCGCCGACCGCTACGACGACACGATGTATCTGTTCTGGCCGGAATTGCTTGAACTCGCCGACCGGCAGCGCAGTTACACCGATCTCCGCACCCTTGTCGAGGCCCGGCGACAGTATTTCGACCACTGGCAAACGCGGCGCTCACAGATGCCGAAAGTGCTGGGCACGATTCCCGACGAAGTCGACGATCCGATGCTGATCGAGATCTACGGCTTGGACCGCCAGTACATGAGCGCAGTGCGCGCCGAGGCGGCCGGCCTCCGGGTTTCTACGCTGCGCGGTGTGCCCGTTGCGCGCGGCTCGGCCTCTGGGCGGGCGCGGGTATTGCGCGACCCCAGCGAACTCGACAAGATCCAGAGCGGCGAAATCTTGGTTTGCGAATCCATCTCGGTCAGTTGGACTTTGGTGTTCAGCCGCATCGCGGCCTGCGTCTGCGACAGCGGTGGAATGCTGTCGCATGCTGCGATTGTCGGCCGCGAGTACGGCGTACCGACCGTCACCGCCTGTGGGGTGGCGACCTCATCGATCCGCGATGGCGACGACATTCATGTCGACGGCGCAACCGGCGTGGTCACCATCATGCGCAGGCGCTCGTAGATCCCCTGCCGTTGCATCGCAACCGGTCAACCGAAACTGTCGTACCTGATCCGGTCGAGTTGAATGCCGTTCTGCTCCAGCAGTGCGGTGACCGCATTGGTCATAACCGGCGGCCCGGCGATGTAGAAATCTGCCGAAGTCAGGTCGGGTAGCGCCGCCACCAGTGCGTCGGTCACCATGCCTACGGCGCCGGGCCAACCCGGTGACGGGGACACCAGCACGCCTGTCAGGTCGGCGTTGGCCAGCTCGCCAGTCAGCACACCCAACTCGTCCCAGCAGACCAGATCGTCAATATTGTTGGCCCCGTAAAACGCTCGGATGGTTCGCCGATCGGCCGCACTGACCAGCTTTCGGAGCATGGCAAGAATCGGTGATATCCCGGTCCCGCCGGCCACCAGGCATATCGGCGTCGAGGAGTCACGTATCCACATGTCGCCGTATGGACCTTCGATACTCACCTGTTCCCCGGGCGTCAGTGCGGCCACCGCCTCGCTGACCGGCCGCCCGCCGTAGCGCTTCATGATGAACTCGACGTCGCAGGATCCCGGCATGTTGGACATCGAGTAGCACCGGCGCATCACGCCGCCCAAATCGATGATCGCGTGTTGCCCCTCATAGAAGTCGGCGATGCCGTCAAGCTCGAAGCGCAACCGCCAGATATCGGGCCCAAGGGCGTCCTTGGCCGTCAACACCGCCGCGAAGCTCCGGGCGGCGAAACCATCTCGCGGGCTATCGGCGATCCAGGTCGGCTTCACCACCAGGTCGGACAGTGCTGTGCTCTGACAGGCCAGGACACGGCGGCGGCGTTCGTCCCGGGGCGTGATCGACGGCGCGTCGGCGAACAGTAGCTCGGTCTGCCCTTCGACCAATGTCACCTTGCAGGTGCCGCAGCTGCCCCAGCCACACTCGAACGGCATCCACACACCGGCCCGGATAGCTGCAGAAAGAATGCGTTCGCCGTGGCCGACGCTGAAACCACAGTTGTGGCCCGCGATTTCGACGCGATAAGAATCTTCGTCACCCATCCCGGTCCTTTCGTCGTGGTCAGGTTTCAGAGAAGTCTGGCAAATCTCCGGCCGATGAGTGGGCCTCGTTCCAGGGTAAGGAACGGCAACGAAGGCCGGTCCGGCTCAGGTTCTCCGAAATTTGCTCTACGTTAGGGAGTCGGCGTCTATCTGCATGACGATCGCCTTGGGTTCGGTGAAGAACTCGCGGCTGAAGTCGCCGCCCTCGCGACCGATGCCTGAATCGCCCACGCCGCCGAAAGGGGCGCGAAGGTCTCGGATGAAGAAGCAGTTCACCCAGACGGTGCCGGCCTTCAACGCGGCCGCGACCCGATGTGCCCGATGGACGTTTTCGGTGAACAGCATGGCGTTGAGTCCGTACGGGGTGTCGTTGGCCAGTCGGATGACCTCTTCCTCGGTCTCGAAGGGCAGGATCACCACGACCGGGCCGAAGATCTCCTCACGACACAGGCGGGCGTCCGCTGCGATATCCACCACCGCGGTGGGTTTCACCACCCAGCCATCGCCGAGGCCGCCTGTCAGTACCTTGCCTTCGCTCGGTATCAAGTCCAGATACGAGCAGACCTTGCGGTAATGCTCTTCAGAGGCCAGGGGGCCGATCTGAGTAGCCGCGTGCTTCGGGTCACCGACGATCATGGCCTCAGCCGCGGCGGCGAAGCGTGACAGAAATTCGTCGTAGACCGCACGCTGCACGAACAACCGGCTGCCGGCGAGGCAGACCTGGCCCGCATTGGTGAAGATGGCCCGAATCGACCACTCGACGGCATTGTCGAGATCGGCGTCGGCGAACACCACGTTCGCGCCCTTCCCACCGAGTTCCAGGCTGACCGGGACGAGGTGCGCGGATGCCGTGCGAGCGATGATCTTGCCCGTGCCGGACTCTCCGGTGAAGGTGATCCGGTCCACCGCCGGGTTCTCGGTCAGCGCCGCGCCGGCCGAGTTCGGGCCGTAGCCGTGCACCACGTTGAGCACGCCCGGTGGCATGCCGGCCTCGAGCGCGAGCCGAGCCAGGATGGTCGCCGAAGTCGGTGTGTCCTCAGCCGGCTTCAGAACCACCGTGTTCCCCCAGGCCAGCGCCGGCGCCACCTTCCAGGTTTCCAGCATCAGCGGGAAGTTCCACGGCGCGATTGCCGCAACGACGCCGGCGGGGTCGAATCGCGTGTAGGCGTGATGGCCGCTGTCCATCGGCAACAACGCGCCGGTCGACATCCGGGCATGGTCGGCGAAGAAGCGGAAATTGGTGGCCGAGCGCGCGACGTCGGTCCCCCGGCTTTGGACGATCGGTTTGCCCATGTCGCGGGTGTCGGCCAGGGCCAGCTCGTCGGCCCGCTCCTCCATGAGGTCCGCGAGTCGATGCAGGATTGCACCACGTTTCGCGAAACCCATGCGGGGCCAGTCCCCTTCGTCAAATGCCCGACGGGCCGCGGCCACCGCCTGGTCTGCCTCGGCCGCGCCGCCCAAAGCGATTCGCGCCCACGGCTTCCGCAGCCATGGGTCGACGCTCTCGAACGTCGCCCCGTCGCGGGAGCCGACCTCCTTGCCATCGATCACATGGCCGTAAAAATCGTTCGAAGTCATGCGTCATCCCGTTTCGAGTCCGCCGGTGGGTTGGGTGTTTGTCGCATCCGGTCCTGTTCATGTCGCTCCGCGATGGTGACGTCGCCGGCCGCGAAGTGTGTCGTCGGCACTTCGCGGACCACCACCCGGATGTTGGCGCGCGGAGCAGCGACCGAACGCTCGACCGCCGCGGTCACCTCATGAATCAAGGCGCGGATCTGCTCGGCGGTACGGCCCTCGGTGAGCGTGACCTCGACCAGCGGCATGGATACGCCTCCCTGCTTGACGATGAACATGTCGACCCGACCAACCCTAGGCGCGACCAGGCCTGTGGCACCGCCGCGTTCCCGGCTGCGGAACACCGCACGGGTGACACCATCCCTACCGGTGTTACTGCGCGACCGAGACGAGCGCGATGGTCCGCAGCGCGGTCACCGTGTGGGTCAGCAGACCCTTGATGACAAGCTTGTGTCTGACGATCTCACCGATGACGGACAGCCCACGCTTTGTGAAGAACCCCGCCGGCCAGAGCCCACCCGCCATCATCTTGAGTTGTGACACATCAAGGATCTGGCCCACGGTGGCAATGACCGTGACGCTCGGCTTGCCCACTATGCCGTTGGCTATCACGGTGCGATCCTGACCGAACGTGATCGTGCAAGCGCTTTCGGTGTCGCTGCTGTAGATCGCTACCGGACGTCTCATTCTGTGGGCGATCTTTGTGCGCGACGGAAAGGCCCCGAAGTTCTGATCGAGCAGTGTCGCCAAGATGCCGGCGACTCCGTTCGCCTCGTCGCCATCGCTCAGTACGACCGGATAGGCATTCGCCTCAATGGATGACATGATCCGCCTCGTTCCGGTCGTCGTCAGACGTCCCAATCCGTCGCAACTTCTCCCCAGGTTGCCAGGAAGCTGTTGAAGGCACCGGCGTTCTCGATGGCCGCGGACATCGGCCCCTTGGCGATCTTGATTTTTCCGCCCATGAGCAGCTTTCCGCCCTCCTCAGCACCGGAGGCCGCGGTACGCCACGTTTCCTGGCTCCCGTTGATGACGAGCCACAGTTCACTCTCGTCGAACTTCGGGGTCGTCCAGGAAACGACTTTGCCCTTGTCCCACTCCAGATGCACGGCACAGTCCGGCCGATCGGTGCACACAAATGCCATCTTGTTGGTGAACGCATCAGGGTCCTTGAACCCCGCCCGCATCGCCTCGTTGCTGTTGACCGCCTGAATCGCCTTGTCGCACCACGCTTGCGAGAAGAACTTCGCATCGGCCATGTCAGACCTCCTTGTTGGTCGGCTGGGAGTACCCCGACGATAGGCCCGGCCGCGTCCTGAGCGGGGCGCCGTTCCCGATTGCGGAACGCCGGTCAGAACTCCTCGTGAGTCGCCGGGTCCTGTCCGGCGATACGCCCGTCAGGCCGGCCCAGGGCGGTGATACGTCCAACCTCCGCATCGGTCAATTCGAAGGAGAACAGATTCAGATTCTCCTGCTGGCGACTGGGCGACGCCGCCTTGGGGAGCGGAACAGCACCTAACCCGACATGCCAGGCCAGTACGACTTGTCCGGGTGAAACACCGTGGCCTGCAGCGATATCAGTGATCACCGGATTGGTGAGCAGATCATTGCCACGTCCGAGCGGGCTCCACGCCTGGGTAAGGATGCCGTGTTCGCGGTGGTAGGCGAGCGCCTCGAGCTGCGGGAAATACGGGTGCATTTCGATCTGGTTCACAGCGGCGGCCACACCGGTCTCATCGACAAGTCGTTGCAGATGTTCGGGCAGAAAGTTGCTCACACCGATGTGACGCACGATGCCACGCTCTTTGGCTTCGATCAACGCCTGCCACGCTTGTACATAGAGACCAAGTCGCGGAAGCGGCCAATGGATCAGGTAGAGGTCGATCCACTCCAGGCCGGTCCGATAAAGGCTCTCATAGATCGTGGTCAGCGCTTCGTCGTAACTGTGGTGGCGTCCCGGCAACTTCGAGGTGACCAGGAGTTCTTCGCGGTCTACACCACAGTGCCGGACCGCGGCGCCGACTGTCCCCTCGTTCTCATAGTTGAAGGCGGAATCCAACAACCGATAGCCGGCGCGGATAGCCGACTGGATCGCATGCCTGCCGTTGACGCCGTTGAGCAGATAGGTGCCCAGGCCGACCGCCGGTAACGAGAGACCACCGGGCCGCTCGATTGTTCGAATGCTCATGCCTGCTCTCCCCTGAAGTCGATCACGTACCGAAGCTACGTCGAGAATTACTGCGGGACAAGAGTGTTGCAGCCGTATACCCTCGCGGTTCTGGACCGCGGAACGATACGGCCGGAGAACGAATTCACCAGGATAGGGTCTGCCGATGACACCACGCATGGCACTGCATCGAACACTGAAAGGCCTACTTTCAGAAGACGGTATCGTCACCAATTACGCGAAGGTGCCTGCGCAGGTCTCCACCGCCGCTGCGGCCGGCACCGCCCGGTTCATGATTTCCGCGGTCCGCCAGAGCTCCAACCCGGCCGATCCATTCGATGTGCTCGATCGCTGGGCGCGGTCTGCGTTCGAGCGGAAGGCACCGGTGTGGACGACTGCGCACAGTATCGCGAGGGTGTGGCCGATCGCGCGGCTGCGGGATTTCAGCCGGCACCCGGAGTCGGGAGGCATCCCGGTGCTGGTGTTGCCCCCGCAGGCCGGCCATGACTCATGCGTCGTCGACTTCGCGCCGGGGCAGAGCCAGATCGAGACCATCCAGTCGGCCGGCATTGGAAGGGTGGCCGCCTTGGATTGGGTTGGCGCAAAACATGAAACGCGAGATTCCACGATCGAGGACTACCTGGCGGTCATCTCCGAAGCCGTGGACCTACTCGGTGGTCGGGTAAACCTGGTGGGCGACTGCCAGGGAGGGTGGCTCGGCGCCATCTATGCGGCGACGCATCCCGAGAAGGTTCACACACTGACCGTTGCCGGTGCACCGATCGACACGAAACGCGGCGAGCCGCAACTGCAACAGTGGCTGGCACTGTTCAACGCAGACCTCGGCCTGCCCGCCCACCGGATGTTGGTCGCTTTGCACGGTGGAATCTGGCCCGGCCAGTACCAATTGGCCGGGTTCAAGTCCATGGAGCCGGCCGGTCAGTTCGAGCGACTGGCCCAGCTGCTCGGCAATGCCCATGACGATGCAGCCCTGACGCACTACGCGAAGTTCGCCGACTGGTTCGAGCACACACAGGACATCAGCGGCGCGTTCTACCTGTGGATCGTCGAGCATCTGTTCGTCCGCAACGAGCTGGCAAACGGAACACTGCGGGTAGCAGGAGAAAAGGTCGATCTCGGCCGTATCGACTGCCCGGTCTATCTGATCGCCGGCGACCGCGATCACATCACGCCGGCCGAACAGGTCTGGGCACTGGAAGACCACGTGTCGACCAACGCCGAGAACATCACCCGTCGGTTGGTCTCTGCCGGCCATTTGGGCTTGTTCATGGGTCGTCACGCGCTCCAGGAGCACTGGGCGGTGGTGTTCGAGGATATCGCGCGTCGGTCGTGACCGACGGCGCCGGGCCACGCCTGCAGCAACACCGGAATTCAGATGACTCCCGCGGCTGCCTCGGCGATCTGTCGGTCTTGAGCGGCGCTCCCGCCCGACACACCGACGGCTCCGACGAGTTCCGCATCGGCCAGAATCGGGACACCGCCACCGAATACGATCAGCCGTTCCGTCTTGACGATGCCGTGCAGCAGTGCCGGGTCGTCCTTGATCAACTCGAACCACTCATGGGTCGGCAGTCCGAAAGCCGCGACAGTGTAGGCCTTGTCCTGAGCGATCTGGCCGGACAACAGCGGAGCGCCGTCCATGCGCCCGTATACGACGAGATTTCCGGCACGATCGACGACGGCGATGGCGACGGGCACCTGCAATGCCCCCGCCTCCTTGACGCCGGCATCCAGAATTCGGCCCGCGGCGGCGAAGCCGATGGTCCGCGCTTCGATCAAATCAGCCATCTGGCCTAACCTTTCATGGCGGTTCACCGAACGCGTATTTGTCGGCGTAGGCGCCCGGGTTCCATTGCGTCGCGGATGGCGGACCTTCGGTTCCGCCGAATACCGTTACCGGCCTGGCCTGAACGATCGACACCGGATCACCCGGGCGGCGGGTCCGGTCGATCACCCACTCGACGTCCACCGGATGGCCGTAATGTTGCTCTATCGCGCAGACCGCGTCCGCCACGGCACCGATCTGTTCTTCGTCGAGGATGGGTGCGTTGCGAAAGCGCTCGGGCATCTCGGCTTCGACGATCTCGCCCCTCGCGTAGTCGAAGGTTGACATCAGGCTCTTGTCCGCGACGTCGTGGGACAGCACTCGACGGTCTTCCTTGCAGATCTCGATGTGATCGGGACTCACGACGCCCTGCACGACGGCCTCCCCCCACCCCCAGGTTCCTTCGATGACCATTCGTTCTCGATTGCCGGTCACCGGGTGGATGGAGAATGCCACACCGGAGACCCGGGCATGGACGAGCTCGAGCACACCAACGGCCATCGCCACGGGGTGGTGCGGAATCCCCCGCTCCTGCCGGTAGCGAAGCGCGCGCGCCGAGAAAAGGCTCGCCCAGCAACGGTTTATCGCCGCAAGCACTCGGGCCTCACCGGTCATGCCGAGGTAGGTGTCGAAGACGCCGGCGCAGCTGGCCTCGGCGGCGTCCTCGCCCGTCGCCGAACTGCGGACCGCGACCGGTTGATTGATATCGCCGCAGCGGTAACTCAGTTCGGCGTACGCGTCGGCAATGGCCGACGTGAGCGTCTCGGCCACCGGAGTCTCTTCGAACGTAGTCCTGATCGCATCGGCCACCTCTGAGAGCCGAGCCCGATCAGCCGGGCCGGTCAGCGTCGACAAATGCCGTTCGACGACGGCATCCACGCCAGACCCGATGTAGTGCTGACGAAAGGCGTCAACGGTGACCGTGAAACCGCGTGGCACCCGGAATCCGAGCCGCGACAGTTCGCTGAGCCGGCCCATCTTCGCACCTGCGACGACATTCGCCGTTGGGGGATCCAGGTCTTCGAGCCACGCGATGAAGTCGGTCACGTCGGCGCCTCAACCCGTTGTCGAACCATCTCGAATCCAGCTCACTCAGGTGTACACATAATCGCCGGGCCCGTCTCCGAGTACTTCGTACACCTCCGAGCCCAATCGGGGTGGATCGATCATCGGACCGCCGTGCTCACCGGCCCACACCGCCCAATCCTCCCACCACGAGCCGGCAGTCGTGCTGGTATTCGCATACCACGCGTCCGGTGTGGCAGCGGCGTCCTCAGCGGTCAGGTACCACGCCTTGGAACTGGGCGGGTTGACAACGCCCGCGATGTGCCCGCCGTTGGAAAGCACGAAGCGCACCCGGCCGGAGACGTATTGGGTGGTGGCATACGACGACCGCCAGGGCACGATGTGATCGGTGATCGCGGCGACGATATACATCGGTTGCTTGACATCGGCGAGCTCGAGACGATGACCCGCCAGTTTCAGGTCACCGGAAACCAACCGGTTCTCGACGTAGCACGAGCGCAGGTAGAACGAATGCATGGCAGCCGGCATGCGAGTGCAGTCGGCATTCCACGCGAGCAGGTCGAACGCAGGAGGTGACTCCCCCATCAACCAATTGGACACCGTGTACTTGAAGATCAGGTCATTGGCACGCAACATGTCGAAAGTAGCTGCCATTTCCCAACCCTCGAGATAACCCCTGCGGGCCATCTTCTTCTCCAACTTGGCAACCGCAGCATCGTCGGTGAAGTTGCCCAGGATACCCGGCTCGGCGAAATCGACCATCGTGTTCAGCAACGTGATGGTTCCGATCCGGCTGTCCCCGGCCTTCGCCAAGTGTGCCGCCGTCATCATGGTCATGGCACCGCCGAGGCAGAGCCCGACGACATGCGCGGTGTCGGAACCGGTGATCTCGCACACCACATCCAGTGCCGTGCGCAGCCCGCCGATCAGGTAGTCATCCAGACCGGAGTTCGCCATCTCCTTATCGGGGTTGCGATAGCTGATCGCAAACACACTATGCCCGTGCCGGACTGCCCACTCGATGAAGCTACGGTCCGGTGCCAGATCCATGATGTAGTACTTGTTGATCCACGGCGGGCTGCACAGGATCGGGATCTGATGCACCTCATCGGTTTGCGGCAGATACTGCAGAAGCTCGATGAGATCGTTGCGATAGACGACTTTGCTGGGGGTCGCGGCCATGTTGCGACCGACCTCGAACGAGGTCCGGTCCACCTGTCGCGGGCGGCCACGGTTGTGCAGCACGTCGTCGGCGAAGTTGCGGAGGCCGGAAACAATACTGCGGCCACCGGACTCGAACATGCGCTTGAGCGCCGCCGGGTTGGTGGGGAGAAAGTTCGTCGGCGCCGCAGCGTCCGCGAGGAAGCCGAGCGCCATGTCGGCCTTGCCCGCCACCACCGGGTCGAGCTTTGCCGCGCCGGCCAGCGCGAAGGCGTACTGCCGCAGTATGAGGTGAAGCTGTCTGATGGTGTAGTAGGCGGCGTTGTCCTCCCAAGCCGGATCGGCGAACCGCCGGTCCTTCGGGTCGACCGGCATCGGTCCCGGCGTCGATACGCCCAGTGCACGATTCACCGCGGCCAGTCCCGCTCGCAGGAGTTGGATTCCGGCGCGGACGGTCGCCTCGGTCCCCTCGACCGGGTTGCGCGCCACACCGAGGGCGGCTGCGGCGAGTGCGCGCCCGAACAACGCCGGGTCCGGGTCGATGACGAGTCCGACCTCGAACGCGCGCGTCCTGGCGGTATCGATCCCGTCTGCCGTGCTCATTGCAGTTCCGCCTCCCAATCACGGTCCTGCAGGGTGTCGCGGATATCCATCAGGAACCGCGCAGCGGTGACCCCGTCGAAAGCGCGGTGGTCGTAGGAGAATCCCAGGATGCACATGTGGTGGATGGCGATCCCGTCGCCGACGACAGTCGGTCGCCGGGACACCCCTTCGGTGGACATGATGGCCACATTGGGCTGATTGATGATCGGTGCAGACGCGAAGCTGCCGAGGGGCCCGGGATTGGTGAGCGTGAAGGTCGAGCCGGACAGGTCGTCGGCGGTGAGGGTCTGTGCTTTTGCCGCATCACCCATGGCTTTGATCGCCCTGGCGAGCCCGCGCAGGTTCAGTGCGTCCGCGCCCTTGATCACCGGTGCCATCAGGCCTTGCTCGTTGAGGTCCACCGCGATCGCGAGGTTGACGTAGCGGTGCAACGTCATGGTCTTGCTCGCCGTATCGATCGAGGCGTTGACGGCGGGATGGGCACGTAAGGCGTCACATGCGGCGCGGGCGATAAACGCCAGGTAGGTCAGCGACACCCCCTCTTCCTTGCGGAACTGTTCCTTGTACCGCCGTCGGAGATCTTCAATGCGCTGCAGGTCGACCTCGACGGAGGTCCACACGTGCGGTGACGTCTGCCGTGACTCCAGCATGCGCTGTGCGGTGATCAGCCTGATCCGTGAGAGTGGTACGACCTCCTCACGGTCGCCGGCCTGCGGCGCCGGGGCTGCTGCGGTTGGCGGGCTGACGGGTGAAGCCGGTGGCGCCAACGCGGCGGGCGCAGCCGGCGCCACCGGAGCAGGGGTGGCGGCGATCGCAGCCAGGACGTCTTCGCGTGTGATCCGACCGCCTGCGCCTGACCCGGTGACCGCGGCCAGGTCGAGGTTGTGCTCGGCGACCAGGCGGCGCACGACCGGGGACAGCAACCGCCCGTTGCCGTTGCCCCGGCCCGTGACCACCGGTGCGTCGATGACCTCGCTCGGCGCGGGAGCAGGTTCTGCGGCCGGCACTGGTGCAGCGCCCGTCGCGGACCCGGCCAATGGCCCGATCCGCGCGAGCACCGTGCCTACCGGCACGGTCTGCCCCTCTGCGACGAGCACTTCCATAAGGAAACCGTCGAAGGCACTCGGTACTTCGGAATCGACCTTGTCGGTCGCGACCTCGAACAGCGGATCATCGAACGCGATCTGATCGCCGACCGATTTCAGCCACCGGGACAGGGTTCCTTCGGTGATGCTCTCACCGAGCTTCGGCATGGTCACCTCGTGCACGTCGTCTGCCATGATCGCTCCGTTTCAGCCGTGCAGTGCTCGCCCGGTGAGGGCGAGCATTGTTTCGCCTACCGCTTCCGACAGGCTGGGGTGCGGATGGATGAATGCGCCCACCTCTTCGGGCAGGGCCTGCCAGTTGACCGCCAGGTAGCCCTCGGCGATCAGTTCGCTCGCCCACGGTCCGACGATGTGCACACCCAGGATGGGCCCGTCACGTTGGGCGACGACCTTCACCATCCCGTCGGTGTCGCCGATGATCATGGCCCGGCCGTTGCCGGCGAACTTGTGCTTGTGCACCACGATGTCGTAGCCGGCCGCCTTGGCCGCGTCCTCGGTGTAACCGGCCCACGCGATTTCGGGATGGGTGTAGACGATCCACGGGACCCGTGCGTAGTCGACCGGATCCGGCTGCTCTCCCAGGATGGCCTTGATCGCGACGATGGCTTCGGCGTACGCGACGTGCGCCAAGCCGGGGGTGTCGACGACGTCGCCGACGGCGTAGACACCGGGCCGGGTGGTGGCCATCGTCGTCTTGTCGACCTCGATGAACCCCTTGTCCGACACCTGGATTCCGGCTTCGGTCAATCCCATGTCCGCACTGACGGGACGCCGCCCGGTCGCCACCAGAACCTGGTCAACTTCGATCTTCTCCGAGGCACCGTTCGCCTCGAATCCGAGAACTATTCCGCCGTCCGACATTTCCGGAGGATTGACCTTGGCTCCGGCGTGGATCGTGGTGCCGCGCTTGACAAGCGCCCTACGCAGGACATCGGCGAGCTCGGGATCGGGGCCGACCGGCAGGACGCCGCCGGGCATCGCCTCCAGCAGGGTGGTGTGCACCCCCACGTCGGTGAACACCGAGGCGAATTCCGAGCCGATCACACCGCCGCCGACGACCGCGACCCGCTCCGGCAGACTTGCGCTGCGAGTGCTGTGATCGGAGCTGACGATCAGCTCGCCCTCGAACTCGAACCCGGGAAGGGTCCGCGGCACCGAGCCGGTTGCGATGACCACCGCGCCGCCGCGCAGCACCGTACCGTTGACGGAGACCGCGCCGGTCTCGGTGAGGCCCGGGAGTCCACCGACGAGCCGATCCACGATGCCGTTGGTTCGTTGGGAGACCTTCGCCCAGTCCACCGTGAAGGTGCTCGCGCCGTCGGCGATGACTCCGAAATCCGCGGCATGATCGGCGGTCCGGTACACCTCGGCGGTCTGCAGTAGTGCCTTCGCCGGTATGCAGCCCCGATTCAGGCAGGTTCCGCCGACGGCGCCGTCCTCGACGAGCGCGACGGTCAGGCCCGCTGAGGCGCCGTAGAGTGCCGCGGCGTAACCGCCTGGGCCGCCGCCGATCACCACGACGTCGTAATCTTGCTCGCTGCTCATGTTTTCGCCACCTTCCGCAGCGTTTCGATGACCTCCGTCGTCTGTGGCACCACGGCATCCTCCAGCGGTGGGCTGGTCGGGGTCGGGGTGTTCTTCGCCGCGATCCGCACGACCGGGTGGTCCAGCGACCAGAAGCACTCCTCGGTGATGACGGATCCGATCTCCGCGCCGTACCCCAGCCGGCGCGCGGCCTCGTGCAGCACGACAGCCCGCGCGGTCTTGCGCACCGAAGCGGCGATCGTCTCCACATCGAGCGGCACCAGACTGCGCAGGTCGACCACCTCGACGGAGATCCCCTCCTTCTCCAGCTCGGCGGCGGCCTCCAGCCCCTGATGAACGCCGACCGAATAGGTCACCAGGGTGACGTCGGTGCCCTCCCGAACCACCCGCGCCGCGCCGATCGGCACCGGATCCAGCGACAGCGGCGCCTTGACGCGCCGATAGAGGTACTTGCTTTCCAAGTACAGCACCGGATTGTTGTCCCGGATCGCGCTGATCAGCAGGCCCGCCGCATCGGACACGGTCGCCGGCGCCACGATCTTCAATCCCGGGACGTGCGCGAAGTAGGACTCCACACTCTGGGAATGCGTCGGCCCCGCGCGCAGCCGAGCTCCGAATGGACACCGGAATGTGATCGGCATCGGGTCGCCGGTGCGGAAGTGGTGTCGCGCCACGACATTGATGATCTGGTCGAAAGCGCAGGAGATGAAGTCAGCGAACTGGAACTCCACGACCGGACGAAGGCCCATCAGTGCTGCGCCCGCCGCCAGCCCGGTGAACCCGGACTCCGCGATCGGGGTGTCGACGACGCGGCGCTCACCGAAGCGCTCCAGGAAGCCCTTGGTGACTTTGAAGGCGCCGCCGAATTGTCCGACGTCCTCGCCGATGAGGAATACGTTGTCGTCGGCTTCCATCTCGGCGGCCAGCGCGTGGCTGACCGCGTCGAGATAGCTGACTTCACCAGTGCTGGTAGCGGTCTCAGTCGGCATAGACGCGCCCCTCCAAATCGATCGGCTCGGGCATCGGGTCGGCCATCGACTGCTTGCGGGCGTCGATCGCGATCTGTCGCACTTCCTCGGCGATCTTGGCGATGTCGTCGGTGTCGGCGAAGCCCAGTTCCCGCAACCGGCCGCCGAATTCCTCCACCGGGTCCCGTTTCGCCCACTCGGCCAGCAGCTCCCTGGGCACGTAATCGGCCGGGTCGTGCTCGGCATGACCGTGCATGCGCATGGTGACGGCTTCGATGAGGGACGGGCCCTGCCCGGATCTGGCCCGTGCGACCGCCCGCGACGTCGCCTCGTATACGGCGACCACATCGATTCCGTCGATTCGCTCCCCCGGCATACCGTAAGCAATGGCTTTGGTTGCCAAGTCCTCGGAGTTCGAGGTCAGCCGCAGCGGCGTCGAGTAGGAGAACTGGTTGTTCTCCACGACGAAGACGCAGGGCAGCCGCAGAACCGCGGCGATGTTGAGTGCCTCGTGGAAGTCGCCGCGTCCCGTCGAGCCGTCGCCGCAGTACGCGAGTGCCACCCCGTCGCTGCCGCGGTATTTGAAAGCGAACGCGGCACCGGTGGCGACCGGATAGTTGTCGGGAATATGGCTCGGCGGGTTGTAGATGTTCAGGTCCAGCCGCCCGTAATGCAGTGTGCCGTCGCGACCGCCGGTCGGCGAGGTGGCCTTGCCCATAAAGCTCGCCATCACTTCGCGCGGCTGGACCCCCCGCCACAGGTGGGCACCGAGATCACGGTGCAGCGGGGCAAGAAAATCGCTGGGCCGCAACGCCGCCGCCGTTCCGACCGCGATCGCCTCGTGCCAATGCCCGGTATACAGCGAGCCGAGCAACTCGCCCTGCCGGTACATGCTGACCATCCGGTCCTCCACAGCGCGATGCAGCGCCATGGTGCGATACATCGAAAGATACAGATCGCGTTCCGGAGCCGGCTTGGCCGCAGAACGCCGACGGGTGCCCCCGCCCGCCTTGCTCGTCCGGCCTGTGACCGTCATGTTCACCTGCCCTTTCCCTGCTTCACCCATCTCAGGTCCTCGTCAGCCGGCGAGGAAATCGTCTAGCAGCCGGTTGAATTCGGTACTCCGCTCGATCTGCGTCCAGTGCCCGCATTCACCGAAGACGTGCAGCTGGGAGCGTTCGATGAGCTGCAACAGTCGGCCTGAAGTGCGCAACGGGATCACCCGGTCGTCGCGGCCGTGAACGATCAGCGTTTCATGCGGCAGCCCCGCGATCTGCTCATCGGAGGTGACCATCGCGTCGACGTGCCGCTGCCGGGGGGCCGGGAACATCGCGCTGAAGGACTCCTGGAACCCCGGCTCGATGCTGGCCCGGTACCGCACTTCCGCGAGCTCATCGGTGACCAGCTTCCGTGAATACGCGAACACGTCGAGCAGACCGCGCATGTTCTCCAACGACGGCTGGTATCCCCACACCGCGTCGAGTGCGTCGGTGATGGGAAATGGCACGCCGACGCTGCCCATCAGGACCAGTCGCTGCACCCGGGCGGGGTGTTGCGCGGCGACCCGCAAGGCGATCGCCCCACCGAAGCTGTTGCCGACCAGTGAGGCCTGCGGAATGGACAGCGCATCGAGGAATCCCACTACCTGGTCCGCCCAGGTCTGCACGCCGAAGTCGATGCCATCCGGCCGTTCGGTGTAGCCGAAGCCGACCATGTCCGGTGCGAGGACGCGGTAACGCTTCGCCAGGTCGGGGATGGTCAGTCGCCAGTTCGCGTACGCCGTCACCCCGGGCCCCGAGCCATGGATCAGCACCACCGGGTCGCCGGTACCCGACTCCAGATAGTTGGTGCGGATGCCGGCGGCGACGACCGACTCGCCGATCTCCGGCCGCGCGTTCATCGGCGGGTGCCGCATCGATCGGCGTGGACCAGCATGTTGATGACCAGGTCGTCGAGCACGGTGCGCTCGGCGGGTTTCTCGGCTCGGGCCTGTAGATCGTGGCCGATCTCCACCCGCCCGGTGTGGCCGGGTGCGTCGGCATGCACGAACAGCCGGAAATTATAGGCCTGCCAACCGAGTTCGAAAGCCAGGATTCCGGTGCCGCATTCGTCGCGCAGTGCGATGGGCTCGATGTTGGGGTCCAGCATTGCGTTGGCCTCGGCGATCATGTGCTCCGCGTAGGCCCGCAACTCGAACCACTCGTTCACGGCGACGGCGATCGAGCAGCTGCCGCTCGGCTCGAACCGCAACACGGTCGGCTCTGTTTGCGAGCCGGCGGTCGCCTCGCGTACCCGCAACATGAACGGGGTGAAGACGACATCGCGCTGGCTGGTGACAGTCATCGGATTTCCTTCGCGCTTCTTCGCGGCGGCGGTCAAGTGGTTTTCATCAGCGGGCTGCGCAGTCCGCCGGTGGCCTTGTCCGACGAGTCGAAGAAGTCCTCCCGGTAGATGTCGCGCGGGAACAGGCGTTTTTTCATCAGCGTCTTGATCGCGGCCTCCACCATCGGCGGCGGTCCGCACACGTAGGCCACGTGACCACGGCAGGTGTCGAAATCGCCTGCCACGACATCGGTGACCATCCCGTGTGCGATGCCGTCCACTTGCTCATCGGACAGGCAGGGCCGGTAGCTGAACTGCTCGGGGAACTGCGCGGCGAGGCCATCGAAGAATTCCACGTCGTAGAGGTCTGCCTGCGTTCGGGCGCCCTGGTACAGGTGCAGCCGATGCGGCAATCCGGTTGTCAGCACGTGGGCAATCATCGACTTCAGCGGGGCCAGCCCGGTTCCCCCGCCGATCAGGATCGCCGGCTGGCTGCGCTGCTCCCGCAGGAAGAACCGCCCGTAGGGACCGGTCAGCTGCACCGAGTCGCCGACGGCGAGATCCTTGAATACCCAGCCTTCGGTGGCCAGTCCGCCCGGGGTGTTGCGGATCTGCAGCTCGACGCGATCGGCCCGGCCGGGTGGGTTGGCCATTGACCAGCTTCGGTTCACTCCCTTGCCGGGGACGGAGATCTGCAAGTATTGACCTGGATTGAAACGCATCTCACCGTCGAGGTCGATGAGCACCCGGCGGATGTTGCGCGCACAGTCTTCGATTCCTGCCACCGTCCCGCAGTAGTCGTGGATCGGGTGGAACTCCACTCCCTCTTCGACATCCACTTCGGCTTCGACGGTCACGTCGGATTTCGGTGTCGCGACGCAGACCAGCGCCTTGCCTTCGTTGCGCTCGAAATCCATCAGGGCGAACGAGGATGCGTCGTTGTGCTCCACGTCGCCGTCGAGCACCTGCACTTTGCACGTCGCACACGTGCCATGGGTGCAGGCGTGCGGCAACCAGACACCCTGGCGCAGGCAGGCGTCGAGGATGTTCTGGTCATCGCGGCACTGGACCTGGCGGTCGAGCGGCTCGACGGTGATGGTGTAGGTCTCGGCCATGGTGGTTGTGCTCCTGCTGTCGCGTCGGTCAGTTGGGAGGCGAGCGGTCAGGTGAATACCGTGGTGAAGGTGTCGTTGACCTCGCGGGAGATGTAGAAGATCCCCTTGCCGGCCTGATCGGCGGTCCAGGTGATCGTCGGGAAGTCCGCCCCGGTGATGTAGCCGCCGGAGAACACTTCGTTGCGGTTGCCCGACGGGTCGAAGAAATAGATGGTCTTTCCCCGGGTGATGCCGTGCCGTGTCGGCCCGACATCCACCGACACATCGTCCATCGCGAAAAGGTCACCGGCGCGCAGGACTTCGTTCCAGTCCTCGAGCCAGTAGGCCCAGTGGTGCAGCTTGCCGTTCTCCCCCTTGATCACCGCAAGGTCGTGCGCCTTCTGGCCACAGAACAACCAGGTCCCGATCACTTCCGGGTCCGCTGGGTCGGTGATCAGCCGCTCCGAGGTGTGGAAGTCCAGGCACTCCTGGAAAAAGCGCTCGACGAGTGCGGGGTCCTCCGCCGCGATCAGTGCATGGTCGAGGCGATGCACCGCCGCACCCGGGGCGCGACGGGACCAAGGGTCGGGGTTGAGCGTGCCGGTGTCGGTGCCGAGAAACTCCATGTCGGTGTAGAACTCGACGACGTGCTCTGAGGGTAGGACCACCCGCAGGCCGGCGCCGACGGCGAGGTTTTCGCCCTTGCTCATCCGCTCGCTTGATGCGCCGAATCGGCTGATTCGATTCTCGAAGTCGGCCAGGTCATCTTCGGTGTGCACCTTGAAGCCCAGCTTGACCAGGCCGACGCCGCCCTCTTCGAGTACCACGGAGTGGTGATCGAACTCGTCCCAGGCCTTCAGGTAGACCTTCCCGTCTTCCTGCGCGATGACCGTCTGGCCAAGAGTGTTGCTGTAGTGGCTGATCGCCTCGTCCAGGTCGGTGACTCGTGCATGCACGTAGCCGATCCGATTGACGCTCATCTATGCCTCCTTCGTCGAGAATTGTTCGGGGCCTTGTACATCGGCAGTGCTGCGGTGGTCGTCGACGCCGGCGATCCTTTGTTGCGCGGCCGCGAGCAACAGCGGGACGTTCAGCTTCAACCGATGGCCCGGTCGCAGCCGCACGACGACTTCGTCGGTAGCCGGCTGGGCCCGGCATGTCAGCACCACTCCCTCGGCCCGCTCCTGTTCGCTCAGTACGCTCTCGGCGATGTTCTTGCCGTAGCGCACCTCGCCGGACACCAGGTCCGCCTTGCAGATCCCGCAACCGCCCCGACGGCAACCGAACCGGTAGCTGAAGCCGTCGCGGACAGTCGCCTGGAGAATCGACTCACCTTCGTGAACCGCCAACTCGACCTCGCCGGGCAGCAGTCGCAGGATCGCCATCACCGCACCAGGAAATAGATCAGGCCCTTGTGCGGGATGCCGAGGCCCGCGATGGTGTCATCCGGCTTCGGGTCGAAGGCTTCCTCGTCTCGACGCCATCCGGTTGCGTTATCCGATCGGTAGTCGGGGTCCGCGGACGCCCACGGGTCGATCATCTGACTCTTGAAATCCGACCAGGTCATGGCTTTGGGCACCCGGAAGCACGCTGCCGAGCAGAACAGCATGTTGCCATCCCAGAGCACGTGCACCAGTTGGTCGTCGCCGTAGACCTCTTGACGGTCCTTTGCGGGGAAGTCATAGGTCCCAAGGCTTTTTACCGTCATGACCTCGCCCCCAACGGAGCGTGCCACTCCGCCCAGCGAGCGGCATCCGGGGAAGTCGTGTATTCGCCACCATCGCGAGTCGGATCGATCCCGTACCACTTCAGCACGTCCGGCAGTGTCGGCCCGCCGCAGTTGCCCTGGTAGATCTGGTGCACGGGCAGCCATGCCTGCACGTACTTCTCCTGCTCCCGGTCGAAGATCCACTTGCAGCCATCCGAGCAGAAGTTGTACCGCTCGCCCCGGTAGACGCTGTGCCGCTGGCAGATCGTCGCAGGATCGCCCACTTCACTGAAGCCCATGGGGATCTGACAGACCTGGCACAGCTGGGGCAGGACCGGGTTGAAGAAGCGGTTGCCCGCGGTCTGCATCGCTGCGGCCTTCTGGTACAGCGGCCGGTAGTACCGGTCGAAGGTGTCGGGGTACTGCTCGGACATCCAGTCCATCTCAGGCCCGGGTGGAACCGTCGTGGTGAAGGACGCCGCATGGGAGAACTGGTAGAGAATCCAGTGGACCTGGTGGCTGAGGTACTCCTTTTCCGCGATGGCCTGCTCAACGTGGCGCGGCGGGCGGATACCGTAGTACTCCAGATCGGGGAACAGGCCGTCCAGCATCTGCTGCTCGAGGTAGAGCTCGAACGCCTCCTTCCAGCTCATCACCTTCTTCGGCAGGAAGTAGTCCTGCATGCATGCCACCAGCCCGAGCAACCGGTAACCGCGCCAGAACCACTTGTCGATCCAGTCCTGCATGATCGGCACGTTCTGTTCGTCTTGCTCGAGGATGAACTTGATCACTTCCAGACCCAGCGTCATATGCCGGCTCTCGTCGCTCTGCGCGGAGAACCCGAAACTCATGGTCGACAAGTCGCCGTTGAAGCTGGCTCCGCTCATGAACGGCACGAACAGCAGGTTGGTCAGGAAGTACTCGAAGCTGAACGAGATGGCGGTCATGAATTCGAAAGGACCAGCCGAGAGGCCATCGTCGAAGAACGATTTCGGCACGCTGAGGTACCAAACCCGGTCGAACATCTTCTGTGGCGAGTGGAATCCGTCGTAGTACTTGTTGTACATCGAGATCGCGTGTGTCTGCGTTTGCGCGTGCCGCAACTCGTCGATCGACTGGCACAGCGCCGCAAACCGGGGACCGGGACCGTTCAGATGCCGGCCGAGGTAGCCGAAGTGACGATGGGCGGCATATTCCAGTGGCGATACGCCCTGCAGAAAGAGCCGAAGGGCGTTGAGGTAGCGCGCGTCGCTCAGCTGCAGATGTCCCTGGCCCTGAGCGAAGCTCTCGAGTACCGCGTAGAGCCGTTTGTCCTTCTCGGCCTGGTATTTCGTGTAGGCATCGACGGTCAACCGGAAGGGGTCCTCCCAGGCATCCCAGTCGTGGATCTTGATGCCCTCGAACCTGGTGTGCGGGTAGAGGTCTTCTTCCGCCACGTAGCTCGGTTTCCAGTCCAGATCGCGGGTGAGCAGCTGGTAGCGCTCCCGCATCGAAGCTTTCGCCACGATTCCTCCTTAGCTCTCAGTGCTCCCACTTGATAATGATTTCGTCTTCGTCCCATTCGGCGATGTTGCCGACCAGGGAGATGACGACCAACTGGAATTCGTTCGTCTCCCAGTCCCGACCGAGCAGTTCCTCGACCGTGCTGCGTTGAATGCTCAGGCGCCCAGGCACCGAGACCTTGACCATCCCGGGCAGCCTTCGAATGGTCACCTCAGGGTTGTCGCGTTCAATCGCCTCGACGATCGAACGGGCCTCGTCGATGTCCTGCAGGTCCACGCCGACATTGCGGACGCGCATTCCTGATTTTTCGGTCATCTCTTACTTCCACTCGGGGTGTCGACGGGGATACCAAGCTGATCAAGCTCTTTCGCCAACTCGGCGGCCAGACGATCGGCAGCCGAGACCATCGAGGTGGAGCCATAGCCCTGCTGGATACCTTCAGCGAGGCTGTTGACGGCGGCTCGGGACTGCGGGTACCAGCGGTCGACGATGGCTCTGAGCGCCGTGCGGTTGGCGTCACCGTGCTCGGGGTCGCTGACCCACGCCTTCAGCAACGCCGTCAACCATTTGCGATGGTCGGTGTACCACTTGTTGAAATGCTGGGCGAGCAGGCTGTACGCCATCGCACCGCGGAACAGTGCGCGTTCGTCGCAATGCCGGAACAGCAGGGGGTGCAGCTGCGCATCGGTCAGCTCCATGGCGAGCAGCCCGGTGACCCAGTCCTGTTCGACCAACGCCTGTTCGACGAGTTCACGCAGGCCCTGCAGCTCAGGACGCTCAAGCCAGGCCTGCTTGGCCTCAGCGAGTTTGTCGCCCGCGCCACCACCGATCGCCAGCCCGACCATGCTCAGCAGCTGCGCATTGCCGATACGATCCATCGCCGCAAACGTGGCGGCCTGCGAGAGCGTTGCGCCCCAGGAGAATCGGCTGGCATTGATGGAGACCAGTTCTCCACCGGACTCGTAGTGGCGTAACGGCACGAGTGCGTACACCATCATCGCATGCCAGTTCTCGGGCAGGCTGTCGAACAGGTTGCGCTGCTCGATGTACTGCAGATCCTTGGCAAAGCCCTCGTAGAGACCTGCGCGGGCCGCGACATAGGTCGCGTAGTAGTACTGCCTCGGGTCGACGTAGGAGTACGGGTCGCTGAGCTTCAGCGCGGTGTAATCCGGATCGTAGATCTCGTGGGTAGGAGCCCACAGGGGTCGATAATGAAAGTTCTCGGTCGGCTGAAGTTCGTAGGTTCCTTCCTGATACCGGCTTGCCGGCTTGTCGCCGAACCGATTGATCAAACTCTGGTACGTGTTGCGGATCGGTTCAACCGTCTGGGTCCGCAGCTCGTATCCCATTGTTTCTCCTCTCTAACGCCAGACCGGCCGGTCAGGCGTAAGCCTCGACGGTGCCGAGGCCATCGAACTCGGCAGTGACGGAATGGCCGGCGCACAGCGGGATTGGTGCCGTGAGCCCACCGGAAAAGATCAGCGACCCAGCCGGCAGCACTTCGTGTCGCTCCGCGAGTTGGTTGACCAGCCAGGCGACCGAGGCGGCCGGATGGCCCATGACGGCTGCGCCCGCGGCAGTGGCGACCACTTCGCCGTCGGCGCGAAGCACGCAGCCCACCAGGCGTAGATCGGTCAGTTCGGTGGGCGGCAAGGCCCGCGGCCCCAACAAGAACCGGCCGGCGCTGCAGTTGTCGGCCACGACATCAGGCAGGGTGAATCGATAGTCCCGGTACCGCGAGTCGAGCACGTCGAGGGCCGCGAACACCGATTTCGTGGCCGCGAGAACGTCGGTGACCGTGACGCGACCCGACAGCTCTTCGCCCAGCAGGAAGGCGATCTCCGGCTCGACCCGTGGCTGAATCAGCGAGGTGAGATCCAACGGCTCGCCGAACGGAGCGAGCATCGTGCGGGTGACCTTGCCGTACAACGGCTCCGATACGCCCATCGCTTGCTGCTTGGCGCGACTGGTCAGTCCGAGCTTCGCACCGACCACCACATCGCCCGCGTCGACCTTGGCGGCGACGAATAGCCGCTGCGCCTCGTAGGCGGATTCGAGGTCGAAGTCCGGTTGCGTATCGCTGAACGGGTTGATCGCCTTGCATTCGCGTTCGGCCACTATCAACTCGTCCACGATCTGGCGCGGGCCGATCATGGTTGCACCTCAGATCCGTTGGAGAAGCGCACGGTAACTGCGCCCAAGTGGGCGAATTCCGCTCGGAAGACATCCCCGGGGGTAACCGCCACCATCCGATGAACCGCGCCGGGCAACACCACATCACCGGCGCGTAGACCCGTGCCGAAATCGGCGAGCTTGTTCGCCAGCCAGGCCACGCAGCGGGCCGGGTTTCCCAGCGCCGCCGCCCCGGCGCCGGTATCGATGACCGAACCGTTGCGGCTCAACGCCATCCCGACCACGCGCAGGTCGAGCTCGGTGACCTTGCGCAGCCGACCACCCAGGACAAGCTTGCCCGACGACGCATTGTCGGCGACCGTGTCAACCAGCTTGATCCGCCAGTCCGTGATACGGCTGTCGACGATCTCGATCGCGGGCAGGACTCCGGCGATCGCGGTCAGCGCGTTCGCCGTCGTGACACCAGGCCCGACAAGGTCGGTGTCGAGCACGAATGCCATCTCCGCCTCGACCCGCGGCTGCACCATGTCGTAGAGCGGCACTTCGTCACCGTCCTCGACGAACATGTCGTCGAGCAGAACACCGAAGTCGGGCTCGCTTACCCCGAGCAACTCCTGCATGGTGCGGGCCGTCAGCCCCACCTTGCGCCCTCGAACATGTGCTCCGGCAGCGACCCGCCGATCGATATTGCGCAACTGAATGGCGTAGGCGTCATCGATGTCGAGCTGAGGATGGGCTGCCGTCAACGGCTCCACCGGCACACCTGACCGGTCGGCCTGCCAAAGCTGGTCTGCCAGCTCTGCGATCAGCGCGGTCTCGGTCATGCCCACTACAGTGCGCCCGCTCACGGCCGGCACGAAGAACTGTTCCTCTTGGCGGAACCGAAGCCCTCGATGACCACCCCTGGCGGATATTTCGGATGGTGCGGTTGTGTACGGACAGCCGGCCTGGCGACGAAAAGGAGCAGTTACGTGACACACCTACTCTGCGCAGTCTCGGGCTCGGACCACTGGACGCTCGCGGATGGCACCAAGCACCCGACCGGCTTCTGGCCCGAGGAGCTAGCGGTCCCACACCAGATGTTCACCCAGGCCGGCTTCGACATCACGATCGCGACCCCTGGAGCTGTGCGACCAGTTGCGGACGAGGCAGGGTTTACGCCCGAGATGAACGGCGGCTCGAGTGAGCCGGGCAAAAGGTTTCGTGCCTATCTGGCGGGTATCGCCGATCAGCTCGCAGCGCCAGTCGACCTTGACGCGGTTACGGCCGCCGATTACGAGATGGTTTTCATCCCCGGCGGCCACGGGCCAATGGAGGATCTCGCGGTGTCTGACCGGTTCGGCGCCCTACTCGGTGAGTTCGCCGCACAGGACAAGCCGGTTGGGGCCGTGTGCCACGGCACCGCCGCATTGCTGGCTGCCCGCAGCGCGGATGGGACATGGTTGTTCCGTGGTCGTAAGGTGACCGGCTTCAGCAACGTCGAGGAGGCGCAGATCGGGTTCGCCCACAAAGCCTTCTGGCTACTCGAAGACCGCCTCACTGCTGATGGCGGGGCCTACGAGCAGAGCAGCACTGCGTGGTCCCCGCACGTCACCATCGACGGCAATCTCTACACCGGTCAGAATCCGGCGTCTGCACGGCCGTTGGCGAAGGCTCTGGTGGCCGAGTTCGCGACACCAACTCGCGGCTGAGGGCCGTACGTGCAGGATTGTTGCTGGGTGATCGCCAATCAGACCGCTTCGACCCAGGACTCGATGATCGTCCGGGCGATCGAGATCGACCCGGGCAACAGCAGTTTCGCGTCGGCGTTGCCGCCGTCCCAGGCTCCGGCCGCCAGCGCGGCCCGCACCTCCTCGCGGGTGAACCACGCGGCCTCGGTGATCTCGCCGTCATTGAAGACGAACCCCTCGCCCGGGTCGGCGACGGCATGGAAGCCGACCATCAGCGACCTCGGGAACGGCCAGGGCTGGCTGCCCAGGTAGCTGACGTCGCGCACGGACAGCCCGACCTCTTCGTGGACCTCGCGGACCACGCAGGCCTCGAACGACTCGCCGGCCTCGACGAATCCGGCCAGCAGCGAGAACATCCGGACCGGCCAATTGTGCTGGCGGGCCAGCACCACCCGGTCGGCGCCGTCGTGCACCAAGCAGATCACTGCCGGGTCGATGCGCGGGAACTCTTCGACGCCGCTGATCGGGTTGGCCCGTGCCCAGCCGCTGCGCACCGGCTTGGTCGGCGTGCCATCGACGGACGAAAACCTGGCATTGTCATGCCAATTCAGCAACGCGATGGCCGAAGACACCAATTGAGCGCTGACGTCATCGAAGATATCGCCGGTGGCACGGATATCCAGCACCGAGACGTCGGCGCCGGTCGGGGCCTGCAGCGCGCCCCGGACCGCCCAGACGTGCCGACCGTCCTCGACACGGCCCAGGAACACCGCATCCGGTGGCGGCGTGTCGCCCAGTTCGCTGGCCGCGTGCAGCACCACCCGGCCGCCGGCGACCAGTACCTGGTTGCGGGGATCGACGCGCAGTAGCGCGGCAGACGACCAGCCGGCGACGGCCGCGTCCGTGTCGGTGCGCAGCTGGTCTGCTCGATCAGCCCCGACCCGCGACAGCAGGGGCACATGGCGAAGCTGGAAGCTACCCATCTTTCCTCCCGTGCCGACCCGGTTCGACCGTCACTGGTTGCTCACCGTGCGAACGTAGAGCAACCGGTCGCCGGGCTCGATAGCATCCACCTCGGGCGCATCCAACCGCAGCAGCTTCCCACCGCGAACCACCGCGAGCACGATGTCGTTGAGGTGCTTGGCCGACCCGCCGACTTCCTGCTGTTCCACCTGCCGCTCGGCGATGGCATAACCGTCGTCCGGCGTGAGCAGGTCCTCGATGATCTCGACCACACTGGGCGTGGTGGTGGCGATGCCGAGCAGTCGCCCGGCGGTCTCCGAGGACACCACCACCGAGTCGGCGCCGGACTGTTCCAGCAGGTGCTGGTTCTCGGCTTCCCGAATGGCCGCCACGATGGTGGCCTTGGGGGCGATCTCGCGGGCGGTCAGCGTGACCAGCGTCGCCGTCGCATCGGAGCCGGTGGCCACCACGATCGCCGACGCGCGCTGGGCGCTGGCCAGCCGCAGCACATCCGACCGGGTCGCGTCGCCGTCCACCGTGACCAGCCCGGCGGTCTTCGCGCGGTCGAGCACCGCCCGGTCGTTGTCCACGACGACGATGTCGCTGGGGGTGGTCTCGTCGTCGCCGAGCATCGCGGCGATCGCGGTCTTGCCCTTGGTTCCGTACCCGATGACGATGGTGTGGTCTTTCACTCTCTTCCTCCAACGCTGAATGCGGAATGCCTGCTGGGAGGTCTCGGTGAACGCCTCGACGGTCGTTCCGACCAGCAAGATCAAGAAGGCGATCCGCAGCGGGGTGATGACCAGGACATTGATCATGCGGGCAAATTCGGTGACGGGCGTGATGTCGCCGTATCCGGTGGTCGACAGGGTCACCGCCGAGTAGTACAGGCAGTCCAGGAAGGTCAGGCGGTCGCCCTGCACGTCCTGGTAGCCGTCGCGGTCGATGTAGACGAACAGCGCGGACACCAGCAGTGCCGCCAGCGCGATCAGGCTTCGCCGATATACGGTGCGGCCGGGACTGGACTGCCCGTGTGGCATGCGTAGCACACCGACGAGCGCATAACTGGGCTGGGCGGTCAGCGTCTCGTCGAGACGCCGCAACCGCCGCCAGCTAGCTCCTGCCACGACGGGCGGTCATCGGTCAGCCTGACGCACGGACCCACTGTAACCACACCCGTCGTCAGGTGTTGAGCAGCGCGGCCAGGTCAGTCAGTTCGGGCAGCTCGTCAGCGACGACGGTGGTCCCGGAACGCACGTAGTGGAAGGCCGCTCGCACCTGCGAGGGCGGGCAGCCGGTCAATGCGGCCCAGGCCAGGCGGTAAACGCCAAGCTGGACGGCGGCGTGCCGGCGCGCCTCGGGTCCGTCGGGGGGCGTTCCGGTCTTCCAGTCCACCACGGTGACGCCACCGTCGCGCTCGACGAACACCGCGTCGATCCGGCCGCGCACCACCCGGTTGCCGATAGCCATCTCGAACGGCACCTCGACGGCGGTGGGAGTGCGCGCGGCCCAGGGCGATTCCAGGAACGCCGCCTGTAGGCGGGCCAGCTCCTGTGCGTCGGCGCGGGCGGTGTCGGCGTCGGCCGCACCGGGCAGATCTTCGAGCTCGAAAAGTCTCTCGGCGCCGTAGAGCCGCTGAACCCAGTCGTGAAATGCGCTGCCCAACAACGCATGCGGGTCAGGCCGGGCCGGGAGCCGGCGACTCAGGCGCTGCCTGGCACCAGCGGGGTCACGACTCAACTCAACCAGACCGCTCACCGAGAGCTGGTTGGGCAGGGCGCGGGCCTGCGGCGTCGCGGCGGTGGCTCGCTCTGCCAGTAGGGCGTCCACGTCGGCGGCCCACGCACTGACCGAGGGCGCGTCGTCTTGAGGTTCACCCGCCTGCAGCTCGGCGGCGACCAGCGCCGCGCCGCGTTCGACATCACCGCGCCGGCCGGTCAGCGGATCAGTCGGCCATATTCCTTCTTTTACGTTGTCGGACAACGGGTTTTTCTCGCCGTCGGCCGGCGCCTGCGCCCAGTGCTCGACCACCCCGCAGGGAGTTCCCGCGTCGGCCGAACTGTCGATCACCGCCTTGATTTCGGTGAGGAAGTCCGACGGGCCGCGCGGCTTGGTCTCGCCCTGCCCCCAATGGTGGCCCGAGACCAGCAGGGTGTCCTCGGCGCGGGTGACCGCGACGTAGAGCAGCCGGCGCTCTTCGTCGACCCGTCGCTGGTCCAGGCGGCGCTGATGTTCGGAGATGGCGTCGGACAGCTGCTTTCGGTTGGTGACCGCATCGATGTCGAGCAGCGGGACACCGTGATCGCCGGACACATGCGACGGTCCCAGCTTCGCCTCTCCTGCGTCGAGCCTCACTGAACCGCCGGGCACATGCTGGGCCCGATCGCCGCGCAACAACGGCGGAAGTTCGGCAGCGTCGGAGAGCCAGCTACGTCGCGATGCGGTCGACGGGAAAACCCGCGCCACCAGGTGCGGTATCGCGACCACCTGCCATTCCAGCCCCTTGGCGGCATGCACAGTGAGGATCTGGACGCGATCGGTAGCGACCGCCGGCGCCGCCGGCGCCAGCCCGTTCTCCACCACCGCGGCGGCGTCCAGGTATGCCAGCAGTCCCGGCAGCGCGGCTCGCGCCCCGGCCCCCTGCGCCCATGACGACCCGCCGCGACCGGCTGGCGCCGGCCTTGCGATCGCCTCGGCATAACCGGCCACCACATCGGCGAAGGCGTCCAGTTGTTCGGTGCCGGCCGCAGTTGCCGCCACCGGCTGCGCGGCGAGCACCTCGCAGTCCAGGCCGAGCACCCGGCGTACCTCGGCGACCAGGTCGGGCAGCGGATGCCACAGGTGGCCGCGCAATAGGGTCAGTTCCTCGGCGAGGGCGACGATGCGCCGGTATCCGACGGCCGAATAGCGCTCTGGCGGTCCAGGATCGGCCAGCGCGTCGGCCAGACATGCGGTCTCGGAATCCGGCCCGGCCGTGGCAGCGATCTCCGCGGCCGACACCGGTGCGGTCGATTTTTCGGGCCGGGCCAGCCCGGCGGCACGTCGCCACAGCGCGGCCAGGTCGGCGGCGCCGAACCGCCAGCGCGGGCCGGTGGGCACGCGCATCGCCGCCGCGCCCGGCGGTCGGCTTGCCGGTAGTACCGCTGCAATGCCTCGGCAACCCACTCGTCTTCGCTGACTACGTCGGGCTGCAGCGCGACCCGCACGTCGCCGGGGGGCGCGGCCGGGCGGGGCCGCAGCGATTGCACGGTGACAGAGCGCCGGCGTGCCTCCGCGGAGATCTCATTGGCCAGGTGCAGCACTTCGGGAGGGTTGCGCCAGCTGGTCCGCGACTCCAGGGTGGGTGCCGGGCTGCCGTCGGAGAGCGGGAAGTCGGTGGCGAATCGGGGCAGGTTGGTCGCCGAGGCGCCGCGCCAGCCGTAGATCGACTGGATCGGATCGCCCACCGCGGTCAGCGCCAGGCCGTCGTCGGCACCCCCGCCGAACAGCGACGACAGCGCGATGCGCTGGGCGTGCCCGGTGTCCTGGTATTCGTCGAGCAGCACCACCCGATAGGTGGCACGCAACCGGGCGCCGACCGCCCCGTCGGACTGCGCCAGCCGAGCGGCGGTGGCCATCTGTGCGCCGAAATCCATTGCCCGTTCCGCCCGCATGCGCTGGTGTAGCGCCTCGATCAACGGCACCAGTTCGGCACGTTCGGTCTGGGTGTCGAGCATCTTGAGCAGCGACTGGTTGGGTTCGGCGCGCTGGCGCGGGCCCGGCGGCAGGGTGTGCACCAGCCGCTCCAACTCCAGGTGGGTGTGGCGCAATGCGCCGGTGTCCACCAGATGTTCGGCCAACTGCCCGGCCAGCCGCAACACCATCGCGGTGACCGCGGCGGGATCCCGGTCGGTGCGCAGTTCCCCGGGATAACTGCTGACCACGTCGAACGCCAGCTGCCATAGCCCGGTCTCGGTGAGCAGCCGGGTGTCGGGCTCGATACCGAGCAGCAGCCCGTGCTCGCGCAGCAGCGCACCGGCGAAGGCGTGATAGGTGCTCACGACGGGCGTTGCCGCCGGGGCGCCGTCAATCCCCCGCACGCCGGGTTCATGCGCCATCAGGCCGGCACCGGCCAACCGCGCCAGCCGGGATCGAACCCGGCGCAGCAGTTGGCCGGCCGCCTTGCGGGTGAACGTCAGCCCCAGGACCTGGCCGGGGTCGGCGTAACCGTTGGCGACCAACCACACCACCCGAGCAGCCATCGTCTCGGTCTTGCCGGCACCCGCGCCGGCGATCACCACCAGGGGCCCCGGCGGGGCGGCGATCACCGCGGCCTGCTCCTCGGTGGGTTGGTGTAGCCCAAGCGCGGCGGCCAGCTCGGCGGGGGCGTAGCGGTTTGTCATGCGCCGCACCCGCCGTTGTGTGCCGGGCAGATCGGCCGGACCGGGCAGTGTCGGCAGCCGTCGTTCACTCGGGCGGTGAATTGCGGGCCGGCGGTGGCCGCGGCCGCCTGCGCGATCCGCTCCCGCCATTGCGCACCGGTATCGGGCGTCAGGGGGTCTTGTGCGCGCTCGGTGGCGCCGACCGTTCCGGGTTTGGCGGGATAGACCAGCCTCGCCCCGCCGGGCTCCTCGTCGGGCCCGACGAGCCCGGCTTCGACCGCCAATTGGTAGACGGCCAACTGGGCGTGCTGTTGTGCGTCATCCTTGCTGGCCGGGGTCTTCGCGGTCTTGACGTCGACGACCACCAGCCGGCCGGCGGCGTCGCGTTCGACTCGGTCGATCCGGCCGCGCAGCCGAACCCCGTCCTCACCGGCGTCGATCACTCCGTCGAAGCCGACCTCGGTGCCGACTTCGGTGAGTTCGCCACGGGTCTGCGCCCGCCATGCCAGGAACGTCTCGATGATGGCGCGATGCCGGTCGAGTTCGTTGGCCGAGTACCACTGCGACGCGAACGGCAGCTGCTGCCAAGCCCGGTTCAGCTCGGCGAGCAGTTCCTGTGGGCTGCCAGCCGATTCGGCGACCAGCGCGTGTATCACCGATCCGATTGTCGAGCGCAGATCGCGGCCGTCGGTTCCGCCGTGGCGTTCGGCCAGCCAGCGCAGCGGGCAGTCCAGCAGGCTCTGCAGCGCCGACGGCGACAGGGTGACCGGTCCTAAGCCGGGCTGCCGAAGGGGCTCCTCGGTGCTCAATGCTGCCGTGCCGTGCCAACCCCGCGGATCGGCACCGGGCACCCCGGCCCGGGCAAGTCGCGCCAATTGCATTGCCGCATCCGCGCGTTCGGAATCGCTCACCGCGGTCTCCGGTGCGCAGACCACCGCACGCAGTCGCCCCACCAGCCCGGCCGCGGACAACACCGGCGGGGCCACCACCGGTGGAGCCGGTGCCGTTGCCACGTCGCCGCTGGCACAGTCCGCGAGTTCGGCGAAGAACTCCGACGGGATCTGTTCCTCGGTACTGCCGTCGCCGTCGCCGTCGACGGCAGTGATCACCAGCCGGCGCCGTGCCCGCCCCAGCGCCGCCACCAGCAGCCGTCGCTCCTCGGCAAGTAGCGGGGCCCGGGCCGAGACCTCCGCCCCGAAGCCATGCAGGGTGTCCAGGAGCCGCTGGGTTCCTAGCACGCCGCCACGCGGAACGATGTTGGGCCACAGTCCTTCCTGGACTCCGGCGATGACCACCAGATCCCATTCGCGCCCGAGTGCGGCGTGCGCGCTGAGCACACCCACCGCCTCCGTGCCCGTCGCGGGTTCGGGGCGGGGCGGGGCCAGTTGCATGGCCGTGACGTACTCGACCAATCCGGTCAGGGTGGCGCCCGCGGTGCGCGCCACGTACTGCTCGGCGAGGTCGAACAGTGCGGTCACCGCGTCCAGGTCCCGGCCGGCTTGAGCGCCGACCGGACCACCGCGCTCGGTGGCCGACAGCCAGCGTTGTTGCAGCCCGGACCGATTCCAGGCCTGCCACAGCGTGTGGTGCGGGTCGCGGCCGTCGGCATGGCTGCGGGCCGCGGCCTGCAGCACCGCACGAACCCGGCGCAGCGCACGGGTGTGCGCGGCCGGCAGCTCACCGGGCGCACCGGTGAGCACCACCGCCAGGCGATCATCGGGTTCATGCGGCGGTTCCGGGCGGGCCGTGCCGCGGCGCAGCGTGCGTTGCAGTTGCCTCAGTGAGATCGGGTCCACCCGACCGATCGGCCCACTGAGCAACGTCAGCGCCCGAGCTCCGTCCACCACGTCCGCGGTGCACTCCAGCACCGTGAGCAGGGCGGCCACCGCGGGCTGTTCGGCCAGCAATCCACCGCTGGCCGGCAGCGTGACCGGGATCCCGGCGGCGGCCAGGGTGCGGTGCAGCCGCGCGGCCGCCCGCGGCACCGAACGGACGATCACCGCCATCTGCGACCACGGCACCCCGTCGATCAGGTGGGCGCGCCGCAGGGTGTCGGCGATCAGGGCAGCCTCGGCGTGACTGCTGGCCGCAGTGCGCACGCTCACCGCCCCGGCGTCGGATCCGATTCCCTCGAGCCGGCGGGTGGCACTGGTGCCGGGCAGCCGTCCGGCGACGGCGCTGATGGCCCGGGCCACCGCCGGCGCGCACCGGTGCGACGTCGTCAGTGTTACCACCGGCACCGCGGCCCCGTCGGGTTGCACGTCGTCACCCAACAGGACGGTGGGTTCGGCGCCGCGGAATCCGAACACCGCCTGATCGGGGTCGCCCGCGATCACCGTCCGGTGCACGCCGGCCGCGAGCACCCGCACCAACCTGGCCGCCTGCGGGTCGAGTTGCTGCGCGTCGTCGACCAGCAGCAGCCGGATCCGGCTGCGTTCGTCGATGAGCAGATCCGGGTCGGTCGCGAACGCCTCCAGCGCCGCCCCGACCAATTCCGCCGCGCCGAGCGCCGGCGTGGTCGCCTGGGGCGCCGCGGTACCAACCGCGGCACGCAGCAGCATCACCTGCTCGTACTGCTGGGCGAACCGGCCCGCGGCCGTCCACTCCGGGCGGCGGCAGCGCTTGCCCAACCTGGTCAGCTCTGCCGGGTCCACACCGCGTTCGGCACAGCGCGCCATCAAGTCCCGCAGTTCGGTGGCGAAGCCGTCGGTGGCCAGGGCCGCGTGCAACGACGGCGGCCAGGCTTCGGCACCGTCCCCGGCGAGTAGTTCGCGGATCACGCTGTCCTGTTCGGCACCGGTGACCAGCCGCGGTGGGGTGGCTTCGGCCCGCCGGGCAGCGCGTTGGAGCACCGCGAAGGCGTAGCCGTGCACGGTGCGCACCAGAGGTTCCCGGATCACCTGGCCGGTGCCCAGCCCGCCGGCGCCCAGCAATTTCGCGGTCAGCGTCCCGCGATCCGCTGCGGGAAGCCGGCCGGAGCCCGTCAGCAGCAGCACCGAATTGGCGTCCACGCCGGCGCCGACGTGGGCAGTGGCCACCTCCACCAGCAGGCTGGTCTTGCCGGTGCCCGGTCCCCCGCGTACCTGTAGGACGCCGCGCGCACCCGGATCGAGCGCCGCGGCGACCTGCGCGGCGGGCGATCCCCAATCCTGTGCCATGCCGCCAATGAGAGCACTGCCCTCCGACAGGTGTGGGTGCGGCTGGCACCATCGACGGGTGAATCCCGATCATCGACTGCATGTGCACCGCTACGGCCCGGACGGCCCGGTGGGGCTGCTGGCGGTCCACGGGCTGACCGGTCACGGGGCCCGCTGGCGCTACGTGGCCGAGCAGCTGCCCGACATCGCCGTCGCCGCGCCGGACCTGATCGGCCACGGGCACTCGTCGTGGGCGGCCCCGTGGAGCATCGACGCCAACGTCGCGGCGCTGGCGGCGCTGCTGGAGGGCACCGCTGACGGCCCGGTTCCGGTGGTCGCGCATTCCTTCGGCGGTGCGATAGCGCTGCATCTGGCCGCGGCACGGCCCGACCTCGTCGACGCGCTGATCCTGCTCGACCCGGCGATCGGCCTGGACGGCGAGTGGATGGCCACGATCGCCGCCGCGATGCTGGCCTCCCCCGACTACCCCGACCCCGCGGAGGCCCGGGCCGAGAAAGAGAACGGCGCGTGGTCCGACGTGGATCCCGTCCTGCTCGACGTCGAACTCGACGAGCATCTGGTCGCGCTGCCCTCGGGCCGCTTCGGTTGGCGCATCAGCGTGCCCGCGGTGATGTCGTACTGGAGCGAGTTGGCCCGCGCTGTCGTGCTGCCGCAATCCACGCCGACCACCCTGGTGCGGGCCACCCGCACCTCGCCGCCGTATGTGGAAGCGGCGCTCATCGACGGCTTGCGGGACCGGCTGGGCACGAACTTCCAGCTGGTCGACTTCGACTGTAACCACATGGTCGACCAGGCCCGCCCAACCGAGGCTGCCGCCGTGATCCGCGCGCAGCTGGACCGGCGCTAGGAGCCCAGGGCCGTGGGCGCCGTCACCGACGAACAGGTCGAGCTGGTCCGCGCGCTGATCATCGGCGTGCCCGCCGGCCGGGTCACTACCTATGGCGACGTCGCTTCGGCGGCAGGACTTTCCAGTCCCCGCATCGTGGGCTGGATTCTGCGGATCGACGGCACTGACCTGCCTTGGCACCGGGTGGTCCCGGCATCGGGACGGCCGGCGGCGCACCTACGCACCGAGCAACTGGAACGCCTTCGCGCCGAAGGAGTCCTGGCCGTCGACGGGAAAGTGGACCTGCGCACGCTGCGACACCGGTTCTGAGGGGCGACAATACGTCACCGAACGTGTAATGAGCGCGAAAAAACAGCCTCGAAGTCGGGCTGAGCACACATTCAGCGCGAAAGCCGAGAAAGCTAGAGCGCCAGGCGGACCAACGCCGCCGTGCGGGCCAGTCCGGGGAACGCCTCCTCGGTCGAGCGTGGATGCAGCGCATGTACGGCAAGGCGGAACATCAACGCGCGCAGCAACATCTGTGGCCACTCGGGCAATGTTTCCCAGCGTTCGATCAAACCGTCGTCGGCATCGCCCCACGACAAGGCGTCTACCACCACCACGCCAGCAGCCCACGAGGCGGGCCGCCAGTAGGGCGTGAGGTCGGTGATCCCGGGGGCCGCGGCGCCGGAGAACAGCACCGTGCCGTACAGGTCGCCGTGCACTAACTGGCTGGGACTCTTGGTGGGTTTGCGCAAAGTGGCCAGCTGGTTGATCAGGTCGATCGACCGCTGGCCGTCCACCGATCCTGGGGCCAGCCGTGCGCCGGCCTGCAGCGAGGCGAACGGCCGTTCCTCCCAGGCCGCCCGGTCCGCGGCGATGAACACGTCGACGTCGGCCCACGGCGCCACGGGTGCCTGGGTCAAGAAGCGGGGCCGCTCTAACTTGGAGGTGGCTTCGTGCAGCCGAACCGCCGCCGACACCACCTCGTCGTGGCGGGGCTCGGGGCTGCCGCCGACGAAGGTGTCCGCTCGCCAACCCGACACCACATACCGTCCGTCGGTGGAGCGCACCGGGCGGGCCAGGCGGATGCCGTCAGCGAACAGGGTCTCGCGTACTTTCGCCGACCACGCGGCCCTGGCATGGTCGGCGACCATCGACAGGACCACTTCCCCGCACTTCCAGCCGTCTTCCCAGCCGGCGCCAAGCGGTGTGGGCGAAACGTTGCGAATACCGAACGTCGCCAGCACATGTTCGGGTGGCGGCTCGATGGTCACGCGATAAGACTAACCGCGGTGATCGCAAGCACGGCGCAGCCGGGCGCGGCGGGTCACCGCCAAAGGCACCGTTCTCACCCGCTCGGTAGCGCTAGTACATGACCATGTCGGGCTGCATCTGCTTGGCCCACGCCACAATTCCTCCCTGCAGGTGGACCGCGTTGGCAAATCCGGCCTTCTTCAGGGTGGCCAGGGCCTGGGCCGAGCGGACGCCGGTCTTGCAGTACAGCACCGACATTCGGTCTTGCGGGATAGTCGCCAGGGCCTCACCGGTGTTGATCGTCGACTGCGGGACCAACTGGGCACCCTCGATGCGGTTGATTGCCCACTCTCCCGGCTCGCGCACGTCGATCAGTGCCACCTGTTGCCCGGAGTCCAACAGCTCGCGCAACTCGGCCGGGGTGATCGTGGCACCAGAAACAGTCTCGCCCGCATCGTCAGAAACCACTCCGCAGAACGCGTCATAGTCGACCAACTCGGTGATCGCCGGCGTGGCCGGGTCCTTGCGGATCGCAATGGTGCGGTAGCTCATCGCAAGGGCGTCGTAGATCATCAACCGCCCCAGCAGCGTTTCACCGATACCGGTGATCAACTTGATCGCCTCGGTCGCCATCACCGACCCGATCGATGCGCACAACACCCCGAGCACGCCGCCCTCGGCACATGACGGCACCATTCCCGGCGGCGGGGGCTCGGGGTACAGGTCGCGGTAGTTCAGGCCGCGCCCGCCCGGCGCGTCCTCCCAGAACACCGAGACCTGGCCCTCGAAGCGGAAGATCGACCCCCAGATGTAGGGCTTGTGCGCCAACACCGCCGCGTCGTTAACCAGGTAGCGGGTGGCGAAGTTGTCGGTGCCGTCCAGGATCAGGTCGTACTGCGTGAACAGTTCGATGGCGTTGGACCGGTCCAGCCGCACCCGATGCAGCTGCACCCGTACCAGCGGGTTGACCTCCGCAATCGAGTCCCGGGCACTTTCGGCCTTCGGGCGGCCGATGTCGGAGATCCCGTGGATGACCTGGCGCTGCAGGTTCGACTCTTCGACAACGTCGAAGTCGACGATCCCCAGGGTGCCGACGCCGGCGGCCGCCAGATACAGCAGTGTCGGCGCACCCAGTCCGCCGGCGCCGATCACCAGCACGCGGGCGTTCTTGAGTCGCTTCTGCCCCTGCACGCCGACGTCGGGAATGATCAAGTGGCGGCTGTAGCGCGCTATTTCATCCCTGGTCAGATCGCCAGCCGGCTCCACCAGCGGCGGCAGTGATATCGGCACCGGGCAATCTCCTCAACGTCGCGTCCGCCAACCCATCACAGCAGCTGGTGGGGGCAACGACAAACTGCGGGTGAAGCTTCCCGAAGGGCAGCTGACCGGTTCAGGCAATCGGAGACGGCCACGGGTTGAAGCGGCAGGTCTTCCCGTCGGGCTTGACCCAGTCCGGGTCGAATTTCGCCGCGTCGTCGTTGGAGGTGCCGAACGTCTGTTGCATCATCACCGGCGCCAGCCCGTCCTGCTTATCGCACGGTTCATGGTGCTGGTAGCCGATGGCATGACCGACCTCGTGGTTGATCAGGTACTGCCGGTAGGACCCGATGTCGCCCTGGAAGGGCACGGCACCGCGAACCCAGCGGGCTTCGTTGATGAACACCCGCGGCTCGGACTTGGCGCCGTAGGACGGGTTGTAGCAGGACGCCTCCAGCGGAATCTCGTAGCCGCAGCCCTCCCGGACCGTGATCGGCGACGTCAGCGAGATACGAAAGTCAGGAGTAATCGGACCCGCCCCGTCAACCCGCACGAACCCGATCTGCGGGGTGTGCGTCCATCCCTTGGGGTTACGCAGGGTCTGGTCGACCATCCGGGCGAACGCCTCGTCACCGCCGAAGGCGGTGGCGTCGATGCCGTTCTCCACCTCGACGGTGTAGGCGAACACCTTCTCGGTGCCCTGACCGAATTGCGGCTCCGTCCCCGGTATGACGTGCCAGGACATGTCGCCGGCTTCGGTGAACGGGCCGCCGTTAGGCAGCACACCGGTCGGCAGGTTCACATCGAACTCGGTGAGGCCGCGCGGTGGTGCGCCGATGATCGAGGTGCCCGCCGACCCGATCGTCGGCGGCCCCTGGACGGTGTCGTCGGCGGCCTGGGTACGCACTCCGGTCCCGGTCACGGTCTGATACACCACGACGACGGTCAGAGCCATGAGTACCGGCAGCGCATAGGCGCGCCAACCATAGGTCGACACGAACCTGCCCAGCCAGGTCTGCTTGCGCCACTGGCGGTGCACATCACGGTCCGACCGCAGCCGTCCAGCACCGGCTGCCAGCGGGTCGCGCTGGGCGCGCAGCGGCTCGCGGAAGCGATCCCGTAGCACCGGGGCTCGACCGCCGCCGCTCCGCCCCGGGTCGTAGGTCACCGTCCCAGGATGGCACAAGGTCTGCGAGCTGGGACTCTGCGGCACGCCAGGAGGTGTGCCACGAGGAGTTCTAATTGGCGATCGACAGCCGATTGCCGGATGTCGCTGGTGGAAGTGACGGGCGCAGCGCGTAGTCTCGCTCTCACGTACCGGCCGTCGCGGACGCAGGTCCCAGGCGTCCGGCCGAACCAGATTGAGGAGTCGATGAGCAAACCGATCGACACGGCAGAGCGGGACGGCGCCCAGCCGACCGGCCGCCGCTCGAGCGGCGCCAAGGCGTCGACTACCGGCGGCCGTCGGGGCAGCCGGCTCCCCCGCGACGAGCGCCGGGGTCAGCTACTGATCGCCGCCAGTGACGTATTCGTCGAACGCGGTTACCATGCGGCCGGCATGGATGAGATCGCCGAGCGGGCCGGTGTCAGCAAACCGATCCTCTACCAGCACTTCACCTCGAAACTGGAGCTGTACCTGGCGGTGCTGGCCCGGCACGTGGAGAACCTGGTCTCCGGTGTCCGCCAGGCACTGCGGACCACCACCGACAACCGCCAGCGACTGCGGTCGGCGGTGCAAGCATTCTTCGACTTCATCGAGCACGACAGCCAGGGCTATCGGCTGATCTTCGAGAACGACAACGTTGCCGAGCCGCAGGTGGCGGTGCAGGTGCGGGTGGCCACCGAATCGTGCATCGACGCGATTTTCGACCTGGTCAGCCACGACTCCGGCCTGGACCCGCACCGCGCCAGGATGGTCGCGGTGGGGTTGGTCGCGATCAGCGTCGACTGCGCCCGGTACTGGCTGGACAGTGACCGCCCGATCTCCAAGGACGACGCCGTCGACGGGACGGTGGCGTTCGCCTGGGGCGGGCTGTCACACGTGCCCCTCACTCGCTAAGAGGCACTAGCCCCGCTAAGAAGAACCGGCCCCGGTAGCGGCGTCGGAGCCGATTCCAAAACCGACCCGCCGACTGTCGGCGACACCGATCTCCACATAGGCGATCTTGGCGGCCTGCACCAGGAAGCGACGGCCCTTCGCGTCGGTGAGGGCAAGCAGTCCAGCACCGTCCGCACCCTTGCCCAACGCGGCGTCGACCAACTTCTCGACCTCATCGGGCGTCTGCGCACTGTTGATGACCAGTTCGCGCGCGCTGTCGGTGACCCCGATCTTGACCTCCACGCCTGCCCCTTTCGTTTGCGGTGGGCGTTGCTAAGCAGGCTAGTGGACGAGGACCCGATTGGTGCGCACCGGCTGTTCGCCCTCGGCGATAACGGACTTCTCAGCGCTGTTGAATGCGGACCATATTGCCGGCGGGATCACGGAAAGCGCAGTCCCGCACGCCATATGGCTGTTGCGTGGGTTCCTGGACCACTTCGGCGTCCGTCGCCTGCACTCGATCGAACGCGCCGTCGAGATCGTCGGAGGCCAGCAGAAGTGTGCCGTAGGTGCCCTTGGCCATCATCTCGGCGATGACGCGACGCTCATCGTCGGTGATCCCGGGGTTGGCCGCCGGCGGACACAGGACGATCGAGGTATCGGGCTGATTGGGGGGCCCGACTGTGATCCAGCGCATTTTGCCTTTGCCGACATCCAGGCGCACCTGGAAGCCCAGCACGTCGCGGTAGAAGGCGACGGAGGCGTCCGGATCATCGTGCGGCAGGAAGCTCGAGTGAATAGTGATGTCCATAGCGGTCACGGTAGGTGCAGCGCGCCGGCCGGGGCTTCTCGATTCCTGATCGGTCTGGTGACCTGCTTCTCCAGGCATGACGGGATGCCCTCGGTGCGGTGCATGGTCTGCGCCCGATAGCGGCTCGGCGGCATCCCGACAAGTTCGGTGAAGCGTGTACTGAACGTCCCCAGCGATGAGCAGCCCACCGCGAAGCAGATTTCAGTGACGCTCATGTCGCCGCGCCGCAGCAGTGCCATCGCGCGTTCGATCCGGCGGGTCATCAGGTAGGAGTACGGCGATTCACCGTAGGCGAGCTTGAATTGTCGCGACAAGTGCCCCGCGGACAGGTGAACTTCGCGCGCCAGCGCCTCCAGGTTGAGCGGTTGGGCGTAATCCCGATCGATGCGGTCCCGGACGCGCCGCAGCCGCGCCAGATCGCGCAGATCCTGAGCCCGCGCGCCGGTCACGGCTAGGCCAAGCCCAGCTCGCGCATGCGTTCGTCGTGGGTGTGTTGGAGGCGATCGAAGAACCCGGCCAGCTGAGCCAGCCCGGCCGCCCCCGACACCACCAGATCGACGAGTTCGTCGCGGTCGGCCAACACGTACTGAGCCTGGGTGATCGCCTCACCGAGCAGGCGACGCGACCACAAAGCCAGCCTGCTGCGCTGTTTGGCGCTGGCCGTGACCGCGCCGCGCACCTCGTCGACGACGAACTGCGAATGCTTGGTCTCGGCGAGCACCGCACGCACCACGTCGCCCACCTCATCGGGGAGTCCGTCGGCGATCTGCAGGTAGAAGTCGGCAGCCATCGCGTCGCCGATGTAGGTCTTGACCAATGCCTCCAGCCAGGTGCTGGGCATCGTCAGCCGATGGTAATTATCAAGGGCGGTAGCGTATTTCGACATCGCAGCGACCACGTCGACACCGCGACACTCCAGAGCTTCACGCAGCACCTCGAAGTGACCCATCTCCGCTGCGGCCATGGCCGCCATCGAGATCCGGCCACGCAGATCGGGCGCCATCCGGGCTTCGTCGGTGAGCCGGTAGAACGCGGCCACCTCGCCATAGGCCAGTACCGCGAAAAGCTCGTTGACACCGGGATGATCGGCGGACAGCCGCGGCGGGGAAGACTGCGCTTCCGCCTCGGCGGAGGGAACCGAATTCATCACCACACTGTATGCGTTCCGCGGCGATGGACCCATGCCCGGCCCGACCAGGTAGTATGAGCCCCAGGCAGTGCCTATTCGGCGCTGCCGCGCAATGTGCGTACACGTGGTTGGCCCGCCTCCTCGGCGAGTGCAGGGCCCCCGGCGGTGCCTTCGAAAATGGGCAAAGTATCGACCGTCTCCAGTGTGTGCGCCCCGACCCGCACCGCGATCGACTGACATACCGCGCCGACTTCGAAAGGCATCTTTCCGCGCATGACCCCACTGATCTCCACCACCGTTCCCACTACCCCTCCGAGCTTCGCCGAACTGGGCGTTCGCGACGAGATCGTCCGCGCACTCGCCGAGGACGGTATCGAGCACGCCTTCGCGATCCAGGAGCTGACGTTGCCGCTGGCCCTGGCCGGCGACGACCTGATCGGCCAGGCCCGCACCGGCATGGGCAAGACCTACGGCTTCGGCATCCCGCTGCTGCAGCGGGTCACCACCAGCCCGGACCGGCCACTGACCGGCGCGCCCCGAGCGTTGGTCGTGGTACCCACCCGTGAGCTGTGCATCCAGGTCTCCGGCGACCTGGCCGACGCGGCCAAGTACCTGACCGCCGGGGACCGTCCACTGTCGGTGCAGGCCATCTACGGCGGCCGGCCCTACGAACCGCAGATCGAGGCGCTGCAGGCCGGCGCCGACGTGGTGGTGGGCACCCCGGGCCGGCTACTCGACCTGGCCCAGCAGGGACACCTGCAGCTGGGCGGGCTGTCGGTGCTGGTGCTCGACGAGGCCGACGAGATGCTGGACCTGGGTTTCCTGCCCGACATCGAGCGCATCTTGTCTCGTATCCCCGACGACCGGCAGTCGATGCTGTTCTCGGCCACCATGCCCGGCCCGATCATCACGCTGGCCCGCAGCTTCATGAACCAGCCCACTCACATCCGCGCCGAGGCGCCGCACTCTTCGGCGGTGCACGACGCCACCGAGCAGTTCGTCTACCGGGCCCACGCGCTGGACAAAGCCGAACTGGTGGCGCGAGTGCTGCAGGCCCGGGGCCGCGGCGCCACAATGATCTTCACCCGCACCAAGCGGACCGCCCAGAAAGTCGCCGACGACCTGGGTGAGCGCGGGTTCAAGGTGGGCGCGGTGCACGGCGACCTCAATCAGGTGGCCCGCGAGAAGGCGCTCAAGGCGTTCCGCGCCGGCGACATCGATGTGCTGGTGGCTACCGATGTGGCCGCCCGCGGCATCGACATCGACGACGTCACGCACGTCATCAACTACCAGTGCCCCGACGATGAGAAGACCTACGTGCACCGCATCGGCCGCACCGGACGGGCTGGCAAGACCGGCGTCGCGGTCACCCTGGTCGACTGGGACGAGCTGGCCCGCTGGACGCTGATCGACAAGGCTCTCAACCTGTGCTGCCCGGACCCGTCGGAGACCTATTCCAGCTCGCCACACCTGTTCACCGAGCTGAACATTCCCACCGACGCCAGCGGCTCCCTGGGCCAGGCGCGCCGGTCACCGGCCAAGCGATCCGAGGATGAAACCCGCGAGACTGCAGCGGACCGCCAGCGTGCGCCCCGCAACCCGACCCGGTCTCGCCGGCGCACCCGTGGTGGTGGTCAGGCGGCCGCCGCCGACGGGGCCCCCCAGAGCGTGGACGCGGGTGAGACCGGCACCACCGCGCCCTCCGAGTCCACCGGGCCCAGCGCGCCGCGGCGTCGTCGCCGCCGCCGCCCGAACAAGACCGCGGCCGCTGCCGCGAACGGCAGCTGAGCTAGGCCGCTGCGATGGTGCGCCCCGAGCGCCGCACCTCCGGTGATCTGATCGCGGCGGCCGTGATCGCGGTCGTGATCGTTGTCGTCGGAGTGGTGATCTGGTGGACCAGCGATGCCCGCGCCACCATCAGCCGGCCGGCGTCGGACTCGGCGACCAATCCCCCGTCAGCGGCGATGGTGCCGGCGGCGCTGTCCCAGCTGTGGACGGCCGCCAGCCCGGCCACCTGGGCGCCGGTGTTGGTCTCCGGCACGGTGATCACCGGCGACGGCCCACGGATGAGCGGACGCGACCCGGCCACCGGGGAGGAGCGCTGGAGCTATTCCCGCGACGTCGACCTGTGCGCGGTGTCCTGGATCTACCGTTACGCCGTCGCGGTCTATCCCGACTCCCGCGGCTGCGGCCAGGTGAGCACGGTGGTCGCCGCCGACGGCCTGCGCGGACCGGCCCGAACCAGCTACGCCGACCGAGCCGTGCGGGTCACCTCCGAGGGCAGCGCGGTGCTCTCCGCCGGCCCCACCCGCCTGGAACTGTGGCGTTCGGACCTGGTCCGAGTGATGTCTTACGGGGAAATCGACGCTCGGGTAAAACCGTCGGCGCGCGGCCGCGGACAGGGCTGCACGCTGGTGTCGGCAGCGGCGGCCTCCTCGGCGGTCTCGGTGCTGGAGGCCTGCGCGGGCCATTCCGACCTGCAACTGACCCTGCTACGCGCGGGCAAGGAAGAAGACGAGCCGGAGACCCAGCACATCCCCGAGCGCGGAGTGACCGCGGATTCCGGCGCCCGGGTGCTTGCGGTGACCGACTCCGATGCCGGCGCCAACACCGCGGTCTATCTGCCCACCCCGCAGCCCCGGATCGAGGTGGTCGACCAGACCGGCACCACGATCGCCAAGACTCTGCTGCCGGCCAAGCCCACCCCCGACAGCGCCGCACTTCCGGTATCGCGGCCCACCGGGTTGATCTGCTGGTGGACCGGCGATGCCGTGATGGTGTTCGACTCCGGAACCCTGGCCTACCGCTACACCATTGCGGGGTCGGGCGGCGCGGTTCCCTTGGGGCCGGCGGCGCGGATGGCCGATCGCCTGCTGATCCCGGTGACCGACGGGGTCGGCGTCTTCGATCAGAGCACCGGCGCGCCGGAACGCATCATCCCGGTCAGCCGCCCGCCCGGGGTCTCGACGGTGTTTCCGGCGGTGTCGGGTCCGACGGTGCTGGAACAGCGCGGTGCGACCGTCGTCGCGCTGGGCTGAGGCCCTCCGCGAGCGTGCACCGTTGTACGGTCGGCCCCGGCGTGTCGCGGACACGCACCTTCGCGGGGATGGGAGCTAGACCTCGGGAGTGAACGTCGGCAGCGTCTTGCCGCTCTTCCAGTACTTCAACAACGCCTCGGCCAGTTGGCGGTAGGCCTGCGCGCCCTTGTTCTTGCGCCCGGCGATCACCGACGCGCCCGATGCGCTGGCCTCCGCGAAACGCACCGTCCGCGGGATCGGCGGAGCCAACACCGGCAGGTCGTAGCGATCGGCGATGTCGAGCAACACGTCGCGACTGTGGGTGGTGCGCGAGTCGTAGAGCGTCGGCAAGGCTCCCAGCAGACGCAGTTGCGGGTTGGTGATCTGCTGGACGTCGGAGACGGTGCGCAGGAATTGGCCGACGCCGCGATGCGCCAGGGTCTCGCACTGCAGCGGCACGATCACCTCGCCGGCCGCGGTAAGACCGTTGAGGGTCAGCACACCCAGTGACGGGGGGCAGTCGATGACCACCACATCGAACTCGTCTTCCAGCTTGGTCAGCGCCCGCTGCAGGACATACTCGCGGCCGGCCCGCATCAGCAGCATCGCCTCGGCGCCGGCCAGGTCGATGTTGGCCGGCAACAGGGTCATTCCCTCGTCGGTTGGCACCAACGCTGTGTTGGGTTCCACCTCGCCGAGCAGCACTTCGTGGACCGACACCGGCAGCTTGTCCGGGTCGTGCCCCAGCGAGAAGGTCAGGCAGCCCTGCGGGTCAAGGTCGACCAGCAACACCCGCCGACCCAGCTCGGCCATCGCCGCACCCAGCGACGCCACCGTCGTGGTCTTGGCCACGCCGCCTTTCTGGTTGGCAACCGCCAAGATCCGCATCCCCGTCACACCGACATACTGGCACGGCTTGCGGCCGCGGAGCACCAAACGCGGGTCGGTGTCCGCCGTCGGGCAGAATGGACGGACGTGGGGATCGAGGAGCACCGACTTCTGCTGCTGCGCCACGGGGAAACCGAGTGGTCCCAAAGCGGTCGCCACACCGGGCGCACCGATCTGGAGTTGACCGAGGTGGGCCGGCGCCAAGCCGTCGCCGCCCGAGCGACGCTGACCAAGCTGGCGCTGGACAATCCGCTGGTGATCTGCAGCCCGCGCCGCCGCGCCCAGGTGACTGCCGAGTTGGCCGGACTGCACGTCGACGAGATCTCCGACGACCTCGCCGAGTGGGACTACGGCCGCTACGAAGGGCTGACTACCGCGCAGATCCGCGAATCCGAATCCGACTGGCTGATCTGGACACACGGCAGTGCCGGCGGTGAGACGGTGGCGCAGGTCAGCGACCGCGCCGACCGGATGGTTGCGGTGGCGCTGCGGCACCTCGCCTCGCGTGATGTGGTGTTCGTCGGACACGGCCACTTCTCCCGGGCGGTGATCACCCGGTGGCTGGAGCTGCCGTTGGCCGACGGAGCGCGATTTGCGATGGCCGCGGCCTCGATGGCCGTCTGTGGCTTCGAGCACGGGGTACGTCAGCTGGCCGCACTCGGGTTGACCGGACCGGGAGCCTGAGGGTTGCCGGCACCGACGTTCGTGCTTTCCGGCCCCTCCGGGACGCTCTCGGCCGAGGCAATGAAAGCCGGGTTCGCCGATGTCGCCGCCGCACAGGCCGCATTGTCCTGCGGCGACGCACCGATAGTGGTGGGGGCGTTGCCTTTCCGGCCGGACGCCGCCGCGGCCCTGTTCGTCCCGCGCGAGGTGCGACGCGACGCGGCGCTGCCGTCCGCGCACGGCGCGGCGCTGCCGGCGGTCCACGTCGTCGCGCAGATTCCGCCGCCCGACGAGCATCGAGCCCGGATCCGCCGGGCCCTGCACGAACTGACCGCACCACGCAGCGCCCTGCACAAGGTGGTGCTGGCCCGCGGGCTGCGGCTGGCCGCCGACGCGCCGCTGGATGCCGGCACGACCTGAGTGCGGCCGGGCAGTCCTATGCCGGCACCGTGCTGGTCGGCGCCAGTCCGGAACTGTTGGTCGCCCGCGAAGGCGACCGGGTCACCTGCCGGCCCTTCGCCGGTTCGGCGCCACGCTCCCCCGATCCTGCCGTCGACGCCGCCAACGGCGCCGCGCTGGCCGAGTCCGGTAAGAACCGCCACGAGCATCAGTTGGTGGTCGATCAGCTGCGTGCCGCCCTCGGGCCACTGTGCACCGAGCTCGATGTCGCGCCGGAGCCGCAGCTCAGCAGCACCTCCGCGGTGTGGCACCTGAACACCCCGATCACCGGCCGGCTGCGCGACACCGCCACCACTGCACTGGATTTGGCGCTGGCACTGCACCCGACCGCCGCGGTCGGCGGGGTTCCGACCGCGGCTGCGGTCGACCTCATCACTGAGCTGGAGGGCGACCGGGGGTTTTATGCGGGCGCGGTCGGCTGGTGCGACGCCAGCGGTGACGGCCGTTGGGTGGTATCGATCCGCTGCGCGCAACTGTCCGCCGACCGCCGATCCGCGCTGGCCCATGCCGGCGGCGGGATCGTCGCCGAGTCCGACCCGGACGAGGAACTGGCCGAAACCGCGACCAAGTTCGGCACGATCCTGTCGGCTATGGGCGTCGTTCCGCCCAGCGCAGCGCCGCCGGACTGAACAACGCCGCCAGTCCCGCCACGGCCGCCGCGCCGACCGCCACGCCGTAGCCCCAGCGGTGTGAGCCCACACCCAGATACCAGGCGACCGGCAGCAGCAGCAGATTGGCAAACACCGCTATACCGCGCCCGACCCGCCGGCCCCGCAGCAGCGCCCATCCGGCTGCCGAGACGGCGGCACCGATGAACGCGAACCATGCCGCAGTGCCGTAGCCGTTGGCGTCGTGCTGATCCGCACCGGCCAAGGCCCGCAGCACCAGCACCACCGCAACAACCAGCGCGGCCGCGCCCTGCACAGCGACAATCAGGCCCGCACCAAACACAGCGCGGGGTGAGTCAGCGACGGCTTTCACGCCGCCAGCGTAACCACCCGATCCGATCTGCCGGATGCCCATAGACTGCTATCCCGTGCGTGCCGTGTTGATCGTGAACCCCAATGCCACATCCACCACGCCGGCCGGGCGCGACCTACTCGCCCACGCGCTCAAGAGCCGCCTCGACCTGACCGTGGTGCACACCGACTATCGCGGCCATGCCATCGAGATCAGCCAGGCCGCGTGCCGGGACGGCATCGACCTGGTCATCGCGCACGGCGGCGACGGGACCGTGCACGGGGTGGTCAACGGCCTGCTCGGGACGCCTGGCTCACCGCGGCCGGCACACGTGCCCGCGGTGGCTGTGGTGCCCGGCGGGTCAGCCAACGTGTTCGCGCGTTCGCTGGGCATCGCGGCCGACCCGATCGCCGCCACCAACCAGCTCATCGAGGTGATCACGCCCCCGCGGGGCCGCCCCGCCTGGCGCCGAATCGGCCTCATCGACTGCGGCGAACGGTGGTCGGTCCTCAACGCCGGCATGGGCGTCGACGGCGAGGTAGTGGCCGCGGTGGAAGCCGAACGCGAGAAGGGCCATACCGTCACCCCGCTGCGCTACATCCGGGCGGCGGTCCCTGCAGTGCTGGCCACCACCCGCCGTGCGCCGACGTTGACACTGCAACTGGGCGACGCCGAGCCGGTCGACGGGGTGCATTTCGTGTTCGTCTCGAACTGCGCTCCGTGGACCTACGCCGACGAGCGATCCGTGTGGACCAACCCCGACACCACCTTCGAGTCGGGAATGGGCGTGTTCGCGACCACCAGCATGAAGGTTCTACCCACGCTGAGGCTAGTGCGGCAGATGCTGTCGAAACGGCCGACGCTGCGCGCCAAACAGCTCATCCGCGACGACGACGTGGCCGCGCTGCGGGTGGATGCGGGCGACACACCGATAGCGACTCAGATCGATGGCGAATATCTCGGGCTGCGTAGCACAATGACGTTCCGCGCGGTGCCCGACGCGCTGGACGTCGTCGCGCCTCCGGTAGAGAAATCCCGCTGAGCTGCGGAGATAGCGCTCAAATCGCTCGATGAGCGCGCAGTTAGGTCGACTGTAGTACACCTGCGCGGGCGCGGCGGGAGCAGCCCCGCGCAAACGTGACCTTGGCCACGTGATAAAGCGCACCCTTGACATCTGTCCAGGCTGTGAAACGATCGAGCGATCGGATGCAAGCCGTATTGATTTCTTGCGCCGCTTATAACAGTCGAAAAGCAATAGCGCACATCGCTGTGCGCGCAAAGTAAGGAGTTGGAGACCTATGGATTGGCGCCACAAGGCGGTCTGTCGCGACGAGGACCCGGAGCTGTTCTTCCCGGTGGGAAACAGCGGGCCGGCTCTCGCCCAGATTGCTTCCGCTAAGCAGGTCTGCACCCGTTGCTCGGTCGTCACCGACTGCCTGACTTGGGCGCTGGAGACCGGCCAGGACGCCGGCGTGTGGGGCGGCATGAGCGAAGACGAGCGGCGTGCGCTCAAGCGCCGCAACGCCCGCACCCGGGCGCGCAGCGGGGTCTGATCTCAGACCGACAACGACGCGGCCCCGACCTGGTCGGGGCCGCGTCGTTTTTGTGTCGGGGACAACCCGGTTCTGCACCGGGCCGTGAGGTCAACCCGATTCTGCACCGGGCCGCGAGCGGGAATTTCACGACGCGACACGCGCATGTCACGTCGTCAGGTTCGCACTGGGTCCCTATCCAGCACTCACAACGTCTGACGGAGCCGGCGACCGCCGACCGGAATGCGCAGCACCATCTCAGTCCCACCGCCTGGCGCATCGCCCGCGGTCAGCGAGCCGTTGAGCTCCGCCGATACCAGCGTGTTGACGATCTGCAAACCGAGCCGGTCAGAGGTTTCCAACCGGAACCCGTCGGGCAGCCCGTGCCCGTCGTCGTGGACCACGACGTCGAGCCAGCGCGCCGAACGTTCGGCCCGGATTGTCACGGCGCGCCGATCCGCCTCTGCCTCAAAGGCGTGCTCGATCGCGTTCTGCACCAGTTCGGTGATCACCATGATCAACGCGGTGGCCCGGTCGGCGTCCAGCGCTCCGATCGACCCGATTCGGGCGACATGGATCGGGATATCCACGCTGGCAACGTCATTCATCATCGGCAGGATGCGGTCGATCACCTTGTCGAGGTTCACCACCTCGTCGACCGACATCGAGAGCGCTTCGTGGACCAATGCGATCGACGACACGCGCCGTACCGACTCCAGCAGCGCCTCGCGTCCTTCAGCACTGGCTGTGCGGCGGGCTTGCAGACGCAGCAGCGCCGCCACGGTCTGCAGGTTGTTCTTCACCCGATGATGGATCTCTCGAATGGTCGCGTCCTTGGAGAGCAGCGCGCGGTCGCGGCGCTTCACCTCGGTGACGTCGCGAACGAGCACCGCCGCACCCGCCGGCTGGCCATGCACGATCAGCGGCAGGGTGCGTAGCAGCACGACCGCTCCGGCCGCGTCGACCTCGAACCGCATGCTCGAGCCACCGGACAGCGATTCACGCACGTGCTCGGCCAACTCGTGCGCCTCGAACGGGTCGGAGATCAGCGGCCGGGTGACGGCAACCAGGTCGTGACCGGCCAGCTCGGCGGCCAGACCCATGCGGTGGTAGGCCGACACCGCGTTCGGGCTGGCGTAACGGACTGTGCCATCAACGGCCAGCCGGATAAAGCCGTCGCCCACCCGCGGACTCGACCGCGACACCGCGATGTCGCCGACGTCGGGGAAGGTGCCCTCGGAAATCATGTGCAGCAGATCCGCGGCGCAGTCCAGGTACGCGGCCTCCAATCTGCTGGACTCCCGGCCGCCCGTCAATGCGGTCTGGTGGGTCAGCACGGCCACTATCCGGCCACCGTGCCGTACCGGTACCGCTTCCATATTGCGTTGTCCGGCAGCGCCTTCCGAACCCTCCCGCCAAATCGTTCCCGACTCGAACGCCGCGACCGCCAGCGGCATCCAGTCCGGAACGACGACGGTGCCGACGGCGTCGCTGAGCAGCACCGTGGGAGCGGTATTGGGCCGGCATTGCGCCACGCACACCAGTGCGCCGTCGGCGTCGGGGTCGCGGCGCACCCACATCAGGTAGTCGGCGAACGACAGGTCCGCGAGCAGTTGCCACTCCCCGACCACGGCATGCAGATGGTCCACCGCACTGCCGGGCAAAACGGTGTGTTCGGCAAGCAGGTCACCGAGGGTGGACATCGGCTAGCTTGCGCCGGTCACAGCGGTACCGATCAGCTGATCACGGCGATCAGGTCGCCGGCCTGAATCACGTCGCCGACCTGCACGGCCACCTTGCTGATGGTGCCCGCAGTCTCGGCCAGCACCGGGATCTCCATCTTCATCGACTCCAGCAGGACCACAGTGTCGCCCTCGTTGATCTGGTCGCCCTCGTGGACCACGACTTCGAGCACGCTGGCCACGATCTCCGCGCGAACGTCCTCGGCCATCTTCACCTCGTTCATCACCCAGTCAACGATTACGTACATCAAAAAAAGCTAGGTCCCTATCGAACCACAACGCGGCCGGCCATCGGGCAGGGCGCTCGGGTAAGCGAACTCCAAGATAAATAAGAGGACCTAGAGAGTTCGATCCGTGATCATGTCGTGTTTCTGTTGTGACAATTGCATAGCACCGTTACTTGAGTGTTTTGAACGCGTGACGAAATCGCCGTGACGCGGCACAAGTCGAGATCGAACTTGAGGAGTAGCGCGTTGTTTGAAAATCATCTTGCCCAGCCGCGTGTGCGGCTGACCCTGATCTGCGCCGCCGCGATGACGCTGGCGACGCTGGGATTCGGTGTCGCGTCCGCCCATGCGGCCCCGGCACTAGTCGATGACCCCATGCCGATTCCGACCCCCCTCGGTACCCCCGCCCCGCTCGGCGTGCCCGGATCGGCCGCCGGAGGCTCAGCGGCAGGCGTGAACGCCGCGAACTCCTTCCTGCAGGCCCTCAACGGCATGCTCAACAAAGTGGTGCCCGGAGTGGGTTCGATCATGCCGACCGACGTCAGCTCACTGACGCCGCCCGGCACGCCCATGTCCGGGGCACCCGTGCCCGGGGCACCCGCACTGGCGACCCCGCCGGCCCCGCCGACCCCGCCAGCACTCGTGCCGCAGACCCTGGCGGGCGCGCGCAGCTTTCACTGAGGCGCGGTAACTGCGGTGGCGGGGCCGATTCCAGGCCCCGCCACCGCGCCACACCCGGCGGTGTGAGACACTTACCAGCCGGAATACCTGCTAGGAGGGCCAATCATGGCAAAACGTGGCCGCAAGAAGCGCGATCGCAAGCACAGCAAAGCCAACCACGGCAAGCGACCCAACGCCTAGAGCGTTTAGTTCAGCCTCACCAGTAGAGCTGATCGCAAGCCCGGCCTTAGGCCGGGCTTGCTGCGGTTAGCACCTAATGTCTGGGCCATGACGGCGACCCGCCTGACCCCGGCTTAGCTCTCGCGGTGGATGATGGTGGTCCGGCTGATCTCTAGCCGCACCCTTTCGTAGAGACCCCGCGGGGCCTTGTCACCACTGCACTTGCGGGCGATCAACGCCTTGATCCGTTCCTCGACCCCGTAGTGCCGCAGGCAGCCCGGGCACTCCTCAAGGTGCTGGCGCAGTTTGGCCTTGGTCTCCGCCGTGCATTCGCCGTCCAGCAGCGTCCAAACTTCGGCGATCACCTCAGAACAGTTGGCCTCGGATCCACCAGCAGCCGGCGGCGTGTTGCAGTCCCGCGAGTGCTCGGTCACGACGACACCTCCTCGGGAGCCTGGCCGTCGCGAATGAAGCCGCGGTCGCGGGCTACATCGGCCAGCAGACTGCGCAACTGTCGCCTGCCTCGGTGCAAACGCGACATCACCGTGCCGATCGGCGTATCCATGATCTCGGCGATCTCCTTGTACGGGAATCCCTCGACGTCGGCGTAGTACACCGCCATCCGGAACTCTTCGGGAAGCTGCTGCAGCGCCTCTTTGATCTCGGTGTCAGGCAGCGACTCCAGCGCCTCCACCTCCGCCGAGCGCAGCCCCGTCGAAGAGTGTTCGGCGCTGGCCGCCAGCTGCCAGTCGGTGATCTCATCCGTCGGGTATTCAGCGGGCGTACGTTGCTTCTTGCGGTAGCTGTTGATGTAGGTGTTGGTCAGGATGCGGTACAGCCACGCCTTGAGGTTGGTGCCCTCCCGAAACGAGCGGAACCCGGCATAGGCCTTGACCATGGTCTCCTGCAGCAGGTCCTCAGCGTCGGCGGGATTGCGCGTCATGCGCAACGCACCGCCGTAGAGCTGATCGAGCATGGGGATCGCGTCGCGTTCGAAACGAGCGGTCAGCTGCTCGTCGGTCTCATCGGAACGCACCGGCGCCTTGGCTTCTGTCGAAGCTTCGGTTTCGGTACCGGACGCACTCTCGCCGTCAGCCATCTCGATCGCCGCTGTCCCTTCTGTCGCGGTGCCCACAACCAGCCCAGCCGATAGCTCGCGTTCCAGCAGACCGATCGCCGTTGACATCGGCGACTCCTTTCCGATCCTAGGGCCGTGATCGACGGCTTGGCACAGCGACCACATGAACTGCCCTACTCAACAGCGTCAGCCCTGGAGCTATTTCCCGGCCGTATGCTGGCGCGGTGAGTCGCGCGGCAACCCGAGCTATCGCGGCCCTGATAGCCGCGCAGGTGCCCTATGAGGTGCTGCGATACCAGCATGAGCCGGACCAGCGCGCTTTCGGAGCCGAAGCGGTCGAGCAGCTCGCGACCGAGGGGCCGGACGGCGTGCGGCCCGAGCAGATCTTCAAGACGCTGGTAGTCGCTGTCCCCCGCGGGCTAGCGGTCGCGGTGCTGCCGGTGCCGGCGAAGCTGTCGTTCAAGGCGGTCGCCGCTGCGCTGGGGGCGCCTAAGGCCGCAATGGCCGACCCGGCGGCGGCACAACGGGCGACCGGTTACGTGCTGGGCGGGATCTCGCCACTCGGACAGCGCAAAGCCTTGCCGACCGTGGTGGACGCCTCGGCGCTGGGCTTTGACCGGTTGCTGTGCAGTGCGGGGCAACGCGGCTGGGACGTGGCGCTAGCGCCCGCGGATCTGATCCGGTTGACCGGTGCGATCACCGCGGACATTCAGGCACACTGACCGCGGTCGTCACCGTTCAGCTGTCTAGGACCGGACCGGGATCGCCACACGGTACGTCGCCGACCGTCGCGGCGAACGACAATTCGGCATCCAGACCTGCGGCCTTCACCACCCGGGCGGTGATGTGCTGGTCGCTGACCAGGCAGAGCCGGATGCCACGCCGGCGGCATCTGGCTGCTTCCTCGACCAGTACCGCGAATGCGCAGATTCCCATGAATTCGAGTCCACTGGCATCGATAATCAGCGGTCCGGGCGCTGTCGCCGCCGCCGCGGCCTCGCCGACCAGGCGCCGCCAGACGGCGATGTTGGACGCGTCGACGCTGCCGCCCGCGTGCACCAGCAGCGCTGACCCGCGACGCTCCACCAGGACGCGCAGCTCGTCTTCCGCAAGACCCGCCGGGGCGACGAAGGCCTCGTCCACGCAGGCCTGGGCAATGAAGCCACCGGCCGCCATCATGACGGTCAGAGCCGGAACCGCTTCCGCCCGTTCCGATCCGACCGTGTTGCGGCGCCAAACCGCGCAACGACTGAGTTTACGCCGTAAACCGAACAGCATGTCGTCGAAGCTACGCCGGTTTGTTTACGTTGTAAACCTTGTCGCGGCGGCTTCGTGGTCCGCGTTGCGTACCGCTGCAGCCGACCCATGCCCCGAACGCACCACCGCCCCGCGCGCCGCAGTCGGCGCGCGGGGCGGTGTTCCCGCTTGTTAGTCCTTGAAGGCGTCTTTGATGTTCTCGCCGGCCTTCTTCAGGCTCGATTTCCCCTGGTCAGCCTTGCCCTCATTTCTGAGGTCGTCATCCCCAGTGACCTTGCCCGCGGCCTCTTTGGCCTTGCCCGCGACATCCTGTGCGGCGTTTTTGGCTTTGTCTGCCAGTCCCATCGTGCAGCCCTCCCTCGTGTGGCGTTACACCGCGAGACATACCCCCGCTGTTTACAACGTAAACACACCGGGGAGCGCCAATCGCCTCAGCGCCGGGCGAGCAGCAGTTCGATCCGGTCGAGCATCGTCTCCAGCGCCTCTTCGAACTCGGCGGTGCTGCGGTCCTGCGACAACATCGGCTGCAGGCGCCGCAGGTTCGGGTAGTCGGTGAGGTCGCGGCCGGGACGCTCAACCTTGTCATCGAGGAGGACCTCGTCGGGGTGCAGTTCGGCGCCGCGGGCAGACACTTCCAACAGCAGGTGACCGATCAGGAATGTCGTGTAAGAGCGGTAGGCCGCCACCGCGGCGTCGTCGTCGAATCCGTAGGAGATCAACGTGTCCAGGAAGCTCTCCATCCAGCGCAGACTGCGCAGCGGCGGCCGAACCCACGGCGCCTCCGGCGCCTGGGTGGCGACCAGCGGAAAGACCTCCGGATGGTCGAGTGCGATCTGGCGTACCCCGTGCGCCAGCCGCATGAGGTAGTCCTGCCAGCCGTCTTCCTGACGCCGCGCCGCAAGTTGATCGGCGTAGAGCCGGTCGATGATGTGGTCCACGACGCCGCTGAGCAGGTCGCCACGGCCGTGCACGTAACGGTAGAGCGCCATCGCCTCGACCCCGCAGGCCGCGCCCAGGGCACGCATCGTCAATTTCGACAGGCCCTGGCGATCAATGAAGTCGATGGCCGCTTCCAAGATGCCGTCGCGGCTCAGCTGCGACAACGAGCGCGGGCCGTCGAAACCACCGACGTCGTCGGGCAACTCGGCCTCGCCCAGCCGACGCCGAGCACCGGAACCATCGATATCCACGTGGACCACCCTTTTTTCACTGCACCGACAAGACGATCAGCCGACCCAGCCCAGGCGTGGTAGTCATCCGGACCGCCTCGCAGCGGACCACGAGACTCGGTGTCCACTGCTGGTGAGTTTACGTCGTAAGCCCGCCCCCGCCGCAGAAACGCTCGCTCTGCAAATCGAACCGATGAGAACCACCCTCACCTGGGCTCAATACCCGGCCGAGCTGCACTTGACGCACCAACGGATCGGAACCTACATTCAGCAAAATTGAATTGTCATTCATTCATTATGAATACAACCTCACCGAACGTTCGCCGACCCGCAATCGCTGACCCAGGAGACCCCGTGCCCGACTTCGACGACATCACCTATGAGGTCGACGGCCCCGCTGCCGTCATCACGATCAACCGCCCGCACCGTTACAACGCCTTCCGCGGTCAAACCGTGGAGGAAATGATCAAGGCGTTCCGCGCAGCCTGGGCCGATACCCGGGTTGCGGCCATTATCCTCACCGGAGCCGGCGAGAAGGCTTTCTGCACCGGCGGCGACGTCAAGCAGCGCGCCGAGACCGGTGATTACGGACCCACCGAAAGCGGCATGTTCGAGATCGGCTACTTGCACAAGGTGATTCGCGATGTTCCCAAGCCGGTGATCGCCGCGGTCAACGGCGTCGCCATCGGCGGTGGCCACGTGCTGCACGTGCTGTGCGACCTGTCGATAGCTTCGGAGACCGCCAAGTTCGGTCAGGCCGGCCCCCGGGTCGGATCCTTCGACGCCGGATTCGGCTCGGCGTACCTGGCCCGCGTCGTCGGCGAGAAGCGCGCCCGGGAACTCTGGTACCTGTGCCGGCAGTACGACGCCGCCACCGCCGAACGCTGGGGTCTGGTGAACTGGGTGGTCCCGGCCGAGCGACTCCTCGACGAGGCCAAGGCGATCGCCGCCGAGATCGCCGAAAAGAGCCCGACCGCACTGCGCTTCCTCAAACAGTCCTTCAACGCCGACACCGATCACCAAGCCGGTCTGAGCAACCTGGCGATGTCGGCGCTGGAGATCTTTGTGCATACCGACGAGGGCAGGGAGGGCGCCGCGGCGTTCGCCGAGAAGCGTCCCGCCAACTTCGGCCAGTTCATCACGGCCTGACGTCGACCAGGACAGGACTACGCCATGAGCAATGCCCTCGCGTTGGTCACCGGAGCCGGATCCGGTATCGGCAAGGCGATCACCCTGGCGTTCGCCGCACAGGGTGATCGAGTGATCGCTGCCGATCTCGACCTCGCCGCGGCCGCGGCGACCGCCGCCCGACAGCCCGAGCTGATCACGGCATTGCCGGTCGACGTCGCCGATCGCGCGCAGGTCGACGCGTTACGTGACCGCGCGCACGCGAAGATCGGGGTGCCAACGGTGGTGGTCAACGCGGCCGGGTGGGACCGTACCGACCAATTTCTCAACGCAACAACGGAATTCGCTGAGAAGGTGGTGGCGATCAACTATCTGGGTCCGGTTCACGTCTGCAGTGCATTCCTGCCGGGCATGATCGAGGCGGGCCGCGGTGGACGCGTCATCAATTTGGCCAGCGACGCCGGGCGGGTCGGCAGTGCGGGCGAAAGCATCTACGCCGGCGCCAAGGGCGGGGTGATCGCGCTGACCAAGTCACTGGCGCGGGAGATGGCCCGGCACGCGATAACCGTCAACTGCGTGTGTCCGGGGCCCACCGACACCCCGCTGTTCGCGGCTCAGCCCGAGAAACTGAAAGAGGCTCTGGTCAAGGCGATCCCGTTCCGCCGGTTGGCTCGGCCCGAGGAAGTCGCCGCCCCGGTGCTGTTCTTCGCCTCCGATGCCGCGTCGTTCATTACCGGTCAGGTGATCAGCGTCAGCGGTGGTCTGACCATGGCGGGCTGAGCGATGGCGACCAAGCTGCGGTACGGCCCCGAGCACCGGCAATTCCGGGAGATGGTCACAGAATTCGTGCAGAAAAGCGTCGTCGGGGCCCACGAGAACCGGGAGCGATCCGGCTGCTGGGACCGGGCACTATTCATTGAGGCCGGCCGCCTGGGCCTGCTGGGCTTCCCGGTGGCCGAGGAATTCGGCGGCCCGGGCGTGCACGACTTCCGCTACCACGCCATCGTGATCGAAGAACTGCAGCGAGCCGGGGCGGCTGCCGAAGCGATCGCGTTCTCCCTGCAGAACGACGTGGTGCTGCCCTACCTGACCGACCTCACCACGCCCGAGCAGCAGGAGCGCTGGCTACCTGGGGTGGTCACCGGCGAGACGGTGCTCGGTATCGCGATGACCGAGCCCGGCACCGGCAGCGACCTCGCGGGCATTCGCACCACGGCGCGTCGTGATGGCGAACATTACGTCGTCAACGGCGCGAAGACCTTCATCTCCAACGGCCAAACCGGTGATCTGTTCGTCGTTGCGGTGCGCACCGGTGAAGACCGGCACCGCGGGCTGTCGCTGCTGGTGGTCGAAGCGGACACGCCGGGCTTCCACCGCGGCCGCAATCTGGAGAAGATCGGCCTACACGCCCAGGACACCAGCGAACTGACCTTCACCGATCTGCGGGTGCCAGCGGCAAACCTGCTCGGCGAGGAGGGACAGGGCTTCTTCCAACTGGTCCACAACCTGCCGCAGGAGCGGCTGTCGTTGGGAGTCGGCGCAGTCGCGGCCGCCGAGGGCGTGCTGCACGAGACGCTGGACTACGTGAAGCAGCGCCACGCGTTCGGTTCGCCGATCGCGGGTTTTCAGAACACCCAGTTCGTGCTCGCCGAGGTTGCCACCGAACTCGACATCGCCCGGACATTCCTCGACGACTGCATCGCCGAGCACCTGGCGGGCGACCTGACCGCGGGCCGAGCCGCCAAGCTGAAGTGGTGGACGACCGACCTGCAAGTGCGCACCGCGGATCGTTGCCTGCAACTGTTCGGCGGTTACGGTTACATGCGCGAATACCCGGTTTCGCGGGCCTTCGTCGACGCCCGCATCCAGACCATCTACGGCGGCACCAACGAGATCATGAAGACGATCATCGCCAAGGACCTGGGAATCTGATTTCGCCGATAGGAGAGCACGCCTTGACCATCGATTACGGTCAACTGCCCGTCGAGGAGGCGGTACGCGCAGCCCGAACCGATTCGCGGCGTCGTCAGATCCTTGATGCGGCAGTCAAAGTCATGCAGAAGACCGGGTTCCACCAGATGTCGATGCAGGACCTGGCTACTGCGGCCGACGTGAGCGTCGGCCTGATCTACAAGTACTTTTCCGGCAAGGAAGACCTGCTGCTGGCGACCATCGTGCGGATCCAGGACGCCTTCAGCGATCAGCTCTCCCCCGTCATCGCCGAGGCCGGCGACGACCCCATCCAGCAGCTGACAGCCGGCATCCGGCGCTATATCGAAATCGTCGATGAAAACCTAGACGCGGTGGTGCTGACCTACCGGGAAAGCCGCACCCTGGACTCGGCGGGGCGGGCCAAGATCAAGGAACTCGAGATCGCGAGCGCCGCACCACTTCGCGCCGTCGTCGAGGCTGGGATCGCTGCCGGAGCTTTCCACGACGTCGACGTCGACCTCATCGTTTTCGACATCATGCTGCTCGCACATGGTTGGGCGCTCAAGCGCTGGCACTTCGGCGAGCTGTACACCCTCGATGAATACATCGGGCTACAGACCCGTTTCACACTGGACGCGCTGGTGCGCCACGGCGCCACCGCGGGCTAGCTTCCAGTGCCAGGTCGAGGACGAAAACATCCCCCGGAGCACCACCACCATGGCCGCCGCGGCATAGGCTGACAGCCATGCCCAACTCAGGCCCTCTCTCCGGTAAAACCATGTTCATTTCGGGTGCCAGCCGTGGCATCGGCCTGGCGATCGCCAAGCGGGCCGCCCGCGACGGCGCCAACATCGCGCTGATCGCCAAGACCGCCGAACCCCACCCCAAGCTCGACGGCACGATCTACACCGCCGCCGCGGAAATCGAAGAGGCCGGCGGCCAGGCGCTGCCGATCGTCGGCGACATCCGTGACGGAGACTCCGTGGCAGGGGCGGTGGCCACCGCCGTCGAACGGTTCGGCGCCATCGACATCTGCGTGAACAACGCCTCAGCGATCAACCTCGGTTCGATCCTCGAGGTGCCATTGAAGCGCTTTGACCTGATGAACGGCATCGAGGTGCGCGGCACCTACGCGGTGTCGCAGGCCTGCATCCCGCACATGATCGGCCGCGACAATCCGCACATCCTGACGCTGTCCCCGCCGATCCGGCTGGAGCCCCAATGGCTCAAACCCACCGCCTACATGATGGCCAAGTTCGGGATGACCCTGTGCGCGCTCGGTATGGCCGAGGAGCTCCGCGGGCACGGCATCGCCTCCAACACGCTGTGGCCGCGCACCATGATCGCGACCGCGGCGGTGCAGAACCTGCTCGGCGGCGACGAGGCGATGGCCCGCTCCCGCACCCCCGACATCTACGCCGACGCCGCGTACGCCATCGTGACCAGGCCGGCCCGCGAATACACCGGCAACTCCCTGCTGTGCGAGGACGTGCTGGTGGACTCCGGCGTCACCGATCTGTCGGTCTATGACTGTGTGCCCGGCAGTGACCTGGGCGTGGACCTGTGGGTCGACACCGTCAACCCGCCGGGATACCTGCAGCCCTAGCGGCGAGGCGTCGGTGACCGAGGTCTTCGTCGAAAGCGAGTTCGCGCCGCTGCGCACCGTGCTGCTCGCCCAGTCCGAACTGGCTCTGCCGGAAGACATCTCGGATTCCGAGTTGGGTTTCCCTGCTCCAGGGTCGACCGAAAATGTCGTCGCCGGAAAGGATTTCGGTGCGGCCTTCCCGCAGCGACAGCGGCTGTGGCTGCAGGAACGCCGCAACTTCGAGTCGGTGTTGCACCGCTACGGTGTGGAGGTGCTGCGGCCGCGGATGTTGACCGCGGCCGAGAAGGCCGCAGCCGGATCCGACGGTTACGCCAATTTCTTTGTGCGCGACCCGTTTTTCACCATCGGTGATGTCGTGATCGAGGGCTCCCTTCGGTTTCGGCATCGCCGTCGTGAGGTTTTTCCGGTCCGCGACATCCTGCGCGAGCGGGTGTATCCGGCGCCTTGCGATTATGTCGCCGTGCCGGCTCCCGAGATCGCCGCCGACGACGACGCGACGTTGGGGCCCGGACCGTTCCTCGAGGGCGGCGATGTCCTGGTCCTCGGCCGGCATGTCTTCGTGGGAACATCGGGTCTTGCGTCGAATGAACTCGGAGCGCGTTGGCTGGACAAGCTGCTCGCCGCGCGGGGCTACACCGTTGAGGTGGTCCGGTTGGTCCCGGACATCTTGCACTTGGACTGCGCGCTCGGTTTGATCCGGGACGGCCTGCTGGTCGTGTGCGAAGAAGCGCTGCTCGACGGGGTTCCGGCCGCGCTGAAGTGCTGGGATCGGATTCCGGTTTCGCTATCGCAGGCCAAGGATCTGGCCACCAACGGGTTGCCGATCTCCCCCGACGTCTATGTCACCGATCCGGCCTTCAGTAACGTCGGCGAGCAACTGGAACACCGTGGCGTCACGGTCGAGTACGTCGAGTTCGGAATCAGCCGGTCGCTAGGCGGCGCATTCCGGTGCAGCACCCAACCCGTTGCGAGTGAGTGATCTTTAGTGGTCACGCGACTCGCACCCCGTCTCGGGGTTGTTTCCCGGCCGGGTGGCCGGGTCCCTTCCGCGCTTCACGGCCACCAGCCGGGCGTGGCCCGGTCTTACGGTCGGCTCCACGCTTGACGGCGGCCCCAACTGGGCCGACGACGCTATCGGGTTCCTCGTAGCGTGCGAGGTTGATCGCGGCGCAATCGTCGCGTTGGTGAGTCCCGCAACCGCCGCCAGCGCGATCACAGGTCCAGTGTTCTGCCCAGCCGATGTCCTGAACATGCCCGCAAGCGTGGCAAGTCTTCGACGAAGGGAACCANAACCAGCGACACGCGGTCACCCGCGCAACACCGTTGCGCTCAGCCCACGCCGCAAGATTCATACACCTGTTCCTACAGCACACCACCGACAACTACCGACCACTCACCACACAACAGCTGACAACCCCTGCTGCGGCGCAGTTAGCCGCCCGGCCGCGCCGCGCCGGAACTCGCGGGGATGACCAGCCTGAAGCAGGCGCCCCCATCGTGGGGAACACACGTCAGGCTCCCGCCGTGCGCGACGGCCAGCGCCCGGGCGATCGGTAGCCCCAGTCCCGCCCCACCGTGGTCGCGGCCGCGGGCGCTGTCCAGGCGCACCAGCCGATCGAAGATCCGCTCGGCGTCCTCGGAGCGCACACCGATGCCGGTGTCGGTGACGACCACTGCGACACCACCGCTGCCTTCACCGACGTCAACGGTGATCTGCCCACCGGGCGGCGTGTAGCGGCGCGCGTTGTCGAGCAGGTTGGACAGAATCTGCGCGACTCGCGTGGGGTCGACCCGGGCAGTCACCGAGTCCAGGCCAGTACGCCCGATCCGCAGTTGCGGGGCGAGCAGCGCCGCCCGATCCAGTTGGGTATCGACAATCCCGATCAGGTCGATGTCTTTGAGCTCCAACGGCAATCCAGCATCGATATAGCTCAAGTCCAGCATGTCGGTAACCAGCCGGGTCGCTCGCCGTGCTTCGGTCAACAGCAGGCTGGCGCGACGATGCTGGCGAAGTAACTCGGGTGAGATGGCGTCCTCGCTGACGGACTGGCCGACACGCACACTGACGTTTCCGGCAATCTGCTCCGCGGCAGCCTGCATTCCCGCTATCGGGGTGCGCAGCTCATGGGCAGCGTCGGCCAGAAAACGCCGTACCGCCGCTTCCGCTCGCTGCGCGCCCTGTGCGGCGTGCTGCGCCCGCTTCTCGGAGTCCTCCAATTCGTCGAGCATGTCGTCGAAAGCTTCTGCCGCCCGGCCCAACTCGGTCTTGGGGCGGTCGGGGCGCAGTCGCCGGCCCCGGTCCCCGGTGGTGATGTCGTGGGCCAGATCGGTAAGACGATCCAGCGGCGCGAGCAGCGCACGACTCGCCCCGGCCAGCAGGGTCGAGGCGAGCAGCAAGGTCCCTAGACCGGCCTCGATCATCAAACGCCGCAATCGGCGCAGCGTCTCGTCAGACTCCGTGGTGTCGGCGACCAGGATCACCCGATCACCATTGGCCAGGGGATGCACCAGGACCGTCGCGGTGTCGTCGGGCTCCAGCGGCGGGGCCGCAATCTTCGATCCGGTGGTGGCGTCGGGCTCGATCGCGGGGTCACCGTAGCTGGTGCCATCGGCGGCGACCACCAGGGCGGCGATGATGCCGCCGTTGAGTTGCTCCGACATCTGTTCCGCCGAGATTCCCAGCGCCATCAAAGAATCCGCCCGCGCGGTCGCCGCTGCCAGTCGCTCGTGCACGCTGCGCGTCGCAAATGCGGTCAAGGTGGCATTGATCACCAGCCCCATCGCCAACATCAGCATGACCAGCAGCGCCAGCACCATCAGCGTCAGGCGGCGGCGCAGCGAGGGGGTGGCGGTCATGAACCCGAAAGTTCCAGCCGGTAGCCGATCCCGCGCACCGTATGCAGAATCCGTGGTCCGTGCGCCTCGAGCTTCTGCCTCAGCCCACTGATGTGGACCTGGGCCAGATTCGGGTCGTAGGCCTCATAGCCCCACACCGCATTGAGGATCTGTGCACTGCTGACGATGCGGCCGCGTTGTTCGACAAGGTAGACGAGCACGCGCAGCTCGGTGGCGGTCAGACCCAGCGGGGTGCCCGAACGGGAGGCCACTCCAGCGTCCACATCGACCATGAGATCGCCGAACTGCACGGCCGCCGGCAACCGGCCCCGCCGGCGCAGCACCGCACCGACCCGCGAGACCAGTTCGGCGAGCTCGAACGGCTTCACCACGTAGTCATCGGCGCCGCCGTTGAGGCCGCGCAGCCGGTCGGGCAGGCCGTCGCGTGCGGTAAGCAGCACCACGCCCACCTCGCCCCAGCGCAGGACCACGTCCATCAGGGCGAAGCCATCACGGCCGGGCAGCATGACGTCGAGTACCACCAGATCCGGCCGGAATCCATCCAGCACCTCTTCCAACCCCTCGCCGTCGGGCTGGGTGTCAGTGAGGTAGCCGGCATCGGCCAGCGCCTCGCTGACCATCTCGCGGATGGTCTCGGAGTCCTCCACAACCAGAACCCGCGGCGTTCCCACGCTGAAGGGAGTACCGCCGCGACGGTCGGCGGACCGGGAATCGGCCATGGTCCATTGATAACACCGTCACGCCACGATGGGGAGAGCCGACCGGCGTGGCTTTCACCCACCGCCGCGTTCTTCAGGTTCACTTCAAGTTGACTGTTTACGGTCACGGTGACCGAGTGCGCCCGGCGGCCCATCGCACCGGCGCGAACCGGAAATTCAGGAGGCACCATGACGCCTACTACCAACAGGACTGTCTGACAATGGATTTCGCGACGCTTCCGCCAGAGGTCAACTCGAGCCGGATGTATTCAGGGGCGGGCGCACAGCCCTTGATGGCCGCTGCCGCCGCCTGGAGCGCCCTGGCCGCCGAACTGAACAGCGTGGGCCTGGCCTACGACTCGATGATTGATGAGCTGTCCGCCGGCTGGGCCGGGCCCAGCGCCGCCGCAATGGCCGCCGCCGCGGCACCGTACGCGCAGTGGATGCACGCCACCGCTGCCCAGGCCGAACACACCGCGTCGTCGGCCCGGACGGCCGCCGCCGCCTACGACGCAGCGTTCGCGATGACCGTGCCTCCCCCGGCGGTCACCGCCAACCGCACTCAGATGATGTCGCTGCTTGCCACCAACTATCTGGGTCAGAACACCGCCGCCATCGCGGCCACCGACGCCCAGTACTACGAAATGTGGGCCCAGGACGCCACCGCCATGTACGGCTACGCCACCAGCTCCGCTGCGGCCGCCAGGCTGGTCCCGTTCACCCAGCCGCCGCGCACCACCAATCCCACCGGGACGGCGAACCACGCCGGTGCGGTCGGCCAGGCCACTGCCACCGCGGCGGGCAGCCACGCCGATACCGCGGCTTCCGCGATCACCCAGGCCCTGCAGGGCCTCAGCGCGCCGGGATCGGCGGCAGCGGGATCGAATGCGACGCTGACGAGTTCGATCGGTTCGGCGGCGGCAATGGAGCCAGGACTGGCGGCGTCCTACCTGGCGTTGGCCTCCAGCCTGTTCGGCACCTTCGTCATCGACTCGGCCGGTACGTTCGGCGTGGACGCGGCCGGCACCTTCGGGATCGACCTGATCGGCGTCGGCGAGATCGAGAGCGAACTACTGCCGGAGATGGTCCTGGCCAGCTCGATCACTCCGGTGGGCGCGGAAATGGGCGAAGCGGCCACGCTCAGCGGGCTGTCGGTGCCACAAGCCTGGGCCACTGCGGCGCCGACGACCACCGTGATCCAGCAGGTCGGCGGCGCCTTGCCGACTGCCGCGCAAGCTGCACTTCCGGCCACCGCGGCCGGGGCATCGGCACTGCCGCTGGCCGCCATCGGCGCCGCCGGACTGGCCGGCCGGGCCACCGCGGGCGTAGGGCGTGGCCGCGCTGGCACCGCGAACCCGAAAACCGCCCCCAAGCGGGCGCCGCGTGCCCTGGTCAAACAGCGCGACCAAGCGGAGAAGCCGGCGAAGCCGCCGGTGCGGCCGTTGAACGGGCCGATCACCCGGATCTCCGGCGAGCTGCGGGAACTGGCCGATCTGCGCGATGCCGGAATCCTCACCGAAGAAGAGTTCACCCAGGAAAAGCAGCGCCTCCTCGGCCGGTAGCACCTGATGGATTTCGCATTGTTGCCACCGGAGATCAACTCCGGCCGAATGTATTCCGGCGCGGGCGCCGGCCCCTTGCTTGCCGCGGCGTCGTCCTGGGATGCGCTGGGCGCCGAGCTACACACCGCGGGCCTGGCCTACACCTCAGTGCTCACCGAACTGGGCTCCGGTTGGACGGGCCCCAGCGCGCGGGCAATGGCCGCCGCCGCAGCACCGTACGCCCAATGGCTGCACACCGCCGCGATCCAGGCCGAGGAGACCGCCATCGCAGCCCGCGCCGCCACCACCGCCTACGAATCCGCGTTCGCCATGACCGTGCCGCCACCGGTGATCGCCGCCAACCGCAGCCTGCTGATGACCCTGATCGCGACCAACTTCCTGGGACAGAACACTCCCGCGATCGCGGCCACCGAGGCCCACTACTACGAGATGTGGGCCCAGGACGCCACCGCCATGTACGGCTACGCCGCCGGCGCCGCAGCCGCAGGCAGGCTGAGCCCGTTCCGGCAACCACCGCACACCACCAACTCCACCGCTGCGTCGGCGCAGTCAGCGGCCGTCATGCACGCGGCCGCCACCACCTCGGAGGGCCACGGCGAGGGCGTCATCACCACACTGACCCAGGCGCTGGAGTCCTCGTCGGCCGTGGCCGAAGCAATCGGCGCCGACGCAATCTTGATCGGCGAACCCGCCATGGAGCTCGGCATCGCCGGGGTCGAGCTGGCTGTCGACTCGATGGGCACGTTCGGCGTCGACGCGCTCGGAACGTTCCTGTTCGACGCGATGGGTGCCGCCGAGGTCGGCCAGGAATTGCTCCGGGCAGCGATGGCCGGCGCACTGCCGGTCTCGGCCAACCTGGCCTCGGCGACCTCGATCAGCGGCCTGTCGGTGCCGCTGGCCTGGGCGTCGGCCGCACCGGCGGTGGGGGGCCCGCCGCCCGGCCTGTCGCTGCTGTCCNCCCGCCCTGATCGCGTCCGCGGCGATAAGGCGTATTCCAGTCGCGCGATCCGCACCATGCTGCGGCGACGCCGCATCGGTGCGGTGATACCGGAGCCATCGAACCAGGTCGCCAATCGCCAGCGCCGTGGCTCGGCCGGCGGGCGACCACCGGCCTTCGACGCCGACGATTACAAGGGCCGCAATGTTGTTGAACGCAACTTCAACACCGTCAAGCAATGGCGTGGGCTGGCCACCCGCTACGACAAACTCGCCCTGGTCTACCGCGGCGCAGCGGTCCTGCGCGCAATCACCCTCTGGCTACCGCATTTGTCAGACACGCCCTAGTTTTCCGTGCTTGAAATGGTTTGACGGTCGATGTTTGGGATAGTCATGCATGCGGATTGCTCCACTGGGATTGCGTGACGGCGACCGGGCGAAACTGGGCTCATTGCTGCGGTCGACGACGGCGCCGGCGGGCTTGGTGTTGCGAGCGCGGATCGTGCTGCTGGCCGCCGACGGGGTATCGAATACCGAGATCGCTTCGCGCACGGGAGTTTCACGCCCCACGGTGATCTCGTGGCGGGCACGCTACGAGCAGTCCGGAATCGCCGGCCTCGATGACCTGCCCCGATCCGGGCGCCCCCGCACGCTTGATCACGGTGCGATCGTGTCGGCGACGTTGGTGCGGGCTTGTCAAGGTAACTGTGTAAGTGGTTGTGGCCGTTGATTGTTGGGTTAGAGTGGGAGTCGGTCGGGGAATTGGATGGCGAAGGAGTTCAGGGCGTGGGTCCATCCCCAGGTTGCGGTTCCGGTGGTTGATCCTCGTTTCTGGTTGATGTTGCGGATGGCCAGGTAGAGCAGTTTCATCGCCGCGGCATCTGAGGGGAACGAGCCGCGGGCCTTGGTGACTTTGCGCAGCTGGTAGTTCAGCGATTCGATCGCGTTGGTGGTGTAGATGATCTTGCGGATTTCGACCGGGAATGCCAGGAACGGGGTGAACTCGGCCCAGGCACGGTCCCAGACGGCGAGTGCTCCGGGGGATTTGGTGCCCCACTGGGTGCGGAAGTCCTCCAGTGCCAGCTTGGCAGCGTCTTCGGTGGCCGCGGTGTAGATCGGGCGCATCGCTGCGGCCATCTTGCGGCGGTCGGTGTAGGAGGCGTAGCGCATCGATGCCCGCAGCAGGTGCACCACGCAGGTTTGCACGATCGCCGACGGCCAGACCGCGGTGATCGTTGGTGCCGCCGCCAAAGAAACTCGGTGTCACGCACTGGAGTTCACGGCTGCTGGCCGATCACCTCAAAGTCAGTTTCTCGGCGGTGGCCAAGGCGTGGCGTGAGTACGGCATCCAGCCGTGGCGAGTCGAGACCTTCAAGTTCTCCACTGATCCGCAGTTGGTCGCCAAGGTCACCGACGTCGTCGGGCTGTACCTTGACCCGCCCGAGAACGCTGTCGTGCTCTGCGTCGACGAGAAATCCCAGATCCAAGCACTCGATCGCACCCAGCCCATGCTGCCGATGCAGCCGGGATCACCGGACCGGAGCGGGGCACTCACGACTACGTGCGCAACGGCACCACGACGCTGTTCGCCGCGCTGGAGATCGCTACCGGGCAGGTCACCGGACTATGCCAGGACCGGCACCGCCATCAGGAATTTCTGCGCGTCCTCAAACATATCGCTCGCGCCTACCCCGACCAGCAACTGCACCTGGTGATGGACAACTACGCCGCCCACAAGCGCGTCGAGGTCCGCGACTGGCTCGCCGAAAACCCACGCGTCCAGGTGCACTTCACCCCGACCTCGGCATCATGGCTCAACCTCGTCGAAGTCTGGTTCGGCATTATCGAACGCCAAGCCATCCGACGCGGCACCTTCGGCAACGTCCGCGAGCTCACCTCCGCGATCCGCAAATTCATCACCGGCTGGAACAACCGCGCCCACCCATTCGTCTGGACAAAAACCGCCGACGAGGTCCTCAAGAAGGCAAACCGTCAAACCATTTCAAGCACGGACCACTAGCCACCGGCGGTATGGCGGGGCACCTGGTACCGGGGAGGCATGACCTGCAGGATGGCGCTGACACTGGGCCGCACCACTTTGCGGGCCGCCGCCCCACCGGCTCCGGCAGCCATCGGTGCCGCTAACCCTGTGCCTGCCGTGCCCATCTTCGGAGTCTCCTCCCACACCGCTTTGGCCCCCCACGATGCCAGCGAAGTGTCGGTCGCACCGCCGATCGGGGTCGCATTCGCCCATGCCGGAGGCGCCGACAGCTGCCCCACGGCGGTCGCCTCGCCGACGCTGACAAGCACCGAGCGCCCAACTGCCCTCCCTACCGAGGACTCCGCTTCCCCGGCCAGAATCCCGGGAGTCGCCGTCGGCGATGTCTTCTCCGTAGCCCCGGCTTGCACAAATCCGCCGCCATCGGTCAAGTAGCCGGTCGTATTGAGGATCGCGCTCCCGACCGCACCGACATCACGCATCACCTCCAACCCCCAAATGTCGGGGATTCCGGTCGTGTAATTGATATCGTCGAGGAACGTGATCCACGATTCCGGTATCGGTATACCGGCCGGCGCGGCGGCGCCCGAACTCGGTGCAGTTGCGGCCGCCAGTTGTTGCGGCACAGTCGAAAGCAGCTGCGACAATGCTTGCAGGTGCGGGGCAACCGAACTCGCAGCAGAGGAAGCCGCAGTCGCGGACTGTCCGGCCAGGTTGGTCATCTGGGGCGACTCCGTGAATGGCGACAGCTGGGTCGCCGACGATGCCGAGGCTGCATAGCAATCCATCGCGCGGGTGTCTTGCGCCCACATCTCAGCGTAATCAGCTTCGGTGGCCGCGATCTGGTTCGCGTTCTGACCCAATATGTTGGTCGCGATCAGATGCAACAGCTGACTGCGGTTGGCCGCCACCGCAGCCGGCGGCACCACAGCCGCGTATGCTGCCTCAAAGGCGGCCGCAGCCGCGCGGGCCTGGCTGGCGGTCTGCTCCGCCTTGATCCCTGTTGTCGTCGCCCACTGTAAGTACGGTGCAGTCGCGGTCACCATCGCGGTCGCAGCGGGACCCGACCACGACTCACCTTCCAGAGCCGCGATGATCGACGAATAGCCTCGCACAAACAAATCCAACTGCGCAGCAAGGACATCCCAGATTCCTGCGGCCACTATCATCGACTCCGAACCAGGGCCGGAGTAAATCCGTACCGAGGTGATTTCCGGTGGCAATATTCCGAATTCCAGCATCCGAATCCTCATTTCCTCGCTCGCATTCGTTACCCGCGAGCCCTGACGACCTACGCTTCGCTATCCACCGACCGTTGGCCGCGGCATCTGGAACCGGCGCTCCCGCATGCGGATAACAGCGTTGCCAGTGTGGCGTTGCCCGTGGCCTCCCACCGGCCCCAGGGCCGGCGGCGGCTGGTCAGCCATGGGCTTCACCGCATGGACGGGCACACCGCGGTGAACCTCCTCCGGCGGTTGCTGGGTGACTTGATTTGCCGCAAGCAGGGTTTGGCCGTTCGTCAAAGACGGCGATGACCAGGCCCGGGGAACCGACAATGAACCCACCGAGGCCGCCCTGCCCGCGCTGACCACGACCGGCCCGTTTCCTCCTGTCGAGCTCAGCGCGTCAGAGGCGTAGAGGAGCGGCGGCGTCCTCGGCAGGCTGTAATGGCTCACTACCTTGGGAATCGTGGCGTTGAAGTCCAACTGGTCGCCCAGGGTTACGCCGCCGTTATAGAAGTTTTTATTTATTGCGGTGTTGAAATTGTCGTAAAACTGTTTGAAGGACTGCCAGTCGTGAATGTAGTAATACTGTGACGAGCCGGACGAGCCGGACGAGCCCGCGGTATGCGCCGACGACGAACCCGCTGCATGCGCCGAACTCGATCCCGTCGACACCGCGGAGTGAGACGAGTACTGCCCTACCGAGAGGCTGTGCATCTGATGCGACACATTTGATATCGCGTGGGTCAGGAGTTGCATCTTATGCGCGGTTGCTGAGCCCACCGCCTGCGCCGTCGCTGCGTTCTGCGCGGTTTGCCCGCCGGGATCGGTGGTCTGCGGTGGCGCCTTGAACGACGCCAAGGCCGCGGCCGCCGGCAACGACGCGGCGGCATAGCCGTACATCGCGGCGGCGTCCTGCGCCCACATCTCGGAATAGTGGGCCTCCGTGGCAGCGATCGCCGGCAAATTCTGACCGAAGAAGTTAGTGGCCACCAGCGCCGCCAGCAACGCCCGGTTGGCTTCGATCGCCGGCGGGGGAACAGTCATCGCGAACGCCGCCTCGTACGCTGCCGCTGCGGCGCGAGCCTGGCTCGCCGCATGCCCGGCCTGAACGGCAGTCGTGTTCGCCCACGTCACATAAGGTGCGGCTGCGGCGGCCATCGAAGCCGAAGCAAGCCCCGACCATTGGTGGCCCTGGAGATCTGTCACCGTAGAGGAGTAGCCGGAGGCAAACAATTCCAGTTGCCCGGCGACTGCATCCCACGCTGTTGCGGCCGCCATCATCGGCACCGAGCCGGGCCCAGCGTACATTCTGGCCGAATTGACCTCAGGCGGTAGCACCGCAAAGTCCAACATCACTGTTGCCCAACCCCTTTAACAATCGCCTCGGAGGCAACGGTCAGATCGCGCGCTGCCACGTCACGCCGTAGAGAAAGACAGTCATCCACCGGCAGAGGGTCGCGACATCTTGAAACGGCGTGGTGGAACACGTAATGCCTTACCGACAACGGGACGCATCAGCAGACTTCCCGCGGCAGCCGCGGCGGCCACCTGCGCCATCGATCTCGAATCCAGATTCGCGGGTGCACCGTCCTCCCACCACGCCTCGACCTCCGACAACCACATGGGCTGCTCGCTCGCGGTGGCCACTGGAGTTGCCTGCGCCCATGCGGACGGCACCGACAGCGAGCCCATCAGACCCGCACCGCCGGTACTGGCCAAAACCGCGCTCTGAACGCCTGCTGCACTCGATGTGGTCACCCCAGCCAACCCCGCGCCCAGTGACGCCGAGCTGAAGGTGACCGGCGACATCGCGCCGGACAATCCGGCCAGCGGTGAATAAATTGCCGCGTCAGCAAAGAGCCTGAACGCAATCATGCCGGCGGCCGACGAGTTGGCGGCAGTTCGAACCATGGCGGCGGCAAACGATATCGGTCCGTCGATGGTGTTGAGGTTTCCCAGGCTCGTGAGCAGTGACGAAGGCACGGGCATGCCGAACAACGTAGATGTGCTCGAACTCGACGAGGCCGAAGTCGCCGCTGTGGAGAGCTGTTGCGGCACTGACGAAAGTAGCTGGGAGAGGCTGTTAGCGTGCGATGCGCCCGCACCGGCGGACTGGGCGGCGGTCGCAACCGCTTGGCTGGGCTGAGCGGTCGGATTGCTGGTCTCCGGCGGCTGGGTGAACGTCGATAGTCGCGTCGCCGACAACGACGATCCCGCGTATCCGTACATCGCCTGGGTGTTCTGGGCCCACATCTGCGCATATTGGGCATCAGTGGCCGCGATCTGCGGCGCGTTCTGACCGAATACGTTGGTGGCGAGCAGGTTTGACAGCTGAGCTCGGTTGGCAGCTACCAGGGCCGGTGGCACAACCGAAGCGTGCGCTGTCTCGAAGGCGGTCGCCGCCGTCCGAGCTTGGTTGGCGACCTGCTCAGCCTGCCCCGCTGTTGTCTTCACCCAGTCGATATACGGGACGGCAGCCGCGACCATCGCGTTCGCGGCAGGGCCGGACCAGGCATCGCCTTCCAGGGCCGAGATCATCGAGGCATACCCGCCGGCAAACAAATTCAGCTGCGATGCAAGGCCGTCCCAAGCAGACGCGGCCGCCATCATCGAACCCGACCCCGGGCCCGAATAAATCTGCGACGACGTCACCTCCGGCGGCAACACCCCGAAATCCAGCATGCGACTCCCCTTCTGCGGTCGACCGTCCTCGCCCAAGCGGCGTGATAGTTCGCAACGCGATACTTCGCGGGATGCTAGGCACCCGAGTTGACTGGGCAGCGACGACAATCTGAAGCCGACATGAACGGGAGCTTCAAATTAGGACCTGACTTCGGACATGGATCGCGGGTTTCTGGATCGTTAGTCCTGTGACCTGTGGTTTTGCATGGCGCGGCGGGGTGTTTGGGGTTCTAGTGCCGCGCGCCTAAAGTAATTGGGCGGTGTTGTTTGGTTGAATTGCGTATGCGAGCAGCGCCGTTGGTAGTGCCCGACAGTGACCGTGTCGAACTGGAGAAATGGGTTCGGTCCTCGAGCACGAAGGCGGGTCTGGCGCTGCGGGCGCGGATCGTGTTGTTGATCGCCGATGGTGTCGCCCATGTCGAGATCGCGCGCCGGTTCTCCATCGCGCGCCAAACGGTGATCAACTGGCGGGCTTGAATCGCCCCGGCATGTCCGGAGACTTCTTAGTTTGAGACCTCGACGAGTGTCGAAGTCGGTTGTTGAGCGTAGTGCGCGGCCTCCAGCTCCGCTGGCGGCATATCGCCGCAGTACTCGTAGAGCCTGCGGTGGTTGAACCAGTCGACCCACTCGGCGGTGGCGATCTCGAGGTCGTCGCAGCCCTTCCAGGGCCGCCGCGGCTTGACCAGCTCGGTCTTGTAGAGCCCGATCACGGACTCGGCCAGTGCGTTGTCATACGACGAACCCACCGCGCCAGTCGAGGGCTTGATCCCGGCTGTGGCTAGGGCATGTCTCCCATATGGCGGGTCCATGTGATGCATGCGCTGAGCACGACGGCGGCGCGGTAGACGATGGCGAGTTTGTCGTACCGGGTGGCCAGGCCGCGCCATTGTTTGAGTAGCGCGAATGACCGTTCGACGAGATTGCGCTGCTTGTAGCGGATTTCGTCGAACGATGGCGGTCGGCCACCGGCACTGCCACGACGCTGCCGGGCGGCGATCTCATCGCTCTTCTGCGGGATGACTGTGGTGATCTTGCGGCTGCGCAGCATTCGTCGGCGGCCCCGCTGGAATAGGCGCGATCAACGATCACCGCATCGGGCCGGCAACGAGCACGTCCACGGCGGGGTACAACGATCTCGTCGAGCACACCGGCCAGCATCGCCTGGTCGTTGCGCTGCCCGCCGGTGACCACCACCGCCAGCGGGCGGCCGTTGCCGTCAACGGCGGTGTGGATCTTGGTGGTCAACCCACCCCGCGACCGCCCGATGCCGTGACCTGCGGGTTCACATTCAGACAGTGGCAGATTCGTGTAATTCGACCCAGCCCCCTGTGTCCTGATCGGGGCGCGTCGTGTTCGTCGCGTGCTGGTAAGCGCGGTTGATCGTGGCATCCACCGACACCGTCCAGTCCAACCGGCCCTCGGCATCAGCCATCGCCAACAGCGTCATCAACACCCGATCCCAGGTGCCATCGCCGGCGTAGCGGCGGTGACGTTTCCACACCGTCTGCCACGGCCCGAACTCCGATCGCGGCAGATCCCGCCACGGAATCCCGGTCCGATACCGGTAGACGATGCCTTCCACCACACGCCGGTCATCACCGAACGGATGACCACGCCTGCCCGCATTGGAAGGCAACAGACCCGAAATCAACCCCCACTGAGCGTCATTGAACAACCGATACCGCGAAGCCGTCGTCACCCCGACAGCATCACCTCAAAACATCTCCCGATATGGGAGACACGCCCTAGGTGCTCGGAGTAGGCCACCGATAGGTATTGGGTTCCGTGGTCATGGTGCGCAACCAGCCCGGCCAGGTCGTTGCCTTCCCGCTGGCGCGTCCAGATCGCCTGCTCGACAGCGTCAACGACGAGCTGGCTGGTCATCGTGGTCGCTACCGACCAGCCCAGGATCCGCCGGGCGTAGGCATCGATCACGAACGCCGTGTAGCACCAGCCCGACCACGTCGAGACATACGTGAAATCGGCTACCCACAAGCGATTCGGAGCCAACGGCCGGAAGTTGCGATCCACCAGATCCAGCGGCTTCGGTGTGCGCGGATCGCTGATCGTGGTTCGCTTGATCTTGCCGCGCACCGCGCCGGCCAGGCCGAGTTCGGCCATGAGCCGCTCCACAGTGCAGCGCGCGATCGGTGGTGCGTCCTCGGGCCGTTCACGGTTCAGCGTCAGCCATACCTTCCGGGCGCCGTAGACACCGTAGTTCTCGGCGTGCACCGCACGGATCCTCGGCCTCAGTTCGGCGTCGCGAACCTCCTGCTTGGTGGGTCTGCGGGCGCGGTGTTCGTAGTAGGTCGCGGGGGCGATCTTGGCACCCAGCTCGGTGAGCTGCGCGCAGATCGACTCGACACCCCAGCGCAGACCTGGCCCGTCGGCATCGTCGCGGCGGACACCGACGTGCTCGTCGATGTAGCGCACGATCAGCGCAGTGGCCGGTCGAGTTCGGCCGCGAAGAAAGCCGAGGCACTCTTGAGGATCGCGTTGGCGCGTTTTAACTCAGCGTTCTCGCGCTTGAGCCGTTTCAGTTCCGCCGATTCCTCGCTGGTGACACTGGGCCGCTGGCCCGCATCGACTTCGGCCTGCCGACACCACTTGCGCACAGTCTCTGGCGTCCCGATTCCGAGCAGCTCGGCGACCTTGCCCATTGCCGCCCAGTCCGACTCATGATCGGCCCTGATCTCGCCGACCATTCGGACCGCCCGCTCACGCAACTCGGCCGGGTACCTCTTCGACGTACTCCCTGACATGACTCCATCCTTCCCAAGGAACGGAGTCTCCGGACTTGCCGGGGCGATTCAGTAGCCCGGCTTGGCAGCGCGGGCACAAGTGGTCCGTGTGATCGCAACACCAGGGCGTTTCGCATGTGGCCGGCCCACCGCCTGATCGTCGATGCGACGTGTCGACCGGCGCGACCACAAGACAGCCACCGTAGCCGGGTCGAGCCGACGAGCGCGCAATCAGATTGCGTGTTGATGAACAGCGAGTGAATACCGGCCACCTTAGGTGAACTTCAGTGAAAAGAGTCGCGAAGGTTGACTTCGGCGGGGAGCTCAGCCCGGCTGCAGCATCTAGTGTGCTAGGCAGGCCGCCGGAGCTGGAAGCGCTTGCGCCACAGGGTTACCAGCTGCCACCTCGATGCCGACGCCGCACCGAGAAACTGAGGAGACGAAGGAATGTCGAAAGAGAATTGCCGGCAGACCAAGACCGGCCACCAAATACCGTTGTGGCGGCGCGGTTTCCCGACCCTACCGGTGCTGGTTGTGACTTCGGCGTGCGCAGCAGCCGTGGTCGGCATGGGAATGGCTCCCGCGTACGCCACACCAAATGATCCGTACGTGTACGTCACCAGCGCGACGGACGACACGTTCCTCCGTGCGCTCGACGGCCTCGGTATCGCGCATCCGAACGATCCCGAAGCAGTCAATGTCGCCAGGGGAGCCTGCGCTTACATGCAAGACGGCCACACCGTACGCGAAGCCGTCGACGGCGTGAGAAACTCCTACTCCAACAATCTGCCCCTGCTGCAGGGCGCCCACTTCGTGGCGGTTGCCCGCGCCGTGTACTGTCCCGACAGGTTGGAAGAGTGATTTGCCCTCGGGGCTCATCGAGTGCTCATCGGCGCACAATTTGACGGCTGAGCACTGCAGCCGGTAGATAGATTCCGCAATCGGTCTGCCGGCCCCGGCTCGGGTTGGCGTGATCGGTTTTGGTTCAGTGGCGCGCCACGTCACGTTTTTCAGCGCTGCGCGTGCCGGCGGCTGTGGCTGTTCGCCATCGACAAGGCCGTAGCCGACGAGGTGGACGCGCACCCGGACAACCGGTCCGCCCACAAACTACCCACGGTCAACGACCGGCTCGCCGGCTACTGCGACGCGACGTCCGCAAAAGCGTTGCGGCACTGCAGAATGACATCAAGAATTGGATCCACGACTGGAACTCCGAACCGAAGCCGTCCGTCGGGAACAAGACCGCCGAAGAGATCCTCGAATCACTCGTCAAATATATTCAACAAATCTGCAGCGGAGAACACTAGGGCGTGTCTGACAAATATTTCGGGTGTTGTGGCTGAAGCTTTTCAGTATGTCGCGGTTTCAGTTGCTCACCGATGCGCAGTGGTTGTTGATTGAAGACTTGCTTCCCGTGCGGACGGGTAAGCATCGGGGTAATTTTTCCTTGCCATCGGGTTGGATCATCTCGCTTCCCCCAGGACATTCCTGGGATTGAGCGTGTCCAACACACGGGGTCAAGTCCCAGCCCGCCGGCCGGAATCATGTAGTAGTTGGTCAAGCTGTCAGCGTCTGACGTCGGCAGCAGAATCGCATCACTGATCTGATCGGCCGTCAGCCCTAGATAGGTGGTGTGGTCGAAAGCAATGCCGAAAATGGAGTTGAGGACCGACAAGAAGTTGATCGGATATTGCGGAAAGTCGGCGAAACCGTCGTATTCGTGGGTGTAGACCTCGGTCGGATACAGATCAGAGGCTCCGGCCCCGCTGAACGTGAGACCCAAGCTCGGAAGGCTCGGGTGCGCATCATCGGGCAGATTGAAGCGCTCCAGCATGCCGCCGTTGGGGGCGCTGACGTCACCGACCATCACGAAATGCACGTATTCACTGGGCACCCCAGCGTCCGCGAGCTGGTATTGCAGCATCGTCTCGATGACCGCGCCCTGCGACCAGCCGAACACCACCGCGGGGTTCTCGGCGCTCAGGTCTCCGTTCTGGTACTGAGCCATGATTGCGTCAAAGAGGTTCTGCTGACCCTGTGCCAGTGACTCATCCAGCGTCCCGCCGAAGGGACCCAAGAATGGGTAGAGCTGTTCTGGTGTCGTGACAACCTGCGTCGTGCCGGTGAAGCCGAGCGGCTCCAGATACAGCGACATAGCGGCGTCCACGTACGACGGGCCGGGGGTGGCCAGACCGCTGCCGCCGATGATGAACGCCGTGCCGCCTCCCAGCGGCAGAGTTGCAGTGTCATTGGCGGCCAGGCGCAATCCGGGAATCTGCAGAGCGGTTGACGGCGCAGCCGCCGCGGTGGGTGCGATCAATCCCGCACCCACAACGGCGATGGCAACAGTGCCCAAGGCGCCGCGTACATGATTCACCGGGGTTCTCCTTCCGGCGGCCCGCTCGGCCCATTTGCGGTGGTCGACGACCAGCCACGCGCGGCAGGTACGTCCAGGAGGTTCCCGAAAGCTGTCGAGCAACCTTGAATTACTCGAAAAGTAACATAGCTATGGAGCGCTCAATAGTGCGCACTCTAATTTTTTAGTGCTACACAGTCGGGCCCTTCAGAGCTGCCCGGGAATGCGTCGACCAAGCGACGGCCAATCAGGCGATGATCAGGCCGGCTTGGTTGGCTTGGCCATCTCGACGGACGGGTTGATCCCCGCGGGAACGTCACCGAATCGGCTGGCTACCACCGGAACCCAGATCTGAGCTCCGCGCTGGCCGCACTCATTGCTGTCCACGGTGGCAACCATCGCGCCGTGCAGGACGCCCGGAATGGTCGGCTCCAGGGTGAGCACCTGGGTGGTGCTCTGACTGTCCTGCCGGCCGTCGACCCCGATACACGGCGTCTGCACCGTCTGCGGCTGTGACCGCCAGGTGTCGCCGGTGAATTCCAGGGCCAATTCATTGCCGCCCGAAGGCGTCTTCACCGTCTTCCGGTGATCCTTCGCGTCCAGCATCATCGCCGACGCCGTGCACGCCGAGGCGTCACAGGCCGACTTGACCGCCCACCACGTGCTCACGTTGGGCGGTTCGGGGTTGGGAACGCCGTTGTACTTCTCCCCGGCGCGGTTGGCGTCGACGCGGTAGGTGCCCTCGAACGCGGGCGCCTTGGGCGGCGGCGCCACAGCTGCCGCGGGTGCGCCCCCGGCGGCGACCGCCGCCGTGTCGACCGGCTCCTCGGCCAGCAGGCGCGGGACGAGGGCCGCCACCGATCCCACCACCGCAAGACCCAAGGGCACCAGGACAGCGGGTCGGGCCAGTTTCGACAGCCGGCTCGGTGGAGGTGCCGGTAGGGCTCGCGGCACGCCCCGCACGACCGTCCTGGCGGAGTCGGACTCGTCGTCGGACTCCGGGTCGGCGAGCTGCTCGGCCAGGGCCGCAACGAAATCCGAGCAGTCCCGGAATCGCTCAGCGGGGTCTTTGGCCAGCGCCGCGGCGAGCACGTCGTCGAACTGCTGCAGCTCGGGACGCCGGTCGCTGAGCAGCGGCGGCGGGGTGTTCAGGTGGTGGCTGATCACCGTCACCGGGTTCTCGTGCTGATACGGCGGTGCCCCGGTCAGCATCTGGAAGGTGGTGGCGGCCAAGGCGTACTGGTCAGCGCGTTCCAGACCTTCGGCACCCATCAGTTGTTCGGGTGCGGCGTAGGCAATGGTTCCGATGGCGAGATTGCTGGCGGTCAGCCCGGTGGGGCCGCTCAGTTGCCGGGCGACGCCGAAGTCGGCCAGCACGGCGGTCAGCACGTCGTCGCCGTCCTCGGTCACCAAGATGTTGCTCGGCTTGACGTCACGGTGCACCACGCCCTGCCCATGGGCGTAGTCCAGGGCATCGGCGATGCTCGCGATGATCGGAATGACGATCTGAGCCGGCATACCGGCCGGGAACTTGCGGGTGATCAGCTCGCCGAGCGTCTCACCGTCGATGTAGTCCATCGACAGCCACAGTCGGCCCCGGTATTCACCGCGGTCATGCACGCGCACGATGTTCGGGTGCACCAGCACGGCGGCGGCTTCGGCCTCCCGCCGAAACCGCTCCTCGTACTCGTCGTCGGCGCTTAAGGACCGACGAAGAATCTTCAGCGCTTCGCGTCGGGGCAGCCGGGGGTGCTGCGCAAGGTAAACCTTGCCCATCCCGCCGGCACCCACCAGTTTCAAGATGGTGTACTCAGCAAAAATCGAGCCCGCGGCCAGAGCCATGCCGCAGACACTAATGATCCTGGGTAAACAGTTGGGTGATACCGGGCAGCTGGCCGGCAAAGAAGCCTATCGAGCGCCGATACCAGCTCCGGAGCCATGCGCTGGCAGGATGAAACCGTGACGACTTGGCCGGCACCGACGCCCAACGCTCCCATCGAGGCGACGGTGACCGTGCCCGGCTCGAAGTCGCAGACCAATCGGGCCCTGGTGCTGGCCGCGCTGGCCGCAGCACGCGGCGGTGGTGTTTCCACCCTCTCGGGCGCCCTGCGCAGCCGCGACACCGACCTGATGCTCGACGCCCTGCGCGCCCTGGGCCTGCGGGTCGAGGCAGTGGCCCATCACGTAACGGTCAGCGGCAAGATCGACCCCGAACCGAACATCCGGCTGAACTGCGGCCTGGCCGGCACCGTGCTGCGGTTCGTGCCGCCGTTGGCCGCGCTGGGCGCCGTCACCGTCACGTTCGACGGGGACGAGCAGGCCCGGGCCCGGCCGATCGCGCCACTGCTGGATGCGATGCGCAGCCTGGGCATAACGGTCGACGGCGACGGACTGCCGTTCGGGATCCAAGGTTCGGGCTCCGTCGCCGGCGGCACGGTGGCGATCGACGCCTCCGCGTCCTCGCAGTTCGTCTCCGGCCTGCTGTTGGCCGCCGCGGCGTTCGACGACGGACTGACCGTGGTGCACACCGGGACTACCCTGCCGTCCGCCCCGCACATCTCGATGACGGTCGCGATGCTGCGCCAGGCCGGAATCGAGGTCGACGACGCCGCCCCGAACCGCTGGCGGGTCACACCGGCGACGGCGACGGCCCGGAACTGGGAGATCGAACCGGACCTGTCCAACGCCACCCCGTTCCTGGCGGCCGCGGTGGTCACCGGAGGCCGCGTGCGCATCGCCGACTGGCCAGCCGTCGGCGTACAGCCCAGCGACGCCATCATCGAGATCTTCAGCGCAACCGGCGCCCGGGTGAGCCACGCCGACGCGCACCTGCAGGTAGCGGGCCCGGGCAGCTACGGCGGCTTCGAGGTGGATCTGCGCGCCGTCGGCGAGCTCACCCCGACAGTGGCGGCACTGGCTGCCCTGGCGGCCCCGGGCTCGGTGTCGCGGCTGAGCGGCATCGCGCATCTGCGCGGGCACGAGACCGACCGACTGGCGGCGCTGACGACCGAGATCAACCGGCTGGGCGGCGACAGCGTCGAGACCCCCGACGGCCTGCTGATCACCGCGACCCCGTTGCACGGCGGAATCTGGCATTCCTACGCCGACCATCGGATGGCCACCGCCGGTGCGATCATCGGACTTCGAGTCCCCGGTGTCGAGGTCGAGGACATCGACACCACCGCCAAGACCCTGCCCGCATTCCCCCGAATGTGGGCCGACATGCTGGCCGACGCAGGGGCCGGCGCTTGAAACCGGAGGACTACGACGAATCCGACGTCAAAGTCCGCTCCGGCCGCGGCTCGCGGCCGCGCACCAAAATCCGTCCCGGGCACGCCGACGCCCAATCGGCCATGGTGGTCAGCGTCGACCGCGGCCGCTGGGGCTGTGTCCTCGACGGACCCGACGGCCCGGCCGATGTCCAGGTCACCGCGATGCGCGCCCGCGAGCTGGGGCGTACCCCGATCGTGGTCGGCGACCGCGTCGATGTGGTCGGCGACCTGTCCGGCCGACCCGACACCCTGGCCCGGATCGTCCGGCGCAGGCCGCGGCGAACCGTGTTGCGGCGCACTGCCGATGACACCGACCCCACCGAGCGGGTGGTGGTCGCCAACGCCGACCAACTACTCATGGTGGTCGCGTTGGCCGATCCCCCGCCGCGGACCGGTTTGGTCGAGCGGGCGCTGATCGCCGCCTATGCCGGAGGTCTGGCGCCGATTCTGTGCCTGACCAAAACAGACCTGGCCGATCCGGCGCCCTTCGCCAGCCAGTTCGCCGACCTGGATCTCACGGTGGTCATCGCGGGCCGCGACGACCCGCTCGACGCCGTCGCTCCCCTACTGGAATCCCAGGTCACGGTGCTGCTAGGGCACTCCGGTGTCGGCAAGTCAACATTGGTCAATCGTCTTGTCCCGGAAGCTGATCGGGCCGTCGGACGGGTCACCGACATCGGTCGCGGGCGGCACACGTCCACTCAGTCGGTGGCGCTGCGATTGGAGGGCTCGGGCTGGGTCATCGACACCCCGGGTATCCGCTCGTTCGGCCTAGCCCACATTGCACCCGATGACGTGCTGCTGGCGTTCTCCGACCTCGCCGAAGCCATCGGCGACTGTCCACGCGGCTGCGGTCACCTGGGACCGCCGGCCGATCCCGAATGCGCGCTGGACAATCTGACCGGTGCGGCGCAACGCCGTGTCGAGGCGGCGCGCCGACTGCTCACGGTGCTGCGCGAGGGCTGATCCCGCGTTTCCACACGGCCGGATTCCGCGTTTCCACACCGCCGAGTTCCGCGTTTCCACACCGCCGAGTTCCGCGTTTCCACACCGCCGAGTGTGAATCTCACGACGACTTGCGGCGTGTCCCGTCGTGAGATTCACACTCACGACCACTGATCAGGCGGCCAGGCCGACCTTCTTGTCGCGACGCCAACCCCGCACGGCGGAGATGGCGGTCTTGAGCCCACGGCGACGACCGGTCACCGGGTCGACGCGAGTGAACCCCGGGCCCAGCTCGGCGAACATCTTCTCGCTGCGGGTCTCCGGTGCGTCATCGGCGGTGTCGCGCAGAAAGCGGTCCGGCAGTGACAGTTTGGCGATGGTTCGCCAGGTCTTGGCGTATTGCACCAAGAACGGCCCGGAGGTGTAGGGCAGGTCGTACTTCTCGCACACCGCACGCACCCGCACCGCGATCTCGGGGTAGCGGTTGCTCGGCAGATCGGGGAAAAGATGGTGCTCGATCTGATGCGACAGGCTTCCGCTCATAAACCGCATCGGCTGCCGAGCATCGATGTTGGCGCTGCCCAGCAACTGCCGTAGGTACCACTGTCCCTGCGACTCACCGACCATGTCGGTCTTGGTGAATTTCTCTGCACCGTCGGGGAAGTGACCGCAGAAGATGATCGCATTGGCCCACAGGTTGCGGATCACGTTGGCGATCGCGTTGGCCTTCACCGTCGAGACGAAGGTCGCGCCGGGCGACAGCGAAGTCAGCGCCGGGAAGGCGATGTAGTCCTTGAACACCTGCCGGCCGGCTTTGCCGCCGAACTCCCGCAGTCGAGACAGGGTCTCCTGGCGACTGTCGCGACCTTTGAAGATCTTGCCGATCTCCAAGTGCTGCAGCGCGACTCCCCACTCGAACCCGATCGCCAACATGGCGTTGTAGAACAGGTTGAGCAGGTTGAAGCGCTGCCAGCGAGTGTCGCGAGTGACCCGGATTACGCCGTAACCCACATCGTCGTCCATCCCGAGGATGTTCGTGTATTTGTGGTGGGCGAAGTTGTGGGTGAAGCGCCAGTGCTTGGAAACGCCGGCCATATCCCACTCCCAGCCGGTGGAGTGGATCTCGGGATCGTTCATCCAGTCCCACTGCCCGTGCATGACGTTGTGGCCGATCTCCATGTTCTCGACGATCTTGGCCACGCCCAGGGTGCCGATGCCGGCCCAGCGCGCCCAGCGCCGGTTACCGGCCGCCAGCAGCACCCGACCGGTCACCTCGAGCGCCCGCTGGGCCGCGATGGTGCGGTGAATGTACCGCGCGTCACGCTCCCCGCGTGTGGCCTCGATGTCCCGGCGGATGGCGTCCAGCTCGGCGGCGAGGTTCGCCACGTCGGCGTCGCTGAGGTGCGCAAACACCTCGACGTCGGTTACCGCCATCAGACCGCCTTTCGGAAACGCATCACCGTCTATACCTACGCTATCGTAACCTACGTTCCCGTAGGTTACCAGCGGGTAATCATCAAACGTCTAGTTCGCAATCGCCGGCCGCCGTGCTGACACAGGTCTGCACCCGAGTGCCCGGCTCATGGTCGGCGCCGGAGCGCAGGTCACGAGCGCGTCCGCCCACCAGCGTCACCACGCACGACTGGCAGATACCCATCCGGCATCCGAACGGCATCGATACCCCGGCGCTCTCGCCGGCCTCGAGCAGCGTCGTCGCCGCATCCGCCGTCACGCTCTTGCCGCTGGCCGCGAAGGTGACGGTGCCACCGCCCTCGGCCGGCGCGGTGCGCGCCACCGCGAACCGCTCGACGTGCAGGTGGTCGGCGATTCCGGCTGCAGCCCAAACGCGTTCGGCATCGCCGAGCATTGCCGTCGGTCCGCACGCCCAGGTCTGGCGCTCACGCCAGTCGGGCACCTCGGCGTCCAGAGTTTCGGGTCCCCGCAGCTCCAGCCGGCCCTGGTCTCGGGTGGTGCGCAACAGCAGCCGGTACCCGGGGTGGTCCCGCGCCAGATCGGCCAGCTCATCAGCGAACAGCGCGTCGGCTGCCGTCGGCGCCGAATGCAGGTGGACGACGTCGGCAATGGCCCCACGGCGAGCCAGCGAGCGCAACATCGCCATGACCGGCGTGATCCCTGATCCGGCCGTGACGAACAGCACCGTCGCCGGCGCCGGGTCGGGCAACACGAACTCCCCCTGCGGCGCAGCCAGGCGCACCACGGTTCCCGGCGCCACACCATCGACCAGGTGACTGGACAGGAAGCCCTCCGGCATCGCCTTGACGGTGATGGAGATGGTGCGCGCCCTGGTCACCGGCGGAGATGTCAGCGAGTAGGACCGCCAGCGCCAGCGACCATCGACCAGCAGGCCGATGCCGATGTACTGACCGGCCCGGTAGTCGAACTGAAAACCCCAGCCGGGCCTGATGATCAGCGTCGCCGAATCCGTGGTCTCCCGCCGGACCTCCACCACGCGCCCACGCAGTTCGCGGGCCGACCACAGCGGGTTGGCCAAGCGCAGATAGTCGTCGGGAAGAAGCGGGGTGGTGATCTGTGTCGCAATGCGGCGCACAGCATTCCAGACCGGGTGACGGTCGGCCCCGACGGCGGTCGGGCGCTTAGTGTCGCCGATGTGCGCAACGATCGCCGAATGCTTCTTACTCACGAAAACTTTCCCTGCTCGCTATCGGGCGGTTGATGAACCTACGGTACCGTAACCTTGGCCCGACGGCATCACAGCAGATCGAGCAGGAACGGCAGCTCCTGGGTGGCGTACCAGGCCAGGTCGTGGTCCTGGGCGTCGCCGACGGTCAGCTCGGCGTCCTCATCGCCGAGGTCGGCGTCGTCGATCACCGCCAATGCCGCGCGCACAGCGGGCTCGGCCGCAGCGTTGTCCACATACGCCGCGACCACGTCGGTCATCGTGACCGGCTCGGTCAGCCGGACCACGGCGGCATCCAGATCGGGGCGAACGGTGGCGCCCTCGACCTCGGCAACGAGCACCGCCCGGCGGGTGGGCAACGTCTCACCGGCCGCGCCGGCGAGCAACCGCAGCGAGGCCAGCGCCGCCTCCCCGAGTGCGACCTCAGCCAGCTCGTCGTCGTCGCCGTGGGCATAGGACTCCCGCAGCGCCGGGGTCACCGCGAACGCAGTCCCGCTGACCGGACGCAATGAACCGTCGGCGACCAGTTGGGCCAGCATGGCCAGCGTCGCCGGGATATATACCCGCATGTGCCAGACCTTAGCCGCGATCGCGAGCACGGCGAAGCCGGGCGAAGCCACTCACGCGTCGTCCAGCAGGGTGGCGGCGTAGTCGTCCACATAGCGGTAGAGACTGCGGTCGGGCCGCTCGTAACGGCCGGTGACGATGGGCTTCTTCGGCAAGTCAACCCGCTGGTGCTCCACCTCGCGATACGGGATGGACTCCAGCAGGTGCGCCATCATGTTCAGCCGCGCGTGGGTTTTGACCTCCGACTCGACCAAGTACCAAGGGCTGGAAGCGGTATCGGTGTGAGACATCATCTCGTCACGGGCCCGTGAATAGTCCTCCCAGCGGTGCAGCGCCTCCAGGTCCATCGGCGAGAGCTTCCACTGCCGCAGTGGATCGTTACGCCGCTTTCGGAACCGGCGCAGCTGCTCGGTCTGAGAGACCGAAAACCAATACTTGCGCAACAGGATTCCGTCATCGATCAGCAGCTGCTCGAAGACCGGCGCCTGCTTGAGGAACTGCGCATGCTCTTCGGGCGTACAGAATCCCATCACCTTTTCCACCCCGGCCCGGTTGTACCAGGATCGGTCGAAGAGGGTGATCTCACCGCGCGCCGGCAGATGCGCGACGTAGCGCTGGAAGTACCACTCCCCTCGCTCACGCTCAGTGGGCGCCGGTAGCGCCGCGATCCGCACCGTGCGCGGGCTCAGGTATTCGGTGATGCGCTTGATGACCCCGCCCTTGCCTGCGGCGTCACGCCCCTCGAAGAGCACCACCACCCGAGTGCCGGTAGTGCGGACCCATTCTTGGAGTTTGACGAATTCGCTTTGCAGACGCAGCAATTCCTTCTCGTACACGTCGTCGGCGAGCCGCCGTTTAGCGGCTTGGAATTCGTTGTCACTCACTGTGCTGCCTCCAGTAGTTCGGCCAGCGCCTCGTCCAGCAGTGCTGAGACCATTCCTACGTCACTCATGGCCTTGCGGTCGGCATTGACGCCGAAATAGAGCGTGCCGTTGTAGGACGTGACCCCGATCGCCAACGCCTTGTTCGGCAACAACGGCGGCACGCTGTAGGTCTCGAGCAGCTTCGCGCCACAGACATAGAGCTGGCGCTGAGTGCCCGGCGCATTGGTGATCAGCAGGTTGAACACCCGCCCGGAGAATCCGGCGAACGCGGTCGCGACCCGAACACCCATCGCATGCAGGGTTGGCGGGGCGAAGCCCGCCACGGTCAAGATGGTGCGGGCATCCACCAGCCGGGTCGAGGAGGGATGCGATTCGGTGGCATAGGCGATCTGGGAAAGCCGGACTACCGGATTCGTTTCTCCGACAGGCAGATCCACCAGGAACGGCGTGACCGCACCGATCGGCTGACCGGCGGAGTCGAATTCGTGGTCCGGGTACACCGACAACGGTGCCAGCGCCCGTACGGTGCGCGTCGATCCGACCGGTTCGCCGCGGGCCAGCAGCCAGTTCCGCAACGCCCCGGTGATCACGGCAAGCACCACGTCGTTGATGGCGCAGTCGTAGCGGGCCCGCACCGTTCGGTAATCCTCCAGCGAGCCGCTCGCAACCGTGAACAGGCGGTTCTGCGAGACCTGGGTGTTGAGCGGGCTGTGCGGGGCCGCACCGCGCGCGACGGCCCGGACTGCTTCAAACGCCTTGCGGCCCGCCCAGGTCAACGGGCTGCCGACCGTCGATCCCACCGCCTGCAGTTGGGTCCGCGGAGCCGCTAACCAGTCCCCGACCGCGCCGAGGACCAACTCGACGGCGCCGGGCTCGTCGCGCGGCACCCAGATGTCTTCATCGAACGCCGGTGGGCGCGCAGTCCGGTCGACCAGGACGTGCGCCAACGCCGGCGCCGCCATGCCGTGAACCAGCGCTTGGTGCGACTTGACGTAGATGGCGATCCGGTTGTCAGCTAGCCCCTCGATCAGATAGGTCGCCCACAGCGGCCGGGACCGGTCCAGCGGTTGCTGGCTCAAACGCGCGATCAGCTCGTGCAGCTGGCGATCGCTGCCGGGAGATGGCACCGCGAGATGCCTTACGTGGTAGGTGATGTCGAACTCCTGGTCATCCACCCACACCGGGCGGGCCAGGCTCATGGTGACTTCGCGGATCTTCTGCCGGTAGCGCGGGATCTGCGGCAGCCGCCGCTCGACGGTCTCCAGTAGCTTGTCGTAGCCCAGCCCGCCCCGCGGGTTGCGCAGAATAAACAGCGACTGCACATACATCGGCGTCGTGGTGTTCTCCAGCCGGTAGAACGAGGCGTCCGACGCCGATAGCCGGTTCACCATCCTGGCACCCGTCCTCCCTGCTGGCTCGATCCGGCCGGGCGCTGAACCAGCTCCGGATCAGAGAAAAACACTGCCGCTCACGGTAGCCCGCCGCTAGGCCGCGCCGCACGCGGATACGCCGCAGCCGCGATTGTGCGATGATCGCCGCACACGCCCTGCCACTCTCCAGCAGGCCCGCCGCCCGGACCGACCTTGGAGAGTTGCCGTGCCCATCGATCCCACTTCGCCCCCGCGATCGACCGTCGCACCGATGCTCGATTACGAACCGCCTGCCCGCCCCGCCATGCCGGCTCGGCCCGCGCACTCGCCCGGGCCTTCGCCGTCGGTCCGGCCGCGGCGCGGGCATCCCCCGAGGACACGGCCCGATCGGCCCGCACGCAAGGCATTGCCGGCGCCGTTGCAGTCGGCAGCGGTGTTCGCCGACGCCGCACTGCGCCGGGTCCTGGAAGTGGTGGACGGGCGCCGGCCGTCGACGCATCTGCATCCGCTACTTGCCACCGGACTGGCCGGCTCGGTGGTATCGGCTCGGCCGGCGGCACCGGCGGGCCGGGTTGAGCCGGCCACCCTGCAGCGGGTGCGCGTGCAACCGGCAGGTTCAGCCGAACCGGCAAGCGCGGTGGAAGTTTTCGGCACCTACCGGCGCGGACCGCGCACGCATGCACTGGCCTGCCGCGTCGAGTTGGTTCCCGGGGGCAGAAACCGCGGCAACGGCGGCAACAACACAGCCTGGCGGATCGTCGCTCTGCACATCGGCTAGCGCCGATCGCAAGCGCGGCGAAGCCACGCGCTGGGGGTACCGCCCGCTGGCCGGGGACGGGTCGGCGCCATCGGCTGAGCGCTGCGCCCTCAGCTCTTGCGAGGAACCTTCGGCAACCGGGGCCCGCGGCCTTCGCGGCGGGCCGCTTCGCGGCGCTCACGGCGAGATGTCGCGCCCGCCGGTTGCAGGTCATCGTTCCGGCGCACCTGCGCGGAACCGTCCTCGTCGGGACCCGAATAGGTCAGCCCCGCTGTGCCGTCCGCGCCGTCAGCCCCGTTGGCACCGTCGATTCCCTTGGCGCGCAACCCGAACTCCGCCAACCCCTCGGGGGCATCCACCGGCGCCACCGACTGCTTCGGGACCGCCTCGACGGCGACGTTGAACAGGAAGCCGACCGACTCCTCCTTGAGCCCGTCGAGCATGCCGCGGAACATGTCGAAGCCTTCCCGCTGGTACTCGACCAGGGGGTCACGCTGCGCCATCGCCCGCAGACCGATGCCTTCCTTGAGGTAGTCCATCTCGTAGAGGTGCTCACGCCACTTGCGGTCCAGAACGCTGAGCAGCACGCCGCGTTCCAGCTCTCGCATGGCGCCGGTCCCGGCGGTCTCGTCGACCTGGGCCTCACGCGCCGCGTAGGAGTTCTCGGCGTCGGCGAGCAGCGCCTCGAGCAGCTCTTCGCGAGTCAGGTCGTCGGCCTCACCGATGTCGTCGGCGTGCAACAGTTGGTGATAGTCGATCCCCACCGGGTACAGGGTCTTCAGCGCGGTCCACAGCTGCTCGAGGTCCCAGTCTTCGGCATAGCCCTCAGCGGTGGCGCCGTCGACATAGGCGGTGATCACGTCGACGAGCATGTCGTTGGCCTGCTCGGCCAGGTTCTCACCGTCGAGGATGCGGCGGCGCTCGGCGTAGATCACCTTGCGCTGCTGGTTCATCACCTCGTCGTACTTCAGAACGTTCTTGCGGATCTCGAAGTTCTGCTGCTCGACCTGGGTCTGGGCGCTCTTGATCGCCCGGGTGACCATCTTGGCCTCGATCGGCACGTCGTCGGGCAGGTTCAGCCGGGTCAGCAGCGACTCCAGCGCCGCACCGTTGAACCGTCGCATCAGCTCGTCGCCCAACGACAGGTAGAACCGCGACTCGCCCGGGTCACCTTGGCGGCCGGACCGACCGCGCAGCTGGTTGTCGATACGCCGCGACTCGTGCCGCTCGGTGCCCAGCACGTAAAGACCACCGGCCTCGATCACTTCCTCGGCCTCGACGGCCGCCTCGGCCTTGATCTCGCGCAGCGCCGCATCCCAGGCGGCCTCGTACTCGTCCGGGGTCTCCACCGGGTCCAAGCCCTGACCGCGCAGCCGCTGGTCAGCCAGGAAGTCGACGTTGCCGCCGAGCACGATGTCCGTGCCGCGACCGGCCATGTTGGTGGCCACCGTGATCGCGCCGCGCCGGCCCGCCTCGGCGATGATGTGCGCCTCACGCTCATGCTGCTTGGCGTTCAGCACGTTGTGCGGGACGCGCCGCTTGGTCAGCTGCTTGGACAGATACTCCGAGCGCTCCACGCTGGTGGTGCCGATCAGCACCGGCTGGCCCTTCTCGTAGCGCTCGGCGACGTCGTCGACGACCGCGAGGAACTTGGCCTCTTCGGTCTTGTAGATGAGGTCGATCTGGTCCAGGCGCGCCATCGGCTTGTTGGTCGGGATCGGTACCACACCCAGCTTGTAGATCTCGTGCAGCTCGGCAGCTTCGGTCTCGGCGGTGCCGGTCATGCCGGCGAGCTTGTCGTAGAGCCGGAAGTAGTTCTGCAGGGTGATGGTGGCCAGGGTCTGGTTCTCGGCCTTGATCTCCACCCGCTCCTTGGCCTCGATGGCCTGGTGCATGCCCTCGTTGTAGCGCCGGCCCACCAGCACGCGGCCGGTGAACTCGTCGACGATGAAGACCTCGCCATTGCGGACGATGTAGTCCTTGTCGCGGTTGAACAGCTCCTTGGCCTTCAGGGCGTTGTTGAGGTAGCTGACCAGCGGGGAGTTGGCGGCCTCGTAGAGGTTCTCGATACCGAGCTGGTCCTCGACGAACTCCACCCCGAGCTCGTGCACACCGATGGTGCGCTTGCGCAGATCCACTTCGTAGTGGACGTCCTTTTCCATCAGCGGCACGATCCGAGCGAACTCGGAGTACCAGTTGGAGCTGCCGTCGGCAGGCCCGGAGATGATCAGCGGGGTGCGGGCCTCGTCGATCAGGATGGAGTCGACCTCGTCGACGATGGCGAAGTTGTGCGGGCGCTGCACCAGCTGTTCGAGCGAATGCGCCATGTTGTCGCGCAGGTAGTCGAAGCCGAACTCGTTATTGGTGCCATAGGTGACGTCGGCGTGGTAGGCAACGCGTCGCTCGTCCGGGGTCATCTGCGACAAGATCACCCCGACCTCCAGGCCGAGGAAACGGTGCACGCGGCCCATCCACTCGCTGTCGCGCTTGGCCAGGTAGTCGTTGACGGTGACGACGTGCACGCCCTTGCCGGAGATCGCGTTGAGGTACGCCGGAAGCACACAGGTCAGGGTCTTGCCCTCGCCGGTCTTCATCTCGGCGACGTTGCCGTAGTGCAGCGCCGCGCCACCCATCAGCTGCACGTGGAACGGCCGCTGGGTCAGCACCCGCCACGCCGCCTCACGGGCCACCGCGAATGCCTCGGGCAGCAGGTCGTCGAGGGATTCGCCGTCGGCGTGCCGCTGACGGAACTCGTCGGTCTTGGCCCGCAGCTCGGCATCGGTAAGCGCTTCGACATCCCCGGAGAGGGTGTCGATGTAGTCCGCGACCTTCCGGAGCCGTTTGACCATGCGGCCTTCACCAAAACGCAGCAACTTGGACAGCACGGCTATGTCCCCTACTCAGTCTTCGGCATTACGAGCGTCACCCATGGTAGGTGACACCGTTGCCAGGGGTGGCAATGCGCCGCCAACGCGGCTCCGCCAAGGCAGTGGCCTCAGACCAAACGGATCAAGCCGTAGTCGTAGGCGTGCCGACGGTAGACCACCGACGCCTGGTCGGTCTCCTTGTCCTGGAACAGGAAGAAATCGTGGCCGACAAGCTCCATCTCGTAGAGCGCGTCGTCGACCGACATGGGTGTCGCGGTGTGTTCCTTGGTGCGCACGATCTGGCCAGGCTCATGCTCGTGGCCGTCGCTGTGCCCGCCCGCCTCGCGGTGGTCGGGTTCGGCGGTGCCGTCCCGGTTGAATGCGTCGGCGAGGAACTCCGGGTCCAACTTGGTGATCCCGGTGGCCTCCGCTACCGACAGGGGAGTCTTGTCGCCGTAGGAGACGTTGCGACGGCCCTTGTCGCGGCGCAGGCGGCTCTCCAGGCGGTCGATCGCGGCCTCGAACGCGGCATAGAAACTGTCGGCGCGGGCCTCCCCGCGGACCACCGGGCCGCGGCCGTGCGCGGTGATGTCGATCTGCTGGCAGGATTTTCGCTGGCGTCGATTATTGGCATGCTTGAGCTCGACATCGAAGAAGCGAATCGAGCGGTCCAACCGCTCCACGCGGGCCAGCTTCTGCGCGACGTAAACCCGGAAATGGTCTGGAATCTCGACGTTACGGCCCTTGACCACGATCTCCGCACCCGACTGGTCGGGGCGCTCGTCCACATCGACCGACGTCGCGCTGGTTTCCACAAATTGATTTGCCATGCTCGACACTCTCCTATCGTCTCGACCACGTTCTTTCGAGGTCCCCGGCCCGTTCTTTCAAGGTCCCCGGCCCTTGATGACGACCGTAGCCATGCCGCCGGATACGTGCCACCGGTTTGGCGCACCCGTTTGACACCCGTCTCATACCGAAGCGATCACAAGCGCCGCAGAAACCCGCACCTGGGCGTGACGCAGCACCCGCACCGACTCGGCCAGGGTGGCCCCGGTGGTCACGACGTCGTCGACGATCAGGACATCGCCGGCTCCGGACAAATCCGCCAGGCCACGTCGGCGCAGCAGGACTCGACCGGCGATGTTGCGTTCCCGGGCGGCGCTGCCCAGACCGACCGAGTCGCGGGTCAGCGCCCGCATCCGCAATGCCGGCGTGACCGTCACGCCGACATTGCGCGCCGCGACCGCCGCGGCGATCCGCGCGATCGGATCGCCCCCGCGCCGTCGAGCGGCGCTGCGGCGGGTGGGCGCCGGGATGATCGTCAGCGGCAGGTCCACCATCTGCCAGCGCAGCAGCCGCGCCAGCGCAGCGCCCAACGCCAATGCCAGCGGCGCGACGAGGTCGCTACGTCCGCGTTCCTTGACCGCGACAATCGCCTGCCGGCGGGACCCGGCGTAGCGGCCCAGTGCGAACACCGGTACCTGCGGATCCAGTCGCGGGGCGATCACCCGCGGTTCGTCCGGCCCAACGGCCAGCTGCGCGGCGCAGACGGCACACCATCGGGTCCCGGGCGCACCGCAGCCCCCGCACTGCAGGGGAAGCACCGCGTCAAGCACGAGGGAGATGCTGCCCCCGGGGTGTGACATCAAGTGGGGCCAGCTGTTCTAGCCGGTCCTAATCCCCGGACAGGTCGGCCGAGAGGTCGGCGACCGCGACCCCCTCGGGTGCCTGGACCTCCGGCTCGCTACTACGGTATGTCGTACCTCGGCGTCAAGGGGCATTTAGTCCGCAGAAAAACTAACGCCAGACCCCAAATTCGTGGCGGCCCGGATAATTTCGCGAATACCCATCCTCGATACTGTTAGCGTCCGATCCATGAGCACCGACGCGACACAATTGGGCGCGCCGACCAGCGAATCCGGCCGTGCCGGGGCGCTGGTCGGCAAGGGCTGGGCCCAGGGCGTGGCCCTGGTCATGATCTTCGGTTTCCTGGTGATGGGCATCTTGGCCTACCGCACGTACACGGCATCAATGCCGATGCCAGACAGGGTCGTTACCGAATCCGGCCAGGAGCTGTTCTCCGGTGCCGACATCACCCGCGGCCAACAGCTCTATCAGGCCCGCGGCCTCATGCAGTACGGCTCGGTGCTGGGCCACGGCGCCTATCTCGGCCCGGACTACACCGCCGAATACCTGCGGCTGGCCACCGAAGACGTCGCCGATCAGTTCAAGGCTCAGGGCGTGGCGAACCCGCACGACGACGTGGTCGCCGAGTTCCGGACCAACCGCTATAACGCCGATACCAAGACGTTGGTGTTCACCGACAAACAGGTCCAGGCGTTCAACGACATCGAGAAGCACTACGCCGACTACTTCGGCGAAGCCTCCACCAAATACGGCCTGCTGCCGCACATGATCACCGACCCCGGCGAGATCCGCGATCTGACCTCCTTCTTCGCCTGGACCGCGTGGGCGGCGGCCGCGGACCGGCCCGGTCACAACTACAGCTACACCAACAACTGGCCCTCGGAGCCCCGCGTGGACAACGTGCCCACCGGATCGGTGGTGGTGTGGTCGGTGCTGTCGCTGATCATGCTGTTGGGCGGCATCGGCATCATGTTCACCGTTTACGGACGCTGGAGCCAGAACATCGGCTGGCACGGCACCGAGATGACCAAGCTGCACTTCCGCCAGCCCGGCGAGGTGCCGCTGACCCGCTCGCAGCGCGCCGCGATCTGGATCTTCGCCGTCGTCGCGGTGCTGTTCTTGGCCCAAGTCCTGCTCGGCGGCGCCGTCGAGCACTATCGGGCGGATCTGTCGGAGTTCTACGGGATCGACCTCGCCAAGGTCCTGCCCTACAACCTGGCCCGAACCTGGCACCTGCAGCTGTCACTGTTCTGGACCGCGGCGGCGTTCCTGGCCGGCGGGATCTTCCTGGTACCCTTCATCACCCGCCGCGAACCCGGCAAGCAGTCGATCCTGGTCTACGGATTGCTCGGCGCACTGGCGGTGGTGGTCTTCGGGTCGCTGACTTTCGAGGCACTGTCGATCTTCGGGGTGATCAAGCCGGGGACCATCTTCTCCCAGCAGTGGGAGTTCCTGGACCTGCCACGCCTGTTCCAGGTGCTGCTGATCGTCGGCCTGTTCCTGTGGATCGTCATCATCTGGCGCGGCATGCGCTCGAAACTGGCCACCACCTCGAAGATGAACCTGCCCTGGATGTTCTTCTTCACCGGACTGGCCATCCCCACCTTCTACGCGGCCAGCCTGCTGGCCGGCAGCGAGACACACTTCTCGGTCGCCGACTTCTGGCGATTCTGGATGGTGCACCTGTGGGTGGAGGACTTCCTGGAGCTGTTCACCACCGCGATGGTGGCCTACATCTTCGTGCAGCTCGGGGTGGTGCGCGAGCGCGTCGCGCTGCTGGTCATCTTCCTCGACATCATCTTGTACTCCGCCGGCGGCGTGATCGGCACCATGCACCACCTGTACTTCTCCGGCACACCCGTCGAGCACATGGCGATGGGCGCGTTCTTCTCGGCCGCCGAGGTCATCCCGCTGACCTTCCTAACCGTGGAAGCCTGGGCCTTCCTTCAGCTGGGTGCCCGTCAGGAAGCCGGCGAGCAGAACAACTTCCCGGCCCGCTGGGCGGTGATGTTCCTGGTCGCCGTCGGGTTCTGGAACTTCCTGGGCGCAGGAATCTTCGGGTTCCTGATCAACCTGCCGGTGGTGTCCTACTACGAGATCGGCACCGCGCTGACCGCCAACCACGCACACGCCGCGATGTTCGGGGTCTACGGCATGCTCGCGGTCGCCCTGGCGATGTTCGCCTTCCGCTACGTGATCCCGGCGGACAAGTGGCCGAACAAACTGGCCCGGATCTCGTTCTGGAGCATGAACATCGGCCTGGCGTGGATGGTGTTCGTCACGCTGTTGCCGCTGGGCGTGCTGCAGCTTTTCCACTCGGTCAACGACGGCTATTTCGAAGCACGGTCACTGGGGTACATCACCAAGCCCGGCAATGCGCTGCTGGAGTGGATGCGCCTGCCCGGTGATGCGATCCTGATCATCGGCGGCGTGCTGCCGTTCGTCTGGATCGCCTGGATTGCGTTGCGCAACTTCCGCTCCGGCGAGACAGTCGACGAGCTGCCGGAGAACCCGCTCTACGTCGAGGTCCCGGCGGACTCCACGGCTGCAGGCAAGGACTGAGCATGACCGGGCCGGCGACCTGGGTGTGGCTGGTTGCCGGCTACGCGCTGCTGCTGCTGGCTTTCGCCTGGGGCTTCGACCGGATGGCCCAGCGGACCTCCGAGCGCGCCGCGCAGTGGCGTACCGGCAAGTTCGTCTACCACGACGACCATGACGCGTGGAAGTGCCCGCAGGACCAGTGGCTCTGGCCCACCTCGTTCGATCCGGACAATCGCGTGATGCGGTACCGGGCGACGCCGTCGGTCTGCAACTCCTGCCCGGTCAAGCACACCTGCACCACATCCAGCCACGGCCGGGAGATCAGCCGAGCGGTCGACCCGTGGCCGCACTCCGAGACCGGCCGGTTCCACCGAGGCATCGCTTGTGCGGTAGCGGGTTTCGGGATCATCCTGCCGGCGGCGACGTTGTTCGTGAACCACTCGGCCGCCGATGTGCTGGTGTTGACCGCGGCGATCGCCGTGGTAGCGGCCGGCGGCTTTCCGCTGCTGCGGCACCTGTGGCATACCCCGAGTAATGCCCCCGATGACCGGCCGCACCGATCCGTCGCCGAAGATCAGGCATTGCAGGTCGAGGCCGCGATCGACCGATACTCCACCCGGTGGGGCGGCTTTTCCGACGACGCGTCGAGCAGGAGGCAGCAGCTCAAGTGAGTGAAGGACTGATCACCGTACTGGTGCTGGCCATCGTGGCACTGGCGGTGCTGGCTTATTTCGCGCTGAATGTGGTGCGCGAGTATGAACGCGCCGTGGTGTTCCGGATGGGCCATGCCCGCCCGCTCTACCAGCCCGGGCTGAAGTTTCTGTTCCCCCTGGTGGACAAGATGATTCGGGTGGATCAGCGGGTGGTGACGCTGACCATTCCCCCACAAGAGGTGATCACCCGCGACAATGTTCCGGCCCGGGTCAACGCCGTGGTGATGTTCCAGGTCACCGACCCGATCAAGGCGATCATGGAGGTCGAGAACTACGCGGTGGCCACCTCGCAGATCGCCCAGACCACGCTGCGTTCCCTGTTGGGGCGGGCGGATCTGGACACGCTGCTGGCGCACCGCGACGATCTGAACGCCGACCTGCGCACGATCATCGACAAGCAGACCGAGCCGTGGGGCGTCCAGGTGCGGGTGGTCGAGATCAAGGACGTGGAGATCCCCGAGTCGATGCAACGCGCGATGGCCCGCGAAGCCGAGGCCGAACGCGAGCGCCGGGCGAAGGTGATCAACGCCCGTGGCGAGTTGCAGGCGTCCGAGGAACTCAGCCAAGCCGCCGAGCGGCTTTCGCAGAACCCGGCCTCGCTGCAACTGCGTTACCTGCAAACCCTTTTGGAACTCGGGGCCGACCAGAACTCCACCGTGGTGTTCCCGCTGCCGGTGGACATCATCACCCCGTTCCTGGGCGGCGCGGCCGAGGCGCTGCGCGCCGCCAAGCGGGACTAGCGCAAACTACCGCGCCACCATCCCGCCGTCGGCGTGGATGGTCTGGCCGGTGATGTAGCTGCCGGCGTCGGAGACCAGAAGCAGTATCGGACCGACCATTTCGTCGGGTTCGGCGATGCGCTGTTGCAGCGTGGCACCCCGCAGCGCCGCGATGAACTCCGGCGGGTTGTTACGCACCATGTCCGTATTGACCGGCCCGGGGGCGATCGCGTTGACCCGGATCCGCGACGACGCCAGCTCAGCCGCCATGGACCGGGTGAAGGACACCAGTGCGGCCTTGGCGGCCGAGTACATCGATGTCGCCGGCGAATAGACGAAGGCGCCGGCCGACACCACGTTGACGATCGCGGCGTGCTGGCTCTTCCGAAGATGCGGCAGCGCCGCCTGCACCAGGAACACCGGCCCCTGCAGATTGACCGCGAACGACTTGCTCAAGGCCTCCGGGGTGATCTCACCCAACGGCAGCGCCAACGCATTGGCCGCGTTGTTGATGACGATGTCCACCCCGCCGAACCGCTCGACCGTGGCGTCGACCAGCTGCTGGATCGCCTCGACGTCACCGAGGTGGGTGGGCACCCCGATGGCCTGGGCGCCGGCCTGGCGAAGTTGCTCCGCGGCACGCTCGCAGGCCTCGCTCTTGCGGCTGGCCACCACCACGTTGGCGCCGGCAGCGGCCAGTCCGTGCGCCACCGACAATCCGATGCCACGCGTTCCGCCGGTCACGATGGCGGTGCGTCCGGTCAGATCGAACAATGCGTTGAGGGCAGACCTGTCCACTGGGATCTCCTCTGTCTCGGCCGAAGCGCATGAAGCGTAATTCACGCCCACCGAGCGCCCCTCCGGCGGTTCGGGGCTAAGTACCCTGTGAATCCGCCAGTTGCGCCGCTACCGTGGGCAGTGCCGGAGCGGAGAGGACGCGATGTGATCAGAGTCTTTCTGGTAGACGATCACGAGGTGGTACGGCGCGGCCTGATCGACCTGCTGGGCGCCGACCCCGAACTCGACGTGGTCGGTGAGGCCGGTTCGGTGGCCGAAGCCCTCGCCCGCATACCCGCGCTATGCCCGGATGTCGCGGTGCTCGACGTCCGGCTGCCGGACGGCAACGGCATCGAACTGTGCCGTGACCTGCTGTCGCGGATGCCCGAACTACGGTGCCTGATCCTGACATCTTTCACCTCCGATGAGGCCATGCTCGACGCCATCCTGGCCGGCGCCAGCGGCTACATCGTCAAGGACATCAAGGGCATGGAGCTGGCCCACGCGGTCAAGGAAGTCGGCGCGGGACGGTCACTGCTCGACAATCGCGCCGCAGCCGCCCTGATGGCCAAGCTACGCGGCGCCGCCGCAAAACCCGATCCGCTGTCGGGCCTGTCCGAACAGGAGCGGACACTGCTGAGCCTGCTCGCCGAAGGCCTGACCAACAAGCAGATCGCCGACCGGATGTTCCTGGCGGAAAAAACCGTCAAGAACTACGTATCACGGCTATTGGCCAAGCTGGGCATGGAGCGTCGCACCCAGGCCGCAGTCTTCGCCACCAAACTCGAGCGCGCACGGAATGATTGACGACGCATCCGAGGAAGGACCGAACCCCCTGCGCGACAAGCTTTCTCATCTGCAGCTACGCGAACTGCTGGTCGGTGTGCAAGACCGGGTCCAGCAGATCGTGGAGGGCCGCGACCGCCTCGACGGACTGCTGGCGGCGATGCTGGCCGTCACCTCGGGTTTGGAGCTCGACGAGACCCTGCGCACCATCGTGCAGACCGCCACCAATCTGGTCGACGCCAAATACGGTGCGCTGGAAGTACACGACCGCCACCGTCGAATGCAGCAGTTCGTCTATGAGGGCATCGACGACGACACGTTCGCCAAGATCGGTCGGTTGCCCCAGCAGGTAGGGGTGGTCGGTCTGCTGATCGACCAACCCCAAACGCTGCGACTGGACGACCTCTCCAAACATCCCGCGTCGATAGGTTTTCCGCCTCACCATCCACTGATGCGGACGTTCCTCGGCGTACCGGTGGGCGTGCGCGGTGAGGTGGTCGGCAATCTGTACCTCACCGAAAAGGCCAACGGGCAGCCATTCAGCGAAGACGACGAAGTGCTGGTGCAGGCGCTGGCCGCCGCCGCCGGGATCGCGATCGCCAACGCCCGGTTGTACGCCCAGGCCAAGGCGCGGCAATCCTGGATCGAATCCACCCACGACATCGCGACCGAACTGCTGTCCGGAACCGACCCCACCACGGTGTTCAGGTTGATCGCCGAGGAGGCCAGCAAACTCACCGGCGCCGAGTCGGCGCTGGTGGCCATCCCGCTTGACGAGGACACCGCCGAAGCCGAGGTCAGCGAGCTCCTGGTGGTCGAAACCATCGGGCCGACAATGGCTTGCCTATCCGGGGAGACCCTCCCGGTGACCGGCTCCCCGGTCGGCGAGGCCTACTCGAAGCGGGAACCGCACCGAGTCGACCGGCTCACGTTGACCGGTGTCGACGCGGCCGGGCCGGCGCTGATACTTCCGCTGCGCGCCGCCGATGCGGTGGCCGGAGTGGTGGTGGTGATGCGGCACAGCATCACGGCCCCGTTCAGCGTCGAGCAACTCGAGATGATGGCTGCGTTCGCCGACCAGGCCGCGCTGGCCTGGCAGCTGGCAACCACACAGCGCCGCATGCACGAACTCGATGTGGTCACCGACCGGGACCGGATCGCACGCGACCTGCACGACCATGTGATCCAACGGCTTTTCGCCGTCGGACTGTCCTTGCAGGGCACCATTCCCCGAAGCCGGGACGCCGCGGTGCAGCGCAGACTCTCCGACGCGGTCGACGACCTACAGGAGATCATCGGCGAGATCCGCACCACCATCTTCGACCTGCACGGCGTCGCCTCCGCGGCGACACCGTTGCGGCAGCGACTGGACAACGCGGTGGCCCAATTCTCCGGATCGGGACTACACACCACGGTCCAGTTCGTCGGCCCGCTCTCGGTGGTGGAGCCGGGTCTGGCTGATCACGCCGAGGCGGTGGTTTCCGAGGCGGTCAGCAATACGGTCCGGCATTCGGGTGCCACCGCAGTGACCGTGCAGATCAAAGTCGAAGACGACCTGAGCATCGAGGTGAGCGACAACGGCCGCGGAATGCCCGAGGTGATCAACCGCAGCGGCCTGGCCAACCTGCGGCAGCGCGCCGAGCAGGCGGGCGGGACCTTCAGCGTCGCCTCGGCCCCCGACGGCGGGACCGTGCTGCGCTGGTCCGCTCCCCTGATGGCCTAACCGCCGCAGTGGCGGATCAGGCGTGCAGCGCCAGCCCCCGAACGTCCCCCGGTTCCACCGCCCGAGCATCGGCGACCAGCCATTGGACGGTGTCGTTGAGGAAGCGCCGCGGGGTCGCCGGCAGCGGATCGGCATTGATCGGGGCCCAGCCCACCCGCAGCAGCATCTGCGGATAGCCGCTGGTTCCGAAGACGTCGCGGCGCACCGCAGCGCGGGTTTCGGCGATCTCCAGCGGCTCGGTGACCGGGCAACTGGCCAGCCCCAATGCCGTCGCGGTCAGCAGCACCACACTGGTGGCCTCGCCGGAGCGCAGCTGGGCCAGCCGGTCGTCGGTCTCGGTGCCCAACGCCAACATCACCGCGCGGTCCTCGGCCGGGACGGCACCCGGCGGCTGGGCCAGTGCCGGCCCGGCGAAGAACCGGCCCGGAATCGGGGCGCCGACGTCCGGCGCCGGAACACTGTGCGCCGGAACGCCGGCCACCGACCCGTAGCGCCCGCTCCAGGTCGCCAACTCGGCAAGGTAGTCGTAGTCGGTCCGATGCTCGAACACCGCGCGGGCCACCACCGCGTTCAGCCGATCCAGGGCGTCGACCCGGCGCAGCATCACGCCCGCCCGGGCGGCACGCGCGCCCATCAAGGCAATGTCGGCGCCGGCCACCGGCCAGCCGCTGAAGTAGCGACGGTCGGTGCGCCGCCGCGGGATCGCCGCCGCCAGCGCGACGTCGACCTGCGAGAGATCGGGTTGCGCGCCAAGCGGACACAGCTCGATCGAGGCCAGCAGGTCGGGCCGCGACGGGTCGGGCAACCGATGAACCTTGACCTGCTGCCCTAACGCGGCGAGCGCCACCACACAGTGGTGTAATGCCGCACCGCAGCTCAAGATCATGCCCCGGCCGTCGGGGTCGACGTTGCGCAGCTGCAGATCGGGCTCGACGTACAGGTCCAGTCGGGGCGCGGACGGCGCAGGGTCCACCCGCCAGCGCCACGGTTGGGAGTTGTGTACCGACGGCGCTCGGGCTGCCAACAGTAACGCGGTTCGGATGGTCTCCCGGACCGCCGCGGCATCCGGGTAACCCGCAGGCTGTTCATCCACGGTCCAGCCCCTTTCTTCCCTGGCGGTCCCGGGCCCACTTCCCGCCGAGCCCAAGAGGACCTGCCCTTTTCACGATCCTCTGCGCCCCACCGGTCCGACCAGGGCACGAAGACCCGCACCTTCGCCGTCGACTCGGGACTTCTGGCCCTGCCTTCATCCGCGATGCGGGCGGACCATGAGAACGGGGCGCGGGCAGGAGGACGCATCGTGGAGCAGCTGACGACCCTGGACGCGGGGTTTCTGCAAGCCGAAGACTCCGACCGCCACGCCAGCTTGGCCATCGGCGCCCTGGTCGTCCTGGAAGGTCCGGTGCCGGACTACGCCTCGCTGGTCTCCACCCTCGCTGCCCGGATCAGCGGCTGCCGGCGGTTCGCCCAGAAACTGCAGGCGCACCCGCTCGACCTGGCACCGCCGGAGTGGGTGGACGACCCCGACTTCGACATGGCACACCACATCGGACGGATTGCCCTGCCGCATCCCGGCGGCGACGCCGAACTGTTCCGTGTGGTCGCCGACCAGATGGCCCGCCGGCTGGACCGGGACCGGCCGCTGTGGCACATCTGGGTCATTGAAGGACTCGCCGACGACCGGTGGGCGATGCTGATCCAGGTTCACCAGTGCGTCGGCGACGGGATCGCAACATCGCACCTGTTCACCGGGCTGTGCGACGAAAGCGGCGCGGGCGAAGGGGTGTCGAGCTTCACCGGCCACCTTCGCGGCGGCGACGAAAACAATTCGGCCCCCGTCCAATTCGGGCTGCACGCGGTGAGCCTCAATCCGGTGAGCTGGGCTGCCGAACTCTGGCACGTCTCGACCGCGATCGGGGCCGCCGCGGTACGCGCCGCCCGCGGCACCGTCGAACTGTCGGCGGGACTGCTGCGACCGGGCGGCAGCACCTCGTTGAACGGGCCGATGAGCGCGTTGCGCCGGTACAGTTCGGCCGCGGTGTCCCTCGATGACGTCAACCGGATCTGCCGAGCGTTCGACGTGACCGTCAACGATGTCGCGTTGGCCGCCCTGACCGAGGCCTACCGCGGCGTGCTGGACCGCCGCGGCGAACGCCCGGTCGCGCAGACGCTGCGCACCCTGGTGCCGGTGTCCACCCGCGCCCAGGATGCCTCCGGCCACACCGACAACCGGGTCTCGCTGATGCTGCCGCTCCTGCCCGTGGAGGAAGACAACCCGGTGCGGCGGCTGCACCTGGTGCACGCGCGGCTGCGCCGAACCAAGGGCACCGGGCAACGTCAGGCCGGCAGCGCACTGGTCACCGCGACCAACCATCTGCCGTTCCCGCTGACCGCGTGGGCGGTTCGGCTGTTGACCCGCCTGCCGCAGCACAGCGTTACCACCGTGGCCACCAATGTCCCCGGGCCGTCGCTGCCGCTGCACATCTTGGGCCGGCGGGTTCTCGAGATTCTGCCGGTGCCGCCGATCGCGCTGCAGCTGCGCACCGGCGTCGCGATGCTGAGCTACACCGACAACCTGTTCTTCGGCATCCTGGCCGATTACGACACCATGCCCGACATCGACGAGTTCGCCCGCAGCATCGAAGCCGCGGTGGCTCGCCTGGTGGTCAGCGCCAAGCGGCGCAAGACCAGCAAGAGCAGGCGCTCTCGCCAACCCCTCATCGGCGCTGGCTAGCTGCCGGTCCTGCCGCTCAGCCCGGCAGTACCGGCAGCGCACCGCTCACCATGAACGGCCCCAGCGGCGACCAGCTCTGCTCGTCCTCGGCCGCCGCGGATGACAGTGCGAGCACTCCGCGCGGATCGGCCACATAGACCGTGGACGGGTCGGCCACGATCGTCGACACCGGTAGCTGAAGGTTGCCGTTGGGCGCATCGGAGTTGACCCCGTCGATGTTGACGTAGGACACCGGATGTTTCGGATCGGACCGGCTCACCACGATGTCGTCGCCGGTGCGCCAGCTCAGTGACACCGCCGAGGAGCCGAGCCCGAAGCCCAACCGGCGCGGGTAGTGCAGCACGAATTGGCCGCCGGGCATCTGCTCGACGCCGGCCAGGATCACCTGCCCACCGATCACCATGGCCGCCCGAGTGCCGTCACGGGACAGTTGCAGCTCGCTGATCGGTCCGGGGAACCGCGCGGAGACCGCCCCGGAGTCCACCGGGATGCGGGCCGGGCGGCCCGTCGCGACTTCCTGGATGGCCCGCAGCACATTGTTGCCGTCGACCACCACCCACACGGCCTCGTCCAGCGACCAGCTCGGCCGCGACAGGGTGTGCCCCTCGGCCGCCTGCACCGCCTCGCCACCGAGGTCGCCGATCCACAAGGTGGCCTCCGGGTCACCGGGGTGCACCACCACCGAGGCCACTTGGCGGCCATTGCGCGATAGCGCGCACGACTCCTGATCCGGCTCCCGGCCGAACGCTCCCGGGACCCGATTGGCCTGCTGCCCGTCCAGCACCAGCAGCGATCCACCCACCAGCGCGTGTATTCCCGCACCGGCGCCGTCGGAGGCGCCGGGATCGGTGGTGGCCACATCGGAGGTGGTCCACCCGTCGGGGAACCTGTCGTCGAGCGCCGCACCGCCGGCGTCAATCACATAGGGACCCTTGATGTCAGCTCGGGACAGCGTCCAGATAAGTTGCGCGGCAAGCAATTTCCTGGTGTTCGGGTCGGTAGCCGACAAACTGTCCAGATCGATCTTCGCGCCGCCATAGCCGCGGCCCACCCCGCTCTTGCCGCCGTCGGCGCGGGTCACCGGCCCGCGCAACCGCAGGGGCGGCGCCAACAGGTTGCGCACACCGGCCATCTCAGGACGGGGGCCGGCGATCAGCTTGGACACCAGTTCGGTCGCCAGCTGGTCGGGATCGGACACCGCCACGTAACGGGGATCGGGAACCACCGTCTTGCCGGTCGGGTCGACGAAGTACAGCGTGTTGCGTTTGTAGGTGGCCTGGAACTGCTGCCAGTCCAGAAACACCCCGTTGGGCAGCCGATCGATGCGCCAGCCGTCGGGGGTCTTGAGCAGCTCGATCGGCTCCGGCGCAGGCAGGGCGCCCTCAGCGGTCTCGAACACCCCCATGTCCGACAAGGACCCCAGCATGTCCGCGCGCATCGTGACCGCCACCCGGCCCGCACTACGCGTCTCGACGAACACCACGTTGTCGATCAGCAAAGCGCTACCGGCGTCGTCCCAAGAGTCGGAGGCCTCCTGGGTGAGGAACTGCCGCGCCGCCCGATGCCGGTTGGCCGGATCGGCGGTCGCCTTGAGGAATTCCCGCAGCAGCACATCGGGATCCATGCCCGGGGTGGGCTTGGGCAGCACCGACGGCGGCGGCGCGTCCACCGTGCCGATCGCCTGCGGCGCCGACGTGCTGGGCACCCCGGCGCCCCCTGCCAGCGCGCCGACCAGCGCTGCCACCGCCAGCATCCGGGTTGCGGTCCTGTTGCGGGGCATCATCCGATCTCCCCCGCAAGCGGGCGGTGCCCCCACTCGGCGTGCTCGCGGGCCCGCTGACGACGCTCCCGACGCTCGGCGGCGCTCACCGGCTTCATCGGCAGCGGGCTGGTGGTGACCTTGTGTCCGCGCACCAGTGGCAGGGTGAGCCGGAAGCACGCCCCCTTGCCCGGCTCGCCCCAGGCCTCCAGCCGGCCCTGATGCAGCCGGGCGTCCTCCACGCTGATCGCCAGGCCCAACCCGGTCCCGCCCGAGCGTCGCACCCGCGACGGGTCGGCGCGCCAGAAGGTTGCGCAGGATGCGTTCCACCCGACGCGGATCAACCTCGGCGATCACCTGATCGCCAGGCATGTCTACCTTGAGCGCGACGCCGGCATCGGCAGTCAGGTGACCCACGTTCTCCAGGGCGCTGTTGACCGTCGAGCGCAGGTCCACCGACTCCACCGACAATTCGGCCACACCGGCGTCGTGGCGGGAGATCTCCAGCAGGTCGTTGAGCAGCGACTCGAACCGATCCAGCTCGCTGACCAGCAACTCGGTCGAGCGCCGCAGCGAGGGTTCGAGGTCGTCGCTGTGGTCGTGGATCAGGTCGGCGGCCATCCGCACCGTGGTCAACGGGGTACGCAGTTCGTGGCTGACGTCGGAAGTGAACCGGCGCTGCAGATTGCCGAACTCTTCGAGCTGGGTGATCTCCCGCGAGAGACTCTCGGCCATGTCGTTGAACGACACCGCCAGCCGGGCCATGTCGTCTTCACCGCGCACCGGCATCCGTTCGGACAGATGGCCCTCGGCGAAACGTTCGGCGATCCGCGACGCCGACCGTACCGGCAGCACCACCTGCCGCGACACCAGCAAAGCGATGCCCGCCAGCAGCACCAGCAGCACCAAGCCGCCGGTGGCGATCGTGCCGCGCACCATGGCGATCGTGTTGCGTTCGGTGCCCAGCGGATAAATCAGGTACAGCTCCAGGTTGGTGATGCGCGACGTCGTCGGGGTACCGATCACCAGCGCCGGCCCGGAAAAGCCTTCGACGTGCACTGTCGCGTACTGGTAGCTGACCTGACCGGCCTTGACGAATTCACGCAGTCCGGCCGGAACCTGATCCACCGGCCCGGCGGTAGTCGCCGCGCGCGGCCCCTCACCGGGCACCACCAGCACCGCGTCGAACGCGCCTGCGGTACCGCTGCCGGCTGCCGGGTCGGTCTTGGACATCAGCGTGTTGCGAGCCAGCTGCAGACTCGACGTCAGCGAACGGGCCTCCTCACCGCCGACGATGCCACCGGCAGTGACCCGCGCCCGCACGATCTGCTCGGTGGCCGCCCGGACCTTGACGTCCAGCACCCGATCGGTGATCTGGCTGGTCAACACAAACCCCAGACCCAGAATGACCGCAGCCGACATGCCCAACGTCAGCACCACAACCCGCAGTTGCAGCGAACGACGCCAGGCAACCTGCACCGCGCGGCGCAGTGTATTCACGCCGAGCAGCAGTGGACCCGATCGCCGGGGGCGCCGTTTGGAGCTGAAGATCACCGCAGCCGCTCCCCGGTGGGGATCACGGAGGTCCGGCCTTGTAACCCACTCCTCGGACGGTCAGCACCACAGTCGGGTTCTCCGGGTCTTGCTCCACCTTGGCCCGCAGGCGCTGGACGTGCACGTTCACCAGCCGGGTGTCAGCCGGATGGCGATATCCCCAGACCTGTTCGAGAAGCACCTCACGAGTAAACACCTGCCGCGGTTTGCGTGCCAGCGCCACCAACAGGTCGAACTCCAGCGGGGTCAGCGAGATCTGCTCCCCGCCGCGGCTCACCTTGTGCGCCGGCACGTCGATGTCGATGTCGGCGATCGAGAGCATCTCGGCCGGCTCGTCATCGTTGCGGCGCAGCCGGGCCCGCACCCGGGCCACCAGCTCCTTGGGCTTGAACGGCTTCATGATGTAGTCGTCGGCGCCCGACTCCAGCCCAAGCACCACATCGACGGTGTCGGTCTTGGCGGTGAGCATCACGATCGGCACACCCGAGTCTTTGCGCAGCACCCGACAGACGTCGATGCCGTTCATGCCGGGCAGCATCAGGTCCAGCAGCACCAGGTCGGGCCGCAGCTCGTGCACGGCGGTGAGCGCCTGGGTGCCGTCACCGACGACCGCGGTGTCGAAACCCTCCCCACGCAACACGATGGTGAGCATCTCGGCCAGCGACGCGTCGTCGTCGACGACAAGAATCCTTTGCCTCATGGCGTACATGGTGTCACCAGATCGAGATAAAACGCGGCTATCACACGCGCGTTTCGCCGAGTTACCCGCGCATTTGTGCAGTCAGATCGGCCGCCAGAGCGGCCGCGTCGACCGTCGGGCCGACTACCTGCCAGCGTCCAGCAAACCCGGCCCGGGCCAACCCGCGGTATACCGCACCGGTGCGCCGCTGCAGACCGTCGTCGCGCTCGTAGCTGTCCCGGGTACGCGCGGCGTCCTGGTCCTCGCGGCGCCGGGCCCGCTGCGCGGCGAGTTCGGTGGGCACGTCGAGCAACACCTGCCAGTCCGGGGCGGGAAGCCCGAACCGCTCGAATTCCAGCCGGCGTACCCAGCCCACCATCTCCCCGGCGGCGTCCTGGTGCAGCCGGGCGGCGCTGTAGGCAGCGCTGGAGGCGACGTACCGGTCCAGGATCACCACGTCGTTTCCGCGGCACAGCGCGTCGATCTCGTCCTTGGCTCCGGCGCGATCCAATGCGAACAACATCGCCATCGCATACACCGAGTCGGCCAGATCGCCGTGCCGGCCGTGCAGCGCTTCGGCGGCCACATCCGCGGTCACCGAGACGCCATAGCGCGGGAACGCCAGCGTGGCCACCGACTGACCAGCCCCCTCGAAGGCCGTGCGCAACCCTTGGGCCAGGGTGTTCTTCCCGGCGCCGTCAACGCCTTCGATCGCGATCAGCATGGCGCGAGTGTGCGGTTTCGTACGCCACCTACGGTGTGTTGCGTACGAAACCGCACAGTCGGCATCGAATCAGTACCGGTAGTGGTCCGGCTTGTACGGGCCGTCGACGTCGACGCCGATGTACTCGGCTTGATCCTTGGTCAGCTTGGTCAGCGTGCCGCCCAGGGCCTCGACGTGGATGCGGGCCACCTTCTCGTCCAGGTGCTTGGGCAGCCGGTAGACCTCGTTGTCGTACTCGTCGCCCTTGGTCCACAGCTCGATCTGCGCGATCACCTGGTTGGAGAAGCTGTTGCTCATCACGAACGAGGGGTGGCCGGTGGCGTTGCCCAGGTTGAGCAGCCGGCCCTCGGACAGCACGATGATCGAGCGGCCGGTGTCGGGGAAGGTCCACACGTCGACCTGCGGCTTGACGTTGTCGCGCACGGCGCCGGAGGTCTCCAGGGCGGCCATGTCGATCTCGTTGTCGAAGTGGCCGATGTTGCCCAGGATGGCCTGGTTCTTCATCGCCTTCATGTGCTCGAGGGTGATGATGTCCTTGTTGCCGGTCGTGGTGATGACGATGTCGGCGTCGCCGATGGCCTGCTCGACGGTCGCCACGTCGTAGCCCTCCATCAGTGCCTGCAGCGCGTTGATCGGGTCGATCTCGGTGACGGTCACCCGCGCGCCCTGGCCCTTGAGGGACTCCGCGCTGCCCTTGCCGACGTCGCCGTAGCCGCAGACCAGCGCCTTCTTGCCGCCGATCAGTGCGTCGGTGCCACGGTTGATGCCGTCGATCAGGGAGTGCCGGCAGCCGTACTTGTTGTCGAACTTGGACTTGGTGACCGAGTCGTTGACGTTGATCGCCGGGAATACCAGCTCACCCGCGGCGGCCAGCTGGTACAACCGCAGCACGCCGGTGGTGGTCTCCTCGGTGACGCCCTGGACCGACTCGGCGATCTTGGTCCACTTGGTCTTGTCGGTCTCGAACCGCTCGCGCAGCCGGGCCAGGAAGACCTTCCACTCGTGGGAGTCGCCGTCCTCGGCGGGCGGAACCACGCCGGCCTTCTCGTACTGGGCACCGCGCAGCACCATCATGGTGGCGTCGCCGCCGTCGTCGAGGATCATGTTGACCGGCTCGCCGTCCCAGGTCAAAGCCTGCTCAGCGCACCACCAGTACTCCTCCAGCGACTCGCCCTTCCAGGCGAAGACCGGGGTGCCCTTGGGCTCCTCGACGGTGCCGTGCGGCCCGACGACGACGGCCGCGGCAGCGTGGTCCTGGGTGGAGAAGATGTTGCACGACGCCCAACGGACCTCGGCGCCGAGGTCGACCAGGGTCTCGATGAGCACCGCGGTCTGGATGGTCATGTGCAGCGAACCGGTGATGCGGGCGCCCTTGAGCGGGTTGACCCCGTGGTACTCGTGACGCAATGCCATCAGGCCCGGCATCTCGTGCTCGGCCAGCCGGATCTCCTTGCGGCCGAACTCGGCCAGCGACAGGTCAGCGACCTTGTAGTCGATGCCGTTGCGGCTGTCCGCGGTCAAACTCATCAGTACGCCCCCGTTAGGTTCGGTGAATTGGCTCCGCTACAAGCTACCGGCGCAGGCCGAAGTCTGCTCGGTCGGGTCATTCGGCGTCGACGACGCCGTAGGTCTGTGCCGCCGGGGTGAACAGTCGGGCCAGGTCGGCGGCCACATCGTGGTCGGCTTCCGGCGGCATGGAGACATAGCTCATGGCCAGGCGCACGACGGCCCGGGCCAGGATTCCGGCGTCGTCCTCGCTGACCCGGACCCAGCTGTGCATGAACGACGATGTCAGCCGCGCTGAGCTGCGGGTGATGATCGGACCACTGTCGGTGGTGATGATCTGCAGCAGGTCCGGCTTGGCGGCTCCGGTCAGCAGCGAGATCACCAGCGGGTCGGCCGCAGAATCGGAGAAAAAGGACCGGAACCCTTCCAGGAACGCGGCGTGGATGTCGCCGACGTTGTCGGACATGGCTCTGTCTACGGCATCGACCAGGCGGTCAGCCAGCCTGATCGCATAGCCCTGCGCCAATCCCTGGCGCGAGCCGAACTCGTTATAGATGGTCTGCCTGCTGACCCCCGCCGCCTCGGCCACCGCGGCCAGCGTGATCGATGACCAATCCCGCCGGGTCAACAGGTCCCGCATCGCATCGAGCACCGAGTCGCGCAGCAGCGCTCGGGAGGCCTCGGCGTAGGGGATGCGTTTCACCACCGCGAGATTAGCCGCTGGCATCAGGCCGCCGCAGGCTCGGTGGCGCCGTAGCGGGCCAGGATCTTCGCTCTCCGACGCGGGTCGATGTTGACCCGGGTGATATCGCCGCCGTAATGGGCCAGCACCCGGTGGTCCATCAGTGCGCGCCATAGCGGCGGGAGGTAGGTGAGCCCGATCAGCGACGCGTAGCCGCTGGGCAGGTTCGGCGCCTCGACCATGCTGCGCAGCGTCTGGTAGCGCCGGGTGGGGTTGGCGTGGTGGTCGCTGTGCCGCTGCAGGTGGTAGAGGAACAGGTTGGTCACCAGATGGTCGGAGTTCCAACTGTGTTCGGCCGTGCAGCGCTCGTAGCGGCCATTGGCACGAGTCCGACGCAGCAGACCATAGTGCTCGATGTAGTTCACCGACTCCAGCAGCGAGAAGCCGTAGACGGCCTGGATGACGACGAACGGGATGAGCGCCGGGCCGAACACCGCGATGAGCACGCCCCACAGCACCACCGACATCAGCCAGGCATTGAGCACGTCGTTGGACAATCGCCACGGCCCCTTATCCAACCGGCGCAACCGCGCGGCCTCCAGCTGCCAGGCCGAACGCAGACCGCCGAAGACGCTGCGGGGCAGGAACTCCCAGAAGGTCTCGCCGAACCGGCCCGACGCCGGGTCTTCGGGGGTCGCGACACGTACGTGGTGGCCACGGTTGTGCTCGATGTAGAAGTGCCCGTAGCAGACCTGCGCCAAGGTGATCTTGGACAGCCAACGTTCGAGCCGATCCTTCTTGTGCCCCAACTCATGCGCGGTGTTGATGCCGACCCCGCCCAAGGTGCCCACCGACAGCGCCAGCCCGATCTTGGCGAACCAGCCCAGAGACCCCTCGAATCCCAGCCAGCTCAGATCGGTGGCGGTGAACAGGTAGGCGCCCAGGACCAGGCTGGCGTACTGGCACGGAATGTAGGCGTAGGTGCAGTAGCGGTAGTACCGGTCGTTCTCCAGCGCCGCCATCACCTCATCGGGCGGGTTCTGCCCGTCGGCGCCGAACCGCAGATCCAGCGCCGGCAGCAGCACGTAGACCAGGATCGGTCCGATCCAGAACGGCAGCTGCGCGGCCAGCTGCCAGCCGAACCGGTTCATCGCCCAGACGAACGGCAGCAGGGTGAACATCACCGTCGGGGCGATCAGGCCCATCAACCAGAGGTATCGCTTCTTGTCCCGCCACACCTCGGCGCTCTGGGTGCTCATCCACGGCCCTCCTTGTGAGTTCAACCACTATCGCCGCTGGACATTACATCTACATACGTCTGCTGTCTAGACATTTGATGCCATTTTGTACATTCGAGATGGCGCGCCACGTATTGGCCCGGCTGGTGACCATGTGGTTCATCACCTGCGCGATGCCTTCGGCGACGTTGCTCGGCCGCGCGCAGCCCACCGAAATGTTGATGCCGATCATCGAGCCTGCGACCTTGGGGAATCTGGCTGCTGGGCGCGTGCCAGACTCCGGACATGGCTTATGACATCGCCCGTCCTCAGATGGAGGGGAACATCGCGGTCGGCGAGGACCGTCAGCTTGGCTTCGCCGAATTCGGTGCCCCGCAGGGCCGGGCGATGTTCTGGTTGCACGGCACCCCCGGCGCCCGCCGGCAGATTCCCATCGAGGCACGGCTGTATGCCACCGAAGCCAACATCCGCCTGATCGGGGTGGACCGGCCCGGCATCGGTTCCTCCACGCCGTTCCAGTACGAGACGGTGTCCCAGTTCGCCGACGACCTGCGCACCGTGGCCGACACGCTCGGGATCGACAAGATGGCGGTCATCGGACTGTCCGGTGGCGGCCCCTACACGCTGGCATGCGCGGCGGCCATGCCCAACCGGGTGGTGGCGGCCGGCGTGCTGGGCGGCGTCGCCCCGGCGGTGGGCCCCGAAGCCATCGACAGCAACCTGATGCGGCTGGCCCGGCTCGCCGAGCCGGTACTCGACCACGCCGGGCGACCGATCAGCGTGCTGGCCGCGGGCCTGATTCGAATGGTCCGGCCGGTGGCCTCGCCAGCGCTGGAGCTCTACGCACGGTTCTCCCCCGAGGGCGACCGCGAGATGCTGTCCCGCCCGGAGTTCAAGGCGATGTTCCTCGACGACCTGCTCAACGGTTCCCGCAAGCAGCTCGCCGCGCCGATCGCCGATGTCATCCTGTTCGCCCGCCCCTGGGGCTTCCGGCTCGCCGACGTGAAGGTGCCGGTGCACTGGTGGCACGGCGACGCCGACCACATCGTCCCGTTCTCCCACGGCAAACATGCGGTGGCGCTGCTTCCCGACGCCCGGCTCCACCCGATTCCCGGGGAGAGCCATCTGGCCGGATTAGGCCGCGCCGAAGAGATTCTGTGCACCTTGCTACAGGCCTGGGGCGAGCCGGCCGAGCCGACACCATGACCGCGCCGCAATCGATCCGGGAGTTGTTCGCCCAACTCGGGACCTGCCGTCGGCCGCGGGCGGTCACGGGCCGCAGGGCGGATTGATCGCCGCCATCGAGCCGCCTGGCTGATCGCCGACCGCGCACCCGCATTCGCCGGTAGGGCCGAGAAATCCCCGGCCGGCCGACGGTGAATCCCATCTCCCCCTTAGCGCTGTTGAGGTTCTAGCCGACCACGTCGGCGTGAACCTTCAGCGTTGTGTCCCTGCATGTTCCGAGCGAAGACCTGCCCGGCCGATGGGGCGGCGCTGCATCGCTCCAGGCCCCCTGCCGAGCCCAGTCCTAATCTCACGCTCAGTCATTATTGACAATGATTTTCATTATCATTAATCTGGCAGCGGGACGTTCGAGGCGACCGAAGGGGGCGCCGTCACCTAACACCTCTGCCGCACAACGCCGTTCACCACGCAGCGCCTTGCTGCCGAACGCTCTGGCAGCTGCAGTCGCCGTTGTAGACACCGAATGAAACGAATGCGAGGAAATCAATTGACTACCAAGACCGTGGCCAAAACCGTGGCGGGAGCAGTGCAAATCGCCTCTGTGGCTATCGCTTTCGCCGCTACCGCCTACGCAGACACCGGTTCGGCGACGACTGAGCTCACGGTCCGCGAAGTTGACGGCATAGTCAGGTTCGAGCCACGAATCACCAACGTGCCCGGCGGCCCCGACCCCACCGCCACCGAATTGGCGGCCATGTACCCCAATATGCGGTACGTCGAGGACATGAACCTGCGGGCAATTCAAGACTTCGTGCACGGCGACCGCCCGCCCGGACTGTTCGACTGGCTCTATTCGTCCGGAGGCACCGACGGTCTGACAATCGTTGACGCCGATAGCCTGTGGGATCGACCAGCGTCTGCCGAGCCACTGGGTGACAGATTCGCCGAGGGCAACTACACGTCGATGCTGGGTGTCACCGGAACACATCTGACCCTCGGCGACGTGGTCCCTCCCACTGTCAACATCGACGGTGTGGACCCCGGGTCAGCGCTCGAGAACGCCTGGCTGATCACCGTGGTGAACCATTGGGACTGGTTCAAGGTTGTGATCTTGGAGCACGATGACGACCCGACCGCGATGCTGATACTGACACCGTTCCTCAATCTCAATCTGACGCCTGCGGTCGATATTGACGACTTGGTGGGCGTGGCGAACACCACTGACTGGTTCAGCCTCTTCTGATCGGCCACGGTTGAGGCGAAAGGCCCCGCTGACAAGCGGCAGCCAGCTTCTCCAGCTGCGGTCCGGAATGGACTCGGCCCCTTGCCTTTTGCATCGAAGCCACTGACCGATCCGGTGATCCAAGGAGCGCTGCATATGGCCTGGAGTGACCCCTGGTGAATACGCCGATATGGATGGCATTCCCGCCCGAGGTCCATGCGCAGGCGCTGTTCAGCGGGCCCGGCTCAGGTCCGCTGCTGGCGTCAGCGCGGACATGGAAATCCCTCTCCGTTGAGTACGGCGCCGCGGCTGACGAGCTTGTCGGACTCATCGGAACAATCCGAACCGCCGTGTGGCAGGGCCCGGCCGCGGACGCTTACCTGACCGCGCACGCCGCCTACGCGTCGTCGTTGCGGCAAACCGCAGCTGGTTTCGCGGCGATGGCCGTTGCCCACGAAGTCGCGGCAGGCGGCTACACCACAGCGGAAGCCACCATGCCGACTCTCGCAGAACTGGCCGCCAATCACGCCACGCACGCGGTACTGGTGGCGACCAATTTCTTCGGCGTCAATGCCCTCCCCATCGCGGTCAACGAGGCCGACTACGCGCGCATGTGGATCCAAGCCGCTACCACCATGACTACCTACGAGGCGGTCGCGGCGGCGGCATTGGCATCGACACCACCAGCTCTGCCAGCACCGCACCTGGTCAGTACGGGCCGAGCAGCGCCGGGCTACGCCGAGGAGGTAAAGCAGCTGGTGAACTCGATTATCACGTGGATCCGAGAATCGCCGCTTGCCTCGTTGCTGTCAGAAGGCCATCTGCGCAGCCTCGCCAACGTGATCGCGGTGGCGCAAGGATTCTTGTCGGCTGCGCCAAGCGAACTGGCAATCCCGGTCGGGTTGTTCGCCGTAGCCCTGGTCGAATTTCACGTGGTCCTGTTCGTGCTGATGGAGTCTGTGCCCCTATTGGGGCCGGCGTTGATCAGCAGCGTGGCGGCCTTCTTAGCGACCGTGCCGCTGGGCGCCTTCGCGGGGTTGGCCGCGCTCGCAGCACTACCTAGTGGCGCAGAGGCCGTTGCGGCCGAGCCCGTCGACTTACCACCGTCGCCGGCAACCACAGACAGCCCGATCGCGACCTCAACCAGAAGCTCTTCCCGCCGATGTGGCGATCAAGCCCACGGCCTCCTCTGATCGTACTGCCGGGATTCTCGGCTTCAGTACGGCAGACCGGGCTTCTGGATGTGAAGCGAGCGGCCTACTCACGTTGCGCGGCACCGATGCGGGCCCACTGGTGCCCCGAACCCCAATGGCCGGCGACCTCGACGTGCGACGCGCACCGACTGGGCTGGGACACGACAACCACGAGAAAAACCAAGCGAGCCACCTGCCGGTGAAAGGGAGAGAATGACCATTCCGGAGTCGACGACCTGTGTCATTGCCGGCGGCGGTCCGGCCGGCGTGATGTTGGGGGTGCTGCTGTCGCGCGCGGGCATAGCTGTGATCGTGCTGGAGAAACATGCCGACTTCCTGCGCGATTTCCGCGGCGACACCGTCCACGTGAGCACCCAGCGGGTGCTTGACGATATGGGGTTGGCAGAGCAGTTCGCCCAGCTTCCCCGCCAAGACCTCGACAGCCTCAGCGGCACCGGCAATCTCCGGTGGTTCGGGCGCGGGCGAAACGAGGCCGGCCGTACGGAGCGACGCACCGCGATCGTGCCGCAGTGGGAATTCTTGGACCTGCTAGCCACCGCCGGAGCGGCAAAGCCGACCTTTCGACTGGTGCACAACGTCGAGGTGGTCGGGCCACTACGCCACGACGGCCGTGTCGTAGGGGTCCGGTACCGAGGCCCGGACGGCGTCGTTGGGCAACTCCGTGCTGACCTGACCGTCGCGTGCGATGGCCGCTCATCCACGTTGCGTTCCGCAATGGGCTTGGTACCGCGCAGCTTCGATGTGCCGATGGACATCTGGTGGTTTCGATTGCCACGCCGTCTCGACGACCCCGCGGAGCTGTCCGGGGTGGCGCACATCGACCGCCGATGCGTCACGACCAACCGCGGCGACTACTACCAGATCGGACTCCAGATCTCCAAAGGGCAAGACGCTGCCCTACGTGCCCGGGGAATCGAAGCGTTGCAGCGCGATATCACCTCGTTGATACCATGCATGGCTGATCGGGTCGGCGAACTCACGTCATTCGAGGAGGTCAAACTCCTTGACGTACAAATGAATCGGCTACGTAGGTGGTACGGCAAAGGTATCTTGTTCATTGGCGATGCCGCGCATGCGATGTCGCCAGCCGGCGGAATCGGCATCAACCTGGCGATCGCCGATGCCGTAGCGGCAGCGCGAATTCTCGCGCCGCCGTTGCGTACTGGCAGGCTGTCCACTCGTCACTTGGCACGGATCCAACTGCGACGCACACTGCCCACCGTGATCGTTCAAACTGTGCAGGGGATGCTGCACGCAAGAATCGTCGCGAACCGCAACTCCGATCCTCGGTCGGATCATCGCCCGTCTCGGTTGACGGAGATCCTCGGGCGCAATCCCCTGGTGCAAGCCGTCTTCGGTCTGATTATCGCCGTTGGTCCATTTTCCGAACGCGCGCCGGAATTCGCACGGCGCTGAAAGGGGGCTGGACCTAGAAACCAGGATCCGGTGCGCTGTTACCTCCTTGCGGGCGTCCATCGCCGAATCTCGGTGACTCAGTTCGGAGTGCTCAGCCGGCTCTCGATGAAGTGCGGAAACCGAAACCGCCGAGGCGCATGCACCACCGGTGTGTCCCGCGGCGCTCCGCCGTTCTGGGCGGCCGCGTAGGCCGCGGAATTTCCCGTGACGTGCAGCACCTGTCCGCGCCAGGTGATGTCGGCTTCCCGGTAGGCCTCAACCAGGGCCCGCTCCAGCAGCTTGTCGGCCTCGGCGATCGACAACGCGGCCAACTCGACGAATTCCCCGTCGCGGGCATCGAGTTTGAGTGTGGTGGGGCCGGTCTCCACCAGATCGCAGTTGGCCCGGATGCTCAGTTCGGCGTTGGAACGCACCAACCCGGCCAGCGCGTAGGCGGCCAGCAGGACGCGGCCCGCCTCATCGCCGGCCGGGCCACAGTCGAACCGCAGTTGCCGCAGTGCGGCGAAGCTGAGCACCTGGGTGCGAAGGATCCGGCTACAGCACACACCGGTGTCGGACACTGCACGAGAGTCCGCCGATGCACCGTCGACGAGTACGCCGATGATCTCGCCGGACAGCACTCCGCGGAAACGGCTTTGGCCGGTGCCGAGGGCGGCGTCGATCGCACCGAACACCAAACTGCCGGGGCTCAATTCCAACAGCGCACGCGCATTGTCTGGCGTGCTCTCGCGGGCCACTCGGTAGGCGGGGTGGGCGATCGCGGGCTTGCCGTCGATGGAGCCGGTGAGAAAGTGTCCGTCGAAAATCCGTTGCGGCAGCTCAAGATCGGTATACACCAACCGGCCGCCGTCGTAGGAGACTTCCATCCGCGGCACCAGGCTCAACAGTGGATGCTGATCACGGATGCCCTGCAGGATCGCGGCTTCGACGCGCTGGACCTGACTCTGGTTGTCATCGATCAGCACCGTCGCGGTCGGTACCCCATCGATCAGCCGGGTCTCGGCGGCCGACGCAGAGCGCCCGGCGCGGGGGGCCGGGCTGACCGCGGCGTGGGCTCCCCCGGCCGGCGCCAGCTCGGTGGACACGCTCAGGGTGCTCCCGCCGCCGGCCTGGCACGCGGCGGTGAGCTGTCGGTAGGACAGTTTGGACAAAGCGATCAACCTTTCTGCTCCACCGAGTGTGGCACAGGAGTGCGGTCCAGATCCGGCTCGAGATAGATGACCAGCGCCGCAGGGACAGCCGCGCGGATGTTGGCTTCGGCGGCGTCGATGGTGGCCGCGACGCCGGCCAGGTCGAGCTGGGGCGCCAACGCGATCTTGGCTCCCACCAGCATCTCGTCCGGGCCCAGGTACTGGGTCCGGATGTGGATCAGGCGGGTGACGTTCTCGGTTCCCTCCACGGCGGCGCGGATGGCCTGGTCCTCGGCGGCGGTGGCGCCTTCGCCGATCAGCAGGCTGTGCATCTCCACCATCAGGAAGACGGCGACCGCACCCAGCAGCGCACTGATGCCCAGGGTGCTCACGCCGTCCCACACCGGGTTTCCGGTGACCACGCTCAGCCCCACCCCGATCAGCGCCAGCGCCAGACCGATCAGCGCCGCGGTGTCCTCCAACAGGACTACCGGAAGCTCGGGATTGCGGGAGGTACGCAGAAACCGCCACCAGCTGCCCTGACCCTTCAACGGGCGCGACTGCGTGATCGCAGTCCGAAAACTGTAGGTCTCCAACCCGATCGCTACCGCCAGGATCGCGATCGCCACCACCGGTGAGCTCAACTCGACCGGGTGGCGAACCTTCTCGTAGCCCTCGTAGAGCGCGAACATCGAACCCAGGCTGAATAGCACCAGCGCCACCACGAACGACCAGAAGTAGCGGCTGCGGCCGTGCCCGAATGGGTGCAGCGCGTCGGGCGCCTTGGTGGCGGCCCGCTGGCCGAACAGCAGCAGCGCCTGATTCGAGGTGTCGACCACCGAGTGCACCGCTTCGGCAAGCATGGCGGCGCTGCCGGTGACCAGGTAGCCGACGAACTTCGCCACCGCGATACCGCCGTTGGCCGTCAGGGCCGCGACGATGGCCTTGGCGCTACCGGAGGACGACACCCTAGAGGCCTATCGTCGCCCGGAATACGGCGGCCGGTTTCTGGGCGAGCAGCCGGATCGGCCCGTCGTCGCAGGGCACCCAGGCCGACTCGCCCCGGTGCAACGTCAGCGTCTTGGACTTGGCGTGCACGGTGATTGAGCCTTCGGTGCACAGCAGAATCTGCGGACCGTCATGGCGCGCCGGCGCGTCCACCTCGTGGCCGAGGTGGGTGCCGTCGAGCTTCAGGCGCGACAGCGCGAATTCCTCGGCGGGGGTCTGGTAGACCACCTCGAGTCCGTCGGTATAGGTGGCCGGCCGCAGCATCTCCTCGGTGGTGGGGGTGAAATCCAGCACCCGCAGCAACTCGGGGACGTCGACGTGCTTGGGCGTCAGTCCGCCACGAAGCACGTTGTCGGAGTTGGCCATCACCTCCAGGCCTACGCCATGCAGGTAGGTGTGCAAGTTGCCGGCCGATACGAAGATGGCCTCGCCGGGCGCCAGGCTGACCCGATTGAGCAGCAGCGAGGCCAGCACCCCGGCATCCCCGGGATACCGCTCCCCCAGTTCGAGCACCGTCTTGGCCTCGGCGGAGAACTCGCCGGCCTCGGAACTGAGGTACTGGATGGCTCCTTCGAGCACGGCGGGCACCAACACGTCCAGGTCGGGTTGGGGTGCGGTGATCCAGGTGGTGAACAGCGCCCGGAGTCCGTCGGCGTCGGACTGCACATCGGATTGACCGTTGCCGGACGGGCCGCCGAGCAGGTCGATGAACGGATCCAGGTCGGACACCGCCAGCGCCCGCAACAGGTCGATGGTGCGCGCCACCGGCCGGAAGCCGGCCAGCGCCTCGAATGGCTGCAGCGCCACCAGCAGTTCCGGTTTGTGACTGGTGTCGCGGTAGTTGCGGATCGGCGAGGATACCGGGACCCCGAGCCGCTCCTCGCGTTCGTAGCCCTCGATCGCCTGCATGGCGCTGGGGTGGGCCTGCAGCGACAAGGGCTCGTCGGCGGCCAGCACCTTGACCAGGAACGGCAGCCGGTCACCGAAGCGTGCCTGGGCCACCGGGCCCAGCTGGCCCTCCGGGTCGCGGGTCAGAACCTTGAGCAACGACACTTCGCCGGTGTCGGTCTCCAGGCAGGCCGGATCTCCCGGGTGTGCACCCAGCCAGAGCTCGGCCTCGGGATGCGCCGCCGGAACCGGCCGACCGGTGAACTCGGCGATAGCTGTCCTCGAGCCCCAGGCGTAGGTCCGTATCGCACCGCGTAGTTGTTCCACTGTTCCCGTCAACCCCGCAAAAGTCGCACGTAGGCGGCGGCCATCTCCAACCGCACCGCCAACACCGCAAGCTGCTGTTCGGCCCGGCCCGGGCCGGTCGGCGTCAGCCCCACCACCGGCACAGCCGGGTTCGCGGTTTCCTCCGCGGCGCCCGGTGCCACCGGCACGTCCCCGGCGGCAACCAGGTCGACGTCGTGCAGGCCGTTGATTCGGGCCGCCACCACGGTCCGCTCGGCGGCCAGCGTCAGGGCCAGCACCCGCAACCGGTCCACGGCCGGGCCGTCGATCTGCTCGTCGTGAAAGATGTCGGCGACGTCGCGGCCACCACCGGACCGGGCCCGCAGTGCACTCACCGCGTCGGCGAGCCCGCTCGCCGCCACCGTGGTCCGGCCGATCCGCAGCATCACCGCGCTGCCGTGCCGCGCCAGCGCCAGGGTCGCCGCACAGTCACCGGCCAACGCGATGTCGCGGCCGACGATGCGGTTCGCCAGCATCTTCGCCGGGTTGGTGAACAGCTCACGCGCGGCACTGTTGCGCAGCGCCTCGGCGTCCAGCTCGTCGGCCAGTGCGCCCAAGTCGGTCGGTGCGGCCGCCACCTCCAGGGCGTCCATGATGGCCAGCCCGGCGGCCAGGTAGCGCGGCAGGGCGAACTCCGCCGAGACGGCGATCCGCGGTTCGAGCACGGCGACCCGGCCGGCGGTGGCGTCACGCAGCGGGCCCTCATAGGGCGCGACCACCACCACCCGGGCGCCCCGACGTACTCCAGCCGCGGCCGCGGCGACCAGCGCCGGATCGCCCGGGTCGTCGCCGGCGACGATCAGTACGTCCAGCGACCCGATCCACGGCGGGGCCTCGGCGGCCAGCACCAGCGGTGCGCGCGCCGAATCGCCGCGGGTGGCGGCCAGCAGGCTCCCGGCCGTAGCCGCGGTACCGCGAGTGGACAGCCAGATGATCGTCCGCGGCGGGTAGTCACGGCTCTCGCTGCGCACGCCGTCCAAGGCGCCCTCATCGACGGCTGCGGCGGTGGCGCGTACCTGCGCCCCGGCCATCGCGGTGGCCCACAGCGCACCGTCGCGGTCAGCCGCCAGCAGGGCCTCGGTGTCATCGAGGTCCACGGTGGAGAACGAGCCGGAGAACGCGGTCACGGACGCGACTTCTCCGCGGCGCCGACGGCTCGGCCTTGCTGGGCGATCTTTTCGGACACTTGGGCCACCACCGCGTCCACCGCGGCAGCGTCGGGCGCCTCGACGTTGAGCCGCAGCAGCGGCTCGGTGTTGGAGCTGCGCAGGTTGAACCAGCTGCCCGCACCCAGGTCGACGGTCACGCCATCGAGGTGGTCCACGGACACCTGGTCACCGAACGAGGAGACCACCGCATCCACGCAGGCCTGCGCATCGGAGACGGTGAAATTGATCTCTCCGGACGCCGCGTAACGCTGGTAGTCGGCGGTCAGCTCCGACAGCGGCCGCTGCTGTTCGCCGAGCGCGGCCAGAACGTGCAGGGCGGCCAGCATGCCCGAGTCGGCGCCCCAGAAGTCCCGGAAGTAGTAGTGCGCCGAGTGCTCCCCGCCGAAGATGGCCCCGGTCTGCGCCATCAGCCCCTTGATGAAGGAGTGCCCGACCCGCGACCGCAGCGGAGTGCCGCCGCGCTCGGTGACCAGTTCCGGCACGGCGTGCGAGGTGATCAGGTTGTGGATCACCGTCGCACCGGGCTCGCGGGCCAATTCACGGGCTGCCACCAGACCGGTCACCGCCGACGGCGACACCGGCTCGCCGCGCTCGTCGATCACGAAGCACCGGTCGGCGTCGCCATCGAAGGCCAGGCCGATGTCGGCGCCCTGCTCGCGCACGAATGCCTGCAGATCCACCAGGTTTGCCGGATCCAGCGGGTTGGCCTCGTGGTTGGGGAAGTTGCCGTCCAGCTCGAAGTACAGCGGCAGCAGCGTGATCGCACCAACCGATCCGAACACCGCCGGCGCGGTGTGGCCCGCCATCCCGTTGCCGGCGTCCACGGCCACCCGCAGCGGACGCAGACCGGAGATGTCGACCAGCGAGTGCAGGAATGCCGCATAGTCGGCCAGCACGTCGCGGTCGGTGATGCTGCCGCGCGATCCGTGGCCGTCGCCGACCGGGTCGATACCGGCGATCAGCTCATCGCGGATCCGGCCCAGGCCGCTGTCCGCACCCACCGGCTTGGCACCCGCCCGGCAGAGCTTGATGCCGTTGTAGGCGGCCGGGTTGTGGCTGGCGGTGAACATCGCACCCGGGCAGTCCAGCGCCCCGGAGGCGAAATAGAGCTGGTCGGTCGACGCCAGCCCGATCCGGACCACATCCAGACCGCGGGCAACCACCCCCTCGGCGAACGCCGCCGACAGCATTGGCGAACTGTCCCGCATGTCGTGGCCGATCACCACCTGCCGGGCCCCTTCTTCTGCCATCAGCCGGGCAAACGCAGACCCGACCTCGGTGACGAGGGATTCATCGATCTCCGAACCGACCAGGCCGCGTACGTCGTACGCCTTGATCACACGGTGGACAGCCGCAGCGGGCCGAGACATGGACAGGGCTCCTGACGCAGTGGACTCTTGACGCTCAAGCCTAGCCCGGAACCGGCGATCAGTCCGACGGGTCTGGCAACACACGCAAGTGGCCACGGCGCCGACCATTGGTCTTGCCGGGCGGACCGGGAGGTGCCAGCACACCACCACCGGGTCCAGCGGCGGGCGCTGGCCGGGTCGGGGAGTCGACCGGATTGCCCTGCGGGTACCACCCGTTGGCCGGGGCCGCCCGCCCGGATTCGCGTTCGCGAACCGCCTCGGCGAGCGCAATCAGGTCATCCTCTTCCGGGGACACCCAGGGGCCGGGATGACGGACCAGTTCCCAGCCGCGCGGGGCGGTGATCCGGCCTGCGTGGCTGAAGCACAGGTCCCAGGAATGCGGCTCAGCGGCAGTCGCCAGCGGGCCGACCACGGCGGTGGAGTCCGAGTAGACGAACGTCAGCGTCGCCACCGCATAGTGCGGACACCCTGGCCGGCAGCAACGGCGGGGAACGTTCACGCCCGTGAGGCTATCGTGGCCGCGCGCCCCCGCGGCGCCGGACACGCGCAATGGGCCGGCACCCTATGCACAACCGTTACCATCTTCTGCGTGATCGCCACGCGTCGCCGCAGGCGCGGCCGCGAAACCCGCGGGCCGCTGTTGCCGCCAACCGTCCCGGGCTGGCGCACCCGCGCGGAGCGCTTCGACATGGCGGTGTTGGAGGCCTACGAGCCGATCGAACAACGGTGGAAGCAACGGTTGACGGCTCTCGATGTCGCGGTCGATGAGATCCCGCGGATCGCTGCCAAGGATCCCGACAGCGTGCAGTGGCCGCCAGAAGTGGTCGCGGACGGACCAATTCCGCTGGCCCGTTTGATTCCCGCCGGGGTGGATGTTCGGGGCAATCCGACGCGCGCCCGAATCTTGCTGTTCCGCAAGCCGATCGAGCAACGCGCGAACGACAGCACAGAGCTCGGTGATTTATTGCACGAGATTCTGGTGGCCCAAGTCGCCACCTACTTAGATGTCGAGCCCACCGTCATCGACCCGACGATCGACGACTGACCCGTGCGATCCTCCCCCGCAAGCGGGAGGTGCCCCCAGCGCAGCCGGGCGCAGTGGGTCGCCCGAAGCGACAGAACGCAGACTCAGATAATGCCGCGCTTGAGGCGGCGGCGCTCACGCTCGGAAAGCCCACCCCAGATACCGAAGCGCTCGTCGTGCCCCAAGGCGTATTCCAGGCACTCGCTGCGAACCGAGCACCGCTGGCAGATCTTCTTGGCCTCCCGGGTCGAGCCGCCCTTTTCCGGGAAGAACGCCTCAGGGTCGGTCTGCGAGCACAGCGCACGGTCCTGCCATTGCTCGTTGGTGGCCGACGCCGGGTCGAACGGCTCGAACTCGTCGTAGTCCTCAGGCTCGGGAACCAGACTCAGATGCGGCCGGCTGGGCATCGCCTCAAGCCCACTGGGCCCAGCCATTTCGGCCATTTCGGCACCGGCGTGCGGTGCTCCCCCCATCACGCCCCAAAGGTGCTCATAGGACATGCTCCGCCTCCTCACCTGTAGCGCGATCGTGATATGTCGGCCGAATCGGAAGATATTGACCACCCGATTCGAACATGTGGTCGAATCTCGGTCTGCGACACCGAAATCGGTTGGCCAACCGGGAAATGACACTAGTGTGATTAGACACGGGTTGATCAGCCCGGTCAAGCCGATTGGCCAAATTCCTTACCATCCCGTGATCGATTTCCAACGTGTTCGAGACCGGCGAGTCCCTGTCATCTACCCCACACCCGCCCCTCGGCGTGTCTTACCGCGCCCCCGACGCAGCGGCGATAACGGTCCGCCACACCGGCCGTAGCGGCGCCAAAGGTACTGTCGTGCGCTGTGAAGGTCACCGTTCTCGTCGGGGGAGTCGGCGGCGCCCGGTTCCTGCTCGGCGTCCAGAAACTACTGGGTCTGGGCCAATTCGCCGAATCCCCAGCTGACAGCGGGGCAGCCGGGCACGAACTGACCGCGGTCGTCAATGTCGGCGACGACGCCTGGATGCACGGGGTACGCATCTGCCCCGACCTGGACACCTGCATGTACACCCTGGGCGGCGGCGTCGACCCCGAGCGCGGCTGGGGTCACCGGGACGAAACCTGGCACGCCATGGAGGAGTTGGCTCGCTACGGGATGCAGCCGGACTGGTTCGGCCTCGGCGACCGCGACCTGGCTACCCACCTGGTACGCACCCAGTCGCTGCGCGCCGGTTACCCGCTGACCGAGGTGACTTCGGCGCTGTGCGAGCGCTGGCAGCCGGGAGCGCGGCTGTTACCGGTCACCAACGACAGCTGCGAAACCCACGTCGTCATCACCGATCCGGCCGACGACACCCAGCGCGCGATCCACTTCCAGGAGTGGTGGGTGCGCTACCGCGCCCAGGTTCCCACGCACGGGTTCGGCTTCGTGGGCGCAGAGAAGGCCACGGCCACAACCGAAGCCGTCGACGCCATCACCGGCGCCGACATCGTGCTGCTGGCCCCCTCCAATCCGGTGGTCAGCATCGGCGCCATCCTGGCCGTTCCGGGTGTCCGCGCGGCGCTGCGCTCCACCGCGGCGCCGATCGTCGGCTACTCCCCGATCATCGCCGGAAAGCCGTTGCGCGGCATGGCCGATGTCTGCCTGAGCGTGATCGGGTTGGATTCGACTTCCCGGGCGGTCGGCGAGCACTACGGCGCCCGCAGTGGGACCGGGATTCTGGACTACTGGCTGGTGCACGAGGGCGAGCGGGTCGACGGCGCCGACATCGCCGGCGTCACCGTACGCGCCGCCCCGTTGCTGATGACCGATCCGGCAGCCACGGCCGAAATGGTCCGTACCGGACTGGATCTCGCGGGTATTCGATGACCGAGCACGGCAGCGCCGCCAAGGTCGAGATCTTGCCGGTGACCGGCTTGGGCGAATTCCGGCCCGGCGACGATCTCGCGGCCGCGCTGGCCCAAGCCGCCCCGTGGCTGGCCAACGGCGACATCGTGGTCGTCACCAGCAAGGTGGTGTCCAAGTGCGAGGGCCGCATCGTGCCGGCGCCGCACGACGCCGAGGCGCGCGATGAACTGCGCCGCCAGCTGGTCGAGGCCGAGGCGGTACGCGTACTGGCCCGCAAAGGCCGCACCTGGATCACCGAGAATCGCCTCGGCCTGGTACAGGCCGCCGCCGGTGTGGACGGCTCCAACGTCGGCTCCGACGAACTCGCGCTGCTGCCGGTCGACCCCGACGGCAGCGCCGCCGCGTTGCGCGCCGGACTGGCCGAGCGGCTGGGCGTCAGCGTGGCGGTGCTGATCACCGACACCATGGGCCGCGCCTGGCGCAACGGTCAGATCGACGTCGCGATCGGGGCGTCGGGCCTGGCTGTGCTCAATGGCTACGCTGGGTCCGTCGACCGACACGGCAACGAATTGCTGGTCACCGAAGTGGCCGTCGCCGACGAACTCGCCGCGGCCGCCGACCTGGTCAAGGGCAAGCTCACCGATGTTCCGGTGGCGGTGGTGCGTGGCGTTACCAGCCCCGACAACGGTTCCACCGCAGCCGCACTGGTGCGCTCCGGCCCTGATGACCTGTTCTGGCTGGGCACCGCCGAGGCCATCGGGGTCGGACGCGGCCAGGCACAGCTGTTGCGCCGCTCCGTCCGTAGCTTCGCCGCCGAACCTGTTCCGGCGCAACTGATCACCGACTCCATCGCCGAGGCCCTAACCGCCCCGGCCCCGCATCACACCCGCCCGGTCCGGTTCGTCTGGCTGCAGACCCCCAGCGTTCGCACTCGACTGCTCGATGCCATGGCGCAGCAATGGCGGTCCGATTTGACCGGCGACGGCAAGTCCCCCGAGGCCATTTCGGCCCGCGTCTCGCGTGGCCAGATCCTTTATGACGCACCCGAAGTCGTCATCCCGATGATGGTTCCCGACGGCGCCCACCACTACCCCGACGCCACCCGCACCGCCGCCGAGCACACCATGTTCACGGTTGCCGTCGGAGCTGCAGTCCAGGGCCTGTTGGTGGCACTAGCGGTACGTGGCGTGGGCAGCTGCTGGATCGGTTCCACCATCTTCACCCCCGATTTGGTCCGCACCGAACTCGATCTGCCAGCCGACTGGGAACCCTTGGGCGCCATCGCGATCGGCTACCCCACCGAACCACCCGAACCACGCCGGCCAGCCGACGTCGGCGACCTGCTGGTGCGGCGATGAGCCTGCACGACTCCGCTGTCGCGGCACTGAACGACTGGGCAGCACCGGATTCCGATCAGGACTCGCTACGGCACGCGGTGCTGGCTTTTCTGGCTGCCCGCCCCGACGCGTGCCGACGCGAATGCGTTGCCGGCCACATCACCGCATCCACCCTGGTACTCGACCACACCGGCCGGCACGCGCTGCTCACCCTGCACCCGCGGGTGGGCCGCTGGCTGCAGCTCGGCGGGCACTGCGAGGACACCGACGCCGACATCGCCGCCGCCGCACTGCGTGAGGCCACCGAAGAATCCGGCATCGTGGGTCTGCGGCTGGATCCGCAGCTGGCGGCCGTGCACGTGCATCCGGTGACCTGCTCGCTGGGCGTGCCGACCCGGCACCTGGACCTGCAGTTCGTCGCGCACGCGCCCGCGGATGCACAGATCGACATCAGCGAAGAATCGGTAGACCTGCGCTGGTGGCCGGTGGATGCGTTACCGCCGGATGCCGACGACGCCCTGGCGCATCTGGTTGGCCTGGCGACGGATCGGCACTGAGCCACGACCATCCACCGTTGGCACTGCGCGTAGGGCGGAAAAGGTCGAGAGGGGTGCGCCGTGACCGCCGAGTCAACGCGGGATCGGCCGGCTCAGACGTCGCTGGAGTAGCGGATCCCACAGTCGGGGATCGACACCCCAGGCCACACCCGGGCCCCGCGCAGCAACTCGCATCGGGCCCCGATGTCGGCGCCGTCGCCGATCACCCCGTCGCGGATCAGCGCCCGCGGCCCGATCCGGGCACCGAACCCGACGATCGAGCGTTCGATCACGCAGCCTGCCTCGACCTTGACCCCGTCGAAGATCACCGCACCATCGAGTCGGGCACCCGGGCCGATCTCGGCGCCCCGACCCACCACAGTCCCGCCGATCAGGACCGCACCCGGCGCCACCGAGGCACCGTCGTGCACCAGCGCCTCGCCGCGCCGGCCGCCCAGCGCCGGTGACGGCGCGATACCGCGCACCAGGTCCGCCGAACCGCGAACGAAATCTTCCGGGGTGCCCATGTCGCGCCAGTAGCTGGTGTCGACGTAGCCGCAGACCTTCACACCGTCGGCCAACAGCGCGGGAAACACCTCCCGCTCCACCGAGACCGGGCGCCCGCGCGGGATGCGATCGATAACCTCCCGGGACAGCACGTAGCAACCGGCATTGATCTGGTCCGTGGGCGGGTCCTCGGTCTTCTCCAGGAATGCGGTGACCCGCCCATCGGTGGTGGGCACGCAGCCGAACGCGCGCGGGTCGCCGACGCGGACCAGGTGCAGGGTCGCCTCGGCACCCTGCGCGCGGTGGTAGTCGTACAACTCGGTCAGATCCGCCCCCGACAGCACGTCACCGTTGAACACCATCGCGGTGTCATGGCGCAGCTTGGGTGCGACGTTGGCGATACCTCCGCCGGTGCCCAGCGGCTCCTCCTCGGTCACGTAGTCGATCTGCAGGCCCAGCGCCGAGCCGTCGCCGAACTCCGCGGAGAACACCTCCGGCTTGTAGGACGTGCTGAGGATGACGTGCTCGATGCCGGCGGCGGCGATCCGCGACAGCAGGTGAGTCAGGAACGGCAGACCCGCAGTCGGAAGCATCGGCTTGGGCGCCGACAGGGTCAGCGGCCGCAGCCGGGTCCCCTTGCCGCCGACCAGGACGACGGCATCGACTTGGCTGAGTGTCACGGGCGTCCCTTCGTCAGTTTGCGGCGAGCGCTGCGCACCACCAGGCGCGAGCGCACCGCCAATGCGCCCCGGAAGCTCCAGCGCAGCGGCGCCTGCCACCAACCGGGGTGCCGGTCGGCCAGGTAGGTGTAGGTGCTGCGGTGGTGTGCGGCCAGGTTGCGCGCGGGGTCCTTGCCGGTGGCGTGGCCCTTCTGGTGCAACACCTCGGCCGAGGGCACGTACACATTGAGCCAGCCGGCCTTGGCCAGCCGATCCCCCAGGTCGACGTCCTCCATATAGAGGAAGTAGCGCTCATCGAAGCCGCCGATCGCGTCGAACGCGGACCGGCGCACCAGCAGGCACGCCCCCGACAGCCAGCCGACCGGCCGCTCGCTGGGCTCCAGCCGTTCCTGCCGATAAGCGCGGGTCCAGGGATTGTTGGGCCACACCGGGCCGACCACGGCGTGCATGCCGCCGCGGATCAGGCTGGGCAGGTGGCGGGCCGAGGGATACACCGAGCCGTCTGGCTCCCGGATCAGCGGGCCCAGCGTCGCCGCCCGCGGCCACCGGTCCGCCGCGTCCAGCAGGGCCTCGATGCTGCCCGGACCCCACTGCACATCAGGGTTGGCCACGATGAAAAATTCGCTGCGTTCGCCACCCTCGGCGTCCAGCAAGGCCACCCCGGCATTGACCGCTCCGCCGTAGCCCAGGTTGGCCCCGGTGTGCAGCAACTGCACGTTCGGATAGCGCTGCTCGGCTTCCTCCGGCGAACCGTCGGTGGACCCGTTGTCGGCCATCACCACCCGCACCGGACGATCGGTCGCCAGCGACAGCGATGCCAGGAAGCGGTCCAGATGCCATCCCGGCGAATAGGTCACCGTCACCACCGGCAGGGCCTCACTCACGGCGTAGAGGTTATCTGGCCACGGCGGCGGACAATGCATCGCTCCACCGGCGCAGCGGCGCCAGGCCGGCCCGCGCCGACTCGCTGCCCGACAACGCGGAGTAGGCGGGCCGGGCCGCCGGGCGCGGATGCACCGCACTGCTGACCGGGCGCACCCGGTCCGGATCGGCGCCGACCGCGGCGAACACCGCGCGGGCCTGTTCGTAGCGGCTCGCGGCACCGGCGTTGGCGGCGTGCAATACCCGGGCACTCGGCGGTGTGGCGGCCAACGCCAGCAGCGCGTCGACGAGATCGCCCACATACGTCGGGGATCCGATCTGGTCGTCGACCACCTCCACGACCGCATCGCCGGCAGCCCGTTCGCGCATTACCGCGACGAAGTCAGAGCCGCCCGCGGCACCGGTGTAGACCCAGGCGGTGCGCACCACCAGGGCGTCCGGTGAAGCTGTCAGCACCGCGTTCTCGCCGGCCAGTTTGGTGGCACCGTAGACGGACAACGGCCGGGTGGCATCTCCCGGTTCGTACGGGCGAGGCGCGGCACCACCGAAGTCGCCGTCGAAGACGTAGTCGGTGGAGATGTGGATCAGGCGCGCCCCGGCCCGCGCGCAGGCGGCCGCCAGGTGGCCGGGCCCGGCCGCATTGACGGCGTGGGCACGCTCGGTTTCGGTCTCGGCCGCGTCGACCTGGGTGTACGCCGCGCAGTTGATCAGCACGTCACCGGGCCGCAGGTCCACGGCGTCCACCGCAGCGGCATCGGTGATGTCGCACTGCGCCGAGGTCAGTGCCAGCAGGTCACGACCGGTCTCGGCGGCGCGTTTCGCCAGGAAAGTGCCGACTTGGCCGCCGGCGCCGGTGATCACGATCCGCTGCCGAGTAGTCATGACCGTCGAGTCTGGCACGCCGCACTCGGCTACCGCCGATACAGCAGTTACGCAAGTAATCTGAAGTGATGCCTGCGCAACGTGTGGTTCGTGTGATCGCCACGGTGGCAGCCGTCGCCGTCGTCCTGGGTACCGGAGTGGCCTGGAGCCAAGTCCGGTCGTTCGAGGACGGCATCTTCCACGTCTCATCGCTGGCGCTGGGCAACGGCGGATCCGACGGCGCGGTCGACATCCTGCTGGTCGGGATGGACAGCCGCACCGACGCCCACGGCAATCCGCTGACCCCCGAAGAGCTGTCCGCACTGCGGGTCGGGGACGACGAAGCCACCAATACCGACACGATCATCCTGGTCCGGATCCCCAATAACGGGAAGTCGGCCACTGCGATCTCGATCCCCCGCGACTCCTACGTGGCGGCACCCGGCCTGGACAAGACCAAGATCAACGGCGTGTACGGGGCCACCCGGCTGGAGACCGCCGACGCGCTCGTCGAATCCGGGATGGACCCGATCCAGGCACAGGCACGCGGTACCGAAGCGGGCCGCGAGGCCCTGATCAAGACGGTGGCCGATCTGACCGGAGTCACCGTCGACCATTACGCCGAGATCGGACTGCTCGGGTTCGCGCTGATCACCGATGCCCTCGGCGGCGTCGACGTCTGCCTCAAGGAGCCGGTGTACGAAGAGCTCTCCGGCGCGGACTTCCCGGCGGGCTGGCAGCGGCTCGGCGGCGCCCAGGCGCTCAGCTTCGTGCGGCAGCGCCACGAACTCCCGCACGGCGACCTGGACCGGGTCCGGCGCCAGCAGACCGTGATGGCGTCGCTGGCGCACCAGGTCATCTCCGGCAAGACGCTGGCCAGTCCGGGCACCCTGTCGCGGCTGCAGGCCGCGGTACAGCGGTCGGTGGTGCTGTCGTCCGGCTGGGACGTGATCGACTTCGTCACCAAGGCCCAAGACCTGGCCGCGGGCAAGGTGGCGTTCGCCACCATCCCGGTGCTCGAGGAGTCGGGCTGGAGCGACGACGGAATGCAGAGCGTGGTCCGCGTCGACCCCGGCCAGGTGGCCGACTGGGTGGCCGGGCTGCTGCACGATCAGGACGAGGGCAAGACCGAGCTGCTGGCCTACAACCCGGAGCAGACCACCGCCAGCGTGCTCAACGACACCGACATCAACGGACTGGCCGCCGCGGTCTCCGGGGTGCTCAACGCCAAGGGATTCGGCACCGGATCGGTCGGAAACAACGAGTCCGGGCACGTACCCACCAGTCAGGTGCAGGCCGCCTCGGCCGACGACCCCGGCGCACGGGCGGTGGCCAGGGACCTGGGCGGATTGCCGGTGGTGTCCAACGAATCCGTCCCGACCGGCGCGGTGCGCGTCGTGCTGGCCAACGACTACACCGGGCCCGGGTCGGGCCTGGGCTCCGGCGGCAGCAGCGCGCAGGCGGCCGGCATCTCCAGCTACGACGACGGCGAGGCGCCCCAAATCCCCGTTGCGTCACCGATTCTGACCGCGGGTTCCAACGACCCGCAGTGCGTGAACTGATCGGGAATCAGCTTTGCCTGGGCGACAACGGTCGCTGAATCCGGATCGATCAGCATTAATATCACCGCATGGCGTTAGCTCAGGGAACGTTTTTTGCCGGGTACCGCATTGTTCGGATATTGGGCACCGGCGGAATGGGCGAAGTGTATCTGGCCGAGCATCCGCGCCTGCCACGCCGCGATGCGCTCAAAATTCTGCGGCCCGAGTTTTCTGCCGACGAAGAATTCCGAATGCGGTTTATCCGAGAGGCCGACCTTGCCGCTACCTTGTGGCATCCCGGCGTGGTTCGGGTGAATGACCGCGGCGAGTCCGACGGCCAACTCTGGATTTCCATGGATTACGTCGAGGGGACCGACGCCGCCACGTTGCTGGCGCAACATTACCCGGGCGGAATACCGGCCGGCGTCGTCGAATCGATCGTTTCGGCCGTAGCCGACGCACTCGATTACGCCCATCAGCGCGGCCTATTGCACCGTGACGTCAAACCCGCCAACATCCTGCTCAGCGACCCGCAAGGCGGTGAACGACGAGTCCTGCTGGGAGACTTCGGGATCGCACGACCCATGGGTGATGTGGGTGGCCTGACGGCCACCAACGTGGCCCTCGGCACCCTCCCCTACGCAGCGCCCGAGCAGCTGATGGGCGAACCGATCGACGGCCGCGCCGACCAGTACGCACTGGCCGCTACCGCCTACCACTTACTTTGCGGGACTCCACTGTTCCCGCTTTCCAATCCCGCAGCGGTCATCAGCCGACACCTGTCCTCACCACCACCGTCGATTGCCGCCGCACGGCCGGACCTCGCCGCGCTGGACCCAGTGCTCGCACGTGCCCTGGCGAAGAGTCCAACCGATCGGTTCGCTTCATGCGCAGAGTTCGCCCGCTCACTGTCAGCAATCACAGCGCCACAAGGCCTTTCCGCGACCGCGCACACCATGGTCACCCCCGTCGAACAGGTGCAGGCCGCCAGTCCATCCGACACCAGCTCGTCCGCCCAGCCCCGATTGGGGCGACGGCGTGCCCGTTGGGCGATCCCTGCCGTGGTTCTCCTACTCGCCACCGCCGGGGTAGTCGTTTCCGCGCAAACGCATCAGCGCTTCGGCGCCCCCACACCCCCTGCTGCGGCACTGGACGGCACCTACCAGCTTGCCTACCATTACGATCTGCAGACTCTGAACGGCGCACCCGCACCGCGGGATCCCGCTCCGGCGAGCCCGGCCCCAGAGAGCAAGCCTCCTTCGAGTCCCCCAGAAACCGGCCAGTCGTATCGGTCACCGGACGTAACTTGGTGGGCATTTCGTTCGCAGTGCACACCCGATGGATGTGTCGCTGCGGCAACCAAACTGGATACCGCTGACCATACGGTCGCGGACAAGTCCGGCGCCACGATCGCGCTGCGGTTCATCGACCAAAGGTGGCAATCCGAACCCGGCCGTGAGCGTGTTCAGTACCCCGAGTGCGCCATCGAAGGCGGCAAGACCGTACCTGGAGCTGACACAGAAACAACCTCGTGGACCTGGCGACCGCAACCCGACGGCACGCTGCGAGGCATATTCACCGATACGGTGCTCACCAATGAGTGCGGGTTTCAAGGCGCGGTTAAGCAAGTCCCAGTGACGGCGACCCGGGTAGCTGATGTGCCTATCGGCGTTGCCGTAGCCGATCCGGCGACTATCAGCGCATCACCGCCGGACTCCTCGCCCCCGCCAGCGCCAACTCTTGACGGACCGGTTCTCGACGGCTTGTACCGCCTGGATTACGACTTGACCAAGCGGAAGGTCAACGGCGTGATCACGCCTTCCAAGGAGAACCTCAGAGATGAGTGGTGGGCATTTCGTTCGTGGTGCGGTTCGATAGGGTGCGCCGCCACCGGTGCCGGACTGGATGCCGATAACAATCAAGTGCCGAATGCGCTCCACGACATCCTTCATTTTGTCAATGGGCAGTGGGAATCGAACCCGATCGACCAGCTCCTCCCCATGTGTACGGTGACTCGCAATGGTCAGACCGGCCCCGAGCAATCTCCTACGTACCATTCCCAAAAGACGTGGACCCCTCAGGCCGACGGATCACTGTTGGGCGTGGAGACGGCAACGGTTACGACCAATGAGTGCGGAAACCAGGGAACCGTGTACGAATATCCATTTGCAGCAAGGCGAATGGGAGATGTGCCCCCCGCCGTAGTCTTGGCCGATCCAAAGTTGTTTATCTCCTAAAACGCACGCGGGGGTGGCCTGAGTCGACATGTCGGCTAACGTCGCTGCGGTGATCAACCTCAGCTCGGCGATCCTTGATCCGATCATGCGCGCCGACTCGGTGGGACCACGGATCACCTACTACGACGACGCCACCGCCGAGCGCATCGAACTGTCCGCGGCGACGCTGACGAACTGGGCCGCCAAGACCGGCAACCTGCTGCGCGACGAGCTCGGTGCCGGCGCGGGCAGTCGCATCGCGGTGTTGTTGCCCGCGCACTGGCAGACGGCGGCGGTGCTGTTCGGCGCCTGGTGGATCGGGGCCGAAGTGCTGCTGGACACGCCGCCGACCGGCTCGGCGAGGCCGATGCGGCAGTGGCCGCCACCGCCGGCGAGGTGGTGGTGCTGTCCCTGGACCCGTTCGGTCGGCCGGCCCCCGACCTGCCGGTGGGCGTCACCGACTATGCGACCGCGGTGCGGGTGCACGGCGACCAGATCGTCGCCGAACGCGCCCCCGGCCCAGCGCTGGCCGGATCGTCGGCCGACGACGTGCTGGCGTCGTGCGACAAGTGCGCGGCAACACTGGGTTTGACGTCGTCGGATCGGGTGTGGTCGACCAAGGACTGGAACAACCCGACCGCGCTGATCGAGAACATGTTGGCGGTGTTCGCCGTGGGTGCGTCACTGGTGCAGGTCGCCAACCCCGATCCCGACCTGCAAGAGCGCCGCCGGGCCAGCGAGAAGGTCACCCGGAACCTCGCCTGAACGGCCCGCCACGGCCGCGAGTGGGAATTTCACGACACGACACGCCCATGTCGTCGCCAGGGTCCCACTGGGCACCCACTTCCGTCCCCCATCGGGGCGAAGCACGCGCCAAGCCGAGACCCACGACACATGCATAAATGCTTATATGCTGATACCCTCACTCACAAGAACCCGCCGTACGAAAAAGGAGATGGCTCATGGCAGTGCAGGGATTGCTGGTGAAAGCGGCATCGACGGTGTTCACCGGACTGGTCGGAGTAAGTGCCTACGAGGTGGCACGCCGGGCACTGGCGAAGGCTCCGCTACATGAGGCGGCGGTAGCGGCCACCGAGTGGAGTCTGCGCGGAACCCGGCGAGCCGAAGAGGTCGCCGAGTCGGCGCGACTGAAGGTGGCCGACGTGGTTGCCGAGGCTCGCGAACGCATCGGCGAGGAGGCCACCCCGCCGGCAGCGGCCGTCGAGCACGACCACGACCACTGATCGCCCGGCGCCGACGATGGGGAGCGCAGCGATGAAGAGCAGCGGCGTCATTGCAATCGTGCCCGCCGACCACGATGAGCTGACCGTCGTGTCCGACGCGGCCGGCCGGATGCGGGTGCAGGTGCCGTGGGTCCGGGGCGACTCACGACGTGCGGTGGCGGCTGAAGAGGCCGCCGGCCGCGTCAACGGGGTACGTACCGTGCACGCCTATCCGCGTACCGGCTCGGTCGTGGTCTGGTACTCCCCCAAGCGGAGTGACACCGGGGAGATCCTCGCGGCCATCGCGTCCGCGGCCACCGTTGCCGCCGAGCTGATTCCGGCCCGCACGCCGCGTTCGGCCGACGTCAGCAACACCGACGTGCTGCGCATGGTGATCGGCGGCGCGGCGCTGGCACTGCTGGGGATGCGCCGCTACGTCTTCGCCCGGCCGCCGCTGTTGGGGCCCAGCGGCCAGCTCGTCGCGACCGGCGCCACGGTCTTCATGGGCTATCCCTTCCTGCGGGGCGCGCTGCGCTCGATCCGGTCCGGCAAGGCCGGCACCGACGCACTGGTGACCGCCGCGACCGTGGCCAGCCTGATACTTCGCGAGAATGTGGTCGCGCTGACGGTGCTGTGGTTGCTCAACATCGGTGAGTACCTGCAGGATCTGACGCTGCGGCGGACTCGCCGTGCCATCTCGGATCTGCTGCGCGGCAACCAGGACACCGCCTGGGTCCGTTTGGCCGACGGTACCGAGATTCAGGTGCCGATCGACACGGTGCAGATCGGCGACGAGGTGATCGTCCACGACCACGTGGCGATCCCGGTCGACGGCGAGATCGTCGACGGGGACGCCATCGTCGACCAATCGGCCATTACCGGCGAGACCCTGCCGGTCAGCGTGATCGCCGGGGCGCGAGTGCATGCCGGTTCGGTGGTGGTGCGCGGCCGAGTGGTGGTCCGGGCCACCGCGGTGGGAAACCAGACCGTGATCGGCCGCATCATCAGTCGCGTCGAGGAGGCGCAGCACGACCGCGCACCGATCCAGACCGTCGGCGAGAACTTCTCCCGCCGCTTCGTGCCGGCCTCGTTCATCCTGTCGGCGATCACCTTGGTGCTCACCGGCGATGTCCGTCGCGCGATGACAATGCTGTTGATCGCCTGCCCCTGTGCGGTGGGGCTGGCCACGCCGACCGCGATCAGCGCGGCGATCGGCAATGGCGCCCGGCGCGGCATCCTGATCAAGGGCGGCTCGCATCTGGAGCAGGCCGGCCGGGTGGATGCGATCGTGTTCGACAAGACCGGCACGCTGACGTTGGGCCGGCCGGTGGTGACCAATATCGTTGCCATCCATAAGGATTGGCAGCCCGAACAGGTGCTCGCCTACGCTGCCAGCTCGGAGTTGCATTCCCGTCACCCGCTGGCCGAAGCGGTGATCCGGTCCACCGAGGAACGCCACATCAGCATCCCGCCGCACGAGGAGTGTGAAGTCCTGGTGGGGCTGGGCATTCGCACCTGGGCCGATGGCCGCACCCTGCTGCTGGGCAGCCCGAACCTGCTGCGCTCGGAGAAGGTCCGCATCTCCAAGAAGGCGGCGGACTGGGTCAGCAAGCTACGCGCGCAGGCCGAGACCCCGCTGCTGCTGGCGGTCGACGGCACCCTGGTCGGCTTGATCAGTCTGCGCGACGAGGTACGCCCAGAGTCACGTGAAGTACTTGAGGCGTTGCGCGCCAAAGGCATTCGCCGCATAGTTATGCTCACCGGCGATCACCCGGAGACGGCGGCAGCGGTGGCGACCGAACTCGGCATCGACGAATGGCGAGCCGAGGTGCTGCCGGAGGACAAGCTGCAGGTGGTCCGCGCGCTTCAGGACGAGGGCTACGTGGTGGGCATGGTCGGTGACGGCGTCAACGACGCCCCGGCATTGGCCGCCGCGGACATCGGGATCGCCATGGGTCTGGCCGGTACCGACGTTGCGGTGGAGACCGCCGATGTTGCCCTGGCCAACGACGACCTGCGTCGGCTGCTCGACGTCCGGGACTTGGGCGGACGTGCGGTCGAGGTGATCCGGCAGAACTACGGCATGTCGATCGCGGTCAACGCCGCAGGACTGTTGATCGGCGCCGGCGGTGCGCTGTCACCGGTGCTCGCGGCAATCCTGCACAACGCGTCGTCGGTGGCCGTCGTCGCCAACAGCTCGCGGTTGATTCGCTACCGGCTGGGCGCCGAGGCGGCGACGCCGATGGCGTCCGTGCCGTCCGTGCCGTAATCTGTCTCCCGTCCCGACTGTTCCTGTCGAGCACCACCACCAGCTCCAGGGCAGTCGGGACTTAGCGCCGATAGGCGCAACATCGCAGCGGCGCTTAGCAGCCACAGCCCTCGCCGCGCCAGGAGCGGAAGCCCTGCCACACCGAAACCTGAGTTTGGACACCCTCAGCGATTCTGATGTGGTGTAGGTCTCTGACCTGCTGTTTGTGTCTGGCGGGCGGGTATTTTGGGGTACTAACCGGGTAGGTTCGTGCGGTGGCGTACGTCCGGAAGGTGCGCACTGCCTCGGGTGCGGTGGCGGTGCAGGTGGCGCGCAAGGACCAGGGCAGGGTGGTGATCCTGGCGCATCTGGGCTCGGCGCATACCGATGCTGAGCTGGGCATTCTGCTCGATGCGGCCCAACAGGTGGTCCTCGACGGTCAGGCCGCACTCGACTTTGAGGTCGGTGCTCGCGCTTCGTCGATGGCCCAGGTGGCCGACTTCCGGGAGCGCGCCTTGCTCGCTGCACCGGTCCAGTCCGGCAACCCAGCACCGGTCGTGCCGCCAGGGCGCACGCTGGGCACCAGTTCGCGACTGCTCTATGACGTGCTGGCCCATGTGTATGACTGGCTCGGTTTCGGCGAGGTCGGCGATGACGTGTTGCGGGATCTGGTGATCGCCCGGATCGTAGAGCCGACCAGCAAGATCGACGCGCTGCGAGTGCTGGCCGACCTCGGAACAACACTGGTGTCGTACAAGACGATTGACCGCCACGTCCGCAGCCTGCACGCCGGCCCGGCCCGAGATGTGCTCGCCGCGAAGTGCTTTGCGCATTCCCGTGATTGCGGAGGCCGCTCACTGCTGCTCTACGACGTCACAACCTTGCATTGGGAAGCCGAGAAAGAAGACACGCTGCGCCGGGTTGGCTACAGCAAGGACCGCAAGGTCGAACCTCAGATCGTCGTCGGACTGCTGGTGGATCGCACCGGGATGCCTTTGGAGATCGGCTGTTTCGAGGGCAACACCGCCGAGACGACCACCATCGTGCCGATCATTCGCGGTTTCCTCGAACGCCACCAACTTCACGGGACGCCGATGGTGGTGGCCGCTGATGCCGGGATGCTCTCAGCGGCCAACCTCAAAGCCCTCGACGAGTTGGAGTTGTCGTTCATCGTCGGATCCCGAATGACCAAGGCACCCGGGGATCTGGAGTCCCATTTCCATTGGAACGGCGATGTTTTCATCGATGGGCAGATCATCGACACCGTGACACCCCGGCACGCAAACAGCACCGTCAACGACTGCAACAAACGTGCTGAGCCGGTCTGGGACCCCCAAGCCCACCCGGGCGCCTGGCGGGCGGTTTGGGCGTACTCGGCCAAACGGGCACGGCGTGACCAGAAAACCCTGGCCGCCCAGGAAGCCCGGGCGCGAGCCATCGTCGACGGCTCCAAACCGGCCAAGACCGCCCGGTTCGTAAAGGTCCGCGGCAATGACCGGGCGATCGATGAGGCCAGTTTGGCGCGTGCCCAATCACTGGTGGGCTTGAAGGGGTATGTGACCAATGTGCCGCTCACCGTGATGCCAGCCAGCGAAATCATCGCGAAATACCACGACCTGTGGCACGTCGAGAAGTCGTTTCGGATGTCCAAGAGCGACCTCGAAGCGCGGCCCATGTTCAACCGGATGCGCGACGCGATCGAAGCGCACCTGACTATCGTGTTCGCCGCCCTGGCCGTCTCTCACGTCATCCAGTCGCGCACCGGCATATCCATCGCCAAGGCCGTCAAGACGCTGCGACCACTGCGCAGCGCCACCATCAACATCAACGGAGCCACCCAGACTTTCCCGCCGGCCATCCCCGACGCCGAACGCAGAATCCTCACCGACCTCGGCTTCAAACCCGGGTACTAAGCCAAATGTCCAAACTCAGGGGGACTTAGCGCCGATAGGCGCAACATCGCAGCGGCGCTTAGCAGCCACAGCCCTCGCCGCGCCAGGAGCGGAAGCCCTGCCACACCGAAACGGCGGCCACCCCCAGACCGATCAGCGGGTCCAGCCACCAACCGCCGGACCACTGCGTGGTGAGAGTCAGCCCGACCAGTACCGCGGCGGCCTGGATCGCACACAGATAGTTCTGCACGCCCTCACCGACGGTCGCCGCCGAGCCGAGGCGGGTGCCGAGCCGTCGCTGGGCGCGGCCCAGAACCGGCATCACCAGCACGGCCGCGGCGGTGACCGCGATGCCGATGGCGCTGCCTTCGCTGCGCTGGTCCCCGAACAGGTGACGTAAGGATTCCGCGGCGATATAGGGGGCGTTGATCCAGAATGAGATCGCTACGCCGATCTGAGCGCGCCGCTCAGCCGTCTCGGACAGTGTGCGGGCACCGGTGAACCGCCAGATCACCACGGCCCCGGCCAGCGCCTCGGGAATGGCGCCCAGCGCCCAGCCGGTCAGGGCGATCGAACCGGCGGCCAGGCCCTGCCACAGGCCCACGACGCCTTCGATTCCCACTAGGACCAGGCTGATCCAGGCAAGCCGGCGAGCCCAGGTCGCTGCGCGATGCCAGCCCCCATCGCGCAGGACGGGACCGCCATGGGCGTGCCCGGCGTGATGGTCGTGGTCGTGGTCGTGGCGCCCGATGGTCGTGCCCGAGGCCTCGGTCACCGGATCGGTGATGCCTGCTGCCGGGCCCGCGACGCTACTGTCCACCCAAAAAATGTTACCTGGCGTTTCGGTGAGGCAGCCGTCACAGCGCCTCCGGCTCAGGCAGCCCTCAGCTGTTCGCGTCCACCTTGACGACGCGATCGTTGCCGCGGTCGGCGACATAGACATTGCCGCGTTTGTCGACGGCGACATCCAACGGGGCATTGAGTCCGGTGAACGGCAGCACCACCGGGATCGCGGCACCGGCGGCCAGTTTCACGACCTTGTTGCGGTTGTGCTCGGTGACGTAGACGTCGCCGGCTTCGTCCACCGCGATACCCCACGGCGCGACGATCCCGGCGAAGGGCAACACCACCTGTTCGCCTGAGGCGGCCACCAGCTTGAGCACCCGGTTGTTGCCGGTGTCGGTGACGTAGACATTGCCGGCGGTGTCGACTGCCACCCCATCGGGCTTGTTGAGACCGACGAATGGCACCGTGGTCTGGGCATTGGTGGCGGTGTCCAAGCGCAGCACCATATCGTTGCCGCGGTCGGCGACATAGACGTTGCCGCCGTCGGAGTCCACCGCCACCCCGTCGGGGTCGTCCAGGCCGGCGAACGGCAGCACCGTGTGAGTCTCGGCGTCCGCGCCGAGCTTGACCACCCGATTGTTGACATCGGAGAAGTACACGTTGCCCAAGCTGTCGACCACCACGCCACGCGGCTGGTACTGGTCACTGAAGGGCACCACGGTCGAGGCGGTCGAGTCGGCGGCCAGGCGCACCACCCGCCCGTGCATGCCCTCACTGGTGACGTAGACGTTGCCGTCGCCGTCCAGCGCCACCCCACCCGGTGAGAGCCGGTAGTCCAGGTCGGTGAACGGCAACACCTCCTGCGGAGGTGACGCCACCGGCATCGCCGACGAGGGCTGCGACACCACGTGCCCGATTCCGGCGGCGACGGCCACCGCGGCAACCACCGCGGCCGCCACCAGCACCGGCTTGCGGGGTAGCCGCCATCGCCGGGACGGGGTGGGGATGGCCGGGGTGCCGGTGTGCAGATCACCGCGCAGCAGGAGTGACATCGGGAACGGCGCCGGCGGCGGGCCGCCCAGACCGGTGCCCAAAACCGCACCGAATCCGCTGTCCGTCGGCGCCCATCCGGCACGGCTCACGCCGGCCGACAGTGCGCCGCCACCCCGGCCCTCGGATCGTGGCTCGGGTTCCAGGCCGCCGGGCAGGGGCAGTGCCGGCTCGCCGCGCCGCAGAATCCGGGACACCTGGTGGCGTTCGGGCTCGGTCAGCGCCTGGTAGGCGGCGGCAGCGAGCTCACCGGCGCTGCTGTAGCGCTCCTCGGGTTTGCGGGCCAACCCGCGGGCCAGCACCGCGTCGATGGCCGCCGGAACGCGCCCCGGTCGCAGCTTGCTCGGTTGCGGAGGCTCGGCGGTGCGGCGTTCTTCGATCGCCTCGTCGACGGTGTCGGCGGAGAACGGGCACACCCCACTGAGCGCCTCGGCCAACACAGCGGCCAGCGAGTAGATGTCGGCGAGGTGCGTGACCTGCTCACCGGTCAGACGCTCGGGCGCCATGTAGGTGACGGTGCCGACAGCCGGCTTGGCCCGCACGCCCGGTTCGGCGATGGCCGCGGCCACCCCGAAGTCCATCAAATAAGCCAGGTCGTCGCCGGTGAGCAGGATGTTGTCGGGTTTGACGTCGCGGTGGACGACGTAGGCGTTGTGTGCCGCGTCCAGGGCCGCGGCGACCTGCCGCACCACGGCCACCGCCCGCGGCGGGCTCAGCGGACCTCCGTCGGCCAAGACGGTGGCCAGGTCGGTGCCGTCGATCAGGCCCGCCTCCAGGTAGAGCACCTCATCGATCTCGCCGTAGGCGCGGATCGGCACCACATGGGGCTCGGTCAACTGCCCGGCGGCTTCGGCTTCGTCCTCGAGCCGGCTGCGGAACGCCTCATCGGCGGAGAGCGATTCGGAGATCAGCTTCAGCGCCACCGTCTCGTCGTTGCGGGTGTCCTCGGCCCGGTAGACATCACCCACAACGCCGTGGCCGAGCAACCGCCCCAAGTGATAGGGGCCGAATCGCGATCCGGTCCGCGAACCCGGCACGGGGTTGTTCACCGACGACGCTCCCTTCGACCACAGTGCCGCGCACTGCGGCGAAAGATTGGCTACCAGACTAACCGGCGCCGACGCCGCGAACGGTCACGAGATCGCGTTGACCGCGGTCAGGAGCCTGGATTTGAAGGACGGCGGCAAGGGAATGAAGCCGTACTGGTCCAGCCCATCCTGGCCTGGACCGATCGCAGCCTGCAGGAACGCCTTCACCGCGGTGCCGGTGGCGGCGTCGGGGTATTTCGAGCAGACCAGCTGGTAGGTCGCCGACACAATGGGATAGGCGCCGTGTTCGGTGGGCCGGTAGAGGGACGCCGTATCGAGCACCAGGTCGTTGTTCGGGTTCGCGTCGGACACGAATTTCGCCCCAGCGATCGTCTTGCCGACCGATTCGGCGGAGATCGCCACCGGGGCCCAGCCGGCCGCGGCGATGATCTGCACCATGGGCAGCTGCTTGCCGACCGCGAACGACCATTCGTTGTAGGTGATGGATCCGTCGGTGGTCTGCATGGCCGCCGCGGCGCCGTTGTTACCGGTAGCAGCTTCGCCGATGCCGCCGTTGAACATGTCGGCGCCGCCGGCGTACCACGCGCCGTCAGAGGCGACCTCGAGGTACTTCTGGAAACTGGCGGTGTTCGGCGACCGGTCGCTGCGGTACACCACATGGATGGGCAGCGCGGGCAATGTGACACCGGCGTTGAGCGCCTTGATCGCGGGATTGTCCCAGCTGCCGATGGTGCCGTTGAAGATTTTCGCCAGGGTGGGCCCGTCCAGGCTGAGGCTGTTCACCCCGTTGACGTGATAGGTGACGGCAATCGGACCGAACACCACCGGCAGGTCCCAGGCCGGCGAACCGCACCGCTCTGCGGCCCGTTCCGGCTGCGTCTTGGCGGGGTCCATGGCGACCTCGGAGCCGGCCAGGTCGATCTCGTTGGCGATGAAGTCGTCCACTCCGGTGGAGGAGCCGTTGGCGTTGTAGACCAGCGCTTGGCCGGGGCAGGCCCGGGAGTAGGCGTACGCGAATTGCTCGATCGCGTTGGTTTGGGCCGTCGAGCCGCCGGCATGCAGTTCCTGCTTGCCCCCGCAGTCCACGCCCGCCGCCGGGTCCTCGCCAGACACCAATTGAGCAGAGCCGCCGCCACAGGCCGAAACCGTCAGTGCGCCAACAACCAGCAGCGCTGGCAGCACGGTCGATCGGCCGAATTTCACAGGACGAGACTGTACCGCTACTGCGCGCTCGCGGGCCGAGTACCGCCGGTTTTACCCCGGGCCGGGTGACGCGATCGCGGGCGGCGCTCAGACGAACTGCCAGGCGGCCCGCGCGATCGCCAGCTCTTCATTGGTGGGAACCACCAAGACGGTGGTGCGCGATCCGTCGGCTGAGATGATCCGGGCGCCCCTGCCGGTGCGGTTGCGTTCGGGGTCCACGACGATGCCCAGCCCGTCCAGGCCGGCCAGTGCGTCCTCGCGCACGCTGGGCGCGTTCTCCCCCACCCCGGCCGTGAAGGCGATGGCGTCGACTCGGCCCAGCACCGCCAGGTAGGCGCCCACGTATTTGCGCAGTCGGTGAATGTAGACGTCGTAGGCCAGTCCGGCGGCCTCGCCCAGCGCGCCGCCGGCCTCCCGCTTCTCCAGCAACTCGCGGAAATCGTTGACCCCGCTGAGCCCCTTGAGCCCGGAGCGGCGGTTCAGCAGCTCGTCGAGCTCATCGACACCCATCCCGGCGGTGCGGTTGAGGTGGAACAACACCCCGGGGTCGATGTCACCGCTGCGGGTCCCCATCACCAGGCCCTCCAGCGGGGTCAACCCCATCGATGTCTCGACGGCCACCCCGCCTTGCACGGCCGAAGCCGAAGCCCCGTTGCCCAGGTGCAGCACGATGATGTTCAACTCGCCGGGGTCACGGCCCAGCACGGCGACGGTCTCACCGGAGACGTATTCATGTGAGGTGCCGTGGAATCCGTAGCGGCGAATACCGTATCGGGTCGCGACGTCGTGGTCGATGGCATAGTTGGCCGCGGCCGCCGGCAGCGAGTGGAAGAAGCCGGTGTCGAACACCGCCACATGCGGGACGTCGGGAAAGTCCTTGCGGGCCACTTCGATCCCGATGACGTTGGCCGGATTGTGCAGCGGCGCCAGCTCGGCCAGCCGCGCCACCTCGGACACCACCTCATCGGTGATCAGTGTGGGTGCATGGAACAGGTTGCCCCCGTGCACCACCCGGTGCCCCACGGCACGGACAGCGGCCAGGCCAATGCCGGAGTCGATGAGCTGCCGATGGATCAGCCGCAGCCCGGCGGCGTGGTCGGCCACCGGGCTGTCCGCCTCGCCGATCTGCTCCACCAGTCCGGACAGCACCGCGGTCCCGGCCACCGGGTCGACCAGTTGGAATTTGATCGACGACGAGCCGGAGTTGAGCACCAGCACCAGGCCGGATGCGGTTTCGTTCACGGAGTCACGCCCTGCGCCTGGATTGCAGTGATGGCCACGGTGTAGACGATGTCGTCGACCAGCGCACCCCGGGACAGGTCGTTGACGGGCTTGGCCAGTCCCTGCAGCACCGGGCCGATCGCGAGCGCACCGGCACTGCGCTGCACCGCCTTATAGGTGTTGTTACCGGTGTTGAGGTCTGGGAACACCAGCACGGTGGCCCGCCCCGCCACCGGCGAGTCCGGCATCTTGGCCGCGGCCACCCCCTCGTCGACCGCGGCGTCGTATTGGATCGGACCGTCGGCGAGTAGATCGGGGCGACGCTCGTGCACCAATTGCGTTGCCGCACGAACCTTGTCGACCCCGGCGCCGGAACCGGATTCGCCCGTCGAGTAGGACAGCAGCGCGACTCTGGGTTCGATGCCGAACGCTGCCGCGGTGGCCGCCGAGGAGATGGCAATATCGGCGAGTTGCTCAATGGTCGGATCGGGCACCACCGCGCAGTCCCCGTAGGCCAGCACCCGGTCGGACAGGCACATCAGGAACACACTGGAGACCGTGGACACCCCGGGCGCGGTCCGGATGATCTCGAACGCCGGCCTGATCGTGTGGGCGGTGGTGTGCACGGCACCCGACACCATTCCGTCGGCGATCCCCAGATGCACCATCATGGTGCCGAAATAGGAGATGTCGCGCATGATCTCGCGGGCACGGTCCTCGGTCACACCCTTGTGCGCGCGCAGTCTGGTGTATTCGGCGCCGAAGGTATCCCGCAGGTCACTGGTCTCTGGGTCGATCACCCGCGCGGCGTCCAGGTCCACTCCCAGCTCGGCGCCGCGTTGGCGCACTGCACCTTCCACGCCGAGCAGGGTCAGATCGACGATCCCGCGCGATAGTAACCGCCCGGCTGCCAACAAGATCCGGTCATCTGTTGCTTCCGGCAGCACGATGTGGCGACGGTCGGCGCGGGCCCGTTCCAGCAGCCGGTACTCGAACATCTGCGGGGTGATCACCGTCGACGCCGGCACCCGGATCCGGTCGGCCAGCTCGGCGCCGTCGATGTGCGCGGCCACCAGGGCTAGCGCCGTGTCGATCTTGCGCAACGCACCGATGGTGATCTTCGAGCCGGTGTGCGACACCTTTTCGGCGGTGTCGTAGGTGCGGTGGCTGGTGGCGATCAACGGCAGGGTGGGCCGCAGGCCCTTCACCAATTTGTCGATGGCCGGGTGAGGCAGCAGACCGCCGTTGAGGATGATCCCCGCCAGAGATGGGAAGCCCTGTGCCTCATGCGCGTTCACCAATGCCAGCAGGACGTCGGAGCGGTCGGCCGGCACGATCACCACCTGGCCCTCGGACAGTCGATCGAGAATGTTCTCAGCGGTCATGCCGCCGACCATGACGCTGAGCGCTTCACGGCGCAGCAACTCCGGGTCGCCGCTGTAGACAGTGCCACCCAGCGCGGTGCAGAGTTCGGCCATGGTCGGGGCCGACAGCAGCGCCACCTCCGGAACCGCGAACGCCGGAACGCCTATGCCGGCCAGGCGTACCGAGATCGCCTGGGTGACATCGGCCAGCCGGTCCGGGTCGCAGCGGTTGGCGATCACCGCCGCCGGATGGGCGTGTACCGCGGCCACTTCGGCCAGGCAACGCTCGGTGATCTCCGCGATGGCCTGCGCGTCGCGGTTGTAGCCGTTGACCGCCAACACCAGTGGCGCCCCCAGGTTCACCGCGACGCGCGCGTTGAAGCTTAACTCACTCGGGTTGACGACGTCGGTGTAGTCGCTGCCGACCACCAGCACGGTGTCGCAGTGCCGGGCGACTTCGTGGAAACGCGCGACGATCTCGCCCAACGCCGCCTCCCGGTCGGCGAAGACCTGCTGGTAGGTGACGCCACGGCAGGCACCGTGGTCGTCGATGGTGGCGGTGGCATGAGCCAGCAGCAGTTCGAGTTGCTCGTCGGGCTCGTCCAGCGATCGCACGACCGGCCGGAAAACCCCGACCCGGGTCGAGGAGGCGGCCAGAAGGTGCAGCAGGCCCAGCGCGAGCACGGACTTGCCGGTGCCGCCCTCGGCGGCGGCGAGGTAGATGCTCGACGTGCCGGCGTTACCTTCTGACATCGGATCAGGCCAAGGCGATCCGGTCGATCGCGGAGCTCAGTCGCGCCACCGTTCCCTCGATATCGGCCAACTTGTCCAGACCGAACAGCCCTATCCGGAAGGTGCTGAACGTCGCCGGCTCATCGCATTGCAGCGGCACTCCGGCCGCGGTCTGCAGGCCTTGCGCCAGAAACTTTCTGCCGGTGCGGATGTCGGGGTCGGTGGTGTAGCTGACCACCACGCCGGGCGCTTCGAATCCCGGTGCGGCCACGCTGGGGAAGCCGCGTTCGGCCAGCAGCGCACGTACCTTGCGCCCCAGGGTGAACTGCTGCTCGCGCACGGTCTCGAAGCCGCGGTCACGGGTTTCGGCCATGGCGTCGCGAAGGCTGCTGATCACGCCGGTCGGCATGGTCGCGTGATAGGCGTGGCCACCGTTTTCGTAGGCCACCATGATCTCGCGCCACTTCTTGAGGTCCAGCGCGAAGCTGGTGCTCTGGGTGCGCTCCATGACCTCCAGCGCCCGGTTGGACAGGCAGACCATGGCGCAGCCCGGCTCGGCACTCCAGTCCTTCTGCGGCGCGGTCACCAATACGTCCACCCCGAGCGCCGCCATGTCCGCCCAGACCACGCCGGCGGCGATGCAGTCCAGGACGAACAGGCCGCCCACCGCGGCGGTGGCCGTGCCGATGCGCGCCAGGTAGTCGTCGGGCAGCAGGATTCCGCTGGCGGTCTCCACGTGCGGAACGCACACCACCGCCGGCCGGATCCGTGCGATCGCCTCCTCGACCTCGTCGATGGGCGCGGGAGCGAAGGGCGCCTGGTCGCCGTCGCCGGTCGGGCGTGCCTTGAGTACGGTGACGCGGTCGGTGATGCGGCCGGTCGCAAGGATCTGACTCCAGCGGTAGCTGAAGAACCCGTTCCGGACGACGAGCACATCGGCGTCGTTGGCGAACTGGCGCGCGACCGCCTCCATGCCGCACGTTCCGTTGCCGGGCACGACCACTGCCGCGTCGGCGTGATACACCTCGCGCAGCATCGCCGAGACGTCGTTCATGACGTCTTGGAAGCGCACGGACATGTGGTTGAGCGCCCGGTCGGTGTAGACGACGGAGTACTCCAGCAATCCGTCGGGGTCGACCGCGGGAAGAAGTCCTGGCATAAAGCCTCTCCTAGGTGGGGCGGACAGCGCCGAATGCCAATCTTAGGGCTGTCGCATTCGTCAGTTCACCGATGCGCGCGAGGTCCTTAAGCCGATCACGACATCGGAAATGTTGCGGCCGCCGAGCCACCGGCCCAGCGCTTCTGCGGTGCCGCGGACAACGGTGCCCCGACCGACGCGCGGACGAGGTCGATCCGGTGTGTCATCGCTGCGTCAGCGCAGCAGGTGTCGGCTCATGACGACGCGCTGGATCTGGTTGGTGCCCTCATAGATCTGGGTGATCTTGGCGTCGCGCATCATCCGCTCAACCGGGAAGTCCGTGGTGTAACCCGCCCCACCGAACAACTGCACCGCATCGGTGGTCACTTCCATCGCCACATCCGAGGCGAAACACTTGCTGGCCGCCGAGATGAAGCCCAACCCGGTCTCACCGCGCTCAGCACGCGCCGCCGCCGAATACACCATCAACCGCGCGGCCTCCAGCTTCATCGCCATGTCGGCGAGCATGAACTGCACACCCTGGAACGTGCTGATGTTCTTGCCGAACTGCTTGCGGTCCTTGGTGTATTCGATCGCCGCGTCCAACGCGCCCTGGGCAATACCGACCGCCTGCGCACCGATGGTCGGACGGGTGTGATCCAAGGTCCGCAGCGCGGTCTTGAACCCCGTCCCCGGCTCGCCGATGATCCGGTCGCCGGGAATCCGGCAGTTCTCGAAGTACAACTCCGTGGTGGGCGAACCCTTGATACCGAGCTTGTGCTCCTTGGGCCCGATCGTGAAGCCCTCGTCGTCGATGTGCACCATGAACGCCGAGATGCCGTTGGCGTCCAGATCCGGGTCGGTCACCGCCATCACCGTGTACCAGCTGGACTTGCCACCGTTGGTGATCCAGCACTTGGAGCCATTGAGGATCCAGTCATCACCATCGGCCTTGGCTCGGGTACGCATCGCCGCGGCGTCACTGCCGGCTTCGCGCTCGGACAGTGCGTAGGAGGCCATCACCTCACCGGCCGCCAAACCCGGCAGCACCTGCGCCTTGAGCTCCTCGGACCCGGACAGGATCAGACCCATGGTGCCCAGCTTGTTCACCGCAGGAATCAGCGACGACGAAGCACACACCCGCGCCACTTCCTCGATGACGATGCAGGCCGCGACCGAGTCCGCGCCCTGGCCGCCGTACTCCTCCGGGACGTGGACGGCGTTGAAGCCCGACGCGTTCAGCGCCGCCAGTGCTTCCTCGGGGAACCGAGCCTGCTCGTCGACCTCCTTGGCGTACGGAGCGATCTCCTTCTCCGCCAACGCTCGAATCGCTGCCCGCAACTCGTCATGCTCCTCGGGGAGCTTGAACAGGTCAAACGACGGATTCCCGGCCCACCCAGCCATCACAGCCTCCTCAGTTAATGGCCGCTAACTCTACCCTGCAACGCGGCGTCTTTCGCAAACACGAGATCAGCCAACTCGGCCTGGAACGCCACCATCCGAGCCCGCAGCGCCGCATCGGCAGAGCCCAGAATGCGGGCTGCCAGCAAACCGGCGTTGCGCGCGCCACCGATGGAAACGGTGGCCACCGGCACACCGGCAGGCATCTGCACGATCGACAGCAAAGAATCCAGCCCATCAAGGCGAGCCAGTGGCACCGGGACCCCGATCACCGGCAGCGGTGTGGCAGAAGCCACCATTCCGGGCAGGTGCGCGGCGCCGCCCGCGCCGGCGATGATCACCTCGATGCCGCGGCCGGCCGCGTCGCGGGCGTAGTCGAACATCCGCTGCGGAGTGCGATGCGCCGAGACCACGCCGACCTCGAAGGGGATGTCGAACTCGGCCAGCGCGAGCGCTGCCTCCTCCATCACCGACCAGTCGCTGTCACTGCCCATGATGACGCCGACCCGGGGACCGGGCTTGTGCTCACTCATGCGGATCCCATCCATCGCTCCATTCCCCGTGCGACAACCAGTGTGCCGCGCTTTCGGCCCGCTCGCTCAGGTTCGCCACGTCGTTCGTGTCCGCACCGAGGAGGTTGATGTGGCCGATCTTGCGGCCCGGCCGTTCGTCCTTGCCGTAGAGGTGGACTCGGGCGTCGGGATAGCGCGCGAACAGGTGGTGCAGCCGCTCGTCCATCGTCATCGCGGGCGTTTGCGGGGCGCCGAGGACATTGGCCATCACGGTCACCGCGGCCACCGGCGTGGTGGCGCCGAGCGGATAGTCCAGCACCGCGCGGAGATGCTGTTCGAACTGGCTGGTGGCAGCACCGTCCATGGTCCAGTGCCCCGAGTTGTGCGGGCGCATCGCCAGCTCGTTGACCAACAACTGCCCGTCGACGGTTTCGAAAAGCTCGACCGCCAACACCCCGACCACACCCAACTCATCGGCCAAACGCAGCGCCAATTGTTGTGCAGCAGAAGCCGATTCACCCGAAAGGTCGGGGGCAGGCGCGATCACCGTCACGCAGATTCCGTCTTCTTGCACGGTCTCGACCACCGGCCACGCCGCGCCCTGGCCGAACGGCGACCGGGCCACCAGCGCCGAGAGTTCGCGGCGCATCGCGACCCGCTCTTCGGCCAACACCGGCACACCGGCGGCCAGATAGTCAGTGACGACCGCCCGGGCCTGGGCCACGTCATCAACGATGGACACCCCGCGCCCGTCGTAGCCGCCCCGGGCCGCCTTCACCACCATCGGGCCACCGGTCAGCGCGGCGAAGTCGTCGAGATCCTCGGGCGTCTCGATCGCGGCGAACCGCGGCACCGGCGCCCCCAGCGCCGATAGCTTGCGGCGCATCACCAGTTTGTCCTGGGCGTGCAGCAACGCCGCCGGCGGCGGCGCGACGTTGACGCCCTCAGCGATCAGCTGGTCCAGCAGCTCGCCCGGGACATGCTCGTGGTCGAAGGTGAGCACAGTAGCCCCAGCGGCCACCCGGCGCAGGGCATCGAGGTCGGTGTGCAATCCGATCACCACGTCGGGGGTGACCTGGGCGGCCGGCTCGTCGGCCGCCGCGGCCAGCACCCGTAGCCGCTGCCCTAGCGCGATCGCGGCTTGATGGGTCATCCGCGCCAGCTGGCCGCCGCCCACCATGGCGACGAGGGGGCTACGTCCGCCCGCAGGCGGCGTCGTGGTTGGGGGGTTCGGCACGGGCAATATCGTGTCACGTCGGCACGCGGCGATCGCAAGCGCGGCGCGGCCGCGCGGCGCGCGTCGGCGCCATGGGCCCGCGCGGTCGTTATGCAGTCGTTAGGCGCAGATGGGGCCGAGTCCGTACACTGGCAACTTGTGTCTTTTACCGACGCCACGATCGCACGCCTGCCGCGGGGGATCCGTCCGCTGGCCGAACGCCATCATGAGCTGATCAAGTTCGCCATCGTCGGCGCGACCACCTTTGTCATCGACTCCGCGTTGTTCTACACCCTCAAGCTGACGATCCTTTCGCCCAAGCCCGTCACCGCCAAGGTCATCTCGGGAATTGTCGCGGTGATCGCTTCCTACATCCTCAACCGTGAGTGGAGTTTCAAAGACCGGGGCGGCCGGGAGCGGCACCACGAGGCCCTGCTGTTCTTCGGGGTCAGCGGCGTCGGTGTGGTGTTATCCATGGCCCCGTTGTGGTTCTCCAGCTACGTGCTTGGGCTGCGGGTGCCGATGGTGTCGTTGACCATCGAGAACCTCTCAGACTTCGTCTCGGCGTACATCGTCGGCAACCTGCTGCAGATGGCATTCCGGTTCTGGGCGTTCCGCCGCTGGGTCTTTCCCGACGAGTTCGCCCGTAGTACCGATGCCGCGCTGGACGCGACAATCGAGACCGGTGCGCTCGCTGAGGCGATCGAAGACGCCCTGGAGGGCGGCCCGGATACCGGCGTGGTGACGCTGTTCCGGCGTCCGGCCCGTCATCAACCGCCGGCGGACGGTCTGTCGAAGACGTCCTAACCGGAACCGTCAAAGACCTTCGGATCGGAGCCGTCGAAGACCTCCCGATAGAGCAACGTGTGGACCTGCTCCACGCGCGGGATGTCATAGAACTCCAATGGTTCGGCTGATGCCGACTCGATGATCAGCGTCCCGGTTCGCAAGATCCGGTCGATGAACCCGTGCACGAACTCCACACTGTTGATCCGCGCCAGAGCGATGTCGATGCCACTGCGGGTCAACAACCCGTGCCGGAACATCACCCGCCGGTCGGTGACCACGAAATGCGTCGTCAGCCAACTCAGGAACGGCCACAGCGTCAGCCAGCCGAATACCACCAGCCAGATCGCCCAGATCACCCCGAAGACGACGTTCTTGGCGGTGGGATCCCAGACCCGCGAGTTGACGAACCCGGCGGCAAACGCGGCGCAGGCGGTGACCAGCAGCAGTGCCAGCACCGGCAGAATCAGACGTTTGACGTGCGGGTGCCGGTGCAACACCAGCTGCTCGTCCTCGGCCAGCACGCTCTCCGGGTAACCCACGGCCGGCCCTAGCCGGTGGGCCGCAGTCGGGTGACGTCGCCGGCCGACACCGTGACGGTGCCATCCCCGGTGTTGATCACCAGCCGACCGGTGTCATCGATGGCCTCGGCGAGTCCCTCCACTCGCTGGTCGCCGGGTATGTCGGCGCGCACCTGAGCTCCCAGAGTGCAGCTGTGCCGCCGATAGTCCGACACCAGCGCGTCGTCTGCCCCGCCGGCCGCCCGCCAGGCCGCGATCCGATCCGCGAGGTGACGAAGGACCTTGTCGGCCCAGAGGTTTCGGTCAACCACCGCGGCACCGAGCATGCCCAGTGAGACCGCTGCGGGATCCGGTGCCTCCTCGGCGGTCATGGACACGTTGAGCCCGAGGCCCACCACGATCACCCGCTGTGGCGCGGCGACCTCGGCGAGAATGCCGGCCAGCTTGCCGTCGCCCACGAGAATGTCGTTGGGCCACTTCAGGCCGATCTGCAAGTCCGAAACGTCGGCAATCGCATCGGCGACCGCGACACCGGTGGCCAGAGTCAGCCAACCCCAACCCGATGTCGGCACGGTGTCCGCGGCGACTCCTACCGACAGCGAGAGTTGGCTGCGCGCCGGGGCGCTCCAGTGTCGACCGTGACGTCCACGGCCGGCCGTCTGATGTTCGGCCAACAGCACGGCTCCGTCGATGTCTTCGCCCGCTGCGGCGCGAGCCAACAGATCCGCATTGGTGGAACCGGTCTCGTCGACGACATCCACGGCGCGCCACGGCCCATTCGGCCCGGTCAGCCCGGCTCGCAGAGCGGCTACGTCCAGCGGCGGCCTTGGCACAAGACTCATTTCGCCAGCTTACTCACCAGTGCTAGCCGCCTGACCTAGACGCCCGGGACTTCGCCAGTCCACTGTATTCGCGGCGACCGGCGGCACGCGACACGCTTAATGACACGCCCGCGAGTCCCCGACGGGTGGCTATAAACTGGGCATGTCCTAGTAGCTCAACGGATAGAGTGCCGCATTGTCGACGCGGTGGGTGCGGGTTCGAATCCCGCCTAGGTTTGGGAAGAGGCACGTTGAGCACCACTACCGGTGCTCCGTGCCTCTTCTGGAACGTACAAGGTTGTCGCCGGGGGATGCGATCATGGCCACATGGATAAGCGATACCAGGTTTTCGTCAGTTCGACTTACGACGACCTCGCTGATGAACGTGGCGCAGCAATCCAGGCGATCCTTGGCCTCGAACATCTTCCGGCTGGGATGGAAATGTTTCCGGCCGCCAACGAGGATCAATGGACCCTCATCAAGCGAGTCATTGACGAGAGCGACTACTACGTGGTGGTCGTAGGTGGTCGCTACGGCAGCATGAACGCCGAAGGCATCAGTTATACCGAACGTGAATATGACTACGCAATCGAGACCAAGACGCCGGTGATCGGCTTCCTGCACAAAGACCCTGAGCGCATAGAGGCAGGGAAGACTGACCAGAACGACGAAGCGAGAGCGAAACTCGCCGAGTTTCGCACGAAGGTCGAGAGCCGCCCGGTCAAGTACTTCACGAGTGCGGCGGAACTCGGCGGCAACGTCGCGCTAAGCCTCGTAGCCTTGACCCGCAAAGAGCCAGGCATCGGATGGGTACGCGGCGATAAGGCAATGACAGTTGAGACTGAGCGCGAAATGCTCGAACTGAAGCAGCGATTGGCCAAGGCGGAAGCTGAGCGCGAGAGTGCGCAATCCGCTTTGGTGGAGGACACCTCGGAACTCGCCCAGGGCAGTGACGAAGTGAGCATCCCGGTAGTCGTTACTGGGCAGAAGAGGTCGGAAACCGGTTGGCAGAAGTACCGGTTGGACGCAGAAGCGCGCACCACATGGGATGAATTGTTCGGCGACATCGGCCCAGCCATGATTGACGAGGCGATAGAACACGACGTACGCCAACGGGCGGCGACCCATGCTTTCGTGATGCTAAATGACGATGACAGGGAATCTTGCAAGGGCTTCAGCAATCGAGAAATCAATATCTATAACGATCACTGGGACATGATTCGCGTCCAGTTTCGTGCGCTCGGCCTGATCGACAACGGACAGAAGAGGAGGCCAATCAACGACACAAACAAGTACCTGGCTCTCACCAACAAGGGCGATCGACACCTCACATTTCTCCGGGCTATTCGGCGCAATATCGACGACACGCCTAGGCAATCGGACGACCAAACAGATTGACCACTTTCAGCTTCGCTACCGGTACAACGCGTTCGGGCAATGGATTTTCGGTTTCGACCTCGGGAATGTAGTTGGCGTAGGTGGTCAGCGTTAGCACGTAGCTGCTGTGCCCCAACCACTTTGCTACCTGCATGAAGTGAACGCCATTGGTCAGCCACAGCACTGCCGCTGTGTGTCGCAAGTCGTGCAAGCGAACGCCTTTGACGGCAGGTACGGCGGTGCCGTCCTCGGCGGTGTAGGCAGGTCGGCTGGCCGGCAATCCGACCGCCTCCAAGGCTGGCCAGGCGATCTTGCTGTAGAACCCGCCGAGGTCCAACGGGTCCGACCAAGTGTGGCGTGGCTGGTTCCACTGGTTACGCGTGTCCTACCTGAACCGCCCCGGCTTTGATGCATACCTTATTTCGAGGGAAGGTAAGGCGCATCATGCCGAAGAAATACGACGACGAGTTCAGGGCGCGGGCGGTGCGGTTGGTCGCCGACCATGAGCAGGACTACGACACCAGGACGGCCTGCATCGCCGCGGCCGCAAAACGGTTGAGCGTGTCGGCGGACACGCTGCGCCGGTGGGTGACCCAGACCGAGGTTGACGCCGGGCAGCGCGACGGGGTTTCCAGCGAAATCGCACGCGAGAACCGGGAACTCAAGCGCAAGAACCGTGAGCTTGAGCAGACCATCGAAATACTGAAGGCGGCAACGAGTTTCTTCGCGCGGGAGAGCGACCCGCGACACCGCTGATCTGTGCGTTCATCGCCGAGCATCGTGCTCGGTTCGGGGTCGTTCCGATCTGCCGCGTGCTGTACGAGCACGACTGTGCAATCGTCCCGAGAACCTTCTACGCCTGGCTTCCCCGAGGACGATTCCGTGCGCATCAGCCACGAGGCGATTTACCAATCGCTCTACATCCAGGGCCGTGGCGCGCTCAAACGTGAACTGGTCTGGTGCTTACGCACCGGACGCGCACTCAAAGCGCCGCGGGAACGATCACGGCGAAAGACCTGGGCCCACGTCACCCCTGAGACGCTGATCAGCCAACGGGCCCGCAGAGGCCGAGGACCGCGCTGTTCCAGGCCATGGGGAGGGCGATCTCCTGATCGGTCTGGGGCGCTCGGCAATCGGCACTGTCGTCGAGCGCACGACCAGATACACGATGCTGGTCCACCTCCCCCGCGAGGAGGGCTATCGGCACAAGGAAACCCCGAAGAACGGCCCGGCTCTGGCCGGCTACGGCGCACTCACGATGAAAAACACCCTTGCCAACACCATGTCGACCCTGCCCGAGCAACTCGCCCGGTCGCTGACCTAGGACCGAGGAAAGGAGATGTCAGCCCACGCCCAGTTCCAGATCGAGATCGGCATCCCCGTCTTTTTCGCCAACCTCCAGTCCCCTTGGCAACGCGGCACGAACGAGAACCCCAATGGCCTTCTACGCCAGTACTTTCCGAAAGGCACCGATCTCTCTCGGTGGTCCGCAGAGGAGATCTAGGCAGTCGCTCACGCACTGAACACCAGGCCCCGAAAGAGACTCGGCTGGAAGACACCCGCCGAAGCATTCAACGAGCAGCTACTCTCACTCCGACAAGCCGGTGTTGCATCCATCAGTTGAACCCGGTCAATACACGTCGGTGCGGTTCGGGGAGACCCTGTCGTTGTCCGGACTGGTGGCATCGATTGGCTCGGTCGGCGACGCCTACGATAACGCGCTGGCCGAGACCACCATCGGCCTCTACAAGACCGAAGCCGTCCGTGACGACGCACCATTTCGGCGTGGCCCCCTGCACCGGCTGTCCGACGTGGAGCTACTCACCGCTGACTGGGTGCACTGGTACAACACCAGCCGGCTCATGCACCGCCTCGGCCGAATCCCACCAGCCGAGTACGAGACCGCTTACTATGATCAACAAGCCGATGCTCAACAGGCGGCACACCAGTAACCGGGTGCGCATCAAACCCGGGACGGTTCACAGACAGCTTCTTCGCCAGGGGGTTCGGCGTAGGAACTCGGCACCGGGGCGCGGCGGTGGTCTGCCAGATCGCCCAGACTGTCAGCTACGCCGCGCCGACGACGATTGCGACGTGATCGTGGCCGGTGTTCATGCCCCCGAGCCTTGGCGGGAACCACCGCCCAGGAAAAGGCAGTTCTACGCCAGCTCACGCCAACCACTCACCGGCCAGGCCGAGACCGGCCTCACAGAGTTCAGCTGGGGCGAGGGCCTAGTAGCGCCGCACGCCAACGGGCTACCGCCGTCGATGGGCGGCCAGTACATGCCGAAGTGTCCGCAGGTAGAACTCCACGGGCTATCGCTCACGCCCCGGCAGAAGCGCCGGCCACGTGACGAGGCTCGCGGGTACCCCGGCGACCAAATAGCGCGGTAAAGCCCCAGACGCGGCCGGGGCGGTTGGTTCCTCCTTTCCAACCCGCCCCGGCTGCCAACGAGAGGAACCCACGACGGCCACCAAGAAGCAGGCCGCGCAGCGCCAAGTTCGCCAAGGAGGCCCGAGCCGGTAAGGGCAAGGTCGGCAAGGCGGCGAAGAGTACCGCCAACCACAAGCGCAAGCGCGGCTAGCTATATCCAGCCAGAGGGTTCTCAATCATGGCCTAAATGACGGAGGAGAAAACCGACCGATCCCCTGAGGAAGCTTCTGCATAGGCTGTTTGAACTGCTTTTGGGGAAGCCGCTTTTCGGCTCGATCGAGCGCCCGCATCAGAAGGTTGGCGGTGGCCAGCATCTCAATAGCCTCGTGCTTCCCGGTCTGGAGATTTGGTCCATGCCCGCGTGTATTCCGCAGCGCCTGCGCGCACCCCATGAACAAGAACTTGTAGCCTTCTCGCTCATCGTTCTTCTGGTCGTTGTCTGCGTTATCCGATGTGATGTCCAGCTGAGGGCTTTGTTCGTTAAACACAGCTGTCATGAGCCGCTTGCCGATATCGGATTGCCCCGTCAGCTTTTTGACGCGGTCCTCAACAGCCTTGAAAGCATTAAAAACTGCGTCGTCGTAGTGACCATTCGCGACTTGCGATCCGCTCGCAGCTGAGACCAACGGGTGCAAGCCGGGCACGTTAACCGGCGTCGGCGGCCGGGCAACTGCCTTAGCTGAAACAACCTCGTACTTCGCAGCCGTATGGTCCAACCTGCTGCCGCGGCCAAACGGACTCTGATTCACCTGCACCTCAAGAAGCCGCATCGTCTTGGTTTTGCCGTTCGGCAGGGTGTGGGTGATCTCATCGCCGACTTCGACGTCAGCATCAACGCTGAATGTGATGCCGTGCGCAGGTCCTAAGTCCTGGGCTTTGATGTCGAACTCTGTAGGTGTGCCGTCGTCCCCGATGCGGCGAAGCTTCATGGTCTCGCCTAGGCCAAACGGCGGCATTCCGTCCTCCATCGTCGACTCTGGTCCCGACAGTCAGACTACCTGCGTAGATAAGTTTGCTCGGGCACGCCGCGCGGTACTAACTGGTCGCTAGCAAGACGCCGGTAGAGCAGGGCGTGTAACTCTGCGTCAGCCCCGATCTCACCCCGGCGTCACCCCGGCGACCAGGGGTATATCGGGGGCGAACCGCAGTCGTACCCGAGCCGACCTCTAACCGGCCCAAAACCACCGCTGAACTGCATAGGAGTTCCCTAAACGCGCTGGTCGGGGCGCCACCCGATTCCGCCGTCTCGGTAACCTGCAAGCGGCACCACCCAAACCCTGCCCCCACCACACCTGGACCGGGATCGACCCCGCACCAACCACCACCACCGGAGAAAAACTGCTTCGCGACGGCGAAGACGGCGGCGACGTTCCCTAACCGGTCCGGTCGGGCGATCCGATGGCCCACACTTTAAGATCGTTTCTTATGACCAGTGTTACTGAGCACTCCGGTGAGGCCCACGTAGAGGCGCAAGCCGAGCATGTCGTCGACATCCACACCACCGCGGGCAAGCTCGCCGACCTCAAGCGTCGGACCGAGGAGACCCTGCACCCGGTCGGTGAGGCCGCGGTCGAGAAGGTGCATGCCAAGGGCAAGCTGACCGCTCGGGAACGGGTCTATGCCCTGCTTGACGAGGGCTCATTCGTCGAGCTCGACGCGCTGGCCAAGCACCGCAGCACCAACTTCGGCCTGGCCGACAAGCGTCCGCTCGGCGACGGTGTGGTGACCGGTTACGGCACCATCGACGGCCGCGAGGTCTGCATCTTCAGCCAGGACGCCACCGTGTTCGGCGGCAGCCTCGGCGAGGTCTACGGCGAGAAGATCGTCAAGGTCCAGGAGCTGGCTATGAAGACCGGCCGGCCGCTGATCGGGATCAATGACGGCGCCGGTGCCCGCATCCAGGAGGGTGTGGTCTCGCTGGGCCTGTACAGCAAGATCTTCCACAACAACATCCTGGCCTCGGGTGTGATCCCGCAGATCTCGCTGATCATGGGCGCCGCGGCCGGCGGTCACGTGTACTCCCCCGCCCTGACCGACTTCATCGTGATGGTCGACCAGACCAGCCAGATGTTCATCACCGGCCCGGACGTGATCAAGACCGTCACCGGCGAAGAGGTCACCCAAGAGGAGCTGGGTGGGGCGCACACCCACATGGGCAAGTCCGGGACCGCGCACTACGTCGCCTCCGGTGAGCAGGACGCCCTGGACTACGTCCGCGACCTGCTGAGCTACCTGCCCCCGAACAACTACGCCGACCCGCCGCACTTCCCGGTGCCGGCAGCCGAGGGCGCCATCGAGGACAACCTCACCGCAGAGGACCTCGAACTCGACACGCTGATCCCGGACTCGCCGAACCAGCCGTACGACATGCACGAGGTGATCACCCGGATCCTCGACGACGACGAGTTCCTGGAAGTCCAGGCCGGTTACGCGCAGAACATCATCGTCGGCTTCGGGCGTATCGAGGGCCGCACGGTCGGCCTGGTGGCCAACCAGCCCACCCAGTTCGCCGGCTGCCTGGACATCAACGCCTCGGAGAAGGCCGCCCGGTTCATCCGGACCTGCGACTGCTTCAACATCCCGATTGTGCTGCTGGTCGACGTGCCCGGCTTCCTGCCCGGTACCGAGCAGGAATACAACGGCATCATCCGGCGCGGCGCCAAGCTGCTCTACGCCTACGGTGAGGCCACCGTCGCCAAGATCACCGTCATCACCCGCAAGGCTTACGGCGGCGCGTACTGCGTGATGGGGTCCAAGGAGATGGGCGCTGACGTCAACGTGGCCTGGCCGACGGCCCAGATCGCGGTCATGGGCGCCTCCGGCGCGGTCGGCTTCGTCTACCGCCAGCAGCTCACCGAGGCTTCGAAGAACGGCGACGACGTCGACGCGCTGCGCCTGGAGCTCCAGCAGGAGTACGAGGACACCCTGGTGAACCCCTACGTCGCCGCCGAGCGGGGCTACGTCGACGCGGTGATCCCGCCGTCGCACACCCGCGGCTACATCGCGACATCACTGCGCCTGCTGGAACGCAAGATCGTCCAGCCGCTGCCCAAGAAGCACGGAAACATTCCGCTGTGAGCGACCACGTGAGCGACGAGACCACCGAGGCGACCACTGCGGGCCAAGGGCCCGCGGCGGCCGAACCACACATCAAGGTGCTGCGGGGCAACCCCACCGACGCAGAGATCGCGGCGCTGGTCGCGGTGCTGGGCACGGCAGGCGGCTCGGGAGCCGAATCCGGTACGCGGGACCGCAATCTGTGGGGCCACCCGGTCGACAAGCTGCGGATTCCGTTGTTCAGCTGGCAGCGGATCACTCTGCTGGAGCGCACCCACATGCGCCGGTGACCCGTCGGTGACGCGCCTGGTCCTCGGCTCGGCATCCTCAGGCCGGCTGGCCGTCCTGCGCGGCGCCGGGATCGACCCGTTGGTGGTGGTCTCCGGTGTGGACGAGGACGCCGTGATGGCCGGCCTGCCCGCCACCGCCTCCCCGGATGCCGTGACCGGCGCTCTGGCTGCCGCGAAAGCGGAACAGGTCGCCGCCACGCTGCAGCCTCCGGTGAGCACCGATTGCGTTGTGATCGGCTGCGATTCAATGCTCTATATCGACGGCAAGCTGTGCGGCAAGCCACCGACCGTCGATGAGGCCCGCAACCGCTGGCGCGAGATGGCCGGCAATTCCGGCCAGCTCCACACCGGCCACAGTCTGATCCGGTTGCGCGACAACGAGATCACCCATCAGATCACCGAAACCGCGGTTACCACAGTGCGTTTCGGCCGCCCCGATGACGACGACCTGGAGGCCTATCTGGCCAGCGGCGAGCCACTGCGGGTGGCCGGCGGATTCACCCTGGATGGTTTGGGGGGCTGGTTCGTCGACGGTGTCGACGGCGATCCCTCCAGCGTCATCGGTATCAGCCTGCCGATGCTGCGGCGGCTGCTGCGCACAGCCGGGCTCTCGGTCGCTGCGCTGTGGGCGAACAACCCGGTCGTTTGACCCAGCTCACCGGCGTCTGACGCCGCAGGATTTCCCGCCATGGGAGTGGCACAGCGGTTTCCGCCCGGTAGGCTCGACATCGTGCCAGTGCCTGCCGATCCCGCAGTCCTACGCCCACCCCGAACGGCTGGTGACAGCCGACTGGCTGGCGGGCAATCTGGGCCGGCCCGGCCTGGTCGTGGTGGAGTCCGACGAAGATGTCTTGCTCTACGACATCGGCCACATTCCCACCGCGGTCAAGATCGACTGGGTCACCGATCTCAACGATTCCCCGGTTCGCGACTACATCACCGGCGAGCAGTTCGCCGACCTGATGAACCGCAAGGGCATCTCCCGCGACGACACCGTGGTGATCTACGGCGACAAGTCCAACTGGTGGGCCGCCTACGCGCTGTGGGTGTTCACCCTGTTCGGTCACGAAGACGTGCGGCTACTCGACGGCGGACGTGATCTGTGGGTGTCCTCGGGCCGGGAGACCACGCTGGACGTGCCGTCGAAGACCACCAGCGGCTATCCCGTCGTCAAGCGCAATGACGCCCCCATCCGGGCATACCAGGATGACGTGCTGGCGAATATCGGCAAGGTGCCGCTGATCGACGTCCGCTCCCCGCAGGAGTACACCGGCGAGCGCACCCACATGCCGGAATACCCGGAGGAAGGTGTGCTGCGCGGCGGCCACATCCCCACCGCAGTGTCGGTGCCCTGGAGCAAGGCGGCCGACGACGCCGGCCGGTTCCGTAAGCGCGAGGAACTCGAGGCGCTCTACAGCTTCCTCAAGCCCGACGACAAACCGATCGCCTACTGCCGCATCGGAGAACGCTCTAGCCACACCTGGTTCGTGCTGACGCACCTGCTCGGCCTCGACGATGTCCGCAACTACGACGGTTCATGGACCGAGTGGGGCAACACCGTGCGCGTGCCGATCGTCGCGGGGGTAGAACCAGGACAAGCACCCGGACAGCTGCCCGGAGCCCCGGGGAGTCCAGCCAGCTGATGAGCCTGCCGGAAGGACTGGCGCAGGTGGTGTCCGATTTCGCCGAAGTCGAAGGCCAGGACAAGCTCAAGCTGCTGCTGGAATTCGCCGACGAACTGCCCGAGCTGCCGGACGAGCTCACCGAATCAGCCATGGAACCGGTACCGGAGTGCCAGTCGCCGTTGTTTCTGCATGTCGATGCCGCCGACCCGCAACGGGTGCGGCTGTATTTCAGCGCGCCTCCGGAGGCACCGACCACGCGCGGCTTCGCCTCGATCTGGGCGGCCGGCCTCGACGGCGAACCGGCCGATGTCATCCTGGGCGTGCCGGAGGATTTCGCGTCCCGGCTGGGGCTGGCTGCACTGATCAGCCCGTTGCGGCTGCGGGGTATGTCGGCCATGTTGACCCGCATCAAGCGGCATTTACGCGCCGCGTAAGGGGCACCTGGAACAGGTTCAGCGCTCGCGCCTTACACTGCCTGAAGCTAGATTCTTAAAGACCTTTCTTAAACATGCCATCAGGAGGCCCAGTGGCGAACCATGCCAGCTCGAAGATCTCCAAGGTGCTCGTCGCCAACCGCGGAGAGATCGCAGTCCGGGTGATCCGCGCCGCGCGCGACGCCGGATTGGCCAGCGTGGCCGTGTACGCCGAGCCCGACGCCGACGCACCGCACGTCCGGCTCGCCGACGAGGCCTTCGCCCTGGGTGGGCAGACCTCGGCCGAGTCCTACTTGGTGTTCGAGAAGATCCTCGACGCCGCGGCCCAGTCGGGCGCTAACGCCATTCACCCCGGCTACGGCTTCCTCTCGGAGAACGCCGACTTCGCCCAGGCCGTCATCGACGCCGGGCTGATCTGGATCGGGCCGAGCCCGCAGTCGATCCGCGACCTCGGCGACAAGGTCACGGCGCGTCACATCGCCGCCCGCGCCAAGGCTCCGCTGGTGCCCGGCACCCCCGACCCGGTCAAGGACGCCGACGAGGTGGTGGCCTTCGCCAAGGAGTATGGCGTGCCGGTGGCGATCAAGGCCGCGTTCGGCGGCGGTGGCCGCGGCATGAAGGTGGCGCGCACCCTCGAGGAGATTCCCGAGCTGTTCGAGTCGGCCACCCGTGAGGCGATCGCGGCCTTCGGTCGCGGCGAGTGCTTCGTGGAGCGCTACCTGGACAAGCCGCGCCACGTCGAGGCCCAGGTCATCGCCGACCAGCACGGCAACGTCGTCGTCGCGGGCACTCGCGACTGCTCGTTGCAGCGCCGCTTCCAGAAGCTGGTCGAGGAGGCTCCGGCGCCGTTCCTGACCGACGCGCAGCGCAAGGAGATCCACGAGTCCGCCAAGCGGATCTGCAAGGAGGCCGGCTACTACGGCGCCGGCACCGTGGAGTATCTGGTCGGCCAGGACGGCCTGATCAGCTTCCTGGAGGTCAACACCCGTCTGCAGGTGGAGCACCCGGTCACCGAGGAGACCTCGGGTATCGACCTGGTACGCGAGCAGTTCCGGATCGCCAACGGCGAGACCCTCGACATCACCGAGGACCCGACGCCGCGCGGCCACTCGATCGAATTCCGCATCAACGGTGAGGACGCCGGTCGCGGCTTCCTGCCCGCCCCCGGCCCGGTCACCCGATTCGACCCGCCGACCGGCCCGGGCATCCGGATGGACTCCGGCGTGGAGGCCGGTTCGGTGATCGGCGGCCAGTTCGACTCGATGCTGGCCAAGCTGATCGTCACCGGCGCGACCCGCACCGAGGCCCTGGAGCGCGCCCGGCGTGCCCTGGACGAGTTCCACGTGGAGGGACTGGCCACGGTGATCCCGTTCGACCGTGTGGTGGTCCGTGACCCGGCCTTCATCGGCGACGAGAACGGCTTCACGGTCCACACCCGCTGGATCGAGACCGAGTTCGAGAACAACATCGAGCCCTTCACCGGCGGCGAGCCCCTCGACGAGGACGATGTCCAGCCGCGGCAGAAGGTGGTCGTCGAGGTTGGCGGCCGGCGCCTGGAGGTGTCGCTGCCGGGTGACTTGGCGCTGGGCGGCGGAGCGGGCGGTGGAAGTGGAGCCAGCGGTGTCCTCAGAAAGAAGCCGAAGGCCCGCAAGCGTGGCGCGCACGGCGGCGCGGCGGCCTCGGGTGACGCGGTCACCGCACCGATGCAGGGCACCGTGGTCAAGGTGGCCGTCGAGGAGGGCCAAGAGGTTGCCGCTGGTGACCTGGTCGTCGTCCTGGAGGCCATGAAGATGGAGAACCCGGTCACCGCGCACAAGGACGGTGTCATCACCGGCCTGTCGGCAGAGGCCGGATCGGCCATCACGCAGGGCACCGTGCTCTGCGAGATCAAGTAGGTCCGGCCCGCTATAGAACCTGTCGAGATCAACGCCGGCCCGTGGTATCTGCGGATGCCACGGGCTGACGACCGAGTCGACGACCGTCCGACCCTGGCCGATCTCGGTGAGACCGACCCGGACTTCATCGCGACGGCAGCCGCCGGCTGGGCCGAGGACTCGCGCTATCTCTGGGCGGTCTGCGAGCCGACGACGGGCGAACTGTTGGCCGAGGTGACGCTGAATCCGGCTTCGGGCGAGATCGGCAGCCGCCACCGGCCAGGTCATGGCCAGGCGGCGCTGACCGGGGCGCAGGCAGTGTCCCGGTTCGCCGCCGGCGCGCTAGGTCTGACGCCGGTGATGACCGGCGTGGGTGGTCCGGTTTCGACCGATGAAAATCCAGGTCAAACCGCCGATCGCCAACACTAGGACCGAGATCCCGAAGCCCAGCGTCCACCCGGCATCGTGCTGCGCGGCAGCGCTGATGAAACCCACCAATGCCAGTGTCGGGGACGTCCTTGAATACCTGACTAAAACCCTGGCGGGGCGCGATTTCAGCGGCTTCTTGGACATCCTGGTGCCGTGGTCGGCGTCGTGACGGTGGGCGTCGTGTTGTCGAGTCCGGCGGGTGTGAGTGTATCGGGCATGACAAAGGCCACGCGACGCGTGGGCGTCCGTGGGCAGCTTGGGGTCGCTCGTCGTGGTGGCCGGCGTTAGGCTGCTCGCTCGTCTGGGTGTCGTCGTCGGTGCAGGTAGGCCGCTATTGCGTTGCGGCCCAGGCCGAATCCGAGCATGACGGTCAGTTGGCGAACAGCCGAGTAGGCGATCATGCGCCCGCCGTAGAGGGTGCGGTCGAGAGTGTTATTGAGACTTTCGGAGTCTTCGCGCCACCCGTAGCAGCGGTCGTAGACGCTGTCGCCGTCCTCGGTTTTGACGTGCTGGCGCAGGTGCTCTGCCCGATTGTAGCCACGCTTGCGGTCGTCGTCGGTGGTGTCAATGCGCTCTCGCTGCACGGTGCCGCACGTGGGAGTCGCGAACTCGATGTACCACCGGTGATTTCCGTCGGCGTTGCGGCGCGAGTAGATCTTGGCGGTTGGGCAGGGTTGCAGGTGCGTGTCGCCGGTGTCGAGGATCTGGCGTTGGCAGATGCGCCCGTCTTGAGTCCATAGGTTGTGAACCTCGCCGCAGGCACAGTCGAGGCGGGCCAGTGCGGTGGGTTTTCGGGTGCCGTCGTGGATGGGTGAGAGCACGGTCAGGCCGTGTTTCATGGCGTGGTCGATGTGTTTGCCGCGGAAGGCGCCGTCGTAGCAGACGCCGTCGCAGCGGACGTCGGAGTCGGCGATGACGCGGTCGATCATGTCGACGGCGATGCGGGCTTCGCCGCCGTAGCCTTTGCCCGCCGGCACGGCGTCGACATCGAGGATGACGCGGTTGTTGCGGATGGCGTTGGGGCGGGTGGCGAGCATGGTGAACTTGGTGCCGTAGCGGAACTCCCTGTCGTTTTCGCCGTTTTGCACTTCGATGCCGGCGTGGACGCGGCGTCCACCCTCTTCGGCCCACCGGTCGGCGGTGGCCTTACGGACGGGCGCGGCCACCACGGTGCCATCGCCGACGACGTATTGTCCCCGGGCGGGATTGGTGTGCGAGACAGGGGCGGTGTGGGCCAGGCAGCCGAGTTCGGTGGCCAGCCGGCGGGCGAGCGGCCGAAACGCGGTGAGCAGCTCGTTGGCGTGGTCGTCGAGCAACCGTTGGGCGTAGTTGTGGTGCCATCGCTGCGGTGGGCGGCGCTGCGCGGTGGGGGCTCCGTGTTTGGCGGCGTGCTGGCGGATCGAGCGCCAGTAGGCGGGGTGGGCCATGGCGCGGGCGGCCTTGCTGTGTGAGCCGAGCACCCCGGTCAATGCTTTGTGCAGCACGTGCACCCACGGTGGGTAGTGCGGGCGCCGGCCGGGAGTTCCGGGCTCGTGGACGGGCAGGATCGCAGCCAGGTGGTAAATGACCTCGTGTGAGGCGACGGCTTCGATGGTGTCGATTTCGAGCAGCGTGAGATCGGTCGGGGTTTCGAGCTTGCCCAGCCGGCGCTGCTCGATGCGCTGGGCCCCATAGGCCGGCGTCGGCGTGGCGGTGTCGCGCTTCATGGTGCGCCGCCGGGGTCGTGCCAGGCGTAGCCGATGAGGGCGGCGGTGGTGTCCAGCGAGGGCGAGCCGATAAGGCGGGCGGCGTCCTCGATGCGGCCGGTGCGCTCGAACTCGCGGCGCGCGGCGTAGGCGGTCAGCGATGCGGGTCGTACCCCGCTGTCGTCGGATAGTCCCGCGCGGGTGAGGATGTCGCGCACGGTCACGCACACTCGGGCCTGTTTGTGGGCGTCGCTGCCGTGGGCGCCGGTGCACAGCACCGGTGGGTGGCCGCCGCGAGGAAGCGGTTCGGTGAGGTGGGCGGCGCGTTCGACGAGCACCCGCACCGACCAGGTGTCCAGGGGCAGCAGCCGGGCCCGGTGCTTGGCTGATCCGTGCGCCCACACGGTGGCGGCGCGGTGGTCGAGGTCGGCGGCGCTGATGTGACCGAGTTCGCCGGTGTGCGCCCCCGCAAGCAGCAGTGCGGCGGTGGCGGCGTGGCGGGTTGGGGTGGCGTGTTCGGAGAACAGCCGCACCAGCGCGGCTTCGTCATCGGTGAGTGGGCGCCGGGCCGAGGACCGACGTGCTGGGACGTCGATGTCGGTGGTGGGGTCGTCGAGGGTTAGCCGCAGCCGGCGGGCGGTGCGGTAGAACGCGCGCAGCGCGGCGCGGCGGTTGTGCATGGTCGCGACCGCCGCAGCCGACACGGTCCCGTGTCGGGTGCGGCCTTTGGCGGCAACAAATGTCGCGACCAACACTCGATCGACGCCGGCCAGGGTAGTGACGTCATGCGCGGCGGCGAACCGGGCGAAACGGCGGGCGAGCAAGCCGAACTTGTCGAGCGTCTGCACCGACAGCGCGCCGTCGGCGATCCACGCCCCGGTCACTGCCGCCACCGCCGCGCTCAAGCTGCCCTCAGCCATGGCCGGCCCCCACCCCAGCGGCAACAGCAACTGCTGCCCGGCGCTCACCACGGGTCCGCGCCGTTGGTGAAACGTTGGCCATGCCGCCTCCATCCATAATGGTGCATGTATGCACCATTCGAGCAGGGGGGTCCGACAGCCTGCCTGAATGCGGCGGGGCTGCGGGATAGGGTGGGCTGGTGGCGCGCAGCAACGGCGATAAGCCGCCGGTGGCTTACGTGGCCAGAGGCCTCTGGCCTAACGCCGCCATGACACCTGATGCCCCGCCGTCGGCGTCGGCCGCGCAGCATCTGGCCCGCGCGCTGGGGGCGGCGATGGCCGAGACCGCTACCGGTCAGCGGGCACTGGCTGTGGTCAGCGGGGTGGCACACACCACCATCGGGCGGATCCTGGCCGGCACCGTGCTGTGCGACATCGGCTCGCTGGCTCGCCTGGAACACGCCCTGGGCCGGCGGCTGTGGCCCGAACACCCAGACGCCGCCACCCACCGCCGCCTCGGCGGGAAACCGCACGCTCACCATCGCGATGCCGTCTGACACATGAGGCAGATTACAGAATCGTTATTCGGTTGGGGTGTTACCGCGACCGCGTGTTGCGCTTGACTCGTGTTCCACGCGCCGCAACAATGGGTTTCGGGCGCACGCGCGCGTCAGGGTAGCGAGGGAGTGGGTGTAACGCTATGGCAAAGACCAGCAAGTCGCTGATCGACCTGATCGAGATCGCCGCCACACGGCACGGCGGGGCATCCGGACGCCGCCTGGCCGAGCTGGCGCAGCGCGCCGGCCACGATATCTCGCACGCCACGCTGAATCGCCTGCGGCAGGGCACCTACGCCACCCGCCCGTCAGACGCATCGATCCGGGCGATCGCCTTCCTGGCCGACGTGTCGGAGAACGTCGCGTTCGCGGCGGCGGACCCGCGGATCAGCTCGTCGACCGCCTTACGCTGCCGGGTCGTCATCCGCTGCGCTTCGGCCGGCGGCGCAAGAGGCGGTGGCCGGCATCGACGAGGTGATCGACGCGTTGTTCGCCGCGGCCAGCGACCAGGACCCAGCCGATGATGAATCGCTTTCGGGTTTCACGGGATTGAGCACAGATCACCCCGCCCGCGCGGTCGGGTAGAGCCAACAGGCCGTCCGGCAGGAGGGGCAATGGTGTGATTCCGGAGTTGGATCCATCCGGTGGGCTACTGCCACCCGGTCGCTACCGGGCAAGCCGGGCCGAGGTCTACCAGCGATTCGTCAACGGGCGCGGCGAGCACCGGCAGCACCTATGGCGGGACTGGGAGTCGGCGACAAGCCTGCTTTGTCGCCACGTGCACGTCAACGCCTGCTGGCTCTACGGACGGTTCCTGTCCGAGGAGCCCGAACCCGAGGTCGTGTCGTGTGTGTATTGGGCCGAGGACCTGGAGTTGTCCAAAGCCCACCTGGACCCGGCCAGCGCCAACATCCTGCGGGCGTTCGCGCAGCGCGCTACGCTGCGTCGCGTTGTCGGAGTGCGGGTGGATACTTCGGTCGTCGCCTGGCACTGCCAACCCGACACCGAGATTGAGGACCGCTACCTGCCCCAATACTTGGAGCGACGAGGCCGGGTCGATGATTACCTGCAGCGAATGCGTTCTGGCCCAACGGGTTCGCCGCCCGTACGCGAGGACGCGCTGCCGCGCTGCGGATATGTGGAGGTGATCGTCGATGACTACCAGTGAGGATGACCTCGACCGGATGCAGGCGGCGATCCTGGCGGCGATGACCGACGACGACACACCAGCCTGGAGTACTCCTGATGACTTATCCCGCATCAGCGTCGAGGCCCTGATCGCCGACGATAGCCTCGGGCGAACCCTGCCCTCGCGTGGCAACATCCGCCTCAGCGGCGACGGCGTGACCGGGGCCTCGGCGCGGGTCTCCGAAGTCGCCCGCGTGATGGCCGGATTTCAACGCCTGGCCACCGCGGTCGGGGCAGCCCAACAAGGCGATAAAGCGCTGGGACGCCAACCCAACGCCGACGTGCGCCGGCGCACCGACCTGCTGCTCAGAGCCTCACCCGGGCCTGGATCGATCATCTTGACCCTCACCCCGGCGACCTCACCGATCACCGAAACCGGCCACGCCGGCGGCAAAGTCGGCATGTTCGCCGAACTGGAAACCGACGATCAGTTGCTCGACACCGCAATCGGTGCGGCCATCGATGTGTTCAGCGCCGGCAACGACATCGGGCCCAGCCCAGCGCAATCCCGGTTCGTCCAACAGCTCGCCGAGATGGGACCACGTACCGCCTCGGCCCTACGCGACCTGTCCAAAACACTGGACCGCGCCGGATTCGACGTCGAAATCGACTGGCAGCAACCATCCCGCGCCACCCGCCGCGTCACCGTGTCGGCAACGGCCGCCGCCTACATCGCCGCCACCGTCGAAAACGCCAACCTCGACGAACAACCCGTGCAAATCATCGGCGAATACCTCACCGTCAGCGCGGTCTCGTCCTGGCTCATTCAGCAAGACGACGGAGAGACCGTGACGGTCAAACTCGGCCGCATCGGCAAGGACCAAGCGCGCGGCCTGGCAGTCGGTGATCGCGTCCGCATCCACGCACTCATGAAAATCGAAACAACCCCCGGCGGCGCCGTCAAAACCACCTACACCGCCCACGCCGTCTACCGGCTCAACGACTAAAACTAAAACTGAGCTTCACAGGCGGCTTTCGACTCGTCCCTCGTGGCGAGACTGTCAAGTTAACGGTGTAACTGGTTGTCGTAGTGTTACTTTCGGCCTTGGGTCAGTCGTCCGGGGAAGGCGATCTCGAAGGCGTTGAGGGGTGCCTTCCATCGGTTCATCCAGCGTTGTCGGCCTTTGCCGGTGGGGTCGAGGCTCATGATCGCCAGGTAGACGCATTTGAGCGCGGCCTGCTTATTAGTTACGTGGAATCAGATTGGGGCTGAGAAGATCTTGGTCCCTGACGGCCACGGAACTGGGAGGCAGGCTTGGCGGCAACGGGGTTTGAGGACAAGTGGCCGGTGCTCGGCCGGCACGAGCGAGCGGCGGCCTGGTTGCGGGTGTGGGTCGACCTTGGTCGAGCACCGCGGACGATCGACGCGTATGCGCGCGGGCTGGCCGAGTTCCTGCAGGTCTGTGAGGACCATGGCATCGACCCGGTCACCGCAAACCGGGCCGATGTCGCGGTGTTCGTTCGTGAGCTGACGGGGCGGGCCAGCCGGCGTGGCACGAATTTGGTGTCGATCGATTCCGGGTGCGGGTTGGCGAACGCGACGATCCAGCAGCGGCTGGTGCCGGTGCGGTTGTTCTACGACTTCCTGATGGATGAGGGTGTCCGGGAGTCCAATCCTGTTGGGCGAGGACGATATACGCCAGGGCGGAAGTGGGGTGGGCAGCAGCGCGGCCTGGTGCCGCGGCTGGTGAAACTTCCGTGGATCCCGACCGAGCAGCAGTGGCTGGATGTCCTGGCCGTGGCGGCGGCCGAGCGGCCGCGGAATCGGGTGATGTTGGCGCTGGCCTATGACGCAGCGTTGCGGCGGGAAGAGTTGTGCTCGTTGCGCACCGATGACCTGGATCCGGGTCGGCGGATGTTGCGAGTGCGGACGGAGACGACGAAGAACCGGCTCGAGCGGGTGGTGCCGTATTCGGCGCCGACCGGGGTGTTGTTGCAGGAATATCTGACACATCGGGCGGCGCTGAGCCGAGCCCGAGGACCGTTGTTCCTGTCGGAGTCGCGCCGCAACCTGGCTGAGCCGTTGAGTTTGTGGACCTGGTCGAAAGTGGTGCGGCGCATCGCGATCGACGCCGGGGTGCCGCAGTTCTCTACCCACACGACCCGGCATCTGTGCTTGACGGACCTGGCGCGGATGGGCTGGGAACTACACGCGATCGCCACGTTCGCCGGGCATCGCAGCACCGAGACCACGCTCACCTATATTCACCTGTCCGGGCGGGAGCTGGCCGACAAGCTCGCTCGCGGCATGGACCACATCCACGCCTGGCGGGTGGAGATGCTGGCCCGCCTCGGCGAGCAGGAGACCGGTCGCCGATGACGACGATCGTGAATTGGCAGGCAGCGCAATCTGCTTGGGAGTGGCCGCTGCGGCTGGATTGTTTCCGGCGCCACGAACGGCTGTCGAAGGACGAGTGCGATGCGCTGCAGACTCTCGGGTTCGACCTGCTGCGGCTGGACCGGGACCGCGAACACCGGCAATGGCGGGCGATTCTGCGACTGACCGCACCACTGGACGAGGCGTTGGCCGTGCTGCACTGGCATCCCGACACCGTGTTCCAGCGCCGGTTCGCCCGCTATGCCACCGCGATCGTCCTGCACCGCTGCGGCGACCTGGGCCGCGACTTCTGGTCCTGGTCGACACAGGAGTGGGCCGAGCTGCTGCGCCCACAGCAGCTGCGGCAGCGTTTCCCGGGGCAGGTCGGCATGCAGGCACGCCCCTATCTCCTCGCCCACGCCTATCTGCTCACCCGGTTCACCGCATTCGATCTGGTCGGGCCGTTCGCGCGGCAGGCGTTGGCGCAGAGAGTGTTCGGTGCTGATGCCGTCGAGCAGGCAGTCGAGCCCGTTCGCGCGGTGCTTAGCGGATGGGGATATCGTGCCGCGAATCTGGAGTCGATGATCTGCACGTTGCTGTTGCTCAACCGCAGCCCGATGCTGAACGAGCTCACCTCCCCGGCGCTGGAGCGGTTGCGCGCGGACGCGGCGATCGAACGGCATTTCCACGGCCGCCACCTGCATGGTATTCACAGGGCTCTGGCTACGCTCGGACACACCGGTCCGCCGCCGGCACCGCGGTACGGGGAGGGGCCCGTCCCCATCACCGGCACCGCCGCGGGCTGGGCGCGAGCGATCCAACGCTGGCACGCCACCGCGACGGTCCAACCGAGCACCCGGGACACCCACCGCGTCGTGCTGGCCAAGATCGGCCGCTGGCTCGCCGCCGACCATCCCGACATCACCGGGCCCGCTGACTGGACACGCCAGACCTGCACGGCCTGGATCGCCGCCGTCGACCGCATGCGCGTCGGCGACCACATCCAATCGCAGAACTGGCGTGAGAGCCGCACCGAACAGCTCGGAAAACCGCTGTCGCCGAAGACGAAACGCACCTACATTCGGATCGCCCGCACCTTCTTCCGCGACCTCCAAGACTGGGACTGGATCCCGCGCCGGTTCGACCCCGCGCGAGCATTGGAGACCCCGCGCAGCATCCGGGCACTGCAAGGACCCGACCCGCGGGTGATCGCCGACGACCTCTGGGCCAAACTTCTCTGGGCCGGCCTCAACCTCGACCCCGGCGACCTGCCCGGAGGGCCCGGAGCCCACCCGGTCGACATGGTCCGCGCGATCACGCTGACCTGGCTGTTCGCTGGCCAGCGCAGCGACGAAATCGCCCGGCTCCGGCTCGGCTGCATCCGCTGGCAGCACGATCAGCCCGCCGTCGGCGACGACCCGCAGCAGACTGGCTCATCGGTCTGTCTGCTCGATATCCCCACCCACAAGACCGGCGCCGCCTTCACCAAGCCCGTCGACCCGCTCCTGGGCCGGGCGATCGAAGCATGGCAGGCCCTGCGACCAGCGCAACCACCGATGCTGGACCGGAAAACCGGTGAGAAGGTGCACTTCCTGTTCGCTGTCCGAGCCGGACGGATCAGCAAGAACTACATCAACGACACGATCATCCCCGCGCTCTGTCGCAAAGCCGGCATCCCAGCCGCCGACGTTCGCGGGCCGATCACCAGCCACCGCGCTCGCTCCACCATCGCGACACAGCTCTACAACGCCAAGGAACCGATGACGCTGTTCGAGCTGCAGACTTGGCTCGGGCACCGCAGCCCGGAATCGACCCAGCACTACGCCAAAATCACCCCGAACACCCTGGCTAAGGCATACAGCGACGCTGGCTACTTCGCCCGCAACGTCCGCACCATCGAAGTCCTCGTCGACCGCGACGCGGCCACCTCCGGCGGTGCCGCCGCTGGTGAGCCTTGGCAGCACTACGACCTCGGCCACGGTTTCTGCAGCTACACGTTCTTCGAGCAATGCCCGCACCGGATGGCCTGCGCCCGGTGCGACTTCTACATTCCCAAAGAGTCCAGCAAAAGCCAACTCCTGCAAGCGAAATCGAACCTTCAAAAGATGCTCGTCAGCATCCCGCTCACCGACGACGAACAAGCAGCCGTCGAAGACGGTCAAGCCGCCCTCGACCAGCTACTGCAACGCCTCGCCGACGTTCCGACCCCGGCCGGAACGACACCACGACAACTGACCGCCACCCCGTTGCCGATCGTTGCCGTCAACCATGGCCGACCAGCACGAACTTGACAATCCTGATTCCACAGAACGGTCGGGAAGTGTCCACGCGCGTTGACCGCCCTGCGGATGCGCGAATTGAGGCTTTCGACGCTGTTGGTCGTGCAGATCACGCCGCGGATTTCCTTGTCGAAGGCCAGGAACGGCACGAACTCGGCCCACGCGTTCTCCCACAGTTTGATGATCGCCGGGTAGCGCTGTTCCCATTTCTCGGCGAACGCGGCGAACGCGTCCAGCGCCGCGGACTCACTGGCCGCGGTGTAGACCAGCTTGAGGTCTTTGGCGATCGCGGCCCAGTCCCTCTTCGAGGCGTAGCGGAAACTGTTGCGCAGCAAGTGAATAACGCAGGTCTGGGTGATCGCGGCCGGCCACACGTTGGCGATGGCGTCGGGCAGCCCCTTCAGACCGTCGCACACCACGATGCAGACGTCTTGGACCCCTCTGTTCTTGATCTCCGACAAGACCCGCAGCCAATACTTGGACCCCTCCCCGTCGCCGTGCTCACCGGCCCACAGCCCCAGCACGTCGCGGGTGCCATCCACGGTGACACCCAGCGCGGTGTAGATCGGCCGGTTGGCCACGTTGCCCTCACGGATCTTGACGTTGATCGCGTCGATGAACACCACCGGATACACCGCATCCAGCGGCCGGTTCTGCCACTCGCTCATGCCCTCGATCACCCGGTCGGTGATCGTGGAGATGGTCTGCTTGGACACCTGCGCGCCGTACACCTCGGCCAGGTGCGCGCAGATCTCGCCATGGGTCAATCCCTTGGCCGACAACGAGATCACCAGCGACTCAATCCCGGACAGCCGGCGCTGGCGCTTGCGCACGATCTGCGGCTCGAACGTGCCCTCGCGGTCCCGCGGCATCTCGACCTCGACCGGCCCGATGTCGGTGAGCACGGTCTTGGGGCGGCTGCCGTTGCGGGAGTTGCCGCCGTCACGGCCGGCCGGGTCATGTTTGGCGTAGCCGAGATGCTCATCGAGCTCGCCCTCGGCTGCGGACTCGATGATCGTCTTGGTCAGCTGGGCCAGCAGCCCGCCCTCGCCGGTCAGCTGCAGCCCCTGCGAGCGGGCCCGATCCACCAACTGCCCGACCAGTTGCTGGTCCAGGTCGTCCAGCCGCACCACGGCCTCCTCGTCGGCCGACTCAACGACGGTGTCACCGATAATCACATCAGTCACAGTGCTCTCCTTCTTCCTCAGGAGTTACACCGTTTAACTTACAGACCCCTCGTGGCCGCAGGCACCCCTTCGACCGTTTGCGGCTGCGGCAGATGCCGACGTTGTTGGGGGGCGTTATCCGACGGGCCGGCGCTGCGATGCAGTTCACCGCGGGCGGTGGCCGGGCGGGTGCGGGTGCGGGGGTGTGGTCGAGGTCGGTGTGTTGGGCCACCAGCTGGCTTGGCGTAGGAGTGTGGCGATGGCGGGGACGGTGAGGGTGCGCACGAGGAAGGTGTCGAGCAGCAGTCCGCAGCCGATGATGAATCCGGCTTGGACCATGATGGCCACCGAGCCGACCATCAGGCCAAACATGCTGGCGGCGAAGATGAGTCCCGCTGAGGTGATGACCGAGCCGGTGTTGGCAACGGTACGTAGTACGCCGACGCGGATATTGCGTCCTGATTCTTCACGCAGCCGCGACACGAGAAGCATGTTGTAGTCGGCGCCGACCGCGACCAGGATGATGAATGCCACCAGGGGCACCGGCCAGGCGATGGGATAGCCCAGCCCCCATTGGAATAGAAGCACGCCGATGCCCAGTGCGGCGAGGTAGTTGAGCACCACGGTGCCCAGCAGGTAGAGCGGGGCCAGCACAGCGCGCAGCAGCAGTACCAGGATGAGCCCGACGATGAGCAGGGTAGCGATGGCCAGTTGGGCGAAGTCGGCGCGCAGCAGGCGTTGGATGTCGGAGTTGACGGCGGGAAAGCCGGCGACTGACACGGTGGCGTGGGCTAACGCGGTGTTGGGCCGGGCGGCGTTGGCGATGTCGGTGATCTGGTGGGCAAGGTGGATTGCTTCGGCGCTGTAGGGGTCGAAATTGGATTCGATGGCAAAGCGCGCGGCTTTACCGTCGGGGGAGACAAATTGCTTTGCCACGTCGGCGAATTGGCGGTTTTCGAAGACATCGGCGGGTAGGTAGAAGCCGCTGGAGGAATCTGAGCGGGCGCTGGCCCGGGCTGAGTTTTGCAGTTGGATGGCGATCTGGCTCATCCCGGAAAGCATGTCGATGTTGCTGTCGGCCAGGGTGTGCACGCCGGTCGCCAGCGCTTGGGCGCCCGAGGCAAGCTGGCCGACGCCGTCCTGGAGGCGCCGTATGTTGCCGGCAAGGTCGGCGGGGTCCCCGAGGGTTCCGAAGGCTTTGTCCAGTGCGCCGACGGCTGACTGGACGTTGATGAGGGTGCCGGTGACGGTGGCATTGGTGGCGGGGTTGTAGCGGTCGCCGAGATCGGCGACCTCGGTGAAGAACCCATTGTCACGCAGGCTCACCAGAATCTGGACTTGGTCACGGATCTGGGTGCACTGCGTTGTGGTGGCACACCACGGGGAGCTGTTGAGGGCACCGGCGAGGGGGTCGAGGACGGCGATGGCGTTTTGAGCTTGGTCGGCCATAGGCCGCAGCCCGGGGCCGGATTGGATGGCTTGATCGACGGCGGGGGCGGTGGCCGAAAGCTGTTGCAGCAAAGGCCGCAACTGCTGGGCCGGGGTGCCGGCAGACTGGGCCTGGGTGAGTATTCCGGTTAGCGGAGTCAGGGCGGTGCGCAGGGTGGTGTCGAGTTGGGCCAGGCCCTCCGCGAGTTGGCCGGCGCCGTTGGTGAGTTTGGTGAGGTCGTCTTTTCGGGTGTTGCCGTCGGCGACGGCGCGGGCCATCTTGTCGCCGATCTGAGCGTTTTGCCATGAAAGTTGGGCTTGCTCGAGGCGGGTTCCGGTGGGGCGGGTGACTCCGGATACTTTGGTGACGCCGGGGATTTGCGCGATGCGGGAGGCCATTTCGTCGAGGTCGGCCAGCCCCTTTCCAGTGCGCATGTCGGTCGGGTTTTCCACGAGCAGGAATTCGGTGACGATGCTGTCTTTGCGGAAGTGGCGGTCCAGCAGGCGGTAGCCCTGGTTGCTGGCGGTGCCGGCCGGCTGGCCTTTGCGGTCGTCGTAGCTGATCTTCATGGTCGCCGCGACCGCGGTCAGGGCCAGCAGGATGACCAGGCTGGTGATCAACAGCGGTACCGGCCGGCGGACCACCGCGACTGCAACGCTGTTCCAGTAGCGCCGGGTGCGGTCAGATTTGGGTTCGCCGATGCCTCTTTTGGCGGCCAGCGCCAGCACCGGCGGCAGCAGCGTGATGGTGGCTGCGAACCCGACCAGTACGGCGACCGCGCAGGCCGGACCGAGGGCGGCGAACACGCTCAGGTGGGCGAACACCATGGTCAAGAAGGCGAACGCCACGGTGGCCGCCGAGGCCATGATCACCCGGCCGATGCTGGCGGTGGCGGCGATGACGGCTTGATCGGCGGGAACCTGGGCGCGGCGCTGCTCGTGGTATCGGCTGATCAGAAACACCGTGTAGTCGGTGCCCGCGCCGAGCAGGATTGCGGTCATAAACGCCACAGTGAACTGGGAGACAGGCATGCCGATTTCGCCGAGCGCGGACAGTACACCGCGCCCAACGGCCAGGCTTATCCCGATCACCAGCAGCGGCAGCAGGGCGGTGAACACCGACCGGTAGACGATCAGCAAGATCAACGCGATCAGCCCGGCCGTTGCGATCGAGATCAGCAGTAGATCGTGCTCGGCAGAGGAGATCATGTCACTGAACGTCGTCGGCGGACCCGTCACATACGCGGTGGTCGACGAGCCCGCGAACACCTCTGCGACGAGGGCGCGCACCGCCTGCACCGATGCGGCCGCGGTGGGATCGCCCAACGTGCCGGCCACACCCACCGGCAGGTACCACGCCTTGCCGTCGCGGCTGACCGCCTGAGACGCGGTGACCGGATCGGCCAGCAAGTCTTTCACCAGCAAGATATGGCCGGTGTCGGCGCGCAGCCGCGCCAGCAGCTGGTCGTAGCGCTGCCGCGCCGAAGGCGTCAACCCCGCGGGGTCTTCCATCGCAACGAACACCACCGTCTTGGAACCCTGTTCACCGAAGGCCGCGCTCATCCGGTCCACTGTTTGCAACGACGGAACGTCTCGCGGGAGAAGGTTCACCGATTGCTCACGCACCACCGTCTCCAGCTGGGGAAACAGCATCGCCAGCAGCACGGCCGTACCCAGCCACGCCCCGATCGCCAGCGCTTTGTGCCGAACGGTGAACCCGGCCAGGGCCGCTAACCGCCTGCTGTATTCGCGTGGCCTCGCCACATCGGCAGGCGGTGCGGGACGCGACAAAAGCGCAGGCCCCGCACCCGAGCCCGTTGAAGGAGCGTCGGTCATGTATTCCCCCGTAGCGAGACTATCGGTATCGCTACGCTACTAGAAGTAGCGCAGCATGCAAGGTGGAGACGCCGTGAGCGGTCGCGAGGCCACGATCCACCCATCCGGGAGGGCTGATGTGCAGTCCAGAAATGCTGCCGGCCGGTTGATCCATAGAGCGAAGTGCCTGGCTAGACGGCCTCGCGGTTTATCCTACCGACCATGCCCAGCGAATCTATGCGAATGTCGTTTCGCCGGCACATGCGCGAACAAGTGTTGGACGCTGCGCGGGCCCTGACGATCGAGAAGGGCTGGGAGCGAGTACGGGTGAGTGAAGTCGCCGAGCTGGTGGGTGTCTCTCGTCCGACGCTGTACAAGGAGTTCACCGACAAGAAAGGACTCGGCGACGCGCTGATCGTCCGCGAAGGCGAGCAATTCTTGGATGGCGTTCGCGCGGTGCTCGAAGAGCATGCCCGCGACGCCGGTGCAGGCATCATGGCCGCCGTCCGCTACACCCTGGACGAGGCGGAGTCCAGCCCGTTGCTGAAAGCGGTACTGACCTCCAACCGGGGGACCGACGCCGGGCCCGGGTCGCCCGACACCGGGGTATTGCCGCTGCTGCCGACATCGGCGTCGCTGCTCGAGTTGTCCTCGGCAACGATGATCAAGTGGTTCATCGGCCATTTCCCGGGGCTCGACGCCCAGGATGTACGGGATGTCGTCGACGCCTTGGTCCGGCTGACCGTCAGCCACCTGGTATTGCCCACTGACGACGCCGCAGCCACAGCGGGGCGTATTTCGCAGGTCGCGTTGCGGTATCTGCGACTGGACTACCCATCTGTGACAGATTGAGCCGAACTGTCTGAAGCTTGACATTTAACCGATCCCTGTAAATGATTCGGGGTATCACCGGTTAGGCGCAGTCACGCGAGAACTGCCAGCGGTCGATGGCGATCTGTGTGTTCAGAGGAGTGCGAAGGAATGCTCATGACTGGGTTGTTGCACGCTCCGGTCGATAAGGCCCGCGAGCGCTTGTCGTCGGTGATTTTGGTTCCGGCCCCCCGCCGCGTCGAGGACGGCTGGCGCGAGCTGAGCCGGCGGTGGCCGGTGCGCGATTTGGCGGCTCCACCGGCTGGCAGCGGTCTCAAGCCGGTTCCTGGTGACCCTGGGCTGCCTTTCGTTGGGCACACCTTGGACTACATCCGCTTTGGTTGCGAACTCGGCCGCGAACGCTATGCCCGGCTTGGGCCTGTGACCTGGATGGGAGCTTTCGGCACCAAGATGGTGGTTATCGCCGGACCGGAGGCCACCCAGCAAGCATTGACCAGCAACGCCAAGGCGTTCTCGCAAGACGGCTGGAGCTTCCTCATCGATGCGTTTTTTCATCGCGGACTGATGTTGATGAGCTTCGATGAACACCGGATGCACCGGCGCATCATGCAAGAGGCGTTCACCCGGCCCCGGCTGGCCGGATACGTCAAACAGGTCGCCCCGTGCGTGCGCGCCACCGTTCCGGCCTGGCCGACCGGGCCATCGACTCGCCTGTATCGCCTGCTGAAGAACCTGACACTCGACGTCGCCACCGATGTGTTCATGGGCGGCCGCGGCAAGGATGAAAGCGAGGCGGTCAACCGGGCTTTCATCGCGACCGTCCGCGCTGCTAGCGCCATCGTCCGCGCGCCGCTGCCCGGCACCCGGTATCGGGCCGGGATCCGTGGTCGACGGGTCCTGGAAAACTATTTCACCCGTCACCTGCCCCAGGCTCGCTCCGGAGGCAGCGACGACTTGTTCACCGCGCTGTGTCAGGCCCGCACAGAAGACGGCGAACAGTTCACCGACGCCGACGTCATCAACCACATGATCTTTTTGATGATGGCTGCCCACGACACCTCGACCATCACCACCACCGCCGTCGCCTACTACCTGGCTAAACATCCCGATTGGCAGGACCGGGTGCGCGCCCAATCCGACGTCTTCGGCGACAAGGTTCTCGATATCGACGATTTGGAGGGCTTGACCGACCTCGACCTCGTCATCAAGGAGTCGCTGCGCCTTCTCGCCCCGGTGCCTCTGGTGATGCGCAAGACCGTCGAAGACACCGCCATTGCCGGCTACTACATCCCGGCCGGCACCCTGGTGGCCATCACTCCGGCGGTCAACCACTTCGTCACCGACGTCTGGACCGAGCCCGACCGCTTCGATCCCCTGCGCTTCGACTCACAGCGGCGCGAGGACAACGCGCACCGTTTCGCCTGGATCCCCTTCGGCGGAGGCGCCCACAAATGCATCGGGATGCATTTCGGCATGCTCGAAGTCAAGGCCATCCTGCACCAAATGCTGCGCACCTACACCTGGAGTGTGCGGCCCGACTACACCGCCAGGTGGGACAACACCTCGCTGCCCATCCCCGTCGACGGCCTTCCCGTCGACTTGCGCAGGCGATGAGCACGCAGGTGACAGTTCCACGCCCGCACTGTCTCTTGGCGGGCCGATATTGTCCCTAGCTCATTTCGACACGATTCTTCCCGGGCTGGCGTCGGCGCGAAATCCGCTGCGGTACAGGCAAACGTAGCCGCACAGCCGCCAGGCGATTCTGACGCCGAACTGATTTTTGACAGCGAATCTCGACAGGCTCGACAGCAGAAAGGCTTCTTGATGAACCTCAACTCGCCCTGGCGCACTTCAGAACTCGACGCAGTCCGCGAGCTGGCTGCCAAGTTCTGCGCCACTGAACTCGCACCTCACCGGGAGCGGTTCGCCCAACAGCACCACGTTGACCGGGCGTTGTGGCAGCGCGCCGGAGATCTCGGCCTGCTGTGTATGTCGATACCGGTCGAATACGGCGGTGGCGGCGGAACTTTCGCCCACGAAGCAGTATTACTCGAAGAGCAAGCCCGCATCGCTGACAGCTCGTGGGGCGCGGGCCTGCACAGCGGCATCGTCGCGCACTACGTCCTTCAGTATGCCCAAGAAGAATTAAAGCAGCGCTGGCTGCCTAAAATGGCTTCCGGCGAACTTATCGGTGCGATCGCGATGACCGAGCCCGGCACCGGCTCCGATCTGCAGAATATCACCACGCGAGCAGTAGCGGAGGGCGACGACTATGTGATCAGTGGCTCCAAAACTTTTATCACCAACGGTCAACAAGCTGACCTCGTAATCGTCGTCGCCAAAACTGATCCAAATCACGGAGCCAGCGGCATCTCGTTGATCGTCGTGGAGGCCGACCGGCCCGGGTTCCGCCGCGGGCACGTCTTGAACAAGATCGGCCAGCACGGCCAAGACACCTCCGAACTGTTTTTCGACGCGGTGCGCGTGCCCAAGTCCCACCTGCTCGGCGAAACCGAAGGTCAGGGTTTCATCCAGCTGATGACTCAGCTGCCACAGGAGCGGTTGATCGTCGCAGTCGGTGCCGTCGCCGCCATGGAGACGGCGTTGCAGCACACCTTGCGTTACACCCACGAACGAGAAGCGTTCGGCCGCAATCTGTTCAGCTTTCAGAATACCAAGTTCACGTTGGCTGAAGCCGCCACCGAAACCCGCATCGCGCGTGTCTTCCTCGACCACTGCATCTGTTTGCATCTCCACGGCAAGCTCGATGTGCAAACCGTAGCGATGGCGAAGTGGTGGACGACAGAACACGCGATGACCGTCATCGATAACTGCTTGCAGCTGCATGGCGGCTACGGATACATGAACGACTACCCGATTTCTCGTCTCTGGGTCGACCAGAGAGTCCAGAAAATCTACGCCGGAACTAACGAAATCATGAAAGAGATCATCGCGCGATCCCTGTAGCCTGAACTACCTTGCGTCCCCGCAAATCGCCATGCCGACTACCCTCTCAGCGACCACCGCGTCGCGCTGAGAAGGTCATGACCCGAAGTGGCGGTACCCGCGCTCACGTCACGAGATTTCCTCAACGCTTGGGGCGGATGATCGCTGACCTACACCGGCCCAGACTTCACCCATCGGCTGACGGCTCGCAACTGAACGTGCCGCTTGCACAGTCTATTTCGACTCGGAAAGCCTCCCCCGCGGCACGAGGTGCCTCACCTAAAAGTGAGCGCGAAGCGGTCGCTGGTGCCTCACACATAGTGAGCGCGTAGGAGGCCTGCACTACCTCGCCTTGGCCAATCGGTTGATTGACGGTTGTAATGCTTGCAGGTCGATGTGGCGGGCGGCGGCCAGGGCCTCGGTCTTGGCTTTGGCCAGGTCCAGCAGCTGCATCTGGATGGTGTTGATCTGGCGGGTCAGATCGGCCGGGTTGGTGCCTTCGATGCGGGTTGCAACGTTCGAAAGCTGTTGCGCATCAAGGACGCCCGATGCCCGCAGACGCTGCCACGGGGTGGCCGGCTTATCGTAGACGCGCTTACGGCGACCGGCCGCGGTGGTGGTGTAGCCGACGGCCTTTCTGGTCGGGGTGAAGAAATTCAGGCGCAGCGACACCAGCTCCCATAACCGGTTGAGCAGCTGCAACTCGCCGGGGGTGTCGTAGCGCCAGTAGAAGGCGTGCTTGTCAGTTACGTGGAATCTGGCTGCAGTGAGGATCAGCTCACTGCGGTACGACCACGAACTGAGGAGACCTGTTGGGCACGGTAGTGCTGGCGGAGAAGTGGCCGGTCCTCGGCCGACACGAGCAGGCGGTCATCTGGCTGCGCATGTGGGCCGATCTTGGGCGTGCGTCCCGGACGATGGACGCCTACGCACGGGGGCTGGCGGAGTACCTGGAGATGTGCGAGCGGGTGGGAGTCGATCCGCTCGGCGCTGACCGGTCCCATATCGCAAGCTATGTAAGGGAATTGGGCGACCGGCCGAGCCGTCGGGGTGCGAACGTGGTCTCGATCGACTCGGGCGCGGGGTTGGCCAACGCCACGCTGCAGCAGCGGATGGTTCCCGTGAGGTTGTTTTACGACTTCCTGGTCGAGGAGGGCGTGCGTGAGTCCAACCCGGTCGGCCGTGGTCGCTACACGGCCCGCAATCGTGGCGGCGCAGGCCATCAGCGTGGCTTGATTCCCCGGTTGACCAAGCTGCCGTGGATTCCCACCGAATCGCAATGGCTGTCGCTGCTGGCGGTGGCCGCCGGGGAGCCGGCCCGCAACCGGGTGATGCTCGCGCTCGCCTATGACGCCGCGCTGCGGCGCGAGGAGCTGTGCTCCCTGCGCACCGATGATGTCGACCCGGCTCACCGGACTCTGCAGATCCGGGCGGAAACGACGAAGAACCGGTTGGAACGGGTGGTGCCCTACTCGGCGCCTACGGGGATACTGCTGTCAGGCTATCTGGCCCACCGAGCGACGCTTTCCCGCGCTCGTGGGCCGTTGTTCTTGTCGGAGTCCCGGCGGAATAGGGCTGCGCCGCTGAGCCTGTGGACGTGGTCGAAGGTCGTCAGGCGGCTGGCGTTGGCGGCCGATCTGCCGCAGTTCTCCACCCATACGACTCGGCACTTGTGCCTGACCGACCTGGCGCGCATGGGCTGGGAGCTGCATGCGATCGCGACATTCGCCGGTCACCGTTCGACAGATTCCACTCTGGCCTATATCCACCTGTCCGGCCGTGATCTTGCCGACAAGCTCAGTCGCGGGATGGAGCAGATTCATGGTTGGCGGGTCCGCACATTGGCCCGGCTCGGCGAACCAGAATCGGGGGTGGTCGAGCAGTGACTGCAGAGTCGTCGGCGGCCGCCACGGTCATAGTTCCCGCGTGGTCCTGGCTGGTCGGCACCGCGCAATTTGATCGCTCCGCGACGCTGTCGATCGCCGAGCGGGCCGCGCTGGACACCCTCGGCTGGGACGTGCGTCACTGGCCGCAGTACTGGAAGGACCCGCGGCTGCGGCGGTGGCGAGCTGTTCACCGACTGGTGCTTCCACTGGCTCAGGCGGTGGAACGCCTTGAGGTAGCTGATGGCTGGTACCACCGCCGGTCGGCCCGAGACGCCGTCGCGGTGATCCTGTCGGGCTGCGCCACGCTCGGGGCCAGCTTCTGGGCCTGGGACGGGCCAACCTGGGCCGGCGTTCTGGGGATCAACGGAAAAGCTTTCCTGGAAACGTATCCGCGATGGGCACACACGTCGGCAAGGTCCTACGCCATCGCCATGGCTTACTTGTTTGGGTTCACCGAACTGCACTTACTGGGCAACGTCGACCGCGGCGCGGTCGCTCGGAAAGTGTTCGGCAGAAACGCCGTCGACCAAGCGGTAGAACAAGTCGCCTCGGTACTGCACGGATGGGGCCAGCGGTCACCAAAAGTGAGCGTGCGGACCGCGAGCCTGGTCTGCCATGCGATGCTGCTCAACCGCAGCCCGCTGCTGGCCGACCTGTCCGAAGACGCGCTGCGGGCACTGCGGACGAACATGTCGGTCCCGTACTCGTTGCGCCAGAACGTCCACAGCCTGCACCGGGCGCTGGCGGCGCTCGGGTATGTTGATCCGCCGCGACCGCCCAGGCGGCTGACTCTGGCGCCGGCCGAGGGCGTGGACCCGGTCTGGGCGGACTGGGTGGTGCGTTGGTACGACACCTCGACTCTTCCATCATCGGGCAGGAAGGGCCGACGCAACCAGATGCTGCGGATGGGACGCTGGCTGGCTGCCGAGCATCCCGAGGTCCAGGAGCCGGGCCAGTGGACGCGAGAGCTGTGCGCGGCCTGGGTCGCCGCTGTCGACCGCCTGCGTATCGGCGACTACACCCAAAACGACGACTCCCTACGAGATCGGATCGGGGAGCCGTTGATGCCGCGCACGAAGAGTAGCCTGCTCGCCGGGGCTCGCCAGCTCTTTCGCGACTGCCAGGAGTGGGGTTGGATCTCCCGACGGTTCGATCCCGCTCGCGTGCTGGCCACCCCGCGCAGCATCCGCGCACTCATCGGCCCCGACCCGCGCGTGATCGCCGACGATGTCTGGGCCAAGCTGCTGTGGGCAGGCCTCAACTTGGAGCACAGCGACGTCTACGCCAACCCGGTCGGCCGTATGTATCCGATCGAGCTTCTCCGGGCATTGGCACTGACCTGGCTGTTCGGTGGACTGCGCAGCGACGAGATCGTCCGACTGCGGGTCGGATGCGTGCGTTGGCAACGTGAAGACGTCGCCCTGCCCGGCGACACCGACCAAACGCTGGACAAGGATGCGGTCTGTTTACTGGATGTCCCGGTGCACAAGACCGGGACCGCGTTCACCAAACCGGTCGACCCGATCCTGGGGCAGGCCATCGCAGCATGGGAGGCCGTCCGGCCGACCCAGCCCGCTGTCCTTGACCGCAAGACCAGCGAACGGGTGCACCCGCTGTTCTCCTACCGCGCACAAGGAATCGGTAGGCAATACCTGAACATCCGCGTCATCCCCGCCCTCTGCACCAAAGCGGGTGTGCCGACCGCCGACGTCCGCGGCAACATCACCAGCCACCGGGCCCGCTCCACCATCGCCAGCCAGCTCTACAACGCCAAAGAGCCCATGACCCTGTTCGAGCTGCAAGCATGGCTTGGTCACCGAAGTCCCTCTGCCACTCAGCATTACGCCAAGATCGCCCCAACTACGTTGGCGAAGGCATACAGCGACGCCGGGTACTTCGCTCGCAACGTCCGCACCATCGAGGTCCTCGTGGACCGCGACGCCGTCGTCTCCGGGGCCGCGGCGACCGGCGAGCCCTGGCAGTACTACGACCTCGGCCACGGCTACTGCACCTACAGCTTCTTCGAGCAATGCAGACACCGAATGGCCTGCGCCCGTTGCGATTTCTACACTCCGAAGGCCTCCAGCAAGGCGCAATTGCTGGAGGCCAAGGAAAACCTCCAGCGCATGCTGGCCAGTGTCCCGCTGACCGACGACGAACAAGCGGCGGTCGACGAGGGACAGAGCGCGCTCGACCGCCTATTGGAACGACTGATCGACGTCGCCACACCCGATGAGACAACCCCACGCGAGATCGGTATCCCAGCGACCGCCACCCTGCTACCGATCACCGCAGTCAACCAGGGCAAATAGGGACCGAACTTGATGACAAATCAGATTCCACATAATGCGCACCACATGGTTGTTCTTGGACTCCACATGGGCCTGGTCGTTCTTCTGGTAGGGCCGCGAGCGGGTCTGGGTGATGTCGCGGTCCTGCAACCAGTCGGCGACCTCGTGGTTGATGAACTCACCGCCGCAGTCCGAGTCGAAGGTCACCATGGGAAACGGGAACCGCGCCCGCAACTCCTCGATGCCGGCGGTGATCCACTTGGAGGCGTTGTTGCGGATCGAGTAGTTTTCGGTCCAGCCGATGACGACGTCGGTCATGGTCAGGGTGCGGGCGAACTCGCCGATCAGCGTCGGGCCGCAGTGCGCCACAGTGTCAGCCTCGATCACCCCCGGAGTCTCGGGCGCCTCGTCGGAGCAGGTGCGGATGGTGATCGAATTACGCAGCAGCGGTGAGGGTTTCGTCGTCGAGATGCCCTTGATGCGCATCGCATCCCGGGCCGGTTTGAGGTAGCGGTCCACGGTGGCCGCGCTCATTGTCTTCAGCTCGGCCAAGGCCGCTTCGGTGGCGAACGGCTTGTCGAGGTCACCGGCGGCCGCCAGCAGCGGTAGCCACAGCTCGGCCATGACCACCAGGTACTTGCCGCACGGCATGCCCATCAAGGCCCACACGTGCTCCAAAAGCGCCCTGGCGTCGTCGCTGAAGCCCCGCGCCCGCAGGGTGCGCCCATCGACCTGCTCAGCCGGGTCCGCCAGCGCAGGACCGGTCAGCATCCGCCGGGCCGTCGAGCGGCCCATCCCGGTGGTGGACACCACCCGGTCCAGGATCTTGGTCTTGTCCGCTTTCGACGCCTTGCGATACCGACCTCGCAATTTGTTCGTCACCTGCCGTCTCGCGGCCATATCGATCTTGCCCTCCATACCGGGCAAGCCTCTCGGGCTACGCGCTCAAAATTGGTGAGGCACCGCCGTCGCCCACGCGCTCAAAGTAGGTGAGGCACGCCGCGGCATTGACTGTGACCTGCATCATGCTACAATGACCAGTGGTCATTACTTTTGACGGGTCGCGACAAGGAGGTGGGATGCCGACGGTTACGTGGGCGCGTGTCGATCCGGCCCGTCGCGCAGCCGTGATAGAGGCGGCCGAAGCCGAGTTCGCGGCGCATGGGTTTTCAGGCGGCAGCCTGAACGTGATCGCGCGGCGTGCGCGAGTGGCCAAGGGCAGCCTCTTTCAGTATTTCGCTGACAAACGCGACTTGTACGCATTCGTCGCCGACGTGGCTAGCCAGCGGGTGCGGTCTTATCTGGAGGTCCGTATCCGCGAACTTGATCCGCGCCGACCGTTTTTCGACTTCCTGACCGACTTGCTCGACGACTGGATCGTCTATTTCGCTGAGCATCCTCGCGAGCGTGCGCTGCATGCCGCGGTGAGTTTGGAGGTCGATACCGACGCCCGCGTCAGTGTGCGGACCGTGGTTCACCGCCATTACCTGGAGGTGTTGCGGCCCTTGGTGCGCGACGCACATGTACGCGGGGACCTGCGCGCCGACGCCGACACCGATGCGCTGTTGTCGTTGCTGTTGCTGCTTTTCCCGCATCTGGCGCTCGCGCCGTACGTGCGCGGGATGGATCCGGTCCTCGGTCTCGACGAGCCCACACCTGAGCAGCCGCAGCTGGCGGTGCGGCGGCTGGTCGCGGTCCTGACGCACGCTTTCGCGTCGTTACCGTCGCCGCCGATGAGAGCCAAAGCTGCGGCCGGACGGGGGCTGTCCTATCCGGGAAGCGTTGCATCGAGATGAGTCCGAGGAGGAGGCCAGCATCAAGACACTGCGACAGTCCAACACGCAAGTTTCACAGCATGACAAGGAGGTCACTATCATGACACGAACGGGTTACGGCTCGCTGGCTGCGGGCGGACTTAACTGGGATAGCTTGCCGCTCAAGCTGTTCGCCGGGGGCAACGCGAAATTCTGGGATCCGGCCGACATCGACTTCTCCCGCGACCGCAAGGACTGGGAGTCGCTATCAGAGAGCGAACGCGATCTCGCGGTGCGGTTGTGTGCGGCGTTCCTCGCCGGTGAAGAGGCGGTCACACAGGACATCCAACCGTTCATGGCCGCGATGCGGGCCGAGGGCCGGCTGGGTGACGAGATGTATTTGACCCAGTTCGCTTTCGAGGAGGCTAAGCACACTCAGGGGTTCCGGTTATGGCTGGATGCCGTGGGGGTCACCGAGGATTTGCATGGTTATCACTCTCCGGCGTACCGGAAGATTTTCAATGAGGAGCTTTCGGAATCACTTGGCGATCTCGTCACGGATCCCTCGCCGGCCGCCCAGATTCGTGCGGCCACAACTTACAACCACATCGTCGAGGGGATGTTGGCGCTGACCGGATATTATGCCTGGCACAAGATCTGTGTGGACCGCGGCGTTCTTCCCGGTATGCAGGAGTTCATCGGACGCATCGGTGACGACGAGCGCCGCCACATGGCGTGGGGCACCTTCACCTGCCGGCGTCACATCGCCGCCGACGATGCCAACTGGTCGGTGTTCGAAGCACGCATGAACGAGTTGATCCCGTTGGGAGTTCAGATGATCGAAGAACTCCTGACACCCTACGGCGACCAGATCCCGTTCAACCTGACCGTGGAGGAGTTGACTCGTTATGCGACCGACAAGGGAATGCGCAGGTTGAGCACGATCGAGAGCGCGCGGGGGCGTCCGGTTGCCGACATCGATGTCGACTACACGCCGGTTCAGCTCGAAGACGACTTCGCCGATGAGGATCGCAAAGCCCTGGCCGGCACGTCGGCCTAACCGGCTGGGTGCCACGTTGGCAAGCGCCGGCTGGGCCAGTTAGCGCGGCCGGACTGGGGCAACGTATCGCTGCCCCAGTCCGGCGATGAGCAGCGACATCCGCATCGGTGGTGTCGTGATGTCTGGTCCGCCAAGCGCTTTGAGTGTCAAATATCGATTCAAGACGTCGGGCCTAGTTGAAAACGTCGCGAGTTGTTGATCCCTACGAGACGAGGTTGGGATGGCTGTTTTTGCTGATGAGGATGAGGTTTACACGTATCTGGGTGGGATTTTTAGGCGTGGGCTGGACAAGGAGGGGTTGGCTGACAAGCTGGCGGGTTCGGGGGTGGTGTTGCGGGTTCATTACACCGATCCGGATGCGGTGGTGACGGTGGATATGCCTAACAAGGTCGTCGAGACCGGTGCGTCGAGTGCGGCGGTGCCCAATGTGGAGTTGTTCATGTCGGCGGACATGGGAAACAGGTTTTGGTTGGGGAAGGTGAACTTGACGGTGGCGATGGCTAAGGGCACGGTGCGGGCCAAGGGTCCGGTGGCCAAGCTGGTCAAGCTGATACCGCAGGCCAAGAATCTGTTCCCGGAGTATCGGCTGATGTTGGAGGCCGCGCAGCGGCAGGACCTCATTGATGCGTGAGCCGCAGCGGTCGACTGGTCTGCTGAGCGGGGTGGTGTCGCGGTGAAATCGACGATGCAGGACGTTCAGTTGGGTGTCGCCGGGATCGTCGGGCATGCGGCGACGGTGCATGGTGAGCGGGAGGTGTTCACCGCGCGTGGTCCGGAGGAGATTTCTCGGGTGACGTATCGGGAGTTGGCGGTTCGGGCGGCTCGGCTGGCCAACGCGTTGCGTGAGATCGGTGTGCGCGGTGATGAGCGGGTCGCCACGTTGCAGTGGAGCAATCAGGAGCACCTGGACAGTTACGCCGCGGTGCCGTCGATGGGCGCGGTGCTGCACACGTTGAACCTGCGGCTGCCGCCGCAGCAGTTGGCGTGGATCGCCAACGATGCCGATGACCGGGTGGTCATCGTCGACGACACGGTGCTGGGCGTGCTGGCGGCGGCGCTGCCGACGATGGCCTCGGTGCACACGGTGCTGGTCACCGGTGAGGGTGATCTGGCGCTGCTGGAGGGTTGCGGGAAAACCGTGCTGCGCTACGAGGAGGTGGTGGCGGGCCAGCCGGAGACCTTCGACTGGCCCAGTGTTGACGAGCGCTCCGCCGCGGCGATGTGCTACACGAGCGGCACCACCGGTCACCCGAAAGGAGTGGTTTACAGTCACCGTTCGACGTGGCTGCATTCGCAGGCCGCCTGCACGGCGAACGCGTTGGGTATCGGCCATGACGACACGGTGCTGGCCATTGTGCCGATGTTTCACGCCAACGCCTGGGGGCTGCCCTATGCGGCGATGATGGCCGGCGCGCAGCTGGTGTTGCCGGATCGCTTCTTGCAGGCCGCGCCGCTGGTGGAGATGATCGAAGCGACGCGGACGACGATATCGGGTGCGGTGCCAACAATTTGGACCGACATCCTGCACTACCTGCGCAGCAATCCCGGCCATGACTTGAGTTCACTGAAGCTGGTGGCGTGCGGGGGATCTGCGGTGCCGCGGTCGCTGATGGCTGCGTTTGACGAGTTGGGCATCCGGATCGTGCAGGCGTGGGGCATGACAGAAACCTCGCCGCTGGCCTCGGTGGCCCTGCCGCGCCACACCGACCCCGCCGATACCGCGCAGCGACTGCGGGCGACGCAGGGTCGGGTGGTGGCCGGCGTGCAAGCCCGCATCGTTGACGACACGGGCGTCGAACAACCCTGGGACGGCGAGTCGGTCGGGGAGATCCAGGTGCGCGGGCCGTGGATCACCGAACGCTACTACGGCCAGGACACCGCAGCGGTTACTGCCGACGGGTGGCTGCCGACCGGTGATGTCGGCACGATCTCTGAGGATGCGTTCATCACGTTGACCGACCGGGCCAAAGACGTGATCAAGTCCGGCGGTGAATGGATTTCCTCGGTGGAACTGGAAAACGAATTGGCCGCGCACCCCGGGGTGCGCACCGCGGCGGTCATCGCGGTGCCCGACCCCAAATGGCAGGAACGGCCGTTGGCGGTGATCGTGCGTCACGCCGAGCACACCGCCACTGCTGGGGAACTGGCGGACTTCCTGCGCGACCGGGTGGCTAAGTGGTGGCTGCCGGAGCGGTGGACGTTCGTCCCCGAAATTCCGTTGACGTCGACCGGCAAGTTCGACAAAAAAACGCTCCGCCAGCAGCACACCGACTGCGCGTTCGTCATCGAGACCCTCGGTTGATCTTTTCCCGGCGATAAACCCGAAGCATCGATAAAACCGAAACATCAACGTGCAAGGAGTGAAACGGTGAAGACACGCGCAGCGATTCTGTGGGGCCTGGGCCAGAAATGGGAGGTCGAGGAGATTGAGCTCGATCCCCCCGGTCCCGACGAGGTGTTGGTCCGGCTGACCGCGACCGGGTTATGTCACTCCGATGAGCACCTGGTCACCGGCGACCTGCCGATACCGCTGCCGGTGGTGGGCGGACACGAAGGTGCCGGCACCGTGGCCGCGGTCGGGCCCGGCGTCGAGGATCTCGCAGAGGGCGATTCGGTCATTTTGACGTTCCTGCCCGCGTGCGGACGCTGCTCGTACTGTGCGCGCGGCATGGGCAACCTGTGCGAGATGGGTGCGGCGATCATGATGGGACCCCAGATTGATGGCACCTACCGCTTCCACGCCCGCGGCCAGGACATCGGTCAGATGTGTTTGTTGGGAACGTTTTCCGAGTACACCGTGGTGCCGCAAGCCTCACTGGTCAAAATCGACGCCGGAACCCCGCTGGACAAAGCAGCCTTGATCGGGTGCGGTGTCACGACCGGTTACGGGTCGGCGGTGCGCACCGGGGAGGTGCGCGCCGGGGACACCATGGTCGTGGTGGGGGCGGGCGGTATCGGCATGAACGCCATCCAGGGCGCCCGCATCGCCGGAGCGTTGACGATCGTCGCGGTCGACCCGGTCGCGTTCAAACGCGAGCAGGCCGCCCGCTTCGGCGCGACGCACACCGCCGCCACGATCGATCAGGCGTGGGCGTTGGTCAGCGATCTGACCCGAGGCAAACTCGCCGACGTGTGCGTGTTGACCACCGACGTGGCCGAGGCGTCCTACATCGGTGAGGCGCTGTCATTGGTGGGAAAGCGGGGCCGGGTGGTGGTGACCGCGATCGGGCACCCCGACGACACCTCGATGTCGGGATCGCTGCTGGAACTGACGTTGTACGAAAAGCAGATCCGCGGCGCGTTGTACGGGTCGTCCAACGCCGCCCACGACATCCCGCGGCTGGTCGAACTCTACAACGCCGGGCAACTCAAACTCGACGAGCTGATCACCCGGGAATACACCCTCGAGCAGGTCAACGAGGGATACGAGGACATGAGATCAGGCCGCAACATCCGAGGACTCATCCGATTCTGACGAGCGAAAGGCGCGAAAGGCTTTGGGCGCAGGACAGATCGCCTACCGGCACCGAATGGGTGGGCACTGCGGGTCGTCGGCGTTGCGTGATCTCACCGAGTGGGCCGAACTCGGCTGGGAATCTGAGCCGCCAACCGAGGGGCTGGTGTTCGCTCTCGGTGGTGTCGTGGGTTTCAGCTACATCCGCTGCGCCCGGTTGCGGCCGCAGATCTATCTGGTGGGGCGCGGAGGCGGGCTGGAAGAGGATTACCTGACCCGTATCGGCGCCGGGCTGCGGGTGGCCTCGACTGATGACGCCGACCTCGGTTGGGCGTGGGTGACCGGCGAGATCGACGCCGGCCGGCCGGTGATGGTGTGGGCCGACATCGCCGAGCTGCCCTATCTTCGGGTGCGGTTGAGCATGAGCCGCCACGATGTCGTGATCGTCGGCTACGACGACGATCATCAACTGGCCTATGTTGTCGACAACGACCGGGACACCATCCAAAGCGTTCCGTATGAGAACCTGCGGCGCGCCCGGTGCTCGACCGGGTTCCCGATGCCGACCCGTCACACCACCTATCTGATCGACTGGCCACGCCACGTTCCCGAACTGGCCGTGATCAGCGGGCCCGCGCTGGCAGCCAGCGCGGCGTCGATGCGCGGCGAGGCCGCCGGGCCGCCGCTTCTAAATTTCAACGACGCCGACCTGGCAGGGGCCGGGTTACCTGGTGTGCGGGTTTTCGCCGACGACGTGCGCTGCTGGCTTGACTATTTCGACGACGATGCGCTCGCCGAAGCACTGTTCGGGCTTGGCGCGTTCATCGAAAAGGCCGGTACCGGTGGCGGACTGTTCCGCCGCCTGCAAGCTCACGGCTGCCAGCACATCGCCGAGTTGCTGGACAACGACGCGGTCGCCATCGCGGCAGCAGCGGCCCGCGGAGCAGCCGACCTGTGGACCGCTGTCGCCGAGAAAGCCATGGACAACAGCCTTTCGGTGCGGGACCGCTGTGCTGCGGCGGCCCATCTAGCCGCCGGACTGCCCGAAGCCGAGCGGTGTCTTGCCGAGGCCTTGGACCACGCGGCGCGATCGCTGACAGGCCATATCGCGGCCGAGGCGAGGACAAAAGGCGCTCAGTGACCGACACATCCACCGGGCAGCACCCGAGTTTTCTGGCAACGACGGAGTTCCTGGACTGGCGCCACGACAATGTTCAGCGTTTCACCCGGGCGGCGATCGGCGACAGCCACGATCCGGTGACACGAGCCCAGCGCATCTTCGCCGCTGTCCGCGACACGATTTGGTACGACCCCTACAGTGTCGATGACGATCCCGGCCACTACCGCGCCAGCTACGTCGCCACCGCTACCCGCGCCTACTGCGTCCCCAAGGCAGTCCTGCTCACCGCGGCGGCCCGCGCCGCGGGTATACCCGCCCGCCTTGGGTTCGCCGACGTGCGCAACCACCTACAAACCGACACGCTGCGCGCCCGAATGGGCGGCACCGACCTATTCGTCTACCACGGCTACAGCGAGCTTTTCGTCAACAACCGCTGGGTCAAGGCGACACCGGCGTTCAACGCCGAACTGTGTGCCCGATTCGGTGTGCCCCCAATCGACTTTGACGGCGAACACGACGCACTGCTGCATGCCTTCGACAGCGAAGGCCACCAGCACATGGAATATCTTCATGACCGAGGCTGGTATCACGACCTGCCGTTCGCCGACATCGTCACCGAGCTCCGGCAACGCTACGGCCCGCTCATGCGTACAACCCCCGCCGAGCGCGACACCTTCACCCGATAAGCGGCAGCCGCCTGGCAGCGGGAATGAAAGTCGCTCACGTCAGAACATGCCGAAATGGGCTGCGGAACAGCGTAATTGAGTAGCAGATCCGTGTATCGGTGGTGGCGGCTTCGACGTCGGCGATCCGGTTATCGGCGTGTTTGTCTCTGGATGACGCTAGGCCCTTGGCGCGTCGGCCGGCTGCCCGATCTGCTGGGCGCCGTCGGCGTCGAACAACTCGGCCGCCCAGCGGCCCAGGACGTCGGCGCTGTCCCAGTCGTCAGGGTGAAACCCGGGGCGAGTGTAAGAACGGAAGCGTTGCACCGCCTCGGGGCTGAACATGGGGGACCGACGAAATGCCTTCAGGCTGGCCGTCATTCGTCTCGGATGATATGCAGCACGGTCAGCCGCCATAGACCGGAGCGTTTGGGCGATCAACTCGGTGAACAAAAGCAGCGAAGCGACGCGCATTCCCCAGACGCGGGTGCGTTCGGTGGCCCCGATCGTCCGCAAGACATCAAAAGCGACGGCCTTGTGCTCGGACTCCTCGAACGCATGCCACAGCAGGATCGGCCGGACCTCGGTGTCGCCGATCAGTTTCTGGGCTTCATCACTGGTCAAGATGATCTCGGCCAGTGTCGCGGTGTAGTGCTCAAGCGCGGCGGTGACAGCCAGGCGCATGACCGGGGAGAAGCGCTGCTCCAACCGGGCAACCAATTTTTTGATGTGCCGATCGATCCGGTCAGTCGGATAACCCATCGCCTGCAGCCGCTCGTTGAGCAGCCGATGCTGGTGCCGGTGGGTGGCCTCCTGTGCGATGAATCCCTTGACCGCCTCCTGAAGGTCAGGGTCGCTGATCTGGTCACGGTACTGGCGCACTGACCGAATAAAAAAGTCTTCTCCCTCGGGAAACGTTGCCGACAAGGTCGAAATAAAGTGGCTCATCACCAGCTCGCCGCCCACGAAATGCTGACGAGTGGTGCCCGAAGGCAATGCGAAACGGACCCGGCGGGCCTTCGGCAGCACCCGTGTTCTCGACGATATCGACGACTCGTTGCTCATCACGCTGCCCCTTGTTCGTAGTGGACGAATCTGACTTTACACCTTGTCAGATGTGGGTGCCAGACTATACGTGTGCGTTCGGTCCGGGTGTACAGCGGAGTGTCGGCCGAGCAGCGTCATCGCCGCCGCCGCGAGCGCTTGATCGATGCTGCCGTGGAGTTGATCGGCACCCGGGGCGTGACGGCGGCCACGGTGACGGCGGTGTGTGCGACCTCGGGGGTAACCTCGCGGTACTTCTATCAACACTTCACCGATCGGGACGAGCTGTTGCGGGCGGTCTACCAGCAGCTCTACGCCACCTTCCAGGAGGTGATTGTCCAAGCGATCCCCGACGCGGGCGCAACCCCCGACGTGTTGGCGCACGCTCCGATTCGCGCGCTGATCACGATGATCGAAAACGACCGGCGGCTGGGCCGGATTTTGTTTGTCGAATCGGCAACCGAGCCGCTGCTACGTGAGTTGCGCAGCCAACTCATGGCTGGATTCGCCGACCTCGTGCTGCGCGAGGCTAGAGTGCGCCTCGATATTCCCGACTCCGCAGTGAGCGTCGCCCATCTGGCGTCGACCCTGGGGGTGGGCGGGCTGTTCGAGGTGCTGCGCCGCTGGCTCGACGACGAACTCGACTTCAGCACCGACGAACTCGTCGCCCACTGCGCAGGCTTCCTCGGAAGCCTCGGCGCCTACGTGCTGTCACTCAATACCAGTGAGACGACGCCGGCAGCCGCTCACCGTCGCGCCGGCGGCGCAGCGGCAGGCGACTCGCCGTGGGGATGGCTTCAGCGGGCAGCGTCACGACGTTGCCGCAATGGTGCGGTCCAGAAAGTCCGCGACTGCCGCGGTGAAGGCGTCGTTGTCGTCGCCGGCGACCATGTGGGCCGTGCCCGAGACGTCCACTGTCTGGGCGTGCGGTACGACCTGCAGGAATTCATCGACCGATTGCGGCGATGTGACGTCGGAGAGCACACCGCGCACCAGCAGCGTCGGCGCCTGTACGCGGCGGGCTCCGTCGACCAGCAGGTCGGTGATGGCGTTGAACTCCTCGGCGCCGGCCGCGGGATCGCCGCGCAGGACGTGGAAGTTGGAGGTCACGAAAGCCGGGTCCCATCGCCAGATCCACCGATTGTCCTCGCGTGGCCGTAACACTTTGCGGAGTCCGTTCAGACTGCGCGGCCGTGCGCGGTGTGGGTTGTATTCGGCGATGACGTCGGCCGCCTCGTCGAGGCTGCCGAATCCATCAGGGTGGGCGGCCATGAACGACACGACACGGCGTGCTCTGTCGAACTCCATGCGCGGGGTGATGTCGACCAGGGTTACTGCGGCCCACAGGTCTGCGGCTGCGAGTCGGTGTGCCCCGAGGACGGTCATGCCGCCCAGAGACGCACCCACCACCGCTACGGGGCGGTCGCTTGACGCTTGCGCACGTACGGCCAGTAGATCCGACGCCAGCACGTCGAGATCGTAGTGTCCGGTGGGATCCCAGGCGCTGTCTCCATGACCACGGGCGTCATAGGCGATGACGGTGTAGCCAGCTTCGTGTAACTCGTGCGCGGTGGCCGCCCAAGCCTGGCGGTTTTGACCTCCGCCGTGTAGCAGGAGGACGACAGCGGGGGAATCGTGATGCCGGTAGCAATCCGCGGCAAGCGTGACACCGTCGCTGCCGTTGAAGTGCGTGAGCGTCATCGGCGCAGCCGTGCGAATCGGGCAGCTAGAGCCGCGAGGGGAACGGTGACTTTCGCGCTCACGCCGACCCGGTCGTTGGGCGCACCACGGTTACGATTCCTTGGGCGGCGCACACTGCGCTCCCGTCGTTGCTGATGTCGATTCTGGCGACCCCGCTACGCTTTCCCAGCGCGATGATCTCGGCCACGGCGACGCACACGCGGTGTGACACGGGCGCAAGCCGGTTCAGCTTGAAACCCCGTGGTCGCGACCCATGATCCGGCCGGGATGACTGGATAGAACACCACACCCAGGCAGTGGTCGACCATCGCGGTCGGGCATCCGCCGAGCAGATTGCCGAACGCAGTCAACAGGTCAGCGCGGGCGTCCATCTCCACCACCAGTCGCCCGGCGGTGAACTCGGTGTGGCGAAAACCCAGATAACCGGATAGCCCTTCCACGACCGCCGAAGCGTTCTGCAGTTGTTCGGCAATGGCCGGGTCGACCTGCGCAAACTGCACGGTCAGCGCTCTCGATCGGCGTCGGAGTCAATCGTCATGACTTAAGACACTACTCACGGTTTGTTGCATGTGTCGCCAGACTCGGCGGTGGAAAGCAACGACGGCAGCAGGAAACGGCGTAGGAAGGTGTTCAGGCCGTCGGGACTGCGCTGGCGGGGGCCGCGCACCGCGATCAGACTGAGGATGACGCGCAGAATCCACTCGGCGGCGTCGTCAACTGACATCCCCGACCCTAGTTGATCCCACCGCTCTTTGAAGACTGGTCGTAGGAATTCGGCGACGAGGTCGAATAGTGCCACCGACGTGCCTTCGGCCAACCCGACACCGGCTAAATCGTCGTCGCTGCCGAACAACACACCGATGATCGGCTCGCGTTGAGCCGCCCGTACCGTTACTTCGACGAAATCGACGATCGCCGAACCTAAATCGGCATGTTCAGCGATGCGCGGAGCAATGCTTCGCAGGTAGCGTTCGGTTGTCCGCAGGATGACACCGGACATGACGGACTCGCGATTGGAGAAGTAGCGGTACACCGTGGCGCGCGAGACCCCGGTACGCCCCGCGAGGTCCTCCATGGTGGTGCCCGATTGCCCCCTTATCCCGCAAGCAGTCTTCGGCGGCGTCGAGCAGCCGATCCGTGGCCACCGCGCGGGTGGCCGCAGACGCCTGACCCCGACGCGATGGTGTCCTCGCCACGATGCCCTCACCCTGACTCGAACCGACTAGCGACGTAACGAAAGCGAATTGGCGACCCTCCCGCTTTTCGGATGCGACATTATCAGTCTTCTGTCGCATTGCCACAGACTCCGGCCACACCGACAAGGCCCGCGGCGATGCCGCAACGAGGCGCGTGCCCAATGCCGTCGCCTTGGGTCACGGTCGTCGGGCTGTTGATGACAATGCCAGATTGGCCAGTATCCGCCGGGTGGCTCGAGTGATGCGGTCGCGGGTCTGTGACGCCGAGGCCCGTCGGCCGATGAAAGCGGTCAAATTCGCCAGCCAGATGTCGGCGATGACCCCGGCGACACGTCGATCGAGAAGGCTGGGCGTGCCGCCGGCGAGGGTGCGCGCCAGGAGATCTTCGATGACCCCGGCGGCCTCGTTCACCACGTCAGCCGCGGTGCTGTCGGTGACCCGGAAAGCCTTGACCATGGCTTCGGTAAGCAGCGGATCGCGCTGCCAGCGGTCGTGCAGATAGGCGCTGAGCCGGTCGAGTCGCTGCGCGGGCGTAGCGGCGCCGGCCGTCCAGTGCCAGCCTGCCTCCACACGGTGAAATTGACGCGTCAGCGCGACGGCCAGCAGGTAATTCTTCGACGGAACGTAGCGATACAACGTGCCCACGGCCATGCCGGCATGTTTGGCAACTGCCCGCATTTGCACGGCGTCGTAGCCGCCCACCGACGCCAATCTCACCGCCTCATCCAGCAACGCTTCCCATCGCTCCCCGGCCAGGTGCGGTGCGGCGCTCACGCCGCGCGCAGGCGACGCAGTGGCGCCAAATTTCTTCGTGGCGGGGTGAGCGCGCAAGTCGGGTGAGCTCATCGAGCCAGGCCGTTTCGGGACACCCCATCGCGGCCGAATTGCTCCAGCAGGCCACCAAAACCGGACACGTCACCGTGAGCAGCGAAATGTGCGGCGTCGACCACCACGAACACCGCATCGGCGGTGAAGCGGATGATCCCATCGCCGCCGACGCCAGCGGCTCTGACGTGCAACGCGCGGCCCTGTCGCATCTCAATGTGGGCCGTGATCCGATGAGGCTGGTTCAGTGGAACCGGCAGCAAGTACTCGACGGTCAGGCGGCGAGTGACTGCCGGCGCTCCAATGAGCCACGGCGTAAAACCCAGCACGTCGTCGCACGCCGCAGCAACAGCACCACCGTGGGCAAGCCCGGGAGCGCCGACGTGGCGGTCGGTGAACGTCACATCGGCGTATACCGAATCGCCACTGCGATGTGCCACCAAATGCAGGCCATGCGGATTCTGCGGCCCACAACCCAAACATGTCGAAGTGTGGTAGGGCAGCAATTGCGGGACCGACACCGGCAAGTCGCCGGGCGCGCTACCCTCGTCGACCAAGCGATCAGACAAACTAACGGCCTTTCGCTACCATCGGTTTCGCTACGATACTGCCGGTACTATAGCGGCTCCACATGGAACCGTCAGCCAGGAGCATGGTCAACCGCGAAGCGAGGAAGAATGAGCAGCCTGCAGCCGCAAGCCCACAGCGCCGGCGTCGACGATGTCGACCCGCGGCGAATTCGATCCCGCAACCGGCTTCTCGACGCCGCAACAGCCTTGCTCACCAGCGGCGGCATCGAAGCCGTCACCGTCGACGCGGTGACCAAAGCCTCCAAAGTCGCCAGAACCACCCTTTACCGCCACTTCAACAGCTCGTCACACCTGCTCGCGGCCACTTTCGAACGGCTACTTCCCCAAGTCGAATCACTGCCACCCGCCCCAGGCTTGCTGCGCGAACAACTCATTGAGCTGCTGAGCCGCCAGGCCGGCGTCTTCGCTGAGGCGCCGCTGCACGTCACCGTACTGGCCTGGCTCGCGCTTGGCCCCGCCGCGCCAGCTGATGAGCACGCCTCCACGGCCCTGCGCGCCCGCGTCATCGAGCAGTACCGCTGGCCCTTCGACGCCGTTCTGCAACACGCCACAGCACGAGCCGAACTCGACGACTTCGACCCACAACTGGCTTTGTGCCAACTCATCGGCCCGCTGGCATTCGCGCGAATAACCGGCCTGCGCGTCATCACCGCCGACGACTGCGCACGCATCGCCGACGACTTCCTAGCCGCTCACCGATCTGTCGACAGCCCAGCACGCATCAACACCACGAAGTGTGACGTGGCCATCCCGCTCGACCCCACAAGACGAACTGCGCTCAGAGAGACTTCGTTGTAGGGATTGACCTCAAATTGGGGCACCCGGCGTGCACCAGATCGTGGCCTTGGTCCTAACCGGTGCGTTCCGAAATCGTCGGGATCACGTTCCCAACCTCAATGCCTACCACCAGCTACCAGGCGCCGAACAATTTTCGTCACCTCCCCCAGTGTCGCCGTCAACAGCAGGGCCAATCCCGGCAGCTCACGGCGGTCCTTGAACACCAGTCCGGCCCGCTGATGGGTCGTACGCTCGCGATCGATTCCCTCATCGGTGTCGCTCATGAGGCCCCTTGTACCCTCGGCGCGGCAAACCGAAACCCGCTGCGCTGATGGCGGCGACCTGCTGCGCCCGGCTCCGCCGCGCTCGCAGTCGCCTTACGGGGCGTCGCGCAGCGCCGCCAGCAGCGGCTCGGCGGCCTCCTTGAGGAACGCCTCTTGGGTCTGGTCGCCGATCTGGATCAGCGCAATGTCGGTGAATCCGGCGTCTCGGTAGCCGCCGACCGCATCGACGATCGCATCCAGTTCCGGCCCGCAGGGAATTGCGCCGGCAACGTCTCGCGGCTGCACGTAACGAGTGGCGGCCGCGAACGCAGCCGGTGTCGGCAACTCGGAATTGACCGACCAACCCCCACCAAACCAGCGGAATTCCCGGTGGGCGCGCTGTATTGCCTTGTCCCGGTCGGGATCCCAACACACCGGCAGCTGGCCGATGACTCGCCCACCGCCGGGCAGCCCCGCTGCCTTCCGCGCGGCATGCCAGCCCTGGACCAGGTCGCGGTCGGGCTGCACCGCGATCAGGTGATCAGCGGCCGCGGCGAATCTATCGATGCCCTTGGGTCCCGACATGGCGACGGCGAGCGCGACCGGGATGTCCGGCAGGTCCCACAGCCGCGCTTGGTCCACCTGGAAGTAGTCGCCGTCGTGGTCGACCGTCTCCCCCATCAGCAGCTCGCGAATGATCTTGATGGCTTCACCAAGCATGGCCTGCCGGCGCGCTACATTCGGCCAGCCGGCTCCCGTCACGATGTGCTCGTTGAGGTTCTCCCCGCTGCCCAACCCCAGGGTGAACCGGCCCTCGGCCAGGATCTGTACGGTGGCCGCCTGTTGGGCCACGATCGCCGGGTGATAGCGCATTGTCGGGCACGTGACGTAGCTGTACAGCCCCATATGTTGGGTGGCGTGCGCGACCGCGCCCAGCAGTGCCCACGCGTTGGGCGCGTGACCCTGCGACGTCAACCACGGCGAGAAATGATCACTGCACACCGCGAAGTCAAAACCGCGTTCCTCGGCGGCAACGGCGTAGCTGACCAGCTCCGCGGGTCCGCTTTGCTCGGTCATCAGGGTGTAGCCGAAGCGTGTCATGCTGCCGGAATACCCAACGGCCGACCACCGAAACGACGCGGCGCCGTTTGGCGCAGGCCGGGTGATGGGTACCCGCAAGCGTGCCCACCGCAACGATCCACACCGAACCTCGTCTGCCCGCCGCGTGCGGGCCGTTGTCTGCGACGGTGTGTGACCTCTTGCGCCGGCCCGCCGGCACGACCCACGAGCTCATCCCTCCGGCCTCCGACGCCGACCCCTATGGCCGCGACCTACAACTGGCGCTGTACGTCTGCTACGAGTTGCATTACCGCGGGTTTGCCGGAGTGGACCCGGGCTGGGAGTGGGATGTCGCCCTGTTGGGACTGCGCGCGCAGCTCGAACACGCATTCCTGGATCGGGTCCGCCACGACGTCGGAGTAATACCGCCGCACGCCACGGCCGGTGCCGAGATGGATGCTGCGGCAACCGAGCCCGTGCACGGCACCGGACCGTCGTGGTATCTGCGCGATCACGGCACCTGGGAGCAGGCACGCGAGTACTTCGTCCACCGATCGCTGTACCACCTCAAGGAGGGCGATCCGCACGCCTGGATCATCCCGCGCCTGACCGGCCAAGCCAAAGCGTCGTTCGTTGCGGTCGAATTCGACGAGTACGGCGCCGGGCGGGAGTCACGGGTGCACCAGCAGCTCTTCGCCGACCTGCTGACGGCAGCTGGGTTGGATGCCGGTTACCTCGCCTACCTCGACGTGGTTCCCGCCGAGTCGCTGGCCGTGGTGAACCTGATGTCGCTGTTCGGGCTGCATCGCCGCTGGCGGGGTGCGGCCGCCGGACACTTCGCGGCCACCGAGATCACCTCGCCTCCCGGCTCAAGCCGCCTGGTCGCGGCCCTGCGGCAGATGGCCGCGCCGGAGGCGTGCGTGGCGTTCTACGCCGAGCATGTCGAGGCCGATGCGGTCCACGAACAGGTGGTGCGCGCCGACGTGATCGGCGACTTGTTGGACCACGCTCCGCATCTGGAGACTGATGTCGTTTTCGGTATGCGAGCTCTCGATGCTGTGGAAAATCGGTTGGCCGACGTGATGACGTCGGCCTGGTCAGCGGGACGCTCGTCGCTGCTCACACCGTGAAACTTAAGGTTTCACTGGGATTTTCCAGAAATTGTCGAGTATCTCTTGGCCAATGAGAGCGAGGCTGGGTAACGTCTGGTTCCTCCGGTTGAGTTCACAGCCGCAGTGAAACGTCACCGCGTAAACGCAGACCCGGACGTGATTACGTTGACGTGATCCAACAGCACGATTCGTCGACTGATGGAGCCACAGCATGACGATCAGCAAGGTAACTCAGAACGCTTTCGCCACTCCCGCAACGGAAGCCACCCAGGTTTGGCGGAGTCATACCGCCAAGTTCACTGTTCATTGGGGACGCACCGGAGCCGTCGTCGCCGTGAACGGCGAGATCGACGCGGCAAACGCCAGCGCATTCGCGGACTACGCCAAACGCTGCGCCGAGTGCTGCGAGTGGCTGGTAGTGGACCTCTCTGAGCTGACTTTTATTGGGACCGCCGGGTTTTCGGCTCTTCAGTCGATCAGCGTGCAGTGTTCCAGCGCGCAGACCAATCTGAAGGTGGTCCCGAGTCCCGCACTGTCCACCTTGCTGCGGATCTGCGATCCGCACTCTCGACTTCCGCTGGTGGACTCGCTGACGGATGCGTTGGCCGAGGTGCAGCGGTCCGGCCGGCCGCTGCGCGTGGTGCCGTGACCTAGGGGTCTAGGCCGGAACCGCGTCGGCATCGCGATTCCAGGCGCGGTGCGCGGCGAACGCGTCGAAGAACTCGTCGTTGAGGTCATCACGCCGTCGGCGGCCAGCACTGCAATCTTGCGGCTTTCGATGCCGACCCGGTAATCGTCGAGTTGTCGCAGCTTGCTGTCGCGGTCCTCGGTAGCCACCGCTTTTCCTCTCGTCGGTATTTGGGAAGTCTCTGGGTGGGTATCCCAGCCGGGACATCCGCAAACGAGAGGGGAAGGCCGTGAGTGCGCAATCGGCGGTGCTGTTCGATATCGACGGCACCCTGGTCGATTCCAACTATCTGCACGTGCACGCCTGGTCGCGAGCGTTTTCCGAGCTACACCTCGAGGTGGAGTCGTGGCGCATTCACCGCGCCATCGGAATGGACGGAACCGAGCTGGTGCGCCTGCTGTCTGACGAGGCACCGCAGGACGTCCGCCGGCGACTGAAAGACCTGCACTCGCAGTACTACCTGCGGTCATCGGCCCTGCTGTCGCCACTACCGGGCGCCCGGAATCTACTTGAACGCCTAGCGGCCCTCGACCTTCCGGTAGTGCTGGCCACCTCGGCACCGGAAGAGGAGTTGGCGGCGCTGCGCAAAGTGCTCGGCTGCGACGATCTCGTCGCGGCGGTCACCTCGTCTGCCGACGTTGACGTCGCGAAGCCGGATCCGGACATCATCGGGATCGCGCTGGACCGGGTCGGCGCGACGGCGGAGCGCGCCGTCTTTGTGGGCGACGCGGTCTGGGATGCCCAGGCATGCGTGCGCGCCGGGGTGCCCAGCATCGGTCTGCTCAGTGGCGGCGTCTCCCGAACAGAATTGGAAATGGCCGGTGCCTCAGCAGTTTTCGAGAACGCCGAGGACCTTCTCGAGAACCTTGAGCAAACTCCGATCGCCGGTTTGGCCTCGGGGCGGGGCTAAAGCTGCCGTCAGCCGATTACTTACCGCGGACGCGGCGATTGTGCTTCTTGATCGCCGTGACCAGTTCGGACTTCCGCATGGTCGAACGTCCGTGAATCTCCAGCCGGCGGGCGACATCCAGCAGATGCTGCTTGCTGGCGTTGGCGTCGACGCCCTCTGCGGACGGTGCGGAATTGTTCAGGCCACCCCGGGCCGCGCGCTTATCGGACGGACCGGGCTTCTTTTTGGGTTCCCAGTGATCGCCGACCTTTTCGAAACTGTGCTTCAGCGCGGCATACGCGACTCGGTGGGCACGCTGCTCGCTGCCGTACTCCTTGGCGGCGGCGTCGTGCGCCTTCGCAAAAGTGCGCTGCGCCTTGGCGCCGGACCGCTGCAGGGTGCTGGGCAACTCGCCGCGCTTAACGTTGCCGCTCTTCGTCGTCTTGGGCATGAGACCTCCAATCAGCGACTGCAATTGGGGTTTCGAACTGTTGCGTGTTGAGTGTGTTTTAGTGTGCGTAAGTATGTTCTAGTTGGTGTTGTGAATTTGGCGGATTGGGCGGAGTCGGTTGGGGTGAACCGGCATACGGCGTATCGCTGGTTTCGTGAGGGGACGTTGCCGGTGCCGGCGGAGCGGGTGGGGCGGTTGATCCTGGTGAAGACGGGTGGTGGTTCGTCGTCGGGTTCATCGGCGACGGTGGTGGTGTACGCGCGTGTGTCGAGCCATGATCAGCGGTCGGATCTGGATCGGCAGGTCGCCCGCTTGACCGAGTGGGTCAGGGGGCGAGGGCTGGAGGTGGGCCAGGTGGTACGCGAGGTCGGTTCCGGTCTCAACGGTAAACGCCCGAAGTTGCAGCGCATCTTGTCAGACCCTGATGCGAGGGTGATTGTTGTGGAGCATCGTGATCGGCTGGCGCGCTTCGGGGTAGAGCACCTGGAGGCGGCGTTGTCGGCGCAGGGCCGTCGGATTGTCGTCGCTGATGTGGGTGAGACCACCGATGATCTGGTGCGCGACATGATCGAGGTCCTGACCAGCATGTGTGCCCGGCTCTATGGGCGCCGCGGTGCCCGCAACCGGGCGATGCGCGCGGTGGCGGCGACCAAACGTGAATCGGGAGCGGCCTGATGATCGTGGCGCTGCGCACCCGTGTGCAGGCCGGCAAGGTTGCCGACCTTACTGGCGGTGTGCACATGCCGGGCAAGCCCAAGCCCGATGGCACTCACGTGTTGTCGCGGTATGTCGACGTCGGTGCGGACTTCGAGGCGCATCGGGTGGCGGTGGAGTCGGTGTCGGTGTTGTTCGAGCTTTACAGCGGGGATGCCGGCGGTTACGCCGCGAGCGGGTTGCTAGGCGAGAAGGTGCCGTCGGGCTGGACGATCACGGCGGCGAAGTTCGAGGTCGAATGGCCCGCTGATGAGGATCGGGCCGGGTTGGTGCGGTCGCATTTCGGTGCCCGCCGCAAAGCATTCAACTGGGGCTTGGACCGGGTGAAAGCCGACCTCGACGCAACCTCGGCTGATCCAGACCATGAGTCGGTGGGCTGGGATCTGGGGTCGTTGCGCAAGGCGTGGAATCGCGCAAAGGATGAGGTGGCGCCGTGGTGGGCCGCCAATTCCAAGGAGGCATATTCTGCCGGGCTGGCCGATCTGGCGCAGGCGTTGAGCAACTGGGGAGACAGCCGCAGCGGTCGACGGGCTGGCCGGCGGGTGGGTTTCCCCCGCTTCCAATCCGCTCGACGTGATCGCGGCCGGGTGCGGTTCAGCACCGGCACGATGCGCGTTGAGGCTGATCGGCGCACGATCACGGTGCCGGTGATCGGTGGGTTGCGGTCCAAGGAGAACACCCGCCGCGTGCAACGCCACCTCGCCTCGGGGCGTGCCCGCGTGGTGAACATGACGTTGTCGCAGCAGTGGGGCCGGTTGTTCGTGTCCGTGGGTTACGCGCTGCGCACCCCCGACACGGCCCGCACGGTCACCGAGCCGACGGTGCGGGCCGGGGTCGACCTGGGGATGCGCACGCTGGCCACCGTCGCCACCATCGACACCGCAACGGGCGCCGAAACCGTTGTCGAATACCCGAATCCGGCCCCGCTGAAAGCCACCCTGGTGGCGCGGCGTGCTGCCGGTCGTGAACTTTCCCGCCGCATCCCCGGATCGAACGGCCATCGGGCAGCGAAAGCCAAGCTGTCCCGGTTGGATCGCCGGTGCGTGCACCTGCGGCGAGAGGCTGCCCACCAGCTCACGACCGAGCTGGCGAGCAGGTACGGCCATGTCGTGATCGAGGATCTCGATGTAGCCGCGATGAAACAAGGCATGGGCCGGCGGGCGTTCCGCCGGTCGGCCTCGGATGCTGCGATGGGTGTGATCAGGCCCCAGCTGGCCTACAAATCCATCCGGCACCACAGCACCCTGACCGTGGCCGATCGCTGGTTCCCGTCCAGCCAAATCCACCACGGCTGCTGGCAGGCCGACGGCACACCGTGCCGCCTGGTCGGCAAGGGCCTCATCGACAAACACCTGGTCTGTTCGATCACCGGGAAAGTCGTCGATCGGGATCGCAATGCTGCGCTCAATCTCCGTGACTGGCCGGATAACGCCAGTTGTGGTCCAGTCGGGACCACGGCCCCATCGGTACCCGGGCCAATCACACCGGTGGTTGGTACAGGCCATGGCGCGGACACCGGATCATCCGGTGCCGGCGGAGCATCCATAAGACCCCGCACACACGGGGCCGGACACGGCGAGGCCAAAACCCCAACCCCGCAAGGGGACGCCGCATGAGCGTGTCACCACAACACACTCAACGGCAACGGTTGGCTACCCCATGCATTGGCCTGGCCCGGCAACCATTTCGGGGGCGGTCACCATCCGGTCGGATCGACCTGCACCGCGGCGGCCACGGACCGTGGCGTCGCCAGCTCGTCATCGTGGATGACGGCTAATGGGCACTGGCAGCGCGGTGTCAGTGCCGAGCCGACCGAGCCGAACAACAGGTGCCGCAACCGTCGCCGGCCACTCGATCCGACGACTACCAGATCGGCTTGCCGGGACAAGTCGGCCAACACGTCAACCGGGTCGGTGAACACCACCTTGGTATTGAGCCGCGCGGGCGCGCCGTCCCGGCGGCTGTCGCCGGCGACTCCGACGGCGTCCTCGACGATCCGTTGCACGCGCCGGTGCGGCAACTCGTGTTGGCCGAATACGATCCGTCGGGCCCGCCGCGGTGACAGCTGGGTTACGGCCGCGTGCACCAGAGTGAGCGGCAGAGCACGGCGGTCAGCTTCCTGGGCTCCCCAGCGCACGGCCACCCGCGACGCCGACGACCCATCGACACCGACGACAATTCCGGCACCTGCGGTATTCGAAGCCATAATGCCGGGGTTAACCATGGTGCCCGACGGTCAAACCCGGCTGCAGCAACCTCACCTGCGCACTCCGTTTCCAGGTTTCGACAGCGATCGAACGGGGAATTGATCGGGGTACAGATGAATGGAGGGCGGATGCGAATCGGTGGATTGGCCGGGACCATTGTGCTGATCTGGCTGCTGATCGGCGTCTTCGCCGCGTGGCAGCGCGACTATTTCCACGGCAGTCAAACCAGTTGTGCAAACGCCGGAACCATCGCCGTCACCACACTGGCGGGTCCGTTGAACTATCTCGGGTTCAACCCGGTCGTGTCTGACTGTCATTTACCGCAGCCATCTTCGCTGGGTGCGGCCGGTTTGATTGTGTGAGAGAAGGGGTTGTAATGATTGCCCTCGGAGTGGTGCTGCTTATTCTGGCGCTCATCTTCAAGATCAACGTCCTCTGGACGATCGGCGTCATTTTGCTGGTCGTCGGCGCGGCACTGTGGATTCTGGGTGCGGTCGGCCGTCCGGTCGCGGGTCGGCGCTACTGGTACTAAGCGCAACCGCGGCACGCCGCGCACAGTCGGACCGCGCCTCACGTAGTCAAACTTGAGGTTGCTCTGCGGGCCGTTCACGCCGGATGACAGGGGCACACGCGATGACCGTGGCTGCCGACGCTGATCGCGGTTCCTTTCGACATATCGCGCTGTTCTACCGGTCCCCGCAGGAGTATCTGGATTATCTGGTGCCCTTTGTCGCCGGCGGTGTGGCCGACGGTGTGCCCACTTTGGTGGCGGTGCCTGAACCCAACCTCTCGCTGCTGCACGGCGCCCTGCCCGCGTCCACAGTCGGCTTGGTGACCCTGGCCGACATGAACCAGGTGGGGCGCAATCCCGGGCACATCCTGGGCGGTGTGTTCGGCACCTTCGCCGCCCGACATCCGTCGGGACCGGTTCAGATGGTCGGCCAACCGATCTGGAGCGGCAGGTCCAAGCTGGAGTATCCGGCCTGCGTGCAGCACGAAGCTTTGGTCAATGAGGCTTTCACCGGACGCGAACTCACGATGCTTTGTCCTTACGACGCAACATATCTGGACTCATGTGCCCTCGCCGATGCGGAGACGACCCATCCACTACTGGCCCGTGTCGGTCACCCAGAGCGCACCAGTGCCGGCTTCGCTCCCGATGTCGCGTGGGCCCGCTACAACGAGCCGCTGCCCAGCAGTCCGACGGCGGCAAGCTGCACCCTGCAGCGACTTACCGATCTCTCCGCCGCGCGGCAATTCGCCGCCAAGTACGCGCGCTGGTTCGGTCTAGACGGCGCCGATATCGCGGATTTGCAGCTGATCGTCAACGAGCTGGCATCCAACGGCCTGCAGCACGGCCGCGGGCCTTGCACCCTGATGCTGTGGGAGACAGGCGGCCAATTGATCTGCCAGGTAAGCGATGCCGGCCACCTGACCGACCGGCTGGCCGGTCGCAGACCCATCGTCGGCGACTACGAGCACGGATGCGGGCTGTTCGTCGTCAATGCGACTGCGGACCTGGTTCGTATCCATACGACGGCAACCGGAACCACCGTTCAAGCGCACCTGCTGATGAGGAAGTCAGCGTGATGGGCGCCTATCGAGCGGACCGGTCAGGCGAATGGGCCACGTCGGTTGGGACGGCAACTCTGCCTGCTTGGCCGTTATTGCGCCACCCACGGCAGAATGGCCCTGTTGTGCAGCGATCGGGCAGTCGTGCGCCGGCTGGTCAGCCTTCTCGATTTGGCCAATGTCCGCACCGAGACGACGGTGTGACGCCTGACCGTCCAGCCGCCGCTATCGCCGGGCCAGAGACGTCAGCGATGGCGACGCACCGGGCCAACCCACAGGTCTTTCCGACGGATCGGAGCGGGCGAGTCACCGTAGGTGACCCGCACCTTCACCGGCCCTTTCCGATTCGCGTTGGTCCCGGTCGGCGACTTGCGATCGGCTTCGTCAGCATGGTGGTGGCCGCGGCGCAACAACGCGTATGCGGCCAGCAGCTGCTGCAGCTGCGCCTTCGTGTCGGCTGTTGGCGGAGAGCCTGCATTGCCGGCATCGGGATGGAGCGTGCGCAACTTGGTACGGAAGGCATGACTGATCTCAGCCGGGGTAGCGGCCGCCGGCACGCCAAGCACTGCGTAGGGATCGGGTCTCGTGTTCATAACGCCACCAAGGTCCAAGCCGGGGCTGGCGGTACCTGATCAATATCTGCCAGGCCGGCGAGGCCCGCTGCCGGGAGAGCGTTGGCAGCAGCGGAGCCCCGTCGCGCCCTGCGGTGACATCGCGCGCGGCCCACCTGAGTCTCGCTGCCACATCGGTGGCGATGCGCGCGCAGGCCCGGTCTGCGTCGAACGCGCTCATGGTCACATCGGTGAGCAACGCACGATTCACCGCCCGCTGTTAACCGCGTTAGACCATCACCTCCCTTGCCGGCATCCACTTGACCACCCCTGCGGGACGTCGCGGAGGGGACCGCTGCGTCGGCCACACGCTCCTGTTGCGCCGCCGCGTGGCCGACCGGTGTTGGTGGCCGCGCGCTAGCGACCCATCACGCCGTTCAGAACTGGCGCTGCACAGGGCGAGCTTCGGGGGTCGAGGCCGGGCGACGGGCATTTCGGTGGGTGTCGCGGCGTAGCGCCCGGGTCTTGCGGCCGCTAACAGGCGCAGCCATTCGGCGCGCACGATGCTCTCCGCCTCCTCGAGCACCGCCGCGATCAGAGTGTCGGTGGTCATCTTGCTCACCTCCTTCACCGGGGTAGCAGGCCGCCGCCCGGCCCCTCGCGATCAGGCGTTGATGGCTTGCTCGCCGTGACTACCGGCGATCTTGATCCGCCGTGGCTTTGCTTTCTCGGCGACCGGAATAGTCAGCCGCAGCACGCCATCCTGATAGCTGGCCTGGATCTGGCTGGCGTCCAGATTGTCACCAAGGAACAACTGACGGCTGAACACCCCGCGCGGCCGTTCCGCGGACACCATCTCCCGGCTTTGATCGAGCCCCGGCCGTTCGGCGTGCACTGTCAGCACATTGCGTTCGACATCAAGGTTCAGCGAATCCTCCGCGACCCCGGGCAGGTCGAATTCGACGATGAACTGGTCGCCGTCGCGCCAGGCGTCCATCGGCATGACCGCCGGCCGCGCCGCGGTGCCCAGCACCTGCTGGGTCCAGCGGTCGAGATCACGGAACGGGTCGGTACGCATCAACATCATCTCCACCTCCTAAATCTGCGACAGATCATCTATGTCTATCGGCATAGATTTTTATATAGCACCGGTGGTAGGTTTATGCAAGAGGTGGCACGAAGAATTTCCGACGAGTGGAAGCGACGCGCGGTGGCCAACGAGATGAATGCCCGGTCCGGGCTTGGGGTATACGGCATCTCGGTGGCAGCCGAGTTGTCCGGTATCGGTCCGCAGACCTTGCGGCTCTACGAGAGCCGCGGCCTGCTGACCCCGGCACGCACCGCGGGCGGGACGCGTCGCTACAGCGATGACGATCTCGTGCGGCTGCGACGAATCACCGAGCTGGTAAACATCGGCATCAACGTGGCGGGTATTGGGCAGATCCTCGGTCTGGAAGCGCGCAACGCCCGATTGGAGTCGGACAACGACAGGCTGGAATCCGACAACACCAAACTGAGGTCGGACAACACCCAACTGAAATCGGACTACGCGCTACTGGCCGCCGAACGCGCCGCCCGGCCCGTCCCGGGCACGCCACGAGCGAGGAAACGAAAGGGATCGTGATGACCAGTCCTGAACGGCTGCCGGCGACCGATGAGGCCGGCGCCGGCAGCTAATCGGCTCTGACGCCGTCCATGCCGCTACGACGTTGTGACGCTTTACGGCGCCGATGGCTGGTGTCGCACAGTGGATAGTTGCGACTGCGCCCACACGTACAGATGGCCACCATGAAGCGATCGGATTCGACGACGCCCTCGGGCGTTTCGATCCGCACCGGTCCGGCGACCAGGACCGGGCCGTTGCGGACCGGCCGTACCACCGTCTTCTCCGGCGCCGTCATGGCTTGTCCGCCCGGATCACCACGAGTTGTTCCACACGGGAGCCGTGCGATACCCGGGCAGTGGACTCCAGCCAGCCGGCGCGCGCCGAGAGCACCGGACCGAACGGAATGCTTCGAACGGCAGCAATCGCGGCTGACAGCCCCGATTTCCGCAGGCTCTCCAGTGAACGTGCGACGTCAGCCAGCGCGGACTGCACCAGTAGCAGGGAACCGCCGCTACGCAACAGCGCCCCTGCCGACCCGCAGAGCGGATCCAGCACGATTCGCCCGTCGACGCCACCGTTCCACGACCATTCCGGACCGCCCGCCGACGGGATTGGCCCACCGCCGCTCGGCGAAGGCACATAGGGCGGGTTGGCCACCACGAGATCAAAAGGGGCGCAATGTAACGCGTGACTCCATGACCCCTGCCAGATCGTTACCTCCACGCCCGCAAAACGCGCGTTGTCCCGCGCGCACTGCACCGCACGCGGGCAGATGTCCAACGCGGTGACACTTTCCGCACCTAGTTCGGCCGCCGCGATTGCCGCCACGCCGCTACCGGTGCACAGGTCCAGCACCCGCGCGCCGCGTGGCAGCCCAGACCGTTCCATAGTCTCGATGAGCAGATGTGAATCTTCTTGGGGAACATAGACGCCGTCCAGGTTCGACGGCAGGCTGCGTAAGGCGACGGGCGCATCAAAGGCGGTCATCGACGGCTACCCCGCCCGTCTTACTGTGATTGCCGGGTACCCGCTTACCCAATCCCGATCCTTGAGAGTCGCGGGGTATCCGAAGGTCTGGTGCTCCCACCACCGACAGAGCCCATCGAGGATGAAGTCCGCGGTTTTCGGCATTGGCTGCTCCCTTCAACACGCACACGGTTACCCGCCAACGGCTTTACCAAACGGCGCAGCCCACCACCTCGGTGAACCGCGGGCTTCTGACGCGCGGTCCAAATGGCACAACAGGTAGGCCGGATAACCAGACAACCGCCAGCCGCAGAATTGCCGCAGCGGCGGCGATGGCAGGACCGATCCCGCGGAGACAGCGCGGATGGTGTTGGACCCGACGCGAAGATCGGGCCCAATTCGTCCTACATCAGGCCTTGCTCGACCAGATCAGCACGTCCTGGACGCCGTCGTTGTAGACGACCCCGTCCGGCGCTGGGCCGGTGACATCGAAGTAGATCTTGCCGTTTGCGGCAGCGCCCTGGGCAATCGGCCCGGGATTGATTCCGTCCGGCGTGGGCACCGTGTCGATCACCCGGTAGGTGTCGCTGTTGGCCGCCCTGGCATTGAAGTCGGCCACCACCGGGGTCACGGTGCCGCGGTCCGCGCGAGCAGTCACGTCGGCTTGATACAGCTTGCCGCGAGGCTGGTAGCCGGGGATGGCGACGGTGGCCGGCCCCAGGTTGCTGACCGTGTAGGACGTCGCCATCAGACCGTCGTTGAGCTGTTCGGGTGTGCCGAACGGTTGGATCGCCGGCTCAGCCATGGCGGTGGTCGCGGAGAAAACACTCAACGCGGCGACTGCGGCCGCGCCGGCGGCCGTCTTGGTCGAAATCCTGGAGAGCTTCACTTCTGACTCCTTCCATCGAGTCGATCGTTAGCGGCAGTCCGCTGCGCCGGAACATCACCGCACCTGTCAGCGCTTACCCACCCCGACCGAACGGGAAACATAGTGAAACATGAGGTAGTTGTTGCGCGGCGTTACGAAATTGTGGATAGTTACGCCAAGCTCGGACGTTCAGCAAAACAGCGCCGGTTCGGATCGTCCGTGCATGCTCCTACGATTCCCGACCGCGGCTCGCCCGCCGGCCGTTCGGAATCAGCTCATACTGTTGGAGTACGAGAAGGCGGGTGCGCGGTGGTCGGGGATGTCAATGCTCAGTTTGTGACGCCGACCGGCGACGACGCCGAGGTCCAAAGTGACCTAGACCTGGTGGTCGGCCACGGCGAGCCGCAGCGGGTCGGCCGGTTTCGCTACTGGCTCGGCGAGCAGCGGTGGGAATGGTCGGATGCGGTGGCCCGCATGCACGGCTACGAGCCGGGAACGGTGACGCCCAGCACTGATTTGCTGCTGCGGCACAAACATCCGGAAGACCGCGCCCAGGTCGCGGCGGTGCTGGAGCGGGTCCTACAGGGCGAGCCGTTCAGCAGCCGGCACCGCATTATCGACACCAGTGAGCAGGAGCACTGGGTGATCGTGGTCGGGGACCGCATGCACGATGACGCCGGCACCGTGACCGGCACGGCTGGTTTCTACGTCGACGTCACCGATGTGTTGCAGGCCGATGTCAGCGCCGCGGTTTCCGAGGTCGCCGAGTCCCGCGCGGTGATCGAGCAGGCCAAGGGTGTGCTGATGGTTGCGTACGGCATCTCCGCCGAGCGGGCGTTCGACATCCTGGTTTGGCGTTCGCAGGAGACCAACATCAAGGTGCGCGAGCTGGCGGCCCGCTTCCTGGCTGCCTACACCGGCAGGCTGCCGTCCGAGGTGCTTTCCGATCTCGACCACACTCTTTTGACCGTGAATTGAGATCGCGGCGGCACGCCAGGTGAGCTTGACGGCACTTGTGGGTAGCCCATCACGTGAGGGGTGGTGGCAGAGTGTTATGACGGACTGCAGGCCGGGTGTGGGACATGACTAGGGCACCAGGTCAGCTCACGGTATCGATAAGCGAAGTGAGCGGCGCGCGCCTGCTGACCGCCATGGGAAGGCTAGACAGCAGCACCTATCTCGCATTGCGCGACAGCGTGATCAAGGTGGCGCTCGATGAACCGTCGGCGGTATTGGTCGACGTCAGCGGACTGGAAGTCCCAGCGCCATCTGCGTGGTCGGTGTTCACCAGCGCCCGCTGGCATGTGAGCGTCTGGCCCGATATCCCGATTCTGTTGGTCTGTGTTCGACCCGACATGGCGGCGTCAATCGCCAGAACCGGTGTGACGCGGTACGTTCCGGCGTATCCCGACGTTGAGACCGCGTTGGGTTCGCTGGCGCGCCCCAAGCGCGCACGGCGCAGGGTCTGCGCCGAGTTGCCACGCCGCCTGAGCAGCTTGCGCCATTCCCGTGACTTCGTCGCCGAGTGCCTGTCCAACTGGTCACAGGATCAATTGATCCCCAGCGCCAAGGTGATCGTGGATGTGCTGGTGGAAAATGTCCTGCGCCACACCGACAGCTCCCCGACAGTTCTGGTAGAAAGCGCAGGCTCCACGGTCACCATCGCGGTCCAAGACGCCGACGCCGCCCCGGCGGTGCTCCACGAAACCCCTGCCGGCTCCCCGGCCCGGGCGTCGGGCTTGGCGGTAGTCAGTGCGGTGTCTCGCGCCTGGGGCAGTACGCCTACTCCGCGCGGCAAGACGGTCTGGGCGCTGATCAGACCGGAAAGCCGGCTCTAGCAGCCCGCAAGCTCACCGCGCCCGGCCGACGCGACCCACCAGTTGCAGGGCGACCGCGGCCAGCGGGGTGTTGGAGTTCTGCGACAGCCGCTTGAGCAGCTCAAAGGCTTGCACCGCGTCGATGTCGAACCGCTCCATGAGCATTCCTTTGGCTTGGCCGATGACGTCGCGGGACGCCAGTGCACTGCGGAATTGCTCGTCGCGGCGGACCATGTGCCATGCCAACGCGGCGTGGGTAGCCAGGATCAAACCCAGTTCCACCGCGTCGTCATCGAACGCGTTGGCCGTGTGGGCGTAGAAGTTCAAGGCGCCGGTAGTCCCATCACCGGTGAATATTTCGAACGCCAGAATGGAACGGATCGGCGTCGTGGCCACGGCCTCCCGACAATACGACGGCCAGCGTTCCTCGCGGGAGATGTCATCCAGGCGAACGACGTGATGCTTCCACGCCGCGGCCAGACATGGCCCTTCCCGGTGGCGACGCTGAATGTCGTCGAGCACTGCTGGGTACGTGTCGGTCGCCGAAAGAGTCTGCACAGCACCGCCCGACGTCGTGAGTGTGACACCGGCGTGCTGGGCGCAGGACATGTGCCCGAGCAGGTTCTCGATCAGCTCGTCCAAGGCTCCGTCGGTATCGACCGGCTGCCGCTGATCCAAAGTACGAACCAGATCCGCCACATCGCCCATCATGTCGTTGCGGCTCGTCTCCGCCATATGTTTCTCCGCCCACGCGGCCAATGCGCTCATACTCCTCCGCCCGGTCTATCGGGGCAAGCGGCCCGAATCGAACGGGCCATGGCCCGGGCCGGTCTTCCGCGCGGGACCACGTTTTGTCAAATAGCGCTCAGGCTTTACACATTCGCAAGGCCAGCCATCAGGCCGCCGACCCCACCACCGGTACACCGCGAGCCACGGCCTCCAGTGGGACGAGGCCACGATGCTCGTCGCCATACAGTGATACCCGTTCCGCCACAACGAGATCCCCGCAACCGGCGCTTGGCGGCCAGGTGGGTGGCGCTCACGCGTCCTTCACGGCGGCGCTCCCCCAGCACGGCTGGCGCTGCATTGCTCCTCGATGACCTGGTCCCAGTCCCGCAGGAATCGGTCCAGCCCGAAATGTTCCGTGGCGTACGCGCGGGCCGCCTGGCCGACCACCTCGGCCAGGTACCGGTCGGCGACCAGGCCGTTCAGCGCGACTCGCAGGGTGTCGACGTCCGCACTGACGACACCCGCCTCCGGGGGCACCACCAGCGGCGCCATCGTGGCAGCCACCGCCACCACCGGCATTCCCAGGAACATGGCTTCCAGCAACGACGGACCCAGCGACGTCCAGCGCGCGGTGTGCAGGTAGACCCGCCGGTGCGCCAATTCCTTCAGCAGCTGATCGGTCCGCACGTCACCGTGGCCGACAACACCTGAGCAGCGATGGGCCGGTTTGTTGAGGTCCTCGGTGCCGATCCCCCACACGTCGACCGGCGCTGACTGCCCCAGCGGGCCCAGGAGATCGGTGCCGACGGTGCGCCCCCGCCGCAGCGGCTCGTTGATCAGGGCACCGGCAGCCGCGATGTCCCCGGTGTACAGGTGGCCCGGGTCGGCGATCCCATGGCCGATGACGGTTGTGGGCGCGCGGCCGTTGTCCCACATCAGCTGATTGAAGGCGGTGACGTGGATCAGTGGGATGTCGTCGCGGTCTGCGATCGGGTGCAGGCTCTCCACCACGAACGGCCGCGGGGTGTTGTGCTCGACGTAGACCGCCGGGACGTCGATTCCGGGCCGGCAGCCCAGCAGGCGCGCTACCAGCTCCAGCTCGTGCGGCCGCTGCAGCACCACCAGATCGATATCGTGGTCGCCTAGTTCGGCCAGCGGGACTTCCTGTGCCCGGGGCCAGTCGTGACCGCATAACCCGCGACCGTCGGGACCACGCGGGGCATCGACCGGAATGAGGTAGCGGTGTCGCCCGGCGACGAAGGAATCCATCCAGCAGCCATGCACGTGCCAGACGAGCAGCGAACGCCGAGTGGTCTGCGGAAATGCCATAGTCGGTTGTTACCCCCGACACCCGCTCCTAAACGCGGAACAGGTCCTCGAAGCGGTTTGCTACAAGGGAATTCGCGACAACGTGAAAAAGAGTATCGTTACCGAATCGTTGCAGACCCGCGAGTATCGGCGTAGGTTCGTTAGCAGGTTGAGTTCACAGCCACCCGGAAAGACGCGTAATGCACGCTAGCCAGGGAGGCCTACTCCCGGCATCTCATCTGTGAAGGTGTAGCTCGCATCGACGCGATCCACAGTACGAGTTTGGACTGATGGAGTAATTCAATGCCTGCTTTGAGAACCGCCGGGTCGGTGTTCCCGGCGCCCCGAATAGATTCCCTTCCCCCGTCAGATACCTGGGCGAGCCGCACCGCTCGTTCCGTCACCCGCTGGGGACGCTCCGGTGCAGTGATCAGTGTGGGCGGCGAACTCGACGCATCCAACGCCGGCCAGCTGGCTGACTACGTACAACGTTGCGCGGGCTACTGCGAGTGGTTGGTACTCGACCTCAATGATCTGGAATTCATTGGCACCGCAGGGTTTTCGGCACTCAAGTCGATTACCGACCGATGCGACGAAACCATGGTCTACTGTACGACGGTGCCCGGAGTCGCGGTTGGGCGGCTGCTGCGAATCTGCGACCCCGGCAATGCCTTGCCGACTACCTCGTCGGTGGCTGAGGCGCTGGCGGGCGTGCAGGGTTTCCGTCAGGTCCGTTAGCCGGCACGTCCCCCGCCGGAGAAGCCCTGCACCATTCGGGTCGCGACGAGCAGCATGGGTGCCGCGTCGGCGGCGTGTTTGGGGCCGCAGGGGCTATCCCACGCGGCCCTGGGTCAGCTGGTGGGTGGCGAAGTCCGCTCCCTGTTGGACCATCGTTGCGTCGTCGCCGGCGTAGCTGTCGTGCGCCGCGAAGTTCATGCCGTCGGAGCACACCGCATCCTCGACGGCGCACACTTGCAGGGTCTTTGCCTGATACAGCGGTCCGATCACGATCGTGGGTTCCTTGAGAAAGTTCATCGCCCGCTCGTTGGGCATGGCGAACAATACGACCGCGGCGACGTGGTCGGCGACATCGGGGTCCAGCGGCTTGGGAACTGTCGCCGGGTCGACCCCGTCGGGTACCTGGGCCGACGTGACGAAACCCATCACCGCCGCGCCCTGGGAGTAGCCGCCCAGCACCATCTTGGTTTTGGGACAGCTGGTCGCCCGGGAGACGACGTGAGCGCCCGCATCCCGAATGCCGTCGATGCCGGTGTCCCAGTGGTCGGTGGCCGGGTAATTGACCGCGTAGACGACCGGGCTGGTACCCAGGCGCGCGTTGAGCGCATTGAGGAATGCCTGACCGGTCGGACCAACGCCCGGCGGCTCACCGGTTCCGCGCGCGAAGACCACCTCGGTATCGGGACACGGCGCAGCCCTCGCGACGGGAACGCTGGGGCTGACAAGCATGGCGGCACAGACTGCGGATACCGCGATCGCCAGCGGACCAATGGAATCGAGGCGGGTATGCGCGGACATGTCGATGTAGGTGCCCACGGCGCCGCCAGCTCAAACCGCTTGTCCGGAAATTTTTGTCGCGGCAGCGCTTTGGCGAACACTCTGGACAACGGTCCCCCACTTTGTTAAGACAAGAAGGTCAGATATCTGTCTTCAGACTGCAGGGCAGCCATCCGCGGTATCTCGCGATGCCGACGGGTGGACCCAAAGCCCCCGGGCCCTGTGTCGATCCCTCCCCTCTCGTACACCCGGCCGACGGGCATTGGCGCTCGGGTCTGCGCGAAAGGGGAGAACGATGTGGAACAACGCAACGGACCGGCCGCGCCCGGTCAGCGCGGTCGCAGTGGCGTCGGCGTTGCTGCCGGCATTGATCGGCTTGGGCGCATCGGCCCCACCCGCCGATGCCGCCGGGCCGGAATTTCTCTCGGTGCCGTCGCCGAGCATGGGCCACAACATCACCGTTGAATTCCAGGGCGGCGGCGCGCCGGCCGTCTACCTGCTGGACGGCTTACGAGCCCGCGATGATCGCAGCGGCTGGGATATCGAAACACCGGCGTTCAGTGAGTACAGCGGCTCGGGGATGTCCGTGGTAGCACCGGTCGGTGGGCGCTCAAGCTTCTACACCGACTGGTATGGGTCGGCCAATGGGCAGACCTACAAATGGGAGACGTTTCTGACCAGTGAGCTGCCGAACTACCTCGCCGGCAAAGGCGTACGCTCCAACCGCAACGCGGTGGTGGGCGTCTCCATGTCCGGATCGTCGGCGCTGATCCTGGCGGCCTATCACCCGCAGCAATTCGCTTATGCCGCGTCACTTTCGGCGCTGCTGACTCCATCGAGCGGCAACGGGCCGACGCTGATCGGGATGGCGATGAACGACGAGGGCGGTTTCAACCCGCAGGACATGTGGGGCCCGACGGGCGGTCCGGGATGGCAGCGCAACGATCCAACGGTGCAAGCCGGGCGCCTGGCGGGCAACGGCACCCGGTTGTGGATCTATAGCGGCAACGGCACTCCGTCGGAGATCGGCGAGGGAAGCCTGCCTGGCCAAGTGATCGAGCAGGTCGTCATGCAGGGCAATGCCGCCTTCCGCGACGCCTACACCGGTGCGGGCGGGCACAACGCGACGTTCAATATCGACAGCAACGGGGTGCACAGCTGGGGATACTGGAACGCCCAGCTGGTGGCCATGAGGCCGGACATGCAAGGCACGCTGGGGGCCGGGGGGCGAGTCTGACGTCACGCCACGAAAGGCGCTCAGTACCAGTAGCGACGGCCACCAACCGGCCGCCCCACGGCCCCCAGCACCCAAAACACCGCGCCCACGACCAGCAGGACGATCCCGATCGCCCACAGGACGTAGACGTCGAACACCAGTCCCAGGATCAGCAGCAGCAACCCGACCCCGATCATGAGTCACAACCCAGGATCGCATTGGCCAGCAGCTTCAGTTCGGAATCGCTGAGTTCGGCGCGCAAAGTCATCTGTGCCATGGCTATGGGCTACCCCGAGCACGTTGAGGCAAAACCCCCGGCCCTCAGGCCACCACATGGGCGCCGCGTCCCCGGGGTGCCCTGGCGGCCTGAACCCCGATCCTTGCATTCAGCGCCGAAAGGCGATGAGCAGCGCCAGCACATCGAGTACCAGCAACGTCCAACCAGCCACCGGCACTAGGAATCCGCGCCGACGACCCGCCGTGAAGAACGAAGCCAAGATGGTCAATGCGGCGACTGCCGGTGCCCCGTAGTACAGCACGCCGAAGAGTGCCCCGCTGGGCCCGAGGTCGGGGCACTCAGCGGTACTGCACGCGGCGGTGCTCATCACCGCGCCCAGCGCAAACACCATCACCAAGGCCGCCCCCGCAGCGGTCAACGCCGCCGTGGCCCAGTTGACCCAGAGTCGCGCACGGCGGTTTTCGGTCTCGACAGGTACCGGCATCGGCTCCACCATCACAACGTCGCCCCCCGTGCCGCGAACTCCTCCACCAACTCCTCATCGACCCAATCGCCGCCCGCATTCACGATGTCGGTACGCAAGCTCGGCCACGAGGTAATCCGGCGGCTGGCAATGACTCCGGCTTCCACCAACGTCCACGGCCCATGGCAGATGACAGCGACCGGCTTACCGGCGTCGAAGAACTCCCGAATGAACGACACCGCGCGCTTGTCGACCCGCAGCTGGTCAGGGTTGGCCACCCCGCCCGGCAGCACCAGCGCATCGAAGTCATCCGCCGAGACATCCTTGACTTGCCGGTCCACATCGAACTTGTCGGCGCGATCCAGATGGTTGAAAGCCTGAATGGGACCGGCAGCTGTGGACACCAGCATGGGACGTGCGCCGGCCTCGGCCACCGCACGCCATGGTTCGGTCAGCTCGATCTGTTCGACACCCTCTGGGGCCACCAGAACTGCGACCCGTCGTCCTTCCAGCGAACCGGACATGACCGCTCCCTCCCGTGCTACGGACAGCTCCCAATACCGATCCGCATACCCGGGCGCCCAGACCCACAAACGAAGCGGTGTAACACGACAGTTGCGGGGGTACCCCGCTGTAATGAATTGCCGGGCCGGGTGTGTAGCGACTCCACCGTCCGGCTGCACCATCGACCACCGGGTCGGCCTACCGTCCGGGTCGGCCCGGTCCACACCACTAATTAATCCGGCAATGAGAAATTGAGAATCAGCGAGAAACAGCACCGCCGGTTGCCGCGGCGGCCACGGTTACCGCCGCGGCAAGCAAGCCCGCAGTCCAACAGGTGCTTAGCCGCGTCCGTAATGTTGCGCCCAGCTACGGTCTACTGAGCCCTCTCTCAGTACTTGTTACAGGTCTTGGCGATGGGACCGACCATGTTGACGAACATCGCCGCTTCCGGCACACCCTGGGCCTGTTGGAGCATCTGCTCACGCTGCGGCGCCGGTGCAGCCAGGAAGTTCTGCAGGAATGACTGAGCCATCGGCGTAGCATTGAATTGTGCTGCGGTGTCAGGTGATTGCGCATTCATTGCCGCCACCACCTGTGAATAGCTGCATGTCGTGTTCACCGCCGGATTCTGCGACCATTGGCCTGGTTGCCCCGGCTGGCCCGGCTGAGCTGGCTGGCTTGGCTGCCCCGGCTGAGGCGGCTGACCCGGCTCGGCATTTGCCAGACCCATGCCGCCCGCCAACGCCAGCACCATGCCGCCGACAGCGGCAAGCCTGGTCAAAGACGTTGTCATCATTGCTTTCTCCCCTTCAAATTATGTTCCGTCGACGACGGCACTGAACTAGGCTTGCCGTTTTCGCCCGAGCTAAACCACGGTTTGCCCGCCGGTTGTAGTGGGTATCGGAACAAGTGCTGTGATTAGTCGAATCCTCACCGTGGTGGGCCTGTCGAGCTGCACGCTGCTGTGCTGGCCGAGCGCCGGCGACGCGGCCGCCACGGGTTGCCCCGATGCCGAGGTGGTGTTCGCGCGAGGCACTGGCGAGCCGCCCGGCGTCGGATGGATCGGCCAGCAGTTTATCGACGCACTACGGTGGCGGACCTGGGGTCGCACCGTGGGCGTCTACCCGGTCAACTTTCCGGCAGTAGCCGAGTTCGGCCCGTCCGCCGTGGGTGTCACCGACGCGGTAGGCCACATCCGCGACATGGCTGCCGGTTGTCCGAGCACCCAATTGGTCCTCGGCGGGTACTCGCGGGGCGCTGCTCTGATGGGGTACGTCACCGAACCGACGGCCGGCGGTCTCGGGGGCGCGTTACCGCCCGAGGCCGCCGGACACATCGCCGCCGTGACGCTGCTGGGAAAACCGTCGGCGGCGTTCCTGAACTCCATCGGCGCGCCGCCCCTGGCGATGGGCCCGGGCTACGCCGCCAAGACGATCGACCTGTGCGCGCCCGGCGATCCGGTCTGCTCGGAGGGCGCCGATGGTGCGGCACACGGGGCGTACGCGGCAAACGGCATGACAGCGCAAGCGGCGGACTTCGCTGTCGAGCACCTGCGGCCCCCCGAAAGCGGTCCAGATCAGCCGTTTTGACCATCACTACGCGCGAACTGAGCCGGTTGTGGTCGGGCATCCACCGGGCTGCACTGAACACGGCTACTGCAGCTGATCACGCAGCTTCGCCAGCGATTTGGCCAGCAAACGCGACACGTGCATCTGCGAGATCCCGACCCGCTCGGCGATCTGGGTCTGGGTCATCGACTCGAAGAACCGCAGCACCAGCACGGTGCGTTCGCGTTCCGGGAGGGCGTCCAGCAAGGGCCGCAACGCCTCTCGGTCCTCGATGCGGTCCATCCGTGCATCGACGTCACCCAGAGTGTCAGCGATCGAGCGGACGTCGTCCTCGTCCGAGCTGCCACCGCCGTCAATCGACAGCGTGTTGTATGAGCTGCCCGCGACCAGTCCTTCGACCACCTCGTCGCGACTCAACTCGAGCTCGGCCGCGAGCTCGGTGGCGGTCGGCGCCCGCCCCAGGCGTTGCGACAGTTCGGCTGTGGCCACCCCCAACCGAAGGTGTAGCTCTTTGAGCCGGCGAGGAACCTTGACCGACCAGCTGTTGTCGCGGAAATGGCGACGGACCTCGCCCATGATCGTCGGAACCGCGAACGAGACGAAATCCGAGCCGGTCTCGACGTCGAAGCGTGTTACGGCGTTGACCAGTCCCACCCGAGCTACTTGGACCAGGTCGTCCCGTGACTCTCCGCGCCCCTCGAATCGGCGAGCGATGTGGTCCGCCAGCGGCAGACACCGCTCCACGATCTTGTCTTTACGGTTACGGAAGTCCGGCGAGTCGGCATCGTATTGGGCGAGTTCACGAAACATATCGCCGACGTCGGCGTATTCCGATCCGGACTGTGAGCCGCCGCCGGCGGCACGCGGACTCACCGCCCGGAGTCCGCCCGGCGGGTTGTCAACGTGACCCCGAATACCTCACCCGCACCGTTGGATTCATGCCCGTCTCGGAAAGTCTGGACATCATCGACCAGCGAAGTGAGCACATGCCAGCTGAAACTTCCCGGGGTCAGCACGCCGGCCCCGTCACCGGCCGCCGACGCCTGGATCGTCACGTAGTCGTCGTGCGGGTCGATGACGACAGTCAGCATCGCGCCGGGCGCAGCGCTACGGATCAGCTGGGTGCACAGCTCATCGATCGCCAGCCGCAGATCAGCGACGGTGTCGACATCGAGATCCTCATAGGTAGCGATCGCGCCGACCAACATGCGCACCACCGCCAGACTTTCCAGCCTGGGCGTAACCCGCAGTTCGACGGCCCGTTCGCTGCACGACCGCTTAGCCCGGTCACTGTCAATGTCGGTCATGAGGCCTCCCGGCGAAATCGGACCGAGACTACTGCTGCGTGTCAATCGACTGCTCACCACCCTCGCCTGCACGCACCCTCGCGCATTCCGCCCTCAGCCGACACCGTCAACATCGCATGCCGGCTGCCCGGAGATCAGTCATGGGAAGTCTGTACCCGATCGCTGGGGAACTCAATCATCGTTTTCGGCACGTCGTCATCACGTAGACGTAGCGCGGCCCGGCCGGAACACCGGCCGGGCCGACTTGACCCCTCGGGTTAACTCGTGGAGGGCTGCTGGCGCAAATCGGCGTGCGCCAAGTGCCACTGGTGGTTCACCTTGCCGATCCGGCGATGCTCGAGCAGCAGCCAAACCGTGCCCAGAACAGCGGCGAGCACCGCGATGACCGCGACCTCCACGCCCTGGCGGTCATGACCGGTCCCGAAGGCGGCAAGGCAACCGATTCCGGCCACCATGCCCACCACCAGCAGTGAATAGCCTGGCCAACCCATGACATCGATCATGGCGCGGCCCGCGTGGGGCCGGGTCGTCCGGACATGGTCGACGGGGTCATGAAAAGTGTCACCCATTGCGATTCCTCCCTCCTGAACAGCAATCCGGAGCCGCTCCAGAAGTAGACCGATATGTGGTGCACCCGTCCGCGACCCAAAACTATCGTATGCCGATACGTTGAGCGCGGTGCCTCGTTTACAGGATTTTCACAGTCATGCAACAGCGATATCGATGCCGCCCCCGCGATCAGCCAGTGCCCATGATCGGCACAGCACTCATCAACAAGACGACCAGCATCAACGTCAGTAAGAACCATCCGGCCCCCTGCCAGCCCCACCAGGTGCCCCGGGCGCGCCACACCCGATACGTGCGCACAAACGCGCGCGACCCACCGGCCGCCAGGATCGCCGGGGCCCCGACGGCAAGGACGGTCCGGTAGGGCCTTCCACATCCCACGGTGGCTGACAACGGGTCGCATGAGCCGACCCACAACACTGCTATCACGACAAATGCGAGCGCGATGGCGGTGATCAGCCCGGCGAATCGAGCGGCCGCTCTGACCTCCTGGTCCTCCTGACCCAGCCGATCGCCACCGGGGGCAGAGCGCGACGGTGTGCGCGATTCCACATCTCCCACCGTCCGCGCTGATGAGCTCTGCGTCAAGGCGATTCATTCGGTTGGGTCGACGTTTGGGCCCACGGCGACTCGGGAAGCCTTGCCGTTGTGGTGGGCCCGGACATTGTGCGGGTCTGTCGCATCACGAAGGGAGGACATATGTCAGACGACAAGAAAAGTGCCACCGAAGACGGCATCCGAGGCGCCGTGGAGGGCGTCAAGGGCAAGGCCAAGGAAGCATTCGGGGCCGTGACCGGCAACGATGAGCTGGTCCGCGAGGGCCGGGCACAGCAGGACAAAGGCGAAGCGCAGCGTGACGCCGCCAAGCATCAAGCCGAGGCCGACTCGGCCCGCGCCGCCGCGAAGGCAGCCGAGGCGCGCGAACAGTCTCGCCAGTAGCCCGATGGGAGGGCAGGCCCGGTCCGCCTGGCGGGCCGGGCCTGTCGCTACGTGAGCGGGGTTATTTCATGGGCGCAACGGGTAGTAAACGCCTTGAGACAGAAAATCATCCACGGGTTGGAGCCAAGCCATGGAGATCCTGTTACTGACCGACCGTGACGAATTCACGCAGTCACTGTCGGGATTGGGCGCCTTCGGGCATTCGATCGTCCGCTGTCCACTGTCGGCCACCGCCCGAACCAATTACCGGCGCGTGAAAGCCGTTCTGGTGGACGGCTGTACTGACGTGCCGACAGCGCGGGAGAGCTGCCGCAAACTCGGCACCTGGGAGCCGTCTGCTGTCGTGCTGGCCTTCGTTGCCGCCGAAGACTTCGCCGCGGTCGGCCTCGACTGGCACGTCGATGATGTCCTGATCGCGGCCGCCGGTCCCGCCGAGGCGAACGCGCGATTACGACTGGCCTTGGCCCGTCGGCGCGAATCCACCTACAACAAGCTGCAATTCGGCGCTCTGGTCATCCACCCGGACAGCTTCACCGCGTCGCTGTCAAATCGCGATCTCGACCTCACGCTCACCGAATTCAAACTGCTCAACTATCTGGTACAGCATGCTGGCCAAGCATTCACCCGTGCCCGACTACTGCACGAGATCTGGGGCGGCGAGGGCGGCCGTCGCAAAGTCGACGTTCACGTGCAACGCTTGCGCGCCAAGCTCGGCGCCGACCACGAGTCGATCATCGATACGGTCCGCGGTGTCGGGTACATGACACCGGAATTGCCTCAGCCGCAATGGGCTATCGCCAACTGAGAGCGGTTCAGCGCCCGCCGTAGAGGTCCATCAAAACACCGCGACCAAGACCGCCAGATCAGCCAACAGCAAGGCCCACCCGCACGCCCAGACGATGATCCCGCCGCGGTGCGTCGCCAGGAAGAAGGCGAGAAACAACGTCATGGCCGCTATAACCGCCGCTCCGTGGTAGAGCACGCCGAACAACGCGCCGTTCACCTTGAGCTCGGGGCACGCCACCTTGTTGCACAGCGCGGAGCCGGACACCCTGGCCAGCGCGAAGGCCATCAGCAGCGCGGCGGCCGGCGCGGTCAGCAACGACAACGCCCAGTTCGTCCACGTCCAATCGCGGGGCAGCGCTTCGACCGTTCCCGCCGCGCGTGGCTGCGCATCGGCGAATATCGGCCGGACAGTCGTTGCCCCGTCATCCAGAATGATCATCGCCGCCTCCGGTCACCGAAGTCACCAGTGCCGGATACCCGGCGACGACCAGCACAAAACCGCAGCCCGGGAGCATTCGGGCGCCGAACTTGGCACCATGGCTGGGTGAGCCCACAAGTCCAAGGAACGCCAGCGCCACTGGCTCGGTTCTCGGCGCTGACCCGGGATTGGTTCACCGGCACCTTCACGGCGCCGACGCCGGCCCAGGAGCAGGCCTGGTCGGCGATCGCCGACGGCCACAACACGCTCGTGGTCGCGCCGACCGGGTCCGGCAAGACGCTCGCGGCATTCCTATGGGCGCTGGACCAACTGACCGCACATCCAGGTCAGGGCACCCGAGTGCTCTACATCTCGCCGCTCAAGGCACTGGCCGTCGACGTCGAGCGCAACCTGCGCACCCCGTTGGCCGGCATCGCCCGGATGGCCGCACAACGCGAGCTGCCCACTCCCGGCATCACCGTGGGAGTGCGATCCGGTGACACGTCCCCGGCCAGGCGCCGCGAGCTGGTCGCCAAGCCGCCCGACATCTTGATCACCACCCCCGAGTCGCTGTTTCTGATGCTGACCTCGGCGGCCCGGGAGACGTTGACCGGGGTCCGCACGGTGATCGTCGACGAGGTACACGCGGTGGCTGCAACCAAGCGCGGTGCCCACCTGGCACTGTCGTTGGAGCGCCTCGACGCGATGCTCGAGCGGCCCGCCCAGCGGATCGGGTTGAGCGCCACGGTGCGCCCCGCCGAAGAGGTCGCCCGATTTCTGTCCGGACAGTCCCCCACGACGATCGTGACTCCCCCGGCCGCCAAGACGTTCGACCTGACAGTTCAGGTTCCCGTGCCCGACATGGCCAATCCGGCCGAGGGCACCATCTGGCCCGAGGTCGAAGAACGCATCGTCGACCTGATCGAAGCCCACCGGACCTCGATCGTATTCGCCAACTCGCGGCGGCTCGCCGAGCGGCTGACTGGGCGGCTCAACGAGATTCACGCGGAGCGCTACGTTGACACCGAGGAGGCGACGGCGCCACTGGCGCGGGCACACCACGGCTCGGTGTCGCTGCAGACCCGAGCCGACGTCGAAGAGGACCTCAAGAGCGGACGGCTGCGCGCAGTCGTGGCCACCTCGAGCCTGGAGCTGGGTATCGATATGGGCGCGGTCGACCTGGTTATCCAGATCGAGGCGCCACCGTCGGTGGCCAGCGGCCTGCAGCGCGTCGGTCGGGCCGGGCATCAGGTCGGCGAGATCTCCTCGGGCGTATTGATTCCCAAACACCGCACCGATCTGATCGGATGCGCCGTCGCGGTACAGCGCATGCTGGCCGGCCAGATCGAAACCCTGACAGTCCCAGCCAACCCGCTGGACATCCTGGCCCAGCACACGGTGGCCGCGGCCGCGCTGGAGCCACTGGACGCCGAAGCCTGGTTCGACACCGTGCGCCGCAGCGCTCCGTTCGCCACCTTGTCGCGCGGTGTTTTCGAGGCAACGCTTGATCTGCTCTCCGGAAAATACCCGTCCACCGAATTCGCCGAGCTGCGGCCCCGGCTGGTCTACGACCGCGACACCGGGACCCTGACCGGTCGACCCGGCGCGCAACGGCTGGCCGTCACCTCCGGCGGAGCCATCCCAGACCGCGGACTGTTCGCGGTTTATTTGGCCGGAGCGGAGAAGCCTTCCCGGGTAGGCGAACTCGACGAGGAGATGGTCTATGAGTCCCGCCCCGGCGATGTGATCTCGCTGGGCGCCACCAGCTGGCGGATCACCGAGATCACCCATGATCGGGTGCTGGTCACGCCGGCCCCGGGCCAGCCGGGCCGGCTGCCGTTCTGGCACGGCGACGGTGTCGGACGGCCAGCCGAGCTGGGCGCGGCGCTCGGTGCGTTCACCGGCGAATTAGCAGGCCTTGACGCTGATTCGTTCGACAAGCGCTGCGCGGGTTTGGGTTTCGATGACTACGCGATCGACAACCTGAGGCGACTGCTCGACGATCAGCGCGCCGCCACCGGAGCGATGCCCACCGACACCACGCTGGTGGTGGAGCGGTTCCGTGACGAGCTCGGTGACTGGCGGGTGGTACTGCACTCACCGTACGGGCTGCGCGTGCACGGGCCGTTGGCGTTGGCGGTGGGCCGGCGGTTGCGCGACCGCTACAGCATCGACGAGAAGCCGACGGCCTCCGACGACGGCATCGTGGTCCGGCTGCCCGACACCGACTCCGGCGCCCAGGCCCCCGGCGCCGAACTGTTCGTGTTCGACGCCGACGAGATCGAGCCGGTCGTCACCGCCGAGGTAGGCGGCTCCGCCTTGTTCGCCTCCCGGTTCCGGGAATGCGCGGCCCGGGCCTTGCTGTTGCCACGCCGACACCCCGGCCGGCGCACACCGCTATGGCAGCAACGCCAGCGGGCAGCCCAATTGCTCGACGTGGCCCGCAAATACCCAACGTTTCCGATCGTGCTGGAGACCGTGCGCGAATGCCTCCAGGACGTCTATGACGTCCCGGCGCTGACAGCGCTGATGGCGCAGATCGCCCAACGCCGGGTGCGGGTGTCCCAGGTCGAGACCGCCACCCCATCGCCGTTCGCGGCGTCGTTGTTGTTCGGCTACGTCGGGGCGTTCATGTACGAAGGCGACAGCCCCCTGGCGGAGCGCCGCGCGGCGGCCTTGTCGCTGGATCCAACTCTGCTGGCGCAGTTGCTGGGCCGGGTCGAGCTGCGCGAACTGCTCGACACCGCCGTGATCGCACTCGTCACCGAGCAACTGCAGCATCTGACGCCGGAGAGGGCCGTCCGCGACGCCGAGGGAGTGGCTGATCTGCTGCGACTGCTCGGTCCGCTCACCACCGAAGAGGTCAGTGCCCGGGCCGCGGGCGCTGCGGTGGGCGGTTGGCTGGAACATCTGCTGACCGCCCGCCGGGTGCTGACGGTGGCGTTCGGCGGGTCCCGCTGGTGGGTAGCGATCGAAGACATCGGCCGGCTGCGCGACGGTCTCGGGGTTGCGGTGCCGCCCGGGGTGCCGACGGGCTTCACCGAACCGGTCGCCGACCCGCTGGGTGAGCTGCTGGGCCGCTTCGCCCGCACCCGGGGGCCGTTCACCACCGGGCAGGCCGCAGACCGATTCGGGCTGGGAGTGCGGGTGGCGGCCGATGCGCTGGGTCGACTGGCCGCCGACGGACGGGTGGTGCGTGGCGAATTCACCGACTTCCCGGACTCCCCCGGCGAACAGTGGTGCGACACCGAGGTGCTGCGAATCCTGCGGCGCCGGTCACTGGCCGCGCTGCGCTCAGCGATCGAGCCGGTGTCGCCCGCCGCCTACGGGCGCTTCCTGCCGGCCTGGCAGCAGATCGGCACTCTGGACGTAGCCTCCACCGGTGTCGACGGGCTGGCCGGAGTGATCGAGCAACTGGCCGGCGTCGCACTTCCGGCGTCGGCGATCGAACCGTTGATCTTCGGCCCACGGGTGCGCGACTACGCACCGGCCATGCTCGACGAACTGCTGGCCTCCGGGGAGGTCCTCTGGTCGGGTGCGGGCGCGCCAGCGGGCAGTGCACCGGCCACCGACGGTTGGATCTGCTTTCACACCGCGGATTCGGCGCCGCTGACGTTGGCACCCGGGACGCCGATCGAATTCGGCAACGCCCACCGCGAGATTCTGGATGCCCTCGGCGGTGGCGGTGCATACTTCTTCCGCCAACTGTCCGGTAACGCGAGCGAGGCGGAACTCAAAAGCGCACTGTGGGAGCTGATCTGGTCGGGATGGGTCACCGGAGATACCTTCGCTCCGGTGCGCGCAGTGCTGGCCGGCACCCGGCGCGCTACCCCGGCTCACCGCAGCAGACGCCCACCCCGGCTCAGTCGCTACCGTGTGGCGCACGCCGCTGCCCGCGCCGCCGACCCGACGGTGGCCGGACGCTGGTCGGCTTTGCCTACCCCGCAAGAGGATTCCACTGTGCGGGCCCACCACACCGCCGAACTGCTGCTGCACCGCTACGGCGTGCTGACCCGCGGCGCGGTCGCCGCCGAGGCCGTGCCAGGCGGTTTCGCCAACGTCTACAAGGTACTGACCGCGTTCGAGGACGCCGGACGATGCCAGCGTGGCTATTTCATCGAGTCGTTGGGGGCCGCACAGTTCGCACTGGCCTCCACCGTGGACCGGCTGCGCGGCTACCTCGACGGTGTCGACCCGACCCGTCCCGACTACCAGGCGGTAGTGCTGGCCGCCGCCGACCCGGCCAACCCGTACGGCGCGGCGTTGAGCTGGCCGGCGCATCCGGGGACGGCCCGACCCGGCCGCAAGGCGGGCGCGCTGGTAGTCCTGGTCGACGGGGAACTGCTGTGGTTCGTCGAGCGGGGCGGCCGGACACTGCTGAATTTCGCCGAAGCCGCCGAAGCGCAGCGGGCCGCCGCCGAGGCGCTGACTCAGCTGATCGCCGACCGGCGGGTCGACGGGATTCTCATCGAGCGAATCGACGGCGTGCCGGTACTGGAGCTAACCGATTCACCGACGCTGGACGCGTTGACCGCGGCCGGATTCTCCCGCACGCCGCGCGGATTGCGGATGCGCTGATGCCCGAGGGAGACACGGTCTTTCACACCGCGACGGTGCTGGCCACCGCGCTGACGGGAAAAACCTTGACCCGCTGCGATATCCGGGTCCCGCGATACGCCGATGTCGACCTGAGCGGAGAGCGCGTCGATGAGGTGATCAGCCGCGGCAAGCATCTGTTCATCCGCGTCGGATCGGCCAGCATCCATTCGCATCTGAAGATGGAGGGCAGTTGGCGAGTGGGTCGACATCTTGCCAGACACAGTCTTGCCAGACACAGCCCAGCCGATCATCGGGTACGAATCGTCTTGGAGGCCGGAGCCGTTCGCGCCACCGGTATCGATCTGGGCGTGCTGGAGGTACTGGAACGCCACCATGACGGCGACCCCGTCGCGCACCTGGGCCCGGATCTGCTCGGCGCCGACTGGAATCCGACGGTGGCCGCCGACCGGCTGGTCGCCGATCCGCAGCGTCCGCTGGCATCGGCACTGTTGGATCAGACGGTGATGGCTGGGATCGGCAACGTCTACTGCAACGAGTTGTGCTTCGTCGTCGGCCGGTTGCCGACGACACCCGTTGCAGAACTGAATGATCCGGGTCGGCTGGTGTCACGGGCCCGCGAAATGTTGTGGGCCAACAGGTTGCGATGGTCACGGTGCACCACCGGCGACACCCGACCGGGCCGACAGCTGTGGGTATACGGCCGAGCCGGCCAGCCGTGTCGGCGATGCGGTACCGCGGTGGCGTCCGACCGCAATGGCGAGCGGATTCGGTTCTGGTGTCCGTCATGTCAGCGGTAATGCACTGAGCACCCGAAGCGCTGGGCGATCACGGCCACCCGCCGCAACCCACACCGGGCACGCAACCTCCGCCGCCGCCGGGTCCGCCCCAGCCGGTCGGGCCCCCGGGGATCGTGCCGCTGCCCCCGCCGGGCCACCCCCACCGGTAGGGCCACCAGGCTCGCCCGGGTTTTCCGGTCCGGGCCCACCTGGGACCGGTTCCATGGTGGTCTCAGTCGTGGTGGTGGTCGTCGTGGTGGTTGTGGTGGTGCTCGGCCGCTCTTCTTTGGTGCCGTTGCAACCGGCTGCCACCAGCGCGACTGCGCTGCCGAGCACCGCGATCGTCATCTTGCTGTGTGCCTTCATCAGAATCAGACTCCTTCTGCTCGGGTCGTGCCTTCCTGTACCCCGGACGGTCGCGGCCGAAACCCCGGGTGGCCGGAGTCAGTTCGCATCGAGGTCGCGTTCACTCGCGAAACCGCGCAGCCGGCCGGTGATGGGGTCTTCGAACTCCAGCCGGCTAGCCAGCAGTCGCAAGGGTTGCGCGAAGTCGTCGGGGGCAACGTCGATGATCTGCGGGTACAGCGGGTCGCCGTCGATCGGCAGCCCGAGTGAGGCCAGGTGAACGCGCAACTGGTGGGTGCGTCCGGTGCGCGGGGTGAGCCGGTAGCGGCGCTCGCCCACTGACTCGACCAGCGTCTCGGCATTCGGCTCGCCCGGTTCCTCGCGCGCCTGCAGGCAACCGCGTTGTTTGACGATCCGGCTGCGAACCAGCTGCGGGAACGCGACGGTCGGCTCGGCGGAGGACCGCGCCAAGTACTGCTTGCGCACCGCGCCACGGGCGAACAGGGTCTGGTAGGGCCCACGCAGCTCTCGGCGGGTGGTGAACATCAGCACCCCGGCGGTGAGTCGGTCCAGCCGGTGCGCCGGGCTCAGCTCCGGAAGATCCAGCTTGCGCCGCAGCCGTACCAGCGCGGTCTGGGCCACATGGCCGCCGCGCGGCATGGTCGCCAGGAAGTGCGGTTTGTCGACCACCACCAGGTCCGCGTCACGGTGCAGCACCGGGATGTCGAAGGGCACCGGAACCTCGTCGGGCAGGTCGCGATACCAGAAGATGTGCGACCCGGCCGGCAGCACCGTGGTCTCGTCGACCACCGCCCCAGACGCGGTAACCACTTCGCCGGCAGCCACTTTCGCCGCAGCAGCCGTACCGAACCGGGTACGCAGCTCGGCAGCGACCGGACCGCCGTGCAAACGCAGCCGGGCGGGCCCCAGTCCGTCGCGTACCGGCAGCGGGGCGGGGCGTCGGCGGGTCATCGCAGTTTGAGATCGAAGGACGGCGCGCTGTCCGCGTCTCGGGCGTAGGCACGGTCGCGAATGGTCAGCAATACCGCCGCCAGCAATGCTGCGGTCAAAGTGCCGATCAGCACGCCCAATTTGGCGTGTTCTTGGCGGACGGGGTCGCCAAAGGCGAGATCGCCGATGAGCAGTGCGACCGTGAACCCGATGCCACCGAGTAAGCCCAGCGCCACCACATCGATCCACTTCAGCGAGGTGTCGAGTTCGGCTCGGGTCAACGCGGCGGTCAGCACAGCGGCACCGGCGATGCCGACAGCCTTTCCGATGACCAGGCCGGCGGCGATTCCGATGGCGACAGGATCGTGCAGCGTCGCGGCCACGCCGTGGAGCCCACCAACGGTCACTCCGGCCGCGAAGAACGCGAACACCGGCACCGCGACGCCGGCGGATAGCGGGCGAATCCGGTGCTCCAAGTCCTTCGCGTCCAGCCGATGCCGCAACAACGTGTCGCGCTTGCCCGACTCGCGGACCGGAACCGTCAGACCGAGCAAGACACCGGCGATGGTGGCGTGCACACCGGACTCGTGGACCAAATACCAGGTGGCTGCTGCCAACGGAAGCAGCACCGCGGCGTTGCCGAAACGCCGGGCCGCCACCGCGAACAACGCCAACGGGACGAACGCCAGCGCAAGAGCCGCGAGGTTGAGGTCATCGGTGTAGAACACCGCGATCACGGTCACCGCCAACAGGTCGTCGACCACAGCCAAGGTCAGCAGGAAGGTCCGCAGCGCCGAGGGCAGGTGTGACGAGATCACCGCCAGCACGGCTAGGGCGAAGGCAATGTCAGTGGCGGTGGGAATCGCCCACCCCCGCAGCGCTCCGCCCCCGGCGTGGGCGTTGACGGCGAGGAATACCGCTGCGGGCATGATCATTCCACCGACCGCGGCGACGACGGGAAGCGCTGCTCGACGCGGGTCACGCAGGTCGCCGGCAAGCACTTCGTACTTGAGCTCCAGGCCGACCACGAAGAAGAAGATCGCCAGCAGGCCATCGGCGGCCCACGTCGACACCGGAAGATGCAAATGCCAGGCGCGAGGGCCGACAGTGATGTCGCCGATCCGGTAATAGCCGGCCGACCACGGCGAGTTGGCCCACCCGATCGCGACGGCAGCCGCGACAAGCAACAGCGCCCCACCGACGGTCTCCTTGCGGAGCACATCGGCGAGTCGGCGGGCTTCGGCCGAAGATCCGCGGCCGAAAAGCGGGGGGCGACCAGAGGTCAAGAGAGGGCCTTCGATTCGGGTGAGGGAGGGCCGGAGGTCTCGGGCCTCGACAAAAGACGGTGTCGTTCAGTGCTGCGCCGGTGGGCAGCCGGCAAGTTTGCCGTGGGCATTGTTACCCCAGCAGGTGGTGTAGCCGTTGGTGCCCCGAGGCCGCAGATCTCCGTCAGCCGGCAGCGCAACCGCACGCATTCCGGTGCGACAGGGCTGCGCGGACATGGTGCCCACCGTACCGGGACTGGCAGTCATTCCGCCAGGTCAGCGGCGCCCAGCCCGCATCGGGCGCACAACGACACATCGGCCACAACCGTCGGGGGGTTGTGGCCGATGCGGCTTGTGGGAGCGGGGTTGCTACCCGCTCAGCCGGCACCGAGCATCAGCGTAGATGCCCAGATCGCCCTGGAAGGCGGTCATCCCACCCGGCATGAGCCGCCCCTTCCTCAAGCCCGGATCCCCCTGTGATCCAGCTCATGGTCAGAAAGTAGCCCCACCAGAAATATGTGTCAAACACATGCGAATGCTTATATCAGCCTAAATGCCCGGAAAGATTCTTCGAATCGAATCCAGGGCGATGGATCAGATCCCCCGTGTTCAGGTAAGCGGAATGGGTTCCAGTATTTCGGCCCGCGCCTCGGGGGCGCTCACGCGCAACGCATCCGCCGACGCGTCGTCGGGCTCCTCCTGCGACAGGATCTCGGCCTCCACCCGGGCGGTGTAGTTGGCCACCTCCCGGTCGACGGCGTCGTCGTCCCAGCCGAGCACCGCGGCCATCACCTCGGCGACCTCACGCGCACAGTTCACCCCGCGGTGCGCGTACTCGATGGAGATCCGGGTCCGCCGGGCCAGCACGTCCTCCAGGTGCAGTGCACCCTCGGCGACGGCCGCGTAGGCGACTTCCACCTTCAGGTAGGTGGGCGCCTCGGCGATCGGGTCCAGCAGATCCGGCTGTCCGTCGGCCACCGCCAAGACGTCGTGGATCAGCGAGCCGTAACGGTCCAGCAGGTGCCGCACCCGATAGGGGTGCAGTCCCTGCTGGGCGCCCACGTGCTCGGCCTGGTTGACCAGCGCAAAGTAGCCGTCGGCGCCCAACAGCGGCACCTTCTCGGTGATCGAGGGCGCCACCCGCGTCGGGATGTACTCGGCGGCGGCGTCGATCGCGTCGGCGGCCATCACCCGGTAGGTGGTGTACTTGCCGCCGGCGATCGCCACCAAACCCGGCGCCGGAACCGCCACCGCATGCTCCCGCGACAGCTTCGAGGTGTCGTCGTTCTCCCCTGCCAGTAGCGGCCGCAGCCCGGCGTACACGCCCTCAATGTCGGCGTGGGTCAGCGGCGTGGCCAGCGCGGTATTGACGTGGGTCAGGAGGTAGTCGATATCGGCCTTGGTGGCCGCAGGGTGCGCCAGATCCAGATTCCAGTCGGTGTCGGTGGTGCCGATGATCCAGTGCGTGCCCCACGGGATGACGAACAGCACCGACTTCTCGGTCCGCAGAATGATCGCCGCCTCCGAAACGATCCGGTCCCGCGGCACCACGATGTGCACGCCCTTGGAGGCCCGGACGTGGAACCGGCCGCGCTGGCGCGACAGCGCCTGGATCTCATCGGTCCATACCCCGGTGGCGTTGACCACGACGTGCCCCTGGACCTCGGTGACGTCACCATCCTCGGAATCGCGGACCCGCACCCCGGTCACTCGGTCGCCTTCGCGCAGTAGCGCGACGACCTGACTGGAGGTGCGGATGACCGCCCCGTAGTGCCCCGCCGTGCGTGCGACAGTCAGGGTGTGACGGGCATCGTCGACGACCGTGTCGTAGTAGCGGATGCCGCCGATCAACGCGCTGCGCTTCAACCCCGGGCACAGCCGCAGGGCCCCGGCCCGAGTCAGATGCCGTTGCGCGGGAACTGATTTCGCCCCGCCCAGTTGGTCGTACAGGAAGATCCCGCTGGCCACATACGGCCGCTCCCACCACCGTCTTGTCAGCGGATACAGGAACGGCAGCGGCTTAACCAAGTGCGGTGCCAGTGTGGTCAGCGACAGCTCGCGTTCGTGCAGCGCCTCGCGCACCAGGCCGAACTCCAGCTGTTCGAGGTAGCGCAGTCCACCGTGAAACATCTTCGAACTGCGGCTCGACGTCCCGGCGGCGAAGTCGCGGGCCTCCACCAGTGCCACCTTGAGGCCGCGGGTGGCCGCATCGAGCGCACAGCCTGCTCCCACCACCCCCGCGCCGATCACCACTACGTCGAACTGCTCACTGCCCAGTTGTTCCCAGGCTCGTGCTCGTTGGTCCGGTCCCAGCGTGCTCACGTGTGCCAGGCTACGTGGCCCGACGCCCCGGCCGAGTGTGACGCGCGTCGCTCAGTCCAGGTCGTCGTGCGTCATCAGCCGGCGCGCGGCCTCGGTGAGCGAGCCCGACAGTGACGGATACACCGCCAGCGTCTGAGCCAGGTCCGCGACCGTGATCCGGTTCTGCACCGCCAGCGCGATCGGCAAGATCAGCTCGGAGGCAATCGGGGCCACCACCACGCCGCCGATCACCGTTCCGGTGGCCGGTCGGCAGAACAGCTTGAGGAACCCGTAGCGCATCCGGCTCATCTTGGCCCGGGCGTTGGTTTGCAACGGCAGCATGACCGTGCGGGCCGGCACCGTCCCGTCATCGATCTGGGACTGCGGCACCCCCACCGCGGCGATCTCGGGGCGGGTGAACACCGCGGCCGCCACCGTACGCAGCCGGATCGGGGCGACCGCGTCGCCCAGCGCGTGATACATCGCGATCCTGCCCTGCATGGCCGCGACGGACGCCAGTGGCAGCAGGCCGGTGCAGTCGCCGGCGGCGTAGATGCCGGGCACCGACGTTCGCGACACGCGATCCACCTGCAGGTAATTGCCCGGCCCGAGTGCAATCCCAACCCGCTCCAAGCCCAATCCGGAGGTGTTGGGCACGGAGCCGACCGTCATCAGCGCGTGGCTTCCCGACACGGTGCGGCCGTCGGCCATGGTGACCAGCACCCCGTCTCCGGCGCGGGTCACCGAGGCGGCCCGGGCATTCTTGACCAGGGTGACACCGCGCTCGGCGAACACGCTCTCCAACACCCGGGCGGCGTCGGGGTCCTCGTGCGGCAGCACCCGGTCACGGCTGGCCACCACCGTCACCTTGACGCCCAGTTCGGTATAGGCGTTGACGAACTCCGCGCCGGTGACGCCGGAACCCACCACCACCAGGTGCTCGGGCAGCGTGTGCAGGTCATAGAGCTGGCGCCAGGTCAGAATCCGCTCGCCGTCCGGCTCCGCACCGGGCAGGGTGCGCGGGCTCGCTCCGGTGGCGATCAACACCACGTCGGCGTCCAGCACGCGTTGCGCACCGCTGGATTGATGCGGCGGTCCCAGCTTCGCCTCTCCTTCGTCGAGCCTCGCTGAACCGCCGGACTCATGCGGCGGTCCCAGCTTCGCCTCTCCTTGGTCGAGCCTCGCTGAACCGCCGTGCTGCTCGGTGACCCGGACTCGGTGATGTGCCAGGCCGGGTTCGGGGTCGATCAGCTCCCCGCGGCCGGCAATGACCTCGACGCCGGAGTTGAGCAGTTGAGTGCGAATGTCATCGGATTGCGCCGCGGCCAGGGATTTCACCCGCTCGTGGATCTTGTCCAGCTCGATCTCGGCGTCGGTGAAGTGGATGTCGAAACCCAGGTGCGGGGCGCGGCGCAGCTCGGTACGCACCCCCGACGAGGCGATGAAGGTCTTGGATGGCACGCAGTCCCACAACACGCAGGCGCCGCCGATGCCATCGGCGTCGACCACCGTCACCGACACCGCCTCCGGGCCCTTGGCCGCCGCCACCAGCGCCGCCTCGTAGCCGGCCGGGCCACCGCCGACGATCACGATGCGCGTCGAGGGAGAAGTCACAGCGACTAACCTATCCGGGGCGCGGCGTTTAAGCTTTCTGCCGTGCCGCTCTACGCCGCCTACGGGTCGAACATGCATCCCGAACAGATGCTGCAGCGGGCCCCACACTCCCCGATGACCGGCACCGGCTGGTTGCACGGCTGGCGACTCACGTTCGCCGGCGAGGACATCGGCTGGGAAGGCGCCCTGGCGACCGTGGTCGAGGACCCGGACTCGAGTGTTTTCGTCGTCCTCTACGACGTGACGCCCGAGGACGAGAAGAACATGGACAGCTGGGAAGGCTCGGAATTCGGAATCCACAAGAAGATCCGTTGTCGGGTGGACCGAGTGGACGGGATCACCTCCGACCCGGTCGAGGGTGCGCCCGCGCCGGTGCTGGCCTGGCTGTATGTGGTGGACGCCTGGGAGCGCGGACTGCCGTCGGCGCGCTACCTGGGTGTGGTGGCCGAAGCCGCCCAGATCGCCGGTGCCCCAGAAGAATACGTGCGCAATCTACAGACCCGCCCGGCCCGCAACATCGGCCCCGGGTCTTAGCTTTTTTGGCGCGAGTGGGCGTAGTAAGAGAGGGGGCTTTACAGCGCCCCGGCTTGGTCGACGACGCCGGCCATCACCCGCACCCCGACCGCAAGCGCCCGCTCGTCGAGGTCGAACGTCGGCTGGTGCAGATCCAGTTGCGGCCCGCTGCCCGGCCACACCCCGAGCCGGCCCATGGCACCCGGGACCTGCTCCAGATACCAGGAGAAGTCTTCCCCGCCGCCGGACTGCTGGGTCTCGGCCAGCACCTCGGGCCCGATGGCCTCGATCGCGTGCGTCAGCATCCGCGTCGACGCCGCTTCGTTGACCACCGGCGGCACTCCGCGGTGGTAGTTGAGCGTGTGCTCGATGTTCAGCGGCTCCAGCAGGGACGCCACCGCTTCCTCGACGATGCTCTGCATCGCCACCCAGGTGTCCCGGCTGGCCGTGCGCACCGTACCGGCCAGCCGCCCCGACTGCGGTATGGCGTTGGCTGCGACACCGGAATTCACTGCGCCCCAGACCATCACCGTGCTGTTGCGCGGATCGATGCGCCGGGACAGCACGCCGGGCAGCCCGGTGATCAGCGTGCCCAGCCCGTAGACCAGGTCGGCGGTCAGGTGCGGTCGCGACGTGTGTCCGCCGGGACCGTTAACAGTGATCTCGATGGTGTCGGCCGCCGAGGTGATCGGCCCCGCAATGGTGGCCACCCGGCCGACCTCCAGGCGCGGATCGCAGTGCAGCGCGAAGATGCGGCTGACCCCGCTGAGCACACCCGCGGCGATCGCGTCGATCGCGCCGCCCGGCATCAGTTCTTCAGCGGCCTGAAACACCAGCCGCACACCGACCGGCAACTCCGGCGCCGATGCCAGCGCCAGCGCCGCACCCAACAGGATCGCGGTATGCGCGTCGTGGCCGCACGCGTGCGTCACCCCCGGCACCAGCGAGGCATACGGCGCGCCGGTCTGTTCGGTCATCGGCAAGGCGTCGATGTCGGCCCGCAACGCGACGCGAGGCCCGTCCTCCGGGCCGAAATCGCAGGTCAAACCGGTTCCGCTGGGTAATACCTTGGGGTTGAGTCCAGCGCTGGCGAGACGTTCGGCGACGAACTGGGTGGTGGCGAACTCCTGCCGGCTCAACTCCGGGTGGCGGTGCAGATGCCGTCGCCACGCCACCAATTCCTCGGCGTGGGCTGCCAGCCACGCCTCGACGGCGTGCGACACGGGAGTTGGAGACATTCAGGCATTATCCCATCGCGGCACGCTACTAAACTCAGTGCCTGTGACGGTACCGCTGGCAACGCAGGCAGCAGGGGTAGTAGCCCGGCGCACCGGCGTGCAGACGCACGACGTGGCGGTCGTGCTCGGTTCCGGCTGGGCGCCCGCGGTGGCGGCCCTCGGCACCGCGACCGCGACCCTGCCGATGGCCGACCTGCCCGGCTTCAGCACGCCGACGGCGGCGGGCCACACCGGTGAGCTGGTGTCCATCCAGATCGGCGCGCACCGGGTGCTGGTGCTGGTCGGCCGGATCCACGCCTACGAGGGCCATCAGCTCGCCGACGTCGTCCGCCCGGTACGCACGGCCGTCGCGGCGGGGGCCACCACCGTGGTGCTGACCAACGCGGCCGGCGGCCTGCGGACCAGCTACCACGTCGGCCAACCGGTGCTGATCAGCGACCATCTGAATATGACCGGGCGCTCCCCCCTTGAGGGCGCGCACTTCGTCGACATGGTCGATGCCTACACTCCGTCGCTGCGCGCGCTGGCTCACCAAGTGGACCCCACCCTCGCCGAGGGCGTCTACGCCGGGATGGCCGGTCCACAGTACGAGACCCCTGCCGAAATCCGGATGCTACGCACCCTGGGCGCCGACCTGGTCGGCATGTCGACCGTGCACGAGGCGATCGCCGCCCGGGCGGCCGGTGCCCAGGTCCTGGGCCTATCGCTGGTGACCAACTTGGCGGCCGGGATCACCGGCGAGCCGCTCAGCCACGCTGAGGTGCTGGCGGCGGGTCGGGAATCTGCGGCCCGGATGGGCACACTGCTGGCCGACGTGATCGACCGGCTGCCTGCTCCCGCAGCTCAGTAGCTCACGCCGGAGCTGTGCCGCATCCCCGGCCACATCGCCGCCCAGCTGCCCACCGGCTGCTGGCACAGGAAGACCTTCGCGGCACTCTCGCCGTTGCGCAGCCCGGTGGGGAACCGGATCGATGTCAGGTAGGTGACGTGTCGCCAATACTGGGTCAACTTCAGGACCGGGAATCGCCCGACGCACAGCACGGTGTCGGGGCTGCCGGCCGGCGGGCCCCACTGGGCGTAACTGCTGTCGCCGCTGACCACCGGACGGTTGATACCGGCCGCCGGTCCGAGGATGCGCAGCGCCGAGGCTTCGCCGTAGTTGCTGGTGAAGATCGGCACGTCGTCGGGCAGCGATGCCGCGGCGGCTGCCACCTCGTCGACGAATCGCGGCCACCCGTAGGTCTCCATCGGGATGGGGTTGACTTTGCGCAGTGTTGTGGCGTGCGCCGGCGGCAGCACCGGCAGGCAGAACACCACCGCGCCGGCGAACAGCGCGAGCAGCGCAATCGCCCAGCCGCGCGGCGGCCGGTCGGGATCCTCGGCTTCGATACGCACCGCTCCGGCGGCGAACAGCGCCGCGAGCACCGGCCCGGCGTAGTAGCAGCGACCGCCGGTGAGGACGCACAGCACCAACACCACCACCGGCACCACCAGGATCCAGCGGAACTCGCGGGCCTCGTCGGACGCCAGCCAGCGCACTCCGATCGCCCACAGCAGCACCAGCAGCGGTCCGGCGTACAGCAGCAGTAGCAGCGGTAGCTGGGTCAGCGATCCCGCCGGGCCGCCCATCCGTACCGACATCGCGTGGGCGAATGTCAGGCTCGGCCAGCCGTGGGCGGCGTTCCAGATCAGGTTCGGGACCGCCATCGCCACCGCCACGGCGCCGGCCAGCCATGGTCCGGCCGTGCGCAATGCGTCGCGCCGGAAGATCGCCAGACCGACCCCAATACCAATCAGCAGCAACGCGACCGTCTGCTTGGCTTCCAGCCCGATACCGGCCACCACGCCGGCCGGCAGCCAGGCCAGCACGGTGCCGATCCGCAGCGCCCGCGTCACCAGCAGCAGCACCGCGATCCAGATCAGCTGGTCGACCACGGTGGTGCCGAAAAACATCGCGGCGCCCATGAACAGCGGGCTGGCCGCGACGGCGGCCGCGGTGATGGCCTGGGCGACGCGCCGCCCGCCGAGTTCGGCGGCCAACAGCGCCGCCAACACTATGCAGCCCAGGTGTATCGCGATGGCCGACAACCGAAGCCCCAGCAGGCCGCCCAGGGCCGCCACCCTGGCCAGCAGCGGCACCAGCGGCGGGTGGTCGAAGTATCCCCAGGCCGGGTGCTGTCCGCAGATCACGTAGTAGAACTCGTCTGGGTGCCAGCCGTAGTTCATCGCGAAGGCCCCGTGCACGGCGGCCGCAACGGCAACCACCATGGCGATCGGCACGGCCGCCGAGTCACGCAGCGTCAGGGATATCGAGCGACTCGCGGCCGGGGCTGTCAATGGACTCAACGACACTCCATCGTCCAATCGGGACGTAAACGGGAGCATCGTATCAAGTAATTGACACCTGTACACTTGCTGTCTCGACTGCCTTCGATTGACCCCCTGCCACAATCGACGGGTGACCCCCGAGGAGTGGATTGCCCACGACCCCGACCCGGTGACCGCCACGGAGCTCCAAGCGTGCGGCCCCGGCGAGTTGGCCGCCCGGTTCGCGGCACCGCTGCGGTTCGGCACCGCCGGGCTGCGTGGACCGGTACGGGGCGGACCGGACGCGATGAACCTCGCCGTGGTGCTGCGCGCCAGCTGGGCGGTGGCCCAGGTACTCAGCGCACATCACCGAACGGGTTCGACCGTGGTGGTCGGCGGCGACGCACGTCACGGCTCGGCGCAATTCACCATCGCGACAGCCGAAGTGCTTGCTGCCGCGGGGTTTTCGGTCTTGCTTATCCCTCAGCCGTGTCCGACGCCGGTGGTCGCGTTCGCGGTGCGCCACACCGGTGCGGCGGCCGGCATCCAGATCACCGCCTCGCACAACCCGGCCACCGACAACGGCTACAAGGTGTACTTCGACGGCGGTATGCAGATCGTCTCGCCGACCGACACCGAGATCGAAGCGGCGATGGCCGCTGCTCCCCCGGCCGACGCGATCGCCCGGCGCCCCGTGGCGCCGGCCGGAAATGATCTCATCGCGCGCTACATCGGGCGGGCCGCTGCGGTGCGACGGCACGGCGGCCGGGTTCGGGTGGCGCTGACACCGCTGCACGGCGTCGGCGGCACGGTGGCGGTCGAGGCGCTGCGCGCCGCGGGGTTTGCCGACATTCACCCGGTGACGAACCAGTTCGACCCCGATCCAGACTTTCCCACCGTGGCATTCCCCAACCCGGAAGAACCCGGTGCCACCGACGCACTGCTGGCGTTGGCCGCCGAGGTCGACGCCGACGTCGCGATCGCCTTGGACCCCGACGCCGACCGATGCGCGGTCGGCATCGGCGGCCCGGATGGCTGGCGGATGCTGACCGGCAACGAAACCGGTTGGCTGTTAGGCGATTACCTGCTGTCGCGGCTGCCCGCGGGTAGGGCGGCTGGCGCTGTGGTGGCCAGCAGCGTGGTCTCGTCACGAATGCTGGTGCGCATCGCGCAGCACTACGGCGCCCGCCATGTCGAGACGCTGACCGGATTCAAGTGGCTGGCGCGCGCCGATGATGACCTGCCCGGCGCCACCTTGGTCTACGCCTACGAGGAGGCGATCGGCTACTGCGTTGACCCGGACGCGGTGCGCGACAAAGACGGCATCAGCGCCGCGGTGCTGGCCTGCGATCTGGTGGCAGCGCTGGCGAGTCGGGGCAGCTCCGTTCCCGAAGCGCTGGACAAGCTCGCCCGCCGGCACGGTGTGCACGTCACTGAGGCGGTGTCCCGTCGGGTCGCCAGTCCCGCCGAGGCCGCCGCCGTGATGGCCCGGCTACGCGCTGATCCACCGGCGACACTGGCCGGATTCGCCGTCACCGCAACCGATCTGCTGCACCGCGCCGGACCGGTCACCGACGCGCTCGAGTTCGCCGGTGAGCACGACGGCACCGCGATACGGGTGGTGGTGCGACCGTCGGGTACCGAACCGAAGCTCAAGTGCTATCTCGAGGTGGCTCGGCCGCCGTCGGATGACCTTGCCGGGGACCGCACCGAGGCGCAGCGGGTGTGTCAGGCCGTCGCCGATGCGGTCCGCTCCTGGTAGCGCTCATTCGCCCTATTCGTTACCAACCGCCGCACCCGACTCACCTGCAACCAGCCCGACGGGGTGTGATGTTTGCCCGCCTTTGAGCGACAACGGGCGTCGAGGGGGCTAACTCCGCCAAGGCAACAACGTTTGTCGCTCAAAGGCGGGCAATAATCACATACTCGCCCGCCGGTTACGGGTGTGACAGTCGGGATTTCAGCGCGGCCCGAATTGGCGGTCGCCGGCATCGCCCAGGCCCGGCACGATATAGGCGTCCTCGTTCAGTCCGTCGTCAATGCTGGCGGCGAACAGCCGCACCGCCGGTGCCGCTTGCTCCAGTGCCGCAACGCCTTCCGGTGCCGCCACCACGCACAACACGGTGATGTCGGTTGCGCCGCGATCGACCAGTAGTCCCAGGGTGTGCACCAGCGAGCCGCCGGTCGCCAGCATCGGGTCGAGGACCATGACCGGTGTGCCGCGCAGGTCCGCCGGCAGCGATGCCAGGTACGGAACCGGTTGGTGGGTGGCCTCGTTGCGCGCCACCCCGACGAACCCGACGTCGGCTTCGGGAATCAGGGCATGCGCCGCGTCCACCATGCCCAGTCCGGCGCGCAGCACCGGGACCAGCAGCGGTGGCCGCGCCAGCCGCGCCCCACCGGTGTCGGTCAGCGGGGTCCGCACGACGATGTCTTCGCAGGGCGCGTCGCGGGTGGCCTCGTAGACCAGCATCCAGGTCAGCTCACGCAGCGCCGACCGGAACGCCGCGCTGCCGCTGCGCTCGTCGCGCAGTGCGGTCAACCGCGCCGCGGCCAACGGGTGGTCGACGACGCACACCTTCACGCCTGGGACCCTACGGGTCATGCGCCGAGGAAGTTGAGGATCTCGAAGACCACCGCGCCCATCTGCAGCATCGGTGCCAGCGAGATCAACGGCTCCCCATTGAAGACGGCGTCGGGGCCCAGCCAATCGGCGACGTTCAGCGACACAGCCAGGTCGTTCCACGCATCGAGCAGATGGGCGTCCACGGCATTGGTGAGGTGGTAGCCGGTCAACAGCGCATCGACGAACGAATCCGACAGCGGGGCCTGCGCGGCGAAACCCAACAGGTCATTGACCGGGTCGACGAAGCTGTGCAGCGCGGCGTACTGCAGGCCGGCCAGCATCTGCAGCGGGTCCATCCGTAGTAGGAAGCCGGCTACATCGGAGCCGTCGGCCAACTGGCCGCCGGCGGTGACGGCCCAAGGCCCGACGGCATCGGTGCCATTGACGCCGACGAACGGGTCACCCGGATTGCCGTAGCCCCAGTCGATGACGAGTTTGAGCATCGGGGCCAGCCCATCCCCGAGGACCTTGCCGACGTCGCCGAGCTGGTAGATCGGCCACAGGATCGGCAGCTGCTGGGGAATCAGGTAGAAGTCGGTGTCTCCGACCCTGCCGAGATCGATGGTGTCGGCCAGGTTGTCAAAGTCGATGTAGGAGAAATGCACGGTCGCCGTGCCGATCAGCGCGTTGATCATGGCCAGCAGGTTGGCCGGGTCCTGCGGGAAGTTGGCCAGGCCGTCGTACTCACCGGTGTAGATATCGGTGTCGAACCCGCTGGTCGGGGTCGCCCCGATGCTCAACGGGATGCCCAGAAACGGCAGGTGCACCGGCTGGTCGCCCAACAGGGGGTACGCCGGGAAGCGGGTCAGGACGCCGCCGAGCGGGTTGTTGGGGTTGCCGATCAGTACGAAGTGCAGGTTGGCCGGGTCATACCCGCTACCGACCTCGCCGGGTCCGGCCGCGAGCAGGTTGATCATCTCCTGGGTGGAGATGGTGGCGCTCTGCGAGTAGCCGAACACCGTGACGTCGTCGCCATTGGTCAGTTGCGGCACAACAGCGGTGTGCAGGATCTCCACGCCGCGGGCTACCGACTCGGCGAACGTCAGGTAGGGATTGGGCGGCGGCAGGCACACCAGCGGGCAGAACTGCTCGGGGGTGATCAAGCCCTCGAAGTCGTAGCCGGGGAACGTCGGCTGCCCCGGAAACCATGGCGAGACCGGCTGCAGGAACAGGTCCAACACCGCGTCCAGGTAGCCGCCGACGCCTGGGTCGGGAATGCTGGTCGGCCCCATGATCCAGCCTTCGTTGCCCGCCAGCGCAACGTTCGGCCGATCTGCCGCACCGAGTCCCCGCACCGCCGGCCCGCAGGTCACCGAGAGCACCGACGCCGCCGCGAGCAGTGCTGCTCCCAGCGAGCGTCGGTGCTGCATCGGGTTACGCGTCGAGCAGGTTGATCAGGCTGAAGCCCACCCCGAGCAGGTCCAGCAGCGGCTGGGCGGAGATCAGCGGCGCGCCGTTGAAGACGGCGTCCGGACCCAGCACGTCGAGAACGTTCCACTGGGTGGCCAGGTCCTGCCAGCCGGTGAGCAGCGTATGGTCCAGGCCGAGCGTCAGGTTGTAGCCCGACAGCAGCGTCTCGACGAACGAGTCCGACAGCGGGCCCTGCCCGATGTAGTCCAACAGGTTGTTGACCGTGTTGATCAGGCTCTGCACACCGGCGTATTGCAGGCCGGCCAGCATCTGCAGCGGGTCCATCCGTAGCAGGAACCCGGCGGCACCGGTGTCTTCGGACAGCTGGCCGGTCGCGGTGACCGCCCAGGCACCGGCCGCGCCGATCGGGTCGACGCCGTTCACGGTGATTCCGGCGTCCGGGGCACCGGGGTTGCCGTAGGACCAGTCGATGACCGTCTTCAGGATGGGCGCCAGCGCGTCAGCGGCGAACTTGCCGATGTCGCCGAGCCCGTAGAGCGGTCCGAGGATGGGCAGCTGCTCAGGCAGCACATAGAAGTTGGTGTTGCCGATCGTGCCGAGGTCGATGGCGTTGGCGAGGTTGTCGCCGAAGTAGGCGCCATGGACCGCGCCGATACCCATGATCGCGTTGAGGACAGCCAGCAGGTTGGTGGGGTCCTGCGGGAAGACGGCCCAGCCGTCGTATTCGGTGCTGTAGATGTCGGTTGCGAACGGAGCGGTCGGGGTCGGGTCGATACCCAGCGGGATGTTCAGGAACGGAATGTGCTGCATGCTCCCGTCGAACCCATCCGGGAAGTTCAGCCGGGTGAGCATGCCGCCGATCGGGTTGTTGGGGTCGCCGATCAGTACGAAGTGCAGGTTCAGCGGGTCATAGTCGCCGCCAGGGGCGTTGGCGAGCAGGTTGTGCATCGCCAGGGTGGAGATCACGGCGCTCTGCGAGTAGCCGAACACCGTGACTTCGTCACCGGCCTCCAGCTGCGGACGGATCGCACCCTCGAGGTTGGCGACCCCCGCCGCCAGCGAGTCCCCGAAGTTCAGCTGCGGGACCGGCAGCGGTTGGCAGACGATCGGGCAGAACTGTTCGGGGGTGGTCAGGCCGTTCAGCGCGTAGCCGGCGTACGTCGGCTGTCCGGCGAACCACGGCGTTAGGGGTTGGAGGTAGAAGTCCCGCACCAGGTCCATGTAGCTGCCGATTGTGGGGTCGGCTTGGCCGGTGCCGGTCATGATCCACGCTTCGCCTGCCAGCAGCGCGACATCGGCGATCAACTTCTCGACCCGGGACGCCAGAGCGGGGCTCAGCAGCGACGATATACCGAGGAGGACGGCGCAGAGCGCCGCCAACAAGGTCGCCCCCAGGGGATGCACGCGCTTAACCGTCATTGCAGACCTCCCAGGTCAGTTCGAATATGTCATCGGTGATCAATTACCCCCACCTGACAAGATCACATTAATCTATTAGGTGGATCTAAGCGTTGACCTTCATTCAGAAAACGCGTGTTGTCAAATCGACGACATTCGACCTGGCTTTTGCTCCAGGCGTGACGCGCTACGCGCCGAAGAGGTTAACCATGCTGAAGCCCGCTCCGATGAGATCCAGCAGCCCGTCGCCGGGCACCGCCGCCCCGCTCAGCAGGGCGTCGGGGCCCAGCACGTCGCCGAGGTTCAGCGCAGTGGCCAGGTCGCTCCAGCCGGTGATCAGGAACTGGTCGATGGAGTTGATCAGGTCATAGCCGGTGATGGTCTGCAGGAAATCGGTGATGCCGGTGATGGTGCTGATGTCACCGGCGGTGAGGGCACCGCCGCCGGCCGCAACGTCGGCCCACGGGCCGACCAGGCTCTGGATCAGCGCGTTCTGGACCCCGGCCAGCATCTGTAGCGGGTCCATCCGCTCGAACAGGCCCATCACGCTGGATCCGTCGTAGAGCGCGCCGGTCGGCGTCATGGCCCACGGCCCACCGGCCACCCCAAACGCCTGCTGGTAGGCGCTGCCGCTGATGAAGTCACCGGCCGGGATCTGGTAGAGCCCGTTGACGGCCGGGTCGCCGGCGTTGCCGTAGCCCCAGTCGATGACCAGCCTGGCCCACGGTGAGAAGAAGTCGCCGAAGAACTGCCCCGCGGTGCCCCCGTTGAACATGAACTGCAGGATCGGCAGGTTCTGCGGAATCATGTAGAAGTTCGCGTCGCCGATCGTGCCGACGTTGATGGCACTGGCCAGCTGCTCTGCGGTGTAGTCCGGGTAGTACGGGTGCACGGTGACGATGCCGATGAGCGCGTTGATGACCGCCAGGATGTTGGTCGGGTCCTGCGGGAAGTTGGCCCAGCCGTCGTACTCACCGGTGTAGATGTCCGACGCGATGTGGTCGGTCGGGGTGGCGTCCAGGCTGAGCGGAATGTTGACGAACGGCAGGTGCTGGTCGTCCGGGAATTGAAAGCGATCGAGGATGCCGCCGATCGGATTGTTCGGGTCACCGATCAGCACGACGTGCATGTTGCCCAGCTGATCCAGGGTCGGGTAACCGGCCGTCCCGGCGCCCGCGATCAGGTTCTGCATCTCGATGGTGGCGATGGCGGCGCTCTGCGAGTAGCCGAACACCGTCACGTTGTCGCCGGCCAGTAACTGCGGCAGGATCCCTTGATTCAGCAGGCCCACACCGGCGTTCAGGGACTGCCCGAAGTTGAGCGCCGGCTGTCCGGGGATGCACACGAACGGGCAGAACTGCTCCGGCGTGGTCAGGCCTCCGAAGGTGTAACCGGGGAACGTCGGCTGGCCGGCGAAATGCGGCGACGACGGCTGCAGGTATCCGGCCAGGATCTGGCCCAGGTAGGGGCCGACGGTGGGGTCGGGCGCACCGGTTCCGCTCATGATCCAGCCCGCATCGGCCAGCAGCCGCAGCCGGATCGCCAGCTGGTCCACGCTGTAGGCCACCGCCGAGGACAGTGCCGAGCTCAGACCCAGGACCGCGGCGCACAGCGCAGCCAGCAGCATTGCGCCCGCCAGGCGCAGCCGACCAGTCGTCATCGCGACCTCCCCCGACCCCGGTTTTCCAACAGCAGGGACGCTAGCCACCCGGCGCACGCCGCTTACACGTTCGCCGCAAAATTCAGGATTCTTTAATTCGCGATGCGAAGCGCTGTGCTGCCAATCGCGGCGCCAATCCCGGCGCAATCCCGCCGTCAGGCCGCGCGGGCTGCATCGTTACTCTGTGCGCCATGGCAGCTGACCTTGTACCGATCCGCCTCACGGTGACCGATGGTGACCGCTACACCCTGTGGGCGCCGAGCTGGCGCGACTCCGGTGACGAGTGGCAGGCGTTTTTGGGCAGGGACGACGACCTGTACGGGTTCGCCACCGTGGCGGACCTGGTGGCGTTCGTCCGGGGCAACGCCAACAACGACCTGGTCGACCACCCGAGCTGGTCGCAACTTGTCCAGGCCAACGCCCACAAGCTGGACCCGAGCCGCAACCGGCAGTACGACCTGATCGCGGTCGAGGAACTGCTGACCGCGAAGCCGACCAAACAGTCTGTCCAGTCGCTGGCCCACGCGATGGAGATCGTCTCGGCGATCGGGTCGGTGTGCGACCTGACCGCGGTGACGAAGTTCTTCAACGGCAACCCCAACCTGGGCTGGTTGGCCGGCGGCGTCGACAACTTCACCGGCCGCGCCGGCCGCAAACGCTGGGAGCTGATCGCCGAGATCATCGGCCGTAACTGGGGCGGTGTGTTGACCGCTGTTGAAGAGATCATCACCACCCCCGACGTCGACGCCACCGCGGCGTCGCAGGCGGCCGATGAGCTGGCCGCCGAAGCCCCGGCCGAGCCGGAGCCAGCCGACGAGGACGTCGAGGACACCGAGGCTGCCGACGACCAGGCCGACGACGAGGACAGCGGTGAGGACGAGTCGGCCACCGCGACGACCAAGCGGGCCTCGGGCGACCGGGTGGTTCTTGGCGGCGACGCGAACTTCTGGACCAAGGTGGGCATCGACCCGATTCGGATCATCACCGACAACGGGACGTTCTTCACGCTGCGTTGTTACCTCGGTGAACAGCCGGTATTCCTGGGCCGCAATGGCCGGATCAGCGTGTTCGGTTCCGAGCGAGCCCTGGCCCGCTACCTGGCCGACGAGCATGACCACGACCTGTCGGATCTGAGCACCTACGACGACATCCGCACGGCCGCCACCGACGGTTCGCTGTCGATCGACATCACCGACGACAACGTCTACGTGCTCTCCGGAATGACCGACGACCTCACCGACGGGCCGGACGCAGTGGACCGTGAGCAGCTCGATCTGGCCGTCGAATTTCTGCAGGACGTGGGCACCTATGCCGAGGACGGCGTGGTCGCCGACACCCTCGCGCCGGATCGTCCGCTGGGCCGGATGGTCAGCTATGTGCTCGACCGGGAATCGGTCAATGAGCCGCAGCGTCCGTACGCTCCGGCCGTCAAGGAATGGGAACAGCTCGAACAGTTCGTGCAGTCGCGACTGCGGCGCGAATAACGCTTTGCCGTCTGATCGCGCGCGAGCACGGGTGGTCGGCCGGCGGAAGCCGCACGTAGGACGACATGCGCAGTACTACGGAAATTCACTGAAATTGCGGCGAGCAATTACTCCAATTCATTGCCGAGCCGTCATATTCGCGACTAACATTTGGCCCGATAGCACTCGGGCCGAGCCGTGCGGTTTGCGGGGGCCTTCCAATTCGAAAGGACTACACATGCGCAAGGCAACACAGCGGGCCGCAGCAGTATCCGCCGCAGTTTTGGGAGTCGCGCTGATCGGCACGGGTTGCAACGGCACCGCCAAGGAGAAGACCAGCGAGGCCCTGAGCTCGGCCAGCTCGGTTGCGTCCTCGGCCAGCTCGGTGATCTCGTCCGCGGTCACCGCACCGTCGGAGGAGAGCGCCGCCAGCTCCACCGTGATGACCGGCGCCGACGGCAAGGAGTACACCGTTTCCGGGCCGATCCTGGCCAAGCTCGATTCCCTGGACGCGACCGCCAAGCAGGACCTGGGCGAGCCCACCGGCGCCGAGCAGAAGAACCCCGATGGCGGCATCTACCAGCAGTTCGACGGTGGCGTGATCGTTCACACCACCCGTTCGTACGTGGTGTGGGGCAAGATCCGCGACAAGTGGAACGAGCTGGGCGGTTCGCAGGGCAAGCTCGGCTACCCGACCAGCGACGAGACCACCAACGCTGACGGGTCCAAGCAGACCACCTTCGAGCACGGGATCGTCACCTGGAAGACCGGCGACGCCGAGGCCACCGTCACCGAGCACTGATACCTGGATCGAAGGCCGGGCAATCGCCACCGCGATTGCCCGGCCTCCGCCAGTTTTCGCCCGGTGTGTGGATCACTCGATCAGCGCCGCATATTGCGGCTTGATCACTTCTTCGATGATCTGCACTCGCTGATCGAACGGGATGAACGCCGACTTCATCGCGTTCACCGTGAATCGCTGCAGATCGGTCCAGCCGTAGCCGAAGGTCTCGGCCAGCGCCAGCATCTCCTTGCTCATGGTGGTGTCGCTCATCAGCCGGTTATCGGTGTTGATCGTCACCCGCAGCCGAGCGCGGGCCAACAGGTCGAACGGGTGCTCGGCGATGCTGTCGACCGCTCCGGTCTGCACATTCGAGCTCGGGCACAGTTCCAACGGGACCCGCTTGTCCCGCACGATCGCCGCCAGCCTCCCGAGCCGCACCATCCCGTCGTCGTCGACGGTGATGTCGTCGGTGATCCGCACCCCGTGCCCCAGCCGGTCGGCGCCGCAGAATGCGATCGCCTCGTGGATGGAGGGCAGCCCGAACGCCTCGCCGGCGTGGATGGTGAACCGCGCGTTGTGATCTCGCATGTACTCGAACGCGTCCAGGTGCCGGCTCGGCGGGTAGCCGGCCTCAGCGCCGGCGATATCGAAGCCGACCACGCCTTTGTCGCGGAACCGGATGGCCAGCTCGGCGATCTCGCGGGACAGCGCGGCGTGGCGCATGGCGGTGACCAGGCAGCGCACCGTGATCTCCCGCCCGGCGGCCGCCGCGTCGCGCTCACCGTCGGCGAAGCCGGCCAGCACCGCATCGGTCACCTCGTCGAACGACAGCCCGCCCTCGATGTGCAGTTCGGGCGCGAACCGCACCTCGGCGTAGACAACGGCGTCGGCGGCCAGATCCTCGACGCATTCGCGGGCCACCCGATGCAGCGCGTCGGCGGTCTGCATCACGGCCACGGTGTGACTGAACGGTTCGAGATAGCGCTCCAGCGAGCCGCTATGGGAGCGGGTCCGGAACCAGGTCGCCAGCTCGTCGGGATCGGTCTCCGGAAGCGCGTCGTAGCCGACCTGTCCGGCGATCTCGACGACGGTGGCCGGGCGCAGGCCGCCGTCCAGGTGATCGTGCAGCAGCGCCTTGGGGACTGCCCTGATGGTCTCCAGGCTCACCGGTGTGCTCATGGCTTCATCATGGGGTCGCCTCGATGATCAGGGGACGCGGCAGCGGGGGTGCGGATTCACCGGCGGCCGGGCGAACCCGTGGCGGCCGGCGACACCTTGTTCACGCTGTACACCGAGACTCCCGAGCGGATCGCCCCCGCGCCGTGTTGCACCCGCTCCCCCGGCCTGGACCGGCCCGCGCCGAGACGCCAGGCCGCCAGGGCCACCGCCATCGCGTCGATGTGCCCCATGAAGCCGCCCCGATCGGCGGTCACGGTCTCGGTGCACGCCCCCACCGATAACGGCACGCCCAGATCTCCGCCCTGCGCGGCGACCATCGCGGCGAATCGGTCCATCGCGGTGCCGTCCCGCAGGGTCTGCGCGGGGTCAACACCGTCGATTCCGGCCAGCGTCAGCATCTCCTGGGCCAGCCGCACCGTCAGCGCCACCACGTCGGCCGGGCCGCCGCCGGCCAGCACCTCGAGGGCTTCGGCCACTTCGATGGCATTGCCGACCGTGCACCCCAGCGGCGTGCTCATCTCGGTGAGCAGAGCTCGGGTGGCGACCCCGTGCGCCGCGCCCAGCCCGACCATCAGCTGGGCCAGTTCCCGGGCCTGGGCAGCGGACCGCATGAACGCGCCCGACCCGACCTTGACGTCCAAAAGCAGCGCCCCGGTGCCCTCGGCCAGCTTCTTGCTCATCACCGAGCTGGCAATCAGCGGCAGCGATTCCACCGTGGCGGTGACGTCACGCAACGCGTAGAGCTTGGCGTCGGCCGGTGCCAGGGTGCCGGCGGCGAAGACCGCGGCGCCGACGCCGGCCAATTGCTCGCGCAGCCGCGCCGTGGACAGCGCGACGTCGAAACCCGCTATCGACTCCAGTTTGTCCAGGGTGCCGCCGGTGTGGCCCAGGCCGCGCCCCGACGCGCTCGGTACCGCTGCTCCGCAGGCGGCAACGACGGCAACCAGCGGCAGGGTGATCTTGTCGCCGCCCCCGCCGGTGGAGTGCTTGTCCACCGTTTTCAGGGGCTTGCCGCCGCGGCTCAGGTCGGTGAAGTCCATCCGCTCCCCCGAGGCGATCATCGCCGAGGTCCAGCGCACGGTCTCGGCCGCGTCCATCCCGCGCAGGTAGATCGCCATCAGCAGCGCCGACATCTGCTCTTCGGCGACCAGGCCTGCGGTGTAGCCGTGGATCAGCCAGTCGATCCCCGCGTCGGACAGCCGGTGGCCGTCACGCTTGGTGGCTATCAGGGTGGGGGCGTCGAAGGTCATGGCAGCGCATCAGGTCCGAACGCGTCTGGCAGCAGCTCGGCCAACGACCGTGCCCCCGCCGGGTGATCGATGAGCAGCTGCGAACCACCGTGTTCGAGCAGTACCTGGCGGCATCGGCCGCACGGCATCAGCAGATTCCCGTCGGCGTTGCTGCATGACAGCGCCACCAGCCGTCCGCCGCCGGCGGCGTAGAGCCCGCAGACCACCGCGCACTCGGCGCACAGACCCAGCCCGTATGAGACATTTTCCACATTGCAGCCGGTGACGACCCGGCCGTCGTCGGTCAATCCGGCCGCACCGACCCGCAGGCCCGAGTACGGCGCGTAGGCATTAGCTGAAACAATGATTGCATTGCGCCGCAACATATCCCAGTCGATTTCGTGGGACATTCAACAGATCTCCTGTCGATCCGAGCGCACCACATCACCTCGTCCGTCCGTCAGCAGCAATCACATTTCAGCGTAGTCGCAGGCCTTGCCTACTCGTCAGTAACTTTTGCGTGGTCGTTTCGGACCTGTTGATGGGTTTAGAGTCCTTGCCGAGGTTTATTGACAGCGATGGCGTTGCGGAGCGACCGTACGCACGGTATAGCCGGGCGCAGCGGGCCGCTGCAGAAAATTGGGAGGCGCAGATGACGGCGACATCCGCCGATGCGACTGCGCTGCCGGGGACGCGGTCGGATGCGACGCGATTCCGGCGGCAGAGTCTGTACAAGGGCGACCCGGGAATGTGGGCGTTCGCGCTGCACCGGATCACCGGTGCGACGATTTTCTTCTTCCTTTTCGTTCACGTGCTCGACACGGCCCTGGTGCGGGTGAGCCCGGAGGCCTACACCGAGGTGATCGCGACCTACAAGACCCCGCTCGTGGGCCTGATGGAGCTGGGCCTGGTGGCTGCGGTGCTGTTCCACGGCCTCAACGGGGTCCGGCTGATCCTGATCGACTTCTGGTGGCAGGGCACCCGCTGGCACCGCCAGATGCTGGTGGCGGTCGGCGCCATCTGGCTGGTGGTAATGGTCCCGGTCGTGGTTCGGATCGGCATGCACATGGTGGAGCGGTTCCTATGAGCACAACTGACGTACAAGGCCGCCGGGGCCCGATAGCTCCGGTTCGCGGCCTGGACCGCGACCGCCCGGCCAGCCTCGGCGACCCGCGTGCGCCGCAGCGCCACAGCGGGATGCCCAACTTCGAGAAGTACACCTGGCTGTTCATGCGGTTCTCCGGCGCCGCGCTGATCTTCCTGGTGCTCGGGCACCTGTTCGTCATGCTGATGTGGCAGGACGGCGTGTACCGCATCGACTTCAACTACGTGGCGGAGCGTTGGCATCATCCGTACTGGCAGATCTGGGACCTGTGCCTGCTGTGGCTGGCCGAACTGCACGGCGGCAACGGACTGCGCACGATCATCGGCGACTACACCCGCAGCTCCCGCAGCCGGTTCTGGCTGATGACGCTGCTGGCGGTGTCGATCATCTTCACGCTGGTGCTGGGCAGCTACGTGCTGCTGAGCTTCGACGCGAACATTTCTTGACGGCAGATTCTCCTAGCGAACGGGTGATATCGCGGTGATTCAAGAACATCGATACGACGTGGTGATCGTCGGTGCCGGCGGCGCCGGGATGCGCGCGGCCGTCGAGGCGGCCCCCCGGGCCCGCACCGCGGTGCTGACCAAGCTCTACCCCACGCGCAGCCACACCGGCGCGGCCCAGGGCGGCATGTGCGCCGCGCTGGCCAACGTCGAGGACGACAACTGGGAGTGGCACGCCTTCGACACCGTCAAGGGCGGCGACTACCTGGCCGACCAGGACGCGGTGGAGATCATGGCCAAGGAGGCCATCGACGCGGTGCTGGACCTGGAGAACATGGGCATGCCGTTCTCCCGGACCCCCGAAGGCCGCATCGACCAGCGCCGGTTCGGCGGGCACACCCGCGATCACGGCAAGGCCCCGGTGCGCCGCGCGTGCTACGCCGCCGACCGGACCGGCCACATGATCCTGCAGACGCTGTACCAAAACTGCGTCAAGCACGGGGTGGAGTTCTTCAACGAGTTCTACGCGCTGGACCTGGTGCTCACCGAGACGCCGTCGGGTCCGGTGGCCACCGGCATCGTTGCTTACGAGTTGGCGACCGGTGACATCCACGTCTTCCACGCCAAGGCCATCGTGTTCGCCACCGGTGGCTCGGGCCGGATGTACAAGACCACCTCGAATGCGCACACCCTGACCGGCGACGGCCTGGGCATTGTGTTCCGCAAGGGCCTCCCGCTCGAAGACATGGAATTCCACCAGTTCCACCCGACCGGCCTGGCCGGCCTGGGCATCCTGATCTCCGAGGCTGTGCGCGGTGAGGGCGGGCGGTTGCTCAACGCCGACGGTGAGCGGTTCATGGAGCGCTACGCCCCGACGATCGTCGACCTGGCTCCACGCGACATCGTGGCCCGCTCGATGGTGCTCGAGGTGCTCGAGGGCCGCGGCGCCGGACCGAACAAGGACTACGTCTACATCGACGTGCGTCACCTCGGCGAAGAGGTGCTCGAGGAGAAGCTGCCCGACATCACCGAGTTCGCCCGCACCTACTTGGGCGTGGACCCGGTCAAGGAACTGGTGCCGGTCTACCCGACCTGCCACTACGTGATGGGCGGCATCCCGACCACGAACACCGGCCAGGTGCTGCGGGACAACACCAACACCGTGCCGGGCCTGTACGCCGCCGGCGAATGCGCCTGCGTGTCGGTGCACGGCGCCAACCGGCTCGGCACCAACTCGCTGCTGGACATCAACGTGTTCGGCCGCCGTGCGGGCATCGCCGCCGCCGAATACGCCAACGCGCATGACTTCGTCGACATGCCGGAGAACCCCGCCGACATGGTGGTCGGCTGGGTGGGCGACATCCTCTCCGAGCACGGCAACGAGCGGGTCGCCGACATCCGTGGCGCGCTGCAGCAGTCGATGGACAACAATGCCGCGGTGTTCCGCACCGAGAAGACCCTCAAGCAGGCGCTGAGCGACATCCACGGGCTCAAGGAGCGGTACGCCCGGATCACCGTGCACGACAAGGGCAAGCGCTTCAACTCCGACCTGCTGGAGGCGATCGAGCTGGGCTTCCTGCTGGAGCTGGCCGAGGTCACCGTGTTGGGTGCGTTGAACCGCCAGGAATCGCGCGGCGGGCACGCCCGCGAGGACTACCCCAACCGTGACGACGTCAACTACATGCGCCACACCATGGCCTACAAGGACATTGGGGACGATAAGCACAGACCCGACCTCATCGCCGACATCCGGCTGGACTACAAGCCGGTGGTGCAGACCCGCTACGAACCGAAGGAACGGAAGTACTGATGTCCTCCTCAGCTGACTCCGGTTGCTGCTCGTCCGAGGGCGGATGCTGCTCGCCGGGGCCATCGACAAGCGCGGCACCGGCGGCGCTGGTCGACACTGCCCCGGCCGGTGACCCGCCGCTGCCCGCGGTCCCCGAGGGCGCGCAGATGGTCACGCTCAAGATCGCTCGGTACAACCCGGAGAACCCCGACGCCTACGCCGCCACCGACGGTTGGCAGAGCTTCCGGGTTCCGGCGCTGCCGACCGACCGGCTGCTCAACCTGCTGATCTACGTGAAGAGCTACCTGGACGGCACGCTGACCTTCCGCCGGTCCTGCGCGCACGGCGTGTGCGGCTCCGACGGGGTGCGGGTCAACGGCAACAACAAGCTGGCCTGCAAGCTGCTGATGCGCGACATCCTGCCTAAGAAGCCGGGCAAGGAGCTGACGCTGACCATCGAGCCGCTGCGTGGGCTTCCGGTGGAAAAAGACCTCGTGGTCAACATGGAACCGTTTATGGACGCCTACAAGGCGATCAAGCCGTACCTGATCACCTCCGGCAACCATCCCACCCGTGAACACATCCAGAGTCAGACCGACCGGCACCGCTACGACGACACCACCAAGTGCATCCTGTGCGCCATCTGCACCACGAGTTGCCCGGTGTACTGGAGCGAGGGTGCCTACTTCGGGCCGGCCGCGATCGTCAACGCCCACCGGTTCATCTTCGACAGCCGCGACGAGGCCGCCGCCGAGCGCCTGGACATCCTCAACGAGGTCGACGGGGTGTGGCGCTGCCGCACCACCTTCAACTGCACGGATGCCTGCCCGCGCGGTATCGAGATCACCAAGGCGATCCAGGAGGTCAAGCGGGCGCTGATGTTCGCCCGCTGAGTTTCCAGCCCCCACGCCCGGCGTGATAGGACACTGAGCATGCACTGGTACACCGGCAACACCGTCTACGACACCGTCCTGACCGCAGCGTTCGCCTTCGCGGCGTTCGTGATCATCGGCGGCTTCTTCGGCCAGAGCTCCTACGGCCGGTTCTCGACGACGAAGCTCGGCTTGAACCTGAACCCCAAGTTCGGCTGGTGGCTGATGGAGATCCCAGCGACGGTGGTGTTTCTGGTCGCCTATCTGAGCGGGCCGGCCCGCTTCGAGCCGACGTCGCTGGTGCTGGCCGGGATCTGGACGCTGCACTACGCCAACCGCGGCTGGTTCTTCCCGCTGGCGATCCGCCAGGTGCCCGGCAAGCGCAGCACCTTCAACATCTCGGTGGTGGTGATGGGCATGCTCGTCACGTCCATGCACGGCTACCTCAACGGTGCACTGTTCAGCCACGACTACTTTCACCAGTACGGCACCGGCTGGTTGACCGACCCGCGGTTCCTGATCGGGCTGGCGGTCTACCTGTGCGGATTCGCCCTGCTGGTCAACTCCGAGTCGATCGTGCGCAATCTGCGCGACAAGAACAACCCCGGCGGCGCGGATGTGGCGGAGTACCGGATCCCGTTCGGCGGCGGCTTCCGGTTCGTCACCAGCCCGGCCTACTTGGGCGAGATGACGGCCTGGACGGGCTTTGCGATCCTGACCTGGGCGCTGCCCGGTGTTGCCATCCTGCTGATCACCGCCGGCAATCTGATCCCCCGGGCCCTGGGCACCCACAAGTGGTACCAGGAGAAGTTCGTCGACTACCCGACCGACCGCAAGGCGCTGGTTCCTTTCCTGATCTGACGTTCGCCGAACGTGCACTCAGTTCGAGAATTGCCCCTCAACTTTTTCGGTCTGAGTGCACGTTGGCGACAGGGCCACGACAGCGCTGTCACACTTTCCCGGGCTGTCTCGTCTAACGGGTATGACTACCAAACCTCGCATCGACCCGCTGCCACCGAAACGCACCAACATGCTGGTGCGTGCCATGTACCGCTACGCCAAGCGGCGCTTCGGTGAAGTGCCCGAGCCGTTCGCCGTCGCCGCGCATCATCCGCGGCTGCTGGTGGCCAATGCGGTGCATGAGGGCCTGCTGCAGTCCGCGTCGCGCAAGCTGCCGGCCGGCCCGCGGGATCTGGCGGTGTTCTGGACCGCCCGCACCGTCGGCTGCTCGTGGTGCGTGGACTTCGGATCCATGCTGCAACGCCTGGAAGGGATCGACACCGACCGGCTCAAGCAGATCGACGACTACGCGACCTCCCCGCTGTACAGCGAGGACGAGCGGGCCGCGATCGCCTACGCCGACGCGATGACCACCGATCCGCATTCGGTCACCGACGAACAGGTCGTCGATCTGCAGCACCGGTTCGGCGACGCCGGGGTGATCGAGCTGACCTACCAGATCGGGGTGGAGAACATGCGATCCCGGATGTACGCGGCGCTGGGCATCACCGAGCAGGGCTTCAACTCCGGGGATGCCTGCCGGGTGCCCTGGCTCAACGAGGCTGACTCGCGGGGCTGATCTCGATGTAGGCGATCGGGATGCCGGCGGCCGCACTGCCCTTGTCCAGACCGCGCTCGAAGATCCGCATCGCCGGACTCCAGTTGGCGGCGATCGCCCGTTCGGCGTGCCCGTGCTCGGACTCGGGCAGAATCCGGGCGATCGCGGCCACCGGTTGCCCTTCGGGTTTCCCGCGCAGGCTGCTGGGCACCACCACGACGTTCGGATTGTTGCGGATTCGCTTGACCTTGCCGGTGGACGCATCGGTGCGCACGTAGAGCTTTCCGGCATCGACGCCGTGGTTGATCGGGCTCGGCATCGCCTCACCCGAGCGCTTGAACGTGACCAGCAGAATCTGCCGGGACTTGTCGAAGCCGGTGAAGTCCGTACCGGTGGGATTTCCGATGTCGAAGGCGTCGCGATGGCGCATCTTGTCCATGGCCCGAAACATCAACGCGCCCATTTTCTCCATCGTGCTACTGGGCATGCTCATTTCTCCGATCTGCTCACGGGACGAAGCGGAGACCCGGTGAATTTGTCCGGGTTGGCGATGTCCCAGATGGCCACCACCCGCCCGTCGCGCACCGTCATCGCGGTGACGCGCGGCATCAGCTCGGGGAACCCGTCGGCCCCGGGCGCGCCCGGGGTGTAGGCGCCCAGTTCGCCGTTGACCCGCGCCAGTTGGTTCGCGGTGATCAGGGTCGGGCCGTAGCGGCGCGCCAGGCCGAGCAGGAATCGGGCCACCCTCTGCGGACCGTGAATGACCCGCGGGGCGGTCGGTGCCCGGCGATTCGCGTCGCCGGTGAACGTCACGTCGGGGTGCAACAACGCCACCACGGCCGCCAGGTCACCGGCGGCCATCGCAGCCATCAGTGACCCGACCACCTCGTCGTGGCGCGGATCGGGTTGCGGCGGCGGATCAGCGGTAACGGCCTTGCGGGCACGTGATGCCAGCTGGCGGGCCGCAGCTTCGGTGGTGTTCAGCACCCCGGCCACCTCGCCGAACGGCACCGCGAACCCGTCGTGCAGCACGAAGGCCACCCGCTGGTCGGGAGTCAGCCGCTCCAGCACCACCATTGCGGCGAACCGGGCGTCTTCGCCGGCCACCACCGCCGAGAGCGGATCCGCGTCGTCGACACCGGTCACCACCGGCTCGGGCAGCCATTCGCCGGCATAGGACTCGCGGCGCCGCGCCGCCGAGCGCAACCGGTCCAGGCCCAGGCGGCTCACCACCGTGGTCAGCCAGGCCCGCGGGTCATTGATGTGGTCACGCTCGGCGGCGTCGAAACGCAGCCAGGCGTCCTGCACAATGTCCTCGGCGTCGGCGAACATGCCGGTGAGCCGGTAGGCCACCGCCAGCAGGTGAGGCCGCAACGCCTCAAAGTCCTCCACCGATGCCGTCATCGCCACCAGCCTAGGCGCGGGGATTGCTCAATGCGGCCGGTGGCCAGCCCGGTAAGCAGGCCCAGCAGGAACAACAAGACGCCGTGCCACAACAGGGCTCGGGCTTGTCGGCAGCCAGCATCGCCTGAGGCTAAGTCCTCGCCAACCCGCCGGACGGCCGATCGCGGCAACTGGCGTTGGCCCCGGCTCTAATGTCGTCGGCATGAGCCGCAAGCCGCCTATCGACCCCGTCCGCTGGCAGCCCCCGGGATCACGGCCATTGCCCCCGCCGGATCCCACGCCGGCGCTGCGGCTGGTCGAGATTCCCGGTACCGCTCCCGAGGATGTGGTCGCCGCGGCGGACGGCACCATCTGGACCGGGGTCGAGGACGGCCGCATCATCGCCGTCGACGCAGCGGGCGGCGCGCCGCGGGTGGTGACCGACACCGGTGGGCGCCCGCTGGGGTTGGCTTTCACCCGCGATCACCGGCTGCTGATCTGTGACAGCCACCGCGGCCTGCTGCGTTATGACCCGCAGACCCAGCAGCTGGAGACCCTGGTCAGCGAGGTGGCGGGACAAGCGCTGACCTTCTGCTCCAATGCCGTCGAATCGGCCGATGGCACAATCTATTTCACCGAATCCACCAGCCGGTTCCACTATGAGCACTACAAGGGCTCGGTGATCGAGGCCCGCGGCAGCGGGTCACTGCTGCAACGCAGTCCCGACGGCACGGTGAGCGTACTGGCGACTGGATTGCACTTCGCCAACGGTGTGACGCTGACCGCCGACGAATCCGCCGTGGTGTTCGCCGAGAGCACCGGGCGCCGACTGTCCAAATACTGGCTGACCGGCCCTCACCGGGGTTCGATCACTGCGCTGGTCACCGAACTTCCCGGCCATCCCGACAACATCTCCACCGGGCGCGACGGCCGGATCTGGGTCGCGATGGTTTCCGATCGCAACGCGCTGTCGGACTGGCTCAGCCCGCGTGCACCGGTGCTGCGCCGGATGTTGTGGCGACTGCTGCCCTATCGCTGGCTACCGGACCCGACGCCGGTGGTGTGGGTGGTCGCCTTCGATGCCGACGACGGGCGAGTGCTGACCCAGTACCGCACCGAACACCCCGACTTCGGCCTGGCCACCGGCGTGGTCGAGGCCGACGGCCGATTGTGGCTGGGCCGGATCGCCGGGCCGGGCCTGGCGTACTTCGATCTGACTGGATGAGCGCCCTGGTGTGGCGCCGGATTAGACTACAGATTATGTCTACCTCGACTACCACGATTCGGGTCCCGGTAAAGACCCGAGACCGGCTGGCCGCCCAGGCCCGCCAGCGAGGTGTCTCAATGGCCGTCCTGCTCGCCGAACTGGCCGCCGCCGCCGAGCGGGAGGCCGCCTTCCGAGCCGAGCGCCACGCCACCCGCGCCGAGGCGGCGCTAGCTGAGCTGCGCGACTGGGATGCCACCGTCGGCGACGGCCTTGAGTGAGCCCCGCCGCGGCGACCTCTGGCTTGTCGCCCTGGGCGCTGGCCGCGCCGGTGAGCCCGGCAAACATCGCCCCGCGGTCGTCGTGTCTGTCGACGACCTCCTCACAGGTATCGATGACGAACTCGTCATCGTGGTGCCGGTATCGAGTTCGCTGGCCCACACTCCCCTGCGGCCGCACGTGTCGCCGGGCGAGGGCGTCGATACCGAAAGCGTCGCGGTCTGCCGTGGCGTGCGTGCGGTGGCTCGCAGCCGTCTGCTGGAGCGACTCGGCACGCTGTTGCCGGACACCATGCAGGAAATCGAACGCGGCCTCGGGTTGATTCTGGGAATCCAGCACTAAAGCGTGTCGACACGCCACAAATACAACGTCCGTCCCACCAGCCACAGCGTGGCTCCCCGATATCGAGGGGTCGCTGCCCTACCGTGGTCAGACAATGTTCCTCGTACGCACCGCCGCCGGCTTGCTGACGCTCGGCTTGTTGGCCGCACCCGCCGCAACCGCCGACCCCACCCCGGGCCTGAACGCGGGAACGGTCGGCTGCCCGTATCAGGTCAGCACCCCGCCCGCGGTAGACGCCTCCGAGGTGCCCCAAGCCGGCGATCCCCCGCTGCCACTGCCCGTGCCGGCCACCCCGGTCGGCGGCGAGGCCCTGTCCGGCTGCGGGATCGTGGCCGCACCCGACACCCCGCCGGTACCCAGCGAGGTCTCGGCCGAATCCTGGCTGGTGGCAGACCTGGACAGCGGCGCGGTGATCGCCGCCCGCGATCCGCACGGCCGGCACCGGCCGGCCAGTGTGATCAAGGTGCTGACCGCGATGGCATCGCTGAACGAGCTGGACCCCAACATGGTGGTTGCCGGCACCCAGGAAGACGCCAACGCCGAAGGAACCCGGGTCGGTGTCGGCCCCGGCGGCCACTTCACCGTCGACCAGTTGCTGCACGGACTGCTGATGGGATCGGGCAACGACGCCGCGCACGCCTTGGCCATGCAGCTCGGCGGCTGGGATGTGGCGCTGCACAAGATCAACACCCTGGCCGCGCGGCTCGGCGGCCGCGATACCCGCGCCGCCACCCCCTCCGGGCTGGACGGGCCCGGCATGAGCACCTCGGCCTACGACATCGGGCTGTTCTACCGCTACGCCTGGAACAACCCGGCGTTCGCCAACATCGTCGCGACCCGCACCTTCGACTTCCCGGGCTACGGCGATACACCCGGCTACCAGCTGGAGAACGACAACCGGCTGCTCTACAACTATCCGGGCGCGCTCGGCGGCAAGACCGGCTACACCGACGACGCCGGGCAGACGTTCGTCGGCGCCGCGACCCGGGACGGACGCCGGCTGATGGCCGTGCTGCTGCGCGGCACACGACAGCCGATCCCGCCCTGGCAGCAGGCCGCGCAGCTGCTCGATTACGGCTTCTCCGTCCCACCCGGCACCCGAGTCGGGACGCTGATCGAGCCGGACCCGTCGCTGGTGGCGCCGCGCGCCGCGGCCGAAGCACCGAACCCGCAGGCCATGCTGCTGGCACCCCCCGACAACACGGTGCCGGTACGCGTCGGGGTGGGCATCTTCGGGACGATCGTGGTGTTCGGGCTCATTATGGGTGCACGGGCGGTGAACCGCCGCCCCGGAAGGGGCTCGGCATGGTGATCAAGGCGCTGCGCGCATTCGGCTGGCTCACCGGGCTGCTGCTGATCGCGCTGGGGATCAGCCGGATGGCGTTCTCGCTGGACTCCATTCCGGGGGGCCAGGCCGTCAACGCGACGGTGGACAGTGAGACCCGCGCGGCCGGCGCCCTGCTGATCGGCTTCGGAGTCGGCTACCTCGAGGCGTTTCGGCGTTCCCCGATCCCGGCCGGGGCGGTACGCCTGCTGGCCGCCACCATGGCGCTGCTGGGAGTGTCCCGGCTGATGTCGATGGCCGATGTCGGCATGCCACATCCGGTCTTCACCGCGGCCTGCGTCGTCGAATTCGTCGCGGCCGGGCTGACCTATTGGTACGCAACCCTGGCCGAGCACCACGACGCGGGCATTCGGTAGCCGACCGCGTCCCCTACCGTGAGCCGGATGGGTCGATTCGCCGAACTGCGCCGCTCCTCGCCGCTGGCGCTGCTGGTGGGAGTGGCCGCCGCCAGCGTGGGCGTCATCTACGGCTACGACCTGTCCAATATCGCCGGCGCGCTGTTGTTCATCGAGCGTGATTTCGGGCTGACCGAGGCCCAGCAGGAACTGATCGCTACCGCGACGGTGATCGGTGAGATCGCCGGCGCCATGGCCGGCGGGTGGCTGGCCAACGCGATCGGCCGGAAACGCTCGATGGTCTCGGTGGCGTTGGGCTACGCGGTGTTTGCGGTGCTGGGGGCGGCGGCGACGTCGGTGTCGACGCTGACCGTGGCGCGACTGCTGCTCGGTATCACCATCGGCGTATCGGTAGTGGTGGTCCCGGTGTTCGTGGCCGAGTCGGCGCCGGCCCACGCCCGCGGCGCGCTGCTGGTCACCTACGGGGTGGCCACCGTGCTCGGGATCATCGCCGGCTACCTGTTCGCCTATCTGCTGGCCGGCACCGGCAATTGGCGGGCGATGCTGGGCCTGGCCGCGGTCCCGGCGGTGCTGGTTGCGCTGCTGCTGGCACGCGTCCCCGACACCGCCCGCTGGTATCTGCTCAAGGGCCGGGTCGACGACGCGGAACGCACCCTGCGGCTCATCGAACCGGGGGCCGACGCGCAGCGCGAGTTGGCCGAGATCGGCCGCACCCTGGCCGAGGAACGGGCCGGCGGGGTCGGCGTGCTGCGGGAGATGCTGCGGCCGCCCTACCTGCGGGCGACGCTGTTCGTGGTGACCCTGGGGTTCTTCATCCAGATCACCGGGATCAACGCGATCGTCTACTACAGCCCCCGGCTGTTCGAGAAGATGGGCTTCGAAGGCGATTTCGCGTTGCTGATCCTGCCGGCACTGGTACAGGTCGCCGCCCTGGCCGCGATGATCGTCTCGGTGGCGATCATCGACCGTGTCGGCCGACGGCCGATCCTGCTGTCGGGAATCACCGCCATGGTTGCGGCCAACCTGCTGCTGGTCGCGGTGTTTGCCGCCGGCGAGACGTTCGGCGACGCACTGGCGGCGGTCAAGTTCGGTGGCGTGCTGCTGTTCACCGTCGGCTACACCTTCGGGTTCGGCTCCCTGGTGTGGGTGTATGCCGGCGAGAGCCTGCCGGCCAGGATGAGGGCCATGGGGTCCTCGGCGATGCTGACCTCCGATTTGGTGGCCAATGCGATCGTCGCCGCGGTCTTCCTGACCATGCTCACCTCGCTGGGCGGCGCCGGGACGTTCGCGGTCTTCGGGGTGCTGGCGATGCTCAGTCTGGGTTTCGTCTACCGCTACGCCCCCGAGACCAAAGGCCGGCAGTTGGAAGACATCCGGCACTTCTGGGAGAACGGCGGACGCTGGCCCGCCGAGGACGCCCGGGACACCGGGGCCCTGGTTCCAGAGAGCGAGGCGTCGGCATGACCGTCATCGCCGCGGGCGCGGTCGTGGCCGACGGCGCAGTGCTCCGGCCCGGCTGGGTGTCGGTGGCCGGGGAGCGGATCGCCGATTGCGGGTCTGGGCCACCTCCGGTTCGGCCGGACGCCGAGTTCGACGACTGCGTGCTGGTGCCCGGCTTCGTCGATATGCACTCGCACGGCGGCGCTGGCGTCTCCTACGCCGACGATCCGGACCGCGCGGCGGCGTTGCACGCTTCGCACGGCACCACCGGGGGCCTGGCCAGCTTGGTGACCGCTGCGCCGGAAACCCTGCTGGCACAGGTGCATACATTGGCTGCCGCGACCAGGCGAGGTGTGGTGGACGGCATCCACCTGGAGGGGCCGTGGCTGAGCCGGCTGCACTGCGGTGCGCACGACAGCGGAGCGCTGCGCGCCCCCTGCGATGCCGAGGTCGACGCGCTGCTGGTTGCCGGCGGCGGCGCAATCGCGATGGTCACACTGGCGCCCGAGCTGCCCGGCGCTTTTCCGACCATCCGGCGGCTGGTGGATGCGGGAATCGTTGTGGCCATTGGCCATACCGACGCCAGCTACGAACTGACGCAGCGGGCGGTCGACGCCGGAGCAAGGGTAGCCACACACCTGTTCAACGCGATGCGCGCGCTGCACCATCGCGAGCCGGGACCGGTGCCCGCGCTGCTGTCCGATCCCCGGGTGACCGTCGAACTGATCGCCGACGGCGTGCACCTGCACGCGGGCGTGATCCGGCACGTCATAGCCACCGCCGGTGCGGACCGGGTCGCGTTGGTCACCGATGCGATGGCCGCCGCCGGAGTCGGCGACGGCGTGTTCACCCTGGGCGGGCTCGACGTCGACGTCGACGACGGGGTGGCCCGGCTGCACGGCACGACGACGATCGCCGGCAGCACCGCCACCATGGACCGGCTGTTCGCGACTGCGGTGCGACTGTTCGGGGCAGACGATGCCGCCCTGACCGACGCCGTGCGCATGACCTCATCCACTCCGGCGCGGCTCCTCGGGCTGACCCGGGTAGGTGTCGTGGCCGCCGGACGTGACGCCGACCTGGTTGTGTTAGATCGGGATTGGCGGGTCTGCCGGGTAATGCGGCGCGGCGCCTGGCTCGGATAGGCTGCGGTGATGAGCGAACCGACCGTCACCCACGACAACGGGCAGTACCGGATCACCGTCGACGGCCAGCAGGCCGGGTTCGCCGACTACATCGAGAACGGCGATCAGCGGATCTTCCACCACACCGTGATCGACAAAGCGTTCGGCGGACGCGGCCTGGCCGGCACGCTGATCGGCGCAGCCCTGGCCGACACCCGCGCGGCCGGCAAACGCGTGGTGCCGACCTGCTCATTCGTGGAGGCCTACATCACCAAGCACCCGGAGTTCGCCGACCTCGTCGACCCGGTCGCCGACTGATCATGACGCGGATCCCCCTCAACAGGCAGTCCGCCTCGGTCTACCGGGCCTACCTGGATGCCGCAGCCGAGGTCCGGGCTCGTGCCGACGACGCCGGGTTGTCACGGGCCGTCCTGGAGCTGGTGAATCTACGGGTGTCCCAGATCAATGGGTGCGCGTTCTGCCTGAACATGCACAGCAAGGCGCTACTGGAGGCCGGTGACACCGTGCAGCGGATCGCCGTGTTGCCGGCCTGGCGGGACACCCAGCTGTTCTCCGACACCGAGCGGGCTGCCCTGGAGATCGCCGAAGCCGTCACCTGGATCTCCGAGGCGCACCTGGACGACGACGAGTACACCCTGCTGCGCGAGCACCTCACCGACGATCAGGTCTCGCTGTTGACCTGGTCGGCGATCACGATCAACGCGTTCAACCGGGTATCGATCATGAGCCGCTACCCCGTTCGGGCCGAGAAGTAAGAAACCGCATGGGCGGCGCCGGTCAAGCATGTGCATGTGATTGCGCGTGCCAGCGGTCCGGGTCCGTTTCGAGGGCACCGCGATCCCAGTTGCCGCGCACCGCCGCCGCTTCATAGGTGTCTTGCAGGAAGTCCAGCAGAACCTGGTCCGGATCGGGTGCTTGCCGTACTACCTCGTAGGGCAGGACGAATTCGCCCATCTGTGCGCTGTAGAACGCGTCAGCGGGGCGAACCGGGTGGTCGGCGAAGCCATCGGGCTCCGGGTAGGCGTAGGCGTAGAAGCCGCCTTCAGCGCCGCCACCCGGCCAGAACCCGCAGCTGCTGAGTTCGTGTGAGTAACCTTCGACCATCACCCAGTCCCCGCAGTTGGGTGCGCCACCGGGGTGCGTCGGGGCGCGTCGGCCGGAGAATCGTGTACAGGCCAGATCCATTGCCCCCCAGAAAAAATGTACGGGGCTGACCTTGCCGATGAACCGGGATCGGAACCGGCCCAGCACCCGGTGCGTCTGCACCAGTTGCCGCCAGAATAAGTGGGCGGCCTCCGGGTCATAGGAAGCGTGCTCGACGTCGCCGGCGAACGGCAGGGCGGGCTCCACCTCGTTGGGGTGAGATTGGATGTGGGTTTGCAGGCCCAATTCGGCCAGCATCGACATGACCGTGGCGTAGAACTCCGCCACCGACTGCTCCCGAAGCGGAGTGGCCCGAGTGGCACCAGAGCTGCTTCGAATCACCAACCGGTGGTCGATGAAGTCGAATTCGATATCGAAAACTTCGCTACCGTAAGGGATTGCCGATGTGGTGAGCCCTCGCGGGGTGACGTACATCGTCACCTGCCACCAGTGGTTGACCAAGGGTGCGTGCGCCAGGCGGACCTTGCCGACGATCTGCGCCCACATGTGCAGGGTGTCCCGAGTCGGGCCCCAGTCCTCGACACGAAGACTTGGCCAGGTATTTGCGGATTCGTGCGCCACGATCGTCCTCCGTCCACGAGCAGTCGGGCAGACCCAGAGCGGAACCAAACGGCCCGCTCCGCAATCCCTACTACCCGTTTCGGGTGCCGTCTACACCGTCAGTCGGTGCGCAGGTTGTCCGCCGACGTCGCCGCCCACGCGGTAGCGAACAGAATGAGCCGGGCGGTGATATAGGCGAACACCAGCAAGCCCAGAACCGGTCCGAACACCGCGCCGGCCGGGCCGTTGATCACCGACTGCAGATACACCGAGCCGGCCTGCTTGAACAGTTCGTAGCCGACCGCGGCGATAGCACCGGCCTCCATTGCGCTGGACAGGCTTACCGATTCCCGGGGTAGCCGGGCAATCATCCAGGTGAACAGCAGCCACGACACCCCCGCCGCCATAGTCAGCGACGCGACCCGCAGCAGCCCACCGAGCAGGGTGAAGTCGGGAACGCCCATCCAGCGCAGGATATTTCGCATCAGCTTCGGGTCGGCCAGCGCGGTCAGCGCAATCGTGACGAGCGTGGCGCCGAACGCCCACACCATCGCGAGCAGGTCCGAGAGCCTGGATGAGACGAAACCCTTTTTTTCCGAACGGGTTTCCCACATCTCCGACAGAGCCTCGCGCAGGTTGGCCATCCAGGTCAGGCCCACCCAGGCGGCGGTCGCCAGGCCGATCACTCCGACCGAGGCACGTGAGGAGATCGCGCTGTCCATCAGCGTGATGAGCTCGTTGCCGAATTCGCCCGGGATCGAATGCTTGATCCGGCGTTCGATCTCGTCGAGTACCTCGGGCCGCCGCGACAACAGGAAACCGCCGACGGAGAACCCGACCATCGCCAGCGGGAACAGCGCGAAGATGGTGTAGTAGCTCATCCCGGCGGCGAAGAAGTTGCCCTGGCGATCGTCGTAGCGTTCCTGCGCACGCATCACGTGATCGAACCAGCCGTAACGCGACCGCAGCCGGTCGATGACGCCCGGCTTAGCGGGGTCGTCCTGGTCGGTCACGGCTCTACTCATCTCGCCGGCGGAAGGAATCCCACCCGGTCGTACACCCGCGCCAGCGTGGGGGCGGCCGCTGCGCGCGCCCGGTCCGCACCGGCGGCCAGCACCGCCTCCAGCTCAGCCGGGTCGGCGAGCAGCTCGTCCACCCGGGCCTTGATCGGGGTGACGAATTCGGCGACGGCTTCGGCGGTCTCCTTCTTCAGGTCGCCGTAGCCGCGCCCGGCGTAGCCGTTTACCAGGGACTCGACCGCCGAGCCGGTGACTGCGGCCTGAATGGTCAGCAGGTTCGAAATGCCGGGCTTGGTCTCCGGGTCGTAGCGGATCTCGCGCTCCGAGTCGGTGACCGCCGAGCGAATCTTCTTGGCGCTTTTCGCCGGATCGTCGAGCAGGCTGATCAGGCCGGCATCGGTGGCCGCCGATTTGCTCATCTTGGCGGTCGGGTCTTGCAGGTCATAGATCTTGGCGGTGGCCTTCGGGATCATCGGTTCGGGGACGACGAAGGTCTTCGGGAACCGCGCGTTGACGCGCTGCGCGACGTCGCGCGCCAGCTCCAGGTGCTGGCGCTGGTCTTCCCCGACCGGGACCACCTCGGTGTCGTAGAGCAGCACGTCGGCGGCCATCAGCACCGGGTAGGTGAACAGTCCCACGGTGGTGGAGTCGGCGCCCTGCTTCTGCGACTTGTCTTTGAACTGCGTCATCCGCGCCGCCTGCCCGAAACCGGTGAAACAGCCCAGCACCCAGGCGAGTTCGGCGTGGGCCGGCACGTGGCTCTGCACGAAGACGGTGCTGCGGGCCGGGTCGATACCCAGCGCCAGGTATTGAGCGGCCGTTACCAGCGTGCGGCGGCGCAGCGTCGCCGGGTCCTGGGGCACGGTGATCGCGTGCAGGTCGACGACGCAGAAGAACGCCTCGTGATCGTCCTGCAGGCTGGTCCATTGAGCGACCGCGCCGAGGGCATTTCCGAGGTGAAGCGAGTCGGAGGTCGGCTGGGCGCCGGAGAATACGACGGGACGGGATCCGGGAGTGCTCATGATTGTTCGATCCTGTCACGCCGGGGTTCTGCTGACCGCACCTGGTAACAGAGCGCTCGCTCTGTTACGGTGACGGCCGTGCCCCGCCCGCGCGTGTACGACCCCGAGCAGGTGCTCGACGCCGTCGAGTCGCTGGCCGCGCGGTCCGGCCCCGCGGCGGTGACGATTCGCGCGATCGGGGAGGCCACCGGCGCCTCCAACGGCGCGGTCTATCACGGTTTCGGCTCGCGGGCTGGGCTGGTTGGCGCCGCCTGGCTGCGGGCGAGCCGACGCTTCCTGGCGGTGCAGGGCGCGCTGGTGGACGCGGTTTCGGATCCCCTCGAGGCCGTGGTTGCCGCCGCCGATGCGCCGGTGGCGTTCGCTGAGCGTCATCCCGACGCCTGCAAGTTGCTGTTCGCGATCCAGCGCGACGAACTGTCCGACGACGACCTGTCTCCGGAGCTGGCCGAGCGGCTGCGCGGCGCCGACGCCGAGCTGGTCGGCTTGCTTATCCGGCTCGCGGACGCCCTGTGGGAGCGCCGCGACGCCGCCGCCGTCGACACCATCACCACCTGCGTCGTCGATCTGCCCACCGCTATCGTGCTCAGCCGCAACCGGCTGGGCTCTGCCACCGCCCGAGCCCAGCTGCACGCCGCCGTACGCGCCGTGCTGTCCGTCGGACCAATGAAAGGATCCACCCCATGAACCTGACCTATGACGACAAGATCGCCGTGTTGGACCTCGGTGACGACGAAAACCGGTTCTCCCCCGACTTTCTCGACGAGATCAATGGGGTGCTCGACGACGTGCTGGCCGCCAACGCCGAGGGGAAGGCGCACGGCCTGGTGACCACGGCGGGCGGCAAGTTCTACACCAACGGCCTGGACCTGGACTGGCTGATGGCCAATGGCGACCGCACCGACTGGTACGTCGGCCGGGTGCACGCCCTGCTCGCGCGGGTGCTGACGCTGCCGATCCCCACCGCGGCGGCGGTGGTCGGCCATGCGTTCGGGGCCGGCGCGATGCTGGCTCTGGCCCACGACTTCCGGGTGATGCGCGCCGACCGCGGCTTCTTCTGCCTGCCCGAGGTCGACATCCGGATCCCGTTCACCGCCGGAATGGCGGCGCTGATCCAGGCCAAGCTGACCCCGCAGGCTCAGGTGGCGTCGATGACCACGGGCTGCTGGTGCGGCTGTATCTGGACGCCGCGGCCTTCGGCATTGTGGACAGCACGGCCGCCGAGGGCGCGGTGACGCCGGTAGCAACCGAGTTACTGCGACCGCTGGCCGGCAAGGACTCGGGGACGCTGGCCGCGATCAAGGACACCATGTTCGGTCCGGCGGTGGCGGCACTCGGCGGGTAAATCCCACCAGTCCCACCCGTCGCCGGAGGGCGGGCGCATGATGGTTGCCCGCCTCTGAGCGACAATCAGGCGGTGCTCCCTCTCGCACGCACCGGCGCGAACGACCGGACTCGTGTTGTCGCTCCAAGCCGGGCAACCGCCATATGCCGTCCCCCACGCGGCGGGTGTGACGGATGAGAATCAGGGCCGACCGGTGCCCGGGCGTGCTGCGGCCCTGGGTGGCCGACGACGGGCTGCTGGTGCGGCTGCGTCTGGTCGGCGGTCGACTTCCGGCCACCTCGCTGGCCCGCCTGCTGCAGGTCAGCGCCGAGTTCGCCGACGGTTCGATCTACCTGACCAAGCGGGCCAACCTGCAGCTGCGCGGGTTGGCCGATCACGGGGGTGAGCTCACCCCCGATGCGGTGGCCGCCCTGGAGTCGACCGGGCTGTTGCCGTCGCGCAGCCACGAGCTGGTCCGCAACATCCTGGTCTCGCCGCAGACCGGCTACGCCGGCGGGCGGGCGGACCTGCGCCCGGTGGCGGCACGACTGGACGCGCTGCTGTGCGCCGATCCAGGCCTTGCCGGGCTTCCCGGCCGTTTCCTGTTCGTCCTCGACGACGGCCGCGGCGACCTGCTGGACCGCTCCGCCGATGCCGGCCTGGTGGCGCTCAGCGACACGGCGGCGCAGCTGCGGATCGGCGAACACTGGGGTGCCGTGACCGACATTGACGACGCCGCCGAACGGCTGGCCGCCGTAGCGGCTGCGTTTCAGGCCGCTCGCGGCGACGGGCCCGAGGCGCCCTGGCACGTCCGGGAACTGGGCAGGCCGCCGGCGAGCGTGGCGGCCGATCCGCGGCTGCCCGAGCCGTCGGGTCCGCTACCCTACGGCTCGGTGCCCGGCGGCACGCATGTGAGGGTTCCCGACGGGTTGCTGACAACGGAGCTGGGGTGTTCGCTGCTGGGGCATCCCGAGCTGGTCGTGACTCCCTGGCACGGCATCTTCATCCCTCAGGTGCAGGAGGCACACCGGTGAACAGGCCGACCCGCCCATCTCGGCGCTATGACTACATCGATAACGGCCCGGCCATCTACGTCGAATCGTTTGCGACCATCCGCCGTGAATCGGACCTGTCGCACATCCCGGCGAGCGCGGAGCGCCTCGCGGTGCGAATGATCCACGGCGCCGGACAGACCGACGTCGCCAAGGACTTGTTGATTCACCCCGACGCGGTGCCGGCCGGCCGGGCCGCACTCGACGGCGGCGCGCCGATCCTCTGCGATGCCCGGATGGTGGCGGTCGGGGTGACCGCCGGGCGGCTGCCGGCCGGCAACGAGGTGCACTGCTACCTGCGCGACGAACGGGTTCCGGACCTGGCGAAGGAATGGGGAACCACCCGGTCGGCGGCGGCTGTCTCGCTGTGGGAACCCGAACTCGCCGGTGCCGTCGTCGCCATCGGCAACGCCCCGACCGCGCTGTTCCACCTGCTGGAAATGATCATCGACGGCGGGCCGCGCCCAGCGGTGATCGTCGGTTGCCCGGTCGGCTTCATCGGCGCGGCCGAGTCCAAAGCCGCGTTGGCCGCACTGCACGCCGACCACGGCATCGACATCCCGTTCGTGACGGTGCGCGGTCGGCGCGGCGGCTCGGCGATCACCTCGTCGGCGTTGAACGCACTCGCCTCGGATGCCGAATGACCGGCACGTTCTACGGGGTGGGTCTGGGGCCCGGTGACCCGGAGCTGATCACCCGCAAGGCGGCCCGGATCATCGGCGACGCCGACGTGGTGGCCTACCACGCCGGGGTCAATAAGGCGTCGTATGCGCGCACCATCGCGGCCGACCTGATCCGGCCCGGTGTCCGCGAGGAGGAGCTGCGCTACCCGGTCACCACCGGGGTCACCGATCACCCCGGCGGGTATGCCGGAGCGCTCGCCGACTTCTACGAGGACTCGGCGTCACGGCTGGCCGCCCACCTGGCGGCGGGCCGCACGGTGGCGCTGCTGACCGAGGGCGATCCGCTGTTCTACGGCTCGTTCATGTACATGCACGACCGGCTGTCGGCGCGCTTCGACACCGAGATCATTCCCGGTATCCCGGCGTTCAGCGCCGCCACCGCCGCGCTCGGGATGCCGCTGGTGCGCCAGACCGACGTGCTGACCGTGCTGCCGGGCACCTTGGGCGAGCACGAGCTGGCGATGCGACTGGCCGACACCGACGGCGCCATCATCATGAAGCTGGGCCGCACGTTCCCGGCGGTGCGCCGCGCCCTGGCCGCGGCGGGCCGCCTGGAGCACGCCTACTACGTCGAGCGGGCGAGTCATCCGCAACAGCGCTGGCTGCGGGTCGCCGCAATGGACGAAGCCGACGAGGTGCCCTACCTGTCGCTGATCGTGGTCGACGGGGATTCCCGCAACGGGCAGCGCTCCCGGACCCCGGCAGATCAGGTCGCCGTCACCATCGAATCCGTCCCCGCCGCCGAACTTCTCGTGGTCGGCCTCGGCCCCGGACCCGAGGGCTGGCTCACCGGCGAGGCCACCGAGGCGCTGGCCACCGTCGACCACGTGGTGGGCTACGGCCCCTACGTCGCGCGGGTTCCGCAGCGCGAAGGGTTGCAGCGGCACACCTCGGGCAACACCGTCGAGTTGGAGCGGGCCCGGTTCGCGCTGGATCTGGCCGCGCGCGGCGAGAAGGTGGCGGTGGTCTCCGGCGGGGACGCCGGAGTGTTCGGGATGGCATCCGCGGTGTTCGAGGCAGCCCATGATTCTGCGTACCAACATGTTTCGATTCGAGTACTGCCCGGAGTGTCGGCGGTGCAGGCGGTGGCCGCAGCGGCCGGCGCCCCGATCGGGGCCGACTTCGCGGTGCTGAGCCTGTCGGATCGACTCAAGCCCTGGGCAGTGATCGAGTCCCGGCTGCGGGCGATCGCCGAAGCCGATCTGGTGCTGGCGATCTACAACCCGGCCTCTCGTGCCCGGCCCGACCAGATCGCGATCGCACGCAAGGTGCTGCTGGAACACCGGGACGCGGCGACGGTGGTGGTCATCGGCCGCGACGTCGGCCGGGAGTCCGAGGCGCTCACCGTGACCACCCTGGGCGAGCTGGACACCGACACCATCGACATGAAATGCCTTGTCCTGGTGGGTGCTTCGTCAACCCGGGTGACGGCCGGACGGGTGTGGACGCCACGATGGGTGCGTTAGCGGTCCAGTTCGTCGGCGCCGGCCCGGGCGCGGCGGATCTGCTGACGGTGCGGGCCGCCCGGCTGCTGGCCGGCGCCGACGTGGTGCTCTACCCGGGCAGCTACCTGGACCCGACGGTGCTCGCGCACTGCTCGCAGACGGCCGACCTCGTCGACACCGCCGACCTGGATCTGGACGCGATCGTGGGCCGCATCGTCACCGCGCATCGGGCGGGCCGTGCGGTGGTGCGGCTGGTCTCCGGGGATCCGTCGCTGTACAGCGCGGTCTTCGAGCAGACCCGCCGCCTCGACCGCATCGGCGATGTCGGTGATCGTCCCGCGCAGCACCAGCTCCTGCGGCTGCGACGCGCGAGAGACCACCGCGACCGGGCAGTCCCCGCCGTACCCGGGCGCCAGTTCGGCCATCAGCGCCCGGATGCGGGTGCTCGCCAGGTGCA
>NZ_LT546166.1:1452927-1477265 GCF_900078685.2 Mycolicibacter icosiumassiliensis | reverse complement strand
CCGCCTCGATGCCGCCGGGGTGCGGTGGGAGGTGACGCCCGGAGTGCCGGCGTATGCGGCGGCAGCGGCGGTGCTCGGCCGTGAGCTCACGGGGCCGCTGGTGACGCAGTCGGTGGTGTTGACCCGTACGCAAGCCGCCTCCACCGCGATGCCGCAACGCGAAGCGCTCGCCGCGTTCGCCGCGACGCAAGCCACGCTGGTGTTGCACCTGGCGATCACCCGCATCCGGGCACTGATGGCCGAACTGGCGCCCGGGTACGGCGGGGACTGCCCGGTCGCGGTGGTCTCTCGCGCGTCGCAGCCGCAGGAGCTGGTGCTGCGCGGGACGATCACCGACATCGCCGATGCGGTCGAGGCGGCGGGCCTGCGGTCGGCGGCGGTCATCCTGGTCGGCCGGGCGCTAGCCGATCTGCCCGATCCGTGCGCCGGCCAGAGCCATCTCTATGACCCGGCACGGGACCGTTCAGGACCGGGTTAACGCCCACTGGGTGACCGCCCGGGCCGGCGTCCAGCCGGTGAAGGATCCCAGCGGTGCGGCGTGCTCGACCTGGATGCGGGTCAGCTCGCCGCCGTGTTCGCGGTAGGCCGCCGCCAGCAGCGCCTCGGTCTCCAGCGTGACGCCGTGGGCCACCAGCCGGCCGCCCGGCGCCAGGGCTGCCAGGCAGGCCGCCAGCACCCCGGCCCGGCTCAGGCCACCGCCGATGAACACCGCATCCGGGGCGGGCAGGTCCGCCAACACCTGCGGGGCCGCGCCGTGGACCACCTGCAACGCGGGCACACCGAGGTTGCAGGCGTTGTCCGAAATGCGTTGCGCCCTGGTGCCGTTCGCCTCGACAGCGACGGCTCGGCAGGTCGGATGAGCGCGCATCCACTCGATGCCCACCGAACCGGCGCCCGCACCGACATCCCACAGCAGCTGCCCGGGGGCCGGAGACAGTCGAGCCAGCGCGGCGGCCCGCAGGTCACGTTTGGTGAGCTGCCCGTCGTGGTCGTAGGCGTCATCGGGCAGACCGGCCGCCTAACCGGACGCCGGCGGCCCGGCCAGTTCCAGGGCGACGATATTGAGCCGCGGGGCCGCTCCGGCGAAGGTGGCCACGGTGGTCTCCACTCTCGTTTCGGCCGCTCCGCCGAGATCGCCGAGCACCACCATCCGGCTCGCTCCGTAGCCGCGCTCGGTCAGCAGAGCGGCCAGCTGCCCCGGAGTGGTCTCGTCGGACGACAGCACCAGCACCCGCCGGCCCGGTGCCAACTCCCGCAGCACCGCGTGCACGTCGGCAGACCTGATCACCGCGGCGGACTCCGCGGGCCAGCCCAACCGGGCCCGGGCCAGCATGACCGACGAGACCGCCGGGATCACCGTGACCCGCTCGGCTCCGAACAGCTCGATCAGCGTGCTGCCCACACCCGACAGCAGCGGATCACCCGAGGCCAGCGCCACCACCCGCTGCCCGGCCAGCCCGTCGAGCAGCGCGGGCAACCCGGCACGCAGCGGTGAGGGCCAGCTGTGGCGCTGTTGGCTTTCGAGCGCGGGCAGCAGGTCCAGGTGGCGCGGCCCGCCGATCACGATGTCGGCCGCCAGCACGGTCTCCCGCGCCGGCTCCCCCAGCCCGGCCCAGCCGTCGGCGCCGATACCGACGACGACAATGCGTTCGGCGTGGGGCACCGCTATGTCAGGCGCTCGGTGAGGAATTCCACCACCCGCTTGCGGGCCTCGTAGGCGGGGTGGCCGTCGACCTCCCGGACCTGGTCGGTGAGCACCGAGTGCGCCGTCCGGGACAGACCGTGCGGGTTGCCCGGCGAGGAATCGATCTCGATCACCTCGAAAGCGTCCCCGAGCCGCGCTTTGAGCGTCGCGAAGCGGTCACCGGGGGCCATCTTGTCCTCGCTGAACCGCAGGCCGAGAGCGCACAGGCCGTCGTTGGCGGCCCGCTCAGCGACCACGCCCAACTCGACCTCCGAGAGCCCCGGGTCACGGCGCTGCTTCAGCGTCAGCGCTATCGGCACCGACGGTTGGCTGAGCACCGGGGCGAGCACCGCGTCGTCGACGGCCGCAGCCAGCGCGAAACCGCCGGTGAAGCACTGACCGATCACCCCGACGCCCTTGCCGGGCGTCTTCTCGTTGAGGTCGCGGGCCAGCGCCCGCAGGAACTGGGTGACCGGCCGTGGCTTATCGGTGGCGAACGCGGCGAACTCCCGGGTCACGCAGGCCCGGGCGGCCGTGGTCAGCGCGTAGCCGGGCGTGATCGCCTTACCCGGCTCACCGAACAGCGAAGGAATCGCCACGGTGAACCCGTTGTCCACCAGATGATTTCCCAACGCCAGCACCCCGGGGTGCACCCCCGGGATCTCCGGGATCAACACCACGCCGGGGCCCTGGCCCTTGCGGTACACGTCGTGGGTGAATCCGCCGCCGGTGAACGGCTCGGCGACCCATCCGGTCAGGTCTGCTTCGGGTGCGGTCATCGGTCCTTTAGTCCTTTCGCCGAGAGCGGCGTCCTACGCCATGAGTGTTAGGGTATCGGCGCGAAGCGCCAGGGAAGTCGGTGTGACTCCGACGCAGGCCCGCTACGGTGTTCCGCGGGGCATTTCGGTGCGCCACGGTCAGTCCGAATACCGGCTTCGCGTCGCCGACACAGCGTTGGCCACACGAGCGGAGCCTCAATGCAACAGCTGTACCCCTTTCCCGCTGTCCTCGGCGGCGACCCGGATGCCCCGGGCGGCCTCGACGACATGGCGCTGGCGCTTGTCCTGAGCGCGATCTCCCCCGGTATCGGCGGGGTGCTGATTCGCGGCGAGAAGGGCACCGCCAAGTCGACGCTGGTCCGTGCGCTCGCCCAGGTCTTGCCGCCCATCGACGTGGTGGCCGGCGACCGGTTCTCTTCCGATCCCGCTGAGCCCAACCCGCTCTCCCCCGACGGCTCGTTCCCCAGCGACGCCGCTGTCGAGACCCGCCCAGTGCGGCTGGTGGAGCTGCCGGTCGGCGCCACCGAGGACCGGGTGGTGGGCTCCATCCACCTGGAGCGCGCGCTCAGTACCGGCGCCGTCGACTTCGAGCCGGGGCTGTTGGCGCGCGCCAATCGCGGCATCCTCTACGTCGACGAGGTCAACCTGCTGGCCGATCACCTGGTGGATCTACTGCTGGACGCCGCGGCGATGGGGCGGCTGACCGTGGAGCGCGACTCGGTGTCGGTCACCCACGCCGCGCGTTTCGTGATCATCGGGACGATGAATCCCGAGGAGGGCGAACTGCGCCCCCAACTGCTCGACCGGTTCGGCTTGACCGTCGAGGTGTCTGCCCCGCGTGATCCGGTGCTGCGCGCCGAGGCGGTACGGCGGCGGCTGGCGTTCGACGCCGACCCGGCCGGTTTCGGCGCGACATACGCCGCGGCGCAAGACCGGCTGCGGGCCCGGATCCGTCAAGCCCAGGAACTGCTGCCGCAGGTGGCGCTGACCGACGCTGCGCTGGTCAAGATCGGTGAGATCTGCCCGAGGGCCTGCTGGAGGCCGCCGAGGTGATCCGCCGGGAGCGACTGCGCGAGCCCGCGTGCCGTCCGCTGCTGGTGGTGTTGACCGATGGCCGGGCCACCGCCGGCGCCGACCCGGTCGAGCGGTCCCTGCTTGCCGCCGACCAACTTGCCTCTCAGGGATATTCGGCGGTCGTGGTGGATTGCGAGAACGGCCGGATGCGACTCGGGTTGGCCCGGACGCTGGCCGAGCACTTGCGGGCCGAATACGTCCCGCTGCCGCAGGTCAGTGCCGAGGCACTGACCGACGTCGTCCGCGATGCCACCGGAAGAGGAGCCGCCTGATGCCGCAGGGACAACCGTTGACGGTGCCCGACGACAACCTGACCACCCGCCAACGTCGCAACCGGCCGCTGCTGATGGTGCACACCGGCGACGGCAAGGGAAAGTCCACGGCCGCATTTGGATTGGCACTGCGAGCCTGGAATCAGGGCTTCAACATCGGGGTCTTCCAGTTCGTGAAATCCGCGAAATGGCGGGTCGGCGAACAGACCGTGCTCGAGCGCCTGGGCGCACTGCACATCGAGACCGGTGAGGGCGGCCCGGTGCAGTGGCACAAGATGGGCTCGGGCTGGTCGTGGAGCCGCAAGGCCGGCGGCGTCGAGGATCACGCCGGAGATGCCGCCGAGGGCTGGGCCCAGATCAAGGAACGCCTGGCGGCGCAGACCCACGACCTGTACATCCTCGACGAGTTCACCTACCCGATGGGTTGGGGCTGGGTGGACGTCGACGACGTCGTCGCGACCTTGGCCAACCGTCCGGGCCACCAGCACGTCGTCATCACCGGCCGGCGCGCCGATCCGCGGCTGATCGAGATCGCCGACCTGGTCACCGAGATGACCAACATTAAACACCCGATGGACGCCGGCCAGAAAGGCCAGCGCGGCATCGAATGGTAAGGCTCCCAAGGGTTGTCATTGCCGCGCCGGCATCCGGACACGGCAAGACCACGGTCGCAGTCGGGGTGATGGCGGCGCTGTCCGCGCGCGGCCTACAGGTCAGCGGACACAAAGTCGGCCCGGACTACATCGACCCCAGTTACCACGCACTGGCCACCGGGCGGCCGGCCCGCAACCTGGATCCGTATCTGGTCGGCGCCGACCGGATCGTGCCCTTGCTGCTGCACGGCGCCGCGGGCGCGGATGTCGCCGTGATCGAAGGCGTGATGGGACTTTTCGACGGGCGCCTGGGCACCGACGGGGAGGCCTCCACTGCCCACGTCGCGGCGTTGACGGCAACGCCGGTGGTGCTGGTCGTCGACGTCTCGCACGCCTCCCGAACGCATGCGGCGGTCGTGACGGGCCTGGCCGGTTTCGATCCGGCGGTGCGCATCGCCGGGGTGGTGCTCAACAAGGCCGGCAGCGCACGGCACGCCGATGAAGTCATTGCCGCGTTGCGCCCCAGCGGCATTCCCGTGCTCGGGGTGTTGCCCCGCGATGCGGACGTGCAGACACCGTCGCGGCATCTCGGCCTGGTGCCGGCGGCCGAGCGCGACGAGTCGGCCGCCATGACGGCGCGACTCGCCGGGCTGCTGGAACAGCATGTGGACTTGGACGCGGTGCTGGCGTTGGCGCGTCACGCTCCGGAATTGACCGGGGGCGCTTGGGATTCGGCTACCGAGGTCAGCGCCGCTTCTGCGCGCCGGCCGGTGGTGGCCGTCGCCGCGGGACGGGCATTCACGTTCGGATACACCGAGACGTTCGAGCTGCTGCGCGCCGCCGGCTGCGAGGTGGTCAGCTTCGACCCGCTGACCGACACGTGTCTGCCGGCCGGCGCCGCCGGGATCTACTTGGGCGGCGGGTTCCCGGAGGTCTACGCAGAACACTTGGGGGCCAACACCGCACTGTTGGGTGCGCTGCGGGCGGCGATCGAGGCAGGAGTGCCGACCGTCGCCGAGTGCGGCGGGCTGGCGTACCTGTGCCGCCGGGTGGGGGAGGACGCCGGGGTCGGGGCGCTGCCGGGCGGCGGTGACGCCGCGCCTGACGCTGGGCTATCGGGAGGCCACGGCGGCGGCCGACAATCTGCTGACTCGGGCGGGACAGCGGGTCACCGGGCACGAATTCCACCGCACCCAGGTCGTTTTCGACCACCCCGTCGATGCGGCCTGGGAGCTTCCCCACGGTCCGGACGGCTTTGCCTCGACCAGTCTGCATGCGTCCTACCTGCACACCCATTGGGCCGGACATCCCGCACTGGCACAACGGTTCGCCGACGCGGTGCACGGTTTCAGCGGCCCGGACCTGCACCATCACGGTGATGTCGAGGCTGGGCCGGGGCTGCTCGACTTCGCGGTCAACGTCTACGCCGGGCCACGCCCGGACTGGCTCGAGCGCGCCCTGCATGCCTCCCTCGATGACGCCGTGGCGTACCCCGAGGCATCGGCGGCCCGCGCCGCGTTGGCCGCCCGGCACGGTCTCACCGCCGCGGAGGTGCTGCCCACTGCGGGCGCGTCGGAGGCCTTCGACCTGGTGGCTCGAATGCGCCCGTGGCGATCCCCGGTGGTGGTGCATCCGCAGTACACCGGGCCGCATGCCGCGCTGACCGCCGCCGGACACACCGTCGGTACGGTGCTGTGCCGGGCCGATGACGGGTTCGCGCTGCACCCCGACGCTGTACCCGAAGACGCCGACCTCGTCGTCGTCGGCAACCCGACCAATCCCACCGGGGTATTGCATGCGGCGGACGTGTTGCGTGGGCTGCTGCGTCCCGGCCGGGTGGTGCTGGTCGACGAGGCGTTTCTCGATGCGATCCCCGGTGAGCCGGAAACCCTGTCCGGGCAGCGGCATCCGGGGCTGTTGGTGAGCCGCAGCCTGACCAAGCACTGGTCCATACCCGGAGTGCGCGCCGGATACCTGCTCGGCGATCCCGCGCTGCTCGCCGACGCGGCACGACTGCAGATCCCCTGGTCGGTGTCCGCCTCGGCGCTGGCCGCCATGCTGTCCTGTTCGGATGAGCGGGCGGTGCGCGAAAGTGACTGCCGAGCTCAGCAATTGGCGTCCTGGCGAGCGTATTTGGACGACGGCCTGGCCGCACGTGGGGTGCGGCTCGTGGCCGGTGTGGCGCCGTTCGTGCTGGCCCAGGTCGGCCACGGGGTGCATACAGCGTTGCGCGAGAACGGTATTGCCGTGCGACGTGCCGATACCTTTCCGGGCCTGGATGACAGCTGGGTGCGGATCGCGGTGCGGCCCCCGGACGTGACCGATCAGCTGCTGGCCGTGCTGGACCGGACGCGGCGGTGATTGCGGCCCGGGCGTTCGGGCTGGCGTTGGGCTACGCGGCCGACCGCGCCTGGGGTGATCCGCGGCGACTGCATCCGGTTGCCGGATTCGGGACGTGCGCGCAGGCGTTGGAGCGGCGGATCTACCGCGACACCCGGGCAAGCGGGGTCGCGCACGTTCTGATACTGGTCGGTGGCGCCGTCGGGCTGGCCTACGCCGGTGAACAGGCAACCCGGAATCCGTTGGCACGCACGGCACTGACCGCCGCCGTCACCTGGGCGGTGCTCGGCGGTCGGTCCCTGGAACGCGAAGCGGACACCGTGCACGCCTTCCTAGCTGCCGGCGACCTGGACTCCGCCCGGTCCCGGGTGCGCAACCTGGTCGGGCGTGACACGACCGCGCTAGGACCCGACGAGGTCGCGCGTGCCGTGGTCGAATCCGTGGCGGAGAACACCTCCGATGCCGTGGTGGCGTCGTTCGTGTGGGGTGCGGTGGCCGGTGTTCCCGGTCTGGTCGCGCACCGCGCCGCCAACACGCTGGACGCCATGATCGGGCACCGCAACGCCCGCTACGACCGATTCGGCTGGGCGGCAGCCCGATTGGATGACCTGCTGGGATTGCCGGCCGCCCGGTTGAGCGGGGCCCTGGCCGCCGCCCTGGGCCCCGATCCGGCCGGCGCGCTGCGGGCGTGGCACCGCGACGCCCGCCACCATCCCAGTCCCAATGCCGGGGTGGTCGAGGCCGCCTTCGCCGGGGCGCTGGGGCTGCAGCTCGGCGGGGTCAACACTTACTACGGAAATCGGCGTGAAGATCGCGCGCGGATGGGCTACGGTCGGGCGCCTGCGCCGTCCGACATTCCGCGGACGACGCGGCTGGCACAACGGGTGGGGGTCGGTGCGATGCTCACTGCGGTGGTGGGGTGCTTCGGGGCCGGAGAGGTTCGCGGCTTTGTCGATGACGTTTGAGGCTTGATCCACAGTCGCGATTTCACTCACAGGCGCGGGCCTGACAAGGACTTTCGTGGCCGCCCGGAAGTCCCGCTGGAATTAACGTCTGCTCTGGGTAACGTTGATCGTCGGCAGTCTGGCGACCATCGGCGTCATCGTCACCTGGCAGCAGAAGAATCGGGCGGACCGGCGCAGCGAATGGTGGCGGCGCACCGCGTGGGCTTTTGAGAGAACGTTCGACGAGAGCAACAGCAAGGCCGGTCTCGGCTGGTCTCTCCTGGCCACGCTGATGCGGTCTAGACTGGTAACCGTCGATGACGGAGACATCGTTCAGGTGATCGCGGAATACGCGGCTTTGGCCGATACAGGCAAGGAGGGCAGCCATGGCAGCCGAAGAGAAGCCTGAGTCCTCGGGGCGTCGGGACTACATGAGCGACCTCGATGTCCGCAAGGCAGCAGCCCGCGCCGCTGTGGCGGCCAGCAAAGTTACCGGCCGGCCAGTCGACCCCAGGGTCAAGGAACTCGCCGAGTCCTGATCGCGGGTCAGCCGTGGGCGATCAGTTCGGCGACATGGCTTTCCTCGTTCGTCCGGACCTGGCCGGGAGTCACAGATTTCACCTGCCACCGTGTGACCAAACCGTCGAGGCCAAGCAGTTCCCCCGCGCCAAGCGCTTCGCCAATAAGGCGTCGGACGCGAGGCTCGTCGGCGGCTTCGGACGCGAACAGCACCCGCAGCGTGACGTTGTCGCCGACGACGTGGTTGGCGACGTGATGTGGCGCAAGTGAGCACGGCGGCTGGTGATCCCAGCTACCACAGAGCGCTTTGGTGATGGCGCCTCCGGGCGCGTTTGGACTGCCGCCGGGTTCTAGCACCACGACCGCATCGTGGGCGTAGGCATGGCGAACCATGGGTCGCGATGCTACGGGATTGATCCCCAGTTGGGTGGCGGCACGCGAGCAGAACCGCACTGCTCTTGCTGCCACCGATGCCGCCCGATCTGGCGGGCAAATTCTTTCGCCGTGTCTTCGGTCAACTCGCCGGCGAAGTGACGGCAAGAGCAGCATGTAAGACCGCAGCCCAACGTAGCGTTACCGAGGGTGAGTTCAGCCGTCGGGGATGAGTGGGCGCGGAGGTCGTCGATGGACTCATTTGACGTTGCCGTAGTCGGTGCCCGGTGTGCAGGTTCAGCGCTCGCCATCTACTTGGCGCGGGCGGGCATGCGGGTGTGCCTGCTCGACAAGGCCACGTTTCCGAGCGAGACGCCGTCAACCCATGTGATCCAACCCCGCGGCGTGGCGATCCTCGCCGATCTCGGCGCGCTGGAGTCGGTACTTGGCGCACGATGCCACCCAACTGGACTCCTTCAGTTTGGTGATCGACGACGTGCGTCTCGACGGCGCCCTCGGCCATGCGTTTTCCCATCTTGGCCTGAATGCGCGCCGCACGATCCTCGACCACGCACTACTGAAGGTGGCGGGGAACGTCGGGGTTGACGTGCGGACCGGATGCCGGGTTGCCGGGACCCGCACATCGGGATCACGCGTGAACGGCATCGACACCGTCGAGGGACCCATTGATGCTGCTTTGGTCGTGGGTGCCGACGGCCGGGGCTCGGTGGTGGCGAAGTCCGTTGGCGCTCGTAAGTATCTGGTAGTGCCGGGCGGGCGTATGCCGGTGTGGGGGTATTTCGCGACGGGCCCACAGGAGCCGCGCCTGCGTATCGGACGCCGGGGCAATTTGTCTTTCCTGGCTAGTCCGACGGACTCTGGCCTCTATATGGCCGCTGTCGGTGTCGATCATCGCGAGATCGATGCCTTCAACCGTGACCGAGAAGCCAACTACCGCAATGCACTTCGTCAGTGGCCTGAACTCGAAAGCATCGTCCGTGACACTGACCGTGACGGTCCTCTTCGAGTCATGGCTAACTGGCACAGTTACTTTCGAGAGTCCGCCGGGCCGGGCTGGGCACTCGTCGGTGATGCCGGGCATTTCAAGGACTTCTCTCCGGGGCAGGGAATCTCCGACGCGCTCTGCCAAGCCGAGTCGCTGTCGATGGCCATCAGCGCCTCAGCTGGGTCTGCGTCAGCACAAGATGTCGCACTGAAACAGTGGTGGCAACAGCGGGACCGCGATTCTTATGACATGTACTGGTTTGCGATGCAGATGGCACCGCCAGGGGCGGCTTCACCGCCGGTCGCCGAAGTCATCAGGCGAATAGCGGCTGACCCGAAAGGTGCGGAGACGCTACTGAAAGTGATGAACCGCGATCTGCCGTCCACCAAACTGTTCACCCCGCCACGACTAGCGGCTGCGGCATACACGACACTGCGCAACCACCCGGACCAACGACGGACAACCCTGGCCGAAATCGGCGCACAATTTGGCACAGAGTTCGACAAGCTCCGCACCCGCCTTGGTTCACGGGCAGCGTTGGCGACCGACTAAAAGCCTCTCCGCCGCATCTCCTCAGTCGATACTCACGAAATGCTCGATCACCGGCGGTGATTCGTAGAAACCGTGCAACAGCGCGCGCCACTGTTCGAATTCCGGCGACTTCCGGAACCCCTCGGTGTGCGCCTCAATGTTCTCCCACTGCACCAGCAGCAGGTAAAGGTTCGGCGACTCGACCGACCGGGACATCGAAATCCCGAGGAATCCGGGCTGGGCGGAGATCAGCGGCCGTGCCTTGGCGAATGCTGCTTCGAAATCGGCTTCGCTACCCGGCCGGATGGGCAGTACTCCATGTTCCACAATCACGGCTGCCAGTCTGCCCGACGACGTGTGGCCAGGATTACCGCCTAAAGACTCTTGTCTGTTACCGAATGACACAGATAGGTTACCTGCGACTGACAGACACAGATATCTCCGGAGGTGATGGGATGAGCGCGCTCGCCGCGGCAGTCGTCTTTGCCTGGTTGGGCATGGTGCTGGCGATTTCGTTCCTGGAAGCGCCACTGAAGTTCCGAGCGCCGGGCATCACCGTCCCGCTGGGGCTGGGAATCGGCCGGCTGGTGTTCCGGGCCCTGAACGCGGTGGAGGTCGTGCTGGCGGCGGTGGTGGTGTTGGCGGTGGCCATCAGCCGCCCAGGACCGATTTCGCTGGCCGGGGTCTGCATTGCGGTGGCGGTGCTGACCTTGCAGATACTGGTGGTCCGGCCCCGGCTGCGCCGCCGCTCGGACGCGGTGCTGGCCGCGCAGACCGCCCCGACCGGCGGGATCATCGCGCGCTCCCGCGCCCACTACGCCTACACCGGACTGGAGGTGGTGAAGGTCGCCGGACTGCTGACCGCGGGTGCCGCTCTGCAGCTCGCCTCAGTCGCCGGTTAGCACCCAGGCCAACACGCGCACGACGTCGTTCACCGTGGTCACGCCCGCCGGGCGGCGCACGATCACCACCGGCAGGCCGAGTTCCTCGGCGGCCAGCATCTTCGGCCAGGCATACCTCGCCAACTTGATGTTGATGTCGTGGTGCTACCCATCCCCTGCCCGTCGTCGAACTAGTCAGCTGTATTTACTACAATCGTTTAGCGGTGCGGAGTGACAGAGGGCGAGCGAACGGAGCCGAGACAGCATGGACGACGACCAGCGGGCGGACCTAGGCGTGTCGTTGTTCATCCCATACCGGTACATGGAGGACCGGACATTCCGGGCCCTCCAGAATGCCGGGTTCGACGACTGGACCCTCGCCCAGTGCCGGGTATTCCAGCGCATCGCCCCGGAAGGCTCGCGCCTCACGGACCTGGCCGATCAGGCGCAGATGAGCAAACAGAGCGCCGGCGTGCTGGTTGATCAGTTGGAACGCCTGGGCTACGTACGTCGGGCCCCCGATCCCACCGACGGCCGCGCACGGTTGATTCTCATCGACGGACGTGGCCTGCAGGCGGTCGAGGTGGCCCGCGCGACGATCGACGACATCCTCTCGGAGTGGAAGGCCTACCTGGGCACCCGCAACTTCACGTTGTTGCACCAAATCCTGGACCAACTCCGCGAGATCACCGACCCCTACGCGCGATAGACACAGCAGGTTCAACTTCGTCTCGGCATCGGCCGTCTTGACATTAGTCAGTTTTATTGACTATTATCGACTGTGATCCTCACGAATCGGTCGCGATGGACAAGCACGTAGCGGAAGCGAAATGTCATGAAATTTCTCGTCCTTGGAGCAACCGGCCGCACCGGCGTCCTCTTCGTCAAGAAGGCACTCGACCAGGGGCACCAGGTCACTGCCCTCGTTCGCAGGGACGACGCCATCGTCGACTCGCGCGCTCAGATTGTCAGCGGCGACGTCACCGACCCCGCCGTGATCGCGGCTGCAACCCAAGGCCACGACGCGATCATCAGCACGCTCGGAGTGAAAAGTGCTCGCCAAACGCCAACCCTGATCACCGATACCGTCCGTGCCGTCATCGCATCGTCGAAAACGTCGGGCGTCGACCGTTTCATCGTCGTGTCCGCGTTCGGAGTCGGCGACTCTCTGGCCAAAGCCTCGTTCCTCGTCCGCCCGATCTTCCGAACCGTGCTTCGGAAGACCTACGCGGACAAAGCGGCGTCGGAAGTGCTCTTGAGGGCTAGCGATCTGAAGTGGACCCTCGAATACCCCGGAGCGTTGAACGACAAGGACATCACCCGCTACACGGCGGTCACCCTCGACGACGCCACGAAATTGCCGATCTTTCCCTCGACCTCGCGCACAAACGTAGCTCAGTTCCTCCTCCACTCCGCCGTGCAAGGCACGTTCGTCCGTCAGACCGTGATCGTCATCGACACCAAATAGGTCGCCGAACCCTACGCCGGCGGTGGCTACTGGCGTCCCATCACTTCCCGCCCGGCCCATGCCTGCACTCGCCCGACTACGTGTAGACCACGGTCACATCGCGCAGCACGTATGGGACATGACATCGCCGGATACGTCGGTTCGCGATCTCTGGCGATGTGCCTGCTGCGAGCACGATGCTGTATTTGTGACCAAGGACCGGGATTTCGCCGAGATGGTCCTGCCGGACGGCGGTTCACCGGCACTAATCGGCACCCATACATCGCGCCTGCAGGGCAACGCTATTCGGGTGGCTACCCGGTCACCATGGCCGCAAGACCCACGCCGCCGCCTCGTCGACGTCATGCACAGTTGCCGCACCGAGCGGCCGGGCCGGGCGGCGCACGATGACCACCGGCAGGCCGAGTTCCTCGGCGGCCAGCATCTTCGGCCAGGTGTATTCGCCCCCGGAGTCTTTCGTGACGACGACGTCGGCCTGGTGCTCGCGCAGCAGCGCGAGTTCGCCGGGCAGCGCGTAGGGGCCCCGGTCCCGGATCACCGACCAGCTGGGCGGCAGGTCGATCGACGGCGGCTCGACCACCCGCGCCAGCACGGTCGCGTCCGCCAGCGCCGGCAGGTGTAGGAACGGCAGCCCCGGCGGTGGCCCGCCGCCCGCCAGCTCCAGCAGGGCGTCGACGTCCAGGTGCTCTTCGATCAGATCCCCGAGCAGGTCGAGGCGGCGTTCCCGGGCGGCGGGAAAGGACACTTGCGACGGCGCCAGCCCGAGGGTTTCGGCCAGGAATGCCGCACGCAACGCGTCGACTTCCAAACACCCGTGCCGCATGGTGCCGAAAACCTGGCCGGCGCGGACACCGCCGGGAAAGGCATCGACAACATCCCCCCGGCTGATCCGGCCGTGGTGGATCTCGTAGCCGCCGTCGGACAGGCGCAGGACCTTGTCGGCGGCAAAACGTGTTTCGACGTCCAGCAGGCCCAGCCCGGCCACCTCGCCGGGCGCTCCCTCGATTCCCTCGGGATCGCGGATCATCCGGCCCAGCATCTGAAAGCCCCCGCAGATCCCTAGTACGGGCTTGCCCGCGGCGGCATGCGCGGCGATCGCGGAATCGATTCCCCGCGAACGCAGCCAGGCCAGATCGCTGATGGTTGCCCGGGTTCCGGGCAGCACGACCAGATCGGCGTCGGACACCCCACGCGGATCGGCGGCGAACACCACATCCAGATCGGGTTCGAGCCCGAGGGCGTCCAGGTCGGTGAAATTACTGATCCGTGGCAACCGGATCACCGCGACCCGCCGCGCCCCGGTGCGCGCTGAGCGCCGACCGTCCAGGTCGAGCGCATCCTCGGAGTCCAGCCACAGCTCCGGGTGCCACGGCAGGGTGCCGAACACTCGCCTACCGGTGACGCGTTCCAGGTCGGCCAGGCCGGGTTCGAGCAACCGCAGCTGCCCGCGGAACTTGTTCACGATGAACCCCGCCACCAGCGCCTGATCCTCGCTCGACAGCAGCGCGACGGTGCCGAAGAACGCCGCGAACACCCCGCCACGGTCGACATCACCGACCACCACCACCGGCAGTCCGGCGTGGCGCGCCAGGCCCATGTTCACGTAATCGCCGGCACGCAAATTGATCTCGGTCGGGCTGCCCGCCCCCTCGGCGACGATCACGTCGTAGCGCGCGGCGAGGTCGTCGTAAGCACTGTGCGCGGCCGCAGCCAGCTCTGCTCGGCCGTGCATCCAGTTCGACGACGACAGGGTCCCCCAGGGCCGGCCCATGAGCACCACGTGACTTTGCTGGTCACTGCCGGGCTTGAGCAGCACCGGATTCATCGCCGGCTCCGGGTCGACGCGCGCGGCGCAGGCCTGAATCCATTGCGCCCGACCGATTTCCGTCGCCACACCGTCGGCATCGACACACACCATGGAGTTGTTCGACATATTCTGCGCCTTGTACGGCGCCACCCGCACGCCGCGGCGAGCCAGCGCCCGGCACACTCCGGTCGCCACCACGGTCTTACCGGCGTCGCTGGTGGTTCCGGCGATCAGAACGCCCGCCATCAGGTACGCCGCACCAGGAAGATGTCCATCACCCAACCCGCGTCGGCTTTCGCAGCACTGCGCGCGGCGACGATCTCGTCAACGACGTCACCAACCCGGCCGCTGACCAGACGCTCCCCTACCGCGCCGAGGTTGGCGCCCCACCAGATGGTCCAATCCGCCAGGCCGGTCAGGTCCGCCAGTTCGCTGTTGAGCATCGCGACGATGTTGTCCTGGCCATCGTCGACCGCCTCGGCCAGTCGCCGGCCGGTGGTGATGTGCACCGGCCGGCCGACCGGGTGCAGCACGATCCGGTGCCGGGCCGCCAGCAGCTGTGGCGCGCTGATACCGGGAAGAACGTCGTAATCCAGTTCCACCCCAAGATCTTTCACCTGCTCGACGATGCGGACGTTCGAGTCGTACAGCGCCGGGTCGCCCCAGACCAGGAAGGCGGCCGTGCCGCCGCGGGCCCGCAGCACCTCGGCGTAGCGCTGCGCCCTGGCCGCATGCCAGTCGGCCACGGCGCGGGCGTAGCCCGGCTCACTCAGCCCCGGGGAGCGGTCGCGGGCGGGGTCGGCGACCGTGACGATCGGTGTCGAGGGGGCGTAGGTGTCGACGACGGCCCGCCGCAATGCCACCAGTGCGTCGTCGGAGGATTTCTCGGGTGCCACGACGTAGTCGGCCGATCGCAGTGCGTCGGCGACCTCGGCGGTGACGTGCGCAGGTCCCATACCGATTCCGAGAATCCAAACTTTCACCGGTCCTCCAGGTCGCCTTCCACGTCCAGGTAAGCCTGCCGCAATGCCGCCATGGTCTCCGGGTCGGGGTGCTCCCACAGGCCACGGTCAGCGGCCTCCTGGAGCCGCTCCACGATGCCCTGCAGCGCCCACGGGTTGGATTTGTCCAGGAACTCGCGGGTCTGGGGGTCCAAGACGTACTCGGCCGCGAGCTTTTCGTACATCCAGTCGTGCACGACGCCGGCGGTGGCGTCGAACCCGAACAGATAGTCGACGGTAGCGGCCAGTTCGAACGCACCCTTGTAGCCGTGCCGGCGCATCGCGGAGATCCAGCGCGGGTTGACCACCCGGGCCCGGAACACCCGGGCGGTCTCTTCGGCCAGCGTGCGGGTGCGGATGGCATCCGGCGAGGTCGAGTCGCCCACATAGGCTTTCGGGTCGGCTCCGGTCAGCGCGCGCACGGTTGCGATCATGCCGCCGTGATAGACGAAGTAATCATCGGAGTCGGCGATGTCATGCTCGCGGGTGTCGATGTTCTTGGCGGCCACCTTGATCCGGCGGTAGTTGGTGCGCATATCGTCCGCAGCCGGCGCACCCCCCAATCCGCGACCGTAGGCGAACCCGCCCCAGGTGGTGTAGACCTCGGCCAGGTCCTTGTCGTCACGCCACGTCCCGGATTCGATCACCTGCAGGATTCCCGCCCCGTAGGAGCCGGGCGCCGACCCGAAGATGCGGGTGGTGGCGCGGCGCAGATCCCCGTGTTCGGCCAGGTCGGCACGGGCGTGCGCGGCCACGAAGTTCGCCTCGTCGGGCTCGTCGAGGGTCGCGACCATCTGCACCGCGTCGTCGAGCATCGACACCACGTGCGGGAAGGCGTCCCGGAAGAATCCCGAGATACGCACGGTCACGTCGATTCTGGGGCGGCCGAGCTCCTCGGGTGAGATGACTGCCAGCCCGGACACCCGCCGGGACGCCTCATCCCACTCGGGACGCACGCCGAGCAGGGCGAGCACTTCGGCGACGTCGTCGCCGGAGGTGCGCATCGCCGAGGTGCCCCACACCGAGAGCCCGACCGATTCCGGGTAGCCGCCGGTGTCGTCGAGGTAGCGCCGCACCAGCGAGTCGGCCATCGCCTGCCCGGTCTGCCACGCCAGCCGGGACGGCACCGCGCGGGGGTCCACGGTGTAGAAGTTGCGACCGGTGGGCAGCACGTTGACCAGCCCGCGCAACGGCGAACCGGACGGCCCTGGCCGCACGAATCCGCCGGCCAGCGCGTGCAACACCGCGTCCAGTTCGGCCGACGTGCCGGCCAATCGCGGAACCACCTCGGTGGCAGCGAATCTCAGCACCCGACAGACTTCGGGGTCGGGATGCAGGGTGTCGGCAAGGCCGGTCTCCCAACCGGTCGCCTCCATGGCTTCGACCAGTTGCCGGGCGCGGCCCTCGATCTCGTCGACGACAGCGGCAGCGGCGTCGTCCTTGAGCCCCAGCGCGGCCCGCAGGCCGGGCACCGCGTGGTCCACCCCGCCCCACACCTGCGGGGCGCGCAGGATCGCCAGCACCAGGTTCACCCGCTCCGGGCCGACTGGGGCGCCGCCGAGCACGTGCAACCCGTCACGGATCTGGGCATCTTTGATCTCACAGAGCCAGCCGTCGACGTGCAGCAGGAAGTCGTCGAACTCTTCATCCTCGGGCCGCTCATCCAGCCCCAGGTCGCGGTGCATCTCCGCGGCCCGCATCAGGTTCCAGATCTCACCGCGGATCGCCGGCAGCTTGGCCGGGTCCATGGACGCGATGTTGCCGTACTCGTCGAGCAGCTGCTCGAGGCGCGCGATGTCGCCGTAGGACTCCGCGCGTGCCATCGGCGGAATCAAGTGGTCGACGATGGTGGCGTGCGCCCGCCGTTTGGCCTGGGCGCCCTCGCCGGGGTCGTTGACCAGGAACGGGTAGATCAGCGGCAGGTCGGCGATCATCGCGTCGGTGGCGCAGGCGGAAGACAACGCCGCGGTTTTGCCGGGCAGCCATTCCATCGACCCGTGCTTGCCCAGGTGGATCACCGCGTGCGCCCCGAAACCATGTGCCAGCCAACGGTAGGCGGCCAGATAGTGGTGGCTCGGCGGAAGCTCCGGGTCGTGGTAGATCGCCACCGGGTTCTCGCCGAATCCGCGGGGCGGCTGGATCATCAGCACGATATTGCCGGATTGTAGTGCGGCCAGCACGATCTCGCCGGCATCGTTGACGAACAACTTGCCCGGCGCCGGACCCCACGCCGTCGTCATGGCGTCGCGCAGGCTGTCGGGCAGCTCGGCGGTCCAGGACAGATACTCATCGGTGGTGACGCGTACCTGCGCTCCGGTCAGTTGCTCTGCGGACAGCCAGTCTTCGTCCTGACCGCCGGCCTCGATCAGGGTGTGGATCAACCGGTCCCCGGCCTCGGTCTCGTCAGCAACGTCCAGCACTCCGAAGCCGTCCCCGACGTCGTAACCCTCGTCGGCCAGCCGCTGCAGCAGCCGCACCGCCGACACCGGGGTGTCCAGACCGACGGCGTTGCCCACCCGGGAGTGCTTGGTGGGATAGGCCGACAGCACCAGCGCCAGCTTCTTCTGAGCATTCGGGATACGCCGCAGCACAGCGTGATTCACCGCGACTCCGGCCACCCGACTGCAACGCTCGGGGTCGGCGGCGTAGTGCGGCAGCCCGTCGTCGTCGATCTCCTTGAAGGAGAACGGGACGGTGATGATCCGTCCGTCGAATTCCGGGATGGCGATCTGGGTGGCCGAGTCCAGCGGGCTGACGCCGTCGTCGTTGGCCTCCCAGTCCGCGCGCGACGACGCCAGGCACAGTCCCTGGAACACCGGGATGTCCAACGCCGCGATCCGTTCGATGTCCCACGCGCCGTCGTCGTCGCCGGCACTGACACCGGCGGTGGCGTTCATCGCCCCGCCGGCTGCCAGCATGCAGACCACCACCGCGTCGAGCTGCCCCAGCGCGGCGAAGAGTTCGTCGGCGGCGTTCCGCAGCGAGGCGGCGAAGATCGGGACCCCGACCGCCCGGCCGGTGGTATCGATCGCGTCGGCCAAGGCGTGCGCGAAGCCGGCATTGCCGCTGACCTCGTGGGCCCGGTAGTACAGCACCCCGATCCGCACCGCGTCGGGAGCCTCGACCGCGTCTCGCTGGCCGTACCCCCACTCCGGGATCACCGCCGGCTCCTCGAAGCCCTCCCCGGTGAGCAGCACCGTGTCGCACAGAAACGCGTGCAGCTGAGCCAGGTTGGCCGGCCCGCCCTCGGCCAGGTAGGCGTGCGCCTGCGCGGCCAGGCCGATCGGCACCGTGGAGCACTCCATCAGCTCGGCGTTGGGCGAGCGCTCCCCGCCGAGCACCACCAGCGGCAGGCCGGTCGCGCGCAGCGCCTTGAGTTCGTCGGCGATCTCCGCCGACGACCCCAGGATGCGCAGCACTACGACATCGGCGCCGCGCACCAGCGGTTCGATGTCGTGGCGTGCCGGGTTACCGAGCCGGTATGCCGCGCCGCTGGCCCGGGCGGACAGCAGGTCGGTGTCGGAAGTGGACAGCAACGCGATACGGCGTGCATCAGCCATCAGGGGCCTCCTCGGGGTTCTCGCCCCTCGTCGTCGGACGTCTCGTGGCCGTATCTGGCTGGGGGCACGCGACCCCTCACAGTGGCGGAACCGCCCCGGATTTGCACCGGGTTCCTGACGCCGCGAGACGGCGGCCAGCCTAACCCAGCAGGGCGTGCAACAATGTCGCCGGTAAGGCGATGACGATTGAGGAAGCCGGTGCAAATCCGGCGCGGTCCCGCCACTGTCATCGGGGAGCGACCCTCATCAGCCACGGCCCGCCACGTGTGGGGTTGGAAGGCGAGGCGAGTAGTGATCCGAGAGCCAGGAGACTCACGTCAACGCGTCCTGCGTACCGGGGCGGTGTACCCCGAGGAAGCTGACTCACGCCCATGCTCCGTGCGCTGCGGGTAATTCCTGCGCTCCTGGTAGCACTGGCCTTGACGCTGACAATGGCGTTGGCCGGCTGCTCTGGCGAATCCGCTTCCCGCACACTGCAAGCGCGTGCCGGCTGCATCACCGACTTCGATCCGGCCGCCGACTACTTTCCGGACAAGTCCACGCTGACCGAGGCCACCAACTTCACCATCACCTACCACGGCAGCTACCAGATCCTGACCGTCAAACGGCCCTACCTCGGCGGCCAGCCGGTGTCGTGGGTGCTGGTGCGCTGCGGTGCGCCCGCACCGGCGCTGACCGGCGAGCTGGCCCACGCCCAGCGGATCACCGTCCCGGTGCACAGCCTCTACTCGGGCTCGACGACGCATCTGGCGATGATCACCGAACTGGGCCAAGCCGGCGTGGTCACCGGAGTGGCGAGCCCGGCCGCCGTCGCCGACCCGCAGATCCGCACGCGCATCGAGACCGGTGAGACCATCGGCTACGCCCCCGGCGGGCAGCTCAATATCGAGCGCGTGATCGGCGCGGGCCCCGACCTGCTGGTCACCGAGGGCATCGACGATCCCGGCTATCCCAAGCTGCGCGAAGCCGGCACGCCGGTGCTGGCCGACGCCGAATGGCTGGAACCCACACCGCTGGGCCGGGCCGAGTGGATCAAGGTGTTCGCCGCGTTGACCGGGACCGAACGTCAAGCCGCGCAGGCCTACCAGGACATCCGCGACCGCTATCACGCCCTGGCTGCTCAAGCCGCAACAGTGAAGCCCGTCGAAGTCTTGGTCGGCACCATGTACTCGGGCAGCTGGTCAATGCCCACCGGTGACAGCTACTCGGGGCGCCTGGTCGCCGACGCCGGAGGCACCTACCCCTGGCTGTCGGACACCGGCGCCGAGAGCCGGCAACTGAACTTCGAGTCGGTGTACGCCCGTGCCGGCACGGCGCCGGTCTGGCTGGTCACCGACAACTGGCAAACCCTGGGCGACGCGGTGGCCCGCGACAGCCGCTACGGCGAGCTGACCGCGCTGCGGACCGGCCATGTGTGGTCGGCGACCCAGGCGATGACACCCGGCGGCGGCAACCTCTATTGGGAACGCGGCACCGCGCGACCGGAACTGCTGCTCGGCGACCTGGTCGCGATCCTGCATCCCGAGCTCGCCGCCGACCACGCGTTCGAGTTCTACCGGCGGGTGCCGCGGTGAAGCCGCGTATCGCCCTGGTGTTGACCGCGCTAGCCGCCGCGGTGGTCCTGCTGGCGGTGCTGGGATTGGCGCTCGGCCCGGTGCGGGTACCGGTGCTCGACACCGTGCAGGTGCTGTTCGGCGCCGAACCTTCCGACCCGCGCTGGCAGGTGATCGTGTGGAACATGCGGTTGCCACGGGTGCTGACGGCGCTGGCCGCCGGGTCCGCCCTCGGGGTCGCCGGCCTGCAGCTGCAAACCCTGTTCCGCAACACCCTCGCCGATCCCTATATTCTGGGCGTGAGCTCCGGGGCCAGCCTCGGCGTCGCGGTGGTGGTGCTGCTCGGGGGCGCGGCCGGCGGTTTCACCACCGCGGTGGCCGGCGCCAGCCGCGCCGCGGAAGTGATCGCGGCGGCCCTGGGGGCAGCGGCCATGCTCACGCTGGTGCTGGTGCTGTCGCGCTGGACCCGGTCGGCGGCGACGCTGCTGCTGATCGGCGTGATGATCGGCGCGGCCAGCACGGCGCTGGTGAGTCTGGCGATGGTGTACTCCGATCCGCAGCGGGTGCAGCAGTACCTGCTGTGGGGCCTGGGCAGCTTCGCCGCAACCGGTTGGGCCGATTTGGGGCTGCTGCTGCCGCTGGTGGCGGTCGGGCTGTTGACCGCGGCGATGACGATTCGGCCGCTCAATGCCCTGCTGCTCGGCGAGAGTTACGCGGCGACGATGGGCATCCACGTGCACCGGGCCCGGGTCGTCACGGTCATCTCGGCGTCGCTGCTGGCGGGTGTGACGACCGCGTTCTGCGGACCGATCGCGTTCCTCGGGCTGGTGGTGCCGCACGTGGCCCGCATCGTGGTCGGCACCTCCGACCACCGGGTGGTGGTCCCGGCGGTGGTCTTGCTGGGCGCGGTCGCCGCATTGGGCTGCGGCATCGTCAGCCAGGTGCCCGGCAGCGACCTGGTCATCCCGATCAATGCGGTCACCGCACTGGTCGGGGCGCCGGTGGTGATCGCCGTACTGTTGCGGGCCCGTCGCGGATCGGGGTTGCCGTCATGACGCCGGCGGTTCAGCGAGGCTCGACGGAGGAGAGGCGAAGCTGGGACCGCCGCATGACGCCGGCAGCTGTCGAACTCGCCGACCTGGCTATCGGCTACCGCGGCCGGCGCCGGCCGGTGACGGTGGCGGCCGGGCTGGCCGCTCAGGCCCGCCGCGGCGAGCTGACCGTGCTGATCGGGCCCAACGGTGCCGGCAAGTCCACCCTGATCCGCACGCTGGCCGGGTTGCAGCCCGCGCTGGGCGGACGTGTTCTGCTGGACGGCGCCGACCTGACCGCGCTGCCCCGCGACGAGCTGGCCCGCCGAGTCGCGGTGGTGCTGACCGAACGTGTCGACCCGGGCTTGCTGTCGGCGCGCGAACTGGTCGGGCTGGGCCGCATCCCGCACCTGGGTCTGGGTGCCCGGCTGCGCCCGGTCGACGAGGAGATCATCGACTGGGCGCTGGCGGCGACCGGCGCCCAGCATCTGGCGTCGCGGCCGGCTACCGAACTGTCCGACGGCGAATGCCAGCGGGTCCTGACCGCGCGGGCGCTGGCCCAGCAGCCGGGCCTGCTGATCCTCGACGAACCGACCGCGTTCCTCGATGTGTCGTCGCGGGCCGCACTATTCGGGCTGCTGCGCGAGCTCGCCCGCGACCAGCAGTTGGCGGTGGTGCTGAGCACCCACGATCTGGAACTGGCGCTGCGGGTGGCCGACCGGGTGTGGCTGATGGATCCGGCGGGCACCCTCACGGACACCGTCGGCGAAGAGCTGATGTTGTCCGGACGCATCGGGGACATGTTCGGCAACGACACCCTGCATTTCGACCCGGCCAGCGGCATGTTCGAGCTCAGTACCCGAACCGACAGCGATCGTGCGGCACGCACCGCCCGGGTCGACGCCGACGAGCCGTTGCGCTCGGCATTGACCCGGGTGCTGTCCCGGGAGGGCTGGAATATCGACGATGCGGGCGAAATCGTGCTCACGGCAACCGATCCCGCTGCCATCACGCTGCGTACCGCAACCGGCAACCAGCGCATTGCACTGCGCGACCTGCCGCACCGGCTGCGTACCCTGCCCGCGACCTCACACCGCTGCGTCTCCCCGGAACGGACGATCGCGACGCTGGCCGAGTTATCCGCTGTCAGTTCCTATTTCGCGGTCTCGACCGGGACCGCCGACGACGCCCACTGGCGCCCGGTGACACGGCTCTACACCGACCCCGACCTGCTCGCGGGCGTGGTTGCCGGCGTGCAGGACCGTATCGGGGCATCGGATCTTCGCGTGGCGGTGTCCACCTTCTACCTCGGGTATGCCGCGCGACTGTGGTCGATCGGGCTGGGCGGGCTCGCCGAACACAAGCTGCTGGTCGATCTGGATCCCGATCAGCTCTGGTACGCCGAATGCAGCGGCAGCGTTCGGCTGCACCTGCCGAATCCGGTGGCCTGGCAGGGATCGTCGGCGGAGAGTCTGGAGCCGATGCTGGCCGACATGGTCATGGCCGAACACCTGCAGCCGTTGGCCGCCGCGGTGCGACGGCTCGGTCCGATCTCGCAGCGCCTGCTGGACGGAAACGCCGCCTCCGCCGCCCTGGGTGCCGCCCGCGCGCTGTGCTGGCATCACGGTGGAAATCTTGCTGCCGAACCGAGCTGGGAACTCGCCCGCAGCTTGTGTGAGAACGAATATCTGAGCGGCACAGTTTGTTTCAGCGATTCCAGCACAGATTGTCAGCGGACCAGCTGTTGCCTGTTCTATCGCACGCCCGGCGGCGGGCTGTGCGGTGACTGCGCACTGACCCACAAACCCGAGGTTCGCCTGAACCCATGAAGGAAGGGATTCCCATGACCGAGAACACCGGAACCGTCGTCGCCGATCCCCCGATCGTCGACACCGAAGACCGCGGTCGCGAACAACGCTGGCCGCTGCCGACCGATCAGCAGAGCCTGCTGGAGCTGCTGCACCTGTGCTTCGACGAGTACTGGGACGAGATCTGGTTCGGCATCATCATGGAGGGCGCGGCCTGGGAGGTGGCCGCCCCCAACGCGCCACGCAAGATCGCCATGCTCGACGGCTACGCCACCATCGATTTCGGCCGCTGGCACTTTCACCTGTGTATCGGCAAGCACCGGGCCAGCGGCTCGGAGCTGGGACGGATTCGCCGTTGCAGCCGGGCCGAGCTGTACCGCCGAATCGGCAAGGACGGCAACCCGCAGTCGTGGGGCGTGCGGCTCTACAACGGGCGCGACGAGCAGATGATGACGGTGATGCTGCCGAACCCGTTCCTCACCAACGACCAGCAGATGCGCGACGAGCCCGAGTGGGGCCAGCTGGAGTTGTGGGACAAGCTGCGCGACAAGTATCTAGGCTTGGGGCCGGACCCGCTGGACCGCGGCGGGAATCGGATCCGCTGCGGCGGGTAGCGGGGCGCCGACCTCAGGGCTACTCCGGTTCGGCCGTCCACGTATTGGGCATCATCGGGCTGACCGCGCCACCGCCGAACCCATCGTCGGCCAGGGCGGTCAGTCCGCTCGGTCGTGCACTGGTCACCCAGTGGGTGCCACCGGCGAAGCCCTGCGATCCCGCGCCCCTACTCGAGGCGACCGCTCCGGCAAGTTCCGGCACCGGATCCGGCGCGGGATCCGGTTCTAGGTCCATGTACTCGTAGCCGCGGCCGAGCATCCCGACCTTGGCCCGGCGCCGGCGCCGCTGCGGGGACTTCTGCTCGGCCGGTTCCTCCGCGGGCGCGGCGGCACTGTCCGGTTTCGGCGCCGCCTTCTTGCGCGAGCTGGTGCCCGAACCCCGACGAGCGCCCATGTCCAGGCCGCCGACCATGTACATGTAGGCCGGCATCGTGACCGACGGTGGTCCCGCCGGAGTCGGCGGCGGCGCGCCGGGCGGCGGGACCACCGTCGGTCACGATG
>NZ_LT546166.1:1368199-1452826 GCF_900078685.2 Mycolicibacter icosiumassiliensis | reverse complement strand
GAGCAGGCGCCGGCGCGGGAGCCGGTGCCGGCGGCGAAGCCATCGCCAGCCCAGGCGGCGGCGGAGCGGGCGGAGGCGGCGCCGCAGCGACGGCCGCGTGATGCGCCAGAGCCCCGATGCCCAGACCGCCGATCACCCCGGCCGGAGCCAGCACGGTCGTGGCGGCCAGCGCCGGTAGCAGCGCCGGCAGCAGCACCGTCTGGGCGATCAGGTAGTGGAGCGCCTGAATGGTGTTGCCGATCGTCGAAGTGACGATCTCCACCATTGCCAACGGCACGACCAGGGCCAGGCCCTGCGGATTGAACAGGGCCGTGTACATCATCGCGAGCAGGTCGTCGATGATGACGATGCTGGTGAATGCGAAGTAGGAACCCGGGTCCAGCGGCACCGAGAAGATGTACGCCAGGCTCCCCGGGTTGAAGAAGCTCAGCGGGTTGCCGGACCAGGCCAGCCACGACCCGGGCACCCCGGGCGGCGGCAGCAACGACGATCCGGCCTGCAGGCTGGCGAAGAATTTCGCGAGCGGGTCCGCCAGACCAGTGAAGCCGATCTTGGTGAAGAACTCCTGCCATTCAACATAAGCCGGGTACTGGCTGACGTCGGGATAGGGCGGATGCGGGACCAGGCTTTCGAGCCACTTGGCGAAGTCGAGAAACCACTGCGGTGGCTCCGGCGCGGTGTCCGCCGCGCTGCCGGGTGTCTTGAGCACCGCGGGCGCCGGTTCGGTCTGAGCCGCCGCGGCGGTCGCCACCGCCGCGCCGGCCACCGCCTCGTAGGTGGTCATCACGGCGGCGGCCTGTACCCACATCCGCGTGTAGTCGGCCTCGTTGAGTGCGATCGGAATCGTGTTGACGCCGAAGAAGTTTGTGCCCACCAGCACCGCGTGGGTGACATGGTTGGCGACCAACTCGGCCATGGTCGGCATCGCCGCCAACGCGGCGGTGTAACCCGCGGCCGCGGTTTCCTGTTGAGCCGCCGTGGCGGCACTGTTGGTGACGGCGCGCAGCAACCAGGCCAGATACGGCGCGTTGGCGGTCACGAACGCTTCGGCGGACGGCCCCTGCCACGCCCCGGCCTGCACCGCACCCAGCACCGCCGTCAATTCGTCGGCGACCGCAGCGTATTCAGTGCTCAGCGCGCTCCACGCGGCGGCCGATGCCAGCAAGGGACCGGCCCCGGGACCGGCCGACAGTGACGTTGAATGTACTTCTGGCGGTAAGGCCATCCAGATCGGCGCGGTCATCGCACACCACCGGATGCCACCCGAAAAGGGCGCAACATGGGGGTTCGTCAGCTCTCTCGGGGTACACCGCCCCAGGTCGCAGGATGCGACGATGTGAGTGTCCTGACTCTCGGATCAACGCTCGCCTCGCCTTCCAGCTCCATCAGAGCCGTGGCAGTTGAGGGTCGCTCCCCGATCACAGTGGCGGGACCGTGCCGGATTCACACCGGCTTCCTGCACCATCGTTGCCGTACCGGTGAATTATCGCACGCGGCGATGCGTCACGAACGGAAAGCGCAACTACACGCTGGCGCGGCCGAGGCCGCGCACCGCTTCGGCGACCGCATCGGCCAGCCGGGCGATGTCGGCGGAAGCCAACTCGGCGATGGTGATCCGCAGGCCGGGGGTGCCCCGAATCCGGAACCGCGCCCCCGGGGCCGCCGCCCAGCCCGCCGCGAACAACGCCGTCATCGCCATCGCCTCGTCGGAGACCGGGATCCACACGTTGAGCCCGGAACGGCCGTGCGCGATCACGCCCCGGTCGGCCAGCGCCGTGCACAGCCCGACGCGGGCCGCGCGATAGGCGGATTCGGCGTCGGCCACCCGCCGCGTCGCCGCGTCGTCGCACCACAGTTCGACGGCCAGGTTCTGCAGCAGGTGACTGACCCAGCCCGGCCCCAGCCGCTGACGACCCTGCACCCGTTCGACGGTGCGCTGGTCACCGGCCAGCACCGCCAGCCGCAGATCCGGGCCATACGCCTTGGCCGCCGACCGAATGAACGCCCAGTTCCGGGTCACGCCCGCCAGCGGGTGCAGCGGTACCCCAGCGATCGCCGCACCGTGGTCATCTTCGACCAGCAGCACCTCCGAATCGTCCAGCAGCGCTCGCAGGGCCTCCGCGCGCTCCGCGGAAACCGCTGCACCGGTGGGATTTTGAGCGCGGCTGGTCACCATCACAGCGCGCACCCCGCGTTGCAGCGCGCGGGCCAGATCGGCAGGCAGTGGACCGTCGTCGTCCACCCCGACCGGCTCCGGGGTGAGACCGAGCGCGCCGAGTAGGTCGAGCAGGTTGGGCCACCCCGGGTCTTCGACGGCGACCCGGTCGCCTGGACGCAGGTGGGCGCTAAGCACCCGCTCGATTCCGTCCAGCGCGCCGGAAGTGACCGCCAGGTGGTCGGCCGGGACGCCGTCGGCGACCAGTTCGGCAGTGGCGTGCTCGGCCAGCGCCGGCGCGATCGGGGGATGCCCGTACAGCACGACCGGCCCGGGCCGCGCCGGCGCAGCGGCGATGACGGGCAGCAGGCAGGTGGTGCCGGTGGCGGAGCCGGCGCAGGCATGGCCGCCGGTGCGGGAGCCGGGGCCGGCGCGGGCGCCGGCGGTGTGGGAGCGACCGTCAAGCCGGCGAACGGCGGGGGCACGATCGGGGCCAGCGGGACCGGAACGGCGTGCAGCGCGGCCAGGCCGGACAACCCCGCCAGTCCGGCCAATGGTGCCGCGGCCAGTGGCGCCAGCGCGGCAGTCAGCATGGGCAGCACTACCGGAATCAACACCAGAGCCTGCTCCAGCAGCGTCTTGAGCAGCGCGACCACGTCGGTGATGATCGTGCCGACCGCTTCCACGGCGCCGAACATCAGCGTGAAGGCAATGGTGCTGGGGTTACCGGAGGCGAACGCCGCGGCGATATCGGCGCCGATGAACGCGAATGTCTGCGACAGGTAGGCGGCGAAGGACCCGAAGTCCATCGGATAGCCGATCGCGAACGCGAGGTTGTAGGGACTCAGGAAGCTCAGCGGGTTACCCAGGACCGGTAGCCAGGGGTCGAACCCACTGAACAGCGCCTGGAAGAAGGGGTTGCTCCCCAGCTCGTTGATCATCGGCTGCAGCACATTGTTGTAGAAGTCGATGTAGCCGCTGTTCTGCAGCCATTCCATGATCTCGTTCTGCCGATCCGGCGGGAGCTGGGGCTGGCTGGCGTCCGCGGACCGCGCTTTGGCGATCTGCGGCGCCGCGGTCGTTTGCGGGCTCGAGGCCACCGCGGTGCCCGCGACGGCCTGGTAGGTGGCCATCACCGTGGCGGCCTGAAACCACATCCGGCCGTAGTCGGCCTCATTGAGCGTGATCGGGATGGTGTTGACACCGAAGAAGTTGGTGGCCACCAACACCGCGTGGGTGGTGTGGTTGGCCGCGAGCTCAGCCAGCGTCGGCATCGCCGCCAGTGCGGTGGTGTAGGCGGTGGCCGCGGCCTGCTGGGCGGTGGCGGTGCGGGCACTGCCGATGCCGGCCTGGATCAGCCAGGCCAGATAGGGCAGATTCGCCGCCACATACGCTTCGGCGCTCGGACCCTGCCACGCCCCGGCCTGCACCGCGCCCAGCAGCGCCGTCAACTCATCGGCGACCGCGCCGTATTCGGTGCTCAGCGTGCTCCAGGCAGCCGCCGATGCCAGCAGTGGACCGGCCCCCGGGCCGGCCGACAACAACGTGGAATGGACTTCCGGAGGTGACGCGATCCAGATCGGCGCGGTCACTATCGCCAGCTCTCTCGGGGTGCTCCGCCCCAAACCGAGGGTGCGACGACGTCAGTGTCTGACTCTCGGGGTGAGTTCACTCCCCGATGACAGTGGCGGGACCGCTCCGGAGTCGCACCGGATTCCTAACATCGCCATCGCCTTACCAGCGCATTGTCGCACGCCGGGTGCCCTGACCATCGCCGACTGGGAAATCCACGACAACGCCGCCGGCGGGTCCGTCGGCCAATTCCCACTCGGCGCCGGCCGCGGCGGCACGGGGCCGCCCGACCTCAGTCCGTGGCGTCGATCGCGGCGTTCAGCGTCGGGCTGGGCCGCATCACCGCCGAGGTCTGGTCGTGGTCCGGCGCGTAGTAGCCGCCGATGTCCACCGCCTTGCCCTGCACCACGTTCAGCTCATTGAGGATGACGTCCTCGTTCTTGGCCAGCGTGTTCGCCAGCCCCGCGAAATGCTTGGCCAGTTCGGCGTCCTCGGTCTGCGCCGCGAGCTCCTGCGCCCAGTACTTGGCCAGGTAGAACTGGCTGCCGCGGTTGTCGAGCTCGCCGGTCTTGCGTGACGGGCTCTTGTTGTCGTCCAGCAGCTTGCCGATCGCCGAGTCCAGCGTCGCGCCCAGGATCTTGGCGTGGGCATTGCCGGTCTTGGCACCCAGGTCATCGAAGCTCGCGCCCAGGGCCAGGAACTCACCGAGCGAGTCCCAGCGCAGGTGGTTCTCCTCCACCAGCTGCTTGACGTGCTTGGGGGCCGAGCCACCCGCGCCTGTCTCGTACATGCCGCCGCCGGCCATCAGCGGCACGATCGACAGCATCTTGGCGCTGGTGCCCAACTCCAGGATCGGGAACAGGTCGGTGAGGTAGTCGCGCAGGATGTTGCCGGTAGCGGCGATGGTGTCCTGGCCGCGAATCAGCCGCTCGCACGTGTATCGCATGGCCCACACCTGCGGCATGATCTGGATCTCCAGGCCTTCGGTGTCGTAGTCCAACAGGTAGGCCTTGACCTTCTTGCGCAGCTCCGCCTCGTGCGGACGCTCGGTGTCCAGCCAGAACACCACCGTCATGCCCGACGCCCGTGCCCGCTGGACGGCCAGCTTCACCCAGTCCTGGATGGCGGCGTCGGTGACCGTGCACAGCCGCCAGATGTCGCCGGCTTCCACCTTCTGGGTCAGCAGCACTTCACCGGTGGCCAGGTCCACGATGTCGGCGACGCCGGCCTCGGGGACCTCGAATGTCTTGTCGTGGCTGCCGTACTCCTCGGCCTTCTGCGCCATCAGCCCGACGTTGGGGACGGTGCCCATGGTGGCCGGGTCGAACTGGCCGTGGGTCTTGCAGAAGTTGATCATCTCCTGGTAGATCCGGGCGAAAGTGGACTCGGGGTTGACGGCCTTGGTGTCCTTCTGCCGTCCGTCGGCGCCGTACATCTTGCCGCCGGCCCGGATCATCGCCGGCATCGAGGCGTCCACGATGACATCCGAGGGTGAGTGGAAGTTGGTGATGCCGTTGGCCGAGTCCACCATCGCCAGCTCCGGGCGGTGCTCGTGGCAGGCGTGCATGTCCTCGATGATCTCCTCACGCTGGGAGGCCGGCAAGGTCTCGATCTTGTTGTAGAGGTCGACCAGACCGTTGTTGACGTTGACGCCCAAGTCGTCGAAGAGCTTGTGGTGCTTGGCGAATGCGTCCTTGTAGAACACCTTGATGGCGTGGCCGAACACGATCGGGTGGCTGACCTTCATCATGGTCGCCTTGACGTGCAGGGAGAACATCACGCCGGTCTTGCGGGCGTCCTCCATCTGCTCCTCGTAGAACTCGCGCAGCGCCGTCACGCTCATGAACATCGAGTCGATGACCGTGCCGTCCAGCAGCGACACCTTCTCCTTGAGCACAATCGTCTTGCCGCTCTTGGTCGTCAGCTGCATCTTGACGTCGCGGTCACGGTCCAGCGTCATCGACTTCTCACCGTGGTAGAAGTCGCCGTGCTTCATGGTCGCCACGTGAGTGCGCGAGGCCTGTGACCACTCGCCCATGCTGTGCGGGTGCTTGCGCGCGTACTCCTTGACCGCCTTGGGCGCACGACGGTCCGAATTACCTTCCCGCAGTACCGGGTTCACCGCACTGCCCAGGCACTTGGCGTAGCGGTCGTGAACGTCGCGCTCCTGCTCAGACTTGGGGTCCTCGGGGTAGTCCGGCAGCTTGAAGCCCTTGCCCTGCAGCTCCTTGATCGCGGAAACCAGCTGCGGCACCGAGGCGCTGATGTTGGGCAGCTTGATGATCGTGGTGTCCGACAGCTGGGTCAGCCGGCCGAGTTCGGCCAGGTTGTCCGGCACCCGCTGCTCGTCGGTCAGGCAGTCCGGGAAGGCGGCCAGGATGCGGGCCGCAAGAGAGATGTCACTGGCTTGGACGTCGATACCCGCGGGCCCGGTGAAGGCCTGCACGATCGGCAGGAACGAGTACGTCGCCAACAGCGGCGCCTCGTCAGTCAGCGTGTAGATGATGGTCGGCTGGTCGGCGCACATGGCTGTTCTCCCGGCGTCAGGTTTTGGGTGTTCGATTGTTCCGCGTTGTACACGGCGGCATCAGTATCGCGTACCGCGCCGCGGCGTTCACCGCCGGTGAGCAGGTGGCGACACCTCTATGGGATGCGATAGGCTGCTTGACGGTCATGAGTGCCAGCGCGAAGCCCCGGCTTGCTGGCCGGCAACCCTCCAACCGCGGTGGGGTGCCCCGGGTGATGACCGGGTTGAGTAGCCACAAGCGGCTACGCGGCAAGCGCGGGTCCGCCACAACGGGCCCCCCGAGTAGACAGGGGAACCTGATGCGTGCCTCCTTGCGCCCGCTCACCCGTTGCTGTTGTCGCTGAACCCACGCCTAATCCGCAACGTCACCCAGCGACAACACACCTCGAGGAAACCATTCAGCAATGACCGCCGAGAACAACATCGACCCAAGTTCGCACTGGTCGTTCGAGACCAAGCAGGTCCACGCCGGGCAGGCTCCCGACGCGGCCACCAATGCCCGCGCACTACCGATCTACCAGACCACCTCCTACACGTTCGACAACACCGATCACGCGGCCAGGCTGTTCGGCCTGGAGGAGCCGGGCAACATCTACACCCGGATCATGAACCCGACCAATGACGTCGTCGAACAGCGGATCGCCGCACTCGAAGGCGGGGTCGCGGCGCTGCTGCTGGCCTCCGGATCCGCTGCGGCGACCTTCGCGATCCTCAATCTCGCCGGCGCCGGTGATCACATCGTTTCCAGCCCGCGGCTCTACGGCGGCACCTACAACCTGTTCCACTACTCGCTGGCCAAGCTGGGCATCGAGACCACCTTCGTCGAGGACCCCGATGACCTGGAGTCCTGGCGCGCAGCGGTGCGGCCGAACACCAAGGCCTTCTTCGCCGAGACCATCTCCAACCCGAAGATCGATGTGCTCGACATCCCGGGTGTCGCGGCGGTGGCCCACGAGAACGGCGTGCCGCTGATCGTCGACAACACCGTTGCCACCCCCTACCTGATCCAGCCGCTGGCCCACGGTGCCGACATCGTGGTGCACTCGGCCACCAAGTACTTGGGCGGGCACGGCTCGGCGATCGCGGGCGTCATCGTCGACGGCGGAAACTTCGACTGGACGCAGGGCCGCCACCCCGGCTTCACCACTCCCGACCCGAGCTACCACGGGGTGGTCTTCGCCGACCTGGGCGCACCCGCGTTCGCGCTGAAGGCCCGCGTGCAGCTGCTGCGCGACCTGGGTTCAGCGGTCTCACCGTTCAACGCCTTTCTGATCGCCCAGGGCTTGGAGACGTTGAGTCTGCGAGTGGAGCGTCACGTGGCCAACGCCCAGCGGGTCGCGGAGTTCCTGGAGGCCCGCGCGGACGTGCTGAGCGTCAACTACGCCGGTCTGGCCAGCTCGCCGTGGCACGCCCGGGCGCAGCAGCTGGCACCCAAGGGTGTCGGCGGTGTGCTCTCGTTCGAGCTCGCGGGCGGCATCGAGGCCGGCAAGGCGTTCGTCGACGCACTGCAGCTGCACAGTCACGTCGCCAATATCGGTGACGTGCGCTCGCTGGTGATCCACCCGGCGTCCACGACCCACGCTCAGCTCAGCGCCGAAGAGCAGCTGGCCAGCGGTGTCACTCCCGGCCTGGTTCGGCTGGCGGTCGGCATCGAGGGCATCGCAGACATCCTGGCGGACCTGGAACTCGGCTTCGCCGCGGCCTCGGCACAGCTCGGCGACACGCCGGCGCTGGCGGCCCGTTGAGGCGGTCCCCGGTGACGATCGCCGACGTGTCCCGGCAGCTATTGCCCGCCGAGGGAGAGACCGGCGTGGTCGCCATCGGGTCGCTGTCGCTGCAGAGCGGCGCGGTGCTCGATGACGTGCACATCGCCGTGCAGCGCTGGGGCGAGCTCTCGCCCGAGCGCGACAACGTCGTCATGGTGCTGCATGCACTGACCGGGGATTCCCATGTCACCGGGCCCGCCGGGCCGGGCCATCCCACCCCGGGCTGGTGGGACGGGGTGATCGGCCCCGGAGCCCCGATCGACACCGATCGCTGGTGCGCGGTGGCCACCAATGTGCTGGGCGGTTGCCGCGGGTCGACCGGCCCGGGCTCGCTGGCCCGCGACGGGAAGCCTTGGGGCTCAAAGTTTCCCGCAATCACGATTCGCGACCAAGTCGAGGCGGACATCGCCGCGCTGGCCGCGCTGGGCATCACCGAGGTGGCCGCCGTGCTGGGCGGTTCGATGGGTGGCGCCCGCGGGCTGGAGTGGATGGTGAGCCACCCGGACCGGGTGGGCGCGGGCTTGCTGCTGGCCGTCGGCGCCCGGGCCACCGCCGACCAGATCGGCACCCAGAGCACCCAGATCGCGGCCATCAAGGCCGACCCGGACTGGCAGGGCGGCGACTACCACGGCACCGGCCGCAGTCCCGAGGCCGGACTGGCGATCGCCCGGCGCATCGCGCACCTGACTTACCGCGGTGAGGCCGAGCTGGACCGGCGATTCGCCAATAGAGCGCAGGATGGCGAGGACCCGGCGCACGGCGGGCGCTACGCGGTGCAGAGCTACTTGGAGCATCAGGGCGACAAGCTGGTGTCACGGTTCGACGCGGGCAGCTACGTGACCCTCAGCGACTCGCTGTCCAGCTACGACGTGGGCGCCGGACGTGGCGGGGTGGCCGCGGCGTTGCGCGGCTGCCCGGTTCCCGCGGTGGTCGCCGGGATCACCTCGGACCGGCTGTACCCGCTGCGGTTGCAGGCCGAGCTGGCCGAGCTGCTGCCCGGCTGCGACGGACTGCAGGTGCTCGATTCGGACTGCGGACACGATGGCTTCCTGCTGGACACCGCCGGAGTCGGCAAGCTGATCCGCCAGACCCTGGACTTAGCGAGCTCGGCCCGGGACCGCCGGCGGTGAGCCCGTCCGAGCAGAGCCGCCGCGACCGCTCACTGTCGTTCGGTTCGCAGGCCGCCGCCTACGAACGGGGCCGTCCGTCCTACCCCCCGGAGGCGATCGACTGGCTGCTGCCGCCGGGCGCACGTGACGTCCTCGACCTGGGCGCCGGCACCGGCAAGCTCACCGCGCGCCTGGTGGAGCGCGGCCTGNGGGGGCGCGGCGCGGGACCGCCGGCGGTGAGCCCGTCCGAGCAGAGCCGCCGCGACCGCTCACTGTCGTTCGGTTCGCAGGCCGCCGCCTACGAACGGGGCCGTCCGTCCTACCCCCCGGAGGCGATCGACTGGCTGCTGCCGCCGGGCGCACGTGACGTCCTCGACCTGGGCGCCGGCACCGGCAAGCTCACCGCGCGCCTGGTGGAGCGCGGCCTGGACGTGGTGGCAGTGGACCCGATCGCCGAGATGCTCGAGGTGCTGGCCGCCGCCCTGCCGGGGACGCCGGCGCTGCTCGGGTCCGCCGAGCAGATCCCGCTGCCCGACAACAGCGTCGACGCGGTGCTGGTGGCCCAGGCCTGGCATTGGTTCGACCCTGCCCGGGCGATCCCCGAGCTGATCCGGGTGCTGCGCCCCGGCGGCCGGCTCGGGCTGGTGTGGAACACCCGCGACGAACGGCTGGGCTGGGTCAAGGAACTCGGCGCGATCATCGGCCGCGAGGACGCCCGCGACGTGGTCGACGCCGGGGTGAGTCTGCCCGCGCCGTTCGGCGAGATCGAAAGCCACCAGGTCGAGTGGACCAGCTACCTGACGCCGCAGGCCCTGATCGATCTGGTCGCGTCCCGCAGCTACTGCATCACCTCACCGGATGCGGTACGCAGCAAGACACTGGACCAGGTTCGCAACCTGCTGGCCACCCATCCGGCGTTGGTCGGGTCTACCGGACTGGCACTGCCCTACGTCACGGTGTGCTCGAGGGCAACGCTGCACTGAATCTTTTGGCGGCGACCCGCTTCACCCGGCTATGGCCGGCCGCTAGGCGCTGAACAGGTTGGCGAAGTCGTTGGCGACCGACTGGAACGCGCTGATCACACTCAGCAGGTCGAACCCGATCGCCGTGGGGATCAGCCCAGCGTCGGCCGCGATCGGCATGCCAATGGCGTTCGTCAGCATGGTCAGCAGATCGTCGTCGCCCTGGAATGCGTTGAAGAACATGCTGATGTCGTAGGCGGGCATGGTGGTCAGCAGGGCGTTGATGATGTCCGCCGTCGGCAGCAGCACCGAATACAGCGTGGACGCCGCTCTGGAGAACGTGTTGACGACGTCGAGGAGGCTGGGCAACGAGAAGTCCACTGCCGAACCGAGCGCATCGGCCGGGTTCCCCAGCGACAAGTGCCCCAGGTCGTAGATGAAGTCATTGAATCCGTGCTGCGCTCCCTGACCCAGTGAGTTCAGCAGCGTGAACACATCGATGTCCTGCGGGAACACCCCGTAGGTGGTGAGCACATTCGCCGGGCCCTGGTCCCAGCCACCGTGGGTCAGTTCGCCGTCGACGTAGGTGTCGACGTTGCCGTAGCCCAGGTCGACCAGGATCCGGGTGACGGGCTCCAGCAGGTCATAGAGCGGCTCGCCGAGCAGCGGGATTCCGAGCAGCGGCTGCAGCAGCGGCAGGATCTCCGTCGGAATCATGTAGTAGTCGGTGTTGAGGGCGGCCGAGGCGCCCTCGGGCAGCGTCAGGGGTCCGTCGTAGTGGGTGGAGCCCAGCAGCAGCTGCGCGCTGTCGATGGAATCCGGTCGGGTATAGCCGGGGCCGTGCACCATCGCGATCCCCAAAACGGCGTTGAGCGTCGAGAGGAAGTTCAGCGGATAGCGCGGGAAGTCGGAGAATCCGTCGTATTCGGCGATATAGATGTCGGTCGCGTACGGGGTGTCGGGCGTTGCCCCGTAGAAGTCGATCCCCATCGACGGGATGTACAGCGGGACTTCTGGGACGGCGAAACGGGACAACAGGCCGCCGTTGGGGAACATCTCGTTGGCGATCAAGACGAACGACAGCTGGTCGGGGTCTGGAGCATTGCCGGAGCTGAGCAGTTGGTTCATCTCAATCGAGGAGAGGACGGCGCTCTGGGAGACGCCGTAGACCACCACGTTATCGCCTGCCGTGATGCGGTCGCGGATTGTTTCGTCGAGCATCCGCACCCCCTGATCGACCGAGGTGTCCAACGGCAGGCTCTTGACGCCGGTTCCCGGGTACAGGCCTTCGGGGGTAAAGACGCCCTGCATGGTGTAGCCGCCGTAGCCGAGGTGCGAGAGGTATTGATCGGCCCAGTGAAAGTCCCATGTCCCCGGGATGGGGGTGCCGCTGCCACCCATGACCAGGGCCACGTTGTCGAGCAGCGCCACGTCGGCGAACATCGTGCGCGCCCCGGAGGTCGAGGCCGCCAAGGCCGGCGTCAGGACCGGCGAGGCAACCACCGCTGCGGCGCTGGTCACGGCCACTGCCGCAACTCCCAGGGCGTGGAACGTGGGGCTTACCTTCATGGCGACCTCCGACAGCGAGCGTGGGACTGCTTATTACTTTGCAGTACCTTAACGCTTACATGATGAGAACCTGAATTAACTATGAATAGTTCAAACTTTCTACTGTAGAAATTTCCACCTAACAGGGCTTTTCTCCGGTCCGGCGCCTACCGGTCTTACGCCGGCTTCACCTGCACGTCGACGGTGGTGGCGCCGTGGTCGGCGGCGATGATCAACACCGAGGACCCCGGTCCCGACACCACGTGCCCGCCGATGACATCCACCTGGTAGCCGTTCGGGTACTGCAGAGCCGGCACCACGATCCGGGTTTGCGCGTCGGCGGCGAAACTGCCCGAGCCGTCAGCCATCGCGGTCGAGTAGCTGAAGTGGAAGATGCCGCCCGCGAACGACCAGGCGTTCGGCACACCGGCGATCGTCTGCGGGTACGGCTCGGCCAGCGCCGCTAGCTTGGCGGCGTCGACGTTATCGCCGCCCGGCGGCAGATTCGTGTCGAAGACCAGCGCCTGGCCCTCCGGCGAACTGCTGGCGACGTCACCGCCGGTATAGGCCCACTCCATCCAGCCATAGCGGTAGGGGTTGGTGTGCCGCAACGTATCGGCAATGACCCCGGTATTGGTGGTGGCACCGAACTCGGTCATCAGCGCCGGGATGTTGTGCGAATCGGCATACGTCGCAGCATTGTTCAACAGAATGTCGAAGTTCAGACCGCAACCGAAGTCGATCTCGAACACCGAATTCGCCAGGCAGTAGTTGTGGAAGGCGAAGATCCCGTGCGGATCGTCCACGGCGCCCAACGACGTCGGTATCGCCGTGTTGAACAGGAAAGTCGGTTCGAACAGCACCGGGGTGTTGGGGTCGACAGAGCGAATCGCCGCGGCCATCTGGTTGTAGAACGGCGTCAAGGTCTGTGCGTCGAAGTGCGGACTTCCCAACACGCCAGACAGCCACGGCGAGCCCGGCCACGGCTCGTTGATGATGCCGTAGCCGGCCACACTGGCGTCGTCCTTGAAGTAGTCGGCGACGTACTGCCACGACCGCGCGTAGTGGTTGGCCAGGCCGATGCCATCTTCGGCTTTGGCGTTGGACCAGAACGCATCCCAGGCGTGCAGCTGCGCGGGGTTGAACAGATAGGTACCGATCTGGCCCACATCGGGGTTGGGCAGCCCACCGGTCAGCACCGCCCAGTCCGGTGCACCGTCGCCACCGAAGCCCGCGCTGTAGAAGTCCTGGTGGAAGTCGAGAATGCTGTAGATGCCGTGGTCGGCCAGGGTCTGCACGGTCTGTTTGATCGCGGCGAGGTAGTCGGGATCGAAGACGCCGGGCTGCGGCTCCACTCCGGCCCACAGCACTCCTACCCGAACGGCGTTGAAGCCGTTGGCGGCCAGGAACGCCGCGTCATCGTCGCCGAACCCGTCGGCACCCGGCGTGTACGGCGCGATCTTGTAGACCTGGTTGAGCCCGTGCAGGATCACCACCTTGCCGTCGCTGTCGGTGATCCAGGCGCCGGCGGTGGACAGCCCGGTGTAGGGGCCGCTGTCCGGGGCACCGGCGAGGGTACCGAAGTGCCCGACCGCGCCGTGGATGCCGAACATGCCGGCCGCTCCCCCGGCCCCGCCCAACGCCGGCAGGTTTCCGGCACCGCTATAGACCCCGCGTTCCTGCCGTGCCGCCGGCGATCATGGCGCCCCAGCCCAGCGCCCTACTGAGATCGTTGAGCCCGTCCAGGATCGGAGTGGGTCCGGTGCTGTGGATCCAGCTTTCGACACCGGTGTGCAGCGGGGTGTAGATGAGCTGCTGCAGCCACGCCGTCGCATCGGCTGCGCCCACGCTCGGCGCTCCGGAGATCCCGGCCAGGACGTCGTTCCAGTGCGTCGGGGCGAAGAAGGCGTCCCAGGCCGCCGGGTTCGACAGTGCGGACCAGTCCACGTTGTGGGTGGCCGCGTCCACGAACGGGTCCATCACCTGCTCGAGCATGGCGTCGAACACCTCGGCGCTCGCCGGGGCCGGCACGGCCGCGCCGAACACCAGGGCCGAGCCCACTGCGGCGCCCAGCCCGATCGCCCGACGATTGACCTTGCCGCTGCGACGTCGAGTCATCTGGCGTGGACCTTTCTTACACCCCCCAGCAAAGCTGAACATTAAATGTGCTCATCATGAATGATTCCAACAACCTACCGGGCTGAGCCTTGATTTCGGCGCAAAGCCCCGAAAATGCGGGATTGCCTGGGCGACACAGCACTGTAGGCAAACTGTGACCGCGCCGACTCGCCGGTGTTACCGCTTTGATGCAGGATTTCAACAAGAACGTTCGGACAAGTCCCGGGTACTGCTCGGCGCCGGACCACGACGAGGGGGATGCATGCGAGGCTTCATGAGCAAGGCGGGCACGGGAGCAGGCTTGGTGGGCCTGATCGCCACCACGGGATTGGCGGCACCGGCGCAGGCGAGCCCGGTCGACACCTCATTCCTGTCCGATCTCGCCGGGGCCGGTGTTCCGGTCGGCGACCCGACCGCGACGGCAGCCCTCGGCCAATCCATCTGCCCGATGCTGACCGAGCCCGCCGGCACCGCCGCGTCGGTGGCGGCCCCGATCACCGGCCTCGGCGGCGGGCCCAGCATGTCGCCCGAGATGGCGCAGCTGTTCACCGAGATCGCCGTGCAGATCTATTGCCCGCAGATGCTGTCCCAGTTGGCCAGCGGCCAACTGCCGGATCTGCCGCAGATCCCTGGGATGTCGGTCGGTATCCCCGGCTTGTCCGGTGGAGTCCCAGCCATTCCAGCCATCCCCGGGTTTTAGCCGCCCGCCGCAGCGGCCGGCTTGAGGTAGCTGACCAGACTGACGTCGAGCACTTCGTCGGTGAAGTAGTGCTCGCAGCCGCGTAGGTACCTCAGATAGCGCTGGTAGACCTCATCGGACTGGATCTCGATGGCGGCGTCCTTGTTGGCCTCCAACGCATCGGCCCAGATCTGCAGGGTTTTGATGTAGTGCGGACGCAGCGAAAGCGCTTCGGGAACTAGGAAACCGGCCCTCTCGCCGTGCTCCACCATCATGGCGGTGGTAGGCAGTCGCCCGCCGGGAAAGATCTCGGTAAGGATGAACTTGATGAACCGCGCGGTCTCGAACGTCAGCTTCTTGCCGCGTGCATTCAGCTCATAGGGGTGGTAGCTGACGCTGCTCTGAATCGTCATTCGCCCGTCCGCGGGCAGAATGTCGAAACACCGTGCGAAAAAGGCGTTATAGCGTTCGTGGCCGAAATGCTCGAACGCCTCGATGGAAACGATCCGGTCGACCGGTAGGTCGAACTCTTCCCACCCGTGCAGCAGTATCCGCCGCTCGCGCTCGGTGTCGATGGTGTCCAGTAGTCGCTGCGCATAGGCGTGCTGGTTCTTCGACAGCGTGAGGCCGATGACGTTGACGTCGTAGCGCTCGAGCGCACGCTTCATCGTCGAGCCCCAGCCGCAGCCGATATCGAGCAGCGTCATGCCGGGCTGCAGATCGAGCTTGGCGAGATTGAGGTCGATCTTGGCGATTTGGGCCTCTGCCAGTGACAGCTCCGGCGGTTCGAAATAGGCGCAGCTGTAGGTGCGGGTCGAATCCTGGAACAGCGCGAAGAAGTCATCGGAGAGGTCGTAGTGAGCTTGAACGTCCGCGAAATGCGGCCGCAAGGTCCTGGCGGCTGGAACATCAGTCATCGCCAGGCCTACTTCTGCAAGGTGAACTGGTTGACGTCGATGTACCCGGTGCGAAAACCGTTGGCGCAACCAGTCAGGTAATGCATGTAGCGGTCGTAGACCTCTTGGCCCTGGAGTTCGATGGCTCTGTCCCGATTGCCCTCCAGTGCTGCCGCCCAGCAGTCCAGGGTTCTGACGTAATGCGGTTGTAGCGATTGCCTTCGAGTCAGGGTGAAACCCGCTCGGGCCGAATGCTCCTGCACCATTTCGATGGTGGGCAGCCGGCCGCCCGGAAAGATCTCGGTCACGATGAACTTGATGAAACGGGCCATCGCGAAAGTCAGTGGCATGCCGCGGGCGGTGATCTGCGGCAGGGTCAGGCCGGTGATGGTGTGTAGCAGCATCACGCCGTCGGCCGGCAGCGCGGCGTAGGCCATGGTGAAGAAATCGTCGTAGCGTTCGTGCCCGAAGTGCTCGAAGGCGCCGATGGACACAATCCGGTCCACCGGTTCGCGGAAGTTCTCCCAGCCCTCCAACAGCACGCGTTTGGTGCGCGTGCTGTCCATGCCGGCGAACATGGACTCCACATGGGCAGCTTGGTTCTTGCTCAAGGTCAGTCCGATGACGTTGACGTCATACTCTTCGACCGCACGCCGCATGGTGGCGCCCCAGCCGCAGCCGACGTCGAGCAGCGTCATGCCGGGCTGCAGTCCCAGCTTGCCCAGCGCCAGGTCCATCTTGGCGATCTGGGCTTGTTCGAGCGTCATGTCGTCACGCTCGAAGTAGGCGCAACTGTAGGTCTGGGTCGGATCGAGAAAGAGTCGGAAGAACTCGTCCGACAGGTCGTAGTGGGCCTGCACATCTTCGAAATGCGGTGTCAGATTTTTTGGCATAGCACTGTGCCCTCGGCCGGAGGCCGAAAGCGTCCCCCTTCTAGTACTTTCCGAACGCGAGTGCCACGTTGTGGCCGCCGAATCCGAAGGAATTGCTGATCGCGTATCGGTAGTCGCCGGTTCGTACGTCACCGGCGACGACGTCCAGATCGATCTCCGGGTCGAGGTGGTGCAAATTCAACGTCGGCGGGACTACGCCGTCCCGCAGCGCCAAGACCGTCAGAATCGCCTCCACCGCACCAACTGCCCCGACCGAATGGCCCAGAGCGGATTTCGGTGCATACACCGCGGCGCGGTGCGCGCCCATAGCGTTGTTGATCGCCTGGGCCTCGGCCAGATCACCGATCCGGGTTCCGGTGGCGTGTGCGTTGATGTGATCGATGTCGGCCGGCGCCAGACCCGCAAGGTCCATCGCCCGGGTCATCGCGTAACCCGCGCGCTCGCCCTGCGGGTCGGGCGCCACGATGTGGTGGCCGTCCGAGGTGATTCCGGCGCCCATCAACCGGCCCAGAATCGTTGCACCACGCGCCTTTGCGTGCGCAAGAGTCTCGATGACCAGCAAGGCGCCGGCCTCGCCGAACACGAACCCGCTGCGGTCGGCGTCGAATGGTCGGCAGGCACCGGCCGGGTCGTCGTTGTGGGTGGACAACACGATACGCATCGCGGCGAATCCCGCGATGGGAACCGCTTCGATCTTGGTCTCGACTCCGCCGCAGATCGCGATATCGGCCTCGTCGTAGACGATGTTGCGCCAGGCCTGCGCGATACCTTCGGCCCCGGAAGCACACGCCGAAATCGGGGTGAAGACACCCGCTTTGGCGCCACGCTCCAGTCCGACGGCGGCGGCCGCCGCGTTGGGCATGTATTTCTGCACCCCGAGCGGCGAAACAGCCTTCATGCCGCGTTCCACCATGCCTTGGTAACCCCAGACCAGTTCCTCCGGCGAACCGAGCCCGGTGCCGATCGACACCAGCAATCGGCGTGGATCCACCTCCGGCGAGCCCGCATTCGCCCAGACTCGACGGCCCAGGATGACCGCCATCTTCTGCAGGTACGACAGCCGGTGCAGTTCCCTGCGGTTCAACTCGTGATCGAAGTCCTCCAGGAGATGCCCGCCGATACGCACCGGAAGGTCGAATCGTTCGACGAACGGATCGTCGAGCCTGCGGATGCCACTTTGCCCGTCCAACAGCTTTTTCCAGGTGTCCTCGGCGTCCGTTGCCAGCGCAGTCGTCATCGCAACACCGGTGACGACGACCTCGGGGAGGCCGTTCCCGGTGGAGAGCCGAGTGATTCGGGCCATGTCCGCGCCTCACTTCCGGGCCGCTACTTAGTCAGGATGAACTGCCCGACGTTGCTGATTCCTCTGCGGAAGAGATCTGCGCAGCCGGTCAGATAGCGCAGATAACGCTCATACACTTCCTCGGACTGAGTGGCGGTGGCGCGTTCGCGGTTGTGCCGCAGATTGGCCGCCCACATGTTCAAGGTCCGGATGTAGTGCTCCGGCATCAAAAGGGCATCCTGGATGCGGAATCCGGCGCCCTGCGAATATTCGTAGATGTCGTCGCGGCCCGCCATCTCCCCGCCGGGAAAGATCTCCTTGCCGAGGAATCGGACGAAGCGCAGGTCGCTCATCGTCACCTTGATGCCATGCTCGCGCCAATAGGTCTGCGGGTAGGTGAATATGCTGTGAAACAACATTCGCCCGTCATCAGGCAGAATCTCGTAGGCACGTTCGAAGAACGCGGCATAGCGGGCCTTCTTGAACGCGTCGAACGCCTCGATGGTGAAAATCCGATCAACCTTCTCGTCGAACTCCTCCCAACCCTGCAGACGAGCCTCCGCACGACGCTCGGTATCGATCGCGGCCAGAGTGGCCGCGCTGCGCGCACAGTGATTGCGGCTCAGGGTGATACCGATGACGTTGACGTCGAACTTTGTCACCGCCCGGACCAGCCCCGCTCCCCACCCGCAACCGACGTCCAACACCGTCATCCCCGGCTCGAGGTTGAGCTTGCGCAATGCCAAGTCATACTTCGCGTTTTGCGCCTCCTCAAGGGTCATGTCGTCGCGCTCGAAGTACGCACAGGTGTAGGCCATCGTCGGATCGAGGAACAGCCCGAAGAAGTCATCGGAGATGTCATACGCCGCTTGAGACTCTTCGTAGTACGGCTTGAGATCGGTCATCAGTGCCACCATGCCCTCCGAGATCGCTTACACCACTGTCTTTTCCATCGTGAACTGGCAGACGTCGGTGTAGCCGTCACGGAACAGCTCCCGGCACCCCGTCAGGTACTTCAAGAATGTTTCGTAGGTCTGCTCGCCCTTGAGCTCGACCGCCTGATCTTTATGCGCTTCAAGGTTCTTGGCCCAGGTGTCCAAGGTGCGTACATAGTTCGACCCGATCAACTGGTGGCGGCTGATCGAGAACCCGCAGCGGGTCGCGTGCTCATCGACGATCGAGATCTGCGGCAACCGTCCGCCGGGATAGATCTCGGTCAAGATGAAATGGATGAAGCGCAGCAGCGACATCGTCTTCTTCAGTCCCCGCCGCTCGCCCTCTTCGGCGGTGGGTACCACGATGGAATGCAGCAACATCACTCCGTCGTCGGGCAGTACGCGGTGGCACATGGTGAAGAAGTCGTCGTAGCGCTCGTAGGTGCCGACTCCATCGGCGAAGTGCTCGAAAGCGCCCAGCGACACGATGCGGTCCACCGGTTCGTCGAATTCCTCCCAGCCCTGCAATCGCACCTGTTTCGAACGCGGGCTGTCCATTTCGGCGAATTTCTGCTCGCAATGGACCACTTGGTTTTCGCTCAACGTCAGCCCGATGACGTTGACGTCGTACCTCTCGACGGCCCGCCGCATGGTGGAGCCCCAACCGGACCCGATGTCGAGCAGCGTCATCCCGGGCTGCAATCCCAGCTTGCCCAAGGCCAAGTCCACCTTGGCCATCTGAGCCTGTTCGAGCGTCATATCCTCGCGCTCGAAATAGGCGCAGCTGTAGGTCATCGTCGGATCCAGCCACAGCCGGAAGAATTCGTTGGACCGGTCGTAGTGCGACCGGATGTGGTCGACATCCGGAATCAGCTCGACGTCGCTCATCTGTTCCTCCGCTACCCGAAGCGACTTCAAAGGGCATCAGTCATCTCGACGCGGAAACGGGTTCCCCTAGACCGGCAGGGCCAAACACGGCACCCGATCCGATTGGGAGACGGGCGAATACGCACCACCGCACCGGCCGAAAAATTGTCGGGCCGGTCAAATATGACTAGCTGGTCCCGAGCGGGTCGATCGTGGCGGCCACGTAAAGCATCACCGTCGCCGCGGTCGTCATCGTCGCGAAGTCCAGCCCTCGGTCGCGCAGCACCAGCAGTCCAGCCCGGTCCTCGGACAGCACCAGGCGCAGCGCGGCGGCCACCCCGGTGCCGATCCCGATCAGCAGCGCGCCGCGCCGCCAGAAGTTCGCCCCGGCCAGCACGAACGCCGCCGTGAAAATCAGCCCGACCAGCAGGATCGGCCACTGCGCGGCGATCACCCGACGGACCTCGGCGAGCTTCACAGCGTGCTCTCGACTCTTTCCACCACGTTGGTCAACAGGAACGCCCGGGTCAGCGGCCCCACTCCGCCGGGGTTGGGCGACACGTGGCCGGCCACCTCCCACACGTCCGGGTGTACGTCACCGACCAGCCCGGCCTCGGTACGCGACACCCCGACGTCGACGATGGCCGCGCCCGGACGCACCATGTCTGCGGTGAGCATGTGCGGCACCCCGACCGCGGCGACGATGATGTCGGCCTGACGGGTCAGGTCGGCCAGATTGCGGGTCCCGGTGTGGCACAGCGTGACGGTGGCGTTCTCCGACCGGCGGGTTAGCAGCAGTCCCAGCGGGCGCCCGACCGTCACCCCACGTCCGATCACCACGACATGGGCGCCGGCGATCGGCACGTCATAGCGGCGCAGCAGGTGCACGATGCCGCGCGGGGTGCAGGGCAGCGCCGCCGGGGTGCTCAGCACCAGCCGACCCAGGTTGGTCGGATGCAGCCCGTCGGCGTCCTTGGCCGGGTCGACGCGCTCAAGTGCGGCGTTCTCGTCTAGATGCTTGGGCAGCGGCAGCTGCACGATGTAGCCGGTGCACTCGTCGTTGGCGTTCAGCTCGTCGATGGTGTCGTTGAGCTGGGCCGGACTGCAGTCCGCCGGCAGGTCGCGGCGGATCGAGGTGATGCCGACCTTGGCGCAGTCGGCGTGCTTGCCGCGCACGTAGGCATGCGAGCCGGGATCGTCACCGACCAGAATGGTGCCCAGACCAGGTGTGCCGCCGGCGGCGGACAACGCCGCCACCCGTGCCTGAAGGTCGACGAAGATCTCGTCGCGCGTGGCCTTGCCGTCCAACGTAATCACACCCACGCCGGACATTGTGGCATGCAGCCGCCGAGTTCCCGCCTGTTGGAGGCGACGGCACCGATCTTCCGGTGCGACAGAGCGACTATTCGCCGCACGCCGCTTGTAGGCTCCCGCTATGCCCGTTCCGGACGTCTTCAGTCCCGCCAAACTCGGCCCGATCACGTTGCGCAACCGGATCATCAAGGCTGCGACGTTCGAGAACCGCACGCCTGGAGCGCTGGCCTCCGACGATCTCGTCGAATATCACCGGCTGCCGGCCGCCGGCGGGGTGGGCATGACCACCGTGGCCTACTGCGCGGTCTCGCAGGGCGGGCGCACCTCCAACGACGGGCTGTGGATGCGCCCGGAGGCGGTCGCCGGGCTGCGCCGACTCACTGACGCGGTACACGCCGAGGGGGCCCTGGTCAGCGCTCAGATCGGCCACGCCGGCCCGGTCGCCGACGCACGCTCCAACAAGGCCCGCGCCCTGGCCCCGGTGCGGTTCTTCAACCCGATCGGCATGCGTTTCGCCAAGAAGGCCACCCGCGACGACATCGATCAGGTCATCGCCCAGCACGCCGACGCCGCCCGCTACGCGGTCGACGCCGGGTTCGATGCCGTCGAGATCCACCTTGGCCACAACTACCTGGCGAGTTCCTTTCTGAGCCCGCTGATCAACCGCCGCTCCGACGAGTTCGGCGGGTCGCTGGCCAACCGGGCCAAGGTGGCCCGCGGGATCGTGCAAGCGGTCCACAAAGCTGTAGGCGGACAGATCGCGGTCACGGCCAAGCTGAACATGACCGACGGAGTCCGCGGCGGCATCAACCTGGACGAGTCGCTGACCACCGCGAAGTGGCTGCAGGACGACGGCGGCCTGGACGCGCTGGAGCTGACCGCCGGCAGCTCGCTGGTCAACCCGATGTACCTGTTCCGCGGGCACGCCCCAGTGAAGGAATTCGCGAGCGTCTTTCCCCCGCCGTTGAGCTGGGGCATGCGCATGACCGGCAACAAATTCCTGCGCGAATACCCCTACACCGACGCCTACCTGCTGGACAACGCCCGGCTGTTCCGCGCCGAACTGTCGATGCCGCTGATCCTGCTGGGCGGTGTCACCAACCGCGCGACGATGGATCAGGCGATGGCCGAGGGCTTCGAGTTCGTCGCGATGGCCCGGGCATTGCTGGCCGAACCCGACCTGGTCAATCGGATCGCCGACGACTCGACGACGCTGTCGGAGTGCACCCACTGCAACCAGTGCATGCCGACGATCTATCGGCGCACGCACTGCGTCGTTACCGGCGCCCCGGACACAACTCGCTAGAGTTGACGCCAATGAGTCACCCAGCCCCGCCGGTGCTGACCGTCCGCTACGACGGGTCGCAAGGCACGTTCTCCGCAGGCCACGACGTGGTCATCGGGCGCGACCTGCGGGCTGATGTGCGCATCCCGCATCCCCTGGTATCCCGCGCTCACCTACTGCTGCGCTTCGAGCAGGGCAGGTGGTTGGGGATCGACAACGGCTCCCTGAACGGCATTTACATCAACGGTCAGCGGGTGCCCGTCGTCGACATCCGCGACGGCCAGGCCGTCAACCTCGGCAACCCGGACGGACCGCGGGTCTCCTTTGAGGTGGGACGACACCAGGGCCAGGCCGGCCGGCCGCCACAGACCGTCTCGATCCAGGTGCCGCAGCCCGGCCAGCCAGGAATAGCACGCCCGAGCCGGCCGCCACAGTCGTCGGGCTGGCCGTCTCCACCCGAATCCGCGCCGTATGCGGCGGCTCCCGATCCCGCGCACTACGCGGATCCGCGGTCGGCGGGGGTGTTCCCCCCGCACCAACCGTCCACCCGGATGGCGCCGGTGTCGGCGACGCCCCCCGAAGTCGGCAACATCGCCACCCGCATGATCGACATCCTGCGGCCCGCCTCCAGCTCCGCCCCGGACGCACCGGCCGGGGCCCTGACCATCGGCCGTGCCACCGACAACGACGTCGTGATCTCCGACGTATTGGCCTCCCGCCACCACGCCATGCTGATCCCGACCCCGCTGGGCACCGAGATCCGCGACAGCCGAAGCATCAACGGCACCTTCGTCAACGGTGTCCGGATCGGCTCGGCAATCCTGTCCGAAGGCGACCTGGTCACGATCGGCAACGTCGACCTGGAGTTCACCGGCGGCACCCTGCTGCGCCGCACCGACGCCGCGAGCCGCACCGGTGGCCTGGAAGTCCGCGATATCTGCTTCGACGTCGAGGGCGGCAAACGGCTGCTCAACAACATCTCGCTGACGGCCCGGCCGGGCACCCTGACCGCGATCATCGGCGGCTCGGGTGCCGGCAAGACGACGCTGTCGCGGCTGATCGCCGGCTATACCAAGCCCACCGCCGGCTCGGTCACCTTCGAGGGCCACAACATCCACACCGAGTACGCCTCGTTGCGCAGCCGGATCGGGATGGTGCCGCAGGACGACGTGGTGCACCGGCAGCTGACCGTCAACCAGGCGCTGGGTTACGCCGCCGAACTGCGCCTGCCGCCGGACAGCAGCAAAGCCGACCGGGACCAGGCCGTCGCGCAGGTGCTCGAGGAACTCGAGCTGACCAAGCACGCCGACACTCGGGTGGACAAGCTCTCGGGCGGCCAGCGCAAACGCGCCTCGGTGGCCCTGGAACTGCTGACCGGGCCATCGCTGCTGTTGCTCGACGAGCCGACGTCGGGGCTGGACCCGGCGCTGGACCGCCAGGTGATGCTGATGCTGCGCGGGCTGGCCGACGCGGGCCGGGTGGTGCTGGTGGTCACCCACTCGGTGTCCTACCTGGACGTCTGCGACGAGATCCTGCTGATGGCCCCCGGCGGCAAGACGGCGTTCTGCGGCCCACCCAAAGAGGTCTTCCCGGCCATGGGGGCCGACAACTACGCCGACATCTTCGCCAACGTCGGCGCCGACCCGGACGAAGCCAACCGGCGGTTTCTGGAGCGCGAGGGCGGCCACCAGGGCGCGGCGGCTGCCGTCCCGGCGACTCCGCCGGCCGACTTGGGCAGCCCGCCGGCGGAAAGCCTGCGCAAACAGCTGTCGACGATCGCACGCCGCCAAGTCCGGCTGATCGTCTCCGACCGCGGCTACTCGGTCTTCCTAGCGGTGCTGCCGTTTATTGTGGGCGCGCTGTCGCTGACCGTGAAGGGCAACGGCGGGCTCGGGATGCCGGGGCCCGACGCGCCGACCGAACCGCAGTACATCATGGTGCTGCTGATCATCGGCGCGGTCTTCATGGGCACCGCCCTGACCATTCGAGATCTGATCGGCGAACGCCCGATCTTCACCCGAGAACAGGCCGTGGGCCTGTCCACGGTGGCCTATCTCCTGGCCAAGGTCACGGTGTTCGTGATTGTGGGCAAGGGCGGGCCGACGCAGGGCGCCGTGATGTTCGGCAGCGCAAATTTCGACTTGTTCCTCGCCGTGGCCGGGACGTGTGTGGCCTCGGCGGTGCTCGGGCTGGCGCTGTCGGCGTTCGCGCAGTCCAACGAGCAGATCATGCCGATGCTGGTGGTCTCGATCATGTCGCAGCTGGTGCTGGCCGGCGGGATGATCCCGGTGACCGACCGGGTCGGGTTGTCGCAGGCGGCCTGGGTGACGCCGGGCCGCTGGGGCTATGCCGCGGGCGCGTCCGCGATCGACTTCAACAAGCTGGTCAACGTGCCGCAGATCCCCAAAGACCACCTGTGGGACCACACCAGGGGCATCTGGCTGTTCGACATGGGGATGCTGGCACTGCTGTCGTTGTTCTACACCCTGCTGGTCTGGTGGAGGATCCGGCTCAGGCGCTGACTCCGGCGGCGTCGAAGGCGACACGCAGCTGCGAGGGTCCACGCAACTCGGGGCCGAGCAGGCTGGCGATACGCACCGAGTCGGGCTCGAGCAGCCGCAGCCCCGGCAGCCACGCCGCGTTCCCCGCCGCTGCGCTGCCGGGCTTGATCGTCGACATGCGCTCCGGCCCGGCGTTGCAGGCGAGTCTCGGCGAGCGTCGCTGACGTGTCGGTCAAGCCTGCGGCGCCAGGCTGGACAGCGCGTATTCGCTGATCGCGATCAGCGCATCCCGGGCCGAACGCGGGTCGCGCGCATCGACGGTGATCACCGGGATGTGCTCCGGCAGGGCCAGAGCCTTGCGCACCGCGGCGACCGGATACCGTGGCGCGCCGTCGAACTCGTTGACCGCGATCAGGAACGGCAGGTTGCGGTGCTCGAAGAAGTCCACCGCGGCGAAGCTGTCCTGCAGTCGGCGGCAGTCGGCCAGGATGATCGCGCCGATCGCGCCGCGCACCAGGTCGTCCCACATGAACCAGAACCGGCGCTGGCCGGGCGTACCGAACAGATACAGCACCAGGTCGTCGGCCAGTGTGAGACGACCGAAGTCCATCGCCACGGTGGTGGTCCGCTTGTCCGGGGTGGCCTCCAGGGTGTCGACACCGGCCGAGGCGTCGGTGACCAGCGCCTCGGTGCGCAGCGGCATGATCTCCGAGACGGTTCCGACGAACGTGGTCTTGCCCACTCCGAACCCGCCCGCGATGACGATCTTCGTCGACGCCGCGTCCCTGGGCCTGGTGGGCCTATCCAAGCGCTCGTAGGCCACGAAGCGTCCTTCCTATCAGTTCTCGGCGTTCGTCCCGGGTGGACGCCTCGGTCAGCGTGGGACGCACCCGAAGGTATCCCGACGTCACAAGATCGCCCACCAGGACGCGCGCCACACCCAGCGGCAGATTCAGCCGGGCGGAGATCTCGGCGACCGAGGGGGCCGCCCGACACAGTTCGATGATCCGGCCGCGCGGGTCGCTGACCGGCCATTGGTTGGGCTGGGCCGCACGCAGTGTCTGCACCGGGGCTTCCAGCGGCAGGCTGACGTCGGTGTGGGTTCTTCCGGCGGTCAGCGTGTACGGGCGTACCAGGCTGGCCTCAGTTTCCCGGGCTTCGGACTCCTCGGGATTCGCCGGCTCCGGCGGGATGTCCATCACCATTCACCGGTATCTCACGAGCGATCGCCCGGCGACGACGCCGCCCGACGCGACGACTGCACCACCGCGCCGACCCGTTCCACCAGAACCGCCATCTCGTAACCGATCTGGCCGATGTCGCAGGAGGTGCTCGCCAACGTCGCCAGGTGGGAACCGTCGCCGACTCTCATCAGCAGCAGGTAACCGTGCTCCATCTCCACCACCGACTGCAGCACTCGTCCGCCCTCGAACAACTGCGCCGCACCGGTTGCCAGGCTGGCCAATCCGGACGCCACCGCAGCCAACTGGTCGGCCCGCTCGGTGGGCAGGTGTTCGCTGGCGGCGACCGTCAATCCGTCGACCGATACCAGCACCGCATGCGACACCCCGGGCACCTCGCGGGCGAAGTTGGAAACCAGCCAGTCCAGCGAGCTCTCGGGAGCCCGGCGCTGTTCGGTGTGGTCAGTGGGGAAAGTCATTGCTGGTTGCGCCCCTGATCGGTGTCCAAGCTTTCTTCGAAGCCTTTATCCAAACCTTTGTCCACGCCGTGCGATCTCGCGGCATGCACCCCGCCGAAGTGACTGCTGATCGAGGCGCGGATCGCCTCGGGATCCCGTTCCGGTGTCTGGTGGGCGGGCCGGTGGGGTACGCCGTTGGATGCTACCGGCCGGCCGGTATCGCCCTGATCGTGCACCGGCGCAGCGGAGTCTCCGGCGTCCTCGGACGGGTCGGCCTCGGCCGAACCGGGCACCAGCCGAGCACCGGGTTCGCGGACCGGCAGACCGTGTTCGGTGTGGTCGCGCACCGGCACGTTGTCCGCCTCGGCAGCCACCGACCAGCCGCGGTCCCATACCGACTGCCAATCCAGGTCGGCGCGCAGATTCGGCTCGTTGGGGTCGTTGCCCACCGACTCCGAGAGCATCCGCTGATAGATGGTGTCGGTGTCGGTGTCGGCCTCGGGCTCGTCGGCGACCCGGGCGCGCGCCGCGAAATACTCCGAAGTGTCAGCGGGAGCGGACTTTTCCGACTTCTCGACGTCCGGCGACGATCCCGCGGTTTTCCCTGCCGGTTCCCCGGTCCATCCGGCTTCTTCGTCGGCTTCCCACCAGGGTTGCGGCAGGTCGCGTCGCACCCGCTCCGCGCCTGCCGGCGGGCGCGCTGGCTGTTCGGCGGGCATCTCGGTGATGCCGCTGGAACCCGGAGTCCGCCGGGGCAGCAACGAGACGACGGGACCGGACACCGCGGTATCGGGGTCCTCGTACTGCTCGGGCTGGTAGGGCGGGTACGGCTCGGGTTCGGGGGGCCCGGGCTCGACGGTGCCGGAATGCGGCGCGACCGGCGGCGCAGGCATGGCGATCTTCGTCGACGGGGCCGGCTCCTCGACGGGCTCGGTGGTCAACAGGTGCGGCGGCAGATACACCTCGGCCGTAATGCCGCGGGCCCCCTGCGACGCCGGGAACAGTCGGACCTCGATGCCGTGCCGGTGCGCGAGCCGGGAGATCACGAACAGGCCCATGTGGCGAGCGTTCTCCGGGCTGAACTCACCGCCGGCTGCCAGACGCATGTTGGCCATCCGGAGGTCGGCGTCGGTCATCCCCAGCCCGACGTCGACGACCTCGACCACCACCCCGCCGTCGTTCTCGAAACCGGCGACCACTCGCACCGGTTCCGTCGGTGCCGAATAGCGCAGCGCATTGTCGATCAATTCCGCGAGCAGATGTACGCCGTCCGCCACGGCCGCGCCGATCACCGTAACGTCGGGCACCAGCACGATCTGGACCCGTTGGTAGCCCTCCACCTCTGAGGAGGCGGCGCTGATCAATGTCGCCAGCGCAACCGGCCGGCCCCGCTCGTGCGGCACTCGCGCACCCGCCAGTACCAGCAGGTTCGCGCCGTTGCGCCGCATCCGGGCGGCGAGATGGTCCAGCCGGAACAGGCTCTCGAGCCGGTCCGGGTCGTCCTCGTCGCGCTCCAACCGGTCGATCAGGGTCAACTGCTGATCGACCAGAGACCGGTTGCGCCGCGACATCGTCTCGAACATCTCGTTGACCAGGCGCCGCAGCCGGGCCTCGTCACCGGCCAGCAACAGGGCCTGAGCGTGCAGTTCGTCGACGGCGTGGGCGACCTGACCGACCTCCTCGGTGGTGTGGACCGGCAGCGGGTCGGGTTCGCGTTCCGAACCGGGCGAGCCGGCGCGCAGCCGGGCGATCTCGTGCTCGAGGTCGGTGTGGGCGATCTGCAACGCACCGTCTCGCAGGGTGCGCAGCGGGCGCACCAGCGAGCGCGCCACCAGCCACACCGCCAGCAGCGTGGCGACGATCCCCGCCAGCACCAGCGCGATGTCGCGCATGGCTGCGGCGCGCCGGTCCTCGGCTCGGTCCTGAACCGCCCTAGTCACTGCCCCGGTGTTCTCGCTGATCAGCTGGGAGGCGATCTGGTCTGTGGCGCGGATCGAATCCCGCAGCACCGGATTGTTGGGCAGCACCTGCTCGGGGTCGGACATGATCGCCATCCGGGTCACCAGCTGCCGCTGCAGGGATTTGGCCTCCGGGGAGTCGACGCCGAGTAGCTCGCTCATCCCGAACAGGGTCGACGGCTCGGTGCCGGCCAGGGCCATCATCGAGCTGCGTAACTCCGGGTCGGGAAGTTCACCGCCCCGGTTGACCAGCAGTTCCTGCATCATCATCTGACCCTTGGCGCCGACAGCACGGCTGAGGCCTTCGACCTGCGCGCGGATCCGTTCGCTGTCCGTCCGCACCGACCCGTTGATGGCGTCCTCGGCGGTCAGCAGGATGGGCGCGTAACCGGTCACCTCCTCGCGCAGACCGACGCCGGTGTTCGACACCAGGTCCAGCAAACCCTGGCCCCGTTCGATCAGGGTCTGCGTCCCGGAGCGCACGTCAGCGGGCACGTCGGTGTGCGACAGCCGCGACTGGAGTTCGTACTTACGGTTGTCGAAGTTCTTCTTGGCGCCCTCGGCGTCGCCGTCGGAGGACGCGGCCACCAGTGCGTCGCCCAGCGCCGACATGTAATTGGTGATCGCCGGGATCATCTCGGCGCGATCGGCGACCAGCCGGAGCTGGTCGGCCTCGGTGAGCGCGCCGGAGATCCGCAGCCCGCCGAAGAGCCCGGCCAGCAGCATCGGCAGCAGTGCGATCGCCAGCACTTTCCACCGCACCGGCCAGTTGCCCACCGACCACCGCGACGGACGTGTGACCGCGGCGGCGTCGGGCTCCTCGTCCCCGTCGACCGCTTGGTCTACGGCCGGGTCCACCCCGTCCGGGTGGTCGAAGAGCGTCACCGGTCAGCGGCCGGCTCACCGACCGCTCGGCTGAAATTCACCGTTTGCGCCTCACTCATGGACTTTCCAGGACCTCGCTCCCACACCGCGGGTTGCGGTGTGGACCGGTCTCGAATCAGGGTGTGGAGCCGGTCTTGCATCAGACGGTCCACCTAGGTCGGCAATTCGACGAGTATGGCAGTCGCCACGCGCCATGACCAGAGCCTTTATCGAAAAGGCACAGCTCCCGAGACCTAACCGTGCCCTCAGAAGGCGGGCACGGCGTCCCCCGGCGCGGTCGTGATCGCCGCAATGTCAAGAGCCGATGCACTTCGTGGGCAAACTGCGACGCGCGCGAAAACGGCATTACTCATGGAGTGATTCATAAGACACCGGACCAGTGAATTCATCATCTGCGCGCGCAGTGAGGAACAACTCGGGCGTCGACGCTCTCACCGGCCTCGACCCGGACGTCGGCCCCGAAGAATTGCCACCGCGAAAGGGCGGGCGCCGCGGCGAACATCACGTTGGTCAGCGGCACCGCGTCGCCCCCGCGCCCACGTGGAAGACCGGAGGCGAGAAGGGCGACCGCGGCCACCGGCCGCTGCCCTCACCCAGGGCGGGAGCCCGCCCTGGGTGAGCCTCGGCGTTACTGCTCGACTTTGCTTTCGAGGCTCTTCACCGCAGCGGGGTCGTTCTCGGTCATGCCGATCTTGGCGGCACCGCCGGGAGAGCCGAGTTCGGCGAAGAAATCCGCGTTGTTCTGCGTGAAGACGCTCCACTCTTCGGGCACGTCGTCCTCGTAATAGATGGCCTCGACCGGGCAGACCGGCTCACACGCGCCACAGTCGACGCACTCGTCGGGCTGGATGTAGAGCATCCGAGCGCCCTCGTAAATGCAGTCCACGGGGCATTCGTCCGTGCACGCCTTGTCCTTGACATCGACGCAGGGCTGAGCGATCACGTAAGCCATCAGAGTTCTCCTCGAGTCTCGATTGTCGCGGGATGCGCCTCCGGGAGTGGAGTCACGGCGAATCCGACACGTAGTAGATCCGGTACGGTCGGCAACTTAACGCGCGGCCGCCCCTCCCGCTCGCCCGCAGCCCGCTCGTGCCGGTCGATGGCAAGCCAGTGCTCGGCCATGACGAGCCCGGGCTGGCGTTCGGCCAGCCAATCCGCGGGATCGCCACCTGAGTCGACGGGAGCGACCGTCGCCAGGTCGGCCAGCAGAGAATCCACGGTTTCCTGGGAGTCCTTCTTGTTCGTACCGATCACCCCGCTGGGGCCGCGCTTGATCCATCCGGCGACGAATTCATTACGGCTACCGGTTACCCGCCCGGCAGCGTTGGGGATCGTCCCGCTTCGCTCGTCGTAGGGCAGGCCCGCGATCGCGGTGCCACGGTAACCCACCGCACGCACCACGAACTGTGCGGGCAGGGTCTCTCTCACACCGGTGTCCTTGGCGATGAGCCGGCCGCTGGCGTCCATGACCAACTCGTTGATCCCCAAAACGATGTTCTCCACTTCACCGGAGCCGGTGATCTCGATCGGCGACGTGAAAAACTTGAAGACGATCCGGCGGTGGCCGGGCCGCGGTGTACGACTTGCGTAGTCACGCAACAGCTTCAAATTCGTCCGCACCGACTTGCTCGCTGCAGCCAGGTCCTCTTCGGTGATGCCGTCGAGTTGCGCGGGATCGACCACGACGTCGACGCCCTCAAGCTCGCCCAGTTCACGCAGCTCCAGGTTGGTGAATGCGCTCTGCAACGGTCCCCGCCGACCAATGATCACGACCTCGTCGATTCCACGCGGGCGCAACGCATCCAGTGCATGATCTGCGATGTCGGTCGCTGCAAGCTCCTCGGGATCCGTCACCATCATTCGAGCGGCGTCGAGCGCAACATTGCCGTTGCCGACCACGATCGCCCGCCCCCCCGACAGCTTCGGAGCCAACAGCGCACACGACGGATGCGCGTTGTACCAGCCGACGAAGTCGACCGCAGACATGCTGCCCACCAAGTCCTCACCGGGGATGTTCAACGGCCTATCGGCTTGCGCTCCAACGGCGTAAATTACCGCATCATAGTGCTCCGCGAGCTCGTCGGCCTCAATGTCGCGTCCCACCATGACGTTACCGAACAGTCGGAATCGCTGGTCCTCGGCGGTCTTCTCGAATTGTGCGGTGACCGACTTGATCTTGGGATGGTCGGGCGCCACACCGGAACGTACCAACCCCCACGGGGTGGGTAACATCTCCAGCATATCCACGCGCACGTCGAACTCAGCCGACGCGTCGGCAGCGTTGAGCAACGCCGACGCTGCGAAGAATCCCGACGGTCCAGAGCCCACAATCGCAACACGATAGTGACGCATGATCAATTACCTCCGAACGGGCAGGAAGCCGGTGTCTTCGGGGCCGCCAAATGTGTCATACCTGCGATGATTCCCCGTGCCGCACCCCCCCGGTAGCGGTCGGCGCCTTGTGAAGCCACAATCTGCCGTTGTGACCGATCGTCGCCGGGTGACTGCGGCTCCAAGTTCGCGAGATTACTTCGAAAATGTTTGGGGTGTCCTGCATAAGGTGCGTATGGACTGCAACGTCATCGATTTTGTGCTTTCATCGGGCATGCCGCTCAGTTCCCGCATGCCTGAGCTCAGCGCGTTCGAAATCTTTCTGGCACTGGCCCAGACGGGCAGCCAAGGTGGCGCGGCGCGCCAACTCGGAGTAACGCAGCAAGCCGTCTCGACGCGCCTCGCCTCAATGGAAGCCCAGATCGGCGTACGTCTGGCCGTACGCACGACACGCGGCTCCCAGCTGACTCCAGCCGGCGACCTTGTCGCCGAGTGGGCGGCACGCCTGTTGGACCTCGCCCATGAGGTCGATACCGGGCTCAGATCACTTCGCACCGAAACCCGTCAGCGGATACGAATCGTGGCCAGCCAGACCATCGCCGAACAACTCATGCCCAACTGGCTGGTGTCATTGCAGACCGTCGCTGAACAGCAGGGCCAGCCCGCCATGCAGGTAACTTTGACGGCCACCAACAGCGAACACGCCGTCATCGCGGTACGCGACGGCGATGCAGACTTGGGGTTTATAGAAAGCCCACGTTTGCCAATGGGATTGGGAAGCTGCGTGGTGGCCCAGGACGAACTGGTGGTGGTGGTTCCGGCGCGGCACAAATGGACTCGGCGGCCGCAGGGTGTCAGTGCCGCCGAAGTGGCTCAGACACCGTTGGTGACGCGCGAGCCCCACTCCGGCATACGCGAGTCGCTTACCGTGGCCCTACGCCGAACCCTGGGCCGCGACATGGAGCAGGCAGCCCCCGCCCTGGAATTGTCCTCGGCAGCAGCCATGCGTGCCGCTGTTCTCGCTGGAGCGGGCCCAGCGGTGATGAGCCGGCTGGCGGTAGCCGACGATCTGGCGGCCGGCCGGTTGCTTGCCGTCGCGGTCCCGGAATTGGACCTGCGGCGCCAATTACGGTTCGGGGGGCGGACCCCACCCGCCGGTGCGGTACGCGATCTGCTGAGCCACATCAGCACCCACAGTCGAACGATGGCTCGATCCGGACCCGCCGGACGCAGAACCTATCGAGGTTCGTCGACTCAGTGATCCGCCGCGCTGCGCTGTTTACAGCGCGTGCAGGATGTCTTCGATGCGGTCTTTGGCGTCGCCGAAGAGCATGGCGGAGTTCTGCCGGAAGAAGAGTGGGTTTTGCACGCCGGCGTAGCCCGATGCCATGGAGCGTTTGAAGACGATGACGTTGTCGGCGTCCCACACCGTGAGTACCGGCATGCCCGCGATGGGGCTGGAGGGGTCTTCGGCGGCGGCGGGGTTGACGGTGTCGTTGGCCCCGATCACCAACACCACCGAGGTGTCAGCGAAATCGTCGTTGATCTCGTCCATCTCCAGCACGATGTCGTAGGGCACCTTGGCCTCAGCCAACAGCACATTCATATGCCCGGGCAGTCGGCCAGCGACCGGATGAATACCAAAACGCACACTCACACCACGCTCCCGCAGCTTGCGGGTCAGCTCAGCGACCCCGTACTGGGCTTGGGCCACGGCCATCCCGTAACCGGGGGTGATGATCACCGAATCCGCGCCCGAGAGCAGTTCAGCCACCGCCTCCGCGGTGATCTCCCGATGCTCCCCGTAATCCTTGTCCTGCGCCGGGCCGGCTTCGATCCCAAACCCCCCGGCGATCACCGAGAGAAACGACCGGTTCATCGCCTTGCACATGATGTAGGACAGGTACGCACCCGAAGAACCCACCAACGCACCGGTGATGATCAGCAGATCATTGGAGAGCAGGAAACCCGAGGCCGCCGCCGCCCAACCCGAATAACTGTTGAGCATCGAGACCACCACCGGCATATCCCCACCACCGATGGAAGCCACCAGATGCCACCCCAACGCCAGCGCCAGCACCGTCACCGCGATCAGCAACCCCAACTGCGGGGCATGCACGAACCACACCGTCAACGCGACGAACGCCACCAGCGCCCCGATATTGAGGACATTCTTACCCGGCAGCATCAACGGGTTGGACTTCATCCGCGCCGAGAGCTTCAAGTTGGCCACAATCGAACCCGTGAAGGTGACCGCACCGATGAACACCCCGATGAACACCTCAGCCGAATGAATCCCCAACAAACCCTCGGAGGCCAAAGCGCGGGCCGGGGCACCACACGGGCAGCGCTCCACATGCAGATAGCCATTCCACCCCACCAGCACCGCCGCCAACCCCACAAACGAATGCAGCAACGCGATCAACTCCGGCATCCCGGTCATCTCGACCACCCGGGCCCGCCACAACCCGATCCCCGCACCCACCACCATGGCCCCGATCAGCAGAGCCAACCCCCACGGCTCAATCCGGTGATCGAAAGCCAACGCGATCGTGGCCGCCAACGCCACCGCCATCCCAAAGATGCCGAAACTATTACCGACCTTCGACGTCTCATGGCGACTCAACCCAGCCAACGCCAAGATGAACAACAACGCCGCAACGATATAGGCCGCCGAAGCAGCAGTCTCAACAGAAAACATAAGCGGGATCTACTCCAAATCCGGGGACATACAGCACCTAGCTGCGGGAGAACATGGCCAGCATGCGACGAGTCACCGCGAAACCACCGAAAATATTGATACTGGCCAACAGGATCGCCGCAGCAGCCAACACCGTGATCACCGAATCACCATGACCGATCTGCAACAACGCACCCACCACGATGATCCCCGAAATCGCATTCGTCACCGACATCAACGGCGTATGCAACGCATGATGCACATGCCCAATCACGTAATAACCGATCACAATCGCCAACGCGAACACCGTCAAATGCACCTGCAACGCCGCCGGCGCCATCGCCACCAACGCGAACAACACCGCCGCCGCCGAAACCACCACACCCAACCGACGCCGAGCCGACATCGGCTCCCTATTCGCCTCGGCGACCACCGGGACATCAGCGACCCTAGCCGGGGCCGCCGAGACCTGCACCGGCGGCGGCGGCCACGTCAACTCCCCCTCACGCACCACCGTCATCGACCGCTGCACCACATCATCGAAATCCAAAACCAACCGGCCGTCCTTACCGGGCGTCAACAACTTCATCAAGTTGACCAGATTGGTCCCATAAAGCTGCGACGCCTGCGCCGGCAACCGACCAGCCAAATCGGTGTACCCGACGATCGTCACCCCATTACCGGTGACGACGGCCTGGTCTTTGACGGTGCCCTCGACGTTGCCACCATTAGCCGCAGCCATATCCACGATCACACTGCCCGGCTTCATCGACGCCACCATCTCGGCGGTAATGATCCGCGGCGCCGGCCGACCCGGAATCAACGCCGTGGTAACGATAATGTCGACGTCGGCGCACTGATCGGCATACAGCTGCGCCTCCCGCGCCTTATAGTCGTCGCTCATCTCCTTGGCATAACCCGTGGCCGACACCTCGGTCTCGGTCGATTCGATCGACAGATACTCCCCACCCAACGAACGGACCTGATCAGCCACCTCCGGGCGCGGATCAGTAGCCCGCACGATCGCCCCCAGGCTGCCAGCCGCACCAATCGCCGCCAAACCCGCCACCCCAGCACCCACCACCAACACCTTGGCCGGCGGCACCTTGCCCGCCGCAGTCACCTGGCCGGTAAAGAACCGACCGAAGACATGAGCCGCCTCAATCACCGCCCGATAACCAGCGATGTTGGCCATCGAACTCAACACATCCAACGACTGCGCCCGCGAAATCCGCGGAACCGCATCCATCGACAGCGCCGTGATCGGCCGACGGGCCAGATCCTGCACCCGATCCGGATTCAACGCCGGCGCCAGCAGACTAACCAGCGTCGCGCCCGGCTTCATCCCGTCCAACTGCTCGGTCGAGGGAGCGTTGACACCGAAGACGATATCGGCGCTGCACGCATCACCAATAGTGGCGCCGGCCTCGGAGTACGCCGCGTCGGAGAAAGACGATGCCTCTCCGGCACCAGAATCCACCACAACGCCGTAACCGAGCTTGGCCAATACCGCGACCGTCGCCGGCGTCGCCGACACACGCGTCTCACCAGGCTGCGCCTCGGATAAAACACCGATATTCATGCTGTTTCTCCGTTAATCCCGCACTTGATCGGTAGCTCCGCTATCTGGATCCCGGCCGCATCGTCACCAAGGCCGAGTCAGGCCAGGTAGCGGTCGACGACGTCCGGCCCGGTCGAGTTCAGCAGGATGGACAACTCCAAGAGTTTGTCCTTCGCCTCTTTGGGCAGGAGTTCGATCGACGAAGTCGTCGAAGAGTCATATTTAGCCGCAGGATGACGAGCCAGCAGCATGTCTTTCTGGTCTTCGGTGGCCTCTAGGACCAGCACCTTCATCCCGGCGAATTCATCACGCGCAAGGTCCGCCATGCCGACCTCTTCGAGTCGGCGTAGGCGCTCGTCATTGATCCAGATTTTGATCTGAACACCGGTAGCGCTTCGGGTCATGTCAGTACTCCAGTCGTTCGAAGGAGAAGATCGGTTGCCTGTCTTGCAGATATTTCTCCGTCACGAATGGACTGCCTTCTCCGTACTCGGCCGCCCCCTTCATCGTGACGTCGTAAACTTCTGGCCGCATCACCATGCGCGTCGGCTTGACCTCGTCGGTGAGCACGCTTCTGATCAAGCTACCGCTGAAGCTCTGCGCCACTGAATCGTGACCGCAGAGGCTGGAGTTGGTCACCTCCACGCACTCGGGGCAGTACCAGTTCTCCCGGAGGAAGACGGGCTTGATGGCCAATTTCTCCCGGTAGCGGCCGAGGAGATCTTGGGCGTCATAGGGCTTGTAGAAGTCACCGACCCCAGCATGGTCTCGGCCGAACATGTGGTGGGTGCAGCCCAGGTTTGCCCGCAATATCGCGTGGAATATTGCCTCCCGCGGTCCCGCGTATCTCATGTCCCAGAGCGTGAAGGTGACCATGTGCACGTTCTCGCGAAAATAGTTGTGGATGCGCAGTGCATCGTGGGCGAGAAGAATCGACTCGTCGATGTAGTCACCGACCCTCTTCTCCCCGATAATCGGGTTCACCAAAATCCCGGTTCTGGTGTCGGAGATCGGCATGTCCTCATTTGCGGTGAACCATGCGTACTTCATCAGACTCTCGTGACCGGTATGCGGGACATTCCTGGTCTGGTGGGCGACGACGTGTTTCCAGCCCCTCGTGCGAAGAGCGTCGATGTGCTGCTTGGGAGTGAGCCAGAACGATTTGAACGGCTCGTTGAAGACGGGCTCGTTGACCAGCGTTATCGGTCCGCCGATGAACGTGCTTTCACCGGACATCACCCTTTTGACGCCCGGGTGGCGTGCATCCAAGGTCCCGTAGGTCTTCTCCGCCATCTTCTCGAGGTCGAAGTCGTAGATCTCCTCGACGTCGAGCACGGCTATCGGCGTGTCCTGGTACTCCAAGACCACGCGACTTTGCTGGTCAACGCCGTATCGCTTGAGATCCTCGCGCGAAATATCGAAGACGATCGGGATGCTCCACAAAGTGCCGTCCGGGAGCTGCATGTCCTCCAGGGTTGTCTCGACCTGCTGCCGGCCCATGAAACCGGTCAGCGGCGTGAAGAAGCCGTAGGAAAGGTCAATGACCTCGTGGGCTATTGATCTTTTTATCGGAATTCGAGGAAAGCCTGCGATTCCCGGGATCGCGTCGAGGGACGACACCCGTTCCACGATCGGCATACCACCGTGGCCGATGTACTCCATGTTCTGTTTCCCTTTCCTGAAGTCTCCGCGGTCCGGGGACGCGACTGTGCTGCGAGCCACAGGATTCGAGCCACGTTTGCGGCTCAGAATCTTCCCCACGCTAAAAGGACCGTGAACGCCGTTGCTGCGCAGTAGGTTTCCGGACGGTCTTCACGGTACTGGGAGTTGCCCATCATGACACCCGCCCCAGCGACAACTAAACGTTGTGGCGTCACAAGGTTTGCCGAGCTACCGAGGGTGCCAACTGCGGGGAATCATCAATACCGAGTGGCCAATCCGAAGACTGCAGTACCCGGTTAATCGCCGACTCAGATCTGCTCTTGGGTAGCAGGGCGGGTAGCAGAACAGCGTTGATGCGGGCGGCGCATGCCAGGACATCTTTCCTTAGGAGGAAACACAATGACCACCACCCAAACAGCCAAGGGGCGCAGCGAGGGTCAATGGGCGCTCGGAGAGCGTGAGCCGCTCAACGACAGCGAGCAGATGAAGCAGGACGATGCGCCGCTCAATGTGCGCGACCGCATTCTCAACGTCTACAGCAAGCAGGGCTTCGACAGTATCGACAAGACCGACCTGCGCGGCCGGTTCCGCTGGATGGGGCTCTACACCCAGCGCGAGCAGGGCTACGACGGAACCTGGACCGGCGACGAGCACATCGACACCATCGAAGCGAAGTACTTCATGATGCGGGTCCGTTCGGACGGCAAGCCGATGTCGGTCGCCACCATGCGCACGCTCGGCCAGGTCTCCCAAGAATTCGCGCGCGACACCGCGGATATCGGCGACCGCGAGAACGTGCAGTTCCACTGGATAAACGTCGAGGACGTGCCGGCGATCTGGGACCGTCTTGCCGCGGTCGGCCTGCAGACCACCGAGGCCTGCGGCGACTGCCCGCGCGGCATCCATGGCTCACCGCTGGCGGGCGACTCGGTCGACGAGGTAGTGGACCCCTCCCCGGCGATCGACGAGATCCTGCGGCGCTTCATGGACAATCCTGAGTTCGCCAACCTTCCCCGGAAGTACAAGACGGCGATCTCGGGCCTACAAGATGTCTCACACGAGACCCACGACGTCGCGTTCATCGGTGTCAACCATCCGGAGTTCGGTCCCGGGATGGACCTGTGGGTCGGCGGTGGGCTGTCCACCAACCCGATGATGGCGCAGCGGCTCGGGGTCTGGGTGCCCCTTGACGAAGTCCCCGACGTCTGGGAAGCGGTCACCAAGCTGTTCCGCGACTACGGCTATCGGCGACTGCGCTCGAAGGCCCGTCTGAAGTTCCTCGTCAAAGACTGGGGCGTCGAGAAGTTTCGGCAGGTTCTGGAGACCGAATATCTACAACGCGAGCTGATCTCCGGTCCCGCCCCCACGCCGGTTCCGCACCCGATCGATCATGTCGGTGTACAGCGGCAGAAGAACGGCCTCAACGCGATTGGCGTCGCACCCATCGCCGGGCGGGTGTCCGGAACAATCCTGTGCGCCGTGGCCGACCTGATGGAACAGGCCGGAACGCAGCGGGCTCGATTCACGCCGTACCAGAAGCTGGTGATCTTGGACGTACCCGACGACAAGGTCGACGAGATGGTGGCCGGCCTGGATGCGTTGGGATTGCCGTCCCGCCCGTCACCGTGGCGAAAGAATCTGATGGCGTGCAGCGGAATCGAGTTCTGCAAGCTGTCTTTCGCCGAAACCCGGGTACGTGCACAGACACTGGTCCCCGAACTCGAGAAGCGGCTGGCCGATCTCAACGCAACGCTGGACGTTCCGATCACCGTCAACATCAACGGCTGCCCGAACTCCTGCGCCCGGATCCAGGTCGCCGACATCGGATTCAAAGGCCAGCTGGTCGACGACGGCAACGGTAACTCGGTCGAGGGCTTCCAGGTGCACCTCGGGGGAAGCATCGGCGCCGACAGCGGGTTCGGCCGAAAACTGCGCCAGCACAAGATCACCAGCGATGAACTCGGCGACTACATCGACCGAGTGGTGCGCAAGTTCGTGGACCAGCGGGAAGACGGCGAGCGCTTCGCCCAGTGGGCGATCCGGGTAGAAGAGGCGGAACTGCGTTGAGCATCAAGGAGAATACGTTGGACGAATCCAAGTTGCGTGAACTCGCGGCCCGCGGGGCAGCTGAGCTCGTCGATGCGACAGCCATCGAGCTGCTGCGCTGGACCGACGAGAACTTCGGCGGGGACGACGCTTGCGGATACGTGGTGGCGTCGAACATGGCGGATGCGGTGCTCGTCGACCTGGCTGCCAAGGTTCGCCCCGGAGTTCCGGTGTTGTTCTTGGACACCGGGTACCACTTCGCGGAAACCATCGGCACCCGCGACGCGGCGATGGCGGCCTACGACATCGAGGTGGTGAATGTCCTACCGGAGCAGACCGTGGCCGAGCAGGACGCCGCCTACGGCAAGGATCTGTTCGCCAGCGATCCTGCGTTGTGCTGCCGGCTGCGCAAGGTCGAGCCGTTGTCCAGAACACTTCGCAACTACTCGGCATGGGTGACCGGGTTGCGCCGGGTGGAGGCGCCGACCCGCGCCAACGCACCGCTGATCTCCTACGACGAACAGTTCCACCTGGTCAAGATCAATCCGATCGCCGCCTGGTCGGACCAGGACATGGCAGACTACATCACTGAGCATCACATACTGGTCAATCCGCTGGTGGACGAGGGTTATCCGTCGATCGGCTGTGCTCCGTGCACCGCCAAGCCGGCGCCGGGTTCAGATCCGCGCAGCGGGCGCTGGCAGGGTAGCAACAAGACCGAGTGCGGGCTGCACTCCTCATGACTCCGCTCATTCTGGCCGCTCACGGGAGCAGAGATCCGCGATCAGCGGCGAACCTGCGCTCCGTGGCCGACCGGTTGGCCGAGAGCCGTCCGCGGCTGGACGTGCAGGTGGCGTTCTTGGAGCACAATGCACCGAGTCTCCGGGACGTTCTCGCCGCGCTGCCGATCGGGCGGCGAGCAGTGCTGACGCCGTTCCTGCTGTCGAGCGCCTATCACGCCCGCATCGACATTCCCGAGCAGGTGAGGAATTGCCGGACCGCGCTGCGAAATGCGGACCCGCTCGGTGAGGACGACCGGTTGATCACCGTGATGCACGACCGGTTGGCTGAACTGGGCGTCTCCAAATTCGACACCGAGCTCGGCGTGGTGGTGACCGCGGTGGGATCTTCCGTTGCCGAGGCGAATGCCCGGACTCTTCAGGTAGCTTCCAAGCTGGCCGCCGATACCTGTTGGGCCGCAGCGACGACCGCGTTCGTGACCGGATCGGGCAGGACGCCGGGGCAAGCCGTAGAACAGTTGCGTCGACGCGGGATCCGCCGGGTGGTGATCGCACCCTGGTTCCTGGCTCCGGGTCTTTTGCTTGACCGTGTGGTGAAATTTGCTGCGGAGAGCAGGATTCCGCTTGCGGCACCGTTGGGGGCGCATCCGCTCGTCGCCGAGACGGTGGCGAACCGCTACGACCGGGCGCTGGCTCAGCCGGCCGCCGCCTGATCCCAGCAACGCCAACCGCTCCGATGACCGCTTCGGCCGAGAGCGGCAACAAATCGAGAATCGACAGGACTTCCACGATGCCCGACATCAACGATCCCGCCACAGTGACCGTCACCGACGCTTCCTTCACCTCGGATGTGCTGTCCAGCAAACTCCCTGTGCTCGTTGATTTCTGGGCTACCTGGTGCGGTCCGTGCAAGATGATCGCCCCGGTGCTCGAAGAGATCGCCGGAGAGAAGGCCGACCAGCTCGTGGTCGCCAAACTCGATGTCGACGCCAATCCCGAGACCGCCCGGCAGTTCCAGATCTCCTCGATCCCGACACTGATCCTGTTCAGGGACGGTGAGCCGGTAACCCGGATCACCGGTACCAAGGGCAAGGCGGCACTGTTGCGAATACTCGCCGAACATGATTGACGGCTATCCACCGGTGGCGGGGCGCGGCATCTTGAACCGACGATCCCGCATGGCCAACACCTTTTTGCCCGCCGCCGGGGCAGCCCGTATCGAGCTGATAGCCCCCGGGGGGAATCCGGCGGGCGTGTTCGTCGGCGCATGCGCCCATCCCGGCAGAGCTCGGAAGCCGGTTCCCACGGCACGTGGCATCTCGGCCACTGCATCAGACGCCGACTCCGCCGACGCCCAGGCCGGCGGAACCGACAGCTTGCCGACCAGAGTCGCCCGCCCGATAACAGCGTCGACCGGTCCGCGCGATGCGGGCGCAGGCGGCCGGGACGCCGGGGCGGTCTCCACGAGCCGGGGGGCTTCGCCGGAACCGCCACCGGCGTGGCGCTCGAAGTCCGCTTTCGCCCTCAGGATGAAATGTCCCTGCCTGAACGCCGCATAGGTCCACTGCCAGACGGGGTTGATCGGGCCGGTCAGAATGTTGAAGTCACTGAATGCCGTGAGCAACGGCGACAGCGCACCCTCCGTGCCGGAGCTGGTCGTGCCCGCACTCAGCGGCCCCGCCGATGCCAGACTGTGCAGCTGCTGACCCAACGCCGACATCAGCTGCGACACCACAGTCCGGGCCTCTCCGGCGGCGGCGCTGCCAGCCGCTCGCGCCGCCGCGGCGGACTGGCTGGTGACTTTCGGTGCTTGGTTGAACCGGGTGAGCGTGGTCGCCGCCGAGGAGGATGCGGCATACCCGTACATCGCCGCGGCGTCTTGCGCCCACATCTCGGCATACGCCGCTTCCGCAGCAGCGATCGCTGAGCTGTTCTGCCCCAGGAAGTTGGTCGCGATCAGCGACATCAACAGTGTCCGGTTGGCCTCGATCACCGGTGGAGGCACGGTGACGGCGAAAGCGGCTTCATAGGCGGCGGCTGCGGCAGTGGCCTGGATGGCCGACTGTTCAGCCTGGGCCGCAGTCTCGTTGATCCACGCGATGTAGGGTTCGATGGCCATCTCCATCGACGCGGACGACGGGCCCTCCCAAGTCTCCCTCAGATCCACGGTCGCGGCCGCACATGCGCAGGCCGCCGCACCCAGCTCCACGGCCAGCTCGTTCCACGCCGCCGCGGCAGCCATCATCGGCGCCGCCCCAGGACCGAAATACATACGCGCAGAGTTGATCTCCGGCGGCAATGCCCCGAAATCAACCATGGACCCTTCCTTTCACGATGTCCGTGCACGCGACCGCAGCACAGCCGGATTTGCCGGCAGCCTTGCTCGGGTCGCTAGCCTCCGAACGACGGGCGGGGCATTTTGAAGCGGCGAGGACCCACGCGCAAGACGCTGCTCACCGTGGCGCGGCTCGCCGCACCCGCCGCCCCGCCGATACCCGCCGTGGGCGCACCACTGAGCACGGGCGGGCTCGCCTCCGCGGCGGGGGCCCCCCCGAGAGTGGTCTCCACCGGCTCGTTACTGACCGGCGCCGCCGGCACCGCCGGCGCCCAGCCGTTCGGCACCGACAATCTGCCGACCAGTCCCGCTCCGCCCAGACTGGCCATCGCCGGAGCACCGATGCCGGACGGACGCGCCGCGGGGACGTTACCCTCGCTCGGCGGCGCCAGCGGCGCCAGCGGCGCCTGCGGCTCCGGCTTGGGTTCCTTCGCTGCGATCTGCGTTTCGTAGTCCCGCTTGGCGGCGTATCCGAAACTGCCCGCCGACGACCAGGTACGGCTCAAACCCGCGGCCAGCGACACCGGGCCGGAGAACGTGTTGATCCCGCTCATGGTGCTCAGCAGCGAGGAAAACGCCCCGGGGGCTGACGGAACCGCTGCCGAAACCGAGGAGGCGGAGCCTCCTGTCGCCAAAGTTTGCAGCGCGTGGGGGACCGCCGAAATCAGCTGCGACACGGACGCCTGGGCGTTGCCGGCGGTGGTGGAGCCGACGGCCTGCCCCACCGCAGCCGCCTGGCCACTTTGACCGCCCGGGTTGGTGGTCTGCGGCGGTGCGGTGAGGACGGTCAGCCTGGTCGCGGCGGACGATGAGGCGGCATAGGAGTACATCGCCGCGGCATCTTGGGCCCACATCTCGGCGTAAGCGGCCTCGACGGCGGCGATCGCGGTGGTATTGCAGCCGAGGTAGTCGGTGTCCACCAGGTTCGCGAACTCGGCGCGGTTGGCGGCGACCAGCTTGGGGGGCACGGTTGCGGCGAAGGCGTGCTGGTAGGCGACCGCTGCCGCCCGGGCCTTGGTGGCCGCCTCGGCGGCCTGGGACCCCAGCGTTGTCATCCACATCACGTACGGCTTCACGGCAGTGGCCATCGCCTCCGACGACCAGCCGGACCACCCCTCCTCCTCCAGTGTCGCGATCACCCGGGCGTAGGTGCGTGACGCGGTTTCGAGTTGCCCCGCCAACCCGTCCCACGCCCCGGCAGCCGCCACCAGCGGGCCTGAGCCCGGCCCGGCATACATCCGGGCCGAATTGACTTCCGGCGGTAAATTCCCAAAATCCACTTTCTCGAGTCCTCTCTCGACCAGGGTCAAATGTTTGTCTCGACCGGTTACCACCGGCGATAGGACTGCGGCCGCGCATCGGCGAGCTGCACCATTTCGTGTATTCGAAAGGACTGAATTCGTTGCCCGAAGAATGGGCAAGCGGGCCGCCGCGCCGACTCACGACGCACCGGGTCGGTTGGACCGCCGCGCAGCCACACTGCTGCGCCAGACTCGACTCCTGCGACATTGCAGGGGACCATTGACCGGCCATCACACAGAGTGCTCACCCTCGTTGCTGGTCAGCGGGTTCACACGCCTTGGCTTCGTCGACGTGACGCGTTGCGGCATCGAGCCGCGCAGTGGCGCCGCGTGCGTCCGATTAGCCGGACCGATTGCTAGGAACCCCGGGTCCGCCATTGCCGATGACGGCGGCGTTGCAGGCATCCCTCAACCGTGGCTTTGCTTTGGGGCATTGAAGGTAGGAAATGCCGACGGACTATGACGCCACGCCCCTTGCCTACTCCACTGCAGCTGTCGACCATCACCCGTCACTCCCTCCTTCCGGTCAAGTCTCGGCACCACCCTGGCAGGTCGGCGCCGGCGTATCAGCGGGCTTCTTCTCCGGAAATCGGCATTCCGACCAACACCTCACTGGCCGCCACCGCACCTACCGTGGCCAGCGGCTCGACGACAGTTCGTCCCGGCATGACCGACCGACTGGCATAGGGCCGGCGCACGTACACCAGCCAGGTGATCGCGGCGGCCGCGGCGTAGATCACCAGGAACAGGCAGAAAGCCGATGTGTCCGATCCGGTGCTGTGGTACGACGCGCGCAAAGCCATGTCCACGCCGACACCGCCGGCCGCCCCGGTTGCCGCGGCAAACCCGATCAACGCCCCTGACGCGCTCCGCGACCAATGGCGGCGTTCGGTCTCATCGATACCCAGCGAGTGACTGCGCGCTTCGATGACCGCGGGAATCATCTTGAACACCGAGCCCTTGCCGAATCCGGCCAGCGTGAACAGACAGAGCAAGCACGTGACGTATCCGACCATGGTGCCGGCGGTGGTATGGCCCGCAGAGTGATCACTGTGGATACTGATGGCGATCAATGCGGCCGTGGTGGCGATCATCCCGACGAAGACGACAAAGGTGACCCTGCTGCCGCCGACCCGATCCGACAGTCGGCCACCATAGATCCGTGACAGCGCCCCCAGCAGCGGCCCGATCCACGCGTACTGGGCAGCGTGCAATGACGCCTCCTTGACGCCTTGTCCTGCCGCGATGAAATTGACCGTCAGCACCTGCCCGAATGCGAACGAGAATCCGATGAACGTCCCGAAGGTGCCGACGTAGAGCAGCGCAAGGACCCAGGTGTCCGGTACGCGCAGGATGATCCCCAGCGTATCCACCTCGATGGCGTGGTCCAGGTTGTCCATGAACAGCGCCGCCGCTATCGCCACGGCTACCGAAAGAACGAGGTAGACGCTACATACCCAGTACGGTTTGCTCCCGACGGTGCTGAGGACCACCAGGCCCACCACCTGGACGCCGGCCACTCCTAGGTTGCCGATGCCGGCGCTGAGACCCAGTGCCCCGCCCTTGAGCCGGTGCGGGTAGAAGGCGTTGATGTTCGCCAGCGACGCGGCGTAGTTGGCGCCTCCGCATCCTGTTAGTGCGGCGCATATCACGTACATCCACAGAGGTTGGCCCGGGTTGGCCAACAGGAGAATGGTCCAGACGGTCGGGATGAGCAGCAGCAACGCCGAGAACACCGTCCAGTTGCGACCGCCGTATCGCGCCACCGCCAGGGTGTAGGGGATCCGCAGCGCGGCCCCGGTCAAGGTGGCGGTGGCACTGATCAGCAACTTGTCGCCGGTCCCGATCCCGTACTCGGATTGCGGCATGAACAGCACCATGACCGACCAGAGCGCCCAGATCGAGAAGGCGACGTGGTCGGCGGCCATCATGCAAAACAGGTTGCGCCGCGCGATCTTCTTGTTGCCGTTTTCCCAGGCAGCGATATCTTCTGGATTCCAGTCAACAATTTGATGACGATGCGTCATTCAAACTCCTAGCAGCCGTAAGCAGGTCGCCGTGGACAGTACGCCCGCTAGTTCATGGGCTCCGTAATAATTGCTGTCGATTACCAGTGAGCGACCGCCCCGGCAAATTGAAGAACTATCGCCATCAAAATTAGCGGGCCGACCGATGTTTATCGTGCACTCAGCCAGCGAGAGAATGCCCGCCTGGGTTACATTAACCCAGGCCACGGAGGGTTTCGGGCAGGCCTCCGCGGATTCGACCGGGCCGGTGAATCACAACATTTAATTGTTACAAACCCTCGTTGACCCCGGCGTGGCGTTAATCCAATTGCGTCGTTGACGCTATACCTCGGCGCTTTGTGACCCTACAGCTACCGGTTGTGTGTGCGGAATACGTTACCTGTTCGTCACAAAATGACGTGCGACGTCTAGGGTAGCCTCACGGCGAGATCATTGATCAAATTGCGTTTGGCCGATATCCGTGGACGACGGAGGTTGGCTCAAACTGAAAGGCCCATAATGACTGCCACGACCAGCGTCAACGACGTGATCGTCATCGGTTCCGGTCCAGCCGGCTACACGGCTGCCCTATACACCGCACGTGCGCAATTGGCGCCGCTGGTATTCGAGGGCACATCGTTCGGCGGTGCGCTGATGACCACCACCGAGGTGGAGAACTACCCGGGTTTCCCCGAGGGGATCACCGGCCCCGAGCTGATGGATCGGATGCGAGAGCAGGCGCTGCGATTCGGGTCGGAACTGCGCACCGAAGACATCGACTCGGTATCCCTGGCCGGCCCGGTCAAATCGGTTGTCACCGCCGACGGCGAAACCCATCGAGCACGGGCCGTCATCCTGGCGATGGGTGCGGCGGCGCGGTACTTGAATGTCCCCGGCGAACAGGCACTGCTCGGGCGCGGGGTGAGTTCGTGCGCGACGTGTGACGGATTCTTCTTCCGCGACCAGGACATCGCAGTGATCGGTGGCGGCGACTCGGCGATGGAGGAGGCCGTCTTCCTGACCCGATTCGCCCGGAGCGTGACACTGGTCCACCGCCGTGACGAGTTCCGCGCCTCCCGAATCATGGTGACCCGGGCCCGCGCCGACGACAAGGTCCGGTTCGTCACCAACAGCACGGTCGTCGCCGTCGAAGGCAGCGAGACGGTCACCGGACTGCGCTTGCGCGACGCCACGGGTGTCGAGTCGGTACTCCCGGTGACCGGTGTGTTCGTTGCGATCGGTCACGACCCGCGTTCGGCGTTGGTGCGCGATCAGGTGGCCGTCGACTCCGACGGCTACGTGTTGGCCCAGCCCGGCAGCACACGCACGTCCCTGGCCGGCGTCTTCGCGGCCGGCGACCTGGTGGACCGCAGGTATCGCCAGGCGATCACCGCCGCCGCTTCGGGTTGCGCAGCCGCTATCGACACCGAGCGCTGGCTGGCCGAGAACCATCAACCGACGTCGGCGCGTACCGCCGAAACCGCGGGTGCCACGACCGACACCGACCTGCTCGACGCGCTCCCGTGAGTCGCTGAAGGCGCGCGGCCCACCGACGCGCGCCGGCCGTTGGGAGCGGTTCGACCCGTTAACCGCAAGGATGGCGTGTTGTGTTCAACGTGCTGTTCTACTCACCGCGCATCCCGCCCAATACCGGCAACGCGATCCGCATGGTGGCGGCCACCGGCGCGCAGCTGCATCTGGTCGAGCCGCTGGGCTTCGACCTGTCCGAGCCCAAGCTGCGCCGCGCCGGGCTGGATTACCACGACCTGGCATCGGTGACCGTACATGCGTCGCTGCCGGATGCCTGGGCGGCGCTGATGCCCGCCCGGGTGTTCGCCTTCACCGCGCACGCCCAGACCTCCTTCGCCGACGTTGCCTACCGAGCCGGCGACGTGCTGATGTTCGGGCCGGAGCCCGACGGACTGGACGAGGCGACGCTGGCCGACCCGCATATCACCGCACAGCTGCGTATCCCGATGCTGCCCGGCCGGCGCTCGCTGAACCTGTCGAATGCCGCCGCGATCGCCGCCTATGAGGCGTGGCGCCAGCAGGGGTTCGCCGGCGGGATCTGATCACCAGCTGTCGAAGTGCGCCACCTGCTCGGCCGGCAGTCGCTTGGCCGGCTTGAAGTCGGTGCCCTGGGTGTAGGCGATGGGGAACAGCCCGCCCTGGCTGTACTCCTCGTGCGGGATACCGAGCACCTCGGCGGCCTGCTTCTCGCCGTCCCCGAGCAGGTGCAGCGTCGTCCAGCAGGAACCCAGTCCACGGTTGCGCAACGCCAGGCAGTAGCTCCACGCGGCCGGGAACAGCGACGCCCAGAACGACGCACTGAGACCCAGTCCGCCCGTCTCCGGCCGGCCCTGAAGGCACGGGATCATCAGCACCGGTACGTCCTGCAGGTTCTCGGCCAGATAGCGGGCCGAGCCGCTGACGAACTCCATTCGCTCGCCGCGTACGTCGCCCTCGTCGTAGTCGGGCCTCATCCGGTTCAGATACGGCACGGCGTTCGCACGGTAGATGTCGGCGAGCGCCTGCTTCTTGACCGGGTCGGTGACGAACATCCACTGCCAGCCCTGGGCGTTCGATCCGGTGGGTGCCTGCAGGGCGATCTCGAGGCACTCCATGAGCACCTCGCGGGGAACCGGCTTGTCCAGGTCGAGACGCTTGCGGACCGATCGGGTGGTGGTCAGGACTTCGTCTGCGGACAAGTTGAGGTTCATGCGTGGAGGTTACCGCCGGCGGCTACCGGAAGTCCCGGGAGCGCGACCGCACCCCCAACTCGAGTACACCCAGCCGATCGGCCAGTACGGTGACCGCCCCGCTGGCGTTCTGCACCCGTCCGCGGATCAGCAGCGCCGCCGCGCTCTGCGCCGGCCGGCGATACCGCGTCCACACCCCCGGCGTACACAGCACGTTGACCATCCCGGTCTCGTCCTCGAGGTTGACGAACGTCACCCCGCGGGCGGTCGCCGGCCGCTGCCGGTGCGTCACCGCCCCAGCGATGAGCACCCGGGTCCCATCGGGCACGCTCAGCAACTGGTCGGCGGGGATCACCCCGAGTGCATCGAGGCGGGCCCGCAGGAATTGGGTCGGGTAGCTGTCCGGGGACACTCCGGTGGCCCACACATCGGCGGCGGCCAGCTCTATCTCGCTCATCCCGGGCAGTCGCCCGCCCCGGCGGTCGCCAGCGCCTCGGCTTGCGCCCCCGAAAGCCTCGCCCGGGCAGTCAGATCCACCAGCGAAGCGACCGGGCCATGCGCTTCGCGTTCGGCCCCCAGCCGCTCGGCCAGGTCGACGCCGATGCCGCGGACGTCGCCCAGTCCGAGCCGGACCTGCGTCCCGGCTTCGGCCAGCGTGGGGTGCGCCAGGCTGGCGTTGACGCACCCGCCGTGCACGACGACCCCGTGCCGGCGGGCATCGGCGACCAGTGACTGCGGCGAATAGAAGCCCATCGGCTGGGCCCGCAGCAGCGCGGCGCAGAACGCCGCCGGGTGGTGCAGCTTGAACCAGGCCGAGTAGAACACCAGCGACGCGAAGCTCATCGCGTGACTCTCCGGAAATCCGTAATTGGCAAAGGCTTCCAGCTTCTCGTAGATCCTCATCGCCACCGCGCCGGTGATGCCGTGACACTGCGCCATGCCGTCGTAGAACCGGGTGCGCAGCTGCCGCATCCGCTCGGCGGAGCGTTTCGAACCCATGGCCCGGCGCAGCTGGTCGGCTTCGGCCGGCGAGAACCCCGCGCAGTCGACGGCAAGTTGCATCAACTGTTCCTGAAACAGCGGCACCCCCAACGTCTTTCTCAGCGCAGGCTCCATCGAAGGGTGCTCGTATTCGACCGGGGAATGGCCATTGCGCCGCTGAATGTAGGGGTGCACCGAGCCACCCTGGATCGGTCCCGGCCGGATCAGCGCGACCTCCACCACCAGGTCATAGAACACCCGTGGCTTCAGCCGCGGCAGGGTGGCCATCTGGGCGCGCGATTCCACCTGAAACACCCCGACCGAATCCGCCCGGGCCAGCATCTCGTACACCGCAGGCTCGGACAGGTCTATTCGGGCGAGGTCCACCTTGATGCCCTGGTGCTCTGCCACCAGGTCTTGCATGTAGTGCAGCGCGGAGAGCATCCCCAGCCCCAACAGGTCGAACTTCACCAGACCGATGGCCGCACAGTCGTCTTTGTCCCACTGCAGCACGCTGCGGCCGGGCATCCGGGCCCATTCCACCGGGCACACATCGGCGATCGGGCGGTCACAGATCACCATGCCACCGGAGTGGATTCCCAGATGCCGTGGCAGATCCGCGATCTGGGTCGCCAAATCGATCACCTGCTCGGGAATACCTTCGGCATCGGAGGATTCAGCCACCCCGTGCCACCGGCCGACCTGTTTGCTCCAAGCGTCCTGCTGCCCCGGCGAGTACCCCAGCGCCCGGGCCATGTCGCGCACCGCGCTGCGGCCCCGGTAGGTGATGACATTGGCGACCTGGGCGGTGTAGTCGCGCCCGTAGCGTTCGTAGACGTACTGGATGACCTCTTCGCGCCGGTCCGACTCGATGTCGATGTCGATGTCGGGAGGCTCGTCGCGTTCCGACGACAAGAACCGCTCGAACAGCAGCCCATTGACCACTGGGTCGACCGCCGTTATACCGAGGGCGTAGCAGACCGCGGAGTTGGCCGCCGAACCCCTTCCCTGACAGAGGATGTCGCTGCGACGGCAGAACTGGGTGATATCGTGCACCACCAGGAAATATCCCGGAAATCCCAGTTGAGCAATGACATTCAGTTCATGCTCGATCTGCACCTGGGCTTTGCGGGCCAACGGCCCTCCACCCGGCGGCCCGTAACGGTCGACCGCCCCGGCCAGCACCAACCGGCGCAGCCAGCTGTCCTCGGTATGCCCGGCCGGCACGTCAAAGAGCGGCAGCTGCGGAGCGATGAGCTTCAGCGCGAAGGCGCACTGCTCACCGAGTTCGACTGCGGCCGTCAGCGTCTCGGGATACTGCGCGAACAACCGGGCCATCTCCGCACCGGAACGCAGATGCGAGCCACCCAGCGGGGCCAGCCGGCCGGCGGCGGCATCCAGGGACTGCCGGGCCCGGATCGCCGCCATCGCCATCGCCAGCCGCGCCCGGGACGGTCCGGCGAAATGCGCGCCGGTGGTGGCCACCAGCCCCACCCCGAACCGTGGCGCCAGGTCGGCCAGCGCCGCATTGCGCTCGTCGTCGCAGGGATCCCCATGCCGGCTCAGCTCGACGCTGACCCGCGCGGCCCCGAACCGGTCCACCAGGTCGGCCAGTGCCGCGGCGGCCGCGTCCGGGCCGCCGGTGGCCAGCGCATGGCGGACGTGGCCCTTGCGGCATCCGGTCAGGATGTGCCAGTGCCCGCCGGCCGCCGCGGTCAGCGCGTCCAGATCGAAACGCGGCCTGCCCTTTTCGCCGGCCAGGACGACGGTGTTTTCCCCGCCCTACGCCGAGCTGCACACGCATTCGGCGTACAGCTTCTTGGACGGCGCCAGCACCCCGCAGGAGCTGGTCGCCGAGGCAGCCCGGCTGGGTCTGCGGGCGATTGCGCTGACCGATCACAACGGTCTGTACGGGGTGGTGCGGTTCGCCGAGGCGGCCGCCGAGCTGGCTGCCGCGGGGCAGGAGATCGCCACCGTCTTCGGTGCCGAATTGTCGCTGGCTGCTACCGATGCTTCCTCCTTTCCCAAGTCCCGCACCGAGCACACGGACCCGCCCGGCCCGCACCTGCTGGTGCTGGCCCGCGGTCCCCGGCGTAGGGGGGGGAAAACACCGTCGTCCTGGCCGGCCGGGTCCGCGGAGCCGCCGGGCCACTCCCCGCCGGGCCACGGGCCGTCGCGGCGATGTGACGAGGCCTGCCCTCGAGCACCCGCTCCATTTCCGCCCAGCTCGGCGGCCCACTGCCCCAGCCCACGCCCCCCACGCTATCGAACATATGTGCGACGATTGTCGGGTGGGTGTGAAAAAGAACTTTGATGCACTAATCTGTGTCAGATTCCGGCACGATGCGAAAGGGCCACTGTTTTCATGTTCGGCGTTGTCAGACGCGCGTGGTTACCTCTGCTCATCGTCCTAGTCGTTCTGGTGGGAGGGTTCACCGTGCAGCGAGTCCGCGGCTACTTCGGCGCCGATGACAGCGGCAACGGGACCGTCCCGTTCGAGGACACCAAGCCGTTCCATCCCAAGGTCGTGGTCTACGACATCTTCAGCCCGGACGGGACCTACGCCGACATCAACTATCTGGACCTGGACGCCACGCCGCAACGGATCGACGGCGCCAGCCTGCCGTGGTCGCTGACCCTGTCGACCACCAACCCGGCGGTAAGCCCCAACATCGTCGCCCAAGGTGACGGCTCCACCATCGGCTGCCGCGTCACCATTGACGGTGTCGTCAAAGAAGAAAGAATCGCCACCGGCCCGGTGAGCGCCCAGACCTTCTGCATTGTGAAATCCGCATGAGCAACCACCACGACAGCACCGACGCGGCCACCGACACGCTGCCCGCCGCGCAACCGCCCAAGCCCGGCGGAATCCCGAAGTGGATCCGCCGGCTCGCGGTGCCCATCATCCTGGCCTGGCTGGCCATCACCGTGCTGGTGAACACCATCGTGCCGCAGCTCGACGAGGTCGGGAAGATGCACGCGGTATCGATGGCCCCCCGTGACGCTCCGTCGATGATCGCGATGATGCGTATCGGCAAGGTGTTCGACGAGTTCAAATCGGACAGCTCGGCGATGGTGGTCATCGAAGGCGACCAGCCACTCGACGACGCCGCCCACGCCTACTACGACCAACTGGTCGCCAAAATGGAGGCCGACCACGCCCACGTCGAGCACGTCCAGGACTTCTGGAGCGACCCGCTGACCGCGGCGGGATCCCAGAGTCCGGACGGCAAAGCCGCCTACGTCCAGGTGTATCTGGCCGGCAACATGGGCGAGACCCTGGCCAACGAATCGGTCGAGGCCGTCCAGAAGATGATCGCCGACACCCCGGCGCCGCCGGGTGTGCACGCCTACGTCACCGGCGGGGCCGCTCTCAACGCCGATCAGCACATCGCCGGCGACAAGAGCCTGAAGATCATCACCGGGCTGACCTTCGTGGTGATCATCACGATGCTGCTGTCCATCTACCGGTCCATCGGCACGGTGCTGCTGGTGCTGGGCATGGTGGTCTTCGAGCTGAGCGCTGCCCGCGGCGTGGTGGCCGTACTCGGCTTCTACAACATCATCGGACTGTCGACGTTCGCGGTGAACCTGCTGGTGACGCTGGCCATCGCCGCCTCGACGGACTATGCGATCTTCCTGCTCGGCCGCTACCAGGAGGCGCGAGCACTCGGCGAGGACAAGGAATCGGCCTTCCACACCATGTATCACGGCACCGCGCACGTGATCCTGGGCTCGGGGTTGACCATCGCCGGCGCGACCTTCTGTCTGCACTTCACCCGGCTGCCCTACTTCCGGTCGCTGGGCATCCCGCTGGCGATCGGCATGTTGGTGGTGGTCTTCGCGGCGCTCACGTTCGGCTCCGCGGTGGTGGCGGTGGCCAGCCGCTTCGGCATGCTGGAACCCAAGCGGGCGATGCGCATCCGCACCTGGCGGCGGATCGGCGCGATGATCGTGCGCTGGCCCGGCCCGGTGCTGGTAGCCACCACGGCGGTCTGTTTGGTCGGCCTGCTCACCCTGCCGGGGTACCGGACCAACTACAACGACCGGCAGTACCTGCCGAATTACGTGCCGGCCAACCAGGGCTACGCCGCTGCGGACCGGCACTTCTCCCAGGCCCGGATGAGCCCGGAACTGCTGATGATCGAGACCGACCACGACATGCGCAACCCGGCCGACTTCCTGGTCATCAACCGGATCGCCAAGCGCATCTTCGAGGTGCCTGGCATCGGGCGGGTACAGACCATCACCCGGCCGCTGGGAACGCCGATCGAGCACACCACGATCCCGTTCGCGATCAGCATGCAGGGCACTACCCAGCAGCTGAACATGAAGTACCAGCTCGACAGCATGAAGAACATGCTCAAGATGGGCGAGGACATGCAGGTCTCCATCGACAGCATGAAGCAGATGCTCGAAGTCACCCGCCAGATGTCGGTGACCACCCACAGCATGGACGTCAAGATGCACCAGATGCTCGACGACATTCAGAAGATGCGCGACTCCATCGCCGACTTCGACGACATGTGGCGCCCGATGCGCAGCTACTTCTATTGGGAGCCGCACTGCTTCGACATCCCGATCTGCTGGTCGATCCGGTCGATCTTCGACGTCATGGACGGCCTCGACCAGATGACCGAGGATTTCGAAAAAGTGCTGCCCGACATCGACAACCTCGACCGGCTGATCCCGCGGATGCTCGAGATCATGCCGCCGATGATCGAGACGATGTCGAACATGCGGGTCACCCAGCTGAAGATGCAGTCCACCATGGAGGGCCTGCAGCTTCAGATGGAGAAGATGATGGACGGCCAGAACGCCATGGGGAAGGCGTTCGACGAGTCCAAGAACGACGATTCGTTCTACCTGCCGCCGGAGGCGTTCGACAACGCCGACTTCAAGCGCGGCATGAAGATGTTCCTGTCCCCCGACGGGCACGCGGTGCGGTTCATCATCAGCCACGAGGGCGACCCGATGTCGCCGGAGGGCGTCTCACACATCCTGCCGATCAAGCACGCCGTGCACGAGGCGCTCAAGGGCACCCCTCTGGAGGGCTCGAAAGTCTATCTCGGCGGCACGGCAGCCATGTTCAAGGACATGAAGGACGGGTCGGCCTACGACCTGATCATCGCCGGTATCGCCTCGCTGTGCCTGATCTTCATCATCATGCTGCTGATCACCCGGGCCGTGGTGGCCTCGGCGGTGATCGTCGGCACGGTGCTGCTCTCGCTGGGAACCTCGTTCGGGATCTCAGTGCTGATCTGGCAGCACATCATCGGGCTGGACCTGCACTGGATGGTGCTGGCGATGAGCGTGATCATCCTGTTGGCGGTCGGTTCGGACTACAACCTGCTGCTGGTGTCCCGGATGAAGGAGGAGCTTCCCGGCGGCGTCAAGACCGGCATCATCCGGGCCATGGGCGGTAGCGGCTCCGTCGTCACCTCCGCCGGCCTGGTGTTCGCGTTCACCATGATGTCGATGCTGGTCTCCGACCTGCGCGTGATCGGTCAGGTGGGTTCCACCATCGGGCTGGGGCTGCTCGTCGACACCCTGGTGATCCGGTCGTTCATGACGCCGTCGATCGCCGCGCTGCTGGGCCGCTGGTTCTGGTGGCCGCAGCGGGTGTGGTTGAGGCCGAGCCCGGCGGCGCAGCAGCTCGCCGCGCGACCGCAGACCGAAGCCCAGCGGCATGCCGGTGAAGCCACCGCGCCCGTGGCTGCCCAGCACCACCAGCTGAGCCTGCTGCGACTGGTCGATCAGTTGGTCGGCCGGGCGGTCATCGACCACCACCCGGCGCACCGTGACGTCCGGGTAGCGCTCCCGCCAGCCGGCTAACCGCTCGGCCAGCGCCAGTTCTCCGTCGGAGGCCATCGCCGCCGTATCGATGCCGGGGAAGTCCCAGAAGCCGGTGTCGTGCCAGGCGTACACCGCGATCAGTTCCACCCCGCGCAACGAGGCCTCTTCGAACGCCAGCGCCGTTGCAGCCTCCGACACCGGGGAGCCGTCGATGCCGACCACCACCGGTGCGATGTCGGGGCGCGGCGGGTCGTCCGGATGGCGTTCGTGGATGACCGCGACCGGGCAGTGCGCGTGCCGGACCAGTGACGAGCTGACCGAGCCCAGCAGTCGGCGCCGCAGCCGCCCGTGCCCGCGGGAACCCACCACCAGGCGGGCGGCGCCGCGGCTCATGTCCACCAGCATCGGGACGGTGGAGCCTACGACCGTCTCCGCAGCAACCCGCGGCGCCCCGGCCGCCTCGGCGACGTCGACGGCGTCGCGCAGATGGTGTTCGCCCTGTTCGCGCTGCCATTCGACGTAACCGGGCGGCATCGGTGTCTCGGGAAACGTCATCACCGCGGGCGGTGCCAGCACGTGAACCAGGGTGAGCGGCAGGTTGTGCAGAGCGGCGTTGCGGGCTGCCCAGTCGACCGCAGCGACCGACGACGGCGATCCATCGACACCGACCAGAATTCCGGGAGCGGGCGACATCGGGTTCTCCTTGCGCTCTTTGATCCCTATCACGGACCCCTACCACGCTAATCCGGTTCGGGCTGTGGCACCGTGGTGGCATGGTTGGCATGTCGGTCACGATCGACCCGCGCCGCCACGACGCGGTGCTGGTGGCTCTGCACGGGGGTGACGGCGCGGCGGCGCTGGCCGAGCGGTTGCGGCAGGCCGGTGTGCGAGTGGGTGCGGCGGCCGCCGACAGCTCCGCCGCCGACCTGGTGCACGCCGCTGGCGGTCTGGCGGCGCGGCCCGGCCGCTGTGTGGTGCTCACCGACTCCGAAACGAATGTAACCGCCGCCCGCAGTGCCGGATTCGCCCTGGTGATCGGGGTGGGGTGCGACGGCGGCGACGCGGTGGTGGCCGACCCGGGCGAGGTCGGCGTGCGTACCGGCGACCGGCCGATGTCGACCCTGCCGGACGCGATGGCCGCCCTGGACGCCCCAGAAGCCTCGGGTGACGTGGGCGCCTCGGCATTGAACGCCCTCGATCGCCCGGCGGTGTTCTTCGACTTCGATGGAACCCTGTCGGACATCGTCGACGACCCCGACGCGGCCCGCCCGGTGGCCGGCGCGGTGGATGCGTTGGCCGCGTTGGCGACCCAGTGTCCGGTCGCGGTGCTGTCCGGGCGCGACCTGGCCGACGTGCGGTCGCGGGTGGGCCTGGACGGGATCTGGTATGCGGGCAGTCACGGTTTCGAGCTGATCGGCCCGGACGGCGCCCACCATCAGAACGAGGCGGCCGTCGGTGCGGTACCGGTGCTGGCCGCCGCGACCGGTTCGCTTCACGAGCAGCTCGGCGCCATCCCGGGAATCATGGTGGAACACAAGCGCTTCGCTGTCGCGGTGCACTACCGCAATGCGGCCCGGGATCGGGTCGGCGAGGTGCTGGCGGCGGTACGCGAGGCCGGTCGGCGCCGCGGGCTGCGGGTGACCACCGGGCGCGAGGTGATCGAACTGCGCCCCGAGATCGACTGGGACAAGGGCCGCACGCTGCACTGGATTCTGGATCGGCTGACCGGAGTGACACCGCTGTTTCTTGGTGACGACATCACCGACGAGGATGCGTTCGATGCGGCTGCCGAACTGTCGGGCGCCGGAATTGTGGTGCGGCACAATGACGACGGCGATCGTGCGACCGCCGCCCGTTATGCCCTGGACAGCCCGGCGCAGGTGGTCGAGTTCACCGAACGGCTGGCTGAGCGGCTCGCCGGCTGAGCAGCACCGCCACCCTGGAGGCGGCGGTCCTGGCGGTAACGGAGGAGGCGGCGGTGCCGGCCAAAGAGGGGCCGCGAGCGACGTTGGGACAGGGGCCAACCGGCCAGGGCCACCCACGCTCAGCAGCCCGGGACAGCTCGCGGCCACAAGGCCACCGATGATCAGGCCGCCGACACCGGCGACGACCGGGGCGAACCACGGGCGATTGGTCACCCGCCGCGCCGGCTTGTCGGGAATGGGTGTCAGGCCAGGGCTCGGGGTAGGGCTAGGGGCTTCGAGGTCTTCCGATTCAGTCATGGTGTCCTCCGTGCGTCGTGCACCGCTGAAGTACCAAGGTTTGTCCTGGCCCTATCCACGTTGCTACGCAATGCTGAAACCCAGCTGAAAACATGGACCAGGACCCCGTTTGCTCAGCTCTGCTTCAGCGATCGGACGGTCACAATGGCAAGGTGCACAACAGCGCACCCAGGGTGCTGGTGGTTGAGGACTCCGACGCGATCCGCGAGACCGTGGTGGCGGCGCTCGCCGACGCCGGATTCGTCAGCGGCGGACGAGTCGACGGCCGCGGCCTGGAGGACGTGCTGCCGGCGTTCCGCCCGGACTTGGTGGTGCTCGACGTGATGCTGCCCGGCCGGGACGGGTTTGCCCTGATCGATGTGGTGCGCGGCTACGGTGACACCGGAATCATCCTGCTCACCGCCAAAGACGCACTCGAGGACCGGCTGCACGGGCTGGACACCGGTGCCGACGACTATGTGGTCAAGCCGTTCGAATTGGCAGAGCTGCTGTCTCGTGTCGCAGCGGTGCTGCGACGACGCGGGCGGGTGCCGTCTGCTATGCAGATCGGCGACTTAGTGGTCGACATGGAGGCCGGGGTGGTGAGCCGTGCGGGTGCCGTGATTCAGCTGACGGGAACCGAACTCAAGCTACTCGGCTACCTCGCCGAGCAGCGCGGCCGGACGGTGAGCAAGGATCGGATCCTGACGGCGGTCTGGGGTTACGACGCCTATGACGCCAACCTCGTCGAGGTTTACGTCAGCGGACTACGCCGCAAGCTGGAGGCCCACGGACCGCGGATGCTGCACACCGTCCGCGGTATCGGCTACCGGCTGGCGCCAGCCCGCCCATGAGCACACCCACGCCATCGCTGCGCCGGCGAGCGACTGTGGCCACGGTCGGCGTGATCGCAGCACTGTTGGTTGTGCTGGGCGTGGCCGGCGACCAGCTGGTCGGCGCACAACTCAACCGTGACCTGCGGACCAGGCTCGACGACACCGCCGTTCGTGCCGCAAATCTGGTCGACGCCGGGGTGAGTCCCGCCGCTCTCGTCGCCCAATTGCAGAGCCAAGACATCCGAGTACAGGTAGTCGCTCCGGATGGCACCGCCTACGGCGACCTAGCCCTCAGGCCCGCCCCTCCAATACCGCCACCGCCGCTGCCGGACGGTTCAACGCTCACCTTGGTGGCCGACACTTCGGGGATCAGCGCGCGCCATTCGGAGCTGCGGTACGACCTGCTCGTCGGCGGTGCGGTCGGGCTCGGGTTGGTCGCATTGCTCGTCGGCCTAGCCGCCGCCCGGGCGCTTGCCCCCTTGCAGCGAATGACCACGACGGCGCAGCTGATCGCCCACGGCGACCGGGGCCGTCGACTGCGCCCGGATCGGCCGCACACCGAGCTGGGGCAGGCCGCCACCGCGTTCGACAGCATGCTCGACGCTCTGGAGACCGCCGAGAGCGACGCACGCCAGGCTGCAGATACTGCGCAGCGAGCCGAGGCCAATACTCGCCGGTTCCTCTCCGACGCCGCACATGAGCTGCGCACCCCGATCGCCGGGATCCAGGCCCTGGCCCAGCAACTCGCCGCCGATACCGGAAACGCCGCTCGTAGGCGTCGATTCGCGACATTGCTGGCGGGCGAAACCCGCCGCGCCGCTCGGCTGGTCGCCGACCTGCTCGATATCGCGCGCATCGACGCCGGGGCGGCTCTGCGCTGCGAAGACGTCGACGTGGTCGAGATCGCGGCCGCCGAAGTCGACCGGGCCGCCATGCTGGCACCCAATCTGACCGTGCGCCTCAGCGGGGACGGTCGGGCACTGCCGGTTCATGCCGACCCGCAACGCATCGCGCAGATCCTGACCAACCTGCTGGACAACGCCTGTCGGCACACCCCGCAGGGCGGGGAGATCACTGTGCACACCGGCCGCCCCGAACACAACGCCGACATAACCGTCACCGATACCGGCCCGGGGATCCCGGACTCCGAGCGCGAGCGGGTGTTCGACCGGCTAGTCCGCCTCGACAACGCCCGTAACCGCGACTCCGGGGGCGCCGGCCTAGGCCTGCCGATCGCCAGGGCACTGGCACAGGCGCATCACGGCAGCCTTGAGTGTCTGCCAAGGCAAGCCGGTGCGGCGTTCCGGCTCAGTCTGCCGTTGGCCCCCGGGGAGGGCCAGCAGGATGGCTAAGCCGTTGAGCTAAAAGAAGTCTCAGTCCTGGTATTCCACCGCGCCGTCGTCGAGCACCACCCGCGGGTCGGCGCCGTCGGGACCGGCCGCCTCGGTGCGAAACACCGCCTTTCCCGGCTCGGTCCGCCAGATCGAGGTGGTCAGTGTCTCCCCCGGGAACACCGGGTCGGTGAACCGTGCCGAGATGGCGCTGACCCGGCTGGCGTCGCCGCCGCCGAGTTCGGCGACCAGCGCACGGCCGGCGAAACCGTAGGTGCACAGCCCGTGCAGGATCGGCTTGGGGAAGCCGGCCAATGTGGTGGCGAACCACGGGTCACTGTGCAGCGGGTTGCGGTCTCCGGAGAGCCGATACAGCAACGCTTGGTCCTCCCGGGTCACATACTCGACGCGGGAATCCGGTTCGGAGTCGGGGATCTGGGGCGCGACCGCCCGTTGCCCGGGCTCCCCGCCGAAGCCGCCGGCCTTGCGGATGACCAGGGTGGTCAGCGTCTCGACGACCGGTTCGGAAGTCTTGGCATCGGTGCCGCGCGCCCGCAGCATCACGATGGCGTTCTTGCCTTCGCCCTTGTCCTGGATGTCGGCCACCTCGGCCACCACCTGCAGGCTTCCGGCGGGCGGTAGCGGCTTGAACAGTCGCACCTCTTGGGAGCCGTGCAGCAGCAGCGCCGGGTTGAAGGTGCCGATCTTGCCGACGGCCGCAAAGCCCATGCAGCAGATGACGGCGTAGGTGGGCAACACCTGCTGCGGGGTGTCATGACTGTTCTCGGTGGTGAACGCCAAATCAGCTGTTCCGGCGCCGACCCCGAGCGCATAGAGCATGGTGTCGCGCTCGGTCCATGCGAACAGCATCGGGTCGGCGGTCGCGCCAATGGCCGTCGGGTCCAGTGCCACGGATTCTCCTTCACCTCGGACGAATTGGCCCCCACCATTTCAGCAGAACCGGTCCCGTCGACGCCATCCACACGGCAGGCTGTCGACATGGGGAAGCGCATCTGGAACCGCACCGGCACCCTGTTCGCACTGTTGGCGGCGACGCTGGCCGCAGTCCTGGTGCTGAGCGGCTGTTCGGGGACACCGCACCCGCGCAACATCACCCTGACGCTGATTCGGCACGCCGAATCGGAAAGCAACGCCGCCGGGATCGTCGACACCTCGGTGCCCGGCCCGGGGCTGACCGACGAGGGCCGCGTTCAAGCCCAGGAGATCGCAAACCAGCTCTCGCGCAACCACTACGACGGCGTGTACGCCTCCTCAATGCTGCGCGCCCAGCAGACCGCCGCCCCGCTGGCGCGCGAACTCGGCCGTCAGGTGCAGGTCCTGCCCGGCCTGCGGGAGATCAGCGCCGGCTGGTTCGGCGACAAGCCCGTGTCGATGGCCGATGCGGCGTATCTGCTGGCCCCGCTGGCCTGGATTCACGGTGAGCGGACCGCGGCCATCCCCGGCTCGATCGACGGCAACCAGTTCAACGACGAGTTCGGCGCCGCGGTCCAGCAGATCTACGACTCCGGCGACGCCAACCCGGTGGCGTTCGCGCACGGGGCGTCGATCATGACCTGGACGCTGATGAACGTCAAGAATCCCCGCGACGAGCTGTTGATGGATCACCCGCTGCCCAACCTCGGCAAAGTGGTGATCACCGGCAATCCGGCCACCGGCTGGAAACTGGTGGACTGGGACGGAATTCGCGCGTTCTGACCTCACGGGGCTAACTCACAGTTGACGTGGCCGCCGGGACCGGCCACCATGGCCGCATGCGTTATGTCGTTACCGGCGGTACCGGGTTTATTGGACGGCGAGCGGTGTCGCGTCTGCTGGCGACCAGGCCGGAGGCGCAGGTGTGGGTGCTGGTGCGCCGCGCCTCGCTGGGCCGCTTCGAAGCTCTCGCCTCACACGACGGTCAGGCCTGGGGCGAACGGGTCAAACCGCTGGTCGGCGACCTGACAGCGGAGAATCTCGGGCTGAACGACACGGTGATCGCCGAACTCGGTGACATCGACCACGTGCTGCACTGTGCGGCCATCTACGACATCACCGCCGGCGCGGCCGAACAGCAGGCCGCCAATGTCGAGGGCACTCGCGCGGTGATCGGGCTGGCGAAGCGGCTCGACGCTACCTTGTCGCACGTGTCGTCGATCGCGGTGGCCGGCGACCACCACGGTGAGTTCACCGAAGACGACTTCGACATCGGCCAGGAGCTGCCGACCCCATATCACCAGACCAAGTTCGAGGCCGAAGCGCTGGTGCGCTCGGCACCGGGACTGCGCTACCGGGTGTACCGCCCGGCGGTGGTGGTGGGCGATTCCCGCACCGGCGAGATGGACAAGGTCGACGGGCCGTACTACTTCTTTCCGCTGCTGGCCAAGCTGGCGGCACTGCCCCGGCTCACCCCGATGGCGGTGCCCCACACCGGACGCACCAACGTCGTTCCGGTCGACTACGTCGTCGATGCGCTGGTCGAGTTGATGCACGCCGACGGGTGCCCCTCCTGGGATGGGCGCACCTTCCACCTGACCGCACCGCGATCCATCGGGCTGCCCGACATCTACCGGGCCGTCGCGCGCGAGGCCGGGCTTCCGCCGCTGCGCGCCACGCTGCCCGGCGCCGTGGCGGCCCCGGTGCTCAACGTCGGTGGGCGCGCCCGGGTGTGGCGCAACATGATCGCCACCCAGCTGGGACTGCCCGCCGAAGTGCTCGACCTGGTGAACCTGCGGCCGACATTCGTCGCCGACGCCACCCGCGCCGCGCTGGCCGAGCGCGTCCAGCTTCCCGAGTTCGCCGACTACGCGCCGGGGCTGTGGCGGTATTGGGCGCAGCATCTGGATCCCGACCGCGCCCGCCGCGACGATCCGGCCGGCCCCCTAGTCGGTCGGCACGTCATCATCACCGGGGCGTCCAGCGGAATCGGCCGGGCCTCGGCGATCGCCGTGGCCGAGCGCGGCGGCACGGTCTTCGCGCTGGCCCGCAGCGGCTCGGCACTCGACGATCTGGTGGCCGAGATACGGGCCGGTGGCGGACAGGCATACGCATTCGGTTGCGACATCACCGATTCGGCGTCGGTGGAGCACACCGTCAAGGACATCCTGGGCCGGTTCGGGCACGTCGACTACCTGGTGAATAACGCCGGCCGGTCGATCCGCCGCTCGGTGGTCAACTCCACCGACCGGTTCCACGACTACGAACGAGTGATGGCGGTCAACTACTTCGGCGCGGTGCGCATGACGCTGGCGCTGTTGCCGCACTGGCGCGAGCGCCGGTTCGGGCACGTGGTCAACGTCTCCAGCGCCGGGGTGCAGGCCCGCAATCCCAAATACAGCGCATACCTACCCAGCAAGGCGGCACTGGACGCGTTCGCCGACGTGGTCTCCACCGAGACGCTGTCGGACCACATCACCTTCACCAACATCCATATGCCGCTGGTGGCCACTCCGATGATCACACCGTCGCGCAAGCTCAACCCGGTTCGGGCGATCAGCGCCGAGCATGCGGCGGCCATGGTGGTACGCGGGCTGGTCGAGAAGCCGGCCCGCATCGACACCCCGACCGGCACCCTGGCCGAAACCGGCAACTACTTCACGCCCCGGCTGTCGCGCCGGATCCTGCACCAGCTCTATCTGGGCTACCCGGACTCGGCCGCCGCGCGCGGTGTGGTGACCCCTGAAGCCGCGGCAGCTGTTGCGCCCGTTGCGAAGCGACCCGCCCGGCGTCACCCCAAGCGGCCAGCGCGGGCGATCCCCCGAGTACGGGTGCGGGTGCCCCGCCCGATCAAGCGGGCGGCGCGGCTGGTTCCGGGCGTGTACTGGTGAACGTGCGCTCGTGACGCTGCCCGTCTTCGCCGACTTCGATACCGGCGTCGACGACGCGGTCGCGCTGGTGTACCTGCTGGCGAACCTGGATGCCGAACTTGTCGGGATCGCCGCAACTGGCGGAAACGTTGTGGTGCAGCAGGTCTGCCGCAACAATCTGGCCCTGTTGGAGTTGTGCGGGGCGACCGGAGTCCCGGTTTCCAAAGGCGCCGACACGCCGCTGAACGGCCCGGCCCACACTGCGGAGAACATCCACGGGCCGCAGGGGCTGGGGTATGCCGAGTTGCCTTCCGGCACTGGCCTGCTCACCGGTTACAGTGCCGCCGCAGCCTGGGTCGCCGCCGCGCGGGCCCACCCGGGGCAGCTGATCGGTCTGGTTACCGGACCGCTGACCAACCTGGCATTGGCGCTGCGGACTGAGCCTGCGCTGCCCACCCTGCTGCACCGACTGGTGATCATGGGCGGCGCGTTCTCCGGCGAACGGTCCGGCTGGGCCGAGTTCAACATCGGATTCGATCCGGAGGCGGCTGCTGAGGTGTTCACGACGTGGGGTGCGGTTGCGCCGCAACAACTCCCCATCGTGTGTGGTCTGGATCTGACCCGCAGCATCGCGATCACGCCGGCGGTCCTGGCACGGCTGTCGGCGCCGGCAGACAACCCGGTGGTCCAGATGCTCAATGATGCGCTGCGGTTCTACTTCGAGGCACACCAGGCGCGGGGCCACGGCTACCTGGCGTATCTGCACGATCCGCTGGCCGCGGCAGTCGCACTGGAACCCACGCTGGTGACGACCCGCCCGGCTGCGTTACGAATCGAGCTTGCGCCCGGCGATACGCGCGGGCGGACGATCCCCGACTGGGATGCCGCACAGCCCAACGCGCTGATCGGGGTGGGCGTCGACCCGGCGGTGTTCTTCGACCGGTTCGTGCAGCGGGTCAGCGCATTCGCCGGCTCTCTACCACCACCTCCCCCTTCAAGGGGCCGCTGACCCGGGTTTACTCGTACACCCCCTCCAGATACCACCGCCGCAGCCGGTAACACAGCAGCAGCGCCTGCCCGGGCGCTGCACTTCCCGGTGCGTCCTCCAGCAGTGCCTGAACCCGGGCAGTGCGCCCTGCTCCCGGCCCCTCCCGCTGCGGGTCCCACCACCGCTCGTCGACCGGCCAGGGGCCGGCCCACCAGCGCAGCCGGTCGTCGCGGCCCCTAGCAACCAGCCACGCCGGGTCGGCGGTGAAGAATCCCCGGCCCGTCGCCCGGATCGGATTACGTTCGGCGTCAAGCAGTTCCACCGGGTCGTCGAGCAGTACCGCCGGCGACGGCTCGGGGAGCCGGCCGGGCCACGGCTGGCGCGGGTCGGCCAGCGGCACTGGCTCATCCCCCAGCGGGGTCAAGGTGATGCGCTCCGCGGGGCCGCGCCCGCCGGAGAGCACCGGCACCCGCACCGCTTCGGGGCCGAGCAGGCCCTGCACCCGCACCAGAGCGCGGCGGGCACGCAACCGGTCCTCCTCCCCGAGGCCGCCCCAGAGCGGTAACTGCAGCGCCTCGGTCGCCGACAGCACCTCCACGGGCTGCAGTCGCAGCAGCGTCACCGGACCGGTAGGCCGGTCCCGTGCGACGCGGCTGTTCAGCCAGCCGTCCAGTTGCCAGCGCACCCGATCGGCGGTGGCGTCCTCGGTCAACGGCTCGGCGCACCGCCACACCCGGGTCAGCTCTTCCCCGGTGTCGGTGACGGCGTGGATGGCCAGCCGGGTGCAGCCGACCCCGGCAGCCATCAGCGTCCGGTGCAGCACCCCGGCCAGCGAACGGCCGGCGAACGCCGCGGCGTCGACCCGGTCGAGCGGCGGATCGCAGTGCAACACGGCCTCGAGATCCGGTGTGGGCTCTCGCCCGGACGGCCCGCGTTCCGGTTCGGCGCGGGCGAACCGATGCGCGATGAGCGCGTCGGGACCGAACCGCGAGGTGACATCCGGACGGGGCAACGCGGCGAACTGTCCGATAGTCCGAATACCCAAGCGCCACAACAGGTCGACCAGACCGTCGCGCCCGGGACCGGACAGGCTGGGTTCGGCGGCCAGCTGCCGGATCGACAGCGCCGACAGGAATCGGGCGCCTCCCCCGGGCGGTACCACGGCGCCGGCACGTGCGGCGAGCACCGCGGTGGAGAGCCCGTCGGCGATCCCGACCTGGCATTCGACATCGGTCGCGGCCACGGCATCGACGAGACGTTCGGCGGCGTGCTCCTCGGAGCCGAATGCCCGCACCGCACCGCGCACCGACACCACCAACAGCCCGGGCCGCAACACCTCGGCGGCCGGCATCAGTTCGTCGACCGCAGCCAGGACCGGCTCGAACAGTCGGGCATCGCGATCGGTGTCGGCAGCCACCACATGCAGTGCCGGACAGCGGGCCGCCGCTTCTCGGCGCCGCAGCCCACGTCGCACCCCCGCCGCCCGGGCACCCGCCGAGCAGGCGATCACCCGGTTGGCCAGGGTGACCGCAATCGGCGCGGTGGCCGGTAGCCCCGCCGCGGCCGCCGCGGCGACCGCGGGCCAGTCCATGCACCAGAGCGCCAGCACTCGAGAGTCGGCCATGAGAAGAGTCGCTACCCGGCTCTGGTTCGCCCGGCCGCGCGTCCGGCGGCCCGCACCTCGAGCCGGACCGCGCCGATCCGCCCGAACCCGGAGATGGCGCCGCAGCCCGGCATCTTGTCGCCTACGGTCTCGTAGCCGCTCACCCGGGCGTCCAGCTGCAGCGCCGCACCCTGCCAGGTGCCGCCGGAGACCAGCAGGGCGCAACCCCGGTGGCGGGCGCGGGCCAGCACCACCCGGGTGCGCGCCGGCGGCACCGATCGGCCGCCCAGTCCGAGCACCACCAGATCCATGCCGTCCATCAGCACCGTGGCCACCTCTACCGGGTCGTTGCCGGGGTCGGGGATCACCGCGAGCCGGCTCAGGTCGGCGCCCATCTCGGATGAACACTGGGCCGGGCGGTGCGGGCACCGACGGCAATGCCGCCAGCACTGTTGTGCCAGCAGCGGCGGGACCGGCAGCACCGCCTCGGATACTGCAGCAACCGGGGCGCCCCGGCCCACTTTTCCGGCCACCGCAGCCATCTGGCGACGCAGCTGTTTCAGCTGTTCAGCACGGTTTTCCGGGATGCCATGACGCTGCTCCAAGCCCACCGCTACCGTCATGGCCGCCCTCCAAAATATTCGAACTCATGTTCGATTAACCCGAGTGAACACTCCCCCACTGACAAACGTCAAGCCGGCTTCTCCGCTGGCGCATCAACGACCCCGCGCGTCACATCCGCACCGCGGTTCGGGGGTATGGACCTTTCCGAAATGGCTAGCGCATGCGCTATCTCCGGAGCGCGAGTCTTTCGGGAAGGAGCGTGAGAGTGTGAACGTGGCGCGGGCGTACGACCGTGAAGTGACGTCGATCAAGCGTCGCAAGCTCTGCGACGCCGAGCCGTTCGCACAACGCCAAAACAGTAGCGTCAGTCGTCCCCAACGGCAGATCTTCGTAGATCAGTACCAGCTCAGCAGCACGCCGATAATCCTCGTCAATGACATCAACCGGATGAAACACGTTGTCCGCTAGAGATTTCAAAAACTGGGCCTCGATCCGCGGGCCGCCCTCACGTCCCAGCAGATATCCCACTTCAGCTACGACCGGGCCCGGCACCAGGATGCGCCGTCGCGCGCGGTGCAATGCCGTAAACAGCTCAACGCACGCCGAATGATGCGCGTCATCGCTGATCGCTGCTGCCACCAACGGACCGGTGTCACAGACGATCACCGTTCAGCTACCGAAGCCTTCAGCCAAAATCTCGTCGACGCGCTCCGAAGTGTCCGAGCGCCCGGCAGTGATCGATCCGAACCACACCGGCGGCCATTGCTCCGTCGCCTCCGGCTCGCTCGCCATCCGCCGCAGCTCATGCAGCGCAACCGGAACTTGATCGTCCGGCAGTTGTTCGACCAGCTGATGCAGCTCGTCGCGTGCGATGGTCACCTGGTCATCGTACGCGGCAGGCTGATAATTGGGGCCCCTCCCGACTGGTGATATCGCCGGCGCAATCCAATTCGAACTCAACACACCCCAGCTCCGCGGGTGCGCAAGTGGCAGTTGTTACAACGCGGGCCCAGGGCCCGAAATCACTCCCACTCGATGGTGCCGGGCGGCTTGCTGGTCACGTCCAGCACGACGCGGTTGACCTCGGGCACCTCATTGGTGATCCGGGTTGAGATGCGCTCCAGCACCTCGTAGGGCACCCGAGTCCAGTCGGCGGTCATGGCGTCCTCACTGGACACCGGCCGCAGCACGATCGGATGGCCGTAGGTGCGGCCGTCGCCCTGCACACCCACCGACCGGACATCGGCCAGCAGCACCACCGGGCACTGCCAGATCTGGTGGTCCAACGCGGCGGCGGTCAACTCCTCGCGGGCGATCGCGTCGGCCTGCCGCAGCGTGGCCAGCCGCTCGGCGGTGACCTCGCCGACGATCCGGATGCCCAGCCCGGGCCCCGGGAAGGGTTGGCGGGCAACGATCTCCTCCGGCAGTCCCAACTCGCGCCCGACCGCGCGCACCTCGTCTTTGAACAGCAGCCGCAGCGGCTCAACGAGACTGAACTTCAGGTCGTCGGGCAGCCCGCCGACGTTGTGGTGGCTCTTGATGTTCGCGGTGCCGGTACCCCCACCGGATTCCACCACATCCGGATACAGCGTGCCCTGCACCAGGAACTCGACGCCGTCTTCAGAAGCGCCGTGGTCTCCCAAGGTGTCTCGCACCGCACCCTCGAAGGCCCGGATGAACTGGCGCCCGATGATCTTTCGTTTGCCCTCGGGATCGGACACCCCCGACAGCGCGTCGAGGAAGACGGCTTCGGCATCTACAGTGACCAGCTTCGCGCCCGTGGCGGAGACGAAGTCGTTCTGCACCTGCTCGCGCTCCCCGGCGCGCAACAGCCCATGGTCGACGAACACACACGTCAGCCGGTCACCGATGGCGCGCTGCACCAGCGCCGCGGCCACCGCGGAGTCCACCCCGCCGGACAGTCCGCAGATGGCATGGCCGTCGCCGATCTGTTGGCGCACCTGCTCGATCAGCGCGTCGGCGATGTTGGCGGGCGTCCAGGACGCATCGATGCCGGCGAACTCGTGCAGGAACCGGCTGAGCACCCGCTGCCCGTAGGGGGTGTGGAGCACCTCCGGGTGGTACTGCACCCCGGCCAGCCGGCGGGCGCGGTTCTCGAACGCGGCGACCGGGGCACCCGCGGTGCCGGCCACCACGGTGAACCCGTCCGGCGCGGCGGTCACCGCGTCGCCGTGGCTCATCCAGACCGGCTGGGTGCCCGGCAAACCCGAGTGAAGTTCTCCACCGGTGACCGTCAGTTCGGTGCGGCCGTACTCACTGGTGCCGGTGTGCTCGACGGTGCCGCCGAGCGCGGCCGCCATGGCTTGAAAGCCGTAGCAGATGCCGAACACCGGAAGGTCGAGGTCGAACAGTGCCGGATCGAGCTGGGGGGCACCCTCGGCGTAGACGCTGGCCGGCCCGCCGGACAGCACGATCGCCAGCGGATCGCGGGCTTTGATCTCTTCGACGGTCGCGGTGTGCGGGATGACCTCGGAGAACACCCGCGCCTCGCGAACCCGGCGGGCGATCAATTGGGCGTACTGCGCGCCGAAGTCGATGACCAACACGGGGCGCGAAGATGGTGACGACACGCAAAGAGTGTAGTGGCGGCAAAAGTTAGCCTGAGCAACGGCGGGCATGGTGAAGTGGAGGCACGCCGCATCGGAAGAAGGAGGACATGTGCTGGGTCTGCCCGAAACGGTGCGCGCCTGCCTGTTCGACCTCGACGGTGTGCTCACCGATACCGCCAGCGTGCATACCCGCGCCTGGAAGGCCATGTTCGACGCCTACCTGTCTGCCCGCGCCGAACGCACCGGTGAGCCGTTCGTGCCCTTCGATCCCGAAGGTGACTATCGGCGCTTCGTCGACGGCCGCAAACGCGACGACGGGGTGCGCGCGTTTCTGGCCAGCCGCGGCATCACACTGCCCGACGGCGCCGATGACGACCCACCCGACGCCGAGACCGTGCACGGTCTGGGCAACCGCAAGAACGAGGCGTTTCGGGTGACGCTGCAGACCGACGGGGTGGAGGTGTTCGAGGGCTCCCGGCGCTACCTGGCCGCGGTCACCGATGCCGGCCTGGCCACCGCGGTGGTGTCGGCCAGCGCCAACGCCGGCGAAGTCCTGGCGCTCACCGGTCTGGAGAAGTTCATCGGTGAGCGGGTCGACGGCGTGACGCTGCGCACCGAACACATCGCGGGCAAGCCCGCACCGGACTCGTTCCTGCGGGCGGCGCAGCTGCTCGGGGTCGCCCCCGCTGCGGCTGCGGTGTTCGAGGACGCACTGTCGGGGGTGGCAGCCGGTCGCGCCGGCGGGTTCGGCTTCGTGGTGGGCGTCGACCGGGTGGGCCAGCGCGATGACCTACTGAGCCACGGTGCCGACGTCGTCGTCACCGATCTAGAAGAACTGTTGTGAAAGCGGGCCGATGATCTCCGAGGATTACTTTCCGATCGAACCGTGGCAGATCCGCGAAACCCACCTCGACCTGGATCTGCTCGGGCAGACCGAGTCCCTGTTCGCACTGTCCAACGGGCATATCGGCCTGCGCGGCAACCTCGATGAGGGCGAACCGCACGGCCTGCCCGGCACCTACCTGAACTCGTTCTACGAGGTGCGGCCGCTGCCGCACGCCGAGTCCGGGTACGGCTACCCGCAGGCCGGGCAGACCGTCGTCGACGTGACCAACGGCAAGATCATCCGGTTGATGGTCGATGACGAGCCGCTGGACGTCCGCTACGGCGAGCTGATCGAACACGAGCGGATCCTCGACCTGCGTGCGGGCACCCTGACCCGCCACATCCACTGGCGCTCACCGGCGAAGAAGCAAGTCAAGGTGCATTCGACCCGACTGGTGTCGCTGGCGCACCGCAGCGTCGCGGCCATCGAATACGTGGTCGAGGCGATTGACGAATTCGTCCGTGTGACAGTGCAATCCGAGCTGGTTGCCAACGAGGACCAGCCGCCGATCTCCGCCGACCCGCGGGTTGCGGCGATCCTGGAGAACCCGCTGGAGGCCGTCGAGCGCGAGAACACCAACACCGGCGCGGTGTTGGTGCATCGCACTCGCGCCAGCGGACTGATGATGGCCGCGGCCATGGATCACGAGGTCGAGGTGCCCGGGCGGGTCCAGGTCACCACGATGACGATCCCCGACGTGGCGGCGACCACGATCGTGTGCGGCCTGCGTCCCGGGCAGAAACTGCGCATCGTCAAATACCTGGCCTACGGGTGGTCCAGTGAGCGATCTCGGCCCGCGCTGCGCGATCAGGCCGTCGCGGCGCTGACCGGTGCCCGCTACAGCGGCTGGCAAGGGCTGGTCGAGGCCCAACGCGCCTACCTCGACGAGTTCTGGGACGGCGCCGACGTCGAGGTCCACGGCGACCCGGACTGCCAGCAGGCGGTCCGCTTCGCGCTGTTCCACCTGCTGCAGGCCAGCGCCCGCGCCGAACGTCGCGCCATCCCCAGCAAGGGTCTGACCGGAACGGGTTATGACGGCCATACCTTCTGGGACAGCGAGAGCTTCATCCTGCCGGTGCTGATCTACACGGCTCCGCACGCCGCGGCCGACGCGCTGCGCTGGCGGGCGAGCACGCTGGATCTCGCGCGCGGGCGAGCCACGGAGTTGGGGCTGGCGGGCGCGGCTTTCCCGTGGCGGACGATCCGTGGCCAGGAGTGCTCCGGGTACTGGCCGGCGGGCACCGCCGCCTGGCACATCAACGCCGATATCGCGGCGGCGTTCGAGCAGTACCGGGTGGTCACCGGCGACCCCACGGTGGAGCAGGAGTGCGGGCTGGAGGTGCTGGTCGAGACCGCGCGGCTCTGGCGCTCGCTGGGGCACCACGACCGGCACGGGGTGTGGCACCTGTACGGGGTCACCGGCCCCGACGAATACACCGCGATCGTTCGGGACAACGTATTCACCAACCTGATGGCGGCCCATAATCTGCGCACCGCCGCGCAGGCGTGCGCCCGCCACCCCGATGCCGCCCACGAGTTAGGGGTCACCACCGAGGAGATGGCCGGCTGGCGGGACGCGGCCGACGCGGCGCACATCCCCTACGACGAGGAACTGGGGGTGCATCCGCAGTGCGACGGGTTCACCACGGCCGCGGAATGGGACTTCGACACCCGCAACACCTACCCGCTGCTGCTCAACGAACCCTATGTGCGGCTGTACCCGGCCCAGGTGGTCAAGCAGGCCGATCTGCTGCTGGCCATGCAGTGGCGCAGCCACGCGTTCACCGCCGAACAGAAGGCCCGCAACGTCGACTACTACGAGCGGCGCACGGTGCGGGACTCGTCGCTGTCGGCGTGCACCCAGGCGGTGATGTGCGCCGAGGTGGGGCACTTGGAGTTGGCCCACGACTACACCTATGAGACCGCGTTCGTCGACCTGCGCGATCTGCACGACAACACCCGCGACGGCCTGCACATGGCGGCGCTGGCCGGGACCTGGCTGTCCTTGGTCGCCGGGTTCGGCGGCCTGCGTGACGACGCCGGCGTGCTGTCGCTGGATCCCGCCCTGCCCGACGGGATCTCACGGCTACGGTTCGGGCTTCGCTGGCGGGGATTTCGGGTGACGGTCGACGCCGACCACAGCGAAGTCACCTACACGCTGCGCGATGGCCCCGACGGCCGGCTGACGATCAACCATGCCGGCCAGGACATCGAACTGAGCACGCAGTCGCCGACGACGCTGCCGGCCCGTCGCCGCGAACCGCTGCTGCCCACCCCGACGCAGCCGCCCGGCCGCGAACCGCAGCACCGCCGGGATGTCGCGCGGTGATGCCTCAGGCGATACCGGAGGACCAGCGCAGCGCACCGAAGGCGCTGTCCGGCACCGCCGGGTTCTTCGGCGCGATCGGGTCCAGCCGCCGGTAGACCTCACCCTGAGCCGGCCGCAGATCGGCCTCGCCCTTGTTGGGCCACAGCGACGCGGCCCGCTCGGCCTGCGCGGTGATCGACAGGGACGGGTTAACACCGAGGTTGGCCGAGACCGCCGCGCCGTCCATCACCGCCAGAGTCGGGTAGCCGTACACCCGCTGGTAGGGGTCGATGACGCCGTGCTCGGGGCTGTCCCCGATCGCCGCCCCGCCCAAGAAGTGCGCGGTGAGCGGGATGTTGAACAGTTCGCCCCAGGTGCCGCCGGCCACCCCGTCGATCTTGGCGGCCATGCGGCGGGTGACCTCGTTGCCGACCGGGATCCAGCTGGGGTTCGGCTCACCGTGGCCCTGCTTGCTGCTGTAGCGGCGGATGCCCAGCTTGCCGCGTTTGGTGAAGGTGGTGATCGAGTTGTCCAGGTGCTGCATCACCAGCGCGATCACCGTGCGTTCGCTCCAGTGCCGGGGGATTAGCAGCCGAAGCATACGAGGGGGATTCTTGCCGGCCTGGCCCAGCAGCTGCAGCCACCGTGGCACCTCGGTGCCCTGCGGTCCGGCGCCGTCGGTCATCAGGGTCTGCAGCAGCCCCATGGCGTTGGAACCCTTGCCGTAGCGCACCGGTTCGACGTGGGTGTCGGCGGTGGGATGGATCGAGGAGGTGATCGCCACCCCGTGGGTCAGGTCCAAATCCGGATTGACCTTCAAGGTTGCTGCGCCCACGATGGATTCGGAGTTGGTGCGGGTCAGTACCCCAAGCTTGCTGGAAAGGTTGGCCAGCTTTCCTTTATCCCGCATCTTGAACAGCAGCCGCTGGGTGTTGTAGGTACCGGCGGCCAGAATCAGATGCCGGGCGGTGAAGGTCTTGCGGTGCCGCCGCGCGCGCCGGCCGGTGCGCACCGTGGTCACCTGCCACAACCCGTCGGCGCCCTGCTCGAAGGCCGTCACCGTGGTCATCGGATGTATCTGTGCGCCAGCCGATTCCGCCAGATACAGGTAGTTCTTCACCAGGGTGTTCTTGGCGCCCCAACGGCAGCCCGTCATGCATTCGCCGCACTCGAGGCAACCGGTGCGGTTCGGCCCGGCGCCGCCGAAGTACGGGTCGGCCACCGTCTTGCCCGGCGCCTTGACGCCGCTGGCGCCGTCCGGGCCGAAGAACACCCCGACCGGGGTGGCCACGAAGGTGTCGCCGACCCCCATCTCATCGGCGACCTGCTTGACGATGCGGTCCGCGTCGGTGAAGGTCGGGTTCTTGACCACGCCGAGCATCCGCTGGGCCTGGTCGTAGTGCGGCATCAGCTCGGCGCGCCAGTCGGTGATGTGCGCCCACTGCTTGTCGGCGAAGAACGGCTCCGGCGGCACATAGAGCGTGTTGGCGTAGTTCAACGACCCGCCGCCGACACCGGCACCGGCCAGCACCATGACGTTGTTGAGCAGGTGAATGCGCTGGATGCCGTAGCAACCCAGCTTCGGTGCCCACAGAAACTCGCGCAGGTGCCAAGAGTTCTTGGCGAAATCCGCGTCGGCGTATCGGCGTCCCGCCTCCAAAACGCCGACCCGATAACCCTTCTCGGTCAGCCGCAGCGCGCTCACGCTGCCGCCGAAACCCGAGCCGATGATCAGGACGTCGTAGTCAGGCTGCATCGCATCAGTATGCCCTACCCGGTACCCGCGGTAGCAGGGTCGCCGAGGCTACATTTCGTCGCGGTTTTCGTCGCCCGGAGACGAAGACAGGGCCGAAATCAGGAGCCGACGGTCAGGCCGACCTTCTGGAACTCCTTGAGGTCGCAGTAGCCGGCCTTGGCCATCGCGCGACGCAGCCCGCCGACCAGGTTCAACGAGCCGAACGGGTCGTCGGAGGGCCCCTCGAGTACCTGCGCCAGGCTGGGGCGCTCCCCGTAGGCGACCTGCATCAGCGCGCCGCGAGGCAGGGACGGGTGGGCGGCAGCCGACGGCCAGTACCAGCCGTCGCCCTGCGCCTGCGCCGCGGCCGCCAGCGGCGTGCCCAGTACCACCGCGTCGGCACCGCAGGCGATCGCCCTGGCCAGATCCCCGGACGTGTGGATGTCACCGTCGGCCAGCACGTGCACATAGCGCCCGCCGGTCTCATCGAGGTACTCGCGGCGCGCGGCGGCCGCGTCGGCGATCGCGGTGGCCATCGGCACCGAGATGCCCAGCACCTCATCGGAGGTGGTCACCCCGGCGGTCGAACCGTAGCCGACGATCACCCCGGCCGCGCCGGTCCGCATCAGGTGCAGCGCGGTGCGATGGTCGATCACCCCGCCGGCCACCACCGGGATGTCCAGCTCGGAGATGAAGGTCTTCAGGTTGAGCGGTTCCCCGGCCCCGTCACGGTCCACGGCGACCCGCTCGGCGGAGATGATGGTGCCCTGGATGACCAGCAGATCGACACCGGCAGCCACCAGCGCCGGGGTCAGGGCCGCGGCGTTCTGCGGGCTCACCCGCACCGCGGTGGTCACGCCGGACTCGCTGATGCGCGCCACCGCGGCGCCAAGCAGCTCGGGGTTCAGCGGCGCGGCGTGCAACTGCTGCAGCAACCGGATCGCCGCCTCGGGCTCGGGTTCCTTGGCCGCGACCTCGGTCACCTGGGCGATCTTGGCCTCGACGTCGGCGTGCCGGCCGATCAGTCCTTCGCCGTTGAGCACCCCCAGCCCACCGAGCCGGCCCAGCTCGATGGCGAACTCCGGGGAGACCAGCGCATCGGTGGGGTGGGCCAGCACCGGCATCTCGAACCGGTAGGCATCCAGCTGCCAGGCGGTGGACACGTCCTTGGAGGAACGCGTGCGCCGCGACGGCACGATGTTGATGTCGTCGAGCTCATAGGTGCGACGGGCGGTGCGGCCCATGCCGATCTCAACCATGTCACGCATGACGGGTCAGCCTCGTTTCTGTTGCTCTGCTTGTCTGCGCGCAGACGCGGGGACGAACGCCTGCTCAGCGGACGTAGTAGTTGGGGGCTTCGACGGTCATGGTGATGTCGTGCGGGTGGCTTTCCTTCAGACCCGCCGCGGTGATCCGCACGAACTGCGCCTGCTGCAGCGCCTCGATGGTGGCCGAACCGGTGTAGCCCATCGCCGCCCGCAGCCCGCCGGTGAGCTGGTGGATAACCGTGCTCAACGGGCCCCGAAACGGCACCCTGCCCTCGATGCCCTCGGGCACCAGCTTGTCCTCGGAGAGCGCGTCGTCCTGGAAGTAGCGGTCCTTGGAGTAGGACTTGGCCCCACCGCGCCCCTGCATGGCGCCCAGCGAACCCATCCCGCGGTAGCTCTTGAACTGCTTGCCGTTGACGAAGATCAGCTCGCCGGGCGATTCGGCGGTACCGGCCAACAGCGAGCCGAGCATCGTCGTCGACGCGCCGGCGGCCAGCGCCTTGGCGATGTCTCCGGAATACTGCAGTCCACCGTCGGCGATCACCGGTACACCGACCGGGGCGCACACGGCAACGGCTTCCATAATGGCGGTGATCTGCGGGGCACCCACCCCGGCGACCACCCGAGTGGTGCAGATCGAGCCGGGGCCTACCCCGACCTTCACCGCGTCCGCGCCGGCCTCGACCAGCGCGGCGGCTCCGCTTCGGGTGGCCACGTTGCCGCCGACCACCTCAACCCGCTCCCCCACTTCGGCTTTGAGCTTGCCAACCATGTCCAGCACCCCGCGGTTGTGGGCGTGCGCGGTATCCACGATCAGCACATCCACCCCGGCGTCGACCAGCGTCATCGCCCGGACCCAGGCGTCGTCGCCGACGCCCACCGCGGCGCCGACCAGCAGCCGGCCGTCGCTGTCCTTGGTGGCCAGCGGGTGCTGCTCGGTCTTGACGAAGTCCTTGACGGTGATCAGCCCGGTCAGCTTGCCGTGGCCGTCGACGATCGGCAGCTTCTCGATCTTGTGCCGGCGCAGCAGGCCCAGCGCGGCGTCGGCGGAGACACCCTCTTGCGCGGTGATCAGCGGCGTCTTGGTCATCACCTCGGCGACGGGCTTGTTCTGGTCGACCTCGAACCGCATGTCCCGGTTGGTGATGATCCCAACCAGAGCACCCTTGTTGTCCACGACCGGCAGCCCGGAGATCCGGAAGCGGGCGCACAGCGCATCCACCTCGGCCAGGGTGTTCTCCGGCGTACAGGTGACCGGGTCGGTGACCATCCCGGCCTCGGACCGCTTGACGGTCTCGACCTGTCCGGCCTGCTCGGTGACGGGCAGATTGCGGTGCAACACGCCCATGCCGCCGGCCCGGGCCATCGCGATCGCCATCCGGGCCTCGGTGACGGTGTCCATCGCGGAGCTGACCAGCGGCACCTTGAGCGCGATGTTGCGGGTGAGCCGACTCGCAGTGTCGGCGGTGGCCGGCACCACGTCGGACGCTGCCGGAAGCAGCAGGACGTCATCGAAGGTCAGCCCCAGCATCGCGATCTTGGGGGACTGCCCGTCAAGCGCGCCACCGGCATATACCGCATCATCTTGCGGGCCCATGGCACCAGTCATCGGAGCGCTGACCTCTGTTTTGGACAACCAACGGCCATCTGGGAGCCTCCACTACAAAGCCGGGGTGAAAAGTCCATCCTAATCGCGGCGCGCAGCCGCTTTCGCCCGCCACCACCCTTGAGCTCCGGCGGGCCCCTGTGCCCACCGCTGGCTTTCTGTCATGGCGACTGCGTACCCTAATGGGCGTGCGTGACCACCTGCCACCCGGTTTACCGCCCGACCCGTTCGCCGACGACCCGCATGACCCGTCTGCCGCACTGGACGCCGTCGAACCGGGCCAGCCGCTGGACCCGCAGGAACGGACCGCAGTGGAGGCCGACCTCGCCGATCTGGCGGTCTACGAAGCGTTGTTGGCGCACCGGGGAATTCGCGGCCTGGTGGTGTGCTGCGACGACTGCAATCAGGACCACTACCACGACTGGGACATGCTGCGCGCCAACCTGCTGCAGCTGCTCATCGACGGCACCGTCCGCCCGCACGAGCCGGCCTACGACCCGGAGCCGGACAGCTACGTGACGTGGGATTACTGCCGCGGCTACGCCGACGCGTCGCTCAACGGGGCCACCTCGGAGTACGACGGCTACCGCTGATCAGCGCTGCTGCCAGCTGCCGCCGCGGTGGCGCACCAGCTCCGCAGCCTCGTCCCGCAACCCGCGCAGTTCGGCCACCGTGTGCATGCTGGCGGCGTCGTTCACGTCGGCCAACATGCACGCCAGCGCCCATTGCAGGGGAATTAGCCCCAACCGACCGGTGTCCAGCAGTGCGGCCTCAGCCACGACGCGCGCCCGGTCGAGGTTCCCCGCACAGCACAACGCCCCGGCCAACACCACCTGACTCTTCACCCGGTGTCGCAGCATGCCTTCGCCCACCAGCTCGGTTGCCTGCTCGGCATGGCGCACCGCGGTGGCTCCATCGCCGGTGACCATCGCCAATTCTGCGGTCACCCAGTGCCGACGGACCGTCAGGCGCGGCGGGGCGGTGGACGGCTCCGCAGCGGCCCGGCCCAGCAGCGCCGCCGAGGCTGCGAAACGCCCGACGCCCAGGGCGTCGGCGGCCAGCCCGACCAGCGCATCGGCGTAGGCCTCGGGGTCGACGTGCTGGTCGCCACCGGCCAGCGCCAGCGCCCGGCCATCGAAACCGCGGGCCAGGTCATGCCCGCCGAGTTGGCGCAGGAACGAGCCCCGGGTGCTGTAGGCCAGGGAGGCCAGCGGGCCGGCCGGCACCTCGCGCAACAACACCGCAAGATCGGCGTCGGCACTGGCGTACCTCCCCTGCCCGCCAGCGGCGACGGCGCGCAGCCACCGCTGCCGGGGATTGGTCGCCTCGGGTAGGGGCCAGCGACCGGGTTCTTCGCCGAACGCGACGGCCACCAGGACTGCTTCGGGGTCCTCAATCATCGCTGCGCGACGTTACGCGGTGCCGCCACAACATAACTACTCCACAGAATGCGGAATAACATCCACTCTCACGGAAACTCCACCCGTTTAGGCCAGCCTTTCTTAATCGTCACGTTGGTTTTACTTCAGATCGTTTAGTTACCGTCCCCCTCGGCGCCGGAAGACAGCCGGCGCTGTTTTACGCGCACCACCACCTGAGACACCGCTCGAGAAGCCGCATCCCAAAGATCCGGCCGAACAGCGTTTTGAGAGGGGTTCCCATGCCACAGGTTGAGCAATTGCCCGGCCGCAACGCGGACGTGTGGGATTGGCAGCTCCGGGGAGCGTGTCGAGGGGTCGACTCATCGGTGTTCTTCCCGCCCGACGGCGAACGCGGTCGCGCCCGAGCCCAGCGTGAGCAGAACGCCAAGAAGTGGTGCCGCAGCTGCCCAGTGCTGGAGCAGTGCCGGACGCACGCGCTCGCGGTAGGTGAGCCCTATGGCATCTGGGGCGGCATGTCCGAAGCCGAGCGGCACGCCGCGCTGCGCTGCAACCTGCGCCCCAGCGGCTAGTTACTTCCCGACCGGCCGCGGCATCACATTCGCGGCCCGTGGGCCCCTGAACAGCCCCCGGTTAGCCGGGGGCTGTTCGCCCACTGCACCTTCCCCGGCGACGGATCGCTCGGTTCTGGCGATCACCGGCCACCTGCGCCATTACGCTCTTCTTCGGTAGCCCCGCGAGGCTGCGAGGGCAAGAAGAGCAAGGAGAGCACTGTGCAAAAGCAGCTGCTGTTCGGAACCATCGCAGCGGGGTTCGCCGTCGGCCTCATCGCCGCGCCTATCGCAAGCGCTGACGACGAGGCATTCCTCAATGAACTGCGGTCCAATGGATTCCCGGGCCTGACGCTGGGAGACCAGCAGCTGCCCGACGGCGTGGTGGTGGCCAACGGCTGGATGGCCTGCAACCGGCTGCGCCTGGGCGAGAAGCCCGAACAGACACTGGCCCAGGTGAACCCGAACGACGTCGACAAGGGACGCATGCTGATCAATGCCGCCCAACATCACCTGTGCCCCGACACCCTCTGAGCCCGTGACATCGCAAGGTAGGGCAGCCAAAAGCGTCGTTGCTCACGTCGCCGTCGCCGGCCTGATGGCGGCCGCGGCCGGGGTGGCAACCAGCCAACCCGTCCACGCCGCAGCCACCCTGCTTGCTTCCACCGGTCCACTGTCGGGCAGTCAAACGGCGCTCATCCTCGGCGGAACCACCGAACCGACGCCGTCACCCCAATTCGCGCGTTCGGCCGAGAATCTGTTTCTGAACCCGCTGGGTTTCAACGGTGGTTCAACCGGTTCGACGGTCTGCTACATGGACGGCACCGACCCGTGCAGCGCCCCTCTGCAGGTGCTGACGACGCCCGAACTTATCCAGCAGGGCCCGAGCAGTCTCACGGCCGCGTCGGCCATTGTCCTGGCGGTCGAGAACCAATTCAACGCCAACCCAGGCGCTTTCGACGCCGAGCACCCGCTGACGATCTTCGGCTACTCGCAGAGCGCCACCGCAGAGTCGATCGCGATGACCCGACTGGCCGAGGCCGGCATTCCCAGCGATGCTCTGCACTTCGTGTTCATCGGCGATCCGTCCACCCCGGACGGCGTCTGGCAATACCTGGAATCAGCCATGGACGCCACACTCGGCCCAAGCCTGACGGACTATCTTCTGAACCTTTTAGGCATGACCGAGGTCCTCGGCAACCTGACACCCAATGACCTGTACCCGGCCACTATTTACGGCTTGCCCGATGACCCGGTCGCCAACTTCGCCGATGTCTACGCCACCGACGGCCTGTGGGGTGCGCTGTTGGGCATCCTCGGCGCACACGTGGAGTACCTGGGCTTGACCCCGGAACAGGTCGCCGACGCCACCACCACGGTCGACGGCAACCTGACCTACATCAACATCGACAACAGCGATATCAACGGCTTCGACGCCTGGATCAATGCGGTTTTCTGCGGCGGGGCCGCCAACAGCGGATTGTTCGAGAGCGTATTCGACTCTCTGCAACTGTTTTTCACCGACGTCTTCTGACACCGATAGGCACCACACCCAGCGCGGTGTGGTGCCTATCGGATCCGAACATCCGCTCAGCCGTGCGGCGCCTCAGATATCTTGCTGTCCGGCTTTCCCAACGTCTTGCAGTAGGTCGATACCGACAGGCGAGTTGCCGAGATCTCCAGATTCGATGGGTCGGCACCGCTTTTGTCTTTGAGCATCTTGGTGATCTCGTCGTCCTGCTTCTTCTCGTCCTGAGCGACGAAGTCCTTGCACTTCGTGTCGCCGCCGGTGTTGATCACCTGCGAGGCCGAGCAACCACTGGAAATCAGCACCCCCAGCGCAAAGGCGGCAAACGCAACGCTTTTCATCATCATCGCTCCCTACGCCTCGCGCCCGAAGAGGCGCAGCAGCCAGAGCAGAATGATCGCGCCCAAAATTGCGGTGAACAGAGTGAACCACCAGCCGCCGCTCGCCGTGTCGACGACGAAGCTGAGCAGAAATCCGCCGATCAACGCTCCGACGACCCCCACAACTACATCGGCGAACAGGCCATATTTCGTCTTCATGGCCATACCCGCGATCCAGCCAGCAATTGCGCCGATCACGATGTAGCCGATCCACCCCACACTGGTCAACGTCGTGGAACGGGCCAGGAATTCGGTGGCCGCCACTGCGTTCATGGTGATCTCCTTTTCGACACCTTTAGCGACGTTGGGGTCAACGCCGCGGAGGACTCATACCCGTTCTACGCGCCCACTAATCACCGCGCCGGCGAACCACCACAATTAGTCCGGCGAAAATGAATTGACAACCAATGCAATGGATTCGGCTTTCGGCTCGCCCGAGAGGAACCCCGTCGCTCCCTGGGTCAGCTCGCGCCCGCCACGATCACCTCGTTGACCTCGACGGCACGGACGGCCATCTCGGCATGGGCCCGGTCCAGGGATTCGGCTTGATCCTCGTCGGCCTTCATCAGCGCCTCGATGTCGAAGCCGGCCATGTCGATCACACCCATATCCCGGAACGCCTTCTGCACCTTGGGACCCCACAGTCCGATGTCCTTGACGATCGGCACGATGCGGCTGAACAGGTGCGAACGGAACTGGATCATCAGCGGTGACGAGTCGACCCATTCCGCGCACTCTTTGACATTCATGCCGAGGGTCTCGAAGACCTCCTCGCCACGGAATCGGTCGCGCATCAGGTAACAGGCGTCCACGACGAACTCTTCCCGCTCGTCTCGCTCAGCATCGGTGAGCGCGGAGTAGTAGTCCTTCAACGAGATTCGCCCGAAGGCGACATGGCGGGCCTCGTCCTGCATCACGTAGGCCAATACCTTCTTGGCCAGTGAGTCCGGTGCCGCCAGGTCGCGCTGCACCCCGAAAGCCGCCAGCGCCAGCCCCTCAATGAGGACCTGCATACCCAGATAGGGCATGTCCCAGCGTGAGTCACGCAGCGTGTCATCCAGCAGTGCGGTCAAGTTCTTGTTGATCGGGTAGACCAAGCCGATCTTGTCCTGAAGGAACCGCGAGAACGTCTCGACGTGCCGGGCCTCGTCCATGGTCTGGGTGGCGGCGTAGAACTTCGCGTCCAGGTCCGGGACGACTTCGACGATCTTGGCCGCACACACCATCGCGCCCTGCTCGCCGTGCAGGAACTGCGAGAACTGCCAGGCCTGGGAGTGCCGGCGCATCTCGGCCCGACGTGCGTCGTCCGCGGCCTCCCACATCGGGCTGCCGAACAGTGGATGGAACTCGTCGGGCAGCCCGACCGGGTTCATCGGGTCGACGTCTTGGGACCAGTCGATGCGCGACTGAGCATCCCACTGTTTGTCCTTGCCCTTCTGATACAGCGACAGCAGCCGAGCTCGCCCGTCGTCGTACTCCCACGTGAAGCGCGCGTCGCCAGCGCTGGCAACCTCCCACGAATAGGGCGCGGGCACTTCGGTGTACATGTCCCTCGTGCTCATGAGCTGCCGCCTTTGTTACCGGGTGTGACCAGTGGTCTTATGACGTGTATCACACTGCGCCGCGGGCGGCGACGCGTCAAGCATGTCGGGCTGGCAAATGGCAGCACCGTCTCGATGGCACCCGAAAACCAGAAGGGGGCCGGAACCCGCCATAGGTTCCGGCCCCCACCCCGTCACTACCTAGTGGGCGTGCCCGTGGTGCCCGTGGCCGGCGTGCGCGTCGACCTCGACGGGCTTCTCCACGACAGCCGTTTCCGTGGTCAGCACCATCCGCGCCACCGAGGCGGCGTTGAGCACCGCCGACCGGGTCACCTTGACCGGGTCGATGACACCGTCGGCAGCCAGGTCACCGTAGGACAGCGTCGCAGCGTTGAAGCCCTGCCCGGCCGGCAACTCGGCGACCTTGCTGGTCACCACGGCACCGTCCACCCCGGCGTTGGTGGCGATCCAGTACAGCGGTGCGCTCAGCGCGGCGGCAAACACCTCCACGCCCTGCTTCTCGTCGCCGGTCAGCGAGGACCGCAGCCCCGCCAGCGCCGCGCGGGCCTGCACCAGCGCCGCACCACCGCCGGTGACGATGCCCTCCTCCACCGCGGCCTTGGCGGCCGCCACCGCGTCTTCGACCCGATGCTTGCGCTCCTTGAGTGCGGTCTCGGTGGCCGCACCGACCTTGATCACCGCCACACCGCCGGCCAGCTTGGCCAGCCGCTCCTCGAGCTTTTCCCGGTCCCAGTCGGAGTCGGTCGCCTCGATCTCGGCGCGCAGCTGCTTGACCCGTCCAGCGACAAGGTCGGCACCACCAGCTCCATCAATGATCACCGTGTCGTCCTTGCTGACCACGACCCGGCGGGCCGTGCCGAGGACGTCCAGACCGGCTTCCCGCAGCGTCAGGCCGACGTCGGGGTTGATCACCTGGGCGCCGGTGACGATCGCGAGGTCCTCCAGGAACGCCTTGCGCCGGTCACCGAAGTACGGCGCCTTGACCGCAACGGCCTTGAGCGTCTTGCGGATTGCGTTGACCACCAGGGTCGACAGCGGCTCGCCCTCGACGTCCTCGGCGACGATCAGCAGCGGCTTACCCGCCTCGGCGACCTTCTCCAGCAGCGGCAGCAGGTCCGGCAGAGAGCTGATCTTGTCGCGGTGCAGCAGGATCAGCGCGTCCTCGAGAACGGCTTCCTGCGAGTCGAAGTCGGTGACGAAGTACGCCGACAGGAAACCCTTGTCGAAGCCGACGCCGTCGGTGATCTCCAGCTCGGTGGACAGCGTCGAGGACTCCTCCACGCTGACCACGCCGTCGGCGCCGACCTTGGTCATGGCCTCGCCGACCAGCTCACCGATCTCCTCGTCGCGCGAGGACACGGTGGCCACCTGCGCGATCGATTCCTTGCCGGAGACCGGCGTGGCCGCGGCCAGTAGCGCCTGCGACACCGCGTCGGCGGCCTTGGCGATGCCGGCACCCAGCGCGATCGGGTTGGCGCCGGCCGCGACATTGCGCAGCCCGCCGGAGATGATGGCCTGGGCCAGCACGGTGGCGGTGGTGGTGCCGTCGCCGGCCACGTCGTTGGTCTTGGTGGCCACCGACTTCACCAGCTGGGCGCCGAGGTTCTCGAAGGGGTCCTCCAGGTCCACGTCGCGGGCCACGGTGACGCCGTCCATGGTCACCGTGGGGCCGCCGAAGGACTTGGCCAGCACCACAGTGCGGCCACGCGGGCCCAGCGTCACCCGGACCGCGTCGGCGAGCTTGTTCACGCCGGCTTCCATCGCCCGGCGCGCGGCCTCGTTGAACTCAATCTGCTTGCTCATAGCTGTTTAAGCCCTTTTCTCTACGCGTGCCGCCCCGGACATCACCCGTATGACGGGGATCTCCGGGGCGGGCACGGTGGTTGCTTTGTGGCTACGTGCCGACCTACTTGCTTACAACGGCCAGCACGTCGCGCGCGGACAGGATCAGGTACTCCTGGCCGCCGTACTTGATCTCGGTGCCGCCGTACTTGCTGTACACGACGACGTCACCCTCGGCGACGTCCAGCGGGATCCGCTTGGTGCCGCCCTCGTCCCACCGGCCGGGACCGACGGCGACGACGGTGCCTTCCTGCGGCTTCTCCTTGGCGGTGTCCGGAATGACCAGACCGGACGCGGTCGTGGTCTCGGCCTCGTTGGCCTGAACGAGGATCTTGTCCTCGAGTGGCTTGATGTTCACGCTCGCCACGATTGGGGCCCTCCACATGTGTCTGGATGCGACCCGGCGCATACCGGGCCCATCGGAACGTACTTACTTAAGGTGTTCGGCATTCGTGCGAGCCCTCGCGTCGTCGTCGCGGGTGCCGAGCGAGGAACCGTCCGACTGCCACCTAGCACTCTATACATGAGAGTGCTAGCACTCAAGTGCCCATGGTGCTTCCGGTCTACGGCGCGGCAGCGCCCGCGCCACCGTGGCCACCGGGGGTGCCGGTCGGGTCGGTCGGCGTGAGTCCGGTGGTGCCGGCGGTTCCCGGCGTG
>NZ_LT546166.1:1321381-1368044 GCF_900078685.2 Mycolicibacter icosiumassiliensis | reverse complement strand
CTCCCCACCACAGCCCACCGGCGCCACCGTTGGGGTCAGCGGCAGTACCGTCGAGGCCGTTGCCGATGAAGATCTGTCCAGCCGGCGCGAACTGGTTGAGGAAATCATCGAACGGCTGCATGAGCGGGCTGTCGATCCAGGCCTGCCCAAGGTCATGCAACGGCAGATAGACCCACTGCTCGTACAACGACGTCAGGTCAAAGCCGTCAGAAGCTGCACCCAAAGCGCCCGGGTCAGCCCACGTCGCCGGGTCGAACAGCCCGGCGATCATATCGACCATCGCATCGTCGACATCCGCCCGCGCGACCGGCGCGGTTGCTAGCGGTGCCATCCCGAACGCCAAAAATGCACCCACGGCGCTGGCAGCGCCGACCGTTCGGTGGTGTGCGTTGTGTGCTTGCCGGCCCCGCCGGCTATCGCGGTGTCCAGACATCCGTACCACTTCCGATCGGGCCAATGGGCGTTCACCAGCCTGCGCCCACTACCCGCCGCCCCTATGCGTAGCGCACTACCTGTTATGTCGGCTCGATCCGGCGCCGACTACTCAGTCGGGCACGTCAGCGAAGCGGGCTACTCGCCCGTCCAGGGCCTGGAGTTAGCGCGCCATCTGGCCCTGCACCACCGGCAGGCCGGGTTAGTGGCCACGTCCAGCGGCGATCGGCAGCTCGGAACGTACTTATTTAAGGTGATCGGCATTCGTGGGAACCCTCGCGTCGTCGTCGCGGGTGCCGAGCGAGCCGGGGCCGAGATCATTTTGCAGGTTGCGTCCAGGAAGCGAACCGATAATGGCGCGCATGTTGACCACCATGTGCACCGCAATACGCTCGACCGGGGCAGCCGCACTGATCGCGGCAGCCGCTGTCGGCGGAGCCGCGATCGCCTCCGCCGACCCGAACGGCCAGATCTACGGCGACCCGGGCGCCGCCGCTCCCTACTGGCGCTACCAGCACCAGGAGGACTGCGGCCTGATGGCGGTCGCCGACGTCGTCGGCCAGCTCACCGGCCACGAACCACTGCAGATCGGCATCGAGCTGCGCGGTCTGTTCACCCCCAGCAGCAACCACCAGGGCAGCATCTACGAGTTCGACGGCACCTCGCCGCAGGACATGGTGGTGCTGCTGGAGAACTACGGGATCGCCTCGGACCTGACCGCCGGCAACACCCTGACGGGTCTGGAACAAGAACTGGCGGCCGGCCACAAGGTGATCGCCGGCCTCAACGCCGAAACCATCTGGAACTACCCGGCCGGGCAGGGCCAGCGCACCCAAGCCGACCACGCCGTCGTCGTCACCGGTGTCGACACCGCCAACGACGTGGTGCACCTCAACGACAGCGGTACCCCCGACGGCCGCGACGAACAGATCCCGTTGGACACCTTCAGCCAGGCGTGGGCGACCGGCAACAACCTGCTCATCGTCACCCAGGCGACCGGCTACGGCACCGTGCCGTGGGCGCCAAGCATCTGAGCCGTCAGGACACCTGGCCCTGCACCACCGGCAGGCCCGGGTTGGTGGCCACGTCCAGCGGCGACGGCGCCACTCCGGCGGCGATCAGATGCGCCGCGAACGACGCGATCATCGCTCCGTTGTCGGTGCACAACCGCAGCGGCGGGATCCGCAGCGTCAATCCTGCTGCCGCACAGCGCTGTTCGGCGAGTTCGCGCAGCCGGGAGTTGGCGGCCACCCCGCCGGCGATCAGCAGAGTGCTGACGCCGAGGTCGGTGGCCGCGCGCACCGCCTTGGCGGTCAGCACGTCGGCGACCGATTCCTGGAAGCCGGCCGCCACATCGGCGGCTGAATAGTCCGGGGTCTTCTCGACGTAGCGAGCCACGGCGGTCTTGAGACCCGAGAAGCTGAACACGTAGGGGGCGTCGCGCGGGCCGGTCATCCCACGTGGGAACGTGATCGCCGAGCGGTCCCCGGTGCGGGCCAGCTCGTCGAGCGCCCGCCCACCCGGATAGCCCAGCCCGAGCAGCCGGGCCACCTTGTCGTAGGCCTCCCCCGCAGCGTCGTCGACGGTGCTGCCCAGCTCGACGATCGGCTCCCCCAGCGACCGCACGTGCAGCAGGTGGGTGTGGCCGCCGGAGACCAGCAGGCCCACGCACTGCGGCAGCGGGCCGTGCGCGTAGACGTCGGCGGCCAGGTGTCCGCCTAGGTGGTTGACGGCGTAGAACGGCACTCCCCAGGCCGCCGCATAAGCCTTGGCCGCGGCCGCGCCCACCAGCAACGCCCCGGCCAGGCCCGGCCCGATGGTGGCTGCCACTGCGTCGGGTTTGTCCACCCCTGCGGTCGCCAGCGCCCGCCGCATGGTGGGCCCCAGCGCCTCCAGATGCGCACGCGACGCGATCTCGGGCACCACGCCGCCGAAGCGGGTGTGCTCTTCGACGCTGGAGGCCACCTCGTCGGCCAGCAGGGTCAGAGCGCCGTCGGCGTCCAGGCGAGTGATGCCGACACCTGTTTCGTCGCAAGAGGACTCGATGGCAAGAACTACTGTCATGCGCCGTTCCTCCTCATGGTGTAGGCGTCGGCGCCGTTGCGGTAGTAGCGCTTGCGCAGTCCGGTCTCGACGAAGCCGACATCGCGGTAGAGCGCGATGGCCGCAGCGTTGTCGGTGCGGACTTCCAGGTACACCACGCCGCCGTCGGCGTACTCCAGCAGGTCGGTGAGCAACCGCCGCCCGATACCGCGCCCCTGATGAGCCTTGTCCACCCCGATGGTGTGCACCTCGTACTCGAACGGCGGGGTGCGCCCAAGCCTAGCGATTCCGCCGTAGCCCACCACGGTGTCGCCGATCCGGGCGGCGACGTAGTGGTTGTCGCCCGCGTCGATCGCCCGGCTGAAGGCTTCGGCCGGCCACGGGTCATCGCCGCCGAATAGTTGGGCTTCCAATTCGGCGCAGCGCACTGCGTCGCTGTCCACCAGCGCGCCCAGCGTCACTGGCGCAGCGGCCGATGCGGGCGGTTTGGCATCCGGGCGGCGCAGATACAGCGGCACCAGCGATTCCGGAGGGTCGCTCCAATCCCGCACTGCGACAACCAGTCCCGCAGGCGTCGGGTAGGCGATATCGAGAACCGGTAGGGCGAACAGCTCGGTGTGCGCGGGTGAACCGGCCACCGCGACGGCGTCGGCGGGATCTACGTCGGCCGGTGCACACACCGCCGGACCCGCCACCCGGACGCCGTCGCGGTAGCGCGCCCAATAGACCTCCCGACGGCGCGCGTCGGTGACCACCAGGACCGGCCCGCGGGTGCGCACCCCGATCGCATCCAGGCTGCACACCCCGTACACCGGGATGCCCAGGGCGTGCCCATAGGCGGCGGCGCTGGCCATCCCGACCCGCAGTCCGGTGAATGGCCCCGGCCCGCAACCCACTACGACCGCAGTCAGATCGGCCATGCTCAGGCCGGCGTCGGCCAGTGCGCCCAGCACATTGGGGGTCAGCCGTTCGGCGTGCGCGCGGGCGTCGGGGGTGACCCGCTCGGCCAGCACGGTCGGTCGACCAGCCTCATCTAGGACCACCACGCCCGCGGTGACCGCGGGGGTGGCGGTGTCGATAGTCAGAATCGCTCCGGTCACGGCGTGTGCCACCGCCAGGTCGCGGTGCGTGTCTCGCAGTCCGCGGCGCGGTCCAGCCGGATATCCAGGTGACGCTCCGAGAGCCGCTCGGCCAGTCCTTCGCCCCACTCCACCACGACGACGGCGTCGTCGAGTTCGGTGTCAAGGTCCAACGAGTCCAGTTCGGCCAGCAGGTCCAGGCCCGACTCGTCGAGCAGGCGGTAGAGGTCGACGTGAATCATCGCCGGGTTGTCCGGGCGGCGGGCGCGATGCTCGCGGGCCAGCACGAACGTCGGCGAGGTGACTGGCCCATCGACGTCGAGTGCGGCCGCAATCCCCTTGGCCAACACGGTTTTTCCAGCACCCAGCGGACCGGACAGCACCACCACGTCGCCGGCTCGCAGCTGTTCGCCCAGCCGGGCCCCCAGCGCGACGGTGTCCTCGGCGGTAGCCAGCGTCGCCTCCTGCGGATCAGCCACTGCGCCCGGCCTTTCGGCGCAACCGGTGCGTCAGCATGCCGCGGCGCGGCGCGGCCCGCTCCACCAGTCGCACCAGCGCCTCGTCGATGACATCGGGTTCCTCCAACTGCACCAGATGCCCGGCCCCGGGCACAATTACCAGCTCACAATCCCACAGCGTGGCCGCCATAGCCCGCGAGTACCCCGGCGGGGTGAGCAGATCCTGGTCGCCGCAGGCAACCAGGGTAGGGATCTTGGCCAGCGTCGGCAGCGCGGCACTCTCGTCGTGCACTTCCAGGGCGTGCAGGAAGCCGACCATGGTGGCGACCGGGGTGGAGTGCATCATCTCCTCGGAGAATGCCACCACACTCGGGCTGATCTGGTCGGTGCCGTAGGAGGCGGCGCGCAGGATCGGTGCGATCACCCCGCGGGCCGCGCCGCGGCCGCGGTGCACCAGCTTCGGCGCGTACCGCACGCTGAACTGCACGGCCTCCAGCGCCGGGTTGCGCAGAATCTCGCCCAGCGGGGATCGCGAAACCCCTTTGGCGGCCGACGATATCAACGCGGCGCCGACAATCCGGCTGCCGTAGCGCTGGGGAAACTGCCGAGCGTGCGCCAGCACCGTCATGCCGCCCATCGAATGCCCCACCAGCACTATGGGGCCGCGTGGCACGGTGGCCCGTAGCACCGCTTCGAGGTCCTGGCCGAGCCGCGGCACGGTGTAGGTGCCCGGTGGGGCAGTGCCGGACTCGCCGTGGCCGCGCTGATCGTAAAAGACCATGCGCACCTGATCGCCCCACTCGGCCGCCAGCCGCGCCCGCTGAAAGTGAAACGACCCCATCCGCAGGCAGAATCCGTGCGCGAACACCACAGTCAACGGTGCGTTGCGCGGGCCGGTGTCGCGCACCGCCAGTTCGACGCCGTCTTCGGTGACCACCACCGAGTCGTGGTCGTGTTCGAGGATCTCGAAATCCTCGTCGGCGTAAGCGTCTTCGGCAGTGGTGCGTCGTGTCACCGACCGGGCGATGGTGGTCCCGGCGATGGTGCCGACGGCGGCCAGGCCGGCCGCCCCCGCGAGCCAGCCACCGGCCCGCCGCGACCCGCGCCGCTTACCGGCCATCGGCGCCCCGATACGTCCTGGCGACCCGCCCACGTGGGCTGTTGACCACCTCGTAATGGATGGTGCCCAACGCGTCGGCCCAGTCCTGGGCCAGCGGCTCGCCCTCTGCTCCAGACCCGAACAGGATGACCTCGTCACCCTCGGTGACGTCGACGGGTCCGGGGCCCAGGTCGACGACGAACTGGTCCATGCACACCCGCCCGACGCTGGGCCGACGCCGGCCGTTGATCAATACGTCGAACCGTCCACTGAGCGGTCGGAACACCCCGTCGGCGTAACCCATCGGCACCAGTGCCACGGTGGTGTCGACCGGGGCGACCCAGGTGTGGCCGTAGGAGACCGCCTCCCCGGCTTTGATCGGACGGACCAGCACCACAAGCGATTTCAGCGTCATCGCCGGAACCAGACCCATGTCACCCCGCTCGGGGATCGGACTCAGGCCGTACATGGCTATTCCGGGCCGCACCAGGTCAAAGGCTAGATCGGGGCGGGTCATCGCCCCTGCCGAGTTGGCCAGATGCGCGACCGGGAACTTCAGCCCCTGCTCGCTGGCCACCCTCAGCAGATCGGAAAAGCGTTGGGCCTGAACGTCGTTGACCGGGTTAGCAGTCTCGTCGGCGCAGGCCAGATGCGACATCAGGCCGCGCACCCGGATCGCGTCGTCGGCGACGGCTCGCCGCAGCGCGGTCACCAGTTCCGGGAAGTCGGCGGCGCCGATGCCGTTACGGTTCATGCCGGTATCGGCCTTGACCGTGACGGTCGCGGTTTGTCCCGTGCGCCCCACCGCCTCAAGCAGTTCGTTCAGCTGCGCCACCGAGGAGACCGCGATCTGCACGTCGGCGGCCAAGGCGGGAGCGAAGTCGGTGTGCGGCCCGTGCAGCCAGGCCAGCACCGGCGCTCTTATGCCGGCCGCTCGCAACGTCAGGGCCTCGTCGACGGTGGCGACCCCGAGTTCGGCCGCGCCGGCGGCCAGCGCGGCGCGGGCTACCGGGACTGCGCCGTGCCCGTAGCCATCGGCCTTGACCACGGCCATCACCCCGGCGGCGCCGGCGTGTTCGTCCAGCACCCGCACGTTGTGGGCGATGGCGTCCAGGTCCACCAGCGCCTGCGCGAGCAGGCCGGACGTTCGGGATACGGCAGTCATGTCAGCTTCCATTGTCCCAGAACCTGCCGAACCGGCCCGTCGGATCGCCGAGGGTGCGGTTTAGTTCGCTCGACGGCCGTTTTGCGACCGAAAACACACACTCGACGGGCGGGCTGTGGATTGACGTCCACGCCGGGGCAGGCCGCGGTGCCACCCTCGGTCATGCGATCACCGCAAAGGCCGTTTCGGGCGGCCGAAGCGCTGGCCCGCGGCGGCGTGACCCGCGCCCAGCTGCACCGCGACTACGTCCGCATCTACCCGGGCGTGTGGACGCCCCGTGGGCCACTGACGGCGTCCGACCGGGCGCGGGCCGCCTGGCTCTGGTCACGCCGACGTGGTGTTCTTGCCGGGTTGTCCGCGTCGGCGATGCTCGGCGCGAAGTGGATCGATCCCGACAGCCCCGCAGAACTCATCCACGACAACCGTCGGGCACCGCCGCTGCTCACCGTGCACAGCGACACACTGCTGCCCGGCGAGGCACAGACGGTTCGCGGGATGCCGGTGACCACGGCCGCCCGCACCGCTTTCGACCTGGGCAGACGCCTCGATCTCACCGCGGGAGTGCAGCGTATCGACGCCCTGATGAACGCCACCGGCGTCAAAGTTCTCGACGTCGCCGCGGTAGCCGACGTGCACCGGGGCGCCCGTGGCCTACGCCAGCTCGAAGAGACCCTGTTGCTTGTCGATGGAGGCGCCGACTCACCCTACGAATCGCTCACCCGACTCCACCTAATGCGCGCCGGCTTTCCGCGGCCGCAGACCCAGATCCCGGTGTATGGCGACTACGGCCAACTCGTCGCCGTCATCGACATGGGGTGGAAAGAGCACCTCGTCGGCGTCGACTTCGAAGGCGCCCACCATTGGACCGATCCCCAGCAGCGGGAACGTGACGCCGAGCGTTACAACACCCTTCTCGAACGCGGTTGGATCGACATCAAGCTGACGAGCCGCACGCTGCACATGACTCCGGACCGGTTCCTGGACCGGGTCGGAGCAGCCCTGATCAGCCGAAGCTGCCCGAAAACCTGGTGACCTGCCGCGCCGAGTGTGCGGTTTGGTCGCCGAAATCGCGATCTTGGGACCGAAAACGCACACTCGGCGGCCGGATGGGCCTGCGGGGAGACCGACCGGCTAGTGCGAAAAGTGCTGCTGATCGTCGTAGAGGCCGGCGGGTTTGACCCGGTCCAGGGCGGTCACCGCTTTCATGATGTCGTCGAAAAGCGCCCGGGCAAGATCCGCCGACAGCCCTTCACGGACCACGACGCGCAACACCGCGACGTCCTCGGCGCCTTCGGGCATGGTGTAGGCCGGCACCTGCCAGCCGAACGTACGCAGCTCGTGGGACACGTCGAACTCGGTGTAGCCGCGCTCGCCCGCCAGCCGGCAACTCACCACCGGGATCGCCGAACCGTCGCTGATCACCTCGAAGTGCTCGGAAGCGGCCAGTTGGTGCGACAGCCAGCGAGCGGTGTCGGACAGGGTCCGCATCACCTCGGTGTAGCCGGCGCGGCCGAGGCGCAAGAAGTTGTAGTACTGGCCGACGACCTGGTTGCCCGGCCGGGAGAAGTTCAGCGTGAACGTGGGCATGTCGCCGCCCAGGTAGTTGACCCGGAACACCAGCTCCTCGGGCAGATAGTCGGCACTGCGCCACACCACGAAGCCGATGCCCGGGTAGGTCAGCCCGTACTTGTGGCCGCTGACGTTGACCGAGACCACCCGCGGCAGCCGGAAATCCCATTTGAGGCCCGGGTGCAGGAAGGGCACCACGAATCCGCCGCTGGCCGCGTCCACGTGCACCGGCACGTCCGGCCCGCCGCCCGCCGCCAACTTGTCTAGGGCCGCACAGATCTGCTCGACGGGTTCGAGCTCCCCGGTGTAGGTGGTGCCCAGGATGCTCACCACCCCGATGGTGTTCTCATCGACGGCATCGACCACTTGCTCCGGGGTGATCACATAGCGGTCCTGGCCCATCGGCAGGTAGCGGGGTTCGACGTCGAAGTAGCGGCAGAACTTCTCCCACACCACCTGGACATTGGAGCCCATCACCAGGTTCGGGGTGCGGCCCTTCCAGTCGTCACCGACCCGCTGGCGCCACCGCCATTTCATCGCCAGCCCGCCCAGCATCACCGCCTCGCTGGACCCGACGGTGGACACCCCGATCGCACTGGCGGGATCATCGTCACGCAGATCCTCGGCGTGAAACAGGTCGGCGACCATGGACACGCAGCGCTGCTCAATGGCCGCGGTAGCCGGGTATTCGTCCTTGTCGATCATGTTCTTGTCGAACGACTCCGCCATTAGGGCCGACGCTTCGGGGTCCATCCAGGTGGTGACGAAGGTGGCCAGATTCAGCCGGGAACTGCCGTCGAGCATCAGTTCGTCGTGGATGAAGCGGTAGGCGGTCTGCGGGTCCATCGGCTCGTCGGGCAGCCGCAACGCCGGCACCGGCGAGGTGAACATCCGGCCGGTGTAGGCGGGGGCGATGGCGTGCGCCGGCACGGACGGGTGGGAATGGGTCACTACGACTCTCCTCTATAGCTGGGCCAGGGCGGTGCGGATGTGGGCCAGGATGCGCGAGGCCGACGTCGGGGTGGCGCCGGGTCCAGGGTCGGCGGCCGAGGCTGCGGCGGCGCGAGTGTGCACGAACGCGGCGGCGGCAGCGGCCTGGGCGGGGGGCAGGCCGGATGCCAACAGCGCGCCGATGATGCCGGACAGCACGTCGCCGGAGCCCGCGGTGGCCGCCCACGACCCGCCGGCCGGATTGAGGTAAACCGGGCCGGAGGGGTCGGCGACGACGGTGACGTTGCCTTTCAACAGCACGGTGGCCCCGAATCGGTCGGCCAGCTCGCGGGCCGCGCCGACCCGGTCGGGACCGGGCGGGTGTCCGGCCAGCCGGGCGTATTCGCCCGCATGCGGGGTCAGCACCGTCGGGGCGTTGCGATCGGCCACCAGCGACGGGTGGGCGGCCAGGATAGTCAGCGCATCGGCGTCGACGATCACCGGCAGATCGGTGCCAAGGGCGAACCACAGTGCGGTGGCAGCCTGTTCGCCGGTGCCCAGACCGGGACCGACCGCCCAGGCCTGCACCTTCCCGGCAGCCGCCGGGCTGGGCGCCGCGACCACCTCCGGCCAGTGCGAAACCACTTGGGCGTCAGCGCTTCCGGCGTAGCGCACCATACCGGAGGTGGCCGCCACCGCCGCCCCCGCGCACAGGATCGCCGCGCCCGGGTAGGTCGCCGATCCGGCCAGGATTCCGGTGACGCCCTGGGTGTATTTGTCGTCGCGTGGGCCGGGCGCCGGCCAGCAGGCCTCCACGTCGGCCGCGGTCAACGAGTGCAGGTCGGTGCCCGGCAGGTCCAGGCCGATCTCGACGAGCTCGACCCGCCCGCACTGCCCCAGGGCGTGCACCGGTTTGAGGCCACCGAAAGTGACGGTGAGAGCGGCGCGCACCGCGGGCCCGTCCGCCGCGCCGGTATGCGGATCCAAGCCACTGGGAATGTCGACGGCCACCACCGGAATACCCGCCGCCTCGACTCCGGCGAAGACCTCAGCGGCATGCGGCCGCAACGGGCCTCGCCCGGAGATGCCGACCACGCCGTCGATCACCAGATCCGTTGCGGACGGCACGGTGTCAACGATCCGGCCGCCGGCACGTTGGAACGCTGCAAGGCCCTTGGCGTGGGCACGCTCGGGGTCGAGCAGGACGGCACTGGCCGCCACGCCGCGTCGACGCAGCAGGGTAGCCGCCCACAGCGCGTCGCCGCCGTTGTCGCCGGAGCCCACCACCGCGCACAGCTGACGCCCGGCTACCACGCCGGTGCGCGCGGCCAGCTCCCGTGCGATCGCGGTCGCCAAACCGAACGCGGCCCGGCGCATCAGCACCCCGTCGGGCAGGCTCGCCAACAGCGGTGCTTCGGCGGCGCGAATGACCTCGACGCTGTAGTAATGCCGCACTTGCCCTCCTCGCCGTGCTCGCGATTGTCAGGCTAGCCTCGATTTTGCATGGAAAATGGGTTCGGGCTCGGTCTGATGGCGAATTGGCTGATTGGTAATGATTTTCGGGTGGTGGCGTGGCGGAGCTGTCCCGTGTCGCCGGGTGGGGCGGGCTTTCCCAGGGCCGGTGGGCCTTTCAACGNCGCCAAGGCCTGAGGGTTCAGTCGCCAAAATTGCGATCGCGGCCAGGTCCGACTTTCTCGCGCCGAGATTCTTATGGTCGGAGCCGGCCGGTGGACGGGGCCTGCGCCGTTCACTGTTGGCAGCTCAAACACGGCATTAGCCTCGATTTTGCATGGAAAATGGGTTCGGGCTCGGTCTGATGGCGAATTGGCTGATTGGTAATGATTTTCGGGTGGTGGCGTGGCGGAGCTGTCCCGTGTCGCCGGGTGGGGCGGGCTTTCCCAGGGCCGGTGGGCCTTTCAACGTTGGTCGGTCGGATGGGCCGCGGTGTTATCGGAAGGCGCTGCGGATGGTCTGCCAGGCGGCGGCTATCGCCGATGCCCACCGCCAGGTGACATCCAGGCGTAGCCGCAGTTGACGGGCACTGCGGGTGACGCGGGCCGCGACGTGCAGGACCCGGTAGCGGAAGGTGGCGATCTCAGCGCGGGCCAGTGCCGGGTGGCTACCGAATCCGATGAGTCGGGTCCAGGTGACCAGGTCGGCGCCGGCCAGAATGACTTCGAGCCAGGCAGCGTTGGCCCAGAAGGAATGACACGGCAGGTTACGCAGACCGGTGGCCTTCAGTTCGCGGATACGGTCCTCGACGCGGGCGTGCTGACGGTGCCGTAACTCCAGGCCCGCTACCTGCCCGGCGATGATTCCGGGTGGTGTGTCGGTGATGAACGCGGTGATCCGCATCCCGTCGGCGTCGGTGAACCGCAACTGCGCGCCGGGGTGGGGGCGTTCTCTGCGCAGGATCAACCGGGTCCCGGCCGGCCAGGAGGCCAGGTTGACCAGGGTGGTGGCCTCGGCGACCCAGGCGCCGTCGCGGATACCGCCGTCGGTGTCGATCGCCGGGTACCAGGCATCAGCGAGGGTGAGACTGTCCACGGCGTCCTGCACGCGGGCGTCGACAGGGTAGCCGAAGGAGAACCCGACCCCGGCGATGCGGCAGGCATCGGCGAATCGGTGGGTGGCCCCGGCGGTGTCGCAGCGCACCACCACCCGGGGCTTATCGGGATCATCGGGGTGGTCTGGGTCGGGCCGCCACGCCGGGGGCAGGGCGGCCAGTGCCTGTCCCAGAACGATGACGTGGTCACTGGCAGTGTTGGAGCCGGCGTTACCGTTGCGCAGCAACCCGGCCAGAGCCTCGCCACCGGCGATCTCGGGGCGGTCCAGGAACGCTAGCAGCGGATGAAGACCGAACGTCTTCTTCCAGGTCGGGGCGGCGCCGGTCTTGTTGTCGGAGTGATCGATGACCAGGGTGGCGTCGATGTCGATGTGCAGCCAGCCCTCACCAGCGGGGGACGCTCCGGCTTCCCAGGCCGCGGCCCGCGCGGCGGCCCGCGCGGCCCGTACCCCGGGTAGGTGTGCGGCGTCGATGCGCTCATCGACCAGCCGCCACATCGTGGTCGTCGAGGCCTTCGCACCCAGGACGTGCTCGCGATCCCCGCACAGTTGCGCGACCCCGTCGATGCAGTCGGCCCCGTCGGCGACCGCGGCGGCCAGATCAGCGAACACCTCCCCGGGCTCGTACACCCACGGGCCCCGGTAGGTATCCGCCAGCGCGGCCGTGACCTGCGTCGATAACCCGGTCCGGTCGGCCAGTTCGCGCAGCATGCCCATCCCGGCATGCGACACCACACCTTGGCCGTCAGCAGACACTTTCACCCGCCCTGCCACCGCGATATTCTTCACCTGCGAGGTGCCTTCCACTTGGAACGATTGAACCGTCGACAAGTCCAATTATTCCTTGCAGGACAGGCACTTTCGCTCATCTACACACCTTCACAAGGCGCATTTCGCGAAAAATCTGGGCTAGTGCCTGCGAGGTGCCTTCCACTTGGAACGATTGAACCGTCGACAAGTCCAATTATTCCTTGCAGGACAGGCACTTTCGCTCATCTACACACCTTCACAAGGCGCATTTCGCGAAAAATCTGGGCTAGTGGCCGCCGACGGCGCTCGGGTGATGTCGCAGCGGATGGTGGGGGTGCGTCAGCGGGTAACAGCACAACCCGATGACTAACGCGGCGGCATGGCCGACCGCGGTGAAGTCCGAGTTGATGGCCAGCGGCACCGCGAAGATCACGAGCAATAAAGCCAGGTATCCCCACCGCCAGGGCCGACGGATCCGATAGGTCAGCACCGCCATCACACCCACCAGGAAGTAGCTGACCCCGATGTCTCGCGCGAAGGTCAACCGCTCCGATTCCCGGTGCAGGTGGATCAGCGCGTAGAGCGCACCCTCGCTGACATAGGTGGCACCGACGTGGGAGATCAATCCGACCATCAGCCAACGCAGGTGCCCCAGCCAGTGTTCGGCCGGCGCCAGAAACAGGGTGAACAGCACCAGGTACGGCGACCAGTCCTTGCCGTCGATCCACAACAGGCTGGAGACCAGCACCTCCAATGGGTCGGTGGCCAGGTGGTGCAGGTTGGTGGATTGCTCGACGAGCATGGTGTGCAGGCGCCGGCCGACCATGTGCTGAATAACGGTGGTGACCCCCAGCACCGCCAGCCACAGATAGGTCAACGGCGCGGTGTGCACAAAGTGCCACACCGCGGCCAGGCGCGTTCTGACGTCCGCCACGGCGTACAGCGTCGCATGGTCGGTGCAGACACGGACAGACCGACCGCTGATAACCTCGGTGAAAATCGGGCCATCCGCCTGCGATCGGCCCCGACGGGAGGTGGGGGCACCTATGAGCGAACCGCACGGTCCGACGCCCAACCCCTACGACCAGCCCCCATTCGCGCCGATGAACCAGCCCATGCCGCCGGGTCCGGGCGGGCCGTTCCCACCGCCATGGCCACCCGGTCCGCCGCTGCGGCGCAATCGCCGACTCATGCGGGTCCTGTTGGCGCTGGTCTGCCTGCTGACCGTAACCGCCGTGGTGCTCGCCGTGAAGGTCATCGGACGTGACCGGCACGAGAGCGCGCAATCTCCCACCTCGGCATCGGCAACGTCCGATGACCAAGCGTCGGTGCCGGTCTCCGCTCTCGAAGGCCTGCTGCCGGCCAAGGAAGTCGTCTCCGCAGCGGTAAGCGACCCAGGAATCGGCCTCGTCGCCGAAGGTACGGGTATAGACACCGACGTCATGGTGGACGCCGACTGCCAAGGACTTACCTCTGTTTCCGGGCCCGTTTTTGCCGGTTCCGGATGGACCGCTGTCCGCTGGCAAGGATGGAACAGTCCCGCCGAGCCCAATCCACCTAGGTGGGTGCACCAAGCCCTGATGTCGGTAACGAGCTATCCGCACGCCAGCACTGCTCGTGCCTTCTACACCAAGGAGAGCGCGGCGTGGCAGAAGTGCTCCGGCCGCATCATCAATACCCGCGTGCCCACCGTCCCGGACTCGCCCGGCCTATTCTGGTCGGTCGAGGGCGTCGCCGACGCCGATGGGGTGCTCAAAGCGACCACGATCTCCGAGGGCGGCGGCGGCTGGTCGTGCCAGAACGCGCTGACCGCACGCAGCAACGTTGTCGTCCGCATCAGCGTGTGCGCAGATACGGATTCGGCAGCGGCGACACAGACACTCCTCGACTCGATCACCGCGAAGATCGACGCGGCAGCAGGACATTGATGCACAACCGCGACGGGATTGGGGTGCACGATGAACCCCTATGATCCGCCGCCTTGGCAACGGATGCCGCCGAATCCGGCACCGAACGGCAACCGCCGACTGATACCGATGCTGCTGGGGCTGGTCTGCGTGCTGGCGGCGATTGTCGTGGCACTGACGGTGACCGTCATGCGCCGTGACCGGCACGAACGCCCGCAATCCAGCCCGACATCGTCAGCTGATGGCTCCCCCGACCGGACACCGGCACCCGTCGCCGCTGCCGACCGCCTGGTGCCCGTCGCCGCGCTCGACGGCCTCTTGCCGGACCGGGGCGTCGTCTCTTCCGCGGTGGACGACCCAGCCATCGATCTGGTGTCGCACGGTGAGTACATCGACCCCGACAATCTGGCGGATGCCGATTGCCAAGGGATCACGTCCGTCTCATCGCAGGCCTACGCAGGCTCGGGTTGGACTGCTATCCGCTGGCAACGATGGAACAGTCCGCCCGAACCCGATCCCCGCTACCTGGCGAAGCATGTCTCGATGTCCGTCACCAGCTATCCGCACGCCGCCGCTGCCCGGGCGTTTTACGCCAATCAGAGCGCTGCATGGCAGAAGTGCAACGTCCGTATTGTCAACAGCCGCTTTGCCAATGCGAAAGAATCACCAGACCAACTCTGGTATATCGACAATTTCCTCGACTCCGACGGCGTGCTCGCTGCCCTCATGATGGACAACGTCAACTCCGACTGGACGTGTCAAACCATGCTGACCGTGCGCAGCAACGTTGTTGTCCGCGCCGCCGTGTGCGAAAGCTCAACTTCTTCGATAGCCGCACGCACAACTCCTTCGATAGTGGCGGCACATACGCTGCTCGACTCGATCACCTCGAAGATCGACGCGGCCGGGTGAGTCCACGCCAGCCAATCCTTGCTCCGCCCCTACGCCTCGCGTATCGTCCGATTCAATTTCGCGTCGCACAGTAGCGAATACAGGGAGAGGGCCGAGCCGTTGCGCAACCGCTACGCCGGGGAACCGTTCACCACCACCGATTCCGAGATCGCCGCCGCTTTGGAGCAGGTGTCCATCCCCAGCTTGTTGCTGTCGTGCGTGCACATCACCGGCGACCCCCGCTTCATCCGGGACTTCAGGCAGAACGGGATCTTCCTCAACGAGATCCAGGGGTTCATGTCCGAGGAAGACAAGGCCCGCGCCCGCGCCGAAGCGCTGCCGGTGATCGTGGACTACCGCGACCGCGGCTGCCCGCAACCCGCTCCCCTGCCCGCCGAGCTGGTCAAGGAGATGATGGACTGGGCGGCCTGCGAGACCGTGCCGGACGCCTACCTGGGGTTGCTCTCCGAAGAACTCGACCTCGACGGCGTCGACCCGCGCGCTCCGGCTCCGCTGGACCCCGCCCGCGCGGCGGAGCTGCCGGTGGTGGTGATCGGTTGCGGCGAATCGGGCGTGCTGGCCGGAATCCGGCTCGCGCAGGCCGGTATTCCGTTCACGATTGTCGAAAAGAACGAAGGTCCGGGCGGAACGTGGTGGGAGAACGACTATCCGGGGGCTCGGGTGGACGTCGCGAACCACTTCTACTGCTACAGCTTCGAACCCAACAACGACTGGGGACATTACTTCGCCGAACAGCCCGAGCTGCGGGCGTACTTCACCGATCTTGTCACCAAACACGGCCTGAGCGAGCATGTTCGGTGGGGCACCGAAGTCACCGACGCCGTCTGGAACGAGGGCAACGGAACCTGGACCTTAACCATCCGCACCGCCGGCAATTCAGCGGCCACGCTCTCGGCGCGCGCGGTGATCACCGCGGTCGGTCAGCTCAACCGCCCGCATCTGCCCGATCTCGACGGGGCCGACAGTTTCGCCGGCCCATCGTTTCACTCCGCGGCGTGGGATCACACCGTCGACCTGACCGGTAAGCGGGTGGCGTTGATCGGTGCGGGTGCCAGCGGATTTCAGATCGCACCCGCGATTGCGGGAAAAGTGCAGCACCTCACGGTGTTTCAGCGCACCGCGCAGTGGATGTTCCCCAACCCGATGTATCACGACGCCGTCGACGACGGGGTGCGCTGGGCGTTGGAACACCTGCCGTTCTACGGCCGCTGGTACCGCTTCCTGCTGCTGTGGCCCGGTGCCGACAAGGGCCTGGAGGCCGCCCGAGTAGACCCGGACTATCCCGGCCAGGACTACGCGGTGAGCGAGATCAACGCCCTGGCCCGGCAGATGTTCACCGGCTGGATCACCGATCAGGTGGGTGACGACGACGAGCTGCTGGCCAAGGTGTTGCCCGACTATCCGGCGACCGGCAAGCGCACCCTGCAGGACAACGGCACCTGGCTCAAAACCCTGAGACGCGACAACGTCGAACTGATCCGCACCCCGATACGGCGCATCACCGCGCAGGGTGTGGAGACCGACGACGGTGTCCATCACGAGGTGGATGTGATCGTGTACGCCACCGGCTTTCGGCACACCGATGTGTTGTGGCCGATACGCATCACCGGCCGTGACGGGACGGATCTGCACGCGCTGTGGGGCAGCAAGCCGTACGCGTATCTGGGCATCACGGTGCCCGGCTTCCCGAACTTCTTTGTGCTGTACGGGCCCGGCGCGCATCTGGCGCACGGTGGCAGCCTGATCTTCAACTCCGAGTTGGAGATGCGCTACATCGACGCCTGCCTGGCCAAGCTCGCCGGCGAACGACTGCATTCGATCGAGCCGACCGTGCAGGCGGCCACCGAGTGGCATCGGGCCACCCAGGCCGCGATCGCCCAGACGGTGTGGGCGCATCCGGCGGTCAAGCATTCCTACTTCAAGAACGCCGACGGCGAGATCCACACGGTGAGCCCGTGGCGGCTCGACGAGTACTGGTCGGCGGTGCGTGAACCGGATTGGTCGCAGTTCGTCATCACAGAGGGAGCGCGCAGGTGAGCGGAGTTGTCGTCACCGGGGCAGCATCGGGGATCGGCCGGGCCTGCGCCCAGGCCCTGGTCGCCGACGGCCGCCGAGTTACGTTGTGGGACATCGCCCAGGCGGTCCACGACGTAGCCGAAAGTTTGGGGATGCCCGGCGCGGTGGTCGACGTGTGCGACGACGACGGGATGCCCGCCGCGGTCGCGGCGGCGGCCGAGGCGCTGGACGGAATCGACGGGCTGGTGCATGCCGCGGGCCGGGTGTTGCCCGAACCGGTAGGCGCCTACACCGCCGAATCCTGGGATGCGGTGATGGATGTCAACCTGCGCGCCCAGGCGATGCTCGTGCAGTTGATGCTGCCGCACCTGGAGACTGTCGCCCGGGCCGGCGGCGACCCGGCCGTGGTCGGCATCTCCAGCATCGAGGGGTTGACTGCCAACCCGTTCATCCCCGCCTACTGCGCCTCCAAGGCCGGGCTGCTGGGGCTGACCAGGTCGATGGCCGCCCAGTTGGGCCCGGCCGGAATCCGCGTCAACGCGGTCTGTCCCGGCTTCATCGAAACCCCGATGCTGCAGATCGCGCTCGACGTCGAAGAGGTCGCGGCCGGCTTCGTGGCCGCTGCACCGCTGGGGCGGATCGGCCAACCGGCGGAAGTTGCCCAGGCGGTGGCGTTCCTGATGTCGCCGCGGGCGTCGTTCGTCACCGGAACCCAGATCGTCGTCGACGGTGGGGTCACCGCCCGGCATCCGTGACGGCGAAGGACCGTCAGCTGTTGTGGTCTGAGTGACTGGAAGCACCACGCGCCATAGCCGGCCGGGTCAGGCGCTGCCGGATGCCCGTCGGATGGCCTCAGCCAGGATTTCCTCTGCCACAGTCATGTTCGCGGCTTCCTGGGCCTCGGCAACACCGTCGGGTGGTGCTTGCCAGTGCGCCACCACCGCGAGATCGCCGTCGAGGAACTGCTGCCGACACTGACGCCGCTGGATCTTGCCGCTGGATGTGGTGGGAATCGACACATGCTCCACCAGCACCACATCGTGGGCCTCGATGCAATGATGCTCGGTGATCGTGGCCCGGATGGCGTCGATGACGTCGGCGAGGTCGGTGTCGCCGATCAGGTCACGATCCACTTCCTGCACGACCACCAGTTGTTCGACAGCATGCGGTCGGGGCGTCACCGTGAAGACCGCACCCCGACCCGACACCAGCACCGGATCGCAGTCCTGCACGGTGAACTCAACATCGTTGGGGTAATAGTTGTGGCCGTCGATGGTGACCAGGTCTTGGTAGCGCCCCGCGACGAACAACTCCCCGGCGCACAAGAAACCCAGATCCCCGGTGCGCAGGAACGGCCCACGGGTCGAGTCGGAGCCGTCTGCCTGCGCCAGGTGGGCCGCGAAGGACTGCTTGGTCTCTTCAGGGCGTCCGAAGTAACCCTCGGCGACGCTGGGTCCGGCGACCCAGATCTCGCCGACCTGGTCCGGGCCGCATAACCGATGAGTCACCGGATCGACGATGGCCACGTCCTGTCCTCCCCGGGGAGGACCGCAACTGACCAAGGTTGCAGCAGTGGGGTGCTCCGGTGCGACGTCGACCACCCGGTCGGAACTCAGCGCGGTGCGATCGACGTAGCGAACCCCCGGTGCAGCGCCGTCCGATCCGCCGGCCACCAGCAAGGTGGCCTCCGCCAGCCCGTACACCGGCGTGAACGCCTCCAGCCTGAAACCCGCCGGGGCGAAGGCCGCGGCGAAATTCTGCAGGGTTACGGCACGTATCGGCTCCCCGCCGTTCATGGCGATGGACAGGTTGGACAGATCCAGTGCCGCACGCTCCGCTGGGGTGCTGGTTGCCACCGCCTTTTCGAAGGCGAAGTTCGGTGCGGTGGTGATGACGGCCCTGTGCCGGGAGACGGCTTCCAGCCAGCGCATCGGACGCTTGATGAAGGCGGTCGGAGACATGAGCACCGCGCTGGCCCCGGAGTACAGGATTTCCAGGACGACACCGATCAGCCCCATGTCATGATGCGGCGGCAACCAGTACACGCCGACCCCGGTGTCGTCGCCCTGCCACGCCTGACGGACGATCTCCAGGTTGTGCATGAGGTTGCGGTGCGTCAGCACCACGCCCTTCGGCGAGCGGGTGGAGCCCGAGGTGTACTGGATCATCGCGGTGGAGTCCGCATCGATGGCCGGAACCGCCCACCCGTCGGGGTCTCCGAGGGCGGCGTCTTCGATGACATTCCAGCGCAGGGCATGTCCCTCGGCCAGCTCGTCAATGCTGGCCTTGGTGTTCGCCTGGGTGTCAGCGGTGGCGAGAACGAAGCCGGCCTTCGCATCGGGGACCACCGCCGTTAGCCGCGGCGCCAGCCGCTGGTGCACCGGCACCGCAACCGCGCCCGCATAGACACAACCGAAGAAGGCGGCAACGAACTCCAGACCCGGGCGGTACAAAACCAGCACCCGCTGTCCCTCCGCACCCTGCTGCTGCAGAGTGGATGCGATCGCGCGCGCCTTCCGATCGAGCTCGCGGTAGCTCAGCTCGCTGCGATCCTCGTCGTCGCCGTTATAGGAGAAGCTGAACAACACCTTGTCCGCGTACTGCTCGGCTCGCCGCTGCAACATGTCCAGCAAAGTGTTCTCGCTGGTCAGGTCGTAGTCCGACAACTCGTCTCCCTCAACGATTTGCGGTTCATCCCGGTCGGTTGCACCCTACCGAAATCCCAGCCGTCTCGGCTGAGACGTCAGAAGAGGTCTCCCCATTGGAAGTCGGTGATGACGTCGGTCAAGTGGCTGAAGAAGTCGCCACCGCCGACGTCGGTCGCCGCCGCGCCGCCGGCGTCGTCGCCAGGGATCGTGGGGAAGTCGATGCAGGCCAATGGCGGGCAGGTCGGGGTGGTCGGCGCGCCCTTGCCGTCACCGGCCACGTTCCAGCCCGCGCCCAGCAGTTGTGCGGTCAGTTCCGAGAAGCTCAGCCATGCACCGATCGGTCCGATCGCGTGGCCGTCGAAGCCGAGGTGGCCAAGGACCGGAATACCGAGGATATTGATGCCGAGACTGTTGATGATCGAGCCGCCGACGACCGGCACCGATTGAAACACGCTGCCGTCGGAGGAGTAGATGTTCCACGGCGAGTGAGCCACACTGCCACCGGTGAGCAGCCCGCCGAAGGCGAACTCCAGGTTGTCGATCTCCATGGGCGCCGGCAGCAGACCCGCGTTGTTGATCGCCGGCAGCAGGCTGTCGAGGTTGAGGGTGGCACCGTTGAAGAAGGCGCCGACCATGTTGGCGAGAGTGTCGCTGATGCTGTCGTGGTCAGTGATGCTGTTGTCCAGTGCGACCCAGGGGGCGATGGACGGGCCCAGCGACCCGATGATGATGCCGCTCAGCGGTGACGACAAGAAATTGAGGATCGTGGTCACGGTCTCGGGATCAACACTCGCCGGCAGGAAGCCGGGGATCTGACTCAGCAGGAGATTGTGGTCGCCGTTGACGGTGAAAGCCGTCGTGGTGGCCAACGTGTCGTCGTCGACGTTGAGCAGGCTGAAGGACGACATCACGTTCTTGATGTTGTCCTGCATCTGCTCGGCGATGGTGGTGATGTTCGCCGGGTCATCGATCATCAGCTGCATGAAGCCGACCATGTTGACCAGGCTCTGCTGGAAACTCACGCCGGGCGCCAAGCCGTAGTTGTTGACCAGTTGCGTGAGGTTGGCCGACCCGGCGTTGAAAGCGTCGTCCCACGCGCTGGTGAGCTGGATCGCCGGGGCCTGGATATTGGCGACCGGGGAAACGCCGGGCAACGGCGCCGCCACCGTAGGCACCGCGATGAGGCTGGCACCCGCAATCGCGATACCCGCAGTGACATAGGGCTGAAGGGCTAACTGCACGGCCATCTCCTTATGGTTTGGTGATCTTCAGGTCTTCAGAAGGCAGCTCTAGCCGGGCTGACCGTCGCTGCCGGCATTACCGGCGGTGCCACCAGTGCCGGGACCCCACCGTTGCCCATGAACGTGCCACCGATGCCACCGGCGCCACCATCGGCACCGACGCCACCATCGCCGCCAGCACCGCCGTTGCCGAACCCGAGTGCGTTACCACCGTCACCGCCCTGGACGCCTACCGCGTTGCTATCCCAGCCGGCACCGCCGTCGCCGAACCACAGGCCGCCGTTGCCGCCGTCGGGATTGTCCGCCGTGCCATCGATGCCGTCGCCGATCAGGTACTGCCCGGACATTGTGTTGATGGCGCCGTCCACCAGCTCACCGAACGGGTTGTTGATCCAAGCCTCGCTCAGGAAGTGCAGCGGGGTGTAGAGCCAGTCGTCGACCAGCGACGTCAAGTCGAAACCGCCCGCAGCCGCCGAACCGGGGTCGACAGACAGTGCGTCCAGACCCGCCGCGGCATCCGCCGGGGTGAGAAAGTCAGAGAGCCAACCTAGATCGAAGAGATCATCGAGGTCAGCCTGCGCCTGCGGCGCGATCGCCAGCGGGGCCACCCCGAACGCCAAGAACGCGGCTATCGCGCTACCAGCACCGACCATCCCATTACGGCGCTGCCCACTCCCACCCCGAGGGTTGCGATGGCTGTTGGTGTGACGACGGCTCATGTGCGAACACCTCATTCTGTGAACAGATCTACTAGGCGGTTCGAGATATCTCAGCGATTGTTAACCTAACCGATAAGTAAGTAAGGCGGCAAGTATTTGCGATGCTTAACTTCCTCGAATGGTTCGCCCACGATTCCGCCGGCTCGCTCCGCCTATCACCAGCCGCACCTACGGCCGCACCGTTGCCGATGGAGCGACGAAACACTATGCCGACCAGCCAATATTGCCGACCAGCACAGCCCAAGGCGGCATGCGGCCCGGCGCTGAGCCCGCCGTCATGCACGGAATCCGGGAATGCTTAGTCAAGCTATACCAGACCTGTGCCTGATTCTCACTTACGTAGATAATTCACAGTTAACTTACAGTTAAGGGCATCAAATTCACAGCTTTGGTACCGCCCGTTGTCTACTGCCCGTTGTCACTGAGTCCGTCAACCGCTCGACGGTGACGGGTCTAGAAGACCCAGCTCTGCGGTGCGGCGATGACGAAACCGTGGCTGACCACCGGACTCACCTGCCCGGGCACCTGGGGCTCCTTGAGCACACAGACCAAATCGGTGGACGGCGGAACCCCGCAGACCATCGACTCGGCGGGTGAGAAGTCCCAGAACACGATCTTGTGGCCCACCGGAAGCTTTGCGGCCGGTGGGTTTCCGGCGATCAGAGCATCCGCGGGAGCGGGAAGAAAACGTGCCGGGATGCTTTCCTTGCCGTAAATCCCCGGCAGCTCTACCGCCCCAGCGTCGCGCGGCGCTCCCGGAATGTCGCCCGCGCAGTTGACGTCATGAGTGATCCTGCCCTGCCGCATCCTGCAGACCAGCCCGGAATCGGTCGCGAAGACCACATTGGGAACCTTCTGCAGGTCGCTGACTGAGGCGGGCAGCGGCCCGCTGTCATCGATCAGGGCGTCCACATCGGGGATCGCCGGTGCCGCCGCCGCGGTCGGCACGGTCGTCAGCAGGGCCACCGCGGTGACCGCCACTGCCAGTGCCCGCAGCGCCACGCGGAGCCTCCTTGTTCGCCGTCAAATCTTCAAACTACGAGCGGCGGCCTCGCGGCGCAACGTCATCGGCCGGCGATCTACGCGCATTGGCGGATGTTTCCCGGCTCCTGCCCCCAGATAGTCGACTCAGTCGATATCTGAAAGGACTCTCGATGAGCACACTCCGTGGAAACCATGCCGTGATACTCGGCGGCAGCATGGCCGGGCTGCTTACCGCGCGGGTACTCGCCGACTTCTATCAACGCGTGACCATCGTGGAACGCGACGCGCTGTGCGAGGGCCCCACTGCGCGGCGCGGGGTACCGCAGAGCGGTCAGGCCCATATCCCGCTGGCCCGTTGCACGCAGATCCTGGAGGAGTTGTTTCCCGGGTTTCTCGGCGAACTGCGGGATCGGGGCGTTCCGGTATGGGATGACGGCGATCTGAGCAGACTGTGCGTCAAATACCTTGGGCATCAAACGGTTCAGCGCGGGACACTGCCCGACACCATGGCGAACTCGCTGCACTTTCCCAGCCGTCCGCTGCTGGAAGATCACGTACGACGGCGGTTGCGGGCCATCTCGAATGTGGTGGTCCTCGACGGGCATACCGTCCTCGGCTTGATCGCCACCAGCGCCAAGGACCGGGTCACGGGCGTCCGGGTCAGCGACGGCCATCAACAGCGGGAGCTGGCCGCGGACCTGGTGGTCGACGCGACCGGCCGGGGATCTCGCACCCCGGTGTTTCTGCACGAACTGGGATACCGCCGACCTACCGAAGACGAGCTGACAATCCGACTGACGTACGCCAGCCAACTCGTACGTTTTCGGCCCGACGCAGTGCCGGAAGATCTGATTCTCATCGGCCCGCAGCCCGGCCGGCCCACTACGTTCGCCTGCACAGCTCAAGAAAACGGCACGGCGATGGTGTTGGTGAGCGGTATGACCGGCACACAACCACCCGGAACCCGGGAAGAGTTGATTGCCTTCGCCGCACCGTTCACGCCGGCGCACGCGCTGGCGGCCTGGGCGTCGGCGGAGCCGTTGGGCGCGGTGGCCCGCTACCGAGTGCCGTCCAGCCGGTGGCGCCGCTACGACCGGATGCGCCGGTTCCCGCGGGGGCTTCTCGTGGTCGGCGATGCGATGTGCAGTTTCAACCCGATCTATGGCCAAGGAATGGCCGTCGCCGCACTAGAAGCGCTGGTGTTGCGGGACTGCTTGACCCGCGGCGATCAGGACAGGCCGCAGCGGTTTTTCCGCGCTGCGGCGAAGGAGATCCGAGTGGCCTGGCAGACCGCGGTCGGCTCCGATCTGGCATTGCCCGAGGTGCCGGGGCCCCGCCCGCTGTCGATGCGGCTGACCAACGGCTACCTCGATTGGGTGATGACCGCTGCCGAGACGGATCCGCTGGTCTCGGGTCAACTCGCGCGACTGACCGGCATGATCGATCCGCCCTCGCGGCTGCTGCGGCCCAGCTTCGTCGCTCGAGTGGCGCGGGTCCATCTGCGTTCGACTGTTCGCCGCAGCCGACGCGGCACGGTCACCGATGGGGACCGTCCGCTTCCCGATCTATCAGCCGCGGATCGCTACGTCGTTGGCGGATCGGCGAAACAAGCTGGGCGATGACGTGTTCGACGCCTGCTGGGCCGACGGCGCAGCGCTGTCCACCGAAGAGGCGATCGGTTATGCGCAACGTGGACGCGGCGAACGGAAACGCCCATCGAGCGGCTGGGCCTCGTTGACCCCGACCGAGCTGGACGTGACCAGACTGGCAGGCGAAGGACTCGGCAACAAGGAAATCGGTGCCCGGTTGTTCATCTCACCGCGGACCGTGCAGACCCACCTCACCCACGTCTACACCAAACTGGGCCTGACCTCGCGCGTGCAGCTGGCGCGGGAAGCGCTTCGCAACGCGGACGTCGGTACATCGGACGCGCGCGGCTAGTCCGGCTCGGGTTTCAGATCGCGCCACCAGCAGTAGATGAACAACAGCATCGACATCACCAGCGCCACGATCACCCAGAGCGTGATCGTAACGTCGATCCAGGATCCGATCGGCGGCGCGTCCGGCAGTGCGTTTCTCAGCGGTACCACCGCGAAAAGCATTGCCGCATACCAGGTCGTCATCGGCGGCTGGAATTTGCGCCAGCCCAGGAACGTCAGGTTCGCGACGACGACGGCCACCGCGGCCAGGGCGATCAAGACGCCGACGATCACGGCACCAAAAGCCATCGTGCTCGGCGACCGGTGCAGTGTGATCCGGTACGGGCCGCCGTCCTCACGGTCGCTGACAATCTCGTTCTTCCAACCGGCGATGTGGTCGACAAAAGTCACCGACATCCGTTCGGGCAACGTGGCATCTCCGCGGACGACGTCGACGGTGATCGGCCCGGTCTGGTAGTGATCGAACGGCCACTTCGCCGAATTACCGGAGATGGTCAACGGGACCGGGAACTCACCGGGCACCATGCCCTTGGTCCAGGTGCGCTTCGTCGGCGTGACCGCGGAGTGCACCGCGATGCTCAGATCTTCGGTGAGCCCGTGCCGGACCGGATCGAGCAGTGCCGGCCCCGGGCTGATGGTGACCTTGCCGGTCAGGGTGCCCTTCACCGTCTGGAGATCCTCGATGTCGATGGTCACACTCGTGCCATCGGATGACTCCAGACCTTCAGTGAGGTGACGCGGGCAGCCACACCCCGCGCGCTCATACAGCGCGACGGTGACGAGGTAGGACGCGACGAAGAAGACCGTCATGCCGAGGATCAGAAGTAGCCTGGGCCGATTGACGTGAACAGCAGGATCAGCGTTGGACAAAACTGTTCTCCCTCACTCGGTCAGCTTGATGGTCGATAACAACGACTGCATCGTCTCATCGTCGCCGCGATTGCCGCCGCGTTTTCGGCGGGCGCGCGACACCTGATCGAGCTGCCGCAACCAGATTCCGGCGCCGCCCGGGGGTCTGTGCCGCGTTAGAAGACTTCGCTGTACGGCGCCGCGATGACGAATCCGTGCGTTACCGCCGGGCCGGCACTTTTTGCTCCGCTCTCGCGCGCGGCCTTGAGCACACAGACCACCTCGGTGCCCATCGGAGCGCCACAGACCAGCGATTCGGTGGGTGAGAAATCCCAGAACACGATCTTGTGCCCGGGCGCCAACATGATCGACGGAACCCTTGCCGGATCGCCGAGCAGCCCAGCGGGCGCCATCGGCATGAACTGCGCCGGGCCGTTGCCGTCGGCATAGACGGTCCCAAGACTCACGCTGCGGGTTCCCGCCGGGGCGCCAACGAGATTGCCGGCACAGGCCACACTGTGCGTCACTTTCCCGCGACTCTTGCGGCAGGCTAGACCCGACGGGGTGGTGAACGCCAGATCCGGGATTCCGGTGAGGTCTGCCACTGAACCGGGCAGCGGTCCGCTGTCATCAAAGAGCGGATCGAGGTCGGGGATCTCGTTTGCCGCAACAGCATTCGGTGCCTGCGCCAGCACCGCCATTGCGGCGCACGCCATCGCCAACAATTGTCGCACTGAAAACTCCCGCTACTCGACGGTGACTGACTTGGCCAGGTTGCGCGGCTTGTCCACGTCGTAGCCGCGAGCCTGCGCCACCCCGGCAGCAAACACCTGCAGCGGGATGGTCGACAACAGCGGCTGGTACAACGTTGACACCGCAGGGATTTCGATCAGGTGGTCGGCGTAGGGGCGCACCGTCTCGTCGCCCTCCTCGGCGATCACGATCGTGACGGCGCCGCGGGCCTGAATCTCGCGAATGTTGGAGAGCAGCTTGGAGTGCAGCATCGCCGCGTTCTTGGGTGACGGCATCACGACGATCACCGGAAGGTCGTCCTCGATCAGTGCGATCGGGCCGTGCTTGAGTTCACCGGCGGCAAAACCCTCGGCGTGCATGTAGGCCAGCTCCTTGAGCTTGAGCGCGCCTTCCAGGGCCACCGGGTAGCCGACGTGGCGACCGAGAAAGAGCACCGCGCTCGACGACGCGAACTGCCGCGCCAACTCGGCGACCGAGTCGATGCCGTCCAGCACGTGCGACACCAGTTCGGGCATCGCCTCTAGTTGCCGGTACTCGTGCTCGACCTCGTCGGGGTACTTGGTGCCCCGGGCCTGGGCCAGGGCCAGACCGACCAGGTAGTTGGCGGTGATCTGCGCCAGGAACGTCTTCGTGGACGCGACACCGATCTCCGGTCCGGCCCGGGTGTAGAGCACCGCGTCGCACTCCCGCGGAATCTGCGAGCCGTTGGTGTTGCAGACCGCGAGCACCTTGGCCTTCTGCTCCTTGGCGTGCCGGACGGCCTCCAAGGTGTCGGCGGTTTCGCCGGACTGGCTGATGGCCACCACCAGGGTGCTGCGGTCCAGCACCGGGTCGCGGTAGCGGAACTCACTGGCCAGTTCGACTTCCACCGGCAGCCGCGTCCAGTGCTCGATCGCGTACTTGGCCAACAGACCGGAGTGGTATGCGGTGCCGCAGGCCACCACGAACACCTTGTCGATCTCGCGCAGCTCCTGATCGCTCAGGCGTTGCTCGTCGAGCACGATCCGACCGTCCTCGAAGTGCCCCAGCAGCGTCTCGGCCACCGCGGTGGGCTGCTCGGCGATCTCTTTGAGCATGAAGTACTCGTAGCCGCCCTTCTCGGCGGCCGACAGGTCCCAATCGATGTGAAAGCGCCGAGCGTTGGCGACGTCGTCGTTGCCCGCGAAATCGGTGATGCGGTAGCCGTCGGCGGTGATGACCACGGCCTGGTCCTGGCCCAGCTCAACGGCTTCGCGGGTGTAGGGGATGAACGCCGCCACATCCGAGCCCAGGAACATCTCGCCGTCGCCGATGCCGACCACCAGCGGGGTGGACCGACGCGCCGCCACGATGGTGCCCGGTTCGTCGGCGTGGGCGAACACCACGGTGAAGTGGCCCTCCAGCCGACGCAGCACCGCCAGCGCCGAGGCCACGAAGTCTCCGGCGGTGTCGCCCTCCCGGTACTGGCGGGCCAGCAGGTGGACGGTCACCTCGCTGTCGGTCTCGCTGGTGAACTCCACCCCGGCGTGTTCCAATTCGTCGCGCAGCACGGCGAAGTTCTCAATGATGCCGTTGTGCACCACGGCGAACTTGCCGGCCGTGTCGCAGTGCGGGTGGGCGTTGTGGTCGGTAGGACGGCCGTGGGTGGCCCAGCGGGTGTGCCCCAGGCCGGTACCCCCGACCAGCAGCGCCGGATCGGTCGCGGCCAGTTCGGCTTCCAGGTTGGCCAGCCGGCCGGCACGACGCCGGACGGTCAGCTGCCCGATCCCGTCGACAACGGCGATTCCCGCGGAGTCATAGCCGCGGTATTCCATGCGACGCAGGGCCTCGACGACGACGTCGCGAGCAGGGCGTTGCCCGACGTAGCCGACGATTCCACACATAGCTGTTCAGGGTAGTGCACCAGCGGCCCGACCCAGACAATCGCGCAGGTCAAGCGACCAGACATCGTTCGGTACCGGATCTCTGCGAACCCTGGCTGGCGGTGCGTTACCGTCATCGGATGGCCAGCATCAAGCGCCTTTACGCCGCGTTGACCCGACCCGGTCCGCATCGCGTCTTGCGGGGGAATCTGGCCTACGCCGGCCTGACCGGGGTGGTCTACACCCCGCAGTCGGGGTACCGGCTCCCCGCGGTGGCGTTCGGCCACGACTGGCTGACCGGAGCCGACCGGTACGCCGGATTGCTGGAGCACCTGGCGTCGTGGGGCATCGTGGCCGCGGCCCCCGACACCGGACGGGGCCTGGCGCCGTCGGTGCTGGACCTGGCCGCCGACCTGGGGCGCGCCCTGGAGATTGCCACCGAGGTCAGGTTGGGGCCGGGTCGGATCAGCGTCGACCGCGGCCGGCTCGCGGTGGCCGGTCACGGCTTCGGCGGTTCGGCCGCGGTGTTCGCCGCCGCCGGACTGTCGGTGAAACCTACAGCGGTAGCAGCGATTTTCCCGACGGTCACTACGCCGCCCGCCGAGCAGGCGGCCTTGACGCTGGACGTGCCGGGTGTGGTTTTCAGCAGCCCCGATGACCGGAAAGCGCTGCGTTCCAACGCGATCGAACTGGCACGCGCCTGGCAGCTTTCGACGCTGCGGGTGGTCGGCAAAGTGTCGCCGGCCGGTCTGCCGCAGGGCCGCCGATTGACCGGGTTCTTCGGCTTGCCGACCTCGGATCGGCGCACTCAGCGGCGGGTGCGGGCTCTGCTGACCGGATATCTGCTGGCACAACTGGTCGGCGATAAGACATTCCGGGACTTCGCCAACCCGCAGGTGACCTTGCCCAGGACCGAGGGTGGTCCCGCCGCCCCCCCCGGTCCCGCCGTCAACCGAGCCTGCTCCAGAACCGCCCGTTCCACCGTTACCGGCGGCACGGCCTTCGGCAACAACAGTAACGCCGGCGCCGCCCTGACCGCCGCTGCCGGCATGGCTGGTCCCGAAGCCGGACGGCGCGCCGGTCGGGGTCTCGACGCCGGCACTGTTACCGCCGGCCCCACCGTTGCCGCCGGCACCGCCGTCACTGGCTGTCCCGATGCCATTGAAACCGTTACCGCCCCCGCCGCCGGTGCCGCCGTAACCGCCGGACGCAGTGCCGTTGCCGCCGGCGCCACCATCACCGCCCGTCCCGGCAACACCGCCTTGACTAGTGCCGCCCTCGGCGAGCGCCTCAAGAAGCCGTGGCGCTGCCGTGTTGCTCCTGGATTCACACTTATTTACTGATGTGAAATAGGACACTAGCCGTGAGAAAGATAAGACACAAGCATCTTCATCAAAGATTTTTTCGGCATTTCCAAAGCTCACAGGCGTTAACTTTCCAATACCTCGTGATGCAGCATATTTTCACCCTGAGAATGAGCAGCAGTCCTGTTCCGGGCATGGCATGTGGCCACTACGGGACGATAATTTGTGCTAAGGGCCGATCGGCGGCAAGCCCCGCAAACGACACGGTCGCCGGGTCCCTGTTGGGGACCCGGCGACCGTGAGCCGATCTAACTGGATGTAACTAGCTGCCGGGGTTGCCCGCGGTGCCGGCGGTGCCGTCAGCACCGGTCGTGCCGGACGTGCCGTTGGGGGTGCCGGCGCCGCCCCACTGCCTCCGGCGCCGGCGGCCCCACCGGCACCGCCATTACCGGAGACCGCGCCGCCGGCGCCGCCGTCACCGCCGTTGCCGAAGCCCAGCGCGTTACCGCCGGTACCGCCGGCCACCCCGGCCACGTCACTGTTCCAACCGGCGCCGCCGTCACCGAACCACAGCCCACCGTTGCCGCCGTCGGGGTTGGCCGCGGTGCCGGCGACACCGTCGCCGATCAGGTACTGCCCGGCGAGGCTGTTGATGGTGCCGTTGACCATTTCACCAAGCGGGTTGTTGATCCAGAACTCGGTCAGCATGTGCACGGGGTCGTAAAACAGCTGGTCAAACAGCGTGGCCGCGTTGAAGTCGCCCATCAGACTGGACAGGTCGAAAGCATCGGCCGAGCCGGGGACGTCGATGTCGGCGGTCGGGGCCAGCCAATCGAAATTGAACAGATCTTCGAAGTCGGCCTGAGCCTGCGGCGCCGGCGTCAGCGGCGTCATGCCGAACGCCAGGAACGCCGCCACGGCGCTGCCGGCGCCGATCATCCGGTTGCGGTGCCGCGATGCGGTCTTGCCTTGAGTCATGCGAATACCTCTCGTGTGAAAGTCGTTTTGGGGTAGCGGGTTTCAGTGGGATCTAGGTCTGGTGCGGAACGGGCCTCTACAGGCCCAGCCCCGTCATCAGGTCGGCGAACCAGTCGGTAGCCGCGGCACCACCGGCACCGCCGTCGTCGAGGTCGGGAATCAGCGGCAGGTCCGACCCGGCCAGCGGCGGGGTCACCGGCACTGCACCCTTGCCGTCCCAGCCGGAGCCCAGCAGGGCGCCGATGGTCTGTTCCAGACCCATGATCGCGCCGATCGGGCCGACCGCATTGCTGGCGATGTTGATGCTCCCCAGAATCGGCACACCGGTGAGGTCGATGCCGACGCTGTTGAGGATCGAGCCGCCCACTGCGGGCGTCTCGGCGACCACCGCGCCACCGGCACCCAGCACCTGGTAGGGGTCGATGGCCACATGGCCGGCGGTGAGCAGTCCGCCGAACGCGATGTCCAAGTGGCCGATTCCCATGCCGGCCGGCAGCAGGCCACCGGCGACCTGGTTAATCACCGGCAGCAAGCTGTCCAGGTTGAGGGTGGCGCCGTTGAGGGAGGCCCCGAACATGTTGGCCAGCGTGGTGGAGATGCCGTCGTGGTCGTCGATGCTGTTGAGCAGCGCGACCCATGGGGCGATCGCCGGGCCCAGCGAGCCCATGATGATGCCGCTCAAGGGCGAGGACAGGAAATGGATGACCGGGATGAGATCCGCCGGAAACATACCGCCCGCGATCGATGCCAGTGGCCCGGCGAACAAGTCATACCAGCCGAACGTGAAGTTCGCCGAGTTGCCCGCCGCCAAGGTGTGGCTGAGCACGGTGTCGAGAGTTTCCGTGCTGGGGTTGCTCAGGATGAACCCGGTCAGCAGCCCGTCGAGGTTGTTGCGGATCTGCTCGGTGACGGCGGTGATGTTCGCCGGATCATCGAGCAGCTGCTGGGCGTAGGAGTTCTGGTTGGCGATGAACTGCTGGAACGCGACCCCCGGCGCCAGATAGTAGTTGTTCAGCATCTGGGTCAGGTTCTGCTGCGCGGTGTTGAACACCTCGTCCCATGCGCTGCTCGCGGTCAACGCCACATCACGCGCCACGCTGATGTTTGGCGGCGGGACCGTCGGAGTGGCTGCGATCAGGCTTGCGCCCACGATCGCGACACCGGCGGTGACGTAGGGACGAAGGGTTTGTTGCACAGCCATCTCCTTGTTGTTGGGGCACCGCCCTTGACCAGCGTCTCGAAGGCCGTGACGCCGTCGTATTGCAGCTTCGGTCACACCTGTTTACTTATGTGAAGGGTGACACTACCGATGAGTAACCTTAGAGGCAAGCAAATTCATCAGATGTTTTTCGCTGTGCTTTCGGGATTGATCCGAGTGCGCGCGTTAACTTCCCAGGTCGATTATGAGAAATTCCTGATACCGATCGGTCCACTTGTTGCCGATTTGGTGCACTGCCTTGGGTGTCGTGGTATGTCTGACTAGTGCGGATGGGTGTACAGCTGGCCTACGCGGGCGGGTTCAAGGAAGCGGTAGAGCGGGTCGTCGAGCTAGAGCGAATCGGGATTGACGTGGTCTCAGTCGCCGAGGCCTACTCGTTCGACGCCATCAGCCAGCTGGGCTACCTGGCGGCCAAGACTTCGCGAGTCGAGCTCCTCACCGGGGTCCTGCCGATCTACACCCGAACGCCCGCCCTGCTGGCGATGACGGCCGCCGGCCTGGACTACGTGTCCGACGGCCGGTTCGCCCTGGGCCTCGGCACGTCCGGGCCGCAGGTGATCGAGGGCTTCCACGGCGTGCCTTTCGACGCCCCTCTGGGCCGTACCCGCGAGGTGGTGGAGATCTGCCGGGCGGTGTGGCGCCGCGAACGACTCAGCTACAACGGAAAGCACTACCAACTGCCCCTGCCGGCAGAGCGCGGAACCGGGCTGGGCAAGTCATTGCAGTTGATCAATCACCCAGTGCGGATGCGGATTCCGATCTCGATCGCTGCGTTGGGACCCAAGAACGTCGAACTGACCGCCGAGATCGCCGACGGTTGGCAGCCGGTGTTCTTCTACCCGGAACGAGCCGACGACGTGTGGGGTGATTCCCTGAAAGCCGGTGCGGCCAAACGTGATCCGGCGTTAGGCCGGCTGGATGTCATCGTGGGGGCGTCGCTGGCCATCGGCGACGACGTCGAGGACCGGCTGGCTTGGGTGAAGCCGCAGCTGGCGCTGTACATCGGTGGAATGGGCGCCAAGGGTCGCAATTTCTACCACAATCTGGCCACCCGCTACGGCTTCGGCGATGTCGCCGATCACATTCAGGAGCTGTACCTGTCGGGACGCAAGGCCGAGGCGATCGCTGCCGTGCCCGACGAGCTGGTGCGCAACACCTCGTTGGTCGGGCCACCGGGCCTGGTGGCCGAACGCCTCGCCGCCTACGCCGAAGCCGGCGTGACAACGCTGCTGGTCGGTCCACTGGCCACCGGGCCGGAGGAAGCGCTCCGCTACGTCGAGGAGCTGCGCGCCCTGCTGCCGTCCTGATTCGGCGCGCGGGGGCCGAACGTGGGCCGGGTGTGGTCCACGACACCCCGCACGCCAAGATGGGGGTCATGGACTTCACGCCTACCGTGACAACGCCCATCGCTCAAACCCTGTTTGAGCTGCTGCAACGCCAAGCGGAACGGTTCGACGACAAGGTCGCGTTCAGCTTCTCCTACAACGGTGACGACGAAGGCCGCAGCGAGCTGACATTCAGTGAGCTGGACCGTCGCGCACGCGCCATCGCGGCGAACCTGCAGCGCCACGACATCACCGGCGAGCGGGTGCTGGTGCTGGTGCGGCCGGGCCTGGACTTCATCGCCGGGTTCTTCGGCTGCCTCTACGCGGGCGCCGTGGCGGTGCCGGTCCACCAGAAACTGGCACCGCGGCTGCAGGTCGTCGTCCCCGACGCTGCCGCGAGGTTCGCGCTCACCGCCGCCGAAAAGAGCGAGGACACCCGGGCCGCGGTCGCCGGGATACCCGGGGAACCCGAGCACTGGTTCTTCACCGACGCCGGCGCCGACCCCGACACCTGGGTAGCGCCCGACCTCAACATCGACTCCCCCGCTGCCATCCAATACACCTCCGGATCGACCCGCTCCCCCAAGGGTGTGCTGCTGAGCCACGGCAACATCCTGCACAACTGCGATGCCATCCGTCAGTCGTGGAACGGCGACGAGAACGCCAAGGGCGTCTTCTGGCTGCCACCGCACCACGACCTGGGCCTGATCGGCGGCATCCTGTCCATGATCTACATCGGGGCCAGCACGGCGCTGATGTCACCGACGGCATTCATCAAGCGCCCGATGCGCTGGCTGGAACTGGTGTCATCCCATCGCGGCGTGATCACCGCAGCCCCGAACTTCGCCTACGACCGGTGCGTGGAGACCAGCACCCCCGAAGAGCGAGCCGCACTGGATCTTTCCTGTATGACGGTCGCCATGAACGGAGCCGAGTCAGTACGCGCCACGTCCCTGGCGGCGTTCGCTGACGCCTTCGCGCCGGCAGGTTTCCAGCTCTCGTCGTGTTATCCGGTGTACGGGCTGGCCGAGGCCACCCTGTGTGTGGCGTCCGGATCGCCCGCCGGAGTGCCCGGGGTGCGCTACCTCGACCGGGCCGCACTGGAGCAGGACCGGATCGTCGACGTGGCACCGGATGACCCCGCCGCCGCGACGTTCGTCGGCTGCGGTGCGCCGCGGCAAGCCGACATCGCGATCGTCGATCCGGTGACCCGCCAGCCCTGCGGACCCGACGAGGTCGGCGAGATCTGGGTCGCCGGACCCAATGTCGCGCTGGGTTATTGGAACCGGCCGGAGGAGACGGCGGCGACGTTCGGGGCGGTGCTGGCCGAGCCCGGCGACCCGACCCGCGGCCCGTTCCTGCGCACCGGAGACCTCGGCTTCCTCTGCGCCGGTGAGATTTTCACCACCGGACGGTGCAAGGACCTGATCACCATCGACGGGCATAACTACTACCCCAACGACATCGAATTCACCGTGCAGCAATGCAATCCGGTGCTGGTGTCGGGCCGCGGGGCGGCGTTCGCCACCGACGCGCCAACCGGCGGCCTCGAGCAGCTGGTCATCGTGCACGAAGTGGACAGTGCGCGGGCAGCTGAGACCGACCTCGACGCGGTCATCGAGGCCATTCGACTGGCGGTCGCAACCCATCACGGGATCGCGGCAGACGCCGTGGTCCTGGTGCACCACGTATCGCTGCCGACCACCTCGAGCGGCAAGATCCAGCGCGGCCAGACCAAACAACACTTCGCCGACGGCAAGCTGGCGGTGGTCGCCGAGTGGCGTACGCCGACCCGGGAGCTGTCGCTGGCAGAGCTGGAGGCGGCAGCCAGGATCGTCTCGACTCTGCAGTCCTGGGGAACCCGCCCGGACTGAACGACGCGCCAGGACCTAGCCGGCAGCCAACGGGTTGATCCAGCGCAGGCCGGGAAATCGCTGAAAATCGGAGTCGGCAGAGGCTAGTTCGACGCCGTGCTCAATCGCGAGGGCGGCAAGCTGCGCATCCGGTACGAGGTTGCCAGTCACATCGACCTGCGTGCAGAGCTTGGCGTACGCCTTTGCCGTCGATTCCGTGGCGGGCGGGATCCAGACCACCGGGACCGCCAACCAGTCCGAGACGTAGCTCCACGCTTCGGGCCCGGTCAATGGGTCGACGGTCACCCTGGGGTGCGTGACGATCCGCATGAACGCGCCAATGGTCTGCCACGGCAAACCAATCCTGTTGGCGCCGTTCAACGTTTCTTCCAGCCACGCCGCGGCGGCCGGATTATGTTTGCTATCGGCGTCGACGGCGTACAGCAGGAGATTCGCGTCGAGGATCATCGGTCGCCATCGAGTAGGTCGAGAACTTCGGCCACGTTGGTGACATCGACCTTCAGCCCGATCTGCGCGGTGCGATGTCGGTACCGGGACCCGGGCGCGGCGGCCTGGGCGGCGATGCCGCGGCGAGCAAGCAGGTTCAGCGCCTCGCTGATACCCAGACCCTGCCGTCGAAGTCGTTCGATCTCGGCAACGACGTCACTGTCGATCACCACCGTTGTCCTCACGTTCTCTATCGTACGCTTTCCGCATCATGACGCGGTAGAACCCGCATCGTGATGCTTGCCCCTCGGATCACTCCCCCACCTGCGGCAACTGCTCGGCGGCGGCTTCACAGGGGGTCTTCGGCGGGACATCGACGGTCGTCGCGGCGGCTTCGTCGGCCTGCCCGGCCTGTTCGCTTTGTTGGGTATCTTCGGCGTCCGCGGCTTCCTCCGCTGCCGGCCCCGGAGCAATCTCTTCGGACGGTTCGGCCTGCTCGGGTCCCTCGGCTGAGTCTGCGGCCTCCGCCGCCGGTTCGGAATCGGCGGGATCGTCGGATTCTGCCCCGGCGTCACCGCTGCCGGCTGGGCCGCCCAGTCGGGCTGGACCACCGGTCCAAGGTCGCCCGGAATCGCGAACACCACACCCGCCCCAGGCTCGGCCGCCGCGACCGCGGCGCCGTAGGCCGCAGCAATCCCGTCCTGTGCTGACCGGAGGGCTGCCACCCACTCGCCGCGAACATCGTTGTCCACATAGGGCATCACCTGCGTCTCCACCACCTCGGCGGCATGCTCATCGTCGGCGCCGGAGTTCACCGCGTGGGCTGCCGCCAGCCAGGACGACCGGTGCGCGCTCACCCGCTCGTCGACGGCCAACACCACGGCGACCTTGGCGTCGACCAACCGCCACAGCTCATCGCGCAGCGCAGCACAGCCGCTGGCCGCGGCGCGCAGCCGGGCCGTCAGCTGCGCGGCGGCGTCGCAGTGCAGGCGCAGGAATTCCGCGGCGACGTCGGCGCCCGGTCCGCGCCAGGCATCGTCCAACTCAACCAGTTGCAGTCGTTGCGTACGCAGTGCGTCGTCGGCGGCGTCGGCCAGTGCGTTCAGCGCGGCACAGTCGGTATCGAGCGAGTGCAGGTCCAGGCCGGCTTCACTGTCGTAGCGGTCGGCGAGCTGACCGTCGTAACCGGTGAGCTCTGAATGCCGGTATCCCCGTCGATGGCAGGCCGACACGTAGCCCTGAGTGTGCGTGACCGCCTCACGCCCCTCGGCCAGCCGCCCGGACACGTCGTATCGCTGCGCCATGTCAGCCGACCCGCCCGGCGGCAGTGGCCTCGGCCTGCCCGTAGCGCACCAGCCCGACCCGCAGCGCCGTGGCGATCTCGGTGTTGGCCCGCGACCAGCGCATCAGCTCGGGCAACCAGGCCTGCAAACCACGGCGCAGCGCCTCGCCAGCACCGACATGCTCGCGCCCGGCAGTACCGCCGTCGAATGTCAACCCGCCCAACCGGATACGGGAAGCTGTATCAATGGTCGCCGCGGTCGCATCGAAGTGAGCCGCCACCGAATGCAGCGCGGAGGCGTCGAGGTAGAGCTGTTGTCGTCCCATACGGGTATGACGCCGACAGCGCTGGACGGGTTCCCCTCGGTTCCTCGCTAAACCGAGGGGCTCAGCGCCGGGTGCGTACCGCGTCGGCGACGTCGGCCGCGATCCGGCGCGCCGTGTCCTCGTCGGAGGCTTCCACCATCACCCGAACGAGCTGCTCGGTTCCCGACGGGCGCAACAGGATTCGTCCAGTATCACCGAGCTCTTCGGTGGCACGCTGCACCGCGTCACGCACTGCCGGGCGGCCCACCGCCTCGGCCTTGTCAGTGACCTCCACATTGATCAGCACCTGCGGCAAGGTGCGCATCGCCGAAGCCAGGCCGGCCAGCGGAGTGCGGGTCTGCGCCATGCGGCCCATCAGCCGCAGGCCGGTCATGATGCCGTCACCGGTGGTGGCCACCTGGGGCAGCACGATGTGGCCGGACTGCTCACCACCGAGGGTGAATCCGCCGGCCCGCAGCTGCTCGAGAACGTAGCGGTCGCCGACGTCGGTGGTGTGTACGGTGACCCCGGCCTCGCGCATCGCCAAATGTAGCCCGAGATTGCTCATCACGGTCGCCACCAACGTGTCATCGGCAAGTTCTCCGGCGTCACGCATGGCCAGGGCCAGCACGACCATGATGGCGTCACCGTCGATCACGTTGCCGGCCGCGTCGACCGCCAGGCAGCGGTCGGCGTCACCGTCGTGCGCCAGGCCCAGGTCGGCGCCGTGGGCGAGCACCGCGGCACGCAACGGTTCCAGGTGCGTCGAGCCGCACCCCTCGTTGATGTTGAGCCCGTCGGGATCGGCATTGATCGTGATCACGGTGGCGCCGGCGGCCCGGTAGGCCCGCGGCGCCGCGTCCGATGCCGCGCCGTGAGCGCAGTCCACCACCACGGTCAGGCCGTCCAGCCGGCTGGGATTGGATTCGCGCAGGTGCCGCAGGTAGCAGTCCAGCGCATCCTTGGCGTCCACCACCCGGCCTAGCTCGGCGCCGATCGGGCGCAAGCCCGGTCCGGCGGCCACCAGGTCTTCGATCTGGTCCTCGGTGGCGTCGTCGAGTTTGTGTCCGCCCGGGCCGAAGAATTTAATGCCGTTGTCGGGCATCGGGTTGTGCGAGGCGGAGATCATCACGCCGAAGTCGGCTTCATATGCGCTGGTCAGGTAGGCCACTGCCGGCGTCGGCAGCACACCGGCGCGCAACGCGTCGACGCCCTGACTGGTCAGCCCGGCGACGACCGCGGCCTCCAGCATCTCGCCACTGGCCCGCGGGTCGCGGCCGACGACGGCCACCCGGCGCCCGGTGCCGGGACAGAGCCGCTGCGCCGCCGCGCCGCCCAGCGCGACCGCCAGCTCAGCGGTCAGCTCACGGTTGGCAACCCCGCGGACGCCGTCGGTGCCGAAAAGTCGACCCATAACTATCCTTTATCGCCGCGAGCGTGCGTGTCCCCGGCCCGACACGCCGGTATCGGACCGGAAACACGCACCCTCAAAAACAAGCCGGGGGCACCTTCCGCGTGCGGAAGGCACCCCCAAACTTGCTGCCAGAGTGCAATCGCAGATCAGCGCTTGCTGTACTGCGGAGCCTTGCGGGCCTTCTTGAGACCGTACTTCTTGCGCTCGGTGGCCCGGGGGTCACGAGTCAGGAAGCCGGCCTTCTTCAGCGCCGGGCGGTCTTCGGGCTGGACGATGATCAGCGCGCGGGCCAGCGCCAGCCGCAGCGCACCGGCCTGGCCGGAGGGGCCGCCGCCGTCGAGGTGGGCGTAGACGTCGAAGCTGTCCACCCGGTCCACGGTGACCAGCGGAGCCTTGATCAGCTGCTGGTGCACCTTGTTCGGGAAGTAGGCCTCCAGGGTGCGTCCGTCCAGGTTGAACTTGCCGGTGCCGGGCACCAGGCGCACCCGCACCACGGCCTCCTTGCGGCGGCCGACGGTCTGGATGGGACGACCCAGGTCGTGCGGCTCGTAAGCCGGCGCAACCTCAGCGTGCACCTCTACGGTCTCTTCAACCACGGTGACCTCGGTGGCCTCGGTGGCCTCGTCGACCTCGGGGGCCTCAGTACCTTCAATTGCCGTCTCGGTCATTGCGCCACCTGCTTGATTTCGAACGGGATCGGCTGCTGGGCGGCGTGCGGATGCACCGGCCCGGCGTAGACGTGCAGCTTGCGCTGGATCTGACGCCCCAGCTTGGTGTGCGGGATCATCCCGAGGATCGCCTTCTCCACGACGCGGTCGGGACGGGTCTCCATCAGCTCACCGATGCTGCGCTTACGCAGCCCGCCCGGGTAGCCCGAGTGGCGGTACGCCATCTTCTTCTGCAGTTTGTCGCCGCTGATCGCGACCTTGTCGGCGTTGATGATGATGACGAAGTCACCGCCGTCAACATTCGGCGTGAATGTCGGCTTGTGCTTGCCGCGCAGCAGGGTTGCTGCCGCAACGGCGAGCCGGCCGAGCACCACGTCGCTGGCGTCGATGACGTACCACGACCGTGTGGTGTCACCCGCCTTCGGCGTATAGGTGGGCACAGCGCTTACCTCTTCTTTTACTCGAGCCGGGTCTTCCCGGTTCTTGCGGATCCCGGTGCGAACCGGGTGCCGGTCTGGCGTGTACGGCGGGGTGGTTCTCGGCGACCGACAGTGACCCGAGGACCCGCTGTGCCAGGAGGCACCGCACGCCAACGGTGCAGCTTACCGGCGGTGATCCGGGCGGGTCAAAACGCCTTCACCCCGGCTTGAGCCGGTGTGGCCCCGTCGGCTCTCCATCCTTGGGGGCCACACCGTGTTCGGGGGCGGCCTCTCCTACCTCCCCCAAGCTCCCGCGGCGCGACGATCGGCGTCGGCGACGTCCGCTGCGCCGTCACGCACGGCCCTGCCCAAGTCGAACAGGATCTGGTTCAGCGCATTGACGGCATGCTGCCATCGCAGCTGCTCAGCGTGGTAGGCGCCGGCCGCCTCCCGGGTCCACACCTGCTGCAAGGGTGCGATCTGCGACCGCAGCTCCTCCAGTGCCCCGTTGAGCCGGGCGGCCGTGGAGTGAATCTCCTGACGGACGGCGTACTCGATCTCGTCGAAGTTGTACGACAGTGCGGAGTCCATATCCGGCCCCGCTCAGATTCCGTCGCCAGCGGCGGCGATGTGGTGGGAGTGAGCCTGCGCGACCTCGCGCAGCGCACGCTCGTTGTGGCGGATGGTCTCGGCGATGCCCGCCAGCGCGTGGTGCAGCTTCAAGGATTCGCAGTTCCAGCGGTCCAGGACGTCCTGGAAGCGGGCGGCTGCCAGACCCGACCACACCGAGGGCGGCACCGCTCGCATCTGGCCGACGAACGCCTGCAGCATCGCGCGGATCTCCTCGTTGCGGGTGTCGGTGGCCGCCGCGACGGCGAGCATGACGTCGAAGTCGGCGCTCAGTGTGGTGGTGCCTGCGGGTGTGGTCACATCGTCTCCTGCCGTCGGCGGTCGCGATCAAGTCGCGCTGATATGTAGTTCGACTGCGCTCGGCGGCTTTCGGTTCCATCGGCTGTGGCGACCTCCGGGCGTAGGCCACCAGGCCGACGCGTCGATCTGCACATTCCCATTCCATGGCCACCGCCTTGATGACATAAATGCAGAAACGAGGACCGCAATTGCTTGAGCTGACTGCTGCACGCGGGCCCGTCGACCGCATCTAGGAGGGGAAATGCAGCACGCTCTGCACGCCTATCGCACCGCTGGACTGGCCATCATCGGCTCCGGCGCGCTGATCGTTCCGCCGGTGCAACCAGCGGCAGCACAAGCGCAGGTGCTGCTGGCCGGCGCTGAATCCGCACTCGGCGACGGCACCGCGCTGATCATGGGCGCCAGCTTCATCGCAACCCCCAGCCAGGGCTGGTTGGACGCCTTCGACACGCTTTACCTGCAGCCGCACGGCTTCACCGGTCATACGCAACCGATCACCACCCCGGAGTCGCTGTACCCGTTCACCGGTCCGTTCAGCATGACCTTCGACAACTCGACAGCCCAGGGCATGCAGATCATCGAGGAAGCGATCAAACAGCGGATCGCGGCCGGCGGCGTCAGCCCCGACAACCCGGTCGTCGTGAGCGGTTACTCGCAGAGCGCCACCATCGACTCGCTGCTGATGGCGCGACTGCAGCAGGACGGCATCGATCCCGCGAACCTGCACTTCGTGCTGCTGGGCAACCCGAACAACCCCAACGGCGGCTTGCTGGACCGCTTCGCGATCCCGTCCGGCTATAACCTCGACGTCGCGCACTTGGGGCTGACGTTCTCCGACGCCGCCCCCTCGGATGTCTCCCCGACCGATGTCTACACCTACGAATACGACGGCTTCGCCGACTGCCCGCAGTACCCGATCAATTTGCTGTCCGACCTCAACGCGTACCTGGGCATCCTCTTCAACCACGTTGCCTACCTGGGGCTGACGCCGGAGCAGATCAGCAACGCCGTCGCGCTGCCGACCTTGGATCCCGACAGCCTGACCAACTACTACATGATCGAGTCCGCGAGCCTGCCACTGTTGGACCCCGTACGGCTGCTGCCGGTGTTCGGCAACCCGCTGGCCGACCTACTGCAGCCGGCCCTGTCGGTACTGGTGAACCTGGGCTACGGCAGCATCGACCACGGCTGGTCGCCGGGATACGCCGACGTGCCCACCCCGATGGGATTTCTGCCCGACCAGAGCGTTCTCGATCAGGTGCCCGAGGCACTGTGGAACGGTGTGCTGCAAGGCTTTCAGGACGCCTACCGCGACCTGATCGATCCAACCAACTACCAGCTGATCTCACCGCGGACGATGACAGATGTGCTGGGACCGCTGCTGAACTCGGCGATCGCAGCGTTCAATCTCAACGGGTCGCTGGCGGACATCGCGGGTTACCTGGGGACCTTCCTCGCTGGCGCCGCCAACTGGTACATCGAGGGCGTTCAGGAGCTGTCGCTCACCCACACCGGCCTGCCGTCCATCGACATGAGCAGCACCCTGCTGTCCACGCTGCCCCAGTTCGCTTGGAACCTGTTCGAAACCCAGATGGCTGCCGGCAACCCGCTCGACGCTATCGGCGAACCGCTCGCGGTGCTGGTGGGACTCGCCCCGCTCATGCTGGTGGGAGGGATTATCTAGGCCCAACGTGGCTGAGGAGCTGACCTCGGCGCGTTATCCACAGGCCGGCCGGTGATCCGGACGGCAGCGACCCGGTCCATCGGTAGGCTGCCGGCATGGAACCGGGGAACCTGGAGGCACGCGTCGCGGCACTGGAAACCCAGGTGCGAGACCTTGATGGCCGGGTGCGTGGCAGCGAGCGCGACGCTGCCGCCGCGCGCGTCCTCGCCGGCGCCGCTGATCGGGACGTGAGCGAGATCCGCGGCGAGATGCGGGACTTCCGGCGGGCCACGATCGCAAGCTTCAACGCCCTCCGTGCGGACATGAACGACCGCTTCGAGGACATGAACGCCCGCTTCGAGCAGGTCAACGGTGGATTCATGGAGATGCGCGGAAGATTCGACGCAACCGCGGCCGGTCAACAGCACATCGTCGAACTCATCCAGGGCCTGATCGGCGAGCAGGGCGGCAACTCCTAGGCCCTGCGGTAGCCGAGAACAAACGACACGGTCGCCGGGCCCCTTAAGGGACCCGGCGACCGTGTCGACGGCGTACCTGCTAGCCGGGGTTGCCCGGTTTGCCGTCGGTGCCGTTGGGGCCGACGGGGTCGCCGGCGCCACCGGCGCCGCCTGCCCCGCCGGGACCAGCGCCACCCGCGGCGCCCGCCGCGCCCGCGGCGCGCCGCGCCCGCCGATGCCGTCGGCGTTCTCAGTGTCGGTGCCGTTGCCCAGCCCGTATCCACCGGAGCCGGCCCACGCGCCGGCGTCGCCGCCGTTGATACCGGAGCCACCGTCACCACTGTTACCGCCGTCGCCGCCGGTGTACCCGGTACCGCCACCGCCGCCGGCGCCGCCGGCCCCGCCGTTGCCGAGGTATTTGCCGCTGGCGTCCTTGAATCCGTTGCCGCCGGCGCCGCCGGCACCGCCCTGGCCGCCGTCACCGCGCTGCCCGGACGCCCCGTAGAGCGGGGAGCCGTAGAAGTTGGAGCCGCGGGCACCACCCGCGCCACCGTCGCCACCGTGGGCTCCGCCGGCGCTGCCACCGCTGGCGCCGTTGACGTGCTCGGCCGTGCCGGCCGCGGCGGCCCCGCCGTTACCGGCCGCGCCACCCTCGCCGCCGGCCCCGCCGTTGCCGAACAGGTAGCCCGACACCCCGCCGTTGCCGCCGTTGCCGCCGAAGCCGGCGGTCCCACCGGCACCTTCATTCGGGCCGTCGAACCGGCCGGCGGCTCCGTCGGCGCCCTTGCCGCCGGCGCCACCGGCGCCGCCGTTGCCGAGCAGCCAGGCCATCGCGGCGCCGCCATCGCCACCGTTGCCGCCGACGGCACCGCCGCCGCTGACGGCGTAGACCACGGTGGTGTCGCCGCCGGCACCGCCGTCACCACCGTGGCCCATCCAGACGCCACCGATACCGCCGTTGCCGCCATTGGCACCTGCACCGCCGTCACCGCCGGCGCCGCCGTTACCGAAGCCGATCGCGTTGCCGCCGTTGCCGCCGGCCACTCCGGCCACGTCGCTGGTCCAGCCCGCACCGCCGTCACCGAACCACAGGCCGCCATGGCCGCCGTCGGGGTTCTCGGCTGTGCCGTCGAAGCCGTCACCGATCAAGTACTGCCCCGAAATGGTGTTGATCGTGCCGTTAACCATTTCGCCAAGCGGGTTGTTGATCCAGAACTCGGTCAGCATGTGCAGCGGCGTGTAGAAGAGCTGGTCTAACAGCGTGGCCATGTTGAAGTCGCCCATCAGACCCGACAGGTCGAAAGCATCGGCCGCGCCGGGGATGTCGACGTCGGCGGCCGGGGCCAGCCAATCGAAACTGAACAGATCTTCGAAGTCGGCCTGAGCTTGCGGCGCCGGCGCCAACGGCGTCATGCCGAAGGCCAAAAACGCCGCGACGGCACTGCCCGTGCCGATCATCCGGTTGCGGTAACTCATGTGCGAATGCCTCTCGTGGAAAAGTCGGGTGGGATAAACGAATTCGTTGGAAACGATGCCCGGCGGGGTTACAGACCCAGCAGGTCGGCGAACCAGTCGCCAGCCGCCGCAGAACCCGCGCCGCCGTCATCGAGGTCGGGGACGTGCGGCAGATCGATACCGGCCAGCGGCGGAGTCACCGGCACCGCGCCCTTGCCGTTCCAACCAGAGCCCAGCAGGGCGCCGATGGTCTGCCCCCAGGCCTGCATCGCCGCGAACGGGCCGATCGCATTGCTCCCGATCTCCAGCGATCCGAGCAATGGAATGCCGTTGAGCGTCAACCCGACGCTGTTGAGGATCGAGCCACCCACCGCGGGCGTCTCGGCCACTACCGCGCCGCCCGCACCCAACACCTGATACGGGTCGATGGCGACATGGCCGGCGCTGAGCCACCCACCGAACGCGATGTCGAGGTGGCCAATCGAGGCACCAGCCGGCAGGAAGTCACCGGCGACGTCGTTGATCATCGGCAGCAGACTGTCCAGATTGAGGGTGGCGCCATTGAGGGACGCACCAAAGACATTCGCCAGCGTGTCGCCGAAGTTGTCGCCGTCCGTGATGCTGTTGAGCAGCGCGACACCGGGTGCGATCCACGGGCCCAGCGAACCCATGATCAGCCCACTCAGCGGCGAGGACAGGAAGTGGATGATCGGGATCATCTCGGCCGGGAACATCCCGCCGGCGATCGCCGCCAACGGCCCCGCGAACAGGTCATACCAGCCAAACGTGAAGGTGGAGGAGTCGCCGGCGGCCAGGGTGTGGCTCATGACGATTTCGAGCGTCTCTTGGCTGGCGCCGGACAACGTGTATCCGGTCAGCAGCCCGTCGAGGTTGTGCCGAATCTGCTCGGTCACGTGGGTCAGGTTGGTCGGGTCGTCGAGAAGCTGCTGGGCATAGTCGATCTGGTTGGCGACGAACTGCTGGAACGCAATCTCCGGCGCCAGGTAGTAGTTGTTGAGCATCTGGGTCAGGTTCTGCGACGCGGTGTTGAACACCTCGTCCCAGGCACTGGAAGCGGCGAGGGCCACGTCGCGCACCGAGTGGAGTTCGGACTGCGGGGCTACCACCGGGGTCGCCGCGATCAGGCCGGCCCCAGCAATGGCGACACCGGCTGTCGCGTAGGGGCGAATTGTTGCGCGCAAGGGATATCTCCTCATGGTTGTGGCGACTGCCGGGGGTGGGTTTGGCGTTAGCTGGCGTGCGGCGGGACAGGCGAGGCTTACCACGGAGATCTCTCAGGTGAACACAGGGGTCCGCTCGCACCCGTCTCCAGGTCGGGCGCGAATCCGAAGAAATGGCAGCGCTTCTCGCTCGGCACGCCTTAAAGCTAACTTTCATTTTTCTGTGAAGTTAGGACGTTCTTTCGCAGGTTTGGACTATCGTCGGCGGATGCTTCCTACGGCCCGATTGGTGCGTCAGCGCGCCGGGGTGAAGGTTTACGAGTATCCGATCGATCCACATCTGCCACCGGTGGTGGTGGCCCGGGTCGGAAAGGAAAGGCTGTCCCAGCATGGTCAGATCCACAACTTCCCGGCCATCTGGTGCGACCGGGCGACCGGGGTGGTTTACGTGGTCGCGGTGGGCGCCACGGTCGGTCCAGAGGCGGTGGAATGCGCCGACGACGGCATCGCGGTGTTCTTCGACCCGACTGCGGTCGGCGACGACGGGACATCGCCGTGGCTCTCCTGGCGATCGCATCCCCTGCTCTGCCTGTTCCTGCATGAGCACGAAGACGGTCTGCTGCGTATAGAGCTGCCAGTCACTGATCGTCAGGCGTTCTTCTGCGTCGTCGATTCGATGAAATACGAACTCGCGCAACGACAGGACGGAGACCGCGAAGCGGTGTCGGCCCTGCTTACCCTGCTGCTGGTCAAGCTGAGCCGACTCGCCGCGGACACCATCGGTGGTCTGCGCCAAGAAGATGAACCACTGTTGGCTGAGGTGTTCGCTACCATCGATCGACGCTTCACCGAACCGCTCTCGCTACGCGAAGTCGCACGTGAGGTGTCGGTATCGGCGGGGCATCTGACCACCGTTGTGCGCCGGCGCACCGGCCGCACGGTGGTGGAGTGGATCACCCAACGCCGCATGGGTGAAGCCCGCCGCCTGCTGACCGATACCCGGCTGTCGATCACCGAAATCGGGCAGCGGGTCGGACTACCGGATGCGGCCTATTTCACCCGGCAGTTTCGCCAGACACACGGTATTTCACCCAGCCAGTGGCGCAAATCCCCTACCGCCTCCCAGTGACGTCACACCCTCAGCTGACGGCATGGGCGGAGCGCACCGCCTGCTCGCACACCGCTCGCAGCGTGTCCTCGCCACCCGGGCCGCTCTGACACCCGATGCCGATCCGCACGGCGCGGTCGACCAAGACCGCCCAGTCGATGTGATGGCCATCGCGAATCTCTTGATACGTCACGGCGGGCCGTCCCGCGCTGGTGCCGGCCGGGTCGAAACCGACGAATACTCCGGGCGTCTCGGCGTCAGCGCGTTGCAGGCCCCGCTGCAACGGCTCTGCGATGGCGGCCAGGGTATCGCCAACTGCCGGCGCTTGGGTCAGGTGCAGCATCAGCTGCGGGTCACTGGGCGAGACCACCTCCACCCGGGCCGACCCCGGCCCGTCAGTCACCCGTCGCGTCGACCAACCCGTCGGAACCTGCACCGCGACATGGCTTTCCACTAGGTAAGTCACCGGAGTCTCGATGTCCTTCCGCGCATCGTGACGCGCCAGCAGGGCCAGCGCCACCACACCGCCGACCAGGACGGCCGGGGCCCGCCGCAGCCCACGACCGGCCGGTTCGGCCACCGGCGGATCGACGGCCCGGCGGATCGGCGGAGGCGCGCGATTGGCGCGCGCGAGCCGCACGCCGGCTTCGGCAATGGAGAAATCCGCGTTGGCTGCCGCCAGCGCGAGTGTGCCGGTCGTGTTGACCGGTGCCAACGGCCCATAGACGTTCACACCGGGAAGGCGATCGAGCAG
>NZ_LT546166.1:906285-1321072 GCF_900078685.2 Mycolicibacter icosiumassiliensis | reverse complement strand
GGCCGCAGCCGCTCCTCGATCAGCCCCGCCAGCGCCCCGGCCCCGCCGTTCCCGGCCGGTGCGTCGATCACGACCGCACCGAGATGGCCCCGAACCGCCGCACGTATCCGGCGCACCGCCGCGTCAGCGACCTGCTCGGGGGCCCCGATGCGCGGCTCGGCGACCACGTCGGCGCCGCCGTCGCCGGTGATGGCCACCAGGCCGGCGGCGATCTCCACGACGACCGCGGCATGGGACACGGCGGCCAGCACCGCGGCTCGCGATCGGGTGACCACCTCCCCGGCCAGGCCTCGCGTCGCCGCGGCAAGCACCGCCACCCGTCGGGCCGGCCACCACGACGGGTGGATGAGTTCGACCGACTCAACGGGCAGCGGGCAGGACAGCACGTCGCGCAGCAGCCCCGGGACCGACACCGGCTGTCCGTCGACCAGTCCGACCGGGTCATCGATCCACTCCAGCGCCGCCGCGGCAGCGGCCGATTCGACACTGCCGCAGCACCGTCGGCGGATGGTTGCGGGACCGGCCTCGATCACCGCCCGGTGCCCGATGGTCATGGTTCCCACGCCACCTGGATGAGCCGCTCGCCGTCGGCTCGGGTCACCAGGGTGCCGCGCCCGGGCGGCAGGGGCACCGGGCGAACCGAACCCCACGGGGTGTCCGCGGCGCTGCCCGCCACGCCGCTCATCATCAGCCTCATCGCGCCCAGATCGGTCAGTGCGGTCAGCATCGGCTCGTACAGCGTCCGGGCCGCTCCCCCGCTCCGGCAGGCGACGATCAGGTGTAGCCCGAGATCGCCGGCATGCGGCAGGTATTCCAGCAATGGTGTCAACGGATTTCCGGTCGCGGCAGCCACCAGGTCGTGGTCATCGACCACCACGTACAGCTGCGGCCCGGACCACCATGAGCCGGCGCGCAGTTGCTGCGGCCTGAGGTCGGTACCGGGCAGCCGCCCGGCCAGCTGGTCGATCAGATCCGGCAGCAGCGTGGTCAGCGCGGGCCGCGACATCGCGTAACCGGCCAGGTGTCCGGGCGGTACGACGTCCAGCAGGCCGCGCCGGTAGTCGACCACCAGCAGCTGAGCCTGTCCGGCGGGGTGGGCCCGCACCAGTTCTCGGCACAGCGTGCGCAGCGCGGAGGTCTTGCCGCACTCACTGTCGCCCAGGACAAGCAGGTGCGGTTGCCGGCCGAAATCGATGGGAACAACCTCCAGTCCGCGCTCGTCGATGCCCAGAACCGGCAGGCTATTGGGGGCGGCGGTCAGGTCGGCCCGGTCGACGACGGTCGGCAGCAACCGGATCGGTGCTGCGACGGCACCGTCGTGGTGCCGCATCGGTTCCCAGCCCTGCGGGCGGGCCAGCAGCATGTGCATGCCGTCGTCGGTCAGGCCACGTCCGGGCCGGCCCTGCGGCACCCGCTGGGCCTGGCGACGATCCAGTTCGGATTCGGCCGGATCTCCCAGCCGCAGCTCGATACGCGTGCCGATCAGGTCCCGCAAGGCGGGCCGCACCTCGGCCCACCGCGACGCGGTCAGCACCACGTGGACACGAAAGGACAGCCCGCGTGCGGCCAGCGCGACAATTCGGTCTTCCAGCTCGAATTCCCGGCACAGGGCGGACCATCCGTCGATCACCAGGAAGATGTCCGGGGCCGGGCCTTGGTCGTCCGCGACGCAGCCGGTTCGCTGGCCTTCGCGCCGCGCCACGATGGCCTCCATCTCGGCGACCACCCGCCGGACCAGGTCCGGTTGCCCAACGCCGGCGACCGCCCCAACCTGCGGCAGGGTTCGGATCGCCGAGAGTGCCCCGCCGCCGAAGTCCAAGCAGTAGAGCGCGACCCGGGTCGCGTCGCGGGTAGCACTCAGCGCGGCGATCAGGGTGTGCAACGCAGTGGACTTGCCCGATTGCGGGGCGCCCACGACGGCGACATGTCCAGCGGCGCCGTCCAACCGGATCGACAGGGTGGTCCGACGCTGTTCGAAGGGCCGATCGACGACTCCGATCGGAACCGTCAGATCGGCGTAGTCGGCGTCGAGGAGTGACCCCAGCGTCGGGGAATCTCCCAGCGGCGCCAGCCATATCTGTCGCGCCGCGGGCCCGTGTCCGGACAATCGCTGCAGCATGGCCTGCAGCACGGTGCGTCCGCCCGGATCGGCAGCTTCCCGGACGGGACCGAGCGGCACGGCGGTGAACGGGCGCACCGCGATGGATTCCGACCGGGCAGGAGGGCACATCCCGGAGACGTAGGCGGTCTGGAATCGCCGCACCGTGCCGTCGGCGGTCCGTAGGAGCCCAACCCCGGGGATGTTGGGCAGTTCATGGGCGTCGTTGGTGCCCAGCACGATTCGCGATTCGGCGGCCGACATCGTCTTGAGACACACCCGGTAGGACAGGTGCGATTCGAGGCCGCGAAGCCTACCCTCCTCCAGGCGCTGGCTGGCCAACAGCAGATGCATGCCCAGCGATCGGCCCAGTCGGCCGATGGCGATGAAGGTGTCCAGCAGATCGGGGTGCTGGTGGATCAGTTCGGCGAATTCGTCGACGATCACCAGCAGTGCCGGCAGGGCAGTCAGCTGCGGCTGCGCGGTTCGCGCCTGCCGATATGCGGCGACGCTGGGCGCCCGGGCAGCGCGCAGCTGCTGCTGGCGCCGCTGCATCTCGCCGGCCAGCGCGTCGCGCATCCGTTCCACCAGCGGAGCCTCCTCACCGAGGTTGGTGATGACCGCGCAGACATGCCTGGCCTGCTCGAAGCCGAGAAAGGTTGCACCGCCTTTGAAGTCGACCAGCACCAGGTTCAGGTCCTCCGGTGAATGCCTGGCCGTCATGCCCAGCACCAGGGTGCGCAGGAACTCCGATTTGCCTGAGCCGGTCGCGCCGACACACAGCCCGTGCGGTCCGCTGCCCCGCACTGCGGCCTCGTTGATGTCCAGGGCCACCGGGTCTCCCCTCGCATCGGTGCCGATCGGCACGCACAACCGCTGTGCGGAAACGGCGGCCCAACCCGTCGGCGGGTCGAAACCCTCAATGTCACCGATCTCCAGCAGGTCCGCCCATCCGCGGACTGTGCCGCTAGAGCCGACCCGCCGGTGTGCTGCCAGGCGCCGCGCGCACACCAGCGCATCGGCAAGGGTCAGAAAGTCCGGGCGGCCAAGATGGCCATCGGCGTCACGCAGCGCCGTCGCGGTTACGTGCAGGCGGCGATCCTCGCCTCGAGAACCTAGCTCCGCCACCCGTAGACCGGTCGCGTCGTCACTGACCACCACGGCCCTGCGGCCGGCAAGGCTGGTTTCGGCGGCAGCCAGGTCGGGGTAGGTCAGCCGCAGCGGTCCGCCGGCATCGGCGGCCGACGGATGCTGATGGTGCGGCAGCCATTTCAACCAGTCCCAGTCGCCGGGATGCTGACTGGCGGCGGCCGCGATCAGCAATGCATCGGGGCCGTGCAGCACGGCGAGCTGACAGATCAGCGCGCGCAGCAGACCGCGGGCCCGCTCGGTGTCGCCATCCAGCAACAGCGGCGAAGGCCCCAGCACCATCAGCGCGATGGGAACATCGGGCACCGTGGCGTGGGCGTCCAGGAAACGTCGCAGCGCGACATCGGTGACCGGATCGACCCGCCGCTCGGCACACCGTAGGCAGTGCCGATTGCACCGGCAAGTCAGCTGTGGATAGCCGAAAGCCCCTCGCCCGCCGGATCAGTAGCGTGCGACCAACAAAGCCGAAAGGGGAACGCGACGTGCCGATTCCAGATTCCGGCCTGTACCGCGTCGCAGTACACGCCGATACCGCGCACGCTGATCTGACGCTACCGTCCGGGGTCCCGGTGGCGACCCTGATCGCGTCGGTCCTAGATCTGATACCGCACCGGACCAACCCGCACTCGCTGCGCCCCTATCACCTGTCCGAGCCGGGCAGGGCAGCACTGGACGGCGGGAAAACCCTGTCCCAACAAGGCATCCGCGATGGCTCCACGCTGGTGTTGACCCGCGCCGAATGTCCGGCTCCGCAGGTGATGTTCGATGATCCGGCCGAACAGGCGGCGGCCACGGTACGGACGATCGAGCGCCCGTGGAGTCCAGTGGCGTGCCGGCTCAGCGCCGCATTGACAGCGTCCGGGCTAGCCGGGGTGGCCGGCTTCGTGGCGATACCCGGCGGACCCGGCGCCCCGAACGCACTGTTGGCGGTCGCGGCTGCCGGGGCGGTCACCCTGATGACCGTCCCGCCGAGTGGCTGCGGCGGGACCGTGCGCACGACGTTGTGCTGCCTGGCCGGGTTGGCGGTACTGGGCGCGGTCGCCGGAATGGCCATCGCGGTGACCGGGATTGCACCACCCCGGGTGGGAGCCGTGGCGGTTGCCGCTGGAGTGGGCCTGGTCCGCACCGCCGGCCGAGTGGCGGCCGCGGCCACCGGGTTGTTCCGTCGGGAGGACTCCGTGCCGTCGCGGGTGAGCGAGGCGCACGATCTGTTGACGGGCTTGGTGGTGGCGGCTACGGCATTGGTGGCGCTGGGTGCCGCCGTGGGGATTGCCGGGGCGCCCCGCCTGGTCGGCGCGGTATTCGCGGCGATCGCCGGTGTAGCGCTGGCACTGCGAGCCCGCTCGCACACCGACGGTGTACAGATCGCGTCCTTGCTCGCCGGCGGCACCGCCACGTTGGCGATCGGCCTGCTCGGCGCGGCCAGCAACACCACCGGGCAGTGGCCGGCGGCACTAGCCGTGGTGCTGGTCGCGGCCGCGCTCGGCCTTGGCTTCGCCGCTCCGACCGGGTCCCCGCTGGTCTGGCGTGGCGCCGAAGTCGTGGAGGGCCTGGCACTCGGCTCGCTGGCGCCGCTGGCGTGCTGGCTGTGCGGGTTGTACAGCCTTGCCCGCGGACTGAGTCTGGGCTGACGCGTGCGCACTCGGATCGCTCGGCTGGTGGCGGCCGCGACGATCGCAGCGGCAACGGCCACACCGCCGGCCAACGCGGTTGCACCGCCGCCGGTGGACCGCAGTCTGTTGCCTGCCCCGGCGCCGGCTGCGCCGGCACGCCCCACGGTGCAACGTGAGGTGTGCACGGTGGGCTCGCTGGGACCGGGTAGTCCCCCGACCCAGCTCGACGGGCTGGACCTGGCGGCGGCCTGGGCGCTCACCCGCGGTGCCGGCCAGCGGGTTGCGGTGATCGATACCGGTGTTGCGGCGCACCGGCGGCTGCCCGGTCTGATCGGCGGCGGCGACTACGTGTCCACCGGTGACGGCACTCGGGATTGCGACGGACACGGCACCCTGGTCGCCGGAATCATCGCGGCCGCAGCGGATCCCGTGGCCGACCGGTTCAGCGGCGTAGCGCCGTTGGCCACCGTGATCGGCATCCGAGCCTCCAGCGCAAGGTTCGGCACCCTCGGCGAGGCGCCCGGTATCGGCGATGTCGACACCCTGGCCAAGGCGGTGCGTACCGCGGCCGATCTGGGCGCGTCGGTGATCAACATCTCCGCGGTGGCCTGCCGGCCCGCAAATTCCGGGCTCGACGACCGGCCGTTGGGCGCCGCCCTGGCGTATGCGGTTGAGGTCAAGAGCAGCGTCGTCGTCACGGCAGCCGGCAACACCGACGACGGGTGCGGCGGTGACGGACCCAGGATTGTCACTCCGGCCTGGTACGACGACTACGTGCTGACCGTCGCCTCGGTGGATGCCCGCGGCGTCGCCTCGGCGTTCACCCTGCCCGGACCGTGGGTCGACGTGGCCGCTCCCGGCGAAGCGGTGCTCTCGTTGAGCACCGTCGGCGATGCGATGGCCGACACCCTCGACGGCTCGGCTTTGCGCGGCACCAGCTTCGCCGCGCCGGTGGTCAGCGGTGTGGTGGCGCTGATCCGCGCCCGGTTCCCACAGTGGACCCCGCGGCAGGTGATGGACCGGATCAAGGCCACCGCCCACCACCCACCGGGTGGGCGTGACGATGTCGTCGGCGCGGGCGTGGTGGACCCGTTGGCGGCGCTCACCTTTGACGTGGCCACTTCCCTCGAACCGTCCCGGCCTGGCCCACCGCTGCCCCGACCCGACCCGGGCCTGGAACCCACTGCCGAACCCGCTCCCGCCGGGCTGCGCACCGCGATTCTCAGCACGGCGGTGCTATTGGCGTTGCTCCTATCAGCCGTCACCGGCCGGGCGCTGTCTGGCCGGGAACCACGTCGCGGCCCAGCAGCGCTTGGTCCCGACTGAGCCGGGGACCGGGCGGCAACCCAGTCAGCATCGGCCACGGCACCCCGGCGGCCACCGCGGGCAGCCCCAGCCTGCGCGCCGCGTCGTCGTCATCGACGGTGAACCGCACCCCGCTGTCGGCGATCAGATAGCCGACTCCGCGGGGGTGACCAGCGGTGTCGACCGCCCGCACGTAGGCACTGTGTCCCGGCGGCAGATAGACCCCGTCCAGGTCGGGGCCCGGACCGTCTGACTGGGCCAGCACTGTCGGCGCCTCCCCCGCCGGCAGATTCAGCCCGGCCGACAAGGTGATCCCGGCGGGGTCGTCCGCGCGCCAATGCACGCACAGCGTGGCCGGGGCGGGCCGCACTCGGAGATACTCCACCCGATCGGAGGCCATAGCGGGTGAGGCTTCGGGAATCGCGTTGAGCAGCAGTGCCGAGACCCGTCTCGGCGCAGCGGAGTCCAGCAGCGGGTCGGCAGGGTCGACCGCAACCCGGCGCCCGTCGCGGAGCAGATAGGTTGCCCCGGACTCGGAGCTGACCGGTACCGCTTGTTTCGGGTCGAGGCGGGCGGCCGGCAGCGGGTCGATGCCGACGATGAGGGTGGTGCCGGCGGAGTCCTCACACAGCGACCACGTCACGGCGCCCGGCAGTGCCGTCCCGAGCACGCCCGGCGCACCCGGGATGCCCAGCGGCGGCCCACGCCGCGCCCGGCCGACCGCGGCGCCGTCCACCGGTCGCGGGTCGGCCGCACCGGTGATCAGCCGAGCCGAAGCGAGGTTGTCCACCGGATGCATCGTGTCGCCGATCCGGACATAGAGCGCCCCGGTCGCGCGGTCCAGCACGATGAGCGCGTCACCCAGGACCGGCTGCGGCCGTAGGACGGCCAGCATCACCGCGCCGGCGGTTACCACCATGCTGAAGAGCCATCCCAGGCCCAGGGCGGCTCGACCGGGGACGGGGCCGCCCGTCACCTGTCCGCACCGCAGCGCCCGTTCCATCCGACGGGCCAGGAAGCGGTGTGCGCTGAGCTGAAGCTGCGTCGTCGATCGCCCGGGCATATCGGTCACACGCTATGCGTGAGACCGGTGCGACCGTGCTCGGCCATCCACAGGCCGGTAGGTATCGAATTCGGTTTCGGTACCATCTTGGGTATGCGTTTTGTTCAGCTGAGCAGCATTTTTTCCACGACATTGATGGCCGGCGCACTGCTGATGCTCCCGGCCGTAGCGCCGCGTGTCGCCCCGGTGGCGTCCGCCTACGACTGCCCGGACGTCGAGGTCATCTTCGCCCGCGGCACCAGCGAGCCCCCGGGCGTCGGCCGGGTCGGCCGCGCCCTGATCGACTCGCTGCGCCAGCAGACCTCGAAGAAGGTCGACGAGTACGCGGTCAACTACCCCGCCGGCCGGCTGCAGCTGGGTGGCGGCGACGGTGCCAATGACGTGATCAAGCGGGTCAAAGCGGCGGCCGACGTCTGCCCGGACACCCAACTGGTGCTGGGCGGCTACTCACAGGGCGCGTCCGTGATCGACATCGTCACCGGCACGCAGGTGGGCGGCATCAGCTGGGGCAACCAGCTGCCCGCCCAGTACGCCGACCAAGTGGTGGCGGTGACCACCTTCGGCAACCCCGCCGACCGCACCGGCGGGCCGATCAGCACACAGAGCGCCCTGTTCGGCTCCAAGGCCCTGGACCTGTGCAATCCGGGTGACCCGATCTGCCACGAAGGGCCGGGCAACGAATGGGCCGATCACACCGACGGCTACATCCCGGCAATGACCAGCCAGGCGGCGAACTTCATCGCCGGCCGGCTGCGGGCTGCGGGACCGGCGCCGACGCTGACACCGTGATCAGGCCCACGCTGACTTAGTTAGCTCGTCAACGCTTTTTTTCGCTACTATCGGTGATCATGAAGGCATTCCGCATCCTGGCGGCCGGGGCCGCTGCCGCAGCGCTGCTGATGGACCCCACCGCGTCATCGATGCCGACGGCCTCGGCTGACGGTTGCCCCGACGTCGAGGTGGTGTTCGCCCGCGGGACCAACGAGCCGCCGGGCCTGGGCCGGGTGGGCGATGGCCTGGTCAGCGCCCTGCGGGGGCAGACGTCTCGATCGATCGGCGCCTATGCGGTCAACTACCCGGCCAGCTATGACTTCGGTCGGGCAGCCGACGGCGCCAACGATGCCAGCGGTCACATCATGTGGATGGTGGAGAACTGCCCGGGCACCCGCCTGGTCCTCGGCGGGTACTCGCAGGGCGCGGCGATCATCGACATCGTGGCCGCCGCACCGGTGCCCGGCTTCGGTTTCACCGCGCCGTTGCCGCCCGAGGCCGCCGATCACGTCGCGGCGATCGCGGTGTTCGGCAATCCGTCGAACAAGATCGGGCAGCCGCTGACCAACAGTCCCGCCTACGGATTCAAGACCATCGACTTGTGCACCGATGGTGACCCGGTCTGCTCCCCCGGACGCTTGGTCTCCGCGCATTCGGGCTACACCCCCGGCATGACCAATCAGGCCGCTTCGTTCGTCGCCGGCCTGCTGTAACAGCGATAGCCTCGAAATCGGTTTCCCGCAGGGAAAGTGCGAGTAGACACCTGCGTCAGCAGGATCTCGCGACGACTAGCGGGTCCGCAGATCCCGGGTGATGATGGTGCGCGCCCCCAGCTGGTCGTCCGGCGGGTAGTCGACGCCGACCAGTGATAGCCCACGTGCCGGCGCGGCGGTGAAATCACTGGAGCGGCGCTGCGCGTTCAGCAGATCGGCGCACCACGCGGCATCGCGCCGGTGCTCACCGACCGCCAGCACCGCCCCGACCAGGGAGCGCACCATCGACCAGCAGAACGCGTCGGCACTGACGTGCGCGGTGACCAGATCACCGTCGCGGACCCAGTCCAGGCGCTGCAGGTCGCGAATGGTGGTCGCCCCCTCGCGATGCCGACAGAAGGCGGCAAAGTCATGCAGCCCCACCAGATTTCGGGAGGCCTGCACCATCGCGTCGACGTCCAGCGGACGCGACCACGCGGTGATGTAGCGGGCCTCCTGGGGCACCACCCCGTAGGGCGCGGTCGACAGCCGGTAGGCGTAGTGGCGGCGCAGCGCCGAGAACCGGGCGTCGAAGTCAGCGACAGTACGCCGCACCCGCAACACCCGCACGTCCATCGGCAGGAAGCGCGCCAATCGCCGTGTCAGCGCCAAGAACTCCGGCTCGCCATCACGCCGAGTCCGCGAATAGGCATGCGATAACGCCGAAGTCGGAACGTCGACATGCGCCACCTGCCCGGTAGCGTGCACACCGGTATCGGTACGACCGGCCGCGAACAACCGCACCGGAGTGCGGAACACGGTCGTCAGAGCCTCGTCGAGAACTCCGGCGACCGTGCGCTGTCCCGCCTGAACCGCCCAGCCGGCGAATTCCGTGCCGTCGTAGGCGATGTCGAGCCGAAGCCGGACGACTTCGGCCGTGCCGTCAGGACTCGTCGGTACCCTCGGCCGCATCGGTGACCTCAGCAGCCTCGGTGGCTTCAGTAGCCTCGGTGGCCGGCTCTTCGACCTTCTCCTCGACCTTGGGGGGCTTCTCCGCCTTCTCGGTCTTGGGGGCGGCCTTCTCCGCCTTGGCCGCGGCGCGCCGGGCGCGGTCAGCCTCGGAGGTCACGGTCTTCTCCCGAACCAGCTCGATCACGGCCATCGGGGCGTTGTCGCCCTGACGCGCCTCGACCTTGATGATGCGGGTGTAGCCACCGTTGCGGTCCGCGAAGTGCGGCGCGATCTCGGCGAACAGCGAGTGCACCACGTCCTTGTCGCGGATCTTCTTGAGCACCTCACGCCGGTTGTGCAGCGTGCCCTTCTTGGCGTGGGTGATCAGCTTCTCGGCGTACGGCCGCAATGCCCGCGCCTTCGGCTCGGTCGTCTTGATCCGGCCGTGAGTGAACAGCGACGTGGCCAGGTTGGCCAGCAGCGCCTTCTGGTGCGAGGACTTTCCGCCGAGGCGGGGACCCTTAGTGGGCTTGGGCATTGCGACTTCTCCTCAATGGGGCCGGCCCCCGTATCAGGTAGGGCCGGGACGGCTCTCTTTTCGAGAGGTTGGGCGTTAAAGCTGCTCGGTTTCGGCGTAGTCCTGCTCGTCATAACCGGCATCGGCCGACCAGGTGCCGGTGGCAACGTCGTAGCCCGCCACCTGCGACGGGTCGAAGCTGGCCGGGCTGTCCTTGAGCGACAGGCCGAGCTGGTGCAGCTTGACCTTGACCTCGTCGATGGACTTCTGACCGAAGTTGCGGATGTCGAGCAAGTCGGACTCGGTGCGAGCGACCAACTCCCCGACCGTGTGCACACCCTCACGCTTGAGGCAGTTGTAGGACCGCACGGTCAGGTCCAGGTCGTCGATCGGCAGCGCGAACGACGCGATGTGGTCCGCTTCGGCCGGCGACGGCCCGATCTCGATGCCCTCGGCCTCGACGTTCAGTTCCCGCGCGAGCCCGAACAGCTCAACCAGGGTCTTACCGGCCGAGGCCAGCGCGTCCCGCGGGCTGATGGAGTTCTTGGTCTCCACGTCCAGCACCAGCTTGTCGAAGTCGGTGCGCTGCTCGACACGGGTGGCCTCAACCTTGTAGGTCACCTTGAGCACCGGAGAGTAGATCGAGTCGACCGGGATGCGGCCGATCTCGGCGCCCGACACCTTGTTCTGCACGGCCGGGACGTAACCGCGGCCGCGCTCGACGATCAGCTCGACCTCGAGCTTGCCCTTGTCGTTCAGGGTGGCGATGTGCATGTCGGGGTTGTGCACCGTCACGCCCGCCGGCGGAACGATGTCACCAGCGGTGACCGCTCCCGGGCCCTGCTTGCGCAGGTACATGGTGACCGGCTCGTCCTCTTCGGACGAGACCACCAGGCCCTTGAGGTTCAGGATGATGTCGGTGACATCCTCCTTGACGCCGGGGACCGTGGTGAACTCGTGCAGCACACCGTCGATGCGGATGCTGGTGACCGCCGCGCCGGGGATCGACGACAGCAGGGTGCGACGAAGCGAGTTGCCCAGGGTGTAACCGAATCCCGGCTCCAGCGGTTCGATGACGAACTGCGACCGGTTGTCGGCCACGACCTCTTCGGACAGGGTCGGACGCTGCGAGATCAGCATGGTGTTCTTTCTCCTTCTGGCACCCGCTATTTGATGCCGTTTGGGGGACTCGGGGTCGGACCCCGAGTTGTCTTACTTCGAGTAAAACTCGACGATCAGCTGCTCGGTGAGCGGGACGACGATCTGCGCACGCTCGGGCAGCTGGTGGACCAGGATGCGCTGCCGCTCCCCGACCACCTGCAGCCAACCCGGGATCGGACGGTCGCCGGCGATCTCGCGGGCGATCTGGAACGGCACCGTGTTGAGCGACTTGTCCTTGACGTCGATGATGTCGTACTGCGACACCTGGTAGCTGGGCACATCGACCTTCACACCGTTGACGGTGAAGTGGCCGTGGCTGACCAGCTGACGGGCCATCCGACGGGTGCGGGCCAGGCCGGCGCGGTAAACCACGTTGTCCAGCCGGCTCTCCAGGATGCGCAGCAGTTCCTCGCCGGTCTTGCCGCCGCGACGGACAGCTTCCTCGTAGTAGCGACGGAACTGCTTCTCCATCACGCCGTAGGTGAAGCGAGCCTTCTGCTTCTCCTGCAACTGCAGTCGGTATTCGCTTTCCTTGACCCGGGCGCGGCCGTGCTGGCCGGGCGGGTAGGGCCGCTTTTCAAATGCCTGGTCGCCGCCGATGAGGTCGACGCCCAGACGGCGGGACTTGCGGGTGGCGGGTCCGGTGTAACGAGCCATGTTGTTTCAGTCCTCCTAGACCCGACGCCGCTTGGGCGGACGGCAGCCGTTGTGCGGCTGCGGGGTGACATCGGAAATCGCGCCGACCTCGAGGCCGGCGGCCTGCAGCGAGCGGATCGCGGTCTCACGACCCGAACCCGGGCCCTTGACGAACACGTCGACCTTCTTCACGCCGTGCTCCTGCGCCTTGCGGGCAGCGTTCTCGGCGGCCAGCTGCGCGGCGAACGGGGTGGACTTACGCGAGCCCTTGAAGCCCACGTGGCCCGACGACGCCCACGCGATCACGTTGCCCTGCGGGTCGGTGATCGTCACGATCGTGTTGTTGAAGGTGCTCTTGATGTGAGCGGCACCATGCGGAATGTTCTTCTTTTCCCGCCGGCGGGTCTTCTGACCCTTCTTGGGGCCGGTCGCTTTCTTCGGTGGCATGACGATTACCTGGCCTTCTTCTTACCGGCGATGGTGCGCTTCGGGCCCTTACGGGTGCGCGCGTTGGTCTTGGTCCGCTGGCCGCGCACCGGCAGACCGCGACGGTGCCGCAGACCCTGGTAGCAGCCGATCTCAATCTTGCGACGGATGTCTGCCTGCACCTCGCGGCGCAGGTCGCCCTCAACCTTCAGGTTGCGCTCGATGTAGTCACGCAACTGGGTGAGCTGGTCGTCAGTCAGGTCCTTGCTGCGCTGGTCCTTGTCGATACCGGTCGCGGCCAGGATTTCGTTGGAGCGAGTACGGCCGATGCCGTAGATATAGGTCAGCGCGATCTCCATGCGCTTATCGCGCGGCAGGTCGACGCCTACAAGTCGAGCCATGGGGGCATGCCCCTTTCATCTTCGTTACGGAGGTTGTGATCCCAGCCCGTTCCCGGCCAACCGCTCCGGGGCCCGGCCTCCGATCCGGGCGTGTGTGGGCGGCCTATCCGCTCACTGGTACTGGGAGGTCTGCATTCAGTTGTGGCTGGTGCCCGGCTACGCCGGGCCGGCGACTGCTAGCCCTGGCGCTGCTTGTGGCGCGGGTCCGAGCAGATCACCATGACCCGGCCGTGCCGACGGATCACCCTGCACTTGTCGCAGATCGGCTTGACGCTGGGGTTCACCTTCACGGCTGCTGTGGTCCTGTTCTAATCGCTGGTTGACGTACTTCGACGGCGGTCGGGAGCTACTTGTACCGGTAGACGATGCGTCCGCGGGACAGGTCATACGGAGACAACTCCACGACCACCCGGTCTTCGGGGAGGATGCGGATGTAGTGCTGCCGCATCTTGCCGCTGATGTGGGCGAGCACCTTGTGACCGTTCTCCAGCTCAATGCGAAACATCGCATTGGGCAGGGGTTCGACCACTCGACCCTCGACCTCGATTGCACCGTCTTTTTTGGCCATTACTCTCCGGCGATCCTCCGTGTCTGACTTACTTGTCGCGTGTGCATGCGCCCGCCAAGGCGCAGCATCGACTACGACTGCAAAACGTGGGCCGGTGAGACGAAATTCCAGGTAGAGCCCCTAAGAATTTCAGACTGGGCACGCAAGAGTCGACGCGGACGCCGCACCGTCGACCTACGATACCCGCATCCGCCTCCCACACCAAAAACGCCGCCTTCGCACGCGGCAACGGCATGCCACCGAGTAACTGCGACGAGCACAGGAGTCACGATGTCGGACACGTTGGCACTCAAGCCCGACCTGGGCCGCTACGCGGTGTGGACTTTTGGCTCCCCCACTCCTGAGCAGGCCGCCGAGATCGAACGCCTGGGCTACGGCGCAATCTGGGTGGGCGGCTCGCCGGCCGCTGACCTGGCGTTTGTCGAGCCGCTACTGGCGGCGACTTCGACCCTGCAGGTGGCCACCGGGATCGTCAACATCTGGTCCGCACCGGCCGGGCAGGTAGCCGAGTCCTACCATCGCATCGAATCCGCCTACCCGGACCGGTTCCTGCTCGGCATCGGGGTCGGTCACCCCGAGGCCACCGCCGAGTACCGCAGCCCCTATGGCGCCCTGACCGACTACCTGGACGCCCTTGACGAGGCCGCGGTGCCGACCAGCCGCCGCGTGCTGGCAGCACTGGGACCCAAGGTGTTGCAGTTGGCGGCGGAGCGAAGCGCCGGGGCACACCCCTACCTGACCACTCCCGAGCACACCGCCAGTGCGCGCGAGCTGGTCGGCCCGTCGGTGTTCCTGGCCCCCGAAAACAAGGTGGTGTTGTCCACGGATGCCACCGCGGCCCGCGAGGCCGGACGCGAGGCGGTCGGCTTCTACCTGCGGCTGTCCAACTACGTCAACAACTGGCGCAGGTTGGGCTTCAGCGACCGCGATGTGCGGGCGCCGGGCAGTGACCGGTTGATCGATGCGGTGGTGGCGCACGGCACCGCCGACCAGATCGCTGCCCGCCTGGGCGAGCACGTGGAAGCCGGCGCGGATCAGGTGGCCATCCAGGTGCTGGGTGGCTGGCAGAACCTGCTTCCGGCATTGACCGAGCTGGCCGGTCCACTCGGGTTGACGCCGCAAAGCTGAGCCCGAGTGGGAATCTCACGACGCGACGCGCTGGTCGGCGTCGTGGATTTCCCGCTGGCGGGCACTACACCGCTGGTGCCACCGTTAGGGTTGGCCCCATGCATCTGCTGGTCACTGGTGGCGCCGGGTTCATCGGCGCCAACTTCGTGCACAGCACACTCGCGCAGCGCCCCGGCACCACGATCACCGTGCTGGACGCGTTGACCTACGCCGGCAGCCGCGAATCCCTCGACGATGTCGCCGATCGGATTCGGCTGGTGCAGGGCGACGTCACCGATGCCGCGCTGGTCACCGCGCTGGTCGCCGAGCTCGACCCCAATACCGACGCGGTGGTGCACTTCGCCGCCGAAACCCACGTGGACAACGCGCTGGCCGACCCGGGGCCGTTCCTGCGGTCCAACGTGATCGGCACCTTCACCGTGCTGGAAGCGGTGCGCGCCCACGGGGTACGGCTGCACCACATCTCCACGGACGAGGTCTACGGCGATCTGGCCCTCGACGACCCGCGCCGGTTCACCGAGACGACGCCCTATCACCCGTCCAGCCCGTACTCATCGACCAAGGCCGCCGCAGACCTGCTGGTGCACTCCTGGGTGCGCTCCTTTCGTGTGCGCGCGACCATCTCGAACTGCTCGAACAACTACGGGCCGTATCAGCACGTGGAGAAGTTCATCCCGCGCCAGATCACCAACCTGCTCACCGGACGCCGGGCCAAGCTCTACGGCAGCGGCGCCAACGTCCGCGACTGGATACACGTCGACGACCACAACAGCGCCGTCTGGCAGATCATGACCAGCGGCCATATCGGGCGCACCTACCTGATCGGCGCCGATGGGGAGCGTGACAATCGCAGTGTGCTGCAGACCATCCTGCGGTTGATGGATCACGACCCCGACGACTTCGACCACGTCTCCGACCGACCCGGCCACGACCTGCGCTATGCGATCGACCCGTCGGCGTTGCGCGACGAACTGGGCTGGAAACCCAACCACACCGACTTCGAGGCCGGCCTGCGCGAGACCATCAACTGGTACCGCGCCAACGAATCCTGGTGGGCACCAATGAAAGAGGCCGCCGAGGCCCGCTACGCGACGCTGGGATGCTGACGTGGACGCGCGCGAGCTGACCATCCCGGGGGCATGGGAGATCACCCCGACTCAGCACACCGATTCCCGCGGTGTGTTCTTCGAGTGGTTCACCGACCGCGAATTCACGGCGTTCGCCGGGCACCGATTCGACCTGCGCCAGGCCAACTGTTCGGTGTCGAGCGCCGGGGTGCTGCGCGGTCTGCACTTCGCCCAGGCGCCGCCCGGGCAGGCCAAGTACGTCACCTGCGTGTCGGGCTCGGTGTTCGATGTCGTCGTCGACATCCGGGTCGGCTCACCGACCTACGGCCACTGGGATGCGGTGCTGCTGGACGCCCTGGGCCGTAGGTCGGTGTATCTCGCTGCCGGTCTGGCGCATGGATTTCTTGCGCTGCAGGATAATTCGACGGTGATGTACCTGTGCTCGGCCGAATACGACCCGCAGCGCGAGCACACCATCTGCGCCACGGACCCGGCGATCGGCATCGACTGGCCGGCCGATCATCCGCTGACGCTCTCCGAGCGGGACGCCCAGGCGCCGTCGCTGGCCGACGCTCGATCCGCCGGACTGCTACCCATCTGGGAATGAGTCGGATCAGCTCAGCAAGGCCCAGAGCGCATCGAGTCCGGCCGTGGCGTCGAGGCTCGCCGCAGCATCGCCCGGGTCAGCGGCAGTGCCGTTGAGCGCGTCGGCGACCTGCTGCGGGATGGTGACAAACAGCTGGTCAAAGATGCCGCCGGCGGTGAGCAGGCCGGTGAACGTGCCCTCCTCGCCACCGGCCGGAGCTGCATAGCCGTTGAGGAACGCGTTCGCTACGGTCGCAGGCAAATTCGTCAACGCAGTCAACGCGCCGGTGGTGTCACCAGCCCGGAACAGGTCGTTGATGCCGTCGGCGGTCTGGATGGTCTGAAATATGGCGCCGATAGCGGGTGCCAGTACCGCGTTGGCCAGCCCGGCCCACAGCATGTAGTCGGCGAAGACATGAGCGGCGTCACCCATGTGGTGCAGGAAATCGGCGGGGATACCCGATGCGCCCGCAATGAATTCACCGCTACCCCAGAACTCGACCCGGTCGAAGAACGGCGCGGTGACGTTGAGCAAGTCGTACAGGAATTCCGCGTTGACCAGGCTGTACGCGCCGAACGCGTCACCGTTGTGAAGCATGTCGGCTACCTGCGGCAACACGTGCTCCAGGCCGAGCGCGTAGCCGTCGCCGCTCCAGATGCCCTGGACACCGGCCAGCGACTGCCCGATCTCATCCTTGATCATGTCGGCGTAACCGCCTTCAATGTGCGACCAGGCAGTCAGGTCCGCAAACGGGTGCGCCTCGAAACGGTCCCACAGCCCGTCGACGTTCCCTTTCGCGGCGCTCAGCATTTGGGACCAGTCCACGGTGGTCGAGTCGCTGAAGCTCGGTGTCGAATCGGCAACCAGCTGCGTCGCGAGTCGTTGCACCTCCACTGAAGCCGGCCTCAGCGGCTCTACGTTAGCCAGCCCGGCGCCGAGCACCGCCACGGCGGCGATCAGGGGCGAAACCGGGCGAAACGCTGTTCGCATATCGTCTCCTCGAGCTTTCTGTGCCATCGCCAATAAGGACGTATGGGTTGAACAGGAACCCCATAAGCTTTAGCACGCATCGCGAGTAATTAATAGGGTTGCCTAACCTAAGTTGCGATCATCACATCGGCTGGCGGCGGTAGCCTTGGTCACACACCCGCTCGCACCGAGGAACCTGCGCCGGCCGATGGAAGTTCTCAAAAGTCGAGTCGCCATGATTGGCAAGAGCACTGCCCTGCGCGACGATTGGATCATGCGTTCCGTGCTGGCCCGAGTGGGCGACTGCGCCCTGGTGTATGCGGCGATGCACACCGCCACGGCGACGGTTACGGCACAAGAGCATTCGTGCCTGATGGCCGGCAAGGCCGCCTGCGAGAAGCTGTTCGCCGCCGCGAGCCACCCCACCAGATAGGAGCGATTGTGACCAACACTGCCGGCGCCGACTTCGCCGCGTACACCCCGCTCTACGACGAATACGACTACACCATCGACGATTACGACGGCGCACTGCCCGAGGCGCTGCAGGGCACCCTGTACCGCAACGGTGCCGGCAAGCTCGACGCCGGCGGACAGGCGCTGGGTCACCTGTTCGACGGCGACGGGATGCTGTCGCTGTTCTCCATCGCCGACGGGTCGGTGCATTACCGCAACAGGTATGTGCGGACCAAGCATTACCGCAAATCGTTGACCTCCCGCGGTGCGCCCTATCGGGCGCTGGGCACCATGCGGCCCGGTGGAGTGCTCACCAATGCGCTGCGGTTTCCGGCCAACGTGGCCAACACCAGCGTGGTGATGCACGCCGGCAAGCTGCTGGCCCTGTGGGAAGGCGGCCCGCCCACCGAGCTCGATCCCGACACGCTCGACACCGTCGGCATCCACAATTTCGGCGGCGAGCTCAAGTGGCTGGGTGCGTTCTCCGCGCACCCCAAGTGGGACCCGGACACCAAGGAGATGTTCAACTTCGGCCTGGCGATGGTGCCGTTTCCGAAACTGATCTGCTACCGCGTCGACCGCCTGGGCACGTTGCACCGGCTGGGCCAGCTCAAGCTGCCCTTCGCGATGTTCAACCACGACATGGGCCTGACCAGCAAGCACCTGGTGTTCGCGATTCCGCCGCTGATCTTCCCGACGTCCAAGCTGATGGGCGCCGGCTTCGGGCTACGCAACTTCATCGACGCCATCGAGTACGACGCCTCGCGCGGCACCATGATCGGCCTGGTGCCACGCGACGGCGGCAAACCACGAGTGCTGCACACCGATCCGCTGCTGCACCTGCACCTGGCCAATACCTACGAGGACGGCACCGACACCATCGTGGAGCTGGTGCACTACGACTCGACGTGGGAGGAACTCAACGGTCAGCTCTCCAGCTTGAGCACCGACCGGGCCAGTGAGGTCGGTTCTTACGGCGGGACGTTGCTGCGACTGCGGATCACCAAATCCGACAAGGTCATTCACGAGCCGATAACCGACGTTCGCGGCGAGTTCCCGTCGTTCAACATCTTCCGGACCGGCCTGCCGAACCGCTATACCTATCTGTCCGCGGACGCCGACGGCAGTAAGTACCCGAATGCGGTGGCCAAAGTCGACAACACCACCGGTGCGGTGGTCACCCACCAGTTCCCGTACGGTCATCAGCCGCACGAGGCCGTGTTCGCGGCGCGCCCCGGCGGCACCGACGAAGACGACGGTTGGTTGTTGGTGGCCACCCAGGACGGCGTGAACAACCGCGCCGCCCTGGCCGTGTTGGACGCCAAGCACGTCGACGCCGGGCCGGTCTACACCGGCCGGCTGCGGCATCACCTGCCGCTGACCTTGCACGGCAGCTTCACCCCGCGGGTGGCACGCCCTACTCCGTGATCGCCGCGAAGTCCGGGGCGATCAGGGAAGACCGCGCTGCCGAACTGCCAGCCTCGCGACTCCTCACCCGAGACTCCCCGCCTCGCAATTACTAGGATGTCCTAGTATTCTGGAGTCGAGCCGATCCGGCTCAACCACTGAAATTGTCACGGGATGGCCGCATGAGCACACAGATTCCGCACTTCATCGATGGCCGCCGAGTGTCCGGCACGTCGCAGCGCAGCACGGACGTCTTCGACCCCAACACCGGCGAGGTGCAGGCCACCCTGCCGCTGGCCAACACCGCCGACGTCGACGCCGCGGTCACGTCGGCGGCCGCGGCCCAGCGCGAGTGGGCCGCCTACAACCCGCAGCGCCGGGCCCGGGTAATGATGCGCTTCATCGACCTGGTCAACACCCATGTCGACGAGCTGGCCGAGCTGCTCTCCCGCGAGCACGGCAAGACCCTCGAAGACGCGCGCGGCGACATTCAGCGCGGCATCGAGGTGATCGAGTTCTGCGTCGGCATCCCGCATCTTCTCAAGGGCGAGCACACCGAGGGCGCCGGCCCCGGCATCGACGTGTTCTCGCTGCGTCAACCGCTGGGCGTGGTCGCCGGGATCACCCCGTTCAACTTCCCGGCGATGATCCCGCTGTGGCAGGCCGGCCCGGCGCTGGCGTGCGGAAACGCGTTCATTCTCAAGCCTTCCGAGCGTGACCCGTCGGTACCGGTGCGCCTCGCCGAGCTGTTCGTCGAAGCCGGGCTGCCGCCGGGGGTGCTGCAGGTGGTGCACGGCGACAAAGAGGCCGTCGACGCCCTGCTGCACCACCGGGACGTTGCCGCGATCGGCTTCGTTGGCAGCTCCGACATCGCGCAGTACATCTACTCGACGGCCACCGCCAACGGCAAACGCGCCCAGTGCTTCGGCGGCGCCAAGAACCACATGATCGTGATGCCCGACGCCGACCTGGACCAGGCCGTCGACGCACTGATCGGCGCCGGCTACGGCAGTGCCGGCGAGCGCTGCATGGCAATCTCGGTGGCGGTGCCCGTCGGCGAGCAGACCGCCGAGCGGCTGCGGTCCCGGCTGGTGGAACGAATCAATAGCCTGCGGGTCGGCCACAGCCTGGACCCCAAGGCCGACTACGGGCCACTGGTCACTCGCGCCGCGCTGGACCGGGTCAACGATTACATCGGACAAGGGGTGGCCGCCGGCGCCGAGCTGGTGGTTGACGGCCGTGAACGGGCCAGTGACGAAACCCAATTCGGCGATGCCGATCTGACCGGCGGCTTCTTCTCCGGCCCGACGCTGTTCGACCGTGTCACCACCGACATGTCGATCTACACCGACGAGATCTTCGGTCCGGTGCTGTGCATCGTCCGGGCCCACGACTACGAAGAAGCCCTGCGGCTGCCCAGCGAGCACGAGTACGGCAACGGGGTGGCGATCTTCACCCGCGACGGCGACACCGCCCGCGACTTCACCTCCCGGGTGCAGGTCGGCATGGTCGGGGTGAACGTGCCGATTCCGGTGCCGGTGGCCTATCACACTTTCGGCGGCTGGAAGCGGTCCGGCTTCGGCGACCTCAACCAGCACGGCACGGCGTCCATCACCTTCTACACGAAGGTCAAGACCGTCACGCAGCGTTGGCCCTCGGGCATCAAGGACGGCGCTGAATTCCACATCCCCACCATGGAATAGAGCCGATGAACACGATCTTGAATGACGAAGAACGGGTGATCGTCGACACCGCGGCGGCGTTCGCCGACAAGCGGCTGGCCCCGTACGCGCTGGAATGGGATGCCACCCACCATTTTCCGGTTGAGGTGATGCGGGAGGCGGCCCAGCTGGGAATGGCGGCGATCTACTGCCGCGACGACGTCGGCGGCTCCGGGTTGCGCCGCCTGGACGGGGTGCGCATCTTCGAGCAGCTCGCCATCGCCGATCCGGTGATCGCGGCCTACCTGTCGATCCACAACATGTGCGCCTGGATGATCGACAGCTACGGCACCGAAGACCAGCGCAAGAGCTGGGTGCCGCGATTGGCGTCGATGGAGGTGGTGGCCAGTTACTGCCTCACCGAACCTGGGGCGGGCTCGGATGCCAGTGCCTTGAGCACGCGCGCGGTGCGCTCGGGTGACGATTACGTGCTCGACGGGGTCAAGCAGTTCATCTCCGGTGCCGGCGTCTCGGACGTCTATGTGGTGATGGCCCGAACCGGCAGTGACGGCCCTCGGGGCATCTCCACGTTCATCGTCGAAAAGGACACGCCAGGGCTGAGTTTCGGCGCCGCCGAGCAGAAGATGGGCTGGAACTCCCAGCCGACCGCGCAGGTGATCTTCGACGGCGTGCGGGTGCCGGCCGAGGCGATGCTCGGCGGTCCCGACGGAAGCGGCTCCGGTTTTGCTATTGCGATGAACGGCCTCAACGGCGGCCGGATCAATATCGCTGCCTGCTCGATGGGCGGCGGCCAGGCAGCGTTCGACAAGACCGGCAGCTACCTGGCCGATCGGACGGCATTCGGCAAGGCGCTGCTGGACGAACCGACGATCCGATTCACCCTCGCCGACATGGCCACCGCCCTGGAAACTTCGCGACTGCTGCTGTGGCGCGCGGCGACCGCACTGGACAACAACTCGCCCGACAAGGTCCAGCTGTGCGCGATGGCCAAGCGCTACGTCACCGACGCCTGCTTCGGGGTGGCCGACCAAGCGCTGCAGCTGCACGGCGGATACGGATATCTGCGCGAATACGGTCTGGAGAAAATCGTCCGGGATCTGCGGGTGCACCGCATCCTGGAGGGCACCAACGAGATCATGCGGCTGGTGATCGGCCGGGCCGAGGCGGCCCGCGTCCGCTCGGGTCAGTAACTCGCCGCCAAAGGAGCACAGATGGCAATCGTCGCGTTTCTCGGCTTGGGTCACATGGGTGGGCCGATGTCGGCGAACCTGGTCGCCGCCGGGCACACCGTGCGCGGCTTCGACCCGGTGCCGGCGGCCGCCGCGGCCGCCGAGCAGCACGGCGTGAGCATTCACGCCAGTGCCGCCGAGGCGGTGGCCGGGGCCGACGCGGTGGTGACCATGCTGCCGCACGGGGATGCGGTGAAGAGCTGCTATGCCGAAATCCTGCCCGCGGCCGGGCCGGACGCGTTGTTCATTGACAGCTCGACGATTTCGGTCGCCGACGCCCGCGAAGTACACGCCCTCGCCGCGTCCCATGGACTGGCCCAGCTCGACGCGCCGGTGTCCGGCGGGGTGACCGGTGCGGTCGCCGGGCGGCTGGCATTCATGGTCGGCGGCGAGGACACCGCCGTGGCGCGGGCCACCCCGGTGTTGGAACCGATGGCCGCCAAGATCATCCACTGCGGCGCGGCGGGCGCCGGCCAAGCCGCCAAGATCTGCAACAACATGGTGCTGGCCGTGCAGCAGGTGGCGGTCGCCGAGGCGTTCGTGCTGGCCGAAAAGCTGGGCCTAGCCGACCAAGCCCTGTTCGACGTGATGACCGGCGCCACCGGAAACTGCTGGGCACTGCACACCAACTGCCCGGTCCCGGGCCCGGTGCCCACCTCCCCGGCGAACCGGAATTTCGAGCCGGGTTTTGCCACCGCACTGATGAACAAGGATCTGGGCCTGGCGATGGACGCGGTCGCCTCGACCGGGTCCGCTGCTCCGCTGGGCAGCCATGCCGCCCAGATTTACCGCGACTTCGCCGCCGAACACGGCGCGCAGGACTTCAGCGCGGTGATCAACCTGCTGCGCGGCAGCTGAGCGCCCCGCCGGCCTGAACGATCACGCTTCTGGCCGGCGCGCGATGGACACCTTGGGTATGCTGGCATACATGAAACGGACGACGGTCAAGATCCCTGACGCGTTGGATGCTCGGCTGCGGCACGAGGCTAAGCGACGGAATTTGACCATCTCGGACGTTAGCCGTGAAGCGCTCGAGGCATACCTTGGCACGACCGGTGGCCGTCGGCGCCTCAACGCTGCGGCGGCCGGCCGTAGCGGTCGAAGCGATGTCTCCGAGCGTATCGAGGAGATCTTGGCTGCCGAGGTCGGACCATAGGGGCAATTGTTGTCGATGCGGGCCCGTTATATGCCTACGTCGACGCCGACGATGCTCACCATGCGGCGTCGCTGGAACTTCTACAGACCCATCCGGGTCCGTTGATCGTCCCGACACTCGTCATCACCGAGGTGGCCTATCTGCTGGGCACCCGACTGGGTGCCGAACCTGAGGTGCGATTCCTCGGCGACTTGGCCGACGGTGCGTTCGCCGTCGAACCAGTAGCCGCGGGAGATTGGCTGCGGATCGCTGAGCTTGTTGCGCGATACCGAGACCTGCCACTTGGCACCGTCGACGCCTCCGTGGTGACCACAGCAGAACGGTTGGGCATCAGTGAGATCGCGACCGTCGACCGCCGTCACTTCACCGTCGTCCGTCCGTGCCATACCGAGAACTTCACCGTTCTTCCGTGAATCCCCACACGCCCCCGAATGTTGCGTTGGCCTAGCGCGACGAATCCATGACCGCCCGCGAGCCGCTACGCCTGCACCTCGGTGAGTTCCCGGTTGAGCAGCGTGGTCATGCGTAACACGGTCGCCAGATAGTGCTGCCACGACTTGTGTTCGGCCAGATCCAATTCCGTTACTTTACAGGCATTTCGGCCGGTAAGGAAACCGGCCATCACGCCCGACGCTTTCCGCGGATCACGAGTGGCAGACCCGCTGCCGCCGGGCGGTGACGCCCTCGGTGAGTTCGACGACGTTGGCCTCCCGCGGCGTATGGGCTGGGCCCGGTGCGTGCCAGTGCGCGAGGGTGTCGAGGTCACCGTCGAGGTACTGCCATCGACAGGCGGCACGGCGGATCTCACCACTTGGGGTGGTGGGGAGTCCCATCGGTGCCACCAGCACGATCGAATCCGCTTGAACACCATAAGATTCGAGCAGTGCCGACTGGATCCTTGGCACCAGCGTAGCCAGTTCGGCTTCCCCGACCGGGCAGCTGACCTCTTGGACGACCACCAACTTTTCGGATTCGTCAGCGAACACCGCGCCACGCCCCGAAAGCAACACCGAATGACAGTCCTGCACTGTCGCTTCAAGAGCGTTCGGGTAGTAGTGCACCCCTCCCAGCACCACCAAATCCGGGCAGCGCCCGGTGATGAACAATTCCTCACCCCAAAGGAACCCCCGGTCCCCGGTGCGCAGAAACGGGCCCTCACCACTGCCGGCCAGGAACGCCTCAAAAATCCGATCCGTCTGAGCGGGTGCGCCCCAATAGCCTCGGGCGACGCCGGGCCCGCTGACCCAGATCTCGCCGACTTCATCGGGCCCACACTCCAGCCGAGTGTCGGGGTCAACGATCACCACCTGCTGGCGGGGACGCCCGCACCCCACCACGACGACCGCGCCTGGATCGTTCGCGTCGGCATCCAGCGCCCAACCCGATTGCAGCCCAATTTGATCCACGAGACGCACCACCGCTCGCTCGGATTGCGAACCACCGGCAACCACCAGGGTGGCCTCGGCCAACCCATACACCGGCAGGAACGCCTGCGCGCGAAACCCCGCCGTGGCGAACGCCTCGGCGAATGCCCCCATGGCGGCGGCCCGTACCGGCTGCACCTGCACCCCGGTGATCGCCGTGGACAGACACGACACATCCAACCCCGCACGCTGCGCCGGGGTACTGCGCTGCACACATAACCGGTAGGCGACATCGGGTGCCACGGTCACCGTGGCCCGGTATCGCGAGATCGCCTCCAGCCAGCGCATCGGCCGGGCAATAAACGCCGACGGCGCCATCAACACCGTGCTGGCGCCGGCATAGATTCCCGCCAACACCGCGCCGATCAACCCCAGCGGCTGATGCATCGGCAGCCACGACACCGCCACATCCCGCGAATCACCCCACCCCACCGCAGTAATCGCCTCCAGGTTGACCATCACATTCTCGTGGGTCAACACCACACCCCTCGGGCAGTGCGCCGACCCCGCTGAATACTGGATCAGCGCAATGCTGTCGGCGTCGACGGACGGTGCTACCCAGGCATCGGCATCACTATCAGTGGTAGAACACCAACGCACCGATCCGGCCAGCGCATCCACCGCCGACCTGACACTGCGCGGCAATTCCGGCGAGGCCACCGCGAAGCCCGGCTCCACATCGGCGATCACCGCCGACAATCGAGGCCCCACCCGCTGCGATATCGGCACCGGAACAGCTCCGGCATACCAGCACCCGAAAATGCCTGCAATACCGTCTAACCCGGGACCACACAGCACCAACACCCGGCACCCCGCAGCACCCACGTGTTGCAATGCCGCCCCGATCGCCCGCGCACAGCTATCCAACTCGCGATACGTCAACACGCAACCATCCCGGCCATCACCGTGATAGGAGAAGCTCAACGCCGCCTTCTCCCCATACCGCGCGGCCTGCTGCCGCGCCAACTCCACCAGGGTGTCCGCGGTCGGCACCGTGATGGGCGACCCGCTGTGGCCAGCGTTAGCCGATGCCACCGTTACCACCGCCCCCGCCCGCCCCGGCATTTCGCCGGGCCAACACCAAGTGCATGAGCTCAGCCATGTGTGCTTCTTCTGAGTTGGCGGGCGGGGCCGGCTGCAAGGGCCCATACCATTCGGCGACCGTTTCCAAACCACGGTCGAGGAACAACTGCCGGCAGGCACTGCGCTGGACCTTGCCGCTGGACGTGACGGGAATGCTCCTGGGCGGCACCAGAACCACCGAGACCGCTTGAATCCCATGGTGTTCGGCGAGTCCCGCCTGGATCGCGTCCACCATCGCGGCGCCAACCCGCTCACGCGCCGGCACCGCAATCGCACCGGCATACAGACAACCGAGATATCCGGTGATCGCATCCAGACTCGGGCGACAGAACACCAACACCCGCTGACCGGTCGCACCCTGCCGTTGCAGATGGGCCGCGAGCGCCCGCGCCCTCACGTCCAACTCGCGGAAGGTCAGCCGACTCTCGTCCTCGCCATCTCCGTTGTAAGAGAAGGCAAACGCCACCTTCTCGCCATACCGTTCGGCTTGGCGCTGCAAGAGGTCAACCAGGGTGTTCGCGGTGACCATAATCTCCTCACGCAGCTCGGAAACCCCGACGGCCGCCGGGCCCAGAGCGGACCCGACGACCGTGGCGGAGCGATCTCTCATGGTCGGTCTCAGGGAGTGATCTTTTGCCCGGGCTGGCCGGGCGTGCCATCGTTGCCGCCATCGCCGTCCTGGCCTGCAGGGCTGCCGGTTCCGGCCGCACCGCCAGCGCTGCCGGTACCGGCTGCCCCAGCAGCGCCGCCCCTCAGAGGCCCGTTACCGCCATTACCGCCATTACCGCCATTACCGCCAGCGGCACCGTTACCGCCCGATAGCGCCGGTAACCCCCCCAACGCCTTGACCGCCGGTACCGCCATTACCGCCATTACCCCCGTTGCCGGCGTTACCACTACCGCCGTCGCCCCCTGCACCACCGCTGTCCCCGGTGGCACCGCCGGCGCCACCGTTACCACCGTTACCGCCCTGGCTGGACAGGTTGAGGGTGTTCGTAGGTATCGGTGTGCTCCCTGTGCTGGCGCCACCTGCGCCGCCGTCACCGCCGAGCCCCGGGCTGTCCGCCAGGTCATTGCCGCCGTTACCGCCGTCACCGCCGTTACCGCCGGTGGCCGTACCGCTGCCCCCGCTACCCCCGGCACCGCCGGCTCCGTGGGGGCTATAGCCGCCCACACCGCCATTACCGCCCACGCTCACACCGGTGGTGGCGCCGTTGCCGCCGTTGCCGCCGTCACCTCCGGGAGACCCGGATCCACCGAAGATGGACCCACCGGCGCCGGCGTCGCCGCCGTTGCCGCCCACGCTGTAGACGGTGCCTGGGGCGCCGGTGAAGACGACACCATTGACGTCTTTCCAGCCGGTTCCGGTACCACCGCTACCGCCGTCACCACCGTGGCCACCGATCCCTGAGGCGGTAATGGCCGTGCCGCCACCACCGGCGCCACCGTTACCGCCGGCCGCGTACGTGCCGGCGAGCAGGCCACCGCCGGCACCGACCGTGCCATCGCCGCCGTTTCCGCCGTTGCCGCCGGTACCGCCGCTACCGACGCTGGTGGCACCGCCGGCCCCACCGGCACCGCCGCTACCGCCGAAGGTTTGGATGGTGGCGTCGGTGGTGCCGCCGTTACCGCCGTCACCACCGCTACCGCCGGCACCGGCGATCCCGCTGTTGCTGATGCCGCCGGCACCACCGGTGCCGCCGTTACCGGCCACGCCCTGAACGCCGACAGCACCGGAGGCGTCGCCGCCCCGACCGCCGGCCCCACCGACTGCACCGGCGTTGGCGTCAGTGGACGCACCGGAAGCACCACCGGTACCACCATTACCGCCCTGGGCGACGCCGGCACCGCCGTCACCGCCGGCACCGCCCAAGCCACCGGTGCCGTCGGCAGCATCAGCACCGGCACCACCGGTACCGCCGTTACCGCCGGCACTGCCGTTTCCGGTGCCGCCGTTGGCGAAGGTTCCGGCAACACCGTTAGCGCCGGCGCCGCCGATTCCGCCGTTGCCGAACAGCCAGCCCACCGCCATACCACCGTCGCCACCATTGCCCCCGGCAACATCGACGCCACCGGCACCACCGGCGCCACCGGCACCGCCATTGCCCATAAAGGTGGCACCGGCACCACCAGCACCGCCATCAGCGCCCAGACCCCCCGCGCCACCATCGCCGCCGTTGCCGAAGAACCCGAGGGCGGCCCCACCGTCACCGCCATTGACGCCGGCGATGTCACTGTTCCAGCCGGCGCCGCCGTCGCCGAACCACAAGCCGCCGTCGCCACCATTGGGATTGACCACGGTCCCGGCCGCACCGTCACCGATCAGATACATGCCGGCGAGGTCGTTGATGCCGTTGTTGACCATCTCACCGAACGGGTTGTTGATCCATGCCTCAAGAACACTGTGAATCGGGGTGTAGAACCACTGGTCGATGAAGCTCGTCATGTCGAAGCTCGACCCCAAGGCCGAGCCCGGATCGAGATCCAGTGGCAGCGCAGTATCGGCGGGGCTGAAAATGCCGGAGAGCCAGTCGAGATCGAACAGATCATCGGCGTCGGCCTGCGCACATGGCGCACTCGCCAACGGCGCCATCCCAAACGCTAAAAACGCGGCAACCACACTGCCTGCACCGGCCACCCGATGATGGCGCCGCGGTCCCATCGGACGAGCCTGGCTACTGATGTGGCAACGATTCATGTGCGAACACCTCTCCTGAGAAAAAAGTCTTTGTTGGCTAGTGGGAAGTTGTCGGTGGAGTTGACGCGCCCGGTCTAGGCGCCCAGACCGGTGAAAAAGTCAGACAGCACACTGGCGAAGTCCGTGGCCGCCGCACCGCCGGCGCCGACGCCGTCGGCCGGGAAAAAGTCGCTGAAGAAATCGCTGCCGGGCAGGGTGGGGAAGACGACATCAGAGCCCGGCGGAATGGCAGGCACATTTGGGCCGCCAACTATGACGTCCCAGTTGGAGCCCCAGCCGAGTTGGCTGGCGATGACCTGGTTCAGTCCCAGCCAGGCCCCCAGCGGACCGATCGGGTCGCTGTTAAGTTGCAGCGTGTTGATGGCCGGAACTCCGGTGAAGGTCAGGCCGACACTGTTGAAGATCGACCCACCGATCGCGGGCAACTGGCCGATGACATTGTCATCGGCGTCGACCACATTGAGTGGGGCCGCGGCGACGTTACCGCCGGGACTGAGCAGCCCACCGAACGCGATATCCAACTGGGTCATGGCCATGCCCGCGGGGAAAAGACCCAGACTGTTGATTGCCGGCGTCAGGCTGCTCAAATCCAGGGTGGCGCCGTTGAAAAAGGCGCCGGTCATGTTGGCCAGAGTCTGGTTCAGGCCGTCCCCGTCGGTGATGCTGTTCAGCAGCGCGACCCAGGGGCTGATGCCCGGACCTAACGCGCCCATGACGATGGCACTCATTGGTGAACCCAGAAAGTTGATGATCGGCGTGATCGACGCAGCCTGATCGGCCGGCAAGTAGCCCGGAATCTCACCGAACATCAGGATGTGACCGAAAGCTGGGGTGCCATCCATCGTCTGCCTAATGATGCTGGCCACGGTGTCGGGGTTGGCGTTCATCAGCGTGATCGCCGAGTCCACCGCCTTCCAGCTTTCCCGAAGCTCATCGGTGACCTGGGTGATGTTTGCCGGGTCGTCGATGATCTGCTGCGCGTAGCCGGAGAGATTGGCAATGAGCTGCTGCCACCCCACACCATTGTCAAAGGAGAAGGCGTTGAACAGCGTCGAGGCGTTGCCGGATGCCGTGTTGAACACGTCTTGCCAAGGCGCGAACAGATCGGACGAGGCGTCGCTGGCGATCAGCGCCACCTCACGAACCGTGGCGAGCCCAGGAAGGTGCCCCACACTCGGGGGCGAGGGGGTAAATACGACAAGGCTTAGTTAGGGAGGGGGACGCCCCCCCCCCCCGACGAATCACGACGTCGCGCGAGTACGCGTCGGTGTTGTGCTGACGAGTCATAGATGCTGCCCCTTCACTGTGGTCGGTGGATTCGCTGAGCGTCATGGCTGAGCCGAACCGCGCCGGACGGCCGACAGTGATGCCGGGTGCCAGGTGCACGATGCCTCCTCGGATGGTGTCGGCTCAGGTGTAGGCAAGTACAGCTGAGAGCCATTAACTTCTCCATGGCATCTTCTTAATTGGCCGGAATGGTCGATTTTGCCGCAATTCAGTGCGTGCACTATCGGTGCTGCTCAAGATGGATAGATCGACTGAAGTGGCAAACACATCGGATTGCGATGATCATTCAAACCGAAACGGCCACCCCAGTGGTCCTGAAACACGTTCCACACGCCGCAGATAGTTCGCTGAGGAATAGCTAATCTCTTGACGCTCAGTCGATTACTCGACCATATCTGTTAGCTGACTCGGCGATTTGCCGACTAGGCCTTGGTGCACGCTTCCGCGAGGGCCACCACATCGCGACTCAACCAAAACGGGACCACACCTGATCGCCGGTGAAGGATCCAGGCTGGTTCCCTCTCCGACAAAAGTCCTACCGCTTCGTCAGATTCCGCGGAGCCCGCCGCCTACTTCGCGATTGCCATCAGCGCGCCCGGCCGCAGCCAGCCGATGATCTTCACCAGCGTCGCGTCATCGATGGCCACGCAGCCCGCCGTCGGCCCGCCGTCGGTGGTGTGAAAGAAGTAGGCGGAGCCGTCACCGGGTGTGCGAGATTTGTTGACGCCGATGACCACCGCATGCCGGTACTGCGGGATGTTGAGGTTCTCGCTGACCGCCGTGTTGAACGGGCACTGGGCCTTCTTGCAGACCTGCATGGTGTTGTAGGTCGGACTGCCCGAGTCGCTGTCCCACCAATGGTCGGATCCGACCTGCACATACGGCAGGCCACCGCCGGGATTCGGAGCGGTGCCGAACGCCGAATCGAGCGTGTAGAACCCCATCGGGGTCGACGGCTCACCTTCCTTGGTCTCTCGGGTGATGCCCGCCGAACCCACATGTGCCGGAATCCCGGCCGCGACCGCTTCCCAGCCCGCGGCAGTCCGCTGGTAGACGTCGATCTTGGCGGTCGAATGCCCCACTCCGACAACCGAAACCACCTGGGTGGCATTGCCGACCGCATTCCCGAACCACGGTTCGACGACCGCCGCGGCCAGCGGCGCGGCCACCGAAGTCACGCCCATCACGCACAGCGCTACGCACAGCAGAACCACCAGTCGACGCACCACATCATGGTCGGTGACCGGAGGCGCCAGCGTCAAACAATGCGTGCGGCGCGGCGTAACCAGCGCCGAGATCAGCCCGCTTCGCGGCAGCTGAACCGGGCGACCACCCGCTGCGCCTGCAACTCCCGGCAGCCGTTGGCCAGCAGCCCGTCGTAGCGGGTGGAACCCGCGTAGATCACCGGCAGGCCGATCGCGGCTGCGGTGCGGGCCTCGTAGCCGGCGATCACCAGCGCCTCCCCGGCCACAATGCCCAGCTCCCACAGCGCCAGCCGGTAGAGCTCGGCGTCACCCGCGGGACCGGTCAGGTCGTCGGCGCTGACCACGGTCTCGGCCATGCCGTCACCGATCAGTTCCCGCACCCGCTCCTGCACCCAAGCACGCGGACCGGCGCCGACCACCGCTACCCAGAGGCCGCTGGCAAACAGGCTCAACACCAGGTCCACCAGGCCCGACCGGGGTTCACCGTCGGCGTCGGCAAGCGCATCGAGATCGAAGATCACCGCTTGCAGGGGGTATACCTCGGCATCCGGGTGCACCTGGTCCCACCAGAACGGGCGGCCCGGACCGGTCCATGTCGCGAGTTCAGTTGTGATCTGCATAACAGCTACCGTGCCGGAAACGGGCTCGGGTGTCCTCCCCCATTGGGGGGATCTGGGCGGGGTAATCAGCTCTTCGGGCCCACTGGATGGGCTTTACTGTCTTGCTATGCCCGTGCGCCTGGTCCTCGTCGACGACCACGAGATGGTGATCGAGGGCCTGCGGGCCATGCTCACCGCGTTCGCCGACCGGATCGAAGTGATCGGCCAGGCGATCAACGCCGAGCAGGCCATGGCGGTGATCGCCGAAACCGACCCCGACGTCGTGCTGTGTGACGTGCGGATGCGCGGCGAGAGCGGCCTGGACCTCTGCCTGGCGCTGCGGGAACGCGACCCGGAACGCAAGGTCGTGATGCTCTCGGTCTACGACGACGAGCAATACCTGTTCGAGGCGCTGCGCGTCGGCGCGGCCGGTTACCTGCTCAAGAGCATCAGCAGCGACGACCTGGTGCACCAGATCGAGTTGGCCCACCGCGGCGAGACGGTGATCGACCCCGGACTGGCGGCCCGGGCGGCCGGCACCGCGGCACGACTGCAGCGCGACGAGTTCTGGCCCGGCGCGCGCCAAGGACTCACCCAGCGGGAAAGTGAGATCCTGGCCTACATGGTCAGCGGGCTGTCCAACCGCGGGATCGCCACCAAGCTGGTGATCGGCGACGAGACGGTCAAATCCCATCTCCGCTCGATCTACCGCAAGCTCGGGGTATCCGACCGGACCGGCGCGGTAGCCACCGCGCTGCGCGAAGGCATCTACCGGTGAGCTCCACCAGCGGGCCGCGCTCGCGCCCCCGCAAGCCCAATGCGGTACGGGATTTCGTCGACGCCAACCACGAGCTGGCGCTGCTGCGGGAGCTCATCCAGGCCGCCTCCAGCGGGCCCGGAGTGGAGCCGCTGGCCGCCGCGGCGGCACGGATGATCACCGCGGCCACCGGCACCGACGTCTGCTTCGTGCACGTCCTGGACGACACCGAACGCTCGCTGACCCTGACCGGCGCCACCCCGCCGTTCGACACCGAGGTGGGCAAGATCCGGCTGCCGCTGGGATCGGGGGTGTCGGGATGGGTGGCGCGGCACCGCGAGCCGGTGGTGATCAGCGACAACAAGGAAGCCGACCCACGCTACCTACCGATCGAATCGCTGCGTGGGCGTGACTTCACCTCGATGGTGTCGGTGCCGATGGAGACCGATCCAGGCGGGCTGGTGGGTGTGCTCAACGTGCACACCGTGACGCGCCGCGAATTCACCCCCGGCGACGTCGAGCTGCTGCGGGTGATCGGCCGGCTCATCGCCGGCGCCATGCACCAGGCCCGGCTGCACCGGCAGCTGGTCGCGCGCGAACGTGCCCACGAGCTCTTCGTCGAGCAGGTGATCGAAGCCCAGGAGATCGAGCGGCGGCGGTTGGCCGGTGATATCCACGACGGCATCTCGCAGCGGCTGGTGACACTGTCCTACCGGCTGGACGCCGCGGCCCGCGCGGTCGGCAACGACCCGGATGAGGCGTCGGCGCAGCTGGAGGCCGCTCGTGAGCTTGCCGGGCTGACGCTGCAGGAGACCCGGGTGGCGATTAGCGGGCTGCGACCACCGGTGCTCGACGATCTGGGCCTGTCCGGCGGTCTGGCCAGCCTCGCCCGGTCGATCCCGCAGCTCACGATCGAGCTCGACCTGGCCGAAACCCGGCTGCCCGAGCACATCGAGCTGGCGCTGTACCGGATCGCGCAGGAGGGCCTGCAGAACGTGGTCAAACATGCGGCCGCGACGACGGTGCGGCTGGGGTTCGCGATCACCGCCGACCCCGACACCGCACGGTTGGAGATCGTCGACGACGGGGTGGGTTTCGACACCTTCGAGCACCCGGTGGGCGGCGACGAGATGGGCGGCTACGGGGTGTTGTCGATGGCCGAACGCGCCGAGCTGGTCGGTGGCCGGCTCAACATCCGGTCGCGCCCGGGGGCCGGCACCGCCGTCACCGCCGTCATCCCCATCCCGTCCCCCGCCGCGCGAGAGTCCGGCGGTTCAGGCTAGAAGTCGCCGGCGTTGCGCCGCAATGTCTCGATCGCCGCGGACAGCGTCCGCGACTCCTCCACCGACATACCGACGTCCGCGAACACCTCCCGGTTGAGGCTGACCGTCGCGTCCGCGACGGTGGCACGGCCCAAAGCGGTGATCGACACCAGCGTGGTGCGGCCATCGGTGGGGTGCGGCAGCCGCTCGACCAGGCCGGCCGCCTCCAACCGCCGGATCGCGTGCGTGACGCTGGTGACGTGGACCTGCAGCCGGTCGGAGGCCTTGGTGATCGGCAGCGCACCGGAACGGCTGAACGCCAGCAGCCGCAGCAGCTCGAAACGGGAGAAGCTCAAGTCATAGGGCCGCAGGGTCGCCTCCACCCGAGCCAGCAGGATCTGGTGGGCGCGCATCACCGATGTCACCGCCACCATGCCGTCAGCGACCTCACCCCAGCCGGCCCGCTCCCAGTTGGCGCGGGCCAGCGCGATCGGGTCGGCTGGGGCGAGATCGCCGGAGGAACTGGAAGCTGCCACGCCCTTTCTTACCGCACCGTGCGGCGCCGTCAAGTCGGTGTGCGGCAATTGCCACCTTGGATCGGTCGCCGACCGCGAACGCCGAGGCCGGAAGGTTCAGCGCGATAGCGGAATTGAACCGTCGAGCACTCGGCAACGTGACTCCGGCATGACCATCACCACGCCTTCGCTCGCCGCGGTAGCCGTTGAGTTCCCGCCGTACCGATACAGCCAAGAGGAATCGGCCCAAGCATTGGGCGACTTCGCCGGGCCTGAGTTTCGGCGCTTCTTCGACGCCAGCGGAGTTGCGTCCCGCCATCTGGCGTTGCCGCTGCCGCGCTACGCCGAGCTGAGCGGTTTCACCGAGGCGAACGACACCTTCATCGACGTCGCCCTCGACCTCGGTGAGCAGGCGCTGCTGGCGGCCCTGGATGCCGCCAAGGTCAAGCCGGCCGACGTCGACGTCGTGGTGTCGACGACGGTGACCGGGCTTGCCGTACCGACATTGGAGGCCAGGCTGGCGACCAGGGTCGGGCTGCGGCCCGACGTCAAGCGGATCCCGCTGTTCGGCTTGGGCTGCGTCGCGGGTGCCGCCGGGGTGGCCCGCATGTACGACTATCTGCGCTCCTACCCCGACCACGTGGCGGCGTTACTCGCAGTCGAACTGTGCTCGCTGACCATCCAACGCGACGACCGTTCGATGGCCAATTTCGTGGCGGCCAGCCTCTTCGGTGACGGCGCGGCCGCCGTGATCGCCACCGGGGCGAACCGGCGCCCGGTAACACCGAGAGCGCCGAAAGTACTGGCCACCCGCAGCCGGCTCTATCCCGACACCCAGGACGTGATGGGCTGGGATATCGGCACCAGCGGGTTCCGGATCAAGCTGTCCGTGGACGTCGCCACCGTCGTCGAGAAATATCTGGCCGAGGATGTGCGCAACTTCCTGGCCGACTGCGGGATGTCCGTCGACGACCTGTCGACCTATGTCTGTCATCCCGGCGGGCCGAAGGTCATCGAAGCGGTCCAGGACGCGCTGGATCTGCCTGCCAATGCACTAGATCGGACCCGAACGTCGTTGCGCGAGAATGGGAATCTGTCATCGGTCTCGGTGCTCGACGTGCTGCGGGCCACCATGGCCGATCCGCCGCGGCCGGGCTCGTTCGGGCTGATGGTCGCGATGGGGCCGGGTTTCTGCTCCGAACTCGTGCTGCTTGGCTGGTAGCCCGAGCTACTACCGGTTGATTCCGGCCGTCGGCAGACCGGCCCGCAATGCGCCCAGCGCGTCGTGCAGGTCGCCCTTGACGGTGTCGTCATCGACGCCGAGATCAGCGGCGATCTGCGCTGTCGTCCAGCCGAGGTAGTAAGACAGATAGATCACCGCGCGATACCGGCCCGACAACCGGGCCAGCGCACCTTTGACCTGGTCCGCATTCCCCGACGACGGCACCATCCGATCCGCCTCCGACCCTGTACATCCAGCTAGTACCTGTATGGAACCGATACAACTACACCATAGATGCGTCTTGCACGACATTTCCACCATTTTGTCGTCTATCCTTTGATGCATGCCCGCCGTGCCGAATTTTCAGGCCGAGGTCCGGCAGATGCTGCACAACCGGATCCTCGATGCGGCCCACGCGCTGGTCTGCGCCGAGGGGTGGCAAGCGGTGAACATGTCGCGCATCGCCGCCACAGTCGGCATCAGCCGGCAGGTGCTGTACAAGGAGATCGGCGCAAAGCAGGCCCTGGGCGAGGCCCTGGTTCAGCGCGAGACCACCCGATTCATCACCGGGGTGATCACGGCCATTCAGTCCCACCCCGACGACGTCGCCGCCGGCCTGGCCGCCGGCGCCGCGTTCACCCTGCGCGCCGCCGCCGATGATCCCCTGGTCACCGCGACGCTGACCCGCGAGAACGACGCGGAGGCCGGCCTGACTCCGCTGCTGACCCTGGGACCGACACCGATCCTGGCCGGTGCGGTCGAGGCCATGGCGGCCGCGGTCCGGTCGTCCCACGACCTGCCGGACGCGATCGACCGGCAGCTGAATTCGATCGTCGAGGTCGATGTCCGGTTGACGCTGAGTCATCTGTTGCAGCCGATGGGGGGCATCGACGATGCCGTCCGCCAGATCCACACCACCCTGCGCGCACTGTTCGACGCCGCGGCCTCCTAGGCGTCCGCAGCTGCAGTTCCCGGCGACCCGGTCCCCGCGCTGAACCACACAGCCTCGCCACGCGTGTCAAGGATCAGAACCCGCGGATAGGGAGTGACGCCCTTGCACACCGATCTTCGTCTGCACCGGGATCAGTCGCGCCTGCGCGAGCTGACCATCGAACTGCGCGACGTCGTCCGCGAGTACCGGATCGGCGGCCAACGGGTGCGGGCACTCGACCGGATCAACCTGCATCTCACCGGCGGTCAGTTCGTGTCGATCGTCGGGCCCTCGGGTGCGGGCAAGAGCACGCTGCTGCACCTGCTCGGGGCACTGGACTGCCCCGACAGCGGTTCGGTCATCTTCGACGGCGCCGAGATCGGCCAGCTCGCAGACGAGCAGGCGTCGGCGTTTCGCCGGCACCGGGTGGGCTTCGTCTTTCAGTTCTTCAACCTGCTCCCAACCCTGTCGGCGTGGGAGAACGTAGCCGTTCCGAAGCTCCTCGACGGCAGCCGACTGGACAGGGTCAAGGGCGATGCGATCGGGTTGCTGGAGCGGGTCGGACTCGGTAACCGAGTCGAGCACCGGCCGGCGGAGCTGTCCGGCGGCCAGTTACAGCGCGTCGCGATAGCACGGGCCCTGATGATGGATCCGTCGCTGATTCTCGCCGACGAACCTACCGGCAATCTCGACTCCGCAACGGGCGCTGCGATTCTGCGGCTGCTGGCCGAAGTGGCACACGAGGGCGGCCGCGCCCGGATGGTGGTGATGGTGACCCACGACCGTGACGCCGCGGCGGCCACCGACCGGATGATCGGCCTGCAGGACGGCCGGGTCGGCTCGGACAGCGGCGAGCGCAGTGGGTCGGCGCCCAATGAACGCAGCGGGTCGCCGCGCAATGGACGGGCGACGGTCCGGCGATGATGTCGGCGATCGCCGCCACCGCGAGCCGCCTTCGGCTGTTCAGTCTGCGCGAATTGGCCGTCCACCGGCGGCGCACCCTCGCCTCGATCACCGTCATGGCCGTGTCGGCGATGTATTTGGTTGCGGTGCTGGGCATTTTCGGGTCGATCACCGGTTCGGTGAATCGACTCTCCGACGGGATCGCCGGGATCGCCACACTCGAGGTGTCCGGCGTCACCGATGCCGGATTTCCCGACTCGCTGGAAGCCGAGGTAGCCCGGGTTCCCGGCGTCGCGACCGCGGCGCCGCTGATCCGCACGGCCACCCCCACGGCCGCTGGGACGATGCTGTTGTTCGGCGCGGATGCCAGCAGTGTCGCCCTGGCCGGCGCGTTGGCCGATGCGCTCGCTCATCCACCGACGGGGCCATCGGGGACACCGAGCGGCGTGCAGGTCGGGCCCGGCGTCGGCCACGGCAAAGGTGACGGATTCCGGTTGGGCACAACCTGGGTCACGGTGACACAGGTGCTCACCGGCAAGCATCTGGCCGATCTCAACGGCGGAAACTATGTGCTGGCCCCACTTGCCTTGGCGCAGAACATCACCGGACGGGTAGGCCAGCTCGATTCGATACTGATCACCACCAAGCCGGGCACGGACCCCGCCGCGGTACGCACCGCGGTGACCTCCGCCGTCAACGGGCGAGCGATCGTCGCCGAGCCACGGATGCGGGCCGCGCGCGCCGGCGACGGCGCCACGATGACCATGGCGATCGCCCAGCGCCGCCCGGCCATCTCGACGCTGCGAGCGATCGGGGGCCGGCGCTCCACCATCGTGGCCGACTTGATCGGTGAGGCCGCGACCCTCGGTGTGCTGGGCGGCGCCGTCGGATCGATCTTGGGAATATTTTTGGGCCACTTGGCGATTCGCCGACTGCCACCGGCCATCACGCAGGGACTCGAAGCGCGGGTCGAGTACTGGCTGCCCGGCTACGCGCTGCCGGTCGCCATCGCGGCGACAGTGCTCAGCAGCGCGACCGCGGCCGCCATGGCAGCGCGGCAGGTCTACAAGGTGTCGCCGATCGAGGCATTGGCGCCCGTCGGGGCGTCCGCCGCCGATACCGTGCCACGCCGGCTGCGGACGGTGAGCGGGGCTGCGGCCGTCGCGGTGATCGCGGTGTCGCTGTTGATCATCGTGGGCCATCGCGGCGCCACCTCCCTGGCGGCGATGATCGCGGTGTTCTGCGCCGAGATCACCCTTGGCTTCGCCCTCACCGCGTCCCTGGTCACCGCGGCGGCCGCTGCCGCCCGGACCTTCGGAACGGTCGGCGCGGTCGGGGCGGCGACGATCGAGCGTGCGCCGCGGCGGGTGTGGGCGACCGTCATGACCGTATTGATCGCCGTGGTCACTACCGTGGTCATCACCGGGACCGACAACGACATGATCTCTTCGGCGCGCGCGATCTTCGCGCCCGTCGCGGGCGTCGACGTGTGGGTCAGCGCGAACGCTCCGGACAGCTTTCCCACCGACGCGCTGCCGCCGGGCCTGGAAGATCGAGTGGCTGCGGTGCCGGGGGTGGCCCGGGTCTGCCCGGGCGCCTACGGATTTGCGGTGATCGGTGGCACCCGGGTGATGCTCGACGGATTCTCCCCCGGGTCGGCCGATCCACTGTTTCGCGCACTCGGCGACCAGACGCGCCGCGATGTGCTGGACGGCCGGGGGGTGGTGCTGTCACAGAACCTGGGCACAACCCTGGGCGTGCGGGTTGGCGACGAGCTGCACCTGCAGACACCCCGCGGCCCGCGGCAGGCCACAGTGCTGGCGCTGGTGCCCTACTTCTCGACAGTCATCGGGACCGTCGGGATTGGACTCGACCAACTGCGCGCCTGGTTCGATCGCCCGGCGGTGACCACGCTGCAGGTGACCGCGGCCGATGATGTCGATCCGGCGCGGTTGCTCACCGACGTCCGCCGAGTTGTCCCGGCGCCGAACTACGTCTACGACGGTCGCACCGCGCTGGCGGGGCTGGAGGCGCCGCTGCATCAGAGCATGGTGATCGCCAACGCGGTATTGCTCATCGTGGTGTTCGTCGCCGCGGTGGCCTTGTTCACCACCTTGACGCTCTCGGTGCTCGAACGCCGCCGCGAGATCGGCGTACTGCGGGCGATCGGCGCCAATCGCCGCTTCACCGTGCAGATGGTGCTGGCCGAAGCGGCGGGTATCGGCGTGATCGGCGGCCTGGCGGGGCTGGTGATCGGTCTGACCGATCAGTGGCTCTACAGCCTGGTCAGCGCTGAGATCATGAATTTCACCGTCACGTTCCAACCGAGCGCGGTGGCACCGGCCTACGCCGTGGGCGCGGTGGCGATCAGCCTGCTCGGCTCGGTGCCGCCCGCACGACGAGCCGCCCGGCTCAACATCATCGACGCGGTGGCCAGCGAATAGTGTTCCGACTCAGACCAGACCGAGCTGGATGAGGTCGATGAACAGCGGAGCTAAGGGATCCGTGAACGGCAACGAGAACGAAGAGTCCAGCGCCGGATCGCTCGGAACCATGAACGTGTTGACCGTCTCCCCGGCCACCCCGATGCTCGCGGCCCCGAATCCCAGGTTGTCTTCCGGGTCGGTTCCCGACGTCAAAATATCGGTGAACAGTGACGTTTGCAGGACGACCGCAACGTAGTTGTCGTCGTCGGGGTCGCCCGCCGAGGTGAGGGTGAACAACCCGAAATCACTGGTGTGACTGATGAAGTCCGGGTCGTCGACCACGGTGGACAACGCGGCACCCGGGTCTCCGACATCACCGAAGAGCCAGGAGTCGGCGCCCACACTGCGGCCACCCCCGTCCGCGTAGGCCGGGGGGCTGATCGCCCATGGGGCAAGCCCAGCGGCCAAGGCTGCTCCGACACCCACCGCCGCCCGGCGGCGGCTCGCAACTGAACTAATCATGGTGGGAACTCCAATCTCTCGACGTTACCTATCCCACGTTCGCACCGATCGGCGGTTCTTGACGCAGCACAGTGGCGAACCCCTGCAGCTGCGGTGTGCACGGGGGCGGCACCGGGGTCCGCCTGATACTGGACAGCCCGGTGGTGTCGAATCCGGCTGCGGCGATGGCATCAAGGGTGCGGCGGTTCGGCCGGCAGCCGGACGCCAGCCATGCCCACGGCTTCGCGATCAGATCCTGAAATCGGCCCATCGCGCCATCCCCGCGGACATGCTCGAGCACCACCAGCCGGCCCCCGGGGGCCAGCACCCGGCGAATCTCGCCGAGAGTGGCATCGACATCGTCGACCGAGCACAGCACGAGCCCGACATGTACCGAATCGAAACTGTTGTCCGGGAAGGGAATCGACTCGCCGACTCCATCGACGATATCCACCGGGATGCCGTGGCGGCGGGCGATGGCGGCGGCCATCCGACGCATCGCCGGCTCCGGCTCGATGGCCGCGACCGACGTCACCGCCGCGGGCAGAAACATCAGGTCCGCTCCGGGCCCGAGGCCGACCATCAGCAACCGGCCCATGGCATAGCTCATGGCCGTCTGTCGGTAGCGGCGATAGAACAGCCGGTCGAAGAACGGCATTCCGAGCCGATACACGTACGGGAACAGCGGATTACGGCGCGCCATCGCTCCCCCACCGCTCGCCCTGATCCAGCCGGAACGGCGGATACGCATCACTCATCAAGGAGACGTAGACAGCCACCCGGTAACGCCACCGAACGATGCCCAACAGCAGATCCGACATGCCGGCCGGGATCGTCCCGGTGATCAACAGCGTCACCGCCGTGATCACGCACAGCAACTGCAGCGCAGGCTCCAGGGCCCAACACATCAGGATCTGCGGCAACCCCAACAGCCACCACTTGATCAGCACCGCCCGGCGCTCGAGCCGCTCGGGATAGTCGACCTGCAGATCGGCCGGATAGTCGGGCCGCGACGCCAGCGTGAACGGTGGGAATCTGTCGGTGCTGTTCATCGGAAACCGGTAATTCATCACCCGCCATGACCAGCGCAGCACGCCCACATTGAAGTCGAAGATCGGTCGCGGGTACCGCCCGGTGATCGCAATCGCCACTCCGGCAACGAAGGTCAGCGGCACGTAGGCCAGATAGAGACCGATCAAGATCGGGTAGTGCGGGGTGGCCAGCACGCACCATTTGATCAGCCAGAGCCAGCGCGAGGGCCTGTCGAACTCACCGCGCACCCGCACCGGATCGGCCGGTGCCGGCGGGGCGGGGCGAGCGACCACATCTTCGTCCGCGGGAAGCGACATCGGTCCGCCCTCCTCAATGGCTGCGATCTGTTGTCTGGTTGGCGACGCGACCGATGTCGGCTAGCCCGAGGCCGCGGCTGATCTCGGCCGAGATCCGGCGATGACTGACCGAGCGCAAAAACATGGTCATCCCCCAGGTGTGCAATCGGTCCGGGATGAACGCCGCCGGTCGCAGCACCAACTCACTGTGGGACAGCTGCAGCGCCGTCACCCGAGACACCGCCGCCACTTTGCGGCGGCGAGTGTTCTCGTACCAGCGCAGCGCGCGCGCCAGATCATCAGGTGACGGTGCCGGCCGGAGATCGGCCAGCGCCTTGCACAGCACCATGGTGTCGAGCAGCGCCTGGTTGGTTCCCTGCGCCATGGTGGGCGGCATGGTGTGCCACGCGTCGCCGATCAGGGTGAGCGCACCCCGGCCTGCCCCGGGAGCCGGATGACGAAAGTGCGGGTAGGGCGAGCCGGCCAGGTCGTCGTCGGTCAAGGCAGCCAGCACCCGATCGACCGGCGCGGACCAGCCGGCGAACTGTTGACGGATCATGTCGATCGGGGATGCCGGCCGAACGAAGTCCGGTGACCACGGCAGGTCGAACCACCACTGCAGTTCAGGGCCACCGGCCGGCCACAGTCCGAGGTTTCCGTGCTTGCCGACAGTCATCAGCGCCACCCGCTTGTCGGCGACCAGGTCCGGGAGGCTGACCAGGCCCTGCCAGCTGCTCCAGCCGGTCGGCTTGGCCGGCGGCGCGTCGGTGAGATCCCGCACCATCGAATGCAGCCCGTCGGCACCGATCAACAGATCGCCGTTGACCGAGCTGCCGTCCTCGAAGTCGACTCGCGCCTCGCCCTCGGTAGCGCTCACGCCCACCACGCGGGCATTGCACCGAATGCGCTCGGCCGGAAAGTTCTCCAGCAGGCGCTCCAGCAGCACCCGGCGCGGAACCATCCGAACCGGTGCGCCCAGCCCGCGCGCCATTGCGGTCATGTCGAGCGTGGCCAGCGGGCGACCGGTGGACGTCGTCACCTCAACCGCCGACAACGGCTGCCCGGCTCCCGCCATATCCACGCCCAGCTGTCCCAGCACCGTCGCGCCGTTGGACCAAATGGTCACGGCACCCCCGCCGGCCTGAAGGTGCGGCCGCTGCTCGAAAACGGTGACGTCGTGACCGTCACGCACCAGCCCGCGAGCAAGCGAAATCCCCGCCACGCCTGCTCCGACCACAAGGATGCGCAAGGCTGATGGCGCGTTCAAGGCTCGCACCTTCACCGTGGTGACACGGTTCAGCGGGGAGTTTGGTTCAAATCCCCGACGGGTCAGCCGGCGGCCGGGCGGGTCAGAATTCTGGGCCCGTCCTCGGTCACCGCGACGCTGTGCTCCCAGTGCGCGGCGCGGGATCCGTCGGCGGTGACGACGGTCCACTCGTCTTCGAGGATCACGGTCTGGTCGGTTCCCAGGGTCAGCATCGGCTCGATGGCCAGCACCGAGCCCGCCACCAGCAGCGGTCCCCGGCCCGGCGATCCCTCGTTGGGCAGGAAGGGGTCCATGTGCATCTGGCGGCCGATACCGTGGCCGCCGTAGCCGGCAACGATGCCGAACGAGCGTTTGAACTCAGTCGACGCGGCGCGGGCGCCCATTTCGATGGCGTGCGAAACGTCGCTGAGTCGGTTGCCCACCACCATCGCGGCGATTCCGGCCTCCATCGCCTGTCGGGTTGCGGCGGACAGGTTTTCGTCGGCCGCACTCAGCGTCTCGATCCCGAACGTGACCGCGGCGTCGCCGTGCCAGCCGTCCAGGATCGCGCCGCAGTCGATGGACACCAGATCACCCGCCACCAGCACCTCGGCCGCCGTCGGGATGCCGTGCACCACCCGGTCGTTGACCGAGCTGCAGATCGACGCCGGGAATCCGTGATAGCCCAGGAACGACGGCGTGGCGCCCGCGTCCCGGATCACCGATTCGGCGATTTCGTCCAATTGCAGTGTCGAGACGCCGACGGCCGCCGCTTCGCGGACTGCGGCCAGTGCGGCAGCGACGACGGCGCCTGCCGCGGCCATCGCGTCGAGCTCACCCGGGCTGCGATGCGGCACCGCTTTGCGCCGCTTCGGCAGTCCGATCACTACTGTCCCAGGGCGTTCAGGGCGCGGGTGAACACCTCATCGAGCGTGCCCAGCGCGTCCACAACATGCAGGTCGTGCTCGTCCTGGTAGTAGTCCAGCAACGGGGTGGTCTCTTCGCGGTAGACCATCATCCGGTTGTGGATGACCTCAGCGGTGTCGTCGGCGCGACCACGTTCCTTGAGCCGCTTGAGCAGTTCGCTCTCGGTGACCCGGAACTCGAGCACCGCATCCAGTTTGGTCTGCCGGCTTTCCAGCATGGCGTGCAGCGCCTCGGCCTGCTCCACCGAGCGGGGGTAGCCGTCGAGGATGAAGCCGCCCGCGGCATCGGGCTGGTCGATCCGGTCTTCGACGAGCGCGTTGGTCAGCTCGGGCGGCACCAGGTCGCCTGCATCGAGGTACTGCTTGGCCTGCTTGCCCAGCTCGGTGCCCTCGGCAATGTTGTGGCGGAACAGATCGCCCGTGGAGATCTGCGGGACTCCCAGCTTCTCCGCCAGCTTCGCCGCCTGGGTGCCCTTGCCGGCCCCCGGCGGTCCCAGCAGTACGACTCTCACTTGAGGAACCCTTCGTAGTTGCGCTGCATGAGCTGGCTCTCGATCTGCTTCACCGTGTCCAGACCGACGCCGATCATGATCAGCACCGCGGTGCCGCCGAAGGGCAGGTTCTGAACGGTGCCCGAGCTGCCCATGTGCAGGAACAGGTTCGGCAGCACCGAGATGATGCCGAGGTAGATCGAGCCCGGCAGCGTGATCCGGCTGAGCACGTAGCGCAGGTAGTCCGCGGTCGGGCGTCCCGGCCGGATGCCCGGAATGAAGCCACCGAACTTCTTCATCTCGTCGGCCCGCTCGTCGGGGTTGAACGTGATGGACACGTAGAAGTACGTGAAGAAGATGATCAGGCCGAAGTACATGCCGATGTAGACGAAGTTGGACGGATCGGACAAGTAGGTGCTGACGAACTTGTCCCACCAGCTGTTGCCGGGCCCCCCGCTGCCACTGTGGACCAACTGCGTGATCAGCTGCGGAATGTAGATCAGCGACGAGGCGAAGATGACCGGGATAACGCCGGCCTGGTTGACCTTCAGCGGCAGGTACGTCGAAGTGCCGCCATACATGCGCCGGCCCACCATGCGCTTGGCGTACTGCACCGGGATACGGCGCTGGCCCTGCTCCACGAAGACCACGCCGACGACGATGGCCAGTGCCGCCAAAAGGACCATGGTGAACACCACCGCGCCGCGGGAGTCCAGGATGGTCTTGCCCTCGATCGGAATGCGGGCGGCGATACCGACGAAGATCAGCAGCGACATGCCGTTGCCGATGCCGCGCTCGGTGATCAGCTCACCGAGCCACATCACCAGCACCGCGCCGGAGGTCATCACCAGCACGATGACCATCAGGGTGAAGATGCTGTGGTCGGAGATGATGTCGTGTCGCAGGCTGCAGGTCTGCAACAGTCCGCCGTTGGCGGCCAACGCCACGATGCTGGTGGCCTGCAGAACGGCCAGCGCGACCGTCAGATAACGGGTGTACTGCGTCATCTTGTTCTGGCCGGACTGGCCTTCTTTACGCAGTTCCTCGAAGCGCGGGATCACCACGGTGAGCAGCTGCACGATGATGCTGGCGGTGATGTAGGGCATCACGCCGATGGCGAACACCGTCAGCTGCAGCAGTGCGCCGCCGGAGAACAGGTTGATCAGCGAGTACACCTGCGCGGCGTCGCCACCGCTGACTTCTTTGATGCACTGCTGCACGTTCTGGTAGTCGACACCGGGCGACGGGATCGCGGCTCCCAGGCGGTACACCACGATGATGCCCAGCGCGAACAAGATCTTGCGCCTCAGGTCGACCGTCCGCAGTGATGAGATGAAAGCCGAGAACACTCTTCTCCTCCTGCGCAGCCGAGGTTCGGTCGCGGCGTTCCAATGGGCTGTTCTGTCCCAGCCCCGGTTAGTCCTGGGTTAGTCCTGCGTTTTCGCGTCCACGTGCCGGCCGATCACGACAAGGCCACGCGTGTCTTAGGCGCGTCAGCAGTCTACGAGAGTAACAGCTGCGCACCGCGGGCCGGGCGGGCGTTGGCGGCACTGCCAGCGTGCGACCAGCGTAGCGGCGTACAGTCACCGATGGCTCGTTAAACACGCTAACTAACTTCCCTGCGGCACTCGACCAGCAGGGCTAGATAGATAGGAGTACGCACCATGGCACGTAACGCCCGATTTGATGGAGACACCTGGGACCTGGCCTCCAGCGTGGGCATCACCGCCACCGGCGTGGCTGTGGGCCGTGCGGTCGCCAGCCGGGCCGCCCATCCCCTGATCAACGACCCATTCGCCGAGCCTTTGGTGCGCGCCGTCGGCCTAGACCTGTTCACCAAGTTGGCCAGCGGCGAGATCGCCCCGGAAGACTTCGGCGACCAGGCTCCGATGGACCTGGCCCGGATGGCCGACAACATGGCGGCCCGCACCCGATTCTTCGATGACTTCTTCACCGACGCCGGTGCCGCCGGCATCCGCCAGGTAGTCATCCTGGCGTCCGGGCTGGACTCGCGCGCCTACCGACTGGACTGGCCGGCCGGCACCGTTGTCTATGAGATCGACCAGCCCGAGGTGATCGAATTCAAGACCCGGGTGCTGGCCGAGCAGGGCGCGCAGCCCACCGCCACCCGGCGCACCGTCTCGATCGACCTGCGCGAGGATTGGCCGACGGCGCTACAGGCGGCCGGCTTCGACCCCGCCCTGCCGACCGCCTGGAGCGCGGAGGGGCTGCTGGGTTACCTGCCCCCGGACGCGCAGGATCGGCTGCTGGACACCGTGACCGCACTGAGCGCACCGGGCAGCCGGATCGCCACCGAGAGCATGCCGGGCCTCGACGCCGACACCGAAGCACAGGCCCGCCGGCGCATGCAGGAATCCGCGGAACGGATGCGCAGCCACGGGGTCGACATCGACATGGCCGAATTGCTCTACTTCGGGGACCGCAACGAGGCCGGTAGTTATCTGGCCGGCCACGACTGGCGGGTCGACAGTCACGACGTCGGCGCCCTGTTCGCCGAGTACGGGCTGCCACCGCTGGATATCGACGCGGAGCCCGGCTTCGGCAAGCTGGCCTACATCAGTGCGGTCCGGGGCTGACGGCCATGGCACGCACCGAGAACGATAGCTGGGACCTGGCCTCCAGCGTGGGCACCACCGCCACCATGGTCGCCGCCGCCCGCGCGCTGGCCACCGTGGAAGCCGAGCCGATCATCTCCGACCCGTTCGCGGCGCCGCTGGTGCGTGCGGTCGGCATCGACTTCTTCACCAAGATGGTCGACGGCACGCTGGACCCGGCGGTGGCCGCCGAAGCCAAGACCGCCGCCGAGCCGATGACCGCCGTGATGGCGGTGCGCACCCGGTTCTTCGACGACTTCTTCCTGCAGGCCGCGGACGCCGGCATCCAGCAGTCGGTCATCCTGGCCGCCGGACTGGATTCGCGGGCCTACCGACTGGGCTGGCCGGCCGGCAGCGTGGTCTACGAGATCGACCAGCCGGACGTCATCGAGTTCAAGTCCCGCACCCTGGCCGCCCTGGGAGCTCAGCCGACCGCCGATCGCCGCGCCGTGGCCGTCGATCTGCGTGACAACTGGCCGGCCGCGTTGCGCGCCAGCGGTTTTGACGAGACGAAGCCCACGGCGTGGAGTGCAGAGGGCCTGCTCATCTATCTGCCGCCGGAAGCGCAGGACCGGCTCTTCGACCACATCACCGCGTTGAGCGCCCCGGGTAGCCGGGTGGCCACCGAATACCACCCCGACGGCGCGGCCATGCTGAGCGACTCGAACCAGTCGCTGGGTCAGCGCTTCGCCGACCAGGGTCTGGATCTGGACATCGCCACCCTGGTGTACTCCGGCGAGCGAAACCCGGTCGGGACATATCTGACCGAGCGCGGATGGCAGGTGCGCGAGCGCGGCCGAGAGGCCGTGTTCGCCCACTACGGTCGCGTCTTTCCCGACGGTGAGATCGTGGCCCGGTTGCGCAATTCGGTTGCGATCGAGGCGATTCGCACCTGATAGTCCTGCGAAATCGCCGTTCCGCACCGAGCGGTCCTCCGGCAGCGGTATAACCACCCCATGGTGCTCAGGGTCACGGTTCCGCAAGATCGGATCGGCGGAGACGTCGACGTGGGCTACGGCAAGGTCGCCGATGCCTTCCGGGCCAACTTCGCCAGCGGCCGCGAGGTCGGCGCCGCAGTCTCGGTCTACCGCGACGGCGTCAAAGTCGTGGACCTGTGGGGCGGCTACCGGGACGGGGTTGCGCACGCACCATGGCAGCCCGACACCATGGTCAACGTCTTCTCGAGCACCAAGGGCGTGGCGGCCCTGGCCGTGGCGCTATCGGTCTCGCGGGGACTTTTCAGCTACGACGACAAGGTCGCAACCCACTGGCCGGAGTTCGCCCAGGCCGGCAAGGGTGACGTCACGGTCCGCCAACTGCTGGGCCATCAGGCCGGGCTGAGCTCGCTAAAGCCCGCACCCACCCTGGCCGACGTCGCCGACCCAAATCGACTGGCGCCCATGCTCGCCGCTCAAAAACCACTCTGGGCGCCGGGCACCCGGCACGGGTATCACGCGATCACATTGGGCTGGTACGAATCCGAGCTCATCCGCCGCACCGACCCGGCGGGCCGCAGCCTGGGCCGGTTCTTCGCCGACGAAATCGCCCGGCCCCTGGGACTGGACCTGCACATCGGGCTGCCGAGTTCGGTAACCCGCGATCAGGTCGCGTTGTTGCACCAGTGGAAACGGGCCGAGTCCCTGCTGCACCTCAGGGTGATGCCGGCGGCCCTGGTGGCGGCCTCGTTCAATCCGTTCGGGCTGCTGGGGCGAGCGAGTTCCATGCCCCGCGACATCAAGCCCTGGGATGGCGACTACAACCGCGATGACGTGCGGGCCGTGGAGATCCCGTCCGCCAACGGGATCGGTTCCGCATCGGCGATCGCGCGGCTCTACGGCGCCGCCGCGACCGCGGATCCGGCACTCCCGCTAAGCCCCGGTGTGCACGACGAGCTCACCGCGATGCCGGCACCGCCGTCGCGCGGCGAACGCGACAAAGTGTTGGGCGTCAAGGTGGTGTTCGCATTGGGGCTGTCAAAGCCGGCTTTCGGCTCTGCCTTCGGCTCTTCGGATAGTGCTTATGGCACACCCGGTTTCGGCGGCTCGTTCGGATTCGCCGACCCCGACACCGGCATTGGCTATTCCTACGTGATGAACCGCCTGGGTTTTCACCTCTACAGCGATCCGCGCGAACTCGCGTTGCGCCAGGCATTGTTCCGCGACGTGCTGGGCGCCCGACTACAGTCCTGACCTCGTCACAGCGACGGTGGCCGCCGATCCCGAAGGACCGGCGGCCACAGTCATAGCGCCGTGCGCCCCGCTATCAGCTGGGCGGGATAACGCCGCCACCCTTGCCGCCCTCGCCGGGCTGCCCGGGCGGACCTGCGGTGCCGCCGCCGGCCGCCGAGCCGCCGCCACCGGCCGGGCCACCCGGCCCGGCGGCGCCGGGACCGCCGGGAGTGCCGTCGGTGCCGGTGGCGCCGTCTTGACCTCCGGTGCCATTGGGGTTGTTGGCCGCGCCGCCCTTCCCCCCGGCGTTGCCGCCGGCTGCGTTACCGCCACTGCCGCCGTTACCACCGCTGCCGCCGTTACCACCGGCGCCACCGTCGGGGTTCGCAGCACTGCCGTTGCCGCCGGCAGCACCGGGGCCGCCGGCACCGCCGTCGNGTTGTCACCACTCGCGCCGAAAGTGGCTCCGTCGGCGCCGTCGCCGCCGAAGCCTCCGGCGCCACCGGCACCACCGGCACCGGCGTTGCCGATGAAGATGGCCGCGCCACCGTTGCCGCCGAAACCACCGGCGCCACCGCCGATTCCACCGGCACCACCGGCGCCGCCCAGGCCACCGTTGCCCAGCAGCCAGCCGCCGGCACCGCCGTCACCGCCAGCACCGCCGTCGCCGCCGGCAACGCCGTCGAGCCCGGCGCCGCCGGCGCCGCCGTTGCCGATCAGTCCGGCCGCACCACCGAACCCACCGTCGGCATTGATCGCGTTTCCGGCCGCGCCGGCGCCACCGTCACCGAACAAGAACCCACCATCGCCGAGGTTGCCGAAGAGTCCCGAGCTGCCCAGCAGCGAGTCGTTGACGCCGTCGAAGCCGTCGATGCCGTTACCGATCAGCACTCGCCCGAACAGGTCGACAAAAGGCTGGTTGACGATGTTGAGCAACGGCTCGGCGTAGCCCATCAGGTCTTGACCGACGGCGTACAACGGCAGGTAGACGTAGTCCTGGAATCCCGAGTAGAGCACGTGGTCCATCTCCGCCAGCCACGGGCCCAACGGCTGGGTGGGGTCGAAGGCGAACAGGCTGGAGTCGAACGCGGCACCGGCGTCGAGGCTGGTGAAGTCCCCCGCAGACCAGGAGTCGAACATCTCCAGGATCGGCTGCGAGAAGAGGTCATCGAAGTCAGCACTGGCAGACGGGGCACTTGCCACCGGAGCCACGCCAAATGCCAGAAATGCGCCGACCGCGCTGCCTGCGCCGGCTACCCGACGACTGACGCCACCTGAGCGGTTGCCTTGCCGGCGATCACGACTTTGATTCATGCCGAATCCCTCAATTCCGAATTCACGTCAAATTCATTTCGGGCTCAGCTAGAACCCATGGACCACAACTTGGGTCACTCGTCCAGCAAAGTAGCCGAATTTGACGTTTCCGACGAATCGAAACTTAGGTTTCCACGGAGGATCGTCGCCCGATAAACCATGCCTGAGCTGAGAATTTGCCGCAATTGAGAGGTACGCCATATGGCCAACCTCATGGTTTACCGACGTTTGTGACTGCCGCCACAATTAGGTAAAAATACCTACGGTCCCGTCATTACTTCTTCAAATGGGAAATTTGTCTCTCAGACTGACTTATGCGTTCATCAGACTATCGTGGCCGTTGCCGCCGCCGCCCCAAAGGTGGGCGATCGACCGAGCCTCGCGTTCCGCCCAGGCAAATGTCAGGCCGCGATACCTTGCGGAGGGGATCGGCCCAGCAAAATTACGGACAGGTTCGTTCAGTGCCGCGCACCAACGCACTTTCGGGCGCCCTGCGGACTGGCTATCGACGCATTCGCTCGGCGGGTGACCGCGGTGCTACATGTACTGGGGGCAGTAGTGCGCCGTGGAGATCGCAGCGAACTGGCCGGCCGTCTGAATGGTGAATCCCGGGTTGGTGGCCTGCACTGCGACGACGGTGTCCATCGGGGACAATCCGGCGTCCATCAGCTGGCATACCGCGCGGCCGGCCGACACGGTTGCCTGGTCGCCGGCACGGTGGCTCAGCCCGGCACCCGAGAGGGTGGCCAGAAACTGCCCATCGACGCCGGAGGGCGTGGCGTTGGCGGGGGCGGCCAGGCCGACCATCGCGCTCAGACCCGCCAGCAGCAGTAACCGTTTCATGGCTCTAAGCATGGGCGGCGCCCGTTAAAGACGTGTTACCGAGCTTTTACTGCCGTGAAGAGAATTGTTGATTCTAAGTTACGCGCTTTACCAGCGCGACTCCCCCAGCCACAGCACGTGCGCACCGTTGACCGAGCGTTCGACCTGGTCGACGATCCCGGCCAGCGACCGCACCAGTAGGCTGCCGACCGCATCCGACAGCGCTGCCGCCGGCTGCGACGACTGGCGCGGCCTGACGAACTCCCACCACGACGAACCGGGGTAAGACACGGTGCGGACCCGGGCGTCGGCGTCGATCCCGGCCAGCACCTTGGCGCGGCGCACCGCCGTGCGCAGCCCGCCCAGCTCGTCGACCAGACCGCGTTCGGCCGCGTCGGCGCCGGTCCACACCCGCCCGCGCGCCACCGCGTCCACCGCATCGGTGGACAGGTTGCGGCCTTGCGCCACCCGCGCCACGAAGTCGTTGTAGAACAGATCGGCTTCGGTCTCGACCTGCCCCCGCTGCTCGGCGGTAAACGGGGCGTTGATCGACCAGGCGTCGGCGTTGGCACCGGTGCGCACCGAATCGGTCCCCACTCCCAGGCGGTCCTTGAGCTGGCGGGCGACCAGCTTGCCGGTCACCACCCCGATGGATCCGGTGATGGTGCCGGGGTTGGCCACGATGGTGTCGGTGCCCGCGGAGATGTAGTACCCGCCGGAAGCCGCGACGGCGCCCATCGAGGCCACCACCGGCTTGCCCGCGGCGCGGGCCTGCTGCACCGCCCGCCAGATGGTTTCGGACCCGGTGACCGAGCCGCCCGGGCTGTCCACCCGCAGCACGATGGCGGCGACCTCCTCGTCGGCCGCGGCCTCACGCAGCGCCGCGGCGATCGTGTCCCCACCGACATTGCGGTTGCCCAGCGGTGACAGCTGCGGCCCGCCCGAGCCACTGACGATCGCCCCGGCCACCGTCACCACGGCGATCGCCGGCTTGGGCTTGCGCCCAGGCAAGGCCGATCCCGCACCGCCGGCCGTCGCGTGGGCATAGCGCCCCAGATACAGCCGCGGCGGTGCGCCGTCCTCGTCGGCGCCGGTGCTGTCCCCGGCTCCGGCCCATTCGGCCATCCGGTTGTACGCCTCGTCACGGAAGCCGATCCGGTCGATCAGGCCCGAGGCCACCGCGTCATCACGCAGCAGCGGTGCCCGGTCGGCCAGGGCGTCAACGGCCTCGGCATCGAGCTTGCGGGACTCGGCGACGGCCGCGCGCACCTGAGCGTGCAGGCTCTCCACCAGGGCGGTGTCGGCCTCGCGGTGCGCGTCAGTGTAGGAGTCCTGGGTGAACAGGTTGGCCGCCGACTTGTATTCGCCGCGGGCGACGAACTGCGCCTCGATGCCGGCCTTGTCCAACGCGCCGCGCAGGAAGGTCGCATTGGTGGCGAAGCCGATCAGCCCGAGGGTCCCCGATGGCTGCATCCAGACCTCGCCGAACGCCGAAGCCAGGTAATAGGACAGCGTGCCCGGATAGGTTTCGGCCCACGCCAGCGACGGCTTGACGGCGGTGAAGTCGGCGATCGCGGCCCGCAGCTCCTGCACCGGCCCGGCGGCCGCCGACGACAGCTGCACGCGGGCAATCAGTCCCGCGACCCGCGGGTCTTGCGCTGCCCGGTGGATCGCAGCCACCACGTCGCGCAGCATCGGCGGTCGGCCACCGGATCGGATGAGCGCCAACGGATCGAAGCCGCCGGTCTCGTGTGGGAGTTCCTGCAGATCGAGTTCGAGGACGACACCGCTGGGCACACCGTGGTGCCGGGCGGTGTCGATGCGACGCGCGACGCCGCGCAGGTCATCCAGGCCGGGCGCGCCGGGCAGCAGGGAGAACATGATTTTGAGCCTACCGGCGCCGCCGGACATATCCGGGGCCGCCAGCGCAGGCGAAGCCCCGCACGCCCGAAGCGTGCGGGGCTTCCCAGGTTCGGTTTCCGCCGTGAGTCGCTAGACCCCGGGCTGGCCGGCGGTACCCGTCGCCACCGACCCCGGAGTTACCGCCGGCACCACCGGCACCACCGAGACCGGCCAGACCGGACGCACCGAAGTGCCCGCCAGTCGCGGCCAGACCGCCGTTGCCACCGCAACCGCCCGCTCCACCGTCGCCGCCGTTGGTGCCGTTGGTGCCTGCCGTGCCAGCACCACCGCTACCTGGGACGGCGTTCACGCCGTCGACACCGGCGAACCCGGCGCCGCCGAAGCCACCGGCGCCGCCGGCACCACCAGCTCCGCCGTCGCCACCGACACCGATCAGGATGCCGCCCTTGCCGCCGTTGCCGCCGTCGCCACCGAGACCGCCCATACCACCGTTGCCGCCGGCCGCGTTCGCGCTGGTTGAGTCCAGCCCGGTCACGCCGGCCACGCCGGCACCGCCGGCACCGCCGATACCGCCATTCCCGAACAGGAAGTGCGCGTCGCCGCCCACACCACCAGCACCGGCAATGTCGCAGCCGCAGTCCGCGTCGCCGCTTGCCGCACCGCCGGCACCGCCGGCACCGCCGTCGCCGAAGAACCAGCCGCCTTCACCACCGGCGCCACCGTTCGCACCCGCAGCCCCGATGCCCCCGACGCCGCCGTTGCCGAACAGGCCCGCGTCGCCACCGGCTCCGCCGATCCCGTTGTTGATGTCGACCGCGCCGGCCGCACCAGCGCCACCGTCACCGAACAGGAAACCACCGTCGTGCAGGTTTCCGAAGAGCTGCGGAGCCAGGCCGCCGATCAGCGACTGGTTGATGACATCACCCTCGATGCCGTTACCGATCAGGTCACGGCCGAACAGCGCCACAAACGGCAGGTTGATCAGGTCGTTGATGGGCCCGCCGTACTGGATCCACAACTGGCTGAGGTCATCCACGCCGTTGTACAGACCGGCATAGGACTGCCAGACGAACTGGTCCAGCCAGCCCAGCGGGTCATTCTCGAAACCCCAGTCGTTGGCGGGCGCGGCGCCGGGGAGCGCGCCCATGCCGGCGAGCAGACTGTCAAAGTTGGAGCTGTTCAACGACAGGGCCGCCGGATCGAGACCTGCGGTCATCGATTCGATCAGCGAGTCGATCGCGTCCTCAATGCCGAAGTCGGCTTGCGCGGTCGGCGCGCTCGCCAGCGGCGCCATCCCGAACGCCAAGAAGGCTGCAACCGCGCTTCCAGCACCCACTACCCGACGACGCGCGGCGGTGGACGAACCGCCATCCATTCGGACCTGATTGCGACTACTCATGGTGATCTCTTCCCGGTGTAGCTGACGGCTCGCCGCCGTTCGCGACGCTGACGTTAATTTACATTCGCCTATGAAGATAGACAATTTAACATGAGTTGAGACTCACCACCAGGTTCAGGGACACTGTGATACCGCTGGAGACACGCTGTGACGCTGAGTCGATCGATGCCCAGCAGAAAGACCACATGCGCGTGGGACAAAAACGCACCCCACCGGCGTGGTGGGGTGCGTTTCTGTGAACGATTGTGGAGCTAGAGAGACCGTCTCCTACAGCTCGGTGGCGGTGCCTCCGGCTGCGGTGATCTTGTCGCGGGCGCTGCCGCTGAACTTGTGGGCGGTGACGTCGGCCTTGACCGTCAACTTGCCATCACCGAGCACCTTGACCAGTGTGTTCTTCCGGACGGCACCCTTGGCGACCAGTTCGTCGAGACCGATGGTCCCGCCCTCCGGGAACAACCGGTTGATGTCGCCAACATTGACGACCTCGTACTCGGTGCGGAACCGGTTGCGGAAGCCCTTCAGCTTGGGCAGCCGCATGTGGATCGGCATCTGCCCACCCTCGAACCGGACCGGCACGTTCTTGCGTGCCTTGGTGCCCTTGGTGCCTCGGCCCGCGGTCTTACCCTTGGAGCCCTCACCGCGGCCGACGCGGGTCTTCTTGGTGTTCGACCCGGGCGCAGGGCGCAGGTCGTGCAGCTTGATGGTCATTCTGCTTCCTCCACATGCACGAGGTGGTGAACAACCCGGATCAGCCCACGAGTCTGCGGGTTGTCCTCACGCACCACCGACTGGCGGATCTTGCGCAGGCCCAGGGTGCGCAGGCTCTCGCGCTGCTTCCAGCGTGCACCGATGGTGCCGCGGACCTGGGTGATCTTCAGGTTTGCCATGACTACCCCGTGCCTTCCCGCGCCGCAGCGGCAGCCAGAGCGTCGCTCTCGCGACGAGCCTTGAGCATCGCGGCCGGCGCCACATCTTCGATGGGCAGGCCACGTCGGGCCGCCACTTCTTCGGGACGCTGGATCATCTTCAGTGCAGCCACGGTGGCATGCACCACGTTGATCGCATTGTCGCTGCCCAGCGACTTGGACAGGATGTCGTGCACCCCGGCGCATTCCAGCACGGCACGCACCGCACCACCGGCGATAACACCGGTACCGGGGCTGGCCGGACGCAGGAACACCACACCGGCGGCGGCTTCACCCTGGACCGGGTGGACGATGGTGCCACCGATCAGCGGCACCCGGAAGAAGCCCTTGCGGGCCTCCTCGACGCCCTTGGCGATTGCGGCGGGCACCTCTTTGGCCTTGCCGTAGCCGACCCCGACCAATCCCTTGCCGTCGCCGACGATCACCAGCGCGGTGAAGCTGAACCGGCGGCCACCCTTGACCACCTTGGACACCCGGTTGATCGCGACGACGCGCTCCAGGTAGTTGCTCTTGTCGCCGTCACGGTTGTCGCGGCCGCCACGGCCGCCGTCACGGCCACCACGTCCACCCCGGTTGTCACGGTTGTCGCGCCCGTCGCTGCGGGGGGCACTGCCCGTGTCGGGACCTGCCGAGGCTGTCGGCTGCTCCGCCATCATGCGGTCCTTCCAGTCATCTTCACGTCAGTCATCAGAACTTCAATCCGCCCTCGCGCGCCGCCTCAGCCAGCGCCGCGATCCGCCCGCCGTAGGTGTAGCCACCCCGGTCGAACACCACGCTGTCGACACCGGCGGCCTTGGCGCGCTCGGCGATCAGCTGGCCGACCCGCACACTGTGGGCCTTCTTGTCGCCGTCCACACCCCGCACGTCGGCTTCGATCGACGACGCCGCAGCCACCGTGTGACCGGCAAGGTCGTCGACCAGCTGGACGTGGATGTGCCGCGAGGAGCGGTGCACCACCAGGCGCGGACGCTCGGCCGTGCCGGCGACCTTCTTGCGCAGCCGCGCGTGCCGACGAATCCGGTGCGTGCGCCGAACCTCGGAGATGTTCTGACCGACGGGCTTGCGGTCCGCGGTGCCTGCTTGTGATTGCGCCATGACTACTTACCTGTCTTTCCGACCTTGCGGCGAACCTGCTCACCCTCGTAGCGCACGCCCTTGCCCTTGTAGGGGTCGGGGCGGCGCAGGCGGCGGATGTTCGCCGAGATCTGGCCGACCTTCTGCTTGTCGATGCCCGAAACCGAGAACTTCGTGGGCGTCTCCACCGCGAAGGTGATGCCCTCCGGAGCCTTGATCAGCACCGGGTGGCTGTAGCCCAGCGCGAACTCCAGGTCGCTGCCCTTGAGCACGACGCGGTAGCCGACGCCGAAGATCTCCATCTTGCGGAGGTAGCCCTCCGACACACCGGTGACCAGGTTGGCCAACAGGGTGCGGCTCAGACCGTGCAAGGACCGGTTACGCCGGTCGTCGTCCGGCCGGGTCACCACAAGTGCGCCGTCGTCGTTGCGGGCGACACTGATGGGCTCGGCTACCGCCAGCTCCAGGGTGCCCTTGGGTCCCTTGACCGATACGTTCTGACCATCGATGGTCACGTCGACCCCGGCGGGAACCGGGACCGGCTGCTTACCAATACGCGACATGTCTGCTACTCCCTCACCACACGTACGCGAGGACTTCGCCGCCCACGCCCTGCCTGGCCGCCTGACGGTCGGTGAGCAGACCCGAGGACGTGGAGATGATCGCCACGCCCAGGCCGCCGAGCACCCGTGGCAGGCTGGTCGACTTTGCGTAGACCCGCAGGCCCGGCTTGGACACCCGGCGCAGACCGGCGAGGCTGCGCTCCCGGTTCGGGCCGTACTTGAGGTTGACCACCAGCGCCTTGCCCACCCGGGCGTCTTCGACGTGGTAGTCGGTGATGTAACCCTCACGCTTGAGGATCTCGGCGATGTTCGCCTTGATCTTCGAGTGCGGCAGGGTCACCTCGTCGTGGTACGCCGAGTTGGCGTTACGCAGACGGGTCAGGAAGTCCGCGATGGGATCCGTCATAGTCATTTAGGCTGCTCCTCCACCCTCACCAGCTGCTCTTCTGCACACCCGGCAGCTCGCCGGCGTGCGCCATTTCGCGCAGGCAAATTCGGCACAGGCCGAACTTCCGGAGCACCGCGCGCGGGCGGCCGCACTTGTTGCAGCGGGTGTAGGCGCGCACCGCGAACTTGGGCTTGCGGGCCGCCTTGATAACCAACGCCTTCTTAGCCATGGTCAGTTCTCCTTGAACGGAAAGCCGAGAGCCCGCAGTAGCGCTCGTCCTTCGTCGTCGTTGGTCGCCGAAGTGACGACGGTGATGTTCATCCCCCGCGGACGGTCGATGGAGTCCACGTCGATCTCGTGGAACATCGACTGCTCGGCCAGCCCGAAGGTGTAGTTGCCGGAACCGTCGAACTGCTTGGCCGACAGCCCGCGGAAGTCGCGGATACGCGGCAGAGCGATCGAGGTCAGTCGGTCCAGGAACTCCCACATCCGGTCACCGCGCAGGGTGACCCGGGCACCGATCGGCATGCCCTCGCGCAGCTTGAACTGTGCGATGGACAGGCGGGCCTTACGGATCTCCGGCTTCTGGCCGGTGATCGCGGCCAGGTCGGTGACCGCGTTGTTGATCAGCTTGGCGTCCCGGGCGGCTTCGCCGACACCCATGTTCACCACGACCTTCACCACGCCCGGAATCTGCATCACGTTGGCGTAGTTGAACTCTTTGTTGAGCGCGTCGCGGATCTCTTCGCGGTAGCGCACCTTCAGCCGGGGCTGGATCTTTTCTGCAGTCGTCATCTCTAGATGTCCTTGCCGTTGCGCTTGGAGACGCGAACCTTCTTGCCCGACTCGGCGTCCACCCGGTAACCGATCCGGGTGGGCTGTCCGTCGGAGTCGACGACCATCACGTTGGACACGTGGATCGGGGCCTCTTGCGTGACGATCCCGCCCGAGGAGGCACCGGCCTGGTTGGCCGAGTTCGCGACGTGCTTCTTGATCCGGTTGACGCCCTGGACCAGCACGCGGTTGCGGGTGGGGAAAGCCTGCAGGACCTTGCCCTTAGCGCCCTTGTCCTTGCCGGCGATGATCAGGACGGTGTCGCCCTTATGGACCTTCATCTACAACACCTCCGGTGCCAGCGAGACGATCTTCATGAACTTCTTCTCGCGCAGCTCGCGACCGACCGGCCCAAAGATGCGGGTTCCGCGCGGGTCGTTGTCGGCCTTGATGATCACGGCCGCGTTCTCGTCGAACTTGATGTAGCTGCCGTCGGCACGGCGACGCTCCTTGACGGTGCGCACCACGACGGCCTTGACGACATCACCCCGCTTGACGTTGCCGCCCGGGATGGCCTCTTTGACGGTCGCGACGATGACATCACCGATGCCGGCGTAGCGCCGCGACGAGCCGCCGAGCACCCGGATGCACAAGATCTCCTTGGCGCCGGTGTTGTCGGCGACCTTCAACCGCGATTCCTGCTGAATCACCAGATCTCCTCAATAATCGAGACGACCCGCGGCATGACAAGTGACATGCCGGAATCTCCCCGGTCGTGCATGGTCTTCTTATTGCCGAAGTGCACGCAGGGCCAACTCACGCTGGCCGAGGTCTGCTCACGGCAACCCCTAGAGCTTAGGCGACGGATCCCGCAACGCCAAATTGCTGGCCAAGCCGGGCGCAGACGGGCTGGCGTCGCGGCCGGCCTCAGTCATCCCCTTGCCGCACCCAGGCGTAGATGAACAGGCCCATCGCCGCCGCCAGCGCGATCAGCACCCACTGGACGATTGCCTGGTCGATCCAGGAGCCCGGGGGCGGGGCCCCGGGCAGGATGTTGCGCAGCGGGATGATCGCGAAGAGATTGGCGGCGTACCAGGTGGCGAATGGCGGCAGAAATTTCCGCCTGCCCATGGCCATCGGGACGGCCACGATCAGCGCCAGGGTGGGCAGGCTGATCAGGACCAGGCAGATTCCGAGGTCGAAGATCAGCGGCCCCCTGGCCCGCTGGATCTTCACCACCACCGCGGCATCGGCATCGCCTCGCTGGTTTCGGGTCCTGCTGGCGTCATGCACGCGGGCGACGCTGGCGTCCCAGCCGTCCAGCGATCCGGTGACCTCCACTCGGGCGGGGATCCGTTTGCGGCCTTCCCCGGTCCCGACGAACACATCTGCCGACAGCTGTTCGGTGGTGTAGGTGTCGAAGGGCCAGTTTCCCGGGGCGCCATAGGCCTCGATTGTCGTGCTGACCCGCGCAGGCGCGTCCCCCGCGGGAAAATGTAGGTCCCCCAGGTCATTCGGGGGATACAACCGCACCGCAAGCTCGGTGTTCAGTACGTCGAAACGCTTGTCGTACAACGCCTCTCCGGGGTGGACGAGAACATCCACCGCGAGTCGGTTGGCTACCGGGTTCAGCTCCTGAAGCCGCACCTGCACGATGGTGTCCTCCGGATTCGCCGCGCTCAGGTCGAGCGGCGGAAGCGGATTGTCCGAGCGTTGCAGGGTGTGGACGCCGAACAGCGATGACACGTAGGCCACAACGATCGCGGCCAGGATCACCGCGCTCGTCAGGAAGCGCGGTCTTTGGCGCCGCTTCGCCGCCGCAGTGCCGGCCTCGTCCAATTGGGGCTCGATGATCATCGGCAGTCAGGGTAGCGAACGGCGACGGCAGCCGCGCCGGCCAGGAGATATTCCGAAACGTGCTGGCCGGCAAGCGTATCGGAATCCGATCTAACTCGCTCAGACGTCACTGTTTCCCCGCACCTCGTTTACCTACTGTTCGACAATGAGCGGGTTTCGGTTGTTATACACACGGCCATGAATCGTTTTCGGGCTGTCGCAACCCGAACGCCAGCCGCGGCCGCCGGCATCCTGCTGACTGCGGGCGCGCTGACACTGTCGGCGTGCTCTGTGCCCCATATGACGCTGGCCTACGCCAGTGAGCTCGTGACCTGCGGCGGCAAAACAGATCTGAAAGCCAGCGGTTCGACCGCGCAGGCGCATGCGATGGCCGAGTTCGTCGGCGTCTACCGCACCGCCTGCGTCGATCGCACACTCGACTACACCGCCAACGGTTCGGGCGCCGGCATCGCCGACTTCCTCGCTGGGGAAACAGATTTCGCTGCATCCGACTCACCCCTGGACGCAGGGCAGCGGGCGCTGGCCAAGCAGCGCTGCGGCGGTGCGGATGCTTGGCACCTACCGATTACATTCGGGCCGCTGGCCATCACCTACAACCTTCCCGAAGTCGACTCGCTGGTACTGGACGCGGCCACCATCGCCAAGATCTTCAATGGCCGTATCAGCCGCTGGGACGATCCGGACCTCGTCGCGCTCAACGGGCCCATGCCTGCCCAGGACATCCGCGTCGTCTACCGCAGCGACTTGTCCGGCAGCACCGAGAATTTCCAGGCCTACCTGCGGGCCGCATCCGGCGGCGTCTGGGACAAAGAGGCGGACAAGACGTTCAACGGCGGGGTGGGCGTCGGCGCCAAGGGAAACGAGGGCACCGCAGCGCTGGTGCGCACCACCGAGGGCGCGATCAGCTACAACGAGTTGGCCTTTGCCATGGACCAGGGGCTGTTCGCCGCGGAGATCAAAACCCCGGCCAGCCGCAAGTCCAAACGTCCGGTGCGCATCGGGACCGATTCGGTCGGTAAGACCATCGCCGGCGCCAAGATCACCGGTGCCGGCAACGATCTCGTGGTCGACATCTCGTCGTTCTACAACCCGACTCAGGGCGACGTCTATCCGATCGTCTTGGCCGGCTACGAGATCGTCTGCTCGAAATACCCAGATCCGGTGGTGGGCCAGGCGGTCAAGGGCTTCCTGCAGGCCGCCGCCGGTCTGGGCCAGGCCAACCTCAACAAGCAGGGCTACATCCCGCTGCCGCCTGACTTTCAATCGCGGGTCTGGACCGCGATCGACGCCATCTCCTAAGGCGTTCCCACCGCCCTCGTGGGGTGTACACACTTGGGCGCCAGGGTGCGCGTCTGTACAGCGACTACGCCCCGGGGCAAGGCGTACAGACGCGCACGCTCGCGCTATCTCTCCCCGCCCGCCGCGCAGCGAAACCCGATATGGCTCGTCGCCGTGTCCTGCGACTGCGGGGAGCGGGCCGCGGGGCGATAGCGGTGGCAGTACTCCGGCGCGCACAGATGCGATCCGCCCTTGAGGGCCTGACTGATACTCGGGTCGGCGGGGCCGGTCGGCGTACAGCAGGCCTTCGGCGGGGCTGGCCGATCCCGGAGCCGATGGTGCGCCGAGAACTCGGTGGTCGTCCACTCCCAGACGTTGCCGATCATGTCGACCAGGCCCCAGGCGTTCGGCGGAAACGCTCCCACCGGTGAGGTTCCGGCCCAGCCCAGGGCGCCGTCGTTGCGGTACGGAAAGTCGCCCTGCCAGGTGTTGGCCATCAACACACCGCCCGGCCGCTCCTCCTCCCCCCACGCATAGGTGCTCGCGCCGCCGGCCCGAGCGGCGTACTCCCATTCGGCTTCGGTCGGCAACCGGCGCCCCGCCCACCGGGCGAAAGCTGCCGCATCGGGGTAGGCCACCTGCACCACCGGGTGATCCGGCTTGTCCTCGACGGTGCTGTCCGGTCCGAACGGGTGCCGCCAGCTGGTGCCGGGGATCCAACGCCACCACTGCCGCCAGTCACGCAGGTCGACCGGACCGTCGGTTGGATGAAATACCAGGGCGCCCGGTTCGGCGTCGCCGTACAGCGCGGCATCGAGTTCCTGCTCGGCCAGGGTCACGTAGCCGGTTGCAGCGACGAATGCGCCGTACTGTGCATTGGTCACCGGATGGCGCTCCAGCGCGAACGGCTGCACCGCCACACTGTGAATGGGCGCCTCTTCGGGATAGAAACTCGTTGATCCCATCCGGAACACTCCGGCCGGGATCTCGACGAGGTCCGTCAGCATCACATCAGTCCCGCGAAAACGCAGCCGCGATAGCCCTTTTCACGTCCAGGTACGGCTCGCCACTGACATCCACGGCAACGTCAGCGATGGTGCCGCCGGTGAAGGCGAACGGCGCACGGTACGCCGAAGATACCGCCTGGCCGGTGTTGCGCCCCACGCTGACCCCGCCACCGGCCAAGGCGAAGGCTCCCGGCTGGGCGACCATGTCGGGCAGGGTGGCGACCACCTCGTCGTCGATGTACAACCAGGCCTCACCGATCGGCGTGTGACTGCCCTCGACCGTTCCGGTGCGCTCGAACCGGATGCCGAAAATATGCTGCCCCAACGGGATCGGGCCGGGCGAGGACAGCCACTGTTCGCGCTCGCCGAGGAAGTTGTAGACGTAGTGCAGCTTGCCGCCCTGAACGAACAGCGCATGACCGCCGTGCCGGGCCCCCTGCTTGAACAGCAGCCCCTCCGCGGCAGCGGAATCCACCGTGACGCGCGCCAATACCGAGAATGACCGGCCGCGAAGCTCCACGCACGCCCCCAACGGCACCTCGGCGGTGTTCGGGTAGTAGGTGTAGTCGGTACGGGCACCAGCCAGGTAGGGCCGCTGCCGACTGGTCATCTCGAAGATGTTCAAGTCCGCCAACGGCAGTCCGTTGTATTTCTCGGCCTCGGCGAACCACATCGCCTGGAGCTCTGTGAGTTTCTCGGGATGTTCAGCGGCCAGGTCGTGGCACTGACTGCGGTCCTCGGCGAGGTGGTAGAGCTCCCACCGGTCGTCATCGAAGTGACTCCAGCCCGATGGGGTCGCCGCATGCACTGTGTTGGCAAACCAGCCACGGTGCCAGATGCCGCGGGTGCCCAACATCGTGTAGAACTGGGTGTGCTTTCCGGTGTCTGCGGCCGGATCAACCAGCGCTGCTTTGAAACTCACGCCCTCCAGCGGCCGCTGGGCAATACCGCGCACGGTCTCGGGCGGCGTGACGCCGAGCAGGTCGTAAACCGTCGGGGTCACATCGCACACGTTGACATAGGTGTCGCGTACCTCGCCACGCGCGGCGATTCCATTGGGCCAGCTGACGATCGCAGGGTCGGCGATACCGCCCTCGTGGGAGGCGTAGCGCTTGTAGAGCTTGTAGGGCGTATTGAACGCCATCGCCCACCCGACCGGGTAGTGGTTGTAGGTTTCCGGGCTACCCAGCTGATCGAAGAGTTTCATCGCCTCTTCGACGGAGTCGAGGTAGCCGTTGAAGAACTTGTTCTCATTCGGCGATCCGTTCGGACCGCCCTCGCCGCTGGCTCCGTTGTCGGAGATCACCACGACAAGGGTGTTGTCGAGCTGCCCGGACTCCTCCAGGTAGTCCAGAATCCGGCCGATCTGGGCGTCGGTGTAAGTCTGGAAACCCGCGAACACCTCAGCCATCCGGGCAAACAAACGCTTCTCGGAATCATCGAGGCTGTCCCATGGGCGGACCGTGTCCAGCAGCGGCCAGGGCTGCCCGTCGGCACTGGTAACGCCGGCGTAGGGGTTGACCTCGGACAGCTCAGTGTCTTCCGGTACCAGTCCCAGCTTCTTCTGGTTCGCCAGCACGATCTCTCGGTACTGTTCGTAGCCCATGTCGAAGCGCCCGGCGTAGCGGTCAGCCCATTCGGCGAACACATGGTGCGGGGCGTGGCCTGCTCCCGGGCAGACGTAGCCGAACCAGGGCTTTCCGGGCGCGATGGTCTGCGCATCGCGGATGAATTCGATTGTCTTGTCAGCGATGTCCTTGGACAGGTGGTAGCCGTCCTCGGGGGTGGCCGGCGGTGCGACCGGGTGGTTGTCGTAGACCAGATCCGGGTACCACTGGTTGGTCTCGCCGCCCAGGAAACCGTAGAACCGCTCGAATCCCCGTTGCGTCGGCCAATGCCGTCGGGTACCAGCCATGTTGGACTCTTCCAGCGGCGTCAGGTGCCACTTGCCGACGCAGAAGGTATTCCAGCCCTGTTCGGCGAGAACCTCACTGAGCAAAGCGGTTTCGAAGGGGATACGTCCGCTACAGTTGGGGAACCCGTCGGTGAACTCCTCGATGGTGGCCATGCCGACACTGGTGGCGTTACGCCCGGTCAACAGCGACGCCCTGGTCGGGGAACATAGGGCGGTGGTGTGGAACTGGGACAGCCGCACTCCCCGCTCGGCGATCCGGCTCATCGTGGGCATCTCGACCAGTCCGCCGAAGCAGTCCCAGGTGGCGATGCCGGTGTCGTCCCAAACCAGATACAGCACATTGGGCGCTCCCTCGGGCGCGGTCGGCGCGGCGAACGGCCCCCAGTCCGGTTCGGAATCCCGGATATCGAGACTGACCTTGCCCGTGAATTCCACCATTGCTCACTCCGTCGTCGGCCCCCGGAACGGATGAGACACTACCGGCCCGCTGCCGATGCGGCAGCCTTTGCCGCCGGCGGATGTTTGGCTCGCACGCGGAGCGGGTAGCCCGGTCACCGCACACTTCATGGAAGTTCTGGGGGGAAACCATGAGATGGACATATCGATGAGGGCGCAACATTCGTTGGGGCTCAATCTGTCGTGGTTACGCGTGACCACGGTGTTTCTGATCGATATCGGCATCTTGTGGATAGCCGGTCATTGGCCGGCCCAGTTCGGGACCACCGAGCGCGCATGGTGGCCGGCGGTCGGTGTTGCCGCAGTGCTCACCACGGCCGCGTTGATCACCCACCGCCGGGTCCCGCTCACGGCAATCGTGCTGGCGCGGCTGTTCGATCGCTTCGCCACCCCTGCGGCCTTTCTCACCGAAGGCTGCACTCGCGGTTTCGACCACCGCCGTCGCTACAGTCGCGACGTGGTCGGAGTGCGCGAATACCGCGGCCGACTCGTGTCGGTGATCGCCATAACCGCTGGCCCCGCCGAAGCGGCCGGGCGGCATCGCCGCGTCCCTGCGCCGGCACCGACGCTGCCCGTTGGACTCGTCGCCGCCGGCCTGCGACAGTTCGACGTACGCCTGGACGGGATCGACATCGTGTCGGTACGAACGTGCGACTCCCTCGGGCTACAGGACAACTGGGTGATCCTGCGGATGGATCCGATGCACAACGCCGAGGCGGTGGCGGTTCGCGATTCGGTCGCCGCGACACTGGCCGTAGCCACCGAACGACTGGCACGCGACCTGTGCGAACGTCACCTGGATGCTCGCATCCTGTCGGCCGACGAGTTCGACCCGGTCGACGCGGCCCTCCTAGCAGGCCTGCAGCCGACCCAGCTCCGCCGACGTCGCCGCCGACTCAAACAGAAGGAGCACAAGGGACCCAAGCACTTCGCGGCCACGTTCTGGATGTCGCCGCGCGACATCTCCACCGAAAATCTCGAACGGCTGTGGCTGCCGGAGACCGACACGACCGCGGTCACGGTCCGCCTGACGCCGCGTCAGCGCAACACCGACGTCGCGGTGCTGGTGCGCTACCACACCGCGAGCAGATTGCGCCGGAACACCTCGGCCGGACTCAACCGTCTCAACGGCCGCCAATTGACGGCGTTGCGGACCAGCCTGCCGACGCCGACACAACGCACCCTGGCGGTGCCGGCGCGATCCCTCAGCGCCCAGGATTCACTGCAGATAGCGCTAGGACCCGGTCCGCAGCGAACTGTGTCGCGCGTCCGGGTCCCGGCGTAACTACTACTACTTGGCCTTCTCCAGGATCTCGACCAGGCGCCAGCGCTTCGACGCCGACAACGGACGAGTCTCCATCAGCGACACGCGGTCGCCGATGCCGGCCGTGTTGTTCTCGTCGTGCGCCTTGACCTTCTTGGTGGTCCGGATGATCTTGCCGTACAGCGGGTGCCGGACACGGTCTTCGAGCTCGACGACGATGGTCTTCTCCATCTTGTCGCTGACCACGTAGCCGATCTGGGTCTTGCGGCGGCCCCGCACCGTCTCCGTGCGCGGGGTGTGCTTGGCACCCTTCTCCGCGGCGTTAGCCTTTGCAGCCTGTGCCATTACGATGCCTCGCCTTCAGAACCAGCGGGACCGGACGCCAGGCCCAGTTCCCGTTCGCGCAACACGGTGTAGATGCGCGCAATCTGGTGGCGCACCGTGCGGAGCCGACGGTTGTTGGTGAGCTGCCCGGTCGCCATCTGGAAACGCAGGTTGAACAGCTCTTCTTTGGACTCGCGCAACTGCTCGACGAGCTCGTCGCCGTTAAGCTCGCGCAGTTCGCCAGCGGTAACTCCCACTGCCATCAGAACTGCTCCTCTCGGGTCACGATGCGCGCCTTGATCGGCAGCTTGTGGATCGCCCGGGTCAGTGCGGCGCGGGCAATGGCCTCATTCGGGTAGCTCAGCTCGAACAGCACCCGGCCCGGCTTGACGTTGGCGACCCACCATTCCGGCGAACCCTTACCGGAACCCATCCGGGTCTCGGCGGGCTTCTTGGTCAGCGGACGGTCCGGGAAGATGTTGATCCACACCTTGCCGCCACGCTTGATGTGCCGGTTGATGGCGATACGAGCCGACTCGATCTGCCGGTTGGTGACGTAGGCGTGCTCCAGTGCCTGGATGCCGTACTCACCGAACGTCACCGCGGTGCCGCCGCTGGCGATACCGCGCTGCTTGGGGTGGTGCTGCTTGCGGTGCTTGACCTTACGGGGAATCAACATGATTAGCTCTCCGTGCTCTGCGTTGCCTGCGGCTCCGCGGTCACTGCGCTTTCCTGGACCGTTTCGCCAGCAGCGGCGTTCTCAGTGCTCTCAGCGGCCCGCCCGGCGTCGGTGCTGGTCGCGGTGGTACCCGAGGCGCCGCTGCGGCGCGGGCGGGTGCCCGTCGGGCGCTCCCGGCGCGGACGGTCGGCCGACGGTGCGGCAGCGGACAGCTCGCGCTTGCCACCGACGATGTCGCCCTTGTAGATCCAGACCTTCACGCCGATCCGGCCGAAGGTGGTCTTCGCCTCGTACAGCCCGTAGTCGATGTCGGCCCGCAGCGTGTGCAGCGGCACCCGACCCTCGCGGTAGAACTCCGAGCGGCTCATCTCAGCACCGCCGAGGCGGCCCGAGCACTGCACCCGGATGCCCTTCACGTTGGGCTGACGCATCGCCGACTGGATCGCCTTGCGCATCGCGCGACGGAACGCCACACGGTTGCTCAGCTGCTCGGCGACGCCCTGGGCAACCAGCTGCGCCGTCGACTCGGGGTTCTTGACCTCGAGGATGTTCAGCTGCACCTGCTTGCCGGTCAGCTTCTCCAGGTCGGCACGGATCCGGTCGGCCTCGGTGCCGCGGCGGCCGATGACGATGCCCGGACGAGCCGTGTGGATGTCGACGCGGACCCGGTCCCGGGTGCGCTCGATCTCGACGTCGGCGATACCGGCGCGCTCGAGGCCACTCGAGAGCAGCCGGCGGATCGCCACGTCTTCCTTGACGTAGTCCGCGTACTGCTTGTCGGCGTACCACCGCGACTTCCAGTCGGTGGTGATCCCGAGCCGGAAGCCGTGCGGGTTGATCTTCTGGCCCATTACTCCGAGCCCTCCTTCGCGTCGGACGTCTCAGGCGCCTTCTTGGTTGCCGCCTTCTTGGCGGGCGCCTTCTTCGCCGCCGCTTTCTCAGTCGTCTTCTCGGCAGCCTTGGCTGCGGAAGCCTTCTTGGCCGGCGCCTTCTCGGTCGCCTTGGCCGCCGAAGCCTTCTTGGCCGGGGCCGTCGCGCCCGCCTGCTGGGAGGCGGCCTTGCTGCCCTGCGCACGACGCGCCCGCGCAGCGCTGGCGGACTGTGCCGAGCCGCCACCGGTGGACGGCCGGCTCTCCACCACCACAGTGATGTGGCTGGTGCGCCGACGGATCCGGTACGCACGCCCCTGGGCGCGCGGCTTGATCCGCTTGGCGGTCGGGCCCTCGTCGGCGAAGACGGAGGCCACCACGAGGGTGGACGGGTCCAGGCCGTCGTTGTTCTGGGCGTTGGCAGCCGCGCTGGCGATGACCTTGGCCACCGGCAGGCTGGCCTGCTGCGGTGCCCAGCGCAGGATGTCCAATGCCTCGGACACCGACTTGCCACGGACCAGGTTGATCACCCGGCGGGCTTTGCTGGCCGAGATACCCACATGGCGGGCCTTGGCGACAGCGGACGGGAATTCAGTCGTAACGCTCACCGGCGCTTAGCCTTCCGGTCGTCTTTGATGTGTCCCTTGAAGGTGCGCGTCGGAGCAAATTCGCCGAGCTTGTGCCCGACCATCGACTCGGTGACGAATACCGGGACGTGCTTGCGGCCGTCGTGAACGGCGAACGTGTGCCCGATGAAGTCCGGGATGATCGTCGACCGACGTGACCAGGTCTTGATGACCTGCTTGGTGTTCTTCTCGTTCTGAACGTCGACCTTCTTGAGCACATGCTCGTCGACGAACGGACCCTTCTTGAGGCTGCGTGGCATCGCTTTCCCTCCGATTCCTAGCGCTTCTTGCCGGTGCGCCGGCGTCGGACGATGAGCTTGTCGCTGGGCTTGTTCGGCCGGCGGGTGCGACCCTCCGGCTTGCCCCACGGGCTGACCGGGTGCCGGCCGCCGGAGGTCTTGCCCTCACCACCACCGTGCGGGTGGTCCACCGGGTTCATGACCACACCACGGACGGTCGGGCGCTTGCCCTTCCACCGCATACGGCCGGCCTTGCCCCAGTTGATGTTGGCCTGCTCGGCGTTGCCCACCTCGCCGACGGTGGCGCGGCAGCGCACGTCGACGCGGCGGATCTCACCGGAGGGCATACGCAGCGAGGCGTAGGCGCCTTCCTTACCCAGCAGCTGAATGCTGGAGCCAGCGGAGCGGGCCATCTTGGCGCCACCACCGGGACGCAGCTCCACCGCGTGCACCAGGGTGCCCGCGGGGATGTTGCGCAGCGGCAGGTTGTTGCCGGGCTTGATGTCGGCGTTGGCGCCCGACTCGACCACGTCGCCCTGCGACAGACCCTGCGGGGCGATGATGTAGCGCTTCTCGCCGTCCAGGTAGTGCAACAGCGCGATGCGGGCGGTGCGGTTCGGGTCGTACTCGATGTGCGCGACCTTCGCGTTGACGCCGTCCTTGTCGTGCCGACGGAAGTCGATCACGCGGTAGGCACGCTTGTGACCGCCACCCTTGTGCCGGGTGGTGATCCGGCCGTGGGCGTTACGCCCACCGTGGCCGTGCAGCGGCCGAACCAGCGACTTCTCCGGATGAGAGCGGGTGAGCTCAGCGAAATCGGAGACGCTGGCACCGCGACGACCGGGGGTCGTCGGCTTGTACTTGCGGATTCCCATGTCAGTTAGATCTCTCTCTCACGCCGGTCAGGCCGGTGCGGCGAACAGGTCGATCGGCTTGCTGCCGGGCGCCAGAGTCACAATGGCGCGCTTGGTGTCTTTGCGCTTGCCGTAGCCGGTCTTGGACCGCTTGCGCTTGCCCGGCCGGTTCGCGGTGTTCACCGACGCAACCTTGACCGCGAAGATCTTCTCGATCGCGATCTTGATCTGCGTCTTGTTCGTGTCGGGTCGCACCACGAACGTGTACACGTTGTTCTCGATCAGCCCGTAGGACTTCTCGGAGATGACCGGCGCGAGGATGATGTCGCGGGGGTCGGTGATGGTCGCCATCAGGCCGAAACCTCCTGAGCGGTGGTGTGCGCTGCGTTTCCAGCGATGTAGGCGTTCAAGGCCTCGACGCTGAACACCACGTCGTCGGCACGCAGCACATCGTGGGTGTTGAGCTGGTCCGGGGACAGGATGTGCACACCCGGCAGGTTGCGCACGCTCTTGGCGCCCGTCTCGTCGGCCCGGCCGATGACCACCAGCACCTGCTTGCGGTCAGTGATCGAGCCCAGGAACGTCTTGGCGTCCTTGGTCGACGGGGTCTGTCCGCTCACCAGCTCGGTGACCGCGTGGATCCGGCCGTTGCGCGCCCGGTCCGACAACGCTCCGCGCAGGGCGGCGGCGATCATCTTCTTCGGGGTGCGCTGGCTGTAGTCGCGCGGCTTGGGGCCGTGCACCACGCCACCACCGGTGAACTGCGGCGCCCGGGTCGAACCCTGACGGGCCCGGCCGGTTCCCTTCTGCCGGTAAGGCTTACGGCCACCGCCGCTGACCTCACCGCGGGTCTTGGTGGAGTGCGTACCCTGACGGGCCGCGGCCAACTGAGCGATCACCACCTGGTGCATGAGCGCGATGTTGGCGGGAGCGTCGAACAGCTCGGCGGGCAGCTCAACCGAGCCGCTGGACTTGCCGTCCGGAGTCTTGACGTCAATCTTGATGCCGGCCATTACTTCTCACCCTTTTTGATCGCGCTGCGGACCAGAACCAGCCCACCGTTGCGGCCCGGAATGGCGCCCTTGATCAACAGCACACCGTTCTCGGCGTCAACCTTGTGCACCACCAGGTTCTGGGTGGTGACGCGGTCGTTGCCCATCCGGCCCGACATCCGGGTGCCCTTGAACACCCGGCCGGGGGTCGAGCAGCCACCGATCGAACCCGGCCGGCGGTGCACTGCCTGGGCGCCGTGACCGGCGCCCTGGCCGCGGAAGCCGTGCCGCTTCATGGTGCCGGCGTAGCCCTTGCCCTTGGAGGTTCCGGTGACGTCGACGTAGCTGCCGTCTTGGAAGATTTCAGCGGTCAGCTCCTGGCCGACCTCGTAGGCGCCGGCAGCGGCCTCGTCGTCGAGACGCAGCTCGGCGAGGTGACGGCGGGGGTTGACGCCCGCGGCGGCGTACTGACCGGTGACCGGCTTGTTCACCTTGCGGGGGCTGATCTCGCCGTAGGCGAGCTGCACGGCGCTGTAGCCGTCGCGCTCGGGGGTGCGGATGCGGGTGACCACATTGGGCCCGGCCTTGACGACCGTGACCGGCACGACCTTGTTGTTCTCGTCGAACACCTGCGTCATGCCCAGTTTGGTACCCAAAATACCTTTGCGTGCCATGGTTTTCGGTGCTCCTACTGGATGTTTACGTCGACGCTGGCCGGCAGATCGATGCGCATCAAGGCGTCAACGGTCTTCGGCGTGGGATCGAGGATGTCGATCAACCGCTTGTGGGTGCGCATCTCGAAGTGCTCCCGCGAGTCCTTGTACTTGTGCGGGGACCGGATAACGCAATACACGTTCTTTTCGGTCGGCAGCGGCACCGGGCCGACTACGGACGCACCGGTACGAGTGACCGTCTCAACGATCTTGCGCGCCGAGGCGTCAATCGCCTCGTGGTCGTAGGCCTTGAGCCTGATGCGGATCTTTTGTCCCGCCACGCTTCTGCTACCTCACTCCTGCAAAGGGGGTCCGTTTTTCGAACCCTTTGTGCCCCAGCTCGTCTGTTTCGGACCCGTGGGTCCGGTGTCGACACTGCGCTGGGCGCTACCGCCGCTGTTTACCTGTCCTGGTCCACCGGTCCCCGCGGTCGGGCGTGTCGCCCGCACACGGCCTCGTGCACGGTGAAAAAGCTCCGTACAGCGAGAATGGGACCGGACGCGCCCGGGTGGGCGCTGGTCGTATGCCCAGCCAGGGACAACCCCGGCGCAGGCGAACCTGAATAGTATGCCCCAGATCGGGTCAGCGGCCAAATCCCCGCGGTTCAGCGAGGCTCGACGAAGGAGCGGCGACGCTGGAACCGCGGCATCAACCCAGCGATAGCGCTCTCGGGTCTTCGGACCGGCAATCGCGGAGCCGCCCGGCAGTCGACCTTACTTGCCGGTAAGATAGGTCGTTGTGACCGGATCTACCAGTACTTATCAAACATGGCGACGACTGGCGGGCATCCCCGGCGGCACCCGGCTGTTCTCGGCCGCGGCGATGGCCCGGGTCCCCTACTTCGCCTCGGTGCTGCCGCACGTGGTCCGGATGGAGCCTGGGCTCGCCGAGGTGCTGGTGCCCAAGTGGCCGTTCGTCTACAACCATCTGCACACCGTGCACGCGATCGCGTCCTGCAACGCGGCTGAAGTCGCGATGGGGATGTTGATGGAGGCCACCGTGCCGCGCAGCCACCGCTGGATCCCCAAGGCCATGAACGTGGCCTATCTGGCCAAGGCGACGACTTCGTTGCGGGCGACCGCCCGGCTGGACCCACCGGACTTCGGCGCGATCACCGAAGGTACGGAGGTCGTGGTGCCGGTCAGCATCACCGACAAGGCCGGCCTCGAAGTGGTGCATGCCGACATCACCACCTGGGTCACGCCGGCCTGATCGCTACCGAACCCGCCCGCTCCGCCGCCGAGCGTGTACTGAGTCCGAGATTTCGGGATTCTTCGTACTGAGTACACGCTCGGCGCATGAGGGGGCACAGGTCAGCCGCGGATGGTCGCCCAGAAGTCGCACTGGTGCTCGGCGGCGTAGTCGGTGATCATCCGACTGCCGTCGGTGCGCAGTGACATCCACCGCCGGTCGGGCCCCGTTCCGATCGCTGGCCAGTCGGGTTGGTCGACGGCGATCGGCGCACCGGTCACCACGAACCCGGTCCAGTACTCGATCATCTGGTCGGACAGCCTGCGTTGGGCGGAGTCCAGCGGCGGGGCGCCGCCGATGTCGAACAGATAGCGCATCTCCAGGGAGTGAGTGGCGCCGATCGGGAACGGCACCTGGTCGTACAACTCCGGGGCCGGCGCGTGCGGGTCGTCGAATTCGTAGCCGTAGACGGGGGCGCCGCCTGCCAGACCGCGGGCCATCCGGTCGGCCAGGCAGGCGAAGATGTCGTCAGTCGCAGCGGCCGCGTAGGCCAGCGAGACGCTGCCGTCGAACCCGGCCGGCGGATAGTGCTCGGCCACCGCGGCGGCGGAGTCCTGGCCGAAGGTGTCGCTGAGCTCGTCGGGGTATTCCCCGGCGGTGATCTCCTGGCCGACGCGTAGATAGCGCAGCGCGACGAACATGGTGAACTCGTCACGGTTGACTCCGAGCAGCACCGGCTTGCCCGCGGGGCCGCCCTTACCCGGGGGCTCCCGGAACACCCGCACCGGATCCTGGGGCAGCAGCGCGCCGCCGACTACCGGGCCGCTGAGGTGATCCGTGCCGAATCGCGAGTACCACAGCGGCGTGGTCAGCCGGTCCGGTGGCAACGCCCGCAGGCACGACGCGATCTGCTCATCAGGGTCCTGCTGCGCCGTGCCCCGCTCGCCACACCCCAGGGAGTCGGTGTATTCGCGGCTGATCCGCTGCGCTTCTGGCACCTCGACCTGGGCCTGGCACGGCCCGCTCTGGATGATCGCGGACCGGAACAGGCCAGCCGAGTCCGGTGCGACCAGGTGGTCGCAGACCGACATGCCGCCGGCGGACTCGCCGGCGATCGTCACTTTGTCTGGGTCACCGCCGAATTCGTCGATGTTGTCGCGAACCCAACGCAGCGCCGCCTGCTGGTCGGCCAGGCCGTAGTTGCCGGGGTCCCCCAGTGCGGGGTCGGCCAGGAAGCCCAGCGCGCCCAGCCGGTAGTTGATGGTGACGACGATGATGCGTCCGCGGACGGCGAGCCGTTGCGCGTGGTAGATGTCACCGGCCCCCCGCATGAAACTGCCGCCGTGGATCCACACCATGACCGGCAGCGGCTCGGCAGCCGAGCCGGTAGGCGTCCAGACGTTGAGCGTCAGGCAGTCTTCGCTGATCGGATCGACGTCGGCGGCATCCGGTTGGATGCACCAAGGCCCGCGCCGGACCGCGTCACGCACGCCCGGCCACGCCGGCATCGGCGCCGGCGGTTGCCACCGCAACGGCCCAACCGGCGGCGCGGCGTATGGAATACCTTGAAACAGCCGGTGATCCGGCCCGACGGTTCCCCTCAGCAGGCCGGAGCCGGTCCGCACAATATCGGCGTTGAGTGCAACCGCACGAGCACCCACGCTCGGGTGCGACGCCGCCCCGTCGGAGGGCGCGCACCCGGCCGCTAACACCGCAGTCAGCGCCAGAACGACAGCACCGACCCTGCGACCCCAGCGGCACGATCCGATCGACATGACCGAAGAGCCTAATCGGGACGGATCAGCCCAAAGCGTCGCCACGACGGGTGACTATCCGCAACACTGAGCTCAAACCTGACACGTGTCAAAATGTGGACTAGGAGCAGGGTGTGAGCGCACCGATCACCGACCAGGCCGCGCAGGTGTTCGTCGACCCCCGCGCCTACGCCGACGAACCCCGCCTGCACGCGGCCCTGACCCATCTGCGCGCCCACGCACCGGTGTCCCTGGTCGATCGTCGGCCCTACCGTCCGTTCTGGGCCATCACCCGGCACGCCGACATCATGGAGATCGAACGCGACAACCAGCAGTGGATCAACGCACCGCGTCCACTGCTGGCACCCGCCGACGCCGACGACCTGCAGCGCTCCTTGCTGGAGTCGGGGATGGGCCTGCGGACCCTGATCCACATGGACGATCCGCAACACCACAAGATGCGCGTAATCGTCGCAGATTGGTTCCGCCCCAAGGCGATGCGAACGCTCAAGACCCGCATTGACGAGCTCGCCCAGCGATACGTCGAGAAAATGGTGCAGCTCGGACCGGAATGCGACTTCGTCCAGGAGGTCGCGGTCAACTACCCGCTGTTCGTCATCATGTCACTGCTGGGCCTGCCGGAAACGGACTTTCCCCGCATGCTGCGGCTGACCCAGGAACTGTTCGGCGGCGACGACGAGGAGTACCGCCGCGGCTTGACTCCCGAGGAGCAGCTGCCGGTGCTGCTCGACTTCTTCTCCTACTTCGGGGCGCTCACCGCGGCGCGGCGAGCACAACCCACCGAGGACCTGGCCTCCACGATCGCCAACGCAACCATCGACGGCGCGCCGCTGTCGGACGTGGACACCGCCTCCTACTACGTCATCATCGCCACCGCCGGCCACGACACCACCAGCGCAGCGATCGGCGGCGGCCTGCGCGCACTCATCGAACATCCGCAGCAGCGCGAGCGGCTCCGCGCCGACCTGCGCCTGATGCCGACTGCGGTCGAGGAGATCATCCGCTGGGTGACGCCGGTCAAGGAATTCATGCGCACCGCCACCGCCGACACCGAGGTACGCGGCGTGCCGATCGCCGAGGGCGAATCGGTCTATCTGTCCTACGTTTCGGCCAACCGCGACGAGGACGTGTTCGATGACCCGTTCGCCTTCGACGTCGGGCGCGATCCCAATAAGCATCTGGCTTTCGGCCATGGCGTGCACTTCTGCGTGGGATCCGCCTTGGCGCGCATGGAGATCAGCAGCTTCTTCAGTGCCTTGTTGCCGCGGCTGGAAGCCATCGAACTGGCCGGCGAGCCACTGCTGGTTTCGACGACGTTCGTCGGCGGCCTCAAGCACCTGCCGATCCGCTACCGACTGCGGTCCTGACCTGACAGCAGTGTCACAGCCCGGTGCGCGAGCATCGCGATAGTCGCGTGCGGCCCGCGACTGGTGATCCGGGGCAGCGCCGAGCCGTCGATCACCCACAGCCCGTCGATGCCACGCACCCGGCACTGCCCGTCGAGCACCGCTGCCTGATCGCCGTCACCGCCGATCGGCGCGCTACCGCACAGGTGTTGTGATGTCGACCAGCGCGGCTCTGCAGCAACGTCTTTCACTCCGACTATCTCTTCGACCAGCTCCACTCCACGTTGCAACGCCGCCAGATCTTCCGGCTCGGAGTCATAGCGGTGTTCGATGCGAGGCAGTACCTGCGGGTCCGCCGAGACCAGGCTTATCCGACCTCGAGCTTGCGGAGTCATCAGCGCCACCCCGATCTGCGGCTGATCGGGTGTGTCGGTCTCGCCGACCATCGCGGCGAAACCACTGGTGTAGGGCCGGATCTCCACGTTGTCATGGTGCAGCACCGTCTCCAGCACGGGCCGGCCCGGCGCACCCGGCCATTGGGCTGCCACCAGCCATTCCGGGTGATCTGCGCAGTGAGCGCCGACCGGAAGCGCTGCCCTTACCGCGACGCCGGCATCGCGCAGCATCGCCTCTTCACCTACACCGGACAGCATCAACAGATGTGCTGATCCGATTGCCCCGGCGCACAATATGATTCGGTCTGCTGTCAGCGTGACGGGGCCCTGCTCACCGATCGCGTGCACTGCTACGGCTCGATCTGCCTCGATGGCGACCCGTATCGCTCGGGTCTGGGTGAGCACCGTGAGATTGTCCCGCGCCAGCGCGGGCCGCAGGAACGCCATACCCGGTCCGGTACGCACGCCGTCGGCCGTGACGTTGAGCGGCACCGCGCCCGCGCCGGATTGTCCCGCCAGCGTCGCATCGTTGAGGTCATCGATCCAGCCGAACCCTGATCGCTGCACGGCATCATTGAATCGCTTTGCGCTATCACACATTTCCCGGACGCGACGAACGGGTATCGGGCCGCTGTCGCCGTGTTGGGGGCCCTGGAAGTCAAGGTCAGTCTCAACGGCCCGAAATGACTCCAGCACCTGCGGCCACGTCCAACCCGCGGGGTATCCAGCGAAGTCCGACGGGAGCCCCCGGCAGAAATACCCCCCGTTGACCGCGCCGGAGCCGCCGAAGGTCGCACCCCGCACGATGGTCACCGCGTTGTCGGCCTTGCTGATCAACTCGGAGCGGTATCGACGCACCAGCGTGCTGGTAGGGCCGATCGGTAAAGTCAGAGCGTCCGCGGTCTGCGCAGCCACAACCGGATCCTCAGGGCCAGGACCTGATTCCAGTACCGTGACCTGGTACGCAGGATCTGCCGAGAGCATCGCCGCGACAATCGATCCCGCACTTCCAGCCCCCACCACCAGTGCATCGCTGTGCACCACCCGAACGGTCAAGGCGACCTAGCTGCCAATCTGCGGCTTGAGTGCAGAAAGGTTACGTTCGCGCACCACACCGGTCCACAGGCCGGCGCCGTAGGCCAGATCGTCCACCCGCTTGAGCAGCAGATAGGCAGGCAGTCCCAGGGGACGGGAATCGTCTTCACTACGGGCGTGCCGCAGCCAATCCACCACCCCGTCGGCGACCGCCGCCAGCAGGAGCGCCCTGCGGCATCGCTGTGACAGACACGCGGCCAGCAATGCGGCGGGCCAGTAATGCCGACACAGGGCCGAGGCGAGCTGCAGTCCGGCGCTCGCCAGTCCACGCAACGTCACCAACAGTACATCTGCCGGCGCGGTGTCTGGGCCTCGCATGGATCGGGCAACCCGATGTCCGGTCAGCGCGGCGATCGCCAACGAGACCAGGTAGCCCAACGCCGAGCCGAGCGCCATCAGCGCCCAACCCGCCAGCGCCCACCCGGAGATCACCATGGGTGCGGCTTTGTCCGGGGGACGGGCCGACAGCGGAGCTGCCGATCCCCCGTAAAAAGCCTTGCGCGCCACCCAGTCCCGTAGCTCTACCCGATGATCGTGGGCGACCTGCGCAATCGGCTCGTAACGCAGCCTGCTGCCCGCGTCCACCAAGCGCCAGCACAGGTCGACGTCTTCGCCGGAATGCAGTGCCTCGTCGAAGCCGCCCAACTCCCGTAGCGTCGCGGAGCGGCAGATGATCGCCGCACTGGGGACGTAGGCGACCTTGCCGTAGGGCACCACCGGCGCCTCGCAGCAGCCCAGGTCCAGCGACGAACGGATGGCCTCGTACCGCGCGATCAGGTGTCCGCTGTCGGCCATACCGACGATGCGGGGAGCGACCAGTGCCACGGCCGGGTCGCAGAAGTGCCCCAACAGCGCCTCCAGCCAGCCCCGGCGCGGCACCACATCGGAATCCAGGAACGCCACGAAATCCGTCGTGCAGGCCATCAACCCGGTGTTACGTGCGGCCGCCGGCCCCCGGCTCTCCGGGTGGCGCAGGACCTGAACCTCGCAGCAGTGTGCTGCGGTCAGGTCTTCTTGGCGGATCGGGACCTGCGACCCGTCATCCACCACCACGACACGCAGACCGCGTAGTGTCTCCAGCAGTCGTTGCAGCCCAACGATGTTGTCCCGCACTGGGATAACGACTGTCACGTCTCGATACGATGGCCCGCCTGCCGGCCGCGGGTGGGCAACGGTGGCGTCGAGCAGGGTACGGGCCAGTTGTGCGCTGACGGCGTCGTGTACTTCCAAACGGCCGTCGGACAGCATCCCCTGGGCGGCCGGCGCCAACCGGAGCAGTCGGGTCGGCGAACCGCCCAACAGCGTCGATCCACGCCCCAGGACCCGCACCTTCCGGTCGACCTGCACGGCGAACCCGTCAGGCAGCCGAGCCGCGGTCATCGCAGCATCCCGTCCGGCCTGGGCGCCCAGGCGCCGATGGCCGCCAGGCCGGCATCGGCCATCTCGCCGAAGAGTCGCTGCCCTTCGCCGGCGGTGGCGGTGGTCGGATCACCCAGCACCCCGACTGCGCTCACTGCGGCGACACCGCCATCGCGCATCGCCGGCAGCAGCTGCGCCAACGGGGCGCTGTTGCCCGGCAGCACCCGGTCGAACCTCACACTGTCCGGCGAAAGATGTAGCAGCAGAGATGTTTCAGCGTGACCGGCATGGGCATCGGCGCCCGCGGCGGCACACGGAAGCCAGGCCACCTCACGGCCTTCAAACCGCAGCCGGCGTACCGCCTCGCCCAATGCGGGCACATTGCCGCCGTGGCCGTTTACGAAGACCACCCGCTGCGCCCAGCAGCAGGCGGAGCGGCCGTACTCCAGGAGAAGCTGGATCAGCGCCCCGGTGCCGATCGAGATGGTTCCAGCAAAGCTCTGATGCTCGCCGCTGGCTCCGTAGGCGATGGCCGGCGCGACTGCCCAGCCGTACCCCGTGCCGGCGCCGGCCGACCGCTCGGCCAGCTCCTGGGCGAGCGCCTGTGCGATCCGGGTATCGGTGTCCAGCGGTAGGTGCGGGCCGTGCTGCTCAGTCGACCCCACCGGGACCAGAAGCGTCATTCCCAGCCCCGACAGTTGGCTCTCTAGCTGGTTCTGCAGCTCGCTCCAGGTCGAACTACCAAGCCCGCCGCCAACCGCCATCGGACGATGGTAAGCGAATTCACCTGTCGTACACCAGTTGTTGACAAGTACGACAGGTGAAAATTTTTCGCCCCGGGGCCACGGAATGCTCGCGCGTGATCACGTCCGTCCCGTCCGCCACGGGCGTATCAGGACTGACCCTGATTTGGCAGGTGGGCGCGCTCGTCCGACGAGCGGCGGACCGGGGCCGCCCGACTAAACCTCGGCGGCGGGCACGCCGAGCGCCCGGGCGAATCCGGCCGGAATCAGGATGTCGTCCGTCGACAGATCGTGCACCGAGGCCCGGCCGAGGCCCATCAGGGCCGAGTCGATACCGCCCCGAAGGATGTCCAAGACGTTCTCCACCCCGGGTTGGCCGGCGGCGCCCAGCCCCCATAGGTAGGCGCGTCCGATCATCACGGCACGCGCACCCAGCGCCACCGCCTTGACGACGTCGCTGCCCCGTCGGATGCCACCGTCCAGCAACACCTCGATCTGGTCGCCCACCGCCTCGGCGATGGCCGGGAGAGCCCGGATCGCCGCCGGGGTGCCGTCCAGGTTGTTGCCGCCGTGGTTGGAGACTGAGATCGCCGAAACACCGGCATCCACAGCACGTTTCGCGTCATCCACCCGCATCACGCCTTTGAGCATGAACGGGCCGCCCCACAGCTCACGCAGCCAGGCGATGTCTTCCCAGGTCGGCGGCGGGGTGCCCATCCATTCCCCATAGGCTTGGAAGAACGGCGGTCCGGCCTCGCCTCGACCGGCTTGGTTGGGCACCCGCAGGCTCGGCGGACGCATGGTCTTGGCCCACCGAAGGAACCATCCCGGCCTGGTGAGAGCCTCCGGCATCATCTTGACCATCGTCTTGAGGTCCATCTTCTCCGGGATGGTGGGGCTGCCCCAGTCCCGCCCGTGCGAGAAGCTCCAGTCGGTGGTGGCGATCATTCCGACGGCCCCCGCTGCCCGGGCGCGCTCCACCCGCTCGGCGATGGCGTCGCGTCCGCCCAGCCAGTAGATCTGAAAGAAGGTCTTGGGGTTGGCCGCGATGACCTCTTCCATCGGCTTGCTGGCAAACGACGAGAGACCCATCGCGGTGCCGCGCGCCGCTGCCGCTCGCGCGACGGCCACCTCGCCATCCGGGTCGACCGCTTGCACGCCGGTCGGCGAGATCATCACCGGCATCGAGATCTCTTGCCCCATAACCGTTGTCGATAGTTCACGGCTGGCCGGCGCACCTACCACGTGCGGGGCGAATCCCAGTTCGCTGAACGCCGCCACGTTGTCGCTGACCGTCAGGCCCTTTTCGCTGGCCGAGATCAGCGAAGAGTACGCAGACTTCGGAAGCCGCTTTTTTGCTCGCTCCTGGGCAATAGCAACGGTTTCGAACCAGACATCACGAGCCATGATCAGATTGGACTTTCATTGCAGAGGCGGGCCGGCGGACGCATGTTCAGCGTCAACGGCACCACAGTGGTGATCGGCTTGCCGCGGGAATGGTCCGCGGCCGGGCGCGGCTTGCTGCGGTCGGCGGCCAGCGCGGGTGCGCCGTAGCCCTGGACGCATTCTGGATCGGGGCCATCCAGCGGCAGGCCGGTGAAGAATTTGGCGGCCATGCAGCCGCCCCGGCAGCTGTCGTAGTGGTCGCAGCTTCCGCAAGCTCCAGCGGACTGCGGTTCCCGCAGTTCACGAAAGAGCGGGGCATTCTTCCAGACGTTGTCGAAACCGCTGTCGGACAACACGTTTCCGGCAAGGAAGCGGTCGTGGATGGCGAATGGGCAGGCGTAGACATCGCCCACGGGGTCGATGAGGCACACCACCCGCCCGGCGCCACACATGTTCAGCCCGGCCAGCGCGCCGGGCGCGCCCAGTCCGGACAGGTGAAAGAAAGAGTCACCGGTAAGCACCCGCTCCCCGTTGGCCACCAGCCAGTCGTAGAGCTGGACCTGCTGGTCGGCGGTCGGATGCAGGTCGTCCCACACGTCGGCACCTCGCCCCGATGGGCGCAGCCGGGTGATGCGCAGCGTGGCTCCGTAGCGGCTGGCCAACGCGGCAAAGTCGTCAAGCTGATCGATGTTGTGGCGGGTTGCCACGACCGAGATCTTGGCGTCGGAGAATCCGGCCGCGGCCAGGTTCTCCAGCGCCCGGATCGCCATGTCGAACGAGCCGGAGCCGCGGATCGGATCGTTGACCTCAGCGGTGGCACCATCGAGGGAGATCTGGACATCGACGTAGTCGCTGGCCGCCAGCTTGGTCGCCACCTCGGGGGTGATCCGCAGACCGTTGGTGGAGAACTTCACGCCGACGTGGTGCTCGGTGGCGTAGTCCACCAGCTCCCAAAAGTCCGAGCGCACAGTGGGTTCCCCGCCACCGATATTGACGTAGAACACCTGCATGCGTTCCAGCTCGTCGATGATGTCCTTGCATTGCTGCGTCGACAGCTCGCGCGGATCGCGCTTGCCCGAGGACGACAGGCAGTGCACGCACGCCAGGTTGCAGGCGTAGGTCAGCTCCCACGTCAAGCAGATCGGAGCGTCAAGGCCGTGCTCGAATTGTTCGATAAGCCGGGGCACCGGTGCCACGGATGTCATTGGCCCTCCCTGGGCATCAGCATCTTTGAATCCGCCAACACGCCAAGGGCGTGCAGGTAAGGACCCTGGTCGGCATCGTCGACTCCGGCTGCGCGGCAGGCGGATCGGACATCGTCGTGGTCTGCAAGAGACCGCACCACCTCAACGATGGTGCGGTTCTTCAAGAACGACAATTTACGGGTACCGAAGTGGTACAGCAGCGCACCAAACGGCTCCGGACGGAGCGCCACCTGCGGGTGCAGCCCCCAGCCGCGGTCGGGGTCGAACGCTGTTGCCTCCGAGGCCACGGCGACCTCCGGCATGGTCAGTAGACGCCGCACATGCCGTCGATGGACACCTCTTCGACCAGGGTCTCGGTGACGATCTCTGAGTTCGATGTCGCCGACGAAGCGGCTCCGGCGGAGCTATCGATCTTTTGGTTCTGGTCCATGACGCAGGCCTTTCTCACATGGGGTTCGACAACGGACTGTCGTGTCGGTCACAATCTCGGACAGAATATGGCATCGAGTGCCGTAAAGGAAGTAGGGCTGCCAGATGGGCGCTATGCCGGATCCGCACCCCCGCGCTGGGCGGCGTCGCTCCACCACCCCTGCGCACATCACCGACGTGGCCATCGACCTGTTCGCCGCCCGAGGATTCGGTGAGGTCAGCGTCGACGACGTAGCGCAGGCCGCCGGCATCGGCCGTCGCACGGTGTTCCGGTACTACGCCTCGAAGAACGCCATCCCGTGGGGCGACTTCGACGCGCACCTGCACCAGCTGCGGGAACTGCTGGACGGTATCGCGCCCGCGGCGCCGCTCGGTGACGCACTGCGTGCGGCACTGTTGGCGTTCAACACCTTCGACGAAAGCGAGACGGCGCGCCATCGGCGGCGGATGCGGGTGATCCTGCAGACCGATGAGCTGCAAGCCTATTCGATGACGATGTACGCCGGCTGGCGCAATGTCATCGCGGAGTTCGTGGCACGCCGGGCGGGCCTTGGCTCCGATGACCTGCGGCCGCAGACGGTGGCGTGGATGATGCTGGGGGTGGCGCTCAGCGCCTACGAACGCTGGCTGGGCGATGAGTCACTGGCCTTGCCACAGGTTCTCGGCCAGGCGTTCGACGCCATCCGCGGTGGCCTGGACTGACGCGGCGACATGGAGGCACCTGGTGAAACATGAGCACCTGTCCGCGGTCTTCGCCCAGCAGGCAGGCGCCTGCCGCGCGCTGGGTTCGCCGATGTACGGGGAATTGCTGACGCAGATTGTCGACGACATCGCGGCCAACGGGGTGTTCACCGAGGTGCTCGCCGGTCATGAGGACGATCCCGGGCCGTCGGCGTTGGCGTTGCGGCTGCTCGGTGGCCTACACCGGCTGGTTCTCGACGGTCGCGCACCGAGGTTGCGCCGCTGGTATCCCAGCGTCGGCGGCGCCTGGGACGCCGCGTCCGCCTGGCCCGATGTCGTTGGCGTCGCGCAAAGCCAGATCGGCGAGCTGCGGTCGGCATTGGGACATCCGCCGCAAACCAACGAGGTCGGCCGCTCGGCAGCTCTGATCGGGGCACTGCTGTTCCTATTACGCCAGTTCCCTTTGCCAATAAGGCTTTTCGAGATCGGTGCGAGCGCGGGACTGAATCTGCGAGCCGACTGTTACCGGTACCTGTTCGCCGGAGGCCAGTGGGGACCGGCCAATTCGCCCGTCGTGATCGACGACGCGTGGCTCGCCAGGAGGCCGCCGGACAGCGAGCTGCGGATCGTCGAGCGTCACGGCTTCGATATCGAGCCCGTTGACATCATCGACGACGACGGCCGGCTCACGCTGCTCAGCTATATCTGGCCGGATATGCCGGTGCGGCTGCGCCGATTGGAGGCGGCGATCCGCATCGCCCGCCGCGTCCCCGCGAGCCTGGACCGGGCGCCGGCAGCCGAGGCTGTCCAGAGAGTGGGCATCGCTCGGGGCTCCCTCACGGTCTTGTGGCACTCGGTGACCTGGCAGTACCTGAGCGCGCTCGAGCAGCGTCAGGTCAACGCCCGGGTTGCCAGCCTTGCCGAGCAGGCCGACACCGCAGCCCCATTCGTATGGCTGACACTTGAACCCCAACGACGCAGCCCGGATTCACCACACGAGTTCTTGGTGCGGGCCCGTTGCTGGCCCGGAGGCACCGACCAGATCCTCGGAGTCAGCACACCGCATGGCCCGCCGGTCATCTGGGAGTAGATGACACCCATATCTTTACGATCAACTCCGGTGGGGAGAAGATCTTCGCCGAAGAGGTCGAGACAGCGCTTGCGTCGCATCCGGGTGTGGTCGACGTGGTGGTCGCGGGCCGGCCCAGTGAACGCTGGGGCCAGGAGGTGGTGGCCGTGGTGGCGCTCGCCGAGGACGCCGCCATCACGGCCGCCGAGCTCATCGAGCATGCGGGTGGGTCGCTGGCCCGCTACAAGCTGCCCAAGGCCGTCGTCTTCCGGTCGACGATCGTGCGCAGCCCGGCCGGCAAGGCCGACTACCGGTGGGCGCGCGAGCAGGCCGAGCAGGGCTGACGGTGCCGTTGACGAGTTCGCCCGGCAGGCCCGTGTCGGCCAGTGCCGCCGCACTCAACTCCGCCCACTGCCCCAGGGTGAACGGGGCCGGGGTGGCCTTGTTCAGCCGTTCCGGTGGCAGCTCGACGTAGCCTCCGATCGCGGCGTCTCCGCGTAGCCCCATGTGGATGTCCTTCATCCTATTTGCGGGGCAGGCCAAGAATCATCTGGGCGATGATGTTCAGCTGAATTTCCTTGGTACCGCCGCCAATCAGCTCGGCCGGAGACAGCAGATACGGCTCGACGACGGCCGGATCGGAGTCGGCGACCATCGCCAGTCGCCCGACGGTCGCCAATGTCGCGTGGAAGGTGCGGCGCAGCAGCACGTTCATCGCCACTTTCGCGATGCTCGATGACGCTCCGAGGCCCTCGCCATCGAGCAGCCGGATGGTCTCGCGTACACCGAGCGCCCTGATTGCGTTGGCGTACGCGTCGAGTTCTCCCAGCGCCCGCAGTGCGTCATCGCGCGATCCGCCCGGGACCGCGGCGATGGCCCGCAGCGCCACAGCCCGGTCGTTCTCGACGTATCCACTGATGGCGGTGCGCTCCTCGGCCATGGTGGCGATCGCCAACTGCCAGCCTTCGGTGGGCTCCCCCAGCAGCATCTCGTCGGGCACGAAGACGTCGGTGAGGAACACTTCGTTGAATTCGGCTGCCCCGGTGGCCATCACGATCGGCTGGACTTCGATGCCCGGCGAGCGCATGTCCACGATGAAGTAGCCGATCCCGCGATGTTTGGCCACCGCGGGGTCGGTACGGGCCAGCAGTGCGCCGTAGTCGGCGCGCTGCGCCGCCGAGGTCCAGATCTTGTGACCGTTGATGCGCCATCCGCCATCGACCTTGACGGCGCGGGTGGCCAACGACGCCAGGTCGGAGCCGGCCCCCGGCTCGGAAAACAGTTGGCACCAGGCGAGTTCGCCGCGCTGTGTCGGCGGAATCAGCCGCCGCTGCAGCGCATCCGGTGCGGCGCGTACCAGCGACGGCAGGATCCATTCGGCGATGCCCAGTGACGGCCGAACCAGCCCGGGTCGTTTGGCGAACTCCTCGATGATGATCAGCTGCTGCAATGGGGAGGCATCCAGTCCCCACGGCGGGGGCCACTGCGGGGCGATCAGTCCAGCGTCGGCGATCAGCGTCCGTTGCGGGCCCGTTTCGAAGTGCGGGTAGTCGCCTTGGCGTCCCGGGCCGTCGTTGACCAACTGTTGGGCGGCGTCGAGAGTCGCGGCGACACCTGCCCGGAACTCGGCTTCCGCGCCGCCGAGATCGACGGCGAAGTCCCGCGACCGCGCGACGGTCAGCTCACCGAGTCGACGAGCCCAGTCGGTGGCCGCGCCGATCGACGCGGCGATGCTGGTGGCGCGGCGCCAATACAGGTGCAGATCGTGCTCCCAGGTGAACCCGATGGCGCCGAACATCGTCAAGGTGTCGAACACGGTGTCCGGACACGGTGTGACCGCCGTCAGCGCCGCGGTGGCGGCGGCGATGCGATGCTGCTCCACGGAGTCCGTGACGGCTCGCAGTGCGTCCCAGGCTGCGGCGCAGGCTAATTCGGCGTTGACCAGCAACATGGCCGCTTGGTGCTGCAATGCCTGAAAGGTGCCGATCCGGACGCCGAACTGTTCCCGGGTGTGCAGGTGGGCGGTGGCCGCCTCGACGCACCACCCGGCGATGCCGGCGCATACCGCTGCGGCCAGACCCACGGCGAGGTACTCCGCACGCTCGGGGTCGATCCCGGCCAGGACGTCGCGGGGGCTCGCCCGGTGGTTCGCCAGGGTGATCGTGGCTAGGTCGGTGAGCAGGTCGGTGCCGGCCACCGGCTGGATCACCGCTCGGGCTGTGTCGACCACGGTCCAGAGATCGGTCCCGTCGTCGCAGCGGGCACAGATCAGCGCGAGCCGGGCCGAACAGGCCCCCGCGACAACCTCCGAGGCGCCGCTGATCAGCCAGCCGTCGCCTGCTCGTTGCGCGACGAAATCCGACTGCCCGGCAAGCACGACGGCCGCCGGTGCACCGCCGGCAAGGGCACGCAGATATTCCTCCCGCGCCGGCATGGCCTCGGCGAGCAGACCGACCGCGCCGGCGGTCACCGTCGGCAGCAGCGGCCCCGGCAGGGACACCGTTCCCGCGGCCTCCAAGACCGCGGCGACGTCGAGCAACCCTCCGCCCTGTCCGCCGTACTGTTCGGGCAGGTGAATCGCGTGAAATCCGTTGACTACCAGGTCGTCCCACCATGCCGGCAGTTCCCCGGCCGCCAGCGCGTCGAAGGCCTTGCGGGTGTCGGCCATGGGTGCGTGCCGGCCGGCGAACTGTCGCAACGACTCACCGAGCTGACGTTGTTCGGCGCTGAGCGTCACGCTCACGAGCTCTCCTCATGTTCTCCACGCGCGGTCCACTGGGATTGGATACGCGCGGCGGTCTCTCGCACGGCCGCACCGAGATCGGCGACCTCCGTGGCGGTCAGGGCGGTGAACGGGGCAACTCCCACCGACATCGCGACCGCCCCGTCGATGTCGCGGACCGGTGCCGAGACACTGGCGATCGGATGCCGCTCGGTACCACCGAGCTCGTCGGGCAGGTAATCGACCTCGGTGAGATCGGCGAAGGCCGTGGCCACCCGGGCGGTGATCTCATCGGGCTCGCCGTCGGCGGCCAGCGCCTGCAACGCCGAGTACACCCGGACATATTCGCGGCTCATCCGGTCGATCGCGTAGCCGCGCCGACCGACCTCGTCGAGTACGGCAGCCAGCCGGCACCGCAGCCGCGGAGACGGCGCGCCCAGCCCGGAGAGCCATTCCTTCTTGACCTGCTCGCCGGCCCCGGCGAGGAACTCACGGCCAAACGGCGCCACCAGCGGGATCCGGAATCCGGCGCCCAGCCGCAGCCCGACGATCGACTCACCGACCGAATCGGTCACCACCACCGTCGTGCCCTGGCGAACACCGAGGATCACCTGTCGGCCGACCGTGTCGAAGAGCCGCTGCAACTCCGGCCGGAATGCCTTCCGGTTGACCGGGCGGGCCAACGCGGCTAGAGCCGGCCCCCAGCAATAGCCGCCCGAATGCCGGTCCCGCACCAGCCATTGCCGGTTGGCCAAGGTCGCGAGGATTGCGTGGCAAGTGCCGTGGCTGATGCCCAAGGTGTGCGAGATCTCCGAGAGGGAGAAATGCCGTTCCGGGTCGGCGGCCAGCAGCTCCAGGATCCGGATCACGCGCTCGGTCGGCGGCGAAGAGACCGCACGAACCGCGCCACCCCCACCTGCCGCTGCCGTCATATTTTCGAAACTTACGTCGAATAGTCGACGCTGGCAAACCTAGCAGTCGCGTTAGCCGGCGCCCAACCGCGCAGCACCGGTCGCGCACATACTTAGGGGCGCCTTACCGTGATCTTTACGGCAGTGAGACGTCAACGAACCGACGCCAAAAGATGCAGGTAGCTTCGACGGCGATGAGCCGGTCGTCAGGCCAGAAAGGAACTTCCCGCAGTGGCAAAGCAGCCAGTCGCCCAGAAACGGCAGCGGCGCGAACGTGGATCGATCAACCCCGATGACATCATCGAGGGCGCGTTCGAACTCGCCCAACAGATCGGGGTCGACAACCTGAGCATGCCATTGCTCGGCAAGCAGCTCGGCGTCGGCGTGACGAGCATCTACTGGTACTTCCGCAAGAAGGATGACCTTCTCAATGCGATGGCCACCCGGGCCCTGAGCCAGTACACCTTCGCCACCCCGTACGTGGAGGCCACAGACTGGCGCCGCACGCTCAGCAATCACGCACACAGCATGCGAGCGACGTTTCTGGAGAACCCGATCCTGTGCGACCTCATCCTGATTCGGGCCGCATTGAGTCCGCGGACCGCACGCCGCAGCGCCCAGGAAGTGGAGCGCGCGATCGCCAGCCTGGTGGAGGCCGGCCTTTCGCCTCAGGACGCCTTCGACACCTATTCGACGGTCTCGGTGCACACCCGTGGGTCGGTGGTCCTGCAGCGCCTCTACGAGAAGACCCGGCTATCGGATGCCCGGGGGACGTCCGATTTCGACGAGGCTCCCGTTATCGACCCAGTAGCGACCCCGCTGCTGGCGGCGATCACCAAGCAGGGTCGTCGAGTCGGCGCAGCCGACGATGCCAACTTCGAATACGGTCTCAACTGCATCCTCGATCAAGCCGAGCGGCTGATCGAGAAGAACACCAAGCCGGCACGGCGTGGCGCCGCGCCGGCTTCGTCCGCAAGGGCTCGTTAGGCCTCCATCACGACAACGCCGTGCCCTACGAATAAGCACCGGCCAGCGGCTCTCAGCCGGCGACGCCGACCCCGTAGCCCAAAGTGCTCTTGGTCTCCAGGTATTCGTGGAATCCGGCGTCGCTCCATTCGCGGCCGTTGCCGCTGCGCTTGTAGCCGCCGAACGGTGCGTTCAGGTCGAAGGCGTGGTTGATCGCGACCCAGCCGGCCCGGATCCGGCGGGCAATTGCCCGCGCAGCGTCGATGTCGGCGCCCGAGACATAGCCGGCCAGACCGTACTCCGTGTCGTTGGCGATCTCGACGGCCTCGTCGAGATCGTCGTAGCCGAGGATGCACAGCACCGGACCGAAGTAGCCGGTGTCGAGCCCGGCCGGCCGGCCGGCGCCGCCGGCAGCCACCGTGGCACCCTCGGCGATGCCCTGCTCGATCAGGCCCTGCACCTTGGCGAACTGCGCCGCTGACGCCACCGGGCCGATCGCCTTCGGATCGGCGGGGTCGCCGACCTTCACCTGTTCGGCGACCGCATGAGCGATCGCGATGGCCTCGTCCATCCGCGAGTTCGGCACCAGCATCCGGGACGGCGCGTTACAGCTCTGCCCGGAGTTGACCATCATGGTCGACACCCCGGCGGTGACGCTGTCGACGAATGCGTCGTCGTCGAGCACGATGTTGGCGCTCTTGCCACCCAGCTCCTGGGTCACCCGCTTCACGGTCGGCGCTGCGTTCTCTGCCACCGCGACGCCGGCGCGGGTGGAGCCGGTGAACGACACCATGTCGACGTCCGGGTGCCGCGACAGCGCCACGCCCACCCCTGGTCCGTCGCCGTTGACCATGTTGTACACGCCGGCCGGGACGCCCGCGGCGGCCATGATCTCGGTAAAGATGTAGGCCGAGAACGGCGCGACCTCAGAGGGCTTCAGCACCATGGTGCAGCCGGTGGACAACGCCGGGTAGACCTTCACCGCGATCTGGTTCAGCGGCCAGTTCCACGGTGTGATGAGCCCGCATACCCCGATCGGGTCGCGTTCGACCAGGGTGTCTCCACGCTGCTCGCTGAACGAGAAGTTCTTCAGCGCATCGATCGCGGTGACGAGATGACCGGCCCCGAGGTTGACCTGGACTCCGGCGGCCAGGCTGGGCGGCGCCCCCATCTCCTCGCTCACCGCGTCGGCCAGGTCGCCGCTGCGCCGTTGGTACTCGGCGAGGATCGCCTGCAGCAGATCCAGCCGCTCCGCGCGGCTGCTCTGCGACCAGCGGCCAAAGGCGCGCCGGGCTGCGGCCACCGCGAGGTCGACGTCTGCCGCGGTACCGAGCGCGATCTTCCCGCAGACCTTTTCGGTGGCCGGGTTGTCGACGTCGAGCATCTTCGCTTCGGCCGGGTTCACCCACCGGCCGTCGATGTAGAACTGGGTGTATTCGCGCATCACAACACTCCTTCGACTACGAGCCGCGCCTTGATGGACATTCACATCGACGGCGGGCATATTGACTGCTTATGTTGCCAAGAAAAGCCTTAGAGGATGGTGTGCCGTCCGGTCAACGCCGGGGCCGCTGGTCGGGGGTCCCACTGGCCGAGCGTCAGGCCCTGCGCCGCGACGAATTCATCACCGCCGGCGTACAGCTTCTTGGCGACGCAAACGGTCCCACGCTGACCATCCGGTCGGTCTGCCGCGCGACTGGGCTGACCGAACGCTACTTCTACGAGAGCTTCACCGACCGCGACGAATTCGTGCGCGAGATATACGACGACGTATGCACGCGCGCGTTGGCGACATTGCTGTCGGCCCACGACCCTCGCGATGCGGTGGAATGCTTCGTCACGATGATGGTCGACGACCCGGCCCGCGGCCGGGTTCTGTTACTCGCCCCGGAGAGTGAACCGATCCTGTATCGCGCCGGAGCGAGATGGATGCCGGACTTCATCGTGATGCTGCAGAACACCCTCACCCGAATCGGCGAACCGGCTGTCCAGCAGATGGTGGCGACCGGGCTGATCGGCGCCCTGACCACCCTGTTCGCCGCCTATCTGAACGGCCAGCTCACGGCCAGCCGCGCCCAATTCATTGATTTCTGCGTCGACATGCTGCTCAGCGCACGGGCCCAACGGTAGGACCGGACGGGGACAACCACCCGAACACGCACCGTGAAAAACTTGATGCTACCGACCGACACAGATATATTGCCTGCAACTAGTCGACACAGATATCTGGGGAGCTGGCATGACGCGGGAATGGTCCGACGTGGAGTTGCTGCACGAGCTCGAGCCTGTCGTGGAGAAACTCATCAACCGACACTTCTCCATGGCCAAGGACTGGAACCCCCACGACTACATCCCTTGGTCGGACGGCAAGAACTACTACGCGCTCGGCGGGCAGGATTGGCATCCTGAGCAGTCGAAACTGTCCGAGGTCGCCCGTACCGCGATGGTGCAGAACCTGCTGACCGAGGACAACCTGCCCTCATATCACCGCGAGATCGCGATGAACTTCACCATGGACGCCCCCTGGGGCACCTGGGTCAACCGCTGGACCGCAGAGGAGAACCGCCACGGTATCGCCCTGCGCGACTACCTGGTGGTCACCCGCAACTGCGACCCCATCGAACTGGAGACGCTGCGGATGGAGACCGTCAACCGCGGTTTCAGCCCGGGCCAGAACCACCAGGTCCAAGACGACCTGTTCGCCGAGAGCCTGTTCGACTCGGTCATCTATGTCAGCTTCCAGGAGCTGGCCACCCGGATCTCGCACCGCAACACCGGCCAGGCCTGCAACGACCCCATCGCCGACCAGCTGCTGGCGCGGATCTCGCACGACGAGAACCTGCACATGATCTTCTACCGCGACATCAGCGCCGTCGGCTTCGACCTCGCGCCCGAACAGGCGATGCGCTCGCTGCACCGGGTGCTGGCCAACTTCCAGATGCCCGGATTCGTCGTCCCGGAATTCCGCCGCAAGGCCGTGATCATCGCGGTCGGCGGTGTCTACGACCCGATGATCCACCGCGACGACGTGGTGATGCCGGTGCTGAAGAAGTGGGGCATCCTCGAACGCTCCTTCACCGGCGAAGCGGCTCGCTACCAGGAGGAGATCGGCAAGATCGTCGCCGAGTTGGACGACACCTGCGCGAAATTCGAGCTGGCCAAGCAACGCCGGCTCGAGCGGGAGGCCAAGATGGCCGAGAAGCGCGCCGCCAAGAAGGTGCTGGAGCCATCAGCGTCGTAGGTCTGGCGGCGGCGCGGCCCGCGCTGCGGATCGGTTCGCTTCAGCTCGCCAGCCCCGTGGTGCTGGCCCCGATGGCCGGCGTCACCAACGTCGCATTCCGCACGCTCTGCCGCGAGCTGGAACAATCCCGGGCCGGAACGGTCAGCGGGCTCTACGTCTGCGAGATGGTGACCGCACGCGCGCTCGTCGAACGGCACCCCGCCACCCTGCACATGACGACGTTCGCGCCGGACGAGTCACCGCGCTCGCTTCAGCTCTACACCGTCGACCCAGACACCACCTACGCCGCGGCGAAGATGATCGCCGATGAAGGTCTCGCCGACCACATCGACATGAATTTCGGCTGTCCGGTGCCCAAGGTGACCCGCCTCGGCGGCGGGTCGGCACTGCCCTACAAGCGCCGGCTGTTCGGCAACATCGTCGCCGCAGCAGTGCGCGGCACGGCCGGCACCGACATTCCCGTGACCGTGAAATTCCGGATCGGCATCGACGACGCCACCCACACCCATCTGGACGCCGGGCGCATCGCCGAGGCCGAAGGTGCCGCGGCGGTGGCCCTGCACGCCCGGACCGCATCGCAGCGCTACTCCGGCACCGCCGACTGGGAGCAGATCGCGGCGCTCAAGGCGCAGGTCCGTTCGATTCCGGTTCTGGGCAACGGCGACATCTTCGAGGCCGGCGATGCCTTGGCCATGATGGCAGCCACCGGATGCGACGGTGTGGTGATCGGCCGCGGCTGCCTGGGGCGCCCGTGGTTGTTTGGCGAGCTCTCGACGGCTTTCGCGGGCCGGCCCGCCCCCACGCCTCCCACGCTGGGCGAAGTCGCCGACATCATCCGCCGCCACGGCGAGCTGCTGGCCCAGCATTTCGGCGAGGACAAGGGCATGCGCGAGATCCGCAAGCACGTGGCCTGGTACCTGCACGGGTTCCCCGCCGGTTCCGACCTGCGGCGCGAGCTGGCGATGGTGAACACGCTGGCCGAGCTCGACGAATTGCTGACGCAGCTGGACGGATCGATCCCCTTCCCCGCGGCTGCCACCGGCCCTCGCGGACGCCAGGGATCTCCGGCCAAGGTCACCCTGCCCGAAGGGTGGTTGGACGACCCCGACGACTGTGCGGTGCCAACCGGGGCGGACATTATGCACTCAGGTGGCTGAAATGAGACTTTGTCGACATCGCGTGTCTGGAAAGTTCTCAGTAGACTAAGTACCTTATTACCCCAGGCAGGGATTGCCCCTGCGAGGGCAGACGCAGGCGCGGAGACCAATGCCGATCATCCACACCGCGCCGACGTGCGATGGACGCGCGCCCGTACCAAGGACTCGGAGGCCCCTGAGGACATGAGTGACGGCGATTACGCCACTCCTGGCCGTTGGGCACCGGAGGGCCAGGACGACGGCGACCATCAGCTGATGACGATGACGCCGTCCGGCCCCGCACCCTGGGAACGCTGGAAGAACCCGTCCTCGGAGGACCCCATCCCCCGCCGGCGCGGGTCGCGGCGCCACGGTGGCAACGGCTCGGTGAGCGTTGCTGAACTAATCGCCAGGGTCAACGCCGACGCCCCGCCGTCCAGCGGGCGCAACCAGCACCGCACCGTCCCGGACTCCCCCGTACCTTCAGAAGCATCCGAGATACCCGACATCGCCGAAGTGGCCTACCCGTCGGAAGTGCCCGACCTCGACCGTATTCACGGCACGTCACTCCTTCCGGCCGTCGCCCCAGACCAAGACGCCCCAGACCAAGACGAGTGGGCACCCACTACCGAGCTGCCGGGTCTCTACGGCGGCCCCAGCTTCGCCTCTCCTCCGTCGAGCCTCGCTGAACCACCGGGTCTGTACGGCGGCCCCAGCTTCGCCTCTCCTCCGTCGAGCCTCGCTGAACCACCGGGTCTGTACGGCGGCCCCAGCTTCGCCTCTCCTCCGTCGAGCCTCGCTGAACCACCGGGTCTGTACGGCGGCCCCAGCTTCGCCTCTCCTCCGTCGAGCCTCGCTGAACCACCGGACATGCCGCCGGCGCGGATCGACCCGCCTCGCCATACCGGCCCAACGGACCCCGAACCGGTCCCGCACGCACCCCACCACCGGGCGAAGCTCGCGGGCCGGGCGGTCGCCGCCATGATGGCGATTCTGGCGCTGGTGCTGACCGGGTCGGCCTGGCAGTGGAGTGCGTCGAAAAACCGCAGCCTCAACCACGTCAGTGCGCTGGACCCCAACTCGCACGACATTCTCGATGCGGCCGGCCAGTACGGTGACGAGAACTTCCTGATCGTCGGTGCGGACACCCGAGCCGGTGCCAACAGCGAGATCGGTGCCGGCAGCACCGATGACGCCGACGGCGCCCGCTCCGACACCATCATGCTGGTCAACATCCCGGCGAATCGTAAACGCGTAGTGGTGGTGTCGTTCCCGCGCGACCTGGCGATCACTCCGATCCAGTGCGAGGTGTGGAACTCCGTGACCGGCGCCTACGGCCCGATCTACGACGAGGAAACCGGAACCTACAGCGACGACGTCGTCTACACCGAGACGAAGCTGAACTCGACCTACGCCTTTGGCGGGCCGAAGTGTCTGGTCAAGGAGATCCAGAAACTGTCCGGCCTGGCGATCAACCGGTTCATGGCCGTCGACTTCGTCGGATTCGGCAAGATGGTCGACGCGCTGGGCGGCGTCGAGGTGTGCACCCCCAGCCCGTTGTACGACCTTGTGCTGGGCAGCGTCCTGGAGGACACCGGGCGCCAGCGAGTCAACGGCGGGACTGCGCTGAACTACGTGCGGGCCCGTCACGTCACCACCGAGGACAACGGCGACTACGGCCGCATCAAACGCCAGCAGCTGTTCTTGTCGTCGCTGCTGCGTTCGTTGATCTCCACCAACACCTTCTTCTCACCGACCAAGCTCAACAACGTGGTCAACATGTTCATCGGCGACAGCTCGGTGGACAACGTCACTACCAAAGACCTGGTGAACCTCGGCCAGTCGTTGCAGAAGGTCGCCGCCGGGCACATCACCTTCGTCACGGTGCCGACCAGTGAGACCGATGAGAACGGTGACGAGGTCCCCCGGATGGACGACGTGCGGGCACTGTTCGACGCCATCATCAACGACGACCCCCTGCCCGGCGAGAACGACCACAACGCGACCTCGGTCCCGACCACGGCGGCAGCCAGCCCCACAACCCCGTCCACTGCCCTGCCCGGATCACCGGCCAGCCCGGCGGCCAAGCCGCTCAGCGAGCAAGTGCACGCGGTGACGACCTCCCCCGCCGATGTCACGGTGCGGGTGTCCAACGCCACCGAGCAGTCCGGCCTGGCCGGCGCCACCTCCGCAGGCCTGCAGCAGTGGGGCTTCAACGTCGACAACGCCGACGACTACCCCGGCACCGTCAAGTCCACCAAAGTGTTGTACTCCCCCGGAAACGAGCAGGCCGCCGCCACGGTGTCCTCGGCGCTGTCGGGCGCACCTATCGAGCGGGTCAGCGGACTGGGCAGCATCGTGCGCGTTGTCCTGGGGTCGGACTTCCGTGCCGTGACCAAACCCGCGGCCAGCGGCTCGCAGGTCAGCGTGCAACTCACCCGCGGCACCAGCGTCGAGCCGACCGAACTGCCCGACGATCTGACCGTCACCAACGCCGCCGACACCACCTGCGAGTAGCACCCGCTCCCTGCCCAACCCGCGAGAATCGCGGTCCACGGTTAGTCTTGAGGGCATGCGAACCGCGTACCACGAGCAACTCTCGGATCTGGCCGAACAGCTCGGCACGATGTGCGGCTTGGCCGGGGCAGCAATGGAACGCGCCACTCAGGCCCTGCTGCAAGCCGACTTGATGCTGGCCGAGCAGGTGATCACCGATCACGAGAAGATCGCCGCGATGAGTACCCGCGCCGAGGAAAGCTCCTTCGTGCTGCTGGCGTTGCAGGCCCCGGTCGCCGGGGATCTGCGCGCCATCGTCAGCTCCATTCAGATGGTGGCAGACATCGACCGGATGGGCGCGTTGGCACTGCACGTCGCCAAGATCACCCGTCGTCGCCATCCGCAACACGCACTGCCCGAAGAGGTCAACGGGTACTTCGCTGAAATGGGCAGGCTTGCAGTCGAGTTGGGCAACAGTGCGCAAGAAGTGCTGTTGTCGCGCGACCCGGAGAAGGCCGCCCGGATCCGCGAAGAAGACGACGCGATGGACGACTTGCACCGGCATCTGTTCTCGGTGCTGATGGACAAGGAGTGGCGGCACGGAGTGGCCGCCGCCGTGGACGTGACGCTGCTGGGCCGGTTCTACGAGCGGTTCGCCGACCACGCGGTCGAGGTCGCTCGTCGGGTGATCTTCCAGGCCACCGGCAAGTTCCCCGACGAGCACACCCTGCCGTCAGGCGAGTAGTGCGTCGATCGCCCGGTAGATGCGCTGTTCGCTGACTGGGCGCGGGGTGCCCAGCTGCTGAGCCCACAGACTCACCCGTAGCTCTTGGATCTGGCGGGCGATGTCACGCACGTCGTTGTCGCGATGGCGCGCCGTCGGCAGGGCCGCCAAAAGGTCCTGGTAGGCGTCCTGCACCGCCCGAACTCGGGTCATCCGTTCCCGGTCGGCCTGCAGCGCACGGGGCAGCTGCTCCACCCGGCGACGAGCGGCAGTGAGGTAGCGGGTGAGGTCGGCCAGATGGGCCCGCCCGGTGGCGGTGACGAATCCGGGTGCCAGCAGCGCGTCCAGCTGGCCGACGATATCGGCGATCGCTTCGGCCTGGCCGGCCGGCGGCTGCGCCGGCAGCGCCAGTTGAGTGTCCCGGGCCGCGGCCAGTACCTGGGCAACTCGCGTCACCACCTCAGCGGTGGTGGGCACCAGCGCGGCGGCTACCCGGCTGCGCAGCGCGACGTACTCGTCGCGGGTCCACACCGGTGCCGGCGCCAACGCATCGGTCGCGGCGTCGGCGCAGTCGTCGATGAGCGCCGCCAACGTCCCGTTCGGGTTCGCCTTGAGCATCAGCCGCGTCTGCGAATCCAGCTGACGCTCCACCGCTTTGACCGGCGAAGGAATGTCGCAGCGCAGCAGTCGGCGGATCCCAGGGCCGAGCGCGGACCGCTGCTGCGCCTCGGTGGAGAACACCCGCAGCTGCGCGGTGGCGCCGGCATCGACGAAAGCCGGGAAGCCACGAACGGCGCGTCCGGCCACCATCCGCTGCACGGCCCGCGGCAGCGTGTCCAGGTCTTCCGGCCAGCTGCGCAGCCCGCTGCGCTCCAGTTCCGCGCCGACCACATCGGCGACGGCCTCGCGGGCCGACGCCGCCAGTCGTTCCTGCAAGACGCCCAGGTCTTTGCCGCGTGCCACCTCGGTGCCGTCGGCGGCCTCCACCGCGAAGGTGACCCGCAGGTGCGCCGGTAGCTTGCTCAGGTCGAAGGCATCGATCGGAACCAGCACGCCGGTGCGGCGGCGCAGTTCGCGAACCAGCGTCTCCAGCAACGGCTCCCCTTCCGGCCCGATTGCCGACAGCACCGCGCGAGCAGTGTCGGGGGCCGGGACGAAGTTGCGTCGCAGATCTTTTGGCAGAGAACGGATCAGCGCAGTGATCAGTTCTTCACGCAGCGCCGGCACTTGCCAGGTGAACTCGTCGCCGCCCAGGCGCGCCAGCACATCGATCGGCACGTGGACGGTGACCCCGTCGTCGGCGGCTCCCGGCTCGAAGCGGTAGGTCAGCGGCAAGGCGAGATCCGCGGTCGCCCAACTGTCCGGCCGGTCGGCACCGAGTGTCTCCGCGGTCCGCAGCAGCTCGTCGCGGGTGAAGGTCAGCAGGTCGGGCGTGGCCTTCTGTTGCTTCTTCCACCAGCCGTCGAAGTGCCGCGCCGAGACCACCTCGGCGGGAATCCTTGTGTCGTATAGGTCGTAGACGGTGTCGTCGTCGACGATCAGATCGCGACGCCGGACTCTGTCCTCCAGCTCCTGCAGTTGCCTGCGCAGCGCCGCGTTGTCGGCCAAAAACCGGTGCCGACTCACCCAGTCGGACCAGGTCGCGGGCCACGGCCGGCTCCACCCGGGCGTAGCCGACCCTGCGGCGCGCCACCAGTGGAAGTCCGTAGAGCGTTACCTTTTCGAAGGCCATCACCTCGCCGCGCTTGGCGTCCCAGTGCGGTTCGCTGTAGCTGCGCTGCACCAAATCTGCCGCGACCCGCTCGACGGCTTCCGGTTGGATGCGCGCAGCGGTACGCCCGAACAGCCGGCTGGTCTCCACCAGCTCGGCCACCATCGCCCAGCGTGGCGGCCGTTTGGCCAACGCCGAACCGGGTGCCAGCACGAATTTCGAGTTGCGTGCGCCGGCGAACTCCCGGCTGTCTTCGCGTCGCATCCCGACGTGCGACAACAACCCGGCCAGCAGCGCAGCGTGGATGGCTGCCGGTTGGGCCGGCTCGCCGGATTCCCGGATGCCGATATCGGCTGCGATGCTGCGCAGCTGCCCCACCAGGTCCTGCCATTCCCGGATCCGCAGATAGTGCAGGAACTCGTTACGACACATTCGGCGAAACGCACTGCCACTCAGAGATTTCCGCTGCTCTGACAGATACGACCACAGGTTGAGGTAGGCGGTGAAGTCGGAATCGTCGTCGACGAACCGGGCATGCTTGGCCCGGGCCGCCTCCTCCCGATCGACCGGCCGCTCCCTGGGGTCGGGAATGGTCAGGGCGGCGGCGAGCACCAGCATCTCGCGCACACAGCCCTCGGTCTCGGCAGCCAGGATCATCCGGCCCATCCGCGGGTCCACCGGCAGCCGGGCCAGCCGGCGGCCGACATCGGTGATGGTGCCCTGCGCGGTGAACGCGCCCAGCTCGACCAGCAGCGCGACCCCGTCGCGGATACTGCGCGAATCGGGCGGGTCGAGGAAGCCGAAGTCTTCCACCGCACCCAGCCGCAGCGACGCCATCCGCAGCAGCACTGCGGCCAAGTTGGTGCGCAGCACCTCGGGGTCGGTGTAGCGCGGTCGGGTGTCGAAGTCGACTTCGCTGTAGAGCCGGATGCATACCCCGGGCGCGGTGCGGCCGCACCTGCCGCTGCGCTGCGCGGCGGAGGCCTGCGAGATGGGTTCGATCGGCAGCCGCTGAACCTTGAGCCGGCGACTGTAGCGGGAGATACGCGCGTTGCCCGGGTCGATCACATAGCGGATGCCCGGAACCGTCAGCGATGTCTCAGCCACGTTGGTGGCCAGCACAATCCGCCGACCGGCGCGCGCCCGGGTGAACACCTTCTGCTGTTCGGCAGTGGACAGCCGCGCATACAGCGGCAGAATCTCGGTATTGAGCAGCCCGCCGAGAGCTTCTGCGGTGTCGCGAATCTCGCGCTCGCCGGACAGGAACACCAAGATATCGCCGGGCGGTTCTGCGGACAGCTCGTGCACCGCGTCGACGATCGCCTCGATCTCATCGCGGGTCTCGGTCCGGATGATCTCGCGATCCGGGTCATCCGGGTCATCTCTCGCATCCGAGCCGACCGGCAACTCCAGCGGGCGATACCGGATTTCCACCGGGTAGCTGCGGCCGGACACCTCGATGATCGGCGCGCCGACTCCGCCGCCGAAGTGGGCTGCAAAGCGCTGGGGTTCGATGGTGGCCGAGGTGATGATCACCTTCAGGTCAGGGCGGCGCGGCAACAACTCCCGCAGGTAGCCGAGCAGGAAGTCGATGTTGAGGCTGCGTTCGTGGGCCTCGTCGATGATCAGCGTGTCGTAGCGCAGCAGCCGACGGTCCCGTTCGAGCTCGGCGAGCAGGATGCCGTCGGTCATCAGTTTGATCAGGGTCCGATCGGACACCCGATCGGTGAACCGGACCGCATACCCGACGACATCGCCTAGCGGGCTGGCCAATTCGTCGGCGATGCGTTGAGCAACGGTGCGGGCAGCTAGCCGCCGCGGCTGGGTATGACCGATGGTGCCGCGGATGCCGCGGCCGAGCTCCAGGCAGATCTTGGGCAGCTGGGTGGTCTTACCGGAACCGGTCTCGCCGGCCACCACCACGACCTGGTGGTCCCTGATCGCCGCGGCGATCTCGTCGCGGCGGCCGCTGACCGGCAGGTCGGGATAGCGAACGTCCGGCACCGCGGCGCGCCGTGCGGCAACCAGTGCTTGCGCCTCGCCCATCCGCTCGGCCAGCTTTCGCAGCTGCTCGGGCTTTCCGCCGCGCAGGTCCTTCAGCCGCCGCCCGAAGTAGGCCGCGTCCCGAACGGTCAGCTCGTCAAGGAGCGTGCGCAGCTGCGCGACGGACGGTTCGACCACTTCGCGAAGCATACGGGCCGGGCCGACCGACCTGTCATCTGGCATTTAGCCGGTCCATATCGGCATCATCAGAATTCCACCAGAATTCCACCGTTAGATCATGGCCGTTCACCCTACCGCAACCTCAGTTCACCGCATTAAATAGAGAAGTGACCCGGATCGCACGTGATCGCTGCCGAATTATCGGCCGGGTTGATTCGGTGATATCGCCACCCGCGGTCATCACCCTAATTTGTCTGCGAAAGGGCAATGTGAAACTGAACAGAATTGGCGCGACACTGGGCATTATGGCGACCGGCGCGTTGGTGTTATCCGGGTGCGGCAGCGACAAGAACTCCGACACCGCCGAGAAGACCACCTCGAGCTCGGCGGGCGCCGGCGGAAACTGCGGCGGCGCGGAAACGCTGAAGGCCAGCGGATAGTTGACGGTGTGGTTCGAACACTCGTCGATGAACGCCTTGACGAACCGGGAATGCGATGGCCCGGTTCGTCAAGGCGTTCATCGACGAGTGTTCGAACCACACCGTCAACTACACCGCCAACGGATCGGGCGCCGGCATCCGGGAGTTCGTCGGCGGCCAGACTGACTTCGCCGGCTCCGACGTCCCGCTGGACGCCGACGATTACGCCCAGGCGCAGCAGCGCTGCGCATCCCCGGCATGGAACCTGCCGGTGGTGTTCGGCCCGATCGCGATCACCTACAACCTCGACGGGGTCGACAATCTGATCCTGGACGGGCCGACCGCCGCGAAGATCTTCAACGGAACCATCACCAGCTGGGATGACCCGGCGATCAAGGCGCTCAACCCGACGGCCAAGCTGCCCGCCGAGCCGATCCACGTGGTGTTCCGTAGTGACGAGTCCGGGACCACCGACAACTTCCAGCAGTACCTGGATGCCGCCTCCGGTGGGGCCTGGGGCAAGGGCGCCGGAAAGACGTTCAACGGCGGCGTCGGCGAAGGAGCCAAGGGCAACGACGGCACGGCCGGAGCCATCGCGGCCACCGAGGGAGCGATCACCTACAACGAATGGTCCTTCGCCCAGGCCAAGAATCTGCCGACCGCTCAGATCGTCACTTCCGCCGGCCCCGACCCGGTCGCGATCAGCACCGAGTCGGTCGGCAAGACCATCGCCGGTGCCACCATCAAGGGCCAAGGCAACGACCTGGTGCTCGACACCGCGTCGTTCTACCAGCCGACTCAGACGGGCTCCTACCCGATCGTGCTCGCCACCTACGAGGTGGTGTGCTCGAAGTACCCGGATGCTGAGGTCGGCACGGCGGTGCGGTTGTTCCTGAAGTCCACCATCGGCGCGGGCCAGAGCGGTCTGGCCGACAACGGCTACGTGCCGATCCCCGAGGCTTTCAAGGCTCGCCTGGCGTCCGCGGTCGACGCCATCTCGTGACACCCGGGAATCCATCGGCGCCGCTGATGAACAACCGTTCGCCGAGAGGCGAGCGGTTGTTCCGGGCGGCCGCCGTCTCGGCCGGATCGACAGTGGTGGTGGCGATCGCGCTGATTGCGATCTTCCTGCTGGTGCGCGCTTTCCCGTCGTTGCTCGCGAACAACGCGAACTTCTTCACCAGTCCGGAGTTCCGCACCAACGATCCAGACCACCTGTCGTTCGGCATCCGGGATCTGCTGATGGTCACGGTGTTGAGCTCGGTCTTCGCGTTGACACTGGCGGTGCCGATCTCGATCGGTATTGCGGTCTTCCTCACCCAGTACGCGCCCCGACGGCTGACCCGGCCGTTTGCCGTGGTGATCGACCTGTTGGCAGCGGTGCCGTCCATCATCTTCGGCCTCTGGGGGATCTTCGTGCTGGCGCCGATGCTGGTGCCGATCATGCGATTCCTGCGAAGTCACTTGGGCTGGCTGTTCCTATTCCACAAGGGCAACGTGTCGCTGGCCGGCGGCGGCACCATCTTCACCGCGGGAATCGTGCTGGCGGTCATGATCCTGCCGATCATCACCTCGGTCTCGCGGGAGGTGTTCCGGCAGACCCCCTTCGCTCATATCGAAGCCGCCCAGGCCCTGGGAGCCACTCGTTGGGAGGTGGTCCGCATGGCGGTGCTGCCCTACGGCCGCAGCGGCGTGATCGCCGCGGCGATGCTGGGCCTGGGGCGCGCGCTAGCCTCGATTTTTCATAGTGCTTGATGCTCAACAGGCCTGGTGCTGGATTGGGTTGTCAGGCGGTGGTTTNCATGTCCTCGCTGCCGCTGCTGATCTACTCCGAGCTGGGGAACCCGGAGGCGGCCGGGGCTGCCCGAGTCTGGGGTGCGGCGCTGACGCTGATCATCCTGGTCGGCATCAGCGCGATCGTGGCAGCCGTGGCGACTCGGCTCACCTCGGTCCACGACCGCTGACCGGCGGTTCAGCGAGGCTCGACGAAGGAGAGCCGAAGCTGGGACCGCCGCATCAATTCCGCGGTTCAGCGAGGCTCGACGAAGGAGAGCCGAAGCTGGAACCGCCGCATCAATTCCGCGGTTCAGCGAGGCTCGACGAAGGAGAGCCGAAGCTGGGACCGGCGGTTCAGCCCCGCGGTTCGGTGTTGCCGACCAGTTTCACCACCCGGTTGTTGCCCCGGTCGGCGACGTAAAGGGTGCCGTCCGGACCAACCACGACCTGCAGCGGGGTGTTCAGGCCGGTGAACGGTAGCTTCGTCTGGGTATTGGCCCCGGCGGCCAGCTTCACCACGGTGTGGCTGTCGTGGTTGGTGACGAAGACGTTGCCGGCCCCGTCGACGGTGACGCCCCAGGGGGCGTCGAGACCGGTGAACGGGAGCACGCTCTGGGTATTGGATCCGGCGGCGAGCCGCACCACCCGATCGTTGTCGGTGTCGGCGACGTAAACGTTGCCGGCGGAGTCGACAGCCACGTCGTCGGGGTTGTGCAGCCCGGCGAACGGCAGCACCACCTGGGTGTCGGCCCCGGCCGGCAGCTTGACCACCCGGTTGTTACCCCGGTCGGCGACGTAGACGCTGCCGTCCTTGTCCACCACCAAACCTTCCGGGTAGTTCAGCCCGGTGAACGGCAGCTCGGACTGGACGTGGGAATCCGGGTCCAGCTTCACCACCCGATTGTTGAAGTCGGTGACGTACACCGCTCCGGCCCGGTCGACGGCTACACCTTGCGGTTCGTAGAGCCCGGTGAACGGCAGCATCACCGGGGTGTGCGATCCCGGTTCCAGCTTCACCACCCGGCCGTACATGCTCTGGTTGGTGACGTAGACGTTTCCGCTACTGTCCAGCGCCAACCCGCCCGGGGAGAGCCGGAAGCTCAGGCCGTCCATGGGCAGCACGCTCTGCCCGCTCGCCGACGCCGTTGCCCCGGGAGATGTCTCCGAGCGGTGGGTCACCACGTAGCCGCCCACACCGACTGCCAGCAACAGCGCCGCGGCTGCCGCGGCCGGCACCAGCCATCGGCGGTCGCCGCGGTTCGTTGTCTCGGCGGCAAATGCCGGTGCGGCAGCCGCGGACTGCTGCGCCGGTCGGTCCCGCCAACCGGTGAGGGCGGGCCGCACCTGAGTCTGGTCGTGCGGCTGGTCGTAAGAGTTCGGTTCGTAGGCGCGGTGTTCGTAGCCGACCGACTGTTGCCGGTACCCGAAGGCCGGCGAGCTCGCTTCGCCGTTGGTGGAGGCGCCGACGGCGCTGGCCATTCGGGTAGCCACACCACCCTGCTGCACGATCATCGCGGCCTGATGCTGCTGTGCGGTGGTCAGCGCATCGTGTGCGGCACGTGCCAGGTCGCCGGCGCTGCTGTATCGCTCCCGCGGGTTCTTCGCCATTCCCCTGGCGATCACCTGGTCCAATCCGATCGGCACCCGGCCCGGCCGCAGCTGACTGGGCCGCGGGGCGGGTTCCATCAGATGTGAGGCGATCAGTCGTTCAATGGTCTCGGTCCGGTACGGCGGCTGACCGCTCAGACACTCGCTCAGCACACAGGCCAGCGAGTAAATGTCGGCACGGTAGTCGACCTCGGCGCCACTGAACCGCTCCGGTGCCATGTAGTTGTAGGTGCCCAGCGCCATCCCGGTCTGGGTCAGGCCGGGATCTGCCGCGGCGCGGGCAATACCGAAGTCGACCAGATAGGCGAAATCATCCCGGGTGAGCAGGATGTTCGCCGGCTTGATGTCGCGATGGGTGATTCCGCCGGCGTGTGCGGCGTCCAGGGCTGCGGCCACCTGTTCGATCACCGCCACCGCTCGCGCCGGGGCCAGCGGGCCGGAGCGCTGCAACTCCATGCCGAGGTCATGGCCGTCGATCAGCCGCATCTCGACGAACATCTGACCGTCGATCTCGCCGTAGTCGTGGATGGGCACCACATGCGGCTCGGTCAGTCGGCCCGCCGCGTCGGCCTCGCGCTGCATCCGGGTTCGGAATGCCGGATTGCCCGACAGCACGGGGGCGATCAGTTTCAGTGCTACCGATCGGTGCTTGCGGGTGTCCTCGGCCTCATAGACCTCACCCATGCCACCCTGCCCCAGCAGCCGAAGCAACCGGTAGGGACCGAATTGGGAACCCACCTGCGAAACCGGTCCGCTATTGTTCACGACGCTCCATTCACCCGGTCACGATTGGCATCAAGCGATCAACTGTTGCGGTGAACAGAAGATTAATCAAAGGTTACCAGTGAAAATGGATCGCCGCAGATCTCGACGATCAGGAAATAGCGTCGACTGCCGTCTTCAATTTTGAGGTGAATTCCGGCGGCAACGGAATATAGCCGTACTGGTCCAGATCCTGCTGCCCGTCCCCGATCGCCGCTTGCATAAACGCCTTGACCGCTTGCGCGGTCGCCGGGTCGGGGTATTTGGAGCAGACGATTTCGTAGGTCACCAGCACGATCGGGTAGGCGCCCGCCACGGTCGGTTTGTAGAACGACGAGGTATCCACCACCAGATCGTTTCCGGTACCGCTGAACTTGGCTCCGGCGATAGTCTTATCCACCGAGTCGACAGAGATGGTCACCGGTTGCGGGCCCGCCGACGTGACGATCTGGGCCATGTTGAGCTCGCGCCCCACCGCATAGGACCACTCGTTGTAGGTGATCGACCCCTCGGTGCTTCGCAACATCGCCGAGGTGCCGTCGTTGCCGGCCGCGCCGATGCCGGTACCACCGTTGAAGGCCTTGCCCACACCGCGGCCCCAGGCGCCGTCGGAGGCGACGTCGAGGTACTTCTGAAAATTGTCCGTAGTGCCGGAGTCATCGCTGCGGAACACCACGTGAATGGGCTCGGCAGGCAACGCCGCGTCCTTGTTGAGAGCTTTCAGCGCAGGGTCATCCCATTTGGTGATGGTGCCGTTGAAGATCTTGGCCACCGTGGGCCCGTCCAGATCGAGTTCGTTGACGCCGCCGATGTTGTAGGTCACGGCAATCGGACCGAAGACCGTCGGCAGGTGCCAGGGTGTCGAGCCGCACCGCGCCGCCACCCGCTGCGGCTCACCGTTCGACGGATCCAGCGGCGAGTCAGACCCGGCCAATTCTGTTTGCCCACTAGCGAATTCGGCGATGCCGTTACCAGATCCGTTAGCCCGATAGTCCAGCGTGTAGTCCGGGCAGGCCCGGATGTAGGCATAGACGAACTGTTCGATCGCGTGCGCCTGGGCCGTCGAACCGCTCGCGGTCAGTTTCTGCTTGCCGCCGCACTGCACCGCTGAGGAGCCCGAACGCGAGGCCGACGACGATTCGCCCCCGCCGCAGGCCACTACCATCAGCAGTACGACCGCCAGCAGACTCGAGGCGATACCGAATCGGTTGATCCTCAACGGCGCTCCTTCGGCGGGTCAGCGTGGAAACCACACGGTAGCCGAACCCGGTAATAAGTCAGCCAAAGCGGCCCGAGATGTAGTCCTCGGTTTCCTTAAGTCGCGGATTAGAGAAAATTTTCTCGGTGTCGTCGATCTCGACCAACCGGCCGGGTTTACCGACGGCCTCCAGGTTGAAGAACGCCGTCTGATCGCTCACCCGCGCCGCCTGCTGCATATTGTGCGTGACGATGACGATGGTGTAGTCCTGCTTGAGCTGCGAGATCAGCTCCTCGATAGCCATCGTCGAGATCGGATCCAACGCCGAGCAGGGCTCATCCATCAACAAAACGTCGGGCTGCACCGCAATGGCTCGCGCGATGCACAACCGCTGCTGCTGACCNCGGTGTCGTCGATCTCGACCAACCGGCCGGGTTTACCGACGGCCTCCAGGTTGAAGAACGCCGTCTGATCGCTCACCCGCGCCGCCTGCTGCATATTGTGCGTGACGATGACGATGGTGTAGTCCTGCTTGAGCTGCGAGATCAGCTCCTCGATAGCCATCGTCGAGATCGGATCCAACGCCGAGCAGGGCTCATCCATCAACAAAACGTCGGGCTGCACCGCAATGGCTCGCGCGATGCACAACCGCTGCTGCTGACCCCCGGAGAGCCCGCCGCCAGGCTTGTCCAACCGGTCCTTGACCTCGTTCCACAAGTTCGCCCCGCGCAACGACTGCTCGACGGTCTCGTCGAGCAACTTGCGATTGCGTACCCCTTGCAGCGTCAGCCCGGCGACGACGTTGTCACGGATCGACATGGTGGGAAACGGGTTTGGACGCTGAAACACCATCCCGATCGCCTTACGTACCCCCACGGGGTCGATGCCAGGGTGGTAGATGTCCTCGCCGTCCAGCAGTACCGAACCCTCGACCCGCGCCCCCTGGATGACCTCGTGCATCCGATTGAGGGTGCGCAGCACGGTCGACTTGCCGCAGCCCGATGGCCCGATGAACGCGGTGACGCTGCGCGGCGGTACCGACAACGTCACCTCGGCAACCGCGTGAAACGACCCGTAATAGATGTTGACGTCGCTCAGGTCCAACCTTTTGGCCACTGGCAGCCTTCTCCTCACTCAACTCAACCTGTCCCGGCCTGAATGTTCGCCGGCCTAGACCTTCTTGGAGCAACGATCTGCGCGCCAGCCTAGCCACGTTCTTGAGTCCTGCAATTTGGAGGAAAGCACCGGCTCCGCCGATGTACACCGCGCTAGCGATCGCCGCTAGCCGAAGCGGCCGGAGATGTAGTCTTCGGTTTCCTTGAAACTGGGGTTGGAGAAGATCTTTTCGGTGCCGTCGATCTCGATCAGCCGGCCGGGTTTTCCGACATCGGCCAGGTTGAAGAACGCCGTCTGATCGCTCACCCGCGCCGCCTGCTGCATATTGTGCGTGACGATGACGATGGTGTAGTCCTGCTTGAGCTGCGAGATCAGCTCCTCGATGGCCATCGTCGAGATCGGATCCAACGCCGAGCAGGGCTCATCCATCAACAAAACGTCGGGCTGCACCGCAATGGCTCGCGCGATGCACAACCGCTGCTGCTGACCCCCGGAGAGCCCGCCGCCAGGCTTGTCCAACCGGTCCTTGACCTCGTTCCACAAGTTCGCCCCGCGCAGAGAGAACTCCGCGGTTTCGTCGAGCGTTCGACGGTTGCGGATTCCTTGCAGCTTGAGACCTGCCACCACATTGTCGCGAATGGACATGGTGGGGAAGGGATTCGGGCGCTGAAATACCATGCCGACAGCTTGGCGAACGCCCACCGGGTCGATGCCGGGACGGTAGATGTTCTCGCCGTCGAGCAGCACCGAGCCCTCGATTCGAGCCCCAGGAGTGGTCTCGTGCATCCGGTTGAGCGTGCGCAGCACGGTCGATTTGCCGCAACCGGACGGTCCGATGAACGCGGTGACACTTCGCGGCGCGACCGACAGCGACACGTCGGCCACCGCGTGAAACGACCCGTAATAGATGTTGAGGTCGGTGAGATCCAACCTTTTAGCCACCGTGCAGCTCTCCTTGTTCGCCCACCGCCACGCGGTTGGTTGTCGAGACTGATCTAGAACTTCTTGGGAGCGAAGATGCGCGCCCCGAACCTGGCCGCGACATTGAGTATCGCGATCAGCAGGATGAGCGTCAGCGCAGCGCCCCAGAGCCGATCCGTGGGAACTGCGCTGGTACCCGCCCCGGCCGACGTCTGGTCATACATCATTCCCGGCAGCGACCCCATGAAGCCGTGGAACATATCGAAATTGATCGCCTGCGAATAGCCGACCAGGATCAACAGCGGCGCAGTCTCGCCCATCACCCGGGCCAGCGCCAACAGAATGCCGGTGACGATGCCGGACAACGCGGTCGGAATCACGATGCTGGTGATGGTCTTCCACTTCGGCGCGCCCAGCGCGTAGCTGGCTTCGCGCAGGTCCATCGGAATGATCCGCAGCATCTCCTCGGTGGCTCGCACGATCACCGGCACCATCAGCAACACCAACGACAGCGACACCGCGAAGCCGGAGCGGTGAAATCCCAAGGTGGCCACCCACAGCGCGTAGACGAACAGTGCTGCGACGATCGACGGCACTCCGGTGAGGATGTCGACCATGAAGGTTGCGAGCTTGCCCAGTCGGGTACCGGCACCGTATTCGACGAGATAGATCGCGACGAAGATCCCGATCGGGATCGAGATGGCCGCACACAGCAGTCCTTGCAGCAAGGTGCCGATAATCGCATGGTAGGCACCGCCGCCGGCCACGAACGCCGTCATGCCGGCCTGCGAGTGGGTCCACCAGGCACTGGTACTGACGGCGCCGAAACCGAAGTCGAATACCGAGTACATCACCCATACCAGGGGCACCAACGCCAAGGCCATCGCGGAGGTGACCAGCACCGTCGCAATCGAATTGGCCACCCGGCGGCGCAGGCCGACACCGGCAAACGTGCGCAGCTTGACGGGCCGCTCCAGCAACGCGGTCATGACTGCACCTTCTGGGTGATCGCCATGCGCGCCAGCGCGTTGACGATAAGCGTCAGGACGAACAGCACCAGACCGGCTGCGATGTAGGCGCCCGCCTTGTACTGATCGTTGAATTCCGATGCGGTGGCGGCGATCTTGGTGGCGAAGGTGGAGCCGCCGTCGAACAGCGACCAGTTGAACGCCTTCTGGGTGGAGCGCAGGATGATCAGCAACGCAACCGTCTCACCGAGCGCGCGGCCTAAGCCCAGCATCGCGGCGCTGATGTAGCCGGAGCGACCGAACGGCAGCATCACCATCTTGACCACCTCCCAGCGGGTCGCACCCAGCGCCAGGGCGGCCTCGACCTGGCCACGGGGCGTCTGCGCCAGCACCTCGCGGGTGACCGCGGTGATGATCGGCAGAATCATCACCGCCAGCACGATTCCGCCGGTGAAGATGGTGCCGCCGCCGGCCACCGACGCGTTGCCGTCGGCGAACAGGAAGAAGCCACCGAGATGTTCGTTGAGCCATAGCGCGGTGCCGCGCAACTGCGGGGCCAGCACATACAAGCCCCACGCTCCATAGATGATCGAGGGCACAGCGGCCAACAGTTCGACCAGGTAGCCCAAGAGCCCCACGAGCCGCCGGGGCGCGTATTCGGCGAGATAAATCGCGACGCCCAGCGCAACCGGCATGGCCAGCAACAGCGCGAACACCGAGACGAACACCGTCACCTGCAACATTTCGGCGATGCCGAAGTGCATGGCGGAGGTGTTGGTGGTGACCCAACTGCCGCCGTAGGTGAAGAAGTTCTCCTGGTTGCGCTGCAACGCCGGTATCGCCCGCAGCAGTAGGAAGCCTCCGACGGCACTGATCAAGACGATGATCAGCACCCCGGAGCCTTCCGCGACCAGACGGAACAGCCGATCTTGCAGGCGGCTTCCGGTGGAACGCACCGCCGTCGGGGTCACCGACGGGGTCGATTCAGGCACGGACACAGACGAGTCGGCGATGCTTGACACCCCCTCATCGCTTGCGGCACGGCGGCTACTGGATCGCGTCGATGGCGGCACTCAAGCGCCGTTTCAACTGGTCCGGCAGCCGGACGTAACCGGCGGAAGACAATTCGTCCTGGCCGCTGGTGGAAGCCGTCTTGAGGAAGGACTTCACGGCCGCCGACGTGTCGGGGTCGTAGCCCTTGGAGCAGACGATCTCATAGGTCACCAAGACTAGCGGGTAGGCGGCGGCCTGCTTGGTGCCGTAAAGCGACCTCAGGTCCAGCCGCATGTCGTTGCTGTCCCCGGAGACGAATCCGGCCGACTGGATCGCGATACCGGCCGATTCGTCGGTTGCGGCGACCACACCGGAGCCCGAGTCGAGCATCGCCGACCGAAGGTTGGCCTGGTCGGCGAAGCCCTTCTCGACGTAACCGACGGCACCAGGAGTGCTCTGCACCGCCTGTACGACACCGGCCGACTTCTGCGCGCCCTCGCCGACGCCGCCCTGGAATTCGCTGCCTTCACCCTTGGTCCAGGTCTGGGGCGCTGCGGCGCTGAGGTACTTCTGGAAGTTGTCGGTAGTGCCAGAGGAGTCCGAGCGGTAGATCGGCGTGATGGCGATCGCCGGCAGTTCCACTCCCGGGTTCAGGGCCACCAGCGCGGGGTCGTTCCAGCTGGTGATGGCGCCGCTGAAGATCCGGGCCAGCACGTCACCGTTGAGAACCAGGTTCTCCACCCCGTCGAGGTGGTAGGCGATGCTGACCGGCCCGAACACCAGCGGCAGATGCCATGCCGGGTTCTGGCCGCACCGGTCGGCCGCCTCGGCGACCTGCGCTTCGCTCAGCGGCGAGTCCGAACCGGCGAAGTCGACGTGTCCGGCGATGAACTGTTCACGGCCCGCGCCCGACCCGGTCGGGTTGTAGGACAGGTTCTTGCCCGAGCACTGTTTGCCCCACACCTGGTTGAACACGGCGATCGCGTTCTGCTGGGCAGTTGATCCCTCGGCGGTCAGCGTGTTCTTGCCGGCGCACTCGGCGGAGTCGGCTTTGCCCGCGGCGGTGCCGGTCCCGGCCGGGCTGGCATTGTTGTCATCGGTGCCGCAGCCACTGAGCGCCAGACCGGTCATCGCGGCCGCTGCCAGCGCAAGACCCGCCTTTGTGCGTTTCATCAGTTCTCGCTTTCTCGCTTCCGGTTCAAATCTCTCCGGGAACGTATGCGGCACTTATGGATGGCAACCACATGGCAGATGAACGGGCGGTGAATAGATTCCGGTGCCGCATCAGGGCTGATCCACTGCAGCGTAAGCGGTGTCGACGCTGTGCACGACAAAGCCCAACTGCTGGTAGGTGCGCAACGCCGCGGTGTTGTCCGCCTCGACGTACAGCAGCACAATCGCCGGGTCGACATCGGCAAGCCGATCCGCCAGATAGGCCAGGCCCACTTCGGTGAGCACCCGGCCCAGACCGCGGCCCTGGGCGGCCGGATCGACTCCCACGACGTAGACCTCCCCGGCACGTTCGGCGCCCGGTTTGCCGGAGTGGATCTTGGTCCAGTGGAACCCCAGCAGTACGGGCCCGTCGAACGCCAGGAACAGTCCGGCCGGGTCGAACCACGCCTCGGCGCGCCGCTGCGCCAGGTCGTCCGCCGTCCAGCCACCCTGCTCTGGATGCCAGGAGAACGCGGCGTTGTTGACCCGCAGCAGTTCGGCGTCGTCGCCCGGGCCCGCGTAGGTGCGAATCGACACCCCCGGCGGGATAGTGGGCCGCGGCAGCCCGCGCAGCGATCGGCGCATCTGCAGCAACTCACGCACCGTGGCCAGGCCCAGTGCCTGCGCGGTGGCTTGAGCGGCTGGCAGTGTGCCGTGCGCCCAGAACCGGCTGCCGCCGTCGGTTCTGGCCAGTGCCGCGCGGACCATCGCGGCGCCGATGCCGCGCCGCCGGGCGTGCGGCGCCACCACCAGCTCCGCCATCGGCGCGGCGTCCTGGCTTCCTGCGGTCAGGTTCAGGTAGCCGAGCACCGCTGCGCCGTCACCGGCGACCAGATGCTCGGTGCCCGAAGCGGCGAGTTCCCGCAAGACCTGCTCCCCCACCGGGGCGACGCCGTCGTGGTGGCCGGCAACGGTGATCAGCTCGCGGATCTGCCGCTGCTCGTCATCGGTCAGTGCGGCATGCCATTGCGGGGCGGTCACTGACTGTTCAGCGGTTCGGGAGCACCGCCGTCGGCGCCGTCAAGGTCATCGACCATGTCGTCGTCCCCGTCGTCGTCCGAGGCCACCGGGGAGTGACCCCGCGCCGGCCGAACCGCTTTGTAGCCGACGTTGCGGACCGTGCCGATCAACGACTCGTATTCGGGCCCAAGCTTGGCGCGCAGCCGCCGAACATGCACGTCGACCGTGCGGGTACCGCCGAAGAAGTCGTAGCCCCAGACCTCCTGCAACAACTGCGCCCGGGTGAAGACCCGGCCGACGTGTTGGGTGAGGTACTTCAGCAGCTCGAACTCCTTATACGTCAAGTCCAGCGGCCGGCCCCGCAGCCTCGCGGTGTAGGTGCCCTCGTCGATCACCAGCTCGCCGAGCTTGGTCTGACCCGAGGCCTGCTCGGCGGCCGGCGCACCGCGACGTCCGGTCAGCAGCCGCAGCCGGGCGTCGGTTTCGGCGGGTCCGGTGCCCGGAAGCAGAATTTCGTCGATACCCCACTCGGCGTTGACCGCCACCAGTCCGCCCTCGGTCACGATCGCCACCACCGGCACCAACCCCGCGGTGGCGCTCAGCAGCCGGCACAGGCCGCGTGCCGCGGCCAAATCGGTGCGCGCGTCGACCAGAACCACCTCGGCCGAACTGGCCTCGAGCAGCGCAGAGACCTCCGGCGCCGCTGTCCGCACGGTATGTGCCAGCAGGGACAGCGACGGCAACACCCCGTCAGGGTGCAGGTCAGCGGTCAACAGCAGTAGCTCCAATGAGGCCCTCCAGCGTCCCAGGTGATCTAACGATAGCGTGCGACCTGCCAGAATGATCGAGTGCGCAGGGTGCTTATCGGTATGTCGGCCGCGATCGCGGCCCTGGTCTTGGTGGCGGTCGGGGTCGATTTCGGAGCAAGCGTCTACGCCGAGTACCAATTGTCGCGGGCGGTACGCCGCGCCACAGACCTGCGCGCGGACCCGTTTGTGGCGATCCTGGGCTTCCCATTCCTGCCGCAGGCGCGCCGCGATCACTACGACGAAGTGGAGATCAAGGCCCCTGCCGTCGAGCAGCCGATGATCGGCAAGTCGATGCTGGAGGCCACCATGCACTCGGTCGACCTGACCGACGCCACCTGGCGGTTCCGCCCGGACGCCCCGATACCGGTGGCCAAGCTGGAGAGCCGGATTATCATCGGGTCAGTGCATTTGGGCCGTTATCTGGGCATCCGCGACCTGATGGTGGAAGCCCCGCCCGCCGAGACCAACGACAACACCGGCGGCACCACGGAGTCCGGAATCTCCAGCAGCCACGGGCTGGTATTCACCGGCACGCCAGCAGGTTTCGGCAAGCGGGTGAGCGTGGCCGTGGATCTGTCGATCGCCGGCGCTGACCACAGCACCTTGGTGATCACTCCGACCGGCATCCTCACCGGCCCGGACACCGCCGACCAGGATGTGCCCGATGAACAGCGCGCCGCGGTGCTCACCGCGTTCCGCGGCAACCTGCCTCAGCAGCGACTGCCGTTCGGGTTGGTCCCCACCAGCCAGGGCGCCCGCGGCTCCGATGTGATCATCGAGGGCATCGCCGACGACATGACCGTCACCCTGCCCGGGTTCCGCCCGAGATGAGCATCGTTGCGATCGTTGCCGCACTGGTGTTCGCCGGCGCGATCGGATGGTGGCTGAATCGACGGGCCGGCGTATTGCGGGAACTTCCCGACTCCGAGACCGGTGATGAGGCCGCCGCCGCTTCCGATGCTGCCTTCCTAGGTTTGACACTCGGAGGCCCGGCGGTGGTGCACTTCTCCGCGCCGTGGTGCGGACCGTGCGCCGGGGTCCGCCGGGTGGTGGAAAAGGTCTGCGATGACCTCGGAGGTGTCGCCCACCACGAGATCGATATCGACGCCAACCCCGAGGCCGCCCGCAGGTTCGCGGTGCTGTCCCTGCCCACCACAGTGATTTTCGACACCGATGGCCGGCAGCGCTACCGGGCCTCCGGTGTCCCGACGTCAACGGATTTACGTTCCGCACTGGAACCGCTGTTGGCTTGATCACCGCGACATTGGGTAGGCTTTACTCCGTGTTCGCCCGCCTTGAGCTCGTGCTCACCAAGCGCCGCACAGTCGACCTGTGCCGCGTAGCGGGCTGCTGCTGTTGTCGTTGTCGCTGAGACGCGCGTTTCGCGTCGCTATCGGAGCCGCCCGGGAAGCCGTGGCATGTCTCCACCAGCCACTCGCCACGACAGCCAGGAGTATTTTATGTCGAACACCGACATCACCCAGGTAGACGTCCGGGGACCCCGGTTCACCGCCTGGATCACCACCGCCGTACTGGTGGCCGTCCTACTCATCTCCGAATTTAGCCCGCTGGGTGCGGCCACCGCGCTGGCCGCCCAGGCCGTCGTGTTCGCGATCGGCGCGGGACTGGGCCCCCGCCGCCACCCCTATGGATTGCTGTTCGGCCGGCTGGTGGCGCCGCGGCTGGGTCCGGTCACCGAGCGAGAGCCGGCGGCGCCGCTGCGCTTCGCCCAGCTGGTCGGGCTGGTGTTTGCCGTGATCGGGGTCGTCGGGTTCGCTGGCGCTCCGACCGTCGGCCTGATTGCGACCGCCTTCGCGCTGGCCGCGGCCTTCCTCAATGCCGCCTTCGGTATCTGTCTGGGCTGCCAGCTCTACCCGCTCGTCGTGCGCTTACGGCCAACTACGGCATAACCCACAGCATTTTCCCCGAAGCGACTGGAAGGATTCCCACCATGGCACGCTCGGACGTCCTGGTCTCCACCGACTGGGCCCAGAGCAATCTCGACGCGCCCAACACCGTCTTTATCGAAGTCGACGAAGACACCAGCGTCTACGACATCAACCACATCCCGGGCGCGATCCGACTGGACTGGCGCAAGGACCTGCAGGACCCGGTACGCCGCGACGTCATCGACGAGGCCGCTTTTTCCAAGTTGCTCTCCGAGCGCGGCGTCTCAGGCGACGACACCGTGATCCTCTACGGCGGCAACAACAACTGGTTCGCCGCCTTCGCCTACTGGTACTTCAAGCTCTACGGACACGAGTCCGTCAAGCTGCTCGACGGCGGCCGCAAGAAGTGGGAACTCGACGGGCGTCCATTGTCCAGCGAACCGGTCAGCCGGCCCGCCACGTCGTACACCGCTAAGCCGCTGGATGAGTCGCTGCGGGCCCGCCGCGACGAGGTGGTCGCCGCGATCGACACCAAGAACCTCGTCGACGTGCGGTCCCCCGAGGAGTTCTCCGGCAAGATCCTGGCTCCGGCGCACCTGCCCCAGGAGCAGAGCCAGCAACGCGGACACATCCCCAGTGCGATCAACGTGCCGTGGAGCCGTGCCGCCAACGAGGACGGCACCTTCAAGTCCGACGAGGAACTGGCCAAGCTGTACGCCGACGCCGGCCTGGACGGCGACAAAGAGACCATCGCCTACTGCCGGATCGGCGAACGCTCGTCGCACACCTGGTTCGTGCTACGCGAACTGCTCGGACATCACAACGTGAAGAACTACGACGGTAGTTGGATGGAATACGGCTCCCTGGTGGGCGCCCCTATCGAATTGGGAAGCTGATATGTGCTCTGGACCCAAGCAAGGACTCGCCCTGCCTGCCAGCGTCGACCTGGAGAAGGAGACCGTGATCACCGGCCGGGTGGTGGACAGCTCCGGTGCGTCCGTCGGCGGTGCCTTCGTCCGGCTGCTGGACTCCTCGGACGAGTTCACCGCTGAGGTCGTCGCCTCGGCCACCGGTGACTTCCGGTTCTTCGCCGCTCCGGGGGCCTGGCGGGTGCGTGCCCTATCCGCAGCCGGTAACGGTGACGCGGTGGTGACCCCCGCCGGGGCGGGCCTCCACGAGGTCGACATCAAAGTCGCCTGACGACTCGCGATACACTCCCTCCGTGGTGTTGTTCTTCGAGTTGATGCTGGTGGCGGCGACTGGCCTGATCACCTGGTTCGCGCTGTACACGCTGTATCGGCTGATTACCGACGAGATGTGAGTACCTCCGACGAGGGCACGCCGGATGGCGGTGAGCGCCAAGTCGACCGCGGTTCGGGCGACCGCGCGGTAGCGGCCGCCGCTGAGCGTGCCAAGCAGACCGCGGCGCGCAATATCCCGGTCTTTGACGACCTGCCGTTCACCGATACCGCCAACCTGCGCGAAGGTGCGAACCTGCACGACGCCCTGTTGGCGCTGTTGCCGTTGGTCGGGGTGTGGCGTGGTGAAGGCGTGGGCCACGGCGCGCACGGTGACTACCGGTTCGGTCAGCAGATCGTGGTCTCCCACGACGGCGGCGACTACCTGAACTGGGAAGCGCGGTCCTGGCGGCTGTCCGACGACGACAAGTCCAGTCAACCGGCCCTGCGCGAAACCGGCTTCTGGCGGTTCATCGAGGACTCCGACGACCCGGACGAGTCGCAGGCCATCGAGCTACTACTGGCGCACTCCACCGGCTACGTGGAGCTGTTCTACGGGCGCCCGCACGGCCCGGCGTCCTGGGAGCTGGTCACCGATGCGCTGGCGCGCAGTAAGTCGGGGGCGCTGATCGGTGGCGCCAAGCGGCTGTACGGGATCGTCGAGGACGGCGACCTGGCCTACGTCGAGGAGCGGGTGAACGCCGACGGCGAGCTGGTTCCGCACCTGTCGGCGCGATTGGCGCGCTTCATCGGCTGATCCTTCATCGCATCAGTGGCCAATTGCGGTGTCGACCAGTCCGGCAAACTCCTCTTCGGGCACCCGCGGGTCCAACGCCCGGCCGTCCAAGGTGTGCACCCGCGCGGCCAAGGTGATGCTGGAAACCAGCCAGAGATCTTGCGCCGCAGCGAGATCCGCTGGCCGCAGCGGGGCATATTCGCATTCGTAGCCCGCGCCGCGGGCCACGTCGAACAGCGCCTCCTGGGTGGTGCCGCGCAGGATCGGGTGCGACAGCGGCGGGGTGATCAGCCGTCCGGGCTCCACCAGCACCACCGTGGAGCGCGGGCCCTCCAAGACGTAGCCGTCGGAGCTGATGAAGATGACGTCGTCGGCGCCCTGTTTCGTGGCGTATCGCAGCGCCGCCATGTTCACCGCATAGGACAACGTCTTGGCACCGGCCAGCAACCAGGGCAGGTCCAAGCCCTGCGCCGACAGGCCACGATCCAAGGTCACCGCCGCCACGCCCGCACGGCGGGCCGCCGCGATGCGTTCCGGCAACGGGGTCAGCATCACGTATGCAGTTGGGGCCGAGTCCCGCCCCACTGCCGCACCGCCTCGTCCACGGCACGGCGCCACTGGGAGAGGTCCGGGGCCGGCAGGTCCATCAGCTCGGCCGATCGCGCCAGCCGTCGCAGGTGAGCATCGAGCAGGCAGGCGGCGCCGTCGCGCACCAGCAGCGTCTCGAAGACCCCGTCGCCGCGCAGCGCCGCCAGATCGTCGGCGTGCAACAGCGGAGAACCCGCCGCCGCAAGCCCGCCGCCCACGGTGACGATCGTCACGACGCTGTCTTCCACATCGGCCTCGACTGCCATGGACCGTGAGCGTAGCGGCTCCGTAGAGTTGACCCGTGTCCGCCGTCCCCGCACCTGATTCCGGCCCCGACGCGGGCGCTGTCTGGCATTACGGCGACCCGTTCGGCGAACAGCGCGCCGCCCAAACCGCCGCCGTGCTGGTGGATCGGTCCCACCGGGCGGTGCTCACGCTGAGCGGCGCGGACCGCAAGAGCTGGCTGCACAACCTGTGCACCCAGCACGTTGCCGACCTTCCCGACGGTGCCAGCACCGAGAATCTGACCTTGGATGCCAAGGGCCACATCCAGAATCACTGGATCCAGACCGAGCTCGGCGAGCGGACCTACCTCGATACCGAGCCGTGGCGGGGCGCGCCGCTGAGCGACCACCTGCGCAAGATGGTGTTCTGGGCCGACGTCGCCATCGAGCCGGCGGATCTTGCGGTGCTGTCGCTGCTGGGCCCCGGCCGCGATGCCCCGCCCGTCCTCGACGCGTTGGGGCTCGCCGAACCGCTCGGGGCGACGGCGGCCCCGCTCGGAGATTCCGAGGGCTTCGTCCGACGGACGCCCGGCCACGACGCGCTGGAACTGCTGGTGCGGCGCGCCGACAAGAGCGAGTGGCAGCGCAGGCTGACCCGGGCCGGGGTGCGCCCCGCCGGAATATGGGCCTACGAAGCCGACCGGGTGGCCGCGCGGCGCCCACGGCTGGGGGTGGACACCGACGAGCGCACCATTCCACACGAGCTGAACTGGATCGGCGGCCCCGGCATCGGCGCGGTGCACCTGGACAAAGGGTGCTACAGCGGGCAGGAGACCGTCGCCCGGGTACACAACCTGGGCAAACCCCCACGGATGCTGGTGCTGCTGCACCTGGATGGCTCGGTGGACCGGCCCTCGACCGGAGATCCGGTCACCTCCGGCGGGCGCTCGGTGGGTCGGCTGGGCACGGTGGTGGACCATTTCGAACTGGGCCCGATCGCGCTGGCGCTGCTCAAACGCGGACTCCCGGCCGACACCCCGCTGCTGGCCGGTGCTGACTCCGAGGTCAGTGCGGTGATCGACCCCGAATCGATGCCGCCGCCGGATGTGCGAGGCGCGGGGCGGCTCGCCGTTGACCGGCTGCGGGGCCGGCTTTGATAGTGGTCACACGGGCGCAGGGCAGGTCGGCACCTCTGCGATCGGCACGGTAAGCTGTCGGCAGGACAATAAACACATTCAGATCGGAGCCGCCTGCTCGTTGGGCCGCTCCGTTATTGCGCGAGGGGGTCCCCCCATGGGCCGCGGCCGGGCTAAGGCGAAGCAGACCAAGGTTGCTCGAGAGCTGAAGTACAGCTCACCGTCGACCGATTTCTCCCAGCTCCAACGTGAGCTGGCTGGGTCTGAGATCAACGACTCCGACGGTGACGACTCCTGGAACGGCGATGACGACTGGCGCCGCTGAGCGCCAGGCGTATCGCCGGTCCTGACCGGACCTGATAGATCTGGGCAGACCCGCTAGGGCCTAGAACCGCGGGTGTTCCCCGACGAGCTTGGCCCCGTCTCCCGGTTCCGCATTCTTACCCGGCTTAGTAACTGTGCCGAGCGGCCAGCAGTCGACGTGCCGGGCAGTCAGGATTGCCAGCGCGCGGTCGGTGTCCTCCGGCGCGACGACGGCAACCATCCCGACGCCCAGGTTGAACGTCTTCTCCATCTCCGCGCGGCTCACCCGGCCACGCTGGGCGATCATCGCGAACACCGGAGCCGGAGTCCAGGTACCGCGGTCCACCTCGGCGATCAGGCCATCCGGGATGACACGGGCCAGGTTGCCGGCCAAGCCTCCGCCGGTGACGTGGCAGAAGGTGCGCACCTGCGTCTCGGCGGCCAGCGCCAGGCAGTCCTTGGCGTAGATGCGCGTCGGCTCCAGCAGTTCCTCACCCAGGGTGCGGCCGAATTCCTCGACGTGGCCGGCCAGGTTCATCCGGTCGATGTCCAGCAGCACCGCCCGCGCCAATGAGTAGCCGTTGGAGTGCAGGCCAGAGGAGCCCATCGCGATCAGCACGTCGCCGGGACGGACCCGGTCCGGGCCGAGCACGTCGTCGGCCTCCACCACGCCGACACCGGTGGCGGAGATGTCGTAGTGATCGGGTTCCATCAGGCCGGGGTGCTCGGCGGTCTCCCCGCCCAGCAGCGCGCAGCCGGCCTGCACACACCCCTCGGCGATGCCGGAGACGATCGCGGCGACGCGTTCGGGCACGGTGCGCCCGACGGCGATGTAGTCCTGCAGGAACAGCGGCTCGGCTCCGCACACCACCAGGTCGTCGACGACCATGGCCACCAGATCGATGCCGACGGTGTCGTGCTTGTCCAGTGCCTGGGCGATCGCCAGCTTGGTGCCCACGCCGTCGGTGGAGGACGCCAACAGCGGCTCACGGTAGTCGTTGCGCAGGGCGAACAGGCCGGCGAAGCCGCCGAGGCCACCCCGCACCTCCGGCCTGGTGGCCTTGGCGGCCAAGGGTTTGAACAATTCGACGGCCCGGTCACCGGCGTCGATGTCCACTCCTGCCGATGCGTAGGTAACGCCCTGGGAGCTTGATTCTGCTGAGGTCATCGCGCTAAAGGCTACCGGTCGCCGACGACGGACGGTATCGCGCTCGGCTTTGCGGCCTCAGAGCCGGTTGTGGCGCACCTGATTGAACGGCACGCCGCGGTCGGCGGCGTACCCGCGGGGCAGGCCCAGGACCCGTTCGGCCATCACATTGCGGGCCATCTCGTCGCTGCCACCACCCAGCCCCACGGCCTGCCGCGACAGCTACCGCCGGCCCGTCCTGAGCAGGTGCGCCGTTGGTCGCCGGGCGGGGGTCCGTCAGCCGCCGATCGGCGCTCGGTCCGGTCGGCTCTCCTCGACGATCCGGGCCAGCAAGCCGCACAGCGTCTCCTGCTCGTCCGGCGTCAGGACGGCGAACACCTGGTCGTGGGCGGCGAGCGCGTCCGCGACCACCACCGAGGCCACCGCGCGTCCCTGGTCGGTCAGGTACGCCCGCAGGATGCGGCCGTGGTGGGGGTCCTGCTTGCGCTCCACCAAGCCGCGGCGCTCCAGTGCACTCAACGCCAGTTGCACGCCCTGCGGGGTGATGAGCAGCCGCCGGGCAAGTTGGGCGCCGGACAGGCCGGGTTCGCCGGAGAGTTGGCGCAATACACCGATCTGGGCCGTGCTCACACCGTGGTCGCTGATCGCCTCGTTCACCGTGGTCAGCGAGTAGTAAAACGCCTGTTTGAGCAGCCACAGGATGTTGTGGGTCAGGTCGGTATCCTGCGTGCCTGTCGTGGCAGATCGAGAACCGCCGAACCCGGAGTCGCGACGCAGCGACATTGACTAGGTCTGACTCAGCGCGGCGTCGTTGTCACTCTCGGCTTTACGTGCGGTGTTGGTCAACATCTGCTCGACGACGTTCTTGCCCAGGGCACTGTCATCGGGCAGCTCGATCGGGTAGCTGCCGTCGAAACAGGCGCAGCACAGCCGCGATTTGGGCTGCTCGGTGGCCGCGATCATGTCCTCTTGCCCGACGTAGCCGAGGGTGTCGGCGCCGATGGCGCGCCGCACCGCTTCGACCATCTCGGTCTCGTCCTCAACGGCGTTGGCGATCAGCTCTGCCGGCGAAGCGAAGTCGATGCCGTAGAAGCACGGCCACTTCACCGGCGGGGAGGCGATCCGCACGTGCACCTCGACGGCGCCGGCCTCGCGCAGCATCCGCACCAGGGCGCGCTGGGTGTTACCCCGCACGATCGAGTCATCGACCACGATCAGCCGCTTGCCGCGGATTATCTCCCGCAGCGGATTGAGCTTGAGCCGGATGCCGAGCTGGCGAATGGTCTGCGACGGCTGGATGAAGGTCCGCCCGACGTAGGCGTTCTTGGTCAGGCCCTGCCCGTAGTCGATGCCGGACTCCTGGGCGTAGCCGACCGCGGCGGGGATGCCGGACTCCGGCACACCGATGACCAGATCAGCCTCCACCGCGTGCTCACGGGCCAGCCGGCGTCCGATCTCCACCCGGGTGGCGTGCACCGAGCGGCCGCCGATCGTACTGTCGGGCCGGGCCAGGTAGACGTACTCGAAGACGCACCCCTTCGGGGTCGGGTTGGCGAACCGGGTGGAGCGCACGCCGTCGGCGTCGATCGCCAGCAGCTCACCGGGCTCGATGTCGCGGACGAACGAGGCACCAACGATGTCCAGCGCCGCCGTCTCGGAGGCCACCACCCAGCCACGGTCGAGCCGGCCCAGCGACAACGGCCGCACGCCCCACGGGTCACGGGCCGCATACAGGGTGTTTTCGTCCATGAAGGTCAGACAGAAGGCGCCGCGCGCCGTCGGCAGCAGCTCCAGCGCCGCCTGCTCCAGGGAGGTGTCCGCGGCGCCGTGCGCCAGCAGCGCTCCCAAGATGTCGGAGTCGGTGGTGGCCACGCCGGGCCGGCGGGTGTCGATCAGGCCCAGTTCACGGGCGCGGCCGGCCAATTCGGCGGTGTTGACCAGGTTGCCGTTGTGGCCCAGGGCCACGCCGGTACCGGCTGCCGTGTTGCGGAACACCGGCTGGGCGTTCTCCCAGGTGGTGTCTCCGGTCGTGGAGTAGCGACAGTGCCCGACCGCCACGTGCCCGGGCATCGCCAACAGCGTCTGCTCCTCGAACACCTGGCTGACCAAACCCAAGTCCTTGAAGACCAGCACCTGCGAGCCGTCGCCGACCGCGATCCCGGCAGCCTCCTGGCCACGGTGTTGCAGTGCATACAGGCCGTAATAAGTGAGCTTCGCTACTTCTTCACCGGGAGCCCACACTCCGAATACGCCGCACTCTTCACGGGGTGCATTCTCAAGGTCTACTACCTGCTGGTCCGGCACGTTTCAGCTGCTCCAGGGGGACGGGCCACAGTGACGGGATTCAGTCTACGGTCAACAAGCCTCAAGTTTCACCAACGGCAACCATTCGGCGATCTCGGCGGCTCGGGAACCGGACAGTCGCAGCTTTCCGGCGGCGGTCGCCTCGCCCGTCTCAAGCAGGCCGGCGGCCAGCAGCAGCCAGCTGCGCGGATCGGTCTCGACGACGTTGGGCGGCGTGCCGCGCGTGTGCCGCGGCCCGGCGATGCACTGCACCGCGACGAACGGCGGGACCCGCACCTCGACGCTGGCGCCGGGCGCCAACTCGGCCAGGGTGCGGGCGGTCAGACGGACCGCGGCTGCCAACTCGGCACGGTCGGGAGCCGCCAGACTCTCGTCACGCAGCCACGCCTCGAGTGCCAACACTGCTGCGCGGGTCTGCGCCGGGTCTGGCTTGGGACGTGCGACGCCGGCTGCCATGGGTCAGCCGATTGGGTGTGCGGCGAACCAGTCCAACAGCAGGTCGGCGAGCCGGTCCGGCTCGGTATCGGGGATCCAGTGCGAGACGCCGGGCATGACCTCGAATCGGTACTCGCCGTCGACATAGCGGGCCGTGTTGCGCGCCGCCTTGGGCTTCAGCGCGATGTCGTCGTCACTCCACACATACATCGTCGGCACCGAGATCCGCTGATTGCTGTCACGCAGATTGGACAGCGGCAGACCCCGGTACCAGTTGAGCCCGCCGGTCAACGCGCCCGGTTCGATCATGGCCTGCGCATCCCGTTCGGCCGCGGCCGCGGTCTGCCCGCTTCGCCGCAACGTCTTGGCGGCCACGGCGCCTTTCCCGCGCGTCAGCAACCACTCCGGCAGCCACGGCAGCTGGAAGAAACCCATGTACCACGACGCCAAGCCCTGACGGCTGGTGACAAACGACTTCAGGAAAGCGGCGGGGTGCGGCACCGACACCGGGGCGGGGTGCGGCACCGCCCCCGGCGACACGGGGGCAAGCCGGTCCGGCAGTTCGGCCGCCACGCCCCACGCCACGCCCGCGCCCCAGTCGTGTCCGACCAGGTGCACGCGCGGCGCGCCACTGGCGTCGATCAGCGCGCCGACGTCGGCGACGAGTTCGGACATGCGATAGTCGCGGCGCCGCGGCGGCCGGGCGCCGGGTGAATAACCGCGCTGGTTGGGCGCCAGGCACCGGTAGCCCGCAGCGGTGAGCCGGTCGATGACGGCATTCCAGCTGTCGTTTCGCTGCGGAAAGCCGTGCAGCAATACCACGACGGGACCGTCGGGCGGCCCGGCGTCGCGGACATCGAAGACCAGGCCGTCACGGGTGTAGCGCTCCATAGGTGAAGCATGCCGTATCAGTGCCGCAACGCGCCCCTGATGCGCTCGGTGTTGGCCGCCGTCCAGCCATCGGGTGGCAGCACCGCCACCCAACCGTCCAGGATCGTGTCCGCGTAGTTGTGGCCGTGCCCGGCGGGCATCTGCTCACCGTGGAACAGATCCGCGCTGACCTGCCAGAACGTCACCACGGGGTACCAGCGCATGGATGCGGTGCGGTCCGGACCGGGTGCTTCGGTCAGCCAGTCCGGCCGCGCGAACAGCAGATCCGGCGACCACCACACCACCGGGTCGGAGGCGTGCTGCAAGAACAGCACTCGGGTGCCGTGCCATGGGGGCGCGGCGATCCGGGCGATCTCGGCCGGCACCGTGCCCTGGGCGAACCGCACCGTGCGGCCCCTGTCGTAGCGCGGCAACACGGCGGTACTGCCGGGGTCGCGCCGCACCAGTAGCGCGTGCCAGAGCGGGCTGGTCTGCGGTGGCCCCACCCACAGCACGGCCTGGTAGCCCATGTCGGCGATATCGGGCAGCCAATCGAACGCGGCTTGGCCGGCCATCGATCCCAGGCTCTCGCCGTAGAGCACCAGTTTGGGACGGTGCTCGACGGGCAGGCCTCGCCACCGCTGCGCAATGGTGCGCACCAGCAACCGCCCGGAATCCATCGATTTGCGTTGGTCGGCCAGGAAGGAGATCCAACTCGGCAGGTAGGAGTACTGCACACCGACGATGGCGGTGTCGCCGTTGTAGAGCATCTCCAGCGCGTCAGCCGCGGCCGGGTCGACCCACCCGGTCCCCGTGGTGGGCACCACGACCAGCACCTGGCGATCGAAGGCGTGGGTGCGATCCAGTTCGTCGAGCAGCAGCTGCATTCGCCCCTCGTCGTCGCCCGCACTGTGCAGCCCGGCATACACCCGGATGGGCTCGCGGGCGGGCCGTCCAGTGATCCGGGTGAGCTCGGCGGCGTGCACTCCCCCGGCGACGAAGCTGCGGCCCTGACTGCCCAGGGTGGCCCAGGGCGCCAACGACTCCGGGCTTCCGGATCGCTCCGGCTGCAGCGGCTGGATCGTCCCGGGCACGGTGGCGCTGTCCTCGGGCTGGAACACCGCGCTGGCACCGGCGAAGAAACCGCGGATCAGCACACCGTTGATCAAGGTGGTCAGCAGCACGACCACGATCGCGCTGCCGATAAACATGGCGACTTCGTTGTGCAGGTGCCACCGCCGGATCAGCGCCCGCGCCAGTGCCCGACTGGCATCGATCAGCACCCGCGCCGTCGCGATCAGCGCGGCGGCGACCCCGATCGCCACGCCGAGGGTGCGCAGATAGCCCAGGGTCGCCGGGCCTTCGATGCCCAGCAGTTCGGAGACCTGGCGCTGCCAGCCGGCCGCCGGGATCAGCATCACCACGCACGCAGCCGGTGCCGCCACCACCACAGTTGCCTTGAGCGCGAACAAAACCGGGCGCGACGGCGGCCACCAGCCGGCGCCGCGCAGTACGAACCGCTCCACCGCTGCGCCGATCAGCACGCCCAACCCGTAGCCGAAGGCCGCGTTGATCCCGCCGATCAGCCCCTGGAACAGCCAGTCGCGCGGCAGAAGTGACGGGGTCAGCGACAGGCAGAAGAACAGCGCACCGAACGCCACCCCGACGAACGTGAGCCGCAGCAGGCTCCACGCCCACACCAGCAGCGGGTGTTTCGCCGGCGGCGCGACCATTCCCATGCCGCTGGGGCTTTATCCGAACAGCCCCGGCAGCACCGCTTCGGAGGTGCTGCGCAGTTCGGTCAGCGACACACTGAACTGGCCTTGGACCTCTACCTCTTGCGAGGCCTGGTCCACCACGCCGACCCGGGTGGCCGGCAGGCCGCGCGCCTCGCACATGGCGCGCAACCGGCTCTCCTCGGTGCGCGGCACCGCCACCAACGCCCTGCCCGCCGATTCGGAGAACAGGAAGACGAACGGATCGGCCTCTTCGGGAAGCAAGATGCGGCAACCGGTCTCACCGGCGATCGACGACTCGACCACGGCCTGGATCAGCCCGCCCTCACTCAAGTCGTGGGCAGCCGAGATCAGGCCGTCGCGCGACGCCGCGCACAGCACCTCGGCGAGCAGCTGCTCGCGTGCCAGGTCGACCTTCGGCGGCAGTCCGCCCAGATGATCGCCGGTCACCTGCGCCCAGATGGACCCGTCGAATTCGTCGCGGGTGTCACCGAGCAGGATCAGCGTCTCGCCCGGTTCGACCCCGAACGCCGTCGGAATACGGCGGTCGACATTGTCGATGACACCGAGCACCCCGACGACCGGGGTGGGGTGAATCGGGGTGGCGCCGGTCTGGTTGTAGAAGCTCACATTGCCGCCGGTCACCGGAATCCCCAGTGCCGCACAGCCGTCGGCCAGACCGCGAACGGCCTCAGCGAACTGCCACATCACCGCGGGGTCTTCCGGAGAACCGAAGTTCAAGCAGTTGGTGACGGCGATCGGCGTGGCGCCGGTGACCCCGACGTTGCGGTAGGCCTCGGCCAGCGCCAGCTGCGCACCGGTGTAGGGGTCGAGCTTGGTGTAGCGGCCGGACGCGTCGGTGGAGATGGTGATGCCGCGCCCGGAGGTCTCGTCGATGCGCAGCATTCCGCCGTCGGCGTGCTCGGCCAGCACGGTGTTGCCGCGCACGTAGCGATCGTACTGCTCGGTGATGAACGCCCGGCTGCACAGATGTGGACTGCCCAGCAGCGCAAGCAGAGTCGCGCGCAGTTCCTCGCCGGTGGCCGGTCGCGGCAAGGTGTCGGAGCGGTCGGCGTTGAGCGCGTCCTGGGTGTCCGGGCGCTGCACCGGGCGGTGATAGATCGGGCCCTCGTGGGCCACGGTGCGCGGCGGCACGTCGACGACGGTCTCGCCGTGCCAGGTGATCTGCAGCCGGTCGCCGTCGGTCACCTCGCCGATCACGGTGGCGAGCACATCCCACTTGGCGCAGACGGCCATGAAGGCGTCCACGTTCTCCGGAGCGACCACGGCGCACATGCGTTCCTGCGACTCGCTGGACAGCACCTCGGCCGGGCTCATGTTCGCTGCGCGCAGCGGCACCTTGTCCAGCTGAATCGCCATGCCGCCATCGCCGGCAGATGCCAACTCAGAAGTGGCACAAGACAATCCGGCACCGCCGAGATCCTGGATGCCGACCACCAGCTTGGCGGCATACAGCTCCAGACAGCACTCGATGAGCACCTTCTCGGTGAACGGGTCGCCGACCTGAACCGACGGGAGTTTCTTTCTGCCTGAGCCGGTTTCGTCCCCGCCGAAGGTGTCCGATGCCAGCACCGACACCCCACCGATGCCGTCCAGCCCGGTGCGCGCGCCGAACAGGATGATCTTGTTTCCGGCACCGGAAGCGAACGCCAGGTGCAGATCTTCCTTCTTCAGCACACCGACGCACAGCGCGTTGACCAGAGGGTTACCCGCGTAGCACGGGTCGAAGATGGTTTCGCCGCCGATATTGGGCAGCCCGAGGGAGTTGCCGTAGCCGCCGATGCCGCGCACCACCCCGTCGAGCACCCGGCGGGTGTCCGGGGCGTCGGCGGCGCCGAAACGCAGCTGGTCCATCACCGCGACTGGGCGGGCGCCCATCGCCATGATGTCGCGCACGATGCCGCCCACTCCGGTGGCCGCACCCTGGTACGGCTCGACGTAAGACGGGTGGTTGTGCGACTCCACCTTGAAGGTGACCGCCCAGCCGTCGCCGATGTCGACGACGCCGGCGTTCTCGCCGATGCCGGCCAGCATCGCCTTGCGCATCTCGTCGGTGGTGGTCTCACCGAAATAGCGCAGGTGCACCTTGGAGGACTTGTAGGAGCAGTGCTCGCTCCACATCACCGAGTACATGGCCAGCTCGGCGTCGGTGGGGCGGCGGCCCAGGATGTCACGGATGCGCTGGTACTCGTCGTCCTTGAGACCCAACTCGGCGAACGGTTGCGGATGCTCGGGCGTTGCGGCGGCGTGTTCGACGGTGTCCAGCGTGGTCGGGGGCGTCACGCGCACAGTCTATGGCACCGATTTCGGCTCAGTCCGGCGCCAGGAATGCCGTCAGAGCTGCCGCGTAGGAGGCCACGTCGCGCGCGCCCATGAGTTCGCGCGCCGAATGCATGGCCAGCTGCGGGGCGCCCACGTCCACGGTGGGGATCCCGGTGCGCGCGGCGCTCATCGGGCCGATGGTCGACCCGCAGGGCAGGTCGGCCCGGTGCTCGTAGCGCTGCAATGCCACCCCCGCCTGGTCGCAGGCCAGCGCGAAGGTGGCGGCGGTGCGCCCGTCGGTGGCGTAGCGCAGGTTGGGCTGCACCTTGAGCACCGGGCCGGCGTTGACCGCGATCTGATGGCCCGGTTCGTGACGGTCCGGGTAGTTCGGGTGGGTGGCGTGCGCCATGTCCGCCGAGGCCAGCGTGGAGGCGGTCAGCCGGCGCAGGAAGTCCTCACGGTCACCACCGGCGGCCAGCGTGATCCGCTCCAGGACGGTGATCAACAGATCGGACTGGGCGCCGTGATCCGACGTCGACCCGACCTCTTCGTGGTCGAACAGCACCAGCACCGGCAGGTGGCGGCCGGCCTTGGCCGCGATCAGAGCTTCCAGCCCGGCGTAGCAGCTGGCCTGGTTGTCCAACCGCGGCGCGCTGACGAACTCGTTGCCCAGCCCGGTCACCGCCGACGGCGCCAGGTCGTGGGTCATCAGGTCGAACCCCAGCACGTCGCGCAGTTCCACGCCGGCGCGCTGCGCCACGTATCCGAGGAAGTCCGGCGACCGCCCGTCTCCCCAGACCGCGTTGATGTGGCTTTGCGGGTCCAGCTTGACCGCGGCGCGGTCCTCGGCCAGGTGGATGGCCAGCTGCGGCACCCGCAGGATCGGCTCGTCGATACGGACCAGGTGGTGGGAGCCGTCACGGACCGACAGCCGACCGCTGATACCCAGGTCACGGTCCAGCCAGGAGTTCAGCCAGGCGCCGCCGTAGGGCGCCAGGGCCACCAGCTGCCAACCGGCGACCTCACGGGCCGGATGTTGTTTGACCCGCAGGTTCGGGCTGTCGGTGTGTGCGCCGATGATCCGGAACGGGGTGTGGCCGCCGTGCTCCGGACTATTCCATGCAATCAGTGAACCGGCCCGGACGGTGAAGTACCGCCCGGGCGTGGCTGGCCATCGATCGGTCTCGGACAGCTCGATGTAGCCGGCGGTTCGCAGCCGCTGCGCCACGGTTGCGCAGGCGTGGAACGGCGAGGGTGAGGCGTCGATGAACTTGCATAGTCCGGTTGCGTTGGCCGCCATGGGCTCAAGTCTTTCGCATCCTGACGCCGATGGGGGCGTTAGGGTCGATACCGTGCCGTCCGTTCAGCCCGTCACCACTCCCCTGACCTGTGCAGCCATTTTTCTGGTCGTGACCATTGATGAGGGCGCAGAGCCCCAGGTGCACGACGCCTTGCCGGACCTGCCCGGAATGGCGTCGGCGATCAGCTTCCGCGATCCGACCAAACAGCTCTCGCTGGTGACCTCGATCGGCTCGGATGCCTGGGACCGACTGTTCGCCGGGCCCCGCCCAGCCGAGTTACATCCCTTCGTCGAGTTGACCGGTCCCCACCACACCGCCCCGGCCACCCCGGGCGATGTGCTGTTCCACATCGTCGGCTATTGTGCTATAACCGCTGATCACCACACCATCGGGCACCGGGTTTATCCCGGACCGCATGCTAAGCCCCCAATTTGTCAGTGAAACTCTGCGGAGTCAGCCCCCCCCCCTGGAAGCCTGTCAGCGGCAGAGCCGTCCGACACCGACTCAACAGGGGCGGCAATCGAGCCCTGCACGTCATCCTGGTCGTTCGCCTGCGCCGCCACCAACCCACCCGCTACTACTGGGGGCAGGCACGAGGAGGTGGTGAGTAGATGCTCGACGACCTCGGCCCGCAACACCACCTCCGATTCAAACCCGAGTCCTTAAAGCAAATGTCTAAACTCCAGGCGTCGTAGATACGCCACCGGTGCCGCCGCCGCACATCTTGACGTGGACATAGGTCACACCATCCGGGACTTCGGTGCTGAAGCCGGGACTGTTGATGTCGACCAGTTGAGCGCTATCGTCGATACTCAGTTTCTGGAACTGTTGCGCCAAAGATCGAGCCCAAGTGGCGATCTGTTGGAAAAACGTTCCAAGCTGCCGGTAAACCAAGGCCATCATAGTTCGCCGACGCTATCAGATCGCGCCTGGATACGGTTCGAGATTCCAGAGAAAATTTGGGCGACGATCCCCACCTGCTTCTATAGGTTCGATACGTGAAATCACCTGTGCTGCAACGCTATAGCCGCTGGTCGCCACACCATCATGCACCCGGTTTATCCCGGACCGCGTGGGGGTAGATTACGGACTTGCGAGCAATCTGAAGTTGCTGTGCCGCTTGCATCATCTTTTGAAGACTTTTTGGGTCGGGCCCACTGGGTGGCGGGACCGTCAAGAACCCGACGGCACGGTGATCTGGACCGCGCCCACCGGGCACACTTATGTCACCAAACCCGGCGGTGCCCTGTATTTCCCGCAGTTAGCCACCCCCACCGGTGAGCTAGATCTGCCTGCGTGGTCACCGACCGGCAACCGCGGCGCAATGATGCCCACCCGCCGGCGGACCCGCGCTCAGGATCGGGCCTACCGGATCTGGCTGGAACGCAACCACAACCAGGAACGCATCGCCGCCGCGGCGATCGAGGCCGCCGCCGCCGAACACGCCAGACGCATCACCGCCGCCAACGACCCACCCCCGTTTTAGCGAGGCCCTGGACCCAGAGTATGGATCAGGTGGTGCAGCATGAGAACGAACGTAATAGTCCAGGCGGCCAACGCGATCCAGCTCTCGACCGATCCGATGTAGTAGACGATCGGCAGATGGTCGGCCTGCCCCAGGTAGTGACTGCCCACCCCGTACATGCCCAGCGGGAAGATCACACTCCACCAGGGCGCTTCATAGCGCAGTGAAATGCGATGTACGACATGGCGCCACACTCCGGCAGCGATCAACGGCGGGATCAGCCAGGTGCCGAACGCCCAGAACATGACCGACGTTCCGGCGATCAGGCCGCGGGTGGCGTTGACCATCGGCGCCTCGGCCATCTCGACGATGCGGGCACCTGCCAGCACAGTGATCGCGGTGGCGCCCATCGCCACCCAGTACTGCGGAACCAGATCTTCGGGGAGCAGCGGGTAGAGCAGCAGCCGCAATGCGACGAAGATTCCGGCGGCGCCGTAGAGGAACACTCCGATCGACCAGGACACCACCGCGAGCAGTGCCAGGCTTTGGCGCCACGGCTGGGATACCTCCACCTCAAGCACCGCGGCCAACACCGCGATGGACTGGCTGGCCACTACCCAGATGAACCAGGTGCCGTTGGCCCGGCGCACCACCGGCCGCTCTGCGGTGCCCAGCACCGCGGTCCACGGAATCAGATAGCCCAGCACCAGCCAGGCCAGCGTGCCGACCGCCAGCAGCCCGGCTGCGACACTGGTGTGCCCGTCGATGACCAGCCGGGTTCCCAGCACGTTGGTCGCCGCCACAAACGTGAACAGCCCGAACGCGCGGCCGGAATCGTAGAGATCGGCCAGGAACTCGTGACGAAAAGCGATGACGCGCACCGCGGAGACGGCGATCAGCACCAGGTAGGACACCACCGTTACCCACAGCAGCAGCACCGACAGCCGGTTGGCGTTCTGGTGATACATCGCCGTCGACACCATGCCGCTGGCCATGACCAGAGCGAAGTAGCCCGGGTTGAGGGTCCGCACCGCCTCGCGAGTCCCGGTCGGCTGCACCGCCGTCACTAAGTCCACCGGTTCACTTTGGCCTTCGCGGGCGGATTAGTCGAGCAATTGCCGCAAAACGTATTGCATGATGCCGCCGTGCCGGTAGTAGTCGGCTTCGCCGGGCGTGTCGATGCGCACCGTCGCATCGAATTCGATGTCGCCGGCCCGTACGTGAACGGTGTCGGGGATGGCGTCGCCCAGTGCGGTCACCCCAGTGATGTCGAAGGTCTCTTCACCGGTCAGGCCCAGCGAGTCCGCGTCGGCGCCGTCTGGGAACTGCAGGGGGAGGACCCCCATGCCGATCAAGTTGGACCGGTGGATGCGCTCGTAGGACACCGCCAGCACCGCCCGCACACCGAGCAGCATGGTGCCCTTGGCGGCCCAGTCGCGCGAGGAGCCGGACCCGTATTCCTTACCGGCCAGAATCACCAGTGGCGTGCCGGCGGCGAGGTAGTTCACCGACGCGTCGTAGATGGTGCTGACCGGTCCGTCCGGCTGGGTGAAGTCGCGGGTGAAGCCGCCCTCAGTTCCCGGGGCCAATTGGTTGCGCAGCCGCACGTTGGCGAAGGTGCCGCGAATCATCACCTCATGGTTGCCGCGCCGCGAGCCGTAGGAGTTGAAGTCCTTGCGCTCAATCCCGTGCTCCGACAGGTACTTTCCGGCGGGCGAGTCATACCGGATGGACCCGGCCGGGCTGATGTGGTCGGTGGTGACCGAGTCGCCGAGCTTGGCCAGCACCCGGGCGCCGGTGATGTCGGCGAGCGGCGCCGGGTCGCGGGTCATGCCCTCGAAGTACGGCGGCTGGCGCACGTAGGTGGAATCCGGTGCCCAGGAGAAGGTGTCGGTGTCGGGGACTTGCAGGGAACGCCAGCGGTCGTCGCCGGTGAAGACGTCGGCGTAGCTGGTGGTGAACATCTCGGCTTGCAGGTTGTCGTCGACCACGGCGGCGATCTCGTCGGTGGTGGGCCAGATATCGCGCAGGTAAACCGGTTCGCCGTCGCTTCCGGTGCCCAACGGATCCGTGAGCAGGTTGACGCGCAGTGTTCCGGCCAGTGCGTAGGCGACCACCAGCGGCGGGGAGGCCAGGAAATTCATTCGGACTTCGGGGTGGATGCGGCCCTCGAAGTTGCGGTTGCCCGACAGCACCGAGCACACGGTCAGGTCGTTGTCGATGACGGCCTTGCTCACCTCGGGAATCAGGGGGCCCGAGTTGCCGATGCAGGTGGTGCAGCCGTAGCCGACCAGGTTGAAGCCGAGCTTGTCCAGGTAGGGGGTCAGGCCCGCCCGCTCGTAGTAGTCGGTGACCACCCGCGACCCGGGCGCCAGGGTGGTCTTCACCCACGGCTTACGCGACAGCCCCTTGTCGACGGCGTTGCGCGCCAGCAGTGCCGCGCCGACCATCACCGAGGGGTTGGAGGTGTTGGTGCAGGAGGTGATTGCGGCGATCACCACGTCGCCGTTGTCGATCTCGGTGCGGGTGCCGTCGGCGAGTTCGATCGACTGGGCATCGGTCCGCCAGGGGAGCTTGTCTCCGCCGGCCCACTGCTGCCGTGGCTTGCCTTCCACTTGGGATTGGCCGAACGCGATCGGGTCGCTGGCCGGAAACGAATCCGCCGATGCTTTGTCCAGGTCGGACAGTGCCTGCGCGGTGGTTTCGGCGCCGTCGAGCAGCGCGGCGACGGTGTGCGGTGCCAACCGCAGCGGGATGCGGTCCTGTGGGCGTTTGGGGCCGGCGATCGAGGGCTCGACACTGCTCAGGTCCAGTTCGAGCGTTTGCGAATAGGCCGGCTCGCGATCCGGGTCGTGCCCCATGCCTTGTTCTTTGGCGTAGGCCTCCACCAGCTTGATCTGATGCTCGGAGCGGCCGGTCAGCCGCAGATAGTCGCAGGTGACACGGTCGATCGGGAAGATCGCGCAGGTGGCCCCGTACTCCGGGCTCATGTTGCCGATCGTGGCCCGGTTCGCCAGCGGGACGTTGGCCACGCCGGGGCCGAAGAACTCGACGAACTTGCCGACCACCCCGGTGGCGCGCAGCAGTTCGGCGACGGTCAGGACCAGGTCGGTGGCGGTGGTGCCGGGCTGCAGTTCCCCGGTCAGTTTCAGGCCGACCACCGGGGGGATCAGCATGCTCATCGGTTGCCCGAGCATGGCCGCTTCGGCCTCGATCCCGCCGACACCCCAGCCCAGGACACCGAGGCCGTTGACCATCGGGGTGTGCGAGTCAGTACCGACGAGGGTGTCCGGGTAGGCCAACGGCCCGGTCGCACTGTCGCGAGTAAAGACCACCCGAGCCAGGTATTCCAGGTTGACCTGGTGGCAGATACCGGTGTCGGGCGGAACCACGGAGAAGTCATCGAACGCCTGCTGGCCCCAGCGCAGCAGCTGATAGCGCTCGGCATTGCGCTCGAACTCCAGCTCGGCGTTGATCGCAAACGCATCGGTGCGGCCGAAGACGTCGGCGATCACCGAGTGGTCGATCACCAGCTCAGTGGGGCACAGCGGGTTGATGCGGGTGGTCTTGCCGCCAAGGTCGGCGATCGCGTCGCGCATCGCGACCAAGTCAACGACGCACGGCACCCCGGTGAAGTCCTGCATCAGCACCCGCGCCGGGGTGTAGGCGATTTCCCGGCCGTGCGCGGCGGCCGGGTCCCAGGAGGCCATCGCGCTGACCTGCTCGGCGGTGACCAGCCGGCCGTCTTCGTTGCGCAGCAGGTTCTCCAGCAGAACCTTGAGGCTGTAGGGCAACCGTGCCGAACCGTCGACGCGATCGAGCCGTCGGATCTGATACGTGGTGTCGTCGACGGTCAGTTGACCGCGGGTTCCGAAGCTGTCGAGGTTGCTGTCTGCGGCCATCGCGGGCCCTCCCACCGGTCGGTTCGGTTATTACCGACCCTAGGTCGGCATTACAGCCGGGACCAGGGGGAGAAGGCCCTCAATCAGCTGTGCTGCGCTGCCCGCTCCAGCACCGGACGCTTGTCCGGGCAGTAGGTGTTGACCGAGGCGCCAAGGAACTGCCAGGCCTGCGCCTGGTTGGTGCCCTTCTGCAGGTTGGGGGTGATGAAGCGGACCGACTTGGCCGCGTCGCCGTCGACCCCCTTGTCCAACCGTTCGCACACGATCTTGCCCAGCCAGGCGTTGTAGTCCCGCGGGCCGTAGATGCCGTAGGTGTGCAGTTCCCGAGCGAAATCGGTGTCGGGGTCGGCGTGAGCGGGTGCTGCCAGGGTCACGGCCAAGCCCATGACCGCTGCGGCGAGGGTCGTCGATTTCATGAGATGCAGTGTAGACCCATCTGCTTAGGTGGTCTTCCTTTGCGGGCGGGGCGGCCGGGAGCGATGCCCCATTACCTGCGCAAACTGCGGGAAATGTGGCGCGCGTCGCGAATGCGGATGTGACGCAACAGTCATAAGGAATTTATGAGGTTTATAAATTTGTGACTATTAGCCAAATTTCTCGTATTGTGTCTCTCCGTGGGCCGACACGAGTTAGCCAGCCAGCGCAAACGGTCATCGGTATTGATGGCTGCAGTCCTCGCACCAGCGGCATTGTTCTTTGCTGTGGGCGGCAGCGCCAATCCTGCGATGTCGAAAGAATCCATTGCGGTGGTTGCTGAAGACAATTCACCAGGCGGTTTGCAGCTGGTGGCCGCACCGGCAGCGTCGCCGGAGACGGGACCACCCGCGCGATTTGCCGTGGCGTCGCGAACGCGGACCGTACCGCGATTCCTGCCCGCGGGAGTCGCCCCGGAGCGGGGCCTGCAGGTCCGAACGATCCAGGCCGCGCGCAGCATCAGCGACGCCTTCCCCGAGATCATGCAGATCGGTGGCGTACGGGCTGATGCGCTGCGCTGGCACCCCAACGGACTCGCGCTCGATGTGATGGTCCCCAACCCGGGCAGCGCCGAGGGCATCGCGCTCGGGGATTCGATCGTGGCCTACGTGATGGAGAACGCCGGCCGGTTCGGCTTGCAGGACGCCATCTGGCGCGGCGTCTACTACACGCCCGGCGGCGGGGCCCAACGCGGCGGCTACGGCCACTACGACCACGTCCACGTCACCACCACCGGCGGCGGATACCCGAGCGGCAGCGAGGTTTACCTGCGCTGACGACCGGCCTGACGGTCAGCGTCACCGACGGCGTCGCGCTGCTCACGGCTGAATCGGCCACCAGCCCGCAACGCCTACACCGCGTCGATGGGACAGCTGCTGAGCCGGGCCTACCGCGATTGCGACGCTGACGACGCGGTTCGCGCGATTGTTCTGACCCCCCCGCTGGAGCAGTTGACTCACCGCGCCTGCGACTAGGTCCGAGTTCGCAAGCCTAACCGGCTATCGCTTCCTGATTGCGTGCGTCCCGGGCCAGACGGCGGTCGCGTTGCTCCTCGAACCTGATCACATGGCGCTCAAGACTTTCGAGGTACGTTGCAAGCTGTTCCCGGCGCTGTTCGCCGCGCGAAGTGAAATCATCGCGCTCGAAGATCCGCCACTTACGTAAGTTTGGCCGCACGACTTCGTCCAGATGCTGCCGCGGGTCGTAGATCCCGTGTTTGGCCATCAGCACCCCGTTACGACGAAAATTCGGCATGCCCTGGCCGGGCATCCGGAAATTCTCCACAACGTCGGAGACTGCTTCCAGCGCCTGGTCAGGCGCAAGATCCAATGCTGCACCGCATACGTTGCGGTAGAAGATCATGTGCAGGTTCTCGTCGGCAGCAACGCGCTGCAGCATTCGGTCGGCAACCGGGTCATTGCAGATCTTGCCGGTGTTGCGGTGACTGACGCGAGTGGCCAGTTCCTGGAACGTCACATAGGCGACCGACAGCAGGAAGTCGGTCTTGTGTCGCGCCTCCTCCTCAGCGGTGGCCCCGAACCCGTTGGTTACGTGCTGCATTCGTGCCTGTTCCAGCGCCACCGGGTCGACCCCGCGGGTCACCAGGAGATAGTCGCGGATCACGATGCCATGGCGGTTTTCCTCGGCGGTCCACCGGCCCACCCACGCCGCCCAGGCCCCATCGTCGGAAAAGTACTTCGCCGCCTGACGGTGATAGGACGGCAAATTGTCCTCGGTAAGCAGGTTGGTGATCATCGCCGCCTTCGCGACGTCGCTGAGTTGCGACTGCTCCGGTGACCAGTCGAGACCGCCCATCCGCGCAAAATCACGGCCACGATCCCAGGGCACATAGTCATGGGGATTCCACGCGGTTGCCGCCAACTCGTGCCGATTCACATTGGTTGCCGCAACGGGCTCCAACTCGCGAAGTAACTCCAGATCGGTCAACTGCCTCGACATCGCATCCCCCCTCTACGGCTCTCGGGATGGCCCCCCAGCCCGACGAACCATACACTGCCCGGACACTGCCGGCCGCTGCCGACAGACCAGTTGGGAGAACTCACAGGCAGAACATCAATGGGACACACAGTACCATCAACACGTCACGTGAAATTACCCACGGGGGAGGCGCCGCAATGTCATGTGGCGACGTCGGCCACTAGGAGTCGGTATCCAAGGTCGATTTGTGTCGATCGGAGGAGATCGGCGTGTCGCCGTTGCCAGGAGCCAGTTGCGACATCGGCGCGCAAGCGAGACAAGCCTTCCTGCATTTCGCTTTTCGGCGTCAAGGTAAACAACGACATTCCTGTCTGCACCGCAGCTTCGAGGTATAACTGCGGGCGGCACCAGTACGCGCCTCCGAACCCGTCCCGACAGTCGCGCGGGACGAGTACGGGCACGACTGAGACTCGTTCTTCACCAAGGAGTTCGATCAAAATGTCGATCGGGACAGCCAGCCGGGCGTCGGTCTCCGCGGCAGCCGGAAGGTATTCGCGCAACAGCCAGAATTGACGAAAGATGGCAGGATCCCACGTGAATACGACTACGCGTCGACGCGCGATACGAATCATTTCTGCCAGGCCGGCCGCGAGGTCGGTCCAGTGATGAACCGTCAGCAGAGCCATGGCAGCATCGACGGCGGCCGTCCGGATAGGTAGGTTTTCGGCAGCTGCCTGAACCGCCGGAGCACTACGCGAGGGCCGTTGTTTGATCATCACCCGACTGGGTTCGACGGCGACTACGGTATGCGCGTTCTCATAGGAACCGGTGCCGGCACCGATGTTGGCTACCAATGCCATGCCCTTGAGGGCTCGGTTGATGACCGCAGCGACGCGCGGATCGGGCCGGCGGGTTACGGAATAGGTAGCGCCAGTTTGGTCGTAACTGCTCATGGGGAAGCCAACTCGGCCAGTCGGACTGCGTTAGGCCATTCACTCGGAGCCAAGCCTACGCCAGGCTCAGTACGAACTCAGACGCCTTCTCGAGAGCTCGTGCCGGTCAGGTGGGCTCGACCGACTGTCGCTGCCACCCGTGCTGCCCATGCGGCGACGTAGGGTGGCGGCCGCGACACGTATCACCATCTGGGGGACAATCGCCGAGCGTCAAGCTCCTGGGTCACCACAGTCGCTGCAGGAACAACACATTCCCCGATGTCAGACGCCACATCCGATCCGCCGACCGGGTGTCGAGCGGGCCACCAAGAACACTTTCGAGCAGTGTTTCGGATTGTTGGCGTGATAGCGGCTGAAGATCCAGCTGGCGGAGGTCGGCGTCCTTCCATAGCGCGGTGACCGCGTCCGATGCCCGCTCACCACTGCGCAGCGTCGCGATCACGGTGGCTGCTCGGCGAAAGATGAGCTGGTAAAGCGCGAACGCCGATAGATCATCAAGCAGATGTGCGTCATCCACTGCGATCAGTACTGGTTCGCCCTGCGCTGATGCCGTTATCGCGGCAATGACGTCGCTGACGAGTCTGACTGGATTCGCGTCAAGCTCGCTGGTCCACTGCCCAAACGGCCTCAGCGGAAGTGCTTGGGCCGCTGCCGTCCCCACCACCCAACGGACGGCCCAGCCGCGGCTCGAGGCCTCGGCTACCGCTTCGCGCGCCAATCGGGTCTTACCGACACCTGGACGTCCCGCGATCACGACTCCGGCGGCCGCGTCGTCACTCCCGCCGAGCACCGTTCGAAGAACGTCGAGTTCCTCTGCCCGGCCTGTCAACGGCCATCGCTCCACGGTTGATCATGCTAAGTCGCATCTTTTGGCGGGTGTGCCATTTAACCTGCAATTTAACGCTCGTCGCCGTTCGACGTGCTCCTGGCTGAGGTTGCTGAGACTGGCGCACCCGGTGACGATCACACGCCGAGACTGGCTGGTAGCTCTGTTGCCAGGGGAGCCGATCATGCACGTTGGTGCGGGACAAGTTGTTAGGGCCCAGCACGACGCCGGACCACCTCATTGGTTATACCGGGTTATACTTTCGTTATGAAGACCGCCATATCCGTTTCCGACGAGACGTTCGATCGCGTTTCCCGAACCGCGTCTGAACTGGGCATGAGCCGATCTGAATTCTTCGCCCGGGCTGCGCAGCGCTACTTGGACGAGTTGGATGCCCAATCGCTGACCGGTCAGATCAACAGCGCCATGGAGCACCTTGATCGCACCGACCAGGCAGAGGGCGCCGCGGTTGCCGCCGGACGCCGTGTGTTGGACGCGGTGGACGACGAGTGGTGATCAGCCGAGCCGGGCTCTACTGGGCCGACCTGGGCGCACCGTCCGGCAGTCGACCTGCGAAACGCCGGCCGGTACTGATTATCCAGTCCGATCCATACAACGCCAGTCGTCTTGCGACAGTGCTCGTCGCGGTGATCACCTCCAGCACTGCAATGGCGGCGATGCCCGGCAATGTGTTCCTTCCCGCCGTGGCGACTGGACTTCCACGCGATTCCGTCGTCAATATCACTGCACTCGTCACGCTTGACAAAACGGACCTCTGGGATCGGATTGGCGAGGTGTCGTCGAACATCATGCATGAGGTCGACCGGGGACTCCGGCGCGTGTTGGGCGTTTGATCGCTGTTGCCAAAATCGAACTCGCACCAAGGAATCGAGACCAGACAGCCAGAAACTCCGCGTCGCACAACGATTTCCGGCCGGCCGGGTCCACCTGACAGTTTTCATCTGATCTGACGCACGGGTGTGGTGTTGGCGTGCCGTGTGACAGTTTGAGCGAAAAATACGAAGTCCCCTTGGAAGGTGGATGCCGGTTAGAGGCGGTTAGAGGCGTGTGGCAGCACGGACAAGGTGGGCGACGGCCTTGGATTTGCTGTGCGGTGGCCAGGCGATGACGGTCGTGACGGCTGGTGCGTCTGGTACAGGGACCGCGGCGTGATCGTCGCGGAGTTGGGTCTGCAGCGATTCGGGGACAACGGCACAGGCCAGTCCCAGGGCGATCAGTTGGAGCAGTTGCGTATGGTCGCGGATCTGCGGGCCGGGGCCGTCTGGGTAGCTGCCGTCAGGCTGCGGCCACCGCGGCAGCGGCAGACTGGCCAGGGCCTCGACTTCGGCCATGGAGAGGTGGGATCGGCTGGCGAGGAGGTGCGATCGCGGCAGGACCACGACCTGTGGTTCGGTGCGCAGATCCTCGGTGTCGAATCCGCTGGTCTCGTCGTAGGGCCGGTGCAGCAGGGCGACGTCGGCACGCCCGGTGCGCAGCAGATTCTCCGGCTGTCCTGGTCCACTAAGGATCACTTCGACGGTGACTGCGCCCGGTTCGACAGCGTAGGCGTCGAGGAGCTTCGACAGCAGTTGGCTCGATGCGCCGGCTTTGGCAGCGAGGACCAACGTGGGTCCGTTGGCGGCGACGCGCAGCGTGCGGTGTTCGGCGGCTTCGACCGCTTCCAGAACGAGGCGGGCCTCTCGCAGCAACACCGTCCCGGCCTCGGTTAACGTCACGGCCCGAGCGGTACGGTGCAGCAGGACGACACCGAGCCGCCGTTCGAATTGCTGGATCGCCCGCGATAGCGGTGGCTGTGCCATCGCGAGCCGCTTCGCCGCCCGCCCGAAGTGCAACTCTTCTGCGACGGCGACGAAGTATCGCAACTCCCGTGTCTCCACCAGCACATGATATCTGCCGCTTGACCTGGACCAATACCTGTTCAGTATCGCTGCCAACCCGATCGGTCTTGGACGGCTGGCACGGACCAGCCTCAGGATCAAGGGAAAAGTATTCGAGAAGAGTGAGGACGTCGATCATCCATGTCGAATGACCAAGTGTGCTGGCTCATGAAGGTCATCCAACCCGAGCGGACCCTCGCCTCCCTGCCGGGAGGCTCCAGCCTCGGCCCGAGCGTTCACGCCGACCTCCTCGGCATCCCGGACGATGTCTACTCGACCGAACTTGATCGCATGCAGCAGGAGGCCTCGGAGGCGGCCAACGACCTGCTCGCGGACCAATCGGTGGCGTCGATGATCGATCGCCTTCCCCTCCGGGAAGGGGCCAAGGTGGTGGTGTTCGGGGACAGCCTGACCTCCGACCCCCAGTCGTGGGCGGTGATCCTGGGGGAGATGCTGGCCAGGCGGCGCGGCGGCGACCAGATTTCATTGACCATTGACGCCGTCGCCGGCGAGGCGACCACTCAGGGCCTCGCGCGGATCGCCGACACCATCGACTCCCAACCGGACTGGGTCATCTTCTTGTTCGGCACCAACGATGCTCGCACCCAGGGACCACACCCGACGAAGACGCTCGTCCACCATGAGGAGACCCAACGCAACATCGCAGAGCTGCGTCAGCGTGTCTCGAAGGAGACGGCGGCGACCTCCATCTGGATCACCCCGCCCGCCGTCGATGAGACGATGGTCGCCGCCCACTGGGGCTTGGCAAGGTTCGGAGTCCGGTTCCGCAATCGGGATCTGGAGCGAGTCGCGACGATCATCCGCGGGAGCGACGGACCGATCATTGACGCGTTCTCCGCACTGGGAACTCCACCCGCTCCTGACCTGCTCATGAGTGATGGGCTCCATTTCACCGTGACGGGTCAGAAGAGCATCGCGCTGCAGGTGATCCGCGGCTGGAGCAACCTCGCGTGAAATACCTTGTCTTCGGCGCGACCGGAAACGTCGGCTCCCGGGTCACTCAGCGTCTCATCGAGGCCGGGGCGCGGCCGTCGGTGTTCGTGCGCGATGCGAAGAAGGCCAGAGCCCTGTTCGGCAACCAGGCCGATGTCCATGCTGGGGATCTGGAAAGGCCGGACTCTTCGCTCGTGACCGCGCTGGAGGGCGTGGACGGAGCATTTCTTCTGACCGATGGCCCCGATCTCGACAAGCAAGATCAGGCGATCTCGGCCGCTGCGCTACGCGCCGGTGTGCGGCACATCGTCAAATTGTCGACGTTGGACGTGCTCACCGGGATCGGCACCGGCCCGTGGCATGCACGCGGCGAGGACGCTGTGCGTGGAAGCGGGGTTGCGTTCACGTTCATCCGAGCGGCCGGATTCATGTCCAACGCACTGGGCTGGTCGCACTCCATCCGCAACAAGGGCACGCTGCGGTCTTCCGCCGGCGAGGGCAAGATCGCATTCATTCATCCAGACGACATCGCCGCCGTCGCCACGACCGCTCTCACCACCGGCAACTACGACGGCCACGCGCTGGTGATCACCGGCCCCGAGGCGCTGTCATACGGAGCGATGGCGGCAAGGATCGGCACAGTCATCGGCAAGCCCGTCGGCTTTGATCACATATCCGACGAACAGGCGCATGCAGATGCCGTCGACTGGGCCGGGGAAGGACCATATGTCGATGCCCTCGTGGACATCTGGCGGGCCGTGCGCCAAGGCCGGCTCGAGACGGTGACCGACGGGGTCCGACAAACAATCGGGCGAGAACCAATCACGTTCGCTCAGTGGGCTACTGAGAACGCCGCGTCATTCCAGTAGTACCGCGGGGGCTGCCGCCCGCCAATCCGTCACTGTGACGTAATGTAGCCGGGCGGGACGGAAGGGAAGTCGGGGGTGACAGACGTTCCGAGGCCCACTGCGAGGACTAACCGTTGTCCGTTCTCACGGCAGTTGGGGCATTCTCATCGAATCTGTGGTAAGTGCGTGTCTTTCTCATTGAATCTGGGGCACCGGGCTTAGTGTCTACGTGTGCTGACGGCGGCGGTGTCGGCTGGGCAGATCGTGGCGAGTGTTGTGGACTTGGAGTTCAACACCCGCGAAGGCTTCGTGCGTGAACGACTCGACCGGTGTGCCGCATCGCAGTTCGAGCTGGATTGCTCGCCGGTACGCAACTTCCCGTCGTTTCGTGGTCAGCGCAACTTTCCCGGGCTGTGGTGGTTCGCCACTACGGGGATTCATGTTGGTCATGAATCGTGGGTTGAACGTGACCAATTGATGGCACTCGACGCTGATCCGGACGTGATTGGTGTTCTGTCTCAACCGTTTTGGATTCATTGGCCGGACGGCACTCGGCATGCTCCTGACTACTTCGTGCGTCGACGTGACGGATCTGTTGTCGTGGTCGACGTTCGGGAGGAGGATCGGATCTCTGACGCCGATCGTGAGGTGTTTGATCGATCAGCGGCGACGTGTGGAACCGTGGGCTGGAATTATCGCCGTGTCGGCGCCCTTGACCCGGTGTTGAGGGCGAACTTGCGTTGGCTGTCGGGTTATCGGCATCCACGGGTATTGCGAGTGCGTCTGGCTGACCGCCTGGCCGAGGTCTTCGCCCGGTCGGGTCCGTTGATGGCGGGCGTGCTGGCAGTAGGGACTCCCCTGGTGGTGCTGCCCGTCCTTTACCATCTGCTCTGGCATGGCCGTTTGGTTGCCGACTTGCGTGGTGCGACGCTGGCTGATGACACGCTGATAGTCCTCGGGACAGGCTGGTGATCTGACGTGAGAACGGGTGTCGTCCGCGTGGGAGACGAGATCCGTTTGGCTGCTGACGTTTTCACTGTCGTCACGTTGTCGTCTGGCTCGGCTCGGCTGGTCGATGCAGTCGGCCAACGGATGGTGATGCCGCTATCGCAACTGTTGACTGATCCGACCCTGGAGTTGGTGTCGGGCTCGCGGCCGCCGTTGTGTTCGGAGGAAATGCTCGCCGGTATCCCGGAGGCGGCTGTCGAGCGGGCTCGCTGGTGGGAGCGCCACATCGTGGAAGTTCTGACTGGTCGCCAGCCCGGGGCGGCCCCTGGCACGCGGCCGCGCCCGCAGTTCAACACAGCGAAGCGTTCACTGCGCCAACGGGAGCTGGCCAAGCTCGAAGAGTTACGTGCCACCGGGCACAAGGTGAGTCGGAATGCGTTGCAACGGCGTAGGTTTGCCTACGAACGCGACGGACTTCTGGGAGTGGTGGACGGGCGGCACAATCGACGCCAGCCGGTGTTCGGCCGGGTCGACGAGCGCGTCGTTGCGGCGGTGCGGGACGCCATCGACAGCGAGACCGACTTGTCGACGGGAACGGTGCAGCGTTTGCAGCGACAGGTCGCTAAGGCGCTGGTGGTCACCTATGGCGCCGATGATGCGCCCGCGATGCCGTCGCGGCCGACGTTTTATCGGCTGGTCAAGCGGCTCGCCGAGGGGCGGCACACCTTCGGGTCGGCACGCACGCGCCGGTCGCTGTCCAAGCAGCCCGACGGCCCGTTCGGTTCGATCACCGTGGTGCGCCCAGGTGAGATGGTGGAGATTGATTCCACCCCGTTGGATATTCGGGTGGTCCTCGATGACGGCCTGGTCGATCGGGTCGAGTTGACCGGGCTGGTCGACAATGCGACGCGCTCGATCCCGGCGGCGGTGTTGCGGCCAACGACCAAGGCGGTCGATGCATCTTTGCTCCTGGCGCGGGCGCTGACGCCCGAGCCGATGCGTCCGGGCTGGGCTGACGCGCTGCGGATGTCACGGTCGGTGCTGCCGCACCACAGCATGACTGATGTTGATCAACGTTTGGCCGGTGCTGCGGCGCGGCCTGTGATCGCCCCGGAGACGATCGTCTGCGATCATGGCAAAGCGTATCTGTCCCAGACGTTTCGCCAGGCGTGCTGCACGCTGGGCATCAATCTGCAGCCGGCTCACCCGGACTGCCCGACCGATAAGCCGAAGATCGAACGGACATTGCAGTCGGTGGGCACCTTGTTTGCGCAGTACGTCGCCGGGTATGTGGGGTCGTCGGTGGAGCGTCGCGGCAAGAACGCGGAGCAGGACGCGGTGTGGTCGATGGTCGAGCTGCAGGCGCTGTTGGACGAATGGATCATCGCGGTGTGGCAGAACCGTCCCCATGACGGGCTGCGGGACCCGGTGACGCCGGGTAAGGCGTTGACCCCCAATGAGAAGTACGCCGCGCTGGTCGAGGTGGCCGGCTATGTGCCGGTGCCCCTGGACGCCGACGATTACATCGAGTTGCTTCCGGTGCAGTGGCGCACGGTCAATAGCTACGGGATCCGGATCAACCACCGCACTTATGACGCCAAGGCGCTCAACCCCTACCGGCGCCAGCATTCCGGTGTCGATGCCCACAACGGGAAGTGGGAGGTGCACTACGACCCCTACGATGTATCACGGATCTGGGTGCGTAATCACCATGAGGACGGCTGGCTGGCGGCGACGTGGGCGCACCTGCGCAGCGCCCCGGTGCCGTTCGGTGAAACGCTGTGGCGCCATGCCTGCACGGTGGCCGACCGTAGAGGCACCCAGAAAGCTCAGGAAGCCGAGATCGCAGCAATAGCTGAGGACTTGCTGGATCGGGCCGCGGCCGGGCCTGCAGATCAATCGAAAGCCGACCGGCGAGTGACTGGGCGGACCAGCGCCGCAAGCGCCGGCCGCAACTGGCTGATCCCACCGCAGTCACCGGGCTGCGCCGCACCGTTGCCAGCGCAACATGCCGCACGCCCCGAGCCTGCCGACGATGACGATGAGATAGCTGAGGTCATACCCCTGCCGGTGTTCGATGCGCGTAAGGAGGCCCAGACGTGGCGGCTGTGACCGAGGTTGCCCTGGTCGGTCAGCTCGAAGATCGCCGCCAGCCGACCACGACGCTGGAAGGCTGGCGGCGTTTTGTTGATGCGGACCCACCGGAATTCGCTTTGCTCGACGAAGACGCATGGGCCAGCCTCGGCGATGATGAGCGCACGGCCTACAACGAGGCCCGTGTGGCGCATCATTCTGAGCTGGTGGTGGTCACTACCTCGGCGATCGAGGCGATCACCCACCAGGGCCGGTTGCTGACGCTGCTCAACCAGCGTGAGATCGGGGCGCGGCGCGGCTTGATCATTTCCGGCGGCGCGGCGACCGGAAAGACCACGGCCATCAAGCAACTGGGCCGGTTTCACGAACTACGCACCCACACACGGTTTCCCGGCGACGAGAGTCGCATTCCGGTGGTGTATGTGACGGCCCCGCCGAAAGGGTCACCGCGGAAGCTCGCGATGGAATTCGCCCGGTTCCTCGGGCTTCCCTTGCCCAACCAGCGGATGAACGTGACCGACATTTCCGACGCGGTCTGCCAGGTGCTCATCGACGCTCGCACCGACATCGTGGTGGTCGACGAGATCCACAACCTGAATCTGGATACCCGCGCCGGCGAAGAACTATCCGATCATCTGAAGTACTTCACCGAACACCTGCCGGCGACGTTCGTCTACGCCGGAATCGACGTGGAACGCTCCGGGTTGTTCACTGGCACCCGGGGCCGGCAGCTGGCCGGGCGCTGTGGGGTGATCCACACCAACGCGTTTCCCGACGCTACGGAGTGGCGGCAGCTCATCGCCGCGATGGAAGGAACCCTGCGACTGCACCGTCACGAGCCGGGAACCCTCATCGGTCAGGCCCGTTACCTGCACCGACGCACCGGAGGGATGATTGGCAGTCTGGCTCATCTGATCCGGGCATCAGCGATTCAGGCCATGCTCGACGGCACCGAACACATCACCCGCGACGGGATGGACGAGGTGTTGATCGACTACGCCGCGCACACCGCCGCGGCCCGCACCGCCAGCTGACATGCCAGCTACCTCAGCCTGGCCACGTGCACCACACCAGCGACTGCCGCGCACGATTGCGCCCTTCGCGTGGGAAGCCGCGTCGTCCTACACCGCCAGGTTGGCCCGCGCCAACCACATCGGCCTGCACACGCTTCGGGGCCATGTTGCTGAATCATGCGGTGAGCGGCCGCGTTCCGACTGGTTGGCCACCGTCAGCGGCCAGGCTGAGCAGGTGATCCAAGCCCGTATACGCGGCCTCGCTGGAGACCCTGCCGCACTCAAACAGAATCTGCACCGACCGCTATGCCAACGATGCATGGCACGCAAAGGAATACGTGACGTCGTCTACTGCTACCTGCCGGCACACGTCACCGTCTGCCACCGACATCAACGCTGGATCGGGCCACCCGCGCACGCTGTTGACGATCACGTCGACCTGCAGGACCGGCCGTCGGTACTTCGCGCGGCCCGCACGCATCACCGTCTAGCACATCGCCACGCCGCCGCCGACCTGCACGCCGCGTTCGGAGCCGCACGACACATGCTGGCCTACTGGGCGCATGCCGAGCACCGCACGGCAGCCGCGATTCTTCAGGATGGGATACGCGCACACGTGTCGACCTACCCCGAGGTGGTCGCGATCGCTGCCACATTGCTAACCGTTGGTGCCCAGCTTGAACCCCGCAGCCCAATGCGATCGGAAACCGTGGCTTTATTGATCAATCGGATCAACGAACGCACCGCCACCCAACACACCGACAGCACCCCTGTCGAACAGTGGGTGCACCCGTTTACGGCGGTTTCGCTATCGGTCAACGCTGATACTATGCCAAACGTTCGTGGTGCGCTGTCGTTGACGGGATGTTCGCCGCTTGCCTCCGGGAGGTCTGGTTATGTCACGTGATGCTGGGTACACCGGTAATCGATTCGGGTACTACCGCGCCGGGGAGCGCCGCCAGTATCGCCCACGGGTGGTTGGTGCCGCTACGGCGGTGGGGGCGTTTTTGGCGTTCGGCGTGTCCCCGTTGGCTGGTGCACCGGTGGCACGCGCGGACTTCGATGACCTGCTTGTTGACCTGTTCAATCCCGCTGACTGGGGCACGGCCTTCGATCCGAGCAACTGGGACGGGCTGAGCTTCGACCCGACCGGCAACGACGACACGATAGCCGGCGCGCTTGCGGCCAGCAGCACCGCTGATCCGGCGGCAGCACTGGCCGCCGAGGACTCCTCGGGCGGGCTGGGTGATTCGGTGACGGCGGTGCCGACCGCCGAGGCGCTCCAACACGACGTGTACCTGCCGTTGCACCAATCGCTTGAGGGGTGGATGGCCAGTCCCACCGGCCTGAGTGTTGACGACTCGTTGAACAAGTTCAGCGAGTCGCTGGGGCTGGGCATGATGATCGGCAACGGCACTGACGGCACCGCGGCTGATCCCACTGGCGGGGCTGGTGGATGGTTGTTCGGCGACGGCGGCAGCGGGTGGGCCTCAACGCAGGCCGGTGTCGCTGGCGGTGACGGTGGCGCGGCCGGATTGTTCGGCAATGGTGGTGCTGGCGGGGTCGGCGGGGCTGGTGCCGACGGCGGCGCCGGCGGCGATGCCGATACCTTCGGTGACGGTGGCGCTGGCGGTGTCGGTGGTGCTGGTGTCGCCGGAACGCACGGTGGAACTGGTGGAGACGGCGGCGCCGGTGGTCACGGTGGCAGATTGTTCGGCATCGGCGGCGCCGGCGGCAATGGGGGCACAGGTGTCGATGCCACTGGCGGTGCTGCCGCGGGCGGGGCGGCGGTGGCGGCGGTGCTGGTGACGGCGGCACCGGAGGAGCCGGCGGTAACGGGGGCACCGGTGGCACCGGTTTCGGAAACACCACACTGCCCACCACGTCTGTAACCGGCAGCGGCAATGGCAACCTGCCCACCCCGCCTCCTCCCGGCACCTTGCAGAGCGGTGCCGGTGGTGACGGCGGCACCGGCGGGGCCGCTGACGGCGGCACCGGCGGGGTCGGTGGAAACGGCGGGAACGGCGGCATCGGCGGCTCGGGCGGCAACGGTGGTGACGGCGGTCAGGTCGGCCCGAACGGCGACGGTGCCGGTGGTACCGGGGGCAACGGCGGCACCGGCTTCGACACACAAGGAATCGGCGGCACGGGTGGCGACGGTGCCGCTGACGGCACGCCCGGAACCCCCGGAACCCCAGGAACACAGCTGACACTCCCCATACCAGCCGCCCCGACTAACCCTGCCAGCCCGTAAACACCCGCCGCTAACGGGCCCTCCGCCGCCACGGCTCCGGAGCCCGCGCTAACCGCGCTGTGCGCCCTCTGGTGGCAATGGGCAATGGCATCGGCGGGGTCAGCGGCAAAGGCGCATAACAGCCGGCTTCAAAACAAACCGCGCAGCTCCACGATTGTCGCTCAGCTCACCGTCGAGTCAACTCAAGCCCGGAACATAAGACGGACCCCAGACAACCGAGACGGAGATGCACTTGCCCCGGTTTCAATGAGAAATACCCCGCCCAGAATTCTCGTTGTATCCGGGGCACCGCAGGTCAACGGTCATATTGTGCCCCAGATTCAATGAGAATGGACAACCGAACCGGTGCCGGATGGCGCCGGCCAGCGTATTCACCGCTCAGCCGGCGCCACGACCGCGCCACGAACGCGACGGGTGCGATGAACGGCCGTCGGATGCTGCTGGCGGCGATTCGGGCGCAGAGCGAAGATTGCGGCAGTGCACCGGAACACCCAGACCCACCAGGCCCGATTTTTTACCGATAACGTACATTATGTCAATTCAAGTACGACGTTTTATGCTGCCGCCCAACAGCTTTCAGCAGATTTTCGTAAGACGATCGACGGTGCGCCAACTCCGAGATGGCGCACTGATCAGTGATCCGGGTGCGTGACCACACGCAGGTCCAGCTGGGGTATCCCAGAAAAATCACCAGGGTTGCACGTGTACAAGGGCACATCGTGCGCGACAGCACTAGCGGCGATGAGCGCATCGTAGGCTCGCGCTGCCGACTTGCGACCCGATGTGCGCAGCGCAGCAGCGACGCCCCCAAACGCCCGGGCGCTCTCGGCGTCGAACGGAAGGATTTCGAAATCCGCCTCTGCTTGCTGCAGGTGTTGTTGACGCGCGCTACGTTCGGCGTCGGTCTGGGCGACATGCGGCCCCACGGACAGCTCAGCGAGGGTTATCGCACTGATCACGGACTCATTTGGCAGCTCGCTCGGATCCGTCAGCCGGCCAAGCATCATCACCGTTGACGTATCGAGCATCCCTCTTGACTGATCGACCGATCCCGTCACAGCGATGAATCCATCACGCTGTCCACATCCGATCGCAGCACGTCTACGTCCACATGCGGCAGGTTCCGGCGACGACGAATCAGCTCAGCCGGACCGGCGCTACGACGCGGCAGCGGGTTCAGTTCGGCCACCGCTGCGCCATCGCGCGTCACCACGATCCGCTCACCCCGCTCCACCCTGCGCAGCACTTCCCCACCGTGGTTGCGCAGGTCGCGAACAGTCACCACCTCGGCCATGAGTTCATCGTATCACCGGTGAGACATTTCGCGGCGGATCAGCAGCGAACCCCCTCCGAGGCGTCGTCGCCGGGCATGCATCCATCGGCCAGATACCGCATAGACCGCAGCAACCACCGGTTCGCGTGCCGCCCCGGGGCAGCGCTGGCCTTGTCGAACACGTCGGGAATACGGCGGAATCGAATACGGCGGGCTACCGGTAAACCTCGCCGTTTTCTGCTGCGCCTCAACGGCTTTAGGCTGCACTCCTCTGCCGCCGTCGCCGCCCAGGCACTGCCGCTGCCCGTCGGTCGGATCACACTGCGACCGGAACGCCACGTTTTCTAGCCACGTCGGCAAGGGCGCGGTCGAAGGTTGCAAGGCTTGCCCGGTGGTGAATTGCGACATCGAGAACGCAGCAGTCAGGCAACTTCAGCCCGGTAGTCGCTCGAAGTTCGGCAAGGCGGAGCGGCTCGTCATCATCGTGCGACGCGACCGTGATGCCGGCCGCCTGCAGATCGTTTCGCATCGAGGTTCCGCGACCGATACGGACGCCGCCGACCAGGACTTCAGCGAGCGTGAGCGTGTGTACAAGCATGTCCCCGGGGGTACCGGCCAGCAGAATTTCGGTAGCCGCATGATGGTGTGCGTCGGCCGGATTCAAATGGGCAATGAGGACGCTCGCGTCCACCGCGATCACGCGGGCCAATCCGCTCGCAGGTCTGCCAAATAATCAGGTCCGAACGCCTCGGCGTAGCGGCCAGCGCTAGCCAGCACAGCTTCCCGGTGAGCCAGATCTTCCGAATGTGTTTCGCGCTCAAGGATGGCGCCCCCGACCTCCACTAGGCGAACCAGCAGCTTAGAGCGAGACTCTCCCGGCCAGCGCTGAGCGGCCCGGTCCAACGCTCGGGCGACCTGAGGGGTCTCTGTCACTTGAAAACGGTGACGGATTGTTGGCATGGCAAAAGTGTACCACTTGCAATACGGTGGTACACCTACGCGTCGTCATACTATCCGCGATGCAGCGCACCCGAGAGCGCTCCGCAACCCCGACGCCGGGCTGACCTCCGACCATCCTGTCCCGGAGTCAGCCAGCCCTTTCCGTGCGCGGGCCGTATGAGTAATAGCTGCGTTCGGCGCAGATCATGACTCTGGCCTTCCGGCGCCCGGGCGGTGATCCTTCCGCTCCGAGCAACGGCGAGATGTTTCCGTTCCACCCGTAGGCTCACCGCATGCACGAAGTGACTCTGGCCAGCACCGGTGAAGCGGCGATGCTGACAGTCGGACTGTCGGTCTATCCAGCGTTGATCCTCGTCATCATCGCTGTGGCGATCGACAGCGCGCGCCGACACCGACGCCGCCGCGCGATCTACGCCGCGGTCATGGTTGGCGTGCTGACCCTGGGTGGGCTAGTTGCGGCAGTTTTCAGCAGCATTGCGTGAACTCCGACGGCTAGCGCGACGGCCTGACCACTCGATGCGGCCTCGCTGCTCGATGGACAGCCACCTGGGTGGACACTATGGCGTGGCCCTTTCTGCAACAGTATTCAAAGTCGAACTCGGCGTCTCAGATGTCGATCACGGTTATTACGCCGATCACACGCTGACCGTGGCCCGTCATCCCAGTGAGACCGATGAGCGGATGGTGGTGCGGTTGTTGGCATTTGGTCTACGCGCATACCGACTCAGCGACGTTGACGGTGAGTTGGCGTTCGGGGCGGGCCTGTCCACCCCTGGCGCACCGGACTTGCGGCTCGCCGACTACACCGGCCGCATCCTGGAGTGGATCAACGTCGGCCAGCCCGACGAACGCGCCCTGGGCAAGGCGGCCAGCCAGGCTGACCAGGTGCTGCTGTTCCCGTTCGCCGCCGGCGTGGCCACCTGGTGGCGCACCGTCGGCCCCAAAGTGGCTGGGCTGCCGAACCTGTCGGTGGTGCAGATACCGCACGCACCGGTGCAGCAACTGGCCCAGACTGTCGATCGACGGGTCTCGGCGCAGGTGATGGTGATGGAAGGGCAGGTGACGATGACCGTGGGCAGTGTCGACGTCACCTTCACGCCCGAGCCATTGGCGTGAACGTCTGAGCTAGTCGATGGCGTTAGCGCCATGGACGCTGACGGCAGATCGATACATGATCTGGTCCGGCCGCCGGTGGCGATCTAGCCAGCAGTCAGCGCCTCTCCCCTGCCACATCGTCCGATGATGCGATACCCATAGCTGAGCATCACAAATCGAGGACAAAGCGTAGAGCCTGGTCAATGGCCGGCATTTGATCTGGGCCGATCATTCCCTGGCGAGACGACAGCCGTTCGACCGAGACGACTCGCAGTTGGTCGCAGCGCGCGTATGAGGTGTGGTCCAGCCCGCTGGCCTCAGGATCCAGTTCGATATGGCTTCGCAGGCCGTAACCAGCGGTCGTGATCGGGACGACGACTACCAGACCACCCGGTCCGTTGTTGAGAATATCGACCGACACCACCACCGCCGGGCGGCGGAAGGCCGGCTCGCGTCCTACCGGTTGGCCGAGGTCGACGTAGTAGACCTCCCCTCGCCAAATCACGCCAACGCGTCCCATTCGCGACGCTCGGCCAGGTAGCGCTCCCACAGTTCTGGGGCGTTACGCAAGCGCTGATAATCCCCGTTGAGCCCACGCAGGAATTCCTGCCGTTCCAAGGCGTCGATCGCTGCGTGCACGACGTCGATGACGGCGGATTGACGAGCCTTGGCCAGAGATTGCAGCCGCTCAGAATCGGGGCGGCGGACTCGAACCGTTGTGGTTTCTGCTGCCATAGAGCCAGTGTAGACGAATTGTAGACATTGGCATGGCGGATCGTTCCAGGCGCTCAGCGGGACGACAGTATTGACAGAATAAACTGCGCAGTTTAGCCTGTCGATATGGCAACGGTGGATGTGGAACAACCGTCGATCATCGCGAGCCGGTCGGCGTATCAGTTGCGGCTTCTGGTCAGTCGGTTACGACGCCGGCTGAAGGAGACCTACGAGAGTCACGACCTGACGCCGTCACAGATCTCGGTGATCAGCCGGCTCTCGCATGAGGGCCCGGCGACGACGAGTGATCTCGCGGTCGCCGAGCAGGTGCGACGGCAGTCCATGGCGGTGGTGGTGTCCGTTCTCGAAGAACGCGGACTGGTGCGTCGTGAGCCTGATCCGCACGACGGGCGACGGCAGCTGATCGTGCTGACCGCTGCGACCGTCGAGGAGTTGGAAGGCAGTCGTCAGCTGCGCGATTCCTGGCTGGCCGATGCCTTGCAGCGCAACTTCTCCCAACGCGAGCTTGGTGTCATCGACGAAGCGCTGACCCTGCTAGCTCGGATGCCCGAAATCACTGGAAGCGCCTCTCTTGTAAAGGAATAGAGTATGAACCGCGCAACGACTCTGAACGCGTTGATTCACGCACCGGAGATCTTGGTCATGCCAGGCGTCTTCGACCCGCTGAGCGCCCGTTTAGCTGAGCAAGCCGGATTTGCCGCTCTGCAATGCAGCGGCGCGAGCATCTCGGGGGTGCATTACGGGCGCCCAGATTACTCGCTGATCTCGATGGAAGACATGGCCGCGGTGACCGCCAAGATCGCCCGATCGGTGCAGGTGCCCGTCATGGCCGACGGGGACAACGGATTCGGCAACGCGGTCAATGCCTACTACACCGTGAAGGCCTTCGAAGAGGCCGGCGCGGCGGGCATCAACATCGAGGACCAGGAGACCCCGAAGCGCTGTGGACATCTCGACGGGAAACGCATCGTGGACCTACACGAGGCGGCGACGAAGATCCGCGCCGCTGCGGACGCCCGTACGGATCCCGATTTCGTCATCAACGCCCGCACCGACGCCCTGGCTATCGAAGGCATCGAGGGCGTGATCCGCCGGGGTAACGCCTATTTGCAGGCCGGTGCCACCATGGTCTTCGTCGAAGGCGTGACCTCACGCGAGGAGATCCGCCAAGCCACCCAGGCGATCAACGGCCCGGTAGCCGTCAATGTCATCGAAGGTGGAAAGTCCCCGAAAAACCTGACATTCACCGAACTGCAGAACCTCGGTGTAGCCCGCGTCAGCCTGCCCGGAGCTCTGGCGATGGCCTCGCTGGGCGGCATGCGCGCCGCGTTGCAGCGCATCCGCACCGACGACGGCACCGCCAATCTGCTCGACCTGTTCGTACCGTTCCGCGAGGCGCACGACCTTATCGGCATGCGTGAAGTCGAAGAACTCGAAAGAACCTACCTCGCATGACCTCTCAACGACGCACCATCATCGACAAAATCTGGGACCTGCACGTTGTCGACGAACTACCCGACGGCACCTCACTGCTGCACATCGACCGTATCCTGTTGCACGACCGCAGCGGCGGACTGTCGCTAAGGTCGCTGCGCGATGAGGGCCACGAAGTATTCGACCGGTCTCTGGTGTTCGGCACCATGGACCACGTCGTCGATACCCGGCCCGGCCGCAACTCCTCCACGCCGATCCCGATGGGGTCGATGTTCATCGACGCGTTCCGAGACGAAGCCCGCCGTGAACACATCACCCTGTTCGATATCGGCGATGACCGCCAAGGCATCTCGCACGTCGTGTTCCCCGAACAAGGAGTCGCGCTGCCCGGGGCCACCATGATCTGCGCCGACTCCCACACCCCCACCCTGGGAGCTGTGGGCGCGCTGGCCTGGGGTGTGGGCATCACCGAATGCGAACACGCGCTGGCCACCCAGACCCTGGCCGTGCGGCGCCCTAAAACGATGAACGTCCGATTGCACGGCACACCGGGTCGTGGCATCTACGCCAAGGACATGGTGTTGGCCCTCATCGCGGCGATCGGCGCTGGCGGCGCGGCGGGATACGCCATCGAATTCAGCGGCTCCGCGATCGACGAAATGAGTTTCGAAGGGCGATTCACTCTGTGCAACATGGCCTTTGAAGCTGGCGCCCGAACCGGCATTGTCGCTCCCGACGCCACGATCTTCGATTACCTCAACGGGCGGCCCTACGCCCCGGTCGGCGAAGATTGGGACCTCGCCGTGCAAGCCTGGGATCAGCTGCGAACCGATCCCGGCGCCGCCTACGACCGGGTCGTCGACATCGACACCGAAACCCTGGCCCCGCAGGTGACTTGGGGCACCAGTCCCCAGCACGCCACCGGGATCGACGGCACGGTACCCGACCCCGTCAACAGCGACGACCCCGGCACCGTGCAACACGCACTGGACTACATGGGGCTTGCTCCCGGCACCGCACTGCGAGGGCTGCCGATCGACGCGGCCTTCATCGGCTCGTGCACCAACGCCCGACTCACTGACCTACGCGCCGCCGCAGAAATCCTCGACGGGCACACCGTCGCCGATGGCCTGACCGCAATCTGTGTGCCCGGTTCCACCCCGGTGCGCCTGGCCGCCGAGGCCGAAGGCATCGACCGCGTGTTCCGTAATGCAGGCTTCCAGTGGCGAGAATCCGGTTGCGGCCTCTGCTTCTACGCGGGCGGCGACACCTTCGCGCCGGGGGCGCGGGTCATCTCCTCCACCAACCGCAACTTCGAAAATCGGCAGGGCCCCGGAGTGCGCACCCACCTCGCCAGTCCGGCAACCGTGGCCGCGTCAGCCATCGCCGGCCACATCACCGATCCTCGCAAGGCCCAATCATGAAACCGTTTACCCAATTCACCGCTATCGCCGCACCCTTGCAGCGCGCCAACATCGATACCGACGCGCTCAGCCCCAGCCACTTCCAACCCACGGAGCTCTCCAAGCACGGATTCAAGGACGCGCTCTTTATGGATTGGCGCCGCAACCCCGAATTCGTGCTCAACAAAGCACCCTACGACCAGGCCAGTATCCTGGTCGTCGGCCCGAACTTCGGGTGCGGCAGCTCCCGCGAGACCGCCGTCTGGGCCCTACGCGATGCAGGCTTTCGCGCCGTCATCGCACCGGGATTCGCCTCGATCTTCGAAACGAACTGCATCCGCAACGGCCTACTCCCCCTCGTGCTGCCACCCGAGATCCATCAACAACTCGCGGCCGAAACCTTCGACACCAGACACGAACCCCGCATCCGCATCGACCTAGTGGCCGGCGAGGTCGGCGCCGTCGACGGACCACGCCATCCCTTCGCCATCGACGAGCGATCTCGAAACCAGCTCATCAGCGGCCTTGATGCCATCGGTCAGACCCTGCTGCTGCGCAACCGCATTGACGATTTCCGCCGCCGTGATCAGCAGCAGCGGCCATGGATTTACCACTGCCCGATAACTACCGGATCGGAAACACCGTGATTGCCGTTCTAGGCCGCCTTCTCCAACCATTCAGCGGACACGACAGCAAGACCGCGTGGCATCATCCTGCCACCTCCAACGTCCCTGACATCATCACCGTGACCAGCGCCGCATTCGGCGACGGCCACCAAATACCGCTGCGCCATGCGGGTAACGGGCTGGGCGACAATATCTCCCCGCCACTCTCATGGAGCGGTGTGCCAGCCAACGCAGCAGAACTCGTCCTCATCGTCGAGGACCCCGACGCTCCATTACCCCGACCCATCGTCCATGCCCTCGCCACCGCCATCACGCCCTCAGCGCGATCACTGACTGAGTCCGAACTGAACCCCGATACCGGCAGCGCACGGATATGCATCGGACGCGGCTCATTCAAACGACATGGCTATGCCGGCCCCCGACCGATCCCCGGGCACGGCCCGCACCGCTACATCTTTCAACTCTTCGCACTCAACCAGCCCAGTGGACTCGACACCACCGCGACCATCAAAACCACACTCGCCGCAATCCACGGACATGTCATCGCGCGCGGCAGACTCACCGGCACCTACGAACGCTGAACCCGCAGCTCTGAGATGGCGCCCGACCGTCAGCTGCAGCGAACCTGCCTGTTGAGCATGCAATTCACCGGCGGCGTGTACGTCCCGGACAGCACGCCGCGGAAACCACCCGTGGCCGTACCGCCCGGCGCGATGATGCGATTCCAGTTCGCCGGGGCAAGAACATAGTGCGTGCCCGATCGGCCAACGCTGCTGTTCCACGCGTGCGAAATGGATTCATTCACCGGTAGGTCGAATTCAAGGCGCCAATCGGTCATCGGCACCGCGCTCCGGTTGGTGATGACGAAGCGGGCGATGAAGCCGGTCTGCCATGTCGAGGTCACCGACAACGTCGCGGTGGCCGCGGCCGCATGGGCGACCGCGGTGGAAGCGAATCCGAGAATAACGACCATCGCTGCCGCCACGGCAACGTGAAGCGCTGTGCACCAGCGTTTCATGCGACTGTGAATGGCCCCCATGGCAGCCAACACTAAAGCCGATTGGCGATATCGGCCCTGCGACCACGGGTAGGCTGCAGGACCTTTGCCCAACTGAAACCGTCACGTGACGTCAATCGGCGTCGTCGTGGAGCTGATCGATCCGGCTGACACCCTCGATATCGGCGAGGAGCCGGGTGGCCTCGACAACGCGCGGGCCCGACAAGGTCATGGTGACACCGACGTGATCGACGGTCTGGGTGTGCTGTCCGAGTGGCAATGCCACCGTTGCCGGTGAATCGGTGACCAGCGAGGTCAGATGCCAGCCGTGCAGATCGCAGGACTCCAACAACTTCCGCAAGATCCCCCGGCCGTCCTGGTAGATGACATGCACGCGTACCGAGCCCGGCAATCGGGTCGCCATTCGCCGCACCGATGGTGCGATACCGATCACGATCACAAAGTGCAGCATGGTCACCACGACGGCTAGCAGCAGCAGCCCCGCGGCGGCGGCCATCCCAATCGCCGCAGATTCCCAGATCGCGGCCGCGGTAGTCAGCCCGATCACCGCGCCGCGGCGCGTGATGATCAGGCCCGCGCCGAGAAAGCCGATGCCGGAAACAATCTGGGCCGCAACCCGGGACGGGTCCAGGATCACCGTGCCCGCGGCGATCACGTCGCCGAACCCGTACTTGCTGACCAGCAGAATCAAACCCGCCGATGTGCCGACGATCGTCTGGGTACAGAGCCCGGCGCTCTTGCCCCGGATTTCGCGTTCCAGACCGATCAGCGCGGTTAACCCGAACGCCGCCACCAGCTCGGCGACCTCGCGCGTCCCCTGGCCCGTGCCGCTGAAAAATTCCTGCGCCAGCCATGTAGTCATCGCGGTGGGTTACCACTAATCGAGAAGGGCTACACCTAAGTGGCCATTCAGTCCACCCCGCGACCCTCACAGAATCACCAGCAGAGCTACCGTTGCCCTAGGGCGAGATCGTCCTCCGCGACAAGGAGCACCGACATGCTGAAGTACGAGATCCATGGAACTGGCGAGCCCTTGGTGCTTGTCCACGGGATCACTCACCGCCGGCAGGCCTGGTACCCGGTCCTTGAGCACCTGACCGATCACCGCACCGTGGTTCTGTTCGATCTGCCCGGGCACGGCGAGTCCCATGACTTCGTGGTCCGCGACGGCGACGTACAGGGCACCCTGCGTGACGAGCTGGTGGGGCTCTTGGATCAGCTCGGACTTGAACGTCCCCACATCGGTGGAAACTCGCTGGGCGGCCGGGTCGCGATGGAGGCCGCCGCCGACAACCTAGTTGCGAGCGCAACCGTGCTATCCCCCGCCGCGTACTGGCACAACTCTCTGGATTTCGCCTACGTTCGGCTGATCTTCCGGTTGCTCACCACCGGCGCCCAACTGATGGCGCCGGTGGTGCCCAGGCTTGCTCGTTCTCCTCGCGCACGGCGGATGATGGGCTCGGTGGTCTCGGCTCACCCCGAACGGATTCCGGTCAAGGAGTTCGTGGCCGACCTCAACGGCATGCGGCGCGCCATTCCCGCGATGAAGAAGATCTTCCCGGCCGCCGAAGTGTTCGCCCGCGAGATCCCGGCCGACATCCCGGTGACCATCGCCTGGGCCGCACATGATCGGATCCTGCGGCCCTACCAGGCGGCGATTGCCGAACAGCGACTCCCCCAGGCCCGTCACATCCGACTGCCCGGGTGCGGCCACGTCCCCATGGCCGACGATCCCGAGCTTGTCGCACGAGTCCTACTGGAGGGCAGCGCGCCGCACACGCAGGCCGAGGCCTCGTAGCAAGCACCGCACCCAGTCGCCAAAGCTACACGCGGACAGCTAGTTCCAATCCCTTGTCCAGTGCCAGCGGGCAGCTGACGTAGCCGTTCTCCGGTGCGCGCACATAGTCGAGGTAGGCGTGAGCCGGGTCCAGGTTCACGTTGTCGCCGACAATGATTGCGCCACTTGCCAACACCGGCTCAAGGATCTTGATCACCGTCAGATCGAGGTCGGGCCAGCCATCGAGAAGCACGAATTGCACGGGTTCATTGATTGCCTTGAGCGTGGTGCGGGCATCGCCTTCGAGGATCGTGATCAAGTCACTGACCCCCGCCTCGGCGAACGTCGCTCGGGCGGTGGCCAGCTTCTGGGCGCTCATCTCCGTGGTGATGATGTGCCCGGTGCCGTTGTCGCGCACGGCCGCGGCCAGGTGCAAGGTCGAGATTCCATAGGACATGCCGTATTCCACGATGGTCGTCGGCTTGATCGCACGAACCAGGTTGTACAGCAGCCGGCCTGACTCGGGCGCCACGGAGAGGTAAACGTTCGCAAACACATCCGCGCGTTCCTCAACGGCGTAGTCGCGTGGCGAGATCCCTTGACGACGTCCAGCATCCTGCTGCGCGTCGGTGAAGAGTCGATCGATGATCGAGGCGTATTCCGGTCGGTTCAGAGTTGCAGTCATGTCTCTACCCTAGACGAGCCGTTGCGTCTTGTCTAGAATGGAGTGGTGTTAGATCGAGCTGTGGCAGAGGCACAGCCGCATCGCGGCAATCGGCACGGACGCAGCGAGGCGGCTCGCGAGGCCATCCTGCATGCGGCCGACGATCTACTTGTCGAAAAGGGTTTCGCCGGCGTCACCGTCGAAGGAATCGCTAAGGCGGCGGGCGTGGCAAAGCAGACGGTCTACCGCTGGTGGAGTTCCAAAACGGATGTCCTGATGGACGCCTTCCTCGAAGACGCGGCCGCTGAACTCGAACCCCCCGACACCGGTGCCCTGGAGTCGGACCTGCGCGCTCATCTGCGCACCACGGCCCACTTCCTCACGGCCGACGATGCAGGTGCGGTCTACCGCGCACTCGTGGGACAGGCGCAGCACGATCCGCAGCTCGCCCAGACATTTCGGGCCCGCTACCTGCACGCTCAGCAGGTACGCGACCAGAAGCCGTTTGTCCGGGCGATCGCCCGAGGCGAGCTGACGGCCGATGCCGACGTGGCCGCGCTGGCCGAGTGGCTCGTCGGCCGAATGCACTACCGCGTCATTGCAACCGGTGAATCCGTCGATGACAGCTTCATCGACGCGGTCGTCGACGGCACGCTGTCCCTGTGTCGTCGCTGGTCAACCCAGCCGAATGCTTGAATAAGCCGTGGCCAACCGCATCCAATCCCTGCTCGGAGTTCCCTACCCCGTCATCCAGGCCCCGATGACCTACATCGCGCGCGCCGAACTCGCTGCCGCGGTGTCCGAGGCAGGCGGGCTCGGCGTGATCGAGACCCTCACCCCCGAAGGGCGTGCCGACCTGCAGCGAGTGCGCGAGCTCACCGACAAACCGGTGGCGGCCAACCTGATGATCCAGGGCTGGAAGAACGATCCGTCGATCGTCGAGACACTGGCCGAAGCCGGTGTGCGCCATGTCTTCACCTCCGCCGGTGACCCCGCCTTGTTCACCAAACTGCTGCACGACGCCGGCATGATCGTGGTCCACGTTGTCGGCTCACTCAAAGGCGCGCTCAAAGCCGCCGACGCCGGTGTCGATGCGCTGGTGGTCGAGGGCGTGGAAGGCGGCGGGTTCAAGTCGCTGCTGGGCGCCTCCACCATGGTGCTGCTGCCCCTGGTCGCCGAAAATGTGGACCTGCCGATCATCGCCGCCGGTGGCATCTGCGATGCGCGGTCGGCGGCGGCGTCGCTGGTCTTGGGCGCCGAGGGCGTGCAGATGGGCACCCGGATGCTGGCCAGCCACGAATCCGCAGTGCACGCGAACTTCAAGGATGCGATCGTGGCCGCAAACGATTCCGGCACAGTGCTTCTCGACGTTCCCGGCAACCCGACCATGCGAGTCCTGCGGACCGGGTTGGCCGCCCGGATCGCTGCACATGACCCGGATTCGCGGCTGCTGGGAAAGATCACCGAGCTGTACTTCGACGGCGATATGGAAGCCAGCGTCGCCAACACCGGCCAAGTGTCGTCCCGGATCGTTGATCTTCTGCCGGTGGCCGAGATCATTCGTCGCACGTGGGGCGAGATCGAAGCGGTGTTGGACGGCGCACGATCGCGATCCGAAACCTTGTGAACCTCGCCCTGAGGTGAACTTTGAACGTCCATAACCAGCCCTGGAAGGCCGCCACGCCTTAGTGGGGTGCGGCCGGCGTCGCCGCATCCGCATGGTCGGCCGCACCGAACATGGCAACGGCCACCGCACCCCCGACCGCGCTGCAGAATCCCAATGCCACCAGCCAGCTCAGCCCGGGTTGCGCGGTGTCTCCGAGCAGCGTTACGCCGACGACGCCGGGCACCACCGTCTCGCCGACGACCAAGGCAGCGACGGCGCCGTTCACCGAACCCAGCTGCAACGCAACCGTAAACAGGTAGAAGCCGCCGGCTCCGGCAATGGTGATCGCCCAGAACGCCGGATCCTTCAGCAGAACCGCCAGCTGCAACGGATCGATGCCGTCGACCACCCGTACCGCGATCGCCATCACTCCGTAGAGGACACCGGAGACCAATCCGGCGGCGACGGCGGCCCGGGCTCCCAGAAGGCGAATGAGGCCAACTCCGAGCGCCGCAATCAGCATCGCCACCACCATCAGCGCCCAGTGCAGCCCCGATCCCGACGTGTCCGTACCGGCCCGTCCAGCGCTGAACCCCAACACGCACAGGGACACAAGCACCGTCCCGATCGCCGCCCAATCGCGGCGGCGTAAACGAATCCCGAGCACAGCGATGCCGAGCACCGCGGTGACAACGAGATTGGCGCTGATGATGGTCTGCGACAGAAACAGCGGGATCAGCCGTGCCGCGACGACGCTTCCGGCGAAACCGATGACGTCGAGGGCCATTCCGGCAATGAACGCTGAGGTGAGCACCGCGTTGGCGGTCGAGCGCAGGGTCGGGCCGCCGTCCGCGGTGATCAGCGCTTCCTGCCCCTGGTCCGCGGCTGCAGAACTACGTGCACCGTAGGCCTGCAGGACCGAGGCCACCCCGTAGCCGAAACAGGCCAGTAGCGCTGCGGCCACACCGATCAACACGTCACGGCCAGAACGTCAATATGCACCTGGGTGAGACTACGGGCCGAGTCCCCGCTGACGGGGTTACTTTGCGTCTGTCATGGGCCGCAAATCATCCCCGACGCCGCCTGTAACGTGGCGGACGTGAAACCCACTCGGATGCATTCATTCGTTGCTGTCACTGCCAGTCTCGCGGCAATCGTTCTGCCCTTTGCGGCGGCAGGTACGGCCGTGGCCGCCGACACCTGCCCCACCGTCGCACCGGCCGGCGGCACGCCGGAGTGGACGCTGACCGGGGCCACCGGCAGCGTCGCGGTCACCGGATCGACCGAAACGGCCGCGCCCCGGGTGGAGGTTTCGACGCCGTTCAGCGTGACGTCGACCCAGGTACACACGTTGCAGGCCGGCAGTGGCCCGGTGGTTCCGGGCACGGCGAAGGTGTCCGTCTGCTACATGGGCGTCAACGGACGCGACGGGTCGGTGTTCGACAGCAGTTACAAGCGCGGCGCCCCGGTGGACTTCCCGCTGGACGGCGTCATCCCCGGATTCCAGAAGGCGATCGCCGGCCAAACGGTCGGATCCACGGTCGCGGTGGCCATGACCTCCGCCGACGGCTACCCCGACGGCCAGCCCAGCGCCGGCATCCGGCAGGGCGACACCCTCATCTTCGCGATCAAGATCCTGGGCGCCTCAGGCTGATCCGCGGTGGCGCTCACCGAGGACATCGCGGCCGAGCGGGCGGCCCTCGCGAACTCGTTGAGCGCCGCCGGCGCCTCGGCACACGCCGGCTGTGGTTCGTGGACCGCGCGCGATCTCGCGGCCCACCTGGCGGCCGAGGAGCGCTTTGGGGGCATCTCGACCTTCATCGCACGATCACTAGTGGCGCGCGGTGTCGCTGTGCCGGCTCCACCGAGGTTGGTGGAGTTCGCGATTCGACGTGAGCACCGCCGTAGCTTCACCGAGTTGGTCGACCGGCTGCGGCGTCCGGTACCGCAACTGCTCATCCGGTCGCGAGTAGCACCACTCACTCTGTTCGAGTATTGGACCCATCACGACGACCTCGTCGCCGCCAACTCGGCTGCCCATGCCGCACCACCATCACTCGTAGCGGCCATTCCTCCATTGCTGCGTTATCAACGCGCGAAGTTGCCCGCCGGTACTGCGCTAACCATCATCAGCGCCGAAGACGGCCGCGTCCTGGCGTCCGAGGGCCCGCAAGCGGGACCTGCGGTGCTGGTGCAAGCGTCGCCGGCAAACCTGGTTCGCTGGTTGGCCGGGCGCCACACGCGTGCCGACGTCGAGCTGACCGGCCCCGCAATCGACGTACAGGCGCTGCGCGCGTTCGACGGCCACATATAATGCTCTGTTGCGTTGTCCCACAACTGATTTAACGACCATTGCCATGGTCAGCCGCATCCGGTAGCGTGCGCTCATGACCGATCGCAATCGCCGCTTCCTTCTCCGCGAACGCCCAGCTGGCCGCATTGGCCCGGACACGTTCGAACTCAGCGAGCAGGCGGTGCCGCAGATCGGCGACGGCGAGGCGCTGGTGCGGGTCGACTGGATCTCCCTGGACCCGACCAACCGAATGTGGATCAACGAGACGCCGTCGTACCTGCCCCCGGTCGGCATCGGCGAGGTCATGCGCGCGGCCGGTCTTGGCGTGGTGGTCGCGTCGAACAACCCGAACTACGCCGTCGGCCAGACTGTGCAGGGCCTGACCGGCTGGCAGGACTACGTGGTCGTCTCCGACGCCATGCCGCTGTTCCCGGTGGACGTCGCGGATGGCGTCTCGCCCAGCACCTACCTGGGCGCGCTCGGCATGACCGGGCTCACCGCGTGGATCGGGATCCGCGACATCGGCAAGCCGCAGCCGGGCGAGACCGTCGTCGTCTCGGCGGCGGCCGGAGCGGTCGGTTCGGTCGCCGGCCAGCTCGCCAAGGCCAGCGGCGCACGGGTCGTCGGGATCGCCGGCGGACCGGAGAAATGTGCCCTGCTGACCGATCAACTCGGTTTCGACGCGGCAGTGGACTACCGCGCCGACGACTGGGCCCGCCAGCTTGCCGCCGCAACCCCCAACGGCATCGACGTCGACTTCGAGAACGTCGGCGGCGACATCATGGACGCGATCTTTGCCCGCGTGAACGTCGGCGCGCGGATCGCGCTCTGCGGACTGATCTCGGGTTACAACGACACCAACCCCCCGCCCGGGCCGCGCGCGTTCGGCAACCTGTTGATCCAGCGCGCCACCCTGAAGGGCTTCATCATCCTCGACCACTTCCTTCGAGCACCGGAGGCCAACAGCGAGATCTCCGAGCTGATTGCCGCCGGCAAGCTCACCCCGCTCGAGACCGTCGTCGAGGGCTTCGAGCAGCTGCCGACCGCGATCAACATGCTGTTCGACGGCAAGAACGTCGGCAAGCTCGTGGTGAAGATCTCCGCTTAAGCGCGCCAGCGCGTCACCAGCGCGTCAGGCGCCCAGGCCGGCCAGCTCAGGTCACCGATCGGCGCGCCGCCGGCGAACTGCGCCACAATCTTCGGCCCGGTCGCACTCGAGTTGTCGTAAGCCGTTGCGATATCGGCCATTCCGATCGCTGCAGCGACCAGCGGCCACAGCCGGTGATACCGATCTCGAATCTTCTCTTCGGGAACCGAATGCCCGCCGGCGGCCACGCGATACTGCACCCGCTGCACCGCCAACGCCTCGGGGATAAGCACCGCATGCAGCACCACCGTGTAGCCGTGGGTGTGTGCATGGCGGATGACGTCGAGCTTCGACTCGTGCGAGAACACTGTCTCGGCGATGAACGAACGTCCCTGCTCGACGAGTTTCGTCCGGGTCTGCGCGGCCACCCGCGCTGCGTCGTATGCGCGCGCAGCTGCATCATCGGGCCAGCGGTTCTTTGCGATCTCGTCGGCGTTGACGAACGGTGCTCCCGGTAGCAGCGGGGCCAACGTGAGGGCGACGAACGTCGACTTCCCTGCCCCGTTCGGGCCGACGACGAGGTCAAGCCGCCTCAGCGGGAGGTCTCCGCGATCACCGAGGTGCCGTCGGGCCGGTACTCAACGATGCGACCGTCGTCATCGAGGGCGACCGTGGTGATGCCGTGCTCGGCGAGGATGTCACCGTAGTGGGTGTGCGCCAGGTTCTCCTCGATCGCTGCGGAGATCTCGGCGTTGAAGACCACGCCCTCTTCGGCGGTCAACGCACCGGTGTCGAGGTGACCGGCCAGGGCCGCCTCGACCCGTTGCCGCGCCGCGCTCTGCTGCGCCGACACCGCGCGGCCGACCCGCACCCAGTGGTCGAGCTGCTGCTTGGCCGATCTGCTCTGGCGCGCGCCTTCGGCGGCGGCGCTGTCCACCAGGTCCGCGGCGAACCTGGTGACCCGATCGCCGACGTCAGCCATGCGCGAACCTCCAAGCCTTGTAGCATCATGTTACGACGTATAGCAGAATGCTACGCGCTAAGTGGGGCTGTAGCGTGACCAAGGTGAATTCGCGTATGCCTCGGTTCGTTGCTCTCGCCGCCGCTGTCACCTCGCTGGCGGCGGTGCTCGCCGGTTGTGGCGGTTCGGACAACACCTCGTCGTCGAAGACGTCGTCGGTCACCGCCCCGCCTGCCCCGCCACGCCACCGGCGGAAGGTGTTGCGGCCGACTGGACATTAAAGGGTGCCACCGGCAGCGTCGCAGTGACCGGCTCCACGAGTTCGGCCGCGCCGAGCGTCGTCGTCACCAAGCCGTTCAAGGTGACCCAGACCGAGGTACAAACGTTGCACGCCGGCGACGGGCGCGTCGTCGGGGACCACGCAACCGTCTCGGTCTGCTACATGGGTGTCAACGGACGTGACGGATCGGTGTTCGACAGCAGCTACCAACGCGGCACACCGGTCGACTTCGGACTGGACCGCGTCGTCCCCGGATTCCAGAAGGCCATTGCGGGCCAGAAAATCGGGTCGACGGTGGCGGTCGCGATGGTCCCCGCCGACGGCTATCCGCAGGGTCAGCCGGCCGCCGGCATCCTGCCGGGTGACACGCTGGTGTTCGCAATCAAGATCCTCAACGCCTCACGCTGAGCCCGGGCCGCCATGGAATCGAGCCGGGTGGATCGGTGGTTGTGGGCGGTGCGGATCACCAAAACCCGGCCGGACGCCGCCGCCGCATGTCGCGGTGGACATGTGCGGGTCAACAACCGCCCGGCCAAGCCGGCGACAACGGTTTCACCCGGTGACACGGTCAGTGCTCTGGTGGGTGATCGCACCCGAATCGTCGAGGTGCTGCGGGTGATTCAGAAGCGGGTCGGTGCGGCTGACGCGGTGACCTGCTACCTGGATCGAACCCCGCCGCCCCCAACGGCATCCGCCACGGCGATCGCCGCTCGTGACCGCGGCGCCGGACGGCCGACCAAGCGGGATCGACGGGTGCTGGACAAGTGGCGGGCCCAACAGCGCTGAGGGGTCACTGCGGGTGCGTGGCCAGATATTCCCCCACCGGGATCCGCGACGACGAGACATAGCCGATCGGCAACAGCAGATCGCCGGCGGTGGTCCGGTAATAGGTGTCCCAGCGGTAGTAGCTGGAGAACCCGGCCGGGTCGCCGCCCATGACCGCGGCGTAGTCATTGACCGCCCGCACGTAGTAGTCGGAATGGTTGTATCCCCAGATCGCCTTGTCGCGATTGGTGGCAAAACCGTTGGCGGCCAACAGCCGACCGGCCGCCATGATGGCATCGCGTGGCGAATGGATGTCTCCGCCGTTGCCGTAGGCCGCGAACGTCGACGGCAGGAACTGCATGGGCCCCTGAGCGGCGTCGTCGCTGACGCCATTGATGCGGCCGAAGCCGGTCTCGACGAAGTTGATCGCCGCCAGGTAGTTCCACGGCACTCCGGACGCGGCCTCGGCCGCCCGGTAGCTGGCCATCAGCTCGTTGGCCGGTACCGGCGGCACCACCCGCCAGGGCGGCATGGTGTCCTTGGGGTCGGTGAGCGCCATGAGTTGCCGGCGGGCGTCGATGTTGCGGTCGTAGACCGCGAGCAGCGCCGCCGGGATCTGCGGGCGGGCGATCGCATCCCACTCGGGGTGCGCGCCGAGGGTGCGGTAGGCGACCTGTTGGCGGCGGGCCGCGGCGGCCAGCACCTGGTCGGGCGACGATGTATTGCGCAACGCCTGATCGGCCGCGACCAGGTCGGCAGCCAGCGCCGCGGGATCCACGCCCGGTGCAGCACCGGCGGGCGTCACCGCGGCGGCCAGGGCGAAGATCAGGGTGGCGACAATGCGCAGTAACCGAGCAGCCATGCCGTTCATCTTCGCCTGTGCGCCGTCGCGAACCGCGCAGGGCGGCCGGTTCGGAGCGTCCCCGGTCCGCTAGAACATGTTTCGCTTTATGCCATCGCTGGCACATCATCACTGGTCACCTCTACAAGCACCGAACTATCGGCTGTTACATTTGAGGGCCGTTCAGCTCACGTCGTCAAGGGAGAACGCATGACCACCACCAGCCTGACGACCGACGTCGTCATCGTCGGGTACGGCGCGGCCGGTACCTCTGCGGCGATCACCGCCCGCGAACTGGGCGCCGAGGTCATCGCGGTGGACCGGGCCAACGGCGGCGGTGCCACCGCCATCTCCGGGGGGATCATCTACGCCGGCGGCGGCACCTCGGTTCAAAAGGACGCCGGCGTGCACGACACCGCCGAGCAGATGCTGGACTACTTGCGCCTGGAGGTCGGCGACGCGGTCCGGCCCGAAACACTGCAGCGGTTCGTCGACGGCAGCCCGGAAATGATCGACTGGCTGCAGGCCCGTGGGGTGCCATTCAACTCCGGCCTGTGCCCCTACAAGACGTCCTTTCCCAACAACCGCTACTACCTGTACCACTCGGGCAGTGAGAACGCCGGAGCGTTCCGCGCCCACACCCCGCCGGTGCAGCGCGGCCACCGCGCCTACGGCAAGGGCACGTCCGGCAAGCAGATCTATGCACCGCTGGCCGAATCGGCCCGCAAACTCGGCGTGGACTTCCGCCCGCACACCACCGTCACCGAACTGCTGCAGGACCCGTCGGGCCGGGTGACCGGGGTGCGGGCCACGACCATGGGCCAAGCGCCGCGGCGTATCCAGCGCCGCTACGCCCGCCTGGCCGCGCTCTCATCGAAACCCGGTGTTTACTACCCGCCGCTGCGCGCCGCGATGGACCGGCGATTGGCGAAGCTGCAACAGCGCTACGGCCAGACGATCGAAATCATCGCGCGGCGCGGGGTGATCATCAGCGCCGGCGGTTTCATCGCCAACACGCAGTGGCGCAAGCGCTACGCACCGGAATTCAACGGCGGTCTGCCCCTGGGCACCAGCGGCGACGACGGCAGCGGCATCGCGCTGGCCCAGAGCGTCGGCGCGGTACCCGATCGCATGGACAACGTCTCGGTGTGGAAGTTCATCACGCCCCCAAGCGCATTCATCTCCGCGATCATCGTCGACGCCGACGGCCGACGGGTGATCGACGAGTCCCGCTACGGCGCCGCGGTCGGACAGGCCATGGTGAAGAACCACGGCAGCCGGGGCTGGATCCTGGCCGACGCGCGCCTCATGTCAGAGGCCCGGCGCCAACTGCTCACCCAGACGCTGTGGTTCCAGCGCGCCCAGGGCGCCGCGCTGATCTTCGGCGGTGCGGTGCGCGGTGCCACGCTGGCCGAGGCGGCGCGGGCCGCCGGCATCGATGCCGAAGGCCTAGAAGCTACCGTCACCGCGCACAACGACGCCATCGATTCCGGGACCGTCGACCCGGCCGGTAAGCCCGCCGACTTCTGCCGGCGAATCGATCAGGGGCCTTTCACTCTGATGGATATCTCGGTGCAGCCCAACGTCTTACGCCCCACCCCGATGCTGACCCTGGGTGGGGTCCGGGTCTGCGAGGACACCGGCGCGGTGGTCGACGTGGACGGTAATCCGATTCCGGGGCTCTACAGCGCCGGGCGCACCGCCATCGGTATTGCCTCGCAGTCTTACGTCAGCGGGTTGTCGATCGCCGACTGCGTGTTCGCCGGACGCCGCGCGGGTGCCAGCGCGGCCGTCTAACGCCGCGCTTCGACGAAGTAGCCACGCGGCACGTCCGGTCCAGCCGCGGCCACTGGTGCGAACCAGCGGTTCCACCGGTTTCCCGGCTCGGCCACATCAGTCACCACAGCCGACCAACCGAGGCGTTCAGCGAGCTCTCCGGGTTCGTCCGTGCCGAACAGCCACGGTGAGCCCTGCTGCGCCATGGACTGCAGCAACGGCGCCATCGACGGCGCTTCCAGCAGCGTCTTGCCGACCACGTCGTACAGCAGCACCGAACCGGGCGCCGACAACGCATCGACACGGGCGAACAGGGCGCGTACCGCGGGCTCATCGAGGTACTGCAGCAGCCCTTCGATGAGCCAGACGCTGGGAACGTTCGCGTCAAAACCCACGGCCTCCAAGGCGGCCGGCCAGTCCTCGGCGAGATCGATCCCGAGCGGTACCAGCTGGCATCGCGGTGCATCGTCGGCGAGCAGCTCGGCCTTGGCTGCGATGACCGCGGGTTGATCGATTTCGTAGACGGTGGTGCGTTCCGGCCAGGGCAGCCGATATGCGCGGGCGTCCATGCCGGCCGCCAGAATGACCACCTGGGTGAGTTCGGCCCGCAGCAGGGCCTCATCCCAGAATCGGGTACGGACGACGATCTGCCAGGTCGACTGCTCACCGGAGTGCGCGATAGCCGCGGCCAGCATCCGTCGGCCGTCCTCCCCCGCCAGCTTGTCCGCGAACGGATCGCAGAACAGGGCGTCCTCGCGGGCGGATTCCTTGGCGCGGATCGCGGCGACGAGGATTCCGGTGCTGGCCACGGCTTCTCGGGTGCGGTACATGACGCCCATCATCGGCGATGCCGTCGGTGGTTGGCTTGGATATTTTTGCCATCCGCTCACCTCAGCGGCATCGACGAATCCTCGATGAGATCAACGTGCCCCGCCAACCACGAACGGCGCCGCAGGTACTGGGTGGGGGTGATCTCGGTGAAGGATCGAAACTCCCGCACGAAGTGTGCTTGATCGAAGTACCCAAGCTCAGCGGCAATGGCGGCACCTCCCGACGTTCCTTCGTCGAGGCGCGTGAGGGCGGCCTGCAGTCGCCGGACCCGCAAATACGCCTTGGGCGTTAGACCGACCTGCCCGCGAAACATGTTGATCAGCCGTCGCGGCGATGAGCCGGTGAGCGCAACCGCATCAGCGACGCGCATCGACGGATTGCGTTCGGCGCCCTCCAGCACCGTGGTCACGTCGGGGTGTGGCGTGAATTGCTTGGGCTGCAAGCGGTTCAGCAGGAATTCTTCAAGCAGCCTTACCCGGGCGGCAGCCGACGAGCCCTCCGCCAGTCGCTGGCGCAGCGTCACCGCCGCACGCCCCCATAACTCGCCCAAACCGACGCAGGCATCCGTCAACTCCCCCTGCGCGATGCCCAGGAACGCCCATGCCCCGCCCGGGCGAAAGTGGACCGTGATGACGGTCTGCGCCGTATCGATCTGCGTTAGGTAGGACGCGGTGCCGGCACCGATGAAGAACGCGGGTGGCACCGTCAGCCGGGTGTGCGCATCGGCGCCGAAGAAATCCACTTCCGGCCGGTCGCCGATATCGATGACGATGGTCGCCGCTCCGCGCGGCAGGGCTCTACTGCGGTGTGGCCCTCCCGCGCGACGGTCCCAGTACCCGAAGTAAGCGATGCGTTCCGACAACGGCGGGCGGGGCCGAAACAGTTGCGGCTCCATCACCCCTCCTCGATGAGCCTGCGGAACCGTGCCGCCGGGTAGGTGGCTGCGCCCGCGGAGCTGACCCGCTCCAACAGGGCAAGATCAGAGGTCACCACGGTGATGCCCCGCGGTTGGTCGTCGGCCCTAACCAGGCGCACGATCTCGTCGTCGGCGGAGTTGGTGCCGGGCCGCGGCGCCGCCGCGATCGTGACGACCTCGGATTCGATGGGCGGCGACGGCGGCTTTTCGAAGACCACGGTGACGTGCCCGTCATGCGCCGCTGCCCAGGCTTCGAGCTGTCGGGTCAGCCGGACCATCGCGGCGTGGCGGTCCTTCCACCAGCCGTCCGGACGCGCACCGATCACGTTCATGGCGTCCACGATCCACCGCATGATTCCGACGGTACGGTGCAGAAATGAGCGCCATGAACCTGGTCACCTATGCGTGCCACGACCACGTCGCGACCATCACGCTGAACCGGCCCGAGGCCCGCAACGCCATCAATGGGGCGATGCGCCAGGACCTCAACGCCGCTTGGGACCGGTTCCGCGCCGAGGAGGACGCCTGGGTCGGGATTCTCACGGCCGAAGGCGACGTGTTCTGCGCCGGTGCCGACCTCAAGGACTCGGAGGGGGCGGTCGGCACGTTTCCCGGCACGTTCTGGGAGAAGCCCACGATCAACTCGTTCGAGAGCGGCATGGAGCTTTTCAAGCCGACTATTGCCGCGGTACACGGCCCGTGCGTGGGCTACGGCCTCACCGGATTGTTGTTCTGCGACTTCATCATCGCCAGCACCGATGCGACGTTCCGCTTTCCGGAGGTAACCCTCGGGGTGCCCACCATCGTCGGCGCGATCCGGCTGCCGCAGCGGGTGGGCTGGGCCAACGCGATGGAGCTGCTGTTGACCGGCGAGCCGATGAGCGCGCAACGCGCCAAGGACATCGGCCTGGTGTGGAAACTCGTCGAGCCCGACGCCCTGCAGGACACGGCCCAGGCTTGGGCACGCACCCTCGCCGAGGCCGCTCCCCTGGCCCAGCGGGCCACCAAAGAAGTGGCGTGGCGCAGCGCCGACATGGGTTGGATCGATGCCGTCCGGTTCGGCGAAACGATGCGCAAGGTCGCCGCGGCGACCGAGGACGTGGCCGAGGGACTACAAGCCTGGCGGGAGCAGCGGCCACCGCAGTGGCGGGGCCGCTGACCTCCCTGGCGGGGCCTAGGCCCCGGTCAGCGCCGCCAGGGCCGCGTCGTAGTTCGGCTCCTGGCCGATCTCCGGCACCAGCTCGGTGTAGGCGACGTTGCCGTCCGCGCCGATCACCACGATCGCCCGGCCCAGCAGCCCGGCCAGCGGACCATCGGCGATGGTGATCCCGTAGTCGGCACCGAAGCTGTCCCGGAAAGCCGAGGCACTGGTGACGTTCTCGATGCCTTCGGCACCGCAGAACCGCTTCTGGGCGAACGGCAGGTCGTTGGAGACGCACAGCACCGCCCCACCGGCGGCCGCCCGCTCGTTGAAGGTCCGCACGCTGGTCGCACAGACGGGGGTGTCGACCGACGGGAAGATGTTCAGCAGGACCGGTTTACCGGCGAACTGCCCGCTGTCCACCACACTCAGGTCGGTTCCGGTCAAGCTGAACGCCGGTGCTGCCGAACCGACAGCCGGCAACTCGCCTACGGTGTTGATCTGGTTTCCCTTTAACGTGATCTGCGCCATGGCAACAGTCTGCCAAGCGCGTCAACCAACGTCCACGGCGGGCCGCCGTTGTGCCGGGAGGATCGGTGGGACCGTTGCCGCGGCCACCACACTTAAGTAAGCCACCACGAAACACAGCACCACGTACCACAGGCATCCCACCGGGTCACCGTTGGCGGTCAGCCCACCGGACGCGTCCAGGTAGGCCGGCAAGGCCGTCAGCCACAGCACGGTCATGACCGACAGATACCCCGCGGCGTAGCGGACCATCAGCGGGTTGTCGTAGCGGCCGGCGGCAAAAAGATTGAGCCGCAGACGCCGCCATTGGATGATCAGGACCGGTATGGCCACCGCGGCGATGATGAGAAGTTCTACGGCATAGGCGATCCCGAGTAGCTTGCCGTCGGTGCCGAGCGAGGCCAAGACGCCGATCACGATCGTGCGCCACAACACCTGCAGCCCGCCGAATCTCCGGCCGTGATCCACCTGACGACCGACCAACAGTTGAACGCAGAGCGCCAGCGAGGCCGGCCACAGCGCCGCGAACACCACGACACTGCCCATCGGCACCGAGGTGAACATGGGTTGGTTCAGCGGGTTGTCCACCGACCATTCCCACCAGCGCAGCTGTGGGCCCAGGTGATCGAAGATCTCGTAGAACGCGTGGTGGACAAACCCCACGCAGATGGCCCCGACGATCGCACCGTAGCGGCGGAACACGCCCAGGATCCGAACGATCTCGAAGGAGATGGTGGCCATCATCGGATAGATCGCGACGATGTACAGCGGGAGCCGCCCCCACAGGAAGTCGACGGTGAACACGTTGTGCGCGAACATCGTGTCGACGTGATCGGCGATGCCGAACGCGCCCGGGAAGTACAGCGGCGGCTCGATGATCAGCAGATAGGCGATCGCCCCGAACCACAGTGCCAAGTTGGTGGCATCGCCGCGGCGGTACCGGATGATCGCGTAGATCAGTGCCAGCACGGCCCCGGTGATCACGGTGATCTCCAGGACCGGCAGCGTCCAATTCTCCAGCTGCAAGGGGTTGCGGAATTCCAGTAGTCCCCCGGCCTCGCTGCAGGAGAAGCCCAGCGACTCGGCCAGGCGCTCGAATGTCGGGGCACACAAGTCGGACATCAGGCGCTCTTCTCTTCCGCGGTGTACCACTTGGTCACGTCGTAGCCGTCGTCGTAACGGGCGAACCACTCGTTGGCCAGGACCGGGATCTTTTCGTGAGCCGGTTTGTGATTGGGCAACTGGCTGCGGACGATACCGGCTACCGCGGTGGCCATTTCGCGCTTTGGCAGATGTTTGAAGGCATCGGAGACCGGGCCCTCGTCCGCAGGCCAGCCGAAGGGAACCCGCCGCCGCCATGCCTGCTTGGCGCGGTAGGTACTGAACAGTGACAGCGCGTCAACCTTGCGGTCCGCCACGGGGACGTGCCGATTGAAGCCTTCGCACGCCACCTTGATCACGCTCATCACGTGTTTGAAGATCGACGGCGCCATCCGCATCCGATACCACGGGTCGTTGATGACGTGGTCGTAGATGATCAGCGCCGAGCTGCGGTGCTCGACTTCCTCGACGAAGTGCCACAAGAACAGTGACGCCACCCGGTCGTCGCCCGGTGCGAACAGGGTGTTGTCGTGGTCGAGCATCAGCTTGAAGACCGGGGTGAAGGTCGCCTCGAGGTCGGCGGTGTAAGCCAGCCGGTAGTCCAGCGACTTTTCCGCGGCCATCTTGTCGAACATGGCGTTGCATGCGTCGACCGTTTCCTTGAGCCCCGGGTAGGCCCGGACCAGCGCCTTCGCATGACCGCGGTGGGCCATCGAGTGCTGGCCCTCCTGACGCACGAAGGCGTCGGCCTCCTCGGCGACCACCGGGTCGGTGATCAGCGGCATTGCCTCGGCGATCATGCCGCCGATCATCTTCTCGAAGCCGATCGCCAGCAGCGAGACTGCGTTGGCCATCGACGAGAACGCTGGGTTCGCTTCATTCCACAAAAACGGCACGGGGTACTCGGCGAACGCAAACCGCAGTTTGCGCACGATCAGGTCAGTCATCGCTACCTCAACTCGGAACATACAACTGGACGTCATCGCGTATGATTGTTCGATGCGCCAAGCTTGTCAAGCAGGTCACTGATGGCCCGTCGACGCGGCTGGGGAGGTAACCCCCCGCACACCGACGCGGAAGCCGGCCGGCGGATCATCGCCGCGGCCGTCGAGCTGGTCGCCGAGACCGGTTCGGCGGTGTCGCTGGCCGACGTCGCCACGTCACTCGGGGTGATCCGGCAGACGGTGTACCGCTACTTCCCCACCGCCGATGCGCTGATGCGCGCCGTGGCCATCGCCTCGGTCGACGACTTCCTCGACCGGCTGACCGAGCACGTACACGGCATCCACGATCCCGCCGACGCGCTCGCCGAAGGTGCGGTCTACACCCTGGATGCGGTGGCCCGCTCCCCGCACCTGGGCGCCATGCTGTCGTCCTCGTCAGCACACAATCGCGAGATGGCCTCCGAAGAGGCCCGCGCCTTCGGGATGCGCATGATCGAGCGGTTCGACGTCAACTGGACGCGGCACGGCTACGACGAAGCAGCCCTGCGCGAACTCGTGGAGTTCACCCTACGGATCATGCTCTCGTTCGTGGTGGCGCCCAACGATCCAGGTCGCTCCCCCGATGAGCTGCGCCGGTTCCTGCGTCGCTGGCTCGGCGAAGCCGTCACCGCCCAGTCGCGGCATTCCGCCGACTGACCCGCCTCCCCATACCCCCGAGGGTTCTTCCGGAATATTTGTATACCCTACGGGGTATAGTATTCACGCAGAGTCCGAGTGGAGGGAATCGAGAGGCGATGGGTATGCGCGCGATCGTGAGCCGAGCCTGGGTGCCCGTGGTGGTCGCGTTGGCGGCAGTCGTCGGAACCTTGGCAGTCGTGAACTTGCGCGGCGCGTTCGGCGCCGACGAGATCTTTCACTGGGACGGCAGCGGTTCGCAGGTGATCAACTCGATCAACGAAAAGCAGATCCGCTACGAGGTTTTCGGGTCCGGATCGGCCGCCGGCTCGGTGAGCTATCTGAACCGGGAGGCGCAGCCCGCGCAGGCGACGTTCACCGGCCTGCCCTGGAGCCACACCATGACCACCACGAGTCCTTCCGTCATCGGCAATATCGTCGCCCAAGGTGACGGCGACCAGATCGGCTGCCGCATCACCGTCAACGGCGCCGTCAAGGACGAGCAGCTGGCCACCGGGCACCACGCCCAAGTGTTCTGTCTGGTCAAAGGCGCATGAGCGGCCACGGCACCCCTCGCCCGGGGTATATGCGGGCGGTTCGCCGGCTGGCCTGGCCGCTGGTGATCTTCTGGCTGCTGCTGACCGTCGGGCTCAATGTGCTGGTTCCCCCGATCGAGTCGGTGGCACGCGAGAACGCGGTGACGATGTCGCCGCACGATGCGCCGTCGATGATCGCGGCCAAGCACATCGGTGCCACCTTCGACGAATTCGACTCCGACGCCATGGTGATGCTGGTGCTCGAAGGCGAGACCGAACTGGGCCCCGAAGCGCACCGCTACTACGACACCGTGATCGCCAAACTGGCGGCCGATCACGAGCACGTCCAGCACATCGCGGACCTGTGGGGCGACCCGATCACCGCCGCCGGAGTGCAAAGCACCGATGGCAAAGCCGCCTACGCGCAGATCAACACCGCGGGCGATCAGGGCAGCACCCTGGGCAACGAATCGGTCGACGCGGTCCGCACGATCGTTGCCTCGGTGCCCGCACCACCCGGCGTCAGGGCCTACGTCACCGGCCAGGCGGCCCTGACCACCGATATGACCGAAGCCGCCGACAAAAGCATGCTCAAGATGATGGCCGTGACCGGTGTGGTCATCATCATCATGCTGGCCATCGTCTACCGCTCCGCGGCCACCGTGGCACTCGCGCTGGTGATGGTGGGCTTCGAAATGGGCAGCGCACGCGGTCTCGTCGCACTACTGGGACACCATGGCCTACTGGGCTTTTCGACCTTCGTGGTCGCGATGCTGTCGTCCCTGGCGATCGCAGCCGGGACCGACTACGCGATCTTCTTGATCGGGCGCTACCACGAGGCGCGCAATGCCGGCGAAGACCCCGAGACCGCCTGGTACTCGATGTTTCGCGGCACCTGGCATGTCATCTTGGGCTCGGGACTGACGATCGCGGGCGCGTCACTGTGCCTGCATTTCGCCCGGCTGTCCTACTTCAAAGCCCTGGGAATCCCGTCGGCGCTGGGTCTGCTGGTGGTCATCGCCGGTGCGCTCACCGTGGCGCCGGCCATCGTCGCGATCGCCACCCGACACGGCCTGCTGGAGCCCAAGCGGGTTGAGGGTCGCGGCTGGCGGCGTATCGGAACCGCCAATGTCCGCTGGCCCGGTGCGGTTTTCGTGGCGGCACTGCTGGTCACCCTCGCGGGCATGTTGGCGGTGCCCAGCATGAAGATCAGTTTCAACGACCGCTATTACATCCCCGCGAGCCTGCCCGCGAACGTCGGCTACGACGCGGCCGAACGTCATTTCAGCGCCGCCCGGATGAACCCGGATGTCCTGATGGTCGAAAGCGACCATGATCTTCGCAATCCCGCCGACATGATCATCTTGGACCGGATCGCCAAGAACATGTTCCGCAGCCGCGGGGTCGAACGCGTGCAGAGCATCACCCGGCCATTGGGCAGCCCCATCGACCACACCTCGATTCCGTTCCAGGTCAGCATGCAGGCCGTTCCGATCCAGGAGAACCTGCAGTTCATGACCGACCGACTGGCCGACATGGTCAAGATGAGCAACGACTTGGGCGCCACCGTCGAGGCCATGGTGCGACTGCGCGACCTCGTCACCCAGATGAACAGCACCACCGGCAAGATGAGCGTCGACATGGCCACGGTGACCGCGACCGTCGACGAGATCCGCGACCACATCGCAGATTTCGACGATGTCGTGCGCCCGATTCGCAATTACTTCTACTGGGAGCAGCATTGCCTCAACATCCCGGCATGCGACGCGATCCGCTCGGTCTTCGACGCCTACGACGGTATGGACAAGTTCAGCGAGGACATGCGGCCACTGCTGGCCGACATGGCAGAGGTCAACACGCTGATGCCGCAACTGGTCGGGCAGTTCGACCCGATGATCGCGGTGGCGAAATCCATGCAGGGCAGCCTGCTCACGATGCATTCGAGCTTCTCCGGCCTGGTGACCCAGATGTCGAGGATGACCGATACCGCCACCGAGATGGGCCGGGCCTTCGACGCCTCCAAGTCCGACGACTACTTCTATCTTCCCCCAGAGGCCTTCGACAATGCCGATTTCCAGAAGGGCCTCAAGCTGTTCTTGTCCCCGGACGGCAAAGCGGCGCGGTTCATCGTCACCTACGACGCCGATCCCGCGACCCCGAAGGGCATAGCATTCGTCGAACCGATGCTGGCCGCCGCTCACGACGCGGTGAAGGGAACGCCGCTGACCGGTGCCAAGTTCTACCTCACCGGAACTGCGGCGGTGTACAAGGACATCCAAGTGGGCTCGACCTACGACATCCTGATCGTCGGGACGGCGGCGGTGACGCTGATCTTCATCGTGATGCTGCTGATCACCCGGGCACTGGTCGCTTCCGCGGTGATCGTGGGGACGGTGCTGCTATCGCTGAGTGCGGCATTCGGTCTGACCGTGGTGGTGTGGCAGCACATCCTCGGCCTCCAATTGAACTGGATCGCACCGGTGTTCGGGGTGATCATCCTGCTGGCGGTTGGTTCGGACTACAACTTGTTGCTGGTCTCCCGGTTCCAGGAGGAGATCGGCGCCGGGATCAAGACCGGGATCATCCGCTCGATCGGCGGCACCGGCTCGGTGGTCACCGCCGCGGGACTGGTGTTCGCGTTCACGATGATGTCGATGGCCGCCAGCGATCTGTATTCGATCGGTCAGGCCGGCAGCACCATCGGGCTCGGCCTGCTGTTCGACACCCTGATCGTGCGCTCGTTCTTGACGCCCTCGATCGCGGCGCTGCTGGGCCGATGGTTCTGGTGGCCGCAAAACATCCGGCGCGTCCGGGCGGCGCCGACCCGTCCGGCCCCCGTCAAAGCCGACGCGGCCGCTACCCCGCTGCCGGTGACCGCGGGACCACCGTAGGCCGAAAGTCGTAGTGGGTGGGCGAGCCGCCTACGCCACCGCGTGCGGCCAGGCTGCCGAACGGCACCATCGGCGGCACCGCGGCCGCGTTGCCCATCCCCGCTGCCGGGGCCGCTGCCCCACCGACCGACGGCAGCGCCGCGGCCCCCGGAGCGCTGGCCACGCCCAGACCGGTCCAGGCCGGCGGCACCGACAACGCGCCGATCGAGGCGGCCCAGCCGCCGCACCCGCCGCGGCACCCTTGGCCCCGTTGGTGCCGCCCATCAGCATCCGCATCAGCATGCTCATCGGCATCATCGCCATCCGCATCGGCATCATCAGCGAATTCAGGCTCGACATCGACGACGACATCGACCCGCCCGTCGACGCCTCCTCGGTGGGCGCGGCCAGCGCCTGGAGGGCCGTCGGAGTCGTCGAGAGCAGTTGCGGCCCTTGCGACATCAACGCCTCGGTGTCGGTACCGGTGGTCGCGGCGGCCGACTGCGCGACCGAGAAGGCCTGGCCGGACGGATCGGTGGTCTGCGGCGGCGAGGAGAACGGCGTGACCTGGGTGGCCACCGCCGATGCCCCGGCGTAGCCGTACATGGCTGCGGCGTCCTGCGCCCACATCTCCAGGTATTGCGCCTCGGTGGCGGCGATCGCCGCGGAGTTCTGCCCGAGGATATTGGTGGCGATCAGGCTCGCCTGCAGGGTGCGGTTGGTGGCGATCAGCGGCGGCGGAACGGTAGCCGCGTAGGCGGATTCGTAGGCCGTGACGGCGGCGGTCAGTTGGGCGGCGGCCTGCTCGGCCTGTGCCCCGGTGGCGCTGAGCCAGGTGACGTAGGGGCTGGCGGCGGCCGCCATTGTCACCGCGGAGGCGCCCTGCCAGGAACCGCTGGTCAGACCCGTAACCACCGAACCATAGGACGCGGCGGCGGAGTTCAATTCGGCGGCCAAGTCCTGCCAGGATGTCGCAGAGGCCAGTAACGAAGCGGGGCCGGGACCGGCGTACATGCGCGCCGAGTTGATCTCCGGCGGCAGGGCTCCGTAGTCCATTGCCTCCCCTTATCTCTTCGCCGGCAATCGGTCCGGCAAGATACATTAGGAAGGCTAGCTAGCTATCTTTGGCGCCCGGCAGGTCTGCGCTGTGCGCCAGCTGTGCGCCGGGCTACGGGCGCTGTGGAGATCGGCGCTCCGCCAGGTGAGCGCTCATGGCGGTGCGCAGGTCCACCAGCAGGCCCTCGAAGCCGCCCAGTACCTCGGGCCGGTACTGCGACATCACCCCGTCGAGCTGGAGAGCCAGCGTGGCAAAGAATTCGTCGGCACGCGCGTGCACCTGCGGACTGCTGCGCAGTGTCACCACCCGTCGATCAGCGCTTTCTCGGCTGCGCACAATGTGTCCGGCTTCCTCGAGCCGATTGAGCAGGGCTGTCGTCGCCCCCGACGACAGCCCTATGCGGCTCGCCAGACGCGCGGGTGAGAGCGGAACGCCGCGCTCTTCTTCGTAGACGATCTCCAACAGTGCCTCGGCGTCAGTGGAATACAGCCCGAGCCAACTCCCGAACAATCGACTGAACTGGTTGAAGACGGAACCGTAGATTCTGAGTTCTTCCATCAGGCGAGCGTGTTGTTCGCCGATGTCCGAGGTAGCCCGACCTTCCATGGCTATCGGTGACCTACCTTCTCGTTGACGGCGCGGCCGGCGCCGCACGTTCTTGACAACCTAACCCCGCGGGCCTACCTTCATGCAAAAGTTACTCGATTATAAAGGTGTCTCGGGAGGATTACCCACGAACGCGCAAGGAGTTTCATGACCGACCAAATCCCTGATGCCGCAACCATGCAGGCCTTCAACAAGACCGTCATCGACGAATTCCGCTCCAACAACGGCAAAGTCGGGGGTCCATTTGAAGGCCAGGACCTGCTCTTGCTCACCACGACCGGCGCCAAGACGGGGCAGCCCCGAGTGGTCCCGCTGTCCTATCTGCTCATCGACGGGAAGATGATTCTGGTCGGCTCCCTAGCCGGCGCCGATCGCGATCCAGCGTGGGTGCACAACCTACGAGCCACTCCGCGAGCGCACATCGATCTCGGCACGCAGGCCGACGATGTTTTCGCTCGCGAACTCTCGCCCGCCGAACGAGATGCCATGTTTCCCACGGTCATGGCCATGGAGCCGGTGTACGCCGAGTACCAGTCGAAGACAGCGCGGCCGATCCCCCTGTTCGAATTACGACGAGCCGAAAACTGAACGCTCGCCGACCGGCTCGGCACCAACGCCACCCTTCGCGACGACGAGTCGCGAGAATTGCCCTGCCAAAGGAGGCGCCGAAGAATGGATATTGGACTGGGCATGGCCGTCCGCAACCACCCCGGCCGGCCCGAACCCCTTCCCGCGGTCTACCGCGACTACCTCGATGACGCGGTTTACGCCGAGGAACTCGGATTCGATCACGTATGGGTAGGCGAACATCGAATGACCGAGGATCAGTGGACCCCATCGCCGTTGGTTACCCTCGCCGCGATCGCCGCGCGCACGTCGACCATTCGGCTCGGCACCGGGGTGTTATGCCTTCCGTTTCACAACCCTTTGCGGGTAGCCGAAGACTTCGCGGTCCTGGACAATATCTCCAATGGCCGTGTCAGCGTGGGCTTCGGCGTCGGATCTCAGTACGAAGAGTTCCGCACATTCGGCGTTGATCCGGCCCACCGGCTGCCCATGACCTATGAGGCGGCGAGCTTCATCCGACGCTGCTTCACCGAAACCGACACCTTCAGCCACTACGGCACTTACTACCAGTTCGATGAAGTGACGTTCACTCACCCGCCCGTGCAACACGAGATCCCGTTCTACGCGTCGGCGATGGGACCGAAAAGCATCGCCCGCGCCGCCGCCGATGGCTATTTCTTACTCGCTCCTCGACAGCCCGCCTACGACGAGGCCCTCACCGCCTGCGGCCGAGATCCCTCGCAATTCAAAGCCATCAACATGCAGAACGTGTGCATCGCCGCCACCCACGGCCGAGCCGTCGAAGCATCGTTGGACGGGCTGCATTACGCGATCAACTTCTATGCGCTCCGCCGTGACCTGAAGGGCAACGTGCCCGACCCTCAAACCGCCGAAGTCACCCGCGAACACATCGCCAGTGGAAAACCCAGCACCATGGGCATCCCCGCAGTCGGTACGCCTGACGAGGTCACCGAAATGCTCCGGCAGTCTATCCAAGCGATGCCGGGAACCACGGGCTTCATGATCAGCTTCCGGCACGCCGGCATGCGCACCGAAGACGTTCGCGAGTCGATGAAGCTCTTCGCCGAACACGTGATGCCCAACCTCGATTAGATCGTGGTCCTGGAATCCGATGCGCCGCTGAGATACTGGTCACGGCAGGCGCGTCGGGCCAACTTGCCGCTGGTGGTGCGTGGGATCGACCCGGCCCGCACGAATCGGACGTCGGTGGCGACCAACCCGTGGACCCGCGCAACCTCTGATCTGATCGCCTCGACCGCCCGCGCGGGATCCTTGCGGCCGGTGCCGGTCGCCCGTTCCGCGACGATCACGAGCCGATCGGCCGTCTCGGCTGGGACCGCGAACGCCACCACGTAACCGCCCCGCACCATCGGCGAAGCGTGCGCCACCGTGGCCTCCACATCCTGCGGGTAGTGACCACGGCCGTCAATGGTGATCAGATCCACGGTCCGACCGGTCACGTACAGCTCACCGCCGGAATAGAAACCCAGGTCGCCGGTGCGCAGCCAAGCGCTGTCGGGTGGCGTCAGACCGGCATGGCTGCCGTGGTCCAGCCGAGACCGCAGGCGGGCGCCGAATGCCTGCCGGGTCTCCTCGGGCCGGCCCCAGTACCCGGCGGTGACGTTGTCGCCGTGCAGCCAGATCTCGCCGATCCTGCCGTCGGGCAATTCCGCCCCGGCGTCGACGATCACCGCCGACAGGCTGCGGGCCACCTGTCCGCACGAGACCTGGGCCACCGCGCCCGGGGCATCGGCGGCCACCGGCGCCGCGCGGCCGGCACCGAGTTGATCGCGGTCCAGGTACAGCACGCTCGCCTTCGCGTCGGGGGCGATGGTGGCCACGAACAGGGTTGCCTCGGCGATCCCGTAGGACGGCTTGATGGCGGTGGACGGCAGCCCGTACGGCGCGAACGCCTCGTTGAACGTGGCGATCGCCGCCATGTTCACCGGCTCGGATCCGATGATCATCACCACGTTCGAGAGGTCGATATCGGCATCCGGCGCGGGCAGGCCCCGCGCCGCCGTCAGCTCATAGGCGAAATTCGGTGCGGCGGTGACCACTCGGCCACGTCGCGAGGCGTCCGACAACGCGTGGATCCAGCGCTGCGGCCGCCGGATGAACGCCGTCGGCGAGATCAGCGTCGAGTGTCCCCCGTAGACCGCCGGAAATCCGATCATCGACAGGCCCATGTCGTGATAGAGCGGTAACCAACTGAGCCCGTGCGTGTTTCGGTCCAGCATGTCGATCGACAGGATCATCTGCAGCAGGTTGGTGGCAACCGAACGGTGTGTCACCTGGACCCCGATCGGCGGCCGGGTGGTGCCCGAGGTGTACTGCAGGTGCGACACGTCGTCGATATCGATATCGACCGGCACGAAGGACTCCCCGGCCGAGTTCGGGATCTCGTCCATCACCACCACGCGGGGCCGCAACGGCTCCGGCAGCCTGCCCAAGAACTCCTCGACGATCTGCCGCACCGCGGCCGTGGTCAGGACCACCGTCGGAGTGGAGTCGCGCAATGCCGTGTCGAGTCGTTCGGCGTGGCCGGGTAGTTCGGGGGCGAACAGCGGCACCGCGACAGTTGCGCACTTGAGCGCCGCATAGAACCCGGTGACATAGTCCAGTCCCTGTGGTGCCAGGATCGCCACCCGGTCGCCGGGGACGGTGAGACCCTGCAGCCGGGCGCCGATGGCGCGCAGTCGCTCGCCGAGTTGCGTCCAGGTCAGCTCCAGCGCCTGGCCCTCCACCGGACCCGCGTAGTCGAGGTAACGGAACGCCACCGCATCCCCCACGTTGGCGATGTTGCGGTCGATCAGCGAGATCAGGTTGTCATCCGGTGGCAGCACGATGCCGCCGTCGGAGTCCAGACACTCCTCGATCTGCACCAGTCCCTTGAGGGCCGTCGAGCGCTGCGACTGCGTCATGCCCCGCAGTCTAAGTCCCCAGCTCCGTCGGCGACGCCTGCTTCGGATGTCAAAGGACCTCCACCACAATGGAGTTGGTCCAGTGACGCATCACATAGCAGGTTCGCGCAAGGCCAGGCTGATGAAGAGATAGCCCATGCAGATCAGCAGGTTGAGGGCAGCGATCATCAGGCCGGCCACGATCAGTGCGTTCATCAGGCGTCGCCGGTTGCGCCGCGCCCGGGCCAGTCGCTGCTCATGCTTTATCTCCGTAGCGGCAAGCGCGAACGCATAGTCGACCGACTCGGCCGATGCCAGCGGCGCACCGACCGCCAGTTCGCGCAGCCGAGCGGGCGGAATGCGGACACCCACTCCGGCGAAGCGCCGGCTCATCCGACGGGCCGCCCAGCGGCCGACCACCACGGGCTGTGGCGACTGCTCCCAGTGTTCTGCCCACCGGCCCGACCGGTACGTCATAAACCTTGAGCTTAGCCACTTCGGCTCCCGAATCCGAGCCTTCGGGTGAGTTCTCCGGCATCAGCGGTGCAGTGCTGAAGATGTAGGCAAAACCGAACTATCGCTCAGCGTACGGCGGCACAATACGGGGAGGAAGCAAGCTGGGACCACCGAATTTGCCCGGTGAAAGGGAGCGAATTTCCATGACGACGATCGAGACGAACCCGACGGCGAGCACACCGGTTGAACGCGATGTCGACGCCGACGTCGCAGCAGTGCAGAAGTACTTCGACAGCCCCCGTTTCGAAGGCGTCACCCGTCTCTACAGCGCTCGCCAAGTCGTCGAGCAGCGCGGCACCATCCCCGCCGACTACATCGTGGCGCGCGAAGCGGCGGGCGCGTTCTACGCGCGACTGCGTGAGCTGTTCGCCGCCAAGAAGAGCATCACGACCTTCGGCCCGTATTCGCCGGGGCAGGCAGTGGTGATGAAGCGAGTCGGTATCGAGGGCATCTACCTCGGCGGCTGGGCCACCTCGGCGAAGGGGTCCATCACCGAGGACCCGGGGCCCGACCTGGCCAGCTACCCGCTCAGTCAGGTTCCCGACGAGGCGGCCGGGCTGGTGCGTGCCCTGCTCACCGCCGACCGCAATCAGCAGTACCTGCGCCTGCAGATGACCGAGGAGCAGCGTGCCGCCACTCCGGCCGTGGACTACCGGCCGTTCATCATTGCCGACGCCGACACCGGGCACGGCGGTGATCCGCACGTGCGCAACCTGATCCGGCGCTTCGTCGAAGCCGGTGTCCCCGGCTATCACATCGAGGATCAACGCCCGGGCACCAAGAAGTGCGGTCACCAGGGCGGCAAGGTGCTGGTGCCCTCCGACGAGCAGATCAAGCGGCTGAACACCGCCCGGTTCCAGCTCGACCTGATGGGCGTGCCCGGCATCATCGTCGCGCGCACCGATGCCGAGGCGGCCAACCTGGTCGAGAGCCGCGGCGACGAACGTGACCAGCCGTTCATCCTGGGCACCACCAATTTGAAGATCCCGTCCTACAAGTCCTGTTTCCTGGCGATGACGCGCCAGTTCTACAACTCGGGGATCACCGAGATCAACGGTCACCTGCTCTACGCCCTGCCCGAGGGCGAGTACGCCGCCGCCGACGCCTGGCTGGAGCGCAACGGCATCACCGCGTTGATCACCAAGGCCGCCGAAGGCTGGCGCGGCGACGGGCGCACCTCGGTGGATGGTCTCTTCGACGACATCGAATCGACGTTCGTCGAGGCGTGGCAGAACGACGCCGGGTTGATGACCTTCGGGGACGCCGTAGCCGAGATGCTCGAATTCGCCGAACGCGAAGGCGAGCCCAAGGAGATGAGCGCTGCGCAGTGGCGCGAATTCGCCGCCCGGGCACCGCTTTACACCGCCCGAGAGAAGGCCACCGAGCTCAACGCCGACCCGGGTTGGGACTGCGAACGGGCCAAGACTCCCGAGGGCTACTTCCAGGTGCGCGGCGGCATTCCCTACGCGATCGCCAAGTCACTGGCCGCCGCCCCCTTCGCCGACTTGTTGTGGATGGAGACCAAGACCGCCGACCTCGCCGACGCCCGCGAGTTCGCCGAGGCGATCCACGCGCAATACCCCGACCAGATGCTGGCCTACAACCTGTCCCCCTCGTTCAACTGGGACACCACCGGCATGACCGATGAGCAGATGCGGGCCTTCCCCGTCGAACTCGGCAAGATGGGCTTCGTCTTCAACTTCATCACCTACGGCGGTCACCAGGTCGACGGTGTGGCCTCCGAGGAGTTCGCGGCCACCCTGTTGCAAGACGGCATGCTGGCGCTGGCCCGCCTGCAGCGCAAGATGCGGCTGGTGGAGTCGCCCTACCGCACACCGCAGACGCTGGTCGGCGGTCCGCGCAGCGACGCTGCGCTGGCCGCGTCGTCGGGCCGCACCGCCACCACCAAGGCGATGGGTGCCGGGTCCACCCAGCATCAGCATTTGGTCCAGACCGAGGTGCCTAAGAAGCTGCTGGAGGATTGGCTGGCGTTGTGGGCCGAGCGCTATCAGCTCGGGGAGAAGCTGCGGGTGCAACTGCGGCCGACCCGTCCCGGATCCGACGTGCTGGAACTGGGGATCTTTGGCGAGGGCGACGAGAAGCTCGCCAACGTGATCGTCGACCCGATCAAGGACCGGCACGGTCGCAGCATCTTGACGGTGCGCGACCAGAACACCTTCGCCGAGAAGCTCCGCCAGAAGCGGCTGATGGACCTGACGCACCTGTGGCTGATCCACCGGTTCAAAGCTGCGGCGGTGCACTACGTCACGCCCACCCAGGACAACCTGTACCAGACCGAGAAGATGAAGGAGCACGGCATCTACAGCAGCGTCAACCAGGAGGTCGGCGAGATCATCGTCGCCGACGTCAACCAGCCGCGCATCGACGAGCTGCTGGCACCCGACCGGGTGGCGCTGGGCAAGCTGATCAGCAAAGAGGGCTGACGCCGCCGGTGATCACCCAAGAAGGCGGCTAACCGCGGATTCCCGCGATGGTGTCGGCCAGTGTTTCCCGCGGGGTTCGGAACACGACGCCGAGGTCTCGCTCGGCAGGGGTGTCATCGGATTCGGGCATCTGGGTGTAGTACTGCATCCCGGCCTCGGTGAACGGAGTCGAGATCGGCAGCGCCCGCTCGACTTGATCCAAGACGCGGCCCGCCCAGCGCAGCGCGATATCCGGTATCGGCAGGGCAACCATCGGCGAACCAGACAGCTCTTGAAGCAGGCTCGCCAACTCTCCCGGCGATACTCGCTGGCCGCCGGCCATGTACCGGCGCGGGCCACGACCCGGCTCCAGCAGGGCCAGATGCATTGCCGCGAGGTCACGAACGTCGATCACCATCCAGGCACTGCCACGCCCGGGGATGACATGCATCTGCAGCGCCGCCCGTACTCCTTCGCCGGCCTCCCCCAGCCGGTCGCCGACCGGAGGTCCCAGCACCATGCCCGGATAGGTGATGTTGACCGGGGCGCCGGCGTCCTGCAGGCCGCGCGCATACAGGTCTTCCCGGGCTTTCGACCGTCCATAGCCGTCAGCGCCCCCGGCCACCGGCAGGTCCGCCCGCAACATCGTCAGTCCCGGGTGAAACAGCGCGGTGAAGCTGGAGACGTGAATGATCGGGTCCAGTCCCAGCTCAACCGCTCCGCCGAGCACGTTGTGGGCGCCGGCCGAATTCGTGGCCAGCATCTGTGCCGTCTGGCGTGGGTCGGTGGCCACCACCGCGGCAGCGTGGATGACCGCGTCGCAGCCGCGCAGCGCCTCGCGCACCGAGTCCGCGTCGGTGATGTCACCGACGACGTAGTCGGACACATCGACACCCAACCGCGCCACGCTGCTGTGCAGGCCCGCCGGATTGCGGACCAGGAACCGCGGCCGGTGCCCGGCATCGGCGATCGCCTTGGCGGTCCAGCCGCCGACGAATCCGGTTCCACCGGTGATCAGTACGCGCATGGTGTCCATTCGCCAATAGTGCTGAGGCCAGCCCGATTCCGTCGGTCTTTGCGCTAAGTCCGTTTCGGAAGCTGTCCCGCGATCACCGGCGCGATCTTGTCGGCCATGTAGGCGTGACCGGCATCGGTGGGGTGCACGCCGTCCGGGCCGATCAGGTCGGGCATGCCGACAAACCACCGCTCGGCGAGCGGATCGATGAACTCAGCACCGACCACCCGCGCCTCGGTACTGAGGACATCGCGGATCCGCCACACGTTGCCCGGGATGTCGGCGTTGGGCCACGGCAGGCCGATCACCAGCATTCGCGCCCCCGGCGCGGTACGGCGAGCCAAGCCCAGGGTGTCGGCGATCAGTCGGCTCAACTCGCCCGGCTCGACGTCCTGGTCGTTACGCGAGCCGAAGAACACCACCAGCGCGTCGTCGGGTTGCACCGCACGGCGGGTCAGGTCGCCGAACAGGGAGCCGTGGTTACCCCGCACGCCGTACCCCGCACCGCCCTCGGCCGCCACGTCGGCGCTGACGTACACCCCGCGGCCGGCCAGGTTCTGCCATGCCCGCTCGGTCCAGTTCGCCGCACCGCGGCCGGTGTCCTCGTATCCGGCGGTGTAGGAGTCACCGATCACCGCAATCCGATTCGGGGAGGAACTCAGCGGCACCGTCTCGTAGTGGCGCGTCGACTCGTGATCACGCGACAAGTAACCGGTTCCTGCGACGACCGCGACGACCCCGGCGACCATTACGACGGCGAACGTCATCACCCGACTCACGGCTACCTCCCCCAATCAACTTCAGCGAAGACTAGCCGGAACCGCGACCTTCCGTTCGTTGAGGACACCGTCGACCGAGTCGGTCGAATCGGTCACATCGTCCAAGGCGGCCGGCTCCACAAGTTCGACCGCCAGGGGATCTTCGGTCGGCGTCACCTGTGCCGACTCGGGCCGAGCGCCGATCATCTTGCGCATCCAGTGCCGACCGGGTTCTTCAACAGCGTGGAACAACAGCATCGACAACAACGTCGCCGCCACCAGCAAGCCGCACACCATCCACTTGGCCGCGGTCGCCCCCTCGTCGAGCACGATCTCGAATTGCTTTGCGGCCCAATTCCACGATGTGTGCACCAGCTCGTGAACCATGTACAGGCAGAACGAGATCTGCCCGCCGTACACCAGCACGCGAGTGGACAGCAGCGCAGGAAGGCTTCCGATACCGATCGCTAGGGCCATCACCAACGGCACGAACAGCACATCGACCAGGCCACCGCTGTCGTACAGCCCCGAGATCGGGTGGCCGTCGAAGTAATACAGGACACCGACCATCGCGGCGATCAGCAGCGCGGAGCAATAGCCCGCGGCACGGCGGGCCGAGTCGCTCAGTCCATGCGCCGGTCCCAGCTTCGCCTCTCCTGCGTCGAGCCTCGCTGAACCGCCGAGCTCGATCTTGCGCACCGCGGCGCAGGCCAGCGCGCCCGCGGTGAACTGCATGACGATGCGCGGCAGCCAGCTCCACGGGCTGTAGAACTCGCCGGTCGCCAGCAACAGCAGCAGCGGTGGGAGCGAGGCGATGATCGCCAAGACGGCCAGCCCGCGCGCAGAGGTCACCCGCATCATCCGGTAGACCGCCAGCACCAGCACGCCGAACAGCAGGTAGGCCAGCCATTCGGCGCTGATGGACCAGGCCGGCCCGTCCCAACTCGACCCGTCGAAGAACGGCTCGAACCACAACTGCACCAGCAGGACCTGCCGCACGTAGCTGATCGCGGTGATCCGGCTGAGGTCTTCGGTCGGGACGTGCCCGACGTGCAGGGTGAAGATCACCCAGAGCAGGGCCAGGTGCATCGTGACCAGGTAGATCGGCCAGACCCGGGCCAGGCGCAACCACAGGAAGTGCACGGTGGCGCGCACGGAGAACGTCTCCCCCATCCGCTCCAGGTAGTTCCAGGTCAGGACGAAGCCACTGAGGATGAAGAACAGATCGACGCCCTGGGCGCCTCGGTCGAGCACCGGGGCGAGCGCATCACTGAGTTCCGGCGACGCCAGTCGCAATAGGGGGCGAAAGTGAAACAGCACCACCCAGACCGCGGCGATGATGCGAAGCCCGGTCAGGGCCTTGATCTCTCCGCTGCGCACAACACTCTTTCGCCGGTGGGCTTCGCATGACCTGATTGCCTCGGGTGCGAAGACTAGCAGCGGGACTGTCCCGGGTGAAGTAATCGGCCGGGCACGTCGGCGACCATATCGACGGGGCCGTTGTGAATACTGTAGCGATGCCAGACAACTATCAGGTTGGCCGCGGAATCGCCGATGTCACCGGCGAGCCGGCCGAGTGCGGAATGCTCGGCTACGGCGTGGCCTCACAGCAGACCGACGGACTGCACAACCGGCTGCGCGCGCGGGCATTCGTCATCGCCGATGCGGCCGCCGGAACCCGGCTGCTACTGGTGGTCTGCGAGATACCACTGCTGCTGGAAAGCGTGCACCACGAAGTGCTCGGTCGCCTGGCCGCGACCTACGGCGAGCTGTACACAGTCCACAACGTGATGTTGACCGCGACGCACACCCATTGCGGCCCTGGCGGTTACTCCGACCACCGGCTCTACAACTCGAACACGAACGGATTCCGGCACCAAACTTTCAACGCGATCGTCGATGGGATCTGCGAGGCCATCGATCGAGCGCATGCCGACGTTGCGCCCGCCAGCTTGAGCCTTGCCGTGGGCCGGCTGCACGACGCCAGCAGCAATCGCTCGCCATCGTCGTTCGCCCGCAACCCCGAAGCCGACCGCGCCCATTTCCCGGACAAGATCGATCCGCAGACCACCTTGCTGCGCATCGAACGTGACGGCCGGTTGGTCGGTGCGGTGAACTGGTTCGCCACCCACGGCACGTCCATGACCAACCGCAACACCTTGATCAGCGGGGACAACAAGGGCTACGCCGCCTACCAGTGCGAGCGCCTGGACCACGGCGTCGACTACCTGGCGGCGACTCCCCCGGAGTTCATCGCGGCCTTCGCCCAGACCAACTCCGGGGATATGTCGCCGAATCTGAACCATCGCCCCGGCAGCGGTCCCACCGAGGACGAGTTCGAGAACACCCGGATCATCGGCTCCCGCCAAGCCGCCGCCGCCAACGAACTGACCCTGGGGCATGGCACCGAGGTCACCGGGGGGCTGGACGCCCGCACCACCTACGTCGACCTGACGGATTTCGAGGTGCGGCCCGAATTCACCGGCGACGGCCGGAGCCATCGCACCGGCCCCGCACTCGCGGGTGCGTCGTGTGTGGCCGGTACCGACGAGGGCGCCGGCCCGCTGTACCCGCTGTTCAAGCAGGGCCGTAACCGCATCTTCGACACTCTGGTCGCCAACACGGTATTCCGGCTCTCCCCGCGGCTGCGCGACGCGCAGGCGCCTAAAGGGGCGTTGGGTCCGGGCAGTCGGCTGAACAAGGCGCTGTCGCTGATGCCCGAGGGTGGGCCGGTCCAGCTGCTGCGCATCGGGCAGCTCTACCTGATCGGCATTCCCGCCGAAGTGACCATCGTCGCGGGTCTGCGGTTGCGCCGCACGGTGGCGCAGATCGTGGGCGCCGAACTGCGCGACGTGCTGGTGGCGGGCTACAGCAACGGCTATCTGCATTACGTGACGACGCCGGAGGAGTACGACGAGCAGCGCTACGAGGGCGGCAGCGCCCTGTTTGGGCGTTGGGAGCTGCCGGCGCTGCAGCAGGTGGTGGCCGAGCTGGCCGCCGCAATGCGCGACGGGCGCCCGGCGCCGCAGGGCCAGCGGCCCGCCGAGCCGCCCCGTCGGCGGCGGTCACGCCGCCGGGCGAAGCCGGATGCGCTGGCCGGCGACCAGCGGTTCGGCGATGTCTTGGAAGCCCCGCTGCCTGCGTATCAGCCGGGCACCACGGTGTCGGCGGTGTTCGCCGGCGCGTACCCGAACAATGACCTGCACCGAGGTGGCACCTACGTGCGGGTGGAGCACCAGACCGGTGGCGGGTGGAGCACCGTGGCCGATGACAGCGACTGGTCGACAACATTCCGCTGGCGGCGCGCTGGCCGGCGCGGGTCCACCATTACCGTGAGCTGGGCGATTCCCGAGGACACCGCCGCGGGGCAGTACCGGCTTCGCTACGACGGCGACGCCCGGGATCGAAATGGGCGGATCAGTGCGTTCTCCGGGGTGACCGAGTCGTTCGAGATCTCACCAAAGCGTTAATCGGGCGCCCAAGAGGCCTTAACTTCACCGCATAACGTCGGGAAACATCGAGGTCGGCTCAGCTGCCGACAGCGATCGACTGGAAGGCGGGGGCTGGCATGGCAATCGACATCACCACACGGGGCACTGCTCGGATCAACCCGGTCGTCGAGTGCGGCGGGGCGCAGATTCGGGCGCACTACCGTCACCTCGCGACGGTGATCACGATCCGGGGCCGGATCGATGCCACCAATGTGGACCAGCTCAGCGAACACGCCCGGCGCTTCGTCCTGGCGAAGGAGCCACTGGTGCTCGACTTGAGCGGGGTCACCTCGTTCGCCGCCGCCGGCATCTGGCTGCTGTGCGTCCTGGACGGCGACTGCCGTGCCGCGGGCGTGGAGTGGACGCTCATCGAGAGCTCGTCGGTGAGCGAACTGCTCGGCGACTTCGACGAGGACGCCATGTTCCCGACGTCCCGCTCGGTGGACCAGGCGCTGCACGCTCTTGCCGACGGCAACGACCAGCGCCGCCAGCTGCTGCTGCCGTTGTTCCAGAAATCGGCCTGAGATAGGTCGCGGCCTCGCCACCGCCCAGCGCTGGTGGCCGATCGTCGGAGTGCTGGCGACGTTGGCCCTTGGCTGGGCGGTGGGCCGCGGCTCGACACCCGTCGATAGCTGGTTCAGTCGCGCCACCTTCACCCTGATCGGCGAGCAGCCCCGGTGGTTGTTGGTCTTCACCAGCGGCTGGCTGGTGTTGGCCGTGACTGTGGCGTGCCTGGTGGTGGCCTTGTCGCGGAGGCAATGGGCGTTGGCGGCCGCGGTGCTGGCCTGCCCGTTCGCGGTCACCGCCGCCACCATGGCCCTCAAACACCTCTTCGACCGGCGTAATGGGCCCTACCTGGAATATCCCAGCGGCCATACCGCGCTGTTGGTGGCGGTGCTGGGCATGATGGTCGTGGTGGCGGCATCTCGGGTCTGGGCCCTGGCCGCCGCCGCGCTGGTGAGCCTGCTGGGCATGCTCGGGTTGGTGGCCTGCGGCTACCACTACCTGACCGACACCGTCGGTGCGGCGATGCTCGCCACCGCGCTGGTGTGTGGAACGGCTCGGTTAACGTCTGCGCTGTGATCGTGCTGCTGCCCCCGTCGGAGACCAAGCGCGCCGGCGGCGACGGACCACCGCTGCACCTCGAAGCATTGGCATCCCCACAACTCACCGGCCTGCGGACAGAACTGGTCGACGAGCTGGTGGGGTTGGCCGCTGATCGCGAGGCCAGCCGCAGCGCACTGGGGTTATCGGCGTCCCAGGACGCTGAGATCGAGCGCAACGCCGCGCTGCGCACGGCGCCCACCGCGCCGGCCATCAACCGCTACACCGGGGTGTTGTACGAGGCGCTGGACATCGACTCGCTGCGCGGCGCCGCGGCCGCGCGGGCCGCCGCCCGCTTGGCCGTCGGCTCCGCCTTGTTCGGATTGCTGCGGGCTACCGATCCCGTGCCCGCATACCGCCTCTCGGCGTCCTCGAAGTTGCCCGGACAACCCGGATTGGCCAAGCGCTGGCGACCAGTGCTGGAACCGGTGCTGGCCGAGATCGCCGCAGCCGAACTGGTCGTCGACCTGCGGTCCGGATCCTATGCGGCACTGGCCGCTATCCCCGGCTCGGTCCGCGTCGACGTGATCGCCGAGCACCCCGATGGCCGGCGAGTCTCGGTGAGCCACTTCAACAAAGCGCACAAGGGCCGACTGGCGCGAGCGCTGGCCACCACCAGGGCCGAACTCGACGACGCCGCCGCGGTGGCGGCCACGGCTCGGCGAGCCGGGATGCGGGTGGAACGCGACGAGCGCAGGCTGACGATTGTGGTTGCCGCCTGACACGCCACAATGGGCAGATGCCGAGTCTGCGGATGGTGATTGTCGTTGCACTGCTGCTCGCCGGGGCCGGCGGCCTCGCGACTGCGGCGCCAGGATCGGATGTTCCGGCGCTGTCGGAGCCGGCCCGCGCGGCCGGCTTCGTCGACGTGCGCAGCGCGGTACCGGACGCGATCATCGACCTGCGATACGCCACCGCCAACAACTTCGTGGGCGAACAGCTCTACCCGTCCAATGCTCGGTGTCTGGTGCACGAGTCGCTGGCACCGGGTTTGACCACGGCGGCCGCCGCGCTGCGCAGCCGCGGCCGGACCCTGGTTTTCTGGGACTGCTACCGGCCACACAACGTGCAAGTGCGAATGTTCGAAGTGGTGCCGAACCCGAACTGGGTGGCCCGACCGGGCTCGCTCGCCCGCAGCCACGAGACCGGGCGGTCGGTCGACGTGACCACCGCCGACCCGCAAGGCCGACTGTCGGCGATGGGCACCGGATTCGATGACTTCTCGCCGTCCGCAATGGCATTCGCAGAAGGAATCAGTGCGCGAGCCGCCGATGAGCGCACCGCCCTGCGCGAGGCCATGAAAGCCGGCGGACTCGCACCCTACTCCGGGGAGTGGTGGCACTTCGATGGACCAGGCGCCGGGGTGGGGCGCCCCATCCTCGACGTTCCGGTCAATTAGGCGGGGGCGGCGCCGCCAGGTGACGTTCCACCGATTCGACCTTGGTGTTCATCGCATCGACCGCACCGTCTCGCCAGTCGGCTTTGATCACGGTGCTGACCCGAGGTGAGCGGGCCGCTACGGCTTCCACCGCCCGTTGCACCACGGCCATCGCTTCGGCCCAAGTGTCGCTTTCGATCACGGTGAACATGGCATCGGTGCGATTGGGCAGACCGGACTCCCGAACGACTCGCACCGCTTCCGCGACGATCTCGCCGACTCCCTCCCCCACACCGAGCGGCGTCACCGAGAACGCAACCAGAACCGACACGTGACTCACCCCTCCCGGAAGGCACTACGGCGAGCCTACCTAGCATCGAGGCCGTGCGAGTTCTGGTCCAGCGTGTCTCCTCGGCCCGGGTCCGTGTCGACGGCCAGACGGTCGGTGCGATCGAACCGGACGGCCAGGGCCTGCTCGCGCTGGTCGGCGTGACTCACACCGACGATGCCGCCACGGCACAGCGTCTTGCCGAAAAGCTATGGCAGTTACGCATTCTCGACGATCAGAAGTCGGCCGCGGAGGTGGGTGCGCCGATTCTGGTGGTCAGCCAGTTCACGCTCTACGCCGACACCGCCAAGGGCCGGCGGCCGTCGTGGAATGCTGCCGCGCCGGGTCCGGTCGCCGAACCGCTGGTCGCCGAGTTCGCCGAGGCACTGCGAGGCTTGGGCGCGCAGGTGGCGACCGGGCAGTTCGGGGCGCATATGCAGGTGGAATTGGTCAATGACGGTCCGGTGACGGTGCTGCTCGAGCTCTGAGCCGAAACCGCGCTACGCCCGGGATCGTGGACGCTAACGTGGCCGGATGAATACAGCTGCCAAGGTCCGTTGCGGCGTCTACGCCGTGATTGCCGTCGCCGCGTTAGTCGCCACCTGGAGCCAGAATCTGGCCTACGACGGATCCGACTTTCTTTCCCGGTTCCTGCCCGATACCGCCGTGACACCCGCGTCGCGCTCGATCACCGCCGACATCCTGATGCTGTTCCTGTCGGCAGCGGTTCTGATGGTGCTCGAAGCCCGCAAGCACAACGTGCGGTTCGTCTGGGCCTACATCCTCGGCGGATTCCTCACCGCGATCAGCTTCACGTTCCCGTTGTTTCTGATCGCCCGCGAACGACGACTGGCCGCCGAAGGCGCCGAGGCGCCACGACTGGGCGGCCTCGATGTCGCGCTGCTGGCCGTGGTCGCGCTGGTGCTGGCCGGCTTCACGCTGTGGGTCGATACCCGGTAGCCGCGCCCCGACGGCGCCGGCCGGTTGCCTCATGTCGCGTTGCGCGCGTAGGGAATTCGTTGCCTCCCGTGAAACGCCCTGGAGTACTTGACCCAGGACGGCGGCGGCACCGCCTACACCGTCAGCTCAGCCCTGGCCATGCGGCAGGGGCATTGGAAGACCCGCCCCTATCAAGCCTTCAAAGTCAGTATTTGGAATCGGCGGCCGTACTCGATTTTCTACGACTTCGACCTCGGTACCCGCTGCTTGTTCGAGATCGACGGCCTTCTTTACACCGACCAAGTCAGCGCGGTACGCATGTACTACGACGAGTCCACACCTAAAACGTTCGACATCACCATTGGCACCGCGGGCGATATGGAAGACCCCCTGGGGCAAGTCGTCCGCACCATCCAAACCATGTGGAACGCCATCGGCACCCTATTCGGCAGCAACGACCTCTTCTAAGGCGCACCCGGCGGGACGTACGTGCAGGTGGATTGGTTCATCCGTGCGCCGCTGAACGGGATCGGTACAAAATGTAGTTTGCATTCATCTCGACCGCCGTCGGGGTAGGTGCAGCCGATGTGGAACACCACAAGATCTGCGGGACGATCCGCGTAGAACAGGCCCATTTTCTGCGTGCACGCTCAATACGCATCAAAGTCGTTCCCTAATGCGGTGCATGCACCGTCTGGTGAGCCGGTGCCGGTGCTGCGATAAACAACGCGGCCGGCGCCACGGCGAGTAGGGCTTTGTTCCACATGATTCGTCTCTCTAGCTCGGCTCCGCGCCGGGTGCCGGTGCTGGCTCGGGACCAGGCGGGACATACGTGCAGGCAGAGTCAGCAACCTGTCCGCCGGAGAACGGCACAAAGTGAAAGATGCATTCATCCCGGCCGCCGTCGGGGTATGTGCAGGTGGAGGTCGGGTTCAGCCAAGCGTTGCCGGTGGCCTTGCAATGCACGTTCATCTTGAACATGCAATCGCCATATGCATCAGCGTCTGGCGCCAAAGCGGTGCACGCACCGTCGGCGTGAACCGGCGGCGGTGCTGCGATAAACAATGCGGCCGGCGCTACTGAATCGCCCTGGAAATCCCGGAGGCTCCTGACCTTGGAAACGAGGATGCAGGTATGCCGAAGGAACAGTCGCCAGGTAGGCCCACGACACGCCGTTACGGCCCGGAGGAGAAGGCCGCCGCGGTGCGGATGGTCCGGACGTTGCGGACTGAGCTGGGCACCGAGCAGGGCACGGTGGCGCGGGTGGCGCGTCAGCTCGGTTACGGGGTCGAGTCGGTCCGGTCCTGGGTGCGCCAGGCCGATATCGACGACGGGCATGTACCGGGGGTGTCCACCGCTGAGATTGCGCGGATCAAGGAACTCGAACAGGAGAATCGAGAACTGAAGCGTGCCAACGAGATTCTGAAACGAGCAGCGAGTTTCTTCGGGGCGGAGCTCGACCGCCAACACCGCAAATAGTCGCGTTCATCGACGCGAATCGCGAGGAGTTCGGGGTCGAGCCCATCTGCACCGTCCTGCGTGAAGCAGGCGTGTCGGTGGCCCCGAGCACCTACTACGACACCAAAACCCGCAAGCCGTCGGCGCGGGCCTGCCGCGACGCGGTGCTGGGTCCGGTACTGCGAGCGCTCTGGGAGGACAACTACCGCGTCTACGGGGCACGCAAGCTCTGGAAAACCGCACGCAGGGCCGGCCACGACGTGGGCCGCGATCAGGTCGCCCGCCTGATGCGGGCAGCCGGGATCTGTGGGGCGCGGCGCGGCAAGCGCGTGCGGACCACCAAAGCAGATCCGGCGGCGACGCGGCATCCCGATCTGGTCAAACGGCAGTTCACCGCTACCGCTCCCAACCAGCTCTGGGTGACCGACCTGACGTTCGTGCCGACCTTGGCCCTTGTTGCCTATGTCTGTTTCCTCATCGACGCGTTCAGCCGGATGATCGTCGGGTGGCGGGTCGCCTCCCATATGCGCACCACGATGGTGCTGGATGCGATCGAGATGGCCCGCTGGTCACGCGGAATCCTGTTGCCGTACTTGGTATGTCATTCCGACGCCGGGTCGCAGTTCACTTCTATCCGCTACGGTGAACGGCTCGCCGAGATCGGCGCGACTCCCTCGATCGGCACCGTCGGGGACAGCTTCGACAACGCCCTGGCCGAAACCGTGAACGGCTACTACAAGGCCGAACTGATCTACGGGCCAGCACGTACCGGGCCGTGGAAGACCGTCGAGGACGTCGAGTTGGCCACCCTGAGCTGGGTGCACTGGCACAACACCAGCCGCCTGCACGGCTACCTCAGCGACGTTCCGCCGACCGAGTTCGAAGCGGCGTTCTACGATGCATCACGGAACGACCAGAACCTGGTCGAAATCCAATAGATCGAGCCTCCGGGAGAACCAGGGCGATTCACTACGGCGAGTAGAGCTTTGTTCCACGTGATTCGTTTCTGTCGCTCGCTACTGCCTACTTGCGCGATGCGCCTCATTGCGTTCCTTCCGTCATATCTACTAGTGAGGGGGGTTGATGCAACCGCATATCGACGTCCACGGTCGGTTGGTCCTTCCTGATATTCCCGAGCCGGGCCCGGATGCGCACCCGATCGATAAGGCCATGTGGGCCATTGCCGATGCCCTGAACTGTCCAGTATCGCCCGAGGGCACCATTTATGACCTGCGGTTTGTCAGCATTCCGGTGATCGCACGACACCTGGCCCGCGCCGGAATCGGTCCCGTTGCTGGTCAAGCCGTCATCCGGGCCTGTGACGCCCCGGGCGGCTACCGGCAATGGATCGACATCGATGCCCCCGATCCCGCCCCGGTCGACCTGGACAACACGCCTCTGGCTGACCTGGACCCCGATGACCCACGGGTCCGGGCCTTGCTCGCCGAACGCTTCGGCGGCACTGACTTCGCACCACCGCCGCCACCCGCCGGGTGGCGTATCCGACCGTCCATCAAACTCGCAGAGGACCATCACTGATGACTGCACCCGTGCCCGCCAAGACCGGCGACGTCGTTCACCTGTTCAACACCCTGCTCTCGGCAGCGTGGTACGGGGTCGTCTGCGATGAAGACACCCCGCAGATGATGTCGGCCACCCTCGAAGCCGTCCAGGGCGACGCGGTCCTGACCACCCCGGTCCTGGTCGGCCGCCAAGGCGAACCCGGCAAGAACGCACCGATCGTCGAGCTGGAATTCATCGACGGCCTCGAGACCTTCGAGGACGCCACCACGCTGCTGCCCAACTGGGATGCGTCGATGATCAACCACGGGGTGTGGCTGGTCGACGACAAGGATAATCCCACCAAGTCCCTGGTCTACATCTGGGACGGCACCAAATGGCACAAGGTGCTGCCGGGTCCGTCCGGGCCCGTCGGCGCGACCCCGAACATCTCGCTGTCGTATGAGACCATTCCGTTGAATGAGCGTGTCGAGGGTGTCACGACTGACACCGTTGAGGTCTCCGGCGACGTCCGCAACCCGCACTTCACCATCCGGGCACTGTCGCCGCAGGGGCCTCCCGGTCCCTCCGCGGCGATTGAGAATTCGGACGGCTACGACCAGACGAAGGTCAAACACGTCGGCGATGTGCTGACGGTGCTCAATGACGGTCAGTGGGGGCCGTCGCAGATGACCCTCAAGCAGTGCCGGCTGTACACCATCCCTCAGGGCGAATTCACCTCGACGCCGAACTTCATCGGGATCCCCCCACCTACTTCAGCGTCGGTTCCTGCCTAATCGCCGCACAACCCTTCCCCTGGGTTCCCTAGCCCACCGGACGAATCAAAGGTGTTCGAGGCAATAGCTCAGCGCAACTAGAACATTCGATTCTCGGTCGGCGTCTACCGACCCGCCCGCCGTCGCGGACGAGCCATCTCCAGAACCAGCCGTGGCCGCAGTTATCCACAGTTGACGATTCTGTCAACAGGTTTGGGTCAGCCGGCCATTCCGTCGGTCAGTCGCACTATTGTTCGAAGTATGGGTAGGAATGCGATCGCGGATCGGGGCACCATTCTGGGGTGCCTGGACGCGATCGAGGCCGCCTATGACCAGCTCGAACAGTGCTCACTGGATGCCTTGAGTGCCGAGGACTTGGTGGCGGTGCTGGCCCGCCGGGAAGCGTTGGCGTGGCGGGCGCCGGTGGTCGATCACCGGATCCTGGCCCGGTTGGTCACCGAGGGCGATCCCGGCGCTTTGGGGACATGCTCGCTGACCAAGGCATTGGCCGAGCGGTTGCGGATCAGCAGCGCCAGCGCGCGGCGCCGATTGGCCGAAGCCGCCGAGCTCGGTCCGCGCGCCGCGGTGACCGGGGAACCCTTGGAGCCGGCCTTGCCGGAACTGGCCGCCGCACAGGCCGTGGGTCGGATCGGGCCGGAGCATATGGCGATCGCCCGCAAGGCCTTGACGAAAATACCGGCCGCGGTCAGTGCTGCCTCCCGTCAGCGGGCCGAGCATGACCTCGCTGTACTGGCAACCCAATTCGGGCCGGAAACCTTCCAACGCCTAGCCGATCACCTGGTGGCCGTCCTGGACCCGGATGGGGATTTCACCGACCGAGAACGCCTCGCGCAGCGCGGACTGCGCCTGGGCCGCCAAGACGTCGACGGGATGAGCACCCTGTCGGGCAAGATCAGCCCAGAACTGCGCGCCACCCTCGAGCCGATCCTGGCCAAACTCGCCGCCCCCGGGATGTGCAATGCCGCCGACGAGCACCCCTGCATCAGCGGGACACCGAGCCAAGAGCAGATCCAGCGCGATAATCGCCGCCCCGACCAACGCACCCACGACGCGCTATTGGCTGCTTCCCGCGCCCTACTGGCCTGCGGCGAACTCGGCCAACTCAACGGCCTACCAGTGACCGTCATCGTCACCACCACCCTGGCCGAACTGCACGCCGCAGCCGGCCACGCACCGGTGACCGACACCCGCATCACCGGCAAAGCCCACACCGCCGGCGGATCGCTCCTCCCCATGTCCGACCTACTGCGGATGGCCGAGCACGCATACCACTACTTGAGCGTGTTCGACGGCCGAGGGCGCGCGCTCTGGCTAGGACGTAGCAAGCGGCTCGCGTCAGCGGATCAGCGCATCGTGCTGCATGCCCGAGATCGCGGCTGCACGCGACCCGGCTGCACCGTATCGGGGTATTTGTCCCAGGCGCATCATCTCGAACAGGACTGGGCCCACAACGGACAAACCGACGTTGACGCCCTCGCGCTGGCGTGTGCACCCGATAACCGGATGGCCACCGAACAAGGCTGGACCACCACCCTCGGAGACGACGGCCGCGTCGCATGGATTCCCCCACCGAAACTTGAACGCGGCCAACCCCGAGTGAACCCGTTTCACTTCATCGAAGCCGTCATCGACTACCACACCCGGCCCAACCCGACACCCGACAAGGCCGGCGATCTGCCCGAGGAACAACCACCGCCCATCGACGATTGGCCCGAAGCAGGATGACCGCCGCGGCACTAACGAGGGCTCGGCGGCGCGGGCTACCCGCTCGCCGAGACCGGCGACAGATAGACGCCTACCAGGCTGCGATGCCACCACGCTCCGTCGCGTCGTCGTTCGGCCCACGTGGTAAAGCGATACTCGTAGAGCAGTATTCGCACGAAGCGCGGCGGACTGTCCGGAAACGGGTTGTGGCGCAACAGACGTAACGTGTCGCGGTCGTTACGCAGTAACCGTTGCAGCAGCGCGTCGCGCCATGCCAGCCCGTACCGCGGCGAGAGCGCGGCGAACCACATGAGCCAGTCCAGCCGCAGATGGTAGGGCGCCCATTGACGCGGACGTCGGTCCACCGCACCGGGTTTACCCTTGAACTGGTATTCGCACCAAGGCGTTCGCGCGGTGAGCTCAGCCTCCGCTGTTCCCTCGATCACCAGCTCCCTACGGGAGCGCCCGACGGTCCCGAACGCACCGTAGCTGTTGACCAGATGAAGCGGATTGAAGCTGGCATTCATGCGCTGATTACGCGACGCCATGTTGCGCACCGGCCAGTAGCTCAGTACCACGACCGCGGCCGCGTACACCATCACCAGCGCGGCGAACCAGATCGGGGCCTGCGGCATGGCCGGTGGTTGCAGGCCCGAAATCATTCCGGTCAACCAGGATTCGTTGAGAGCTCCGGCTGCCAAGACGATCGTGATCCAGTTCAGCCAGGCGAAGTTGCCGGAGGCGACCAGCCACAACTGGGTGATGATGATGATCCCGGCGGCCACCCCGGCGATGGGCTGCGGAGCGAACAAGCCGAACGGAACTACCAGTTGGGCGACATGGTTGCCCGCTGCCTCTATTCGGTGCAGCGGTTTGGGCAGCTGGTGGAAGAACCAGCTCAATGGCCCCGGCATCGGCTGGGTCTCGTGGTGGTAGTACAGGCAGGTCAAGTCACGCCAGCAGGAATCGCCGCGCAACTTGATCAGCCCCGCGCCGAACTCGATGCGGAACAGTAGCCAGCGGGCCAGCCACATGACCAGCACCGGCGGCGCAACGCGGTCGTTGCCCAAGAAGACCGCCAGCAGCCCGGTTTCCAGGAGAATCGATTCCCAGCCGAACGCATACCACGTCTGACCGACGTTGACGATCGACAGATACAGCCCCCACAGCAGCAGCCAGATCGCCATCACCGTCCACAGCGGTACCAACTCTCCGGCGCCCAGCACCAGAGCCGCGGCCAGTCCCGCACCCAGCCAGCAGACGGAGGCGAAGAAGCGATCCGAGTAGTACAGATGAAAGATGCTGGGCGTCAGTCGAAACGGGCGACGCCGCACGTACTGCGGCACCGGCATCATGCCGTGCTCGCCGATCAGGGCGCGGAACTGCCGTGCGGCCGCGACAAAAGCGACGACGTAGACGGCCGCGATCCCGCGTTCGAGGACCAGTCTCCCCAGCCAGTACCCCGAACCGCTCAACCACGCCCACTGTGTGCTCACACCTGCAACTCCTCGGTGTGATGTTCATACCACCGGCCGGGGCAGGAATCAGCCGGTTGAGAGTGCGCGGTACAGCAGATGCATCGCCACCGTCGTCGAGCGTTCCCGGACGTCGGCCCGCTCCCCCGGCAACCGGGTGGTCCGGGTGGTCATCCGGCCGTCCCCCAGCGCCACACAGAAACACACCGTGCCCACCGGCTTGTCCGGCGTTCCGCCGCCAGGCCCGGCAATGCCGGTGATCGCCACCGCGGTGTCGGCGCCGAAGCGGCGCAGTGCGCCCGCGGCCATGGCCTCGGCCACCGGCTCGGACACCGCTCCGTGTTCGGCGATCAATGCCGCGTCGACGCCGAGCAGTTCGATCTTGGCCTCGTTGGAGTAGGACACCACCCCGCCGGCCAAGTAGTTCGAGGCGCCCGGCGGGTCGGCCAGCCGGCCCGCCAGCAGGCCGGCGGTGCAGGATTCAGCGGTCGCAATCCGCCGGCCGGCCAACGACGCCGCCACCAGATCGTCGATCTGCCAACCGTCCTCGGAAAAGATGGCCCGGGAATGCCGTTCGCGAAGCAGTGCCAGCAATTGCTTGTAGGCGCCGGCGGCGTCCGGCTCGTAGCGGGTGACGATCTCCAGTTCGCCGCGGCGCAGGCAGGTGGTGATCTCCAGCCGGTGAAAGTCGCCGATGGCATCTTGCGCGTGCCGCAGCGTGTCGGCCAGACCGGATTCGGGCAAGCCGAACATCCGGATCATCTGCTGCTCGTAATGCGTCCGCCCGGCCAATGCCTCCTGGACCGCGGCCGTCTCGATTGCCTTGTGCCACATCGGTTGCAGCTCACGAGGCGGCCCCGGCAGCACCACGACCGTCGGCGTGCCGGGCACCACCAGGCCGGGCGCGGTGCCGACCGGGTCCAGGATCGTCGCGCCGGCCGGAACCATCGCCTGTTTGCGGTTGGCTGCTCGGACCGTCGCGAAATCCGGTGCGCCCGGACCGGTGTAGCGCGCCATCATCGGCTTGATGATGTCGGCGATCCGGGCTTCCAGTGCGTCGTCGAGCACGATGTCGCGGCCGCAGAACCGGGCGACGGTCTCGACCGTCAGGTCGTCGGCCGTCGGTCCCAGGCCGCCGCTGGTGATGATCAAGTTCACACCCTCGGCGGCCAGGAACCGCAGCTGACTCTCGATATCCCTGGGCCGGTCGCCACAGATCGTGATGTGCGCCAACTCGACTCCCAGTTCTAGGAGCCGGTCAGCCAACCACGGTCCGTTCCGGTCGGTCACACGTCCGGTGAGTACCTCGGTACCGGTGACGACGATTCCTGCGCGTGCGCTCACCGGTCCGAGATTACGCAGTCGGCGTCAGGGCAAGCCCGGAATCAGCATGACCTCCATCGGCGACGCCGGAGCAACCGGAACGGTCGGCAGGTAGCCGCTGGGCGCGAACGCCGTCGGCGCCGCAGCCACCGGTGCCGGACCACCGAAGTTCGGCATCGGGAACGGCAGCACCGAGCTCAGGCTGGCCGGAAGGTTCCCCAATCCGGGCAGGCCGGTGGCTGAGGCCTGCTGCTGCGGCATCGCGCTCGGCGAGGGCGGCACATTGAAGGTCGCGGTGGCCAGCGGCGACTGAGCGGGTGCCGCGGGCGGAGCGAAGGTGGTGCCGCTCAGCGCCGACGTGGTGGTCTGCAGCAACTGCTGCGGAATGCTCGTCGAGGACGCGACCATCTGCTCGACCACGCCGGGCAGCCCGGGGTTGATCGGCAGGGTGTCGGCGTTAGCGGTGGCGCTGGACGCCAGCGCCCCCAGGAACAGACCTGCAGCGGCTCCGGCCGCAACGGTCAGGTACTTACGAATGCGTGACATGGCTTCTCCCAATCCCAACAACAAGGTCGGAACCGAAGTTAGCCGTGTGAAAACTGTTGCCCGTGTGACACGAGGGGCGGTTATGCAACCGTTGCGAACCGGAGCCGCGGCAGTTACCGAGCCGGAGTCAGCGGGCCAACCAGCTCTGAACCTTCGCAAGTTCGGTGGTGTAAGTCAGCAGAACGGAGTCCTCGTAGTGAGCTCCGCCGTTGAGGATGTTGTTGTCGCGCCAAATGGCGTGAACGTGGTAGATGCCGCGGCTGTAGACATCGACACGCTCGCGCTGGGTACGCCGCCAGCCTTGCTGCTCTGCCTTTTCCGACAAGGCTTCCCGCGCGTCGGTCGCGGTGGTCTCACTGGTCATGAAGCCGACCCTCTTTTCGCATAGGCCGAACACGCTATCAGCTGCCCAGATACGTTCTCTTGTGGCGCGGTGCGTGACCACCCCGGGCCGCGCGGCGCCGACGTAATATCGACGGCGATGACCGCAGTACCGAGCGATCCGATCGCCGACGTCGCCAGGGTCGAATCGGGCGCGCGGATCGGGGCGTTCTTCGACCTGGACGGCACGTTGGTCTCCGGGTTCACCGCCACCGCGCATGCCGGCGACCGGATCCGTCGACGCCAAGCCCGTGCCGGTGAGGTGTTCGGCGTCGTCGAGGCCGCCGTGCGGTATCGCCTGGGTCGTATGCAATTCGAACGATTGCTGGTGCGGGCAGCGGGTTATCTGCGCGGCGAGTCCATCAGCGAACTCAACGAGGTCGGCGCACGACTGTTCGTCGACCACATCACGAGCCGGATCTACCCGCACATGCATCAGATCGTGCGGGCACATCAGCAGCGTGGCCACACCGTAGTGCTGAGCTCCTCGGCACTGACCATCCACGCCGAACCGGTGGCCCGGTTCTTGGGCATCCCGCAGGTGCTCTGCAATCGCTTCGAGCTGGACGAACGGGGCGTGCTCACCGGTGACATCGTCAAACCTGTGGTGTGGGGCGCGCAGAAGGCGGCCACCGTGCAGGATTTCTGCGCCGCTAACGGGATCGACCTCGCCCAGAGCTTCTTCTACGCTGACGGCGACGAGGACGCGGCCCTGATGGCGCTGGTCGGCCGACCCCGGCCGGTCAATCCCCGGCCCCGACTGGCAGCACTGGCTGCCCAGCACGGGTGGCCGGTGCTGCGCATCACCGGCCCGGGTCGCACCGGCGGGCGATCGTTGCGACGCGCCGCCGGTTTCGGGGTGGCGGTGCTGCGCGCATTTTCTACTCGCTGAGCTACCCGCTGCCCTAAGACACGATTGCCGGTAGTGTTAGGTTTCACCAGCACACCTAGGCCCGACTGGCCTCGTGATGCCGCGTCTGGTACTTAATTAGAACACGTTTCACTTCGATTCCACGCCCCGTGAAGGAGTCCGTCATGCACACTCCCCTCTGCGACGAACTCGGCATCGAGTTCCCGATCTTCGCCTTTACCCACTGTCGCGACGTTGTCGTCGCGGTGAGTAAGGCCGGTGGTTTCGGGGTGTTGGGCGCGGTGGGCTTTACCCCGGAGCAGCTCGAGATCGAGCTGAAGTGGATCGACGAGAACATCGGCGACCACCCGTACGGTGTCGACATCGTCATTCCGAACAAGTACGAGGGTATGGACTCCGGGCAGTCCGCCGAGGATCTGGCCGACTCGCTGCGCAAGCTGGTGCCCCAGCAGCACCTGGACTTCGGCAAGAAGCTGCTCGCCGACCACGGTGTGCCGGTCGAGGGCGCCGACGCGGACAGCCTGCAGTTGCTCGGCTGGACCGAGGCGACCGCCACTCCGCAGGTCGAGGTCGCGCTGCAGCACCCGAAGGTGACGATGATCGCCAACGCGCTCGGGACTCCCCCGGCGGACATGATCAAGCACATCCACGAGGCGGGCCGCAAGGTCGCCGCGCTGTGCGGCTCTGCCCGACAGGCACAGAAGCACGCCGCGGCCGGTGTGGACATCATCATCGCTCAGGGCGGCGAGGCGGGCGGCCACTGCGGCGAGGTGGGCTCGATCGTGCTGTGGCCCGAGGTCGTCAAGGCAGTCGCACCGGTACCGGTGCTGGCGGCGGGCGGCATCGGGAGCGGCCAGCAGATCGCGGCGGCCGTGGCATTGGGCGCGCAGGGCGCGTGGACCGGTTCGCAGTGGCTGATGGTCGAAGAGTCCTCGAACACGGAGGCCCAGCACGCGGCGTACATCAAGGCGGGCAGCCGCGACACCGTGCGCAGCCGCTCCTTCACCGGCAAGCCGGCCCGGATGCTGCGCAACGACTGGACCGAGGCCTGGGAAGCTCCGGAGAACCCGAAGCCGCTGGGAATGCCGCTGCAGTACATGGTCTCCGGTATGGCCGTGCGTGCGACGAACAAGTACCCGAACGAGAGCGTCGACGTCGCGTTCAACCCGGTCGGTCAGGTTGTCGGCCAGTTCACCAAGGTGGAGAAGACCGCGACCGTCATCGAGCGGTGGATTCAGGAGTACCTCGAGGCCACCGGCACCCTGGAAGCCCTCAACGAGGCATCGGGCGTCTGATCGGCTACCGCTCGGCGCCTCCAGACGTGCGCAGAAACGGTTGTGCGGCAACGGCGTAAAGGCCGAATACCGCGAACGGCGCCAGCAGCGGTAGCCAAGGAAGCTGCCACGGGAACGCCGTCGCGACTAACCCCGCGACGGTGAACCCGACCGCGAAGATCAACGTCGGAAGCGGCATCACACCGACGTGCCGCAGCGTAAGGTAGCCGACCGCGGCCAGACCGGCCACCGCCGCCGCGACGGTGGGCGGATCGGACAGGCCGATCGCGACGACCGCAAACAGCACCGCCATCGTCGCCGCGACTCGCCACCGGAGCCCGAGTAGCACCGTGCCGGCGGCCAGCAGCGCCGCAATCGTCGCCAGGCCCGAGGCGCCCGCACCGGCGACCGCTGCCATCGCCAGACCGCACAGACCCGACAGCGCCAGCGACAGCGGCGAGTCGACTCCGGACGACCGTGCCATCAACGCACCGTCGCGGGTCTGCGCCGCTGCGTCCCCAAGCGCATCGCCTGTTCGAGTGGCTGGCCATGTCGCGATACATGGCACTGCGCTGCAACGTCCAGATCCGGGCCACCAACGGATCCAGGTCGTTCTCGAACGGCGAGCCGCCCAGTACGTCGACCGCGAGCACCACGTGGCCCCGCTTACGCAGATCGGTCAGTGCCAGCGCGAATTCGGTGTCCAGCAGCGTGGAGAACGCGATGATCACCGCGCCCGCCGGGACCGCGGCCCGGGGTGCCAGCGTGCCGGTGGTCGACTCGACTTTGTCGCCGGCACCCAGAACAGCGTCGACGATGCGATAGAACTGGCGCTGCCCGATCTCCGCGCCGGTCCACCGCGGGTGGCGGCCACCAAGAATGACCACCCCGGCACGATCGCCATTGCGCAAGGCGGTCTGCACCACCTGCGCCGCGCCCAGGACCGACCGCTCGGTTGCCGCGGTCGCCGGGCCGGCAGGCTGCGGGTAGGCGTCGATCAGCACCACCACGTCGGCGCCGCGATCGGTCAACCGCTGGGTCACATGCAGGCTCCCGCGTCGTGCGCTGACCGGCCAATTCACCGAACGCAGCGGATCGCCGGCCACATAGGCGCGGATGTCGGCGTACTCCACCCCGCGGCCGGTATGCCGGGTCAGGTGGGTTCCGACCCGGTCGAGCAGGTCACTGTGCGGGACCGGCGTGGACTGCGGCGGCGCCAGCGGGAACACGGTGACCTCGGCGACGTCGACGGTTCCCGTCCCGACCAGCAGACCACCTCGGCCCACGGCACCCACGGTGACACGAATGGGATACCGGCCCCAGCGTCCGGCGATGGCAGTTACCGCTTTTCGGCACTCGGACGCGACGGTGGACTCAGCGATCTCGAGAGCAAGTGCCGGATGCGCCGACACCACCAGTCCCACTTCAGCCACATCGGAATCCGATGCCGTTGCGCCGACAGCCAATTCGACGGACTCGGCTTCGAAGCAGCGTTGCACCGCCGGTGTGGCGTATATCCGCAACGCGGCAACGGGTCGCTGACTGTCCAGCGAGCACAGCACTGCCAGCAATGGCGCGGCGAAGGCGATCAGCTGCCAGCGCGATGCGCCCACGGCCACCACTAGTGCCAGCGCGGCACCGCTGGCCACCGCCTTGGCGAATGCTGATGCCTGCCAATGCATGACGACGTCCATCTCGAACAGGTCGGGGTCTTGGGTCACGTCGGCGTCGCCTCCGGGGTGCGCGGCACCGGCAGCCGCCGCAGCAGCTCCTCCACCACATCGGCGCCCTGGACTCGGCGCACCCACATCTCCGGTCGTAGCGTGATCCGGTGTGCGATCGCCGACGTGGCCAAGGCTTTGACGTCCTCGGGGATCACGTAGTCGCGGCCGAGCAGCAGGGCGCGGGCACGAGCGAGCTGGACCAGATCGAGTTCCGACCGCGGGCTGGCCCCCACCGCCACCTGCGGGTGGCGCCGGGTTCCGGTGGCCAGCGACACCACGTAGCGCAGCACATCGTCATGCACACTGACCTGTTCCACCGATTCGCGCATCGCCACCAGGTCCTCGGCGTCGATCACCTTGTGCACCGTCGTTAAGGAGGCGCCGCGGTCCAGACGCCGGCGCAACATGGCCGCCTCGCCCTGCTCCGAGAGATAGCCCAGGCGCAGCCTGATCGCGAACCGATCCAGTTGCGCCTCCGGCAGCGGGTAGGTGCCCTCGTACTCGATCGGGTTGTCGGTGGCCAGCACGATGAACGGCGACGGCAAGCGATGCGTGTTGCCATCGATGCTGACCTGGCCTTCGGCCATCGCCTCCAGTAGGGCCGCCTGAGTCTTGGGCGGTGTCCGGTTGATCTCGTCGGCCAGCACCAGGTGGGTGAAGATCGGCCCGCGACGGAACTCGAAACGGCCCGAGGACATGTCGTAGACGGTCGTGCCGAGCAGGTCGGCGGGCAGCAGGTCCGGGGTGAACTGCACCCGGATGAAGTCCAGTCCGAGCGCGGCCGCGAACGACCGTGCGATCAAGGTCTTGCCCAGGCCCGGCAAGTCCTCGATGAGCACATGCCCGCCGGCGAGCACTGTGGTCAGAATGAGGGTGAGCGCGGACCGCTTGCCCACCACGGCTCGTTCGATCTCGTCGAGCACCGCGGTGCAGCGTTCCCCGGTGGTGGCCGCCGCGCCGGACAGCCCGGTGCTCATCGCTCCTCCATGCGGCACAGGATCTCCTCCAGCACAGCGCGTCCGGGGCCGGGCCCCCTGTCTCCGGTGGGCGCCACATTGCCCGGATCGACCCACGGCCACAGCTCGTCGCCGAACAACAACGCCCCGGTGGCACCGAACGCAGCGGGGTCCTTGGCCCTGCCCTGGCCGGTCGAGACCTCGTACCGTCGAGCCAGGATCGGCCGCCACCGCCGATCCCAATCTGCTCGGCTCGATTCCGACCAGCGAATTCTGGCTTCGGTTCCAGTCCGCCACCGGCGCAGGGCCTCCCCGGGCTCATCGGTAACCACCGGCTCGGCGGGTGGCCTCGAACCTCCGGTGGTCAGCAGACGCCGGATCCCGAATACCGGCAGGGCCGCCGCCCCGAGTAGCAGCTGACGCTGGTGGCTGCTCAGCGCCACCAGTTCAGCGCCGGCGATCAGCAGAACACCCTGCAGAGCAAGCGTTTTCATCGTGGATTCCGCAATTCGTCGAGAACCCGCCGCAGCGCGGCGATCGCATCGGCGCGATCGGACTCGGTCATCAGGTGGGCGCTGAAGCGCGCCTCGCTGAACAGCTCCACCAGCCGGGTCGCGTTGTCCGCGGGCAGCGCATGGTGTTCGACAGCTCGCGCCAGCACTTCGGTGGGGGTGTCGAAGGCACGCGGTGCGACATCGGAAACGGCTCCGAGGTGGTGTTCCATCACCGCGTAGCAGGCGATGATCGCCGCCCGTGGCTCACGACTGCGATCGACGATCCGGGACAGGCCGAGTTCCGCTGCCCGGACGAGATTTTCGCCGGCACTCGGCTCGCTCGCCGTCGTAGGTATCACGATCGCCTCGGGCGGTGTGGGATGCGGGCGCCGGGCGCGTGCGGCGACGACCGCGGTGGCGAACAGAGCCAGCAGCAGGGTTGCGACGGCCAGCAGATAGGCCGATGCGCCACCGGTCAATCCGCCGGGCGCCGCCGACGGCGGCGGCGACGGTGCGCCGGGTGTGCCCGGCGATGTCTGACCCGTCCCGGGCACCTCCGTCGGGATCTCGACACGGTGCCCGCCGCCGAGCTTGGCCAGCAGCAGAATCGTCAGCAGCCACAACGCCAGCGCCGCCACCCCGATCAGCACCGCGCGCCAGACCGGTCCTCCGCCCGCTCCAGCGGTCAGGGACAGCTGGCCGATGCTGCCGGCCCTCGCGCGTTGATGGCGGGTCCGGTGCACGACAGCGACCGCGATGATGGCACCGGAGACCGCCAACAGCGCCGCCAACACAATCGGTTCCACCGTGCCTGCGGCGCTGGTGCGGCGCGGCTCGGGCGCGGTGCCGGGAAGATACCCGCGAGTCGTGGCGCCGGCCGCGAACAACAGCACGATCAGGGCGATCACCCGCACGGTCGCCCTGTCGCTACCGGCCAGCACCGGAGCACCAGTTATCTGGGTTTCCCGCCGTCGCCGCGGCATTCCCCATACTGGCACGTCAGGGCGCAGAGCGGCCAGGATCGGTGGGACCGCTCTGCGGCGTTCAGGCCGGGCCGGTCACTCCGACTTCTCGTCGTGCCCGCCGAACTGCTTGCGCATGGCCGAGAGCACCTTCGCGCCGAACTCGAACAACTGGCGGGAGGCGAACCGCGCATACAGCGCGGTGGTGAGCACCGGAGCGGGGACGCCCTCGTCGATGGCGGCGATAACGGTCCACCGGCCCTCGCCGGAATCGGAGACCCGGCCGGCGAATTCCTCCAACGCCGGCGACTGCTGCAACGCGCTGGCGGTCAGATCCAGCAGCCAGGAACCGATCACGCTGCCCCGCCGCCAGACCTCGGTGACCTGCTCGATGTCGATGTCGTACTGATAGAACTCGGGATTGCTCAACGGCGCGGTTTCGGCATCACCCTGCTGATCCTGCTTGCCGATGTTGGCGTGGTGCAAGATGTTGAGCCCCTCGGCAATCGAGGCCATCATCCCGTACTCGATACCGTTGTGCACCATCTTCACGAAGTGCCCGGCCCCCGACGGGCCGCAGTACAGGTAACCGTTCTCGGCCTGCGAGATCTCGCCCTCGCGCCCCGGGGTGCGCGGGGCCGCGTTCACCCCCGGAGCCACGGTGGCGAAGATCGGCTCGACATGGTCGAACGCCGCCCGATCCCCGCCGACCATGAGGCAGTAACCCCGTTCGCGACCCCACACGCCGCCACTGGTACCGCAATCGAGCAGATGAATACCCTTGTCGGCCAATATCTTTGCGTGCGCGATGTCGTCGCGGTAATAGGAGTTTCCGCCGTCGATGACGATGTCGCCCGCCGACAGGGTGCCGGCTAGTTCTTCGATGACTCCCGTGGTGATGGCACCGGCGGGCACCATCACCCACACCACCCGCGGAGCGGACAGCTGCGCCGCGAGCTCGGCCAACGACGACACCCCCGTGGTGTTGGCCTCGGTGGCCAATGCGCTGACCGCGTCGGCGTTGTGGTCGTAGACGACGCATTCATGACCGCCGTCGACCATCCGCCGAACGAGATTGGCGCCCATTCGGCCCAGACCGATCATCCCCAGTTGCATGCTGCGCTGCTCCTTACCGTGAGCGGCCGTCGCCCGCTCGAAGCTAGCGCACCAGTCTGGGCAGAGCCTGACCGGCGGATGCGTCGGGCGCGGTTACCCGACCTGGGCGATCCCCGGTGGGAAGTAGGGGCCGATGCCTCCGGTGTAGATACCGGGCTGCCAGCCCCGCGCGCCCAGGCACAACAACGGCAGCCCGTCGGGTGATTGCGCGGCCGACTGCGGGTTCGGGCACGGCGAACCGATGTCCTGCACCCCGTAGAGCGGGTAGGAGATCACCCAGAACCCGGTCTCCTGGGGCGGCCACTGGTTGGCGATGAAGTGGCATGCCAGCGCTTGGCCGTTGGGGCCGTGGCCGTAGATGAAGCGCTCCCAGCTGTAGCAGGCATCGTGCTGGCGCTGGCCGTCGACCATACCCGGCACGTCACCCGGGTAGGCGCCGGCGGCCGGCGCGCCGGTAACTGCGGCTGCGCCCGCGGCGCCAGCGAGGACAACAGCTGCGGCTAGTTCGCGAATCATTCGTCAGAGACTAACGGGTGTTCGTCGCACGCCAGCGCGAATCCGGCGAAAGCCCGCGGGCCTGGCCCGCTAGAGTGCCGCGGGTGACCGGAACGCAGTGGCAGCTCGACGCATCACACGGCCAGCTACTGGTCCGCACCGGTGTGGCGGGGCGGGCGGCAAAGATGGGCCATCGGCTCACCATCGAGATGGAACGCTGGGACGCAACCGTGTCGTCGTCCGGCGGTCGGCCTACGGCCGTGGAGCTGACCGTCGAGGTGGACTCGCTGCGCGTATTGCGCGGCGACGGCGGAATGACGCCGCTGACCGCACCGGAGAAGGCGCTGATCCGCAGCAATGCACTCAAATGCCTGGACAGCAACAAGCATCGACTGATCCGGTTCGGATCCAGCGACGTCGAACCGACCGATGACGGCTATCGGCTGACCGGAGAGCTGGAGATCTGTGGCCGGCGCAAGCCGCACGTCATCGAGACTCGGGTGACCGGTCAACCAGACGGGTCCTGGCAGGTCGCCGGCGACAGCCGGGTGCTGCACAGCGACTTCGGTGTGCGGCGCTACTCGATGCTCATGGGAGCCATGCAAGTCGCCGACGAGGTGACGGTGTCCTTCTCGGGCGCCGTCTCGGCCGACGGAGCCTGATTCAGCGGCCGGGTAGGCCGTGGATGCGGTCGCGAACGCGTTGCAGCAGCGAGGGGGCGCCAGCTGGCGCCGATTCCTGCAGGTCCGGGCCGGCCGGCGGTGCGTCCCACAGCGAACCCAATTCGGTGGGCGCCTCCTCCGAGGTCTCGCTCGGGGGCGCGGGTGCGGCAGGCGGCGGCAGGGCCGGGGCGGCCGCCTGTGCTGGTGCGGCGGGCACCGCGACGCGCGCCACCGTCACGCGCTGAGGCGGAGCCGGATCCGGCCCTGTCCTGCTCGGGCCGAGCTGCAAGCTCAGCGCGGCCGCGACCGAGGCCACGAACGTCACCGATCCCGCCGTCAGCATCAGCAGGGCTCCGGCATAGGACAGTGACCGCACCCGGCGCCGGCCGAAGTTGCCGACCTCCACGCCGGCCGCGGGCGCCTCATGCGTCGCCCAGGCCAACTCGGCATGTGGAGCCAGGGCCTGGGCCGCCCCTGCTGCCAATGCCTGAAACACCCCGCCCAGGACGAAGACCGGTATCGAAAGCGCGGACTCCAAACGGCGCCCGAGCCGGTCCATGCCCCGCACCGATCCAGCCACCATGAGCATTTCCGGGCGCTGACCGACCGAAGCCACGGTGTCGCCCAGCCAGCCGGTCACATCGTCGAGGCAGCTGATCGGGCAGGCGGTGACGATCGATTCGGGCGAATCCGTCCGGTCAGACAGGACCAAGGTGGCCACATTGGCTTCGACGACACAGACCGCGACCGGTGCGTGTTGGGGGCCGATTCCGGTGGTCAGCGACATGGCGGCCTGGCTGTAGCGCACCGGAACCACGTGTTCGAAGTCGGCGGCCGCCAGCGACTCGAGCAGCAGCGCGGCGCCGACGGCCGCTTCATCGCTCCAGGTCACTGCCACGCCGTGCAGTCGTTCGCCGCGGGAGGCCAGCATGGTGCGTACCCGGCCAGCCACCGCCGCCGCTTGTGCCGCCAGATCTACCGCGTCGGGTCCGGCGTCGCCGGCAGCGACACCCACCTCTTCACCGATAACCGTCGGGCAGCTCAAGCCCCCGGCATCGGCCATGACCCAGCCGATGGTCGACGGCGTGATCGCCAGCCCCAGTACGGTGTCCAAAATCGCGTGCCCCAATCGTCCTGATCTGCAATGTCACCACGCCTGCTCACGGCCTTCACCGGGCCCGTGAACGGGATCGGCGGGGCTGGAGGAACGGACCGGGGACAGCTCAGGACCGTGTGGTCTTGTCGGCTTACCGGAGGGGAGCCTACGCGTGTCGTCACGCTTGTCCTAACCGGGTACCGGCCGGAAATCGGGTATGCTATGTGCGAGTCGGATCCTTTAGACGGCCGCTTGATTTGCAAATTGCGGCCGTTGCTGCTTGTAAGGGCCGATGCCGAAGTGGTGGCGCGCGTGGCGTCGCGATCGGAAGATTGAACGGTCCACAGCACGACGACAAGGGGCAGGAATGACAGACGTGAGCAAGGGATTGCGCTGGGCACGCCGACTTTTAGTCGGCGCGGTAGCTGCCGCAGCGCTGCCGGGCCTGATCGGCCTGACAGGTGGCGAGGCGACCGCATCGGCGTTCTCCCGGCCGGGTCTGCCGGTCGAGTACCTGCAGGTGCCTTCGGCAGGTATGGGGCGTGACATCAAGGTCCAGTTCCAGAGCGGTGGTTCGGGTTCCCCGGGCCTGTACCTGCTCGATGGCATGCGGGCCCAGGACGACTTCAACGGCTGGGACATCAACACCCCGGCCTTCGAGTGGTACTACCAGTCGGGCATCTCGGTGATCATGCCGGTCGGTGGCCAGTCCAGCTTCTACAGCGACTGGTACAAGCCGGCGTGCGGCAAGGCGGGCTGCTCCACCTACAAGTGGGAGACCTTCCTCACCAGCGAGCTGCCGGCCTACCTGGCTTCGGAGTACGGCGTGAGCCAGAGCCGCAACGCCGCGGTCGGCCTGTCGATGGCCGGTGCGTCGGCGCTGACGCTGGCGATCTACCACCCCAACCAGTTCACCTACGCCGGCTCGCTGTCGGGTTACATCAACCCCTCGGATGGCAAGAGCTGGATCGGTCTGGCCATGGGTGACGCCGGTGGCTACAAGAAGGAAGACATGTGGGGCCCGGACGACGACCCGGCCTGGTTGCGTAACGACCCGACGGTCAACGTCGCCAAGCTGGTCGCCAACAACACCCGCCTGTGGGTCTACTGCGGTAACGGTCGTCCGAACGAGTTGGGCGGCGACAACCTCCCCGCGACGTTCCTCGAGGGCAACTTCATGATCGGCCAGAACAAGAAGTTCCAGGACCTCTACATCGCCGCCGGTGGCAACAACGCGGTCTTCAACTTCCCGGACTACGGCACCCACAGCTGGGAGTACTGGGGCCAGCAGCTGCAGGCCATGAAGCCGGACCTGCAGAGCCACCTGGGCGCCAGCGGCGGCGGCAGCTAGGTCTGCACCGACCGCAGCGGTCTTATCACTGGGCCCCATCCGCTTCCGGGTGGGGCCCAGTGCTTTGTCCAGATAGGGTTACCGTGGCATCGCCGACGTGATTGGATGGCGACCATGCAGGGTTCGGCGACAGTTCATATGGCGGCCCCGGCCGAGCGGATCTGGGATCTGGTGGCCGACGTTCGTAACATCGGGAAGTTTTCTCCGGAGACCTTTGAGGCGCAATGGCTCGACGGCGCCGACGGGCCCGCGGTGGGTGCGCGATTCCGTGGGCATGTGCGGCGCAACGGGATCGGGCCGGTGTATTGGACCACCTGTCGAGTCACCGAGTGCGAACCGAACCGGGTATTCGGCTTCGCGGTGCTCGCCGGCGACCGTGCGGTGAACCGATGGCGCTACGAGCTCACCCCCGCTGCGGATGGCACCAACGTCACCGAGTCGTTCAGGCTGGCCAATTCCTTCCTCACCACCGTGTACTACTACGTATTCGGCGGTTTCCTACGCCAGCGCAACAACATTCGCGATATGCGACGCACTCTGGAGCGAATCCGCGACGTCGTAGAAGGCCCAGCAGAGTCCTAGTCGATCTGGTCCGGGTCGGCCAGCGGCAGCAGCAGGAACGACGGGGTGGGACCGCCCTGATACACCTGGTAGAGACCGCCCGCCAGCGCCCGGCGGGTGGACGCCGTCGGTACCAGGTGCGGGAAATCGTAGGTGGTCAACGTCAGTCGCAACCGGTGCCCCGGCGCGAGCAGCGCCGCGGTCGGGAAGATCTCGATGTCGTAGGCGGTCAGCTCCCCCGGTTCCACCGGCCGCACCGCCGACCGGGTGCTGATGTGGTGCGGGCGCAGCACGGTGCCATCCGGCAGGTACCAGGTACGGTCCGGGTCCAAGTCGCGGTGCGAGCCGAGTAGGGCGCCCAGGGTCAGCGGGCGACTGCCCCCCTCGGGTGCAACATCGTCGAGGTGGGCGACCCAGAGTGTCTCGGTGGTGTCGGCGCTCGCCTGCACGCGCAGCGTGATCGGTCCGGCGATCAGTGTCGGCGAGTCGAACGCCTCGGTCGTGTAGGTCAGGGCTCCCCGTTGCACCCGGCGGTTGTCCTGGTCGTGTCGGGTACGGCCGCCGGCGGCAGCGGTGGCGAAACTGTTCAGCCCCAACGACCACTGTTCGAGACTGCGCCCGGACACCGGACCGTGCGAGCGGTACGGCAACGCGGCGAGGGACTGCTCGGCGGCAGCCTCGGCGGTCAACCGACCGGCCTGCGACAGGTACAGCCGGGTCGGTGTCGCCTCGGGAATCGGGTACTCGCGGGTGTGATACCAGCGGCGGTCGCCGATCGCTTGAAAGGTGAACGGTGGACCCGAAATCTCCGCCGCAGCATCATCTTTCAGCCAGTAGTCGAACCAGCGCAGCTGCAGATCCAGCAGGTGCAGACCGTCGTAGTCCGAGACGTGGTACCAGGGCCCCATCATCAGTTTGATTCGGTCGGTCACGGGTTGTCCGGGCTGCATCGGCGCATTCGCGGGACGGCCGGTGTATGCGTTTTGCAGCGCCGCGTAGTTCAGCGGTGCGCCACGCTGGAAGGCGTCGTGCCAGCCGCCGGTGAGGAAGACCGCCACGTTGTTGGCGGCGATTTCGGGCAGCACCAAATCGGGCCGCATGGTGTCCCAGAATGGGCCGTCGTAGGCGGCGTCACCGCCGTTGCGCGCCTCGGCGATCAACGGCCCGAAATAGCCGCGCTGGTCTTTGCCGCGCTGGCGCACCGCGGCCAGGCCGCCGGCGCGGGGCCGCGAGTGACTGCCGGGAGTGAAGAATTCCATCGCCGGGTTGATCACGTTGAGCAGCGTGTACACCGAGCCGTAGGCGCTTATCGTCCGCAGGTGCGACACCCCACCCATGGCGGCGGCATCTCGGTAGAAGTCGTTGGCGGCCATCACCGGGAAGATCGCCTTGAGTGGCGAGTCCGGGCCGACCGCCGCCGCGGTGAACAACTGGTTGATCGCCAGGTAGGAGATACCGAACATGCCGACTCGGCCATTGGAGTTGGGCAGCGTGGCTGCCCACGTGACCAGCTCGACACCGTCGCGCGTCTGGTCTGGGCCGAACATCTCGAACGAGCCACCGGACGCCCCGGTGCCACGGACGTCGACCATGACCTCGATGTAGCCCCGCCGAATCAGATGCGGTGACGGACCGCCGCCCAGCTGTGCCGCCGGCGGCGGCGCCAACTTGCCGTAGGGGGTCACCGACAACAGCACCGGGAACGGGCCGTCGGCGGGGGCGCCGGTCTCCGGGACGGTCGGATAGTGGATGTTGGCGCGCAGCACGACGCCGTCGCTCATCTGCACAGCGACATTGCGCCGTATCCCCACGCCGAAACGTGCGGGCGGCGCGGTCCACTCGGGATTCAACGGCGACGGGTTGCTCTGGCGGGCGCGCCGGCCGCCGAACTTCCGCACCGCGACGCCGGCGGCCCCTGCCGCAGCGGCTGCCGTCAACACCAATCCGACTTTTCGCGTCATCCGAAGATCCGCCATGCCCACCTCCGCACCAGACTCTAAAACTCCCCACCCGTTGGGCTCCCGGCAGCTGTCCGCGCGGGCGTATATTCCGGCCGGTGATGTGCTGCGCCCGAGTGCCCCGACGTGCTCTACGAGCACTCAGAGACGTGGAACTGGGCCACCGGGGAGACCGCGCTGCCGCCGACCTGGCTGGAAGACCTTGCCTAGGCCGACATGTCGTGGATATTCGACGCTACCGGCCTGGTCTGAGCCGCGATCAGGCCCTGCTGGGCAGGGTCAGCGCGCAGGCCTGCCCGATGTCCAGGGTGCGCAGCAGCCGCCCCATGCCCAGCCAGAGTGCACACGACAGCGCGAGGTCGGCCAGCAGTTCGTCACTGAGGTGCTCGGCGCACCGCGACCAGAAGTCCTCGTCGTCGCGCAGGCCGGTGTGGTCGGTGGCGAAGCGGTGGGCGAACTCGGCGGCGAGCCGCTCCTGGGGGCTGTAGCCCGGCCAGGTGCGCCACTGCGACACGTGCTCGTAGAGGTCCTCGTCAACCCCGGCCGCCGGGCCGTCGGCGTCACGGGTCTTGACGCACACCGTGCACTCGTTGTCGAAGGCGATCACCATCCGGGCCAGCTCGCGGGTGCGCATCGGCAGCCGGCCGTTGTTGTACACCGCTGAACTGAATCCGCCGATTCCCGCTGCCAGGTCGGGCGATTTGACCATCCAGCCCATTACGTCATCTGCGGCGAAATCCCCGATTCGGCTCATAGCGGTCAATCTAGTGGGCTTTGTCCTCAGGCGTGGCCAGTGCTGGTGAACTCCGCGGACTCCCCCGCATCATCGGGATCGATGACGGCCCGGCGCGCGATCCGCTCCAGCGCGGCTGAAACCTCGGCACGATCCGGGCGGCCCTCGAATCCCGGCGAACGAGCCAGCTTGTCGACCACCCAACTCTGCACCAGTGAGGATACGAACCCGACCTGGCGCAGACCGGCCCGGGTGAGACCGAGGTGATCGCCGTCGCGCAGCACATAACCCTGCGCCACCAGCTGATCGACGGTGGGTTCGAGGATCTCGTAGGGCACCCTCAGGCGCTTGCCGATGTCACTGAGCCGCGCCGTCCGAAACACCTGCGTGTACCGGTAGATCCGCAGCACCGTCCACAAACCGGCGACGTCGAGCTGGCAGTCCGGCCGCAGCGCGATGGAGCGCAGCCGCATCCCAGGTTCGTTTTTGCGCAACAGTCGCCCGATCGCGTTCTCCAGCAGATCGTCCGACGAGGCGGTGGTGGGCATGCCGAACCCGTCCCCGAGGTCGACCGCGCTGTCGCGCAGCTCCTTGAGCGGCACCTCGCGCAGGAACAGTGCCAGCACGAACCCGAGCAGCGCCACCGGCGCCGCCCACAGGAAAACTTGGCCGAGTGAGTCCGCGTAGGCCTGCACGATCGGCTCCGCCTGCTGCGGTGCGAGCCGGTGCAGCGCCTCGGGCGAGGCGGCCGCGTCGGCCGCCACTCCGGCGGCGCTCAGGGCAGAACCCAGCCGGCGGCCCAAGAAGTTCACGAACAGCGACCCGAACACGGCGGCGCCGAACGAACTGCCGATGGTTCGGAAGAATGTCACCCCGGAGGTGGCGACCCCGAGGTCGGCGAAGCTCGACGTGTTCTGCACGACGAGCACCAGGACCTGCATCGACAACCCGATGCCCGCACCGAGAATGACCAGGTAGAGCGACTGCAGCAGCGCCGGGGTGCTGGCGTCCATCTGCGACATCAGCGCGAATGCGATCGTCATCAGCGCGGTGCCGACCACCGGAAAGATCTTGTAGCGGCCGGTACGTCCCACAAGGGCGCCGCTGCCGGTGGAGGTCAGCAGCATGCCCACCACCATCGGCAGGGTGCGCAGGCCCGAGGTGGTCGCCGAGACACCGTCGACGTACTGCATGAAGGTGGGCAGGAAGGTGAGCGCGCCCAGCATCGCGAAGCCCACCACAAATGCCAGCACGCAGCACACCGCGAAGACCGGGTCGGCGAAGAGCCGAGCCGGCAGGATGGGCGCGGCGGCACGGCTCTCCACGAGGGCGAACAGCGCCAGCGCCACCACCGACCCGGCGAACAATCCGATGATCACCGGCGATCCCCAGGCGTAGCGATTGCCGCCCCAGCTGGTGGCCAGCGTCAATCCGGTGGCGCCCAACCCGACCAGCACGATCCCGGCGTAGTCGATGACAGGCTTGGTTCGGCCCGCCAAAGCCGGGATCGCGACGCCGGCCACGGCCAGCACGACCACTGAGATCGGAACGTTGATCCAGAACGCCCAGCGCCAGGTCAGGTAGTCGGTGACATACCCGCCCAACAGTGGACCGATCACGGTGGTGACCCCGAAAACCGCGCCCAGCATGCCCTGGTAGCGGCCCCGGTCGCGCAGTGGAATCACTTCGCCGATCAGTGCAGCGGCGGTCACGGTGATCGCGCCCCCGCCGATACCCTGCAGCGCCCGGGCGCCGACCAGCATTTCCATCGACGCGGACAACCCGCACAGCACCGACCCGGTCACGAAGCAGACCACCGCGGCTTGGAACACCCGCTTGCGGCCGAACAGGTCGCCGAGCTTGCCCGCCAGAATGGTCGCGATCGTGGACGTCAGCAGGTAGCTGGTGACGACCCACGACTGATGCCCTGCGTTGCCCAGATCCGAGACGATCGTCGGCAAGGCGGTTGCCACGATGGTCTGGTCGAGCGCGGCCATCAGCAGGCCGAAAACGATCGCGCAGAAGATCAGGTTACGACGGTGCGGGCTGACCGGCGCTGGTCGCGCATCGTCGGCGACCGGCGTCGATACGGTCATACTCCGGCTGCGTCGATCACGACGGCGGGCGGGAGACGCACTGCGCCGAGTACAGCGCCTCGCCGAGCTTGTCCATCAGCTCCAGTTGGGTTTCCAGGTGGTCGATGTGGGATTCCTCGTCGGCCAGGATGGTTTCAAGAATCTGAGCGGTGGTGCTGTCTTGCTTCTCACGGCACATCACGATCCCGGGCCGCAACCGGTTGAGCACATCGATCTCCAGCGCCAGGTCGCTCTCGAATTGTTCGCGCAGGGTCTGCCCGATGCGCAGGGACCCGATGCGCTGATAGTTCGGCAGGCCGCCGAGCACCAGAATCCGGTCGGTGACCGTCTCGGCGTGGCGCATCTCCTCCATCGACTCTTCGCGGGTGTGGCCGGCCAGCTCGGTGAAACCCCAGTTGTCCTGCATCTTCGCGTGCAAGAAGTACTGGTTGATCGCGGTCAGCTCGCTGGTCAGCTGCTCGTTGAGAAGTTTGAGAACCTCGGGGTCGCCTTGCATGATCTCTCCTCTGATGTGAAGAACCTCGCATGCCGGCCGCGACGGACGGAGCTTGAATCATCGCCGTAACGCGCCAGATTCAAATCTAGTGCAGGCCAGGGCCCGCCGGAGGGTGTTTACCCGCGTCTCGGCGCGTCGAATCGCCGCACCGCTATGGGGTCTTCGGGCGAGTGTGAGATCGCCGTACATCTCCGGACCCGCGCAAGGTGCGCCTTACTTAGGTTAGACTCTACTAATATGAGACTCGTTTCGCCCGGCAATCGTGTCGGTATTTCGGGCAGCGACCTCTCGCAGCACAACGATCCGCATTCGTTGGTGCTGGCGCTGGACTATCGGGTCGACGACGTGGACCGGACCTGGTCGCTGATCCAGCAGGACCATTCCCCGCTGCTCGACCTGGGCGCCCGCCATGCGGTGCTCTACACCTCGGAGTTCGAACCGGACCGCGTGCTGGTCACGATCGGCCTGCGACACCGAGTCTCGGTCAAGGAGTTGTTGCGGTCCCCCGCCGTATTCGCCTGGTTCGACCGCTCCGGGGTCAACGATCTGCCCGCGATCTTCGCCGGCGAGGTCACCGAGAAGATCAACCTGATCCCCCCAGGTGACAAGCCGGACGGTTCAGCGAGGCTCGACGGACGAGAGCGGAAGCTGGGACCGCCGCATGGGCGCGACGGTTCGGAGGTGATCGTCGGCGCGGTTGCCACCATCGCCGACCCCGCCGACCTGATGGCCAAGGTGCATGCCGGGTTGGACCGGTTCGCCGGCGCGGGAGTGCGCAAAGTGTGGGTGTATCAGGCAGTCGACGACAGGCATGAGGTGATGACGCTGCTGGAAATCGACAGTGCAGCAAGTGCACAGCGATGGATCGACCACCCGGACAGCGCCGCGGAATGGATGTCCGGCATCGGAACCGGTGGCTACCCCCGGCCGTTCGTCGGGAAATTCGCCACCTCGATCGATCTGATGGCACCCGTGGGCGACGGTCGGTAGGGGTATCGCATGTACGTATGCCTGTGTGTCGGAGCCACCAATCAGATGGTGTCCGATGCCGTCGCCGCCGGGGCCTCGACATCGAAAGAGGTTGCGGCAATGTGCGGCGCGGGTGGCGACTGCGGCCGGTGCCGCTGCACCGTTCGCGGCATTATCGAAGCCACCCTGGCCGCGACGCCCACCGCGGCCGACGACGGGGCGCTGCGGCGCCTCGCGCTGGACATCAGCCCCGTCGGATCACACTGATTCGCCGCTGCGCCGACCGGTGAATTCGGCCAGCGCATCGGCGTTGGCCTGACCACCCAAGAGTTCGGCGAAGAACGCGTTCTCCCGCTCAACCGCAGCCAGCGTCTGCGCCCGAGTCGGCTCGACCATCGCGCTCTTGACTGCCATCAGACTTGAAATCGGTCGGGAAGCAAGCACTTCCGCATGCCGACGGGCCTCGGCCAGGAGTCCGTCGGGCTCGCAGACCGCGAAGACCAAGCCCATCCGCAGCGCCTCGTCGGCGGTAATCCACTCCGAGGACATCAATAGCCAGGCCGCGTTCTGCCGTCCCATCAACTGCGGAAGCAGGTAGGACGAGGCCGCCTCCGGGGCCACCCCCAGGCTGGTGAACGGGCACTTCAACCTGGCCGTCGATGACATGAACGCCAGGTCGGCGAAGCCCAGGATCGTCGTTCCGATCCCCAGGCCCAGTCCGTTGACCGCGCAGATCAGCGGCTTGGGGAAGCTTCCGAGCGCGGAGATGAGACCGCGGAAGCCGTGCTTACCGGGCACGAAGTCCGGGTCGGTCACCATGGCCTGCATCTCGGCCAGGTCGGTGCCGGCGCTGAACGCCCGACCCGCCCCGGTGATCAGCACCACCGCGACCTCGGGGTCGTCGGCCGCGGCAAGCAACGCCTCGGCGGTGGCGTCGTAAAGCGCCTCGTTGAACGCGTTGAGCGCCTCGGGGCGATTCAGCGTGCACGTCCGAACCCGGTTCTCGTCTTCGATCGTCAAGATCACCAGTGCAGCCTAAACGGCGTCCCCACAGACCAGCTCGACCCGGTGACCCGCCGCGACGACGTGGCCGATGATGCCCGCCAACCGCCGATAGGACTCATCGCGTCCACTGGAGCTGCGAAACACCAGCCCGATTCGCCGGCCGGGCGCCGGCGGCGCAAAGGAAGCCAGTGCCAGGCCGTTGCGCTCGGCCTCGACCGCCACCGCGGTCTGCGGGATCAACGTCACCCCCAACCCACCGTTGACGCACTGGACCGCGGTGGCCAGCGATGCGGCGCGGGTGGTGGCCAGCTCGGCCCGCACGCCCGCGTTGCGGCAGATCTCCAGGGTCTGGTCCCGCAGGCAGTGACCCTCGTCGAGCAGCAGTAGCGGCAGGTCCGCCAGCGCGGTCGGCGGCACCCGGCGCTTGCCGGCCAGCACGTGGCCGGGAGGCAGCGCCAACACGAAATCCTCGTCGTAGATGGGTATTTCGGTCAGTCCGGCCACCTCAACCGGCAGCGCCAGCACGGCCGCGTCGACCGCGCCCTCACGCAGACCAGTGAGCAGCCGTTCGGTCTGGTCTTCGATCACTCGCAGGCGCAGGTCCGGCAGTTGTTCGGACAATCCGGCCAGCACGGCGGGCAGCACATACGGCGCCACCGTCGGGATCAGGCCGAGCCGCATGGCACCCTGCAGCGGGTCGGCCACCCCGGCGGCGGCGGCCGAGAACTGTGCCGCCGCATCCAATACCGCGTGGGCGTAGGGCAGCAACTGCTGCCCCTCGGCGGTCAGGAAGACCCGCCGGGTGGAGCGCTCGATCAGTTGGACGCCCAGGCCGGATTCCAACGACGACAGGGCCTGCGACAACGTCGACTGGCTCAGGCCCAGCCCGGCCGCCGCCAGGCTGAAGTGGTGCTTCTCGGCCACGGCGGTGAATGCCCGCAGGCCGGCGAGTGTCGGCTGATAGCTTTCATCGGTCATGCCGATAATTATAGTGCGTGGTATCACCTTTTATTTTTAATTGCGATAAGGCACGATGGAGCGTGTGGGCGTCGAACGCGCCCCGAATGCAGAAATCTCACACCACAAGGAGTGTCATGGCACTGTTGACTATCGGCGAGCAGTTCCCGTCCTACCGGCTCACTGCGTTGATCCCGGGCGACCTGTCGAAGGTCGACGCGAAGGGTCCGGACGACTTCTTCACCACCATCACCAGCGATGACTACGCCGGCAAGTGGCGCGTAGTGTTCTTCTGGCCCAAGGACTTCACCTTCATCTGCCCCACCGAGATCGCGGCGTTCGGCAAGTTGAACGACGAGTTCGCCGACCGCGACGCGCAGATTCTCGGCGCCTCGACCGACAACGAGTTCGTGCACTACAACTGGCGCGCCCAGCACGAGGACCTCAAGACGCTGCCGTTCCCCATGCTGTCGGATCTCAACCGCGAACTGGTGACCGCGACCGGTGTACTCAACTCTGACGGCGTCGCCGACCGGGCCACCTTCATCATCGACCCCAACAACGAGATTCAGTTCGTCTCGGTGACGGCGGGCTCGGTGGGCCGCAACGTCGACGAGGTGCTGCGGGTGCTCGACGCACTGCAGTCCGACGAGCTGTGCGCCTGCAACTGGAAGAAGGGCGAGGCGACCCTGAACGCCGGCGAGTTGCTCAAAGAATCGCTCTGATCGGAGGCATATGAGTATCGAGAACCTCAAGAACGCCATCCCGGAGTACGCCAAGGACCTCAAGCTCAACCTGGGTTCGATCGCCCGCACCACCGTCCTGAACGAGGAGCAGCTCTGGGGCGCCCTGCTGGCCAGCGCCGCGGCCACTCGCAATGCCACGGTGCTGGCCGAGATCGGGGCCGAGGCCGCCGACAACCTGTCGGCGGAGGCCTATCAGGCCGCCCTGGGCGCCGCGTCGATCATGGGCATGAACAACGTGTTCTACCGTGGTCGGCACTTCCTGGACGGCAGCTACGACGACCTGCGGCCCGGGTTGCGGATGAACATCATCGGCAACCCGGGGGTCGACAAGGCCAACTTCGAGCTGTGGAGCTTCGCAGTCTCGGCGATCAACGGCTGCCAAGCGTGCGTTGCCTCCCACGAGCAGGTCGTCCGGGAGGCGGGCGTCGGGCGCGAAGCGGTGTTGGAAGCGCTCAAGGTCGCCTCGATCGTGGCTGGGGCAGCGCAGGCGGTCTTCACCGCCGGCGCCGACCCAACCGCTACTTAGGCGTTCCAAGGCCGTCAAGTCCCTATCGGCGCGCGCCGGGTGCTGCCCGGCGCGCGCCGTAGACTTTGATCCGACCGTGGTTATCTGGCCCGCTGCGTCGAATTGGCCGGCGAAGCCTTGACGCACGGCGACGATCCGTTCGGTTCGCTGCTGGTCGACGCCGACGGCACGGTGCTCTTCGAGGACCGCAACCGGACCGGCCACGGCGATGCGACCCGCCACCCCGAGTTGGCCATCGCCCAGTGGGCGGTAGCCAATCTCAGCCCGGCCCAACGTGTCCAGGCCACCGTCTACACCTCCGGCGAACACTGCGCGATGTGCGCGGCGGCCCACGCCTGGGTCGGATTGGGCCGGATCGTCTACGCGTCGTCGGCGACGCAACTGACCGAATGGTTGCGCGAGCTGCAGGTGCCGCCGTCCCCGGTGGCCCCGCTGCCGATCACCGCGGTCGCTCCGCACACGGTGGTCGACGGGCCGGCGCCGGAATTCGAAGGAGACCTGAAGGCGCTGTTCCGGACGCGATACCAAGACCGCTAACGCTCACCCACGGGAGAGCCACGCCAGTCGGTCCAGGGTCACCGGATCCTCCTGCCCGTCGTAATAGCGGTCCAGCACCGCACGAAAGTCGCCGCAGCAGCACCGGCCGGCGTGGCCGCCACCCTCGCAAGCCCGCCCGAACAACGTCATCGAGGAGCGCAGCTTCATCTCGTCGGGCCAGCCCAAGATCTCCTCGATGGACCGGCCGCGCACCGCATTGATCAAGCCCACGCACTCCTGCAGTCGCGGCCCCAGCACCACGTGAGCCAGGTAGGCACGTGCCTCGGCGGGCGACGCGATGCCATAACGCTGGGCCATCACGCTGGCACCCAAGCCAGAGAGCTGCGGAAACACGAACCACATCCAGTGGCTGCGCTTGCGGCCGGCGCGCAGTTCGGCGACCACCGTGTCGTACACACCTTGCTGTGCGTCGACGAAACGCTGGAGCCCGAACGGGTCGGAGGTTCCGGCCATGCCCTCAACCGTGGCACAGTCGACGTGCGGCAGTGAAGGAGTCAGCGATGTCGGTGATCAAGAGGCGGTTTCCCAGGATCGGTGATCTTGCGCCACTGATCGGCTTCCGCAAGCCCCGGTTGAACCGCACCGCGCAGCGTCTGGACGCCGCGCTGACCGTCGAAGACCTACGCCTGCTCGCCAAACGACGCACCCCCCGAGCCGCGTTCGACTACACCGATGGTGCCGCCGAGGACGAGATCTCGTTGGAACGAGCCCGCCAGGCCTTCCGGGACATCGAGTTTCATCCCGCTATCCTGCGCGACGTCTCATCGGTCGATACCAGCCGCGACGTGCTCGGCGCGCCGGTGGCGTTGCCGTTCGCGATCGCACCGACCGGTTTCACCCGGCTGATGCACACCGCGGGCGAGTTGGCCGGCGCCCGCGCCGCGCAAGCCGCCGGCATCCCGTTCTCGCTGTCGACCTTGGGCACCGCCTCGATCGAAGACGTCGCGGCGGCCGCCCCCGGGGGCCGCCGCTGGTTTCAGCTGTACATGTGGCATGACCGCGACCGGTCGATGGCGCTGCTGCGCCGCGCCGCCGAAGCCGGCTACGACACCCTGTTGGCGACCGTCGACTGTCCGGTCGCCGGGTCGCGTCGGCGCGACTCCCGCAACGGCATGTCCATCCCACCGGCGCTGACCCTGCGCACGGTCGCCGATGCCGCGGTGCATCCGGCCTGGTGGTTCGACCTGCTCACCACCGAACCGTTGTCCTTTGCCTCGCTGGACCGCTGGTCGGGGACGGTCGCGCAGTACATGGACACCATGTTCGACCCGAGCCTGACCTTCGACGACCTGGCCTGGGTCAAGTCCCAATGGCCGGGCCGATTCGTCGTCAAAGGCATCCAGAGCCTCGCCGACGCCCGCGCCGTGGTCGATCGCGGGGTGGACGGCATCGTGCTGTCCAACCACGGCGGCCGCCAGCTCGACCGGGCTCCGGTGCCGTTCCGGCTGCTGCCGGAGGTGGCTCGCGAGCTCGGGGCCGACACCGAGATCCTGCTGGACACCGGCATCATGTCCGGTGCCGACATTGTCGCGGCGGTCGCGTTGGGCGCCCGTTGCACCCTGATCGGGCGGGCCTACCTGTATGGCCTGATGGCCGGCGGGCAGGCCGGCGTGCACCGCGTGATCGACATCCTCGCCGAACAGATCCGGCGCACCATGCGGTTGCTCGGGGTCAGCGAACTGGCCGAACTGACGCCGCAGCACGTCACCCAGCTACAGCGACTGGTGCCGCGCCGCTAGCCTATGCGTTTTCGCTGCGGCGAATCCGGGTATAGGCGCTGCTGTGACTGCCCACAAGGAACTGGTACGCCGGCTACTGCGGCGTGCCGGCACCACCTATGCCCAGGAGGCCGGCATTCGGTTGCGCAACCAACCTATGCCGCTGTTCCAACTGCTGATGCTGTGCATGCTGGCCAGCAAGCCCATCGACGCCAGCGTGGCGGCCCGCGCGGCCCGCGAGCTGTTCAAGTGCGGGTTGCGCACACCGCACAAGGTCCTCGAAGCGGATCGACAGACGCTGATCGATGCCATGGGTCGGGCCCACTACCGGCGCTACGACGAGAGCTCAGCCACCATGCTGGTCGAACTGGCCGAGGCGGTGCAGACGGACTACGGCGGTGACCTGCGGCTGCTGGCCGAACGCAGCGGCCGCGATGTCGCGGCGGCCGCCGAGGCACTGAAGTCCTTCACGGGAATCGGCGAGGTCGGCGCGAGCATCTTTTTGCGCGAGGTCCAAGATGTCTGGCCCTGGGCGCGCTCCACGTTCGACGACCGCGCGTTGGATGCTGCGCGCGATCTCGGGTTGCCCAGTGACGCAGACCAACTCGGTGCACTGTCGCGGGGGCGCAATGCCGAGCTCGCGGCGGCTCTGGTGCGCTACTCGGCCGACGCCGGTGTCCGCGAACGACTGACGGAATGACGAGCAGAGGACAACACGTGTCTACATCGGCCACCTTCGTGATCGTCGGCGCCGGCCTGGCCGGGGCCAAGGCCGCCGAGGCCTTGCGCGACAAGAGCTTCGACGGAACGATTGTGCTGGTCGGTGAGGAGCAACAGCTGCCCTACGAGCGGCCCCCGCTCTCGAAAGAGTTCCTCGCGGGCAAGAAGTCCCTCGACGACTTCACGGTGAAACCCCGGGCCTGGTACCGCGAACACGACATCGACCTAAGGCTGGGTACCCGCGTCGCGGACATGGATCCGTCCGGCCATAGCGTCACGCTGGCCGACGGCACCAGCCTGGGCTACGACAAACTACTGCTTGCGACGGGCTCGCGGTCGCGACGGATACCGATCCCCGGTGCCGACGCGCCCGGTGTGCACTATCTGCGGACCGTCGAAGACGCGTCGGCGCTGGATTCGGCGCTGGCGAGCGGTGATTCGCTGGCGGTGGTGGGTGCGGGCTGGATCGGCATGGAGGTGGCCGCCGCCGCACGCCAGCGCGGCGTCGACGTCACCGTGGTGGAAAGCGCCGCACTGCCGCTGCTGGCCAGCCTCGGCGCGGAGAACGCCGCGGTCTTCGCCGACCTGCACCGCGAGCATGGTGTCGACCTGCGTACCGGGTCGACGGTCGCCGAGGTCACCACCGCCGGCGGCGCCGCCACCGGCCTGCGGTTGGGCGACGGCTCGCAGATCCGTGCGGACGCGGTGCTCGTCGCGATCGGCGCCCAGCCCAACATCGAATTGGCTCAACAGGCCGGTCTTGCCACCGGTGACGGCGGCGTGCTCGTGGACGCCGGGTTGCGCAGCAGCGACCCAGACATCTACGCCGTCGGCGACATCGCGGCCGCGCAGCATCGGTTGCTGCGCACCCGGATCCGCACCGAACACTGGGCCAATGCCCTCAAGCAACCGGCGTTCGCCGCGGCCGGCATGCTCGGCGACGCCGCCGAATACGCCGAGCTGCCCTATTTTTTCACCGACCAGTACGACCTCGGGATGGAGTATGTCGGCTACGCGCCGCACTACGCCCGCGTGGTGTTTCGCGGTGAACCCGCCGGCCGCCAATACACCAGCTTCTGGCTCGATGACGACAACCGGGTGCTGGCCGGGATGAACGTCAACATCTGGGAGGGCCTCGACGACATCAAGGCGCTCATCAACGCCCAGGCGCCCGTAAGTCCGGATCGGCTGACCACTTAGCGCAGCGTCGCGGTGCCGTCTTCGTGCACGTCGACCGCGGCACCGGCGATGTCCTCGCGCACGGTCGCTTCGGCGGCATCCGGGTTCCGTATCACCGCCAGCGTCCGTGACCCCTCGGGCGTGCGGACCGCCAAGAACGCTTGTAGCGGGCGTCCGTCACGGTCGAACGGAGTGGTCCAGGACTCCACCTCACCGGTCCCCTGCCATTGCACCGCCGACGGCCGGATGGCCTGCGCATCAACCTCGGGTTGCACGTCCTCCCAACGGAATCCGGCCGGTGGCGGCTGTGTTCCGTACACGCCGAAACTGTGTTTGGTCAGGTAGCCGCCGTTGGCGGTGATCAGGCCGAGCCGCCCGGGATTGGCCACCAGCAGTTCAGCCAGGGTGGCGATCGAATGCATGACGTAGTTGTTCCACGGGCCGCCGGCGAAGGTGAGCCCACCGGTCACGGTCAGCGGCCGGCCGGGGTCATCGATGGCAAGCCCGAGTTCAGCGGCCGCAACCTGCACCGCAGACGGGAAGCACGAGTACAGATCGACGTGATCGATCTCGCCGATCCCGGCGCCGGCCAACTCCAAGGCCCGGGCCCCGGCGATCCGGATCGCCGGCGATCGGTGCAGTTCGGCGCGGTTGGCAATGGCGTAGGTGTCGTGGGCGTCGGCACCGGCCTGCGGAAAAACCCAGTTCTCGGTGGGGATCCGCAACTCGGTGGCGGTCTGAACCGAGGTCAGCACCAGCGCCGCTGCCTGATCGACCATGTTGTTGGAGTTCATCAACTTGGTGTAGGGCCAGCTGATCATCCGGTTCTTCGGGCCCGGCTGCCAGATCTCCTCGGCGGAAACGGGGTTCCGGATCCACGCGTGCGGATTGTCGACGGCGACCGCATTGAACCGGGACCACAGTTCACCGATACGCCGGCGGTGGTCTTCGACCTCCTCCCCCGCGGCGATCCGCAGTGCCTGTTCGAACAGCGGGTAGACGTAGGCGGGTCGGTCCAATCCGATGCGCTCTTCGGCCGGGCCGACCATCGGCACATCTTCGCCCTCGCACTCGGCCATCGGGACCGACTCGTCCTGCTGTGTCCAGACCAGTTTGCCGCCGGCACGCCGCAGCCTGGTCCGGGTGCGCCACGTCTCGCCGCCGGCCACCAGCACCAGGCCGGCTCGGCCATCGCGGATATCCAGGCAGGCTTGATTCACCAGGGACTGCGGCACGTTGCCGCCCACCGGGCTGTACCGGGTGGCGGGGCGCTGCGCACCGATCCGCTGTCCAAGCAGCGCTCCCGGATCGCGGTAGCGCGCCGACAGCAGGTTCACCACCCGAATCGAGTCGACCGCGCGCAGCACCCGGTCGTGAGCGGCGTGGCGGGCCGCCGCCACCATCAGATCGACGGGTTCGACGGGGTCGGTGTCGTCGCGGTGGTTGACCTGGCCATAGCCGATCAGCACCGGTGTCCGGGGGTCGACAGGCATGGCCGTAAGACTAATCCGCGGGTTCACCCAAACAGCACGCCGTCGGCGATCAACCTGTCGATCTCGCCGTCGTCGAGTCCGAGCAGTGCCCGGCAGATCTCTCGAGTGTCCTGACCGGGCAGCGGTGCGGGCCGCTGGGGCGCCACCGGGATGTTGCGGAAGGGGGCGGGGCCGGTTTCAGCCGGCAACGGATGCTCGATCAGCGGGTGGGTCATAGCCGCGAACACCGCTCGATGGGCCAGCTGGGGGTCGTCGGCGACGTCGGGTGGCCGGTTCATCGGCGCGGCGGCCACACCGCGCCCCTGCAGCAGTTCGGCCACCCCGGCTGGGCCATGCGCCATGGTGTGGCGGCCCAACGCCGCGGCCAGCTCCGCACGGTGAGCGGCGCGACCGGGTCCGGTGCGCAAGCGCGGATCGGCCGCCAATCCGTCATCGCCGAAAGCCGCAGCGACAGCACGCATATCGGCGTCGGTCCGGATCGAGATCACACACCATTCGTCGTCGCCGGCGCAGGGACAGACCAGATCCACCGCAGTGTCCTGCTGTACCGATGAGCCCGCGGCGCGGGCCACATAGCTGGTGTCGAGTTGGTTGACGGCGGTCTCGGCCTGCGACACGTGGACGTGACTTCCGGCGGCGGTGCGCCGGCTCCCGATCAGCGCGGCCAGCGCCCCGATCGCGGCGACCCGCGCAACCACATGATCAGGAAAGACCGTCGTCGCGTCGTAGAACGGGTGGCGTTCGGTGTCGCTGGGCCCCTGGGGGGCCGTCCACAGCGCGGTCACCCCGGTGGTGGCACGCACCAGTGGGCCATAGCCCATCCGGTCGCTCCACGGCCCGGACTCGCCGAAGGCGCTGCTCTCGGCCAGCACGATCCGCGGGTTGATCTCCCGCAGAGCATCATAGGAAAATCCTAGGGCAGCAAGCGTTCCCGGCTTGAAGTTGGCAAACACGGCGTCCGCCGCGCCGACCAGGCGCGTGAAGATCTCTTTGCCGGCCGGGCTGCGCAGATCCAGGCCGAGTCCGGAGTTATTGCGGTGCGTCCAGGCGAACGACTCGCTCATCGCCGCCCCGGGACGGGCCTGCCGCAGCCCATCCGGGTAGGCCGCGCTCTCCACTTTGATAATCTCGGCGCCCAGATCGCCGAAGAGCCGGCTGGCCTCCCCGCCGGCAACGATCACGCCCAGGTCGACGATCCGGATGCCCTCGAACGGCCGGGCGCCAACCGCGCCACCGAAGGTCTGCTCCGTCAACGGTTCGGCCAGCCATCCGGCTTCCACCTCGCCGACGGCCGGGGCAGGTGTCCGAAAGCCGGCTCGCTGGTCGTCGACCACGTAATAGCCGGTCGGGATCACGGCGGGCAGCCCCGGGGCCAGGTCGGTCCGGGTGACCGCCTCCGCGACCGCGAAATGCTCCTCGGCCAGCACCTGCGCCGGATCGCCGACCGCGGCGATGGGGACACCGCGGGACTGACCGGCCGTCACCAGATCGGCCATGTCCTGGCCGGCGAACAGTGCACGGATCAGCGCACTGATCTGCGGCCAGACCGCGAACCGCTCGCCGATCACGCCGAACTTGGGGTCGGCGTATTCGGCCGGCTCCCCCAGCCAGCTCCACAGTGCGCGCCATTGGCGCGGCGACATGACACACAGCCGGACGTAACCGTCACGGCACGCGTAGATCGGGTAGGCGTCCTGGTTGCGGGGCCGCCCGCGCCACCGGCTCGATGCACGTTGGGCCGCGGCGACCTGGCCATGCGCGCCGAATATTGGGTCGAGCACAGTGACTACCGCATCGAACCGGGAGAAGTCGATGTAATCCCCGGATCCGCAGCGCAACCGGTTGTAGTAGGCGACCAGCACCGCCCAGGCGGCCTGTACCGCCGCGGTCGCCGAGCCAATCCCGTCCGGCGGCAGTACCGGGGTCCCGGTGGTGGGGCCCGACCGGGACAGGGCGCCGGAGAGCGCGTAGAGCACCGCGTCGGTGGCCTGCCACGCCGAGCGCGGACCGCTCGTCCCAAAATCGGTGACCGACATCGTCACCAGGTGAGCGAACCGGTCGGCCAGCTCACCGCAGGAGGTCCCGAAGTCCGCAGCGCATCCCGGCAGGCCGCTGTCCACCACGATGTCGGCGGTACCGGCCAGCTCGTCGAAGCGGCGGCGATCCCGCTCATCGGCGGGATCCAGGGTGATGCTGCGCTTGTTCGCGTTGTGCAGCGCGAACGAGATGCTCACACCGCCCAGCAGCGGAGCCGCGGCGCGCGCCGGACTGCCCCCGGGGGGTTCCACCTTGAGCACGTCGGCTCCCAGGTCGGCAAGCAACCGGGTGACCGCGTCGGCGTCGCCGCCGGCCAGATCGAGCACACGAACCGATTTCAGCAGCACGCAGTCAGGGTAATGAATCGGTTGCCGCGGGCGGGGTTGGGCGCAACAATCGAAAAGGTGAGTGCAGCCAACGCGACTCCGTCAACGCCCACCCTCTCCGACGATGAACTGGCCCGCCTCCATGCCTACTGGCGGGCCGCCAATTACCTTTCGGTAGGCCAGATCTATCTGCTGGACAATCCCCTGCTGGCCGAACCGCTGCAGGCCGAGCACGTCAAACCCCGCCTGCTCGGACACTGGGGCACCACGCCAGGGCTCAACCTGCTCTACCTTCACCTCAATCGGATAATCCGCGACCGCGACGCCGACGTCATCTTCGTCACCGGCCCCGGCCACGGCGGCCCGGCGCTGGTCGCCAACGCCTATCTCGAGGGCACCTACAGCGAGGTGTACACGGGCATCGGCGAAAATACCGACGGAATGCGGAAGTTGTTCCGGCAGTTCTCTTTTCCCGGCGGCATCCCCAGTCACGTGGCAGCCCAAACACCGGGCTCCATCCATGAGGGCGGTGAGCTCGGCTACGCACTGGTGCATGCCTTCGGTGCGGCCTTCGACAACCCGGAACTCGTGGTCGCCTGCGTGATCGGCGACGGCGAGGCCGAGACCGGACCGCTGGCGGCCAGCTGGCACTCGAACAAGTTTCTCAACCCCGCCGTGGACGGCGCGGTGCTGCCGATCCTGCATCTCAACGGCTACAAGATCGCCAATCCCACTGTGTTGGCGCGTATTCCGCAGGCGGAATTGGAGTCGCTGCTACGCGGTTACGGGTACCGCCCGATCACCGTCGCCGGCGACGATCCCGCCATCGTTCACCAGTTGCTCGCGGCCGCCCTTGATGATGCGTTCGACGACATCGCGGCGATCCGGCGAGCCGCACGCGCCGACGGCTCGTCGATGCGGCCGGTGTGGCCGATGATCGTGCTGCGCACTCCGAAGGGCTGGACCGGGCCGAAGGTGGTCGACGGACAACAGGTGGAGGGGACCTGGCGGGCACATCAGGTGCCGCTCGCACAGACCCGTACCGACCCCGAACACCGCCGCCAACTGGAGGAATGGTTACGCAGTTATCGCCCGGCGGAACTGTTCGACTCCTCCGGACGCCTGCTGCCGGAACTGTCGGCGCTGGCGCCGCGCGGTGATCGCCGGATGAGCGCCAATCCGCATGCCAACGGAGGGCTGCTGCTGCGCGATTTGGACCTGCCCGATTTCCGCGACTACGCGGTACCGGTGCCCCACCCCGCGACCGAGCTGCATGAGGCCACTCGGGTGCTTGGCACGTTCCTGCGCGACGTCATCGACCGCAACCGCGACCGGTTCCGGTTGATGGGTCCCGACGAGACGGCCTCCAATCGGCTCTCGGCGGTGTTCGACACGACCGATCGGGTCTGGCTGTCGCAGACCGTCCCCGGTGACGATCACCTGGCCCCGGACGGGCGGGTCTTGGAGGTGCTCTCGGAGCACCTGTGCCAGGGCTGGCTGGAGGGCTATCTGCTGACCGGCCGGCACGGGCTGTTCAACTGCTACGAGGCGTTCGTACACATCGTCGACTCGATGTTCAACCAGCACGCCAAATGGCTGGCTGTGAGCCGCGAACTCCCGTGGCGAGCGCCGATCGCCTCGCTGAACTATCTGCTGACCTCGCACGTCTGGCGTCAGGACCACAACGGGGCGTCACACCAGGACCCTGGGTTCATCGATCTGGTGGCCAACAAACGGCCTGAAGTGGTCCGGGTCTACCTGCCGCCGGACGGCAACACGTTGCTGTCGGTGGCCGATCACTGCTTGCGCAGCCGCAATTACGTCAACGTGATCGTCGCCGGGAAGCAGCCGGCTCTGGCCTACCTGGATATGCCGACGGCGGTGGCGCACTGCACTCGCGGACTGGGAATCTGGGAGTGGGCCGGCACCAGCACCGGTGAGCCGGACGTAGTGCTGGCCTGCGCCGGGGATGTTCCGACGTTGGAAACCCTGGCTGCCGCCGACATCCTGCGCGACGCACTGCCCGACCTCGCCGTGCGGGTGGTGAACGTCGTGGACATCATGCGCCTGCAGCCGGCCACTGAACATCCGCACGGATTGCCGGACAACGAATTCGATGCGCTGTTCACCCGCGACAAGCCGGTGATCTTCGCCTATCACGGCTACCCCTGGCTAATCCACCGACTCACCTACTCGCGCGCGAACCACGACCAGATGCATGTGCGCGGTTACCGCGAACGGGGCACCACGACAACACCGTTCGACATGGTGATGCTCAACGATCTGGATCGTTTCCACCTGGTGATGGACGTGCTCGACCGGGTACCGGGCTTGGGTGCCAGCCACGCGGTGCTGCGCCAGCAGATGGTCGATGCGCGGCTGGCCGCGCGGCTCTATACCCGGGAGAACGGGGAGGACGATCCGCGGATCACCAACTGGACCTGGCGATCCGGCGCAGACGCCAACGGCGGCGAGATAAGGTGACGGCCATGACTGCTCACCCCTTGCCGGTCCGGATGCCCCGCAGGGCGATGTCGTTGCTGCTCGGCGCCCTCGTCGCGTCGGCCACCATCGCCGGCGCCGGGTCGGCCGGCGCTACGCCGGACCACACCAAAGTGCCGGTCCGCTACGACCTCACCGGTACCGGGGTCGCCAGTTACATCACCTACCAAGGCCAAAACGGTCAGTCGCATGCCACCAATGCCCCGCTGCCGTGGTCCATTCAGCTGACCGGCTCGATGACGAACGCGGCCAGTCCGGCCTCGTACTCACTGAGCGCCCAGAGCGCCGGTCCCGGCACCCTGACCTGCACGGTCACCATCAACGGCAAGGTGGTCAGTCAGAACACCGCCACCGGCGCCCCGGCGCGAGTGCTCTGCGAGACCCACGGCCCCAAGTAGGCCGACGGTACCGACGCGCGGCCTCCTGAGCGCCGTCGCGCGTAGACTTCTCTCCAATGTCTGGCCACGAGTTCGCGGTGCCCTGGGGGCGGCACCCCTTGGTGTCGCAACTCTCGGCGCTGAACCACTTCCGCGCCTTCGTCGACGTTGCCGTCGTCGTGGTGGTGCTGGCGCTCGCCAATTTGATCGCACACTTCACCACCCCCTGGGCCGCGGTCGCCACCGTTCCGGCCACCGCCCTCGGCTTGATCGCCCTGGTCCGCTATAACGGCCTGAGCTGGAGCGAGCTCGGCCTGGGCCGCGCACATTGGAAATCCGGGTTCGGCTATGCGCTGGCCGCGGTACTGGTGGTGGTGTCGGTCATCGCGATCGGCGTGATGTTGCCCGCGACCCGGCCGATGTTCTTGAACAACCACTACGCCACGATTTCCGGTGCGCTGGTGGCGTCGATGGTCGTCATCCCGCTGCAGACTGTGATTCCCGAGGAGTTGGCGTTCCGTGGCGCACTGCACGGTGCCCTGCACCGGGCGTGGGGTTTTCGCGGGGTGGCCGCGGCCGGCTCGCTGTTGTTCGGACTCTGGCATGTCGCAACATCCCTCGGTCTGACCAGCAGTAACGTCGGTTTCACCCGCGTGCTCGGGGGTGGGTTCTTCGGCATGCTGGCCGGCGTAACGCTCGCGGTGCTGGCCACCGGCGCCGCCGGCTTCGTGTTCAGCTGGTTGCGGCGGCGCAGCGGCAGCCTGATCGCGCCCATCGCCCTGCACTGGTCGCTCAACGGGGTCGGTGCGCTGGCCGCCGCGCTGGTGTGGCACGTGTCCTCCTGAGCCGCCCGGCGGTTCAGCGAGGCTCGACGCAGGAGAGGCGAAGCTGGGACCGCCGCATGAACCCCGCGCTCAGACCACCAACACCGCCGCACCTGCGATCCGGCCCGCAGCCAGGTCGGCCAAGGCCCGGTCGGCCTCACCCAGCGAGTACACCGGGGTTGTCACGTCGATGTGGTGCGCTGCCGCGAAGTCGAGAAAGGCGTGGGCATCCGCGCGTGTGTTGGACGTGACCGACCGGATCTGGCGCTCACGGAACAGATGGCGCTGGTAGTTCAGCGCTGGGATGTCGCTGAGATGGATTCCGGCGATGGCCAGGGTGCCGCCGGCGTCCAATGCCTGGCAAGCGGGCAGCACCAGCTCACCGACCGGGGCGAACAGGATCGCGGAGTCCAGCGGCACCGGTGGCGGATCGGCGGCGCCCTGGGCCGAAGCGGCGCCCAGCTCCCGTGCCAGTTCCCGTGCTCGTTCACCGCGGGTCATCACGTGTACCTCGGCACCACTGGCGAGTGCGACCTGCGCGGTGATGTGCGCACTGCCCCCGAACCCGTAGATCCCCAGCCGCCCGCCCGGCGGCAGCTCCGCGCGAAGCAAGGACCGGTAGCCGATGATGCCCGCGCACAGCAGCGGCGCCAACTCGGTGTCACTGTAGCCGCCAGGCAGGCGCAGCGCGAAAGCTGCTGGCACGGTGGCGAATTCGGCATAGCCGCCGTCGTCATCCCAGCCGGTGTAGCGCGACTGCGGGCATAGGTTCTCGTCACCTCGACGGCAGTAGCGACACGTGCCGCAGGTCTGCCGTAGCCAGGCGATTCCGACCCGGTCCCCCACCGCGAAGTCGTCACCGGCGTCGGCGCCGACCTCGACGACTTCCCCGACCACCTCGTGACCGGTAATCACCCCGGGCCGGTGCACCGGAAGATCACCCTCGGCGACGTGCAGGTCGGTCCGGCACACGCCGCAGGCCCGCACGGCCACCAGCAGCTCCGACGGCTGCGGTCGCGGCGCCGCGGTGCGGACCCGCTCAAGTGGTCGGCTGGCTATCGGGCCGGGCCGTTGGACGCGCCACCCCGACATTGATGCACCCAACTGCGACGCCATAGACCTATGGTGCGCGTTCGACAGGCGGGACGGCTACCTGCGGCGAGCCAACCCCACGACCCACAGCAAGATGATGGCTCCGCCCAGCGAGACGAAGAAGGTGAACCACCTGCGGCCATGCTCAACGTCGACGCCCAGCCAGCCGAGCAGCATGCCGCCGATGAATCCGCCGATCACACCGATCAGGACGTTGAGCAGGATGCCCGAACCACCGCGCTTCATGATGCGGTTCGCCAACCAGCCGGCGATACCGCCGATCAGGACATAGGCCAGCCAGCTGACCGACGTCGGCGTGGACAGTGCAGCAGCGAGATAACTTCCGGCCATCAGCGGGAACTACGCGGCGGGTGCCGGGGCCGGGGCAGGCGCGGGTGCAGGTGCAGGTGCCGGCGCAGGAGCCGGGATTCCCGGAATGCCCGGCACCGGGGCAGGCGCCGCTTCGGCGGGGGGTGCGCCCAGCGGCCGGATGGACTCGGCCAGCGCGATGGCCGCGTTGGTGTCCACCGGGTTGTTGGCCGTGCCCAGCCACACCACGAACCACCGCTCGCTCTGCGGACCGGTGCCGCTGGCCGGCGGCACACCGATCACGCCGCTCCAGATCTGGCCGACAGGCTTGGCCGGGTCGGTGAACTTGACCTCGTAGTACGACGCGCTACCGGTCAGACCGCCCCCGTTGAGCGGAGCATTCACCTGGTTGGCGCGGGTGCCGGGGTAGGGCATGAAGAACTCACCCATGTCCGATCCGAGGCGAGCGGCGGCCTTGGCGTTGTCGGCCTCAGCGCTGGCATAGAGCCGCTGGTCGAGCTTGCCGAGCACAATCCTGGTGTCGTTGGCTACCGGCGCCGGCTGCCCCGGCAGCATCGGCTCACCGGTCTTTTTGCTCAGCAGCGACGAACCGTACTCAAGATGACTGGTGTCGGACTGCACCCAGCCGCCCGGCAGCACGTAGCTGAACCCGCCCGCGACGTCGTCGACGCGGCCCACCTCGGGAGCGGCGGGCTCTGCGACCGGGGCCGGAGCCGGAGCCGGAGCGTTCGGGTCGGCCGGCGGGGCATCCGCGGTGGCCGGCGGCGCGGGAGGAGGAGGCGGCACCGGGTCCGCGTACACCGGCGCCGCAATGGCGAATGCCAACGCACCGGCGACCGCGGTCGCGGCCATCGCCCGAATTCCCCTGGAGGTCAGGTCCACCTGCTTCATGGCAGAAAAACCTACCGCGTTGCCATCGGTACGCAAGTTACGCCGTGCTGGGGTGTGTCGCACGCAGCGTCACTTCCTGGGCTTTGACGCCGAACCAGACCGTCTCCCCCGGCGCCAGGCGCAGGTCCGCCGCCGCGTCCGCGGTGATGTCGGCGGCCAGTCCGGGCGCGCCGTCCGGCTGGTCCACACCGCGCACCGAAACCGTGCTGCCGCGTACCTCGAGCTCGGCCACGGTCACCTCGATCAGGTTGCGGGGACTGCCGTGGTGCGGCGGCTCCCGATAGACCGCCACCGCCGCCGGTGTGCTGACCGCCACCGCCGGCCGGTCCGATTCCACGCCGTCGTAGCTGGTGCCGTGCCACTGGTCTCCCCACGCCGTGCGCAATACGCCGGCGGAGTCGAGCACCCCGGCGACCAGGTTGAACCCGGCGATCTGCGCCCCGAACCGACTGCGTGGTGCGGCCAATACCTCTGCGGTGCGGCCGATCTCGACGATCCGACCGGATTCCAGGACCATCACCCGGTCAGCCAACGCAAACACGTCGAGCAGGTCGTGGGTAACCAGCACGGTGGTACGCCCGGCCGCGCTGAGCACGTCACGCAGCACCGTGCGCACGACAGACGCCGCGCCCACGTCGAGCCCGGCCAACGGCTCGTCGAGCAACAGCACCTCCGGTTCGGCGGCCAGCGCACGCGCGATCGCGACCCGCCGCGCCTGCCCGCCGGCTCGGCCAACCCTTCGGCATCGACCGCACGCAGCCACGGCGCCGCGAGGGCTCGAGCATGCACCCGGCGCAGGTCGAAGCGACGCCGGCGACGCGACCCGAACGCGACGTTGGCCGCCACACTCAGATGCGGAAACAGCAGCGGATCCTGCAGCAGCAGGCCCACCCGGCGATCGCAGGTGGCCACCTGCACCCCGGCCCGGGTATCGGTCAGCACCCGATCACCGGCGCGGACCACGCCCTGATCGGGCCGCAGCAGCCCCGCGATCACGTGCAGCAGGGTCGACTTTCCGGCGCCGTTGGGCCCCAAGACCGCCAGCACCTCGCCCGGCGCGACGTTCAGACGCACGTCCAGGCCACGCTCAGCGACCACCGCCTGCAAGGTGAGCCCACCGGCCTCGACGCTCACCCGATGCTGCCCAGTCGTCGGGCGCCCACGACGAGTACCACCACTGCGGCAACAGCCACCAGCAACAGCGACATCGCCGCCGCGGCGTCGGCATCCGACACTCGCTGCAGATAGATCGCCAGCGGCAACGTCCGGGTGACGCCCTCCAGGGAGCCGGCAAAGGTCAAGGTGGCGCCGAATTCCCCGAGAGAGCGCGCGAATGCCAGCACCGCGCCGGAGATCAGGCCCGGCGTCAACAGCGGCAGCGTGACCCGCCACCACACCGTGCTGGGCCGGGCACCCAGCGTGGCCGCCACCCTCTCGTAATCGGCACCGGCGGTCCGCGCCGCGCCCTCCAGGGCGATCACCAGAAACGGCAACGACACGAACGTCTGCGCCAGCACCACCGCAGTGGTGGTGAACGCGATATGGATTCCGGCCGCCTCCAGATAACGTCCCAGCAATCCGAGTCGGCCAAACGCATACAGCAGCGCTATTCCGCCCACTACCGGTGGCAGCACCAGCGGCAACAGCACCAGCGGCCGGAGCAGGCGCACCACCCGCGCCTGGCTGCGCGCCAAGACCAGCGCCATCGGCACGCCGAGCAGCACGCACAGCACCGTGCTGGCCGCGGCGGTTCGCACGCTCAGTTGCAGCGCGGTGGTGGCCGAGGGACTGCTGATCAGCGACCAGAAATGTGGCCAATCGACTTTGGCCGCGATCCCCACCAGCGGCAGCACCACGAACGCCGCGCCGATCGCGGCGGGCACATAGACCCAGCCCGGCAGGTCATCAGGCCGGCCGACCACGGCCGGTCAGGGCTTACCGAAACCGGCCGCGTGCAGCACCTTCTGCCCTGCCTCGCCGGTGACCAGATCGACGAACGCCCGGGCCGGCCCGGGCGAAGGCGCTTCCCGTAGCAGCACAATCGGGTAGATGTTGACCGCGTCAGCAGCCTCGGGAAACTCGATGGTGGCCACTTTGTCTCCGGCGTGTTGCGCATCGGTGCGGTAAACCACACCAGCATCGGCCTGGCCGGTGATGACCTTGTTGAGGACGTCGGTGACGTCAGGCTCCTCGCTGACCGGTGTGACCGCGGCCCCGGTGGCCTCTTCGACTTTGTGGGTCGCCGCGCCGCACGGGACCGGCGTTTGACACACCACCACGGCGAGCCCGGGTGCGGCCAGATCGGCGAAGGATCGCACCCGGTGCGGGTTGCCGGGTGCGGTCACGATCACCAGCGTGTTGGTGGCGAACGGCACCGCCGCGCCATCGAGCAGGCCGGCCTGCGCGACCTTGTCCATCTGGGCGGTGTTGGCCGACGCGAAGACGTCGGCGCGGGCCCCCTGTGTCAGTTGGGTGGCCAGGTCCGACGATCCGGCGAAGTTGAAGGTCACCGCCACGCCGGGGTTGTCGGTCTTGAACTGCTCGGCGATCTCGGTGAACGCCGGCTGCAGCGATGCCGCCGCGAACACCGTGATCGTCGGGGTTGCCGGCCCGGAGCTACAGCCGGCCAATCCCGTCGTCAGCATGACCGCTACCGCGCCGAAGACCATCCGGGTACGCCCCATGGCTGGCAGCCTAATGGGCGCACCCCGGACCGTGGCCGGATCGTGTCTGTGCCGAGTTCCGCCCCATCCCCGCAAACCGGCTACCGTCCAGTAACATAGCTCGGAACACGAGGAGGATCTACCGCATGGATGTGCTGGTCACCGGTGGTGACACCGAATTGGGTCGCACCATTGCCGAGGGTTTCAGCGAGGCTGGCCACAAAGTGACGCTCGCCGGTTTGCGGGGCCCCGAGCTCGAGGTCGCCGCCAAAGAACTCGACGCCAATGCGGTGGTCTGCGACAACACCGACCCGGCAAGCATGCTGGCCGCCCGTGGACTGTTTCCGCACCACCTCGACACCATCGTCAACGTCCCGGCACCACGCTGGCACGGCGGCGATCCCCGCGGCTATTCGCTGGCCGACCAGGCCGATGCCTGGCGCAGCGCCCTGGACGCCACCGTGCTCTCGGCGGTGCTGACCGTTGGGACCATCGGCGACAACCTGCGATCGGGCGGCTCGATCATCTCGGTGCTGCCGGAGAACCCCCGCGACGGCAGTGCCGACGCCGCCGTCAAGGCCGCATTGTCGAATTGGACCGCCGGCCAGGCCACCACGTTCGGTACCCGCGGGATCACCGTCAATGTAGTGGCCGCGGGCGAAGGCGCCCGGCCGGGCTACGACGGCCTGACCCGCGTGGCGCCCACCGGGGCCGCTGAAATCGCCCGCCTCGCCGTGTTTTTGACCTCGCCGGCTTCCCGGCACATCACCGGCCAGACGCTGCACGTCGGCCACGGAGCGCTGGCCTGCTTCGGCTGACTGTGACGGGAGTGGCTAATCCCACAACCACTGGATGCGGTGACCACCTTTTGGGTCGACTAGCGTATTGAGGGAACGCAGTCACCGTCGAGGAGCAACCGGATTCCCATGAGCGCCCAGCCTGAAGTCACTGCGCAGCAGAGCCGACGCCACCAGGTCGTCATCATCGGCTCGGGATTCGGTGGGTTGACCGCGGCAAAGAAGCTCAAGCGAGCCGACGTCGACGTCAAGTTGATCGCCCGCACCACCCACCACCTGTTTCAGCCGCTGCTGTACCAGGTTGCGACCGGCATTCTGTCCGAGGGTGAGATCGCGCCGTCCACTCGCGTCGTGCTGCGCAAGCAGCGCAACGCCCAGGTGCTGCTGGGTGATGTCACCCGCATCGACCTGGCCGGCAAGTTCGTCACCTCCGAAGTGCTCGGCCACACCTACGACACCCCATTCGACAGCCTGATCATCGCGGCCGGCGCCGGGCAGTCCTACTTCGGCAACGACCAGTTCGCCGAGTTCGCGCCCGGCATGAAGACCATCGACGACGCGCTGGAGTTGCGGGGTCGCATCCTGAGCGCCTTCGAACAGGCCGAGCGGTCCCGAGACGAAGCCCGGCGGGAGAAGCTGCTGACCTTCACCGTGGTCGGCGCAGGTCCCACCGGTGTCGAAATGGCCGGGCAGATCGCCGAATTGGCCAACTACACCCTCAAGGACGCGTTCCGCAACATCGACTCGACCAAAGCGCGGGTGATCCTGCTCGATGCCGCTCCGGCCGTGCTGCCGCCGATGGGCGAGAAGCTGGGCGCCAAGGCAGCCGAGCGGCTGCAGAAGATGGGCGTGGAGATCCAGCTCGGTGCCATGGTCACCGACGTCGATCGCAACGGCTTGACCGTCAAGGACGCCGACGGCACGATCCGGCGGATCGAATCCCAGTGCAAGGTGTGGTCCGCCGGTGTCTCGGCCAGCCCGCTGGGTCGTGATCTCGCCGAGCAGTCCGAGGTGGAGCTCGACCGCGCCGGGCGGGTCAAGGTGTTGCCGGACCTGTCCGTGCCGGGCCACCCGAACGTCTTCGTCGTCGGCGATATGGCGGCCGTCGACGGTGTGCCCGGTATGGCGCAGGGCGCCATCCAGGGCGCCAAGCACGCCGCGAGCACCATCAAGGCCGAGCTTGGCGGCGCCGACCCGGCCGACCGGGAACCCTTCCAGTACCTGGACAAGGGCTCGATGGCCACCGTGTCCCGGTTCTCCGCGGTCACCAAGATCGGGCCGCTGGAGTTCAGCGGCTTCCTCGCCTGGCTGGCCTGGCTGGGGCTGCACCTGATCTACCTGGTCGGGTTCAAGAACAAGATCAGCACGCTGCTGTCATGGAACGTGACCTTCTTGAGCACCCGGCGCGGCCAGCTCACCATCACCGAACAGCAGGCCTTCGCCAGGACCCGACTGGAACAGCTCGAAGTGCTGGCCGCCGAGGCGCAGCGCGGCGCGGAGCGCGCGGTCAGCTAGCTGCCTGGCGAAAGCTAGTCCGAGAGGTTCTGCAACCGAACCTGGCCGCGGGCGAGCACCCGCGCGTCGGCATCGGTGATCGTCACCAACCACAACTGCTGGCGCCGACCGCGATGAATCGGGGTGGACGCGGCGTAGACGGTTCCGGACGAGACCGCCCGTAGAAAGTCGGTGTTGTTGTTGACCCCGACGACGGTGCCGACCGCGTCCCCACCGTCGCGGTTGAGCCAGGTGTGCGCCGACACGCTGGCCACGCTTTCGATGATCGAGCAATACACGCCGCCGTGCACGATGCCCGCCGGCTGGCACAGCTTGGGCTGCAGCTCCAGTTGGGCGTGCGCACCGTCGGGACCGACGTCGGTGTAGACCAAGCCGATCTCGGAGTCGAAGGGCGCGGAGAACGCGGACGGAAACCCGGTGGCAGCCATGTTGATGGTTTTACACGATGCCCACACGGGCATTCCCGGCCCGGTCACACCTGGGTCGCAGCAGAACCTCAGCTTCTGATACGACGCGCGGTAGTAATTAAGGGTAGGCTTGCTCCGTTGCCCGGGGAGTTGATAACAAACATGGCGAAGCAGACCCATTTAGGGGACTTGGAACGTGCGGTGATGGACCACCTGTGGTCATCGCCGGAGTCTCAGACGGTGCGCGAGGTCCACGAAGCGCTCTCAGCGCAGCGCGACCTGGCCTACACCACGGTGATGACGGTCCTGCAGCGACTGGCCAAGAAGAACCTGGTGTCGCAGATTCGCGATGACCGAGCACACCGCTACACACCGGTCCGGGGCCGCGACGAATTGGTCGCCGGACTGATGGTGGAGGCACTCGATCAGGCCGCCGACTCCGGGGACCGCCGTGCTGCGCTCGTGCACTTTGTCGAACGCGTCGGCGTCGACGAGGCCGACGCGTTGCGGCGGGCGCTGGACGAGCTGGAGGCCAAACATCGCATTCGCCTCCCAGGTAGCGGCCGACCGGCGTCCTGAGGGAGACTTACAGCGTGTCCGCGCTGGCCTTTTCCATCGTCGCGCTGTTGCTCGTAGGGCCGGTACCCGCCCTGCTGGCGCGCGCTGACTGGCCGCTCCGCGCTCCGCGGGCCGCGCTGGTGCTCTGGCAGGCCATCGCGATCGCCGCGGTGCTGTCCGCGTTCAGCGCGGGCCTGGCCACCGCGAGTCGCCTGCTGATGCCCGGCCCGGACGGCCGGCCCACCTCGACCATCCTCGGCTCCCTGGACCGCTTGGGTTGGCCGCTGTGGACCTTCTACGTCGCGGTCTTCGCATTGACCCTGATGGTCGGGATGCGCCTGTCCTGGACGGTGTTGCGGGTAGCGGTCCGCACCCGGCAGCGCCGGGCCCACCATCGCATGCTCGTCGACCTGGTCAGTGTCACCGACCGCCCGCCCGCACTGCGCACCAGTGGGCTGCGCATTCTGCAGGTGATGCAGCCACTCGCCTACTGCCTGCCCGGGGTGCGGAGCCGGGTGGTGGTCAGCTCCGGCGCGCTGGACGCCCTCGGTGACACCGAGTTGGCCGCATTGCTGTGCCATGAGCGGGCCCACCTGCGCGCCCGGCACGACCTGGTGCTGGAGGCGTTCACGGCCGTGCACACCGCGTTCCCCTGGTTCGTACGTAGTGCCAGCGCCCTGGACGCGGTACGGCTGTTGATCGAACTGCTCGCCGACGACGCGGCCGTTCGAGTGGCCGGTGCCCCTCCCCTGGCCCGCGCCCTGGTGACCTGTGCCTCCACCAAAGTCCCCGCCGGTGCGCTGGCGGCCGGCGGCACCAACACGGTGCTGCGCGTGCAACGGTTGTCTGGTCAGGGCAACAGTCCAGCACTGGCCGCTGCCGCCTATTCGGCCGCGGCCGGGGTGCTGACGGTGCCGACGGTGGCGCTGGCGGTACCGTGGCTGACCGAGCTCCACCGACTGATCGCGGGGTAACCCGCGCCGCCCGGCGTGCCGGGTTTCGAATCACCTACCACTGAGAGGCGAATACATGAGCGCGTCGGAAGTTGTTGGCACCGCCCAGATCGGCGTGACCGGACTGGCAGTCATGGGATCCAACATCGCGCGCAACTTCGCCAGCCACGGCTACACCGTGGCGCTGCACAACCGGTCGGTCGCCAAAACGGACGCGCTGCTCGACGCCTACGGTTCCGAAGGGAGCTTTGTGCGTAGCGAGACGATTCCGGAATTCCTTGCCGCCCTGGAGAAGCCGCGCCGAGTGCTGATCATGGTCAAGGCCGGCGACCCGACCGACGCCGTCATCAACGAGCTCGCCGACGCGATGGAGCCCGGCGACATCATCATCGACGGCGGCAACGCGCTGTACACCGACACCATTCGCCGAGAGAAGGCGATGGCCGCCCGCGGATTGCACTTCGTCGGGGCCGGGATCTCCGGCGGCGAGGAAGGCGCACTGAACGGGCCCTCGATCATGCCGGGCGGTCCCAAGAAGTCCTACGAGTCGCTGGGCCCGCTGCTTGAGGAGATCTCCGCCCACGTCGACGGAGTGCCGTGCTGCACGCACATCGGGCCGGACGGCGCGGGGCACTTCGTGAAGATGGTGCACAACGGCATCGAATACTCCGACATGCAGTTGATCGGTGAGGCCTACCAGCTGCTGCGTGACGGGCTGGGCCTGTCCGCACCGCAGATCGCCGAGGTGTTCACCGAGTGGAACGCCGGGGAGCTGGACAGCTACCTGGTCGAGATCACCGCCGAGGTCCTGCGGCAGGTCGACGCCAAGACCGGCCAGCCGCTGGTCGACATCATCGTCGACGAAGCCGAGCAGAAGGGCACCGGACGCTGGACGGTGAAGTCCGCTCTGGACCTGGGCGTTCCGGTCACCGGCATCGCCGAAGCCGTGTTCGCCCGGGCGCTGTCGGGTTCGGTCCCGCAGCGTCGCGCCGCGGTCGGCCTGGCCGCCGGAAGCCTCGGCGCACGCCCGGCGGATGCGGCCCGGTTCACCGAGGACGTCCGCCAGGCGCTGTATGCCTCCAAGATCGTCGCTTATGCGCAGGGCTTCAACCAGATTCAGGCCGGCAGCGCCGAATACGGCTGGAATGTCACCCCGGGCGACCTAGCGACAATCTGGCGGGGCGGCTGCATCATTCGCGCGAAGTTCCTCAACCGCATCAAAGAGGCCTTCGACGCCGACGCCGACCTGGTGAGCCTGCTGGCCGCGCCGTATTTCCGCAGCGCGGTCGAGGCCGCCATCGACTCCTGGCGGCGGGTGGTGACTACGGCGATCAGCTTGGGTATCCCGGCCCCCGGTTTCTCCTCGGCCCTGGCCTACTACGACGGCCTGCGGACCGAGCGGCTGCCGGCCGCCCTGACTCAGGCCCAGCGCGACTACTTCGGCGCGCACAGCTACGGCCGGATCGATTCGCCAGGCAAGTTCCACACGCTGTGGAGCGCCGACCGCAGCGAAGTGCAGGTCTAGCGCCCTAAACCAGTAGGCGCAGCACGCCGTCGGTGAAGGCCTGCGGGTCCTCGATCTGCGGGTAGTGGCCCAGCCCGGGCAGCTCGACGACGTCGGCGGCCGGGCGCAGCTCACGCAGGCCGTCCAGCACGTTGGTAGTGGCGACCGGATCGCCCAGGCCCCACACGAAGCCCAACGGCTTGGGCCAGTCGCGCACCGCGCCGTGCCAGCGCCGGGCATGCCGCACCCGTTCGTCGAGGTAGGCCGAGAGCAGGTGCGCGATCCGGTTCCCGCCGTTGTGGGTCAGCAGGGCCCACTGCGCGGCGGCCTCATCGGCGGTCAGCGGGTGTGCCGGGCTGAACAGCCGACCGAAGCCGCGAACGAAGCTGCGCCGGTTGGTCAGCCGGGCGGCGAGACCACCGAATGGGCCACGCAGCACCTTCTGGATCGGCCGCAGACTGGCCCGCTCCAAAATCACGCTGCCGTTGGTCAGCACCGCGCGCTGCAAGTCGAAGGGCAGGACGTCCTCGAGGTCGCGGGCCAACAGTTCGGTGGCCACCGAGGTGCCCATGTCGTGGGCGGCCAACACCACCGGACCCGATGTCCTCGATGCCACCACCCGCTCCACCAGGTCGGCCTGTTCGAACAGGCTGTAGCGATGCGGGCGCGGCTTGTCCGACAATCCGAACCCGAGGAAATCCATCGTCAGCCAGGACCGACCGGCAAGTCGGGCCACGACCGACCGGAAATCATAGGAACAGGACGGAAAGCCGTGCAGCAGAAGGACCGTCGGCCCATCCCCCGCGCCTGACCGCACAAACACCCGGCCCGCGGCGGTAGACACCCACCCACCACCGTCATGCCACTCGTTCACACTGCTGCGCCACGCCGTATTCGTCATCGCGGTCATTGTGCGCTGCGTCTCAGATCAGCGCAGCAGATCGGCCAGTGCCGAGCCTGTCGCGTCGGACCCTGCTGTGAGGATGATCAATTTTTCTTTCGGTACACGCCGGAAGCTCCGTCAGGTGGTATCCGCCGTCGCGTGGGCGGTACCGTGACTGACCGGGCCGAAACGGTGTCGCCCGGCGGGTGCCGGGCCCCGGCTCACGACGTGTGGAGGCGAATAGATGGGCTCTTCGGAACCCGATAGACCGGTGGTGGCCGCCCGATGAGATTCGTCAGCGGATACGACCCCACCCACGACCTGACCTACAACGACGTCTTCATCGTCCCCAACCGCTCGGCCGTCGACTCACGTCTGGACGTCGACCTGTCCACCCGCGACGGGTCGGGCACCACCATTCCGGTGGTGGTGGCCAACATGACCGCGGTCGCCGGCCGGCGGATGGCCGAGACGGTGGCTCGGCGCGGCGGGATCGTGGTGCTGCCCCAGGATCTGCCGATCGACGCCGCGAGCCACACCGTGGCCTTCGTGAAAAGTCGCGACCTGATCGCCGACACCCCGGTCGTGCTCTCCCCCGAAGACTCGGTGTCCGACGCGATGGCCTTGATCACCAAGCGCGCACACGGCGTCGCGGTGGTGGTGGTCGACGGCCGACCTACCGGCTTGGTCACCAAGGCGTGCTGCGAGGGCGTGGATCGCTTCACCCGGGTCCGCGATGTCGCGGTAGCCGAGCTGATCAGCGCGCCGGTCGGTACCGATGCGCGCGGTGTGTTCGACCTGCTGGAGCACGCGCCGGTCGACGTCGCGGTGCTGACCAATCCCGACGGCACCCTGGCCGGCGTGTTGACCCGCACCGGCGCGATCCGGGCCGGGATCTACACCCCCGCCACCGACGGAGCCGGGCGCTTGCGGATCGCCGCCGCGGTCGGCATCACCGGCGACGTCACGTCCCGGGCCGCGGCCCTGCTATCGGCCGGGGTGGACGTGCTGGTTATCGACACCGCCCACGGTCACCAGGAAAAGGCCCTGGCGGCCATCCGGGCGGTCGCGGCGCTGAAGCCGGGCGTGCCCCTGGTCGCCGGCAATGTGGTGTCGGCCGAGGGCACCCGCGACCTGATCGCCGCGGGAGCCGACATCGTCAAAGTCGGCGTCGGCCCCGGCGCCATGTGCACCACCCGGATGATGACCGGCGTGGGTCGCCCCCAGTTCTCCGCCGTCCTCGAATGTGCGGCCGCGGCACGCGAACTCGGCGCACACGTGTGGGCCGACGGCGGGGTACGCCATCCCCGCGACGTCGCGCTGGCCCTGGCCGCGGGAGCGTCGAACGTGATGATCGGCTCCTGGTTCGCCGGGACCTACGAGTCTCCGGGCGACCTGATGTTCGACCGCGACGACAGGCCGTACAAAGAAAGCTACGGAATGGCGTCCAAACGCGCGGTGGCCGCGCGCACCGCCGCTGACGGTGCGTTCGATCGCGCCCGCAAAGCACTCTTCGAAGAAGGCATCTCGAGGTCGCGGATGGCCTTGGACCCCGAACGCGGCGGCGTCGAGGATCTGTTGGACCACATCACCTCCGGCCTCCGCAGCACCTGCACCTATGTCGGAGCGGCCGACCTGGCCGAGCTCCATGACCGGGTGGTGCTGGGAGTGCAGTCGGCTGCGGGATTCGCCGAGGGCCATCCGTTACCGTTCGGCTGGTGAGACCGATGGTGGCGACTTCATCATGACCATCGCCGTCACCCTGGCCAGCCTGCTGGCGTTCGCGATCCTGACCCTGGGCACCGCGGTGTTCGTGGCCGCCGAGTTCTCCCTGACCACCCTGGAACGCAGTGTCGTGGAGGCCAACGCCCACCGCGGTGGCCGTCGCGACGCCTACATCCAAGACGCCCATCGCACGTTGTCCTTTCAGCTGTCCGGCGCCCAGCTGGGCATCTCGATCACCACGCTGGCCACGGGGTATCTGGCCGAACCGGTGCTGGCCCGCTGGCTGCGCATCCCGCTGGCGGCGGTGGGCCTGTCCGAGCGGACGAGCGGCGGTGTTGCGCTGTTCCTCGCGCTGGTGATCGCCACGTCGTTGTCCATGGTCTTTGGCGAGTTGGTGCCCAAGAACCTGGCCGTGGCGCGCCCGCTGCCGATCGCGCGCGCCGTGGCCGGCCCGCAGCTGCTGTTCTCCCGGCTGTTCGCGATCGCGATCAAGGTGACCAACGGCACGGCGAACCGGATCCTGCGGCGGTTCGGCATCGAGCCCGCCGATCGGCTGGCCTCGGCCCGCTCGGCGCGCGAGCTGGCGTCACTGGTGCGCAATTCCGCCCGCAGCGGTGCCCTCGACCCCACGACCGCCGCGTTGGTGGAGGGCTCCCTGCGATTTGGCGCCCTGACCGCCGCCGAGCTGATGACACCACGATCCAAGATCGTGAGCCTGCAGGCCGGCGACACCGTCGCCGATCTGGCCGCGGCCGCCATCGACACCGGTTTCTCCAAGTTTCCGGTGGTCGACGGCGACCTGGACGCCACCGTCGGCATCGTGCACGTCAAACAGGTGTTCGCGGTGGCCGTCGCCGACCGGGCGTCCACCCGGGTCACGACGGTGGCCCAACCGGTCGCGGTGGTGCCCTCGACCCTCGACGGCGATGCGGTGATGGAACAGATCCGGGCCAACGGTCAGCAGGTGGCCATGGTCGTCGACGAGTACGGCGGCACCGCCGGCATGGTCACCGTCGAGGACCTTATCGAGGAGATCGTGGGTGATGTCCGCGACGAACACGACGACGCCACCCCCGACGTCGTCGCCTCCGGCGGTGGTTGGCAGGTATCGGGCCTGCTGCGCATCGACGAGGTGGCCGCCGCCACCGGCTACCGCGCACCGGAGGGCTCCTACGAGACCATCGGCGGACTGGTACTGCAGGAACTCGGCCACATTCCGGAGGCCGACGAGACCGTCGAGCTGACCGCATTCGATCCCGACGAGCTCTCCGCGCGCCCGCCACGTTGGTTGGCCCGGGTGGTCCGGATGGACGGCCGGCGTATCGACCTGCTGGAGCTCACCCAGGTGGGGACAGTCAATGGGTGACCTGTTGAACGTGGCGCTCACCGTCGCACTGATCATCGGGAACGGGTTCTTCGTCGGCGCGGAGTTCTCGCTGATCTCGGCGCGCCGGGACCGGCTGGAGGCGCTGGCCGAACAGGGCAGGCGCAGCGCGGTCACCGTCATCCGCGCGGGTGAACAGCTCCCCCTGATGCTGGCCGGCTTCCAGCTGGGCGTCACGGTGTGTTCGATCCTGCTCGGGCGTATCGGTGAACCGGCCGTGGCCGATCTGCTCGAACACCCGTTCGCCCTGGCGGGCATCCCGGATCCGCTGCTGCACACGGTGTCGTTCGTCGTCGCCCTGGCGGTCGTGGTCACCTTGCATGTGCTGTTCGGCGAGATGGTCCCGAAGAACATCACCCTGGCCGGCCCGGAGACCGCGGCGATGCTGCTAATCCCGCCCTACCTGCTCTACATGGCCGCCGCGCGGCCGTTCATCGTGTTCTACAACTGGTGCGCGCACGTCATCATGCGGGCCCTGCGGGTGGAGCCCAAGGACGAATTGGAGATCACGGTGTCCACCGTCGAGTTGAGCGAGATGATCGCCGAGTCGGTCTCGGCAGGTCTGCTCGACCTCGAGGAATACACCCGATTGACCCGTGCCCTGCAGATCCGCACCCGGGTGGTCGCCGATGTCGCGCTGCCGATCGGCGATATCCGCGCCGTGCCGGTGGCAGCTACCGGGCACGGTCCGACCGTCGCGGCTATCGAAAAGGCCTTTTCCCAGACCGGTTACTCCCGATTCCCGGTCGTCGACCAGGGCGAGTTCGTCGGCTATCTGCACATCAAAGATGTGCTGTTGCACGGCGAAGCCTCGGCCGGACCAGGGACCGCGGTGGACGCCATTGTCGACATCGCCGCGATCCGACCGCTGCCGCGCATCCCCGCTTCCCTGCCGTTGGCCGACGCCTTATCACGGATGCGCCGCCATAACAGCCATCTGGCGCTGGCAGTCGCCGAAGACGGTACGACGGTGGCGATGGTGACCCTCGAAGATCTGGTTCAGGACGTGGTCGGCACCGTCCGCGACGGGACGCACCGTGTTTAACCTGGCCGAACGGGTTCTGGGGGGCACGGTGTGGCCGGCCCGGGCGCAGGCGTACCGGCAGCGCGTTGAGGATTTCTTGGCCCCGCGCCTGCGCCTGATCGCTGCCGGCGACCCGGTGCCCAAATTCCTGTTCAGTTATTACAGCCTGCGGCCGGCACAGTTGCGCAGCTGGAATCCCGGCTTCGGTGTGGCACTCGCCGGGCAGGCGGCGTTGCGCGACTACAGCAGCCGGCGCGGCTACGCGGTGCACGGCGACCAGGTCGGCGTGGCCGAGGAATACCTGCGTGAGCGAGTCGACACCGTGACGTTCATCGCACGGCTGTTGCGTGCCACCGGCGGGCGGGCGGCCCAGCTGAACTGCTTCGGCATGCACGAGTGGGCGATGGTGTACCGCGGCGACACCGTGCGGCACGGTCACGTTCCGCTGCGACTCAGCGCGGCCGAGACCGACGCGGTGGTCGAGTCGATTCCACTGCGCTGCACCCACTTCGACGCGTTCCGGTTCTTCACCCCTGCAGCGGCGCCCCGCAACTCAGGGGCGCCGAGCCGGGCCACCCAAACCGCTTGGGAGCAGCCGGGCTGCCTGCACGCCAACATGGACCTCTACAAGTGGTGCTACAAGCTGGGGCCGCTGATCGACTCCGAACTACTGCTGGATTGCCTGGAGCTGGCTGCCGCGGCGCGCGAGATCGATATGCGCGCCAGCCCCTATGACCTGAGTGACTACGGTTATGTACCGATCACCATCGAAAACGCGACCGGCCGTGCCGAATACGTCCGCTGCCAAAGCGAGATCGCACAGCGCGCCGCACCGCTACGGGCCGCGCTGCTGGACCGATGCGACCTGCTGACAGAATTCGGCGGATGCGAATAGCCTCGCTACCTGCCGGTAAGGTGGTAGATCGGCTATGAGGGAGGAAATCATGACGGACCGGGTGTCGGTGGGCGACTTGCAGGTCGCACGCGTGCTGTATGACTTCATCACCGACGAGGCCCTGCCGGGCACCGGTGTCGACCCCGACAGCTTCTGGGCCGGCGTGGACAAAGTCGTCACCGATCTGACGCCCAAGAACCAGGAGCTGCTGGCGCGCCGCGATGAGCTGCAGGCGCAGATCGACAAGTGGCACCGGCATCGGGTCATCGAGCCGCTGGACACCGAGGCGTACCGGGCCTTCCTCACCGAGATCGGCTACCTGCTGCCCGAACCTGAGGACTTCACGGTCACCACGGCCGGTGTGGACGACGAGATCGCGGTGCAGGCCGGCCCGCAGCTGGTCGTCCCGGTGCTCAACGCCCGGTTCGCGCTCAACGCCGCCAACGCCCGCTGGGGCTCGCTCTACGACGCCCTCTACGGAACCGACGTGATCAGCGAGGACGACGGCGCCGAAAAGGTGCCGACCGGCTACACCGCCGGATACAACGCAGTGCGCGGCGACAAGGTGATCGCCTACGCCCGCAAGTTCCTCGATGACGCGACCCCGCTGGCGTCCGGCGGGTGGGCCGATATCACCGGCCTGAAGATCGATGACGGCCAGCTGCTGGCAACCCTCGGCGACGGCTTCGCGGTCGGCCTGGCCGATCCCGATCAGTTCGTCGGCTACACCGGCGGCCTCGAGTCCCCGTCATCGGTGCTGCTGTCCCACCACGGCCTGCACGTCGAGATCCTGATCGACCCGAACTCGCCGATCGGGTCCACCGACGCCGCCGGTATCAAGGACGTGGTGCTCGAGTCCGCGGTCACCACGATCATGGATTTCGAGGACTCGGTGGCCGCAGTCGACGCCGACGACAAGGTCCTGGGCTACCGCAACTGGCTGGGTCTGAACCGCGGCGATCTGTCCGAGCAGGTCAGCAAGGGCGGCAAGACGTTCACCCGCACCCTGGCCAACGACCGTGAGTTCACCACGCCGGGTGGGGGCACCCTGACCCTGCCGGGCCGCAGCCTGATGTTCGTTCGCAACGTGGGTCACCTGATGACCAACGACGCGATCGTGTTCAGCTCCGGCGCCGAAGTGCCCGAGGGCATTCAGGACGCGCTGTTCACCGGGCTGATCGGCATGCACGGCCTGACCGCCTCCGACGACAACGGGCCGCAGGTCAACAGTCGCACCGGGTCGATCTACATCGTCAAGCCCAAGATGCACGGCCCGGATGAGGTCGCCTTCACCGCCGAATTGTTCAGCCGGGTCGAAGACGTCCTGGGTCTGCCGCAGGCCACCCTCAAGGTCGGCATCATGGACGAGGAGCGGCGCACCACGGTCAACCTGCGGGCGTGCATCAAGGCCGCGGCCGACCGGGTGGTGTTCATCAACACCGGCTTCCTGGACCGCACCGGCGACGAGATCCACACCTCGATGGAAGCCGGACCCATGGTGCGCAAGGCCAGCATGAAATCCCAGCCGTGGATTCTGGCCTACGAGGACAACAACGTCGACGCGGGCTTGGCCACCGGCTTGCCCGGTCACGCCCAGATCGGCAAGGGCATGTGGGCGATGACCGACCTGATGGCCGACATGGTCACCCAGAAGATCGGCCACCCGCGCTCGGGTGCGAGCACCGCGTGGGTGCCCTCCCCGACCGCCGCCACCCTGCATGCGATGCACTACCACCAGGTGGACGTGTTCGAGGTGCAGAAGGAGCTGGCCGGAAAGCGGCGCGCCACAATCGATCAGCTGTTGACCATCCCGCTGTCGGAAGGCCTGGCCTGGGCGCCCGATGAGATCCGCGAAGAGGTCGACAACAACTGCCAGTCGATCCTGGGCTATGTGGTGCGGTGGATCGACCAGGGTGTGGGCTGCTCGAAAGTTCCTGACATCCACGACGTGGCACTGATGGAAGACCGTGCCACGCTTCGGATTTCGTCGCAGCTGCTAGCGAACTGGTTGCGGCACGGGGTGATCACCGCCGACGACGTGCAGTCCAGCCTGGAGCGGATGGCTCCGGCGGTGGACCGCCAGAACGCCGGTGACGCGAGTTACCTGCCGATGGCCCCCGACTTCGAATCGAGCATCGCGTTCGCGGCCGCGCGCGAGCTGATCCTGTCCGGGACCACCCAGCCCAACGGCTACACCGAGCCGATCCTGCACCGGCGGCGGCGGGAGTTCAAAGCCCAGGCCGGTATCTGACCCAACGCAGATCCGATGGACATCACCGTGGCCGGACAACTGACCAGGCGGAAAGGACGCACCCACCGTGGGTAGGCACAGTTTCCCCGGCCCGGACGATTCCGAGAACGAGCCGCTGAGCGGTGACGAGCCCGACGACCACTTTTCCGGCAGCCCCGGTCTGTTCAGCTTCGGCGACCCGGACGATGACGACTACGTCGACGACTATCACGACGCGTTCTACGACGAGTCGAGATACGACGACACGGGATATGACGACGCCGGATTCGACGACGCCGACCCAGCGCAATACATGCGTCGCGGCAGTGAGCCCGATGAGGAATCGCGCTACCGCACCGGGCCTTTCGGTGCCATAGGCGGCTTCACCGGCGAGTCTTCCCCGGGCACGGCGCCCGATCCAGACGAGCCGCGCGGCGGCCACCGCGATCTCGAGCGGTGGCGCCGGCATCGCAACGACTCGGGGCCGCGCGGTGTCAGCGTCGGCGTGATCGCCGCACTGGTCACAGTGATCGTCGTCGTGGGCGCGGTGATCCTGTGGCGCTTCTTCGGCAACTCGTTGTCGCATCGTTCGGCCGTGGCCGCGGGCAACTGCGCGGCAGGTGATCTGACGGTTGCCGTCGTGGCGGACCCGTCGATCGCCGACCACGTGCAGGGTTTCGCCGACCGGTTCAACAAGACCGCTAAGCCGATCGGCGATCGCTGTGTGTCGGTGCAGGTCAAGCCGGTCGATTCCGATGCCGTCGTCAGCGGTTTCATCGGCGACTGGCCCGCGCAACTCGGGCAACGCCCGGCGCTGTGGATTCCGGGCAGTTCGGTCTCCACCGCCCGACTGCAGGCCTCGGCGGGGGCGGAGACGGTCAGCGACAGTCGTTCCTTGGTCACCTCGCCGGTGTTGTTGGCGATCCGTCCCGAGCTCAAAAGCGCGCTGCAGAAGCAGAGCTGGGCAAGTTTGCCGGACCTGCAGGCCGACCCCGACGGGCTGGGTCATCTCGGGCTGGCCGGCTGGGGGCCGCTGCGGCTGGCACTGCCGATCGGCGGCAACGGCGATGCCGCTTTCCTGGCTGGCGAGGCAGTGGCTGCCGGCGTCACTCCCAAGGGCGCTCCCATCATCGATGGGGTTGGTGGGGTGCATCGGCTTGCGGGCGGAGAACCCAAGCTTGCCGATGCTTCGCTCGCTGAGGCTATGAATGTGCTGCTGCGCCAAGGCGATCTGGCGGCTGCACCGGTGCACGCGGTGGTGACCACCGAGCAGCAACTGTTCACCCGTGGCCAGTCGCTGTCGGATCCGGCAACGGAACTGGGATCGTGGCGACCGCCGGGGCCGGTGCCGGTCGCCGACTACCCCACCGTGTTGCTCGCCGGATCCTGGTTGTCGCAGGAACAGGTCAGTGCCGCCAGCGAATTCGCCCGTTTCGCCCGCAAGCCCGACCAGCTCGCAGAGCTGGCCAAAGCCGGATTCCGCGTGGAGGGCGTCAAGCCGCCCAGCAGCGAGGTGGCCAGCTTCCCGGCGGTGTCGGACACCCTCTCGGTCGGCGACGTTGCGACGCGCGCCGCCCTGGCGGGCGCCCTGACCACCTTGCCGGGCAGCGCAGCGGTCACGGTGATGCTCGACCAGTCGATGACCACCGACGAAGGCGGCAAGAGCAGGCTGGCCCATGTAATCGCTGCCCTCGATCAACGAATCAAAGCCCTGTCCCCGTCGTCGTCTGTGGGCCTGTGGACCTTCGACGGCACCGAGGGCCGCAACGTGGTCACCGGGGGCCCGCTGGACGAACCGCTCAACGGCGGGACTCGTGCGGAGACCTTGGTCAGCGAGCTCAATGACCTGAGCTCGACACCGGGGGGTGCGGTGTCGTTCACGACGCTGCGCATGGTGTACAACCAGGCCTTGGCCAACTACCGGCCCGGGCAAGCCAATTCGGTGCTGATCATCACCGCGGGTCCGCACACCGACCGGACCTTGGACGGTGCTGGGCTCCAGGATTTCATCCGGGCCAACAACGACCCGCAGCGACCGATCGCCGTCAACGTCATCGACTTCGGCGCGGACTCCGACCAAGCGACCTGGCAGTCGGTGGCACAACTTTCTGGTGGCACGTACCAGAATCTGCGCGGAGCCAACTCACCCGAACTAGCCGGTGCGCTGAACTCGCTGCTGAGCTGAGGCAGTCTCGCCTAGTAGTGGACGACGCCCTCCAGCAGGTCGGCGAGGTAGGGGTTCCCGAATGCCGGCGACTCAGCTGAAGGCCTCCACCGGCGGGCATGAGCAGACCAGGTTGCGGTCGCCGAAGGCGCCGTCGATCCGGCGCACCGGGGGCCACACCTTCGGCCGGAATCCGCGGCCCAGCGGGTAGGCGGCCTGTTCGCGGGTGTAGGGGTGCTCCCACTTGTCGACCATCAGGCACTCCGCGGTGTGCGGGGCCCCCCGCAGCGGGTTGTCCTCAACGGTCCATTCGCCGGTTCCGACCCGATCGATCTCGCCGCGAATGGCGATCATGGCCTCGCAGAACGCATCGACCTCGGCGAGGCTCTCACTCTCGGTGGGTTCCACCATCAGGGTTCCGGCCACCGGGAAGCTCATGGTCGGGGCGTGGAAACCGTAGTCGGCCAACCGTTTTGCGACATCGTCGACGGTGACCCCGGTGCTCTTGGTGATCTCTCGCAGGTCCAGGATGCACTCGTGGGCGACCATGCCGTTCTCACCGGTGTAGAGCACCGGATAGTGCTCGTCCAGCCGTCGGGCGATGTAGTTGGCCGACGCGATCGCCGTCAGCGACGCAGCACGCAGGCCGTCGGCACCCATCATCCGGATGTAGGCCCAGGTGATCGGCAGGATCGACGCGGACCCGTACGGAGCCGCCGACACCGGGTGCCCGCTGGGCAACTCGGCGGCCAGCGGATGCCCGGGCAGAAACTCGGCCAGATGCGCGCGCACCGCCACCGGTCCGACACCGGGGCCGCCGCCCCCGTGCGGGATGCAGAAGGTCTTGTGCAGGTTCAGGTGGCTGACGTCGCCGCCGAACCTTCCGGGCCGGGCCAGCCCGACCAGCGCATTGAGGTTGGCGCCGTCGACGTAGACCTGGCCGCCGGCATCGTGCACGGCGGCGCAGATCTCGGCGATGTCGTGCTCATAGACGCCGTGCGTGGAGGGGTAGGTGATCATCAACGTCGACAGCGCCGTCGCGTGTTGGTCCACCTTGGCGCGCAGGTCGTCGAGGTCGACGTCGCCGTTGTCACGGCAGGCCACCACCACCACCCGCATTCCGGCCAGCGCGGCCGACGCGGCGTTGGTGCCGTGCGCGCTGGAGGGGATCAGGCAGATGTCGCGGTGCGACTCGCCGCGGCTGGCGTGATAGGCGTGGATCGCCAGCAGGCCCGCGTACTCGCCCTGCGAGCCGGCATTGGGTTGCAGCGACACCGCGTCGTATCCGGTGATCCCCGCCAGCCAGGTCTGAAGCTGCCCGATCAGCGTTCGCAAGCCCGCGGCGTCGCCGGCCGGGGCGAACGGGTGCTGGCGCGCGAATTCCGGCCAGGTGATCGACTCCATCTCGGCGGCGGCGTTGAGCTTCATCGTGCAGGATCCGAGCGGAATCATGCTGCGGTCCAAGGCGATGTCCTTGTCCGACAGCGAGCGCAGGTAACGCATCATCGCGGTTTCGGTCCGATAGCGGGTGAACGCCGGGTGCGTCAGGAATTCCGACGTCCGGGTCGCGATGGGCGCGCCGGCGGGCTCGGCCGCGGCCAGTCCGAAGGCGTCCAGTACCGCGGCCACCTGAGCGTCGGTGGTGGTTTCGTCGCAGGCCACCGAGACGTGGTCGGCGTCGACCCGCCACAGGTTGATCCCGCCGGCCTTGGCTGCCGCGACGATCTCGTCGGCGCGGCCCGGCACCCGGGCCAGCACGGTGTCGAAGTATTGGTCGTGCACCAGCGCGTCCCCGAGTGCCGCGCCGATCTTCTCGGCCTGGGCGTGCACTCGCCGGGCGATGGCGGTCAGGCCGTCGGCGCCGTGGTAGCTGGCATACATCGCGGCCATCACCGCCAGCAGCACCTGCGCGGTACAGATGTTCGACGTGGCCTTGTCCCGGCGGATGTGCTGTTCGCGGGTTTGCAGCGCCAGCCGGAAGGCCGGCGAGCCATCGGCGTCCAGGGACACTCCGACCAGCCGGCCGGGCAGCTGGCGGGCGTGTCCCGAGTGCACCGCCAGGTAGCCGGCGTGCGGGCCGCCGAAGCCCATCGGCACCCCGAACCGCTGGGCGCTGCCGAACGCCACGTCCGCACCGATCTCGCCGGGCGGGGTGAGCAGCGTGCAGGCCAGCAGATCCGCGCCGACCGCGACCAGCGCGCCTCGCTCGTGGGCGGCCTCGATCAGCCCGGACCAATCGGTGATCCGGCCCGAGGCGCCCGGCAACTGCACGATCACCCCGAAGAAGTCGCCCTCGGGCAGGCCGTCACGCAGGTCGGCGGTGACGATCTCGATGCGCAGCGGTTCGGCCCGGGTCGCCAGCACCGCCGCGGTCTGGGTGAACAAGTCGGTGTCGACCAGCAGTCGGTGCGAGCTGCCGCGCGTTGCGCGGTGCATCAACGTCATCGCCTCGGCGGCGGCGGTGCCCTCGTCGAGCATCGAGGCGTTGGCGATCTCCAGGCCGGTCAGATCGGCGATCATGGTCTGGAAGTTCAGCAGGGCCTCCAGCCGGCCCTGGCTGATTTCCGGCTGGTACGGCGTGTAGGCGGTGTACCACGCCGGATTCTGCATGATGTTGCGCAGCAACACCGGCGGGGTGAGCGTGTCGTAGTAGCCCTGGCCGATCATCGACACCGCGACCGTGCTGGCATCGGCCAATTCACGTAGTTCGGTCAGGGCCTGGGCCTCGGTAGCCGGGGCCGGAAGGACATCCAGTCCGGGCGCGATGCCGTCGGCACTCAGCGCGTCGAGGATGCCGGCGGGAACAGCTTTGGCTGCGAGATCCTCCAGCGACCCGACACCGATGGTGGCGAGCATCGCGCTGATCGCGGCAGTATCCGGGCCGATGTGCCGGTCAACAAAGCGGGATTCGGTGTACTCGGACACGGGAACTCCTGGGCGCTAGACGAATTCGTGTCCTCCCCCTCTGTCGTCTGCCCGGCCCGGGCGCCTGAGAGATTCAGCGCCCAGATTCCTGCGGCGCCTTTCCCCATGGGCGGGTGTAACCCGAACGGGCGCCACCGCTTTCCAGAGGCATCAATGCCGGCGCGGTCCGGGTGCCTGAGAGGTTGACGGAGAGGTATTGCTCCTTCGGCGTCCGCGGCTGGCTGCCGCGGAACTCTCCCGCGCGGGGCTGATGCGGACCCAATACTACCCGCCAAACCCAGCCACGGTGCCGCCGAGGCCTTGGTCGCGACCATCACGTTCGCCCGCGAACATCCGATGCTCAGCCGAGCCGCGCAGTTCGCGCCGGTACCGGCCGCCGATGCCCGGGCCTGGTCGCGATGGGATCAGCGGTTATTGCCAACTACATTCACGGCGACGCGCCGGGCAGTCCTGGTCAGCCGGTGCGCTGGGTGGCCGACGTGTTCGCCCGGTTGTTCTTGACGTATATCTCACTGCCATCCGCCGAGCCGGATTTCCGCGATGATGCGGCGCTGCGACGCTTCGCTCGAGAAGTCCTCACGCCGATGGCCGAACGTGCTGTCGGATAAAAGCTTGCACTCCAACGGATTTCGACCCACTAAACGTCGCAGGTTGCGAACCTAGCCGGTTTTGCGATCGCGGAACTTGCGGCGGCTGGCCAGTTCGTCTTCCGGTGCGGCGATCGACTCGCCGCCGTCGGCGCGCTCCCCGGGGAAGTCGGAGATCACGCCGGTCAACTCGCGCATCGCGCCCGACACCGCGATACCGAACACCCCCTGGCCGCCCTGCAGCAGGTCGACGACCTCTTCGGCCGAGGTGCATTCGTACACGGTGGTCCCGTCGGAGAACAGCGTGATGTTGGCCAGATCCTGGACACCGCGCTCACGAAGGTGGTCGACCGCAATCCGGATGTTGTGCAGCGAGATGCCGGTGTCGAGGAGCCGCTTCACGATCTTGAGCACCAGGATGTCTTTGAACGAGTACAGCCGCTGGCTGCCGGAGCCGGCCGCGCCCCGGATGGAGGGCACCACCAGCGAGGTACGAGCCCAGTAGTCGAGCTGGCGATAGGTGATGCCGGCGATCTGGCAGGCGCTGGGGCCGCGGTAACCGACGAGTTCGTCGGGAACGGAGTCGTCCGGAAACAAACCGCCCTGTACGGGTTGGCCGGCGCTGGTAGGGGCCGCGGGGACTTCGCGGTCGCCCTTGTCGGACTGACCCGTGAAGTCCAGCTGATCCTGCCCCGGTTGGTCGCCCACGCTGCTTCCTCTCGCCGATCGCGCTCGTTGCCACTGACTGGCCAGTGGCCGCGTTTGCTCTTGCCCGAGTTGGTCGTGAGCATACGCCGTCCGACGAGCTGCCGTGCAGTTGTTCTCGCCGTGGTTCAAGTATGGGGGCCGCGTTTTGCCTGCAATGCTTTCGTATGGGCGTGTCGCGCTGACCGCAGAGAGATGAAACGGATCTGTGACGAGGCTGAGTCCGCCGCGCCGGGTCAGGTTGCTTTGAAATCGTCAGGCGACACGCTATCGAGGAATTCCTTGAACTTCTCCACCTCGTCTTCACGCACCGCGCCGGCGCTCTCGTCGTCACCCTCGTCGGGGATCAGCAGCCCCGCTTCGGCCAGCACTGCTTCCTCGACGTAGATCGGCACACCCACCCGCAACGCGATGGCCACCGAGTCCGACGGACGCGCCGACACCGTGATGTCGCGGTCGAAGATCAGGTCGGCGTAGAACGTGCCCTCCTGCAGATCGACGATTCGGACTTCCTTGAGCGAATGTCCGAGCGCGCCGATCAAGTCACGGATCAAGTCGTGGGTCAGGGGCCGGGCCGGCTCCACGCCCTGCTGCTCCAGGGCGATGGCGGCGGCTTCGGCCTGCCCGATCCAGATCGGGAGGTATCGGTCACCATCGGCCTCGCGCAGGAGCAGCACCGGCTGGTTCTGCGGCTGCTCGACGCGGATGCCGACCACGCGTACTTCACCCATCTCCAGTCAGCCCCTCCGCGTTCGCCTGTATCGCACAGTCCTTATGTGTCCCAGTATGACTCGCTGCGAAACTCCCGGTCGGACAACCGCATGCCCCGCAACGAGCCGCCGAGGCGAAGTCTAGTCCTCAGCCGTGCAGTACGTCGTGTACCGACGACTTGAGCAGTGCGGTGTGCAGAGCGATCGCCAGCGCCGCGACCTCACGCGCCAAGTCGTCGGCACGGTCGCGCGCGCCCGCCTTGCCGCCCTTGACCAGCGGGCCCGCGATCTGGGAGATCAGGTCGGATTGCCGGTCGGCGGCCGAGCGGAACGCGCGCAGGTGCCGCGGCTCCACGCCGTAGTCCGCCAGCCCGCGCGCGCACTGGACGATCACCACCGCGTGCTCGTCGAACAGCCCACCCGGCCCGGCGGTGATCACGCCCGATCTGACCAATGCCGTCAGCAGCGCGTCGTCGCCGCCCGAACGTGCCAGCAGATCCTCCCGGCTCAGCCGCACCTGTCGAGGTGGCGCAGGCAGCGCCGTCCCGTTATGGGCGGTTTCGCCGCCGGCCGACACCAGCCGTGGCGCGGGATACGGCGACTCCGGTGACGGCAGCGCGCCATCCGGTTCGGCGTCCAGCCGCGCCTTGATCACCTTCAACGGCAGGTACTGGTCGCGTTGCGCGGTCAGCACATAACGCAGCCGTGCGCAGTCGTAGGCGCTGAATCGGCGGTACCCCGAGGCCGCCCGTTGCGGCGTGACCAGCCCCTCGGTCTCCAGGAAGCGAATCTTGGAGACCGTGACGTCGGGAAAATCGGGCCGAAGCAGATCCAGCACCGCTCCGATTGACATCCCGGCCAGTTCAGGGCTGTCAGGCGCGGTCATTAGCTGCCCGGCCCGGCCTCGTTCTCACCCGTCTTCGGGCCCGTCAGAAACACCAGACGGAACTTGCCGACCTGCACTTCGTCGCCGTTGACCAGAACCGCCGAATCGACCGGCTCCCGGTTGACGTAGGTCCCGTTGAGACTGCCGACGTCGACGACCTGAAACTCGTTGCCCTCCAGCCGGAACTCGGCGTGACGACGACTCACCGTGACGTCATCGAGGAAGATGTCGCTGTCGGGGTGCCGACCGGCCGCGGTGACCGGTTGGTCGAGCAGGAACCGCGATCCGGCGTTGGGACCGCGCTTGACGACCAGCAGCGCCGAACCCACGGGCAGTCCCTCCACACCCGAGGTCAAGCTCTCGCCGCCCGCCTGCGCGGGAGCGTCGAGTTCGTTCAGGAAGTCGGCGCGGAAAACCGATGTGGTTTCCACCGTGACCTCATCGCCTGCCTGGTCTTGCCCCGTTGCCGGGTCCTTCTCCGTCACCCGCTACTCCTCACTGGCCGCTGTTGTGCTATCTGGTCGCGCCCGCCGGACATGTGTTGCGCTCAACCCTGAATCGTTGAGTCGACCGTACCGCGCAGCGGTCCGTCATGTCCCCCGCACCGCGGGATCGTGTCGCCGGATACCCGGCGCGTCCCGGCAGGCAGGCTAGCAATCGTCATTCCGACAACGTCGCCCGGTAGGCATCGGCGGTCAGCAGAGCGGACAAACTCTGGTCCAAAGCCGCCGAATCCGCGTTCGCCACCTGAAGTTCCAGCAGCCAGCCGGCACCGTAGGGGTCAGAGTTCACCAATTGCGGGTTCGCGTCCAGTTCGGCGTTGACCGCACTCACCGACGCGGTGATCGGCGCGTAGAGGTCCGAAACCGACTTGGTCGACTCCACCTCGCCGAAGGCCTCCCCCGCGGCGACACCGGTGCCCGCCGCGGGCAGCTGCACGAAGACCACGTCACCCAGGGCGGCCTGCGCAAAGTCGGTGATACCCACCCGGACGGTGTCCGGACCGGTCCGGCGAACCCACTCGTGCTCAGCGGTGTAGTACAGGTCGGATGGAACTAGGCTTTCCGAGCTCACGGTGATCGTGCTCCTTGCGCTGTCGGGCTCACTTGACTGGCTGAGCGTATTGGCGGGGTTTCGGTTGTCGCAACACGGTCACCTCCACGCGGTCGGCCTGCTGCACCCCCATGGCGCCGCCAAGCCGTTTGACGCTGTCGACCGCCCCGCCGGGAATGTTCATCGCGGCCGCCAGGGTGGGGGGATCCCCAATCGCCAGAACCGAATACGGCGGCGTCAGAGCGGTGCCGTCGAACTCCAGTGCACCGGGCGTGCCCGCGACCCACGAATCCACCCCGATGCGCACCGCCTTGGTGCCGTCACGGACTTCCATCGCCTCGGCGCCGGCCGCTCGCAACTCGTTGATCACGTCGAGCATCGTCTCGGGTGCGACACCGCGGGCCGGATCCTCGACGGTAACCACGACACCGGGTCCGACCGCGCCGACGGTGCCGATCATGATCGCCAGGGCGGCCAGCCGCGCCTGGGCGTTCTCAATTGCGGCCTGGTCGCTGCTGCCGGATTCCTGTAGGGCATTGAGCGTCTGCTGCAGTTCGGCAACCTCGGTGCCCAGGGTGGCCTCGCGTTGACGCAGCGAGTCCAGCAGCACCAGCAGGTCGGCGGGACGGGCCGTCTCCAGCGCGTCATGGGAGTCGTTCTGGCGGACCTGAGTGACAATCGCCACGCCCAGCAGCAGGCACAGCAGCAGCCCCAGCACGCTGAACAGCGGACCGGAACGGCCCCGCGGTGGGGGCACGCCGTTCTGCGGGGGCGGCTGCGTCAGCTCGTGGCGGCCGTGCGGAGCCGGGTCGGTGCCGCTCATGCGCGTCAGGCCCCGAACAGCCGTCGCCGCAGCGCCGCCGCGTTGCCGAAGATGCGGATGCCCAGTACCACGATGATCGCGGTCGACAGCTGAGTGCCGACCCCCAACTGGTCACCGAGGTAGACCAGCAGTGCGGCGACCAGAACATTGAACACGAACGACACGACGAACACCTTCGCGTCGAAGATCCGCTCCAGGTAGGCACGCAGGCCGCCGAACACGGCGTCCAGCGCCGCCACCACGGCGATCGGCAGATAGGGCTGAACCACCTCCGGCACGCTGGGGTGAAAGACCAACCCCAACACGATGCCGGCGATCAGCGCGGCGATCCCGATCATTGCGACATCACTCCAGCCTCCCGAACCGGACCCGTGCGGCAAGCTTGCGTCACGATGCCCCTATCTGTTTGGCAAACCGGACATCTCGCACCGATCCGGCCGGCAGCGTGAGGTCGGCCGCACTGCGGCCGTCGACCCGCACCACCACCCCGTAGGAGGCCTCCAACAGCCGCAGCCGGTACAGCCCCGGGCTGCGGTCGAAGGCGTCGCGCAGTTCGCGGGGCGGTCCGATGGCCTGCAGCGAGTAGGGGCTGCTGATCGGTTTGTTGTCGACCAGGATGGCTCCGCCGGCCTGCCGGATCGTGACGTTGGGGCCGATGCGGACGTCGCCGACGGCGATCGCTTCGGCCCCGCTGGCCCATAGCGAGTTGACGACCAGCTGGAGGTCGCGGTCCAAGATGATCTGCTGACTGCCCGACACCCGTTGTTTGGACGCATCGGAGAGATTTCGCCCGACTCCGGGGTCGGTCACGGTGACGATCACCCCCGGGCCGCTCACCCGCGTGCTGGCACCCTCCAGGCTGAGCTTGTCCAGGCCGGCCAGCACCCGTTGCCCCTGGGCGTCGTCGGCCAGCCGGTGCCGGCGCACTTCGTCGACGCGGTTGGAGTACGCGTCGCGTTTGTCGGCCAACCTGCCGGTGACGGCTTCTTCCGATCGCACATTCGCGGCGAGCACCTGTTGGGCATTGCGCACCCCGGGCGCCACCGACCGGGCCTGCGCCACCGCCACGGCGAACACCGTCGCCACCAGCAACGCCGCCACCGCCTCCCATGCCCATCCCCCGATCCGGGCGGTGGCCGCGGGGGGCTCGGTACGGTGTGCGCGCCTGGCGGCCGCCGCAGCGTAGCCGGGGTCGAGATGTTCGGACAACAGGGAGCGCAGCAGCGACGGCACCGCGAATTTTTGTGGCCGGCCGGCCTCGTGGGCGCCCGCCCCCTGGGAGTCGTATCCGCTGAGCGCGAAGAACGGTTCAGCCACCGGCAACCTTCGGCATGGTGCGGACCACCAGTCTGACGTGGATCAGGTACAGCACGAACGCCCACAGGTACATACCCAGACCCCAGATCAAAAAACCCCATCCGACCGAGAGCACCACGTGGCTCCACAGCTGATCCCACTGTCCCAGCAGGATCAGCGGAAACGCTGACATCAGCGCGAAGGTGCCCGCCTTGCCGATGTAGGTCACCGGCAGCGCGGTCAGCCCCCGGCTCCGCAGCGCCGGCAGCGTAGCGGCCAGCAGCAGGTCCCGGGCCAGCAGCGTTCCGATGACCGCCCAGGGCACCAGTCCACGCACCCCGAAAGCGACCGGAACGGCGATCATGTAGAGCCGGTCGATCGCCGGATCGAGCAGGGCACCCAACGCCGAGGACTGATTGAGCAGCCGAGCCAGTTTGCCGTCGGCCCAGTCCGAGGCGCCGCTGAGCATCAACGTCGCCACCGCCGGCCCGTCCGCCCGCGCAACCAGCAGCAGGTACAGAAAAACGCCGATCAGCCCGAGACGGGCCAGGCTGATGACGTTGGGCGCCGTGAGCACCCGGTCTTGGATTTGATCGGAGCCAGACCCGGCAGGCATACCGACCCCCTAGCGGAAGATCCCGGGCAGACTCAGCGCGTCCATGCTGTCGTCGCTGAGCGGGTTGTCCCGGACCATGTAGGTCCACGTCGAGGTGGGCCGGGCCAGCTTCGACAGGTCGATACCCGGCTCGGACTCGATCGAATCCGAGGTCTCCAGCGTCTGCTGGGACGCCTCGATGGCGTCGGCGGCCAGTGAGGCGAACGCGTCCAGGGCCAACCGGTGGAACTCGTCGAGCGGGTTCTGCCGGCCCAGGGCACGCAGGTGGATGCTCTCCCGGATGTCGGCCAGGTAGGCCAGGTGGTCTGCCCAGCCGCGGTCCAGGTGGTAGAGCATGATCAGCCGGCAGATCTTCTCCAGCTTGGCTTCACCGTCTTCCCCGTTTTGCCCCAGCTGGCCCTTCAACTCGGCGTAGCGCTTCGGGGTGAGCTCGGCCAGCTCCTCGCGAGCCGCCGGGGTGGACAGCAGCGTGTTACGCCGTTCCACGATGATGGTGCGCTGCTGGGCGATCAGCTGGTTGTACCGCCAGGTGTTGGCATGGATGTCGAGCAGCTTGCCCTCGGCGATGCGCTGCGCGTGGTCGAGCAGACCGGAGGCCTTGGGACTCAGAATCCGGCCGTCGTCATCGCTCTCGGTAGGAAGCTTGTTGGCTTCCAGGTTGGTCGCGGCGACGTCGTCCTCCCAGCTGGAGAAGAACACCGAGGATCCGGGGTCGCCCTGGCGGCCGGCCCGGCCCCGCAACTGGTTGTCGAGGCGCTGGGTGTGCTGGCGGCCGGTGCCGATCACGTGCAGCCCGCCCAGTTCGACGATCGCGTCGTGGTCGGCCTCTTCGGATCCGCCCAGGCGGATGTCGGTGCCGCGGCCGGCCATCTGGGTGGAGACGGTGACCACCCCAAGCTTGCCGGCCTCGGCGATCACCGTGGCCTCTTCGGCGTCGTTCTTGGCGTTGAGGACCACCGCCGGGACACCGCGTTTGCGCAGCCGCTCGTGCAGTTCCTCGGACTCGGCGACGTCGTGAGTGCCGACCAGCACCGGCTGTCCGGTGGCGTGCACCTCGACGATGTGGGCGACGATGGCGTCGTTCTTGGCCGCGGCGGTGATGTAGACCCGGTCCGCCTCGTCTTCGCGGATGTTGGGCATGTTCGGCGGGATCGGCGAGACCCCCAGCTGATAGAACTGGCGCAACTGCTCACCGGCCGCCAACGCCGTACCGGTCATGCCGCACACGGTCGGATACCGGTTGACCAGCGCCTGCACCGTGATGGTGTCGAGCACCTCGCCGGTCTCGGTCGTCTCGATGCCCTCCTTGGCCTCCACCGCGGCCTGCAGGCCGTCCGGCCAGCGCTGCAAGGCGGCGATCCGGCCACGCGAGGCGTTGATCAGCTGCACCTTGCCGTCGCGGACGATGTAGTGCACGTCACGTTGCAGCAGCACGTGGGCGTGCAGGGCCACGTTGACCTCGGTCAGCGTGGAGACCACGTGCTCCTCGGAGTACAGGTCGATACCGCCGAGCGCTTTCTCGACTTTGTTCGCCCCCACCTCGGTGAGGTGGATGTTGCGCCGGTCCTCGTCGGAGTCGTAGTCCACTCCGGGCTTGAGTCGTCCGACCAGCTCGACGATCTCCATCCGGGGCGTCTCCCGGTGGGTGGTGCCGGCCAGCACCAATGGCACCAGCGCCTCGTCGACCAACACCGAGTCGGCCTCGTCGATCAGCGCCACATCGGGGTTGGGCGAGACCAGATCGTCGACATCGGTGACCAGCTGGTCGCGCAGCACGTCGAAGCCGATCTCGTTGATCGACGCATAGGTGACATCGCACTTGTAGGCCGCGCGGCGCTCCGCGGCCGTGGAGTCTTCGGTGATCCACCCGACGGTGACCCCGAGAGCCTCCAGCAGCGGGCCCATCCACTCGGCGTCACGACGGGCCAGGTAGTCGTTAATGGTGACCACGTGCACGTGCCGGCCACCGATGGCGTATCCGGCGGCGGCGATCGCACCGGAGAGCGTCTTGCCCTCGCCGGTGGCCATCTCGACCACGTCCCCGGCCAGCATCCGCAGCGCGCCCTGCAGCTGAACATCGAAGGGACGCTGCCCGATGCTGCGTTCGGCGGCCTCGCGGGCGATCGCCAAGAACTGTGGGATGTCCGAGGCGTCGGCCAGCTCCTTGAGTTTGAGCAGTTGCGCGGCTTTGCGCAGCTGCTCGTCGTCGAGCCCGGCCGCCTTCTTGGCGTATTCACCGGCCGCCGTGACCTCGGCCGTCGAACGACTCTGGTTCTTCTCGGTGCTGGCGCCCAGCAGTTTCCAGAATTTGCCGCTGAGCCGACCCGACTTGGTTCGCGTTCCGGAGACAGTCTTGGAGGTGTTAGCCACAGCACAACGGTACGCGGTGGCCAGCGCTTGCAAGCCGGGGGCACCATCGCGTCGGCGGGGTGCCGGGCGATGCTCATCCGGCACGACACCGCACTGCTGCGGTAGGTTTCGCACGGGATTTCTCGATTCGGATACCGGCCGCGACGCGATTGCGGCGAGACGAACGGCAAGGAGACATCGGCAGTGGACTCGAAGCTGTTCAATCCATCCATCGACTGGGCGCATGCGCTGCCCGATTCCTTGGTGTGGATCGCGCTGGCCTGGACCATCAGCGCCGTCAGTGTGCTGGCCGTGGCGGCCCTACTGCGGCTCAGCACCCGGTGGGGACGCCAGTTCTGGGAGATCAGCGGCGCCTACTTCACCGGGCGGGACAGCGTCCGCGTCTGGGTGATGCTGGGCGTGCTGCTGCTGTCGGTGATCACCGCAGTCCGGCTCAACGTGCTGTTCAGCTTCCAGGGCAACGACATGTATTCGTCGCTGCAGACCGCCTTCCAGGGCGCCGCCGGGGGCGACGAGGCCATCAAAGCGTCGGGCGTGCACGGATTCTGGATGTCGATCGGCATCTTCAGCGTGATGGCGGTGCTTCATGTGGCACGGGTGATGCTCGACATCTACCTGACCCAGCACTTCATGGTGAACTGGCGCATCTGGCTCACCGAGCGACTGACCGGGGACTGGTTGGACGGGCGGGCTTACTACCGGGCCCACTTCGTCAAGACACCGCTCGATCCCGCCGTCGGCGAAGCCATCGAAGGCGCGATCGACAACCCGGACCAGCGTATTCAGCAGGACATCGACATCTTCACCGCCGGCAACGGGGCGAACGTCAACGCACCGGCCAACGGCACCGGCAGCACTCTGTTGTTCGGCGCCGTGCAGTCCATGGTCACGGTGGTGTCGTTCACCGCCATCCTGTGGAACCTGTCGGGGACGCTGACGGTGTTCGGGTTCGACATTCCGCGGGCGATGTTCTTGATCGTTCTGGTCTACGTGGCCATTGCGACCGTCGTCGCGTTCTGGATCGGCCGTCCCCTGATCCGGTTGAGCTTCCGTAATGAGCTCACCAACGCCGCCTTCCGATATGCGCTGGTGCGCGTGCGCGACGCCGCCGAGTCGGTGGCGTTCTACCGGGGCGAGCTGGCCGAGCGGGTCCAGCTGCGGACGCGGTTCCGTGCGATCATCGCCAACTATTTGAACTTCGTGAACCGGACCATCGGGTTCTCCGGCTGGAACCTGTCGGTAAGCCAGGCGATCGTGCCGCTGCCCTGGGTGATTCAGGCGCCGCGGCTGTTCTCCGGCCAGATCATGTTCGGTGGGGTGGCGCAGACCGCGTCGGCGTTCGGCAACATCTCGGACTCCCTGTCGTTCTTCCGCAACGCCTACGACAACTTCGCCGGCTACCGGGCCTCGATCATTCGTCTGCACGGGCTGGTGGAGGCCAACCGCGAGGCCCGAGACCTTCCCGAGCTGCTGGTCAAGCCCAGCCCGGACGGCACGGTGGCCCTCGAGGGCGTCGAGGTGCGCAACCCCGAGGGCGTCCCGCTGATCGAGGCGCTCGACGTGCACCTGGGCATCGGTGACGCGCTGATGATCGCCGGCCCGTCGGGTAGCGGCAAGACGACGCTGCTGCGCAGCCTGGCCCAGTTGTGGCCCTACGCGTCGGGAACCCTGCGGCGCCCCGATGCGGTCAACGCCACAATGTTCATCTCGCAGCTGCCCTACATCCCGCTGGGTGATCTGCGCGCGGTGGTGTCCTATCCCCTGGCGGTCGGCGAGGTCACCGACGCCGAGATCACCGAGGCGTTGGTCAAGGTGTCACTGCCGAATCTTCTCGACCGGCTCGACGACGTGGAGGACTGGGCCAAGGTGCTCTCGCCCGGCGAGCAGCAGCGGGTGGCTTTCGCCCGACTCCTGTTGACCCGCCCCAAGGCCGCGTTCCTCGACGAGTCGACGTCAGCGCTCGACGAAGGGCTGGAGTTGACGCTCTATCGGTTGCTGCGTGCCGAGTTGCCCGACACCATCCTGGTCAGTGTGAGCCACCGGCACACGGTTCGCCAGCACCACAAGCACGTGCTGGAGCTGCTCGGCCAGGGCCGCTGGGACCTCTCTGCGGTCTAGTTTTGCACCGCGAGCGCGCTAGCGAGTTGCCGCGTGCGCCCCGGCCCGGCGGCCGAAGAACGAGCCCTCACCCAATTGGGTCCCGCTGGCGTAGCCCTTGCCGTCCTGAGCGATGTTGGCCGCACAGGCCCCGGCGGCGTAGAGGCCCGGTATCGGCTGGCCATCGCTGCGCAACACTTCGCCGTCCACCGACGTCGCCAGCCCGCCGATGGTGAAACCGGCGTATATCGCCTTGCCCAGGGACAGGTCGAACGCGCCCCACGGTCCGGTGTCCTGCGGAGCCAGGAACGGCGGTTGCTTGTGAAAGTCCGGGTCCTCCCCCTGCGCCGCGTGAGTGTTGTAACGGTCCAGGGTCGCCACCAGGTTTCCTTCCGGAATGCCCAGTGCGGCTTCCATTTCCGGAACCGTCTCCCATCCGTCGATCAGCGGCACCAAGGGCACCTGCGGCTTGCGCATGTGGGCCTCGTCGACGATCAGGAACGCCGCGCTGTCGGGCTGGTCCATCACGAACCCCGACGTGCGTGAGTGGTAGGAGTCCTCGGCGACAAAGCGCTTGCCCTCTTTGTTGACGATGATCCCGGTGAGCAGGATCGAGGGCGGGTAGACCGGCGCGGTGATGAATATCTGGTCCATGTGCTTGGTGGCGCCGCCCGCCGACATCCCCATCCGGATGCCCAGTCCGTCGTCGTAGGTGTTGCCCAGCACGAATGGCTTCTCCGCCAGCTTCGGCGTGTACTGGGCGACCATCTCCGGGTTCATCACGAAGCCACCGGCGGCAATCACCACCGACTTCGCTTTGATCGCACCGGATTCGGTGAACCGCTTCCAGTTAACCCCAGTGACGCCGCCGGCACCGTCGGTGATCAGGCCGGTGGCACCGGTTTCGTAGCGGATCGTCACCCCGAGGCTGTCGGCGCGCTTGAGCAGCAGGTCGATCGCCATCTTGGCGCCCTGGGTGTCACCGGGCACCGGAACCTTGTGCCCGCGCGGCGCCGGAACGGCCTCGTTGAGAAACGGCCACACCTTCTCGTTGCCGGTGAACATCAACCCCTCGGTGTTGGGCTGAATCACCGCCTTCTCCGGGTAGTAGCTGCGCTCGAACGCGATTCCCAGCTCTTCCAGCCAGTTGAAGTGCTCGACGCTGCCGTCGCAGTAGGCTCGGATCTTGTCGTGCTCGGGTTCGCGTGACACCGCGACGAGATACTTGTACATCTCGTCGGCGGAGTCCACCACGACGTCGAACTCGTCGGACCACTCTGAAACCGTTTCGGCACTGGTGGTTTCCGGGATCTGGGTGCTCACCGCTGCTCCTGTTTGATGTAGTCGAAAACGGCTCGGATCTCGGCTGGGATGTGGGCGATCTCCAGGTAAGGGATGCCGGCCTCCGGCGCTGAGACGTACGCGAATTGCATGCCGCCGGGCATCACGCCCCGGGCAACCACCGGGGCGCCCTGCTCGGCGGCGTCGTTCAGCATAACCTCGAAGTTTTCGGGGTCCTCGGCCTCGATGCAGACATGGTGCAGGCCCGGTCCGTGGGCACGGAGGAATTCGGCGTAGAGGCTGCGCCCGCGCACCGGCGCGATCAGCTCCAACTGCATATCACCGACATAGCTCAGCGCGATGTCCGCGACGAAATCGGCCGGCTCACCCAAGTAGCTGCAGGTTTCCGGGGCGAAGTGCACGCCCGGCATACGGACCCATTTCCGCACCCCGAGCAACGCCGTCAGCGTCGATTCTGTGGCGTCGAGATCGCCTGTGACCCAGGCGATCTGGATGGGCGGGCGGGGCGGCGGGGTCACGACAGCGGGATCGGCACGCCGACGTCTTCGCGGACGTGCTGGGAGATCGCCGGCCACGACACCGCGGCGGGGAATTCGCCCCAGACACTGTTGAACAGCCCGACAATCCGGGCCGGGCCGGCGTCGCGCACCACATACACCGGACCGCCGGAGTCGCCCTGCTGGCTGCGAACACTGCGAGACATGGTGAACCAGCCGTTGTTGACGCGCTCGACGGTGCCGCAGGTTTCACCGGTGACAATGCCGAAGTGACAGACGGGTTCGCCGGGGTTCAGCGCGCTGTCCGGGCCTGCCTGCAGCTGCCGGCCACCCGGCAGGACGTCGTTGACGTCGACATCGTCGGCCAGCTCAATCGCCTCGTAGTCGTCGATCACCTGATCGGTGTTGACCGTCGAACCATTGGGAGTGTTGTCGCGATAGGTCGCCAACCTGCCGATGACCGTCCCGCCCCGGTCGGTGACGGTACCGCTCCCCCGGCAATGGCCGGCGGTGAAGGCCACTCGCATCACCGGGTCGACGTAGCCGAGAGTGCAGACGTGGGTGTCCTGGCGAATCTCCATCCCCGGGAACACCAGCACCCGATCGGCTCGGGCCGGAAAGACCGTCGGGCCAGCAACTGTCGCACCGATGCCCAGCAGCACCGCCAGCACCCGCGCAACGAGCCTGCGCAACCGTCGACTCCTATCGTTGTGGGCCGGTTTCGGTCCAGCCGGACCAAGCCACGGTCGCACAGCGCGGCGGCCCGGCCACAGGGGATCCGGGCCGCCGCGTTGGCGTTGCGCGGCGATCAGGGGATCGTCAGCTCCTGACCGGGGTGGATCAGGTCAGGGTTGGCGATACCGCTGGCCTCCGCGATCTGCGGGTACTTGTTGCCGTCACCGTAGAACCGCTCGGCGATGGCGAACAGGGTGTCGCCGGCGACCACGGTGTAGGTGCGTGCCGCGGGCGCCTCCTCCACGGGAGCCGGAGCCTCTTCAGCCTTGGGCTCCTCGGGCGGCGGAGCGTCGGTCTCGGTCTTGGTGGACCAGGCCGCGCCGTCGGCCGCGTAGAGCACCAGGTTGCGGTCGTCCTGCAGAACCAGCTTGGCGTCCTTCTTGCCCTTGGTGTCGGTGTGCCAAATCGGCTTGTCGGCGGTGTACAGCACGAAGTTTCCGTCCGTCTGCACCTCGGCACGCACCACGTCGTTGCCGTTGGTGCCCGACGCCCAGACGGCTTTGCCCCGCGCCGCCAACACCAGGTTGCCGTCCTCCTGCAACGTCAGGGTGTACGCCCCGTTGTTGGAGGTCAGCGACTCGCCCTTGACGAGCTTCTTTCCTGCGGTGAGCGTGTCTCCCAAGCTCTGTGCCACGTTGTCCCCTTCTCATCGGCACGCCGCGACCTAACTCGCCGGGGCGTTGTCGCTCGGATGCGACGTTAGTCAGCCTAGGCGAACACCCGCCGGTGCGCCCTCATTACGTCAGGGCAATCTCGGTAGCCGAGCGACGACCGTTTCCGGGGCGACGGGCTGCCAGCCGGGCGGCCCGAAGATGTACCCCATCCGGTCACGCCACCGGGTCGCGCCGCGCACATCGGCGATGATCGAGGTGTACTCGTGGAATTGCAGGGTCACGATGTTGAAGGTGTCGACCGGCTTGGTCAGCCCGTAGTGCGGCCGGAACCGCTCGGGGGCGAAGCTGCCAAACATCCGATCCCAGATGATGAGAATTCCGCCGTAGTTCTTGTCCAGGTACTCCGGGTCCATGCCGTGGTGCACCCGGTGATGCGACGGAGTGTTGAAGACGAACTCGACTGCCCGCGGCAGCTTGCCGATCCGTTCGGTGTGTACCCAGAACTGGTAGACCAGGCTCACCGAAAAGCTGGCGAACACCATCCACGGCGGAATACCCAACAGCGGCAACGGAATCCATATCAAGATCTCGCCACTGTTGTTCCACTTCTGGCGCAGCGCGGTGGCAAAGTTGAAGTAGCGACTGGAGTGATGCGCCTGATGGGTCGCCCAGATCAATCGGATCCGATGCGCGATGCGGTGGTAGGTGTAGTAGAGCAGGTCCACGCCGACGAGGGCGATTACCCAGGTGTACCAGCGCGCGGGCGACAGCTGCCATGGCGCCACATACGTATAGATCGCCGCGTAACCGAGCAGCGCGATGAATTTCCACCCGGCGGTGGTGGCCATGGACACCAGGCCCATCGAGATGCTCGCCCAGGCGTCCGCGCGGCGATAGGCGCCCGAGGGTGGTACGCGTTCTGCTTCGAACTGTTCGAGTTTGCGCGCGGCGAACCATTCCAGGCTCAGCAGCAGCAGGAAAAAAGGCACGGCGAATATAACCGGGTCACGCATCGGCCCGGGCAACGCCGACCACACACCCGCGAGCGCATCCACCGTCGTTACCTCCGGAACATCAGCCTAGATGCACCCGCCATCAGTCCGATGACAACGACGACTGATCCTCGGCGTGCCACTGCACCGCGTAGACGCCCGGCTGCAGGGACAGCTCGCCGACCAGTCGCTCAAGCCGCTCCGGCGCCCGGCCGTCCGACAGCATGGACGCGGTGAGTGCGATGCTGTCTTCGCCGGCGCGAACGGTGTGAATCCCCCGCAGAATCAGGTCGTTACTGGCGGTGTGTTGCACGATCTGGGCACGCAGGTATTTCTCGGACTTCGGCCGGCAGATCACCTGCACCTCATACGGCGACTGCGGTTCGTCCTCCTCCACGTGCTGGTCACGGTCGATGAGCCGACCCAGCGGCCGCAGCAGCAGATGGGTGCCGACGATCGCGCCGGTCCCGATCAGTGCGAACGATAGGTGCCCCGCTGCCGCCAGCACGCCCACGGCCGCCGAGCACCACAGGGTGGCCGCGGTATTCAAGCCGCGTACGTTGAATCCCTCGCGCAGGATCACCCCACCGCCGAGGAAACCCACCCCCGACACCACGTACGACGCGACCCGGGTCGAGCCGGGTTCCACGCCGACGGCGTACAGCACGAACAGCGTCGCACCGGCGGCGACGAGCGCGTTGGTGCGCAGCCCGGCCATTCGCGCACGCCACTGCCTTTCCAGCCCGATCAGTGCACCGCAGCCCAGCCCGACAGCCAGTCGCAACGTGAACTCGGCGACGCTCAGCGTCTGCATGACTTCAACGATGACACATGCCTAGCCGGCGACTACCGGCCGAGCCATCACCGTGGGTTTGAAGCCGTACCGCGGGGCAGCGAAGCCGTAGTTGCGGCCCTGCCCGGCGCCCGCCAGCGGCACCCCGGGCATCCCGGCGGCACCGGCCTCCGGAGCGTGCGCGGCGACCGTCCACCCGGTGGCCGCGACCGAGCTGCCCGGCGCTGCGGTAGCCGGAACGGCGGCGGCCCACGACTGCGGCACCGACATTGCCCCGACCGACGCGGCGTGGCCCATGCTTGCCGAGGCAGTGCCCAGACCACCCAACCCGGCGCCCAGGCCGTGCATTCCGCCGCCCAATCCAACGCCCAGCCCACCGAGCATCGGCGTGAACGGGTCGACCGCGCCCAAGCCCAGCGGGTCACCGGCGGCGATAGCAGCACCACGCACCACCGCCATGTCGGCAGCGAAGCTGGAAATCGCAGCCGCGCCCATCGGGCTGAACGAGCTGCTCATCAGGTTGGTGGCTCCGTTCGCCAGATCGCCGGGTTGCAGACCGAACTCACCGGCCAGGTTGGTGAGGATGGTGCCCGGCGTGACGGGGCTTCCTTCGGCCGCGCCCTGCATCGGCGACGCAAGACTTTGCAGCGTGGTCGGTGTGTTCGTAAGCGCTTGGGACAGCGCGGATTGCGCGTTGGACGACGCCGCCGTGCCGTTAGCCTGAGCGGTCGCCGCCTGCTGCGCACTCTGAGCCGACGGGTCGACGACCTCATGCGGTGCGGTGAACGGCGTGACCTTGGTGGCCACCGCCGACGACGCCGCGTAGCCGTACATCGCGGCGGCGTCCTGGGCCCACATCTGGCCGTACTGCGCCTCGGTGGCCGCAATCGCCGCAGCGTTCTGACCGAGGAAGTTGGTCGCCACGAGCGCTGCGAGTTGGGACCGGTTGGCGACGATCAGCGGCGGTGGAACCGTCATCGCGTAGGCCGCGTCGAACGCCGCCGCCGCCGCCTTGGCCTGCATGGCGGCCTGCTCTACCTGGGCGGCGGTGGTGCCCATCCACACCGCGTAGGGGGTGGCCGCGGCGGCCATCGCGTTGGAGGCCGGCCCCATCCAGCCTTCGCTGACGAGTCCGTTGATGACGCCCTGGTAGGCGGCCTCGGCCGAGCTGAGTTCGGCGGCCATCTTGTCCCAGGCCGCCGCGGCAGCCATCATCGGCCCCGAACCGGGGCCGGTGTAGATACGTGCTGAGTTGATTTCCGGTGAAAATGCTCCAAAGTCCATGGCATTGCTCCTTTTTGGTGGTTTTTCGGCCACGAATGGCGGGTCTTTGTGGGATGTGCAGGCAAGGTCCGGTGCCCGATATGCGTTGCAGCCGTATTCCGGACGGCAGGAGATCGGGACAGCGGTCGTGGCGACATGCCGGAGCCGCTCATGCCGAGCCGATCACCCGCCCGACGAAAAAGCCGAGCTACCAATCGATTTCAGGGCATGCCGAAAACTGGCGCCCTCCAATGCGGAAAGGTACGCCAGTCGACGAGTTCAGCGCCGGTGCGAATCAGATGGTGAAAGCAGTACCGAGATCGAAGGAGACGAACATCGATCTCGGATAGGAACTATCACTCGGACTCAATGTCGCTCTCACCTCCTCTCGGCCTGGGCACGCGCGGGTGCCTGCACGTATGCACGACGAGGTGAAGTAACCCGGCAACGACCGGGATACGCACCCCTCTCGTCAGAGCTTCGGCACTGCACGGCGTGTCCTGGCCTGCGCAAATGTGCAAACCCGGAAGCCACTTGGGCTCAACCCTTAATCCGGGAAGAGCTGTCCTGACCCGGGGCGTCTTTCGACGTTCGGGGTCAGTGGCCTATATCCGTGCAGACGCCTCACCTAACGAGGTGCTTGCTTAACCATAGTGCACCAGTGGGGTGACAGGGTCAATCGGCCGCGGTGCGTCGCATGCAGGCATTCCGCTACGGCCGGTGCGGCCGGCCAAATGACCTGTCCCGACCGCTAATCGGACCCGGCGTCAGCCCGGCTGCCGGTCGGGTCCGGGGCTGTTCTGCCCGTCCGGGTTGACGTGTACGGCGTGCACGCCGGGTTGTTCGGCGAGTTCCTCGAGCAGATCGTCGAGGCGGCTCGGGTCGACGTGCCAGTGCTGCACGTCGGTGGTGCCGGCCAGCTCCGTGACCAGGCGTTCCAGCCTGCTCTGCGCGTTGCCGTTCATCGCCGCGGCGGGGCGGCTCTGCGGAGCGGCGCCGGTCAGAGCTCGCCCAGCCAGACCGGCCAACGCCAGGTCGCTGAACACGCCGGCGGGGATCCCGGCCGCCGGTGCAGCCGCCAGCCCGGCGCTCGGCAACACCGCGGCGGCTACCTTGGCCACCGGTGCCGTCGTCACCCAGTTCGGCGGAACGCTGAGTCTGCCGACGGTGGCGGCGTTGCCCAGTCCCGCCGACGGCGGCCCAGAGCCGGCCGCTACGGGCGGTTCGAAGGCGATCAATGCCCCAGAACCGAACCCTGCCTGCCCGCCGGTGGCCGCGGCGATGTCCAGGTCGGTGGCGAGATTGCGGGCGTACTGGCCCATGCCGTAGAGGATCGAAATCAGGGCATCGTTGAACGGCACGATGCTTTTCGCCACCAGCTCGGCGTACGAGACGACCTGCGTGAACGACAGCGCCGTAGTCTGCGCGGGTTGCGCCGACGCCGCCGCAACGCCGGCCGCCGGACCAAACCCGTTCAACGCCTGCGGAATTGCGGTGATCAACTGCGACAGCTGGGTGTGCACGCTGCCGCCGCTCGCCTCGGCGACGGCGGCCGCCTGCCCACCCGAACCTGCTGGGTTGCTGGTGGCCGGCGGTTCGGTGAACGGTGTCAGGGCGGTCGCGGCCGCCGATCGGGCCGCGTAGCCATACATTGCCGCCGCATCCTGGACCCATTGTTGTGCGTACTCGGCTTCCAGCGCCGCGATCGCCGCGCTGTTCTGGCCGACCAGGTTCGTCGCGACCAGCCCCGCCAGCGTGGCGCGGTTCGCTGCGATCACCGGCGGTGGCACCACGGCCGCCAAGGCTTCGTCGAAAGCCGCCGCGGCCGCGGTGGCCCGGGTGGCGGTCTGCTCGGCCAACGCCGCGGTAGCGTCGAGCCAGGCCACGTACGGCGTCGCGGCGGCGGCCATTGCTTGCGACGCCGGTCCCAGCCACCCCTCGTCGGTCAGATGCGTCAGCGCTGACTGGTAACCCCTGGCGGCCGAGCCGGTTTCGGCGGCCAGACGCGCCCACGCTGCCGCAGCGGACATCATCGACCCCGAGCCCGGCCCGGCGTACATGCGTCCGGAGATCACCTCCGGCGCCAGCGCGGCGAAATCCATCCCAGTCACCCCCGGCCGTGCTGTGGCCCGGGCCCGGGCGGGTCCGGCTCGTCGGAGTCGAAGTACACCTCGTGGACGCCCGGGGTTCCGGAGACCTGGCCCAGCAGATTCTTGAGCCCGCCGGACTCGGCGTGCCAGTGCCGAACCTCTTCCGAACCGGTGAGTTCCCCGGCGATCCGCTCGGTGTGACGATCCGGGCGATGGCCACGCCGTGACTTGCGACCAGCACGCCCGGTAGCGGCCACACCGGCTGCGGCCATCCCGACGCCATGGCCCGCGGGCGCGGCCGCCGCCGGTGTGGCCGGTGCCGCGGCGGCGGTCATCGTGACCTCGGGCACCGCCTCGGTCCAGGTCTGCGGGACCGCGAGTTTGCCCACCACATCGGCGTTTCCGGTGCTCGCGGCGACCACCGGCCGGATGCCTCCGGCTGGAGCGGGCAGTTCTGCGGCACTCAGTGTCCTTGCGCCGGAGCCGAATCCCTCCCTGCCGCCGGTAGCCTGCGAGATATCGAGGTCGGTGTTGAGATTCCGCGCGTACTGGGCCATTCCGTAGAGCGTCGTGATGTTGGCATCGTTGGCAGGCAAGATCGTTCGGGACAGCGCCTCAAGGTAGGAAGCGCCCTGTGATACCGGGTCGGTGGCCGGCGCCGCCGCGGCCGCCGGCGACGCATTGGCGCCCCCGCCGCCGGAGAGTCCCTGCAAATCCCGGGGTACCGCGCTGAGTAGCTGGGACAGCTGGTTGTGCGCGCCGCCAGCTTGGGCTTGGGTCGCCGTCGCGCCCTGCCCGAGCGGCCCGGCGGGGTCGGCCACCGGCGGGGGCGCCGTGAACGGCTGCACCGCCGTTGCGGCCGCGGAGCGCGCCGCGTAGCCGTACATCGCCGTCGCGTCCTGCAACCACATCCGGCCGTACTCGGCTTCGGTCTCGGCGATCGCCGCGGTGTTCTGCCCGAACACATTCCCGGCCTGTAGGGCCGCTAACTGGCTGCGATTCGCGGCGACGGCAGGGGGCGGCACCGTTGCCGCGAACGCCTGCTCGAAATCGTTGACCGACAGCATCAGTCGGCTCGCGGTGTGTTCGGCCAGTCCTGCGGTGCTGGCAAGCCAGTCCGCGTACGGCTTTGCCGCGGCGGCCATCGCCGCCGAAGCCGGGCCGAACCAGCCCTGCTCGACCAGGTCGGCGATCGCCGCCTGGTACGCCGAGGCGGCCGCACCGAGCTCCCCGGCCAGCCCCCGCCACGCCGCGGCGGCGGCCAGCATTGGTCCTGTTCCGGGACCGGTATACATCCGCAGCGAGTTGGTCTCCGGTGGCATCGCTGCGAAGTCCATGCCGGGCACGGCTCAGGTCTCTGCCGACGGGGGAATCACGATGATCGTGGCCTTGCTCGGCTTCTTGGGTTTGCTGGCCGCCGCCAGCCCGGTCGCCCCGCCGACCCCCCGTCCGGCTGCTCCCCCGGTGACACCCGCGGCGCGTCCGGCCAGACTGCCCAGTGCCAGGTCGTTGAGCAGCCCACTCTCGCTCTCCGCGGCGACCGCAACGACGGCTTCCGGGCCGGCCCCGGGAAAGGCCGCGGCGNGTCCGCTCCGCCAGACCACCCCAACCCGCACCGGAAATGTTCGTCGACGACGCCCACATCCGACGAGCCTCGTCCTCCACCGTCTGCGCATGCACATCAAAACGGCCCGCCATCGAACGCATCGCGTCCGGATCAGTCATAAAACGTGTTGCCATGCTGCTCTCCTCGATTCTGCGAAAGTTGTTGGAACTTAACGGTATGTGGAGCTATCCGGCCGACGCGGCGTTAGCCGCCTCAGTCGCTGCATAGGTGTTCGCGCTGGTGTTCAAGGTGGCCACGAACGCTTGGTGGATAGCCTCCGCCTGGGCGCTGATGGCCTGGTACATGCTGGCGTGCGCGGCGAACTGCGCAGCAGTCAGCGCCGAAACCTCATCAGCAGCGGCTGGAACCACACCCGTGGTCGGCGTTGCCGCCGCGGCGTTTTGAGCACTGAGCGCTGAACCGATGGCGGCCAGGTTGCCCGCAGCCGCCGTCAGCGCCTCCGGTTGGGTGTTCACAAAAGTCATGGGGCTCTCCTCCAAGAATGCCGGTCAGGAAGACCGACGCTCACCGGCTACATCGAACAGTGACCCCGTCACAACGTCGTATCGGAGCGTGCTCAACGCAACATGGTTCAAGTAACAGAAACGGTGCCGGAGCGGGATCGGGACCAAACAGTCGCCGATTCCGAGCGGGCATTATCGCTGGGACACAATCTCGTCCTCACCTCCTGACACCGACAAAGACCAACTGGGCCGGGCAAAAGCACCGGCCCCCTTACCTGCGCAATGGTGGCATCGGTACCAGTAAGCGTCAACCCAGACAGGCGGTCGCAATGCTGTGAATCGACTGTCTGCCGGCTGTTAAGTCAGGACGGTTTCTTCTCGGCGACCGCCGCACTGAGCCCTTCGGCTAGGTCTTCGCGGGTTAGTTCCTTGAACTTGTGCAGCCATTCCTCGCTGAAATCGGTGACATCCCCGGACAGCACCGCGTCAAGTTCAGAATCATCGAGACGGAAACTGCGGTGGTCGCGGGCCTTTTCCACGACGTTGCGAACGAATCCGGCGTTACCCAACACGTCAATACCGCGGATCAGGTCACCGTCGTCGGAGTAATTCTCATCGGCGTAGAACCGGGTGTAGTGCGGTAGCAGTCCCTCGACCGCCTCGTCACTCACCACGTCCTCGTTCTCCGCCCCCATCATCTTGGTCAGTTCGAGCAACTCCGGCGGGGTGTAGCTGTAGAACTCGATCACCGTCGAGAACCGGCGCCGCAGGCCCTGGTTCACCTCAAGCATCTTCTCCATGGCGTTGGCATAACCGGCGCCGAACACCACCAGCTCGTCACGGTGGTTCTCCATGTACAGCAGCAGGGTGTTGATGATCGCGTTGCCGTAGGCGTCGCCCTGGCTGTAGCCGCGCTCATGCAGGGTGTGCATCTCATCGAAGAACACCGCACCACCGAGGGCACCTTCCAGCAGCTCTTCGGTGTTCTTCTCCGCATCGGCCATGTAGCGGCCCAGCAGCTTGGAACGGTTGGTCTCCACCACCAGCGGCTTGCGCAGCACCGTCAGGCCGCACAGTTGCTTGGTGAACGCACGCGCCACCGATGTCTTGCCGGTGCCGGGCGGACCCAGCAACAGCGTGTGCCGCGATGTCACCGGAACCGGCAGCCCCATCTTGGCGCGCGCCAGATTCACCTTGGTGGTCGCCTTGATCAGCTTGATCTCCCGCTTGGCCTGCTCCATGCCGAGCATGGCGGCCAGCTCCGCGTCGCCCTCAGCCAGGTAGCGCGCGGCTTCCTCGGCATGCCGATGGGCTTCGGCCTGTTCACGCGTGGGTGCGCTGTCCGGGTCCCACGGATCGGTGCGGGCCTCGATAGTCTCCGGGTCGGTCAGCACCAGTCGAAAGTCGGGATTGTCCAGTGCCTCACGGGCGGGTGTGAATTTCGAGTCCCGTGAATAAACCCGGCGTAGCAGCTCAGCGGCCTCATCCTCACGGCCGAGATGCCGCAGGCACATGCCTTGGGTATAGAGCGCGACGTTGGCGGCGCCGGGCACGCGGTCGCCCTCGATGGCCTCCTGAGCACGCCGCGTCGCTTCCTCGAACACCCCCAGCGAGGCCAGCGCGGTGGTGGCCATCGCCGACGCTGCCGCCTTGAGCTCCGGCTGGCGCCAGGGAGCCGACGCGGGGAACTGTTTGAGCACGTCGGGCCAACGTCCGGTCCGGAAGTACAACAGACCGCGGACGTAGCTAACCAGTTCGGTCTCGAAGGGGTTCCGCGGCTCGATGCCGTCAAGCAGCTTCGCAGCCTCTTCGTAGCGTTTGGCTCCGGCCAGCGCGGCGGCGTAGGCGGCGGCCAGCGATTCCACACTGGTGATCAGCAACCGCAGGAACATCCCATCGGAAACCTCGGGACGGAATTCCAAGTCGGACAACCCAAGTCGGCGGGTCTCCCAGCCGAACGTGCGCACCGTCGACCAGGCGTTCGCCAGCACGTCGAGACCGGAGTCACCGGCCAGCACTCGAGCCAGCCAGGCATCGCACATGCTCGGGTCGATCGAACTGGCCGTGGTGAACATCTGCAGCGCGACCTGCGGATTATGGCTGGGCTGCAGCCCGTTGACCGAGATCCCAGAGGCCAGCATGCCCGCGACCATGGCGTTGCGGGCGTCCGTCGTCGCCGGACCGGTCACCCGCGTGCCCCAGCCACCGGCGCCGCCGGTGTGTACTCCTCGATCACGTCGACCGACAGCGGCAGCTGCTCACCGTCGTGCAGGCCACGTCCCGGCACCGACATCCGCCGGTGGGCGCTGGGCGCCGGCAGGCTGGCGCAGACAGCTTCCAGCTGACGCCGGCCCACGAAGCGGTTCAGCGCCGACCGCACGTTTCCGCTGGGTTTGTCGGCAGTGTGATACCGCGCTAGCACCGAGACCTCGGTGGTTCGGCCGCCACCACGGGACATCCGCACCGTGACCACCGTTGCTTCACTCTCCGGGAACCACAGATGTTCGAGGTTCTCCGGGTTGATGTCATTGGGCGACACCCAGTAGCTGGTTACCTGGCCGGCCGGCCGATCACGGAACAACCGGTGCCGCAGCTGGGTGGCCTCCAGCCCCGCCAGCACCGCCTCGTCGACGGCGTCGAACTCGTCGGCGTGCAGCACCTGGGCGCTGAGCTGACGCCCATCGATCTCCTCGGCCAACCGCTCGGTGGCGGCAGCCAGGGTTGCGGCCAGCGAGTCGCGCGTCGCGACCGCGTTGACGTTGTGTTGCGGGTCCATGCGCAGCACCACCCAGGTGTGCCGGCGGTCGGGCATCGACGGGTTCTCTTCGACGTCGGGGTCGTCGGCAGCACGGGGATCCTTGCGGGTTCCGACCGAGACGACATCGATGCTGTCCAGCCGCACGTCGAACTGGCGCAGCCCCGCGGCCAGACGCTCCACCGGCAGGGTCGCCTCTGCGGCGCGGCCGTGCCGGCCGGTAGCCGACGTGGCCCGCCCGCCCACCGCGATGACCGTCACCAGCCGGCCTTCGTGTTACTCCCGGCCGAAGCGCCGGTGGTGATCGATTGCGGTGCCACGGCCGCGGTGCAAGGCCTCTTCAGGGTCGGTGAACTGATCGGCCACCCAAGCCGCCCACATCGTGCTGACCGGCACCCGCCGGTAGGTGAGCAGCGCGAGAAGTGCGACCAGCACCGCCACAGCGACGCCCGACCACCAGGCGTAGTCAGCGACCTTCGGGTCGCCGGGCCAGCGGCCGGCGAGGACCAGGATCCCCACATCGATCAGAAAGACGAGGGTGACCCGTATCCAAGACAGGTTCAAACCTAGTGCGTGCTGTGCCTTCATCGGTTCCTTGACGATCGTCGCAGTGCTGCCACTCCCAGTGCCACGCCGGCCGCCGCGAGCGCCGCCAACAGCCCGGCTCCGGCGACCCAGGCCGGCGTCATGTCGCGTTCGGGCGGCATCGGCGGCACCTGTAGCGGTGCCGACAGCCGCTCCGGCGGTTGGGCCGGAACGTCAGGAACGTCCCAGGTCAGTGCCGCGACCGGGTCGACGACCCCGTACCCGACCACATTGTCGACCCCGCGGGCCGGCGGCCGGGCCGTGCGGATCAGCCGGTTGATCACCTGGTGCGCCGACAGCTCCGGGTACTTGGCCCGCACCAGGGCCACCACACCCGAGACGATCGCGGTGGAGAAGCTGGTGCCGGACGGGACCAGCAGCGAGTTCTCCGGGCCGTCGACGGCGTTCATCAGACCGTCATCGCGCGGCGAGAGCCCCTCGATGTCGGTACCGGGCGCGGCGATCGACACCCACGGGCCGGCCACACTCGACTTGGCCATCGGTGCACCCGCCGAATCGACCGCGCCGACGGTCAGCACGTACTCGTCGTACCAGGCCGGCGTCACCACGGTGTTGACGCCGTTCCAGTCGCGGGGGTCATCGGGGCGCATCGCGTTGTAGACGGGGTTCTGCTTGCAGTCCCGCCAGCTCGCGTCGCCGGCGGCGGCGACGATCACCGCGTTCTTCTCCACCGCGGCGTAGCGCACCGCCGCACCCAGATCGGCCTGGTCGATGAGCGTGCGCACGTTCATGCAGATGGCCTGGGAGATGTTGATGACCTGCGCACCCATATTCGCGGCGTGCACGATCGCCCGCGCCATGGTGCGGATTCCGTCGGTCTTTTCTCGCAGCTGCGGGTCGCGTCCGTCCGCGAACGGTTCCTTGGGCCCGAAGGCCGCGCTGTACTGCCGGATCGCGATCAGCTGCACGTCGGACGCGATCCCACTGAAGGCATCCGGCGCCCCGCCGGGCGGCGGCGCGCTCGGGGCCCGGAAGTCGACCGGTGCGGTCCGGGCCTGCCCGGAGAAACCGGCCGATCGCACTGCACCTGCGCCGGCGTCATGGGGGGCGTGCGCCGACGAGGCTGCCGCGCCGGGCCCCGGGGCCGGTCCGGGAGCCGGTCCAGGCGCCGGAGCCGGAGCAGGCGCGGGCGCGGGCGCGGGCGCCGGGCCCTGACCCGGGGCCGGTTCCTCACCCTCGACGGGCGGTGGCGGCGGCGCTGGCGGCGGCGGCATCACCAGGATTGTCGTCGCCGGCGACGGGGTCGGTGGCGGCGGCTCGTTGGTGGGAACCGACGGCGGTCGCCGGGTCTGGCGTGGTGGTGGCAACGGGGCCACCCCGTTGTCCGGCATCGCGGCGATCAGCGAGGCCACCAGGGTCCCGTGCGCATCACAGTCCGACAGCCCGTCGCCGCCGGCCATGACGTAGTCACCGCCGCCGATCAGGTTCGGCAGCCGGGGGTGCGGGGTCACGCCGGTGTCGATGACGGCGACGGTGACGCCTCCCCCGCGACCGAACTTCCAGGCCTCCTGCAGGTTGAGCATGTCCATGTAGGCCGGCTGCACACGGAAGTCGGTGTTCGGCAGCACCCCGACCTCAGTGCAATAGGAGGTCTGCCGCATGGTCTGCGGCGGTCCGGGCGTGCCGTCCGGCGGCAGTGCCGCCGGGTCGATCCCGGGCGGCTCGATCGCGCCGGCAGCCGGCATTCCGGCCAGCGAGCCGCTGGTCATCATGATCATCGCGGCGCCGGCGGCCGCGGTGCGCTGCAGCCGACGCACGCCCCTACCGGTACCGGATCGCTTCATAGGTATTCATCAACCAGAGTGCCAGCGGGAACAACGGCATCAGGCACAGGTATTCGATCCACTCGACGAACTTGCGGAACAACGGACTGTAGATGGTGTTGGGCACGATCACCGCAGACAGCAACCCGAACATCGGGACCAGCACCAGCACGGCCACGCCAACAACCAGTGCGGTGGGCGTCCACAGCACCACCGCGAAGCGCACCACCACGGCCGCGACGATCACCAGCCCGGTCAGCGTCACCGTGACCGCCTGCAAGCGGTCCCGGAAGGAACGGCCCCGCAGCACCAGGAACCCGGCTGTCAGAGCCGCCAGCAGCACCGGCAGCCACGACCGGTCCGAGTGGGGGTCGCACAGTCCGGTCATGCACACCGCAATCAGCACGCCCAGCCCCGACAGCAGGCCGGTCAGGAATGACCGCGCCCGTTCCGCGCGCAGCACCACTTCGCGGACCGACTCCGGCCCCTCCAGCGACGGCGGGGCACCGGGAGTGCTCACCACCGTGGTGGGCAGGTCGGGGCGGGCCTCGAAAACCCAGCGGCTGGTGGCCGACGGGAAGACCGGCAGCCGCAGGCCGGCCAGCCATCGCGACAGCGACGGAGCCCACTGGTAGGCCAGCACACAGACCAGGTACACACACGTCATCAGGGTCACCGCGCCGGTCAGGAACAGCATCCGCAGCACGCCGGCGAACATCACCGCCCCACTGATGGCCGCGACAGCGGAGTACGCGGCCAACTGCCGTCCGGTGAGCCGGATGACGGCCAATGCAGCGATACCGGCGACACCGAAGCCCAGCGCGGCATGCGCGGCGCCCACTTCACCGGGTACCGCCGCTGCGGCCGCCACCACCAGCGGAACCAGGCCGGTGGCCAGCAGAATGTCACCGACTTGCCGGTCGGAGGCGTTGCGCGCCTGCATCAGGATCAGTGCGGCGGTGATCAGCACCAGGAAGGCAAGGCCCGCGGCGAAGCCGGCCGTCAGCCAGCTGTCATGCTGGACGCGCCAGGCCGCGAGCAGCCCGGTGGCCAGCAGCACACCCAGCGACAGGGTCGACACCCCGACCCGCACCGCCGTCGCCGCGTCGACCGGAGCGAATCGCTTCGCCAGGTTGACCGACACCGCGGTGGAGATGTGCTCGATGACCGGCGAGCGCCGCTCCCGGTCTTCGATGAAGCGCAGCCACAGCCGATCGCCGTCGTAGACGTTCTGTTCGGTCAGCGACTGGTTCGGCCGCAGCGCCGTGCCGTCAACTAGGCACAACACCCAGCGGCCACGGCCCTCGGCTTGCAGGTTCGGTTCTTCGAGCTCCTGAAGCCGACCGTTGATCACCTTCAGCAGCGGATCCAGCATCACCGATACCGGGGCGTCGGCGTCGAGCAGCGTCCCGATCTGGACACCGTCGCCCGCCATCACCCCGACCACCACGGCCCGGGGTCCCGACGACGCAAGCTCGCCGCCCGCCTGTCCCGACTCGATCGCCGCGGTCATGATTGCATCACCTGACCGACGAATACTGACCCCATAGGTGCCGCCTCGCAATTTGTCATTTTGAAATTCAGTCCAATTCTAAAGGCACTTCATGCAATTCGCACGATCGCGATTTACCCGCAGTTTTCCGGTGCGACACTTGGCATTCGGTGCCCAGACCTACCCGAGCAGATCGCTAGACCCTCCGATGCGTTTTCCAGGCGCCGTAGGGCAGGGTGTCCAGGACGGTCTTGACGCCCACCTGAACCAGCTGCGGGGTGGCCGGGCAGATCGCCAGCCATGCTTCGCCCGAGCCTGCGGTACGCGCCTGCTGATACAGCGCGATCCGACCGCCCGACCCGTCTTTGAGCGACAGCACCGAGGCGCTGGGCCCCTTTGCGTCGTCGCGGTACTGCCGCGCATATACCGCGGCTTCGGCCGCCGGCTCCGAAAGCGCCTGTCCCAGCGCCGCGACGGTGGCGGCGCTGATTCCCATCCGGCGCAGGTCTCCCCCGGTGAAAATGTTGAAACCCGAGTCCTGCCAGCTCTGAGTGGCCTCCAGCATCTCCTCCATCGGCACGTTGACCGCGGTGATCTGGGCCGGGTCGGCGTGGTGGATGGATTCCATACCGTCGATCACCAGCGCGGCGATCGAGGCGGCATCGGTCACCGAGACGTCGTCGACGGTGATATCGGTGCCGACGCGTACCGCCGACACCCAGTGCTCACCGCGCCGCGCCAGCAGCACCCGGAACTCGTTGTCGGGGATGTCGCGGGTGCCGGGCTCCTGGTCGTCGGCGTCGATGACGCCGTAACGCAGCTTTCCCAGCGACAGCAGCGCGATCACCTCGAGGTCAGGCGCGGCAAGCACCCGCATTCGTGCCGCAACGGTCTCATTGACTTCGTCGTCGACGACGATGCCCTGTTCGCGCATCACCGCCATGCCGGGGTGTTCCGACAACCAGTCGCTTGAGTCGGTGGAAACATAAGGACGACACCGCAACTCGGGAGCAACATGGCGGATGTCCAGCAGTGCCTGCAACATCCAGAAACCCTCGACGTTGACGGTGATGTCGGTGCGGGTGCTCGGGTCCATCACTACCCTCCTCTACCGGGTTGGTCGCTGTGCTTGGCTAGCGATGTACTTGGCTATTGGACCACGCGGGAGGGCGCGACCGCTCGGCACCACCCGCCAATTGCAGCACGCGACAGCACACCCATGGATCGGGTGTGCTGCCGCGCGCTGCGAAACTGCGGGGCGCTCAGGCCCAGCTGGAGCCGACGGAGGCGTCGGTGTTGGCCATGTTGTTGCCGGCCGACTGCACCTTCTGACCGTGACTGTTGGCCTGCTCGTAGATCACCGCGAAGTTGCGACCCAACTGCGCCACAAACTCCTGGCACGCCACCGAACCCGCGCCACCCCAGAAATCCCCGGCAGCCAACACATCGTGCACGATCGCCTGGTGCTCAGACTCCAACGACGCAGCCTGGGCACGAATCAACGCACCGTGCGCATCCACATCACCGAACTGGTAATTAATCGACATCTGCGGTTCTCCTCCTAGCTCGACAGGATCTGCTGAGAAGCAGCTTCCTGCTGCTCGTAGTGGTTCGCGTCACGAATCAGACCATCCCGCACCCCATGCAACATGTTCACAATGTTGCGAAACGCGGTCTGCATCTGACCCATGGTGTCCATCGACGTCCGCTCCGCCAGACCACCCCAACCCGCACCGGAAATGTTCGTCGACGACGCCCACATCCGACGAGCCTCGTCCTCCACCGTCTGCGCATGCACATCAAAACGGCCCGCCATCGAACGCATCGCGTCCGGATCAGTCATAAAACGTGTTGCCACTGCTCTGTCTCCTTGTCTGAAGTTCGTTGTTTCTGTTTGATTTTTGTCGTTGACGGGTTATTGCCGCCGGTTAAGTCGGGAACCGACGACCGGCTTTGAACGAATGAATGGTTCCCCTTCCATCAGCCCGTAGCCGGTAATGCGGTTGGCTCCCGATCAGCCGGCGGACGCGGCGTTGGCCGCCTCGGTGGCGGCGTAGGAGGTCGCACTGCTGTTGAGCGTGGCGACGAACATTTCGTGGATCGCTGCGGCCTGCGCGCTGACCTGCTGGTACATCGTCGCGTGCGCAGCGAACTGCGCCGCGGTCAGTGCCGAGACCTCGTCGGCAGCGGCCGGGACCACGCCGGTGGTCGGAGCGGCAGCGGCGGCGTTCTGCGCGTTCAACGCCGAACCGATACCGCTCAGGTTCGCAGCGGCCGCTGACAGCGCTTCGGGCTGCGCATTCACAAACGACATTCGAGTCCCTCCTCTGGATCGCGGTCAGCAATCTCTCCGCTGACGATCGTAAGCGCTCAAAGCGCCCGGGGGTAGCCAGAACGCCGACTGTTCACCTGCCGATAACAAGTATTCACCTGGGGTAACAATCCGGTAGCCGCGACCAGGCTGTTCAGCCCATGAAATGCCTCCAAACTGGAAAAACACAGAGCTGTTATTTCCCGCGCGGTGGGCAGTCGCCCCCGACTCCGATACCGGCGGGCACGAGGCCGTGGTTTAAATCCTGCCGCACTTAATTCACCGCCTCGCACCGGGCTATGACAGCGCCAGCAACCACTGTGACGCTGTTGCTCGCGTCACAGTGGTTGCCGGACAGTCGGGTCAGCCGGCCGGGGTGGCCGCGCGCTCTTGCACCGGCGCCCGCCGCAGCTCGGTGGCGGCGACCTGAACGAACACGCCGGTGTCCTCGGCCATCAGCAGGCCACGACCACGGGGCAGCGGGCCGCCCTTCATCTTGCCGCGGATGAAGCCCTCGTCGGGGTCGGCGTCCATCACCAACAGTGGCGCGTTGGCCTGGTGCAGGGCCCGCAGCAGCGGGTCGGCACCGGCGGACGACCAACCGCCGAAGGTGCGGGTGGCGATCACGTGCAGGCCAACGTCGGCCGACCGGGTAACCCAGGGCGCCGCCTTCTGGAACGGCGAGTCGAAGCCGGGCGGGAACTGCTGGATGTCGTCGATGATCAAGAAGATCTCCGGTCCACTCCACCAGGTCCGCGACAGCAGCTCTTCGGCTGACAGCCCCGGCGGAGGTTCACGGTTGGCCAGCGTGACAGCCAACTCGTTGACCAGCGCGACGGCGCCGTCCAGGTTGTAGGCGAACTTCTCCACGTAGTCCGACCCCAGCGTGGTCAGCAGCTGCCGACGCGGGTCGATCAGCCACACCTGTGCCGACGGCCGCCCGTCCGGGCTGGGAGCCGGCGCGCTGCTGGACCCCGGCGCGTAGAGCCGCTCGATCTCGCTCATGATGGTGGCCAGCGTGGTGGTGCGGCCGCATTCGCGACGCCCAGTCACCATCAGGTGGCCGTTCTCGGCGAAGTTCAGATAGACCGGCTGCAGGTCGAGTTCGGAGATCGCCCAGGCGATACCGCCCGCTCCCACCCCTTCGCGCCGGTCGTTGGCCGCGACCGCGCGCACCTCTTCCAACCCGAACCGCGCCGGCAGACGCCGCACCGGGCGGACCCGGCCGACCGCCACCTGGCTGACCGCGGCTGCGACGCTGTCGGACTCGAACACCTTCTTGCCGGTGTCGGCCATCGCGGGCCGGGCAATCAGGGTGTGCAGGCCGGACTGGGGGTCGCTGTCGAGGCGTACGTAGTTGACCGCGACCATGCCCCGCCCCGGCTTCACCGGGACATCCTTGGCGAACCGGGAGCGCACCAGCTTGGCGTCCTCGACCGCGGCCAGACGCAGCTCGACCCGGGATCCGAAACCGCTTCGCACCGGCGGGCGGAGCTCCGATTCGCGATCGGCAGTCACAATCACGTGCACACCGAACGAGGGCCCCTGGTTGATGATCTGGTTGACCTGCTCGACGAGCACCTCGTTCTCCTCCGAGAGCGCTCGGTAGTTGTCAACCACCAGATAGACGTCGCCGAAACCGTCGTTGGGCACGCGTCCCGGGGCACCCTCGAACTTCCGCCGGCGGAAGACGTCCATCGATGCAACGTCGTTCTCCAGGAAGCTGCGCTTGCGGGTTCGCACCAACGCGAGCAGTTCGGCCACCGTGCGGCGCACCCCGTCGGGGTCGGTCGGGCCACAGACACTGCCCACGTGCGGCAGTCCGGCAACCGTGGTCAGCGAGGTGCCGCTGTAGGCCAGGCAGTAGAACTGAACCTGTTCGGGGGTGTGCGTCAACGCCGCGGAGCAGATCAACGTCTGCAGTGCGGTCGTCTTGCCCGAACCACCGGCGCCCAGGATCAGCACATTGGCGCCCGGGCCGGCGGTGTCCACCGTCCACGGCGGCTGGTCGTGCTTATACGGCCGGTCGATGACCCCGATCGGGAACACCAAGTCGCGCCGGGTGCCGTAGTCCTGCTGCCACGGGTGACCCAGGTGCCGGTTCACCAGGTCCTCGACGCTCACCGACACGTCCAGCGGTGGCTGCCACAGCCGGTAAGGCTCGAAATCGATCTGGCGCAGCTGATCGATGATCACCGTGCCGACCTTGGGCGTCCGAATGAAATCCTCTTCCTCGGCGGCCTCACCCGAGACTGTCGCCGGCTTGGAGTCGATCGCCGCAATCTCCTCGGGCGCCTCGATCTCCGGCGTGCTGACGCTGACCTCGAGTGGAGTGAACTCGGTGGTGAACAGCTGCGGCCGGATGTAGTCGACGGCATGCGTCAAGGGCATCTGCTCGTCGTCGAGCAATCCGCCCCGGTGGTAGTCGCGCCACAGGAACTCGGCCTGGAAACGGATAACCTCTTCGCCGCTCTTACGGAAGTAGCCGAGGCCGGCCTTGCCCGGCAGGTTCACTGCGTTGGGCACGCCGGCGGCCTGCGCGGCCCCGGCGGTCTGGGCCTTGAGCACCAGCCGGTAGCCCATGTTCTCCATCAGCTTCTCGGCGCGGCTCTCGATGGTCTGCGAGGCCATCATCAGGTGCACCCAGTAGGCGCGGCCCTGGCGGCCGATCGAGTCCAGCACTTCCACCGCGGTGGGCATGATGCGGAACCACTCGTAGAACTCGTCGATCACGACGACCAGCATCGGCAGCGGCGGCAGACTGTCGTCTCCGCGAGCCCGCATCCGAGACCGGATCTCGTTGTATTCTTTGGCACCGTCCACACCGGCGTTGTCGCACATGGTCTTTCGCCGGGCGATCTCACCCCACATGGCCTCCAGGAAGCGCTCCATGAGGGCCTGGTCGTCTTCCAGGTCGGTGATGATCCGCGACACGTGCGGCACGCCGGCGAACGGCTTGACCGCCGATCCACCCTTGAGGTCGGCCAGCACGAACTGCAGCTCGTCCGGCGGGTGAGCCAGCAGCAGCGACTCGATCACCGTGCGCACCAGGGTGGACTTACCGGAACCGGTGGTGCCGGACATGACGCCGTGCGGCCCGTCACCGCCCTCGTCGAGGGACTTCATGTCCAGGAAGAGCAGTTCGCCGTTGTCGGAGCGGTTTCCGAACGGAATCCGCAGCCGGCCTCGGCTGCCCGTATCGCGCCGGTTCGCCCACAGCTCCTTGAAGTCGATTCGGCCGGCGTCTTCGATGCCGTAGTAGGCCATGATGTCGCGCGCACCGATGTGGTGCGTCACCTTCTGGCCGATCTCCTCGTAGGCCGCCGCGAGCCGCCAGTGCGCTATCCGCTGCGCGAACTGTTCGGCGTCGGTCGGGCTGATCTGGTCGGCGAGGGCGAAGAACCACTCGTTGTCGTCGATCACCATCCAGGTGTCGCGGTCACGCGGCAGCGCGTTGATGATGCCCTTGTCGTCGAGACGCAGCACCCGCTGCGAAACGCCACGCCACTCCGGTGCGCCGGTCAGATCGAAGAACGTCACCCCGTCGATGCCCTCGGTGGTGTTGACGTACTCCCACTGCGGGTCCAGGCCGTCGACGATGATCAGGTGGTGCGGGGTCGGGGTCTCTGCCGACGAGCTGGCGTGGCGCGGCATGAACGATCCGCGCCCGGAGAACAGTTCGGCGTGTTCGGTGGCGAAGTCCTGTACCGAGCGGTAGACCATCCGGGCGTTGCCCGCGGCGTCCTGGCGGCGCGGGTCGCCGAAGTGCGGCATCCACTTCACCCAATCCCACTGCGCCACATCCGAAGTCACCACGACCATGCGCAGGTGGTCGGGCCCGTGGGAGAAGGCCAGCTGGCAGATGATCGCGCGCATCAGTCCGAGCACTTGCTCGCGGTCGCCGACCAGCGAGTACCACGGCTCGACCAGCAGCGAGATCATCTTCGGCAGGTTGTAGACCACGCTCTGGTAGCGCCCGAACTCCTGCAGTGCCTTACCGGTCACCGGTTCGAGCTCGATGTCGGTCGGCATGTTCTGCGGCTCACCCCAAGTCACCTCGGGCCGGGTCATCCCCACCCCGACGCGGGCCAGGCCGAAGTTGAGGTCCTTGCCGTTGGGCTGGCGCTCCCACATGCGCGACGATCCCACCGCCGCGGCCAGGGTGGACGGCGCCGGGTGGTACCACCGGTAGTTCGCGTCCATGCTGTCCGCGGACTCCGCTGCGGACTCGCGCAGCCGGTCCAGCATGAGCATGAACTGGGCGCGCATCGCGTCGAGCTTGGGCCGACTCAGTTGCTGGGCGCCACCACCGAAACGGCCGCCGAACATCATCATCGCGACGCCGCCGATCATAAAGATCGGGAAGATCGAGCCGGCGCCCAGGAACATCCGGGAACCGCTGGCCACGGTCATCGCGACCATGCCGACGAGCAGGCCGACCACGAGCACGCCGACCACCACCAGCCACCACGGCTTGCCTTCCGGCGGCGGCACGCTCAGCGGCGTCGGCAAGACGATGTTCTCGGGCTTGACCACCGGCGCGCGTTCCGGCGTCGGCCGGGCGTATCCACGTTTCACTTGGGCACCGCCAATTCTGCTGGGCTCATATCGGTTGGCAGGGTGTCGTGACGTACCAGCGCATCCTGGCGGGACAGGGTCGGGCCGTGCGCCAGCAGGCGCAACGCCACCGACGGCGCGAGCGCCGGTTCTCCGAACAGGCCCAGCGCCTTGCGCTCGTCATCGCCGGGGATCCCGAATCGCACGCCCGAGGCCGATATCCACCACAACGATTCCCGGGTGGAGGCGTCCGGGTCATTGCCGGTCACCGCGACGAAGTTGCCGTAACCCGAACCGAAGTAGACCCGGTCGGCCTCCGGCACGTTGATGTCGTTGGTCTTCACCAGGGATACCACCCGCTTCATCTGCTTCTGCGACACCGGAATCGTCGGGCCGGACACCACCTGTACCCGGGCCCGGCTGTCGCCGGTGGAACGCTCCCACCACCAGCACGTGGCGGGGTTCTCCTTGATGTCGACGACCTGCAGCGGTCCCTCGGGGTAAGCCGACAGGTCCAGTCCGGTGACCACCGGCATCTTCGCCAGATCCTGTGGAGTCACCACTGCGGGCGCACCGCCTCCGGTGGCCCCGGCGTTCTGCAGAATGCGGGCCACCACCGGCGACACCGTCTGCACGCCGTTCATCAGCACAACCGAATATTGTTGCGGCCCAGCCAACTGCGGTGTGGTGAACACCATTCCCACCGGGCCGGGGGCATTCGGGAAGGCCGGCGGATGACCGGCGTCAGGCACAAAAGGCACCGCCAGTTCTGGACCCACCGGCAACGCGTCGAACAGCGCCTGGCTCATCGGGCGGGCGTGGTCGACCTGCTCAGGAGTCAGTCCCAGCGGCAGCAGCACCGCTCGGTCGGCGGCGTCGATGCGCGAGCGGCGGCCCTGGCGAACCACCCAGGAGTCGTTGCCGTAGCGCAGCACCACCGCGTCGGGCCCGTCCAGCACCCGGCGGCGGGAGTTGAGCTCCGGGGCGCCGTCGATCACCGTCACGGTCACCGGCGACGGCGCACCGACGCCCTGAACATTGGCGACGGTGTCGCAGATCAGCCACGACGATGTCGAGGGCGTCGTCGGCAGGATGTCCGACGGCGCGCCGGGAATTCCAACCAAGGGGCCGTGCGGCTGCTCTGCTATTTGAGTCGAACGCACCTTGTGCGGGTTGTCGGCCCGACCGGCGATCAGTCGAGCCGAAGCCAAATTCAGCGCCGGATATATAGTGTCGCCGACCCGCACATACAGGGCGCCAGAATCACGGTCGGCAATGATCGGCGATTCGTTCAGCTGGCCCGAGGGACTCAAAAACGACCACAGCAGCGCACCGAGGCAGACGACCGCCCCAGCCGACACGGAAGCCACCACGGCCAGCGACTGGCGCCGGCCCGGCTCTACCTCCATCCGAACCTGCCAGCGGGTCAACGCCATCGCGGTTCGTCGCGCCAGGAATTGGTACCCGGTCATCTGGGTGCGCGTCGACAGCCCAAGGCCGTAACCGGGTCCCCGCTGTTCGTCAGCCACGGCGCGCCCCAGCCCGTCGCACTGTCGGATTACGGCGCGGTGCCGGTCCCCAATAGGTCGTCATCTACCCCTGCCTGGTCACAAGTTTCTACACTGCGCATGCTAGCTGTGTCGCGCTACGACTGCCCGCGGTGCAGATTGCAATCTGATGGCGATGGCGAAACGCACTTCGCCGGTTCTTCCTCGAATTATGACCGTGCTAGATGAACGGTCTGTAAAGCGCGTGATCCGCATGAGTCCCCTTGCGTCTTGCTCAGCACAAAACGGTGGTTTGCCCACCGAAAATAATCGCCACGATCACAAGATCGCGCCGGTCAATGAGCCAGCCCGGTGCCGGCGACGGCACGGCGCGCGCCGGTGGTCACCGAAATCCGCAACTGCGTTACCTGAGTTTCCTGTCAGAAGCCTGCGTATCTAATGCCAGAGTATCGCGCCACGAGCTGTTCCGCGTTACCGTCGAAAAGTGACCACGATTGATGGACAGGGTACGCAAGGGCCGCTCGACCCGCGGGGTCCCGCGAGCTCACCAGCAACAAAAGAGACCACTCGGCCAGTTGACTACTCCGCTGACGTCGTCGACGTCGAGTTGGAGCTGGAACAGGGCTACCGGACAGAAATTCACAAGAACCACAACGAGACCGTCGACGTCGAGACCTACGGCGGCGGTTTCGACCTGACCCGTCGCGCGGTCGCCCCGCATCTGCGTATCGGCCGGGATAAGTGGTTCAACCTGCTGTGGCTGATCCCGATCGGCTTCGTCGGACTGGTGGCGACGATCGCGATCGGTAAGGGCATTCGCGACATCCCCGCTGTTGGGGACTTCATCACACGATATCCAGGTAGCGCCGCGTCGTCGGAGTTCGCCGGCGGCATCCCCGCCTGGGCCGGGTGGACGCACTTCTTCAACCTGTTCATGATGATCTTCATCATCCGAGCCGGGATCCAGATTCTCTGCGATCACCCGCGGCTGTACTTCAGCCGTAACTCCACTCCCGGCAAGGACGAATGGCTGCGGGTGGGGCCGCCGGTGCCGGACGACCCCTACTGGACGGCCAACGCCGACACTGTTGCTCTGCCCGCACAGTTCGGGCTGCCCGGCTTCCGGCACTCGATCGGGCTGGCCCGATGGTGGCACATGGGGCTGGGCGTGCTGTGGCTGCTCAACGGCGCGGTGTTCTACGTGCTGCTGTTCACCACCGGTCAGTGGCACCGCATTGTGCCCACCAGCTTTGACGTCGTGCCGAATGCCGCGTCGGTCGCCATCCAGTACGCCTCGCTGGACTGGCCGACCGACCACACCTGGACCAACTACAACTCACTGCAGATGCTCTCCTACTTCGTCACGGTGTTCATCGCCGCTCCGGCCGCACTGATCACCGCCCTGGGGATGTCCCCGGCACTGTCGCAGCGCCTCGGGTTGATCAGTAAGCACATGCGGCTCAACCTGCAGATCGCCCGGTCCCTGCACTTCGTGGTGCTGGTCTACTTCCTGATGTTCATCCTGGTGCACGTCACGATGGTGTTCGCCACCGAAGCACGGGTGAACCTCAACCACATGTTCGCTGCCCGCGACGACAACAGCTGGGTCGGGTTCGGCGTCTTCTCGGTGGCGTTGGTGGTCTGCACCGTCGGGTGGATCGCGGCGACGCCGCTCACCCTGCGCTATCCGCGGGTCGTCCAGAAGATCGGCTACGCCCTGATCGGGCCCTTCCAGCGTGCCCTCGAGAAGCTCGACCCCGAGCCCGGGACCTTCACCGAGGCCGACATCTCGCCGTTCCACTGGCGTAACGGCCGGCTTCCGGAGACCGTCGAGTACAAGGAATACGAAGCGAACGACTTCAAGGACTGGCGGCTCAAGGTCTACGGGCTGGTGGAGAACCCGATGGAGTTTTCGCTGGAGGACCTCAAGGCTCTGCCGTATCACGACCAGATCACTCAGCACATGTGTGTGCAGGCTTGGTCCGGCGTGGCCAAGTGGGGTGGGGTGTCGATGTCGACGATCATGGAGGTCGTCAAGCCGCTGCCCCAGGCCAAGTGGGCGATCTTCTACTCCATGGGCCTGGGCGCCACCGGCGGCATCTTCTACAACGCACACCCGGTCGACCAGATGTGGCACCACATGTCGATGCTGGCCTACAACATGAACGACCAGCCGCTGCCCTATATGCACGGCCGGCCGCTGCGGCTGCGCAACGAACTACAGCACGGCTACAAGCTGGTGAAGTGGATCAAGGGCATCGAGTTCGTGGAGAGCTACAAGGAGATCGGCAGCGGCCACGGCGGCTACAGCGAAGACCACAAGTTCTTCGGCCGCCATCAGACGATCTGAGTCGAACCCAGGGAATGCCGGCTCGCACGGCCTGACAGGAACACCTGTCAGGCCGTGCCGCATCTGCGGAAGTTACAGCCCCCGGCGGCCCGGACTGATGTTGTTGACGGTCGGTCCGCCGAATCCATCCAGGCGTCGTAGGGTGAGATGAGGCTACGGAACAACGGGGAGAATCCATGCGCAATCGCGGTATCAGAAAGTCAGTCCTGTCGGTGGTGGCGGTCGGACTGGCGGTGGGTGCGGTGGCGACCGCCTGCGGCGGCTGCGACAGCGATTCCGACGAGGACACCTACGGCGAAGTCACCGAGGCGCCCGCAGCGCCGATGGCGCCGACCCCACCCGCCGACGGCGGCGCCGGCGGGTCCGAACCCGGCCCGAGTGCACTGCCGGATGCGCCGCTCACCAGCGCTGCCCCAGTCGTTGAACCCCCTGCGAAGCAGGCTCCGGCCGCTCCGGCAGCCCCACGGGCCCCGTCTGCGCCTGCCGTCCCGGCCATCCCGGCAATTCCGGCAATCCCGGCGATTCCCGCCATCCCGGCGATTCCGGCCATCCCGGCAATCCCGTACCCGTAGGGATTGCCGCGGCGAGCGGTCAGATACCGGTCCAGGCCGAGTCCAGCTGCTCGGCCACGTCGATGATCTGCGCCCGCTGGGATTGTGGGCTGTCGATCTCGGCTGCCACGTAACTGGCGATGAATCGGCGGATCTCTCCGTCGACACCGGCGAAGATCCGCAGCAGCTCGCCGCGGATGGACGTCGAGGACACCTCGACGGTGATGTCGGAGGACCGTGGTTTGGGCACGTCGATGATCAGCAGCAACGGTTCGGCGGCTCGCGCGGTGGCGTGCAGCGCGATGTCGCCGGCCACGGTGAACCGTTGCTTGTCCAGACGCAGATCGATGAGCAGGTCGATCTCCAGCGGAATGTGGATCGCGAACGTCAGCAGGTCACCCAGACCGCGTGCCACCCGGGGTTCTTGGACCCGCACCTTCGCGCTGACCTTGGCGATGCCGCCCGGTCCCTGCCGCATCGCGGGCATCTCGAACTCGTCGCCGGCGATGACGGCGAACGCAGCTGCCACTCGTTCTTCGGTGACCGCGACCTCGAAGAACTTGCGCCCGAACTCTTCGTAGGTCAGGTAAGTGTGGTTCTGCATAGGTTGATACGGTCTCACGTCCCCGCCGCCGACGGGCGCTGATCTGTCCGCGCCACGCAGTCGTCTTCGCACTCCACCACACCGCGGTCGGTCAGATGCTCGATCAGCGGCATCACTCCGGCTGCCAAGTGCTCGGCCATCGCGGCGCGGGCCAGCGCCTGATCGTGTGCTGCCAGCGCGGCCAGCACCCGCCGGTGGTCGGCCATGGACCGCTCCGGCCACCCGGCGATGGCCGGGAAAACCGCCTCGGGCGCGTACCGGGTTATCTGCGACATCATTTGGGCCAGCTTGGGTGAGGCGGCAGCCACATTGATGGCCCGGTGGAAATCGTGGTTGAGCCGCACGGTCCGCTCTTCGTCGTCTCCGGCGTAGGCCTGCTCGAGCCGGGACTGGATCTGCGTCAGCTCGCTCAACTGCTCCGCGGTGATGCCGGCGGCGGCTCGCGCCGCCAGCTCACCGCCCACGAACGCCTGGACGTCGGCGACATCGGCCAGATCTCGCCTGGTCACGGGCAACACGACGAACCCGCGGTGCGGCTGCTGATCGAGCAGGCCTTCAGCGCGCAGCTCGACCAACGCCTCCCGCACCGGGGTGACACTGATGCCCAATTCCGTTGCCAGCTGGTCCAATCGGACGTACTCCCCCGCGGCGTAGCCGCCGTCGAAGATCCGCTGGCGCACGAAGCGCGCGACGGCTTCCGACAGCTGCGGCCGGGTGCTGAAGTCGGGGATAGACATGGTTTCAGATGCGGTAGTCGGCCAGCAGCCGCTTGCTGATGATCTGCTTCTGGATCTCGCTGGTTCCCTCACCGATCAGCAGGAACGGCGCGTCGCGCATCAGGCGCTCGATCTCGTATTCCTTGGAGTAGCCGTAGCCACCGTGGATCCGGAAGCTCTGCTGGGTGACCTCGTTGCAGTATTCGCTGGCCAGGTATTTCGCCATGCCCGCAGCGAGGTCGTTGCGCTCGCCGGAATCCTTCAGTCGAGCCGCGTTGACGACCATCAGGTGCGCGGCCTCTACCTTGGTCGCCATCTCGGCGAGCCCGAATGCGACGGCCTGATGCTCGGCGATCGGCTTGCCGAAGGTGTTGCGCTGCTGGGCGTATCGGGCCGCGAGCTCGAAGGCGCGGATGCCCACCCCGCAAGCGCGTGCCGCGACGTTGACCCGGCCGACCTCGATGCCGTCCATCATCTGGTAGAAGCCGCGGCCGGTGGTGCCGCCCAGAACGTCGGCGGCGCTGGCCCGAAAGTCGTCGAAGATCATCTCGGTGGTGTCGATGCCTTTGTATCCGAGCTTGTCGAGCTTGCCGGGGATGGTCAGCCCCGGGACGACTTCACCGAATCCGGTCGGCTTTTGGACCAGGAACGCGGTCATGTTGCGGTGCGGGGTGTCGGCCCCCTCGTCGGTGTGGACCAGCACCGCCACCAAGTTTGACGTGGCGCCGTTGGTCAGCCACATCTTCTGGCCGTTGATCAGGTAGTCACCGTCGCCGGTGGGGGTGGCCCGGGTACGAATGGCGGCGACGTCGGAGCCGAGCTCGGGTTCGGACATCGAAAATGCCCCGCGCACATCGCCGGTCGCCATCGCGGGCAGGTAGCGCTGCTTCTGCTCGTCGGTGCCGTGCTGGCGCAGCAGGTAGGCGACGATGAAGTGGGTGTTGATCACCCCGGAGATGCTCATCCAGCCGCGGGCGAGCTCCTCGACGCACAGCGCGTAGGTCAGCAGAGACTCGCCCAGCCCGCCGTAGGCCTCCGGAATCATCAGGCCGAACAGGCCCAACTGCGCCATGCCGTCGACGATCTGTTGCGGATAGGCGTCGGCCCGCTCAAATTCGGCGGCGTGCGGAATGACCTCTTTGTCGACGAATGCCCGTACCGCCGCGATGATCTCGGTCTGGCTCTCGGTCAGCCCCAACGTTTGGCACAGCTTGGTCATTACGCCACCCTCTCGAACACGGCGGCCAAGCCCTGGCCGCCTCCGATGCACATGGTTTCCAGTCCGTAGCGCTCCTGGCGGCGGTGCAGCTCGCGTGCCAGTGTCGCCAGCATCCGGCCGCCGGTCGCGCCGACCGGATGCCCCAGCGAGATCCCGGAACCGTGCACGTTGGTGCGGTCGCGGTCGGCGACACCGAATCGCCACTCCGCCATGACCGCCAGCGCTTGAGCGGCAAACGCCTCATTGAGCTCGATCAGGTCGATGTCGGCGAGCGTGAGGCCGGCCTTGGCCAAGGCGACATCGGTCGCCGGTACCGGGCCGATGCCCATGACAGCGGGCTTCACCCCGGCGAGCCCCCAGGAGACCAGCCGCACCAGCGGGGTCAGGCCCAGTTGCTCGGCCTTGTCCCGGGTCGTCACCACGCACATCGAAGCCGCGTCGTTCTGACCGCTGGAGTTGCCGGCGGTGACGGTGGCGTCTGGATCGCTTTTACCCAGAACCGGTTTGAGCTTGGCTAGCGACTCCACCGAGGTGTCGGCCCGGGGATGCTCGTCGGTGTCGAACCGCTGCTCGCCGGTGCGGGAGCGCACCGTGACACCGATGATTTCGTCGGCGAGCGCACCGCTGCGCTGGGCCGCCACCGCGCGCTGATGCGAGGTGACCGCCAGTTCGTCCTGCGCGGCGCGGGAGATCTGGTACTTGCGGCGCAGGTTCTCCGCCGTCTCCAACATGCCGCCGGGCACCGGGTGGTGCCGGCCACCCGCGGTGGTCCGGCCCCGCGCCAGACCGTCGTGCACCCGCACTCCGTCGCGGGCCCCGCCCCAGCGCATGTCGGTGGAGTAGAACGCCACGTTGCTCATGCTCTCCGCGCCGCCGGCGATCACCACCTCATGCGCGCCACTGCCGACCTGCAGGCAGGCCTGGATCACCGCCTGCAATCCCGATCCGCACCGCCGGTCGACCTGCATGCCCGGAACCGTCACCGGCAGGCCGGAATCCAAGGCGACCACCCGCCCGATCGCCGGCGCCTCACTGCTGGGATAACAGTGCCCCAGCACCACGTCGTCGATGGCATCGGCGGGCAGGCCGGGGCGCTCCAGCAGTCCGGTCAGGGCGGCGACGCCGAGCTCGACGGCGGTCAGTGACGTGAACATCCCGCCGTAGCGGCCGATGGGGGTACGAACCGGTTCGCAGATCACCGCCTCGCGCAGCGTCATAGGTGCCGGCCGCCGGTCACCTCGAGCACGGTGCCCGTCATATAAGAGGACAAGTCGGACGCCAGGAACAGCGCGACCGTCGCGACCTCGTCGGGTTCACCGGCCCGGCCCATCGGCACCTCGGCGACCTTCGAATCCCAGATCCGCTGCGGCATGGCCTCGGTCATCGCCGAGCGGATCAGCCCCGGCTGGATCGCGTTGACGCGGACACCGAGGTAGGCCAGCTCCTTGCTGGCGGCCTTGGTCATGCCGACGATGCCGGCCTTGGCGGCCGAATAGTTGGTCTGCCCGACCATGCCGACCTTGCCGGATATAGAGGACATGTTCACGATCGCGCCGCGCTTGCGTTCGCGCATGATCGCCGCGGCAGCCCGCAGCCCGTTCCAGGTGCCCTTCAGGTGTACCGCGATCACCTGGTCGAAATCGTCCTCGGTCATCTTGCGCATGGTGGCGTCGCGGGTGATACCGGCGTTGTTCACCATGATGTCCAGGCCGCCGAACCGCTCGACGGCGACGGCCACCAGCGCATCGACGTCGGCGGCGGCCGTGACGTCGGTGCGTACCGGGACCGCGACATCGGCGCCAAGCCGCTCGGCCGCGGCCTCGGTCGCCTCCAGGTTCAGATCGCCCAGCACCACGCGGGCGCCCTCGGCGACGAAGCGTTGCGCGATCGCGAAGCCCAGCCCCTGCGCTCCGCCGGTGATCACCGCCGTCTGCCCATCAAGTAATGCCACGCCGAAACCGTCCTCTACATGTCGTGATGTCGCGCCCACCCGTGGTCCGGGACATCATATTTCATATATGATTTGTCGGCCAGTGCCGAAAGGGGCCTTGTCATGACGACCGCATCCGTCTCGTCCGTTGAAGACGACGTCTTCGCCGACATCCTGTCCCAGACCCGCCGGTTCGTCCGGACAATGGTCCTCCCGCGCGAGCAGGAGATCCTCGACACCGATCAGGTGCCAGACGACCTGCGGCAAGCCGCGAAGGACCTGGGCCTGTTCGGCTACGCGATTCCCCAGGAATGGGGCGGTCTGGGCCTGAATCTGGCCCAGGACGTCGAACTGGCCATGGAACTGGGCTACACCTGCCCGTCGGTCCGATCGATGTTCGGCACCAACAACGGCATCGCCGGCCAGGTCCTGGTGGGGTTCGGCACCGAAGAACAGAAGGAGCGCTGGCTCGAGCCCATCGCCTCCGGTGCGGTCGCGTCCTTCGCCCTCACCGAGCCCGGAGCGGGCTCCAATCCCGCGGGCCTGCGCACCAAGGCCGTCCGCGACGGCTCAGGACCGGACGCGGCCTGGGTGCTCGACGGCCAGAAGCGGTTCATCACCAATGCCCCGCTGGCCGATCTGTTTGTGGTGTTCGCCCGCACCCGGCCCGCCGACGAGCGCGGCGCCGGCATCGCGGTGTTCCTGGTACCGGCCGATGCCGCCGGGGTCGAAGTCGGCGCCAAGGACGCCAAAATGGGCCAGGAAGGCGCCTGGACGGCCGATGTCACCTTCTCCGGCGTGCGACTGCCCGCCGCCGCCCTGGTCGGCGGTAATGAGGACATCGGTTACCGGGCGGCGATGACGTCCCTGGCCCGCGGCCGCATCCACATTGCGGCGCTGGCAGTGGGCGCCGCGCAGCGCGCCCTCGATGAATCGGTGAACTACGCCGCCACCGCCACCCAGGGCGGCAACATCATCGGCGACTTCCAGCTGGTGCAGGCGATGCTCGCCGATCAGCAGACCGGGGTAATGGCCGGCCAGGCGCTGGTCCGCGATGCCGCCCGCAAGTGGGTTAGTAACGAAGATCGGCGAATCGCGCCGTCGGTGGCGAAGGTCTTCTGCACCGAGATGGCCGGCAAGGTCGCCGACCTGGCGGTGCAGATCCACGGCGGCAGTGGATACATCCGTGGCGTGCCGGTGGAGCGCATCTACCGCGATGTCCGACTTCTGCGGCTCTACGAGGGCACCAGTGAGATTCAGCGGCTGATCATCGGGTCGAATCTGATCAAAAATGCGAAGCGTTCACTGTAAGCAGCATCACTTTTCCCGCCGGAGAACGCCAGCGATGCGCGGCGCGATTCTCGCCGATATCGGCGGTAATCGATACCGGCAATGCACCCAGTGATCAGGCAATTTCATCTCAATAATGCGAATTTGTGACCTTTGAGGTCACGCTGAACAAACACATACGGGCCATCTACCAGCACCTACGGAAATAGACCGGCTCTCCGCGCGCATTTTTACTGGTCTACCTGGCGTTTTCCGTTGCGGCGTTATGTTTGACAATATGAATGCGAAACGTGATGGGCACCACAGATTTTGGTAAGTGCAGTTATCCATGGTTAATGTGCCTGGTCATGTTTGGTCTAGAAGCACTGATGGCGCTCATCCAGCAGGTTTCGGGCACTCCGTACATCGTCGGTGGGAACACCCCCGCAGGTACGGATTGCTCGGGTCTAGCCTCGTGGGTGTCCAACGTCGCCGCTGGTCGGCCGGCCTTCAGCGGCCGGTTCCACACCGCCAACGAGGAGTCGGCGCTACTGGCCCGCGGCTTCCGGTACGGCACCGCCCCCAACGCTGTGGTGGTGGGTTGGAACAGCCACCACACCGCGGTGACCCTGCCCGACGGCACACCGGTGGCCAGCGGTGAGCCCGGCGGCGTGCGGATCGGCGGCGGCGGCGCCTACCAGCCGCAGTTCACCCATCACATGTACTTGCCCATGGAGGAGGCACCGGCACCGGAAGCCCCGGTGATGTTTGCCGCCATGGTGGAGCCGGGCCCCGAGCCCGCCGCAGAGCCGATGGCCGAGCCCATGGCCGTCGAGTTGGCCCCCGCGCCCCTGGACGCTCCGCCGTTCGAGGTACCGCCCATCGAGGCCCCGCTTGAGCCCCCGATGGATCTGCCGCCCGGCGAGGCGCCGCCGATGGATGCCCTCCCGTTCGACGAGGCCCCGGCCGAGCCCGGCCCGGCACCCAGCGACCGCGAGGCGCCGGCCTAGTCCCGGCGGCGCGCCAGCAGCCACGCCAATCCGTCCGCTTCACCCTCGGCGATCACTTCCAGGTCGGCGAACGCCGTGCGCAGCTCCCCGGGCGCAGCCCGGAATCGACCTGCGGTGCTGCCGACCTGACTCAACGCGGTGACCGCCAGCAGTCCGCCCGGGGCCAGGCGCTGCACCATCGGCGCATCGAGCCGACGGTCGCGGAACCGAGCGCAGTAGATGACGTCGGCCGGCGGCCCGCCCGGCAGGCCGTCATCGAGGTCGACGGCGTCGAATCGACACCGGTCGATGGCGCCGCTGCGCAGGGCGAACGCCCGCGCCTGCTCGACGGCGACCGGCGAGATGTCCAATCCGGCCACCTGCAGGCCCCGTTGGGCCAGCCAGACCGCCGCTGTCCCCTGGCCGCAGGCGATGTCGAGCGCGTGGCCGGCGACCGGAAACGCGTCCGCGAAGGGCGCAAACACCGCGGCGGGCCCGGCCGTGTCCGGTGCCGGCACACAGCGGCCTGCGTATTTCGCGTCCCAGCGGGTGCGGTCCTCGTCGCTCATCGGAATGGACGATACTGCGGTGGTGAAATTGCGCCCCTCGATCGCGCTGTTGCTGTTTGTCCTCGGTGGAGCGGCCGGTCTGCTCGGTGACCACTCGCACGTGGTCACCGGGACCACCGAATACCTGCCCCCCGCGCAGGCCGTGCCATTCATCTGGAGCAGTCCCCTCTATTTCCCGATCCTGGTCGGGTCCGCGACCGTCTTCCTGGCCGAGTTGCGGCTGCATCTCCCGTCGCCACGGACCACAGTCACGGTGCGTCAGGGGGTGGCTGGTCTGGCCGCGGTCCTGGGCAGCTACGTCGTCACCGCGATGTTGCATGCCTCGCCGGCGGTTCCCCTCACGACGTTGATCTGCGCGTTCGCTGCGCTCACCTTCTGCGCCTTGGGAGATCGTCCGGCGATTATCTGCGGTGTGCTGATCGCGGCCGTCGGCCCGGTGGTCGAGATCGGGATCGCGGCGGCCGGTCAGTTCCGCTACGTCCCCGGCTCGGACGGGTTGTTCGGGGTGGCGCCGTGGCTGGTGCCGCTGTACTTCGCATTCGGAGTGGTGGCAGCGCTGATCGGTGAAATCGCCGCTACCGCACGGCGGTCAGCCGAGTAAGGCCACCAGACAGGGACGGACGCGATGGCACCGGTCACGCTCGGCGGTTACCCGGCAAAACGGTGTGCCCGCGTCACCCACAACGAGTTCACCCCCGGCATTTCCGAGCCGGTGCCGCCGCGCCCGGATTTGGAGGCGCTGCGCACTGCCGGAATCGAATTCGAGGAACACGTTTTCGTCGAACTCCGGTCCCGCTACGAAGACTCCGAGCGGCTACTACTGCTCGACTCCGATCTCAGCCGGACTGAACGCCAGCGACGCACCGTGGCCGCAATGACTGCCGGTGTCGAGGTGATCGCCGGCGGATGCCTACCGGATGTCAACGGTCGCAGGGGCCTTCCCGACGTGTTGGTCAGACACCGGGACGGCTACCTGCCGGTCGACATCAAGAACCACCGCACGGTGGCTTCCGCGAAACGCGCGGAGGTGGAGATCTCCACGCTGTCGCAACCCGATCGGCGGCTGACTCAGCCGGGCTACAGTGATCACGGCGCGAGCTGGCGTGACGATGTCATGCAGCTGGCGCATTACACCCGGATGTTGCAGGAGTTGGGTTTTCACTGCGGGGTGAACCGCGGTGGCATCATCGGCAGCTCGGACTTGTCTGCTCTTCTCGGCGGCGACAGCCTCGGTATCACCTGGTATGACCTGGATGCCGAGAACATCGTCACGTATTCGGCCAGCGATCCGACGCACCGCCGACCTCGCTCGGCCCTGCAGCGCTACGACCATGAGTTCGCCTTCCGTGTCGACGTCGCGCGGGCCGCGGCAGCCGGACAAGAACTGGTGCGGCCCTATCGCATCAGCGAGTGCACGACGTGCGCATGGTTCGACCACTGCGCCACGGTGTCCGGCGACGACGATGCGTCCTTCGCGATCGAGACCGGCCACCTCACGATCCGGGAGTGGCAGTATCTGTATCAACACTGCGGCGATGGCACAGCGTTGAGCGTCGCGCAGTTGGCGGCCGTCGATGTGGACACCCACATCGAGGCGTTCCGCGTCCAGTCCGTCGGCACCAAAATGCCGCAGGATCGGCTGGCCAACGTGGTCCGACGAGCCCGGATGAGTTGCACCGGAATTGATTTCGAGGCACACGAAACCGAGCCACCGACCGTGCCCGCCGCCGACATCGAGGTCGACTTCGACATCGAGTGGGATGACCAGGGCCGGATCTATCAGTGGGGTCTGCGCGTTCGAGACGGCCAAGACGACACCACGGCCCGCTACCAACCCGTCGTCTCGTTCGATCCGCTCGACCAGGCCGCCGAAGCCGAACTGGCCGCCGAGTTCGCCTCCCGGATGCAGCAATTACGCAGCCACGCAGCCCGGCAGGGCAAGTCCCTTCAGGTCTTCCATTGGCACCACCCCGAGATCAGCAGCACCCGCAGATTCGCCGAGGTGGCGAGGGCGCTCGACGGTCTCACCTATGACCTGCGGAAGTGGTTCGACGCGACGTTTTTCGCCCGTACCTCGTCGTCGATCAAACAGGTTGCCGGTTTCTTCGGCTTCCGCTGGGAGGTGGACGACCCCGGGGGCCTGGCCTCCCAGGGCGCTATCGAAACCGCCCGGGGCAACGGCGCGGCGGCCGACGCCGCCCGGCAGTGGTGTCTGAGCTACAACGAATGTGATGTGGCGGCGCAGGCCGCGATCCGCGACGGCGTGCGCTTGTACCGCCGCTGAACGGGTTCAGCCCTGGGTCTTGGCCGTCGGGCAGATATTGGTGCGGGCCGACTCCACCACCTCGTCGGCGGTAGGCTTGGCGATCTGCAGATAGACCGAAACCTGCTCGACGATGAGGCTGGTCGGATGCTTCGGGAACTCCAGGCACGCGGTCCGTCCGGCGGCCAGCCGGCGGGCCTCAGTGCCGGGCGGGAACTTGCCGCGGATGGCGTTGAGGTAGGCCATCTCCGCCGGTTTGGGGTACGTCGACTGCTGCTGCGTGCACAGCAGGATGTCGGGACTGTTGCCGCAGTAGTCCGGATCACGAGGATTGAGCGGATCGGCCTGAGCGGATGACGCAGCACCGATCAGCCCGGCCAGCGCACCTGCGGCCAGAGCCGCTGCGAGTGCGGTTAGTTTCACGTCCAGCGCCTTTCTGTCGCCGCTGACGCTAGCAGGAATACCACGCCGCTCGGGGGGACTTGCCGGGTCTGGCCGCACCGCCAAGCCGCGCCTCTCTCGCACGCGTCGTAGCATCGCCGGTATGAGTTGGGCAGCGCGGTTCACCGCACCGTTGGCCGTCACGGGTGTTGCGATGGGAGTTCTGGTCGGGGCCGCGCCGGCGCACGCCGACGAAACCGGCTTCATGAAATACCTCAATACCCACGGCTACACCGCCCGCTACGCGAATGACGAGCCGATCGCGGAGTCCAGCGTGCGCGCACTCGGGCACATGATCTGCGAGAACCTGCATGTGGGCCGGACCGTCGAGGTCCAGCAGCCGCATTACTCGGCGTGGCCGCAGTTCGGCCTGATCGCCGACGCGGCGCGCCAGGAGTTGTGCCCCGGCTCGTAGTGCCAGCACCGCGTCGGAGTATGCAGCGGTCGAGCTCAGGAAGGCGACACGGTGACTGATCGGGGGCAGCAACGCCGGGGCCAGGATCTGCTGTTCGATCCGCTGACCACCAAGGGCACCGCCTTCAGCCACGAGGAGCGCCGCGAGCTCGGCCTGCTGGGGCTGCTGCCGGTTGCGGTGAAAACCATTGCCGAACAAGTCGACCACACCTATGCCGAGTTCTCCACGCGCCATGACGACCTGGACAAGCACATCTACTTGCGGGCGCTGCAGGACCGCAACGAGACGTTGTTCTACCGGCTGCTGAGCGAACATATCGAGGAGATGCTGCCGATCGTCTACACGCCGACGGTCGGTGAGGCGTGCCGGCGGTTCAGCGAGATCTACCGGCGCCCGCGCGGGCTGTTCGTCTCCTATCCGGATCGCGATCGGCTGCGGGAAGTTCTGCGCAACCGACGGGAGCAACAGGTCGACGTCATCGTCGTCACCGACGGACAGCGCATCCTGGGCCTGGGCGACCAGGGCATCGGCGGCATGGGCATTCCGATCGGCAAGCTCTCGCTCTACACCCTGATCGGCGGGATCGATCCCGCCCGCACCCTGCCGATCGTCCTTGACGTCGGCACCGACAATGTCGACCTGCTGCACGATCCGCAGTACCTCGGCTGGCGCCATCGCCGGATCAGCGACGAGGACTACTACGCCTTTGTCGACGACTTCGTGACCGTCGTGCATGAGGAACTGCCCGATGTACTGCTGCAGTGGGAGGACTTCGCCACCGCGCATGCGCTGCCGCTGTTGATGCGGTACCGGAATCGACTGCTGACGTTCAACGACGACATTCAGGGCACGGCAGCGGTCACCCTTGGTGCGCTGCATGGCGCTGTCCGCGCCGCCGGACGCCCGCTGTCGCAGCAGCAGGTGGTGATGCTCGGCGCCGGTTCGGCCGGTATCGGTGTGCTGGAGATGATCCGCCAGCAGATGATCGCCGAAGGACTCTCCGAAACCGAGGCCGCCGAACGGATCTGGGCAATCGACATCAACGGGTTGCTGACCGATGACCGCACGGACCTCTCCGGTAGCCAGCGCCGCTTCGCTCAGTCCGCAGCGCGGGTGGCCGGCTGGGACGGTCGGGGCCTGGCCGATGTGGTGCACCATGTCGATGTGGGCATCCTGCTGGGACTGTCGACGGTGGCCGGTGCCTTCACCGAAGACATCGTTCGACAGCTGGCGGCCAAGACGGACCGTCCGATTATTTTTCCGCTGTCCAACCCCACCAGCCGCGCCGAGGCGCACCCGGCGGAGCTCGACGAATGGACCGATGGGCGTGCGCTGATCGCCACCGGCTCGCCCTTCGCCCCGCTACGACACGGCGAGCGCACCCGCCGGATCGCGCAGTGCAACAACGTCTATATCTTCCCGGCGATCGGGCTAGCCGTCACCGCCGCGCGCGCGTCCCGTGTCACCGACGCGATGATGCGGGCGGCCGCCACCACCCTCGGCGATGAATCCCCCGCCCTGCTCGACGCCGACCAGCCGCTGCTGCCCGCGTTCGAGGATCTGCCGAAGGTCACCACCCGTATCGCAACCGCGGTAGCGATCCAGGCGGTGCGGGACGGCGTCGCTCCGGCGGCCTCCGACGAGACGATAGCCGAGGCCGTCCGGCGGTCTCGCTGGACGGCGGACTATCCGACTCGGTAGCCACGGGAAACCACCGGTCCAGCGCTATCCAAGCTCAAGTAACTAAAGTGCTCTGGGTGGACGGACGAAAGATTGCCAGGTTCTGCGGTCGCAGCCTGGCCATTCTGACGTCGCTGGCGGTCTCGGCCGCTCTCATCTACGCCCAGAGCAGCCATGATCCGGTGCCCAAGCCCACCGAGACCGCCGCAGCGGCGCCGTCGGCTCCGCCACATACTCCGCCCACCGGAGGGATGCGCGTGGCCAACCCCGCGGAGGCCGCGGCTTTGGCGGCGAGCGTGCCAATGCCCACCGAAGGCCAGCAGTTCACCTTCCCGCTGCCTGCCGGGGTGGCGCCGGAGAACGGGCTGCAGGTCAAAACCATTTGGGCGGCCCGCACCATCGGCGTGCTGTTTCAAGAGATCAAGACCATCTACGGGTATCGCCAGGACCCGTTGAAGTGGCATCCCGACGGGTTGGCCATCGACGTGATGATCCCGGACTACCACAGTGAGGCCGGGATCCTGCTCGGCGACCAGATCGCCGGCTATGCGCTGGCCAACGCCCAGCGGTGGGGTGTCAACCACGTGATCTGGCGGCAGAAGATCTACCCGGGCGTCGGCGGCGGCAATTGGACCTCGGATTACGGCAACGAGACCGCCAACCATTACGACCACGTCCACATCGCCACCGATGGCGGCGGTTACCCCACCGGGCAGGAGACCTACTACATCTCCTCGATGACCCCGGCGCCGAGGGATTGAGCGGCGACCTCGACCGGCTGGTCGAACGTGTGTTCTAATAGGCGGTGAGCTTGCCCGCCGCCGCGGGCGACGAATGAGCAAGGAGGTCGCCACGATTATGACTGCACCCACGTTCGCCCCCGACGCCCCGGCCATCACCGGTGACAGCCTCGGGATCGACGCTGCCGCCCCGGAGGCTCCAGCGGCCCCCGAGGCCCCCGAGGTCAAGGAGCCCGCCAAGAAGTCGGCCGGCAAGAAGGCCAAAACGCTCGAGTTGACCCTGACCGTGACCGGTACCGCCGACGGCGAATGGCACGCCGAGATCAAGCAGGGCAGCAACTATCTGGTGCGCAACCTCGCAGTCGCAGCGGCCGCGGTATCGCGGGCCGCCAAGGAACTGCATGAGGAGCTGTTCGCGCCGATCGAGGCACTGATGGACGAGGCGCGCTCTCAGCACGCCGCGCGGGTGGCGGCGCTCGAAGCCGAGCTCGAGGCCGCGCGGAAAGCCTTGGCAGACTTGGACTAACGTCGGCGGCTCACCGACGCGCAAGCCAGCCCAGGAACTCATCCACGGTGAATACCGGCTTGCCGTAGTCCTGGGCTTTGCGGGCCTTGCCGGACTGCGTGCCCGCTTCGGCGATAACCAACACCTCGCACCGCGTCTTGGTCACCGTGCGCACCGGCGCCAGCCCGGCCGAGGCGGCCAGCCGCTCCATCTCGTCGCGATCCACCACACGGCCGTGGCCGTCGACCGCGGTTCCGGTGAAGCAGATGCGGGCGCCGGGAACCAGGACCGCGTCGATGTTGTCGGCCGTCGAGGGCGTCTGCGCCAGTCCATCCGCCAGGTTGCCGGCGCCCAGCGCGCTCAATGCGTCGCGCAGGCGCACCGACACCTCATCGGGGAGCCGGGTACGGGTGGCCGCGAGCACGAGCTGATCGGCGGCGGTCTGGCGCGCCGCCTGCTCCCAATCGCTCTCCCCCGCCAGCAGCACCTGATCGACGGCATCCCTGCCCAGAATGATCGAACCGAGCGCTCGGCTGATCCGCAGCATCGCGGACAGCGCCGGAAGGTGTTGTGCCGTCGGTGTTGTGACGTCAGGATCGCGGCTGAGCAGGATTCCCGAGAGGGCGTCGGTCTCGTCGGGTTCGTCGAACGGCGATGAGCCGGAATCCACGTCGACGCCATCGAGGCGCTCAAGCGCGGACCGGGCACGCTGCAGCGCCGTGTCGCCGGTAACGCTTGGCCCGCGCAGGTCGATGCCCAGCGGCATCGCAGTCACCTGACCCAGTCGCTTGAGTTCGAAGTCGATCAGCCCCAGCGTCTCATCGACTTTGACCCCCACTGGCGTGCAGCCGGCCAGCATCGGCGCGATCACCGCCCAGGCCTCGCGCAGCGTGGGCGCCAGCAGCACGTCGGCCACCCCGATCCGATACGCCTGGCGTGCGTCGGCCAGATCTCGCTGCGGGTTGATCAGCGTCGATACGGCGGTGCCGTCGTCGAACGCCACCGCCAATTCCACCGGGCGCGGTCGCGACATCCGCCCCTCGTCGCCGACCGTAAGCAGGCCGATCGCGCAGTAGCGTCGCGCCCGGTCGCTGTTGACCGAGGCGCGCAGGAACCGGGCAATCCGGCGATCCACCTTCAGATCTTTAGGCAGCACAGGGCGTTTCAGTACGAGCCCGGACAACGAGGTACACCGGCTCAACGCCACATAGAGCTGGCCGGTGGAGAACATGCCGCCGGACAGATCCACCACCAGCCGCTCCAGGGTCTGGCCTTGGCTCTTGTGGATCGTGATCGCCCAAGCCAGCTTGAACGGCAACTGGGTGAAGGTGCCGACGACGTCGCGGCGCAAGGTTCCGCCCTCGACCACCGGGCGGGTGGCCTCCCAGGTGAACGGGGCGACTTCGGCGATGTCGCCGGTGGGGAACTCGATTTCGACCACGGCACCGTAGCGGTCGTAGCCCACTCCCACCACACGGCCGATCGAGCCGTTCACCCAGCGCTCGGCCTGATCGTTGTTGAGCATCATCACCTGGGCGCCGACCTTGAAGCGCAACTCGTCATCCAGCGGCTTATCGAATAGCGACAGGTCGCCGGATTCGGTGGCCCGGTGCACCATCTCCTCGCCGGGCAACCGCTCCAGCTGCTGGCGGTTACGGGCCGTCACCAGCCTGTTGGTGGGCGCCAACGTCAGCCAGAATTCGCCGTCCGGCGGCACGAAGTCGGCGTCCACCCGGGCGTCCAAATGCTGCTGGGCATGGCCGAGCAGCACGCCTTCCCGAATCTCGTTGAGGATCGCGGTCATCCGGTCATCGCCGAGCTGGCGGAACACCGTCGTCAGCGAGACGCTCGGAAACTCCGCGCGACTGAAGGTGTTCGCCGAAAAGAAGTACGGGGTGTCATAGGTCGTCGCGAAGTAGTGTTGCTCGCCCTCGGTGACCACGGGAGGCAGCTGGTAGAGATCGCCCACCAACACCACCTGGACACCGCCAAACGGAGTTCCCGGCTCGGGACCGAACCGCTGCAGCGCTCCCGCGATCATGTCGAACACGTCGGCACGCACCATCGACGCCTCGTCGATGATCAGCGTCTGCAGTTTGGCCAGTGTCTTGGTGAAGCGCCCCGGCCGATAGTCGCCGCCGGCGACATCGGACAGTGTTGTAGTGGGCCGGAATCCGAACAGCCGGTGGATGGTGTGGCCGTCGACGTTGAGCGCGGCGATCCCGGTCGGTGCGACCACCACAACGTTGCGATCGGTAGTGGCCATGAAGTGGCGGATCAGCGTCGACTTGCCCGTGCCGGCCTTGCCGGTCAGGAAGAGGTTCCGGCCGGCCGACAGCAGCCGCAAGGCTGCACGGAATTCTTCGGTCAGCACGACGGTATTGCTGGCTGCCACCACGCTGGAACCTTACTGGCGAGCGCCGGCGGGAACCGGCGAGGGCGTCATCTGCCCAGCACGGAGACGATCTTCTTGGCGGTAGCCTTGGCCGATCCCGGGTTCTGGCCGGTGACCAGCCGGCCGTCGACGACGACGTGCGAGGCGAACGGAATCAGGCCCTTTTCGTAGCGGGCGCCGCGCTTCTTCATCTCCGCTTCTGCGTTGTAGGGCACCAGCTTGTTGACGCGCGCCAGGACCTCTTCCGACCAGGCGAACCCGGTGAGCTTGCGGCCGGCGACCAGCAGCGAACCATCGGAGAGCGTGGTGTTGAGCAGGCCGCAGTAGCCGTGGCAGACCGAGGACACCACTCCCCCGTTCTCGAAGATTTCGCGGGTGATGCGTTGCAGTCCTTCGCTGTTGGGGAAGTCGTACATGACGGCGTGGCCGCCGGTGAAGTAGATCGCGTCGTAGTCCGCAGCGTTGATCTCTTCGGGTGCGGCGGTGCCGGCCAGCAGCGCCATCTTCGTCTTGTCGGCCTTCCACGCCTTGGCGCTCTTGTCGAAGTTGGGGAACTTCAGCGACCGCGGCTCCAACGGCGATTGCCCGCCGTTGGGACTGACGATCGTCTGTCGGTAGCCCGCTTCGGCGAAGACGTGATAGGCGTGCGTCAGCTCCGAGAGCCACAGCCCGGTCCGCTCGGCCGGGTCGTCGTAGTGGGCGACGTTGGAGACGACGTTGAGGATGCGCTTGGTCATCTCCCCAGGATTCCCCTGGACAGTCGACTGTGCCAGCGAACCGGCCACTTTGTGCGACTCGTGGCCCCTAGCATCGAGGTGGCGTATTGCGCGGATCACGCAGACGGAGTTGCTTCAGACCACAGGGGGAAGGGAGTTCTGGATGTATGCCATAACGCTCAACGGTTTTGGTGGTCCGGAAGTGATGGCGTGGGCCCGGGTAGATGACCTACCTCGGCCGAGTTCCGGGGAAGTTGCCATCGACGTGGTGGCCGCGGGAGTGAACCGGGCTGACGTGATGCAGCGCATGGGCTTCTACCCGCCACCTCCGGGCGTCAGCGAGGTCCCCGGCCTCGAGGTTTCCGGTGTGATCGCTGAAGTCGGGGCCGGAGTCTCGGGCTGGGAACCCGGCGACGCCGTGTGCGCGCTCCTGGCCGGTGGCGGATACGCCGAACGCATCAACGTGGCCGCCACCCAGATTCTGCCCGTGCCGCAGGGGGTCAGCGTCGCAGCGGCTGCTGCCCTCCCGGAAGCCGCCGCGACTGTGTGGTCGAACGTGGTGATGACCGGAGAATTGCAGCGTGGCCAGACGCTGCTGATTCACGGTGGTGGCAGCGGAATCGGCACCCACGCAATACAGGTGGGCCGCGCTGTAGGCGCCAATGTGGCCGTGACCGCCGGAACGGCATTGAAGTTGGAGCGCTGCCGCGAACTCGGCGCACAGACCTTGATCAATTATCGCGAGCAGGATTTCCCCGCGGTCGTGAACGCCGAATACTCCGGGGCCAACGTCATCCTCGACATCATGGGCGGCAGCTACTTGGCCAAGAACGTGGAAGCGCTTGCCGAGAACGGCCACCTGACGATCATCGGGCTACAGGGCGGCGCCACAGCTGAATTGAATCTCGGTGCGCTGCTGTTCAAGCGGGGATCGGTGCACGTGACCAATCTGCGTCGCCGGCCCGAACAGGGCCCCGGTTCGAAGGCCGAGATCATCACCGAGCTGCGCCGGCAGCTGTGGCCGATGATCGCGGACGGTGCGGTGGCCCCGGTGGTCGCCGCCGAAGTCCCGATCACCGATGCCGCCGAGGCACACAAGCTGCTCGACTCTTCCGAGACGGTTGGGAAGGTTGTGCTGACCGTGCGCGAGCCCTGACGATTGAGCGCTGACGGCACCGCGGAATGCCACCTGGTAGGCAGTTCGCGCCGCGCTGAGCTACTCGGTCTGCTCGCCGAACAGCTGAGACGCGCCGCTTTCGGTAATCGGTTCCGGCCCTTGTGGATGGTCAACCGGTCTGCTTATATAACGCTACGCACCGTAGTGTAATTGGCCATTGAAAGGCACGCGATGAATCGCACTGCACCGCAGGTCACCGACCCGTCGAGCGCAGCCAACACCGACATCCAACTGAACGAACTCGGCTACTACGCCGTCACCCGACATCCCGCGGACGCCCGCGTGGTGCTGCCCGAAGCCCGGGAGGCCGATGCGCTCGGCTTGGGTTCGTGCCACATCGGGGAACGCTTCACCGTGAAAGACCCGGCGGTGCTCAGCGGCGCCGTGGCGGGCTGCAGCCCCAGTTTGGGCATCGCCCCGTCGACCAACCACCACACCCGCCACCCCACCGTGACCGCGACCGTGGGATCGACCATGCACGCGCTGACCGAGGGCCGTTTCGCGATGGCATTCGGCCGCGGCATGGCTGGATATTGGCAGGCCATCGGTCTGCCGACGGTGACCGCGGCTCGGCTGCGCGACTTTTTCGGCATCCTGCGCCGGCTGTGGGCCGGCGAGATGATCCTCAATCACGACGGCCCGGCCGGGAAGTGGCCGATGCTGCGCCACGCGAACGGCTTGGGTGAGGGGCCACCGATCGGTTTGGTCGCCGTCGGTCCCAAGACGATGGAACTCGCCGGTGAGATCGCCGATTTCGTTGTGCTGCATACCTTCTTTTCCGACGAGGCGACCGCGGCATCGGTCGCGGCGGTGCGCCGCGGGGCAGAACGTGCGGGCCGTGATCCCGACAGCGTCCGCATCTGGGCCTGTCTGGCCACGGTGTGCGATTCGTTGTCGCCGGATGATCAGCTGCGTCGTGGGGTCGGCCGACTGGCGACCTATTTGCAGGCCTATCCCGACGTGCTGGTCTCCGCCAACGGCTGGGATCCCGTCGCCTGGGATCGAATCCGGCAGTCCGAACTGTTCACCGACGCGGCCACCGCCGGGCCGATCGACGCCAGCGCCTCGTTCGAGACGTTGCAGCGGATCGCCGAGCTGATTCCCGACGCATGGTTGGACTCGGTGGCGTCAGGATCGGCCCGCGACTGCGCCAGCACCATCGCCCGCCAGTTCGACCTGGGCGTGCACTCGGTGATCATGCACGGGGCCAGCCCACACGAGCTCGCGCCGGTCGTGCAGGCCTACCGGGCCAACCGGCCGACGCTGCACCGGGCCGTCACGGCGAACCCGGGGCGGTTCGCCTGAGCCGTTAGCGGGTCAGTCAACCTTTGGGCAGTAGAAGTGCGGGTCGTTGCGGTACTCGACCGGCGGCAGGTTACGCGCCGGGGTCTGCACCAGGGGTGCATCCACGGGAAGGCGGCCCGAGGCGCGATCCATTGCCGACCGCTTGCGTGGATGCATCAAGGCACGCTTGGGGCCGTGCTTGGACACGAAGGTGATGGCCTTGCAGAGATACCCGTGCACCCGCTCCTGGCGCGCCGACCAGGTGTAGCCCATGAGTTCGCGCACCGGCGGGTCATAGAGGGCCACGGTCATGAACGTCAGGAAGCGTTGCATGACCTTGAGGTTCTGCGCCCACAGCCAGTCCGGAATCCATTCCAGTGACGGGTGTTTGGGCATGGTTGACAAATCCATGACCGTACGGGCCGCCCAGTTGTTCTCCAGGACGTTGCGGCACATGTGATCCCAGTACTCTTCGAACGCTTCCCAGGACTCGGGCACCGGGCGCATGCTCATGCCGTACATCCGGTACCACTGGACGTGCTCGTCGAACAGCTGCCGCTTGTCGGCTTCGGTCAGTCCGCCACCGAATTTCTCGGCGGCCAGCAGGGTCGACTTGAAGAAGGTGGCGTGCGCCCAGTAGAAGACGTCGGGGTTCAGCGCGCTGTAGCGGCGCCCCTGCTCGTCGACGCCCTTGATGCCGATGTGGTAGTCGCGGACCTCGGCGCCGGTCTGCGGTGCACGGTAGCCGTCGAATACCACCCCGCCGATCGGGTAGATCGACCGCATCAGCCGCGGGATGCGCTCGATGAAGAAGATCGAGTGGTCCTTGACGGCGGCACCGAGTTGCGGGTGCATGTTCTGCATCGAGCCGGCCCAGGTCCCCTGGAACAGACCGGTCCATTGGCCGAAGTACTTCCAGGTCAGCGAGTCGGGGCCGAGCGGAATCGGGGGTGCGTCGTAGCCACCGTTGCTCACGGGACATCCCGCAGCGATCGGCTCCTCGCTGGCCGCGGGGCAGGTTTCCGACATGTCTTGAGTCACGAGCGCGCACTCCCAGTCATCGTTGACCACTTCTGACAACATGCGTTATCAGTATTGGAAGTCTAGGGGGCACTGGGGCGCGGGTCAATGAGCGAGTTGGGGTGTGTAGGCCCGAATCCATGACGATGTGGGGTGCCGGCTGCGCGAGGTCAGCCGATTGGGTTCGGGACGGATGCGCCATCGGCCCCGGTGTTCCCGGTATTCCGTCGACACTGCCGTTGCCTCCGTTGCCATCGGGTTCCGGTAAGTCCGACTGAGTATGTTCGACTTCGTGAGCTGCACACTCGGATGGAAGTTGGCAGGTGCGACCGCCGCCCTTGTTCTGGCGCCGGTCGCGACGGCCGATCCCGAATGCTCCTCCTGCGAGCAGGGCAAAGAAGCCATCGATGACCAGGTTCTGCGCCGCCACGTACAGCTGACAGCCACTGACGACCTGCACCAATACTGCGAATCACTGCTGCGCAACGTGCTCAAGAGCGGCCGGGTCGCCCGAGTGGATTCCCCGCCGGACTTCGTCGCGAGCTGCGAGGATGAGGGGCGCGTTCTCATTGCGGGACAGTAGGTTCGCGCCCCGCCCCATCGAGTAGTTCTGCGCATTCAGTTGCTCGGCGCCGCAGCCACGAGGGTGTTCATGACCGGAAGAAGGCATTCACGCCGTCTCAGGGCTGGGATCTTCCCGTGAGCGCCAGCAGCCGAGCCGGGGCGGCAGCGTCCGGGTTCGCTGGCTCGACCTCCGCGAAGTATCCGCGGTCGCGTTGAGCCTGAAGGATCGAAGCTCCCCGATCGAGGATGTAGATAGCAAGATCGTTGTCGATCATCGAGGTGGGATCGAGGGTGCTTGTGATGTCCCAGCCGTGCACTGCAAGTTCCGCGACCCGCATCCGCAACAGCGCACCACCGCTGACTGTCTGCATCGGGTGATGTGCGCGGATCAAACCGGCGCCAGGTTGGGCGAACAGTGTTCGCAGCTCCGCGGACAACCGGTCGTGGGCGGCGCGTGGATCGCCGCCGATGTTGTCGGCCGTACGGGTCCAGACGATCTCTTCGGGCATGCCGCCTCGCAGGTAATGGGCGTATCGCAGCGCTCCACCGCAGACATGATTGGCAACGTCTTTGATCGTCCAGTCGCCGCAGGCGGTGGGCCGGTCACAGGCGTCGGTATCAAGTGACACGAGAACGTGCGAGAAGGACTGCGTCGCACGGTCGAGCGCATCGAGGTCGGTCGAGTCCAACATCACGGTGTCCAACATGACTGCAACGCTATTGGATCGGCGTTCTCGGGTGGGCCGAGGACGACGGGCCATCAAAGGCCGCATGGCCACCGCGGTGGACGCAGCCGCGGTCCCTGTCGCCGCCGCCGCTCGTCACCCAGGATGGCTTCCGCGAACCCAACGGCGGTAGGCATCCATATCGACGTTGCTGCCACACACGATGGTGACCACGTGTCGGCCAGCGAAGCGGTCAGGGTCCTCGATGATCGCGGCAATGCCGAGCGCGGCCGCCGGCTCAACGACCAGACCAGCGTGATCGAGGAGCATCCGCATACCGGCGATGATCGAAGCCTCGCGGACCAGGACCGCGTCATCAGCGACCAGAAGCAGATCCGCCAGAACATCCGGGATCGGAAAGCGACCGGCAACGGCATCGGCGATCGTCTCCGTCGAGTCGGTGGTCACGACGCGGCGTTGTTGCCACGAACGTGTCATCGCCGGTGCACCAGCCGGCTGAATGCAGATCACCTCGACCTCGGGCGCGAAAGCCTTCACGATGTGGCCCACGCCGGTGGCCAGCGCCCCGCCGCCGAGAGCAATCAGGACAGCGTCGAAAGACGGGGCGGTATCAACCAGTTCCAGGCCGATAGTCGCAGCGCCCTCGCAAGTCTCAATGTCCAAGCTGTCCTCGACCAGCCGGATTCCGTCATATCGGGCGATGGCGGCTGCCCGTTCGCGAGCGAGCTCAATGTCGCCGTCCACCAGCTCCAACCTGACATCCAATGCGCGGATACGCTCAATCTTGATCGCCGGCGCGAAGCGAGAGGCGACGACCGTGACGTCAAGCCCCCGGGTGCGTCCGGACCAAGCGAGGGCTTGACCAAGGTTGCCCGCACTGGCACACACCACCGCGTCCGAGCCGGCGTTGACGAGCATGCTCGCTACCACCTCAGTGCCGCGTGCTTTGAAGCTACCGACCGGGTTCGCCGTTTCGAGCTTGATGCTCACCGTGCACCCGAGACTGGCGGCCAGCGCATCGCAACGGTATAGCGGAGTGTCAAGGAACAGCGGGGCGATGACCCGGCGAGCTGCCCGAATCCGAGCTGTATCGAGGCGCGTTTCCGGCACGACACAACCGCCGCTAAATCGTCCGGACGGTGCGCGCCCATTCGATGAGCGCGCTGTCGTCGAGAGTGTTGGCGATGTAGTCGCCGTCGAGCTGCTTGCCGAGTTGCGACGGGACCGTCACTAGGAATGCGCGCGCTGCGCGGGCCGCGGCGACCCCGGTCGAAGAGTCCTCGAAAGCCACACCCGTATGAGGCTGCGCGTCGAGGCGTTCGAACGCCGCCAGGTACAGCTCGGGATGCGGTTTAGGGTGCTCGACCTCGTCGGCAGCGACCGATACCTCAAAGAAGTCTGCGAACCCTGACGATTTCAGCGCAGTGGTAAGCATGGCCCGCGGGCTGTTGGTCGCAACGGCGATCGGCACCCTGCCATAGACACTTTCGAGCAGCTGCCGGGCTCCCGGCATCGGTTCAACCCGCACCGAAAGCTCGGCTTCGACGCGGGGAACCAGATCGGCCAACAGCCGAGGACCCGCCCCAGGAATCCCGAAGTAGTCAGCCATGTTGTCGCACGCCGCCTCCAGAGTCCGCCCGATCAAGACGTCCTTCTCGGCGGGACCGAACCCGAACCCGTAGTCGGCAAACAGAGCCGCCTCCGCCCGCGACCAGCAACTCTCGGTATCGAGCAGCAGACCATCGCAGTCAAAGACGATGGCACTCACACGCGGAGGAAGCGTCATGGCACAGACGGTAACGGCGGGCGGATTGAGTCCGCAGCCACTTCACCACCGCGATTCGACCCGATTCCCGAGCCGCGGCACGCAAGCCGCCGGCGGCAACTGGTCCCAGGGGTGGTCCCGCTCCCCAGGGGCCGGGTTGTCGTGCTCTCCGCCACTCAAATTTCAGCGGCTATTGTCCTGCGATCCCGTGCGGTTCCGACGGAGACGGCGTACTATTCGAACATTCCGAAAATTATTTCGTTTCGTTTAGATAGGAGCCCAGCGTGAGCGCAGAGGTGGTGGAGGCGGCGACGTTTGTACCAGAAGGGCGTGACGAGATGGCCCTCGTCGTTGGGTTCCTCGCCGCGCATGAGCGGGTGCGCGGGTCAACGGCCTCGCCTCGTTATGCGCTCGTCGGGGTCAACGAGCACGACCGGATCGACCTACCGCCGACAGTGCATCAAGCGCTGAAAAAAGTGGTGGCCGCACTCCATGCCGGCAAGGCCGTCACCATCGCGCCACAGACGATGAAGCTGACCACCCAACAAGCCGCAGACCTGTTGGGAGTCAGCCGCCCGACGGTAGTCCGCTTGATCACCGACGGTACGTTGCCGGCTGAGCGGATCGGCAATCGCCATCGGCTGTTGCTCGACGACGTTCTCACCTACCGCGAGCAACGTCGCAATCGCCAGTATGAGGCGCTGGCGGCCACTGCGGTCGACATCGACGCAGACGACGACCCGGAAGTAATTCGCCAGCAGCTGCGTGAGGCGCGCCGAGTCGTCGCCGGGCGGCGGCGAGCCGACGCTACCACCCGCTGACAACATCGAAGAATGTTCGCTGCGCTGTTGGACACCTCAGTGCTGTGGCCAAGCCCGCAGCGGGATTTCCTGCTGTCGCTCGCAGTCGAGGGGTTGTACCGACCGCTGTGGTCAACGGCGATCCTCGATGAATTGCGTTACCACGAAGCGCAGAAGCTCATCGGCCGCGGTCACGACCCAGCTCCGGCGGCACAGCGAGCGCAACACCTAGTCGATCGCATGAGCACAGCTTTCGATGACGCCATCGTGGTGAACTGGGAAAACCTCGAAGGCACGTTTGGGCTGCCCGATATCGATGACGAACACGTTGTTGCCGCTGCTCTGGTTGGCGGAGCGGAGGTGATCGTCACCAGCAATGTGAAGGACTTTCCCCCATCGAAGATCCCCAAGCTACTCACGGTGATCTCACCTGCGCAGTTCGCCGGCGACACCGTCGCGGTGTCCCCCGACGTCGCTTATCGAGCGGTGATTGCCATGGCTTCCAGATTCATTCGGCCTTCGTCCAGTGTCGACGAGATCCTCGACCACCTCGTGACACGCTACGCCATGTTCGAGGCCGTCGAACTCATCCGCGGCGTCATGTAGCCGCTATTCAAGGAGGAGTGACCGTTAGCGGTATCGAGAGTTTCCCCGGCGAGTTGGACATGCTGCGTGCCGACAATGTGCGTTTGCGTCGCCTTCTCCAGCTGAGTGAGGAACAGGCACGCGCAGCCGCCAGCGACCAGGCGACGCTGACGGGAGCGCCGACCTCACCGGTGACGATGGGCTCCAGCTCTACCGATAAGGTGCGATTCTTCTTCGATCTCTTCCGTTGCCGCACCGATGTTTACGCACTGCGCTGGGAGAATCGGCGAGATGGCCGTTCAGGTTGGATGCCGGCGATAAAGGGCTATTGGCGCAAGGGTATGAACCGTGCCGACGCGTCGTACCTCCCGCTGACGCCGGAGGTCGTCGACGCGCACCTGCGGGGCGATGCACATATCGGCCTGTATCCGCTCAGCGATGATGACACCTGCTGGTGGGTCGCGGCGGACTTCGACAAGGAAGCCGCGATGCTCGACGCGCTCGCCTACATGAAAGCAGCACGGTCCTACGAGATTCCGGCCGCGCTCGAGGTATCGCAATCCGGGCGCGGCGCTCATGTGTGGATCTTCTTCGCTCATGCAATCTCGGCAGCGGTCGCCCGCAGCATCGCGACAAGTCTGCTGGGTGAGGCATTCCGCCTGCGCGGCAGCATGCATCTGAGCAGCTATGACCGGTTGTTCCCATCCCAAGACATTCATACCGGGCGTGGGTTGGGCAATCTGATCGCCGCCCCGATGAACGGCAAGCGCCGTCAACACGGCACCACCGTCTTCCTCGATCCGGCCACCCTGGAACCCTACGAGGATCAGTGGGCCTACCTGTCCAGCATCGGCCGATTGTCCACCAAAGACGTGACCGCGTTGGCACGCCAACTTCCCACCCCACAGATCGGCCACCATGTCCGACGTCTGCAACTACCGACGTCGTCGCGCATCGTCCCACGACCGGCGGCAATCGTGCGGGCAGAGTTCAGCTCACGACTCACCCTGACCGCCAACGATCTGGGCCCGGCGATGATCTCGGCCGTCAAACACGCCGCATCGATACGCAATCCAGAATTCGATGCGCGCCAACGCGCCCGCCGCAGCACCTGGGACACACCACGATTCCTCTACAGCTACGACGAAACCGCCGACGGAGACCTCGTCCTGCCCCGTGGTCTACATCCCCTGCTGACCGAACTCGTCGAATCGGCCGACAGCACGTTGCATGTCGACGACAAGCGAATCACCGGCGAACACCATGAGTTCACCTGCGATACGCCGCTGCGAACCTCCCAGACCGCCGCATTGCACCAGCTCCTCGAACAGGATACCGGTGTTCTCGTCGCGCCACCGGGTACCGGTAAGACGGTCATCGCTTGCGCGGCAATCGAATCGCGGTCCACCTCCGCCCTCGTCCTGGTCGATCGCAAGGCCCTCGCCGACCAGTGGCGCGACCGCATCAGTAGGCACCTCGGTTTCAAGTGCGGTCAAATCGGCGGCGGGCGGTCGAAAACCACCGGCATCCTCGACATTGCCCTACTGCCAACACTCGCTCGCCGCGACAACGTCGAAGACGCCACCGCCAACTACGGATTCGTCATCGTGGACGAATGCCACCACGTCGCCGCCGGCGCATTCTTCGGCGTCCTGAGCCGCATCTCCGCGCGGTACTGGCTCGGCCTGACCGCCACGCCGGAACGCCGTGACGGGCTCGAAGACCTGATCTATCACCAACTCGGATCCCACCATGTGGCCATCGAGGCGCCCAGCGCCGGACAATTCCCGGTCGACGGTTCCGATTTACTGACGCCCCACCCGGTTCTGCACCTGCACCCAACCCAATTCCACTACCGCGGCGACGCCGACCCCGCAGCACCCGGTGGAATGGCCGAGATCTACCGCGCGCTCGTTGCCGACCAGGCTCGACTTGCACAGATCGTCGGCGACGTGCTGGCTGCGGCCGAAACTGGTGCCAACGTCTTGGTACTCACCACCTGGGTCGAGCATCTCAATGCCATCACCGACCAACTACGCGCCGCGGGAAGGGCTGTCACTGTTCTCAGCGGCAGTATGAAGGCTCGTGAACGCCGCCAGATCACCGACCAACTCGCCAATCACACGCCCGAGTCGGATCCACTCCTGATCGTCGGCACCAGCTCGTTCATCGGGGAAGGCTTCGACTGCCCGGCGCTCGACACCCTGTTCCTGGCCGCACCGATCACCTTCAAGAACCGCCTCGTGCAATACATCGGTCGCGTCACCCGCCCCTACCCGTCAAAGACGACCGCAACCGTGCACGACTATCACGACGAGCTAACTCCCGTCATCGCCTCATCGCTGAAGAAGCGAGCACCCGGCTACCTCAAGATGGGTTTCCCCGACCCGCGCAAGATGATCCGGTGAATCACGGCTACCCCACTTGACCAGCGGTCAACTACAGGACAAAGACAGCGCCCGCCGTTGAGCCACGTAACGTGCATGGCGGCGCATAGCGTGCATGACGTGCAGTCGAACTGGCCAAAATTCCCGTGAATGAGTCTGTAGAGCGCACCGCCGGCACCCGTGTGGTCGACACGTCACGCGGCGGATCGGGTTGCGAATTCGCATTACCGCAGCTCAAAGCCTATTTTCCAAAGTCGGGCTGACAGGATTTGAACCTGCGACCACTTGACCCCCAGTCAAGTGCGCTACCAAACTGCGCCACAGCCCGCCACCGCCGAACATCTCCGGCAGCAGGTCGAAATGCTACCGCACGCGCGCGGGTGTCCCGAATCCGCGTGACGTCATCTGGACCGCGTAGGCTCGCCACGCGGGACTGCCCCCCTCGGCAGCGCGACTACCCCTCAGGAACCACCACTTATGCAGCTTCCCCCCTCGCAGCAGTGGTCGGCCATGCCCGACCCCACGGACCCAATAGACAGCCCCGAGAGCAGCGCCGACCCCACCGTCACCGACGAAGTGATCGACGTCGTCGACACCGGCGACACCATCTTGCTGCTGCAGAAGATGGAAAACCGCCTCATCCGCCACACGCTGCGCCGGCCCGACGTGCTGAGCGCCGAGCAACTGCGCCGGCTGCGGTATCTGCTCAATTTCGCCCGCCACCCGGCCAGCTCCGCGCCCACCGAGACGTCGCCGCGACCGCGGGCGCCGCCCGGGCCGGCGGAGCGCGACCCGGTGATGGCGTTGATCGCCGCCCGCGACGCCCTGGGCGTGCTGGCCGCCGAGCAGGACGAACAACGCCGCCTGCTGGCCGAACGCCACGGCAACGACTTCTCCCTGGCCGAGCTCGACGCCGAGGTGGGCCACAAGAAACTGGTCACCGTCCTCGGCGGCGGGGGCGGCGCCGGCTTCGTCTACATCGGCGGCATGGAGGCCCTGCTGGAGTCCGGGGCAGTACCCGACTACCTGATCGGGTCCTCGTTCGGTTCCATCCTGGGTTCGGTGGTTAGCCGTACCCTGCCGGTGCCCATCGACGAGTACATCCAGTGGGCCAAGACGGTGTCGTTCCGCGCCATCCTGGGGCCCGAGCGGTTACGCCGCCGCCACGGCCTGACCGGTGTGTTCGCCTTGAACTTCGATCTGTTCGCCGACGCGATGTTCCGCCGCGAAGACGGCGCCCCGATGAAGATGTCGGATCTGGCGATTCCGTTCGACGCGGTGGTGGCCGGAGTGCGCCGCCAGCCGTTTGCGGCGCTGCCGGGGCGCTACCGCAACCAGCGCCTGGCCGGCCTGCAGTTGCGGTCCCTCCCCTACCTGTCCATCGGCCTGGGCCCGCAGATAGCGACCCGGATGTGGCAGACGGCGGCCTTCATCGACCCGCGGGTGGTGACCCCGATCGTGATCGGCGGCGACAACCCCGACCGCGACGTCAACGTCGTGGACGCAGCGTCGTTCTCCTCGGCGATCCCCGGGGTGCTGCACCACGAGCCCAAAGACCCGGCCATGGAGCCGCTGTTCGACGCGCTGCTGGCCGACAACGACGTGGGCGCCCTGGTCGACGGTGGCGCGGCCAGCAATGTGCCCCTGGAGCTGGCCTGGAAACGCGTCCGCGCCGGCCGGTTGGGCAGCCGCAACGCCTGCTATCTCGCCTTCGACTGCTTCCACCCGCAGTGGGACCCCAAGCACCTGTGGCTGGTGCCCATCACCCAGGCGATCCAGTTACAGATGGTGCGCAACGCGCCCTATGCCGACCATCTGGTCCGGTTCTCCCCCACGCTGTCACCGGTGAACCTGGCGCCCTCGGCGGCCACCATCGACCGGGCCTGCCAGTGGGGACGCAAGAGCGTCGGGCACGCTATTCCGGTGGTTTCCGCACTGCTGCAACCGGTCTGGTGGGAAGGCACCGAGCCCGCGGTGGTGACTCCGAGGGTGCCCGCGGAACCGGAACACCCGCACGCCGCGTCGATGAATGAGGTGATGGCCGCGGCCCGGGCGCCGCGTGGCCGCTGGGAGCGGTGGCGCAGGCAGAACCCCGCCTGAGCCGGCTAGACCGTCAGCAGCCGGTACAGCCCGATCAGTCCGACCACGAGGATCACCGCACGCAGCGCGTTCGGGGATAGCCGGCGCCCGTAGTGACCGCCCAAGTATCCCCCGATCAGTGAACCGATGGCGATCAATCCGGCTGCCGGCCAACTGATCCGGTCGAACGCAGTCATGATGTAGGCCCCGGCGGCGACCACGTTGACGATCAGCACCAGCAGGTTCTTCGCGGCGTTCATCCGCTGCATCGACTCGGGCAGCAGCACCCCCATCACACCGACCAGCAGAATTCCTTGGGCCGCAGCAAAATAACCGCCGTACACACCGACGACGAAAGTACCGACAACCAATGCCGCCAGTCGGCCACCGCTGAGCTGGTCGGTCGAGCGACCCTCGGCCGCCGCGCGACGCTGCGCCACCGCCTGGATCTTGGGCCCGATCACCACCAGCGCCAAGGCACCGACCAATAGTGCCGGCACGATTCGGTTGAACACGCTCTCGGGCAGGTGCAGCAGCAGGTAGGCCCCGAGCACGGCGCCGAGCAGCGATCCCGGTATTTGCCAGCGCAGCCGGTCCCACTGACCGCGCAGTTCGCGACGGTAGGCCCAGGTGCTGGAGATACCACCGGCCACCAGGCCAATCGCGTTGGAGATCGTCGCGGTCAGCGGCGCAAAGCCCAGCGTCACCAGGGTCGGGAAGGTGATCAGTGTGCCGGAGCCGACCAGGGCGTTGATTGCCCCGGCGCCCACCCCGGCCAGGAGGATCAACACCATCTGCGAAACTGCCATTTGCAGCACCCTACGCTGATCGTGCGCAGGGCTAAGGCAGCCCAGCGGAGAGGTGAACGCGATGATCGGCATTACGGGAAAGCGGACTGCCAGTGCCGTCTGCGGGCTGCTGTTCGCCCTCGGGACGCCGCCGGCGGCCCAAGCCGCCCCGGAGGTGCCGTCCGGCCCGTACGCCTTCACCGCCCAGCACGGTCCGTCGCAACGGGCGGCGACGTGGACGTTCACCCCGTGCGGTGCGACCTGTACCGCCGTCGACGCGGAACGCTGGCTGCAGAACGCGGAATTTCATCTCAACGGTGGCCGCTGGGAGTACAGCGGGCGGGGCAGCATGGACTGCCCGGTGGATCACACCCCGCTACCGGTGTCCAAGACGGTCAGCTTCGATGCGGTGACCCTGGCCGGCCAATGGACCACCGCCACCCTGGAACCGTGCGGTCGAGGGCCGGCCGGTGGAGTGGTCGGGCAGTGGGATTTTCAGCTGACCAAGGCTGGATAGCCCTCAGCGAGAACGCTTGGGGCCGCGCTTTTCTCGCACTCGCACATTGATCCGGATCGGGCTGCCCTCGAATCCGAACGTTTCGCGCAACCGCCGCTCCAGGAACCGGCGGTAACCGGCCTCTAAGAATCCCGACGAGAACAACACAAACGTCGGCGGACGCGACGTCGCCTGGGTAGCGAACAGGATGCGCGGCGCACGACCGCCGCGCGCCGGCGGCGGGGTCGCGGCGACCACCTCTTTGAGCCAGTTGTTGAGCTGCCCGGTGGAGATCCGCTTGTCCCAGGACGCCAGCGAGGTCTCCAGTGCCGGGACCAACTTCTGCACGGCGCGACCGGTTTTCGCCGAGATGTTTACCCGCGGCGCCCACGCCAGCCGGGCCATGTCCCGATCGATCTCCTTGTCCAACAGGTAACGCCGGTCCTCATCGACCAGGTCCCACTTGTTGTAGGCCAGCACCACCGCCCGACCGGCCTCGACCACCATCGAGATCACCCGCTGGTCCTGCTCGGTCAGCGGTAGCGACGAATCGACCAGCACGATCACCACTTCGGCGGCGTCGATAGCCCCATGGGTGCGTACCGAGGCGTAGAACTCATGTCCGCTGGCCTGCCCCACCTTGCGGCGCAGCCCGGCGGTGTCGACGAAACGCCAGATCTTGCCGTCCATCTCGATCAACGAGTCGACCGGGTCGACCGTCGTGCCGGCCACGTCGTGCACCACCGAACGCTCGTCGCCGGCCAACCGGTTCAGTAGCGAGCTCTTGCCCACGTTAGGTTTTCCGACCAAGGCCACCCGGCGCGGGCCGCCTCCGCCGCCGGCGGTTTCGGCGACCTCCGGCAGCTTGGCGACCACCTCATCTAGCAGGTCGGCCACTCCGCGGCCATGCAGCGCACTGACGGTGAACGGCTCGCCCAGTCCCAGCGACCACAGTGCCGCCGCGTCGGCCTCGGCCCGCTCACTGTCAACCTTGTTGGCGGCCAAGAACACCGGCTTGCCGGAGCGGCGCAGAATCCGTGCGGCGGCCTCGTCGCCGGCGGTGGCGCCGACCACCGCGTCCACCACCAGGATCACCGCGTCGGCGGTACGCATCGCGACCGCGGCCTGCTCAGCCACCAGCTGTTGCAGACCCTTGGCGTCGGGCTCCCAGCCGCCAGTGTCCTGCACCACGAAGCGCCGGCCGGTCCACAGCGCGTCGTAGGACACCCGGTCACGGGTCACGCCCGGCAGGTCCTGCACCACCGCTTCGCGACGGCCCAGGATCCGGTTGACCAGCGTCGACTTGCCGACGTTGGGTCGACCCACCACGGCCACCACCGGCGGCGGTCCGGAGTCCTCGACGAGATCGTCGAAACCGCCGTCTTCGCCGATCTCCCAGTCGCTTTCGTCGACCCAGGTTCCGTCACTCATCGGATCGCCCCGCAATGCTGCTCAACCAGGTCCCGCAGATGGTCGATCACCTGCGCCTGGGTCATGTCTCCGGTGTCCACGATCACCGCATCGTCGGCGGGCCGCAGCGGCGACACCGCCCTCGTGGAATCCAACTCGTCGCGGCGAAGCACGTCCGCCAGCACACCGGCGTAGTCGTCGCGCAGCCCCGCCGCGATGTTCTGGTCATTGCGCCGCCGGGCGCGCGTCTCGGCCGAGGCGGTCAGGAAGATCTTCACGTCGGCGTCGGGCAGCACCACGGTGCCGATGTCGCGGCCTTCCACCACCACGCCACCACCTTGGGTGGCCAACTGCTTCTGCACGGCGACCAACCGGGTGCGCACGGCGGGAACCGCGGCCACCGCCGACACCGCGCGGGTCACCTCGTCGCCGCGGATCTCTCGCGAAACGTCTTCGTCACCAAGGAAAGCGCGGTCTCCCTCAGGCTGGGAGTCCACCGAGACCTCGACGCCCTGCGCGACCGCACCGATGCCGTCGATATCGTCGAGGGCGACGCCGGATCGCAGCACCGCCAGTGTGACGACCCGGTACATCGCGCCGGTGTCCAGGTAGCGTGCCCCGGGCGACTGTGGACTTTCCGGTTCCAGCCGGCCCATCAATGGCGACGACGGCCGCGCTACCGCCGTTCACAGACCGACTGCCTTGTAGAGTTCGCCGATTTCCTTGCCGCTCAACGCCCGGATGCTGCCGGGACGCTGCTCCCCCAATGCAACGGCCCCGATATCGGTGCGCACCAACTCCTGGACCGGAAATCCGACCGCAGCGAGCATTCGGCGCACGATCCGCTTGCGGCCTTCGTGCAGCGTGACCCGCACCAGGGACTTGCCGGGCACGGTGTCGACCACCGCGAAGTCGTCGACTTTGGCCGGGCCGTCGTCGAGTTCGACACCGTCGCGAAGCTTCTTGCCCAGTCCGCGCGGGATGGCGCCCACCACGGTGGCGATATAGGTCTTGGGTACCTGATACGACGGGTGCATCAGCCGGTGGGCGAGTTCGCCGTCGTTGGTCAGCAGCATCAGGCCCTCGGTGTCGGCATCGAGGCGCCCAACGTGAAACAGCTTGGCGTCACCGCGAACTCGATGTTCGACGTAGTCGCCGATGCACGGCCGTCCGCGGTCGTCCGACATGGTCGAATGCACTCCGCGCGGCTTGTTCAGCGCCAGGTAGACCCGGGTGTCATCGACGGTCACCCGGGCTCCGTCGACTCGGATCACCGAGGCGCCAGGGTCGACTCGGGTGCCCAGTTCGGTCACCACCCGGCCGTCCACCTCGACTCGGCCGTCGCGAATCATCCGCTCGGCGACCCGCCGCGAGGCGACCCCGGCCTGCGACAGCACCTTCTGCAGGCGCACTCCGTCTTGTTCTTCGTCCGGCCACGCCATCAGAGGTGATCCACATCAAAGGTCAGCGGCTGGTCGGTCGCCGGCGCACCGCCGAGTTTCATGAAACGCGGTTCACTATCTAGGCTTTCACTCATTTCGTCGATCACGTCGACGTCGGGCAGCAGTGGGGCGATGTCGGGCAGGTCGGTCAGCGACGACAGACCGAGCCGCTCCAGGAACAGCTCGGTGGTGGCGAACGTCACCGCCCCGGTGTCGGGGTCAGCCCCCGCCTCGGTGATCAGGCCGCGCGCCACCAGGGTTCGGATCACCGCATCGACGTTGACGCCGCGCACCGCGCTGACCCGGGCCCGCGTCACGGGCTGGCGGTAGGCGACCACGGCCAGCGTCTCCAGCGCGGCACGGGTCAGTTTGGACCGGGCACCGTCGAGCAGCAGCCGCTCCACATACGGCGCGAACCGGGCGCGGGTGTACAGCCGCCAGCCGCCACCGGCCTCGCGCAAGTCGATGCCGCTGTCGCGTTCGGTGAACTCCTCGGCCATCGTCCGCAGCTTGGCCGTGATCCGGTAGACCGGTTGATCGGTGGCGGCCGCCAGTGCCTCCACGGCCACCGGGGTGTCCACCACCAGCAGCAGGGCCTCCAGCACCGATCCCAGTTCGCCGTCCTCGAGTTCGGGCGCCAGGGCAACGTCAATCCCCAGGTTGGAGCCCGATGGGCCAGCGGACTCCCCCGTAGCCTCGTGGTCTTCCACAGCGTCGGCGGCCTCGGGTGCCTCGAAATCCTCCGCCACTTCGGAGTCGGGCATGTGGTCAGTCATCAATTCGTCTCGCACTACTCGGCCGATTCTGCTTTCACCAGGTCTACTAGCTCTCCCGCGGTTGGGCGTTCGCCCGTCCACGACACCTGGAGCACACCAAGTGGTTCTGACTGCTCAAATGCTACCGCCCGGGCCCGATACAGTTCGAGCAGCGCCAGGAAGCGGCCGACGATCTCGATCGGCATCGAGCAGTCGGCGACCAGTTCGGAGAACGACGCCCACTGCCCGGTGCCGCGAGCCTCCAACAGCCGCAACACCACACCGGCCTGCTCTGGCACCGACACCATCACCTGGTGCAGGTGTTCCAGACCCACCACCGGGGCCGGGCGCGGAGTGAACGCGGCCGCCGCGATCTGGGCGAACGAGTCGGCGTCGACACCGAGCATCACTTCGGGAAGCAGGTTGGCGTAGCCGTCTTCCAGCGACACCGCGCGCGGGTAGCTGCGCAGCGCGGCCGCTTCCAGCTCGGCGAACATCTGCGCGACGTGTTTGAACGCCCGGTACTGCAGCAGCCGCGCGAACAGCAGGTCGCGGACCTCGAGCAACGCCAGGTCTTCTTCGTCGTCGACCTGGCCGGACGGCAGCAGCCGGGCCGCCTTGAGGTCGAGCAGCGTCGCGGCGATCACCAGAAACGCGGTGGTCTCTTCGAGCTCCAGCTGCGCGCCGACGTCGCGGGTGTAGGCGATGAAGTCATCGGTGACCTGGTGCAGAGCCACCTCGGTGACGTCGAGCCGATGCGCGAAGATCAGTTGCAGCAGCAGGTCGAACGGACCCTCGAAGTTGGTCAGCCGGACCTGGAAGCCGTGTGCGTCGGCGGGGGCGTCGGGCGTCTCGGTGTCGGCGTTCACGCGCCGAATCGGTCAATGACTTCGCGGGCCAACGCACGATAGGCCTGCGCGCCCCCGGACTTCGGGGCCCAGGTGGTGATCGGCTCGCCCGCCACGGTGGTCTCGGGGAAGCGCACGGTACGGGTGATGACCGTGTCGAACACCAGGTCGCCGAAGCGCTCCACCACCCGCGCCATCACCTCGCGGGAGTTGACCGTGCGCGGGTCGTAACGGGTCAGCAGGATGCCGCTGATCTCCAGCTTCGGGTTGAGCCGGTCGCGGACCTTGTCGACGGTATCGGTCAACAGCGCCAGGCCGCGCAGCGAGAAGTACTCGCATTCGGTGGGGATCACCACGCCGTCGGCGCAGGCCAGACCGTTGACGGTGAGCAGCCCCAGCGACGGCTGGCAGTCGATCAACAGGTAGTCGTAGCGGTCCAGCACCGGGGTGAGCGCGCGCGCCAGGGAATGCTCCCGCCCCACCTCGTTGACCAGCTGGATCTCGGCCGCGGACAGGTCGATGTTGGAGGGCACCAGGTCCAGGTTCTCCACCGAGGTTTGCACCACCACGTCGTCGATGCCGACGCGCGGTTCGACCAGCAGGTTGTGCACGGTATGCGCCAGGTCGTAGTGCGGCACGCCGAGTCCCGCCGACAGCGCGCCCTGCGGGTCGAGGTCTACCAGCAGCACCCGGCGGCCGTATTCGGCCAGCGCGGCACCGAGGTTGATGGTGGAGGTCGTTTTGCCGACGCCGCCCTTCTGGTTGCACATCGCAATGACCTTGGCCGGCCCGTGCGTCGAACGGGGCTGCGGCTCGGGGATATTCCGCGGCGGACGCCCGGTCAGACCGACGCCGGGGGTGTCGTCGTCGCTCATGGCCGAACCGGAGCTGTGGTGGCGGACATCCGCAGAAGTCTAATAGGTGACCGGCTCTTGTATTAGCCACATGACCAGTGATTGCGGCCCCGGCGGCCATAGGATCGCATCCATGAGCCTCAAACGACGTCTCCCCTTCCTGCGGTGGTCGTTCCTGCGGATGGCGACCGGTGCGCGCAACATCGTCACGACCGGGCAGATCGGCGACGGCCGCGAGGCCGCGGCGGTCGACTTCGTGCTGGCCAACGCCCGGGCCGGCGACATCAACGACGTGCTCGCCCGGATCGACGAGTTCGCCTACGAGAAGTCTTTGCTGATCAATATCGGCGACGAGAAGGGCCTGCTGCTGGACGCCGCCGTACAGCGGGTCAATCCGGCGCTGGCACTGGAGCTGGGCACCTACTGCGGCTACAGCGCCCTGCGGATTGCGCGCGCCGCGCCCTCGGCGCGGATCTACTCGATCGAGCTGGCCGAGGCCAACGCCGCCAATGCCCGGCGGATCTGGGCGCACGCCGGGGTGGCCGACCGGGTGACGTGCGTGGTGGGCACCATCGGCGACGGCGGGCGCACGCTGGACACCTTGACCGCCAAGCACGGCTTCGCCGCCGGCGGGCTGGATTTTCTGTTCATTGACCACGACAAGGACGCCTACCTGCCCGACTTGCAGGCCATCCTCGACCGGGGTTGGTTGCATCCCGGTGCGGTGGTGGTGGCCGACAACGTCAAGGTCCCGGGAGCGCCGCGCTACCGCGAGTACATGCAGGCCCAGCAGGGCTCGCGCTGGGACACCGTCGAGCACCGCACCCATGTGGAGTATCAGAGCCTGCTGCACGATCTGGTGCTGGAGTCGACCTACCTGGGCGGCTAGTGCCTGCGCGACGGAAAGGGACGCCCCCTAGCGGGCGCGGGGGTGGGCGCCGGCCCACACCTCGCGCAGCGCATTGACCGTCACCAACGTGTAGATCTGCGTGGTGGTCACCGAGGCGTGGCCGAGTAGCTCTTGCACCACCCGCACGTCGGCGCCGCCGTCGAGCAGATGAGTCGCGAACGAGTGCCGCAGCGTGTGCGGTGACACTTTGGCGGTGATCCCGGCCCGCTCGGCGGCATCCTGCAGCACCTGCCAGGCGCTCTGGCGCGACAGCCGCCCGCCCCGCGCATTGAGGAACACCGCGGCGGTGCCGCGGCCACGGCCGGCCAGATCCGGGCGGCCCCGCACCAGGTAGGCGTCCAGCGCCGCGACCGCCGGCCGACCGATCGGCACCAATCGCTGCTTGCCGCCCTTGCCGTGCAACAGCACCGACCGGTCTGCCACGTCGATGTCGTCGAGATCCAGGCCGACGGCCTCGGAGATACGAGATCCGGTGGAGTACAACATTTCCAGCAGGGCGCGGTTGCGGAGCGTCAACGGCCCGTCGGAGGCGCTGTCGCCGCCGGCACCGATCAGCAGCGCCGCCACCTCGTCGACGGTCAGGCTCTTGGGCAGGCGCCGCCCCGGTGTCGGCGGTTTAACCGAGCGCGCTACGTCGGCCGCCACCAGTCCCTCCGCGGCGGCGAACCGGTGCAGGCCGCGCACCGCGATCAGCGCACGCCCCGCCGAGACCGCCGACAGTGCGGGCACGCCGTTGTCGGGGTCGCCGCGACGCAGCGTCACCAGAAACTCGGTGACATCACCTTCGGCGACACCGGCCAGGTCCTCGATCCCGCGGGCCAGCAGGTGCTCGCGGTAGCGGCGCAGGTCGCGCCGGTAGGAACTGAGTGTGTTGGCCGCGACCCCGCGCTCGATGGTCAGGTGGTCCAGATACCCCTGCAACTGCCCATTGAGCGGGCACACCGGCTGGGTCGCCGCGGTCATGGCCGGTTCTGCCTTGCGGCAAACGCCGTCGGTCGATCGACCCACTCGGCGTCCAGGGTACGCAGCTCGGCAAAGCCCTGGCTGTGCGCTTCGCTATGAAGAAAAGCGGCCAGGATCCCCGCCACCGCAATGGCATTGACGATCTCGCCGGAGAACACCATCCGGGCCGCCTCGGCCAGTGGATACCACTCGAGCGTCAAATCGGCCTCTTCGTCGTGTGCCTCCGGGCGGCCCACCTCGGTCAGGCCGGTGGCCAGATACACCCGCACCGACTCGTCGGAAAAGCCCGGCGTGGAGTCCAGGTCCACCAGCACCTGCCAGGTGGTCGCGGTCAGGCCCGCCTCCTCGACCAGCTCGCGGCCGGCGGTCTGGGGCGCCGGTTCGCCACCGACGTCGAGCAGTCCGGCGGGCAGCTCCCACAGTCGCCGTCCCAGCGCGTGGCGGTACTGGTAGATCAGCGGGATCCGGCCCTCGGCATCCAGGGCGACCACCGCCACCGCCCCGAAGTGCTCCACCACGTCCCGGGTGGCGATCGCGCCACCCGGCATCAAGACCTCGTCACGGCGCAGCGCAAAGATCTTGCCGCTGTGCAGCAGCTGCGACGACATGGTCTCGAAGACGTGGTCAGCCACGGGTGACGTGTTCCGGCAGCGCTTCTTGCTGTGGGTCGGTCAGCGGCTGGGCGCTGCCGCCGTGCCCCTCGGCTCCGTTCTGAGCGTCATCGTGCTCGGCAGCGTGGGGTTCGTGGGCGTGCTCGGGGATCTCCACCGGCAGCCGCTCGGCGGCCTTGTAGTCCATCGCCGCACCGATGAACGCGGCGAACAGCGGATGCGCCCGAGTGGGCCTGCTCTTGAGCTCCGGGTGCGCTTGGGTGCCCACCAGGAACGGGTGCACGTCGCGGGGGTACTCGACGAACTCCACCAGCTTCCCGTCCGGGGAGGTGCCGGAGAATCGCAGCCCACTCTCGGCGATCCGGTCCCGGTAGGCGTTGTTGACCTCGAAACGATGCCGGTGCCGTTCGGAAACCTCGGTGGCCTGATAGGCCTCGGCCACAATCGAATCCGCTTCCAGCACGGCGGGGTAGGCACCCAGCCGCATGGTGCCGCCGAGGTCGGCCGTGCCGGCGACCGCGTCTTGCTGATCGGCCATGGTCGCGATGACGGGGTCGGGGGTGTCCGGGTCGAACTCCGCCGAGCTGGCCTGGGTGATCCCGGCGACACGGGCCGCGTCGATCACGATGCACTGCAGACCCAGGCACAGACCCAGCACCGGCAGCGCGTAGGTGCGGGCATAGGCGATGGCGCCGATCTTGCCCTCAATGCCCCGGATCCCGAACCCGCCGGGGATCAGCACGCCGTGCATCTCCCCCAGCGCGGCGGCGGCGCCGGCCGGCGTCTCGCACGCGTCGGAGGCCACCCAGTGGATCTCGACCTTCGCGAAATGGGTGAAGCCACCGGCCCGCAGCGCTTCGGTCACCGACAGGTACGCATCCGACAGGTCGATGTACTTGCCCACCAAAGCAATTCGCACGGTCTCGTGGGGTTCGTGGACGCGGCGCAGCAGCTCGTCCCACTCGGTCCAGTCGACGTCCTTGAACGGCAGGTTGAGGCGGCGCACCACGTAGGCGTCCAGCTCCTCGCGGTGCAGCACCTTGGGGATGTCGTAGATCGAGGGCGCGTCCGGGGTGGAGATCACCCCGTCGACGTCGACGTCGCACATCAGCGCGATCTTGTTCTTCAGCGCCTCGGGCACGTCGCGGTCGCAGCGCAGGATCAGCGCGTCGGGGGTGATGCCGATGCTGCGCAGCGCCGCCACCGAGTGCTGGGTGGGCTTGGTCTTGAGTTCCCCGGACGGGGCCAGGTAGGGCACCAGCGACACGTGCAGGAAGAACACGTTGTCGCGGCCCACGTCGTGGCGGACCTGCCGGGCGGCTTCCAGGAACGGCTGCGACTCGATGTCGCCGACGGTGCCGCCGATCTCGGTGATCACCACGTCGGGGCGCACGCCGTCGGCGTCCGGTTCCGACATGGCCAGGATGCGCCGCTTGATCTCGTCGGTGATGTGCGGGATCACCTGCACGGTGTCGCCGAGGTATTCGCCGCGGCGTTCCTTGGCGATGACCGTCGAATACACCTGGCCGGTGGTCACATTCGCCGAACCGGACAGGTCGCGGTCCAGGAATCGCTCGTAGTGGCCGACGTCGAGGTCGGTCTCGGCGCCGTCCTCGGTGACGAACACCTCGCCGTGTTGGAACGGATTCATCGTTCCGGGGTCGACGTTGAGATAGGGGTCCAGCTTCTGCATCGTGACCTGCAGTCCCCGGGCTATCAGCAACTGGCCCAGGCTACTTGCGGTCAAACCCTTACCTAGCGAGGACGCAACTCCACCCGTGACGAAGAGATGCTTCGGCTCGGTTTGCGGATGCTTTCGCAGTGGTGGCAACACCAACCTCCGTGACGACGGCGCAGGAACTTCAGGGCCTGCCGACCCACGGAATCTCACCCTAACATCGACGCGGCATCTCGGCTCCAGACACGCCCACCGGCGCCCGGACACGGCCTGTGCTAGGTCTCGCTATTGCGCCAGGGTGACCGAGGCGGCGCCGTGGCCGATGCCGTACTGGCCCGGCTGGCCGCCGCCGATCAGGCTGCTCACCGCCATGACGGTGGTGATCCGGCCGGACTCGATGTCCACGTCGTCGACGGTGCTGATGGTGCCGGCTACCGCCGAATCGGTGCGTGCCATGGCCACCGCCGCGGTTCCCGACGCCGACCCGTCCCGGCCGGCCAGGACCGTCGCCGAGCCGTGCGGGGCCAGGGCCGCGGCGAACCGCGCCACGCTCAGCCCGCTGGTGCCGGCATCTTCGGGCAGCGCCCCGCCGGTGATCACGATGGCGGCGTTGGCGGCCGGGAGGCGCTCTTGGTGGTAGGTGACGAAGCCGGTGTCGCGCAGCGCGGCCAACACGGTGTCCCGCGCGGCGTCATCGACAGGGGGGCTGGGCGGAGTCGGGGGGTCGGGATGGCGCGAGTTGACCAGCAGCGCGATCCCGAGCAGATCACCGGCCTGGGCGTCCTGGTCGACGAGGCTGGTGCTCAGTTGAGCGCCGGCCGGCACGATCCCGGACTCCAGCACGGCCCGCAGCTTCTCTTCGGCGTTGCCGTCGACGAACTGGGCCGTCAGTGTCACCGTTCCGGTGACGGTTCCGCCGGCCTGCCCGATGATCCGCGAGACCGCCTCGACGTCGCCGTCGGCGGCATCGGGGGTCCGGAAGATCACCGTGGATTTCCCGTTCAGCGCGTCGTGCACCATCCGGGGCGCCATCTGGGCGTCGAAATCGTTTGCGTTGCGCAGCCGTTCACTCAGCGCGTTGTGCTGTTCGTGCAGCGCGTCGATCTGCTCTCGCAGATCCTGCTTGTCGGACTGCATGCCGGCCATCAACCGGCCCGACAACAGTCCAGAGCCCAGCACGACGCCGAACACCAGTGCCAGCAGCACTGCCGTCAGCGACATCGCGTGGTAGCGAGGGGTGATCATGGCGGTGCTGACCCCGATTCTCCTTAGTCGATCCCGCTTAGGTCACCCAGTGCCGCAGCCACTGCGACAGGTGGTGCCAGTAGTTGCCGAGCCACTCGAGCACCACGGCGTCGGTCCGCGACACCCACAGCGCGACGATGACCGCCATCAGCATGGTCAGCACCAGCAGCGCGATCGCGCCGGCCGAAATCCGGTTGCGGTAGAGCGTGGCGACCGCACGGGCGTCCACCAGCTTCTCGCCGACCTTGAGCCGGGTCATGAACATCGAGGGGTTGGTCAGCTGACGAGTCCGGTCGAAGAACGTCTCGATGTTGGAGGTGTGCCCGGCCGTCACCAGCAGCGCCGCGCCGTGGTGATCGGCCAGCAACAGCGCCAGGTCCATCGCGGAGCCCGCGGCCGGGAAGGTCATGGCACCGACGCCCAGGTCCTGGATGCGCTCCAGACCGGGCGCGTGGCCGTCGGCGTCGGCGGGCAACACGACCTGCGAACCGCACCGCAGTACCTCGGCGCTCATCTGGTCGGGGTCACCGACGATCAGCTGCGGGCGGTAGCCGCCCTTGCGCAGCACATCGGCGCCGGCGCCGATGCCGATCAGCACCGGCTGGTACTCCTTGATGAACGGCTTGAGGCACTTCAGGTCGTCGGCGGCGCTGGCCTCGTCACCGACCAGCACCACGTGGCGGCGACGCAGGTCGACGTCGATCTCGGGGATCCCGATCCCGTCGATCAGCAGCGGGCTCTCGCTGCGGATGAACTCGATGGTGTTGCCGGCGAAAGACTCCAAGTGGGCCACCAGCCCGCTCTTGGCTTCGATCATCATGTCGGCGATCTCGACGTCGCTGCGTTCGACGCCGCGGGCCAGCCGGCGGTCGCCGGAATAGACCGCGCCGTTGTAGAGGCGAACCTTGGCGCCGTCCCGGATCTTCTTGAACACCGTGGGTCCGGCCTCGTCGATCAGCGTCACACCGTTGGCGACGAGCACCTCCGGTCCCAGGTTGGGATAGCGCCCGGAGATCGATGCCGAGGCGTTGACGACGCCGGCGATCTGGGCTTCGACCAGTGCGTCGGCGGTGATCCGGTCCAGGTCGAGAATGTCGAGGACCACGATGTCGCCGGGACCCACCCTGCGCAGCAGTCGGTCGATGTCGTGGTCAACCCGAGCCGTACCGACAAGGCCAGGCCGGGCGGTGTTACGAGACAGCAGCGCAGACATCTTCATGGGCGCGATTCTGTCCGGGAACTCGCAAGAATCCCGGGAGGCGCGCCGTAACACCAGCCCCAGAAGTTCCATCACGTCACATCAGTCACACGCAGGGTCAGGCGCCGCGATCCTCTTGTGCGGCGTCCAGCAGCTCTCGCGCGTGCGCCCGGGCGGTGTCGGTCTCGCCCAGCCCGGCCAGCATCCGGGCCAGCTCGCCGACCCGGTCGTCGTCTTCCAGCCGCCGTACCCCGCTGGCACCCTGTCGCCCGGTGGGCTCGACCATCAGGTGTACGTCGGCATAGGCCGCGACCTGCGGCAGGTGCGTCACCACGATGACCTGGTGGGTGCGGGCCAAGCGGGCCAGCCGTCGCCCGATCTGCACCGCGGCCCGGCCACCCACCCCGGCGTCGACCTCGTCGAACACCATCGTGGTGCCGGCCGACTGCCGTGAAGAGGTGGCCAACACCACCTCCAGCGCCAGCATCACCCGGGACAGTTCCCCGCCCGAGGCGCTCTTGGCCAGCGGCAGCGCCGTCATGCCGCGGTGCGGGGCCAGCCCGAACTCGACGTCGTCGATACCGTCGGCGCCGGCGTGCACGGTCTGGCCCGACGGCAGTCGCAACGCGGCTGGGTCTTCGGCGGCGGCCGGGCTGGTGCTGACCCCGATGCTGAATTCGGCATCGGCCATGGCCAGCCCGGACAATTCGGCGCTGACCGCCTTGGCCAGTCCGCCGGCCGCCTTGGTGCGCGCGGCACTGAGGTCGGTGGCGGCCTTGGCCACTTGCTCACCCAGCGTGTCGACCCGGCGGGCCAACTCGGTGAGTGCTTCTTCGGAGACGTCGAGTTGGGTCAGGCGGTCCCGGGACTGCGCGGCCCAGGCCAGCACCCCGTCGATGTCGGCGGCGTACTTCCGGGTCAGGCTGCGCAGCTCGGCCTGGCGGGCCAGCTTGGCATCGAGTGCATCGGCGCCGGTGGGCAGATCATCGAGATAGCTGCCGAGTTCGCGGGCCACGTCGCCCACCACGTTCAGCGCCTCACCGAGCTGATCGCCCAGCGCCTGCAGCACGGTGTCGTCGGTGGCGCTCAACGCCGTCTTGGCCTGTCCCAGCCGATCAGTTGCCGAGTTCGGCCCGTCGGCTGCATCGAGTGCCTCATCGCCGCCGGCTAGGGCCGCCCGCGCACCGGCGGCCGCGGCGCGCAGCGAATCGCGGGTGTGCTGATACACGCCGGGCATCGAAGAGATGGGCCGCGGTTCCGCTATGCCGTCGGCGACGAACATCGGCAGCACCAGATGCCGTGGCTCCAGCGAGGTCTGCGCCACCAGTCGGCGTAACGCCGCCGTGGCGCGCAGCCGACGGGGACGCTCTCTCATGCGTTGACTCTGCGGCGAGGGCGGACGTTACTCGCACTTTTCCGCCGTGGACGCAGAGTCAACGCGAGAGAAGTCACCGCTAGCGCCTGCGGCTCTTCTTACGCGGCGGCGGCAACGCACCCTCGGCCCGCAGTCGCGCAGCGTGCTCGGCCAGCGCATCCACCAGCGGACCCACCGCTGCGGTCTCCGGCTGAACGTCCACCCGCAGCCCGAATTCGGCTGCCGTCTCGGCGGTCTTGGGACCGATGCAGGCCACCAGGGTCCGAGCGTGCGGCTTGCCGGCGATGCCGACCAGGTTGCGCACCGTCGAGCTCGAGGTGAAACACACCGCGTCGAACCCGCCGGTCTTGATCATCTCGCGGATGGTCGCCGGCGGCGGAGCGGCCCGCACGGTGCGGTAGGCGGTGACATCCTCGATCTCCCAACCCCGCTCCCGCAGCCCTTCGGCCAGCGTCTCGGTGGCGATGTCCGCACGCGGCAGCAGCACTCGGTTCACCGGGTCGAAAACATCGTCGTAGGGCGGGAACTCGTCCAGCAGACCCAGGGAGGACTGCTCGCCGGACGGCACCAGTTCGGGGCTGATCCCGAACGCCCGGACGCGTTCTGCGGTGGCCTCGCCCACGCAGGCGATCTTCACCCCGGAGAACGCCCGAGCATCGAGACCGAACTCGGCGAACTTCTCCCACACGGCGCGCACCGCATTGGTCGAGGTGAACACCACCCACTGGTAGCGGCCGTCCACCAAACCCTTGACGGCCCTTTCCATCTGGGCCGGGCTCCGCGGCGGCTCGACGGCGATGGTCGGAACCTCGATCGGTGAGGCGCCGTGCCCGATCAGCCGGTCGCTCATCTCCCCGGCCTGATCCTTGGTGCGCGGCACCAGAACCGTCCAGCCGTACAGTGCGCGGCTCTCCCACCAGTTCAGCTTGGCCCGGTTGCTCACCGTCTTGCCGATGGTCACCACCAACGGCCCTGCCGAGGTCTCCTGGCCATTGGGCAGGATGACCGGGTCGATGCTGGCCAGCGCCGAAGCCTCCGTCAAACCGCCCAGGCTGGACTCGATCGAGCGCTGCGCGCAGGTGGTGCCCGAAGTCGTGACCACGCACGGCGTGCTGTCCGACAGGCCGTACTCGATCAGGGTGCGGGCCGCCTCCGGCAAGTGCGAGGTGGTGGCCTGCAAGATCAGCGGACCCGGAGCGGCAGCCAGAGCGCCCCAATCCACCTGAGGGTCACGGACATCGGCCACCGTGTGCGACGAGCCGAGCGGCAGGCCGGCGTAGGTGGGCACCGCGCTCGTGGCGGGCAGGCCCGGCACGATCTCGAACGCAATGTTGGTGCGAGCCACCGCACTTACCTCGGTGATGACCGCGTCGATCGACAGCGGGTCACCGGCAACCAGTCGCACCACGTCGGTGCCCGAGCGCGCCTCAGCCGCCAGGATCTTGGCCACCTCGGCCGGCTCGCCGAGCGCCGGACGGATATCGGGTCCGCCCGGAACAGTCGCGGCGGCCTCGTCGGCAGCATCATCGTCGGCGGCGGTGCCGTCGGCCACATCGTCACTGGCCTTGTCCGCCTTGGGAGCCGGAGGCACGGGACCGGCGATCGGAGGCAGGTCCATGCCGACCAGCGCCAGCACCGCCTCGGGCACGTCGGGGTCGATAAACACCAGCGCGGCGTTGGTCAGAGCCGTCCGCGCCCGCGTCGTCAGCAGGCCCGGGTCACCCGGACCCGAGCCGACGAAAACAATGCGGCCCGGCTTGGGCTTCTGCCCTCGCACGCTCACTTGGCGAGCCATTCCGTACTCCCCGTCACTTCTCACTCACTTCCGACGCACGTTTTCACCGTGCGTCCGCCATCAGCTCGCGCGCACCCAACTCGAACAGTTCCGTTGCGACCGACACGCCCAGTTCCCGGGCTCGGTCCGGACTGCCGATGCCGGACGCGCGGATCACGTCGGACCCGTCCAGCGCCGCTACGCAGGCGCGCAGCGACAGCTCCTCGAAGACCCGGCCGTCCTCATCGATGGACTCGACCACTTCGGCGATCGCGCCCACCGGTGCGGAACAACCCGCCTCCAGTTCGGCGAGCAGGGTCCGCTCGGCGGTAACCGCCAGGCGGGTGTCGGCGTCGTCCAACTCCGCCAGCAGCGCCGCCAATGCCGTATCACCGGCTCGGCACTCCACCGCCAGTGCCCCTTGGGCCGGAGCCGGCAACATCTGTACCGGTTCCAACGTCTCGGTGACCGCGTCGAGGCGTCCCAGCCGGGCCAGACCCGCCCGGGCTACCACGATGGCGTCGAGTTCGCCGCTGCTTACCCTGTTCAACCTGCTATCTAGGTTGCCTCGTAGGGGGCGAATTTCCAAACCGAGACCCAGTGCTCTAAGCTGTGCCGCCCGTCGCGGCGACGACGTGCCCACTATGGCGCCCGCCGGCAACTCACCCAGGACCAATCCGTCACGCGCCACCAGCGCGTCCCGCGCGTCCTCACGGGGCGGATTCGCCGCGAGGGTGAACCGGGAGTCGGCAGCGGTCGGCAGGTCCTTGTGCGAGTGCACGGCGGCATCGACTCGGCCGTCGAGGATGGCCTCGCGCAGCGCAGCAGTGAACACCCCCACGCCGATGTCGGCGATCGGCCCGGACGTGACATCCCCGGCGGTGCTGATCACGACCAGCTCAGCGGGGTGTCCGGCAGCCACCAAGGCATCGCGAATGGTCCCGGCCTGGGTGGTGGCCAACAAGCTGCCCCGGGTACCGATGCGGATTACTTCACCCAAAACGTCTACCCGGCCGACCCGGTTTCGGCGCCGACATCAAGTCCTCCCGGCACTACTGGTAGTTCACCGGCGGTCGCGACCGCGTCCACGGCGGTCGGGTCAAGCTCGAACAGCTCGCGCAGCGCTTCGGCGTAGCTGTCGCCGCCCGGCGAGCTGGCCAGCTGTTTGACCCGCACGGTGGGGGCGTGCAGCAGCTTGTCGACGACGCGGCGCACGGTGCGCGCCACCTCCTCGCGCTGGTCGGCCTCCAGGTCCGGTAGCCGGTGATCCAGCCGCATCAACTCGGCGGTGACCACGTCGGCGGCACGCTGGCGCAGCGCGGTCACGGTCGGGGTGACCTCGGCCATCCGCTGCCCGGCCAGGTAGGTGGCGACCTCGCGGGCGACGATGCTGCGGGCGGCCTCGGTGTCGGAGGTGGCGACCTGCGCCGACGGCTCGCGCTGGATTCGGTCCATGTCGATGACCCGCACCCCGGGCAATCCGGCGACCGCGGCGTCGACGTCGCGCGGCATGCCCAGGTCGCAGATCACCAGTGGTTGGGTCGCCTCATCTCGGTTGCCCCCGGCCAGCGCGTGGTGCACGTCGGCCAGCGACACCACCGGGCTGACCGCTCCGGTGGAGGACATCACGATGTCAGCGCTGGCCAGGGCGCCAGCCATCCGGTCCAGGGCGACGGCGTCGGCCGTGACACCGCTCTCGCGGATCTTGCGGGTCAATCGTTGAGCACGCGGCAGCGAACGGTTGATCACGTGGATGTGTTCGACGCCGGCGCGCACCAGGTGGGCCGCGGACAGCGCGCCCATCGACCCGGCGCCGATCACCACTGCGGTCCGGCCCTGCAGTGCGTCGTCACCCAACTGCTGGGCGGCGATGCCCAGGGCGACCGAGACCACCGACGCGCCGGCGGCGTCGATTCCGGTTTCGGAGTGCACCCGCTTGCCCACCGACAACGCGCGCTGCGCCAGTTCGTGCAGCACCCGGCCGACACTGCCGTTGGCCTCCGCGGAGGCGTAGGAGCGACGCACCTGGCCCAGCACCTGCTGTTCGCCCACGACCGCGGAGTCCAGGCCGCTGGCCACCGAGAACAAGTGCTCGACGGCGGCCTCGCTGTAGCGGACGTAGGCGTATTTGGTCAGGTCGGCCATCGACATGCCGGAATGTTCGGAGAGCACCTGCCCGATCGCCGACAACCCGGCGTGGAAGGCCTCGACGACGGCATAGATCTCAACCCGGTTGCAGGTCGACAGGATCATCGCCTCGGTGACCAGCGGCGATTGCAGCACCTGCTCGACGATCTTGACCTGATCGGATTCAGCGGTGCTGAGCTGCTCGAGCACTGATACGGGGGCGCTGCGGTGCGAGACCCCGAAGAGCAGGACACTCACGGCAACATCACCTGGCCCGCTCCTTGCTCACCTGTGAACAGAACTTCTCTCCACGGTAAAGGCTAAAGCGCTGGCCTACCAAATTCGGCCAAATCAGCACGTAGCCGGGGCTCGTCAACCTCCCAGTAGCTGTGCTCTCGTCCGTCCAGGAGCACCACCGGCAACCGGTCGCCGAACTCGGCGCGCGGGCCGGTGTCACCGGCTGCGGCAGCGGCGTCGACGTCGACCGTGTGCAGATCGAACGCGAGTTCGGCCGCCAGCGCGGTCAGCTGGTCGTGCACCTGCACACAGACCGGGCAGCCCTCCCGAGTGAGCAGCTGTACCTGGTGGCGGGTCATGCCTCCAGTGTTGCAGGGGTATCGCCGGCCCGGGCCGAGGCCGCCGGGTTCGCTGGATTGTCGCGACGTCGCACTGCGAATTGAATTACGGTGTGACCGGCCACGAGCCGGCATTCCCTTCACCCCCCGGGCGGACAGAGCAAGCCATGAATTCCAGCGCCGTGTCGATCACGAACATGCTGTACCGCTATGCGGAGTTGATGGACTCCGGCGACCTGGACGGCGCCGCGGCGCTGTTTACCCACGCCCGAATCAAGGTCGACCCCGAGGGCACGGTCATCCTGGACAACGCCGGCATCCTGCAGCTGTGGCGCGGGCTCGTCACCATCCACGCCGACGGCACGCCGCGCACCAAGCACGTGATCACCAACCCGATCCTCGACATCGACGAGGTCGCCGGGACCGCTTCCTGCCGGTCCTATTACACGGTGCTGCAGCAGACCGATGCGGTGGCGCTGCAGGTGATCGCCGCCGGCCGCTATCACGACACGTTCGAGCGGGTCGACGACGTCTGGCGGTTCAGTTTCCGCGACTACTCGATGTTCGACCTCAAAGGTGATCTACGCGATCACCTGGGGGTCATCGGCCCGGCAGCCGGATAGGGTTGATGGCGGCCGGAGCACCGGCCCTACCGCCCAGACGTGGAAGGAGTCGGGTGATGGCATCACCGGGCCCGTCCGACCGGGCATCGGCAGCCGATGTGACATCGCTGTCCGACGACGCCAGCGCCGAGCGGGCACTCGCCGATATGGGTGACGATAGGGGCGACGCCGACACTCCCGCGCCCGTCGACCTGACCGCCGCCGCGTTCTTCGACGTCGACAACACCCTGGTCCAGGGCTCCTCGATGGTGCACTTCGGCCGTGGGCTGGCCGCCCGAAACTACTTCACCTATCGCGATGTCATCGGGTTCGTCTACGCCCAGGCCAAATTTCAGCTGACCGGCAAGGAGAACAGCGACGACGTCGCGGCCGGCCGGCGCAAAGCGCTGGCGTTCATCGAAGGCCGGCCGGTCTCCGAGTTGGTCGATCTGGGCGAGGAGATCTACGACGAGATCATCTCCGACAAGATCTGGCCCGGCACCCGCGAGTTGGCCCAGATGCACCTCGACGCCGGCCAGCAGGTGTGGTTGGTCACCGCGACCCCCTATGAGCTGGCCGAGACCATCGCTCGTCGGCTCGGGTTGACCGGCGCGCTGGGCACCGTCGCGGAGTCGGTCGACGGGGTGTTCACCGGCCGGCTGGTCGGCGAGATCCTGCACGGGCCCGGCAAGGCCCACGCGGTGCGGTCACTGGCGATCCGTGAGGGGCTGAACCTGCGGCGTTGCACGGCCTACTCCGACAGCTTCAACGACGTGCCGATGCTCTCGCTGGTCGGCACCGCGGTGGCGATCAACCCCGACGCCGCGTTGCGGGAGACTGCCCGTAAGCGGGGCTGGGAGATCCGCGACTTCCGTACCGCACGGCGCGCGGCGCGGATCGGCGTGCCGTCGGCGCTGGCACTGGGGGCCGTCGTCGACCGCATCAAGCGCCGTGGCGCACCGGAACGAGCGCGGCTGACCTGCTCGCTGATAGGCTTCCGCCGCCGAGCACCACGGCGAGCGGAGGGGTAAACCGGCATGTCAGTACACACCGAGTCGCAGCGGATGATCGGAGCCCACTACCGGTTCCCGGACTACTTCGAGGTCGGCCGGGAGAAGATCCGGGAGTTCGCCCGCTCCGTCAAGGACGACCACCCGGCCCATTTCGACGAGGCCGCTGCCGCCGAAGCCGGGCATCCGGGGCTGGTGGCATCGCTGACGTTTCTGGCGGTCGCCGGCCGACAGGTGCAGCTGGAGATCTTCGAGAAGTTCGACCTCCCGATCAACATCGCCCGGGTGCTGCACCGCGACCAGAAGTTCACCTTCCACCGGCCGATCGTGGCCGGTGACAAGCTGTACTTCGACACCTACCTGGACTCGGTGATCGAGTCGCACGGCACGGTGGTCAGTGAGGTCCGGAGCGAGGTCACCGACGAGAAGGGCGAGCCGGTGGTGACCAGCGTGGTCACCATGCTCGGCGAGTCGGTCAACCAGGACGCCGACACCGAGGCCAAGACCATCGCCGCCCTCGAGGCGATGCGCGATCGGGCACTGGGCAAGAAGTAGGCCCGCCATTCCGGCGAGCGTGCGCAGTTGGACGCCCGCGCGACATGTCGTGTGCAAACACGCCCACTCGCGGAGAAGAGCGGGGCAGCTCAGCCGAAGAACATGTTGCGGCGGCCGGCGAGCAGCCGGTACAGCGTCTGCTGAATGGTCTCGCGCACCTGATCGGTGAGCTCGAAGGTGACCATCGGGTCGTCAGCGGCGCCGGCCTCGTAGTCGGTGGTCGCAATCGGTTCGCCGAAGGCGATATGCCACTTCGACGGCATCGGCACCAGGCCGGCGGGACCGGCCAGCGGAAACAGCGGCGTGATCGGGAAATAGGGCACGCCGAGCAACCGGGCCAACAGCTTGACGTCGGCGATCATCGGGTAGATCTCCTCGGAGCCGACGATGGAGCACGGTACGATCGGCGCCTTGGTGCGCAGTGCCGCCGAGACGAAGCCGCCGCGACCGAACCGCTGCAGCTTGTAGCGGTCCTTGAACCGCTTACCCAGGCCCTTGTAGCCCTCCGGGAATACTGCGGTCAGCTCACCGGCCTCCAGCAACCGGTTGGCGTCGGAGGTGCACGCCATGGTGTGGCCGGCCTTGCGGGCGGTCGGACCGATCATCGGCAGGTCGAATACCAGGTCGGCGGCGAGCATCCGCAGGTTCCGCTGTTCGGGGTGATGGTCGCGCACCGCCACCGAGAGCATCAGCGCGTCCATCGGCAACACCCCGGCATGGTTGGCCACGACCAGCGCGGGCCCATCGATCGGCAGGTTCTCGATGCCGCTGACCTCGACTCGGAACCAGTCGTTGAAGAACACCCGCAGCAACGGCAGCACCACAGCCTCGTTGAAGTGCGGGTCGAAGCCGAATTCGTCGACCTGGTAGTCCCCGGTGATCCGCTCCCGCAGGAACGCGGCGACCGCGCTCACCCGGCGGGTGAATTCGCTCGGGGTGGGAGCGGCGGCACCGATGGCCCCCACGGTGCCGCGACGCTCGCCGAGTTCACGCACGACGGCGGCCGCCTGCTTGGCCGAGGCCTGTTCGGTCGGACCGGCCAGCGTCGACGGATGCCTACGCAAAGAACTCGAGTGTTTGTGCAGCGGAATGACTTTTGCCCTCGAATCATCAGCCATAGCGCTAACCTCCCCGCACCCTATTGAAGCTGATATCCCCCAGGCGCTGCGCTGCGCTCACTGTTCTCCGCTCCACCGAACGGACCCACTTGGGATCGACGATCGGGTTCAGCCCCCGGCCCCGCACGTAGTCGTCGAAAGCCTCGGCGGTGGTCCACTTGGCGTTGTACCCGAGTTCGGTTCGCATTCTAGCCGTGTCCATCACCCGACCAAAGCTCAGATAATTTAGCTGTTCCCGGTTGATCTCGGTGTAGTTGTTGGCCCGGCGCAGCGAATCCATGACCCACAGCCCAACGCCCGGCAGCGGCACCGGAATGCGGCCTGACCTGCGGATCGCCTGCGACATCATGATGATCCCGTCGGCACCGATGTTGAAGGTGCCGGCCTTGCCGGCCATGGTGGCCCGTTCCAGGGCACCCAGCGCGTCCTGCTCGTGCAGCAGCTGCAGCCGCGCGTCTCGGCCCACCACCATCGGGACCAGCGGGCCGGCGAGGTAGCGCGACAGCGCGGTGTCCATCGCCGGGCCGATCATGTTGGCCATCCGCAGGATGGTGACCGCGATGTCGGGCCGGCGACGACCCAACCCGCGGGCATAGCCCTCGATGTCAATGCTGTCGCGGGGGAACCCCTGCGTCGGAGGACGGCGACTGGTGCTGTCCTCGGAGAACAACACCGGGTCACGCGAGCACGACCCGTAGACCTCCGAGGTCGACTTGAGCACCACCCGCCGCACCGAAGGCGCCTTCTGGCAGGCGGCGAACAACTGCATCGCGCCCATCACGTTGAACTCTTTGAGCGCCGCTCCACCGCCGGACCTTGGCACGTACGACGCCGCCGCCGCGTGCACGACGGTGTCAACTTCGCTGTTTCGAATCACCTTGGCGATAAAGGGGTTACGGATGTCGGCGCGGACAAACTCGGCGCGCCCCATCCGGCGCAGCATGTCCTTGCTCGGCATGACCGCGTCCACGGCAATCACCCGGTTGATCAACGGGTTCTGCGTGAGCCTTGCGGTGAGAAATCCACCCAGAAACCGGCACGCACCGGTGACCAACACAACCTTGGGGTAATGCCGGGCGTCACTGCGCGTGCCGTCGCTCGGGGGTCCGGCCTCGTCCACCCCGTCAGCCTAACGGCCGCGCCGGAAAAGCAGTACCGGCGATCGGCCGCGGCGCGGGGACCTGGACGGGCCTGGGTGGAGTTACTTACCGAGTTTTCTGCGCTGCACGCGGGTACGGCGAAGCAGCTTGCGGTGCTTCTTCTTCGACATGCGCTTGCGCCGCTTCTTGATGACTGAACCCATGAACTCCGCTATCTGCTTCTGCCCGCGCCGACGAGTGGGCGCTGCTGAACTTGATCGACCCGGTTACTTTACCCGTAGGCAGGCACGGACCGGAAAACCGCACCTGACCGGTCACCAGACAGCCGACCCCGGGCGTCGCCGTACGGCGACGCCCGGGGGGCGCTTACCTGTCGACCGGCTCTTTAGCCCGCGTCGAAGAAGGAGGTCTCCAGCAGGTCGTGCACCGCCTTGGCGTGCACCCGGAAAGACCGTCCCACTCGTACCGCGGGTAGCTCGCCGTTGTGCACCAGGCGGTACACCGTCATCTTGCTGACCCGCATCAAAGCAGCCACCTCGGCCACGGTGAGAAATTGTGTCGTGTCACGCGCCGAAGGCCCGTTCGCAGACGTCATCGTTACCCATTTCAATCAGGCACGTGCAGTCTCAGCGGCTTCCCCTCCGCTGCGCCCACACGCACAGACATAGAGGAGAATAGCGGGACAGATGGGGTTCCTGCGACTAGTGAGAGCCAATATGTGAAAAATAAGTGAACTACTCTGATGTAATTTTTAGCTGCTCAGAGCGTGTTTTTGCGGCCTGCACCGCCCGATCGATCGAGGTCCGCAGGCCACCGGCCTCCAATTCACGCAGCGCGGCCGCAGTGGTCCCCCCAGGCGAAGTCACCATTGCTCTCAGGTGGGTCGGGGCGGTGTCGATGCCCCCATTCGGCGCCCCCTCGCCCTCAGCGCGCCCCTCCAGCAGCATCTGCGCCGAGCCGGCCATCGTCTGCACCGCCAAGTCGGTGGCCGCCTGCCGGCTCAAGCCGGCCGCAACCCCGGCGTCCACCAGCGCCTCGACCACCAAGAAGAAGTAAGCCGGCCCCGATCCCGATACCGCGGTGACCGCGTCCATCTGTTCTTCCGGAACGATCGCCACCGTCCCGACGCACTCGAACAGCGCAGCGACCTCGCTGACCTGTTCGTTGCTGGGAAAGCGGCCCTTTGCCAGTGCGCTGGCGCCGGCGCCGACCTTGACCGGGGTGTTGGGCATCACGCGCACCACCGCAGCGCCGGCGGGGAGCTTGGATTCCACGTATCCGGTGGTGAGACCAGCCACGATCGTGACCAGCACCTGCTCGGCACTGTCCTCGGACGCGGCGGTGACGCTCTTGGCGAACTCCTCGACCACAGCGTCGACATCCTGCGGCTTCACCGCGACGATCACCACGGAGGCGTTCTCGATCGCGTCGGCGACCGAGGTCACCAGGACCGAGTACTTCTCGGACAGCTGCCGGGCCCGCTCGCCATACCGCTCGGCGACCACCAGGTCCTTGACCGGGTGGCCGGCAGCCAGCAGCCCCGCCAGCAACGCTTCGCCCATGTTGCCGCCACCGATGATCGCGATTCTGGTCATGGCGACAGCATTTCAGACCCACCGCGCCAGTGCGGCGAAGCCCGGTGCGCAGGCGGGTCGCCCGCTACTGCACCGGGCGATCGCAAGCGCGGCGCCAGCCGGGCGCAGCGGGTCGCCCGCTACTGCACCGGCACCATCGCCAGCTGGCGGGACTGCACCACGATTCGGCCCTCGCAGTCGACCACGGTGTGGTCCTCGTCGAACCAGTCCTGGCCGATCTGCACGCAGCTGCAGATCACCCGCAGCCAGCCGTCGGCCGGGATGGCCCTCAGATAGGCGGTGAGCTGCACGGTGGGCGCCCAGCCGTTGCGGTTGACGGCGAAAGTCACCGGCGCCGACACATCGCCACACAGCAGCGCAAACAGCACGTCGGGTGCAGCGCCTTTGGGCCGAACCCACATCTCGATCACCGGCGGACCGCCATCCGAGCGCGGGCCGAGCGTGGTCAGCGCCGGCCGGATGTCGCAGCCGTGGGCCAGGTGCACGATGTGTTCCATCGGGTGGCCCGGACCGATCGGCTCCAAGCCGGGCGGAGGCTCCGGCGTCATCAGCGGCACCACCGGGTTGAACGACAGCAGTGGCGGCGCGTGGTGTTCTGGCTCACTGAGGGTAATGACGGCGCGCACCGCGGTGCGCTCGCCCTGGTTGAGTTCGACGTCGACCAGGCTGACCCGGCGGCCACGCTTGCGGATCCTGGTGACCAGCTGCATCGGGCCGGGGTCGGGTGCCCACAGGTAGCTGGCGGACACCGCGACCGGCTGTAGCGCATCCGAAGGGGCGCCACACGCCAAGCGGGCGGCGTTGGCGCACAACGCCAGCATGGCCCCACCGTGCACCTTCGGGCCGATGGTCCAATGCTCGTTGAGTTCACCGGCAAACGACGCGACGTCATCGTCACCGTCGATACGTGCCAGGGCCATGGCGTCGGTGAACAGCGTGGATGAGGTCACGCGTGGGCTCCTTGCGTCTCAGCGATCGGGCGGTCAGCGCAGCAGATGCGTCCGGGCGAACTGCAGCGATTCGGTCAGCAGTGCCTCGCGCTCATGGGGCGAACGCGCCTGCGAGGTGGTCACTTCCAGCACCACATGACCGGTGAAGTCGCTGGAAGCCAGCAACTGGCACACCTCGGCGGTGGGCTGGTCACCGCGGCCAGGCACCAGATGCTCATCGGCCGGCAGCCCGGTGCCGTCACACAAGTGCAGGTGTGTCAGCCCCGAGCCCATCCGGCGAGCCATCTCCAAGCCGTCGGTACCGGCGGTCGCGGTGTGCGACAGGTCCAAGGTGTAGTGCGCATGGTTGCCGTCGAGTGGGTCGTGGGACGGTGCGAACGCCGAAATTCCCGCTCCCGGACCGCCTCCGCGGCGACGCATCCGCTCGCGGGACTGATCGGCGCCGAAGAACCGGTCGGCGCGGAACGGGAACATGTTCTCCACCGCTACCGCCACATCGCTGGCGGCCTCCAATTCGGCGACTTGATCGCTGAAACCCTCGGCGTAGCGCCGTTGCCAGCGAAACGGCGGATGCACCACCACGGTCTGGGCCTCCAGCTGCTCCGCGGTCCGGACGCTGCGCTCCAGCTTGGAGATCGGGTTGGAGCCCCACACCCGCTGCGAGATCAACAGACACGGTGCGTGTACCGACAGCACCGGCACCCGGTACTTGCGCGACAACCGCCGGACAGCACCGACGTCCTGGCTGACCGACTCCCCCCACACCATCAGTTCGACGCCGTCGTAGCCGAGCCGGGCCGCGTACTCGAAAGCAGCCTCGGCCCGCAGCGGGTAGACCGAAGCAGTCGACAATCCGACCTTGATGGCAGGGCGCACGAAGTAATAGTGAACGGCTAATTGGCGTGCAACGCCAGCGGCCCCAAGGTAACCAGCAAACCGACCGCGACTGCGATCAACGTACTGACGATGTCGACGGTCTTACGGACTGCCTGCACAGCAGCCACCAGACCGAGTGTGACCAGGACCGTGAGTACCAGGGCCACGATGCTGTTCCACCGCCACAGCTGGTCGAAAACGATGAACAAGCCGCCACCGAACGCCACCGCCAGGATCGACTGCAGCACCACCAGCAAGCCGCCCACCACACCTGGGTGGCCGACGTACTGGTCGGCCGGCTCGGCGTCGGCGGCCGCCTCAGCACTGTCGGCGCCGGCAATCTCCGCATCGGCGCCAGCGTCGGCAACCAGGGCTGACCCGCCCGCACGTCCGGCGGATCGACCCTTGGTCAGGAATGACCGCACGAATGCGGAATCCCCGGTCGGCAGGTCGACGTCGCGAACGTCGGCCTCCATGACGTCGACGGCGATATCGGTATAGATATCAACCGGATCCGGACGCATCCGTTCGGCACCCGAGCCCGTCGACCGCGTTTCGGCCGGCTGACCGTTCTCTGCGACGGGCGGCTCGGACCGACGCATCGGACGGGGGTAGGCACTTTGCTCGGGCCCGCTGTCACGTGGTGCCGGCGGTGGAGACTTGGGCCAGCGCGGCTCGGGTACCGGCCGCTTGGCGGGCTCGACCCGCTGCACGGGACGCGGCCCGGTCGCAGGCCGGTCCTCCTCGATGAAGCCGGGCGCCGGGCCGATAGGCAGCGCACCACTTGGCTCACTGTCGGCACTTACCGACGGCGGGGCCGGGACGTCGGGTTCGGGAGGAGCTTCGTCGCGGATGATCGGGATCTCCCCGGTCAGTTCAGCGACGGTGACGGCGTCGGCATTGCCGCGCCGGCGCCGGCGTCGCCCGGTGACCGGCGGGGAACCGATGGTGCCGTTCTTGGCGAGTAGTTCGGCAACCGAGATGGGTCGCGTCTCGACGTCGCGGGGGTCAGGCTTGGATCCACTCATCGGTGCCCTCCCTTTGACCGCGCCGCGGCCATGTCCGCCGCTGGGGATCCGAACAGGGTGACACCGTCGGCTTCACTGTCGAGTCTGCGCAGGATCAAGCCCTCCCGCAGCGCCCACGGGCAAATCTCCACCGTTTCGATTGACAGCGCTCGCATGCTCGCTTCCGCCACTAGAGCACCCGCCACGATCTGCGGCGCTCGCTCGGCGCTCACCCCTTCCAATTCGGCCCGATCAGCCGTGGTCATCCTAGAGATGAATGATATGAGCTGCCTAAGGCCAGTGGCGGTCAATGTGCGTCGGACGCGCGGCCCGGCGGCCGACGGGGCCGCTCCGGTCAGCCGCGCCAGCGAACGAAACGTTTTGGAGCTCGCGACCGCCAGATCGGGCGGCCCGGCGTCCAAAACGGCCGCAGCGGCACCGGCCAACTCGGTGTCCAGCCAGTCCCGCAGCATGGCCACCCGGCGCCGGCCGGGCGGGTCTTCGGTCAGCCACTCCCGAGTGAGCCGTCCGGCACCCAACGGCAGGGATAGCGCGACGTCCGGCTCCTCGTCGACACCGCTGGACATCTCCAGCGAGCCGCCACCGATATCGAGATTGTTGATCCGCCCGGCACTCCAGCCGAACCAGCGCCGCACTGCCAGGAACGTCAGCCGGGATTCGTCCTCGCCGGCGAGCACCTGCAACTCGACACCGGCCTCCGAACGCACCCGGGCCAGCACTTCCTCGGAGTTGGACGCGTCACGCACCGCCGAGGTGGCGAACGCCACCAACTCCGCACAGCCCGAACTCGCTGCGATCGTGGCGAATTCGCCCACCGTGGACACCAACTTGTCGGCCCCGCGCCGGGTGATCTTGCCGGAGCTGTCAGTCGCCTCGGCCAGGCGCAGCGTGGCCTTGGTCGAGCTCATCGGAGTCGGGTGACCACCCCGGTGGGCATCGACCACCAACAGGTGGACGGTATTGCTGCCGACGTCGAGCACCCCTAATCGCACGCACCCAACTTAGTGGTGCCAGGCCCGGACATGGTGAGGCAACGCGAATTTCTGGTCTAGCGTGGAGTTTCGTGACCCCCGCGCAGCGCCGCTCCCATCCCGGCGAGGTCGATCTGGACTTCCCTCGCGAATGGGTGGAGTTCTACGACCCCGACAACCCCGAACACCTGATCGCCGCCGACCTCACGTGGCTGCTGTCCCGCTGGACCTGTGTTTTCGGCACTTCCGCCTGCCAGGGCATCGTGGCCGGCCGCGCGGACGACGGGTGCTGTTCTCACGGCGCCTTCCTGTGTGACGACGACGACCGGGCCAACCTCGATGACGCGGTCGCCCAACTCACCGACGCCGACTGGCAGCTGCGCGAGAAGGGTCTGGGCCGCAAGGGTTACCTGGAATACGACGAGAACGACGGTGAGCAACAACTGCGCACCCGCACCGTCAAGGGCGCCTGCATCTTCCTGAACCGGCCGGGATTCGCCGGCGGTGCGGGCTGCGCCCTGCACATCAAGGCCGTTCGCCTCGGCGTGGAACCCCTGACGATGAAGCCCGAGGTGTGCTGGCAGCTACCGATCCGGCGCACCCAGGATTGGGTCACCCGACCCGACGACAGCGAGATCCTCAAGACCACGATCACCGAATTCGATCGGCGCGGCTGGGGCCCGGGCGGCGAAGACCTGAATTGGTACTGCACCGGCGACCCGGCGGCCCACGTCGGCGCCCGACAGGTCTGGCAGAGTCTGGCGCCCGAACTGACCGAGTTGCTGGGCGCAAAGGCCTATGCCGAACTGGCGGCCATCTGCGAGCGGCGTAACGAACTCGGCCTAGTGGCCATTCACCCCGCCACCCGGGCCGCGCGGCCCACCTAACCGGATCGTCGTGCACTTGGATGGCCGCAAAATTCACCAATCTGATCGCCGCAGGCCAGACCGCGTTTTCTCGCCAGCGCCGGGCTGCCGGTAAGGCCGGCTGACGGCGGGATCGGCCAGGTATCGCGACGACCGCGCGTGGTCGGGTTCACGACCGAACGATTTTCGGCAGGCGACCGGCGCCGGTATGATCGGCCCATAGCGCCGCGTAGCGCAGCAACTTCGCGGAGTGCGTACTGAATTGAGAAACGCGCCCAACGCGGGCATGATCGCCTATATTACGACGCCCGCCGGAGAATCATGATCAGGACCGAGATGCATACCGTGGATATGGAGCTCGACCGGAACGGACACACGCCGTCGGTCGTTCTTAGGCCTCCCGTGGTCCTGGAAGCGCGTAAACTCAACAAACAGTTCGGTGAGGGCGATACTGCCACCCCGATTTTGCGTAACATCGATATCCAGATAACGCGCGGCGAATTCGTTGCCATGGTCGGCCCCTCCGGTTCGGGCAAGTCCACCCTGTTGAGCATCCTCGGCCTGTTGGACCTGCCGACCAGTGGCGATGTCCTCATCAACGGCCAGAGCGTCTCCCAGCTCTCGCGCAAGCAGCTGGCTGCGGTGCGATGTCAGACGCTCGGCTACGTCTTCCAAGCCTTCAACCTTCTGGCGGGCCTCTCAGTAGTCGAGAACGTGATGCTCCCCGGCCTGCTGGCCGGCAAATCCGGCCGCGCCCAGCACGCCCATGCGATGAGCCTGCTCGACCAGGTCGGCCTGGCCGCCAAGTCCAAGCGCGTTCCGTCGGAATTGTCCGGCGGCGAACAACAGCGCGTGGCCGTTGCGCGAGCGCTTTTCATGAGGCCCGACGTGATTCTGGCCGACGAGCCGACCGGCAACCTCGACACCGTAAATGGTCAGCGGGTTATCGACGCGTTGTATAACTTGAATGCAGCCGGCCAGACAATTGTTCTGGTGACCCACGACCGGAAAATCGCTGACGACGCTCCTCGTCTGATTTCATTGCTCGACGGTGAAGTTGAGACCGACAGCGGAATGGCTCACGCGGCAAATAATGTGACATGGCTCGCGGAACATTAGCCGCGACATTCGGCCTGCTGCGGATAATCAACTTCCGCGCCGTCCGTAAACACGCATTTAGGGCCGCACTGGCCGCTTTCTCGCTCGGCGGCGGTGTCGCAGTCGTCGTGGCCGTCATGATCGAGGTCACCAGCGTCTCCAAGGCCGTCGAAGACGTCGGCTACCAGATCGCCGGGCCGGCACCTCTGCGGGTGGTCGGGGCGGCTACCCGCGGCGGCATCAGTCCCGCCGTCGTCGAAGACTCCCGGGCGGTGCCCGGGGTGGCAGCCGTGGTGCCGGTCATCCGCGGAGTGACCATGATCCGCAACGACGGCAAAGAGAGCTTCGGCCTGGGTCTGGGCGTGGACTGCTCCGCACAGTGGATCGTCGACCCGAAGGTCTGCCAGACCGGGCAGGCCGAACCCCCACCGGCGATCTCGAAGACACTGGGCGACTCCCTGGACGCCTCGGCGACCCTGGTCACCGATGTCGGGCAGCTGTCGTTAGAGAAGTTCCAGCGCGTGTCCGACCTCGACGACGTCAACAACGGCCTGGTCGCGGTGCTGCCGCTGAGCATGGCGAAAGTGCAGTTCGCTCGCGGCGACCGGGTGGACATGCTGTATGTGACCCTGGCCAAGGACGCTGACGCGAACCAGGTCCAGCAGCGACTGAAGACCACCCTGGGCCCCACCTACAGCGTGCAGCCCCGCAGCGAGCCGGCCAAGGGCTACAACGTCAACGACGTGCTGCTGCCCCTGCTGGGGATCTTCGCCCTGATCTCGATCGGCGTCGGGGTCATCCTGATCACCCAGATCACCCGGCTCTCGGTGGAGGAGCGTCGACGCGAGATCGCGATCGCGTCCGCACTGGGGGCCTCGCCCGCGTCGATCATGACCGGATTCCTCAGCGAGGCCGGGCTGCTGGGTGCGGTGGGCTCGGCGATGGGCGTGCTGACCGGCATCGTGATCTCCGAACCCATCGTGGCCAGCGCCAGCGAACTGACCGAACGCTTCGTCGGCGTCACCGTTCCGGTGATCCTCAAGCCGGCGATCCTGGTCGTCGGCGTCCTGGCCGGCATCCTGCTGGCGGTGGGGGCCGCGATCGGCCCCGCCCTGTCGGCGTCCAACACTCCCATCGCAGCCGAGCTGTCGGGGCGGGCAGCGCAGGAACAGACCACGCAGCGCAAGATCTGGTTCAAGGCGCTGCTGCTGCTGGGGATCGGACTGAGCGGCGTGATCGCGGCGCGCCTGGCGACACTGTCCGGTGCGCTGGTCGCCTGGCAGGCCATCATCGCCGACGTCGGCGCGGTCGTCGCCCTCATCGGTCTCCTGCTGGCTACGGCGTACTTGAGCGCCCAGGCGATCACCAGCCTGCGCCCGCGGCCGGAAAAGTCGAGCGGAGCGACGCTGACCATCGCGCTCAACGCGCTGCGCTCGGACCGGTCACGTACCGCGGCCATCTCGGGAGCCATCGCGGTGCCCGTCGTGGTCGCGATCCTGCTGTCCGGATTCCTGGTGGCGATCCACATCGGCGCCACCAAGGTCGCCGAATCGCAAGCGGACGGCCGCATTGCCATCACCACGACGCAGTTCGCCGATTACGGGCCCATTGATGCCCGATTCGCTCCGCAGACGGTCAACAAACTGAACTCGGTGGCCGGGGTGGAAAAGACCGAGCGGATGGCTGAAATCGAGATCAGCCTCAAAGACGGGTCGTTAGCGCATATTCAGGCGCAAGATCGGCCGACATTTCCGTTCGGATTACTCGCGGGGCAATCCCCGGAGGCCAGCCAGAAAGCCAATCAGGTCGTGATCGGTAGCGTCCTGGCCCGCGAGAAAAATCTCCACATCGGTGACACTCTTGTATTTGGAAGTGGACTCGATGCGCAAGCGATGGGCATCGGCACCATCGTGGCCACGCCCGAATACGGTGGACGTCGGATCTACATGCCCTATGCGATCGCCGAGCAGATCTACGGCCCCCAGCCCGCCGGCCTGATCTTCGCCACCCCCGCGTCCGGATTCACCGCCGGTCAGGTCATCGAGAACATCAAGGCCGCGCAGTTCGACCAGCCGCTGACCGCGGTGGACACCGACGGCTACGCCTCCGACATCGCGGCCTCCATCGGCCGTTATCTCACGCCGCTGAACACCCTGAAGTACGGCCTGCTCGCGATCGCCTTCATCTCGGTGCTGTCGACGCTGCTGCTGGTCGGTATCCGCCGCAGGCGCGAGGTCGCGCTGATCCAGGCGCTGGGCGCCACCCGCCTGCGCGTATTCAGCATCACCACCATTGAGGCCGTCGTCGCCGGCGCGGCCGGCGGACTGTTCGGCGCGGTGCTCGCGATCGCTATCTCCGAGGCCGTGCGACGGGCAGCCGTCGTCAACGTCGGCCTGGTCACCCCGCTGGTGTTCCCCTGGACCGACGCGGTGGTCTATGCCGTGCTGGCCACCGTCGCCGCAGTCTTTGCGGCCATCATTCCCGCCTGGAAGAGCACTCGGTCCACTCCGGCGACCGAACTCCGCGACGAGTGAGCTCGCCGCGCTGACCCGTTAAGGATCCGATGACAGCCACCACCCCCACCGTGCCGGGCTTCACCGGCGAAGCCGTCTACCCCGGCGATGCCCGCTACGACGAGGTGCGCCAGGTCTTCAACGGTTTGATCGACAAGCGGCCGCGGGTGGTCCTGCAGTGCCGCTCGCAGGACGACATCGTCGCCGCTGTGCGCTATGCCGTGGACTCCGGTGCCCAGATTGCGGTACGCAGCGGCGGTCACAGCGTCGCCGGCCACTCCGCCACCGATGGCGGCATCGTCATCGACCTGACGCAGATGCGCGGAGTGCGAGTCGACGCGCAGGCGCGGATCGCCTACGTGGACGCCGGCGCCACCTGGGGCGACGTGGACCCGGTCACCAGCCGCCACGGCCTGGCCTGCCCCGGCGGGGTGGTCTCGACGACGGGCGTCGGGGGCTTTTCACTCGGCGGCGGAATTGGGTGGCTCTCCCGCGCCCACGGCATGACCTGCGACAACCTGATCGGCGCCACACTGGTGACCGCATCCGGCGAGGTGATGACGGTCAGCGAGACCGAGAACGCCGACGTGCTGTGGGGCCTGCGCGGCGGGGGCGGCAACTTCGGCGTCGTGGCGCAGTTCGTGCTGCGCCTGCACCCGATCGACGGTGTGGTGGCCGGCGTGCAGTCCTACCCGGACACCGACGCCGAGGCAGCCCTGCGGCACTTCCGCGCCCAGATGGACAACGCACCCGACACCCTGGCGTCCATCCTGGACTTCTCCACCGACCTCACCACGGGCCAGTCGCTGGTCAATGTGCTGGCCTGCTCGACGCGGACCGATCAGACCGGCAGCGAAGACGTCAGCGCGCTGCTCAACGTTCGAGGCGTGGCGGCCAAGCCGGTGGTGGCCGTGCAGCACAAGCTGGACTACTCGACCTGGCAGCAGGCCCTGGACTACACGGCGCCCTACGGCTGGCTGAACTACTGGAAGTCGCTGTTCGTCACCGAACTCACCGACGAGGCGATCCGGCGCATCGCCCTGCTGGGGCGGTCGCGTCCCTCGGCACAGACCCGGCTGCACCTGATCCGGCTCGGCGGGTATGCCAGCCGGGTTCCGGAAGAGTCGACGGCTGTCGTCGCCCGCCAGCACCCCTACATCATTCATCTGATGGCGACGTGGACCGACCCCGCCGACAGCGCGCGCTGCACGGCGTGGGCCGGGCAGGCCTTCGAGATTCTGCGGCCGCTGGGACCGGCAAGTGCCTATCTGAACTTCGTCGGCGACGAAGGGCAAGACCGCATTCGCGCGACATTCGGTGACGCCGGCTACCAACGTCTTGCCGAACTCAAGGCACGCCTCGATCCGGCCAACCGGTTCACCCTGAACCACAACATCGAGCCCGCAACGGGGAGCTAAGCGCCCCGTAGTTCTCAGTGTGTCGCCAACGCGGACACACTTTTACGCCAGCGCACCGTAGGTATTGTTGTCCGCGAGGAAAGGACGCAATGATGTCAGGCGCGCACGATGATGACTTGGCCTTCGCCGGAGTCGCGCGCTTGGCGCAGTTGGTGCACGCGCGTGAGGTATCGCCGCGCGAGCTGGCGACCCTATATCTGGATCGAATCGCCCGGCTTGACCCGGTTTTGAACGTCTTCCGCACCGTGATGGGCGACCAGGCGATGGCTGAGGCAGCACACGTCGAGCAGCGGCTGGCTGCCGGAGAAACACTGCCGCTGGCCGGTGTGCCGATCGCGGTCAAGGACGATACCGACGTGGCAGGCGTTTCCTCTATGTGTGGCACCGGAATTGACGCCGGCCCCGCAAGCGCCGACAGCGCCGCCGTACGGCGGCTCCGGGCTGCGGGCGCGGTGATCATCGGCAAGACGCATCTCTCGGAATTTGGCGCCTATCCCGTGAGCGAATCGGCGACCTGGGGAGTGACCCGCAACCCATGGGATCTGTACCGGACCCCGGGCGGCTCCAGCGGCGGCTCGGCCGCGGCGGTCGCCGCCGGCATGGTGCCCGGCGCCACCGGCAGTGGCAGCGGCGGGCCGGGCCTCGACATCCTGATGACCCCGGGGCTGGCGATCCCGCCGGTTCGGGTGGGCTACTTCGAGGGCCTCGGACCGACCCGGGCCATGCTGCGGATGCTCAAGTTCATCCCGTTCACCTTCCCCCAGTGCTACAGCGGTCAGCCGGCCGTCTCGGTCCCGGTCGGACTCAGTGCCGACGGCATACCCGAGGCGGTGCACCTGGTGGCGCGGGCCAACGACGAAGCCACCCTGATTTCGCTGGCGGCGCAGATCGAGTCGGTGCAGCCCTGGGCGCAGCTCCGGCCGCCGACCGAAGCTCTGCTGTCGCAGGTGGGCTGACACCGGCTGCCGGTCATGCCGGGTAAGACGTCGCTTACTTTGCGGGCTTGAGCCCCTCAAGCGCACACAGAATGACCGTCTCGACCTCGTTCGATGCGGTGTCGGGGTCGTCCGCGTCGATGATGAACAACACGGCGTTGTAGAACATACCGAAGAAGATTTCGACGGTGGCCTCAACCGGAACCGGGCGGGCGTATCCGTTGGCTACGAGGCTCTCTAGGGTTGCACGTAATAACGGTAGGGTCTGCTGCTCGTTGAGTTCCCGTACGCGGTCCCAGCCTAAGACGCTGACCACCTGCCGAAGAAGTGCACTGGCATCGCCGTCGGCGATGTAGCCGTGGAGAAACAAGCGGATCGCGGTCTGCACTTTTTCCCAGGGCTCTTCCGACTCTGCCGGCATCGCCTCGATGACCTTGGCCGTAACCGCTTCCTGGCTGGCGCGGAAAAGCTCGGCGAAGATCGCTTGTTTGTCCTGGAAATGGTGATAGACCGTCCCTTTGCTGGCCTGCGCCAGTTCGGCGATCTCGTCGACAGAGGTTGCGTCGAACCCCTTTGAGACGAACAGCGTCTTGGCTGCGGCGAGCACAGCTTCACACGTCAGCGCGGCGTATCTCTCGCGCCGGTTGACCTTGACGTCGCTCACCATCCCGATGATACTCATCAACCAATGACTATCTACCGACTGACAGTCAATGAACGACCAAGAGTCAAATATGCGATTCAGGAGCTCTGAAGTGAACGATCACGCTGTTGTTCTCGGCGCGGGTATCGCCGGCCTCGTTGCCGCAGCAGTGCTCGCCGAGCAGTTCACGTCAGTGACGGTATTGGAGCGAGACCGGTTGCCCGACAATCCCGTTCATCGACGCGGAATACCACAGGGGCGTCATCTGCACAGTCTGCTCAGTCGCGGCTCGCAGATCATGGAGGAGTTACTCCCCGGGTTTCTCGCCGACCTCACCGAGGCTGGAGCTCTGATCCTCGACGACGCCGACATGCGCCGTATCTACAGCCGAATAGGCCCCTACGCCTTTAACCGCACCGACCCGGCCGCGGACCCGGCAGCCCTGGTCACCTACCAGGCCAGCCGGCCGTTTCTGGAGTTTCACCTGCGCCAACGGGTCTCAGCCCTGCCAAATGTGACGTTCTTCGATGGTCGTGACGTCGACGAACTCATCGCCACGCAGCCCAATCACGTCACCGGCGTGACGGTCAGCGTCCGCGCCTCGGGACGCACCGAGACTCTGCATGCCGAACTGATCGTCGACGCCACCGGCCGCGCCACCCGCACACCCATGCTGCTGGAGCGGCTCGGCTACCCCCAGCCCCCGGAGCAGACGTTCGCTGCTGACGGCATCTACCACAGCCAACAGATCACCATCCCCGAGCAGGACGACTTTCTGGAACGCATGATTCTGGTCCTACCCGAAGGGAGGTCACAACGCGGCGGCCTGGTGGCTTGTGAGAACGATACCTGGACATTGACGATTTCCAGCCGAGTCAACGATCTGGCTTATGCGCCAACCGATTTCGCTGATATGTTCGCCTTGGCGCAGGACTTCATACCGCCACATATCCTGCCGGCTCTGCACCGCGGGCAGCCCCTGACTGCGGTGTCGACGTACCGGTATCCCGGAGGCGTGTGGCGACGCTACGACCGCCTGACCCGCCACCCGAAAGGCCTCCTGGCCCTCGGGGACGCGCTGTGCAGCCTGGACCCCATTAACGGCCAAGGCATGACGATGGCCGCCCGGCACGGCACGTTGCTGCGCGCCCAACTCCGTGATACGAAAACCGTTGACCCGCAGTCCTTCTACGCCGCTGTTGCGGCGATCGTCAAACCCGTCTGGACCGCCAACGCACATCCGCTCCCCGCCAGTGGCGACAGCCTCCGGGCTTCTGTGTCGCAACGCGCGGTTCGATGGACCCGCCGCTCCCGCCGCCGGCTGCGTCGGCGCCTAGGAACGTCGGCAAACAGCTCGTCCACCAGCTGGGATAGGACACGAATTCGCACGGTAGACGGTTGTAGTTGAAGCGACTACACTCACACCGTGGGTGACCGCCTACTGGACCCAGAACAACTCGATGACCACGACCCGTTCGAGATAGACACCCAGGCCGCATACTTGTTCAAGCACCCTCACCTCGGTATCGACGACGTATTCGACGTGTGGGTATCCGATCCGCTGTTTTATCCGGCCAATCCACCCGCGCATTGGCTGATGTGTGCCGAAGTCGCAGGCAAGGTTCTCGTCGTGCCCGTTGCGCCGTCCCGAACCGGGGACATCCGCAAGTGCCGCCCGATTGGGTGCTACGTCGCCTCCCAACATCTTGCCGACCAATACAGGAAAGACCGATGACCAACGCTGACATGACCCCCGATCAGGAATACGAGTTCTACGCACGGCCGGAAAACCAGGAACCGCAGGGGCCGCCGATCCGTCGGCGCGGACGCATGTCCGTTCCTATCCCGGTCCGCCTTCCGCCCGAGTTGCTGGAGCGTGTCCGCAAAGCCGCCGAGGACGATGACCGCTCGATATCGGCGTGGATTCGCCGGGCAGTGGAGCACGAACTGGCGAACTGAGTTCAGCCCGACGAATTTCCGGCTTGTGACCAGTCCTGCTTCTCCGAATGCTGCGATGCCGATGTCGGCTGTCTTAGATAACCAAGCGCTCGTCGAAGCGCGGGCCGATGACACGGACGAAACACATTGGTCGACGGTTGACGACTTCGACAAGCGGATCCGCAGCCGGTTCGCGTGACGCGCAGGCTGCGCGTCCATAACGGCGTCCCGCTCTGGCCCCGACTGTTTGGCGCCGCTGTACCGGCAGCACGTTCCGACCACTCCGTGGTCCCGCGTGCGTCGATGAGCGCAAACTGACTAGCTCGAGAACCTGGCCCGTGCCAACATTGACCGCATGACCCACTCGCTGCTTGATCGGGCGATCTACTCATATCCGGACGTGGATCGCCTTGTCGGCTTGCATGCCGGCACTGCGAGGCGCTGGCTGGAGGGTTACACCCGCGGCGGCAAGTTCTACGACCCGGTGCTCCGAGAGGAACCGACGGGCTCGGACTCGGTGACCTGGGGCGAGATGGTTGAGTCTCGGCTACTGGCCGAGTACCGCAGTCGGGATGTCCCTGTCCAGCGACTCCGTCCGGCTATCGTCGCGCTCCGCAGCGAGTTCGGGCGCTACCCGCTGGCTCATGCCCGCCCGTTTCTCGATGTTGAAGGACGCGAACTTGTCCGGATGGTGCAGGACCGGGTCGGCCTTGAGCGCCCGCTTCAGCTCGTGGTGGTTCGCAATGGGCAACTGGTGTTGGCGCTCCCGGCTGAGCAATTCCAATCGGCAGTCGGATACACCGACGACGTGGTGGCCCACATGAAGCCTGATGTCCGCACCCCGGAGGTCGTGATGGACCCGCGTAGGGCATTCGGTCAACCCGCGATCCATGGTGTGAAGACTGAATCGCTTGCTGAGGACTACCGGGCTGGCACCAGTCGCGACGCACTCGCGGACCTCTACGACCTTGCGCTCGAGCAGGTCGATGAAGCCATCCGCTTCGAATTGATCGCAGGTAGCGAGCGCACTGCCTGATGGCCCAGGGGTTTGCGCCGGTGTACTTCACCGACGAGAACACCCTCGGACTAGGCAAACTCTTGCAACGCCGCGGACGCGAAGATATCCGGTACCCCGGACACGAGGAACTGCCGGAGGTCCCACGCGGCACCGACGATCAGGATTGGCTCCCGGTAGTCGGTGCCCTCGGGTTCATCGTGCTCAGCCGAGACCGGCGCATCAGGTCGCGTCCTGCTGAACTGCGCGCCTATCACGAACACGGTGTCCGCTCCGTATGGATTGGAGCCAAACAGGACCTCGGTCCAGAGCAGCAGGTGGAGATTTTCCTCCAACACGAGGAGCGCTTGAGGCGGGAGATCGTCAAGCGTGGCCCTGGTCCATGGGCCGTGGCGATGAGCCCGTCAGGCGTAAGACCGTTGCAGCTGCGACCCAACCCCGGGGTTTGAAGCACTGGCCAGACAGAGCCGGGCCCGGGGCGTGACGCCACCCAGTCGCGGCCGGCACGTGCCCTCGCATCCGGTGTTGGAGAAGGCCTACGCCAACACCGCTGGCGCGGAGGCCTACTCGTCCACCCGCTGGGACAGGGCGTCACGAGCGTTAGGCAGCCCCCGCGGTCTTGAGGTTGCGGTCTAAGAACTCCAGCTGGTCGGCGACCACCCGCTCGAAGGCGTCGCCGACATAGATGTCGAAGTGGCCCTCGGGGTACCTCTTGACGGTGCCGCGGGGCGCCTTGGCGGCATAGCGCAGGGTCGGGCCGGCCGGGGCGACCGAGTCGGTGTCGCAGACGCAGAACAGGATCGGGCAGCTCACCTTGGCCGCCAGCCGGCCCGGACGGTAGGTGAGGATCTTCGTCGCGATCCGTGCGGCCACTTCGTTGCGGATGGTCTTTCCCTCCGGAACCAGCTTCAGGTAGCCGGGGTAGGCGTCGGGCGTGGTCATCAGCGCGACCTCCCCCGGGCGGCCGGCGGTGGCCACCAGCACCGGCGGGTTGCCGAGCGCCGCCGCGGCCAGATCCCGTAGGCCCAGCAGGCTGACCCGCGCGGTGGTCAGCGGCGGGATGGTGCGCGCCGAGGCGATGCCGTCGGTGAACGGGCACTGCGACACGACTGCCGCCACCGGCAGCCGTGCCGCGGTGGCGATCACGTGACCACCGGCAAACGAGGTGCCCCACAACCCGATTCGGGCCGGGTCGATACCGGCCAGGGTGTGCGCGTAGTCGACGGCGGCGGCCCAGTCCGCCAGCTGCATGCCCACATCGAGCAGCTGGCGGGGAGCGCCGTCGCTGTCGCCGAAGTTGCGGTAGTCGAACACCAGGCAGGCGTAGCCGGCGGCGGCGAACCGCTCGGCGTAGGCATCCAGGCGCATGGTCCGCACCGCGCCCAGGCCATGCGCCATCACCAGCAGCGGGGCGCGGCTGGGACCGGCGTTGTCGGGGCGGTACAGCCAGGCGCTGATGCGGTCCGCGCCGGATCGAAACGAGACGTCTTCGCGGGTAGCCATGGCTAAAGGTAGCGCGCCGTGTGGTAGACCGGCATCCGTGACCGGGCCGGAGAATCTGCTCCAGCGACTGGCGGACGTGGTGGGTCCCGCCTATGTCACCGACGATCCCGACGTTCTGGACGGACGCAGCGTCGACTACACCGGCCGCTACCAGGGCCGGGCCCGCGCGCTGGTGCGGCCCGGATCGCCCGAGGACGTCGCCGCGGTGCTGCGGCTCTGCCGCGACGGCGGCGCGCACGTCACCGTCCAGGGTGGCCGCACCTCTCTGGTGGCCGGCACCGTCCCCGAACACGACGACGTACTGCTGTCCACCGAGCGGTTGAACACTCTCGGAGAGGTCGACGTCGTCGAGCGCCGGGTGTCGGTGGGGGCGGGCGCGACGCTGGCGGCGGTGCAGCGCGCGGCGGCTGGGGCCGGGCTGGAGTTCGGTGTCGACCTGACTGCCCGGGACACCGCGACCGTCGGCGGGATGGCCTCGACCAACGCCGGCGGGCTGTGCACCGTTGCCCACGGCAACATGGCCGAGCAGGTACTCGGCCTGCAGGTGGCGCTGCCGGATGGCTCACTGCTGCACCGGCACAGCGCGGTGCGCTCGGACAACACCGGCTACAACCTGCCCGCCCTGTTCGTCGGCGCCGAAGGCACCCTGGGCGTCATCACCGGGCTGGATCTGCGGTTGTATCCCGTTCCTGCGCAACGGGTTACAGCGGTCTGCGGCTTCGCGGATCTGCAGGCCTTGGTCGGCGCCGCCCGGGTTTTTCGCGACGTCGCCGGCATCGCGACGTTGGAGTTGATCGATGCCCGCGTCGCCGCGTTGACCGGCGAGCGGCTCGGGGTGGCCGCCCCGGTGCGCGGTGACTGGCTGCTGCTGGTGGAGCTGACCGGAGACACCGATCAGACCGATCGCCTCGCCGAACTGCTGGCGCAGGCGCGTTCCTGCGACGAGCCGGCGGTGGGCGTGGACCCCGCCACCCGGCAACGGCTCTGGCGCCCGCCACGACGCCTACTCGAACCAGCCTTCCTTGCTCGCGTCGCGGTCCACCACACCCGCCAAGGCCTGGCCCGCCGTCGGCCGACCGCGCCACCCAACACTGACAGTGCCGAAAAGGAGGGATCGACATGACCATCACCCAAGAAGAACTCATTGCCGGCATCGCCGAAATCATCGAGGAAGTCACCGGTATCGAACCGTCTGAGGTCACGATCGAGAAATCGTTCATAGACGATCTGGATATCGACTCATTGTCGATGGTGGAGATAGCGGTCCAGACTGAGGACAAATACGGCGTCAAGATCCCTGACGAGGATCTCGCCGGTCTCCGGACCGTCGGTGACGTCGTCGCCTACCTACAGCAACTCGCGGCAGACAATCCTGAGGCTGTTGAAGCGATCCGCGCCCAGCGACGCGGGCCGGACAGCCCAAAATCCTCATAAATTTCTTAATTTGCGGTCTGCCCCGGGTTTCTGTCGGTGGGTCGAACTAGTGTTCGAGGCATGGGTAGGGACGCGTTCGCGGATCGGGAGACCATCATGGCTTCTCTTGATGCGATTGAGGCAGCCTATGACCGGCTGGAGGCGTGTTCGTTCGACGGCTTGAGTGCCGAAGAATTGGTGGCGGTGCTGTCCCGCCGGGAGGCCTTGGCGTGGCGGGCCCCGGTGGTCGATCATCTGATCCTGGCCCGGCTGGTCACCGAGGATCCTGGGGCGTTGGGGGCCTGTTCACTGGTCAAAGTGTTAGAGGAGCGGTTGCGGATCAGCTCTGCGGTGGCGCGGCGCCGATTGGGGGAAGCCGCCGACTTGGGTCCACGCACCGCCGTGACCGGGGAACCGTTGGAACCGGTGCTGCCGACACTGGCGGCTGCCCAAGCCGCCGGACGGGTCGGTCCCGAACACGTGGTGATCGCCCGCAAAGCCTTGGCCAAAATCCCCACCGCCGTGGCCGCCGCCGATCGTGAACGCGCCGAAGCGGACCTGGCGATATTGGCGCAGGAATTCGGACCCGAAACCTTCGCCCGCCTCGCCGATCACCTGGTCGCCGTACTGAACCCTGACGGGGACTTCACGGATCGAGAACGCCTGGCCAAGCGGGGGCTGCGTCTGGGCCGCCAAGGTGTCGATGGGATGAGTTCACTGTCGGGCACGATCACCCCGGAACTACGCGCCACCCTGGAGCCGATCCTGGCCAAACTCGCCGCGCCCGGGATGTGCAACGCCGCTGATGAGCACCCCTGTGTCAGCGGGACGCCGAGCCAGGAACAGATCAGCGCCGATGATCGCCGCCCCGATCAACGCACCCACGACGCCCTGCTGGCCGCATTCCGCGCCGTCCTCGCCTGCGGGGACCTCGGGCAACTCAACGGGCTGCCGGTCACCGTCATCGTCACCACCACCCTGGCCGAACTGCACGCCGCAACCGGACACCCACCACTGACCGACACCAAGGTGACCGGCAAAGCCCACACCGCCGGCGGATCACTGCTGCCGATGACCGACCTGCTGCGCATGGCCGAACACGCCTACCACTACCTGAGCGTGTTCGACGGCAAAGGCCGCGCCTTATGGCTGGGGCGCAGCAAGCGCCTGGCGACCGGCGATCAGCGCATCGTGCTGCACGCCCGCGACCGCGGGTGCACCCGACCCGGCTGCACCGTCTCGGGCTACCTCTCCCAAGCCCATCACGCCGAACACGACTGGGCCGACAACGGCCGAACCGACATCGACGCCCTCGCCCTAGCGTGTGCACCCGACAACCGGATGGCCACCAAACAAAACTGGATCACCCGACTCGGGCCCACCGGCCGCGTCGAATGGATCCCGCCGCCCCGACTCGATCGCGGCCAACCCCGCACCAACCCCTTCCACTTCATCGAAGCCGTCATCGACTACCACCGCCGGCGTCCCGAGCCGGGTAACCCGCCCGACGCCGACGACGCCGCCGGTTTCCGCGACGAACAGCCACCACCGATCGACCCCGACGAGGATTGGTCGTGGCTCGAGGACCCCGTCCCCGGTGACTTCGACTACGACGCCGCCCTCGAGGACCTCCAACGCAGCTACGAAGAAATGGACTTCAACGAGCCACGAGTCTGATCTCCCAACTGGAACCGTCATGCGATCCGCCCAGCCCGCGCCCGTCAGTCGCGGTGCTTGATCCCCACCGCCTGACGCAGCTGGGCGAGGAACTGCTCGGAGTCATCGCTGCGAATGATGTAGTGCGAGATGGCAATCCGGATCGCAGCGGCCGCCTTCACCGGGGCATCGGGCCCGGTCAGCATCCGTTGCAGGCCCTCGCGCATCGGCACCATGATGCGGGAGAAATCGGCGAGCACGTGCTTGGGTTCGATGTCGATCATTCGCACGCCGGTGTGCGAGTGCTGATAGTCGACGATGAAACACAGTGCGGCGTCGAGCTTTTCGGCGCCCTTCAGTCCTTCGGTGGCGCGGGCGATCCCGCTGTCGAAAATGTGCCGCTCGTAGCGGGAGAACGCCGAGACCAGCTCGTCCTTCGACGGGAACCATCGATACAGGGTGGGGCGCGAGACCCCGGCCTGGGCGGCCACCTCGGACATGCTGAGCTTGGTCATCCCATTGCGCCCGAGCACCTCCGCAGTGGCCGCGAGGATCCGCTGCCGGGTCGAGCCGTCGGGGGCGTCCACCGTGCTGCGGGCCATAGCGGAAACTTTACAAAAAATAGCGAAAGTGTCACGCCGGGTGGGTGCCAGGGCGGACGGCACCGCGGGTTCAGTGCGAATCGAACGTGATGATCTGGCGCACCGCGGCGCCGTCGGCGAGCTGGTCCATGGCCTCGTTGATCTGCTCCAGCGGCACGGTCGCCGACACCAGCTGCTCGACGGGAAGACGGCCGGCCCGCCACAACTCCACAAAGCGCGGGATGTCGCGCGCGGGGACCGCCGAACCCAGATAGCTGCCGATCAGCGAGCGCCCCTCGGCAACCAGACCCAGCGGGGACACGCTAATCCGGGCATCCGGTGGCGGCAGCCCGACGGTGATGGTGCGACCGCCCGGTGCGGTCAAACCGATCGCGGCCTCCAGCGCAGCGGGATGACCCGCCGCTTCGATCACCACCGGGGCGCGCACGCCGGCGTCAAGGGCCTGCTGCGGGGTATAGGTGAGGTGAGCGCCCAGCGCGGTTGCGGTGGCCAGCTTGTCCGGCAGCCGGTCGATCGCGATGACCTGCACGCCGTCGTGGGCCAGCGCGGTCAGCACCGCGGCCATCCCAACCCCGCCGAGCCCGACCACCGCCACGGTGTCACCCGGCGCCGGACGGCCGACGTTGAGCACGGCGCCGCCGCCGGTCAGCACCGCGCAGCCCAGCAGGGCGGCCACCGTCGGCGGCACGTCATCGGGTACCGGTACCGCGCTGGTCTGGCTGACCACGGCGTGCGTGGCGAACCCAGACACCCCGAGGTGGTGGTAGACGGTCTGGTCGGCGCGATGCAGCCGCTGCCCGCCGCCGAGCAGTGTGCCCGCGCCGTTGGCGGCGCTGCCGGGCTCACACGGCGCTCGGCCGTCGGTGGCGCACGCCGCGCAATGGCCGCAGCGGGGCAGGAAGGTCAGCACCACCCGCTGGCCCGGCCGCACGCTGGTGACCCCGGCGCCGACCGCTTCGACGATGCCGGCGGCCTCGTGGCCGAGCAGCATCGGTACCGGTCGCACCCGGTTGCCGTCGACCACCGACAGATCGGAGTGACAGACCCCGGCGGCCTCAACCCGTACCAGCAGCTCGCCCTCGCCGGGCGGGGCCAGCTCCACCTCGGCCACCGTCAGCGGGCGTGAGGTGGCATAGGGCCGCGGCGCCCCGATCCGCTCCAGCACCGCCCCGCGGATCGTGGTCATGCTGGAATACAACCATGAGTTCGGACGCAGCGGTCCCGCCCGCCCCGGAAGGCTTGACCAGCCACGACTTTCCGGTGCACTGGCCGGTGTTGACCCGCTGGGCCGACAACGACATGTTTGGCCACCTCAACAACGCGGTGTACTACCAGCTGTTCGACACCGCGATCAACGGCTGGATCGCCGCACATGTCCCGGCTATCGACCCGGTCGCGACGCCGGAGCTGGGGGTGGTCGCCGAATCGGGTTGCCGGTTCCTGGGCGAACTCGCCTTCCCGGACCGGCTCGCGGTGGGGCTGGCCGTCACCCGGTTGGGGCGCAGCAGCGTCACCTATCGGCTTGCGGTGTTCCGGGCCCCGGACGGCGACGACGCCGCCCCACTGGCCGCGCTCGGGCACTGGGTGCACGTTTACGTCGACCGCACCACCCGGCGGCCAGTGCCGATCCCCGACGGGATTCGCGCGCTGCTGGCCACCGCCCAGGTTTAACTCGGCGGCCATATCGCCGGTGGCTATGCTCGGCGGGTGCCGCTCGTGAGCAAGACCGTCGAAGTCGCCGCCAATGCCGCCACGATCATGGGGATCGTCGCCGACTTCGAGGCGTACCCGCAGTGGAACGAAGAGATCAAAGGGATCTGGGTGCTGGCCCGCTACGACGACGGCCGGCCCAGCCAGCTGCGGCTGGATGCGTCCTACTCCGGTTTCGACGGCACCTTCATCCAGGCCGTCTACTACCCCAGTGACACTCAGATCCAGACCGTGCTGCAGCAGGGCGATCTGTTCAGCAAGCAGGAGCAGTTGTTCTCGGTGGTCGAGATCGGCCCGACCACGCTGCTCACTGTCGACATGAACGTCGAGACCCAGATGCCGGTGCCCAAGCCGATGCTCAAGAAGGCCTTCAGCAACGCCCTGGACTATCTGGCTGACAATCTCAAACGGCGCGCCGAAGAACTGACTTCGGGCTAGCACGAAGCGGGAGACCCGAATTGAGTCACGCAACCGTCGATCCCGCCGAGCAGCCCTACCGGGCCCGCAGACAGAACTGGGTCAACCAGCTGGATCGGCACGCGCTGATGAAACCGGATGCTCCGGCGCTGCGGTTCCAGGGCCAGACCACCACCTGGTCGCAGTTGCGTGATCGGGTTGGCGCGCTGGCCGACGCCCTGAGCCGCCGCGGGGTCCGCGCCGGTGACCGGGTGATGATCCTGATGCTCAACCGCACCGAGTTCGTCGAGTCGGTGCTGGCCGCGAACATGCTGGGCGCGATCGCCGTCCCGGTCAACTTCCGGCTCACCCCGCCGGAGATCGCCTACCTGGTCACCGATTGTGAGGCCAGGGTGCTGATCACCGAACCGGCGCTGGTGCCGGTCGCCACCGGTGTGCGCGAGCTGACCGGACTGCTGGACCACGTGGTGGTAGCCGGCGGTTCGGTCGGTGAGGGACTAATTGGCTATGAAGACCTGATCGGCGAGAGCGGCGAGCCGCACGCGCCGGTCGACATTCCCAACGATTCACCGGCCCTGATCATGTACACCTCGGGGACCACCGGGCTGCCCAAGGGAGCGGTGCTCACCCACACCAACCTGGTCGGCCAGACGATGACCGCGCTGCACACCGCCGGCACCGGCACCTCCGACGTGGCCTTCATCGGGGTGCCGTTCTTCCATATCGCCGGCGTGGGCAACCTGCTGCCCGGCATGTGGCTGGGCATCCCGACCGTCATCAACCCCCTGGGTGCGTTCGACGCCGGCCAACTGCTCGACGTGCTGGCCGCCGAGCGGGTCACCGGCATCTTCCTGGTGCCCGCCCAATGGCAGGCGGTCTGCGCCCAGCAGCAGGCCAACCCGCGCGACATCCGGCTGCGGACCATGTCGTGGGGCGCAGCGCCGGCCTCCGACGCGTTGCTTCGGCAGATGGCGGAAACCTTCCCCGGCACCAAGATCCTGGCGGCCTTCGGGCAGACCGAGATGTCGCCGGTGACCTGCATCCTGCTCGGCGAGGACGCCACCAGAAAGCTCGGTTCGGTCGGCACGGTCATCCCGACCGTCTGCGCCCGGGTCGTCGACGAGCAGATGAACGACGTCGCCGTGGGCGAGGTGGGCGAGATCGTCTACCGGGCGCCCACCTTGATGAGTGGCTACTGGAACAACCCGGCGGCCACCGCTGAGGCCTTTGCCGGCGGCTGGTTTCACTCCGGCGATCTGGTTCGGATGGACGAAGAGGGCTACGTCTGGGTGGTCGACCGCAAGAAGGACATGATCATCTCCGGCGGCGAGAACGTGTACTGCGCCGAAGTGGAGAACGTGTTGGCCGATCACCCCGACATCGCCGAGGTCGCCGTTATCGGCCGCCCGCACGAGCGATGGGGCGAGGTACCGGTGGCGGTCGCCGCGCTCTCGCGGGAAGGTCTTACCCTGGCCGACCTCGACGATTTCTTGACCCAGCGGCTGGCGCGCTACAAGCACCCCAAGGCGCTCGAGATCGTCGACGCCCTGCCGCGCAACCCGGCCGGGAAAGTGCTCAAAACCGAACTGCGCATTAACTACGGGAAGCCTCAGTGATCCGAGTAGGGCAGCGCGCCAAGCGATGCCGGCGGAAACGGCGATGTGGGAGGTCGGGGCAGGTTACTCTCCGGTAGGAAACTAGCGTAGGTTCCACTCATTCGATGACGCTCTCACCGAGCCATCAGGTATTGTCCGATGGTCGCCAAGGGCACTTCGGGCCGATAAGGTGACGCAGGTCTCGCTGAACGACAGACGGGAGAAGACACTGTGCGACGCGGTTCCTTGCTGGGTCGTGCGGCGGGATTTCTGGTGAGGGGGGTGACATGACGGCTCCAGCGCGTCCCCGGGTGACCGACTTCCTCCGGGATCGGATACTGCCGCCGCTGATCATGGTCGGCGGATTCTTCAGAATGTGTGCCCTGACCGCCCGTGCGCTTTTCGTACGCCCGTTCCAATGGCGTGAGACGCTGCAGCAGGGCTGGTTCATCACCAGTGTCGCCATCATTCCGACCATCGCGGTCGCCATTCCGCTCACCGTGCTGCTGGTCTTCACGCTGAATATCCTGTTGGCGCAGTTCGGTGCTGCCGACGTTTCCGGCGCTGGAGCGGGCATCGCAGCGGTCACCCAGCTGGGTCCGCTGGTCACCGTGCTGGTGGTCGCCGGCGCCGGGTCCACCGCGATCTGTGCCGACCTGGGTGCCCGCACCATCCGCGAAGAGATCGACGCGATGGAGGTGCTCGGCATCGACCCGGTCCATCGACTGGTGGTGCCCCGGGTGATCGCCGCGACCGTGGTGGCGCTGCTCCTCAACGCGTTGGTGATTGTGATCGGCTTGACCGGCGGCTTCCTGTTCGGCGTTTACCTGCAGAACGTGTCCGGCGGCGCCTACCTGTCCACGCTGACTCTGCTAACCGGGCTGCCCGAGGTGATCATCTCAACGGTGAAAGCCAGCGTGTTCGGACTTATCGCCGGCTTAGTCGGTTGCTACCGAGGACTTACCGTCCGCGGCGGGTCGAAGGGCCTGGGCACGGCCGTCAACGAAACAGTCGTGCTGTGCGTGCTTGCGTTGTTCGCCGTGAACGTGGTGCTGACCACCATCGGCGTGAAGTTCGGAACGGGGACCTGACATGTCGACATCGACAGTAGTCCGGGGCCGCTTTCCCGGGCTGGTTGCGAACTACCAGCGTTACGTCGGGATGGCCGGCCGCGGGCTGGAAAGGAGCGGTCGGCTCGGCTGGTTCTCGCAGACCGCCCTCCGGCAGATCCCGTGGGCGCTGCGGCGGTACCGCACCGAGACGCTGCGTTTGGTCGCCGAATTGGGCATGGGCACCGGCGCCATGGCCGTGATCGGCGGCACCGTCGCCATCATGGGCTTCGTGATGCTGGCCGGCGGCTCGCTCATCGCGATCCAGGGCTTCACCTCGCTGGGCAACATCGGTGTGGAGACCTACACCGGTTTCGCCGCGGCCCTGGTCAACGTCCGCGTGGTCGGCCCGGTCAACGCCGGTATCGCGTTGGCTGCGACGGTCGGGGCGGGCGCCACTGCCGAACTGGGCGCGATGCGCATCAGCGAGGAGATCGACGCCCTCGAAGTGATGGGCATCAACTCGATCGCCTACCTGGTGTCGACCCGCGTGGTGGCCGGTTTCACGGTGATCATCCCGCTGTACGCCCTCGCGCTGATCATGGCGTTCGCCGCACCGCAGATTGTCACCACGTTGTTCTTCGGGCAGTCGTCGGGTACCTACGACCACTACTTCCGAACGTTCTTGCGGCCAGACGACGTGTTCTGGTCGTTCGTTGAAACCATCTTGATCGCGGTGGTGGTCATGGTCACGCACTGTTATTACGGGTTCAACGCCAGTGGCGGTCCGGTCGGCGTCGGCGCCGCCGTGGGCCAGTCGATGCGCCTGTCCCTGATCACGGTGCCCACAGTGGTGCTGCTCGCAGCGTTGGCGCTCTACGGCGTCGACCCCAACTTCAACCTAACGATGTGACGCGCATGGCAACCGGGAAGCAGAGCAACGTACATAACCCGCCGTTCCGGCTCGCGGGCATAGTGACCTTCGCGATCCTCGCGCTGATCGGGGGGCTGGTCTATGGCCAGTTCCGCGGTGCCTTCACCAAGACGACGTCGCTGACGATGGTGGCCCCGCGCGCCGGCCTGGTGATGGATCCGGGTGGTCCGGTGACCTACAACGGCGTTCAGATCGGGCGCGTCGCGGCGATTGCGCCGACGGAGTACGAGAACAAGCCGGCCGCCAAGTTCACCCTCGACGTGAACCCCAAGTACATCAAGCTGATTCCGTCCAACGTCAAAGCCGACATTCTGGCGACCACGCTGTTCGGCAACAAGTACGTGTCGCTGACCGCACCGGAGCACCCCGCCCGGGAACGCATCACCACCAAGAGCATCATCGCGACCTCGGTGACGACGGAGCTCAACACGCTGTTCGAGACCGTCAACAACCTGTCGGAACACATCGACCCGATCAAACTGAACCTGACGCTGCACGCCGCGGCGGAGGCGTTGACCGGGTTGGGTGACAAGCTCGGCGAATCACTGGTCAACGGCAACGCGATCCTCGACGACGTCAACGCGCGGATGCCCTCGTTCCGCCGCGACCTCAAGGGCTTCGCGAACCTGGGCGAGGTCTACGCCGACGGAGCACCGGATCTGATCGGCTTCTTGGACAGCTCGAGCGTCACCGTCAAGACGATCACCAACCAGCAGAAGGAACTGGACGCCGCATTGCTGGGCGCAGCCGGGGTGGGCAACCTCGGGGCGGACGTCACCCAGCGGTTCGGTCCGTACTTCCGTGCGCAGTTCTCCGACCTGGTACCGGTGTCGGCACTGCTGGATGAGTACAGCCCGGAGTTGTTCTGCGCCATCCGCAACCTCGCCGAGGGCGCACCCAAGGTCTACGAATTCCTGGGCGGCGACGGCTACGCGCTCGACACCGTCAGTGAACTGGTCGGACCGGCCAACCCGTACATCTATCCCGATAACCTGCCGCGTTACAACGCCCGCGGCGGCCCCGGCGGTGCGCCGGGCTGCTGGCAGGAAATCACCCACGACTTCTGGCCGGCGCCTTACCTGGTGGCCGACACGGGAGTCAGCCAAGCGCCGTACAACCACTTTGATACCGGATCGCCCCTGGCTATTGATTACGTCTGGGGTCGCCAAGTCGGGGATTACACGATTAACCCATGAACATCACCAGAACCGCCCTCAAACTCGGCGCCGTCGGCTCGGTGCTGCTGCTCTTCACGGTCGGACTCGTCGTGGTCTTCGGGCAGATCCGGTTCGACCGGACGGCCCGCTACTCCGCCGAATTCAGCAACGCCAGTGGCCTGCGCCAGGGTCAGTTCGTCCGCGCCTCCGGCGTGGAGATCGGCAAGGTCAAGAGGGTCCGGCTGGTCGACGGCGGTCGTCGGGCAGTGGTGGACTTCGACGTCGACCGGTCGCTGCCGCTGTTCCAGTCGACCACCGCACAGATTCGCTACTCCGACCTCATCGGCAATCGTTACCTGGAGCTCAAGCGGGGCGACGGCGAAGGTGCCGACCAGCGGTTGCCCATGGGCGGTTTCATCCCTGCCTCCCGCACCGAGCCGGCGCTGGACCTGGACGCGCTGATCGGCGGTTTCAAGCCGGTGTTCCGGGCGCTGGACCCGGAAAAGATCAACACCATCGCGTCGACCATCGTGACGGTCTTCCAGGGCCAGGGCGGCACCATCAACGACATCCTGGAACAGACCGCTTCGCTGACCGCCCACATCGCCGACCGGGATGCGGCCATCGGCGAAGTCATCAAGAACTTGAACGTGGTCCTGGACACCGCGGTTCGGCATCGCCAGACCTTCGACGAGACGGTCGACAACTTCGACAAACTGGTCAAGGGGTTGAACAACAACGCCACCGGCTTGGCGAACGGCACCGCGGAATTCGGTAACGCCGCCGGCAATCTCGCGGATCTGCTGGCCGACAACCGGAAGCAGCTGCACAGCATCTTCCCGGTGGCGGGACCGGAGCCGGCGGACCGGCTCGACGATGTCGACCAGCTGCTGCAGAAGATTCCCAAGGCGTTGAAGCTGATCGGGCGCACCGGTGTTTACGGTGACTTCTTCAACTTCTACATCTGCGACGCGACCATCAAGCTTCCCGGATTGCAGCCAGGCGGACCGGTTCGAAACGTCCGGTTGTGGCAGCAACCGACGGGGAGGTGCACGCCCCAGTGAGAACTCTGGAACCGCCCAACCGGGCACGGATCGGCATCATCGGCGTCACCACACTGGCGTTGGTAACCCTGGTGGGTCAGACCTTCACCTCGGTGCCGATGCTCTTCGCCGAGCCGAGTTACTTCGGAGAGCTCTCCGACACCGGCGGCCTGACCGCCGGCGACAAGGTGCGTATCTCGGGTGTGGACGTCGGCAAGGTCCAGGACCTGTCGATCGCTGGCGACCATGTCCTGGTGAAGTTCTCGGTCGGGGCCAACCCGATCGGCAGCGACAGCCGAATCGGTGTCAAGACCGACACCATCCTGGGTAAGAAGGTGCTGTCCATCGAGCCCAAGGGCGAGCGCCGCATCGCGCCGCAGGCAGTCCTGCCGCTGGGACAGAGCACCACGCCCTACCAGCTCTACGATGCGGTCTTCGACGCCACCAAAGCCGCGTCCGGCTGGGACATCGACACGGTCAAGAAGTCGCTGAAGGTGCTGTCCGAGACGGTCGATCAGACCTACCCCGACTTGAGCGCCGCGCTCGACGGCGTCGCGAAGTTCTCCGACACCATCGGCAAGCGGGACGAGGAGATCACCCACCTGCTGGCACAGACCAACCAGGTCGCAAGTGTGATCGGCGACCGCAGCGGCCAGATCGATGCCCTGCTGCGCAACACCCAGACCCTGTCGGCCGCGGTCAACCAGCGCAGCCAGGCGATCTCAGCGTTGCTGGGCAACATCGCCTACTTCGGCGAGCAGGTCCAGGGCTTGGTCCGTGACAATCCGGGCCTGGATCTGAACCACGTGTTCACCGAGGCCTCCAACATCACCGACATGTTGGTGCGGCGCCAAGATGACCTCAGGGAAATGTTCACCATCCTGGGTAGGTACCTGACGATCGTCAATGACGCGATCGCCTCGGGCCCCTACTTCAAGGTCTCGACGCTGAACCTGATCCCGTACTGGATCCTGCAGCCATGGGTCGACGCAGCGTTCAAGAAGCGTGGCATCTCGCCGGAGGAATTCTGGCGCAACGCCGGCCTGCCGGAGTTCCGCTACCCCGACCCCAACGGGACCAGGTTCGCCAACGGTGCGCCGCCACCCGCGCCGCAGGTGATCGAAGGCACCCCCGAGCACCCGGGCCCGGCCGTAGCGCCCGGATCGCCGTGCTCCTACGCACCTGCCGCGGGCATGTTCCCGACCCCGGGCAACCCACTGCCGTGCGCCAACCTGGACCCGAATGACGGCCCGTTCGGACACAGCGGACCGTACCCGGGCCCGACCGATGTGTTGGTCTCGCCGGCAAACCCGGACGGCATCGGGTCGTCGCCGGGAATCTCGATCGCCGGTCGTCCGGGCGAGACACCGCCGTTGGTGCCGGGCACCCCGGTTCCGATGCCCGACGCCAATCCCGGCGGGCGTTCCGAGCCCATGGGCCCGGTCGCCGGCCCGGCTCCTGCCAACCCGGGCGCGGCACCGCCACCCGGACCCAGGGCACCCGGTCCGCCGGCACCGCCCGGACCGGGCAACCAATTGCCGGCGCCGTTCATCGCTCCCGGTGAAGGCGGCAACAGCCAGCCCGGTGGCGGCGGCGGCTCGCTGGAGGGAAGGTAGCCAGCCATGAGCACGGTCTTTGATATTCGCAATATGCGACTGCCGGAGCGGTCGCGGACAACGGTGATCGTCGGGTCACTGCTGCTGGCACTGGCGCTGGTGGCCGGCTTCGGGGGAGTGCAGCTCTTCCGCAAGCTCAACAGCACCTCGGTCGTCGCGTACTTCCCGCAGACTGACGCGTTGTACCCCGGTGACGCGGTGCAGATCATGGGTGTCCGGGTCGGAGCGATCGACAAGATCGAGCCGGCCGGCGACAAGATGAAGGTGACGCTGCACTACAACAGCAAGTACAAGGTGCCCGCCGACGCCAAGGCGATCATCTTGAACCCGACTCTGGTCGCGTCACGGACCATTCAGCTGGAGCCGCCGTACCGCGGTGGGGCCGTGCTGGCCAACAAGGCGGTGATCCCGGAGGACCGCACCGAGGTCCCGGTCGAATGGGACACGCTGCGCAACGATGTCACCAACATCATCAACAAGTTGGGTCCGACGCCCGAGCAGCCCAAGGGACCGATCGGCGACGCCATTGAATCGTTCGCCGATGGACTGTCCGGCAAGGGCCAGGAGATCAACACCGCGTTCGACAGCCTGTCGGACGCCCTGACCGCCCTGAACAAGGGCCGCGGTGACTTCTTCGCGGTGGTTCGCAGCCTGTCGTTGTTCGTCAAGGCGCTTGACCACAACGACCAGCAGTTCGTCGCGCTCAACCATGACCTGGCCAAGTTCACCAGCAACCTGAACAGCACCGACCAGGCCCTGGCAACGGCTACCGACCAGTTCTACGCCACCATGACGATCGTCAAGGCGTTCTTGAACCAGAACGCCAAGCCGCTGGTGAAAAGCATCAACAACGTTGCCGAGGTGACGACGGCCATCACCCAACCGGATGCACTGGACGGCTTCGAGACCTCCCTACACATCCTGCCCAACGTGCTGGCCGGTGTGGACGAGATCTACCACCCGGCGCAGGGCATGGTCCTGGGCTCCCCGGTCATCGTGAACTTCGCCAACCCGATGGAGTTCATCTGCAGTGCGATTCAGGCCGGCAGCCGCCTGGGCTACCAGGACTCTGCGGAGCTGTGCGCGGAATACCTGGCACCGGTTGCCGACGCGATCAAGTTCAACTACCTGCCGTTCGGTATCAACATCTGGACGAGTGCCTACACCACGCCCAAGGAGATCGCGTACTCCGAGCCGCGGCTGCAGCCGCCACCGGGCTACAAGGACACCACCGTCCCGGGAATCTGGGTGCCTGACACCCCGACGTCGCACCGCAACACCCAGCCGGGCTGGATCACCGCGCCTGGAATGCAGGGTGTGGAGCCCGGTCATGACACCGCGCGACTGCTGACCCCGGAATCGTTGGCGCAGTTGATGGGTGGACCCGACCCCGCTCCGGTCAACTCGCAGTACCAGACACCGCCCGGTCCGCCTAACTCGTATGACGAGTCCGCCGGCCCGCTGCCGTTCATCGGCCAGCCGCCTGGGGTGGCGCCGATAGCGCCGCCGCCGCCGGGACCGAACGTGATTCCGGGGCCGGTGGCACCGCTGCCGCCGCGAGGTAACGGCTGATGAGACGGAGGACAGCGATGAACACGGTCAGCCGCCGCGGCTGGCAGGCGCTGGTGCTGCTGATGGCCGCACTGACGCTGAGTTCTTGCAGCAGCTGGCGCGGTATCGCCAACGTGTCGTTGCCGGGTGGTCCGGGTAGCGGCCCGGGTGCCTACACGGTGTACGTCCAGGTGCCGGACACCTTGGCGCTCAACGGCAACAGCCGGGTCCTGGTCGCCGACGTGTTCGTCGGCGCGGTCGAGCGGATCGAGCTCAAGAACTGGGTCGCCACCCTCAAGCTGAGGCTGAACAAGGACGTTCACCTGCCGCGCAACGCCACGGCGAAGATCGGCCAAACCAGCTTGCTGGGTTCGCAGCACATCGAGTTGAGGGCCCCGGAGCACCCGGAGGGTGAACTCCGCAACGGCGACACCATCGGGCTGAGCAATTCGTCGTCGTACCCGACGATCGAGCGGACCCTCGCGGGGCTGGCGCTGCTGCTGCAGCGCGGTGGGTTGTCGGACCTGGACACCATCACGACGGAATTCGCCGCTCTGTCCAACGGACGGGCCGACCAGATCCGCGCGTTCCTGACCAAGTTGGACACGTTCATCGGCAGCCTGAACGACCAGCGTGAGGACATCACTCGGGCGATCGACTCCGGCAACCGGTTGCTGAGCTACTTCGGTGCGCACAACGACAGCATCGAGAAGGCCCTGACCGACTTCCCGCCGTTGTTCAAGTACTTCAACGCGCAGCAGGCGGTCTTCATCAACGCTGTCGACGCACTGGGCGCGATGGGCACACAGGTCAATCAGCAGATTGCACCCGCGCGGTCCGACCTGCACCAGGTGCTGACCTCGATGCAATGCCCGGCACGGGAACTGCGCAAGGCGTCGCCGTACCTGCCCGACCTCATGCAGGTGATGATCACCGCGCCGTATCACGTCGACGGTGCCTTCAAGGCCGTCCGCGGTGACTTCATCAACACCTCGCTGGTGGTCGACCTCACCTACGCGTCCATCGACAACGCGATCCTGACCGGCACCGGTTTCTCCGGGATGCTGCGGGCGTTGGAGCAGTCCTTCGGCCACGACCCCGAAAAGATGATCCCGGACGTTCGGTACACGCCGAACCCGGCTACCGCACCCGGCGGTCCATATGTGGAAAGGGCTGACCGGAATTGCTGAAACCTCAGATCAAGCGTCAACTGGTCATCTTCAGCGTCCTGACCGCTGTAGCTCTGTTGGTGTTGGGCGTCTACTACCTGCGGTTGCCCACCTTGGCGGGCCTGGGCCAGTATTCGCTCAAGGCCGATCTGCCTGAGGCGGGTGGTCTGTACAAGACCGCAAACGTCACTTACCGCGGCACCATCATCGGTCGCGTCACCGGCGTCGAACCGACCGAGACCGGTGCGCAGGCGACGATGCAGATCTCTAGCAAGTACAAGATCCCTGTCGATGCCAGCGCCAACGTGCACTCCGTGTCGGCGATCGGTGAGCAGTACCTGGATCTGGTATCGACTGGTAACCCGGGTCAGTACCTGAAGCAGGGACAGACGATCACCACAGGCACGGTCCCGGCAGCGATCGGGCCGGCGCTGGACACCGCCAATCGTGGATTGGCGGCGTTGCCGACCGGCAAAATCTCGGCTCTGCTCGACGAGACCGCGACGGCGGTCGGCGGTTTGGGCCCGTCGCTGCAACGTCTCGTCGATGCGACGCAGGCCATCGTGGGCGACTTCAAGACCAACCTCGCCGATGTCGACGACATTGTGGAGAAGTCGGCGCCGATCATCGAGAGCCAGACTGGGTCCAGCGACTCCATTCACCAATGGGCGCGCAACCTGAACGTGCTGGCCAGTCAGGCGGCCAGCCGAGATGACACGGTCAAACACATCGTCTCGGAGCTGCCGCCGCTGATCGACCAGGTGCACACGGTGTTCAGCGAGACGAAGGACTCGCTGCCGCAGGTGATGGCCAACATGGCGATCCTGACCGAGATGGCCAAGCGCTACAACCGGAACACCGAGCAGGTGCTGGTCTTCCTGCCCCAGGCCGGCTCGATCATCCAGACCGTGAGCTCCACTTACCAGGGCCGGGCGTCAATTGGCGTTGCGCTGGGCGCATTCCCGGGACCGATCTTCCCGGTGCCGGTTCCGGGCCTGAGCCTGAACTCACCACCGCCGTGTCTGACCGGCTATCTGCCGGCATCGGAGTGGCGGGCGTTCGCCGACACCAGCCCCGCAGAGCTGCCGGATGTCTCCTGCCGGATTCCCCAGGACACCCCGGCAAACAACGTTCGCGGCGTGCGCAACATTCCGTGTGTGGACGTGCCCGGTAAGCGGGCCCCCACCCCGAAGGAATGCCGCAGCGACAAGCCGTACGTCCCGCTGGGCACCAACCCGTGGTACGGCGACCCGAACCAGATCCGGACCTGCCCGGCGCTGGGCGCGCGCTGTGACCAGCCGGTCGAGCCGGGTCACGTGATTCCGGCGCCGTCGGTCAACACCGGCCTCAACCCGCTGCCGGCGGATATGGTGCCGGGGACTCCCCCGCCCACCAGTGACCCGCTGTCCCGGCCGGGGACGGGTAGCGTGCAGTGCAACGGGCAACAACCGAACCCCTGCATCTACACCCCCGGTGGGGGACCAGCCGGGATCTACAATCCGCAGAGTGGCCAGGCGGTGGGGCCAGACGGCGTCGAATACTCCGTCGAGAACTCGATGAACTTAGGAGACGACGCATGGAAGGGGATGCTGGCGCCGTTCCGCTGAGCACGGACGAGGACCAGCAGACCGCAGATACCGAGGCCCTGGACGCTGAAGACGCGGTGGCGGAGACCGAGCCGGAGGTTCCGCAGGAGTCGACCGACTCGGAGGCGGTAGCCGCCGAACCGGCGCCGTCGCGTCTAGGCCGTCGCCAGCAGGCGGGTATCTGTGTGCTGTTATTGCTGCTAGCTGCGGGCTTGGTGGCCGCCGGACTGGTCGGCCTTCGCGACCACGCCGCGAGCCAGGCGATGGCCCGGGACAACGCCGAAGCCCTGGAGGCGGCCAAGTCCTGCGTACTGGCGACCCAGGTCCCGGACCCGGGCGATGTGTCACTGTCCCAGCAGAAGATGCTCAACTGCGCTGCCGGGGAGTTCCGTACTCAGGCAACGCTGTACGCCCAGATCCTGCCGCCTGCCTATCAGGCGGCGAAGGTCCACGTTGAGCTCACCGAGATGGGTGCCGCGGTAGAGCGCAACAACCCGGACGGCTCGATCGACATCTTGGTGGCGTTCCGCGTCAAGGCCGACAATATCGAGGCAAAGGGCAAAGAGATCGGTTACCGACTGCGGGCCCAGATGGTTCGGGACGAAGGGCAGTACCGAATCGCAAAGCTCGACCAGGTGGCCAGGTGACCGACACCGTGACCGTCGCGCCGCGTCCGGAGCCGACGAGGTGGCGGGCCCGCGTTACGGCGCTCGCGATCGACCTGCTGCCGGGATTGGCTGTCATGGCGAGCGTCGGCGTGCTCGCCCTGTGTTTCCCGTCCGGCAGTGTCGGGCGGTGGACCGCAACGGGGATCGCCGGGTTGGCGTTTCTGGCGACCGCGGCCGGCCGATTCCTGCTGCCTACGGTTACCGGTTGGAGCCTGGGACGCGCGGTCGCCGGAATCGACGGGGTGCGTGGTGATTCGGCGGGTAAGCCACCGCCGCCGGCAAACGTGCGAGGTGCCGCGGCCGCGGTGTTCGTGACGGCCGCCGCCGTGAGCCTCGTCGCTGCTGCCACGGCGTACTTCGCGGTCTACCAAAACGACCACAGATCGGACCGGGCCAAGGCCGAGATCGCCAGACAGGGTCCAAAGATCGTGGCGGACATGTTGTCCTACGACCCGGAAACATTGCAGGCCGACTTTGATCGGGCCCAGTCGTTGGCCACCGAGAAGTATCGCCAACAGCTGGTTCCCCAGCAGGACGCGATCCGTGACGCCAAGCCGGTGCCGAACTTCTATCGGGTGACCGATGGCGCGGTGGTCAACGCCGCCCCGGATCGCGCCACCATGCTGCTGTTCTTACAAGGCCAACGCGGCACGCCCGGCAAGGAGCGGCTGATCAGCGCAACTGTCGAGGTGGCGTTCGTGCAGACCTCGGGAACCTGGCGCGTCGACAATCTTGATGTCGTCAGTAAGCCGCTGCCCGCCGAGGGGGACCGATGAGTCCGCGCCGCCGTGTCTCCAGCGAAGCGCCGCCGCTCTTCGTCGATCAGGCGGTCCCGCGGCTCCGACGGCTGCCGCGGGTGATCGCGAGTGCGCTGGTGGTCACCGCTGCCGCCATCGCGGCCTGTTCGTGGACCTTGTTCACCCATGAACAGCACCTGCGTGCCGAGCGCAAGGACAACGAGGCGCTGGTCGCGGTCAGATCGTTCATGACGATGTTCACCTCGCCGGATCCGTTCCACGCCAACGATTACCTCGCCACTGTCATGGACCACGCGACCGGTGATTTCGCGAAGCAATACCAGGAAAAGGCCAATCAGATTCTGGTCGCGGTGGCGCGTAGTGAGCCGACCACCGGGATGGTCAGGGCCGCTGGTGTCGAGCGGTGGAACGACGACGGCAGTGTGAGCATGCTGGTGGCCGTCGAGAACAGCGGTAAGTCACCGGACGGGAAGCGTGATGTCAAGGTGGCAACCCGCTGGCTCGCGACAGCGCAGAAGGAAGGGGACCAGTGGAAGATCAGCAATCTGAACCAGGTGCTGTGACCGACGTGTCCGCCGGGGCGCAGGTCGATCCGGAGATCGATCCCAAAGCTGAACCTACGGACGACCTCGAACCGGCCGCCGATGCCACCGAGGTGGAATCCGAGACCGAAGCCGAGAACGAAACGGTTGAGGCCGCTCAGGCGGCGAAGAAGCGTCCGGGTCGGCCCAAGTTCGTTGTGCGGCTTGCGGTTGCGGTCTCGGCTGCGGCATTCGTGGGTGCTGCCGCGTTCGCCGGTGCCGCAGCTTATCCGTATCTGATCGACCGGGCAGAGGTGGCGACCAAGATCGACATCGCCAGGACAGCGGCCAGGGCGATCCACACGCTGTGGAACTACACCCCGGAAAACATGGACTCCCTTCCGGATCGGGCCGCGGTCTATCTCAGCGGCGACCTGGAAGCCCAGTACCGCAAGTTCATCGACGCCATCGCGGACAGCAACAAGCAGGCGAAGGTCTCCGACACCACCGAGATTGTCGGGGCGGCCGTCGAGACCCTCGACGGCCCCGAGGCCACCGTGATCGTGTACACCAACACCACGGCAACTACGGAATTGAGCAAGTCGATTCCGCAGATTAAGTACTTGACCTACCGGCTGTTCATGAAGCGTGACCAGAACCGGTGGGTGGTTACCAGGATGCCCACGATCACCTCGCTGGACCTCACCCCGCGTCTGCAGGGCTAGCGCAGGCCGGGCGGAGGTAGCGGGAAGCATGCCGATCGCGTCGCCGTTGTCGCAGCGGCGCACCGTGGTCGCCTTGCTGCTGCTGACCTTCGCCACCGGCCTGGTCGACGCCATCAGCGTCTTGGTGTTGGGTCGCGTGTTCGTGGCGAATATGACCGGCAATGCGATCTTTCTGGGATTTCTGTTCGTGCCGGGGACCGGTTTCGATCTGGCGGCCGCGATCGTCGCGGTAGGGGGATTCCTTCTCGGCGCGGTCATCGGGGGGCGGCTGTTTCGGATCTTCGGGGAGCAGCGGCCCCGGCACTGGCTCACGATCGCACTGGGCATCGAGGCGATGCTGCTGCTGGTGCTGGCCGCGCTGGCAGGACTGGGTGTGTTGAGCTATTACGACAGCAGCAAGCTGCTGTTGATCCCCGGACTCTCGGTCGCGTTCGGGGTGCAGAACTCGACCGCCCGCCAGTTCGGCATCCAGGAGCTCTACACCACGGTGCTCACGTCGACGATCGTCGGTATCGGGGTGGACAGCCGGCTGGCCGGTGGGACTGGTGAACGTGAAAAGCTGCGTTACGGCGTCGTTTTCGTGATGCTCATCGGCGCTGTCATCGGCGCTACACTGACCCGCATTGTGGTGGCGCCGGTCATCGCCATGGCAGGGGTGGTGGTGCTGGTGAGCCTGGCGCTATTCCGGTACGGCTAACAGCGCTGAATGTCGAGGCGCCGCTCAGGACCCGCCGTACTCCGGGCGCAGGATCGAGCTCAGCGCCGATAGGGGGATGTGTGCCTGGACGTTGCCGCCATCCATGTACCACTGCATCTGGTTGTACTGGATCGGACTGTCGTGGCTGACCGGGTAGTCGGGCATGTACAGAATCAGCTCATCGGGGGTGAGGGCCCACGATCGGTAGCCGCCGGAGAAGACCTTGTCGGGTGTGAAGCGCTCCGGGACGAAGGGGTAGTCCCCGGGTCGGTGTTCCCAGAACGCCCGATCCAGCGCCTCCACGATGTACGGCTCGCCCAGCTGCGGGATCATCGCCAGCGGGTCGATCCCAGGCTTGGTGATGTCGGCCAATTGCAGTTGCCGCCCGCCGGCGCCCATATCGAACGTGAAAGTCCGGTAGGCGTTGTTGATGTACGGGCCGTCGGAGTGGTAATCCTCGTGGAAGACCGCGGTCAACGCGTTGCCGTGCTGGAAGGTTTCGTAGTTCTCGTTCCCCCAGCTGTCGGCGACCATGGAGGCGCCTTTACTGCGCCAGTTGGTGAACAGCTTCGACAGGTAGTCGCGGATCGGGGGCCCGGCGACCGGGTGGTCAACCAGATCCCCGGGCACCGCCATCCGGATATAGCGGGTAGCCAGCCGCTCGGAATGCACGTCGGTAGTGCAGTACTGCCCGTCCCAGCTGCCGCCCAGCCCGCTGCAGAACGACGGCGCTGAAGCGCCGGCGACCGGTGCCCCGGGCACCGTAGCCACCGCAAGTGTCGCGGCGAGCATGCCCGTCGATAGCCGGGTCGCCCACATAGCCAGCCTCCTAAGGCAATTCGACTTTGCTCGCCAGCCACCGGCCGTCGACATTCTGCATCGTCATCTTCATCCGGGTGCGGTCTACCCGCGGGTCGGGACGCGTGGTGTTGGTGATCGTCTGGTCGACCATCAACAGCACCACAACGGTGTCCTTGGAGCCGGACTGCACGGCCGACTCCACCACCGTGCCGTGTGCAGTCGCCTTGTTGTCGATCAGCAGCTGCCGCAGTTGCACGCTGGCCTTGGTATAGGTGTCCTTGAACTCTCCGGTCGCACCGTTGAGCACCGTGGCGAAATCATCGTCGACCTTGTTGGCGTCGATACTGGTCAACACCTGGGCATAGTCCACCGCCGCTTGGCGTCCTGCTGTTTCCGCTGCGGCAACCCGATGTTGTTGCCACAGCACCCATCCCAGGCCGACGACCAACCCGAACACTGCGAGATACGTGGACGCGACTGCCACGGTCGGCCAGGGGACCCGACGCTTGGGCGGCGGTGCTGCGGCCGTCTCCGCCGGGGTGGCGTTGTCTGTCTCCTCGACGGCCTTCGATTCCGGCTCAGCCGCAGTGGATTCCACGTCCTCGGGGGCGGACTCGGTGGTCGGTTCATCGGCGGTGCTCACCGCAACATCTCCTTGAGCATTAACGAGGCGGTTCGATCAACAGCGGCGGGCCGCCGTACGGGGTCGGAATGGTGTAGCGGCCCTTGGGCGTCGGGTCGGTGGTCGCCGAAAGGTCGGCGCCGGGAGGCGGGCCCGCGGTGTCGTCTCCCGGCGGCCGTGGGGCATTTGCGGCGCCCCGGACCAGCACCGACTGATCGGTGTCGCGGCAGTAGCCGTACAGGAAGGGTTCAGGGTAGTCCGCGGCCGACGGGGGACGACGTGGCGTGCCGTAGTCGCAGGTGTAGCGCGGGTAGATGTCGACGGTTGCCCAGAGCCCGTCCTCGCGGATGGCTGTCCCGATGGCCTCCATCGTCGAGCCTCGGTAGTTGGGGAACAACGCGTTGAGGGCCGGGGTCCGGACGTAGAGCAGCTGAGCCGCGGTGACGAGGTTGCCGAGCAGTCCGACCATGGTGTCGGAGTTGTCGTCGAACAGCCCGTCGACCGATGACAGCATTCCGGGCGCCTGGTCGACCAGCCGGTGGTAGCCGCCGATCATCGGGTTCACGCCTTTGAGCACCTTGTCGAGGTTGTCCGACGTCGCGGCCAAGCCGTTGTTGACGTCACTGAGCATGGTCAGGACCACTCGGCTGGATTTCAGCAGGCTCACCGTCTCCGGCAGTACCGAATCGAGGGTGGCCAGCAGGAAGGAGCCGCCGTCGACGATATCGGTGAGCTTCTGCGGGCCCTCGTCGGACAGGCTGAGTTCCTTCTTGATCAGTTCGAGTTTGCGCGTATCGGTCTGTGCCAGCATGCCGTCCGCGTCGGCGAGCAACTGTGCCATCGGAATCGGGGTGGTCGCGCGGTCGCGTGAGACCACACTGCCGGCGGACAGAAACGGTCCGGAGGCCGACAGGGGCTCGAAGTCGATGTACTGCTCGCCGGCGGCCGACAGGCCGGAGACCCGTACCGCGCTGGCGGCCGGAATCTTTACCGTCGAGTCGATATTGACGACCGCGTCGACGCCCGCCGGTGTGATGCGCAGTGACTCGATCCGGCCCACCGGCACGCCGCGTACCGACACATCCTGATTGGTAAGCAGTCCACCGGAGTCGGGCAGCGCGATCGTGATCTGGTAGGTCGATCGCGTCGGGTTGACCCGCAGCGCGCCCACCAGCAGATAGGCGACCGCGACCACCAAGGTCATCGCCAACGCGAGGCTGGACAGCAGGTTCTTCCGCCGGTAGCCGGCCCGGACCAGGGCCACGATGTGGCGACTCAGTGCGTCGATCACGGTGTCGGCCCCGGACTCGGCGGGCCGGGCTCGGCAGCTGCCGCGTCGGCCTCAGACGGCATCGGAGGTATCGGCGGACCGACCACCATCCACGGTGCCTGCCCCATGTCGGAGTCCGGGCCGCGACCGACCACGCGTTCCTGCAGCCGCTACAGCGTGTACTTGATCGAGCCCGCCAGCTTGGCCCAGTCGTAGCGCTTGGGGCCGTGGAACACCGGGTCGCCCTTGAACCCGGCGTCGGGCATCGACCCCCACACCAGGCGGTCGATGCTGGCGTGCACCGATGCGCCGCCGTTGGGCATCATCTTGATGAATGGGGCCATCATCCGGTTCAGGGCGAACAGGCTGGTGCTCGGGTCGGTGGCGACGTCATTCCACGCACCGGCCAGTACGTTGGCGTCCTTGATGAAGCTGTGCCCGGAATCGTCGGTCCCGGCAATCGACGGGAACCGGGCCAGCTGTCGGCTGGTGGCACCCAATTGCTCGACCAGATCGGCGATCTGGCTGGTGTTGTCCACCAGGGTGTCGGTTGCCGGCCCCGCTGCGTTGAGCACGTCGGTGAGTGCGGCGCTGCGGGAATCGAGTTGGTCGGCGAGCCGGCTGGTCTCGCGCAGGGCCGTCTCGATCTGGCCGGAACGGGCGTTGAGTTTGGCCAGCAGATCGTTGGACTGGTTGATCAGCTTTCCGAACGCTTTGCCCTGGTCGCCGGTCGCCTTCCCGGCGCCGTTGACGATGTTGGTGAAGTTCTGCACGGCACCGCCGTTCACCAGCAGCGCCGCCGAACTCAGCACGGACTCCACGGTGGCGGCCGAAGTGGTGGATTCCAGCCCGATGAAGTCGCCGCCCTTGAGCAGTGGTGCCGAAGGGTCGACGGAGGCCGGCGGCTTGATCGCCACGAATACGTCACCGAGCGGCGTGGCCGACCGCAATTCAGCGGTGCTGCCCAACGGAATCCGGACACCGTCCATGATGCGCAGCGTGGTGACGGCGGTGTAGTTGCGGGCGACCATCGATTCCATCTGGCCGACGTCGGCACCGGAGAGCTTCACCTTGGCGTGGCCGGGCAGGTTGAGTGCGTTGGCGAACACCGCGGTGATCAAATATCCCCCACTGCCGATCCCGGGCGCCGGCAGCGGCAGGCTGTCCAGGCCGCTGGTGCCGCAGCCCGCTGCCGACGAGGCGATGACCGCACTGCACAGCAGCGACATGGCTGTCCGCGGTGCCCGTCGCGATGGTGATGTCACGTCTACTGTCCCATCATCGAAAGGCCGTCCAGGACATAGGTGAGGCCGAAGTCTGGACCGTAGTCGGCCAAGGTGCCAGTGCCGCAGCCTAATTGCCGCAGGTGCATCATGTTGCAGAGTTCCTTGGTGCTTTGGCTGTCGATCAGAATCTTGTCGACCAGGGCGTGCAGGCGGACCGCCCCGTTGTTGGTGTCGACCGCGTTGTAGAGGTTTTCCATGGTCAGCGGCAGCAGGTTGATGAGCTCGGCCAGGTCGCGCTGCTTGTCCACCAGGGTGGTCACGGCGGTGTCGCCGTTGAGGATGCTCGCCTTGAGGTTGTCCCGATTGGCCTGCAGCAACGACGTTGCCTGCGTGACGATCTCGTTGAACTTGCGGCCGGTGCGCCCGGTACCGAAGTCCTCGTTGGCAAGCATCTGACTCAACTGGCGTGTGGTGGAGCCGAATTGACGTAACTTCGCGTCATTGCGGGCCGCCGCGTCCATCAGCGAACTGAGGTTGGTGATGATCGAGGTCAGCTGATCGCCGGTTGCCTCGCCACGATCGGCGCTGAGTCGCAGCGCCCGGGACAGTTCGCTCAGCGCCGATTTGATCTTCTCGCCGTTGCCGTCGGCGATGTCGGCTCCGGCGTTGATCACGTCGGCCACCGGCCCATTGCCCTTGCCGTCGCCGCCCAGCGACTTGGAGACTTTGTCGAGCATGTCCAGCACGCGATCGAAGGCCACCGGTGTCCGGGTGCGGTTCAGCCCGATCGTGGTGCGGTCGGCCAACACCGGGCCGCCCGAATACGCCGGGGTCAGCTCGATCTGGCGCGCGGTGAGGATCGAGGTGTTGATGGTCACGGCATTGACGTCGGCCGGGATCTTCACCCCGCGGTCGACGGTGAACTCAGCCTCGACGTACTCGCCCTTGGGCGTGACCTTCTTGACCTTGCCCACCGGCATGCCGAGCACCGCCACCACGTTGCCTTCGTAAAGGCCTGCGGCGCTGTCGAACTGGGCGGTGACGGTGATGTGCCCGCCGAAAAGGTTGAACTGCGAGGCGGCTACCGCGGCGACGATCAGTGCACCGGCGACCAGCGTTGTCACCAGCGTCTTCACGCCACGACGATTCTTTTGGGTAGCTACCTGCCGGGTCGTGGTGTCGGTGTCGGCCGACTCTTCGATCGGGTCGTCTGCTGCCGTGGTCGGTGGCGCGCTCATTTGCAGTCCTTGAAGTACTCGATCATGCCGAACTGCTTGGCGCGGCCGCTGATAGCGCACATCCAGGAGTCGACCGCGATGCCGTTGCCGGCGAAGAACTCGATACCCGGCCCGTAACCGGTGGCGTTGGTGATCCCTCGCAACGGCGGCGGCGACGACTGGATCAGGCTGCGCAGCAGATCGTCGTGTTGGCCGAGCATGTCCGAGAGCGCCCGCAGGTTGACCAACATGTCGTCGAGCATCGACCGGTCGTTGACCACGACGTTGTTGAGTTGGCCCACCAGGCTGGTCAACGCGGCCAGCATCGCGTGGAAGGTGTTCTGCCGTGCTACCAGTTCCCCGAGGAAGTCCTGGCCTTGATCGACCAGGTTTCCCAGGCTGGTCTGCTGGTTGCGCAGGGTGTTGGCCACCCGCTGGGTGCTGGCGAGCAGGGTGCCCAGCTGATCGCGTCGATCGGCGGTGATCTTCGACAGCGCGTGCAGGTTGGCCATGGCTTGCGGAACTACCGGCGGCAGTCCGCTCAGTTGCTGGCCGAGCACGGCCAGGGACTGCCCGAACTGGTCGGAGTCAACCTGGTCGAACGTGGTGGTGGCGTCCTCGAGCAGCGACTCGAGGGAGTAGGGCACCTCGGTGTGGGCGAGGGTGATCCGCTTGCCGGGCAGCGAGCCGGGGCCGTCGGGTTCCAGTTTCAGATACCGCGACCCAAGGATCGTCATCACCTGAATCTTGGCCCGGGTGTCCTTGCCCATCGGGACGTCGTTGCGCACGGTCAGGCCGGCCACCACGTGGTCCCCGGCGAGTCGCATACTCGTCACCCGGCCCACCTCGATACCGGCGACCATGATCGGGTTGCCGGGGGCCAGCGCAGCGGCCTGGGCGAACTCCGCGGTGTAGCGGGTGTAGCCGAAACCGATGACCTTGACGAACAATGCCGCGGCCACCACGACGGCTACCACGGCCAATGCCCCGAACCCCATCCAAGTGGTGTTATAGGACTCCAGCGGCCGAGTGTGCCACTCGCGGAAGAACTTCTTGACGCTATCCATCGACGGTGTTCCTGCATCGGGGAGAGTGCCAGGCCAGGTTCTCCCGGGTTATCGGGCGGGCATTGCCAGGGGTCGCGGCGTTGACGATGATCGTGGTGACGTCGTTGAGGCCGGGAAAGAATCCGGTGGCGTTGAGGTCGCAGAGGTAGGCGTTGCCGTAGGCCCCATCTCCGAATGCCCGGCCCAGACCCTTGAGCAGCAACGGCAGGTTGGCACCGGTGAAGGCCAGCTGCGGTTCGATACCGGCCATGTGCTTGGTAAATCCAGGCTCCCGATTGATCATCTCTTCGAAGGATGGGAAGACCTCATCGGCGATCCGGGCGAGCTGCCGCGTCGTCTGGGCCAGGGAACCGACCGAGGACTGCAACGCCGGGCGACGTGAGTCCAGGTCGGCAACCGCTCGGCGGGCCTGGGTCAGGGCGTGATCCAGCTGATCGTTCTGTCCGGCTATGGTGCCGGTGAGCCTGTTCAGGCTGGTGATGAGGTCCCCCAGCACCTCGTCGCGCCCGGCCAGCGTCGCCGTCAGGGTGGACGACTGATCCACCAGCGCCGTGATGGACGCCTGGTCGCCCGACAGTGACTCCAGCACGCCCTTGGTCAGATCGTCGGCCTGCTTGGGGTCCAGCAGCGACATCAAGGGTTTGAAGCCGTTGAGCAGGGCACCGACGTCGAAGGACGGTTCGGTGTGCTCCACACTGATCACGCTGCCGCGGGGCAGCTGTTCAGTGCTCCCGAGTGTGCCCAGCGACAGCCCGAGATAACGCTGGCCGATGATGTTCTGGTAGGTCACCGAAGCGACGGTGTTGCCGTACAGCTTCTGGTCGCTTTGCACGATGAACGAGACTTTCGCCAGTTTCCCGTCCAGGGTGACCTTCTCCACCCGGCCCACCCGAACGCCGGCCATCCGGACATCGTCGCCCTCGCGCAAGCCGTACACGTCGGTGAAGATGGCGGCGTACGGCGTGGTGGCGCCGGCCACATCGCGGCGCAGCGTGGCATAGACCAGCCAGGTCAGCACCGTCGAAACGACCATGAAGAGGCAGAGACCGATCAGGGTTCCGCGGAATCTCACTTGTGCCCTCCCGTGTTGGCGGGCGCGGCCGGGGCCGCCCAAGATACGGAGTTGCCCCGCGCGACCGGGCCGAGCAGCAACTGTGTCGCCACCGACGCCGGTTCGCGTTGCCCGATGATCAGGCCGAGCTGGTTGCGCTCGGCCTGGCTGCCGACCGGTCCGACGTTGCCGCCGAAGGCGGCGGATCCGACCGGCGGCTCGAGGCCGGCGGGGAAGTGGTAGTTCTGCGGCAGCAGTGTTTCGGGCAGGTCGGGGCGTACCGAGATCATCGGCGCGGTGAAGCAGCTCGGTCCCTTGACCTCGCCGTACTGCGGGCAGTCCGCCCGGGTGTAGGTGTGCAGCGGCGTGAAGGACAGGTTGGCCCGCATGTTCCTGGTGATCAACTTGGGATCGTAGAGCTGGTCGAAGAACTTGTCGGAGAGCCGATTGACCCGGGTGAAGATCGGGACGTACTTGTCGGCGTTGTTGGCCAGGACCCCGATGACGGGTGTGAGGTCGTGGGTGATCTGGATCAGCTGATCGATGTGGTTGTCAAGGGCTTCGCGGGCCACCCCCACGGTGTGCTGACCACCGGAGACCAACGACGCCAGCTCGGCGCGCTTCTGGGCGAACGCACGCATCGGTTCGACGGCCTGGTGCAGCGCGTCGACGAGTTCGGGAGCGGTGGACTGCAGGCCGTGGGTGGCATCGAGCAGGGCCGAGACCGTCGACGGCCCGGGCTCGGTGGCGACGATGCCGTTGAGCTGATCGAGCAGGCGAGACATCTGCGCACCCGTGTTGAGCAACTTCACGCGCCGATTGTCGGTGGCTGCCCCGACGGCGGCCAGGATGCCCAGGCTGTGGTCTTCGCGGCCGCGGCCGGTGGCGGCCAGGATGTCGCGCAGTTTGGACACGGTGGTCTGGAAGATCACCGTGGACAGCTCACCGTTCTCGGCGATGTGACTGCCGTCGCGGATGGTGGGGCCACCGTTACCGGAGTCGACCAGTTGAATCGACGAGACCGCGAAGACGTTGGACGGCACCACGCGGGCCGTCACCGAGCTCGGGATGTCCTTGGCGTAGCCGGGTTTGAGGTTGATGTGGACGTAGTTGGGCTTGCCGTAGGCGGCCGGGATCACGTCGGTGACGCTGCCGACCAGCAGCCCGTGGTACTTGACGTCGGACTGGGCGGGCAGCCCGTCGCCGACGTTGATCAGGTCGGCGACCACCCGCACGTAGGAGTTGAGCATGCCGGTGGACTTGGCCAGCAGGGCCGCGGTGGTCAGCGCGATCACCAGCAACACCGCGATCCCCGCGCCCAGCAGCTGTTGTTCGGACGGTCCGCGGCCGTCGGTGTCTAGCGAATTGCTCACGTCAGCCACCGAACCTTGCGCCGGCGTCGATGCTCCACAGCGCCATGGTCAGCAGCATGTTGACCATGATCACGATCGTGATGCTGGCGCGCATGGCCCGGCCCGCGGCGACGCCGACCCCCTCGGGACCGCCGGAGGCATAGAAGCCGTAGTAGCACTGCACGGTGGAGGCCAACCACACGAACACGACGCACTTGAGCACGGAGTAGACGATGTCTTTGCCGCTGAGCATCATCGTGAAGTAATGCATGTACGGGCCGATCGAGCCGCCGCCGATGATGCCGGTGACCAGCTGGCAGGTCAGGTAGGTGATGGCCAGACACGCCACGTACAACGGGATTACCGCGATGGTCGCGGCCAGCAGTCGCGTGGTCACCAGGAACGGAATGGGCCGGATCGCGATCGAATCGAGGGCGTCGATCTCCTCGGCGATTCGCATGGCGCCGAGCTGCGCGGTGAAGCGGCAACCGGCCTGCATCGCAAACGCCATTGAGGCCATGATCGGCGCAAGCTCACGGGTGTTGACCAGTGAGGAGATGATGCCGGTGGCCGGCCCCAGTCCCAGCAGATTCAGAAAGTTGTAGCCCTCGATCGCCACCAGCGCGCCGGCGGTGAAGCCCAGGACGATGGCCACCCCGGCGGTGCCGCCACCCACCACGATGGAGCCGTTGCCCCAGGCGATGTCGGAGAGTAGCCGCAGAAACTCCTTGCGGTAGTGCCGAAACACGGTGGGGACGCCGGCCGCGGCGCGGCCGAAGAACACCAGCATGTGTCCCAAGCGGATGGTCGGCGCCGACACCATCCGGTAGGCGCGTAGCAGCGGGCGCGCGAACGCCGGGACATAGGTGGAGGCAGTCATCTCACAGCCCCGTCCGTGGGTAGAGCACGTTGTAAAGCTCGCTGATGCCGACGTTGACGATCATCAGCACAAGGATCGACTCGACCACCGAAGCGTTCACCGAGTTCGCCACGCCGGCCGGACCACCGCGGGTGGACAGACCCTTCTGGCAGGACACCACCGCGACGATCGCGCCGTAGACCACGGCCTTGATCAGCGCGACGATCATGTCGCCGGTGGTGGCGAACGAGGAGAAGGTGGCCACGAAGCTGCCGGGCGCGCCCTTCTGGAAGTACACGTTGAACAGGTAGCTGGCCAAAAAGCCTACGAAGCAGGTGATTCCGGTCAGCGCTACGCCGATCATGATGGCCGCGGCGAAGCGGGGGACCACCAGCCGACGGATCACCGAGACGCCCATCACCTCCATGGCGTCGGTCTCCTCGCGCATGGTTCGCGAGCCCAGGTCCGCGGTGATCGCCGACCCGACTGCGGCGGCCATCAGCATGGCTGCCACCAACGAGGCGGCCTGTCGGATGACGGCCAGCCCGGCCGCCGCGCCCGCCAGCGAGGTGGCGCCGACCTGGTTGGCCAGCAGTGCGAACTGAATGGAGAGCGTGACTCCGATCGGCAATGCCACCAGGACCGTCGGCAGCACAGCGGTGTTGGCCATGAAGGCGCTCTGCCGGACGAACTCGCCCCATTGGAATCGGCCACTGAGCAGGTCGGAGAAGAAGTACTGCACGGTGCGCACCGCCAGTACGCACTGCTCGCCGACTGTGGTCAGCGAGGCCAGCGGGTGGCGGTTGACGTAACCGGCGGTCCAGTCCTGGATGGCGGCCACGCCGTCGAGCGGAGCGCGATCATCCTGGGTGGTCATCGGTCGCCGATCGTGGTCGTGAGATCACCGTAGGTTGCCGATCGCGGGTACGGCCGATGATCCATGGCGGTCACCATAGTCAGGAGTTCTTACTTCGCGGTAGGGTTCGGAACTTCTCGGACCAACTGGTGGGTAGATGGAAAGGATACGCATGGCTGCCGATGGGGAGGAGCTCATGGGGTCTCGCCGCGACCTTTCATCCGGACATGATGTCGGACACAATGCCCCGCCAAGGGTGCTTCAGGCAACATGACTCCGGTTATGGATGGGTTACCGGCCAGTAGCAAGCATTTTCGTGGTTTTGGGGTCCTCGAGCGGGCTTCGATGGCGATACTCGACCGGGACAAGCGCGACGCGTGGAAGGAAATCGGGAAGGTGCCGAAGCGGGCAGGGTGGACCCGGATCGCTGGCACAGTCGCGGCTGCGATGGCGGTCGCCGGAGTGCTGGCACCAGGTCCCGCCCTCGCCGTCCCGGATCAACCTCCGGCGCTTCCGGGGTTCACCCCCGCGCCCAGCGACTGGTCGCCGCGCATGGACATCTGGCCGTACAGCACCTTCACCTATCAAGTGACGCCCGAGATGATCGGCGGCATGTCCGATTCGTGCCAGTGGTTCAATGCGCAGTTCGACCCACTGCTGGGACAGATCAACGCCGTCAACCGCAACCTTGCAGACCACCACGACGTCTACCCGAGCGTGCAGCCGCAGGCTGATGCGGTGCTGGCCAACATCGACCGAGCGACCGGCTTCTTGGGGCCACGGCTACAGCCGCTGACCATCCGCAACACCCCCGACAACTTCGGCCCCTACTCGCCGATCTACGGCGGGGAGCAGCTGACCGGCGTGCTGTTCCAGCTGTCCCGCGTCGCCGACAGCATGCGCAAAAAGCAGCCGGCAGGGTTCACGCGCCCCCACATCGACTCCGCGGCCGGATGGGCCAACGCCTTACGGGATTCCGGGGCCTGCACCTAAAAACCCGCCGGCGCGGGTTGGGGTAGGTTCGGGGGGCGTTGCGGCCGAACGGCCCCAGCAGCGGACCACGAGAGGTAGTTCAGGTGTCGGACCGTGAGGACGAGCAAGCGGCCGACCACGTCGAGCCGGCGGACGAAGCCGGCGAAACCGAGGCCACCGAGTCCACCGAGTCCGCCGCGGATCCGGTTGAGATCGCCGATGAGGCCGACAGCCCCACGGAACGCATCCGCGGTCTGAAACCGAACCGCCGCTGGATCGCCGCGGCGGTCCTGGCGCTGGGCCTGATCGGGGCGACTTACGAGGGCTGGCTGCTCTACGCCCACCACCAGCGCACGGTGGCCGCCGCGGAGGCACTCGAGGCAGCCCAGAAGTACACCCTGGTGCTCACCAGTGTGGACCCCACCGCGATCGACAAGAACTTCGCCGAAATCCTCGACGGAGCCACCGGCGAATTCAAGGACGTCTACAGCGCGTCCAGTGAACAGCTGCGTCAACTGCTGATCGACAACAAGGCATCCGCGCACGGCACCGTCATCGACTCGGCGGTCAAGTCCGCCACCAAGAACAAGGTCGAGGTGCTGCTGTTCGTCGATCAGTCGGTGAGCAACAAGACTGCCCCCCAGGCGCAGATCGACCGCAGCCGCATCGTGATCACCATGGAGAAGGTGAAGGGCCGGTGGCTGGCCGCCAAGGTTGAGATGCCCTAAGCGATGGCTCGCCGTGCCCGGCTGGCGCGCCTAGTTGAATCCGAGCCAGCTGGGCAGCCCGCGTTCGTGCGCGTCGCACAGCACCTGTGCGGTGTCACAGGATCCGCGTGGCACTCCGGCACCGGTCCACATGCCGCCGGCGTCGCGGCGCAGTACGACCGCCGACGACGAACCGCCGTCGAGGAGTATGGCGTGGTCGCTGCCCAGTCCGCGGAACAGATCCTGCATGTTGTCGGGTGTGTAGTGGCCGCCCTGAAATACGTACAGCTCGTCTTTGGCTCGCGAATAGCCCACGGCGGTGCGTGCCGCGCTCGGCCCGCCGTCGTTGAGTTGCCCGGTGACGCCCGGGGCCAGCAATCCCAGTCCGCTCACCGCGACGAACCGGTCCCCGCGTTCCACCAGGCCGGTGACCGTCGGCCCGGCCGAGTCGTAGTCGCCACCGTCGCGACCGCCGCGCGGCCACAACACATATGGTGCGCCGCGAGTCGGCAGGATCATCGTGGTCAGCGTCGACCAGTGCTCGTTGCCGCCGGACAGTCCTTGCTTGCCGGCGTAGGGGACGGTGCCGGTGACCGCGACGTTGGCCCGGCCGTTGCCCCGGGTGTTGTCGACGTAGGCGCCCAGGGGTGAACTGCACTTGGTGGTCCGCCAGGATCCGCCTCGCTGGCCGCGGATGTCGAAGAAGTTGGCGTTGATCGCCACCGTCGGCCGACCCAGTGCCTGCCAGGCCTGCAGCGGGGTATAGAGCTCGGAGGCCTGCATCAGTCCTTCGCTGGTGCGGGCTCGCGGATCGCGTTCGCAGCGGCCCTGAGAGCCGCTATGGCTGTCGACCAGCAGGTGCGGCTCGATGCGCTGTGACGCCGACTTGAGTACCACCAGATGCCCACCGCCGGACATCTCGTACCAGTCGCCGGCGGCGTTGAGCATCGGCGCGGGATGCCCGCCGCCGAAGTTGTACACCAGGTACGAGCCTGGGGTCCGCGCGATCGCGGCGGCCAATTGGTCTTGGGCGGCGGCACGTGCGGTCGGCTGGCCCGGGCCGATCGCCAGGGTTACGCAGAGCAGCACCGCGGCGCAGCCCGCCGCCAGGCGGCGCGCGAAAGCCACTGGGGTCAACACTGTTTGTCCCTTCGGCTCCGGACTGGGGGAGACACCGAATTCCCAGAGTAGCCACAGAAATCACAGGAACAACCTGCGTGACCGGATTGTGCTGCGTCGGTGGCAGATTGGTTATGGTCAGTGATCAGCCGCCGAGTCGGCTGTGCATCTCCCAGATCAGGATCTCCGACTGGGCGGACGAGGTAAGGCGTTGACCGCCGCCGCCGGTGAAGCGGACCGCGTCACCGGTTCCCAATTCGCCGGCACCCTCCAGATCGACATGGCCGACCGCGACGAACAGGTGGGCATACGGCGCATCTGGCAGTACGACGTTGTCTCCCGGCTGCAGTCGCGCGGCGTACAGCGTGGCACCCGCATTGCCGATGCTGATCGCGGCGTCGGGGTCACTGCCCGAGGCGACGGTGATGAGCCCGCCGCCCGCCAGTGCGGCACCGATGTCCTGCTGCTGGTAGCCGGGAGTGCGACCCGGTGCATCTGGCATGATCCACATCTGCACGAAATGCACTGGCTCACTGTCGGATTCGTTCTTCTCCGAATGCAGAATCCCAGTGCCCGCCGACATCCTTTGTGCCAGACCGGGATGAATGACCCCTGCGTTGCCGATCGAATCGCGATGGTGCAACGCGCCGGACAGCACCCAGGTGACGATCTCGGCGTCGCGGTGGGGGTGGGTATCAAAGCCGGCGGCCGGCGCGACGACGTCATCGTTGTTGACCAGCAGCAAGCCGTGATGGGTGTTGTCCGGGTCGTAGTAATCGTTGAACGAGAACGAATGCCGCGAGTTCAGCCACGGCGCACGGGTGATCGCGCGGTCATCAGCCCGTCGCACGTCGAGCATGCCGGTCATGACGTCCAAGGTTAGCGCGCCGGTGCGGCTGGTTCCGCTGGTCGCGACCGCCTACCAGTCCGACTCGTCGTAGGTGATGACGCCGCGGATGTTCTTGCCGTCGACCATGTCCTGGTAGCCGGTGTTGATGTCCTCGAGCTTGTACGTCGTGGTGATCATCTCGTCGATCTTGAGCAGCCCGGACTTGTACAGGCCCACCAGCTTGGGCGTCTCGATGTGCGAGCTGCCACCGCCGAAGATGTTGCCCTTCAACGTCTTCTGCAACATGGTGAACAGGAACAGGTTCAACTTGACGTCCGCGTCGACCATCGAGCCCATGCCGGTGACCACGCAGGTTCCGGTCTTGGCGGTCAGGATCAGCGCTTCTTCGATGTATTCGCCCTTCATGTCGCCCACGGCGATGATCACCTTGTCGGCCATCAGGCCCCAGGTCTCCTCCATGACCGGCATGATCGCCTCGGCCATCGACGGGTAGACGTGGGTTGCGCCGAACTTGACGGCCTGGTCGCGCTTGAAGGGCACCGGGTCGATCGCGATGACGCGGCGGGCACCGGAGAGCACCGCACCCTGCAGGGCGCTCATGCCGATACCGCCGACACCGATGATGATCACGGTCTCGCCGGGCTTGACCTCGGCGACGTTGGTGGCCGAACCGAACCCGGTCGGCACCGCGCAGCCCATGATGGCCGCAGTCTCAAACGGCACGTCCTTGTCGATCTTCACCACCGAGTCCTGGTGCACGGTCATGTAGGGCGAGAACGTGCCGAGCAGGTTCATCGCCGAGACCTCATGCGAACCGGCGTGGATCCGGTTGGTGCCGTCGGCGATGGCCTTGCCGCCCAGCAGCACGGCCCCGCGGTCACACAGCGAGCGGAAGCCCTTCATACACGGCGGACAGTTGCCGCAGGCCGGGATGAAGGCCATCACGACGTGGTCGCCCTCTTCCAGGCCGGTGACGCCCTTGCCGACCTTGGTGATGACGCCGGCGCCCTCGTGGCCGCCCAGCGCCGGCAGGGCCATCGGAGTGGCCCCGGTGGTCAGGTGATAGTCGGAGTGGCACATCCCCGCGGCGTGCATCCGGACCTGGACTTCGCCTTCAACCGGGTCGCCCAGCTCGATCTCGTCGACCCGCCACGGCGAGTTCAGCTCCCACAACAATGCGCCCTTGGTCTTCATGACCGGCCATCATAGAACACGTTTCAGAATCTGCCCCGACGGGTGCTCTTAGCTGGAAGAATGCTGTCCTAGCTGGTCTTGTGCGGGATGCCCACGGACAAGCCTCCGTCGATCACCAGATCGGACCCGGTCATGTAGGAGGACTCGTCGGAGGCCAGGAAAACCACTGCGGTGGACACCTCCGCCGACTTGGCGCCCCGGCCCAGCGGAATCTGCAGCGAGTCGTCGGGGACCGCGATCGTCATCCGGGTGCGGATCAGCCCGGGCAGCACGCTGTTGATCCGGATGTTGTGCGGTGCCAGCTCCACGGCGGCGGCCTTGGCCAGCCCGCGCACCCCCCACTTCGACGCGACGTAGCCGTACAGGCCGGCGGTGCCACGCATCCCTTCGACCGAGGAGATGTTGATGATGGAGCCGCCGCCGGCGGCCTTCATCGGGGCGACGGCGGCGTGCATGCCCAGCATGGTTCCGGTCAGGTTGACGTCGAGAACCTGCTGCCAGGCGGCCGCGTCGAAGTTCTCGATGGTGTTGTACTTGGCGATCCCGGCGTTGTTCACCAAGACATTGAGGCTGCCGAACGCCTCGACCGCGGTCGCCACGGCCGCTTGCCATTGGTCGGCTTGGGTGACGTCGAGGCGGACGAACCGGGCGGTGTCGGCCCCCAGCTCGTCGGCGAGTTTGCTGCCCTCGTCCTCCAAGACGTCAGCGATCACGATCTTGGCGCCCTCGGCGGCCAGCGCCCGGGTGTGTGCCGCGCCCATGCCCCGCGCCCCGCCGCTGATCAGCGCAGTTTTGCCTTCGACTCGTCCCATGGCTGGCGAGGTTACCTGGGCGGGCGCTTTGCCCGTTACGCTGCCCTGATGGCTGTGACCCGCACCGAGCGAACCTTTGAAGGCGTGCGAGGGGTTTCGATCGTCTACGACACCTGGACGCCGGACGTACCGCCGCGCGCCGTGGTGGTGCTCTCGCACGGCTTCGGTGAGCACGCCCGTCGCTACGACCACGTCGCGCAGCGGTTCGGTACGGCCGGGTTGGTGACCTACGCGCTGGACCACCGCGGACACGGGCGCTCGGGCGGCAAGCGCGTGCTGTGCCGGGATATGTCGGAGTACACCGGGGACTTCCACACGCTGGCCGGTATCGCTGCCCGCGAGCACCCCGGGCTGCCGCGCATAGTGCTGGGGCACAGCATGGGCGGGGCGATCGTGTTCAGCTACGGCGTCGACCGCCCCGACGACTACCAGCTGATGGTGCTGTCCGGGCCCGCGGTGGCCATGACCGACACGGTGTCGCCGGGGTTGGCGTTCGTCGCCAAAGCGGTCGGGGCCATCGCGCCGAGCCTGCCGGTGGAGAAACTCGACAGTGCCCTGGTCTCGCGCGACCCGGCGGTGGTGGCCGCCTACAACGAGGATCCACTGGTGCACCACGGCCGGGTGCCGGCCGGGGTGGCGCGGGCGCTGATCAAGGTCGGCGAGACCATGCCGACGCGGGCGCAGGCCCTCACGGTGCCGTTGCTGGTGGTGCACGGCGGCGACGACGGTCTGGTGCCCCCCGAAGGCAGCGCGCGGCTGGTGGAGTGCGTCGGTTCGAACGACGTGCAGCTGACCGTGTATCCGGGGCTCTATCACGAGGTATTCAACGAGCCTGAGCGTGCGCAGGTGCTCGACGACGTGGTGGGCTGGATCGACGCGCACCTGTGAGTCGCGGTCGGCGCGGTGTCGCCGACGTCGGTTAGCGTGGCGGCCATGAGCACCGACGACAAGATGTTGGCGCGGATCGCCGCCCTGTTGCGCCAGGCCGAGGGCACCGACAACGCCCACGAAGCCGACGCGTTCATGGCGGCGGCGCAACGGCTGGCCACCGCGACCTCCATCGACCTGGCGGTGGCCCGGGCACACTCCGCCACCCGGACCGCGGCCACCGCGCCGGTGCAGCGGACCATCACCATCGGCGAGCCCGGCGCCCGGGGACTGCGCACCTATGTGCAGCTGTTTGTGGGGATCGCCGCGGCCAACGACGTGCGCTGCGACGTGGCGACCAATTCGACCTACGTCTACGCCTACGGGTTCGCCGAGGACATCGACGCCACCCACGCCCTCTACGCCAGCCTGGTCGTGCAGATGGTCCGGGCCTCGGACGCCTATATCGCCACCGGCGAGCACCGCCCCACCCCCACCATCACCGCCCGGCTGAACTTCCATCTGGCCTTCGGCGCGCGCGTCGGCCAGCGGCTGTCCGAAGCCCGCGACGAGACCCGACGGGATGCCGAGCAGGATCGGAGCAGGCCGCCCGGAACCGCGATTGCGTTGCGCAACAAGGAACTCGAACTACGCGACTTCTACCGTGGTACCTCCAAGGCGCGGGGTACCTGGCGGGCCACCAGTGCGTCGGCGGGGTATTCGTCGGCGGCACGACGAGCCGGGGATCGCGCCGGGCGCAAAGCCCGGCTGGGCGACAATGCGGAGCTGTCGGTGGCGCGGTCCGCGCTGGAACATTGAGTGAAGGCGCCTCAGAGCGCGACGGTCAGCGCGCCAAGGTCTACGCCGCGGAGGTCTTCGTCCGCACCTTGTTCGACCGCGCCGGCGAGACCGGCAGGCGCAGTGTGGAGTTCTTCGGCACCGCGCTGACGTTGCCGCCCGAGGCCCGCTTCGGTTCGGTAGCCGCCGTCCGACGCTATGTCGAGGACGTCCTGGCGCTGTCGACGGTGCAGGCTCGGTGGCCGGATTCTGCCGAGCTGACCGTGCGCGCACGTCGCGGCACCACCGCGGCACACTACGAAAAGCTCGGTGCGGCGGGCGTTATCGCCGTACCAGATCAGCGCGGCGTGGACTGGGCGCTGCGAGAACTGGTGGTGCTGCATGAGATTGCACACCACCTGTGTGACACGCGGCCGCCGCACGGGCCGGAATTCGTCGCGACGTTCTGCGAACTGGCCGAAATGGTGATGGGCCCGGAGTTGGGATATGTGCTGCGGGTGGTGTTCGCCAAGGAGGGTGTGCGGTGACGTGCGCTGCGGTGCGGTGTCGGTCATGATCTGACGATGGCGAGTAGCGCGGGTGCGCCGTGAGTCGTCCGAGCCTGCAGTATCTGGGGTTCGGTGAGCTTGTTGCCGCCGCGGGCGGTGACCCGTGGGCTATTGATGACAGCGTGCAGGCCGGCAGCCCCACCCAGATCAACTTCCTGGCGCAGGCGTTTCATTCGGCGGCCGGCTCGTCCACCGCGGCCGAGGCGACCTTCCGCACCGCCCAACAGCACTTCGAGCAGTACAACCGGGAGAACGGTGCGCAGCCGATCAACAACGGCGCCGAAGTGCAACGGGTCAAAGAGAGCCTGCACGCCACCAACGCCCAACTCGGCCAGATCGCGGCCGACTTGGAGAGCATCGCCGCCGCCCTAGCCCAGGCCCGGCAGAGCTGCGGAAAGCAGATCGAGGCGCTCAACGCCAATCTGCGGGGCTACGACGAGTATCTGGCCGACTACAACACCCACTATTTGGGGTACCAGCTGCACGGCGACGATGTCGACGCCCTGATCGAAAAGTGTTGGGCCGGCGCGACAGCCGATACGCGGACGGTGCTTTCCAACGTTGTTCAGATCCGCAGCGCCTATAGCAAGTCTCTGCAGGCGGCGTTGACCAACCTGCGGGTCCAGGACGGCTATGAGCCCGATGTCGTGGCGCGCAGCTTCGATGCCGGCGCCGCGCCATCGCCGTTGAACCCCGCGGACGTGGAGAGCTTCAAGGTCTTGGCTCGGCAGGTCATGGCCAACGACGGCGTCCCGCCGGATCAGATTGAAGCGCGGATCAACGCGGCGGTGGTGCAGGCGCAGCAGCCGTTGCCGCGTTACGTTACCCCCGAGTCGCAGCGGCGGGCGCCGCTGGGGTTTGGTGATGCGTTCGGGGACCGTTGGCGATCCACCGAAGCGGCCGTCAAGAACCTGCTCGGACAGGGCGGACCGGGCGCCCCTGGTGTCCTGGAATCGTGGGGTGGCCTGGCCAAGGGGCTTGGCGACACCGTCATCGACCCGGTCGGTGCGGGTGTCGGCCAAGTCAAGGACGCCCTGAACGCGCCGAGCCCCGCCTATTTTCTGGGCGAGAAGGCTTTCGATGTCAGTGCCGCCGCCGTCACCGTGCCGTTCGGTGCGGAGGGGGCGGAAATTCGGGCGGGGATGGGTGAGATCGGCCGCGGTGTACTCGACACCGGCCCGGTGGTTTCGTCCTATGCAGAGGTCGGATTCGACGTGCCGGCTACCTACCATCCGTGGGCGGAATACTCGGCCATGGACCTCAACTATGCGAGCAGGCACGGAGGCCCGACGGCAGGCTTGAGCGAGGAAGTCGCTGATATGTCTACCCACTACGTGGGCGACAACCCGGGCCGCGTTGTGCTGGGCAGGTTCGACGGCCAGGACAGTGGCTACATCGGCGAGGCCAGAGGCCAGGGTGGCATCTACTTCGATACGGGCGACCGAACCTGGAACGCGCTGACCAATGGATTTAGTGAAACACAGCAGCGAGACTTGGCTTGGCAGGTAAACGAACAGTTTCTCCGCGCTCAGATGGAAGAAGGCGTGCCGCGGATTGAATATTTAATGCCTGAGGGCTTCGAAAGCGTTGAGAAACTGGCGAGGGTAGACAGGTTGTCGTTCTCCGCTGCTGAGATAAATTTCATGAAGGAAAACGCTTCTCGGTATGGCTATCAACAATACGGTAATGCGTGGTTGTACGAAGGAGATAACTGACCATGAAGCCAATGGAGCTGGACCAGTTCCTGGGCCCCGCGTTGTCCTGCGCGGGTTTGGAGATCGATGAAGTACAAGATGACCTGACATATGGAGATCGTCGAGCGTGGGCGACGTTCTACCGTGGTTCCGACTGCAAGTTGCAGGTCTACTGGTCGGCGCGGAACGGTGGTTTCAACTTCATGCTGGCGCCGCTCGATGCGCCGAATGAGTTCGGCTTAGTCAACCAATCGAAGGCTTGGCAATTTATGCTGTGGCTCAGTGATACGGACGACCAGTTGACGACCCCGGGAATGGATGCCGACGATAACGAGATCATGGCCTGGTTGAAGGATCTTTTCGAGATCCATTTCAGGCCGGCACATACTGCACTATTGTCTGGGCGTCGTCCCCATTAGCCTTAAGTGGTCTCGGCAGGCGATGTGACTGCAGGCGTGCCGGCCAACGTGCTGTTGATGAGGTGAGATCGACTGCGACGCTGGCCTACCTAGTGCGCTTGGTGCCGAGCCGGCTAGACAGTCCTCGGTGGTGTAGACCAAGAGCAGGCGCCGGTGACGCACAACGGTCGAGGTTGTGCGTCACCGGCGCCGTCTGTTGTCAGCTGTTGACGGCTACCAGTTCGTCGCCGCAGGTGCAGCGGTAGCTCACGTCTGCACCGGGGCAGTGGCACGCAGTCTCGATACGGACGCGGCATCCACAGCCGTCGTGGCCGCACGTCAGTAGGGTCCCATCCTCGTCGTTAGCCATGTGTCGCACCTTCCTCTGTCATCCGCGGCAGACGCCGCGGTGTTTCTTGACTATATACCCCATAGGGGTATGGGGTAAAGGGTCGGTTCGGCGTGGGCAGGGGGCCGGATGGCTGAAGATCCCCCGCCAGCGTTCACCGGTGAAGACGGTGTGTATCGCTTAGGAATCAACCGACGTATTTGTTTCAATCAGTCGGTATTTTGCTCGCGTCGGGTGCGGCGAGCGTGGCCTCATCGGGCGGGGCCGCGACGCGGTGATAGCAAACGTGAAATTTGATAAAAACGCTGTTCAAGACAGAATAGCAGCATTTCGGCGAACTAAATCCATCATCACCCGGGAATCTTGGGCGGGCCCTCTAAATCTTTTCTCAATGAACGACCAAGGGTGTCCAGAACTGTTCGCCAGACAGGCATAAAAACCACATTGAACAGCGGTATCGCTTTCTGCTGAGGGTTGCCGGTACTGCCCAGAAATGACGCGAATTCAGCCGAGGTGATCGAAAAACTGGGAGTCCTCACGTTTACTTGCCTACACCTTGAATTTGCCTGAGCCGAAACCCATCCAAGGAGGCATTGTGCAGCCGGCCTCCATGACATTTGACGTATCCACTCACCACAGCGAAGGGACCTCTTCCATGGCTTCTCAGCACACCACCGACGCGCACTCGCGCGCTGTCGCGATCCAGCGGGGGGGGGGGGCGTCTCTAGGCTTAACTAGCCTTCGCTCCTTCGCGACCGCCGGTGCCGTCCTTGTGGGCGCCGGCTTTGTCGTGTTTGCGCCTCCGAGTGTGGGGCAGGTGCCTGGGTCGGCCACTCTTCGTGAGGTAGCCCTGGCCTCCGGCGAGTCAGGTCTGGCGGCCCCGTGGCTCGATCAGTACAACACCGCGGCGCAGAACGCCTCGACGCTGATTCAGAATTTCTATTTGGCTCCCGGGGTGGGGTGGCAGCAGGCGCTGGCCAACCAGTCCAACCTGTGGAACGAATTCACCAACGACCCCACCAGCAGCACCCTGGCCAGCGTGATGCAGCAGATCCAGACGAACCTGGACAACGTATTGACCGGCATCGGCCTGCAGGGTACGAGCCTCGGGGGTTTCACCGAGGGCAGTGGATGGACTCCGGGCAGCATCGGGTCGATGGTGCTGCAGCACACCATGATCGGGAATCACGCCCTGATGTTCGGGGAGATTCCGGGCTACCTGCCGGCCAGTGAGGCCGGGCTGATTGAGCCGATCATCAACTGGCTGGGTTCCCCGGAGAGCGCCATCGTGATGGGGGCGTTGGGTCCGATGATCGCCCCGTGGGTGGCGTTGTCGAACAGCATCACCGACGGCGATGGCTTCAACACCACCCTGGCCAATATGACCGGCGCCTTCTTCAACGGCGCCGACCTGAACCTCGATTCGTTGTTGCCGACGATCAACAGTCTGATCGGCTCGGAGTTCCCGCCGGGGATGACCATGACGGAGCTCGATATTTCCTTTGGTGGGTTGCTGAGCACCGGCAGTGTGCAGGTAGCCAATTACGTGTCGGGTAGCAATGACGTTCCCGCGGTGGGCGGTTCGCTGTTCAACAGCGTCGGCCTGCAGTTCACCGGTGTTCCCTCCGTCGGCACCCTGACCCTCAACAGTCAACCGATCGGGCCCATTGGGGCGTGGGAGGCGCTGTCTCAGACCCTTAGCGGGCTGCTGGGTTCGGGATGGTCCGACCCGACCGCGACCGTCGGCTCGGGCTTAGCTCTTAGTGCTGGCGGGAATGCAAGCCCCCCCGTAACTCTGGATGTAGGGGTGCCGTTGGCGGGCTTCACTATCCCGACAATTCTCGATGATTTGTTCGGCGACAGTTCCAGTGCGGCGGCCACCGCGGATGCTACGGCCACGGGGTTGTCTGCCCTATTCCCAGACGTTGCGTCCTGGTTCTGATCCGCCCCACTCGCGTCCACTGGCACGTTTCCCCAGCTCTTTCAGCCCGGTTCTTTTAGGAAGGTTTTCCCCGATGAGTCATTCCAGCAGCGGCCGACAGGGCCGCCCCAGCAAGACAAACCCACTGCGCGCTACGCCGGTAATGGGTGCCACCAGCGCGGTGGGCGCGTTCCTCGCCTTTGGCGTAGCCCCGTTGACCGGCGCCCCAGGAGCTAACGCCGATGAGCTCGATGTGATGTTGGATCCGATCATCGACTCACTGTCCAACATTGATCCCAGTCTGGGGGCCGAGGTGAGCAGCTGGGTGCAGACGTTGGACGCCTCGTTCACCGGTGATAGTGCGGCCTCGGTGTCCTCGGTGCTGGATCCTCTCGCCGCGGCCTCCACGTTCAACATGGCGCAGTTCGTCGATCAGTGGATCTACACCCCGATGCACACCGGTATGGAGGCGTGGATCAACTCCTCATTCGGTGAATCCGTCGACAACGCCATCAACCAGTTCGCCGGTGTCTATCTGATCGGTAATGGAACCGCCGGTACCGCCACGGATCCCAACGGTGGCGATGGCGGCTTGTGGTTCGGTGACGGCGGGGCGGGCTACGACGCCAGCGCCGATCCCGGTGTGGCCGGCGGTGACGGTGGAGCGGCCGGCTTGTTCGGTAACGGTGGTGCCGGCGGTGACGCTGGCGTCAGTGTGACCACGATTGGTCCGGCAGCAGGCCACGGTGGAACCGGCGGCACCATTATGGGCAATGGTGGTGACGGCGGCGCCGGTGGCGAAGCTGCCCACGCCGGGGCGGCGAGGGCCGGCGCGGGCGGTGCCGGTGGTGATGCGGCGGGCTGGCTGTTCGGCAACGGCGGCGCTGGCGGGGCCGGGGGCAACGGCGTCGCCGGTGCCGATGGCACCTTCGCCAATGGCGGCAACGGCGCGGGTGTGTTTGGCAGTGCGGCCGGTGTCGGTGGGGCGGGGGGCCGCAGTGGATTCTTCATCGGCGACGGCGGCACCGGCGGTAATGGCGGTGACGGCGGTAACGGGGGCAACGGTGCGACGGGTGTCAGTGATGGTATCGCGGCCCACCTCAATGGCGGCACCGGGGCGCTGGCCGGCAACGCCGGCAATGGCGGTGCCGGCGGCGCTGCGGGCTCCAACTTCTTCAACACCTTCAACCACGCC
>NZ_LT546166.1:725110-906135 GCF_900078685.2 Mycolicibacter icosiumassiliensis | reverse complement strand
GGGGCCGCGGCTGGCGGCAGTGATCGCCGATGTGGGGGCGAGATTCGCGGTGGGTCCGGGGTCGTTGCCGCCCAGTGTGGTTTCGGCGGTGCAGATGCTGGTGGCGCGTGCTGGTGGGGAGCCGTTGGTGTGGTGCGACGCCGGCGACGGTGATTCCCAGGAGTGGGTGGCGCCGGGGGTGGACGCCGATTCGGTGGCGTTGATCGGGTACTGGGCGGGTTCGGTGCGCTGTCCTCGGGGGGTGGTGGTGACGCACGCCAACCTGATGGCCAGTTTGGCGGGCATCGGTGCGGCGTGGCTGGGTGATCCGCATGCGCTGGCGGTGTCGTGGTTGCCGGTGCATCAGCCGATGGGATTGGTCGGTGTGGTGTTGGCGAGCATCTATGCCGGGGGCTCGGCAGTGTTGATGGCGCCGGCGGCGTGCGTGCAGCGGCCGATGTGCTGGCTGGAGGCGGTGTCGCGGTGGCGGGCGACGGTGATGCTGGCCCCGGAGGCCGCCTATCGGTGGTGTGTGCAGCGCAGCAGCCCGGCGCAGCCTGCGGGCCTGGATTTCTCGAGTGTGTCTTCTGCGGTGATTGGCGGTGTCGGTCCGTCGTTGGCGGCCTCGATGGGTGTGTTTGCTGAGGCGTTTACCGCGGCGGGTTTTCGCTCTGAGGTGTGGCGGCCGGTGTACGAGGTGGCGGAGGCCACCTGGTTGGTGGCCGGAGGTTGCGATTCTCCGGCGGTGCGCTGCATCGATCGGGCTGGGATGCGGTCGGGGTGGGCGCTTGATACCGGCCCCGATGATCCCGACGCGCTGGCGGTGGCCGGATGTGGGCGCCCGCGTCAGCCGGTGGCGATTGTGGATCCGGATACGCGGTGTGAATGTGGGCCCGATGAGATCGGGGAGATCTGGGTCGGTGGTGCTGCTGTCGCCCAAGGGTATTGGGGTGTGCCGGCAAGTGATGATCAGAGCTTTGGGGCGGATCTCGCCGCTGATGGTGGTGGGTGGTGTGTGCGGACGGGGGATCGGGGGTTTGTCCGTCGCGGGGAGTTGTTTGTGTTGGGGCGTTGCGTCGATCTGGTGGCGGTCAAGGGGGTGAACTTCCGCGCGGGTGACCTGGAGGCCACGGTGCAGCAGCGTCACGCGGCGTTGCTGTCGGGGCGCGGTGCGGTGTTCACCGATGACGGTGAGCGGTTGGTGGTGGTCCAGGAGGTCAGCTGCCGGGTCGGTGAGCCCGAGCTCAACAAGTTGATGCCGATGATCCAGTCTGCACTGCTCGAACACCATGGCATTCAAGCGGATTCGATTCTCCTGGCTGATGAGATGCGGCTGCCCACCACCCCCGCCGGCGACGTGCACCGCAACGCATGCCGCTGGCGTTACCTCGACGGTGAGCTGGATTCACGGGCCACCTGGCACGCACCCCGCACCATCGGACCGGCCTGGGAACCGCATCGAGCCACCGTCGTCGCACTCATCGACAGCGCAAAGGTCCGCAGATAACGCGTCGGAACGCTGAGGTTCGTCGTCGATTACTTCATCATGACCTCTCGTAGGTGCTCGGCGGTTTCCTCTCCGCGCACGCCTGCGGTGCGTAGATCCGCGTAGACGCGCGGCCACAACATCGACCGGAAGCCGTGAGCATCCAGGTTGGTCAGCCTGTCGCCGGCGGGTGTCGGAAAGGGGCGCAACAACAAGCGGCCTCCGTCGATTGCTCGCAGCCCTGCTGCGAAGGCTGCGCGGGCCAGATCGCTCGGTGTGCGGCCCGAGACGTAAATCTCCATAGGTGACACTTCGGTCTGCGCGGGGGCCAGCACGCTCGCCGAGAGGGCGCCCGTCGCCGCCCACGGGATGGCGTGCTTATCCATGATCCGACCAAAGTCAATCGTGTCCGCGACTGGGTGACGCCACAAAACTCCTACGCGCAGGGAGGTCGGTGACCGCAACCGCTCAGCGGCATCGGCATAGGCCACAAGCAGTGCATCTCGATCGACGATCTCGCGAGCCGACCGGGGGCCACGGGCAGCATTGCTGGTGAGGTGGCCATCCTTCGCAAGGAACTTCAACGCCTCGGCGGCACTTCCCATCGAGATACCGGTAGCGGCGACAACGGAATTCACCGTCGGGACGGCGGCACCGGCTAGCAGGGCTTCGCAGACAGCCAGAGAGGTCGGACGCCAGCCGAGCCGGGTGTCGAGCGGTAGCGGTGGCGTGCCCTTCACGTCGATGGCGATGAGCGTCCCGGACTTCGGGTCGCGGTAGTAGATAGCAGCCGCACCGGACTCGTCCACCCAGCCCACTCCGGCGTCGTGCGCCATCTTCCTGGCACCTGGCGACATCCGCGGCGCAACCAGGATGTCCGGCCGGGGTGTGTCGTCCAAGGCTTGCGCGACGTGCTGTGGCCAGCCGGTGGGCAACCACCGGACGAGGAATGTGGCGGTGTCGTCCAGTGTGACGAGCGCATCGCGGTGCGGTCCGGGCCCCGGACGCGCACGCACTGTTCCGGGGTACACGGCCTGGAAAGCATTCACAAGCCGGTCAACAGAGGATGACACCATGTGATTGTACTTCAGAAAACAACGATACATCACTAATATAGTGAAGTAACTGTGTAACGTGATGTTCGAGGCAGGGATAGACGGGGGTCGGGTCGCCCCCGTAAAGGGCCGTGCCGGATCCGCGACCACGGGCTAGCCTCGGTGAAGTGACTGCAACCCCCACGCCCCGCGATGTCGATACCCTGCTGGATCACCTGTTCGTCGGCGAAGACCCGGCACTGGACGCGGCGCTGGCCGCCAGTGATGAGGCCGGGCTACCGACCATCGCGGTCTCGGCGCAACAGGGCAAGTTCTTGAACCTGCTGGCCACCGCCACCCAAGCCAAGCGAGTCCTGGAGATCGGCACCCTGGGCGGCTACAGCACCATCTGGCTGGCGCGCGCCGTCGGCCCCGACGGCTCCGTGGTGACACTGGAGTACCAGCCCAAGCACGCCGACGTCGCCCGGGCCAACCTGGACCGTGCCGGTGTCGGTGACCGGGTGCAGATTCTGGTCGGGGCCGCGCTGGACACCCTGCCGACGCTGTCCGGTGAGCCGTTCGACCTGGTGTTCATCGACGCCGACAAGGAGAACAACGTCGGCTACCTGAACTGGGCGGTGCAGCTCTGCCATCCCGGCTCGGTCATTGTGGTGGACAACGTGATCCGTGAGGGCGCGATCCTGGATGTGCGCGCCGACGACGCGACGGCCCGCGGCAGCCGGGACCTGCTGGAGCTGATGGGCCAGCATCCGCGGTTGCAGGCCACCACGGTTCAGACGGTCGGGGTCAAGGGCTGGGATGGCTTCGCGTTGGGCGTGGTGAGCTAGCGCGTTCCCGGGGCGCGAGGGCATTGATGCCAAACCAATGTAGATGTAGATTTGATGTATGCGTAGGACTCAGGTGCAAATCCCGGACGAGCTCTACCGTGACGCAAAACGGATCGCCCGCGACCACGAAATGACCCTCGCGGAAGTGATTCGTCGCGGGCTTGAGCACATGGTGCAGATCTATCCGGAACAGGGCACGGCATCCGGGCAGTGGCAACCGCCGGCGCCGCGGCGGCTCGGGACATTTCGTGCCTCCGAAGATGCGTGGCGTGAACTCGCCAACGAGATGTAGAGAATCCGTGCTGTCGATCGATACGAACGTACTGCTGTATGCGGCGAATCAGGATTGTGCCGAGAATGATGCTGCGGTGGCGTTTCTGGGTGAGTGCGCCAGCCGTAGCGACGTCGCGGTTTGTGAACTCGTGCTCATGGAGTTGTATCAGCTGCTTCGGAATCCCGCGGTGCTGCAGGAGCCTCTCGACGCTCCCGCTGCCGCCGCGATGTGTCAAGCGTTCCGCCACAATCGGCGGTGGGCGCTGATCGAGAACGCGTCGGTGATGAACGAGGTGTGGGCGTTGGCGGCTACGCCTGGAATCGCGCGTCGACGACTCTTCGACGCCCGGCTGGCGCTGACCCTGCGCCACCACGGTATTGATGAGTTCGCTACACGAAATATCAAGGACTTCAATGAATTCGGATTCTCGCGCGTATGGGATCCCACCCGGCGGTGAATCGAGGCGAAGCCTCAGCCGCAGACGGCGCCGATAGCCGCGGAGCCCACCAGCTTGCGGTATTTGGCCAGCACGCCGGTGGTGTAGCGCGGCGGCGGCGGGGTGAAACCCTGGGCGCGGGCGGCGAATTCCTCCGGATCAGCCACCACGTCCAGGGTCGCGTTGGCCACGTCGAGGCGGATCTTGTCCCCGTCGCGCAGGAACGCCACCGGTCCGCCGTCCACCGCTTCGGGGGCGATGTGGCCGACGCACAGGCCGGTGGTGCCGCCGGAGAACCGGCCGTCGGTCAGCAGCAGGACGTCCTTACCGAGACCCGCGCCCTTGATGGCGCCGGTGATCGCCAGCATCTCCCGCATCCCGGGGCCGCCCTTGGGGCCCTCGTAGCGGATCACCACGGCGTCGCCGGCACTGATCGTGCCGTCTTCCAGCGCGTCCAGCGCCGCCCGCTCGCCGTCGAAAACCCGTGCGGTGCCTTCGAACACGTCGCTGTCGAAGCCGGCGGACTTCACCACAGCGCCCTCCGGGGCGAGCGAGCCGCGCAGGATGGTGATGCCGCCGGTCGGGTGGATCGGGTTGGTCAGTGCGTGCAGCACCTTGCCGTCGACGACCGGGGGATTGAGCTCAGCGATGTTCTCCGCCATGGTCTTTCCGGTGACGGTCAGGCAGTCGCCGTGCAGTAGCCCGGCTTCCAGCAAGGTCTTCAACATGACCGGCACCCCGCCGATCTTGTCGATGTCGTACATGACGTGCGCCCCGAACGGCTTGACGTCCGCCAGGTGCGGCACCTTGGCACCCACCCGAGAGAAGTCGGCCAGGGTCAGATCCACCTCGGCCTCGCGGGCGATCGCCAGCAGGTGCAGCACCGCGTTGGTCGATCCACCGAACGCCATCACCACCGCGATCGCGTTCTCGAACGCCTCCTTGGTCAAGATGTCGCGGGCCGTGATGCCGCGGCGCAGCAACTCCACCACGGCCTGGCCGCTGGCGCGCGCATACCCGTCACGGCGCCGATCGATCGCCGGCGGGGAGGCGCTGCCCGGCAGTGACATGCCCAGCGCCTCAGCCGCGCTGGCCATGGTGTTGGCGGTGTACATGCCACCGCAGGCGCCCTCGCCGGGACAGATCGAGCGTTCGATGATGTCGACGTCCTCTTGCGACATCAGCCCGCGCGAACAGGCACCGACCGCCTCGAACGCGTCGATGATCGTTACCTCGCGCTCGGTGCCGTCGGATAGTTGGGCGTAGCCCGGCATAGTCGATCCCGCATAGAGGAAGACCGCGGCCAGGTCGAGGCGTGCCGCGGCCATCAGCATCCCGGGCAGCGATTTATCGCAACCGGCCAGCAACACCGAGCCGTCCAATCGCTCGGCGCACATCACGGTCTCAACACTGTCGGCGATGACCTCGCGCGAGACCAGCGAGAAGTGCATCCCCTCATGGCCCATCGAGATGCCGTCGGAGACCGAGATAGTGCCGAATTCCAGCGGGTAACCACTGGCCTCCAGGACGCCTTCTTTGGCGGCCTTGGCCAACCGGTCCAGCGACAGGTTGCACGGGGTGATCTCGTTCCACGACGAGGCCACGCCGATCTGGGGCTTGGCGAAGTCCTCGTCGCCCATGCCGACGGCGCGCAACATGCCGCGGGCGGCGGTTTTCTCCAGGCCGTCGGTGACGTCACGACTGCGCGGTTTGATGTCGACGGACGCCCCAGCGGTGTTGGTGTTCCCAGAATTCACCAGCTCAGTATGCCGGTAGGGCCGAACCGGGCAAAACGAATTAATACCCCGCGGGGGTATGCGCTAAAGTGGGCGCATGAGATCGGTTCTTACCGCCGCCGTCGCGGCAGTTGTCGGCCTGGCCGCCGGCGGGTGCCATCACGGGCCCACCCCGGTGCCCGAGGCGTCGACCAGTGCGGTGGGAATGACCGTCGGCAGCCCCGTCGACGTGCGGTTTCTGGAAGATATGGTGCTCCACCACCAGCAGGCCTTGGAGCTGGCGGCCATGGTGCCGGTGCAAAGCGCCGACCCGGCATTGGTGGCGTTCGCCGATCAAAGTGCAACCCAGCAGCGCACCGAACTGCAGGGATGCCAGGCGCAACTGTTGCAGTGGGAGATCCCCGGCGGTCATTCCGGCCGGGACCAAGCCGCTGACATTCCCGGCATGGTGGACAAGGCCACCGTGGACAAGCTGCGCAATTTGCGCGGACCGGCATTCGACACCCTGTGGTTGCAGACCATGATCGCTCACCACCGCGGCGCGATCACGATGGCGCAGAACGAGATCGGACACGGCGAGAGTCCGGAGGCGATCAGCATCGCGCAATCGCTCCTGCCGTTTCAGCAAACCGAGATCAATCAGATGAACCGACTGTTGGGGGCACCATGACCACCGAGGCTCCGGGGTACTCCCCGCGCAAAGACAACTACGCCAAACGGCTGCGCCGCATCGAGGGTCAGGTGCGCGGCATCGCCAAGATGATCGAGGAAGACAAGTACTGCATCGATGTCCTGACCCAGATCAGCGCGGTCAACAGTGCGCTGCGGTCGGTGGCGCTGAACCTGCTTGATGAACACCTGGGTCACTGCGTCAGCGGGGCCGTCGCAGCCGGCGGCGCGGAGGCCGAGGCGAAACTCACCGAAGCCTCCGCCGCGATCGCGCGGTTGGTTCGTTCCTGACCCTGTCGCCGTTACCATGTGATCCAGCAGTTACCGGGAGCGCCTTGCGCCACACACCACTCGACGCTGCCCCCAATACATGACTGTTGAAACCGGAAATACCCGATTGAGGCCGTGGACGCCACAGACCACGGCGCGATTGGCGATCCTGTCCGCTGCGGCTTTCATCTACGCCACCGCCGAGATCCTGCCGGTCGGCGCGCTGCCCGCGATCTCGGCCGGCCTGGGCGTGAGTGAGGCGCTGGTCGGGACCTTGCTGGCCTGGTATGCGGTGGTCGCAGCAGCGACGACGCTTCCGCTGGTGCGCTGGACCGCATTCTGGCCGCGCCGCCGGGTGCTGTTGCTCACCCTGGTCTGCCTGACCGCCTCGCAGGTGATTTCGGCGTTGGCGCCGAACTTCGCGGTGCTGGCTGGTGGCCGGGCGCTGTGCGCCGTCACGCACGGCCTGATGTGGTCGGTGCTGGCGCCCATCGCCACCCGGCTGGTGCCACCCAGCCATTCGGGCCGCGCGACGACGGCGATCTATGTCGGCACCAGCCTCGCACTGGTGGTCGGAATCCCGCTGACCTCGGCCATGAGTCTGCTGTGGGGCTGGCGGCTGGCTGTAGTGGTGATCACGGTGGCGGCGGCGGCCATCACTTTGGCCGCGCGAGTCGCGCTGCCGGCCCTGGTGCTGAGCACCGACCAACTGGCGCTGGTCGGGAACCATCACCACCGCAATGGGCGACTGGTGGCGGTGAGCACGCTGATGCTGATCGCCGTCACCGGGCACTTCATCTCCTACACCTTCATCGTGGTGATCATTGGCGACGTGGTCGGCGTCCCGGGGGCTCGCCTGGCGTGGCTGCTGGCCGCGTTCGGTGCCGCGGGGCTGATCGCGATGCCGCTGCTGGCGCGACCGGTGGACCACCGGCCCAAGTTGGTCACCGGTGGCTGCATGGCTGCGATGTCCGCGGCGTTCGTGGTCCTGGCGGCGCTGTCCATCGGCGGGCGTCACACCACCGGCACGGCGGTGGTGGGGGCGGCCGCGATCGTGCTGTGGGGGGCAATGGCGATGGCGGTGTCGCCGATGCTGCAGTCGGCGGCGATGCGCACCGCGCCCGACGATCCCGACGGTGCGTCGGGGCTCTACGTGACGGCTTTTCAGGTCGGCATCACCGGCGGCTCGCTGGCCGGCGGGCTGCTCTTCGAGCGGGCCGGGACCTCGGCCATGTTGGCGGCCTCAGCAGCGTTGGTCGGTGTCGCCGCAGTCGGCATCGCGGCCAGCAAGCGCCTGTTCGTCGTTCCCTGACGCGTCTCGCGCGGTAACGTTCGCCACTTCGCCGACAGGTAAAAGTGCTGCTAAAGGCCACTTCAGTCCGCTCCTGACGCCGCATTTCGTCCGTCGTAGCAGTTAGCTGGCAACCATCCTGTGAGACACTGGATCGAGATCGTGACCGGAGGTAGGTAGATGTCGGGTTGGAAGCTCACGCGATTCGGCGCGTGGCTCAGCGCCGCTGGATCGCGCCCGAGGGCGTTCCCCCCGGCCCGGACCCGCAGGCCGTTCCGGCCGGCCCGGTAGACCCTGCAGCCCCGGCGCAGCCCGGTGCGGTGCCGGCGGCCGCCTCCGGACCGGTTGTCGGGCAGAACCCGGAGCCGTTCACCGGCACGCCGCCGTTCCTGCCACCCACCTTCAACCCCGTCAACGGCTCGATGGTGGGTGTCGCCAAGCCGATCATCATCGACTTCCAGCGGCCGATCGCCGACAAGGCGATGGCCGAGCAGGCCATCCACATCTCCTCGAACCCGCCGGTGTCCGGCAAGTTCTACTGGATGACCCCGAGCCAGGTGCGGTGGCGTCCGCTGAACTTCTGGCCTGCCCACACCGTCGTCAACATCGACGCCGGCGGCACCAAGTCGAGCTTCCGCATCGGCGACTCCCTGGTGGCCACCGCCGATGACAAGACACACCAGATGACCATCACCCGAGACGGCAAGGTGGAGAAGACCTTCCCGATGTCGATGGGGATGAGCGCCGGTGGACACGAGACCCCCAACGGCACTTACTACGTGCTGGAGAAGTTCCCCACAGTGGTGATGGACTCCTCCACCTACGGCGTTCCGGTGAACTCCAGTTGGGGATACAAGCTCACCGTGCAGGATGCGGTCCGGATCGACAACAGCGGCGGCTTCGTGCACAGCGCGCCGTGGTCGGTGGCCGATCAGGGCAAGCGCAACGTCAGCCACGGCTGCATCAACCTCAGCCCGGCCAACGCCAAGTGGTTCTACGACAACTTCGGCAGCGGCGATCCCGTCGTGGTGAAGAACTCCGTCGGCAGCTACACCAAGAACGACGGTTCCCAAGACTGGCAGATGTAGCGCACGCTCCTGGTGCTCAGTTCCAGATCCGGACCCGCGAAGTGGGCTCCAGGTAGAGCGCGTCGTCCGGGGTGACGCCGAAGGCCTCGTAGTAGGCGTCCATGTTGCGGATCACCCCGTTGCAGCGGAACTCCGGCGGTGAGTGCGGATCCACCGCCAAACGCCGGATCGCCTCGGCCTCACGGGATTTGGTGCGCCACACCTGTGCCCAGCCGAAGAAAACGCGCTGGACACCGGTCAAGCCGTCGATCACCGGAGCCTGCGCGCCGGCCAGTGACAACTGGTAGGCGAGCAGAGCAATGGAAAGCCCGCCGAGATCGCCGATGTTCTCCCCGACGGTGAACGCGCCGTTCACGTGCCGCTCACCATCGAGTTCACGCGGCACGTAGGTCTCGTACTGGGCGATCAACGCCTTGGTGCGGGAACCGAATTCGGCGCGGTCGTCGTCGGTCCACCAGTCGATCAAGTTGCCGTCGCCGTCGTACTTGGCGCCCTGGTCGTCGAAACCGTGCCCGATCTCGTGCCCGATCACCGCACCAATACCGCCGTAGTTGGCCGCGTCGTCGGCGTCGGGGTCGAAGAACGGCGGTTGCAGGATCGCAGCGGGGAAGACGATCTCGTTCATACCCGGGTTGTAGTAGGCGTTGACGGTCTGCGGTGTCATGAACCATTCGTCGCGGTCCACCGGCTGGCCTAACTTGGCCAGTTCGCGGTCGTAATTGACCGCATAACCGCGCAAGTAGTTGCCGTACAGGTCGGCTGGGTCGGTGACCAGCGCTGAGTAGTCCCGCCACCGTGCGGGATAGCCGACCTTGGCGGTGAATTTGTCCAGCTTGGCCAATGCCCGCTCCCGGGTAGCCGGGGTCATCCAGTCCAGGTTGGTGATGCTCGCCCGGTAGGCCTCGCGCAGGTTGGCTACCAGCTCGTCGATGCGTGCCTTGGCGTCCGGCGGGAAATGCTTTGCCACGTAAAGCTTTCCGACGGCATCACCCATCAGGGACTCAACCACGGACACGCCGCGCTTCCAGCGGTCCCGGATCTGCTCGGTACCCGACAGCCGGCGCCCGTAGAACTCGAAGTCCTCGGCGATCAACTCCTCGGTCAGAAGTCCGGCGCGAGCATGAATAACCCGCCACCGTGCCCAGTCCTGCCAGTCGGCGAAATCCGCGCTCTCCCAGAGCCCGGCGAAGGCTGTCAGGAAGTCGGGCTGGCGCACCACCAATTCGTCGGCGGCGTCGGGGCGCACGCCGAGAGCGCTCACCCAGCCGGCCCAATCGAAGCCAGGCGCTTCGTCCGGCAGCCCGGCGAAGGTGCGCAGGTTGTAGGTCAGCTCGGCGTCGCGGCGCTTCACCACGTCCCAGTGCGCGCTTGCCAACCGGGTCTCCAGCGCCACGATGCGTGCCGCGGTCGCGGCGTGCTCGTCCGGTTCTCCGCCGTAGACCAGAGCGAACATCGCCGCGATGTGGCCCGGGTAGGCCGCCAGGATCTCGGCGTGCTGTTCCTCGCGGTAGTAGGACTCGTCGGGCAGCCCGATGCCGGACTGGTTCAGGTGCAGCAGATAGCGGGTCGAGTCCTTTGAGTCGGTGTCCACATAGAGCCCGACGCCGCCGCCCACCCCGGTGCGCTGACCTGCGCCCACCACCCGCGCCAGGGCCTCGCGGTCACCGGCATCGTCGATCGCGGACAGCTCCTGGCGCAGCGGCGCCACGCCGCGCTCACGGACGGCCTCCTCGTCCAAGAAGCTGGCGTAGAGGTCGCCGATCCGGCGCTCATCGGTATCGACCGCATCCGCACCCGCCGCGGCCGACTCGCTCGGCTCATGCGGCGATCCCAGCTTCGCCTCTCCTGCGTCGAGCCTCGCTGAATCGCCGGCCTCAGTGAGCAGATCGCGGACCTGGACCTCGGCCCGGTCGAATAAAGCACGGAAGGCTCCGTCGGTGGCACGGTCCGGTGGCATCTCGTAGCCGACGAGCCAGCGGCCGTTGACGTGACCGAAAAGGTCGTCCTGCGGACGGACGCCACTATCGATATAGGTGAGATCAAGGCCGGATCGGGTGGCTGGTGAGGTCACCAGCCCATCCTTCCACGACGAACGCTGCAGCTCTCCTGTAGCGTCACCGCCATGCCGGACGAGCAGCAACCCGACGTCTCCGCCGAGGTGGACCATGAAATCACCGAGCTTGACGACGTCACACTAGAGAGCACCGCGGACCAGGACGCTGAAGAAGAGGCCAGCGGGAAAGAGCCGCAGAAAGCCGCCAAGAAGACCGCCCACAGCAAGCCGGCTCCGGCGGCCTCGGGCGGTGGCCTCTCCGGCTACGGCTGGGGATCGGTGGCCCTGGGCCTGGTCGCGGTGGCCGCGTTGGTGTTCAGTCTGATCACCTTGTACCAGCACCGTGAGGACGTCAACGAGCGCGGTTACCGCAGTCGAGTCCTACAGACCGCCGCCAGTTGGACCAGTGTGCTGATCAACTTGAACGCCGAGAACGTCGAGAAAGGCATGGCGCGGCTGCGCGACAAGACCGTTGGCGAGCTCAACAGCGAGTTCGACGCGGCCTTGGCGCCTTACCGTGATGTGGTGCAGCGGATCCAGTCGCGCAGCAGCGGCCGGATCGAAGCCGTCGCCATCGAGCTGGAGCAACACGATCTTGACGAGCCGGCGGCCACCGGCAGTGACAAGCCGTCGAACCCCGGCCGTACCGACCCGGTGATGGTGATCGCCACCTCGATCGCCGAGAACGTCGGAGGCAGGCCGCAGACCGTGCACTGGGCTTTGCACCTGGACGTCACCGACGTCGCCGGCAATATGATGATTTCCCGATTGAGGTCCATTCGATGAGCAAGCTGGAACTGCTGAAATCGCAGTCGCTGTGGCGGGTCTTGGCCGTCGACATCGTCGCGCCGCTGGCCGCGATCGGCGGCCTGGTGCTGGTCGGGCTGACACTCGACTGGCCGCTCTGGTACGTGTCGCTGTGCTCGGTGCTGGTGCTGCTGATCGTTGAGGGCATGGTGGTCAACTTCGTGCTGCTGCGCCGCGACGCGGTCACGGTCGGCACCGACAACGAGCGGCCCGGCCTGCGCTTCGGGGTGGTCGGCCTGACCGCCGCGGCGCTGGTGGCCGCGGCGGTGCTCGGATACCTGCGCTGGACTGTTCCCGACCGCGACCTGGAGGCCGACTCGGGTGAGGCGGTCAAGACCGCCGTCGCCATGGCCGAAGCTGCGGCCACGGTCTCGCCGGCCAACCCGGACGCATCGATCGAGAAGGCTGCGACCTACATGGTCCCGGACCGGGTCAACGCATTCCGGGAGAGCATCGGCCGGACCGCCACCGACATGGCCAACCGCAACATCGCCGTCGAGGCGCAGACGCTCAGTGCCGGTGTCGAGGCGCTCGGGCCGTCGGCCGCGCGGGTCGCGGTTGTGATGCGTAGCGTCCAGACCATCGCCAACCAGCAGGTCAAGCAGTCGGTGGTGCCGGTGCGGGTGACGCTGACCAAGCGCGGCGGTCAGTGGATGGTCCTGGAGATGTCACCGATCCACGCTCGCTGACGCACCGGGCGGGGCGACCGGCGTCAGACGATGTCGGGCGCTTCGCGGGTGTGCAGCTTGACGAAGCGGTCTGACAAGCGGCGCATCCGGATCATCAGCGAGGCCGGTGGGCTGACCGTGCCGTTGAGGTATACACCGAGCGTGTCGGCGGGTACTCCGACCCGCGAGGCGAACTCTTGCTGGCTCAATCCGGACCGCTCGATCAGTACTCGCATGTGACGCGCGACCTCCGCGCGCTCGTTGGCCTCCAGGTGCGCCCGGGTACGCGTCAGGACCTCCGACAGAGCTTTAGCGATACCGAAGGATTCGGTGCCTTCCAGCACCTCTTCGACCTGGCGCGCAGTGCGGCCGTAGGGATCGCGCTTGAGTGCCACCACGATGAGCTGCCAGGTGGCGATGTCGCCGGTCTGCAGCGCAGCGCGGATAGCCGACGTGGGCCAGAACTCGACCGGCCGGTCGGTGTCGCCGGACGGCTGCCGGGGCAGCGGCCCACGGCGTCGGTCCGCGGCCAACGTCACCTCTCCTCCTCCAGCATCGCCACGGCAACTGCCAGGCAGCGCCCTTGTACGTGTTCCCAGTCCGTACTCGCTCCAAGCGCATCGTCGCCGGAGGTGTAGTCGCCGCGTGCGGTGGGCTCCGGATCGGCGAGTCGACAGACGAGCTGGGTGGCCATCCAGTGTCCGTCGGCTGGTTGACCAGAGTAGTACGCATCAATTCCGCTGAGTGCCCCAGCAACGGTTTTCGGGCCCAGCGCATCGGCCAGATCGGCTAGCGTGGCGTAGTCGCGGGGGCTGTTGCGTGCCAGCGCCAGGTAGCCGGCCAGGCGCAGCGTTTCGGCGCCGGTGGGTATCTGTAGCCGGTCGCCGGTGGGCAGTTGGACTGCGGCGGCTTCCATCGGGCGGCACCGGGTCAACGCCGGGAAATCGAGTCCGATCTCGGTGGCCGCCCAGGACTCGGTTTCCAGCGCGTCCAGTGCGATGGCGAGCCGGCGCCGCCACACGGTGACCGGGTGAACCGGACGGATGGTGCGGGGCTGCGCCCGGTCCGTACCGGTACGCGACTGCCAGCCGCCGGTCAGCCGGGCCAGTGCATGGCTCACCACCCTGCCGCCCGCCGCCGCAGGCGGTCCTGCCGGCCCGGAAGCGACCCGCACCGCTTCGATCTTGCTGGTGGCGACCTCGGCCACGCCGCAGCCGCGCAGCGCCAACGGGTCGCTGACGCAGACCGCGTCGGGAACCAGCCCTTTGAGCCGGGCCGCCGACTTGACCACCACCCGAAGGTCGGCGCTGGGTGTGATCAGGGCGGAGATGTCATCGGGGATCACCACGACGTCGCCCAAATCAACTGTGGGCAAAGGCTTTTCGAAGTCAACCGACGGCAGGATCCGGGCCAGCCAGCGAGGCAGCCACCAGTTCCACTCAGCGAACATCGCCATCAGTGCGGGAACAAGCACCAGCCGCACCACCGTGGCGTCGACCGCGATCGCCACCGCGCAGGCCACCCCCAGCTCGGCGACCAGCGGCATGCCGGCAAACGCGAAACCGATGAACACCGCGATCATGATCAGGGCGGCGCTGGTGATGGTGCGCGCGCTGGTACTCACCCCGTAGGCGACGGCGTCGTGGGTGTTCCCGGTCTGCAGGAAACGCTCACGGATGCGGGTCAGCAGGAAGATCTCGTAGTCCATCGACAGACCGAACGTCATCGCCAGCACGAGCGGCGGAATGAAGGTGTCGATGGAACCGGTCGATGCGAAGCCGAACCGTTCCAGCCAACCCCACTGGAACACCATCACCAGGCTGCCGTAGGCAGCCGCCACCGACAGCACCGTCATCACGACGCCTTTGAGCGCCAGGAACACCGACTGGATCGAGACCAACAACATCAGGAAGGCGATCAGCGCCACGAACACCAGCACCATCGGTTCGGCCGCCGCGACTCGGTCGTCGAAGTCCTTGATCAACGCGGTCGGTCCGCCGACATCCACCTGGACCGCCGGCGAGCCGGCCGCCGCCGGCAGGTGTTCACGCATCCAGTCGACGGTTGTCCGAGCGGCCATGTCTTCGGGGTCGACGGACAGCACGGCCGACAGCAGGCCGCTGCTGTCGTCATTGCCGAAGACCGGCGGGGACACCGAAGCGATGTTGGGGGCTTGCGACATCTCCTGGCGGATCGCGGCGAAGGTCTCGGCGTGGGCGGGCGCCGACGCGTTCGCGCCGGGGATGGTGACCAACACCCGGACCGGCCCCAGCGCACCCGGGCCCAGGGCTTGAGCTGCTGCGGCCACTCCGCCGCGGATCTCGTGGGAGGAGTCGAACTGGCGCAGCATGCTGTTGCCCGTTGACAGCGACAGCGCCGGCGCCGCGAGCGCCAGCAGGAATCCCGCGGCCACCAAGGCCGAGACCCAGGGGCGCCGCATCACCGAAGCCGTCCAGCTGGTCCAGAACCGGGACTGGGCCAGCTGCGGGCCGCGTGCCCAGTGCAGCAGCGACGACCGTTTGGCGACTGCCCGGCCGAACAGGGCCAACACCACCGGGGTCAGGCTGACCGATGCCAGCACCGCCACCGAGACAGCCAGGATCGCTCCGGTTGCCATCGATACCAGCACCGGCGTGTTGATCAGATAGATCCCGGTCAGGGAGGCCACCACGGTCAGACCCGAGAGCACCACGGCCAGCCCGGACGTCGCCATCGCCGCATCGACGGCCTCCTGGGGTTGGCGACCGGCCCGCAGTTCCTCGCGGTAGCGCATCAGAATGAAGAGCGAGTAGTCGATCGCCAGTGCGATGCCGAACATCGATACCGTGGACGTGACGAACACCGACATCGCGGTGAACATCGACAGCAGGTAGACCAGCCCCATGGTGACGATCACCGTGCCGATTCCCAGCGCCAGCGGAATTGCGGCGGCCGCCAGTGAGCCGAACACCGCCAGCAAGACGATCAGCACGACCGGCAGGTTCCATCGCTCGGCTGCGCCGATGTCCTGCTTGGTCTTCGCCGATGCCGCGGCGCCGAGTGCGCCCTGCCCGATCACGTAGAGGTTGACCGAACCGTTTTCGACCCGGCCAGGATGTTCGCCTTCCACCCCCAGCTTCGTGCGCAGCTTCTTGGCGACGTCGACCGCGCCGGTGTTGTTGAAGTCCACCCGCAGGGACACCACGTAAGGCCGGTCGGGCCGCGGGGGCGGCTGCGTCGTATCCGGCAACACCTTCACGCTGGGGACCTCGCCGGCGGCCCGCTGGAGCAGCGCGACGGCGTCATGCATGTCCCGATAGGTGGCGTCAGCGCGCGGTGCGGCCACCAAGGCCAGCGGTGAGGCGCCCTGCTCGGGAAAATGATCCTCGAGCTGATATTGCACGTGCAGCGACTGCGATCCCTGGACCTCGAAGCCCCCACCGGTGAGGTGGCCGGACTGAGTGGCGGCCAGGTAGAGCGAGGGGACCACAGCAAGTAACCACCCTGTGAAGACCACCCAGCGGAATCTGCGCAGGTTGCTGCTGAAGCGCATCATGAACTGCTGGATTTCGTCTCTCCCCGCTCTCGCCCGCACCGGTGCGCTGCGTGCAGCGAGCCTACCGCAGCACCCTGTTGCACTGGCTGTTTCCGTCGCCTCTGAGCTGCTCCGATGCCGTCCGGGAACCACACTGTGACCAGGCTGACCGGTGCTCGGGTGGCGGCATCAGGTGGTTACTGCCAGGATAGGCAAAGGCCGTCTTTCGATCTGCCGGAGCTGCCGGGGGGCATCGCACGCACACCAGAGCATCGTCAAGCGTCATCCGCAATGTGGCGGGCTGGCCGGGGCTGATCGGAAATCTTGCCAGTCGTGAGGAGAGTTCGTGAACATCACCCGTGCCACCATGCGTCGCAGTCTGTCGGGCAAGGGCGTCCTTGCCGCCGTGCCTGTCCTTCTGGGTGGTGCCGTCACGGCCACGCTGCTGGCCACCCCGTCGGCACCCTCGGCCACCGCAGCCAAAGACCCCTGCGTGGCCAGCGAGATCGCCCGGACCGTGGGGAAGGTCGTCACCTCGACCGGCGACTACCTGGACGCGCACCCGGACACCAATCAGGTGATGACCGGTGCGCTGCAGCAGCAGCCCGGCCCGCAGACGCTGGCAAACCTGAAGGCGCACTTCGAGGCCAACCCGAAGGTCCAAGACGACCTGGCCAAGATCATCGCGCCGGTCCAAGAGGTGACCGACCAGTGCAAGCTGGCGGTCAGCCTGCCGCAGGTGCTCGGGCTACTGCAGGCCGTGCAGGCTCAAGGCGGCCTACCGGGAGGCGGACTGCCCGGCGGACTGCCCGTGGGCGGCCTGCCGGTGACCGGTCTGCCGGTGAGTGGACCTGCGGGCGGTGCGGTGACCCAACCGATAGCGGTTCGCTGAGGACCGGCGCGTAGTCGTCGGTGGCCTGGTCGGCCGCGTTGTCGCTGCGGAACACGAAAAAGAACACCACCCAGCCGACGGCTGATATCAGCACCCAGCTGATCATCCGATAGATCAGTACCGCAGAGATGGCGTCCGGCAAGGTCAGCCCGCTGGACACCAAGCCCGGCACCAACACGGCCTCGACAACCAACAGGCCGCCGGGGATCAGGGGAATCGTTCCCGCCGCGCGGGCGGCGGCGTAGGCCACCGTCAAACCGGCAACCGACGCCCGCCCACCGGTGGCATAGGCGGCGCACGCCAGGCAGGCGACGTCGGCGACCCAGTTGAACAGCGACCACCCGAACGCCGTCGACAGATCGCGACGGCCCAGGCTGACCGACTCCAGTTGGCCCAACATTCGGCGCCAGGTCGCAAGCCCGGCGTCCACGGGCCGGGAGCGTACCGAGTTGAACCAGGACAGCGCGCGAACCCCGATGCCGTCGATCAGCTCCGGTCGCGAGGCGGCCGCCTGCGCCAGCAGCAGCAACGCGATGAAGCCGCCGAGGGTGAACAACAGCGAGAAGGGATTGCTGCGGGCACCGAGGAGGAAGGCCCCGCCGAGGCCCAGTACGGCCAGCCCGACCGCCTGCAGTACCCCCGACATCACCAGCTGCCACGAGGCCACCACCGGGGTCGCCCCCCAACGGCGTTGCTGCCGGTACAGGAAGGTCGTCGACAGCACCGGGCCGCCGGGCAGGGTGGTACTGAGCGAATTGGCGGCGTAGAACGCGGCCTCGGACTGCCCCTGCGACACGCGCACACCGGCCGAGCCCAGTAGCGTCCGCTGGATCTGCGCGAAGCTGTGCATCGAAGCGGCCGCGGCCACCAACGCCCCGATCAGCCAGCGGGCGTCGGCGCGGCAGAGACTGCACCACGCGGAAAAAACCTGGTCCCACACCAGCACGAGTTCGACCGTGAGCACCGCCAGGATCAGTCCCACCAGAACCGGGCGCACCCACCGGTATTTGCCACCGGGGCGCTGCCGAGCCGAGGTTCCTCGCCCGTCAACGCCGGAAACGACGACGTCGGGAACGACGCAGTCGTGGGAAACGGGGGCGTGGGGCACGAATTTAAAGGTTAGCCGCGCCACGTCGATATTCAGCTACCTGATGTGCACCCGCTGCGGCATCGTTACGCTACCGGAATGTCAGCCAGCGCAGACGAATCCGTACATCCGACGGTGCGCCAGGCGGCGGCATGGGCCTGGCGCTTGCTGGTGCTCTTCGCCGCGGCGTTGGTGGTGCTGCTGATCATCCGGCGCCTCGAAGTGATCGTCGTCCCGGTGGCGATCGCGATGATGATGTCGGCCCTGCTGTTGCCCGGCGTGGACTGGCTGTCCCGGCACGGCGTGCATCGGGGGCTGGCGGTGTTCCTGCTGCTGCTCGGCGGCCTGGCGGTGCTCGCGGCGCTGCTGAGCTTCGTGGTCGACCAGTTCATCGACGGGGTGCCCGAACTGGTCGAGCAGGTCACCCAGGTGATCAACTCGACCCAGCACTGGCTGGTCGAGGGGCCGCTACATCTGAGCAGTGAACAGATCGACAGCGCCGGCGACACCGTGGTGAACGGTTTGCGCAATAACCAGGCAAAGCTGACCAGCGGCGCCCTGTCCACCGCAGAGACCGTCACCAAGATCATCACCGGCGCCTTCGTCGTGCTGTTCACGCTGATCTTCTTCCTCTACGGCGGCCGCGACATCTGGCGATTCACGGTGAAGTTCTTCCCCAGCCAGGTGCGCACCACCGTGCACGCGGCCGGCGTCGCGGGATTCGAATCACTGATCGGCTATGTGCGGGCGACGTTCCTGGTGGCGCTGGTCGACGCACTCGGAATCGGCATCGGCTTGGCCGTCATGGCGGTGCCGTTGGCTTTGCCGCTGGCCTCGTTGGTGTTTCTGGGCGCCTTCATCCCGCTGGTCGGTGCGGTGCTCACCGGATTGCTGGCCGTATTAGTCGCCCTGATCGCCAAGGGGTGGATCTACGGCCTGGTCACCCTGGGGCTGATTATCGCGGTCAACCAATTGGAAGCCCATGTGCTGCAGCCGCTGGTCATGGGCCGTGCCGTCTCGATCCATCCGCTGGCGGTGGTGTTGGGCATCTCCACCGGCGGAATCCTGGCGGGCATCGTCGGTGCGCTGCTCGCCGTCCCGACGATCGCATTCGTCGACCGGGCGGTGCGGGTACTGATCGGAGCTGCGGATTCGGGCACACCGGACGCTGCGGATGCCCTAGACCCGGTGGCTACCGATCCGCCGGACCCGTCAGCCGACGACGTCAGTACCGACCCTCCCGACGCAGCAATTCAGCAGCCGGTGCGACGGTTGCCGTCGCCGGGCGGCGGGTCACCCGGCGCCGCTCGTCGGGCAGCCGGATTTCGCCCAGACCGATCCGGTTCTGCAGACGCTTCATCCAGCGCGGTGCCCACCAGCAGTCGTCGCCGAGCAGTTTCATCACCGACGGCACCAGGAACATCCGGACCACGGTGGCGTCCATCAACAGCGCCGCCATCAGGCCGAACGCCAGGTACTTCATCATCACCAGGTCGGAGAACACGAACGACGCGGCAACCACCGCGAGGATCAGTGCGGCCGCGGTGATCAGCCGGCCCGTCGTGGCCGTGCCGATCCGGATCGCCTCGGTGGTCGACATGCCGGATTCTCGGGCCTCCACCATCCGGGAGACCAGGAACACCTCATAGTCGGTGGCCAGACCCCAGCCCACCGCAACAACCAGCGCGATCATCACCACCATCAGTGGGGTGGGGGTGAAGTTCAGCAACCCGGCGCCGTGGCCGTCGACGAACATCCAGGTCAAGATGCCCAACGTCGATCCGATGGTCAGCGCGCTCATCACCGCCGCCTTCAACGGCAGCACCAGTGAACCGAACGCCAGGAACATCAGCACCATGGTCGTGCTCAGCAGGATTACCAGCATCAGCGGCCCTTTGGCGACCAGGCTGTGGATGCTGTCCTGCTCGAGCGCCGGGGTACCGCCGACCATCACGTCCAGACCCTTGGGTGCGCTGATGGCGCGCAGGGCTTTGATCTTCTGCGCGGCATCGTTGCGGTTGACCAAGCCGTTCTCGATCACCCGGACGGAGGGATCCTTGGAGGCCCCGGGCAGATACGGGCGCTCCTTCCACATCTCGGCGGGATCGTCGTCGGGGACGACGAACCCACCGATCGCCATCGCGCGGTTGCGGACTTCGGCGACCTGCTGGTCGGTGACCGGTTTGTCGGCCTCGCTCTTGATCACCAGGGTCAGCTTCTCGGTGCGGAAGCCGGGGAAGATCTCGTCGAAGTGCTCCTGGGCCACCCGGGCGGTGTTGTCCGGCGGCAGATATTTCTCGCTCATCCCGCCGAACGTCAGTTTGCCCAGCGGGATGATCAGCAGAATCATCGCGATCACGATCGGGATCGCGAACGCCAGCGGCCGCTGCATCACGTAATTGACCAGCTTGCCCCAGAACCCGGCCTCGACCTCTTCGCGGGTCTTGGTCTTCTGGGTCCTCTCGGCGAACCAGCCGATGATCCGGTTGGAGAAGTCCCAGTCCCGCAGGAACGGTATCCGGTACAGGGTGCGGACCCCGAGCGCGTCGACGTTGGTGCCCAGCACCCCCAGGCAGGCCGGCAGCAGGGTGATCGACAGCAGTGCGGCCAGCCCCACCGAGGCGAAGATCGCGTAGGTCAGTGAGTGCACGAAACCTTGCGGCATCACCAGCAGGCTGGCTCCCGACACGATGATCAACACCGCCGAGAACACCACCGTGCGCCCGGCGGTCATCACCGAGCGCCGTACCGCCGCCTCGGTGTCGTAGCCTTCGGCGATCTCCTCCCGGAATCGGCTCACCACGAACAACCCGTAGTCGATCGCGATACCGAAACCGATCAGTGAGACCACCGGTTGGGCGAAGAAGTGCACCGGCCCGAAGTGGGTGGTGAGCTGCAGGATACCCGTCGACCCGGCGATACTCAGCCCGCCGACGATGACCGGCAGACTGGCGGCGACCACGCCCCCGAACACGAAGAACAGCACCACCGCTACCAGTGGCAGCCCGAAAACCTCCAACAGCTTCTGGTCGCGCGCGATAGTGCCGGTCAGGGCGCTGGCGATGGGCTCTAGGCCGCCGAGTTCGACGGTGCCGCCGTCCAGCCGCTGCAAGTCCGGTTCGGCCGCCTGGAAATTCTTGAGGATGGTGTCGTCGTCGTCGCCCTTGATCTGGATCGACGCGAAGGCATGTTTCTTGCTCGGGTCGGCCATGGTGGACAGCGCTTCGGGATTAGTGAAGTAGCCGACCCAGCTCAGAATCTGATCGGGATGGTCATTCTTGACCTTGTTCAGCCCGTTCTTGGCCGCATCGAACCATTCCGGGTCGTCGACCGTCTCGCCCTTGGGTGCGGTGAAGACCGCCACCACATGGCTGGTGCGGTCTCGGCCGTAGACCTCGTCGCCGACGATCGATGCCTGCACTGACTGGCTGCCGTCGTCGTAAAAGCCGCTCTGGGTGACGTGGTCGCCCAGGCTCATTCCGTAGACACCGCCACCCAGGCAGAGCGCCACCATCACGCCGATTACGATGAATCGGTAGCGATATACAGTTCGACCCCACCAGGCGAACACCTATACGCTCCTTACTAAGGTCTGTGGAGAAATCTTTCGGACCCGCGCGCCCCTTATTTCAAGGCTCTCCAGTTGTCACTCCCGCGAGTTCAGTAGGGAGCTCAGCGGCCGGAACGGCTGGAGCCACGCCCCCTGTTCTGGCAGCGAATCCAGGCTGATCCGCGGCAGCCTCTCCCGGAACACACCAGGGATGTCCTCCAGGTCAACGAACTCCAAGGTATCCGAGGCTAGCGCCCAGCTCGCATGTTCGCGAAATCCGAGCACAGCGGCGGCGATCCCGAGACTGCAGAGTTCTTCCAGCGGTTCTCGGAAGGCCTGGCCGTCGGCGGAGGCAACCGCCACCGCCACCAGCCCCTGTTCTTTCCGCAGCGCAATGTGTTCGAGCATGTCGGAGTCGACATCACTGTCCTCATCGATCTTCGGCTTGGCGAAGACTGCAAAACCCACGTTACGCAACGCCTCGACCCAGGGCCGGACGACGTCGGCGCTGCCCGGCGCGATGTTGGTGAACACCGTCGCCTCGGGCTCCACCCTGACCTGGGGGTGTGCCGCCGCCACCTCCGCGGTGCGGTTGAGCAGCCAGCGACCCAGTGCGTCGAAGCGGGGTCGCTCCACGCCGGTTGGACGACGGCCCAGGATCGCGCCCAGACCCATGTCCAGATTCGGGGCGTCCCACACCAGTAACACCCGTTGCGGCGGTGGTCCCTCGGCGGTCGGGTCGGTCCCGGTCGGCCCGGCGTCCCCGCCGGCTTTCAGGTCGGGGCTGGTCATCAGACCCGCTCCCAGACGAACTCGTTGATCACGCTGCCCGCATTGCGGCCCTTCGCCTCGTACTTGGTGGTGGGGCGCGCGATCGAGATGGGTAGGCCGGCGTTCCCGGACGGGTCGGCCACCCGGCGCAGGCTCGGCTCGCCGTCGCCGGACTCGGCAATCTGCACCGCGTAGTCGGCATGGTCGGTGGCCGCGTGCAGCACCCCGCCCGGCTGCAACCGATCGGCGATCAGGGCCATGGTGGCCGGTTGCAGCAGCCGCCGCTTGTGGTGCCGGGCCTTGGGCCACGGGTCGGGGAAGAAGACGCGCACCCCGATCAGCGATGACGGGGCGATCAGGTACTCCAGCACGTCGAGGCCGTCGCCGCGCAGCAACCGGATATTGCTCAGCTGCTCGCGGTCGATCGCGCACAACAGTTGTGCCAGCCCACGCTCGTAGATCTCGACAGCGATCACGTCCAGATCCGGTTCGGCCTGTGCCATCGCCACGGTGGAGGTACCGGCCCCGCAGCCGATCTCGAGCACCACCGGTGCGTCGCGGCCGAACCAGCGGGGCGGGTCCAGGGGTTGAGGGCGGTCGGGACCGTCCGGTGGCACGACCTCGGCGCCCAGGTCGGGCCAGAGCCGCTCCCAAGTCTGGCGTTGACCGTCCGATAGTGCGGAGTGCCGGTAGCGGACGCTGAAGTTGCGGAAACGGCGCGGAGCCGGGGTGTTGACGCCAGGGACGTCTGATGCCGACTCGACGTCGCGCGGCGCATGCATGCAGTCCATGGTGGCCCATGGACGCCTCTGTACCCACTTTGCGGTCCATATTGATACCCAACAGTTGCCTAGCGCGGCCCCGAAGGACGCCCCGAGGCGCTATAGCCGCTCGCGTCGCCGCGGCTCCATGCGCCGGATCTCTTGCTCGCGGAACTACACCGCTCGCCGAATCCGGCGGTGACTCGCGCCGCGGCGGAGCAGCTGACACCATGGCCCCCGAGCCGATTGCACGGGGAGGCAGGGTCGTGACACAGGGGCACCAGCTCTTCGCCGACGAGCTGACCGGGCTGGCCACCCAGACCTGCGACCCGCGATTGGCCAGGATCGCCGCAGCCATCACCGCGCCGCTGCAGGTCGCGGTACACGGCCGCCGAGGTGTCGGCCGGCGCACCGTCGCCGCAGCGCTGGCCGCGGCCGGGGTGCGCGTCGCCGAGCAGCCTGCGGGGACCGAAGCCGCCGAATTGGCTGTCTACGTCGTCGCCGAGGTCATCAAGCCGGAGGACACCACCGCGCTGCACGCCACCCGGCGGCGCCCGGTGCTGGTGGTGCAGAACAAGACCGACCTGCGCGGGCACGACGGTGTCTTCGAGGTCGCGGGCGCGACCCGAGGGCCGGTTGAACCGATGTCGGCGTTGTTCGCGCTGGCCGCCTGCGGTGGCGGGCTGGACGAGCGACTGTGGGAGGCGCTGGGCTGCGTGGCCGCCCAGCCCGCCGATCTGCGCTCCGCCGAACAGTTCGTGAGCGGACCGCATTCGGTGCCACGCCAGACCCGCGAGCGGCTGTGCGCCACTATCGACCTCTCCGGGATCGAGGCACTGCTCGACCTGGCCCGGCGCGAAGGCACCGCGGCGCAGGCCCGCGTCCAATTGCGCCAGCTCAGCGGCATCGACCGCGTGGTCGCCCGGCTGAAGGTGATGGGGGCCGGCGTTTATCACCGGCGGATGTCGGAGGCGGTAACCCGGTTGGAGGCGATGGCGGTCGGCGACCACCGCATCGACGAGTTCCTGGTCGGCGATGTGACGGTCGCCGCTCGGCTGACCGCTGCGGCGGCCGCGCTCGACCTACCGGATGAAACGGCGCTGGTGCGGGCTCGGCGCTGGCAGGCCCACCGCAGCGCACCGGTCGGCGCCGCCCAGCGGGCATGTGCCGCCGACATCGCCCGGGGATCGCTGCGGGTCTGGGCCGCGACGCGGGGCCGCCCATGACCGCATCGGGTGCGGATTCGTCCGATCCGGACCCCATCGCCGGGGTCGATGCCCTCGTCGCTGACGTAGCACCCGGAGTGCGGGCACCAGCGGTGCGGCGCTGCGATGTGGTGGTGGTAGCCGGCCCCTGGCTGGCTGGGATCAGTGCGATGACACAGGCCTTGGCCGACCGGATGCCGCAGTGGCTGGTGATGGAAGCCACCGACTTGGCACCGGGGGAGGTGCCGCTGGCGGTGGTGTTCGTGGTGTCTGCAGCCGCCGCATTGACGGAGTCGGACTGTGCACTGCTCGATACCGTCGCCGCCCACACCGATGTGGTGATCGGCGCCGTATCCAAGATCGACGTCCACCGGCAGTGGCGCGAGATGCAGGCAGCAGCCCGCGACACCCTCGCATGCCACGCGCCGCGCTATCGCGACGTGCCGTGGGTGGGGGCGGCCGCGGCACCCGAGCGCGGCGACCCGCAAGTCGACGACCTGATCGCGGAACTGACCAAACAGCTCGAAGGCGGCGACGCTCACCGGCGCAACCGGCTGCGCTCTTGGGAGTTCCAGTTGCGTACCGATGCCGATCGCATCGACCGCGACGCCCGAGCGGAAGGGCGGCGCGCCCGGGTCACGCAACTGCAGGAGCAGCGTGACGACCTGGTGCGCCAGCGGCGAATGTCGAAATCGGAGCGCGTGATCGCGCTGCGCAGCCGCATCGCCCAAGCCCGCGTGCAACTGTCCTACTTCGCCAGCAAGCGGTGCGCCTCGGTACGCAGTGAGCTTGCCGAAGACGCGGCGGGCATGACGCGCCGCCGGTGGGCCGAGTTCGAGTCCTATGTGCACGACCGGCTGACCGAGGTGGTGACGGAGGTCGATCAGGGGATCTCCGAGCACCTCGCCGACGTTGCCCAGGAACTGGGGTTGGCCGCAGACACCGCGCCGGGCGGGGCAACGGCACCGCTGCCGCAGGTCGACTCCGGCAAGCCGCCGTTGCAGTCCCGGCGGCTGGAGACCCAGTTGATGGCGGTGCTGGGGATCGGCTTCGGGCTGGGCGTGGCGCTGACGTTGAGCCGGGTCTTCGCCCATCTCGCGCCGGGATTGGCCGCGGTGGGTGCTGCTGGATGCGCCATCGCCGGGGTGGTGGCCACGGTGTGGGTGGTCAGGATTCGGGGGTTGCTGCGTGACCGGGTGGTGCTCGATCGCTGGGTGGGACAGGCCGCCAACGCGGTGCGGTCCTCGGTACAGGAACTGGTGGCCTTACGGGTGGTGGCCGCTGAGTCGGCACTCACCGCCGAACTTGCCGGACGCAACGAGACCGAGGCTGCGCGCGTCGCCGACCGGGTCGCCGCGCTGGATCGGGAACTGCGCGAGCATGCCGCCGCCGCGGCCCGCGCCGCCGCGGTGCGTGATCGCAGGCTGCCGGCATTGCGGCGGGCGTTGGACAATGTACGCGCTGAGCTGGGCGATTCAGCGAGGCTCGACGGAGGAGAGGCGAAGCTGGGACCGCCCCATGAGCTGGGCGAATCAGGCCCGGACGACGCCGCGGTAACGGGTGACAGATAGCCCGAGTTGCGATTGTTTCGATCCGTGTAGCTATTGACGGTAATCTCTTATTTAATGACGGTATAAGAGGTGACAGCGGCGCGCAGCTGCGACAACGCCACCGAGTGACACAGGTTACACAGGAGAGCTCAATGACCTCAGCGACCATTCCCGGTCTGGACACCGCCCCGACGAAGCATGGCGAGTTGTTGGCCTGGGTTCGGGAGGTCGCGGAGCTCACCCAGCCCGACCGGGTGGAATGGTCCGACGGTTCCGAGGAGGAGTGGAACCGGCTGATGGCCCTGCTGGTGGAGTCCGGCGCGGCGGTCAAGCTCGACGAGAAGAAGAAGCCCAATTCCTACCTGGCGCTCTCCGACCCGGCCGACGTCGCGCGGGTCGAGTCGCGCACCTTCATCTGTAGCCGCACCCAGGAAGGTGCCGGCCCCACCAACAACTGGATGGACCCGGACGAGATGCGGGCCACCATGACGGAGCTGTACCGCGGTTGTATGCGCGGTCGCACCATGTACGTCATCCCGTTCTGCATGGGCCCGCTGGGCGCCGAGGACCCCAAGCTGGGCGTCGAGATCACCGACTCGCCCTACGTGGTGGCGTCGATGAAGGTGATGACCCGGATGGGCGCCGCGGCGCTGGAGAAGATCGGCGACGACGGCGCCTACGTCAAGGGCCTGCACTCGGTTGGCGCCCCGCTGGCCGACGGCCAGCAGGACGTGCCGTGGCCGTGCAACTCCGAGAAGTACATCACCCACTTCCCGGAGACCCGCGAGATCTGGAGCTACGGCTCGGGTTACGGCGGCAACGCGCTGCTGGGCAAGAAGTGCTACGCGCTGCGGATCGCCTCGGCGATGGCCCACGACGAGGGCTGGCTGGCCGAGCACATGCTGATCCTCAAGCTGATCTCGCCGGAGAACAAGGCCTACTACGTGGCGGCGGCGTTCCCGTCGGCCTGCGGCAAGACCAACCTGGCGATGATCCAGCCGACCATTCCGGGCTGGCGGGCCGAGACCCTCGGTGACGACATCGCGTGGATGCGGTTCGGCAAGGACGGCCGGCTCTACGCGGTGAACCCGGAGGCGGGCTTCTTCGGCGTGGCGCCGGGCACCAGCCGCAGCTCCAACCCCAACGCGATGATCACGCTGGAGCGGGGGAACACCGTTTACACCAACGTCGGCCACACCGACGACAACGACGTGTGGTGGGAGGGCATCGACGGGGAGACCCCGGCGCACCTCACCGACTGGAAGGGCAACGACTGGACGCCCGAGTCGGGCACCCCTGCCGCTCACCCGAACTCGCGGTACTGCACCCCGATGTCACAGTGCCCGATCCTGGCGCCGGAGTGGGACGACCCGCAGGGCGTGCCGATCTCGGCGATCCTGTTCGGCGCCCGCCGCAAGACCACGGTGCCGCTGGTGAGTCAGGCTCGCGACTGGCAGCACGGCGTTTTCATCGGCGCAACCATGGGCAGCGAGCAGACCGCCGCGGCCGAGGGCACGGTGGGCAAGGTGCGCCGCGACCCGATGGCGATGCTGCCGTTCATCGGCTACAACGCCGGGGACTACATGCAGCACTGGATCGATACTGGCAAGCACTCCGACGCCTCCAAGCTGCCGAAGGTGTTCTTCGTCAACTGGTTCCGTCGCGGCGAGGACGGCCGCTTCCTGTGGCCGGGCTTCGGCGAGAACAGTCGGGTGCTGAAGTGGATCGTCGAGCGGGTCGAGGGCAATGCCGGCGGACAGGAGACCCCGATCGGTACGGTGCCCAGCGCTGCCGATCTGGACCTGGACGGGCTGGACGTGACTGCCGCCGACGTGGACCAGGCGCTGATCGTTGACGCCGACGAGTGGCGAGCGGAGCTGCCGCTGATCGAGGAATGGTTCGAGTTCATCGGCGACAAGCTGCCCACCGGTCTGCGTGACGAGTTCGAGGCCCTGAAGCAGCGCCTGGGCTAGTCCCCCTTTCGCTTTCTTCTGCGCGAGTGCGCGTTTGCACGCGACACGCCCCGGGTCCAGTTGTACCGGTGCGCACCCTCGCCGCCACTGTCTCGCCCACTTGACACCTGTCAAATTGCGGGCGGTACAGTCAGCCCATGCAGATTCGCGAGCACCTCGATGCCGACAACCCGGCCGTCATCCTGCACCCCTCCGGCGTCGTCGTCACCTTCGGCGAGCTGGAAGCCCGGGCGAACCGGTTGGCGCACTTCTTCCGTGCCGCAGGGCTGGTGGAGGGCGATGTCGTCGCGATTCTCATGGAGAACAACGAGCACTTCCACGCGGCGATGTGGGCGGCGCGGCGCAGCGGCCTGTACTACGTGCCGATCAACACCCATCTGACCGCGGCGGAAGCCGCGTACATCATCGACAACAGCAACGCCAAGGCGATCATCGGATCGGCCGCGCTGCGCCAGACCTGCGCCGGCCTCGCCGAGCATCTTCCGGCCGGCCTGCCCGAGCTGCTGCTGATCGCCTGCGGAACGGACGAGGCCGACTTGAGCGGTTGGCAGCGCTACCCGGAATGCGTTGCCGACCAACCGGATACACCCATCGACGACGAGATCGAGGGTGATCTACTGCAGTATTCGTCGGGCACCACCGGGCGGCCAAAAGGCATCAAACGTCCACTGCCACACCTGCCCCCGGCCGAGGTTCCGGGGCTGATGGCGATGCTGGTCTCGGTGTGGATGGGTCCGGGTTCGGTCTATCTGAGCCCGGCGCCGCTGTATCACACCGCGCCGTCGGTGTGGTCGATGCAAGTGCAGGCGGCCGGGCTGACCACCGTCGTCATGGAGAAGTTCGACGCGCAGTCCGCGCTCGACGCGATCCAGCGCTATCGCGTCACCCACGGGCAGTTCGTGCCGGCACACTTCACCCGAATGCTGAAACTGCCTGCGGGAGTGCGTGATTCTTATGACGTGTCCAGTCTCAAGCGAGTCATGCACGCCGCCGCGCCGTGCCCGGTGGAGATTAAGCAGCAGATGATCGACTGGTGGGGGCCGATCGTCGACGAGTACTACGCCTCATCGGAGGCGCACGGCTCGACGCTGATCAGTGCCGACGAATGGCTCAAGCACCCCGGCTCGGTGGGCAAGGCGATGTTCGGTGCGGTGCACATTCTCGATGAGGACGGCAAGGAGTTGCCGGCCGGGCAGGCCGGCGAGATCTACTTCGAGGGCGGCAACGCCTTCGAATACCTCAACGATCCGGACAAGACCGCGAAATCGCGTCACGCGCAAGGGTGGACGACCGTCGGTGACGTCGGCTATCTCGATGACGAGGGCTATCTGTACCTCACCGACCGCCGCCACCACATGATCATCTCCGGCGGGGTGAACATCTACCCGCAGGAAGCGGAGAATCTGTTGATCACGCACCCGAAGGTGTTGGACGCGGCTGTGTTCGGCATCCCCGACGACGAGATGGGCCAGAGCGTGAAGGCGGCCGTGCAGACCGTCGACCCGGCCGACGCCACGCCTGCGTTCGCCGCAGAACTGCTCGACTGGGTGCGGGAGCGCTTGGCGCACTACAAATGTCCGCGATCGATCGCGTTCGAGGAGCAGCTGCCGCGTACCGATACCGGCAAGCTCTATAAGAACGAATTGGTGGCCAAGTATTCGGCGTGATGAGCCGGTTAGATACCGCCGCGGGCAACCAGCTGTGCCGCAATAACATTGCGCTGGATCTCATTAGTGCCCTCGCCGACGATCATCAGCGGTGCGTCCCGGAAGTAGCGTTCCACATCGTATTCGGTCGAGTAGCCGTAGCCGCCGTGGATGCGCACCGCGTTCAGTGCGATTTCCATCGCGGCTTCTGAGGCGAACAACTTGGCCATACCGGCCTCCATGTCGCAGCGCTGCCCACTGTCATAGCGTTCCGCGGCATAGCGGGTGAGCTGGCGGGCGGCCGTCAACTTAGTCGCCATCTCGGCCAGATAGTTGCCCACGCTTTGGTGCTTCCAGATCGGCTGGCCGAAACTCTCCCGTTGCTGGGCGTAGGCGAGTGCATCGTCGAGCGCGGCCGTCGCCACACCCAAGGCTCGTGCCGCCACCTGGATGCGACCGGTCTCCAGTCCCTTCATCATCTGGGCGAAGCCGTTGCCGGGTGTGCCGCCGAGCACCGCAGCCGCCGGCACCTGACAGCCGTCGAAGCTCAGCTCGCAGCTCTCGACGCCCTTGTAGCCCAGCTTCGGCAGATCCCGGGATATCGTCAGCCCGGCGCTGGGGTTCTCCACCAGTAGGACCGAGATCCCGCTATGTCGCGGGGTGGCCTTCGGATCGGTTTTGGCCAGCAGCGCAATCAATCCCGAGTAGCGGGCGTTGGAGATCCAGGTTTTGGAGCCGTTGATCACCAGCGTGTCCGGGTCGGCCGACGGCACGGCGGACGTCGTCATGTTCTGTAGGTCGCTGCCGCCGCCCGGTTCGGTGAGGGCCATAGTGGCGCGCAGCGCTCCGGTGGCCATGGCCGGTAGGTAACGCTGCTTCTGCTCGTCGGTACCGAACAGGGTCAGCAGCTTGGCGACCACGGTGTGGCCACCCATCGCCCCGGCCAGGCTCATCCAGCCGCGGGCCAGCTCCTGTGTCACGAGTACGTAGCACGGCATCGACACCGGGGTACCGCCGTATTCCTCGGGAACGGCAAGACCGTAGACGCCGAGGTGTTTCATCTGTTCGATCCACGCTTGCGGGTAGGTGTTGGCGTGCTCGACGTCGCGGACCGTCGGCTTCACCTCCCGGTCGATGAACTGACGCACGGTTTCGACCAAGATCGACTCTTCGTGGTTCATCGGTTCACCGTATGTCAGGATTTTCTGGTGACCAGCGGCCCCTACTTTGACCAGCTCCGGGTCGGCCAGGTGTTCGACGAGGCTCCGGCGATGACCCTGACGGCCGGTGCGGCCGCGCTGCATCAGGCGATCCTTGGGGATCGGCTACGGCTGCCGCTGGATGCCGAATTGTCCCGAGCGGTGACTGGGGCGACGACGCCACTGGCCCACCCCGGGCTGGTCTGCGACGTCGCGATCGGGCAGTCCACTCTGGTCACTCGGCGCGTCAAGGCCAACCTCTTCTACCGCGGCTTGGCCTTCGTTCGGTATCCGGTGATCGGCGATACCGTTTTTACCCGCACGGAAGTGGTTGGACTGAAGCAGAATTCAGCCAAGCCCGAACGTGAGTCCACCGGGTTGGTGGCGCTGCGGATAACGACCATCGACCAGCTGGACCGGTTGGTGCTCGACTTCTACCGCTGCGCGATGCTGCCGCTGTCGCCCGATGCTCCTGATACCGGCCACCGCGATGACCTATCTGCCATTGGTGCAGGACTCGCGGCGCCGCCGGACGTGACCGCAGATTGGGATGCCGCGGAGTTTCGGCAACGGGTGCCGGGGCCCCACTTCGACCCTGGTCTAGCGGGCACGGTCCTGACCAGCACCGGTGATGTGGTCTCCTGCGCCCCGGAGCTGGCTCGATTGACCCTCAACGTAGCCGCCACCCATCATGATTCGCGAGTCGCCGGGCAACGGCTGGTCTACGGCGGACACACCATCGGGCTGGCGCTGGCTCAGGCGTCTCGACTGTTGCCGAACCTGGTCACGGTGCTGGGCTGGCAGTCCTGCGATCACACGGCGCCGGTCCGTGAAGGCGACACCCTCTACAGCGAACTGCACACCGAATCCGCCCGCGACAGCGTGCTGGGGCTGCGGTCGGTGGTCTACGCCGTCGGCGCCGCCGGTGAACCGGATCGCCAGGTACTGGACTGGCGTTTCACTGCCTTGCAGTTCTAGCCCCACGCCCCATTTGCGCTCGCGGGACTGGCGGGTTAGTGCGGTAGATCCCGGAACGGGGCGTCGCGATAGGGGTCGGGCTCCTTGGGCAAGCCCAACACCCGCTCGCCGATGATGTTGCGCTGAATCTGGTCTGTGCCGCCGCCGATCGAGGTGAAGTAGGCGTTGAGCGCCCGGAAGGTCACCGCGTCGCCGACCGGATTGTCCGGACCGGCGAGCATCGACTCGACGCCGACGATCTCGGTCTGGACTCGGGCCGTCTCGTGCAGGATGCGCGACATGGCGATCTTGCCGAGTGCCAGCAGGGTGGCGGCCTCGGCGCGGTCGGTGCTGGTCTTGGCCCGCTGATTGTTCCATCGGTTCACCGTGGCCAGCGCTTGGATGCGGGCTATCTCCTGACGGATGTGGGAGTCTGCAAGACAACCGGCATCGCGGGCCAATTCGACCAAGCCGCTGGACTTCTCCTTACGGCGTGCGGTGCGCGCGACATCACCCATCAGCCGGCGCTCGTAGCCCAGTGCGACCTGTAGCACTGACCATCCTTCGCCGGGTTCGCCGATGCGATTGGCGTCGGGAACCCGGGCGTTGGTCAGAAACACCTCGTTGAACTCTGATTCGCCGGTGATCTGGTGGATCGGCCGGACCTCCACGCCGGGCTGGCGCATCGGCAGCATGAAAAAGGTGATCCCGTTGTGTTTGGGCACATCCGGGTTGGTGCGCGCCACCAGCATGCCGTAGTCGGCGGTCGTCGCGAACGACGTCCAGACCTTCTGCCCGTTGACAATCCAGTCGTCACCGTCACGCTCGGCGCGGGTGCGCAGACCGGCCAAGTCCGATCCCGCTCCGGGTTCGCTGTAGAGCAGGCACGACTTGGTCTCCCCGCGCAGGGCCGGGGGCAGCAGCCTGCGCTTCTGCTCGTCCGAGCCGCGGTCGTGGATGGTGCAGGCGAACAGGTCGGCCCGGTCATGACCGGTTCCTGGAGCGCCGACAGCAGCGAATTCGGCTGCCACCAAACGGGATTGACGATCGGTCAGGCCGCGTCCGTAGCAGTCCGGCTCCCAGCTTGGCGCGGTCCATCCGGCGGCGAGCATCGCCGCGGCGAAGCTGGCCCGATCGGTACCGGGCGCCCAGTTGGCGGCCAGCCAGTCGCGGACTTCCCCGCGAAGTGCGTCGTCTGCTGCGTCGGGCTGCGTCATCTCACGCTCCGATCTCGTGCAGGTAGCGCTCCCGGTGCCAGGAGGGACTGCCAAAAAGGTGGGCGTCGCTGCGCGCCCGGCGCAGATACCGGTGGGCGGGATGTTCCCAGGTGAATCCGATTCCGCCGTGTACCTGGATGTTGGTGGCGCCCACGAAGACGAAGGCATCCGAGCAATACGCCTGCGCCAGTGCCAGATCCGCGGTCCAGTCCGCAGATCCGTCGGCGCCGGCCGCAGCCACCTGGCGAGCGGCCGAGACTGCCGACTCGGCCTCCAACAACATGTCGGCGCACATGTGCTTGACGGCCTGGAAACTGCCGATGGCCCGGCCGAATTGGAAGCGGGTTTTGGCGTAGTCGCGGGCCATCTCCAGGGCGAACCGGGCGGCACCGGCCTGCTCGCCGAGCAGTGCCACTGCGGAACGGTCCAGTGCGGCGGTCAATGCCGCGACCCCGGCTCCGGGCGAGCCGACCGTGGTCGCCGGGGCCTCTGCCAATCGGACCAGACATTGCCGGCGTGAGGGATCGACCGTGGTCAGCCGTTCCACCGTCACGCCGGGTCCGGCCGGGTCGACGGCGAAGATCCCGGGTCCGTCCTCGGAGTCGGCCAGGATGTAGAGCAGGTCGGCGCCGTCCGCGTCGAGCACGAACCGCTTCTCGCCGGAGACCAGCGGGCTCGCTCCGCCGCGGGCCGCGGTGGCCGGTGTCGCGGGTGGACGGGTCGAATCGCCCTCGGCGAAGGCGACGGCCACCCGGGTGCGTCCGGCAGCGACGGCCGGCAGCACCTCCTCGCGTTGTGCCGGGTCATCGACGGCCATAAGAAGATTGACCGCAAGCACCGCCGTCGACAGGTAAGGCCCGGAGAACAGCACCCGGCCCAGCTCTTCGGCGACCACGCCTACCTCGACCAATCCGGCACCGGAGCCGCCGTACTGCTCGGGCACCAGCAGTCCGAGCAGGCCCATGGCCGCCAACTCCGGCCAGACATCGTCGTCGGGTGAGCGTTTGGTCATCAACTCTGCGACCGCGCCGCGCAGTGCCCGCAGTTCTTCGGGGCTGGAGCCGGCCACCGGTCAGGCCTTCCGGCCGAAGGCGTTACGCAGGCTTTCGCATTGGCTGGCGAAGAATGCCCGCGAGACTGCGGCTTTGGGCATCAACAGGTCGAACCCGTGGAATGCCCCGGGGACGGTCTCGACCTGGCAGGGCACACCGGCTTGACGCAGTCGCTCCGCGTACGCCAGATCTTCGTCGTGGAACAGGTCCAAGGTGCCCACCCCCATCCAGGCCGGTGCCAGCCCGCTCAGGTCGGCGCGCCGTGCCGGCACCGCGACCTGCGGATCCGCATCGCCCAGATAGGCGGTCCAGCCGAACAGGTTGCTCCGCGGATTCCACAGTCGGTAACTGCGATTGGCCGGCAGCGCCGCACTGCGATCGTCGAGCATCGGGTACACCAGTAGCTGCAGCACGGGGGAGATCTCGCCACGGTCGGCGGCCCACTGCGCCAGGGCGGCGGCCAGCCCGCCGCCGGCACTGGCGCCGCCGATCGCGATCCGGGCCGGATCGACCCCGGGCAGCTCGGCGAGCCGGGTCAGCGCTGCCCAGCAGTCCTCCAACGCGGCGGGATAGGGGTTCTGCGGCGCGAGTCGGTAGTCCACCGATGCGACGGTGGCGCCCAATTCCGCGCTGAACCTGCGGCAGAGCCGGTCATCCTGGGCGGCCGTGCCGATGACGTAGCCCCCACCGTGGATCCACAGCAGTGCCGGTGCCGGATCGGCCGGGCGATGCGGCGGCCGAAAGATCCGGACGCCTGCTCCCGAGGGCAGGTCCAAGACCTCGACATCGCCGGGGGTGCGACGGCCCTGCAGCCCGGTGAGTCTCTGCAGCAGCGGCACGGTCCGAGGACCGATCCCGCCACGCGGAAGGATCCGGGCCGTGCTGCGCAGATCTGGATGGAACCCGCTGCTCACCATCGGCTCAGTATTACCGGCGCCGGATCGGCGGCGTCGCCAACCCACCTGATTGCGGCCGCCTCCGGGCCCCGACGCGGTACCCTGCGCCAATGACGGGACGATCGCAGACCCCGGAGACCGGGCTCAACCTGGCCGGCCGGCTGCGTTGGCTGAAGCGAGCCCGGACGGCCGACTACCTGCTGGCGCTCAGCGTTGCCTCAGCGTCCTTGCCGGTGGTCGGCAAGCACCTGGAACCGCTGGGTGGGATGACCGCGATGGGGGTGTGGGGCACCCGCCATATGCCGGAGTTCTTCTCCAGTGCCGCCAAGTCCTGGCTGGCTCCGGGGGCCGCCGCCGTCCGCAAACGGGAGCGCGAGCAGACGCCTGTGGTGAGCGATGCCGCGCTGCGCGGGGTGGTCTCGGCGGCCGACCTCGACATCGCCTGGCCCGAACCGGAGCAGGCTCCGCCGGTGGTCAAGGCGTTGCAGCACCGCAAGCACATCTACCGCTCCGGGGTGCAATACGGCAGTGACCCCGCGCAGGTGCTCGACGTGTGGCGGCCCCGCGAGCTGCCGGACGGACCGGCGCCGGTGCTGATCTACGTCCCCGGTGGTGCCTGGGTGCACGGCAGCCGGCTGTTGCAGGGTTATGCGCTGCTGTCCCACTTGGCCGAGCAGGGCTGGGTGTGCCTGTCGATCGACTACCGGGTCGCCCCGCACAACCGGTGGCCGAGCCACATCGTCGACGTCAAGACCGCGATCGCCTGGGCGCACGCCAACGTCGACAAATTCGGCGGTGACCGCAATTTCGTGGCCGTGGCGGGCTCCTCGGCGGGCGGGCATCTGGCTGCCCTGGCCGGGCTGACCGGAAGTGCGGTCAGCGACTGCGAATTCGCCGACCAACTGCCGGCCGGTGGCGACACCTCGGTGGACGCCGTGGTGGGGATCTACGGCCGCTATGACTGGGAGGATCGCTCCACCCCCGAACGGGTCGCGTTCGTCGACTTCTTGGAGCGGGTCGTGGTCGGCCGGTCGATGCGGCGCCATCCAGGCATCTACCGGCAGGCGTCCCCGATCGCACGGGTGCATCCGGACGCGCCGCCATTCCTGGTCGTCCACGGCAGTGCCGACACCGTCATCCCGGTGCAGCAGGCCCGTAGCTTCGCCGATCGACTGCGGGCGGTATCGCGCTCCAAGGTCGGGTACCTGGAGTTGCCGGGCGCTGGGCACGGTTTCGACATGACCGACGGGGCCCGCACCGGTGCGATGAGCACGGCAATCGGTTTGTTCCTCAACCAGATTCATCGCGACCGCAGCACGGTCGGGAGCAAACAGATCATCTGAGCCCGCGTGCCGCGGTAGGGTCCGTGCATGGCGAGGGGTCTGGGGTGAAGCGGCTCACCGGGTGGGATGCGCTTCTGCTGTACAGCGAGACGGCGAACGTGCATATGCACACTCTCAAGATCGCGGTGATCGAACTGGACGCCGATCGGCACGGGTTCGACGTCGAGGCTTTCCGGCGGGTGATCCACGGCCGGCTCTACAAGTTGAATCCGTTCCGGTACCAGCTGGTGGACATCCCCGGCAAATTTCATCACCCGATGTGGCGGGAAAACTGCGAAGTCGATCTGGCGTACCACATCCGGCCGTGGTCGCTGCCCGCTCCGGGCGGCCGCCGCGAACTCGATGAGGCCATCGGCGAGATCGGCAGTACTGCGCTGGACCGCAGCCGGCCGCTGTGGGAGATGTACTTCATCGATGGCCTGGCCAATAACCGGATCGCGGTGGTCGGCAAGATCCACCACGCGCTGGCCGACGGGATCGCGTCGGCGAATCTGATGGCCCGCGGTATGGATCTGGTGGCAGGCGCGCTGAACGAGGATGACTCCTACGAAACCGATCCCGCCCCCACCGGCGGGCAGTTGGTGCGGTCGGCGTTCCGTGACCATTTCCGGCAGATGGGCAAGATCCCGGCGACCATCGGCTACACGGCAGCCGGTATCGGACGGGTCCGGCGCAGCACCCGCAAACTCTCCGCCGACCTGACGCGGCCGTTCACCCCGCCGCCGAGCTTCCTCAATCATGTGCTGACTGCGGAACGCCGGTTCGCCACCGCAACGCTGGCGCTGGCCGATATCAAGGCGACCAGCAAGAAGTTGGGTGTCACCATCAACGACCTGGTGCTGGCCATCTCCGCTGGGGCGTTGCGCACGCTGCTGCTGCGCTACGACGGGAAGTCGGATCACCCGCTGCTGGCGTCGGTGCCGATGAGTTTCGACTTCTCCCCGGACCGGATCTCCGGCAACCGGTTCTCCGGTGTGCTGGTGGCGCTGCCGGTCGATGTGGCCGATGTTCGGGAACGGGTCGCAAAGGCCCGGGAGGCGGCCGACCTGGCCAAGGAGGCCCACCACCTGGTCGGGCCGGAGTTGGTCAGTCGGTGGTCTGCGTACCTGCCCCCGGCACCGGCGGAGTCATTGTTCCGGTGGCTGTCGGGTAAGGACGGTCAGAACAAGGTTCTCAACCTCAACATCTCCAATGTTCCCGGTCCGCGAGAGCGTGGCAGGGTGGGCGGCGCGCTGGTCACCGAGATTTATTCGGTGGGACCGTTGACCGCCGGAAGTGGTCTGAACATCACCGTATGGAGCTACGTGGACCAGCTGAACATCTCGGTGCTGACCGACGGGGCCACCGTTGACGATCCGCATGAGGTGACCAATGCACTGGTCAACGAGTTCATCGACATCCGCCGTGCCGCTGGACTTTCCGAGGAGCTGACGCCGGTAGAGACCGCGATGGCACCCGCCTAGGTCTCAGTCAGCGCCTGCAACTCTCGACGCAGCACCTTGCCGGTGTTGTTGCGCGGCAACGCATCCATGACGGTGATGTCGCGCGGAACCTTGTATCCGGCCAGGTTCTCCCGGACGTGCTGCTTCAGTTCGTCGGGCGAGGCCGAGGTACCGGGCACCAGCACCACAAAGGCCACCAGGCGCTGTCCGTAGTCGGCGTCGTCGACACCGATCACGGCGGCCTCGGCGACGGCCACGTGGTTGATCAGCGCCTTCTCTGTCTCGATCGGGTACACGTTCTCGCCCCCGGAGACGATCATCTCGTCGTCTCGGCCGACCACGAAAAGCCTTCCGGTGCTGTCGAAGTAGCCCAAGTCACCGGACGCCATGAAACCGTCGTGGAACAGCTTCGAGTCGCCGCCGGTGTAGCCGTCGAACTGTGAGGAGTTGCGGACGAAGATCTGCCCGGTCTGCCCAGCCGGCACCTCGGCGAAATCAGCGTCCAGGATCCGGATTTCGCTCCCCGGCGCCGGGCGGCCGGCGGTGTCGGGGGAGTAGCGCAGGTCTTCCGGTGTCGCGAGCGCGATCATGCCGGCCTCGGTGGCGTTGTAGTTGTTGTAGACCACATCACCGAAGGTGTCCATGAATGACGTCACCACGTCGGGATGCATCCGTGAGCCCGAGGCAGTCGCGAAACGCAGTGACGTGCACGGGTATTGGGATCGAACCTCATCCGGCAGCGCCATGATCCGGTCGAACATGACCGGTACGACGCACAGTCCGGCCGCGCCGTTCTCCTCGATCAGCGCCAGGGTCGCTTCGGGGTCGAACTTCCGCCGGGTGGCGATCGTGCAGGCCATGGTCAGCGCCAGCGCCAGCTGGGAGAACCCCCAGGCGTGGAACATCGGCGCGGCGATGACCACGGTTTCCTCGGTGTGCCAGGGGATCCGGTCGAAAATGGCTTGCAGGTCGGCGATCCCGCCCCCGCCGCGACCGGAGCGGCGTGCCCCTTTGGGCGTGCCGGTGGTTCCGGAGGTGAGCATGACCAGCTTGCCGCTCCGAGACGCTTTGGCAGGGCGGCGCCCGGTGTTGGCGTTGATCAACTCGTCGGCAGTCAGGCCGGGGACCTCGTTGTCGGTCCAACTCACCACCCGGGTGCACCCCGATTCGGCCGGCACGGCCAGATCCACTGCGGCGGTGAACTCTTCGTCGTAGAAGATCAGGTCGACGCCTTCGCGCGCGACGACCTCAGCCAGGGCCGGCCCGGCGAAGCTGGTGTTGAGCAACAGCACGTCGGCGCCGATCCGGTTGGCGGCCGCCAGTGCCTCGATGAAGCCGCGATGGTTACGGCACATCAGCGCGATCGCCCGAGGGGTCCGTCCGGGCAACCGTTGCAGGGCGGCGGCCAGCGCGTTACAGCGCCGGTCGAGTTCGGCGTAGCTGCACGTGCCGTGCTCGTCGATGATCGCCGCGCGGTCGCCGCACCGCTGGGCCGCCATGGCGATCCCGGTGGTGGTGGTGCCGCCTTCAGCGGCCGCCGCGGCGGCTATCCGCAGGTACTTGTCCGGGCGCATGGGCGCCAACAGTCCAGCCCGACTGAAGGTCACCAGCATCGAGCCGACCCGATGCAGCGAGTCGAACAGACCCATACCGCTCAGCCCAGGATCGGCAGACGGCGCTCGCTGGCAAGCTTGTCCAGCGCCTTCTGCATGACGTCGCGCACGTGCGCGTCGACGACGTCGATGTCGGGGTCCTCGCCGAACTCCGCGACGATGTCGATCGGCTCGCAGGTCTGCATGACGATCTTGGTGGGCAGCGGCAGGTTGACCGGCAACACCGCGGACAGGCCGAACGGGAAGCCGAACGAGATCGGCAGAATCTTGACCCGCATCAGCTTGTCCAGTCGCAGGGCCTTGGCCAGTCCGGTGCCGCGAGACAGGTAGAACTGGCTTTCTTGGCCGCCAATCCCGACCGTCGGCACGATCGGCACACCGGCATTGAGCGCGGCGCGGATGTAGCCTTTGCGGCCGCCGAAGTCGATCTTGTTCTCTTCCAAGGTCGGCCGGTACACGTCGTAGTCGCCGCCGGGGAAGACCACCACCACGCCGCCGGAGCGCAGGGCCTCGTCGGCGTTGGCGTGGTTGGCCGGGATGAACCCGGTCTTGCGGAAGAAATCGGCGGTGAAACCGGTGAAGATCAGGTCGTGGCTCAGCGTGTAGACCGGACGCTCGTAACCGAAGGTGTCGTAGAAGCCGGTGGCGAATACCGGGACGTCCATCGCGAACAGGCCGCCGGAATGGTTGGACACCACCAGGGCACCGCCGTTCGGGAACGACTCCAGGCCCCGCACCTCGGCCCGGTGGTAGCCCTTGATGAGCGGTCTCAACAGGCCCATGACCCGTTCGGTCAGGCCCGGGTCCCATTTCGTGATGGGCCGGGCAAGGTCGTCCGACCAGTCGTTGTCCGGCGTGTCCACCGCGGCCCCCTCAATTGAAACGTGTTCTAGTTTTGCTCATATTACCGGCTCAGTCCCGGTAGTGGATACCATCAGCGCACTGTTCTGAGTGGCCGAGGGGAGCTCCGCATCGACCTGCAGGCGTACTTCGACCGCATCGGCTATCGCGGTGGCACCGAGCCGACGCATGAGACGCTCACCGCTCTGGTGTCCGCGCACGTCCGTCGCATCCCCTTCGAGAACCTCGACCCCCTGATGGGTGTGCCGGTGATTGACCTCGGCTCGGCGGCACTGAGTGCCAAGCTGGTGGCGCGACGCCGTGGCGGCTACTGCTACGAGCACAACAACCTGATGCGCGAGGTGCTGTGCGCGCTCGGCTTCGAAGTCGACCGGCTGGCCGGGCGGGTGGTGTGGATGAGCCCGGAGGGACTGGACGGGCCGCCGCATCCTCAGACGCACCAGGCCTTAGCGGTGACGATTCCGGGATCGGACCAGCAGTATCTCGTCGACGTGGGATTCGGCGGGCAGACACCGACGGCGCCGATCCCGATGGTTCCCGACGAAGTTCAGCAGACCTCCCACGAGCCGTTCCGGCTGGTTAGCCGCGCAAGTGACGGGGACGAATACGTGTTGGAGACGCTGATCGGCCAGCGCTGGCGGCCCCTGTACATCCTGGGACTGCGGCCACGGCCGCTGATCGACATGCAGGTGGGCAGTTGGTATGTGTCCACCTACCCCGAATCGAACTTCGTCGTCGGCCTCAGCGCGGCGTTGGTGACCGACGATGCCCGCTGGAACCTGCGCGGTCGTAACCTCGCCGTCCACGCCCGCAGCGGCACCGAGCGGATTCGGTTCGACGACGCCGCCCAGGTATGTACGGCTCTGAGCGAACGCTTCGGCATCGACCTGGCCGGATTGGGCGACGTCGAGGCCACCGTGGCATCGGTACTGGACACCTGATGGTCAAGATTGCGGTGGCGGGCGTCATGACGGCCGCGGGACTGGCCTTTGCCGGCGTCGCGTCGGCCGGGCCGATGCCGGGCATCGAGTTGCTCGACGACAGCAGCAGCTGCACCGCGGGCTTTCTCACCCAGGACGGCGCCGGCGGCTACTACCTGCTGACCAGCGGGCACTGCGACTCACACGACGGATCGCAATGGACCGACATCTTCGAGACACCGCTCGGCAGAATCACCGCCAGCGAGGACAACGGTGAGGACCGTGACGCCGCGATCATCCGGCTCGACCCGGACGCCGGCCGGCCCAACCCGAGAATTGCCGGCCGCTACCCGGTGGCCGGCGTGCTGTCGGCGGATCAGATTCACGTCGGTATGACGATCTGCAAGGTCGGCGCCCAGACCGGTGAGACCTGCGGTCCCGTGACCGCCGTCAACGGCAACCTCGTGGAGACCCGCGTCTACAGCACTGTCGGTGACAGCGGCAGTCCCGGCTTCGTGGTCAACCCCGACGGCAGTGTCAGTGCGGTCGGGCTTCTGCAAGGCGGACCTGTGGACGACGACTCCAGTACCGACTTCGTCTTGGTGGACCCGATCCTGCGCCAGTGGGGATTGCACGTAGTCCGTTAGCGCGTAGTCCGTTAGAACGTCGCGATTCCGGCGACCTGCGCATCGTCAAGGTGCATGCTGGACTTTATGGGTCACTACAAGAGCAATGTGCGCGACCTGGAATTCAATCTGTTCGAACTGCTGGGGCTGGAGCAATGCCTGGCTGACGGGGCGTTCGGAGATCTTGACGGCGACACGGTGCGCCAGATGCTGGCCGAAGCCGCCCGGCTGGCCGAGGGGCCGGTGGCCGAGTCCTTTGCCGCCAGCGACCGCCATCCGCCGGTATTCGACCCGGCTACCCATCACGTGACACTGCCGGAACCCTTCAAGGAATCGCTGCGAGCGTGGCAGGCCGGCGAGTGGTTTCGGATCGGGCTGTGCGAGGAGGTCGGCGGGGTGCCGGCGCCCGCGATGGTGTCGTGGGCGATCGCTGAGCTGGTGCTGGGCGCCAATCCGGCGGTGTTCATGTTCATGGCCGGCCCGGTCTTCGCCAACATCCTTTACGGGCTGGGCAACGAACAGCAGCGGCACTGGGCCGCCATGGCGATTGAGCGGAACTGGGGCGCCACCATGGTGCTCACCGAGCCGGACGCCGGCTCTGACGTCGGGGCGGGGCGGACCAAGGCCATCGAGCAGCCCGACGGCAGCTGGCATATCGACGGGGTCAAGCGGTTCATCACCAACGGCGACAGCGACGATCTGTTCGAGAACATCATGCATATGACCCTGGCCCGCCCGGAGGGTGCCGGGCCCGGAACCAAGGGGCTCAGCCTATTTCTGGTGCCCAAGTTCTTACCGGATCCCGAGACCGGTGAACCCGGTGAGCGTAACGGGGTGTTCGTCACCGGGCTGGAACACAAGATGGGGCTGAAGGTTTCGACCACCTGCGAACTGACCTTCGGCCAGCACGGCATCCCGGCGAAAGGGTGGCTGGTCGGCGACACCCGCAACGGCATCGCGCAGATGTTCCACGTCATTGAATATGCGCGAATGATGGTGGGAACCAAGGCGATCGCGACGCTGTCCACCGGCTATCTCAATGCGCTGGAGTATGCCAAGACCCGCATTCAGGGCGCCGACCTGACTCAGATGACCGATAAGACCGCGCCGCGGGTGACGATCCTCCATCACCCGGATGTGCGGCGCGCCCTGATGATGCAAAAGGTCTACGCCGAGGGCATGCGCGCGCTGTACCTCTACACCGCCGCTCACCAGAACCCGCAGGTGGCCATGCTGGTGTCCGGTGCCGACGCCGAGTTGGCTGAACGGGTCAACGACCTGCTACTCCCGATCGTCAAGGGGGTCGGATCGGAACGGGCCTATCAGTATCTGACCGATTCACTGCAGACGTTCGGCGGCTCGGGTTTCCTGCAGGACTATCCGATTGAGCAGTACATCCGGGACGCGAAGATCGACAGTCTGTACGAGGGCACCACCGCGATTCAGGCGCAGGACTTCTTCTTCCGCAAAATCGCCCGCGACCGCGGTGTGGCGCTGGCGCATCTGGTAACCCAGATTGAGGCGTTGATCGACAACCCCGACGGCCATAAGGAACTGGCCGAGGCGCGCAAGCTGCTGGCGGCTGCGCTCGACGACGCGCGGGCGATGGTGGCCGCCATGACCGGATACATGTTCGCCTCACAGCAGGAGGCCCGCGAGCTCTATCGGGTGGGCTTGGGCTCGGTGCGGTTCTTGCTGGCCGTCGGCGATCTGGTGATCGGCTGGCTGCTGCTGCGTCAGGCCGAGGTCGCGCTGACGGCACTGGATCAAGGAGCGTCCGGCGACGAGCAGCATTTCTACCGCGGAAAAGTGACAGCGGCAACGTTCTTCGCGGCCAATGTGTTACCCCGCCTCGGCGCGGACCGACGCATGGTGGAAAGCGAGGACCTCGCGTTGATGGATCTCGCCGAGGACGCGTTCTAGCGGGGATTTTTCACTGGATCGTCGCAGCGACTGGGGCGTTCTTCAGCAGCTCGTACTCCACTCGGAGGACTTCGTCGTGTCCCCACGCCACGCTGTAGCTAACGTCCGTGGTCAGTACAGCTGGCCTGGGTCAGTGAATCAGGTAAAAACATGCTATTTATACGCAATTGCGGAGTTTAGGAACATAAACTACCGCGTACGCAACGTTGCGTCATGACCTCTGTCGAGGCGCGTTCGCCGTCTTGACGTGTTCGGCACTGGGTAGGTGACGATGACCGCATCGGTATGGATGGCAGCTCCACCGGAGGTGCACTCGGCATTGCTGAGCAGTGGACCCGGGCCGGGTCCACTGCTGGCCGCTGCTGAGGCGTGGCACATGCTCGGTGCCGAATATGCAGAACTCGCCGGCGAGCTCGCAGCGGTCTTGGCGGCGGTGCAGGGCGGGGCCTGGGAAGGGCCGGCCGCGGAGTCCTATCTGGCAGCCCATACGCCTTATCTCGCGTGGCTGATGGAGGCCAGCGCTGACAGCGCCGGAGAGGCCGCCGGGCAGGAGGTGGCAGCCGCCGCATACGTCAGCGCGTTGGCCGGCATGCCGACGTTGCCGGAATTGGCCGCCAACCATGCCATTCACGGACTGCTAGTTGCCACGAACTTCTTCGGTATCAACACCATCCCGATTGCCCTCAACGAGGCCGACTACGTGCGGATGTGGATCCAGGCCGCCACCACGATGGCGACCTACCAGACCACCGCGGCCGCAGCGGTCGCCACCGCACCGCACACCACGGCAGCGCCGCAGATCACAAAAATGGATATGAACGGCGGCTCGGGCATGAACGGCGGCTCGGGCATGAACGGCGGCGGGGGTATGAACGGCGGCGGCGGTATGAACGGCGGCGGCGGTATGAACGGCGGCGGCATGGGGAACATGCCGGGGATGGGAACCAGCCTGCCAACCACATTCGATCAGTGGCTGCAAGCCATCTTCCCGCCGCAGTTCAACCCGTTTTCGCCGAACTCCTTTTCGATGATGTACCCCAGCCTGGCGAACTTCCTCCCGCGGGTGGAGCAGATGATTCCGATGTACGCGAGCAATCCCTCGCAGCTGATTCAAGCGGTGCTGTTGCTGGGCACCCAATTCGTCGTGCACCGGACACTGTTCTTGACCTGGATCATCCTGAACAACCCGGGGATGTTGGGTACCTTCATCACCGCCAATCCGATCTACTCCGCCGCGCTGGCCGCACCCCTGGTGACCGCACCTGCGGTAGCACCCGGCGGATTCGCGGGCCTTTCTGGTCTCGCCGGGCTCGCGGGTGTTTCCGCACCGGCGATCCCGGTTCCCGTTGCGCCGACACCGCTTTCCGCACCGCCGCTGCCGAACGCGGCCGGCATCGTTGGGGCATCTCCTTCCGTCGCCGCAACGCCGACGCCGGCGCCGGCGCCGCCCGCGCCACCTCCGCCCCCGCCCAGCGCGACGCCGCCTTTCGTCGGTACAGAAGGAGCCGTGGGCGCGCAAAATCTGGCCTATTCGTATCTGGTGGGGGGCGTCGGCGCGGAGGCGAAGTCAAGTGCCCGAAGCAGGGTCGGCAGGACTTCATCAGCACCTGCCGCAGCCCCGGCCGCTGCCGCTACACCGCAGCTGCGGCCGCAACAGGCCCGGAGGCGGCGGCCACGCCGCACGCTCATCGACCGCGGTTACCGCCACGAATACCTGGATTTGGCTCCGGAAGTAGCCGATGCCGGTGCTTCACGCACCCAGGCGTCTGAATCGGCCGGTTTCGACGGCGTCGCGTTCAAGACCGGCGTGGCCCGGCCGTCGGGCTTGGCCACTCTTGCCGGCCACACCTTCGGCGGCGGCCCGATGGTGCCCATGGTGCCGGACAGCTGGGACGCTGATGCCGACCAGAGCCGCTAGGACATTGCTCATCGTGCGCAGAATCAGGGTGCTCGCCGCAGTGCTGTGTATCGTTGCGGCGAGCCAATCCGGTTGCAGCCCTGCGGCGGACCCGCAGGCGATCGTGGTGCTCGCCGCAGCTTCCCTGCGGCCTACCTTCACCGCGATCGGTGAACGGTTCCAGGCCGACCACCCCGGCGCAGCGGTGCGATTCGACTTCGCCAGCTCTTCGGATCTGGCCCTTCAGCTAACCGAGGGTGCTGTTGCCGACGTTTTCGCCTCGGCTGACACCGCACAAATGGACAAGGTCGCCACCTCTGGACTGTTGGCCGGCAAGCCGGTCGACTTCGCCTCCAACAGGCTGGTCATCGTCACCGCACCGGGCAACCCCAAGCATGTCGGGTCGTTCGCCGACCTGGCCCGACCCGGCCTCCTCGTAGTGACGAACGCGCCGCCGATGCCGTGCGGAGTGGCGACCCGGAAGATCCAGGACAGCACTGGGATTCGGCTGAATCCGATCAGCGAAGAACCGAATGTGGAGGATGTCGTCAACAAAGTGTCCACCGGCGAGGCTGATGCCGGTCTGGTCAACGTCACCGATGCCGTTGCCGTTGGCGAGAAGGTGGGCATAGTCGAATTCGCCGAAGCTACCGATGCGATCAACGTCTATCCCATTGCGGTGCTGAAAGATACCAAGCGGCCTGAGTTGGCGCAGAGCTTTGTCGACCTGGTGACCGGTGAGGCGGGACAGAAAATCTTGGATCACGCCGGATTCGCCAAGCCTTGATCGCTACCCTCGATTGCCGTGGACATCCACACCCGGAAATACCTGCTACCCGACCATGGCTACGTCATCGTCCGGTGGGCCCACGAGCTGGCCAAGGGGCGCGGGGCGGTCGTAGTGGAACCCGACATCGAGGGGATCCGTCGTCGTGACGGCGCACTGACTTTCGTCGATGCTGCACCGTTCAAGACTGTGCCGGACGGACCGCTGTCGGTGTTGCGCGAACTGCTCGACCTGGAAGCCCTGGAGCTGCGTGGCTGGAGCAAGCGCGGGTTCGCCAGGTTTCACAAGCGCGCTGCGGCCAAACAGGCCGAGCGGATCTGCCGGGAACAGGGCAGCGAAGCCGCTGTCGACTGGGTGCTGGCCAACGCCACGGCCGATCAGGTGGATCTCGATGAGCTCCGGGACCGGCTCGGTGCGCGGCTGTACGCCGTCGGCGGGCGCGATGAAGATTTCTACCGCGCCCAGGTGGGGCGCTGCATTGAGTACCGCCGACGGCGCCGGCTCAACGGCTGAGCCGCCGATCAGCCGCGCCGTTGCCGAACCACTGACCGCAGTATGGGGGCTTACCGTTGCGACAAAGGCAAGGTGAACCGATCGGGGGCGTTACCCGATCAGGCGTCCAGGGTGTAGCCCATCGGCATCAGCACGCTCTTCTGCTGAGTGAAGTGCTCGACACCCTCTTTACCGTTCTCCCGGCCGATACCGGAGTTCTTGTAGCCGCCGAACGGGCAGCACGGGTCAAAGGCGTACCAGTTGATTCCGTAGGTTCCGGTGCGGATCTTCTTGGCGATCTCGATCCCGCGCGGCACGTCCGAGGTCCACACGCTGCCGGCCAGCCCGTACATCGAGTCGTTGGCGATCGCGACCGCGTCGTCCTCGGTGTCGTAGGCGATGATCGACAGCACCGGCCCGAAGATCTCCTCCTGGGCGATGGTCATGGAGTTGTCCACGTCGGCGAACACGGTCGGCTCGACGAAGAAGCCCCCATCTAGGCCCTCGGGGCGGCCGCCGCCGCAGACCAGCCGGGCGCCTTCGGCGATGCCCTTGGCGATGTAGCCCTCGACCCGCTCGCGCTGCTTCTCGCTGATCAGCGCGCCGATCTGGGCGCCCGGGTCATCCGGCAGACCGACCGGCATCGCGGTGACGAAGTTCTTGACCGCCTCGACGATCTCCTCGTAGCGCGAGCGCGGCGCCAGGATGCGGGTCTGGGCCACACAGGCCTGCCCGGTGTTCATGATCCCGGAGAACACCAGCATCGGGATCGCCGATGCCAGGTCGACGTCTTCGAGCACGATGGACGCCGACTTGCCGCCGAGTTCCAGCGTGCATGGCTTGAGCAGGTCCGCGGCGCGCTTGCCGATCTCCTTGCCGACGGCCGAGCTGCCGGTGAAGGAGAAGATGTCCACGCCCGGGTTGGAGGTCAGTGCCTGGCCGGTCTCGGCGCCGCCCGGCACCACCGAGAGCACGCCTTCCGGCAGGCCCGCGTCGGCGAAGGCCTGCGCCAGCAGGTTCGCGCTGAACGGCGTCTCGGCAGCGGGCTTGAGCACCACCGTGCAGCCGGCCAGCAGCGCCGGACCGAGCTTGTTGACCGCCAGGAACAGCGGCACGTTCCACGCCACGATCGCGCCGACCACGCCGATCGGTTCGCGGCGCACGATGGTCTGGCCGTAGGCGCCGGTGCGGATCTCTTCCCAGCTGACCTCGTCGACGGCGGGGCCGGCGAAGAAGTTCAGGGCACCCAGCGAGCTCATCCAGTGCATTGTCTCGACACCCAGCGGGGGCTGACCGGTCTCGGCGCCCAGCAGCGCGGTGAACTGGTCCTTGCGCTCTTCCATCAGCTTGATCGCGGCGGCGATGACCGCGGCCCGCTCGGCCGGCGGGGTGGACGGCCACGGGCCGGAGTCGAACGCGGTGCGGGCGGCCGCGACTGCGTTGTCAACGTCGGCCTTGGTCGCCAGCGGCACCTTGCCGACATACTCGCCGGTGGCCGGGCTGTGAACTTCGATCACCCGATCGGTGGACGGGGCGGTCCACTTGCCGCCGATGAAGAGGGTGTCGTATTCGGTGATGCTGGAGTCGGTCATGGGCGTCACCCTACCTAGCCGACCGACGGATTAGAACACGTTGCAGTCAATCCATTAGTCCGGTTGCAGGACCAGCACCAGATTGCTCACTGCGAACTCGCGAATGCCTGGGACCTTCGTCATCGACCACGCCCATCGCGGGTGATAGCGGGGGAAAGCCGCGACCAGGGCGCCGGTGTGGCGGGCCCAGTCCAACCCCTCGGCGGCGGACACCGCGAACAATGACGAGCCGTAGTTGTTTTTCGGTGGATGACCGTGCCGGCGGGTGTAGCGCGCGGCGGCGCGCTGCCCGCCCAGATAGTGCGTCAGACCCATCTCGTGGCCACCGAACGGACCCAGCCACACGGTGTAGGACAGCACCGCCAGTCCACCGGGCCGGGTGACTCGCAGCATCTCGTCGCCGAGCTGCCAGGGCCGCGGAACGTGCTCGGCGACGTTGGACGACAGGCAGATGTCCACGCTGTCCTCGGCGAACGGCAGGGCCATCCCCGAGGCCCGCACGAAGGTGCCGCCCAGGGGCCCAGTGTCTGCGGGCCGCGGGCCCGCGGCATGCATCTCGTCCGGGTCGGGCTCCACGCCGATATAGCGCAGCCCAGCGTCGGCGAACGCGGTGGCGAAGTAGCCCGGCCCGCCGCCGACGTCGAGCAGCGTCTTGCCGGCCGGATCGTCGCCGCACATCCCCCGCCACAGCTCGGTGACCATGGCGGCGGTGTCGTCGGCCAGCGCACCGTAGAACCGGGCCGGCGCGGTCTGCTCGTAGCGGAACGCCGACAGCAGGCGCACCGAACGGGCCAGCGTCGCGCGTCGCGCGAACAGGTCGGTGGCAGCCACCGAGCCAGCCTAGGCCGCGAGTCGGCCGACTACCCTGGTCGGCGTGTCTGCTGTCCGCTCGGTCCTGCTGCTGTGTTGGCGTGACACCGGGCATCCGCAGGGCGGCGGCAGCGAGACCTACCTGCAGCGCATCGGCGCCGAGCTGGCCGCTGCCGGCGTGGCGGTCACTCTGCGTACCGCCCGCTATCCGGGCGCGCCCAAACACGAGGTCGTCGACGGGGTGCACATCAACCGCCGCGGCGGGCCGTACACCGTGTACCTGTGGGCGGGGGCGGCCATGGTGGCCGCCCGGTTCGGCCTCGGTCAGCTGCGGCGGGTGCGGCCCGACGCGGTGATCGACACCCAGAACGGGTTGCCGTTCCTAGCCCGGCTCGCCTACGGGCGGCGGGTCGCGGTGCTGGTGCACCACTGCCACCGCGAGCAGTGGCCGGTGGCCGGGCCGGTGCTGAGCCGGATCGGCTGGCTGGTGGAGTCGAGGCTGTCGCCCTGGCTGAACCGGCGCAACCAGTACCTGACGGTGTCACTGCCCTCGGTGCGCGACCTGATCGAGCTCGGAGTGGCCCCCGAGCGCATCGCGGTGGTGCGCAACGGCCTCGATGAGGCGCCGCCGGCGACGCTGACCCATCCTCGCTCGCCGAGACCGCGGGTGGTGGTGTTGTCCCGCCTGGTGCCGCATAAGCAGATCGAGGACGCGCTGGACGCGGTTGCGGCGCTGCGTGCCCGGGTGCCGGGTCTGCACCTCGACGTCATCGGCGGAGGTTGGTGGAGTGACCGGCTGGCGGAGCACGCCGCAGAGCTGGGGATCACCGACGCGGTCACCTTTCACGGCCACGTCGACGAGGTCACCAAACATGAGCTCGTGCAACAGGCTTGGGTACATGTGTTGCCATCCCGCAAGGAGGGGTGGGGTCTGGCCGTCATCGAGGCGGGCCAGCACGGTGTGCCCACCGTCGGCTACCGGGCCTCCGGTGGACTGTGCGACTCGATCGTCGACGGGGTCACCGGGATGCTGGTCGACGACCGCGACGAGCTGGTTGAGCAACTACACCGACTGCTGGCGGACGCGGTGCTGCGCGAGCAACTCGGCGCCAAGGCGCAGGACCGCAGCGCCGAATTCTCCTGGCGACAAAGCGCCGAGGGCTTGCATACCGTGTTGGCGGCAGTCCGAGAACGTCGCTATGTCAGCGGCGTGGTGTGACAGGGAGATCGGCTGATCAGTTGTTTCATCGGTGGGGCTTGTGGTTGGAATGGTTCGTACCAACACCATTGGGCGCGTTCGCCGGTGGGCCCGGGGCACGGTGCCACCGTGTCATTGTCATTGCGGCCCTCATCCCACGTCGTGGGCAGCATAGGGCTGGCCGCGCGACTACCGAACCGGTCTGCCGACAGTGAGGCCAATCCGGCTGGTTGCGCGTCGGCCTTCGATGTGACGCCGTCGGATCCGGTCGGCCCGACTCCTTTGCTCGATGCGGTGATCCGTCGCTCACCGACGGCCGATGGTCCGGTGTCGAGTACCGCGTTCATGTCCATGAACTCGTCGCGGTACCCCCGGTGTTTGACTGTGCCACGCCTTAGCCGCGCACGCTGGTTGCGGTGAGCCAATACGCCTGCCGCGGTGGGGATTCTGGCAGCAGATGCCGTTATTGCGCTGCTCTCGTTCAGGGTTGGGCCGAAGCCCGAACCGGGGTCCTCTTCGCATCTTGCGTGCACAAGGTATGCCGGGGCCGCCGCGCTCGCGGGCGTACTGGGTGCGGGCGCGGCAGTGCTGGATGCACCAGCGATGCTGGAGGGGGTGGCAGTGCTCGGATGGGCTGGCACGACGGCAGGTAGGGTTTGCGCTTCGGTGACACTCTGTATCGCGGTCGCGGGGGATTTAGTCACGGGTCGGTCATGCAAAGGCTCTTGCAGGGTCTCGGCAACGACAGCTGCGGGGGCCACCATGCCCAGCAGTGGCGGCAGCAAGATCGGCAGCAAGAGCGGTGACGCCAGCTCCAAGACGTTCTGGAGTATGCCGCCGGCGACGAAAAGGACGTACGCGACGATGAAGGTTAGCGTCGGCCCCCATACGTCCAGCGCGGCCACCGGATCTGTCTGGAGGGCAGTGAGTATCTGCTGCAACGTTGGAAGCGGGTTCTGTAAAAACTGTATGAGCTGCTGCCAGATGCTGGTGGAGTTCAGCACCGATGACAGCGGGCCGGAAACCGGCGTGTTCGCCCCGGGTTTCAGTACCCTCGGAGCCGGGGCAGTGGGTGGTGCGGCTGCCACGACCGTGTCGCAGATCGTCTGATAGGTGCTCATCGTGGTGGCCGCCAGAATCCACATCCGCTCGTAGTCGGATTCGTTGAGCGCGATCGGAATCGCGTTGATCCCAAAGAAGTTCGTTACCAGCAACACCGCATGTGTGACGTGGTTGGCGGCCAGCTCGCCCAGCGTGGGCATGGTGGCCAGCGCGGTGCTGTAGGCGGACGCGGCCACCTCGTGTCCTCCCGCGATAGCTGTGGTGTCGGCGCTGGCCTTGGAAAGCCAGGCCAGGTACGGCGTGTTCGCGGCCAGGTACCGCTCAGCGCTGACGCCCTGCCATGATCCTGCTTGTACCGCGCTCAACAGCGCGGCGAGTTCGGTTGTTGTAGAGCGATATTCGTTGCCGAGCGCGTTCCACGCTGCTGCGGCTGCTAGCAGGGAGCTGGGGCCGGGGCCAGCGCTGAGCAACGTCGCATGCGCCTCCGGTGGCAGTGCCATCCAGATGGGTTCGGTCATACTCGCCGCCGCGCATTCGGGTTGGCCGCGCCCGCCACGGTGTCTCCGCTGGCTTCGCGGGTGGCTGATTCACCGACGCCCTCGGGTCGGCGTACTTCCTCGATCTGCTGGCTGCTGGATCGGTGAGCCACGAATACGGGGTGCATCAATGACGTATCGATGAATTCGACCGCGCCGTTGAAGTAGTTCTGTTGTGCGCGCCTGGTTGATCGCCAACCTGAAAGGGAAATCGGTGTCAAGCCGGCCGAGTTCGAGTCGGCCATCGAGCGCAGCGAAGTGTCCGCTCGGGATCTAGCCACCTTCGGCCAGCAGATCATGATGCGCGTCTCGCAACGCGAGCGTTTCGATCGTTCGCAGATGAAGACACGTGAGCGCACACCCCATCCTCTCTATCGCTGACCAAGATGAGAGCTACTCTATACTAGGTCAGTGACCAAGAGGCAAATGGTCCCCGCGGGGGAGTCAAAGCTGGGCTCACGGTCGACGATGTGGTCACCGCAGCATTAGCCGTGCTGAATCATGATGGTGTAGCCAAGCTTTCGACACGAGCGATCGTCAAAGAGCCAGGCGTCAGCATGAACACCGTGATGTGGCACGGTTCCGTTACGGAATTGAACCAATCCTTCGGGTGTGACAAGTTTTCGGCCTAGCCGGGCGTAGCCGCGGGCGTCTCCCTAAGCGGTGCGCGGCCAGGGGTGGAGCTGCTCGATCGCAGCGGCGAGGCCTAACAAGGTCCGCTCCGACCCGGGTTTGCCCACCAACTGCACGCCGACGGGCAGGCCCTGGCGGTCGAGTCCGGCGGGCACGGTCATCGCGGGCCAACCGATGATGTTCCACGGTGCCGCGAAGGGTGCGTAGCGAGCGTTGCTGACCAGCGAGGCGAGCCAGCCCCGCTGCGCCCAGCGTCGTGATCTGATCGGCGGTTGAGCCAGCGTCGGCGTGACCAGGACGTCAGTGTCGGCGAAGAAGTCGAACGCGCGCCGCCGCCACACCTCGCGCCCCCTAGGGTTCGAAAGACCCCGCTTCTCGACGGCGTCTCCGATCCGCACATGGACACGGTTGCGGCGCTCCAATAACGAGGCGTCCGTCGAGACGTGTGCATCGGCTGCCGCTCCCGCCGTCCACAACGCCAGTGCGGTCGCGTTCATCAGCGTCGCCGGGTAACGCGGGGTCGCCGACCGAACGAGGTGGCCGTCGCGAAGTAGTTCGGCAGTCCGATGGACCGCCTCAGCCCAACCGCGCGCCACCGGCGTCGCGGGGCTGGGGGCCGAAGTCGATACTGCGATCCGCAGGGTGGGCGGAGGGATCAGCGCCGCGGCATCGGGATCGTCGGCCATGACCGAGAACATCAGCGCGGCATCTGCGACCGTGGTCGCGAGCGGTCCGTTCTCCGACATCCCTCCCCAGGATGCGTGCGCCTCGCCGACCGGCACTACCCCGTGGCCAGGCTTGAGGCCAACCAATCCGCAGCATGCCGCCGGGATCCGAATCGAGCCCATGCCGTCGTTTCCGTGGGCGATGGGTACCGCGCCCGATGCGACCGCAGCCGCGGACCCCCCGGACGAGCCTCCCGGCGTCCGCTCCGGATTCCAGGGATTGCGGGTGACGCCGAAAGCCGAATCGGTTGCGCCCCAAATGCAGAGCTCGGGAACGCGGGTCAGCCCGACGATCACCGCGCCGGCAGCCCGAAGGCGACGAACGACCTCGTGATCGGTTGTTCGAGGCGCCGTGCTGGTGGCCAGCGTGCCGTCCCGCATCGGCTCCCCGGCGACGGCGATGTTGTCCTTGATGGCAATCGGAACGCCCGCCAACGGAAGCGACCCGCGATCGTCGCGGGCATCGATCGCCGCCGCCTCAGCCAACGCAGCGTCGTGGCGGATCACCTGCCATGCGTTGAAGATCGGCTGGGTTTGCTCGATTCGGTGCAGCGCTTGCTGTGTGGCGGCTCGGGCCGTCAGCATGCCGCTCTGAACTGCGTCCGCAATCTCGGTCGCGGTGAACTCCACGTCGAGACTTTATCGCGCGCACTCCCGGTCCTACCGGGTCATACTGGCCGAAGGGGAGTGTGCAGAAGACGGAGGTGTGTCGATGTCCGACGATGGTGCTACGCCGGTGCTGCTCTACGACGGTGTCTGCGGGATCTGCAATCGATCGGTGCAGAGCATCCTGCGATTCGACCGGCGCGGCACCCTGCGATTTGCAGCACTGGAAAGCGACTTCGCGCGTGCGATCATCGAGCGCCATCCGCAGCTGCGGGATGTCGACTCGATGGTCTTCGTGGAGAACCCCGGTCGGGCCGATGAGCACATCGATGTTCGATCGGCGGCGGCTCTGCGGGTGTTCAGCTATCTGGGCGGGCCCTTCCGGCTACTGCTCGCGGCCCGCATCATCCCGGCGGGACTGCGCGACTGGCTTTACGACCGCTTCGCCGCCGTCCGCTATCGGTTGGGCGGTCGGCACGACACCTGCCCGATCCCGGGACCCGATGTGCGGGCCCGCTTCCTGGACGCCTAGGTGGGCGTCCCGGCTTATGTAGTCGACACGTTCACGGCGGTCAGGTTCCGGGGGAACCCCACCGGCGTGGTGCTGCTGGACGGTCCGGCAGACACCGCGTGGATGCAGGCGGTGGCAGCAGAGTTCAACTGCCCGGCAACGGCATTCATCGGTGCGGACAAGGCTGGAGCCAGACCGCGAGAACTGCGGTGGTTCAGTCCGGTGGCCGAATTGGCGTTGTGCGGCTCGGGAACCCTGGCCAGTGCGCACGTCCTCGGCGGGGACCAGTCGTTCCAAGCGGGCGATAAGTTGCTGTCGTGCACGACGGGTTCGGATGGTGCCATCGCGATGGGGTTTCCGGCCGACCCGGTGCGCGGCGAGTCGCCGACGGCCGAGCTGGTCGCGGGCTTACCCGGGGTGAGCATCCGCTCGGTGTGGCGGGGCAGCATGGACGTGATTGTGGAAGCCGCATCGGCAGCCGAAGTCCGTGCGCTGAAGCCGGACACGGCGTCGCTGGCGAAGGTCGACGCCCGCGCCGTCGTGGTTACGGCAGCCGGTGACGGCGGCGCCGACATCGTGAGCCGGGTGTTCGCGCCCCGCTTCGGACTGACCGAGGATCCGGTGACCGGCTCGGCGCACTGCACTCTCGCCGCGTTGTGGGGCAAGCGTCTTGGGGTTGAGGAGTTCTCGGCCGAGCAGGCCTCAGCGCGGGGCGGGGAACTGCGGGTCCGCCGTGACGGCGACCAAGTTATCTTGATCGGTCACGCCGTGACTGTCCTGCGCGGCGAACTTCGCCGTTAACCGCGCAAGCGTCGTCGCAGCGTCGGCGCCGCTAGACCTCCCGCGCCCGCTATCAGCATTGCCAGCCACACCAGGTGGGCGGCTATCGCGGCCCGGCGCTGCCCGGCCGATGCCTTCGGCGCACGGCCGCCGACCCGGTACACGATGAAGTCCGAATCCTTGTATGCCACCGGCAGCCGACTCAACGTCTTTGCCGCAGAACCCATTTCGCCGTCTGCGTCGGATTCCTTGACCACCCAGCCCACACCTTTGACTCCCAGCGCGGCCGGCTCAGCCCCGGACAACAGCGCCTGCTGCACTTCGCGGGCGTGAGTACCCTCTCCGGGCACGATCTGCCCACCGACGGTCAGGTCGCCGGTCGTGAGCACCTCGGCGCGCACCCACCGGGGCAGCGGATCGAGCACCGGAGCCGGCCCCGCCCAGCCGAAATGGCGCATGGTGTCGGCCGGCAGCACGGCCACCGGCCGCGGATCGGCATTGATCTTGGCCGCCACCGCCGCCCATCCGGCCGGGTAGTGCACCGGCATGACCCGCCCGGCCACTCCCCAGGCCAGGTCGGGCAGGACGACGATCAGCGCGACGCAGCAGACCAGCGCTGCCCGCGCCGGCGGCAGCCGGTCTCGCAGCCCCACGACCGCCCCGGCCCCGGCCAGCAGGTAGCCCGGCACCGCCAGCGCCACCCACTTCTGGCCGTCGCGCAGCACGCCGAGCCCCGGTGCGACGTCCGTAGCCCAGCGCAGCAGCGCGAGCCCCGGCCCGGTGGCCAACAGGGTGAACACCAGCACCGTTGAACCCGCCAGGATCAGCAGCGGACGCACCGCAGGCAGCTCTCGCACCGATGCCCATCCCAGCGCCAGCACCCCGATCAACACCGCCGTCGCCAGGAGCGCACAAGCCGTTCGTCGCGAACCGGGTACCGCCTCGGCGTTCCAGATCCCGCCGAGCCCGGCGAGGCTGCCCAGGGTGCCCAGGCCGGGCTCGGCGCGGGCCGCGAATGCCGCGACCCCGGACGATTCGCCCCGCGCCGATCCCGGGCTCAGCACCACCGCCATCAGCCAAGGCAGCGCGGCGGTCGCCGCGATCGCCACCGCACTCGCCGCGCACCACCATCGCGGCGGCCCGGACCCGGGCGCCGCGACACACACCAGCGCCACCACCGCCGCCAGCAGCAGCCCGGTCGGGGTCAAGCCGGCCAGCGCCAGAAAGAACACCAGGCCGAACAGCCCGGTGGCACCGGCCCGCAACCCCAACATCGCCGCCGCCGCCCACGGCAGGCAGCCGTAGCCGACTAGCAGGCTCCAATGGCCCTGCAACAGCCGCTCGGCCACATAGGGGTTCCAGATCGCCACGGTGATTGCCACCAGCTGACCCGGCAGCCCGGCCTCCGGCAGCACGATCGCCACCAGCCGTGCCGCACCGCATCCAGCCAGCCACAGGCCCACGAACAGCAGTGTCTTGACCACGGTCCCGCCGTCAATCAGCCGCGACGCCAGCGCTACCGCGAAGTCTTGGGGCACCGCTCGCGGTGACGCCTCACCCAGCCCCAGGGCTGCGCCAGTCAGATATGACCGCGGCGTCGAAACCGCATCTCGCAACAGCAGATAACCCGGACGCAGCAACGGCGCCAGGATGAGCAGCGTCAGCCCGAGTGCATAGCACGGCGCGATCCAGCGCCCGGCTCGCGCCACCGCGGAATTACGGCTGGTCGGGAGCCGGATCCGGGGTGCCGCGGTCCGGGGCGCTCGACTCTGGTGGCGCCGCTGGACGGTCCAACTGGGGACGTTGCGCCGGCAGCTTCTCGGTCTCGGCCTCCGCACCGGACGGGCGGTCGGCCGTGGGCGCCTTGGGCGTGAAACCGCCGAAGAATCCACCGTCGGAGCCGTGCCGGTCGGGACGGCCCAATGCGGCCTCGGCCGGCAGGCTGAACCAGCCGACCAGGACGCCGCCGATCAAGCAGATCAGCCCCGCCGCGGTGAAGGTGATCGGCAGAACCCGGGACCACAGCGCCACCCGGTCGCGCTCGTTACGGGCGGCGTTGACCTGCTCTTCGATGGTCTCCTCGGAGCTGGTGACCGTGTAATCGGCCAGTGCAATCTCCGGCTTGAGCGCGTCCCGCGCGTAGTAGTGGTTGGCGTGCAACTTCGACTTGACGATGGTGCCCGAGACGGGGTCGACCCACATCGTGCGCTGCGCGGCGTAGTACCGCGTCATCGTGACGTCCTCGTCGGGGTCGGCGCCTTCGATGTTCCAGAGCCGGGCGGGCGCGGTGATCTCACCGTCTTCGTCGTGGCCGTAGAGCGACGGGTAGCGCACCGGCTCGGCCAGGCGGCCGTCGCCGTCGTAGCCGACATTCTGGGCAAACCGGTAAGTGGTCAGCCCGTTGACGTCGTCCTCACCCTCGTAGTTGGCCTCGTAGGCCTTCTGCGCGATCGGGTCGAAATACTGGTAGGACTGCTTCTTGGTGTCGAAGGGGAACCGGTAGGACAGTCCCTCGTGCGGCAGGGCGATGTTGGTGGGCGGGGTCTCGTCCTCAAAGTTGCGCGGCCGCTGCACCGAGCCACCCGGGTGGGTGTCATCTGAAATCGCCTCGGCGGTCGTGCGGTTCAGCGTCACAGTGTCGACGATGGCCAACAGCAGCCCGGTGTCCTTCTGCCGGTCCGCGCGCCGCAGCGACGAGCCCACCTGCAGGGTCACCACGTCTGCGTTGGCGGGCGACTCGACACCGATCTGTTGCTGGGACACCAGCGGCACGTCCTGGTCGACCACGGCGTGTTCACTGCCGAGTGACTCGGGGTCCAACGCGGCGCCGCTGCCGTTGCTGATCAGCGTGACGTCGATGTCGAGTGGGATCTTGGCGATTTTGCCCACCGTATAAGTGGACAGCAACAGTGCCGCGACCATCAGGGCGGCGCCGAGGCCCATGACTGCGCATGCCGCGATACGCATCATGATTGCTCGGTTCACGTCGCCGCATCCTCCTTTTGACCCCGTACCCAAATTTGTTTGACCCTAACAGCAACAGATGCAGCAGCTACTGTGTGTCCATCGATGCCTCGGTCGGAAATCAGATGAGTCAGCAGGTGGGTGGCGTACGCAGCTTCCTGCCCGCCGTCGAGGGTATGCGTGCCTGCGCGGCCATCGGGGTCGTCATCACCCACGTCGCGTTTCAGACCGGGCACTCCGCGGGGATCAGTGGCCGGCTGTGGAGTCGATTCGACATGGCCGTCGCGGTGTTCTTCGCGCTGAGCGGGTTTTTGCTGTGGCGTAGCCATGCGGCGGCCGCGCGCGGGCTGCGTCCGGCGCCGCCGACCGGGCATTATCTGCGGTCGCGCGTGGTGCGGATCATGCCGGCCTACCTGGTGTCGGTGGTGGTGATCCTGGCGCTATTGCCCGATGCCGGGGGCGCCAGCCTGGTGGTGTGGCTGGCCAATCTCACGATGACGCAGATCTATGTGCCGCTGACCCTGACACCGGGCCTGACCCAGATGTGGAGTTTGGCCGTGGAGGTCAGCTTCTACATCGTGCTACCCCTGCTGGCGCTGGCGGCGCGGCGGTTGCCGGTGCGGGCCCGAATCCCGGCGATCGCGGGCGTGGCGCTGCTCAGCCTGGGGTGGGGGTTCCTGCCCATCCACACGCCCTACGGGGTGAATCCGTTGAACTGGGCGCCGGCCTACGGCTGCTGGTTCGGCGCGGGCATGCTGCTGGCGGAGTGGGCGTACCGCCCGGTCGGGCGGGTGCACCGGCTGGCCCGTCGACGGCTGCCGATGGCGCTGCTGATCCTGGTGGCCTTCGGCGTGGCGGCGTCACCGCTGGCCGGGCCGGAGGGGCTGACCTCGGCCACCGTCGGACAGTTCATCGTGCGCACGGCGATGGGCGGCGTACTGGCGTGGGCGCTGTTGGCGCCGTTGGTGCTGGACCGGCCCGACACACCGCACCGGTTCTTGGCCAGCGCGCCGATGGTGACGTTGGGCCGCTGGTCCTACGGGATCTTCATCTGGCACCTGGCGGCCCTCGACATGGTGTTCCCCGTGATCGGCCGCTTCGCATTCACCGGGGACATGGCGGTGGTGCTGGCGCTCACGCTGGTGTTCACCATCGCTATCGCCGCGGTCAGCTATGCCCTGGTGGAGCAGCCGTGCCGAGAGAAGCTACGGGGCTGGGAGACGCGGCATCCGGTCGAGCGCCCCGATGCCGCTCAGGCTGCCTTGCCTGACGGGGTGTACTCGGCGGAGTCGCTGGTGAATTCGGGCGTGCCGTAGGCCTTCAGTCGCCGCTTGAGCAGCCGGAGTATGTAGGCTCCTGTCAGCCGGCGCAGGCCGGGGGTGCGCACAGCGCGTTGCACCACCAGCAGGCGGCCGATCACGAACGGTGCCGTCAGGGCGATCCGGGCATAGTCGCCCACGCCCAGCGTGACGCTCATCTTGGCTGCCACGTCACGTTTACCGCCGCAGAACGTCTTGACGAAAAAGGCTTTGCTGTAGCTTTTCTCGACCGCATCGGCGATGCGCTCACGAAGGGTGTCCTCCTGCCGCAGATAGGCGGCCATCGTCGAGCGGACCAACTCCCCGCAGGTGGAGTCGTCGAAGTCGTCGCGCAGCAACGCAGCGCGGGCGCTGAACACCCGGATGATCTCGTCGGGTGTGGTCGGGAGCATCTCCTCGGGCAGGCCCAGGAGAACGCAGCGGTAGCGGGTGAACTCGACCTGAGCGCGCTCGCTCGGCGTGAACTCCGCGCGTTTTTGGCGGCGGGCGTCCATCGCCAGCACGAAGAGGTTGATCATCCCGGCCGGCATCTGGTCGATCTGCGGAATCGGCAGGCCGTAGATGCCGATGTCCCACTTCGGGGATCGCTTGAGCGCGTTGAATCGGACCATCGAGTGCATCAGCCGCACCATGGCCGCCGCCTCAAAGCCCGGGCCGTACCGGTCCAGTGCGCCCGGCAGTGTGGTGACGGCGAAGAAACTGGTGGTCTCGTTGACCCGCCCGGCGGCACGCTTGCCCGACAGCGCACCAGTCAGTGCCATCGGCAGCGCCGCGTAGGTGTTGAGGAAGGTCGCGATGAACGCACCGCGGACGACGAACGGTGCTAACAGCGCCATCGGGAGCCGGGAGTGCTCTGCGCCCTTGCGAACCAGGTCCATGTCCAGCCAGTCCGGGGTGGTCTCCAGGTCGGCGATGAACGCGACTAACTGCGGCGGCGCGTCGGGCACCGCGTCGATACCGTGCCGACAAGCCTGCTTGAGCATGCCGATCAGGGCGCTGACGCTGTACTGGCCCATCAATGCGGCGTAGGAGTCCGACACCACGTCGCCCAGCCAGGTGGCCGTCGTGATCAATTCGACGGCGGCATCGTCGGCCAGCAACTTGGCCCGGGTAGCCGGATTACCTGGCAGCGACGAGACGTCGTCGGGGGAGAGGGCCGTGCGGTAGGGCTGCACATCGAAGTCCAGGTCGCCGTAGAGCTCCGGCAACAGCTCGGCCTGGCGGCGCACGCGCTGATACAGGTCGGGGTAGTGCGTAGCCATCCAAGACCTCCGAATAAACGACAGATTATCCGCACATTGGCACAACTTCATGCAATTGTGTCACGATAACACGAGGAAGTCCGGTGGACAGACCCGGCAGCGGCCGCACGTCGACCCAGCTCACCGCCGAGCATGACAGGATGAATGGCATGGCCGGTCCGGCAGCAGTCAAGGTCGGAGATCCGATGAGTGGCACGGCGGGCGCCATCCTTGAGGCCGCTCGGGTGGAGTTCACCCGGCATGCCTTTCGCCGGGCCAACATCGACGCCATCGCCCAGCGCGCCGGAGTGAGCCGACGCACGTTGTACCGGCACTTCCCCACCAAAGAGGCACTCTTCGAGCAACTCGTGGAGACCGACACCCAGGCCCTGTTCGTCGAACTCGGCAACGCCGCCCGGGCGCAGGATGCCGCCGGCGCGATTGTGGAATGCTTCACCCTCGCCATGCGCCGCATCACCGAGAGTCCGCTGGCTACCGCGGTCATCGAAAGCGAACCGGAACTGCTCATCGGAGTCAACACCCCCAGCGGTGAAAAGGCTCTGGTGCGTGCCAGCCATCTGGTCGCCGCGACGCTGCGGCTCTGCGGCGTGACCATGCCCGACGAAGCGGTCCTTACCACCGCGGAGATCCTGGTGCGCCTGGTCGCATCACTGCTCGCCAACAGGGCCGGGGTCCTCGACATCAACGACACCCTCGCCGTCCGCAACTACGCTCAGACTTACCTTGCCCGTCTGGTCTGGTAGTCGGCCGGCGGAGCCTCGGCTCATTACGCCAGCTGCCCGGCCGGTGTGTAATCACTTGCATCGCTAGTGAATTCGGGCTTGCCGTAGGTCTTCAGCCGACGCTTGACGAGCCGCACCAGATAGTCGTCGGTGATCTGGCGCAGTGCCGGGATGCGGTTGGCGCGCCGCACCACCAGCAGGCGCCCGATAATGAACGGTGCCGTCAGACCGATGCGCAGGTAGTCGGCCAGGCCGATCGACACCCCCTTGTCCTTGGCGGCGGCGCGGTCGCCGTTGCAGAAGGCCTTCGTGAAAGCGGCTTTGCTGTAGCTCTTCTCGACAGCGTCGGCGATGCGCTCCCATCGGGTGTCGACGGGCCGCAGATAGGCAGCCATGGTCGAGCGCACCATCTCCCCGCAGGTGGCGTCGTCGAAGTCCTCACGCAGCAGGGCGCCGCGGGTGTGAATGAGGTGGATGATTTCGGTGGGTGTGGTCGGCAGCAGTTCCTCGGGCAGGCCGAGCAAGAACGCCCGGTAGCGCGTGAACTCGACGACGGCGCGCTCGCTCGCGCTGAATTCGGTGTGCCCTTTCCGGTGGGCAGCCGTGGCCAGCAGGTAGAGGTTGATCATTCCGGCCGGCATTTGGTCGACCTGGGGGACGGGGATCCCGTAGACGCCGACGTCCCATTTCTCGGAACGCTTGAGCGCGTTGTAGCGAACCATCGAGTGCATCAGTCGCACCATCGCGGCGGCCTCGAAGCCCGGGCCGTAGCGATCCAACGCGCCGGGCAATGTGGTGACGGCGAAAAAGCTCGTCGTCTCGTTGACCCGGCGCGCGGCACGGCGGCCGGACAACGCGCCGGTCAGCGCCATCGGCAATGCGGCGTAGGTATTGACGAAGGTCGCGATGAAGGCGCCTCGGGTGACAAATGGCGCCACCAGAGCCGCCGGGACGCGTGCGTGCCGCGCACCTTCGCGCACCAGGTCCATGTCCAGCCACGGCGGGGCGGCTTCCATGTCGGCGATGAACGCCACCAGCTCCGGCGGTGCGTCGGCGACCGCATCGATGCCCTCACGGCAGGCCAACTGGAGCATGTCGATCAACGCGGTGACGCTGTATTCGGACATCAGCGCCGCATAGGGGTCGGCCACCACGTCGCCCAGCAGGGTCGCGGTGCGGATCAGTTCGACGGCTTGTTCGTCGGCCAGATAGGGGGCGCGGTCGGCGACCCACTCCGGCAGCGCCGAGAGGTCGGCCGGATCGGTGGTGGTGCGGTACGGCTGTGCGTCGAAGTCGATGTCGCCGTAGAGGCCCGGCTGCAGTTCGCGCTGACTGTGAACACGTCGCGCAAGCTCGGGGTAGTGCGTGGGCATCAACGCCTCCAGATAACTAACATATTGTTAGTTACACAAGTAACAGACTGTTAGTTATGCTGTCAACTATGACTTCGGCGCAGTCGCGGCGGCGGATGACAGCCGAGGCCCGGCGTAGCCAGATCCTCGATGTCACCCACGCGATCGTGGATGCGGAGGGGTTTCACGCCGCGACGCCGAACCGGATCGCCCGTGCGGCCGGGATCAACCGATCGCTGCTCTATCAGCAGTTCGGTGACCCCGCAGGCCTATTCGTGGCGCTGATCGATCGCGAGGTTGCGCGGGCGGGAGCTCAGTTCGCCGAGGTGATCGCCGAAACGGCGGACTCGGGCGAGGACGGCGATCTGGTCGACAGATTCGACAGCGTGGTCAAGGCTGCCGACGCCTGCCCGGCGACCTGGCGGCTGTTCCTGTTCCCGCCGCAGGGCGCGCCGCCAGAGCTGCACGAGCGACTGGCGCAGGCGCAAGAAGTCGTGCATGGCTACTTGATGGGCGAGTTGCTGCGCATCTACCCCGACCTGTCCGATCCGGACTACACCGCCCGCGTGCTGCAGGCGGCCGCTCGTGAACTCCTGCGGTTGCGCCTCAGTGATCCCGACGCTGCTACGCACCAGCGGTTGCACGCGCTGGCCCGGTCCTTGGCGCTACGTGCTGCTGCGCCGGCGCGGTGACGTCCGGGTGCGGACTCAGTAGCCGCCGGAGTGCTCGAAGATCTTGCGCGGATTGTCGACCAGCATGGTGCGCAGCTGCTCCTCGGTGACGCCGCGCTGTCGTAGCGCCGGAATGACGTCATTGTGGATGTGCAGATAGTGCCAGTTTGGTGCGGCCACCGAACTCAGGTCGCCGGGCAACGCGTCGAAATAGCAATTGGCGTCGTGGGAGAGCACCATCTTGTCGGCGTGGCCGCGCTCGCACATGGCCGCCACCGTGTTCACGCGCTCCTCGAACGGCAGAATCAGGTCGATGCCGAAGCGGTCCATGCCCAGATACGATCCCGCTGCGATCAGCTCTTCCAGGTAGCCCAGGTCGGTGCTGTCCCCGGAGTGCCCGATCACCACCCGGGACAGGTCGACGCCTTCTTCTGCAAAGATGCGCTGCTGCTCCAGACCGCGGCGGGTGCCGGCGTGGGTGTGGGTGGAGATCGGTGCGCCGGTGCGCCGGTGGGCGTTGGCCACCGCACGCAGCACTCGCTCAACGCCGGGAGTCACGCCCGGTTCGTCGGTGGCGCACTTGAGGATTCCCGCCTTGATCCCGGTGTTGGCGATGCCGGACTCGATGTCGCGGACGAACATGTCGGCCATGATCTCGGGTCCGTCCAGCATGGTGCCGGGTCCGCGATAGTGGTAGAAGAACGGCACGTCGTTGTAGGTGTAGATCCCGGTGGCCACCACGATGTTCAGATCGGTGCCGGCGGCAACGCGGGCGATCCGCGGGATGTAGCGGCCCAGTCCGATCACGGTCAGGTCGACGATGGTGTCGACGCCCGCCGCTTTCAATGCGCCCAGCCGGGCGATCGCGTCGGCTACCCGAGCGTCCTCGTCGCCCCAGGCGTCCGGATAGTTCTGGGCGATCTCGGTGGTCATGATGAACACGTGCTCGTGCATCAGGGTGACGCCGAGGTCGGCGGTATCGATGGGTCCGCGCGCGGTGTGGCACTGCGACATGGCTCGATCGTATGGAGATTGGTGCGTCGACCGGTTGCCTTCGCCGAGAATGCCTACTGGTGCTCGAGCAGATTGTCGCGGATCCGCGCGTAGGAGTGAGTGAACAGTTCCACCTCACGCGGACTGAGCGAGTCGAACAGGCCGGCACGCACCGCTTGGACGTGACCGGGCGCTGCCGCGCGCAGCTTGTCCAGGCCCGACTCGGTGAGCTCGGCGTACTGCCCCCGTTTGTCTTCCTCGCACTTGACCTGGTGGACCCAGCCGGCGTCGGTCAGCCGTTTGACCGCTCGGGTGACTCCGCTGCGGGTCGTCACGGTGATGTCGGCCAACTCATTCATCCGCAGCCGGCGGTCCGGCGCCTCGGACAACAGTGCCAGGATCTCGAAGTCCGACAGGCTCAGCCCTGAGTCGCTGACCAACTGCCGGTCCAGGCTGCGCAGCAGCAGGCGCGTGCTGTCGAGGTAGCCCCGCCACATCCGCTGTTCCTCCTCGTTGAGCCACCCTGTCTCCATGGGACCTAAATATAGTTGACGAAATCACAATCGTCTAAGTGGATAGACGTGCTAAGCAGCTAGAGAACGCGGGAATGGAACAACAACTAGTTGCGTTAGCAACTATCAGGTACAGTATTGATCAATGAACGAGGAGGGCCCGCCGTGACGAGCACGGGTATGCAGTTCGGCATCTTCACCGTCGGCGATGTGACCGTCGACCCGACCACCGGCCGCGCGCCGACCGAAGCCGAGCGGATCAAGGCGACCGTGGCGATCGCCAAGAAGGCCGAGGAGGTGGGCCTGGACGTCTTCGCCACCGGCGAGCACCACAACCCGCCGTTCGTCCCGTCGTCGCCGACCACCCTGCTGGGCTACATCGCCGCGCAGACCGAGCGTATTGCGCTGACCACCGCCACCACGCTGATCACCACGAACGACCCGGTGAAGATCGCCGAGGACTACAGCGTGCTGCAACACCTCGCCGACGGCCGGGTGGACCTGATGCTGGGGCGTGGCAACACCGGACCGGTGTACCCCTGGTTCGGCAAGGACATCCGGGCCGCGCTCCCGCTGACGGTGGAGAACTATCAGTTGCTGCGCCGGCTGTGGCGCGAGGAAGTGGTCGACTTTAGCGGTGAACACCGCACCCCGCTGCATGGATTCACGCTGGCGCCGCGTCCACTGGACGGGGTTCCCCCGTTCGTCTGGCACGGGTCTATCCGCACTCCCGAGATCGCCGAGCTGGCCGCGCACTTCGGTGACGGCTTCTTCGCCAACCACATCTTCTGGCCGGCGTCGCACACCAGGCGGATGGTGCAGCTCTACCGGCAGCGCTTCGAGCACTACGGCCACGGTGGCGCGGACCAGGCGATCGTGGGCTTGGGCGGTCAGGTGTTCCTGCGGCCCAACAGCCAGGATGCGGTCAACGAGTTCCGGCCGTACTTCGACAACGCTCCGGTCTACGGGCACGGACCGAGCCTGGAGGAATTCAGTGCGCAGACCCCGCTGACGGTCGGCTCGCCGCAGCAGGTGATCGACAAGACCTTGGGCTTCCGGGACTACGTCGGCGACTACCAGCGCCAGCTGTTCCTGGTCGACCACGCAGGTCTGCCGCTCAAGACGGTGCTCGAACAGCTCGACCTGCTGGGTGAGCAGGTAATCCCGGTGCTGCGCAAGGAGTTCGCTATCGGACGGCCCGCGCACGTTCCCGGTGCGCCGACGCACCAGTCGCTGGTCGAGGCTGCGCAGCAATCCGAGATCCAGGAGGCGTCATGAAGGTGATCGTGATCAGCGGCGGCCTGCGTGAACCGTCGTCGACTCGGCTGTTGGCCGACCGGCTCGGTGCCGCGGTTCGCGCCGAGCTCGGCTTGGACGATATTGAAGTCGACCTGGAGGTCATCGAGTTGCGTCACCTGGCTCGGGCGATCACTGACGCGATGCTGACCGGGTTCGCGGCACCGGAGCTGGAGGCGGTGTTCGAGGCGATCGCAGGCAGCGACGGGGTGATCGCGGTGACGCCGACGTTCAACGCGACCTTCAGCGGGTTGTTCAAGTCCTTCTTCGACGTGCTGCCCGAGCAGACCCTGGCGGGAACGCCCGTGCTGATCGCGGCGACCGGCGGTACTGAGCGCCACTCGCTGTTGCTGGACCACGCCCTGCGGCCGATGTTCTGCTATCTGCATGCGCTGGTATCACCCACCGGGGTGTTCGCCGCCACCGCGGACTTCGGCGCGCAGGGACTTTCTGAACGGATCACCAAGGCGGCCAACGATTTCACCCGCCTACTAAGACTGTGCGGACCGCACTACAACCATACGGTCAACGCAGAAATCGATGAGATGCAACGCCTGCTTGCAGGCGCCTGACAGAAAGAGAGATGGCAATGACGAAGTTGGCGGTTATCTACTACTCGGCCACCGGACACGGCACCAAGATGGCGCACCGGGTGGCTCGGGCGGGCGAGGCGGCGGGCGCCGAGGTCCGTGTGCGCCACGTCGAGGAGACGCGCGACCCGGAGACCTTCGCCCACAACCCGGCGTGGAGCGCCAACTACGCGGCGACCAAGGACCTGCCCGCGGCCACCGGCGACGACATCGTCTGGGCGGACGCCGTCATCTTCGGGTCGCCCACCCGATTCGGTTCCCCCTCGGCACAACTCCGCAACTTCCTGGACGGGCTGGGCGGCTTGTGGGCCAAGGGCGAACTCGCGGACAAGGTCTACGCCGGCTTCACCTCCACCCAGACCGCCCACGGTGGGCAGGAAGCCACGTTGTTGAACCTCTACGTGTCCCTAATGCATTTCGGCGGCATTCTGGTCCCGCCCGGCTACACCGACCCGATCAAGTTCGCCGACGGCAACCCCTACGGCGTCGGGCACATCACCGGACCGAACAACCAGAACGAGCTGGACGAGGCCACCCTGGCCGCACTCGACCACCTGGCCACTCGGGTGGTGGGCGTCGCCGGCAAGCTCGCCGCGGGCTGATGCCTGGCGTCAGGCCACCCACACCGTCTTGAGGTTGCAGAACTCGCGGATGCCGTGGCCCGAGAGTTCTCGGCCGTATCCGGATCGCTTGATCCCGCCGAACGGCAGCTCCGGGTAGGACACCGTCATGCCGTTGATGAAGACCTGGCCGGCCTCGATCTCGTCGGCAAACCGGCTGATCTCCGCCTCATCCCGGGTCCAGGCATTGGACCCCAGCCCGAACGGGCTGGCGTTGGCGATCTCGATGGCCTCGTCGATGTCGGCGGCGCGGTACACCGATGCCACCGGGCCGAACACCTCCTCGGTGAAGATCGCCATGTCGCGGCCGATGTCGGTGATTACGGTGGGCGGGTAGAACCAGCCCGGACGGTTGAGTCGCTTGCCGCCACAACGAATTACCGCGCCCGCTGCGGCAGCGGCATCGACCTGCTGCGCGACTTCGTCGCGGCCCGCTTCGGTGGCCAACGGTCCGACGTCGGTGTCCGGGTCGGTCGGGTCGCCGACCCGCAGCGCCGACATCTGGCTGACGAACTGCGTGACGAAGTCGTCATAGATGTCGGTGTGGACAATGAATCGCTTTGCCGCGATGCATGATTGGCCGTTATTCTGCACCCGAGCGGTGACCGCGGTGCGCACCGCGGCCGCCAGATCGGCCGACGGCATCACAATGAACGGGTCGCTGCCGCCCAATTCCAGCACGGTGTGTTTGACCTCGTCGCCGGCGATAGCGGCGACCGAACGCCCGGCGGGCTCGCTGCCGGTCAGGGTTGCTGCCACCACCCGCGGGTCGCGCAGCACGCGCTCGACAGCCCCCGAGGAGATCAGCAGAGTCTGGAAGCAGCCCTCAGGGAAACCGGCGCGGGCCAACAGGTCGGCGAGGTACAGCGCGGTCTGCGGCACGTTCGAGGCGTGTTTGAGCAGGCCCACGTTGCCGGCCATCAGGGCGGGGGCGGCAAATCGCACCGCCTGCCACAGCGGGAAGTTCCACGGCATCACCGCCAACACCACCCCCAGCGGCTGGTACCGGGCGAACGCCTTGGAAGCATTGACCTTCGAGGCGTCGGCGACCTCGTCGGCCAGCAACTCTTCACTATGGTCGGCGTAGTAGCGGAAGCCCTTGACGCACTTGAGTGCTTCGGCCTTGGCCGAAGTCAGCGTCTTGCCCATCTCAAGGGTCATCATCGCGGCGACCTCGTCGGCTTCGGTCTCCAGCAGATCAGCGGCGGCGTGCATCCAGCTGGCGCGCTGAGCGAAACCGGTGCGACGGTAGTCGACGAAGCGATTCGCCGCGCGCGTGATCGCGGCATCGACCTCCGCGTCGCTGGCTGCGGTGAACGTCTCGACCGTTTCGCCGGTGGCCGGGTTGGTCGTGGCTATCGGTGTTGCGGGCACGCGGGCCTCCTTCGAAAGCGCTGCGGTGAGAGAGTGCATGTCCAGCCTGCCACTATCGAACCGCGTAGGCTCGCCACGAGCCAGCGTCAGTACATCGATACGGGAGTTGCCCGATGCGTTTCAACCCACCGCCCAACTGGCCGCCCGCGCCACCTGGCTGGGCACCGGATGCCAACTGGGCGCCGGACCCGACGTGGCCGCCCCCGCCCCCCGGCTGGCCGCTGTGGGTGGAGGACGACGCCGTCGGCGTGGCACCCGGGGGCTACCCGCCCTATGGTGCGCCGTGGCCGGTCCCGGGGCCCGAGCCCAGGTCACGCAAGGTGTTGTGGCTGTCGCTGGCCGCGGCTGCGGTGGTAGTCGCGGTGGTCGCCGGTCTGGTTCTGAGCCTGGGCGGCCGACTCACGGCAGCGGACAAGCCGTCTCGTAAGCCAGACATCACGAACCTGACGTCGGAGATGCTGGTGGAGCGGTCTTCCTTCCCGGACCCGTCCGGCGGGAAGTGGATCAGCGGGGTGAACAGCGCCGGCGACACGCCGTCGGACATGCCGAATCTGACGGTCGACCCGCCCGAATGCGCCGACTTCTACTCCAGTCCCTCCTCCGCCACGCAGACGGCGACGGCGACGCTGGCCAAGCTGCAGCCCGGCGGCCTGCACACCATGCGGGTGCGGCTGGCCCTGACGCCGGATCACCCGAACCTCAAGCGGTTCGTGGAGAAGTGCCAGACGTTCAAGCAGACCTTTGAGCAGGGTGGGCGTTCGGTGACCACCGACATCCAGATGAACCCGCTGGATGCGGATGGGGTGCCGCCGTGGGCGGTCGCGACGGTGATCACCAGCGCCAGCAAGGCCGCCATCCGGTTGCCGATCTCGATCACGGCCTCCACCATCTCCGGCTATTACCGCGGGGTGCTCGTGGTGGCGACCAGCAACGACATCGGCTTGCGGATGGAAAGCGACGGATCCGATGACGCCACGCACGCCGAGGACCTGGTGAAGCTGTTCAACACGCAGATCGAGAAGCTCGAAGCCGCGCAGTAGCATCACCCCAGATGCCACGTGGGCCCCACCGGCCTCGTGGCAGAACCATGTGGTGCTGTTCGAATTGGCTATCGCATGCGCTAGCGCCTGTTGGATGGCCAGGTGGTGATATCGCCGGTGATACCCGATTCGGACAGCACACTATGTCGGGCCGACGGTGCGCACGGTGCAGGTGTTGCGGGAGCGCGCCTATGGGTGCCATTCGCGGCAGCCTGCCGCAACCACCGCTCGGCCTATGGGCGCTGGCCCGCTTCGCCCGACTCCGTCGGCTGGGCCTATTGCGGTGGCCCGCTGCCCTCGACTCCGTCGGCTGGGCTTATTGCGGTGGCCCGCTGCCCTCGACTCCGTCGAGCTTGCGATCACCGCTTGCGACCACCGCCGTCGCCGCCAGGATTGCCACCGAGACCAGGGCCGCAAGCTGCACCCCGGCGGAGTGGCCGGCATAGCCGTCCACAACGCCAGCAGCGGCAGCAGAGCCAGCCCGCCGGCCATGCCGAACCGGTACATCCGGTTCGGCCCGAAGATCAGCGTGATCGTGCCGTCGGTGCCCGCGGGCAGCACAAAGCCCTGCTGCCACCCATTGACCGCGACCGGAGCCAATCGGGTGCCGTCTGAGGTGCGCGCCACCCCCCCGCCGTTGATGCTCTCCGGAACGACCAGTACCCGAGCGGCGACCGAGGCGGGCACCGTCACTTCACGCCGGTCCGCGCCCCACCGGCCCAGGACCGCGGGAGTGGTCGTGGCTGCACCGGTGGCTGCCGATGGCCCGGACAGCGTCGCTCCGTCGACGACGAACGCCGGGCCCGGGCTGATCAGCAATTCCTGCGCGCCAGGCGGCAACGCGATCGGACGCAGATCGCATGCCTGCGCCGCCACTGGCCCGTCGTCGAGCAGCGCACCGACCGTGGTGGTGATCGAGGTGTGCACGAACCGTCCGGCGATCGCGATGATCGGGCCGTGGTCGCAGTCGATGCTGACCTGGCGTGCCCGGTTGCGGGCGGGGTCGGCGGGGGCAACGGGACGTCCGTCGGCGCCGAGCACGCTGACCTCGGCCAGCCCCGGCGGTTTGAGCTGGTCGAAGCCGAGCGCGGTGCGGTCGATCACGTCCTCCCACCCCAGCAGGCTGATCGTCACCGTGTCGGTGACCCGCGGCAGCAACCGCACCTGCTGGTCGTCGGATTCCGTCAGGTCCCGGACCTGGGGACCGGAGCCCAGGTCGATGGCGACCAGCGTGGGGTGCGCCGGCAGCGGGGATTGGCTGGGGGTGAACCGGACTCCGGTCACCTTGATCGGCCGCGGCAGGGTGATGGTCAGGGTCGGCGGGGATCGGTGCGCGACCACTCGCTGCGACGCCGTCCATGCCGTGCCCGGGTCACCGTCGGCGGCGGCGTAGGCCGACCCCAGCACGTCGAGCACGTCGGCGTCGCCGCGGGCCCGCAGGGTGCCCGGCTCGGCGATCAAGTCGACCAGGTTCGGGCCTTGACGCGGGCGCACCCAGACGATCGGGGTCACCGACATGGGCCGCGGCACGTTCAGGGTGCGGCTGAAGGTGGCGGGCTCCTCGGGCTCGAGCATCATCGACGCCGCGCAGCGCACCGCGCCGTCGGCCGTCGCGCAACCGGTCCGTCCCGGCAAGCCGGTACCCAGGTCCCACTGCGCCACCTGGGCGCCTGCGGGCGGCGCGGGAACCAGCGCGGTGTGGCGCAGGTCGACCGGGTGCGCGAAGCCCGAAGCGTCGTACTGGGTGATCGCCAGATCGGTGATGCCGAACTGCACACCGGGGGAGCCGTCGTCGGTGCCCGACGCGGTGATCCGCACCCAGGGCGTTTCGCCATAGGGCAGCGCAGCGATCAGGGGCTCGCCGGCGCGGTCGAACCGCAGCGTGGTGGTGCCGTTGACCGTGGAGATCTGGATCCGCCGCACCTGCGCGCCGACGGCCGTCGCACTGGGCGTCACGGTGATGGTGCCGTTGGTCAGCGGGTGGTCGAAGTCCACCTGCAGCCACTGGCCGACCGCCGACTGCAGGGCGTTGGATACCCAGGCGGTGCCCGAGTCGCCGTCGATGGCGGCGGCCGGTGAGGTCGACGGCGCGACATCGGGCAGCGTGGTGGCGTCCGAGGATGAGCTGGAGGCGGTGAGCCGGCCGCCGAGCCAGCCGCCGAACACCGTGCTGGCGCCCGGTGTCGGATAGTCCGGAACCCGGCTGAGGGTATGCCGGGCGTCACCGGCCGCCCGGATCGTCGACGAGTGGTCATCGACCCGGCCGTAGTCGGTCTCGCGAGCCAGGGGTGTGTCGGTGACGGTGACTACCGGTGCGCCCAAATCCGCACGGCGGGCGTCAGCGGTCAGCAACACCGGGCCCAGCACCGGCTCACCGCGCAGTCGGCGGTGTTCGTCGAGTCGCAGCAATACCTCCGGGCCGCCGTCGACCCGCGGCATCGCGTCAAGGTCGGTCAGATCCCGGTAGATCTCGATCGCGGGATAGGCCGGCCGCAGGCCGCTGTCGGCGACGAATCCGGGGACCGTGCCCGACCCGACGGGATCGCCGAACTGGGCCACCCGCTGCAATCCCGGCGAGCCGTCGACAGCGCGGTGCACCAGCAATGGCCGGGCCGACCGTGAGGTGTCGGGGTCCAGGTCGTTGCGCACCACCAGGTAGGAGATGCCTTGCCTGATCAGGGTGTCGGCCAGGCCTGCGGACGGGCGGCCGGCGGCGAACAGGCGCTGCACCGAGTCGAGCGCCCGAATGGTCTGCGGCGGGGTCAGCGGGATCGAGTCGCGCACTCCCCACGGGCCGGCCCCTATCTCGCTGAGGACCTGCAGGGGTTCGTCGTGGCTGGTGCCCCAGGTCTGGGTGGCAAACGGCGCCCCCGGCGCCACCAGCACCCGGCCGGGGGTGGGTCCACCGCTGTTGTGTTCGGCCAGCCAGGCGGCGGCGTCGCGCCAATACTGCGGCATTGCACTGAATGTGCCCGGCGGGGTGAGCCGGCCGGTCCAGGCCAGTGACGTCGAGACCAGCACAGCAGTCAGGACCACCAGACCGACCGCGGCTGACTTGTGGTGTTCGGGGTGGGCGAACGCGCGCCGCCACACCGGCGCCGGCGCGCTGCCCGGCAACGGGATGCGGCCCAGCAGATGGGTGAGCCCCAGGACTATCGGGATCCGGATCACCGACTCGAGTTTGTGCAGGTTGCGCAGCGGCGCCCCTGCCCCGTCCAGGAAGGCCTGCACCGAGTGGGCCAGCGGCGAGCCCAGTCCACCGGCGTAGCCGATGGCTAACAGTGTCACCCCGATCAGCAGCATGGTGACCAGCCGTGCGGCGCCAGGTGCGCGCCGAGCCAGCAGGCCGGTCAGTCCGGCTAGACCGGCGGCCGCGACCAGGCAGGTGCCCAGGATCATCACCGGGCGGGTGACCAGCGGCGCCCCGGCCGTGGCATTCGGCGCGACGAACGGCGTCCAGCTGTGGGTGCCGCGCAGCATCTCGGTCAGCGACGTCCACCGGGTGGTGACGCCGGCCGATTCGATGAAGTCCAGGAACGGCGGGCTGACCCGTCCTAGCAGCAGCAGGGCCACCACCCACCAGGTCACCGCCAGCGCCAGCGCCAGCAGCCACCAGCCGGTGAACCGCCACCAGCGCCGGTTCGGGCGATGACACAGCCACCAGATCATCGCCGGAAGGCAACCCGCCAGCGTCGCGACGGCGTTCACCGCGCCCATCAACGCAACCGCGACCCCAGCCTGGCCGGCCAGCACCCGCGCGGGCCGCTCCGGGGTGTCCTGGCTCGGATCACCGGGCGCCCCCAGCGCCCGGATGACCGGCAGCAACACCCAGGGGGCCAGCATCATCGGCAGCGTCTCGGAGGAGATCGAGCCCAGGGTGGTGAGCACTCGTGGCGACAGGGCGAACACGGTGGCGCCGATCAACCGTGCCGTCGGGGTCCCGATCCGCAATGTCTCAGCCACCCGCAGCAGGCCCCAGAACCCCACCGTGAGCAGCACCGCCCACCACAGCCGCTGAACTATCCAGCCGGGCAGCCCCAGCAGGTCACCCGCCAGGAAGAAGGTGCCGTGCGGGAACAGATAGCCGTACGCCTGGTTCTGCACCTGGCCGAACGGCAGTTCGCTGCTCCACAGGTTGGCGGCACGAGCCAGAAACCGCAGCGGAGCGATGGTCAGGTCAAGTTTGGTGTCCGGAGAGATCCGGCCGGGTGCCTGCAGCAGGCTGAGGGTGAGAGAGACCGCGCCGACCAGCCACAACCAGCGCCGGGATAACGGTGTCACAGCCTGCGGTGTTGCCGGCGTACGGTCGGGCGTTGCCGGCGTCCGCAGGTCAGCCGCGGTTGCCGTATTCCACCCTGTTCAGCACCGAGGACGCCGGGTCACCCCCGGCGATCTGCGGCTTGGTGTCTTGTTGCACCATCAGCGTGACCCCGAAGACGGCCGCCGCACCCAGCAACACCCCCACGACGATGCTTATGGCTGCCGGCACCACGAACCGAGGCATGGTCAGGCTCCTTCTGCACTCTCGTGACGTAGATCGGGGGCGCCATCAACATCAGCCCCCGCTGGCCCCCGACCGCCAACGTAGCACGTGAGCCTTCATGAGCCCCGCGGTTCCGGCCGTGACAGCATGGTGCGATGCCTGGATCGCTGACTCGACAACTGCCCGGTCTGCTGCTGGCCGCCGCGGTGCTGCCGGCCCTCGTCACGTCGTGCTCGCCCCGTGACGAGACGCCCGCACCGTCGTCTGACGCTTCCCCTTCGAAGGCGACGGCTGCCGCGCCGTCGGTGGATCCGGTATGTGAGCAGGTGTCGGCCCTGCCGCTGCGCGACAAGCTGGCGCAGCTGGTGATGGTGGGGGTTCGTGACGCGGCCGACGCCCGCGCGGTGGTCACCGATCACCACGTCGGCGGCATCTTCATCGGCAGCTGGACCGAGTTGTCCATGCTTACCGACGGTTCGCTCAAGGAGATCGCGGGAACCGGCGGGCCGCTGCCACTGGCGGTCAGCGTCGACGAGGAGGGCGGCCGGGTGTCGCGGCTGTCGTCGCTGATCGGGAAGTCGCCGTCGGCGAAGGAACTGGCGCAGAGCAGTAGCGCAGCGCAAGTGCGTGAGCTGGCCGCCGAGCGGGGCCGCAAGATGGCCGACCTGGGCATCACCGTTGATTTCGCACCCGTCGTCGACGTGGTGGACTCCGATACCGACGACGACACCGTGATCGGTGACCGCTCGTTCGGTTCGGACCCGGCCAAGGTCACCGAATACGCCGGCGCCTATGCGCAGGGATTGCGCGACGCCGGGCTACTGCCGGTGCTCAAGCACTTTCCCGGCCACGGCCACGGTTCCGGTGACTCCCACACCGCCGGCGCGGTGGTCACCCCGCCCCTGGCGCAGTTGCAGGACAACGACTTGGTGCCCTACCGCACCCTGGTCACCCAGGCGCCGGTTGCAGTGATGATGGGCCACCTGGAGGTGCCCGGCCTGACCGAGGACCCCGCCAGCTTGAGTCCGGCGGCGGTCGAGCTGCTGCGCACCGGCACCGACTACCACGGCCCGGCGTTCGACGGCCCCGTGTTCAGTGACGACCTGTCGTCGATGGCGGCGATCACCGAGCACTACGGGGTCGCCGAGGCGGTACTGCGCAGCCTGCGGGCCGGTGTCGACATCGCGCTGTGGGTCACCACCGACGAGGTGCCGGCGGTGCTGGACAGGTTGGAGCAGGCGGTGTCCGCCGGGGAGCTGAAGCAGGAGGCTGTCGAGGCCTCGCTGGCACGGGTTGCCGCGGTCAAGAAGCCTGGTACGCACTGCCGCGGCTGATTCCGGCGGCGTGGGCAGCACACAAGTTACTCTTCGGTAAGATCGTGCCGAGGGGGAGCGCGGAAGGACCTCGAGGCGATGGCAGCTGGTAGCAAGCGGTTACCGCGGGCCGTGCGCGAACAGCAGATGCTCGACGCCGCGGTGCAGATGTTCTCGATGAACGGCTACCACGAGACCTCGATGGATTCGATAGCTGCGGCCGCGCAGATCTCCAAGCCGATGCTCTACCTGTACTACGGCTCCAAAGAAGAATTGTTCGGGGCATGTCTGGACCGCGAACTGCGCCGCTTCGTCGAGACAGTGCGTACCGACATCGATTTTCAACAGCCCCCGAAAGACATGCTGCGCAATACCATTCGGTCGTTCTTGCGCTACATCGATGCCAACCGGGCGTCGTGGATCGTGATGTACACCCAGGCCACCAGTTCTCAGGCGTTCGCCCACACCGTGCGCGAGGGCCGCGAGCGAATCATCGAGCTGGTCGGCCGGCTGCTGCGGGCCGGCACGCGTAAACCCGAACCGGGCCTCGACTTCGAGTTGATGGCGGTCGCACTGGTGGGCGCCGGCGAGGCCATCGCCAGCCGGGTCAGTACCGGCGACACCGACGTCGACGAAGCCGGCGAGCTGATGATCGATCTGTTCTGGCGCGGCCTTAAGGAAGCCCCCGGCGGCCGCGACGGCGCCGTCGCGGCCGGGTAATCGAGTGCGGCCTCAGGCCGTGAACAGATCCTGGATGGTCGCGGTGATGTCGCTGACCGCGCCGTTGAGTGCGAGATATTCGAAACCGACTCCCAGCGTGCCTAATCCGAGGATGCCGGCGATCGGCAACCCGATGGCGTTGACGATGTCGCCCTGGGCGAGTTCTTGGGCGAACACCTCGAATGCGTACGCCGGTGCGGTGGTGAGCAAGGCGTTGAGGATGTCGGCCGTGGGAAGCAGCGCGGCGTAAGCCGTCGAGGTGATGCTGCTGAACGCGTTGGCAAGTTCGCTGAGGCTGGGCAACGCGAACGACGTGACGTCGCCCGCCGAGGTGCCCAGGAAATCGGAGGCAGCGGGGAAGGACAGGTTCGACAGATCGTGGACGAAGTCGTTCCAGCCCTGTTGCGCCCCATTGCCCAAAGCCGTCAGGACCTCACCCCAGTTGAGGTCGGTCGGGAACAGCTCGAACGGGGTGGCCACATTGGCCGGGCCGGCGGACCAGCCTTCGGTGATGCTGCCGTAGCCGAGGTTCACCAGGATCCGCATACTCGGTTCCAACAGGTCGTAGAGCGGCTGGCCGATGACCGGGATCGACTGCAGCGGCATCAGCAGCGGCAGTATCTCGCTGGGAATCATGAAGTAGTGGGTGTTTCCGTCATAACCCTCGCTCATCGGCAATTCGATCGCCGTCCCCAGTTGTTCGGCGGTCAGGCTCGGGTAGACCACGTGCTCGTAGATGATGCCCAGGACAGCGTTGAGGTCGGCCAGGAAATTGATCGGGTACTTCGGGAAGTCGGCGTAGCCGTCGTATTCCAGGGTGTAGACGGAGGTGTCCCACGGGGTGGCGTCCGGGATGGCGCCGTTGAACGTGATACCCAGACTCGGGATGGTCGGGTAGCTGCCGTCGTTGAGGACATTGAATCGTTCGAACAGCCCGCCGTTGGGATTGTTGGGGGCGCCGAGCAGTACGAAGGACAACTGGTCGGCGGTCGGCTGCTGGTCGGCAGGCAGTGCCAGCAGGTCGCGCATCACGATCGTGGAAATGGTGCTGCTTTGCGAGTAGCCCAGGACGACGAGGTTGTTTCCCTCGGCGATCTGCTGGTTGATCGTGTTTTGCAAGATGGTGACGCCCTGGGCGATCGACGGATCCAGTTCCAGGCTCTTGACGCCACTGTTGGGGTAGAGGCCCTCCGGCGTGAACAGGGGATTCGTCTTATCCACCGGATAGCGCGGCTGGCCGTCGAAGAACGGGGTGGCCGGGTCGATGTAGCGGGCAAAGAGCGCGTCCATGTAGCTCTGGGGCGGGATCGGCAGGCCGCTGCCACCCATGATCCAGGCCTCGGTGTCCAGCAATTTTGCTTGGGCGGTAACGGTTTTCCACTCAGTGGTCGATACCGGGTGCAGGGCCGGGGACACCGCAAGGGTGACGGCGGAGGTGATGGCCAGCGGTACGGCGAGGGCGTGCAGCGGCCGGCCGGTGTTGTCGAGACGGAACGCGAAGGTCATCGGTGTGTCCTTACAATTGCCTCATGGCAAGGTCTTCAGGCCTGAACAGCGGAAATGACGACCGAGCCCTGGTTGACTGTTCATCTGATCAGTCAGATTAGCTGTGGCAGACCTGTCAACGCAATAGGGGAATCCCAATGAAAATTGGCACGCGGGCCGAACAGCGCGTCGCCACGCGTCAAGCACTGGTTGGCGCGGCGGTCGAACTACTCCGGACCGAGGGGGTGGTCGCGGTGACGACGCGCCGCGTCGCCGGCGCCGCGACCGTGTCGCAAAGCACGGTCATGTACCACTTTCCGACCCGCGATGATCTGGTGACGGCCGCGGTCGCCCAGCTCGCCTTCGAACTGGCTGACCAGGCCCGCATCCACTTCGAAGAGACGGCCGCGACCGCCACGCTCGACCTGGGCGGATACCTCGACCTGATCTGGCGTGAATTCACCACGCCCCAAGCGCTTTCGGTCGCCCAGTTGTGGGTGGCGTGTTGGACCGACCCGCAACTGGCCAAGACCGTGAAGTCGCTGGAGCAACACATTTACGGACTGGCCGTCGCCTCCGCCGAAGCGTTACCCGCGCCGGCTCCGGGGTTCTCCGCGCGGGCCTACATGGACACCGTGATGGTGGTGGTCCGCGGACTGGTGATGTCGATTCCGGTCTGGGGGATCGAGGTGGTCAGCGCCCGCTGGGAAGTCAGTAAGGCCAATCTGCTGAAGGCGGCCGGCCTCGCGGTCGACAACGCTTGATCTGCGGGGTTACAGCGCCCGCACGGTCCCGGTCAGGTAGGGGTAGCCCTTGGCGATGTTGCGCAGCGCCAAATCCCAGCCGCCGTCAACCTTGTCGATGTAGAGGCCGGGGCTGGCCGGTAGCAGCATCGGCTTGCCGAACCGCACCGTGTAATCCACCGCGTCCGGGAGCGAGCCTTCGATGTTGGCCAGAACCGTTGCCGCGGAAAACATTCCGTGTGCGATCGCGGTGGGGAAGCCGAACAGCTTGGCGCCGATCGAGCTGGTGTGGATCGGGTTGTGGTCACCGCCCGCCGACGCGTAGCGCCTGATCTGTCCCGGGGTCACCCGCAGTACCGCGCTCGGCGGGCCCAGCTTGGGCTGCTTCGCCGGCGGTGGTTTCGGCTCATCGGACAGGCTGGTGCGCTGCTGGTGCAAGAACGTCGTCACCTGATGCCAGGCCGGGTCGTTGCCGACGTTGACGTCGGTAACGATGTCGACTAGCAGGCCCTTGCGGTGTTCGCGCAGGTTCTCGGCGCGCACGGTCACGCCGACGGTGTCGGTGACCGCGATCGGGCGGTGACGGGTGATCCGGTTCTCGGTGTGTACCGAGCCCATCGCGGCGAACGGGAAATCGAACCCGGTGGCCAGCTCCATCACCGTCGGGAACGTCAACGCGAAGGGGTAGGTCAGCGGGACCTGATCGGCGAAGCGCAGCCCGGTGACGGCCGCGTAAGCGGCGACGTGGTTGGGGTCGATAGCCAGCTGGTCGACCCGCAGCGTCCGGTTCGGCAGGGCTTGCGTGCGCCGGATGAAGGGCAGCGCCCCGGCGACCGCACGCACCATGTTTCTCGTGCCACTGGGTTGGGACATGCGTCTCACGCCCCCAGCATGGCTTGGCCGCAGACCCGGATGGTGTTGCCGGTCACCGCATTCGATGCCGGGCTGGCGAAGTAGCCGATCAACTCGGCGACATCGACGGGCTGACCACCCTGGAACAGCGAGTTGAGTCGACGGCCGACCTCGCGGGTGGCCAGCGGGATCGCCGCCGTCATCTCGGTCTCGATGAACCCCGGGGCGACGGCATTGATCGTGATGCCCTTCTTGGCCAGCGCCGGAGCCAGCGCCTCGGTCAAGCCGATCATGCCGGCCTTGGTGGCCGCGTAGTTGGTCTGGCCGCGGTTACCGGCGATCCCGGCCATCGACGACAGGCCGATCACCCGGCCGCCCTCACCGATGCTGCCGCCCTCGACCAGTCCTTCGGTAAGACGCTGCGGCGCAAGCAGGTTGACTGCCAAAACCGCGTTCCAGCGGGCGTCGTCCATGTTGGCCAGCAACTTGTCGCGAGTGATGCCGGCGTTGTTGACCAGTACGTCGGCCTTGCCGCCATAGTGCTGCTTGAGGTGCGCGGCGATCTGGTCCACCGCGTCGTCGGCGGTGACGTCCAGCGCTAGCGCCGTCCCGCCCACCCGGGAGGCCGTCTTCTCCAGCGCCTCGGCGGCCTGCGGCACGTCGATCGCCACCACTTTGGCGCCGTCACGGGCGAACACCTCGGCGATGGTGGCGCCGATACCGCGCGCCGCACCGGTGATGATCGCGACCTTGCCTTCCAGCGGACGGTCCCAGTCGGCGGGTGCGGTCGCGTCGTCGGCGCCCACGTAGAACACCTGGCCGTCGACGTAGGCCGAGCGGGCCGAAAGGATGAATCGCAGCGTCGACTCCAGGCCGGTGGCGCCGGGCTTGGCGTCGGGCGACAGGTACACCAGCTGCACCGTGGCACCGCGCTGCAGTTCTTTGCCCAGTGAGCGGGTGAAACCCTCCAGCGCGCGTTGAGCGATCTGCTCGTCGGCGCTGCCGGTGGCCTGGGGGGTGGTGCCGACGACCACCAGCCGGCCGCAGCGGCCCACGTTGCGCAGCAGGGGGGTGAAGAACTCGTGCAGGGCGGTCAGCCCGGCGGGCGAGGTGATGCCGGTGGCGTCGAAGACCAGCCCGCCGAACGCGTCGGCCCAACGGCCGCCTAGGTTGCGTAGCGGCTCGGCCACCCGGCCCGCCCCGCCGATCAGCAGGGGTCCGGCCAGTGCCGGCTCGCCGACCCGGTAGCGGCGCAGGGTCTCGGCCTGCGGAACGCCGAGCTGCTTGGACAGGAACGATCCCGGGGCGGAGCCCAGGATCTGGGACAACAGGTCCGAAGGGACTTTGGGGGCCTTGGGGGGCATGGTGCTGCCTTCCATGTGGGGACGTGCCTGGTGCAGGCCACGGTGTCGACAACGAACTTACTCCAGAGTAAGAATACTGGGTAGTATCACCCCGACTGTCCCCGGCGACTCGGGGACCCACCACCAGAGACGAGAGATCGTGGCACCTGCATCTGCTGCTAAACCTGCCGAGGCAACCGCCGGCACGCGACGCCGTGTCGCCGTTCTCGGGGGCAATCGCATTCCGTTCGCGCGCTCCGACGGCGCCTACGCGAACGCGTCCAACCAGGACATGTTCACCGCAGCGCTGGGCGGTCTCATCGATCGGTTCGGCCTGGCCGGGGAGAAGCTGGACGCGGTGATCGGCGGGGCCGTGCTCAAGCACAGCCGCGACTTCAACCTGATCCGCGAATCGGTGCTCGGCTCTGCGCTGTCGCCCTACACGCAGGCGTTCGACCTGCAGCAGGCCTGCGGCACCGGACTGCAGGCGGCGATCTGCGCCGCCGACGGGATTGCCGCGGGCCGCTACGAAGTCGCCGCCGCCGGCGGGGTGGACACCACCTCCGATGCACCCCTGGCAATCGGCAACGAACTGCGTCGCACGCTGCTCGCGCTGCGCCGGTCCAAGACGAACCTGCAGCGGCTCAAGCTGGTCGGCAAACTGCCGGCCGCGCTGGGCGTGGAAATCCCGGCCAACAAGGAGGCTCGCACCGGCCTGTCGATGGGCGACCACCAGGCCATCACCACCAAACAGATGGGCATCAAGCGGGTCGACCAGGACGAGCTGGCCGCGGCCAGCCACCGCAACATGGCCGCGGCCTACGACCGGGGCTTCTTCGACGACCTCGTTACGCCGTTCCAAGGGCTCTACCGCGACGACAACCTGCGGCCTCAGTCCAGCCCGGAGAAGCTGGCCACGCTCAAGCCGGTGTTCGGTGCGAAGGCTGGTGACGCCACCATGACCGCGGGCAACTCCACCCCGCTGACCGACGGCGCGTCGGTGGCGCTGCTGGCCAGCGAGGAGTGGGCGGCCGCGCGCAAGCTGACTCCGCTGGCCTACTTCGTCGACGCGGAGACTTCCGCGGTGGACTACGTCAACGGCGCCGATGGCCTGCTGATGGCCCCGACCTATGCGGTGCCGCGGCTGTTGGCGCGCAATGGGCTGACCCTGCAGGACTTCGACTTCTACGAGATCCACGAGGCGTTCGCCGCGACGGTCTTGTGCCACCTGGCGGCGTGGGAGTCCGAGGAGTACTGCAAGGAGCGGCTGGGACTGGATTCGGCGCTGGGCGCCATCGACCGGTCCAAACTCAATGTCAACGGCTCGTCGCTGGCCGCCGGGCACCCGTTCGCGGCCACCGGTGGTCGCATCGTGGCGCAGGCCGCCAAGCAGATCGCCGAGGCCAAAGAGAGCCGCAAGGGTCAAAAAGGCACGGCGAAGAACAAGCCGGTGCGTGCGCTGATCTCGATCTGCGCCGCCGGAGGTCAGGGCGTGGCCGCCATCCTGGAGGGATAACAGGCTCAGAGTCGACGTTTGATACGCGCCGCCGCCGGGTAATCGAGACAACGGTTCGCTGCGCGTGGCCGCTCGCCCCCGGTGGGTACCGCGAGGCAACCTGCCCGGTCCGCCGCTGAACTGAGGGGATTCAGCGGCGGACCGTTTCGGCGCGCCGGTTGCGAACGGCACCGATCGCCTGATCCCACAACAGCAGCGCGCTGGCCTTCAGCTGGGTTGGCTTCGCCAGTTCCCGGGCCATCAGCGCAGTGGCTGCCGCCTTGGTCTGCACCGATGCCTTCGAGGTGTGGCCGGAGTCGAATGGCGGCTGGGGGTCGTATTCGATCACGAGCTGAATGGCTTTGGCGTGGTCCTCGCCGGCGATCTGCGCGGCCAGCCACAGTGCCAGGTCGATCCCGGCCGACACGCCCGCGCCGGTGACGATATCGCCTTGGTGGACGATGCGTTCGTCACCGACCGGGGTCGCGCCGAACGCCTTGAGTGCGCTCAGCGCCGACCAATGCGATGTTGCTCGCTTGCCCTCCAGCAGGCCGGCGGCGGCCAGCACCACCGATCCGGTGCACACCGAGGCGGTCCAGGTGGCGATCCGCTGGGCCCGTCGTAGCCAATCCAATAAGACCGTGTCCCGGGCGGCCGCCATGCACCCGGGGCCGCCCGGCACCACAATGACGTCGGGGGAGGGTGTTTCGTCCAGGGAGTGAGTCGCCCCCACCACGAGTACCCCAGAGTCGGCCGTGACCGGTCCCGGCTCATGCCACACGAAGCGCACCCGCGCGTGTGGCAGCTTGCGTAACACCTCGTAGGGGCCGATGAAATCCAGCGCGGTGAAGCCGGGATACAGCACGATAGCGATCTGCATGGGTGTTCCTCTCAGGCGAACGTCTTGCGGTAGTGGTCGGGCGGCACACCGAGTCGGCGGATGAAGGTGCGGCGCAGGGTCTCTGCCGTTCCGAAGCCGCAGCGGCCGGCGATCGCGACCACGGTGTCGTCGGTCTCCTCGAGTTGCCGGCGCGCGGCCTCGGTGCGCACCCGCTCCACGTACTCACCGGGTGGCATGCCCACCTCCTCGGTGAAGACCCGGGTGAAATGCCGGGGGCTCATCGCCGCCCGGGCCGCCAGTTCGGTGATCCGGTGCGGGCCGCCGGGTTCGGCTTCGATCAGCTCCTGCACTCCGCGGATCGGCGCACGGCGTGCCCGGGGCAGCCAGACCGGAGCCGCGAACTGAGATTGACCACCCGGCCGCCGCAGGTACAGCACCAGCCATCGGGCCGCGGTCTGCGCCACCTCGGTTCCGTGATCCTGTTCGACCAGCGCCAGGGCCAGATCGATACCGGCGGTGACACCGGCTGCGGTCCACACCGACTCCGAGGTGCGTATGAAGATCGGTTCGGGATCGACGGTGACCGCGGGGAACTCGCGGGCCAGCGCGTCGGCGAACGCCCAGTGGGTGGTGACCCGGCACCCGTCGAGCAGTCCTGCCTGCGCGGCCAGGAACGCGCCGGTACACACGCTGGCAACCCGTCGGGTATGGGTGGAAGCACGGCGGACCCATGCCACGGTCTGCGGGGCGGCCTGCGCTGCCGGGACACCGATTCCGCCGGGCAAGACCAGCGTGTCGATGGGCTCGTCGGGATCCGGCAGGGGCACTGGGGCAAGAGACACCCCGCCGCTGGTGGCTATCGGCGCGCCGTCAACGCTCGCCACCGTGACCTCGTAGCCGTCCTTGCCGCGGCCCAAACCGAGCAGGACGAGCGTCGCGGTGGCGAAGACCTCCGCGGGCCCGAAAACATCCAGCGCCTGGATGCCCGGATAGCCGAGGATAACGACGTTGCGGATCATGTCATCAGTGTCGGCCGACCGGACCGGTGGCGTCTACGACACACATCCCACAAATCAGGACAGATGAACGCGGGCAGAGGTGATTCTCACTGGTGCGGGGCACCTTCGATGAGCGTATAGCCGGAGGGCTGTGGCAGGGGTGTGGCGTCCAACAGTTCGAACCCGGCGCTGGCGAACAGGTCGACGAATTCACTACGAGTGCGTTCCCGTCCGCCGACATTCACCAACATGTTGAGGTCACTGAGGTAGACCTGCGGCGGCAGCGATCCGTCTACCGCCGGAGGCAGCACCGGTTCGATGACCAACAACCTCCCGTGGTCCGGGATCACCTGCCGGATCTGGCTCAAGATCGTCGAACAGCGGGCGTCGTCCCAGTCGTGAATGACGCTTTTGAGCAGGTACAGATCGGCCCCCGTGGGCGCCACTGCGAAGAAGTCGCCTGGGTGCAATGCGCATCGCTGCTCAAGGCCCGCGGCGGTCAGCGTGGTCTCGGCTTGTGCCAGACCTGCCTCGGTGTCGAACAGGATTCCCGACAAGTGTTTGTGGGCGTTCAAGATGCCCGCCAGCAAAGTGCCGTCGCCACCGCCGATGTCGGCGACCGTGTGGAAGCGGGTGAAATCGTAGGCGCTCGGCAGTTGATGGGCGGTCAACATGGTCCCGGCTTGCATCGCGGCGTTGAACGCTGCGGATAGAGCTGGCCGGGCGCTCAGGTAGTCGAAGAAGTCGGTTCCGAACACCTGGTTGAATGTGGTGTCACCGGTGCGCACGGCGTGTTCGAGTTCGCGCCAACCGGCGAGCATGGCCGGGTCGCCGAACAGCGTGACGAAGGTGCGCATCGAATCCGGACGATCGGAACGCAGCAAAGCGCCGTCTTCGGTTAAGGCGAAGAGCCCGGGTTCGGGCTCGGCTAGCAACCCGAGTGCAGTCATGGCACGAAGCAGCCGAGTCAATGCCTCCGGAGCGGCTTCGACAGCCCGGGCGATCTCGCGGTGATCGCGGGCATCCTCGCCGAGGTGGTCGGCGATTCCCATCTTGGCGCCGGTGTAGAGCACCTCGGCCGCCATGGCGCCGAAGATCATCCAATTGAGTCGGCCGCGGCTTTCCAACGTGGTCATGGCCGGCCACGTTACGTCAACGAGATCAGTCGTGGGGGAGTAACTTTTCGGTATCCGGGCTAGTTTTTCAGCTAATTGCTTTGAGGCAGTTAGATATTCGGGTAAAAAAGCTAGCGCTGTTCGTGATACGTGATACCGCTGGAGAGCAGGATGCCGTTCAAGCATGACCAGACCACGTAGCTGAAGTAGGCGTCGGCATCCATCGCCGTGTCGGGGAGGCCGTGATCGACGTAAGACTCCAGGGCCTCTTGGCGCCGCTCGGCCATCCCGGGGATCCGTGCGGCGTGTTCACGGCGGTTTTCCTCGGCAGCGGCCACGCTGATCACGATCAGCGCGACGGTAGTGGTCGCCATCATGGCGGCTTCGGGACTGCAACCGCGCCGGATGAGGGCAGCAACCTCGCCGGCCAACAACGCCTCGCCCGCAGGGCCGCGGGGAAACAGCAGCTGTACGTACGCGGGTAGCCCAGGATGTGCGAGCAAGAACGCCCGCAGCTGTTGAGCTGACGACAGCAGGTGTTCGGCGGCGTCGTGGTCTGGGTTGTCGGCGATCTGCAGATCGGACAGGATCCGCTCGCCGACAACGGTTTCCAACCCGAATTTTCCGTCGACATGGCGATAGAGCGCCGTCGAGCTGACTCCGAGTTCGAGGGCGACCGCCTGCACGGTGAGGTCGCGTAGGCCTATTCGTACGCCGACCCGTTCAATGTCGTCCACCGTAATCCGGGGGGGACGACCAACCGGTCGTCGAGGGGACATCACCATTTTCTCGCTCCACCATTTATATTTGTTACGCGCATAACTAATAGGTCGACGTGCGGTTTCGGCGTCGCGTCACCATCAGGAACCAGAAGGGCTCGCGAATGACAATGACAGCGTCGTCACCAATACCACCACAAGCTGATGCCCCAAGGCTGGCACTGGCCGGCGCTGTCCGAGTGGTGGTCGACTGGGTTGTCGGGACGCGGGCATGACGGAACCGATGTGGATGGCTGTGCCACCGGAGGTGCATTCGACGTTGCTGTCCACCGGGCCGGGGCCGGGGGGCCTTTTGGCCGCGGCGGCCAGTTGGAGCGATTTATCTGTCCACTACGGCACTGCCGCCACTGAGCTCGCCGCGCTGCTGGGCCAAGTCAGGTCCCAGTGGGAGGGTGCCGGTGCCGACCGGTATGCCGCGGCTCATGTCGGATATCTGGCCTGGCTTGACCAGCAGAGCGACCGCAGCGCGGTCGTCGCGGTGCAACACCAGACGGCAGCTGCGGCATACTCCACGGCCTTGGCCACCATGCCGACGTTGGCCGAGCTGGCTTCCAACCGCGTTGCTCACGGCGTCCTAGTCAGCACGAACTTTCTTGGGATCAACACTATTCCGATAGCATCAAACGAAGCTGACTACGTTCGGATGTGGGCACAGGCGGCCACCGCGATGGCCGGCTACCAAGCGGTGGCGGAGGTCGCGCTGGCCTCGGTTCCCCAAAGTGCAGTTGCTCCCCCCATGCTGACTGCGTCGGCTGAGTCCGCATCCCTCTTCGACCAGCTCCTGCAGTTCATCTTCGGGTGGGCCGAAAACGGCCAGGAGACCATCGATCTGATCAAGGATCCGATTGGCTTCCTGCAACCGTTCTTCACCGATTTTGTCGCCAATCCGGTGGTGGCCTTGAGCACTTGGGGACCGCTGCTCTTCTACATCAGCTATAACATCTGGGGCTATCCGTTCTGGTTCACGATCTACGGCATGATCCTGGCCTCGCCACTGCTGTTCAACGCGACCCTGGGTCTGGCTGGCCTGGCGGGGCTGGCCGCGCTACAGACGACTCCCGCCGCTGCTGAGGACCCCGGAGGTGCCGCGGTTGCCGGCAACAGCCCGGGTGGTGCGCCGCAGCTTGCCGCCGGTTCGGCGACAATCTCGGGTGCCGGTACTGGAGGCGGAACCGCGGGGTCGGCGGCGCCATCGGGAGCCACGACTGGCGCTCCGGGCGCGCCGGCTGCGCCCATTTCGGTGCCCTACGCGGTGATTGGATTCCACCCGCCGGACGAGGGCTTCGGTCCCACCCTGACCGACCGGACCGTGACCAAGGCACCGCCATCGGGTGTTGATGCGTGTACGGCCGCAGCGGCTTCGGCAGGTCGACGGCGCAAATCGCGGCGGCGGCGAGGTGGCGAACTGAATCATCACGCGAACGCATTCATGACGATGGAAAGTGACGACGAGCCGGTGGGCACCCGCGAGCCGGTGTGCGAGGCACCGATCACGGCATCAATTCAGGGCGCGGGGCGGGTCGGTGCCGCCGGAGGTTTCGCAGATGCCGAGACCGAGCGAACCGGTCAGGTCAGGGCGAGCGGCCTAAACATCCTTGACCGCAGTAACTTCGGTGACAGCCCGACTGAGCCCTTGCTGCCAAGCAACTGGCAGCAAGACCCGCCGGAACGGCTCTGAAGGCCGGCCTTGTCCGCGTCTGGCACCCCGCGGCCAAAGCGTCCGCTCTCATGCAGCAGGCCCCCAAGGGGGTCTCCCCGGGGGCCTGCGCGGTCTGTACTCAGCGTTTAGAACGCTGCTTCGTCGAGCTCCATGATGTCGTTGTCGATGTTCTCGATCACCGAGCGAGTGCTGGTCAGCAACGGCAGGAAGTTCTTGGTGAAGAACGACGCCACCGCGATCTTGCCCTCGTAGAAGGACCGGTCAGCAGCTGAGAGGTCGCCGGCGGCAGCGTCCAGGGCCGCCACCGCCACCGCGGCCTGGCGGGCCAGCAGCCAGCCGATCATCAGGTCACCGACGCTCATCAGGAAGCGCACCGAACCCAGGCCGACCTTGTAGATGCTGGAGATCTCCTCCTGCGCGGCCATCAGGTAGCCGGTCAGCGTCGCCGCCATGCCCTGCACGTCCGCCAGCGCGGTGGCCAGCAGTTCCCGCTCGGCCTTCAGCCGCCCGTTGCCGGTCTCGTTCTTGATGAACGTCTCGATCTCGCCCGCGACGTGGCCCAGTGCAGCGCCCTTGTCACGGATGATCTTGCGGAAGAAGAAGTCCTGCGCCTGAATTGCCGTGGTGCCCTCGTAGAGCGAGTCAATCTTTGCGTCACGGATGTACTGCTCGATCGGGTAGTCCTGCAGGAAGCCCGAGCCACCCAGGGTCTGCAGACTCTCGGTGAGCTTGGCATAGGCCTGCTCGGAGCCGACACCCTTGACGATCGGCAGCATCAGGTCGTTGATCTTGACTGCCAGGTCGGCGTCCACGCCGTGCAGCGCCTTGGCGACTGCATCGTCCTGGAAGGTGGCGGTGTACATGTACAGCGCGCGCAGACCCTCGGCGTAGGCCTTCTGGGTCATCAGCGACCGGCGGACGTCCGGGTGGTGGGTGATGGTCACCCGCGGCGCGGCCTTGTCGGTCATCTGGGTCAGGTCGGCGCCCTGCACCCGCTCCTTGGCGTACTCGAGCGCGTTGAGGTAGCCGGTGGACAGCGTCGCGATGGCCTTGGTACCGACCATCATCCGGGCCTGCTCGATCACGTCGAACATCTGCGCGATGCCGTTGTGCACCTCGCCGACGAGCCAGCCCTTGGCCGGTACACCGTGCTGGCCGAAGGTCAGCTCACAGGTGGCCGACACCTTCAGGCCCATCTTGTGCTCGACGTTGGTGACGAACGCACCGTTGCGCTCGCCGAGCTCACCGGTTTCGAAGTCGAACAGGAACTTCGGCACGAAGAACAGCGACAGGCCCTTGGTGCCGGGCTTTGCGCCCTCCGGGCGAGCCAGCACCAGGTGGAAGATGTTCTCGAACAGGTCGTCGGAGTCAGCCGAGGTGATGAACCGCTTCACCCCGTCGATGTGCCACGAGCCATCTTCTTGCTGGACGGCCTTGGTGCGGCCGGCGCCCACGTCCGAGCCGGCGTCCGGCTCGGTCAGCACCATGGTCGAACCCCAGCCGCGCTCGGCGGCGAGGACGGCCCACTTCTTCTGCTCTTCGGTGGCGATGTTGTAGAAGATGTTGGCGAAGCCGGCACCGCCGCCGTACATCCACACCGCCGGGTTGGCGCCCAGGATGTGTTCCTGCAACGCCCACATCAGGACCTTGGGCATCGGAATACCGCCGAGCTCCTCAATGACCCCGACCCGGTCCCAGCCGCCTTCCAGGTGGGCGCGCACCGACTTCTTGAACGATTCGGGCAGCGTCACCGAGTGCGTGGCTGGGTCGAACACCGGCGGGTTGCGGTCGCCGTCGACGAAGGACTCGGCAATCGGGCCCTCGGCCAGGCGGACCATCTCGCCGAGCATTTCTTGAGCGGTCTCGATGTCCAGGTCGGCGTAATCGCCCGCGCCGAAGACCTGGTCCAGGCCCAGCACCTCGAACAGGTTGAATACCTGGTCACGGACATTGCTCTTGTAGTGGCTCACTACTTCCTCCTCATGGAATGCCACCTGTGGTTGGGTACTCAGGCTTAAGTTACCCACCAGTAACGTAACCTGAAATATACTCGCCAGTAGCCATAGTGCAAGCTGATGTGAGCTACGTCCTTCATACGGGTAACCAACCGGTTGGTCCTCGGTCCGGGAAAGCGGTCGTCGGCGGCCGATCCGCCGAGGCCAGGGGCTGGCGAGTAGGGTTCTGGGCGACCAGACCAGACGAGGCGAATGGCCCCCGGTGAATCCCCACGTGAGTTCCGCAAGCAACCTGACCCCGCTGACCCCGTCGTCGCTACGGGAAGCCTTCGGGCATTTCCCGTCCGGAGTGGTAGCGGTGGCGGCCGAGGTCGACGGCGTTCGGGTCGGCCTGGCGGCCAGCACCTTCGTCCCGGTCTCGTTGGAGCCGCCGCTGGTGTCCTTCTGCGTGCAGAACACCTCGACGACGTGGCCAAAACTGAAGGATTCGCCGCGGTTGGGCATCAGTGTGCTCGGCGAGGCGCACGACGTCGCGGCGCGCACCCTGGCGGCCAAGACCGGTGATCGGTTCGCCGGGTTGGAGACGGTCACCAACGACGGAGCAGTCTTCATCAAGGGCACCGGCGTGTGGCTGGGCAGCGCTATCGAACAGCTGGTGCCGGCCGGCGACCACACCATCGTGGTGCTGCGGGTCTGCGAATTGACCGTCGATCCGGATATCGCGCCAATCGTGTTCCACCGCAGCGGGTTTCGCCGTCTCGGAGGCTGAGGCGCGAGTCGCTGCGGGCGTGCCGGGGGTGCGATGACCACCGCGTATGTGTTGCTATGGGCAGATGGCCTCCCCGCGTAGCGACCCCGTGCAGTTGAGGACCACCGCCGAGATGCTGGTGGCCGAAGCCGCCGCCTTCGTCCGGCGTCGACGCGCCGAGGTGTTCGGCGCGGAAGGGGTCGAGTCGTCCTCCGGCGTGGTCCAGACGAAAAGCAGCCCGACCGATCCGGTGACCGTGGTCGACACCGAGACCGAGAGCTTCATTCGGGATCGGCTGACACGGCTGCGGCCTGGTGATGCGGTGCTGGGCGAGGAAGGCGGCGGCTGCGGCGACGTCGGTGGCAGCGAGCCCGATCTCGTGACTTGGGTGGTCGACCCAATTGACGGAACCGTTAATTTTATGTACGACCTCCCGGCTTACGCGGTCTCGGTGGCCGCGCAGGTTGGCGGGGTGTCGGTGGCCGGCGCAGTTGCGGACGTGGTTGGTGGCCGGATCTACTCTGCCGCTGCCGGATTGGGCGCCCGCGTGACCGACAGTCGGGGAACTGTCGGACTGCGCTGCACCGAGGTCAGTGAGCTGTCGCTGGCGCTGTTGGGGACCGGGTTCGGCTATTCGCCTCGGCGCCGGGCAGTCCAGGCGGCGTTGCTTGCCCGGCTGCTGCCAGCAGTACGTGACGTACGCCGGATCGGATCGGCCGCGCTGGACCTGTGCATGGTCGCCGCCGGGCGGCTCGACGCCTACTACGAGCACGGAACTAAACCGTGGGACTACGCTGCCGGAGCGCTGATCGCGGCCGAGGCAGGTGCGCGGGTGGTGTTGCCTGGCCCGGAGATCGACAGCGGCGACGTGTGCGTCGCCGCGGCGCCGGGGGTCGCCGACGCCTTGATCGCAATTCTGCAGCGTGAGGGTGGCTGGGCCGCCATCCCGCAATAGCCGGATTGCGCGAGGAGCGTTGTGAGCGGGTTCACTTCGCGGCGGTTTTATTGCCTATCACTTGTTGACCACCGTTCGATCGCGTCGGTAGAACGGGACATGCAGAAGCGCTGTCGCTTCCGCGGCCGCATGGACGCGGCAATCGCCAGATAGTGAAAACTGGCTAGTAGCAGCTGGTTTTCCAGCTCATCGACACGTAACTAGTGATGGCAACGTAACGGAATGTGTAGGTCGAAGAGATGACGATTTCATTCGAGTTGGAATCCGCCGAAGATACTTCATTGCCGATTCCCCAGGTGGCGCTCAATGACGAGGTCGCCATGCCGGTGCTGGGCCTCGGGGTCGCCAAATTATCCGACGAGCAGACCGAGGCATCGGTGCTGGCGGCCTTGGAAAGCGGCTGCCGGCTCATCGACACCGCCGCGTCCTACGGCAACGAAGCCGTCGTGGGGCGGGCGATCGAAGCGTCCGGTGTTCCGCGTTCGGAGTTGTTCGTCAGCACCAAGTTGGGCACGTCCAGTCAGGGCTACTCGGCTGCCAAGCAGGCCTGCGAACGCAGCCTGGAGCAGCTCGGTCTGGACTACATCGATATGTACCTCATCCATTGGCCGGCGCCGCAATTGGGCAAGTACGTGGAGAGCTTCGAGGCGATGATCGAGGCCCGTGACGCCGGCCTGGTGCAGTCGGTCGGGGTGTGCAACTTCACCGAGGAGCACCTCACCGAGGTGATCGACGAGACCGGCGTGACTCCGGCGATCAACCAGATTGAACTGCATCCGCGGCTCAACCAGGCCGAACTTCGTGACGTCAACGCCAACCGCGATATCGTCACCCAGTCCTACAGCCCGCTGGGCGTGGGACGGCTGCTTGATGACCCCGCGGTGACTGCACTGGCGAAGGCCCATGGGCGAACGCCGGCGCAGGTGTTGATCCGCTGGAATCTGCAGTGCGGCAACGCGGTGATCTCGCGGTCGGGGAATCCGGAGCGGGTTGCCGCGAACCTGGACGTGTTCGAGTTCGAGCTGTCCGAGGCCGACATGGCCACCCTGGACGGCTTGCATGACGGCACCCGGGTGTTACACGACCCGATGACGTTCTTGGGTACCTAGCGTCAGTCGGCCTTGCGGCGGAAGATCTTTCGGCCGAGCCAGACCACCGGGTCATAGCGGTTCCCGGCCACCCGTTCCTTCATCGGGATGATGGCGTTGTCGGTGATCGTGATGTGTTCCGGGCAGACCTCGGTGCAGCACTTGGTGATGTTGCACAGTCCGAGGCCGGCGTCGTCCTGAGCGAAGTCACGCCGGTCGGCGGCGTCCAGCGGGTGCATGTCCAACTCGGCGAGCCGAATGAACATCCGCGGCCCGGAGAACCGTGGCTTGTTCTCCTCGTGGTCTCGGATGACGTGGCAGACGTTCTGGCACAGGAAGCACTCGATGCATTTGCGGAACTCCTGGGAGCGCTCCACATCCACCTGCTGCATCCGATACTCGCCGGGCTTGAGATCCGCCGGGGGCTTGAAAGCCGGCATCTCGCGGGCCTTCTCGTAGTTGAACGAGACATCGGTGACCAGGTCGCGAACCACGGGGAAGGTCCGCACCGGGGTCACCGTGATCGTTTCAGCTGGATCGAACGTCGACATTCGCGTCATGCACATCAGTCGCGGAAGTCCGTTGATCTCCGCCGAACAGGATCCGCATTTGCCGGCCTTGCAGTTCCAGCGCACGGCCAGGTCCGGGGTCTGGGTGGCCTGCAGGCGGTGGATCACGTCGAGCACCACCTCGCCCTCGTTGACCTCGACCTCGAAATCCTGAAGTCCACCGCCGCCAACGTCACCGCGCCAGACTCGCAGGTGGGCGTTGTGTGTCATTACGCTCTCCGTCCCGGATGTTGCGCCAGCTCTTGGTCGGTGTAGTACTTCTCCAGTTCGGAGATCTCGAACAGCTCCAGCAAGTCCTCGCGCATCCCGACCTGTGGCTCTGGGGTGACCGTGATGTCGGGAACCGCGCTATGGTCCGCGACCCGGCAGACCAGTAGAGTCTTGCGCCAGTTCGAGTCCATCCCCGGGTGGTCGTCGCGGGTGTGCCCGCCGCGGCTCTCGGTGCGTTGCAGCGCGGCTTTGGCGACGCATTCGCTGACCAGCAGCATGTTGCGCAGGTCGACGGCCAGATGCCAGCCCGGGTTGTAGTGCCGTCCGCCGTCCACGGTGACGGCCGCGAACCGGGCCTTGAATTCCTCCAGGCGAACCAGGGCCTGCTCCAGCTCGCCGGCGTTGCGGATGATGCCCACCAGGTCGTTCATCGACTGTTGCAGCTCGGCGTGCAGGGTGTACGGGTTCTCCGGTACGCCGCCACCGGCTGGGCCGTTGAACGGCGCCAGTGCCAGCTCGGCGGCGGCCGCCAGCGCCGCCGGTGCCACCGCCGGCCGGGTGTGCAGGCCCTGCACGTATTGCGCCGCGCCCAAACCGGCGCGGCGGCCGAACACCAACAGGTCCGACAGGGAGTTGCCACCGAGCCGGTTGGAACCGTGCATCCCGCCGGAGCATTCGCCGGCGGCGAACAGTCCGGGCACCGCCGCTGCGCCGGTGTCCGGTTCGACTTCGATGCCACCCATCACGTAGTGGCAGGTGGGGCCGACTTCCATTGCGTCCTTGGTGATGTCGACCTCAGCGAGCTGCATGAACTGGTGGTACATCGAGGGCAGCCGGCGCTTGATCTCCTCCGGCGTGAGCCGAGAGGCGATGTCGAGGAACACTCCGCCGTGCGGCGAACCGCGTCCGGCCTTGACTTCGGAGTTGATGGCGCGGGCCACCTCGTCACGGGGCAGTAGGTCCGGGGTGCGGCGGGCCGAGTCGTTGTCCTTGAGCCACTGATCGGCCTCTTGCTCGGTCTCGGCGTACTGACCCTTGAACACCGGCGGGATGTAGTCGAACATGAACCGGGTTCCGTCGGAGTTCTTGAGCACCCCGCCGTCGCCGCGCACGCCCTCGGTGACCAGGATCCCCTTGACGCTGGGGGGCCACACCATCCCGGTCGGGTGGAACTGGACGAACTCCATGTTGATCAGCGTCGCGCCGGCCCGCAGCGCCAGCGCATGCCCGTCGCCGGTGTACTCCCAGGAGTTCGACGTCACCTTGAACGACTTGCCGATGCCACCGGTGGCCAGCACCACTGCCGGCGCTTCGAACAATACGAAGTTACCGCTTTCGCGCCAGTAGCCGAATGCACCCGAAATGGCGCCAGTGGCTTCGTCTTTGAGCAGTTCGGTGATGGTGCACTCATGAAAGATCTTGATCCGGGCCTCGTAGTCACCGAACTGGGCATAGTCGTCCTGCTGCAGCGAAACCACTTTCTGCTGCATGGTGCGGATCAATTCCAGGCCGGTGCGGTCTCCGACGTGGGCCAACCGCGGATAGGTGTGGCCACCGAAGTTGCGCTGGTTGATTTTTCCGTCGGGGGTGCGGTCGAACAGCGCACCGTAGGTCTCCAGTTCCCAGACCCGTTCGGGTGCTTCCCTGGCGTGCAGTTCGGCCATCCGCCAGTTGTTGAGGAACTTCCCGCCGCGCATGGTGTCGCGGAAGTGCACCTGCCAGTTGTCCTTGGAGTTGACGTTGCCCATTGACGCCGCGCAACCGCCCTCGGCCATCACGGTGTGCGCCTTACCGAACAGTGACTTGCACACCACCGCAACGCTGAGGCCCTGTTCGCGGGCTTCGATCACCGCGCGCAGGCCAGCGCCGCCGGCACCGATCACGACCACGTCGTAGGAGTGCCGCTGCACTTCAACCATGAATTCTCGTTAACCCTTCGTGTGATCGCGGCGCTTAGCCGACGAACCGGAAATCGGTGATGACGCCGCTGGATACCAGGGCGACGTAGAGGTCGGTGAACGCCAATGTGCCCAGGGTGATCCAGGCGAACTTCTGGTGCCGGCCGTTGAACCAGCTGATCTTCGTCCAGAACCAGTAGCGGACCGGGTGTTTGGAGAAGTGGTTGAGGCGGCCGCCGAATACGTGTCGGCAGGAATGGCAGCCGCCGGTGTAGGCCCAGAGCATTGCCACGTTCGTGAACAACACGATGTTGCCCAGGCCGAACCCGAATCCGCCGGGCCCGTCGTCGGAGTGCAGCGCGGCGAACGCGTCATAGGTATTGAGGGCGGCCAGCGCGAACGCGGCATAGAAGAAGTAGCGGTGGCTGTTCTGCAGGATCAGCGGGAAGCGCGTCTCGCCGGTGTAGTGCGCGCGGGGTTCGGGTACCGCGCACGCCGTGGGCGACTGCCAGAAGGCACGGTAATAGGCCTTCCGGTAGTAGTAACAGGTGAGCCGGAAACAGAGCAGAAAGGGCAATACCAACGCCCCCAAGGGAATCCACCGAGGGAACTCCGGCAACCAGACGCCCAGGTGGCTTGAGCCGGGCACACACGACGCGCTGATGCACGGCGAGTAGAACGGCGTCAGGTAGTGGTACTTGTCAACCCAGTAGGCGCTGCCCCAGAACGACCGGATGGTCGCATAGATGATGAACGCGTCCAGTCCGAGGTTCACCCGCAGCGGCGAGAGCCACCAGCGGTCGGTACGCAGGGTGCGATTCGCGATCCGTGCGCGAGTCGCCGAGAAGACGCCGGGACGGTTCACGGCGGGTGCGCTCATCTGGTGGGGTTCCCTTCGGCTTAGTTCGTCGGAGGGCGCCCCTTGGCCGCAAGCAGCACCCGGTGTGGGTCAGTACCTGCCTTGGCCGCCGACGCCTTCGTCGTCGACGTCACGCCAGAATTCGCTGTCGTATTCCGTGTCGGGGATGGCGATCTTCTCGTGCGACCGCTCGGCCGCCCAACGCTCCAGGTCCATCTCTCCGGCGTCGGATTCGAGGAGTTGAACATCGGTGAGGATGCGCTCGGCATCCAGTTCGATGCGGCGCATTCCGGGAATGTCGCCGAACCGGGTCTTCAGCCCCAGCACGCAACGCCGCAAGTCACCAATCAGGGTGTGCAGTTCGGCGAGTTCGGTAGTGCTCGACACCAGACCTCCTCGGGTGGTACGGATCACAGTACGTTCACTCGATGCTAGTCACATGAGGAACGGAACGTGAGACAGATCACGTTGTGCGAGGGATGTGTTGGACGCCGAAAACCCCCACACACGGCCGTGTGCAGGGGTTTTCGGACCTGACGGTGCCTAGCTGGCCTACTTGGTGATGGCGATACTTTGCGGCTGGGTGCCGGCGTACACGCCCGCTATCCGGACGGTGAGTACGCCGGCGTCATACGACGCCGTCACGGCGTCGCCGGTGACGTGCGCTGGAACCGTGAACGAGCGGCGGAACGCGCCGTAGCGCACCTCGCGCAGCGTGCGATTGGTGGCCGCGTCGCCGGTGTCGGCGTGTTCGTCGCGGCGTTCGCCGCGCACCACCAGGCGACCGCTGTCGAGCTCGACCGTCACGTCCTTGTCGACGTCGAGGCCCGGCAGCTCAAGCCGGACCACCGCGTCGTCGCCGTCCTTGGCGAACCCGCTCGCCGCGGGCGCCCGCCAGTCGCTGGCAGTGGCCGGGCTGAAGAAGTCGCGGACCCAACGGTCGGTGTCGAAGGGGTGGCTTGAATGGGACTTGAATGGACGCTGCCACAGTGTCAGGGTGCTCATGGGTGTCTCCTTGCGGTAATTGCCGGCGTGCCGGTCGGGTACCGGTCCGTCACCGGATAGAACTTGAGTCGACCACGCTAAAGTTCCGTGTTCACCGAGAGTGAAACGGACGTCTCAGAACGGGCTGCAGTGAGGAGTCTCACAGCCGAGTGAGCACACCGTCACATACTTGTAACGTGTGGCGATACTCCGGCAATGGTTGATTGCCTAGTCTTTTCGGTATGACCACGATCGAAACCCCGCGCGCCGTCAAGGACCTTGTTGTGGTCGGACACGGCATGGTGGGGCACCGTTTCGTGGAGGCCCTGCGCAGCCGGTCTGGCGGTGGCAACTGGCGGGTCACGGTGCTTGCCGAGGAGTCCGATCCTGCCTACGACCGGGTCGGGTTGACCGCCTATACCGATGGGTGGGACCGATCCCGGCTGGCGCTGCCGGGCAACGACTACGCCGACGACGAGCAGGTGCGGCTGATGCTGAGCACCCGGGTCGAGAAGGTGGACCTGGCTGACAAGTCGGTGCTCGCCGTGGATGGACAGCGTTACGGCTACGACACCCTGGTGCTGGCGACCGGGTCGCGGGCATTCGTCCCGCCGGTGCCGGGCCACGACCTGCCCGGCTGCCACGTTTACCGGACCCTGGACGATCTGGACGGAATCAGGGCCGATATCGAGTGCATGCTGGAAGCCGGTAACAGCCGCGCCGGAGTGGTGATCGGGGGCGGGCTGCTGGGGCTGGAGGCCGCCAACGCGCTGCGCGCGTCCGGGATCGAACCGCACATCGTCGAGATGGCGCCGCGACTGATGCCGCAACAGCTCGATGACGCCGGCGGTGTGCTGCTGAGCCGGATGATCTCGGACCTCGGTATCGCGGTGCACGTCGGCGTGGGTACCGAGTCCATCGAGCAACTGACCCACCAATACGGTTCGCCCACCCTGCGGGTGCAGCTGTCCGACGGCACCGCGATCGAGGCGGGACTGGTGATCTTCGCCGCCGGGGTGCGCCCGCGCGACGAACTGGCGCGTGAGGCCGGCCTGGCGATCGCCGAGCGCGGCGGTGTGTTGACCGACCTGTGCTGTCGGACCAGCGATTCCGACGTGTACGCGATCGGCGAGGTGGCCGCCATCGAAGGTGTCTGCTACGGATTGGTCGGACCCGGCTACACCAGCGCCGAGGTGGTCGCCGACCGCCTGTTGGAGGGTGTGGCCGAATTCGGTGAGGCCGACATGTCTACCAAGCTCAAGCTGCTCGGCGTCGACGTGGCCAGCTTCGGCGACGCGATGGGGGCGACCGAGAACTCGCTGTCGGTCGTGGTCAATGACCCGGTGAAGCGTACCTACGCCAAACTGGTGCTCTCCGATGACGCCAAGACGCTGCTCGGCGGGATCCTTGTCGGCGACGCCTCTTCCTACGGCGTGCTGCGTCCGATGGTCGGCGCTGAGTTGCCCGGCGATCCGCTGGACTTGATCGCCCCGGCCGGATCCGGGGGTGGCAAGACCGCGTTGGGGATCAGTGCGCTGCCCGGGGCGGCGCAGATCTGCTCCTGTAACAACGTCAGCAAGGAACAGCTGTGCGACGCGATCGCCGGCGGTTGCCACGATGTGCAGGCCCTGAAGGATTGCACCAAGGCAGGAACGTCCTGCGGATCGTGCATCCCGCTGCTCAAAGAGCTGCTGGTCGCTCAGGGAGTGGAGCAGTCAAAGGCGTTGTGCGAGCACTTCGCCCAGTCCCGCGCGGAGCTCTTCGAGATCGTGCAGGTCACCGGAATCCGCACCTTCTCCGAACTGCTGGATCGGTTCGGCACGGGCTACGGCTGCGATATCTGCAAGCCCACCGTCGCCTCCATTCTGGCGTCCACCGGCTCCGAGCACATCCTCGAGGGCGAGCAGGCGGCCCTGCAGGACACCAACGACCACTTCCTGGCCAACATTCAGCGCAACGGGAGCTACTCGGTGGTTCCGCGGGTGCCCGGCGGCGAGATCAAGCCCGAACACCTGATCCTGATCGGCCAGATCGCCCAGGAATTCGGCCTTTACACCAAGATCACCGGCGGGCAGCGCATCGACATGTTCGGTGCGCGGGTGGATCAGCTGCCCGCGATCTGGCGCAAGCTGGTCGACGCCGGCATGGAATCCGGTCAGGCCTATGGCAAGTCGTTGCGGACGGTGAAGAGCTGTGTGGGCAGCGACTGGTGCCGCTACGGGCAGCAGGACTCCGTGAAGATGGCCATCGACTTGGAGCTGCGCTACCGCGGGCTGCGCGCGCCGCACAAGATCAAGATGGGCGTCTCGGGCTGTGCCCGGGAGTGCGCCGAGGCGCGCGGTAAAGACGTCGGTGTGATCGCCACCGAGATCGGTTGGAACCTCTACGTCGGCGGCAATGGTGGCATGTCGCCCAAGCACGCCCAGCTGCTCGCCAGCGACCTCGACACCGAGACCGTGTTCCGCTACGTCGACCGGTTCCTGATGTTCTACATCCGCACCGCCGATCGGCTGCAGCGCACCGCACCGTGGATCGAGGCGATGGAAGGCGGACTCGACCACGTCCGCGAGGTCGTCTGCGACGACTCCCTGGGACTGGCCGCCGAATTCGAGGCGGAGATGGCCCGCCACGTCGACAACTACACCGACGAGTGGAAGGGCGTTCTCGACGACCCGGAGAAGCTGTCGCGATTCGTCTCTTTCGTCAACGCCCCCGATGCCGAAGACCCAACCGTCGCGTTCACCGTGCGCGACGGCCGCAAGATCCCGTTACCCGTCCCCGTCCTGCGTTCATCTGAGGAGGAATCATGAGTACCAGCAAGACTGAAATCTGGACCACCGCCTGCCGCTACGACAGTCTGATTCCCGGCCTCGGCGTGGGCGTCCTGCTTGCCAACGGTGAGCAGGCGGCATTGTTCCGGCTTGACGACGGCTCGGTCCGCGCGGTGTGCAACATCGACCCGTTCTTCCGGGCTGCGGTGCTGTCCCGCGGAATCGTGGGCGACCGCGGCGGCCGGCTTTCGGTCATCTCCCCGTTGAAGAAGCAGGCATTTGCGTTCGACGACGGCAGCTGCCTGGATGACCCGAGCGTCTCGGTGCCGGTGTACCCGACTCGGATCAGCGAGGACGGTTACGTGCAGGTCGGCCAGAGCGTCCCGCAGAGGGCCGTCGCTTAGCCGGCCACTTGGTCTATCTCGTCCACCGCCAGGCGATAGCCTCGCTTGACAACGGTAGCGACAATATTCTTGTCGCCCAAGGTTGTTCGCAGCCGCAAAATTGCGGTCTCTACCGCATGGGTGTTGGCGCCGTTGCCGGGCAGCGCTTCGAGGAGGGTCTGCCGTGAGACGACTTGGCCGGGCTGGTGAGCCAGCGCCCGTAAAGTAGCCATGCTCGAGGGCGACAGCGCCTTGGCCGCCCCGTCGACTAACACGCAGCTGCTGCGGACTTCGATTCGATGGCCGGCAGCGTGCAGGGTGAAGGTGCGCAGCCGAGGCAACTCGTCGATGATATGACGAGCCAACGCCCCCAATCGCATTCGCTGCGGCGAATAGGTCGGGACGTTCAAGAGCGCCAGCGGCCGCGCCGTCAACGGTCCGACGCACATCGCGTGTACGTCGGACCGCAGAGCCCGTAGCAGCGCATCGGAGATACCGAGATCGGCCGCGCGGGTCAGTGTCGCCATCACAGCGGCAGCCGAAGTGAAGCTGACCGCGTCGAATTGGCGTTGCGCGAGCTGAGCGGTGAGCTGGTCGAATTCCCCGCCCGGCTGGGCCGGGCGCCACCGGTAGACGGGAATGGGCAGTACTTCGGCTCCGGCCCTGCGAAATTGGTCGAGCAGCTCAGGGGCCGGATCCCAGTCCCCGGTGGTGCCGTGCAGCTGTACCGCCATGCGGGAGCCGGCAATGTCGGCCTTCAGGTAATCGACCATCGCGGCTGACGACTCGCAGTCGGGCGACCACTCCTCGGACAGGCCCACAGTGCGCACTGCGCCGACTGCCTTCGGCCCGCGGGCCACGATGCGGGCGGTGGTCAGGGCTGCGATCAGCCGGTCGGCGATGCCCCATCCCTCGGCGGCGGCGATCCAGCCGCGGAAGCCCATGGCGGTCGTCACAACCAGGACATCGGGTGGTGTCTCGATCAATGATTCGGTGCGCCCGTGCAATACAACGTCGTCGGTCAAGTCGATCATGGTGATGGCTGGGACTGCGCAGACCGAGGCGCCGTGGCGCCGCAGCAAGGTGCAGAGCTCGTCAGCGCGGCGCGCTGACGTCACTGCGACCCGGTAGCCGCTCAGCGACGTGGACACCTTAGGCCGGTGCCAGCGCGGCCCGAGCCGGTTGCGTGGCGAAGAACGGCCGACGTACGTACCTCAGCCAGGTCAGCGCCGCGGCCCCGACATAACCCACCAGGAAGATCCAGAATGCTGTCGTAGCCGAGCCGCTGGTGATATACGACTGGCGCAGAGCCAGATTGATTCCTACGCCGCCCAATGCGCCGACGGCACCAGCGAACCCGATCAACGCGCCCGACATGGCTCGTGCCCAGTGCCGACGGTCGCTCTCGGGCATACCCATTCGGTGGCTGCGGGCTTCGAAGACCGACGGAATCATCTTGTATACCGAGCCATTGCCGATTCCGGACACGACGAACAGCGCCACGAAGCCGATGACGTAACCCACCATGACGGCGCCGGTAGTGGGACCGGTGCGGTTGCTGTCCAGGGTGCTCACGCCAACAAGCAATCCGGAGGCTGCGAATAACCCGCCGAAAGCGGCCAGCGTGACTCGGCTGCCGCCGAGGCGATCGGCCAGGCGCCCGCCGAAGATCCGGGACAGTGATCCCAAAAGCGGACCCAAAAAGGCGATTTGAGCGGCGTGCAAGGAAGCCTGTGCGGGGCTCTGGCCGCTGCCCACAAAGCTGATCTGCAGGACCTGGCCGAACGCGAACGAGAATCCGATGAAGGAGCCGAATGTGCCGATGTAAAGCAGTGCGACTATCCAGGTGTCGAGCTCGGGAAGGATCGAGCGCATCGCGGTCAAGTCGGCCTTTTGGCTGTCGAGGTTATCCATGAACAGCGCTGCGCCGATTGCCGCGAATGCAAGGAAGACCAAATAGATCGCACACACCCAATACGGCTGGCGGTTGCCCACAGTGGCCAGCACGGCCAATCCGACCAGCTGGATCAGCGGAACGCCCAGGTTGCCGCCACCGGCGTTGACTGCCAGCGCCCAGCCCTTGAGCCGGTGCGGGTAAAAGGCGTTCACATTGGTCATTGAGGCGGCAAAGTTACCGCCGCCCAGGCCGGTAAGTGCCGCGCACACCAGGTACGGCCACAGTGGCAGACCTGGATGAGCCAGCAGGCCCATCATTGCGATGGTCGGGATCAACAGCACCAGCGCGGAGAAAATCGTCCAATTCCGGCCGCCGAAGGCCGCGGTGGCGAGCGAATACGGTATGCGCAGCACGCCGCCGACGAACGTAGCCGTGGCTGCCAGCAGGAACTTGTCGCCGGCGCTGAAGCCGTACACCGACTCCGGCATGAACAGCACCATCACCGACCAGATCGACCAGATCGAGAAGCCGGCGTGCTCAGCAACTGTTGACCAGATCAGGTTGCGCCGCGCGATCTTGTCGTTGCCGGCCTTCCAGGCCACGGTGTCTTCGGGATCCCACTGGGTGATTACGTGTGAACGAGCCATGTGGTCACCGTAGAAATGTTTCGTTACCACCATGCTGCACAAGGTGACCCGCCCGTGAACTTCTCCTCACGGCGCTATGGGCGGTGTGTAAGGCGCAGGGCGCGTCCGGCACACGTGGAGCAAGCAAAGATCGCCGATCAACATGGCAGAGTCGGAAACGAATTCACCAGGGCTGGTGTCAGCGGTGCTTCGCGCCGACGCAGACCGCTGCAGAAAGGGTGTTATCGCACCGGAATCCGCGTGTGGGCACTGATGAACCGGTCAGCGACGACTCGGGCGATCCCGGGATGCGTGCCCAATGGCTCGGTCACCAGATCCGCCCCGGCGTTGTGCAGGCGGCGCTGGAAAAGGCCGTCGGCCAACAAGTACGACGCGATCATCACGCGCGAGGCGCCTTGGCTGCGCAAGGCTGCGACGGCTTCCGGGACACTGGGGCCACCGATGGCGGCGAACGCCACAGTGACGGGCGATCCGATCAGCCCAGACAGTATCTCCGCTGCATGGGTCAGGTCGTTCTGCGCCACCGGATCTGATGAACCGGCAGCGGCGAGAACCACCGAGTCTCCAGGGCGCCAGCCTGATTCGGTCAGCCGAGCGGCGACCACCGCGGCAACATTAGGGTCGGGTCCCAGTGCCGGAGTGATCGTGACGTCCGGGTGGCCGCTGGCCGCGACCTGAGTGGGTACGTCGACACGGACGTGGTAGCCGCGGGCCAGAAAGGCGGGTACCAGGATCGCCTCCCGGCCGCTCTCGGCCTCAGCGGCAAGGATCTCCGCGGGGCTGGGCCCCAGTACGTCGACGAATGCCACTCTGACAGGCTGCGCCAACAAGGCGCTGACCCGGTCGGCGAGTTCGCCGATCATCAGGACCCCATCGGGCTGGCGGGTGCCGTGCGCGACCAAGATGGGGATCATGCTGCGCCCTGCTCGCTGTCGATGGCGAGTCGGTACCCCCGCTTGACTACCGTGGCGACGATCTGGCTGTCGCCCAGCGCCGTTCGGAGCCGGAGCACGGCAGACTCGACGGCGTGCATGCTGTTGCCGCGCCCCGGAAGTGCGCGCAGCAGGGTGTCCCGGGGAACGACGTTGCCCGGACGGTGCGCCAGGGCACGCAGGGCGGCCAGGCCGGCTGGAGAGACCGGCTTGACCATCCCGTCCACGAGAACCCGGCTTTCCTCGATCTCAATACGGTGACCGGCGGCGTAAACGGCGGTACTCATGTATAAGATTTAGCCCCAGTCGATTTCATCCGTGTTACCGACCCATTTCGGAACCGTTGCTCCATTGCGGCCCGGTGTTCCAGGTCACGCCGAGATTTTCTCGGTGCCGACTGGAACATCGGCGCTGCGGGCGCCGCGCACCCGCGGTGGCCGCCGAACGTACATCACCCAGGTCAATCCCGCAGCGGCGCAGTACGACGCCAGGAAGACCCAGAATGCCGGTGTTTCGGTACCGGAGCTGGCGTAGGCCTGACGCAAGATCAGGTTGATGGCGACCCCGCCGAGCGCGCCGACGGCGGTGGAGAACCCGATCAGGGCACCGGAGTGCGAACGTGCCCAATGCCGGCGCTCGGCCTCGTCGGCGTCCAGCGACCGGCTGCGGGCCTCGAAGATCGACGGGATCATCTTCAATACCGAACCGTTGCCCATCCCGGCCAGGATGAACAGCACCATGAATGCGGCCACGTAGAGCACGATCGTCGATGTGGTCGCCCGACTGTTGTGGTCGTCGGCAGTGCTGGTGACAACCAGTACCGCAGTGGCCAGGATCATGCCCACGAACACCGCGAAGGTGACGCGGCCGCCGCCGCGGCGGTCGGCCACCCGGCCGCCGTAGATGCGGGACAAGCCCAGGAATGCAATTCGCGCGGCGTAGAGTGCCGCCTCGGCGGGGCTATGGCCGGCTTTCTCGAACGTTTCGTGCAGCACCTGGGCGAAGGCGAATGCGAAGCCGATGAACGAGCCGAACGCCGCGCAGTACAGGGCCGAAACGATCCAGCTGTCCGAGACCGACAGGATCGATCGGATGTTGCCCACCTCTTCCATACCGTGGTCGAGGTTGTCCATCCACAGCGCCGCGCATACGCCGACGACGGCAAGCAGGACCAGGTAGATCGCACAGACCAATTCCGGCCTAGTGTTGCCGAGGGTGGCCAGCACCAACAGTCCGACCAGCTGGATGGCCGCCACCCCGAGGTTGCCGATGCCGCCGCACAGCCCGAGTGCGATGCCCTTGAGCCGCTGGGGGTAGAAGGCGTCGACGTTAGCCAGCGATGCAGCGTAGTTGCCGCCGCCCAGCCCGGTCAGCGCTGCGCACACTAGGTACATCCATAGCGGATGGCCGGGTTTGGCCAGTAGCAGCAGCGTTCCTGCGGTCGGGACCAGCAGAATCAGCGAGGAGAACACCGCCCAGTCCCGGCCGCCGAATTTCGCGGTGGCCCGCACATAGGGCACCCGGGCGCAGCCACCGACCAGCGTGGCGACCGCGGCCAACAGGAGCTTGTCGCCGGCCTTGATGCCGTACACGGACTCGGGCATGAACAGGACCACCACGGACCATAACGACCAGATGGAGAACGCGACATGCGTGCTGACGGTGGACCAGATCAGGTTGCGCCGCGCGATGGCGGCGTTGCCGGCCTCCCAGGCTGCGGAGTCCTCAGGATCGAAATTGCTGATGTGGCGGTTCGTCATGCGGTCTCCTCAGGCTCTGGCACACCGCGACACGAAGAATCTCGCATCACGATGGACGGTGTGCGAACCTACCGAGCTGATCTGGCAAGTGGCAGGGCAGAACCTGAAAATGCGTTGGACTCACGGCTTCTGAGTGGCCCACATCACGTATTAGGCGTGCACACAGGATATTTCGCCTGGTGGACCGGCCGAGCGTAGAAGCGTTGCGTTCGGTTGGAATCTTCTGTCAGCTCACTGGAAGCCAGACGTTGACGGCCTTTGCGATCTGGAGATACAGCGGTATCCCGATGGTCACGTTGTAGGAGAACGTCAGGCCCAGAGATGCGGCCAGTGGGACCGTCGGACTGGCCTCAGGTATCGCCATTCGTTGCACCGCCGGGACGGCGATGTAGGAAGCCGCGCCGCACAACACGGCGAACAGCACGTAGCTGCCGGCCTCGAAATGGGTGCCGGTGACTTGCGAATAGGTATGGATGAGGAAAATTCCGGCTATCGCAAACAGATTGGGCGCCAACAATCCAAAGACGATCAAACCGCGTCCCGCGGACCGCAGGTCCTTGAGCTTGCGTGAGGCTGTCATCCCCATTTCGAGCAGGAAGAGGCACAGCATCCCCTGGAATGCGGTGACGAAGACGTGGTCGCCGTCCTCGATGACCGAGGCTCCCTGCAGGCGGCCGACGAAGCCGATCAGGATCCCACCGAACAGCAGGTAGAGCCCCGGGTTGAGCAGTACCTCCCGCAGCAGCGCTCCGCTGGGCGGGGCCGAGGACGTCGTTACCGTTGTCGTACTCGTCTGGACCTGCTCCTGCCTCTCCAGTGCGAGGTCGATTTCGTCTTGGATCCCCTGGCCATGCCGCATCGTGGTGTCCGCTCCGTTCGCCTGGGCGGCGGCGACGACGAGTTGACGGCTGGCCTTCTTGTTGTAACCGGGCTCGTCGGGCATGTTGCCGCGGGCGTCCATTCCGCGTGCCCGCATCCGCGACACCAGGGCCAGGGCCACGATGCAGCCCGGTATCTCCATGACCGCCAGCATCACCGGCATGTAAGCGTCAAACGCGATGTCCAGCGTGGCTAGCACGCCAAGGCAGGTAGCGAAAGTGCCAGCGGAGTCCGACCCGTAATACCCGGCGACGGTGGCACGGTCGATTCGTCTCATCTTGGTCATCCGGGTCAGCAACCAGTAGGCGACGAATCCGATGATCAAGTTGGTGGCGAAGCCCAGCACGACGAAGCCCAGGACACCACCGATGCTCGATGAATCGATGGTGGCGAGCTCTTCGCCGCCATGCCAGCCGATGGCCAGCAGTAGATACAACGTCAAGCCCTGATACAGCACATAGGGGAACTCGAACTGGATCTTCAGCAGTGGGATGAGGAACCCCATGTAGAAGAAAAGCAACAGTGGCTTGAACAAGTTGTGGGTGAAGTTGTGCCAGAACTCGTACAGCATGAGGGTGCGTCTTTCGAGAGGGGGACTGTGCAGGGCGGGGGCAAGCCGTGACGGTCACACCATAGGGCCCGTTTCGTTGGGCGTCGCCCCGAAGTCAGGGCCCTGTGACGATTGGCAGCAGAGTGGCAGGGAGTCACAAAATCCGGCCCTGCGCCCGAAACGTCCGGGGGTGGGGCGCGCGGCGTCGGTGCGGCCAGTGCGCTCGAATTTCCCAGGTCAGAGCCCGGGAAATGTTCTCGCCGGCGGGGATCGGTCGCAAAGCACGCGTCAGAGAGCCGGTTCGGCGGTGAGCTTGACGCAATATTAAGTTAACAATCAATCCGGCTGACGCCCCAATCGCACGGCTGATTCTTATGAACAGTCCAGAGATCGCGTGCGGTTAGGTCCGACGCCCGCCCGGCGACCGGGCACACACCGTCTGTCTACCGGCCGTTAACCGGTCGGCTACCAGACATGCCCGTCGCGCCAGTCGCACGTCAGCTCGGCGGTGGTGTCAAGTTCCGTCCCCACTGGCATGACAAACACGGTGCCGTCCGCCTCGGGGGTGCGCACCGGCCCGGTCGGCGCCAGGACGGCCGTGGGTCCGCGCCACGGCAACCAACCCCGCGCCGTGTAGAGCCGGCGGCTGATACTTGGCGAACTGAGCGCGCCGAGTTCGAAGGCGCCGCGGACCACCTGCTCGCACGCCTGAAGCACCGCGGTGCCCAGGCCCCGCTCCCGGTGATCGGCCTGGACGGTGACGGCTTCTATATAGCCGCACCGCAGAGATCTGCCGCGATAGAGCAGTTGGCGCCGGATCACGCAGCCATGGGCGATCAGGACGCCGTGACGCCAGATCAACGCGTGCATGCCGCCGAGTGCGTGCTGCCAGTCGGCGTCGGAAAGTGTGCCCCCGGAGGCTTCGGTGACCAGCCGATGGGCGCCGCGGCGGGTCTCATCATCCAGATCGCAGGTGTGGATCAGGCGGGCGGTATGAACCTGGCCGGGCACCCGACCGGCCTACCAGGCCGAGCGTGCGGCGGGGTGCTGACGGGGCCGAGACCAGTGCATCCGCACGGTCTGCCCGGGCCGGACCTGGGCCAAGGTATCGATGTCCTCGTCAACCACCACCCCGACCACCGGGTAGGCGCCGGTCACCGGATGGTCGGGACCCAGGATTATTGGAAAGCCGTTGGGCAGGATCTGGATAGCGCCGCGGTCGACACCTTCGGCGGGCAATTGCCGGTCCGGCCAACGGTATTCCAGCGGCATCCCCACCAAGCGCATGCCCACGCGGTCGCTACGGTTACTCACCAGCCAGTTGGTGCGCACCATGATGTCGGGGTCGACGAACCAGTCGTCGCGCGGCCCGGGGGTTACCCGCAACTCGACCACGTCGTCGGGGATGGTCGCCACCGGCGCCTGGTCGATCTCGGGGTAGTGGCCGGTCCGTTGCCCGATCCGCAGCACGTCACCGTCGCGCAACGGGGCGGGGCCGATCTCACCCATCACGTCGTAACTGCGGGAACCCAGCACAGGGGTGACGTCGATGCCGCCCCGCACCGCCAGATAGCTGCGCAGCCCCGACCGCGGCCTGCCCAAGGAGACCACCTGGCCGTCGCGGACGTGCTGGATGCTGTTGGTGCCGAAGCTGACTCCGTTGACATTCGGGTCGGTGTCGGCGCCGGTGACCGCGATGTCGACATCTCCGCCGTGGACCCGCACGGAAAATCCGCCGAATGCCACCTCGATGGTGGCCCGATCGTCGGGATTGGCCAGCAGGCGGTTGGCCAACTTGTGCGAGCGCCGGCCCGGCCCAGATCCTCGACCAGGGCCAGCGGGCCGGTGTGCAGAATTTCGAGAGTGGTTGTCATGGCGATCACGCGGCCCGGAATTGCACGGACAGGCCCGGCGTCAACAGCGCCGGGGCGGGACGGTCCAGGTCCCACAACACGGCGTCGGTGTGGCCGATCACCTGCCAGCCGCCCGGCCACTGACGCGGGTAGATGCCGCTGAACCGGCCGGCCAGGGCCACCGAGCCGGCCGGCACCGCGGCACGCAACTCGGCGCGCCGCGGCACCTGGAGCCTGGGGTCGCCGCCGAGCAGGTAGGCGAAACCCGGTGTGGATCCGCCGAACCCCACCAACCAAGGCGTCGCGGTATGGGCATTGATCACCTGGGCAACGCTCAGGCCGGTGTGTTCGGCCACCTCGGTCAGGTCCGGCCCGTCGTAGATGACGTCGACCACCACATCCGCGGGGCCGTCTGGGGCGACAGTCCGGGCCGCGCCGGGGTCGACGTCCAGGGTGGTCAGGCGGCGCCGGACTCCGGCCAGGTACCTGGGTGCGGCCGCTTTCACCAACACCGTGTGCGACGCCGGGACGATGTCGACAACGCCGGGCAACGCGGCGGACCGCAGCGCAGCGGTCCATGCCAGCACGTCGGTGGTGGAGTCGAACTGCAGCAGCAAGGCGCTGTCGCCGTAGTCGAGGATGCTGTCGGTCTGGGTGAGATCCGTGAAATCCAATGCCACGCTCATGCCCACGACGGTAGCCCCGAATGGCGTCAAATAGTGACGTAGAACACAATTCTGCGGGGTATGCCAGAGGGGTCTTACTGAACGCGCAGAGTTGGCCCTAACCGGTGATCTTGGCGATCAGTGCCGGTAGCTGCCCGGCCACTAGCGGGTAGCTCAACGGGGAGGCGAAGGCGATCGCGCCGGCCTGGTCCTTGGTGGTGAAGACGCTGCGGGACTCGAACCCGGAGAGGTCTGGATCGGCCAGCAGCGCCGTGCGCTCGTCGTCGCTCTCGGTGGTCCAGATCAGCACGTCCGCGCCGCCGAGGGCGGAGCCGATCCGGTCGCGCTCGATCACCGTGGGTGCATCGGCGACGGTCAACCCCATCTGGGTCAGAAACGCGGTTCGCCAGCCGGTGGCGACGCTGACATTGCCCCGGTCCAGTCGGCCGGCCAGCAGCAGTCCCTTCTTGCCCTTGAAGCCGGGGTGCGCGGTGGCGACGTCGGTGAACCCGCGGTCGACACCGTCGATCAGCGACTGCATCTGCTGACTGCGATGCACCGCTTTACCGATGGCGGCGGCCTGAACCTTCCAGGGTTCGAAGAAGGCGTCACCGCTCGACTGCGGCACGGTTGGCGCGATCGCCGACAGTTTTTGATAGGTCTCGGCGTCCACTCCGGCGTTCGTCGCGATAATCAGATCCGGCTTGAGGTCGGCGATCTGGGTGACCGCAATCCCGTTGTCCGAGTTCAGCACCACCGGTTTGGCATCCCCGAGCTGTCGCTGTGCCCAGGGCCACACCGCAAACGGCTGATCGCCGAACCAGTTGGTCACCGCGATGGGTACAACGCCGAGCGCCAGCAGGTCGTCCTGGCCGGTGTAGCCGGCGCAGACCACCCGGCTGGGCGGTTCGGGAATGGTGGTCTCACCGAAGATGTGGGTGATAGTGACTGGACCAGGTGCGCCGTCTTCGGGGTGCTCTTTCGACGAACAGGACGCCAGGAGCGCGGCGGCACCGGCCGCGCCGCAGAGGCCGAAAAAGCCACGCCGGCTCCACTGGTCTCGCATGGCGTGAGATTAACCCGCGATCAGGCGGGCTCGCCATAGCCGCCGCCGCCGGGAGTCTCGATCACCAGCACGTCACCGGGTCCGACGCCGGTGGAATCGCAGCCGGCCAACTCGGTCACCGAGCCGTCCGCGCGGTCCACCCGGTTACGTCCCAAGTCTCCGGCGCGGCCGCCGGCCATACCGTAGGGGGCCACACGCCGGTGCCCCGTCAGCACGCTGACGGTCATCGGCTCGCGGAACTCGATCTTGCGCACCCCACCGTCACCGCGCGCCCGGCCCCGCCGCTGCCGCGCCGGATCGCATACTCGCGCAATAACACCGGGAAACGCATCTCCAGCACCTCGGGGTCGGTGAGCCGCGAGTTGGTCATGTGGGTCTGCACCACCGAGGCGCCGTCGAACCCATCGCCCGCGCCCGACCCGCTGCCGAGTGTCTCGTAGTACTGGTGGCCGGCATTGCCGAACGTGACGTTGTTCATCGTCCCGGAGCCTTCGGCCTGCACCCTCAGTGCAGCCAGCAGAGCGCCGGTGATGGCCTGGGAGGTTTCGACGTTTCCGGCGACCACCGCCGCCGGGTAGGCCGGCGACAACAGGGTGCCGTCCGGGATCGTGATCCGCAGCGGCCGCAGGCAGCCGTCATTGATCGGGATGTCCTCTGCCACCAGCGTGCGGAACACGTAGAGCACCGCGGCGGTGGCCACCGACGACGGCGCGTTGAAGTTCGTCGCCAACTGCGGCGACGTTCCGTCGAAGTCGATGGTGGCAGCGCGCGCCGCGCGGTCGACGGTGACCCGCACCGCGATCGTCGCGCCGGAGTCCATCTCATAGCTGTACTCGCCGTCGTCGAGGGAATCGATGACCCGGCGCACCGCTTCCTCGGCGTTGTCCTGGACGTGGCGCATGTAGGCCTGCACGACATCCAGCCCGAAATGGGCGATCATCGACCGGATCTCGTCGATGCCCTTCTGGTTGGCAGCGACCTGCGCACGCAGATCGGCGAGGTTGGTGTCCGGGCTGCGCGAGGCGAACGTCGCCCCGGTGAGCAGCTCGCGGGTCGGTGTCTCACGGAAGTGGCCCTCGTCGACCAGCAACCAGTTGTCGAACAGCACGCCTTCCTCGATCACAGACCGACTGTCAGCGGGCATGGAACCGGGTGTGGTTCCCCCGATTTCGGCATGGTGACCGCGCGAGGCCACAAAAAACAACACCGGGTCGCCTGGGCTCGCGCCTTCGGCGTACACCGGAGTGACGACGGTGATGTCGGGCAGATGGGTCCCACCGTGGTACGGGTCGTTGACCGCATAGACCTGGCCGGGCCGCATCGTCCCGGCCCGGCGGGCGAGCACCTCTTTGACGGTGGCGCCCATCGATCCCAGGTGCACCGGGATATGCGGAGCATTGGCCACCAGATTGCCGTGCGCGTCGAACACCGCGCAGGAAAAGTCCAGCCGCTCACGGATGTTCACCGACTGAGCGGTGGCCTCCAGCCGGGTTCCCATCTGCTCGGCAATGGCCATAAACAGGTTGTTGAAGATCTCCAGCAGCACCGGGTCGGCGGCGGTCCCGGCAGTGGCCGGTGCGGTGGTGGCCAGCCGTTGCAATACCAGTTGACCGTCCGCGGTGAGCTGGGCTTGCCAACCGTTGTCGACGACGGTGGTGGCGTTGTCTTCGGCGATGATGGCCGGCCCGATCACCACGTCGGCGATCGAGTCGCGTTGGAGCAGCGGCGCGTCGTGCCAGGTGCCCCCGGTGTAGAGGCGCACGACTTCGCCGGCATGACGGGTGGGGGCGGCATCGCTTCGCCCGAATAGCTCCGGTTGCTCGGTGAGGCCGGTTGCCTCGACAGAAACCGCCTCGGCGACCAGGGCACGCTCCATCAGGAACGAATACATGCTGCGGTGAATGTCTTCGAACGCCGTCGTCATGGCAGCGACCCCGCCGAGCTCGACCGGGATCGACGTGTCAGTGCCCTGGTAGCGCAGGTGCACCCGGCGCAGCACGTGGATTTGCTCGGACGGAATGTGCTGGGCGGCAAGCTCGGCGCGAGCCTGCCGCTCCAGGTCGTCCGCGACCTGGTCCAACCCGGCGAGGGCGGCCGAATCCAGCTCGGTTTCGACAGCGCGCTCGCGGATCACAGTGGTATCGGCCAATCCGATCCCTAGTGCGGAGAGCACACCCGCCATCGGCGGCACCAACACCGTACGGATGCCGAGCTCGTCGGCGACCGCACACGCGTGCTGACCGCCGGCACCGCCGAAGGTGGTCAGGGCGTAGCGGGTGATGTCGTGACCCCTGGCCACCGAGATCTTCTTGACCGCGTTGGCCATGTTGGCCACGGCGATGCGCAGGAACCCTTCGGCGACCTGCTCGGGGCTGCGGTCATCTCCGGTGGCGGAGCGGATTTCGGCGGCCAGATCGGTGAAGGATCGCCCGACCGTCGCCGCATCCAATGGTTCGTCGCCGCCTGGCCCGAACACGGCGGGGAAATGGGCTGGCTGGATGCGCCCGAGCATGACGTTGGCGTCGGTGACGGTCAATGGTCCACCGCGCCGATAGCAGGCAGGCCCCGGGTCGGCGCCGGCGGAATCCGGGCCCACCCGATACCGGCTGCCGTCGAAGTGCAGGATCGAGCCGCCGCCGGCCGCGACGGTGTGGATGTTCAGCATCGGGGCGCGCAGCCGCACGCCGGCGACCTCGGTGGTGAACACCCGCTCGTACCCGAGGTTGGCGCTGTAATGCGAGACGTCGGTGGAGGTTCCGCCCATATCGAAACCGATCACCGAGTCGAAGCCCGCCAACGCCGACATCCGAACCATCCCGACGATTCCGCCGGCCGGACCGGACAGGATCGCGTCCTTGCCGCGGAAATGATCTGCCGCGGCCAGCCCCCCGTTGGACTGCATAAACATCAGCCGCACGCCGGTGAGTTGGTCGGCCACTTGGGCGACGTAGCGGTGCAATACCGGTGACAGATAGGCGTCGACGACCGCGGTATCGCCGCGGGGGATCAGTTTCGGCAGCGGACTGACCTCACCCGACAACGAGATCTGGGTGAAGCCGATCTCGCGGGCCAGCTCACCGATGAGCTTCTCATGCAACGGATTTCGGTAGCTGTGCAGGCATACCACCGCGCAAGCGCCGATACCGTCGGCGTGGGCGGCCCGCAGCTGCGCGGTCAGGGCCTCCAGATCCGGTGCCTGCAGCACGGTCCCGTCGGCGGCGACACGCTCATCGACCTCGATGGTGCGTTCGTAGAGTTGCTCGGGCAGCACGATGTACCGGTCGAAGATGTGCGGCCGATTCTGGTAGGCGATACGCAGCGCGTCGCCGAAGCCCCGGGTGATGACCAGCAGGGTCCGCTCCCCGGCGCGCTCCAGCAGGGCGTTGGTGGCCACCGTCGTGCCCATCCGCACCGCACCGATCAGCCCGGCCGGAATCGGTGCGTCGCCCTCGATCTGCAGCAGGGCGCGGATTCCGGCCACGGCCGCATCGCGGTACTGCTGCGGGTTCTCCGAGAGAAGTTTGTGTGTGAGCAGCCGCCCGTCGGGATGGCGCGCCACGATGTCGGTGAACGTGCCGCCCCGATCGATCCAGAACTGCCAGGTAGCCGACACGGGTCACATTCTGCCGTCGGGTGCCGGTGGTGGGGAAGCCAGTCCGGGACTGCGCGGCTCGGTGAGCAGGGCGACCGCAAAATCGGCGTAGCTGCGTGCGGTCTCCTCGGGTGTGGCGGGACCGTCGGCGTTGAACCACTGCGGCAGTGACGTGCACATCGTCGTGATGGCGCGTCCCGCGATCCGGCGGTCGAGAACGTCGGCGACCTCGACATCGCTTTCCCGGGCGGCGCGGTCGATGGCGGCGTCCAGGGTGTGCTGCAGCTGATTTCGTGAGTCGGCGATGCGTTGCCGATTCATCGCGGTAAGGCTGCGCATCTCGCTGGCTCCGATGAAGGCCAGCTTTTGGCGGTGGGTGTGGAACAAGGCCAGGGCCTCGACGACCAGCCGCACCTCCTGCAGACCGGTTGCGGCGTCGGCGCGGGCCGCGGCGACCCGCCAGTGCAGTTCGGACATGGTCAGATCGAGTATCGCGACCAGCAGCGTCTGCTTGTCGGGGTAGTGGTGGTAGATCCCGGGCACGCTCATGCCCGCGCGTGCCGAGATGTCGCGCATGGAACTGCCGTGGTAGCCGGTTTCGACAAAAGCATCGATCGCCGCGGCCAAGACGCCGTCCAGGGCCAACGGCGGAAACCGTCGCCAGTCGCGTTGCCCGGGTTCGGCGGCCTCGGCGCGCGCGTGCGTCGGGCGCGTTGCCGCTGCGGGGACGGTGCCCGCCAGGATCTGGGCCGGTGTGACGCCCAGCGCCTCGGCACACTCCTGGAGTCGGGACACCGAGATCCCGGTCTTGCCGTTCTCGATCGCGCTGACGGTGGCCGGGCTGACCCGCAGGCTCTGCGCAAGGTCGCGGACGGTCAGACCCTGGGCCTGACGGGCGGTGCGGATCGCCGTGCCGCACTCCGACGCTCCGGCCACGACTACCTCCGGTCTTGTTCAGGAGTACTGAACTATATAGCACGGAATGGCGCTACCCGTTGCCCGATTTTGACGGCAAATACCCTCTTGTGTCACAGTCCGTAGTGTTCGGGCCGAGCGATCGGTCGGTCATTGCGAAAGTGCTGATGGGGTGTCATGGCGATCGAGTTGAGCTACTCGCCGGAAGTGTCGGCGCTCGTCGAAAAGACGCGGGCGTTCATCGAGGACGTCGTTCTGCCGGTGGAGGACCGCTTCGGCGGGGACATCGCCGCCGCGGGCGGGGACTCCGCGGTGAAAGAACTGCAGGCGAAAGCTCGCCAGGCGGGTGTGTTCGCGCCGCACGCCCCCGTCGAATACGGCGGGCTGGGCTTGAACATGTCCGACCGGGCGCCGGTGTTCGAAGCCGCCGGCTACTCACTGTTCGGCCCGGCCGCGGTGAACATCGCCGCGCCCGACGAGGGCAACGTGCATCTGCTGGCGGAGGTGGCCAGCCCCGAGCAGAAGGCGCGTTACCTCGCGCCGCTGGCGGCCGGCGACGTGCGATCCGCGTTCGCGATGACCGAGCCGGGGCCGGGCGCGGGTTCGGACCCGGCCGCGCTGACCACCACGGCGCAGCGCCGGTCGGGCGAGTGGTACATCACCGGCCGCAAGTGGTACATCACCGGTGCCGACGGCGCCGGGTTCTTCATCGTCATGGCCCGCACCTCCGGGGAACCCGGCCAGCGCGGCGGCGCCACCATGTTCCTGGTCCCCGCCGACGCCGCGGGTCTGACCGTCGGCCGGCACATCCCAACCCTGGACCGGTCCATGGTGGGCGGCCACTGTGAAGTGTTCTTCGACGACGTTCGGGTTCCTGACGAGGCGGTGCTCGGCGAGGTGGACCGCGGTTTCGAATATGCCCAGGTACGCCTCGGGCCGGCACGCATGACCCACGTCATGCGTTGGCTCGGCGCCGCGCGTCGTGGACACGACACCGCACTGTCACACGTTGTGGAGCGTCAGGCATTCGGTTCGGCGCTCGGCGATCTGGGCATGATTCAAAATATGGTGGCCGACAACGAAATCGACATCGCGGCCACCCGAGCGCTGCTGGTACGAGCATGCTGGGAACTGGATCAAGGCAGCAATGCCGGCGATGCGACGTCGATCGCCAAGACGTTCGCCGCCGAGGCGATCTTCCGGATCGTCGACCGCAGCGTGCAGATGTGCGGCGCGCTCGGGGTCACTGAGGACTTGCCCCCGGCGCGGCTGTCCCGGGAGGTGCGTCCGTTCCGGGTGTACGACGGTCCCTCCGAGGTGCACCGCTGGGCCATCGCCAAGCGGCGGGTCGGGGCGGCCCGGCGTGCTCGCAAGGATGCCGCGCAGTGACGGTCGAAGCCCTGGATCCGGTCGCCCTGCGGAAATACCTTGTCGCCAATGACGTTCCGGTTCAGGGTGAACTCACCGTCGAACTGATCGCCGGTGGCCGGTCTAACCTCACCTTCAAGGTCAGCGACGAATCGTCGGCGTGGGTCGTGCGTCGTCCTCCGCTCGGTGGCCTTACCCCGTCGGCGCACGATGTGGGCCGCGAATTCGCGGTTACCGACAAGCTCTACGGCACGGGTGTTCCGATCGCGCGACCGGTGGCGCTCGACGCCGATGGCACGGTCTGCGGTGCACCGTTGACCGTCACGGAGTTTGTCACCGGCCGGGTCTACCGCCATAAGGACGATCTGGACGCTCTGTCCGACGCGGAACTGGCGGCCAATGCCTCGGCGCTGGTGCGGGTTCTGGTGGATCTGCATGCGGTCGACTACCGGGCCGTCGGGCTCGAATCCTTCGGCAGGCCAGAGGGATTCCTGGAACGCCAGGTACGCTTGTGGGCCCGCCAGTGGGAACTGGTCAAGACGCCCGGCAACGATGACGCGCTGTCGGGCGATGTCACGAAGCTGGCCGCCGCACTGGCCGACTCCATCCCGCAGACATCGCAACCCTCGGTGGTGCACGGCGACTTCCGCATCGACAACACCATCTGCGCGCCAGAGCAGGCGGACGTCATCCGGGCGGTTGTGGACTGGGAGCTTTCCACCCTTGGCGACCCGCTCACCGATATCGCCCTGATGTGCGTCTACCGGTCGCCGGCCTTCGACCTGGTGTTCGGCCACCCCGCCGCGTGGACCAGTTCACGCCTGCCCTCGGCCGACGATCTCGCCGAGGAATACGCACGGCTGTCCGGCCGGGACCTCAGCGACTGGAACTTCTACTTGGCGCTGGCGAACTTCAAGATCGGGGTGATCGCCGAAGGAATCACCCACCGAGCCCAGCATGGCGCGAACGACGTGCAGAATGCCGGTGCAGCGGCACAGGCCGCGCCGGAGTTCATTGCCGCGGCGCGAAATGCGTTGAAGTAACCGGAGAAAAATCGAGAAAGGTGAGTCGGGTGAGCGTACTGGACAAGTTCCGGATGGACGGCAAGGTCGCCGTGGTGACTGGGGCGTCCTCGGGCCTCGGCGTGTATTTCGCCCGGGCTTTCGCTGAGGCCGGCGCGGACGTCGTGCTGGCGGCGCGGCGGGTGGCGAAGCTCGAGCAGGCAGCCGATCTGGTGACCGCCGCCGGACGCGCAGCCCTGTCGGTGGCGACCGATGTCGCCGACCCGGCGGCGGCGACCGGAATGGTCGAGGCCGCGATGGAGCGATTCGGTCGGGTCGATGTGTTGATCAACAACGCCGGCATCGGAACGGCCCACCCGGCTACCCGGGAAACCCCGGAGCAGTTCCGGGAGGTGATCGACATCAACCTCAACGGGGCCTACTGGGCGGCGCAGGCCTGCGGACGGGTGATGGAGCCGGGTTCGTCGATCGTCAACATCTCCAGCGTCCTGGGCCTGACCACGGCCGGGTTGCCGCAGGCGGCCTACGCCGCCAGCAAGGCCGGACTGATCGGTCTGACGCGGGACCTGGCTCAGCAATGGGGAAGCCGAAAAGGTATTCGCGTCAACGCGATCGCCCCCGGCTTCTTCGCATCGGAGATGACCGAGCAGTACCGCCCGGGCTACCTGGACAGCGTCGCTCACCGAATCGTGCTGGGCCGAATGGGAGACCCCGAAGACCTCGCAGCCTCGGTCCTGTGGCTTGCCTCGGATGCCGGCGGGTACGTCACCGGGCAGACCATCGCGGTCGACGGCGGCTTCACGATCAACTGAAGCGGCGAGGCCTGGCTACGGCCAAACGGATCCGCGATAGCCTCGGCTGATGTTGCGTCCTGCAAGTTGGACCGAACTAGCGGGTGTAAGTCCCGTCCCGGTAGGCACCGGAGCGCCGGGTAGCAGGCCCCGGTTCGTCGTCGAGAGGCGGCGGGCTGAGCGGGGTGTCAAGAGCCTCTTTGGAGGGAGCAAGTGCGCGGGCCGTAGTGCCATCAGGTGCGAGTCCTGCAGCCTCGTCATAGTCACAATGGAGGAGCCGAGCCGCTCATTTCACGGCGAAGGCCTATGTCTGTCGAGCCCTGGTCCGGGGTCAGCTCGGCGGGTCCTTCCGGGGTACGGGGAGCGGCACGTGCACATAGTTCGGTTGGGAACAGGAGAGGCCCGTCTGCCTGGACTGCGTCGGGCGAAGACCAGGGGTATAAGCCGATGGTGAAATCCTCTGGAGGGCAGCGGGAGTCCGATGGGGTCGTAGTACCGCTGATCGGCGTGAGAGACGCGCCGGGAGGGAAGGGCCCCAACTTTGATCACGCGGGCGAAGTAGGTAAGCGTGAGGGCATGATCGGGGTTTCCCGGTCCAATTACCCCGGCGGGTCCCAGCCCGCCGTAGCCGATGAGCCGTTGGTGGTCTCGCCGGTGAAAGTGCGACAACTGCAACGCGCGCTATGGGCTGCGGCCAAGCAGTCTGAGGGTCGGCGTTTCCACGCCCTGTATGACCGTGTCCACAGGGGTGACGTCTTGTGGGAGGCGTGGGAGCGGGTGCGTAAGAACAAGGGTGCGGCCGGGGTGGATCGTGTCACCTTGGCTGCGGTGGAGGACTACGGTGTGGACCGCATGTTGCGAGAGTTGCGCTGTGACCTTCGCACGGGTCGTTACCGTCCGGCGCCTGCGCGTCGGGTGGAGATCCCGAAACCACAAGGCGGTAAGCGGCCGTTGGGGATTCCCACGGTGCGAGACCGGGTGGCTCAGGCGGCGGCCAAGCTGGTGTTGGAACCGATTTTCGAGGCGGACTTCTTGTCGTGCTCGTATGGGTTTCGGCCGAAGCGGTCGGCGACGATGGCGATGGAACGCTTGCGGACCGGGTTCATTGGGGGCTACCAGTTCGTTGTCGAGTTCGATATCGCCAATTTCTTCGGCGAGATCGACCATGAGCGCTTACTCACCGAGGTGAGCAAGCGGGTCTCGGATCGGCGGGTGCTCAAACTGCTGCGATTGTGGCTGCAAGCAGGAGTGATGGTCGAAGGGGGTGTCGAGCGGACGGTCGCGGGCACCCCGCAGGGTGGGGTGATCTCGCCGCTGTTGGCCAACATCTACCTGCACGTGCTCGACACCGAGTTGGCTGCCCGCGGGCTGGGCGAGTTGGTGCGCTACGCCGATGATGGCGTGGTGTTGTGCCGTAGCGCGGTACAAGCCGAGCATGCGTTGGTGGCGGTGGGAGAAATCCTGGCGTCATTAGGGTTGCGGCTGCATCCGGACAAAACGAAGGTAGTCGACCTGCGCGGCGGTCGTGAGGGTCTGGATTTTCTGGGCTGTCACTTCCGGGCACGCATGTCGGGGCGGCTGTGGGAACAAAAGCGCATCGTGCGCTACTACCTGCACCGCGGGCCCAGTCAAACGGCCATGGCCCGGCTTCGGGCCAAGGTACGTGACCGAACCGGCCGCAACCGGGTCGGGTTCGACATCCGTGACGTGATCGCGGGTCTGAATCCGGTGCTGCGCGGCTGGGGTAACTACTTTCGCACCGGTAATGCCGCCGACAAGTTCGTCCAGGTTGACCGGTACGTGTGGTGGCGACTGTTCCGTTTGATGGTTAAGAAGCGGGGCCGCAACCTGCGTGCGGGGCAGGCTGAACAGTGGACTGAAGAGTGGTTCAACGGGCACGGCCTGCACCGGCTTCGCGGCACCATCCATTACCCGAAGGCAGCGTAACCATGTCAAGAAGATCATCGGTAAGCCGTGTGCGGGAAAACCGCACGCACGGATTGAAAGGGGGATGGGGAAACAGGCTCGCACTGCGAGTACTGCGCCCCTGACTACCAATGGATCCCGAGCCGATCCGGCTGTCCCAGCTGGATTCCGGTGCCACCGCGGTGCTGCGGCTCGTCGCGCATTTCGACGCGCTCGTCGAGGCGAACGCCGACGCCGAGACGGTGATCCGGTCGGCCGAGTCGGTCGCGCAATGCCCGGTGTCCGTGCGATGGGTCTCGGCGACCGAGCCCGAGGTCCGGCTGGAACGCGGGGGCAGCGCGCTGCACCCGCTCGATGAGGTCTTCTCAGACCGGGTGCGTCACGCGCTGCGGCTGGCGGCGGCGCGGGCGGGAGCGACCGTTCGATTGGGTGACCCCGCATTGCTGGAATTGGTGTTGTCCGACAACGAATTACCCGCCGAGCGGGCCCGCGCCATCCGGCTGTTGGGTCTCGACGAGTCCCGCGAGGTCCGGGTACTGGCGGTGTCGGCGGGTTCACCCGCTGAGGCGCTGGGCGTCGTCGTGCACGAACTGGGCGACCAACCGGTCCGCTCGGTCACGATCGGCGCGGACACGGCGCTGCTGTGTTACAGCTCCGAGGACGCCCGGACGCTGTCGGACCGGCTGGATGCGGCGATCATCGCCGCTTTTCCGCCACCGCTGCCGGCGCAGGTGGGCCGCGGGCCGTGGGTCGGGATCGGCGCCAAGACCACGGTGTTCGGGGCGGCGGCATCCTGGCGGCAAGCGCAGCGGGGGCTGCGGTTCGCTTCGTCCACCCATTACGGACGCCGGGCGGTCGCCTACGAACGGCTGAGTGTCCTGGAGTTGCTTGCCGACCTACCGCTGGAGCAGGTGCTGCGCCACCAGGACGTGGCGCGGATCAATGCGATCGCGGCGAAACCGGCCGGCGCGCACGATGTCGACACCACCGAGGCGTTCTGCGTGCTCGGTTCGCTGCGCCGTACGGCTACCCAGTTGCACCTGCACCACAGCACGGTGGCGGCGCGTATCGCCCACGTCGAGTCGGCGATGGGCTGGGATCTGGCCGACCCGATCGATCGCTTCACGGCGACCCTGGTGCTCTTTGTACGCCGAATCGCGCTGTCATCGGCCGAGCTCACCGCCACGGAACCGACAAATGTCGGTCGAAATACCTGATTCAACAGACATATGGCGGATGACGAGTGTTGGCGGTTGCAGTGATGATGATCACCACCTGAACGAAGGAGTGAGAACCGTGACCGTCATCGACCCCAGCCGGACCTGGGCCCCCTTGGAGAAGCGGTTGGCCGAAACCACCAATGAGCGGCACCGGGCCGCGCTCGAAGTGGTGATCGAGCACATGAAGGGCGAGGCGGCACCCGACCTCGACCAGGTGATGGGAACGCTGAGCGCTGAGCCGGACTACCACTTCTGGATGGGCGGTCAGGACGTTGGTCCCAAGACCACCGACGGCGTGCACACCTACTACACGGCCTTCATGGCGACCCGCACCAACGTATTGGAGTTCGAGATCGACCGGCTGGTGGTCGATGACGACTGCGTAGTGACCGAGGGGAACATGAAGCAGCTGTACCCGGGTTCGCAGACCGCCATCCTCGGAATCGAGGTTGACGATCCCGACGCCGACTACTTGGTGGTGTACCGGCAGGTGCTGCTGTGGCCGCTCGATGCCAGCGGCAAGATCGTCGGCGAGGACTCCTACTTCGCCGGCGTGCGCAGCGTGACTCCGGTGGCCCGCGAAGACCTCCCGCAGCAGTACATCGATCTCGTGCACGCGCCCGCGGCGAATGCGTACTGATATCGCCGGGATGCTGCTCGACCGCCTCGGCGACCAGCATCTGGGGCTGCGTACCCGGCAACGGGATTGGACGTGGGACGAGGTGGTGCGCGAGTCCGCCGCGCGTGCCGCGTTGGCGTCGTCGTTACGCCGGGACGGGCCGTTCCACATCGGCGTACTGCTGGACAACGTCGAAGATTTCGTGTTCTGGCTCGGTGCCGGTGCGCTGTCCGGCGGGGTCATCGTCGGGATCAACCCCACCCGCGGCGATGCCGAGATGGCCGCGGAGATCCGCCACGCGGACTGTCAGCTGATCGTCACCGACACCGCCGGGATGAGCCGACTGCGCGGCCTAGGCCACGGCCTGGACCCCGACCGTTTCCTGGTAATCGACGAGCCCGGCTACGCCGCGCTGCTCGACGAGCACCGGATGGAGCCGGCCGCCGCCCCGGGCGTAGGGCCGGAATCGTTGCTGCTGCTGCTGTTCACCTCGGGCACCACCGGTGCCTCCAAGGCGGTCAAGTGCAGCCAGGGCCGGCTGGTCCGGATCGCCGAAATGGCCACCGCCAAATTCGGCCACGTGCGCTCCGACGTCGACTACTGCTGCATGCCGCTGTTTCACGGCAACGCGATCATGGCGCTGTGGGCGCCCGCGCTGGCCAACGGAGCCACGATCTGTCTGACCCCCAAATTCTCGGCGTCGCAGTTCCTGCCCGACGTGCGCTACTTCGGCGCGACGTTCTTCACCTACGTGGGCAAGGCGCTGGGCTACCTGCTGGCCACCACCGAACAGCCCGACGACGCCGATAACGTCCTGGTTCGCGGCTTCGGAACCGAGGCGTCGCCACAGGATCAGGCGGAGTTCCTCCGCCGGTTCGGCGCCGTCCTGCATGAGGGGTACGGCTCCAGCGAAGGCGGCAACGCCGCGATACCCGACCCGGCGGCACCACCTGGCGCGCTGGGCCGTCCGGCGCACGCCGGCATCGCCATCGTCGACCCGCAGACCCGTGCCGAATGCGCCACGGCGATCCTCGACGAACACGGCAGGGTGGCCAACGCCGACGACGCGGTCGGCGAGATCGTCGATAAGACCGGGGCCCGCGACTTCGAGGGCTACTACAAGAACGACGCCGCGGACTCCGACAAGATCCGCGACGGCTGGTACTGGACCGGAGACCTGGGCTACCGCGACGAGGCCGGCTTCCTGTACTTCGCCGGCCGCCGCGGCGACTGGATCCGGGTCGACGGCGAGAACACCTCCGCGCTGACCATCGAACAGGTACTGCGCCGGCATCCGCTGATCATCAGTGCCGGCGTCTACGCGGTGCCCGACCCGCGCTCCGGCGATCAGGTGATGGGTGCTGTCGAGGTCGCCGACCCCGACAGCTTCGACGCGGCGGCCTTCGCCGGGTTTCTGGCCGCTCAGCCCGACCTGGGCCGCAAGGGTTTCCCGCGGTTTCTCCGGGTCTCGGCCGGCCTGCCGGTCACCGGCTCGAACAAGGTACTCAAACGCGAATTACAGGCTAGGCGCTGGCACACCGACGAACCGGTATACCGCTGGGTCGGTCGGGGTACCCCTGAGTACGTCCGCATGACCGACGACGACAAGCGTGCACTGGACGCCGAATTCACGTCCTACGGCCGGCAAAGCTACCTGCGAGGCGAAGGGTAGAGACGATGAGCGACTGCGCGATCCGCGAGCTGGACCACGGCATACCGAAGACCCGCTATGCCCGGGGATGGCACTGCCTGGGGCTGACCGAGACCTTCCGGGACGGTAAACCGCACGGCATCAACGCCTTTGGCACCAAGCTGGTGGTGTTCGCCGACTCCAGCGGCGACGTGCATGTCTTGGATTCGTACTGCCGGCACATGGGTGGCGACCTGTCCCGGGGCACCATCAAGGGTGACACCGTGGCCTGCCCCTTCCACGACTGGCGTTGGCAGGGCTCGACCGGACGGTGCACCACGGTGCCCTACGCCAAACGACCACCGCGGATAGCGCGCACCCGACATTGGCCCACCTGCGAGGTCAACGGTCAACTGTTGATGTGGCACGACCCGGAGGGATCGACGCCACCCGCCGACCTCACCCCGCCGCAGATCGAAGGAATGGACGCCGGCAGGTGGTCGCCGTGGCAGTGGGATTCGGTCCTGATCGAGGGCGCCAACTGCCGAGAGATCATTGACAACGTCGTCGACATGGCGCACTTCTTCTACATCCACCACTCCTACCCGACCTACTTCAAGAACGTCATCGAGGGCACCTGCGCCAGCCAGTACATGGAGAGCAAGGTCCGGCCGGACTCGCCGGGCGCCGACAAACTGTGGGAGGGCACCTACCTGCGCTCCGAGGCGACCTACTTCGGGCCGGCCTACATGATCAACTGGCTGCACAACGACCTCGCGCCCGACTTCACCGCTGAGATCGCGCTGATCAACTGCCACTACCCGGTGACGCAGAACTCCTTCATGCTGCAGTGGGGCGTCGCTGTCCAGCAGATGCCGAACTTGCCGGCGGAGAAGGCCGCCAAACTCGCTGCGGCGATGAGCCGCTCATTCGGAGCCGGGTTCTTGGAGGACGTCGAGATCTGGAAGCACAAGGCGCCCGTGGAGAACCCGTTGCTCACCGAAGAGGACGGTCCGGTGTACCAGCTGCGCCGATGGTACGAGCAGTTCTACGTCGACGCCGCGGCCGTCACCCCGGAGATGACCGACCGATTCGAGGTGGAGGTCGACACCACCCACGCGTTCGGGCACTGGGAGTCCGAAGTCGCCGCGAACCTGGCCGCCGGCATCACCGTGCCCTGATCGCTAGAGCTGCTTGCCCTTCCAAGGGCTGTAGTCGGCGATCAACTCCTCCTGGGGCGGGCGCTGCGCCGCTTCGACATGCTGCAGGTTGATCCGGACCCGGTACCAGATCGAACTCGGGCCGCGCATACCGTCGAGCAGAACATCCTCGGGCGCCAGCTGTTTCGCCGCTGCGGCGTGCCGGTCCCGCCCGACGTCCAGGGCAGCCATCGCCTCGCCGCGAGTCCTGGTGCGGGCGATCTCGATCAACGGCAGCGGTGACGTGCGCCGGCCGTCGACGTTCTTGCGGGCGCCGCGCGGGGCCTTCTCCGCCGGGCCCTGCTCGTCGGCCAGCTCCAACAGCGATGCCAGCCCGCCGACGGTGTCGTTCATTCCCGCCCAGGGGTCGCCGATCTGCGCGACGCGGTCCGGCACCGTGTCCACTGTGAAGGCCGCCGGGTCCGCGTCGGCGACCTCGTCCCAAAACAGCGGCGTCGACACCCGAGCGTCGGCAGTGGCCCGCACCGAGTACGCCGAGGCGACCGTGCGGTCCTTGGCGTTCTGGTTGAAGTCCACGAAGACGCCGTGCCGCTCCTCTTTCCACCACCGGCTGGTGGCCAACTGCGGTGCGCGCCGCTCGATCTCGCGGGCCACCGCCTGTGCCGCCAGCCGCACCTGGCCGAACTCCCACTGCGGTGCGATCCGCGCGTAGATGTGCATGCCTCGTGAGCCCGATGTCTTCGGCCACGCCGTCAGCCCGTGATCGGCCAGTACTTCACGAGCCAGCAGGGTCACCTCGACGATCTCTGGCCAGCCGACTCCCGGCATCGGATCGAGGTCGACCCGCAGCTCGTCGGGATGGTCGAGGTCGCCGGCGAGCACCGGGTGCGGGTTGAGATCCACACAGCCCAGGTTGATCACCCAGGCCAGCCCGGCCGCATCGTCGACGACGACCTCCTGCGCCGACCGGCCCGACGCATAGTGCAGTTCTGCGATCGATACCCACTCCGGACGGTTGGCCGGTGCCCGCTTCTGGAAGACGGCCTCGGCGTCGATGCCGTCGACGAACCGTTTGAGGATCATCGGCCGACCGGCCACCCCGCGCAGCGCACCGTCGGCCACCGACAGGTAGTAGCGAATCAGCTCGATCTTGGTCCGCGGGGTGGAGCCTCGTCCACCTGGGAAGACCAACTTTTCCGGGTGGGTGACCACCACCCGGTGCCCCGCAACCTCCAGCGACATCCCGCCGGCCATGAGGTCATGTTAATGAGAGGCCGCCATCCGCTGCCCAACGGCGATCTGCGTCACATAAGGTTGTCCCATGGCTAAGCTCACTGACCTGCCCAGTCAGGCTGTAAACAAGCTCGGTCGCTATCTCGAACGCGGTGGCGCCGAGTTGCATTATCTGCGCAAGATCCTGCAGTCCGGTGCGTTGAAGCTGGAGTCGCCACGGGTCATCGCCAGTGCACTCGCGGACGGGGCGCGCTGGGGTGAGCTGGGGATGATTCCGGCGCTCAATGCCCGTCGTAACCCGAACGGTGTCGCCGTGATCGACGACGACGGCAGCATCACGTTCAAAGAACTCGACGACGCCGTCAACGCGGTGGCCAACGGCCTGCTCGCCATGGGGGTGCGCGGCGGTGACGGGGTGGCGATCCTGGCCCGCAACCACCGCTGGTTCCTGATCGCCAACTACGGTGCCGCCCGGGTCGGCGCCCGGCTGATCCTGCTGAACAGTGAGTTCTCCGGCCCGCAGATCAAGGACGTCTCCGAACGCGAAGGCGCCAAACTGATCATTTACGACGACGAATACACCGCCGCCGTGGCGCAGGCCGCACCGCCGCTGGGCAAATTGCGGGCGTTGGGCGTCAACCCGGACACCGATGAACCGTCGGGAAGCACCGACGAGACGCTGGCGCAGCTCATTGCGCGCAGCAGCAAGGCGCCGGCGCCCAAGATCACCAAGCACGCCTCGATCATCATCCTGACCTCCGGCACCACCGGTACCCCCAAGGGCGCCAACCGCAGCACCCCGCCCACCATGGCGCCGATCGGCGGCATCCTGTCGCACGTCCCGTTCCGCGCCGGTGAGGTGACGTCATTGCCGTCGCCGATGTTCCACGCGCTGGGCTATCTGCACGGCACCCTGGCCATGTTCTTCGGCTCGACACTGGTGCTGCGGCGCCGGTTCAAGCCGGCCACCGTGCTGGAGGATCTGGAGAAGCACAAGGTGACCGGCATGGTCGTCGTCCCGGTCATGTTGTCCCGGATCCTCGACCAGCTGGAGAAGACCAGCCCCAAGCCGGACCTGTCCAACCTGCGGATCGTGTTCGTCTCCGGATCGCAGCTCGGCGCCGAATTGGCGACCCGGGCCATGAAGGACCTGGGGCCGGTCATCTACAACATGTACGGCTCCACCGAGGTCGCGTTCGCCACGATCGCCGATCCCGCCGATCTGCAGTACAACCCGGCGACGGTGGGACAGGTGGTCAAGGGCGTCAAGGTCAAGATCCTCGACGACAACGGCAACGAACTGCCGCGGGGCCAGGTCGGGCGGATCTTCGTCGGCAACTTCTTCCCGTTCGAGGGTTACACCGGTGGCGGCGGCAAGCAGATCATCGATGGCCTGCTGTCCTCGGGTGACGTCGGCTACTTCGACGAGCGGGGCCTGCTCTACGTCAGCGGTCGCGACGACGAGATGATCGTCTCCGGCGGCGAGAACGTCTTCCCCGCCGAAGTCGAGGACCTGATCAGCGGCCACCCGGACGTGATCGAAGCGACCGCGTTGGGCGTCGAGGACAAGGAGTGGGGCGCACGGCTGCGGGCCTTCGTGGTGCGCAAGGAAGGCTCCACCGTCGACGAGGACACCATCAAGGTCTACGTCAAGGAGCACCTGGCCCGTTACAAGGTGCCGCGTGAGGTGGTCTTCCTTGAGGAGCTGCCGCGGAATCCGACCGGCAAGATCCTCAAGCGCGAACTCCGCGACCTGTAGATCCATCTGTTCCGCGAGATCGCGCTCACGCAGGAAAAGTTCGAGTGGGGGCCTGCGTGGGCGGGATCTCGCGGCTTAGGGATCGCGGGGGAGGCCCAGCAGCCGCTCGGCGATGATGTTGAGCTGCACCTCCGAGGTGCCGCCGTAAATGGTGGTGGCCCGGCTCATCAACAGGTACTCGGCCCACTTGCCCGGCAATTGCTCGCGGTCGCCGATCGCGGCGTCGCCGGCGAACGTGCCCACCGCGAACTCGGCATAGCCCTGTCCGGTGCGCATCGACAGCAGCTTGGACACCGCCGCCGCCGGCATCGGGTCCTTGCCCGCCAGGGTCAGCAGCGTCGAGCGCAGGTTGAGCAGCTTGGCGGCGTGCCCTTCGGCGATCAACTGCCCGGCCCGGCGCTGTTCACCGCCGCCGAACTCGCCGTCCCGGATGAACTCCACGAAGCCGTCGAGGCTGGCCAGGAACGGCATCTCGCTGCCGCCGATCGACACCCGCTCGGCCGTCAAGGTGTTGCGGCTGACCTCCCAGCCGCGGTTCACCTCGCCGAGCACCAACTCGTCGGGGATGAACACGTCGTCGATGAACACGGTGTTGAACATTGCCCCGCCGGTGAGCTCACGCAGCGGACTGACGGTCACGCCCTCGGCCTTCATGTCCAGCAGGAAGTAGGTGATGCCGTCGTGTTTGGGAGCGCTCGAGTCGGTCCTGGCCAGCAGGGCTCCCCACGAGGAGAACTGCGCGGCCGACGTCCAGATCTTCTGGCCGCTGATCCGCCAGCCGCCGTCGACCTTGGTGGCCTTGGTGGTCAGGCTGGCCAGGTCTGAACCGGCGCCAGGCTCGGAAAACAGCTGGCACCAGATCATTTCGCCGCGGAACGTGACGGGCAGGAAACGCTGCTTTTGCTCATCGGTGCCAAACGCCACGATCGACGGGATCAGCCAGGCGGCGATACCCATCCCCTGGCGGCGCACCCGACCGGTGGAGAATTCCTGCTCGATGATGATCTGCTCGATCGGCTGGGCGGCCCGACCCCACGGCTTCGGCAGGTAGGGCAACACCCAGCCGCCCTCGGCGATCGCGATCGTGCGCTCGTCGCGCGGCATGGCCTTGAGCGCCGCGACCTCGGCCCGGATCTCGGCGCGCAACTTCTCAGTGTCGGGGTCCAGGTCGATGTCGATCTTGCGCATCGCACCGGCGGTGGCGGTATCGATGACCCGTTGGGGGTACGTGGACCGGGAGCCGAAGGAAGCAGCCAGTATCAGCGCCCGCCGGTAGTACACGCCCGCGTCGTGCTCCCAGGTGAAGCCGATTCCACCGTGCACCTGGATGCAGTCCTGGGTGCAGTGCTGCGCGGCGCTCGGCGCCAGGGTGGCCGCCACGGCCGTCGCGAACTGCACCGTCGGACCCGCAGTGTCCCAGCCGTTCTGGTCGGCTTCATCGATCGCTCGGGCGGCGTCCCACACTGCAGCGGTGGCCCGTTCGGTGGTGGCGATCATCTCCGCGCACTTGTGTTTGATGGCCTGGAACTGGCCGATCGGCCGGCCGAACTGTTCGCGGATCTTGGCGTAGTCCGCCGCGGTATCGGTGGCCCAGCGGGCCACGCCGACGGCCTCCGCGGAAAGCAGCGTCGAGATCAGCGCGTGTGCGCGCACCGCCGTGAGGTTGCGCAGGATCGCCGTGTCGTCGACCTCGACGCCGTCGGCGCGCACGTGGGCGATCGGGCGCAGCGGGTCCACGCTGGTCACCGGCTCGATCTCGAGCTGGTCGGCGGGCAGCACCACCCACACCTCCGCGCCGTCGACCGCCACGGGCAGCACCAGCAGCGACGCCTGGGCGGCGGCCGCGACCGCACGGGCTTCGCCGCGGATCACCAGCCCCGTTCCTTGGGCGGTGCCGGTCAGCCCCGGATTGATCGTGTAGCTGGCGATCACCTCTCCGTTGGCCAGCCCGCTCAGCTCGGCGGCCGCCGGATCGTTCGCGGCGATCAGGGCACTGGCGATTGCGGACGGCACAAACGGGCCGGGCACTGCGCCGTAACCGAACTCGGCGAGGACCACAGCCAGTTCCAAGATTCCGAAGCCCTGTCCGCCGGCGTCCTCGGCCAGATGCACACCCGCCAAGCCCTGCTCAGCGGCGGCCCGCCAATACGGCGGCGGATTCTGGATCGGCGTGTCCATGGCGGCGTGCAGCATTTCGGACGGCACGGCCCGGGTGACGAAGGACCGCACGGAGTCGGCGAGGTCCTGATGCTCAGAAGTGATCGCTATCGGCATTCCAGACGCCTTTCAGTGTGTACGTATAGTGAATCCAACAACCAGTCGGTTGGTTGACCACGTGGGTCAGCGGCTGACCGTCGCGCAGCCGGCGGCAGTTGTCGAGCGCCGCCGTCAGATAGCGCCGCATGGTGTCGGCGGTATACCAGCTGACGTGCGGGGTCAGCACCACGTTCTCCAGGCCGAGCAGCGGGTTGTCCGCGGTCACCGGCTCGACGGCGAACACGTCGAGGCCGGCCCCGGCCAACCGCCCGCCGCGCAGCGCGTCGGCCAGCGCGGCTTCGTCGACGATCGGTCCGCGAGCGGTGTTGACCAGCACTGCGTCGGGTTTCATCCGCGCCAAGGCGGCCTTATCGATCAAGCCCTCGGTGGCCTCGGTGAGCGGAACGTGCAGCGAGACGATGTCGGACGCGGCCAGCAGTTCCGACAAGGGCCGCCAACCGGGCGTGCCGTCGTCGCGGGTGCTGGTGTGCAGCACCTGCGCGCCCATGGCGGCCACGATCCCGGCCACCCGCTGGGCGATGCTGCCGAAACCGACCAGGCCGACGGTGCAGCCGCCGATGTCGCGGCAGCGCTCCCCAAGATCGGGATCGGTCGGCCAACCGCGGAGCTCACGGGTCGCGCGATCCAACGGCAGCAGCCGGCGCAGCACGGCGAGCATCAGCAACACGGTGCCCTCGGCCACGGAGGCGGCATTGGCGCCGGGCATGTTGGCCACCGCGATGCCGCGTTGTGTCGCGACGTCGACGTCGATGGTGTTGATGCCGACACCGAACTTGTGCACCAGCCGCAGCGCAGGCCCGCTCCGCAGGTCGTCGCCGGAGAGCGGCCGCAGCACGTGCCAGAGCACCTCGGCGTCCGCCAGTTCACGGCGGAACGTGTCGTCATCGTCGGCGGCGCACCACCGGATGTCCAGCCAATCAGATTCGGGTGCAACGAATTCCTCGACCTTCGGGCCGGGAACGAAGTGCGCCAGGACTCTCAGCGCCATGCTCAGGAATTCTCCTCGGTGTAGATGGCCCGGTAGAACACGTTGGCCAGCGTGCGAATACACGCTGCGTCGTCGGGACCGCCGTCGTCGCGGGGGGTGGCGAGCTGGACATAACAGAACTGGTTGAGCATCGACACGATCGCCACCGCGAGCAACGCTGGGTCGTCATTGGTGCAGTAGCCCTCGGCTTGGGCGCGCTTCACCGTTTCGGTGATGTGGCCGACCGGAACCGCGCAGATCTCCGCCCAATACCGGGCGAAGTCATCGTTGACCATCGCCAGCTGGGAGACGCCGACCATCTCGGCCAGCCGGTTGCGGTAGGTGTGCCAGTGCGCCGCGGTGGCCTGCTCGATCCGTTCGCGATTGGTCAGCCCGTGCCGCACCACACTGGACGCTCGCTCGGCGGCCTCGTCGCGGAATCGCAGGGCCCATTCGCGGACCATCGCCTCTTTGGAGTCGTAGTAGTTGTAGAACGATGCCGCCGATCGGCCGGCCTCGGCCGCGATGTCGGCGATGGTGGCAGCCAGCACGCCCTTGCGGGCGATCACCGCGCGCGCCGCGGCGTCGATCGCGGCTTGGGTGCGTCGCCCCCGGTGGGTGGGCAACGGATCGCGTTGGCCGGGCTGCTCGGGGCTGGTCGACACCGGAACTGACTTCCCGTCTGGAGGTGGGCCTGGATCAGAGCTGAATCTGATGTTAGATTCAGTTTCAGATCTTGACCAGAGGAGCGTCCGCACATGATCAAGCCGCACGGTGTCAACACCGAATTCGAAATCAGCGGGATCAATCACGTGGCGATGGTGTGCTCCGACATGGAACGCACCGTCGACTTCTACAGCAACACCTTGGGCATGCCCCTGATCAAGTCGCTCGACCTGCCCGGGGATATCGGTCAGCACTTCTTCTTCGACGCCGGCAACGGGGACTGCGTGGCTTTCTTCTGGTTCCGTGACGCTCCGGACCGGGTGCCCGGGATCTCCTCGCCGGCCGCCATTCCCGGAATCGGCGAGATCACCAGTGCGGTGAGCACGCTCAACCACCTGGCCTTCCATGTGCCGGCGGACAAGTTCGACGCCTACCGCCAGCGACTCAAAGAAAAGGGCGTCCGGGTCGGCCCAGTGCTCAACCACGACGAGTCCGAGTGGCAGGCCTCCCCGACGTTGCACCCGGGGGTGTATGTCCGCTCGTTCTATTTCCAGGATCCCGATGGAATCACCCTGGAATTCGCCTGCTGGACCAAGGAATTCGCCGGCGACGAGGCGCACGTCACCCCCAAGACTGCAGCCGACCGGCGGGTTCCGGCCAGCAGCTAGTCGCGATATTTGGGCGCGGTCACGCTACCCGGCGTGCGTGTCGAACCAGTCGATGGCGACCTCGGGGTGCTCGCCGAAGTAGTTGTAGCCGTCGAAGCGCCGGGTGGTGCCTTCGATCCAATGCAACTTCTTCTCCGCTGCGGGGATCGCGTCGTAGATCGCCTGCACGTCCTCGGGGCGGGTCATGGTGTCGTGATGCACCTGTGCCACCAGGGTGGGGATCTGGATCGACTTGGCGTACTCGATCGGTGACTGCTCGGCGAGATGGAAGCCGGTACGGGCGAACACCTCTTGGTCGAAGCGTGCGTAGCCGTCGGCAATGTCGTTGTCCCGCACGAAATTCTCGACGATCGGGTCGGCCGACACCGGCTGCAGCAGGATCAGGGACTTGATGTGGCTGAATTCCTCGGGATGCTTGGCCATCGCCACGCAGGTCGAGTCACCGCCCAGGCAGACGCTGAGCAGGAAAGTCGTCATTGCCGCGGTGTCCGGCCGTGACTTGGCGTACCGCACCGAGCCGATCACGTCCTGATACTCCACCAGGCCGATCCCGGTGGCGCTTCGCGACCCGCTTTCGCCGTGGTTGCTCATGTCGTAGCACAGGATGTTGTAGCCGGCGTCGTGCAGCGCCTTGTACTCGGGGAGGAAGTTCACTTCGAAGCCGCCCAGTCCACCGAACTCCGGCAGGTGTCCCGGATAGCCGCAACGGTTTCCGGGCAGGAAGTGATTGTGGATGATCAGTTTCTGCGAGTCAGCTGGAATGAACCAGCCGTGCAGTTCGACACCGTCACTCGAGGGGAACGTCACCTCCTCGAAGTCCAATCCGACCTCGCTCGGGTCGTGCAGTAGCGGGGCGCGCCGGCCCGCCGTCGTGCCGGTCACCCACATGTCCACGAAGCCGTCGAATGCGGCCTGTTGTTCGTTGCTAGTCATGACCGCAACGTTATGGGCCCGCGGTCCGTTCAGGGAGTTGGCGTTTATAGGGGTACTGGCAGTTCCTCCCTGAGCCCCGGGCTACTTCTCTACTGTGAAATGCATGGACATCGGCCAGGACATCAAGGGTTTCCTGATGACCCGGCGTGCGCGGATCACTCCCGAGCAGGTCGGGTTGCCAACCGGGCGACGGCGTCGAGTTCCCGGGCTGCGGCGCGAGGAGGTGGCCCAGCTGGCCGGGGTCAGCATCGAGTACTACACCCAGATCGAACGGGGGCATGTCGCCGGCGTCTCCGACGAGGTGCTGGATGCGGTCGCCGCGGCATTGCGCCTGAGCGAAGCGGAGCGGACGCACCTGTTCGACCTGGCCCGGGCCGGAGCGGTCAAACCCGGCCGGCGCCGGGCGGCGCGCCAGACCGCCGCGGCCCTGCCCGGCGGGGTGCAGGAGCTGTTGGATGCCATGGTCGGCGCTCCGGCAGTGGTACTCAACGGGCATCTCGACGTGGTCGCCGCCAATGCGCTCGGGCGTGCCCTGTATGCGCCGGTGTTCGCCCGCGCCACGACGCCGAACCTGGCCAGGTCGGTCTTCCTTGATCCGTCGGCCGATGCGGTGTTTCCCGATTGGGCTGCAGCCGCCGACGACGTGGTGGCCCTGCTGCGCGCCGAAGCCGCCCGCGTGCCGGACTCGCCCGAGGTGATCGCGCTGGTTGGGGAACTGGCGACGCGCAGCGAACCGTTCCGCACCCGCTGGGCGGCCCACAATGTCAAGGCCCACCACCACGGCGCCAAACGATTCCGGCATCCCGTAGTCGGGGAATTGACGTTGACCTACAACGCTTTCGAGTTGCCCGGCGCCGCCGGGTTGTCGCTGATCGGCTACACCGCCGCACCGGACTCGCCCGCTGGACAGGCGCTGAAACTCTTGGCCAGCTGGGTTGCCACCGAACAACAGGGGATCGTGGTCGAATAGACCATGCTGTTTCGTCAGCTCGAGTACTTCGTTGCGCTGGCCCGGGAGCGGCATTTCGCGCGCGCCGCGGCCGCTTGCTACGTCTCCCAACCGGCCCTATCGGAGGCCATTCGCAAGCTCGAACACGAGCTGAAGGTTCCGTTGGTGCGGCGCGGCCAGAAGTTCGAGGGCCTGACCCCCGAGGGCGAACGCCTGGTGCTGTGGGCACGGCGCATCCTGGCCGACCGCGACGCACTCAAGCAGGAGGTGACCGCGCTACAGACCGGCCTCACCGGGGAACTGCGGATCGGCGTCATCCCGGCTGCCGCGAGCACCGTCGCCCTGCTGTCCGACCCGTTCTCCGCGGCGCACCCCCTGGTGCGGGTGCAGTTGGAGACCAGTCTGCGCACCGCCCAGATCGCCGAACGGGTCCGCCGCTTCGAACTGGACGCCGGCATCATCTATCCCGACCGGGATGACACCGCGGACCTGGTGGTCACCCCGCTGTACGAGGAACAGCAGGTACTGATCGCCGGCAGCGAGCTGCTCACCGGCCAGACGGAGACCATCAGCTGGTCGGACGTGACCGAGCTACCGATGTGTCTGCTCGCCGAAGGGATGCGCGGCCGGCGGCTGATCGACGACGCATTGGCCAGCCGAGATCTCGCACTGATTCCGAGACTGGAGACCGACTCCTTCGTGGCGCTGCTTGCCCATGTGACCACCGGCCGGTGGGCCACTATCGTTCCGCAGACCTGGGTGCGGGCCGTGACGTTGCCCGGCACGGTGACGCTGCGCTTGCTCGATCCGGAGCTGAGCGCTCAGGTGGCACTTGTCACCAGCGCCGCCGAGCCCGGTTCAGTACTGGTCCGCGCTCTGCTGCAGACCGCGCAGCAGGCCGATTTCGGCGCCCCACCAGGGCCTGATCGGTAGCGCCTATCGTCTGGTCGGAATCACGTCTTGGACACCTCGCCGGTCATCGGCTGAGACTGAAAACCAGTCCAGCACCGACGAATACCCCAGGAATGATGATGACGATCCATGACACTCTGCTCAGCGAGCAGCAGAACTTGGTGGCGCTGATCGGCGACGGTGTGGTGTCGAGTCTGCCGGTGTTTCGCTCGGTGCCGCGCTGCGAGCTCGAAGCGGGGATTCGACTTCAAGTGGAGTGGGTGTTGAGTTCCGCCGGGAGCGCCAGCGCTGCGGTCGCCGACGAGGACCGTACCGCGTTCGCCGCAGCCGGTGAGCGTCAACAACGGTGGGGTATCCCGCTCGACGACATGATTCACGCTTGGCGTATCGGAGTCGAAACGCTGGTTTCGGCCGCACGCAAAATGGCCCGGAGCACGGCAGTCGGAAACGGAGAGCCTTGGCGGTTCACTGAATCGATGCTGATCTGTTCGGCCGCTGCACTCTCGGAAACCGTTGGCGCCTACCGACGCGCCGAACTCAATGCGGCGGACGCGCTGGACAGCGGGCGCACCCGATTCGTCCGGGAGGTTTTGCTCGGCCTGGTTCCTGCCGTCGAGCTGCGCGCTCGGGCCGAGATGTACGGACTTGACCCGGCTGGCGCGTATGTGGCAATCCGGGCCCGTCTGGAGGACGGCGCGAGCCTGCACGATCTGCAACACGGTTTGGGCTTGGGTACCGGGTCGCAGCCGCGGCGCGGGTTATGCGCGGTCGTCGACGGTGGCCTGGCGGGCCTGCTCGTCGAAGCACCGCCGGGCGACATCGATGGGGCGGTTGGCTACGGGCCGGCCCGACCGCTGGAGCAGTTGGGCGACTCGTATCGGCTGGCGGCGCGCGCGTTGGTCACCGTTCAGGCGTGCAAGCTGACCGGAGCCTATGACTTGGAAGCACTGGGTTTGCGGTCGGCGGTGGCGATGGACGCCGATGTGGGAGCGATGCTGCGACGCCGCTACCTGGAGCCGCTGGCGAACGGCGGATCCGCCGAAGACCTGATCGCCACGCTACGGGCCTATCTGGCCTGCGGCATGCACGTCGAGAGTACGGCGACGCGGTTGTTCGTTCACCAGAACACCGTGCGCTACCGGCTGGCCCGTTTCGAGGAACTCACCGGGGCCAGTCTGAGGGAAACTCAGGTTCTTCTCGAATTATGGTGGGCGCTCGAACTTTCCGCAATGCACATGTAGAGAACCCCAAACGTCGAGAAGAAACCTCGGAGTCGACTCCGTAGCCGTGGCCCCGCCCCACGCAGCACGCTGCAAGAGCAGTCAATCAATTCGCAATCGAGGAGGACGCAATGGCCGCTGGGACGCACTATGACTTCGTCGTGGTCGGGGGAGGCACCGCGGGATGTGTCGTCGCCGGCCGGCTAGCCGAGAACAAGGACGTCAACGTCCTCGTCGTCGAGGCGGGCGTCGGCAACCCTTGGGATCTCGCCGGAGTCACCACACCGGGAACGGCCATGGAGCTCCGCCACAGCCAATATGACTGGGACTACAAGGCGAAGTTTGTCGACCGTGGTGTCTGGGAGCGTGTGGACAAGCAGGACACCCGCGGCAGGATCCTGGGCGGCAGCTCGTCGGCGAACTATTTCAGCTGGATCCCAGGCTGTAAGCCGACCTACGATCGCTGGGGGGAGTACGGCGGATCGGAATGGACGTGGGACGCGCTTGTCCCGTACCTGCGCAAAAGCGCGACCTACCACGACGACTCGGGAATGTTCTCCTCCGACCTGCAAAAGCTCGGCCAAGGCGGTCCGCTGAATCGCCCTGGTTCTCCCGGAGGCTCGATCTATTGGATTTCGACCAGGTTCTGGTCGTTCCGTGATGCATCGTAGAACGCCGCTTCGAACTCGGTCGGCGGAACGTCGCTGAGGTAGCCGTGCAGGCGGCTGGTGTTGTGCCAGTGCACCCAGCTCAGGGTGGCCAACTCGACGTCCTCGACGGTCTTCCACGGCCCGGTACGTGCTGGCCCGTAGATCAGTTCGGCCTTGTAGTAGCCGTTCACGGTTTCGGCCAGGGCGTTGTCGAAGCTGTCCCCGACGGTGCCGATCGAGGGAGTCGCGCCGATCTCGGCGAGCCGTTCACCGTAGCGGATAGAAGTGAACTGCGTCCCGGCGTCGGAATGACATACCAAGTACGGCAACAGGATTCCGCGTGACCAGCGGGCCATCTCGATCGCATCCAGCACCATCGTGGTGCGCATATGGGAGGCGACCCGCCACCCGACGATCATCCGGCTGAACGCGTCGATGAGGAAACAGACATAGGCCACCCCGGCCCAGGTCGGCACGAACGTCAGGTCGGTCACCCAGAGCTGGTTGGGAGCGGTAGCGGTGAACTGCCGTTTGACCAGATCGGGATGCCGCGTCGCCGCCGGATCTGCTTTGGTGGTCCGCACGCGCTTGCCGCGCCGCGCCCCACAGATCCCGGCTGCCCGCATCAGGCGGGCGACCTGATCGCGGCCCACGTCGTGGCCGGCCCTGCGTGCGGTTTTCCAGAGCTTGCGTGCCCCGTAGACGCGGTAGTTGTCCTCCCAGAGCGCTCGCAGTACCGGACCCAGCACCGCGTCGCGGCAGGCCCGCGCCGACGGCTTGCGGGTTTTGGTGTCGTAGTAGGTGCTCGGGGCCACCGACACGCCTGCTTCACGCAGGACGGTGCAGATGGGCTCGACCCCGAACTCCTCGCGATTCGCGTCGCTGCACGCGACTATTCTCGGCGTCAGCGGCCCAGCTCCGGCCCGAAGAAACTCGCTGCTCGTTTCAGAATCTCGTTGGCACGCTTCAGTTCTCGATTCTCCTGTTCGAGTTCCTTGATCCGCGCAATCTCAGCGGTGGACACCCCCGGTACATGCCCGTCGTCGATATCGGCCTGGCGCACCCAGGACCGGACCGACTCGACCCCGTAACCGAGCTGACGCGCCACCCGCGCCACCGTGCCCTGCTCGGTGCCCAGCTCAGTCCGCAACGTCCGGACCATCCGCACCGCGGCGGCCTTCTCCTCCGGGCCGTAACGGCGTGTCGTGGGCCTACCTGGCGACTGTTCCTTCGGCATACCTGCATCCTCGTTTCCAAGGTCAGGAGCCTCCGGGATTTCCAGGGCGATTCACGCTACCCATCTCGCACAACCTGATCCCGGAATTGCAGCCGTTCCGCGACATGATCACCAAGGCTTGGACGTCCCGCGGCGAGCCGCTCACCGAGAACATCTACGACGGTGAGATGAAGGGCCTGACCCATGCGGTCAACACCATCTACCGCGGCGTACGCTCCGGCAGCTTCCTGTTCGTCAAAGACAGGCCCAACGTCACAATCGTGTCCGAGGTGCGTTCCAAGCGGCTGATCATCGACTACGCCACCCGCACCTGCAAGGGCGTGACGATTATCGATGCCGCTGGGAATGAGGTCGACTACTACGCCAAGCGGGAAGTCATCCTCGCCCAAGGCGTATTCGAGAGCCCAAAGCTGCTCATGCTCAGCGGAATCGGCCCGGGCCGTGAGTTGGCACGGCACGGTATTGATGTGGTGGTGGATTCGCGCCACGTCGGCCAGCATCTCTACGACCACCCCGGTGTGCCCTTCGTGCTGCGCATCAAGGACGGTTTCGCCTTGGACAGCGCACTGCTGCGCCCCGGCCCCAAGCACGACAAGGCGGTCGCCGCCTACGAGAAGGACCATTCCGGGCCGCTGGGTTCGGGTCTGCTGGAGATGATCGGCTTTCCCCGCGTCGACAAATACCTGGAGAACGACCCGGTCTACCGCGAGGCCAAGGCCGCCAACGGCGGCGTGGACCCGTTCTCCCCGGAGGGGCAGCCGCACTTCGAAATCGACTTCGTCCCGGCGTTCGGCAGTGCCTTCCAGTGGCAGTACCCGACGCCGCCGGACGGCGACCACATCACCGTGATGGTGGACCTGGTGCGCCCCGCCTACGACGGTGGAGCGGTGACGCTGAACAGCGACGACCCGTTCATGGCGCCGAACATCAACCTGAACTATCTGTCCAACGAACTCGACATCATCGCCCTGCGCGAAGGCGTCCGGTTCGCCTACGACATTCTCACCAAGGGCGACGGGTTCAAGGACCTGGTCGTCGAGCAGTACCCGTGGAACATGCCGCTGCACTCTGACGAGCTGATGAGGACGTCGGTTCAGGACCGGGTCCAGACGTCCTATCACCCGTGTGGCACCAACCGGCTGTCCAAGAACATCGAGCAGGGCGTCGTCAGTCCGCAATTGAAGGTGCACGGTGTGGACCAGCTCCGGGTGATCGACGCCTCTGTCTTCCCGATCATTCCGGACTGCCGCATCCAGAACACCGTCTACATGGTCGGAGAGAAGGGCGCCGACCTGATCAAGGCTGACCACAAGGACCTGTACAAGTAGTCCCGATGTCGCCGGACAGCCTCGGCCGAACGGTCCATCCCAGCAAGGTCTTTTGCGCCGTAACTTCGGCCGACCGGCCTGCACGCTGCTGGTGGACCGGGAGGTTGTCTGGTAGGGAAGTCAAGTCCTATGGCAGTCAGCCGCGCACGGCGCGGTGGGGCAGGTCTCTTCGCCTCACCGCGCCGTTCGCCCCAAACTCGGCCACCGCACTCAACCCGCCACACTTAAGGAGACAGGGATGACGGACAACTTCACGACTACCGATGGAGGTGCTCCGGCGCCGAGTTCTGAGCGGTCGTTGACGTTGGGCCCCAATGGCCCGATTCTGTTGCAGGACACTTATTTGATCGAGCAGTTGGCGGCGTTTAATCGGGAGCGGGTGCCGGAGCGTCAGCCGCACGCCAAGGGCGCCAGTGCGTTCGGTCGGTTCGAGGTCACCGGTGATGTCAGTGCGTACACCAAGGCAGCGGTGTTTCAGCCTGGCGCGGTGACCGACGTATTCGCTCGGTTTTCCTCGGGCAATAACGGTGAACGTGGTGTCTCGGATACCTTGCGGGATACCCGGGGATTCTCGGTGAAGTTCTACACCTCGGAGGGAAACTACGACATCGTCGGCAACAACGTGCCGATCTTCTTCATTCGCGATCCGCTGAAGTTTCCCAATCTGATCCGCGCGAATAAACGTCGCGCGGATAACGATTGCCACGACCACAACATGGTGTGGGACTTCTTCACCCGGTCGCCGGAGTCGTCGCATTTGGTGACGGTGGTGATGGGGGATCGCGGTATCCCCAGGACGCACCGGCATATGAACGGTTATGGCTTGCACGCCTTCAGCTGGATCAATGTCGGGGGCGAGATCTGCTGGGTGAAATACCACTGGAAGACCGACCAGGGCGTTGAGTGTTTGACCCAGCAGGAGGCCGATCGGCTGGCAGGGACCGACCCGAACTGCTCCATGTTGGATCTACACCGGGCGATCGCGCGGGGTGAGTTTCCGAGTTGGACGCTCGGGGTGCAGATCATGCCGTATGAGGATGCGAAGTCGTATAGGTTCAATCCGTTTGATGTGACGAAGGTGTGGCCGCACGCGGATTATCCGTTGATCGAGGTGGGCCGGATGACGTTGGATCGCAACGTTACTGACCACCATACTGAGGTGGAGCAGGCCGCGTTTGGGCCGCATAACATCGTGCCGGGTACCGGGTTGAGTCCGGATCGGTTGTTGTTGGGCCGCAGTTTTGCCTATGCCGATGCGCATCGGGCTCGGATCGGGGTGAACCATCATCAGATTCCGGTGAATGCACCGAAGGTGCCGGTGCGCAGCTATTCCAAGGATGGGCGGATGCGGGTGCAGAATGTGTCCGATCCGGTGTACACGCCCAATACCGTCGGTGGACCGGCTCCTGATCCTGCGCGGGCAGCCGAAGTGCATTGGGCGGCTGACGGGGAGATGGTCCGCGAGGGCTACACCCTGCACCCCGACGACGACGATGTCGGCCAGGCCCGCACCCTGCTGCGGGCAGTGATGGATGAGGCTCAGCGTGATCGGTTGGTCCACAACGTGATCGGCCATGTTCGTGCCGGGGTGCGTGAGCCCGTGCTGTCGCGGGTCTTCGACTACTGGTGCGCGATCGATCGCGAGGTCGGCCAGCGGATCGAGCACGGAGTCCGCGCGACTAGCAATCAGTGAATACGGCAAGAGGCACCGAAGCTGTCATTAGACAGTCGGTATTCGGTACGGGCGCGCTCGGGCAGAGCCCAATGAAATCGGGACGGACCAACGTAGGGCGCGTGATAGCAGTGCGGGGGTTCATATGGAAGGTTAGGTGCCTGTGCTATTCCGACGTCTGGAGTACTTTGTTGCCGTCGCAGAAGAGCGGCACTTCGCCCGGGCTGCGCAGCGGTGTCACATCTCGCAGCCAGCGCTTTCGGGCGCGATCGTCAAGCTAGAGCGTGAGCTGGATACCCAACTCGTCATCCGCGGACGCAACTTCGAGGGTCTTACTCGAGAGGGAGAGCGCCTATTTGAGTGGGCCAAGCGGATTCTTGCTGAATACGAGGTGCTCAGATCTGAGCTGCGATTCTCGCGTTCGGAGGTGACCGGCACACTTCGACTAGGCACGATCCCAACAGCCGCAACCACGGTTTCGTTGATGTTGGGCGCATTCTGTGCCGCGTATCCCTTAGTCAGGGTCCAGGTACGGTCAGCGATGGCCACGTCAGAGTTGCACAGCCGGCTTCACAAGGCTGAACTCGATGCCGCGATTGTGCCGGTTGAAACCGACATCAGGCCGGCGGTCACTGCAGTTCCGTTGTATGAGGAGCGTTACCTGTTGGTGGCCGGGACGGATATGCTGCCAAAGGACGCGTCGTCGTTGGGTTGGCGGGACACAGCCGATTTGCCGCTGCTGTTACTGACCCAGAATATGACGGTACGTCAGATCATCGATAAAGCCTTTGCCGAGCAAGGAATCACGGTCAATCCCCGGGTGGAGACCGACTCAGTCGCAACGTTGATGGCACAAGTGTCGACCGGCGACTGGGCGTGCATAGTGCCGCATACTTGGCTGTCGACAACTATCCTCGCCGGCGACACCCGTGCGATCGAACTTATCGAACCCACGCTGAGGACACATATTGCTGTTGCTACCAACGCATCTGGGCCGACCGCGCCGGTCGCCAGGGCGTTCGTAGCCAGTGCCCAGCAACTGAAACTACATGAGTTCTTTGACCAGCGGCTCGGACCGATCGACGCTGGTTCATAGACGTCGATTGCGTCTCGACTACCTTCTGGTCAAATCACGCAGCTGATCGCCGTCGCCATTTTGGGCGGCGGCCTGGCATGGCCAACGACACGGCGATGCCCGCAGAAACGCCGATCACGTTGTCGATGGCGCGATCGCCGAGGAAAGTAACCGCTCCAGCAGGATTGGATAGCTCGGTCACGAGGATGATTAGCGGCGTGAAGAACCCGACTGCTAGCGCGTAATGGCGGGCCATATAGAGCTCGGTGGGAAACAGCAGGGCTATCGCGGCGATCGCCAGGACGGTCGTGCTGAACTGGGGCAGCAGTAGTATTGCGGAGATTACGAGACCGGCAAGTGTACCTATGAGGCGCTGAGTGCCGCGCTGCATTACGCCCGGGAAGCTGAGAGCGCCAGCGCTACGGGCATTTTCGGCAGCCAGCGGCACGGCGGCCGCGGCCATGGCCCAGTTGGCATGGTCGACGCCCAAGGCCAAGCCGCCTGAGCCGGCCAGCGTGATCGCCAACGCGTAGCGGGCTGCGTGTATTCCGGAGTCGGGCAGCTGTGAGCGATTGGCCTCAGCCAGTGGACGGGCGATAGCCGATTGGTCGCTGCTAGACAGTAGTGCGCCAACGGAACTGATCGTGATGCAGAACAGCGCGGTAACGGCGTAGATCGATAACGCTACCCAGGGCGCGGCCTGCCGCGCTGGGATGGTTGCAATCGCGCCGACAGCGAAGATCCCGTAAAAGGGGCCGCGAGGGCGCACATTCAGTCGGTCTGTCAGCAGTGAACCGGCCCAAGCGAAGACGGCTTCGACGGTCACCAAGACCCATGGGGCGGCATGGATGCTGGACAGCAGGACACCCGTACCGACACCGACCAGCAGCACGGTCCCTGCCTGCACCTGATGTATGACACGGAGATGGTGCGGTTCTGTTCGCCCGTACATGCCAATGAACGACCCGAAGACCGCGAAGATGATCAGATCGGGACGTTCGGCAATGAGCAGCACAATCCCAGGGCCGATCAACCCGACGGCGACCCGACTCGCGTGTAGCTGATCGCTGCCAGTCGGGGTGAGGCTACCCGCACCCTTGCTTTGGTTCGAGTTGCGCAACGAATTTCTCCGCTCGTTCAGGTGACCGGCTATGCGCGCAGACGGGTCGATGGCGTCGAATAGGCCGGCCTCGCGGCACCATCTCAAGTCTTAGCGAGCTACCGCACTGGGGTCCAAAAGAAGTTGCCGACCAAGCGATAGGAGAAGCCAATCGAGAAGGCGCTCGGTAATCGGAGTGCACCCGTCAATGACGTTCCTTTCGGGTGCGCGCCGTCGACCGAGCCGGCCCGGCGTGTGTGGCATCCATCCGCCTCGCGAGGCAGATCAACCCGGGTGTCGTCCATTCCTGCGGAGGAGCCTCGAAACGATGATAGGCCTGGCCTATTGGCCCATCGGAGCCACGTATTTGCCGGTGTTAACCCAGGCGCCCAGAATGGAATCGGCCGGGAAGAAAACGGATTCGAGGACGGAGTTCAACACGGATTCGCTTGCCGTCCAGCAGATTTAGGCTATCGGAATCTTCAGGAGGAGATAATGGCTAAATGTGTGATGGTGCTGTACCCCGATCCGGTGACCGGGTATCCGCCGAAGTATGCCCGAGACCACATGCCGGTGATCGACAGCTATCCCGATGGCTCCTCGTTGCCGACGCCGTCGGCGATTGACTTCACCCCCGGTGAGTTGTTGGGATGTGTCTCCGGTGAGTTGGGTCTGCGGAAGTTCTTTGAGGAGAACGGCCACGAGTTAGTGGTGACCTCGGATAAGGACGGGCCGGATTCGGTGTTCGAACGGGAGCTACCTGATGCCGACATTGTGATTTCTCAGCCGTTCTGGCCGGCCTACATCACCAAGGAGCGGTTCGCAAAGGCGCCCAAGCTCAAGTTGGCGCTGACGGCCGGAATCGGCTCGGACCACGTGGATCTGGTCGAGGCGCAGGCCCGTGGGGTGACGGTCGCCGAGGAGACCTGGAGCAACAGCGTCAGCGTGGCCGAGCATGCGGTAATGCAGATTCTCGCACTGGTACGCAATTTCATTCCCGCCCATCAGGTGGTTGTCGACGGTGGATGGAACATCGCCGACTGTGTCCAGCGTTCCTACGACCTCGAAGGCATGGACGTCGGGGTGATCGCCGCGGGCCGAATTGGTCGAGCGGTGCTCGAACGAATGAAGCCGTTCGGTGTGAAGCTGCACTATTTCGACGTGCACCGGCTCTCGCCGGAGTTAGAGAAGCAGTTGGATGTCACCTACCATCCCGATGTCGAGTCGTTGGCCCGGTCGGTGGACGTGGTGTCGATCCACTCTCCGCTGATTGCCCAGACTCATCACATGTTCAACGAGAAACTGCTGGGCTCCATGCGCCGTGGCTCCTACATCGTCAACACCGCTCGCGCCGAGGAGACCGACCAGAAGGCGATCGTGGCAGCGCTCAAGAGTGGCCAGTTGGCCGGCTACGCCGGTGACGTGTGGTACCCGCAGCCCCCGCCGGCCGACCACCCGTGGCGCAAGATGCCCAATAACGCGATGACGCCGCATATGTCGGGCTCCAGCCTGTCCGCACAGGCTCGCTATGCCGCAGGTACCCGGGAGATCCTCGAGGACTGGTTCGCTGGTCGGCCGATCCGCTCGGAGTACCTGATTGTCGAAGGCGGAAAGTTCGCCGGCACTGGAGCGAGGTCCTACGCGCAGTAGTGCCGTCCGAGCCCTGGTGGTGGGTCAGTCGGTGAACGATTGCCCCACCGCCAGTGGCCGTTGGCCCAAATTGTCTCAGCGCGGCGCGAGGCTAATCACGCGATCTAGTTCGTCGATGCAGGTGCCGATGGCGGTGGCAACCAGATCCGCGTTGCTGGGATGCGATACTGCCGACCGGCCACGCGCCGATTCGGCATGGGCCGCAGCGGGAATGGGATCGTCCACGGCGAGGTCCGACACTGCCGCAGCGAGATCAACCATCGTCGCGCGGAACGGCTCGGCGAGTGGCTCGTCGGTGTGGGTGATGGTTCGTGCCAGGTGCAGCACCGAGCCGGCCAGTAGAGAAAGTTGCGCGGCCTGATGGCTCACTGCGCGGGTCTCATCACGCAACGACCAGCGAAGCGGGCAGATGCGAGCTAGTTGCTCGGCAGTGCTTCGGGCCTCGGTCAGCCGCGCGAGTCGGCGGTGAAGATTCGCCGCAACCGGCAATGTCCAGTCTGAATCGCCGGTGTGGCAATGAGTCTGACTCAGAATTTCGCGCAGGGCGACCAACGCTTCGATCCGCGCATCGCGCAGCACCGATAGCGGATTCTTGGGGAAGACCACGATACTGAAGACCACCGCGATCCCGCCGCCGATCAGCGCGTCGAAAAGCCGCTCCGTCCCGACACCGCCATGCGGGAACGCCAAGATGAGGATCGCCGAGATCACCGTCTGGTTGACGAACATCGGGCGTTGGAGCAGAAAACCCCGCCCGATCAGCATGGCGGCGGACAACGACACGAACACCGCCACGGCCATCGCGAACGCGCCGGTGCCCAGCAACATGTGGACACCGCTGCCCAAACCGATACCCAAGCCCACCCCGATCATCATCTCGATCGCAAGCTCGGCGCGGACCACATTGGTCGCCCACATGCACACTGCCGCGGCTATCGGAGCGAAGAACGGGGCAGTATGGCCGAGCACATCACGGGTCAGGTACCAGGCCACGCCCGCGGCCAACGCGGTCTGCACACTCGGCCACAGCGCAGTGCGCAGCAGGCGCGCGGCGACTGGCTCGATCCCGACCGGCTGGGTGTGCGGCGGCCGACGCACCCCGCTCCTCAACCGCATTTCGGACCAGCGAGAGAGCAGTTCCCCGCATGTGCGGAATACGTTATTCAGCATCGCCTGAAAGCCTAGACAAAGCGCCAAAGCGAAGCCACAAAGACGGGGCAAGTCTCCAAGACAAATGCCTAGACGCGAAACATCGCCCCCATTACTGTTCCTAGTGCATGGGCTCGGCTAGAGCGCAGGGGGTTTGTACCAGTGGATGTCGTCGATATCTCGCGGTGGCAGTTCGGGATCACGACCGTCTACCACTTTATTTTCGTGCCGCTGACGATCGGTCTGGCGCCGTTGGTCGCGCTGATGCAGACGGTATGGGCAGTCAGCGGCAATGTCGCCTGGTATCGACTGGCGCGGTTCTTCGGCAAATTGTTCTTGATCAACTTCGCGATCGGCGTCGCCACCGGGATCTGGCAGGAATTTCAATTCGGCATGAGCTGGAGCGAGTATTCACGGTTTGTCGGAGATGTGTTCGGGGCGCCGCTGGCGATGGAGGGGCTGGCCGCCTTCTTCTTCGAATCGATCTTCATCGGTCTGTGGATCTTCGGCTGGACCCGGCTGCCGAGACTGGTGCACTTGGCTTGTATCTGGGTAGTGGCAATCGCGGTGAATGTATCCGCGTTTTTTATCATTTCGGCGAATTCATTCATGCAGCACCCGGTTGGAGCGCACTACAATCCGGTGACGAAACGCGCGGAACTGGACAGCATCGGCGCACTGCTGACCAACAACACCGGAATCGCGGCGTTCACCCATGTGGTGGTCGGTAGTTGGTTGACGGCGGGGGTTTTCGTGGCCGCGGTCTGCTCATGGTGGATGGTCCGTGAACCCGCCGCGGAAGAAGCGCGCAGTATGCATAGGCCCGGAGCAATCTTGGGCGCTCTGGTGGTATTGGTGGCGGCCGTGGGGCTGTTCTTAACCGGAGACATGCAGGCCAAGCTGATGTTCCGGCAGCAGCCGATGAAGATGGCTTCGGCGGAATCTTTGTGCCACACCGAAACCGACCCTAACTTTTCTATTCTGACCATCGGCACGCACAACAACTGCGACAGCATCGTCCGCGTTATCGAAGCGCAATATGTGCTGCCCTTCCTAGCGGAGGGCAAGTTCACCGGCGTCACGCTCGAGGGCGTCAAGGATATCCAAGAGCGCTACGAAAAGCAGTACGGTCCCGGTGACTACCGGCCGAACCTCTTCGTGACCTACTGGTCCTTCCGCGTGATGGTAGGACTCCTTGCGGTTCCTCTGCTGTTCTCCCTGGTTGCGCTGTGGGTGACCAGGGGTGGCCGCATTCCCACTGGCCGGTGGTTCTCATGGCTCGCGTTGTTGACTATCCCGACACCGTTTCTGGCCAACAGCGCCGGTTGGGTTTTCACCGAGATGGGACGTCAGCCGTGGATAGTGGCGCCGAATCCGACCGGCGACCAGTCGATCCGAATCACCGTGCAGCAAGGGGTTTCCGATCATGCACCCGAAACCGTGATGCTGTCACTGGTGACACTGACGCTTGTCTACGCAGTGCTCGCGGTTCTCTGGTTTGGGCTGCTGAGACGCTACGTAGTCGAAGGGCCCCAGGAGTACGACACCGAGCCGGCCCCGCCCGCACCACCTGGCGAGGACGATGTCGCACCACTGTCATTTGCCTACTGAGAGGAGGTGATTCAACGTGGGCTTGCAGGAGCTGTGGTTCGTCATACTGGCCGTGCTATTTCTAGGGTTCCTTGTGCTCGAAGGCTTCGATTTCGGGGTCGGCATGTTGATGGCGCCGTTGGGCCAGGTGGCAAAGGGCGACCCGGAGGCCCACCGCCGCGCGGCACTGAACACGATTGGTCCGGTGTGGGATGGCAACGAGGTGTGGCTGATCACCGCGGGAGCTGCGATGTTCGCGGCCTTCCCAAACTGGTATGCCACAGTGTTTTCGGCGCTCTATCTTCCGTTGTTGGCCATCGTGATAGCGATGATCCTGCGCGTCGTTGCGATCGAATGGCGGGGAAAGATCGACGATGCGCGGTGGCGCCGGTGGGCTGATCTCGGGATCGCCATGGGATCCTGGTTGCCAGCAGCCCTCTGGGGCGTGGCCTTCGCCGTCTTGGTGCGCGGTCTTCCGGTGGACGGCCACCATCGAGTTCACCTCACATTCGCCGACCTGATCAACCCCTATACGGTGCTCGGCGGATTGGCGACGACGACCCTGTTTCTCTTCTATGGTGCGGTGTTTCTGGTGTTGAAAACCGCTCAAGGAGTTCGTGAAGACGCGTTGCGGTTCGCGACGGTGCTGTCGCTGCCGACGGTCGCGATCGTGGGAGCGTTCGGGCTGTGGACCCAATTGGGGTACGGAAAGAATTGGACTTGGCTGCCTTTGGTGGCCGCGGTGTTGGCTCTGCTGACGGCAGTCGGTCTGGTCTGGCGCCAATGGGCCGGGCTCAAAGTCATGACAGGCAATCCCCGCGAAGGCTGGACGTTTGTGCTCACCTTGTCGGTCGTCGCCCTGGTCGTAGTGCTCCTGTTCGGCTCGATGTATCCCAATCTCGTTCCCTCGACCTTGAACCCGGACTTCAGCGTCACCATCTACAACGGGTCGTCGACCCACTACACCCTGAAGATCATGACGTGGGCGGCGGTGTTGTTCGCGCCCGCGGTGGTGGTTTACCAGGCCTGGACCTACTGGGTATTTCGCCGACGGATCTCGGCTGAGGCGATACCAGAATCAGTCGGATTGCCCAGAACTGCAGGAGGATTGCTGCGATGACGACGACTTCTCCAGAAGAGTCCGTACCTCACGGTTCAACCACGCGACGTGAAGTCCTGCAGGGTCAAGGCACGCCCGAGAGCGCTGCGCCGGGGTGCGGTCCCGGGCAGGGGCGGCCGAAGCAGAAGGACTACCACCATCCGGCCGCGGGCTACGGCGCCTCGTTCAGCGTGGCCAAGGTGCTGGTCAAGCAGCGCGAGATCCTGGAAGGCCCGCAGGTCATCACCCGGATGAACCACGAGAACGGCGGTTTCGACTGCCCCGGCTGTGCCTGGCCCGACGATCGCAAAGGCCTGCACCTGGACATCTGCGAGAACGGCATCAAGCACTCGACCTGGGAGATGACCTCCAAACGGGTCGGTCGGGATTTCTTCGCCGCCCATTCGGTCGCAGAATTGGCCACCTGGAGTGATTTTGCGTTAGAGGACGCGGGCCGGTTGACCGAACCCATGGTGTACGAGGCCGATTCGGATCACTATGTGCCCATCGATTGGGATGCGGCGTTCGCAATGGTGGGCGACACCCTGCAGGAACTGGACTCGCCGGACCAAGCCGCCTTCTACACCTCGGGCAGGTTGGGCAATGAGGCCACCTTCCTGTACCAATGGTGGGCCCGCGAGTTCGGCACCAACAATTTCCCGGACTGTTCGAACATGTGCCAGGAAGCCAGCGGCAAGGCGATGCTGTCCTCGCTGGGCACCGGCAAGGGCACTGTCGATCTGGTCGACTGGGAGAAAACCGACCTCCTGGTCATCATGGGCGTCAACGCGGCCTCCAACGCCCCGCGGATGCTGACCTCGCTGGCCGAGGCCTACCGCCGCGGCGCCCAGATCGTGCACATCAACCCGCTGATCGAGGCGGCGTCAACCCGAACGATCGTGCCGCATGAGTTTGTCGACATGGCGCTGTTTCGTTCCACCAAGATCGGCACCATGAACATCCAACCCCGGATCGGTGGCGACTTCGCCTTGATGCGGGGGGTGGCGAAGGCGCTGCTGGAAGCCGCCGTCAACGACCCGGAGGCGATCGATCAACTGTTCATCGATCGCTACACCCACGGCTTTGCCGAATATCGAGCCGCTTGCGAGGCGGTGAGTTGGCCGGAGATCGAGCACCAGTCGGGGGTACCGGTCGAGCAGATCCACACGCTGGCGCGAATCTACCGCCAGTCTCGTGCCAGCATCATCGCGTGGTGTTTGGGCGTCAGCCAGCACACTCACGGCCCGGACGCAGTCCGCGAGATCATCAACGTGCTGCTGTTGCGCGGCAATAGCGGTCGCGAAGGCGCCGGACCGTGCTGCATCCGCGGTCACAGCAACGTGCAGGGCAACCGAACCTGCGGTATCGATCACCATCCGTCGGAACAGACGTTGGATTATCTTGCCGCCGCTTGTGAGATCGACGTCCCACGCCACCACGGACTTGACGTGGTCTCCACCATCCATGCCATGCACAGTGGTGACGTCAAGGTATTCGTCGGGATGGGCGGCAACTTTGCGTTGGCCGCACCTGATACCGCCTATACCTTCGAGGCGTTGAGGCGCTGCGAACTTACCGTCCAGGTCTCGACCAAACTCAACCGCAGCCACCTGGTACACGGTCGCAACGCCCTGATCCTGCCGTGTGTGTCCCGCACTGAAATCGACCGACAGGCCGGCGGGATCCAATCGATCACGGTGGAGGATTCGATGAGTATGGTGCACCTGTCATTGGGGATGAAGGAGCCGGCGTCCCCGGAGTTGCGCTCCGAACCGGCGATCATCGCTGGGATGGCAAAAGCCACGCTTCCCGCGACGAAGACCCCCTGGGACGAGCTGGTCGCGGATTATGACCGGATCAGGGACCGGATGGCCAAGGGTCTGTATGGATTTGAGGACTTCAATCGGAGAGTGCGCCAGCCCCTCGGGTTCCGCATCCGACAACCGGCGCGCGAACTGGTCTTTCTCACCCGGTCCGGTCGGGCCGAATTCTCCGCCGCCGCTCTGTCTGATGTCGTACCGGTGAAAGGACGGTTGGTGCTGGGCACGATGCGTTCGCACGACCAGTTCAACACCACGATCTACTCCGATGACGACCGCTATCGTGGCGTGAAGAGCCTCCGCACCCTGCTGTTCATGAACAGCGCCGATATGGAAGACATGGGCATCAACCAGTTCGACTACATTGACATCACCAGCATCGCCCGAGACGGCAGCCGGCGCAGCGTCTATGGCTACCGGGCGGTTTCCTACAACATTCCCGCGGGTAATGCTGCCGGATACATGCCCGAACTCAACGTGCTCTGCCCCATCGGCGACGTCAATTCGGAGAGTGGCCAACCTGTGATGAAACATATCCCCATTGAAGTCACCCACTCGAAGGCGCGGTGACGATGGGACGGGTGACTACACGTCGGCGAGCTAGCCACCTGGCTGCCGGCCGTGCGGCGGATCGGTCCGAGACGCTGGCCGTCGAGGAGCCCTTGGAGATCAGGCTCAATGGCAGTGCCTTGACGGTCACGATGCGTACCCCCGGATCGGATATCGAACTCGCCCAAGGGTTCTTGCTCACCGAAGGAGTGATTGCCCGTCGGAACGATATCTTAAGCGTCCGTTATTGCCAGGGCGGCCGCGTGGACGGTGCGAACAGCTATAACGTCCTTGATGTCATTCTGGACCCCGGCGTGCCGATGCCCGAGGTCGACGTCACTCGCAATTTCTATACGACCTCGTCGTGCGGTATCTGCGGCAAGGCGTCACTGGACGCGGTGCAGTCGATCAGCCACTACTGCCCCGGCGATGATCCGGTAACCGTCCCAGCGCACGCGATCACCGCCATGCCGGAGCGCCTCCGTGCCGCGCAGAAGGTGTTTGACAGCACCGGCGGTCTGCACGCGGCGGCCTTGTTCGATAAGGACGCCAGGCTGATGGTGGTACGCGAGGACATCGGCCGCCACAACGCGGTGGACAAGGTGATCGGCTGGGCGATCGAACACGACCGGATACCACTGTCCGGCGCTGTGCTGCTCGTTAGCGGACGGGCATCCTTTGAGTTGACCCAAAAGGCCGTGATGGCTGGAATACCCGTTCTGGCCGCGGTTTCCGCGCCGTCATCACTTGCGGTAGACCTGGCCACCCAGGGGCCTTGCCCCCATGTAGTGGACACGGGATTTGTGGTTAAGCAGCTTCGGGCAGCGTAGCCGGTGTCAGGGTCCTTTCGTAGGTGGCAGGGCTGGATTGACGGCAGTGGGAGTGCCGTCGTTTGGTGTTGTAGCGGGCCAGCCATCGGAAGACCTCCCGGCGGCAGGTCGCCGCGTCCGGCCAGCAGGCACGGTCCTGCAGGATCTCGCGTTTGAGGGCGGCGTTGAACGATTCGGCCAGGGCGTTGTCGGCGCTCGTTCCCACCGCTCCCATCGACTGGATGACCCCATACTCGCGGCAGAGGGACACGAAATCCCTTGAGGTGTACTGACTTCCGTGGTCCGAGTGGAACACTGCACCGGCCAACGTGCCGCGTAGCGCGGCAGCGGCGTTGAGGGCGTCGGTGACCAGTTCGGTGCGCATGTGATCGGCGATCGCCCACCCCGCTACCCGCCGCGAGCAGCAGTCGATCACCGGGGCCAGGTACAGGTTGCCGCCGGTGGCCAGTGGCAGGTAGGTGATGTCGCCGACATAACGGGTGTTGATCTGCGCGGCGGTGAAATCCCGCTTCAGCAGATCAGGGACTTTCTGGCTGGCCGGATCCGCCGCGGTGGTCTTGACCCGCCGCCGGCGCCGATAACCGACGATCCCGCCCCCGCGCATCACCCGAGCGACCCGCTTGTGGTTGACCCGCTCACCGTCGGGCGCACCATCGTTGAGCTCGGCGGTGATCCGCGGCGCCCCGTAGGTGTTGTCCTCGCCGTGCACCACCCGGATACGGGCGGCCAGCGCCTCATCAGCGGCGGCCTTCGCGGCGCGGGAATCGGCGCCGGCGAGCCAGGCGTAGAACGATGAACGCGCGACCTCCACGACCGCGCAGAGCCACTTCACCTCGAAGGCGTGTAGGTGGTCGGCGACGAACTGGAAGCGGCTCACCAGTTCGTCTCCCCGGCGAAATATTTGGCTGCCGACCGTAGAATGTCCCGCTCGGTGGATAGCCGAGCCTCGGTGGCGCGCAGCGTCTTGTTCTCTTCGCGCAGCCGCACCAGTTCCTGCTCCGGGCTCTCGGCCCCTGGCGCAAGCTCGGTCTCTACGCTGCCGCGGCGGTGCCGAATCGCCACGCCGGCCGACTTGCACCACGCTGAGAGCGTGGCTTCGCTGACACCGAGCTCGGCAGCGATCTGCGTAATCGTCGCACCCTCGGTATCCCGGTACAGCGCGACCGCGTCACGCTTGAACTCATCGGGGTAATTTTTCCTTGCCATCGGGTTGGATCATCTCGCTTCCCCCAGGACATTCCTGGGATTGAGCGTGTCCAACACACGGGGTCAAGTCCCCAGTCCGGTCTGACGCTGGTGGCCTTCCTGCGCGGGGAGTCGATGAACGTCTACAGCAGGCCCGATCGGATAGTCCATTGACTGACCCGGCCCTGGGCGCCTCAGCGCACCACTTCCCGGTGCACCGCATCGAGTCGGCGAGTCCAGCCGCGGGCATCGAGATACTCCAGTAAGGGGATCGCCACCCGCCGAGTGGTGTTCAACACCTGCTTGGCCGCAGTGGCGGTGAAAGGCTGCTCCAGCGAAGCTAATTCACGCATGGCCAACGCGGGCGCGGTCGGGAGCAGCACCAGGTTCTCGGTGAGCCGCAACAGCCGACCGACCCGTTCGGCCGCCGCCAGCTCCCGGATCCCGAGGTGCAGCGCGGACAGATCGTCTGCCTCCGGGGCGTGAAACGGGGCTGCGGCCAGCCGGGATTCCAACTCGGCGATCGCGTCCTCGGCCGGGCCGAGACCATCCCGGCCGTCCGGCAGCCGAATCAACCCGTCGTGTTGTTCCAACCCTGCGGCGCCTACCAGCTCGTCGAGCAGCGCGGGATCGGGTAGCGCGAGCAGATCCGCTGCCGCGCCCCGGGACAGCCCGGCGGACAGCGGATCACGCTCTCGCAGTTCACCTGCCGCGCTCTGCAGCCGGTCCCGCCAAGCCTCGTAGGCCACAGCGTGCACCCACCAGCCGGCGATCACCGTCACTTCCGGCGGTACCGGGGGGAGCGCGTATCCGAGCAACTGCAGCCGGCGCGTCGACACCGCACCGCGGCGGGCCACCTCGGCCAGGACCCGGCGTGCCTGGTCGGCCGGATCGGTGCCGGCCAGCTGGTCAGCGCGTCGGGCCGCGTCACCGCGGCGCCGCAGGGCAGGCGGATCGGCGTCGAGCACCACCACCCCGCCCAGCACGCGGCGGGCCCCGGGGTCGCGCAGTACCAGACGGTCGGAAAACATCAGCGGCAAAGGGTATTCCAACGTGATTCGCGCGTGTTCGGCGTCGAGGAGGCGCAGTCGGGCAGGCACCGCAGCCGTGCCCAGGTGCACCACGATTCGCTCAGGCACCTCGGCCAGGGGACAACCGGTGCTGCGCCGGACGTCGGCCACCGTGGTGGTCAGCCACTCGGCGGAACTGATCAGGGTGTCCCCGCGGCGCACCTCACCGGCCGCCACCCCGCGCAGATTGACTGCCACCCGCACCGTGGGGTGCAGTTCCGACTGTGTCTCGCCGCAGCTTTGCAGCCCGCGGATGACCACCGCACGCACCTGGCCGCGATCGAGCAACTGCAGGTGATCGCCCGCGGTCAGGGTGCCGGCGGTCAGGGTGCCGGTCACCACCGTCCCGGCCCCGGTGATGCTGAACGACCGGTCGACCCACAACCGAACGCGCCCCGTGCTCGCAGGCGCCGGCAGCTCAGCCAGCAGGTCGTCGAGCGCAGCACGCAGCGTGTCCAGGCCGGTACCGTCCAGCGCCGAAACGGCGACGATCGGGGCGTCGCACAGGCCCGTCTCGGCCAGTTCGGTGCGGACCTGTTGCGACACCTCATTGACACGGTGGTCGCCGGCCCGGTCGATGCGGGTGAGCACTACCAGTCCCTGGGTAATGCCCAGGGCGGCAATGGCGTCGCGGTGATCAGCGGACTGCGCCCGCCAACCTTCGTCGGCGGCGACCACGAAGCACACCACCGAGGCCGGTCCCAGGCCGGCGAGCGTATTGGGCAGAAAGCGTTCGTGGCCCGGGACGTCGACGAAGGCCACTCGCCGGCCCGACGGCAGCGCGGTCCAGGCGAAACCCAGGTCGATGGTGAGTCCGCGCCGGCGCTCCTCGGCCCAGCGGTCGGGTTCCATCCCGGTGAGCGCCCGTACCAGGGTGGATTTGCCGTGGTCGACGTGGCCGGCGGTGGCAATAACAAACATGGCCGAACGTCCTCACTCGATCCGGTCGAGTGCGGCCCGCACCGCGGCCAGCAGCCGTCCGTCGTCGGCTTCCGGCACACAGCGCAGATCGATCAGGCAGGCGCCGTCGTGCACTCGGGGCAGCACCGCAGGATCGCCGGTGCGCAGCGGGGCGGCCGCCGCCTCGGGCAGCCGGACCGCCCAGCCCGGCAGCGGGACTCCCGGAGCGCCGCCGCCTCCCACGCGGCCATCGTGGTCGACGACGGTGGCACCGACCGCGGCAGCCAGCTGCTCGGCGCGGGCATGCAACCGGCCGGGGTCGGCGTGCAGCGCCCGGGTCACCGGTGCGGCGGCGCCGGAGACGGTGGCCTCGAGGGCGGCCAGCGTGAGTTTGTCGGCGCGAACCGCGCGGGCCAACGGGTGTCGAGCGAGCCGGGTGATGACCCCGGCCCGGCCCAACACGACTCCGGCCTGCGGCCCGCCGAGCAGCTTGTCCCCGCTGGCGGTCACGATGTCGGCGCCGGCGGCAAGCGTGGTCGCCGCATCCGGCTCGTCGGGCAACAGCGGATCTGGGGCCAGCAGTCCGCTGCCCAGATCGGCCACCAAGGCCACGCCGTGTTGGGTTGCCAGCGGCCGTAATTGCGCCAAATCCACCGACGCCGTAAAGCCATGGACGGCGAAATTGCTGGGATGAACTTTGAGGATGCAGCCGGTCTGGGGTCCGATGGCCTCGGCGTAATCGCGCAGGTGGGTGCGGTTGGTGGTGCCGACCTCCCGCAGCCTCGCCCCGGTGGAGGCGATCAGGTCCGGTAGCCGGAATCCGGCCCCGATCTCGATCAGTTCACCCCGGCTGACCACCACCTCCCGGCCGGCGGCCAGCGCCGTGGTGGCCAGCACCAGAGCCGCGGCACCGTTGTTGACTACCAGCGCGTCCTCGGCGGCCGGGCAGGCCGCCAGCAGGGCGGCCCGCGCCGCGACCCCACGTTTCGAGCGTGCACCGGTGACCAGGTCCAGCTCGACGTCGACGTAGCCGCTGGCCGCCACCAGCGCCTCGACCGCGGCGGTCGATAGCGGCGCTCGACCCAGGTTGGTGTGCACCACCACCCCGGTGGCGTTGAGCACCGGCCGCAACGTCGTCCCCGTCTGCCCGGAAAGACCTTCCAGGACAGCGCTTTCAACCTGTTCTGGTGCCAGATCGCCGCGTCGTGCTCGATCCTGCGCGTCGCGCACCAGGCCGCGGACCACATGCTCGCCAAGTCGTGCACGGGCCGCGCGGACCGGCGGCAGCATCAACAGGGCATCGGTGCGCGGAATGGCGCGGCGCGGATCGGCGTCGGTCACAGCTCCTCCTGGAGATACTCAGCTGGCGGAGGCGGACGGGAATCGAACCCGCCAGGCCGAGCTACTCGGCCTCACCGGTTTTGAAGACCGGGGAGCCCACCAGGACTCAGACGCCTCCGCTGATCAACCTAGTCACCGCCGTGGTCCTCGGCCGATTTTGGCGCGATAACGACCGGTCAGAGGAGAAAAACGCGCCGAGCTCGTGGGTAGCATGGCCCCGAAGGAGGCCGCGATCATGACGAGCCAAACCAAGCCGGCGGTGGGCGGGCATATCTATGAGCCGGCCGGCGTGGAGATCCACGCCCGCAACGTCGAGTTCGACTGGTCACAGACCCCGCTGCACTGGATCAAAGGCGAGCCGGTGGCCTCCGATGTGGTGAGCATCCTGCACCTGATCCTGCCCGAGGGCGAGCGGTGGTTCTGTGAGGTGTTCAACGAGGCGCTGCCCTACGTCAAAGACGAGGACCTGGCGCGTGCCATGCGCGGCTTCATCGGCCAGGAGGCGATGCACGCCGAGTCGCACGACAAAGCGGTGACCGAGTTCCTGGAGGCGCGCGGCGTCGACACCGGGCCCATCCTGCGGCAGTTCGAGTACTTCTTCCGGCGGCTGCTGGCGCCGCGCAGCCAACGGTTTGCCCGCACCCGATACAACGACATGGTGCAGCGGCTGTGGCTGATCGCGGCGATCGAGCACTACACCGCGATCCTGGGCGACTTCGTGCTGAACTGCGCGTGGGACGACTACGACGTCGACCCCACGATGGCCGACATCTGCCGCTGGCACGGCGCCGAGGAGATCGAGCACCGCTGCGTCGCGCACGATGTGGCGAACTATTTTCACCCCGGCTACCTGAACCGATGCCGAGCCATGGTGGTCGCGCTGGTCTATCTGGTGCTGATGATTCACCGGGCGATCGGATTCACCTGCCGGACCGATCCCACCATCAGCCATTCCTATTTCTGGCTGTGGCGTCAGTACCTGCGCGGCTCGCGGCGCAACATCCTGCCCCAGCTGCGGCAGGTGCTCAAATTCACCGTCGTCTACTTCAAACCCTCGTTCGACCCGGCGTCCATCGGCTCCACCGCGCAGGCCGTGGCCTACCTGGCGACCTCGCCGGCAGCGCGGAGGGCGCGGCGTTGACCTCGGGACACGACGCCGCCGGATCACGATTCCGGCCACTTGGCGAGATTCCCACCGACGTGCCGCCGCAGCTGTACGGACGGTGGCGTCACGATCCGCTGTTGCGGTTCTCGAATCTGCTGGCCACCATCGCGTTCCCGACGTTCAGCATGTTGATGCGGCGCCGGAAGTTGGCCGAGCCGGAGCGCACCCGGGAGCTGCGGGTGGCCGCGCGCGAGATCGTGGCGCACGACAAGGACGTGGTGGCGCTGACCTTGGTCGCCACCGATGAGAAGCCGCTGGCCCGTTGGACGCCCGGCGCACATCTGGACCTGCTGCTGCCCTCGGGGCGGATGCGGGAGTACTCGCTGTGCGGGGACCCCGCGGACTCGGACAGCTACCGCATCGCGGTCCGCCGCATTCCCGACGGTGGTGGCGGGTCGATCGAAGTGCACGACAGGTTGCAGCCCGGCGCCACGGTCACGATCAAGGGGCCGCGCAACGGCATGCCCATGGCGGTTCCGGGCTACGGTTCGTCGGCGCAGCATCTGCGGTTCGTCGCCGGCGGTATCGGGATCACCCCGATCTTGCCGATGATGCGCGCCGCCGAGCGCCTGGGCCTGGACTGGTCGATGATCTACACCGGCCGCTCCGTCGACAGCATTCCGTTCATCGCAGAAGTGGAGCAGTTCGGCGACAAGGTGGCCGTCCGCACCGACGACACGCATGGGCTGCCGACAGCCGCCGATCTGATCGGGGACGCGCCAGTGCCGACAGCGCTGTACGCGTGCGGCCCGCCGGCGATGCTCGAAGTGCTCCGCGAGGGACTGGTCGGCCGCACCGACGTGGAGCTGCACTACGAACGGTTCTCTGCCCCACCGGTTCTGGACGGCAAACCGTTTACCGTCACCCTCGCCAAAAGCGGCACCACCGTCCCTGTCGGTGCCGAGCAGACCGCGTTGGCGGCGATTCTGCAGGTCAACCCCGCCACTCCTTACTCCTGCAAGCAGGGCTTCTGCGGCACCTGCCGGGTGCGGGTGCTCGACGGAGAGGTCGACCACCGAGATCAGACCCTGACCGATACCGAACGTGCCCACGGGGACATGCTGATCTGCATCTCCCGCGCGGCCGGCGACCACCTGGTCATCGACGCATGACCGACGTGCGATTGACCGGCTACGCCCACGGCGGCGGCTGCGCGTGCAAGATTCCCCCCGGTGAGCTGGAAGAGGCGGTACGCGGCCTGACCGGGCAGTCCGGGAAGAACGTTCTGGTCGGCCTCGACGACGGCGACGACGCTGCGGCCGTGCTGGTGCGCGACGACCTGGCTGTGCTGTCCACCGCGGACTTTTTCACCCCCGTCGTCGACGACGCCTACGACTGGGGCCGGATCGCCGCCGCCAACGCGCTCTCGGACATCTATGCGATGGGTGGGCGCCCGGTGGTCGCGATCAACCTGGTCGGTTGGCCGCGGGAAACGCTGCCGCTGGAGTTGATGACCGAGGTGCTGCGCGGCGGTCTGGCGGTGGCGCAGCAGGCGGGCTGCCCGGTGATCGGCGGCCATTCCATCGACGATCCGGAGCCCAAGTACGGCATGGCGGTCACCGGGGTGGCCGACCCGACTAAGTTGCTGCGCAACGACGCCGCCCGGCCCGGCCTACCGTTGACCTTGACCAAGCCACTGGGGGTGGGGCTGCTCAACAACCGGCACAAGCGCACCGGCGAGGTGTTCGACGAGGCGATCGCAACCATGGTCGGTCTCAACCGCGACGCCGCCGACGCCGCCGTGTCGCTGGGGGTGCGGGCGGCCACCGACGTCACCGGTTTCGGGCTGCTCGGCCACCTGCACAAGATGTGCCGCGCGTCGGGGGTGGGTGCGGTGCTCGACCGGTCCGCGGTGCCGATGATCGCCGGCGCACATGAAGCCTTGCGTGATGGCTACGTCTCCGGCGGCACGCGCCGCAACTTGGACTGGGTGCGTCCGCACCTGCGCCTGGGGCCCGAAGTCGGCGAAGACGACCTGCTGCTGCTGGCCGACGCCCAAACCTCCGGAGGCCTGCTGGTGGTCGGCGAGCTGCCCGGCCATCCGGTGATCGGACATACCTTGGCGGGCAGTGGAATTGAGGTCCGATGAGGTGGAACTCTTAATCCGCGGTGGTGATCGAATCCCCGGTGATTCCCGCCGCCTGCCGCTTCGCCAGCCGGCGCTTCTGCGGCTCGATGGTGTAGCGGGGGTCCTTCGCCGAGGCGATGCCGGCTTCGAACACCCCGAATCGGGTCAGCGCCGAGGCGCCCAGCAGCGCCAGCCCCGACAACGCCGCCACACCGCGCCGGTGCCCGCCCAACAGCGTCCCGATACCTCCGGCGATCGCCAACCGTTCGCTCCAACGCAGCATCGCCCCGGCCCGGCCCTGGTGCAGAGGCTCGGCGGCGATCGGGTCCATCCGGTGCGCCATGGCCCGGGTGGCGATGACATCGCCGAGCACCCCGAGCACAGCGAACCGCCGGGCCGGCCCGGCCTCACACACCGGCGTGGTCAGCATGGCCAAGCCGCCCGAGGCCAGGCTCGCCGAGCTGACGAACACAAACGGCAAATCGCGGTGCGCGTCGTGCCAGGTCGGGGTGGCGGTATCGCCCAGCAACACCGCGGTGTAGACGGCGAGCGGCGCCGCGAACACCGCAGCCTCCAAGCCGGCCGGCCCCTCCACCGCGTGCAGCACCCCGCGCAGCGGGCCCAGCGGTAGCCGCTGGCCGGTCAACCGATCCAGCTCGGCGGCCGCTACCACCGAGGTGCCCGCACCGAACCCCGACAGAATCCACGAGCCCAGGCTCATCGGCGAGGTCAGTTTGATGGTCCGCAACATGTTGACGAACCGTTCCGGCCGGCCGAGGTCGCTGATCAGCGCTGCTGCGCTCAATACGATCGCCCCCAGCGCCGCCAGCCGGGAATTGCGCCGCAACACTTTTCGGCCGGTCAGCTGGGCACCGGTGGCCAGCAGGCCGGAGCCGCCCGCCAACCCACCCAGGAACAGGTACGCGGCGATCTCGTGTGACCAGGGTGCGGGTTTGACCACCGGACGCCCGTAGTAGGAGCTGAACTGCACGTCGGGGACCATCGGCATCTCACGGCCGCCGTCACCCCCGCCGCGGCGTCGGCGCTTACCACCGCCGCGGCGGGGGCCATCGGACACCATGCTCATCAGCGTCCCCCCAAGAAGGCGACCGCCGCGGCGGCCAGCATGCCGGCCGCGGCCAACGCCGAGCGTTTGAACATCGTCGGCAGGTCGGCGGTGCCCACCCGCGGGTCGGGCGGCAGCCCATAGACCTCCGGCTCATCGAGCAACAGGAAGACCGAGCCGGTGCCGCCGACACCGTCATGTTCATTGGCGCCGTAGAGCCGGGCCTCGGTGCGGCCCTGGGCATGCAGCTGGGCCACCCGTTGCCGGGCCCGCTCGACCAGGTCGTCGTGATCACCGAACCGGATGGACTGCGTCGGGCAGGTCTGCGCGCACGCCGGGGTCTGGCCGTCGACCAACCGGTCGTAACAGAGCGTGCACTTCTGGGCGACCCCGGTGTTGGGCACCGGTTCTGGGCCGCGGGCGGTCTTCGGCGCGGCGGTTCCGTCGGTGCGACGCTCGATCACCCCGAACGGGCAGGCCGGCACACAGTTGCCGCAGCCGTTGCAGACGTCGGCCTGCACCACCACCGTGCCGAACTCGGTGCGGAACAACGAGCCCGTCGGGCACACGTCCAGACATCCCGCGTGCGTGCAGTGCTTGCAGACGTCCGAGGCCATCAGCCAGCGGAACTGGTCGGTGTCGGGCGCAGCGACATCCGCCGTGTCGTCGCGGTCATCGGGCATTTTCGGCAGACCCAGGCTGATCAACTGCCGGCCGGATTCACGGGCCTCCGCGATACGGTCACGGCCCTGCTCGATGAACGCCACATGCCGCCATGTGCTGGCACCCAGCGCACCGGTGTTGTCATACGAGGACCCGAGCAACTCCAGCGGGCCGTCCTGCGGGTTGTGGTTCCACTCCTTGCATGCCACTTCGCAGGCCTTGCAACCGATACAGATCGACGTGTCGGTGAAGAACCCCTTGCGTGGGTGCTGTGGCGACCACCTGGCGTCGGCGGCGGGGTCGGTCGGCCCGGACAGTTGGCCCATCAGTCCCGCCCTTCTGCATCGATAGCGGCATTGCCGGTCTCCGGTGTTGCGCCGGAACGGCTTTGATATTCGGAGACCAGGCGCAGCAGCGCCGCGCCCCGCGGCCGCCGGCCCGGCCGGATATCGCACGACCCGGCCTTGGACTCCTGGATCTGCACGTTGGGATCCAGGGTCACCCCGAGCAGATCGTTGGCGGCGTCTCCGCTGACCACCGCGTCGCCGCCGACCCCCCAGTGATACGGCAGCCCGATCTGGTGCACCGTGTGACCGCCCACGAACAGTGGCGTCATCCGGTCGGTCACCAGCACCCGTGCCTCGATCGCCGCCCGCGGCGAAATGATGGTGGCCCAGCCGAAGTTCTCCAGACCCCGCTCGGCGGCCAGCGCCGGAGAGACCTCGCAGAACATCTCCGGCTGCAGCTCGGCCAGATACGGCAGCCAGCGGCTCATGCCGCCGGCGGTGTGATGCTCGGTGAGCCGGTAGGTGGTGAACACGTAGGGATAGACATCGGCGCCCGGCTCCCCGGCGCTGGGGGCCGACAGATTGTCTTTGCGGGGGAAGGTGATTCGGGCGGGGTTGCGCTGTTGGCGATAGACCGCATTGGCGACCGGCGACTCCTGCGGCTCGTAGTGGGTGGGCAACGGCCCATCCACCACGCCCTTGGGTGCGAACAACCAACCCTTGCCGTCGGGTTGCATGACGAACGGGTCGTCGCCGGCCAACGCATCCGGACCGCCCAACGCCGGATCCGGTCGAGCTCCCGGCGCGCGATCGATCACGAAGTCGGGCACGTCATTGCCCACCCATCGGCGCAGTTGCTCGTCCCACCAGACGTAGCGCTTGCGTTCGCTCCACGGCACCCCGTCCGGATCCGCCGACGCCCGGTTGTAGAGGATCCGCCGATCGGCCGGCCAAGCCCAGCCCCATTCGGACTGGCTGGGGCCCGGACCGCCGTGCGGCACCCGGCGGGCGGCCTGATTGATCCCGCCCCCGTATACGCCGGCGTAGATCCAGCAGCCGCCGGCGGTGGATCCATCGGCGCGCAGCTCGGCGAAACCCGAGATGCACCGGCCGGCATCGGGCCCGGCCAACTGATGGCCATTGATCTCGGCCAGCACGAACTCCGGATCGGGGTCACCGTGCTCATCGACCGGGTAGTCCCAGACCAGGTCCAACAGCGGCCGGTCCCGCGGATCGGTGGACCCGGCCAGGTGAGCGCGAATTCGGTTGCCCAGCTTGATGAAGAACTCCAGCTCACTGATGCAGTCCCCCGGCGGGGCGACGGCCTGATGGCGCCATTGCAGCAGACGCTGGGTCTGGGTGAACGTCCCGGCCTTCTCGACGTGGCTGGCCGCCGGCAGGAAGAACACCTCGGTCTCGTTCTCTTCGGTGCACAGCTCGCCGGAGGCGATCTCCGGGCCGTCCTTCCACCAGGTGGCCGACTCGATCAGGTTCAGATCCCGCACCACCAGCCACTTCAGGTGCGACATGCCCAACCGTTGTTGGTGGCCGTTGGCCGAACCGACGGCCGGGTTCTGGCCGAGCAGGAAGTAGCCCTCCACTTCGTCGGCCAGCATGCCCGTCACGGCCTGATAGGTGCCGTGTGGTCCGGTCAGCCGGGGCAGGTAGTGATAAGCCCAGTCGTTGTCGGCGGTCGCGGCGTCCCCCCACCACGCCTTGAGCAGGCTGACCAGGTACGCGTCGGCGTTGGCCCAAAAACCCTTCTGGCTCTTCGAACCGACGCGGTCCAGGTATGCCTCGAGGGTGTCGTCGCGGCCGGCCTTGGGCATCGGCAGATAGCCCGGCAGCATGTCGTAGAGCGTCGGAATATCGGTGGAGCCCTGAATGCTGGCGTGCCCCCGCAGCGCCATGATCCCGCCGCCGGGCCGACCCACGTTGCCCAGCAGCAGCTGCAGGATCGCCGCGGTGCGGATGTACTGCGCGCCCAGGGTGTGCTGCGTCCAGCCCACCGCATAGGCGAAACACGTGGTGCGTTCGCGTCCCGAGTTGGCCGTGACCGCGCGCGCCAGGTAGTCGAACATCGCCGTGTCGATACCGCAGACATCGCGGACCATCTCCGGCGTGTAGCGCGCGTAGTGCCGCTTGAGGATCTGGAAGACCGTACGCGGATGCTGCAGCGTTTCGTCGGTGACGGGCGCGCCGGAGTCATCGCGCTGATAGACCCAACTTGATGGGTCGTACTGCCTGGTCTGCGGATCGAAGCCGGAGAACAGCCCGCCCAGGTCTTCGGTGTCGCGGAAGTGCTCACTGACCAGCGTCGCGGCATTGGTGTAAGCCAGCACGTATTCACCGAACCACAGGTCGTGGGTGAGCACATGGTTGATCAGCGCACCCAACAACACCACGTCGGAGCCGGCCCGGATCGGAATGTGCTTGTCGCACACCGCCGACGTGCGGGTGAACCGCGGGTCGACATGGATCACCACCGCGCCCCGCGCTTTGGCCTCCTCCACCCACTGGAAACCCACCGGGTGGCACTCGGCCATGTTCGAGCCCTGGATGACGATGCAGTCGGCGTTCGCCATGTCTTGCAGGGTTTGCGTCGCTCCACCGCGACCGAAGGAGGCTCCCAGACCGGGAACCGTGGCGGAGTGTCAAATACGAGCTTGGTTGTCGATCTGTATGACGCCGGCGGCGGTGAAGAGTTTTTTGATGACGTAGTTCTCTTCGTTGTCCAGTGTCGCGCCGCCCAGCGAAGCGATCCCCAGGGTGCGCCGCAGCGGCCGGCCGTCGGCGTCGTGGTCCTGCCAGGCGTTGCGCCGCGAGGCGATGAACCTCTCGGCCACCATGTCGATGGCGGTGTCCAGCTCCATCGGCTGCCACTGCGTGGCACGGGGCGCCCGGTAGAGCACGCTGATCTGTCGGCCGGGTGAGTTGACCAACTGTTCGCTGGCCGACCCTTTCGGGCACAGCCGCCCCCGCGAGATCGGCGAATGGGGATCGCCCTCGATCTGTACGACCTTCTCGTCCTTGACGTAGACGCGCTGGCCGCAGCCGACCGCGCAATAGGGGCAGACGCTGCTCACCACGCGGTCGGCGGTAGCGGTTCGCGGCGCGATGCTGCGGGTGTGTTCGGAGGTGACCGCCGGCCCGCGGCCGAACACGTCGCCGGTGCGCAATTGCCGGATAACCGGCCACTCCAAGAACTTTCGCTCTATCATCTGCGAATCTTAACGCTGTGGGCGTTTGCGCGAGCGGGAATGGCCCCGCCAGGACGCTCAGCTGAGCACCGCCGCGCCCAACCACTCGCACAGCAGTAACGCGACTTCGACCTCGAGCCGGTCGCCGGCGATGGGCCGGCCGCGCCGTTCGACCGCACGCTGGACGCGATACTTCACCGAGTTGGGGTGCAGGTGCAGTTCCTCGGCGGCGGCGGTGTAGCTGGAGCCGGTGCTCAGGAAGACCCGCAGTGTTTCCCGTAGCCGCTCATCGCTGTCGGTGGCGGTGGCCAACGGACCGAGAACCTCACCGACATAGGCCGTCGCGGCGTCGACATCGCGACCGATCAGTGCCGCCACCGCGAGACCGGCGTCACCGGCGGTGGGGATCCGGCGACCGGCGGTTCCTGCCGCGCTCATCACCGTCCAGGCGTCCCGCGCCTGCTGATGCGAACGGCGAAATCCTTCGACATCGGGCAGCGGATTGCCCGCCGTGACCCGGGGGCCGTCGGTGGCTTTCTCGACGAACACGCGAAGCCGTGCCGCAGCGGTCGGCGCGGACTTGGCTGACAGCGGAATCCAGCCCCAACCGGTCACTCGATCGACCGGAACGAATAGCGAATTGTTGGTCGCGTCGACCGATTCTCCGAGTTTCTGCACGAACCGCTCCATGGACAGCGCATCGGCGCGTTCGAAGGGTTCCGGATACCAGAGCACCACCGCCAGGTGGTGCCGGCGTAGCGGGTAGCGCAACGCGGTCGTCACGGCGTCCATGTCGACGTCGCCACCCGCGAGCAGCTCGCGAACCTGCAGGACGCGGAGGTTGTTCCGATTGGCCACCCACCGGTCACGTTCATCCTGATAGCTGGCGACCACCTGCTGGGAGATCTGGTCGATGTATTCGAATGACACGTCTTCCATCAGGTCGTAGACGGCCAGGCTCAGTTCCGGATCCCGATTTGCGGCGCGTATCTCGTTGATCACCATGCGCAGTGTCGCCCGGTGTCCTAGCCGGTAGGCCCGCGTCAACGCATTTACCGAGACGTCTCGCTGCGCCAAGCGCCGGGCGTACTCCAGCGCGGGAGTCGGCGGCTCCAGGTTCCGGACCGGGATGCCATGACGAATCGACGAGAAGAACGATTCGACGCTGCTGCCAGCGGTGTCTCGCAGCAACTGCAGCAGCTGCGCGTCGCCGCCCAATTCGGATATCTCGGTGACCACCAACTGCTGAATGTCGCGGGTGATGTTGTCGAGCTTGTCGTAGAGTCGGCCCACGATCGTTGCCGCAGCCTCGGCAACGGCTGCGCGGTCGCGCGAACTCTCCCCCATGACCCGACGGTAGTTGCTACCGCCGCTCCGACGTGGCGATTCGCGGGTTTGGGCGGCGACCCCGTGCGTACCCCGAACCCCGTGCGCGCTTTGTTCCCGGGAGACGACGATCCGGTCAGAGTTTCGTCGGTTGACGACGTAGCCGCGTCGACTCGGGCTGCGTAATGTTCGGAAAGACGGCGTAATTCGACAACGCGAATTCGAAAGCCAGTGCCGTTCCCTGAAAAATTCTTGAACGCCAATTCGGAAATGAGAAGATGATGTTGGCCGCCATTCTTATGCCAATGTTGGCATCGGTGTTGCTTCCGCTGGCGGTTCCCGCCGGGCAGGCCCCGGCGAGCAGGAATACCCCGGCTACCGATAGCGCGTCGTGATGTACCGCGTCGCGGACCGGATTCCCGCCCCGAGCCAGATGGGCGTGGAGGTGGGCCGGGAGTTGCTCGTGGACGCACTGCTCGGCCAGCTCGCCGAGATCGCCGGGAACATACGGGAAGCGATCGAGGCTCAAATACCCACCTACCGCGTTTTGAGCAGTCTGGAACTCGAGGAAGAGATCGGGCTGCAGCTGGAACAGGTCTTACGCGCGGCTCGCGACTGTCGCGCGGCTGGGGGTGGACACGAACTCGCCGAGCTGGCCGTGATCGGAGAAACGCGCGCGCAGCAGGGGATTCCTGTCGACGAAATGCTGCACGCATGGCACGTCGGTATCGAGGCGGTCGTCGCGTACTCCCGGGGAGTGAGTGCGCGGCTGGGCATCGAGGACGCCGCCGTGCTGGAGTTCGTGCAGTCGACGCTGGCCTGGTCCGACGTCGCGATGGCCGCCACCGTCGGGGCACACCGCAGAGCCGAACTTGCCTTGGGTTTTGCCGAGGAGGAGCAGCGCTCCAGGTTCGTTCGCGGTGCGTTGTCCGGCACTATCCCCGCCGTCGAGCTCGCCATTCAGGCGCAGGCGTACGGCCTGGATCCCAACGGCGAATTCGTCGCGATCCGCGCCTTGCTCAGTGAGGCGGCGCCGCAGCGCAAGCTGGAGTGGCTGTTGGGTTTTCACGGCGCCGACCGGCGGGGGCTCAGCGCCGTCGCCGACGGATGTGTGGTCGGGTTCTTGAGTGATCCGCCACCGCATGACATTGCTGCCGTAGTCGGGGTCGGCCCGCCCAAGCCCCTGGGGCGCTTGGCCGCCTCCTACCGGTTGGCGACCCGGGCGCTGACCGCGATCCAGGCCTGCGGCCTCCACGGGGTCTACGACATCGGAGCGATCGGCCTGCGAGCGGCGGTCGCGGCCGACGCCGACGTCGGTGACGCACTCTGTAAGCGTTACCTCGACCCGCTCTCCGAGGGCGGCTCAGCCCGTGAGCTGATCGCGACGCTACGGGCATATCTGATGAGCGGCATGCACGTGGAGCGTACGGCTACCCGGCTGTTCGTCCACCAGAACACGGTGCGCTACCGCCTAGCCAGGTTCGAGGAACTGACCGGGACCAGCCTGCGGGACGTCGAAGTGCTGTTCGGGGTCTGGTGGGCGCTCCAGCTGGATGAATGCGGTCGTAGTAGCCCCCAAACCGAAGTCCGCAATATCGGAGGCCACTCCGTACCCCACCGCCCAGATCCGACAGACGCTTAACCGCATGCAAACGTTTGATTGAGGAAGCCAGATGACATCGACCACAACGCCTGCCGAATCCGCATCCGTCAAGGCCGGCAAGGGCGCAGAGCCACTCGGCCGGTTCCAGCAATTCGTCGCGCAGCGCCTCGCCGCAGCCACGACGTCGGACGGTCCTGACGAGCGATTCATGCGGAACGTGCAGAATCCCGTCTTCAACTTCCTGTGTGACCACTACTTCCGATTGGAAATCGACGGCTGGCACCGGATTCCCGACGAACCGTCATTGCTGATCGGCATCCACTCCGGTGGCTCCCTGACCATGGACGCCTGGACACTGGTGCATGCCTGGCATCGGCATTTCGAAGGCCGGCGGATCCTGCACGGCACCGCGCACGACCTCCTGATGGCCGCCCCCCTGCTCGGCGACTACTTCAAAGCGGTCGGCGTGATACCGGCGTCGCGCAGCGGGGTGACCGCCGCACTGGCCGCCGGCCACGACGTGGTGGTGTGGCCCGGCGGCGAGCAGGACGCGATGCGCAACTGGCGCCACCGGGACCAGGCACTGCTGGCGGGCCGCAAGGGCTTCGTCCGTCAGGCCATCCGCTCCGGCGTGCCGATCGTCCCGGTCGCTACGGTAGGCGGCCACGACACCGTCTTCGTGCTGTCGGAGGGTCGATTCCTCGCCCGCTGGACCGGTCTGGGCAAGCGGCTGCGCGGGGCGACGATGCCCATCATCGCGGGTTTCCCGTTTCCACTCGCCATCGAGATCCTGCCCGCGCATGTGCCGCTGCCCGCGAAGATCCGCACCGAATTCCTCGAGCCCATCCGCGTCGACACCGATCCCGGCCGTCTCGACGACTCCGACTACGTCGACTCGATCTACGACCAGGTGCAGGGCGCGATCCAGGCGGGGATGGACCGCCTGGCCAAGCGCCGTAGCTTCCCGGTCCTGGGGTGATTGGCCGTGCTGACGCTCGAGGGGCTACCACCGCTGGTGGCGCGATGACCAACCTTGCCGTCAACCTGATCGACGCCGCCCGTCGCAACCCCGACAGCCTGGCGCTACGTCTCGACGAGGTCGAAGTTCCCTACTCCGGTTTGGACGCGGCCAGCGCCTGCCTGGCCGGCCTGCTGGTTGCGCGCGGACTGTGTCCGGGCGACCGCGTCGGCGTGATGCTGCCCAACGTGCCCTATTTCGCTATCGCGTACTACGCCGTGCTGCGTGCCGGTGGGGTGGTGGTGCCGATGAACGTCTTGCTGAAGGAACGCGAGACCAGCTTCTACCTGTCGGATTCGCAAGCCAAAGCGGTGATCGCCTGGCATGAATTCGCCGCCGCGGCCCAAGCGGGTGCCGACTCCGCCGGGGCCGAATGCATCGTGGTGACCCCGGGGCACTTCGAGGAGTTGATCTGCACTGCCGATCCCGTCGCCGAACCCGTGGCACGCCACGATGAGGACACCGCGGTGCTCCTCTACACCTCGGGGACCACCGGCACACCCAAGGGCGCCGAGCTGACTCATGCCAACCTCCGACGCAACGTCGCGACAGTGGTCGACATGCTGGGCCTGACCGCGGACGACGTGATCCTGGGCGCGCTGCCGTTGTTTCACGCGTTCGGGCAGACCGCCGGGCTCAACGCCGCCGTCGCCGCCGGAGGATGCCTGACCCTGATCCCCCGGTTCGAACCGGCGAAGGCGCTGGCGATCATCGAACGCGATCGAGTCACCGTATTCGAAGGCGTCCCGACCATGTTCGCCGCGATGCTGCACGCCGGCCAGCGCGGCGACACCGCGTCATTGCGGTTGTGCATCTCCGGCGGCGCCGCGATGCCGGTCGAAGTGATGCGCGGCTTCGAAGAAGCCTTTCAGACCATGGTCCTGGAGGGCTACGGGCTGAGCGAAACGTCGCCGGTGGCATCGTTCAACCACCCCGATCGGGAACGTAAGCCGGGGTCGATCGGCACGCCGGTGGCCGGGGTCGAGATGAGGCTGGTCGGGGCCGGCGACGACGGGGTCGGCGAAATAGCCATCCGCGGCCACAACGTGATGAAGGGTTACTGGAACCGCCCGGATGCGACGGCCGAGGCGATCGACGCCGACGGCTGGTTTCACACCGGCGACCTGGCCCGGGTGGACGACGACGGCTACTTCTTCATCGTCGACCGCTCCAAAGACATGATCATCCGCGGCGGTTACAACGTGTATCCGCGCGAGATCGAGGAAGTGCTCTACGAGCATCCCGCGGTGCGCGAGGCGGCCGTGGTCGGTGTCCCCGACGACCTGCTCGGCGAGGAGGTCGGTGCCGCCGTTGCGCTGAGGCCCGGCGCTGAGGCGGATTCTGCGGCCATCCGCGACTTCGTGAAGGACCGGCTCGCCGGCTACAAGTATCCGCGCAAGGTCTGGTTCGTCGACGAGCTGCCGAAAGGCCCCACCGGCAAAATCCTCAAACGCGAGATCGCCAAACCGGCAGACGCGTAATGGAATTCGTAAGCAGCCAGCATTCGCGGCAAGGAAAGGTGCGACGATGACAACCGTCGGTCAACAGGACCTCGACAGCGTCGATTTGGCGGACTCCGCGCACTGGGATGACGGTCCGCCGTGGGAGTTGTTCGCCAGGATGCAACGCGAAGCGCCGGCGCACTTCAGCCCGCAACGCAATGCGCCCGACGAAGGCGGCTTCTGGTCGATCACCCGCTACGACGACGTGCGGGCCGTCAGTCGCGACCACAAGACATTCTCCTCCGAACGGCGCGGCATCTTCCTGCTCGACGACATCGGGGTGCCGCTGGCCGTCCAACAGTCCCAGATGATCTCGATCGACCCGCCGCGCCACGACCGGCTCAAGGCGTTGGCCATCAAGGCATTTACCCCGCAACGCGTGGCCGAGCACCAGGACCACATCACGCAGATCATCGACCACGTCTTCGACCGTGTCGCCGACACCGAGAGATTCGACCTGGTCGCCGATGTCGCGCGGGCCGTTCCGGCCCGGGTGGCCGGCTCACTGCTCGGCACACCGCCCGAGGACGACGAGAAGCTGGTGCACTGGACCAACGTCTTCACCGCCTTCGAGGACCCGGCCATCCGTGAACAGTGGTCCGATACCGAGGCGGTGCTGCAAGAGATCATCGGCTATGTCATGGCGCGGATCGAAGAGCGCCGCAAATCCCCGCGCGACGATCTGATCACCGCCCTGATGAACGCGGAGGTCGACGGCGAGCGACTCAACGAGATCGAGCTTGGCACGTTCTTCATCTTGCTGATGTCGGCTGCCAATGACTCGACCCGGGCGACCTACAGCGCGACGATGCTGCACCTGTTGGGCGATCCAGAGCTGCGGACCCTGCTCGCCGAGCGCCCAGAGCTGATCCCGAATGCCGTGGAGGAAGGGCTGCGGTGCTATCCGGCGTTCTCCTTCATGGGGACTTGACCCCGTGTGTTGGACACGCTCAATCCCAGGAATGTCCTGGGGGAAGCGAGATGATCCAACCCGATGGCAAGGAAAAATTACCCCGATGAGTTCAAGCGTGACGCGGTCGCGCTGTACCGGGATACCGAGGGTGCGACGATTACGCAGATCGCTGCCGAGCTCGGTGTCAGCGAAGCCACGCTCTCAGCGTGGTGCAAGTCGGCCGGCGTGGCGATTCGGCACCGCCGCGGCAGCGTAGAGACCGAGCTTGCGCCAGGGGCCGAGAGCCCGGAGCAGGAACTGGTGCGGCTGCGCGCCGAGAACAAGACGCTGCGCGCCACCGAGGCTCGGCTATCCACCGAGCGGGACATTCTACGGTCGGCAGCCAAATATTTCGCCGGGGAGACGAACTGGTGAGCCGCTTCCAGTTCGTCGCCGACCACCTACACGCCTTCGAGGTGAAGTGGCTCTGCGCGGTCGTGGAGGTCGCGCGTTCATCGTTCTACGCCTGGCTCGCCGGCGCCGATTCCCGCGCCGCGAAGGCCGCCGCTGATGAGGCGCTGGCCGCCCGTATCCGGGTGGTGCACGGCGAGGACAACACCTACGGGGCGCCGCGGATCACCGCCGAGCTCAACGATGGTGCGCCCGACGGTGAGCGGGTCAACCACAAGCGGGTCGCTCGAGTGATGCGCGGCGCCGGGATCGTCGGTTATCGGCGCCGGCGGCGGGTCAAGACCACCGCGGCGGATCCGGCCAGCCAGAAAGTCCCTGATCTGCTGAAGCGGGATTTCACCGCCGCGCAGATCAACACCCGTTATGTCGGCGACATCACCTACCTGCCACTGGCCACCGGCGGCAACCTGTACCTGGCCACGGTGATCGACTGCTGCTCGCGGCGGGTAGCGGGGTGGGCGATCGCCGATCACATGCGCACCGAACTGGTCACCGACGCCCTCAACGCCGCTGCCGCGCTACGCGGCACGTTGGCCGGTGCAGTGTTCCACTCGGACCACGGAAGTCAGTACACCTCAAGGGATTTCGTGTCCCTCTGCCGCGAGTATGGGGTCATCCAGTCGATGGGAGCGGTGGGAACGAGCGCCGACAACGCCCTGGCCGAATTTTTCAACGCCCCCCTCAAACGCGAGATCCTGCAGGACCGTGCCTGCTGGCCGGACGCGGCGACCTGCCGCCGGGAGGTCTTCCGATGGCTAGCCCGCTACAACACCAAACGACGGCACTCCCACTGCCGTCAATCCAGCCCTGCCACCTACGAAAGGACCCTGACACCGGCTACGCTGCCCGAAGCTGCTTAACCACAAATCCCGTGTCCACTACATGGGGGCAAGGCCCATGGGCCGCGCGGCGGCCTGTGACACCGAATTGCACGGCAAGACGATCAAGGAAAACGATCGACTCTTGTTGTGGTACTTGGCGTCCAACCGTGACGAGACGGCCTTCCCGGATCCGCACACCTTCGACATCACCCGCGAGGGTCTTGCCGACAAGCACCAGGCGTTCGGCGGCCGCGGCCGGCATTTCTGCCTGGGCGCCAACCTGGCCCGCTTGGAGCTGAAGCTGTGGATTCAGCGGACCCTGGAACGCTTTCCCGATCTCATGCCGGACGGGGAGCCGACCCGGGTGCGGGCGTTGTTCCTCAACCAGTTCAAGTCGATTCCGGTCCGGAGAACATCGTGACGGCCGCCGAGACCGCCCGTGGCCGCCCGGCCTACCGGGAGGTCGAGGCCGACCTGGAGGTACGCCGCCGAGAGACCTCGGCCGACGGGGTGGTGACGATCACCCTCGCCGACCCGGCCGGCGCCGACCTGCCCGACTGGGCACCCGGGGCGCACATCGACCTGATCATGACGCCGTCGCTGGTGCGGCAGTACTCACTGTGCGGTGACACCGCCAACCGCGCGCAGTGGCGGGTAGGCGTCCTGCTCGACCCGAACAGTCGCGGCGGATCCCAGTTCGTCCACGACAAGCTCCACGAGGGAGCCACCGTGCGGGTCCGCGGGCCCCGCAACCACTTTCCGTTGGTCGGTTCGGCGCGGTACCACTTCATCGCGGGCGGTATCGGTGTCACCCCGATGCTGCCGATGATCGCCGCGGCAGACGCCGCGGGCTCCGACTGGAAGCTGCTCTATGGCGGCAGGACGCGAGCGTCGATGGCCTTCGTCGCCGAGCTCGAGGGTTACGGCGAGCGGGTGGTGCTCTGTTCGCGCGACGACGACGAGCCGGACTTCCGGGCGAGCCTGCAATCCGTTCTCGCCCAACCATCCGAGGACACGCTGGTGTACTGCTGCGGACCGGAGGGCCTGCTCGGCGCGGTCGAGGACGCGTGCACCTCATGGCCGGACGGAAGCCTGCACGTGGAACGTTTCTCGGCCAAGGCGCTCGACGAACCCGCTGCATTGACCGCCTTCGACGTGGAATGTCAGCGGTCCGGAATGACTTTGACAGTGCCACAAGATAAATCGATCTACAAAGTGTGTGAGGAAGCCGGTGTCGACGTACTCGGGTCGTGCATGGAGGGCGTGTGCGGAACCTGCGAATGCGACATCATCGAGGGCGCGGGCGACCATCGCGACTCCGTGCTCAATGACGCCGAGAAGGCGGCGAACCAGACAATCATGATCTGCGTTTCACGGTCGCTCTCCGAGAGGCTGGTGCTGGACCTTTGACGTCCTCCCCGGATGCGAAGCCCGAGGATTCCAACCCCGTCCCACCTAACTTAGGAAGCAGGAGAGCTGAGTTGAGGTTCACAGTTCACAGACCGCCCTACGGCGAAGTCTCCCTGTGCTGGCACCGCCCGTCCGGCGGCGATGTTGCGTGCTGCGTTTACATCGGCGTTGCGCGGTCCCGCTTTGCAGGCGACGCACCTGAAGACCGCTTGGCTCTTGCGGTTTTCGGGCGCGACATATCCGCATGCCGAGCATCGTTGAGATGTGTACGCGGCCGGGACCCGCTCGAGCCGGCCCCCGGCCTTGTTGCTGAGTCGGATAACCAGCTGACCCCACCCTTGACGACTGATTTCACGGTTGAGCGCCCGCTTCTGCGCAACGCGAGTGCCTGGTTTGTCAACCGTGCCGCGCGCAGAGCGGGTCATCGCCCGCACGTCGAGCTTTTCCACCCGAATAGTGTCAAACCGACGTGCAAGATCGGTGGTGGTCTTCTCGACCCAATCTCGTCGTCGGCATACTTCGCGCGCTTTGAGCTTCGCGATGGACAACTTGGTTCGCTGTCGGCGGTTGGAGCCTCGCTTGGCGCGGGTGAGGCGTTGCTGCAATCGACACAGCCGGGCCTGCTCACCGGAGGTCAGACCAGGAGCGTGCAGCAGCTCGCCGGTAGACAGTGCCGCCGACACCGTCACACCGCGATCGACACCCACCACGCTGCCGTCACGCGGCCCTGGGATTGGGTCGGGAATGCGCGGGAAGCCGACATGCCACCGACCAGCCCGATCCTGAGTAACGCGGTAGGACTTCACACCGTTCGGCACCGCCTGCGTCCATCGGAACCGAACCCACCCAACCTTGGGTACCCACAGCTGTCCACAACGCCTATTGAGCCTCTGGACTTGGCTTGGCCGCACCCCGACTACTCCGAACCCTTCATGTACCCGGGCCTTGCGCCACGACGGACGGCCATGAGTGCCCACAAAAAAGCCTTCCATGGCGCGTGCGAAATCCCGCAGTGCCTGCTGCTGCACCGTCTGCGACCCAGCCGCCAACCAAGCATATTCGGCGCGGGCCTCGGTCAACTGTGCCGACTGCTTGTTGTACCCAGGGGCGTGCCGCCCCGGTTGCCAAAACTGCTGCTGCTCCACTGCCAGATTCCACACGAACCGCGCATGTCGGCAATGTTCCGACAACACGACTTGCTGAGCGGATGTCGGCAACAGCAGGAACCTGGACATACCCGCAATGTAAACCTCGCCACCGACACAGACGGGTGTCATAGACCCGTGCGGAGCGGGATCAGCGTTTCGTCCAGGCAGAAATCCCGTCGCTTCTCGGCGAAGGAGTTGAGATGAGACCCAACTATCCCTACAACTGTTGGTATGTCGCCGCGGCCAGCGCCGAAGTCGGGCAAGGACTGCTGACCCGTCGTCTCCTCGACAAGCAGGTCCTGCTGTACCGCCGCCGATCCGGCGACGTGGTCGCCATGGAGGACCGCTGCATCCACCGGGCCTATCCGCTGTCGGCCGGCCGGCGCGACGGTGATCGGGTGATCTGCGGCTACCACGGCTTCGCGTTCGGCGCCGACGGCTGCCTGCTGGACGTGCCGTCACAGGAGAACGTGCCGCCCGGCGCCGCAGTTCGCAGCTACCCGGTTCAGGAGCGGGCGCCGTTCGTCTGGATCTGGCTCGGCGATCCCGGTGTCGCCGCGCTGCGCCCGCCACCGCGAGTGCCGTGGTACGCCGACGGCTCGGGATGGACCGGCACCACCGAGGTGCTGCGCGTCGACGCCAACTACCTGCTGCTGCACGAGCACTACCTCGACCTGACCGATGTATTCGTGATGCACCCCGAAGTCGTTCCGCCGGATATCGAAGTTCTTCCCCAACTCGACGAGGTCGAGGTCTCCGAACGGTCGGTCTCCTACTCCCGGATCACGCCGCCCAGCCGCCTGGCCCCCTGGGAAGCCGACATCACCGGCCTTCCCGCCGACACCAGGGGCAGCCGACGCGAGGAGGGAACCTTCGTCGCACCGGGGCTGCACGTTCAGCACTATGTGATCGATCTCGAGGCCGGCACTACCCACCAGCTGCTCCGGATCCAGGGCTTTACCCCCGAATCCCCGCAGGCCACCCACGTCTTCCTGCAGATGGCCCGCAACTTCGCTACCCGACGACGGGCGGGTCGCCGAGTTTCTGCGCAGCATGTTCCATGACTGGGCGATGCGGGATTCGGTTGTGCTGGAGACGATTCAGGCGCGACTTGGCGAACGCGGCGAGCCCCGCCGTGACATCAACGTCAAAGCCGACCGCGCTGCGGTGCGTGCGCGCCGGATCGCCATGGAGATGGTGGACGAGGAGTCCGGTCGTTTCGTTCTGAATGGGATGCCATGACCCGCACCGATGAGCTCTCCGCCAGGGTGGCGACCGCGGACCCGAACTCCGCCATCGAGGTCACCAACGCGATGACCGGCGAGCTGTTGGGACGGGTGCCGCGCTGCGGCGGTGCCGATGTGGCTGCCGCGGCGCTGCGTGCTCGCGCGGTGCAGGCGGGATGGGCTGCGCGCCCGATCCGCGACCGGGCCGCGGTGTTGTTGCGCTTCCACGACCTGGTGCTCAAACGTCAGGACGAAGTTCTCGACCTGATCCAGCTCGAGAACGGCAAAGCGCGCCGGCACGCATTCGAAGAAATCCTCGATGTCTGTCTGACGGCCCGCTATTACGCGAACACCGCCGCGGACTACCTGCGCCCCAAGCGCCGGCAGGGTGTGCAGCTGGCGCTCACCCAGGTCACCGAACTGCATCACCCCAAGGGGCTGGTGGGGATCATCTCGCCGTGGAACTATCCGCTGACCCTGGGTATCAGCGACGCCCTTCCCGCCATCGTCGCCGGCAACGCAGTGCTGACGAAACCCGATCAGCAGACCCCGTTTTCGGCGCTGTGGGCGGTGGCCTTGCTTGAGGAAGCCGGTATGCCGCCGGGGTTGGTGCAGGTGCTGACCGGTTTCGGCGCCGAGCTGGGTGCGCCGATCATCGAACACTCGGACTATCTGATGTTCACCGGTTCCACGGCGGTGGGGCGCACCGTCGCCGCGCAGGCCGGTGAGCGACTGATCGACTGCTCGATGGAGCTCGGCGGCAAGAACGCGCTGCTCGTGCTCGACGATGCCGACGTCGACAAGGCGGTGTCGGGCGCTCTGCGGGCGGCCTTCTCCAATACCGGGCAGCTGTGTATCTCGGTCGAACGCATCTATGTGCCGGCCCGGCTCTGGGATCAGTTCACCACCCGCTTCGCCGACGCCGCTAACGCAATGAAACTGTCGGCGACCCTGGACTATTCGGCAGATATGGGATCACTGATCTCGCAGAAACAACTCAACGTTGTCGCCGGCCACGTCGACGACGCGGTGAGCAAGGGCGCCAACGTGCTGGCCGGCGGCCGGGCACGCCCGGACATCGGCCCCTACTTTTACGAGCCCACCATCTTGTCCGGGGTTAACGAGTCCATGGCCGCGTTCGCCAAGGAGACGTTCGGGCCGGTCGTCTCGCTATATCGGGTCCAGGACGACGACGAGGCGATCGAACGCGCCAACGACAGTGACTACGGCCTGAACTTCAGCGTCTGGACCTCAGACCCGAAGCGCGGCCGCCGTGTCGCCGCCCGGCTACAGGCCGGCACCGTCAACGTCAACGAGGCCTACGCCGCCGCGTGGGCGTCGGTAGACGCGCCGATGGGCGGCATGAAGGCCTCCGGTCTCGGGCGTCGACACGGCGAACACGGCATCCTCAAATACACCGAACCGCAGACGATTGCCACCGAGCGGCTGCTACCGGTCGGCGCGCCGTCGTGGCTCGAACCGGGCCGCTACGCGCGGATCATGACCACCGGATTACGGGTGCTGCGGCGCACGCCCGGCGTCAAATGAGGAGGAGCCCATGGCCGAGCAATTCGACTACGACGTCCTGGTGATCGGGTCCGGATTCGGCGGCAGCGTCACAGCTTTGCGGCTGACCGAGAAGGGATACCGGGTCGGTGTGCTGGAGGCGGGCCGTCGCTTCAGTGACGAGCAGTTCGCGAAAACCAGTTGGGATCTGCGCAAATTCGTGTGGGCGCCGAAACTGGGCTGCTTCGGCATCCAGCGAATCCACCTACTTCGGGACTGCGTGATCCTGGCCGGCGCGGGTGTCGGCGGCGGATCGTTGAACTACGCGAACACCCTGTACAAGCCGCCCGCCGCGTTCTTCAACGACCCGCAGTGGAAGCACATCACCGACTGGGAAGACGAGTTGGCGCCCTACTACGAGCAGGGTCAGCGCATGCTCGGTGTGGTTCGCAACCCGCACATGACCCCGGCCGACGAGATCGTCAAAGCGGTTGCCGAGGACATGGGCGTCGGTGACACGTTCATCCAGACACCGGTCGGGGTGTTCTTCGGGGAGCCCGGCAAAACCGTCGCCGACCCGTTCTTCGGGGGCGTCGGGCCCGAACGCACCGGCTGCGTGGAATGCGGAGAATGCATGGTGGGCTGCCGCTACGGCGCGAAGAACACGCTGGTGAAGAACTATCTCGGCCTTGCCGAACGGGCCGGTGCCGCAGTGCATCCCCTGACCACCGTCACGTCGCTGCGGCAGGCGCCGGACGGGGCGTGGCACGTCGACACGGTACAGAGCGGAGCGCTACTGCGAAAGAACCGCCGAACCTACACCGCGCAGTACGTGGTGCTGGCCGCCGGCACGTGGGGCACCCAGAACTTGCTGCACAAGATGAAGGACACCGGAACCCTGCCGGGTTTGTCCGACCGGCTCGGTGTGCTCACCCGCACCAACTCGGAGTCGATTCTGGGTGCCATGAAGTACAAAGTCGATCCCGACCTGGACCTCACCAGGGGGGTGGCCATCACCTCCTCGTTCCATCCTTCGGGTGACACCCACGTCGAACCGGTGCGCTACGGCAAGGGTTCCAACGCGATGGGCCTGCTGCAGACCCTGATGACCGACGGCGGCGGCCGTTGGCCACGCTGGTGCAAGTTCCTGGGTGTGGCGGCCAAGAATCCGGTCGCGCTGCTGCGCGTGCTGGCGGTGAAGAATTGGAGCGAGCGCACGATCATCGCCCTGGTGATGCAGCACCTGGACAACTCGATCACCACCTACACCAAGGGCGGGCTGCGCGGCCGGCACCTGTCGAGCAAACAGGGTCACGGCCAGCCCAATCCGACGTGGATCCCGGAGGGCAACGAAGCGACCCGCAGGATCGCGGCCAAGATCGGCGGCGTGACCGCGGGAACCTGGGGAGAGTTGTTCAACATTCCACTCACCGCGCATTTCCTCGGGGGGTGCGCGATCGGCGCGGATCCCGACCACGGTGTGATCGACCCGTATCACCGCGTGTACGGCTATCCGACCCTCAGCGTGGTCGACGGTTCGGCGGTCTCGGCGAATCTGGGGGTGAACCCCTCGTTGACGATCACCGCCCAAGCCGAGCGTGCCGCCGCGATGTGGCCGAACAAGGGGCAAGCCGACCAGCGGCCCGAGCAGAGCTGCGGCTACCGCCGTATCACCCCGATCGTTCCGAACCACCCGGTGGTCCCGGCGGGCGCACCGGCAGCGTTGCGACTCCCGGTTATCCGGCGGGAGGCCGCCGGATAGTCTTTCACTCCAACAGCTTTCGCCCTAGCGTTTTCTCCAGCCGAGTACTGACCGCTGAAGATGCGAACGGACCGAGCAAGATGGAGCGATGAGTCGGATAACGCAGCGTCGGCGGATCAGCCGCCTCGTCGCAGGGGATGCGATGCAGCGGCCCGAGACGCTGGCGGTCGAGGAACCGCTGGAGATCCGTCTGGGCGGTGTGCCGCTCACCGTCACGATGCGCACGCCCGGATCGGATGTCGAGCTGGCGCAGGGCTTTTTGCTCACCGAGGGGATCATCGCCGGGCGTGACGACGTGGTGAGCGCGCGTTACTGCGGCGACCCGGAGACCCCCAACACCTACAACGTGCTCGATGTGACACTGGCGCCGCACGTGCCGCCGCCGCTGGTGGACATCTCCCGGAACTTCTACGCCACCTCATCCTGCGGTATCTGCGGCAAGGCCGCACTGGACGCGGTACGCCTTGCCAGCCGATATCACCCGGGCGACGACCCGGTCCAGATTCCCGCGGCGGCGCTGACCGCGATGCCCGATCAACTGCGGGCGGCGCAGGACGTCTTCGCCAGCACCGGCGGTCTGCATGCCGCGGCGCTGTTCGACTTCACCGACGGCGGCGCGATGCAGGTGGTTCGCGAGGACATCGGCCGGCACAACGCCGTCGACAAGGTGATCGGCTGGGCACTCGAGCGGCGCCGGATACCGCTGTCCGGGACCGTGCTGCTGGTCAGCGGGCGGGCGTCGTTCGAGCTGACCCAGAAGGCGGTGATGGTCGGTGTTCCCGTGCTGGCCGCAGTCTCGGCGCCCTCGTCATTGGCCGTCGACCTGGCCGGCGAATGCGGGCTGACGTTGGTCGCGTTTCTTCGCGGTGACTCGATGAATATCTACAGCCGCGCGGACCGCATCGTCGGCTGATTCACCGGCGGAGCCCCCGTCAGGCGCCTAAAAGTTAATCCTCATTCGCGGTTGTTGATCCAATTAATGGTTCGTATAACGAGGTAAATAACGTAGCATCAACCCTCAGTTATTGACCCGACTGACTCTGCCGGCGTTCTTGTCCGGGAGTGCTGTGGCCGCTCTCAACGATGCGAGCAACGAGCGGTCGTGGCCTCCATGGAACCGGAACGGCGCGGGCGGCGACTAATCGATAGTTGAGAGGAGTGCGGGGATGAGTTTGTTGGATGCGCATATTCCGCAGTTGGTGGCGTCGGAGTCGGCGTTTGGTGCCAAGGCGGCGTTGATGCGGTCGACGATGGCGCAGGCGGAGCAGGCGGCGATGTCGGCGCAGGCGTTTCATGTGGGTGAGGCGGCTGCGGCGTTTCAGGGGTCGCATGCGCGGTTTGTG
>NZ_LT546166.1:622312-724929 GCF_900078685.2 Mycolicibacter icosiumassiliensis | reverse complement strand
GATGAGTTTGTTGGATGCGCATATTCCGCAGTTGGTGGCGTCGGAGTCGGCGTTTGGTGCCAAGGCGGCGTTGATGCGGTCGACGATGGCGCAGGCGGAGCAGGCGGCGATGTCGGCGCAGGCGTTTCATGTGGGTGAGGCGGCTGCGGCGTTTCAGGGGTCGCATGCGCGGTTTGTGGCGATGGCGGCGCGGGTGAATGCGTTGCTGGATATGGCGCAGGTGAATCTGGCGGACGCCGGTTCGACGTATGTGGCGGCTGATGCGGCTGCGGCTTCTGGTTACACCGGGGTTTAGGGAGGGTTTGTCTGATGTCGCAGATTATGTACAACTACCCGGCGATGTTGGCCCATGCGGCTGAGATGAATGGGTATGCGGGCACGTTGCAGGCGGTGGGTGCTGATATTGCCAGTGAGCAGGCGGCGTTGTCGGCGGCGTGGCAGGGCGATACGGGGATGACGTATCAGGCGTGGCAGGCGCAGTGGAATCAGGCGATGGAGGAGTTGGTGTTGGCTTATCGTGCGATGGCCTCCACGCATGAGACCAACACCTTGATGATGAACGCGCGTGACACCGCCGAAGCCGCCAAGTGGGGCTGACAGAGCGCAAGCTCTGGCCTGTCACGGTTGGTTTCGGCGGCATTCGTCGGGCAGTCCACCGTGCGCACCCCGGCGTAGGGTCCGTGGAATGCCTCTAATGCGTAGTGAAGGTGACAGCTGGGACATCAACACCAGCGTCGGTTCGACGGCCTTGTTCGTGGCCACCGCCCGGGCCCTGGAAGCCCGCAAAGCCGATCCAGCGGCCGTCGATCCGTATGCGGAGCTGTTCTGCCGGGCGGTCGGCGGGGACTGGGCGGCGGTGCTGGACGGCAGCTTGCCTGGCCACGAGCTGTTGTCCAGTGACTTCGGGCAGCACTTCGTCAATTTCCAGGGTGCGCGCACCCGCTACTTCGACGACTACTTCAGCGGGGTCGTAGAAGCTGGGGTGCGCCAGGTGGTGATTCTGGCGGCCGGACTGGACTCCCGCGCCTTTCGCTTGTCCTGGCCGGACGAGACAACGATCTTCGAGTTGGACCAGCCGCAAGTGCTCGCGTTCAAGAGCTATGTCCTCTCGCAGCGCGGCATCCGTCCCACGGCGGAGCGGCGTGAGGTAGCCGTTGACCTCCGTGAGGACTGGCCGCAGGCGCTGCGTGACGCCGGTTTCGACCCGGCCCGGCCCTCGGCATGGATCGTCGAGGGCCTGTTGCTCTATCTCCCTGCCGTTGCCCAGGAGCAGCTGTTCGCCGGTATCGATGGCCTCGCTGCTTCGGGCAGTCGCGTCGCGGTTGAGGACGGCGTCCCGATGCCCCAGGACGCGTATGACGCCGCGGTTGCGGCCGAAGTCGAGGCAGGCGACGACTCCCGCAACTTCCATCGGCTGGTCTACAACGAGCAGCACGCTCCCGCGGATCAGTGGTTCGGCGCTCGTGGCTGGACCGCGACGGTGACGCCGCTGGCCGATTGCCTGCGCCAGTTGGATCGCCCCGTTCCGGAGCCCGACACCCGGGCCGGTCAGATGATCCTGCGGAACTCGCTGATGTGGGCAGTTAAGGGCTAGGAGCGGTTCAGTGGTCGCTGCCGAGAACCGTTGTGGAAGACGAACCCCGCATGCGGTAGCGTGCGAGACAATCGAAAATGATTTTCAATAAGGAGTCGGGTGATGGGTTGGAACGACGTCGGCGCGCCAGCGTCCGGTTCGTGGGGCGAAAAGCCGCCTGCGGGAGTGATGGAAGTCGCCTGCCGATCGTCCCGATCGATCTCGACAGTTAGCTTATGCAATGCTAACTTCAGCCGGGTTGGCGCAGTCAAAAACAGCGAAGGAGCGAGCCACGCATGAATAACGGTGATGCGGCTCTGCTCAGCCCGCAACCACGGGTCGACGAGGAAACCCTCAGCCGGTTCGCCACCTGCTGCCGAGCCCTCGGTATCGAGGTTTACCAGCGGAAACGTCCTGCCGACCTGACGGCGGCACGTACTGGCTTCGCGGCACTCACCCGGGTCGCGCACGAGCAGTGCGACGCCTGGATCGGCCTGGCCGCCGCCGGCGATCAGTCGCCGCGGGTGCTGGCCGCCGTCTCGCAGACCGCCGCCAGCGCCGGCGCCCTGCAGCGGCGCCTGGACCTTCAGCAGGGTGCCCTCGGGTTCCACTACGACACCGGGCTGTACCTGAAGTTGCGCGCCACCGAAGCCGACGACTTCCACCTCGCCCACGCCGCGCAGCTGGCGATGGCCGGCCGGTGCGCCGAGGCGAACGCGGTGGTCGCCGAGATCGCCGCGCGGCGTCCCGATTGGAATGACGTTCGCTGGATGGCGATCGCGGTGAACCACCACGCCGGGCGCTGGTCGGACATGGTCAAGCTGTTGACTCCGATCGTCAACGACCCCGACCGCGACGAGCTGTTCACCCACGCCGCCAAGATCGCGTTGGGGATCGCCCTGGCGCGGCTGGGTATGTACGCCCCGGCGTTGTCTTACCTGGAGGAGCCGGACGGGCCGATCGCGGTCGCCGCCACCGACGGGGCCTTGGCCAAGGGGCTGATCCTGCGGGCCCAAGACGATGAGGAATCCGCCGCCGAAGTGCTGCAGGACCTCTACGCCGCCAACCCGGAGAACGAGCAGGTCCAACATGCCTTGTTGGACCACAGCTTCGGGATCGTCACGACCACCGCGGCCCGGATCGAGGCCCGGACCGACCCCTGGGACCCCGACACCGAGCCCAGTGCCGAGGACTTCGTCGACCCGTCCGCCCACGAACGCAAGGCCGAACTGCTGGCCGAAGCCGAACGCGAACTCGGCGAGTTCATCGGGCTGTCCGAGGTCAAAAACCAGGTGCAGCGACTCAAGAGTTCGGTGGCCATGGAAGTGGTGCGCAAGCAGCACGGGCTGGCCGTCGGCCAGCGCACCCACCACCTGGTCTTCGCCGGGCCGCCCGGGACCGGTAAGACCACCATCGCCCGTGTGGTGGCCAAGATCTACTGCGGCCTGGGCCTGCTGAAGAAAGAAAACATCAAAGAGGTGCACCGTGCCGACCTGATCGGTCAGCACATCGGTGAGACCGAGGCCAAAACCAACGCCATCATCGACAGTGCCCTCGACGGTGTGCTGTTCCTCGACGAGGCATACGCCTTGGTGGCCACCGGCGCCAAGAACGACTTCGGGTTGGTTGCCATCGACACGCTGCTGGCCCGCATGGAGAACGACCGTGATCGGTTGGTGGTGATCGTCGCCGGTTACCGCGCCGACCTGGACCGGTTCCTGGACACCAACGAAGGTCTGCGGTCGCGTTTCACCCGCAGCATCGACTTCCCGTCCTACCAGCCGCCGGAGCTGGTCGAGATCGCGCACAAGATGGCCGAGCAGCGTGACAGCCGTTTCGAACAGACCGCACTCGAAGAGATGCAGGCGCTGTTCGGTCAGCTGGCCGAGGCGTCGCACCCCGATGCGAACGGAATCGCCCGGCGCAGCCTGGACATCGCCGGCAATGGCCGCTTCGTGCGAAACGTCGTCGAACGCTCCGAGGAGGAGCGCGAATTCAGGCTTGACCATTCCGAACAGTCCGGCACCGGACTGTTCACCGATGAGGAGCTCATGACCATTACGACCGAAGATGTTCGTAACTCGGTGGCGCCGTTGCTGCGTGGCCTGGGCCTGGAGACCAACGCATGAGCGCGGCACAGCCCGACCGGTCCGATGACGATCGGCGCTCGTTCGCGTCGCGGACCCCGGTCAACGAGAATCCCGATCGGGTCGAGTACCGGCGCGGTTTCGTCACCAAGCATCAGGTCAGCGGCTGGCGATTCGTCATGCGGCGCATCGCCTCCGGCGTAGCCCTGCACGACACCCGGATGTTGGTGGAGCCGCTACGCGCACAGGCGCGTGCGGTGCTGATGGGTCTGCTGGTGCTGGCCACCGTGGTGGGCGGCTGCTTCGTATTCACCCTGATCTGGCCCAACAGCGCGGCCAACAACGACCCGGTGCTGGCAGACAAGTCCACCTCCGCGCTGTATGTGCGAGTCGGAGACCAGCTGCACCCGGTGCTGAACCTGACCTCAGCGCGCCTGATCGCCGGCCGGCCGGTCAACCCGACCGTGGTGAAAAGCACTGCGCTGGACAAGTTCGCCCGTGGCAACCTCATCGGTATCCCCGGAGCCCCGGAACGCATGGTGCAGAGCAGCGCTCGCGACGCCGATTGGACGGCGTGCGACTCGGTGACCGGCTCGACTGCCGGGGTCACGGTGATCGGCGGGCCGTTGGCCTACAGCGGCTCTCGCGCCGGTGCGCTCGACGCACAGCAGGCGGTGCTGGTCGACAACGGTGCCGGTGCATGGTTGCTGTGGGACGGCAAGCGCAGCCGGATCGACCTGTCCGACCACGCCATCACCGGTGCCCTGGGCCTCGGCGAGCGCGGTTCGGCTGTGCCCACCCCACGCCCGATCGCCACCGGACTGTTCAACGCGATTCCGGAGGCGCCCGCACTGGTGGCCCCGGTGATCCCCGGCGCCGGCGGCAAGCCGTCATACGACCTGCACGCGGCGGCGCCGGTGGGAGCCGTTGTGGCGGCACACTCCCTGGACGGCAACTCCGACGGCACCCTGCACTACTACGCGGTGCTGGAGGACGGCTTGCAGCCGATTTCTGGTGTGGTGGCGGCGGTGTTGCGTAATACGGATTCGCTGGGTTTGGATCGGCCGCCGGTGTTGGGTGCTGATGATGTTGCGCGGTTGCCGGTGTCGCGGCAGTTGGATGTGTCGCGTTTTCCGGAGCGGCCGGTGCGGGTGGTGGATGCGGTGTCGGCGCCGGTGACGTGTGCGCAGTGGAGTAAGCCTGCTGGTGCGTCGACGAGTTCGTTGACGTTGTTGTCGGGTTCGATGTTGCCGTTGCGTGAGGGTGTGCGGACGTTGGATTTGGTGGGTGCTGGTGTGGGCGGCACGGCGGCGCGGGTGGCGTTGGCGCCGGGATCGGGTTATTTCGTTCAGAGTGTGAACAGTGATCCGGCGGCTAACGCCAGTGCGGGTCCACTGTTTTGGGTTTCGGATACCGGTGTGCGCTATGGCATTAACACTGAGGCCGGTTCGGGCGGGGGCGAGGGAGACACCGTCGCGGCGTTGGGTTTGAGTGAGCCGGCGTTGCCGATTCCGTGGTCGGTGTTGTCGCAGTTTGCGGTGGGTCCTGTGTTGTCGCGTGGTGATGCGTTGTTGGCGCATGACGGGTTGGCGCCTGATGGGCGTGGGGGTCGTCGTGGCGTTGGCGCCTGGATCGGTTTATTTCGTTCAGAGTGTGAATGGTGATCCGGCGGCTAATGCGAGTGTGGGTCCGTTGTTTTGGGTTTCTGATACCGGTGTGCGGTATGGGATTAACACTGAGTCCGGTACTAGTGGGGGTGAGGGGGACACCATCGGCGCGTTGGGTTTGAGTGAGCCGGCGTTGCCGATTCCGTGGTCGGTGTTGTCGCAGTTTGCGGTGGGTCCTGTGTTGTCGCGTGGTGATGCGTTGTTGGCTCATGACGGGTTGGCGCCTGATGGGCGTGGGGGTCGTCGTGTGGCTGGGGTGTCTGGTGCTGGATCTAACGGGGGAGAGTCCCGATGAGTCGTTTGATTTTTGAGGCGCGTCGTCGGTTGCCGGTGCCGGTGACCGATCGGGGGACGATCACGGTTGAGCCGCCGCCGGAGTTGCCGCGGTTGGTTCCGGCGTCGTTTTTGCAGCGGGCGTTGCCGGTGGTGATTGTGATTTTGATTGTGGGCATGGTGATTGCCATGGTTGCGACGGGGATGCGGTTGGTGTCTCCGGTGATGTTGTTTTTCCCGTTTGCGTTGTTGGTGGCGGCGGCGGGGATTTATCGGGGTGGGGATAAGAAGGCCCGCACGGTGGAGGTGGATGCCGAGCGGGCGGATTATTTGCGGTATTTGTCGGTGGTCCGCGACAACATTCGGGGGTCGGCGGCTAAGCAGCGGGCGGCGGCGGAGTGGTCGCATCCGGATCCGGTGGATTTGGTGGCGGTGCCGGGTTCGCGGCGCCAGTGGGAACGCGATCCGCATGATGAGGATTTTTTGGTGGTGCGTACGGGCCGCCATGCGGTGGGGTTGGCCAGTGCGGTGCGGGTGAGTGATACCGCTGATGAGATTGATTTGGAGCCGGTCTCACACAGTGCGTTGCGCAGTTTGCTTGATACCCAGCGCACGGTGCGTGATGTGCCCGTGGGTGTGGATGTGGGGAAGTTGTCGCGGATCAGTGTGCTCGGCCAGGGCCAGGACGCTGCCGCGGAGGTGCGGGCGGCGGTGCGGGCGTGGGTGGCTCAGGCGGTGAGCTGGCATGACCCGACGATGTTGGGGGTGGCGTTGGCCTCTGCGGAGTTGGAGTCGGACGCGTGGAGCTGGTTGAAGTGGTTGCCGCATGCTGATATTGCTGGCCAGGTTGATGGGGTGGGTCCGGCCCGGTATTTGGCGACCAGCGGTGAGGAGTTGGTGTCGTTGTTGGCGCCGGTGCTGGCGACGCGCCCGGCGTTTACCGGTGAGGCCGGTGAGAGCGCGCGGCATGTGTTGGTGATCATTGATGATCCCGATTTTGATGTGGCGGCTTCGGTGTTGGGTTCGGCCCGCGCCGGGGTGACCGTCATCCAGCGCAGCACGATCGAGCCCAATCGGGAGCAGTATTCCGATCCGGAGCGTCCGATCCTGCGGATCAGCGCGGGTGGGGGGTCGATTGATCGTTGGCATTCTGGTGGTTGGCAGCGTTATGTCGATAACGCCGATCAGCTCGGTGTGGAGGAGGCGGCGCATCTGGCGCGCCGGTTGTCGCGGTGGGATTCCAATCCGACGCATGCCGGGTTGCGGTCGGCCGGCACCCGGGGTGCCAGCTTCACCACGTTGTTGGGTATTGCCGACGCCTCGCGCCTGGATGTTCCGGCGTTGTGGGCGCCGCGCACGCGTGAGCAGGAGTTGCGGGTGCCGATTGGGGTGACCGCGACGGGGGAGCCGTTGTTCTTCGATCTCAAGGATGAGGCCGAGGGTGGGATGGGTCCGCATGGGTTGATGATCGGGATGACCGGTTCGGGTAAGTCGCAGACGTTGATGGCGATCCTGCTGTCACTGTTGACGACGCATTCGGCGGATCGGTTGATCGTGATCTACGCCGATTTCAAGGGGGAGGCCGGCGCGGACATTTTCCGGCATTTCCCGCAGGTGGTTGCGGTGATCTCCAATATGGCCGAGAAGCGCTCGTTGGCGGACCGGTTCGCCGACACCCTGCGCGGTGAGGTGGCGCGGCGGGAGTTGTTGCTGCGGGAGGCGGGTCGGGCGGTGCAGGGCAGTGCGTTTAATTCGGTGACTGAGTATGAGGCGGCGATCGCGGCGGGGCATGATTTGGCGCCGATCCCGACACTGTTCATTGTGGCTGATGAGTTCACGTTGATGTTGGCTGATCATCCCGAGTACGCCGAGTTGTTCGATTATGTGGCCCGTAAAGGTCGTTCGTTCCGGATCCATATTCTGTTCGCGTCGCAAACGTTGGATGTGGGCAAGATCAAGGACATCGACAAGAACACGTCGTATCGGATCGGGCTCAAGGTCGCTTCGGCCAGTGTGTCGCGGCAGATCATTGGGGTCGAGGACGCTTATCACATCGAGTCGGGTAAAGAGCACAAAGGTGAGGGCTTTTTGGTGCCGGCCCCGGGTGCGGCGCCGATCAAGTTCCGTTCCACGTATGTCGATGGGATTTATGATCCGCCGGCGCGGTCGCGGGCGGTGGTGATGCAGGCGTTGCCGGAGCCGAAATTGTTCACCGCCGGGGCCGTTGATTCGGGGCAGCAGACCACGATCGTTGAGGCCGAGGAAGAGGTGGTGGGTCCGCCCCGCAAGTTGATCGCCACCATCGGCGAGCAGTTGGCGAACTACGGTCCGCAGGCCCCGGCGTTGTGGTTGCCGCCCTTGGATGAGCCGATCGCGTTGGCGGCGACGTTGGCTGGGGCGGGGATCAGTGAGCGGGCGTTGCGGTGGCCGTAGGGCCATTTCCACACAACCTTTGCGCTGCGCCGCGTCCCTAACGTCCCTGATGCCCGTTCGGCCTCGGGGAACCTGCTCATTCATGGGGGCCCCAAGTCGGGGAAGACCACGGCATTGCAGACGTTCATCCTCTCCGCCGCGGCCCTGCATTCGCCGCGGGAGGTCAGTTTCTACTGCCTCGATTACGGCGGCCGGCAGTTGCGGGCCGTGGAGGGGTTGGCGCATGTGGGCAGTGTCGCCTCCGGCCTAGAACCCGAGAAGATCCGCCGCACCTTCGGCGAACTCGAACAACTGTTGACCGCCCGTCAGCAGCGTGAAGCGTTCCGTGATGGCAGCATCGGTGCCCTCAACGACGGCTACGGCGAAGTGTTCTTGGTGATCGATAACCTGTATGCGTTCAGTCGCGATAACACCGATGCGTTCAACACCCGCAATCCGCTTTTGGCCAAGGTCACCGAACTGGTCAACGTCGGCCTGGCCTACGGCATCCATGTCGTGGTCACCACCCCCAGCTGGCTGGAAGTCCCGCTGGCGATGCGTGATGGCCTCGGCCTGCGCCTCGAACTCAAGTTGCATGATGCCCGTGACAGCAATGTGCGGGTCGCCGGAGCCTTGACGCGTCCGGCTGAGGCGGTGCCGGCCAATGCGCCGGGTCGTGGGTTGACGATGGCCGCCGAGCACTTCTTGATCGCCCAACCCGATCTGACCCAGATCGAGGCGATCAACGCCCGCCACCCGGGATTGGCGGCGCCGCCGGTGCGGTTGTTGCCGACCAACCTGGCCCCCGAAGAAGTCGGGGTGCTCTATCCGGCGGTCGATCATGTGGTGATCGGGGTCCGCGAAGAGGACCTGGCGCCGGTGCAGGTGGACTTCACCACCAACCCACTGCTGCTGGTGCTCGGGGATGCCAAATCCGGCAAAACCACCCTGCTGCGCCACCTCATCCGCACCGTGCGGGAACACTCCAGTGCTGATCAGGTCGCGTTCACCGTCCTGGACCGACGCCTGCACCTGGTCGACGAACCGTTGTTCGCCGACAATGAGTACACCGCGAATGTGGATCGGGTCCTGCCGGCCATGCTCGGCCTCTCGGCGTTGATCGGGTCGCGGCGGCCCCCAGCAGGCTTGTCGGCCGCCGATCTAGCCTCCTGGAGCTATCAGGGGCACACCCACTACCTGATCATCGACGATGTCGATGCCATCCCGGACTCCCCGGCCCTAACCGGCCCCTATGCCGGGCAACGACCGTGGAGCACCCTGATCGAGTTGCTCTCGCAAGCAGGCGACCTCGGACTGCGGGTAATCGTCACCGCACGCGCCACCGGATCAGCACACGCATTGATGACCAACCCCCTGCTGCGCCGGCTCAACGACCTACAAGCCACCACCCTGATGCTCTCAGGCAACCCCGCCGACAGCGGCAAAATCCGCGGCCAACGCTTCGCACGCCTGCCCGCAGGACGAGCAATCCTCCTCACCGACAACGACGAACCCACCTACCTACAACTAGTCAACCCGCAATTCAGCCAAAGTCTGACGCGCTGACGCGTATCGAATTACGGAAGGGGAAATTGTCATGACGCTCAATGTGGTTCCGGAAGGTCTCGCCGCCGCCAGTGCAGCGGTCGAGGCATTGACCGCCCGCCTGGCGGCAGCGCAGGCCAGCGCCGCCCCGCTGATCACCGCGGTGGTTCCGCCGGCGGCCGACCCGGTGTCGCTGCAGACCGCTGCCGGTTTCAGCGCGCAGGGCAGCGAGCACGCCGCGGTGGCCGCTCAGGGCGCCACCGAGTTGGGCCGCGCCGGTGTCGGCGTCGGTGAGTCTGGTGTCAATTACGCCGTCGGTGATGCCGCGGGTGCGACCACCTATTTCGGCGGCCTTCGGGGCGGCGCCGGCTGATGATTTCCGCCCCGGTCTGGATCGCCTCCCCACCGGAGGTGCATTCAGCATTGCTGAGCAGCGGACCCGGACCGGGTCCGTTGTTATCGGCTGCCGGGGTGTGGAATTCACTGAGCGTCGAGTACGCCTCAGTGGCAGACGAACTCACCGCACTGCTCGGCGAGGTGCAGACCGGCGCATGGCAGGGACCCAGCGCCGAGCAGTACCTGGCCGCGCACGTGCCGTATCTGGCGTGGCTGGGCCAGGCCAGCGCGGACAGCGCCGGGGTAGCCGCACAGCATGAGGTGGCCGCCACGGCGTACACCAGTGCGTTGGCGTCGATGCCGACACTGGCCGAATTGGCCGCCAATCACATGACGCACGGGGTGCTGGTCGCCACCAACTTCTTCGGGATCAACACGATCCCGATCACGCTCAACGAAGCCGACTATGTCCGGATGTGGATCCAGGCGGCCACCACCATGAGCACCTATCACGCGGTGTCCGGTGCCGCCCTGGCGTCGGCGCCGCGTGCGGTGGAAGCTCCACCGGTGGTCAAGTCCGATTCGGCGCTGCCGGCCGATGACACCTCCTCGGGCACTGGGGATTTCTTCAAGGAGCTCTGGGACCAGCTGGTTCGGCTCGTTGAGGATCCAATAGCGGCCATCCAGGCTATCTTTGCGAACCCTGCCGCCTGGTTCCCGTTGCTGTTCTTTATCGCCTACGAGGCGTTCTTCATCCCGGTCGGTTGGACGACCTGGTCGCTGGTTTTCGCCAGTCCGGCCCTGCTCGCGGGCATTCTCGGGGGGGTTCTGAGCCAGCTAGCTGAGCCGGGCGAGGATGGTGCGCCCGAGGGAATCGCCGAGCCGGTGATACCGGGCTCGGCCCCGTCGGGTGACCGGTCGGCCCCGGTGATCGCGGGCTTCAGCCCGAGTATCGCCACACCCGGTGCGGCGGGTGTTCCCCCGGCGCCGGCCACGTCGGTGGCGGCGCCGACACCGCCCGCAGCCGGGGCGATGGCCTTCGGCTACCTAGGCGCCGGGGCAAATCCGGGCAGCGGGGTCGGGCCGACCCTGACCGACCGGGACAAGGCGCAGGCACCGGCTTCGCGTGTGCCCGCGGCAGCCGCCGCGGTGGGCGTCTCCGCTCGGGAAAAGGCACGAGCGCGTCGGCGCCGGCACGCGGTGATGCGAGACCACGCCGACGAGTTCATGGATCTGGATTCGGACCCCGCCAGCAGCCCGGCCGACGCCCCAGCGGCGGGCTCTGCGGTCGGCTCGGATCGGGGAGCCGGCGGCCTGGGCTTTACCGGGACTGTAGGCAAGCGCGGCACCGCAACGGCGTCGGGTCTGGCCACGATGGCCGGCGACGGCTTCGGTCGCGGACCAACTATGCCGATGTTGCCTGAGACCTGGGGTGATACCGAGGGCGTTGACCCGGAGCGAGGAGCGGAGTCGACGGAATGACGGTCGAGAAATCAGCAGTAATAACAGTCAGGAAAGGAGTGCAACGATGAGTATGTTGGATGCGCATATTCCGCAGTTGGTGGCGTCGGAGTCGGCGTTTGGTGCCAAGGCGGCGTTGATGCGGTCGACGATGGCGCAGGCGGAGCAGGCGGCGATGTCGGCGCAGGCGTTTCATGTGGGTGAGGCGGCTGCGGCGTTTCAGGGGTCGCATGCGCGGTTTGTGGCGATGGCGGCGCGGGTGAATGCCTTGCTGGATATGGCGCAGGTGAATCTGGCGGATGCCGGTTCGACGTATGTGGCGGCTGATGCGGCCGCGGCTTCTGGTTACACCGGGGTTTAGGGAGGGTTTGTCTGATGTCGCAGATTATGTACAACTACCCGGCGATGTTGGCCCATGCGGCTGAGATGAATGGGTATGCGGGCACGTTGCAGGCGGTGGGTGCTGATATTGCCAGTGAGCAGGCGGCGTTGTCGGCGGCGTGGCAGGGCGATACGGGGATGACGTATCAGGCGTGGCAGGCGCAGTGGAATCAGGCGATGGAGGAGTTGGTGCTGGCTTATCGTGCGATGGCCTCCACGCATGAGACCAACACCTTGATGATGAACGCGCGCGACACCGCCGAAGCCGCCAAGTGGGGCTGACTCCAGTGATCCGCTCGATGAGGGAAGGCAGCTCGCCTTGAACAGGGGTGCTGACCCCAACGCTGCCGAACTGACCGTCGAGCAAGCCTGGTACATCGCGGAAACCGTTGGTGCCGGGTCTTTTCCGTGGGTTTTGGCAATCACCATGCCCTACACGGACGCCGGGGAGCGGGGCGCGTTCATGGCGCGCCAGCGCGACGAACTCACCCGGATGGGAATTGTCTCGCCGGAGGGCACGGTCAATCCGGCCGTGGCCGAATGGATCCGGGTGGTGTGCTTCCCGGACCGGTGGCTGGACCTACGCTATGTGGGTTCGGCCGCCGGCGGGACCCCCGAGATGTTGCGCGGCATCGTTGCGCGCCGCGACCAGAACACCGGCAAGGCCGGTCGGACGGTGGTGGCGCTGCGCAATGCGCAACTGGTCACGTTCACCGTGATGGACATCGACGACCCGCGCCTGCTGGTCCCGGTGCTCGGAGCGGGCCTGCGGCAGCGCCCACCGGCCCGGTTCGACGAGTTCACCCTGCCGGCCCGGGTCGGTGCCCGCGCCGACGAGCGACTGCGCGCCGGAGCCCCGCTCGCCGAAGTCCTTGACTACCTGGGTATTCCCGCCTCGGCGCGGCCGATCGTGGAGTCGGTGTTCACCGGACCGCGGTACTACGTGGAGATTGTCGCGGGATGCGCACGCGACGGGCGGCATACCACCACCGAAGTGGGGATGAGTTTGGTCGACGCCGATGCGGGCCGCATCCTGATCAGTCCGTCGCAGGCCTTCGACGGCGAGTGGGTCTCGACCTTCCGGCCCGGAACCGACTTCGCGACTGCCGTCGCGATTGAACAGCTGACCGCCACCCTGCCCGAGGGTACGTGGTTCCCCGGTCAGCGCCTGTCCCGAGATTTCACCACCCAGCTGTCCTAAAGCAGCAAAAAGAACGTCCCCAGCAGAGAAGAGAACAGGGAACACAATGAGCGAAGCCCCGGTGCTGACCAGCGCCGTCATGCCGATTGTCCGCATCGCGGTCCTGGCCGACAGTCGGCTGACCGAGATCGCCGTGCCCGCGGAGTTGCCGCTGCGCGAAATCCTGCCGGCGGTGCAACGCCTGGTGGCTCCCGACGCCGGTGACTCGGCTGATTCGGCCGAACCGACCGGTGCCACGACGCGACTGAGCCTGGCGCCGGTCGGCGGTGCACCGTTCAGCCTGGACGCCAGCCTGGACACCGTCGGGGTCGTGGACGGCGACCTGCTGGCCCTGCGTCCGGTGCCGGTCGGCCCGGCGGCCCCCGGCATCGTCGAGGACATCGCCGACGCTGCCGTCATCTTCTCGGCTTCCCGGCGTAAGCCCTGGGGTGCCAAGCACATTCAACGCGCGGCGTTGGCCGCCGGAACCGGGCTGATCGTCGCCGCTACCGGGCTCGCGACCGCGCACCGCGCACTCACCGGCGAGCCTGCCGGCCTGGTCGCGACCGGGGCCATCGCCCTACTCACGGTGCTCGCTGCGCTGCTGTGCCGCACGCGTTCGGCCGAGGCGGCACTGACCCTGTCGATTGCGGCACTCGTACCGCTCGCCGCGGTGGGCACCCTGGCAGTGCCGGGGGTGTTCAGTCCGGCACACGTGGTGCTGGGCGCGGCCGCGGTCAGCGCGTGGTCGCTGATCTGCCTGATCTTGCCGCCGGGCGGTCGTGGCGAGCGCGGGATCGCATTCTTCACCGCGGCGGTGGTCGTCGGTGTCGGGGTGCTGGCGGCGGCTGCCGTCAGAACCTTCTGGGAGCTGCCGTTCGTTACCCTCGGCTCTGGCCTGATCACCGCTTCCCTGCTGCTGACCATTGCTGCGCCACAGGTTCGGCGTTGTGGGCGCGGCTGCCGTTGCCGGTGATCCCGGCGCCGGGCGACCCGACGCCGTCGGCGCTGCCGGAAAGCGTGCTTGCGGACCTGCCGCGCCGAGTCCGTGTCACTGACGCCCACCAGACTGGCTTCATCGCCGGATCCGTGCTGCTCGCTGTGCTCGGTTCGGTTGCCATCGCCTTTGCACCCGAGGGGCTTTCGGGTTGGGCCTGGTATGTGGTCGCCGGCATCGCGGTGGCTTCGGTGCTGCGGGCCCGGGTGTGGGACTCGGCGTGGTGCAAGGCCTGGCTGCTGGCCGAGCCGCACCTGACGGCGATCGCCCTGCTGGTCGGTTACGCAGCTACCGGCCGGTACGCGGCCGCCTTCGGCGCGGTGCTGGTGCTGGCCGCCTTGGTGGCGGTGTGGGCCGTGGTCTCCTTGAGCCCGTCGGTGGCATCGCCGGAGAGCTACTCGCTGCCGGTGCGTCGCCTGGTGGGCTTCCTGGCTTCCGGCGTCGACGCCACTCTGATCCCGGTCATGGCCTACCTGGTCGGCATCTTCGCCTGGGTTCTGTCTCGATGACCGTTGCCGAAAAGCACCATCGGAGTCGGTCGGCGGTCCGGGGGGCCGGGATCGCGGTACTGGCGGCGTTGCTGACCAGTGCGCCGGCCCTGGCGATCACTCCGCCGACGGTCGACCCGACCGTGCCGCCGCCCAGCGGAGCGCCCGGCCCCGTCGCGGCGATGGAACAGCGCGGCGACTGTGCCAGTTCGGGTTTGATGCCCGGCAGCAACCTCAGCACCGCGACGGCCGGACAGCGAATGCTCGATCTCCCCGCCGCGTGGCAGTTCTCCCGTGGCGAAGGACAGACGGTGGCCGTTATCGACACCGGTGTCCGGCCGGGTCCGCGGCTGCCGGCGGTGGAGCCGGGCGGCGACTACATCGGGACCACCGACGGCCTGACCGACTGCGATGGCCACGGAACGCTGGTTGCCGGGATCGTGGCCGGCCAGCCGGGTGATGACGGCTTCACCGGGGTGGCCCCGGCCGCCCGGCTGCTGTCATTGCGGACGGCCTCGGCAGCGATCTCGCCGCGGCTGGGCGGCGACGACCCGCGGACAACTCGGGTGATCACCGACATCACCGCACTGGCGCGGGCCATCGTGCACGCCGCCGACCTCGGTGCGCGGGTCATCACGATCTCCACCACCACCTGCCTGCCGGCCGACCGCAACGTCGACCAGACGGCGCTGGGCGCGGCCCTGCGCTACGCGGCAGTGGAAAAGGACGCGCTGATCGTGGCGGCCGCCGGTGACGCCGGCCAGACCGGATCGGTCGGCGGCGGCGGGGAGGCGTGTGAGTCCAATCCGCTCACCGACCTGAGCCGCCCACAGGACCCGCGCAACTGGGCCGGGGTGACGTCCCTGTCGGTGCCGTCGTGGTGGCACCCCTACGTGCTGTCGGTGGCGTCGCTGTCGTCCAGCGGCCGGCCGTCCGGATTCAGCATGGCCGGACCGTGGGTCGGCGTGGCCGCCCCCGGCGAGGACATCGTCTCGGTAAGCAACCGCGAAGACGGCGGCCTGGCCAACGCGCTGCCCGGCAACCAGGGCCGGTTGGTGCCGCTCAGTGGTACCGGCTACGCCGCCGGGTACGTGGCCGGCGTCGCCGCGCTGGTCCGCGGTCGTTACCCGGACCTGAATGCGATGCAGGTCGCGCACCGGATTGTCTCCACCGCCCACAACTCCGCGCGCGCACCATCGGATCTGGTGGGCGCCGGAATCATCGACCCGGTGGCCGCCCTGACTTGGGAATTGCCCCCGGCCGCGGACCCGGCTGCCTCACCCGCGAAGAAGATCTCCCCGCCCCCGGCGCCGCAACCCGAGGACCCGGCGCCGCGGACCGTGGCCTTCGCCGGAACCGCGCTGCTGGCCGGGTTGGTCGGCGCCGCCGCCCCGGCAGCCGCTCGCCGACGAAAGGAAAACTAGCTGTGAGCTCGCTACGAACCACCATTCCCCGGCCCGGACCGGCCCGGATCGCCTTGGTGTTGTTGGCCGCCACGCCCGCGCTGATGGCGAACCCCTGGGAGACCAGCGCGCAGCGCTGGGCGCTCGCCGTGGGCGTCATCGCGACGATTCTGCTGCTCGGCTGGTGGCGTGGCCTGCACTTCACCACGATCGCTCGCCGCCGGTTGGCGATGTTGCGCTCGCGCGGCGGCGCGCACACCGACCGTCGGGACGCCGTCGACGCACGGGCGACGGCGGCGCTGCGGATCACGGCCTCGGCGGCCGGGAACGCTGTACCGCTGGAGCTGATCGCGAGCTACCTGAACCGGTACGGCCTGCGGGCCGACGCGGTGCGCGTCACCAGTCGCGCCGGTGCGACAAGCGCCGACACCTGGATCGGCCTGACGTACGCGGCCGCACCGAATCTGGCCGCGTTGCAGGCCCGCTCGGAGTCCATCCCACTGCAGCGGACCGTCGACGTCGCCGTTCGACGCCTCGCCGACCATCTGCGCGAAATCGGCTGGGACACCGCGGTAGTCGCCGACGACGAGATCCCCTCGCTGATCGACGCGAATGCTCGGGAGGCATGGCGGTCGGTGGTCGACGGCTCGGGTGACCACGTCGCCGCCTACCAGGTGGTCATCGACGCGGCGCTGGCCGACACGATCAGCCGAATCCAGGCGGTCAACGCCAATGAGACCTGGACGGTGCTGGAAGTCGCCGAGCAGGACGGCCAGCAGACTATCGCCGCGGCCTGTGCGTTGCGTACCGGCTCGGCACCCGACGGTAGTGCCCCGCTGGCCGGGCTGCTGCCGCAGCAGGGCAACCACCGCAATGCGCTGCTGGGCTTGCACCCGCTGTCCGGCGTCCGCTTGGACGGCCACACCACGGTGTCTGGTGACGATCTCGCCGGGCTGCGGTGGCCTGTCACGGCGGCAACTGCGGTCGCGCGCTAGCGGCCTTATCGGGCTAGAACATGTAGGGACGCAGGAAGGCGGTCATCCTGCGCAGGTAGGTCGGTTGGCTGACGTGCAGCACGTGGTTTCCCGGAAACCAGTGCAGTGCGCACTGATCCCAGTGGTGCCAGAGCATTTCGGACTGCTCCGGCGGTGCCAACCGATCGCCTAGGCCGGTGATGATCAGTCGCCGCTCCTTGGCCACCAGCGGGGAATAGTTCAGCGGCGAGTGGTAGGCCGTCGCAGCGGCGAAATCGTCGCCGGCGACCTGCCCCAGCCGTTGCCCGCCCTGGAGCACCAGGTTGGCCGGAAACCAGTCGCGGATCTCCGACTCGACGGAAACCACCGGGACATTCGGGATCACCGCCTGTAGTCGGGGTTCGACGGCGGCCAACAGGGCGCTGGTGTAACCGCCGAGCGACAGACCGGTCAACGCGAAGCGGTCGACACCGGTGGACTCCAGATAGTCGATCATCGATCGGAAGTCGTGGACCGCCTGGGCCATCGCCTCGGCGAACCCCGACATGCCGTGCGAGAAGTAACCGTATCCGCTGAAGGGGGAGTACTTTTCAGCCCGGCGCCCGTGGAAGGGCAAGGTGAACAAGGCTACGTCGTACCCGGTTCGGTAGAACCACGGCAGCGAGAAGAAGACCCCGTTGAACAGGTACGGAGACCCCATGAATCCGTGGATGACGCACAGCGTCGGCCGCGGCCCGTCGTCATGACGCCAATGCTGAAACCGCGCGGTGTTGTTGTTCCCCAGGGCGCGCCACGAGTCGCGCATCGACGGATTGACCGCTTCGAAACCGCTGCGAAACGAGACGTTTTCGACCGCGCCGCGTGCGATGCGTTCTGCGATCGGATTTGCCCGTCGCGCCGAAATGCGGGGCAGTTCCGCGGGAGCGGGAAAGGATCGGATCGGGTCTTGGTGGGACGCCAGCTCGGCATAGAACGCCAGCCGCTCGCGCTCCTGCCGTGACTGCTTGCGGCCCAACGCGGTGGTGAGCACCGACGGGATCATCGCCGCGGCAACCATGGAAGCCACCGCGGTGCGCAAGCCGATATCAGCGAAGGCGGACGCATCCACGATCGCCTTCTCCCGCAACGACAACTCGCTTCGGTGTGGCAGGCCATGCTCGCCGGCATCGGCACCCGGAACGTCGGGAACCGGGATGGGCGGGTTGAGCGGGGTGACGTCAGTGGTCACGGTCGCTGACCTTTCTCGGTGCAGGTCGCCCTGGCCCTGCGGACCCCGGTGCGACGTCAACCGGATGGTAACTCGATTGCGAACAGCCGCGCGGCATTGTCATGCAGAACCCCTCGTAGCCAGGCGTCGTCGATGCCGGGAAGCGCGGTGATCGCGTCCAGCGCCTCGCGGTAGCCGTACGGGATATTCGGAAAGTCGCTACCGAACAGGATTCGCTCACCCGCGGTGCGCAACCGCGGATCATCACCGGTGGGGAACGGCATCAGCTCGTCGACGAACGCGGTGAACGCCATGGTGGTATCGAGGTGCACGCTCGGCGAATTCAGGCAGATGTCCAGGAATTCGTCGTACTCGGGCATGCCCATGTGCGCGATGATCAACGCCAGCCGTGGGTAGCGGCGCAGCAGCCGCCGAACGGGTTCGGGTCCAGTGAAGCGGCCGGGCTGTGGGCCGGAGCCGCAGTGGATGACGACCGGGATGCCGCAGTCCTCGAGAACTCCCCAGACCTCGTCGAGCAGCGGGTCGGTCGGATCGTAGTCGCCGACTTGGATGTGTGCCTTGAAGATTCGGGCTCCGGCATGGATCGCGGCTTTGACGTAGTCGGCCGCGCCGGGTTCCGGGTAGAACGTTGCCGTCGGCAGGCAATCCGTTGTGTCGTGGGCGAATTGGGCTGCCCACTGATTCAGCCACGCCGCCATGTCTGGCTTGTGCGGATACACCAGCGAGGTGAACCGGCGCACCCCGAATGCGCGCAGCGTATCGACCCGCTTGGCCTCGTCCATCCGGTAGTTGATCGGCCAGGGGCGGCCGACCAGCGGGCCGGCCGAATCGAAGTAGTTCCATACCTTGTCCATCACCGACTTGGGCATGAAATGGGTATGGATGTCGATGATTCCCGGCAGGCCGAGCCCCAACCAGACCTCGCGGACGGCGGCGGCTTCTTCGTCGGGTGTCACGGGTTCTCCCAGGCATTCTCGGAGACGAACTCGCCCAACGGCTGTCGATAGGCCCACTCGTCGATCTCTAATGCCGGCCGGTCCGGAAACTCCGGGACGGGGCCCAGACACAAGATCGCCACGGGCTCGGCATCCGAGGGCATGCCCAGCAGCTGCGACAGCGCCGCTGGTTCGAACAGCGACACCCAGCCCATGCCCAGCCCCTCGGCACGCGCGGCCAGCCATAGGTTCTGAATCGCGCACGACACCGATGCCAGATCCATCTGCGGCAAGGTGCGGCGACCGAAGATATGCGCCTGCCGGCCGTCCCGCAACGCCACCACCAACAGTTCGGCGCACTCGCGGATGCCCTCCACCTTCAAGGCCAGGAACTCCCGCTCGCGACGGCCCAGTGCCTCGGCGGTGCGATGGCGTTCCTCGTCGACCAGGGCATGGATCTGCTGCCGAAGGGCGTCGTCGGTGATTCGGACGAACCGCCATGGTTGCATGAGGCCCACACTCGGTGCGGCGTGCGCCGCCGCCAACAGACGCGCCAGAACGTCCGGGTCGACTGTGCTGCCGGGTACAAATCGGCGCATGTCGCGCCGCTCGGCGATCACCCGGTACACGGCTTGGCGCTCCTGCACGGTGAACGATGGATCAGCCACGGGATCATGGTAGGAGCCACACGAAGGGACGCTTGTCATGAACCGTGCACAACCGCTCGACCACTTTTCCGCCGATGCTGCCGTAGACCTCGTCTACGGCGAACCCCACCAGACCCCAGACGGCGCGACGGTGATCACCGCCGCACGGGTGACCGCGTCGGGGCCAGACGGTTCGAAGGTGAGCGCGACACCCCTCGGGGTGGTGGTGATCCACGGTGGGCAGGCCAACTGGGTGGCCGCGGTCGACGCGAACCGGATCGCCTTGGTCGGGGTGCTGACCGGGTTGCTGTCCGCCGTCATCGCTTCCCTGGCGGTGCTGCGCCGCCCGCCCTGGCCGGACCTGCGGGGCGTCGGGACTTCCCGCGGCGGGAACTAAATGGTGCCGCCTTCGGGCGCGCGTGCGGCGGCGCTGATCTCGGTGGCGGCCGCGGTGGCGGTCTACATACTGATGCTGGTCGGCTATCGGCAGGGCTGGACCTGGCTGGCCGACGTCGACTCCGCTGCCCTGGACGCGAGCTACGACGTCGCGGTCAAGCACCCGATCTGGGTCCGGTTCTGGGATGGCATCTCCACCATTTTCGAACCGGCGATCTTCCGGGCGGTGGGCATGGCGGCGGCCCTGGTTGCGGTGCTGCGCCACCGGTTGCGCGCTGCACTGTTCCTTCTGGTGACGGTGGAGGCGAGCGGGCTGCTGACCGTGCTGGCCAAGGGCTCGGTCGGGCGACCGCGGCCGGTAACGGCCCTGGTCTGGGCGACCTCGACCTCGTTTCCTTCCGGGCATGCGCTGGGAGTGATGATCGGTGTCGGCGCGCTGTTGCTGCTGGCGATGCCCGCACTGCGGCGCAACGCCAGGGTGGTGGCCGTCGGCGTCGGTGTGCTGGTGGTGGGCGCGGTCGGTGTTGCTCGGGTAGCGCTGAACGTGCACCATCCCTCCGACGTACTGGCCGGCTGGGCGCTGGGCTGGGCTTACCTGACGGTGTGGGCTCTGATCCTGCAACCGTGGCGGCGACCGGGGTTGACCGGATCCGCGCCGCAGGATGGCCACAAATGACCAGCAGTAACGCCGACCCGGTCGATGCCCTCATCTGCTCCCGCAAGGGCTGCAGCGCCGACGCGGTGTACGGCATGTTGTGGAACAACCCAAAGCTGCACACCCCGGACCGTCGCAAGGTCTGGCTCACGTGCCCGGAACACCGGGAGTACTTCCGCGACTATCTGTCGTCCCGCGGCCTGCTCAAGGGTGAGGCGCCGGTCGCAGACCTGCCGCGACGCGCGGACAGCTGAACCCCGGCGCGCCGTGAGCGGTGTTTGACCCGCTCCTGACATGCACAGATGATGAGTGAATGCGCCGACTTGTGAGTTTGTTCAGCGCTGCCCTGTGCACGATTGCTGCGGCGCTGACCGCGGCCCCGGGAGCCCAAGGCGACGTCAATCCGTGGTTTGCCCGTTCGGTAGGCAACGCCAATCAGGTGATTTCGGTTGTCGGGGTGGGCGGTTCGGACGCCAAGATGGACGTCTACCAGCGCAGCGCGGCGGGCTGGCAACCGGTAGCCGCCGGGATCCCGACCCACGTCGGTTCGGCCGGCATGGCAGCCAAGGCAAAGAGCGGATATCCGGCCACCCCGATGGGCGTCTTCACCCTGCCTTATGCGTTCGGCACCGCGCCGAACCCCGGCGGGGGACTGCAATATGTACAGGTCGGACCCGATCACTGGTGGAACGGCGACGACCGCAGCCCGACGTTCAACACCATGCAGGTCTGCAAGAAGGCGCAATGCGCGTTCGACACCAGTGAGAGCGAGAACCTCGAGATCCCGCAGTACAAGCACGCCGTGGTGATGGGAGTCAATACCGCCCGCACCCCCGGTGACGGCGCCGCTTTCTTCTTTCACACGACCGACGGCGGCCCGACCGCGGGCTGCGTGGCGATCGACGACGCCAAGCTGGTGCAGATCATTCAGTGGCTGCGACCCGGCGCGGTCATCGCGATCGCAAAGTAGTTGCCTCAGGCCTCTTCGCAGTAGGACGCCCGGGCGATGCTGACGAACTGCGACGCCCTGGTCAGAGTGAGGCTGGGATTGGCGTTCTTCACGGCCTTGGCCGCCTGATTCGGGGAGTGCCCCGTGGTCAGGTAGTCGCATACCGAATGCCCGCCGGCGACCGCGTCGGCGGCATCGGGGTAGGAGATACCCATCTTGTCGAGGGCACCGAGGAAGTTGCCATCACCGGGATCGGCAGCAGCCGGTGCCGCCAGGCCCAGCAGACCGGCCACCGCGAAGGCAGCCACAACCGGTTTGCGCATCGTCATTGTTTTTCCTCCGTCACTCGGTGATCGAGTCGGGACAGAACGCCACTTGGGAGAACGCCACGAACCGGGCGGCGTTCTTCACCGACATGCCGCGGTTTGAGATCCGCACGGCGCGAGCGGCGGAATCTGAGTGATGTCCCGCGCCCAGGAAGTCGCAGACTTCGCGACCCACGGCGACCGCGTCGGCCGGATTGGTGTACTCGATACCCGCCTGCTCAATCGCGCTGATGAACAGGGCGTCGGGATCGGTGTCGGCGTGTGCCGGAGCGGCCGCACTGACCAGCGCCGTAGCGCCGATCGCGATCAAGGCCCATCGTGGATGTATCACAGTGCCAACAGCTTTACTGACCTGAATTAACCAATAGCGGAATCAAAATGAATCATCGGTGAACACCTTCGGTACGGTGTGCGCCGGATCTGTCATGGCAGTAGACGGTCGCCTAACCTCGATTTTGCATGGAAAATGGGTTCGGGCTCGGTCTGATGGCGAATTGGCTGATTGGTAATGATTTTCGGGTGGTGGCGTGGCGGAGCTGTCCCGTGTCGCCGGGTGGGGCGGGCTTTCCCAGGGCCGGTGGGCCTTTCAACGTTGGTCGGTCGGATGGGCCGCGGTGTTATCGGAAGGCGCTGCGGATGGTCTGCCAGGCGGCGGCTATCGCCGATGCCCACCGCCAGGTGACATCCAGGCGTAGCCGCAGTTGACGGGCACTGCGGGTGACGCGGGCCGCGACGTGCAGGACCCGGTAGCGGAAGGTGGCGATCTCAGCGCGGGCCAGTGCCGGGTGGCTACCGAATCCGATGAGTCGGGTCCAGGTGACCAGGTCGGCGCCGGCCAGAATGACTTCGAGCGAGGCATCGTTGGAGCAGAAGGAATGACACGGCAGGTTACGCAGACCGGTGGCCTTCAGTTCGCGGATACGGTCCTCGACGCGGGCGGTCTGACTGTGCCGGAACTCCAGGCCCGCTACCTGCCCGGCGATGATTCCGGGTGGTGTGTCGGTGATGAACGCGGTGATCCGCATCCCGTCGGCGTCGGTGAACCGCAACTGCGCGCCGGGGTGGGGGCGTTCTCTGCGCAGGATCAACCGGGTCCCGGCCGGCCAGGAGGCCAGGTTGACCAGGGTGGTGGCCTCGGCGACCCAGGCGCCGTCGCGGATACCGCCGTCGGTGTCGATCGCCGGGTACCAGGCATCAGCGAGGGTGAGACTGTCCACGGCGTCCTGCACGCGGGCGTCGACAGGGTAGCCGAAGGAGAACCCGACCCCGGCGATGCGGCAGGCATCGGCGAATCGGTGGGTGGCCCCGGCGGTGTCGCAGCGCACCACCACCCGGGGCTTATCGGGATCATCGGGGTGGTCTGGGTCGGGCCGCCACGCCGGGGGCAGGGCGGCCAGTGCCTGTCCCAGAACGATGACGTGGTCACTGGCAGTGTTGGAGCCGGCGTTACCGTTGCGCAGCAACCCGGCCAGAGCCTCGCCACCGGCGATCTCGGGGCGGTCCAGGAACGCTAGCAGCGGATGAAGACCGAACGTCTTCTTCCAGGTCGGGGCGGCGCCGGTCTTGTTGTCGGAGTGATCGATGACCAGGGTGGCGTCGATGTCGATGTGCAGCCAGCCCTCACCAGCGGGGGACGCTCCGGCTTCCCAGGCCGCGGCCCGCGCGGCGGCCCGCGCGGCCCGTACCCCGGGTAGGTGTGCGGCGTCGATGCGCTCATCGACCAGCCGCCACATCGTGGTCGTCGAGGCCTTCGCACCCAGGACGTGCTCGCGATCCCCGCACAGTTGCGCGACCCCGTCGATGCAGTCGGCCCCGTCGGCGACCGCGGCGGCCAGATCAGCGAACACCTCCCCGGGCGCGTACACCCACGGGCCCCGGTAGGTATCCGCCAGCGCGGCCGTGACCTGCGTCGATAACCCGGTCCGGTCGGCCAGTTCGCGCAGCATGCCCATCCCGGCATGCGACACCACACCTTGGCCGTCAGCAGACACTTTCACCCGCCCTGCCACCGCGATATTCTTCACCTGCGAGGTGCCTTCCACTTGGAACGATTGAACCGTCGACAAGTCCAATTATTCCTTGCAGGACAGGCACTTTCGCTCATCTACACACCTTCACAAGGCGCATTTCGCGAAAAATCTGGGCTAACCGTTCATCGACCCGCCACCCTGTTGACCACTTCTACGTAACCTATGGTTCACCTGAGTGCCGTTTCGTGAGATTCGGAATAGCCGTTCGCAACCGCTGAAGGCTACTGGAGTACCTCCAAGTGCCGTGAGCGAGGAGACATCGTGTACCTGGACTACGGGGCGCTGCCCCCGGAGATCAATTCGGGACGTATTTTCGCCGGCCCCGGATCCGGTTCCATGCTGTCCGCCGCTGCTGCGTGGCAGAACCTGGCCGCCGAGCTGAATACCGCTGCGGCGTCGTACGGCTCGGTCACCTCAGGCCTGGCTGCCGGACCGTGGACCGGTCCGGCAGCGACGGCGATGGCAGCCTCCGCTGCGCCGTATGTGACCTGGCTTCGTGGCGTCGGCACCCAGGCCGAAACCACGGCTCGCCAGGCCACCGCCGCGGCGGAGGCCTACTCGACGGCGGTGGCGGCAGTGGTGCCCCCGCCGGTGATTGCCGCGAACCGAGTCCTGCTGAAGCAGCTGGTTGCCACGAACTTCTTCGGGCAGAACTCCCCGGCGATCGGCGAAGCCGAACGTCAATACGCCGAGATGTGGGCCCAGGACGCGGCCGCGATGTACCGCTACGCCAGTTCTTCGGCGGTCGCGTCGGCGTTGACCGCGTTCAGCCAGCCGCCGCAGACCACCAACGCGGCCGGGCAATCCGCTCAGTCCGCCGCGGTCGCTCAGGCTGGGTCCGCGGCGGCCGGCAACGGTGCGGCCACCGATATCTTCACTTCATTGCTCTCGATCATCGGTCAGATATCACCGTTCACGGGGTTGGCCACCCAGGGCATGAGTGCCACGATGACCGGCTGGTCGGGCACGGCGAACATGCTGAGCAACGTCAACAACGGAATCGGCCTGGCCGCGTTTCAGGCCGAAAACCCCGGCGGCCTGGACGAAATCCTCCATCCGCCCAAGCTTGGGCCGGCCGGCCTGGGCTTGGGCGGGCTAGGGCTGGGCAAGTTGGGGCTCGGCAGCGGCGGATTGGGCGCCGGATTGGGCGCCGGGTTGAGCGGTGCGGGGGCGTCAGTGAGCGCCGGCAACGCACTTAAGATCGGGGCGTTGTCGGTTCCCCGCGGTTGGGCGATGCCGGTCACCCTGACCTCCGCGAGCGTGCCGCTACCGGCCTCCGCTGCGCCGGCGGTGCCGGCCCTGGCCGGCGGTGTGCCGGGCGGGGCGTTCGGCGAGACCATGCTCGGCACCTTGGCCGGTCGCGGTCTGGGTGCGGCGACATCGCGCGTCGCCGCTCAACGCCGGACCGTGGTGCCCCGTCCGCCGGCGGCGGGTTAATCCCCAACGACATGGACTTCGCATTCCTCCCCCCGGAGGTCAACTCCGGCCGGATGTACACCGGTCCGGGGGCAGCACCCCTGCTCGCCGCGGCGGCCGCCTGGGATGCCCTGGCCGCTGAGCTGGAGACGGCGGCGGTCGGCTATTCCGGGGTGATCTCGAGTCTGATCGGGCACGCGTGGTCTGGTTCGACCTCGGTGGCGATGGCCAATGCAGCGGCTCCGTACGTGGCGTGGCTGCAGGCCGCCGCGGCCAACGCCGAGCAGACCGCGATACAGGCCAAGGCGGTTGCCGCCGCCTATGAGGCTGCCTTCGCAGCCACGGTCCCGCCGACCGTGGTGGCCGCCAACCGGACCCTGCTCGCCACCCTGGTCGCCACCAACTTCTTCGGCCAGAACACTCCGGCGATCGCCGCGGCAGAGGCTGCCTATGCCGAGATGTGGGCCCAAGACGCCGTCGCAATGTACGGCTACGCGGCGACGGCCATGCCGGCGAGCGCACTGCCGGAACTCGAGCAGCCGCCGCAGACCACCAACCGGGCCGGGCCCGGCGCCCAGTCCGCGGCGGTATCGCACGCGGTAGCCGGCAATGGCCAGGCATTGACCCAGACGGCACTGCAGCAGTTGGCGAATCCGGCGGCCACAGCGGACCCGCCGACGTGGTGGGAAACCTTTACCTCCGAAGTGGGCAAGCTGACGCCGTTCAGCAGCATCGCCACCAGCGGGATCAGCTTCGACTCCAGCCTGTACACCGTGCTGACTAACGGCGCCGGTTGGGGACGGCTGGTCTACGTCCGCGGTGGCCCCGAGGGTGCGTTGACCTTCGAGGGGATCGGGCCGCGCGGAGTGCTGTCGGCATCCACCACGCCGGTGATGAGTCCGGGAGTCGGCCGGGCGATCCCGATCGGTGGGCTGTCGGTGCCGCCGAGCTGGGCGACCGCGGCTCCAGAGCTGAAGCCAATCGCCTTCACACTGGCCGCCGCCGAAACCCCCTTGCCCGTTGCCGCCGGGATGCCGCCGGGAATGGCGTGCCAGGAGGCGATGATGGGAACGACTGCGGGCCAAGGCGCAACGCCCAACGCCACCGGTAGCCGCAACCAGAAGACCAACGGCAAGAAAGACGATCAGGACGGTAAGCCGATCGCGACGTTGACCAATGGCAGTGGCTGGCTGGCGTCGTCCTGGGCGTATCACACCCGGCAGCGTGAGGGGCAGCCGCTTCCGACGCACTGGCGCACCGGCTAACCGTTCTCGCGCTGCAGGTAGTGGGCGACCATGTCGACCAACACCCGCCGCTCGGTCTGCCAGTCGATGGGCCCGCCCATGATCATCTGCGCCAACACAATTCCCCGCAGGGCTGCCCAGATCACTTCGGCGACACCGGAATCCGCAGGGTCGGCGGAGACTAGCCGGCCCAATCTGTTGATCACGGAGTTCATCTGCAACAGGTGCTGGTGGGACTGCTCACCCAAGCTGCCGCGAGTGGCCCGCAGGATCTCAAACGCGGCCAGCGAGGTGGGACTGGCGTAGCAGCGCCACGCGGTGTCGACGACGGCTTCGATGCGCTCATGCAGGTCCAGCTCATGGACGTCGACGGCGGACAGGCTCGTCAGCAGTTCAGCCACCCCGTCGTCGACCACGGCCATCAACAGGCCGTTGCGGTCCCCGAAGTGGTACTGGATGACCCCCCAGGTCACCCCGGCCCGCTCGGCGACGTGCTTGGCGGTCGCTGCGCCGAAACCCTTTTCGGTGATGCAGCGCACCGTCTCATCGATGATCCGGGCCCGGGTGTCGTCGCCGCGTTTACGGGGCGCGCTGGTTCGCCGGGTCGGCCCGGAGGGCCCCGAAGCCCGAGTGGAACCAGCGGGAATAGTCATTGTTGACTTTATAACATAGACACAACTATTTTTTAGCGGGTGACCGAATCCAGGTATGCGTCGCTGTCCCGTGACGAGTTGGCTGTGCTCGTGCCCGAACTGCTGCTGATCGGGCACATGATCGACCGTTCCGGAATGGCCTGGTGCATCTCGGAGTTCGGCCGCGAGGAAATGGTGCAGATCGCCATTGAGGAGTGGGCGGGTTCCAGCCCCATCTACACCCAGCGCATGCAGCGCGCGCTGGGCTACACCGGCAATGACGTGTTCACCATCTTCAAAGGCCTGCAGTTCGACATCGGTTCACCACCGCAGTTCATGGACTTTCGCTTCACCGTCCATGACCGCTGGAACGGCGAGTTCGAGTTGGCCAGCTGTGGCGCGTTGCTCGACGTCGAGCCGATGGGCGACGACTACGTCTTCGGCATGTGCCACACCATCGAGGACCCGACCTTCGATGCCACCGCGGTAGCGACCAATGTCCACGCGCAATGCCGGCCCGTGCACCGACCGCCCCGCACGCCGTCGGACCGGCAACCGCACTGCCACTGGACCGTCATCATCGACGAGTCTTACCCGCCGGCGCAGCCGATTCCCGCGTTAGCCGTGATCGGCAAAAGCAAAGCCGCCACTTGGCAACTCGACGACATCGACGCCGCCGACGAAGGCCTCGCGGACTACACCGGGCCGCTGCTGACCGACGTCGATTTCACCGCGTTCTCGCATTCGGCGCTGGTCCGCATCGCCGACGAGGTGTGTTTGCAGATGCACCTGCTCTACTTGTCCTTCGCGCTCGCGGTGCGCGCCCGGGCGGACTCCGATGAGCTGGCCGCATCGGTGGGAAGGCGCCAGCTCACCGGCCTGGCCGGGCTGGGTGCCCAGCGAATCAAGAACGCGCTCAAGCTTCCCGGGGACATCGACGGCGCGCTGCGCACCTTCGAACTACACCCGCTGCTCAATCCGATCGGCTACGTGCGCTCCGACATCGGCGAGAACACCATCGCGGTGCACCCCTCGCCCGCGCACGACGACGGCGCCTGGATCACGCTGTGCTCTCCGCAGGACGTCAATCCGCTGCAGGCCATCGCGACCGCCGTGAACCCGCTGCTGCGGGTGGAGGTCGAGGGGTCTGACAGCGAGTGGACGGCTCGGCTAATCGAGGCCGACACCGACGCAAAAGAAATGCCCGAGGTGATGGTGACCAAGGTCAGTAGCGGCGCGGATTTTGTGTTCCGCACCCGCAAATCGTTGCCGCTGACCGTGGTGTGAATCGGCTGATAGCCCGCCGAACCCCGGTGTGTCGGCGATCCTGAACGGTTCGGCCCCGCCTATCGTGAGGCCATTCCAGCCGTTGTCGATCCAAGGTAGTCAGCCATGTACGACCCGCAGGACGACGAGGCCACCAGGGAAGCAGAAGCGGTCGACGCGACCAACATGGCGCCGACCGTAATGTCTGCCCCCGGTTCCGGTGCTGTTGTGGATGCGTTCGCCTGGTCGCAGGAGGACGGCAGTGCTGGTGCCGAACCGGTGCCCTACGTCGAGAACCCCTATTTCGATCAGGATCTGAGTACCGGACGCCGTCCGACGGTTTCGGTGCCTGCTGCGCCGATCCCGGGCCGTCGAGCACCTTCGCGGCTGCCGCGGTTGGCGCTGGTCATCGGCGTCGTGGTGGCGCTGATCGCCGTTGCCGGGGCGATCTACAGCTTGACCCGCAGCCAGGACGACGAGACGCCGGTCGCGCCGGAGACCAGCGCCGTGGTGCCGACTCCGACGCCCAGTGTGGCGCCGCAGCCCAGCTCGCCTGCGCCGCCGCCGGTCGCCACCACGCCGGTCCCGCCGCCGGTGACCACCACGGAGCCGCCGCCGACTACGACGACGGCGCCGCCCACCACGACTACCACCGTGCCGCCGACCACCACGACGACGACGGCTCCACCCACGACGACGACCACTACGCCGCCGACCACGACGGTTCCGCCGACGACCACCGAACCACCCAGCACCACGGTGCCGCCGACCACCACCGTGCCGATGACCACCGAATATCTGCGCATTCCGTTGGTGCCGATTCCGATCCCGATCACGGTTCCGGAGAATTAGCCGCGCCGGCCGGCCTGGCCTGAGACCGTGGCCGGATCGGCCTCGCGCAGGCACACTGGGGTGTGGCGACCGGGTGGAAGGGGCTCGCAATGGGCGACAACGGCGCGTTCGGATTCGATTCCGAGGATTTGGACCGAATGATGCGTGAGGCCGGCGAGGGGCTGCGTGCGGCATTCGACCGCTTCTCCGGCACGTTCAGCTCCGCCGGGGACCGGGCGGGCTGGGGTGCGATCTTCGCCGATCTGGCCCGGGCTTCGCGCGCCGAGCCGGCGACCACCGGCGAGACCGGTGCCGGAGTCTGGGCTATCTATACCGCCGGCGACGACGGGGCGGCGCGGGTCGAGCAGGTCTACGCCACCGAGATCGACGCGCTGCGCGCCAGCCAGCGCAATCCCGACCCGAAACGCCGAGTGCGGTTCCTGCCGTACGGGATCGCCGTCGGTGTGCTCGACGACAGCACCGACAGCGACGAGGTGACATAGGCCACGCGGGCGGGCTTGTCTTGTTTGACACCCGTGCCGTGTGGGTTAGATTGCCACCGTGCCCGAGATGAACCGCCGCCAGATCATGATGATGCTGGGTGCCGGCGCATTGGCTGCCGCAGCCCCCAACCCCCAGGCCAGAGCCGTTCCCGCGGTCCCTGGAGCACCGGGCGATCCGGCGCAGCCGCCGGCTGCCCCGGCCGATCCCGCTGCGCCTGCTACGCCCCCGGCCGCTGCCGCCAAGCCCGGTGGCTTCATCTGGCATGACGAGTTCGACGGCCCCGCCGGCTCGGCCCCGGACCCGTCCAAGTGGACGATCTCCAATCACCGCACCCCGATCCGGCGCCCGGTCGGGTGGGACCGGCCCGAGTACTTCTACCAGTACCGTGACAGCCGCAAGAACGTCTTCGTCGACGGCAAGTCCAACCTGGTGATCCGGGGCACTCAGGAGGGCAACACCTTCTTCGGTGGTCTGGTACACGGCAACTGGCGCGGCGGCATCGGCACCACCTGGGAAGCCCGCATCAAGCTGAACTGCCAGACCGCGGGCTGCTGGCCCGGATGGTGGCTGTCCAATGACGACCCGGGCCGTGAGGGCGAAATCGACTTGATGGAGTGGTACGGCAACGGCGAGTGGCCCTCGGGCACCACCGTGCACGCCAACCCCTACGGCACCGCGTTCGAAACTCATCCGATTCCGGTCGACGGTAACTGGCACAACTGGCGCGTCACCTGGAACCAGAGCGGCATGTACTTCTGGCAGGACTACGTAGAGGGCATGGAGCCGTACTTCTCCGTTCCGGCGGTCGGTATCGAGAACATCGACGAGCCGGGCCGGGAATGGCCGTTCAACGACCCGGGTTACACGGTGTTCCCGATCCTGAACCTGGCCATCGGCGGATCCGGTGGCGGGGACGCCCGGGCGGGCAGCTACCCGGCGGACATGCTGATCGACTGGGTGCGGGTTTTCTAGAGACGTTCCTGTGACGTGAGCCGGTCGGGTTGTTCCCGGCCGGCTCACTTGTTTCATGTGCCCATCCTGAGGTGTGTCATGGGTCACATTTTTGGCTTAAGTGAACCGTGTTTCCGCTGGTTCCGGGGCGCGCGGGGTCGAGTCGCTGTCGAGTGGTGGAGTTTTGGGGCGTCGCTATAGGTCACGCTGGGGTAACGTCGCACTCGCTGCGGATAAGGCAGCCCTGGGGAAAATGATGACTGCTTCACAGGCAGTCCGTGGGAGGGAATTCTTAGATGACTCATGTTCGCAATCGTGTTATCGGTGCCGCCAGCGCCGCTGGTGCATTCCTGGCGCTGGGCCTGAGCCCGCTCGCCGCCACTCCGGCCGCAAACGCGGACTTCGACTTCGACTTCGGCGATGTGCTGAGCTCGCTCGGTTTGGAAGGCACTTCCGATGGCGCCACGTCCTTTGACAGCTCGGGCTTCGACTTGGCCCTGCCCGGCGCCGCAGACAGCAGCGGCCTGGAGGGTATCTACGACTCGATCTACAGCGGCATCCACTCGATGGGCGAGATGTTGATTCCGGTGTTCAACATCGTCAACCCGATCTTTGCCTTCGGCGACAGCTGCGGCCTGGTCTGCAACGGCGTTGACGCGTCCGTCAGCGACACCGGTGTACTGACCGAGGCCACCAACGGTGGTCTGCTGTTCGGCGACGGCGGCAACGGCATCGACGGCTCCGCCGGCGGCGACGCCGGCCTGATCGGCAACGGTGGCGACGGCGGCGTTGGCGCGCTGGGTAACTTCACCACCAGCGGCGGCACCGTGATCGCGGACACCATCAACGGTGGCGACGGCGGTGCCGGTGGCATGTTGATGGGCAACGGTGGCGCCGGTGGCGACGGTGGTGTCGGTGCCGCTGGTGGCATCGGCGGCGTCGGTGGTGACGGCGGTGCTGCATCGCTGCTCGGCGCCGGCGGTAACGGCGGTGTCGGTGGTGCCGGCGGTGCCGGTGCCAACGGGGCCAACGCAACCAACACCACGGCTGCCGACGCCGGTGGGGTGGCGACAGTGCCACCGCGACCGGTGGCAACGGCGGTACCGGTGGTATCGGCGGTAGCGCTTCTGGTGGCCTCAACGCCGGCGACGGTGGCCACGGCGGTGCCGGTGGTGCCTCCGGCGACACCGCCGGCGCAGCGGGGGCCGCTGGCGGTAACCACAACGGGACCAACCCGGGTGCTGGTGGCCAGGGCGGCGCCGGCGCTGCTCCGGCAGCCGGCTAGTAGCTCGCTACAACACACGACGGAAGCCCCACACACCTTCGGGTGTGTGGGGCTTCTGCCATTGATGGCCCGGCTGCTGTAGTGGTTTCATGCGAAGGTGGCCGAGATGAATCGACGCAACCTGATGTTGACGACCGGATTCGGCATGCTTGCCGCCGCGATGCGTGTTCCGGAGGCGTGGGCACGGCCGGGGCCTGCACACCCACTGCCCGCCGCCCCGTCGCAGACCTACCTCTTCAGCGACGAGTTCGACGGCCCGGCCGGTTCCGCGCCGGATCCGTCGAAGTGGGCGGTGGCGCAGGCCCGGGAATCGATGAAGGACCCGACGTTTTGGGAGCGTCCCGAGAACGTCGGGCAATACCGCAACGATCGCCAGAACGTGTTCGTCGACGGCGAGTCAAACCTCGTGCTGCGCGCCGCCAAAGACGGCAACGCCTATTACAGCGGCAAGGTTCAGAGCCGGTGGATGGGCGGTATCGGCCACACCTGGGAGGCCCGCATCAAACTCAACTGCCTGACCGCCGGTGCTTGGCCCGCTTGGTGGATGGGCAACGAGGATCAAGGCGAGATCGATGTGCTCGAGTGGTACGGCAACGGCAGTTGGCCGTCGGCGACCACCGTCCACACCCGATCGAACGGCGCCGAATGGGCGACCCAACAGATCTCGATGGACAGCGCCTGGCACACCTGGCGGTGCCGCTGGGACGCCGACGGCATCCGTTTCTGGCGCGACTATGTCGACGGTGCTGCGCCCTACTTCACCGTTCCGGCGAATTCGATCGCGGATTGGCCGTTCAATAATCCTGGCTACCAAGTGTTTTCGGTCTTCAACCTGGCCGTGGCCGGTTCAGGCGGCGGCGATCCCGGGCCGGGCAGCTACCCCACAGAGATGCTCGTCGACTGGATTCGGGTTTTCTAAAGCGGGCTTACTTCTCCGGTCCCGCCGGGGTTGGCACCGTCCTCGTGGGCCTCAAGCCACGCCACGCCTTGTCGGGCCGCTCGAATCAGCGCGCCCCGCTCGCCGAAATAGGCAGCGACCAAACCGAACCCGGGTAGTGAACCCAGGCGCTGGTACAGCTTCTTGGGGTGCGGGCGCTTGCTCACCTCGTCGAAGGTCGCCCGCAGGATGCCGGCCAGCTGCCAGATGGTTCGGGTGATGACCACCGGGGTCGATGACGTGATCGTTTTCAGCGGCTTCCATCCCGGCGGCGGTGTTTCGGGAAGCGGCGGGGGATCGGGTTGTGTTGGTACCTCGACGTTCTCGGAAAGATGCCGCCCGCACAGCACTTCGGCGAGCAGCCGCACCTGCTCACGCCGGTCGGTGACGCCGTACTCGCGGGCCAGCGCGCACAACACGATGGCGTGATTGACGAATCCCGCCAGATCGCCCACCGGCACCACCCGCGCCAGCCAGCCGAACGCCCCGGGCGAGGCGACCACCAGGGTGTTGAGCGCACCGACCCGGTGCACCCACCAGTGCACGCGTTGCTCGCGACTCATCCGCTCCCAGGCCGCGGTGCCGGGCAGATCCGCGGCGTTGATCAGCTGCGCCCCGGCGTTCAGGGCGCGGTTGGTGACGCTGGGCCCGCGACCGGCCTCGTGACGGCGCCGCCGCAGCCGAAAGCGCCGGATGCGAGGGCCCAGGCCGCGGGGAGGGGTGAGCAGTCGGCGGGTGCGTTTGCGCAGCCCGATCGGATCCGCTTCGGCGAGCAAGTCGAGCAGCGGATCGATGACCGCGACCGCGCGGCTCAGGGCGTCGGCGACCTCGGCGTCGGTCAGGGTGGCGTGCGGCTTCGGAAACAGACCCATACCGGTGATTGTTGCGGGATTAGCCGGCGTGGGGGGCGTTTGGGGCGATCGGACCCCGCAGTGCGATTTCGCCCGGCCGCCGCAGCGAGCGGAGGCTGGACCATCATCGCGCCGAAAGCCTCGGCTGCCCACCGCAGTTCCGACCAGCGCTCGTACCTGGTGGCTTTGCTGGCCCGGACAGATCAAGTAAATGGACAATTCACGTTGTCAATTAAAGGCGCAGGTTGTGCGCCTATATTCACTCGCATCGACATCAACACCCGCAAGCTGCGCCACTTTGTTGTGGTTGCCGATGAGCTTCATTTCAGCCGCGCCGCCACCAGCTTGTATCTGACCCAGCAGGCGCTCAGCTCTGAGATCAAGGAAATTGAGGCGTGGACCGTCGACATCGGCAGTCCAGGCCGCGCTTTTGCCTTGCCAGGATTCGTTCATCTGCCGTTGCACCTGGAAAACATCGGTGACACATGACGGCGTTAGCGTTCGCGCTATGAAAATCGCCGTCACCGCGGTATTGCTGGCTACTGCGCTTGCGGGCGTGGCCGCCCCGGCAACGGTGACCGCGGCGTGTGGGGACCCCGGCCAATCACTGTGTACCGGAACCGTTCCCACCGCCGATCAGGTGCTCGCCGCAATGGCCGAGCTGACCGATCCGAACATTCCGGCGGCGAACAAGGGCAACGTCGTCAGCCCCGGCTTCACCCCCGAGGAGGCCCAGACCATCGACGATCGCCTGCGCGAGACCCAAGAGGCCGGACTGCTGCCCTACAACTTCGTGGTGTCCGACATTCAGCCCGCGCCGGACAACTCCGCCGGAGCGACCGTCACCTCGGTGGGGGGCTTTCATGAACAAAGCGCGCCCGAGCCCATTGTGCTGTTACAGCAGGGCGGGCGTTGGCTCATCAGTCACGACGCCGCGGTGACCGCTTTGGAGCACTTCTGGCACAACGCCAACCGGCCCTTTGTGCCCATCGTGCCGCCGCTCAAATGAGCTGGGTTTCCCCAGAGGATTGGCGCTGGTCAAACTGGAGCCGATGACGGGAATCGAACCCGCGTATTCAGCAAGCGAAAACAGCGTCTGCGGGCGTGTGGGTTAGTCCGTTAATATGTTGTGGCGCAACTGATTACCGATGTACCTAGTACGGGCGGGTACGGGTAGATACACGGCGTGTCGCGGACGTTTATGCGGGGAAAATACGGAGCAGCAGCAACCCGTGACTGGTCACGGGTTCGTGCCTGTCGGTGCCCGGCCGTAACCTTGACGCATGTCCAGGTCAGACCTTGATGATCAGGTGCTCGCGTATGACGCCATCTCGTCAGCGTGGGATGGGCTGGGCATCGACCGCCGCCAGGATGTGATCGATCTGCTGTCGACCTACGACTTCGACCTGGCATTCACTGTGCTGCTGAAGTCGCCAACGATCGACCCAGATATCGCCGCACGCATCCGCGCCAGGCAACGTCAGCCGTAGCCTGGCGCTCGTGATGACTGACCATGAGCTTGCTGAGCAGCTTTTTGCTGCCGTCAAGCCTGAGGGGTTCGGCATCAAGAGCGCGGTGTCTGCCGGCGAGTACGTTGCAGCCATCATCGACCTCGTTGAGCAAGCCGCCCTGCGGTCTATACCCTTGCCCCAGAACCTCGCGGACGCGGTCGCTGAGTTCGCCGACGATCCAACACTCGACCCGGACGACATCGCCGCGATCCGAGAAGACCTAGCGACGATAACCGCCCTGAGCTGACCGGCCACGAAAAAGCGGGCCGCAATGCCTACATGAAATGTAGGGGCGCACCCGCAACAGCCAGTCTAACGGAGGGGGGCAACCCCCAAAGGCAGTCAGCCGCCGCTCGTGGCTTAGGCACATACCCCCTATTCATTTTTTTCCAACACACTGAGCGCCATCCCAGCAAACAATCAAACGGCTATCGATTCGAATGCGTGTTCTTTTTTTCTTGACGGGGGGAGAGATTCCGCCTTCAGAGTGGCGTTCGCGGCCCCGCCAGTGGGTATCCCCCCAGGTCAGGGCGTTGTATAGTCGGCCTTAATGACGTGTTGTCGCACGGTTGTTCAATCTGATCGCGCGATTGCCCGGTGGCCCACGATGACCGTAGCTAACTAGATCATCTATTTATCGCCCTGCTGACCTTGGTGGCGGGGCCGGCTGAACGGCAACCGCCCCCGCCGTGGCGGAGGTCCGGGTGGGGCGACCCACATCAACACCACCCGGACCTCGTTTCGCCATCCCCGCGCGGGGAGTTCAGGACCGTGCGGGGATGGCGGGCTTTGGGTTAGCTACCGTCGCTGTCGCCGGGGTCGACGGTGAACTTGCCGATGCGTTCGGGGCGCATGACTGCCCAGCCGATGGACCAGGTGGCGCGCAGCAGTACCGCGTCGTTGGCGAACAGGGCGTGATCGGATTGGGCGATGTTGACCTGACCGACCGCCGAGACGATGGCGCTGGGGTCGATAACCAGACCACTGTTGGCGGGGATGAACGGGGAGCGCAGCACCGGCAGGCTCAGCAGCATGGGTACGGCGTCGGTGGTTCCGGCACCGAGCAGGGAGGCGTTGATCTGGTCACCACCGACCTTGAGCTTGCGCAGGCTGGCCCAGGTGCGGGGGTCTACGACGATGTATCCGGGGTGCGCGAGGTTGGTTTCGAGTTCGGCTACGAGGTCAACGAGGCCGTCGAGGTTGGCTGCGACTTCACCGCCGTCGATGACGCCAGTGGTGTGCAGCAGGCCGGTGGAGCCGGTGGCCGGCGGTGTGGGTGCAGCCTCACTGAGATAGGACAGGTCTGCTTTGCGGATGAGGTCGCGGGCGACGGATTGCGCGGTCTGGCCGGGGGTTTCGGGCTGGCGGTGCTGTTCGTTGGAGATTGAGACCAGGCGGGCGAGTTTCTTCGTGTGGATGACGACCTCGGACAGTTCCGGGGCGGAGTCGGTGATCTCGGCGCCTTCGGCCACGTAGGCCGCGGACTCGTCGTCCTTGACGTAGGCGACTCGCAGAGATGGCCGGTCGCCCTCGATGTGCCCGGAGACGGTGCTGGTCTTGAGGATGAGGGCTTCGGGGACGACATCACCGGGTGTGAACGAGAACTTGTCTTGCGCCCAGGCGACTGTGGTGAGCGGGGTGGTGAGTTCGATACCGGACACGGGTGGTCCTGCCTTTCAAACGGGGTGCGGCCCGGAAGCTCGCACATCAAATTGGTGTATTCGATGGCGTGGCTCCGGGCCGCGACCTTCCCGCATCAGGCGGTTGTTGGTGGTGAGTTTACCTTTCCGGCGGGGCGAATGCGGATTGCCAGGTGTTCTGCACCTTGGGTGCGCCGGTGCCGCTGGTAAGGCCGCCCTGCGGCCGTAGGGGTTGGGGTCGGCCGGTGACGCCGAGTTCCTGGCGGGCGCGGGTGACCGCAGCGGTGACCTTTTCGGGGTCTACGGTGCCGTCGTCGGCGAGTAGATCGGTGATGGTGGTCAGCGCGAATACGGCTGCCGGCTTCACCCCGGCGGCGTCGATGAGGCGTTCGGCGTGCTGCTGCCGCAGTGCTGCGACCGTGGTTTCGGCGGTGGGGGCGCGGTCGCGGTATCCGGGGGATTCCCGCCGCGTCAGCGCGAATACGGCTGCTGGCTTCACCCCGGCGGCGTCGATGAGGCGTTCGGCGTGCTGCTGTTGCAGTGCTGCGACTGTGGTTTCGGCGGTGGTGGCGCGTTCGCGGTATCCGGCGGATTCCCGCCGGAGCTTTTCCACGTAGTCACGGCCGAACTGTTCGACCGTTTCTTCCTGCGTGTCCGTGTCGGACTGGGGTTCGGCGGGAACCTCAGTCGTAGACGTGGTGTCGGTGACCTCCTCGGTGTCGACCGGGGTTGCTTCGTTGGCGGTTTCGTTACTCACTGAATTTCTCCTTCGATGTCGGCTACGCCGTCGCGCAGCGTTTGGATGACCTGGTGGGGGTCGGTGTCGGTCAGTTCGCCGATGCGTCGGGCGAATACCTCGGTGACGCTGAGCAGTTGCCGTAGCAGCGTGCCGGCGGTGTCGGTGTAGTTGCTGACGATCAACTGCGCGGCCGGGTTGTCGCCACGTAGGGCGGCGTCGATCAGTGCCAGCGCGTCACGCGCGCCATCGATCTCGGGATGGATCATGCTGACGTTCCTTCCTTCTTGGGGCTGTTGACGATTCCGGCGACGACACCGGTTGGCCGCTTGCGGGCCGGCAGGGCGTCGAACCATTCCGAGCAGCCGGCCAGCGCCGGACAGACTTTGCATAAGCCGAGGGCAGGCGGGAGAACGGCCGCTGGCGGCGGGGGAGCGTCCAGGTTGGAGATAATGACGAATCCGTTATTAGCGGCTGGGCGCAGCGGCTCAAGGAATGCGGAGTTGTCCTCGATTTCAAGCCGGACCTTGCCGCCGAAGTCGTCTCGGGCGCGGTCACCCTCAATGACGCATTCACTCAGGCCGAGTAGATCCGCACCCTGCTGGTGACGCTGTTCGGCAACATCTTCGGGTTCGTCGCCGCCACCGCAGTCACCTGTTCGACGAACGTGGCGGCAGCGGGCGCCGGGAAGGGCGGGTGCGCCGCCGATAGCGGACAGCAGGGAGTCGAGCATGGTCACGCGGTGCCCTCCTGCGGGTCGTTGATGCGCCATACCGCGTTCGGTCCCATCGTTGAGGTGATCCGGGGCTGGTTGCGGATCGCCTTGCGTAGGGCTTCCCAGGCGTAGCCGGCGGCTTCCCCGGCGGCACGGAAGTGGTCGCGGTCTACCTCGATGGTGTTTGCTGGGAGCTGGTTGAGGTAGGTGGTGATGAAGTCGTCGGTGCTGGGGTACGGGTTGTGTTCGCCGGTGAGTGACCACTGTCCGCGGCCGAGGGCCTTGAGGGTGGGGTGTCCGCTAGCGGCGGTGTGGATCTGGTGTTTGGTGTATCCGGCGGCTTGGCCGGCGGTGATCACAGCAAACGATTCGGTGAGGGTGGTGCCGGCCGCGATGAGCTGTTCGACGTGGTGGTTGAACCATTTCTGACACGACACCTTGGGACGGTCTGCGTTTTGCGGTACGGCTGACAGTGGCGATTTGCGTGCCTCACCTGCCTCACCCTGGTTGACCTGCGGAGTTACCTCACTATTTGAGGCACCCGTTCCTGCCTCACCGGTTTCGGCGGGAAACTGTTGCTGTTCTGGGACAGGTGGTGAGACAGGCGGGCGTGCCTCACTTGCGGGGCTTTGACCAGCAGGTATTCCGGGTGAGGCAGGTGAGGCAGGCGAAAGTCCAATGTTGGTGTAATAGCGAATCTGAATGCCGTTGACCCGCGGCTTGGAGGTGCCGAGATCGGGGACGACGGCGGCGAGGTTGCGGCCGAACGTGGCCTTGCTGCCGGATTCGTGGCCGCTGTCGACGCACCATGCCTTCCACGCTCCGTAGAGGCGGTCACGCTCAACGCTGGCCCCCTCGGCGCGTACACAGCAGTCCCGGACGAACGCCGACACCGGGGACGCCAGATCCATGAGCATGGTGGTGGCTTCGCCGGAGGACTTCGGGACCGTGAAGTGTTGTTTGCTGGCGAGGCGGTCGAGGCCTTCCAGCGCCCAGTTGAGGATGCCGGGTAGCTCGGCGGTAATGCGGGCATCCAGGGTGCGGTCCTCGCGGCCCAGGAAGCTGTTGCGCATCTGGAGGACCAGGAGCCGGTTGGCGATGGCACCGGAGGCGTCCGAGAACCGTGGTACCTCGTTGGACAGGATCATCAGGCGGGTGGACAGCTTGCCCGACCAGGGGTCACGGAACTTACGGTCAACGGTCAGCACGTCCTCGCCGGAGATGGACAGCAGGCGTTCGACGATGGTGTGGACGGTGGTCCCGCCGAGTCGTGCGTCGGCGATGATGGCCAGCGGCTTGCCCATCAGCGGGGCCAGCCCGAAGTTGGTGCCCAGGGAGGCCAGGGTGGGGCCAGTGACGTGGCCGCGTCCGATGAGGTTGCGGATCATCCGGGCGACGGTGCCCTTCCCGCTGCGGGTGGGGCCGATCAGGAGCAGGATCTTCTGCTGGTCGGTGCGGCCGGTGACGATGTAGCCGATCCACTCCTGTAGCAGGGCGATGCTGGCGGGGTCGTCGGGCCAGATCGAGGCCAGGAACTCCAGCCACACTTTCGGCTCGGGGGCGTCGGCCTGGTAGGCGAACGGCACAGAGACGGTGTTGTAGAACGCCGGGGTGTGCGGGTGCAGTTGTCGATCAGCGAGGGACAGCAACCCGTTGGTGCAGGCGATCACCTCACCGGGCGGTGAAGCGGTGTCGTGGTCGCCGATCCATGCCGGGGCGTCGACGTCAGCGCTGAGGTGCGCTACAGCGGCGAGTGCTTCCAGCACGTTAGCGACCTTGTTTCGGTTGGGGTTCCACGGGGTGCGTTCGTAGTCGACAGTGATGCCCTTCTCCCGGATCGGGCGCTCGTAGTCGACCTCGCCGAGGCGGGAGTAGATGGTGCTGCGTAGGTGCGCGGCGTCCTCGGTCGACCACTGCTGTCCGTTCCAGCGCTGCCAGTCGCCACGGTGGGAGACCAGGGTGCGGCCAGTGGGGAGCGTGAATTTCTTGTACAGCTTGCGGGCTACCTCAAGGGGTGCGTCCGGGGACGGGTACAGGGGGCGTTCCGGTACAGCACCCAACGGTTTCGGGGTGGTCTTCTTGTTCGCGGTGTCGATGGGCACCACGTTGTTGTCGTCGGTCACGCGGACTCCTTTCGTCGTGGAACGTATGCGTCGCCGCGGCCGGCCCGGATCTGGCGGGCAATCGCGGGCCAGTCCTCAGCGGTGGCAATGGTTTTCGATGCGTCAGCGGCAGCTTCCTGGGCAAGATCGCAACGCAGGACGTGGTGCTCTCCGGCGACGGCGAGGGCGATGAGCTTGCGCATGTCGGTATCGGCCAGCTCGCACCATGCCGGGGTGCCGGCGATCGGCAGCGGGGCGTAGGTGGCGGCCTTGATCACCTCGGTGATGAACCGATTCACCTCCGGCCACGACACTTGGACACTGCTGGTCATCCGATCTCCCGTGATGCACACAGGGGTCCGATACCGGCCTGGACGCTGGCAGGATCGGTCAACCACCTGCCACAGCCCCTGCACCGCATCGCCAGACGCCACTCGGGCAGTTCGGTGGGGAGTCCGGCCCGCGTGGGGCCGGCTCCCTTCACCGTGTTGGTTCCGGCAACGTGGCTGGCCATCAGAGTCCGCCCTTCACGACGGTGAGCTTTGGCTTGCCCACGAACTGCTGTGGTTTGACGCCCGCCACGCGCAGCAGACTCAGCAGCGCTTGGAGCATCTCTGGCGTCCAGCTCTTGAACGGCTTTGCGTTCAGGTGGTCCCTGACCTCACAGCGCAGCCGGTGCAGATTCCTTTCCATCTCCCTGTCCTTGTCGCTCACCACGGCACCTCCGCGGCGTCGGCGGCTTCCAGCAGGTAGTCCGCCAGTTCGCGGGCGCCTGCCGGGGTGAGGCGGACCAGGTGGCCATAGTCGTTGATCTCGACGTACCTGCGGCGTCCGACGCGGTTGCCACGAGCATGCCGGCCGACTGCGTTGCAGCACGGGTAATAGGTGCTGTCGACGGGGTGCCCGGACCACAGTTCGTCATGGGCCTCGTCGGTCAGCTCGTAGCCGATGGGTTCGTGATCTGTCATCATGGGGACTACCTGCTTCCTTTTGAGGGTTGGTGGGTGTGAGCGGTCCCCGCCGGTGCTGGTAACACCGGGTTCACGGGGGCCGTTCTGCTATTCGGACGCATGTCCGGTGTTTGATCCGCCTCGGGGTCGAGTCCGAGGTCGGCATGTGATTCCTGCGGGCGCGCGTAGATCAAGCCGCATCACCACCCTGGTCGATTCGGGCGATGTACTCGTTGATGGCCGCCTCGGACACCAGTCGGCGGCGTCCAACTTTCACGCTGCGCAACTGTCCGTTGGCCATCAGCTCGAACACCATGCTCCGGCCGACTGACAGCCGTTTCATGACTTCCTCAACGGGCCACAACCGACTGTTGAGCCGGTCGACTTCCTTCTGTAGCTCCGGTGTCAGTGTCACCGGGGGCACCTCCTTTGCTCTGGAATGAAGCATCCAACTCGAATTGTATCGACATAGCCGAGCATTGCACGGATGCTCCCGGACGTCAACGCGTCCGTGCGATACTGTCTCAATGCCGAGCATTGACGAGTCCGCAAAGGCGTGGCAGGAGCAGTTGGCGAAGCGCGTCGGCCTGGCGATCAGAGGCCAACGGGTGGCGCTCGGATTTACCGCACAACAACTGTCCGAACAGACAAGGGACTTCGGCTATCCCGTATCGCGTGCAGCGATTTCTAAGATCGAGAGCAACAGCCGGTCGGGGAAGGTGGACCTCGCCGAGCTACTTGTTCTTGCGGCCGCGTTGTTTACCCCTCCGGTGGCTCTCGTCTTCCCAGGTCGATACGACGACGAGATCGACGTACTTCCAGGGCTGAAAACATCGCAATTCGATGCAGCACAATGGTTTTCAGGGATTCGCAATGAGACATTCGGAACGCAGTCCGAGGAGCTCAATTCTGCAAGGGATCTTGTCGATAAGGCCACCATTGCGGGATTCACCGCTCAGGATCTGGAGCGCATCGAAGCTCAGGCGAGGCAAGCGAATGACGCTCTACGCCAGGCGATTGAAGAGCGGCAGCAGGCTACCAGCAGCATGCAGCAGGCGGTCGATACGTTCAATCGGGCAGCTGAGAAGTTTCAGGAGGCGATAAAGATCCGGAACGAATCGCTTGGTCAGGCGGGCGATGCCTAGACAACGCATGGCCCCGGGTGAGCACGGGAAGATCGCCGACCGTACCGCCACGGAGGAACTCCCGAACGGCAAGACTCAGCAGATCTTCTACGCCACAACGTATTTGCGTCTCCACAGTGGGAAGCTGCGTGAACGTGAGGCGTCGTCGCGCAAGTCAGCGGAGGATGCCCGGCGGGAGCTGAAGCGCCGCATCGCGGTCGAACTCGAGGCCGGGGAACCGACCGGGGTAATTGACCGCACCACCACCTTGTCGGAGTTGTTCGAGGCGTGGTTGCCGGCGAAGATCGCGGAGGACCGGATCGGGGAGCGGACCGCGACCCTGTACCGGGACACGTGGCGGCTGCACGGCGACCAGCAGCTCGGGGAGCTGCGGATCGTGGAGCTGACGACAAGCCGTGCCGATGCGCACCTGAAGGCGCTGCCGTCATCGCCGGGTATCTATCTGCGGATCATCTTGTCGGGCATGTACAGCATGGCTGCCCGGTTCGACGTGGTGAAGCACAACCCGATCCGGGAGACCAAGACCGCCAAGCCGGAACGCAAGCCGGCCAGGGCGCTCACAGGCATGGAGTTGGAGCAGGTGCGGCGGGCCGTCGAGCTGTGGTGCGGGAGGAATGGGCCGGGGCCGCGGCGGGGCCTGATGTTGCCGGCGTTCGTGGAGCTGCTGGCGGCCACCGGTGTGCGGCCGGGGGAAGTGCTGGCGATCCGCTGGCCGGATGTTGACCTTCTGGCGAAGCCGCCGACCGTCACCGTCACCGGGACCGTGCAGGACGCGGGGAGGGTGGCCGGTAAGCCGCTGCACCGCCAGGATGCCCGCAAGGGTCACGCCCCGCCGCACACAGTGGTCCTACCGGCGTTCGGCGCCCAGGTGCTCACCGACCTCTACGCGGTCACAGGGCCGGACGGCACGGTGCTGAAGAACAGGGACGGCGGCCTGGTGAGCCTGTCGAACATCCGTTCCTCGCTGCGGGAAGCGCTCGCGCCCCACGAAGAGCTGCGGTGGGTGACGCCGCACAGCTTCCGACGGTCTGTGGCCACCGTCGTTCGGGACGGGCTCGGCGTCGAGGCCGCACAGCAACAGCTGTCGCACGCCCAGCTGGCGACCACCGAAGGGCACTACGTGCAGCGGGTGACGGCGGGGCCGGATACCCGCGCTGTGCTGGAGCAATGGGCCAGCAACGGGAACGGCTGAACCAATTTACGGGGAAAGTACGGTATTTCGAGGATGCGAGTTTGCTGGCAAACTTCCGAAACTCTCTGACCTGCATGTATGGAGCCGATGACGGGAATCGAACCCGCGTATTCAGCTTGGGAAGCTGATGTTCTGCCATTGAACTACATCGGCACTGGTGCCTTGGAAGGCTAGCATCCGGACGCTCGGCTGCTCCGCGAGTGTGCGGAATCGTTGGCCGAACGGCCGCAAACCCAATCAAACCGCACATTCGGTGGCCACCACGGGCTTGGTCATCCGGCCCAGCCGGGGGCCGAGCGATACGCTCGTGCCGTGCTGCTCTCCGATCGCGATCTGCGGGCCGAAATCGCTGCTGGCCGGCTGGGCATCGACCCGTTTGATGACGCGCTGGTACAGCCGTCCAGCGTGGACGTCCGCCTCGACAGCCTGTTCCGGGTGTTCAACAACACCCGCTACACCCACATCGACCCGGCAAAACAGCAAGACGAGCTGACCACGCTGGTCGAACCCAAACCCGGCGAGCCGTTCGTGCTGCACCCCGGTGAGTTCGTCCTGGGCTCCACGCTGGAGTGCTGCACCCTGCCGGAGGATCTGGCCGGCCGGTTGGAGGGCAAGTCGAGCCTGGGCCGACTGGGCCTGCTGACCCACTCCACCGCGGGTTTCATCGATCCCGGCTTCTCCGGGCACATCACGTTGGAGCTGTCCAACGTGGCGAATCTGCCGATCACGTTGTGGCCGGGTATGAAGATCGGCCAGCTGTGCCTGCTGCGATTGACCAGTCCGGCGGAGCACCCATACGGCAGTACGCGCGTAGGGTCGAAATATCAGGGCCAGCGCGGGCCGACGCCGTCCCGCTCATACCAGAACTTCATCAAGTCCGGTTAGCCCTCGGATCTGACGGCCGCCTGGCGGCTGCGATGAAGCCGGTATCGGCCAGCCCTGGTGGGGGTTCGGCCCGCATGCCTGGCCGATTAGCAGTGGCAGGGGAGGTTTCGTGGAGATCGTTCTTGGGGTCTCGGTAGCACCCTCGGCGGTCCGCATGGTGTTGGTGGAAGGCGAAAACGCCGACGGGGTCACCGTGGAGCACGAGGACTTCGACGTGGTGGATGGCAGCCAGACCGCTCCTGAGCGGGTGGTGTCGGCGATCCTGGGGACCCGCGAGGGCGCCCGCGAGGGCGGCTATGAGCTCAGTTCCACCGGCGTGACCTGGAGCAATCCGGCCGAGGCGACCGCGCTACGGGAGGCGCTGGCTGGCCGCAAGGTCGAGAACGTGATGCTGGTGTCGGCGTTTCTTGCCGCCGCGGCGCTGGCCCAGTCGGTGGGCAGTGCGACGCGGTACGCGCGGACGGCGCTGCTGTTCGTCGAGCCGGAAGCCGCCACCTTGGCCGTCGTCAGCTCTGACGACGGCTCGATCACCGAGATTCACCGCCAGCTGCTGTCGAACGACGACGAGTGCGCCGTCAGTGAGATCACCGAACTGGTCGCCGGTGCGCAACGGCTGGAGTCGAACCCCGACGGCCTATTCGTGGTGGGTTCGGGCGTCAACGTGGCGATGATCAAACCGGAGTTGGACAAGGCCACCGCACTGCCGGTCAGCGTGCCGGAGGAACCGGACATGGCGCTGGCGCGCGGAGCGGCGCTGGCCAGCGCGCACGCCCCGCTGTTTTCGTTCTCCACCCGCGCGCAGGCCTGGGCGCAGGACCCGGGCACCGGTGAACTGGACCCGGCACTGGCTAGTGCCGGGTACGCGTACATCGCGCCCGGCGGGGTCACCTACGACGAGGTGGATTACAACGTCACCGCTGACAACGAACCACTTGCCTACAGTGCGCTTCCGGACAGCGGCGTGGTTCTGGGCGGCGCGCTTCCGGATCTCGCCGACGATCCCGAACTCGTCGACTCCCGGATGCTGGACTTCAGTACCGGGATCCAGCCCCGGGAACGCAAGCCGATGCTGGTCACCGGCGGGGTCGCGGCGCTGTTCGTTATCGGGGTGCTGGGCTTGGCGATCGCGCTGGCCGTGGGGATGCGGGCGGCAAATCAGCACCATCCCGATGTGCGGGCCAATGTCGTCACCCATCGTGGGCCCGGCCGGGGACCCGGAGGCGGGCCTGGCGGTGGGCCCGGTGGCTGGCCCGGCGGGCCCGGCGGCGGCCCCCCGGGTCCCCCGGGTGGCCCCGGTCACGGCGGAATTCCGTTCCCGTTCCCACTGCCGGGCCTACATTTCTGAGTGGGCATTCACCTCCGCCAGTCGTAAGATGGGCTAATAATTCGCCGGCCGTAGTGGAGGAGGTGCGGTGGACATCGTTCTGGGGGTCTCGATGGCACCGCCATCGGTACGCATGGTTCTCGTCGAGGGGGAGCGCGCCGGTGGCGTGACCGTTGATGAAGACGGATTCGAGGTGGACGCCGACGAGATGGCGTTCCCCGACCAGGTCGTGTCGGCCATCCTGGGCACCCAGGAAAGTGCGCGGGAGAGCGGCTACCGGCTGGCTTCGACCGGGGTGACCGTCGCCAACCAGCTACAAGCGGGCCAGCTGCGTGACGCGCTGGCCGATCACCGGGTCGAGAACGTGATGTTGGTGTCGGCATTCTTGGCCGCGGCCGCACTGGCGCAGACGGTGGGCGGGTCGGTCGGTTACGAGCGGACCGCGCTGATGTTCATCGAGCCGGACGGGGCGACCCTGGCCGTCGTCAACTCGTCGGACGGCTCGATCGCCGAGGTGCAGCGGGTTGCCCTGCCCTCCGATGACGAAGCCGCGGTGGGTGAGCTGACCCGGCTGGCCGCCCAGGTCGGCCGGCTGTCGTCGCGGCCCGACGGGTTGTTCGTGGTCGGTTCCGGCGTCAACGTCGGCTTGGTGAAGCCCGAGTTGGACGCGGTCAGTGCCATCCCGGTGAGCGTGCCCGAGGAGCCCGAGACCGCGTTGGCGCGCGGCGCGGCGCTGGCCAGTGCGCACGCGCCGCTGTTCGATTCCTCGACGTCGGCACTGGCGTGGGCGCGCGACCCAGGGACCGGCATGCTCGACCCGGACCTGGTTGCGCTCGGCTATACCTACCAGGCCGACTATGACGCCACCATGGGCGAGTACGCGCTGGCCTACAGTGCGGTTGCCGACGACGCTGCCGACAGCGGCTACCTGGACCTGATCGATGCAGAGGTCTCGGCGGCGGCGGTGGCGGCGGCGGCCATGGCGGCGGTGGCGGCCATGGCGGCGGCTGGCCCTTCTGAGCCGGCGCCGAATCCACTAGCCTGACGGCCGTGGACTACGCCGCAGCACTACTCGATGAGACGCGCGCGTTCGGGGAGCTGATCCGCACCGGCGATCCGCAGTTGGCGATCCCCACTTGCCCGGGGTGGAACCTGACGCAACTGTTCCGGCACTTCGGGCGCGGAAACCGTTGGGCCGCACAAATCATCGCCGATCGTATGGACGGCCCCCTCGACCCACGCGACGTCGTCGACGGCAAGCCGCCCGCGGAGCCCGACGCAGCGATCGACTGGCTGCACGACGGCGCGCAGCGTGTGTTGGACGCGGTCGCCCACACTGGGCCGCACACGCCGGCCTGGACGTTTATGGGTCCCCGGCCGGCCTCATGGTGGGTGCGTCGCCGGCTGCACGAGGCGACCGTGCACCGCGCCGATGCCGCGCTGGCGCTCGGTGGCCACTTCGCCCTGTCGCCGGAGCTGGCCGCCGACGGGATCGGCGAGTTGCTGGATCTGATCCCCGTACTCGTCGGGCGCAATGGACAAGCGTTACCGCTGGCCGACGGACAGAGTGTCCATCTGCACGCCACCGATGACGGCCTCGGGCCGGCAGGGGAGTGGACCATCGGCCGGCCGACCGGCACCGACACGGTGAGCTGGTCGCATGAGCACGGCAAAGGCTCGGTGGCCCTGCGTGGCTCGGCGCGCGATCTGTTCTTGGCGGTAATGCGCCGGGTACCGGTGGCCGACACCGACATCGCGATCTTCGGCGACGCCGCGGTGTGGCAGAACTGGGTCGAGCACACCGCCTTCTGATCGGGCGGTAGTTTTGGCGAGCATGAGCACATCGGAGATCGCAACGGTCCTCGCCTGGCACGACGCCCTGGCCGCCGGTGATCTGGACACCCTGGAACAGCTGTCCAGCGACGACATCGAAGTGGCCGACGCCAACGGCGCCGGGCAGGGTCATCAGGCATTGCGCGGGTGGGCGGCTTCGGCCCAGGTGAGCACCGGAATCGGCCGGATGTATGTGCACGACGGTGTGGTGGTGGCCGAGCTGATCCCCGCGGGAGCGGGTGCAGCCCAGGCAGTCGCCTTCCGGGTGGTGCATGACCGCGTCACCGCGGTTTTCCGCCACCAGGATCTGGACGCCGCCCTGGCCGCCACGGACCTCACCGAGGCCGATCGGGTGGACTGAGCGGCATCGACGGCGGTTAGGCTGAGCTGCATGCGCGGGATCATCCTGGCCGGTGGCTCCGGTACCCGCCTGCATCCGATCACCAGGGGCGTGAGCAAGCAGCTGCTGCCGGTGTACGACAAGCCGCTGGTCTACTACCCGCTATGCACGCTGATGCTGGCGGGCATTCGGGACATTCAGGTGATCACCACCGGTCACGACGCGCCCGCCTTCCAGCGACTGTTGGGGGACGGCAGTGCATTCGGGGTCGACATCAGCTACGCCATTCAAGAGCAGCCCGACGGGCTGGCGCGGGCGTTCGTGATCGGCGCCGACCACATCGGCACCGATTCTGTTGTGCTGGTGTTGGGGGACAACATCTTCTACGGCGCCGGCTTGGGGACCAGTCTGCGGCGCCACCAATCCCTTTCCGGTGCGGTTATTTTCGCGTATTGGATGGCCGACCCGTCGGCCTACGGTGTGGTCGAGTTCGATGTGAACGGCTCAGCGGTGTCGGTGGTGGAGAAGCCGACCGCGCCCAGCTCGCACTACGCGATACCCGGGCTGTATTTCTATGACAACGACGTCGTTGAGATCGCCAGGGGTCTCAAGCCTTCCGCGCGCGGCGAGTACGAGATCACCGACATCAATCAGACCTACCTCGATCAGGGCCGACTCACGGTCGAGACCCTGGCTCGGGGCACCGCGTGGTTGGACACCGGTACGTTCGACTCACTGCTGGACGCCGGCGATTACGTTCGCACCGTCGAGCGCCGCCAGGGCCTCAAGATCGGTGTCCCCGAAGAGGTCGCCTGGCGGATGGGCTTCATCGACGACGCTGCACTCGCCGGCCGTGCCGCAGCGCTGGGCAAGTCCGGCTACGGCGATTACCTGATGGGATTGCTGGATCGTCGGTGACTTCCCGCCCGCCGAGTGGGAATCCTGCGTCATGACGCGCCGGCGACGCGTCGTGAGATTCACTCTGGCGAGGGATGGGCTTCGGTGCGCGTCTGCTTGATCGCCTCGGCCGCCCGCCGCAGCGACAGTTCGGCGCGTTCCCGACTGTCGCCCATCCCGACGAACATGTCGATCGTCATCGGGCTGAGGATGTGGGTCAGGGCCCGGCCGTCCTGCTCGAACGTGCCGACAAGTTCCAGGAGCACCACACCGTGGATCATGCTCCAAATTCGCCCGGCCAGCTCGACGGTGTCGTCCGCGCGGATCCGGCCGGTGGTGACGATCCGCTCGACGGCGGTGACGAGTTGATCGAAGGTCGCCGTCGCTACCGGCATCTCGGGAACGTGAAGCTTCTGCGGCGCGGCCAGCCCGAACATCAGCCGATAGCGCTGCGGGCTGGCTAGCGCGAACTCCCGGTAGGCGTGGCCCATCACGAAGAAGTCGGCCATCGGATCGTCAGTCTTGGGTGCCGACGCCAGCGCGGCGCCGAAACGCTCGAACGCGGCGGAGACGATCGCCTCCAGGAGGCCGTTCATGCCGCCGAAGTGGGTGTAGACGGCCATGGTGGAGGCCCCGATTTCGGCGGCGACTTTCCGGGCCTGCAAAGACTCGGGGCCTTCGCTCTCCAGTAGTCGGGTACCGGCCTCGATCAGGCGATCGCGCGGGCTCAAATTCACCCTTGCCATCCTGCCATAACGGTGTTATACATAGCGAATAACATCGTTATGGACCGGAGGTGTCCGATGACCAATCCCTACCTGCAGGGCGGATTCGCACCGATTGCACAGGAGTACACCCTCACCGAGCTGGCGGTGACCGGAACCATCCCGGACTACCTGGACGGGCGCTACCTGCGAAACGGGCCCAACCCGGTCGGCGAAATCGATCCCGCCTTTTATCACTGGTTCATCGGTGACGGCATGGTGCACGGCGTACGCCTTCGCGACGGCAAGGCGCAGTGGTACCGCAACCGCTACGTGCGAGGCCCGCAGACCGCAGCCGCGCTTGGCGAACCGCCGCGCCCCGGCCGGCACACCGGCGCTTCCGGGATCGGCGCCAACACCAACGTGATCGGACATGCCGGGCGTACCCTCGCGCTGATCGAGGGCGGCATCGCCTGCTACGAGCTGACCGACGAGCTGGAAACCGTCGGCACCTGCGACTTCGACGGCACGCTGTCGGGCGGGTACACCGCGCATCCCAAACGTGACCCCGACACCGGTGAGCTGCATGCCGTTTCGTACGCATTCAACCGCGGAAACAGTGTCCAGTACTCGGTGATCGGCACCGACGGTCGGGCGCGGCGCACCGTCGATATCGAGGTCACCGGTTCGCCGATGATGCACGACTTCTCGCTCACCGAGAAGCACGTCGTCTTCTATGACCTGCCGGTCACGTTCGACACCCGCCAGGTCGCCCAGGGTGCGGCGCCGCCCGGTCTGCGGCTACCGGTGCGCCTGATCATGTCGGCGCTGATCGGGCGGGTGCGCATCCCGGACCCGATCATGGCCCGGTTGCCGATGCCCAAGAACAGCGTGCGCACCATGCCGTATCGGTGGAACCCGAAATACCCTGCGCGGGTGGGCGTAATGCCACGTGACGGGGGCAACGCGGATGTTCGGTGGTTCGAGATCGAACCGTGCTACGTGTTCCATCCGATGAATGCCTACGACGAGGGCGACACCGTCGTACTCGACGTGGTCCGGCACCCGAAGATGTTCGACACCGAGATGCGTGGCCCCGCCGAGGGTCTGCCCACGCTGGAACGTTGGACCGTCGACCTGGCCGACGGCAAGGTTCGCGAATCTCGGGTGGACGACCGTGGTCAAGAGTTTCCCCGGGTTGACGAACGATTGGTCGGCAAGCGGCACCGGTTCGGCTACGCGGTCAGTATCGGCAACGGCGTGGTGCCCGACGCGACGCTGCTCAAGCACGACCTGGTCGGCGGTTCGGCAGCGACACGTTCGTTCGGTGAGGGAAAACAGTTGGGTGAGTTCGTTTTCCATCCGAAGTCGGCGGCCGCGGCCGAAGATGACGGTGTCCTGATGGGCTTCGTCTACGACAGTTCGACGGACACCAGCGAGCTGGCGGTCCTGGACGCCGCCACGTTGGGTGACATCGCGGCCATCCACCTGCCACACCGTGTTCCCGCCGGATTCCACGGCAACTGGGTGCCGACCGGGCAATAGGGGTGCGACATGACCACCAGATTCGTCACGCCATCGGAATCTGCTGTACGCGTGGGTGATCCGGAGCGGGCCTGTGCCGCCGACCAGCTCGGTCAGGCATTCACCCAGGGATACCTGTCGATGCAGGAATACGAGACACGACTGGCCCGAGCGTTTGAGGCTCAAACCGCCGGACCGCTCAATGATCTGGTTGCCGATCTACCTGTCGCGCAGATCATCAGGCGAGACCCGCGCCGTCGTGCGCAGCGCAGCGCTGCTGCCCGACGAGGCGTCCAGATTCACCTGGCCGCTTACCTGGGGGTGTCGGTGTTGATGATCGGCATCTGGTTGGTGACCGCGGTGTTCGCCGGTGCGTGGTACTTCTGGCCGGTCTGGCCCATCCTCGGCTGGGGCATCGGCATTGTCTCCCACGCGATTCCGGTGGCAGCATGCGCTCGCCCAAGAACTAGGGCCGGTAGCTGACCAGGAAGTTGCCCAGGCGCTCGATCGCGCTGGACAGGTCGCGAGCCCACGGCAGCGTCACGATGCGCAGGTGGTCCGGCGCCGGCCAGTTGAACCCGGTGCCCTGGGTGACCAGGATCTTCTCCTGCAGCAACAGGTCCAAGACCAACTGCTCGTCGTTGTCGATCGGGTAGACCTCGGGGTCCAGTCGCGGGAACGCGTACAGCGCACCGCGGGGCTTCACGCAGGAGACGCCCGGGATCTCGTTGAGCTTGCTCCAGGCGACGTCCCGCTGTTCGAGCAGCCGCCCACCCGGCAGCACCAGGTCGTCGATGCTCTGGTGGCCGCCCAACGCCACCTGAATGGCGTGCTGGGCCGGCACATTCGGGCACAGTCGCATGTTGGCCAGCAGGTTAATGCCCTCCAGGAAGCTGGTCGCGTGCTCCTTGGGGCCGGTGATCGCCAGCCAACCGGAGCGGTAGCCGGCCACCCGGTAGGCCTTCGACAGGCCGTTGAAGGTCAAACACAACAGATCCGGCGCCAGGGTGGCCAGGCTGGTGTGCTCGGCGTCGTCGTAGAGGATCTTGTCGTAGATCTCGTCGGCCAACAGCAACAGCTGATGCTTGCGGGCCAATTCGGCGATCTGACTGAGCACCTCGCGGCTGTAGACCGCGCCGGTCGGGTTGTTGGGGTTGATCACCACCAACGCCTTGGTGCGTTCGGTGATCTTCGATTCCATGTCGGCGATGTCGGGCTGCCAGCCCTGGGTCTCGTCGCACAGATAGTGCACCGGCGTGCCGCCGGCCAGCGAGGTCGACGCCGTCCACAGCGGGTAGTCCGGGGCCGGGATCAGCACCTGGTCGCCGTTGTCCAACAGCGCCTGCAGCACCAGCGAAATCAGCTCGGATACGCCGTTGCCCAGGTAGACATCGTCGACGTCGAAGCGCGGGAATCCCTCAACCAGCTCGTAGCGGGTGACCACCGCGCGCCGGGCCGGCAGGATGCCCTGGGAATCCGAGTAGCCCTGTGCATACGGCAGTGCCTGGATCATGTCCCGCATGATCACGTCGGGCGCGTCGAACCCGAACGGCGCCGGGTTGCCGATGTTGAGCTTGAGGATGCGGTGCCCCTCGGCCTCCATCCGGGCGGCCTGGGCGTGGATCGGACCGCGGATCTCGTAGAGAACGTCCTGCAGTTTGGTGGACTGCGCGAACGTACGCTGCCGAGGCGCACTGCCGGTGGCAGGCCAGGGCATCTGGTGCGGCAACTGGTGAGCGGTCACGTTGACAATGGTCCCATAACTGTCCAATCAAAATTTGCCCGAGAAACAAGTTGGGGCCGTATGTGCATGCACACGGCCCCAACTTGTTATCTCAGCGTTTGCCCGGTGGCTTCGCCCCGCGCTGGATGCCCAGCCCCTTCACCGGCGGCTGTTCCTTGGGCGCCTCCGCTGCCGGAGCAGCCTCGGGAGCCGCCTGCGCAGGCTCGGGCTCGACGGCAACCGGCGCGGAAGCCGGTTCCGGGGCGGCTTGGGCAGGCTCGGCGGCCGGGGCCGCCTTCTTGGCCCCGGGCTTGCGGGCGCCTGCTGCCATGCCCAGGCCCTTGACCGGAGCGGCCGGAGTCGCGGGTGCGGCCGGCTCTGCGGGAGCTGCGGGCGCCGCGGGTGCGGGAGCGCTGGCCGCGGGGGCGGCGGCTGGGGCCGCCTTCTTGGCACCCGGGCGCTTGGCGCCACCGGCCATCCCGAGCCCCTTCACCGGGGCGGGGCCGCGGCCTTGACCTCGGCAGCCGGCTTCTCCGCGGTCGCGGTGGCCACGGCGGCCGGCGCCGGTGCCTTCTCCTCGACCTTCTTCGGACCGGCCTTGGCGGCGGCCTCGGCGGCAGTGCCCTTGGCCGGCAACGTCACCGCGTCCATGTCGAGGGACTCCAGCAGCAGCTGGGCGATGTCACGCACGTCCACATCGGAACGTCCGGAGGCTTCGATGCGGTCGTCGAGGCCGTCGCTGACCATCACCCGGCAGAACGGGCAGCCGGTGGCGATGGTGGTGGCACCGGTGGCCAGCGCCTCGTCGACGCGGTCATGGTTCACCCGCTTACCGATGTGCTCTTCCATCCACATCCGGGCGCCGCCGGCGCCGCAACAGAACGAGCGGTCCTTGTTTCTCGGCATCTCGACCAGGTTGGCGCCCGACGCCTCGACCAGCTCACGTGGCGGCTCGTAGACCTTGTTGTGGCGGCCCAGGAAGCACGGGTCGTGGTAGGTGACCTCCCGCGACACCGGAGCGACCGGAATCAGTCGCTTGTCGCGAACCAGCCGGTTGAGCACCTGGGTGTGGTGCAGCACCGTGTATTCGCTGCCCAGCTGCGGGTATTCACGAGAGATCGTGTTGAAGCAGTGTGGGCAGCTGGCGATGATCTTGCGGTCTGGCTTGTCCAGGCCGTCGAACACTTCGTTGAGCATTTCGACGTTCTGAGAGGCCAACTGCTGGAACAGGAATTCGTTGCCGGCACGCCGGGCCGGGTCGCCGGTGCAGGTCTCCCCGGTGCCCAGCACCAGGAACTTCACGCCGGCAGCGGCCAGCAGCTCCGCGGTGGCCTTGGTGGTCTTCTTGGCGCGGTCCTCATAGGCGCCCGCGCACCCCACCCAGAACAGGTACTCGAACCCGTCGAAGCTGTCGACGTCCTGGCCGTAGACCGGGATGTCGAAGTTGAGCTCGTCGATCCAGGAGGTGCGCTCCTTGGCGTTCTGCCCCCACGGGTTGCCCTTGTTCTCCAGGTTCTTGAACAGCACACCCAACTCGGAGGGGAACTCGGACTCCACCAGCACCTGGTAGCGGCGCATGTCGACGATGTGGTCGATGTGCTCGATGTCCACCGGGCACTGCTCGACGCAGGCGCCACAGTTGGTGCAGGACCACAGCACGTCGGGGTCGATCACGCCGCCTTCTTCGGCGGTGCCCACCAGTGGGCGGACGGCCTGCTCCGGGCCGGAGCCGCCGATACGCTCGAAGCCCTTCTCCGGTACGTGGTGGCCGGGCAGCGGCTGGGCGTCGGCCAGATCGACCTCGCCGGTCGGCATCGGCTTGTCGCCGAGCAGGTAGGGGGCCTTGGCCATCCAGTGGTCACGCAAGTCCATGATGACCAACTTGGGGCTCAGTGGCTTGCCGGTGTTCCAGGCGGGACACTGCGACTGGCAGCGGCCACACTCGGTACAGGTGGCGAAGTCGAGCATGCCCTTCCAGGTAAAGTCGTCGATCTTGCCGCGGCCGAACACCGCGTCTTCCGGCGGGTTGTCGAAGTCCAGCGGTTCGCCCTGGTACTCGATCGGCAGCAGCGGGCCCAGCGCGTTGGGCAGTCGCTTGAAGGTGACGTTGATCGGGGCCAAGAAGATGTGCAGGTGCTTGGAGTGCAGCACGATCAGCAGGAAGCCCAGTGCCACCGCAACGTGCAGCAGCAGAGCGCCGGTCTCGATGTTCTCGTTGACGGCGAGCCCCAACGGTGCCATGAGCTTGCCCATCAGATGCGACAGGTAGGCGCCCTTGCCGTAGGGCAGGGTGCCGGTGTTGACCGCGGCGCCGCGCAGCAGCAGGAAGGTCCAGACCACGTTGAGGATCATCACGAGGATCAGCCACGCACCGCCGTTGTGCGAGCCGTAGAACCGGGACGACCGGCCGTGCTCGGTCGGGTTGCGCAGGACCCGGATGACCATGAACACGAAGATCGACAGGGTGACCGCGGTGATGAAGAAGTCCTGCATGAAGCCCAGGAAGTCCCAGTGGCCGACGATCGGGATGGCGAAGTGTGGGGTGAACATCTGGCCGTAGGCCTCGATGTACACCGTGATCAGAACGAAGAACGCCCACATGGTGAAGAAGTGCGCGATACCCGGGATGTTCCACTTCAGCAGCTTGGCCTGGCCGGCGACCTCACGGATCTGGGTCTCGATCCGGGCCCTGATGTCGTTGGTCCGCTCGGCGCCGACCTTCTGACCGGACATGACCAGTCGGAAGAGCCAGAACACCCGGCGTGCGGCCAGCAGGCCAACAAGTCCCGTCATGGACAGGCCGACCACCAGCCTGATCAGCATCTGGGTATTTTCGGTCACGGAGAGCCTCTCCCATCCACAAGTTACCGATCAGTAACTTAGCTATGGTTACTGACGGGTAACTTACCGCCAATCTTGCGCAGCACCAGTTCAAGCCCTGCTCGGTGCTCGCTCATAGTGCCACTCCGAGGTCGTTCGGCGCGACAAAGGCTGGCCTAACTGTATCGGCGGGCGACGGTTCGGACGCTCGCTCGGACAGTGGAAATCAGAGTCCGGGCAGCGGGATGACGATCTCCGGCGGCTGTCGGGTCGGCGTAGGTGTGACTGGGGCAGCCGTGGTGCTCGGTGCTGTTGTCGTGCTCGGGGGTGCGGTGGTGGTCGGCCTGTCCATGACGGGACTTGTTGGCCTGCTGGCCGCACGCCGGGTGTTCTGGCCGTGTGGGGCCGCCGCCGCCTTGGCGGCCGCGGCGTTGGTGGACGTCACCGAGCTGGTCGCCGGCGCGGTGGGGCTCGGTTCCTTGTTCAGCAGCCGGACCATGCCCCACACCAGGAGGGCGATCAGGATTGCGGTCAGCACGCCCAGGCCGACCAGCGCGACTGGTCGCAGATACCACGGAGTACGTGGCGGCGGCGGTTCGGTCGGCTCGGGCTGGCGGCCAGTGGGCTCGCGGTACTCGCTGTAGTAGGCCGGCTCGCCGTAGTTACCGTTGCCGCCGTAGTGGTACCCGGCCATCTGGGTCGGTTCGTTGTTCGGGTCGTCCGGCGATCGGTTCACACGCACCGAGGGTAGGTGCCGCGCCTGACGAAATCCCGCGACGACACTGGCGGAAACCCGTCAGCTGGCCAGACGGCGACGCGCGACAAGCTCGACCACACCTCGCCAGCCGAGTAGGAACACCGCGGTCACCGTCGAAGCGACCACGATGAAACTCTTCGCCACACTGGCCGAGGTCGCTTCGCGCAAGAGCATGCCGATCAGCACCGTCGAAATCCAGACCGTCACCCCGGTGGGCCAGGGGGCGGTGGGACTGCGCCAGGCGCGCGAGAGCAGCCAGCCCAGCGCTGTGCCGCTCAGAAAAGGCCAGGCCGTGGTCGCCAAGCCGCTGAGAGTGATGCCCTCATCGTGGCTGCGCCGGCCGAGAGCGCAGAAGATCAACACGGCCACCACGTCAACGGCGAGCCACGCTGGCTTCCGGGGTGGTTGCATGCGGCGAGAGTACCGGGCCGGCGGACTACCGGCGCGGCGGCAGGGTGATCACCGTAGGTAGCTCGGGAACCTTGGGGATCGGCGGAATGGTGATCACCGACGGCAGATGCGGTAGGTGATGGTGCGGCGGCTCGCTTTCGGGCGGTGCCTGCTGTGTCGGGGGGTGCTGCGGCGGGGCCTGCCGGGGCGGGGCCGTCGTCGAGGTGTCGTGCTGGTGCTGGTGCTGCTGGTGGCGCTTGACGAGCTGGTTGCCGGGGTCGTGCCGCCGCCGGGTCCGCGGCTGGTCAGCTGGATGATTCCCCAGATCACCACCGCGAGCATCGCCGCGATGAGTCCGAACCAGGCAATCAGCACCGAACGGCGGCGAAACCACGGAGTGTCCGACAGTGCAGCGAAATCGGTGCCCTGCGGGTCGGTCGGCTCGTCGAAGGCGCTATAGGGGGCGTATTGGGTGGGGGCGTTGCCCGGGTGGTAGCCGGTATCGCCGGGGTTTCGCGCCGGGTTGGCGGGGCCGAACGGAGGCGGCGCCGGTCCAGGTGGTTGCGGCGGGCGCTGGACGTAGGGAATGGACCGAGTGTGGTCCTGGCTGGGTTTGCCTGAACCGTCCGAAGATCCGAAGCGCGCCATTTCACCGATCGTAAACGGAAAGGACTGGCAGGCGACTTGGGCGAAAAATCAGAAGGTATCGACGTTCTCGATGCTGACAAGCATGCCGTGGCCGGTGCGGTCGTTGGTGAACCGCGTGCCGTTGACGTCGGCATTGATCGTCCAGCCTTGAGCCTGGTAGGTGAGGTAATCGATGGTGACGACCGGGATGTCGCCCAGGTTGCCCAACACCCACTGCACGGTGCCGTCGGCGCTGAGACTGACGCCGTTGGCGTGCTGTCCGTCCTTGAGCGGCGTGTTGGTGAACTGCGCTTCACAGTCGACTTGTGGTGACGAGATCTGGCAGCGGGTCTGGCCGGATTTCGTCTCGATGAAGACGTAACCGTTGTCGTCGGGCGGCAGCGGGATGGCGTCGGCCGGCCGGTTCGGGGTGGTCGGCTTGGTCGGACCCGGCGGGCTCGGCGGCGCGGTACTGGTACGCGGTGGCCGAAGCGACGGCTCCGGTGGCCCTCCGCCCGGTGCTGCGGTCGGGTGGCCGTCGACGGTGCTGCTGCAGCCGGTCAGCAGCAGCGCGGCCGCCAGCGTCAGCTTTCCGGCCGCCCTACGCTTCGACTGGTCTGGTACCCGCACGCATTCCCCCGCTGAGATCTGTTCCGGCCCAGCGTACGCATCCAGTGACATCAGTGGCTGTAGTGACGCGCGGTACCGCCGGTGGTCAGGAAAGATCCCGAAAGGCCAGCGCCGTACCGGCGACCGCCGTCACCGCGGCAACGGCATAACCCACCAGTGACCACCAGCCGGCGTGCAGGTAGGCGGTGACTGCCACGATCGCGATGGCGCAGAAGACCAGCACCATTCCATACAGCGGGGGTTTGGCTGCGTAACGGTTGCGGGCCATGTTTTTGCGGGCCTTCTACTTGTCCGGATCCGGCTGCGTAGCCACAGCCGGTGTCTGTTCGGCGGGCGTCTGAGCGAGCTCGGCCGCGGCCTGTACCCGCCCGCGCACCAGGTACCAGCCGACGATCAGTGCTGGTGTGCCGATGAGCAGCACTCCCCACACAAACGGGCCGCTGCGGTGATCGAACAGCATGAGGACCAGCACGCCCGCCAGGAACAGCAAGGTCGCGTACCCGCTGTAGGGAGCCAGCGGCATCCGGAACGACGGTCGTTTCAGCACTCCGGCATTGGCCAGCCGGAGCAGCCGCAGCTGGCAGGCCACGATCGTCGCCCACGCCGCCATGACTCCCACCGCGGCGATGTTGAGCACGATCTCGAAGGCTTGTCCGGGGCGTAGCGCGTTGAGGACGACGCCGAGCAGGCCGACGCCACTGGTCAGCAGGATGCCGCCGTAGGGCACCCCGTTCTTCGAGATCTTGGCGGTGAACGCCGGGCCGCTGCCGTTGACCGCCATCGACCGCAGAATCCGCCCGGTGGAGTACAGCCCAGCGTTGAGGCTGGAGAAAGCGGCGGTCAGCACCACCAGGTTCATCAGGCTGCCCGCGCCGGTGAAACCGACCTTGGAGAAGAACGTGACGAACGGGCTCTGGTGCTCCTTGAAAGCGGTGTAGGGCAGCAGCAGTGCCAGCAGCACCACCGATCCCACGTAGAAGATCCCGATGCGGGCTACCACCGAGTTGATCGCCCGCGGCATGACTTTCTCGGGGTTGGGGGTTTCGCCGGCGGCGGTGCCGACCAGTTCGACCCCGGCGTAGGAGAACACCACCCCGGAGGTCACCAGCACCAGCGGGAGCAGGCCGGTCGGCAGGAGTCCACCGTTCTCGGTCAGCAGGTGCAGACCGGTCTCCTGGCCGTCGACCTGGTAGCGGCCGCCCAAGAAGATGGTGCCGACCACCAGGAACGTCAGCAGCGCGAGAACCTTGATCAGCGCGGCCCAGAACTCCAGCTCGCCGAAGAGCTTCACCGAGATCAGGTTCATCGACAGCACTGCCAACAAGGCGATCAGGGCCAGTGTCCACTGCGGGATCACCTCGAACAGGTGCCAATAGTGGAAGTAGCTGGCGATCGCGGTGGTGTCGACGATCCCGGTCATCGACCAGTTCAGGAAGTACAGCCACCCTGAGACGTATGCGGTTTTCTCCCCGAAGAATTCGCGCGCATACGAGACGAACGATCCCGGCGACGGCCGATGCAGCACCAGCTCGCCGAGAGCGCGCAGGATCAGGAAGGCAAAGGAGCCGCAGACCGCGTAGACGACGAAAAGGCCCGGCCCGGCCGAGGCGAGCCGGCCGCCGGCGCCGAGGAACAACCCGGTGCCGATGGCACCGCCCAGGGCGATCATCTGCAGCTGCCGGGGGGCCAGGTCCTTGTGGTAGCCCGCGTCCTCGCGGGTCAGCGCAGCTGGGGAAATCAGGTGCGGCTCGGGGGAAAGTGACATCGCTGCGAAGGGTAACGCACCAGGGTTGCTGGTTAGGACCTAAACCCATGGCGCTCGGGTCCTGGGGTTTCGCTACAACGAGCTGAACCAGTTGCCGATGTTTCTCAAAGGAGATCCGACGATGCGCTGGGCGTAGAGGTATTCACTCGGCCGACTGTGGTTAGTCCGACTGGACTAAGTCCGGTAGCCTGGGTGCGTGTCTACGGTGAACATCCACGATGCGAAGACGCATTTGTCGAGCCTGCTGGCCCGGGTCGAGAACGGTGAGACGATCACGATCGCCCGTGCCGGTAAGCCGGTCGCCGATCTCGTGCCGCACTCGCGCGTTGACATCGCCTTCGGCACCGCGGCCGGTCGACTCGGCTATGACGACGAGCGCTTCGACGACGTCGACCCGGCGATCAACGCCCTGTTCGGCACCGAATGACCGCGCTCCTGCTGGACACTCATGTGGTGCTGTGGTTGCTCGACGGCAGCCCGCGATTGGGGGAGCGGTCACGCGAGCGGATTACCTCCGGCGAGGTCGTCTTCGTCTCCGCGGCGAGTGTTTGGGAGATGTCCATCAAGGCGGCGCTTGGCAAGCTCACCCTGCCCGCTGACCTCGGTGAGGCGATCGACCGCTCCGGGCTGCGTGACCTGCCGGTCACCCGTCGGCATGCCCTGGCGTCGGGCCTCGTTGCTTTGCCGCACCGGGATCCGTTCGATGCGATTCTGGTCGCACAGGCCACCGTGGAGCGACTGACTTTGCTCACGGCCGATGAAAAGCTGTTGAACGCGTTGCCCGACGCCGTCGACGCGATGCGCTAATGCGCTACCCGGCGAGGGCGACCGCCATAGCGGCAGCCAGGTAGAGGATTTCCTCGGCGGCGGCTCACGCCGATCCGGCCGGCGCCGAGCTGGCGGCCTGGTCGTTGGTGCACGGCTTTTCGACGCTGTGGCTCAATGACGCGGTAGCTGCCGACGTAAAAGCCGCCGATCCGATGGACACGGTCGAGCGGATCGCGCGCCTGCTGTTCGACGGGTGACTACGGTTGCGGTTATGGCCGATCGACCCGCGCGAGTCGCAGACGTGCACAAGGTCGCCGCGTCGATGCCCCACGTCACCAGAATCGAAGGGCCGAAAGGCAATCCGATTTACCAGGTGGGCGGCAAGTCGTTTGTGTTCTTCCGCACCCCGCGGCCCGACGCCAAGGATCCCGTCACGGGCGAGGCCTACCCCGATGTCATCGTGATCTGGGTCGAGTCGGACGCCGACAAACAGGCCCTCATCCAAGACCCCGCAACGCCGTTTTTCAGCACTGACCATTTCAACGGGCATCTGTCCGTTCTGGTTCGGGAGGCAGACCTGCACGCGATCAGCAAGAGCGAACTGGCCGAAGTGGTCCAGGACGCCTGGCTTTCTCGAGCGTCGAATAGGCGAAGAGCCGCCTGGCTGGCTACCCACGACACAGACGGTCCGGCCCGATGAGCAAGCGGATCGCGGTGGTCGGGGCCGGCATCGCCGGGCTCGCGACCGCGGTCGGGCTGCAGCGGCGCGGGCACGATGTCACCGTCGTCGAACAACGGACCGACACGTCCTCGGGCGCGGGGATCAGTATCTGGCCCAATGCGCTGGCTGCCCTGGACCACCTCGGTCTGGGAGATGCGGTGCGTGCGGCGGGCGGCCGGATCACCGCCGGCGCAGCGCGCTGGTACGACGGGTCGTGGTTGCGCCGCCCGGCGGCCGAGCGGATGGTACGGGCACTCGGTGAACCGCTCGTGGTGGTGCAGCGCTCGGTGCTTCGCGACATCCTCACCGATGCGCTGGCGGCGGGCAGCCTGCACTACGGGCTCGCCGCCACCGGCGTGGCCACGGCGGGAGACGTTGTGACGCTGCAACTCTCGGATGGCTCGGCCGATATCGTCGACGCCGTCGTCGGCGCCGACGGCACCCATTCGGTTCTGGCCCGCCATCTCAATGGCCCGCTGCGCCGACGCTACGTCGGCTACACCGCATGGCGCGGAATCGCCGCCTACGCCCTGGATCCGGACCTGGCGGGGGAAACCCTGGGGCCTGGTGTCGAAACCGGGCATGTGCCGATGGGGCCGGACCTGACCTACTGGTTTGCCACCGAGCGGGCCCCGGAGGGACAACGAGCGCGCGAAGGGGAACTGGCCTATCTGCGAGCCAAGTTCGCCCACTGGTGTGAGCCCATCCCGAGCATCCTTGCTGCGACCTCGCCCCAGGACGTGTTGCGCGACGACCTCTACGACCGCGGTCCCACCCGGCACTGGGCGCGTGGCCCGATCGTGCTGGTCGGAGATGCGGCCCATCCCATGCGTCCGCATCTCGGCCAAGGTGGGTGTCAGGGCTTGGAAGACGCCGCCATCCTGGCTGAGTTCGTCGACCGGGCGCCCGATCTGCCCACCGCGTTTGCCGGGTTCGCCGCGTTCCGCCGGCCGCGGGTGGCACCGCTGGTCCGGGAGTCGGCGTGGTTCGGGAAAGTCGTCAACGTCCGGCCCGACTTCCTCAGCGCCGCCGCCAGTCGCGCCACCGGTCTGATCCCGGAAGCACTGCTGATGAGGCACCTGGCTACGGTCGCCGCCGGGGCGGCGTTTGTGCTGCCGACGGTCGGGGCGCCGCGATGAGACCAGGTCTGTGGCTTCGGTGGGCTCTGTTGCAGGGATTTCCGCGCGCGGTTCTGGCGGTGCAGGCACGGCGCGGCGACCCGATGGCCCGCCTCCTCATCGGCCCACTGCGTGGCGGCGATCCCGAACCGCTGACCGAACAGATCCGTGCCCGTGGTCGATTGACGCGCACGCCGTTCGTCTCGGTGACGGCCGACTATGAGCTGTGCCGGGCAATCTTGCGCGACGACAGGTTCGGAGCGAGCAATCCGGCCAATATGAGACTGCCCAAGCCCGCTCGCTGGCTGATCAACCGCACGGATCCGCAGCTGCCGAATCCGGCTGAGCCACCGTCGATGCTGGTGGTCGATCCGCCCGACCACACGCGCTACCGGCGCGCGGTGGTGCGCGCGTTCACGCCTCGCGCGATCGACAAATTGCGGACCCGGATCGTCGAGACCACCCATGAACTGCTCGATCGGGTGGAATCGACAGCACGTCCGGACCTGATCGCCGATTTCGCGGGACCCCTACCGGCTTTGATCATCGCCGAGATTCTCGGAATCCCCGACGAGCAGCGGCCGAAGATGCTCGATCGGGGTGAAGCCGGTGCGCCGCTGCTCGATATCGGGGTGTCCTGGAACACCTTTCGGTGTGCCATGAAGTCCCTGCGAGAAAACGATCACGAGTTCAGTGATCACATCGAACGGTTGCGCAACAACCCCGGCGACGACATCTACAGCCAAATCATCCGCGACGGCGACCTTGACCGACGCGAACTGGGCGTCACAGCGTTGCTGCTCGCGGGCGCGGGTTTCGAGACCACCATCAATCTGATCGGCAACGCGATCGTGCTGTTACTGCGCCACCCGGAACAGTTGGCGAAGCTGCGCGAGGACCCCCAGTTGTGGCCGGGCGCGGTCGAGGAAGTCTTGCGCTTCGACAGCCCGGTCCAGATGACATCGCGCAACGCCCTCTGTGATCTCGAGCTTGCCGGGTATCACCTCGCCGCGGGCGAAACGGTGGCCCTGCTGCTAGGCGGTGCCAACCACGATCCCGGCATGTTCGACGAGCCCCGCCGCTTCGACATCACCAGGGCCAACGCCAAAGAGCATCTGTCGTTCAGCAGCGGTATCCACGCCTGCCTCGGCGCCAACCTGGCCCGCATGGAGGCCACCATCGCGCTGCAAGCACTGTTCGAACGGTTCCCCGACCTGCGGCTCGACGGAGCCCCGACACCACGCGGGCTGGCCACGTTGCACGGCTTCCGAAGCATTCCGGCGACGACCTGATCACCGCACCGCGGGTGATCAGGTTGCCGGGGGAGGGAGACGGCTTGTGGTGGTTGGACTCATCACTGCCCTGCGCGTGGCGGCCTAGCCGTGCTGCGGATGGGCACGCTCGGCGGCCGCTTTGAGTGCTGCCAGCGTGGCCCGCATGCCCTCGATCATCTCGTCGTCAAAGCTGTCCTCCCCGCCGAGCACGAGATTGACGATTGTTTTCGACATCCAGCCGGTGCCTTGCGGGGGCACCAGCCGCCGCTCGGTCAGTCGGGTTCCTTCCGAGGTTGCCTCGATCTCGAACGTCCAGGTGCTGTCGTTGGTCAGCGTGCGGAAGGCGATGATTCGCTGGGGTTCGAGGCGTTCGATCTTGGACGCTGTCGGCCAGACTTTGCTGCCCTGGCGGTTGATGTTGACGGTGTAAGCACCTTGGCGCAACGGCCCCACCAGCCGCATCCATCGGCACTGCGGACTCCAATTCGGCATCTGACTCAGGTCGGAGACCAAGCTCCAGACCGTCTCGGGCGCAGCGTTGATGCTGATGGACGTTTCGAGGTTCTTCTTCGTCATCTCCGATCACCTTCCGTTGGATTCGCGGGTGATGGTCTTTCGCAGGTGATGGTCGGCAGCGCGGCGTGACCAGCGCAGTGGAACCGTCGCCGAGGTCAGCAGGGCAAAGGCGAGGACCGCGGTGGTGGTGCGGGCGAGGTGAGCCACCTGCCAGCGGTCGCGCACTGTCGCCCAGTCACCCGGCGGTGAGGACACCGTCCAGTTCAGCTGTTCGGTGTTGATCGGCACGCTGACGACCACGCTGATCAGCAGGCTCGTCGTAAGTAGCGCTACGGCGGCGGCCGGTACCAGCCGGCGGTCGCCGGTCCGGCGGGTCATGGTGATGGTCAGCACCGCGGCGGCCAAAATGGCCGGCAGCAGCAGTGCGGTGGCCAGATCGTCGAGGTGCTCGAGTTCGATGAGCCGGACCTGCGTGTAGACGTCGCCACCGTAGCGGCGCAAAGTGACTTCGAGAACCAAAACGGCGGTGAGGAAGCCCGCGAACATGCCACTGAACAGCACCGCGGCGAAGCCGGCCACCGGGGCGAACCGAGTCATGAGGCCGTCGCCGAAGCGGGACCGGCGTCATCACGAGAACCCGCTTCCCGCCGGATCATCTGCCACAGACTCGGGGTGCTCTCGGTGGTGGACACGATGACGGTGCGTCCGGCACTCATCGGGTCTGCTGCCAGGGTCACCAGATAGTCGGCCAAGTCGATGCGCGCGGTGAACGCGCCCACGGGGTCGATCTCGCCGCGCAGATAGTCGGTGGGTGCGGGCAGATCGAACAGGCCGGAAGGTCGGACGATCGTCCAGTCCAGGCCACTGCCACGGACAACACTCTCCATGCGACGGATGTCGGCGTAGACGGTCTTGCCGATCGTCTTGGTCAAGATGGGCTCGACGAGGCGCAGGCTCAACGGGATGCGGCTGCGGCGCATCGGGAATGCGGCCGTCGAGCTGACAACGATTAGGCGCCGCGTCGAGGCGGCGTCCATGGCGGCGACGATGTTGGCGGTCCCCACCGAGTAGGTGTCGACCGGCTCGCGGGTGAACGTGACGCCGAGTGTTGAGACGACGGCATCGACACCGGCCACCGCAGACCGCACGGCTGACGCGTCGTGGGCGTCCGCGGCCACCACGGTCAACCCGCTTCCGGTCAAAGGAAATTGACTCGGATAACGAGTGACGGCCCTAACTCGGTGGCCGGCCCTCAGGGCCGCCGCGGTTACCAGACGGCCGGTTTGACCGTTCGCGCCGAACAAAGCGATTTCCACCGCTACCCTCCTTCAATAGTCACTAAATATGATGATCACAATATATGACTATCACTAAGAGTGCTAGTGTGCGATCTATGAGTGACCGGCCGACGGGCATTACCGCGCTCGATGAACGCATCCCGTTTCTGTTGTCCCAACTCGGCGCGCACATGGCGACGGAGTTTGGGCGCCGCGCGGCCGGGCTCGGGGTGCAACCCCGGACCTACGCCGTGCTCATGGCGTTGGCCACCCACGACGGCCAGTCCCAGCGCCAGCTGTCGGCGCGGTTGGGCATCCACCGCAACGCGATGGTCTCCGTGATCGACGCGTTGGAGTCCGACGGCCTGGTCGAACGCCAGACCTGCGCGCAGGATCGACGCGCGTTCGCGATCACGCTGACCGACCGGGCCCGTGACCTCCTGCCGGACCTCGATCGCGCGGGCCGGGAGCTGGAGAGTGCGGTGACCGAACCTCTTTCGCCGGCCGAGCGCAACACGCTGCGCGGCCTGCTGCAGCGCGTTGCTGCCGGCGCGGACTTGATCCCCGGCGTGCACCCGGACTTCGCCGGAGGTGCGGCGAGCAACTGATAGCCGGGACCCTTGACAATTAAGTTAGCGGCCGCTTAGTTTAGGGTGATGAGGACGAGCAAGGCGAAAGCTCGTATCGGCAGGCCTCCGGCCTCGGATGCCGAGCCCACTGCGGAGCGCATCTTGTCGGCGGCGCTGGCTCTGTTCGCCGAGCGGGGCTTCGCGGCGACCTCGGTACGTCAGATCGCCGCGGCCGTCGGCGTCACCGACGCTGCTCTTTATTCGCACTTTGCCAGTAAGCAGGCGATATTCGACCGTTTGGTCGAGTCGATGGGCCCGCCGACTCCGGCGCTTCTGGGTATGGACCCGGCGGTGATCCGCGGCGCCGCCCCAGCGGTGGTGATTCCCGCCGCCGTCGAGCGTCTGCTGGCGCACTGGAGTGATCCAGAAGTGCGGATGTTCACGGCAGTGTTGTTGCGCGAGGGCGGGCGAGCCGGCGCAGGCGCAGACCTGGCGGACAGCATCGAAGTGGCCCGAAGCCTCCTGACGCCGGTATTCGAGGCCTGGCAAGACGCCGGACACCTGCGCCGCGACGTACCCGCACGCCAGATCGTGTGGGAGCTGCTCGCGCCGCTCAACGTCATCCGCTTTCTCTTCCTGCGCCACGACGCCGATCCGTCCGATCTCGCCGACGCACGCCGCATGGCCGCCGAGCACCTCGACTACTTCCGCGTCTGCGCCTTCACCTCACCGACTGACCACCTCACCGACTGACGGGAGCGCGACATGACGAGTCTGGAATTCGGCATCGGAACCGCGATAGCCGTGGCGATGGCCGCCGGGTTCAGCCGCATCAGCTCCGGGCGGTCATTGATCGTCACCTTCGTGCCCGGCGTGGCCGTCAGCTGGCTGGTGCTGTCGTGGATGTTCGTCCACCACGTGGACCTGCCCGCCGCCGACCAGTTCGTGCCGTACTTCTTCGCCGCGCTGGTCGTGCAGTTCCTGCACTTCGCCGAGGAGTTCAGGACCGACTTCAAGACCTTCTTTCCGATCCTTTACGGCGGCAGCCCGTACTCCGACAACCTGTTCGTCACCTTCAATATGGCCGCCTATGCCGTCTTCACCTCTTGCGCGCTGTCGGTCTTCTACCTCGGTGCCCGCTACCTGCTGATGCCGGCACTGTTCTTTATCGTTTACGGCGCCATCGGCAACGCGATCTCGCACACGGTGTGGAGCGTGGTCGCCCGCGGCTACCGCCCGGGCCTGGTTACCGCGCAGGCGTACTGGATCATCGGGCCGCTCGCGCTGTGTCGACTGACCGGCAGCGCGGTGGCGACCGCAGTCACCTGCCTGTTCTTCGGCATCGTCTTGCTGATCACCCTCAACGTTCCCTCGACGCGAGCGGGCCGCCAGGCCTACGCTGGCCTGGTCCGGGCCTGATTTACCGGGTCAGGAATCGCTCGGCGAACGACCCATCCTCCCCTCGGGAACAAATCCGCGTCCGCACCCGTTGACCTCCTCGACAAGTTGAGTCATAAGCACTCAAGTCTGGGTTGACAGCCAAGCCGCTGAAGGAGCATCCTTGAGCGCAGTCCGCTCAGACTAGGGATATCGTCTATCAGGGAGGAACCACAATGGCTCGTGCGGTCGGAATCGACCTCGGGACCACCAACTCGTGCGTCGCAGTGCTGGAGGGCGGCGACCCCGTCGTCGTAGCCAATTCGGAGGGTTCGCGCACCACCCCATCGGTCGTCGCGTTCGCCCGCAACGGCGAAGTGCTGGTCGGCCAGCCCGCCAAGAACCAGGCGGTCACCAACGTCGACCGCACCATCCGCTCGGTCAAGCGCCACATCGGCTCGGACTGGAAAGTCGAGATCGACGGCAAGGACTACACCGCGCAGGAGATCAGCGCCCGCGTGCTGATGAAGCTGAAGCGTGACGCGGAGGCCTACCTCGGTGAGGACATCACCGACGCGGTGATCACCGTGCCGGCCTACTTCAACGACGCTCAGCGTCAGGCCACCAAGGAAGCCGGTCAGATCGCCGGGCTGAACGTGCTGCGCATCGTCAACGAGCCCACCGCGGCCGCGCTGGCCTATGGACTGGACAAGGGTCACAAGGAACAGACCATCCTGGTGTTCGACCTCGGTGGCGGCACCTTCGACGTCTCCCTGCTGGAGATCGGCGAGGGCGTGGTCGAGGTGCGGGCCACCTCCGGTGACAACCACCTCGGCGGCGACGACTGGGACGACCGTGTCGTCGACTGGCTGGTCGACAAGTTCAAGGGCACCTCGGGCATCGACCTAACCAAGGACAAGATGGCCATGCAGCGGCTGCGTGAAGCGGCCGAGAAGGCCAAGATCGAGCTGTCCAGCTCGCAGAGCACCTCGATCAATCTGCCCTACATCACCGTCGACGCCGACAAGAACCCGCTCTTCCTCGACGAGCAGCTCACCCGTTCGGAGTTCCAGAAGATCACCCAGGATCTGCTGGACCGCACCCGCAAGCCGTTCCAGTCGGTGATCAAGGACGCCGGTATCTCGGTGTCGGAGATCGACCACGTGGTGCTGGTGGGTGGTTCCACCCGGATGCCCGCGGTCACCGAACTGGTCAAGGAGCTGACCGGTGGCCAGGAGCCCAACAAGGGCGTCAACCCGGACGAGGTTGTCGCCGTGGGCGCCGCGCTGCAGGCTGGCGTGCTCAAGGGTGAGGTGAAAGACGTTCTGCTGCTTGACGTCACCCCGCTGTCGCTGGGTATCGAAACCAAGGGCGGCGTGATGACCAAGCTGATCGAGCGCAACACCACCATCCCGACCAAGCGCAGTGAGACCTTCACCACCGCCGACGACAACCAGCCGTCGGTGCAGATCCAGGTCTTCCAGGGTGAGCGTGAAATCGCTTCGCACAACAAGCTGCTCGGCTCATTCGAGCTGACCGGTATCCCGCCGGCCCCGCGCGGTGTCCCGCAGATCGAGGTCACCTTCGACATCGACGCCAACGGCATCGTGCATGTGACCGCCAAGGACAAGGGCACCGGCAAGGAGAACACGATCAAGATCCAGGAGGGCTCCGGCCTATCCCAGGAGGAGATCGACCGGATGATCAAGGACGCCGAGGCGCACGCCGAGGAGGACCGCAAGCGTCGCGAAGAGGCCGACGTGCGCAACCAGGCCGAGTCGCTGGTCTACCAGACGGAGAAGTTCGTCAAAGAGCAGCGCGAAGCTAAAGAGTCTGGGGGCGGCGCTGCAGTTCCTGAGGACACCTTGGGCAAGGTCGACGCCGCGATCGGCGACGCGAAGAAGGCGTTGGAGGGCACCGACATCGGCGCCATCAAGTCCGCGATGGAGAAGCTGGGCGTCGAGTCGCAAGCGCTCGGACAGGCGATCTACGAGGCCACCCAGGCCGAGCAGGCCGCCTCTGAAGGAGCGGGTGCCGGGTCCGGTGGCGACGACGACGTCGTGGACGCAGAGGTGGTCGACGACGGAGACACCAAGTGAGTGAAGAGAACTCGCGCGAACCGTCTCCGGAGACCATCACCGTCACCGATAAGCGGCGCATCGACCCGGAAACCGGTGAGGTGCGGGAGGGTTCCTCCGAGCCGGCCCCTAGTGGGCCGGCGCCGGAGGACTCGGCCACCGATGGTGACCAGGCCGACCAGGTCGCCGAGCTGACCGCTGACCTGCAGCGGGTACAGGCGGACTTCGCCAACTATCGCAAGCGGGCGCTGCGCGATCAGCAAGGTGTCGCGGACCGGGCCAAGGCCGCAGTGGTGACCGAATTACTCGGGATCCTCGACGATCTGGACCGAGCCCGCAGCCACGGCGACCTGGAAGCGGGTCCGCTGAAAGCGTTGGCGGACAAGCTGACCGGTGTGCTTACCGGTATGGGACTGACATCGTTCGGTGCCGAGGGCGACGAGTTCGACCCGTCGCTGCACGAGGCGGTCCAGCATGAGGGCGACGGGACTCACTCGGTGATCGGCACCGTCCTGCGGCAGGGCTACAAGCTCGGCGAGCAGGTGCTGCGGCACGCGATGGTCGGGGTGGTCGACACCGTCCCGGACGCCGGGGCCGAGGTTGTCGACGGCGACACTGCTGAACAGAATTGACAGGTAAGGAGGTGACGCGGCGTGGCTCAGCGTGAATGGGTCGAAAAGGACTTCTACAAGGAGTTGGGCGTCTCCTCCAACGCCAGCGAAAAAGAGATCAAAAGCGCCTACCGCAAGTTGGCCTCCGAGCTGCATCCGGACAAGAACCCCAACAACCCGGCGGCCGCGGAGCGCTTCAAGGCGGTGTCTGAGGCCTACAGCGTGTTGTCCGATGAGGCCAAGCGCAAGGAGTACGACGAGACCCGTCGGCTGTTCGCCGGCGGCGGTTTCGGGAGGCGCTTCAACGGCGGCGACGGATTCGGCGGCGGTAACTTCGACCGGTTCTCCACCGGCGGCGACGGCACCGAGTTCAACCTCAACGACCTGTTCGGCGCTGCCGGGCAGACCGGCGGGGCCAACATCGGTGATCTCTTCGGCGGCCTGTTCGGGCGCGGCGCACAGCAACGGCCCAGCCGGCCCCGGCGCGGAAACGACCTGGAGACCGACTCCGAGCTGAGCTTCCTGGAAGCCACCAAGGGCGTCGAGATGCCGCTGCGGCTGACCAGTGCCGCGCCGTGCACCAACTGTCACGGCAGTGGCGCCCGGCCGGGCACCAGCCCCCGAGTCTGCGCCTCGTGCAACGGATCCGGAGTGATCAGCAGTAACCAGGGCGCCTTCGGGTTCTCGGAGCCGTGTACCGACTGTCGTGGCAGCGGGTCAATCATCGAGCACCCGTGTTCGGAGTGCAAGGGAACCGGGCGGGCAGCCCGGACTCGCACTATCAATGTGCGGATTCCGCCGGGAGTCGAAGACGGTCAACGGATTCGGCTGGCGGGCCAGGGCGAGGCCGGTCTGCGCGGCGCGCCCTCGGGTGACCTGTACGTGACGGTGCGGGTGCGTCCGGACAAGGTCTTCGGGCGTGACGGCGACGACCTGACCGTCACCATCCCGGTGAGCTTCTCCGAGCTTGCCTTGGGCACCACGCTCTCGGTGCCGACGCTGGACGGCAAGGTCGGCGTGCGAGTGCCGAAGGGAACCGCCGACGGCCGGATTCTGCGGGTGCGCGGGCGCGGTGTGCCCAAGCGCGGCGGCGGCAGCGGCGACTTACTGGTCACCGTCAAGGTCGCGGTCCCACCGAATCTGGAAGGCCAGGCGCAGGAGGCGCTTGAGGCGTACGCCGCAGCCGAGCAAGCCAGCGGGTTCGACCCGCGGGCCGGATGGGCGGGTAACCGATCATGAGTAAGTCGGACAGTGCCCGCACCTTCCTGATCTCGGTGGCCGCCGAGCTGGCTGGGATGCACGCCCAGACGTTGCGGACTTATGACCGGATCGGTTTGGTCAGTCCGCAGCGCAGTTCCGGTGGCGGACGGCGTTACTCCGAGCGCGACGTCGACATGCTGCGCGAGGTGCAGCGGCTCTCTCACGACGAGGGCGTCAATCTGGCCGGCATCAAGCGGATCATCGAGCTGAGCAATCAGGTCGAGGCGCTGCAGTCGCGGGTCAAGGAGATGACGGCGGAGTTGGAGATGTTGCGGGCCAACCAGCGTCGCGAGGTCGCGGTGCTGCCCAAGAGCACCGCCGTGGTGGTCTGGCAACCGCGCCGCTAGCCGTTCCTTCATCGCATCAGCGGAGGCGGATGGAGAACTGGGCCACACCGGGCTGGCCCAGATCTGCCACCGCATAGCCGCCCCGGCGCAATGCGTCGGTAGGTGCGGCCATCGGCTCGAAGCAGACCACGTCTTCGGTGGCCGGCGCATAGATCTGCGCCGCCGGATAGCCCAGGTCGAACCGCACCTCGATGCGTCGACCGCCGCCGGAGACCGCGAACACCGCTCCCGGCGCCACTTCGTCGAATCCGTGGTCGAACACCTTGTTGCCCAACAATTCTGTCGACGCCGGGTGTGGCTCGGTTGCACCGGACGGGATGTTGTGGGCGTCGACGATCCGGGACCGCATCGTCGGGGTCTCGATGACCCACTGCGCCCGGGGCACGCCGGGAAGCTGAAGATAGGGATGGAAGCCGAAGCACAGCGGCACCGCCGCGTCGCTGGTGGCGGTGACCGTGGTGCGCACCGTCAGTGTGCGGTCGGCCAGCGTGACGGCCAACTCCAGCAGATGCGGGAACGGGAACGTCGCCAGCAGATCCGGGCGGGTCCCGAAGTCGAGTTCTGCGGTCAACGCCGATGCCGATAGCGCCCTCACCCGCCAACCGGCATCCCCGGCCAGGGTGCCGTGGATCGGGGCGCCGTATTCGTCGGCGTGCACCCCGCCGATTCCTGGGGACAGCGCTACTTGGGTAGCGCCTACCTGGTAGCCGTTGCCGCTCAAGCGATTCGCCCACGGGTACAACAGTGGGATGCCCATGGTCTTGTGCTCGGCAACGTAGCTGGCCACGCCCCGGCGCTGGCCGAGCAGTTCCACGCCGTCGTCGCACAGCGACGTCCCGATCATGCCCGCGCCTGGAATGAACGTCGCCGTCAGTGACGATGACGGATCGGACAATACGCAGGGCTCGAGATCAGTCACGTCTCACTCCGACAACGGGTCGTGTTGAATACGTTGTGGGGGTGCTCCTTTGGCGACCAATGCTGCCACGGTAGCCCGCGTCATCTCCGGCCCGCCACAGACCAAAATCTGGCGGTCTCCCCAGCTGCCGTAGCGGGTGACCACCTCGGCCAGTCGTCCGGTCTGCCGCACGTGCAATCCCCGCGGCGGGGTCACGTCGGGATAGTCGGCGGCCCATGCCGGGTCGCTCGCGTACTCCGATACCGGGGTCACCGACAGCCACGGATTGTGTGAGGCGATCTGCCACAGGGTGGGCAGGTCGTAGAGCTCGCAGGGATAGCGGCCGCCGAAGAACAAGTGCACACGCGGATTCACACCCCACCGGGTCAGGTCCATGATGATCGCCCGCAGCGGCGCCAACCCGGTACTGCCGGCGACCATCAACACGTCACCGGCATCGCGATCGACGTGCAGGCCGCCGTGGGGGCTGGACAGTCGCCATCGATCGCCGGGCCGGGATTCGTTGACGATCGCGGTGCTGACCAGACCGGCAGGGACCGCGCGGACGTGAAATTCGATGGCCCCGGTCTCGTCGATCGCGGGCACTGCGGCACCTCGACTTTGACGTACTGGCCCGGGTGATACGGCAGCGGTTGATCCAACTGGATCCGGACGACGGCGATGTCGCGGGAGACCCGTAGGTGCTCGACGACGGTGCCGTCCCACCATGCCGGTCCCTCCTCGGCATCGGCGGCCCCGCCCATCACCCCGATAATCAGGTTCAGCGCCTCGCTGGCGGCGGCGTCGACGGCGGCGGTCCAACGGTCGGCCAACTCGTCACGCAGGGTGGCCAGCAGCACTCGGCCCACCACGGCGTAATGGCGTTGCGTCACACCGTACTTGCGGTGATCACGGCCCAGTTGGGCCAAAAGCGTTACGGGTTCCTGTGCCCGTTGGGCGATGAACTCGCCGAGCACCCAGCTCATGGCATGCGCGAAAGCGGCCCGCTGGGTGGTCAGGTCGGCGGGGAACAGGTCGCGCACCGACGGGTCGGTGCCGAACCACCGGGTGAAGAACTGGGCGACAACACCGGTTCCGTCGGACGGCACGGCAAACGCGTCATGCAGCACGCGCAGCGCGTCGCGGTCGTCCAGGCCCACGGCCGCGATCTTAGTGCTGGCCGGTGGCGATGCCGGCTATAGCGCGTGAATCCCGTTGTAGACCACCATCGCACCGATAAGGACCAAGACGACGGCGACCAGCGCGGCGTGCTGCTGCTCCATCCAGTTCTTCAGCCGGTCCAGCGCTGGATTCAGTCGGTCGCTGGCCGCCAAGTAGCCCAGAATCGGGATCAGGACCGAGGATGCGGCGAGCGCGATGAAGAAAATGGCCGCCGGCCAGCTGTCCTGCCTGCGCAGTCCAGCGCTGCCGATGGCCAGGCCGGCCGCCGCGCACATGAACAGCACCTCCGGCCGGATCACGGCCAGCGCCGCGGCCGTCAGGCCAGCGCGCAGCGGGGACATCGAGGTGAAAGAGCGCATCCAGCGCGGCATCTCGCCGTGTCCGTGCCGGGTCAGCCACCGGTAGATGCCAAACGCGATCAGCACCGTACCGACGGCAATCCGCAACCACGACGCCCAGGTAGGCGGCGTTGTGTGCAGGCCGCCCAACAGTCCGGATACGGCGATGAAGGCGGCGGTCAATGCCGCCAGACCCACCAGCCAACCGAGTAGGAAGGCCAGTCCGGTCTCGCGTGGGCGCGCGGTGTGCAGCACCAGCACGGCCGGGATGACGGTGATCGGGGAGAGCGCCACTACCAGCGCGAGCGGTATCAACGCGGTCCACACCGAAGCCAGACTGGTCGTCATAGCAGCACCGTAGCTGACCTCGTGGGACGGGCCGGACCACGCAGAATGCTGCCCCTGCTAGATATCTATACGGGGTAGAGGTTCTCGGTGGTACCTACGCTGCGCCTGGGCTGGAGTGGCTGCCGCTCGATAAAAAATAGACTTGAGCGGAACAGACTCAACCTTGACGGCGTTGGACAACACGACAAGCATTTTCAGCGGGTCCCCGTAGGCCCGCTCTGACCCCGAATGGAGGTGTCGTGGACTCGTTCAACCCGACCACCAAGACCCAGGCAGCGCTGACCGCGGCATTGCAGACGGCTACTGCCGCCGGCAACCCCGAAATCCGGCCCGCCCATCTGCTGCAGGCCTTGCTGACCCAGAACGACGGGATCGCCGCGCCGCTGCTGGAGGCGGTCGGTGTGAGCCCGGCGACGGTCCGCGACGAGGCGCAGCGCCTGATCGATCTGGCGCCGCAGGTCACCAGCTCCAACGCGCAACCGCAGCTATCCCGCGACTCGCTGGCCGCGATCACAGTCGCCCAGCAGCTGGCCACCGAGCTCGACGACGAGTACGTCTCTACCGAGCACCTGATGGTGGGCCTGGCCACCGGTGATTCCGACGTTGCCAAGCTGCTGACCGGCCATGGCGCATCTCCGCAGGCGTTGCGGGAGGCGTTCGTCAAGGTGCGCGGCAGCGCACGGGTCACCAGCCCCGACCCCGAGGCCAGCTACCAGGCGTTGGAGAAGTACTCCACCGACCTGACCGCGCGTGCCCGCGACGGCAAGCTGGACCCGGTGATCGGCCGTGACACCGAGATCCGCCGGGTGGTGCAGGTTTTGAGCCGGCGCACCAAGAACAACCCGGTGCTCATCGGTGAGCCCGGCGTCGGCAAGACCGCGATCGTCGAGGGCCTGGCCCAGCGCATCGTCGCCGGCGATGTCCCGGACAGCCTGCGCGACAAGACCGTCGTCAGCCTGGACCTGGGCTCGATGGTGGCCGGCGCCAAGTACCGCGGCGAGTTCGAGGAACGCCTCAAGGCCGTCCTGGATGAGATCAAGGACTCCGCGGGCCAGATCATCACGTTCATCGACGAACTGCACACCATCGTCGGCGCCGGTGCCACCGGTGAGGGCGCGATGGACGCCGGCAACATGATCAAGCCGATGTTGGCGCGCGGTGAACTGCGGTTGGTGGGTGCCACCACGCTGGAGGAGTACCGCAAGTACATCGAGAAGGACGCCGCGTTGGAGCGTCGTTTCCAGCAGGTCTACGTCGGCGAGCCGTCGGTCGAGGACACCGTCGGCATCCTGCGTGGACTCAAGGACCGCTACGAAGTGCACCACGGGGTGCGCATCACCGACTCGGCGTTGGTGGCTGCGGCCACCCTTTCCGACCGCTACATCACCGCAAGGTTCTTGCCGGACAAGGCTATTGACCTGGTCGATGAGGCCGCGTCGCGGCTGCGGATGGAGATCGACTCGCGGCCCGTGGAGATCGACGAGGTCGAGCGACTGGTTCGCCGGCTGGAAATCGAAGAGATGGCGCTGAGCAAAGAAGAGGATGCCGCCTCCAAGGACCGGTTGGAGAAGCTGCGCAGTGAGCTGGCCGATTACAAGGAGAAGCTGGCGCAGCTGACGACGCGGTGGCAGAACGAGAAGGGTGCCATCGATATCGTCCGCGAGCTCAAGGAGCAGCTGGAGGCGCTGCGCGGCGAGTCCGACCGTGCCGAACGCGACGGCGACCTGGCTAAGGCCGCCGAGCTGCGCTACGGCCGCATTCCCGAGGTGGAGAAGAAACTCGAAGCGGCGCTGCCCAAGGCCGAGGCACGTGAGCAGGTCATGCTCAAGGAAGAGGTCGGACCCGACGACATCGCCGATGTGGTGAGCGCCTGGACCGGCATCCCGGCCGGCCGGCTGCTGGAAGGCGAGACCGCCAAGCTGCTGCGCATGGAAGAGGAGCTGGGCAAGCGCGTCGTCGGGCAACGCAAGCCGGTGCAGGCTGTCTCGGATGCCGTGCGGCGCAGTCGGGCCGGGGTCGCCGACCCCAACCGGCCCACGGGTTCGTTCCTGTTCCTGGGCCCCACCGGTGTCGGCAAGACCGAGCTGGCCAAGGCGTTGGCCGACTTCCTGTTCGACGACGAACGGGCCATGGTCCGCATCGACATGAGCGAGTACGGCGAGAAGCACTCGGTGGCTCGCCTGGTCGGTGCGCCCCCGGGCTACATCGGCTACGACCAAGGCGGTCAGCTGACCGAGGCGGTGCGCCGCCGGCCCTACACGGTGGTGCTGTTCGACGAGGTCGAAAAGGCCCACCCGGACGTGTTCGACGTGCTGCTGCAGGTCCTCGACGAGGGCCGGCTCACCGACGGCCAGGGCCGCACGGTGGACTTCCGCAACACGATCCTGATCCTGACCTCCAACCTGGGGTCCGGTGGCACCGAGGAGCAGGTGATGGCCGCGGTGCGGGCGGCGTTCAAGCCGGAGTTCATCAACCGGCTCGACGACGTGCTGATCTTCGAGGGCCTGGACCCCGAGGAACTGGTGCGGATCGTTGATATCCAGCTGCAGCAGCTGGCCAAGCGGCTGGCGCAGCGGCGCCTGACTATCGAGGTGTCGTTGGAGGCCAAGAAGTGGCTGGCCCAGCGCGGATTCGACCCGGTCTACGGGGCGCGTCCACTGCGGCGGTTGATTCAACAGGCCATCGGCGACCAGTTGGCCAAGATGCTGCTGGCCGGCGAGGTGCACGACGGCGACGTCGTGCCGGTCAACATCAGCGCGGACGGCGAATCGCTGATCCTGGGCTGAGATTCCCTTCACGTCACGGCCCCCCGGAAGCAGTTCCGGGGGCCGTGACGTGAGCCAAGCTCCTTTGCGGATGCGGTGTTGAAGCTGATCGGTTAGCCTGGCGGTTGCTGAGAAATTCCGGTGTTTTCTTACACCGTTGTTCATTCGGAGGGGTAGTCATGTCAGCTCGTCGCCATCGCCTAGTGGGTGCCGTCGGTGCCGTTGGGGCAGTCCTGGCGCTGGGCGTGCCCGCTCCGGCCGCTCAGGCTGACTGGGACGACCTGTTCCAGCCCATCGTCGACGCGATCAGTTGGGTCGACCCGGGCATCGCCGCCGACACCGACCCAGGTTCTGCGCTGGCTTCGTTGGACACCCTGTTCAACGGCTGGTACCAGGACCTCATCTACACCCCGCTCCACAGCATCGCGCCGTGGGCATTCGGTGACAGTCAGCCCGGCAGTGCCGCCGCGTACGGCCCGGACAGCACCAATCTTCCCGACCACTTCACCGTGCCGATGAATGTCAATCTCAACACCCAACCGGTGATCAATGTCTCGGTGGGCGGCGGCGGGCAGACCGAGGTGCTGGTCGACACCGGTGCGGCCGGGTTGGTCATGCCGATCTGGAACATCAACCCGTTCGGCATCACCGGCCTGCCCACCGGTTTCAATATTGGCCAATTCGGCGGCGCATTGAACTACTTCTATCTGGAGTTGCCCACCACGGTGACCTTTACCGCCGCGAACGGCGACACGGTCACCGCAGACACCACGGTGGATGCGGTGCTGTTCGCGTTCCCGGCGAACTTCAACCACATCCTCGACGGCTGGTCCATTGAGAGCTACCTGGCCGGCTCCGCTACCGGGATCTTGGGCATCGGACCCAATGCGCTCGGACCCACTCCCGACCACATTCCGACCCGGGATCTCCCGGGCGATCTCGGTAACGGCGTGCTGATCGACCAGGCCCACAGGCAGCTGATCTTCGGGGACAACCCGTACCACGGCGGCACCGTGATTCCCGGGGCGCCGTGGTCGGACTTGAAGGTGCAGCTCAATGACGGGCCGCTGACGAATGTCCGCGGGGTGATCGACTCCGGCGGGGTGTACGGCACCATGCCGTCGTCGGCGCTCGGGGGCGTGACACCGACCTCCGACGGACACCTGCCCGAAGGAACGACCATCTCGGTCTACGCCAAGGACGGGACGACGCTGCTGTACACCTACACCGTGGGTTCGCAGCCGGGTGAGGTGCGCAGCCCGACGGTGGTCGGCGGAAAAAGCATGAACACCGGCAACTGGCTGTTTGGCCACCAGCCGGTCTACATCGACTATTCGGTGGCCGGTGGGCGGACCATCATCGGTGGCACCCCCATCGAACCGTGATGAGGTAAGGGCCTAGAAAGACCGAACGCTCGGGCGATTCTCTGCCCTTTCTTGGGCAAATCCACTACTGCTCTATGGCATTGCGTTGGTTACCTAACCAATACTGTTACGACTCGGCGGGGGTCCGTGGCGTGATTCAGTGGAGGTTGCGGTTATGACGGCTCGTCAACGCACGATCGGTGCCACAGTGGTGACCGGGGCGTTTCTCGCGCTGGGAACTCCCACGCCGGCGGCTCGGGCTGACTTTGACGATCTGTTCCAGCCGATCATCGACGTGCTCAGCATGGTCGATCCCGGCATCGCCGCGGACGCCGACCCGGGTTCGGCCCTAGCCACGCTGGACACCCTGTTTGACGGCTGGTACCAGAATCTGCTCTCGACCCCGATCAATGACCTCGATCAGTGGATCTTCGGTGGGGCCGCCGACGCGAGCGTGGCCGGCAGTGCTGCCGCGTCCAGCTCGGACACCACCATCCCGGACACTTTCACCGTTCCGCTGCAGGTCAACAGTGGCACCGAGCCGGTGGTGAACGTCTCGGTGGGTGGCGGCCCAGAGTCATCGGTGCTTGTCGACACCGGCTCGGCTGGCCTGGTCATGCCGATCTGGGACATCAACCCCTTCGGGATCACCGGCCTGCCCACCAGCATCAACATCGGTCAGTTCGGCAATTCGGTGGACTACGTCTATGCGGAACTGCCCACCACGGTCACGTTCACCGACGCCGCCGGGAACACCATCACCAGCGGCACGACCGATGTCGATGCCGTGTTGTTCTCGTTCCCGGTCAGCCTCAGCCACCTGTTCGACGGGTGGAGCATCGGCTCTTACCTCGGCGATAACGCCGACGGCGTCCTGGGCATCGGGGCGAACGCGGTCGGGCCGACGCCTGACAGCATCCCGACCACCGCGCTGCCGGGTGCTCTCGGTGACGGCGTACTGATCGATCAGAAGGACGGCACCCTGACGTTCGGCGCGGACCCGCTGCACGGTGGAGTCACGGTCGACGGCTCGCCGAACTCCACGCTGTACGTGTCGTTCGATGGCGGCAAAACGGCCACCGAGGTGAGCTCAGTGATGGATTCCGGTGGCGTCTACGGGACGATCCCGGTGAGCCTGACGAACGGCAGCGCGGGAGACGCTCTGGCCCCCGGCCAGCAGGTCAGCGTGTACTCGGGCGACCCCACCAACGGCGGTACGCTGCTGTACGACTACACGGTCAATTCGAACTCGTCCGACAGCCCAATAATCGTGTCCGGCAGCTCGATGAACACTGGCAACTGGCTGTTCGCCCAGAACCAGGTGTACGTCTCGACGGCCGGGGACGGGTCCATGCACATCGTTCCGAACAACGTCGTAACGCCGTAGCCGCGCGGTGATGCAGGGTTGTGACCTGAGGACGTTCGTCGATCCCGCCCGAGAACAGATACGCTAGGCGCAATGGTCCCGCTTTGGTTCACGCTGTCCGCGCTGTGTTTCGTCGGCGCGGCGGTATTGCTGTACGTGGACATCGACCAGCGGCGCGGTCGTAGCCGGCGGCGTAAATCCTGGGCCCGCTCGCACGGCTTCGACTTCGAACTGGAATCCGCCGACATCTTGCACCGCTGGAAACGCGGCGTGATGTCGACGGTGGGCGAGGCGCCGGTGCGCAACGTCGTGCTCGGCCAGATCCGCGGCGAGGCCGTCTACGTCTTTGATCTGGACGAAGTGGCGACGGTGATCGCCCTGCACCGCAAGGTCAGCACCAACGTCGTCGTCGATGTGCGGCTCAAGGGGCTCAAGGAGCCGCGGGAGAACGACATCTGGCTGCTCGGGGCGATCGGCCCGCGGATGGTGTACTCCACCAACCTCGATGCGGCACGTCGAGCCTGCGACCGGCGGATGGTCACGTTCGCCCACACCGCCCCGGACTGCGCTGAGATCATGTGGAACGAGGCGAACTGGACCCTGGTGAGCATGCCCATCACCAGCACCCGCGCCCAGTGGGACGAGGGCCTGCGCAGCGTCCGGCAATTCAACGACCTGCTGCGGGTGCTGCCGCCGACGCCGCGGCGCCAGCCTGCCGAAGCCGCGGCCGCCGCAACGGGCCGCCGCAACGGGCAACCCAGCCGTCCGCTGGGCTCCTCGGGAGCCGCCGAGAAGTCGGACGAGAGTGAGCCCGAGCAGCTTCCGGCGGCGCCGCGAGCGGCCGCGCGGGCACCGGGCAACGCCCCGGCGGCTGCCGAACCGCTGCCACGCCGCCGGACGAGTCGGGAGAGTTCCTCGGACGTGCTGCACGCTCCCGGCGGTCGTAACGGTCGGCAGACCGCCCACTAGCAGCGCCGACATCCTCGTTAGGCTGTCGGTCATGTCTCGCCCCGTTGCCGTGGTCACTGGACCCACCTCCGGGTTGGGCGCCGGCTATGCCCGCCGCTACGCCGCCGATGGCTATGACCTGGTCCTGGTCTCCCGCGACGTCGAGCGCTTGGAGGCGCTGGCAACCGAACTGCGGGGCAGCCACGGTGGTGCCGTCGAAGTGCTGCCCGCAGACCTGGCCGACGCCGCCGGCCGCGCCAAAGTTGCCGAACGCCTGCGCGCCGGGGTGCGGGTGCTGGTCAACAACGCCGGGTTCGGCACCTCCGGTGAGTTCTGGACCGCCGACCCCGCCCTGCTGCAGTCGCAGCTGGACGTCAACGTCACCGCGGTGATGCAGCTGACCCGCGCCGCGCTGCCCGCGATGGTCGAGGCGGGCGCCGGCACCGTCATCAACATCGCCAGCGTCGCCGGGCTGTTGTCCGGGCGTGGTTCGACTTACTCGGCATCCAAGGCCTGGGTGGTGTCGTTCACCGAAGGACTGGCCGGCGGGCTGCACGGCACTGGCGTCGGCATCCACGTGGTCTGCCCGGGATACGTACACACCGAGTTCCACGAGCGGGCCGGGATCGACATGGCCACGTTGCCGTCCTTTATGTGGATGGAGGTCGACGACGTGGTCGCGGCCAGCCTGGCCGACATCGCCCGCGGCGAGGTAGTCAGCGTCCCGGGCCTGCAATACAAGGCCTTGACCACCGTCAGCAGGCTGATTCCGCGCGGGCTGTCGCGCACGCTGACCAACACATTCGGGAGGGGCCGTGGCCGCACTTAACAACGACGAACGCGATGAGCTCGCCACGCTGGTGCGCCGGCTGTCAGTGGTGCACGGCCGCGTGACGCTGTCCTCCGGGGCCGAGGCCGACTACTACGTCGACCTTCGCCGTTCCACCCTGCACCATCGCGCCGCCGCCCTGATCGGGCGGTTGGTCCGCCAACTCACCGATGATTGGGACTACGCCGCTGTGGGCGGCCTGACGCTGGGCGCCGACCCGGTGGCGACCGCCGTCATGCACGCCCCGGGCCGCCCGATCGATGCATTCGTGGTGCGCAAGTCGGTGAAAGCTCATGGCATGCAACGCCTTATCGAAGGGTTCGACGTAGCCGGCCAACCGGTGCTGGTGGTGGAGGACACCAGCACCACCGGCGGGTCGGCGCTGACCGCGGTGCGGGCCGTGCGTGAAGCGGGTGGGCAGGTGGTCGGAGTGGCCACCGTGGTCGACCGTGCCACCGGCGCGGCCGAGGCCATCGAGGCCGAGGGCGTACCGTACCGCAGCGTGCTCGGCCTGGCCGAGCTGGGCCTGAACTGAACTCCCCGAGGACGGTTGTGCGGACTCTGATCTCGCTGATATCAGCGGTGGCCGTCGCCGGCGCCGCGGCCTGCTCGGGTCCCGGCGCGGCCGGCCCCTACGGTGCCCAGGACGCCCGGATCGGTTCGGCTCTCACCGTTTTGGGCTGGCAGATGACCCTGTCCAACCTGCGGTGGGAAGTCGATTACGCCCTGATTGACGTCAAGGCCCAGGTCGCCGACGCCCCGAACGCCCCAGCTCCGCACGCCGCCGCCGGCGACCTGCGGTTCGGGGTGTACGGGACCCCCGCGCACCCGATCGAGGCCACCGGACTGGGCAGCTGCAAGGCGTTGGGGGAACTGGTGCCGACGCCGCTGTCGGCCAAGGAACCCGACCGGTTGAACGGGACCGTCTGCTTGGGTCCGATCAAGGAGCGCAGCGCGGTGCGCGGGATGTATGTCTACTCGCCCGCCGACCGGATCAAAGACACCACGGTGGCCTACGCCGCGGCGTTCCCGGTGGGACTGGCGCCGGTCAATCCGGGCGAAACCGGCCTGCAGCTCACCACCCAGGGCGTGGCGGCCTACCGGGCCGACGGAGTGCCGCTGGCCCCGGCCGCTCTCGGAGACCCAAAAGCGTTCACCGGCACCGGCTATATGGTGCTCAACCTGACGGTCGACGCGGTCGCCACGCAGTACCGCGACGACGCGAAAGCCCGGGGCGGACCGCTGATGTTGATCGCCGGACCGTCGACTCCGATGCCCGGGTTGGGTACGGACTGTGTCGCGGCCGGGTCCTCGGTGTTGATCCTGCCGGAGGCGTCGCTGAACTCGGTGCACGTGCCGACCTCGCTGTGTACGCACGGGGAGATCAACGCCGCGCTGCTATACCCCTCGGTGTCGGTGGTGGGCACGCACGCCGCCGTGTGGACCAGCTCGTGACTGACTCGTCGGACCATCCCGATTCATGCGGCGGTTTCAGCTTCGACTCTCCTCCGTCGAGCCTCGCTGAACCGCCGGATTCATGCGGCGGTCCCAGCTTCGACTCTCCTCCGTCGAGCCTCGCTGAACCGCCGGGCCCCACCGAGTGGTTCTCGCCGGCCAACGGCGTCGGACCCTGGCAGGGACCACTGCCCGGCGACTCCCGCTACGACCCGGAGTTGCTGCGCGAGGGCGACCGTCGCAACGTCGTGGACGCCTACCGCTACTGGACCCGCGAGGCGATCGTCGCCGACATCGACCGCCGGCGACACCGGCTGCACATCGCGATCGAGAACTTCGGGCACGACGCCAACATCGGCTCGGTGGTGCGCACCGCCAACGCGTTCGCCGTGCACACCGTGCACATCGTTGGCCGGCGCCGGTGGAATCGGCGCGGCGCCATGGTCACCGACCGCTACCAGCGACTGCTGCATCACGAAACTGCCGCTGATCTCTTGGATTTCGCCGCCCAGCAGGGACTCACCGTCGTCGCGGTGGACAACGTCGCCGGGGCGGTGCGTCTGGAGCAGACCGCGCTGCCCGTCGACTGCCTGCTGGTGTTCGGCAGCGAAGGCCTCGGTATCAGCGACCACGCCCGCACCGGCGCGGACCTGACGGTGTCGATCGCCCAGTTCGGTTCAACCCGCAGCATCAATGTCGGGGTGGCCGCCGGGATCGTGATGCACGCCTGGATCGCCAAACACGGCGACCTCAGCCGCGCCTGGTGAAGCGAGCCGGGCGCCGCAGCCCTGGCCGCTCTACCCAGCTGCCCTTCTGACCTCTCGGTTTATGCGGCAAGATCTAGGGCCATGGATCTCCTCTGGGCGAATCGGGCCGAGAGCGCCGAAGCTGCCGTCACGGCGAGACACCTCAAGTCGCTCTGGCACCTGCCCGGCACCCAGCTCGGGGTAGTGGCCTGGCCACCGATTCGGCGCGCCCCGCACTGGCACTACTGGTGGCAGGCGCACCTGCTGGATTGTCTGGTCGACGCGCAGTTGCGTGACCCGCAACCCGCACGGGCGACGGCAATCAAGCGGCAGATCCGCACCCATCGGCTGCGCAACGTGTTCCGCTGGACCAACGCCTACTACGACGACATGGCCTGGCTGGCGTTGGCGATTCAGCGGGCCTGCCTGGTCACCGGTATCGACCGGCACCGAGCCCTGGGCACCTTGACCCAGCAGCTGACCGACTCATGGATGCCCGAAGCTGGGGGCGGCATTCCATGGCGGAAAGAGCGCAACAACGCCGAGCCCCCGTTCTTCAACGCCCCCGCCAACGGGCCGGCCGGGATCTTTCTGGCCCGCGAACCCGGGTGGCTCGAGCGTGCTCAGGAGATGGGCGACTGGATCGACGCCACCCTGATCGACCCGGACACCGACCTGGTGTTCGACGGCATCAGGGAGGGCTCGCTGGTGCGCGCCGAGTACACCTACTGCCAGGGCGTGGTGCTCGGGCTGGAGACCGAGTTGGCCGTGCGCACCGGAGCGCCGCGGCACGCCGCTCGGGTGCACCGACTGGTGGCCGCGGTGAACAAGCGGATGGCCCCGGGCGGGGTGATCAAGGGCGCCGGCGGCGGCGACGGCGGGCTGTTCGCCGGGATCACCGCCCGCTACCTGGCGCTGGTCGCCACCGCGTTGCCGGGGGAGTCCGACGCCGACGTCGAAGCGCGCGACGTCGCCGGCAAGCTGGTGCTGTCGTCGGCGAAATCGGCGTGGGATTATCGGCAATCGGTCGACGGGCTGCCGTTGTTCGGGGCGTCCTGGGACCAGCCCGCCGAGGTGCCCCGGGCCGAAGGCGCGGTGGCCACTTCCATCGCCGGTGCGGTGCGTGAGTCCGAAATCCCCGAACGGGACCTGTCGGTGCAGTTGGGCGGCTGGATGCTGATGGAGGCCGCTGCCAGCCTCCGTTGATTCCGCGCTGACCAGGCGCCTTACTCGATGTTTTGCCTGGTGAGCGCCGAGTCAGCGTCTACTGGGGGAGTGCGGCGGCTGCGGTAGGCCTTCGCCGCGGCGAGGAATGCCGGAATCATCGACACGAACAGGATCACCAGGATGATCTTTTCCAGGTTCTCGTGCACGAACGGCACGTTGCCCAGGAAGTAGCCCAACGTCGTCACCCCGCCGCCCCACAGGACGCCGCCGACGATGTCGAACGCCAGGTACACCGGGTAGCGCATGTAAGACACACCCGCCACCACCGGCACGAACGTCCGGACGAACGGCGCGAACCGGGCCAGGATGATCGCCCACGGCCCGTACTTCTCGAAGAAGGCGTGCGATTCGGTGACGTAGTGCTTCTTGAAGAAACGGGAGTCTTCCTTTTTGAACAGTGCCGGCCCGATCCGTCGGCCGATGAAGTAGCCGCACTGGTCGCCCAGCACCGCCACCACCGCCACCGCCGGCGCCAGCACCCAGATGTCGGGGGCCAGGCCCTTGGCGGCCAGCAGACCGCCGGTGAACAGTAGCGATTCACCCGGTAGCAGGGGGAACAGCAAACCGGTCTCGATGAAGACCACCACCAGGATGGCCGGCAGTACCGCGCCGTGGAAGATGCCCCCGGCACCCAGCCAGTACATCGGGTCCAGCAGGCCCGGCATCGCGACGGCGGTGGTGGTCATGACGCACCAACATACCGGGGGCCACCGGTGAAACCGCCCCTGCGATACTCGATGGCAGTTTCGGTCAGCTCAGAGGAGAGATTTCCCATGCCCATCGCCACCCCCGAGATCTACGCCGAGATGCTGGGCCGCGCCAAGGAGAACGCGTACGCGTTCCCGGCGATCAACTGCACGTCGTCGGAGACCATCAACGCGGCGATCAAGGGCTTCGCGGACGCGGGCAGTGACGGCATCATCCAGTTCTCCACCGGCGGCGCCGAATTCGGCTCCGGCCTGGGCGTCAAGGACATGGTGACCGGTGCGGTGGCGCTGGCCGAGTTCACCCACGTGATCGCCGCCAAGTACCCGATCAACGTGGCTCTGCACACCGACCACTGCCCGAAGGACAAGCTGGACGGGTTCGTGCGGCCGCTGCTGGCCATCTCGGCTGAGCGGGTCAAGGCCGGCGAGAATCCGCTGTTCCAGTCGCACATGTGGGATGGCTCGGCGGTGCCGATCGACGAGAACTTGACCATCGCCCAGGACCTGTTGGCCCAGGCGGTGGCCGCCAAGATCATCCTCGAGGTCGAGATCGGCGTGGTCGGCGGTGAAGAGGACGGCGTGGAAGCCGAGATCAACGAGAAGCTTTACACCTCGCCGGAAGACTTCGAGAAGACCGTCGCCGCCCTGGGCGCCGGGGAGAAGGGCCAGTACCTGCTGGCCGCGACCTTCGGCAACGTGCACGGCGTCTACAAGCCGGGCAACGTCAAGCTGCGCCCGGACATCTTGGCGCAGGGCCAGCAGGTGGCGTCGGCCAAGCTGGGTCTGGCGCAGGGTTCCAAGCCGTTCGACTTCGTCTTCCATGGCGGCTCGGGTTCGCTGAAGTCCGAGATCGAAGAGGCGCTGCGCTACGGCGTGGTGAAGATGAACGTCGACACCGACACCCAATACGCGTTCACCCGCCCGATCGCCGGGCACATGTTCACCAACTACGACGGTGTGCTCAAGGTTGACGGCGAGGTCGGCAACAAGAAGGTCTACGACCCGCGCAGCTACCTCAAGAAGGCCGAGGCCGCCATGACCGAGCGGGTCATCGAGGCCTGCAATGACCTGCACAGCGCCGGCAAGAGCCTGAGCTGAGGCGCGGTCCTAATGCCGAGTAGACACTAAAGCCCCCAATTTCCGAGGAAAAAGGGGACTTTAGTGTCTGCTCGCGGGGAGAATTAGCTGCCGTGTGACTGGCAGATCTTCCACTGGTCGTCGCGGAACTGCAGGTCGAAGCTGCGGGTTGAGCGCACCCGCGGCTCGTAGGCCATAAAAGCGGTGACGTTGGCTTCGGCCTGACCGTCGTTGACGACGACCTCGTCGATGCTGGCGACCACCGGGTACTGCTTGGCCGCCGCAATCCGGCGATAGGTGTCGTCCCAGGCCTTTTGGTCGTAGTTGACGTAGCGATCGCGGATGTCGCCGCAGGTAAGACTGCGCAATGCGGCCAGATCACCGTTCTGCATGGCGATGTCGAAGTTCTGGATCGTGGCGCGCACGTGCTCTTCCTGCGAGGCGGCCTGCCGAGTGTCACGGGTCAGCCACAGCGTGCCCAGCACCGCGATCACCGCGAGCGCCAGAATGATCAGGATCACCGCCATCACCCAGCCCCAGCTGCGGGAGACGGTAGATGGCAGTCTGCCGCCGACCCGAGCCGGGATCTGTTGCGGTATCGCCTTTCCCGCGTCATCGCTCTGTGGGGCGATCAGTTCGGTGTCCGCATCTCCCACCGACGGAATGACCTCGGTGTGCCCGGCGTCGAATCCGGGAGCGGTAAAGCGACGTTCCGGCGATCCGTCGGCGCCGGGCTCCTTGGGCTTGGCCTCGGTGGTGATCACCTCGGTGACGGCATCGGCTTCTGTCGGCGTCTCCAGGGCGGCGGTCTCATCGTCCGCCGAGGCGACGGGTTGGATCTGGGTGACCTGATCGTCGCCGTCGGGCTGCTCCACCGGGGTGGCATCGCCGGTCCCGGGACCCTGATCGGATGCGGTCGGGGCGGGGACGTCGTCGCGGTCGGGGCCGGATGGTTTCGGCATGGGCTGCTGCTGTCCTCCCGCTAGCGAATCTGCTGGGCGCCAGCTTACTGAGCGAGGCGGCGGATCGCTGGAGTGGCTGGCCATGGACGGCACGGCACAATGGACGATGTGACTCTCACCGGTGATCTCCTCAGGCCTGATCCGATCTTGCTGCCCGGCGACCCCGACGCCGAGGCCGGCCTGCGGGCCAACCAGGACCCCACGATCGTCGCGGCCGCGCATCCGGCGGCCTCGGTGGCGTGGGCGGTGCTGGCCGAAGCGGCATTGGCAGCGGACAAGGCGGTCACCGCCTACGCCTACGCGCGCACCGGTTACCACCGGGGCCTGGACCAGCTGCGCCGCAACGGGTGGAAGGGCTACGGCCCGGTGCCGTACGCGCATGAACCCAACCGGGGCTTCTTGCGGTGTGTGGCCGCGCTGGCGCGCGCTGCCGCCACCATCGGGGAGACCGACGAGCAGGCGCGCTGCCTGGCTCTGCTCGACGACTGCGACCCCGGCGCCCGCTCTGCGCTGGGGCTGAGCTGACCATCGGCATGCCCTCGGGCGTCATCAACTGATCGGGCAGCCGGCGCCCTGCCCGGGCGACTCCACCTGCACGGTGGCGTGGGTCAACCCACGGGCGGCCAGCACGGCCCGCGCGTCGGCCAGCACGCGGCCGGTGTCGGCGCTGGTGCCCAGGTGGGCGGTGGCCATGTCCTGGCCGGGAACCAGCGTCCAGACGTGCAGGTCATGCACGTCGGTCACGCCGTCGACAGCGGCCAGCGCCGCGCGGAGTTCGGCGACGTCGATGTGGCTGGGGGAGGCCTCCGACAGGATTCGCAGTGCGGCCCCGGCGAGCGCGAAGGCGCGCGGCAGCACCCACAGCGCGACGAAGACCGCGACCACGATGTCGGCGTAGGGCCACCCGGTGGTGATGGTGACCACACCGGCAATCAGCACCCCCACGCTGCCGACGGTGTCGGCGATGACCTCCATGTACGCGCCACGGACCGCGAGGCTCTCGGCCGAGTGCGATCGCAACAGCATGGCGACGCCGATGTTGACGGTCAGTCCAGCGAGGGCGACCACGATCATCGGCACACCGGGCACGTCGGGCGCAGTGCCGATGCGGCGGATCGCCTCGGTGAGGATGAACGTTGCCACCCCGATCAACAGCACCGCGTTGGCGACCGCGGTGAACACCTCGGCGCGATGCCAACCGTAGGTGCGCGACGGTGACGTGCTGCCGCGCCGGGCCAGCATCACCGCAGCCACCCCCATGAACAGGGCCGCCAGATCGGTCAGCAGATGGCCGGCGTCGGCCAGCAGTGCCATCGAGTTGATGGTGATGGCGGTGGTCAGTTCGATGACGAAGAACGCGCTCAGGATGGCGGCGCTGACAACCATTCGAGACAGTCGGGAGTCGGTGTGACGGTGATTGTGACCGGCGCCCATGGGAGGTGAATATAGGCGGACTGCTCCGATGTCGGGCGTGAAGTCGGGTTCACGCCCGGCGCGGCACTCAGAACCAGGCGCTCCAGAACTGCGTCAGGCTCAAACCCCACGACACCAGCACACGTGGCACATCGAACAGGTCGAAGAACCACAACACCAGCGAGAAGAACTTCTGGTTCAGCATCGGTGACGCAAGCAGCAGCATCAGCAGCACCAGCAGGCCCCACTGCTGAAACGGCGCCACGGCGCGGCGGGTCGCCGGACTCAGATGCGGCTCCAGCGCGCCGTAGCCGTCTAGCCCCGGTATCGGCAGCAGGTTCAGCACCACCGCGGTCAACTCCAGGAAGCCCAGGAACGCCACCCCGGACCAGAACACCGGGTGGGCGGGGTCGTAGAGCAGCAGCACGGCCAGCACCAGGTTGGCGGCCGGGCCCGCCAGGCTGACCAGGGTGCGCCGTCGCGGCGTCATGAACGATGTCTGCACATAGACCGCCCCGCCCGGCAACCCGATGCCGCCCAGCACGATGAACAGCATCGGCAGCACCAGTGACAGACCCGGATGGGTGTAGCGCAGCGGGTTGAGGGTCAGATAGCCGCGCATCTCCGCTCCGTGGTCACCGAACCGCCAGGCGGTGTAGGCGTGGCCGAACTCGTGCAGGCACAGCGAGACCAGCCAGCCGGCGATGACGAACACGAACACCCCGGCGTAGGCGAGCGCCCGGATCTCTTCGCCCGCCCGCCACGCCAGTGCACCGCCCAGGGCAGTCACCGCCACCAGTGCCAGGAAGACCGGGCTAGGCCGTACCGCCTGCCCGCGCAGCGGATGCACGTTCACGCAGTAGAAGCTAGCGGACCAGCAGCCAGTCCTCGATGTGCCGGTAAAAGGTGGACCGCTTCACCGTTCGGCTGCTGTAGATACCGTCGCGCACCACCAGCGCGCCGGTGGTGCCCAGCTGGGCCGCGCGGCCCGCCACCCAGCGTCGTACCCGGCCGCGCCGGTCCGGGACACCGGCACGCACTCCCGGTGCGGTGCCCATCGGCTCGATCAGCACCGCGGTCACATTCCCGTCGAACAGGGCGTCGTCGTCGACGGCGTCTTTCAGGCCGATCATCGCGTAGATGTGGCCGGCGAACGCCGAGGCGACCGGGTTCTCCTTGTTGGAGTGCCAGACCAGTGGCACCGGGTGGGCGGCGCCCCGCCGGGCCCGCCGCGCTGCCCGCCATCCGGCCGGCAGCCGATAGGCCGCGGTGGCTGGTGTTCGTCGTTGCGGCACGTACGCGACCTCGACATCGAGCCGGTCGGCGCGCAGCAGTCGGGTCACTATTCGCGCCAGGTCCACGTCGGCGCCAACGACCACCAGCCGGCGGTACCGAGCGACAGCGGCGTCCAAAGCGTTCAAGTCATCGGTGCTCGTATCCTCGCCGACCCGCACTGTTGGCAGCCCCCGCAAGGGGCCCGGCAGCGGACGTCCGGCAAACAGCAAGACGGCGGTTTCGGGCGGCATCTTCAGGCGCCCCGTGCCGTTAGTGGCGTTCAACACGCTCCTTGTGAATCTCTTCAGATAGGCTCAGTCACCGGCTGGACCACAGTAAGCCAAGACAGTTAGCGAGAATTCCATGCCGGCAATCGTCGTCATCGGCGCCCAGTGGGGCGACGAGGGCAAAGGTAAAGCGACCGACCTACTCGGTGAACGAGTGCAATGGGTGGTGCGCTACCAGGGCGGCAACAATGCCGGCCACACGGTGGTCCTACCCACCGGGGAGAACTTCGCGCTGCACCTGATCCCGTCCGGGGTCTTGACGCCGCACGTCACCAACGTCATCGGCAACGGTGTGGTGGTCGATCCGGGGGTGCTGCTCGAGGAGCTGGCGGGCCTGGAGCGCCGGGACGTGGACACTTCGCGGCTGCTGATCTCCGCCGATGCGCATCTGCTGATGCCCTATCACGTGGCCATCGACAAGGTGACCGAGCGCTACATGGGCAGCAAGAAGATCGGCACCACCGGCCGCGGCATCGGGCCCTGCTACCAGGACAAGATCGCCCGGATCGGGATCCGGGTCGCCGACGTGCTCGACCACGAGTCGCTGGCCCAGAAGATCGAGGCCGCCCTGGAGTTCAAGAATCAGGTGCTGGTCAAGATCTACAACCGTAAGGCGCTGGAGCCCCAGCAGGTTCTCGAAGATCTGCTGGAGCAGGCCGAGGGCTTCAAGCACCGCATCGCCGACACCGGCCTGCTGCTGGGTGCCGCGCTGGACCGCGGTGAGAACGTGCTGCTGGAAGGCTCACAGGGCACCCTGCTCGACGTCGACCACGGCACCTACCCCTACGTGACGTCGAGCAACCCGACCGCGGGCGGCGCGGCGGTGGGCTCCGGTGTCGGCCCGACCCGCATCACCACGGTGCTGGGCATCCTGAAGGCCTACACCACCCGGGTGGGTTCCGGGCCGTTCCCCACCGAACTGTTCGACGCCAACGGCGAATACCTGTCCAAGACCGGCGGCGAGGTCGGCGTGACCACCGGGCGCCGGCGGCGATGCGGCTGGTTCGACGCGGTGATCGCGCGCTACGCCACCCGGGTCAACGGCATCACCGACTACTTCCTGACCAAGCTCGACGTGCTCTCCAGCCTTCAGACTGTGCCGGTCTGCGTCGGCTACACGGTTGACGGCAAACGCACCGACGAGCTGCCTATGACTCAGGAAGAGTTCGGTCGTGCCGAGCCGGTCTACGAGGAACTGCCGGGCTGGTGGGAGGACATCTCAGGCGCCCGCACTTTCGAGGAACTGCCCGCCAACGCCCGCGACTACGTGTCGCGGCTCGAGGAGATCGCCGGCGCGCAGGTCTCGTGCATCGGGGTCGGTCCCGGGCGGGAGCAGACCATCGTGCGCCGTGACGTCGTGCGGGCTCAGGCATGAGTGAGCAGACGCCGGAGGCTGTCGATCCCGACTACGCCAGCCACGGGGGATTCCCGGACTATGCGGTCATCGACCCGAGCCCGGGCTTCGCGCGGTTCGTCAGCACCATGCGGCGCCTGCAGGACCTGGCGGTCTCGACCGACCCCGACGACGCCACCTGGGACGACGCCGCCGACCGCGTCGAAGCTCTGGTGGGGCTGCTGGAGAAGTTCCCGGCGCCCGCCGGCGTCGCCCCGGCTGGGCGTGCCCCGTCGATGCCGGGCATGGGCAGCCTGCTGCTCCCGCCGTGGCGGATCTCCAAGTTCGAGGCCGACGGCGTCTCGATGACGGGATCGTTCAGCCGCTTTCATGTGGGCGGCAACTCCGCGGTGCACGGTGGCGTCCTGCCGCTGCTGTTCGACTGGATGTTCGGGATGGTGGTGCACGCCGCGAACCGCCCGATCAGCCGCACGGCATTCCTGCACGTCGACTACCGCAAGGTCACCCCGATCGACACCCCGCTGTTGGTGCATGGCCGGATCGAGCGGGCCGAGGGGCGTAAGGCGTTCATCGGGGCCGAACTCACCGACACCGATGGCACTGTGCTGGCCGAGGCGCAGGGGCTGATGGTGCGACTGCTGCCGGGGCAGCCCTAACCGCCGGCGCGGCGCGGACCACGCAGCGTCATCGCCGCGAACAGGGCCAGAAACGAGGCGGCCGGCACGGTGTTGGCGATGCTGTCGCGGACCCGGACGTGCGCGCCGACCGCGAGAACGAAGTACAGCGTCAACGCCGCGGTGGTCAGCCTGGCCAGCCCCGGGAACCGGTATACCGACAACAGGCCGATTGCCGAGGCGGCCTTGACGATCGGCAGCACCGGGCGGATCTGCTCCGGACACTCCACGGTGTCAAGGGCTTTGGAGATGTAGGGCACTGGGATGGCGCACAGCACCGCGTCGGCGGCCTGGAAAGCGGCCAGTCCCGTGTAGGTCTTCGATGATGTCAGCGCACTCATAGCGCCAACTGTATTCGGATGCGCAAGGGCCGCCACCTAATCCAGGTTCAGCGTCGCCTCTTCCAGATCCAGCCGGTGCAAAACCGTGCGCAGCACCTGGTCGTCGATATGGCCCAAGTCGCGTTCGTGGATCAGCGCCGCCCGCTCGGCGGCCAGCATCTCCAGCCGGAGCCGGCGAAACACCGCTGTGGCGGTCTCGTCGCTGTCGTCGTGCTCGGGGTCGAAGCGCCGCAGCCGTTCTCGGGCCGCGTTGCGGCGGCGGGTATTCAAGCCGCGGAGTGCTTCGGCGGCGCGCTCACTGGCCGGCGATGGTTCCGTCGAGGCAAGCACGTCGTCGAGCCGTTCGGCGGCCGCCAGGGCCGCCTTGTCCTGCGCGGCGGCCGCGGCGATGGCATCGGCGTGGTCCTGATTAGTGGGAACGCCGAGCCGGCGGATCACCCAGGGCAGCGTCAGCCCGTGCAGCAGCAGGGTGCCCACCACCACCACGAAGGTCAAGAACACCAGCTGCGGACGTCCCGGGAACGGTTCCCCGGACAGCGTCGTGCGCGGTACACCGAACGCGGCCGCCAGTGACACCACGCCGCGCATGCCCGCCCAGGCCAGCACGAACACCTGTCCCGGGGTCGGTGCGGCTTCGGATTGCCGGAGCTTGTGCGACAGCATTCGGGGCGCGTAGGCGAACGTCACCACCCACACCGCCCGCACCGCCAGCAGCGTTCCGAACACGGCCAGCGACGCGACGGTCAGGGTGGAGACACGCACGCCATGCAGGTTCTGCACCACCGCGGGCAGTTGCAGTCCGATCAGCAGAAACGCCAGCGACTCGAGCACCAGTTGCACCGCGCGCCAGACGGCCTGGTCCTGCAGCCGGGTGGCGTAGTGGGCGCGGGTGAAGCGTTGCCCCAGGATCAACGCCGCAACCACCACGGCGAGCACCCCGGAGCCGTGGATCTCTTCAGCCGCCAGGTAGATGACGAACGGGGCCAGCAGCCCGACCGCGCTTTCCACCACCGGATCGGTCAGCCGGGCCCGGATGACCACGATGACGGCGCCGAACGCCACCCCGACTGCCACGCCGCCCACGGCGGCCAACGCGAAGGTCAACAGACCCATACCCCAGCCGGTGGCCACACCGATCGCCGCGGCCAGCGACACCTTGTAGATGGTCAGCGCGGTCGCGTCGTTGAGCAGGCTCTCGCCGCCCAGCAGGGTCATGATCGGACGCGGCAACCCGACGCGGCGCCCTACGGCGGTCGCCGACACCGCATCCGGCGGCGCCACGATCGCGCCCAGCGTCAGCGCCGCGGCCAGGGTCAGCTCCGGCACGGTAGAGTACGCGACTACCCCGACGGCGACGGTGGTGGCCAGCGGTAGTCCGACGGCCAACAGGATGATGGGGCGCCTGTTGCGGCGCAGGCTGATCATGGAGCTTTCCAAACCGGCCGACCACAGCAATGGCGGCAGGATCACGAACAGCACCAGCTCGGGCCGCAGGACGATCTCCGGCACGGCCGGAATCAGTCCGACCAGCAGGCCGGTGATCACCAGGACCAGCGGCGCAGACCACCTGCGATGCCGCGCGATGGCCGCGACCAGCACCGCGGCCACCAGGGGGCCCAACAGTGCGGCGTTCACCGTCGCTGCACCTCCCTCCGCTTTCACACCTATCCTGGAGCAGGATGCAACATTGCCGTGGCGCGGGGAGGGTGGGGCGGTGAACGGCGAGGCGGGTGAGTTTGCGGCCGACCGGTTGTCCGCCGACGGTCCCAGCCGTACCCGGGTTGCGTTGCTCGGGTCCGCTGATCTGAGCCGCGAGCTGGTGACGGCGCTGCAGCGGCTGGGCGCCGAGGTGATCGCCGTCGACCGCTACGCCGACGCCGCGTTGCACGGCATTGTTGATCGCTCGGTGGTGGTCGACCTCAGCGACAACGACGAACTGGCGGCGGTCATCAGGTGGCTGCAGCCGAAATTCGTGGTGATTGCCTCCGAGGTGGTGGCAACCGACGCATTGACCGTCGCCGCCGACACCGGATTCACCCACCTGGTGCCCGGCATCCGCGGGGCCCGATTGGCCGCAGACCCCGAGGGCATGCGGCGGCTGGCCTCCGAGGAACTGGGACTGCCCACCGCGCCGTTCTGGTTTGCCGGCTCGGTAGCCGAACTGCGCGAAGTGGCCGAGCGGGCCGGCTACCCGATGTCGGTCAAACCGGTGGGCGGTTCGCTCGGCGAGGGCCGGTCGGTGATGGTCCGCGACAGTGACATCGAGCCGGCCTGGCGGCGCGCGGTGGCGGCCAGCGCGTCGGAGACACCGCCGCGGGTGCTGGCCGAGACCGTGGTGGAGTTCGACAGCGAGGTCACCCTGCTGGCCGTCCACCGTGACGGCCCGGACGGGCCGGCGCTGGACTTCTGCGCACCGATTGGCCACCACAGTGTCGAGGAGCCGAATGGGCAACTGACGGTGGAGTTCTGGCAACCGCACCCGATGAGCGCCGTGGCGCTGGACGCGGCCAAGTCGATCGCCGCGCGGGTCGCTCGCGCCCTCGGTGGACGCGGCCTGTTCGGGGTGGAGCTGCTGGTATTCGGCGATGAGGTGTATTTCGCCGGGGTCAATGTGCGACCGTATGACGCCACGCTGCTGACGCTGCGAACCCAGCGGCTCTCGGGCTTCGAGCTGCAGGCGCGCGGGATCCTCGGGCTGGCGACCGACGCCATCATGGTCTCGCCCGGCGCCGCCCGGCTGATCTACTCGCGCCGTCGCGCCGGTTCCGCGGTCGAGAGCACGCCGGACAGCGTGGCGATGGTCGCCGATGCGCTCAGCGTGACTGAAAGTGATGTGGTGGTGTTCTCCCACCACGAGGGGCACCCCCGCCGGCGGCTGGGCTTGGCGCTGGCCACCGGGCCAGACGTCGCGGTCGCCCGCGACCGTGCGGCGCAGGTGGCGACCGTTCTGGGCAAGCTCTGGCCGTGACCCCCCATGGCGTGACTCGGCTGGGGGTGCGAGACTTCGGCAGGTGAGCTACGCAGGAGACATCACACCCGAGCAGGCCTGGGCGATACTGCGCGACGACTCGGCGGCGACACTCATCGACGTGCGCACCGACGCCGAATGGCGCTTCGTCGGACTGCCCGATATCTCCGGTCTGGGCCGCGACGTGGTCTGCATCGAGTGGGTTCATTCCGACGGAACGCCCAACCTGGACTTCTCCCGTGAACTGGCGGCACGCGTCGCCGGCGGGCCCGCGATCTTCCTGTGCCGCTCGGGGAACCGCTCCATCGGGGCCGCCGAAGCCGGTACCGCGCTGGGTTTGACCCCGTCCTACAACGTGTTGGACGGCTTCGAGGGCAATCTCGACGAGCACGCCCACCGGGGTGGCACCGGCTGGCGGGCCGTCGGTCTGCCCTGGACCCAGTCATGAGCGAGTCCGTCCGTATCCCGAAGCCGCTGCCCGACGGTGTCAGTGCGGCCACCCTCGGGGTGCGCGGCGGCCTGCTGCGCACCCAGTTCGAGGAGACCGCCGAGGCACTGTTCCTGACTTCCGGGTACGTCTACGACTCCGCGGCCGCTGCGGAGCAGGCGTTCACCGGCGAGGTCGACCGGTTCGTCTACTCGCGGTACGGCAACCCGACGGTGTCGATGTTCGAGGAGAGACTGCGCCTGATCGAAGGGGCGCCGGCGGCGTTCGCCACTGCCAGCGGCATGGCGGCGGTGTTCGTGGCACTGGGCGCGCTGTTGAAGGCCGGTGACCGCCTGGTGGCCGCGCGCAGTCTGTTCGGATCCTGCTTCGTGATCTGCAACGAGATCCTGCCCCGCTGGGGTGTGGAAACCGTATTCGTCGACGGCGAGGACCTGACGCAGTGGGAGCACGCGCTGTCGGTGCCGACCAACGCGGTGTTCTTCGAGACCCCGTCTAACCCGATGCAGTCGCTGGTGGACATCGCCGCGGTCACCGATCTGGCCCATGCAGCGGGGGCAAAAGTGGTGCTGGACAACGTGTTCGCGACCCCGCTGCTACAGCGGGGTCTACCGCTCGGGGTGGACATAGTGGTGTATTCGGGCACCAAGCACCTTGACGGGCAGGGGCGGGTTCTGGGCGGGGCGATCCTGGGCGATAAGGAGTACATCGACGGCCCGGTGCAGACCCTGATGCGGCACACCGGGCCCGCACTGAGCGCCTTCAACGCGTGGATTTTGCTGAAAGGCCTTGAAACGCTCGCGATTCGGGTTGACTACGCAAATTCTTCGGCGTTGAAGATCGCGGAGTTCCTGGAGCAGCATCCGGCGGTGAGCTGGGTTCGCTACCCTTTCCTGGCGTCGCACCCGCAATACGATCTGGCGCGCAAACAGATGTCCGGCGGTGGCACTGTCATCACCTTCGAACTCGACGGACCCCAAAGTGGTGCCAAGCAGCGGGCATTCGAGCTGCTGGACAAGCTGAATCTGATCGACATCTCCAACAACCTGGGGGATGCGAAGTCGTTGATCACCCACCCGGCGACCACCACCCACCGGGCGATGGGGCCGGAAGGGCGCGCCGCGATCGGGCTCGGCGACGGGGTGGTGCGGATCTCCGTCGGGCTGGAAAGCGTTGACGACCTGATCGCCGATCTGGATCAGGCGCTGGGATAGGCAAACGACTCGATCTAGCCGCGAGATACCACTCACGCCGGAAAAGTTCGAGTAGCGGCCTGCGTGGTGGGGATCTCGCGACGACGTCAGGGCGCCGGCGGCGGGGGCTGGCCCGGCGGTGGAGGCGCATCGGGGGGAATCGCCCCTTCGCAGCCGCCCGGCGGCGGCGGGGCGGGAAAGACATTGTTGCCGCTGTCGCCCACGCAGTCGTAGTTCCACGTCGGCCCCACCCAGCCGTTGCCGCCCATCCACTGATGCCAGTAGGACCCGTCGGGGTATTTCTCGCCGTCACACACCCGCAGGCGCCCGAAACCCCATTGCCCACCGGGACACCAATTCTGGGTCAAATCTGGCTTATGCGGGTCAGACCGGTCGGCATGAGCGACGGGTGCGACTGACAGGGCCACGGCTATACAGCCAATTGCAACGCCCACTCGGGCGGATGTCGCCTTCATTGTGCCGCCGCTCCTTAGTCCCCCAATTATATCGTGAGACGATATTATGGAGCAGCGCTGCGGGCGGGCTGTGAGTTATCTGCTGATGGTGCCGCTCAGTCGTTTTCGACGACGCCGGTGGCGTGCTGTGCGCGGTCCTCGTAGGCCTTGCGGGCCGCGGTGTCCAACTGCAGGAACACCGTGTCGTTGCGAGTCTTCTTGTTCATCCAACGGCGAGCCCGATCGGGCAGCAGGGTGGCCAGGATCGCGGTGCGACGCCCGAAACCGGGCACCGACACCAGAGTCTTGGGCTTGTCGAGCAGCTTGACTACAGCGGCGGCGATGTCTTCCGGTTCCACCGGCTTCTGTGCCGCCGACGGCGTTGTGCCCGAGATCAATTCGGTGTTGGTGAAGGTCGGCAGCACACCGGAGATCGTGACGCCCTGCGGCGCGAACTCATCGGACATCGCGGTGGTCAGGCCGACGACGGCGAATTTCGTTCCGGCGTACAGCACTTGGCCCGGCACCGCGACGATCCCGGCCATCGAGGCGATATTGATGATGTGGCCGCAGCGTCGCTTGACCATCTCGGGCAGCACCAGCTGGCAGCCGTTGAGCACGCCATAGAAGTTGACCTCGGTCGCCGAGTGAATGGTCTCCGGCGTCTGCTCGAGGAACGGCCCGACCGGCATGACGCCGGCATTGTTGATCAGCACGTCGATGTGGCCGTCACCGTCGGTGCGGGCCTTATCCAGGAAAGTCGAGAACGATTCGCGGTCGGTGACGTCCAGCGGGTGGCCGGTGGCCTGGCCGCCCGAACTCAGCTGCTTCACCGCCTTGTCCAGGATCGCGACGTCACGGTCGCCGATGACGACTCGAGCGCCACGCGCCAGCAGGGCGGTGGCAGTAGCCAGCCCGATACCGCGGGCGGCGCCGGTGATGGCAATGGTCTTACCGCGAATGTTGTCCACGCCGACGAACTTAACAGGTGTCAAATTCGGTGTCGACGGTATGGGACGGCCGCGGTCAGGCCCAGCGGGCCAGGAGCTCGCCGGCGCACTTGCCCAAAGCGGCCTGCAGCAGGGATCCGAAGCTGATCCGCGCAATGCCGAGTGGACCGAACGAGGCCGGGTCGTCCTGATCGGGTGCGGCCAGTGCATTGACCGGCTTGGGCAGCGCGGCGGCCAGGACGCGCAGGGTCTCAGCGTCGTGGCGACCCACCGGGTAGAGCACGTCGGCTCCCGCGTCCGCGCAGGCGGCCAGCCGGGCGATGGCGCGGTCGATACGGTCGGCATCGTCGCCGTCCTTGCGTAGGAACAGGTCGGTGCGGGCGTTGATCACCAGGTGCGTGCCCGCGGCGTCGGCGGCTTCACGCAGTGCGGCCACGTACGCGGCGTGCTCGGATACCGACCGCAGCCGGTTGTCCTCGCTGTGCACCGAGTCCTCGATGTTGCAACCGATCACACCGGCATCCAGCAGGCCTTCGACCAGGTGGGCAGGCGACTCGGCGTAGCCGGACTCGATGTCGAGCGACACCGGTACGTCGACGGCGGCGGTGATCTGACGTGCCCGGTCCAGGACCTCGGCGAACCGCATACCCTCGCCGTCGGTCTTGCCCATTGACTCAGCGACCGGCTTGCTGCCGATGGTCAACGCGGCGAATCCGGCGCCGACAGCCAGCTTGGCCGACCACGCGTCCCACACGGTTGGCAGGATCACCGGATTGCCCGGCTGGTGCAGCCCCAGGAATGCTGCCGCTCGCTGCGCAAGAACCTCGTGACTGGTCATGGAGGCAACTCTTCCACGGCTGCAATCCGCCGACCGAGGGGCGGTGCGCGTGGGGGTGAACTCAGCTTGAGCCGTCGACCGACCGCCCAAGGTAGGCCATCAGCACGGTGGTGGGCGACGAACCCTCCGGTGCGTGTTGGGCCGGACCGAACGCCCCGGGCCGCCGCAGCATATCCTCCGGCAGCGGTTCAACTAGTTCGCGGCAGAACGCCAGCAGAGGCTTGGGTAACTCGACCTGCTGACCCAGCGAGCGATGCACATCCCAGCTGTGCAGGGCCAAGTCTGCGACCGGGAAGGCTAGCGCCTGTTGCAGTGGGACCTCGCCCATCGGCGATGTGCGCATCGCGTCCGGGTCGAGATCGGGCAGGACGTCGTGAAGCTGCACGGCCAAGGAGCGAAGCCGTTCGCCCGGGTTAACGCAGACCCAGTCGGCCGGCCGGGACGGGACACCCCCAGCATCCCTGTTCTCGATGAGCGCCACGATCTTGGCGGTGCTGCCGGTAGCGTGCCCGACCAGATCGCGCAAACTCCAGTCCTCGAGATTGGAAGGCTGGTCCCAGTGGCTCGCAGGGATGTGATCGACCGCGTCGATGAGCAGGTCGAGCGCTGCGGTGGCTAGCAAGCCGATCTGGTGGGTTGCGTCCTCCATCGGCCCATCGTAAAGGCGGTACCACCATGTCACTGGCAGACGGAGTGTGCCGGTGGAACCCGGCCTCGACAATCAGGGATGCGGGCGTCGACGAACGCCCGGGGACACCGGGTACTTGCGTATGTAGCCGTAGCCGCCAGCGGTGTGCGGTACGGAACTGTAGTTGTTCAGCATCCTTATGGGCAGGTAGGACGGTGCTCGGTAGGAGATATCGGACCAACTCCGAATTGGAGCTCAGCGTTAGCGGAAGGCGCCGAGGCCGGTGAACGCCTGGCCGAGCACCAACTGATGCATTTCGGGGGTGCCCTCGTAGGTCAGCACCGACTCCAGGTTCACCATATGCCGAATTACCGGGTATTCCAGCGATATCCCGTTGCCGCCCAAGATGGTTCGTGCGGTGCGGCAGATCTCCAGCGCGCTGCGGGTGTTGTTGAGCTTGCCGAAGCTGACCTGTTCGGGGCGTAGCCCGGCGCTGTCTTTGAGCCGGCCCAGGTGCAGGGACAGCAACTGTCCCTTGTGCAGTTCGAGGGCCATGTCGACGAGCTTGGCCTGGGTGAGCTGAAAACCGGCGATCGGCTTGCCGAACTGAGTGCGCGCCATGGCGTAGTCGCGGGCGGCCTGCCAGGCCGAGCGGGCCGCACCCATTGCGCCCCAGACGATTCCGTAACGCGCCTCGGACAGGCTGGCCAATGCGCCCTTGACGCCGCGGGCCTTCGGCAGCATAGCCTCGGCCGGCAGACGCACGTCGTCGATCACCAGTTCACTGGTGATCGAGGCGCGCAGCGACAGCTTGTGGTGGATGGTGTTGGCGGTAAATCCGGGGGTGTTGGTGGGCACGATGAAACCGCGGACGCCGTCGTCGGTGGCCGCCCACACCACCGCTACGTCGGCGATGGAGCCGTTGGTGATCCACATCTTTCGGCCATTAAGAACCCAATCGGATCCGTCACGCTTGGCCCGGGTGGTCATGGCGGCCGGATCGGAGCCGACGTCGGGCTCGGTCAGCCCGAAGCAGCCGATGAGTTCACCGGTGGCCATGCCAGGCAGCCACTGCTGCTTCTGCTCTTCGGAACCGTTGTTGTAGATCGAGTACATGGCCAGCGAGCCCTGCACTGACACCAGGGAACGCAGGCCGGAGTCGGCAGCCTCCAACTCCACACAGGCCAATCCGTAATGCACCGCCGATGCCCCGCCGCAGCCGTAACCGTCCAGGTGCATGCCCAGCAGCCCGAGCTTGCCGAATTCTCGGGCCAGTTCGCGGGCCGGCAGGTCGCCGATCTCGAACCATTCGGCGATATGCGGCATGACGTGTTCGGCGCAGAACTTCGCGACGGTGTCGCGCAGCGCGATTTCGTCGTCGGAGAGCAGGGTGTCCAGGCTCAGCGGGTCGAGCGGATCGAAGGGCGCGGTGCTGCTGGTTGCCATTCGTTCATCCTGCCACCCAGTCGGCGGCTTGGATCAGGTCAGCTTCCGCTGTCGGAACTGGCGCTGGGTGTCCCGGGCGCACCCGGGGTGCCGTCGGCGCTGCCGTTGCCTCCGGTCCCGCCGGCCTGACCGGCCTCACCGTCCGCACCGCC
>NZ_LT546166.1:435318-622196 GCF_900078685.2 Mycolicibacter icosiumassiliensis | reverse complement strand
CCCCGGCACCACCGTTGCCGCCCGCGCCACCCACGTCGGTGCCGTCGCCGCCGGCTCCGCCGTTGCCGCCGACGCCGCCGAAGGAGAACCACTTTCCGGCCGCGCCGCCGCCGTCGCCGCCGTCGCCACCGTTACCGCCGGCTGGGCCCGCGCCGCCGTTGCCGCCCGCACCGCCGATGCCGATCAGGGTTCCGCTGGTGCCGCCGTTACCGCCGTCGGCGCCGTCGCCACCGATCCCGCCGGCCCCACCATTGCCGAACCAGCCGGCCGCGCCGCCATTGCCGCCGGCGACCCCGGCGACGTCGGAGTTGTAGCCGGCGCCGCCGTCACCGAACAGCCAGCCACCGCCGCCGCCGGTCGGGTCGTCCTGGGTGCCGGCGACGCCGTTGCAGATCAGGCCACACACGGTGTCGGAGGCGAACAGCGGGTTGATCAGACCGTCGAGCTGCTGCCCGACGGAGCTGGACATCCAGTCCTGCATGCCGGTGTGCAGATCCAGGTAGATGCTCTGCGCGAAGTCATCGAAACTGAACGCCGAGAAGCTGAAGTCGGCTGCTCCTGCACCGTCGAACCAGGTCGACAGGTCCCCAAGGCCCAGGGCGCTGGGGTCGAATACTGCGGTGCCGACATCGCCTGGCTCGAACCAGCTGCTCGGGTCCATCCAGTAGGTCGGGTCGAGCAGATCTTCCAGGTCAGCACTGGCGGCCGGCGCGAAACCCAGCGGGCTCAACCCCAGTGCCAACGCAGCGCCCACCGCCAGAGTGCGGTGACGGCGGTGGAGTGCTACGGATTTGCGCTGGCGCGGCATGGGGTACCTCTCGGGGCGGCGGTAGCGGCCATAACGCCGAACCAGATTTAGGAGACTGCGATCCGGAATTTACCGTAACTTCACCAGGTCTGCAGTGCGCTGAATGACCACTGCAGGTCCCCTCAAAGGAACCTGGGGGTCACTGGTTGTCCGACCGGTCCGCAAGCACCCCCCTGAGCTGGTACTTCACCACTTTCCCGGACTGTGTTCGGGGCAAGGCGTCGACGATCTCCAGCCGGATCGGCAGTTTGAACGCCGCAAGCTTGGCGCGGGCGTGCTCACGCAACTCATCGAGCTCTAATGTCGCGCCCGGGCGCAGTACCACCACCGCCGTCACCGCTTCGCCCCACTTCTCGTGCGGGGTGCCGAGCACGGCTACTTCGGCGACGGCCGGATGTCCGTACAGCACGTCTTCGACCTCGGCCGGGTAGACGTTCTCGCCGCCGGAGATCACCATGTCCTTCACCCGGTCGAGCACCCAGACGTAACCCTCGTCGTCGGCTTGGCCGATATCGCCGGTGTGAAACCAACCCTCGGCGTCGATCACCGCCGCGGTGGCCTCGGGATTGCGCCAGTAGCCGGCTATCACTTGCGGCCCTCGCACGCAGATCTCCCCGCGCGTGCCGGCCGGCACCGGCCGGTTCTCGAGATCGACAAGCCGCACATCCGACAGTGGCAGCACCTGATTGCCCGCGGCGCCGATCTTCACGCCGACCTCATCGGTGCGCAGCACCAAGGCCAGCGGGGCGGTCTCGGTGAGCCCGTAGCCCTGCGCAAACGGGATGCCGCGCTCGGCGTAGCGGTGGATCAGCGGCTCGGGGACCGGTGCGCCGCCACAGACGAAGCTGCGCACGCTGGACAGGTCGGTGTCGGCGAATTCCGGCCGCTGGCTCATGAATAGGAACATTGCCGGCACCCCGAACATGGTGGTGATCCGCTGTTCGGCAATGAGCCGTAGCGCTTCGGCCGGTTCAAATGTGGGCATCAGCACGATCCGGCCGCCCTTTTGCAGGGTCACCAGCGTGGTGACGTTGAGTCCACCGATGTGAAACAGCGGCGCGCAGACCAACGACACGTCGTTCTGGCTGGTGTCGAACGTCAGCAGGGCATTGACGTTGTTCCAGAACAGGTTTGCGTGGGTGAGCATGGCGCCCTTGGGATGCCCGGTGGTGCCGGAGGTGTACATGATCACGGCGACGTCATCGGGCTCGGCGAATACCGGGTCGGTGAGCGGGGCCCGCTCGGCCAGCAGCTCGTCGAGCACCTCGCAGCTCGGTACCGGGGCCAGCGCGATCACCCGGCGCAACCCGGCCTGCGCGCGCACCGGATCGATCACCGTCGCACGCTCGGCGTCGGCTACCAGGGTGTGGACCTGCGCATTGCCCAGGATGTAGCCGAGCTCGTCGGCGGTCAGTCGCCAGTTCAGCGGCACGAAGGCGGCGCCGATCCGGGCGGCGGCGAACAGGGTGACCAGAAAATCCGGGTGGTTCAGGCCGGCGTAGCCGACCCGATCCCCGCGTCGCATACCGCCGGCGGCCAGTTCGGCCCCCAGTCGGTCGATCCGATCCGCGAAATCTCGGTAGGTCCAGGTGCTTTCGCCGTAGGTGATAGCCGGGAGGTTCGGCGTCGCGGCGGCCCGCCGGGAGATCCAGGAGCCGAGATCGATCGGGGGTATGTCCACCTCACGAACGCTAACCCGCGGACTGTCGGCGCAGGGGTGGTTCGCCGCACGGGCGCCGTGAGCACTGTTGCCGCGATTTATCGACCGCCCTGATTTTTTTTATCCAGAAGGGCGCCGACCTTCAATAGAAGATAGGAGTCGCGGGCGCTTTTATGTGGATAGCCGAATTATTCGCCGTGTGTTCGGCTCCAGCCTTTGTGACGTCGGTCTCAATTATGGGTTTCACCAGGGAAAATGGCGTGTCCCTAGGTGTGGTAACTGGAGTGGTGCCAGAAAGTGAACGCTCCTTGAACATCGTTATTCAGCGGGCTTTCGGGTCGCCCAATTAAGCGAGAAACGGCTAAGTTCGTCCTCGCTTGAGCGGAGCATCGTCGGGCGAGGTTTATCGAGGAAGGTCTGGGCGGATGAGCGGTCCCCGAGGTGGCGGCCTGGGCCGAGGGCAGCGGGCGGCTGCCCGTGTGACGGCCACGATTGTGTCCGCCGGATTCTGTTTGCTCGTGGCACCCGCGGCGCGCGCCGACCTCGACGACTTGCTTGACACGGTGATCGGTGCGGCGAGTGTCGATGCCGCTCCCATCGACGTGGCCGACATTCCTGCTGGCCCGGTGGATCTGGCAGCCTCCGGTGTCCTTCAGGACCCGTTGGCTCAGCTCGATCAGGTGTTGCACGACGCGCCTGGACAATCCGATCCGGAGGCCGCGACCGCGGGTGCGCCCACCCAGACCAACCCGGACAGTTCCTCTGACACCAACCCGGGCGCTCCCGGCGACACCACCCCGACGCCCGCGAATGGCGAGCATCAACCCGGAAACTCCGAAAACTCCAACAATTCCACCAGCTTCCCGAAGTTCAGCATGCCCGGCGGTGGCAATGGCGGCGGCGGCAATGGCGGCGGTGGTAACGGCGGCGGTGCCGCGGCCGGCGCCAACAAACCGACCAAGGCGAACACCAGCGCCGCCAGGCCCGGCGTCGAGCTGCCGAAAGCCGAGGGCGACGGCGCCAGCTAGCGCCTCGGCCGCAGCGCCGAGCCGACCAATGGCAGGCTGAGCCGGTGCCCGGTTCGATCTGCGACATCCTGCCGTCCGCCGCCGCGCTGCTAGGCGTGCCGGGCGCGATCGACAGGCTCGGTCTGCGCGAGCGCGTGGGTGACGTGCAGCGGGTGGCGGTGGTGCTGGTCGACGGGCTGGGCTATCACCTGTTACCGCAACTGGCGCGGGACGCGCCGCTGCTGGCCTCGGTGCTGGCCGGCGCCACCGGTCATCTGACCGAACTGTCCTGCACTTTCCCCTCCACCACTCCGACCAGCCTGGTCTCGCTGGGCACCGGCGTAACGCCGGGCGAGCACGGCGTGCTGGGTTTCACCGTCAATGTTCCCGGAACCGATCGGGTACTTACGCACATCTTCTGGGGTGACGAGCCGCCGCCGGCGCGCTGGCAGCCGGTGCCCACCTGGTTCGAGCGGCTGCGCGCCGCAGGCGTGCGTGCCCGCGCCGTCCTGCCGGAAATGTTCGTCGGCAGCGGGCTGACCGAGTCCGCCTACCGAGGCGCGGAGTTCTGTCCGGTGGCCAAGGGGGAGCCCTACGCCCAGCGGGTCATCGCGGAGTTGGCTTCACCGGGCCTGGTCTACGGCTACACCGCAGCACTCGACCACGCCGCGCATATGTCGGGGATCGGCTCCCCGCATTGGCATGCCGCCGCCGCGAAAGTCGATGCGCTGCTGAGGCATCTCCTCGAGGAACTGCCCGGCGACACGGCACTGCTGGTGACCGCGGACCACGGTGGGCTCAACGTGCCCGAGGAGGCTCGTATCGACCTCGACGCCGATCCGGCGTTGCGTGCCGGGATCCGGGTGGTCGCCGGTGAGCCGCGGGTGCGCTACCTGCACACCCAGCCCGGCGCCACGGCCGACGTGCTGGCGGCCTGGACACAGCGCCTGGCCGGGCGGGCCGTGGTGCAGACCCGCGATCAGGCCGTCGCCGCTGGAGTATTCGGACCCGTGCGGGACGCGCATTTGGCACGCATCGGCGACATCGTCGTGACCTGTACCGGCGACACCGCGATCCTGGCGACCCAACATGAGCCGCCGCAGACGGCGGCGCTGGTGGGCTTTCACGGCGGGCTCGCCCCGGCCGAGATGGCGATCCCGCTGCTCACCTTCTCTCGTTGACGGTTACTCCGAGTCGCCGTACTCGTCGAACCAGTGGGCCAGCTTGCCGCGCCGGCTGACCGCCCGCAGCCGGCGTTCGGCCGACAGCCGGGTCTTGCTGGTGGTGACGATCAGCAGCTCGTCGCCGACGGTGATCCGGGTGTCTGGCTGGGGGACGAAGGTGTCGCCCTTGCGGATGATCAGCGTGATCACGCTCGGATCGGGCAGCCGCAGCTCGAGCACCGAGACGTTGTGCAGCTTCGACCCGGGCTGCACCGTCATCGTCAGCAGCTCGGCCTCCAAGACGTCCAGCGGCGCCGCCTCCACCTGGATCTCGCGGGTGGTGTCCCGCGATATCAGCCCCAGCCACTGCGCGAACAGACCCAGGCTGGGGCCCTGTACCACCGTGTAGACCACCACCAGGATGAACACGATGTTGAGCAGACGGTAGCTGTCGGGCACACCCTCGACGATCGGGAAGGTCGCGAGCACGATCGGAACCGCGCCACGCAGGCCGGCCCAGGACAGAAAGATCTGCTCACGCCAGGGCACCCGGAACCAGATCAGCGACGCCACCACCGACAACGGCCGGCTCAGCAGCAGCAGCACCGCCCCGATGAGCAGCGCCGGGATCAACTCCCCGGACAACTGGCTCGGGCTCACCAACAGGCCCAGCAACACGAACAGCCCGATCTGCGCCAGCCAGCCCAGCCCCTCGGCGAACGAACGGATGGCCGCGCGGTGCGGCAGGCCCGAGTTCGCCAGCACCACGCCAGACAGGTAGGCGGCGATGAACCCGCTGGCGTGCACCGAAGCGGCCGCGGCGAACGCCACCATCGCCAACCCGAAAGTCGCCAAGGGATACAGCCCGGACGCGGGCAAGGCGGCGCGGCGCAGCATCATCGCGCCGAGCAGGCCGGCGATCAGGCCGATCGCCGAGCCCGCTATCAGTTCGTAGAACACGCCGCCGATGGCGTGGACCGGATCGATCACCAGCGGCGTGGTGCTCAGCATCAGGACCACGATCGCCGCCGGCGCGTCGTTGAAACCGGACTCGGCCTCCAACAGGCCGGCCACCCGCCGCGGCAGCGGCAGCACCCGCAGGATGGAGAACACCGCCGCCGCGTCGGTCGGCGAGACGATCGCGCCCAGCAGGAAGGCGAGTTGCCAACTGATGCCCAGTAGCAGGTGCGCGGCCACCGCGATCACCGCCATGCTGACCCCGACACCGACGGTGGCCAGCACGGCCGCCGGCGCCAGCAACCGGCGGATGTTGGCGAAGCGCGTCGTCAAACCACCTTCGACCAGGATCACCGCCAACGCGGTGGTGCCCAGGTCACTGGCCAATTGCACGTCGGAGAAATCCAGGCCCAGCCCGTCATTGCCGATCGCCACCCCGACCAGCAGGAACAGCAACAGACTGGGCAGCCCGACTCGGTCCGCCGCGCGGGTGGCGATGATGCTGGCCAGCAGTACCAAGCCCCCGATCAACAGAGCCAGGTAGAGCTGTTGCAGGCTCATCTGTTCCCCGTTCGGGCTGTTGGTGGCGGCCGGACCCGCCCATGTGATTCGCTCAAGGTCGGCGGGTTCGTGTTATCTGTCAGTAAATCAGTAGCGCTGTCACGACCGTGTTACGCCCGGAACGGCCGAGACGAGGGGAGCCATCATGCGGATCGGGATCGCCGGTGCCGGCGCGGTGGGGCGATCGGTCGCACTGGAACTGATCGGCGACGGGCACCGGGTGCTGCTGATCGAGCGCAACCCGGCGCACTACCAGCCTCACATTGTTCCGGACGCCGAGTGGCTGCTGGCCGACGCCTGCGAGCTGAGCGCGCTGCGGGAATGCGGCATCGAGATCTGCGATGTGGTGATCGCCGCCACCGGTGATGACAAGGCCAACCTAGCTATCGCGCTGCTGGCCAAGGTGGAGTTCGGGGTGGCTCGGGTGGTGGCCCGGGTCAACAATGCCCGCAACGAGCCGCTCTTTACCGAAGAGTGGGGTATCGATGTGGCGGTCTCCACTCCGCGGGCGATGGTCGCCGCGGTGGAGGGCGCCATCGACGTCGGCCACCTGGTGCCGTTGATGGGCTTGCGGCGCGGTCAGGCCAGCCTGACGAAACTGACTCTGCCCGAAGACAACCCGCTGATCGGTAGGCAGGTCTGCGACATTGTGCTGCCCGAGGGCGCCGCGCTGGTCGCGGTGCAGCGCGGTGACCGGGTGATCCTGCCGCGGGCGACCGAGGCGCTGCAGGCCGGCGACGAGATGCTGTTCGCCGCGGCCAGCGGGATGGACGACGAGGTCCGGGCGGTGGTGCACGGCGCACCGGCCGGCAGAAGGACACATTGACGCCGTGCCGCCGCGGTGGGGACCCATGAGTACGGCTCCGAACGAGCAGGATGACGCCGGGAGCTTGGCTAGCGGGGCCGGCGTCATAGCCACCGTGCTGGCGGCCGCCCGGGCCGCGGCGGTGTCACGCGAACTGATCAACGACCCGTTCGCGGCGCCGTTGGTACACAAGGTCGGCCTGGAGTTCTGCATTCGTGTGGCCGACGGCGACTTGGACATCAGCCGGCTGGGCAAAGACGGCGGATTTCCCCGGTTTGCCGAGTTCTCCGCGGCGCGAACCCACTTCTTCGACGCGTTCTTCACCGATGCCGCTCGTGCGGGCATCCGCCAAGCGGTGATCCTGGGCTCGGGGCTGGACACTCGCGCCTACCGGCTGTGGTGGCCGTCCGAGACCATCGTTTACGAGGTCGACCACCCGCATGTCGTGGACTTCAAAACCACCACCATGCGGGCCTGGGAGGCCACGCCGAGCGTCAACCGGCGCGCGGTCGGTGTCGACCTACGTGGCGACTGGCCGGCGGCCTTGCGCCGGGTGGGTTTTGACGCCGCCGCGCCCACCGTGTGGGTCATCGAGGGGCTGCTGGTCTGGTATGTCCCCTCGGACGCACAGAATCGTCTGCTCGACGGTGTCACCGAACTCAGCGCCCCGGGCAGCCGGCTCGCCGCCGATCATGCCGTGCCGCCGAGCCGACCGCAGGCGGTACACCACGAATCACTCGTCGAGCGGTGGCGCCGACGTGGCCTGAGTCTTACCGGTCCCGGGCCCTTCTATTCCGGAGAGCACACGGACGTCGTGCGGCATCTTACCGAAAGTGGCTGGTCCACAACTCAATCGGGCATCGCCGACCTGTTCGCTGCGGCCCGGCTGCCCCGGCTTTCCGACCGTGAGCTCGATGGTGCTCCGGCGGCGATCCGCTACGTTGCGGCCACCCGAACCTGATCGCGTCCGGGCAAGTCCGAGGTGGTGACGGGACTAAACCTCGGAAAGTGTTGCAGAGCAGGAGTCTTCGTAGAAGTCGATGTTCTTCTTCAAGCATTTTCGGTCGCCGACCTGTATCCCATTAGCTTAAGGCCGCATCGCACCGCACTCCCGGGGTAAGTCAACCCTAATCAGTTTGTTGCACAGTGCTATTAGCCCGGATTTTTCGTGGATTGTTGCCTGTGGGGGCGTGTAGATAAGCGAAAGTGCCTGTCCTGCAAGGGATAATTGGACTTCTCTAGGGTTCAAATATTCCTATGGGAAGGCACTTCGCAGGTGAACACTATCGCGGGCCGGTCGAGGGTGAAAGTTTCCGCGGACGGCCATGGTGTCGTGTCGCATGCCGGGATGGGCATGCTACGGGAGTTGGCCGACCACACCGGCCTATCGGCGCTGGTCACCGCCGCGTTGGCCGATACCTACCGTGGCCCGTGGCGGCACGCACCCGGTGATGTCTTCGCTGATCTGGCCGCTGCGGTCGCTGACGGCGCGGACTGCATCGACGGGGTCGGACAACGGTGCAGCGATCGTGAGCATGCCTTCGGCGCGAAAGCCTCAACCACCACGATGTGGCGACTGGTCGATGAACGTATCGACGCCGCCCACCTGCCCCGGATCTGGGCAGCGCGGGCCGGCGCGCGGGCCGCAGCGTGGGAAGCCGGCGCCGCACCAGGCGTCGAAGGCTGGCTGCACATCGATGCCGATGCCACGCTGACCCTGGACCACTCCGACAATAAGGTCGGCGCCGCCTCAACCTGGAAGAAGACGTTCGGGTATCACCCACTGCTGGCGTTTTTGGACCGTCCCGAGATCTCCGGTGGGGAAGCCCTGGCCGGGATGCTGCGCAACGGCAACGCCGGCTCCAACACCGCCTCCGACCACATCATCCTGCTGGAGCGGGCCTTGGCCGCTCTACCCGCGCGATGGCGGCCTGACCCCGATCATCCCAGCGACCCGACCAAACCCCGGGTCCTGATCCGCAGTGACACCGCCGGGGCCACCCACCGCTTCGCCGATGCCTGCCGGGCCGCCGCAGTGGGGTTTTCCTTCGGCTACCCCGTCGATGCGCGGGTGCAAGACACCGTGGACACCCTCAACCTCGCTGCGGCCTGGTACCCGGCGATCGACACCGATGGCGGTATCCGTGACGGCGCCTGGGTCGCCGAAGCCACGACACTGCTCACTCTGGACACCTGGCCGCCCGGAACTCGGCTGATCCTGCGGAAAGAAAGACCCCACCCCGGAGCGCAGTTGCGGTTCACCGACGCCGACGGCATGCGCATCACCGCGTTCATCACCGACACCGAACCCGGCGCCATTGCCGGTCAAGTCGCCGGCCTGGAGTTACGGCACCGTCAGCACGCCCGCGTCGAAGACCGCATCCGTGAACTCAAAGCCACCGGGCTACGCAACCTGCCGTGTCACTCATTTTGGGCCAACGCCGCCTGGCTGGACATCGCGCTGGCCGCCGCCGACCTGGTCACCTGGGCCAAACTCATCGGGTTTGGTGACCAACCCGCACTGGCCCGCGCCGAAATCGGCACATTCCGCTACCGGGTCCTGCACATCGCTGCCCGCATCACCCGCTCAGCCCGCCAACTGCGACTACGTATCGACACCACCTGGCGCTGGGCCACCCCCATCGCCACCGCCTGGCAACGCATCCGCTCAGCCTTCACCTAACCAGCTGAACCCCAGCCCCATCGACTACGAAAGACCAACGGCCCCAAAGGACGCCCGCCCCACCCGGCGACACGGGACCGACCAACCACGCCCACCGCACAAAACCACCGCCTGACAACCCAATCCAGCACCAGGCCTGTTGAGCATCAAGCACTATGAAAAATCGAGGCTAACAGCGACAATCAGGCGCAGCCGGGCCACCGCAACCAGCCGCCCGGCCGGCTCGGGCAGCGGCCCGTAGCGGTCGGTGAGTTCGTCGATGACGGCGTTGATCGCGGTGTCGTCGGGGGCGGCGGCCAACCGCCGGTAGGCCTCCAACCGCAACCGGTCGGAATTGATGTATTCCGGCGGCAGGTGCGCATCCACCGGCAGGTCGATCCGGACGTCCTTGACCTCTTCGGTGGTGACCGTCTCGCCGTTAAAGGCCGCCCGGTAGGCCTCGACGGCCTCGCCGACCAGCCGCACATACAGGTCGAAGCCCACCCCGGCGACGTGCCCGGACTGCTCCACCCCCAGCACATTGCCGGCTCCGCGGATCTCCAAGTCCTTCATCGCCACCGCCATCCCGGCGCCCAGTTCGTTGTGCTGGGCGATGGTGGCCAGCCGGTCGTGGGCGGTCTCGGTCAGCGGGCTCTCCTTCGGGTACAGGAAGTAGGCGTAGCCGCGCTCCCGGCTGCGTCCCACCCGGCCCCGCAACTGGTGCAACTGCGAGAGCCCGAAGGTGTCGGCGCGCTCGACGATCAACGTATTGGCATTGGAGATGTCCAGGCCGGTCTCGATGATCGTGGTGCACACCAGGATGTCGTACTCCCGATTCCAGAAGCCCTGCACCGTGGTTTCCAGCATCTCCTCGGGCATCTGGCCGTGCGCGACGACCACCCGGGCCTCGGGCACCAGGCCGCGCACCCGGGCGGCGGCCGCGTCGATGGAGCTGACTCGGTTGTGGACGTAGAACACCTGGCCGTCCCGCAGCAGCTCGCGGCGCAGCGCGGCCGCGACCTGCTTGTCGTCGTGGCCGCCGACGTAGGTCAGCACGGGGTAGCGGTCTTCGGGCGGGGTGAGGATGGTCGACATCTCCCGGATGCCGGCCAGGCTCATCTCCAGGGTCCGCGGGATGGGCGTGGCACTCATGGTGAGCACGTCGACGTGGGTGCGCAGGGCCTTGATGTGTTCCTTGTGCTCGACGCCGAACCGCTGCTCTTCGTCGACGATCACCAGGCCGAGGTCTTTCCAGCGCACCCCGGTCTGCAGCAGCCGGTGGGTGCCGATCACCACGTCGACGGATCCGTCGGCCAGGCCGTTGATGGTCGCCTTGGACTCTTGGGCGTCGGTGAACCGCGACAGTCCCTTGACGGTGACCGGGAAGCCGGCCATCCGGGTGCTGAAAGTCTGCAGGTGCTGATCGGCCAGCAGCGTGGTGGGCACCAGCACCGCGACCTGCTTGCCGTCCTGGACGGCTTTGAACGCCGCGCGCACCGCGATCTCGGTCTTGCCGTAGCCGACGTCGCCGCAGATCACCCGGTCCATCGGGACCGGCTTCTCCATGTCGGCCTTGACCTCGCTGATCGCGGTGAGCTGGTCGATGGTCTCGGTGAACCCGAACGCGTCTTCCATCTCGGCCTGCCACGGGGTGTCCGGGGCGAACGCGTGGCCGGGCGCGGCCTGGCGTTTGGCGTAGAGCGCGACGAGTTCGTCGGCGATCTCCCTGACCGCCTTGCGAGCCTTGGTCTTGGTCTGACTCCAGTCACTGCCGCCGAGTTTGGAGAGCGCCGGGGCTTGCCCGCCGACGTAGCGGGACAGCTGGTCCAGGGAGTCCATCGGCACGTACAGCTTGTCGGTCCCGTTCACGCCACGCTTGCCCGACGCGTATTCCAGCACCAGGTATTCCCGCCGCGCTCCGCCGACGGTGCGCTCGGTCATCTCCACGAACTTGCCGATGCCGTGCTGGTCGTGCACCACCAGGTCGCCGGCGGTCAGTGCCAGCGGGTCGACGGCGTTGCGGCGCTTGGCCGCCAGTCGCTTGCCCTCGGGTCCGCTGACCCGGTTGCCGGTCAAGTCGGTCTCGGTCACCACCACCAGGTTGGCTCCGGGGATGACCAACCCTTCGTGCAGCGGGCCCTGCAGCACCCCGACCACCCCGGGCTGCGGCGTCGCACCCGACTCCAATAGCGTTGCCGCAGTGTCGGATTCGGCCAACTGCTCCACGATCCGGCGGGCGGTTCCGACGCCGGGGGCCACCACCGCCGCGCGGCCGCCGGTCGCGATGTGCGCCCGCAGCATGGCGAAGATCGCTTCAACACCGGCGACGGCGCCCTGCACTCCACGAGCCGACGGCGACGGACGCACGTCGAGTTCGGTCGCGTCCGGGTCGGGCAGCTGGCTCAGGGTCCACCATGGATGCCCGGTGTCCAGCGCCGTCTGGCGCACCTGCGCGAACTCGCGGAATCCCGACCCACCGAGCTGTTCGATGTCGATCGGTGCCTCACCGCCGATCGCGGCGACCGACCAGGACGCCTCCAGGAATTCGCGGCCGGTCTTGATCAGGTCGGCGGCGCGGGCGCGGATCTTCTCCGGATCGCAGACCAACACCGGGGTGCCCGGGCGCAGCTGATCGGTCAGCAGCGCCTGCGGGCCGGGCCGCAGCACCGGCCCCAACGCCTCCATGCCGTCGACCGGGATACCCTCGGCCAACTTGGCCAGCATCTCGCCGACGGTGCCCAAGACGGCGTTGTCGGTGTGCGGCTGATCGCGGGCCAGCTCGGCCGCGCGCGCCCGAACATCGTCGGTGAGCAGCAGCTCCCGACAGGCCACCGCGACCACGGTGCCGACCTCGACTTCGGGGATGGAGCGCTGGTCGGCCACCGAGAACGGCCGGATCTCGGTGACCTCGTCACCCCAGAACTCGATGCGCACCGGATGTTCGGCGGTTGGCGGGAACAGATCCAGAATGCCGCCGCGCACCGCGAATTCGCCGCGCTTGCCGACCAGGTCCACCCGGGTGTAGGCCAGCTCGACCAGCCGGGCGATCACCGCCTCGAACGGGATCTCGTCCCCGACGGCCAGCATGACCGGTTCGATCGCGTCCAGTTGGCCGGTCATTGGCTGCAGCAGCGACCGGGCGGTGGTCACCACCACGCGCAGCGGCGGTCCCAGCCGGGCATCGTCGGGCTGGGCCAGCCGGCGCAGCAGCAGTAGGCGGGCGCCGACGGTGTCCACCCCGGGCGAGAGCCGCTCGTGCGGCAGCGTCTCCCAGGACGGGAACAGGGCCACTGTGTCGCCGTACACCCCGCGCAGCTCCGCGGTCAGGTCGTCGGCTTCGTGGCCGGTGGCGGCGACCACCAGCAGCGCCCCGGTACGGGCCAGCGCGGCGGCGGTGAAGGGCCGGGCACCCACCGGGCCCACCAGCGCGAGTTCGGCGGGCGGGTCGCCCGCGCGCTCGATGAGTTCGGCGAAAGCCGGCGCGGTCAACGCCAGGTCTACGAGGCCCGCAATCGGGTTTTGGACAGTCTGGTACCCCGGTGCGGTCATGATGGGGGCAATTCTAGGCGGTGTGGCGCAGGCCGACGATTTGCGTTGCGGTACATGCCTTATTCGTCGTGCAGGGTCGGATCGGACTCCAGGTGAGTCAATCCGTTCCAACACAGGTTGACCAGGTGCGCGGCCACCACTTCCTTCTTGGGTTCGCGTACGTCGAGCCACCACTGGGCCGTCATCGACACCGAACCGACCAACGCCTGGGCGTACAGCGGCGCGGTCTCGGGGTCCAGGCCGCGCTTGGCGAAGTCGCCGGCCAAGATGGACGACACCTGGCCGATCGCGTCGTTGAGCAGGGTCGAGTAGGTCCCGGAGCTGATCGATGCCGGAGAGTCGCGGATCAGGATGCGGAAGCCGTCGGTGTGCTCGTCGACGTAGGTGAGCAATGCCAGCGCGACGCGCTCCACCCGCAACCGGGACTGGTTGTTGGTCGCCTTGGTCAACGACGTGGTGATGCCGTCCAGCAACGCCGACATCTCACGGTCGACCACCACGGCGTAAAGCCCCTCTTTGCCACCGAAGTGTTCATAGACCACGGGCTTGGACACGTTGGCCCGCTGTGCGATCTCCTCGATGGAGGTGCCCTCGTACCCGCGTTCGGCGAACAGCGAGCGGGCGACATCGATGAGTTGGTGGCGGCGCTCGCTACCCGTCATCCGGGCGCGGGGCGCCCGGCCATCCTTGTCCAGACCAGCCACGCGACCAGGGTAGTCCGTTGGTCTAGACCGGATTGTCCGACTTCTTACTCGGGCCGCGGGCGGCCCTCGCCGTCGTCGGACTAAAGTCACTGCGGAACACCGATCCGTCGTGGTGTAATCGGCAGCACCTCTGATTTTGGTTCAGATAGTTCAGGTTCGAGTCCTGGCGACGGAGCTCAGATTTTGTCCCACCCCTTTGGCACGAGCGTGCACAGAATGACAGGCTAGGCAGCGTGTCGACGCACAAACACGCCCCCTCGCGCCAAGAAGACACCCAGGACGCCGTCATCGTCTTGGCGGCCGGCGCCGGCACCCGGATGGTCTCCGACACCCCCAAAGTGCTGCATGAGCTGGGCGGGCGCAGCATGCTGGCGCACTGCCTGCAGGCGGCCGCCGGCGTCGGGCCCCGCCATTTGGTGGTGGTGTTGGGCCACGAGCACGAGCGCATTACCGGTGCGGTTGCCGAGCTGGCGCAGGCCCTGGACTTTCCCATCGACATCGCCCTGCAGGACCAGCAGCTCGGTACCGGGCATGCGGTGCTGTGCGGCCTGGCAGCGCTGCCCGACGACTTCGCCGGCACCGTCGTCGTCACCTCCGGCGACATCCCGCTGCTGGACACCACCACGCTGCAGGCGCTGATCGACACCCACCGCACCGCCCCGGCCGCGGTCACCGTGCTGACCACCACGCTGGCCGACCCCACCGGCTACGGCCGCATCCTGCGGGAGCACGACGGTGCGGAAAACCCCGTCACCGCGATCGTCGAACAGGCCGACGCCACCGAATCGCAGCGAGAGATCCGCGAGGTCAATGCCGGGGTGTACGCCTTCGACATCGCCGAGTTGCGGTCCGCGCTGGGCCGGCTGGGCTCCGACAACGCCCAGCACGAGCTGTACCTCACCGACGTGATCGGCATCGTCCGCGGCGACGGCCAGGTGGTGCACGCCCGCCATGTCGACGACGCGGCGTTGGTGGCCGGCGTCAACGACCGGGTGCAACTGTCCGCGCTGGCGGGCGAACTCAACCGCCGCCTGGTGATCGCCCATCAGCGGGCCGGAGTCACCATCGTCGACCCCACCACCACCTGGATCGACGTGGACGTGACCATCAGGCGCGACACCACCGTCGCACCCGGAACCCAGCTGCTCGGCCGCACCGCAGTCGGGGCGCACTGCACCATCGGACCGGACACCACCCTTACCGATGTCACGGTGGGCGACGGTGCGTCGGTGATCCGTAGCCACGCCACCTCGTCGTCGATCGGCGCCGGTGCGACGGTGGGACCGTTCAGCTACCTGCGGCCCGGTACCGTGCTGGGTTCGGACGGCAAGCTGGGTGCGTTCGTCGAGACCAAGAACTCCACCATCGGCACCGGAACCAAGGTTCCGCACCTGACCTACGTCGGCGACGCCGACATCGGCGACCACAGCAACATCGGCGCCTCCAGCGTGTTCGTCAACTACGACGGCCAGACCAAACGGCGGACCACGGTCGGCTCGCACGTGCGCACCGGCTCGGACACCATGTTCGTCGCACCGGTCACCATCGGCGACGGCGCCTACACCGGCGCCGGGACCGTGGTGCGCCACGATGTGCCGCCGGGCGCACTAGCGGTGTCGGCCGGGCCGCAACGCAACATCGAGAACTGGGTGCAGCGCAAGCGGCCCGGCAGCCAGGCCGCTGCGGCGGCCGACACCGCGAACAGTGCCGAAGACCCCGGCCAGGCTCCACCCGATATGTCATCGTGAGCTTGATCGCGTTGAGGCAGCCCGAGGCGAAATCGCGCACCGAGCTCCGTACCATAAGGCCCGAGTTAACTCGACCTAAATCCATAATCTCCTACGGCGGGGGCAGCACGTGAGCCACGACTGGACAGACAATCGCAAAAACCTGATGCTCTTCGCTGGTCGTGCGCACCCGGAGCTGGCTGATCAGGTCGCAAAGGAACTGGACGTACCGGTTACCGCGCAGACCGCCCGGGACTTTGCCAACGGCGAGATCTTCGTGCGCTTCGACGAATCGGTGCGTGGCTGCGACGCCTTCGTGCTGCAGTCGCACCCGGCGCCGCTGAATCAGCACCTGATGGAACAGCTGATCATGATCGACGCGCTCAAGCGCGGCAGCGCCAAGCGGATCACCGCGATCCTGCCGTTCTACCCCTACGCGCGCCAGGACAAGAAGCACCGCGGCCGTGAGCCGATTTCGGCTCGCCTGGTGGCCGACCTGCTCAAAACGGCCGGCGCCGACCGGATCGTCACCGTCGACCTGCACACCGACCAGATCCAGGGCTTCTTCGACGGCCCGGTGGACCACATGCGGGCCCAGCCGCTGCTGATCGGCTACATCAAGGAGAACTACGGCAACTCCGACGTCGTGGTGGTCTCCCCCGACTCCGGCCGGGTGCGCATCGCCGAGAAGTGGGCGGACTCGCTGGGCGGGGTGCCGCTGGCGTTCATCCACAAGACCCGTGACCCGCTGGTGCCCAACCAGGTGAAGTCCAACCGGGTGGTCGGCGAGGTGCAGGGCAAGACCTGCGTGCTGATCGACGACATGATCGACACCGGTGGCACTATCGCCGCGGCGGTGAATCTGCTGCGCGAGGACGGTGCCAAAGACGTCGTCATCGCCGCCACCCACGGGGTATTGAGCGACCCGGCCGCCGAGCGGCTGGCGGCTTCCGGTGCCTGTGAAGTGATCGTCACCAACACCCTGCCGATCCCCGAGGACAAGCGCTTCCCGCAGCTGACCGTGCTGTCGATCGCTCCGCTGCTGGCCAGCACCATCCGGGCTGTGTTCGAAAATGGCTCAGTCACCGGGCTTTTCGATGGAGACGCCTGACATGGCTGACGCGGTGGTCTATCACAACCCGCGCTGCTCAACCTCACGCAAGACACTGGATCTGCTGCGCGAGAACGGCATCGAGCCGACGATCGTGGAATACCTGAAGACCCCGCCGTCACGCGCGGAGCTGGCGGAGATGATCGGCGCCGCCGGGATCGACGTGCGCGACGCGGTGCGCACCGGCGAGGCGGTGTACGCCGAGCTGAACCTGGCCGATGCAAACGATGACGCGCTGCTCGACGCGATGGCCGCGAACCCGATCCTGATCCAGCGGCCGTTCGTCGTGACCGGTAACGGCACCCGGTTGGCCCGTCCGATTGACGCGGTCCGCGAGATCCTGTGACCCCGCTGCGCGTGACCGTCGCCGCCCTGGCGTGCGCGACCCTGGTCAGCACGACGTCCGGGTGCGGCACCAAAACCCCTGACTATCACTCGATTTGGGGCAACGGCAGCACGACCACTACCTCGTCGGAACCGGAGGCCCCAGTCAGCGTGGGGCGCTACCTGGAGGATCAGGGCGTGGCCGCTGAGGCGGTGGCGCCCAACGCACCGACCGACCTGACCGTGTCGATCCCCACCCCGCCGGGCTGGACGAAGAAAGAAAACCCGATGCTGCCGGCCACCACGCTGGTCCTCGGCAAGGGTGAGAAGTTCCCCCGGGCGATTTTGAGTGTGGTCAAGCTCAACGGGAAATTCGACCCGAAAGAGGCCATCCGGCACGGTGTGGTCGACGCCCAGCTTTCGCCGAATTTCCGGCTGCTGGACGCCTCGAACGAGGACTACCAAGGCTTCCCGTCATCGATGGTCCAGGGCACCTACGACATGAATGGTCAACGCCTGCACAGCTGGTTCCGGATGGTGATTGCCACCGGTTCGGCCCCGGCCGAACAGCGCTACCTGGTGCAGTTGGCGATCACTGCCCCGGCCGACGAGGCGCCCAAGAACGCCGCCGACGTCGAGGCGATCATGAAAGGCTTCAACGTCGCCGCAAAGTAAGCCCGCACCGGCGTCGACGCTTGTTACAGTGGCGCACCCGTTGAAGGGAGTTCCGTCATGCCTTTCGTTCGCCTCTCCTCGCTGGGCCTTACGAGCCTCGGCGTAGCCGCCGTCGCGACCGGCCTGCTGGCACCAGCCATCGCGATCGCAGACCCGCAGCCCGGCTGCACCGCCGCCGATATGGCCAATGTGGCCACCGGAGTCGCCGCCTCCACGTCGGGCTACCTCTACGCCCATCCCGACGTCAACGAGTTCTACACCGCCCTGCACGAGCGGCCCGACGACGAGATTCCCGAGGCCGTGCGCAGCTTCTTCGCCGACCATCCGCAGTCCCACGCCGACCTGCTGGGGCTGCGCCAGCCGCTGGCCGACTTCCGCGCCCGCTGCGGATTGCCCCAGCCCGAACGCCCGCTGCTGGACCGGTGATGAGGCGCCGCGTCTGGGTCATCGCAGCGCTGGCACTGACCAGCCTGCCGGGGGCCGTAGTCGTATTCACGCCGGCTGGCACCGCCACAGCAGGCTGCGTCGGGGTGGGCCGCCGCGTGTACGTCAGCGGATGCGCCGACCCGGCGCCACCGCCGGCCTACTACGCGCCGCTGCCCGAAGACGTGCCACCTCCGCCGCCCCCGGTCAACACCTGCGTGGGCTACAACGGGCGTTGGGTGCACGCCAACAACTGCAACTGAGTGCCCTGACGCGCCGCCCGTTTGCCAAGCGCGGCTGCACGGCCGCCGGGGTGTGGGAGCTGTCTGCCCAGCTCACCGGGGTTCAATTTCCGCTCTGAGCTGCCGATGCGCTAGCCTGACCAGGCGTCACGGCGAGGGCGGCCCCCAATTCGGCCGCCGTTATCGACGAGGACCTCTCCTATGTGGTTGTCGCGATCTGGCCGTGCCTCAAGCACGCCGCAGCAACCAAGGAGTCCCCCATGGCTAAGAACCCGACCACCAACCAGCTCACCGCGTCGGTGCGCACCGAAACCGGCAAGGGCGCCTCCCGGCGGGCCCGTCGTGCGGGCAAGGTCCCCACGGTCCTCTACGGTCACGGCACCGAGCCGCAGCACCTGGAGCTCTCTGCCCACGACTTCGCTGCCGTGCTGCGGCACTCCGGCACCAATGCCGTGCTCACCCTCGACATCGACGGCAAAGAGCAGCTGGCGCTGACCAAGGCCCTGGACATTCACCCGATCCGTCGCACCATCCAGCACGCCGACCTGCTGGTGGTGCGCCGCGGCGAGAAGGTCACCGTCGAGGTCAACGTCGTCATCGAGGGCGACGCCATCTCCGGCACCCTGGTCACCCAGGACAGCAGCACGGTCGAGATCGAGGCCGAGGCCCTGTCCATCCCCGAGCAGCTGACCATCTCCATCGAAGGCGCCGAGGCCGGCACCCAGTTCACCGCCGGTGCCCTGGAGCTGCCCAAGGGCGTGACCCTGGTGTCCGACCCGGAAATGCTGCTGGTGAACGTCGTCGAGGCACAGGCTGCCGAGGAGCCGGCCGAGGCCGAGGCGGCGGGCGAGGAAGCCGGTGCGGAGGCCGGCGAGGCCGCGACCGACGAGTCCGAGTAAGCCGAGCACCGCGTGGCCGAGTCACCACCGATACTGGTGGTCGGCCTGGGCAACCCGGGCCCGAACTACGCCCGCACCCGGCACAACGTCGGCTTCATGGTCATCGACCTGCTCGCCGAGCGAATCGGGTCGGCGTTCAAGCTGCACAAGAAGTCGGGTGCCGACGTGGCCACCGGGCGCCTGCGCGGGCGCCCGGTGGTGCTGGCCCGGCCACGCTGCTACATGAATGAATCGGGCCGCCAGGTGGGCCCGCTGGCCAAGTTCTACTCGGTGCCCACCGGCGAGGTCGTGGTGATTCACGACGACCTCGACCTGGACTTCGGCCGGATCCGGCTCAAGCAGGGCGGCGGCGAGGGCGGCCACAACGGCCTGCGCTCGATTGCGACCGTGCTGGGCAGCAAGGACTTTCAGCGCGTCCGTCTCGGGATCGGCCGGCCACCCGGCCGCCAAGATCCCGCGGCGTTCGTGCTGCAGGCGTTCACTGCCCGAGAGCGTGACGAACTACCGACGATCTGCGAGCAGTCCGCCGACGCCACCGAACTGCTGATCGAGCTGGGGCTGGAACCCGCCCAGAACGTGGTCCACGCCTGGGGTTAGCGGCGCGAGCAGACACGTAGGCCCCCAATTTCCGCACGAAATGGGGGCCTATGTGTCTGCTCGGCGGGTTAGGTGACCAGGGCGACGGAGTTGGCCCGGCGCAGCTTGCCCGACGGCGTCTTGGGAATGCTGCCCGGCCCGAGTACCACCACGTTGCGGGGCCGCATGTCGACCTCAGTGACCACCTCATGGGCGACCTGGTGCTCAATGCGGCGTACCTCGATGGGGTCCTGCCAGGCGTTGGATTCCACCGCGACCGCGAACGTCTCCCGCGAGTGCCCGGCGTCCAGGCGCACCGCGACCGCACAGCCCGGGCGCACGCCTTCGACGCGGCCCGCAGCCCGCTCGATGTCGGTCGGGTAGATGTTGCGGCCCGCCATGATGATCACGTCCTTGACGCGGCCACACACCACGACGTGGCCGTCCTCCATCTGATAGCCCAGGTCGCCGGTGTCATACCACCCGTGCTCGTCCTGCGCCGGCAGGAAGCCCGCCATGGTCAGATAGCCCGGCGTCACCGGCTCGCCGCGCAGCTGGATCACTCCAACCCCGCGTGGCGGCAACGAGTTGCCGTGCTCGTCGACGATCCGGATCTCGATACCCTCCAGCAGCGGCCCCAGCGACGCCAGGCGCCGGGTGTTGCCCTTGGTGGCGGGCACCGCCTGGCGCAGCGCGGCCAGCAGGTCAGCGTCGACCTCGTCGACCACCAGGCCCGCGTTGCACTTGGAGAACGACACCGCCAGCACCGTCTCGGCCATCCCGTAGGCGGGCAGGATGGCGGTCGGGTTCAGCCCGAAGGGCTTACCGGCGTCGATCAGGTCCTCAACGTCGGCGGGTTCCACCGGCTCGGCACCGGAGAGCGCGAACCGCAGCGTGGACAGGTCGAACTGCCCCGGTGTGGCCTGCTTGCGCAGCCGCTTGGCGAACAGCGCATAGGCGAAGTTCGGGGCCGCGGTCATGGTGCCCTTGTACTTGTCGATCAGCTTGGCCCACAGCAGGGTGTCGCGCAGGAAGTCCATCGGGGTGATCTTGACCAGCTCGGCGCCGAAGTACATCGGCACGGTCAGGAAGCCGATCATGCCCATGTCGTGGAAACACGGCAGCCAGCTGACCATGACGTCCTTCTCGACGTCGTATTCGGCGCTGATGAACATCGCCTCGGCGTTGGAGTAGATGTTGCGGTGGGTGATCTGCACGGCCTTGGGCGAGCCGGTCGACCCGGAGGTCAACTGCATCAACGCCAGATCGTCCTCTCCGGCTTCTTCCGGGTCGATCGGTTCGGCGGTCAGCAGGTCAGCGACCGTGACGACCTTGAGGCCCTTCGCGGTCAGCACCGGCTCGGCCGCCATGAAGGGGTCGGAGATGATGACGGCCTTGGCGTCGATCATGTCGACGACGGTCATGGTGTCCTCGGCCCACACCGCCAGGTCGGTGCGCGGGGTGGGCTGGTGCAGCATGGTCAGGCTGGCGGCGCGCATCCACACGCCCTGGGCGGTGGGGGCGATTTCGACCGGGGCGCCGGCGAGCACCCCGACCGCGTCACCCGGGCCGACGCCGGCCGCGGCCAGCCCGCCGGCGATCCGCCGGGCGCGTTCATGGACCTCGGCCCAGGTGTGCCGGACGGGTGTGTGTGGCTCACCGGTGACCATGCCCTTGGACGACTCCCGGGCACTACGAAACATGTTGTCGGTAAACCTGCTCACGACGGCCTCCTAGCCGGCACCAGTACGTTCCATACGGGCTCAGAATTCATGTTCCACCTGCTGGAGACCACTTCGCGAGAGGTACGCGCGCACAATTCGGTGGCGGTTAGATCTCGATACCGTAATGCGCAGCCCACCAGATCGGCGAGCGTCTGGGTGGCAGGGTGGTCCTGGCCGCATTTAATCACCGCGGGCCATCTTAAACTCCTCTTAATCCACGGGCAAATCTGCTGGCGGATCGGGGTGTTGGTCAGGCCCCACTGACCGACGACGGCACCACCCGGGCACCGTAGACCGGGCCGCTGGCGACCCGCACTGCCCGTCCCGCGCCGAGCGCCGACAGCTCGACGGCGACGTCGGCCGCCGAGTCCGCCGACCGGCACAGGAACGCGCACGTCGGTCCGGAGCCGGACACCATACCGGCCAGGGCGCCCGCCTCCACGCCGGCCCGCAAGGTGCGGCGCAGGCCAGGGTTGAGGCTGACCGCCGCCGCCTGCAGGTCGTTGCCGAGCAGTCCGGCCAGCCGTTGCGGGTCGCCGGCGGCCAACGCGGCCAGCACCGGCTCGGGGTCGCCCGATTCCGGTAGCTTGCGCCCGGTGTCGCGCAGCCGGTCCAGTTCATCGAAGACTGCCGGCGTCGAAAGCCCGCGGTCGGCGAACGCCAGCACCCAGTGGAACGTCTCGCGGGTGAGCACCGTCGCCAGTTCCTCGCCGCGGCCGGTGCCCAACGCCGTGCCGCCGTGCAGAGCGAACGGCACGTCACTGCCCAGCCGGGCGGCCAGGGCGTGCAGGTCGCGACGCGGCACGCCCAGCTCCCACAGCACGTTCATGCCGACCAGCACCGCCGCGGCATCGGCGCTGCCGCCGGCCATGCCGCCGGCCACCGGAATGGACTTGTCGATGCTGATCGCCACATCCGGAGCCCGGCCCACATACTCGGCCATCAGCTCGGCGGCCTGCCATGCCAGGTTGCGCTCATCGGCGGGCAGCACATCGGCACCCTCGCCGCTGACCCGCAACGACAGCACGTCGGCGTCGCGGACGGTCACCTCGTCGACCAACGAAACCGCGTGGAAGACGGTGGTCAACTCGTGGTAGCCGTCATCGCGACGGTCACCGACGGCCAGGTAGAGGTTGAGCTTGCCCGGTACCCGCACGGTCACCGAACCGGTCGGGGACCACTCGGTGGCGGTATTGCCGTCGGATGCGGTCACGCCGATGAGACTATCGGTCCACGGCGGCCTAGCACCCGGGCTCCGGCCTGGCGAACCCCTACCGATCAGGAGAACAGGTTGGAGAAGTCGGAGCTGATCGAGCTCAGCGCACTGCTCATCACCATGAACTCGAACCCGGCCGCCATAGTGACCAGCCCGGTGGCGGCCGCCATCGGCATCCCGATCGCATTCAGCAGATCACCCGACATCAGTTCGTTGGCGAACAGGCTCGCGGTGTAGGCCGGCAGCGTGGAGACCAGCGAATTGATGATGTCGGCGGTGGGCAGCAGCGTGGCGTACAAGCTCGCCGAGGCACTGGTGAAGGTGTTGACGACGTCCATCAGGCTCGGCAGGCTGAAGTCCGCCGGACCGCCTCCGTCCAGGCCGAACAAGTCTGTCGCGCTGCCGGACCCGAGGTTCTGCAGATCGGCGATGAAGTCGTTCCAACCCTGCTCGGCACCGTTGCCCAGGGCGGTGAGCACGTCCATCGGGTTGACGTCGGGGAACACCCCGAACGGCGTGGAGACATTCGCCGGCCCCTGGTCCCAGCCGTGCTCGATGTTGCCATAGCCAAGGTTGACCAGTACCCGCAGGGCCGGCTGCAGCAGGTCGGCGAATGCGTTGCCGAATGCGTTGCCGCGCAACAGCTCCAACAGTGGCAGGTTCTCGGTGGGGATCATGAAGTACTGATTGTGGCCGGTGTAGTCGCCGGAGGTGTCCAACTCGATGGCCGTCGCCAGCTGGGCGTCGGTCAACGACGGGTAGCCGCCGTGAACGAACATGATGCCCAGGAAGGCGTTGATGTCCGCCAGGAAGTTCAGCGGGTACTTCGGGAAGTCAGCGAAGCCGTCGTACTCCCGGATGTAGTTGGCTGTCTCCCAAGGCGTGTCAGACGGGGCGCCCCCGCTGAACGTGACACCGAGGGCAGGCAGGCTCAGCGGAACACCGGGAACATCGAAGCGGGACAACAAGCCACCGTTGGGGTTGGACGGGCTGCCCAGCGACACGAAGGACAGCTGGTCGGCGGTGGGGCGCTCATCCTCGGGCAGGGTCATCAGCTGGTCCATCACCAGCGCATTGATGACACTACTCTGCGAATAGCCCAGTACGACAAGGTCATTGCCCTTGCCAATCTCGTTCATGATGGTCTGGTACAAGATGGTGGAGCCCTGCTGCAGCGAGGTGTCCAGCGGCAGTGTCTTCACGCCGGTCAGCGGGTAAAGGCCCTCGGGGGTGAACAGCGGATTGGTGGCGTCCACCTGGAAGGTCGGCTGCCCCTCGAACTTCGGGGTCGCCGGCGAGATGAATCGATCGCTAAGGGCGGTCATGTACTGCGGCGGCGGGATCGGGAGCCCGCTGCCGCCCATGATCCACGACTCGGTGTCCAGCAGGGTCGTCTGAGCGATCACAGTCTTGGCGGTCGCGGCCAGCCCGGGCGCTACCGCGGGTGCGACACCCAGCGCGGCAATGGCGGCCAGGGTCAACGGCACCGCTCCGAAGGAACTCAGGTTGCGATGGGACAGAGTTGTCATGGCGGCCTCCCGGGTGAAGTTATGGCGTCGATTATCACCTCGCACCAGCGAAATGTCATCGATTTATAGCTATTCAATCATGTTGTTCTCAGTTTGCTGCGATGCGCCCCCTAACCACACCGAAGACCGCTCCGGCGCCATAGCCTGGGCCCATGACTGGAGCCGGCGTCGACTACGGCGGCTACCTGATCGACCGCGAGGTCGGGCGCGGCGGGCACGCGGGCGTGTATCGGGCACATCACCGCAACACCCCAGCCGTCGCCGTGGCACTGAAGGTCCTCGACCAGTCGCACCGCTCCCCCGCCGAGCAGGACAGGCTAGACCGGGAGTTCGCGTTCGCACGCGCCCTCAACCACCCCAACATCGTCGAGGTGTACCGACACGGGTCGTTCTGGCTGGCGATGCAGTACGTCGACGGCGGCAAGGCGACCGGCCTGCGTGCACTCGAGGATCGCCTGGCCGCGCTGAGCCAGATCGCCGCCGCACTCGACTACACCCACCGACGCGGCATCGTGCACAGTGACGTCAAGCCGGCCAACATCCTGATCCACGCGGACTTCGGCCGGGCCGGGGCGGTGCTCACCGATTTCGGGGCGGCCCACGCCGTCGTCGAAGACGTGTGGCACCGGCCCCGACATTCCGGAAACCCCGAAGTCTCGTTGCCCTATACCGCGCCGGAAATCCTGCAGGGCAAGGCCCCGTCGGCAGCCACCGACGAATACGCCCTGGCCTGCACGGCGGTCGAACTGCTCACCGGAGCGCCGCCCTTCCCCGCCCAGAGCGCAGCCGATCTGGCCGAGGCGCACCTGCGGCTGCTACCGCCACCGCTGTCCGGCACGCTCGGTCCGGCAGCGCGGGCGGCCGATGTGGTGGTGCAGCGTGCGCTGGCGAAGTTTCCGGCGCGCCGCTACGAGTCCTGCACAGATTTCGTCGCGGAGTTGTCCCGCGCACTGCTGTCGCATGCTGGGCCTCCCAAGCCTGCCGATACCTGAAGCAGGCGCACGAAGTCGGCGATCGCCAGTGTCTCGCCGCGGCTCATCGGATCGATGCCGGCCGCCGCCAACAGCTCGGCAGACCGCGCGCCCGATCCCGCCCAGTCAGCGAATGCATTGCGAATAGTCTTGCGGCGCTGGGCAAACGCGACGTCGATCAGAGTGAAGACCTGCCGGCGAAACGCGTCGTCGACCGGCCACGGCGCGGCGTCGTACCGGTCGATGCGCACCAGCCCGGAATTCACCCGCGGTACCGGCCAGAACACGCTCGGCGGTACCGTGCCGCAGCGGCGCACCGCACCGAAGAACCGCGCCTTGACGCTGGGCACCCCGTAGTCCTTGCCGCCCGGCTCGGCGGCCAGTCGCTCGGCCACCTCCAGCTGCACCATGACCGTCACCGTGCGGATGGAGTCGAACTCCGACAACAGGTGCAGCAACGCCGGGACCGCGACGTTGTAGGGCAGATTTGCCACCACCGCCGTCGGGGCGGTCGCCACCTCGTCGCGGCGCAGGGTCAAGACATCGGCGCCGAGCACCTGCAACCGGGCTGCGTCCGCCGGTGCGTGTTCGGTGATGGTCTGCGGCAACCGGGCGGCCAGCACCGGATCCTTCTCGACGGCGATCACCGTCGGGCCGTGCTCGAGCAGCGCCAGGGTCAACGAGCCCAGTCCAGGCCCGACCTCGAGGACATGATCGGCGGCGGTGATACCGGCGCCGTCCACAATCCGGCGCACCGTGTTCGCGTCGTGAACGAAGTTCTGCCCCAGCGATTTCCGGGGCCGCAGGTCGAGTTCGCTTGCCAGGGCCCTGATGTCACCGGCCCCGAGTAGCCCGATGGTCAGCGCCGCCCGCTGCACACCGGCCAGGCGCCCCAGCCCTGGCGGGCCTGGGTGACCTCCGCGATCGCGATCTGCTCTTCGCGGGTCGCCATGTCCGCGCGCGGGGCGTATTTCAGGCCGCCGTTGGCCACCCACGTGCCGTAGTCGAACTGGACGCCGCCGTAGAAGCCGTTGCCGGTGTTGATCGCCCAGTTTCCGTGCGATTCACAGTTGGCGATGCGGTCCCAGGCAGCTCCGTACACCGACGGCGGCACCTCGGTGCCGGGCTTGGCACCGACTCGCAGCACCGAGTCGCGGGCCGGGGCCACCACCGCGTTGGCGACCGGCAGGCGGCCGGTCTCGGCGCCGTTGACGGTGGCCACCGAGTAGGTCACGTCCTGGGTCCGCGTCACCTGGATCGCCATGCCCTCGGTGACCGGGGTCGACGCCGCCGGGATGACCTTGTCGGCCTGCTCCAGCGGGGCGCCGTCGGCGGCCAGCAGTTCGGCGACATTGGGCGCGGCCAGGTGCACGGTGCGGACCACGCCACCGTCGTCGATCGTGACGGTCTTGGCGCTGACGACCGGCAGCGCCATTCCGGCAAGCGGGACCCGGCTGCCGCGCGACGCCGCGGCGGGGGCGGTGTCGGTCATCGACAGCTGGGCCAGCGCCTCATCCACCGAGAGCGCCGTCGTCCACACCTGCTGGGGCTCGCGACCGTCCAGGGACACCTGCAGCGGCCGGCCGCGGCGGACCAGGATGGTGTCGGAGTCGCGCACCGGCGCGGAGCGCGCGGGGCTCACGTCGTCGCGCTCACCGAGGTCGAAGCCGTTCTCGGAGACGACGTCGATCACCCGCGACCGCATAGTGGTGACGGTGATCGGGGTTCCGTCGACGTCCAGCGTCACGGTCTTGGCGCTGGCGACCGCGAAGCCGCCGGCGAAGGTCAGCACCAGTAGTAAAGCGCCGACCAGAAGCCGCAGCATCGGCGATGGCGCCTGATGCAGTCTGGTCAAAGCGTTCAAGGCAGAAAACCTAACGACGTTGATGGCAAAGCAATGGGGCCCTCGCGGTACCCCAGGTTCGGTAACGGAACGGTAACGAACCTGCCGGCGGTCGGCAACCGAATGTGACCTGCTCGACCTTCAGTCCAGCCCATACACTCGCCGGGCGTTGCGGTTCGTTACCTGCGCCAGTTCGGCTGCCGATGTTCCCAACAGCTCGGCCAGCGCTCTGACAGTGTATGGCAGACAGTAGGGCTCGTTGGGTGAACCGCGGTACGGATGCGGAGTCAAAAATGGCGCGTCGGTCTCCACCAGCAGCTGCGCATCCGGAATCAATGCGGCGGCTTCCCGCAGGTCACGGGCATTTTTGAAGCTGACCGTGCCGGACAGACTCAATATCCAGCCGGCGTCGATGCATGTGTGAGCCATCTCGGGGCCCGACGAGAAACAGTGGAAGATCACCGTCTCGGGAGCACCTTCGGCGCGCAAGACATCGAGCACGGCGGCGTCGGCGTCGCGATTGTGGATCATCAGCGGTTTGCCCGTGCGCTTGGCCAGGTCGATATGCCAGGCGAAGGCCTCGCGCTGGGTCTGTGGGTCCGCACAACCCTCCAGGCGCCCCGGCCAATACAGGTCCATGCCGGTCTCCCCGATCGCCACCACCCGGCGATGGGCGGCCAGCGCCTCGATCTCGGTGCGGGCGGTGTCGGTCAAGGTGCCGGCCCGGGTGGGATGCAGTGCGACCGCCGCGTGCACCCGATCGTCCACCCCGACCGCGGCGGCCCGGTCCATGATCGCGCGCACCGACGAGGCATCGGAGCCGCCGCAGGCGTCCAGGTGGGTATGGGCGTCGACCAGCGGACTCAGCTCCTGCGGCGCGGGCGGCGGAGTTTTGCCTGATCGTTTCGAGCTCACCCGCACACAATAAGGTGGCGGGTGATGACAACGTCCCAGCCTTTCTACGTCACCACCGCGATCACCTACCCCAACGGTGACCCGCACATCGGCCACGCCTACGAGTACGTCGCCACCGACGCGATCGCCCGGTTCCACCGACTCGACGGGTTCGACGTGCGGTACCTGACCGGCACCGACGAGCACGGGCTGAAGATGGCCGAGACCGCCGCCGCCGAAGGCATCGGAACCGCGGACCTGGCGCGGCGCAACTCCGATGTGTTCCAGCGGCTACAGGAAAAGCTCAACATCTCCTTCGACCGGTTCATCCGCACCACCGACGCCGACCACCTGGAGGCCTCCAAGGCGATCTGGCAGCGCATGGTCGACGCCGGCGACATCTACCCCGGCGCCTACTCCGGCTGGTATTCGGTGCGCGACGAGCGATTCTTCACCGAGGGCGAGACCCAGCTGAAGGACGACGGGTCACGGGTGGCGGCCGAAACCGGAGCGCCGGTCACCTGGACCGAGGAGCAGACCTTCTTCTTTCGGCTCTCGGCCTATGCCGACCGGCTGCTGGCGCACTATGCGGCGAACCCGGACTTCATCGCTCCCGACGTGCGCCGCAACGAGGTGGTCAGCTTCGTCTCCGGCGGGCTGCGGGATCTGTCGATCTCGCGCACCTCGTTCGACTGGGGCGTACCGGTGCCCGGACATCCCGACCACGTCATGTACGTCTGGGTGGACGCGCTGACCAACTACCTGACCGGGGTCGGCTACCCCGACACCGACTCGGAATCGTTCCGCCGGTACTGGCCCGCCGATCTGCACATGATCGGCAAGGACATCATCCGGTTCCACACCGTGTACTGGCCCGCCTTCCTGATGTCGGCCGGAATTGAGTTGCCGCGCCGGGTGTTCGCCCACGGATTCCTGCTCAACAGCGGCGAGAAGATGAGCAAGTCGGTAGGCAACGTGATCGACCCGGTCGAGTTCGTCGACAAATACGGGGTCGACCAGGTGCGCTACTTCCTGCTGCGCGAGATCCCGTTCGGCCAGGACGGCAGCATCTCCGATGAGGCGATGATCGGGCGCATCAACGCCGACCTGGCCAACGAGCTGGGCAACCTGGCGCAGCGCTCGCTGTCGATGGTGGCCAAGAACCTCGACGGGGTAGTGCCCGAGCCGACCGCCCCGGCCGCTGACGGCGACGAACTGCTGGCGTTGGCCGACGCGCTGCTGGAGAAGATGCGGTCGGCGTTCGGCACGCAGTCCATGCACCTGGGCCTGGAGGCGATCTGGCAGATGCTGGGCGCGGCCAACCGTTACTTCTCGGCCAACGAGCCGTGGAAGCTGGCCAAGAGCGAGTCGGCGGCAGATCAGGCCCGCTTCGGCACCGTTCTGTACACCACGCTGGAGGTGGTGCGGATCGCGGCGCTGTTGGTGCAACCGGTGATGCCCGAATCGGCGGGCAAGCTGCTGGACCTGCTGGGTCAGACCAGCGAGCAGCGGATGTTCACCGCCGTGCCCAAGCGCCTGGCGCCGGGTCTGACGCTGCCGGCGCCGTCCGGGGTGTTTCCGCGCTACCAGCCCTGACGCCGGGTGACGCGGGTCACAAGCTGTCACATCTCGTAGGCGCGCGGTGTCTTGAGGGCATAACCCCAAGAGACAGGAGCACCTCATGGCCCGCATCCAGGTCGTCATCATCGGCGGCGGCTACGCCGGCACCATGGCAGCCAACCGGCTGCTGGTACGCCCAGACATCGACGTCACGCTGGTCAATCCCCGACCGGCGTTCGTCGAACGGATCCGGTTGCACCAGCATGTGGCCGGCACCTACCGGGCCGACCGGGACTACGGCGATCTGCTCGGCGATGGCGTCCGGCTGATCGTCGACACCGCCGACCGGATCGACGCCGCCGACCGTCGCATCCAGCTGTCCTCCGGCACCACGCTGCGCTACGACTACCTCATCTACGCGGTGGGCAGTACCGGCGCGATCAGTCCAGCGGTTCCCGGTGCCGCCGAATTCGCCTATTCCATCTGTGAATTCGAGTCCGCGTCCCGGCTGCTGGCTCGGCTCGGCGAGGTGGCAGCGGACGCCCCGGTGACGGTGGTAGGCGGTGGCCTGACCGGGATCGAAGCGGCCGCTGAACTGGCCGGGCAGGGTCGGCCGGTGACCCTGGTCTGCGGCGAGATGCTGGGACCGTCACTGCATGCGGCGGGCCGGCGCTCGGTGGCCAAGGCGCTGGGCAAGCTGGGTGTCGACGTGCGCGAGGCCGCGGTCGTCGCCGAGGTGCGCGCCGACACTCTGGTGTTGCGCGACGGCACCGTGCTGCCCAGCGCGGTGACGGTCTGGACGGCGGGCTTCGGCGTCCCGGACCTGGCCGCCGCCAGTGGACTGGCCACCGACCCGTTGGGCCGGCTGCTCACCGACGAGACCCTGACCAGCATCGACAATCCGTGGATCATGGCGGCCGGCGACGCGGTGGCGCCGTCGGGCCGGCCGCTGCGGATGAGCTGCCAGGCCGCGATCCCGCTGGGCGCGCAGGCCGCCGACACCGTGTTGGCCCGCATCGCCGGCACCTCACCGGTGGCGCTGGACCAGGCGTTCACCGGCCAGTGCATCAGCGTGGGCCGAAAAGCGGCCACCATCCAGCTGGCCCGCCGCGACGACACCCCGGTCAAGGCGTTCGTCGGCGGACGGCTGGCCGCGAAGGTCAAGGAGGCGATCTGCCGGGCCACTGTCTGGGGCATTCGCCGCGAGGGGACCAAGCCCGGCTCGTACCGTTGGCTCAAGGGCGGCGCGCGAGCCGCGGCAACCGAGCAGGAGGCGGCGGTGTGAGAAGTGTGGGGACACCTCCCGCTTGCGGGGGACACGCCGAACGGTTCACCGAACTCCGGCCGCTGCTGTTCACCATCGCCTACGAGATCCTGGGCTCGGCAACCGAATCCGATGACGTCCTGCAGGACAGCTACCTGCGTTGGGCCGAAGTGGATCTGGCTGAAGTCCGGGACGTCAAGGCGTACTTGGCCAGCCTGGTCACCCGTCAGGCACTCAACGCGCTGCGGGCCGGCGCGCGGCGCCGCGAGGAGTACGTCGGGCCATGGCTGCCCGAGCCGCTGCTGCTCACCGAGCACGATCCCTCGGCCGATGTCGTACTGGCCGAATCGGTCTCGATGGCGATGCTGGTGGTGCTCGAGACCCTGCGCCCCGAGGAGCGGGCCGTGTTCGTGCTGCGAGAAGTGTTCGGCTTCGACTACGACGAGATCGCGGCCGCGGTCGGCAAATCGGCGGCCGCGGCCCGTCAGGTCGCGCACCGGGCTCGCAACCACGTCCAGGCTCGGCGGCCGCGGTACACCCCGATCGATCCGCAGGAGAGCGCGCGGGTCACCGCCGAGTTCATGACCGCGGCGGCGGGCGGCGACCTCACCACCGTGTTGTCGATGCTGGCACCCGACGTGGTGTGGACCGCCGACAGCGGCGGCAAGGCCAGCGCGGCCCGGCGGCCGGTCGTCGGCGCCGACAAGGTCGCCCGCACGGTCATCGGACTGCTGCGGCAGGGTGCACAGCTGCCCGACGTCCGGGTAGACATGGGGATCTGCAACTGGGCGCCCGCGGTGCTGATCTACAGCGCCGACCGCCTGGAGGGCGTGTTCACCGTCGAGATCGTCGACGGGCTGATCACGAACTTCTACGCGATGCGCAACCCGGACAAGCTGGCGGCGGTGGCCGCCGCCCGCGAGATCACCCGAGGCGCAGACGTCTGACAAGCTAGTGCCGTGCGGATCGAGCGGCTCGGCGACTTGGGGGCAGCCCCACAGGTGCTGCGCGCGGTCGGCGATGCCACCGACCGGCATGGGCTGCCGTCGCCGGCCGCACTGACCGGCGAGTGGTTCGGATCCCGAGCGGTGATCGCGCCCAGCGTGGCCGTTGAGCCGGTGAGCCCCAGCGAGGTGTTTGATGTCCCCGGCGGTTCAGCGAGGCTCGACGGAGGAGAGGCGAAGCTGGGACCGCCGTATGTCCCCGCCGATGGTGCGCAATCCGGCGCGGTGGGTGGCGGCTGGATCGGGTATCTGTCCTATCCCGACGCCGGCGCCGACGGCCTGGGTCCCCGCATTCCGGAGGCTGCCGGCGGCTGGACCGACTGCGTGCTGCGTCAGGACAACACCGACGGGCAGTGGTGGTTCGAAAGCTTGTCCGGCGCGGCAATGCCGGGCTGGCTGGCCGAGGCGCTGACGACTCCCGCCCCGGCTCGGGGCTGGCGCATCTACTGGCAGACCCCGGACCGGCAGGCGCACCGCGCCGGGGTGCTGGCCTGCCTGGAGGCCATCCGGTCCGGTGAGGTGTATCAGGCCTGCGTGTGCACCCGCTTCACCGGGACCGTCACCGGCGCCCCGCTGGACTTCTTCGCCGACGCGGCGGCGCGCACCGGGCCCGCGCGTGCGGCCTATGTCGCGGGCGACTGGGGCGCGGTGGCCTCGCTGTCGCCGGAGCTGTTCCTGCGCCGCCGCGGCCAGGTCGTGGCCTCCAGCCCGATCAAGGGCACCCTGCCGCTGTACGCCCGCCCGTCGGCGCTGCGTGCTTCGACCAAGGACGTCGCGGAGAACATCATGATCGTGGACCTGGTCCGCAACGACCTGGGCCGAGTGGCGATCACCGGCACGGTCACCGTGCCCGAACTGTTGGCGGTGCGGCCCGCCCCGGGGGTGTGGCATCTGGTGTCGACGGTGTCGGCCCGGGTGCCCGAGCAGCTGGCCATGGCGGAGTTGCTGGATGCGACGTTCCCGCCCGCGTCGGTGACCGGAACCCCCAAACACCGTGCTCGCCAGTTGCTTTCGGAGTGGGAGCTGTCGCGCCGCGGCGCTTACTGCGGCACGGTGGGGTTGGCCTCGCCGGTGGCCGGCTGTGAACTCAACGTCGCGATCCGCACCGTGGAGTTCGACGCCACCGGTGGCGCGGTGTTGGGGGTCGGCGGCGGTATCACCGCGGACTCCGACGTCGACGCCGAGTGGCAGGAGTGCCTGCACAAGGCTGCCCCGATCGTCGCCGACGGCCAGTCCCAGGTTCGCAGCACCGCGTCGTAGGTCCGTTACGCGGTGACGCCGCGGCGCGGCATCAACAGTGCCAGCACCAGCGCCACGATCACCAACGCCGGCACGTCGCCGGACCGAATCCGATATCCCCTACTGCCGCGAGCGCAGCACCGCGTCATAAAGCTCGCGTCGCGACACCGCGGCCGGCACGTCGGCAATCACCTGCGCACAGGCGTCCTTGACTCGCATGCCCTCGCCCGCCAGCCGGTTCACCTCGTCCACCAACGTCGCCAAGTCGGCGCGCGGGGTCGCCCCGGCCAGCACCACGGTGATCTCCCCCAGCACACCGTCGACGGCCCAGTCGGCCAGCTCGGCCAGCGTCCCGCGCAGCACCTCTTCGTGAGTCTTGGTCAGCTCCCGACAGACCACTGCGCGGCGCTGGCCGCCGAGTTCGTCGACCGCGTCGCGTAGGCAGTCGGCCAACCGCCGCGGCGACTCGAAGAACACACAGGTACGCCGTTCGTCGGCCAGGGCGGCCAGCCACGCCCGTCGCGCCGCCTGCTTGCGGGGCGCAAAGCCCTCGAAGCAGAACCGCTCCGAGGCCAGCCCGGACAGCGCCAGTGCGGTCGTCACCGCCGACGGGCCGGGCAGGCAGGTCACCGGCAGCCCGGCCTCGGCGCAGGCGGACACCAGGCGGTAGCCCGGGTCGCTGATCAGCGGCATCCCGGCGTCGCTGACCACCAGCACGGTGGCCCCGGCCTCGATGTCGGCAAGCAGTGTCGGCACTCGCGTTGCCTCGTTGGCGTCGAACAGACTGACCACTCGGCCGGCGATCTGCACGTCGAGGGACTTGGCCAGCGTCCGGACCCGCCGGGTGTCCTCGGCGGCCACGACGTCGGCGGTGCTCAGCGCTTCGACCAGGCGCGACGACGCGTCGGCGGGCTGACCCAGCGGGGTGGCACCCAGCAGCAATCGACCATCGGGCATGGCGCACAGCCTACGATCGTCGGAATGAGCGCTCCGACCGCTACCAGGCCCGCGGCCGCGCCGGAGTGCACTGCTCCGGTGATCAGCCCTGGGCTGCTGGTGCCGGTCGCCGATTTCGGGCCGACCGACCGGGCCCGAGGCTGGGCGGTCACCGCGGCGGTGACGCTGTTGGCCGCGGTGACCCGGTTCTCGAACCTCTACACGCCGACCGACGCCGGCACCCCGATCTTCGACGAGAAGCACTACGCGCCGCAGGCCTGGCAGATGCTGCACAACCACGGCGTCGAAGACAATCCCGGCTACGGCCTGGTGGTGCACCCGCCGGTGGGCAAGCAGCTGATCGCGATCGGTGAGGCGCTGTTCGGCTACAACGGGCTGGGCTGGCGGTTCACCAGCGCCCTTCTCGGGGTGCTGGCGATAGCGCTGCTGGTGCGGATCGTGCGTCGGATGACCCGCTCGACGCTGGCCGGCGGGATCGCCGGGCTGCTGCTGGTGGGCGACGGGGTCAGCTTCGTCGCGGCGCGCACGGCGTTGTTGGACGGCTTCCTGACGTTCTTCGTGGTGGCCGCGTTCGGCGCGCTGATCGTCGACCGCGACCAGGTGCGAATGCGAATGCACACCGTACTGACCGACGGCCGCTGCGGCGCGACGCCCTGGGGCCCGCGACTGGGGGTGCGCTGGTGGCGCTTCGGCGCCGGGGTGCTGCTCGGATTGGCCTGCGCCACCAAATGGTCCGGCCTGTACTTCGTGGTGTCCTTCGGCGCGATGTCGCTGGCGTTCGACGTGGCCGCCCGCCGGCAGTACCGAGTGCGGCGGCCGTGGCTGGGGACGCTGCGCCGCGACGTCGGCCCCACCGTCTACGCGATGGTCCTCATCCCGTTCGGGGTGTACCTGGCGTCGTATGCGCCGTGGTTCGCCTCCGAGACCGGCGTGGACCGGCATGAGGCCGGCCAGTCGATCGGGTTTCAGAGTCGGTTCCCGATGCCCGATGCACTGCGCTCGCTGTGGCACTACACCTACCAGGCGTATCACTTCCATGCCGGACTGACGAATGCCGCCGGCAACCACCACCCCTGGGAGTCCAAGCCGTGGACGTGGCCGATGTCGCTGCGCCCGGTGCTCTATGCGATCGACCAGCACGACGTTCCCGGCTGCGGCGCGCAGTCCTGCGTCAAGGCGGTGATGCTGGTGGGCACGCCGGCGATGTGGTGGCTGGCCGTCCCGGTGCTGGGCTACGCGGTGTGGCGCTCCCTGGTGCGCCACGATTGGCGCTACGCCGCGGCCCTGGTGGGCTACTGCGCGGGCTGGCTGCCGTGGTTCGCCGACATCGGGCGGCAGATGTACTTCTTCTACGCGGTGCCGATGGCGCCGTTCCTGGCGATGCTGCTGGCCCTGATCTGCGTCGACATCGTCAACGACGGGAGAACCCGTACCGAGGAGCGCTGGGCGCTCGGGCTGCTCGCGGTGTCTTGCTACGTGGCTTTAGTGCTGACCAATTTCGCCTGGCTGTATCCGATTCTGACCGGGGTGCCGATCTCGCCGGCCACCTGGAACATGGAGATCTGGCTGCCCAGCTGGTCCTAGCCGGCGCCACAGCAGCAATCTCAACCAATCGAACGGATGTGCGATAAGCTGGGTGCGTGGCGATACCGGTACAGGAGTCGCTGTTCGACCTCAGCGAACGCCGACAGCTCGGTGACGGCGCCTGGCTCGACGTTCGTCCGGGCTGGCTGGCCGAGGAAAGCAGCGAACTGGTGAGCGAGCTGCAGTCGGTCATTCCCTGGCGTGCTGAGCGCCGCCGGATGTATGACCGGGTGCTTGATGTCCCGCGACTGGTCAGCTTCCACGACCTGGCGACCGGAGATGCGCCGCACCCGGTGATCGCCAAGCTGCGCCGCCGGCTCAATGACATCTACGCCGGGGAACTCGGCGAGCCGTTCACCACGGCCGGGCTGTGCCTGTACCGCCACGGGGGCGACAGCGTGGCCTGGCACGGCGACACCATCGGCCGCGGCGCCAGCCAGGACACCATGGTCGCGATCGTCAGCGTCGGCGCCACCCGCACGCTGGCCCTGCGGCCGCGCGGCGGCGGGCAGGCCCTGCGATTGGCACAGCACCACGGCGATCTGGTGGTGATGGGGGGCTCGTGTCAGCGGACGTGGGAGCACTCGATTCCCAAGACGGCCACGCCCACCGGCCCGCGGATCAGCATTCAGTTCCGCCCGCGCGGCGTGCGATAGCCGAAACGGACAGATTCGCTAGTTCCGGATCGCTTCGACCGCGGCCACCAACAGCTCGCGGGCCCGGGCGGTGTCGACCGGGGCGATGGGCTCGCCCGGCCGCACCAGGGGGTTGGCGGTGACCAGCACCTGGTAGGGCCCGAAGTAGGCCGAGTAGTTGTACAGCTCACCCACGCGGGACTTGCCGCCGGCGACGGCCTCGATCACCCGGTGCACGCCCATCGTCTTCACCCCGTCGATGTGCGGCACGTCGACGGTTTCGATCAAGCCGCGCATCGCGCCCCCGGAGAAGCCGATCCGCCGGCAGGTGCGGCCCGGCTCATTGACCGGAACCGGCTCGGAGGTCTCCAGGGCGATGGTGATGAACCGGTTGCCCTGGCCTTCGGCGGCGACGGCGGCCATGTTGCCCTGCACACCCTGAGGCAGCTGCTGGCTGATGGCGAACTTCGAGCAGTCGGGCGGATCGAAGGTCAGACCCGGGGGCAGCGCGGTGCCCGCCAGGAGTTTCGGGTCGATCCCGGTGCGCGTGATGTCTTTGACCTCGTATTCCGGGCCGAAGGACGACTTGAGCTCGACCACCTTGTTGATGTCGGCGGACACCTCGGCGGGGCTGGAGCTGCAAGCGGCGAGCAGGCAGACGCAGCCGATGGCCAGTACCGCGCGAAGGGTCAACATCGCAGCCAATTTACCCAACGCGACCTGCGCCGTTGGCGGCGGTTACCCCACGGCTTGGATCGCTTGGCGGCCAACCTCTTTGATCTGATCGGCGGTCGCCCGGTCGAACGGCAGCTGGTCGTCGCCGGGCACGTCGAGGACGGTGGTGACCACGCCCGGGTCGTCGCGCTCCCAGTAGGCGCCCAGATGATCGAGGATGGCGCGCATGGGCGCGTTCTCCGAGAGCACCCGCGCGGTGAACTTCTCGATGCCCTCGAGCCGGGCGATCACGGCCACCGCCCCCATCAGGTAGGTGCCGATGCCGCGGCCCTGGTAGCTGTCGCCGACGATGAAGGCGATCTCGGCGAAGGTCGGATTTTCGGGGTCGCGGACGAATCGCCCGTCGGCGACGAAGGAGCCGTCGAGCTCGGTGATCACCCACACGAAGTGGTCGACGTAGTCGACCTCGAACAGGTAGTGCATCAGCGCCGGGCTCGGGGTCCGGGTGGTCTGGAACCGCCGGTAGAGCGTCTCGCCGGAGAATTCGACGTGGCCCGTGACGGTTCGCGCGCTGTCGCCGGGCAGCACCGGCCGCAGCAACAGTTCGGTGCCGTCGCGGGCCTGGATCGGCACGGCGGTGAGGTAGGCGGCCAGGCGCTGGCGGGCGATGCGCACCAGCCGCCCCATGACCTCGGGGATGCGCACCATCTCGTGGAAGGCCTGCTCGTCACCGATCCAGCCGGTCAACGGCGTCGCGGTGGTGACCGTGGCGGTTCGCCGACCCTTACGCAGCAGCGCGATCTCCCCGACCACCATGCCGGCTGTCACCTCGTTGACAGCCACGGCGCCGTCGTCGCCGACATGCTTCACCTGGGCTGATCCCGACGAAATCAGCAGGAAAGACAGTGCCTGCTCGCCTTGCCGCATCAGTTCGGCACCCGCTGGAGCTTGCAGCGGCCGCAACCCGGTGGCCAGCGGCGCCAAATCGGCCGCGGAGCATCCGGCGAAGATCTCCATTTCCGCGAGGTCAGCGGCGAGTTGCGCTCCCTCGGATGCTGCGGTAATCGGGTCCCGCCGCGACATCGCCATCGAAGTGCTCCGCCCCTTGTCCGCCAATCAAGGTTAACCGGTGCCCCGCGAATGTTAATGATTTAACAATGACGTAACGGCCAGGATTCGGCGTTAGCGATTAAGGCCGCTAGCCTGTGCCCGCGACAGCGACACGCGAGGAAGAGATCACACACTATGACAGAACTGAATCCGAAGCTGCACGACATCTACGACGAGGTGCTGCGGCGTAACCCCGGTGAGGCCGAGTTCCATCAGGCAGTCTTCGAGGTGCTCAGCAGCCTCGGCCCGGTGGTGACCAAGCACCCCGAGTACGTAGACAGCGCCGTCATCCGGCGGATGTGCGAGCCCGAGCGCCAGATCATTTTCCGGGTGCCGTGGCTGGACGACAACGGCGACGTGCAGATCAACCGTGGTTTCCGGGTGGAATTCAACTCGGCCCTGGGCCCCTACAAGGGCGGCCTGCGGTTCCACCCGTCGGTGTACCTGGGCATCATCAAGTTCCTCGGCTTCGAGCAGATCTTCAAGAACTCCCTGACCGGCCTGCCTATCGGCGGCGGCAAGGGCGGATCGGACTTCGACCCCAAGGGCCGCTCCGACAACGAGATCATGCGGTTCTGCCAGTCCTTCATGACCGAGCTCTACCGCCACCTGGGCGAGTACACCGACGTCCCGGCCGGTGACATCGGCGTGGGCGGTCGCGAGATCGGCTACCTGTTCGGCCAGTACAAGCGCATCACCAACCGCTACGAGTCGGGCGTGCTGACCGGCAAGGGCCTGAGCTGGGGCGGGTCGCAGGTCCGCACCGAGGCGACCGGTTACGGCGCGGTGTTCTTCGCCGACGAGATCCTCAAGACCTCCAAGGACTCCTTCGAGGGCAAGCGGGCCGTGGTGTCCGGTTCGGGCAACGTGGCGATCTACGCCATCGAGAAGATCCACCAGCTCGGCGGCACCGTGGTGGCGGCTTCAGACTCCAGTGGCTACATCGTCGACGAGAAGGGCATCGACCTGGAGCTGCTCAAGGAGATCAAAGAGGTCAAGCGCGACCGGATCGAGGCCTACGCCAAGGCCCGCGGCGGGGCGACGCAGTTCGTCAGCGACGGCTCCATCTGGGACGTGGCCTGCCAGATCGCGGTGCCCTCGGCCACCCAGAACGAGCTGGACGGCAACCACGCCGCCACGCTGGCCCGCAACGGCTGCAAGATCGTCGCCGAAGGTGCCAACATGCCGTGCACCCCGGAGGCCGTCAAGCTGTTCGGTGAGGCCGGGGTGACCGTTGCCCCGGGCAAGGCGGCCAACGCCGGTGGTGTGGCCACCAGCGCCCTGGAGATGCAGCAGAACGCTTCGCGGGACTCGTGGAGCTTCGAGTACACCGAGCAGCGTCTGGCCGCGATCATGCAGAGCATCCACCACCGCTGCCTGGTCACCGCCGACGAGTACGGCGCGCCCGGCAACTACGTGCTGGGCGCCAACATCGCCGGCTTCATCCAGGTCGCCGACGCGATGACCGCGCTGGGCCTGATCTAACACCTGTTCACTCTGCGGCTACCAGGCGGTGCTCTCGCACTTTTGCCCGGTAGCCGCAGAGTGAACGTGTTATCGCTTAGCATCGCCGGTATGAATCGGATTCTGGGTGCAGCCGTGTTCGTCGGGAGCGCCGCCATCGCCCTGCTCGGCAGCGCACCGGCCTACGCCGACGACGCCAGCTACCTCGCCGCCCTGGACGCCAACGGCGTCTTTAAGTCCGGTCCGCCCAACGCGCGCCTGTCGGCCGGGCACCGGTTCTGCAGCCAATTGCGCAGCGGCTCCTCGGTCGACCAGGTCGTCGACGATTACGTGCGTCGACCGTCATTCGGTGGGCCGTCCATGGTCGACGATCTGACCGTCAACCTGCGCCCGGTGATCGACATCGCGCAGCACGAACTGTGCCCTGACACCCTGCACTGATTCGTCGGCCTAGACGGCCTGGCGTTCGGCGGCGGCGAGGAGCTTGCCAGTCAGCGTCCCGAGCACCACGCGCAGGACTAGCCAGTAGGCCATACCCACTGCGCGCCAACGTGTCTCGTACCGGCCGCGCCACGTCACCTGAGTCCCGTCGACGTCCTCGACAAACGTCACCTCAGCTTGATAGTCGCGGATCGGACCGTCGGTGAGCATGGTGTAGCCGTGCCGGCCCGGCGGCTCGTGGATAGTGACCATCTCGCGGGTCGGCCGTTTGCGCCGCCCGACGGCGCGGATCGCGCCCACTCCGACATCGCCGGCCGGACTCAACGACTCCCATGTCGAGTACGGGATCAACGGCGCGGCCCACTTCGACCACCGCGCACCGTCGGCGACGAGCGCGAACAGGGTCTGCGGCGAGGCCGTGGTGCGACTCGAGATGACGCATTCGTAGCGGTGAACCATGGCGACACGTTAACAGAACGTCGTTCTATTATAGCGATCGTGTCCGTAACCCCTCCCCTGCCGTTCACGCGCGCCCGCAACGAGACGCAGCGCCAGGACCGGTTGGCGCAACTCACCACCGCCACCCGCGAGCTGCTGACCCACACCCGGGCCACCGCACTGACCCTGGGCGACGTCGCGGCGGCGGCCGGTCTGGCGAAGTCAGGCATCCTGCGCTACGCCGGGTCGCGTGAGGCGCTGCTGCTGCGGGTGATGCATGCCGAGCATCTGGCCTGGATCGACGCGCTGGCCGGCGAACTGCCCAGCACCGCCCCGGCACCAGCGCTGGCTCACACCCTCGCCGCGCGCCCCGTCCTGTGCGACCTCATCGCGGCATCACCCGCGCTGATCGCCAAGCTCAGCGGTGAGGAGATGCGCGCCCTGACAGCCCAGGCGAACGATGCGCAACGGCGCCTCGGCGCGGCCCTGCGGCCCTCGCTGCCGCTCACCGCCGATCAGCTCAGCACGCTGACCGCGGCGGTGCATGCGTTCACCGGCACCGCGTGGGCCTGGACGAACCCGGGCTCGATCCAGCCGTTGGTCACCGACTTCGAGTCGACCGTTCTACGACTGCTGGAGGTCTTCATCGCCGGGCTGCTGTCCACGAGCTGACGAGTCAACGATCTCGTCAACCAGCGGGATGTCGACGTCACCGCCGGAAGCCACCACCGGCGCCCACTGGCCGGCATCCAGGTCGTACTTTTCGGTGAGGAAGCGCAGCCGATAGGCCTGTCGGGAGCGTTCGAACGTTCGCTGCGCGATGCGGGCGTTGAGTCCGCCGTTCACCACCGCACCTAAGATCGGGACCGCCTGCGCCAGCTTGCGTTTGGCCAGCCGGAATCCCAGCGCCATGGACACCTGCTGAAGCACGTTATCCGCTTGCTGCGGCTGCAGTTGGTGCCACGATGCCTGACGCATCATCTGCTGGGTCAGTCGCGACAGCGCCGCCAAGGCGGCAGCCTTCTCCGCGGAGTTGCCGGCGGCGGAATAGGCGATCACCCCCGAGGCGAACGCCTGCTCGTCCGGCTCGCGAACGTCGTAACCGTAATGCGCCGCAACCAAAGCCACGATGCGGCCCATCCCGACCAGCACCGCGGTCACATCGGCCACGACGGCCGAGGCGGCGACCGGCAATGTCGTGCCGCCGGTGACCGCGCTGGACACCGCCGAACCCGTCACCGCCAACGACGACGCCGCCCCTTCGGCCAGGGCCAAGGCGACATAGCGATCCTTGCGGCGCGGCACCGAGCGATCGCAGAGCTTCAGGTCGAGGCATTTGACCTCGCCGTAGGACTGCACCGCGACGCCTTCATCGGCGAACATCGCAAAAACGTTGGCCGGCTTGACCGAATTGAGCCCTCGCTCGACCAGGACCGAGTGCAGGGTTTCCAGGGCCTTGGTGGTGAGCTCGTCTACCTTGCCGATGGCCGCCGCAGCGCCGGGAACTTGTTCGACCCCGGAGCGGACTTGGGAAACGACATCTTTGGCGCGATCGGTGATGCCTTGGCTGAGGCCTTCGAACCAGCCGGGCGATTCGGGGGCGGTGGCCGCGTCCAGCAGCGTGTCCCATTCCTTGCGCTCGTAGCAGGACATGCCCGGCCGATCAGACTGAGCCACGTGGAAATCCTACCGCTCACTGCCGGTCGAGGAACTGGCGAAGATCAAGGCCCATCGGCGAATCGAGCGGGATTTCACCGGCCGCCACGACGGCGCGGGTCAGCGGGTGCAGCACCCGGATCAGGTCATGCCGCTCGGCATCGGTCAGCGCCTCGTATGCCGGAGCGGCGAGCCGGTCGGTTTGTTCTTCGATCTGCGCCTTGAGCCGGACGCCTTCGGGGGTGAGCCCCTCGGATCCGGCAAGCCCCTTGTCGCGCAGTGCGTTCGTCAGCCGGTTCCACTCGTCATCGGTGAATTCGCGGGCGACGGTGTAGGTGTGGCGCGGGGTTCCCGAGGCCAGGGCGTGGAACACATGCGATTCACGGCCTTCGATGCCGGCTGCCAGAAGGGCCGCGATATGGCCGTCACCGCGATGCTCACGCAGCACCGTGGCCGCGTGCCACAGCCTCGCCAACGGCTGTTCGGGCAGCGGCAGCGCATGATTCGCGGCACCCAGCACCGCGGCACCGCGTCCGCCGCACGGGCGGCGAGTTCGGCCGCGCGGGCTACCTCCGGTCCGTCCGCCAAGTCCGCGAGGTGGCGCCGCAATGCGGCGACGGCGCCCTCTTCCCGTGCTTGCAGTGCGGCTTCGGGCGGCGCGAAACCCCATGCGGCGGCCAGCGCCTTGGCGACTCGTTCGTAGGAGAAGTTGTAGAACGCCGCATGCACCACGTCGGCGCCGACCGCACCCAGCGGCGCGGCACGGCCCGCGAAGTAGCCCATCCAGAAGCCGCGATAGCCGGCGGCATCGAGCGCGGCTAAGGGTTCGGGCGAGAAGTAGACCACCGCATGCAGTGGCTCCAGCAGCCGCCAGGCATCCCGAGCGCTAGACACAGGGGCCGCCAGTTTGCGCGTCGCGAGCCACTTCCTGGATGGAGAACACTGCGCCACCGCCTTCTCGGTCGACATCGCCCAGTCCAAGGATGACGCATCCGCCGCCGACGCCCCGAATTGGTTCGCTGACGATCGCCATCGACTGGCGCCCGCGAGATCGTCGGCAGCAGACATCCCGGGTTTGCTGTTGCAGGTCGTACAGATCTGCTTTGCGAATCGGCTGGCCAAGAGTTTCGCGCGCCGGAGCGGCCAACAACCGACGGGGCACCCACAGAACAGGCAGAATCAATCCCGAGGCCTGAATCTGTCAGACACTGAAAGAAGCGGGGTTCGGTAAGCGTGAGCGACATCAGCAAGGTTCTGGTCCTGGGCACTGGCGTTCTCGGCGCGCAGATCGCCTTCCAGGCGGCCTACAAGGGCTTCTCGGTCACCGCGTACGACATCAACGAGGAGGCTCTAACTGCAGCGAAGTCCAAGTTCGCCGGGCTTGTGGACACCTACCGGGCGGCATTCGGCGAGGACGGCGCTGCCGAAGCAGCCCTGACTCGTATCGGCTACTCCTGCGATCTGGCCGACGCAGTAGCGGAAGCGGACATCGTGATCGAGGCGATCCCGGAGATCCTGCAGCTCAAACGCGATACCTTCGCCAAGCTCAACCAGGCCGCCCCGGAGCGCACCATCTTCGCCACCAACTCGTCATCGCTATTGCCCAGCGCTATCTCCGATGCGACCGGACGGCCGGACCGGTTTCTCGCGATGCATTTCGCAAACATGGTGTGGCAGTTCAACACTGCGGAGATCATGGGCACCAAAGAGACGTCGCCGGAAGTCTTCGACCGGGTGGTGGCGTTCGCCGGAGCGATGGGGATGGTCCCGATCCCGATCAAAAAAGAAGTGCCGGGTTATCTGCTCAACTCGCTGCTGATCCCGTTTTTGAACGCAGCACTATCGCTGGTCGCGGGCGGCTTTGCGGAGCCGAAGGTCGTCGACGACGTGTGGCGCATCGACACCGGTGCACCGATGGGACCGTTTCAGATATACGACGTCATTGGCCTGAACACCCCATACAACATGCTGTCGCACGGCGACGAGCACGATCAGCAGCTGGCCGCGTGGCTCAAGGAGAACTACATCGACAAAGGCCGCACCGGCGCGGCGGCAGGCGCAGGGTTCTACGACTACAACCAGAAACAGGGGTAGGGAGCAAATGCGCTACACGGCAGGAAACTACGAAGCTTTCGCCCGACCCCGCAAGCCGGCCAAGGTAGACGGGAAGCGAGCCTGGTTCGTCGGAGCCGGGCTGGCATCACTGTCCGGTGCCGCCTTCTTGATCCGAGACGGCCGGATGGCCGGTTCGGACATCACCATTTTCGAGGAACTCCCGCTGCCCGGCGGCGCCCTGGACGGCATCAAGGAACCGAAGAAGGGTTTCGTCATCCGCGGCGGGCGCGAAATGGAGAACCACTTCGAGTGCCTCTGGGACCTGTTCCGATCGATTCCCTCGCTGGAGATCGAGGACGCCAGCGTCCTGGACGAGTTCTACTGGCTCAACCTCGACGACCCGAACTCTTCGCTGCAACGTGTCACCGAGAAACGGGGCCAAGACGCCCATTTCGACGGTCTCTTCCGACTCTCCAACACCGCCCAAGCCGACATCACGAAGATCTTCGCCGCCACCCGCCAGGAGATGGAGAACAAGAAGATCGACGAGGTGGTCTCCAAGGAGTTCCTGGAATCCCAGTTCTGGACCTACTGGCGCACGATGTTCGCCTTCGAGAACTGGCATTCGGCCCTGGAGTTCAAGCTCTACCTGCACCGGTTCATTCACCACCTCAAGGGCCTGCCGGACTTGTCGGCCCTGAAGTTCACCAAGTACAACCAGTACGAGTCGCTGGTGCTGCCGCTGTACAAGTGGCTGACCGAGCAGGGCGTGGTGTTCAAGTTCGACACCGTCGTCACCGACGTGGATTTCGACCTGCGCGACGGCCGCAAACAGGCCACCTACGTGCACTGGACCTCCGAGGGAACCCAGGGCGGAACACCACTAACCGAAGACGATCTGCTGTTCATCACGATCGGCTCGCTCACCGAGAACTCCGACGAGGGCGACCACCACACACCGGCGAAGCTGAACACCGGACCGGCCCCGGCATGGGATCTGTGGCGACGGATCGCCACCAAAGACCCGGCCTTCGGCCGTCCCGACGTCTTCGCCGGCGACATCGCGGCCACCAAGTGGGAATCGTGCACGGTCACCACCCTGGACAAGCGGATTCCCGAGTACATCCAACGGATCTGCAAACGTGATCCGTTCAGCGGCAAGGTGGTTACCGGCGGCATCGTCACGGCCCATGACTCGTCCTGGCTGATGTCGTGGACGGTGAATCGGCAGCCACACTTCAAACAGCAACCCGCAGACCAGATCGTGGTCTGGGTGTATGCGCTGTTCACCGATGTCGCAGGCGACTACGTCAAGAAGTCCATCCAGGAGTGCACCGGAGAGGAGATCACCCAAGAGTGGCTCTACCACATGGGCGTTCCGGTCGAGGACATCGACGAACTAGCGGCGAATGCGGCGAAGGCCGTGCCCTGCATGATGCCCTACGTCACGGCATTCTTCATGCCGCGCAAGCACGGTGACCGGCCCGACGTGGTGCCCGAGGGTTCGGTGAACTTCGCCTTCATCGGCCAGTTCGCGGAGTCGGCACAGCGGGACTGCATCTTCACCACGGAGTACTCGGTTCGTACCCCGATGGAGGCCGTCTACACCCTGCTCGACATCGAGCGCGGTGTGCCCGAGGTCTACAACTCGACCTATGACATCCGGGAACTGCTCCGGGCTACTGCCTACCTGCGCGACGGCGAGAAGGTGGAACTGCACGGACCCAAAATGCTCAAGAGCTGGATCGTGGGCAAGCTCGACGAGACCGAGGCCGGCCCGCTTCTGCGCGACGCCAAGCTGATCTGATTCTCGAGTTTCCGTAGCGTGAGCTACGGTCCGAGGGCCGAGATCGGCACTACGTGAACGCCATCGGCTCGTTTTCCACCGCCGCCGGTAGCTGTCACAACGACAAGGGCGGCGGGGGCGCCGTGCTTTGAGGAGTCCACGGCGGCTGCGAAATCGAGGAGGCCCTTGGCCGCCGTATCGATAGCGCCCCGATCGCCGGTCAGCTTGGGGGAAGTCAACGTTTTCGAACGAATGAACTCGCTGTTTCCGACAACTTTGACTCGCTGTTTTCGACAGCCTTGAATCGCTGTTTCCGACGCCGCGGACCAGCCGAATCCGTCATAGCGGCTCCCAGGGATTGAGTAAAGGCACGCCCGTCCGCTGAAAGTCGCAATCGCGTACGGTCGCGGTCGCCGCGATAAGCGCATCCATCTCGGGCATCGGGTCCGGGATGTGCAGAGCCGCAGCCGTGACCGCGGTCCGCTCATCGACGGGCAGGAGTCGACCGCCGAACATCGGTCGGACATCCTCGTCAAGCCAAAGACGGAGCCGGCCTGCGCCAGCGGGATCGACACGTTCCTTTCGCCGAACCCCCCGCTCAAGCTCCAGTAGCGAGACGACGCTGAGAGCCAGACTCCCGACCTCTTGCCCCCTCAGCCAGCCCATCAACGCCGACGATCGCTTCAAACGCGCATCGCTGATGACATTGGTGTCGAGCAGATACTTCACAGGTCAAGCTCGCGAAGTTCTTCCACCCGCCGCTCCGGCAGCTCAAGCTCGATTTCTTCGGTGCCCCTCGCCCACAGGCGGTCACCCACGACCTGCCGCTCGCCGGAAAGTCGATCGAACTCTGCCGCGGTCAACAGCACATGCGAGCGCCGCCCGTGATCAGTGATCGTCACCGGCCCCTTTTCAGCCGCCCGTTTGGCAGCCGAGACATCACGGTTGAACTCGCGACTGGTAATCGTGAGGCCCATCAAACCTCCCTCGCTTGTACCTATAGTAGGTAGTTTAGCGGGGCGGGTTCTCGTGGGTATTCGGATGCGAGTCGCGCCGTCGGCGGGCAGCCCCCGAGGATGCCAACCGCGCCAACGCTTGGGTGGCACTGGAAGAGATTCGTGTTCGGCAGATCGACGCTAATCGGTGGACGTGTCGCTCAACGTCGACGTCCACATCGTCGACGCCACCGGCGAACCACTGCGAGAACTCACCATCGACCCCACCCGCGACTACCAACCAACAGGCAGAGACCGCCACGCACACTGGTGCCAAAACCAAAAACAGACCGACCCATAAGGGTTCGGTCTGTCCGGGATCTCCCGAGAGATCACACTGTGGAGCTAAGGGGAATCGAACCCCTGACCTTCTCGATGCGAACGAGACGCGCTACCAACTGCGCTATAGCCCCTGACCGCTAGGAGATTACCAGCCCCTAGCCGGTGCCCTGAAACCGAGACCTACTGACCGGACGCGCGCGCCAGGTCGCCACGCCAGCCGTACCGGTCGGCGCTCGACGTGTACTCCAGGTGCTCGAACACCGGGTCCTCGTCGTCGATCTCCAGCACCGCCACGCCCGGTCGGCGCAGCCGTGACGGCACCACCTCGAACGCGTCGGTATGCACACTCTCGCGCTGCATACGCGGTCGCTCGGCACGCCGTGCGCGGCGGGACCGCACCTGCTGCTCGATGCGGGTCTGGCGCCGCAGGTAGGCCAGATAGAGCACCGTTGCGCCGGCCGCGCCAGCACAGATCCACCACGCAGTGGGCGCCACGGTGAAGGCGGTGAGCGCCGAGAGCACCAGGATGACGGCCAGCGACATCAGCACCCGCTTGCGAAACTCGTACTTGCGCGCGCTGACGACCGCAGCGGTGTCGGCACGGGGCCGACGACCGCGGGCCGACAGACCGGCCATGCCCGCCCTCGTGGTCTCCGCCTCGGGCTCCAGCCCGGAGCTGTCCTCGACGTATTCGTATTCGTAGCCCTCGCCCTCGGCAGCCGGCTCCTCGTAGGCGCCCTCGTCGACCTGCGTTTCCGCCTTGGCCGCCAACGCCTCAGCCGCCAGGGCGGCCTCCTCCGCAGCGCGAGCTTCCGCCTCGGCGGCGGCCTGCGCTTCGGCCTGGGCGCGCGCCTCGGCCTCAACTTCGGCGGCTAGCCCCGCGTCCGACAGCGGCAGCTCGTCGGAGTCATCGGCGACGACATCGACGTCCAGGTAGTCCAGTTGGGTCTGCTCGCCGACCTGCGGCTCCGAGGCGACGAAAACCGCCGCCGCGGCGACGAACACCCGCGAACCGGCGGGCTCGCCTTCGACCTCGTCGACATCATCGATGTCGTCGACGTCGTCGATGTTCTCAGCGCTGTGCTGCCAGTCGGGGTCGCTGCGGTGGCCGGTGGCCGGGCCGCCGCGCTTGAGCAGCCGGGCACTGGACCCACTGGTCAGTACCCGGGTCGCCAAGGCCACGTCACTGGTACGACGCACTGCGTCACGCTTGCTGACCAGCATCGGCACCAGTACGAACAGCCAGAGGACGACCAGTGAGATCCAGAGCAAAGATTGCGGGATGCTGGGCATGGTTGGCCTGCTCCTTTCCGAGCCAAGGCTAGGTGTGTGAGCCACACGACCTAACACGACGCGCCGAACCAATTACACAGTTGTAATTTACTCGCTGACCTCGTTAGTCACAACTATCACACGCGTAACAGCGGGCCCGAAATGCGTCAGGCCCGGGAGGCCCGGCCGGATTGGATCAGCGTCGAGGTCACCGACCCGGCGACCTCCTCCATCGTCATCGCGACCAGCAGGTGGTCGCGCCACGCCCCGTCAACGTCCAGGTAGCGCTGCAGCAGCCCTTCCTGACGAAAGCCGACCTTGGCCAACACCGCCCGGCTGGCGACGTTCTCCGGCCGGACGGTGGCCTCCACCCGGTGCAGCCGCACCGGCCCGAAGCAGTGGTCCAGCCCGAGTGCCACCGCCCCGGTCGCCACTCCCCCGCCGGCCACCGCACTGGACACCCAATAGCCGATCCAGGCCGAGCGCAGTGCCCCGTGGGCGATGTTGCCGACCGTCAGCTGGCCGCAGAATCGGCCGTCGAGCTCGATCACGTACGGCAGCATCCGCCCATAGCGGGCCTCGGTGCGCAGACTCGAACACAGCGGCGGCCACGAGGCGCTGCCGTGCCGGGTCACCCAGTCCAGCTCCACGCTGGGTTCCCACTGCTCCAGGTAGGCGCGGTCGGCCAGCCGGATCCGGCTCCACGTCACGCCGTCACGCATCCGCACCGGCCGCAGCCGGATCACCCCTGCCGGCACCCGCAGAGGCCCGAGCACACTCGGCCAGCCGGGGTGCTCAACGGCTTTGAACGGCCACAAATTGACCAACATGGACTCGGGTTCAACCCCGCTGAGCCAGGAAGGCGACGTCCACCAACTCGCCGGCGGCGATCTGCTCGACCTCCTCGGGAACCACCACCAGACAGTTCGCCTCGGCCAATGTGGCCAGCAAGTGCGACGATGTGCCGCCGGAAACTCCGAGCACCTGCACCAAGTACTCGCCGGTGTCCTCGTCGCGCATCAGCTGGCCACGCAAGAACCCCTTGCGGCCGGGCATCGAAGCGATCGGCCCGAGGGTGCGGGCCTGCACCATCCGGCGCATCGGCTCGCGCTTGCCCAGCGACAGCCGGATCAAGGGGCGGATCATCACCTCGAACACCACCAGCGCGCTCACCGGGTTGGTGGGCAACAGGAACGTCGGCACGCCTTCGGGGCCGAGCTGGCCGAAGCCCTGGACCGAACCGGGGTGCATCGCGATCCGGGCGACCTCCATGTCACCGAGATCGGCCAGTACCGCGCGCACCTCATCGGCCGCGGCACCCCCGACCCCACCGGCGATCACCACCACCTCGGCGCGGTTGAGCTGTCCCTCGACCACCTCGCGCAGTTTCTTGGGGTCATGGCTGACGATGCCGACCCGGTTGACCTCCGCGCCCGCGTCCCGGCCGGCGGCGGCCAGCGCGTAGGAGTCGACGTCGTAGACCTGCCCATTGCCGGGAGTGCGATTGACGTCCACCAGTTCGCCGCCGACCGCCATGACCGACAGTCGGGGGCGCGGGTGCACCAGCACACGATCGCGGCCGACGGCGGCCAACAGCCCCACCTGGGCCGCCCCGACCACCGTGCCGGCGCGCACCGCGACATCACCGGGCTGCACGTCGTCGCCGACCCGGCGCACATAGTCCCCCGGGCGGACGCCCCGCAGCACCCGCACCCGAGAGTTCCCGCCGTCGGTCCAGCGCAGCGGAAGCACCGCGTCGGCCAGGGTGGGCATCGGCGCCCCGGTCTGGATCCGGGTGGCCAGCTTGGGTTGCAGCCGGGTGGGGGTGCGGGCGCCGGCTTCGATGACACCCAACACCGGCAAGGTGACCACCGCATCATCGCGTCCGGCCCCATCGGAGCTGTCGCCGATCGCGTCGGCGCCCAGGACATCGACGCTGCGCACCGCATAACCGTCGATGGCGGCCTGGTCGAAGGCGGGCATTGGCCGCTCGGCGACCACTTCTTCAGCGCACATCAATCCTTGCGCCTCGGCGATCGCTACCCGGACCGGGCGGGGCGCCACCGCGGCAGCCGATACCCGGGCCTGCTGCTCCTCAACCGAACGCACGGTGTGCCTTTCTCCTTGGCGGCCTCGGTCCGATTCTCCGCAGACGTCGGCTCAGTTCTCCGCCAAGCCCAGCCGCGCCACCAACCACCGACGCAGATCCGGACCGTAGTCGTCGCGGTCCAAGGCAAAGTCAACCGCAGCTTTGAGGTAGCCGCCCGGATTTCCCAGATCGTGTCGCGAGCCGCGGTGCACCACGACGTGCACGGGATGCCCCTCGGCGATCATCAGCGCGATGGCGTCGGTGAGCTGCACCTCGCCGCCGGCACCGCGGTCGATGCGGCGCAGCGCGTCGAACACGGCCCGGTCCAGCACGTAGCGTCCCGCCGCGGCAAACATCGACGGTGCCTCTTGTGCCTTGGGTTTCTCGACCATCCCCCTGACCCGCAGCACGTCCGGGTTGTCACCGTCGGGCAGCGGCTCGACGTCGAAGACTCCGTAGGCGCTGACCTCCTCCGGGCTGACCTCGATCGCGCACAGCACGGTGCCGCCGCGGCGGGCACGCACCTTCGACATGGTCTCCAGCACGCCGGTGGGCAGCACCAGATCGTCGGGCAGCAGCACCGCGACGGCATCTTCGTCGTCGGACAAGGTGGGCTCGACGCAGCTGATGGCATGCCCCAGGCCCAGCGGCTCGGCCTGCACCACCGATTCGACCTTGATCAATTGCGGGGCCCGGCGCACCTTGGCCAGCATCGCCTTCTTACCGCGAGCCTCCAGCGTGCCTTCCAGCACCAGGTCTTCGACGAAGTGCGCGACCACGCCGTCCTTGCCCTCGGAGGTGATGATCACCAGCCGTTCGGCACCGGCCTCGGCCGCCTCGGCCGCAACCAGCTCGATGCCGGGGGTGTCGACGACCGGCAGCAGCTCTTTGGGCACTGTCTTGGTCGCGGGCAGGAAGCGTGTGCCCAAACCTGCCGCAGGCACAATGGCGGTGCGCGGAATCGGAACCTTTGGCGTGGGCATTGCTCACACGATAACCGCAATCCACTTCACCTCTTCGGCTGGCGGTGGGCGAGCCGTTGCTGACAGTCTGGGGGCCGTGACCGACGACGCGGTGGTGGCCGCCAAGTCCGCGTTGCGGGCGCGGCTGCTCGCCGACCGACGCGCGGTACCCCCCGATGTGCACGATGCCGAGGCCGCGGCGTTGGCCGAGCACCTGGAACGGCTCGCTCGCGACGTCACCACGGTCTGCGCCTATGTGCCGGTGGGCAGCGAGCCGGGCTCGACCGCGATGCTCGCCCGCCTGGCGTATGGCGGCGCCCGGGTGCTGCTACCGGTGGTGCGCACCTCCGTCGACGGCACCCCGATGGCGCTGCTGTGGGGCGAGTACCGGCCCGACACCCTCACCACCGCGCGGTTCGGCCTGCTCGAACCACCTCAGCCGTGGCTGGCCGCCGACGCGCTGGCGCAGGCGGACCTGATCGTGGTGCCGGCGGTGGCGGTCGACCGCCGAGGGACGCGACTGGGGCGCGGCGCCGGTTTCTACGATCGCTCGCTGCGGTTTCGCCGCCCGGGGGTCCCGCTGGTGGCGGTGGTGCGCGACGTCGAGTTGCTGCTCGACGACGTGGTGCTGCCCGCCGAACCCCACGACGTGCCGATGACCCATGCCCTGACGCCCGGGCTCGGCCTGGTCGAGTTGGACGGCCGCGCCCGCTGAGCAATTACCGGTTCTTGTGACGGCACAGCAAGGCCAGACCGCCGATCCCCAGAGGCGCGTCGGATAATGTGACCGAATGTGCGCCCAAGCTCGGTCCAAGACCACCGATCGGCGGCAACTACTGATCGATTCGGCGCGTAAGTTATTCGCCCAGCGGCCTTACGACCAGGTCACCACGACAGAGATCGCCAGCAGCGCCGGCGTCGCCTATGGCCTGATCGCTCACCATTTCCACAATAAGCGCGGCCTCTATCTGGCGGTCATGAACGAAATCGCCGTGGAGATGGCCGCCGTGCAGCTCTCCCCTGCCCCGGAGGACGCCTCACTGATCGATCAGCTGCGCCACGCGTTGCGCGGTCACATCGCCTACATAGACAGCTATGCCTCCAGCTTTGTGGCGCTGGTACGCGGTCAACTGGGCTCTGACCCCGACCAGCAAGACACCGTCGACGCGTTGCGATGGCTGGGAGCCCAACGCATCCTGCTCGCCCTGGGCATCACCGAACCGGTGCACCCGCTGCTTCGCACTGCGATGCGCGGATGGGTCGGCTACCTCGACGAAATGATGATTGACCGCATCAATCACGGCGAGGTCGACCGCGAGGCACTGGTCGAGCTGGCCTGCGCAACGTTGGTGTCCACGCTCCAGGCGGCTGACGTCCTCGAACCGTCGATCGGCCTATCTGCGCCGATCATCGAGATGCTCGAAGCCTTCCGGGTCCGTGTAACGGCCGCCGACCCGCCCCAGACATAACGCCTGGCCTGGTTCGGGGCCGGGTCGGACGGGCCGGCCCTGGAATGAGGAAGGCCACATAGTGGTTCTAGCACTTAGCACGGTAGAGTGCTAACGCAATTGTTCGATCCACGGAGGTTCACGTGCCCACCTACAGCTATGCCTGCACCGAGTGCAGCAACCGCTTCGACGTGGTCCAGGCCTTCACCGACGATGCGCTGACCACCTGCGAGGACTGCAACGGCCGGCTGCGCAAGATCTTCGGCAAGGTCGGCGTGGTCTTCAAGGGCAGCGGCTTCTACCGCACCGACAGCCGGGAAGCGGGCAAGTCGTCCAACGGTTCCAGCAACGGCAGCAGCTCCGCCAGCTCGACGACCTCCAGTGACTCGGGCAGCAGCTCGGGCGACAGCGGCACCAAATCGTCCGACAGCGCCGCCAAGTCCAGCGACAGCGCCAAGGCCAGCACCACCACGTCGGCGCCCAAGCCGGCGACCACCGCCAGCTAGGCCGTTATCCACAGTCCGGCGCCCGAGCCGACGACGCCCGGTGCACCGACCGGTTAGCGTGCCGCCATGGGCGACTCGCTCAACCCCACACTGATCAGCCGGATATCGCTGGCACTGCGCCCGGACTGGACTCGCACCGTGCGTGCCCGGCGAGTGACCGCAGGGGCCCTGGTGGTGTTGGCCGGCATCGCGGCGCTGCGCTCCAACCCCGCCGGCGACCAGCTCGACGTGGTGGTGGCAAGCCGCGACATCGCGCCCGGCGCACCCCTGACCCTCGCCGACGTCTCCCTCGAAAGCCGGTCAGCTCAAACGGTCCCCGACGGCGCCGCTACTGATATGGCCGCGGTGGTGCAGGCCACGCTGGCGGGTCCGGCCCGTCGCGGCGAGATACTCACCGATGTCCGTGTGCTGGGCAGCCGGCTCACCGAGGCCGCCGCCGGACCCGACGCCCGTATCGTGGGCGTACACCCGGCCGACGCCGCGTTAATCGATCTGGTGCGCCCGGGCGACGTGGTCGACGTGGTGACTGCCGCCCCCGACGATGCCGCCGGCCCGCCGGGCGCCGCCCGGGTGCTGGCCAGCGGCGGGATCGTGGTGCTGGTGTCCGACAAGCACAACCACGATGACCGAGTGGTGCTGGTGGCGTTGCCGGCCACCGCTGCGGTGGCGGTGGCCGGCGCCACGCTCGGTCAAGCTGTGACGCTCACCCTGCGCTGAACGCCGCTATGCGGCGGCGGGCTGGACGCTGGCGCAGAACTTGCACTTGTTGGCGTCGGCGGCGATTTCGGACTTGCACTCCGGGCAAGTCTTGGTCGGTGCCGGGTCGCCGAACACGGTGTTGCCGCGACGCTTCTGGATGTGCTTGTAGGGCAACACGATCAGGAAGTAGATCGTGGCCATGAACACGACGAAGTAGATGATCGCCGAGATGAACGCGCCGAGGTCGATGAACGTCGCCTCGTTGCCCTCCGCCCCCAGTTGGTAACCCAGCCCCAGCCCGGCAGTGTCGGGCTGCGCGGCCGACACCAGTGGGTTGATCACGCTGTCGGTGAAGGCCTTGACCAGGTTGGAAAACGCCAGCGCCACCACCAGACCAATGGCCACGGTGATGACGTCATCGCGCATCAGGAAATTTTTGAACCCCTTGAGCACCGCAACTCCCCTTCCGTACGGATGCACTGCGAAGCGGCGCCACGCCGCCTACGGCGAACCGTAGTAGCCGCTGCGGAGTCCGTACGGGGGATTTCGAGAAGTCGAACCTCAACCGTGATGCGGCGGGATGTTGTCCCGCAACCAGCGCTCGCGTTCCTCGGCCTCTCGGGCGTCGTCGGGGTCGCGTTCGTCCGACGACGACTGATGCTCTTCGAGTCCGGGCATGGCTGCCTAGATCTCCAGGCTGGACAGTTGGCCGATAATCGCCGCGGCCAGCGGGTTCAGTGTCGCCATCCCGTCGCGCACCGCCGCCCGGGACCCTGCCAGGTTGACCACCAGCGTGCTGCCCGAGACTCCGGCCAGACCACGCGAGAGCCCGGCGTCGGCGATCCCGGCGGACAACCCGGAGGCCCGCAGCGCCTCGGCGATACCGAGGATCTCGCGGTCCAGTAGCTCGCGGGTGGCCTCTGGGGTGACGTCGCGCGGGGTGACCCCGGTACCGCCCACCGAAACGACCAGGTCGACCCCGCCGATCACCGCGGTGTTCAGCGCGTTGCGGATCTCCACCTCGTCGGCGGCGACGGCGACAACACCGTCGACCATGAATCCGCCTTCAGCCAACAATTCGGTGACCAACGGGCCACTATGGTCCTCATCGCCGTGAGCGGTGCGGTCGTCAACAACGACGACGAGGGCGCGGCCGGCGAGTTCTCGGGACTGCTCCATGGGTGCAACCGTATATCCGGTCGCCGCCGGCCGTTCAGCGAGGCTCGACGAAGGAGAGCCGAAGCTGGAACCGCCGCACGAACCGAGCCGTTCAGCGAGGCTCGACGAAGGAGAGCCGAAGCTGGAACCGCCGCACGAACCGAGCGGACTCACCGACCCGTCACTGCTGCGCTTTACCCAGCGTGACCTGCGCAGTTTTGGACGCGCCGCCGGCATCCAGGTAGGTCAGCGTCACCTGGTCGCCGGGTGCCTTGGAGCGCACCGCGGCCACCAACGCGTCAGCACTGCCGATGGGGCGCTTGTCGAACGCCGTCACCGTCGCACCCTCGGGCAGACCGGCCTTCGCGGCCGCCTCCCCGGGCACCACCTCGACGACTTTGGCACCGTGCAGGCTGCGCTCGCTGGTGACGCGTACCCCCAGCGAGGCGTGCGATGCCGTGTGGTCCGGCGAGTTGATGAGTTCGTCGGCGATCCGCTTGGCCTGATCCACCGGTATCGCGAACCCGAGGCCGATCGAACCGCTCTGCGCTTCGGCGGAGTCGCCGCCCATGGTGGCGATCGCAGAGTTGATCCCGACCAGGTCGCCGTTCATGTTGACCAGCGCACCACCCGAATTGCCGGGGTTGATGGCGGCATCGGTCTGGATCGCGTCGAGCACTGTGTTCTGATTACCCGCCTCGCCGCTGGTGGAGACGGGCCGGTTGAGGGCACTGACGATCCCGGTCGTCACCGTGCCCTCCAGGCCGAGCGGCGACCCGACCGCCACCACGTTCTGGCCCACCCGCAGGTCCGCTGAAGACCCGATCGTGATCGGGGTCAGGTCCGAGACGCCCTGGGCGCGCACCACGGCAATGTCGCTGGCCGGGTCGGTCCCCACCACGGTGAACGGCGCGGTACTGCCATCGGCGAAGGTCACCGTGGTCCTCGGCGCTCCTTTGGGAGCTCCGTCGGGCTTGCCGCCCGGGTCCAGCTTGGCGCCCGGGTCCAGTTTGGTGCCCGGGTCGAGCTTGGCGGCCGCGGCGGCCACCACGTGGTTGTTAGTCAGGATCAGCCCATCGGCCGACAAGATGATGCCCGAGCCCTCCTCGGACTGACGGCCCAGGTCGGTCTCCAGCATGACGACGCTGGGCACCACCTTGGCCGCGACCTTCTCCACCGAACCGTCCGGCAGATTCACCGCGGCCGGCACACCCGGGGCTTGAATGCTCGGCGTGTGACTTCCGGTGGCGGCCGGCTTGTGGTCGGAGTGCAGTGTCGAACCCACCACACCGCCCATCACACCGGACATCGCCGCGATCGCTACCGCCCCCAGCACCAGACCCCCGGTGCGGGAACGCTTGGGCCCGCCCGGCCCGCTCGGTACACCGGGGCGGCCGTAGGAGGCGTCATAGGCGGAGCGATAGGCGGGTTGCTGCTGCCCCTGGTGCGGGGCGTAACGCCAGTCGTAGGGCGGCGGGTACGACCCCTGCGCGGCCCGGCCCGGATAACCGGCTTGTCCGCGTTGGTCCGCCACCGGTGCACCGGTCGGGTTGGACCGTTCCGGTTGCTGAGGCGGCGGGAGGTACCCGGGGTAATTCGTCATGTTTGTTGCCTACTCCTAGGGACACGACTGCGGCGACGTTGCCTCACCACCATGCCTATGTGGACTGAGAAGCGCCTGTGACTGCTCCGACCAGTATTTCTTCCGCCGACGTGGGCCCGCCGGGCAGCACCATCCGGAATGAGGTCCCGGGCGGATGCCCGCCGGGGATGGTCTCGCCGATGGTGATCGCCCCACCGTGTTTGAGCACCACCTGTTTGACGATCGCCAGCCCCAGCCCGGATCCAGGCATGGCGCGCGCCGAGTCCGACCGGTAGAAACGCTCGAAGACCAATTCCCGTTGGTTCTCCGGGATTCCCGGTCCCTCATCCGACACGATCATCTCCATGTGCGTCGGGTCGAGCTGGCGCATCCGCAAGCCCACGACGCCGCCCGACGGGCTCCACTTGGCCGCGTTGTCGAGCAGGTTGAGCACCGCACGGGACAGCCCCGCGGCGTCGCCGTACACGTGCCAGGGAACGACCTGGATGTCGAACTCGATGTCGTTGCGGCGCCGCCGGACCCGCTCCATGCTGCGGTCGACGACCTCGGTGATATCGACCTGCTCGTAGGCCACCTCACGCTGATCGTCGCGGGTGAGGTCCACCAAATCGCCCACCAGCGTGGACAATTCCTCGATCTGACCGATTGCGTCGGCACGCAGTTCGGCCATCTCCTCCTCCGGCAACTGCGGGGCGCCCGGCGCCGCGGACGCCATCAACAGCTCGACGTTGGTGCGCAGCGATGTCAACGGGGTCTTCAGCTCATGCCCGGCGTCGGCGACGAGTCGCGCCTGCCGCTCGCGCGACTCGGCCAGGGCCCGCAACATGGCGTTGAACGCCTCGGTGAGGCGCGCAAGTTCGTCGCTGCCGTAGACCGGGATCGGTCTCAGGTCATCGGTACGCGCCACGCGCTCGGCTGCCTCGGTCAGGCGGCCCACCGGTCTCAGCCCGGTTCTGGTGACCATGCCACCGGCCACCGCGGCCACGACGACACCCACCCCGCCGACGACCAGCAGCACCCACCGCAGCTTCATGGTCACCGCCCGGGTGGGTGCCAAGCTCTTGGAGATCAACAGCGTGCTGCCATTGGGCAGGTGCACCGCCAGCACCCGCTGGCCGGACGCGGTGCGGCGCGACAGGAACAGCTCGCCGCGGATGACGGCCTTCTCCTGCTGGCCCACCGGAAGCCGCTGACCGGGCTGATTGGCCGTGTAGATCGACCGTCCCGGGTTGACCAGCATGGCGTTGACGTCGGAATAGGCGGTGCCCTCGATCGCCTTGCGGGGATCGGCGGCCAGTGAACCACTGGCGATCAGCATCTCCGCGCGGCTCTGCAACTGATTGTCGATGTCGTTGTAGAGCGCAGCCGAAATGACGGCATAGACCGCCACCGCCATCAACACCACTACCAGCGCCACCATCGACATCGCCAGCAGCATCACCCGCCAGCGCAGCGACAGGGATGTCCTCTTGGCCTCTTCATCCTGTCGACGGCGGAAGGACTGCATCAGGGAGGAGTCTCGCGGAGCACGTAACCCACTCCGCGCACGGTGTAGATCAGCCGCGGCTCGCCTTCGGCTTCAGTCTTGCGACGCAGGTACCCGATGTAGACCTCCAGCGCGTTGCCCGAGGTGGGGAAGTCGAAGCCCCACACCTCCTCGAGAATCCGGCTGCGGGTCAGCACCCGGCGCGGGTTGGCGATCAGCATCTCCAACAGGGCGAACTCGGTGCGGGTCAGGCTGATCTGCCGGTCGCCGCGGGTGACCTCGCGAGTGACCGGGTCCAGCGTCAGGTCCTCGAACGACATCGCCACCGATTCGGACAGGTCCTCGGCGGTGGTGCGGCGCAGCAGTGCCCGCATCCGCGCCAGCAGTTCCTCCAGCGCGAACGGCTTGGGCAGGTAGTCGTCGGCGCCGGCATCGAGGCCGGCGACCCGCTCGGACACCGAATCCCGGGCCGTCAGGACCAAGATCGGCAGGTCGTCACCGGTGCTACGCAGCTGACGACAGACTTCCAGTCCATCCAGCCGCGGCATCATGACGTCCAGGATCATCGCGTCCGGACGGTCGCTGGTGATCGCCTCGAGCGCCTCGACGCCGTCGGTGGCCAGCGAGACCGAGTAACCATTGAACGATAAAGACCTGCGCAACGACTCGCGCACAGCGCGATCGTCATCAACAACCAGTACCCGGGTAGCCATGGGTGCTATCCAATCATCCGAAAGGCGATCTGGAGGGTCAGGAGCCGGTCGTGTCGGAACCTATTTAGCGGCGATCGAGGTCGATCAGGCCCAAGCGTGCGGCTTTGAGCAGGCGACGCGGCACCTTGTGGGCGCGACCAGCGACCACCACGTTGACCAGGCCGGTTGCCTCAGCCTTCCACTGCGCGCGGCGACTACGAGTGTTCGCACGCGACATCCTGCGTTTCGGCACGGCCATGGTCGAGCCTCTCCTGTTGTTGGCATAGTGCCGCTCGATATCCAGCGGCGGGACTATCCGAAAGGATAGCCGGTGACCAGCGTCGGCTCCAAAATAACGGATACGGCGGTTCAGCGAGGCTCGACGAAGGAGAGGCGAAGCTGGGACCGCCGCATCGGCACGGCGGTTCAGCGAGGCTCGACGAAGGAGAGACTCGATGCGCCTTGACGCGGCACCGGCGGTACCGGCTAACCTACCGGTTGGTTGAGTGATGGGATGTGGGGATGACGGCAGCCGTTCGGATCGGTAACTGCTCGGGGTTCTACGGCGACCGCCATGCCGCCATGCACGAGATGCTCACCGGTGGCGAACTGGACTACCTGACCGGCGACTACCTGGCCGAACTCACCATGCTGATCCTGGGCCGCGACCGGATGAAGAACCCAGAGCGCGGGTACGCCAAGACCTTCCTGACCCAGCTCGAACAGTGCCTCGGCCTGGCTCTCGACCAGGGAGTTCGCATCGTGGCCAACGCCGGTGGGCTCAATCCGGCCGGTCTGGCCGACGCGGTACGCGAGCTGGCGCAACGCCTGGGTGTGCCGGCCAAGGTGGCCCACGTCGAAGGTGATGACCTGCTCCCCCGCGCCGCCGAACTGGGACTGGGCAGCCCGCTGACGGCGAACGCCTACCTGGGCGCCTGGGGCATCGTCGAGTGTCTGGCCGGTGGCGCCGACGTGGTGATCACCGGCCGGGTCACCGACGCGTCGGTGATCGTGGGGCCGGCCGCCGCGCACTTCGGTTGGAGCCGCACCGACTACGACCAGCTCGCCGGGGCTGTGGTCGCCGGCCACGTCATCGAGTGCGGCATCCAGGCCAGCGGCGGCAATTACTCCTTCTTTACCGAGATTCCCACCGAGAAATTGCTGCACCCCGGCTTCCCGCTCGCCGAGATCCACGCCGACGGGTCGTCGGTGATCACCAAGCACCCCGGCACCGGCGGGCTGGTCAGTGTCGACACCGTGACCGCGCAGCTGCTCTATGAGGTGACCGGCGCGCGCTACGCCAACCCCGACGTCACCGCGCGCATGGACAGCATCGAACTGGCCCTGGACCAGGCCGGCGGCCCGGACCGGGTGCGGATCTCCGGAGTGACCGGCGAGGCGCCGCCTCCCACCTACAAGGTGTCGCTGAACAGCATCGGCGGGGTCCGCAACTCCACCACCTTCGTGTTGACCGGTCTGGACATCGAGGCCAAGGCCGCACTGCTGCGCACGCAGCTCGAGGCGGCCATGACCGTCCGGCCGGCCGAGCTGGACTGGACGCTGTCGCGCACCGACCACCCCGACGCCGACACCGAGGAAACCGCCAGCGCCCTGCTGCACTGTGTGGTCCGCGACCCGGACCCGGCCAACGTGGGCCGCAAGTTCTCCGCAGCCGGCATCGAGCTCGCACTGGCCAGCTATCCCGGCTTCTGCGTCACCGCCCCGCCCAGTGACGGCCAGGTCTACGGGGTCTTCACCGCCGGCTATGTCGATGCCACGCAGGTGCCGCATGTCGCCGTCCACGCCGACGGCACCCGGGTGGACATTCCGTCTGCCGCGCAGACTCTGGAACTCGCTCCGGCCCCCGAGCCGCGGCTGCCCGAGCCGCTACCGGCCGGCCCCAGCCGTCGGGCGCCACTGGGGGCGATCGCCGGCGCCCGCAGCGGCGACAAGGGCGGCTCGGCCAACGTCGGGGTGTGGGTGCGCACCGATGAGCAGTGGCGCTGGCTGGCCCACACGTTGACTCCTGCGAAGCTACGCGAGCTGCTGCCCGAGACCGCCGAGCTGCCGGTCACCCGCCACCTGCTGCCGAAATTGCGGGCGGTGAACTTCGTCATCGAGGGCATCCTCGGCCAAGGCGTGGCCTACCAGGCCCGATTCGACCCGCAGGCCAAGGGGCTGGGCGAATGGCTGCGCAGTCGTCATCTCGAGATACCCGAGCAGCTGCTGTCAGAAGGGGAACTGTGAGTATCTGGACTACCACCGAGCGCCAAGCGCTGCGCAAAACCGTGCGGGGTTTCGTCGAGCGCGAGATTGCGCCGCACGTCGACGAGTGGGAACGCTCCGGCGAGCTGCCCCGCGAGCTGCACCGCAAGGCCGCCGAGGTCGGCTTGTTGGGTGCGGGCTTCCCCGAGGAGGTCGGCGGCAGTGGCGGCGACGGCGCCGACGCGGTGATCGTTTGCGAGGAGATGCACCAGGCCGGGGCGCCGGGCGGGGTGTTCGCCTCCCTGTTCACCTGCGGTATCGCGGTGCCGCACATGATCGCCTCGGGCGATGCGCGGTTGATCGACGAGTTCGTCCGCCCGACGCTGGCCGGCGAGAAGATCGGTTCGCTAGCCATCACCGAGCCCGGCGGCGGCTCGGATGTCGGGCACCTGCGCACCACGGCGCGACTGGATGGCGACCACTACGTGGTCAACGGCTCCAAGACCTTCATCACCTCGGCGGTGCGCGCCGACTATGTGGTGAGCGCGGTGCGCACCGGCGGGCCGGGGGCGGCCGGAGTCTCGCTGCTGGTGGTGGAGAAGGGCACGCCCGGGTTTGAGGTGAGCCGCAAGCTGGACAAGATGGGCTGGCGCTCCTCGGACACCGCCGAACTGTCCTACGTCAATGCCCGAGTGCCGGCCGCGAACCTGGTCGGCGCCGAGAACACCGGCTTCGCCCAGATCGCCGCGGCCTTCGTCTCCGAGCGGGTCGGGCTGGCCGCGCAGGCCTACGCCAGCGCGCAACGCTGCCTGGAGCTGACCCTGGCCTGGTGCCGGGACCGGGAGACCTTCGGCCGTCCGCTGATCTCGCGGCAGGCGGTGCAAAACACGCTGGCCGAGATGGCCCGCCGCATCGATGTGGCCCGGGTCTACACCCGCCACGTCGTCGAGCGGCAGCTGGCCGGTGAGGCCTTCCTCATTCCGGAGGTGTGTTTCGCCAAGAACACCGCGGTGGAGGCCGGTGAGTGGGTGGCCAACCAGGCGGTGCAACTGTTCGGCGGCATGGGCTATATGGCCGAGTCCGAGGTGGAGCGTCAGTATCGGGACATGCGCATCATCGGCATCGGCGGTGGAACCACCGAGATCCTGACCTCATTGGCCGCCAAGACCCTGGGATACCAATCATGATTTCTCCCCTGCCTCCTCATCACTCCGCAAGCTCCGTTCTGCATCGTCAGGGGTGGCTATGACCACCCTTAAGTCCACGCTCGACCCGTCGTCTCCCGCCTACACCGACGCGGCGGAGGCGCTGAACGACAAGCTCGCCGAGATCGATGCCGAGCACGCCAAGGCACTCGCCGGCGGCGGACCCAAGTACGTGGACCGCCACCATTCCCGCGGCAAGCTCACCGCCCGGGAGCGCATCGAAGCGCTGATCGACGCCGACTCACCATTCCTGGAGCTGTGCCCGCTGGCTGCCTGGGGCAGCGCCTTCCAGGTCGGGGCCAGCCTGGTGACCGGGATTGGCGCGGTCGAAGGCGTGGAGTGCATGATCGTCGCCAATGACCCGACGGTGAAGGGCGGCACGTCCAACCCGTGGACGCTGCGCAAGATCCTGCGGGCCAACAAGATCGCGTTGGAGAACCGGCTTCCGGTGATCTCCCTGGTGGAGTCCGGCGGAGCGGACCTGCCCACCCAGAAGGAAGTCTTCATCCCCGGCGGCCAGATGTTCCGCGACCTGACTCGGCTGTCGGCCGCCGGCATTCCGACCATCGCGCTGGTATTCGGCAACTCCACCGCCGGCGGGGCTTATGTGCCCGGCATGTCCGATCACGTGGTGATGATCAAGGAACGGTCCAAGGTATTCCTGGCCGGGCCGCCGCTGGTGAAGATGGCCACCGGCGAGGAGTCCGACGACGAGTCGCTCGGTGGCGCCGAGATGCACTCGCGCACGTCAGGGCTGGGCGATTACCTCGCCAACGACGAGCTTGACGCGGTGCGGATCGGTCGGCGGATCGTGGCCCGGCTGAACTGGGTCAAGCAGGGCCCGAAGCCAAAACCGGTGACCGAGCCGCTCTTCGACTCCGAAGAACTGATCGGCATCGTGCCCGCGGACCTGCGCATCCCGTTCGACCCGCGCGAGGTGATCGCCCGGATCGTCGACGGCTCCGACTTCGATGAGTTCAAGCCGCTCTACGGGTCATCGTTGGTGACGGGTTGGGCACGACTACACGGATATCCGATCGGCATCTTGGCCAATGCGCGGGGTGTGCTGTTCAGCGAGGAATCTCAGAAGGCCACCCAGTTCATCCAACTGGCCAACCGCTCCAACACCCCACTGTTGTTCCTGCACAACACCACCGGCTACATGGTGGGCAAGGACTACGAAGAGGGCGGGATGATCAAGCACGGCTCGATGATGATCAACGCCGTGTCCAATTCGACGGTGCCGCACATCTCGCTGCTGCTGGGCGCCTCCTATGGCGCCGGGCACTACGGCATGTGTGGACGCGCCTACGATCCCCGCTTTCTGTTCGCCTGGCCATCGGCCAAGTCCTCGGTGATGGGCGGGGCGCAGCTCGCGGGCGTGCTGTCGATCGTGAACCGGGCAGCCACCGAGGCCCGCGGGCAGCAGGTCGACGAGCAGGCCGATGCCGCCATGCGCGCCATGGTCGAAGGGCAGATCGAAGCCGAGTCGCTGCCGCTCGTGCTGTCGGGGATGCTCTATGACGACGGGGTGATCGACCCGCGCGACACCCGCACCGTATTGGGAATGTGTTTGTCCGCCATTGCCAGTGGCCCGGTCGAGGGGACGTCGAACTTCGGCGTCTTCCGGATGTGAGGACTGCCATGATCAGCACTGTTCTGGTGGCCAATCGCGGCGAGATCGCCCGACGGGTCTTCGCCACCTGCCGTCGACTGGGCCTGGGCACGGTCGCGGTCTACACCGACCCCGATGCCGGCATGCCGCATGTCGCCGAAGCCGACGCCAAGGTGCGTCTGCCGGAGACCACCAGCTACCTGTCCGCCGAAGCGATCATCGCCGCGGCTCGCGCCGCCGGCGCCGACGCCATCCACCCCGGCTACGGATTCCTTTCCGAGAACGCCGACTTCGCTGCTGCCGTGCAGGCCGCCGGTCTGACCTGGATCGGGCCGCCGGTGGCCGCGGTGACCTCGATGGGCTCCAAGATCGAGTCGAAGAAGATGATGGCCGCCGCGGGTGTGCCAGTTCTCGAAGAACTCGACCCGGCAACCGTCACCGCCGCTCAACTGCCGGTGCTGGTGAAGGCCTCCGCGGGCGGCGGCGGCCGCGGCATGCGAGTGGTTAACGAATTGTCTGCCCTGGCCGGCGAAGTGGAGGCCGCCCAGCGCGAGGCCGCTTCGGCGTTCGGTGACCCGACGGTGTTCTGCGAGCGCTACCTGCCGACCGGGCATCACATCGAGGTGCAGGTGATGGCCGATCAGCACGGCACGGTGTGGGCGGTCGGCGAGCGGGAATGCTCGATTCAGCGCCGCCACCAGAAGGTCATCGAAGAGGCGCCGTCGCCGTTGGTGGAACGCACCCCGGGGATGCGCGCCAAGCTGTTCGAGGCCGCCCGGCTGGCCGCGAGCGCGATCGGCTACACCGGCGCGGGCACCGTGGAGTTCCTGGCCGACTCCCGCGGCGAGTTCTACTTCCTGGAGATGAACACCCGACTGCAGGTCGAGCACCCGGTCACCGAGGAGACCACCGGTGTCGATCTGGTCGAATTGCAGATCGCGGTGGCCGACGGGGCCCGGCTGGACCCCGAACCGCCGGCTGCCCGCGGCCATTCGATCGAGGTGCGCCTTTACGCCGAAGACCCGGCCCACGGCTGGCAGCCGCAGGCTGGGCCGGTGCACACCCTCGACGTTCCCGCAGTGGCGACTGCGTTCGAGACCCTGTCCCGGCGCACCGGCGTCCGGTTGGACTCCGGCATCGTCAGCGGGTCGACGGTGTCCATCCACTACGACCCGATGCTGGCCAAGGTGATCAGCTACGCACCGACCCGCCGGCAGGCCGCGACCGTGCTCGCCGGCGCGCTGGCCCGAACCCGGCTGCACGGCCTGCGCACCAACCGCGACCTGCTGGTCAATGTGCTGCGTCACCCGGCCTTCCTGGACGGCGCGACGGACACGGCGTTCTTCGACACCCACGGCCTGGCGGAACTGTCGGCGCCACTGGCCGACGCCGCCACCGTGCAGGCCAGTGCGATCGCGGCCGCCCTGGCCGACGCCGCACACAATCGGGCCACCGCGCAGGCGTTCGGCTCCATTCCCGGCGGTTGGCGCAACCTGGCCTCGGGGTTCCAGTCCAAGGGCTACCTCGACGACGCGGGTACCGAGCATCGGATCGAATACCGTTTCACCCGAACGGCATTGATTGTCAACGGCGGCGAGGTCACGCTGATTTCGTCGACTCCGGATGAAGTGGTGCTGGCCGACCCGGCTGGCGTCGCCCGCACGTTCACCGTCGCGCGCTACGGCCCCGCTTTCCAAGACGTCTACGTCGACTCCCCCGCCGGCGGAGTCCACCTGGTGGCGTTGCCCCGCTTCCCCGATCCGGAGTCGGCGGTCGCGCGGGGATCGCTGCTGGCGCCGATGCCCGGCAACGTGATCCGGCTGGGTGCCGCCGTAGGCGACCCGGTGAGCGCCGGCCAGCCACTGATCTGGCTGGAAGCCATGAAGATGGAACACACCGTCAGCGCACCGTCCGACGGTGTGCTCACTGAACTCGACGTCAAGCCGGGCGACCAAGTGGAGGTCGGCGCCGTGCTGGCCCGCGTCGAAGAACCAGAAGCAACGCAAGCAGAAGGAGAACCACTGTGACCGATTCCACGAGCGACACCAGCTTCATCGAGAGCGACGAACGGCGCGCCCTGCGCGAGTCGGTCGCCGCGATGGCCAAGAACTACGGCCAGGACTACTACCTAGAGAAGGCCCGCGCCGGCGAGCACACCGACGAACTGTGGAACGAGGCAGGCAAACTCGGCTTCATCGGGGTCAACCTGCCCGAGGAGTACGGCGGTGGCGGCGCCGGCATGTACGAGCTGTCGCTGGTCATGGAAGAGATGTCGGCGAACGGCTGCGCGCTGTTGATGATGGTCGTCTCGCCGGCCATCAACGGCACCATCATCTCCAAGTTCGGCACCGACGAGCAGAAGAAGCGGTGGATCCCCGGCATCGCCGACGGATCACTGACCATGGCGTTCGCCATCACCGAGCCCGACGCCGGGTCGAACTCACACAAGATCACCACCACCGCACGCCGCGACGGGTCGGACTGGATCCTCAAGGGCCAGAAGACCTTCATCTCCGGCGTCGACCAGGCACAGGCCGTGTTGGTGGTCGGCCGCAGCGAGGACGCCAAGACCGGCAACCTGCGGCCCGCGCTGTTCGTGGTGCCCACCGACACCCCTGGTTTGAGCTGGACGCCGATCGAGATGGAGCTGGTCAGCCCCGAGCGCCAGTTCCAGGTGTTCCTCGACGACGTCCGGCTGCCCGCCGACGCGCTGGTGGGCTCCGAGGACGCCGCCATCGCGCAGCTGTTCGCGGGTCTGAACCCGGAGCGCATCATGGGCGCGGCCAGCGCGGTCGGCATGGGCCGCTTCGCGATCGGCAAGGCCGTCGACTACGTCACCACCCGCCAGGTGTGGAAGACCCCGATCGGCGCGCACCAGGGCCTGTCGCACCCGCTGGCTCAGAACCACATCGAGATCCAGCTGGCCAAGCTGATGATGCAGAAGGCGGCGACGCTCTATGACGCCGGCGATGACTTCGGCGCTGCCGAGGCGGCCAATATGGCCAAGTACGCCGCCGGCGAGGCATCGACCCGGGCGGTCGACCAGGCCGTGCAGTCCCTCGGCGGCAACGGCCTGACCAAGGAGTACGGCATCGCCGCGGCGGTCACCTCGTCCCGACTGGCGCGGATCGCACCGGTGAGCCGGGAGATGATCCTCAACTTCGTCGCGCAGACCTCACTGGGCCTGCCCCGAAGCTACTGAGGTCGTGCTGATGGACACGCTGGTCTGCTACGCCGGGCCGGAAGACACCGGCGACGGTTCGGCCCGGCTGACCCTGGACTCACCGCACAACCGCAACGCGCTGTCGTCGAAGCTGGTGGCCCAGCTGCACGCCGGGCTGCGCGACGCGGCGGCCGACCCGAACGTACGGGTGGTGGTGCTGGGCCACACCGGCAACACGTTCTGTGCCGGAGCGGATCTGAGTGAGGCCACCGGCGGCGACCCGACCGACTTGGCCGCCGACCGGGCCCGCGAAATGGCGGCGCTGATGCGCGCGATCGTCGAGTGTCCGCGACCGGTGATCGCGGCGGTGGACGGGCACGTGCGGGCCGGCGGCATGGGGCTGGTCGGTGCCTGCGACCTCGCGGTCGCCGGCCCGGCCAGCACCTTCGCCCTCACCGAGGCCCGGATCGGGGTGGCGCCGTCGATCATCTCGCTGACCCTGCTGCCCAAGCTGTCGCCGAGGGCCGCGGCCCGCTACTACCTGACCGGGGAGAAATTCGGCGCAGCCGAAGCCGCGGCGATCGGGCTGATCACGCTGGCGGTGGAAAACACAGCGGATGTCCAAACCTCCGTCGCGGACCTGGTTGCCAACCTGCGACTCGGGTCCCCGCAGGGGTTGGCGGCCTCCAAAGCTCTGACCACCGCGGCGGTGCTGGCCGGTTTCGACCGGGACGCCGAACCGCTCAGCGTCGCCTCAGCGCGGATGTTTGTCTCCGACGAGGCACGGGAAGGGATGCTGGCCTTCCTGCAGAAGCGCCCGCCTAGCTGGGCCACGCAGGCCTGACCACGGCCCCAGTTTGGGCAACCCAGCTTGCGGCAAACGCGGTTAGTCGTAGGCTACATATCCGATGAGAAACTCAACCCGGCGTAGCCAAGACACCAGCGGCACCCAGTCGCGTGCCGCTGACACCGACCGGATCCAGTTGGCGCAGCTGCTCGGCGATGCCGTCGCGCAGGGCCAACTGCCGATGAACGAGTACGAGGACCGGCTGGCGAAGGCCTACGCGGCGCAGACCTACGACGAGCTCGACGGCCTGCGTGCCGACCTGCCGGGCTCCTCGGTGTGCCCGCACCGCGGTGGTGACTGCAAACCCGCGCCCTCCACGTTGCTGCTGGCGATCATGAGTTCCTTCGAGCGGCGCGGTCGGTGGAACGTGCCCAAGCGACTGACCACCTTCTCACTGTGGGGCGGCGGCGTCATCGACCTGCGCTACGCCGACTTCACCTCACCGGACGTCGAGATCAACGCTTACTCGATCATGGGCGGGCAGACCATTCTGCTGCCGCCCGAGGTCAACGTCGACATCCACGGTTATGGCGTGATGGGCGGCTTCGACCAACAGGTCGAGGGCGCCGGCACCCCGGGTGCACCGACGATCAAGGTGCGCGGTTTCTCGCTATGGGGCGGGGTCGGCATTCGCCGCAAGAACCGCAAACGTCGCAGCTGACAATAGGTCACGTCGGCGGCACAACCCTGGGCAGTATCGGGGAGCGGGTATTCCTAGGAAAGATTTTTCCCTGTCACAAGTGCCTTCGAACACGACACAATTGAATCGATGAACACATCCAGGGGAAAAGGCAACCAGCTGGGCGAGTTCCTACGGGCTCGCCGGGCTGAACTTTCACCCCAGGATGTTTCCTTCGCCACGACTGGACATCACCGTCGAGTGCCGGGACTGCGCCGTGAGGAGGTCGCCCAGCTGGCCTCGATCAGCACCGACTACTACACCCGCCTCGAACAGGGCCGCATCGCCGGTGCGTCTACATCAGCCCTGGATGCCATCGCCCGAGCTCTACGACTGAGCTCCGACCAAATCAGCTACCTGTATCAACTGGCGCACAAGACGACCGTCCGGACAGGCAAACACGCGCCGCAGCGGGTCCGCCCCCAGATCCATCGCCTGCTGGACAATCTGACCGACACGGCCGCGCTCGTCGTGGACCGCGTTATGGACGTGCTGGAGTGGAACCCCCTGGCCGCGGCGGTCTACACCGACTTCGATGCGATCCCGCCAGCCGAACGCAACCTGCTGCGGCTGACCTTTCTCGAGCCCAAGGTCCGCACCATGAACGTGGACTGGGAAGATGATGCCAGCAACTGCGTGTCCTTCCTGCGCATGGATGCGGCTCAGGCTCCCCACAATCAGCGTCTGCGAAGCCTGGTGGGAGAGCTGTCGGTCTGCGATGAAGATTTTCGACGCTGGTGGGCTTCCCACCGCGTGGCCCATAAAACGTTCGGCACGAAACGATTTCGTCATCCCATTGTCGGCGAACTAAGCCTGGATTGGCAGTTTCTCACGTTTCCCGACGACCCGGACCTGTCCCTGCTGGTGCTGACCGCGGAACCCGGGACGCCCGCGCACCAAGCGCTGCGTTTCCTTGCCTCCTGGTCCAGCGAAAACATTACCCAGCGTCCGAGCCCACACCCTGAGCTAGAACAGCATTCACCTCACCCGGCACCTCCATAGCTGCCAACCCAACCGGACCGACAAAGCTTCCGCCGTGAGCTTCTGTGAAACGACGGCGATTTCAAGCGCATTTCAGCGAAGTGTGCGCACTTGACGACGCAATCTTGGGTAAGGAAATTCAGCGATGCCAGTAACCGGAATTCTTAAACAAGCTTGGATACCCCTGGTTCTGGCAGTCGTGGGCGTGGCCGCGGGAATGGGTGTGAATCATCTGCACGGAATTTTCGGCTCCCACGACCCGAACGCGGATTACGGCGGGGCGATCAAGATTGTGGAGTTCAACCCAAAGATCGTGGTCTACGACATCACCGGCCCACCCGGTGCGGTGGTGGATATCAACTATTGGGACGACGAGGCGAACACGCATGAGGTCAGCAGAGCGGTGCTGCCGTGGTCGTTGACGTTGACGACAACGCTGCCGTCGGTAGGGGCCAGCATTGTCGCCCAGGGCGACGCGGATCACCTGAACTGCCGGATCACCGTAGATGGTGAGATTCGAGAAGAACAGAGTACGGATGGTCTGAACACCCAGGTCTACTGCTTGGTGAAATCCGCATGAGCATTCGTCACACCCGCGGGGATCGCCCGTTCATTCCGCACTTATTGCGCTGGCTAGCGCTACCGATCATCATCTTCTGGGTCGCCCTCGCGGTCGTGGTGAACACCGTTGCGCCATCGTTGGAAGTGGTCGGTGAAGAGCATGCGGCACCGATGACTCCCGAGGATGCCCAGTCGGTGAAGGCGATGATGCGACTCGGCGGGGTGTTCCGGGAATACGACGCCAATAGCACGGTCATGATCCTGCTCGAGGGTGAGAAACCGCTGGGCGCTGCCGCGCACAAGTACTACGACGACATGGTCAACCAACTGGCCCACGATACCGAGCATGTTCAGCACATCCAGAATTTCTGGGGAGACCCACTGACGGCAGCGGGAGTGCAGAGCAGCGACGCCAAGGCTTCCTACGTCTTGTTGAACCTCGCCGGAAATCAGGGCACGACACTGGCCAACGAATCGGTCGAAGCGGTCCGCGACGTCGTGGACCGTACCCCGGCACCGGAAGGGGTGAAGGCCTATGTCACCGGTCCCGCCGCGCTGACCGATGACACTCACGTCATCGGAAACGCGAGCATCGGGAAGATCACGCTGTACACGATCGTGGCGATCGCGGTCATGCTTTACCTGGTCTACCGCTCCGTGGTGACGACCGTGGTGCAGCTATTCATCACCATGGGCGAGTTGCTCACCGCCCGCGGGGTGGTCGCGGTGGTCGCGTCACACGGCGCGTTCGGGCTTACCACTTTCGCCGGCACGATCTTGACGATGCTGGCGATCGCAGCCGGAACGGATTACGGCATCTTTCTCTTCGGCCGCTACCGTGAGGCACGGCAAGCCGGCGAAGACCGGGAAGCCGCTTACTACACAGCATTTGGGGGAATTGCCCACGTTATCCTGGGCTCGGGACTGACCATAGCCGGCGCGACCTACTGCCTGAAATTCACCCGGCTGCCCTATTTCCAAACGATGGGCGAACCGGTCGCCATCGGCATGCTGGTCGTCGTCGCCTCGGCACTCACCCTGGGCCCGGCCGTGCTGGCCGTGGGCAGCCGGTTCGGCCTATTCGAGGCCAAGAAAAAGAGCCGGCATCTGCTGTACCACCGCATCGGCACCGCGGTCGTGCGGTGGCCCGCAGCGGTTCTGGTGGCGAGCTTCGCTGTCGCCATGATCGGCATACTGGCCCTGCCGGGCTTCACGCCGTTATACAACGACCGTTACTACCTGCCTGGGCGCGCCGGCTCGGTCCAAGGCTACGAAGCATCGGACCGGCATTTCACCGCAGGCAGAATGAACCCCGACATCCTCATGGTCGAAGCGGACCACGATATGCGTAATCCGGCTGACATGCTAGTGCTGGATAAAGTCGCCAAAAACATTATCCGGGTCGTGGGTATTGCGATGATCCAGGACATCACCCGACCGTTGGGTCGCCCGATCCAGCACAGCTCGGTACCGTTTATGTCCAGCATGCAAAGTCAAGTGCCACTGCAAAACATGACGTATCTCAAAGATCGTATGTCGGACATGCTCAAGATGGCTGACGAGATGACCAGCATGATCGGGATCATGGAGCGCATGGAATCTCTGATGCAACAGGCATCAGACACCACGCATGCGATGGTCGGCGATATGCAAGAACTCAACGATACAACCGACGAATTGCGGGACAAGATAGCAGATTTCGATGACTTCTGGCGGCCCATGCGCAACTACGTCTACTGGGAACCGCACTGCTTCGATATCCCGATCTGTTGGTCGTTGAGGTCACTTCTGGATGCCACCGACAGCGTCGACAAGATGGCCGAACAGTTGCAGGCATCGTTGACGGATATGAAAACTCTGGACTCAATTCTGCCCCTCATGGTGGCGCAGATCCGGCCGATGATCATGAGCATGTCGGTCACCCGGGCCTTGACGCTGACCACCCAGAGCACGTTCTCGGGGCTGATCACCCAAATGGAAGCCATGAGCAACAACGCCATCGTCATGGGGCAAAGTTTCGATGCCTCCCAGAACGATGAGCAGTTCTACCTTCCGCCGGAGGCGTTCGACAACCCAGAGTTTCAGCGCGGTTTGAAGATGTTCTTGTCGCCGGACGGCACCGCCGCCCGCTTTTTCATCACCCCGCAGGGCGATCCCGCAACCGCGCAAGGAATCACCCGTGTCGCGCCGGAACAAACCGCCGCACATGAAGCCTTGAAGTCGTCGTCGTTGGCCGACGCCAAGGTCTACCTGGGCGGGACGGCGGCGACCTACAAGGATATGGCCGACGGCGCCAAATACGATCTCATGATCGCGGTGCTGTCCGCGATGGCGCTGATCTTCACGATCATGCTGATTCTGACCCGAAGCCTGGTCGCCGCCGCCGTGATCACGGCCACCGCCGCCACGTCGATCTCCGCGGCCTTCGGGCTGTCGGTACTGATCTGGCAGGACATCGTCGGTCTGCCCATCCACTGGGTGGTGATGGTGATGTCCATCGTCATCCTGCTGGCCGTCGGCGCAGACTACAACTTGATGCTGGTTGCCCGGATCAAAGAGGAACTGGGCGCCGGACTCAAGACCGGCATGATCCGCGCCATGGTCGGTACCGGTGGAGTGGTCACCTCCGCCGGATTGGTGTTCGCCGTAACAATGGGCGCGATGGCCTTCAGCGATCTGAAGATCATCGGCCAGCTGGGTACCACCATCTGCGCCGGTCTACTGCTCGACACCCTGGTCGTGCGTTCATTCCTGATGCCCAGCATCGCCACCCTGCTCGGCCGCTGGTTCTGGTGGCCGCACGTCGTCCACCCCCGTGGTTTGGACAACGTCCGTCAGCCCGAGCACACGAGTGACACCGCGCCGCTGGCCGTGCAGGAACCGTAAGCCCGGCCCAGTGCCCGCATCGCGGTGGTGACTGCAAACCCGCCCCCTCCACGTTGCTGCTGGCGCACCCCGGGTGCACCGACGACCAAGGTGCGCGGTTTCTCGCTGTGGGGCGGGGTCGGCGACCTGACAACCTCATTCCGCTCATTGCCCCGGAGTGTTTGACAGAATTCGTATTCGTGGACGGATTCTCGAAACCCAGCGTGGCCGTCACCGGCGCTACCGGATACATCGGCGGCGAGGTTGCACGTCATCTCGCGGCTGCCGGTCTGCCGCAGCTGTTGCTGGCGCGAACACCGTCGCGGGCGCCAAAGCTGCCCGGGGCGAAGGCCGTGGAGTGTTCGTATGGGGACCGAGAGGCTTCACATGCCGCGTTGAGCGGGATCACCACGCTATTCATGGTGTCGGCCTCTGAGAGCGCCGAACGCCTTGAGCAGCACCGCACATTTATCGACTCGGCAGCCCGCGCCCGAGTCCGCCATGTGGTGTACACCTCGTTCGTCGGCGCCAGGCCGGACGCGACGTTCACCTTGGCCCGTGACCACTACTTCACCGAGGAACACATCATCAAGTCGGGAATGACCTACACGTTCCTGCGGGACAACTTCTACATCGACTTTCTCAGCGGATTAGCCGGCGACGACGGCGTTATCCGCGGCCCGGCAGGCGATGGCAGAGTGGCCGCGGTCGCCCGCAAAGACGTGGCTCTGGTCGGTGCCACCGTGATGAAAGCACCCGAGAAGCACACCAACCGCACCTACGAACTCACCGGAGCCGAGGCGCTGAGCCTCGCCGAGATCGCCGGCATACTCAGCGAGCACACCGGACGCGCGGTCAGATACCACGACGAGACAATCGCCGAGGCGTATCGGTCCCGGCAGCGGTGGAACGCTCCTTCGTGGCAACTCGACGCATGGGTGTCGACGTACGCAGCGATCGCGGCGGGCGAACTAGCCACGGTCACAACCGATGTAGCGACCATCACCGGGCATCCGCCGACGTCGTTCGTCAAGTACCTCGAATCTGTCGAGCCATAGCACCGTAGCGTTGGGCGCGTCCCATCCTTCGACACTTTCTGATCCGCGGTGCACACTTTGAGCATGGACGCACCCGCACCGCGTCGCGCGCTAAGCGGTCTGTCCGATGTGCGCGCGTTCTTCCACACCAACACCACGCCGCTGTATTTCATCTCACCGACCCCGTTCAACCTGCTGGGCATCGACCGTTGGATCCGCAACTTCTTCTATCTGACGTACTTCGACTCTTTCGAGGGCACGCATTCGCGAGTGTTCGTGCCCCGGCGACGAGACCGCCTTGATTTCGATTCCATGGGCGACGTGTGCAACCACCTGCTGTCCGATCCCGAGACACTCGAATTCATCGCGGGCCGAGGCCCCGGCGGCAAAGCCTGCTTCGTGATGATGGAAGAAGAAACGCAAACGCTCGCGCGGCAGGCCGGTTTGGAGGTCATGCACCCCTCGGTGGAGGTGCGCAATCGCCTGGGCTCGAAGACCATCATGACGCGCCTGACCGACGCCGCGGGCGTGCCGAGTGTGCCGCACGCGATCGGGCGAGCCGGCTCCTACGAAGAACTGCTGGCGCTCGCGCGGGACGCCGGATTGGGCGATGACCTCGTCATCTCCATCCCTTACGGCAACGCTGGCAGCGGGACGTTCTTTGTGCGCGGTCAGGCCGACTGGGACCAGCACGCCGGTGAGCTGACCGCGCAGCAGGAATTCAAAGTCATGAAGCGCATCCGCAATGTCGAGGTGTGCATCGAAGGTGCGGTCACTCGCCACGGCACCGTCATCGGCCCCGCGATGACCAGCCTGGTCGGTTATTCCGAACTGACCCCGCATCGCGGCGCCTGGTGCGGCAACGACATCTGGCGCGAAGTGCTCCCGCCAGAGAAGACCCATACCGCGCGAGAAATGGTGCGAAAACTGGGCGACATCTTGAGCCGGGAGGGCTACCGGGGTTATTTCGAGGTGGACCTGCTGCACGACTTGGACTCCGACGAGCTCTACCTCGGCGAGGTCAACCCGCGACTGTCCGGCGCCAGCCCCATGACGAACCTGACCACCGAGGCCTACGCCGATATGCCGCTGTTCCTGTTCCATCTGCTCGAGTACATGGACGTGGAGTATGAGCTCGACATCGCCGATATCAACGCACGCTGGGAGCGAGGCTATGGCGAGGACGAGGTCTGGGGCCAGGTGATCATCAACGAGACCTCGCCGGATGTCGAGCTCTTCACCGCAACGCCGCGCACCGGGGTGTGGCGCATCGACGACGACGGCCGGGTGTCCTTTGCGCGGTCCGCCAACGACTGGGCCACCTTGCTCGACGGGTCCGAAGCGTTCTACATGCGCGTCGCCGCGCCCGGCGACTTGCGCTCCGAAGGCGCCCAACTCGGCGTACTCGTCACCCGCGGCCACCTGCAGACCGCCGACTATCGGCTGACCGAACGATGCCAACGCTGGGTCAAAGGCATGAGAGCGAAATTTGTCTCAACACCCCTGACACCGGCCACGCCGATCGTCTCCCGGCTCGTCGCGCGAGCGTGAGCGGCAGCGTCCCGGCCGGTATCTCACTGGACAACTGGCTGTCAGAACCCTACTCGCGGTGGTCATTTCAGCACGTCGAAGACTTCGTGCCGACCGCGGTGATCGCCCGGGGGACCGGACCGGTCGCGGCGTTGCCCGCGAGCGGCGCCGAGCTGGCCGCGGTCCCGGTGACCACGACGGACGAGGCCACGACCGTCGGTGCCGTCATGGACGCCACCGCCACCGACGGGTGGGCCGTCGCCCACCGCGGTGCGCTGGTGGCCGAGGAGTACCGGGGGGCAATGGGCGCACACACCCGGCACTTGCTGTTCTCGGTGAGCAAGTCGATGGTGGCCACCGTCGTCGGCGCGCTGCACGGGGCCGGGGTGATCGCCCTGGACGCTCCGGTCACCACCTACGTGCCCGCCCTGGCGGACTGCGGCTACGCCGGCGCGACGGTGCGCCACCTGCTGGATATGCGCTCGGGTATCGCCTTCTCGGACAATTACCTGCACCCGACCGCGGAGATCCACACCCTCGACGAAGCGGTCGGGTGGGCCCCCCGAGGCAGCGACGATGGTCCCGCCACCCTGCGTGACTTCCTGCTGACACTGCGGGCGAAGTCGGCGCACGGCGGGCCGTTCGAATACCGCTCGTGCGAAACCGACGTGCTGGGCTGGATCTGCGAAGTCGCCGGCGGCCGGCGGATGCCCGAATTGATGTCGGAGCTGCTGTGGAGCCGCCTCGGTGCCCAATCTGACGCCACCATTGGCGTGGACCCCGTCGGCACGGGATTCTTCGACGGCGGCATCAGCGCCTGCCTTACCGACCTGACCCGGTTCGGGTCGCTGTTCTTGCGCGACGGTGTCTCGTTGACCGGCCGGCAGGTGGTGCCGGCGGCGTGGATCGCCGACACGCTCGACGGCGGCGCCGACTCGCGTCAAGCGTTCGCCGCCAGCCCGGACGACACCGGAATGCCCGGCGGGATGTACCGCAACCAGGTGTGGTTCCCCTACCCGGGCAACACCGTGGTGTTGTGCCAAGGCATGTGCGGCCAGCTGATCTACGTCAACCGTGCCGCCGAGGTAATCGCCGTCAAGGTGTCCACCCAGTCCTACGCGGCGGATTCGCGAATGTTCTCGGACACCCTGCAAGCCTTCGATGCGATGGTGCAGGAGCTCACCTAACCCGGCCTAGCCCCGGAACAGGGCCGGATCGTCGAGTTGGCCCAGCAGCGCGGTCAACTGGTCCACCAGTTGCTCCGGCGCGAGCCTGACGTCCCCGGCCAGCCAGGCGCTGAGTGTCTGAGCCACCCCGCCAACCACAAAATGCGCGACCGCCTTGATGCGGTCGTTGCCCGGCACCCGCAAAACGTTCTGCACGTGGCGGCCGGACAACATCGCGAACAGCGCACTGGATTCTGCGCGCTTGCGCACCAGCAGCGCGTTGGTCAGCTGGGTGCTGAACAGTATCCGGCCCACGCGGGCGTCCCCGGCGATGGCGGACACGAGGTGGGCCATGCCGACCCGGGTCTGCTCGGCGTAGGGCACCGCAGCCATGGCGGCCTGGGTGCTGGTCGCCAAATCACCGACCACCCGGTCGAACACCGCGGCCACGAACTCGTCCTTGTCGGCGAAGCTCTCGTAGAAATACCGCGACGCCACACCGGCCCGGTGGCAGATTCCTCGCACGGTCAACTCGATCAACTCGCGGGCGCCCAACACGTCAAGTCCGGCCGTCAGCAGGCGTTCCCGGCGCTCGGCCAGCCGGTCGGCTGCTTGCACACCTCGGTAGGGACGCGGGGGCACGGCAGAAACCACGCTCACCATCTTGACACCGGGGCCACAGCTGGGCAATATCAGGAAACCACCGTTCTCACAATCAGCGAGGTGCAGTCATGGCGATCAGCGAGCCGGTTCCCTTGGTGGAGCGTTCGGTGAACCATTCGCTGGGTGCGCACCCCGCGCCACTTCGGCGTTCCAGGCGTTCCAGACGTTCCTTGCTGCCGCAGGTCACCTGCGACGACAACATGATGATGGGTGTGGCGTTGTTGGCCGGACCCGCCAACGTGATCATGCAACTGGCCCGGCCCGGGGTGGGCTACGGTGTGATGGAGAGCAAGGTCGAAAGCGGCCGGGTGGACCTGCATCCGATCAAGCGGGCGCGCACCACGTTCACTTATCTGGTGGTTTCTACCCAGGGCAGCGACGAGCAGAAGGCCGCCTTCCGTGAAGCGGTCAACAGCGCGCACCGCCAGGTTCGATCCACGGCCGACAGCCCGGTGAAGTACAACGCATTCGACCGTGACCTGCAGCTGTGGGTGGGTGCCTGCCTCTACAAAGGCAACGTCGATATCCACCGCATTTTCCTCGGTGAGATGGACGACGAGCACGCCGACCGGCATTACCGCAATGAGGGCAAGGCGATGGCCACCATGTTGCAGGTGCCCGAAGAGATGTGGCCCGCCGACCGGGCCGCCTTCGACCGGTACTGGCAGGAGCAGCTGGACAAGGTCCACATCGACGACGCCGTCCGCGAATACCTGAAGCCGATCGCAGCTAGCCGGCTGCGGGGCCTGACCGTGCCCGGCCCCTTGCAGCGGGCGAACGAACGGCTCGCGCTGCTGATCACCACCGGTTTCCTTCCGCAGCGCTTCCGCGACGAGATGCAGCTGCCCTGGGACGCCGACAAGCAGCGTCGGTTCGACCGGTTGATGGGTGCTCTTCGGGGAGTCAACAATCTGCTGCCCCAATTCTTGCGGGGCTTCCCGTTCAACTTGATCCTGTGGGACCTGGACCGTCGGATCCGCGCCGGTCGCCCGCTGGTGTGACCCGGCCGCTCCTTCCCCTCCCGGCCTTCCCCCCGAAAGCCCCGCAGGATTCGCCGACACGACGGCGAAACAGGGTTTTCCCTTGCATCTGCGCGCGTCAGCGGATGAATTGACGGCTCAGCGCCCGTCGGTAGGCTTTTACCGCGACAAGCGGACGGAAGGTGGCAGGCGATGCACGTCAACCCCCATGTGCTGCGTAACGGAGCAAATGTGTCCGACGACGCCGGCGGGCACGCCAACGACGGTGCTCAGCGCCTCGACGTGGCCGGCCTGACCGCCAAGATGTTCGGAGATTTCGACGACGCCCACGGCTTCCACGCCGCGCTGGGCAGCGCCAAAGACAGTCATCGCGACGCCCTGCAGGGCCACCACCAGAACCTCACCGGCATCGCCGAGAACGTACGCACCGCCGCCGACGGCTTCACCCAGATGGACAACCACAACGCCCAACTGTTGCGAGACGTCGCCGGCCCCCAGCGGTGAGTCGTCCCAGCCTGCAGCACCTGAACGTCGACGACCTCGTCGCACAGGCCGGCGGCGACCCCTGGGCGATCGACGACAGTCTGCAGGCCGGCAGCCCCACCCAGATCAACTTCCTGGCCCAGGCATTTCACTCCGCCGCCGGCTCGGCCACCGCCGCCGAAGAATCCTTCCGCACCGCCCAAGAACACTTCACGCAGTACAACCGCGAAAACGGCGAACAACCCATCAACAACGGCGCCGAGGTGCAGCGCGTCAAAGACAGCCTGCACGCCACCAACGAGCAGCTCGGCCAGATCGCCGCCGACCTGGAGACCATCGCCGCCGCCCTGGCTCAAGCCCGCGGAACCTCACGAGGCAACATCACGTCACTCAATGAGAACCTGCAGACCGCCGACGTCCTGATCGGCCACTACCTCGACCTGAAGAACCAGGGCCTTAATCGCGACGCCGATATCGAGAACGTTCGTCAGGCAGCCAAGGCCGACACCGTGACGGCCCTGCACAACGAGACGTTTTTCCGCAACGACTACGCCAAGACACTGAAGCAGGCCCTGACCAACCTGCGAGTCAAGGACGGCTACGACCCCGACGTCGCGGTACGCAAGTTCGACGCCGAGGGCGAGCCCGCGGCCCCGAACGGCGTTCCGGGAGCCGACGGTGGCACCGGCGGCGCCAATGGCCACACCCCCGCAACGCCGGACGGTAAAGGCGGGGACGGCGGCGCCGGGGCCACCCCGCCGTGGCTGCCACCCGGCACGCCGGTGATGACCCGACCTACAGGGCCGCCCCCTGCCGCGTCCAAACCCACCGAGATCGGCGGGGAGGGGGGCAATCAGGGCGGCGCGCCGTGGGTCAAGCCTGACCTGCCGGCGTTCCCGCCCGGCGGGTCGCCGAGCCCCGCGATTCCCGGCGGTGTCCCGATGTCGCAGGCCATGGAGGGCGTCGAGAAATTCGGCAAACGCCTAGGTTTGGCAGGGAACTTCATCACCGGCGCGAACGGGGTCATGGAGATCCAGAACGCTGTGAACAACGGAGTCCCCTTGAGCACCGCCCTCGTGGACGTCGTCCCCAAAACCGCGGGTGACATCACCGGAGGTTTGGTCGGCGCCGGGCTGGGTGCCGAGACAGGGGCCGAGGTCGGGGCCACGATCGGCACCTTCTTCGGCCCCGGGCCGGGCACCGCCATCGGTGCGGTCCTCGGCGCCGGTACCGGGGCGATCGTCGGCGGCCTCGCCGGCAGCGAGTTCGGTAAGGGTGTGGGCGAGGGGATTTCGAATGTTTGGCATGGCCTGTTCGGCTGAGTCGGGTACCGCGACAAGGGGGATTGATCATCACTAACGCAAACGGCATCATCGGGGTCGCCCTACTGGTGATGCTTCTCATCGCCATCCCGGTGGATCCCCGCAAGGACGCAAAATCGAAGTGGCTCTTTTGGCTCATCGGACCGATGGTGTCCAGCACCTTGTTTGCGATTGCGATCTACGGCTCGATGAAGAACCCCGCGACCACGGACCTGATCGGCGCGATCGCCGCGGGAGCGATCTTCTCCTACCTCAGCTTCGGCGGCGCCTACCTCCGCAAGCTCTGGCGGCCCGGGCGATAAGGAGTTGGCAGTGGCAAATTCCGGTCACCCGCCCGGCGAGGGATCGATCATCTTGGATCCCCGCGACGTCGACGAACCGACGATCACCCTCCCCCGGCCCCCGGGGTGGGAGTTCCTGCCCGGCAACGACTCACCGCCGGTACGCGGTGTGCTCTACAACCAAGACTTGCGACGGCACGGTTTCACTCCGAATGCGGTGGTGACGCTGGAGGAACTCACCGGCCAGGTCGGACTGCCGGCGCAGGCCCTGGCCAAGGAACGCGCCGCGGTGACCGCTGTCGTCGGTGAGCTGGAGACCGACACCGCAGGGACAGTGTCAGGCTTTCCGAGTCGAACGATCACCTACAACCTGCAGGGCCGACCCGCGACCGGCCTGATCGTCGCGGTGCAGAACACCAAGGACAGGATCTGGGCTATCACGCTCACCGTCCAGACCACCGACGCCGACAACCCGCACTACATCGCCGCCAAACAGGCACTACTGGATTCGCTGGAAGTCCGTCTGCCCACCGCGTGACGGCCCTGGGAGAATGCACTCATGGTCGAGCAGAGCCTTTGGATGCAGAAAGTCGCCGCCGATCCCGGGCATTCGCAGTGGTACATCGAACGCTTCCGCGAGATGGCCCGCGCCGGTAAGGATCTGGCCGGCGAAGCACGCCTCATCGACGCGATGGCTGCCCGTGGCGCCCGCATCCTCGACGCCGGCTGCGGCCCCGGACGGGTCGCCGGCGTGCTGGCCAAGTGCGGTCACGACGTGGTCGGTGTCGACGTCGACCCGGAGCTCATCGAGGCCGCCGCGCAGGACCACCCCGGACCGCGCTATCTCGTGGGCGACCTTGCCGAACTCGACCTGCCCGCCCGCGGCATCGCCGAACCATTCGACCTCATCGTGTCGGCGGGCAACGTCATGGCATTCGTGGCCCCGAGCACCCGCGCGGAGATCCTGCGCCGGCTGCGTGCGCACTGCGCCGACGACGGCCGGACCGTGATCGGCTTCGGCGCCAACCGGGACTACGACTTCGATCAGTTCCTGCGCGACGCGTCGGCCGCCGGATTCGCGACCGATCTACAACTGTCCACCTGGGATCTGCGGCCCTTCACCGCGGACTCCGATTTCCTGGTCGCGGTACTGCGCCCCGCTCACAGCGGCAGCTGATCGTCGTCGGTCAGCTCGCCGAGTTGGTCAACGGTCAGCACCTCGCTCATGTCCTGCTCCTGATAGGCCAGCCGGCCCACCCGGTGCGCGACCACCGGAGCGGTGATCAGGGTGAACAGGATGCTGACGGTCACCATGCCCGCATCGTGGCTGCCGCGTAGCCGGATCAATGCGCCGAACAGCACCAGCAGCAGGCCCAACACCTGCGGTTTGGTGGCCGAGTGCATCCTGGCCAAGGTATCGGGGAACCGCACCACTCCGATGGCCGCCGTCAGCGCCAGCACCGACCCGGCGAGCACCAGTACCCCGGCGAGCACGTCGAGCACGATCACGGCTGCCTCCCCAGATCCGGCGCGTCGTCGGGCACCCGGAAACGTGCCACGCTCACCGACCCGATGAAGCCGACCAGCGCCAGTGCCGCGAGGCTGTACGTCACGGTGGTGTCCCGGCTGGCCGCGGCCCAGATACCGATACCGCACATGGTCATCGCGGCCAGCGTGTCCAGCGCCACCAGCCGGTCCAAGGTGCTGGGTCCGGCCAGCAGCCGATACATGGTGATGACGGCGGCGATGCCCAACAACACACCCGCCGTTCCCCAGATCACGTTCACGCGTCTACTCCCGCCGGCAGCCACTCGTCGTCACGCTCGAAGGCGTCGATCAGCAGTCGCTCCACCTGGGCGACCTGCTGAAAGAAACGTTCGACCGCTTGGGCGGATCCGACATCGATCACATGGCAGTACAGGATGCGGCGCACCTGATCGATCTCCAGCACCATCGATCCGGGAATCAGCGTGGTGATGTTGGCGGCCAGCACCAAAACCAGGTCGGATTTGATGGTCAGCGGCACCCGTAGCACCCCGGTGAGCGGCGGCGGTCCGGGTCGGATCGCCAGCCACATCAACTGAATGCTGGACTCCATCAGGTACCAGGTGAACAGCCCGAGGAGCTTCACCAGTGGCACCAGATGAAGGCGGCCCTGTACTGGCACGGGCGGCATCGGCAGCAAGACCATGATCACGATCGCGACCACGATCCCCATGACGATGTTGGGAATCGTGACGCGGCCCCACAACAGCACCCATACCGTCGCCAGCGCGGACACCGCGAACATCTTCAGCGCGAGGGCCCTCATTCTGTACCCACCGACAACACGGTCGAGATGTATTCGCCCCGGTCCAGAACCTCGGCTGCGGCTCGCTGGGTGTAGGCGAAGATCGGGCCGGCCAGCACGCTCAGCGACAGGCCCAAGGCGATCAGCGCGAGCGTCGGGACCACCATCCAGGTCGGCATCTTTCCGACGTCATCGCGCTCGTCGTAGGCAACGTCACCGACGTCGTCAAGCAGCACCGGCGGTGCTGCGAGCACCAGTGCTCCCTCGGGGGCGTCCACCCGGCGCCGCCAGAATGCCATGGTCCACACCCGAGCCAGCACATACAGCGTCAGCAGACTGGTCAGCACCGCGCCGCCCACCAGGCACCAGGCCAGCACCGACCCGTCCCCGACACCGGCCTGCAGCACGGCGGTCTTGCCGATGAAGCCCGAAAAGGGCGGAATACCACCGAGATTGAACGCAGGAACCAGGAACACGAAAGCCAGCAGCGGGTTGGCGATCAGACCGCCCAGCCGGTGCAGCGACGACGCGCCGCCCTGGCGTTCGATCAGTCCGGCCGCCAGGAACAGCGTGGTCATCACGATGATGTGGTGCATCACGTAGAAGATGGCGCCGGACATCCCGAGCTGATTCGACTTGGAAGACAGAGCGACCCCGAACATCATGAAGCCGATGTGGCTGACCAGCGTGAACGACAACACCCGCTTGATGTCGCTCTGCGCGATGGCACCGAAGATTCCGATCAGCATGGTCAACAGCGCCGCGACCAGCAGCACCGAGTCCAGGCCGCCGTCGGGGAACAGCAGTGAGTGCGCCCGGATGATCGCGTACACACCGACTTTGGTCAGAATCCCGGCGAACACCGCGGTGATCGGCGCGGGCGCGGTGGGATAGGCGTCGGGCAGCCACGCCGAGAGCGGGAACACCGCGGCCTTGATGCCGAAAGCCACCAGCAACACGGCGAACACCGCACTGCGGGTGCCGCCGGGCATTGCGCCGGTCCGCGTCGCCAGCTCGGCGAGGTTCAGCGTGCCGGTGGAGGCATAGACCAGGGCGATGCCGAACAGAAAGACCAACGACGACGCCATCGAGACCATCACGTAGCCGATGCCGGCGCGGATGCGTTCGGCGCTGGCGCCGATGGTCAGCAACACGAAGCTCGCCGACAGCAGCATCTCAAACCCGACGAACAGGTTGAACAGGTCACCGGCCAGAAACGCCAGGGAGACGCCGGTGGCCAGGGTCAGGTAGGTGGGCAGGAAGATCGACACCGGCTGGCGGTCGTCACCGTCGCGCACCCCCTGCCCGATGGCGTAGACCATGACGGCCAGCAGCACGATCGCCGACACCACCAACATCAGCGCCGACAATCGGTCGACGACCAGACTGATGCCCAGCGGACCCAACCCCTGCTCGGTCGGCCCCCAACCTCCGACATGCAGCACCAGCGTGCCGTTGCGGTCGGTCAGATACAGCAACACCGCGCTGACCGCGGCCACCGCGCACAGCACACCGATGGTGATCGGCCGCTGCAGCCGGGGACGACGGCCGACAATCAGCGTTGACGCCGCGCCCAGCGTGGGCAGCAACACCGGCAGCGGCATCAAGACGGCGGCCAGACTCACCGTGACACCTCGCTTTCGGGCACGGCGTCGAGCTCACCGGCAGCCACCGGCACGCCGTGGTCCTGCTCGGCGGCGATGACCTCTTCGTCGGAGAGCTGCGAGACGCGAGTCGCTTCCTGGTCGTCGCCGATGTCATCGGTGGTCGTCAGGTTGTACGAGCGGTAGGTCAGGGCCAGCACAAACGCGCCCACGCCCATGGTGATGACGATCGAGGTCAGCACCATGGCCTGAGCCAGCGCGTCGGCGTCGGTGGCTTTGCCAGAACTGGCCCAATAGATCGGCGGGTTCCCGTCGGGTCCGCCGACGTCGATGAGCAATAGGTTGACGGCATTGCCGATCATCATCAGGCCCAACAACATTCGGGTGAGGCTGCGCTCCAGCAGCATGTAGACCCCGCAGGAGGTCAACCCGGCGGCCATCAATAGCGGAACCAGATGCGCGGTCATGACACTCCTGCCAGCGGTCGGGTCGGGGGTTGCGATTCAAGCTCTTGGTCCAATCGCACTCCCAGGCTGCGCAACACATCGAGCACCATGCCGACCACCACCAGGTACACGCCCAGATCGAAGAACAACGACGTCATCACATTGACGTGGCCCAGCACCGGAAGCGTGAAGCTCAGCACCGCCGAGGACAGCACCGGCGCTCCCAGGAACAGCGATCCCAGCGCCGTGCCTCCGACCAGGGCCAGGCCGACGCCCAGGATCTTGCTGGAGTCCAGGGGCAGCGTCTCGCCGAGCTCGTAGCGCCCGCCGGCGAGGTAGCGCAACGCCAGCCCGAGACCGGCGGCCAGGCCGCCGGCGAAGCCACCGCCCGGATAGTTATGCCCGGCGAACAGGAAGTAGATCGAGACCACCATGATCAGCGGGAAGATGATCCGGGTCGCGACCTCCAGCACCAGCGACCGCTCATTGGGATCGTGATAGGCGCTGCCCCGCAGCCAGGTGGTGGACCCGATCGCCGGGCTGTAGGGGGTGGTGATGCCCACGGTCTTGCGCGGGGTACCGGCGTCGGCGATCCGCGGCGCCCGGCCAAACCGGCGGTTACGGAACACCATCGAGGCCACACCGGTCGCGGCGACCAAGAGCACCGAGATCTCGCCGAGGGTGTCCCAGGCCCGGACGTCGACCAACAGCACGTTGACGGTGTTAGCGCCGTGGCCACGAACGTAGGCGGCCTCCGGCAACGCCTCGGACACCCCGTCTTGGGTGCGCGCCGCCATCGCGAAGGCCGCCAGCACGGCGACGCTGATACCCACCGCTGCGGCCAGCAAGATGCGCGGCAGCCGGTTCAGGGCCATCGTGGGCAGCGTGCGCAACACCAGCACGAAGATCACCATGGTCACGGTCTCGACCAGCAGCTGGGTCAGCGCCAGGTCGGGCGCGCCATGGAAGGCGAATGCCGCGGCGCAGCCATAGCCGGTCACCCCGACCATCAACACCGCGGACAGTCGGTTGCGGGCCATCGTCGCGCCGATCCCGCCGGCGACCACCAGCACCGCGACCGTCAACTGCAGCGGGGTATCCCACAAGTCCAGCTCGACGTGGTTGCGCGCGCCCACTGCCAGCGCCGTCAGCGGGAGCACCACCAGCGTCGCGAAGATCATCCCCTGGTTGACCGGCAGGGAGCCGCGCTGGGTGATGCCGGTGAGCCGCACCGCCGCCACATCGAGCAGCCGCAGCACGTCGTCATAAATCCGGTCGGCCTTGCCCATTGGCAGCCGGCGCAGCCGGGACAGCCCCAGCGGGCCGCGGGCTGCGAACACACTGGCGCCGAACACCAAGACCAGCGCCGACAGCAACACCGGCAGCCCCACACCGTGCCACAGCGCAAGGTGATAGCCAGTTCCGCCGGGCATAGTGTCGGCGTAGCTGCGCAACACGGTGTCGAGGGTCAGCGCGCACAACCCCAGGGCCAGGCTGGCGCCGGCCAGCACCGCCGGCGGCGCCAGGAACGCCGCGTCGGGGCGGTGCAGCCCCGCCACGGCCGCACTCGGTGCCGACCGGCCCTTGCCGGCGAACCCGCCCCACACGAAGCGCACGCTGTAGATCACGGTGAACATCGAGGCGACCACGCCGGCCGCCAGCACGTACGGACCGGCAGAACCCAGGACCGGGGACTGTGCCTCGGCCCCGAAGATGGTCTCCTTGGCGATGAAGCCCACAAACGGCGGCACTCCGGCCATGCTGGCGGCGGCCGCGGCGGCGATCACGAACAGCGCCGGGCAGCGGCGTCCCAATCCGGCCAGTTCGCGCAGGTCGCGGGTGCCGGTGGCATGGTCGATGATCCCGACCACCATGAACAGCGTGGCCTTGGCCGCCGCGTGCGCGCACATGGCGGTCAACCCGGCCAGCATGAGATCACCGGTACCGGCCCCGACCAGCACGATCATCAGACCCAACTGGCTGACGGTGCTGTAGGCCAGCAGCAGTTTCAGGTCGTACTCGCGCACCGCCCGCCAGCCGGCCAACAGCGCGGTGGTCAGACCGAGAATCACCAGCATCGGCCGCCAGCCGGGCGAATCGGCGAACCCCGGCGCCAGCCTGGCCACCAGGTAGATCCCGGCCTTGACCATCGCCGCGGCGTGCAGGTAGGCACTGACCGGTGTCGGCGCCGCCATGGCGCCGGGCAGCCAGAAGTGCAGCGGCACGATTGCCGACTTGCTGATCGCACCGACCAGGATCAGCAGCACCCCGACGGTGACGACGGTCCCCGACGGCGGATGGGCCACCAGCTCCGACAGCAGGTACGTGCCGGCGGCATTGCCCAGCATGATGATGCCGACCAGCATGGCCAACCCGCCGGCGGTGGTCACCAGCAATGCCTGGGTGGCGGCGCGGCGATTGACGGCACGTTCGGCGTAGTGACCGATCAGCAGGAACGACAGCACCGTCGTCATTTCCCAGAACACGTAGAGCACCAACGCGTTGTCGGCGACCATCAGCCCGAACATCGCTCCGGCGAATCCGACCATCTTCGCGGCGAAGCTGGGCAGCCGCGGGTCGATTTCGGCGTGCGCCCCGACGGGCCGGAAGTATGCGGCGCAGTAGAACAAGACCAGGGCGCCGATCCCCAAGGCCAGCACGCACATGATCGCGCTCAGTGCGTCGAACCGCAGCGCAATGTCCATCGACAGTCCGGGCACCCAGGGCACGGTGACGCGATGGTCGTCGGCCGGACCGGCCGGCCAGTTCGCCACCACCCAACCCAGCGATACCAGCGGGATCGATCCCAGCGGATAGAACGCCGCCCTGCCCCACCTGCGCACCAACACGGGTGCAGCAGCGGTGCCAACAACATGGGCAAGCAGTATCGCCAGCATCACGCTCCACGGGCCGTTTCGTTTAAGTCGATGCGTTCAGTCGTGGCGGCAATCGCGAGGAGACCGCGGACGCGCCCAAAGCACGTCCGCACTCATCTCCCACCACCACTGAAACCAGTCTGTGTGGCGCGGCGGCAGCGCGCCATGGAATACAACCCCCATTCGGCGGGGGGTGAAACACCCATAGCTGATGAGGGCAGCCTGCGGCTTATGGCGGCGTCCCGCTGCGCCCGGCTCCGCCGCGCTTGCGAACGCCGCTACGGCTCGATCAACCCGGTCCTGATGGCATACCGGGTCAGCGCCAGGCGGTCACGCAGACCCAATTTCTGCAGCGTGTTGGTCCGATGGCGGTCGACTGTCTTGGCGCTGATGCCGAGGGTCTTGGCGATCTCTCGCGCCGAAAAGCCCTCGGCGATCAGCTTGAGGACTTCCTCTTCCCGGGGCGTGAGGATGGTCTCCGGCAACGTATTGCCGTGCCGCGCCCGATGCAGGTAGTCGCGAATCAGCGCGGTCACCGCCCCGGCGTATAAAAACGGCTCACCGCGAATCGTCGCCCGGCACGCCTCGAGCAGGTCGCGGTCGGCAACCGACTTCAAGACGTAGCCCGACGCGCCGGCCTTGAGGGCTTCGAAGAAATACTGCTCGTTGTCGTGCATCGACAGCATCAGCACCCGCACGTGAGGATGGTTGCGGTTGATCTCGCGGGCGGCCTGCAGTCCCGTCATCCGCGGCATCGCGATGTCCAGAATGGCCAGGTCGACAGGAGTTTCCTGCAACGCTGCGAGTGCCTCGGCCCCGTCGGCGGCCTCGGCGACGACGGACAGGTCGGGCTCGGCGTCCAGGATCATCCGCAGCCCACTGCGCATCAGGGCGTGATCGTCGGCCAGCAGGATGCGGGCCGGTTGCGTCGACGTCATGGCCGTCCGGCCCCCGATCGGGCCGGCACCACCAGCCGGATTTCGGTGCCGTGGTTGGCCGAGGAGGTGATGGTCAGGGTGCCATGCACCAGCAGTGCGCGCTCGCGCATTCCAGTGATTCCCGCACCTTCCACGTTCAGCCCGCCCGTGCCGTCATCGGAGATCCGCAGGGTCAGCTCCCCCGCTGCATCGACATGCAAGTCCAGCCACACTTTCTGCGCACCGGAATGCCGGGCAATGTTCGTCAAGCTCTCCTGCACGATGCGATAGCACACCAACTCCACGTTGGGATTCAGTCGTTCTGCCTGCGGGCCAATGTCTTTGACGACGTCGATCCCGCTCGCCTGGGTGAACTGGTTACACAGTGCCTGCAGGGCGCTCGGTAAGCCGAGGTCTTCCAACGCATCCGGACGCAGCCGTCGCGCAATGCCGCGCACTTCGTCGAGACTGGCCCGCACGATTTCCTGTGCATCCGCGAGGTCACCGCGGATTCCTTCCGGCGCGGCGTCGACGGCTCGTTTGAGGGTGAGCAGGGCGACGGTGAGAGTTTGGCCGATCTCATCGTGCAACTCTCTGGCGATCCGCTGCCGCTCGTTCTCCTGCGCGACCAGCACCAAGGCACTCGAGGAGGCGCGTTCGGTTTCCAGCCGGTCCAGCATGGCGTTGAACGACGCCATGAGGTGGTGCAGATCACCGTCGCCCGAATCGTCCACCCGGTCGGTATGGCGGAGCAGATCAACTCGCCGCATGGACGCCGAGAGCCGGTCCAGCGGGGCCAGGCTTGACCGCAACAGCAGAGCATTGGCCCCGACCACGACTGCCAGCCCGATGAGCAGCACCGGGATCTCCGCCAAACGGACGGGCCCCGACACGGTGGCCGGCGACATGGCCAGCACCAGGGTGCCGAAGGTGAAGACCAAACCGTTGATCAGGACGACGCGGCGAAACAACCCCCGTGCGGGCGCGCTCGCCCGCCGCCGAAATCGGTCGACGAGCCCAGTCCAACGGCTCATACCACCACCCTGGTCTGCGCGGCACACAATGTCCATACGGGTTGCCGCGACACGCGAATGGGTGTCAAACACCATGGCGAGTCACCGGTTCTGGCTCGGAGAATGGTGGTACGCCCAGCGCATCGTCGGCTTTGACGCCATCGTCGAGGTGTTTGCCGCCCCGGAGTGTCGAGCCCCCTGGTGGAGCGCCGGGCAAGTTAGATCGACGGATCACACCACCACCGACCCGTGACCGGAGGGATGCAACTGCAATGGACCGCTCTACCCGAGCGCGGCGTCCTGCTGCCGGCGTGCACTGCCAATGAATTTCGCGGCATTGCCGCCGGAAGTCAACTCCGGCCTCATGTACCTCGGCGCCGGCTCAGGGCCGATGCTCGCCGCTGCGACCGCCTGGAACGGGCTAGCAGCCGAACTGCACACGGCGGCAGCAGGTTACGAATCGGTGGTCGCCGAGTTGACCAGTGCGGCGTGGTCGGGCCCGTCCTCGGCGGCGATGACGGCCGCGGCCACCCCATTCGTGACGTGGTTGAACACCACCGCAACGCAGGCTGAAAAGACTGCCCTGCAAGCCAAAGCAGCGGTGGCCGCCTACGAGGCCGCGTTTGCTCTGACGGTGCCCCCACCGGTCATCGCAGCCAACCGTGCGCAGTTGTTGACGTTGTTGGCCACCAATGTGCTGGGCCAAAATGCCGCGGCGATCGCGGCCACCGAAGCCCAGTATGGCGAAATGTGGGCACAGGACGCCACCGCGATGTACAGCTACTCGGCCTTGTCGGCGACCGCTTCCGAACTGGAGCCGTTCGCGCCGCCGCCGCAGACCGCCAACCCCGCTGGACCGTTGGGGCACAACGGCGCGTCGGGTGATCCCACCGGCAACATCGCCCAGACGGTGTCGTCGCGGCTGGCATCGACGCTGTCTGGCCCCGGCTCATCCGACGCTTCATCGCCGTTGACGGCCCTGCAGGCGCCGGCCGACATACCGTCTGGGCCCTTTGACTGGCTCGGGATTATTGCCGACGAGCTCGGCGTGGGCGTTGCCCTGCCGTTGTCGATCCTCGGTGTCTTCCTGGCCGGCGCGGCAATGCATTTCGCGGAACAGGACTCCCAAGAGATCTTCGACACCCAGGATGTGCTCCGCGCCGGCCAGCAACGCATCTTGAACGCTCTGGACCAATTGGGGGTGCACGAGGAACTGCCGTCGATCGAAAACCTCCGAGTTCCCCACGAAGCGGTCGTGGTCGCCATGGGCGAGGCGTTCCCGCTCGGCACGCTCTCGACGCCGATCAGTTGGGCCGATTTGGCCCCCGAGATCCGCCACGCCAGTTTCTCGACGCCGCTCGGCGCCGCCGCAACCACGTCGCCGGCCGGGCTGGGCACCGCATTCGGCCAGATGGCTCTGGCCGGAATGGGCGGCAGCGCGTTGGCCGGCGTCATGAACCAGCGTCGCTCGGAGTCCGGCAAGGCAATTGCAGCCACGGCGGCCGCCGGATCGGGCAAGCCGTCGTCGGATTCGGCAGAACAACCAGCGGTGGCGGCGGCGCATTCGCCGCTGACTTCGGTGGTGGAGCTGGCGGCCGGGATCCGCGAACTCGGCGAACTGCACGACGCCGGCTATCTGACCGGCGAAGAGTTCGCCGCACAAAAGCGCCGACTGCTGTCCCGGTGACCGCCTAGCGCGCTTTAACGGCGGCGCGACCTCAGGTAGTCGCCGACCACCGCCGCGCCCAGGCCATCGAGTTCGGGCACCACCACCCGGCCCTGGACCCGCCGCGCCACCTGGTCGATGAAGCGGGCCAGCCCGGGATCGTCACCGAGCCGGAAGATCGTCACCTGGGCACCGAGCCGGGCGACGTCGTCGAAACCCCTGACAGTGTGGGCGATGGTCCGCGGGTGTGGCGGGTAGTCAAAGAACACTGATGCGCCGTCACCGCGATAGTCCTCCAGGTGCGCCGTCGGCTCCCCATCGGTGACCACCAGCACCACCGGCTGGGCGTTGGGGTGGCGACGCAGGTGCCGGCTGGCCAGCGCCAGCGCATGGTGCAGATTGGTGCCCTGCTCGTAGACGCCTTCCAGGCCGGTCAGCTCCGCTGCGGTCACCGTGCGGGCGTAGCGACCAAAGGCGATGATCTGCAACGCATCCGACCGGAACCGCGTACTGATCAGGTGGTTCAACGCCAACGCGGTGCGCTTCATCGGCAGCCAGCGGTTGTCCATCACCATCGAGAACGACGTGTCCACCAGCAGTGCAACCGCGGACTGGGTGCGAGTCTCGGTCTCAGAGACCTCCACGTCGTCGACGCTGATCGACAGCCGACCGCGGGTCACGGCGGTGCCGGGTTCGGCGACCTGCCGCAGCACCGTGTTAGTCAGGGTGCGGGTGACGTTCCACGGCTCGGTGTCGCCGAACTGCCAGGGCCGAGTGGCCCCAGTCAGCTCGCCGGCCGCCCCGGCCCGACGGTGGTCGCGTTCGCCGCGGCGGCCCGCAAGTTGCCGCGCCACATCACGTAGCGCGGTTTCGCCGAGCCGGCGCATCGCTTTCGGCGACAGCCGCCACTGCCCGTCGGAGCTGCGGTCCAGGAATCCTTGATTGAGCAACGCACGTTCCAGTTCGGCCAACGTACGCGCGTCGACGGCAGCCTGGTCGCCGAGCTGGCGTGCCAGCGCGTCCAGGTCGACGTCGTCCATGCTCGCGCCCGGATACGCCTGCGACAGCTGCTCAGCCAACTGTTCTAGCTCGGCGATATCGGCCAGGGCCTGAGCGCCCTCCCCCATGCCGAGCGGATTGTTGCCGGAGAACTCCGACGAGCCGGTCCAGTCCTCCCCCGGCCGGGCCGCCTGCAGATGCGCGTCCAGGCGTCCCAGCGCCTGCTGCAATGCCGGTGAACCGAACGCCTGCTCGGCCAACGCATCCAGCTCGGCACGCTGCTCGGCGCTCAGACTGTTACGAAAGCGCTGCGCGGCCGCCGCCCGCTGGGCCAGCGAATCCAGCAGCTCCTCGACATTGCTCGGGTTCTCCGGGAAAAACTCGCCGTGCTTGTCCATGAACTGTTGAAAGTCCTGTTGAGTGTCTTCGCCCCGAGAGTGCTTGTCCAACAGGTCGTTGAGATCGTCGAGCATGTCGCTGACCCGCTGCCGGTCGGCGTCGGTGGCGCCTTCCAGCGCCTGCTTCATGCCGGCGAAACGCTGGTCGAGCATCTCGCGGCCGAGCAGATCCTTGATCTTCTCGTACGACTCCCGGGCCTCGGCGCTGCGCCACTGGTAGTCGGCCAGCTCCTGCACCGCTTTGGCCGGCGACGGCGACAACCCCTCGATCTGCATCTCGGCGAAGCGGGCATCGTCGTCGAGCGCACGGGCCAGCTCTTTGCGTTCGGCCAGCACCGCCTCGTCGAGCAGTTTTTTGACCTCGGCCAGGGTCCCGTCCAAGTTGTTGCGGCGCAACAATTCCCGGCGCCGTCGTTGCGCCTCGGCGGCCAGCTGATCAGCTCCGGTCAGCTTCCTGGTGCCGCGGCGTAGCAACTCTTGCAGCGCTCGCCGCGGCGACGTTCCCTCCATGACGTCGCGCCCGATCTCCTCCAGCGCCTCGGCCAGATCGACCGGCGGCGCCAACGGATCCGGCCCACCGCTGTAGGCCGAATACCGGGAGGCATGGCTCTTAGCCATAGACGGTTTCACCCTCGTCGGAGGTCTTGTCGATGCGCTTGGCCAAATACAGTGCTTCCAAAGCCAACTCGAGCGCCGCGGCGCGTTCGCCGTCGGATTCCGCACCGAGCCGCTGTGCGACGGCATCGATCACCGGCAGATCCGGCAGCGCCGCCAGCACCGCCTTGGCCGAAATCCGCTCGCCCGTCGTCACCGTCGCGTTCTCGACCGCCGCCACCAGCGGACCCACGTCGATCCCGCCCAGTGCCCGAGATGCGGTATCGGCGGTGGCCCGGCGCAGCAGATGCTCCAGCACGGCCTGCTCGCGGCCCTCTTCGCCGGATTCGAATTCCAGCTTGCCGCGCAGTACGTCGACGATCGTGCTCAGGTCCACCACCCGGGCTACTGGATCGGTTTCGCCCAGCACCGCGCCGCGGTGGCGCGCCGAGGCCGCGACCGTCTCCGCGGCGGCGATCGCGAAGCGCGCCGAGACGCCTGAGCGCTGATCCACCGAGCGAGACTCGCGCAGGTAGCGGGCGAATCGGGCCAGCACCGCCAGCAGGTAGTCGGGCACCTGCGCGCTCAGGTGCGCCTCTTGGGCGATCACGCCGACCTCGGCGTCGAGTTCCAGCGGGTAGTGCGTGCGGATCTCGGCGCCGAAGCGGTCCTTGAGCGGGGTGATGATGCGGCCGCGGTTGGTGTAGTCCTCCGGGTTGGCGCTGGCGACCACCAGCACGTCCAGCGGCAGCCGCAGGGTGTAGCCGCGCACCTGGATGTCGCGCTCCTCCATCACGTTGAGCATCGCCACCTGGATACGCTCGGCGAGGTCGGGCAGTTCGTTGACGGCGACCACGCCACGGTGCGCCCGTGGGATCAGCCCGTAGGCGATGGTCTCGGGGTCACCCAGGCTGCGGCCTTCGGCCACCTTGATCGGGTCGATGTCGCCGACCAGGTCGGCGACGCTGGTGTCGGGGGTGGCCAACTTCTCGGTGTAACGCTCGCTGCGGTGTCGCCACGTCACCGGCAGGTCGTCGCCGAGCTCGGCGACCCGGCGAATTGACTCGGGCGTGATCGGCGAATACGGGTGCTCACCCAGCTCGGCGCCGGCGATCACCGGGGTCCACTCATCGAGCAATCCGGTCAACGCGCGCAACAGCCGGGTCTTGCCCTGCCCGCGCTCACCGAGCAGCACGATGTCGTGGCCGGCGATCAGCGCACGCTCGAGTTGCGGCAGCACGGTGTCCTCGAACCCGAAGATGCCGGGCCAGATGGCCGCGGCATCGTCACCGTCGCCGAGTCGGGCCAACAGGTTCTCGGCGATCTCCTGTTTGACCCCCCTTTCGCGGTGGCCGGCAGCACGCAGCTCACCGAGAGTTTTGGGCAGATCGTGCGGGGCATTCGGCGCGGTCACCACTCCACGCTACGACGGGTCTGTTAGTCCGTCACGATGTCCCGGTTTATCCGGCCACCCAATACCCGATACCCTGGGTACCGTGAACTTTCCGGAATGGCGTGAACGACCGGCTCAGACGTATTTCGGTCCGGCGTCCTGGCAGGCCCGACTGCTGGCTGCGGTCGCGGCGATCTTTTTGCGCACCTCGATCGCCGTGCTGACGCTGGTCGGCATGGTCGTCAACCGGTTCTGGCCCGCCGGATTGCAGCGGGCGCGCCTGGACCTGATCGACCAGCCGATGCGCTACATCCGGGCGCTGCCGGGCACCGAGGTGACACCGGAGCGGCTGACCGACTGCCCGGCGGAGTGGGTGGTGGCACCGAACGCTCGCGACTCGAACCGGGTGATCGTCTACTTCCACGGTTCAGCCCTGGTGACGCTGGGCCTCAATTCGCACCGCCGCTTCGCCAGCAAGCTCTCGGCGGTCACCGGTGCGAAGGTATTCAACGTCGGCTACCGCCTGGCGCCCCTAGCCGGCATCGAAGAGGCCGTCGCCGACGGCCTGTGCGCCTACCGCCGCGTCCTGGACGCGGGGTTCACCGCCGATCACACTGTGGTCGCGGGAGATTCGGCCGGCGGACTGATGGCGGTGAACACCGCGATTGCCGCACGCGATGCCGGGCTGCCTGCGCCCGCAGGTCAGGTGTTGATGTCACCGCTGACCTCGTCGGACATGGAGATCAAACGTGAGGCCGCGCGCACCCACCGCGACCCGTTCTTCCCGTTCATGGCGTTCATGTTCATCTACCGGGTGTTCGCCACCGTGAACGGCACCCGTGAGCTGCCGGTGATGCCGCCGGAGGCGGAGCTGCGTGGGCTGGGACCGTTCCTGCTGCAGGTCGGCAACAACGAGATGCTGCGCAACGACACGTTTGTGTTGGCGGACAAGCTGACCGCAGCCGGCGTGCCGAACTGGGTTCAGGTGTGGGACCGCGCGTTGCACATGTTCCAGCTCACCTTCGATTTCAACCCGGACGCTCGCCGGGCGGTCGCCGAGATCGCCGACTTCATCGGCCAGGTCACTGTCGATGCGCAACCGGGCGCCGGGTCGACTCTCGGCGCCTAGCTGTATGACGCCTTGACATTCGTGCGCCCGCACGGAAGCCTCCATTGGCGTACATATGGCGGTATGATAGCGACATGACTACGACAGGAGTGGGGCTGGAACCGCTACTGGCCCAGGTCAACGCAGCAACCCAACTCCTCGCCACCTCACCCGAGGTGCCACCCGAGGTCGGCGAGCTCATCGACAGCCTCGACTACCGCTTGGGCGCACCCCGGCCGATCGACGCCGACGCCTATCTGACCACCACACTCTGGTCCGCAGCATTCCGTGCCGAAAAAGCCCTGCGCCACGACAATCCAACCGACGCACGCCGCGACGTGCGCCTGGCACTCGAACAGGTCCGCCAGGCCTTACGCGACATCGTCGAGCGCCGCCCCTACGGCGACGACATCCCCATCAGCGACGTACTCGCCGCCACCATGGCCATCATCGACGCACCACAGACCGCCACCGCCGAACTGTTCGGGGTATCAGTCCGCCAGCTACAGCGTTGGCTGGCACCCGGCGGCGCACAACCGGCAGGCATAGACGCCGCCCGCGTCCGGATCGTCGCGCAGATCGCCAACCAGCTGCGCCACACCTTCACGGGACCGGGCGTGCTGGCCTGGTTCACCCGGGTGCACCCTATGCTCGGCCGCGCCCCCATCGACATGCTGACTGACCCGACCGACTACCCCGAGGTCCTCTCAGCGGCCACCGCGGCCCGCGCCATGACGACGTGAAGCTGCACGTTTTCCGACACGCTGCCTACGACACCCCGTGGTGGGCGTTCCCCAGCTCGCGCCCGGGCCGATTCCACCGCGGGCGCCAAGACACCGTGCAATACCTCTGCCTGCACCCGCTCGGCCCTGCCGCCGAAATGCTGCGCCACCAGATCGGCCCCGACGGGGACCCCGACCACCTGATGCTCAACCTGTGGGCCGCAGTCGTCGACGTACCCGGTGTGGTGGCGATCGACTTCGCCAACTGCACCGATCACGGCATCACCCCCGACGAGCTCGTCGGTGAGGACTACGCGCCCACCCAACACCTCGCCGACACCGTCCGCCAGTCCGGTGCGCCGGCCATGATCGTCCCCTCGGCCGCACTCCCGGGAACTCACAATCTGATCGTCTTCGGCCCCCGACTGGCCCACCCCTACCTGCGCCCCGCCCACACGACCGAGGAGGTACCGACCGGGCATCTGACCGACGGCGCCCGAGCGGCCACCGAGGTTGTCCCCCACATCCGCTGGCCCGGCGAATCACACAGTGCCGTTGAACAATTCAAAACCACCGGCCACTACCAGCGGTTCGCCGACCCTCTCCCAACACGCTGGTGAACATGCCTCGGCGCGGCTCTCGTCTATAGCCGCGGGTCAGCGGATGCATCGCTCGATCAATCGTCGTCGGCCCTCGATCGACAGCGGCGCGTTCGGATGAGTCATCCTCAACCTTCCTTCTGCGTCGCGCCGCGCGAACTGATCTGTGACCGGCAGCGTCACGTCGCGTTCTCGTGACCGTGCGCCGGCCGAGCGTCCAGGTGAGCAGTCCACAGAGCGCAAAACTTGCACCGAGAACAGCAGATCCCGCCCACCCTGAAATGGAGTAGATCGTGGTGGTGGCGGTCGCGCCGAGGGCGGAGCCGAGCGAGTAGAAGATCATATAGCCACCGATGGCGCTGCTGGTCTGGTCCGAGTAGGCAGCGGTAAGAAGAGCCTGGTTGCTGACGTGCGCGCCCTGGACCGCGAAGTCCAGGACGATGACACCGACGATCACTAGCCAGAGTGACCAGGTCGCCTGCCCGGACGCGACCCAGGACAGTGCCAGCAGTGCGAGTGCGGTACCGGTCACGGGGTTGGCTCTGCCGGTGTCCGCCCATCGGCCTGCCCGTGCAGCTCCCAGTGCGCCAGCGAGCCCGGCGATTCCGAACATGCCGATTTGGGCCGTGCTCAGCTGCCACGGTTCGGCAGCAAGTGGTAGCGCGAGTCCGCTCCAGAGCGTGCCGAAGGAAGCGAAGAGGAAGAACGCGATCAGCCCGCGCGAGATGAATAACGGCTCGCGGAAGAGGCGCCCGAGCCAGGTCAGCACGTCGCCGTAGGTCCTACGATTCGACCGGTGGTCTGCTGGCAGCTGCTTCAGCACCACGATCGAGAGCACGACGAGCAGCAGCATGAGCGCGACATAGACGCTTCGCCATCCCCACAGGTCGGCGAGGATCCCCGCCAGTGTGCGGGCTCCCAGGATTCCGATGATGACACCGGACGTGACGATTCCGAGCGTGCGACCACGCTCCGTAGGCGTCGATAGGTCGGCAGCGAATACGACGGTGGTCTGTACGACGACGGCGAACAGACCCGTTACGGCGAGACCGATGAGCAGAAGCCACAGCCCAGGAGCGACTGCGGCCACCAGCATGCCGACCGCGGCGAGGAGGAGTTGGCCCCCGATCAGCTTGCGCCGGTCCAGCATGTCTCCCAAGGGGACGAGGAAGGCCAAGCCGACCAGGTAGCCGATCTGTCCAGCTGCCACGATCCATCCCAGGTCAGACTCGGGCACTCCCAAGTCTCGCCCGATCTGCGCGAGCAGGGGCTGGGCGACGTAGATCGTCGCGACGGCGACGGAGCAGACCATCGCGAGCAGGATCATCCTTCGGCCATGCATGAGTCCCACACCTTCTCCAAACAGTAGCAATTTGCAACTGTTTGGATTATGGCAGAATGGTTTCAATCTGCAACTCATCGGGAGCCGTGATGAAGCCAGTCGTGCACGTTGACGACGTGACCTGGACCGACCCCACATGCCCAGTCGCGCGGACGCTCGACCTCGTCGGAGACCGGTGGAGCCTGCTGATCATTCGCGACGCGATGGACAGCGCGCGGTCATTTACCGACTTTCAGCGTCGCACCGGGGTCGCGCGCAACATCCTCACCGACCGGCTTCGTCGCCTCGTCGATCACGGCATCCTCAAGCGAGAGACGGCAATATCCGGACGCCGCCAGATCTATGTACTCACCGACGCGGGCCGCGACCTCTTGACCGTCATCGTGGCCATGCGTCAGTGGGGCGAGCGCCACGCGTTCGCCGACAACGAAGCGCATTCCGTTCTGGTGGACGAGAGCGGCCTCCCTCTGGCCCAACTGCGCCCGACCGACTCTCACGGCAACCGAGTCGACGTCGACTCAACCACTGTCCTACGAAGCAACTAATCGGGGACACTCCTGGGGCGACTGTGCAAGGCCGGACGTCAACAACCTGCCGTCCCACAACACCTAGCTCTGCCCCTGCAGCAAAGCCAGCAGCAGCGGAATACGGTTGGCCTCGATCTCGGGCTGCGGCAGCACGGCGCGCACGATCGCCGCGCCGTCGAAGGTGTTGGTCAGCAGCGCAACCACGTTGGGGAACAGCTCCTCGGGAAATGCGTCGGCACCGGGAAATCCACGGGCGGTGTCATAGATCTTGGCGCCGTATTCGTCCAACACCTCGGCCAGCGTGGTCCGTAGCTTCTCGTCAGTGCGGGCGGCGATCAGCAGCTCGTAGACCACCGCGTTGTTGGAGTTCGCCGTCAGATCACGCAGCAGGGTCAAGACCGCTTCCAGCGTCGAGTCGCCGGCCGGAATCTCCGCCACTTGCTTCGCGATCAGTTCCAGCTGACGTCGCAGCACCTCCTGGGCGGTGGCCGCCATGAAGTCGCCCATCGTGCCGAAGTGGCGGAACAGCGCCCCGTCGGAGACCCCGGCGCGCGCGGCGATCACCTTGGCCGACGCCCGGGCGTAACCGATCTCGGCGATGGTGGCGATGCTGGCATCGAGCAGTGCGGCGACAGTGGTTTCGCGGCGCTCTTGCTGGGTTCTGGCCATGCGCTAGACCGATTGCAGCTCACGGGATCCGGCACGCAGGAAACGGCCGGACTTCACGGTGGTGCCGTAGCCGTCGCAGAACTGCCCGCCCCGGAACACCACAGTGCCGCCCACGCCGGTTGCGACCACCGCGTCGTCGTTGCGGTTGACCATCCGGCTCAGGTCACCGTAGAACGGCACCTTCTCCTCGTGGTAGCCGTCCACGGCGTCGGTCAGGCCCGCCGGGTCGATCACCACGAAGTCCGCGCGGTCGCCTTGGCGCAGCGTGCCGGCGTCGAAACCGAACCAGTCGGCGACCTCGGAGGTCAGCCGGTAGACCGCCCGCTGGACGCTCATGAACGGTCGCCCGGCCGCTTCCGCGTCGCGGACGCGCTTGAGCAGGCGCAGCGAGAAGTTGTAGAAGGCCATGTTGCGCAGGTGCGCTCCAGCGTCGGAGAACCCCATGTGGATCACCGGCTCGTTGGCCAACTTGTCCAGCTGCTTAGGCCGATGGTTGGCGACGATCGTGGTCCAGCGCACGTTGCGTTCGCCGTTGTCCACCAGCACATCCAGGAACGCGTCCAGCGGGTGCAGCCCGCGCTCCTCGGCGATCTGCCCGAAGCTCTTGCCGACCAGGCTCGCATCCGGGCATTCGACGATCACCGCGTCGTGGAAGTCGCGGTGCCACAAGGACGGACCCAGCTTCTTGCGGTCGAAGGCCTTGCGGAACCGGCGGCGGTACTCGGTGTCGGCCAAAAGCGCGTTGCGCTCCAGTTGGTCGCGCAGGTGCAGTGCGGCAGTTCCCGCGCCGAACTCCTCGAACACCGGCAGATCGATTCCGTCGGAATACAACTCGAACGGCACCGGTAGGTGCTGGAACCGCACACTGGAGCCGAGCACGGCGTTGAGCAGTCGGGCGCCCGGGCCGAAGACCCGGACCGCGCCCGGCGCCGACTTGGCGTCGGCGGAGACCAGCAGGCTCATCCGAACCCCGCGCCGCCGGCCGAACATGCCACTGCTGGTCAGGAAGAAGTTCAAGGCCGTCAACGGGTTTCGGACGTCGGGCGCACTCTGCAGCATCCGCCCGCGCTTGCGCAGCACCTTGATCAACCGCCGACGCTCACGCCAGGTGGCAAACGTCGACGGCAACGCCCGGGACCGGAACCGGTCGCCGTCGAGCTTGTCGATGGGGGCATCCATCCCGGACATGCCCAACAGCCCGGCCCGCAGCCCCTCGTCGAGCAGCGCGGCCATCTTCTCCAGCTCGGCATCGGTGGGGACGACGCCGTCGGTGGTGGCACGGTCCAGCCCGAGCACCGCGGTCCGCAGATCCGAGTGGCCGAGCATGGAGCTGATGTTGGGCCCGAGCGGCAACTCCTCGAGGGCGCGCACGTACTCGGCGGGCGTGGACCAGGTCTTCTTGGACTGCAGCGCGTCCAGCACGAACTGGCGCGGGACCGCCTCGACGCGGCTGAACAGGTCGGCGGCGTCCTCGGACTCGGCGTACACCGTCGACAGCGAGCAGTTGCCCAGCAGCACCGTGGTGACGCCGTGGCGCACCGATTCCCGCAGGCCCGGGTCCAGCAGAACCTCGGCGTCGTAGTGGGTGTGCACGTCGATGAAGCCCGGGAGCACCCACTTGCCGGCCGCGTCGATCACCTCTGGGCAGCCGGTCTCATCCAGCTCCCCGGCGACGATGTCGGCGACGACACCGTCGCGGATGCCCAGGGTACGGACCTGCGGGGCGTTGCCCAGGCCGTCGAACCACAGTCCGTTGCGGATGATCAGGTCATAGCCCACTACGGCACTCCTAACTCAGGGGTTGAGTTAGATGGTGAGTGCTTGCAATCTTTTTGTCAAGGGCTAGTGCGCGAAGTGCCGTGCCCCGGTCAGGTACAGCGTGACCCCGGCCTCGGCCGCCGCCGCGGTCACCTCGTCGTCGCGCACCGAGCCGCCCGGGTGCACGATCGCCTTCACCCCGGCCGCGGTCAGCGTCTGCAGCCCGTCGGGGAACGGGAAGAACGCGTCGGAGGCCGCCACCGCACCGGCCACCCGCTCGCCACCGCGCTCCACCGCCAGCCGGGCCGCGTCGACCCGGTTGACCTGGCCCATGCCCACGCCGATGGTGGCGCCGTCGCCGGCGACCACGATCGCGTTGGACTTGACCGCACGGCAGGCCCGCCAGGCGAAGACCAGGTCAGCCAGCGTGGCCGGATCGGCCGGTGCCCCGGTGGCCAGCGTCCAGTTCGCCGGGTTGTCGCCCGCAGCGTCGAGGCCGTCGCGGCTCTGCATCAACAGCCCACCGCTGATCTGGCGCCATTCGGTGCCGCCGCGCAACGGCTCGGAGGCCAACAGCACCCGGATGTTCTTCTTGCGCGACAAGATCTCGACGGCACCGGCTTCGTAGGCCGGCGCAACGATCACCTCGGTGAAGATGGTGCTGACGTACTCCGCCATCTCCACGCTGACCTCGGTGTTAGCCGCGATGACGCCGCCGAACGCGCTCAACGGGTCGCACTCGTGCGCCTTACGGTGGGCCTCGGCCACCGAGGTAGCCGAGACCGCGATGCCGCACGGGTTAGCGTGCTTGATGATGGCTACGCACGTCTCTTCGTGATCGAACGCCGCCCGCCACGCGGCGTCCGCATCGGTGAAGTTGTTGTAGGACATCTCTTTTCCGTGCAGCTGCTCGGCCTGAGCCAAGCCCGGCCAGGCACCGGCGTCACAGTAGAGAGCGGCCTGCTGATGCGGGTTCTCGCCGTAGCGCAGCTGCGCGGCACGGCGGTAGGTGCGCCCGTACCATTCCGGCAACGCGTGACGCGGCTCTCCGGCCTGTTCGAAGGGTGCCAGCGTCGACGACATCCAGCTGGCGACCGCGACGTCATATTCGGCCGTGTGCCGGAATGCCAGGGACGCCAAGCGCTTCCGCTCTTGGAGGGTGAAGCCGCCGGCGTTGACCGCGGCCAGCACACCGTCGTAGCCGAGCGGATCGACCACCACGGCGACGCTGGGGTGGTTCTTAGCGGCCGCCCGGATCATCGAGGGCCCGCCAATGTCGATCTGCTCGACGCATTCATCCTCGCCGGCACCGGAATCCACCGTCTCGCTGAACGGGTACAGGTTGACCACCACCAGCTCGAACGCGGCGATCTCCAGCTCATCAAGCGCCGCGGCGTGCTCGGACTTGCGCAGGTCGGCCAGCAGCCCGGCGTGCACCCGGGGGTGCAGAGTCTTGACCCGGCCGTCGAGCACCTCCGGGAAGCCGGTCACCTGCTCCACCGGCGTCACCGGAATACCCTTGGCCGCAATCGACTTGGCGGTCGATCCGGTGGAGACGATATCCACGCCGGCGGCGTGCAGGCCGGCGGCCAGGTCGACCAGTCCGGTCTTGTCGTAGACGCTGATCAACGCCCGACGAATCGGTCGCTTGCCGTCGGTCATCCTAGGGTTGCCTTTCGTCCGTTCCAGGTCACGCCGCCGGTCGCCAATGCGGCCAGCACGTCAACTAAGAGCTTGCGCTCCACTTTCTTGATGCGTTCATGCAACGAGTCTTCGTCGTCACCGTCGAGCACGGCGACGGGTTCCTGGGCCAGCACCGGGCCGGTGTCGGTTCCGGCGTCCACCAGGTGCACGGTGCAGCCGGTGACCTTGACCCCGTAGGCCAACGCCTCGGGCACCGCGTGCGCTCCCGGGAAAGCGGGCAGCAGCGCCGGATGGGTGTTGACGGTGCGCCCCAGAAACCGGGACAGGAAGTGCGAGCCCAGGATCTTCATGAAGCCCGCCGAGACCACCAGGTCCGGACTGTGAGCCGCGGTAGCCTCGGTCAGCGCCAGATCCCATGCCGCCCGGTTCGGGTAGTCGCCCACCCGGACGGTGAACACCGGTAACCCCGCCGCCGCGGCAACCTCCACCGCGCGGCAGTCCCGGTCGGTACCGACGGCGACCACCCGCGCGGGGTAGTCGCCTACCGCTGCGGCCAGCAACGACTCGAGCAGCGACCCGGTGCCCGAAGCCAGCACCACCATTCGAGCGGGGGCGCTGGGGGCCACATGGATCGGTTGCACGGTGACTGAGCCTAACGCGGTGATCGCGAGTCCGGCGAAGCCGGGCGCCGCGGGTCACCGCCGCAACACCAGCAAGTTCAGGCGGAGCGCTGCGCTCGATCCCGTGCCACCCGAAGGGCGGCCGCCACGCCGTCGGTCCAAATCTCGGCCATGTCCCAGGTGACCTCGGGATGACCGATCGGCTGGGTCATCTTGCCGAGCTTGCTGACCCTCCCGTACGCCAGGTCCTGAAAGTCGGGGTCGTCCAACTCGGGGAACTCGTCGTATTCACTGCAGAACCCCGCGCCCTCCAGCTCGTAGTACAGGGACACCGCCAGGTCATCGGTCAACCCGCAGGCGGGCGATGGCTCGATCATCTGCATCCCGGCCTCGACGCCGTCCGTCCAGATCAGGGCCACCACGTCGAGCACCCGCTCATGACCCGGCGGCAGGATCAGCCCGGTCAGCATTTTGGCCCGGGCGCCCGCCAGCATTTGCAGGCTCCGCCGCCTCGGCACGCCAGATGGGACGCTCTTGCCGGCGGTCTCGGTGCTCGCGACGTCGGTCATGTCGTCCCCTTGAAGTCGGACGGTCAGCACTACCCATCCGATCAGCCCGAGGACACATATATAAGGGACCGAAGTCCTCTATTTAGCGGTCATATCCGTCGTCGTCGGTGTACATCAGGTCTTCGGGGTCTTCCAGCGGGCCCGGCGGCTGGGTCGGCGCGTGCGACCGGAACGTTCGCGGCGGCTCGGGTTCTGGCGTCCAATTCAACTCGCCGTCGTCGGTGAACTCGTCTGATTGGAAGCCCGGTTCGAAGTCGGCGTCGAACAGCTCGTCGGCTTCGAAGGGCTCCCCGGCCGCTGCGAGGTCCTCGGGATCGACGTCCACGATGGGCGCCGGACCCGGTTCGGGGACCCCTTCGGACTCCGCGGGCCGCTCCGGCGCGGGCGGCAGCACACGCTGAGGTCCGACCGCCGCATCAGCGCGGACCCCGCCGATCATCACCACCGTCAGCGCTCCGATCGAGGCGAACCAGCCGAACACCGCGGGACCGAACGTCAGCTGATCCACCCCGACGTCACCGAAGTTGCCCAGTCGTCCCCCGCCGGCCAAGCCGAGTAGGGCCATCGCGACCGCCGCGATGAAGGCCGCCACCGCGACCTTGGCCAGCGCCGGAAGCAGCGGTAGCGGCCGGCGGGCACACTGCTGCCCGACGGCCACTCCAGCCGCCGCCCCGATGATCAGCAGCGCCACCCATGCCGGACCCAACGGTGGGGTGGGCGCCGCAGCCAGGATCGGCAGCGCGGGGATGTCGCCGCCGAGGACGGTGAAAGCGCTGAACAGCGCGGGGCCGATGTGTGCACTCGAACCGACCGCCATCGCCGTCGCACCTACCAGGACATTGGGCACATACAGCACCGCCAGCAGGGTCAGGCTGAGCTGGCCGAACAGTGAATCGGTGATCGCGTAGAGCTCGTGCATGGTCCCCCAGTGCCAGACCAGGGACAGCACCGTTACCACCCCGGCCAGGCCGAACAGCGCCAGCATGCCGGTGATCGCGGCTCGCACCGAATCCGCCAGCCAATCCGGCAGCCGGGCCTCCACCAGCGCCCGCCGGCCCACCCGCGTCCCCACGCCCAGCGCCGCACCGATCGCATGCACCACAAAGACGTGCGCGAAGGCACTCAGGGCAAGCGGGGTCTGCAGTTCGGTGATGACCGAAGCCGCGTCGTGGATGACCGCCAGGGAGACCGCCGCGATCAACAGTGGGCCGCCCACCGCGGAGGCCACGATCCAGCGGATCACGAACCATGAGGCGCCGCGGGCGGTGGCCTGCGCGGTGGTTCGTGCCGTTCCGGCCACCATCAGCAGCACCGGCAGCAGCGGCAGTGCACCCAGGTCACGACCACCGATCGAGATCGGCACCTGGTGCACGCCCAGCCACATGCTGGCGATGGCACCCGAGGCCCCAGTCATGTCGCTGTTGGCGATCAGCAACTGCAGCAGCGTCACCGCTGCGATGACCGTCAACGCCACGACGGACGGGCCGAATGCGACCCGTACCAGGTCGCGGGTCGGATTCGAGCCTGGTTTGCCGCCGGTCACCGATGTCACGCTACGAGCACGTTCAACTCGGCGCGCGGGCGCGGGTTAGGGCTGCGCCGGCCCCGACGAGGCGGAGCCGCCCTGCGACTGCTGGCCACCCGTCGAGCTCTGATCCGAACCGGCCGCGCTGTGGCCACCGGTCGACGCGCTTCCCGACCCACCCGACGACGGCGAGTTGTAGGAGGGGAATCCGGTCGGCGGGGTCGGCGGCCCCTGCTGCGCCGCCTGCTGTGCGCCGGAGCCGTAAGCGCCCGTCGAAGGGGAGGACGGTGCCTGCTGCGCGCCGAACCCGCCACTGGACGGTGCAGACGGGTAGCTGCCGTACGACGACGGGTAGCCAGGCTGCTGCTGGCCCTGATGGCTCTGGTGGCCCTGGCTGCCGTAGCCCTGCTGGCCGGGCTGACCGTAGTAGTTACCGCCCGGCGGCAGGCCGTACTGGGCGTAGGGGTCGTATTTGGGACGCGGCACCGGCGCGGTCACCACGCCCGCCTCCAGCAGCAGCGATCCGACCGCGGCGGTGGCCTGCAAAACGCTGAAGATCAGGATCAGCCATAGCCCCCAACCGATGGTGTAACTACCACTGGCATCGGCGGTGGTCGAAATGGCCAGCAGCGCACCCAGCGTCGAGACCACGGCGACCACTGCCGCGTAGCCCTTCGTCTTGGGCAGCAAACCCGCCCCGGCCAGCAGTGCGGCCAGCACCGCCAGCGGAACGGTGTGGCCGGCGTCGCTGAGGATCAGCGGGTAGTCAACGTCGGTGATCGTCACGATCGGCCCGAAGTTCGCCAGGTAGACGCCCAGCCCCAACGCAACGACCGCTATCCGCAGGTACTGCGGCAATTTGCTCTCGGCATCGCCGCCTGTTTTCGCGAACGACGGGGTCGACGGTCCATAGGAGCCTGATGGTTGAGAAGGTTGGAAGCCGGGATTCCCGGGCGAGTAGGTCATGACCTCTCCTGTGCTTGTGGGCATGGCGCTTCTGGGCGGTGCGGCGCTCTTCGACCATCCACGCTAGCGCACTTGCGGGCCTAGTCGCTGGGTCAACACTGCGCGACAAGGACCCCCCCGTTGCCGGCCGAACAGGAACACGTTCTAATCGGGGATATGGATTACGGGCTCGTGCTATTCACCAGTGACCGTGGAATCAACCCGGCAGCGGCCGCCAAACTCGCCGATGATCACGGCTTCACCACCTTCTATGTACCGGAGCACACACACATTCCGGTAAAGCGAGAGGCCGCTCACCCGACCACCGGGGACGAGTCGCTGCCCGATGATCGTTATATGCGCACCCTGGACCCGTGGGTCAGCCTGGGAGCCGCATGCGCGGTGACCTCGCGGGTGCGACTGTCGACTGCGGTGGCGCTGCCGGTCGAACATGATCCGATCACGCTGGCGAAGTCGATCGCCACGCTGGATCACCTCTCCGGCGGGCGGGTCAGCCTGGGCGTTGGATTCGGTTGGAACACCGACGAACTGGCCGATCACGGCGTCCCGGCCGGCCGGCGGCGCACCATGCTTCGGGAGTACCTGGAGGCGATGCGGGCACTGTGGACCCAGGAGGAAGCGTCTTTCGAAGGCGAGTTCGTGAACTTCGGCCCGAGCTGGGCTTGGCCCAAGCCGGCACAGTCGCACATTCCGGTGCTGGTCGGTGCGGCCGGGACCGAGAAGAATTTCAAGTGGATCGCCCGCAGTGCCGACGGTTGGATCACCACGCCGCGTGACTTCGACATCGATGCGCCGGTCAAGCTGCTGCAGGACACCTGGGCGGCCGCCGGTCGCGACGGCGCACCGCAGATCGTGGCGCTGGACTTCAAGCCGGTTCCCGAGAAGCTGGCGCACTGGGCCGAGTTGGGTGTCACCGAGACGCTGTTCGGGTTGCCGGACCGCTCCGAGTCCGAGGTGGCGGCTTACGTGGAACGCCTGGCCGCCAAGCTGGGGCTCAGCGCCTAGGCGAGGCCCCCAACCGCGCGAAAGTGCGTGTTTGCCCAGTGACACGCCAGTTGTGCTGGCATTTTGCGCACCCTCGCGGCCGGGTGGCTCAGCGCGAGGAGCAGCGGTTGCCGTAGTCGAAGGCGTGCACCGTCACCGGAGCGCCCAGCGGGTCGCCGTCGGACAGCAGGGCCACCAGGTCGTCGTCTTCGGTGGTCGCCAGGAACCGGGTGCCGTCGGCGTCCAGTCGGCCGATGATGATCCCGGTCCGGGTCTCCCAGTCGTAGCGGACGCTGTAGGTCTCGATGGTGCCCGGGCCCTGGGCACTCTCGGTGACCGGCACCGCGGGTGCAGTATCGGCCTGCGCCTGCAGTTCGGCACTGCGATCTGCCGTCCACGGCACCGCAGTGGTCGAGTACACCCCGGCCGCGTACTTGCTCATCATGCCGCCGTTGGCGCCGACGAACGCGAATTGTCCTGGGACACTTCGCGCTGAGGCGACGGCCTCGGCGATCGCGTGCATCGAATAGTTGTTGCCGGCGCCGCCGAAGAAGGGCAGCCCGCCGGTCAGGGTCAGGCCGCGCGGGTCATCGGCAGACAGGCCGAAGGCGTCGCAGATGGCGAACACCGGGACCGGGAAGCAGCTGTAGAGGTCCATGGCCGCGACGTCGTCGAAGCCGATCCCGGCCATCTCGAGCGCCTCAGTGGTGGCCGTGATGGCCGCCGGGTAGGCACTCAGGTCAGGCCGCTCCAGCAGCCGCTGAGCCCGCAGGTCGGCATGACCGTGCAGATACACCCAGCGGTCTTCGGGCACGCCCAGGCGGCCGGCGGCCTCCACCGACATCACCAGCACCGCGGCACCCTGATTGACCTGGTCGCGCGCCACCAGCAGCCGCGGGTAAGGGTCGCAGATCATCCGGTTGCCGGCGCTGATCGTGGCCAGTTCGTCGACCGACCGCTCCACCGGCGAGGCCGAGAACGGGTTCTTGGCGGCGATCTTGGTCATCGGCGCGAACAGCTCGGCCATCGCCTGCAGGTAGTCGGCCGTGCTCAGGCCCAGCCGGGCACGCCGGGCGTTCTCCAGCAGACCGTACTGAACCGGAGCGCCGGTCAGCCCATGGATGACGGTGTAGCGCTCGACGAACTCCTCCAGGCCGAAGCCGCGGTCTTCGAGCTGCCCGTCGATGGTCTCGGTGAAGTCCGGCTTGTTGTCGGCCTTGGCGAAGTGGCGCAGCGTCGAGGTTGCGTCGGATCCGCACAGCAGCACCACGTCGGCGGTGCCGGCCACGATCTCGCCGGCGAACTCGGTGAGCAGCTTCTGCGGCCCCTGACCGCCCACCTTGTCCAGCACCGCTCGACCCGGCTCCGCGCCGATCAGGTGCGCAACGGACCGCGGGAAGTTATTCGACTTGCCCAGTGGGGCGGGGGCTTTCGGAATGGAGATTTCGAACTGGCGGGTGGCCACCACCGCGTCGATGGCCGCGGCGACCTGCTCGGCACTGGCCCCGCAGTCGGCCAACGCCGCCCGAGCGGCGGCTGCGGCCAGCTCCACCGGCGACAGCGCGCGGTAGTCGGCGTCGTCGATGCGCTCGGCGGCCTGGCCGACACCGACGACGACGGGAGTGCGGGGATCGATGCTCATGTGCTCACCCTTCTATAGCGAGCAGACGCAAAAGTGCCGCTTTTCGGGCTGAAAAGGGCACCTTTGCGTCTGCTCGCGCCAAGAAACAGCTACAGGCTCTCGAGGATCTGTCGAGCCAGGGCCGCGGTGGCCGACGGGGTCTTGCCCACCTTCACACCGGCGGCCTCCAGGGCCTCCTGCTTGGCGGCCGCGGTGCCCGAGGAGCCGGACACGATGGCGCCGGCGTGGCCCATGGTCTTGCCCTCCGGAGCGGTGAACCCCGCCACGTAGCCGACGACCGGCTTGCTGACGTTGGCCTTGATGTAGGCCGCGGCCCGCTCCTCGGCGTCGCCGCCAATCTCGCCGATCATCACGATGACCTTGGTGTTCGGGTCCTTCTCGAACGCCTCGATGGCGTCGATGTGGGTGGTGCCGATCACCGGGTCGCCGCCGATACCGATGGCGGTGGAGAAGCCGAAGTCCCGCAGCTCGTACATCATCTGGTAGGTCAGGGTGCCCGACTTCGACACCAGACCGATCGGGCCGGTGCCCGAGATGTTGGCCGGGGTGATGCCGACCAGGCACTCGCCCGGGGTGATGATGCCGGGGCAGTTCGGCCCGATGATCCGGGTCTTCTCACCCTTGTCCACGTTGTAGGCCCACGCGTAGGCGCTGTCCTGCACCGGGATGCCCTCGGTGATGACGACCAGCAGGCCGATCTCGGCGTCGATGGCCTCGATCATCGCGTCCTTGGAGAAGGCCGGCGGCACGAAGGCGATCGACACGTCAGCGCCGGTCTCCTTCATGGCCTCGGCGACACTGCCGAACACCGGCAGCTCGACGTCGGCGCCGTCCTTATCCTTGTGCGACACCGTGGTGCCGGCCTTGCGGGCGTTGACGCCGCCGACGATCTGGGTGCCGGCAGCCAGCATCCGTGCGGTGTGCTTGGTCGCCTCGGCACCGGTGATGCCCTGGACGATGACCTTGCTGTCCTTGTTGACGAAGATCGACATGACTTATGCGTCCTTTCCGGCTGCGAAAGCCAGCTCAGCAGCCTTGTCGGCGGCCTCGTCCATGGTGGCAACGACGGTCACCAGCGGGTGGTTGGCCTCGGCCAGGATCGCCCGGCCCTCCTCGACGTTGTTGCCGTCCAGGCGCACCACCAGCGGCTTGGTCGCAGCGTCACCGAGGATCCCCAGCGCCGAAACGATGCCGTTGGCCACCGCGTCGCAGGCGGTGATCCCGCCGAACACGTTGACGAACACGCTCTTGACCTGCTTGTCACCCAGGATGACGTCCAGGCCGGCGGCCATCACCTCGGCGGAGGCGCCGCCCCCGATGTCGAGGAAGTTGGCCGGCTTCACGCCGCCGTGCTTCTCACCGGCGTAGGCGGTGACGTCCAGGGTCGACATGACCAGGCCGGCGCCGTTACCGATGATGCCGACCTCACCGTCAAGCTTGACGTAGTTCAGGTCGTGCTCTTTGGCCTTGATCTCCAGCGGGTCGGTGGCGTCCAAGTCGGCGAACTCGGCGTGGCCGGGCTGACGGAACTCAGCGTTGCCGTCCAGGGTGACCTTGCCGTCCAGTGCCAGGATCTGGTCGTTGGGGGTGCGCACCAGCGGGTTGACCTCGACCAGGGTGGCGTCTTCGGCGACGAAGACCTCCCACAGCTTCGCGATGGTCACCGCGGCGGCGTCGAGCACCTCGGCGGGCAGGTGGCCCTGCTCGGCGATCGAGCGGGCGAACGCCAGGTCGACACCCTTGACGGCGTCCACGGGCACCTTGGCCAGCCGCTCCGGCTTGGTGGCGGCGACCTCTTCGATCTCCATACCGCCCTCGACCGAGCACATGGCCAGGTAGGTGCGGTTGGAGCGGTCGAGCAGGAAGGAGATGTAGTACTCCTCGGCGATGTCGCTCGCCTCGGCTACCAGCAGCTTCTTGACAACGTGGCCTTTGATGTCCAGACCGAGGATGTTCTGCGCGTGGGTGAACGCGTCCTCCGGGGTGGCGGCGTACTTGACGCCACCGGCCTTACCGCGACCGCCGACCTTGACCTGCGCCTTCACCATGACCGGGCGACCGATCTCGGTGGCGATGGCCTTGGCGTCCTCAGCCGAGGTGGTTACCCGACCGGGGGTGGTGGGCACGTTGTGCTTGGCGAACAGCTCCTTCGCCTGATACTCGAAAAGATCCATGGGCTCACTGTCTTATTGCGGGTCGCCGGCAAGCCGGCGCTGTCGGATTGTGAGAGATTTAGCTCCCGAGGCACTGTATCGAGAGTGCGGCGGGGTTCCCTCCTCGCCTACCACTGCTGTGGCACATCTCACCGCCAGAAAAACGTGATTCGTTTCACATTAATGACGGGATTTGGCCGATAGCTTGCCACGCCCCAGGGCGAGTGGTTACCGTCACCAGGTCCAGGTCTTTATAACGTTCTGATCACGACCAGAGGAACTTCCAGACTGATGCAGCACGGTGCACCGATGCGTCCGATTTCCGGCGAGGCTCTCCCTCGACGTCGAAACGGCACCACGGTCGCTGCGACCCGACCTTCGGCACCCAGTCCCTCCGAGGTCACCGACATCATTCCGTTCAACGAGTTCGGCTGGCCTGAGGATGCCTTCAGCGAAGACACCTTCGACGAAGCCTCCGACGTGCTGCTGGCCCCCGAGCTGGACGACATGACCGACACCGACAACATGCCAGTGCTGCAGCTGGCATTCCCCCGCGGTGGCTACCCGGCCAGCTACTACCACCCGCACCAAGCGGCCCCGCTGCCCGTGCGCCGCGGGAAGCACCGCAGCCAACCGGCCAGTGCCGTCAAGAGTCGCGTGATGATCGCGGCGATGGCTGCCGGTGCTGCTGCTGCCGCCGCACACGCGGCCACCCACCAGTCCGGCGACACCGTCGCCCGGCCCGCCGTACTGGCGGCCAGCAAGACCACGCTGAACGACGGCACCACCACCACTTCCAGCCACGGCCTGCAGATGATCACGGTCAAGGCCGCGGCCAACGTCGTCGTGCACAACGAGGAGCTGGCCAAGGGCGTGGCGTTCGCGCAGGAGCGCGCCGAGCGGGAAGCCCGGCTGCAGCGCCCGCTGTTCGTCGCCCCCACGCAGGGCGCGTTCACCTCGAACTTCGGCTACCGGTGGGGCGTGCTGCACGCCGGCATCGACATCGCCAACGCCATCGGCACCCCGATCCTGGCGGCTTCCGACGGCGTGGTGATCGAGTCGGGTGCCAGCGCCGGTTACGGCATGTTGGTCAAGCTGCGCCACTCCGACGGCACCGTGACCCTCTACGGCCACATCAACCGGTCGCTGGTCAGCGTCGGTGAGCGCGTGATGGCGGGCGACCAGATCGCCGAGATGGGCAATCGCGGCTACTCGACCGGCCCGCATCTGCACTTCGAGGTGCTGCAGAACGGCACCAACCGGATTGACCCGGCGTCCTGGCTCGCCAAGCGCGGCATCAACTTCGCCTAATCTGGACAGGGTGAGCAACCGCCACCATCCACCTACCGGCGCCAGTCCTTTCGGACCCGCCGATCCGGCGAGTTCTCCCAGCCGCATCATCCGTCGGGCACCCACCGGCGCCATCCCGATCGTCACCGGCTCTGGGCGGATACCGCCATCCATCCAGCCCACTCCGGCGGCACTGCCGGCGCGATACCCGTCGGCCGGTGTCGCGATCAGCGCCTGCGTGCTGGCTCTCGTCGGTTGCTGGGCCACCTCGGTGGTGTCCACCGACCTGATCGCCAGCTGGTGGCACACCGATCGGCTGTTCTGCGTCGCGGTGGGCTTCTTGAGTCTGGTTTTCGCCGGGACGACGCTGTCCGGCGTGATCATGCTGCTGCTGCGACGTCCAGTCGGCCGCCACCTGATCGCGGTCGGCGCGGTGGTCGCCCTGCTGACCTTCGGCAGTCTGTTCCTGTGTCACGCGTTACCCGGTCCCCCGGCGCCAACACCAGCAACGGCCGGTTGCCCGATCGGCTCGGTGCCGGCTTTGCCTGTCTGGGGGTGCCGTACCGGCCGGCGCCGCTGACCGGTGCGCTCGGTGAGGCGGTGACGTCGGTCCGTCGCCAGTCGATGAGCTGCTGCGGGATCTCCCGCAGGAATCGCGATTCCGGGTTCAGCATGGGCTGTCCCCACGACGAACGCACCTTGGCCCGGCTCAGGTACAGCCGTTGCCGCGCCCGAGTCAGGCCGACGTAGGCCAGCCGGCGTTCCTCGGACAGCTCGCGGGCGTCCCCCAGCGAGCGCATGTGCGGGAACATGCCGTCCTCCCAGCCGACGACGAACACCATCGGGAACTCCAGCCCCTTGGCGGTGTGCAACGTCATCAGGGTGACCATGCCCGACCCGTGTTCGGGGATCTCGTCGGTGTCGGCGATCAGCGAGACCCGCTCCAAGAACGCCGCCAGCACCCCGACGTCCGGCACGTCCTCTTCCTCGAGGGTGCCGTCCTGGTCGGCGAGCGCGTTGGCCCGATCGATGCTGAATTCGTGTGCGACGCTGACGAGTTCGTTGATGTTGTCTAGCCGGGCCAGGTCCTGCGGGTCGGTCGAGGTCTCCAGCTCGGCGCGGTAGCCGGTGCGGTCCAACACCATCTCCACCAGACCGCCCAGGTCGTCCCCGCACGTGTTGAGGTGCGCCCGCAGCTCGTCGAGCATCGCGACAAAGGCAGCGATCGCATTCTGCGAGCGGCTGTTGAGCATCGCGACGCCGCCGTCAGCGGCCGCCGTCAGCGCGGCCGCGAATCCGGTGCCGGTGTTCTCGGCGTGCACCGACACGCACGCCTCAGCCCGGTCGCCGATACCCCGGCGCGGCGTGTTGAGGATGCGCCGCAGGCTCACCGCATCGCCGGGATTGTCCAGCACGCGAAGGTAGGCGATGATGTCGCGAATCTCTTTGCGTTCGTAGAAGCGCACTCCGCCAACGACTTTGTACGGGATGCCGCTGCGGATGAACACCTCTTCCAGCGAACGCGACGCATTGTTGGTGCGGTAGAACACCGCGACATCGCTGTAGTTGACCGCGCCGGAGTCGGTCAGGGCGTCGATCTCCTGGGCGACGAAACGTGCCTCGTCGTGCTCGTTGTCGGCGACGTAGCCGACGATCAGTTCGCCGTCACCGGCGTCGGTCCACAGCCGCTTCTCACGACGCCCCGAATTGAAGGCGATCACCGCGTTGGCTGCCGACAGGATGTTCTGGGTGGAGCGGTAGTTCTGCTCCAGCAGGATGGTGGTCGCGTCGGGGTAGTCGCGTTCGAAATCCTCGATGTTGCGAATGGTGGCGCCGCGGAACGCGTAGATCGACTGATCGGCGTCACCGACCACGCACAACTCCGCCGGCGGCAAGTCGTCGGCGGGATCGCCCTGGGCGGAGTGGCCCGCCAGTTCGCGCACCAGCATGTACTGCGCATGGTTGGTGTCCTGGTATTCGTCGACCAGGATGTGCCGGAACCGGCGCCGATAGTGCTGGGCGATCTCCGGGAAGGCCTGCAGAATCGCGACCGTCTCCCCGATCAGGTCATCGAAGTCCAGTGCGTTGGCCGAGCGCAGCCGCCGCTGATACTCCGTGTAGACCGCAGCCACCACCCGACTGAGGTCGTCGGAATCCTCGGTGAGCTCGGCCAGGGCCCGGTCGGCGTCGATCAGTTCGTTCTTCAGGTTGGAGATGGCATTGGCCAGCAGTCGCGGTGAGTGCCGCTTGACGTCGAGCCCCATGTCACGGCCGATCATCAGCAGCAGGCGCCGCGAGTCGTCGGCGTCATAGATCGAGAAGTTGGAATTCAGGCCAGGTACCACCGAGGCCTGGTTGCGCAGGATCCGTACGCACGTGGAGTGAAAGGTCGACACCCACATCGCCCGGGCGCGGGGGCCGACCAGGCTCGACACCCGCTCGCGCATCTCTGCCGCGGCCTTGTTGGTGAAGGTGATCGCCAGCACCTGGCCCACCCCTACGTCACGGGCGGCCAACAGATAGGCGATTCGCCGGGTGAGCACGGCGGTTTTCCCCGAGCCGGCCCCGGCCACGATCAGCAACGGAGTGCCCTCGTGCAGGACGGCCCGGCGCTGCTGCGGGTTGAGCCCCTCGAGGAGGTGATCGGTCTGCGTACTGGCGTGCACGGTCATAACGCCCCCCAACGTACCGCCGCCCGGGGACAGTCTTTGCGCTGGCACGGCCCTTAGTGGCAGACTCGGTGCGTGCTCGACATGCAGCGTCGATTTTGCTTTTCCAATTCCTACGGGCAGTGGTACGCGGAGCCCGTGGTTTAGCTGCAACGCCAAGCCCCGCGGTCCGCATCGCCGACCCGGGGCTCGTCTGTTGTGTGAGGCCGGATCGCCGATGGGACCAGAAACCACCAACAGCGAGAACCTGGAGTTTTGATCATGTCTGCCCAACCCCAACAGCTACCCGACATCGACGAGCTGCGCCACGAGATCGACCGGCTCGATGCCGAGATCTTGGCCGCGGTGAAACGCCGCACCGAGATCTCGCAGGAGATCGGTAAGGCCCGGATGGCGTCCGGCGGCACCCGCCTGGTGCACAGCCGCGAAATGAAGGTGCTCGAGCGCTACAGCGAGCTCGGCCAGGACGGCAAGGACCTGGCGATGTTATTGCTGCGCCTGGGCCGAGGCCGGCTCGGCCACTAGGGCGCTGGGCCCCTTCCCGCGTCTCGCTGCACCCTCCACGCGCCGAGATCTCACTCACGCAGGCCGCTACTCGAACTTTTCCTGCATGAGTGCGATCTCGAAGGTGGTCGCCGCTAATGTCGGGGGATGAGCTCCGTTCCCCAGATCCCGGACATCTCAACCACCCCGGCCTGGAACGCGTTGCGCAAGCATCATCAGCAGATCGGCGACACCCACCTACGTCAGTTCTTCGCCGGCGACCCCGAACGCGGCAGACGGTTCACCGCCACCGTCGGTGATCTCTACATCGACTACAGCAAGCACCGCATCACCTCCGAGACCATCCGTCTCCTGGTCGATCTGGCCCGGACGGCCGGCTTGGAGGACCGGCGCGACGCGATGTTCGCCGGGGTGCACATCAACACCTCCGAGGATCGGGCGGTGCTGCACACCGCGTTGCGGCTGCCGCGCAACGCCGATCTACACGTCGACGGCCAGGACGTCGTCGCCGACGTCCACGCGGTGCTCGATGCGATGGGCGATTTCACCGGCCGGTTGCGCAGCGGCGAATGGACCGGCGCCACCGGGAAACGCATCGAGACCGTGGTCAACATCGGCATCGGCGGCTCGGACCTGGGCCCGGTGATGGTGGATCGGGCGCTGCGTCACTACGCCGACGCCGGCATCTCGGCACGGTTCGTCTCTAACGTCGATCCGGCCGATCTGACCGCGAAACTGGCCGGCTTGGATCCGGCCAGCACACTTTTCGTGGTCGCCTCCAAAACGTTCTCGACGCTGGAGACGCTGACCAACGCCACCGCGGCCCGCCGCTGGCTTACCGAGGCATTGGGCGACGCCGCGGTGTCCAAGCACTTCGTAGCGGTCTCCACCAACGCTGCGTTGGTCGAGGAGTTCGGCATCGACACCGCGAACATGTTCGGCTTCTGGGACTGGGTCGGCGGACGATACTCGGTGGATTCGGCGATCGGACTGTCGGTGATGGCCGTCATCGGCCGCGAGCGTTTCGCGGAGTTCTTGTCCGGCTTCCATATCGTCGATGAGCACTTCCGCACTGCGCCTTTGGAATCCAATGCGCCGGCGTTGCTGGGCCTGATCGGACTGTGGTACTCCAACTTCTTCGGCGCCCAGTCCCGCGCGGTGCTGCCCTACTCCAACGATCTGGACCGCTTCGCCGCCTACCTGCAGCAACTCACCATGGAATCCAACGGCAAGTCGACCCGCGCCGACGGCACGCCGGTCAGCACCGACACCGGTGAAATCTATTGGGGCGAGCCGGGAACCAACGGCCAGCACGCGTTCTACCAACTACTGCACCAGGGCACCCGATTGATACCGGCCGACTTCATCGGCTTCGCCCAACCCGTCGACGACCTAGCCACCGCGGACGGTACCGGCAGCATGCACGACCTGTTGATGAGCAACTTCTTCGCCCAGACCCAGGTGCTGGCGTTCGGCAAGAGCGCCGAGGAGATCGCCGCCGAAGGCACCTCCGCAGATGTCGTGCCGCACAAGGTCATGCCCGGCAATCGTCCGACGACCTCCATTCTGGCTACCCAGCTCACCCCCTCGGTGCTGGGCCAGCTGATCGCGCTCTACGAACACCAGGTGTTCACCGAGGGTGTGGTGTGGGGCATCGACTCCTTCGACCAGTGGGGTGTGGAGCTGGGCAAGACGCAGGCCAAGGCCCTGCTGCCGGTGCTCACCGACGACGCCTCGCCACGGCGCCAGACCGACAGTTCCACCGACGCGCTGGTGCGCCGCTACCGCGCAGAGCGCGGCCGGGCGACCTAGAGCCCGCCGTCAGCATTTCCCTCACCCTGACTTTTTTCGGCGGCCGCCGGCGTCGGTCCCGCTGAAGTGCGACAGATTGCATTCCGGCCGGGAAACCTATCGCGACACGACAGAGATTTCGACCTCCAGCTTTCTTTAAGCTACCCGCCATGCAGATGCCATCCCGCGTTGGGCGGAGCGCCGCAACGGCGTTCGGCCGCCGCCGCGGTGCCTTCGGAAGCGGCGTCGCGGGCTTTCTGCACTGTTGTCGCTGACTCTTCCGCCACTAGCTAATTCTCGGTAGTCACTTTCGGTGACCGGTGCCGAACATCTCAGGCATTGGAAGGCCAGCATGCACTCTTCTTTCGGATCCAGCCGATGACAGTCGCGACTCCTCTCGCACCGTCTCAACGTGTCCACCCCAGCGCGGAGGTGGTGGACGCCGGCGCCCTCCCCACCGCTCCGAGCCGGTCCGTCATCACACCGCTGCGTATCGGCGTGACCACGCTGTGGCTGTCGGTGATCGTGCTACTGCCGTTGGTCGCCATTGCCTGGCAAGCCGGCGATCGAGGCTGGGAGGGTTTCCGCCTGGCCGTCACCTCGCACGCGGCACTCGAATCGTTCCGCGTAACACTGACGATCTCGGTTCTGGTCACCGTGCTCGATGTGGTGTTCGGCCTGGCGACCGCCTGGGTGTTGGTGCGCGACGACTTCGTCGGAAAAGGCGTGATCGATGCGCTGATCGATCTACCGTTCGCGCTGCCGACCATCGTCACCAGTTTGGTGATGCTCGCCTTGTACGGCAACTCCAGTCCGATCGGCATTCATCTGCAGCACACCCCACCCGGGGTCGCGATGGCGCTGGCATTCGTCACGCTGCCGCTGGTGGTCCGTGCCGTCCAGCCGGTGCTGATGGAGATCGACCGGGATGTCGAGGAGGCGGCCGCAGCACTCGGCGCGACGCGCCTGGTGACCTTCAAGGCTGTCGTGCTGCCGTCGTTGCAGCCGGCGTTGTTGACCGGTGCCGGACTTGCGTTTTCGCGGTGCATCGCCGAATTCGGCTCGGTCGTCACGATCGGCGGTGCGGTGCCGGGCAAGACCGAGGTGTCCTCGCAGTGGATCCGCTCGCTGGTCGAGAACGACGACCACACCAGCGCGGCGGCGATATCGATCGTGTTGTTGGCGATCTCGTTCGCGGTGCTGGTGCTCCTGCGGACCGTGGGCGGGCGTGCGGCCAAGCGTGAGGAGGAGTCCGAGTGACGGCGCGGCTGGAGAAGCGCCACGTCCTGCGCCTCACCGTCTTGACCTATGTCGGTGTCATGTTGATCGCGCCGGTATCGGTGATTCTGTACCGCACGTTTGAGCCCGGGCTGGGCCATTTTTGGGCCTGGATCAGCACTCCCGCGGCGATCTCGGCGCTGAAACTGTCGCTGCTCCTGGTGATCATCGTGGTGCCGCTGAACGCATTGTTCGGCGTTTCGACGTCGATCCTGCTGGTGCGCAATAAATTCCGGGGCCGATCAACGCTTCAGGCGATCCTGGACCTGCCGTTTGCGGTCTCGCCCATCATCGTCGGGGTCGCCCTGATCGCACTGTGGGGGTCGTCGGGGGCGCTGGGCTTCGTCGAGAACAACCTGGGGTTCAAGATCATCTTCGGGCTGCCCGGCATGGTGTTGGCCAGCATCTTCGTCACGCTGCCGTTCGTGGTGCGCGAGGTCCAGCCGGTGCTGATGGAGATCGGAATCGACCAGGAGCAGGCCGCCGCCACACTGGGTTCCAATGCGTGGCAGACACTTTGGCGGGTCACGCTGCCCTCGATCCGCTGGGGACTGACCTACGGCGTGGTGTTGACCACGGCGCGCACACTCGGCGAGTTCGGCGCGGTCATCATGGTGTCCTCGAACCTGCCGGGACACTCTCAGACCCTGACCTTGTTGGTCAACGATCGCTACCACCGCGGGGCGGAGTACGGCGCGTACGCCGTGTCCACGCTCCTGATGGGCGTGGCGGTTGCGTTCTTGATCGCCAAGGCGGCGCTGCTGATCTACCGCAGGCGAGCCAAAGCCCTGGACTGGATGACCCGCTGACCCGAGCAGAGGCAGATCAGGCGAAGCGTTTGGTGTACCGCGGGGGCATGCGGCGCAGCAGCCATACCAATGGGACCCACGGCCAGGACGGGACGACGGCCCGGCCGGTTTCGCGTTCGATGGCCCGCACCATGGCCTTGACCCCGGATTCGTTGTCCACCAGCAACGGGGTGGACGCCGTTTTGGCAGTCATCTCCGATTCGATGTAGCCCGGTTCCAGCACGGTGACCTTGATCGGGCCGCGCGAGTACTCCGCACGCAGCGACTCGCCCAACGACGACACTCCGGCCTTGCTGGCGGCATACGCCGCCTTGACGCCCGGAACCCCCTTGTTGCCCAATACCGATGAGATCAGCACCAGATGCCCGCCGCCGGCAGATTTGAAGATCTCCAGCGCGGTCTCGACCTGCACCAACGCAGCGACCAGGTTCGTTTCCACGGTGGCCTTGTTGGCCCAGAGCTTGCCGGATCCGAGCGGCGCGCCCTTGCCGATGCCGGCATTGACGATGACTCGGTCGATTCCGCCCAATTCGGCGGCGAATTGGTTGAACACCTTGGGTATTTCGTCGTGGTCATTGACATCGAGCGCAGCCACCGCGACATTGATTTTCGGAAACTTTTCGGTCAGTTCGGCTTTCAGTTCGTCAAGCCGGTCCGTTCGGCGGGCGCACAAGGCCAGGTCACGTCCCTGCGCAGCGAAAGCGCGGGCCATGCCGGCACCCAGTCCTGAACTGGCACCAGTGATGAGGATTTTCTGACGGGTCACCAAAGCAGCTTAACGGCGGCCGCAGGCTGTCGAAGTCACCTCGAAGAATTACTTGAGCAGTCGCGACATCCGTCGGTCGGCCAGTACCTTGCCGCCGGTCTGGCAGGTCGGGCAGTACTGAAATGACTTATCGGCGAAAGATATTTCCCGAACCGTGTCGGCGCACACCGGGCACGGCAGCCCGGTTCGGGCGTGTACCCGCAGACCGGACCGCTTCTCCCCCTTCAAGGTGGCGGCCTGTTGACCGACCGAGCGGGTGACGGCATCGGTCAGCACGGCGTGCATAGCCTCGTGCAGTGCGGTCAGCTGATCTGCCGACAGTTTGCCGGCGGTGGCGAACGGCGACAGCCGGGCGGTGTGCAGGATCTCGTCGCTGTAGGCGTTGCCGATGCCGGCGATCACCTTCTGATCGGTCAGAACGGTCTTGATGCGACCGGTATTGCCGGCCAGCAATCGAGCGAGCTCGTCGGCGTTGATCGCCAGCGCGTCGGGCCCCAGTGTGGCGATGCCCGGCACCTTCACTGGGTCATCGACCAACCAGACCGCCAACCGCTTCTGGGTGCCGGCTTCGGTCAGATCGAAGCCGGGGGCCTGCCCCGGGACGCCCAGGTGCACCCGCAGCGCGATCGGTCCCTTACCCGGTCGCAGCGGCGCAGCCGCCAGCTGATCCGACCAGCGCAGCCAACCCGCCCGAGACAGGTGCGCGATCAAGAACAGCTCACCGGCCTGCAACCCCAGATACTTTCCCCAGCGGTGCGCGCCGGTCACTTGCTGGCCCTGCAGCGCCGTCGGCGGCGGGTCGAAAGTCTTGAGCACCGACAGCGCCGACACGTCGATCCGGCCAATCGTGCAACCGACGGCGTGCCGACGCAGATGATCAGCGAGTGCTTCGACTTCGGGCAGCTCGGGCATGCCCTCGAGTCTGCCCGGTTACCCGGTGATGCGCCGGGCGTCGCGCAGCACCAGCGACAGAACCCAGCTCACCAGCGACAGCACGATCGCGGCCCAGATGGCATCCCACCAGAAGTCGGCGATATAAAGCCCCCAGTGCTTTGCCGTCTTGTCGGTGATCCACGCGGTGATCCACAGCATCAGCGCGTTGACCACGATGTGGAACAGCCCCAGGGTGACGATGTACAGCGGAATCGACAGCAGCTGCACCACCGGCTTGATGAACGCGTTCACCAGCCCGAAGATCAGGGCGATGACGAAGATGATGCCGACCCGTTGCAGCGTGGTGTCACCGCCGACGATCTCGATCCCGGGAACGATCTGAGTGACCACCCACAGCGCGAATCCGGTCAGCGCCGCACGAAGCAGAAACGATGCCATGGCGTCATCCTGCCATTACCGCGTCCACCAGGACTCCTTTTCACCGCGGCACTTTGGCTGATCGGATGCGGCGGGCATTTGCGCGTTGCCAAAATGTTGGTCGTGGCGGGAGGGTTGGTCGGTCGGGAATCCGAAGCGCGAGCGGTGTCGGCAAAGCGGTCCGCTCGCGCGCCGGGCTGTCCGCCGCACTGTCGGCTGAGATCACCGACGCCCCCTGACGCGCCGGCGGGGCGGCGTCGCCGAGATACTGCACCGATACAGGGCTTCCCTGGCGATCCCCCGGGGATTAGCACCCAGGGTTGCTGCCGCTAACTCTCGATAGCGCCGATCCGGGCCCGCACCCCGGACGTGATCCGGTCGATGTGCCAGCCGGCTTGCTGGCACGCCGTCACCACTGCATCGGCGGAGTCCGCCGCAACCACCCCGAACAGGGTCTCGTCGCTTGGCGAGGTCAGCGTGACCAGCAACGTGGCACGAACGGCCGCAGCGGCGCCGGAGAGTCGATCGATAGCGGCGTCGACCGCCGCTTCAACGAGATCGGGTTGGTACCACTCGACAAGGAAGCACTGACGCCCCGATTCACCGTCGCCCATCGGACCGACGCTAATGAAGAAGACCCCGTATGAAACCAGGGGTTTCCCTGGAAATTCACTCTGGATTGAGCGCGGCGTGCAGGCTGGCGCGCGAGCGGATCGCCAAGTTGCGGTGCGAAAATGCTTTTCAGCAGCCCTCATTCGCCGCACTGGGGTGCCGCCGCCCAGATTGATCGCGAGTTCGATCAGTTCAGCCGCTACTGCCGGCGCTCCTCGTTCCTGGGTCACCGTGGCAGCCTCGTCGAGCGCCAGCAGCACCTCCGGGTCGGCACTGATGGCCCGCCAACGCCAAATGACGCGCGGCCAGCTCAGCCTCTTCGACGGTCTCGGCAAGGCGACGGTGCATCGCCCGGCGCGTTGACGAGCCGGCGGCGCTGTATACGCTGCCCGATGTGGTCGCTCACCAGCGCCGCAAAACTGCCCGGCAGACGCACGACGGCCTTGTCCAGGTCTTCGGCGATGAAGCGCGCCAGTTCGATAGCGAAAAATGGATTGCCGCAAGATATTTCGTGAATTCGCGTGATCGAAGGCCGAGGCAAGGTACACCCCAGCCGGGTGGAAATCAGCGAGTGCACACCGCCCCGCGTCAGCGAGGTGATCCTCAGGCGCCGGATCGATCCGGACAGAGCCGTGTTCTGCCACCTCGACGTCGACACCGCCGAGCAGGTCTGCCACCGCGGCGTAGGCGTAGCGGACCTCGGTCGGAGCGCCCACCGCCGAGAACACCTGGTAGCCCCGCTCCGTCGCGGCCGCCTCCCACACAAGCGTGGATTTTCCGATGCCGGCTTCGCCTTCGAGCAGCAGGGTCGCGGGCTGGGCCAGGGCGGCGTCCAGGAACGTGCACAGAGCTGACGTCTCAGCTCTGCGGTCCGCCAGACCCGGTCGCATGGCCACAATTGTGGCAGTGCCGGCGTCGGCTTCACCGGGGCTTTCAGCGGGAATACCGCCACGCCAAGGCGTGTGATGGGTATCACACATCGAACCGGAGGTATCCGGTACCGTCGGTATTGACATGCCTTGTTGCGACTCCTAGTTTTTGAAGTCCGATCGAGAAGGGATTCCGTGATGACCACTGCGGTGCGGCCGAGCGAACCGACTCGGGAGGAATTTGCCGAGCGGCTGCTGAAGGGCTCGGTGAAAAAGTCCTACGCACCGGTCGTCGACATCGACTGGAACGCTCCGCTGGAGGAGGACAAGTTCTTCCTGCCGCCGCGGATGTGCACCCTCTACGGCACCGGTCTGTGGGAGGCCATGACCCGCGAACAGCAGATCGAGATGTCGCGCCAGGAACTGGTCAACGTCCTGTCGGCCGGCATCTGGTTCGAGAACATCCTCAACCAAGCCCTGCTGCGCGACATGATGCACAAGAACCCCACCGCACGCACCACGCACTACTCGCTGACCGAACTGGGTGACGAGACCCGCCACATGCTGATGTTCGGCAAGACCATCGACCGGATCGGCGGAGTGCCGGTACGCCCGCGACTGCACCAGCGCATTGTCATCAACGCGCTTCCCTTCCTGTTCCGCGGCAGCATCTTGTGGGGCGCGGCGCTGGTCGGCGAGGAGATCTTCGACTCGCTGCAACGCCAGATCCTCGACGACCCGGACCTGCAGCCGATCGTGCGACGCGTGATGCGCATCCATGTCACCGAGGAAGCCCGCCACATTCAGTACGCCCGCGACGGTCTGCGGCGCAGCGTCCCGGCGATGCCCCGCTACCGCCGGCTTCTGCTGGCCAACCTGCAGGGTGTCGGCGGACCGTTCTACCGCCACCTGTTCACCCTGCCGGTCGTCTACAGCCGAGTCGGGCTGGACGGCCGCGAGGCGCGCCGGGTGGCGCGGGCCAACCCGCACTTCCATGCGGCGTCCCGTTCGTCGTTCGCGCCGCTGGCCGCATTCTTCACCGAAGTCGGGCTGATGGGCGGACTGGCCCGGCGGATGTGGCGGCGGGCCGGATTCCTGTGAGCCGCAAGGGCGTCCTCGACGTAGTGGCGCTGGGTGACCCGACACGGCTGCACGGGTTGATCGACGACGTTCGCGCCGTCGATGCAACGAACGCGACCACCCGATTCGACAGCGGCACCGACACCTGGACGGTGCGGACCGCCGACGGCGAAGAGCTGACCGCCCGGACACTGATCGGCACGGCCGCCTCAACCGACGACGCCGTCGCCCGGCATGGCCTCCCCAACCGATTCCAGATTCCCGGTCCGCACACCCGCCGGCAGGCCCGGTACGTGGCCGGGATCATTGATGCCCTGCGGCGCAGTGGAGCCAGCCGCATCGAGTCTCGCTCGCCACGGCTGCGGGTGCACCCAGTGTTGCCGACCCGCGGGATTTCCCGGTTCTACCTCACCGGCTCCGAACCAGTCGATGACGAAATCTACGACGGCCCGGCGGTCCTCACCCACAACAGCGAGGACTACCCGACGCGAGTCCGACTGACCGGGTATTTCGATCCGATCGATGGCCAATACCATTGGCAGGGAATGCTTTTTGCAGAACTTCCGGGGGCCAATGCCACCGGTTCGAAGGTCAGCATCCGGATTGGCGAGCACACCGCGCAAGGGCGCGTCGCCGAGCGGACGCCGTGGGGCACGCTGACCGTGATCGGCGCCGCCGGATATCCGCCGTTTGCCTTGGAGGATGTCGAGATCGCGATGCCGCCGCGCATGTGATCGCACTCCCCCACGCGGGTCGGGCCGGGCCAGTCTGCTATGCAGAGAACAGCGCCCCAATACCCGAGACCGAGGAGACGACGTGCGGTTTACCTACGCCGAAGCGATGACCGACCCGAGCTACTACATTCCGCTCGCCAAGGCCGCCGAGGCCGCCGGGTACCACAGCATGACGATTCCCGACAGTATCGCCTACCCGTTCGAATCCGACTCGAAATACCCGTACACCCCCGACGGCAACCGGGAATTCCTCGACGGCAAGGCCTTCATCGAGACCTTCGTCTTGATCGCAGCGCTGGGCGCGGTCACCAGCACGCTGCGGTTCACCCCGTTCGTGGTCAAGCTGCCCATCCGCCCGCCGGCCTTGGTCGCCAAGCAGGCCGGCTCGCTGGCCGCGATGATCAACAACCGGCTGGCACTGGGCGTGGGCACCAGCCCGTGGCCGGAGGACTACGAGTTGATGGGAGTGCCGTTCGCCCGGCGCGGCAAGCGGATGGACGAGTGCATCGAGATCATCCAGGGGCTCACCACCGGCGACTACTTCGAGTTCCACGGCGAGTTCTACGACATCCCCAAGACCAAGATGGCCCCGGCTCCGTCGCAGCCGATCCCGATCCTGATCGGCGGCCACGCCGAAGCCGCGCTGCGCCGTGCGGCCCGGCACGACGGCTGGATGCACGGCGGTGGCGACCCGGCCGAGCTCGATGGGCTCATCACCCGGCTCAAGCAGCTCCGCGAGGAGGAGGGCCGCGCCGATGACCCGTTCGAGATCCACGTGATCTCGGTCGACGGATTCACCCTCGACGGCATCAAGCGCCTGGAAGACAAGGGCGTCACCGACGTCATCGTCGGCTTCCGGGTGCCCTACATCGTCGGACCCGACACCGAGCCGTTGGACACCAAGATCCGCAACCTGGAGCGGTTCGCCGAGCACGTCATCGCCAAGGCGGGGTGACACCAGTCACGTTGTTGCACACGCGTGTGCACGCTCACTGTTTTGACCGGCCGATTCGGGATACATTCCGCCGCCGCCAGCGTTGACCAGTACGTGCACTGACCGCCCAAAGCGGTCGGGTACTGCAGTTCTCGTTGCGTGACCTGCAGGGGGTATTCACACATGAAGACACAAAAGTATCTGCCGGTCGATCTGCGCATCGGCAACGGCGACCACCAACGGGTTATCCGCCTGCTTCGCGCCGCAGCATCGGAGGCCGGGCAGAGCGACGCCCGGCGCCAGTGGATTCGCGCCGCAACTCAGTGCTGATCGGGCAGTCGAAATAATTGTCCTAGCGAACTATCGCTCGATCTGACCCATGACGGCGTTGCAACGCGCCCACCAGCCAAAACCACCGATCCAGCAGAGCTGCGGTCGCGCAAGCCGACAACCGAATCGCACTCCATTTCTGCCGCACCCTTGCGCGTTGTTAAGTAGCTCATTTAGCTTCTCAGACAGGCCTCAGAAATAGGCACGTCAGAGAAGGGTTTGTCGAGATGTCTCGTCACCGCAGCAAGGTTGTGGGCAGCAAGGTTGTCGGAGTCGCCGCGTTTTTGGCGATCGCGCCCATCACCCCGCCGGCCCACGCCGACCTCGACGACATGATGGACGTCTTGTTCACGCCGTTCGTTACCGCCGACGGCGCTCTTGACGGTGGCGCGGTTTTCGACGCCTCCGCGTGGGACACCTTCCTGTCCTCGGCGCACTGGGACGCCGCCTTTGCCGCCCTGGCCGAACCGAGCCCCGCGGTGGCCTTCGACCTCTACACCGGCCTGCACGACCTCGGCCAGAAGTGGATCGACAGCGNCTACGGCACCCTGCCCGGCGGCATCACCGGAACCGTCGCCCCACCAGTCGAGGCGTCCAACGGCTGGCTCACCAACAGCGACGGACAGGTCGTCATGTGGCACGGCCTCAACCAGGTCTACAAGATCGCCCCCTACGAGCCCTCCGCTGGTGGGTTCAGCGACGACGACGCCGCGTTCCTGGCCGCCAACGGCTTCAACGCCGTACGCCTGGGCGTCATCTGGGCCGGCGTCGAACCGCAACCCGGCGTCATCGACTACAACTACCTGGCCTCGATCCAACAGACCGTGCAGATCCTGGCCAACCACAACATCGTCGCCATCCTCGACATGCACCAAGACCTCTACAGCGGCAGCCTGGGCGGCGACGGCGCGCCGGACTGGGCCACCATCACCGGCGGGCAGCCCAACATCGAGGCCGGATTCCCGGGCAGCTACTTCGTCAGCCCGGCGCAGAACCACGCCTGGGATGCGTTCTGGGCCAACACCGACGGCCCCAATGGGATCGGGCTGCAGAACCAGTACGCGCTGATGTGGCAGGCCGTCGCCAACTACTTCAAGGGCGACCCCAACGTGGCCGGCTACGAAATCATGAACGAACCGTGGGCCGGTTCGCACTGGCTGGACAGCCTGTTGGGCAACTCGTACTTCGACGCCCAGCAGCTGACCCCGTTCTACAACCAGATCGACGCGGCGATCCGATCGGTCGACCCGAACAAGACCGTGTTCTTCGGTCCGACCACCCTCGACGCCAGCCTTCCGGTGCCCAACCACCTGGGTACGGTGGACGACCCCAACACCGCCTTCTCCTTCCACCACTACTGCATGACGACGTCGCTATTCCCGGGCACCAGCTTCGGCTGCGACTGGAATGCCGACGTCGTCCTCGGCTACGCGATGGACTATGCGCAGGAGCACAACATCCCGGCACTGCTCAGCGAGTTCGGCGCCACCAACAACATCCCGACCATCACCGCCGGCATGAACGCCGCCAACCAGCATCTGATCGGCTGGACCGAATGGGCCTACACCGGAGGCGACATCACCAGTACCTCACCAAACGATCAGGCGCTGGTCTACGACCTGACCAAGCCGCCGGTCGGCGACAACGTCAACTGGGACAAACTCGACGCCCTGTCCCAGCCCTACCCGCAGCTCATCTCGGGCACCCCGACCTCCTGGTCGTTCTCTGGCGGCGTCTTCTCGTTCAGCTACTCCACCGACCACGCCGACGGCTCCGGAGCCTTCGCCGCCGGAGCACAGACCACCATCTCCGTTCCGACCAGCCAATACCCCAACGGCTACACGGTCAACGTGACCGGCGGACACGTCACCTCCGGACCCAACGCCTCGGAGCTGATCATCACGTCCGACTCCGGCGCCTCCAACGTCAAGGTGACCGTCACGGCGTCCTAGGCGGCGACCCGCCGACGCCCGCGCCGCCCCGGCGCCAACCTTGCGCAGGATAAGTAACTCGTTTACCTTCTCAGACACAGTTAAGAAACCGCGCGTGTCCATGAGAAGGGTTTGTCGAGATGTCTCGTCACCGCAGCAAGGTTGTGGGCAGCAAGGTTGTCGGAGTCGCCGCGTTTTTGGCGATCGCGCCCATCACCCCGCCGGCCCACGCCGACCTCGACGACATGATGGACGTGCTGTTCACCCCGTTCGTTACCGCCGACGGCGCTCTTGACGGTGGCGCGGTTTTCGACGCCTCCGCGTGGGACACCTTCCTGTCCTCGGCGCACTGGGACGCCGCCTTTGCCGCCCTGGCCGAACCGAGCCCCGCGGTGGCCTTCGACCTCTACACCGGCCTGCACGACCTCGGCCAGAAGTGGATCGACAGCGACCTGGGCACCCAGGTCGACGGCGCCATCAACCAGCTCTTCGGCTCGACGGTCATCGGCAACGGCGCCCCCGGCACCCAAGACCACCCCGACGGCGGCAACGGCGGCTGGCTCTTCGGTGACGGCGGCGCCGGCTGGAACAGCACCACCGACGGTGTCGCCGGCGGCCACGGCGGCGCAGCGGTCGGGATCTTCGGCGACGGCGGCGCCGGCGGGGCGGGCGGGACTGGGGCCGCCGGCGGCGACGGCGGCGCCGCCGCCTGGCTGTTCGGCAAGGCGGCCACGGCTGTTCGGCAACGGCGGCCACGGCGGCGGCGCCGGCAACGGCGCCACCGCCAGCGGACTGCCCGCACTCGGCGGCGTCGGCGGCGTCGCCGGCCTGCTCGACGGAACCCACGGCGCGGTCGGCCACTACGGCACCCTGCCCGGCGGCATCACCGGAACCGTCGCCCCACCGGTCGAGGTGTCCAACGGCTGGCTCACCAACAGCGACGGACAAGTCGTCATCTGGCACGGCCTCAACCAGGTCTACAAGGTCGCGCCCTACGCACCGTCCAGCGACGGCTTCAGCGAGGACGACGCTGCGTTCCTGGCCGCCAACGGCTTCAATTCGGTGCGCCTGGGCATCATCTGGGCCGGGGTGGAGCCACAACCCGGCGTCATCGACTACGCCTACCTGGCCTCGGTCAAGGAAACCGTAGACATGCTGGCCCGGCACCACATCGTCGCGATTCTCGACATGCATCAGGACCTGTACAACGAGCAGTTCGGCGGCGAGGGTGCTCCGGACTGGGCCACCTTCAACGGCGGGCTCCCCCACGTCGGTCTAGGCTTCCCGGCCACCTACCCCTTGAGCCCGGCAGAGAACCACGCCTGGGATACGTTCTGGGCCAACACCAAAGCCTCCGACGGGATAGGGCTGCAGAACCACTACGCGTTGTCGTGGCAGGCCGTCGCCAACTACTTCAAGGGCGACCCCAACGTCGCCGGCTACGACATCATGAACGAGCCATGGGCCGGTTCGCACTGGCTGGGCAGCCTGTTGGGCAACACCTACTTCGACGCCCAGCAGCTGACCCCGTTCTACAACCAGATCGACGCGGCCATCCGGTCCGTCGACCCGAACAAGACCGTGTTCTTCGAACCCAACACCCTGTTCGGCAGCCTGCCGGTGCCGACCCACCTGGGCACGGTGGACGACCCCAACTCGGCCTTCTCCTTCCACCACTATTGCCTCACGGCATCACTGTTCCCGGGCACCAGCTTCGGCTGCGACTGGAATGCCGACGTCGTGTTCGGGTACGCGATGGACTACATGCAGGAGCACAACGTTCCGGGATGGCTCAGCGAGTTCGGCGCCACCAACAACATCGGAGCCATTGACGCGAGCGTGCAGGGGTCCAACCACTATCTGTTCGGCTGGTCCGAATGGGCTTACTCCGGCAAGGACATCACCAGCATCTCGCCGGACGATCAGGCGCTGGTGTACGACCCGAGCAAGGCGCCGGTCGGCGACAACGTCAACTGGGACAAGCTTGACGCCCTGTCCCAGCCCTACCCGCAGCTCATCTCGGGCACCCCGACCTCCTGGTCGTTCTCTGGCGGCGTCTTCTCCTTCAGCTACTCCACCGACCAGGCCGACGGCTCCGGCAGCTTCGGCGCCGGTTCCCAGACCACCATCTCGGTACCGGCCAGCCAGTACCCGAACGGCTACACGGTCAACGTGACCGGCGGACACGTCACCTCCGGACCCAACGCCTCGCAGCTGATCATCACCTCAGATGGCGCCTCCACCATCAAGGTGACCGTCACGGCGTCTTAGGCGTCTTAGGCGTCCTAGGCGTCCTAGGCAAGTTAGGGGCGCGGGCGCTCCGCCAGCGGTATCGGCGGAGCGCTGGCGCGCACCGTCTGGCGAACCTCGCCAAGGCCCTGCACCTGCAGGGTCACCACATCGCCATCACTGAGCCAGCCCGGAAACGGTTGCGGGAGGGCGGGATCGAGATGTTCGAGCAGTGTGCAGGTGGGCACGGTGCCGGATCCGAAGACGTCACCCGGTTCCAGTGGCACCCCACGCGACGCGTAGCTGATGATCTCGCCGAAGCTCCAGTCCATGGCTTCGGTCGACCCGAGGCCCACGATCACGTCGTTGACGATCGCGGTGGCGTGCAGGCTGAGTCTGCCGTTGCGGCGGTAGGACTCCAGTTCGTCCGGGGTGACCAGGTAGGGCCCCAGCGTGACCCCGCTGTCCTTGCCCTTGGCCTGCCCGATCGCCAGCACGCCCTCCTGAGCTTGCAGATCCCGCGCCGACCAGTCATTGAAGATGGTGTATCCGATGATGGCCTGCTCGGCTTGTTCCACCGACAGATTTGCGCCGGACGTGCCGATGATCGCGGCGACCTCCAGTTCGAAATCCTGGCAGACACTGCCTGGCGCTATGGGCGCGTCGTCGTAGGGGCCCAGAACCGTTGCCGGGCAGGCGAAGTAGAACGCCGGTATTCGGTACCAGGTGTCGTCGAGGTCGCGGCTGCGGCCGGTCGCGGACAGGCAGTTGCGCATGTGGTCCAGGAAGCACAGGCTGTCGCGGATCGACGGTGGACGCGGGATCGGCGCCATCAGCGCCACCTGGTCGGCCCGCACCGTCGCCGACGGTGTCGTCAACGCCCGTTCACCGGCGTCGCGCAGGCCATCGGGGCCGAGCCGGATCAGCTCCAGCAGCGTCACGCCGGGCGCTAGCGCATGGATCAGGTCCCCGTCCAGCACACCCGTGCGCTCACCGTCTTCGCTTCGATAGGTCACCCATCGCACCGGTCAATCCTCACCCACTACCTCGTCAGGGGTCTTGTCGGGGCGTAGTCCGCGCCAGCTGGGCTGGCGCAGTCGACCGTCGGCGGTCCGTTCGCTGAACCGCACCTCCCCCACCACAGTCGGTTCCACAAACGTGACGCCCTTGGCGTCTGGCGCGGGAAGCGGCGCCCCGAAAGGTGATTCGCCGGCACGTAGCGGCACCAACATCGTCTTCAGCGCGGCCAGCTGACGCTCGGTGAAACCCGTACCGACCCGACCGACGAAACGCAGGCCGTCACCGTCGGGAATGCCCATCAGCAGCGACCCGATACCCCCGGCTCGAGCACCCTCACCGGCCCGCCAGCCGCCGATCACGACCTCCTGGGTCCGCCAGTACTTCTCCTTGACCCACGCCGTAGAACGGCGCCCGGCCTGATAGGGCGAATCCCACTTCTTGGCGACTACCCCTTCCCAGCCGAGGCCGCGGGACTGCTCGAGTGCCTTCGCACCGTCGGGTGTCAAGAGGTCTTTGACCACCAGGTCGGTCCCGCGCGCCAGGGTTTCCAGGAGGCGGCGGCGATCCCGATACGCCACCCGCAGCAGCGGGCGCCCGTCGAGGTAGAGCAGGTCGAACGCCCAGAACTCCAACCTGTCCGAACGGGCGCTGTGCTGCATCTCCGCAAAGCTCGGGACACCCTCGTCGTCGAGCGCAACGAGTTCGCCGTCGAGCACTACGTGGTGCTCGGCCAGGTCGGCGGCCGGAAACGGCAGCTGCGGGTATTCGCCGGTGACGTCGCGCCCGCTGCGGGCGCGCAACCGCAGCCGACCGTGGTCGGCCTCCACCAGCAACCGGTAGCCGTCCCACTTGCCTTCGAAGGCCCACTGACTGGGATCGAGCCGCGCCACCGAACCGTGGGTGGCCAGCATCGGGGCCAGCCCGTCGAACGTGAATGCCTGCTGGTCTTTCATCCGGTGCGCCAGCCACTGGTCACCGCCGGTGCGGATCAGCGCGTATCGCCCGGAGATCCGGCTGCCGGCGAGCACAACGATCACCTCCCCCTTCTCCGCGCTTTTCCCGGCGGGGCACTCGAACTTCTCGGTCACGTAGGTACCCGAATCCCAGATGCGCACGGTGCCGGCGCCGTACTCGCCCTTGGGGATGGTGCCCTCAAAGCTGCCGTACTCCAGCGGATGGTCCTCGGTGCGCACCGCGAGATGGTTGACCGACGTCGTCTCCGGAAGGTTCTTGGGCACCGCCCAGCTCACCAACACCCCGTCGCGCTCCAGCCGGAAGTCGTAGTGCAGCCGACGGGCATGATGCTCCTGGATGACGAAACTGTTGCCCTCGCCCGGCGCCGGCGCCGCGGCCGGCACCGGTTCGGGTGTCCGGCCCGCGTCACGCTTGGCCCGGTATACGGCCAGTCGATCTTGCCCTGCCAGGGGGCCGTCTAGATCGGCCAACAGGTCGCCGTCGTGGGCGACCCGCTCCAGCACTTCGTCGTAGCGCAGCTGGCGCAGGTCCGGGTCGTCCAGTTCGGCCCAGGTGCGTGGGGCGGCGACCGTCGGATGGTCTCGGCCGCGCAGGGAATACGGCGCAATGGTGGTCTTGGCCGCGTTGTTCTGACTCCAGTCCAGAAAGACCTTGCCGGCCCGCAGTTTTTTGGCCATGGTCGCGGTCACCAGCTCGGGCATCGCGGTTTCCAGTTGTTGGGCAACGCGTTTGGCCACCGTGGCCGCACCGGAGCTGCTCACCGGGCGCTCGAGGGCGGCGTATACGTGAATTCCCTTGCTGCCGCTGGTGACCGGAAAGGTGTCCAGCTCCAGCTCGGACATCAGGTCTCGGATGGCTCGTGCCACCTCGGCGAGTTGACTCATCGTCACGCCCTCGCCGGGATCCAGGTCGAACACCAGACGGGTCGCCTGCCCGGGCTTGAGCACCTTTCCACCGTGCGTCCACTCGGCTTCGAAACGCCACTGCGGCACATGAACTTCCAGTGCGGCCTGCTGGGCGATCCAGGCCAGGCCGTCGACGTCCTCGATGATCGGATAGGTGGTGATGCCGGAGCGATGCTGAATTTCGGCGCGGGCCAACCAGCCCGGCGCCGAGGCGGCCAGCTGCTTTTCGAAGAACGAGCCCTGCTCGACACCGTCGGGCCAGCGTTTGCGCGTCGCCGGGCGTCCCGCGATGTGCGGCAGCATCACTGCGGCGATTCGGGTGTAGTAGTCGAAGACCTGCGCCTTGGTGGTGCCCGTGCCGGGGTAAAGCACCTTGTCGGCGTTGGTCAGCGTGACCCGGGTCTTGACGGACTCAGCGCCCATGCTGCCAACCTACGTCGGGTTGGCGGTGCGCGGGGGTAACGTTGCTTCGTTCTTTCCCGAAGTCAGGAGATATCGATGAGCGAGACCTCCCCCAAAGCACACCTCCCGACCAAGCAGGTGCTGGCAGGCAGTGCGACGTTCGCCGCCGCCGCGCTGATCCTGACCTCGGCGCTACTGACGGTTCTCCAGGGCATTTCCGCACTGGGCGGCGACGACCTGGTGGTCGTCGGGCAAGGCGACCTCGACTACGTCTACGAGTTCAACACCACGGTGTGGGGCTGGATTCTGATCGTGCTGGGCGTGGCGCTGACCGCGGTAGCTTTCGGCCTGTTCTGGGGTAAGTCGTGGGCCCGGGCGGCCGCGGTGGTGATGGCGTCGATTTCGATCGTGGGCATGTTCCTCTGGCTGCCGCACTACCCGGTGTGGGCGATCATCGTGATCGCGCTCGATGTCATCGTGATCTGGGCGGTCAGCGCCTGGCACCCCTCGCACTAAACCCGGTTGCCCACGCGCCGGGGTGGGCATACTGACTCCATGCGCTCCATCTGGAAGGGTTCGATCGCATTCGGTCTGGTCAACGTGCCTGTGAAGGTGTACAGCGCCACCGAAGACCACGACATCAAGTTCCGTCAGGTCCATGCCAAGGACCACGGCCGGATCCGCTACCGACGGGTCTGCGAGGAGTGCGGTGAAGTAGTCGACTACGGCGATATCGCGCGGGCATATGAGTCCGACGACGGCCGGATGGTGGTGATCACCGACGACGACATCGCTAACCTCCCCGAAGAGCGTGACCATGAGATCGCCGTGCTCGAGTTCGTGCCGGCCGCGGACCTGGACCCGATGCTCTATGACCGCAGCTACTTCCTGGAACCGGCGTCGAAATCGATCAAATCCTATGTGCTGCTGGCCAAGACGCTAGCCGAGACCGACCGAGTGGCGATCGTCCACTTCGCGCTGCGCAACAAGACCCGGCTGGCGGCGCTGCGGATCAAGGACTTCTCCAAGCGCGAGGTGATGGTGGTGCACACCCTGCTATGGCCGGACGAGATCCGCGACCCGGACTTCCCCGCCTTGGATACCAAGGTCGAGATCAAGCCGGCCGAGCTGAAGATGGCCGGACAGGTGGTGGAGTCCATGGCCGACGATTTCGACCCGGACCGCTACCACGACACCTATCAGGACCAGTTGCACGAGTTGATCGCCGCCAAACTCGAAGGCGACGAGGCGTTCACTCCCGAGGAGCGGCCCGCCGAACTGGATGCCACCGAGGATGTCTCCGACCTGCTGGCCAAGTTGGAGGCCAGCGTGAAGAAGCGGTCGACAGCCGAGAACAGCCCGGCCAAAAAGGCACCGGCAAAGAAGACGCCGGCTAAGAAAGCACCGGCCAAAAAGACTGCCGCCCAAAAATCCTGATCCGCTTCAGGTCACCAGTTCGTAATCCACTTGCAGCAGCTCGTAGGTCCTGACTGCTCGCCGGTCGCGTGTCAACAGCGTTGCTCCAGCAGCCATCGCGGTCGATCCGACGAGCGCGTCATAGGTTGCGCCACCGGTGACGTTCTGCGCCGCAAGGTAGTTGATCAACTCGCGATGCGATCGTGCGTCCAGCGTGAGGTAGTCGGCGGACGTAACGTCGGCCAAGTACGCGTGAACTGCCGCGGGCGCTACGCGATGCGGTGGTGGTAGGCGCGTGAGAACGGAATAGGTTTCCACCGCCGCGTGTGCGACCAGATGAACGCCCCGGTTAAGGGCACGCGCGGCGGGTCGGTGCGCTTCGTGCCAGGTTGCGAATCCGGCCACAAGAACGCTGGTGTCGGGCGTGATCACCGTCGCACACGATCCAACGTCTCGCGAACGATTTCGTCGGTCAATGGGGGCAGCTCACGGTCCGGACGCGCGACAAGGACCGAACCTTCCCGAACCAATTCGACGTCGGTAGATGCTGGTTCAATCTCGATTCGTCCATCGCGCTCCGTGATCTCCACCTCTTCGTTCCCGCGCAAGCCAAGGCGATCGCGAATCCGCTTGGGGATCACCAAACGCCCCGCCGGGTCGATGGTTGTCCTCATGGCATAAAAACTACCATTTCGCCCACGATCTGCGCCCCGTCGCGGACTGAGCTCAGCCCGCGCAACGTCAGGTCGGTTGGACCACGTCCTCGCGGACACTGTCGGACCAGCCGCCCGCGGTCACCGCGGGCCGCTGGCGCACCCGTTGAGGCCACCAGAACCAGCGCCCGAGCAGCGCCGCGATGGACGGCGTCATGAACGACCGCACGATCAACGTGTCGAACAGCAGGCCGAGCGCGATAGTGGTCCCGATCTGGCCGAGGATCCGCAGGTCACTGAAGATGAACGACGCCATGGTTGCGGCGAACACCAGGCCGGCGGCGGTCACCACCGATCCCGTGCCGCCCATCGCCCGGATGATCCCGGTATTGAGGCCCGCACCGATCTCCTCCTTGAACCGCGAGATCAACAGCAGGTTGTAGTCCGAGCCCACCGCCAGCAACAGAATGACGGCCAGGGCCAACACGATCCAGTACAGATGGATGCCGAACAGGTACTGCCACACCAGCACCGACAGCCCGAAGGAGGCCCCCAGCGAAAGCGCAACGGTGCCCACGATGACGATCGCGGCGACCAGACTGCGGGTGATGATCATCATGATCAACAGAATCAGGCTCAGCGCGGCGATCCCGGCGATCAGCAGGTCGTATTTGGCAGCGTCGGCGATGTCCTTGTAGGTCGAGGCGGTGCCGGCGAGGTAGATGTGTGAGCCCTGCAGCGGAGTACCTTTCAAGGCTTCCTTCGCGGCGTTGCGAATCGAGTCGATGTGCGCGATGCCTTCGGGGGTCGCCGGATCGCCCTCGTGGGTGATGATCATCTGCGCCGCTTTGCCGTCCGGCGACATGAACAGTTTCATCCCGCGTTTGAACTCAGCGTTGTCGAACGCTTCGGGCGGCAGGTAGAAGGAGTCGTCGTTCTTGGCTTCGTCGAAGGCCTGGCCCATGGCGGCCGGGTTGTCGTTGGCGGCGGCGGACTGGTCGCTGATCCCGGAGTTGGTGGCGTAGTTGTTCAGCGCCAGGTCGCGGTTGACCCGCTGGCTTTCGATCTGGGACGGAATCAGCTCCACCAACTGCGGTTGCAGGGCATCCAACTTGTCCAACGTCTTCGTGAGCTGTCCGAGCTTCTCGCTGAGCTTGTCGATGCCGTCCTGCAGGTCGAACACGTTGCGTAGCGCCCCGCACACCGGGATGTCGAAGCAGTGCGGTTCCCAGTAGAAGTAACTGCGGATCGGCCGGAAAAAGTCGTCGAAGTTCGCAATCTGGTCACGCAATTCGTTGGTGAGGTCAACGGTGTCGTGAAAGCTCTGGGTTTCGGAGTGGGTGGCATCGGCAAGCTGCTGCTGTAGCGCATATTGCTGTTCCAGCGTGTGGATCGACTTCTCGGCTTCGGCTGCCTGCTTGAGCAGATCGGCCGCCCGGTCCATCTGGTATTTCAGATTCTGGGTCTGCGCGACGTTTCCCTGGCCGACCGAAAACGGTATCGACGTGTGCTTCAGCGGCGTGCCCAATGGCCGGGTCATCGATTGAACTTTGGCGATGCCCGGCGTGTGGAACACCGCCTTGGCGACGCGTTCCAAGACCAAGAAGGATGCCGGGTTGCGCAGGTCGTGGTCCGCTTCGATCATCAGCAACTCGGGGTTCAGCCGAGCTTGCGAGAAATGGCGTTCGGCCGCCGCATAACCGATGTTGGCCGGGGCACGATCCGGCATGTAGATACGGGCGTCGTAGCTGGTCTTGTAGCCCGGCAGGGCAAGCAGGCCGATCAGGGCCACGCCGCAGGCCACCACCAGGATGGGTCCGGGCCACCGAACGATGGCGGCACCGATCCGGCGCCAGCCGCGGGTGCGCATCGCCCGGTTGGGCTCGAAGAATCCGAACCGACTGCCCAGCGTGAGCACCGCCGATGTCAGGGTCAACGCGGCAATCAGCGCGACGAAAATGCCGATGGCGGCGGGCAGCCCGAGGGTGTGGAAGTAGGGCAGCCGGGTGAAGGTCAGGCAGTACACGGCGCCGGAGATAGTCAGGCCCGAGCCGATCACGACATGGGCGGTGCCCCGGTACATGGTGTAGAACGCTGTCTCCGGGTCGTCACCGGCCGCGCGTGGATTCGTCGCCTTCCTCGGCTACCACGAAATCATCGGATTATCGACGTACTCAACGAATCTGATGACCCTGCTGGCGATCGCTGCGGGAACCGACTACGCGCCGGAGATAGTCAGGCCCGAGCCGATCACGACATGGGCGGTGCCCCGGTACATGGTGTAGAACGCTGTCTCCGGGTCGTCACCGGCCGCGCGTGCCTCCTGATAGCGGCTGATGATGAAGATCGCGTAGTCGGTTCCCGCAGCGATCGCCAGCAGGGTCATCAGATTCGTTGAGTACGTCGATAATCCGATGATTTCGTGGTAGCCGAGGAAGGCGACGAATCCACGCGCGGCGGCCATCTCGATTGCGACGGTGAGCAGCGCCAGCAGCGTGGTGCCGATCGATCGGTAGACGGCGAACAGCATGAGCGCGATCACCAGGAAGGTGATCGCGGTGACCTTGTTGGTGCCTTCGCTGCCGACCGAGAATTGGGCGGCTACCAGCGGGGCGGCGCCCGTCACGTAGGCGTGGACGCCGGGCGGCGCCGGCGTCTGCTCGACGATGGCGCGGATGGCGGCCACCGACTCATTGGCCAACGTCTCGCCCTGGCTTCCGGCCAGAAACACTTGCGCCAGCGCCGCTTTGCCGTCGTTGCTCTGCGAACCGGCGGCGGTCAGCGGATCGCCCCAGAAGTCTTGGATGTGCTGGACGTGCCTGGTGTCGTCCTGAAGTTTGGCTACCAGGGTGTCGTAGAACCGGTGCGCATCGGCACCGAGTGGCTGGTCTCCTTCGATGACGATCATCGCCGCGCTGTCGGTGTCGTACTGCTGGAACACTTTTCCGATGCGCTTCGCCGCCTGGTACGAGGGGGCGTCGTGCGAGCTCATCCCCACGTTGTGGGCTTCGGCCACCACCTCCAGCTGCGGCACGAGGCTGTTCGTCACGGCGGCAAGGGCCACCCAGAACAGCACGATCGGCAGCGCCAGGCGCCGGATGGTGCGTGGCCAGAAGGGCGGCCGGCCGGGCTCGCTCATCCGGACTTGTCTAAGCAGAAGGTGTAGGCGCTCACGGCGTTCGCGGTCCTTTCGTCCTTGAGTTCGCCGTCGATCAAGATGCGACAGCCCAGCGTGTCGCCGTCGCCCTGTGCCCGCAGATCTGCGATGACGGCCGGCTCGGTCGTCGTCGCCTGATATCGCCAGGGCAGCGAGGCATCGATGACCTGCTGGGGAGCGGCGTTGACATCGAGATAGTTGATGGTGGCGACAGCCCCCGGGGCGCCGAATACCTCGTAGACGACGTCTTTAGGGTTGAACGGGACGATCTCCTCGGCGCCGTCACCGCCGGTCGATGTGGTGTCGCCCGAGCCGAAGATGCCGTGCAGCCGATACACGCAGAATGCCGCGACGGCCACCACCGCGACCGCCACTAAGACCATCCACCCACGCCGGACCAGGGGCACAAACGACGGTCTCTTCACCGGAAGCCTCTCGGTATCCGTGGGCGGGTCGAATGAGAAGTAAGCGTACGGTACGGAACCGTACGGTTCAATAGTGCGCAGCGCCGCAATTTCGTGCGGGCGCCATCAGCCGGCTCGACGAGTGAGGCCCGGCAGAACCACTTGATCGACGAGAGTCGCCACGGTGTGTGCGGTAGGCGCACGGCCCGAGACCAGCGACCGGAAGATCAGATATCCCGGCAATACGTCCCAGAGGTCGTCATCGATGGCGTCGGCCTCGATCTCGCCCCGGTCGACGGCCCGTCCCAGAATGTGCAGGACCAACGCCTTGCGCTGATCGATGAACTGGTGCTGCATCACCTCGTTCAGCGCGGCATTGCGCGATACCTCCACCAACACGGCACGCATGGTGCCGGCGTGCTGCGCGACCTGTTGGCAAACCAGCTCACCCAGTCGCAACAGATCGCCGCGCAGCGTGCCGGTATCAGGTGGGACCGCGACCTGGCGGATGCCCTCGGTGAACGCGGCCAACACCAATTCGGCCTTCGAGGGCCAACGGCGGTACACCGTGGCCTTGCTCGCGCGCGCGGTGGCCGCGACCGCATCAACCGTCAGCCGGTCGTAGCCGTTCTCCTGCAGCAGCTGCAAGGTGACCTCCAACAGCTCGACTTCACGCGGCGACCAGGTCGGTACGCCGGAAAGGTCGAGGTTCGAAGTCACGGCATCCACCATAGAATGCCGCCAACCAGACCTCGCCAAAACGGGGGTGGGTCGTTGGCGGCGGTGATGCGTCTGGCGTGTTCGGGGTACGCCGACGGGGGTGGCTAACTGCGGGAAATACAGGGCACCGCCGGGTTTGGTGACATAAGTGTGCCCGGTGGGCGCGGTCCAGATCACCGTGCAGTCGGGTTCTTGACGGTCCCGCCACCCAGTGGGCCCGACCCAAAAAGTCTTCACAAGATGCATGCATCCCGTCAGTACCACCAAGGATGCCGGCACGACGCAGAACTGCATTGCGTCATTACTGCAATGTTGGAATACTGCCAACCTGGCGTTTCGCGCCCAACGTATTGGAAATGACCTGGTCGTTCGAAAGTCCCCACGGTCGTGCCACCTTCGAACTGGTTACAGTCGACGACGAACTCCGTTGCCGGTGGTGCAGGATCGGCGACCACTCCGTGTTCGACTCGCCCTGATGTCGTGCGGGAGGACAGTCGCACGGGAGTATAGATGGCAACATCAACAATGGATTCTGTTGGCTTAGAGCCTGCTTCGATTCCTTGGCAGTGACGCGCTCGCCAGCGCGCACCCATCCGGCGGCGTCAGGTGAACCCAGCCCATGAGGGTTACCGCATCATCGACGTCGCGCGCGAGATTGCGCTGGTGAATCGCTTCGTGATGAGCGGCCCGGTTGCGCACGAACGACAGACGCTCCATGAAGCGCCTGCAAGTCTGGGTATGGCTGGTCCGGTGTTGGCTGGCAGGAGGCCCAACCTCATAGCGCTACCCGCGCTGATCGTCGGTGACCCGGATTTTGGCCAAAGCCTTTCGTATTCGGGCAGATACGCCACTCGTGTGACGCCGACAGAAGATGCAGGCTCATACCGGAAGCCGGACATGAGCGGGAGGAACCGATGACAGACCTGACGGGAAAGCGAGCGTTGGTCACCGGCGCCGCGCGCGGGATCGGCGCTGCCATCGCCGTAGAACTGGCCACACGTGGCGCCGACGTCGCGATCACCTACCAGCGATCGACCGATTCGGCAGCAAAGGTGACCGGCAGGATTCGGTCGCTCGGACAGAAGGCCGTCGCGATCCAAGCCGACAGCGCCGACGCCGCTGCGGTGACGTCGTCGGTAGCGGAAGCGGTGTCGCACATCGGCGGACTGGACATCCTGGTCAACAACGCCGGTGTGTTGTACTCGGCTCCACTGGTCGAGACCACCCTAGAGCAGATCGACCACCTGATCGCCGTGAACATCCGGTCGGTCGTGCTGGCATCGCAGGCTGCGCTCGCCTATCTGCCCGACGGCGGCCGCATCGTCTCGCTGGGCTCCTGTTTGGCGGAACGGGTGGCGATCGATTACGCAACGGTCTATTCGATGTCGAAATCTGCGTTGCTGTCCTTCACCCGCGGCTTGGCCCGCGAACTCGGGCCACGCGGAATCACCGTCAACCTCGTCCATCCGGGGCCGACGGATACCGACATGAATCCGGCAGACAGTGCGGGCGCCGACGGGTTGACGGGGCTGATGGCATTGGGACGCTATGCGCGTGTCGGCGACATCGCATCGGCCGTCGGCTTCTTGGTCGGCCCGACAGCCGGGAACATCACCGGTACCGGCATCACCGTTGACGGCGGGATGAACGCCTGAACCCAGAGAGGATTCCTGCAGCTGTGAGCCCACGTCTTTTTGAACCGTTGACGATCCGCAAGGTGACCTTCCGCAATCGGATCTGGGTCTCCCCGATGTGCCAGTACATGTGCCTCGACGGTGACGGGATGCCCGATGACTGGCATTTGGTGAACGCCGGCACGTACGCTGCCGGCGGCGTCGGCCTCGTCGTGGTGGAAGCCACGGGTATCAGCCCCGAAGCGCGGATCACCACGGAGTGCGCCGGCATTTGGAACGATGCACAACGCGACCGCTGGAGTCGCGTCGTTGACTTCGTCCACCGCCAGAACGCCCGGATCGGCATACAGCTGGCACATGCCGGACGGAAGGCCTCCGACTACGGCGTGGACACCGCGCAGAGCGGTGGCACCAAACCCGCCGAGGAGGGCGGCTGGACGACGGTAGCGCCATCGCCGATTCCGTTCACCGGCATGGACACCCCCAGCGAACTGGATTCGAGTGGCATCGCCAAAGTCCTTGACGACTTCGCCACCGCGGCACAGCGTGCCGTGGCCGCGGGATTCGACGTCATAGAGATTCACGCCGCCCACGGGTACCTACTGCACCAGTTCCTCTCGCCGCTGAGCAATGCGCGCACTGACGGTTACGGCGGGTCACTGGAGAATCGCGCCAGGCTCCTCCTGGAGGTTGTTGATCGAATCCGCGGCGTGATCCCCGAGACCACACCGCTTTTCGTGCGCTTCTCCGGTACCGATTGGATCGACGGCGGATGGACCGTAGACGAAACGGCCTGCGTGGCCAGGTGGGCAAACGAACGCGGCGCAGATTTCTTCGACATCTCCAGTGGGGGCCTCACCGGCGACATCTTCATCTCCGTATCGCCCGGTTATCAGGTGCCACTGACCGAACGCGTCCGCGAACTCGGCGGGGTTCTCGCATCGGCCGTCGGCAAGATCACCTCGCCGGATCAGGCGGAGAGAATTCTCGCCGACGGGCGAGCTGACGCCGTCTTCCTTGGCCGGGAACTCATTCGAGACCCGCACTTCGCGCTGCGCGCGGCCCACGAACTCGGGGCGCAGATCGACTACGTCCCGCTGCCATTCCGCGCCGCTAGCTGGGCGTAGCCGTGATCGTCGACTCCCAACGTTGCCCAGTGAAAGGAGTGCCGCCGATGCCGACTGACGAGGTGTCTCCCACCACTATCGCGATGTTGATCTACCCGGATTTCACCATGCTCGACCTTATCGGCCCGCACCAGGTGCTCACCGGAGTTCCAGGCGTGGCAGTCGATTTGGTCGCCAAGACCGCCGAGCCGGTCATCAGTGATAGCCAGGTAGCCGTCATCCCGACCAAGACCTTTGCCGATTGCCGACCCACCTATGACGTGCTGGTGGTGCCCGGGACCAGGAACACCCACCGGATGGTCGAGGATGCGGAGACGCTGGCGTTTCTGCGATCGGTCTCGGCGGATGCGCGGTATGTCACCAGTGTCTGCACGGGCTCACTCATCTTGGCTGCCGCCGGGCTGCTCACCGGTTACCGCGCCACATCGCATTGGGCGTTTCGGCGCTTCCTGAAAGCCTACGGCGCTCTCCCGGAGGACGGTCGGATCGTCGTCGATCGGAACCGTATCACCGGTGGCGGGGTCACCGCGGGCATCGACTTCGGGCTTCATCTGGCCGCGACCTTGGTCGGCGAAGACGCCGCCAAAGTGCGTCAGCTGGTCATGGAGTACGACCCGGATCCGCCATACACGGTCGGTACCCCGGATCGCGCCGACGCCGGCACCCGCATCAGGGCGGAGCAGAGATTGGCGCCGCTGGTCGCTGCGATGGCTGCCGCCGCGGAACGGACCGTGACACCGGAAGGGGCAGATCATGCAACGAATTGAGGGCAAGACCGCGCTGATCACTGGGGGTACCAGCGGAATCGGGCTGGCTACCGCCCGGTTGTTCGTCGAGCATGGTGCGCGCGTATTCGTGACCGGGCGTGACCCGCACACACTGCAGCGTGTTGAAGGTGAGCTCGGGGAGCAGTGCACCGCTATTCGGGCCGACGTCACCTCGGTTGACCAGATGCGGTCCCTAGCAACGCAGATCGCTTCCGCAGACGGTGCAGTCGACATCTTCGTGGCCAACGCCGGTGTCGCGTACCCGACACCGTTGGCGGAGACCGACGAGGCGCGCTACGACCAGTTGATGGACATCAACGTCAAAGGGGTGTTCTTCTCGATGCAGGCGGTTTCGCCGTTGATCCGGCGGGGGGGATCGGTCATCCTGCTGACGTCGTTTCTCAATCAGGTTGGGCGCCCGGGGCTGTCGCTGCTCTCGGCATCCAAGGCCGCCGTTCGATCCCTGGCCCGCAGCTGGTCCCGCGAACTGCTTGACCGCCAGATCCGGGTGAACGCGATTTCACCGGGCGGGATCGACACACCGTTGCAGAGCCGAGGCCGCACCGAAGCGCAAGCGCAGGCGGTACGTGACGATCTTGCGGCACGCACGCCGGCGGGACGCATGGGAACTGCGGAGGAGATCGCGCAGGCGGCCCTGTACCTCGCCAGCGACGAGTCCCGTTTTGTGCTTGGAGCGGAACTGGTCGTCGACGGCGGGATCTCGCAGTTGTGAAAGCCCACGACTCCGGGGCCAGTTACCCGCCATTGCGGCCGGCCGGCGGTAACGACGTGAGTGAAGCGCCGCCGCTGCGGCAACTTCGGGTCGGCGAACATGTGATCGCCTACCGCGAATCCGGAGCGTCAGATGGTCGGCCGATCATCCTGGTGCATGGGTGGCCGCAGACCTCCCGAGCCTGGCGACATCAACTCGTCGGGCTGGGGAGCCTCGGCTACCGGGTGATCGCACCCGATCTGCGGGGGACCGGCGGATCGACCGTTTTCCCGGCACCTGAGCATTACTCGCTACGCCACCACGTGGCCGATCTGATCGCACTGATCGACGGGCTCGGCATCGACCGAGCGACCTGGGTCGGGCACGACTGGGGCGCACCGGTGGTGTGGTGCGCCGCCCGACATCACCCTGCCCGGTTCGCCGCTGCCGGGTCGTTGAGCACGCCCTACGACACTCTGGAAAGGGGATTCGAGCGAGTCGTCTCATTCGTTCGCCGGGATGTGTATCCGGAGTCGGAGTATCCGGCCGGGCAGGTGGACTATTACCGGTTCTACTCCGAGTGTTTCCTCGACGCACGCCGGCAGTTTGAGTCCGATGTCCGGTCCTTCTTCGCCAATGTGTTGCGTAGCGACGAGCCGGGGCAGCAGAACGTGGTCTGGCCCACGGCTACCGTGTGTCGGCGAGGAGGATGGTTCGATGGCGGCCCCGCCCCGGCCGTGGACGCGGACCACCGCGTGGTCAGCGATGAGGACCTGGACCACTTCGTCGACGCCTACTCGGAAACCGGGTTCTTCGGAGTAAACGCGTTGTACGTGAACGATGTCGACAATCGCACATTCGTCGAGGAAGCCGGTTCAGACCGGGTCGAATTCCCGGCTCTACTGGTGATCGGCCGACATGACTACGTCAACGATGCGGCGTACTCCGAACTCGCGGCGCCGATGCGGGAGCTCTGCGATGACCTGGACGTCCGCGAGGTCGACGCGGGGCATTGGGTTCATCAGGAGCGGCCAGCCGAGATCACGGCGGCCATCGACGCATTAGCCCAGCGCGGGGCCGGCACGCAGACCAAGCCTGAATCATCGGCACGCCCCCGATGAAACGCGAAATCAACGCGGACCCGGTGACGGGGCGGCACACCGAACACGTCGTCAATTCGGCCTGACGGGAGACCTTCCCACACCGCCAGCCGCGATACGGCGAGCCGTCTGCATCCGGCGCTCGCGGAACGCCCCACCCCGTCGGTTTGGCGTAAACCTGGCGATGATCGGCAAATCCGCCGCTGGCCGGTCCGCCCCGGCGATCGCAGACTTGCTTCATGACATTTTCGAATCCGATAACCGCTTCTCAGGGATCCGTCGCCAACGATACTGGCCTATTGACGCTGCCCGGTACGCCGTTGGCCACGGCGGCCCTGGAACTCGTACAAGCCGCGGAGTCGCCGGCCATCGCCAATCACAGTGTGCGTAGCTTCCTGTTCGCACGGTTGCTCGCCCCGCGCATCGGACTCATCGCGGGTAGTGATTTCGATGAAGAATTGCTCTACCTTTCGTGCGTCTTGCATGACGTCGGACTGTCCCCCCTGGCAAAGGGCGGCACTCGATTCGAGGTGGACGGTGCCGACCGTGCCGCCGAGTTCCTCGCCGGGCACGGTTTGGAGGCTCGCAAGGTTGATGCCGTGTGGGAGGCCATTGCACTGCACAACACGGCCGTCATACCTGAACGGATGGGTGCGCTGACATCACTGACCTATCAGGGCATCGCGATCGACTTCGGAGGAGTGCTCGGTCTTCCGGATTCGCACCGGGAAGCGGTGACCGCGCACATCGGCGCCGTTATTCACGACGCCTATCCCCGATTCAACATGGCGACGTCAGTCTTGGACGCGGTCGCCGGGCATGCCGCCATGAACCCGGAGAATGCTCCGCGCTATCACCCGCCGGGGGAGATTCTCCGGGAGAGAAACGAATTCGGGACCACCTTCGTCGAGGAGCTCATCGCCGAGGGCGGTTCGCGGTGGGGCAACTGAGCCCCGATTGACTTCATCGAAACAGCTTCTGCCGCAACGATCGAATGATGAAGAAAGATTCCGGACTCCGGAAGAATGGAAGTAACGATGAAAGGAAGCAGCTGCATGTCCACCGTCGAGTTCTTTGACACTCCCGGCTACGGAGAAATCACGCGTTCCCGATACAGCTACAGTCAGGCGCTCCGTGTCGGGGACCGGGTCGAGATCTCCGGTCAGGGTGGATGGGACGACGACCAGGTCGTCTCCGCGGACTCCGTGGAGGAGGAGATCGATCTGGCCTTCGGAAACGTCGAAAGGACTCTTGCGGCGGCGGGGGCCACCTGGCACGACGTCGTGAGCGTCAAGACATATCACGTCCCGAGTCGTGAGGACTCCATCGGTGACGACCACATGTCCGCGGTCGTAAGCCAATTCCGCAAGCGTGCCGGGAAGCACCTGCCGTTGTGGACCGCGCTCGGGGTGAAGGCGCTGGGGATGCCCGAGATGCGCATCGAGGTCGAAGTGGTCGCCATCATCGGGGCTGGGGGCTGACGGCGGGAGTTGAGCAGGGGCCGTCTCGATCGCTGGGGCGGCCCCTGAGCTCTCCGATGTTCGGAATGCGCGATGATTCGGTCCATCGTGGATGGCGGCGACCGGGCACCGATCGCTGCCCGGGGTCCCTCAGCCGGCCGCAGTGTCAGGAACGCACGTGAAAGTTCGGCGATACCCGGTCGGTGTGGTCGCCAGGCTCCGGCGAAAGTGCAGTCGAAGGTTGGCGGCTGATCCCAACCCGGAGTCCCGGGCGACACGGTCAACCGAATAATCGGTCGTTTCAAGCAGTTCGCGTGCGGAGGTGATGCGTGCATTCAGCAGCCACTGGAACGGGGTGGTTCCAGTCTCTTCGGCGAAGCGGCGCATGAAAGTCCGCATCGACATCCGGGCATGTCTGGCCATCTCCGAAGCGCCGATGGGATCGGCTATATGTTCCAACGCCCAAGCCCGGGTAGCGGCCAATGAAGCATCACCGGCGACGGCTACCGCGGCGGGAATGTATTGCGCCTGGCCGCCATCGCGATGAGGCGCGGCGACCAACGTGCGGGCCACCCGATTGGCGGTAGCCGCCCCGAGATCCCGCATCACGATGTGCAAGCACATGTCGATTCCGCAGCACATTCCGGCAGAGGTAAGAATGTTGCCGTTGTCGACGTAAAGCACGTCTCGGTCGAGGTGCACCGACGGAAACCGCGCCTCGAACTCCTTCATGTGCTGCCAATGCGTGGTCGCGCGTAGACCGTCGAGAATGCCGGCTGCGCCCAGGGCAAACGCGCCGGTGCAGATCGACGCCACTCGCGTGCCCCGTTCGACCTCGGCTGCCAGTGCGTCGAGTACCGCGGTGGGGACGGGTCGATCTACCGGCTCATATCCCGGAACGATGACGGTGTCCGCCTCGGCTACGGCCTCAAGACCGTGGTCGATCGCCAATGTCAGACCGGATGCGGTCTGGACGCGGTCAGTCACGCCGCAGACACGCAGCTCATAGGGCACGTCGGGGTCGATCCCGAAGACGTCCATCGGAATCGCGAGGTCCAGTGCGGTGACGCCGTCGAGGGCCACAACGGCAATGAAGTGATTGTCCATCGGTAACCGATCGTGCCCGGTCCCCAGCGTCTTGGCCAGTGGCAGTTATGCCATAGACCATTAGGATCTGACCATTGTGTGTGGTCGGCATCAGTGCTCCGGGGCGGATGCCTTCGTCGACCGATCCGACCACTTCGTCCGTGTCGCCGGTCCCACTTGCGGTACGGACAGGTCCGAGCAGGAGTTGCCGGTCCCGGCCGATTGCGTCGACTGATGCCGGACCCAGGACTACGGGCCGGCCCCGACCCCGAGAAACCGTCACCGATGTCCTGACACACAAAGTGTCACCACTGTCCTGATGCAGAACTGTCACCGATGTCCTGAGACATCACAGCTGACCGTCGCAGGGCCGTTGTCAGCCGATCCGCGCGCCGTTAGAACGTGTTTCAAAAAAGGGGTTCAGCGCACGATCGATCCTTGTTAGCGTGGCGCCGTGATACTCCACAAATTCCGGATCGATAATCAAACAGCCGTCGTTACCGGCGCTGGCCGGGGCCTGGGCGCCGCCATCGCGGTAGCATTCGCCGAAGCCGGCGCGGACGTGGTGATCGCGTCACGTACCCAATCTGAACTAGAGGCCGTCGCGCAGCAGGTCCGCGCGGCGGGTCGTCGTGCCCACATCGTCGTCGCCGATCTCGCCCATCCCGAGGAGACGGCGAAGCTGGCCGCCGAAGCGGTCGAGGCGTTCGGCAGGCTCGACATCGTCGTCAACAATGTCGGCGGGACGATGCCCAACACCCTGCTGACCACGTCGACCAAAGACCTCAAAGACGCCTTCACGTTCAATGTCGCGACGGCGCATGCGCTGACCATCGCGGCAGTGCCACTGATGCTGGAGCACTCCGGTGGCGGGTCGTTCATCAACATCACCTCCACCATGGGGCGGGTGCCCGGACGGGGTTTCGCGGCCTACGGCACGGCCAAAGCCGCGCTGGCCCACTACACCCGGCTGGCCGCGCTGGATCTGTGCCCCAAGATTCGCGTCAACGCCATTGCCCCGGGATCGATCATGACCTCGGCGCTGAACGTGGTGGCTGCCAACGAGGAGTTGCGCACCCCGATGGAGAAGGCCACGCCGCTGCGTCGACTCGGTGACCCCGAGGAGATCGCGGCCGCCGCCCTGTATTTGGCTTCCCCGGCCGGCGCCTACCTGACCGGCAAGGTGCTCGAAGTCGACGGCGGCATCACCTTCCCGAACCTCGACCTGCCCGTCCCCGACCTGTGAGGAACTGACCTATGACTATTCGTGTCGCGCAGATCGGCACCGGCAACGTCGGTGTCCACGCGCTGAAAGCGTTGATCACCAACCCTGAGTTCGACCTGACCGGGGTGTGGGTGTCCTCGGAGGCCAAGGCCGGCAAAGACGCTGCGGAACTGGCCGGTGTGAACACGCCGACCGGCGTGCTCGCGACTACCGACCTGCAGCAAGTACTCGACGCCAAGCCCGACTGCGTGGTCTACACCGCACTGGCCGACAACCGGCTCGTCGAGGCGCTCGAAGACTTCAAGCGCATCCTGGCCGCCGGTATCAACGTGGTCGGCAGCAGCGCGGTGTTCCTGCAATACCCGTGGCAGGTGATCCCGGCAGAGATGCTGACCCCGATCGACGAGGCTGCGCAGCAAGGCAATTCGAGCTTGTTCGTCAACGGCATCGACCCGGGCTTCGCCAACGACCTGTTGCCGCTGGCGTTGGCCGGCACCTGCCAAAGCGTGCAGCAGATCCGCTGCATGGAGATCGTGGACTACGCCACCTACGACAGCGCCGCCGTCATGTTCGACGTGATGGGCTTCGGCGGGCCGATGGACGACACCCCGATGCTGCTGCAGCCGGGCGTACTCAGCCTGGCGTGGGGTTCGGTGGTGCGCCAGCTCGCAGCCGGCCTGGGCCTGGAACTCGACTCGGTCGAGCAGTCCCATATTCGGGTGCCCGCACCGGAGGACTTCTCGATCTCGTCGGGTGACATCGCGAAAGGCACCGCCGCGGCACTGCGATTCGAGGTACGCGGGATGGTTGACGGCAACGCCGCCGTGGTCCTCGAGCACGTCACCCGGCTGCGCGAAGACCTCTGCCCGGACTGGCCGCAGCCGGCCCAACCCGGCGGCTCTTACCGCGTCGAGGTGACCGGTGAGCCGTCGTACGCGCTGGACCTGTGCCTGTCCAGCCCCAATGGCGACCACAACCACGCCGGCCTGGTGGCCACCGCGATGCGGGTCGTCAACGCCATTCCCGCGGTGGTTGCGGCCGAACCGGGCATCCGAACCACGCTGGACCTGCCACTGGTCACCGGACGAGGGCTCTACGCTAGGCCCTGATGAAGCAGCGGGAGAGGCCGGGCTGGGCGTTGCTCGGCCCGGCTTTTGTCGCTGCGATCGCCTACGTTGACCCGGGCAACGTTGCCGCCAATGTCAGCGCGGGGGCGAAATTCGGCTTCCTGCTGGTCTGGGTCATCGTCGCGGCCAACGTTATGGCCGGGCTGGTGCAGTACCTGTCCGCCAAGCTCGGCTTGGTGACCGGCCGCTCGCTACCAGAGGTGATCGGCGCCCACAGCCGCAAACCGGCCCGGATCGCCTATTGGCTCCAGGCCGAATTAGTGGCCATGGCAACAGATCTCGCCGAAGTAGTGGGCGGTGCGATCGCACTGAACCTGATCTTCGGGCTGCCGCTGCTGCTTGGTGGCGTCATCACCGGGGTGGTGTCGATGGTGTTGCTGGTGGTGGGTGACCGGCGCGGCCCGCGGATTTTCGAGCAGGTGACCAGCGGGCTGCTGATCATCATCGCTATCGGATTCCTGGCCAGCCTGGTGGTCGCCCCACCGGCGCCAGCCGAGGTCGCCGCCGGCCTGCTGCCCCGTTTCGACGGCACCGAAAGCGTGCTGTTGGCCACCGCGATCCTCGGCGCGACGGTGATGCCGCACGCGGTGTACCTGCACTCGGGCCTGGCCCGCGACCGGCACGGCCAGCCCGAACCCGGCCCGGCGCGACGGCGACTGCTGCGAGTGACGCGCTGGGACGTGGGGCTGGCGATGTTGGTGGCCGGCACACTGAACCTGGCCATGTTGGTGGTGGCCGCCAATAACCTGCGCGGCCTGGACGACGCCGGTTCCATCGAGGGCGCACACGCCGCGGTCGGCAACACCCTGGGCCCGACGGTCGCCCTGTTCTTCGCGATCGGACTGCTGGCCTCCGGATTGGCATCGACCTCGGTGGGCGCCTATGCCGGCGCGATGATCATGCAGGGCCTGCTGCGGGTGTCGGTGCCGCTGCTCTGGCGCCGGTTGATCACGCTGGGCCCGGCGCTGGCGATTCTGGCCCTGGGGATCGAGCCCACTCGGGCACTGGTGATCTCGCAGGTGGTGTTGTCCTTCGGCATTCCATTCGCGCTGGTACCGCTGATCCGGGTGACCGGCGACCGGGCGCTGATGGGCGGCGATGCCAACGGCCCGCTGACCTCGGCCCTCGGCTGGGCGATCACCGTGGTGATCGGGTTGCTCAATGTGGTGCTGATCTATCTGACCCTGCGCTAGGCGACGGTGTCCGACCCCAACACGGGCCTCCTTAGGCCTGGCCGAACCCACTCCAGTGGCCCGACGGTTCCGATGCTGCCCACTACCTGGGCGGCAGACCGGGAACCATCGTCCAACTCGTAACGTTTGTTAAATGAACTAATTAATTGCTAGACTAAGCAAATCGCCCTGTCCACCAATTCAAGGAGCGCTCATGGCACGCACCGACAACGACACCTGGGACCTGGCCACCAGCGTGGGAGCCACGGCGACGATGGTCGCCGCCGCCCGAGCGATCGCCACCAAGGCCGACAATCCCCTGATCGACGACCGCTTCGCCGAGCCACTGGTCCGGGCCGTCGGCGTCGATTTCCTGACCAAGTGGGCCACTGGGGATCTGGCCGACGCCGATCTCGACGACCACGAGTCCATCTGGAAGCTCGGGCAGATGCCCGACGCAATGGCCGTCCGCACCCGCTTTTTCGATGCGTTCTTCGCCGACGCCACTCAGGCCGGAATCCGCCAGGCGGTGATCCTGGCCTCCGGCCTCGACGCGCGCGCCTACCGGTTGGCCTGGCCCGCCGGTATGACAGTCTTCGAGATCGACCAGCCGCAGGTGCTGGCCTTCAAGACCGCGACACTGGCCGACCTGGGCGCGGAGCCCACCGCCGATCGCCGCGGCGTCGCCGTCGATCTGCGCGATGACTGGCCGGCCGCATTGATCGGGGCGGGGTTCGACCGCACCCAGCCCACCGCATGGATCGCTGAGGGACTGCTCGGCTATCTCCCACCCGAAGCACAGGACCGGCTGCTGGACAACATCACCGCACTGAGCGCTGACGGCAGCCGACTGGCCACCGAGGCCATCCCCAACATCTCCGAGGCCCAGCACGAGCAGGCCAAGGAAATGATGCGCAGCGCCGCCGAGAAATGGCGCGCGCACGGCTTCGACTTGGAGTTCTCCGAACTGGGCTATCAGGGTGCTCGCAACGACGTCGCCGAGTACCTCGACGGCCTGGGCTGGTCCTCGACGGGCCAGTCCATGACCGAGCTGTTGACGCAGCACGGCCGCCCGACGCCCGCCCGGGGCGCCGACTCGGTGTCGATGGCCGACACAACCTACTACACCTCGATCAAGCGAGGTTAGCCCCGATCAGGCGGAGACGCTCTCGCGCGCCTTGGCCTTCTCTTCGTAGTAGGTGGCCCGTTCGTCGACCATCTTGAGGAAACCGTCGACCTGCTCGCGGGCTTCCTCGCCCGCCGGGCCGAAGTCGTCGCGCTCGAAGACCTTCCAGAACCGCAGCACCGGCTGCACGACATCGTCGTGGTGGATCCGCAGGTCGTAGATGCCGGCCTTGGCGATCAGGACGGCGTTGTCCTGGAAACCGGGCATGTTCATGCCGGGCATCGAGAACCCGAGCACCTCGTCGCGGATGGCGCACATGGCCTCATCCGGGGCGATGTCCAGGGCCGCCTGCATCAGATTGCGGTAGAACACCATGTGCAGGTTCTCGTCGAGGGCGACCCGCGCCAGCAACTGGTCGGCGAGCGGGCAGCCGGATGCCTTGCCGGTGTTGCGGTGCGACACGCGGGTGGCCAGCTCCTGGAACGACACGTAGGCCAGCGCCTGCAGCGGCGTCTTGTCGCCGGAGTCGTAGCCGGCGATGGTGTGCCGCATCCTCATGTTCTCGAGGTTGACCGGGTCGATGCCGCGCGTGACCACGAGGTAGTCGCGCAGCGCGATGCTGTGGCGGCCCTCCTCGGCGGTCCACTGCCCGACCCAGGTGCCCCAGGCGCCGTCGCGACCGAAACGGGTAGCGATCTCGCGGTGGTACGACGGCAGATTGTCCTCGGTCAGCAGGTTGACCAGCAGCGAGGCCTTGGCGACCGGGTCCAGCGGCGAGTCTTCGGGAACCCAGTCCTCGCCCCCGAGGAAGGCGAAGTCGCGCCCCTTGCTCCACGGCACGTAATCGTGCGGCAGCCACGGCTTGGCGGCCTTGAGATGCCGATTGAGGTTTTGCTCGACAATCGGCTCCAGCTCATGAAGCAATGCCGTCTGGACATTCACCATAGTTTTTGGTCCCCTCCCCCATCGACAAGTGGGTTGTCGCTTGGCCCCCCAGCCAACCTACGGTCCCGTAGGTTTGGTCCACGGTAAGCACCCACCCCGCCGTGTGTCAACCGTTAACTTAGCTGCTTCGGCGCATCCCGCATCCCGAATCCACCGACCCGATCAGCCGCCCCAGCTAACGCCGCTAGGTCGTCGCGCGGCGTTGCCCGCCTATTCGGTGGGCGCCTCCGAAACCGGCTGGCGCCGGCAGACCACCACGATCAGCGGGACAGCAGCAAGTTCGATGGCCACACAGAACACGACGACGGCGCTCAGTGACGCCCCGAACAGCGCACCGATCGCGGTGCTGCCAGCGAACCAGGCGACGCCGTAGACGCCGGTGAACAAGCCGTAAGCGGAGGCTCGCCGATCCGGCGACACCATCGGTGCCACCGCGGCGGGGATGATCGATTCGTGCACACCCATGCCCAGGCCCCACAAGCAGCTGCCGATCAGTGAGGGCCAGAAACCGCCGAGAAACGTCAGCGGCGCATAGGCCGCCGCGACGACGGTCAGCGGTACCAAAAGACCGATCCCGAAACGGTCGAGAAGCCGCCCGAACACCAACGATCCGGTGCCCGACACCGCCATCGCGGCCGCATAGAACAGCGGGATGTAGGTGGTCGAGACGCTCCCGGCCTGCTGAAAGTGGTAGGCCATCACCGGGAAATCGGCGAACCCGGCGGCCACCAATGCCGCGGCCAGCAGGTAGACCCAGAACACCCGGGGCAGGCCGTGGGTTTGTACAGCACCAGCGGCCTGCTCGAGATCCTGCGGACGCGGGTAGAGCAGCCGGGCCACCGCAAGCAGGGACAACATGATCACCGCCGGGACGACGAGCGTGGCGAATGCCAGCCGGTAGTCGTCGTTGGTGCTGGCCACCACCAACGCGATCAGTAACGGGCCGAACATGGCGCCGAACTGGTCCAGCGCCTCGTGCACGCCGAAGCCCCAGCCGTAACCCATCTGCTTGGCGGCGTGCGAGAGCATGGCATCGCGCGGCGGATTGCGGATGGCCTTGCCGATCCGTTCGGCGATCACCAGGACGGCGGCCATCTGCCAACTGCCGGCCAGCGCCAGCAGCGGCACCACTGACATCTGCAGCAGGTAGCCGCCGATGGTGATCGGCCAGTACAGTCCGGTGCGGTCGGCGCTGCGCCCGGAGAACAACCGCAGCCCGTAGCCGAGCAACTCCCCGAAGCCGGTGATCACCGCGATCGCCAGTGCACCGGCTCCCAACAGGCCCAGAAACTGGCCCACGATGCTGCGGGATGCCTCGTAGGTGAAGTCGGCGAAGAAACTCATCACACCGACCATCAACACGAACTTCATTGCGGGCGGGAAGCGTCGACGGGGCGCACCGGGCGCGATCTCCTCGCTCATACGAGATCCACTTCCACTCCGATGGTCGTCACAACGATTTCGGCGATGATCGAGCCCGCCGCCCACACCGATCGCCGCCCGCCCACGTTTGTCGCCAGCAGCACACCGAGACCGCCCAGCGCCGCGACCGATACCGCCAACGCCGTCCAGCTCGCCGTCAGCAACAGTGCTCCAATCACGACGCTCGCGTCCCGCAGCACCGCCCAGCGCGGTACCCTCATTCCCTTGCACCACACGGTCTTCCGATGATTTCGAGGATTCCCGGGGACTGGCTGCGCTGGTAGGCTGGCGGGCACAGTCGTCGGCGGATTTCTCACCCTCCAGCGACACCGGATCAGCTTTGGCGCGGAGGAACGCAGATGGCCGTACGCTTTTCGTCGATATCCGCAATCGAGGTCCTGGATTCGCGCGGTCGGCCCACCCTGTCGGTGTGGGCGGCGCTCAGCGATGGGAGGCAAGTGCGTTCCGGCGTACCGTCTGGCGCCTCGACCGGGAGCCGCGAGGCCGTCGAACTGCGGGACCATGACGACGCGCGGTACGCCGGCCAAGGTGTGCGGCAGGCTGTCGAAAACGTCAACGGGCCAATCGCCGATGCCTTGATCGGCCGATCGTTCTCCTCGTTGGATGATGTCGATCAGGTACTGCGAGATCTGGACGGCACCACTGATAAGTCCCGGCTGGGCGCCAACGCGATCGTCGGTGTCTCGATGGCCGCCGCCCGGGCGTTCGCACTGGAATCTGGACAACCGTTGTGGCGGTATCTGATTCCCGCCGAAGCGCTGCCGCGGCTGCCCGTCCCGCACTTCAACGTCGTCAACGGCGGAGTACACGCCCTCAACAATCTGGACTTCCAAGAGTTCATGATCGCGCCGGTCGGTGCGCCGTCGCTGCCGGAGGCGATCCGGGCCGGCGCCGAGATATACCGGACGCTGCGCTCGACACTGGCCGACCGCCGAATGTCCACCGGATTGGGAGACGAGGGCGGTTTCGCCCCCGAGATCGACAGCCCGGAAGAGGTCTTGACACTGCTCACCGCAGCCATCAGCGATGCCGGCTATGTCGCCGGGCGAGACGGCGTCGCCATCGCGCTGGACCCTGCCGCAAGCGAGTTCCATCGCGACGGCCGTTACCGGGTCGGCGGGGAATCGTTGTCGAGTCAGGAACTGATCGAGCGCTACGCCCGAATCGTCGACGAGTTTCCCGTGTGGAGTCTCGAGGATGGGATGGGTGAACACGACGCCGCGGGCTGGCAGCAGCTCACTGCTGCGCTCGGTGACCGCGTACAACTGGTCGGCGACGACAATTTCGTGACCAACCCGGCTGTGATCGCCGCCGCGGTCCGTTCCGGTATCGGCAATGCCGCGCTGATCAAGGTCAACCAGATCGGCACGGTGTCGGAAACCCTTGAAGCGCTGAGCGTGTGCCGACGGGCGGGATACGGCGCCATGATTTCGCATCGCTCGGGCGAGACCGACGACTCGTTCATCGCCGACCTTGCGGTGGGCTCGGGATGTGGTCAGATCAAATCCGGTGCGCCGGCACGGGGCGAACGGGTAGCCAAATACAACAGGCTCCTCGAAATCACCGCCTCGGCCCCCGAACTGTCCTTCGGGCTGCCGCCTGCCACTCACTGATCAGCTCCGATCATGCGGTCGCAATCACCACGGCGAGCACCGCCAGCACCGCAATCAGCATGTAAGCCATGTATGCGTCCAGGCGACCTGATTGCAATCGGCGCGCCGCGCGTGACACGAACAGCAGCGCCCTGGTCAACGGCCGATAGAAGAAACGTTCGACGACGTCGACGACATCGACGCGGTAGGTGAACAACAGCGGGGCGACGACTTGGTCGCTGGGCCCTGCAGCCGTTTTCACCAGTTCGGTCCGGGTCAACAACACGTTCGCCAATACGTTGCGCACCGGGTTGGCGTAGGCGGACGAGGTGTAACCGACACCTCGGTCCACGCCCGGCGACGCCGACGACCATGGCGTCACACGGCGCGTCCGCCACGGGTTTCGGCCCGCGAACAACGCGGCAAAAACGCTGATCAGGACCGACATCGCGGGAAGCGCTATCCACAGCCAACTCGGCGACAGCGCGGAGAAGTCGGCGAACACCGGCTGTAATACCCAGGGCCCGGCGTTGGCCGCGTCGGCCTGGCCTCCCACGATGGGGCTCAAGCCGCGTGCCATCAACCGCACCTGCAGCGGCGCGACCGCCGCCGCACCCAGGCAGGCCGCTACCAAAACAGCCACTCCGAATCGGAAGGGCCACTGGCTATCCACCCGGCTCAGAGCGGGATCCAGTTGCGGCTCATCGACGCGGGCGGGACCGAAGACGGTGAGACCCACCAGCCGAACGAAAGTCACCGCAGCCAGACCGATCGTCAGCGCAACCAATGCTCCGGTCACGGCGGTGGACAACTGCATGGCCAGACCCGAAACCCGGAACTGCTGCATCAGCGATTCCAACGTGAACCATTCCGAAGCGAAACCGGCGGTCAACGGCAGTCCGGCCAGGGTCAATGAGCCGATCACCAAACCGGTGCCGGCCCACGGGAGCCGGCGCACCACGCCACCGAGTCGGTCCAGATCGGTAGTCCCGGTTGCCTGCTCGACGGTAGACGCCGACACGAACAGCAATGTCTTACCTAATGCGTGCGCCATCACCTGCGCGGTGCCGGCCACCAAGCCGGCCGCGGTCAGCTTCGGCTCACCGGCCGCCGCGCCGACCATCGCCGCCCCGAATCCCGCGGTGATAACACCCGCGTTCTCGACACTCGACCACGAGATCAGCCCGGCCAGATCAGGGTTGACCGTGGCATGTGCGATACCCAGGATCGCGGTGATTCCGCCGACGATCAGCACCACACAGGTCAGCCACACCGGTGGAGCACCCAGCACCTGGAGAGTTCGCCACATGCCGTAGAAGCCGACATTGACCGCGACGCCGGCCATTACCGCGCGTGCAGGCCCCGGAGCCGCGGCGTAGCCGCGCGGCATCCAGACATGGGCGGGGACCAATCCGACTTTGATTCCGAATCCGAACAGCAACAGCGCGTAGGCGGCTTGACCTACGGCGCTGTGCGGGTCCAGCGAGCCCGAGGTGAATGCGAACGTGTGTGTTTGCCCGGCCAGCAGCAGGGCACCCATCAACACCGCTGCGCCGCTGGCCTTTCCGAATACCACGGTGATGACCGAGCCGCCGACCCTACCAGGCAGATCTCGGTCGTAGCCGGCCATCAGGTAGAAGGCGACGGTCAGCGACTCCCATCCGAACAGCAGCACGAAGAAGTTGTCGGCCGTGATGATCACAGCGACGGCGCCCAGCGTCAGGGCGACTGCCACCGGCAACCGCGGACGGCTGCGATTACCCGGTGCCGCAGCGACAGCAAGGGCGGGGATGGCCACACCGAACGCGATGACGAGAAACAGTCCGGACAACGCGTCGGCGGACAGGCTGGCCGGACCGAGACCGGCCAACCCGCCGAGGTCGACCCGCTCGGCACGACCGGCGAGGCCGGTCGCGCCGGCGAGCACGAAGAACACCGCGGCGACGATGTTGACCGTCCACGCGGCCGTGCTCAGGATTATCGGCGCGCGTCTGCCGCCGGTCGACCCCGCACACCAACCGATCAGTGCCGCCACGGCGGTGGCGAGCAGGCCGGCGCCGATCACCGCGCAGCCCCGTCTTCAGGAACCGGTATCCGGCCGAGCGCCAGCAGGATCGCGTGCAGCACGCTGAACGGAGACGCGGGGGCTCCCGGCACCCAGATGTCCACCGGCACATGCTCGGAGATGCCGACGTCCCTTGTGTAAGCACCGCCGATAAGCCCCCCGCTGACGGCGTCGGCGCCGACGGCGATCACCACGGTCGGCGCCGGCATCGCGTCGAGAGTGCGGCGCAGCGGTTCGATCATCCCGGCGGCGCCTATACCGGTGACCAGCAGGATGTCGGCGTGCCGGGGGCTGGCGGTAAAGAAGATCCCCAACCGGTGCAGGTCGTAGACCGGGTTGGTCAGGGCCTGGATCTCCCATTCGTCGCTGCCGTCGGAGCCGGTGTCGACGTGGCGCAGATGCACCGAGCGGCGCAGCCTGCGTACTCGCCGCGCCAGGCCGGCGCGCAGCTCGGACAGCGCCGCATCGGTTTCTTCGACCTCACCGACCACCAGCGCGCCGCGGCTCAGTTCCGCGGTGGCCGACCCGCGATCCCAGGAAAACCAGTCCGGTGCCGTCTCGACGCAACGACCGCACAGGATGCAGCGGCCACGATCCAGCGCAGGCCGCGGGTCCACCGAGATCGCACCGGTGGGACATGCCTCCGCGGCGGCGACGACGGCCGTGGCCGATACCGCGGTGTCGGCTCGGTCGATCACCCGTACCGCCGAGGAAAACCGGTCGAAGTACTCATCCGCAGCTTTGGGCCACCGGGTCGTCACGATCCCGTTGCGCAACCCTCGGAATATCCACGCCATCTACATCGCCACCCCGGCGTAGCACAACCCGAAACTGGCTTCAATAAACGGGAAGTCGGTGAAGACGTCGCCGTTGAACACATCGTGGAAGAGCAGCATGTTGTGCAGTGAGGCAGAACGGGCGAAACACCGACCGATCACGCCGTCGCGAACCTGCAGGCCGTACAGCACCTCGCCCTGCGGCGCCTCGGCCCAACCCAATGCGAAGCCGTCGACCACCGGGGCGGTCGCGACGATCGGGGCGTCGGCCAGCCCGGTCAGCCGGTCGCACGCCCGCTGGATCAGCTCGGCGGCAATGTCGATTTCGGTCCACCGAACCCCCCGCCGGGCCAGCGCGTCCCCCTGATCCCCCCTCCACCCCGGGCAGTTCCAGATAGCCGTCGTAGCCACGTCGGCGGGCATCGTCGTCGCACCCGGAGCCGCGGCCGACCGGCCCCAACGCCCCGTGCGAGGCGGCCAGCGTCGGATCGAGGTGGCCAGTGCCGCGCAGCCGGTCCAGGAACGACGCGTCGACCATCAGGGCGTCTCGATCGCCTCGAATCCGCCGCACGATCACCGCGAGTTGGTCAGACACCGCGTGCGGAGTCCATCGTGGCTCGGCTGCCACCCCTCCTACACAGATCACCGATCGGCCAAACCTGTTTCCACACAATGCCGATACCAGGCGCATCACGCATTCCTTATGCCACCCGAACCGTGCGGTCGGCACGGCGATCCCGGCGGCATCGCAGAGTCGGGTCACCACATCGAGGTGATTGGCGATGCGTTCCAGTTCGGCGTGGATCACCCGGATCAGCCGCGCCCGCCGGGGCGGGTCCACCCCGGACAGCTGCTCGGCGGCGTGCGCGAACGCCAACGCGTGCGCGACCGAGGCAATGCCCTCGACGCGTTCGGCCACCAGAATCCCGTCTGCCATCGATAGCGTCTCGAAGGCCTTGGCGATCCCGCGGTGTTTGTAGTGCGGGCGGATGTTCAGGTGCGGAATGTCCTCACCGGGTGTTTCGACAAGGAATTCGATCGATTCGAAGACACCGGAGCGCACCGGCCCCAGCGGCAGGGTGAACACCCCGCCGCCGGCGACATCGACTGGTCCGTGCTGTTCGGTGGCGCTGGAGTGGATGTGCTGATCAAGCACGCTGCGGTCGGGGTGCCCGGGCCGCGGCGAGGCCTGTCCGGGAGTGCGGGGCAGCAGCAACGGGTCCAGTCGCGGATGTCCGGTCGGTAGCACGCCCGACAGGTCGTGCAGCGCACGTTCATACCAAAACGCCGCCGGCACATCGGGTGTCAACGACGGATAGACCAGCGCGCCCGCCGCGTCCGGGGTCAGCTCTGTTCGCAGGCAGCTGACGGTGTCGCCGCCGACCAGCAAGCCGTGCAGTTGTGCGGCATCGCCACGGTGGGAGGCATAGACGCCGGCGAAGCGATCACCGCCCGCGACACGTTCGGCCATCCGCAGTCGCCATTGCTCCGGTGGTAGGTCGAGGACCGTAGTTGATGTCGCGGTCGTCACGGCGCACCCACCGCTAGTTCGACAGCGGCGCGGTTGAGCAGATCAACCAGATCTGACGGCGGCGCAAGGCCCAGCACCAGCAGCACCAGTACCCCGACTACCACCGGTGCCACCATCCAGCGGCTCGGTTCACCTGGGGCCAGCACCAGTGACCCCGCGATCGGCATATCCGGTTTGGGGCGGAACAAGACCCGGGTGGTCGCCAGCGCGAGCCCGAAAAAGGCCAGGGTGACCAGGCAGACCAGCGCCGCGGTGGGAGCATTGCGTGCGTGTGCGAAGCCACCCGAGACGATCTCAAATTCACTGCGGAACAAGGCAAACGGCGGCATCGCCGACAGCGCCATCACAGCGGTCAAAAACAGCGGGCCCGACCATGGCAACAGCCGGACACCCTCGGCCATTTTACTGAGTTCCTTGGTGCCGAACTTGCGCACCAACACCCCGGCGCCCATGAATGCATTCCCTTTCGCAGCCGCATGCCCCAAGACATGCAGTAGCACCCCGGACAGGGCGATTGGGGCGCCGAAGCTGACACCGATGGCGAGAATGCCCATGTGTTCGACACTCGAATAGGCCAGCAGTCGCTTGATGTCGCGTTGCTCAAGTAGACACAGCGCCGCCAGCAGCAAGGACAGCACGCCGAAGACCAGCAGCACCGTCTGCGGGAAGCGCGGCCCCAGTGTTATGACACTGATCTGGTAGTACCGCAAGATCGCATAGAAGCTCACCGCCAGCAGCGATCCGGACAGCAGCGCCGAAACCGGGGTAGGTGCCTCGGCATGCGCATCAGGAAGCCAGGTATGCACCGGAAACAACCCCACCTTGGTGCCGAATCCCACCACGGCCAACACGAATGCCAATCGCACCGGCGTTTGCTGCAATTGGCCGGCTGCTCCGAGCAGCGGATCGAACGCCAGATCATAGGACTGACCCAGCTGCTGCGCTCCGGCGTAATACATGAAGATGGTCGCCAGCAGCGCGATCCCGAGTCCCGACGACGCGATCAGAACGTACTTCCACGCCGCCTCGGTCGCACCCTCGGTGTCGTCGAGTGCGACCAGCAGTGCGGAGACCACGGTGGTGATTTCGACGGCGATCCACAACAGGGCAAGCCCGTTGACCAATGGCGCGCAGATCATCGACCACGCAAAAGCATTCAGGCCAAGATAGAACCGCGTGCTGTGGCGGGCGAACAGTGCCTGCTGTTCGGCGCTGTCGGAGCGCACCGCGCGCTCTTCGTCGGCCAGATAGCCGATCGAGTAGATCGCGACGACTGCATACAGGAAGCAAGTGCCCAGCAAGAACACCACCGACAGCGCGTCGGCGCGCAGGTAGCGCAGGGCGGTGACGGTGTGGGCGACGCTGGCCGGCACCAATGTCGCCGCCAGAACAAAGGTGGCGATTCCGGTCAGCGCAGTGACTGTCGCGGCAACGCGATGTGAGACACGTGCGCAAACGAGGGTGGTTACCAGCGGTACCAGCACGAGGAGCACCATCACCACGGACATCGGCTAACCCCTGAGTCGGTCGAGGGTGGCAGTGGACAGGGATCGAGTTCGCCGATGGTGGGTGCGCATGAGTACCCCGAAGACCACCACCGCCACCAGCAAGTCGAACAGGAACGCCACCTCGAGGATCAGCGGCATTCCCGCAGCGACCACCAAACTGGCTACCGACACACCGTTTTCGAGCGAGAAGAAGCCGATCGCCTGGCTCACTACGTCACGGCGCACGATCATCAGGATGAACGCGACCAGCACCACAGCGACCGACAAGCTCAACGCGGCGGTGGGCAATATGTCGGAGTGAATGTCCAAGACGCCGACGGCGAAAAACCCGAATGCTGCGACGGCAATCGAGATCAGCACCTCGTTGGCCACACCCAGCAGACCGCTCCCGGCGATTTCCTCGCTGGCTTCCCGCAACAGCCTGAGCACCAGCACTGGCACGACGATCACCTTGAGCAGCAGTGAAAGCACCGCCAGTGCATACAGTTCGGGAACATTGTGACCGAACGCGACGACCGCGGCGAGCACGCTCACGGCGAGGGACTGGGCCGCGTACAGGCGGACCTGTGCGCGCAGTAGCGCTGCCCGTAGCATCCCGAACTCCAGCAGCAGCACGATGAGCGCCACGGTGTTCGCCACGCCGTCGAAGACAGGCGGGACGTACTGGCTGGCCGTCACCGTCATCAGCCGCCCCCCAGGTACAGCGTGAAGACCGCCAGGATCGCCAACAGAAATGCCGCCGAAACGAACTCGGTAATCTTGAACAACCGCAGCTTGGCGTAACTGTTGTCCACGACGGCGACTACACATCCGAGCAGTGCGGCCTTGACAAGAATGGCGGGTATTGCGAGCCCGACCGCAATCGGAGAGGCGTCGGACGCCAGCCCCCACGGGGCAACGAAGACGTTGATCAAGATGGTGTAGAGCACCAACTGCTTGGCCGAAGATCCCCAGTGCAGCAGGGCCAGATCCGGCCCCGAATACTCGAAGGCCCGTCCAGTTTCGATCATCCCGAATTCGATTGTGCCCGTGTGTGTTTCTACCGGAATGCGCGCCGTCTCGTAGAGGATCACCATGAATAACGCCGCGGAGGCGAGAAGGTGCGCGGGCCGCAGGATCTGGTTGGGCCCGCTACGTACCGTGGCTGCCAGAACGTACGGCAGGTCGGTGGTGGTGATCATCGCGACGGTGAAGAACACCAGGAGCATCACCGGTTCGGTGATCGCGGCGAACGTCTTGGCTCGGCTGGAGGCCAATTGGGCGTAGGAGTCTCCGGTTTCGGCCGCGGCGACCGCGACCAAGAAGCTGGCGAACGCCAGGATCAGTCCGCCACCGAGGATGTCCCCCATGTATCCCAGCGGGAGCGCGTAACTGGTGAGTACCGGGATCAACATCGGGACGGTGAGATAGCAGGCGAAGGATGCGACCGGCGCGAGGCGAAAGAATGGGCCCGCTCCGTGCGGCGCCAGCGATTCTTTGCCGAAAAGTTTGACCAGATCGAAGTAGGGCTGCAGGATGCGCGGACCGCGACGGCCCTGCAGTCGAGCCTCGAAGGCGGCGATGAAACCGCTTACACCCGGTGCACCGCCAGCGACAGTAATCACTTGCAGGCATTGGATCACCGGCAGCGGCAAATTGGTCATGGTCGAACCGGACCAGACTGGAAAACGACATCCGCCACCCTGCGACTCCCTCGTTCGCAGGGGCCATCAGCAGCGTGGCGGTTCGGAAGTCGAGCTTCCCGGCGGGACCCATCGCCCGGTGCAAGTTAACCAACGACGATTCCGTTTGGTCAAGCCGAACGCGCAGCCTCGACCGCCGAACGGGGCAGAAATCGATCGATCGAATACGCACCGCCGACGGAAGGACATCGCGTCTGGCCCCAGCACCATCGGAACCCTCAGCAATACGCGCCAACCGCAGCCGCCCTTCCGGCGGTCGCCACTAGGGCCTCGCGCGGCCTTCCGACTGCCGCTTGAGTCCGTCCGCCTCCATGTCGACGTAGCGACGAATCCGGCCACCGGCGAGCAGGCCGGCCAGCCAGGCCATCGGACCGGTCAGGGTAAAAGTCAACACCGCCCGCACCCCCGACGCGGTCGGCGTCAGCTCGTGGAAGCCGGTGAAGCGGATTCCGGCCGTCGACGCCGTCCAGGTGAAAGATCTCTCGTTAACCAGATCGGTGACGGTCCACACCATCGGCCGGCCGGTGGGTTGGCGGACGCGTGCGGTACTGCCGACTCGCAGCGGACCGGAGTCGAGGCGGGGGATCTCACGCATCGATGCCGTCCAGTCCGGCCAATGCTCGACATCGGTCAGGACGGCCCAGACGTCGCTGGGACGGGCCGTGATGGGATCGGTGCGGGTGTAGTGCATGGGCGCTCCCTTCCCCTCACCGGCACGCTACCCAACTTCGGCGGCCACCCGGGCGCGTTCGGCCATCGAGGCGACCACTCCCCCGTCGGCGAGGATGTCGGCGCCGGTGAGGTAGGCGCACTTGTTGCCGGCGCAGAAGGCGAACAGCTCGGCCATCTCCTCGGCCGTGCCCCACCGCGGGATCAGCGCGTCGGGCATCATCATGCCCACCCCGGCCTTCTCTTCGCGCCGCCCCATCTCGGTATCGATGTTGCCCGGCGACACCGAGACGATGCGCAGCCCGCGGCCGCCGAAGCGCTCGGCCTGCGAAGCGCAATACCACTTCACGAAGGCCTTGCTGACCGTGTAGGAGAAGCCCGAGCGCAGCTGCTCGGGTGCGTTGTTGCAGTACGCCGTCATCGCCGCCACGAAGGCGTCGCCGTCGCTGTACGCCAGCGGGAACTGCTTGGTGGGATATGCCTTGTCGGGCAGCAGCTGCGCGGCCATCGACGCCACGTTGACGATCACCGCGCCGTCGCCGTGGGCGTCCCCTGCCAAGTCGTAGAACACCTCGTTGACGACGAGGGTGCCAAACGCGTTGGTCCGCATGACGAATTCGGCGTCACCCATGCTCGGGCTCACCCCTGCGGTGTGGATTACCGACGCCAGCGTCCCGAGACCGGTCGCGGTGTCGAACAGCCGGGTGACCGCGTCACGATCGGTGACATCGCAGTTGACGGCGGTCGCGGCGATGCCCAGGTCCTCGAGCGCGGCTTGGGCCGAGTCGAGCCGGTCCTGCCGGACATCGCACAGCACCACGGTGTGGTCTCGGCCCAGGATCTTGGCCGTCGCCAGACCCATGCCGCCCGCGCCTCCGGTGATCACTGATACTGAAGCCATAACTGGACGGTAGACGGCTGCGCCCCAGTGCCGGTCGACTGGGTGATGCGGAGAGTCGAAATGACCGATCTGTCAGGCAAAGTGGCGTTGGTGACCGGAGCGTCGTCCGGACTGGGCGCGGCGACGGCCCAACTGTTCGCCCGGCGCGGCGCGACGGTGTTCGGGTTGGCGCGCGATGCCGAGCGGCTGGCCGCGGTGTTCGCCGACGTACCCGGGGGGCAGTACGCACCCACCGACATCAGTACCGCGGCGGCGTGCACCGCGGCGGTCGAGCAGTGCATCGCCCAGTTCGGCCGGCTCGATGTTCTGGTCAACGTTGCCGGCGCCCATCAGATGCGCCACACGCTGGCCGTCACCGACGACGAGTGGGCCCACGATCTGGCGGTCAACCTCAACGGGCCGTTCTTCCTGTGCCGCGCGGCACTGCCGCATCTGCTGGAGACCGCCGGCAATATCGTCAACGTCGCCTCGATCGCCGGGGTGGAAGGGCAGGCGTACTCGGCGGGCTACTGCGCAGCCAAGCACGGACTCGTCGGGCTCACCCGGGCGTTGGCCGTGGAGTTCACCGCGGAGAAGCTGCGGGTCAACGCGGTCTGCCCGGGCGGGATGCTGACACCGCAGGTGACCAATTTCCAGCTCCCCGAGGGCGCCGACGTCAACCTGATCATGCGGGTGGCCTCGCCGCGCGGCATGAGCGCCCCGAGCGACGTCGCCGAGGTGATCGCCTTTTTGGCCAGTGATGCCGCTGCCGCGGTGCACGGCGCGGTCTACCTGACCGACAACGGGAAAACGGCCGGCTAGCGCAGCGGCAAGCCGGTCACTGCCCGCGCGATGACCAGTCGTTGGATCTCACTGGTGCCTTCGAAGATGGTGAAGATCTTGGCATCCCGGTGCATTCGCTCGACCGGATAGTCACGGGTGTAGCCGTTGCCGCCGAGGATCTGGATTGCCTCGTCGGTGACATAGACCGCGGTCTCGCTGGCGAACAGTTTGGCCATCGAGCCCTCGGCATTGTCGAACGCCTTGTTGTTGCGTCCCATCCAGCCGGCCCGCCACACCATGAGCCGGGCGGCGTCGATGCGGCTCTTCATGTCGGCCAGCTTGAAGGCGACGGCCTGGAACTCGCCGATCTTGCGACCGAATTGCTCGCGCTGGCAGGCGTAGTCGAGGGCGTACTCGTAGGCGGCGCGGGCCACTCCGACAGCCATCGCCCCCACTGACGGGCGGGTGCGCTCGAAGGTCTTCATGGCGGCCTGTCCGCCGGCCGACGCACCGGATTTGACCCGGGCAACACGAGCCTCGAACTTCTCCCGACCGCCCAGGATCAGGTCCTCGGGCAGGCGAACGTTGTCCAACACGATCTCGGCGGTATGCGAAGCCCGGATGCCGTGCTTCTTGAACTTCTGCCCCTGAGCCAGGCCGGCGGTGCCGGGCGGGATGATGAACGTGGCCTGTCCGCGCGAGCCGAGTTCGGGGTAGACCGAGGCGACCACGATGTGCACGTTGGCGATGCCGCCGTTGGTGGCCCAGGTCTTGGTGCCGTTAAGCACCCATTCGCGGGTGGCCTCGTCGAAGCGGGCACGGGTCCGGATTGCGCCGACGTCCGAGCCGGCGTCCGGTTCCGAGGAGCAGAAGGCTCCGAGTTTGGGGTCATCGGCGGTGCCGAACATCTCCGGTAGCCACTGGCCCAGCTGTTCGGGGGTGCCGTTGCCCGCCAGGGCAGCTGCCGCCAGGCCCGTGCCCAGAATCGACAACGCGATGCCGGCGTCACCCCAGAACAGCTCCTCGAACACCGTCAGCATGCCGATCCCGCTCGGTTCGGCGGCTTGGGTAGCGAACAGCTCGGGCGAGTACAGGCCGATCTTGGCGGCCTCCTGGATGATCGGCCACGGCGTCTCTTCCCGCTCATCCCATTCGGCGGCGGCGGGGCGAACGACGTCGGCAGCGAACTGGTGCACCCAGTCGCGCACCTCGATCACGTCATCACTGAGTTCTACCGAGAACGTCATGATCTCTCCTGGGAATCCGTGGGCGGCCATTGGACAAGCCGGCTTGATTGTGGCATCTCGGTCTTGTCGTGGACCACGGCCGGCACCAATGATGTGTGCAGAGCTAAGTCGACGATTGCAAGGAGGCTGGCATGCCGGAGACGACACGGGTGTACCTGGCGCGCCACGGACGCACCGCGCTCAACGCCGACGGGCGACTGCGCGGGCTCGCGGACCCGCCGCTGGACCAGGTGGGCATCGACCAGGCGGCCCGGTTGGCCGCGGACCTCGCCACCCGCAAGCCCACATTGGTGATCTCCAGTCCACTGCAGCGTGCAGTGGCGACCGCCCAGGCGATCGCCGACGCTGCGGGTGTCACCGCGCAGGTCGACAACCGGTTGAACGATCGCGATTATGGGCCGCAGACCGGCCGGCCGCGCACCGAGGTGGAAAGCCAGTACGGGAGCGTGGATGCGGCCCCGGGCGTGGAACCGGTCGATGCGCTGGCCGAGCGGGCCCGGCGAGCCTTCTTCGAACTGGTGGCTGAGTTCGGTCCCGGTCCGTTGGTCATGGTCTCTCACGACGCCTTCAACCAGGCGCTGCTCAAGCAACTCGACCCTTCGTTGGAGCAGGTCCGCCAGGACACCGCCTGCTGGAATCAGTTGAGCCTGGTCGACGGCGTCTGGCTGGTGGAAGCCTGCAACCGCACCGCGAACTGATGCTCCCGAATGACTGTCCTTTGACCAATCCCGACGGGTAGCATTCCACTAGGTGATGAGGCTCACCTTAACCGCCGCGCCCGGCTAATAGCTTCTACCCCGATTTATTCGCGGTGGAAGGCGGTGCCGGATGGTCTACGGCAACATCGCTTCCGCCGCCGCAGGGCTGGATTTCGCCGCACTTCCTCCGGAAATCAATAGCGGACGGATGTATCTCGGCCCAGGCTCGGCATCCTTGTTGACGGCCGCGGGTGCCTGGGACGCACTTTCCGCCGAATTGTCCATTGCCGCAAGCGGGTACACCTCGATCATCTCCGAACTGACGAGCATCGCCTGGCTGGGGTCGACTTCGGCGGCGATGGCGGCGGCGGCGACACCGTTCTCGGGCTGGCTGAATGAGACGGCCGGCAACGCTGCGCAGCTCGCCGGCCAAGCCAGGGCGGCCGCCGCAGCCTATGAGCTTGCCTTCTCGATGACGGTTCCACCGCCGGTGGTCGCGGCCAACCGCAGCCTGCTGCTGGCTCTGGTCGCCACCAACTTCTTCGGACAGAACACCGCGGCGATCTCCGTCACCGAAGCGCACTACGCGCAGATGTGGGTCCAGGATGCCACCGCTATGAACGTCTATGCCCAAACCTCGGCGCTCGCAACCGCGTTGCCGTCGTTGAACCAACCACCACGGACGGTCAACCCAGCCGCCGAGACCGGAGCTCAGCAGCTTCAGACGGCGTTGTCCTCACCGCTGGTCCAAATCCTCGAGCACGTCCCCAACGTGACGAATTCCGTGCTGTCCTCGTCGAACGCTGTCACCTCGGGCCGCGGAATCTATGTCATCAACATGCGGCTTGCCGCCCAGGAGGAGCTCTCGCCCGACACACGGCTTGTGTCGGTACCACAGCTGGTCAGCACCAGCCCCTCGCGGCCGGCGCCGCCCGCGGTCGCTGCGGCTGTGGGCCGGGCCACCCTGGTAGGCCGGCTCTCCGCCCCGCAATCGTGGGTTGCCGCCGCACCCGAAATACGTCCGGCCGCAATGGTACTGCCGGCTCCAACCACCGATCTTGTCCCGGCCACATCCGCCGACACTGCCGGCAGCATCTTCAGCCAATCCGTGCTGGGAACGCTGTCGCGGGACGGTCCCAAAACCGCACCCGCCAAAAGCAAACCGATCATCGTGCGCTGCCCCGCAGCCGGCTAGAAAGGACGGTCACGCCATGGACTTCGATATGGATTTCGGTGCTCTGCCACCGGAGATCAACTCGGGAAAAATGTACGGCGGGCCGGGCAGCGGCCCGATGCTGGCGGCAGCTACCGCCTGGGAACAGCTCGCCCAGGAGTTGAATAGCTCGGCGGCGTCCTACCGCTCGGCAGTCGCTGGGTTGGCCACCGACGGCTGGCGGGGTCCGTCATCGGCGATGATGGCGGTCGCGGCGAGCCGGTACGTGGACTGGTTGCATGCGACCGCCGGCCAAGCCGAACAGACCGCCACCCAGGTCAGGACCGCGACGGCGGCCTACCAGAGGGCTCGGGCTGCCATAGTGCCCCCGCCACTGATCGCGGCCAACAGACTTAAGTTGTCAGCACTGATCGCCACCAACTTCTTCGGCCAGAACAGTCCGGCGATCGCCACCACCGAAACCGACTACGAGCGGATGTGGGCCCAGGATGCCGTCGCCATGCACGGTTATGCCGCATCGGCTGCGAGCGCCTCAACGCTGACGCCGTTCACCGCACCCCCCGCCGTGACGACCTCCGCGCCGGCCGTGGCCGCCCAACCCGCACAGGCGCTAGACCCGTCCACGTTGCTTTCGATCGCACTGGACGTCCCGTCATTGACCAGTGCGGCCGCGTCGACGACGAGCTCGACGTTCTCAGGCGTCGCCATCCAGACCACCAACCACGCGCTGGCCGTCAACGCGCTGCGTGACGAGCACCAGGGCATCGGACCCTTCATCGCCGGCGCAGTCCGGCCGGTGGTCTCGCTGAGCCCGGTAGCCGTTGCCGCTCCGCCCGTTTCAGCATTGATGGGTCGGGCCAGTGTGGTGGGGACGTTGTCGGTGCCGCAGAGCTGGGCTGCGGTCGAAGCCGCGGCACCTCTTGCTCCGGGTGCCCTCGCCAGCACCGGCACAAGCGGTCCGATGAGCACGCCGGCGATGTCTTCAACCCTGCCACCGGGCGTCTTCGGAGAGGCCATGCTGGGCACGCTGGCAGGACGCGGCGCCAATAATGCCGCAGCGAGACTGCGGCGGCCCAGTGTCATACCCCGGTCACCGGCAGCCGGCTGAGGTGCACGAGATGACGAACAGCGGCGGCTTCGCCAGCATCCTGTCGACCGATGAGATGGCATTCGACGATGTCACCCGGCCTGAGTGCTTCGATGATCTCTATCTGGACCAGATCATCGCCGGGGTAACCTTCGGCCACGCCGACGAAGGCTTGGAGCCGTTCTTCTACGTGCCCCTGCAAGACACCGCGACCGTGCGATATCGCCAGGACATCTTTCGCGATTTGGAGCGCCCGGAAGTCCAACAGCCCATCGAGAATTTCGTCGCAGGCATGCGTACCACCCGGCAACGCCTGGAGCAGTCGGCACACCTCTGGCATCCGCTGCAGCAACAGGGGTGGTTCATCTACGCGGCCGAAGCGTACTGCGACGCTGTCGAGATCCTCCACAACGAGCTGGCTCAAATCAATCCGGTATCGCGCGGCCTGCGCGACTTCGCTGACTTTCTGGCGGGCTACGTCCACGGCAATGGATTCCGGGTCCTGGTCACCGATACCCACAACGTCCGGGACCGGTTACGTGAGGTCCGCTACGCGGTCCACATCGACGGTCTGCGGGTACATGTCGAGAGGTACACCGGTCAAACCGATTACACCGCCCAAGTCATCGCCGTGTTCGAGCGGTTCGTCAGCCAGGAAGCCAAGGACTACCGCATCGATCTGCAGCAGTACCCCGACATGAACCACGTCGAGGAGCAGATACTCGAACACGTCGCCAACTTGTATCCCGACCAGTTTGGACAGCTGGACCGGTTCTGCGCTGACAACGCAGCGTTCTTTGAACCGACCGTTGCCCGGTTCGACCGCGAGATTCCGTTCTATCTGTGCTACCTGTCCCTCATGGAGCGGTTCACCGCTGCAGGCCTGGAGTTCAGCTACCCCGACGTCACCTCGGAACCCGGTGTCATCGACGTCGACGACGCGTTCGACCTGGCGTTGGCAATCAAATTGATCGATGACAACACACCATTCGTACGCAACAACTTTGCGCTGTCTGGTCCGGAGCGGATCTTCGTCATCACCGGCCCGAACCAGGGGGGCAAGACGACATTCGCACGAACGGTGGGCCAATGCCTGTACCTTGCCACCCTGGGCTGCCCGGTGCCCGCGCGCGCCGCGAGGCTGACGCTGCCGGATCAGATCTACACCCACTTCGAACGGCAAGAAACACTGGCGACACTGCACGGCAAGCTCGATGACGAGTTGGTGCGAATCCACGACATCCTGTCCCGCGCGACCGCGGCGAGCGTGGTGGTGATGAACGAGAGCTTCGCCTCCACCACCGCCTGCGACGCCCTGCAGATCGGCGTCGAGGTGCTCACCCGCATGATCAAGCTTGGCTGCATAGCCGTCTACGTCACCTTCCTTGATGAACTGGCGGGTTTCGACCCAGTGTGCGTCAGCATGGTCGGCGAAGTCGCCCATGACGATCCGACCCGTCGAACGTTTCGATTCACCCGCCGCCCCGCCGACGGATTGGCATATGCCGCAGCACTGGCCGACAAATACGGACTCAACCATGACGCGCTACTACGGAGGGTCACGCGATGAAGGTCCGCCTGTTAGATCCCGACCGCGACTTCGACATGGCGGAGCGCCTGCCTTGGGACTTGACCGACCTGGTCGACAGCGATCTGGAACTGTCCCGGGTCTACACGGCGATGGCCGCCGGTGACGCGTTTCTGCTCGATACGGCTCGCAAAGCACTCCGAGCAACAGTGGTCGATGGTCGTGCGCTCGTCTACCGCCAGCAGATCCTGCAGGATACCTTGACGAACCGGGCTGTCGTGCAACGTATTTACGATCTGGCCACGGATGGTTCCGAGGTGAATCGCAAAGTGTTCCTGGGCGGGATGCTGTTTCGCGATCCGGAGACCGTACTACGCCGATCGGTGCGAATTCTGGAATACCTGAGCAACAACCTCAAGCAGCTGCGCAGCCTGGCCGACCAACACTCATCGACGTTTCACTCCCGGGGATTCCGCCGGCTGCTGGCGATGTTCAGCGAACAGCTCTCTGACGAGTACCTGAGCCAGCTGGATGATCAGCTCGCAGAACTCCACCTGCCGCGCGGTGTGCTGCTTTCCGCACAGCTCGGACTCGGCAACAAGGGCGAGCTCCACCGACTGCACCAGTCACCCAGGCGTAGCTGGTGGGAGAAGCTGACCGATGGTCATGACAACCACGGCTTCGTGGTCGACGACCGCGACGAGGCCGGCTCGCAGGCCCTGACCGCCTTGGCCGGGCGCGCAGTCAACGACGTCGCCAATGTGGTCACGCAATCCAGCGATCACGTCCAGGGCTTCTTCGGGAAGCTACGCACCGAACTCGGCTTCTACCTCGGCTGCGCCAACCTGTATGACCGGCTCAGCCAATCCGGTGTCCCGATCTGCTATCCGGTGCCGACTGCGCCCGGGTGCCCCCGGTTGAACTTCCGGGGTCTACGAGACGTGGGGTTGTGCCTGGCCACCGAGAAGAGCGTCACCGGCAATGACGTCGATGCCACCGGAAAGACGATGGTCATGATCACCGGTGCGAACGAAGGAGGCAAATCGACCTTTCTGCGCAGCGTCGGTGTCGCGCAGGTGATGATGCAGGCAGGGATGTTTGTCGCTGCCGAGTCTTTCGAGGCCGACGTCCGCAACGGGATCCTCACTCATTTCAAACGGGAGGAGGACACCACCATGACGCACGGCAAGCTCGACGAAGAGCTCGCCCGGATGCGCCGAATAGCGGACTTCATCGCCCCGGGGGCCCTGCTGCTGTGCAACGAATCCTTCGCATCAACCAACGAACGCGAGGGATCTGAAATCGCGCGTGGGGTGATCACTGCCTTGGTCGAGGCCGGCGTCAAGGTCGTGTTCGTCACCCACCTCTACGACCTTGCCCATGGGATGTGCGAACGTCGCGATCCGGGAGATTTGTTTCTGCGCGCCGAACGCCGCCCCGACGGTGCTCGGACCTTCCGGCTGAGCCCGGGTGAGCCCAAGCCGACGAGTTACGGCGTCGACTCTTTCCAGCGGGTGTTCGAGGTCACGACCAGATAGCGTGTGCCGCGAAGCTGCCGGCGTAGTAGGCCCCCAGCCCGCAGGTCAGGGTGAGCACCAGATTGCCCACCGCGTAGAGCCGCGCGCCGGCTCCGGCCAGTTGCAGCGTTTCGTAGGAGAAGGTCGAGTAGGTGGTCAGCGCCCCGCACAAGCCGGTGCCGATCAGTAGGTGCCAACTCACGTCGCCGGCACTGACCGCGCCGGTGACCACACCCAGGATCAGGCTGCCCAGCACATTGACGACGAACGTTCCCCACGGAAACGTGGAGTCGTGGCGGGCTTGGATGAATCGATCGGTCAGGTAGCGCAGCGGTGCCCCCACCGCGGCGCCGGCGATGACCAGCAGCCAGGTCACTGGCCGTCGGCAGTTCGGCCGACGTGCCGGACTACCTCGACCTCGTCGAGCATGATCAGGCCTTCGGTCACCAACTCGTCCAGCTCCGGCAGGAAGGCGCGGATCCGCTCCGCGGCGTCGACGATGATGACCGAGACCGGAAGGTCCTCCGACAGCGACAACAGTCGGGTGGTGTGGATCATCGAGGACGCACCGTAGCCCTCGACACCGCGGAATACCGTCGCACCGGCCAGCCCGGCCTTCCGAGCACGGTGCACGATCTCGCTGAATAGTGGCTTGCGGCGCCACGTGTCACTCTCCCCCACGAACACTGTCATCCGGAGCGCGGAGCCGCTGAGCTGGGTCATGATGTCCTCCTAATGATCAGACGTCGAGTCAAGCTCGCGGTGGTCCACGTCACGATCAACACCGCGATCGGCGTGGACAGCACATAGACCAGTGCCCGGAAGGAATGTCCGGCGCCGACGAGGCCGTCGACATCGCCCGCGAAGGTGGAAAACGTCGTGTAGCCACCGAGCACGCCGGTACCCAACAGCGGGCGCAACAGCCGGTGCCCCACCCACAGTTCGGTGATCGCCACCATCAACGCACCCATCAGCGCACACCCACTTATGTTGACAGCCAATGTCGACCAGGGAAATCCGTCAGCTCTGGTCGGCAACGCCAAATCCATGGCGTAGCGACCGCACGCGCCGATGGCGCCACCCAAAGCGACTGCCGCAACCACCGGCGCCTGTTCGCGTGCCGTCGAAGCCCGTCGACGCCAAGCGAAGAGGTCGCAACTAGCGTTTCCGCCAGGACTGTGCATCGGCATGGGTCAATTCACATTCGGTTTCGGTTGCACATGGTGCCTGTCGTGGCGGCCAGGGCCGCAGCGCGCCGGAAGGGGCAGAACTCAATTGGCCCCGATCCATTCACCATTTTTATGTACAGGTCATTCACATCACTTAGCCAGTTACTATAGCCGCGCCCGTCTTGTGCTGCAGAAACCGAACCTGGCTTCGGTACAAGCCTGCCCCGCCAATTCATTTCAGTTTGGGACCGTCGTGGCCTTCGTGGCAGACTGATGAGGTGTCCGCTTTGCTCTCTGTCCCGTTGACGGAGCGGCGGCATATCGATTTCAAGCGTGTCTGTAGCTGTTGCTGTCTGTCTTGATGCCGTAGACCCGTCCCACTTGCTTTTTTAGCTGGCTGCCGGATCTGCGTCGCCGGACCAGGCACCGGCGATTGTCGTGATCCAGGTCGGCTCCTCCCGCGAAGGAGATCCGATGACATTACCCAAGACGCGTAGCGATGCCGCGCCTCGCGGACATTGGAAATCGGGAGACCCGGCGACAAACCGATGGCCCGAGGCCAGGCTGAGAGAGCTGGCGGAACGCGGCTCGGCCGAGCTCGAGGGCGCCTCTGCCACCGAGGTGCTGCGCTGGGCCGATGAAACCTTCGGCGGTGTCGGCGGTCCGCGCAGCACGGCGACCTGCAATTACGTGGTGGCCGCCAGCATGGCTGACGCGGTGCTGATCGATCTCGCCGCAAAAGTTCGGCCGGGCGTCCCAGTGCTTTTCCTGGACACCGGCTACCACTTCGCCGAAACGATCGGCACCCGAGACGCCGTCGAAGCGGTCTACGACGTCCGCGTACTCAACATCACTCCCGAACACACGGTGGCGGAACAAGACGCCCTGCTCGGCAAGAATCTGTTCTCCCGCGACCCCAACGAATGCTGTCGGCTGCGCAAGGTCGCTCCCCTGTCCAAAGCACTGCGCGGTTACGCCGCTTGGGTGACGGGGTTGCGGCGTGACGAAGCGTCCACCCGGAACGACGCGACGGTAGTCGGCTTTGACGACAAGTTCGGCCTGGTGAAGATCAATCCGCTGGTCAACTGGACCGACTCCCAAGTGGCCGACTACATCGCCGAACACAACGTGCTGGTCAACCCGCTTATCGACGAGGGATACCCGTCGATCGGCTGCGCTCCCTGCACGGCGAGGCCGGCTGCCGGGGCCGATCCGCGAAGCGGACGCTGGCAGGGCACCGGCAAGGTCGAATGCGGACTTCACGCCTGATAGACATCTTCGACACAGTTCGTGGTGCTATCCGCCTGCCGCCGGGCGGGGCATCTTAAAACGGCGGTCCCGCATGGCGAGGATCTTTTTTCCTGGGGCCGGCGTCATGTCTCTCATCGGGCCGATGGCCGGTGGCGCTCCCGGGACGGCCTGGCTCGGTTGGTTGGTCGCCCAGGCGGGAAGCGCGCGGAAACCTGTGCCCGCACGACCCACCGGTTCAGCGACAGTCGCTGATGTCGGTGCCGCCGATGCCCACGTCTGGGGAACTGACAGTTGGCCGACGGTCGGTGCTTGGCCGATGCGCACGAGTACGGAATGGCGTCCGGCGGCCGGATCGGTGCCCGGCGCCGCCGGCGTAGCGGTGACAAGTTGCGGCACCGGGTTCGGATTGGGGGCGGGGTTGGCCTCCAAGTCCCTTTTGACCGCATAACCCAGGTTTACCCACTGAAAGGTCGAGTATGTGGTCTGCCAGGCCGGTGTCAGCGGTCCAGCGAAGGCGTTGAAATCACTGAACAAGGTGAGCAGTGATGGTGTTGTCGCGGCCGGGGCGGCATGTGCGGCAACAGGGTTGGCGGTGCCGGCTGCCGCGAGGGATTGCAGGTGCGCAGGAGTCGCCCCCACCAGCTGCGCGAGGGCGCCCTGAACATGCCCTGCCACGGCTTGTGCCGAAGCGGCAGTTTGGCCGGCGCTGTTGGTGGTCGACGGCGGCTGGCCAAACGGCGTCAGTCGGGTTGCGGTCGAGGAGGATGCGGCGTAGGTGTACATGGCCGTTGCGTCTTGCGCCCACATTTCGGCATAGGCCGCTTCGGCGGCTGCGATCGCGGGCGTGTTCTGCCCCAGGAAATTAGTGGCGATCAGCGACATCAGCAACGCCCGATTCGCTTCGATGACCGGTGGTGGGACTGTCGCGGCAAAAGCGGCCTCATAGGCGCCCGCGGCAGCGGTTGCCGCGGCGGCGGTCTGCTCAGCCTCGACGCCGGTCTGCCTGATCCAAGCGACGTAGGGCGCGGCCGCAACGCCCATCCGGGTCGCCGAGGGGCCTTGCCAGCTCTGCGCGAGTTCCGACACCGTCGCCTGGTAGGAGGATGCGGCGACCTCCAACTCCGCGGCCAAGGCTCCCCACGCTGCCGCGGCGGCCATCATTGGCCCCGCCCCCGGGCCGAAATATATCCGGGCCGAGTTGATCTCGGGCGGCAAAGCACCGAAATCCAGCATGGGTCTCCCCTCCTCTCCTGACCGCCGACTCACCCACTAACGCCGACCGCGTATCTACGTCCAGCTCTGTCGCTAACCTCCCGCCGATGGCCGGGGCATCTTGAAGCGGCGGGGCCCGACCCGCAAGACGCTGCTCACCGTGGACCGCCCCGCCGCCGCCGGGCTGCAGCTCCACCACCGGCACCCCCCGTGAGGGCTTGAAGCTGCGCTGGTATCGCTGAAATCAGTTGTGACACCGTCGATTGGGCATTCCCTGCGCTCCTGAGTTTGGACATTTGGCTTAGTACCCCGGTTTGAAGCCGAGATCGCTGAGGATCTTGCCCTCGGCGGTGGGGATTGCCGGTGGAAAGGTCTGGGTAGCGCCGTTGATGTTGATGGTGGCGCTGCGCAGCGGCCGTAGTGCCTTGACGACCTTGGCGATCGAGACGCCGGTGCGCGACTGGATGACGTGGGAGACTGCCAGGGCGGCGAACACGATGGTCAGGTGTGCTTCGATCGCGTCCCGCATCCGGTTGAACATCGGCCGGGCTTGCAGGTCGCTCTTGGACATCCGGAACGACTTCTCCACGTGCCACAGGTCGTGGTACTTCGCGATGACTTCGCCAGCCGGCATCACCGTGACCGGCACATTTGTCACATATCCCTTGAGGCCTACCAGTGACTGGGCGCGGGCCAGACTGGGCTCATCGACAGTGCGGTCATCGCCGCGGACCTTGACAAACCGGGCGGACTTACCCGGCTTGCTGCCGTCGACGATCGCCCGGGCCCGGGTCTCCTGGGCGGCCAGGGTCTTCTGATCGCGGCGGGCACGTTTGGCTGAGTATGCCCAGACCGCCCGCCACGCATCGGGATGCGTTGTGGGATCCCAGACTGGTTCGGCGCGTCTATTAGTGTCGTTGACGGTGCTGTTGGCGTGGCGCGGGGTCACGGTGTCGATGATCTGCCCGTCGGCGAAAACATCGCCGTTCCAATGGAAATGGGACTCCAGATCACCGGGTGCTTTGGTCATCCGGGACCCGACGATGAAGGAGAGCTCCAGCTCATCGAGGGCTTTGAGGTTGGCCGCTGAGAGCATCCCGGCGTCAGCGGCCACCACCATCGGAATGCCCCGCAACTGGTGGCGTTCGACGAAGTCGCAGATGATCGGCACGATGGTGGTCGTCTCGGCGGTGTTGCCCTCGAAACAGCCGATCTCCAACGGCATCCCGGTGCGGTCCACCAGCAGCCCGACGACAATTTGAGGGTCGACCCGCCGGTCTTTGGAGTACCCGACCCGGCGCAGCTCGTCTTCGTGTTCGGCCTGAAAATGAAGCGTCGTTGTGTCATAAAGCAGCAGCGACAGACCACCGCAATCACGGGAGTACTCAAAGCATTTCGCGGCGACCATACCCCGGGCCGGGCCGGCGTGCAGGCCGCGGACATGGCGGTCAATCGTCTTGTATGACACCAGTGTCGCCCCCAGGTCGGCCAGCACCCGCAACGCGTCGATCTTGCTGGTCGGCTCCACGATTCGGGCGATCACCAAGTCCCGGAACACCGCGTCGCCGACCCCGTCGAAACCCAGCCATTCGTACACATGGGCCAGCAGGTCATAGAGCAGCCGCGAGTTCGTGCCCAGCGTGCGACCTGGCGGCACCACCGGTGCTGGGGCCGTGGGCTCAGCCGGCGCTGCGATCAACGCGCGGTCCCGGAAGTCGGCCACATCAGCCATCGACTGAGCGCGCGCGGCGACTTCGAAATCGAGTGCAGCTTGGCCGTCAAGGACCACCTGCTCGGCCGCATCGAGCAGAATCCCCAGCTCAGCATCGGTATGCGCTGAGCCCAGATGCGCCAGGATCACCACCTTGCCCCGGTCCTTACGCACCACCTGCACCGCCACCGCGCCCGAGGCGGTGCGCACCTTCCGCACGTACGCCACCGCACGAACCTACCCGGTTAGTACCCCAAACCACCCGCCCCCGCGATCAAAACACCAGGTCAGGAAGCTACGCAACGCCAAAATCGCTGAGCGTGTCCAAACTCAGGTAAAAGTGTTGAAACTACTGAACAATGTCAGCAAGGAGCTCGCATCTGCCGCCGTGGGGGCGGCTGCAGCTCCACCACCGGCACCCCCCGTGAGGGCTTGAAGCTGCGCTGGTATCGCTGAAATCAGTTGTGACACCGTCGATTGGGCATTCCCTGCGCTCGTCGATCCGACGGCATTGGCCACAGCGGCCGACTGCCCGGTCTGGCCTGCAGGGTTCGTGGTCTGCGGCGGCTGGGAAAACGGTGTCAGCTGGGTCGCTGCGGACGACGACGCAGCGTAGGTGTACATCGCCGCGACATCTTGTGCCCACATCTCCGCATAGGCCGCCTCGGTCGCCGCGATCGCCGTCGCATTCCGTCCCAGGAAGTCGGTCGCGATCAGCTCCGTCAGCTGGGCACGATTGGCCGCCACCAGGTTGGGCGGCACGGTCGCGGCGAACGCCACCTCATAGGCTGCCGCGGCGGCGCGCGCTCGGCTGGCGGTCTCCTCCGCCTGCGTTCCCAGCGCTGTCACCCACGCGACATAGGGGCCGACAGCGCTGGCCATGGCATCCGATGCGCCTCCAGACCACCCCTCGCCCCGGAGTCCGGAGACCACCGACAAGTAGGTACGTGAGGCAGCATCCAGTTGTCCCGCCAGCGCCGCCCACGCCGCTGCCGCCGCTGTCAACGGCGCCGACCCCGGACCCGCATACATCCGGCTGGAATTGATCTCCGGTGGCAAAATCCCGAAATCCGACATGGCCAACCCTTTCTCGCAGAACTACCGAAAACTGCATGACGCAAATTTCTGTCGACTAGATCTATTGATCCGCACCATCGTTCCCCATACGCCAACGCAAGCAGGGACAGGTCAGAGCATTCTCGCGCCGGGCCAGATACCGTCAATTTCTCCGGTGGAGCCGGCCGCGACCGTGACCTGGAACAATTCCAGACAGCATCGGAGCTGACCCGTGTTCAGCCCAGGACGACCGAACACGCGGGAAGTACCCGCAGTTGTCGGAAGCGGGGCTTTGATCAGGAAATACAAGAGAATCCGCACAAGCCGCATAAGGTAAACCCGTTTCTACTCATCGTCGCTGTACGAGTAGAAGCCATCAGCCTTGCGGGCGGTTATGGCGAGCTTCATCGCCGTGGTTTTCAATGGTACACAGGGGACGCTCTGCACGGATAAGACCCAAGCGGATGCACAGCACACTTCCAGCGGCTTTCTTCAGCCCTGAACGCGTCGGTGGCGCGCCAAGGGGGCACCGCAGAGGCCGGCCTGTCCTGCATGCCGACCACCCGCAGCACCCTCCGACGGCCTGCCTGCTAGTCATCGCTAGCGCACGACGGCGGCCTCGGCGCCGGTCAATTGGGGGGCCGGAGTCGGCATAGCTTCGTCTATTTCTCGCGGCCGCACATAACGTGCCCAAGCGACGAACGCGGCCAGCACGTAACATCCCAAGAAGATCCAGAACGCCGGGGTTTCAGTGCCGGTGGCCTTGTAGGACTGCCGCAGCACCAAGTTGATCCCAACTCCGCCAAAGGAACCGAATGCGCCGGCCAATCCGATCGCGGATCCCGATCGGGCCAATGCCCACTGGTTGCGTTCCGGCTCGGAGAGGTCCAAATGGTGGCTGCGCGCTCGGAAGACCGATGGAATCAGCTTGTACACCGATGCCTTGCCCGCGCCAGAGAACGCGAACAACCACATAAAGCCGATGACGTAGCCGGCCATACCCAGCAGCGATTGGTGGCCGTCGCCACCGTTATGGTCGCTGTAGGTGCTGACACCGACGATGAATCCACCACCGAGGATCATCCCGAACAACAAGGCCAGACTGACGTGCCCGCCGCCGAAACGGTCGCTCAACCTACCGCCGTAGATACGCGTGATTCCTCCCAGCAGCGGTCCGATAAACGCGATCTCGGAGGCGTGTAACGCTGCTTGGCCGCTCGACTGCCCAGCGAGGACGAAGTTGTGCTGGAGCAACTGACCGAAAGCGAACGCGAATCCCAGGTAAGAGCCCGAGAAGCACAGATAGAGAAACGAGATGAGCCACGTATCAGATACGGCGAGAACGGCTTTGAGGTCGCTCACCTTCACGCGGTACTTGAGATTGTCCATGTAGAGCGCCGCGCCGACGCTGCCGACCGAGAGCGCCACCAAATAGATGGCGCACACCCAATACGGTTGCCTGTTGCCAGCGATTGCTATCACCAACAATCCGACGGCTTGGATGGACGCCGAACCGAGGTTGGATATCCCGCCCACGAGCCCCATCGCGTAGCCCTTGAGTCGCTGGGGGTAGAGGGCATCGACGTTGGCCAACGACGCCGTGTAGTTGGCGCCGCCAGGTGCCGTCAGCGCGGCGCAGACGAGATACGGCCACAACGGCCAACCGGGATGCGCCAACAGGACGATGGTGAGGACGGTGGGGATCACCAGTACCACCGAAGACCAAAACGTCCAGTTCCGGCCACCGAACTTGGCGTTGAGCATCGGGTAAGGGATGCGCACGGCAGCTCCTACCAGCGATGCGGTGGCATCGATCAGCAGCTTGTCGCTGGTCGAGAATCCGTAAATATCCTCCGGCATGAACAGAACCATGACGGAGAATAGGTACCAGATCGAGAACCCGATATGCGAGGTCACGATGCCCCAGACCAAGTTGCGGCGGGCGACGAGTTTGTTGCCGGCCTCCCATGCTGCGCTGTCTTCCGGATCCCAAGACGTGAAGTTGTGATTATGCAGCATCTCGCAAGTGCCTTTCATGGACATCATGACGAATCAGCGGATAACAACAGGCCGTGAGGCTAATCCCGGGCAAGGCCAAGACCGGTAGTCGACAAGCATGGAATCACACCGACCGTCTCAAGATAACGAATTACTTCATCCGCCAGGGAGTCCGCATCCCGTTCCCCGTCGAGTCTCAATTCTGGATTCACCGGCGCCTCGTAGGGATCGTCAATTCCGGTGAATCCTTTGATCTCGCCCGCGCGAACCTTTTTGTACAGACCTTTCGGATCGCGTTGTTCGCAGATCTCTATCGGCGTGTCGATGAAGATCTCGACGAAGTCATTCTCGGCCAAGGTGGACCGCACCCCGTCCCGGTCAACTCGATAGGGGCTGATAAATGCTGTCAACGCAACGACTCCCGCTTCGCAGAACAGTCTGGCAACCGCTCCGACGCGGCGAATGTTTTCTTCACGGTCATCGGATGAGAATCCGAGCCCAAACCGTTTAGCAAACTTCTCTCCGTGCCGATCTTTGAGCAATCCGGGACCGGCATTAAGGCCATGCCGGACGTTGTCTCCGTCGAGCAAATAGGCGTGGGTGCCACGCTCGTAGAGCTTTCGGTCGACCAGGTTCGCCACGGTGCTCTTGCCGGAAGCGCTCAGCCCGGTAAACCAGATGACGCATCCTCGATGGCCGTTGAGCACCTCCCGCTCTTTACGGGTGACGCTCTGTTCATGCCAGGTGATGTTCAAATTCATAGCAGAATCCTTCTCGTTCGTGGTCGCAACGAATGCACTATGATCGCCGTCGGGTCATTACATGAATCCGATAACAAAACTGTCGTTTTTCAGCGTATTTTTGTTGTAAGTCAACGATGATCTACGCTGCCCTGACCGGGCGGAATTTCGGTAGATGCAGTCGCCTGCGGCGACATCCCACTCCATCGTGGGGTTGAGCCGAGGGTAGATATCAGCGAGCCCCTCGGCCACTGCGCAGAATTTCAGCGAGCTACCTGCGGCAATCCGTCTCTTGACGGGAAAATCTTTTAAGTAGTTTTCGAGGGCAGGCGACGGGTGTGACTTACTCTCTACGATGGTGAGACCTCGACTCAGATCCGGCACCGACGAATATATCCGGACGGGTGGCTTTCCCGCTTCCCGTTTCCAGCTTCCCCGTCCGTCTGCCGCGTAGTAGAGGAGATCTTTCGGTGGTATGTACACGACGCCTAACACCGGCCGGCCATTCTCTATGAGGGCGATATTGACCGTGAATTCATCGTTCCCCGACAAGAACTCCTTAGTGCCGTCCAACGGATCTACCAGCCAGAACAACGGCCACATCTTTCTGCTGTCGTAGTCCGGTAGCACGGCCTCCTCTGAAATTATCGGGATGCGCGGGTAGAACGCCGTGAGTTGTGTGACGATATTTTTATTTGACTCCAAATCCGCCACAGTCAGCGGCGAAGTGTCCTCACCATGATCTCCCTTATCCCGGACAAGCTCGGGATTTCGGTACGACTTGAGAATGAGGTGCCCGGATTCGACTGCTATTGCAATCATCTTGTCCAGGCATTCACTGACTGCGGCTTCATCCATGGCTTCCGGTCTCCGTTCCGTCAGGGCAGTTTGGCGATTGCCTATTTCTTGCTTGATGGCGGCGCCTCGGGTTCGCCGCCAGGTTCGGCTCAACTCACGCATGGGCGGACTCCCAACGCTCACGCCGCCGGGGCGTCTCACGTCCGTCACCCTGGTGCCGCACGTATCGCACCCACGCCAGGACCGCCGCCGCGACATAGCACGCCAGAAAAGCCCAAAACGCAGGAGTCTCGGTGCCGGTACTGGCATAGGACTGCCGCAGAGCCAGATTGATTCCGACACCGCCGAGCGCGCCGAACGCGCCGGCAACCCCGATCAGTGCCCCAGACCGGACGCGCGTCCAATGGTGGCGTTCATCGTCGTCGAGGTCGAGGGCGCGACTCCGCACATCGAAGACCGAAGGGATCAGCTTGTAGACCGCTCCCTTTCCCGCGCCACAGAACAGGAAGAGCGCGATGAAACCGGCCGTGTATGCGATGGTCGTACCAACGCTCGCCGGATCTCCCGCTCCACGAGCGACGTCGTCATGAGTACTCACAACGACCAAGAACCCTGCGGCGGCCGTTGCCGAGGCGAACACCGCCAGACTGACGGGACCGCCACCGAATCGGTCGCTCAACCGGCCACCGAGCACCCGTGCGAGTGAACCTAGCAGCGGCCCGGTAAAAGCGATCTCGGCGGCATGTAACGACGCCTGGGCGGGACTCTGCCCGCTGGACGCGAAGTTGTGCTCAAGCAGCTCTCCGAACGCGAACGCGAACCCCAGAAACGAGCCCGAGGCGCAAAGGTAGAGGAACGAGATTCCCCACGAGTCGGGAACTTTCAGGACAGCGCGCAGATTCGCCAGCGATATGCCCGTACGGTGCGCAACGACGTTGTCCATGAACAGGGTCGCCCCGAGGCCGCCGACGGCCAGCAGTACCAAATAGACCGCGCATACCCAATACGGTTCCTTCTGGCCCGCAATGGCCAGCACCACCAATCCGACCGCCTGGACGGCAGCGGAACCAAGATTGGCCATCCCCCCGGTAAGTCCCAGCGCAAACCCCTTGAGTCGCTGAGGGAATAGACCGTCCACCTTAGCTAGCGACGCCGAATAGCTGCCCCCGCCTAACCCGGTGAGCGCCGCGCACGCCACATACGGCCACAACGGCAACCCCGGATGGCTCAGAAGCGGAATCGTCCCGAAAGTGGGAACCAGCAGGATCGATGAAGAGAAGATCGTCCAGTTGCGCCCACCGAACCAGTTGGCGGCAAAGGCATAGGGGATACGCGCTGCCGCTCCTACCAGAGACGCGACGGCGCCCAGCAGCAGTTTGTCGCCCGAGGAAAAGCCGTACACCGACTGCGGCATAAACAGCACCATCACCGACCAGAGGTACCAAACCCCAAACGCGATGTGCACATTCACGACCTGCCAAATCAGGTTGCGGCGGGCGATGAGCCTATTGCCTGCTTCCCACTCCGCAACATTCTCGGGGTTCCACTCGACGATGCGATGCTGCCGGTTCACGCGCGCTACCTACCTCTCCGCAGCGATCTCGGAGCAACCTCATGCAGTGCTCCGCGCAGGCGCGAGTCCACGTGAGCCGCATACTGGTTATTGACTCTCAGCCGGCCCGAAATCGAATCGGGGGCGGGCGAGATCGGCCCTTCCGTTCCTGCCCGACGTCTGGCCAAACCGCCAACTCGAAATTGGTGTCCGGCAGGTGCGCCTCTAAACCCACAACAATGACCGCCCGATGACGCCCCGCCCGGCGGTTCTACCCACGCAGAACCTGTCCGGGCGACGTGTGACGAGATCGCATCCTGTTGCGCTACGTCATCTTTCGCCATATCGACCAGTTGACCGCTCGACGGCGTCTTCACGGTCGGCGAATCTGCGCGCCTAGAATTCAGTCGAACAAAATCCGTGCTCGGAGTTGCCAACCGCGGCAACCCACGGTCGAACGCAACCGTGGCGGCAAAGGTCAGCCAGCCACGGCGACGCAAAATCTCGATCACTGACATGATCGCAAATATCGAACGGTCACTGACTTGCCCCTGTGTTACATGTGGCCGCAGACTTGCCAGCCACTCTCGCTGTATTCCACAGGGACCGTTGGCCGTCGACACGCGACGCGCAGTTATGGCGAGCCCCACCGCCGTTCTGTTGTGAACATTACCCCTATTGGCCGCGAATCACCAGTAAAGACAAGGTAATCCGAGGCGATGTACAGAATATTGCCAGTCGTGCCACGCTTTACGTTTCTGAACTATCTTTCCGCGCAGGATTAGCAACGAATCGCGCAGCGCCGGTGTACTTTTAGACACCGGAACCACCTTCACAATCAATGTCGCCAAGGAACCCGAAGCACCACTAATCATCAATACCGTAACGCCGAGCGTTGGCAAGCAGTGGGCCTCGCATACCTACCGAACCAGACGGCCCGCGACCGAACAATCGTGGGCCGCGCGTTGGAATTTCTTGGCCAGCTTGAGCAGACTCAGTGTTCGGCTGCTCTAAACCGCTCGATCGACCGGGTGATCTCGGCCTCGGCTTCGCCGCGGCCCACCCAGTCGGCGGCCTTGACGAACTTGCCCGGCTCCAGGTCCTTGTAGTGCACGAAGAAGTGCTTGATCGCGTCCAGCTCGTAGTCGGGCACGTCGCTGATGTCTTGAATGTGGTCCCACCGGTGGTCACCGGCCGGCACACACAGCACCTTGGCGTCGCCGCCGGCTTCGTCGGTCATCTGG
>NZ_LT546166.1:116800-435217 GCF_900078685.2 Mycolicibacter icosiumassiliensis | reverse complement strand
TGATCTCGGCCTCGGCTTCGCCGCGGCCCACCCAGTCGGCGGCCTTGACGAACTTGCCCGGCTCCAGGTCCTTGTAGTGCACGAAGAAGTGCTTGATCGCGTCCAGCTCGTAGTCGGGCACGTCGCTGATGTCTTGAATGTGGTCCCACCGGTGGTCACCGGCCGGCACGCACAGCACCTTGGCGTCGCCGCCGGCTTCGTCGGTCATCTGGAACATCCCGACCGGACGCGCCTGCACCAGCACACCCGGGAACACCGACTGCGGCAGCAGCACCATGGCGTCCAGCGGGTCGCCGTCCTCGCCGAGGGTGTCCTCGATGAAGCCGTAATCGGTGGGGTAGCCCATCGGCGTGTACAGGTAGCGGTCGAGCTTGACCCGCCCGGTGGCGTGGTCGACCTCGTACTTGTTGCGCTGGCCCTTGGGGATTTCGATGGTCACGTCGAACTTCACTTGTAACGACTCCTTTTAAAGATCGGGTTATCGGGTGCTACGCACTCGTAATAGCAGTGCCGAGCTATACGCGTTCGAGGAACCGACCGGTAACGTCGGAACCAGTCGACTGCATCTCTATTGCGAGTTCCAACAACTCATCCTTCGCCCGTTTGGGGAGTAGCTCGATGGATCCCGTGGTGGACGAATCGTACTTCGCCGACGCATAGCGCCCGAGGAGCGAGTCCTTCTGCTGTTCGGTAACTTCGATCGGGAGCAGCATCATCCCGGCGAAAGCCTCTTTTGCCATCTGTTCCATCCCGGCTTCCTGCAATGCCTTCAGACGTTCATCGTTGATCCACACGTTTATTGTGATTCCGGAGGTATTCCTGCTCATTCTCTCAACTCCTGCCCAGCTGGTCTAGCTCGAAGACCGGTGATCGATCCTTCAGGTATTCGTCGGTGACGAACGGCGAACCCATACCGTATTTTCCGGCGGCCTCCATCACAATGTCGAAGACTTCGCGCCGCATGACACGCTGGGTCGGCTTGACCTCGTCGGTGAGAATACTCCGAATCAGACTTCCACTAAAACTTTGAGCCTTCGAATCATGCCCGCACAATGCTGAATTCGTTACTTCCAAACATTCCGTGCAGTACCAGTTTTCCCGCAGGAACACCGGCTTGATGGACAGCTTCTCCCTATACTGCTTGAGAAGCTTTTGCGCATCATAAGGGTCGTAGAAGTTACCCACGCCCGCATGATCTCGACCGAACATATGGTGCGTGCATCCGAGGTTCGTCCTCAAGATGGCGTGGAATATCGCCTCACGCGGACCCGCGTATCGCATATCCCAGAGCGTGAACGTGACCATATGGACCTCTTCTCGAAAATAGCCATTCGTTCGCAACGCCTCCTGCGCCAGAAGAATTGCCTCATCGATGTAGTCCCCGACCCGTTTCTGCCCGATAATGGCATTGACGAGAACACCCGTATTCAGATTGTCGACGGGCATGTCCTCATTCGCCGCGAACCACGCCTGCTTCATCAGAGCTTCGTGACCAGTGTGTGGAACGTTCCTCGTCTGATGAGCCACCATGTGCGTCCACGACTTTTGAGCCATCGCCTCCCTATGCTGCCGGGGAGTGAGCCAGAAGCTCCTGAACGGCTCGTTGAACACCGGCTCGTTGATGAGCGTGATGTCTCCGCCGAGGAATCTATCCTGATAGGCAAGGGTCCTTTTCACACCTGGATGCCGAGCATCTGTTGTTCCATAGGTCTTTTCGGCCATCTGTTCCAGGTCGTACTGATATATCTCGGCGATGTCCAAGATCGCCATGGGTGCGCCAAGATATTCAAGGACCACGCTGTCGCCCACTTTGAGGCCACGCGACACGATCGACTCTTCCGACACATCCAGAACGATCGGTATGCTCCAAAGCGTTCCATCGGGAAGTTGCATGCTATTCAATGTCTCGTCGACCTCACGTCGACTCATGAAGCCGGTAAGCGGAGTGAAGAAGCCGTACGACAGGCTAATCACCTCGTGTGCTGTGGCCCTTGTTATGGGGAGCCACTGCAGCCGCTCTATTCTGGCAGCATCGGCCGGCGATACACGCTCGACGATCTTTTTCCCGTTATGACCAAGATGTAACACGAAACCAGCCTTTCTAGATAAAATCTGGCGAAGTGGGTAGATTCTGATTGGTTCTCGGCAGATTCCCACCGACCGTATTAGCTAGTCGGTGCGACATGAAGGCGCGCTGCCATCGGCACGTTCGAATGCCCGCCGCGCATATGAGCGTTATATTTCGGGCCATCTGCAAAATCCTCCTGCGTCACACTGCGACCGCTGCCTCGGCGGCAGCCGTCATCCATCTGTTACGCAGGGACCGTTGGCCGTTGAAACACAACGAGCAGTTATGGCGAGCCCCACCGCCATGTCACGCCGGACCGATCAGCACATCGATGATTTATAACCAGCGCGATTCTATTACTTGACAGTCTTTCGCAAGTCGCCCGGTCAGGCAACCCCAAACCGATAACACACAGTAGACTTCCAGCGAAAGGCCACGTCGATGACGTTTCATTGCAAGTTTGCGCTCCGCACTAATGGCCCGAAGTGCGGCCGGCTCAGACCGCACAGCGAATGGAGCCGTTGCAGCACAGACATGTCCACGAATACGTCACTGCGAGCCATCGGAGACTCGCGTGGTCATTTCCCGCCCGACGACGACGCTGGCATCCGGTGATGCGCGATCGACCAGCACATCGGGGGCGCCGGTCTCCGAGTCGGCCTTCAATAGCGGCCAGCCTCGTTTGAGTACATATCCCAGCCAGGCACCGGCGATCTGGGAGGTGATCACCGCGGCCACGACCAGCGTGGTGTAGAACATCGGGCTGATGATGCCTGCGTCGAAAGCCACACTGGCCAGTACGATGCCCGGACCGCCACGGGCGTTGGTCGTAATCCCGAGGTTGACCAGATCCAGTCCCCGGAACCCTGCGAACCGGCCGGCGGCCGACACCGATGCCATCTTGACCGCACACGTTCCGACGATGAATATCACGATCATCGGTAGTGACACGCCGTGGATCAAGTCCAGCTTCAGGCCAACTATCGCGAAGTAGACCGGGATGAAGAACGCGAACGAAACCTTGCCGATCGCTTGAAGTGCGTCGGCGAAGATTTGGCGCTTGGGATGGACCACGGCGAAGCCCGCCAGGAATGCCGCGAACACCAGGTTCACATCGAGTGCACCGGCGATCACGCAGTACGCCAGCAGGACAGCGATGGCATAGCCCGTAGGCGATTGCCTCACGAGAGCGTTCCAACTCGCCTTATTGATCCACCGGACCAACTTCGGCACAACAGTCAGGCCCATTCCGAAGTACGCCACCGTGATGACGAGGTGCCAGAACATCTGCCAGGGATCCAGCGCGGCCTTGGCTGCGACAGCCGTCGCAACGGCCAGCGCCAGCCACAGAACAATGTCTTCCAGCACAGCTACACCAAGGACGATCCGCGCGAATCGGGTCTGCAGAATGTTGAGATCGGCGAAGATCTTTGACACCACCGGTACCGACGTGACGGCCACCCCGACCGCAAGAATGATGATTAGGGATACTCGGTTGCCGTGCGGGCCAGCCAAACTCGGCCGAATAAGGTTCGGACCTAACGTAAGCCCCAGCAAGAACGGTATCCCCGTACCCACGATGATGAGCCAGCTCACCGTCCGGCGCTCACCGCGACCGAACAGTTGCTTCATCTCGGCACCGGAAATGAACATCAGCAAGAGCAAGCCGAGCCAGTAGACGAACGTCAAAATCATCCCAGCCCCGGTGGCGGTGTCGACCACATGCGCCACGCACGGAATCCTGCCGAGAACGGCAGGACCCACGACGACACCAGCCAGGATCTCCCCAACCACTTTCGGTTGACGAAACTTGACGAATAGATAACCGAGTATTTGTGCCAGTCCGACCAGCAGCAGCAGGACGAAGAGGACCGCCGTTAATTGGGAATTTGGCACTGTGCGCTCCTCATATCACTAAAACTCTTCGTTCTGCTGCCGCTCGCAGCAATCAACCATGGACGGCAGAGCAGAAAGGCTAGACACAGCGCTGCAGTCCCCACCATCACGGATATGGGATATCCGATGCCGGGCGATGTGATGAGGCCAGGCAGTATCCCAACCGTCAAGGCGGGGGGCACGTGAATTTGTAGTGCACGCAGCACGAGAATTCCGAAGCCGGCCGCGCAGACTGCCGCGATAGCGCTGGCGTCCAGCAGGCTCACTGCGACCCACCCCCCCAGCGCGGTCAGCGAGCATGCGGCGATCAGAGCGCCCGGTCTGCTTGCCCAGGGACAACTAGTAGGACGCAAGAACATCTCGTAAGTCAGCACGATAAGCGGAGGGAACAAGATGAGCCGAAGACCCGATGCCCCCGCGCATAATGCCATCAAGGCGATAAAAAGCACGAACATCCAGAGACCGGGACGCCCGAAGGCGGGTGCATCACTCAGCGTTTCAGCCCCATTGGCGGCATCCTGTCCAATTTCTTGATACCGCTGCCGACACCGCCGCTGCCATGGCACCAGAACACAGACCAGCACCACCAAGCCGACAGCTACCGAAACCGGGTACCACCAGGTCTTGATTTCCAAGACGAGCGGCAGTAAGCCAGCAGGCATCGCTGCGGAGATATTTGCCCGAAAAACGACAAGCACCAGCAGACATAGAACAACGTCGAGGAGGACGCTCATAACGGAGTACCGACATGCCAGGGTGATCGCCGTACCGATAGCGGCCGCCAGGGCCGGGGTGGCGATTAGCCGCCAACGCTGGCTTGCCCAGCGACCCCAGGGCCGCATCAACACTTCGTATGCAACCGCTACTAACCCAGGGAAAAGTACGAAGTAACCGCGACTGAACTGCGCCCCGAGCGCAATCACGGCGACATAGAGCAGCACCACGCTCACCACCAGGAAGCGATCTCGGGCTGCCACCATCTGAACAGACATAAGATTCACCAGCCCTCAAGCGGAGCCACGGGACGTTGCCGAAAGTAACGTCCCGTGGCACGAGACCTGCGGTTGAGCCACAGCATCATCCCCAGGCTGCTTCGACCGCCTTTAGACGGTCTCTCCGCTCTCCAGCCAACGACTGCATTCTGGGCCAAGCCTTTCCAAGGCCTTCCGGTCAAATCGTTCGATCTGCTCCGGAGTCAACTCCGTCCGAAAATCGCGTTTCGGGCCCTTGTGAAAGAACGCTTTGGCGCTCGACATGTGCTCGCCACCGAACGGCGCCATCTTCTCCGCGCGTCCCTTCATGTATTCAAACGAAGAGTGCCGAAGGATGTCGTCCATCCGCAGCGTTCCCGGATCGATGGACAAGAACTCGGCGATCCGCACGATCTGCCCCGGCAAGTCGTCCTTCAACTGGCGGTAGTGAACCAGAAGCACATTGGGTTCGTCCTTGAGCTTCCACCACGACGCCATGATGCCCAGCAGATCGCAACACTCGTAGCCGTCGTTGTCGAGCCACAGGTCGAAGAACCTCTGCATATCGTCCGGGATCGTAAGAGGTGTTGAATTGGCCGACCATTCGGCATGTATCCGATTGATCTCCGACATCGTCGCAGCCGAGAAGTTCTTGAGATAATTGTGGAAACTGATGCCGAGGTCTTTGCCGTTCCGGCCCACAAAGACATAGCGCGGTTCCGGAGCGATCGGAAGCGCGTCTGCCGGCAGGTGGGACTTGATTACACGCCGGATTCCGTTCTCGCGCTGCTCCTTCAAAGTTCGGAGCATTTCAGCATGCTTTCCCCAACTTGAGTCCAACCAGGGCGACGTATCCGACAGCCCGCCTTCTTTTTCCTCGCCGTTGTGCAGAATCTGCTGCAGGATCCGTTGAGTCCAGGTGGTTCCAGCCTTGAATGGGTCCGCAACGACAATATCGCCGTCAACGAAGCCGCCCTGTGCCAGAAAATCTGCCCACACAGTCGAGTCCGAGAGGTAGTCCCGGAGGACCCGCTGGGGGGCAATCATTTGTTTCTCCACGTTCAACGCTCCTTCGATGCGCATGTAGGTCCGGCTTCGCGGGCCGATGCAGTCCACTGCACAACCCGCCAAATATCACCTAGTAATCCGCGGCCGCACCTGCAGCTACGGCCCCGGCCCGGCCATGCGACCAAGCTCCCTCTACGACGCCGCAGAGAGTGACCGCCTGACATCAGGCGGCGCAGGGACTCCAGTTCATACCAGAGTTTTACTCATGATGATTTTAATCGTGCCCGCGCGACCTTACGGTTCCCTGTCGCTCGGTTGGCGGGTTCCTGACTGTTACACCGAACCTGACCGCCACGCCGATAGGAAGGCCACCCGGTTGTGTTGCTTCGAGACGAACCGGTCAGAAGGTAAAGATAAGCACGCATCGAAAGCCCAAGGGCCACTGATCAAGTTGTCCCGGATAACTTTGCCTGGACGGCCGACACGCCAGCCGGCCGAGCCGGGCCGTGATGGGCGTGGCAAGCGCCAGCGCATGCTCCTACGGTTGCTGCGTGCCCCGAGGCATCATCCGGGATTTGTCAACCGTGGCGACGTGCACAGCGTGGATTCCCGGTTTGTGCTCCAGCTCGGCCAGCAGCGAGTCGAGGTGTTCGGAATCGGTATGCCAGTGCTGCACGCTCTCCGGCTTCTCCGCCATTTCGGCCACCAGACGTTGCAGCCCCGGCGACGACCGGCGATCCTGAACGTCTTTGACGGTCTTGAAGTCCTTGCTCATCGTGGCGCCGCCATTGCTTCCACCACCGGCCAGGCCGCGGGTGGCGGCGGTACCGGCCGCACCCGCGGCCATGCCGGCGAGGGCAGCGTTGCTCATCAGACTCCCCTCGCTCACCGCCGCGGCCGAAACCGCATGCCCGGACGACGACAACACCGCAGCCACGGTTCTGATCGCCGGGGTGGCCGCCGCCCAGGTCGGTGGGGTCGCCAATGCACCGACCATTCCCGCCTGGCCGACACTCGCCGCCACCGCCGTGGCCCCTGCCGTCGAGGCGACCGCGGGCGCGGCAGCCGCCGCGGCCCCCGCTGCGGCTCCGACGGCGATATCCGACAACCGTCTTCCGGCGATCACCAGGCCCATGATCGTGCTGATCATGACATCGTTGGCCGGCAAGATCAGTTTTGGCAACAGCTCGACCTGGGCGGCTATCGGCGCCAATGGAGATGAGTTGATGGAGTTCAACAAATCGGTCAGCCAGGTGATGGGGTCGGTAGCGGCCGCCGGGGATGTGAGGCCCTGCAACGCGGTCGGAGCCGCCGACATCACTCGGGACAGCACCGATGAGGTGTCTGATGCGGCACGGTTTCCGAGGCCGGACGCCACCGCGGCGGCTTGATTCGCAGTACCGGCCGGATTGGAGTTCTGCGCCGGCTCGGTGAAAGGCGTGATCCTGGTGGCGGCCGCGGATTGCCCAGCGTAGCCGTACATTGCGACAACATCCTGCGCCCACATACTCGCGTACTGAGCTTCGTTAGCCGCTATCGCCACAGCGTTCTGGCCAAAGATGTTGTTAGCAACCAGTTCTGCGAGGACAGCGCGGTTGACTGCAATGACCTGCGGCGGGATTGTGGCGGCATAGGCGGTTTCGTAGGCCGCGATCGCAGCCCTAGCCTGACCGGCGGTCTGCTCGGCTTGCGCTGCAGTGGTGGCCAACCATGACGCAAAGGGGGCGGCTGCGGCCGACATGGCCACCGATGACGGACCAGTCCAGGCAGTGGTCAGACCGGAGATTACCGACGAATATGAACTCGCCGCAGCGCGCAAATCGACTGCCAGCAGGTCCCAGGACGCCGCTGCGGCCTGCAGCGATTCCGGTCCGGGTCCGGCATACATGCGCGCTGAGTTGATTTCTGGCGGCAGAGCTGCAAAGTCCATGGCTAGCTTCCTCAATCCCTGCAGAACGACATCAGTCACCCTCGCGAAGCACGAAGATGTTGACCGTGGTGGCGAACTCGGTTGCTGGGGCGAATTCCTTCGTCGACGCCTGACTCGCCGCAGTCATCTGCCGGGCAGCCGGGTCGCCGGCTCCGACCATGCCCCGGCCGGCCAGGCTGGAGACGGCGATGTTGTTCAGCAGGCCCGATTCACTGTCCGCCGCGATGGCCGTCGGGGCGAAGGCGAAGTTGCTTTCGGGCAACATCGCGGCCGCTGTTTTGACCGCGGGCGCAGCTGAGAACCATCCCGGCGGGACCGCCATGCCCGCGAGGCGACCCGCGCTTCCGGTCTGTGCACCCACAGTGCCCATTGCCGTCGAGGCGAGCGAGGGTGGCTGCATCCCCAGCACTCCCGCTAGTGGTTCGCCGACCACATCGTAGGGAAGTTTGGACACCTTTTCGGCACCGGTGGTCAGGTTGGCAGCGGCCTGGGGAAGGAGATAGCTCTGGACTCCCAACAGGCCCGGCACCCCGCCTATGGTGAATAGCGACGCCGGTGACAGCGGGCCGACAACAAAGGAGTTGAGAGCCGTCAGCAACGCACCCAGATCCCCCGCTGCTGCAGGACTCGCCGCCGCTGAAACCGGCGTGGCAAGGCCGTTCAACGACGTAGGAAGCGCCAGGAGGAGTTGGGGCAACGACTGCGCGTGCGACATGGTCGTCGCGGTGGATTGGGCAACAGACGCGGCTTGAGTCGTTGCGCCAGCCGGGTTGGTCGTCTGCGGAGGCTCGCCGAATGGCGCGACGCGCGCAGCAGCAGCCGCTGCGCCGGCATAGCCGTACATAGCGGCCGCGTCCTGTGCCCACATTTCGGCGTAGTGAGCTTCGGTAGCCGCTATCGCAGTGGTGTTTTGGCCCAGGATATTGGTGGATATTAAAGTCGCCAGCATGCTGCGGTTCGCCGCAATCACTGCCGGGGGAACCGTCGCCGTGAACGCCGCGTCGTAGGCCGTGGCTGCAGCCCTGGCGCCGGCGGCGGTATGCCCGGCCTGGCTCGCGGTACTCGACATCCACGTCACATAGGGTTGGGCTGACGCAGCCATTGCCTTCGAGGACGCGCCCGTCCATTCGTTGGCCAACCCGGCCACCACAGAGTTATACGCAGAAGCCGTAGAGCTGAGTTCTGCCGCGACTGCGTCCCAGGCTGCCGCGGCCGCCAGCATCGGCCCGGCTCCCGGCCCGGAATACATCCGCGCTGAGTTGACTTCGGGTGGCAACGCTCCGAAATCCATTTCGCCCGCCTTCCGTTCGGCAACCGGCGCTTGCCGGCTAACTAACAGCTATGACGCCTCGCCAGATTGGTCGGCTTCGCACGTATTCGCCACGCCTGTAACCGAATACGTACCCGAACACGAGGTTGGTGGTAAAACGTTGGCGACCAATCCAATACCGGACCAGCCGCCCAGTCCTAAGGCCGCGTTGCAGCAGATCAACCCCGACGGTGGGGCTTGGGATGGCCAACTGTAATGGTGCTGGGTAAGGCATGCGTTGGCCTCCTGCCTACTAACACGCGCCATCCAGTAGGTAGAAGCCATCAGCCGAATCGGCGGTTATGGCGAGCCTCATCGCCGTCGTCAACTATAGGCCTCGGCGGCCCCGCATACTGCAACTCACCGGAAACGCGACGACGACGCCAAGGAAATATCAAACAGGGCGGCGATCACGGTGCTACCCGGCACCGCCCTGCTCCACAGCCTCCCGGGTGATCTGCTCGAACTGCTGCGCCATGGCTTCGGCCAGCGCGGTGGCCGCCGACAGCGGCCGGACCATCACGACGAAGTCGTCGATCTTCCCGTCGTCGTCGATGTGCAGGAAGTCGCATCCGGAGAGCCGTTTGCCGTCCACCGACGCTTCGAAGATCAGGGCATGGTCGCGCCCGCCCGCGTCAGCAATCTCCCGCACGTAGTGGAAATCCTCGAAAACACGCATCACCGCGCGCAGGATCGCCGCGGTGACCGGCTTGCCCGGGTAAGGCTTGAACGCCACCGGGCTGGTGAACACGACGTCGTCGGACAGCAACGCCTCGATGGCCGCAGCGTCACGGGCCTCGACGGCTTGCCGGAATGGGTGCATGCCACGCCTCCGCTGGTCAGTTGGTACGGCTGACCCTCACGGTAGACCCACCCACGCCCACAGCCGAGGAGACCTCGTCGCCTACCGGCCGCAGCACCTGCACGGTAGCCAGCGGTCCAGGCCCGGCCTCAGTGCCCGTCTCCGGTGACTCGCGCTCCGGTGACTCGCGCCGTCCACCAGGCAGCACGTGCGGCGCCGCGGCGATCGCCAGGACTGCGGCGCCGGTGGCGCCCAGGGCCTGCGACCAGCCCAGTGGACCTACCGGGACGCACCCCAGCAGCTGGCTGATTCCGGGCAGGCTGATCATCGCCGCGAACGCCGCGAACGAACCAGCGGCGGTGAGCAGCACCAACGGTGCGTGGGAGTCGACCAGGGTCTGGGCCAGTTCGGTGGTGACCAGGGTGATCAACGCGACCGTCGCGGCACGTTGCCGGCGCCCAGTGAGTGAGGCCATCCCCCATGCGGCGCTGGCCGCCGCGCCGGTGATCGCCCCGCGGACCGCGACGGCACGCATCAGGCTGCGCTCGTCGATGCCTTGCACCACCCGATGCGAGGAGCCGGCGGGGGTGCTGACCGCAACCGCGGTGGCCGGCAGCGCGTCGGTCAGCATGTTCATCAGCAAAAGTTGGCGATTGTTCAGCGGCGAGGTTCCCGACAGCGCGGTGCCGATGACACCGAAGATCACCTCGCCGACGTTGCCGCCGAGCAGGCCGGTCACCGCCAGTTGCACACCGCGCCAGAGCCGCTGGCCCTCGTCGATGGCATCCACCAGTGCGCCGATGCGCCCGTCGGTCAACACGATGTCGGCGGTGGTGTGCGCTGAGTCGCTGCCGCGCGCGACGACACCCAGACCCACGCTGGCGGCCCGGATCGCGGCCGCGTCGTTGGCGCCGTCGCCGACCATGGCGCAGACCCGTCCGCTGCGTTCGAGGGTCTGCACGACCTGCACCTTGTTCTCCGGGGACATCCGGGCGAAGATCACCCGCTCGCCTACCACGCGTTCCTGGTCCTTGCGCGCCAACGCATTCCACTCGGATCCGGTGATGACCTGATCGGCGGTGACCGGTACGCCCAGCTCCGCGGCGATTGCGGTGGCGGTGACAGGGTGATCGCCGGTGATCAGCCGGATACCCACGCCCCGGTCGGCCAGGTCGGCGAGCAATTGCGGCGCTTCGGCACGCGGGGTGTCGGAGATGCCGAGGAACCCGGTCAACGTCAGTCCGTCGCGGCACAGTCCGGTGATGGCGTCCGGGTCGTCGGCCAGCGACGTCACCTGTGCGGCGGTGAGCCGGCGCTGCGCCACCGCGATCACCCGCAGCCCGCCGGCCGCCAGTTCCGCCACCGGGGCGCCACTCTCCGCGCCGAGGCCCTTGCAGGCGGCCAGCACCACTTCCGGCGCCCCCTTGATCATCAGCTCCTTGCCCAACACCGACGCCGAGAACGCCCGGCCGGAGCGGAACGGCAGGTGCGCGTCCGGGGTGCTCCACAGGGGCGCGCCGCCGCTGATGCCGGCGGCCGCCTCGGTGACGGCCTGATCGGTGGCATGCGTGTGGGGGTCGCCCTCGGGTGCCGGCGCGGCGTTGGCCGCGCAGCGCAGCACGTCATCGTCTGAGTACCCCGGCACCGGGTGCACCCGGGTGACGCGAAGCCGGTTCTCGCTGAGCGTTCCGGTCTTGTCGAAGCAGACCACCTCCACCCGGCCAAGGGCTTCCACCGAGCGGGGAATGCGCACTAGCGCAGCGGATTTGCTCAGGCGTTGCGCCGAGGCGTGCTGCGCCAGGGTCGCCATCAACGGCATGCCCTCGGGAACCGCGGCCACCGCGACCGCGATCGCGTTGCCCAGTGCCAGACGTAGGCCACCGCCGCGCAGCATTCCAAGCAGGCCCACCATCAGGCCACCGGCGGCGCTGGCGGGGAAGGCGCGACTCATGAGCTGGCTGAGTTGGTGCTGCAGGCCAACGACCGGCAGGTTCCCGCCGGCCAGTTCGGCGGCGCGGCGAGCCTGGGTGTCGGCGCCGACGGCGGTGACCAGTGCCCGTGCGGTACCGGCGACGACCGTGGTGCCCGCGTAGAGCATGCAGCGCCGGTCGGCGAGTTCAGCGCCCGGTGTGGCCGCGGTCTGCTTGTCCACCGACAGTGACTCGCCGGTGAGGGAGGATTCGTCGACTTCAAGGTCGGTGGCCTCGATCAGCCGCGCGTCGGCGGGCACCACCTCGTTGCTGCGGACCTCGATCACGGTGCCGGGCACCAACCGGTCCGCGACGATCTCGGCGTAGCGGTTGGTGCCCGGCTCGACGGTGCGGGCCGGCGGGGTCTGTTGGGCCAGCAGCCGGTTCAGCCGATTCTCGGCCTGCAGTTGCTGGCCTGCCGCGAGCATGCAGTTGCCGATCAACACCGTGCTGACCATCAACGCATCGACCGGCGAGCCCAGCATTGCGGTGGCCACCGAGCTGAGTGCCAGCACCGGCATCAGCGGATCCGACAGTTCGGTGCGCACCGCCTTGATGAACTGCCATGCCATGTGCGGCGGCGCGGCGTCGAGATCGGCGGCGGCGCAGGCGACGTCGGGAACCGGCAGGATCGCGCGGACCTCGTCGAGCGACATGGCGTGCCACTGGTAAGCCGGTGCGGGTCGCGGCGCCGGCGTCCGAGCCACCTGGCGAGCCAGCAGGTATCCCGAGAGCAATCCGGTGGCCGCCCCGGCGGTGACCGGCCCGGGACCTCCCCTGCCCCGGCCGGCCCGCACCCCGGGAACCATCAGCAGTGCACCGATCGTCGATGCGCCGGTGGACAGCGAGATACCGCGCTGGGCAGCCGCACGCGCCGCCGGTATCGCGTGCAGCACCCGCCAGGCGCCCGCCAGGTCGGCCAGCAGCAGATCCGCTTCCCACGGCGGCGCAATCGCCGTGTCGTCGGGCAGGATCCCCAGGCCGACGTCGGCGCAGGCGAGGGCCAGCGCGCCGGTCGACGTCAGCACCGCAACGGTGCGGCCGGCTGCCTGACGTTCCGTCAGCGCGGCGGCCAGCGCCTCGTCGAGTTGTTCGTCGTTGGCGGCGATATCGACCGGCGCCAGTTCGTCGAAGGCAGGACGCAGTTCCCCCAGGACCTCGACGTCGAGGGTGACCAGTTCTGCGCCGGACGCCCGCGCCTCGGCCAGCAGCGCCGAGGCCAGTGGGTGGCGCGCGTTGGCGGAGCAGAGCAATCGCGGATCGATGAGCACGGCGTCGACGCGATCGAGTCGGCGCATGCCCTCCGGGCGCAACGGCAGCGCCGAGTGCTGCTCGACCAACGACCGGCTCAAGGTGGCCGCGAACGATTCCGTCGTGGTGCGCATGGCTTTCGGGCCGGCGACCACGGCCGCGGTGGCGGCGGTGGTGACATTGCGGGTGAGCACTCCCACTAGGCCGGCACCGAACAACTGGACGTAGCCCGCTCGGCGGCCATGCCGGTCGACCGCCCCCTCCGGTAGGGGCACCGGCCGCGACGGGACGTGTACCTGCGCCTGGTCGGCGTGCCGGGCCAGGTGGGGCTCGTGGCGGATCCAGGCCTGCGCCGCGGCCTGAGATTCGGCGGCCTTGACACCCTGCAATGCCAAGTCCACTGCCAGCGTGGCCGGCGACAGGGTGGCGATCCGCGCTCCGGTGGAGATCAGCGACAACACCGTGTCGGCCGGGCCCCGGCCGATTCGATCGGCGAGCTGCTGGCGCAGCCACGGCTGGTAGTTCGCCAACGCCGCGACGGCGTCGACCGTGATCGGTGCCTGCGGTAGCCGCAGCGCGCGCCCGGCGACCGCGATGGCCAGCCCGGCGGCATTCACGCCGACCATCACGCCCCGGGCCATCAGCAACAATCCGTCGCCCGGCAGGACGGTAGCCGGTGCAGCATCGGTCGACGCTGCCGCACCTTCGGAGCGGTAGCCGCGTTCGACCCCGGAGATCAGGCGGCACAGGTCGTTCAGTGATACCTGCTCACCATCGACAGCGAGTTCCACCACGACCCGAGACAACGGGCGGTTCAGCCGCGCCGACACCACACCGGGTTCGGCGACAAGCGTGTCGAGCACCCGCTGCCCGAGTTCGGGGGATTCAGTCAAGCCACGGACCTCGATCCAGGCGCGGTTCTCCCCGCGCCAGCACCTGCGGGTCAGCGTCGCGGTGGTGGCTTCGCCGGACAGCATCCGGGCGGCTTCCCGAACTGGCAGCGCGGCGACCTGCAGTCCGGCCGAGGCGATGGCCCCGACCGCCTCGGGGGTGACCGATGCACTGCGGGCGGCCGCGCCCACATCGCCCCGGACGGCAGCCTGGCGCCCGACCCGCCACGAGGGCCGTGACACGAGTCACGGACCAAAGTCCCCAGATGGCGTGATCGGCAACACTTTTCCATTTTTTACAACGGGCGGCTGTATAGCGTCTCGATCCATGAAAGACCCAGTACTTGTTCTTCCGGTGCTCGTCGGCATCCTCGGGCTGCTCATCTTCGGATTTCTGGCCCTGGAGGTCGTGTTCCACATCGGCTGAGCCGCGAAGCCGTCGGTCCGACTTAGGGCCGCGTATGCTGCGCGACAAGCCCTTTCAGCAGCTGTCCCGTGCGCTGAAGGGGCGCCACTGATTTTGCAGCCAACGACATGATTACTGCGCCTTCAACCGCCGCGACAGTGGTGGTGGCCAGCTGCTGCGCGGTTTCGGGCTCGACGTCGGCCTCTTCGAGCCGGCCGGTCAGCAGACGCTCCCAGTCGGCGAACACGGCGCCGGCCACGTCTGCGGCATCGGGAGCTTCGGACCTTCCCAGCGCCGCGGCCACGATCGGACAGCCCGCACGAAAGTCGCTGCCGATCAAGGCGTCCTTCCATACCGCAATGAACGCCTCGACCGCGGTCACCGCGTCCGCCTCGGCCAACAACCGCCGAATCATGCCGGATGCGGCCTGGCCCGCCGTTCTCGCCGCGTCGGCGACGAGTTCGGCTTTGCCGCCGGGGAAGTTCAGATATACCGAGCGACGAGCAACCCGGCTGTGCGCGAGCAGTTCGGAGATCCCGGTGCCCGCAACACCGTTGCGCTGCAGTAACGCGATTGCGCTGTCAATGAGCCGGTCGCGCGCCGCCATCACCATCACCTTTCCCGGCCCCCGATTGTTGCGATATACCGATCAGTCTACTAGCCTCGCAGCACACAAGTAGACCATTCGGTATACCAACGATCGCCAGGCTGGTTCGCCCGGCGCAGGGGATGGAAAGCAGCCATGACACGAAGCGCCGAGCAAGCCCTACGCAAATTCCGCGTCGAGCGCCGAGTGGGGCGCTACCTCGCCAATCTCCTGGTATCTGCACTGGGCCGCATCGGCATCAGCACCACGCTGGCCACCGAACTGCAGACCACCGGCCGCAAGACCGGCAAGACGCGGCCCGTTCCGGTCGCCGCGCGCGCACGCACCGTCACCTTCACCGACGGCGCTGCGTGAGATGCGTTCCGCCTGGGTGTATCTGGTCGTGGCCGCAACACTGGGCGCCACCGGTGCGTTCATCGCCCACCTGAGGCTCAGCGACATCCCCGACCCTGCGGTCGGACATTCGCTGCGCCCGCCGACGGTCGGGCGACTCAAAGAGAAGATCGTCGAATACCGCGTAGACGGTCCTGCCGGCACCGCGATCTTCGCCTCTTACCTCGACGTCGACGGCACCGTGCGCCAGGTATCAGCCACCCTGCCGTGGCAGGCCACGCTGCGGACGCAACACATCACCGTCCCGACCGGTGTGATGGCGCAGTCCGAGAATGAACCGCTGTCCTGTCGCGTCGTCGTCGACGGGCAGGTCCGCGACGAGCAGTCATCGGTGTCGTCGGCGGTGGCATGCAAGGAGCCGGTCGCATGACGACGCCGGCCCGCCGGCCCCTGGTTGCTCGGCTGCTCTACACGTTCGCACTACCCATCATGGTGCTGTGGCTGGGCGCCGCCGGCGTGCTCAATCTCGCCATCCCGCAATTGGAGACGGTCATCAAGGAGCATGCGAAGTCGTTTCTGCCCGACGATGCCGCCTCAGTGCAGGCCATCGTGAAACTGGGCGAGCATTTCGGCGGCGCCGGCACCAACAACTTTGTCTACCTACTCCTCGAAGGCGACGAGCCCCTGGGCCCGGACGCTCACCGGTACTACGCGACGCTGCTGGACCGGATCAATGCCGACACAACGCACGTCAACTCCGCAATGGACCTCTGGTCCGATCCCCAATTCGCCGCGGCGAACGAGAGCGCCGACGGCAAGGCCGCCTACGTACTGCTCAATCTGAGCGGCAACATGGGCACCGCGCTGGCGATGGCCTCGACCCAGTCCGTCCGCGACATCATCGCCGCCACCCCACCGCCACCGGGGATCACGGCATATCTGACCGGGCCGTCAGCGGTCGTCAACGACGAACTCGTGTCGATCAACGACTCGATCCTGTTGCTCCTGATCGCCTGCGGCGCGCTCGTCGGCGCCATTCTGTTTTGGGTATACCGCTCACCGATCACGGTGGCGATGCCGATGCTGGTCGCCGGGGCCGGCCTCGGCGTCGGCCGACCGGTGGTCGCGCTGCTGGGAAGCCACCAGATCATCGGCGTCTCCATCTTCGCCTCAGCGCTGATGGCAGTCATGGTCCTGGGAGCCGGCATCGACTACGGCATCTTCCTGCTGGGCCGCTACCAGGAGGCACGCCGGGCCGGGGAAGACCCGACCACCGCGTACTACACGGCGCTACGGGGCGTTCAACACATCATCATCGCCTCGGGGCTGACCATAGCCGGGGCAACCGCCTGCATGACATTCACCCGACTGGCGATCTTCAGCACTTCGGGATTGCCGTGCACCATCGCGGTCGTCATCACGCTCGCCGCCGCACTGACGTTGGGGCCGGCCACCCTCGCGATCGGCAGCCGGTTCGGCTTCTTCGAACCCCGCGGCCAGCGCTCGCTGCGTCGCTGGCGCCGGATCGCCACCTACGTGGTGCGCTGGCCGGGACCCGTGCTGGTGGGTTCCCTGGCGGTGCTGAGCCTGGCCCTGCTGGTGCTGCCGACGTTTCATCCCAGCTATAACGAGCGCATCGCCCAGCCCAGTGACTCGCCCGCCAACCTGGGTATCGCTGCGGCTGACCGCCACCTTCCGCCGAACATCATGTCCCCCAGCGTTTTTCTTGTCGAATCCGATCACGACATGCGTAATCCGTCGGACATGATCGCCCTGGCCAAGATCGCCAATGCGGTGCTGGCCATTCCCGGAATCTCCAACGTTCAGGGAATCACCCGCCCCCTGGGCACCCCGCTGGAGCAGGGCACGCTGGCCTCCCAGGCGGGCTACCTCGGTCAACGCGCGACGCAGATGACCGACGTGCTCAGCCGGCGCTCCGATGACCTGCTCATCCTCAACGGCCAGGTGGGACAACTCCAACTCACCATCGAGGGAATTGAGCGGGCTCTGCACACCGGGCGCGCAGGCAGCGACGAGATCAACGGCAGCGCAACCGAACTCCAATCGGTTCTCAGCGCCGTCGTTACGAAGATGGACTCGCTGCGCGACGCCACCGCACCCGCGCGCACGTTCATCGATGCCATCCCCGACTGCGGGGACAACGACCCCTGCCGGGCCGCACTCACCAGCTTCTCCCTCTTCGACGACCTGCATCGTTTCGATGGGTTGGTGAACCGGCTGGCTGACGGAACACGCTCGGTCGCTCACACCCTGCCCGAACTGTCCACCCAGCTCGCCGACCTGAAGGACTTCGCCGCACAGGTCAACGCCGCGACCGCCCCGGTGCGCGCCACCTTGCAGACACTCGTTCCCCAGATTGCCGAAATGACCACGTTCACCGAGGAACTCAGTCAGAGCTTCGCGGGTGGCGACCCCAACGGCGGGTTCTTCCTCCCCAGCCAGGCATTCGACAATCCCCTGTTCAAGAACGCGATGCCGTACTTCTTCTCCCCCGACGGCACGATGACGCGCATGGTCGTCACCCCCGAGATGGAGGGGTTCAGCCGCGAAGCCATGGATGTCAGCGCCAGAGTCATCCCGGCCGCGCTGCAGGCGATCAAAGGGACATCGCTGGCGGGCAGCACCGTGAGCCTCGGTGGGCCGGGCGGCACCCTGCTCAACATTGAGGCCTTCGCGCGCGAAGACTTCGTCACCAGTGCGGTTGCCGCGTTCGCGTTCGTGTTCTGTGTGATCCTGATCCTGCTGCGCAGTCTGGTCGCAGCGCTCGCAGTCATCGGGACCGTAGCACTGTCATATCTGGCGGCACTGGGATTGACCGCTTTCGTCTGGCAGGACATCATCGGCAACCCGCTGCACTGGTCGGTGGCCCCGGTCTCCTTCGTCTTTCTCGTCGCGGTGGGCGCCGACTACAACATGCTGCTGGTCGCGCGGTTCAAAGAGGAGATCGGCGGCGGCATCAAGACCGGGATCATCCGCGCCATGGTCAACACCGGCGGGGTGGTCACCACCGCCGGGCTGGTCTTCGGTTTCACCATGTTCGCGATGCTCGCCGGCTACGCACACAACATCGCCCAGACCGGCACCGCCGTCGGCCTGGGACTGCTGCTGGACACGCTGCTCATCCGGTCCCTGGTCATCCCGGCCGTCGCGACCTTGGCAGGCCGCTGGTTCTGGTGGCCGATCGTCGTCCACGACCGGCCCACCAGACGTAACCCGGCGTAACGCAGCGCGCGCCGGTCAGCCCTCGGCCGTGGGCCCCGGATATGGCAGCAGCGCCATCTCCCGGGCGTTCTTGATGGCACACGCGACCTGGCGTTGTTGACGAACGGTGAGTCCGGTGACGTCCCGTGCGCGGATCTTGCCGCGCGGGGAGATGAAGATGCGCAGCGTGGCGGTGTCTTTGTAGTCGACCACCGTCAGGCCCAGTTTGGCGAGCAGGTTCGGTTTCGCGGACCTGGCCGGGCTCCGTGGAACACGCCGCGGCCCTTTGGGTTTGACCGTCATCTACCAGCTCGCTTTCCGGACGCCGGGCAGGTGGCCGTCGTGCGCCAGCTGGCGCACCCGCACGCGCGACAGCCCGAACTTGCGCAGATAGCCGCGGGGACGCCCATCGGAGCTGTCGCGGTTGCGCAGCCGCACCGGGCTAGCATCGCGCGGTTGGCGAGCCAGTGCGCGCTGGGCGGCCAGTCGCTGTTCCTGGCTGCTCGACGTCGAGCGAATGATTTCCTTGAGCTCAGTGCGCCGCTCGGCATAGCGGGCCACCAGCGCTCGGCGCTGCTCGTTCTTCACGATCTTGGATTTCTTGGCCATGACTCAGCGCTCCTCCCGGAAGTCGACATGGCGACGGACGACGGGATCGTACTTGCGCAACACCAGGCGGTCGGGGTCGTTGCGGCGGTTCTTGCGGGTGACATAGGTGTAGCCGGTGCCCGCGGTAGAGCGCAGTTTCACAATGGGACGAATGTCGGTGCGCGCCATCAGATCCGCTGCCCTTCGCGCCGCAGTCGGGCCACCACGGCCTCAATGCCGTCACGGTCGATGACCTTGATGCCCTTCGCGCTGACCCGTAGCCGGATCCGGCGGTCTTGCGAGGGCAGGTAGTAGGTCCTGACCTGGATGTTCGGCGACCAGCGGCGCCGGGTGCGGCGATGCGAGTGCGACACCGCATTCCCGAATCCGGGCACCCGGCCGGTGACTTGGCAGCGTGCAGACAACGGAACTCCCCTTCAAGCCTTATTGAAAACGATTGTCGACAAGCGACGCGCTGAAGGCTACCGTAGGAACGGCTTTAATGACAATGATTTTCAATAGGAGGATGATGCGGACTCCGGTGATCCTGGTGGCCGGGCAGTACGGCACCGCCGCAGCGACCAAAGCCTTGCAGGTCAAGGCGGGCACGGTAACCGTCGCCTACCGCCTGGACGGTCACGTGGTGGTGCGGGAAACCATCAGCACGACAGCCGCTGCCACGACATTGGCCCTGGAGTTGGCGCACGGCTGCGTGTCCTGCACGCTGCGCAACGATCTGCTGGTCCTGTTGCGCCGGCTGCACCGGCGCGCCGGCGTTGAGCGCATCGTCGTTCAGCTGCCGCACTGGCTGGAGCCGCAGCCCATCTGCTGGGCGATCCGCAACGTGCGGGTCCGGGTCGGACCGGGATACATCGACGGCCCGGCCGGCCGCGATGTGACGGTCGCTGCGGTCGTCAGCTGTCTCGATGCCACGGCGTGGCTGCCGCAGGCGCTCGGCGACGACGAACTCGACGACGGCCGCACCATCGCGCAGGTGGTGGTCGGCCAGGCCGAATCCGCCGATGCTCTCGTGGTTTTCGACCCGGACCCCACTGCGTTGGCGGTGCTGCGCCGGTTGGCGCCGCGGGCACGCATCACCGTCGGCACCGAACGCCTGGAACAGGCGCTAACCCATCTCGACGAGGGCGCGCGCCGCGGTCGCGGCGATGATCCACACGCCCCGCTGCTGGCCGGTCAACCGCCGCTGCGGGCCGAGGGCTCGGTTGAGCTGATCGAATTCCACGCCCGCCGACCGTTTCACCCGCAGCGCCTGCACACGGCCCTCGATGCCCTGCTCGACGGAGTGATCCGGGCGCGTGGGCGGCTGTGGTTGGCCAACCGGGGCGAGCGGGCGATCTGGCTGGAGTCGGCGGGCGGGGGGTTGCACACCTCCGCGGGCCCGGAAGTTCCGCCACGTCCTTGCCAATCAACGGCAACGGCGGATGCCGACGGAGAATACCGTCCCGGCTGCGCGGCCTCAACAGGCAGAACCGGCCCAGCCGGTCCAAGCCACGCAGACACTGCATGATGGTCGGACGATCCTGCTGGTCGAGGATGACGATCTGATCCGCGCGAATACGGCCGAGACGTTGCAGGATGCCGGCTTCGTCGTCGTCCATGCGATGACGGCCGAGGAGGCGGCCCGCGTGTCCCCGGAGCGGCATGCGTTCGCGGATCTGATCTGGGATCACCGCTACGGCGATCGACACACCTCGCTGGTGGTCCTGATCTGCGGCGCCCGCCCCGAGCAGATCCGCGAGGCCCTGTCGGACGCACTGCTCACCGACGACGAGTTACGCAGCCCGAACCAGTGGGCCGACTACCCCGACCCGTTCGGCGACCATCACCAGGAGCCGTGCGACGAACTCCCAACGGCCACAGCAGACATTTCCCTGTACCGCACCCGAGACGGAGACCAGCGATGAAACCCGGCATCCATCCCGACTACCATCCCGTCGTCTTCCAGGACGCCACCACCGGGGAGACGATCCTGACCCGCTCCACCGTGACCAGCGACCGCACCATCGAGTGGCCCACCCCGACGGGCACTCGCAGCTACCCGCTGGTGATCGTGGAGATCAGCGCGGCGTCGCACCCGTTTTGGACCGGCAACAGCCGGATCGTCGACACCGCGGGGCAGGTGGAGAAGTTCCGCCGCCGCTACGGGCAGCGCCAGATCTGAGGCCACCTATGCCTCCTGAATCCACCGTTGGCAGGTCGGATTAACCGGCGCGCCACACCCGCAACGCCGCGATAATCATCGGGATCTGCAACGGCAGGCGCGCGATCGCCCCCGCCCGAAACCAGGGTTTGGCCCAGAACAACCGGACCGAGTGGATATTCGCCGGGTACACCGCAACGAACAGGGCGGCCGCGGCCAGCCCGGCCCTGCGCCGGGTGCGCGGCAACAACAGCAGGGCGCCGATGACCAGCTCGGCGACCCCCGACACATACGTGTACATGCGGGCGCTGCCCGGCAACTCCGGGGGAACGATCGCGTCGAACGGCTGAGGGAAGACGAAATGTCCTGCCCCGACGCCCAGCAGCAGCCCGGCCAGCCCCCGCGCGGCGGTGGCGGCACTTCGCTGTCCTGATGGTGCGGCAGTCATCGCTTGATCGTAGCCAGTGGGGCGGCCCGCAGTCACCGACCGCCGGCGCCGAAAAGCACGGCCGCCATCAGGGCATGGATCCGGGACCGCTGTTCGTCGCGATCGTCAAAGTTAACCAGGCGTCCTATATCGACGACGAGAGCAAGCGCCGCGTGGACACGGAACACCGCTTCGGTGTCGCCTGCGCCGACCTGACTCACCAGGTGTGCCCATTCGTCGACGTTCTGCCGCTGCAGACCGCGCAGCTGCACCCGGTCGGGTTCGGGCAGGTTGGCGAACTCGGCGAAGTAGATGTTGATCAGCTCGGGCGCGGCGAACGCGAGCGCCGTATAGCGCTCGGCGATGCGAAGGGCCGCCTGCTGCGGGCTGGTCGACTCGGCCAGGGAATCGGTGATGGCCATCAGCACGCGGGCGCTGGCCCGATGGAACGCGACGGCCAGCAGGGCCGCCTTACTCGGGTAGTAGCGATAGGCACTGGAGCCGTTCAGTCCGGCGGCGGTGCCGATCTCCTCGATGCTGACTTCGTAGAAGCCCCGCTGGCCGAACATCCGGATGGCCTCGGCGAGTAGCCGTTCACGCTTGGACGTGCTGGGCAGACCCCGCTCCAGTCGTCGCGGCGCAGGGCCCGACGGCGCCGGCGGCAGCTCGACGGTGACCACTGACCAGCACAGCTCTGCGAGCAGGTCCGCAAGTGCGCCGGCAGGCAGCCGCGTTCGGTGCGCGGAGATGCTGCCGATGACGCTCAGGACCGCCGCGGCCAAAATCGCGGTGTCGGCCTGGGGAAGTTCCGGGCGCAGCACCGCCAAAGGTTCGGCAATCGTGGCGTTGAGCGCGTCGTAGCCGGCCCGGATCTCCTTGCGGTCCGGCAACTGCAGGTAGCGCCGTTCCCACCGATAGAACGCGCCCTCGCGCCGCGTCCCGATCGTGGTCTCGATCAGCGCGGCGGTAATCGCCCGCAACCGCTCCGCCGCCGGACGGCCCGGATCGTCGGCGGATCGCGCGGCGTTCACCAGCATCTCTGCCGTGTACTGGGCGGTCGCGACCAGTAGCGCGTACTTGTTTGCGAAGTGCCGATACAGCGCGGGTCCGGAGATACCGACCTCGGCGGCGATCTCGTCGACCCCGACCGCGTGGTAGCCGCGATCGCTGAATGCGCGGGCCGCGGCGCGGACGATCTGCGCCTTGCGGTCCTTGGGGCGGCGCTGCACCGCAGTCACCGATCCCGCAGTCGTGGACGCGGCCATTTTCACCCCCGTGTTGACTGTTGGACCCGCCGCCCATACGTTAACCACAATTTACATTTTCATCCACGAAGGAAGTGCCGTGCTGCAATCCAGCTCCGCCAAACTCACCGCGACACGCGACGGCCGGGTGCTGCGGGTGACGATTACCAATCCCACCCGGCTCAACGCGATCGACTACGCCACCATGGCGGGCCTCGGCGACGTCATCGCCGGCGCGGCCGACGACCCAGGCGTGCGGGCCATCGTCATCACCGGCGAAGGCAAGGCCTTCTGCACCGGCGCCGACCTGTCGGCCACGGCCGGCGGCGTCAGCCCCGAGGAAGTGATGGACTGCGCTTCCCGGCTGGTCACCTCGGTCGCCGAGACCCCGGTGCCGGTGATCGCGCGGATCAACGGTCCGGCCGCCGGCGTCGGCGTGGGTCTGGCGCTGGCCGCGGATCTGATCTACGCCGCCGAGAGCGCCTATTTCCTGCTGTCCTTCACCAACATCGGCCTGATGCCCGACGGCGGCACCACCGCGCTGGTCGCAGCTGCCGCCGGACGGGCCGTGGCCAACGAGATGGCGCTGCTCGGTGAGCGCCTGTCGGCCACCACCGCCCGGGATGCCGGCCTGATCAACGCGGTGCTCGGCGAGGCGGAGTTGGACGCCCGCGTCAACGAGGCCGCCGAGAAGCTGGCCCACGGACCGCGTCGCGCCATCGAATTGACCAAGCGTGCGCTCAACGCCACCAATCTCGCCGCACTGGACGCCGCACTGGCCCGCGAGAAAGCCGGCCAGGTGGAGTTGCTGGGCTCCCCCGACTTCTTCGAAGGCGCCGCCGCGATGCTGCAGAAGCGCCAGGCGGTGTTCGGCGAATGATCGCTCAGCCGCTGCGGTCTCGCCGCAACCACTGGATGAATCAGGTGGCAAACCACGCCGAGATGCGTCCCGACGCGGTTGCCTTCCGCTGTCGCGGCAACGACACCACCTGGCAACAGCTGCACGATCGCTCCGAGCGCCTGGCCGGGGCACTGTTCCGGCGCGGCATCTCCTTCGGCGATCGCGTGCTGATCGTGATGCTCAACCACACCGAATACATCGAGGCGACCCTGGCAATCAACGCCCTGGGTGCCATCGCCGTACCGGTCAACTTCCGCCTCACCGACCCCGAGATCAGCTACATCGTCTCCGACAGTGGCGCCAAGGCCGTCATCACCGATCAACTGCTTGCACCGCTGATCGAGGCCGTCCGCAAGAACACCCCCGGACTCGATGTGGCCGTGGTGCTCGGCGACGACTACGAGTCGCTGATCGCCGAGCCCGGCGACCCGCACCCCGGCGCCGATGTCCCCGAAGACACCCCGGCGCTGATCATGTACACCTCGGGAACCACCGGAAGTCCCAAGGGCGCCATCCTGTCCCACTCGAACCTGCTGGCTCAGTCGCTGACCTGCATCCAGGCGCTGCAGATCAGCCCGGACAGCGTGTACTTCTGCGCCGCGCCGATGTTCCACATCGCCGGCCTGGGCAGCATCGCCCCCAACCTGATGCTTGGCACCAAGACGGTGATCCACCCGCTCGGTGCGTTCAACGCTAAGGACACCCTCGACGCCTGGGAGAGCGAACGCGCCACCTCGGTGTTCCTGGTGCCGGCGCAGTGGCAGGTCATCTGCGCCGATCCGACAGTGCGGCAACGAGACCTGGCGCTCGAAGTGATCAGCTGGGGGGCGGCGCCGGCGTCCGATACCGTGCTGCGGGCCATGGCGGAGACGTTCCCGGACGCGCTCAATGTCGCGGTGTTCGGCCAGACCGAGATGTCACCCATCACCTGCGTGCTCCAGGGCGCCGACGCGATCCGCAAACTCGGATCGGTGGGCAAGGTGATCCCAACCATCGCGGCACGCGTCGTCGACGAAAACATGAACGACGTGGCGCCCGGCGAGATCGGCGAGATCATCTACCGCGGGCCGACCATGATGCAGGGCTACTGGAACAAGCCCGACGCGACCGCCGAAGCCTTTTCCGGCGGCTGGTTCCACTCCGGCGATCTGGTCCGCCTCGACGACGAGGGCTTCGTCTACGTCGTCGACCGCAAGAAGGACATGATCATCTCCGGCGGTGAGAACATCTACTGCGCCGAGGTGGAGAACGTGCTGTTCGAGCATCCGATGATTCGGGAGGCGGCCGTGATCGGGCGGGCGCACGACAAGTGGGGCGAGGTCCCGGTGGCCATCATCGCCGTGGTCGACGGCAAGGCGCCGATGACGCTGGACGACCTCGAACCGTTCCTCAACGAGCGATTGGCCCGCTACAAGCACCCGAAGGAACTAGTGCTGGTGGATGCCCTACCGCGCAATGCCAGCGGCAAGGTGGTCAAGCCGCAGCTGCGCAAGCAGTATGGCTAGCGCACTCCGATGGCCTGCATGCAGTAATCCCAGATTTGCCGGCGGTCGTCGCTGCTTTCGCGGGTGAACGGGACATAGTGCTCGGGGCGCTGTCGCCGGTCGTGCCAGAATCGACCGGTCGGTGGAGCGGGCTGTGTCGCGGCGAGCCAGATGGCCGTGTCGGCGCCTTGTTCTGCGGTGCGCAGCAGCGGCTTGGTCAGTTTCCGGAAAGCTGGCAGCGATGTGACCAGCCCGGGTGTGTCGGACCAACCCGGATGCATGCAGTACACCGAGATCCCGTCCGCTCTCCAGCGTTCGGCCAGCAGCGGGGTCAAGGCCACCTGCATCCGCTTCGTCCGTGCGTAGGCGGCCGCGCCGCGGTAGTGGCCGACGCGGTATTCGGGGTCGTCGGCAGCCAGCGTCTGGGTATACATGCCGCCCGAGGACATCAAGATCACCCGCGGGTCGGCAGACGCGGCCAATGTGGGGACGAGCAGCTCGGTCAGCAGCACCGGGCCGAGAACATGGGTGGCCAAGGTTATCTCGTGTCCGTCGGCGGTCTCGGCTCGGGCCGCCGGCAGAATCCCGGCGTTATGGACCACCACGTCGAGGCGAGGCAAGCGGGCGCTGAGATCGGTGACGAAGCGCCGCACCGCGGAGAGTTCGGCGACATCGCACACCTGAACGCGCAGGTCAGCATCGGGGTTCTCGGCGACCAGTTCGGCTCGGGCGCGTTCGAGGCGCTCGGGGTTTCGGCTGACCATCAAGACGGTGGCCCCGAGCGCCGCCAGCCCCCCGGCGATCGCCTTGCCGATGCCGCTGTTGGCACCGGTCACCATCGCGGTCTTGCCACGCAGCGCGTGCGGCACCGGATCACCGGACCACCCGTGCTGTCGCATGCGATACCCGAGGCGGGTGTAGCCGGGCAGAACGGCACGGTCCAGGACTGAATCGACTACCGACTCCAGATCCATTGGCCAAACCCCGTTTCAGCGCAGTGGGATCTGAACGATCATCTGCCCCGTGGGCTCGCGCGCCCCTGGATCGGGCTCAACGGTGAACCCGAGCGCAGTCGAGTCCCCGAGGGCAGGAATCTCTGCGGTCGTCGACGGTGAAACGGCGGCGGCGTCCATCGTGCCGGCCAGCGTCGCACCGCGGGGACTGAGCAGCCACATCTGATAGACCGTGCCGGGTTCGGGCGGGGGCACGTTGTTCATCACCAGGACCCCGGCGCTCCGTTCCCTGGAGAAGAGCACCGTGGCGGTTCCGGTGGCCAACGGACTCGATACGCTCTCCACGTCGGGTGCCGCCAGCACTATGTCCGAGACCGACTGTGTAGCAGTGGGTCTCGTTTCGATACCCACGACGAATGCCGCCAAGCCCACCACGATCGCGGCCGCCGCAGCAACAGCCGCGGTACGCCAGCGGGAACGGGTGGCAGCGAGCTTCTCGACTCGGCCCAGCACCGATTCGCGCAACGCCGATGGGGGTTGCACAGCCGTGCTGTCCGCGACGACCGCCATCATTTCGTGCGCCGCAGTCACCGCGGCGTCGAACGCCTGCGCGATCGGCTTCGGCGCTTCGGCGGCGCGTCGATCGATCTCCCGCCGCTCGGTGTCGGAAATGGCGTTGAACGCATACGGCGTCGCCATCGTCAGCAGGTCGGAGCTGTGCGGCTCGGTCATGGCATGCCCAAACATTCACGCAGGCGGCGCAGGGCGTCTTGCATTCGCGTCTTGATCGTCGATGGCTTGACCGAAAGCCGTTCCGAAGCTTCGTTATAGGTCAACCCGTTGTAGTAGGTCAGCTCGACGCACTCTCGCTGCTTCTCGGGCAGCCCATCCAGACATTCGACGACGCGCCGCTGCTCGTCGCTGACGATCACTGCGTCGACGACGACGTCGCCGGGCGGTTCTGCGCTGGCCGCGCCGTAGCGTGATTCGCGCAGTCCGGCAGCACGTTCGGAACGAACACGATCCACCGCGCGACGGTGCGCCATCGCGAGCAGCCACGCGAGCGCCGATCCCCTGTCCGGGTCATACTTGCCGGCGTTGCGCCAAACCTCCAGGTAGATCTCTTGAGTGGTCTCTTCGCTATAACCGGCGTCGCGCAACACCCGAAGTACCAATCCGTACACCCGCGCCGCGGTGCGGTCATAGAGCGTCGCGAAGTCGGCGAGACTTCCCCTTGCCACCCGGTGGAGCACCGCATCCAGTTCGGAGGCACCCGCGATGTGGTTCATCGGACGCCAGCCTAGCTGCCAAACCGGCACAGGCGGGTCGGTTGGGAACCATTCATCAATGGGTTCAGAAACGGCAGGCATCCGAATACATCCTCACGCTTGCCCTTGGTCCGGTCTGGCGAACGTCCACTGGTAGACATCCAGATAATCCGAACGGAAGCCCGCTTCCGAGTAGGCCAGGTAGAAGTTCCACATCCGGCAGAACACCTCGTCGAAGCCCAGAGCGGCCACGGCAGCACTGTTGTGGTTGAAGCGTTCCCGCCACAGCCGCAGAGTTTCGGCGTAGTGCGGGCCCAATGAGCGCATTTCGACAGTGCGCAGGCCTGTGTGATAGCCGGCGATGTCCCCGATCGCCCGGATGGACGGCAGCAGACCGCCGGGGAAGATGTACTTCTGAATCCATGTCAGCGTGTGGCGACTGGCCGTCATCCGGTGATGCGGCATGGTGATCGCCTGAATCGCTACCCGGCCACCCGGGGCGGTCAGACGTTCCAGGGCTCGAAAGTACCCCGGCCATTCCCGATAGCCGACAGCCTCGATCATCTCCACCGAGATCACCGCGTCATAGCTGCCGGCGATCTCACGGTAGTCACGCAGCTCGATCTCGACCCGGTCGGCCACGCCTGCGGCAGTCATCCGCTGCCGGGCAAGCAACTCCTGTTGCCTAGAGAGCGTGACGGAGCGTACGAAGGCACCGCGGGCCGCCGCGCGCAGGCAGAGCTCGCCCCAGCCGGTACCGACTTCGAGGACGCGGCTGCCGGGCCCAACAGCAGCCGCGTCGAGAAGGCGATCGATCTTGCGGCGCTGGGCATCCGCGAGCTCAGCCGATGATCCAGGGAGCCGGTCAAACAGTGCGCTGGAGTACGTCATCGTCTCGTCGAGGAATACTGCGAACAGCTCATTAGACAGGTCGTAATGAGCCGACACGTTGCGGCGGGCACGGGACGGGGTGTTGCGGGACCGTGGCTGCCGGGCCAACACCAGAGGCCGTAGCCACTGCAAGCAGGCCGGGACCAGCTCGTCCATCGATCCGGCCAATACGCTGAGTAAGGCAACCAAGTCCGGGGAGTGCCACTCGCCGGCCATGTACGCCTCGCCGAAGCCGATCAGTCCGGATCTTCCGATGCGCCGCGTCATGCGATCCGGCCGACAGATCAGCAGCTCCGGGGCTTTGGGATCACGCGCACCGTAGCTTGCGCCCCCCGGATAGACCAGCCGGACCGGGAGACGGCCGGCAGCACGTCGCAGCAACAGCTGAACCACGCCGGCAGCTGCGGCCGAGACGGGCCCGGAAGGGACCTGCGCAAGCTGCGGCCATCGGTCGGGATCTACCGCCACGGCCGGCCGCAATCCTGCTGCAGTACTCACCTTTTCACCACCGGAAGTCGGCGCAGCCACAATGCGATGCCCTGCAGGCGAATGCGCACCGAAACCAGGAGCGGCGCCAGCGGCGCAATGAGTTGCATTCGGGTGACACGGCCGTCGGTGGCCGGGTATCCGGTACCACGCATCGTCGCGGTGAACACAGGCTCATCGGCGAGGTACAACGAGATGCTGACGTTCACGCCGGCATCGGGGCGGGGAGCCCGCACCAGATAGTGACCTTCGACCGGATTGAACGGTGACACGTAGAACTGCTTGGCCACTCGTACCGGCCGGTCCGACGGCGGCAGCAGGTAGGCGTGGCGTTGACCGTAGGTGTTGTGCACTTCGGCGATCACATGCTGCAGCTGCTCTTCACCGTCGTGGCACCAGAACAGGCTGATCGGGTTGAAGACGTAGCCCAGAACACGCGCCTGCAGCAATGCATAGATAGGCCCCGCGGATGCGGGAGCGCCCCGCTCAAGAAGAAATCGGTCCACGCGCTCTCGCAGCGTGTCGCCGCTGCCGCCCTGCAGATGATCACTCGCTTCGAACCCGGCGAATGATCGCAACCACCAGGGCAATCGGGGCGGCTGATCGATATCGACGTACCAGCTGTAACCGCGGTAGGCGAATTGGTGTGCGACCGGAGTCCGCCTGCGGTGCGTGATCGTGGTGCGGTAGATCGCCGGCGTCAGCATCGGCACGCCTGAGCACGGGGGGTGGCTGGCGTCCAGTCGGCTCCGAGCCGCCAGGCCGCCCGGACACCGGAGACCGCACCGTCTTCGTGAAAGCCCCAGCCGTGATAGGCACCGGCGAACACGATGCGTTCGTCGCCGAGTTCGGGCAGTCGCCGCTGGGCTGCGACCGAATCCGGAGTGAAAAGCGGATGCTGGTAAGTCATCTCGGCCAGCACCGTGTGGGGATCGATCAGATCTGCCCCGCCCAATGTGACCAGGAAGCGGCGGCGGGACTCAATTCGCATCAGCCGGCTGACGTCATAGGTCACCAGCACACCCGGGCGGTCGAGGGCGATCCGGTAGTTCCACGACGCTCGTGCTCTGGGGTGCCGAGGCAGAATCGATTCGTCGGTGTGCAGTTGGGCGTGGTTCGTCGAATAGGGCATGGCCCCGAGCACGGCGCGTTCTTCGGCTGTGGGTCGGTCGAGAAGGCGCAGGGCCTGTTCGGGGTGGACAGCCAGCACCGCTGCGTCGAAATGCCGCCGCCGCGCGCCGCCTGCATCCAGCAGGACGCCGTCGTGCACGCGGCGCAGCGACCACACGGCACTGTTGGTCAGCACCTCGTCAAGGGTCTCGGCGATACGGTCCACGTAGTTCACCGAGCCGCCGGCCACGGTGTGCCATATCGGGGATCCGTGCACCGAAAGCATGCCGTGGTGCTGCAGGAACGCGAAGAGGTAGCGGGCGGGGTAACTCAGAGCGTCATCGGCTCGGCAGGACCACACGGCTGCCACCAACGGCGTGATGAAGTTGGTCATGAAGTAGGCAGAGAAATCGTGCCGCAGCAAAAATGCGCCAAGGGTCTCCAGCTCATCCGGGCCCGATCGCCGCAGCATCGCGTTGGCCGCGGCGTGGAAACCCCGGATCTCGGCCAGCATGAGTAGGTGGCGGGGATGCAGCGTCCGCCGTGACGCGAACAGACCCCCCACTCCGCGCGCACCGGCATATTCCAAGCCCATGGCGTCGTTACGCACCGACATCGACATGTCGGTTTCGATGCCCGCCACACCGAGTTCGGTCAACAAGCGGCACAGCGTCGGGTAGGTGCGATCGTTGTAGACCAAGAACGCCGAATCGACGGCGAGGGCACCGCCGTCATCAGCCTCGACAAGGTGCGTATGGGCGTGGCCTCCCAACCGCGTGTCGGCCTCATAGAGGGTGACCCGGCTGTGGCGCGACAGGATGTAGGCCGCCGTCAGGCCGGCGATTCCGCTACCGATCACAGCTATCGACCGCGGTCGCTGCGGTGCAGTGTGCATGGAAGTTATTCGGAGCCGCGGGTGCTGTGGTCGGGATTCGTCGACCAACTGGTCGAAACAGGTTGCGCCGCCTTGTTCTCCCGGTAGCGTCGACGCCGTGGGCACCGCAGCTGAGGATCGCGAGATGAGTAAGGCAGCGTCCCTGTGTCTGATCAGCTCGGCCTACCTGGTCGCGATCGGCGTGGCCTGCGTGTGGCTGGCCTGGGGCCCCGGCACCGGAATGCTTTGGCTGGACACGTTAATCGCCGATGTGTTGGCCACCCTGGTGGTCTTCGTCTTCAGCAGGCGCTTCGGCAACTCCAGTTTCTACGACGCCTACTGGAGTGTCATTCCGCCTCTCTTAGTGGCCTATTGGTGGTTTCAGTCCCTTCCCCAGGTCAATACCACACGTTGTGTGCTGATCGCTGTGGTCGTCACGCTCTGGGCGGTGCGCCTCACCGGTAATTGGGTTTGGGGATTTCCCGGCCTGCACCATGAGGATTGGCGGTATCCGGTGCTGCGGCAACGCGCGGGGCGCTGGGAATTCGCCGCCGACCTTTTTGGTATTCACCTTGTGCCCACATTGCAGGTGTTTGCCGGCCTGGCGCCGGTCTACGTCGCCGTGACTCGGCCGGACAGGGGCCTGATCTGGCTTTCCCTCATTGCGTTTGCCACCGGAATTGGCGCAGTGGTGTTGGAGCTGGTGGCTGACATGCAATTGCACCAGTTCGTGCGGGATCAGCCCCCGGGCACGGCCATGGATCACGGGGTATGGGGCTGGTCACGGCACCCCAACTACTTCGGTGAGATCAGCTTCTGGTTGGCCTGCGCGCTGTTCGGTGTGTCCGCCGCGCCGGCTCAGGCGTGGTGGATGTTCGTGGGCGTGCTGGCGATGTTGGCGATGTTCTTGGGCGCCAGCATCCCGATGATGGAGAGCCGCAGCCTGCAACGTCGACCCGAGTATCAAGATGTGATTGATCGCGTACCGCGCCTTTTCCCACGTCCGCCGCGAAACGTATCGGCATGATTGGCCCTGGACAAACAAGTCAGGTCATCGCGCTAAAGGCCTGGAACAACTCGCTGATTCCCTGCAGCGCCTCCGCCGCCGTCGGGTGCGGCGAGGGCAGGAAGCCGAAGATGTAGCCCGCCTCCTCGATATCGGCCAGCGACGGGTTGTCCAGCAGTGGGATGATCTGGTAGGTCGCCGGGTCTCGCAGATCGTCGAAGAAGTCACCGATTCCCTGTTGCAGGCCGTTGCTCAGCGCCGTCAAAACATCGCCGAGATCCAGGTTGGTCGGAAACAAGCCGGACGCGCTGACCACGTCGGCATCACCAGGTGCCCAGCCGTGTTCGATATTGCCGTAGCCGAGGTTCACCAAGATCCGAGTAACGGGCTCGAGCAGATCGTAAAGCGGTTGCCCGACAATGGGGATCAATCGCATTGGATCGAGCAACGGCAAACTCTCGGATGGAATCATGTAGTAGTTGACCATCGTGTCGGCTGCTGACGTGGGCAGTTGTACGGCGTTGCTGATCTGTTCGGGCGTCAGGCTGAAGTAGGTGCCGTGCGAATAGATGAAGCCCAGTGCGGCGTTGAGGTCCGCCAGTACGTTGATTGGATACTTCGGAAAGTCAGCGACACCGTCATATTCGTGGGTGTAGACGTCAGTCCGGTAGAGATCGTTCGGGGTGGCCACGTTATCCGCCAGGTATTGCGGGTAGAGACCGCTGGTCTCCACCGTCATGCCGCCAACCGGGTTGTCAGGATTGCCGACCAGCACGAAACGCACGTAGTCGCTGGGCACATCCTGACCGGCAAGCTGACGCATGACCGCCGAGGAGATCGCCGCACTCTGCGAATAGCCGAAGACCACGAGGGGGTTCTGGGCGCTGACGTCGCCGCTGGCAATTTTCTGCAGGATGGTGGAATCCAGAATTTGCTCGCCGCGCGCCTGCGATGTCGAACTGATGTTCTCCGGGGTGAACAATGACTGCAAGCTGCCACCGAATCCCAGCGGCTCGAGATACAGCGTGTTCGTCGCATCCAGGTAGAGCTGGCTAGGTTGCGGAATGCTGGTACCACCCATGATCAACGCGGTCCCGTCGCCGAGTGGCGACGCGGCTGCGGCACCGCTGGTAAGCAGAACCTCGATCGGCGGCACCCGTTTCGGCGATGTCACCGGCATTTGCAGCGACGGGCCAGCAGCCAGGCCGGTGGCCGCAATAACGGTGACCATACGACTGAGCCAGAAAGCACACATTTGATTTCCCATCCACACGCGCTGGATTCTTTTCTGAAACTGTCACAATTCCACCTGTCGACGGCGACAGCTTTGTCGATCCTCGCGGCTAGGCTCCTCCCCGGCTGGGCCGAACTTCGATCCTGACTTCCACAGCCGGCGCTCGAACCGTCGCTGCAGAGGTGTTGCAACCAATGTCGTGACGATAGTCATCAGCGCCAGGATGGTGTACAACTTCCCGGAGATCAGTCCCGCTTCGAATCCGATGTTGAGCAGAATCAGTTCCATCAAGCCACGCGCATTGGCCAGCGCCCCCATCGAGGCAGCCTCGAGCCGACTCATCCCCTGCCAACGGGCGGCCAATCCCACCGCGCCGAATTTGGCGGTGAAGGACACCACCAGGACGATCACCGCCATGAGCAGCGTCGAACCGTCGAGTATCAGCCTGAGCTGAGTGTTCAGGCCCGAGTAGATGAAGAACGATGGAATCAGCAGGTAAGCCGTCAGCGGTTCGAAACGCTCCCGGATCTGCGTCAGTAACTCGCCACGTGGCATAACGGCACCAGCGACGAAAGCGCCGAATACCGAATAGATTCCGACGAAGTCCGTGAAGCAGCTCGCCGCCAGCACGACCAGCAGGACAATGCTCGTGTGGGCAATCGGTAGGCCGCCGGTGCGTTCGGCCTCCGCTCGGGGCGGCGACCATGTCTCCAGTCTTGCGAGTAGCGGACGCCCGAGGTAGACCATGAAGATCAGGTATGCCAGCCCGCCTCCGACTGCCAGAACTGCGCCGAAGAGGCTTCCCTTCGCGGTGGCCACCACCGTCGCCAACAGCACCCACGAGCAAGCGTCGTCGAGCGCAGCGCACGACAGCGACACCGTGCCCAACCGCGTATTGAGCAGCCCCGAGTCGTAGACGATCCACGCCAGCATCGGAAAGGCGGTGATGGCGACGGCGGCCGCAACGAATAGGCCTCCTTGCCATGGCACGACATTCCCGGTGAAATAGCCTCCGCGGCTTACCATCCACGCGCCAAGGATGCCACCGAGCACAAGCGGAACGCCGATTCCCGCGGCTGAGGTGACACCGGCCTGCCTCCAGTGCGCGGTCAGGATGTCGAGCTTGAACGAGGCGCCCACCAGGAACATGTACAACACCAGGCCCAGTTGCCCGACAACGTAGATAACCGTGAGGTTCGGGTGGGGAAAAGTCTCCGACCCGAGCGTCAACGTCGTCGGGAACAGCCACCGCTGCCCGGCAGGCCATAGCCAACCCAGAACTGAAGGGCCCAAGAAGAATCCGGCCACCATCATCGCCACCACCTGCACCTGACCGAGCCGGCGGAGCAGTGGCCATAGCAGCCGGTAGGTCAACAGAATGACCACGATCTGGAAGAAGAAGTGATAGGTGATCACCAACAGGGAAGGCATCGCGGCTCAACCTCGATCCGACCAGCGGAACACGAACAAGCAGGCCACCAGCCCGACAACACTCCACACGGCCAAGACCTCGAATATCCGCCAATGCTCCCACGTCCCTGCGGGTTCGAATGCGGCCATCTCAGCGGGCAACAACACCGAGCGAAATCCTTGAGCCATCCACTTGACCGGAAAGATCGATCCGATAACCAACATCCACGTCGGTATCAACATCAGCGGCACATAGGTGCCTGACACGAACTGCAGACCCACGGCCGGGCCGTTGGTGAGGACGGCGGCGGAAACAGCGTTACTCGCGAAGTTGCTGACGAGAATGCCCAGCAGGGAACAACTGACGATTCCCAGGGCCGAAACCCACACCAACGTGAACCAGCCGAAGACGCCAGAGGGTAAGCGAAGGTGAAAGACCAGTACTCCCAATGCCAACAGGACGACGGCCTCGGCCAAGCTCGCGATCGCAACCAGCATGATCTTCCCGATGAAGTACGAGGACGCCGTTGCCGGTGTGCCGCGCAGCCGACGTAAGGCACCGGTTTCCCGGTCGGCCGCGATGCTGATGCCGAGATTGGTGAACGACGTCGACAGAATTCCGTAGGCGAACATGCTTGCGGCGATCACGGCGCCGGTACTGGTCTGGGCGCCTGGCACCCGCGTAGTGAAGATGGAGCCCAGCAGAAGGCAAATCACTGCCGGCATCGAGAAGGTCAGTGCGACCTGTTCCGGGCGGCGATAGAACATCTTCAACTCGGGTAGGACGCGCGAGAATCCGATGCGTACCGCCGAAGGAAGTTCCGATGTGCGTTGCTGTCGATCGCCGCGGAGACCGGGCGCGTCCTCGACAAACTCGATCACGTCAGGCCCCCTTCGATCAAGCTGAGGTAGGCGTCCTCGAGGGTGGGCCGGGTGACGGTCAGTTGAGCCAGCTCCCTGCCGTCAGTCGAGAGGCTCCTGATCAACTCGGTCGGATGGTCGGTCTGCTGCTCGTGTAGCGCGTCGCCCTCCACCCACCGGACGGTGGCTGCCGAAGCCACGTGCGCGGTTAATCGCGAGGGTGAATCCACTGCCGCGAGTCGTCCACCCGCCACCACCGCGACCCGATCTGCCAGGGCAGCAGCTTCTTCCAAGTAGTGGGTGGTAAGCACAATGGTCGTGCCGTCGCAAGCCAATAGCCGGATCAGATCCCAGAAGTGTCGTCGAGCCTCTGGATCGAACCCGGTAGTCGGCTCATCCAGGAAGAGCAGCTCCGGATAGCCGATGATCCCGAGGGCGACATCGAGCCGGCGCCGCTGTCCGCCCGACAGCGTCCGCACTCGGGAACGTGCACTCGGGGCAAGTCCGACGAGCTCCAGCAACTCCGCAGAAGTTCGCGCCGTGCCATAACATTTCGCGAACATGTGCACGGTCTCCTGCACCGTCAGCATGCCGAAGTCACTCGTCTCCTGAAGTACGATCCCGATCCTGGCCCGCCAGCTACGCCCCGCGGACTCGGGATCCTCTCCTAAAACACCGACCCGCCCCGAGTCACGCTTCCGGTGGCCCTCCAGGATCTCGATGGTCGTCGACTTACCCGCACCGTTGGGGCCGAGGATGGCGAATATTTCGCCGTGGTGAATGTCCAGATCCAGTCCTTGCAGGGCCGATACCCGTCCATAGCTCTTGCAGAGGTTCCGTACCTGCACCGCCACCCGCCGATCCGTCATCATCGCTGTGCGCCGTCCATGTCCGGCCCGCTGCCGTGGGTTTCGATCTCGGCCAGCAACTCTCGCAGCTCGGCGTCCGACAGCTCGTCGACGAGGCGGTTGACGGCGTCGTCGCCAGGGAGCTGCGTGGGAGTTTGCTCTGCGACGTCGGCGGGAACCTCACCGTGGATGGTGTGCAGTTCGGCCAGCACCCGGTCGGCCAGCGAGTTGACGCTGACTCCTCGGAGGATTTCCAGCAAGGGCAGATCTATCGAGAACATCTCGTTGATCCGCACCCGGAAATCCATTGCCATCATCGAGTCCAAGCCGATGTCATCCAGCATGTCGTTGGTCTCGAAGTCTGTTACATCACAGTCGAAAACGTCGGCAACAATCCTCCGAATGTGGGCACTGATCAGGCCGATCCGATCGGATTCGGGTGTGCTTGCCAGGACAGCGAGAATCGACCCGCCTGGTTCGCCGCCGCCGGGGTTGTCTTCCACGCTGTTCAGATCTGCGAACATCCGTGGCGCCCGCCCCCCGAAACCCACACGGCGGGCACGATTCCAGTCCGCACTGATCGCGACGACGCTGGGGATCTGTTGGTTGATGAGTCGATCGAGGATCCGCGCGCCGACGCTCGGCGTGATCAGGTCGATGCCCCGCTGGGCGTACATGCCTTCCAGGTTCAACTCGTCGACCATGCCCACCGACCACGGCCCCCATCCGATGGTCAGTGCCGGTAGTCCCAGAGCCCGCCGGTAGTGCGCGAAAGCGTCGAGGTAGGCATTGGCCGCGGCATAGTTGCCCTGCCCCGGGGAAGCGATAACCGACCCGGCGGAGCCGAACAGTACGAAGAAATCCAGGGCGTCATCAATGAATGCTTCGTGGAGCACCCGGGTACCGGTGATCTTGGGATCCACAACCGCGGCGAAATCACCCTCGGTCATGTTGACCAGTAGGTGATCGTCCACCACGCCCGCTGCATGCACGAGCCCACGGAACGGACGCCCGCCGCTGCGGATGTGCTCGGTGCGCCAGGCCTGTAGTTGGTCGGCGTCGGTGATGTCGACGCCGACGGAAGCGATTTCGGTGCCGATCCGCTCGATCGCTTCGATCGCTCGGACAGCCGCGAAATGGGGGTCTCGTTCAGCCACGGCGGCCCAATGCTCGCGCGGCGGCAGGGCGCTGCGGCTCACCAGCGTGATGTGCCGCGCTCCTCGTTCGGCGAGGTATGTCGCCACCACTCGCCCGAGAGCACCCATGCCGCCGGTGACCACGTAGGTCGCATCCGGGCTGAGTTTGGTGGGAAAGGGCGACGCCAGGTTGGCGCAAGGGCGAAGGCGCGGAACGAGCGTGGTGTCGCCGCGCAGCGCTATCTGGTCCTCAGAATCACTGCCCAGCAGGTGATCGCAGATTCGCCGAGCCGTCGGCGCACACTCATCGGCGTCGTCGATATCGATCAAGCCACCCCAGTTTTCGACGAATTCCTGATGGCCGATGACGCGGCCAAGGCCCCAGATGGGGGCCTGCTCGATCCCGGTCAGTGGGCTGCCGGCCACCGGTTGACTGTTGGCGGTGACCAGGTGCAGACGTGGCTTCATGTCGGGGTGTGCCGCGAGGGCTTGGACGACGCGCACGATGGTGAACAAGCCGATCTGCTGGTTGGTATCCTCGTCTTCGGTACCGGCACAGCGCGTCTCGAGCACAGCAGGTCGCATATCGAGGGGCCAGCAGTTGACGATGCCGGTGAGATCGGCGAACTCGCTCTGCTTGAACAGACTGTCCAGTTGGTCGCGACTGCCCGGATCGATCAGGTAACCCCCGTCGATTTTGGTCAGCGCAGCGACGCACCGGTGTCTGACCGTGCAGACCCGGTGCCCGCGGTGTCGCAGCTCGTCGGCGAGGGCATCGCCCAGCCCAGAATCGTCGGCGAAGACGAGCCAGGACGACTCGCCGGTGAGGTTGCGATCCTGCCCGCTCGGGTCGTGGGCCGCAACGCACCAGTGGAGTTCGAGCAGGCCCTTATCCATTCGATCGAGCGACATCCGTGACGCGACGCCCAGGGATTGCACGGCAAACCCGCGGTATACCGCGATCGTCTGTCCGCCCTTATCGGTGACGTCGATGTCGCATTCGATCTCGTCGTTGGTCGCCGAGACAACGTGGACGTGAACGTCCATCTGGTTTTCGGGTGCACCGTAGATGGCACAGTGCCGGATGCGGGCCGGTAGGTACACCTCCTGGCGCGCCTGCCGATCGAGCATCGTTGCGCCAAAGAGTGCTTGGAAGGCGCCGTCGACCAGGGCCGGGTGAAACCGGTAGCAGTCGAGGCCGTCGACGATCGACGCCGGAATGCTCAGCTGGGCGGTGACCCAGCCTTGGCCGGCGGCCAGCCTGCGGATAGACCGGAAGGCGCCGCCGTACTCGAAGCCGATTTCCCGGGCGCGAGCGTAGAAGTCGTCGCCTTCCATGGTGGTGATCGGCTCGGCCTGCGGTGGGTTATCGCCGCGGCGCGGCGAGGCGGGAAGGAGGTTGAGTTCCGCAGTGGCGGTGATCGCCCACGTGGTATCGCCGTTGGCTGTTGCGGTGAAGGCAGCGAACTCCAGCGTGCCATCGTTTTCGTTGAGTGTGGTTCTTAGGATGGGATCGCAGGTGTCGTCGAGGATCACGGGGCGACGGAACACCAGGTTGTCCACGCTGCAGATCGCGCCGTTGGTCCCGTAGGTCTGGGCGGCCGCCGCCTGTGCCATCTCGACATACGCCGCGCCGGGCAGCACGACACTGCCCTGCACCCGGTGATCGCCCAGAAACGGGGTGCGAAGGGTACTCAGCTCGGCTTCCCACGTCGGATGGGCAGCACTTACCTTCTGCCCCAATAGCGGATGCACCGGATGGTAGAACAGCGCTTCGGTAGCCTCCTGAGTCTCGGTCCAGAATCGCTTCGTCTGCCAGGGGTAGGAAGGCAGCTTGACAAGCCGGTGCGCCGCGCCGGGGTGCAGCGCCTCCCACGCGATGTGGTGCCCCAGACAGTGCAGTGCTCCAACGCACTCCAACAGGGACCGGCCGGCGTCGTGGCCATGTCGCTGGCTGGCCATGACCGAGACGCTGAGCTTTCCCGCGGTTTCGAAAATCGACGGCGCCAGCACGGGGTGCGGTCCCAGCTCGACGAAATGCGTATAGCCGTCTTCGATCATCCGACGGATCGCCGGATCGAACAGAACGGTGGTTCGGGTGTTCTGCCACCAATACGCGGCGCCGGCGTGGTAGCGGTCCAACGCTTCGCCGGTGACCGTCGAGTACAGCGGCCGCACCGCAGCCTTCGAGGACAGCCCCTCGAAAGCGCTGAACAAGTCGTCGCGTATGGCATCCATGTGATGGGAGTGGTAAGGCACCTTCACCGACAGTTGTCGGTTGAAGATCTCGGCATCGTTCAACTGCCGGGCAATGCCGTCGAGGACGTCACTATCGCCGGCGAGAGTCACCACAAACGGGCTGTTGATCGCAGCCACCGAGACACGCTGTGCCGCGAACTCCGCACGGGTCGCCTCGTCGAGCGTCCGCATGAGGGATTCAGAATCCAGACCGACAGCGAGCATGCTGCCCGCTCCGCTCATCCGCTGCTGGAGCCGACTGCGGTGAGAGACCACATGAATCGCTTGTTCAAAAGTGAGGAGACCGGCGAGATAGTGGGCGGCGACCTCGCCGGCACTGTGCCCGACGACGGCATCCGGGCTGATACCGAACTTCTCGAGTTGCTCGGCCAATGCGATCTGGATGGCGAAGTTCGCCGGTTGCGCGATCTCCGTTTCGGTCATGCGCGAGCTGGTCTCGTCGCGCCGAAGCTCGTCGATCAAGGACCAGTCCGTGTAGCGGGCCAGCTCACGGTCGCTGCGCGCAAGGCTGGCGGTGAATTCAGGAAATACATCCAGCAGGCCGCGGCACATCCCCCACCACTGGGGCCCCATGCCGCTGCACACGAATGCGAGCTTGGGTGCGGCCTGAATGGCATTGCCAGCAGCGAAGTTGCTGTCGTGAGCCAGGGCCCGAAACTGTTCGCGCGCCTCGGCGAGGCTGCCCGCAATCAGGGTATGGCGATAATTCTGATGGGTACGGCGCCTGCTGAGGGTGTAGGCCAGATCGGATAGCTCGATATCGGGGTGAGCCACGAGATGCTCTGCCAACCTGCCCGCCGTCTCGACCAGCGCGTCCTCGCTACGGGCAGAGATCGGCAGGATGGTCAGTGGCAGCCCAGGGCGGACTGCCGCGAGTGGGATCTCGACCGCCGCCGGCGGCTCGGCGAGTACGACATGCGCGTTGGTGCCCCCGAATCCGAACGAATTGACGCCTGCGATGCGTCGTTCGCAGTCGGGGAAAGCCCGGCCCGCTGCCGGAATTTCGATCTTCAGATCGGCCAGCGAGACGTGCCGCGTCGGCGTCCGCAGATGCAGGTGGGCCGGGATGTAGCCGTGCTTCACCACTAACGCCGCCTTGATCATTCCGGCGATACCCGCGCCTGCCTCCAAGTGGCCGATGTTGGTCTTGACCGAGCCGATCAGCAGCGGACTCGACGCCGGTCGTTCGACAGTCAGAGCCGCCGCGAGCGCTCGCATCTCGACGGGATCGCCGACCGGCGTTCCGGTGCCGTGCGCTTCCACATAGCCGACCTCGTCCGGCCCGACCCCCGCTAGGTCAAGCGCCTTCCGGATAGCGGCTTCTTGCGCTTCTCCGCGAGGCACTGTGATGCCGTCGGTGTGGCCGTCCTGCGACACCGCGGTACCAAGGATCTGCGCGTAGATCTCATCGCCGTCGCGTAGCGCGTTCTGCAGCTGTTTGATGACAACGATCCCGGCACCTTCGCCCCGTGCGTAACCGTCCGCGCCATCGTCAAAGGCCTTGGAGCGGCCTTCTGGGCTCAGAAAGCCGCTCTTGGACTCCGCGATGGCGGTATTGGGACCGATCATGACGTTGACGCCGCCGGCTAGCGCAACGTCGCACTCGCCATTCCAAATACTTTGCGCTGCAAGATGCACCGCAACCAGCGAGCTAGAGCATGCGGTATCAATCGACATACTCGGGCCACGAAAGTCGAAGGCATACGAGATTCGATTGGACAGCATCGTCATCATCATTCCGGTCGCCGAATGCGCTTTGAACCGGTAGCGACTCGCGTGCCCCTGATTCTGGAGAAGCTGATAGTCCAGAGTGAAGCCACCGACGAATACGCCGACGTCACTACCTGCCAGCTCGTCGGCGGGTATCCCCGCGTCTTCCAGCGACTCCCATGCCGCCTGCAGAAGGAGACGCTGTTGCGGATCGAGCGCATGCGCCTCGCGGGGGGACATTCCGAAGAACTGCGCATCGAATTGATCTATCTCATCGAGAAACCCGCCCCGACACGTGACGACCTTCCCGACTTTCGTCGGGTTGGGGTCGTGGTAACGATCTGCGTTCCAGCGTGATTCGGGCACGACACGGGTCGCGTCGACCCCGTTACGCAAGAGGCGCCAGAAGCTGTCCGCGGAATCGGCACCGCCAGGAAATCGGCATCCTATTCCAACGATGGCCAACGGTTCACGACGGTCGTCATCGCCTGGCAAGTTCATCTCCTGTTCTCGCGTAAGGTGATTCGGTGCTCGTCTGGCCCTTCGAATGTCAAGTCGGTTGTAGCTTCGGTGAAGTCGTGACGATCCAGCCTTCACTGAGCGGCTCAGACGCCTGGCCGCGACGGTAGGTTGACCGCAATTCCCGAAGGAGCGGATCCTGTTGCCACTCCTGGACCTGTCTCACGACGTCGTCGTCGTCGAAATCCAGAGACTTCTGCACGATGACGGTCTCGGTGAGTTGTCCCGCCAACCTACGGAGCAAACCCTCGTTGGCATCGAACTGCTGCGTGAAGTCTTGGCTGGCTTCCATCATCGAGACATGCAGTGAAACCATGAAATTCAGCGGAGCGTACAAGTCAACGAAGGGAACCGAGGGGGCGCCGCCGTCCACTTCGGCCCACTCCTGGAAGAATTTCTGAACCCGATTGCTGAGTGCTATGAGGCCGTCCAAATGCGGAACGAACGTCGGTTCGTCGGCAATACCGACGAACCGGCCGTTGATGTAGAGCAGGCCGATAAAGCCCCAGTAGAACGCGATATCCCAGATAATCTTCGTCGCCATCACCGCCGGCGCGCCCATCAAAGCGTATTGCCCCTGGTACACGACGAGCCACATCTCGCTGAGTGATCTGAATACGGTGTCACTGATCTGTGCACGAGCCGCCACGTCCTGGCCATCGAGTTCGCGACTGATCAGGTCCGTGATCAGGCCGTTGCCGATCGCAACCAGATCCAAGCCAGACGAATACAGCGGGTCCAGGAAAACTCCCGCGTCGCCGGTGAGGCACCACCGGTCGCGACCGTCGAAGACCTTCGCAGCACCATGGCTGTATTTCTTCATGACCCGGAAGTCCAAGATCGCCTGGTCGTACTCCGCCAGTACGCCGGCGAGTTGGGGCTCGTGTGCACGCAACCAGGCCTTGGCCCTATCCAAGGTGTTGAACTCGTCGAACGACTGAAACGCGGGGTCTGCCACGATGCCGACACTGGTGGCACCGGACGGCAGTCGAATCAGCCAGACCCAGTAGCCCTCGCCCATCAGGTGATTGGTGGACATCGCTCGGTCGCCTTCGCTCAGCCGTCCCTGCCAAGCCGGGTCATCGCTCCAGCGACCGACGTCGATCTCTGCCGCAACGCGGAACCAGACAGCATTGCAGTTGTGTGCGTTGGCCCGCTGCAGGTCCAGCTGTCGGGGCAGCACCCGGTTGCGTCCCGAAGCATCGACCACCCACCGAGTCGTTGTCCGGGTGACCGCTTCGGCGTCTTGGACGGTAACGACATGGAGGCCATCCGGGCCGCCAAGCTCGACCGAGCGGACTCGCCCGCAGGCGAATTGAATGCCCATCGAGTGGGCGCGGCGGGCAAGTTCGTTCTCCAACCGTCCGCGATCGATCTGGTAGGTCACCTGCGGCGCGAAACACGAGCTTCCCAGTTCCATGCGCCTCGCGATGTCGTTGTTCCCGCCGTGCGAAAAGAACATCCGCAGCCCCATCTTGCGGATCTGTTGCGATGTGAGGTGATCCGCCAGCCCCAGGCGATCCCGCAGGTAGTGCGCGGACACCTCCACAGTGGATTCGCCAACCGTGTGGGTGATCTCCGGTACCGGATGCAACGTAGGGCCGACGATCAGGACCCGCGTACCCGGACGAACCCGGCCGACCTCCAGCGCCAAAGCGAGCGCCGACACCCCATCACCGATGATGGTCACATCATGATCGGCCGTACGGTCGGCCGTCTGGACCTCGGCGACCGAAAGGCGGGCGCGAATGCGCTGGGCGAGCGCCTCGCGCGTCGGTTGGCTCAGGCGCGATGCCGCCAGGGGGCCGTCCACGCCTCACCTACCCACGCACCGGGCCGGCGTTTCGCCCGAGCGCTGAACGGCGTGCCCCATAGGAGTTATTCGAAGCTGCGCCGCCGACGGTCGGGCTCTTGCGCCACCCAACTTTCGAAATGTCCTGACGAGTCGAAACCAAGCAGGCGGGTTACGGCAGGGCGCAGTAGCGTCGAAGCATGGGATTGATCTTCTCCAGCACTGTTGCCGCGCCGCGTGAGGAGGTCTTCGCCTGGTATGCGAGGCCGGGCGCGTTCACTCGTCTGAGTCCGCCGTGGCAGCCGATGCACCTCGTCAGCGAGGCCGACTCGCTGCGCAGCGGGACAGCCGTACTCGCCCTTCCCGGCGGGATTCGTTGGGTCGCCGAACACCAGCCCGACGGCTACGCTCCGCCCGAGCGGTTTGTCGATGCGCTCGGCGGGCAAGGCCTGGCATCGCTACCCACCCGGGTCACGCTCAGCTGGCGGCACACCCACGAGTTCGAGGATCTGGGCGACGGCCGGACACGGGTGATCGACAAGGTCGACACCCCCATCCCCGAGTTCTTGCTGCGGCCGATGTTCGTCTACCGGCACCGCCAGCTCGCCGACGACCTCGCCGCGCATCAGCGGGCCGAACAACACGGCCTGACGCCCCTGACCGTGGCCATCAGCGGATCGACGGGGCTCGTGGGTTCGGCTTTGACGGCATTCTTGAACACAGGCGGCCACCGGGTGATTCGACTGGTTCGACATGCCGCAGGCAATCCTGATGAGCGGCAGTGGAATCCTGACCATCCAGACCGTGACCTGTTGACCGGAATCGATGCGGTGATTCATTTGGCCGGCGCGTCGATCGCCGGACGGTTCACCGCCGAACACCGCCGCGAAATCCGCGACAGCAGAATCGGACCTACCCGAAAGCTCGCTGAGTTGATCGCCGGCACTACCGCGGGACCGACCGCTCTCATCTGCGCTTCGGCCGTCGGCTATTACGGCTACGACCGCGGCGACGACATTCTGACCGAAGACACCGAACGCGGCGAGGGGTTCCTGGCCGACGTCGTCGCCGACTGGGAGGACGCCGTCACGCCGGCAGAGCAGTCGGGGACCCGCGTGGTGCGCGTTCGCACGGGCATCGTGCAGTCCCCGCGGGGCGGGACGTTGCGCTTGATGCGGCCACTGTTCGCAGCGGGGCTTGGCGGTCGGCTCGGCAACGGCCGGCAGTGGCTGCCGTGGATCGGGATCGACGACTTGATCGACATCTATCACCGGGCCCTGTGGGACCACGGCCTTTCTGGGCCGGTGAACGCGGTCGCCCCGAATCCGGCGCGCAACGCCGAATACACCAAGGTGCTCGGCCGGGTGCTACGCCGGCCTACCGTACTTCCGGTGCCGGGCCTGGGTCCGCGATTGTTGCTCGGCGCCCAGGGGGCTCGTGAACTCGCGTGCGCGAGCCAGCGGGCGCTGCCCAGCCGTCTCAACGATGCCGATCACCCGTTCCGCATGCCCGAACTCGAACCCCTGCTCAGACATCTGTTGGGGCGTTCCGGCCCACCGTGAGCCTCACCGGCGGCGATTGAGTACCGCGACGTGTCCGCACAACACGGTGGCGAAGGTGCACCACAGCGGATACAGCACCAGGGGCACGGCCCGCGCACCTCGAACAGCGACGGCCCGGCGCGCCAGATCGGCGCTGCTCGTCGCCAGTGCCACACTGACCAGAGTGGACTGCCCCAGACGGCGGCGGTTGAAGAAGAGCCACGACCAGCCCGCGTTGAGGACGAGGTTCACCACCAGCGCAGCCACGTACGACCGCCGCTTTGCCACCTCACCTCGGGCGTTCAGCTCATCGATGGTGGAAGCCGAAACAGCGGCGATGTCGGCGTAGAGCGCCGGCCAGACGATGGGGAAGACCTGGCGAGGCGGCTGATACGCGGGTTTTGAAAGCCCTTCATACCAATCCGATTGGACCGCGGGGGTGGTAGCAATGCTTCCGGTGATGGCGGCAGCGGTGACGGCGGCGCCGGTGCCGAGCAGGGTGGAGATGCGCACGAAGCTCCTTCGGGTCAATCGTTCTCGGTGACAGGTACCGCAATCTCGTTGCGACGAAACATCGGAAGGGTCCAAGGCGGATCGTAGAACCACGCCTGCGGTACACCGTCTGGCTCAAACTGCATGTTTTTCACGGCATTAAGCAGCGTCGCGGTGCGCATTTCAACAGCGCGACGACCACGATCGCCGGAGAAGGTGTGCACCGCGACCGTCTCAGCGGGGATGCGCACCAACTGCACTGCGGAGTTGTCGGGCTCCGGCAGCGACTCCAGGCCGATGCCGGCTGGCATGAAAAAGCGAATCACCCATTGCCTCGGGGTGGTGGACTGTTGGGCGACGGGTGCAGTCATCGCGAACTTCGCTCGGGAGTGATTGCCGCCAAAGATATATCCGGCCAGCCGCCGAAAGCCAGTGCTGCGTGCCGTTTCCACCTCACCGGTGACGACTGTTTCAGCGACCACGCGCTCCGCGTAGCGGCGAACCTCTACATCGCGAGTCCGCTGCTCCACGGTGTACGCAGGCTCTTCGGTACCGTTGCGAAAACCAACTAGTGATCCGAGCGCCTGAAGAGCGGCAGTCACCACAGAGCGTATTGCCTTCATGCCCGGCCCCGGCTCATCCGGTTGGTCATGTAGCCACCTCCGTGCTGTCCGAACAGCATCAACCGTAGCCCCACACCGGATAGCTGTTCAATAATTGAATCATTCATTTAATGAACTATTTAGCTACTCGGCCGAGCCGATCAGCTCAGCTCCGTTCGGCTAGCCGCTGATCCGCTGGTAACGGCGCAGCGCCTCGGAGCGCTCCTGGCGGTGATCCACCATGGGCTCCGGATACCCCGGCGGCGGGGAGGCCCCAACCAGATGCGGGTCGGCGACGTCCGCCAGCTCCGGGACCCAGCGACGCACGTAGGCGCCGTCGGGGTCGAATGTGCGGCCCTGCAGCGTCGGGTTGAAGACCCGAAAGTAGGGCGCGGCATCGGTGCCGCATCCCGCACACCACTGCCAGCCATGTTGATTGTTGGCCACGTCGCCGTCCACCAGCTGATCCAAGAACCAGCGCGCACCCCACTGCCAGGGCAGATGCAAGTCCTTGACCAGGAACGATGCGACGATCATTCGCACCCGATTGGGCATGAATCCGGTCGCGCGCAACTCCCGCATGCCGGCGTCGACGATCGGAAAGCCGGTCTCACCGGCCTTCCAGCGCTCGAACAGGCGCCGCGCCTCGGCGTCGGTATCGGTCTGAATGGAGTCAAACCCACGATTCCAGTTAGCCCAAGCACTGCGCGGCCAAAAATGCAGCACCGCGGCATAGAAGTCCCGGAAAGCCAACTGCCGCAAATAGGCAGCTGACCCCGGATCCTGCGGGTCGAGATCGGCGGCCATGGTGCGCGGATGTATGTTGCCGAATTTCAGGTAGGCCGACATCCGGCTTCCCGCACTGCCGTCGGGTCGATCGCGGTCCTGCTCGTAGCGCTCCAAACCGCTGCCGACAAATGCCTTCCAGTGCTCAAGTGCCGCACCTTCGCCCGCGGGGAGCTCGAGCCGTCCACCGAAGTCCGGGATTTCCACCGGTTGAGCAATCTCGTTGGACAAGGCGAAGGGGTCGATCCAGTGCGCCGACGCCGGCCGCGAGTGCACCGGACGCCGCCAGCCGTGCTCACGCCACCGCCGAAAGAACGGGGTGAAGACCCGGTAGGGAGCCCCATCGTCTTTGACGACCCGTCCCGGAGAGACCAGATACGGGGAGCCGGTAGCCACCAACGGTATGTCACCAAGTGTGGCGCGAACGCTCGCGTCACGCCGGCGCCCGAACGGAGCGAAATCCTCCGAGACATGCACGGCCGACGCCCCAATCGCGGCGGCGATCCGTGGAATCCGCTGCTGCGGAAGCCCGCGAGTGACCAGCAGCCGGCCGCCCAAGTCATCGCGAAGGTTCCGCAGACACTGCCCCAGGAACTGCAGACGAGGCCGCCCGGCCGAGGCCTCAAGCTGCGGGTCCAGGACGAAACAGCACAACACTTCGGGGTCCTCCGCGAGTGCAGCCGACAGTGACGGCAGGTCACCGACTCGCAGATCGCGGCGGTACCACAGCAGGACCGGCATCGGGCTATCTTGCCCCCAAACCCCTGACTTGGGCTTGCCGGTCGCAGCGGTGTCGCGCGACGGCGGACTGGCTCACGGATTCTCCAGCTCGGAATGGAAGCGCCGCATCGCCGAGATGACGGCAGCGAAAACCCGATGTGCAGTGTCCAGGTCGACGTCGGAGAACTCCTGCAGCGCTAGCCGGGTGTGATTCTGCAGCGGAGTGAAAAATCCTCTGGCGGTGTCCAAGCCCAGCTCGGAGTAGCGCAACGTGACCTTGCGTCGGTCGGAGGCGTGCGCTTCGCGCCGCACATGGCCGGACTCGATGAGACGATCGACAAGGTAGGTGATCGCCGCGCCCGACAGTCCCATGCGTTCGCGCAGTTCACTGGGACTGATTGGGGTTCCGGCAGTCTCCGCGACCATGATGTGCAGCAGCGCGCGGAAATCGGTCTGGCGTACGTTGTTGGAATCAGCGAACCGCTGGCCGATCTGCTCGGATTCGGCAGCCAGCTCCCGCAGATCGGCTGATATCTGCGACTCCAGCGCGGCTCGGCCGACGGCATCCTGATCCGGTTTCATGACGGTTGATAACGATAGCTCTGCGTGGGTCTCATTCCCCGCAACGGGCCAAACCCGCCGAGGCCGTCAGGCCGGCGACAGCGGGAGTCGCAGCGCGCCGGGGGCATCGTCGGGCACCGTCGGGTGGTGCGGTCGCACCGGTGCGATGCGCCGGTACGGCTGGCCCAACGGAGGGCGGGAATCGGGCTCACCGTTGTTGGGCCACAACGCCATCGCCCGTTCGGCTTGCGCGGTGATGGTGAACGAGGGGTTCACACCCAGGTTGGCGGTGATCGCCGACCCGTCGACCACGTGGACGCCGGGATGTCCGTAGGCGCGCTGATAGGGGTCGATGACCCCGGTAGCCGCGGATTCACCGATCGGGCAACCGCCGATGAAGTGCGCCGTCAGCGGGATATTCAGCGCGTCGAGGTAGGTGCCGCCGGCCATCCCGCCGACCTTGTCGGCCATCCGGCGCGCTACGTCGTGGGCGGTCGGGATCCAGTCCGGATTAGGTTCGCCCGCACCCTGTTTCGTGGTCATGCGGGTGCCGAACAGGCCACGTTTGCGGTAGGTGGTCAGCGAGTTGTCCAGCGACTGCATCACCAGCACGATGATCGAATGCGCCGAGGCGTCGCGGGGGAACATGCTGTGCAGCATCATCGCCGGGTGGCGTGCGATGGTCAGCATCAGCCGGGCGAACCGCCACGGTCCGCCGTCGATCAGATGCGTGCCCATCATCGACAACAGGTTGGATCCCTTGCCGTAGCGGCACACCTCGACATGGGTGCTGGCCTCCGGGTGGATCGACGAGGTGATCGCCACGCCTTGCGCGAAATCGTCACGATCGGGCGCGAACACCACCGGCACCTCTTCAGAATTGGTGCGGGTCAGCTCGCCCAAGCGCGGTGAGAGATGCGGTAGTGATCCGGTGTCGCGCAGCTTGTGCAGCAGCCGCTGGGTGCCCAGCGAGGCCGCGGCGAACACCACCTGGCCCGCGGTGAAGTCGCGCTTGTGCTTGCGCACCCAGCGGCCGGTGCGCACCGTGCTGACCACATAGCCGTCGCCGTGCGGCCGCACATCGGTGACCATGGTCATCGGATGGATCTGGGCGCCGGCGTGCTCGGCCAGATACAGGTAGTTGGTCTCGGTGGTGTTCTTCGCGTTGTGCGGGCAGCCGGTGAAGCACTGTGCGCAGCCGATGCAGCCGGCGCGCTCAGGGCCGGCCCCGCCGAAGAACGGATCCGGGACAGTCTTGCCGGGCTCCTCGCCGAAGAAGACGCCGACGTTGGTCGGGTGGTAGGTGTCCTCGACCCCGAGATCGCGGGCCACCGCCAGCAACACCTCGTCGGCCGGGGTGGTGTGCGGGGTGGGTGTCACCCCGAGCATCCGGCGGGCCTGTTCGTAATACGGTGCCAGCTCGGACTTCCAGTCGGTGATGTGCGCCCACTGCGGGTCGCTGTAAAACCGCTCCACCGGCTCGTAGAGGGTGTTGCCGTAGATCAACGACCCGCCGCCGACCCCGACAGCACTGGCGATGAACGTCTTGCCCAGCACGGTCAGCCGTTGCGGGCCGAAGCAGCCCAGCTTCGGTGCCCACATCGCCTTGCGGATGTGCCAGTTGTTGGGCGGGAAGTCGGTGGGGGCCCAGCGCCGGCCCATGTCCAATACGGCAACCCGGTAGCCCTTCTCGGTCAGGCGCAGCGCCGCCACGCTGCCGCCGAATCCCGAACCGATCACCACTACGTCGTAGTCATATGTCATTAGCCTGCCATTATCGCCACGCCGCGGGCTCTTGTCTGGAGGATGCCATGACCGACCGCTTCGCCATCCCACCCGCCGACGTTTTGCTGGCGCGCGAGAGACTCGTCCTCGACCACTTCCACGACGAGGTGTGCCAGGACTGGGACGACGTACTGGCCACGTTTCCGCATCCGCACTACGAGATCGTCCCCACCCTGACCGTGCACGACGGTGATGCCGAGGTCCGCCAGTACTACCGCGACACCCGCGTCGCCTTCCCCGACCAAGACCACGAGATCATCGCGCCGCGCCACAGCGCCGACGCGGTGATCGTCGAGTTCTGGCTTCTGGGAACCCATTTGGGTCCATTGGGCGGTGTTCCGGCGACCGGATCGCGGCACCGCACCCGGATGACGGCCTACTTCGTCTTCGGCGAGGACGAGACCCTGGTAACCGAGCGGATCTACTTCGACACCCTGTCGATGCTCAAGCAGCTCATCGGCGGGCTCAACCTGCGCAACCCCCGCAATTGGCCGCTGGTGATCCGCGGCGTGCGTGGCCTGCTGGCGATGGCAGCCGATCCCGACCCACTGCTGGTGCACACCCCGCCGGCTGACCTGCGCTGATGGCGAGGTACGCCGACCAGCAACGATCTCAGTCGAGTACCACGACGATTTTTCCGCCGGCCTCCCCTGATTCCATAACCCGATGCGCTTCGCGGATCTGGTCAAAGGAGAAGACGTGTGACGGCGTGGCCTCCAGGCGGCCGTCGCGAACCTTGCCGGCGATGTCCTGCAGCGGCACGTCCGACAACGGAAAGCCCGGGGCACCGAACACGAAGCTGCCGAAGAAGCTGAGATTGACACCACTGGCCATCTGCAACAGCGGGTTGAAGTCGGCGATGGGATCCAGTCCCCCGAGCCAGCCGGCCAAGCACGCCGTACCGCCCCGGCGCAGCATGTCCAAGGAGTCGAGAATCGTGTTGTTGCCCACCAGATCGAGAACGGCATCCACCCGTTTGGCTTCGGCGATGTGAGTACCCAAATCGGGAACCTCCAGCTCGGCACGTTCAGCCCGGAGCGACGTCAGCAAGCCAAACCGTTTCCGGCTACGCGTTGTAGCGATCACCCGCGCTCCAGCCTCCACGGCCAGCTTCACAGCCGCCTGACCGAAAGACGAGGTCGCTCCGCGGATCACGATGGTCTGCCCCGCGGTCAAGTCGAGGTTGCGGAACAGACAGGTCCATGCGGTGGCATAGGTTTCCGGAAGTGCGGCCAGCTGGCTCCACGGCAGGTCCGATTCGATCAACGCGACATTCTCGGCGCGCACCCGGGTGAATTGCGCGTAGCTGCCATTGACGCTACGGCCGAGCCCGCCCATCAGTGCGGCGACCTGGGCGCCCACCGGGAATTCTCCGCCTGGACAAGCGTCGACGATGCCGACGCATTCGATACCGCTGACTTCGGCGGCCTCGGCCCATTCACCCCGACGCATATGCATCTCGGCGTGGTTGAGTCCGAATCCCTTGACCCTGATCACCACCTCGCCCTGCTTCGGCAGTGGCTTGGGAATATCGGCGTAGGTCAAAGTGTCCAGTCCCCCGAAGCCGTCGAGAACAATTGCGCGCATGGTCGGGCCGCCCGCGGCTTCTCGCACTACCGCGGGGCGAGCCGGGATGGCCGGCGTGGGTGTCGTAGCCATGGTGCATCTCCTCTGAATATCTTGGTGTGTAGGTTTTTTCGAGCTATAAGCGTCAATGTCCGCCGACCCGGCGCAAGAAGCCTTTGATCAACTCCGCCACTTCATCGACCGCGGTCTCCAGTAAGAAGTGGCCGCCGTCGAGCAGATGGATTTCGGCCTCTCGTGCGTCCCGGCCGAACGCCCGGGCACCGTCGGGGGCGAAGATCGGGTCCGACTTTCCCCACACGGCCAGCACCGGAACCCCGCTGGTGCGTAAGTAGTCGTGCAGCGCGGGATACATCGGCGGGTTGGTGGCGTAGTCCCGGAACAGCGTGAGCTGAATATCGTCATTGCCCGGCCGAGACAGCAGGGCACTATCCAGGGTCCAGGTATCGGGGCTGACCAGCGACTCGTCCGGCGCACCGGTCAGGTACTGCCATCTGACCGATTCGATGTCCAGCGCCGCGCGGATGGCCGCCTCGGTCTCGGCAGTCTGCCCACGCTGGTAGTCCCAGACGGTTGACCAGAAGGCCGGTATGAAGCCTTCGTCGTAGCCGTTGCCGTTCTGCGTGATGATGGCGCTGATGGAGTGCGGCCGGCTCAGCGCCAGTCGCCAGCCGATCGGCGCGCCGTAATCCTGGACATAGATGGCGTAGCGGGCCAGCCCGAGCTGATCCAGCAGCCCCTGGACGAGCCCCGCGAGGTTGTCGAAGGTGTAGTCGAATTCGGTTACCAGCGGCATATCCGAATGACCGAAGCCCAAGTAGTCCGGGGCGATCACGTGGTAGTCGTCCGCCAAGTGGGTGATGAGGTCGCGGAACATGTAGGAGCTGGTCGGAAAGCCGTGCAACAACACGATCGCGGGCGCGTCGCCGCTTCCGGCCTCCCGGTAGAACAACCGTCGCCCGTCGACGGTGGCGTACTGGTGCCTGACCGAAGAAACCATAACTAACCCCTTAACCAGATTTTGATAGTTAGGAGTCAAGCACTCATGGTGTAACCTGTCAACAGCATTTTGGAGGTTATGTGGAAATTGCCGCGACGGGGCCCGCCGATGAGGCTCTGCTACTGGACCTGCTCAACACCACCCCGGTCATCGATGGCGTGCCACACGATGAACTCGACGATCCGGCCACGGCCCAAGCCTGGCTGAATGCGCACGGCATCTCCGTCACCAGTGGGCAACTTCAGGAACTCCTCAACGCGCGGACCGCGTTGCAAGCCGTGGTGCGCGGAGACCTGGCCCCGCAGACGTTGCAGCCCTTCCTCAAAGGCGTTGAGCTGTCCCCCGTCATGTCTGACGACGGCATCGCCTGGACCCTGTCGGCGGAACCCGTCGCGCGCGTCATACTCGCCTGGGATGCGTTACGGATCTCCAGCCCCGGACGACTTCGGCCATGCGCCAACACCGAATGCCAGCTGTTCCTGATTGATCGCAGCAAGCCCAACACCGCGCGGTGGTGCTCAATGGCGATCTGCGGCAACCGCATGAAAGCGCGTCGGCACTACCAGCGGAGCAAAACCACGGCCGGCGAGTGACCCCGCAGCGCCCAAGACACGCTCAACCACAGGGCGAAACCACACCCCATGTCTCAGTCTCGGTGCCCGAAACCGGATCCGCGTTCCGGGTGGGTGGTTCAGCGGCCCTGGAATCGGGCGTCGCGGCGTTCGACGAAGGATTGCACTCCCTCGGCGGCATCGGCGCTACCGAACAGCCGCTGCACTTCCGGGCGCAGTTGTTCGATGGCGGCGCTGTCACCGTCCAGCGATGCCGCGTGCGCCGAGGCCAGGGTGGCGGCGACCCCAAGCGGTGCGCAACGGTCGGCGATGGTGTGGGCGATGTCGCGGGCGCGTTGCTGGGCCGTGCTGGCATCGGGGCTGACCTCCTGGACCAGACCGATGCGATGAGCCTCGACGGCGTCGAACTCGTCGCCGGTGAGCAGCCAGCGCATCGCGTTGCCCCAGCCGGCCTGCTGCGGCATGCGAATCGTGCTGCCGCCGAACGGGAAGATGCCGCGGCGGATCTCGATCTGGGCGAATCGGGCGTCCTCGGCGGCGAGGCGGATGTCGGCCGCCAGCAGCAACTCGATGCCCAGTGTGAGGCAGCGCCCCTGGGTGGCGGCGACGATCGGCTTGGTCCAGGTGCCGTCGAGCCGCCACGGGTCACGCCCGCCTTCGGGATAGACCGATGCGCCGCCGGCGATCTTCGGCGCGACATCGATCAGGTCCAGCCCGGCGGTAAAGTGCTCGCCGTGAGCGAAGAGCACGCCCACGCGCAGGTCGCCGTCGGCTTCCAACAATGCGTAGGCGCGGGATAGATCGGCCAGCATCACAGTGTTGAATGCGTTGCGCTTTTCGGGCCGATTGAGGCCCATCAGCAGCACATGGCCGTCGCGCTCCAGGGTGACGGTCGCCAGGTTCAGGTCAGCGGTCATGAGTAGCGGAAATCCTCGAAGACCGTCACAACGGTTCGCAGGATGACCCCGACGATGTCCTTGCCCGCATAGGGCTTGTGCGCGATCGGGCTGCGGAACACCACGTCGTCGGCGAGCAACGCGATCGCAGCATCGAGATCACGAGCATCGATGGCCTGACGGAACGTGTGCATCAGATCTTCTCCAGTCTGGCCGGGATGGACTTATGCCATGGGGTGCCGACGAATTCGTCGCGGTCTGCGGACGCGGTCAGGTTGTTCAGGCGTACGCCGACTTGTTCGCCGTCTTGGGAGACCAGACCGAGCCCGTTCGGCAGCGAGATGTGCCCCTTCCGCATGGTGTCGACCACCGTGACCGCGGCTTCGGCCGAGCCACGGCGGGTACATACTCGTACCCGGTCACCGGTCGTCAACGACCACGCGGCGGCGTCTGGCTGCGAAACCCGCAGCGCGCCTTCGGGATCGCGTTTACGCCAGGCCGGGTCGCGCAGGATCGTGTTGGCGGTGAAGTCGCGGCGCTCGCCGGCGGAGAGCACCAGCGGATAGTCGGGGTCGGTGATGATGGCTTCGTCGTCGCCGAGTTTGCGCACCACATCGAGCAGTTCGGGTACGTCGAGTTGGATGCGCCGGCCGCCGAGTCGTTGCCAGGACGCGTCGTCTTCGTCGTCGGTGATGACCACTCCGTGCGGGCTGGCCAGGATCGCCTCGAAGAGCCGATCACCGGCCATCAGCCCCTCGCCGTAGCCGGCCCGCGCGACACCGGCCGGGTTCTCCATCGCGCACATCAGCGACGCTCCCCACAGCACGGCCGCGGCCGCTGCGCCGTCCGGCAGCGTCGGGCCCAGTGTCCGGTAGAGCAGGACCGGGGCCAGTTTGGCCAGCCGGCGGTCGGCGAGCACCCCCAGCATCGCCTGGGCGAAGGCGTCCCGGCCTTGGGCCAGAGCTGCCCGCAGCGGCGCGTAGTCGGCCTCGCCGACGGCCCCGGACAACTCGCACAGCCGGGCGTGGATCTCGGGCTCGGCCAGCTGACCGGCCGGGGCGTCCAGCAGCGGATGGCGCAGATGGAACAGGTTGCGCGGGAACTCGAAGTCGAAGAAGGTCGCCTCGTACTTCTCGTACTGGGTCGGCGGCGGCAGCACGTAGTCCGCCTCACGCGCGGTCTCGGTCAGGGCGACGTCGATGACGACCACCAGCTCCAGGGCCCGGAATGCCTCCGTCATCCGCGCGCTGTCCGCGAGCGAGTGCAGCGGGTTGCTGCTCTCGACGATCACCGCGCGGAACCGGCCAGGGTGATCGGTGAGGATCTCGTCGGGAATCGAATTGCAGGGAATCAGCCCGCTGACGATGGCCGCCCCGCTGACCGGGGTACGAGGCATCTGATCGAACGGCTGCCCGCGATCGCGAGCGATCGGCGCGAGCCCGGAGAAGACGTACTGCGTTCCGCGCTTGGCGAAATTGCCAGTAAGCAGCCACAACAGCTTCTCGACATAGGACACAGTCGTGGAGTTGCGATTCATCTGGACGCCGAGATCCTCCAGGATCGCCACCGACCCGGCCGCAGCGATGCGTCGCACGGCGGCGCGCACGAGATCTTCGGGCACGTCGGCGACAGCGAGATAGTCCGCGACCGACACCTCGCGCATCACCGCGGCGACCTCGGCCAATCCGTCGGTGTGCTCGGCCAGCCAGGCGTGGTCGATCAGATCCTCCTGCACCAGCACCGCCACCATCGCGGTCAACAGGTGCAGGTCGGTGCCCGGGCGCAGCTGCAAATGAAAGTCGGCCAGCTCAGCTGACTGGGTGCGCACCGGGTCGATCACAATCATCGATCGGGACGGGTCCTTGCCGATCTCCTTGAGCACCGAGCGGGCCCGTGGGAAACCGTGGGACTGATAGGGGTTCTTGCCGACGAAGACCGCGACCTCGCAGTGCTCGAAATCGGAACGGTGCGGACGGCCCAGCATCCTGGCAGCAACCCAGAACTCACCCGTCTTCTCCTGCGCCAGCGCACTCGAGCGAAAACGCGCGCCATAGGCGGCCATCGTCGCCGGCGCGTAGGCCCCACCGAGATGGTTCCCCTGGCCGCCTCCGCCGTAGTAGAAGATCGACTCGCCGCCGTGCTCATCACGCAGCCGGGTGAGCCGCTCGGCGATCTCGGTGAGCGCGGTGTCCCAGTCGACTTCGTCGAAGGCGCCGTCTTGGCGGCGCCGCAGGGGCTTGGTGAGCCGATCGTTGCGGCCGTTCTGGTAGGCGTCCAAGCGCAGCGCCTTGTTGCAGGTGTAGCCGGCCGAGGCCGGGTGCGCCTTGTCGCCTCGGATTTTCAAGAACCGTCCGGTATCGGGCTCGACGAGCACCTCGATGCCGCAGTTGCACTCGCACAGGATGCAGGCGGTCGGCTTCAACGTGGGTTCGCGCCCGGCGGTGAGGGTGACTTCGGACATGCATCGCTCCTCGGCGGCCTCGGCAGTTGCATATTGAAACTGACCCGACAGTAACCCGTCGACGCTGTCGCCACAAGTCCGTCTCAACACGCAACTGATATGCTCATCGACGTGAAAACGACCTCGTTCGCCAGATGGCCCTGCACCATCGCGCGCACCGCTGACCTGGTCGGTGACGGCTGGACGCTGCTCGTGCTCCGTGAGGCCTTCTACGGCGAAACCAGGTTCGACGCGTTCATCGCCTCCCTAGGCATTGCCCGCAACACCCTGACCGACCGACTGCGCGTACTCGTCGACGCCGGCCTGCTCGAGCGCCGGGAATACCAGACCGAGCCGGTCCGGCATGAATACCTGCTCACCGAATCCGGCCGTGACTTCTTCCCCGTCATGGCCGCGATGAAGACCTGGGGCGACCGGTGGATGCATCACGGCAAAGAACTGCCGGTGATCCTGAGCCATGAGCCGTGCGGCCACGATCTGGAGGCCATCGTGGTGTGCGCACACTGCGGTGCCGCCGTGGCATCCGAGCAAACCCACGCCCACGCAGGTCCCGGGTTCCCGGAGCACCTGCTGGACAATCCGCGGATTGCTGCGCGTTTCAACCAGACCGGGCCGTCTCAGGGCTGACCAACCACCGGAAGCCGGCAGGCGACGCGCCCCCACGACCGCGCATCGGCGACCGCCCACCATCAACTAGAGTTTTCACCACCTATTCCAACAGGTCCCCGCCCCCGTAGCTCAGGGGATAGAGCACGGCTCTCCTAAAGCCGGTGTCGCAGGTTCGAATCCTGCCGGGGGCACCATTTTTTGTATGGCGTCGGGTGATGCTTGACGTTTTGTCTCCGGTTGATGCTTGACGGTGCGCCGGGCCGTGACTACTTCCAGAAGGCGTTCATGGGCTGGGCGTACATGTCGTTGTCGGTGAGCGGGGCCAGACCCAAGGCGTCTTCGATCGTGGCCATCAGGCTGTACTCGTTGTAGTAGGCGTCGGTGGTGAAGTTGCCGGATTGCATCCCGCCGAGTGTCACGGCGCCGTCGTTCGGGATGACGATCATCGGAACGTTATTGCCTTGGTTACCGAATCCCAGTGACAGGTTGTTGTTGTCCTCGTCGGTGGTGAGGATGATGACGTCCTTCTCGTTCGGGTCGGTCCACGTCTTGGAGTTCTCGATGGTGGAGACCTCTTGCTGGACGAACTGGTCGCCGGCCGCGACGTTGTACTGATGGTTCGTGAACTGGGTGGCAATGAATTGGAGAACGCCACTGAAGGAGTCGACCGGGCCTTCCATGTTGTTGTCCTCATTGGCGGCGATCCAGGTAAATCCCGGGAAGGTGCTCGGGTCAGCGAGGTTGGTGGCCAACTGCGTCAGTGGAAGCAGGTGCTCCTGCAGGTAGTCGGGGGTGTTGCCGTAGACGTAGTTGAATTCGGCAAAGGGCAGTTCGTCGACGGAGTAGTCACCCGAGGACACGATGGCCCCCGGCGACGGCATGCTCTGCGCGTAGCCGGCCCAGGTGATGCCCGCCTGATCCATTTCCTGCATGAGGCTTGGGGCGTCGATGGAGTTCGGCGGCGAGTTGTAGTCGATGCCGAAGTCCGAGCCGCCCAGGATCCGGAAGTAGTTGGGGTCGCTGGGGTGGCTCAGCGCGTAGTAGTTGTCGTCATATCCGTAGTTGTTGATCAGGCTGTTGATGTACGGCGCGTTGGGGCTGCCGACGATGTCGTCGGCGCCCTTGTTCTCCATGTAGATGACGAACACGTGATCCAGTTGGCCGACGTCAGAGGTCGGTGGGACGAGCGGCGCTGGGCTGAGGTTCGGATCGCCGACGGTGAACGACTCGTTGTCGGCGTAGGAGCCGTTGTAGTTACCGAGGAACCCGTTCTTGTCAGTGAAGGTTGTGGTCACCTGCGCGGAGACGGCGCCCTCCGGTACTGTGCCGGTGATCTCGCGTTCCTCAAACCCGGTGAAACCCCAGCGATCCCAGACGGTGACGGGATTGAGCGAGCCGGTGCCCACCACATCGCCGTGGGCGTCGAGGAAATTGACCTGCACTGAGGCGTAGGACGGGTTCCACGTTTGGCCACCGAGATCCGCACTGAGCGCATACGGCGTTCCGGCCGCGCCGGCGACGTCGACGGTTTGGCTGATGCTGGAGGTGCCCACCGGGCCGCCGCCGGCGAAATTGTCGCCGCCTCCAGGCGGTGCGTCCTGCGGAAAGCCGAACAACCCGGACACCGTCGGCAACGGAAACGACACCGGCGACGGATAACCCAGCGGAGTGCCGTAGGCGATCACGGTCGGGGTGCCGGTCTCCGTCCAGCCCGGTATGGTCACCCCGCTGTAGCCCGACCCGGATGGATCGGCCGTCTCGAAGCCGGGGTTGACCAGCAAGTTCTGGCTCATCTGCTGCGCATCAGCGCTGACCGCGGCAACCGGATCGAGGCTGCCGAGCCAGCTGACGAGGCTGGTGTCCAGCTGGGAGCCCAACACGGTGCTAACCGAGTCCATTTCCAAAAAATCCGTCATCGAATTAAGGACCTGGTCAACGATCACATCAAACTCATCGGCGTGGACATCGGCCGCGGACGCCAGCTGCCCCAGCCCCAAGGTCACAAACGCGCTGGCCACGCTGGCTATTCCAACCGTCCGCCGGCGTTGACGACCCATCGCCTTGCTGGCCGGCGAGCCTTCCACCCTGAGACGTCGAAGCGCCATACTCCAACGATCCTCAGGCTTCGTTAGGCCCGTCAAGCAGCTCCAGCTAACAAGTTTCAAAGCCACAGCCAACCATCAGGTTCACCGCAAGGCTGTAACCCGATCAGCCGCCGAACAGATCCACCAGGCTGAAGCTCGGCGTGTTGGCGATCAGGTCGGACATGGTCGCCCACTGCTGGGCTGCCTGCTCACTGAGTTCGGTCGGCCAGTCGTTGTTGCCGCTCAAGATCGCCGTCGCGAAGTCGTCGCGGGCATTGAGCAGGCCGGACAGGATGCTGGTGTTCGGGTTGAACAGCGCATCGTCGATGGCCGTGATGAACATCTGCGGCATCAGCACCGACATGGCGGTCTGGGCCAGCGCCAGCGTGATCGGCAAGGTGACGTCGCTGGTCAGGACCGGCAGGGCGTTCCACACCGAGGTCAGGCTTTCCATCGGGTGGTCCAAGACGCTGCGCATGACGACATCCCAGTCCGGGCTCAGCGCGTCGGTGAACCGCAGCTCGATCGGGGTGAAGGGCTGGCTGCCGAACACCGACTCGAAGTTATCCCTGCCCATCAGGGCCGATAGCGCGTTCAGCTCCAGATGCTGCAGCACCCAGGCCGGTTGGGCGTGTATCCGCGACACATCGAGGCCGTAGTCGTAGGAGAAGACCCGCCGGGCCATGTCGGCGGCGAACTCCTCAGGGCTGACGGTGGGAGTGTCGCTGGGCAGGTACTGGGCGATGTCGTCAACCGGCACCACCTGGGCCGTCACTCCCAGACCGATCGCGGCGTCGCGGTCGTCGACGTTCTCGAAGCGCGCGAAGATCTCACCTCGCGTCAGACCGCCGGTGTCGAGCCAGTTGGCGACGCCCGGATTCGTCGCGCTGACAACGTAATAGGTGTAGCCGTCGTCGGCGTAATAGGTCTGGGTGTGGTTGAGGGTGGTCTGGGCCATGACGTAGGGCAGCGCCCCACCGTAGACGTTCATCAACTCGATGCCGCTATAGGCAGCGTCGATGGTCGGCACCTTCAGGATCAGCGCCTCGCCGGGGTCCAGATCAAAATTGCCGCCGGTGACGACGGCAGACTCCAGACCGACTCCGTAGCTGGTCTCGGGTGCCAGCGTCATCATCGTGTTGGCGGGCACCTCCATGCCAACCGATGCGCCGCCTTCGATGCTGCGCTGGTTGAACGGAACGACGATCTGGGCGAAGGCGCCCAGCAGCATGTTCAGCACGTCATCGACGGAGCCGATTTTGCCCGGCCCGGACGGCGCGTCGGTTCCGCCGCCTTCGGTGGGGAAGAATCCGCCGGCGGGAATGGCAAAGAACGGCGGGCAGTCGGCGACACACTGCAGGCTGATGCTGCCGGGCCCCTTGGCCCAGTCGCCCAGCATGTCGCGGATCAACAGGGACGCGGCGCCGCCGACGGTGGCGTCGGAGGAGTCCAGGAAGTTGACGGCGCCCGCGGGTGCTTCGGGTCCGATGTAGATGGTGAAGTTGCCGTTGGCGTCGACCACCAAGCCGTGGCCCAGTTCCAGGTCCTCGATGGTGTTGGCCGTGGCACCGGTGACGGCCATGGTGCTGATCGACAGATGCTCGGTTCCCCCGCCAAGGTTTCCGGTGAGCACGTAGGTTGCGCCCGGAGCCAGCCCCGCGGTGACGTGGTAGTAGATGTCGGGGGTGAAGTAGTCGAAATACTGGCGCGGGTCGGCGACGTTACCGGCGACCACTTCGGGCGATTGGAAGAACACCCCGTTGAACAGCTCGGTAACCCGCGACAATCCGGTGGTGATCAGTTGGTAGTTGGTGTTGCGCAGCATCGACATCAGCGTGTCCGCGTCGCCGGACGAGGCATACGGCAGCGAGAGATCGAAGGCCTGTGCCTGCCTCATGGCGTCGAGCAGGGCATCGAGAGCCTGCTGATATCCCGCGGTCAACGTCACCGCAGGCGCGACACTGTTGGCGGTGACCGACGGGCTGCCCAGCAACATCGACAGCGCGCCGCCGACCGCGACGGCGGCGGTCCCCAATCGCCGTCCGTGACCGGAGGCGAGCAGCCGGGCCGAGACCCTCACGGGACGCTGCGCTTCGGTGTTGTCCGGCATCTCCACCGCCATTTCTCCTCGGCCTCGTTAATCAAATTCTCTTTTTACTCACGGCTTATTCTTATTGGGACCATACTTCTGGGCCGCAGGAGGTGCAATAGTCGACACGCAGCTTGCGGAGGCCGTGTCGCGAAACCCGTTGCCCACATCAGCCGGTATCGACAGGTAGGTTGCGCTGCATGCCCATGCGATGGCTTTCTGCGTTCGGCGCGGTGACGACGGCCCTGGTCCTGAGCGGCTGCGGGCTGACGGTGACAAAGACCGGCACCGACCCAGTCGCGAACCTGGCCCCACGCAGCACCCCCAACGGCATGGTGTTGGTGTCACCGGACAACTTCGTGCGGGCCGTCACGGACCAGGAATTCACCAACATCGTCAACGAGAACGGCTTCGGCCGCTTCTTCCACATGCGCGACGTCACCCCGGTCGACCGGCAGCTGGTGGTGCGCTCCAACCGAGACACCTTGTATTCGGCGGCGGTATTCGACCTACAGGCCAGTCCGGTCACGCTGACCCTGCCCGATCCCGGTCAGCGATACATGTCGGCGCAGGTGATCAACCAGGACGAATACGCCACCGACATGTTCTACGGCGGAGGCGAGCACACCCTGGATCAACAGCATGTCGGAACCCGCTATGTGGCCGTCGCCATTCGCATCCTGGCCGACCCCAACGATCCCGCCGACCTGGCCGCAGCACACCGACTGCAGGACGCGATCACGGCGCAACAAGACGACACCGGCAGCTTCGACGTGCCCCGGTGGGATCCGGTCAGCCAGAAGAAGGTCAACGACGCGTTGTTGGACCTGGCCCAGACCATCCCCGACACTCGGGGCATGTTCGGCACCGAGGCCAACACCGACCCGGTGCGGCATTTGATCGGGGCTGCCGCGGCGTGGGGCGGCAACTCCGAGGAGGAGGCGCTGTACCTCAATGTCACCCCGGCCCGCAACGACGGCAACACGGTGTACCGCTTGACCGTCAAAGACGTTCCGGTGAAAGCCTTCTGGTCGATCACGGTCTACAACAAGAACGGTTACTTCACGGAGAACCCGCAGCAGGCGTACTCGGTCAACGACATCACCGCGGACAAAGCGGCCGACGGATCGGTGACCGTGCAGTTCGGGGGTTGTTCGGACGACAACATTGCCAATTGCCTGCCGACCACACCGGGATGGAACTACATGGTCCGGCTCTACCGGCCGGACAAGGACATCCTGTCGGGCAAGTGGGTCTTCCCGGCCGCGCAACCGGAAGACTCAGCGAGCAGCGAGACCCGTTCTCCAGCAGCGGCACCGACTCCGGCGTCCAGTCCCGCGCCCCCACCGGCACCGCCGAGGAGGTAGTTGGGTGGACAAGCCGTTTCGCTTCGGTGTGGGCCTGAACCCGATCGGGTCGGCGACCGAACTCGCCGAGACTGCCCGGCGTATGGAGGGTTTCGGATTCGACGTCCTGCACGTGCCCGACCATCTTGGCGCCCCGGCCCCATTCCCGGTCCTGGTCGCCGCTGCCGCGGCCACCTCGACGATCCGAGTGGGCACCTATGTGCTCAACGCCTGCTTCTACAAGCCGGCGCTGCTGACCCGCGACATCGCCGACACCAACGTGCTGTCGGGCGGGCGGCTGGAAGTGGGTCTGGGCGCCGGTTATGTTCGTGCGGAGTTCGAGGCCGCCGAGCTGCCCTTTCCGAGCGCCGGCCGCCGCGTCGAATACCTCGCGCACGTGACGAAACATGTGGCGACGCACCAGCCGCGCGTGCCCATCCTGATCGCCGGCAGTGGCGATCGGCTACTGACGGTGGCAGCTCGCCACGCCGACATCATCGGATTGACCGGATCGCGGGTGGACGGTGCCGACGATTCCCTGGCTGAGCGGATCGGCTTCGTCCGCGCCGCCGCGGGGAATCGATTCGACGCCCTCGAACTGAACCTGGCCATCACGGCGGTGCCGACCGACGGCTCGGGGATGCCCAACCTGTCGCTGACCCGCCGATTCGCGCCGACACTGTCGGATGAGGAACTGTTGGCCTCACCCCCAGTGCTGTCCGGGTCCATTGACGACATGGCCGACACGCTGCGCGAACGCCGCCGCCGCTACGGGGTCAGCTACTTCACCGTCCAGCAGGAACACGCCGAGACCTTCGCCCAGGTCATCGCCGCACTGCGGTGACGAGCACCTACCCGGTACACGAGAGTGAGTTGTTTACAAGAACTTTCGCAACCGGGCGGCATCGGCGACATCGCTGCGGAACTGGTCGAGCGTGCCCAGCGTATACATGCCGTCGATCTCCCGATCATCCCAGAGTTGGTGGATCTTGCGCAGGTCCGAGACCCGATTCTTCCAGCCGATCCCGTCAATCACGGCGATCACGAACTGCCGCGGGGTGCGAACCTCTGCCATCTCCTCGATTTCCCGCACCGCGTCGGTGAGCTTGCTGCCGGTCGAGTCGTAGCCCTTCGCGGCGACCACGATCTCCGCGGCACTGCCGTTGGGGATAACTAGGTCACACGGAGCAGTGCGCCCGCTGCGCCCTACAAAACGCGTGCGCGTCTGGTAGGGCAGGCCGAGCCCCTTGACTACGGCTTCGATCTCATCTTCTACGCGACGCCCCTGCTGCCCGGCAGCTGCAGCCGCGGCCCGGGTACCTGCACGCGCTATGAGTACGTCCGCTACCCCGTACTGCGCGTGTAGTTGCGCAACGGTCTGCGGTACCAGAAAGTACGCGTCGTCGAGCCAGTCGATCAGCTCGCGAGCTCGATTGCGGGCGAGCAGCACCCAGCCGGAAGTATCAAACTCATGCTTGAGCGCATTCTTGAGCTTCTCCTGTCCAAGGCCGACAAAGAGCGCCAGCACTGGTACGTCGCGGGGATACGCGGTCACCCAAGCCGTGAGCGACGCGCGATCAATCGTCGGCAGGGCAGCCAGCGACATGACCGCGCGACGGATCGCGTCGGTCTCGGACGTAGCGGCAAGGGGGTCGATGTGTGCGCTCAAACGACCGAGGGCGCCGAGGTAATCGGCAAACGGAACAGCATCGCTCATGAATTGGTTCCGACAAACAGGTACTCGGACACATCGCGGCGAGTGGCCGCCGAGTGCGTTCCGAAACTGTACTTGTGGTCGACGGCAATTTTCTGGACGTCCGTCTTCACTTTGCCGAGCAAGTCGACGATCCGGCTGGCGTCAGGAAGCGCGTTCGAGGAGTAGGACAGCACGATCGCGCCCGCACCCTCGAACCGCTCAAAGGTCCGCAGCAGCGCGTCCTCGATCGTGCGCTTGTAGGCAAACGGAGTGAATCGCTTCGCGATCTTCTTGGTCTTCGTCTCTTCCATGATCGTGACGTCACGCCAGTAGACGCTCAATCCTTCGAGGAAGTGATAGCGCTTCATGTAGTCCGCGTCGTCCCGCGGCGGCGCGTAGGGCGGGTCCAGATACACCAGGTCTGGGGTCTCGACGTCCAGGTCGAAGATATCGCCGGTAACCGTGCGGCTCTTGCTCCCGTTACTGAACACCACGGCGTTGTACTCCGCTGCAGCCCGACGAAAATGCTCCCGCAGCGTCATGCGGAGATCGCGGCGGCCGTCGGCATACTTGGTGGAGTCGGTGAAGGTGAAGACCCCGCGAGGTTGGCGTCGAGCAGCGGAGAGCACCAGCGCGGAGATCGCGATGTCTCGCTTGAACCCGGTCAGCTGATCGATGTGCGACCACGCCGAATCGAGGAACGCACGATCCTCCGGCGTGTAGTAGAGCCCGTCGAACTTGGTCTGGATGAAGTCACGGTCATCAACGGCCGGTCCGCAGATCAGGTCGATGTCCCCAGCAGTGAGTCGCACCGACGAGTTCGCAACAGTCGCACGGGTGATCATGCCGGGGAATGCCAGGAAATCGTTGCTCGTGACCGAGAACCCTTGTGCCTTTAACAGGTACGAGACCACCCCGGAACCGGAGAACGCATCGACGGCAGTCTCACCGCCCAGATCGGCGAACAACCGCTCCAGGTGCGGCAGCAGCTGGTATTTCGAGCCCATATAGCGCAGTCGAGGAAACCGTTGGGCCCGTTCAAGAACGTCGGCCGTCGTCACGGACCTCGGCTGCGTCATGAGGCCACCATGGCACAGCGTTGTGACAGTAGCCGGCAGGACCGGCCCCGTGTCCAGCAGGAACACGCCGAGGCCTTCGCTGAGGTCATCGCCGCACTGCGGTGACCAGCGCCCACACCGAACAGCCCAGGGCACCCGCCACGGCGACGGCGCCGATGTAGAGGCCATAACCAGGGCTGATCGGCGCGACGACGTTCAGCCGGTAGTACGAGAAACCGAGGGCACTAAGAAGCACGGAGTCCAGCACGGCGACGACCGCGGCCAACCGGGTGAACAGTTCCCGGGCCACCATCGCGCCGGCCACCAGCAGGACGGCGGCCAGCAGCACGATCAGCTGGCCGACACCGAAGCGGGGCGGCAGTGCGATGGCGCCGGCGCTGCCGCCGATCGCGCTGGCATGCCCGCCGCCGCTGGCCGACGTGGTCAGCCACGGCAGCCATGCGCTGACCGACAGAATCGCCGCGCACAGCGCGATCAGCCAACCAGGACGGGAGCGAGTCATGTTGTGACACTAACTCGCATCGACCAGCACACCGCCGCGTGGCATCGTCAACGTTCGCCTCAGGCCGAGCCGCGCCAGGAACTCGTCGTCGTGACTGACCACGATGAAGGCCCCCCGATAGCTTCCCAGCGCGTCGACGAGCTGACCGACGCTGTCCAGATCGAGATTGTTGGTCGGCTCGTCGAGCAGCAACAGCTGCGGCGGCGGATCGGCGAGCAGTAGTTGGGCCAACGCGACACGGAATCGCTCACCCCCGGACAGGGTGCCGACCGGCCGGGCCACGCAGTCGGCGGTCAGCAGGAACCGGGCCAGTTGGGCCCGCACCGCCTGCGGCTGCCTGCCGGAGACCGCCGACACCGTGTCGAACGCGGACACGGTGTCGTCCAGATGGTCCAGGCGTTGCGGAAGGTAACCGACCCGGTCGGTCAACAGTCGCCCGGCACCACCGGAAAGCAGTGCCTCCAGCAGCGACGTCTTGCCCACTCCGTTCGGACCGGCCAGGGCGATGCGTTCGGGGCCCTGCACGATGATCGGCCCGGCCACGCCCGGCAACTCGGCCAGCCGGCGACTGTTGGGCACCTGCGGGTCCGGCAGGTCGACGCGAATGTGTTCGTCGTTGCGGACCCGCGCGGCGGCCGCGTCCAGATCGGCTTGGGCGTCACGGACCCGCCCGTCGAGGTGCCCGCGCAGCTTGCCCGCCGAAACCTGGGCATTGGAAGCGTTCTGGTTCATCACGATCTTCGCGGCGCGCTTGTTCTGGCGGGCGACCTGGGGCGCCCGGTTGCGTCGGGCGAGTTTGGTCTCGGCTTCCACACGTTGACGCTTCTCAGCCTTGACCACCTGCTCTGCGGCGCGGGCGACTGTCCGGGCGGCAACCTGCTCAGCATCCAGGTGCGCCCGCCAGGCGCTGTAGGGGCCGCCGAAGGTGGTGAGTCGCCCGTCGTAAAGCTCGGCGGTGCAGTCCATCTGCTCCAACAGCGCGGTGTCGTGGCTGGCCACGATGAGCGCGCCCGGCCACGCGTCGACCAGCCGGGCCAGCCCGGTGCGTGCGGTGCGGTCCAGGTTGTTGGTCGGCTCGTCGAGCAGGGTGACCGGGGCGGCCGCCAGCCGTAGCCCGGTCAACGCCACCAGCATGACCTCTCCGCCGGACAGCTCGGCGACCCGGCGATCGAGGTCGGCCGCCCCAAATCCGAGGTCGCGCAGCGCCGCATCGGCGCGCGATTCGATGTCCCAATCGTCACCGACCACCTCGAAATGGGCCTCGGCGGTGTCACCGCCTTCGATAGCCCGCAGTGCGGCGACTCGATCGGCGACACCGAGCAGCTCAGCGATCGAGGCGTCGGCGTTCAGGGTGAGCAGCTGCGGCAGGTAGGCCACCTGTCCGGTGGTGGTGAGGTGCCCGGTGGTCGCCCGCAGTTCCCCGGCGATGAGCCGAAGCAGGGTGGATTTGCCGGCGCCGTTGGCACCCACCAGGCCGGTGCGGCCGATACCGAACGAGCCGGTGATGCCGGCCAGCGCGGTACTGCCGTCGGGCCAGCTGAAGCCGACCTCGGTCAGGGTGACGACAGCGTGGGAGTCAAAAAAGGGTAGGGGCACGGGGTCTCCGGGAAGGTCAGCGGGAGCGCTGACAACCGGGACCGGACTACGGCAACTCGGCGGTGATCAGCGCGCGGACAGCGGCGTGAGACCGACGATGCCTGTCATTCCATAACCTCCCGTGAGTGGACGCCCGCCACCTTAGCTACGGGATGGCAGGGCGTGCAACCGCTTAACCCGGCGCGAAAACCGTGACGAACTTGCGCAACGACTCGTTGATGTCGGTCTTGAGCGCGGCGGCCACCAGCATGCCGATCGGTCCGAACAATGCCGGGCCACCCAGATGCACGTCGAAACTGACCTTCGAGCCGTCGCCTTCCGGCGCGACCTTGGCCAGCAACTTGATCTTGACTCCGCCCTTGCCGTCGCCGTTGAGCGTCATGCCGGTGGGCGGCTTGTAGTTCACGATCGTCCACCTGACCTTGTTGAGCATGCCCTTGACCTCGACAATCGACTCCAGCGTCGTGCCCTTGTCCAGGGTCTCGGGCAGCACAGTGCGCCACACCCGGTGAATGGTCAGCCACTCTTTGTAGCGGGACAGATCCGAAGCGTGCGCCCAGGCCTCTTCGGGAGGCAGCGGGACGTCGATGGATCCGGAGAGCTTAGCCATGTCGTTCTTTCCCCTTGTGTCACGGTTTATCGCTGGGTCATTGTGGTCGGTGCCGATTCCCGCCACAACTTCGGCCGCTCACCGAGCATGCCGCCCCTGGCCCACCACATCGCCTCGATGGCGGCCGCTCCGAGCGCTCCGAAGCCGAGCGCCATCAGCGTCAATGCCACGTTGGAGGGGTCCAACAGGAACTTCTCCCGGGTCAGCGGCATCGCGAAGATCGCCACATAGGCCAACCCGCAGCTGATCACCAACAGCAGCCGCCACCATTCATACGGCCGCGCCACCACCGCCAGCACCCATCCCGCCGTGGTCAGCAACGTGATCAACGCGCTGGTAGAGGCCTGAATCTGCTGGACCGAGGTGGCTTCGCTGCCACGGTAGGCCACCAGGTAGGACGCGAAGGTGGCAATGCCCACCACCACGCCGGCCGGCAGCGCCCCGCTCATCACCCGCCGAACGAAGCCGGGATGCGCCCGTTCGTTGTTCGGTGCGAGCGATAGGACGAACGCGGGGATGCCGATGGTGAACCATGCCGCGACCGTGACGTGGATCGGCTGGAACGGATACAGCAACGGTTTGGTGCCGAACAGTGCCGACGCCAGCCCGACCAGCCCGACCAGCAGCGCGAGCAGCACCGAATACACCGTCTTGGTCAAGAACAGATTCGCCACCCGCTCGATGTTGCCGATCACCCGGCGCCCCTCCCCCACCACGTAGGGCAGGGTGGCGAATTTGTTGTCCAGCAACACGATCTGGGCCACCGATCGAGCCGCCGAGCTACCCGCTCCCATCGCGACACCGATGTCGGCATCCTTGAGCGCCAGCACATCGTTGACGCCGTCGCCGGTCATCGCCACGGTGTGGTCGTGCGCCTGCAAGGCGTGCACCATGGCCCGTTTCTGATCGGGGCGCACCCGGCCGAACACGGTGTGTTCCTCCAGCGCACCGGCCAGTCGGTCCGGTTCGGTAGGCAGCTTGCGGGCATCCATCGCGTCCCCGGACAACCCCAGCTCGGCAGCCACCGCGCCCACCGAGACCGCGTTGTCGCCGGAAATGACTTTCACCGACACTTCCTGCGCGGCAAAATAATCCAAAGTCTCGCGGGCGTCGGGACGCAGCTTCTGCTCCAGCACCACCAGCGCCACCGGCGTCACTCGTCCCGGGGCTTCGGGATGGTCAACAGGCTGGTCGCAGACCCCCAGCAACAACACCCGCAGGCCGCGTGCCCCGATCCGTTCAGCTTGCTCGGCGGCCGCCGAGGACGGTTCGAGCAGCACGTCGGGTGCCCCGATCACCCAGTTGCCGTGCTCGACAAAAGAGACACCGCTCCATTTGGTGGCCGACTTGAACGGCGCACCGGCGCTCGACGTCCAACCCGGAGATGCCGGAAATGCCTCGGCGATGGCCTGGATGCTGGCGTTGGGGCGGGCGTCCTCGGCGGCCAGCGCGGCCAGCGCTTTGCGTACCGGAAGACCTTGGGCACCATCGAGTTCGGCGATCTCCGCTACCCGCATCCCGTTCTCGGTGAGGGTGCCGGTCTTGTCGGCGCAGACGACGTCGACGCGGGCCAGGCCTTCGATCGCGGGCAGTTCCTGCACCAGGCACTGCCGTCGCCCCAGCCGCACGACCCCGACCGCGAACGCCAGCGACATCATCAGCACCAGGCCCTCGGGAACCATCGGCACCAGGGCGCCCACCATCGCCAGCACCGATGCCCGCCAGCCCACGTCGGTGGTGAACAGCTGCGTGTAGATGATCAGCAGTCCGGCCGGGATCAACAGGTAGGTGATGAATTTCAGGATCTGGTTGATCCCGTTGCGCAGTTCGGATTTCACCAGGGTGAACTTGCTGGCCTCCTCGGCCAGTTTGGCCGCATAGGCCTCGCGACCGACCCGGGTGGCCCGATAGGCACCGCTGCCGGAGATCACGAAACTGCCGGACATCACCTGGTCGCCGAGGCCTTTGCCGATCGGGTCGGCCTCACCGGTGAGCAGGGACTCGTCGACCTCCAGGTCGGCGGACTCCACCACCTCGCCGTCGACGACGATCTGGTCACCGGGGCCCAGCTCGATGACGTCGTCGAGCACCACCTGTCCCGGCGGAAGCTGCTGTGTCCCGGACTGCCTGCGCACCAATGGTTTCGCCTGCCCGACGATAGCCAGCTTGTCCAGTGTCTGTTTGGCCCGGATCTCCTGCACCATGCCGATGACGCTGTTGAAGACGATGAGTAAACCGAACAGCCCGTTGATCAGCGATCCGGTGGTGAGCACGATGACCAACAGCACACCCAGGATCGCGTTGATCCGGGTGAAGACGTTGGCCCGGATGATCTCGCGGACGCTGCGCGCGGCGCGGGCGGGGATGTCGTTGGTCTGGCCCTGCGTGACCCGCTGGGCGACTTCGGTGTCAGTGAGTCCTGCGGTTCGCGCTGCCGTCAACGGGTGAACCTTCCCAGCTTGTCGTGATCGAAGTACTCCAGGTCCACCGTGTTGGTGTCACCGCGCACAACGGCCAGCGCAGTGACCCCGGCCGTAGCCGCCCACCTGGTCATGGCGCTAAAGCCTCCACCACGCGTCGGCAGGGGCGGCGTCAGGAAGTACCCGGCCGCCGGGTTCATGCGGCGGTCCCAGCTTCGCCTCTCCTCCGTCGAGCCTCACTGAACCGCCGGGCTTGGGCACCGCCGTGGCGACTCCCGCGGCGCCGGCGGCGACCAGCAGCCGTTCCACCGGCTCGGCCCAGCGGTGCGGCGCCAACCGGAACGGGCCCCAGTGAATCGGCACCAGCAGACCCGACGCCGAAGCATTCAAGTCGAGGTGCGCCTGGACGGCCTCCTCCGGGTTCATGTGGACGTCGGGCCAGGCGGTGTTGTAGGCCCCGATCGGCAACAGCGTGGCGTCGAACGGGCCGTGCTGGGCGCCGATCGTGCCGAAGCTGCCGGTGTAGCCGCTGTCGCCGCCGAAGTAGACCCGGTGCTCGGGACCGGCGATCACCCACGATGCCCACAGCGTCTGGTTGCGGGTCAGGAATCGCCCGGAGAAATGCCGCGCCGGGGTGCAGGTCACGGTGAGATCGCCGAGCGTGGTGTGCTCGTCCCAGTCGAGTTCGATCACCCGCTCCGCGGGGATGCCCCACGCACGCAGATGCGCCCCGACGCCCAGCGGGACGACGAACGGCGCCCACTGGCTGCGGGCGAGCGCGGTGACGGTGTCGATGTCGAGGTGGTCGTAGTGGTCGTGGCTGACCACGATCGCGTCGACCGCGGGCAGTGCCCCGAGTCGTACCGGCGGGGGGTGCAGCCGTCGAGGCCCGACGGCATCCGACGGCGAGCAGCGTTCGCTCCAGACCGGGTCGGTCAGCACGCGATAGCCGTTGATCTCCACCAGGGCCGTCGCGTGCCCCAGCCAGGTGATCGCCAGCGGCTCGACGTCGACGCTGAAGTCGGGCACCTCCAGCGGGATCGGCGCCGCGGGCCGTCGCCCGACGCGGTCGGCGAACAGCTCGCGGACCATCAGCCGCTGTTGTTCCCGATCCATGTTGACCATGGCAGCGCGTTCGATGTTGTGGAAGACCCCGTCGCGATAGTTCGCCGATCGGGTGGCTACCGCATCGATCGCGGTGGGTGCCGCGCCCAACGCGGCGGGTGTACCGCGCAGCGCTCGAAGCGTCCAGCCGCCAGCGGCCAGCGACGCTGTGGTTCCCGCCAGTCGAAGTGCTCCACGCAGCATGACGACGAGTCTATGGTGGCGGCTCGCGGGCTCCGTCGCGATTAAGCGCCCTGGAACTTCGGCGGCCGCTTCTCGACGCGCGCCACCTGGGCCTCGATGACGTCTTGGGAACCCCAGGCCTTGTCGAACAGCTCCTTGTGCACCGGCTGCTGCTCCTCGTAGGCGCCGTCGTCGTTGAGCACCCGCTTGGCGTGCTGCAGCGCCAGCGGCGCCAGCCCGGCGATCTCGTGCGCCCAGGCCTGCGCGTCGGTAAGGGTGCCGATCCGGTTGGCCATCCCGGTCAGCAGCGCCGCGTCGGAGGGCAGCTTCTCCGCGGTCAGCATCATCGCCCGGGCCCGCCCGTAGCCGACCAGTGAGGTCAGCCGCCGGATGCTCCAGTTGTCCAGCGCCAGGCCGTACTTGGCGACCGGGAACTGGAAGAACGCCTCGGGGGCCACCACCCGCAGGTCACAGACCATCGCCAATTGCAGGCCGGCGCCGATCGCGGCGCCGTTGATGGCGCCGATCACCGGCACCGGGACGTCGGCGATGCTCTGGTGCAGGGCGATCAGCTTATCGGGGTAGTCAGCGGCGAACGCGTCACCGGACAGATCCGCGCCGGCACAGAACACCGTGCCCTGCCCGGTCAGCACGATCGCCCGGACGTCGTGGGTGGCGGCGTCCAGAACCGCCTCCCGCAACTCGGTGACGAGCTGGGAGTTCAAGGCGTTGCGACGCTCGGGGCGCTGCAACTCGATAGTCGTGACGGCTTCATCGCGGGTAACACCGATCATGACGAACCAGCCTATTAGCCTCGATCTGTGAGCCGGACCGGGGCCGAGGAAGTGCGCGACGCGGTGCTGGATCGCGGCTCTTTCCTCAGTTGGGACGTCGCGCCGCTGGCCGTGCCGATCAGCGAGGGTTATGCCGCCGAGCTGGCCGCGGCCCGGGTTGCCAGTGGCCGCGACGAGGCGGTCCTCACCGGCGAGGGCCGGATCAACGGCCGGCGGGTCGCGGTGATCGCCAGCGACTTCGACTTCCTGGCCGGCTCCATCGGGGTGGCGGCGGCCGAGCGGATCACCGCCGCGATCACGCGGGCCACCGCCGAACGACTGCCGCTGCTGGCGTCGCCCAGTTCGGGTGGCACCCGGATGCAGGAGGGCACCGTCGCGTTCCTGCAGATGGTGAAGATCGCCGCCGCGATCGAGCTGCACAAACGCGCTCACCTGCCCTATCTGGTCTACCTGCGCCACCCCACCACCGGCGGGGTGTTCGCCTCCTGGGGTTCACTGGGGCACGTCACGCTGGCCGAGCCCGGCGCACTGGTGGGATTCCTGGGGCCACGGGTTTACGAACAGCTCTACGGTGCCCCGTTCCCGCCGGGCGTCCAGACCGCCGAGAACCTGCAGGCCCACGGGGTGATCGACGGCGTGATCCCGCTGAAGTGGCTGCGACGCATCTGCGCCCGGGCGCTGAAGGTGATGCTCGACGACCCCGGTCCCCCACCCCCGAAGCCGGACCCGGAGCCGATACCCGACATCGCCGCGTGGGACTCGGTGTGCGCGTCGCGACGTCCGGATCGGCCGGGCGTCGGGTTTCTGCTGCGCCACGGCGCCACCGAGCGGGTCTTCCTGTCGGGCACCGGCAGCATCGAACGCGGTGCCACAATCTTGCTGGCGTTGGCACGCTTCGGCGGCCAGCCCGCCGTGGTGTTGGGGCAGCTGCGGGGCGCAGATCGGCTGACCGACCCGGTTGCGCTGCGCGATGCCCGCCGCGGCATGGCGCTGGCCGCGGGCTTGCGGCTGCCGCTGGTGTTGGTCATCGACACCCCAGGCCCGGCGCTGTCGGTGGAGGCCGAGCAGGGCGGATTGGCGGCCCAGATCGCGGCGTGCCTGGCCGAACTGGTCACGCTCGAGGTACCGACGGTGTCGGTGCTGCTGGGCCAGGGCAGTGGCGGTCCGGCGCTGGCGATGGTGCCGGCGGATCGGGTGCTGGCGGCGTTGCACGGCTGGCTGGCGCCGTTGCCGCCAGAGGGCGCCAGTGCCATCGTCTACCGCGACACCCGGCACGCCCCGGAACTCTCCGCGGCGCAGGGCATCCGTTCGGCGGATCTGCAGGCCCACGGGATCGTGGATGTGATCGTCGGCGAGCACCCGGATGCCACCGAGGAGCCGATCGACTTCGCCAAGCGAATGTCGCAGGCCATCGCCGTCGAGCTGTCAGCACTGCGCGGGGTGCCCGCCGAGCAGCGGATGGCGGCCCGGTTAGAGCGCTACCGCCGGATCGGAATGCCTGATGGCACTAACCGGTGATCATCGCCACGGCCACTCCCGCCAGCACCATCCCCACCACCTGCCGGAGACGCACCCGCTCCCCCAGCAGGACGACCGCCAAGATCACCGTGGCGGCCGGGTATAGCGAGATCAAAACGCTGGCCAGTGACAGCAGCGCGAGCTTCAACGCGAACAGCATCGTGACGTTGGCGGCAGTGTCGAGCAGCGCGATCAGGAACGCCAGCCGCAGCGGTGTGCCCGTCGGCGCCTTCAGATTGCGGCTCAGCGCCGCAACGGCGATCACCAGGACGGTGGCCGCGGCACGCGCGAACAGCAGGGGCCACAGACCCGAATCCGACGGAGTGCGGTCCAGGAAGACGAAGTTCAACCCCAGGGCCACCCCCGAGGCGACCGTCAACCACAGCACGCGGTGGGTGAGCCCCGGCCGGTGGACGCCGTCGTCGCCGGCGTGCCAACTGATCAACACCACCGCGCCCAAGGCCACCGCGATACCTGCGCTGGCGAGCATCCCGGGGCGCTCCCCCAGCAGCCGGCCGACGCACACCGGCACGCCGGCGTCCACCACCGCTGCCAGCGGCGATACCACCGAGATCGGGCCCGCGGCCATCGCCGCGTAGAACCACCAGATGCCCAGCGCCTGGGTGAGTCCACCGAGCATGCCCAAAATGACGGTGCTCGTCGTGATGTGCCCGCCGCCAATCAGGGCAAGCATTCCGAGCATCACCATGGAGACCGGGGTGGACACCAAAACCACGCGAAGCGCGGCGACCCGCCGCGACGCGACACCACCCACGAAGTCGCTGATCCCGAAACTGGTGGCCGACGCCAACGCCAAACCCTGCGCGGTAGGTGAACCGATCACGCAGCTGCCTTGGCAGCTTCGGCCTTCTTGGCGGCCTTAACGTTCGATGTGACCATCACCGAGAAAGCCTAAGTGGGCAGCCACCTTGGAAAGTCCTGCGTTTGCGGGATCTTTGCGCCCGGCGGCGCCATGTTCGCAGGTCGGTGCATTAAAATTCACGTGGATTTAACCCGCCGCGGGGTGCTCGCGGCTGCCGTTCAGGCCAACGAGCGCAGCCACGCGTCGTGCAGGGCGGCGTAGTGGCCCTCGGCGCGAATCAGCTCAGCCGGCGGCCCGTCCTCGACGATGCGGCCACCTTCGATCACCAGAACTCGGTCGGCGATCTCGACCGTGGAAAGGCGGTGGGCGATCACCAGCGCGGTCCGGCCGGCCAGCACGCCGCGCAGCGCCTTCTGCACCATCCGCTCACCGGGGATGTCCAGCGATGACGTCGCCTCGTCGAGGATCAGCACCGCCGGGTCGGCGAGGAAGGCGCGGGCGAACGCCACCAGTTGACGCTGGCCGGCCGAGAGCCGCCCGCCCCGCTTGGCGACGTCGGTGTGGTAGCCGTCGGGCAGGGCGGCGATGAAGGTATCGGCGCCCACGCTCGTCGCGGCGGCGACCACCTCGGCGTCGGTCGCGCCGGGGCGGCCGAACCGGATGTTGTCGGCGACCGTGCCGGTGAACAGAAAGTTCTCCTGGGTGACCATCACGACGTGGCGGCGCAGCGCCGCTTGGCCGAACGCTCGCAGGTCGACGTCGTCCAGCGTCACCGCTCCCGACACCGGGTCGTAGAACCGGGCGATCAGTTTGGCGATGGTGGACTTGCCGGCTCCGGTGCTGCCGACCAGCGCCACGGTCTGACCGGCCGGGATGTTCAGCGACAGACCGGCCAGTACCGACTGGCCGTCCCGGTAGCCGAAATGCACGTCGCACAAGTCGATCTCACCGCGCACCTGTTCCGGCGCGGCCGTTGGGCCGGGTGGGTCGACCGGGTCTTTGATGGCGGGCGTCTCGGCCAGCACCCCGGCCAGTTTCTGCAGCGCCGAGGTCGCCGAGGAGAAGGTGTTGAGGAACTCGGAAATGCCCTGCATCGGTTCAAAGAACATCCGCAGATAGAGCAGGAACGCGGTGAAGGTTCCGATCGTCATGTGCCCGTGCAACACTCGCCAGCCCCCGTAGAGCAGCACCACACCGGTGGTGAGGTTGCCGACCAGCTTTACCCCGGGCGAGAAGATCGCGACCAGTCTGAACGCCTTCTCGTTCACCGCACGGTAGCGGTCGGCGACTCCGGCAAAGATCTCCTGATTGCGAGCCTCGCGGCGATAGGCCTGTACCGCCTTGATCCCGCTCATGGTCTCGGTGAACTGCACAATCACCCGCGCGGCATGCTCGCGCATCGCGGCGTAGTTCTTCGACGATTCGACCCGGAACCATCGCAGCAACGCCACCAGCACCGGAAAGGCGATCAGGCACATCAGACCGAGCCGCCAGTCCAGCACGACCAGCAGCACCGCGGTGCCTGCCATCGTCAGCGCGGCGCCGACCAGGCCGTCGAACCCGGTGAGCAGCATCTCCTGGATCGCGTCGACGTCGTTGGTCAACCGGCTGACCACCCGGCCCGAGGTATAGCGCTCGTGAAATCCCACGTCCAGGCGCTGAAACTGGCCGAACACGCGCCGCCGCAGCTCCAGCAGCATCTGCTGCCCGATCTTGCCCGACCACTGCAGGAAGAGCATCCGGCTGACAGCCTGCGTGAACACCACCACCGCGAGCGCGGTCACGATCAGACTCAGCTGCCGGATCGAGCCGTCCGCGGCGATCGGCGGGATTCCCCGGTCGATTCCGCGCTGCGCCAGCAGCGGAACCGCAAGCCGGGCAGCGTTTTCCACCACAATGGCCACGACCATCAGCAGCGCCGCAAACCGATACGGGCGCAACAAAGACCAGAGCAGGGTCCGCGCCGCGGCCCCGCCCGGCTCGGCCGTCACCGGAGCACCCAGTCGACGAGGTGTTCGGCGCCGTCGTCGAGCTCGTCGTCTGCCGCCAACAGGTAGCGGTACCGCGGCACCTGGGCCAGCAGCTCGGCGTGCGTACCGACCGCGGTAATGGTCCCGCCCTCGACCAACGCCACCCGATCGGCCAACGCCACGGTGGACGCCCGGTTGGCCACCACCAGCGCGGTGATCGGCGGCCGGCCCGCGTCCGCGGCCGAACCCAGCACTCGGCGCAGCGCTTCGGTGACGGCGGCCTCGGTGTGCACGTCCAGGGCCGAGAGGGTGTCGTCGAGCACCAGGATCGTCGGCGCCGCCACCAGGGCCCGGGCTAACGACAGCCGTTGGCGCTGTCCGCCCGACAGGCTCATGCCCTGCTCCCCGATCCGGGTGTCCAGCCCGGACGGCAGGTCGTAGACAAAATCTGCCGAAGCCACGGCCAGGGCGCGGGCCAGTTCCGCATCGCTCGCTTCCGGCCGGCCCAGCCGCAGGTTCTCGGCCACCGACATCGAGAACAGGGTGGGGTCATCGAAGGCGGTCACCACCGCCGAGCGCAACGCCGCCAGCGTCAGCGTCCGGACGTCCCGGCCGCCGATGAGGATCTGGCCCTGCTGTGCGTCGTAGAGCCGGGACAGCAGCATCGCCAACACCGACTTCCCGGAGCCGGTGGCGCCCACCAGGGCGACGGTCTCGCCGGGTTCGACGGTGAGATTGACCCCGCGCAGCACCCACGGCGCATCCGGACCGGCATCGGCGAAACGGAAGCCGACGTCGCGCAACTCCAGCCGGCCCGACGGCGGCACCGGGTCGTCACCGTCGGTGATCTCGAGGGGCGCAGCGAAGATCTCGGTGATCCGGTCGGCGGCGGTCATCGCCTCCTGGGTGGCCGACAGTAGGAAGCCCAACGACGACAGCGGCCAGATCAGCGAGAGCATCAGCGTGACGAACGCGACCAGAGTGCCCATCGTGACCAGGTGATGCCCGGCCGCGTAGACGCCGACCGCAAGCACCCCGATCAGCGTGAAATTCGGGATCACCTCCAACAGGGTCCAGAACTTTGACGACACCACCACCTTCTGGACGCCCAGGTCGCGCAGCTTTGCGGCTTGGGCGTCGAAGCGCGCAAACACGTAGTCCTCGCGTCCGAACGCCTTGATGGTGCGCAGACCCAGCGCGGACTCCTCGACGACGGTGGCCACCTGACCGGCCTGGTCCTGCGCCTGCCGCGTCAGCCGGGTGTACTGGCGCCGGAAGTGCTGCACCGCAAGCATCACCGGGATCAGCGATGCGCATACCACCGCACCCAGCGGCCAGTAGAGCAGCAGCAGAATCGTCGTGACGGCCAGAATCTGCACCGTATTGAGCACCAGGAACACCACCACGAACGACAGGAAGCGCCGCACGGCGGACAGGTCGTTCATGATCCGCGACAGCAGCTGGCCGGACTGCCAGCGGCCGTGAAAGGTCATCGGCAGGATCTGCAGCCGCGCGTACAGGTCCTTGCGGATGTCGGCTTCCACGCCCATGGTGGTGGGCGCGACCAGCCAGCGCCGCACGAACAACAGCAGCGCCTCAATGACCCCGAGCGCGGTCGCCGCCGTACCCAGCACCCACAGCCCGGGCTGGTCCCGGTGGGCCACCGGTCCGTCGATGACGGCCTTGGTCATCAGCGGGATCACCACGGTGGCGACCAGACTGAGCACGGCCACCGTCACCATGGCGACCCAGCGCACCCGGTAGGGGCGCAGGTAAGGCAGCAGGCTACGCAGCGCGGAACCCGAATTCACGGATCGACCCTAGATTGATGTGGGCGACCCGCGGCGCATCCCGCGCTCGACGGCCATGTTCAGGCAAAATGGCCACCATGGACAACCCCGCTGCTTCCCCCCGGGTCTTGGTCGTCGACGACGACTCCGACGTGCTCGCCTCACTGGAACGCGGACTGCGACTGTCCGGCTTCGAGGTGGCGACGGCGGCCGACGGCGCCGAGGCGTTGCGCAGCGCCAAGGAGGCCCGGCCCGACGCCATCGTGCTCGACATCAACATGCCGGTGCTCGACGGCGTGAGTGTGGTGACGGCACTGCGGGCCATGGGTGACGACGTGCCGGTCTGCGTGTTGTCCGCGCGCAGTTCGGTCGACGACCGGGTGGCCGGGCTTGAGGCCGGCGCCGACGACTACCTGGTCAAGCCGTTCGTGCTTGCCGAGCTGGTGGCCCGGGTTCGGGCGATGCTGCGGCGGCGCGGGTCGGCGGCCAGCTCCTCCTCGGAGACCATCACGGTGGGTCCGCTCGAGGTCGACATCCCGGGCCGGCGCGCCCGGGTCAAGGGTGTCGACGTGGACCTGACCAAGCGGGAGTTCGACCTGTTGGCCGTGCTCGCCGAACACAAGACCGCGGTGCTGTCGCGCGCGCAGCTCCTCGAGCTGGTCTGGGGTTACGACTTCGCCGCCGACACCAACGTCGTCGACGTGTTCATCGGCTACCTGCGACGCAAACTGGAGGCCGGCGGCGCTCCGCGGCTGCTGCACACCGTGCGCGGCGTCGGTTTCGTCCTGCGAACGCAGTGAGGACCACCATGAATGTCATGAAACTGCTGCGGCGCATCTTCGCCAGAACACCGTCGTTGCGGACCCGGGTGGTGTTCGCGACGGCCATCGGCACCGCAATCGTGACGGTCATCATCGGCGTGCTGGTGTGGGTCGGTATCACCAACGACCGCAAGTACTGGCTGGACCGCCGGCTCGACGAGGCGGCCGGGCTGACCGTCCCGCTGATCGGCCTGGGCGAGCTGCCCCGCGCGGCCGGCGCCAACGACGCGGTGATCACGTTGCGGCGGGCCAACGAAGTGACGTCGAACTCCACGGTGGTGCTGCCGGAGCTGGAGCCGGGCTACGCCGACACCGAGATCGACGGCGTGCGCTACCGGGTGCGCACCGTCGATATCCCGGGTCCGGGGCCGCGGTCGCTGGCGGTCGGGGCCACCTACGACGCCACCATCGCCGACACCAACAACCTGCACCGGCGGGTGTTGCTGCTGTGCACGTTCGCGATCGGGGCGGCCGCGGTGCTGGGCTGGCTGTTGGCAGCCTTCGCGGTCCGGCCGCTGCGACGGCTGGCACAGCAGGCCCGCTCGATCGACGCCGGCGACGAGCGGCCAGAGATCGAGGTGCGCGGGGCCACCGAAGCCGTAGAGATCGCCGAGGCGATGCGCGGCATGTTGCAGCGGATCTGGAAAGAGCGCGACCGCACTCAGGAGGCGTTGGCCTCCGCTCGTGACTTCGCCGCCGTCTCCTCCCATGAGCTACGCACCCCGCTGACCGCGATGCGCACCAACCTCGAGGTGCTGACCACCCTGGACCTGCCCGACGACCAGCGCAAGGAAGTTCTCAACGACGTCGTGCGGACCCAGACCCGGATCGAGGCGACACTGTCGGCCCTGGAGCGGCTGGCGCAGGGCGAACTGTCCACCTCCGACGATCACGTGCCGGTCGACATCACCGATCTGCTCGACCGGGCGGCCCACGACGCGATGCGGGTCTTCCCCGACCTGAACGTCTCGCTGGTGCCGTCACCGACCTGCATCATCGTCGGGCTGCCCGCCGGCCTGCGGCTGGCCGTGGACAACGCGATCGCCAACGCGGTCAAACACGGCGGAGCCACGCAAGTGCAGTTGTCGGCGGTCACTTCGCGTGACGGCGTGGAGATCGCCATCGACGACAACGGTGGCGGGATTCCCGAGGAAGAGCGCCGCATCGTCTTCGAGCGGTTCTCCCGCGGGTCCACCGCGTCGCACTCGGGATCCGGCCTCGGGCTGGCCCTGGTGGCTCAGCAAGCCGGGCTACACGGCGGCACAGCGTCTTTAGAAGACAGCCCGCTGGGCGGGGTACGCCTGCTGCTGCGGCTTCCGCCACCGAGCTGAGTACATCCGGCTCGAAGCGTCACTTCTTCTTTTTGCGCCAGCTGTCCCAGCGCTGGAAGCCGGCCGCCGCGGCGGTCTGCTCGTCTTTGAACCACACCTCGGCGATCGTCGCGTCGTAGGCCGGGCTCGCCGGAGCGTGGTAGAGCATGGAGTCCTCATTGCCCTTGACCGTCCAGCCCACCGGACCGGTGCCCCCGGGACCAGCCTTGGTCGATCCCGGACCGTAGGGGCCGGGCGGCACCTCCTCGATGTCGGCCACCAGCTTGGCTGTACCGCTCTTGGCCCGGCCCTTGTCCCAGCGGGTGAATCCTGCTGCGGCGGCGGCACTCTCCTGGGCGAACCACACCTCGGCGATCGTCTGGTCATACCAGGGGCTGTCCGTGGTGTGGTAGAGCATCGAGTCCTCGTTGCCCTTAATCGTCCAGCCGGCCGGGCCGACACCGCCGGCACCGGCACGTGCCGACCCCACACCGTAGGGCGCTCCACCGATCGCCATCGTGGCGGTCTCGGCCTCCGAGGGGAGGGTGCCGCCGGCGAGTTTCGCTGTCGAGCCCGAACCGGTGCTCGCACCGGCGGCCGGGATGGGGGCTGTGGGTGCGTTCGCCGCGGGGCCGGCCGCACCGGATGCCGATACCGGCACCTCGCGTTTGACCCACCGGATGGTGAAAGCGAAGGTCAACAGCAGACCCAACAGAAATGACAGTCCCATCAACCAGCAATTGACGCCGTGCATCAGTGGGCTCCTATCTCACGCGAGCCGGGTAGCGCCGCAACGGCTTCTTCCTTGCTGGTGCGGCGGATCGAGACGATCGTGAGCAACCAGGCCACCGCCGAGCCCACCGCGAATGCCAGCAGATACCACAGCCAGTGAATGACGAAATCCATTGCAGATCCTCCTCAGCTCACGGTGATCACGACGCGCCGGTTTTGGGCACGACCGTCCGGTGTCGCGTTGCTGGCGACCGGGTCGGCCGATCCGAACCCCTTGGACGTGACGGTGTTGGCAGGGACGCCGTGATCCACCAGGAAGTCGGCGACCGACTTGGCACGGGCGCTGCTCAGCGGAACGTTGATGGCGTCGTTGCCGGTGTTGTCGGTGTAGCCGTTGACCGCGATGCGGGCGTTGTGGCAGCCCTTGACCTTCTCCGCTACCCGGCTCAGTTGGTCCCTGGTGCCCGCCGCCAGGGTGTAGCCGTTGGTGACGAACCTGACCGGCGTGCTCATCGCAGCGGTGATGTCGGCCTGCAGATTGCTGCAGTCACCGGCCGGACTCGGAGTTGGCGTCGGAGTCGGTGTCGGTGTCCCGGTCGCGCTCGGGGCCGCCTGGGTTTCGCCAGCCGAGACCTCAATGTTGTTGAGCAGCTTGAGGTTCGGCCACGCCGCTGTCGCCGCCGCCGCGACGGCGGACTTGACCGCATCGGACGCCGCGGTTCCGATCAGCGTGACGGTGTCGCCGACGATCTTGAATTTGAAGTCGGGCATGGACACTGCGGCCTTGAACACCGCTCCCAGACTGGACAGGTCGGGTGCGGTGACGCCGGCCTTGATGTTGAGGTTGTCGACCAGCTGCACACCGTTGCCGAACACCCCCTTGAGCATGTCGAACAGTCCGGTCCGAGTGGCGATGTCAGGCAGGTCCCCGTTGAGAGTGATGACGTTGCCGTTGCGCAGAATCGCCAACGGGGCGAAGGACATGCCCCAAACTCGGCACCGACAGCGTCGGCGCGGCGACGTTCGGCGCATTGATATTCGGTCCGTTGACGTCGAGCTTGGAGCGATCGGTTATTCCGTAACCAATCAGCGCCAGTAGCAAGGGAATTGCCGTCAGGGCTAAGAACCAGCCGAAGCCGGGCGGCCGGCGGTAGAACCGCGAGACCTTTCGCCAGCCAGTCACAGTGGGGTTTTCTGAGCCTGGCATGGATCCTCCTTGAAGACCGAAAAACACCCGCGAGTCCAGGACACCGCGAGTGTAGGAGTTTCGATTTGCTGACGGAGGAAATTAGTCGTTTTTGGTGGGCTTTGCCCCGCCCTGAGGGCTGGTTACCAACTCGTTGACGATGTGGGCTCGCGCCCAGGCGTCCTCGGCTGCGGCCTGTACGGCAGCCGCCTCGTCCGCCTTCGCCGCGGTCCCGCCCAGCGTCACGGTGTCGCCGTCGATCGCCACGGTGAAATCGCCGATGCCCGCGGCCGCCTCAAACACCGGGGCTGCGGCCGAGAAATCGACGGTCGCTGCTCCGGGCACCACCCCGAGCTGGTCGATAACGGTGACGTCGTCGCTCGAGGTGATCACCGCGTCCAGCAGCTCGCGTTTGGCGGCCGGATCGGCCACGTCTCCGGCCACAGTGAACTGCGCGCCGTGACGAATCACCGTAACCGGCACTGCCGGTCCGGCGGCCGGTTGCGGTTCAGCGACGGGCTGGGGCGCGCGCTGCAGTAGGCCGTAACCGATCGCAGCGAGCAGCACAGTTGCCAGTGCCGCCCCGATCAGCCGGGCACGCACTCAGCGGGTGCCGAGCAGGTCGATCACAAAGACCAGGGTCTTGCCGGCCAGCGGGTGCCCGGTTCCGGCGGGCCCGTAGGCCAGCTCCGGCGGGATCACCAGCTGACGCCGGCCGCCCACCTGCATTCCCGGGATGCCGTCCTGCCACCCGGCGATGAGCCCGTCCAGCGGAAATTCCAGCGATTCGCCGCGGTTCCACGAGCTGTCGAACTCCGCACCGCTGTCGTAGTCGACGCCGAGGTAGTGCACGTTGACGACCCCACCGGGGACGGCCGCGGGGCCTTCCCCGACGACGATGTCCTCGATGACCAGCTCGGCCGGTGCCGGGCCGGTCGGAACGGTGATCTGTGGCTTGGCCGGATTAGTCATGGTGGTTACCGTCCGCCGATGCCGACGTAGTCACGCTCGGTGTAGCCGGTGTAGATCTGACGCGGCCGGCCGATCTTGCTGTCGCCCTCGTCGTGCATCTCGCGCCAGTGCGCGATCCAGCCGGGTAGCCGGCCGAGCGCGAACAGCACGGTGAACATCTGGGCCGGGAAGCCGATGGCCCGGTAGATCAAGCCGGTGTAGAAGTCGACGTTCGGGTACAGCTTGCGCTCGATGAAGTAGTCGTCGGTGAGTGCGGCCTCTTCGAGGGCCTTGGCGATGTTGAGCAGCTCGTCGTCGCCGCCGAGCTTGCCCAAGATCTTGTCGGCCTGCTCCTTGACGATGCGCGCCCGCGGGTCGTAGTTCTTGTAGACCCGGTGGCCGAAGCCCATCAGCTTCACGCCGTCCTCGCGGTTCTTCACCTTGCGGACGAAGTCGGTGACGTTGCCGTGGTTGTCGCGGATGTCCTCGAGCATCTCCAGCACCGCTTGGTTGGCGCCGCCGTGCAGCGGGCCCCACAGCGCGTTGATACCACCGGAGATCGAGGTGAACAGGTTGGCTCGCGAGGAACCCACCAGCCGCACCGTCGAGGTGGAGCAGTTCTGCTCGTGGTCGGCGTGCAGGATGAACAGCAGGTCGAGGGCGCGGACCACCTCGGGGTCGGCCTCGTAGGGCTCGGCCGGCAGGCCGAACGTCATCCGCAGGAAGTTCTCCACCAGGGAAAGCGAGTTGTCCGGGTAGAGGAACGGCTGACCGGCCGACTTCTTGTAGGCGTAGGCGGCGATGGTGGGCAGCTTGCCCAGCAGCCGGATGGTCGAGAGTTCGACCTGGTCGTTGTCCGACGGGTCCAGCGAGTCCTGGTAGTAGGCGGAGAGCGCGTTCACCACGCTCGAGAGCACTGGCATCGGGTGGGCGTTGCGGGGGAAACCGTCGAAGAACCGCTTCAGGTCTTCGTGCAGCATGGTGTGCCGCTGAATCCGGCCGGTGAACGTGGCCAACTGCTCGGTCGTGGGCAGCTCGCCGTAGATCAGCAGGTAACTGACCTCGATAAAGGTCGACTTCTCGGCCAGCTGCTCGATCGGGTAGCCGCGGTAGCGCAGGATGCCGGCGTCGCCGTCGATGTAGGTGATGGCGCTCTTGACCGGCGAGGTGTTGGCGTAGCCATTGTCGAACGTGGTGTAGCCGGTTTTGGCGAGCAGCGAACCGATGGCGAGAGCGTCGGACCCTTCGGTCGCCTTAACGATCGGCAGTTCTAGCTCGCCGCCCGGATACCGGAGAGTGGCGGTGTCGTCGGTTGCGGCCACAAGGAACCCCTTTGCGCTATTCGGCTGACCTGAATTGGGCGTGTATAGGAAAAGGTAGTCGGTTCCGGGCCGGCGCGCCCGCCCGGGGCCGAGGTATCTCCTATCGGCGTCCCGGTGGCGGCGGTCGGCGTTCATCACCGGGCCGGCGATAGCGCAGGAAAGCGGGCGCTGCCAGGGCCGCAAGCATCACGCCCACCACCACCAGGGCCCCGCCGCCGGCGGACGCGGCGGCTGTTCCCACCACCGCTCCGGCGGCACCGTGCACCGCATCGGCGAGCCGCGGGCCACCGGCCACGATCACGGTGAACACCCCCTGCAGCCGGCCGCGGATCTCGTCGGATGCGGCCTGCTGCAGCATCGTCGACCGGAACGCCGCCGAGACCATGTCCGCGGCACCACCGACCGCCAGAAACACCAGCGCCACCCACAGCGCTCGGCCCGCATGCCCACCGCCGTGCCCGACCGCGAGCCCGAAACCGATCATGGCCACTCCCCAGACCACGATCGCAGCCACGACGGCCAGGCCCTGACGGGTGATCCGCGGCAGCCACCCCGAGAACACCCCGCCGAGCACTGCCCCGCCCGACATCGCCGCGGCCAGCAGCGCCATGGTGGTGCCGCCCTCGACCGGCCCGCCGAAGTCCGCGCTGGCGATCTGCGGGAACAGCGCCCTGGGCATGCCGAGGATCATCGCGATCAGGTCCACGACGAACGACATCAGCACCACGGTGTTGCCTGCCAGATAACGGAATCCGTCCAGCACCGCCCCGATCCCGAAGCTGGACGGGCCGGCCGATTCGACCGGCGGCATGGGGGCCAGCCGGAACGTCGCCCAGATCGGGAAGATGCATGTCGCCGCGTCGATCAGATACAGGGTGGACAGATCCACCCAGCCCAGCAGCAGCCCGGCCAGCAGGGGGCCGATGATCGCTCCGAACTGCATGACGGTCATGTTCAGCGAATTGGCGGCGGGCAGATCGCTGCCGGCCACCAGCCGCGGAATCGCCGCGGATCGGGTCGGGGCATTGACCGCATAGAAGCCCTGCTGGACACCCAGCAGTACGAGCACCACCCACACGTTGGCAAGTCCGGCCGCGGCCTGGGCCCACAGCAGCAGCGACGCCACCGCCAGCCCGCAGGACGCGATGATCAGCAGCTTGCGGCGGTCCATGGCGTCGGCCCACGCGCCGCCGAGCAGGCCGAAGATGACCAACGGCACCAGCGCGAACAGACCCGACAGCCCGACGTAGGCCGAACTTCGGGTCAGCGCATAGATCTGCACCGGTACCGCGAAGATGGTCAGGTTTGCCCCGATGACGGTCGGGATCCCAGCCACCCACAACCGCCGAAAGTCGGGGCTGCGCAACGGGGTGGTGTCGGCGAAGATCCTCACCGCAGCGGCACCGGACTCACGGTTGGAGTCGCTCCACCCGCCCGCCGATCACTCGAATCCGGTTGTGCAACCGGCCTTCCCGGCCCTGCCAGAACTCCACCACCTCCGGGGCGATCCGGTAGCCGCGCCAGTTCGGCGGCGCGGGGATCGACTCGGCGCCGGAGAAGTGTGCCGTCACCGCGTCCAACTGCGCCAGCAGTGCGGCCCGCGACGCGATCGGTTGCGACTGCTGCGATGCGCAAAAACCCAACTGGGACGCCCGCGGTCGGTGCGCCCAGTACTCGGCGCTGACCGACTCGTCGAGCTGGGTGACAGGTCCTCGCACGTGGACTTGGCGGCCCAACTGATACCAGGGAAAAGTGGCCGATGCGTACGGAGTCGAGGCCAGGTCGGCAGCCTTGGCGGAGTCGGAGTCGGTGAAAAACGTCACACCGAGTCCGTCGAGGTTCTTGCACAGCACCGAGCGGCTGACCGGGCGGCCGGCTTCGACCGTCGCCAGCACCATGGCGTTGGGTTCGGCGATCCCGGCGCGCTCGGCGTCGCCGATCCAGTTGCGCAGCAAAACCTCCCAGCCGTCCTCGAGCCAGTCCGCGTCGAGGTCGCCGCTGTTGTCCTTCTCCTGGTATTCCACTCGCATCGCCGCCAAGTGCTCGTTGTCGGGGCCCGTCCTGTGCACCGCCCAACGCTACGCCCCGCCGCAGACCAGCCCTCGTTACCGGCCGGTAGCAACGGCTGGGCGCCGGGGTGGAAGAATCCAACGCATGACTGCTGCGGTCCCGGAGAACTTTGTCGCCGGCCTGGAAGGCACGGTTGCCTTCACCACTGAAATCGCCGAACCGGACAAGGACGGCGGCGCGCTGCGCTACCGCGGCGTCGACATCGAGGACCTGGCCGGCAAGGTCGGCTTCAGCGATGTGTGGGCCCTGCTGGTCGACGGCGACTTCAGCCGCCCGCTGGCGCCCGCCGAACCGCTGGAGCTGCCGATCCGCACCGGCGACGTCCGAGTCGACGCCCAGGCTGGAGTGGCGATGCTGGCGCCGCAGTGGGGATTTGAGCCGTTGTTGGACACCGACGACGCCACCGCCCGCGACCAGCTGGCCCGCGCCTCGGTGATGGTGCTCTCCTACGTCGCGCAGTCGGCTCGTGGCCAAGCGCCCGCGGTGTCACAGCAGACGATCGACGGGTGCGCCACCATCACCGAGCGGTTCATGACCCGCTGGCGCGGCGAGCCCGACCCCCGTCACACCGAGGCGATCGACGCCTACTGGGTGTCGGCGGCCGAGCACGGCATGAACGCCTCGACCTTCACCGCCCGGGTGATCGCGTCCACCGGCGCCGACGTCGGCGCAGCGCTGTCCGGCGCGATCGGCGCGATGAGCGGCCCGCTGCACGGTGGCGCCCCGGCCCGGGTGATCCCGATGATCGCCGAGGCAGAGCGCACCGGTGACGCGCGCGCCGTGGTCAAGGGCATCTTGGACCGGCGCGAGAAGCTGATGGGTTTCGGACACCGGGTATACCGCGCCGAGGACCCGCGCGCGCGGGTGCTGCGGGCCACCGCCAAGCGACTGGCGGCTCCCCGTTTTGAGGTGGCCGCGGCATTGGAGCAGGCGGCGCTGGCCGAGCTTCGGGAGCGTCGCCCCGACCGGGCCATCGAGACCAACGTGGAGTTCTGGGCGGCGGTGATCCTGGACTTCGCCGAGGTTCCCCCGGCGATGATGCCGGCAATGTTCACCTGCGGCCGCACCGCGGGCTGGTGCGCCCACATCATGGAGCAGAAGCGACTGGGCAAGCTGGTGCGCCCGTCGGCGATCTACGTCGGGCCGGGGCCCCGCAGCGCGGAATCCGTTGCGGGCTGGGAACACGTCACCAAGGTCCGCTGAGCGATTTCGGCGCGATATTCCCCGCTGAGCGGTTAAAACCGCGCCGAAATCGACCGGTTAGTGCCGCCGCAGCGAGCTGAGCAGGGTCTGCAGCAGCGGCAGATCCGAGTGGTCCTTGACCTCGTCGAGCATGTCCGCAACCCGGGTGAACTTCACCCGCGGCCGGTCTTGCGCTTCGCCACGGGCAATCTCGGCCCGGTCGATGGCCTTCCACCCGGCAGCGTCGATCACGTCGGGCTGATGGGCGTGCACCATCCGGGCGACTGCCCGCGGTCCGGCGATCGGCTCGGTCAGCAGGTCTGCGTTGTAGTCGGCGGCCAACGTCTGGATCGTCTTGAGCGAGTCGGACTTGTTGGAACCGATAAACCCGTTGGTACCGCGCTTGATCCAGCCCGACACGTACGCTCCCGGAACTCGCTCGCCGGTTGCCGGGTCGATGACGCGGCCGCCCTCGTTCGGGACGACGCCGGCCGCGTCGTCGAACGGCAGGTCGGCGATGGGCGTTCCGTGGTAGCCGATCGAAGTCAGCACCACTCCGGCGTCAATGCGTCGCACTTGATCGGTCCCGGTGACAGTGAACTCGACTGCGCTGCAACGGTCCTCGCCGAGAACTCGCGCCGGGGTCAACTCGTAGGCGAATCGAATCCGAGGGCGGGTGATCGGTGCCGAAGCATCGCCCAGCTTGGTCAGTATCTCCAGCTTCTGCCGAGTCAAGGTGTCTTGAACCGTCGCCAGGTCATCGCGCACCCGGGCATGGTCCTGCGCGTCGAGTACCACCTCGGCGGTCTGCGTCAGCCCCACCAACTCGGGCAGCGTGAACGCAGAAGACGCCGGGCCGCGCCGGGCCGCGATCACCACTTCGGAAACAGCCGAGTCACGCAGCGCTGCCAGCGCGTAGTCGGCGATATCGGTGCGGGCCAGCCGGTCCGGGTCGGCGGTCAGGATCCGCGCCACGTCGAGGGCGACGTTGCCGTTGCCCACGATCACCACCCGCTCGTGGCTGAGATCGACTGGCAGGTCAGCGAACTCGGGATGCCCGTTGTACCAGCCGACGATCTCGGTCGCGGTGCCCGTTCCGGGCAGACCCATGCCGTCGATCTCGAGCCGCCGGTCGTGCAGCGCACCCGAGGCGTACAGCACGGCGTGGTGATGCTGCAGCAGGTCCGCGTGGCTCAGGTGCTTGCCCACCTCGACGTTGAGGAAGAACTGGAAACCACGACGCCAGGAGATCTCGTCGAACAACCGGGTGGCCAGCTTGGTGCGCTGGTGATCCGGGGCGACGCCGGCACGCACCAAACCGTAAGGAGTGGGCAGTTTCTCGAACATGTTCACCAGCACGCCCTGCTGGGTCAGCAGTTCGTCGGCCGCGTACATGGCGGCCGGGCCGGAGCCGACGATAGCCACGGTCAGCGGATACTTACCGCGCTGATGTAGCTCCGCGGCCGGCAGGATGGGCGCCAGCTTGGAGGTCGGCGGCAGCTTCACCCCCACAGGTCGCTCCGGGTAGAACGACCTGTTGATCTCCATGAACGGCAACTGTTCGGCTATCACCTTGGTGTGCGGGACGATCGCGTCGACCGGGCAGGCCCGCACGCAGGCGCCGCAGTCCACACACGCATCGGGGTCGATATAGAGCATCTCCGACGTGGCGAAATCGGGCTCGTCCGGCGTGGGGTGAATGCAGTTGACCGGGCAGGCGAACACACACGACGCGTCGTTACAACACGCCTGGGTAATTACGTGCGGCATGACCTGAGGGAGTCGCTACGCGACCGAAGCCGCGGCAACGGGCGCAAGGTGCGCGCGCTGCGGCTGGCTGCGGAACCGGGACGGTGCGCCGTGGATCCGGCAAATCCGCCACACCAACTTGGCGACCGGGTTCATCAGGCCGGTGTCGTGGCAGAGCATCCGGACGTCGCCGAACATGTCCTGCAACATCTGCCGAGCTTCCACCGACCGGAAGAAGATGTCCTTGCGGACCTCGCGCGGAATGTCGAACTCGGTCCAGAACGCCTTGGGCGGCACCACAATCGCCGAACACAGGATTCGCATCACGATCGGCACGTACAGCGACAGCCAGAACCGCTTGCGACGCGGCAACTGCGGAATGCGCTTGTGCAGGTATTCGTGCGCGAACGAAATGTGCCGCGCCTCCTCGGCCACGTGAATGGCCATCACCCGCTCCATGATCGGGTGCAGGGTCTTGCCTTCGCGCAGGATGGCCTTCTGAATGTGGTCGATGGGCTCCTCGCCGGCGAGGATGCCGAACCAGAACGGGATCGGCAGCGGTCCGGCGACCAGCGGGATGAAGGGCTGCAGCCACTTGAGCAGCCGCGGCATGCCGGGCACATCGGCGCCGATGTGGTTCACCATCTCCTGGAACATCAGGGTGTGGTTGCACTCTTCCACCGCCTCGTGCAGGCAGTAGCGGTACTCGGGGGATCCGTTGGGCACCCAGAACGCGTATTCCATCAAGCCGCGGATCAGAATGTTCTCGAAGTGCAGCCCGACCTTGGCAACGTTGGCCTGGCGCCACATGCCGATCTTGATCTGAACGTCCTCGGGCTGGGCCTGGTACCACCAGTGCCGACCGATCGGGTCGGTGCCCGGCAGGATCCAGCGTGGGTCGTTCTCGGTGACCTTGAACTCGGGGGTGTCCCAGTCGATGTCGGTGTAGGGATTGAAGTTCCGGCGCACCGACCCTTCCGACAAGGTGTTGAGGATCTCGACGTAGTTCGCGTCGTCGGTCACGTCCATGTTGGCCCGCCACCGGCGCACGATTCGGGTTCGAGCGGCTTTCTGAGCCATCGGAGACACCTCCACCAGTCGTTTACATTTACTAGGCTTATGTACAACGGTACCGCAGGTACTGGGTACCCGTCCAGACTCCGGATCAACACTGTGGGCGTGACAGGCGTCGAGCGCCTCGGGTGATTCAGGTCACAATAAACCTGCCCTGCGAGGTCGCGGCGGCCGCTGTCTACGCTAGAGGCCATGGCTGAGCAGCTCACGATCCCGGACAACATCAAGCCCGCTGACGGACGGTTCGGCTGCGGGCCGTCGAAGGTCCGCCCTGAGCAGTTGAACGCGTTGGTCACCACGGCGGCGCCGCTGTTCGGCACCTCGCACCGTCAGGCGCCGGTCAAGGACTTGGTGGGCCGGGTTCGCAGCGGGTTGCGCGAACTGTTCTCGGTGCCCGACGGCTACGAGGTGGTCCTGGGCAACGGCGGGTCGACGGCCTTCTGGGACGCCGCGGCGTTCGGGCTGGTCGATAAGCGGTCGCTGCACCTGACCTACGGCGAGTTCAGCGCCAAGTTCGCCTCGGCGGTGGCCAAGAACCCCTTTGTCGGCGACCCGATCGTGATCAAGGCCGACGCGGGCAGCGCCCCGAAGCCGCAGTCCGACCCGTCGGTCGACGTGATCGCCTGGGCGCACAACGAGACCTCGACCGGGGTGGCGGTGCCGGTGCGCCGGCCCAGCGGTTCGGGTGACGCCCTGGTGGTGATCGACGCGACGTCGGGGGCCGGCGGCCTGCCGGTCGACATCACCGAAGTCGATGCCTACTACTTCGCGCCGCAGAAGAACTTCGCCTCCGACGGCGGGTTGTGGCTGGCCATCATGAGCCCGGCCGCGCTGGCCCGCATCGAGGCCATCGCCGCGTCCGGTCGGTGGGTGCCGGAGTTTCTGTCACTGCCGATCGCGGTGGACAACAGCACCAAGAACCAGACCTACAACACCCCGGCGATCGCCACCCTGGCGCTGTTGGCCGAGCAGCTGGACTGGATGCTGGGCAACGGTGGGCTGGACTGGGCGGTCAAGCGCACCGCGGACTCGTCGCAGCGGTTGTACTCGTGGGCCGAGGAGCGGCCGTTCACCACACCGTTCGTCGCCGACCCGGCGTTGCGCTCGCAGGTGGTGGGCACCATCGACTTCGTCGACGAGGTGGACGCGGCCGCGGTGGCCAAGGTGCTTCGCGCCAACGGCATCGTCGACACCGAGCCCTACCGCAAGCTGGGCCGCAACCAGCTGCGGGTCGCGATGTTCCCGGCGGTGGAGCCCGACGACGTCAGCGCCCTGACCCAGTGCGTGGACTGGGTCGTCGAACGCCTCTGAGCGCAGCTCTGAACAGGACCGGAAGCCCGGCCCGAAGCCGCCGGGTTAATGCGGCGGTCCCAGCTTCGCCTCTCCTCCCTCGAGCCTCGCTGAACCGCCGTGATCGGATCGTTATAACGCCCGCGTGTCACGCCGGGCCGGGCTGTTCACTGGACTAGAGTCCGCAGGTAACCGGGCGTTCGCAAGGAGAAGTCATGCGGGAACTGAGGGCCATCGGCCTCGACGTCGACGGCAAGCACATCATCTGCGAAAGCGCCGCGGACGGCGACGACCACACCGAGATGTTCCGGGTGCGCATCGATGACCGGTTGCGTGGCGCGGTCCGCGGCGAGGGCCACCGCGTCGGACAGAATGGGGCCGATGCTGGCAGCATGCTGCGCCCCAAAGATATCCAGGCGCGCATCCGCGCCGGAGCGTCGGTCGAACAGGTGGCCGCCGCAGCCGGTGTGGACGTCGCCCGGGTCGAGCGCTTCGCCCACCCGGTGCTGTTGGAGCGGTCCCGGGCCGCAGAGCTCGCGACCGCGGCCCACCCGGTGCTGTCCGACGGCCCGGCGGTACCGACCCTGCTGGAGGTCGTCACCTCCGCGCTGGTGTCGCGGGGCTTGAGCTCCGACAGCAGCAGCTGGGACGCGTGGCGCAATGACGACGGGCGCTGGACGGTACAGCTGGCCTGGAAGGCCGGCCGCTCGGACAACGTCGCCCATTTCTGGTTCACTCCAGGCGCACACGGCGGGACGGTGACCGCGGTAGACGACGCCGCCATGGAGTTGATCGACCCCGCCTTCGGCCGTCCGCTTCGCCCGGTTGCCTCGGTGGCCGAGTTGGACTTCGCAGCTCCGGCCGCCCCCGCCGTGGTCGACGAGGAGCAAGTGCATCAGCGCCCGGGGACCCGCGCCCGCCGCAGCAAGCCTGAAGTACCGGGGTGGGAAGACGTCCTGCTCGGGGTGCGCTCGACCGGTCAGCGCTGAGCAACCAGCGCCAGCAGCACCAGCCACGCTCCCGCCACGCCGATTCCGGCGCCCAACGCCAACCAGCGCAGCACGGGGGTGCGCCGCCAGCCCCATACCGTGGGCGCCAGTCCGCCCACCGCAATCAGATTGAGCATGACCGCCAGTGCCGGGTGTATCCGCAGCAGTCCTAGGCTCAACACCGTGATCGCGGTCCCGGCCACCACCGCGACGAACCCCGTCACCGTCAAACCCGTCCCCCACGGCGTGTCGGGGGTGGACGTCATTCCGGCAGCCTAATGCGCTCGTAGAACGCCAGCGCGGCTGCGGTGGCGACGTTGAGCGAGTCGGTTCCCCGCGACATCGGGATGCGCACCCGCATGTCGCTGGCCCGCATCGCCCGCTCCGACAGGCCCGGACCCTCAGCGCCGACGAGTACCGCCACCGGCTCGTCGTGCACCTTCGCCATCGCGCTGGACAACAGCTCTGCCCGCGGGTCCGGAGTCATCGCCAGCAGCCGAAAACCCTGCTCGCGCAGCATCGTCAGATCCCCAGGCCAGTCCGCCGAACGGGCGAACGGCACCAGCAGGGCGTGCCCCATCGAGACCCGCACCGAGCGCCGGTAGAGCGGGTCGGCACAGCCGCTGCCGAACACCACCGCGTCCACACCCAACCCGGCACCGTTGCGAAAGATCGAGCCGAGATTCTCGTGGTCGTTGACGCCCTCGAGCACCGCGATCGTCCGGGCCCCGGCGACCAGGTCGGCCACCGACGGCTCGAGCACCCGCGAGGCGGCGGCCAGCACACCGCGGTTGAGGTGAAACCCCACCACCTCGGCCATCACCTCCGCGGACACCCGGTAATACCGGACGTCCGGGGCGTCGGGGGCGGTCAGGTCGGGCGTCAACTCGGTCAGCCGCCGATCGGTGCCCAGCAGTGCCCGTGGGCGGAACCGCGACGCCAGCATCCGCTGCACCACCAGCACCCCTTCGGCGATCACCAGTCCCTTGCCGGCGGGCAGGTCCGGGCGACGATCGATGCTGTTCAGATCGCGGAAATCATCCAGCCGGGAATCGCGGGGATCATCGATATCGACAACATCGACGACCCTGGCCACTGCGGGAACTTTACCGGCGAGGCGCTAACGTCAACGGCGATGACCCCTCAGCACTCCCCCGAGCCGCCACCGCTGCCGACCGCCCTGCTGCGGATCTGGCCGGTGATCGGCGCCGGCGTCACCGGTTTCTGCTGCGCCACCATCGCCGCGTTCACGGTGCCCGCATTGGAAGGGTGGCGACCGGTGAGCGTAGCGGGACTCGGCGTCGGGATGGTGGGCACCACAATCTTTCTGGTGCAACGCGGGGCAGCACGACGCGGTGCGCGCGGAGCCCAAACCGGGCTGGAAAACGAATAGAGTTACGAACCGACAATTCGAGGAGGAACGCCATGGCAGCCCCGCTGTTGACGGCACAGGTCGACATTGATGCACCAGTGGCCAAGGTCTGGGCACTGATCTCCGACTTCCGCCGGATGCCCGAGTGGAGCCCGCAGTGCCGGTGGATGAAACCGCTCGGTGCGATGCGCCAGGGAACCCGCACGATCAACTTCAACCGGCGCGGCCGGATGTACTGGCCCACCAGCTCCGTCATCACTGAGTACATCCCGGAGCGCAAGCTGGCCTTCCGGGTCACCGAGAACCACAGTGTGTGGAGCTATGAACTCGAGCCGACCGCCACCGGCACTCGGGTCGTCGAGAGTCGGCACGTCGAAAACGGCAACACCACCGCGGTCTCGGCGTTTTTGGTGGGCAAGTTCATGGGCGGCACACCCACCTTCGAACGCGAGCTGGTCGAGGGTATGAACGCTTCGCTGAGCAAGATCAAGTCCGCCGCAGAGAACGCCTGACGCCCCTGTGGCGGCGGGGTAACGTCCCCAAAACGGGGGGATACTGGGAGGAATCCATGGAAACCGTGAAATCCGCAGTGCGACTGCCGAGCATCGCCGCCGCAGCGACCGCACTGGTGGCCGCCGGCCTGACCCCAGTGGTCGCCTCACCCGAAATCAGCACGCGCGCGGTGGCTGCGGTCTCGACCGAGGTGGCGCTGGCCGCCAGTGCGGTCGTCGACAGCTTCGACACCCTCGCTGGGCTCGCACCTTTCGACATGTCCAGCATTGCCGACGAACCGAACGTCCCGGGCACTTCCGACCTGCTCGACGTCCTGCCCGGCGCGGCCAGCGCGGTGGACGTTCCCGGCACTGCCGCCGCGTTCGACCTCGTCGGCCTGTTCAACGCGGAAGTGGCGGCGGCCGTAGGACTGTTCAACCACGTGATCAGCCTGCCGTTTACGTTGTTCAACGACGTCGAGAACGTGGTCACCAGCCTGATCAACCTCGACTTCGGGATGGCCTTCAGTCAGGCGGCCAGCATCCCGCTGGACATCGTCAATTACGTGCTCGGGCTACCGGGCGCGGTGGTCAACACCGCCTTCAACATGCTGTTCGTGCTTCCGGGCGAGTACCTGTTCAACTTCGGTTAGGGCGTTTCTTCTGCGACAGCCTCGGCGTCGGTTCCGGTTTCGGCCGGTTCCGGCGCCGCTGCTGTCTCGGCGGGCGCCTCGATCGGTGCTTCGACCACCGGCTCAACCGGCTCGGCTTCCGCCACCGGCTCAACCGCTTCGGTCGCGTCTTCAGTCGCTTCGGTCACCTCGGCAGCCGGCTCCGCTGCGGGAATCACCGTGACATCGACGATCTCCAGGACGCCGTCGTCATAGGGCTCGTATACCGGGGAACCGGTGCCCGCGGGCGCCGGAGTGTCACTGTGGGCGCCGCAGCCGTACCGGTTGTCGACCACATGTCCGTCGGCGGACATTTCGTTGCCGCAGACGCCGAACACCGTGCCCAGTTCACCGGCGAGCGGCAAATAGAAGCCGCAGTCGCGGCAGACCCGTTTGGTGGACCGGGCCATCGCCGAATCCGGACCGTGCTCGCCGTCGTGCCAGCGCTGCGCCGCCTCGGCACGGCCCACCGGACTCATCAGCCAGCGTCGGCCCAGGCCGATTTCGCCGGCGACCTCGTCGAGCTGCGGGTCGCCGCTCGAGGTGTACCCGGGCACCAGCCGCGGATCGTCGGCGGGCGGCGCCAGCAGATCGCCCGGCCCCAGGTCGCCCGCCCGCACCCGCTGATCCCACGGCACCCATTCCGGAGCCAACAAAGCCGTCGGGCCGGGCACCAACACAACCTCGCTGACCGTGGGCTCCGTAGCGCCCGGGACCGCCGCGACGACCACGGCCCACTGCCAGCCCTGGTAACCGGGCAGCACCGCACCGAACCGGTGGGTGGCGGCGGTCGGGTCTTCGTAGTCGACCCCCAGGTGCTCGCCGACGGTGTCGGCGCCGCTGAACTCGGCGACGGCCGAGCGGGCCTGCTCGACGGCCGCGGCCAAGACCGTGGGCACGGCGATGGTCGCAGTGGCTGATTCTGCGCTGGGTCCGGTCACGCGGGTCCCTTCCGTTCAATGACGACCCTCATACTGCCGCAGCGCGACTCCATCAGCCACATGCAGGCACGATCACGGCCTCCGCGGTAGTGCGGCGCAGATAGGGAAGAATCGCGGATGTGTCTGCACGGCGTCGCGATCTCCCCGAACCGGGCCGGCGCCGCCGTCCGTCACCGGCCTCCGGCCGCAGTGCGCGCAACGGCTCGGCCGGACAGCATCCCGGCATGGCCAACTACCCCAGCAGCGCCACGGGAGACCAGCGTAGACGGCCGATGACCAGCAACAACCGGTACCTGCCGCCGCTGCGCGAACACCCGGACACGCCTCGTCGCCCCGAGTCTGCGGGGAGCTCGGGCGCCGGCGATCGCGTCACGGTTACCCAAGCCGCCGCGGCACGCAGTCGCGAAATGGGCTCCCGGATGTATGGGCTGGTGCAACGGGCCGCCACCGCCGACGGCGCCGACAAATCCGGACTGACCGCACTGACCTGGCCGGTGGTGGCGAACTTCGCGGTGGACGCGGCGATGGCCGTCGCGCTGGCCAACACCTTGTTCTTCGCGGCGGCCGCCGGCGAGAGCAAGGGCCGAGTGGCGCTGTATCTGCTGGTGACAATCGCGCCGTTCGCGGTGGTCGCGCCCCTGATCGGCCCCGCCCTGGACCGGGTCCAGCATGGCCGGCGGGCGGCGTTGGCCATGTCATTCTCGCTGCGCACCCTGCTGGCCCTGGTACTGATCGCCAACTACGACGGTGTCGCGGGCACCTTCGGCTCCTGGGTGCTCTACCCCTGCGCGTTGGCCATGATGGCGCTGTCGAAGTCGTTCACCGTGTTGCGCAGCGCGGTGACACCACGGGTCATGCCGCCGTCGATCGATCTGGTGCGGGTCAATTCTCGACTGACGATGTTCGGTCTACTCGGCGGCACCATCGTTGGCGGCGGAGTCGCCGCGGCAGCCGAGTACATCTTTTCCCGGCTGCTCCAGCTACCGGGGGCATTGTTGGTGCTCGTGGCGGTCTCAGTGGCCGGGGCCGTCCTGTCGATGCGAATCCCGCGATGGGTGGAAGTGACTGCCGGCGAGATCCCGACCACCTTGAGCTACCGCTTCGACGAACGGCCCCGAAGCTGGCCCGAACAGGTCCGGCGGGCGGGCGGGGCGCTGAGCCAACCACTGCGGCAACCGCTGGGCCGCAACATCATCGCCGCGCTGTGGGGCAATTGCACCATCAAGGCCATGGTCGGGTTCCTGTTCTTGTACCCGGCGTTCGTGGCCAAACAGCACAACGCCGGCGGCTGGGTACAGCTGGGCATCCTCGGGCTGATCGGAGCGGCCGCCGGGCTGGGCAATTTCGCCGGGAACTTCACCAGCGCCCGCCTACAGCTGGGCCGCCCCGCGGTGCTGGTTGTGCGCTGCACCATGGCGGTGACCGCGGTCGCGCTGGCGGCCGCGGTGGCCGGGACCCTGGTGATGGCGGCGATCGCCGCGCTGGTGACCTCGGGGGCCAGTGCGATCTCGAAGGCGTCGCTGGACGCCGCCCTGCAGGACGACCTGCCCGAAGAGTCACGGGCATCGGCGTTCGGCCGCACCGAATCCACCCTGCAACTGGCCTGGGTGTTGGGTGGTGCACTGGGGGTACTGGTATATACCGACCTGTGGGTGGGCTTCACCGCGATCACCGCTTTGCTGATCCCGGGTCTGGCCCAGACCATCCTGTCGTTCCACGGCGACTCGTTGATTCCCGGCCTGGGGGGCAACCGGCCGGTGCTGATCGAGCAGGACGGTGCCCATCTCGATCCGGCAAGACAGGGGTGATGTACAAGTGAAACGCTCGACCGCCGTGCTGGTGGCGGTGCTGACGGTGGTGACCGCGGCGCTCGCCGGATTCGGCACCTGGTGGTTCACCCGGTCCGAGGAGCCGCTGCCGCCGCAGATCAGCGTGTACTCGAATGGACATCTCGCCCACGCCGGGCCGTACCTGTACTGCAACGTGCTCGACCTCGATGAGTGCCTGCTGACCGAATCGCGGGGCACGTTGGCGGTCGACGCACGTCATCCGGTGCAGTTGGCGGTGGACAACACCATCGGCCGCGCACCGTGGCGGCTACTGCGGCTTTACGACGACCCGGCCGACTCCACCGGCAAGATGTATCCACCGGGCAGCACCCTGGCGGTCACCGTCCCCACCGTGGATCCGCAGCGCGGTCCGCTGCGCGGGCTGGTGGTGCAGTTGCTCACCTTAGTCGTCGACACCAGCACCGGCGAGCAGTTCGCGGTGCCGCACGCCGAGTGGGCGGTGGGCATGCGGTGGAGTCGTCAAGCGACTGCCGGCTGAGCTCCGTGACCGGCCGGCACCTGCTCGCCGGCCGGAACGGTTCCGGGCGGGGTGCCGTCCCCGAACGGCCTGCCGCCCAGCGCTTCTCGCCCGTGTGGTGAGAGCCAATTCGCCAGATCTGGACCGTCCGGAACGATCTGCGACGGATTGATGTCGGCGTGCATGATGTAGTAGTGCTGTTTGATCTGGACGAAGTCGGTGGTGTCGCCGAACCCCGGCGTCTGGAACAGATCCCGAGCGTAGGCCCACAGCACCGGCATCTCGGACAGCTTCTGCCGGTTGCATTTGAAATGTCCGTGATAGACCGGGTCGAACCGGGCCAGCGTGGTGAACAGTCGCACATCAGCCTCGGTGATGGTGTCCCCCACCAGGTATCGCTGATCGGCAAGGCGTTCGCTGACCCAGTCCAGCGCGGTGAACAGCCGATCATAGGCAGCGTCGTAGACCTCTTGGGTGCCGGCGAAGCCGCACCGGTACACGCCGTTGTTGATCTCGGTGTAGATCCGCCTTGCCACCTCGTCGATCTCGTCGCGCAGCGGTTCGGGATACAGCTGCGGGGCCCCGTCGCGGTGATAGGCCGTCCACTCGGTGGAGAAGTCCAGGGTCATCTGAGCGAAGTCGTTGGTCACCACCGCACCGGTGGGCACATCGACCATCGCCGGAACGGTGATGCCCTTGGGATAATCCGGGAAGCGCTTGAAGTACGCGTCTTGCAGCCGCGGGATCTGCAGCACCGGGTCGACGCCACCGGGGTCCAGATCGAAGGTCCAACTGCGCTTATCGTGGGTGGGACCGCAAAACCCTATGGAGATAGCCTTTTCCAGCCCAAGCAGCCGCCGCACGATGATGGTGCGGTTGGCCCACGGGCAGGCCCGCGCCACGACCAGTCGATACCGGCCCGGTTCGACGGGATATCCATCACGGCCGTCGGCGGTGATCCGGGTGGAGATGTAGTTGGTGTCGCGGTTGAAGTCGCCACCGGCGAGATAGCTGGCCATGGCTACCAGAGTGCCACGATCACACCGGGCTGTGCTGCGCCCGGGAGGTGGGCCTAGCTACGGGGCCGGAAGGAAGCGGCGCGCTAAGTTCCCCTCGGTAGAGGCCCCTGGTTCCCAGTGGGCAATCCACGGACCGGTCCCCTCGGCCGGATCGAGGATGCCGTCCTCCAGCCAGGCGTAGCGATCCTCCAACACTCCGTGGGCCAATTGGGTATCGGCGCGGTCGGTGTTGGTCCACAACGCCGCGAACAAAGCCCCGACGCGCAGGCGAGACTGCTCGCAGAATGCGTCGGCCAGCTGATAGGCCTGCTGGCCTTCGGTCCGGTCGGCCACCCGCTGCGCCTCGGCGCGCACGCACACCGCGGCCATCGCGAACAGCTCCGCTCCGATATCGACGACCCGCCCCAGGAACCCCTGCCTTTTCTCCAGGCCGGCCTGCCACCGGGCCATGCCGTAAAACGTGTTGCGCGCCAGTTTGCGTGAATGGCGTTCGACAAAACGCAGATGCGTGGCCAACGTGCCGAAATCGCGGTACGCCGCGGGGCGTTGCCCTGCCCCGAATACCAGTTGCGGCAACCACTTTGCATAGAAGCCGCTGGCCCCGGCGGCAGATCTGGCCTTCTGCCTCAGCACCGCCTTGGGGTTGGCGAGATCCCCCGCGGCACTCAGGTGAGTATCGACGGCCTCACGCGCGATCAGCAGCCGCATGATCTCGCTGGACCCTTCGAAGATCCGGTTGATGCGCAGATCCCGAACCAGTTGCTCCACCGGGACCGCACGCTCGCCGCGCGCTGCAAGCGACTCGGCGGTCTCGTAGCCGCGGCCGCCGCGAATCTGCAACAGTTCATCGGCGATGACGCACGCCATCTCGCTGGACCACAGTTTGGCCAGCGCCGCCTCAATCCGGATGTCGTTGCGGCCTTCATCGGCCATCTGACCGGACAACTCCAAGACCGCTTCCAGCGCGTAACTGGTGGCGGCGATGAACGCGATCTTCTTGGCGACGGCCTCGTGCTCGCCTACCGGGCGGCCCCACTGGACCCGCTCCCGGGACCACTGCCGAGCGATCTTCAGCGCCCATTTCGCCGATCCGGTCGCCATCGCCGGGATGGCCAAGCGGCCGGCGTTGAGAGTGGTCAGCGCTATCTTCAGACCGTCCCCCTCGCGTCCCACCAGGTTCTCGGCGGGCACCCGAACCTTGTGCAGCCGAGTCACGCCGTTCTCGATGCCGCGCAGCCCCATGAACTGGTTTCGGCGTTCGACGGTGATCCCGGGCGTATCGGCTTCCACGACGAAGGCACTGATGCCTCCTCGGTGGCCGTCGCTCTGGGGCACCCGCGCCATCACCACCAACAGCTCAGCCACCACGCCGTTGGTGGTCCACAGCTTCACCCCGTCCAGCTCGTAGGCCGCCCCGTCCTCGATCGGTCTCGCGGTCGAGGACAGCCGCGCAGGATCGGATCCCACGTCCGGTTCGGTCAATAGGAAGGCCGAGATCGCCCCGGCCGCGCAACGCGGCAGGAACAACTTCTTCTGTTGGTCGGTGCCGGCCAGTTTGAGCGGTTCGGGCACCCCGATCGATTGATGGGCGCTCAGCAGCGCGCCGAGACTGGGATGCACGCTCGACACCATCATCAGGGCCCGGTTATAGGCGACCTGCGACATGCCCAGACCGCCATACTCGACGGGGATCTTCAGCCCGAAGCAGCCGAGCGCGGCGAGTCCTTTGACGTATTCGTCGGGGATCTGTGCGTCACGCTCGATAACCGCGCCGTCCATGGTGTCCAGAAGTTCCCGCAGCCTGCCCAGAAAATCCTCGATACGCGCAGCGTCGCGCTCGGAAGGTTGGGGAAACGGGTGGATGAGCGACAGGGGAAACTTCCCGAGGAACAGCCCTTTGGCGAAAGATGGCTTGTCCCAGCCGCTCTCGCGAGACTCCTCGGCAACAGCTCGTGCTTGTTCCTCGCTGATCTGCACCTGCTGCGTCATCGGACACCTCCTGGACCCGCCACCGCCGGACTACGGCTGCTACCGGGGTTGACCAGTTGGTGTCAAACCAAACGCGGCGCGGCGGGTCGACCAGCCGCTCACCACCAGCCGGACCGCCCACAGCGCACCCGCCCACGTGAGGAGCATCCACGGGGTCGCTGCTGTCTTTTCAGTAGTCAGTCAGCGGCGATCGCCATCCACGGTGGGATCGCCAGCACCGACCGGACTCAGGCGTCGAGCTCGCGCGCCACGGCCTTGACCACCTCGGAGATCTGCCGAGCGGTCTTGCGGTCCGGGTAACGCCCCTTGCGCAGCTCCGGCTGCACAGTGCCTTCCAGCAGGGTGATCATGTCCTCGACCATGCCGTGCAGCTCATCGGGGGTGTGCCGATGCTCGACCGCCGGCGCCGCCTCACGTCGGGTCCGCGACAGGCTCGGCGGCGGGTCGATCAACTTCACCGTCAGCGCCTGCGGACCGCGGCGTCCGGCGGCGACGCCGAACTCGACCCGCTGGCCTGCCTTGAGACCCTCCACACCGTCCGGCAGGGCCGAGGCGCGGACGTAGACGTCCTCACCTTCTTCCTGGGACAGGAAGCCGAAGCCCTTAGCGGCGTCGTACCACTTCACCTTGCCGGTCGGCACTGGTCTCACCTGCTTGTCTTGCTTGATCACGTACTCGAGGACATAAAGGAAGCGTCCCGCCTGCGCAGGACGCGTCAGCAGCCGATCCTACTAGGGCCCAGACCCGCAAAACACCCAGGTTTCCTCGGTACGCTGGTGAAGCCGCTGGAGGAGACAGGGACCGGACGCCGAAGTCGATTCGGTCGCTCCCCGGCCTACCGAATCGGATACGGACATGACGTTGAGGCAAGCGGGTCTGCGCACCCCGGCACCGCACGCGGATGCTGCCGACGCGGACCACCAGGAGGCGGCCCGCAAAGCCGCCTTCCACGAAGCCGTGCTGCGTGCCGTCGCCACGCAGATGCCGACCACCGGTCCGCTGGTGGACACCTTCGGGCGGGTACACACCGATCTGCGGATATCCCTGACCGACCGTTGCAACCTGCGCTGCACCTACTGCATGCCGGCCGAGGGCCTGGATTGGATTCCCAGCCAGCACCTGCTGAGCGACGACGAGCTGATCCGGCTGATGCGGATCGGTGTCACCCGGCTGGGCATCACCGACATCCGGTTCACCGGCGGTGAGCCGCTGCTGGCCCGCCATCTCGAAGGCGTGGTGGCCGGCGCCGCGGCACTGCGCCCGCGGCCCGAGATCGCGTTGACCACCAACGGCCTGGGCCTGGCACGCCGGGCCGGCGCCCTGGTGGCGGCTGGGCTGGACCGCATCAACGTCTCGCTGGACACCGTCGACCGCGCCCACTTCGCCGAGATCACCCGGCGTGACCGCCTACCCGACGTGCTCGCCGGCCTAGATGCGGCCGCGCAGGCCGGGATGACGCCGATCAAGGTCAACGCCGTGCTCGATCCCAAGATCACCGGCGACGACATCATCAACCTGCTGCGCTTCTGCCTACTGCACGGCTACCACCTGCGGGTGATCGAGATGATGCCGTTGGATGCCGACCACAACTGGAACCGCGACGCCGGCCTGAGCGTCGAGCGGCTGCTGGAGACAGTGCAGGCCCAGTTCACCCTGCGGCCCGACCCGAAGCCGCGCGGCTCCGCGCCGGCCGAGCTCTGGCTGGTTGACGAGGGCCCGGAGACCCCGGCAGGCACATTCGGGATCATCGCTTCGGTATCGCGGCCATTCTGCGGAGACTGCGACCGGACGAGACTCACCGCCGACGGCCAGATCCGCAACTGCCTGTTCGCCACCGAGGAGTCCGACCTGCGCGCCCTACTGCGAGATGGTTCTGGCGACGACGCCATCGAGCAGGCGTGGCGGGCCGCGATGTGGACCAAGAAGGCCGGCCATGGCATCAACGATCCGGATTTCATCCAGCCGGACCGCCCGATGAGCGCGATCGGCGGCTGATCCATGACCTCTGAGACCGGCGCCACCGATGCGGGCGTCGCGGTGACGGTCCGCTATTTCGCAGCGGCTCAGGCCGCCGCCGGAGCCGAATCGGAGACCGTCAGCGTGCCCCGCGGGGGCGGGGTGGCCGCCTTGACCCAGACCCTCGCCGCCCGGAATGAACGGCTGGCGTCGGTGCTGAGCCGGTGCTCTTTCTTGCGCGACGGGGTCGCGGTGCGCGACCGCGAGGCGGCTTTGCAGCCCGGCGAGACGGTCGACGTACTGCCGCCATTCGCCGGCGGATAGCATGATCTACGTCACATAACGAATTGATTACAAGCCGGCAACGGCTTGGTGGAGTGGGCTTTGACCTGCATAAATGCCGGGCGTTCCTGGTGGTTTAGGAAGAGCCAGCGATGAAAACGCCCGGGAGCGATAAGGGTGACGCAGCGGGTAAGAGCGGTTACGGTACATCTCCGGGTGTATCGAAAATTTTCCGTTCGATCCACCTGTCCTCACCCGTAGCGCTGAGCTCCATCCAACGGGAGAGGAAACCACAGATACCTGATGGATGGAGGCGGGGGACCCACCGGGTCCGCCGAGAGCGGCCCTGAGGCCCCAACCGGCCTCTCGGGGTGAAGCCGACGACGCACCGCGTGCATCAAGGCCGGGCAGTCCCCCCTGTCCGAACCCGACGCTGACCTCGCAGGCGTAGACAGAGAGGAATTCACCACCGTATGAGTGGACGGCATCGCAAGCCCACCCAATCGAACGTCAACATCGCCAAAATCGCATTCACCGGAGCTGTGATCGGTGGCGGTAGCCTGGCCCTCGCCGGGACCGCAGCCGCGGCTACCGACGATGAATGGGACCACGTAGCCCGGTGCGAATCCGGCAACAACTGGGGCATCAACACCGGCAACGGCTACCAGGGCGGGCTGCAGTTCTCGCCGAGCACCTGGAGCGCCCACGGTGGCGGCAAGTACGCCCCGTCGGCACACATGGCCAGCCGCGAACAGCAGATCGCGATCGCTGAGCACGTGCTGGCAACCCAAGGCCGTGGCGCCTGGCCGGTCTGCGGCCGCGGGCTGTCCGGCGCATCGCAGCGCGAGGTTCCGGCAGCGCCGCCGGCCGACGCCCCGATCGACAACCCGGACGTCAACGGCCAGACCGTGGCCATGGACAACCCGATGGCTCCCCCGCCCGCGCCTGAGCCCGCACCGTGGTGGGCCCCGGCCCCCGAGGGTCCGGCTCCCGCCGAAGGCGCCGGACCGGTGGTTCCCGCTGGCTGGATGCCGCCGGCTCCCGAAGCTCCGGCAGATCGCCAAGCATCTCCCGCCCCCGGCCCCCGAGGCCCCCGCGCCCGGTGGAACCCGGAGGCTCCGGCACCCGAGGCCCCGGCGCCCGGTGACGAGGTGGCTCCGGCCCCGGCTCCCGGTCAGGACGGCAACCGGCAGGAAGCGGTCTCGGTCGGCTTCCACCAGCAGCTGTGGCAGGCCGTTCGGTCGGAGAACATCAGCGGCAACGACGCGCTGGACGCGTTCGCGCAGCAGCCCAGCAGGGTTATGTAGACAACAGAAAGAAGCGGGGTCGGCGCAAGCCGGCCCCGCTTTTTCGCTTCTGACGGCCCTCAGGCCGAGCCGACCCACTCCTCGGTGTCGTCGGCGAAGAACTGGTGCTTCCACACCGGCAGCCGCGCCTTGATGGTGTCCACAAGCAGCGCGCAAGCATCGAAAGCCTCCCGGCGGTGATCGGCTGCCACCGCAGCCACCAGCGCGGCGTCACCGATGTGCAGCACACCGATCCGGTGGCTGGCCGCCAGCGCACGGATCCCGACGGCCTGCTCGGCAACCTCGGCCAACACGTCGGCCATCACCTGCTGCGCCGACGGGTGTGCGGAGTATTCCAGCCGGGTGACCTGCCGGCCGTGGTCGTGGTCGCGGATCATGCCGACGAATCCCACGATCGCTCCCGCGGCCCGATGGCCGACCAGCTGCTCGTGTTCGGACAGCACGATGGGCTGCTCGGTGATCGCGGCCCGCAGGATCAGCCCCCCGGAGCCCGTCACCGGTGGTCCCCGCCGGCGAGCTGGTCCAAGGCGTGATCCAGGACGTCGGCGAGCACGCCAAGCCCGTCGCGCACCCCACCGGAGGACCCGGGCAGGTTGACGACCAGGCTGCGGCCGGCCACCCCGCACACGCCACGAGACAGCACCGAGGTCGGCACCTTCGGCAGTCCGGATCGGCGGATGGCGTCGGCCAGGCCGGGGATCTCGTAGTCGAGCACGGCGAGCGTCTGCGCCGGGGTGTCATCGGTCGGCGAAATACCGGTGCCGCCGGAGGTGATGATCAGGTCCACCCGGTCGGCCGCCGCGGCGCGCAGGGCGGCGCCAACCGGCTCGCCGTCGGGCACCACCTCGGGCTGCACCGGGGCGAAGCCGCGCTGCGCCAGCCAGTCGGCGATGATCGGCCCGGTGCGGTCGGTGTACACCCCCGACGAGGCTCGGGTGGAGGCGATGATGATTCGGGCGGTTCGGTCGCTCACGTGCGCTCCCAGGCCCCGGTACGGCCGCCGTCCTTGCTCAGCACGCGGATGTTGTCGATGACGGCGGCGCGGTCGACGGCCTTGATCATGTCGTAGAGGGTCAGGGCCGCCACGCTCACCGCGGTCAGCGCTTCCATCTCCACCCCGGTGCGATCAGTGGTGCGTACCGAGGCGGTGATGTCGATCTGGGATTGCCCGATGGTGAAGTCCACGTCGACCCCGGTAAGAGCCAGTTGATGGCAGAGCGGGACCAGATCGCTGGTGCGTTTGGCGGCCATGATGCCGGCCACCCGCGCGGTGGCCAAGGCGTCACCCTTAGGCAGGCCGCCGGCCGAAATCAGCTGTACCACTTCGGCGGTAGTGCGGAGCACGCCGCCGGCGACCGCTACCCGCTTGGTGGTCGCCTTTGCGCTGACATCGACCATATGGGCCGCACCCCGGTCGTCGAGGTGTGAGAGCGGCCCGGTCATGGCGTCACCGCCTACCGGTTGACGACGGTGACCGGATGCACGTAGGGCAGCTCGTCGGACGGCAGCGGGAACACGAGGTCCCCGAACGGCGACAGTGCGCCAGTCCGATCGGTGCGCAGCTCACTGACAGCGGGTTCGCCGTCGGTCTCCGGCCAACCGTTGTCGACGTACCGGTTCTTGTTGTCCTGGTTTCCAGCCACGGATCCATTCTGACAGGTCGCGATCGACGACGTTCACCGGTTGGGCCTTACGCTGGTCGTCGATGACCGAACGCGCCCGGGGCGTCCCACTGGGGTCGTGGCTGGCCGACCTGCCCGATGAGGATCTGATCCGGCTACTGAAGCTGCGGCCCGACCTCGCCCAACCACTGCGCTGCTGGAGCTGCATGCCGACGGCACCGGCGTGCCGGTCGCCGATCTGCTGGCCCTGCTCGGCGAGCGCGCCCCCGCCGCCGCGGTGACCGAGGCGTTGACCGACTTGATCGAGCGGGCGTTGTGTTGGGGTTCGATCGAACCGGACGGTTCAGCGAGGCTCGACGAAGGAGAGGCGAAGCTGGGACCGCCGCATGAGCCCGGCGGAGTGCTGCGCGTCGTCGCCGAAGCAGGCGCAGGCCTGCCCTGGCATCCGGGCCAGGTCACCCGGGAGAACTCGGCGCAGGGCGCCGAACAAATCGTTGCGGCCATCGCCGAACTGGACGCACCGCAGCGTGACCTGCTGGACAAGCTGCTGACCGGCTCCCCGATCGGGCGCACTCGCGACGCCGCCCCCGATGCACCCCCGGAACGCCCGGTGCCCAAGCTGCTGGCGGCCGGCCTGCTGCGCCGCATCGACGACGAGACGGTGATCCTGCCGCGGCTCGTCGGGCAGGTGCTGCGGGGCGAGCAGCCGGGCCCCATCACGTTGCATGAACCCGACCCGGTGGTGTCGCAGACCACCGCCGCCGATGTCGACGCAGCGGCCGCCGGGGCGGTGATCGACGTGTTGCGCGAACTCGATGTGATCCTCGCCAATCTGAGCGAAACGCCTGTGCCGGAGCTGCGCAGCGGCGGGCTGGGGGTACGCGAGGTCAAGCGGCTGGCCAAGACCACCGGTGTCGACGAAACCCGGCTGGGCCTGCTGCTTGAGGTCGCCGCGACCGCCCGGCTGATCGCAGCCGATTTTCCCGACCCGGCGACCGTGGACCAACGGGACTGGCCCGACGCCGACGGCCCGTACTGGGCGCCGACGGTGCTCGCCGACCGGTTCGCCGAGCAGCCCACCGCGGAGCGCTGGCATCTGCTGGCCGCCACCTGGCTGGATCTGCCGGCCCGGCCGGGTCTGATCGGCAGCCGCGGCGCCGACGGCAAACCCCGGGCGGCGCTGTCCACCCCGCTCTTCTCCACCGCCGCCCCGCTGGATCGCCGGCTGCTGCTAGGCATGCTCGCCGAACTGCCCGTTGGCTCCGGCGTCGACGCGGTGACCGCGTCGCAGGCGCTCATCTGGCGCCGGCCGCGCTGGGCCAACCGGCTACAGCCCGGACCGGTGGGCGAACTGCTCGACGAGGCGCACGCCCTGGGCGTGTTGGGCCGCGGCTCGCTCAGCTTCCCGGGACGGATCCTGCTGGCCGACACCGACGCCGCCGACGGCGCCGCCGCGGTCGCCGCAATGGCCAAGGCGTTGCCCGAGCCGATTGACCACTTCCTGGTTCAGGCCGACCTGACTGTCGTGGTGCCGGGGCCACTGAAACGTGAACTCGCCGAGGAGTTGGCCGTCGTGGCCACCGTGGAATCGGCCGGCGCGGCGATGGTCTATCGGGTCTCCGAACAGACCATCCGGTCCGCCTTGGACGTGGGCCGTACCGGCGCGGGCCTGCGTGCGTTCTTCGAGAAGCACTCCAAAACCCCGGTGCCGCAGGGACTCAGCTACCTGATCGATGACGTGGCGCGCCGGCACGGCCAGTTGCGGATCGGGCTGGCGGCCTCCTTCGTACGCTGCGAGGATCCCGCGCTGCTGGCCCAGGCGGTCGCCGTTCCGGCCGCCGAGGCGCTGGGCCTGCGGATGCTCGCCCCGACCGTGGCTGTGGCGCAGGCTCCGCTTGCCGACGTGTTGGCGGCGCTGCGCGACGCGGGTTTCGCCCCGGCCGCCGAGGATGCCACCGGAACGATCGTCGACATCCGGCCGCGCGGCATGCGGGTGCACACCCCGGCGGAGCGTCGCGGGCACCGGCCGCACGCCGGTCCCGGTGACGACAGCCTGACCGCGCTGGTCCGGGTGCTGCGCACGGTGACGTCGGCGCCGTTCGACAACATCCGGCTGGATCCGGTGACCGCGATGATCATGCTCAAGCGCGCCGCGCTGGAGCGGGCCACGGTGCTGATCGGCTACGTCGACGCCGCCGGGGTGGCCACCCAGCGCGAGGTGGCCCCCACCCAGGTGCTGGGTGGGCGGCTGGTGGCGTTCGATTCGACGTCGGGGCAGATGAAGGATTTCGCGATCCACCGCATCACGTCGGTGTCGTCGGCGGCCGAGCACGATTAGACCGTGACGACCTCGATCAGGCCGTCGAGGCCGTCGAAGTCGCTGGCGTTGCGGGTGTAGAGCCGGGCTGAATGCGCATGCGCCGTTGCCGCGATCAAAAGGTCCATCGAGCGTGCGCGGGGTTGACGGCCAGCCTCGACGACGGCGGCCGCCAGCCGTCCGTAGCTGGCCGCGACGGCGTCGCCGAGGGGCAGCGCATGGAATGTACGTTGCAGGATCAGCAGACGGCGCAGCCGTTCGGCGCATACCGACTGTTCCTTCGCGACGAGAACCCCGAAGTGTAGTTCGGCCAGTGTGGCCATGCTTATGGCCAGCTCGCCTTCAAGCGGCGGGACGTCGGTCGCGATCACCACGCTGGTGTCCAGAATCGCCTTCAGCTCGACCACGGGTCTCGCAGTTCGTCATCGATCGCGGCACGGTCACTGCCCCAGGCGAGGTCCGCGGGCCCAGCGAACAGCTCGGCCACGTCGGCCCACTGGCGCCAAGTGCGAGGGACCGCAGGCACGAGTCGCGCCCCCGCTCGACCGGCGACGGTGATAGTGATTTCTTCACCTTCTTCGACCCGCCGAACGAGCTCCGAGGCGTTCTGCCGCAGCTCACGCAATCCGACCGTTCCCATGTCGCAGATGCTAGCACATGTGCTACATCGATGCTGAGGAGCGGCGTTGTCGGCCCCCTCCGGATAATGGGCGCATGAGCGCTGACGGGCCGTTGATCGTCCAATCCGACAAGACCGTGCTGCTCGAGGTCGACCACGAACAGGCCGGTTCGGCGCGCGCTGCCATCGCGCCCTTCGCCGAGCTCGAACGCGCCCCGGAGCACATCCACACCTACCGCATCACCCCGCTGGCGTTGTGGAACGCCCGCGCAGCCGGCCACGACGCCGAGCAGGTGGTCGACGCCTTGGTCAGCCATTCCCGGTACGCGGTGCCCCAGCCACTGCTGGTCGACATCGTCGACACCATGGCGCGCTACGGGCGCCTGCAGCTGGTGAAAAGCCCGGTACACGGCCTGACCCTGGTCAGCCTGGATCGGGCGGTGCTCGAGGAGGTGCTGCGCAACAAGAAGATCGCGCCGATGCTCGGTGCCCGCCTCGACGACGACACCGTCGTGGTGCATCCCAGTGAGCGTGGCCGGGTCAAGCAGATGCTGCTCAAAATCGGCTGGCCGGCAGAGGATCTGGCGGGTTACGTCGACGGCGAGGCCCATCCGATCGACCTGGCCCAGGACGGCTGGCAGCTACGCGACTATCAGGAGATGGCCGCCGACTCGTTCTGGTCGGGTGGTTCCGGGGTGGTGGTGTTGCCCTGCGGTGCCGGCAAGACGTTGGTCGGTGCCGCCGCGATGGCCAAGGCGAAGGCCACCACGCTGATCCTGGTCACCAACACCGTCGCCGGCCGACAGTGGAAACGCGAACTGGTGGCGCGCACGTCGCTGACCGAAGAGGAGATCGGCGAGTACTCCGGTGAGCGCAAGGAGATCCGGCCGGTCACCATCGCCACCTATCAGGTGATCACCCGGCGCACCAAGGGCGAATATCGGCACCTGGAGTTGTTCGACAGCCGCGACTGGGGGCTGATCATCTACGACGAGGTGCACCTGCTGCCGGCACCGGTGTTCCGGATGACCGCCGATCTGCAGTCGCGCCGCCGCCTCGGATTGACCGCGACGCTGATCCGCGAGGACGGCCGCGAAGGCGACGTGTTCTCCCTGATCGGGCCCAAGCGTTACGACGCACCGTGGAAGGACATCGAGGCGCAGGGCTGGATCGCCCCGGCCGAGTGCATCGAGGTGCGAGTCACCATGACCGAGAGCGAGCGGATGACCTACGCGGTCGCCGAACCCGAGGAACGCTACAAGTTGTGCTCGACGGTGCACTCCAAGATCGCGGTGGTGCGCTCGATCCTCAAGCAGCATCCCGGCGAGCAGACCCTGGTGATCGGCGCCTATCTCGACCAGCTGGAGGAACTGGGCGAACAGTTGGACGCCCCGGTGATCCAGGGCTCGACGCGTACCGCCGAGCGCGAGAAGTTGTTCGACGCCTTCCGCCGCGGCGAGATCTCCACCCTGGTGGTCTCCAAGGTCGCCAACTTCTCCATCGACCTTCCGGAAGCCTCGGTGGCCGTGCAGGTCTCGGGCACCTTCGGGTCCCGGCAGGAAGAGGCCCAGCGGCTGGGCCGGCTGCTGCGCCCCAAGGCCGACGGCGGCGGCGCGGTGTTCTACTCGGTGGTCGCCCGCGACAGCCTGGACGCCGAATACGCGGCGCACCGGCAGCGATTCCTGGCCGAGCAGGGCTACGGCTACATCATCCGCGACGCCGACGACCTGCTCGGGCCCGCGGTCTGACTGTATGAGGCCATGACGTTGGTGACGCCGAGGGACAAAGGACTAGGAGCAGATCGAGGAGGGAATAGCGCCGGGCGAGGGCGGCACCCGGAGGCGGCTTATTTGTGCAGGTTGCCGTACATCTTGTCGATGTCGAAGTGGTACAGGATGCAGCCTTCAGAGGTCATGGTGTGCATGAAGGTGGTGTCGTCGAGTTCCACTTCGATGTGGTTATCTCCGTGCCAGGCCAGCGGGCCCGTCGGGCGCTGTTGGCGGACACGCATGAAGTCGACGATGAGCTTCGGCGTGTCAGAGTTATCGATGATGCCCACGGTGGCCTCGATGGCCAGCCAGGTGGGTCCGGGTGCGTCGTAGAACAGGGTGGCGCGGGGGTCGCGGTGAAGCCTACGGGTGCGGACTTTGTGACGGTGTCCGATGCTAAGTAGCTGGTCGTCAACTACGGCCGGTTCCATCTTCGCGGCCTTAGGGCGGCCGTCTGTACCGACGGTCAGCATGGCCGCGACGTGATGGCGACGCAGGAAATCCTGCTCAGCCGCGGGTAATTGGGACACTCTCATCGTTGGCCTCTGTCTTCTGCTAGGTGTTCAGCCGGGGCGCTGGTAGCGGTGGCGGTAACGGGCGGCGGCTTCGCCTTGGTGTTGCGGGTCGCTGTGGTGTCGTTCTCGGTTGGCCCAGAACACGTAGCGCTTCGGCGGCCTCGAACAGTGGCCAGAACCGCTTGTGGTCGATCGGCTGTCCCTCGACGCGGCTAAAGATCAAGGCGCCGTCGAAACCTAGTCTGCGTACCGCCCGTTCCAGTTCTGCCGCGGTTTGTTCGGGGTCTTGTGGCGCTACGGTCGCTAACGCTTGGAATCGCTGCGGGCGGCGAGTTACGGCGTCGGCGATCTCGTCGTTGACCGGGCTTTGCAAAGCGACGGCATCGGCTGCCGGGAGGTCGAAGAGCCCCGGTGTCGTCAATGACAACACCTGAACGTCGATGCCGGCGTCAGCCATCAGCGTCAGCCGCTGCTCGTCCAGGGACGCCAGATTGCGGCCAAGGTCGGATGCGGTGTCGAACGAGGCGATCGGATCGCGTCGCCGATCGGGGAGGCGGGCCCAGGCCGCGGCCACTGACGGCAGGACGTCGTGCTCCTCGAGCGCGCAGATCTTCACAGTCCGGCCTGCACCATCTCCGAGCCAATGCCAGGTGCGGCGCTTTCCTGCGCCGTGTGACGATATCGGGCCGCCAAAACGATATCCATGATCGGTAGGCTAAAACTTCAAGTAAGGTTGAAGTCAAGGGGCAAGGGGACGTGTTGTCGCACAAACCAACCGACATGCTTACCGTCGGTGACGTTGCCAAACGAGCCGGAATCGCCACCAGCGCCGTGCGCTTCTACGAAAACCAAGGACTCATCAGTTCCGTTCGCACACTGGGAAACCAACGCCGCTATCCCCGCCACGTATTGCGTCGTATCAGCATCATTCAAGCCGCCCGTAGATTCGGCGTCACCTTGGCCGAGGTGGCCGCCGTCTTCACCGACCTCCCCGACAACCGGATGCCGAGCAAAGCCGACTGGAACCGCATCTCTCGTTGCTGGCACGCTCAACTCCAAGCCCGCCGCCGCGAGATCGAGCACCTCGAGACGGAACTGACCGGATGCATCGGTTGCGGCTGCCTGTCACTGGCCACCTGCCTCATCGTCAATCGTGACGACGAACTGGCCCGACACGGCCCCGGCCCACGGCGACTTATAAACCCAGCCGACTGACCCCCCCGCCGCCAAACGGCGGCGTCAACAACGTGTCGTCCCGCAACAGCGCTAACCGACCCGCCAGCAGGGTAACGCGCTCAGCGGAGCGTTGCGGCTAGCCTGAAGAACATGGCCCTGTCCAAGGATGAGCGCGAGCAGTTTTTGGCCGAGCCGCACATCGCGGCGCTATCGGTGAATGCCAGCGCCGGCCGCGGCCCCTTGACGCTGCCAATCTGGTACCAGTACGCCCCCGGCGGCGAGCCCTGGGTATTGACCGGGGCCGGGTCGCGCAAGGCGAAGCTCATCGAGGCGGCCGGATGCTTCTCGCTGATGGCGGAGCGCACCGAGCCGACGCTGCGCTACGTGGCCGTCGACGGACCCGTCAGCCGCATCGAGCCCGGCACCGACGAGCTCCACGCCGAGTTGGCTCACCGCTATCTGCCGCCCGCACGTGCCGAGAAGTTCCTGGAGTACGCGCTGGCCCAACTGGGCGAGCAGGTGGTCATCTATCTGCGTCCCCAGCACTGGATTTCGGCAGATTTAGGGGCGATCTAAGCCCGATTGCGCGGCTCAACGCTCGCAGACATCGGCGGGCAGCAGCAGCATCACCGGCCACAGCGCCACCGAGGTCACCGTCGCCACCTCGTAGACACTGGCGGGCGGGACGCCGTACTGCCGCTCGGCCTGGGCTTGGAGGCGTTCGACACCGTCGGGGTGCAGAAACAGCCACACCACGCCGGCGATCACGTAGGCCAGGCCGAACCACAGTGCCGACTCGATTAGCGACCCGACGCTCACCCGGCGGTCGAGGAAACGCAGAATCCCCCGAAACCAGCGGGTTTCGGGGGATTCCACGTTGTGCAGCTGACTAGAGCAGCGACGCCGGCGGGTTGAACCGGTCGCCGTACTTGGCCGCCAGCTCCTTGGCCCGTGCCACGAAAGCAGCCTTGCCGCCGGGGTAACCGACGATGTACTGCGCGGTGCCGCCGGTCCACGGCGGGAACCCGATGCCCATGATCGCGCCGATGTTGGCGTCGGCGGTCGAGGTCAGCACGCCCTCGTCGAAGCACTTCTGGGTTTCCAGCACCTCGGCGAAGAGCATCCGGTCGATCATGTCCTGCAGCGGCGGGGTGGAGCTGCCCGAGTTGAAGGTCTCCCGCAGGCCCGACCACAGACCGGTGCGCTTGCCGTCGACGTACTCGTAGAAGCCGGCACCCTTCAGACGCGACGGACGACCGAGCTCAATCATCTTCTCGACGACGGTCTCGTTCATCTGCTTCTCGTAGGTGCCGCCGGCCGCCTCGACGCCTTCGCGGGTGGCGACGGCGATCTTGTGCATCAGCTCCAGGTTGAGCTCGTCGGAGAGCTGCAGCGGAGCGGCCGGGTAGCCGGCCTGCAGACCGGCCTGCTCGATGCTGGCCGGCTCCACGCCCTCACCGAGCATCATCAGCGCCTCGTTGATGAAGGTGCCGATCACCCGCGAGGTGTAGAAGCCACGGCTGTCGTTGACCACGATCGGGGTCTTCTTGATCGCCAGCACGTAGTCGAACACCCGGGCCAGCGCCTCGTCGGAGGTCTTCTCGCCCTTGATGATCTCCACCAGCGGCATCTTGTCGACCGGGGAGAAGAAGTGGATCCCGATGAAGTCCTCCTGGCGCTTCACGCCGGTCGCCAGACCGGTGATCGGCAGCGTGGAGGTGTTCGATCCCAGCAGCGCGTTGGGCTCGACGATGTCCTCGATCTCCTGGAACACCTTGTGCTTGAGGTCCTGGCTCTCGAACACGGCCTCGATCACGAAGTCGACGCCCTTGAGGTCGGCCGGGTCGCCGGTCGGGGTGATCTTGTCCAGCAGCGCCTTCGAGCGCTCGGCGGTGGTGCGACCCCGCTCCAGCGCCTTGGCTTCCAGCTTCTCCGAGTAGCCCTTGCCCTTCTGCGCAGCCTCCAGGGAGACGTCCTTGAGCACCACGTCGTAGCCGGCCTTGGCCGACACGTAGGCGATGCCGGCGCCCATCATTCCGGCACCGAGCACACCGATCTTGCGGATCGGGGTCTGCGCGATGCCCTCGGGCCGGCTGCCGCCGCCGTTGATGTGCTGCAGGTCGAAGAAGAACGCCTGGATCATGTTCTTGGCGACGTTGCCGGTGACCAGCGAGATGAAGTACCGGGTCTCGATGCGGCAGGCGGTGTCGAAGTCCACCTGCGCGCCCTCGATCGCGGCGGCAAGGATCGCCCGCGGCGCCGGCATCGGGGCACCCTTGAGCTGCTTGCGCAGCAGCGCCGGGAACGACGGCAGGATGGCCGCCAGGGCCGGAGTGGACGGGGTGCCGCCGGGCATCTTGTAGCCCTTGACATCCCACGGCTGCACACCGGCGTCAGGGTTGGCCTTGATCCACGCCTTGGCGGCGGGCACCAGTTCCTCGACGGTCGGGAGCACCTCGTCGACCAGGCCGATCTCCTTGGCCTTGGCCGGCTTGAACCGGGTGCCCTGCGCCAGCACGTTCATGAAGGCGTTCTGGATGCCCAGCATGCGCACCGTGCGGGCGACACCGCCGCCGCCGGGCAGCAGGCCCAGGGTGACCTCGGGCAGGCCGAGCTGGCTGCCCTTGGCGTCCGCGGCGATGCGGTGGTGACACGCCAGCGCGATCTCCAGGCCACCGCCCAGGGCGGCGCCGTTGATGGCGGCGACGACCGGCTTGCCCAGGGTCTCCAGGGCACGCAGGTCGGCCTTGATGCCTTCGCACTGGTCGAAGACGGCCTGGGCGTCAGCCGGGCCGACGTGGATCATCGCCTTGAGGTCGCCACCGGCGAAGAAGGTCTTCTTCGCGCTGGTGACCACCACACCGGTGACCGAATCCTTCTCCGCGATAAGGCGTTCCACCGCGTTGTGCATGGACTGGCGGTAGTGCTCGTTCATCACGTTGGCCGACCCGGTGGGGTCGTCCAGGGTCAGGGTGACGATGCCGTCAGCGTCCTTGTCCCACTTAATGGTGTTCTCTGCCTGGATGGTGTTCTCTGCCATTTTTTACAAACCCTCTCAGACGCGCTCAATGATGGTGGCGACGCCCATGCCGCCGCCGATGCAGAGTGTGATCAGCGCGCGGCGGGCACCCCGGCGCTCCAGTTCGTCGACCATGGTGCCGGTGATCATCGCGCCGGTGGCGCCCAGCGGGTGGCCCATCGCGATCGCGCCGCCGTTGACGTTGAGCTTCTCGTCCGGGATCTTCAGGTCCTTCTGGAACTTCAGCACCACCGAGGCGAACGCCTCGTTGAGTTCGAATAGGTCGATGTCATCGACGGTCAGCCCGGCCCGGTCAAGCACCTTGAGGGTGGCCGGGGTGGGTCCGGTGAGCATGATCGTCGCGTCGGCGCCGCTGGTGGCGGTCGCCACGACGCGGGCCCGTGGGGTCAGCCCCTGGGAGGTGCCGGCCTTTTCGCTGCCGATCAGCAGCAGCGCGGCGCCGTCGACGATGCCGGAGCTGTTGCCGCCGGTGTGGACGTGGTTGATGCCCTCGACCCAGTGGTACTTCTGCAGTGCCACGTCGTCGAAGCCGCCCATCGCGCCGATGCCGTCGAACGCGGTGCGCAGCTTGCCCAGGCCCTCCAGGGTGGTGTCGGGGCGCATGTGCTCGTCGTGGTCGAGGATCAGCAACCCGTTCTGGTCACGGACCGGGATGACGGACTTGGCGAAGTAGCCACCGGACCAGGCAGCGGCCGCCCGCTGCTGGCTGCGCAGTGCGTAGTTGTCGACGTCGTCACGGGAGAAGCCCTCGATGGTGGCGATCAGGTCGGCACCGATGCCCTGCGGGGCGATGTAGTTGTCGAAGGTGAAGGGCACGTCCGAGAACATCGCGCCGCCGTCGGAGCCCATCGGGATCCGGCTCATCGACTCCACGCCGCCGGCCAGCACCAGGTCGTCCCATCCGGAGCGCACCTTCTGGGCGGCGGTGTTGACGGCCTCCAGACCCGAGGCGCAGAACCGGTTGAGCTGCACGCCGCCGGTGGTGTCGGGCAGGCCCGCGGCCAGCACTGCGGTGCGGGCGATGTCGCCGCCCTGGTCACCCACGGGCGAGACGCAGCCCAGGATGACATCGCTGATCAGGCTCTCGTCCAGGTCGGGGTGGCGAGTGCGCAGCTCGTCGATCAGGCCGACGACCAGGCTGAGTGGCTTGACCTCGTTCAGCGCCCCGTTGCGCTGCTTACCGCGCGGGGTGCGAATGGCCTCGTAGATGAAGGCTTCTTCGGACATGGGCGATTCCTCTTCAGTATTTGGTGTTCGATGCGGATCGACTGCGTTCCCCCGCGAGCGGGGGTGCCCCCAGGTCGGAGCGTAGTCCCCGATCTGCCAGCCTAACAGGACGGCCTATCAACCGGATGGTTGGTCCATTTTGAGGCCCGCTCCCGGCCGCTCCGTCGGCCTCGTCGCCTGCGCTTTAGGCTCGGGTCCCATGACGGCGCGGATGGTCTCACGACTGGAGCCCTATGCCACCACGATCTTCGCCGAGATGTCGGCGCTGGCCGCCCGGATCGGCGCGGTCAACCTCGGCCAGGGCTTCCCGGACGAGGACGGACCACCGGCCATGCTCGAGGCCGCCCGGGCCGCGATCACCGACGGCGTCAACCAATACCCGCCCGGGCCCGGCATCCCCGCGTTGCGCGAAGCCATCGCCGGGCAGCGCTCGCGCAAGTACGGGATCGACTACGACCCCGACACCGAAGTCCTGGTGACGGTCGGGGCGACCGAGGCCATCGCCGCCGCGGTGCTCGGTCTGGTGGAGCCGGGTTCCGACGTCGTGCTGCTCGAGCCGTTCTATGACTCCTACTCCCCGGTGGTCGCCATGGCCGGGGCTCGACGGGTCAGCGTGTCCCTGGTACCCGACGGGCGCGGGTTCGCCTTGGACGTTGACAGGTTGCGCCGCGCTGTCGGACCGGCGACCCGGGCGCTGATCGTCAACTCACCGCACAATCCGACCGGCACGGTGTTCACCGAGTCCGAGTTGGCCGAGATCGCCCGCATCGCGGTGCAGGCCGATCTGCTGGTGATCTCCGACGAGGTCTATGAGCACCTGGTCTTCGCCGGCCGAACCCACCTGCCGCTGGCCGCCTTCGAAGGAATGGCGGAGCGCACCATCACCATCTCGAGTGCGGCAAAGATGTTCAACTGCACCGGCTGGAAGATCGGCTGGGCGTGCGGACCGGCGGAGCTTCTGGCCGGAGTGCGGGCCGCTAAGCAGTACCTGAGTTATGTCGGCGGGGCGCCGTTTCAACCGGCGGTGGCACTGGCGCTGAACACCGAGGACGCCTGGGTGGCGGCACTGCGCGCGACCATGCAGGCCCGCCGTGACCGGTTGACCGACGGCCTGCGGGACATCGGATTCGAGGTGCACGACAGCTTCGGCACCTATTTCCTGTGCGCCGATCCCCGCCCGCTGGGCTATGACGACAGCACGGCGTTCTGCGCCGAGCTGCCACACCGGGCCGGGGTGGCCGCTATCCCGTTGTCCGCCTTCTGCGTGCCCGGCTCGGAAGCGACCGCCCCCGATGTCTGGAATCACTTGGTGCGGTTCACCTTCGTCAAGCGGGAAGACACCATCGACGAGGCGATCCGGCGACTGCAAACGCTGCGCGCCGGGACCGCTACGCCTCGGTAGTGGCGTCCTCACCCATGATTTGCTGACGCAGCCGCTCAGTGGCGATGCTCAGCACCAACTTGCTGGCGCGCCGCACAATGAACTCCGGGATCGGCCCGGACGGTTCGACGGTGATGTCGAAGCGCACCCGGGTGCTGTCGGGACCCTCGCGGGTCAGCGTGTATTCGACGTGTTGGGCGCGCTGCTGCGCCGTTGCCTTGGCATCCCAGACCATCCAGTCCGGACCCCAGTGGTATTCCAGGATCTCCTTGTCCACCAAACCCAGAATTTTGATGGTGGCCAGCACGTGATGCGGACGACCGTCCTCGTACTTGTCGAGAACTTCGATCCGCTTGTGCACCGGCGACCACGACGCCAACTCGGACACATCGGCGAGCGCGTCGAGGATCTTCTCCGGCGGCGCGTCAATCACAATTTCCCGCGATGCTCGAACAGCCACTAGATCGAGCCTAACGCCGTGCACTGCCGGCGGCGAGATTTCATCGCGGCGAGAAGGTCAGCGACCTTTCTTGATCTTGAGCACCTGGTCACGCAGGCCGTCGGTGGCGGTCTTCATGCCGCCCTTGAGGGTGCTCTTGAGCAGGAACCCCGGGATCGGGATCGACGGGTCGACCGCCATGTCGAATCGGACCTTGGTCTTTTCGCCCTGCGGGGTCAGCGTGTACTTGGCGTCCTGCGCCTTGAGCTGACCGGCCGACACCAGGGTCCAGCCGACGCTGTCGTCGGTCCAGCTGTATTCGACGACCTGCTCGTCGGTTAGGCCCGCGGCCTTGATCTTCATTCGCACCCGCCGCGGCCGGCCGTCGTCGTAGGTGTCGAGCACCTCAGCGCTCTGGTACTGCGGCGACCAGGTCGGGACGGACTCGACGTCGGCGAGGACGTCGAAGATCTCCTCCGCGCTCGCTTCGATAACCACCTCGCGGGAATCCTTGACTGCCATGGCTGGCACCCTAACCAGGCGCGCGATGATGTGCGGGGATTTTGGGCCGTCCGAGAGTCGCCCCATCGCCGGGTGGCGGTGGCACGATGGAGGTCATGCATGTGACCGTCCGGATTGCCGCACCCCTGCTGGCCGCCGCGGCACTGACCGCCGCGCCGGCTGCCCACGCCGATGACGCAAGTTATCTGGCCCGAGTCAACGCCGCCCCGGTGGCGATCCCGGTGGCCGACCAAGTCAAGGTGACTTCGGGGCACTACATCTGCGCCGAGTTGCGGATGTACGGCCACACCGGGACCTACCGCTCCGGCATCTCACCGGGTGATCTGGTGCGCCAGCTGACCAACACCTTCTATTACAGCCCCGAAGCCGCCGACGTCCAGATTCAGGCGGCGCAGGCCGAGCTCTGCCCGGAGACGTTGCGGCCCTGAGGCTCTCATGCCGCCGAGCGCCGTCACCAACCACGCGTTCGACCCAAAGCCGGCTTACAGCAATGCCGAAGCTGGTAACGTCCGGCCTCATGACATCTACGGTGAGTTGGTCCGTGCGCGCCGCGGGCCTGGTAGCAGTTGGTACGGGCCTTCTAGTCTGCGGTGCGGGTGTGGCCGCTGCGGAGGACCCCAACGCCGTTCCCGAGCCCATCCTGACCACGCAGTGCTCGGCAGATCAGTTGATGGCCGCGACCAAGGTCGTCGACCCGCGGGCCTACGACGCGATTGTGACGAAGTACAGCCAAGAGCCGCAGTGGATGCAGGACCAGATCATCACCCGGATGAATAACCTGCTCGCCAAGGATCCCGCGGCCCGGCAAACCGAGGTGGATCAATTCGCCGTCCTGTTCCCCAATTACGCGGGGCTTTTCCGGACGCAGGAATCGTCCGCGCAGGGCATTGCCCAGCAGTGCGGGACCTTCCCGGCGAACGACCCCTCGGTGTGGAAGCCGGCCGCTGCAGCACCAGAAGGCGCGGTTCCGGCCGCGTCGTAGGCCCGGGGCGGCTAGGAGCGGCGGCCGAACCCGGCGCCCGGGCCGCCCTTCGCGTCGACGTCATCGAGGATCGCTTGGAACAGCACGATCCCCGGCCCCGGCTGCGTGAGCGGACCCGTCGGGACGGTGCCGTCGCGGACCATGCCGACAAGTAGGTCGTCGACGGTGACCGGCGCCCCGTCATCGCCCGGTTGCCACCACTCCTCGCCGGCGGGGTCCACGCCGGCGGGCCCGATGTCGAAGCAGTTGAGGCCTGTGCCGCGCCCGAGTTTGCAGGCGTGGCGCACGGCGTCGTGCGCTGCGTCCGCGGGCTGCTCCGGGCCGCCGGGTTCGGCGGCGACTGGCTCGACGGGGTCGGCGGAGCCGATGCCGAAGATCCCAAAGCCTTCGTAGTCGGCGATGGAGGCCACCTTGGCCGGATCGAACTCGATCACCGCATAGTCCAGGGCCTCGTCGGCGGCCACGACCGTGCCCACCGTGCCGTGGTCCTCGGCGCCCTCGACCAGCACCGGCGAGCCCGGCCCGCCGCAGTGTGCGGCAGTGAAGCCGACCAGCTTGCCGGTGCCGTCGCGGCCGATAGTGGTCAGCGTGCACAGCGCGTCGTCATGCAGCACGATCGCGGCGCCGCCACCGAGCAGAAGCTTGTCTTCAGCCGCGACGGCGGTTGGCAGCTCGGCAGAGGCGATCACAGCGGCGACGACGAACGCTGACGCTCGTCGGGTCGAGGGTCGGTGCACAGCGGCTCAGTCTATGGGCCTGATCCGGCCGACAGCCCGCATTTCCCCTCGCACGTCGAGCTTTACCGAACCATCCCCGAAACGATGCGGGCCGCGTACGGTCGAATGTGAGCCGCTTCATTGTCAGCGGTGGCCCACCCAGACTCGCCCCGGTCGGCCCCCACGGGCAATTGTGATTACTCCGCCTACCTGCAACCCCGCGGGCCAGACGATTCCGACCCTGACGGAGCCACCCGTGGATTGCGAGATACGTTGCGAAACTTAGCCATGCCGGGCACCCGCCATGCCCGTCCCGTTCGACTCACGGTGGCCCACCAACTCGGCCGCGACATCGACGGCGCGTGGTGGCCACGCGCGGATCGCATCACCAATGAATTGCCGAACCTGGTCGCCGTCCTGACCCCCCTGCTCGGAGACGTCACCGACATCGACGTCAACTGGTCGCCACTGCAACGACCCCCCGACCTCAACTGGCCGGGATGGGAGAGCAAACGTCAGCACGTGATGACCATCAGCGGCACCCAGGCTCGGGTCAACCTGCTGGTCATCTCGTATGCGACCCACACCGCACTCGCCTTGATGGTGATGCGTTGCGCCGCAGGCCTACCGATCGAGGCTGCAGATCGCGACAAACCCGCATGCCTGACGGCGGGGTCGATCCTGCGATACGCCCGACAACAGCGGGACTCTGCTTAAAACGACCAGTCCACCGAGATCGAGAGCTGACTGGTATCGAATGCCTGGACGTGTCCGCGCAGATCAAACGTGGTGGCCAGGGCCGGGATCGAACCGGCGACCTTCCGCTTTTGGGTTCGCAGGTGGACACGTTTCCCCAAGGCGCCGAACTATGCCTCACCCTCCGAACTGGGCGTTCAGCGTCTCGGACTAGCGGTTGGGTAGAGCTCTTGTGACATCGCCGGGACACATCGGGCTGTGACGGATGCAGCGTATCGCTCCAATGCGACCCTGACTCCGGCCGATACAAACCGTTTACAGGTACCATTAGCTGTAGACAGTTCGTATCATGCCTCAGCCGAGAGGACGGTACCGCGATGAAAGCTCTGACCCCCAGCACCGCGGAGCGGGCCGGCCTGTCACGCAGCGGGCTCTACCGCAGCGCGCGTGCTGGCCGGTTCGACCGCATCGCCCGCGGCGTCTATCTCCCTGTAAAGGCGTCAGCCGCCGACTGGGATCAGATCGAGGCCGCGACACGGCGCCCGGAGGCGACGATCTGCCTGACCTCCGCGCTCGCCTATCACGATCTGACCGATGCGATACCTGCCGCGCTGGATGTCGCGATCCCCCGCGGGTCGCGGACACCGGCCAGCACGGGTGCGATCGCGTGGCACCACTTCGACCGGGCCACCTTTGAGATCGGACGCGAAGAGATCACCATCCCAGGATCGGATCAAACGATCGGGATCTACTCCCCCGAACGGTCAATCACCGACGCATTCCGCCTGCGCGGTGACGTCGGATACGAACTGGCGCGCGATGCGCTGCGGGAGTGGCTGCGCCGAGGCGGTAAACCGGCCCGGCTGATCGAGATCGCGTCGCAACTACCCCGGGCGAAATCCCCTGTCCTCCAGGCATTGGAGATCCTGGGATGACCTCCGGCGACGGGGTGTTCCGCCAGATTCAGGCGGCCGCACGTTCCGTCGCCGCGAAAACCGGGGCCAGTACACCAACGCAGGAATACCTGATCCGGCACACCCTCGAATCTTTCCTGGATCGACTCACCCGTACCCCACATGCCGGCGACTTCGTCCTCAAAGGCGGAATTCTGTTGGCCGCCTACGGGGTGCGACGCCCCACCAAAGACGCCGACGCCAACGCCGTCGCCGCGGATGTCACCGCCGAGCATCTCGCCCAGGTAGTCCGTGACATCGCTGCCATCAACGTCGACGACGGGGTGGTGCTGGACATCGACACGATCAGCGTGCAGGAGATACGCGAGCACGCGGACTATCCCGGCCTGCGCGTACGAGTCGCAGCCTCGATCGGGCCTTGGAACGGCATCGCAGTTTGGGACGTATCCACCGGAGATCCGATAGTGCCACCACCGCTGCAGGTGACCATCGACCGAATCCTGGGCGACCCGATCACGCTCCTCGGTTACGCGGCTGAGACAACCGTCGCAGAGAAGGGTGTCACCATCCTCGAACGTGGCATCACCAGCACTCGCTGGCGTGACTACGTCGACATCGTCGCGCTTGCCCGCCAAGGTATCGACCCCGGCGATCTGCTCCGCTCGGCACGAGCTGTCGCGCGCCACCGCGGTGTCACCCTCGAACCCGTCGCCCCGCACCTGGCCGGCTACGGCGCAGTCGCACAGGCCAAATGGGCCGCATGGCGCCGCAAGGAGCATCTCGAATCGGCCTGCGGAGAGAATCTCGACGACCAGATCAGCCTGGTCTGCGAGATTCTCGATCCCGTGTTCGCCCGCGGACCCGAATAGGCAGAGCGATAGCTGCCGGTCGGAACCAAAAACCTGAGTGGCCAGGGCCGGGATCGAACCGGCGACCTTCCGCTTTTCAGGCGGACGCTCGTACCAACTGAGCTACCTGGCCGGAAGGCACCAGGTGCCTCGCCGCGTAAAGCGACCCTGACGGGACTTGAACCCGCGACCTCCGCCGTGACAGGGCGGCGCGCTAACCAACTGCGCCACAGGGCCTTGCTGTTCGCTCCGTTATTACTACGATGCGAGTACCCCCAACGGGATTCGAACCCGTGCTACCGCCGTGAAAGGGCGGCGTCCTAGGCCACTAGACGATGGGGGCCAGAACCGAATCTCTCCGAGGCACTCACAACGTTTCACGTTGGGAGCTTCGCTAGCTTAGGGCACAGTGGCCCGAATCCTCAAACCGGTCCCGAGCGGAGCACGATCCGGCGGGCGTTATCCTGTTTCAGCACGGCCCCTATAGCTCAGTTGGTAGAGCTACGGACTTTTAATCCGCAGGTCGCAGGTTCGAGCCCTGCTGGGGGCACCACACCACCGTCGCGCTGATACCGCGAAGCCGCGTCGCCGGATCCCGGCGTTGTGACCTTTTTCATACCGCTGGACCAGGCAAGACAGCGCTCAGGTAGGTCATGTCGTCGAACGCGACGGCCAGTTCGTCATCCCCGTACTCCAGGCCGCACTCGCTGTAGAGCTCACGGACCTGTCGGCCGGTCACGGTCCAGCCGGCGCGGGTCAGGTACTCGCTGATGTGATTGCGTTCGCCGTGGTAGATCAGGTCGCCGATCTCCACTTCGAACCCCAGCGCCGACATCTTCTCCCGGTGTTCACGCCACGCCGGGCTGGCGAAGACCGAGGTGTCGCTGATGAACTCACACGCCACCCGACTGCCCGGTGCGCTCAGCGACTTGATGGTGTCGAACAGGGCGTCCTGGGCGTCGGGCTGCAGGTAGATCAGCAGACCCTCGGCGCTCCAAACGGTCGGAGCCTGCGGGTCGAATCCGGCAGCCTGCAAGGCGCTCGGCCAGTCGTCGCGCAGGTCGATGGCGACGGTGCGGCGCTGCGCGGTGGGCTCGGCGCCCAGATCGCGCAGCGTGGTGGTCTTGAAGTCGATCACTTCCGGCAGGTCGACCTCGTAGACCACGGTGTCCGCCGGCCAGTCCAGCCGGTAGGCACGAGAATCCAGGCCGGAGGCCAGGATCACCGCCTGGCGGATGCCGCTGCGGGTCGCCGAGAGGAAGTGCTCGTCGAAGAATCGGGTCCGCACGCCCATGCCGTGGCCCATCCGGATCGGGTCGAACTCGCCGCCTTCGACGACCGGGATGTCGCCGTCGACCATCCGGGTGAAGAAGTCGATGCCCACCGCCCGCACCAGCGGTGCCGCCCAGGGGTCGTTGATCAACTTGTCCGGTCCCGAGGTGGCCAGGGCGCGCTGCGCCGCCACCATGGTCGCGGTTGCCCCCACACTGGTGGCCAAGTCCCAGCTGTCACTGTCCGTACGCGCCATCGCGATGCCTCTTTCGATTTCTCAAACTATCTAGCCAGGCTACCGACCACTGAGGTGGTCGTCGCCGCGTTCGGCGACGAAGTTGGGCTGGGTGACGAGCCGGTCGTCGGGCACCACCCGCTGGGCGCGCTACAGTGCGGGCTGCCCGACCGCCGAGCCGGTGACCCGAACCGTCATCATGCCCTGATGAGCACTTTGCGCGAGGCGCTGCTGGGCGGCTGGGAACTGTCGTCGTTTGATTCGGTCGACGCCGATACCGGCGCGGTGTCACACCCGTTGGGCACCACGCCGCGCGGTCTGATCCTCTACACCGCCGACGGCTATATGTCCGCGCAACTGACCGGCAGCGCCGACGCGACCGTGCCCGACAAGAAGCCGCCCGGCTACATCGCCTACGGTGGCCGATTCCGCGTCGACGAGGACACCGCGACGGTGCATCACGACGTGAGCGTGTCGATGCTGCCGGAGCTGTTGGCGCGGCCGCAGCCGCGGCAGGCACGCGTGGACGGTGACCTGCTGACCCTGTCGGCGACGACCACCACCGAGGGTGTGACGACGCTCAACACCTTGGTCTGGGTCAGACGTCGATGATGACTTTGCCGACCGCTTTGCGGTCGGCAACGTGGCGCAGTGCGGTTGCGGTCTGCGCGAGCGGGAACCGGGCGCCGATGTAGGGGCTGACCTTGCCCTGCGCGAACAGCTGATGCAGTTCGGCGAGGTCGCGCTCGTTCTCCGCCGGGAAGTCGGTGGCGAACGTCCGGATCTCCATGCCCTGCACCGTGATGCCCTTGAGCATCACCAGATTCAGCGGAATCGCCGGAATCGACCCGGCGGCATAGCCCAACGTGATGAAGCGCCCGCCGCGGGCCAAGCTGCGCAGCGCCGGCTCGGCGTAAGAACCGCCGACCGGGTCGAGTACCGCCTGCGCGCCGTCGCCGGTGATCTCACGGATCCGTGCCTTGAGGTCCTCCCGGTCGTAATCGACCGTCGCGGCCGCACCGCGCTGGCGGCACACCGCAAGCTTCTCCGGACTAGATGCCGCGGCAAGCACTTTCGCACCCATCGCCACCGCCAGGTCGACGGCGGCCAGCCCGACACCACCGGCAGCGCCCAGCACCACCACCCAATCGCCTTCTGCCACTTGGGCAACCGAGCGCAGTGCGTGATAGGCCGTGCGGTAAGTGACTCCGAAGCCGGCCGCGGCCGCGTAGTCGATGCCGTCGGGAATGGCGCTCGCCGCGGCCGCGGGCACCAGCGCCTGCTCGGCGAAACCTCCCACGAACGACGTACCGACCACCCGGTCGCCGGGCGCGAACGGCACGCCCTCACCCGCGGCGATCACATCACCGGCCAGCTCGCTGCCGGGCGTGAACGGTGTCGGGATCTTCAGCTGATACTTGCCGTCGATCAGCAGCACGTCGGGGAAGTTGACCGCCGCGGCCCGCACCCGGACCACCAGCGTGCCCGGCCCGGGCGTCGGGTCGGGCAGCTCCCGAAGCACCAGATCTTCCGGCGGGCCGTACTGCTCGCAGACGATCGCGCGCATCAGGCCGCCCCCAGTCCGCGAACACAGAACGACACCAGGTGATCCACATCGGCCCGCTTCGGTCGCCGGCCGGCATTGAGGTAGCCACGCATGCTCGACAACGTAGCGGCAAAGACCAGATCGGCATCCCGGCGGGGGTCTTCACCGCCGAGCGCGCTGACCGGTGCGGTGAGCAGGTCGCGCAACGGCGCCAGGATGTCCTCGTCGGTGCGCGGCCGCTCGGCGCTGACCGCCAGCTGGGTGCTCGCGGCGCGGCTCAGGTTCAGCAGGTGCGGGTCGGACAGCTGCGCCAAGGCGCCCCGGATCCAGCACGCGACCTGGGCTGCGGGCGTGGGTTCCTTGGCCAGTTGATGCGTCAGATAGAACCCCACAATCGCGACACCGCGCTCCATCACCGCCAGGATCACCTCGTCCTTGCCGGCGAAGTAGCGGTAGAACGCCTAGTTCGACGAGCCCGCCTCGGCGACGATGTCGCACACTCGGGGCGGGTCGGGCGCACTGCGCTGCAGCACCGTCACGGCCGCGGCCAGGATCCGTTCCACCTCGGCGGTGGCCTCATGCTGACGGTCATGGCACCGCCGGGATCCGGTCAAGGCGGTCACCGTATTTCGCGCGCGCGGCCTCGATGCGGTTGTCCAGGAACTCGCTGGGCCACTCCGGGTCCTCGGCCTCGTAATCCTTGAGCAGCAACCGGGCCAGGTTCACCTTGTGCGCCTCGGTGGGACCGTCTGCCAGGCCCAGCGCCACCCCACCCAGGAGCACATTGGTCAGCGGCAGCTGTTCGGTCAGGCCCATCGCGCCGTGCACCTGGATCGCGCGCAAACCGATCGACTTGAGCACCTGCGACGCCAGGATCTTGCAGACCCCGATCTCGGCTCGGGCCGCCTTCTCGTCGCCGGAGTCGATCAGCCAGGCCGCGTGCAGCACCGTCAGCCGAAACGGGATCAGCTCGGCATAGGAGTCGGCGATGAACGCCTGCACCAGCTGCTTGTCGGCCAACGAACTGCCTTGGGTAAAACGACTTTTGGCGCGACGGGCCATCATGTCGATAGCCCGCTGGGCCACCCCGATCGAACGCATGGCGTGATGCAGGCGCCCGCCGGCCAGTCGGCTCTGCAGGATCAGGAAGCCTTGACCCGGCTCGCCCAAGATCGCATCGGCCGGGACCCGCACATCGTCGTAGCGCACCAGTGAATGCCCGGCTTCGTGAGGATGCGACCCCACCAAGTGATGGGTGGCTTCGATGACCAGGCCCGGCGTACCGGCCGGGATCAAGAACGTCGAGGCCCCGCGGTGCACCGGAACATCCGGGTCGGTGATGGCCACCACGATGAAGAACGAGGCCACCGACGCATTGGAGGAGAAGTACTTTCGCCCGGTGATCACCCACGGCGCATCTTTTCCGGAGCCGTCGCGGACGGCCCGTGTGGTGAACACCCGCGGATCGGCGCCGCCCTGCGGCTCCGTCATGGAGAAGCAGGAGAAGATCTCCCCCGACAGCAGCCCGGCTAGATAACTGCCCTTTTGCTCTGGTGTGCCGAACCGGGCCAGGATTTCGGCGTTGCCGGTGTCGGGCGCCTGGGTACCGAACACGATCGGCGCCCAGCTGGACCGGCCCAGGATCTCGTTGATCAGGGTCAGTTTCACCGCCCCGAAGCCCTGGCCGCCCAGCTCCGGACCCAGATGCGGAGCCCACAGGCCTTGGTCGCGCACCCGGTCCTTGAGCGGGTCGACGATCCGGCGGCGTTCCTCGGTCAGCGGCAGGTACTCGCAGCCGGGAAACAGCACCTCCAGCGGCTCCACCTCGTCCCGCACGAATGCCCGGATCCAGTCGAGCTTCGCTTCGAACTCCGGTTCAGTGGAGAAATCCCAGGCCATATCTGCTCCTTCGTTAGGCACTGCCGCCGTCGACTCGAACGATCGAGCCGGTGGTGAAGCTGGAGGCGTCCGACATCAAAAACAGTGCCGCGCCGACGATCTCCGGCGGATTCCCGGCACGCTGTAATGCGGCGGCACCGAACGGGTTGTCAGCTTCGCCGAAGTCCCACGCCTTGGAGATATCGGTGAGGAACGGCCCGGGCATCAAGGTGTTGACCCGCACCGTGGGGCCGAACGCCTGGGCCAGCGCTTCGGTCATGACGTTGAGTCCGGCCTTGGACGCGGCGTAGGGGATGAACGACGGGTGCGGGCGCAGCGAGCCGTGGCTGCTGACGTTGATGATCGATCCCCGGCCCTGGGCCACCATGCGTTCACCGATCAACGCCGACAATCGAAATGGGCCTTTGAGGTTGAGGTTTACCACGGCGTCGAACATCTTCTCGGTGACGTCGGTCTGCTTGTCGTAGACCGGCGACATACCGGCGTTGTTCACCAGCACGTCCACCCTGCCGAACCGCTTATAGGCCGCATCGACCAATCCGTCGAGCTGATCCCAGCGCCCGACATGCACCGCATAGGGCAGGGCAGCGCGTCCGGTCTCGGCCTCGATCTCGGCGGCGGTGGCCCGGCAGGCCTCGAATTTGCGGCTGGCGATCACCACATCGGCACCGCAGCGCGCGGCGGCCAGCGCCATCTCACGGCCCAGGCCGCGGCTGCCGCCGGTGATCAGCACCACCCGGTCGGTCAGGTCGAAAAGCGAATCGGCATAACCCATGTCAGGCCCCCGTCGTCGTACGGGCGAGTTCGGCTGCGGCGCGATCCTCGCCGGCTGCACGAAGGCACTGGAAACCTAACCCAGCACTTCGGAGATCGGAGCTCCCGCGGCGATCTTGGCCCGCGCGCCCATCACCTTGCCGGGCCGGCCAGCGCCGACCACACCGGCGAGCACGCCGTCGCGCTCGTAGTAAGCCAGGAACTTGTGGCCGTCGTCCTCGACCAGGTGCACGGTGTCGGTGGCCTCCGGCTCACCCAGGCATTGGATCTTCACGTCGTACTGGTCGCTCCAGAAGTACGCCGGTACCGCTACGTCATGCAGGGACTCCCGGCCCAGCATGGTCGGGACCATCGCCCGGACCTGGGTGACGACATTGCTCCAGTGCTCGACGCGCACCTGGTGCCCGTCGCGGCCCCGCCAGAACGCCACGTCCCCGACGGCCCACACATTCGGCGCACTGGTGCGCCCGGTCGCGTCGCAGACCACCCCGTTGTCGAGGTCGATACCGCTGCCGTCCAGCCACTCGGTCGCGGGCCGCGAACCGACGCCGAGCACCACCACGTCGGCAGCCAGTTCGGTGCCGTCGCTGAGCACCACGGTCTCAACCCGGCCCGCACCGCGGACCTCGGCGACGCCGACCCCGCTGCGGACATCGACGCCGTTGGCCCGGTGCAGCCGGGCCACCAGTTCGCCGATCTGCTCACCGAGCACAGCAGCCAGCGGGGTGGGCTGCGGCTCGACCAGCACGACGTCCACGCCCAGTTTGCGCAAGCTGGCCGCCGCCTCACAACCGATGAATCCGGCGCCGATCACCACCGCCCGGCTGGCGCCGGCCGCGTCGTCGCGCAGCGCCAGGCTGTCCTCGAACGACCGGACCACGCGGATGCCGTCTAGGTCGTCGAAGCTCGCGATGCGCCGCGGCACCAGGCCGGTGGCGATCACAAGTTGGTCATAGCCCAGCACGGCACCGTCTGCCAGCGTCACCGATTGTGCGGCGGTGTCGACGCTGCGCGCGCCGCAACCCAGCCGCAGGCTGATGTCGTGGGAGGAGTAGAACTCCGGGGGCTCCAGCGTGGTGTCGTCGCGCTCGCCGCGCAGCACCTCTTTGGTCAGCGGCGGCCGGTCATATGGCGGGCGAGACTCGTCGGAGACGATGGTGATCGGCCCCGCGTATTCTTCGCGCCGCAATTCCTCGGCCGTGCGCACGGCGGCTAGGCCCCCGCCGACGATAACGACCCCATGACCCGAAGCGCTAGTGACCATCAGGATTTTCTACACGATCGCTGTACCGGATGGGGCACCAGCTTCTGTCCAGGCCGTGCTGAGCCCGGATTCGGTCCTCCTCCCACGGTGACGCGACCCAGATCTCATTGCGTGAGGGGCTGGATTTCCTGCAAGCTCAACTGATGACCGGGGCGAAGACAGCGTGACCCAGACGAGCGGCGAGTCCCTGAAGGGCGTATCGGCCACGACACTGTGGACACTTCACAACCGAGGTAGCGAGGCCAAACGCCCGGACAGCGTGATCGACGACCCGATGGCCGTGCAGCTATTCGATTCGATTCAGTACGACTACCGCAAGTTCGGCCGTCCCTCGCAGGCGCATCCCTTGCGTGCGTTGGCATTCGACCACCAGATCCGCGACTACCTCGTTTCCCGCCCCAAGGCATCGGTGGTGGCGCTGGCCGAAGGTTTGCAAACCAGCTTCTGGAGGCTGGATAACGGTGAACTCACCTGGTACACCATCGACTTGCCACCGGTAGTGGAGCTTCGCGATCAGTTGCTATCCCGCCACGAGCGGATCGTGACGCTGGCGCAGTCGGCGCTCGATCTGAGTTGGATGGACCGAGTCGATACCAGCGAGGGGGTCTTTGTGACCGCCGAGGGACTGTTGATGTATTTGCAACCCGAGGAAGCGTTGGGCCTGATCGCCGCCTGCGCCAAGCGTTTTCCCGGCGGTCGAATGATGTTCGACAGCATTCCGCACTGGTTCAGTCGACGGACGCTGCGCGGTTACCGGCTGTCCAACCGTTACGTGGCGCCACCGATGCCCTTCGCGATGACATCCGAGGAGGCAACGGCGCTCACCGCTCTGCCCGGCGTCGTGTCCGCGCGTGACGTGCCCCTGCCGCCCGGCCGCGGTATCTGGAAAGTGCTGACCGCCAAGCAGTGGGACAAGGCGGCGTTTGTGCGGCGAACCCGGCCGTCGATGACCTTGCTCGAATTCGGTTAATACTCAGTACTTGAGCGCGCCTTTGTCGACCGGGATCTGGACTCCCGTCAGGATTCCGGAGCCATCGCCGGCCAGCCACACCACCACGTCGGAGACACTGTCGGGCGTCATGAACGACTGCGGGTGCAGCGGCATCGGCGGGAAGGCGTGCAGATAGTCGGGGTGTTCGGCGAAGATCTTCGCCATCACCTGCGGCTCGATCATCGGGGTGTCGACGGAGTAGGGGTGAATCGAGTTGACCCGGATCCGGTGCTCGCCGACCTCCAGGGCCAGCGTATTGGTCAGGGCCACCAGGGCGTACTTGCTCGCCGCATAATGGCCGTTTCCGGGGGTGGCCTTCAATCCGGCCGATGAGCTGACGATCACGATCGAGCCCCCGTTGCCGGCTTCGATCATCGCCGGCACCGCCGCCCGGATGGTGCGCCAGGTGCCGGTCAGGTTGACGTCGATGACGGTGTTCCATTGCTCGTCGCTGAGCTCCCACAGCCGACCCCAGCTCAGCACACCGGCGTTGGCCACCACCACATCCAGCCGACCGAACTGCTCGACGCCGTCATCGACCAGTTGGCGCAGCGCGTCGTCGTCGCGGACGTCGACCTGCCGGGCCAACACCTTGCGGCCGTGGGCCTCGACGCCGCTGACCATCTCGGCGAATTCCTCGGGCGTGGCCGCCGGGTAGGTGATGGCATCCGATGCCGGGCCGCAGATGTCGGCGGCGATGATGTCGGCACCGGCGGCCGCCAGCCGGATCGCATGCGAACGGCCCTGGCCGCGCGCCGCACCCGTAACAAAGGCCACCTTGCCCTGCAGATTGTGGTTCTGGCTCTCACTCACTCGACGAGGCTAGCAGCTGTTTATGGAACGTGTTCTAATTCCGCGCGCAGCTGCCCGCGAGCAGACGCAAAGTCCCCCTTTTCCCGGAGGAAAAGGGGGACTTTAGGTCTGCTGACGCAGGTACTACTTGATGATCTTGACGACCCGGCCGGCGCCGACGGTGCGACCACCCTCACGGATGGCGAACCGCAGACCCTCGTCCATGGCGACAGGCTGGATCAGCTTGACGGTCATCTCGGTGTTGTCACCGGGCATCACCATCTCGGTACCCTCCGGCAGGGTCACCACACCGGTCACGTCGGTGGTGCGGAAGTAGAACTGCGGACGGTAGTTGTTGAAGAACGGCGTGTGGCGACCGCCCTCGTCCTTGGACAGGATGTAGGCCTGGCCCTCGAACTCGGTGTGCGGGGTGGTGGTGCCGGGCTTGACCACAACCTGGCCACGCTCGACGTCCTCACGCTTGATACCACGGATCAGCAGACCGACGTTGTCACCGGCCTGGCCCTGGTCCAGCAGCTTGCGGAACATCTCCACACCGGTCACGGTGGTCTTGGTGACGGTGGGCTTGATGCCGACGATCTCGACGTCCTCGTTCACGTTGATCACGCCACGCTCGACACGACCGGTGACCACGGTGCCACGACCGGTGATCGTGAACACGTCCTCAACCGGCATCAGGAACGGCTTGTCGGTCTCGCGGACCGGGTCCGGGATGGACTCGTCGACGGCGTCCATCAGGTCCTCGACGGACTTGACCCACTTCTCGTCGCCCTCGAGCGCCTTCAGAGCCGACACCCGGACCACCGGGGCCTCCTCGTCGAACTCCTGGGCGCCCAGCAGTTCGCGGACCTCCAGCTCGACGAGCTCCAGGAGCTCCTCGTCGTCGACCATGTCGGACTTGTTCAGCGCCACCAGGATGTAGGGCACACCGACCTGACGGGCCAGCAGCACGTGCTCGCGAGTCTGCGGCATCGGGCCGTCGGTGGCCGCCACCACCAGGATCGCGCCGTCCATCTGGGCGGCACCGGTGATCATGTTCTTGATGTAGTCGGCGTGGCCCGGCGCGTCGACGTGGGCGTAGTGCCGCTTCTCGGTCTGGTACTCCACGTGGGAGATGTTGATCGTGATACCGCGCTGACGCTCTTCGGGAGCGTTGTCGATCTGGTCGAACGCACGCGACTCGTTGAGGTTCGGGTACTTGTCGTGCAGAACCTTGGTGATAGCCGCGGTCAGCGTGGTCTTGCCGTGGTCAACGTGACCGATGGTCCCGATGTTGACGTGCGGCTTCGTCCGCTCGAACTTCGCCTTCGCCACTTCTTGTCCTCCTGGACTTGTTGGTGCTGGGTTACAGCAGGATTGATCTTTTTGGGTTTGTGCCACCGTAGCGGCACGGGCGGGCAGCTACTTACTCGCCCGTTGCCTTCGCGATGATCTCCTTCGCCACCTGCGCCGGCACTTCGGCGTAGGAGTCGAAAACCATGGAGTAGTTCGCCCGGCCCTGGGTCTTCGACCGCAAGTCTCCGACGTAGCCGAACATCTCCGACAGCGGCACCTGCGCCTTGACGACGCGCGCACCGCTGCGCTCCTCCATGGCCTGGATCTGGCCACGGCGGGAGTTCAGGTCGCCGATCACGTCGCCCATGTAGTCCTCGGGCGTGGTGACCTCAACGGCCATGATCGGTTCCAGGATCACCGGCTGCGCGGCAGCGGCAGCCTTCTTCAGCGCCTGCGAGCCGGCCACCTTGAAGGCCATCTCGGAGGAGTCGACGTCGTGGTACTGACCATCGGTCAGGGTGACCTTGATGTTGACCAGCGGGTAGCCGGCCAGCACGCCGTACTGCATGGCGTCCTGGGCCCCGGCGTCCACCGCGGGGATGTACTCGCGGGGCACGCGGCCACCGGTGACCTTGTTCTCGAACTCGTAGGTCGCACCGTCTTCGCCGGTGAACGGTTCGATATCGATGAGGACCTTCGCGAACTGGCCCGAACCACCCGTCTGCTTCTTGTGGGTGTATTCGACCTTCTCCACCTTGCGGCGGATGGTCTCCTTGTAGGCCACCTGCGGCTTGCCGACGTTGGCCTCGACCTTGAACTCGCGGCGCATGCGGTCCACCAGGATGTCCAGGTGCAGCTCGCCCATACCGCCGATCACGGTCTGGCCGGTCTCCTGGTCGAGGTGCACCTTGAAGGTGGGGTCCTCTTCAGCCAGCTTCTGGATCGCCAGGGAGAGCTTCTCCTGGTCACTCTTGGTCTTGGGCTCGATGGCCACCTCGATGACCGGGGCCGGGAACGTCATCGACTCCAGCACGATCTGGTGGTTCGGGTCGCACAGGGTGTCGCCGGTGGTGGTGTCCTTCAGGCCGATCATCGCGTAGATGTGGCCGGCGAACGCCGAGTCGACCGGGTTCTCCTTGTTGGAGTGCATCTGGAACAGCTTGCCCAGCCGCTCCTTCTTGCCCTTGGTCGAGTTGACCACCTGCGTGCCGGACTCCACCTTGCCCGAGTACACCCGGACGTAGGTGAGCTTGCCGAAGAACGGGTGCACCGCGATCTTGAACGCCAGCGCCGAGAACGGCTCGTCGATGCTGGGCTTGCGGCTGATGATCTCGTCTTCCTTGCCGGGCACATGGCCCTGCACCGACTCGACGTCCAGCGGCGACGGCAGGTAGTCGATCACCGCGTCCAGCATCGGCTGGACACCCTTGTTCTTGAACGCGCTGCCACACAGCACCGGGTAGAGCTCCGACGAGACCGTGAGCTTGCGGATGCCGGCCTTGATCTCCTCGGTCGAGAGCTCCTCGCCGCCGAGGTACTTCTCCAACAGCGCTTCGTCGGTCTCGGCGACCGCCTCCAGCAGAGCGGTCCGGTACTCGTCCGCCTTGTCGGTCAGGTCGGCCGGGATCTCGATGGTCTCGTAGGTCTCACCGAGCTTGGTCTCGCCGCGCCAGACCTTGGCGTTCATCTCGACCAGGTCGACGATGCCCTCGAAGTCGTTCTCCGCGCCGATCGGCAGCTGGATCACCAGCGGGCGAGCGCCGAGGCGCTCTTCGATGGTGCGCACGGTGAAGTAGAAGTCCGCACCAAGCTTGTCCATCTTGTTGACGAAGCAGATTCGGGGCACGTCGTACTTGTCGGCCTGCCGCCACACCTGCTCGGACTGCGGCTCCACGCCCTCCTTGCCGTCGAACACGGCAACGGCGCCATCAAGAACACGCAGGGAACGCTCCACCTCGACGGTGAAGTCGACGTGACCCGGGGTGTCGATGATGTTGATCTGGTTCTTGTTCCAGAAGCAGGTCACCGCGGCGGAGGTGATGGTGATGCCGCGCTCCTGCTCCTGCTCCATCCAGTCGGTCGTGGAGGCACCGTCGTGCGTCTCACCGATCTTGTAGTTGACGCCGGTGTAGTACAGGATCCGCTCGGTCGTCGTCGTCTTACCAGCATCAATGTGCGCCATGATGCCGATATTGCGGACCTTGTTCAGGTCAGTCAGCACATCCTGTGCCACAGCAGTCTTCCCACTCTTTCGGTTACTTCAATTGCTTGTTGTCGCAGATGCGTCGGCGGTCAGGCCGCCGACGTGATCACCAGCGGTAGTGCGCGAACGCCCGGTTGGCCTCAGCCATCTTGTGGGTGTCTTCACGCCGCTTGACGGCAGCACCAAGGCCATTGCTGGCATCGAGGATCTCGTTGGCCAGGCGCTCGATCATGGTCTTCTCCCGGCGAGCCCGCGAGAAGCTCACCAGCCAGCGCAGCGCCAGCGTGGTGGAGCGCTCGGCACGCACCTCGACCGGAACCTGGTAGGTGGCGCCACCGACGCGGCGGCTGCGAACCTCGAGGGCCGGCTTGACGTTGTCCATCGCGCGCTTGAGCGTCACGACCGGGTCGGTACCAGTCTTGTCCCGAGCCTGCTCGAGAGCGCCGTAGACGATGCGCTCAGCCAGCGACTTCTTGCCGTCCAGCAGAACCTTGTTGACCAACTGGGTGACCAGCTGCGACCCGTAGACGGGGTCGTTGACCAGCGGACGCTTGGGTGCGGGGCCCTTGCGCGGCATCAGCTCTTCTCCTTCTTCGCGCCGTAGCGGCTGCGGGCCTGCTTGCGGTTCTTGACTCCCTGGGTGTCCAGCGAGCCACGGATGATCTTGTAGCGCACACCCGGCAGGTCCTTCACACGACCACCACGCACCAGCACCATCGAGTGCTCCTGCAGGTTGTGACCCTCGCCTGGGATGTAGGCGGTCACCTCCACCTGGCTGGTCAGCTTGACGCGCGCCACCTTGCGAAGTGCCGAGTTCGGCTTCTTCGGGGTGGTGGTGTACACGCGGGTGCACACGCCCCGTCGCTGCGGGCTGCCCTTGAGGGCCGCGGTCTTCACCTTGGCGACCTTGTCGCGGCGGCCCTTACGGACCAGCTGCTGAATGGTTGGCATCTACCGGCTTCCTGTATCGCTGTTCAAAACTGTCGTAAATCCGCGGTCGGTGCCCCACCGCTACCCCGCGGTCGGGCGTGTCGCATGGGCCGCTGCGGATTACTCCGCTGCATAATGGACATGCAAATTGGGCCAGGCGCGCGCGTTATGTCACCAAACGCGCCTCGGTGGCCAGGCACGAGCTACCACTAGCCGCGGCGGTGTACTCCGGGTCGTCGCCGCCCAGCGGCATCCGGGTGAACGCCGAATACCGGCCCGGGTGGTGGTGGGCATAGCTGCGGTAGGCGCCGGCCATCACCAGCACCGCGTCGTCGCGAGCACGGCCCTGCCCGACCTGGGTCAGCATCTCCAGAATGTCGTCGATGACCCGCATGCGCATGGCACGGCGCAGATCATTGAGGCTATGCACGTGGTTGTACAGCGACGGGCCCTTGGTGCCCAGCTGGGTGGCCAACGCATTGATGGTCAACGCGTCCCAGCCCTCGCGGTCCAGGAAGTTCAGGGCCGCGTTGACGATGACGTCGCGGCTCAGCTTGACCGGGCGCGCCCCCGATTTGCCGTTGGCGCGCGAGCGACCCCCCGCTGCGGGTGGGTCTGGTCGAGCTGACATGGCGTACGCCCTTCATATCGTGCGGAGAAGATCAGCACAGAACTCTAATCGAACGATTAGTGGGGGAACCCGCGTACGCGCCAGCTGATGCGACGTAAGCTTTGCCGAGATTACGTCCGGTGAGAGGGGCTCGGAGATGAAATGGACCGCGCTGGTTAGTGCGCTGCTGAGTCTGGTCGCCGGTTCGCTGGGGGCAGCCGCGAGCGCGGGCGCCGTGCCGGGCGACATCCACATCTATGGGGTGCACGAGACCCACACGCTGGACTGCGACGGTGGGACGCTGTTCATCAACGGCGTCAACCTCACCATTCACGCGATGGGCACCTGCTACGCGGTGACCACGCAGGGCTCGCAGAACACCGTGATCGCCGACACCATCGTCAACGACGTCACCGTCTACGGCAACGACACGACCGTGTACTTCCACAATGGCGACCCGCTGCTGTTCGACCGCGGACGCGAGCTGGGGATGACAAACCGGCTGGCGCGCGTACCGGCGTGACCTTCGTTCTCCGGGTAAACCTCTGCTCGCTGCTGGCCGGAGGAATGACGCTGCTTGCAGTGGTGCTCACCGGCTGCGAGTCGGAGGCGCCGCCTAAGTCCTCGCGGATCTCGCAGAACTACGACGGCCGGTTCGCCAACACGATCAGATACGAGTCGTTCGGTGCGACATCGGCCGTGGACTGCGCCGAGGGCAAATCGCTGAACGTCGCCGGTTCGAACAACAAGCTGACGGTCCGGGGCCGCTGCGAGGCGGTGAACGTAGCCGGTGCCGACAACCGCATCACCATCGAGCGCGTCGACAAGACACTGACGATCACCGGGCTCAACAACTCCATCACCTACCGCGGCGGCGATCCCAAGGTCGACAACCGTGGGTCGGGCAACACCATCGCCGACAAGCGCTAACGGGGAGCGTCCGGCCCATCAAGCTTTAGCGCCGTGGCGGCCGGCCCCGCCGGCGAACCGGCCCGCCCCGCGCAACGCCTCGTCGGCCACTCGCTCGATGCTCTCGAATTCGGAGTCCATCGCATGGGATTCGGTCATGCCCCACTGCCGCAGCGCCGATAGCCGATCCGAGCGCAGGCAGCCCTGCGGCAGCTCGGCCAGTTCGAGGGCCAGCTGCTCGGCGGCCCAACGCGCCTCACCGGCGGGGACAACCCGATTGGCCAATCCGATCGCCAGCGCCTCGTCGGCGTTCACCGCACGTCCGGTGAGGATCATGTCCATCGCGCGACTGTGGCCGATCAGTCTGGGCAACCGCACGGTGCCGCCGTCGATCAGCGGCACGCCCCAGCGTCGGCAGAAGACGCCGAAGGTCGCGTCGGCCTCGACCACCCGCATATCGCACCAGAGCGCCAACTCCAAGCCACCGGCAACCGCGTAGCCGCTGACCGCGGCAATCACCGGTTTGGACAACATCATTCGGGTCGGACCCATCGGCCCCGGACCGCTGCGATGGGTCTGATTGGCATTCGGGGTACCCAATGCCTTGAGATCGGCTCCCGCGCAAAAGGTTCCGTGGTCTCCCCACAGCACGGCCACCGACGCGCTCTCGTCGCGGTCGAATTCGTGGAAGGCCTGATAGAGCGCGGCCGCGGTCGGGCCGTCGACGGCGTTGCGGGCGTGCGGCCGATCCAAGATCACCGTGGTGACCGGACCGCTGCGCGCCACACGCACCGCGCTCATCGCAGCACCGCCTCTTGGTCCACGTCGCGTCGCGCTGCCAGTTCATTGGCGAACTCCTCGTAACGACTACGGATTCGCGTCCCCGGCCAGTCAGCCGGAAGCAGTTCGGGGGGCAGTACCGGGTCGCGGCGCAGGTGGCGGACCATGGCCGCGGCGACGATGAAGCGGCTTGGTACGTCCTGCGCGTCGGCCATCGCGGTGAGCAGCTCGTGGCCAGTCCGCGCCCATCCCGCCAGATCCCACAGCGTGGCGGCCAATTCGGCCGGCTTCTCGTCACGCGCGGTGAGCAGCCGGGTATACCTCCCGAGACTCTCACCCAGCTCGACCTCGATGTTGTCCGGGCGCATCCAGAATCCCTCACGCAGCTCGGCGAACCGACGCTCGGCCAGCCCCGAGCGCAAGGCAGCCCGGGTTCGCGCATCGCGGCCGGTGCTGGTGATCACCACGGCAAGCCAGTTGCCGTCCCAGCTCCTGGTCTGCGGATTCAGGGCCACGTCCTGTAAACGCTGACGCTCCAGCAGACGCTCGGACAGTCCGTAGCCCTCAACCGAGCGGACCAGGTCTCCGGCAGCGACCAGTCGGGTCAGCGCCACCCGCAAGGCCGTTTCCTTGATGCCGAAATCTGTTGTCAATCTCAGCAATTCAGCCGCGGTGGCGGACGCCGGGTGGGCACCCAGGAGCACCGACAGAACTACCGAGCGGGCTGTCATACGCACTGTGTCGGACATCGGGCGGCCGCCTAAACCCCGGAGGTCTTTCGACCGTAGTCCCCGAACGGCTCGTCTCGGTGCCGCACCGCGTCACGGAACCCATGCTCCACCGCGTCGGCGACGAATGCGTGCCCCTCCGGCGTATGCCGCGCCACCCCGTCGAACACCGTGCTAACCATCCGGCTGGTGGCCACGCCCTGCTGCAGCAGTGCGGTGTTGAGTGCGAGTTTGGCCATGATCAGTTGGTTGAGCGGCATTGCGGCGATGCGCCCCACCAAGCGTTCGGTGCGCTCATCGAGATCAGCCGGGTCGGGGGCCTCGATCGCCAGACCCCATTCGGCGGCCTGGGCTCCGGTGATGCAATCTCCGGTCAGCAGTAGACGTTTGGCTCGCTGGTCGCCGAGCCGGTGTGCCCACAGCCCGGCCGCCGGCACTCCCCACACCCGAGTCGGCGGGTAGCCGATCTTGGCGTCGGAGGCCGCGATCACCTGGTCGGCGTGCAACGCGATGTCGGTGCCGCCGGCTACGCAGTAGCCGTGGATCTTGACCACCGTGGGCTTGTCGGCGTACATCAGCGAGGCGAAGCCGCGGACGAACCGGCTCATCATCTGGTAGTCGATCATCGGGTCCCACGGCTGATCCGGGCGGTGGTTGGCGGCCTGGGTCTTGCCGTCGAGCACACTGCCCCGGTAGTTCTCGCCGCCCGCCGACGACGAGCCTTCGGCGTAGGCACCCAGATCGAAACCGGCGCAGAATCCCTCGCCGCGGCCCGACACCAGGATCACGTGCACGTTGGGGTCCAGATCGGCCCGTTCCACCAGTGCCGACAGTTCCAGCGGCGTGTCAGCGGTGATCGCGTTTCCGTGCTCCGGACGGTTGAAGGTGATCCGGGCAACCCGATAGGCGACCTCGTAGGTCATCGTCCGCAGGTTGTCGAATTCGACCGGGGCGATGTGGTGCCGCATGGCGCGATTATGTCAGCCCTTCACCAGGGAACGCTCGATAATCGGCCCGAGGTCGAGGCCCGCCGGCAAGGTGCCGAACGCGCCACCCCATTGGCCGCCGAGCCGCGTCGCCAGGAACGCCTCGGCGACGGCCGGGTGGCCGTGCCGCACCAGCAACCCGCCCTGCAGCGCCAGGCAGATGTCCTCGGCAATCTTGCGCGCCTGGTACTGGGCGCCGACCACGTCACTGCCCAAGCTCGCCAATTGGCCCTTCAACGCCTCGACGTGAGTGTCGAGCCGGGGGTCCTGCCCGGCGGTCTCGGCCAGCTCATCGAAGAGCACGGCCACCGACTGCGGCTGGGTGGCCAGCGCGCGCAGCGTGTCCAGCGCGCTGACGTTGCCCGACCCCTCCCAGATACCCATCAACGGCGCCTCCCGGTACAGCCGCGGCATCAGGGAGTCCTCGATGTAGCCGTTGCCGCCCAGGCACTCCATCGCCTCGGCGGCGTGCGGGGTGGCGCGCTTGCACACCCAGTACTTGGTGGCCGCCAGCCCGATCCGGCGCAGCAGACTCTCCCGTTCGTCGCCGCGAATCGCCTTGTCGGTGGCACCGGCCATCCGCATCGAGACCATGGTGGCGGCCTCGGCCTCCACGGCCAGATCGGCCAGCACGTTGCGCATCAGTGGCTGATCGATCAGGTAGGCGCCGAACGCCTTTCGGTGCTGAGCGTGGTAGATAGCGCGGGCCAGACCCATCCGCATGCTGGTGGCACTGCCCAACGCGCAGTCCAGACGGGTGAGGTTGACCATTTCGATGATGACCGAGACCCCGCGGCCCTCGTCCCCCACCAGCCAGGCGGTGGCCCCGTCGTACTCGATCTCACTGGAGGCGTTGGCGTGGTTGCCGAGCTTGTCCTTGAGCCGCTGCAGCCGCATCCGGTTGCGGGTGCCGTCAGGCAGGATCCGGGGCAGGAAGAAGCAACTCAGTCCCCCGGGAGCCTGCGCCAGCACCAGGAACACGTCGCACATCGGCGCTGAGGTGAACCACTTGTGCCCGGTCAGGTTATAGCTGCCATCAGCGTTCGGGACCGCCTGAGTGGTTCCGGCGCGCACATCGGAGCCGCCCTGCTTTTCGGTCATCGACATGCCCGCGGTGATACCGGCCTTGGTAGCCGGCACCTTCAGCTCGGGGTCGTAGACCCGGCTGGTCAGCAGGGGCTCGTAGATCTTGGCGAGTTCGGCGTTATTACGCAACGCAGGCACGATCGCGTACGTCATCGAGATCGGACAGACATGGCCCGGTTCAGCGGTCCACACCCCGGTTTGAGCGGCGCGAACGACATGCGCGCCGGGTCGCGGGTCGGCCCAAGGTGCGGCGTGCAGGCCGTGGCCGATCGCGGTGCGCATCAACTCGTGGTACGCCGGGTCGTATTCCACCTCGTCGATCCGGTTACCGACGACGTCATGGGTGTGCAGCACCGGCCGGTTGCGGTCAGCCAGCTCGCCCCAGCGCTGCACCTGCTTAGATCCGGAAAGAGCCCCAAGATCGGTGACCTCGTCGACGCCCCATTGGCCGCCCTCGCGGATCAGCGCTTCAATGAGGACCGGGGACGCCGCCGGGTTATAGCCTTCCAGCGGAAGGACCTGGTTGGTGACGATATGCGTGTCGGCCATAGCCGAATATTACAGTTTTTGCACGCACGCACAATAGGTGTAATCAAATTGGTGCCGGCAAACAAAAACGGCGGTCACGGCCCGGGGTCGGGAAGTCCCGGGCTGTGACCGCCGTCGTTTTGCGGCGCCGGACTAGGAGCTGCACACTCCCCCCACACCATGCTGGTGTCGCTCAGGCATATGGACCCCCTCCAACCTGAGACGCGTGCGCAGCTCCCGCGGTCACGGCGCCTAGCAAAGTTATAGCACACAACCAACTCAATATCGTCTAATCTGCGATAAAACAGTCGAATCGGATGTTTTTTGCGGTCATCGGCGCACCCGCGACCACCGCGCCGGCGGTCGCGGTTACCGCAGCCGGTCTTTTAGGAACGCGATGTCGGCCTTACGGCCCTCTTCGGCGGTCTCGCAGATGACCGGAGCTGCCGCGGCCTCGACCACCGCAACCAGCAGGTCCGGATCGATCTGGCCGGCACCGAAGTTGGCGTGCCGGTCCCGCCCGGAGCCGGGCACGTCCTTGGAGTCGTTGCAGTGCACCAGATCGATGCGCCCGGTGATCGCCTTGATTCGTGCCACCGCATCGGGCAGGGATTCCCCGGCCGCCCAGGTGTGACAGGTGTCCAGGCAGAACCCGACGCCGGTGTCGCCAATGTGGTCCCACAGTTTGGCGATGGTGTCGAAGTGCCGGGCCATCGCATAGTCACCGCCGGCGGTGTTCTCCAGGTACACCGGGACGGTGGTCTCCAGACGGTCCAGCGCCTTGCGCCACCGCGCGAACCCGGCTTGCGGGTCGTCGTCATCGGCGGTCACGTGGCCGCCGTGCACGATCACCGCGACCGCGCCGATGTCAGCGGCAGCATCGCAGGTCTGCTGCAAGATGGTGCGCGACGGGATACGCACCCGATTGTTCGGGGAGGCGACGTTGATCAAGTACGGCGCGTGCACATAGATCGGCAGCGCCGCCGCGCGAAGTTGCGCCGCGTCATCACGGGGTTTGGGGGGCTTCCAGCTCTGCGGGTTGCCGAGAAAGATCTGCACCACCTCGGCACCCTCGGCTTCGGCCGCAGCCAACGGATTCTGCGGCCGCACATGGGATCCGATCAACACGGCGGCCAGCCTAGCCCGACCCGGACGCCTCAGCCCAGTTCGATCGGCCAGGTATGCACCGGCTGGTTGGCATGCATGTGAGTGCAATAGCGGTTCAGCATCTCCGCCAGCGCAGCGGGCCGGCTCAGGCCCTGGGCCTGCAACGCGCGGACCGTCGCCACCTGCCAGGTGGCGCCGTTGCGCCCGGTCGCCGCCCGGTCCGCGATGATGCCCAGGAACCGGTCGGCCACCTCGGCGCCCACCCCCCATTCGTCAAGGCCTTGGCGGGCCAGCGGCAGCAGCTCGCGCTGCGTCAGTTCCGGCACGCTCACCTCGCCCAGCTCCGGCCAGAACAGTCGGGCATCCACACCGTGGCGCGCGGCCCGGCGAAAGTTGTCGTGCGCCACGGCGAAACTCATCTGCGTCCACAGCGGGCGCTGCTCGCGCGCCAGTCTGCGCAGCAGGCCGTAGTAGAAGACCGCATTGGCCACCATGTCGGCGACCGTGGGACCCGAGGGCAGGACCCGGTTCTCCACCCGTAGGTGGGGTCGTCCGTCGACGACGTCGTAAACCGGGCGATTCCAGCGATACACCGTGCCGTTGTGCAGCCGCAGCTCTGCCAGTTGCGGGGTGCGCCCCTGGGCAAGTTCGTCGGCTGGGTCTTCCGTGGAGACCTCGGGCAGCAGCGACGGGAAGTAGCGCACGTTCTCCTCGAACAGGTCGAAGATCGAGGTGATCCACCGCTCGCCGAACCACACCCTGGGCCGCACCCCCTGGTTTTTCAGTTCGTCGGGGCGGGTATCGGTGGACTGGGCGAACAACTCCACCCGGGTCTCTGCCCACAGGCGGTGGCCGAAGAAGTAGGGCGAGTTGGCGCCGATCGCCAATTGTGGGCCAGCCAGCACCTGGGCAGCGTTCCAGTGGTCGGCGAAGTCAGCCGGCGAGACCTGCAGGTGCAACTGCATGCTGGTGCACGCCGATTCCGGCGCGATGTTCTCGGCATGCAGATTCAGCGGCTCGGGGCCGTCGATGTCGATGCCGATGTCTTCGCCGCGCGCCGCGAAGATCGAGTCGTTGAGTGCCGCGTACCGCGCCGAATCACTCATCCAGTCACCGGCCAGATGCTCGGGCATCAGTGTCGGCAGGATGCCGATCATGACAATGCCCGCGTCGTGTGCGCGGGCTTTAGCCTGCGCGTCGTTGAGGCTGGCGCGCACCTCGGCTTCCAGGTCCAGCGCCGCCAGGGCCGTGAACTGACGGGGCGGCACGTTGAATTCGATGTTGTAGGAACCCAATTCGCGTTGAAACGCCGGATCGTCGATCGAGGACAGCACGCCGGCGTTCGACATGGCCGGCCGGTAGTCGTCGCCGATCAGGTTGCCCTCGATCTCCATACCGGTCAGCGGCGGCTCACACTCGAAGCTGGCCTGCGCCAGCATCGTCTCGAAAACATCCAGGCACTGCTGGATCTTGTGCCGGTATTGGCGACGCTGGGTGCGCGAATAGGTGGTGCGGTCGACTTCGTCCCCCATCTCAACGATGCAACCCGGTCTGCTGCCGGGCCGCAACCTGACGAGTCCGCCGAGTGGGAATCCTGCGACGCGACACTCCGCCGCGACGTCGCAGGATTCGCGCTCGACGGATACGAAAAGAGCCCCGGGGATACACCCCGAGGCTCTTCTCGTCGATGACTAGCGGTAGTCGCTGTACCCGTAGTCGTCCAGCGGAACCGCGGCACCGGTGGCGGCGCCGAAGTCCGGGCTGTAGTACTGATCCTCGTACGACGGGATCGTGTACGCAGCGGCCCGGGCCTCTTCGGTGGGCTGCACGGCGATGTTGCGGTACCGGTTGATGCCGGTGCCGGCCGGGATCAGCTTGCCGATGATCACGTTCTCCTTCAGACCCTGCAGCTTGTCGCTGCGGCAGTTGATCGCCGCATCGGTCAGCACGCGGGTGGTCTCCTGGAAGGAAGCCGCCGACAGCCACGAGTCGGTGGCCAGCGACGCCTTGGTGATACCCATCAGCACCGGACGTCCGGCCGCGGGCTCCAGGCCCTCGGCCACCACGCGACGGTTCGCGGTCTCGAACTCAGCCCGCTCGGTCAGCGAACCGGGCAGGAACTCCGTTGCGCCCGAGTCGATGATGGTCACCCGGCGCAGCATCTGCCGGACGATCACCTCGATGTGCTTGTCGTGGATCGACACACCCTGGGCCCGGTAGACCTGCTGGACCTCGTTGACCAGGTGGATCTGCACCTCGCGCGGGCCCTGCACACGCAGCACCTCGTGCGGGTCGGCCGAGCCCTCCATGAGCTGCTGGCCGACCTCGACGTGGTCGCCGTCGGACAGCAACCGCTCCGAGCCGTCCTCGTGCTTGAACACGCGCAGCCGCTGACGCTTGGGCAGCTTGTCGTAGACCACTTCCTCGCCACCGTCATCCGGCACGATCGTGATCTTGTAGAACTTCTCGCCCTCTTCGAGCTGCACCCGTCCGGCGACGTCGGCGATCGGCGCCTTGCCGCGCGGAATCCGGGCCTCGAACAGCTCCTGCACACGCGGCAGACCACCGGTGATGTCGTCACCGACACCACCCTGGTGGAAGGTACGCATGGTCAGCTGAGTACCGGGCTCACCGATGGACTGGGCGGCGACGATGCCGACCGCCTCACCGATGTCGACCAGCTTGCCGGTAGCCATCGAGCGGCCGTAGCAGGTGGCGCATACCCCGGTTCCGGTGGCGCAAGTCAGCACCGAACGCACCTTGACGCTGGCAATGCCGGCAGCCAACAGGGCCTCGATCGACGGGTCGCCGAGGTCATGACCGCGCTCGATCACGACCTTGCCCTTGTCATCGACCGCGTCAACGGCCAACGTACGGGCGTAGGCCGACGTCTCGATGAACGGGTTGCGGATCAGCGATCCGTCGGCCTGGACCTCGGCCAAGTCGACGATGATGCCGCGCTCAGTGCCACAGTCGTGCTCGCGCACGATCACGTCCTGGGAAACGTCGACGAGACGACGCGTCAGGTAACCCGAGTCAGCGGTACGCAACGCGGTGTCGGCCAAGCCCTTTCGGGCGCCGTGGGTGTTGATGAAGTACTCCAGCACCGTCAGGCCCTCACGGAAGGAGGACTTGATCGGACGCGGGATGAACTCACCCTTGGGGTTGGTCACCAGGCCCTTCATGCCGGCCAGCGTCCGGGTCTGGGTGAAGTTACCCGTTGCACCGGAGTCGACGATCGTGATGATCGGGTTGTCGGACGGGTAGTGGTCACGCAGTGCCTGACCCACTTCCTCGGTGGCTTCCTTCCAGATCTCCACCAGCGCCTCGTTGCGCTCTTCACGGTTGAGAGCGCCACGCTGGAACTGCTTCTCCAGCTTGTCGGCACGCTCCTCGTAAGAGTCGAGGATCTCCTTCTTGCGCGGCGGCACCAGCACGTCGGCCATCGAGACCGTGACGCCCGAACGGGTGGCCCAGTGGAAGCCAGCGTCCTTGAGCTTGTCGACGGTCTGGGCGACCACGATCATCGGGTAGCGCTCGGCCAGGTCGTTGATGATGACGGCCTGAACCTTCTTGTGCATCTGCTTGTTCACGAACGGGTAGCCGGTCGGCAGCAGCTCGTTGAACAGCACTCGGCCCAGCGTGGTCTCGGCGATCCACGACCCGCCCGGACGCCAGCCGTTCACGCCGAACAGCTCGGTCTCCACCTCGGTCGGCGGCCGCAGCTGGTCCAGCCGCACCTTGATCTTGGCCCGCACCGACAGCGCACCACGGTCGACAGCCATGATCGCCTCGGCCGGCGAGGAGTACACGCCGGCCTCCGGACGGTCCTTGGCGGCCGGGGTGTATTCGCCTGTGTCACCCTCGATCTCGGTGGTCAGGTAGTACAGCCCGGTCACCATGTCCAGCCGCGGCATAGCCAGCGGACGACCCGAGGCCGGCGACAGGATGTTGTTGCTCGACAGCATCAGGATGCGGGCCTCAGCCTGCGCCTCCGCGGACAGCGGCAGGTGCACGGCCATCTGGTCACCGTCGAAGTCGGCGTTGAAGGCCTCACACACCAGCGGGTGCAGCTGAATGGCCTTGCCCTCCACCAGCTGCGGCTCGAAGGCCTGGATACCCAGGCGGTGCAGGGTGGGTGCACGGTTAAGCAGCACCGGGTGCTCGGCGATGACCTCTTCGAGGACGTCCCACACCTGGGGACGCTGCCGCTCCACCATCCGCTTGGCGCTCTTGATGTTCTGCGCGTGGTTGAGGTCCACCAGTCGCTTCATCACGAACGGCTTGAACAGCTCCAGAGCCATCAGCTTGGGCAGACCGCACTGGTGCAGCTTGAGCTGCGGACCGACCACGATCACGCTGCGGCCCGAGTAGTCAACACGCTTACCGAGCAGGTTCTGACGGAACCGGCCCTGCTTGCCCTTGAGCAGGTCAGAGAGCGACTTCAGCGGACGGTTGCCCGGTCCGGTGACCGGCCGGCCGCGACGGCCGTTGTCGAACAGCGCGTCGACGGACTCCTGCAGCATCCGCTTCTCGTTGTTGACGATGATCTCGGGGGCACCCAGATCGATCAGTCGCTTCAACCGGTTGTTGCGGTTGATGACCCGGCGGTACAGGTCGTTGAGGTCGGAGGTCGCGAAGCGGCCACCGTCGAGCTGCACCATCGGACGCAGCTCCGGCGGGATCACCGGTACCGCGTCAAGCACCATGCCCATCGGGGAGTTACCCGACTGCTGGAACGCGGCGACCACCTTGAGGCGCTTGAGAGCACGAAGCTTCTTCTGCCCCTTGCCGTTCTTGATGGTGTCGCGCAGCGACTCGGCCTCGGCGTCGATGTCGAAGGTCTCGATCAGCTTCTGGATCGACTCGGCACCCATAGCACCGGTGAAGTACTCGCCGTAGCGGTCCACCAGCTCGCGGTACACGGTCTCGTCGACGATCAGCTGCTTGGGAGCGAGCTTGACGAAGGTGTCCCAGATGTTGCCCAGGCGCTCCAACTCACGTCCGGCACGGTCGCGCAGCTGACGCATCTCGCGCTCGCCGCCGTCGCGAACCTTGCGGCGCACATCGGCTTTCGCACCCTCAGCCTCCAGCTCGGCCAGATCGGCCTCGAGCTTCTGGGCGCGGGCCTCCAGGTCGGCGTCCCGCTGGTCCTCGACGGCCTTCTTCTCGACGACCATCTCGGCTTCCAGCGTGGACAGCTCGTTGTGACGCATCTCGGTGTCAACGCTGGTGATCACGTAGGCCGCGAAGTAGATGATCTTTTCGAGGTCCTTGGGCGCCAGGTCCAGCAGGTAGCCCAAACGCGACGGAACGCCCTTGAAGTACCAGATGTGGGTGACCGGGGCGGCCAGTTCGATGTGGCCCATCCGCTCACGACGCACCTTGGCGCGAGTGACCTCGACGCCACAGCGCTCACAGATGATGCCCTTGAAGCGCACCCGCTTGTACTTGCCGCAGTAGCACTCCCAGTCGCGAGTCGGTCCGAAGATCTTCTCGCAGAACAGACCGTCCTTCTCGGGCTTGAGCGTGCGGTAGTTGATCGTTTCCGGCTTCTTGACCTCGCCGTAGGACCATTGCCGGATGTCCTCGGCGGTGGCCAGGCCGATCCGGAGTTCATCGAAGAAGTTGACGTCGAGCACGTAACTCCCTTTCCCCTTGCGGGTTTAGTAGCTGGTAATTAAGCGAGGTCTTCCACCGAAGCGGATTCGTTGCGGGACAGGTTGATTCCCAGGTTGGCGGCTGCCCGCTCCAAGTCCTCGTCCTCGCCTTCGCGCAATTCGATCGCGGCACCGTCCTTCGCCAGCACCTCAACGTTGAGGCACAGCGACTGCAGCTCTTTGAGCAGCACCTTGAACGATTCCGGGATACCCGGCTCCGGGATGTTCTCGCCCTTGACGATCGCCTCGTAGACCTTGACACGGCCGACCGTGTCGTCAGACTTGATCGTCAGCAACTCCTGCAGCGTGTACGCCGCACCGTAGGCCTGCATGGCCCAGCACTCCATCTCACCGAAGCGCTGACCACCGAACTGCGCCTTACCACCGAGCGGCTGCTGGGTGATCATCGAGTACGGACCGGTGGAACGCGCGTGAATCTTGTCGTCCACCAAGTGGTGCAGCTTCATGATGTACATGTAGCCGACGGTCACCGGGTACGGGAACGGCTCACCGGAGCGACCGTCGAACAGCATCGCCTTGCCGTCACCGTTGACCATGACCTCGCCGTCACGGTTGGCCAGCGTCGAGGAGAGCAGACCCTGCAGCTCCTCCTCACGGGCACCGTCGAACACCGGGGTCGCGGTGCGGGTGTCCGCGCCGGCCGAGTACAGCTCCTCGGGCAGCTTGTCCGCCCAGTCCGGCACGCCGGCTGCCACATCGATGTTCCAGCCGGTCTTGGCGATCCAGCCCAGGTGGGTCTCCAGGATCTGACCGATGTTCATACGACGCGGCACACCGTGGGTGTTCAAGATGATGTCGACCGGGGTGCCGTCCGGCAGGAACGGCATGTCCTCGGCCGGCAGGATCTTGCCGATGACGCCCTTGTTGCCGTGCCGACCGGCCAGCTTGTCACCGTCGGAGATCTTGCGCTTCTGCGCGACGTAGACGCGCACCAGCTCGTTGACCCCGGCGGGCAGCTCGTCGTCGTCCTCGCGGGAGAACACCCGGATGCCGATGACCTTGCCGGACTCACCGTGCGGCACCTTCAGCGAGGTGTCCCGGACTTCGCGGGCCTTCTCGCCGAAGATCGCCCGCAGCAGCCGCTCCTCGGGCGTCAGCTCGGTCTCACCCTTGGGGGTGACCTTGCCGACCAGGATGTCGCCGTCGCGGACCTCGGCGCCGATGCGGACGATGCCGCGCTCGTCGAGGTCAGCCAGCACCTCGTCGGAGACGTTCGGGATGTCCCGGGTGATCTCCTCGGCGCCCAGCTTGGTGTCGCGGGCGTCGATCTCGTGCTCCTCGATATGAATCGAGGTCAGCGTGTCCTCCTCGACCAGCCTGTTGGACAGGATGATCGCGTCCTCGTAGTTGTGCCCTTCCCACGGCATGATCGCCACGAGCAGGTTCTTGCCCAGGGCCATCTCACCGTTGTCGGTGCACGGGCCGTCCGCGATCACCTGGCCGGCCTCGACACGCTGGGCGGCGTCGACGATCGGACGCTGGTTGGCGCAGGTGCCGTGGTTGGACCGGTTGAACTTGCGCATCCGGTAGGTCTGCCGGGTGCCGTCATCGGCCATCACCGTGACGTAGTCGGCGGACACCTCCTCGATGACACCGGCCTTGTCGGCGACGATCACGTCGCCGGCGTCGATCGCGGCACGCAGTTCCATGCCGGTACCCACCAGTGGTGCCTCGCTGCGCACCAGCGGAACCGCCTGACGCTGCATGTTGGCACCCATCAGGGCACGGTTGGCGTCGTCGTGCTCGAGGAACGGAATCATGGCCGTGGCCACCGACACCATCTGGCGCGGCGAGACGTCCATGTAGTCGACCTCGGACGACGACACGTACTCGACTTCGCCACCCTTACGACGGACCAGAACGCGATCCTCGGTGAAGCGGCCGTCGTCCTCCAGCGGCGAGTTGGCCTGCGCCACAACGTGGCGGTCCTCCTCGTCAGCGGTCAGGTACTCGATGTCATCGCTGACCACCCCGTCGTTGACCTTGCGGTACGGGGTCTCGATGAAGCCGAACGGGTTGACCCGTGCGTACACCGACAGCGATCCGATCAGACCGATGTTGGGGCCTTCCGGGGTCTCGATCGGACACATCCGGCCGTAGTGGGACGGGTGCACGTCACGAACTTCCAGGCCGGCCCGCTCACGCGAGAGACCACCCGGCCCCAGCGCCGACAGCCGGCGCTTGTGGGTCAGACCCGAGAGCGGGTTGTTCTGGTCCATGAACTGGGAGAGCTGGCTGGTGCCGAAGAACTCCTTGATCGCGGCAACCACCGGGCGGATGTTGATCAGGGTCTGCGGCGTGATGGCCTCGACGTCCTGGGTGGTCATCCGCTCGCGGACCACGCGCTCCATCCGGGACAGCCCGACCCGGATCTGGTTCTGGATCAGCTCACCCACGGTGCGCAGCCGCCGGTTGCCGAAGTGGTCGATGTCGTCGACCTCGACCGGAACCTCAACGCCGCCCGGCACCGTCATGGTGGCGGACACGCCCTCCTGAGCGGCCTGGTGCAGACGCACCAGGTACTCGATGGTGGCCACGATGTCCTCTTCGGTCAACGTGGTCGGCTGCGACTCGCCCGGGTTGGCGGTCAGGCCCAGCTTCTTGTTGATCTTGTAGCGACCCACCCGTGCGAGGTCGTAGCGCTTCTCCTTGAAGAACAGGTTCTCCAGCAGAGTCTGCGCGGATTCCTTGGTGGGGGGCTCGCCCGGCCGCAGCTTGCGGTAGATGTCCAGCAGCGCCTCGTCGGAGTTGGCGGCGTTGTCCTTCTCCAGCGTCGACATCATGATCTCGGAGAAGCCGAAGCGCTCGCGGATCGCCTCGCTGGTCCAGCCCAGCGCCTTGAGCAGCACGGTGACCGGCTGGCGGCGCTTGCGGTCGATACGAACGCCGACCAGGTCGCGCTTGTCGACGTCGAACTCCAGCCAGGCGCCGCGGCCCGGGATCACCTTCACCGAGTGCAGCGTCTTCTCGGTGGACTTGTCGATATTGGCGTCGAAGTACACACCAGGCGAACGCACCAGCTGGGAGACCACCACCCGCTCGGTGCCGTTGATGATGAAGGTGCCCTTCTCGGTCATCATCGGGAAGTCACCCATGAACACCGTCTGGCTCTTGATCTCGCCGGTGTTGTTGTTGATGAACTCCGCGGTGACGAACAGCGGGGCCGCGTACGTCATGTCCTTGTCGCGGCACTCCTCGACCGGGGCCTTGACCTCGTCGAACCGCGGGTCGGAGAACGACAGCGACATCGAGCCGGAGAAGTCCTCGATCGGGGACAGCTCTTCGAGAACCTCTTCGAGGCCACCCTTGGGGGCAGAACCGGTCTGCTGGGCCATCTTCTCGCGCCACTCCGACGCCCCGATCAGCCACTGGAACGAGTCGGTCTGCACGTCGAGCAGACCCGGAACCTCGAGAGGTTCACGCAGCTTGGCGAAGGAGACCCGGTTCGGGGCCCCGGGCACGGAACTATTGGGAGAATTCTGGGTGGTAGTACCTGAAGCGTTCTTTTTGCTCTGGCGGGAGACTGCCAAGATGCATCCTTCCAGCACCTAATGCGGCCAGCGGATCCCGGCTCTCACCGGACCCCGTTCGCTGCGAATATTCGACCGTTGGTTCGGCTGGCAAACGATCTGTCCGGTCTCACGCACAGCCAAACCACGAGGTAACAAGCCAAAACGAGCCAAAACGTGACTCAGGCTGGTGCAGCGGTGTTCGGGTGCGGGTAAGGGATGGGCAGGAGGAAGCCAGCGCAACGTCCAACAATAGCGCAGGCTGGCGCAATCCTCAACTGCGATGTCCCGGGGCCCTATCGGTGCTGGCTGACCTCCGCCGGGCTCTCCGCACGTGTGCTGGTGACCAGATTGGACCGTTTAGGTCCGTCCGTCAAGAGCTGACACGGCGTGAGCCTGCACGGACTTAACCAGGCGGGGTCGGGATCGACGCGGTGGAAGCCTCTTCGTCGGCGGGGAACTCGTGCACCGCGTACCGGTGGGTGCCCTCGAGCTCGTCCCGGATGGCCGCCTGAGCGTTGGGCGGCAAGGTGTGCAGGATCTCGCGCACCCGGGCCCTGCGGCGTGCCACGCCCTTGCGCTCCGGCAAGCCGGGGGTCGCGCTGAGCTGGGGCGGCACGCCCTCGATCTCTTCGACGCCGCCATCGCTCTGGCCGGCGGCGATCATGGCCTCCTCGGCCGCCGCGGTCGCCTGGTCCTTCTCCTCGGACATGCCGATCGGGCCGATACGCCGGCCGTTGAGGAACTGGCGCACCACCGGCTCCTCGGACGTGAGCAGCACCTCGCGGGGACCGAACATCACCAGCTCCTTGCGGAACAGCATCCCGATGTTGTCCGGCACGGTGCGCGCAATGTTGATGTTGTGCGTGACGATGAGGATGGTGGCGTCGATCTGGGCATTGATGTCGATCAACAGCTGGCTCAGGTACGCGGTGCGGACCGGGTCCAGACCAGAGTCCGGCTCGTCACAGAGGATGATCTTGGGATCGAGAACCAGGGCGCGGGCCAGGCCGGCACGCTTGCGCATACCACCGGAGATCTCACCCGGGAACTTGTAGCCGTCGTTGGGCATACCGACCATCTCGAGCTTCTCCATGACGATGTCACGGATTTCCTTCTCGGACTTCTTGGTGTGCTCACGCAGCGGGAAGGCGGTGTTGTCGTAGATGTTCATCGACCCGAACAGCGCGCCGTCCTGGAACAGCACGCCGAACAGCGTGCGGATCTCGTAGAGCTCCTTGGCCGAACACTGCAGGATGTCAGTGCCGTCGATGACGATCGAACCGCGCTCGGGGCGCAGGAGGCCGATCAGCGACTTCAAGAACACGGACTTGCCGGTACCGGAGGGCCCCAGCAGAACGCTGACCTCTCCCTCGGGAATTGTCATGGAGACGTCTTCCCAAATCCGGGCCGATCCGAAGGACTTGGTAAGCCCCTGTACCTCGATGGCGACACCCATTAGTGAGGTCCTTCCGCAACGTCTGTTTGTGCCACGACTGGCTTGTGGCTTGGGCCACTGTAGCGCACAGGTGCGACCTTATCGGCGGTCTGCCTCAGTCGGTGGGTGTCCAGTTGCAATGGAAGCCCATGGGAACCCGTTGCGGCACGCGCACGGTGGCCGACCCGACGCGCCGCAGACCCGCAAGATCGCCGGCACCGCTGGGACTTCGACGATGGCGGTCTACATCCACTTCGGCGGAATGCCACAGCTGATCGCGGCGATCGCCGAGGAGGGTCTCCGCCAGTTCAATCCGGCGCTGACGATCCCCGCCACCGAACAGGCCGCAATAGCAGAAGCCCCCGGAACCTCGCGGGTTCCGGGGGCTTCCCCTGTTCAGGGCCGTAGTCGAAACTACTTGACGGTGACGGTGGCGCCAGCCGCCTCGAGCTTGGCCTTGGCGTCCTCGGCAGCCTCCTTGGCGACCTTCTCCAGCAGTGGCTTGGGGGCGCTGTCGACCAGGTCCTTGGCTTCCTTGAGGCCCAGGCCGGACACGACCTCGCGGACGACCTTGATGACGCCGATCTTCTTCTCGCCAGCCGACTCCAGGATGACGTCGAACTCGGACTGCTCCTCGCCGGCCTCAGCGGCGGCGGGGGCGGCACCAACGGCGGCCACGGCGACCGGAGCCGCAGCGGTGACGTCGAAGGTCTCCTCGAACTGCTTCACGAACTCCGACAGCTCCAGCAGGGTCATCTCTTTGAAGACGTCGAGCAGCTCTTCGGTGGAAATTTTGGCCATGATTTCGGTCCTTTCTGATTCCGGTTACGGAAGTTGGGTTGGGGTTGTGCCTAGTTATTCGGCGGTTTCGGCCGGAGCCTCGGCGGTTTCGGCCGGAGCCTCGGCGGTCTCTGCCGGAGCTTCCGTCTCGGCCGGGGCCTCGGCAGCAGGTGCTGCTGGGGCGGCTTCCGAAGCAGGCTTCTTCTCCTGCAGTGCGGCTGCCAGGCGGGCCATCTGCGAAGCCGGGGCGGCGAACAGGCCGGCGGCCTTGGACAGGTTGGCCTTCATGGCACCCGCCATCTTGGCCAGCAGCACCTCGCGCGACTCCAGGTCGGCGATGCGCTCCACCTCGGCGACGGTCAGCGCGCGACCGTCCATGTAGCCGCCCTTGATGACCAGCGCCTTGTGGTCCTTGGCGAACTTCTTGATCGCCTTGGCGGCGTCCACCGGCTCGCCCTGCACGAACGCGATGGCCGTCGGGCCCGCGAAGAGCTCGTCGAGCCCCTCGACCCCAGCCTCGGCCGCAGCCAGCTTGACCAGCGTGTTCTTCGCCACCGCGTAGGTTGCCGAGCCACTGAGCGAACGCCGCAGCTCCGCCAGGTTTGCAACCGTCAGACCGCGGTACTCGGTGATCACGGTGGCGGTCGAGCCGTTGAACTGCTCGACGATGTCCGCGACGGCGGCGGTCTTGTCAGCCCGCGCCATGCATACCTCCTCGGTGTCGCTTGAACTTGTCTCGTACTTGTCTGGAGTGACACACCCGGGAAATAACGAACGCCCCGACGCAGGAATGCGGTCGGGGCGTCACAATGTGTGCCGGCGGGGCCGGTGCCTCGTCCTCCTGCGTGGGCCGCCGGGATGTTCCCGGACCTTCAACCGATTGCTCGGTGACCGACGGTCTGTGGTGGATCGCCACACACCATAGCGTGACGAGGGCCGATCAGCCAAAACGGGGTCCGCCGGCCGGGCGACAGCTAGCCACTCACCACGCCGATCGCAAGCAACACGAGGATCACCACCAGCATCGCCACCCGCAACCAATGCAGCCGATCCCAACGCGCCGCGAGCGCTCGGGATACGTCGTCGGTGGTGCGCCACGCCGCGATCTTGTTGTTGATCGGCACCAGCACCATCACCGACAGCATCACGACGGCCGCCATCAGGCCGGCGCCCACACCGATGAGCCAACGCTGCGAGTCGGCGACGACGCCGACCGCCACCAGCAGCACGAACGAGGCCAGGTACCAGAACGGCATCACCTTCCCCAGCAGCCCGGCGCCGTCGCCGCGGGCAGCCCAGAAGGCGTCGTCGGGCAGGCGCCCGAGGATAGGGCGAAAGAACGCCGCCACCGAGAACTCCGCACCCACCAGGATCCCCACCACCACCACCGCAAGGATCTCGACAATCTGCTTCACAATCATCGACTGTGATGGCTATGCTGACAAAAAACAAGGTACTGACAAAATAGTCAGCATGAGGAGCGCTGGTGGCGGCATCAAAGACACTCGTCAGTGACTGCCCGATCGATGCCGCACTAACGGTCATCAACGGCCGCTGGAAGGGCACCATCCTGTGGCGCCTGGCCGACGGGCCCATGCGCACCGCCGAGCTGCGTCGCAGCATCCCGGGCATCACCGAACGAATGCTCATCCGTCATCTGCATGAGCTTGTCGCCGACGGGATCATCGAGCGCCACGACGCCGGCACCGTGCCGCCCTGTGTGCACTATTCGATCTCGGAGTACGGACGGACGCTGGCCCCGGTGCTGGCCCAGCTGTGCGAGTGGGGTCGTCTCCACCTATCGCGTTGACTCTGACTCAGGGCGGGGCCTTCTCGCACTGTGTCGCCACCAGCACAGGGTCACGGCAGGGTGGCCAGCACGGCCGCCCCCACCAACCCGGCGTCGCCGCCGAGTTCGGCGGGCACCACCTGCAGGCCGACCAGGAAGTCCAACCCGGCACGTTCGGCCAGCGCCGCCCGCAGCGGGTCAAACAACAAGGCGCCGGACTTGGCGACTCCCCCGCCGATCACCACCAGATCGAGGTCGCACACCGCCGCCACCGAGGTGATCATCACCGACAGCGCGTCGGTGCCGCGCCGAAAAGCCCCCAGCGCCACCGGGTCCCCGGTTTCGGCGGCCGCCGCGAGCGCCTTGGCATCTGCCCCGGACGCTTCCGGCGTCCAACCGTTGGCCAGCGCCCAGCGCACCATCGACGGGCCGGAGGCGATGGTCTCCACGCAACCGCGGCCACCACAGCGGCACCGCTCCCCGTTGGGGTCGACGATGACGTGCCCGACGTGCCCGGCATTGCCGGTACGGCCGTGGACGGGCGCCCCGTCGAGCACCAGTCCGCCGCCTACCCCGGTCGAGACCACCATGCCCAGCATGGATCGGGTGCCGCGCCCGGCGCCGTGTCGGTGTTCGCCGAGCGCCATGCAGACGCCGTCGCCGCCCAATAGGACCGGAACCCCGGGCACCAGGGCCGCCACCCGGTCGCGCAGCGCGAACCCGCGCCAGCCCGCAATGTTGACCGGGCTGACGGTTCCGGCGTTGACGTCGATGGGGCCGGCCGAGCCGATGCCCACGGCATCCACCCGCCCGCCGGCCCGTTCCAGGGCATTCTCGATCAGCTCGGTCACTACCGCCCACACCGCCTCGGTGCCCTGATCCGCTCGGGTGGGCAGGGCAATGGTGTAGGTCAGTGATCCGTCGGGATCGACCAGGCCGGCGGCGATCTTGGTGCCGCCGACATCCAGCGCGAGGATGGCGGCCATCAGTCGACACCTACCGTGACGGGCGCCAGCACCGCCATTCGCACCGCGGTCGAATAGGTCAGCGCGCCCGCGCCGCCGACCCGGACCAACGCCCACCAGGTGCCCGGTGTGGCCCACACCGGCGGGGCGATGTCGAAGCTCAGCTCCACCTGGCCCCGAGCCGGCACCACCGCACCCAGCGCCGGCGGCCCGGCCCATTCCCAGGTGCCCCAGGGGCTGATCAGGTGTGCCTCGATCGCCAGGTCGGCGTGTGCGTCGGTGCCGACCAGGACGGTCAGCCGAGCGGCACGTCCGGCGGTGACCTCGATCGCGGACGGGTCGTCCACATACAGCAGCCGGTCGGAACCCGGATCGCCGACGCGCACCACCGCCACGTCTTCGACCGGCTGGCGCCAGGCCCGCGGCAGGTCACCGGACAGGTCGAGTCGAGCGCGCAGCGGATAGAGGCCCGGGGCGGTATCGACGGGGATCGTCACCCGCACCGGGATGTCCACGTGGCCTCCGGCCGTCAACCGCACCGGCTGTTCGGTCGGCGTGACCGCCCAGCCGGCCGGGCACTGCCACGTCACCTGACCGGACAGGGCCGCGTCGACGCAGTCACTGGCCACGGTCAGATCCAGTTCCAGCAGTGCGCCCGCGTTCGCGTCGACCCGGTGCGGATGCAGAGCCGGGGTCACCGGTAGGCCGCCTAGTGGCGCCGGGCCGCGGTTGTGCAGCCAGTAGCGGGCGTAGAGCGGTTGGGCTGCCTCGGATTCGGGCGCCAACGGCCGGCCGGTGCCCAGGTTTTCGACGTCGAGGCGAGCGGTGACGGTGGCGATCTCATAGCCGTGCAGCCGGTCGGGGGCCGGGTGCTCGCGGGGCTGTTCTAGCAGGTCGGCTCGGCCCAGTACGGTCACCGGGCCCAGGTCGCTGCGCAGCGTGACGGCGGCGTCGGCGCCGCGGGTCTCGACCAACCGCAGCGTGACGGTGTTCGGGTCGACGGGCTGCGCGCTGCCGCACGCCGTCGGGTTGCCGGCCGCCTTGAGCGCCCCGAGGCCCACCGCATCGGCGGGGTCGACGCGCAGCAGCGAGCCGCTCGCCGGGCGTTGCGGTCCGGCCCGCCGAGCGTGATTCGGGTGTCGGGCAGGTTGGAGTCGACGTCGAGGTTGCCGTAGCGCGGTCCGTCGGCGTCCGAGCAGGTGGCGGTGACCCCGGCACGCACCAGCGCGACCATCAACTCCCGTGCCGGCACGCCAGCGGTAACCACCTCGGCCACCGACACGGCCCGGCAGCCGTCGCCGACGCGGATCCGCGCGGTTGCGGACAGCCCGAACCAGCGGTGGGCGGGGGTATCGAGGGTCCACGGGTGCTGCGCGGTGTCCACCGAGCGTCCGCTGGGCTCGTGCAGCAGGCCGAAGCCGCGGCCGATGACGGCGTCGGCCACCTCGGTGACCGGCAGTGCGCCAGGCACCGGACAGGGCCAGCGCAGCCGCAGCAGGTGGTCGGCGCCGGTGAACTCATCGATGGTGGTGGAGCAGTCCACCCGGTCCACGCCGTGCCACACCGTCAGGGTCTGGGTGTAGGTCAGCACGTCGCGGATCCGCCCGGAGACCACCAGCCGCTCCCCCAGCGGACCGCGGTAGGCCTGGACCGTCACCTCGCGGGCGACCGCGGAGGTGAACAGGTTCCCGCTGGGCACCAGATGCCATGGGCCTTCACCGGATTGCGGGTGCCGGGGGTATTCGTCGTAGACGGCCAGCTGGTTGCCCAGGCCTCCCGCGCTGATCATTTCGCGGCCGTCACGGCGCCACGAGGTGATACCGCCGCCGCGGTCCGGGTCCGCGGTCAGCTGGTGGTGCTCGTTGCTGATGCGGGTGCCGGGCATCGGTTGCCAGCCGTGGGCGTCCGGGGTGGGCGTGAGCCGGTAGGCCTGCCAGCCCAGCGACGGCACGTCACGGGCCAACCAGCTGACGCTGCTGCCGCCGTGTTCGACGTGGGTGGGCAGTTCGGTGCCGTCGGGGGCCAGGACGCACACCCCCGCCGACAGCGGCTCCGGCAGGTGCACGGTGACGATGTCGGTGCGCTCACGTGCCACCGGGTTCCACACCACGGTGTTTTGGGCACCCTCGTCGGTATTTACCAAGCCCGACAGCACCGCCAGTGCGTTGTCGCGGGCGTCGGTGCCCAGTTGCCAGGCGTCGCGCCAACCGGTCAGCAGGTCCAGGTAGACCTGGTCGGCCTCCGAGCCGGTGATGGCGTCGTGGTGGGCGCCGTAGGACAGTTGCGCCCAGGCTTTGTCCAACGCCGCCTCCGGGTAGTCGGCACCGGTCAGCGCCGCCGCGAACACCCCGAAGCGCTCCGCGCCCAGCACCGCCTGTTCGGCGGCCCGGTTGGCCTGCTTGGTGTCGATGTAGGAGACGTGGCAGCCGGTGTAGATCGGGTTCATGTCACGGGTCTGCGGAGACGGAGCCGCACCGCGCTGCTGCAGTTCGGCGCGTACCGCGGCGAAGAACTCGCTGGGCAGCGCGCAGACGAACCTCGGCCAGGTGTAGCGGGCGTTCCAGTCCCGGTGGATCTCGGTGATCCAGCGGTTAGGAGGGGTGAAGTCGGTGCCGACCGGCAGCAGCACGTTGCGGGTGGCGGCGACCTTCTTCATGTCGGTGAACAACCGGTAGACGTCCGCCTCGGCGTCGGCCAGGCACTCCCGGGCATCCATCCACCAGCCGGCCGCATAGTGCGCGGGCATGTAGTGGGTCAGCAGGCCGCGCCCGGACGGCGAGATCCACTCGAACTCACTGGGGAACTGCATTCGGCGCGGATCGCCTCGATCCGCCATCGGGCCCCACTGGTGAAACGGCCCGCGCGCCCAGGCGCTGGAGGACAGTCCGGCGTCGGCGACCAACCCGGGGAACTGCGGGTCATGCCCGAACACGTCGAGCTGCCAGGCCGTCGCCGGTTCGGCGCCCATGATGTCGCGCTGAAATCCGATCCCGGCGACCAGGTTGCGGATCGTGGTTTCGGCGTCGGTGAGGTTGGTCGACGGCTCGTTGTACGTGCCGCCCATCACCTCGACCCGGCCCTGCGCGATCAGTCGGCGGAGCTCGGCACGGTGCTGCGGGTGGGTGTCCCAGTACGGCTTGAGGTAGTCGACTTCGGCCAGGACGAACTTGTATTCGGGGTGCTCGCGGGCCCAGTCCAGGTGACCGCGCACCAGATCGAAGCCGTTGGTCTGCCGGCACGCGCCGAGCGGGCTCTCAGTCCACGCGCTGGTGTAGTTGGCCTGGGTGTTCCACCACACCGGGTCGTAGTGGAAGTGGCCGATCATGAACATGGTCCAGCCGGGTTCGGCCACGGTGAACGTGAAAGGGCTGCCGTTGACCCGGGCGGCCCGCTGCTGCCCCGGCACCGGGTTGTCGACGGTCACCGGCACCTCGACGACACCGCTTCCGGGTCCGGCGACGGTTTCTCCGGCCAGACCGTCACCGTCGACACGCACCGGCGTCCGCGCAGCGGCATCGGCGTAGCTGACCCGGACCAGCTGGATGGGTGCGTCAACCGGCCCGACGAACTTCTCGGTCGATTCGACGTCGAGGATCCGCATGGCACAAACCTACGGATGCGCGCCCGCCGCGCGGAGCCTTTCGGCGACCGGCCGTGCCTGGGCTTACCCCCTGGCGACCGGGCGCCGAAGCCGAGGGCGGTGCGCTGACGGAGAACTTCCGCCGGTGATTTGGCAGACTGCAGCAATGAGTGCGACCCCACCCCGCCAGGTGGCCCAGCTGGACCGGGTGCCGTTGCCGGTTGAGGCGGCCCGCGTCGGCGCCACGGGCTGGCAGCTCACCCGCGCCGCCACCCGAGTCTTCACCCGGCTGCTCGGGCCCGGGCCGATCCAGCAGAAGGTGATCCGCGAGCTGCCGCAGACGTTCGCCGATCTGGGCCCCACCTACGTCAAGTTCGGTCAGATCATCGCCTCGAGCCCCGGCGCGTTCGGCGAACCGCTGTCCCGCGAGTTCCGCGGCCTGCTCGACTCCGTCCCGCCGGCCGACCCGGCCGAGGTACATGCCTTATTCGTCGAGGAACTGGGCGCCGAACCGCAGGAGCTGTTCGCCAAGTTCGACGAGACCCCGATCGCGTCGGCCTCGATCGCGCAGGTGCACTTCGCCACCCTGCACAGTGGCGAGGAGGTGGTGGTCAAGATCCAGCGGCCGGGCATCCGCCGGCGGGTCGCGGCCGACCTGCAGATCCTCAAACGCTTCGCGCAGCTCGTGGAACTGGCCAAGCTGGGCCGGCGACTGTCGGCCGGTGACGTGGTCGCCGATTTCGCCGACAACCTCGCCGAGGAGCTGGACTTCCGCATCGAGGGCCAATCGATGCAGACCTGGGTGTCGCATTTGCACGCCTCCCCGCTCGGCCGCAACATCAAGGTGCCCGACGTGCACTGGGACTTCACCAGCGAGCGGGTGCTGACGATGGAGCGCGTGGCGGGCATTCGCATCGACGACGCCCCCGCCATCCGCAAAGCCGGCTTCGACGGCGTGGAGCTGGTCAAGGCCCTGTTGTTCTCCACCTTCGAGGGCGGGCTGCGGCACGGATTGTTCCACGGCGACCTGCACGCCGGCAATCTGCTGGTGGATGACCAGGGCCGGGTGGTGTTCCTGGACTTCGGGATCATGGGCCGCATCGACCCGCGCACCCGGTGGCTGCTGCGCGAGCTGGTCTACGCGCTGCTGGTGAAAAAGGATCACGCCGCGGCCGGCAAGATCGTGGTGCTGATGGGTGCGGTGGGCACCGTCAAACCCGAGGGCCAGGCCGCCAAGGACCTGGAAGCCTTCGCGACCCCGCTGACGATGAAATCGCTGGGCGACATGTCCTACGCCGACATCGGCAGGCAGCTCGGAGCGCTGGCCGATGCCTACGACGTCAAGCTGCCCCGCGAGCTGGTGCTGATCGGCAAGCAGTTTCTCTATGTGGAGCGCTACATGAAGCTGCTGGCGCCGCGCTGGCAGATGATGTCCGACCCACAGCTGACCGGTTACTTCGCCAACTTCATGGTCGACGTCAGCCGCGAGCACGAAGACAACGACGACCCGGGGGTATGACGGTGGTGGAGATGCGCAGCGGTACCGCCCGCTCGGGCGACCTGGAGATCTTCTACGAAGATCTGGGAAACCTCGAGGACCCGCCGGTGCTGCTGGTGATGGGACTGGGCGCGCAGCTGCTGCTGTGGCGCACCGGGTTCTGCGAGAAGCTGGTCGCCCAGGGCCTGCGGGTGATCCGCTACGACAACCGCGACGTCGGCCTGTCCAGCAAGCTGGGTCGCGAACATGCCCGTGGCGCGTTGGTCCCTCGGATGGCGCGGTTCTGGCTGGGCAAGCCCAGCCCGGCCGTCTACACCCTGGAGGACATGGCCGACGACGCCGCCGCCCTGCTGGATCACCTGGGCATCGAGCAGGCGCACGTGGTCGGCGCTTCGATGGGTGGCATGATCGCGCAGGTCTTCGCGGCGCGGTTCGCACCCCGGACCCGTTCGCTGGCCGTCATCTTCTCCAGCAACAACCGGCGGTTCCTTCCGCCGCCGGCACCGCGCGCACTCATGGCGCTGCTGACTGGACCGTCACCGGACTCCCCGCGCGACGTGATCATCGATAACGCGGTGCGGGCCAGCCGGATCATCGGCAGTCCGCGCTACCCGGCCCCGGAAGACCAGCTGCGGGCCAACATCATTGAGGCCTACGAACGCAGTTACTACCCGTGGGGCATCGCCCGCCAGTTCGGCGCCATTCTGGCCAGCGGCAGTCTGGCCGCCTATGACCGGTTGATCACCGCGCCGACCGTGGTGATCCATGGCCTGGCCGACAAGCTGATGCGCCCCTCGGGGGGACGAGCGGTTGCCGACGCCATCGATCGCGCCCGGCTGGTGCTGTTCGAGGGCATGGGCCACGACTTGCCCGAAGAGTTGTGGGACCCGGTGATCAGCGAGCTGACCACGACGTTTGCTGCCGCGAGGTAATCTCGCTCGGTGGCCGGTCGGCAGACAAAGCCACGCCGAAGTGCTCATACCAGCTGAGCAACGGTAGTCTGTTCACACCCTCCCCTTAATCAGACAAGATCGCGAGTAAACCGAGCATGCCCAAGCTGGAACCGAAGTACGAGGAACTGCAGTCGATCTACGACATCTCCAACGAGTTCTACGAGCTGTTCCTAGGTCCGACAATGGGCTACACCTGCGGGTTCTACCCGAACAAGGACACCACCTGCGACGAGGCGCAGATCGCCAAGTTCGACTTGGCGCTGGGCAAGCTGGGCCTGGAGCCCGGCATGACGCTGCTCGACATCGGCTGCGGTTGGGGGGCCTGCATGCAGCGGGCGCTGGAGACGTACGACGTCAACGTCATCGGGCTCACCCTCAGTGGTGAGCAGCGCCAGTACGCCATCGACAAGCTGGCCAAGGTGGACACCAACCGCAACGTCGAGGTGCGACTGCAGGGCTGGGAGGAGTTCACCGACAAGGTGGACCGGATCGTGTCGATCGGGGCGTTCGAGCACTTCGGCCGCGACCGCTGGCCGGACTTCTTCGACATCACCTACAACGCGCTGCCCGATGATGGCCGGATGCTGCTGCACACCATTACCGCGATCAGCGGGCAGGACGAGGCGCAGGCCAAGGGCATTCCGATGACGATCGAGCTGGCCAAGTTCACGCTGTTCATCATGAAGGAGATCTTCCCCGGCGGGCAGCTTCCGTCGGCGTGGTTGCCCCGCAAGTACGCCGCCGACGCCGGCTTCACCGTGACCCGGGACGACGAGATCGGGCCGCACTACGCACGCACCCTGGAAGACTGGGCGGCAATGTTGGCGGCCAATAAGGAGCGGGCGATCGAGGTGCAGGGCCAGGAGGCCTACGACCGGTTCGACAAGTACCTCAACGGCTGCGTGCGACTGTTCCGCGACGGGAACACCAGCGTCCACCAGTACACGCTGCAGAAATAGTGGGGATCGGCCTGCCGTGGGTTCCGGCTTGGCTACATTTCACGTCAACCGATTCACCCTCGACCCGCTAAGCTGCAACAGTTGACCGGCTCGGACGACAAGGCGGTTATGGCGTCCAGTCTCAGCGGGTTTCATCAGGAAGGCAATCAGTCACAGATGGTGGACAAATCGACCCGGACCGCAGACATGCGTCCGAAATTCCAGAACATTCAGGCCCACTACGACCTGTCCGATGACTTCTTCGCGTTGTTCCAAGACCCGACCCGGATGTACAGCTGTGCGTACTTCGAGCCGCCGGACGCCACCTTGGAAGAAGCCCAAATCGCCAAGCTGGACCTGAACCTGGACAAGCTGGACCTGCGCCCCGGGATGACGCTGCTGGACATCGGTTGCGGCTGGGGTGCGACTATGAAGCGCGCCGTGGAGAAGTACGACGTCAACGTCATCGGGCTGACCCTGTCGAAGAATCAGCACGCCTACTCGCAGAGCCTGCTGGACGCCATCGACACCGACCGGTCACGGCGGGTCCTGCTGCAGGGCTGGGAACAGTTCCACGAGCCGGTAGACCGGATCGTCTCAATCGAGGCGTTCGAGCACTTCGGTTTCGAGAACTACGACAACTTTTTCAAGAACTGCTACGACATCATGCCTGCTGACGGCCGGATGACGATCCAGAGCAGCGTGAGCTTTCACCCCTATGAGCTCAACGCACGCGGCAAGAAGCTGACGTTCGAGACCGCCCGGTTCATCAAGTTCATCCTCACCGAGATCTTCCCGGGCGGCCGGCTGCCCACCACTCAGATGATGGTGGACCACGGCGAGAAGGCTGGTTTCACTGTGCCCGAAGCGCTTTCGCTGCGGTCGCACTACATCAAGACCCTCAAAATCTGGGGCGACGCACTGGAAGCCCATCACGCCGAGGCGGTCGCGATCCAGTCCGAAGAGGTCTACGAGCGCTACATGAAGTATCTGCGCGGCTGCGAGTACTACTTCACCGACGAAGCGCTGGACGTCAGCCTGGTCAGCTACGCCAAGCAAGCCGCCTGACCCACACTCTTTGTCTTACCGCCAACGCAAAAAGCCCCCGTCACGCGCGAGCGTGCGGGGGCTTTTCGGTGGGTCCTATTCAGCCGCGAAGTTGCGGGTGACGGCCGGGTCCACCGGAATGCCGGGGCCGGTCGTCGTCGAAATGGTGACCTTCTTGAGGTAACGGCCCTTGGACGACGACGGCTTGAGCCGCAGCACCTCGTCGAGGGCGGCGCCGTAGTTCTCCGCCAGCTTGGCCTCTTCGAACGACGCCTTACCGATGACGAAGTGCAGGTTGGCCTGCTTGTCGACGCGGAAGTTGATCTTGCCGCCCTTGATGTCGGTGATGGCCTTGGCCACATCAGGGGTGACGGTGCCGGTCTTCGGGTTGGGCATCAGGCCACGCGGGCCCAGCACGCGGGCGATGCGGCCCACCTTGGCCATCTGGTCCGGGGTGGCGATCGCGGCGTCGAAGTCTAGAAACCCACCCTGGATCTTCTCGATCAGGTCGTCGCTGCCGACCACGTCGGCGCCGGCGGCGATGGCCTGCTCGGCCTTCTCACCGACCGCGAACACCGCCACGCGGGCGGTCTTACCGGTGCCGTGCGGCAGGTTGACGGTGCCGCGAACCATCTGGTCGGCCTTACGCGGGTCAACACCGAGCCGGATAGCGACCTCGACGGTGGCGTCCTGCTTGGTCGAGGACGTCTCCTTGGCGAGTTTGGCCGCCTGCAGCGGGGTGTAGAGGTTGTCGCGGTCCACCTTCTCGGCGGCGGCGCGGTAGGCCTTGCTGGTCTTGCTCATTGGTTATCCAATCTCGTGGTTGGTTGTGGTTCACGGGCCGAAGCTGGCCCTCCCACGTATTCGTTTCTCGTCGAATGCTCCCTCGCATTCCCTCGCTGGGGCTCGTTCCTCGCCCCGCTCGGTCATGCTCGGTCTATTCGCCGAGGGCTACTACTCGACGGTGATGCCCATGGAGCGGGCGGTACCGGCGATGATCTTGGCGCCAGCCTCGATGTCGTTGGCGTTGAGGTCGGCCTTCTTGGTCTCGGCGATCTCGCGTACCTGGTCCCAGGTCACCTTGGCGACCTTGGTCTTGTGCGGCTCCGCCGAGCCCTTGGCGATACCGGCTGCCTTGAGCAACATCCGCGCCGCGGGCGGGGTCTTGAGCGCAAAGGTGAAGCTGCGGTCCTCGTAGACGGTGATCTCCACGGGGATGACGTTGCCGCGCTGGCCTTCCGTCGCCGCGTTGTACGCCTTGCAGAACTCCATGATGTTCACGCCGTGCTGACCAAGTGCGGGTCCGACCGGCGGCGCGGGGTTGGCCTCGCCAGCCTTGATCTGAAGCTTGATCAGCCCGGCGACCTTCTTCTTCGGGGCCATGAGGGGGTGTTTCCTTTCCTACGTACTAAATCTTGGAGACCTGGGTGAAGCCCAGTTCCACGGGTGTCTCGCGACCGAAGATGGACACCAGCACCTTGAGCTTCTGCTGTTCGGCGTTGACCTCGCTGATCGAGGCGGGCAGTGTGGCGAACGGGCCGTCCATGACGGTGACCGACTCGCCGACCTCGTAGTCCACCTCGATGACCGGCCGCTCCAGACCGCCCTCGGAGGCGGCGGCGCTCACTGCACCCGCTCCGCCCCGGGCTTGCTTCTTCGCCGCACCTTGCGGCAGCAGGAACTTGACCACGTCGTCCAGCGGCAGCGAAGTCGGCCGCGAAGTGGCGCCGACGAACCCGGTGACGCCCGGGGTGTTACGCACCGCGGACCAGGAGTCGTCGGTCAGGTCCATCCGAACCAGGATGTAGCCCGGCAGCACCTTGCGATTGACCTGCTTGCGCTGGCCGTTCTTGATCTCGGTGACCTCTTCGGTGGGCACTTCCACCTGGAAGATGTAGTCGCCGACGTCGAGGTTCTGCACGCGGGTCTCGAGGTTGGCTTTCACCTTGTTCTCGTAGCCGGCGTAGGAGTGGATGACGTACCAGTCGCCCGGCTTGGAGCGCAGCTCGGCTTTCAGCGCCACCGCGGGGTCCAGTTCCTCATCCGGCTCGTCCTGGGCCGACTCAGCGACCTCGGGGGATTCGGGGGCTTCAGCCTCGTCGGACTCAGCCGCGTCAGCGGCCTCGGCGGACTCGTTGGCCTCCACCGCGGAGTCCTCAGCGGGAACCTCGGTGGTCTCCGCCGCGTCGACCGGCTCGCCCGCAGGCGTATCGCCGTCGAAGGTAGTCACGGTTGTCAGTCCTTCCTATAACTTCACTCGCCGAACACCAGCAGCACCAGCCGGGCCCATCCGTAGTCTGCCCCGGTGACCAATGCCACCATGAAGACCAGGAACGCCAGCACCACTGCGGTGTAGGTGACCATCTGCTTGCGGTTCGGCCAGATCACCTTGCGAAGTTCGCCGACGACCTGCTTGAGGAAGTTCAACACGAAGACGAGCGGGTTGCGCGAGGGCCCTTCCGCCTTCTTCTTGGCCTTCTTTTTAGCCTTCGCGGCATCCGCTGCGTCTTCCGCGTCCAACTCGGTAGCCGTGGACTCCACGTCGTCGGCGCCGTCACCGGCATCACGTCGCCGCGAACGCTTACCCGTGGGCCGCAGCGGGTCGCCGACCTGCCTGCTCACCACGGCCGTGCGACTGCTGCTGCCGGATTCGGCATCGCTATCGCCGTCGGCTGCGGCGTCGGGACGGTCGAGCTCGTCGGTCACCGCATGCTCCTTCGTTGTTCGCGCTTACCTCATTGCCGTACCGCGCATGGTGTCCAGTGTCCACCATGGCACGTCAGCAGGGGCGACAGGACTTGAACCTGCAACCTGCGGTTTTGGAGACCGCTGCTCTGCCAGTTGAGCTACGCCCCTTCGCGGTTGGCGCACCAACCTGCGGGCTCGGAAGTTTCACCTGCTCGCCGTCACCGGCTCACACAATTCGCGCGCCCCCCGTTCGCCTCACGGAAAGCGCGCTAATGGTGGGAAAACCCCGAAGTCCGAGTGTACCTCGCCGCTATGGCCAGTTACTAATCAGGCTGTTCGGACGACCTGACCGGATTCAGCATCCCACCGGAGGTTGACCGAATCGTCGCCGTCGTGACCCATCATCGTGGTGAACGCTTCGAGCACCACGTCGCCATCCTGGTTGGTCAAGATGTTGCGGGTCGTCACGATGTCAGCACCGAAACGCTCATTGACCGAGGCGATCTCCATCCGGGCGTAAAGTATGTCGCCGGCCTTGATCGGCTTGAGGTAGGTGAAACCCTGGTCGACCTGGACCATCTGCATGGTGGTGTATCCGGTGTCGACGTGGCGGAAGAAGTCGGATTGCACCAGCTTCGCCAGAATGGCCACGAAGGTCAGCGGCGCCAGTAACGAGTCGTAGCCCAGTTTGGCCGCCTCCGCCTCGTCGAAACAGGCGGGGTCCTCAGCCTTGATGGACCGGGCGAACTCGCGGATCTTTTCGCGGCCAACCACGAACGAGTCGGGGTAGCGCCAGATCATGCCCCGGATATCAGTTTTGATCGCCATGCTGCGCCTCCCTAGGCCAGCTTGGCCGAGGCGACCGCCCGCCCGAAGATCTTCTTGCCACCGGTGGTCGCGGTAAGCGCAATGGTCACCGTCTTCGATTCGGGGTCGACTGACTTCACCCGGCCGCTGAAGGTGATCTCGGCGCCCTTGCCGTCGTTGGGCACCGGCACCACCGAGGTGAAGCGCACGTTGTATTCGGTCACCGCGCCGGGGTCGCCCACCCAGGACGTGACGTAAGCGCCACCCAGCCCCATGGTCAGCATGCCGTGGGCGATCGCGGTGTCCAGACCGACCTGCTGGGCGATCTCGTCGTCCCAGTGGATCGGGTTGAGGTCGCCGGACACGCCGGCATAGTTGACCAGGTCCTGCCGCGACAACGGGATGACCCGCTCGGGCAGCTGATCGCCGACCTTGACCGAACTGAACTCACGCAACGCCATCGGTGAAACCCTTGTCTCCCTCGCCGGCGCGGCCCGCCAACGTCGTATATGTCTTCTGCACGATTTCGCCGGCCTGGTTGGTGACCACCTGCATGGTCACAACGATGTCGGTGCCGTGCGCGCGGCGAACGGATTCGACCGACACATCGCAAAACAGTCGGTCGCCTTCCTTGATCGCCCGCAGAAATTCGATCTTCTGGTCGACCTGGACGATCTGAGCGTCGTCGGTGGTGACACCGCAATGCTCGAAGAAACCCGAAATCGCCATGTGCCCGAACACCGAGATGAAGGTCAGCGACGCCACCAGGCCGTCGTAGCCGAGGTCAGCTGCCGCTCGGAGGTCGAGACTGGCCGGATCCACTGCCTTGACCGCGCGTGCGTACTCGCGGATCTTCTCCCGTTCCACGTCGTAGTGGTCGGGATAGCGGTAGCGCGCCCCAACGAGGCGGTCGGCCAACGACACGGTCGGCCTGCCTTAGCGAGATTCGCGGTGCGACTCGTGCTTGCCGCAGTTGGGGCAGAATTTCTTCAGCTCCAACCGGTCGGGGTCGTTACGGCGGTTCTTCTTGGTGATGTAGTTGCGGTGCTTGCACACCTCACAGGCCAAGGTGATCTTCGGCCGCACATCAGTACTGGAGGCCACGTCTGTCGTCCTTCGTTCACATGTCGAATTGCTTGCAGTAGCGGTGGGGAGGCTCGATCTCCCGACCTCACGATTATGAGTCGTGCGCTCTAACCAGCTGAGCTACACCGCCCCGATCGGCGCTAGTCGGCGCACCGACTGGCGTCCACCGAGCCCCCTAACGGAATCGAACCGTTGACCTTTTCCTTACCATGGAAACGCTCTGCCGACTGAGCTAAGGGGGCGGTCACCTACAGCGACCCCTTCGGGCGCTGCAAGCCTGTAGAAGGTTACAACCTCCGCCACGAGGTCACCAAACCGCGATGACAGACGCTGGCCAAAGCCTGCTTGCTTGACGGCGCCGACCTGCGGCGCCCGGCTTCGCCGCGCTTGCAATCGGCGCTCGACCGACTGCGCCGACCTGCGGCGCCCGGCTTCGCCGCGCTTGCAATCGGCGCTTAGGCTGGAGGGCGTGCCCGAATCCGACCGGCTGTATTTCCGCCAGCTGCTCTCCGGACGCGATTTCGCGGCCGGCGACCCGATGGCCGCCCAGATGCGCAACTTTGCCTACCTGATCGGCGACCGGCAGACCGGCGACGCCGTCGTGGTCGATCCGGCCTATGCCGCCGGTGATCTGCTCGACGCGCTCGAGGCCGACGGTATGCGGTTGTCCGGCGTCCTGGTCACCCATCACCACCCCGATCACGTCGGCGGCAAGATGATGGGCTTCGAGCTCAAGGGGCTCGCCGAGCTGCTGGAGCGGGCCAGTGTTCCGGTGCACGTGAATACCCATGAAGCACAGTGGGTTTCGCGGGTAACCGAAATTCCGATGACGGATCTGACCGCGCATGATCATGGCGACAGGGTTAGCGTCGGCGACATCGACATCGAGCTGCTGCACACACCGGGCCACACGCCGGGCAGCCAGTGCTTCCTGCTGGACGGTCGATTGGTTGCCGGCGACACCTTGTTCCTGGAGGGCTGCGGCCGAACCGACTTCCCGGGCGGCGACTCCGACGAGATGTACCGCAGCCTGCAACAGTTGGCCGCACTGCCGGGCGACCCGACGGTGTTCCCCGGCCACTGGTATTCGGCCGACTCGAGCGCGGCGCTTTCCGAGGTCAAGCGATCCAACTACGTATTCAGCGCCGGAAGCCTGGACCGGTGGCGCATGCTGATGGGCGGATGAGGGGATAGCTGATGGGATCAGTTGAGGACCGCTTGTACGACGTCGCCCACGCGGGCGCCGATGCCTGGCTGGCCTGGGCCGCCTGGCTGGCCATCGGTATCACCGTGCTGGCACTGCTTTATTTGAACCGTCAACTGCAGCGCAACCGCCGGCTGGCCGCCGAGCAGACCCGCCCGCACGTGGCGATGTTCATGGAGCCGCACGCCGCCGACTGGCACGTCATCGAGCTGGTGGTCCGAAACTTCGGCAAGACCGCCGCCTATGACATCCGGTTCACCTTCGACCAACCACCCACCGTGGCCCGCTACGAAACCGCCTCGGACGGCTACGCGGACGTGGTCGCGCTGCAACTGCCCGAAGAACTGACGGTGCTGGCGCCGAACCAGGAATGGCGAACGGTGTGGGATTCGGCGATCGACCGGGCCGAACTCGGTGAGGGCATCGAGTCGCGGTTCACCGGGACCATCAGCTATGCCAACAGCCCTGACGAGCCGAAGGGCTGGTTCGGGCGGCGGGGCAAGCAACCCCGGTATGAGAACAAGGTGGTCCTGGACTGGAAAGACCTGCCCCCGGTGCGGCGGGTCGAGTTGATGACGACGCACGACCTGGCCAAGCGCGAGAAGCAGAAACTGGAGCTGCTGCGCAGTCTGCTCAGCTACTTCCACTACGCCAGCAAAGAGACTCGACCGGATGTGTTCCGCGGTGAGATCGAGCGGATCAACGGGGCGGCCCGCGAGATCCAGGACCGCCTGCGGGGCCGCGAGCAGCTCGAGGCCGCCGGCAACACCGACATCACGGTGCGGCTCGGTGACGCCAGCACCGAGCTGGGCAAGCACCGCAGCTGAGCCCGGAGGTTCAGCGGGGTCCCGGCATCAGTCCGAGTCGGCGGTGTCCTGGCTTGGGTAATGCGACGCCCGGAACTGCCGTAGGTAGGCCGCCCAGTCCCAGCTCGACAGAAACTCGCTCGCTGCGGTGTAGCCGTTGTCGTAGAGCTTCTCGAGCCGGTCACGGGAGATGCCGAAGTCCAGCACGCTGACATCGGTGGAGTTGACCTTGATGGCCCGCACGCTGACCCACGGCTGGTTCAGGTAGGTCTGGTCGTGGCCGACCAACATGGTGCTGATCAGGTTCTCCAGCAGCAGTGATTGTCCGAACAGGCGCAACGGCCGCAACACCGGAACCATGGCGTCGATCCCATCGGACATCTCCGGCACCACCGTGACCCCGAAGGTGGGCCACAGCGGTGGTCGGCCGTCGAGCCGGTCGAAGGTGTAGATCGGGAAGTTCGACAGCACCCCGCCGTCGACCAGGGTGGAGCGCAGCCCGCCGGCGCTGGTCAGCGTCACCGGGCGATAGAAGAACGGCACCGCCATCGAGGCGCGCACTGCGTCGGCGACGGACTGCTCGTCGGGATCGAGCCCATAGACCCGCCGGTAGTCCCACGGCAGCCGTACCAGCTGCCCGGTCGTCACGTCGGTCACGGTGACCACGGCGCGGTAGCGTCGCTCGGGCATCAGGTTGTCGGCGTCGTAGCCCAGATCACCCCAGGTGCGCACCCCCAGGTTCGCCAGCTCACTGCGGATCCAATCGTGGGCGACGTCGCCGCGGTACAGGGCGCTGTCGCGCAGGAACCCCCACACCGGCCCAATCAGCGGGAGTGGCCCCGCGTCGCGCCAGGTGTGCAGCGGTACCGACAGCGCCAGATCCTTGACCTGCGCGGCGGTCAGCTGGTCGCCCTGGGCGGCGGCGGCCAGAATCGTGCCCACCACCGAGCCGCCGGACACCCCGGAGATGCGCTGCACCGAATAGCCGGCGTCCATCAGTGCGACCACCGATCCGACCAGCCCGACGAAACGCACTCCCCCGCCGGACAACACCAGGTCGGCAGTCAGCGGTTGCGGGCTGCGTGCTTGACGAGTAGCCATCGACTGGCGCTCAGTCCGCTGAATTCCATTCGTAGGGAAGGAATTTACCATCGAAGGTGATCACCACCCGATCACCGCCCGGATGCGGTTTGCGCTCAATGTCCATGCTGAAGTTGATCGCGCTCATGATGCCGTCGCCAAACTGCTCGTGGATCAGTTCCTTGATCGCCGGACCGTACACGCCCACCGCCTCATAGAGTCGGTAGATGGTCGGGTCGGTGGGCGGTGCAGTGAGTCCGCCGCGCATCGGTACCGCGGCAAGCACCGGCACCACCGCCGGGTCCAGTCCGAGCAGGCCCGCCAGGACCTTGCCCGATTCGGCAGGAATGGGGTGTGAACCCAGCAGCGCCGAGGTGGTCCACACCACCGGCTTGTCGATTGCGTCGGCCAACTCCTGCCAGGTCAGTCCCTTGGCGAGGCGGGCGGCGATGATCTGCTCGGTGATCTGGCTTCGGTTCATGGCTTCCAGCATGCCCGCCTCGCTCACTGTTCGAAATAGCGACGCAGGTTGTCCCACATCGCGGCGTGTGAGCTGCCGCCATCACGCAGCACGGTCTTCATCAACATCCTGGGCGCATTGATGTCGACCTGTTCGTGCAGCCGGGTGCCGCCGGCATGCGGGCGCACCGTCATGGTGGACCACAGCATCGGGTGCAGGGCTTCGTAGTTGACCAAGTCGGCCAGAAACGCCGCAACGACTTCGGGCGGCGCAGCGATGTCGGCGGTGTGCTCCAGGCGTCCGCGTGCCATGGCAGCACCATAGCTCCGCAGGTTGCGGTGGCATACTCGCCGGTATGCCGCAAGACAAGGCCTCTGGGCGTCGCCGGTCGGCCGTACTGCTCCTGGCTGTGGCAGCGATAGCCGTACTGATCTTCGGCTGCCGTTCGCAGACCAGGGCCGAGAACACCCAACTGGATTTCGCCGCCCAAACCCTCGACGGCCGACCGTTTTCCGGTGCGAGCCTGGTCGGCAGGCCGGCCGTGTTGTGGTTCTGGGCGCCTTGGTGTCCGCTCTGTCAACGGGATGCACCGATGGTCGCCCACCTGGCCGCCACCCACCCCAAGGTGACGTTCGTCGGCGTCGGCGCGCAGGACCGGTTGGACGCGTTGCGCGCGTTCGCCACCAAGTACGGCGTCGATGAATTCACTGAGTTGGCCGACACCGACGCCGCGGTGTGGACCAGGTTCGGGGTGACTCGACAGCCCGCGTACGCCTTCATCAAGCCGGACGGACGGGTCGAGGTGGTGACGGGCTCGCTACCCGAAACCGAGCTGAACAGGCGACTGCAGGCCCTCGCGGGTTCGTGATCGACACCGCCTCACTCAGTTTTGCCCTGGGCGCAGGGCTGGTGGCGGCGCTGAACCCGTGTGGGTTCGCGTTTCTCCCCGGCTATCTGGGTCTGGTGATCGCGGCCAGCCGGGACACCCCACGCCCGGTCGCACTGGCCCGGGCAGCGGTGGCGACCATGGTGATGGCGACCGGCTTCCTGACGGTGTTCGGAATCTTCGGATTGGCCGTCTCGCCGTTGATCGCTTCGGCGCAGAAGTATCTACCGTTCGCCACCGTGCTGATCGGCGTGGCGCTGCTGGCGATGGGCGCCTGGCTGTTGGCCGGCCGCGAGATCCCGCTGCTGCTGCCCACCATGGCGGGCGGCACGCCCACGGCACGGCTGGGGTCGATGTACGGCTACGGCGTCGGCTACGCCATGGCCTCACTGTCCTGCACCATCGCGCCGTTTCTGGCAGTGATCAGCACGACCTTCCGGCAGGGATCCACGTTGGACGGTGTGCTGGCCTTTGTCGCCTACGCCGCGGGCATGAGCATCACCGTCGGCGTTGCGGCGCTGGCGGTGGCTGTGGCGGGTTCCACTGCCAGCTCCGCGTTGCGGCGGGTGCTGCCGTATGTGGGGCGGATCGCCGGGGTGATCGTGCTGCTGACCGGTTTATACGTCAGCTATTACGGCTACTACGAAATCCGGTTGTACTTCGCCGAGGGTGACGCCGGTGACCCGGTGATCGGTGCGGTGGTTGCGGTGCAGTCCTGGTTGGCCGATCGGGTCGACGCGCTGGGCGTCTGGCCGCTGCTGGGCGCGATCGCCGCGCTGGTGGCCGGTGCGCTGGGCTGGCGCGCGCTGAGGCGCCGGCAGGGGTCCACCCCGGAATAATTGTTTCGATTGTTTCAATGTTAAGCGACGGCGAGTAGGATTAGACCATGCCCACCGCCGTCGCACCGATCGCCCGCCAGGTCGCCGAACGCGCCCGCACCGACGCCGGGTTCGCCCTTGTCCTCGACGCGCTGCTGGAGGCACCCACGGCACCGCAGGGCACCCTGGAACGCATCGCCGCCCACGCCCTGAACGATCAGCGTCGCGCCGCCCTCGTCGACGACTTCGTCGCCGGGGCGCTGCCCACCCCGAAGGTCCAAGATCTCCTGCGGCTGGGCACGCCGCAGGCAGTGCACCGGTTGCGCAGCCGAGGCAAGCTCATCGGCGCGGCCATCGGCAACCAGACCTGGTTCCCGGCCTGGCAATTCGACGACGCCCGGCTGCGCCCCGAGCTGCCCGAGGTCCTGGAGCTGCTGGGTCGGTTCACCGCCGACCCGCTGGCTGCCGACCGCATCATGCGGCTCACCCATGACGAATTGGGTGGTGTCTCGATCGCCGAGGCGCTACGCCACAGCGAGACCGCGTCGGCCGCGCGTCGCCTGCTCACCTCACTCGGTGCCTGAACTCACCGCCGGCTATCGGGCGCCGCTGCCCGATGCCCGGCCCAGTGGACTGCGGCGCCGGCGGATCGCCGCCGGTACCCAGCTGTGGCGCCTCGACGCCGAGCATCCCGACCAGTGGACCTGGGGCGGCTTCAGCCAACCGCGCTATCGCTTCGATCCGCCGTCGGGTGGGTTCCGCACCCGTTACGCGGCAACCGATCTGGTCGGCGCGTTTCGGGAACGCTACCGACTGACCGGGCTGATGATCCCCGGCGATCACGCCCGCCACCACCTGGTGCGGCTGTCCGCCGCCCGACACCTGCGGGTGCTCGATCTGCGCACCGAGCGCAACCTGGATGCGCTCGGCGTCGACGATCAGATCAGCACCGGCCAGCACGACGCGGTGTGGGCCACCTGCCAGCACCTGGCAGACGCCGTGCGGCGCTGGTGGCCCGAGCCCGATGAGTGCCCGGACGCGATCCTCTACCGCTCGCGCACCACCCCGGAGACTTCGGTCAACTATGCGTTCTTCGCCGTCGGGGCATTCGCCGTCGAGTGCTGGCCGCTCGCGGAGCGCCCGGATGTGACCGCGGATCTGATACTGCGGCACGGGTTTACCGTCGCATACTGAGCCCACGCACTGACCCGGCCGCGACCGCACTGACACGACTGCGACCGCACTGCCCCACCCGTCACGGGCCCAGGGGATGCGTGCGTATGCCCGCCTCACTCGAAAATAGAAGGTGACCAAGGGCTGGTGAGCGGTCTCGGTCCGGTGTTAGGCAGCATCGGTGCGGGGTTGGAGTGTGACGCTGTATCCGAGGGCTTGGAGTTGTTTGATGGCCCTGGCCTTGGTTTTTGCCGGCTGGTGCCGGGTGTAGTAGTCGGGGCCGGGGTCTTGGTAGAAGGTGCCGTTGACCAGCATGTGCCATGCGCAGGTGAGCATCTTGTGTTCGATTGCGACGATGGCGATCTGGCCGGCGAGGGACTGGCGACGCGATTTTTTAGCGCCGGGCCGGGGTGGTCGGCTACCGGCGATGCGTCGGAAACGGGCACCGAAGTAAGTGTTGGTGCTGCGCGACGCGGACAGCGCGGCCACCCCGAGTGCAGCTTTGAGGTGGTGGTTGCCGGGTGGGGTTTTCGCCGATTTGATCCGCCCGGCTGATTCGTTGCTGCCAGGTGCGACGCCTGCCCAGGACGCCAGGTGGTTGGCGGTGGGGAACACGTTCATGTCGGCGCCGGTCTCGGCGATGAACACGTTGGCCACGGTGTAGGAGAAACCGGGGATACTCACCAGGAGTTCCCGGACGGCCTGAAAGGGGGCGATCAGCTCCTCGATACGCGCATCCAGGCGGGCGATGTCGGCGTCATGGGCGTCGATACGGTCCAGGTAGAACCGCACCATGAACGCGTGGTGGTCGTTGAACCGGCCCTTCAACGCCTCGGTCAGTGCGGGGATCTTCTTGCGCAACTGTCCTTTGGCCAGATCAGCCAGCATGGTCGGGTCGCGTTGGCCGGCGATGAGCGCTTCGAGCATCGCTCGCCCCGACACTCCGATGATCTCGCAGGCCACCGTCGATAGCTTGATCCCGGTGTCTTCGAGCAGCGTCTCGAGGCGTCCGATCTCTTTGGTGCGGGACTGGGCGATGGTGGTGCGGGCGCGGGTTAGATCGCGCAGCGCCCGGATCGGTTCGGGTGGCACGAACGAGGCGCGGACCAGCCCATGAGCACCCAGTTCAGCCAGCCAGGCCGCGTCGGAGACATCGGTCTTGCGGCCGGGGACGTTGCGGGCGTGGCGGGCGTTGACCAGCATCACGTTCAACACGTCGTCGAGCAGAAAGTAGAACGGCTTCCAGTACGCCGCAGTCGACTCGATCACCACACATGTCACCTTCTCGGCGATCAGATGCTCGCGCAGCGCCAGGATGCTGCCGGTCATCGATGTCCACGTGGTCACCGTCGACGACGTGGCTTTGCGCCCGCGGCCCTGAATGCGCACACACACCTTGGCGTCCCTTTTCGACACGTCGATTCCCGCGCACCGCGGATGAATGACTTCCATGGCAGTTCATTCCCCTTCCGCTCAAACCTGCTGCAATGGAGCGTGTTTCGGGGAGGACGTACATGAAACAGAAGTCTCACTCGCGTGCTCACAGGCAACAATCCACATCCCTCGCACAACCGCAAAGGGATGCCCTCCAGCCCCACGCTCTAGAGACGTACTCGACGGCAACAAGGCGGGACGGGGTCGCCGAAACACCTCTTAAGCGTCAACCCGGACCACGACGAACGCAACCACGCAACCCCACCCGCACCGGCCCGCGATTTTCATTCCCCACATCGGGGCGAAGCCCCATGCCCGCTCTGAGCGACAACTTTGGTTATGTCAACTCATGTTCGACTTGTCGGCGCCCAATTCCCACCCGGGTCGCCACGGCCTGACATAACCAAACTTGTCGCTCAGAGCCGGGCACACACCACATCGCCGCCCACGTGTGACGCCTGAGACGGACGTGACCGAGCCCGGCGCTCAGCTCGGCTTCGTACCGGTGACCAGGCGGGTCGCCGCCCAGGGCCCGCCGTACCACATCCGCCAGCCCAGGTTGTGCCACGTCACGTCATGCCAACCGATTTCACGCAGTTGGGCGGCGTGGTTGCGGATCTCCCACAGGTCGGCGATGACCAACCGGCCGCCGGGCCGCAGCACCCGAGCCGCCTCGGCCAGCGCACGCCGGCGGCCCTCGCGCGACCCGATGTTGTGGATCGCCAGGTTGGACACCACCACGTCGACGCTGGCGTCGGCCAGCGGCAGTGCGGTCATATCACCGGTGCGCACCTCGATCCGGTCGGCGACGCCTTCCAGTGCTGCGTTGGCCAGGGTGGCATCAGCGGAGTTGTCGGTCTGGTCGGCCTGCCACAGGTCCACTCCGATCGCTCGACCGTGGGGCAGCCGCTTGGCCGCGGCGCACAACACCGCACCTCGCCCGCACCCCATGTCCAGCACTGTTTCGTCGCCGCGCAGCCGCAACCCGTCGAGAATGTCGACCCAGACAGCGAACTTGCCGGACCGCGTCGCATGCCAATACAGCCCGACCTGGGCCAGGATGCCGGCGTCAAGGACCAATGCCGCCGCGCCGGCCCACTGCGGACCGCGGGCCAGGGCGATACCGCCGTAGATCGCCAGCACCGCGCACCCGATCGCCAGGGTGGCGAGCTGCCCGCCGAGCGGTACCCGGTGAAATGATCCGTCGATGCCGTAGTCGCCCCGATGCTTCGCCGACTCAGCCATGCTTAACCTCCTCATCGCCGAACCTGATACCCAAGTCGCGTGCGGTCTGGATCGAATCACAGTCCAGCGGAACGATTTTCTGCTGGCGAGTGGCCTGGGCCAACGGCACATAGTCCACCGTCGGCGGGTTGAGCGCCACCATCACCCCGCTGTGCCCCTCGTCGAGGGCCCGCACCGCGGCGGCGCCGAACCGCAGCCCCAGCAGCCGGTCCACCGACGTCGGCGAACCGCCGCGCAACAGGTGCCCGAGCACCACGGCACGCGACTCCCGCCCGGTGAGCGCCTCGAGTTCGGCGGCGACCTTCGCGCCGACGCCGCCCAGGCGTTCGGCCTGGCCCACCGCCTTGCCCGCCACGGTGAGTTCGCCATCCACCGGTTTGGCGCCTTCGGCGACGCAGACAATCGAGTACGTCGAACCGCGTTGTGCGCGTTCATTGATCAGCGCGGCCACCGGCTCCAGCCGATACGGGATCTCCGGGAGCAAGATGGCATGCACCCCGGACGCCAGCCCAGCGTGCAGCGCGATCCAGCCGGCGTAGCGGCCCATCACCTCCACCACGATGATCCGGCTGTGCGAAGTCGCGGTGGAGAACAACCGATCGATGCACTCCGAGGCGAAATCGACGGCGCTGTCAAAGCCGAATGTCGCCGCGGTGCCCTCCAGGTCGTTGTCGATGGTCTTGGGTACCCCGACCAGCCGCAGCCCGGCCTCGTGCAGGTGGTTGCCGATCGCCAGGGAGCCGTCGCCGCCGACGGTGATCAACGCGTCGATCTCATGCCGGGCGATGCGCTTGAGCAGCTCGTCGGTACGGTCCTGTTCGATCCAGCTGCCGTCGGGCTGCTGCACCGGGTAGGCGATCGGGTTGCCACGGTTGGTGCTGCCCAGGATGGTGCCGCCCTGGTGGATGATGCCGCGCACCCGGTCACGGGTCAGCTCGATCAACCCGCCGTCGGGGTAGTCCTCACCCAGCAGCAGCCCGTTGTAGCCGTCGCGGATCCCGACCACGTCCCAACCGCGGCTTCGGCCGGCCAGGGTGGCGGCATAGATCACGGCGTTGAGGCCCGGTGCGTCACCGCCACCGGTGCTGATCGCGATGCGCTTGATATCCGCCGTCACTCCTGGACCTCCTGCACCGGGCTCTTGGGATCGATCAGGATCTTGGCATGCTTAGCCGGGTCAGCCAGCGCCTCGAACGCGCCTCCCACCCCGCCCAGTCCGACCGTGCCGGTGATCAGCGGCGAGACGTCGACTTTGCCCTCGGCGATCATGTGCAGGGTGTCACGGAATTCCATTGGCGTGTAACCCAAGACGAACCGAAGATCGGTCTCCTTGTTGATCGCGATCGCCGGTCGGATCGTGTCGGCCCCCATGCAGACCCCGACCACCACGACGCGGGAGAACAGTGGAGCCCCGGCGATGATGCTGTCGATGACGCCCGGTACCCCGACGCACTCGAAGATCACCGGGCGTTTGGGTGTGGCGGCTCCGACGGCTTCGGCGGCCCGCCAGACGTGCCACCAGGGCAGCCGCGCCTTGTACAGCTTCTCGACGGTGCCCACCGCCAGGCCCAGCGCATCCGGTGCCTTCTCCAGGTGGCCGTGGCCCGCCGCCGCAGCGTAGGGCGAGTCCTGCTCCGGGTCCACGACGATGTCGGCGCCGCATCGGGTGGCCAGCGCGCGCCGGCCGGGCGAGAAGTCGCTGGCGATCACCGTGCGTACGCCGCGGGCTTTGAGCATGCACACCACCGCCAGGCCGATCGGTCCGCAGCCGATCACGATCGCCACGTCGCGCTTGCGCACCTCGCCGCGCCGCACGGCATGCCAGGCGACCGACATCGGCTCAGTGAGGGCGGCCGCATCGGTCGACAATCCGTTGGGAACCGGCAGCGCCAGCGACTGCTCGACGAGCATCTGCTCGGCATAGCCTCCCGGCGCCGATTCCGACAACCCGACCGCATGGACAGCGTCGCCGCGCCGCAACAGCGGTAGGGCGACCACCCGGGTTCCGGGGCGCGGCGCCTTGCGGGTGCGCGGACCATGGTCGAGCACTTCGCCGCAGACTTCATGCCCCAACACCACATGCTGATCCGAGCGCATGAAGCCGTCGTATCCGGTCAGGGCCATGACCTCGGCAACCTCGTCGCAGTGCTGGCGGGCGTGCAAATCAGATCCGCAGATGCCGCACCGCAGCACATCGATGAGGAGCTGGCCTTTAGCCGGGATCGGAGTCGGTAGGTCGACGACCTCGAGTTGCGCGTTACTACAGCTGACCGCTTTCACCCGTCCCAGCCTACGAGGGTGCGATGTCGGCAACGCGGTTTATGGTGGCCGCGATGGGACTGCACCTGCACCGCGCCGAGCGCACCGACGTCCTCGCCGACGGCCTCGGTGCGCTGTTGGCGACGTCGCCGGGCGACCCGTTCGCCCCCGAGCTGGTGTTGGTGCCGGCGCGCGGGGTGGAGCGCTGGCTGTCCCAGCGGCTGTCGCACGTGTTGGGCGCCGGTCCCGACGGCGACGGGGTGTGTGCGGGCGTGGAGTTTCGCAACCCGATCTCGCTGATCGCCGAGATCACCGGCGCCGGCGACGACGATCCATGGTCCCCAGATGCCATGACCTGGCCGCTGCTGGCGGTGATTGACGCGAACCTCGATGCGCCCTGGTGCACCACGCTGGCAAAGCATTTGGGCCACGCCGACCCCAGCCCGGAAGGTGAGCTGCGTCGCGGCCGGCGTTATGCGGTAGCGCGCCGGCTGGCCGGCTTGTTCGCCTCCTACGCCCGGCAGCGGCCGCAGCTGCTCATCGACTGGAGCGCCGGCGAGATCGCCGACGGTGCCGGTGCGGCGTTGCACGACGACCTGGGTTGGCAGCCGCCGCTGTGGCGGGCGCTGGTGGCTGCCATCGGTATCGATCCCCCGCACGTTCGGCACCGCGACACGGTCGCGCGACTGCGCCGGGCGCCGACCGAGACGCTGCCGACCCGGCTGTCGTTGTTCGGGCATACCCGCTTGGCCTGCACCGATATCGAACTGCTGGAGGCCCTGGCAGCCCATCACGACCTGCACCTGTGGTTGCCGCACCCGTCCGATGCGCTGTGGCGCTCGCTCGACGACGTCCACGGTGCAATTCCGCGCACCGAAGACGAGACCCGGCACCGCGCACGCCATCCGTTGCTGGAGACCCTGGGCCGCGATCTGCGTGAGCTGCAGCGCGGTCTGCCCGCTGTACCCGACAGCGACGAATACCTGCGTGCCGCAACGCGACCGGACACGCTCTTGGGTTGGTTGCAATCCGATCTGAGTGCCAACGCGCTGCGCCCCAAAGGCCGCAGCTTCGCCGTATCCGACCGTTCGGTGCAGGTGCACAGCTGCCACAGCCCGGCCCGGCAGGTCGACGTGCTGCGCGAAGTCCTGCTGGGGCTGCTGCACGACGATCCGACGCTGGAGCCCCGCGACATCGTGGTCATGTGCCCCGACATCGAAACCTATGCGCCGTTGATCGTCGCCGATTTCGGTCTGGGCGAGCTGGCCGGTGATACCCACCCGGCGCACCGGTTGCGGGTGCAGCTCGCCGACCGGGCATTGACCCAGACCAATCCGCTACTGGCGGTGGCCGCCGAACTTCTGGAGATCACCCGCGCGCCCCCGCCACCGCCGTGCTCAACCTCGCCCACACCGACCCGGTGCGGGCGCGGTTCGGCTTCACCGACAACGACCTGGCCCAGATCACCACCTGGGTGCGCACCGCCAACATCCGTTGGGGTTTTGATCCGCACACCCGCGAGCGCTACGGGCTGTCCCACGTCGTGCACAACACCTGGCGATTCGGCCTGGACCGCATCCTGACCGGGGTGGCGATGTCCGATGATTCGCAGGCCTGGCTCGATACCGCGTTGCCCCTCGACGACGTCGGCAGCAGTCAGGTGGAGCTGGCCGGGAAACTGGCGGAGTTCGTCGCCCGGTTGCAGTCGGCGGTCGACAAGCTGGACGGCACCCGCCCGCTGGCACAATGGATCACCGCGCTGCGCGACGGGGTCGCCGAACTGGCCGATGCCGGCACCGAAGCCTGGCAGGGCGCGCATCTGCAGCGGGAGTTGACACAAGTGCTCGACGACGCCGCGGCCCGCAGCGACACCGCACTGCGACTGCCCGATGTGCGCGTGCTGATGGCCGGGCACCTGGCCGGGCGCCCGACCCGGGCCAACTTCCGCACCGGCACGCTGACGGTGTGCACCATGGTGCCAATGCGGTCGGTGCCACACCGGGTGGTGTGCCTGCTGGGTGTGGACGACGGGGTGTTCCCCCGGCTGGACCTGCCCGACGGCGACGACGTGCTGGCGCGGCGCCCGATGACCGGGGAACGTGACATCCGTTCTGAGGACCGGCAATTGCTGCTCGATGCGATCACCGCGGCCACCGACAAGCTGGTGATCACCTACACCGGCGCCGATGAACACAGCGGTCACCCCCGCCCGCCCGCGGTCCCGTTGGCCGAGTTGATCGACGCCCTGGATCAGACCACGCCCGAGGCGGTACGCGAGCACCTGGTGGTGGAGCATCCGCTGCAGCCGTTCGACGTCAGATGCGTCGAACCGGGCCGGTTGATCCCCGACGTGCCGTTCACCTTCGATCCGACCGTGCCGCTGGCCGCCAGAACCGCCGCCGGAACCCGCCGTGCCGCACCGCAGTTCATCACCGACCCGCTGCCGCCGCCCCCACCGGGAGACGTTGCGCTCGTCGACCTGCTGAAGTTCTTCAAGGACCCGGTCAAGGGTTTTTTCAGTGCGCTGAACTACACGCTGCCGTGGGAGGTCGACGAGGTCGAGGACGGGATGCCCGTCGAGATCGATGCGCTGGGTGAATGGGCGGTCGGCAATCGCATGCTGCACGACATGCTGCTGGGCACCGACCCTGCCAATGCCATCGCGGCCGAGTGGCGGCGCGGCAGCCTGCCGCCGGGGCAACTGGGCTGGCGCACCGCCAAACAGATCCGGGACCGGGTCGCGGGATTGGCGGCCGCGGCGCTTGAGCATCGCCACGGCACTCCGGCGACCTACGACGTCGATCTGGATCTCGGCGGCGGGCGGCGGCTGACCGGCACCGTCACCCCGGTGTTCGATGCGACCACGGTGTCGGTCAACTACTCCAAGCTGCGGGACACCCATTTGTTGCAGGCCTGGATTCCGCTGGTGGCGCTGGCTGCCCAGCGTCCCGGCGTCGAATGGACCGCGCGCTGCATCGGCCGGGCCCGCGACGGCGAACGCGCCCTGCAGCGGGTGTTCGGGCCGCCCCCCAACCCGGTCGAGACGTTGCGGCAGCTGTTGTGGCTCTATGACATCGGGCGCTGCGAGCCGCTGCCGCTGCCGATCAAGACGTCGTTCGCGTGGGCCGAGAAGCGCCACGATGGCCGCGACCCGGTCTGGTATGCGAGCAGCAAGTGGACCAGCCAGCGCTACCCCGGCGAGGACGCCGAACCCGCGAGCGTCCGGGTCTGGGGCCCCCGCGCATCGTTCGACGTGCTGCAGGGGCCGCCGCGTCCGGGTGAGGAGATCGACGGCGAGGACACCCGACTGGGCGCGCTGGCGGCCCGGCTGTGGCTGCCACTGCTGCGCGCGGAGAGGCGAGGGCGCTGATGGAACGCTTCGATCTGCTGGGCCCGCTGCCGGACCGCGGCACCACCACGGTGCTGGAGGCCAGCGCCGGCACCGGCAAGACATTCACACTGGCCGGTCTGGTGACCCGTTATCTGGCCGAGGGGCACGCCACGCTGGACGAGATGCTGCTGATCACCTTCAGCCGCGCCGCCACCCGGGAACTGCGAGACCGGGTACGCCGCCAACTGGTGGAGACCTTGGCCGCGCTCGACGGCGCCAGCAATCAAGAGCCCAATGACCTTGTCGCGCATCTGTGTAGCGGCGGCGCCGACGAGCGGGAGCTGCGCCGGCGCCGCTTGCGTGATGCGCTGGCGGGCTTCGATGCCGCGACCATCGCCACCACCCACCAGTTCTGTCATCTGGTGCTCAAATCACTGGGCATCGCCGGTGACACCAGCGCCGGCGTCGAGTTGGTGGAAAGCCTTGACGACCTGGTGACCCAGGTCGTCGACGACCTGTACCTGGCGAAGTTCGGGACGCAGCGCGACGAGGTGGCACTGAGTTACACCGACGCACTCAAACTCGCGCGGGTGGTGGTCTCCGATCCGTATGCCCAACTGCGCCCGCAGGATCCCGAACCCGGCACGGTGGCCGAGGTGCGGCTGCGATTCGTCGACGCGGTCTGCACCGAGTTGGAACTGCGCAAACGCCGGCTCGGCGTGCTGGGATACGACGACCTGCTGCGCCGGCTGGCCGAAGCGCTGAAACCCGAGAGCTCCCCGGCCCGCGAACGGATGCGGCAGCGCTGGCCGATCGTGATGGTCGACGAGTTCCAAGACACCGACCCGATCCAGTGGCAGGTGATCGAACGCGGCTTCGTCGGGCATTCGGCGGTGGTGCTGATCGGGGACCCTAAGCAGGCGATCTACGGCTTCCGCGGCGGCGACATCTACACCTATCTGCAGGCGGCCCGCACCGCCGGGCAGCGGCGCACCCTGGCGGTGAACTGGCGCAGCGACTCGGGGCTGGTCGATGCGCTGCAGACGGTGATGGGCGGTGCGGCGCTGGGGGATCCGCAGATCGTGGTCCACGACGTGCAGGCCGCGGTCGGTGGGACCCGGCTGGCCGGTGCGCCCAGCACCGCCCCGTTCCGGCTACGGGTGGTCGGCCGCGCGACCTTCGGCGTCAGCGCAGACCGGGTCGCCCCGATGCCCAAGCTGCGCCGCCATATCCCCGATGATCTGGCCGCCGACGTCGCCGCCTTGCGGGCCAGCGGCGCGACCTTCGACGGCCGGCCGATCAGCCCCGGCGACGTCGCGGTGATCGTCGAGAACAGCAGGGACGCCGCCGCCTGCCAAGAAGCCTTGCTGCGAGCCGGGATTCCCGCGGTGTTCACCGGCGACGCCGACGTGTTCTCCTCCGCTGCGGCCGCCGACTGGCTGTGCCTGCTGGAGGCGTTCGAAGCAACCCACCGCGGTGGGCTGGTGCGGGCCGCCGCGGCGACGGTGTTCTTCGGCCATACCGCCGCGGCGCTGGCCGCCGGTGGTGACGCGTTGACCGACGCCGTGGCGTCGACCTTGCGGGACTGGGCCGATGAGCTACGGCTTCACGGGCCGGCGGCGGTATTCGAGGCGGCGCAGTTGGCCGGCCTTGGGCGCCGCCTGCTCGGCGAGTACGGCGGGGAACGCACCATGACCGATCTGGCGCATGTGGCGCAGCTGCTGCATGAGGCCGCGCACCGCGACCGGCTGGGCCTGCCGGCGTTGCGGGATTGGTTGCGCCGCCAGTGCACGGAAGGCAACGGCAGCGGGCAGCACAACCGTCGGCTGGACTCCGACGCTGCCGCCGTGCAGATCCTGACGGTGTGGGGCTCCAAGGGCTTGCAGTTCCCGATCGTGTACCTGCCGTTCGCGTTCAACCGGCACATGTTCGACGAGGCCATCCCGCTGTACCACGAAGCCGGCGTCCGCTGTCGGCATGTCGGTGGACCGGACAGCTCCGACCACACCGAGGTGCAACGGCTGAGCCTGACCGAGGCCGCCCGCAACGACATTCGGCTCGCCTATGTGGCGCTGACCCGCGCGCAGTCGCAGGTGGTGGCGTGGTGGGCGGCCTCCTACGACGAACCCAATGGCGGCCTGTCCCGGCTGCTGCGGGGCCGGCGCCGCGGCGAGGCGCCGGTGCCGGATCGCTGCGAGCCCAAACCATCCGATGAGGAAGCCCTGAGCTGCTTTCGGGAGTGGGAGGCCGCCGGCGGTCTGGTCATCGAGGATTCGGTGATCGCCCCGTTGGCCCCGGTCGCCCCGGCGGGGCCTCCGGATGACTTGGAAGCACGGCACTTCCACCGGCACATCGACACTGGCTGGCGGCGCACCTCATATTCGGGGCTGATCCGGCATGCCTCAGAAAGCGCAGGGCCCGGAGCGGACGGGGTTTCCGGGGTGCACAGCGAACCGGAACTGAATGCCCGCGACGACGAGGCCGACGACGTGCCCGTGGCAGTGGCGGCGCCGCCGGTCGGCGCGGATCTGGTCTCGCCGATGGCCGAGCCGCCCCCCGGGGCGGCGTTCGGCTCGCTGGGGCACGCCGGGCTGGAGACCGCCGATCCGTTCGCCCCCGACTTGGCGGCCGAGCTGGAAGGCCAGGTACGCCAACACGCCGCTTGGTGGTCCGTCGATGCCGAGCCTGCCGCGCTGGCCGCGGCACTGATTCCCATGCACGACACCCCGCTGGGGCCGCTGGCCGGCGGGCTGACCCTGCGCGAGATCGGCACCCGGGACCGGTTGCGGGAGCTGGATTTCGAGATCCCGCTGGCCGGCGGGGACGTTCGCGGCGTAGCGCCCGATGTGCGGCTGGCCGAGGTCGGGACGCTGTTGCGTGAGCACCTGCCCGCCGACGACCCGTTCGCCCCGTATGCCGACCGGCTGGCCACCGAGGCGCTGGGCGGCCAGCCGCTGCGCGGATATCTGTCCGGCTCGATCGACGTGGTGCTGCGGGTGCCGGAGCAGCGCTTTCTGGTGGTCGACTACAAGACCAACCGGCTCGGCGACACTGCCGCCGACTACGGCTTCGATCGGCTTACCGCCGCCATGCTGCATTCGGACTATCCACTGCAGGCGCTGCTGTATACCGCGGTGCTGCACCGCTTCCTGCGGTGGCGGCTGCCCGGGTACGACCCCGAGCAGCATCTGGGCGGCGTGCTGTATCTGTTCGTGCGCGGGATGTGCGGACCGGACACCCCCGTGGTGGATGGCCACCGGGCCGGGGTGTTCGACTGGCGGCCACCCACCGCATTGGTGGTGGCGTTGTCCGACCTGTTGCACGCAAGGCGGGCGGCATGAGCGAGTTGTTGGAGTGGCGGGGGGCCACCGGCGCCACCGGGCTGTTACGGGACTTCAATCAGGCCGGCGTGCTGGACGCCGCCGACGTACATGCCGCCCAACGCATCACGGAGCTAAGTGGTGAACCCGACCAGACGGTGGGCTTGGCGTTGGCACTGACCGTGCGGGCGTTGCGGCACGGGTCGGTCTGCCTGGATCTGTCCTCGGTGGCCGCCGACACCGACGATGCCCAGGTGTCCTGGCCGGAGCCGGGGGCTTGGCTGACGGCGGTGCGCGCCAGCCAGTTGGTGCAGGCGCAGGTGCTACGGCTTTATGACGGCCGATTGCTCTACCTGGACCGGTATTGGCGCGAGGAGGAGCAGGTCTGCACGGACCTGCTGGCGTTGTCGGCGCCCGGGACGGTGCCGGCGGAGCTGCCCGCGTTCGAGCGACTTTTTCCACCCGGCACGTTCGACGAGCAGCGTGCTGCCGCCGAAATCGCGCTGTCACAGCCGGTTACGGTGCTCACCGGCGGCCCGGGCACCGGCAAGACCACCACGGTGGCGCGACTGCTGGCGCTGTTGGCCGAGCACGCCGAACGGTCAGGCACGCCCGGGCTGCGGATCGCGTTGGCCGCCCCGACCGGTAAGGCCGCGGCCCGGCTGACCGAGGCGGTCGCCGCGGAGGTGGCCGAGCTGGAGCCGGTGGATCAGGCGCGGCTGGCCGGGTTGGGTGCGACCACGCTGCACACCCTGCTGGGTTCGCGGCCGGACAGCTCGGTGCGGTTCCGCCACCACCGGGCCAACCGGCTGCCGCACGATGTGATCCGGCTGTTGGAGGCGATGCGCCCGGATGCCCGGCTGATTCTGGTGGGCGACGCCGACCAGCTGGCGTCGGTGGAAGCCGGTGCGGTGCTGGCCGATCTGGTGGACGGGCTGGCGGCGCGGCCGGACACCCGGGTGGCGACGCTGCGGACCTCGCGCCGGTTCGGCGAGTCGATCGGCGCACTGGCAGCGGCGATCCGCGACGGCGACGCCGACCGGGCGATTGCGCTGCTGGCCGCCGGCGGTGACCACGTGGAGTGGATCGACACCGACCACGCGGCGGACGTGGCCGAGCGGTTGGCCGCACTGGTGGTGCCCCACGCGTTGGCGGTGCGCCAGGCCGCATTGCTCGGTGATGCCGCAGCGGCGGCGACGACGTTGGACGAGCACCGGTTGCTGTGTGCGCACCGGGAAGGCCCGCAAGGCGTGCGGCATTGGAACCAACAGATCCGCCGGTGGGTGGCCGAGCAGACCGGTGATCCGATGTGGACCGAGTGGTATGCCGGCCGACCGTTGCTGGTGACCACCAATGACTACGGACTCGGGCTGCGCAACGGCGATACCGGCGCGGTGGTGGTGCGCAACGAGGGGTTGCGTGCGGTGATCTCGACGGCGTCCGGGCCGCTGGAGTTCGCCACCAGCCGGCTCGCCGAGGTCGAGACCATGTACGCGATGACGATCCACAAGAGCCAGGGCAGCCAGGCCGGCGAGGTCACGGTGCTGATGCCGCCCGTCGAGTCGCGGCTGTTGACCCGGGAGTTGTTCTACACCGCGGTGACGCGGGCCAAGACCAAGGTGCGGGTGGTGGGATCGGAGGCGTCGGTGCGGGCCGCGCTGGGCCGCCGGGTGGTGCGGGCGTCCGGGCTGTCGCTGCGCCTACGGGAGGCATGAGAACGCCGACATATGTACTACAAAATAGTAGTACCATTGATCCCATGTCCGAGGTCCCGGTGCGCGAGCTGAACCAGAACACCGCTGGTGTCCTCGCGCGCGTCAAGCGGGGCGAGCAGCTTGAGATCACCGAACGGGGAGCGGTGATCGCCCGCCTGGTACCGGCCCAGGACGATCCGCTGAGCGAGATGATCCAGTCGGGACAGCTCCGTCCGGCAACGGTTCGCGGGCCGGCGCCTCGTCCCTCCGGGCCGGTACTCACCGACTATGAGGCTGGTGAGTTGCTGCGCGAGATGCGGGACGACGAGCGCTACTGATGCTGTATCTGGACACCTCGGCCCTGGTGAAGCTGATCCACTCTGAGCCGGAGTCCGGTGCGCTCGCCGACTGGCTCGACGCCAACGCGCCCGCACCGTGGGTGTCGTCAGCGTTGATCGAGGTCGAACTGCCTCGCGCTGTTCGGCGAGTGGACCCAGCCCGGCTGCCCGACGTACCCGGATTGCTCGCCCGGGTATCGCGGTACGAGGTCGATGAGACCGTGCGTGCCGCCGCTGCAGCCTTGCTCGACCCGATGCTGCGATCCCTGGATGCTGTTCACTTGGCGACCGGTCACACGGTTTTCGGCGCCAGGCTGACGGCATTTGTCGCCTACGACCAACGCTTGCTCGACGCCGCCGACGCGGTCGGCCTGCCGACCAGGTCCCCGGGTCGATGACAGGCTGCCGTGATCGCCCCGCTGGTGATCGTCACGCGACGGCTGATGCGCAACCATGCGGCGACCCGCACGGCTTCGATGGGAAGAACCCGCTGCTGGCCCCCGAGTTGATTCCGCGGTGGTACAAAGCCGCTTAGGTGCGTCGCCGGCCCGGACCATGTCGACCGTTGCCCGCCTTTGAGCGACAAATCGCCCCAACCCATTAGGGATGGGGCCGCTGGTGCGCCACACTGTAGCCATGACGGAATCCGGCGATACCCGGGTCGCGGTCTACCTCGACTTCGACAACATCGTGATCTCCCGCTACGACCAGATCAACGGACGGAGTTCGTTCCAGAAGGACAAGTCCAAGGGCCTGGCCAAAAACCCGGATCGGTTGGCACGGGCCACCGTCGACGTCGGAGCGATCATCGACTTCGCCTCGTCGTTCGGGACGCTGGTGCTCACCCGCGCGTACGCCGACTGGTCGGCGGAGGTCAACACCGGCTACCGCGCACAGCTGGTGGGGCGGGCTGTCGATCTAGTGCAGTTGTTCCCGGCGGCCGCCTATGGCAAGAACGGTGCCGACATTCGGTTGGCGGTCGACGCGGTCGAGGACATGTTCCGGCTGCCGGATCTGACCCATGTGGTGATCGTGGCCGGCGACTCCGACTACATCCCGCTGGCGCAGCGCTGTAAACGCTTGGGCCGCTACGTCGTCGGGATCGGGGTGGCCGGCTCGACGAGTCGCGCACTGGCCGCGGCCTGCGACGACTTCGTCAGCTACGACGCGCTGCCCGGCATACCGGTGTTCGAGCCCGCGCCGCCCGCCGCCGACGCAGGCGCCGAGCCTAAGCGGCGCACCCGCCAGGCCAAGGAGGAGCCCGAGGAGCCGCCCCAACCGGATCCGCAGGACACCGCCACCGGGCTGCTCATCCGCGCCCTGAAGATCGGCCTGGAGAAGGACGACGTCGAGTGGCTGCACAACTCGTCGGTCAAGGCACAGATGAAGCGAATGGATCCGTCGTTCAGCGAGAAAGCGCTGGGGTACAAGTCATTCAGCGATTTTCTGCGGTCCTATTCTGACCTGGTGGAGCTCGACGAGAGTTCGACGACGCGCATGGTGCGGTTGCGCACCTAGCGGCCGAGCTACCCCTCCGCGGCCACCAAGGACCGTAGCTGCACGTCGGGGTTGTCGCGCTGGAAACCCTGCAGCCGCCACGCGTTGGAGAACAGGACCAGGTGCACGCCGTCGGTGCGGGTCAAGACCTCCGCCAGCGACTGTTTGCTGACGAAATCGACGTCGGCGTCGTCTACGATCCGCGCGACCTGATACGGCAGCGGTTCCAGCGTGATCGGCGCGCCCATTTCGCTGGCCATACGGTGAGCGGCCACCTCGAACTGCATCGGACCGACCGCGGCCAGCACCGGCGCCTGCTCACCGCGGCGATCGGAGACCAGCACCTGCACGACGCCCTCTTGGTCCAACTGTTCGATACCGCGGCGGAACTGCTTGTGCTTGCTGGGATCGACGTTGCGCGCCACGGAAAAATGCTCGGGCGAGAAGCTCGGGATCGGCGGATACTGCACGGGGACATCGCAATACAGCGTGTCTCCCGGACGCAGGGCGGCAGCGTTGGCCAGCCCAATCACGTCACCGGGCCAGGCGGTGTCCAAGGTGGAGCGCTGCTGACCGAACACCGCCTGGGCGTACTTGGTGACAAAGGGCTTGCCGGTCGCGGCGTGGGTCAGCACGTCGCCGCGCTCGAAGGTTCCCGAGTACACCCGGGCGAAAGCGATGCGATCGCGGTGGGCGGAGTCCATGCCGGCCTGCACCTTGAACACGAAGGCGCTGAACGGTGCGTCGGTGGCGCGCCGGCCGCCGTCGACGTCGAGTGCCCCGCCGGGCGGCGGCGCCAACTCGGTGAGCACGTCGAGGAGCTGGTTCACGCCGAAGTTCAACGCCGCCGAGGTGAACAGCACCGGCGTGGCCGTGCAGTCCAGAAACGCCTCGCGGTCGAAGTCGGATCCGTCGGCGGACAGCAGCTCGCACTCTTCGACCGCGGTGTCCCAGTCAGCCCCGGCCGCAGCGGGGGCGTCTGCCGCGGCGATGTGCTCCTCGGGCGCCGCGGTGGCACCGCCGGCGGTACGGGTGAACCGGATGAAATTTCCGGATCGGCGATCGAGCACTCCGTCGAATTCTCCGGCGATGCCGACCGGCCAGGTCAGCGGGGTGGGACGTAGCCCAATACGAGTGTGGATCTCGTCCATCAGTTCCAGGGCGTGCCGGCCCGGTCGGTCCCACTTGTTGATCACGGTGATGATTGGGATCCGGCGATGGCGGCACACCTGGAACAGCTTGAGGGTTTGCGGCTCAAGGCCTTTCGCGGCATCGATCAGCATGACCGCGGAGTCCACGGCGGTCAGCACCCGGTAGGTGTCTTCGGAGAAGTCGGCGTGGCCGGGGGTGTCGAGCAGGTTGATGACGCAGTCCTGCCCCGTGGCGGTGCGGTACGGGAACTGCAGGGCGGTCGAGGTGATGGAGATGCCGCGGGCTTTCTCCATCTCCATCCAGTCCGACACGGTGGCACGACGCCCGGACTTGCCGTGTACCGCGCCGGCCTCGGTGATGGCCTTGGCATGCAGCACCAGAGCCTCGGTCAAGGTGGATTTGCCGGCGTCGGGGTGGCTGATAACAGCGAAGGTCCTGCGGCGGCCCGCTTCGGCGGAGATCTCGGTCATTGCGCCAGCGATTGTATTTGCGATCTCGCGAGAATCGTTAATCGGCGTTCGACGACCAGGGGTCACGCGACGGGTCCAGCCGCCCGTCGGTGCGTCGGCGCAGTTTCGATTCGGCGCCTGCCGTCACCCTCACTCACCCGCTGACGGTCGGAAGGGGCGCGGTATTGTCTTCGACCGGCTGAGGTCCGGGTCCGCTGCGACCTTGCCTCGTGATCTCAAAGGTGTTCAGCGGCCACCAGAACCAGCGGCCCAGCGCCGCAGCGATCGACGGCGTCATGAACGACCGCACGATCAGCGTATCGATGATCAGGCCGATGCCGATGGTCATGCCGAGCTGGCCGACCACGCGCAGGTCACTGACGATCATCGCCATCATTGTGAAGGCGAACACCAGGCCGGCTGCGGTGACGACCCGTCCGGTGGCCCCCATGCCGCGGATGATGCCCGTGTTGAGCCCGGCATGTATCTCTTCCTTGAAGCGCGAGACCACCAGCAGGTTGTAGTCCGAACCCACCGCCAGCAGGATCACCATCGACAGCGGGATCACGATCCACTGCACGCCCAAGCCCAGGATGTCCTGCCAGAGCAGCACCGATAAACCGCACGCAGTACCCAAGGATGCGGCTACGGTGCCGACGATCACCAGGGCGGCCACCACGCTGCGGGTGATGATCAGCATGATCGCGAAGATCAAGATCAGCGATGCGATGAGCACGATCATCAGGTCGGTGACGACGCCGTCCTGCATATCGGAGTACAACGATGCGGTTCCGGCGAGCGAGACCTTCGCGCTGGCCAGCGGGGTGCCCTTGAGGGCATCAGCGACAACGCCCTTGAGATCCCGCACATGTGCGATGCCCTCCACTGAAGCCGGATCGCCCTGGTGGGTGATGATCATCCGGACCGACTTGTGATCCGGCGACATGAACATCTTGATCCCGCGCTTGAAGTCGGGATTGTCGAACACATCCGGCGGCAGGTAGAAGAAATCATCGTTCTTCGCCTGATCGAAATACAGACCGATCTGCGTCTCCCCCTTGGCCAATTCCTGCTGTTGAGCCTGGGTGCCGGCCATGGTGCTGTGGGTCGCGATCATGAAGTCGCGCATCCTGGTCATCGAGTCGATGGTGTTCTGCAGAACCGGCAACATCTGCGGCAGCGTCTTATCCAGCCGGTCCATGTCGACGGTTAGCGCTTGTATCTTTTCGTCGAGTTGGTCGATGCCGTCCATGGTGTCGAAGATCGATCGCAGTGAGTTGCAGATCGGGATGTCGTAGCAGTGCGGCTCCCAGTAGAAATAGTTGCGGAACACCCGGAAGAAATCATCGAAATCGGCGATGTGGTCCCGCAATTGATCGGTGGTGTCCGCCATGTCGTGGGTCGTGCTGACCATGCTGTGCGTGATTTCGGTCATATGCTTGGTAATGTCGTACATGCGTTCCATGTTGGCGATGGTCGTGCTCATCTCGTCGGCCTGTTCGAGCAGCTGCGCCGAGTTGTCGTTGTTGAACTTGGCGGCCTGCAGGGTGCCGGCGTTCTGCGCGCCGAGCAAAAACGGGATCGAGCTGTGCTCGATCGGCGCCCCCAGTGGCCGGGTGATGGTCTGCACCCGATCGATGCCCCGCATCCGAAAGACGCTCTTGGCGACCTTCTCGATCACCAGCATGTCCGCCGGGGTGCGCAGGTCATGATCGGTCTCAAGCATCAACAGTTCGGGGTTCATCCGGGCCTGGGAGAAATGCCGGTCCGCGACAGCCATCGCCTGGTTGGCGGGCATATCGGGTGGCGTGAACTTCTGATCGTTGTACTGCGGCACATACGTCGTCAGGGCGACGAAGCCGATGACGGCGACCGCGCTGGTCACCAAGACGATCGGAACGGGCCAGCGCACCACGGAGGTACCGACCTTGCGCCAACCCGGCGAGGAGATCACCTTGTGCTTGGGGTCGAGCAGTCCGAACTTCGATGCCACCGTCAGGACAGCCGGGGCCAACGTGAGTGCCACGACGATGATGACCCCAACCGCGATCGCGCAGGGCGGACCCATGGTTTTGAAGTAGGGCAGCGTCGTCATGGTGAGGCACATCAAGGCGCCCACGATGGTTAACCCGGACCCCAGGATCACGTGCGAGACGCCATTGTAGGCGACATAGAACGCCTCTTCGTGATCGAGACCTTTCGATCTCTCCTCGTGATATCGGCCGAGCAGAAAGATCAGGTAATCCGTTACCGCGGCAATGGACAGCATGGTCACCATGCTCACCGCATACGGGGTCAAACCGATGATGTTCAGGTTGCCGGCTGCGGCTGTAACACCCATTGCGGCAAAGAGTCCCAGCCCGATCACAACCATGGACACCAGCATCGTCACCACGGAGCGGTAAATGACGAGCAGCATCACGATGATGATGACGACAGACAACAACTCCAGCTTGTGCATGCTTTGGTGCCCCGCCACACGGGTGTCGGCATTAAGGACCGTGTTACCCGCGACGTAAGCCTTGACACCCGGCGGCGGGGTCACCGAAGCCACGATGTCACGCACCGCTGCTACCGACTCGTGGCTGGCGGTGGTGCCCTGCGAGCCGTTGAGGAAGATCTGCACGTAGGCGGACTTACCGTCCACACTCTGCGAGCCCGCCGCGGTCAGCGGATCACTCCAGAAGTCCTGAACGTTCTGCACGTGCTCGTGGTCGGCGTTGAGTTTGGCGACGATTTCGTCGTAGTACTTGTGCGCGGCCTCGCCGACCTGCTGGTCGCTCTCCAGCACGACCATCGCTGTGGAGTCCGAATCGTACTGCTCAAACACCTTGCCGATATTGAGCATCGCCTTATACGACGGTGCGCCTGTAGGGCTGATCGGGACAGACCGGTCGGCCGCGACCTCGCCCAGTGAGGGGACCACGGCGCCCAAGAGGACGACGAGGAACACCCAGAACAAGATGATCGGCACCGACAAGATCCGGACCAGGTGCCCAAGGAAAGGGCGGTGGGATTCTATCTGCGCGTTACTCATACGGATTTCACCAAGCAGTAGATGAACGGTTTGATGGTGTCGTTGCTCGCCCGGTCATCGCGTATCTCGCCGTCGACGGTCACTCGACACCGAAGGTCACTGACGTCGCGTTCACCCTGAGCCAAGATGTTCGCCGACATCGACGGCAGCGTCGTAACGATCGTGAACGACCAAGGAAGCGTGGCGTTTTCGATCAGATGCGGTTGACCGTTCTCGTCGAGGTAGTTGAGATTCGCGGTCCCGCCCGTCCCGGTGACCTCGTAGGTGATGTGCTTCGGATTGAAGTTCTCGGTGATTCCCGAGCCCTCGGCCAGATTCGGGCCCTGATGGCCCATCGACTCACGGATGCGGGCAATCGCATAGCCGCCCAGTGCCACCACCACCACCAGCAGTAGCGGGATCCAGAAGCGCTTCATCAGGCGAATCACCGTGCGCATGCCTCTCGGTCGTTCGGGTGGATCAGGTCCCAACTTTTGAACGGAACTTGAGTTCCGCATTCGCGGCGGTCGTCAGCGTACCTCATGATCTGGCGGCGTTGTCCGCTCCGGATCCTGTTCCCGGGTTGCGGGCCGTACCCTTACCAGGCGTGACCGCCATCGACCCGGAGAAACTCGCGACCTGCCTGCAGGTGTTGTCCGAGATCGACTCGCTGCCGCCCGAGCACCCCGACGCCGTCGCGGTGCGCCGAGCCACCGCGCGGATGTTCAAGGCGGTCAAAAAAGCCCGCCGGAGCGCCAAGCGCGACGCGGTGGCCGCCGCTGACCAGGCTGTCATTGCTGCCACGGCCACCGGAGCGCCGGGCCGTATCGACGACGAGACGCAGGGCATTCCACTGGTGTCCGCCACCCTCGGGGCATCGGCGGGAACCCTGCTGCGCTCGCGGGCCTGCTACATCTGCAAAACCCACTACACGCAAGTAGACGCGTTCTATCACCAACTGTGTCCGGACTGCGCCACCCTGAGCCGGGCCAAGCGTGACGCTCGCACCGACCTCACCGGCCGACGCGCCCTGCTCACCGGCGGGCGCGCCAAGATCGGCATGTACATCGCGCTGCGGCTGCTGCGCGACGGCGCGCACACCACTATCACCACCCGTTTTCCCAACGATGCCGTGCGCCGCTTCGCCGCCATGCCCGATCACGCCGACTGGCTGCACCGGCTGCAGGTGGTGGGCATCGACCTGCGCGACCCGGCCCAGGTGGTCGCGCTCGCCGATACGGTCGCCAGCCAGGGCCCGTTGGACATCCTGATCAATAACGCGGCGCAGACGGTGCGGCGCGCACCCGGCTCGTATGCCGCCCTGGTCGAGGCCGAGCGCACCCCCGCAGGCGAGCTGGTCGACGTCATCACCTTCGACCATGTCAGCGACGCGCACCCCGCGGCCCTGGCCGGCAGCCTGGCCGAGCACCAGCAGCCGCACGCGCTGACCGAATTGGCCCTGACCGCCCGCAGCGCCTCCCCCGAGCGGATCGCCGCGGGCACCGCGATCGATGCGGGTGGGCTGTTGCCCGACACCGCCGCGGTGAACAGCTGGACCCAGCGGGTGCACGAGGTCGACGCCCTGGAGCTGCTCGAGGTGCAGCTGTGCAACCAGACCGCACCGTTCATCCTGGTCAGCCGGCTGCGTCCGGCCATGGCGGCGGCCACGGCGCGGCGCAAGTACGTGGTGAATGTGTCGGCGATGGAGGGCCAGTTCAGCCGCCGCTACAAGGGTCCGGGCCATCCGCACACCAACATGGCCAAGGCCGCCCTGAACATGCTCACTCGCACCAGTGCGGAGGAAATGCTGGAGAACGACGGGATCCTGATGACCGCGGTGGACACCGGCTGGATCACCGATGAGCGCCCGCATCCCACCAAGCTGCGCCTGGCTGAGGAGGGGTTCCACGCCCCGTTGGACCTGGTCGACGGCGCCGCCCGGGTTTACGACCCGATCGTGCGCGGGGAAGCCGGCGAGGATTTGTACGGCTGCTTCCTCAAGGATTACGCGCCGAGCGCGTGGTAGCCGGTCAGTACAGTGGGCCGCCGCCGAACAGACTCCGGTGCGAGTCCGGCTGGTTTCCTTCGAGGTCGGTGATGCCGTAATCCAGCGCGGTCTCGGCGGTGATCAACGTGTGTCCGCTGCGGGCACCGAGTTGGGGGTCATCCGCTAGGGCGGCGACGACGCGGCCGATGAACTCCGGGGTTTCGGCGTTGGCCAGCGGAAAGCCCTGGAAGTTGTCCAGGCCGCGAGCCATGAAGCCTTGCATGACTTCGTTTTTCACCAGGCCAGGCCACAGCGATACCGCGCTCACCCCGGTGCCGGTCAGTTCGACGGCCATGTCGGCGGCCATCTTGTCCAGCCCGGCCTTGGACATGCCGTAGAGCACCGAGTGCAGGTGCCCGCGTGCCCCGAACGAGGAGATGTTGGCGATCAGGCCGGCACCGCGCGGCACCATCAGCTGCGCGGCGTGCACCGACGCCACATAGTGTGCACGCAGGCCCACCCCGATCAGGGTGTCCCAGTCCGACAGTGGGCGCTGCCAGAACTTCTCGGTGAACCCGGCGAACCCCTTGGGCGCCGCCCAGACGTTGTTGACCAGCAGATCCAGCCGGCCGCCGCACTCGTCGGCGATGCGCGCGAACAGCGCGGCGATCTGCGCGTCGTCGCGGTGGTCACACTGCACGGGAATGCCGCGCCCGCCGCGCTCGGTGACGGCTTCGGCCGTCGCGTCGAGCGGGCCGTCGACGCCGACTTCGCCGCGCGCGGTGACATAGACGGTCCAGCCCTGCGAGCCGAGCGCCAGCGCGATGCCCTTGCCGACGCTGCGGCTGGCGCCGGTGACCAAGGCGATCCGGGTGCTCATCTCAGGCCTCCACGACTGCGTCGTCGCCGAGCGGGCGGGTGATCACCCAGAGCGGGCGGAAGTGGCTGCGGGACATCTTCCAGACCCCGTCCTCGATCACGTAGTCGTCGTCGTACTCCCCGGTCAGCAGGCGTTCGGTGCGCTCAATCATATTGAGCTGACGAAACTTCAGCGTCCAATGGCCGGTGGCCGTGCCGGGGCCGGTGATGGCGATGTCGGGGTGCATGCCGTGATGCATGTCTAGGATCACCGGTTTGCCGTCGACCTTGTGCAACGCGATCCGGGTGAACACCTCGGCGATCTGATCCGCGTCGTCGAAGCCACCCAAAGGACCGTAATGAATGTCGGCGCCGCGGGCGATGAAGCAGGCCCGGAAGGTGTCGGGGTCTTTGGCATCGCAGGCCCGGAAGTAGCGGTGCTTGAGGGCTTTGATCGCCTCGATCTGTTCGAGGGCTGCCAGTCGCTCGTCGACGCTCATCGCCTCGACGATAGTGGGGGCTATCCGCCGACGGTGATCAGCATCGTGAACGTGCGGGTGCTATGCCCGACGGTGGTCGTCAGGGCCAGGCGATGCTGCCCTTCGGGCACCGATGAGGCCACCGTGATCTCCAAGTGCTGATGGGCGGATCCGTCGGCGGCGAACAGCCCGGAAGCCGGCTTCACGGCAATCCCAGCGTCGGCGGACGTGCCGGTAATGATGTAGTCGTCGCGCCCGTTGCTGAGCCGTTGCGCGTCGAGCGTCACGGTCGTGGCGCCGCCGGGCGCGATCTCGGTGATTGCCGGTGAGACGTTGACGGCCACGGCCTGGCCGCCCGCGCCGAATGATGGCGGTGCCTCGGATTCCGCGCTGCCCCATCCGGTGTCTGGTTTGCGTGACAATGTGAAGGCAAGCTCACCGCCGGTCCGGGTGATGGACTCGGGAAGCGAGGTCTGCTCGGTGAGCCGGCCGTCAAGCTTCAGCGCCTCGACATAGCGCAGGCGATGCCATCCGGAGGCGCCGGGGGCGCTGATTCGGATGGATTCGCCTCCCGCCAAAGCGATTTCGGCTGCTTCGAACAGCGGGGTATTGACCGTCAGGATCGCGGTCCCCGGGATAGCCGGGTAGAGGCCGAGTGCCGCCCAGACATACCAGCTCGCCATCGCGCCGAGGTCGTCGTTTCCGGGTACGCCATCGGGGGTGGGGCCGAACAGTTCGCTGCGGACCCGGTCGACCAGTCGCTGGGTCTTCCACGGCTGCCCGAGATAGTTGTACAACCACGGCACCCCCAGACCCACCTCGTTGCCGGCCCACAGGTAGGGCTGGTTGGGGCCCACGTTGAGTTTCTTGGTGAACCGATCGAGCCGGTCGATCGCCGGCCGGCGTCCGCCGAGCGCGGTGACCAGTCCGGCGACGTTGTGCGGCACGTACCAGAGGTATTGCTCGGCGTTGCCCTCGTCGTATCCGAGCTGACCGAAGCAGTGCGGGTCGGGCTCGACATATCCCGGCCCGTCCGGGAAGAATCCGGCCGCGTCGCGGGGCGAGAGGTAGCCGGTGGTGGGGTTGAACAGGTTCTGCCAGTACTGCGCCCGCGGCTGGAATTGCGCGGCGGTGTCGGTTTGGCCCAGCGCGTCGGCGAATCGAGAGATGGCGAAGTCGTCAACCGACCACTCCAAGGTGATCGAAGCACTGGGAATCGACGGGCCGGTGCAGGAGTCCCCGACCAGGGGTAGGTAGCCGCGTTTGAGATAGCTGCCCAGGCCCGGCCTTTCGACGTAGCCGTCGCGGCCGGCCCCGCCGGTGGTCGCGCCGGAGACCATGTAGTGCAGCGCGCGGCGGGTGTCGAATTCTCGGGCGCCGAAGGCGTACAGATTCACGATCAGCGGCACCACGCTGTCGCCGGTCATCTGGGCGGTGGCGGCGTTGGCCAGTGCCCACCGCGGAAACGCCCCGGTGTGCTCGGCGTCGTTGACCAGCGATTGGGCCATGTCCGCGGCACGCTGGGGCACCAGTAGCCCGTGCAGAGCGGCCAGTCCCCGATAGGTGTCCCAATCCGAGAAATTCGCGTACTGGGTGTGCCCGTCAGGCAGGGTATGGACGGCATTGTCGAAGCCGAGGTAGCGCCCGTCGACGTCGTTGAACGTATTCGGGTGCAGCAGAGCGTGATAGAGCGCGGTGTAGAACGTTGTCAGGTCGCGGCGATCACGGCCGGCCACCCGGATCTGTGCCAGCGCGGTGTTCCACTCGCGGTGCGATGCGGCGCGCACCTCGTCAAAACCGGCGTTACCTTCGGCGGCCAGGTTTGCCAGGGCTCCGTCGACGCTGACGTAGGACAGCGCGGTGTGCACCTCGATCGACGAGCCGGGCGGAAACTGCACGTAGCCACCGCTGCTGCCGAGGTAGCTGGAGTAGGCGCTGCGGGTGCCGGAATACACCGTGTAGCCGTCCCAGGTGCCGTAGGCGGTGAACGGGCGGTTGAACTTCATCGCGAAATACACGGTGTATGTGTTGTTCTTGCCGCAGAACCCGCCGCTGGCCGCCATGCCGGTGATGGTGGTGTTGTCGTCTCCGATCTGGATGGTCGCCGCGGAGTTGCCCGCCAGCGACGCGCCCGAGCGGACATACAACAGCGCCGGTCCGCCGGTGCTCGGGTAGCGGAAGCGGCCGACGCCGGTCCGAGTGGTGGCGGTCAGTTCAGCGGTGACACCGGTCTCGGGGAAGCCGACGGTGTAGTAGCCGGGTTCGCCGATCTCGGTGCGGTCGTGGGCGATCTTCTCGGTGACTTCCCATGGCTGCGAGCCGATCTCGGTGGTGGTGGGCAGCACCGAGATGTCCCCGAACGCCGCGCAGCCCACCGAGGCGTGCGTCATGCTGAAGCCGGTGGCACGGTCGACACCGTGGTCATATCCGGCGTAGGTGCCGACGGTGTCGGGTGAGTACTGCACCATGCCGAACGGCGCCGAGGCGCCCGGGAAGTTATTGATCTCTCCGACGATCTTGCCGCCGGTTCCGGTACCGATCAGGGTGTCGACGTAGTCGACCGGGTTGGCCACAAACTCCGGCCGGTATTCGAAGGACGTGTTCGGGGCCGCGACTAGTCCGATGACCAGCAGGGCCGAGGCCACCAGCGCCAGCATGGCCCGACGGGAGCGCATGGCGGTGCCCTACTTCATCACCGGAGTTCCGACAAACGCGTTTGGCCCCCGGGGCTCGCCGCTGAGGCCTGCGCTATGGCGTGAATCAGCAGATTTGGCCGGCGAAGAAGGCAGCCGACACCAGACCGACACACAACGCCAAGGTGGCATGACCCATCATCCCGGCGCCGACGGTCGCGGTGGCAGCGGTCGCAGCCAAACCGCTCAGAAATGTGGTCATTGCCCGTGTCTCCTGTGGTCTATGTCACATCGATGTTTCCAACGTGGTCTACACCACATCATATCTCTAAGGAAAATGCCAGTCACGCGAACACGCCAGAATGTTCGGTCAGGTCAGCATGGTGACTTGCCGGCCCCTGGCCCCGGCGTACGCTGCCACCATGCCGCCCGAGAACCTTGAGCCACGAGTCAGTGCGCTGGAGGGCCAGGTGAAGGCCTTGCGCCGCCGAGTCAGTGCCAGCGAACGGGACGCCGCCGCGGCCCGCGTGCTCGCCGGCGGCGCTGACCGCGATGTCGGCGAGCTCGGCGAAGAGCTCCGCGACTTCCGCAAGGCCACTACCGCCAGCTTCAACGCCATGCGTCAAGACATGGTCGACATGCGCCGGGACATGACAGACGGCTTCGCCGAGATGCGGTCCAAGTTCGCCCTCACCGCGGCCGGTCAGGAGCGCATCGTCGAGTTGCTTCACACCGTCATCGACACACAGGGCGGCTCCGCCCCGGCCTGACCGGATCCATCGCGGCGGTGCCGCGGTGTGTACGTTGATGGACGCCCAGTCGAGGAACCGGCCGTCGGACATATGTGATCGTTGACCACCTTTGAGCGACAACGGACCTCGTGTCGCGACGGTTCTCCACACCAGCCGATCAGGTGAAGTGCGCCTCAACGGCCTCGTCCCTAGTCTCGCGGCCATGACCGAACCGTTGGATCCCCTTGAGCCACTATCGAAGATTCTCACTGAGCGCGGCCCGCTGAGTGAGGACGACATCGCCGAGTATCTGGAGGACGCCGGCGTGACAGACCCCGCCCGCGTCCTGCGGCGACTGCGCCTCGAAATCAACATCCCGGTAGGTCAATTGGGTGACGGGCGCTGGGCGTGGCTGCCCGCCGTGCTGGCCGGCCGGGTATTTACGCGCCGGGTCACCGAGCCCGAGGTGAGCTTCGACCTACTCAACATCACCCCGGATCTGGCTCCGATCGCCGGACTCTGCGACAGTGCCCCCTACCAACGGCTGGCGGACGGGTCCGCCGTCCGGTACGTGATGCCCGGCGATGATCGGTTGTTGGACCAGTTGGACATTCCGGCGGATGTGGTCGATGACGGAGGTGTGCTCGCACTGGCTGCGGGCACTTTCGAAGCACTCGGTGTCGACGACGGCGATGTGATCGGCCTGCGCCTGAGCGACGTGGGCTTGGCGGTCGAACGAGTCACCACCGCCATCAAAACCACGGTGGGCGCACAGTTGACCGCGCTGCTCGGTAGGCAGCCGGAGCGCATCGACGCGCTAGTCTGGACCGCCTGCGTGGCAGATCCGACGCTGTTCACCGATCCGGGAGGCCCGCTGTCCGATCTTGTCGCCGAACGGGGCCTAACTCGGCATGGCGTGTGGCTGGCGCCACCGGAATTCAATTTCAGCCGTTGGGCTTTCGAGCGGGGCTGCGAACGTCTCGCGCGGCGCCACCGGCTCGACGACGATGCCGCGCTGACGCTGAACACACTGCTGCGGCTCTACGCACTGATGGCGGTGCAGCACCTGCGCGAGTCGGACCCGTCGGATGAGGGCGACAAACCTGCGGCGGCCGCGTTCGGCGACATCATGGATGACGTGGGCGCTGCGCTGGCTGATCCGAGGATCGCCGAGCTGCTGGCGGCGGAGACCGTGCGACATGGGCGGTTCAGCGCGGGCGGTTTGCGCCTGCTGGCGGACGCCTTGGCGCCGCGGGTGCCGCCGTCAGCGCGGGTGGCCTGCCAGTGGCTTCGTGCGGTGGCACTGGAACGTGAAGGCGATGTCGCCGGGTTCGAGCGTGAGTTGCTGGCAGCTGAGGCGATGGACGGCAAGTGGCCGTTGCCCCTGCTCGACCTGGCCGGAATCGCCTCCGACCGCGGCGATGCGGAGGGCGGTCTGGCCCTGCTGCGCCGCGCCGGAGCAATCGCGGACCACCCGCTAGTGCACCTGCTCCAGTTGCACCGCGTCGATCCGCGTGCCGATCTGGGACGAAATTCGTTGTGCTGGTGCGGCTCCGGCAGAAAATACAAAAAGTGCCATCTCCGTGGCCTGCCACTACACGATCGGGTGGGCTGGCTGTACCACAAGGCGATTCAACATGTTCTGCTCGGCGACTGGACCGATCTGCACCATGCGGTCGCCTGGGAACGGTGTCGGTTCACCATCCTCGACGACGATGACGCGTTCAACGCGGCACTGGCCGATCCGCTGGTGATCGACGCAGTGCTTTTCGAGGGCGGCGGATTCGACGAGTTCCTGACGGTTCGGGGCGCCCTGTTGCCCGACGACGAATGGGCGCTAGCCCAGCAGTGGTCGCTGGCAGAGCGGTCGGTGTTCGAGATCGAGCACGTGCACCACGACCGGAGTGCCACCGCCCGCAATCTGCGCACCGGCGAGCTGCACGAGGTTGGCGTGCGCAGGACCAGCCTGCAGTTGCAGCCGGGGCAGTTGGTCTGCGCCCGGGTGGCGACCGACGGGGCCGGGCTGCAGTTCTTCGCACTGGAGCCGATCTCGCCGCACCAGCGCGATCCGCTGACCGCCCTACTCGCGTACGGCGCCGATCCGGTGGAGTTGGTGGCGCAGCTCCGCGGTGATGCGGAAGGTCCTGTTCAACAACGTCGTCCCGCATGACATCATCGCTCAACGCACTGAGCAACCAATTCACTGAACCATGCGGAGGGTCATCACAACGGCCAATGCGCTGGGGACCGCCGAAGCCGACCTCCGTGCCGCGGCCGCCTCCGCCTATAACTCGGTGACAGTCCCGTCCTCGACCCGCCAGGTGCGGTCCAGCCGGACGTTCTGCAACATCCGGCGGTCGTGAGTCACCAGCAACAACGCGCCGTCGTAGGTTTCCAGCGCCTGTTCCAGCTGTTCGATGGCGGGCAGGTCGAGATGGTTGGTCGGTTCGTCGAGGACCAGCACGTTCGTGCCGCAGGCCTGCAGCAGCGCCAGGCCGGCACGGGTGCGCTCCCCGGGCGAAAGGTCGTCGGCCGCGCGCTCCACATGGTCGGCGGTCAGCCCGAACTTCGCGAGCAGGGTGCGCACGTCGGCGGTCGACCAGTCCGGCACCCGCTGCTCGAAGCGATCGACCAGACGGGTGGGGCCGGTGAAGTCGGCGCGCGCCTGGTCGATCTCACCGATAGCGACGTTGGCGCCCAGACTCGCACGGCCCGCGTCGGGCTGCTGACGGCCGAGCAACAGTCGCAACAGCGTCGATTTTCCCGCCCCGTTGGGACCCACGATGCCGATCCGCTCGCCGGCATCCACCTGCAGCGACACCGGTCCGAGGACGAAATCACCCTGCCGCACCACGGCATTGTCGAGTGTCGCAACCACAGAACTCGACCGTGGCGCAGCCCCGATGGTGAACTGCAGCGTCCATTCCTTGCGGGGTTCGACGACCTCCTCGAGGCGGGCGATCCGGCTCTCCATCTGACGCACCTTCTGCGCCTGCTTCTCGCTGGACTCGGTGGCGGCACGCCGTCGGATCTTGTCGTTGTCGGGGGCCTTACGTATGGCGTTGCGGACGCCCTGACTGGACCATTCCCGCTGAACGCGGGCCCGCGCGACCAGGTCGGCCTTCTTCTCGGCGAACTCGTCGTACTGCTCACGCCGGTGCCGACGGTTGACCTCCCGTTCCTCGAGATAGCTGTCGTATCCGCCGCCGAAGACGGTCGTGGTGTTCTGCGCCAGATCCAATTCCAGGACACGAGTGACACTGCGGGCCAAGAACTCCCGATCGTGACTGACCAGCACCACCCCGCCGCGAAGATCACGGACGAACTGCTCCAGCCGGGCCAGCCCGTCCAGGTCGAGATCGTTGGTCGGCTCGTCGAGCAGGACGATGTCGAAGCGCGACAGCATCAGCGCGGCCAAGCCCACCCGAGCACCGCCGGCACCCGGTCCTCGAGGTCCGCCGCGCCCGTCACAAGCCAATGGTCCAGTGCGATCGAGTAAGCCTCAGCCGGATCGGTACCCGCGGGAGCCAGATCCGGATCGGCCAGGGCCGCAGCCGCGGCGTCCATGGCCTGCGCCGCCTGTGCGCAGCCGGTCCGGCGAGCGATGTAGGCGCCGACGGTCTCCCCTGCCACCCGCTCGTGCTCCTGCGGCAGCCACCCGACGAAGGCATCGGCCGGGGCGATGGTGACCGCACCGTGCAGCGGCTCCAGATCGCCGGCCAGGATCCGCAACAGGGTGCTCTTGCCGGCGCCGTTAGCCCCCACGACGCCGACGACGTCGCCCGGTGCGACGGTCAGGTCGACACCCTCGAACAGCGTGCGGTGCGCGAAGCCGCCAGCGACGTTCTTGGCGACGAGTGTTGCGGTCATTGGTACATGGTCGCAGGGAGTGGGGGGCAGGGAGGGATGGCGGTCGGCAGGAGTGCGCTGCTTGTCTACCTAGCGGGTAAACCTGATCGCATGCACTGTTGCCGCCGCAAGTGAACTTGGAGCACAGTCCCGACAATTCTGTCGTGGCTCCTACGCCAAAGGTTCAGACCGCGGTCCACTCCAGTTAGCCTTCAGACCTCGAACACCTTCATGACCTCATCGCCATAGTCGTTGATCACCTTCACCGCGATCTTGCCTGTCGCGGGTTTAGCAAACGGCCGCGATTCGGTGCGGTGCAGGCTGGCCCAAGCTTCGACGTCGATGTCGGCTTTCAGCGCAGTCTTGAGCCGCTTGTACGGGTCGTTGCCGCCGGTGAAGTAGCAGTGCCGGACGAAGAAGGATTCTTCGTCATAGTTGATGTCGATCATCCACAAAGCGATCTGGCCGGTGTCGTTGTTGCGGATCTCGCCGGTGGTGGGGTCGTACACATCCACACCGCGCAGCTCGACGATTACCTGGCCATCATCGCTGTAGCGCAGTTCGATGTCAGGTTCACCGAACACGGTGAACAGGTTGCCCGCCCCGGTCTTCTTGAGGTCCTCGCCGATCAACAGGTCGGCGTTCATCCGCACCAGCAACACCGGGATGCGGCCAAGTTTGCGTTCTCCAGCCACGTTGGCGAAACCGTCGTCGCAGGCCTCGACTGTGACGCCATCCTCTTCGGTGACTCCGGTCGCCTGCGGGTCGAACGCGAAACCCAACACGCACAGCAGATCGATCTCGCCGGCCCGGATCGCCTCTTTCGCCGCGCTTTTGATGAACGATGCGCTGACGGTGCCGTACTGCGGCCCCAGTGCCAGACCCACCCGGCCGCCCTCGTCGCGTTCACCAACAGCCTGGATGAACTCACCTGCGTAGGACTCGACCGCGGCGAACTCGATGCGTTCCTTGCGTTTGCCGTTCTGGATGCCGGCCTTGGTGAGGTTGTCCAGGATCGACTGCTCGAAAATCGGGTTGTCGGCTTGCTGCGCGCCGGCCGATTCGCTGATCGTCTCCCGGTTGGCGTCGTCGACGATGCCGGCGAACGCCAGGGAGCGGTGCGGCGAGAGGCTTTCCACCGTGAAGGGGCCAGTGACCCGGACCTTCTTGCTGTCTTCGTAGGGTTTGTCGTAGAGCTGCTCGAAGTCGGCATGCCGCTTGATCGCCGCGTCGATCTCCGCCCTCGACATACCCTCTCGGATATCAGGGTTGTTAGCGATCGACTTGAGCGTGATGTGCTGGACGCGTTCGTAGACGAATCCGTGACGGATATCACCGGTGATCGGTCCTGGGGCAGTGTACTTTCCGCTGATCGCGACTTCCTTGGCTCTGCCCGCTTCGGAGTCTGCAATCAGATAGTACGGAAATTTCGCGCCCATCAACCGCTGGCGAGCCAGAGCCAGCGCGACACGAGACGTGTCCATCGTGATCCAGCGCCGGCCCCACTGCTCGGCGACGAAAGCCGTTGTACCGCTGCCGCACGTCGGGTCGAGAACGAGATCGCCCGGGTCGGTGCACATGAGCAGGCAGCGCTCGATGACTTTTGTGTTGGTCTGGACGACGTAGATCTTGGGGTCGCTAAACCCCGAGCTGACCGTATCAGGCCAGAAGTTATTGACCGGGAATGCCGGAAAGTCATCGAGGTATCGGACGTACGTCAGGGTCTTGCCGATGCCCAGCAACCGGCGTGCATTGAGGAGTTTCTCGACTCCTGCCTTATTGGTCTTCCAGCCGCCCTTCGACGGCGTGTAGGTCTTCCCGTCGAGCTCGACTGGGAATACGGTCGTCTGGCCGACACGCGTGGTCTGGGAGGTAAACGGGGCGGGACGGAGGATCCGCATCGACGAATCTCCAGATTGGAGCTCCTCTGCCGAAGCTCTGCGCCGCACGCCATCGTCGAGTTCCACCCAGGTGTACTGCCCGGCTCCCGCATCGCCGATTCCTTTGTTCAAGTACAGCTGTCGATACTTGACGGAATCAATTGAGCGGGAGTACCAGAGCACATAGTTGTTGATGGCGGCAAGAACGCTGGTACCGCCGGCAAAGCTGCCGGCTCCACTGGTGGTCTTGAAGGCGACCTGACTGACGAAGTTCTCACTTCCGAACACCTCGTCCATAATGCACCGCACCAAGTGGACGTTCTCGTCGCCAATCTGCACAAAACACGACCCGCTCTCAGTCAGCAAATCTCGCGCTACCACCAGCCGATCCCGCAGATACGACAGGTAGGAGCTGATGCCCAGCTCCCAAGTATCGCGAAACGCCTTGATCTGCTCGGCTTCTCGGGCGGCGTCTTCCAGTTTGCCGTCTTTGACATCACGCTTGCGGGCTGACACCTGCCAGTTGGAGCCGAATTTGATCCCATAGGGCGGGTCGAGGTAGACCATCTGCACTTTGCCGCGTAACAGTTCCCGCTCGGCCAGGGAGCCCATCACCTGCAGTGAGTCGCCGAGGATCATCCGGTTCGACCAGTTGGTGGGGTGCTGGTAGAACTCCAGCTGCGACAGCTCGTCCAAGCCATCGAACTGATCGAACAGGGACAGCTCCGGTTCGTCCTCTTCGAGTTCGGCTGTGCGCCGTAGGTTCTCGATCAGCACCCGCGGATCGATTTTCTCCTGAATGTAGATCGGCGGGGCGTCAACCTGCAGATCGGTCGAATCCTGTTTGTCCTTGCCGCGCCACACCAGCTGCGGATCCAGACTCGGGTCGCGCGGGTAGCGCAGCGGTGGCCGGCCCTCAATGCTCGGGTCGACGAACTCTTGGGCGTCGGCGGTGGGGATATTGGTGCGCTTGTCGCTGTGTTGAATCGCCTCCACCGGGGTGGGGCCGGTAGGGGCTTGCTTACGCGCCACGTCGCACCTCGTTGTAGTCCAATAGATCCGGATCGCCAATAATCGGTTCATCGGCATACAGCGCGCCGATCGCCCCGTTCAATACCTCACGCACCGTGCCCATTTGGGTGATCTCAATGTAGCCCCAGCGGCCGAACCCGCCGTGATTATTGACCGCCGGACACCAGCTGTCGCGAGCGGTGCGCGCCTTCTCCTTCGTCGGTCCTGGGCTCTTCTGGCCGCCGGACACCTCCACGATCAACACTCGTTCGAAATCCTCACCGTCGGGACAAACCAGCCGCAACAGAAAGTCCGGCACATAGGAGTGCGAGCGGCCCTTGTGCACGTACGGGATGGCGAAGCCCAGGTGGTCGTTCTTAACGAACGCGGCGACGTGCGAATTGAGTTCGCATTCCAACGCCAGGATCTGCTCCCAAGTGTTGGTGCCCACGCCGTCCAGCACGACGTGGCTCACTTCCGATTTGGTCGCTTCGATCGCTGGCTTGTGGGTCAGGAAGCTCACGTCCGCCGTGGAGCCCTCCGGGTCGAAGCGTCTCAGCATCGGCCGCAAGCGGGCCTGGCGGTTGTCGTCCTGCCGGGCGATCGCGTTAACGATGGCTTCGACCGCTTCGGCCTGCTTTTCGGCGCTGGTGACCAGATAGCCGATGCTGCGGCCAGCTTCGACCCGGACGCACTCGTCGATCCACTGGGCGCAGATCTTCACCAATTGGGGGAATAGCCAGGGCCGCAGGTCTGCAGCGTCATGCTGGTAGTTCGTCACCAACAGCCTGCGAGCCAGGTGGAACGCCACCTCCTGGGTGCGGTAGGTGTTCGGGTCGCGGTCGTCGGTGCGTTCGCTGCGCCCCACGATGCCCGCCGATTCGGTCCAAGTCGGTACCGTGCCTGTGCTGAGCACGAACTCGTCGGCGCCGTCAGTGGAGAAGATCAGTTGCGCGTCCGGGATCTCCATCCGGTAGCCGTCGAGTTTCGGGAACCTGATCCGCAGGTGTTCGCGGCCCTCCAGCGACCGCACTTCAAGGGCCGGCGGGCGCGGCGGTGATTCCTTGGTGGCGTGATCGGACGGGATGAACGCGAACGGGATCCCGTAGATCTGGGCGTACTCGGGTTCGAACATCCCGTCGTCGTTGACCGCATAGGAACGTCGACGCAGTCCGCGCCCCACTACCTGTTCGCACAACAACTGGCTGCCAAATGCGCGGATACCGAGGATGTGGGTGACGGTGTTGGCGTCCCAGCCCTCGGTGAGCATGGCGACGCTGACGACGCAGCGCACCCCGGCGCCTAGCGCACCCGGCTTGCCCACGGTGTTCATCACCTCACGAAGCAGGTCTTCGTCTGTGATCTTGTCTGTGTCGGCTCCCGGATGAGTCAGCCGGTACTGGTTCTTGAACGCGTCGATCTCGGTGGCAGCCGCGGCCTTGAAGTCCGCTTTCAGCGCCTCACCTGATTCCAATTGGGCGGAATCCACCAGGATGGTGCGCGGCCGGTCCACCAAGCCGCCGTCGACGACGTTGCTGAACAAGCCCAGGTTCCCCGGACGCAGCGCGGTCTGGCCGGTGGCCGCCTCGACCTCGCATCCAGCGATCCAGTCATAGACCAGCTTGGACACCACCGTGTTCGGGCACACCACGATGAAGACCGGTGGAGTCTCGCCCAACGGCTCCAAGTTCTCCTGCCAATGGGTGAAGGAGCGCTGGTAGCTGCGATATAGGCTGCGCAACGCGCCTTCGAGGACTTCCGGCGGCGGCCAGTTCTTGAAGTCGAGATCGTTCTTTGACTTGCGTTTGGGCAGCTTGTCGCCGATGTGATCCCACAGCCGCAGATAGGTCACCAGCTCACCGGCGGCGTCGTCATCAACCGGGGTTTGCGGCACCTTGACGATCCCAGACTCGATGGCATCCATCAGCGAGAAATCGCTGACCGCCCACGGAAAGATATAACCCTCGTTGTAACCCGAGCCGGACAGGTAGAACGGCGTTGCCGACAGGTCGTAGATGGCCTTCACGCCGATCCGCCGGTTGATTGCCTGAATGCCCTTGAACCAGACCCGAGCGTCTTCGTTGGCGGTGGTCTGCTCGGCGGTCAGCTTGCCGTGCCCGGCAACAGCCTCGATCGGTTTGTCCTGATAGCAGTGGTGGGCCTCGTCGTTGAGCACGACGATCTCCTGGCGGCCCTTGGCCTCAGCCACTCCGAAATCGCGCAGCACCCGGGTCACCATGGCATCGGGGGTCTCCTTGAACGGGTCGGTCGATTTTCCGGCCAGCAGGATTTGCCGCGTGGTCTTGCTTACCCCTTTGATCTCCTTGGCGTCGCGCAGCAGAAATGCGTGGTAGTTGGTGATGATGATCTGCGCTTGGTGCAGTGCCCCTGCGAGATCGGGCGGGATGAGGTCGCGCGCTGCGTAATAGTTGCCGGGATCGCCGGGAAACAGCACCCGTAGCCGGTCGCGGATGGTGATGCCGGGGGTGATCACCAGAAACCGCTTGGCAAATCGGGCATCGCGCGGGGTAGACACCTTGTTCAGGGTCTGCCAGGCGATCAGCATAGCCATGACTACGGTCTTGCCCGACCCGGTCGCCATCTTCAACGCCAGCCGCGGCAGCCCCGAATTGTGCGCGGCGTTCTCGTCGTCGACGCGGCGGCGCCAGTCGGTGTAGCCGTGTCGTCCGGCTACCTCACCGAGGAAGATCGCGGTTTCGGCCGCTTCGCGCTGTCAGAACAGCACCCGGTTCTCCCGGGTGGGGTCCGACCAGTGCTGGAGAAGTTTGCGGCTGATCGGCGTGACGCGCTCGTAGTCACGCTGGCGCCATCGGTCGACCTCGCGGCGCAGCTCGTTGATTAGGTCGTTGCGCGTGCGCCGCTCGCCGGTGAGGTCGAAATCGATCGTCTCCTGCACACCGGACCCGCGGGCGGTCTTGCGGGCGGCTGCGATCGGGATGAACGATTCACTGGGCCGCCGACCGTCGTTGATCGCACCGGTCGGGCCATTGGGTCCGATGGCGAAATGCCGGGTCGGCGGATCGTACGGGGCGTTAAGGATCGGATTGTCGATTGGGTCCGCCATCCCACTCCTCAACATGCGCTGCATTTTTATTGAATAAACCAAACCGAGACGCTCTAGCCGTCAATAAACACTTTCCCGATAGAGGAAACCAGTCTTGACGCTTCCGGACCACAGTATCGTCACGTCCTTTTCGCTGTCGGCGCGCACGGTGCCGTCGGTATTTGTCAGCACGGCGCGGATGGCGCCCGGCCGCGGTTCATCGACGGCGAGCATCGAGGCCAGGTCGAGTAGAGGTCACCGCGGCTTGGCACACCCGCCCCACCCTCGGTACCGTTGCCTAAGTGGCCGCCTTCCGACGACTCCCACCCAAAGCCCTGCTCAAGCGCCTGTCCATCGCGGCCGGCGCCCTCACGGTCTTAGCGGGCATGGTCTGGATCAGCCGCGCCCAGCCGGTCCAGCAGCTCGTCCCGCTGCCGCCGGCCGAGGCGATCGGCCCGGGGGTCGGCATCAGTGTCACCTCCGCGGAAGGCTCCGAAGCCACCGGCTGCACCGCGGGCTTTCTGGTGCGCACCAAGTCCGGCCAGCCGGGGCTGCTGTCCCCTGGGCAATGCAACAAGCCCGGTGGGCCCGCCGCGGTGGCCATCCATCACGGTGCGCTCTACCCCACCGTCGGCACGTTCACCGAGAGCGTCTACGACGGCAAGGAAGGCACCAACATCGGGCTGATCACCGTGGATCACCCCGACAAGATCCCGCTGTTCTCCGAGGTCGACGGACATCCGGTGAGCGGCGTGGCCGACAACGTCAAGATTGGTGACACCCTCTGCCATTTCGGCAGCCGCACCGGCGAACCGATGTGCGGGCCGGTGGCCGCCAGCGAGAACAACAAGGTGACGTTCACCGCGTCCGGCGCCTGCGGCGACTCCGGTGGTCCCGCCTACCGGATGCGTCCCGACGGCACCGCCGAAGCGGTCGGCATCCTCACCGCGGAGTCCGACGGCCAGGACCCCGAGACGGCCTGCGCGGCGCCCCGCGAGTCCTCCGTCGCGCAGCTGATCAAGCCGTGGCTTCAGGCCTGGCAGCTGACGCTGGTCACCACTACGTAAAAAGCCTCTACCGCAGCCGTCCCGCGCGCGACACTGAACCGGACGGGACGCTGCGCCGTGTCACTTCCGGGAGGCTGGTGCGTGGGTAGAACAAGACCAGCGGCAGATCGCTACGCGACCGCGGACACACCGCGGCCGGACACTTCTGCGCGGACGGGCAGGGCCTGAACCGCCATGACCACCGACGACCAGGCCCGACTCCGCTTCGACAGCGCTTCAAGCGCCCTGCACCGCGACCTGACGCCGAATCGGACCACGGTCGCCGCCGCGCTGGCGCAGCTCTCCGCCGAACACCGGACCCTGCTGCATCGTGCCTATTACTACGGATGGAGCACCGAGCAGATCGCGGTCGACCTGGAAATCGCGGAAGGCAGCGTGAAGACCCAACTGCACTACGCGCTACGGACACTGCAACAGACACTGCGAGATATGGGACCGGTGCCATGACGTTCGACCACGAGTACGGCATGTGGGATGCCGCCTACGTGCTGGGGTCACTCTCGGAAGCCGACTATCGCAAGTTCGAGACGCACCTGGACGACTGCCCGGTGTGCCAGGACGCCGTCAGCGAACTGTCCGAGATGCCGGCAGTGCTGTCGCTGCTAGACCAAGAGGACTTCGGAGAATCCCACCTGGAATCCAACGACGTGACAGCCCGTGTCGCCCGTCAGGTCAACGGCCACGACTCCGCTGCTGCAGTGGCGGTCATCCAGCCGCCCGAGACGGTCTTCCCGATCTTTCGTCCCGGCAACTACGCTCCGGTCCCCGACGAGCTCACCGCCTTCGATCTGCCCGTCGATGGCTACATCCCGCCCGAACTCAACGGCTGGTATCTGCGCAACGGCCCCAACCCCCGCGAAGCGGGCGGCCACTGGTGCACCGGCGACGGCATGGTGCACGGGGTTCGGCTGGAAAACGGCCGGGCCGCCTGGTACCGCAACCGCTGGGTGCGTACCGAGAGCTTCGAACGCCCACTGCCGCTGTTCAACGCGGACGGCAGCCGCAATCTGCACTCCAGCGCGGCCAACACCCACGTGATTCAGCACGCCGGCAAGACCCTGGCGCTGATGGACACCGCGCTGCCGTACGAGATCTCCACCGAGCTGGACACCCTGGGCGCCTACGACTTCGCCGGCAAGCTGGTCGATTCCATGGCGCCGCATCCCAAGGTCTGCCCGATCACCGGCGAGTTGCACTTCTTCGGATACGGCGACCTCACCCACCCGCACATCAACTACTACCGCGCCGGCGCCGACGGCGCCGTCCAGGTCCGCCGTCCGATCGATGTTCCCGGGCTGACGCTGATGCACGACTTCGCCCTGACCGCACAGCATGTGGTGTTCCTGGACTTGCCGTTGGTATTCAATCCGCAGGTTGCGCTCACCCGGCCGATCGAGCGTGACCTGCCGTATCGGTGGGACGCCGACTACGGCGCCCGTCTCGGGGTGCTGCGCCGCGACGACCCGTTCGGTCCGGTTCGCTGGTTCGACATCGACCCGTGCTACGTCTTCCACGTCGCCAATGCGTTCGACGTGGCGTCGGCCCAGGGCGACGCGATCGTGATGCAGGTGGTCCGCTACCCGGAAATCTGGCGCGACAACAGTGATTTCGACACCGACGCCTCGCTGTGGCGCTGGACGATCGGCTTGGACTCCGGCGTCGTCACCGAAACACAGCTCGACGACCGTGACATCGAGTTCCCCCGCGTCGACGACCGGCGGGTGGGCGCCCAGGCCCGCTACGCCGTCACCGTCGGCACCGACGGTCTGATCCGCTACGACCTGGCCCGCGACAGCGCCGAGGTTCACCGGTTCGGCGTCAACGGCATGGCCGGCGCGCCGGATGAGGCGGTGTTCGCACCGGCACCGGGGCAGACGGACGAATCGGCGGGCTGGTATCTGACCTACGTCTACAGCCCGGTCCGCGAGTGCAGCGAACTGGTGATCCTGGGCGCGTCGGAGTTCGACGCCGAACCTGTCGCCCGGGTGCGGCTGCCACGGCGCGTTCCGCACGGTTTTCACGGGAGCTGGATCCCTGACTGAGCTGAACCCGATGGGTGCCGTCGTCGTGTCATTAGGCAGGAGGTGATCACCTTGCCTCGTATTGGCATACCGCCGGACCACGAAGCCGCGCTGATGAAAGCGCTGTACGACGAGCACGCCATGGTGCTGTGGCGCTACGCGCTGCGCCTGACCGGTGACGCCAGCCGCGCCGAAGACGTCGTGCAGGAAACCCTGCTGCGCGCCTGGCAGCATCCAGAGGTCATCGGCGACACCGAGCGATCACCACGGGCCTGGATGTGCACCGTGGCCCGCAACATGATCATCGACGAACGGCGCAGCGCCCAATACCGCAACGTCGTCGCCACGCTCGACGAGTCGACCGCGCCCGAGCAACCCACCCGCGACGAGGTGGACACCGCCCTGGACCGAATGTTGATCGCCGACGCCATGGCCCACCTGTCGGCGGAGCACCGGGCGGTGATCGAACGGTCCTATTACCGTGGATGGAGCACCGGGCAGACTGCCCAAGACCTCGGGATCGCCGAGGGAACGGTGAAATCGCGCCTGCACTACGCGGTGCGGGCTCTGCGACTCGCCCTGCAGGAGATGGGGGTGACACGATGACGTCGCCGCGGGAATTCGGCTCGGCCTGCGGGCCGGTCGAGAGTGAGCACCCTTACGCCATGTGGGATGCCGCCTATGTGCTCGGTTCGTTGTCGGCGGCCGACCGCCGCGAATTCGAGGGGCATCTGGCCAACTGCTCGCAGTGCCGCAATGCCGTCGCCGAGATCAGTGGCGTACCGGCGCTGCTGTCGCAGCTCGACGGCAACTGTGTGGCTGCGATCACCGAGTCCGACACCGAGCCGCCCCCGCCGTCCTATCTGCTGCCGGCCCTGTTGACCGAAGTGCAGCGACGGCGCCGGCGTACCCGGCTGGTGACGTGGACGGCCTCCGCTGCTGCGGCCGCCGTGCTCGGGATCTGCGTCCTGCTCGGCATCGGCTCATCGACGACACCGTCCCCACACCCCGATGCGGTGCCGATGGCCCAGGTGGGAACCACCGCGCTCGCATCGACGGTCGCGGTCCGGGACGAATCCTGGGGCAGCTACATCGATTTGAGTTGCGTCTGCCTGGCGCCGGTGAACGCGCACCACGACACCTTGGCGCTGGTGGTGGTCGGCCGCGACGGCAGCCAGACCCGGCTGGCGACCTGGGTTGCCGAACCCGGACACACCGCGACACCGGCAGGCAGCATCTCGACACCGTCAGATCAGATCGCCTCGGTCCAAGTGGTGTCAGCGGACAACGGCCAGGTCCTGCTGGAGCGCACGCTGTGAACTAATGCCCGGCCGCATCCGTGTCAATGACATCGTCACGAGTTAGGCGGGCAGATGTCCAGGATCGCTTCCGTAGTCGATTTCATCGTCGCCCGGCTGGCGGCAATGGGAGTCGGTCATATCTTCGGCGTCGATGGCGCGAATATCGAAGATCTTTACGACGCGGCGTATTTCCGTCCCGACATCACGGCGGTGCTGGCCAAGCATGAGTTCTCGGCCGCCACCATGGCCGACGGTTACAGCCGCAGCGGTGCCGGATTGGGTGTGGTGGCCGCGACGTCGGGTGGGGGTGCCCTGAACCTGGTTGCCGGACTCGGTGAATCATTGGCCAGCCGGGTTCCGGTGCTGGCGCTGGTGGGCCAGGCCCCGAGCACCTTGGACGGTCGAGGCAGTTTCCAAGACACCAGTGGCCACAACGGTGCACTCGACGCGCAGGCCTTGTTCTCGGCGGTGTCGGTCTTCTGCGAGCGGGTGACCGACCCCAAAGACATCGTGGCTGCCCTGCCTCGTGCGATCGCCGCGGCACGCAGCGGCGGACCCGCCGTACTGTTGCTGCCCAAGGATGTTCAGCAGGCCTTCGTGACGGCCAGCTCGTCCCGCAACGGCGACGACGCTGGCGGCGACCCCGTCGTGATCAGCGATCCACATCCGGTCATCCACGCGCTGCGCAACGCCCAGGGACCGGTCACGATCATCGCCGGCGAGCAGGTGGCCCGCGACGACGCCCGCACCGACCTCGAGAAGCTGCGGGCACTGCTGCGGGCACGGGTGGCATGCGTCCCCGACGCCAAAGATGTTTCGGGCACATCAGGGTTGGGGTTGTCGTCGGCACTGGGCGTGGCCGGCATCATGGGTCACCCCTCGGTCGCCGAGGCACTAGCCGGCAGTGCGGTGTGCCTGGTGGTGGGCACCCGGTTGACGATGACCGCCCGCGCCGGCCTCGAGGCGGCGCTGAGCTCCATCCGCACGGTGTCGATCGGTTCAGCGCCGCCGTATGTTCCGTGTACACACGTACAGACGGCCGATCTGCGGGTGTCGTTGCAGTCGATCTGCCGGGAGCTCTCGGGAGCCGGGCGCCCCAGGCGGCTGCGGGTGCCCGAGACGGTGCCGCGCACCGAATTGACTCCCCCGCCCTACACCGGCCCGGGAGTGCGCTACCGCGATGCGATGGCCGTGCTGGACCGCGCGTTGCCTGCCGGGACCGACATCGTCGTCGATGCGGGCAATACCGGCGCTGCGGCCATCCACTACCTGGCGCCGCGACGCGACGGGCGTTTCCTGGTCGCGCTGGGGATGGGCGGGATGGGCTACAGCTTCGGTGCCGGGATCGGGATGGCCTTGGGCCGCGGCCGGCGCACAGTGGTGATCGCCGGGGACGGTGCGTTCTTCATGCACGGCATGGAGATCCACACCGCCGTGCAGTACCGGCTTCCGGTGCTGTTCGTGCTGCTGAACAACAACGCTCACGCCATGTGCGTCACCCGCGAGCAGTTGTTCTACGAGGGCTTCTACAGCTACAACCGCTTCACCCCCAGCTACCTCGGCGCCGGCCTGGCGTCGATGTTCCCGGGCCTCAACGCGATCGACGTGGACGACGCCGACACCTTCGACGCGGCCCTGGCATCGGCGTTGGATCGTGCAGGGCCCTCGGTGATCAGCGTCGAGTGCGCCGCCGACGAGATTCCGCCGTTCGCGCCGTTCCTTTCTGCCGATGCTTCACCGAAAAACACTGCCCCAGTAAGTCATAACGGCAAAATTCCAACCGACGAGGAGGATCAACTCGATGTCGCTGCCAGCCCTCGCTGATATCAGCATCCACAGCGGTACGCCCGGACCCATCGACGGATTAGTCCGGGTAGAGACCAGTCCCCGGGAGGTTGCCACCCCGATCATCATGGAGATGATGCATTCGGTCTACCCCCACGATGTGGTGTTCGGCGACTACTGCACCGTCAACGACTACATCGACTGTCCGCCAGACGAATTGTTCGACTACCTCTCCGATACGCGATGCCTGGAAGAGTGGACCTACAGCCTGCGTGGCTTCACCCCCACCGACGAATCAGGCCTCTGGCTCGCCTACGACCGACTGGGTTCGGAGACCAAGATCTACACCCGTACCGTCTCCAACCGGCAAGCCCTCACGGTGGACTACCACTGCGCCTGGGATCAGCCCGACCACCTGTGGATGATCTACCTGATCCGGATCGTCGACGCCCAGGTCGTGCTGAACAAGCCCGGATCGGTTGTGCTGTGGACCAATTGCCACCACCCGTTCTACGACCACAACCCCTATCCGGACACCGCCCCGCCGCAGCGCCCGGTGTGGGTCGGCGACTTCTGGGACATGTTCAGTGCCGGCCACCTGCTGGAACTGAAGAACCTGAAGGCGATCGCGGAATACCGGCACCACAACGGCCTGCCGGTCACCCCGTCCTGGATGCAGTGAGGCGATCATGAACCAATCAGCGGTCAGCCTGATCGACGTCTCCAGCTATCTTCCCGGCGAACCCATCGGCGCCGACTACTACAGCGAGTTCGCCGAATCCGATGCGCTGCGTGACAATCTGATGTTCCGCGCGCCCCGATTCCGCCATCACGTCGGCGCCGACGAGACCGCGGCCGACATGATCGAGCAGGCGGCGCAGGGAATCATCGAGCGCCACGGTCGAGACGTCATCGAAAACGTCGAGGTCCTGATCACCCACACCCAGTTGCCGGACATTCCGTTCTGCGGCGCCGGCGGCGGCATCGCCCACCGGTTGGGCATGCGACCGTCCACGGTGCTGGATCTGCACAACGGCGGGTGCGCCGCGTTCGTGTTGGGGCTGGGCGTGGCCCGGCAGTTGTTGGCGGCCGGCGCCGGACAAAGCGCGTTGATCGCCATCGCGCAGAATGCCGCCGGGCAAGTCTTCGATCAGCCCGCCGTGCGCCCCAAGTCGCAGGCGGCGGTTCCCGGCGACGGCGCCGCCGTCGGCTTGCTGACCCGATCAGATCAATCGCCCATCATCGACGTCGAATGCCGCACCTACGGCCAGTACGCCGGCGACATGACTTACAACACCGACCCGCCCCGCAAGTGGTGGCAGCCCGGGCCCGGTGCCGCCTACATCGGTTTCACCGAAGACAAGATCACCAAGGTGCTCGCCCGCGGCAACCGGCAGGTTCCCGAGGTCGCGCTTGCGGTCTGTCATCGCAACGGCCTGTCCGCCTCGGATATCGGACTGTTTGTCACCAACCAGCCCAACCGGGTCTTCCTGCGCAATTGGCGCGAAGCGCTCGAAGTGCCCGAATCACGGCACGTCGACACCTTTGATGAGTGCGGCAACCTGTTCGGTGCCGGCATACCGATCAACCTGGATCGGGCGATAACCCAGAACCGCCTGCAGCCGGGCGAGGTGGTGGTGATGGCCGGCTTCGCACACGCCGGCGACTTCGCCGGTGCGGCGGCCATCCGATGGGGCGGACGCCCACAATGACCTCAGCGGCGCAAACGGATTCAGCTGCGACACATCTTGGCAGCGCACTCCCACTGGCCGTCGACCCGTGCGCGTTGTCGCTCAACGAGAACCCGCTGCCGCCGCTGCCGGCGGTGCGTGCGGCGCTGGTTGACTTCGTCGGAACGGCCAACCGCTATCCGGAATTCCTGCCCATCCGGCTGCGCAGCATGGTGGCCGACCATGCCGGGGTAACCGAGGACAACGTGGCGCTTGGCCCGGGGGCATCCGGGCTCGCCATGCGGGTGTTGCAGACCTTGGCGGCTCCTGGCGAGCGGATCGTACTGAGCACCCCCACTTTTGAGGGTTACCCCGCCTTTGCCCAGATGGCCGGGCTGACCGCGGTCGACGTGCCCCTGGATAGCTACGGACATCTCGACCTGACCGCGATGGCCCAGGCGGCCAGGGATGCCCGGGTGGTGGTGTTATGCCGCCCGCACAATCCGACCGGCACCCTGGAGACCGTCGCCGATGTCGAACGGCTGCTTGCGGACGTTCCTGCCGACACCATCGTGCTGCTCGACGAGGCGTACATCGAATTCGTCGCCCCTGGCCAGCGCATCGACGTCCCGAGACTCATTGCGCGCTTCCCGAATGTGGTTGTGCTGCGCACTTTCTCGAAGGCCTACGGTCTGGCCGGGCTACGCATCGGCTACGCGCTGGCGGCACCGGAGCTGGCCGGTCTGCTGTGGTCGATGCAGCTGCCGTTCGGCATCAGCGCCGGCTGCACGGTGGCGGTGGCCGCTTCCTATCAGGCCGAAGCACAACTGGACCAACGCATCGCCCATATCGTCGCCGAACGCAGCTACCTGCGCGCCCGGCTGCGAGCATCCGGTGTGTACACCACCGATTCCCACGCGAACTTTGTCTACCTGCCGGCGACGGACCGGTGCTGGAGCGAGATCTTCGCCGACAGCGGACTGCGGGTGCGGAACTATCCCGATGGCGCCGTGCGCATCAGCATCGGCTCCCGGGGCTCCACCCAGATGGTGCTGTCCGCCATCGAGTAGCGCCTCAGTGCGGACACTCAATGCGCCAGCAGATGCACCGCGCGGTCAAACACCGCCGGCAGCGCACAACAGGCGGGCACCACAGCCCGTCGGGCCGGCTGCCACGCGCTGGCCAGCACCAGACCTCGGGTGAGCAGTCGATAGCGGCGAGTGATCGAGTGCCAGGCGCGTTCGTAGGACATCGGGTTGTCCTCGACAATCGCTGTCACAGCGGCATCCGCTTGCTTGATGGCCAGGCTGACGCCCTCACCGGTCAGCGCATCCTCGTAGCCGGCGGCGTCGCCGACCAGCAGCACCCGGCCGGCGACGCGGCTCGAAACCACTTGCCGCATAGGGCCACAGCCGCGAACGGGGCCGCGTTGAGCATCGGCGAGGCGGGCAGTCAGGGACGGAAACCAGTCGAGCTGCGGGCGCTGCGGCGACAAGATGGCCACGCCCACCAGGCCCGGCTCTACCGGCGTCACGTAGGCCTCGCCCCACCGTGACCAGTGCACCTCCACGAACTCAGACCAGGCCGGTACCTGATAGTGCCAGCGCAGCCCGTAGCGCCGCGGAGTGCCTGCGAAACAGGAGATCCCGACGGCGCGGCGGACCACGGAGTGCAGCCCGTCGGCGGCGATCAACCATCTGGCCCGAATGCCGCCCGCCGTGACTCCCCCGGCGTCTTGGACCACGGTGTCCACCTTCGTCGCCGTCCAGTCGACGTCGTTCCGTTTGGCCTGATCGGTCATGGCGGCATGCAATGTCGTGCGTCGCACGCCGCGCCCCGGACCGTCGCGAAAGGGCGCCTCGGCCCGGCGCTGCTCGTCGAGATAGTTGATGCCGCGCAGCGGCATACCGACCGGGTCCACCCCGAGCGACTTCAACACGGCCAGCCCGCCCGGCATCAGGCCCTCCCCGCAGGCCTTGTCGATCGGACTGGCCCGGGGATCGGCAACGATCACCGAAAGTCCCTGCTGCCGAGCGCATAATGCCGTAGCGAGGCCCCCCGGCCCGCCACCGACGATCAGCAGATCGGTGTCGAAGCTGGTCACCGGTACCCCAGCGCGACGTTCTCCACCCGAATCCGCTCCCGCAACACCGCCGCGTTGGCCAGACTGAACCAGAGCGCGGTCAGCCAGGCGGTGTGGATCAGCGGCAGTGCTAACCCCTCAAGTGCCACTGCCACATAGTTGGGATGACGGATCCAGCGATACGGGCCGCCTTGCACCAGCGGGCTTTCCGGCAGAACGATCACCTGGGTATTCCAGCGACGGCCGAGCGTGCGCACGCACCACCAGCGCAGCACCTGGCTCAAGACCGCCACCGCAAACATGGGCCAGCCCAGCCACGGGATGAAGGGCCGATGCAGCAGCCACACCTCGGCAACGCAGCTGACCAGTAGCGCCGAGTGGATGCTGACCATCACCGGATAGTGGCTGTGCCCGAACTCGACGCCGCCGTTGGCGAGCGCCCACCGGGCGTTGTTTTTGGCCACCACCAACTCAATAAGTCGTTCGACGCCCACCGCCAGAACCAGCAAGTAGTACATGCCTACCACTCCACCAGGACGAGTTCGGCGACACCGCGGTGGGTGGCGAACCGCTGAAAGTCGGGGCCGGCGAAGTCCGACGGCGCGGCCATCACCTCGCCCTGACGGTGTTGGTGAGAAGGGAATTCCACGGCTACGGCGGCCACGGTCGGAGTGTTGTCCATGTCGAGGTCACGGTGCCGCCAGGGCCGCGGTTCAACGGCGCGGCGCGGCTGGCGAATATTGAACGGCGGGGCTATCCACTACGTATCTTGTCGGTAGAGGTGCCTTCGGTACCTGCGGTGGACCATTTAGGCGGAAGGTCACTACGTGCTGCACCGGATCGCCCTGCTGGCCCTCGCCGCTCCACGCCGCGTCCTCGTCCTGGCCGGGTTGGTGATGGTCGCCGCCGCGGTGTTCGGGATCCCGGTGGCCGACAGCCTGTCGGCGGGAGGCTTTCAGGACCCCGGCTCGGAGTCCGCGCAGGCCACCCAGTTGTTGACCGACAGGTTCGGCCAAAGTGACCAGCAGCTGCTGATTCTGGTGAGTTCGCCCGAGGGCGCCGACAGCGAGCGGGCCCGCACGGTGGGCACCGAAATCGCCGGGGTGCTGCAGCGCTCGCCGTTCGTCTTCAACGTCGCCTCACCGTGGACGGATCCACCATCGGCGGCCGCCCGGCTCACCAGTACCGACGGCTCCGCCGGTTTGATCGTGGCCAACCTGCGCGGCGGCGAGAACGACGCCCAGCGCTACGCCCGCACCCTGGCTGACGAGGTGGCCCACGATCGGGACGGGGTCAGCGTTCGCGCCGGGGGCGGCGCAATGGTCTATGCGCAGATCAATCATCAGAATCAACATGACCTGCTGCTGATGGAGTCGATCGCGATCCCGTTGAGCTTCGCCGTGCTGGTGTGGGTTTTCGGCGGTCTGTTGGCGGCGGCGTTGCCGGTCGCGCTCGGCGGACTGGCGATCGTGGGATCGATGGCGGTGCTGCGGTTAATCACGCTGGGCACCGATGTGTCGATCTTCGCGATGAACCTCACCACCGCGATGGGTTTGGCGCTGGCGATCGACTACACCCTGCTGATCATCAACCGCTACCGCGACGAACTGGCCGACGGCGTCGCCCCCGATCGAGCGCTGATCGCAACGATGACCACCGCCGGTCGCACCGTGCTGTTCTCGGCGATCACGGTCGCGCTGTCGATGGCGGCCATGGTCTTGTTCCCGATGTACTTCCTCAAATCGTTCGCCTACGCCGGGGTTGCGACGGTGACGTTCGTGGCGATCGCGGCGATCGTGGTCACTCCAGCGGCGATCGCCCTGCTGGGGCCCCGGCTCGACGCGCTGAACCTGCGTCGCCCGATTCGGCGGCTGCTGCGGCGCCCGGAGCCCGTCGCGCGACCGATCGAAGAGGGATTCTGGTACCGGTCAACGACTTTCGTGGCCCGCCACGCGGTGCCGATCGGCCTGGCAGTGGTCACCCTGCTGGTGGCGGTCGGAGTGCCGTTCCTCGGGGTGAAGTGGGGCTACCCCGACGACCGGGTGTTGCCGCCAACCGCGTCGGCGCACCAGGTCGGCGACGCGCTGCGTGAGGATTTCGCCGACGACTCCGACCGGGCGGTGCCGATCGTGGTTCGCGACGCGAACGGCATCGCGCCCGAGGAGTTGGATCGTTATGCCGCCGAGCTGTCCCGGTTGATCTGCGCCAGCCCACCCATCTGTACCGGCCGATCGGCCGGTACAGATAGGTGGGCTGGCGCAGATCAACCGGGACAGCCAGCGCCGGCCGATCGGCCGGTACAGATGGGTGGGCTGGCGCAGATCAACCGGGACAGTGTCAATGCGATCACCGACCGGCTGCCGCCGGTGTTGGGGCTGATCGCCATCATCACCTTCGGCCTGCTGTTCCTGCTGACCGGCAGCGTGGTGTTGCCGATCAAGGCGCTGATCCTCAATGTCTTGTCGCTGGCTGCCGCGTTCGGGGCGCTGGTCTGGATATTCCAGGACGGCCATCTGGGTGCGTTGGGCACCACCCCCACCGGGATGTTGGTCGCCAACGTGCCGGTGTTGCTGTTCTGCATCTCGTTCGGGCTGTCGATGGACTACGAGGTGTTCCTGGTGTCGCGGATCCGGGAGTACTGGCTGGCCTCGGGTCGCACCCGCGTCGACAACGACGAGAGTGTGTCGCAGGGGCTGGCGCATACCGCGCGGGTGATCACCGCCGCGGCGCTGATCATGTCGATCTCGTTCGCGGCGTTGATCGCCGCCCAGGTGTCGTTCATGCGCATGCTCGGCCTCGGTCTGACCTTGGCGGTGCTGGCGGACGCCACACTGATCCGCATGGTGTTGGTGCCGGCATTCATGCACCTGATGGGCAGATGGAACTGGTGGGCGCCTCGCCCGCTGGCGCGGCTGGCGCGGCGTTTCGAGATCAGCGAGAACGGCAGTTCAACGGGCCGCCACGCCGCGCCGCCCGGACTTCGGACCCCGCACGTACCGGCGCATCATGGCGCGCATCGGGCTGGTGACGGAACCCATCAGGCCGCGTTGTCGACGCCGGAGTGATCACGGATTTCCCGGCCATGCGATGAGTTCGGATCGGATAGCGCCGGTGCTATCGGCGGGTCAGATCGCGATGAAACCCAGGAGTTCGGCGACCTTTCGCTGCGCAGCGTTCCTTGAGGCGAACCCCCGCTGCTCACCGGGTTCCAGCAGCGGCGGAACGACCAGCGCGGCGACCGCCAGGTGCCGGGCGTCCATCGCCCGCAGCGCATACCTGCGCACGAGTTCCAGGGCGTCTTGTTCCACCTGCTCTTGCGGCGCAGTCAGTACCAGGACCGGCCCGGCCAAGTCCGCATCCAGCGCTGCGAGAAGACCCTTTTCGTCGGCACGGCCGGCCCGCGCTGCCCGAACCAGGGCACCGGAGACTTCGATCCGGGTCCAGGTACCGGTCACGGTGGCAACGTCGGGGTCGGCCAGTAGTGCGGTTGCCTGCCGATGACCGTCCTCGTCCGCCAGGTAAGCCCGCGCGAGGACCGACGAATCGAGATAGGCGATCACACCCGGTCGCGCTCGTCGGCGAGCAGGCGGTCGAGCTGCGCTCCCAGACCCCTCACGTCCCGCAGAAGGTGCGGTAGACCCCGAATTCCGGCGGTGCCGGCGCAGCGTATTCCGCCACGCCATCCCGCTGCCGGTAGGGCTCGGTGATCACATCCAACAGCTTCTTCACCGGCTCGAGGTCGCCGCGCATCGCCGAGGTCAACGCCTGCTCCACCAGGTGATTGCGCGCAATGTAGATCGGATTGACACGGTCCATCGCGTCGAGGTCGGGCTGCATAGCCCGCCAGCGCCCTAGCCAGTCGCCGAACACCGCGGGCAGTGCATCGATGTCCCCGCGCCCGGCCGCCGCCAGCCGCCGGAAGAACGAGGTGTAGTCCACCTGGTTGTCGGTCATGAGCGCCAACGCCTGGTCGATCAGCGCGGCAGCCTCCACGCTGCCGGACAGCCCGAACTTCGCCAGCATTCCCGCCGACCAGAGACCGTGATAGCGCGGCATGAACCCTTCGAGGGTTTCTACCGCCACTGACAGGGCCAGTTCCTCGGTGGCGGCCAGCAGCGGCAGGATGGTCTCGGCGAACCGGGCGAGGTTCCACTGTGCGACCAGTGGCTGATTACCGTAAGCGTAGCGCCCGGCGTGATCGATGGAGCTGAACACCGTGCCCGGGTCATAGGCCTCCATGAACGCGCACGGCCCGTAGTCGATGGTCTCCCCGGAGATGGTCATGTTGTCGGTGTTCATCACTCCGTGCACGAATCCGACCAGCATCCAGCGCGCTATCAGCGACGCCTGGGCTTCGACGACCGCGTGAAACAGTGCAAGGTAAGGGTTTTCGGCCTGCGCAGCATCGGGGTAATGCCGGGCGATCGCGTAATCGGCTAACCGGCGCAGCAACCCCAGGTCACCGGTGGCGCGGGCCTGCTGGGCGACGAGTTGGAAACTGCCGACCCGCAGGTGGCTGGCGGCGACGCGGGTCAGCACCGCCCCGGGGACCGGGGCCTCGCGTTGCACCTGGGCGCCGGTGGCGACCACGGCCAGAGAGCGGGTGGTGGGGATGCCGAGGGCGTGCATGGCTTCGCTGATGACGTATTCGCGCAGCATCGGGCCGACGACGGCCAAACCGTCACCGCCACGGGCAAACGGGGTGGGCCCGGAGCCCTTGAGGTGGATGTCGTGTGGATGGTCGCCGCCGAGTTCGCCGAGCAGCAGGGCGCGGCCGTCGCCGAGCAGTGGCACGTAGTTGCCGAATTGGTGTCCGGCGTAGGCCTGGGCCACTGGGGTGGCGCCGTCGGGAACGTTGGTACCGGTCAACAGCTTTAGGCCTTCGGGGCTTTTCAGCCAGGCCGGATCCAACCCCAGTTCGGCAGCCAGCTTCTCATTGAGCACCAGCAGCGTCGGTTCCGGTGGGGTGGCGGCCTGCCAGGGCTGGCCAAGTTCGGGGAAGGTGCGGGCGAAGTCGGCGGTCAGAATCGGAGACGCCATTGGTAGTCAGGGGCGCAGTACTCGCAGTGCGAGCCTGTTTCCCCATCCCCCTTTCAATCCGTGCGTGCGGTTTTCCCGCACACGGCTTACCGATGATCTTCTTGACATGGTTACGCTGCCTTCGGGTAATGGATGGTGCCGCGAAGCCGGTGCAGGCCGTGCCCGTTGAACCACTCTTCAGTCCACTGTTCAGCCTGCCCCGCACGCAGGTTGCGGCCCCGCTTCTTAACCATCAAACGGAACAGTCGCCACCACACGTACCGGTCAACCTGGACGAACTTGTCGGCGGCATTACCGGTGCGAAAGTAGTTACCCCAGCCGCGCAGCACCGGATTCAGACCCGCGATCACGTCACGGATGTCGGACCCGACCCGGTTGCGGCCGGTTCGGTCACGTACCTTGGCACGAAGACGGGCCATGGCCGTTTGACTGGGCCAGCGGTGCAGGTAGTAGCGCACGATGCGCTTTTGTTCCCACAGCCGCCCCGACATGCGTGCCCGGAAGTGACAGCCCAGAAAATCCAGACCCTCACGACCGCCGCGCAGGTCGACTACCTTCGTTTTGTCCGGATGCAGCCGCAACCCTAATGACGCCAGGATTTCTCCCACCGCCACCAACGCATGCTCGGCTTGTACCGCGCTACGGCACAACACCACGCCATCATCGGCGTAGCGCACCAACTCGCCCAGCCCGCGGGCAGCCAACTCGGTGTCGAGCACGTGCAGGTAGATGTTGGCTAACAGCGGCGAGATCACCCCACCCTGCGGGGTGCCCGCGACCGTCCGCTCGACACCCCCTTCGACCATCACTCCTGCTTGCAGCCACAATCGCAGCAGTTTGAGCACCCGCCGATCCGAGACCCGCTTGCTCACCTCGGTGAGTAAGCGCTCATGGTCGATCTCGCCGAAGAAATTGGCGATATCGAACTCGACAACGAACTGGTAGCCCCCAATGAACCCGGTCCGCAAGCGTTCCATCGCCATCGTCGCCGACCGCTTCGGCCGAAACCCATACGAGCACGACAAGAAGTCCGCCTCGAAAATCGGTTCCAACACCAGCTTGGCCGCCGCCTGAGCCACCCGGTCTCGCACCGTGGGAATCCCCAACGGCCGCTTACCGCCTTGTGGTTTCGGGATCTCCACCCGACGCGCAGGCGCCGGACGGTAACGACCCGTGCGAAGGTCACAGCGCAACTCTCGCAACATGCGGTCCACACCGTAGTCCTCCACCGCAGCCAAGGTGACACGATCCACCCCGGCCGCACCCTTGTTCTTACGCACCCGCTCCCACGCCTCCCACAAGACGTCACCCCTGTGGACACGGTCATACAGGGCGTGGAAACGCCGACCCTCAGACTGCTTGGCCGCAGCCCATAGCGCGCGTTGCAGTTGTCGCACTTTCACCGGCGAGACCACCAACGGCTCATCGGCTACGGCGGGCTGGGACCCGCCGGGGTAATTGGACCGGGAAACCCCGATCATGCCCTCACGCTTACCTACTTCGCCCGCGTGATCAAAGTTGGGGCCCTTCCCTCCCGGCGCGTCTCTCACGCCGATCAGCGGTACTACGACCCCATCGGACTCCCGCTGCCCTCCAGAGGATTTCACCATCGGCTTATACCCCTGGTCTTCGCCCGACGCAGGCCAGGCAGACGGGCCTCTCCTGTTCCCGACCGAACTATGTGCACGTGCCGCTCCCCGTACCCCGGAAGGACCCGCCGAGCTGACCCCGGACCAGGGCTCGACAGACATAGGCCTTCGCCGTGAAATGAGCGGCTCGGCTCCTCCATTGTGACTATGACGAGGCTGCAGGACTCGCACCTGATGGCACTACGGCCCGCGCACTTGCTCCCTCCAAAGAGGCTCTTGACACCCCGCTCAGCCCGCCGCCTCTCGACGACGAACCGGGGCCTGCTACCCGGCGCTCCGGTGCCTACCGGGACGGGACTTACACCCGCTAGTTCGGTCCAACTTGCAGGACGCAACATCTGGCCAGCCTACGGGCAGTTCAACGATCGCCGAGCAGGTTGCCAATGCCCGCGGTGTCGGGCAGGACATGGGTGATGTCCGGGAGATCGCCAAACCCACTGTCGGCGGAGACGAGGATTGCCCCGGCGGACTTGGCGGCGGCCGCCAGCACCGCATCAAAGGCCCCGACGCTGGGGGTCGTCTCGAACATCGCCAGCCCCCGCTCGAGGTGGTCGGCGGTCACGGTCAGCAGTGGAGCGAGCAGCTCAGCGTAGCTGCGCCCCAGCGCAGCGGCATCAGTCCGACCACGTCGTCGAGCACGCACGTGGACAAATTCCTGAATCACCTCGGGAGCAGTGGTCGCCTCAATGCGTCCGGCGGCGACCGCCGCGACCAACGCACGGCATGGATCCCGGAACGGGTGGTCGACACCTTTGGCGTAGACCAGCACCGTGGTGTCCAGCACGATCATCCGCGTCGCCCACGCAGTTCGTCCAGTTCCCGCTTGAGTGCCGGTAGCTCGGGAACGTCCATATCGGGAGCATCGAGAAGGCGCTGACCGGCGGATTTGCGGCGGTCGACAGGACCCGCGAGACCGCGGTCAATGGCTTCGCGCACCACGGTGGCCACTGATACGCCGCGTTCGCGTGCCAACGAGGTGATCCGACGATGACGTTCGTCATCAATCAGGATCTGAAGTCGACGCTCCAACCCGGACATACTCATACATTAGCATGCTCATATTGGGTAGGGGGTCGAACGCATTGGCGCTCACGCCACTCGTAGCAGCGCCATCTACCGTTGCGACGGTGACGGAACGGCGCCGCTGGGACACGCTGAAGACGGCGGCATGGCGGATCGGGACCGCCGTCGTCGTCGCCGCGATCTTCATCGGCCTCTACCAGGTGAACCGCACCCACCCGGCGCACCCAGTGATCCCGATCCCGATGGCCCACGCGATCGGGCCCGGCATCGGCATCAACGTCTCTCCCGGCGGCGACGCAGCCGGCATCAGTTGCACCACCGGATTCCTGGTGCACACTCGCGACGGCCGACCCGGCCTGCTGGTCGCCGGGCATTGCAACCCGGGCGGCGGGCCCGGGCAGGTGGAGATCCGCTACGGCGGCGCCTTCGCCTATCGCACCATTGGCACCTTCACCGAGACGGTCAGCGACGGCAGCAACTGGGACGATTACGACATCGGACTGATCACCCTGAACGATCCGGGCAAGATCCCCTTGACGTCGGTCGTCGATGGGCATCCGGTCATCGGGGTGGCCGAGTACGTCTCTGTCGGTGATGTGCTGTGTCACTACGGAATCCGCAGTGGCGGGCCGATGTGCGGTCCGGCAGTAGCCAGCGAGGCGAACAAGGTCCGGTTTGAGGCCGGCGGTACCTGCGGTGACTCCGGCGGGCCGGTGTACCGACTGCGCGATGACGGCGCCGCCGAAGCAGTCGGCATCTACACTGCGGTGTCCGACGGCACCTACTCCGAGCCCAAGTGTGAAGACCCGCACCCCTTCTCGATCGCCCAGACCATCACGCCGTGGCTGTCGGCCTGGGAGCTGACGCTGGACACCACCACCGGTCGCTGACACGGCCCTGGAGGGGCTGGCGGTGCTGGCGGCGGCCATACAATGCTCGTAACCTGGAGAAATAAGGTCCAGGAGGGCAGTGCGATGAGTGTGTCAGAGCAATCTGCGGCCCGGACGCGGATGTTCGCCCGGGTGATCGGTCCTTTCCTCGTCATCCTCACCGCGACGGCGATCTTTCGCGCCCCGCAGGTATGGGAACGAGCCTCGGACTACGGGACCGACCCGTTGTTGTTGTGGGTGGCTGGGGCATTCACGCTGTTAGCCGGCCTGATCGTGGTGGCATTTCACCCGTATTGGCGTGGCGCGGCGGCGATCCTCGTGTCGGTGACGGGCTGGATCACCGCGATCAAAGGGTTCGCGCTGAGCGTGTTTCCCGACGCCGGTATGTCGACCGCGAACATTGCGATGCACGCCGAAGGCTGGACACGCGCCGCCTATGTGCTGTTCGCGCTGATCGGACTGTATCTGACCTACGTCGGGTGGGCGCCGGTGCGCAATCGTCCGGCGCCGCTGCCGGCCAGCGGTGATCGGGATCTGCGCCCGGCGGCCTGACCGGGGCGACTGCTAACCGGTTGCCACCGCGCGAATCCCGCGCAACAGGTAATTCGTCGCGACGACGTGCATTCGCGTTCCGATGACCAAGGCACGGTAGACGCCGCCATGAAGTCCGGGGAAGGCTCCGTAGCTGTGGGCGTGCACGCGCGTCGCACCCGCCTGCTCCTCGGTGAGCTCGAACACCAGCCGGTAGCGCGAAAAGCGATGCTGCCCGGCCAGTGCGAGTCGTTGCGGCTCAACGCTTTCAGTCACACCGAAGCCGGCGCGGGGCTGCAGGCCGAGCGGCGCGAGCAGCGGATTGCGTTCATTGCCAAGCAACATGGCCTCGACATAGCGCTGCAGGGCGCTCCACACCACGTTGCGCGGCGCGTCGATCCGTAGCGTGTGCTCGTCGATGTAGGGCAGATCGGTGGTCACGGCATCACCTTGTCTGGTTCGGGTTGGCGTGGCGAAACTCGTCGGATGCCAAGCAGCGGGCCTGTTCGGTGACCGCGGCGCGGAGGCTGGCGGCGTCGTCGCCCCGACGGCCCGCAACGATGGCACGCCGCGCCCCACGGACGGCGATCTGCGGTTGACGCGCGAGCCGTTCGGCGAATTGACTAGCCGCGGAATCGAGTTCGTCGTCGCCGACCACACGGTTGGCCAGTCCGACGCGCAGCGCCTCCGCGGCGTCGATGACCTCACCGAACAGGATCAGTTCTCGTGCTCGCCCCTCCCCGATGAGCCGCGGGAGTCGGAACGTGGCGCCCATGTCGGGCAGCAGACCGTAGCGGGTTTCGGTCAAGCCGACCCGGGCGTCGTGGGTAAAGATACGGAAGTCGCAGGCCAGTGCCAGTTGCAGGCCCGCCCCGTAGGCGTGTCCCCGAACCGCTGCGACGCTGGGACAGCCGAGCTGGGGAATCCACTCGAAGGTGCCGGCCACGCGTAGGCCCAGCTCCACGGTCTCGTCATCAACGGGTCGCTCGGCAAACGCGGTCAACGTCCCGGCCATGTCTTCGACCAGGTCGATGCCGGCCGAGAAGGACGGGCCGTCGCCGGTGACGATCAGGCAGCGAAGGGTCTCGTCGGCCAGCAACTGTCTGCCGAGATGGTCCAACTCCGCGCGCATTGCCGGGTTGATGGCGTTGCGCTTCTCCGGTCGCGCCAACGTCAGGGTTCCGACGTTGTCGCACCGGTCATAGCAGATGGTCTGGTACCTGCTCATGTCATCTAGACGATTCCGCGGGGGCGAGTGTGACACCAGCGAACTGTCACATTCGCCGGCCACCTTCCGTCCTAGCAGATGAACACCCCAAACCGGAAGGACTGAAACCATGAACGTCGCACTGTGGACTGCCCAATTCGCCTTGGCCGCGCTATTCGCCGCCTCCGGTGGCGCCAAACTCACCATGACGCGCGAGCGTCTGCTGGACACCGGCCAAACCGGGGTGGCGATGTTTCCCATGCCGGTGGTGCGTTTCACCGCCGCGATGGAGCTGCTGGCGGCCGTCGGACTCCTCGCGCCCGGCCTCACCGGGATCGGGCAGATGCTGACCCCGCTGGCCGCCGCGGGATTGTGCGTCGTGATGGTCGGGGCGGCCTGGGCGCACTCGCGACTGCAGGAGCCGAAAAGCGTGGCTGTGAATGCCGTGCTGTTCGCTGCGGCGGCCTTCGTGTTGCTGGGCCGGCTGCCCTGACCGAGGCCCGCCCTTTAGAACGTGTCGACGAACCGCCGCGCTGGCACGTCGCGCCCGAAGCCGGCCGACGCCGCCAGTGTTGCGACGATCAGACCACGAGTCTCGGCGGGATCGATGACGTCGTCGATCTCGAAAAGTGTTGCGGCGTTGAGCGCTTTGGCATTCTCCTGCGCAACGGCGGTGGCCTGCCGGACGCGTTCCTCCCGCTCATCGGCATCGGCGATGGCGTCCAGTTCTTTGCGCAGCCCCAGCCGGACCGCACCTTCGAGTCCCATCGGCCCCAGATGCGCGCTCGGCCAAGCCACGGTCAGCACCGGTTCGTGCAGGCTGCCGCCCATCATGGCCTGGGCACCCAACCCGTAGCCACGCCGCAGGATGACCGCGATCAGCGGTACCCGCAATGCCGCGCCGGCCACCAACAGCCGAGAAGCCCTACGTACCAGTGCTTCTGCTTCGGCGGCGGGGCCGACCATATAGCCGGGACAGTCGACCAGCGACACGACCGGCAGCCCGAAGGCGTCGCACAACTGCAGGAAACGTGCGGCTTTGTCGGAGGCGGCGGCGGTGATGGCCCCGGCCATCACCATGGTGTTGTTGCCGATGATCCCGACCGGGCGGCCGTCAATACGAGCCAGTGCGGTGACCATCTCGGGCGCGAACTTCTCCCGCAGGAACGTCACCGAATCGTCGTCCGCGATGGTCTCGATGATCGGCTTGAGCGGATAGGCGCGCCGTGCCCGCTCGGGAATCATGGTGCGCAAGGCGCTCTGGTCTGCCGCAGAGCCGGAGGCGATAGCACCTTGGAAGTAGCCGAGGACCCGTTTGGTGACCGCGACCGCCTCGGCTTCATCGGCCACCACCACATCGACGACGCCGTTGGGTGCCTGCATAGACAACGGGCCCACGTCATCGGGTGCGACGTGGCCCAATCCGCCGCCGGCGATCATCGCCGGACCCGCCATGCCGATCGAGGTGTCCGCGGTCGCGATGATCAGATCCGAGGCACCCGCGATCACAGCGTTACCGGCAAAGCAGCGGCCCTTGACCACCGCGATCCGCGGCACCAGCCCAGACAGCTTGGCCCACAAGGCGAATGCCGGTACGTCGAGCGACGACACCGTCGGGTAGTCGGTGTCACCGGGTCGGCCACCGCCGCCTTCGGCGAAGAAGACGGTCGGCAGGCGCATCCGTTCGATAAGCTCGAACAGCCGGTCCTTCTTGAAGTGGCCGATCGCGCCCTGGGTTCCCGCCAACACGGTGTAGTCGTAGGACAACACGGCGCAGGCGCCGCGTTCGCGTCCGAACAGCGCGCCGTTGATCGTGGCGGTACCGCCCAGCAGGCCGTCGCCGGGGGTGTTGGCGATGAGGTCGTCGATGTCGCGGCGGGCGCGTTGGGCCGCGATCGCGAACCGCCCGTACTCCACAAAGGTCCCGGGGTCGACCAGGTCGGCGATGTTCTCGCGGGCGGTACGGCCCCCGGCGTCGTGCCGGCGTCGTACCGCGTCTGGTCGGGCCGCGTCCTCGGTCAACGCGCGACGGCGCAGCAGCTCAAGGTGCTCGTCACGCAGCGGAGCGTCGGGCATGCGGGATTCCTTCGCCGAGGTGTTGGCCTAGAGAACATCATGGGCCGCGCGACATCCACCCTGACTTTCGGCCCCTACGCTGAGGTCATGGCGAACGAGGAACAGCAGCAGGCCTGGGCTGCCCAGGGCATCGACTGGGTGGACAACGCGGCGATCTTCGAGGCGGTGCTGGCGCCGTTCGCCGACGCGGTAGTGGACGCCGCCGGCATCACCGCGGGCCAGCGGGTGCTCGACATCGGCTGCGGCTCCGGCACATTGCTGCAGCGCACCGCAGCCCTGGGCGCCGTCCCGTTCGGCGTCGATATCTCCGAGCCGATGGCGGCGGCGGCGCGACGCCGGGTTCCCGAGGCTACCGTGATGCTCGGCGACGCCCAGACCATGGACCTGCGTGCCGCCACGGACGGCGCATCATTCGACCGGGTCATTTCCCGGTTCGGGGTGATGTTCTTCGACGATCCGGTGGCCGCGTTCACCAACATCCGCCACGCGGCGGCCCCGGACTCCCGGCTGGCGTTCGTGTGCTGGCGCGAGGGCGACAATCCGATGTTCACCGCGGGCATCGATGTCCTGGCCGCCAAATTGGAGTCACCTCCGGCGGCGCTGGATCCCAGCGCGCCCGGCCCGCTGGCTTTCGGCAATCCCGACCGGGTGCGAACCGTCCTGACCGGAGCCGGCTGGACCGACGTCGCGTTGGCCGCGTTCGACGGGGTCTGCAACTTCGGTATCGGCGGTAGCGACGGCGTCGAGGAACGTCTGGCGTTGATCCTGGCCAACCGCACCGGACAGCAGGCCCGCGCCGAACTGGAGGGCAAGCTGGGTGCTGACGGCTGGGCCGGTGTGGTCGAGGAGTTGCGTGACGAGCTGCGCCGGCAGCGGGTCGATGGTGTGGTGCAGTTCCCCGGCCGTACCTGGGTGGTCACCGCAACGAATCACGGCTGAGCAGTTCGCTGCCGAGCCTCGAATCCCCAGGTGCCACATGCGCACCCCCATCGTCGGGTGTAGTCATGTTCGACAACGATGTCGCATGCGCTATCACCCGGTTCGCAGCGGATCACCAGTAGCGCATGCGATATCTAATTCGAACAGACCCTACTCGCTCGCGGACGATACGGATGGGGCGAATGTGGTCCGCGGTATTGACGCCAGACACGGGGCTCGGGTGCGCGCATCGCCCGCGATAGCGTGACCGGGACCGCTCCGCTCACCGGTAAGGACTCCTGTGAAACCACACCCCTTCGACCGTGCCATGCAGCTCGAGACCGTCGACGCCGGGACATTTCGCGGCGTGACCCACCCGGAGTGGGCCAACATGGTCGGGCCGTTCGGCGGGATCACCGCGGCAGTCTTACTGCGCGCTGTCGAGTCCCACCCCGAACGCATCGGCGACCCGCTGGCGCTGACCGTCAACTTCGCCGCACCGATCACCGACGGCGAGTTCGACATTTGCCTGCGGGCCGCCCGCACCAACCGCAGCAACCAGCACTGGATGCTTGAGCTTCGCCAGGGCGACGAGGTCAAGACCACCGCCACCGCGCTGTTCGGCCTGCACCGCGACACCTGGGCCGACGACGAAAGCCACCCGCCGAGCGCACCCGCTCCCGAGGACGTCGCCCCCGGCAAATTCGTCGACGCCATCGTCTGGGCCAACCGCTACGACATGCGCTTCACCGACGGACCGGTGCCCCTCAAGGCGTTAGAGCCCAGCGCATCGTCGACCACCACGTTGTGGGTGCGCGACGCCGAAGACCGGCCGCTGGACTTCGCGGCCTTGGCGTGCCTGTCGGACGTGTTCTTCCCTCGGGTGTTCCTGCGCAGCGGCCGCTTCCTGCCAGCCGGCACTATCTCCCTGACCACATATTTTCACGCCGACCAAGGCGAAATCGATGCGCTCGGAAGCGATTTCCTGCTGGCAAGCGCGCACGCCAATCGGTTCTCGCGCGGATACTTCGATCAGAGTGCGCATCTGTGGTCACGGGCCGGCCGGCTGCTGGCCAGCACGCATCAGTTGGTGTATTTCAAGGATTGAGGCCCGAGACGCGGCCTCGGGTGAATACCGGGATGGTCGTCGCTGAACTAGCGTCGCCGGTATGCCCGAGGAACTCGGCGCCCACGCCGATGCCGCGCGAGCACGCGAGGATGTCCTGGCGCGGCGACTGCAAAGGTCCGTACAAGCCGACCGGGCTTTCCTGGCCACGGTGCGCGGTGCCGCGCAGGTGGCTCTGCTGGGGCACAAACGGCTCGACAGCATCGAGGCCGAGATCCGCGAAGCGTTGGCCCGCCATCGCACGCTGGCATTGGACACTCCCGCCGGCGCCCGGCAGTTCCAGCGGTTCTTGACCGCCAAGACCCACGACATTCACCAGGTGATCGCCGACACCGTCGCCGACAGCCAGGCCCGCGCGCGGTCGGTGCGCTCCCTAGGCGGCGGCTACTCGGTCGAGGACCGGCAACGGCCGACTATCCGAGCCGTCAACCACTCCTTCAAACGAGGCCCAGCCTCTGATGACGCACGCCGGCTCAATCAGATCGATGCCTTCCGAAAGGTAGTCGGCCGCGATCCGGTGTCGGACTCCGATTGGACCACCGCCGCCGCACTCGACGCGCATACCTACGACCCCAAGTTCCAGGGCGTGGAATCCGAAGTCCGGGTGGCCCGGATCGATCCGGTGCCCGGGCAAGGCGTGGTGCGTACGTCGCAGTGGATCGAGCAGCCGTGGGTCAACCGCTTGGGTTCACGGGACGCCGGCAACGACCGGGGCTCCAACTCACGTTTCGATCCCGAGGACACCAAGGTCACCACCTATATCGACTACGACAACGGCGTTGTGGTGATGCGACAGAACCCATCAGTCGAGCTCAACGCCGACGACTCCCCCGCACGCGTGGAAGTCGGTGTCCCCCAGGGCAGCGTCATGCAAGCCCCGGATGGATCGGTGCGCATCAAGTACGACGCCGGAAACCCACTGGCGCCGAGTGCCACGACCGATCCGCGCGGCCCGTTCGGCAACCATCGATTGAGCGTGAACGGCGACCTGGTGTTCACCCCCGGCCCGGGTGGCGTACATGTCGACGGTACCCGCACGGATTACCCGTCTCTGGAGGTCTACCAGGATCTGCCCGGCGGCAGCACCCGGACGGTACTGCTCGACCCGGCTCAATCCGGAAGCATCAACGGCCCCATGCTCAATCTGCCCTTCCACCATGACCTCGGAATCGGCGGCAAAGCGTTCGCGCCCTTCGACCACGCTGGGAGCTGGAATCCCCGGTTCGACGTCCGAACTCCGCTTCCTGTCATAGATTTCGGACCGACCACCGCGCCACCGTCGGTACCCACACCGTCGGGAAAGCCCGGCGGAGTTCCCGCCTGATCGACAAAGGAGCCGAGGCATGCCCAGCGCAATACTGGCCCATATCCGAGATGGCGACCCCGCCTTCTGGCGCACCGCCACCCGATCAGCACCGCTCGTCGTCCAACTCGTCCTCGCGGCGATAATCGGTATCGGCTGGCTGTCGCTGACTGGCTTGCCACTCGCCTACGGGACAGCGTTTCGCTACCTGGCCACGGCCGCGCTCATCGTGCCGACCACCGCAGCTCTGGTGATCGGCACCGTGTTGTTGCGCGCGGAATCACCGCGTCGACACGCTGTAGGTCTGGCTGTCTGCGGATCGGCCGTGGTGATCTTCATGAGTGGATTGGCCTACGCACTGATTTTCTTGCCGTGGTTGGAGAGCGGCGCATGACCAGCCCGACTACCGAAGCCCGCTACGGCCCACACGGTTTCCTCGCCGCACTGGGGACTATCGCGATCGTCGAGACCGCAACGTGGATATTTGTTCCTTTTTGGATCGCCCAGCTGTACTTGTTCGGCATCGCCACCCTGATCGTGGTGCCGACCGGCTTCTTCATGTGGCAGACCGGTGGCGCCAAGGTTGCTCAAATCGGGCTCGGCATGCTCATCGGCTACCTGGCGACACCCCTGACGATTGCCCTGGCCGTCATTCCTCCAGTCGTTGTCACCGCGCTACTGCACCGGGCGTGAGCGTCGTCGACCCCCACCGGCAGGTACGGTGACCAGCATGTCTTTCACAATCTCAGACACCCCCGATCAGTCCGGCCGCACCTTCGTGGTGACCGGCGCCAACGGTGGCCTGGGCGAGGTCGTCACCCGCACCCTGGCCGCCAAGGGCGCCAGCGTGGTGATGGCCTGCCGCAACACGGCCAAGGCCCAGGAGATCGCCGACGGAATCGACGGTGACGTCCGGGTGGCGGCACTGGATCTGGGCAACCTGGCGTCGGTGCGCGAATTCGCCGCGCAGCAGGGCGGCTTCGATGTGCTGGTCAATAACGCCGGGATCATGAACATCCCGATGCGACGCACCGTCGACGGCTTCGAGACGCAGTTCGGCGTCAACCACCTTGGCCACTTCGCGCTGACCGGCCTACTGCTGGATCGGATCGGTGACCGGGTGGTGACGGTGTCGAGCATCGCGCACAAGCAGACCCCGAAGTTCTGGGTCGACGACCTCAACTATGCGCACCGCCTCTACCAGCGCAACCTGGCGTACGCGCAGTCCAAGCTGGCCAACCTGATGTTCGCCCGGGAGCTGCAGCGCCGGCTGGTCGCGGCCGGCTCGCCGCTGCGCTCCTTTGGCGTGCATCCGGGGGTGTCGAGTACCGACCTGTTCGACAACGACAAGACCCTCATCGGTGTGATCACCAGGTACGGTTTGCCGCTGGTCGGCCAGCCGCCGGAGCGAGGCGCCGAGTCGACCTTGTTTGCCGCGACGGTCCCCGACGCCGACCCGGACATCTATTGGGGGCCCACGAAGCTGAACCAGATGCGCGGCACGATGGGGCCGTGCCCGTCGAGCAAGCTGTCGAAAGACCAGCGGCTATGGCGCCGGCTGTGGGAGGAGTCGGAGAAGATGACCGGGGTGACCTTCCCGGTCTGACCCGGCAGCGGTACGTCGTCGCCCCCTAAGAAACCGTCGTCACCTCAATAACCCCAACCGTCACCGCTTCGGACCATGTGATTGTGCGCCCACCTTGGAGCGACAACCAGCGTTATGTCAGACAGTGAGTAGGACATATCGACGCGGCGCGGCAATGGGGTGGAGCGCTGCAACTCTGCAGTCGCTCAAAGCCGGGCGCACACCACATACCCTCTCGTCGGTGACAGATGTGACGGACGGGACTCAACCCGGATGACGCGGCGGCGAGGCGGCCGACAAATTAACCCCCCACCGCAGCTCACCGGTTAAGTTGTGGCGAGCCGCCACGCGATGCGGCATGAGACGGACCGAAAGAGATCATGCGAGTTGAGGGGCGCGACGTCGCCGTCACCGGCAACCTGCTGCAGCCGCTGACCCGACGCACCAACGACATTCTGCGTCTGGTGCTGGCCGCACTCTTCCTCGCGACTGTCATCACCAGCTCGCTGGTCACCCGCTACGAGTGGGTGGCACTCGAGCGGTCGGTATCCCAGATCGTCGGGGTGCTCTCCCCCGTCCACGCCAACCTGGTCTACCTCGCCTACGGCATCGCGATCCTGGTGTTGCCGTTCGCGATCCTGATCGGGCTGGTGGCCTCCCGGCAATGGAAGCTGCTCGGAGCCTATGCCGTGGCCGGTTTGCTCGCGGTGGTGTCACTGTCGATCCGCAGCACCGGCATGGCCGCACCGAATTGGCATTTCGACCTCTCCGATCGGCTGGCCACCACGCTGGCGCAGTTCCTCGACGACCCGCGGTGGATCGCCATGCTTGCCGCCATGCTCACCGTCTCCGGCCCCTGGCTGCCGGCCCGCTGGCGACGCTGGTGGTGGGCACTGCTGCTGGCGTTCGTGCCGATCCACCTGGTGGTCAGCGCGATCGTCCCGGCCCGCTCGCTGCTCGGGCTGGCCGTCGGATGGTTCGTCGGGGCGTTGGTGATCCTGATCGTCGGCACACCCGCGCTGGAGGTGCCGCTGGACGGCGCCGTCCGCACCCTGGCCCGTCACGGCCACACCGTCTCCGAACTCGCCGTCATCCGGCCGGCCGGGCCCGGCCCGCTGGTGCTGTCGACCGTCGGCGACCACCCGGTGATCATCGAGTTGTACGGCCCCAACCAGCGCAGTGGCGGCGCGCTGCGACAGCTCTGGCGCAAGTTCCGGTTGCGCACCACTGAGACCGCGCCGCTGCACGCCTCGCTGCACCGCGCCGTGGAGCATCGCGCGCTGATGGCGATCTCGATCGCCGATGCAGGGTTCGCCAACACCAACACCGTCGCGGTCGCCTCCCTGGACCGGGGCTGGACGTTGTATGCCCACACCCCGCCCCGGGGCACGCCGATCGTTAAATGCACCGCCACCACACCGGTGGCAAAGCCGTGGGAATCCTTGCGGCGCCTCCACGATCAGCAGATCTCGCACGGTGACCTGCGCAGCAAGGAGATGACCGTCGACGACGGCCAGGTGCTCTTCGGCGGCTTCGGCAACGCCGAGTACGGCGCCACCGACACCCAACTGCAATCCGACATCGCCCAGTTGCTGGTGACCACGTCATCGCTGTACGACGCGGCCGCGGCGGTGGAAGCGGCCATCGAATACTTCGGCCGCACCGCCGTGCTGGCCGCCTCGCGGCGCCTCACCAAATCCGCGGTGCCCGCGCGGCTTCGCAATGCCATCCCCGACCTCGGCACCGTGATCGCCGCTACCCGCGAGGAGGTCAAGCGTCAGACCGGCACCGATCAGATCCAGACCAAGACCATCACCCGGTTCACCCGCAGCCAGCTGATTCAGCTGATCCTGCTCGTTGCCCTGGTGTATGTGGCCTATCCCTTCATCAGCCAGGTGCCCACCTTCTTCTCCCAACTGCGGCAGGCGAACTGGTGGTGGGCGTTGGTCGGGCTGATCGTCTCGTCGCTGACCTATGTCGGCGCGGCGGGCGCGCTGTGGGCATGCGCCAACGGCTTGGTCAGCTTTCGCAATCTGGCGATCATGCAGGTGGCCAACACCTTTGCGGCCACCACCACCCCAGCCGGCGTCGGCGGCCTGGCGTTGAGTACCCGGTTCCTGCAGAAGGGCGGCCTGAGCACCTTGCGCGCGACCGCCGCGGTCGCCCTACAGCAGTCGGTGCAGGTGATCGTGCACGTGATCCTGCTGGTCATCTTCACCACCGCCGCGGGCGCCTCAACGGATCTGTCGCACTTCGTACCCGGTGCGACCATGCTGTACCTGATCGCCGGTGTGGCGCTCGGCTTGGCCGGCATTGTGTTGCTGGTGCCCAACCTGCGCCGGTGGTTGACCACGGCACTGCGGCCACGCCTCAAGGAAGTCACCGGGGATCTGGTGGACCTGGCCCGCGAACCCAAGCGACTGGCGTTGATCGTATTGGGCGCGGCCGGCACCACATTGGGTGCGGCGCTGGCGCTGTGGGCCAGCGTGGAGGCTTTCGGCGGCAACACATCGTTCGTCACCGTCACGGTGGTGACGATGGTCGGCGGCACCCTGGCCTCGGCGGCGCCGACGCCCGGCGGGGTGGGAGCCGTGGAGGCCGCCCTGATCGGTGGGCTGGCCGCCTTCGGTGTGCCGGCCGCGCTGGCGGTCCCGTCGGTGCTGCTCTACCGGGTTCTGACCTGCTGGCTGCCGGTGTTCATCGGCTGGCCGGTGATGCGCTGGCTGACCGAGAACGAGATGATCTGAGCCGATGCGGATCGCGATCAGCGGTGCAGGAGTGGCCGGGACCGCGCTCGCGTACTGGCTGCACCGCACCGGCCACACCCCGACCGTGATCGAGCGCGCGCCGGCTTTTCGCTCCGGCGGCTACATGATCGACTTCTGGGGCGTTGGCTACACCGTGGCGAGGCGGATGGGTCTTGAGGCGCAAATCCTGGACAAGGGCTACCAGATCGACTCTGTCCGCACGGTCGGCGCCGACGGCCATACCCTCGCCACGTTGGACACCAACGTCTTTCGGCAGCTGCTCGGGGACGACTTCACCAGCCTGCCGCGCGGTGACCTGGCCGACACCATTCATGCCACCGTCGCCGAGCATGTCGAGATGATCTACGGCGACAGCATTACCGCCGTCGACCAGGACGACACCTGCGTTCGCCTTACCTTCGGCCATGCGGGGCCGCGCGAATTCGACCTGGTGATCGGCGCCGACGGGCTGCACTCCAACGTGCGCCGGTTGGTGTTCGGCCCGGATGCCGATTTCGAGCACTACCTCGGCTGCAAGGTGGCCGCCGCCGTCGTCGAGGGCTACCGGCCCCGCGACGAACTGGCCTACGTGACGTACGCAGTTCCCGACCGGCAGGTGTCACGCGTGGCGCTGCGCGAAGACCGCACCCTGGCTTTGTTCGTGTTCCGCGACGCCTCCCCCGATGTTTCAGATCCGCACGCCCAGGTGCACAACCGGTTCGCCGATGCCGGCTGGGAGTGCCCGCAGCTGCTGGCCGCCATCGACGGACAAGCCGGTCACACCGGCGGAGCCGAGGACCTGTACTTCGACGTGGTCAGCCAGGTTCGAATGAACCACTGGTCGCGGGGCCGAGTGCTGTTGATCGGCGACGCCGCCGGGTGCATCTCGCTGCTCGGCGGCGAGGGTACCGGCCTGGCGATCACCGAGGCCTATGTGCTGGCCGGCGAGCTGCACCGCGCCGGTGGTGACCACCTGCGCGCCTTCGACGCCTACGAGGCGCGGCTGCGCCCGTTGATCGAGACCAAGCAGTCCAACGCTGCACGGCTGCTCGGATTCTTTGCCACCCGAACGCGTTTCGGTCTGTGGCTTCGCAACCTCGCGCTACGGGCGATGAACCTGCGAATGCTAACGCAGCTGTTCGCCGGCACGGTGCGCGACGATTTCGACCTGCCCGATTACGGGATCTGATCCCGGTCAGCGCAGCGATGTGGTCATCAGGCCGGTTATCTCGGCAATGACGTCGAAGTCGGCGTCCCGGTGCGCAACCTGGGCATGATGGCGCAACGCAACCGCAGCAATCAGGCAGTCGTTGATACTGCGAATCGTCTGACCCGTGCGTTGGGCCGCGCGATAAATATCAGCGGCCGAACGAAAGTCGGTTGCCGTCTCGACCGTCAACGACGGCAGACCGTTTACCAGCCGCTCAAGTTTTCGGTAGGCGTCGTCGCTGCTCGCCCCGGCCAAGATCTCCATCGCGACCGGCTCGCAGGTCACCACCTGATCGGGTTCGTCGGAGAGTAGGCGCCGTACTTCACATGCTGCTGCCGACCCGGTTGCCCGGAAGTATTCGATCCATACCGAGGTGTCGACCAGGATCATCCGAATTCGCCGGGTCGTTCATCGCGCATCGCATCGAGGTCACCCGCCCAACCGACGCCTTCGAGGCTCAAGAGGAACTCCCGGCTCAACGGCGCACCGACGAGGCGCCGCAGAGCGAGATCAACGGCAGCCTTCTTTGTCGTGACACCGAAGCGGCGCATCACCTCGGCGGTGAGCTCGTCATCGAGATCGATGTTGGTGCGTGACATACACCAACCATACACCTTCGGCTTAGCCCGCCCCCGCCGCCGCATACACCCGGCTCACCTCCGGTTCGGTGTATCCGGCGTCGGTGACCGCGGCGCGCACCGCGTCGCCCACCTTCAACGTGAGCTGGGCGGGAACCAGCGCGATCACACAGCCCCCGAACCCGCCGCCGGTCATCCGGGCGCCGAGCGCGCCGGCGGCCACCGCACTGTCGGCGATCAGGTCGATGTGCTCGGTGGTGATCTCGAAGTCGTCGCGCATCGAGGCGTGCGACGCCGTGAACAAGCCTCCGGCAGCGGCGAAGTCCAACTCGGCACACGCGGCAACGAAATCCAGCACTCGCTCGTTCTCGGTCAGCACGTGCCGGGCGCGCCGGGCATCGACCGGGTCGGTGAGCACATCCAGCGCCTGGACACCGCGGTGCTGGACCTCCCGCAGCGATGCGACCCCCAATCCGGCGGCGGCCCGTTCACACGAGGCGCGCCGGGCGGCGTACTCGCCATCGACGTGGCCATGCCGCTGACCGGAGTCGAGCAGCAGCAGGGTCACCCCGGACGCGTCCGGGTCGAACGGTACGGGGTGCACGGCAATGTCCCGGAAGTCGATCAGCAGCGCGCTGGACACCTCGCCGAACAGCGAGGACAGCTGATCCAGCAACCCCGTTGGTGCTCCGACATAGTCGTTTTCGGCGCGCTGGCCGATCCGGGCTTGCTCGATCCGATCGATGTTCAGACCGGCCGCCGACGCCAAGGCGCCGAGCACCGCGCATTCCAGAGCCGCCGACGACGACAGGCCCGAGCCGATCGGTACGTCGCTGCGGATCTCCATGGTGCCGCCAGGGACCGCAAAACCATTGTCGCGCAGCGCCCAGATCACCCCGGCGGCGTAGGCGCCCCAGCCGCTGGTCTGCCCGGGCGTGGTGTTCAGCGGGATGCTCACCGGTGCCTCGGCACGGTCGCTGAGCACGGTGAGTGTGTCGGTCTCGGCCGGGGTGAAGGTGACGCTGGTGCGCTGCGGCAACGCGATCGGCAGCGCGAAACCGCCATTGTAGTCGGTGTGTTCGCCGATCAGGTTGACCCGGCCCGGCGCGGAGTAGGTGATCACAGCTCACGCAGCCTAGCCGCCACGGACTCCGGGGTGACATCGGCGATGAACGCGTCCATCGCCGACTCCGAGGCCGCCAGATATTTCAGTTTGGTGGCGCTGCGTCTAATCGACATCAGCTCGACGTGAAAGTAGCCGTCGGACTGGGCGCCGTCGCTACGGTACTGGTGCAGTGCGGCCATGTACGGCAGCGGGGCGTCGTAGATACGGTCGAAGCGGCCCAACAGGTTTCGGTAGAGGGTCGCAAAGTCGTCGAGCTCGTCGTCGGTCAGGTCGGTCAGGTTGTGCACCCACCGATTCGGATACAGGTGCACCTCCACCGGCCAGCGGGCGGCGAACGGCACGAACGCGGTGAAGTGTTCGGTCTGCGCCACCACCCGAGCGCCCTCGGCACGCTCGGCCGCCAACAGATCGGCAAACAGATTGGTGCCGTGCGTAACTCGATGCGCACGCGCTTGAGCCAGCATCGCGGCGGTTCGCGGAGTCAAGTAGGGGTAGCCGTAGATCTGGCCGTGCGGGTGAGCCAGCGTCACCCCGATCTCCTCGCCGCGGTTTTCGAAGCAGAACACCTGCTCGACGCCCGGGCGGGTTAACAGATCGGCGGTGCGGTGCCGCCACGCCTGCACCACCAGCCGGGCATGGGCCGCCGGCAGGTCGGCGAACGAACCGGTGTGATCGGCCGAGAAGCAGATCACCTCGCAACGGCCGTTGCCCGGTGCGGAAACGAACGGTTCCGGCGCGGTTTCTCCCGCTGAGCGGTCATTATCGCGCCGAAATCCCGCCAGGCTGGGGAACCGGTTCTCGAAGACCACGACGTCGTAGTCGGCCGCCGGCACCTCGCTGGTCTCCCCGCTCGGTCCCGGGCACAGCGGGCAGGCCTCGGCGGGGGGTTTGTAGGTGCGGTCCTGGCGCTGCGCGGCGATGATCACCCACTGGCCGGTGGTGCGGTCGAAGCGCAACTGCGACGGCTCGGGATCACGGGCAGACAGCGGCCGGCGATCGGCGACCGGGGCCGGGGTGTGGCCGGGCAGGGCGAAGAACAGTAGGTCGCGGCCGTCGGCAAGCGTCCAGCGAATCGGGGCGCTCACGCGACCAGCCGCGGATGCAGCCGCTGCGGGGCGATCTCGACACCGGCCGCCAGGTCGTCGGCCAAATGCGCTGCAAAGCCCAGCAATCCGGCCAGATCGATCCCGAACGGGGCCGGGGGCCGCACCGTCGCCAGATGTTCAGCGCCGCGGCGCAACAGACTGACCGCGCCGGCCACATTGCCACGCTGGACGTGGGCGACGCCGACGGCCAGCTCCGCCAACCCCTGCCACAGTTCACGCTCGAGGGCTCCAGGCGGCTTCGAGCACCTCGTGGGCGTTGAAGGCCAGCCCGTCGTCCAGCAACAGCTGCGCATAGGCGAGCATCTGGGCCGGCGGCAGGTCGAGGTCGTCGGGAACACCTTCGACCCCGCCCTGGCTGCCGCGGGGCAGCGGGCGGCCCAGCCGATCACGCGGGCGGGCGTTGCGGGGACGGCCCGAATCGTCGCGGTCGCGGGTTGTCACCTGACCATCATGGCAAGCCGGTCAGGCGGGCTTGGCGGCAATCACCTCGATAGCGGCCATGTTGTTGCGGTGGCGACGGAATGTTGCGCGCATGTTGAGCACCCGGGCTCGCGCGTCGGAATCGCGCAGCACGTTGACCACGAACCGCAACGCCCCGAACAGGCCCTCGTCGGCGATCAATCGGCGCGGCTCCAGTAGGGCCATCGGCGCATAGGAGATGTTCTCCACGGTGAAGCCGGCCTCGGTGAGCAACTCGGTCCACTCCGCGGCGGTCAGCGGCCGGGCGTTGACCTTGATGGAGCGGGCCAGCGCGGTGCGGACCTCATCCTTGACGGCCTCGGGCACGTCGGCGGGCTGCAGCACCATCTCGTGAATGGCGTAGCGACCTCCCGGCCGCAGCACCCGGAAAGCCTCCGCGATGATGTCGGCCTTGTGCGCGTTGGTCTGCATGGTCAGCATCGCTTCGCCGATGACGACGTCGGCGCTGTCGGCCTCCAGGCCGGTCTTCGACGCCTCGCCGGTGACCACCCGGCCCCGTTCACCGACCACCGACCGGACCACGCCGGCGGCGTTCTCGTCGGCCTCGACGCCGGTGTAGGTGCCGGGGCCGCTGCGCAGGATCTCTTTCGCGGTGCGGCCCAGGCCGGGTGCGAGTTCCACGACGTCGGCGCCGGCCAGCTGCGCATCGGCCAGCATCCGGTGGGTGAGTCCGAGCCCGCCGGGGCGCAGCACCCGTTTGCCCAGCCGGGCGAACAGCCAGTGGCCGGGCAGATCAGCGGTTTTGCGGTCGGGCATCGGCAAGCTCATGCAAGGAAGGTTAGCCTTACCACCGTTGAGCTACCAGAGGCCTTTGGACCCCTATTTCTCCTCTAAATGGCCTCATGGCCTCTCTTCTCAGTACACCTGGCGGCCGGCCAGGAACGTAGCGCGTACGTCAAGCTCGGCGATCGCTTCCGGGGCGACGGCGCGGGGGTCCGCGGAAAGCACCACCAGGTCGGCATACTTGCCCACCTCCAGCGAGCCGATCACCTCGTCGGCGAACAGCTGCCAGGCCGCATCGAGGGTCTGCGCCCGGATCGCCTGCTCGACGGTGAGCCGCTCATCGGGGGCCAAGATCCGCCCGCTGGGCGCGCGCCGCGTGGCGGCGACGCTGATATTGCGCAACGGCTCCTCGGGAGTGACCGGCGGATCGTTGTGCAGCGAGATACGCATACCCGCCGCGACGGCCGAGGCCGCCGGCATCCACCGCGCGCCGTGTTCCTGCCCGAACAGCCCGTCGACCAGAACATCACCCCAGTAGTGCAGCTGGTCGACGAACAGGCTGCACGTGACGCCCAGCGCCGCGGCCCGGCGCAGCTGCTCGGGGCGGATAGCGCCGACGTGTTCGAGCCGCAACCGGTGATCGGGGCGCGGGTGTCGACGCAGCACGTCCTCGTAGACGTCGAGGATGGTGTCGACCCCGTTGTCGCCGTGCACATGGCACGCCATCTGCCAGCCGCGCGGGAAGTACGCCTCGACGATGCGGCTCAGCTGTTCGCCGGTGTAGTTGGCGTGGCCGCAGGATCCCGGTTGGACGCCGATGGTGCGGGTGGCCTCGGTGTCCAGATACGGGAACGACAGGTCGATGTTGCCGATCCACGGTGAACCGTCCACCCAGATCTTGATGCCGACCTGGCGCAGCATGTCGTCGCCGTCCCCCGGCGACGCATCGGTGCGCAACTCCGGGTTGGAGATCTCGTAGGTGCGCAGTCGCACCGTCAGTTCGTCGCGCATGTGTTGCACCAACGGCTGGAAATGCGGCGAGAACGCCATCTCCGAACAGGTGGTCAGCCCGGCCCGGTTGAGCCGCGCGCATTCGGCACGCAACATCGCCGGGGAATCGCCGGGCAGCATCGCCTTGCCCAGCAACGGAATGAGTGCGGCGGTCTCTTCCGCGGTGCCATCCAGTTCGCCGGCGCCGTCGCGGCCGTATTTGGCACCGGTCGGGTCGGGGGTGTCGCGATTCAGCCCGGCCTGCCGTGCGGCGACGCTGTTGAAGTACGCCTTGTGACCCGAGTTGTGCACGATCACCAGCGGGCTGTCGGGGGCGACGCCGTCCAGCCAGGCCACGGTGGGTTCGGGCAGGCCCGGCTGCAGTAGCTGGTCCCAGCCGACCGCGTACGCCCCCTCGGCGCCGCGCGCGGCAACCTCGTTGCGAACCAGATCCACCACAGCGTCGGCGTCGGTCAGGGTGACCGGCCGGATGTCGAGCATCCGGTCCGACAGCACGACCGACTCCATCAGGGGATGGCCGTGGGCTTCGACGAAGCCCGGCAACACGCAGCCGTCGCCGATGTCGAACACCTGGGTTTCGGGGCCGATGAGCGCGTCCACGTCTTTGCGGTCACCGACCGCGACGATGCGCCCATCTTTGACAGCCAGTGCCTCGGCAGTCGGTTGCGCGTCGTTGACCGTGAGTATCGTGCCGGTGACAACGAGGTCCGCTGCGGGCATTGTGGGCTCCTTGTCGGCAGGTGTCGCCGGAGTGTAAGTGGAATAGCGAAGCGTCCACCGCTGTTCGAGCCGATATGCCTAAAGCCTTCACAGAGTCCGAGCGTCAGCAGTTTCTCGCCGACAAGCACATCGCGGTGTTGTCCGTCGCCGCCACCGATGGCCGGCCCCCGGCCAGTGTCCCGATCTGGTACGACTACACCCCCGGTGGCGACATCCTGGTCAATACCGGTGCCGGCCGGCGAAAGGCCAAGCTGATCGAGCAGGCCGGGGTGGTGACGCTGGTGGTGCAGCGCGAAGAGCTGCCCTACCAGTACGTAGTTGTCGAAGGCACCGTGGTCGGTGCGGCCACGCCGGCCCCGTTGCCGCAGCGCGAGGCCATCGCGATTCGCTACCTGGGCGACGAGGGCGGCAGGGCTTTCGCGGCCAATATGGACGGCGCTTCCAGTGTGCTGTTCACCATCCGCCCCGACCGCTGGCTGACCGCTGATTTCTCCGGCGATCTGTAGATGCTGCCCGTGCTTGACCTGGCCGACGCCGATACCGATACGGCGGCGTTTCGCCTGGCGTTACGGGAGGCCACGCACACCTGCGGCTTCTTCTACCTCACCGGCCACGGCCTAGCCGACCAGCAGATCACCGAGATCCTTGAGCTGGCCCGGCAGTTCTTCGAGCTGCCCGAGGCGGAGAAGAACCAGATCAGCCAGTTGAAAAGCCCGCAGTTCCGGGGCTATTCACGCCTGGGCGGCGAGCTGACCAACGGTCGCGTCGACTGGCGCGAGCAGATCGATATCGGCCCTGAACGCCCCGCGCTACCCGACGCACAGGGGTACTGGCACCTGCAGGGCCCGAACCTGTGGCCCGTGCGGCCCGCCTCTTTCCGCTCGGCATTCGAAGCGTGGGACCGGTCGCTGTCCTCGGTGGGGCTGCAACTGCTCCGGCACTGGGCGGCGTCGCTGGGGGCCGCCGAGGACCTGTTCGACGAGGCCTTCGCAGCGTCGCCGGCAACGCTGATCAAGATCGTCCGCTATCCGGCGAGCTCCGATTCCGGCCAGGGCGTCGGCGCCCACAAGGACTCGGGCGTCTTGACCCTGCTGCTCGTCGAGCCGGATTCCGAAGGCCTTCAAGTAGCGATATCGCCTGGCGACTGGGTCGATGTTCCCCCGATGGCCGGTGCGTTCATCGTCAATATCGGCGAACTGCTCGAAGTCGCGACCGGCGGCTACCTGCGGGCCACGCGGCACCGGGTGCGCTCGCCTCAACCCGGCACTGACCGGATCTCCATCCCGTACTTCCTCAACCCGGCACTGGATGCCGCCGTGCCGCGTATCACTCTGCCGGCTGAGCTAGCCGCCCTGGCGCGGGGCGTCGAGACCGATCCGGACAACCCCATCTTCGACACCTACGGCGAGAACGCCTGGAAGTCACGTACTCGGGCCCACCCCGACGTCGCCGAACTGCACCACGGGATCACGCCGGCCAGTTCTCCGTGAAAACAATCAGGCCCCCCCGAAAGGGGGCCTGACCTGTGGTGGCAGGTACAGGATTCGAACCTGTGTAGGCTTCCGCCGACGGATTTACAGTCCGCTCCCATTGGCCGCTCGGGCAACCTGCCGTAGTGCGCCTAGCAGAGTACAACGAGGATGTACCTCAGACACAAACGGCCAGCACAACTCGAAGGGAGGACAGGTCTCGTGGCGGACTCATCGTTCGACATCGTCAGCAAGGTCGACCGGCAGGAGGTCGATAACGCCTTGAACCAGGCCGCCAAGGAGTTGGCCACCCGGTTCGACTTCCGCGGCACCGACACCACCATCGCCTGGAAGGGCGAGGAGAACATCGAGCTGGTCAGCTCCACCGAAGAGCGGGTCAAGGCCGCCGTCGACGTGTTCAAGGAGAAACTGATCCGCCGCGACATCTCGATGAAGGCGTTCGATGCCGGGGACCCGCAGCCGTCGGGCAAGACCTACAAGGTCAGCGGCAGCCTCAAGCAGGGCATCGACGCCGAGCACGCCAAGAAGATCAACAAGCTGATCCGCGACGAGGGTCCCAAGGGCGTCAAGTCCCAGGTCCAAGGCGACGAAATCCGGGTGTCGTCGAAGAAGCGCGACGACCTGCAGGCGGTCCAGGCGCTGCTCAAGGGCGCCGACCTGGACGTGGCCTTGCAGTTCGTGAACTACCGGTAACCGGTACCGCTGGTCCGACCGCCGCTCGGTGCTTAGGCTGGGGCTCGTGACTACCGAAGAGGTCGTGGACGTCGTCATCATCGGAGCGGGCATCTCCGGTATCGGCGCGGCGTACCGCATCGCCGAACGCAACCCCGGCACCAATTACGTCATCCTGGAACGGCGTGAGCGCATCGGCGGGACCTGGGACTTGTTCCGCTACCCCGGGGTGCGCTCGGACAGCAGCATCTTCACGCTGTGCCTGCCGTATGAACCCTGGACCCGGCGCGAACGGGTCGCCAACGGCGACGAGATCCGCGACTACCTGACCGACACCGCGCGCAAGCACGGCATCGACGAGCACATTCGGTTCAACCACCACGTCACCGCGGCCGATTGGGATTCGGCGACCGATACCTGGACGGTGACGGCGGACGAGAACGGAACCCAGCGGACCTACCGCGGCCGGTTCGTGTTCTTCGGCTCCGGCTACTACAACTACGACGAGGGCTATACCCCGGACTTCCCGGGATCTGAAACGTTCGCGGGGACGCTGGTGCACCCCCAGCACTGGCCCGAAGATCTGGACTACACCGACCAGAAGGTGGTGGTGATCGGCAGCGGCGCCACCGCGATGTCACTGGTCCCGGCGTTGGCCGAGCACGCCGGCCACGTGACCCTGCTGCAGCGCACCCCGACGTATCTGATCTCGGCGAGCATGTATAGCCGTTTCGTTGATGTGGTCACAAAGCTGTTGCCCCGCAAGTTGGCTCACCCGATCATCCGGTTCGTGCTGGCCCTGTTCGAGGGCTACGTCTGGTTCCTGGCCCGCAAGACTCCCCGGCTGTTGAAGCGGATCCTGCGTCGCACGGCCGTACAGAATCTGCCCCCGGGTTACGCCGTGGACACTCATTTCAAGCCGCCGTATGAACCGTGGGACCAGCGACTGTGTCTGATTCCCGACGCTGACCTCTACGCCGAGATCAGCGCCGGGCGAGTCGAGATGGTCACCGACCGGATCGACCACTTCGACGCCACCGGGGTCGCCTTGCAGTCCGGGGCGCATCTGGATGCCGACATCATCGTCACTGCCACTGGCTTACAGTTGCAGGCGCTCGGCGGGGTGCGGATCAGCTTGGACGGCAACGAGATCAAGTCCACCGACCGATTCGTCTACAAGGCGCACATGCTCGAAGACGTGCCGAACCTGTTCTGGTGCGTCGGCTACACCAACGCCTCCTGGACGCTGCGTGCCGACATCACCGCCCGAGCCACCGCCAAACTGCTGGCGTACATGGCTTCTCGCGGCTACACCCACGCCTACCCGCATCTGGGCGATGAACCGATGGCCGAGAAGTCGGCGTGGGACATCCAGGCCGGCTATGTGCTGCGGGCGCCGCATGCGCTCCCGCGGTCAGGCACCAAGCGGCCCTGGAATGTCCGGCAGAACTATTTCGCCGACGCCCTGGACTTCCGGTTCGACCAGATCACCGAATCGATGGTGTTCGGACGAGCCGGGGAGCCGATACCGCTGGCCGGTTAGGTCAGGCCTCGGCGCGGAGCGCCGCGATGCCACGGTCCAGGGCGGCCTCCAAGAAGCTGAGGTCGCCGGTGGCGAGCAGGATGCCGACGCCGCCCTGGATGCCCGCCAAGAGGGCGGCTGCCGCCGAATCGGCGTCGATACGCGCCGCCATCTTGCCGCCCTGCTGCATCGCGCGGATTCCTGTCGCGATCTCGGCGTGCCACTGCCGGATCAGCGACGAGGTGACCGCTTGGGCCGCCTGCGTGGTCCGCCCGAGTTCGGACATCAGCACCGCCAGCGGGCAGTGCTGACCTTGGCGGCGGTAGCGATCGACCACGGCGTCGCGCCAGCGCTGCCAGGCCGCCCAGGACGTGAGCTCACCCAGGTAGGGCTGCTGATCGGCCAGCACCCGCGCGGCCTCGTGTTCGGCCACCGCGAGCAGCAGTTGCTCCTTGCCGCCGGGAAAGTAGTGGAACAGCTGACTCTTGGACGTCTGGGTGCGCGCCCTGATGTCATCGAGGGTGGTGGCCGATACCCCGGTGGTGCGGATCTCGGCGGCGGCGCCCTCGATGATCCGCCACCGGGTGGCCGCCCCTTTGCTCGTTAGTTTCTGGACTTGCGGGTCCATTTTGATAGGCGCACTATCTGGACTCATGAGTCCAAACAGTACGCGGCTTGCGGGCCGCACAGCATTGATCACCGGTTCTACCGCCGGACTGGGGGCCGGCATCGCCACCGCTTTGGCCGAAGCCGGAGCATCGGTCCTGGTCAGCGGGCGCGATCCGAAACGCGGCGACGACGTCGTGCGGCGCATCGAATCGGCGGGCGGTCAGGCGGCGTTCATCGGCGCTGATCTGGGCGCCGGCGGGGCCGAGGTCACCCGACTGGCCGCCGAGGCGACAGCCGCCGCCGGAGGTCCGCTCGACATCCTGGTCAACAACGCCGCCATGATCCTGATGCCGTCGCCCACCGCGGAGGTTCCCGAGGAACAGATTCGCGACGCGTTCGCGATCAACGTGTTCGCCCCGTTCCTGCTGACCGGTGCGCTGGCGCCCGCCATGGCGCAGCGCGGCAGCGGCGTGATCGTCAACGTCGGTTCGATCAGCGGGCTGATCGGCTCGGCGAATTCGGCGCTGTACAGCGCGACCAAGGCCACCGTCCACTCGCTGTCCAAGTCGTGGGCCGACGAATACGGCCCCTCGGGTGTGCGCGTCAATACCGTTGCCCCCGGACCGATCCGGACCGAACGCAACGCGGAGTTCGAAGAGCATGTGGCGCCGGTGTTGGCCCGGATCCCCTCGCGACGGATGAGCACCGTGGCAGAGGTTGCGGCCGCCGTGGTGTTCCTGGCCAGTGACGACGCCGCCAACATTCACGGCGCCACACTGTCGATCGACGGAGGCTGGTCCGCCGTTTAGGCGACATGTTCACAAACCGCCAGTGCGGTGGCGACGACGGCAATACGCTGTCGCTCATGCCTGCTGCTACTCGTACACCCAATGTCGTCGTGCTCGGAGGCGGATCGTTCGGTACCACGGTGGCGTCCATCTGCTCGCGCCGGGCACCGACGCTGCAATGGGTGCGATCGGAAGCGACCGCCGCCGACATCAACGACAACCACCGCAACAGTCGCTACCTCGGTAACGACGTGGAACTCAGCGACACCCTGCGCGCCACCACCGATTTCGCCGAAGCCGCGCACTGCGCCGACGTCGTCGTGATGGCCGTACCCTCACACGGTTTCCGGGGCGTGCTCGAAGAACTGGCCGTCGAACTGCGCCCCTGGGTGCCGGTGGTGTCGCTGGTCAAGGGCCTGGAACAGGGCACCAACATGCGGATGTCGCAGATCGTCGACGAGGTGCTGCCCGGTCATCCGGCCGGCATCCTGGCCGGCCCCAACATCGCCCGCGAAGTCGCCGAGGGATATGCCGCGGCGGCGGTGCTGGCCATGCCCGACCCGGGTCAGGCCTGCGAGCTGGCATCACTGTTCCGCACCAAGCGATTCCGGGTGTACACCACCGACGACGTGGTCGGGGTCGAGATGGCCGGCGCACTGAAGAACGTGTACGCGATCGCGGTCGGGATGGGCTACTCGCTGGGGATCGGCGAGAACACCCGGGCCATGGTGATGGCGCGTTCGGTACGCGAGATGTCCAAGCTCGGCGAGGCAATGGGCGGAGCCCGCGACACCTTCGCAGGTCTGGCCGGAATGGGCGACCTGATCGTCACCTGCACCAGCCAGCGCAGCCGCAACCGCTACGTCGGCGAACAACTGGGCTCCGGGAAGACGATCGACGAGATCATCGCGTCGATGAACCAGGTGGCCGAGGGCGTGCGGGCCGCCAGCGTGATCATGAAGTTCGCCGCACAGTACGGGCTGAGCATGCCGATCGCCCGCGAGGTCGACGGCGTGATCAACCACGGCTCCACGGTGGAGCAGGCCTACCGCGGGCTGATCGCCGAAACTCCCGGGCACGAGGTGACCGGCTCCGGGTTCTGACTCCGGGGCCGGCCGTCACAGGCGTCACTTTCGCACCTCCGGAGGAAGGGTGAGATGAGTTCAAATCGGATAGCACTGGCGATATCACCAGTCCAGCAGGCCACTCACCGGCCGGTCGGCCAACTTCTGCACGATCCAGTGGTTCATCGAGACATGCTGATCGGCGGCCTCGACGGCGAGCCGGGCATGCAGCGACGGTGAGGTCCGCACCAGGAATGTGCCGCTGAAGGTCGGTCCGTGATCGGAGCCGGTACATCTTCACCTTCGCACTCGGCCAGGTACTCGTCGCTCGACACCGGCGATCGCCTCCCGCAGCGTCGGCGCCCACTGCTTCAGGAATGGCAGTTCGAGGCAGCGGCCGACGTATTCGTCGTGCTCGCGCGACCATTCGGCGCGATAGGTGTAGTGGTTCATGCCCGGTAGTAGCGCATGCGCTATCCGATTCGTGCATACATCTATCCCCAGGCCCAGGGGCGGAAGTGGCGGGTGAGACGGCCGGGGCGCGGGAGGCCCGTTCTACCCCCTGGCCATGTCCTCCAGGCGCCGAATCCGGTCGGCCATCGGGGGGTGGGTGGCGAACAGCTGACCGACCTTCTCCCCCGCGCGGAACGGGTTGGCGATCATCAGATGCGACTGGCTGGCCAGTTCCGGCTCGGGCGGCAGCGGGGCGAGTTCCACACCATCGGAGATCTTGCGCAGCGCGGACGCCAGCGCCAGCGGGTCACCCGAAAGCACAGCGCCGGATTCGTCGGCCTGGTATTCCCGCGACCGCGACACGGCCATCCGCACCACCGAGGCCGCCAGCGGCCCCACCAAGGCGACCAGCAGCATCGCCAGCGGGTTCCCATCGCGGCGGTTGCCCATGAACATCGCCATGTTGGCCAAACCGGTGATCACCGAGGCCAGTGCACCGGCCACACACGAGATCAGGATGTCGCGGTTGTACACGTGCGACAGCTCGTGGCCCAGCACCGCGCGCAGCTCACGCTCGTTGAGCAGCCGCAGGATTCCGCTGGTGCAGCACACCGCGGCGTGGCGCGGGTTGCGGCCGGTGGCGAAGGCGTTGGGCGCGTTGGTGTCGCTGACGTACAACCGGGGCATCGGCTGGTGGGCGGTAGTGGCCAGCTCCCGCACAATCCGGTAGATCTCCGGTGCCTGCACCTCGGTTACTGGCTGGGCGCGCATCGCCCGCAGTGCCAGCTTGTCGCTGTTGAAGTAGGTGTAGGCGTTCATCCCCACGGCGAACAGCACCGCCACCCACATCATCTGCGGTCCGAACGCCCGGCCCACCAGGACGATCAACGCCGACATCACGAACAGCAGAACGAACGTCTTCGCCGTGTTGTGGTGCGGATGCCAGGTCATCGACTTCCTCCTTGGAGAACGACCATCGTGCTCATTAAACGCTGCCGCGGTCGCACGAGTTCCGCAATCGTGGTCAGCCGTGTCGAGTGACGGTGTAGTCAACCAGGCTGGCCAACGCCGCCCGCCCGACGCAGTCGGGTAGCGCAGCTAGCTCCGCGCGGGCCTGCGCGGCGTACTCGGCCACCGTCTGCTTGGCCTTGACCATGCCGGCCGACGCCCGCAGCAGCCCCAGCGCCTCCTCGACCGCCGCGTCCTCGGTGACCGGGCCGGCCAGCAGCACGCGCAGCCGCTCGGCGTCGGCGCCCGGCTCCTGCAGCGCGTAGAGCACCGGCAGCGTGTGCACGCCCTCGCGCAGATCGGTGCCGGGCAGCTTGCCGGACTCATCGGGGTCGGAATCGATGTCGATGATGTCGTCGGAGATCTGGAAGGCGGTGCCCACGATCCCACCCAAGCGGGCCAGTCGCTCGATCTGGTCGTCGTCGGCACCGGAGAACGTTGCACCGAAGCGGCCCGACGCCGCGATCAGGCAGGCCGTCTTCTCGTAGACGACCTTGAGGTAGTGCTCGACGGCGGCTGCGCCATCCGCCGTACCCTGCGCTGGACCGCGGGTCTCGCGCATCTGTCCGGTCACCAACTGGGCAAAGGTCTCGGCGATGATCCGCACCGCATCCGGTCCCAGCCGCGACACCAGGCGTGAGGCGGTGGCGAACAGGTAGTCACCGGCCAGGATCGCGATGTTGTTGCCCCACCTCGCGTTGGCACTGGGCGCCCCACGGCGGATCTGTGCCTCATCCATCACATCGTCGTGGTACAGCGTGGCCAGGTGCACCAGTTCGATCACCGCACCGGCCACCGTCACCTGCCAGGCGTCCGGCTCGGGCCCCAGCTGGGCCGACAGCACCGTGAACAGCGGCCGGAACCGCTTGCCGCCGGCGTCGAACAGGTGGGTCACGGCCTCGGTCATGAGGCTGTCGCTGCCGCGCAATTCGGTGTCCATCAGCTCTTCGATGCGTGCCACCCCGTCGCGGACATTGGCCGCGAACGCCGGGTCGCCCAGGCCGCCGAAATCCAACCCCGCCACCACACTCGCCGGTGTCCTCACGGCTCCAACATACTGGTCAGTGTGAGTTCCAGCGCTGACATGGTGGCCGATGTGGTGATAGTCGGCGCCGGACCGGCCGGATCGGCGGCTGCCGCCTGGGCCGCGAGGGCGGGTCGCGACGTCCTGGTGGTCGACACGGCCACCTTCCCCCGGGACAAGCCGTGCGGCGACGGTCTGACCCCGCGCGCAGTCGAGCAGTTGGAATTGTTGGGGCTCGGCGAGTGGCTGGACAGCCATATCAGGCACCGGGGCCTGCGGATGGCCGGGTTCGGTGGCGAGGTAGAGGTGGACTGGCCCGGCCCGTCATTCCCGTCCACCGGCAGCGCCGCGCCGCGCACTGAACTCGACGAACGGATCCGCAAGGTCGCCGAGGAGTCCGGTGCCCGAATGCTGTTGGGCAGCAAGGCGGTCGGTGTCCATCACGACTCGTCCGGGCGGGTGCGTTCGGTGGCGCTGGCCGACGGCACCGAGGTGGCCTGCCGGGCGCTGATCGTCGCCGACGGGGCCCGCTCCACACTGGGCCGCGTGCTGGGCCGCCAGTGGCACCAGGAGACGGTGTACGGGGTGGCTGCGCGCGGATATCTGGCCTCGCCGCGCAGCGACGAACCGTGGCTGACGTCGCACCTGGAACTGCGATCCCCCGACGGGGCGGTGCTGCCGGGCTACGGCTGGATCTTCCCGCTGGGCAATGGCGAGGTGAACATCGGCGTGGGCGCGCTGGCCACCGTGAAACGCCCCGCCGACGTGGCGCTGCGACCACTGATGTCCTACTACGCCGATCTGCGTCGCGACGAGTGGGGTTTCGACGGCCCGGTGCGTGCGCCGGCCAGCGCGCTGCTGCCGATGGGCGGCGCGGTGTCGGGGATCGCCGGGCCGAACTGGATGCTGATCGGCGACGCCGCGGCCTGCGTCAACCCGCTCAACGGCGAGGGCATCGATTACGGCCTGGAGACCGGGCGGCTGGCCGTAGAACTCCTGGAGAACGCGGGCGACGCCGACCTTTCCCAGGCCTGGCCGGAGTTGCTGGCCGCCCACTACGCCCGTGGATTCTCGGTGGCCCGACGGCTGGCGCTGCTGCTGACCTTCCCCCGATTCCTGCCGGCCACCGGTCCGCTGGCGATGCGCTCCTCGATGCTGATGCGGGTGGCGGTGCGGGTGATGGCCAACCTGGTCACCGACGAGGACGCGGACTTCGTGGCGCGAGCGTGGCGTGGCGGGGGCCGGATGTCCCGGCTGATCGACCGCCGCCGCCCGTTCTGCTAGCCCCGGCCCGTTGGAGATATATCAACGTCGTTGACATATATCAGGAGCATTGCTATACCGGAGTGATGAGCGATTCATTGGATTTCCAGTTCGACGCCGCATACCGGGGCGAATCCGAGCAGATGGGCTTGGGCGCCAAACCACCGTGGAGCATCGGGGAGCCCCAACCCGAGCTGGCGACGCTGATCGAACAGGGCAAATTTCACGGCGACATCCTCGACGTCGGCTGCGGCGAGGCCGCCATCTCGCTTTATCTGGCCGCACAGGGCCACACCACCGTCGGCCTCGACATGTCGCCCACCGCCATCGACCTGGCCCGCCAGGAAGCGGCCAAGCGCGGGTTGGCCAACGCCACCTTCGAGGTCGCCGACATCAGCAACTTCTCCGGCTATGACGGTCGCTTCGGCACCATCGTCGACAGCACGCTGTTCCACTCGATCCCGGTGGAGGCCCGCGAGGGCTACCAGCGCTCGATCGCGCGCGCCGCTGCCCCCGGGGCGTCGTACTTCGTGCTGGTCTTCGACAAGGCCGCCATCCCCGAAGGCCCGCCGTTCGCGGTGACCGCCGACGAGCTGCGCGAGGTGGTGTCGAAGTACTGGGTGATCGACGAGATCAAGCCGGCCCGCCTGCACGCGGTGTTCCCCGGCGAATTCCCCGGATTCGGCGGCGTTCCGCTGCGCGATGAACCCGGCGGCCGCAAGTCGGCCGCGGGCTGGCTGCTCTCGGCGCACCTGGGCTGACCAGGAGCGTCGCCATGAGTGACCCGAAGCCGCCGCGCTGGCTCAAGCCGGTCAACAAGGTGATGATCGGCCTGCAGAAGCTGGGCATCCCGATGGGCCCGCCGATGGTGTTGACGGTGCCCGGCCGCAAGTCCGGTCAACCGCGCAGCACCCCGATGACACCGTTCACCCTCGACGGTCAGCTCTACACCGTGGCGGGATTCCCCAACGCCGACTGGGCACTCAATGCCCGGGCGGCCGGCTCGGGCACGCTGCGCCACGGCCGCAAGGTACGGCCGGTACGCATTGTGGAGCTGTCACCCGAGTCGGCACGCCCGGTGCTGCGGGAGTTCCCGGTGCAGGTGCCCGTCGGCGTCCGTTTTCTCAAGCAGGCCGGCCTGGTCCAACGCGGCACGCCCGAGGAAGTCGAGGCGCTCGCCGGACGCATTTCGGTCTTCCGGTTCGACCCGGTTACCTAGGCCGAGCGACCTACAACGGCTTGCGCCCGGAGTGCAGGGCGACGATGCCGCCGGTGAGGTTGCGCCAGCTCACCTCCGACCAGCCCGCCGCGGTGATCCGCTCGGCCAGCGCTGCCTGATCCGGCCAGGCGCGGATCGATTCGGCGAGGTAGACGTAGGCCTCCGGGTTGCTCGACACCGCGCGTGCCACCGCCGGCAGCGCCCGCATCAGGTACTCCTTGTAGGCGGTGGCGAACACCGGCACGGTCGGGGTGGAGAACTCGCAGACCACCAGCCGGCCACCGGGCCTGGTCACCCGGGCCATCTCCCGCAGGCCAGTCGCGTGGTCGACGACGTTGCGCAGCCCGAAACTGATCGTGACCGCGTCGAACACGCCGTCGTCGAAGGGCAGCTTGGTGGCGTCGCCGGCGACCTTGGGCACGTCACGGCCGGCGCCGGCGGCCAGCATGCCGACCGAGAAGTCCGCAGCCACGCACCACGCGCCAGATTTCGCGAGTTCGACCGTGGACACCGCGGTGCCGGCCGCCAGGTCGAGCACCTTCTCCCCCGGCTGCAACCCGAGTGCCTTGCGAGTGGCCCGGCGCCAGGATCGGTCTCGCCCCAGCGACAGCACCGTGTTGGTCAGGTCGTAGCGGCGGGCGACGCCGTCGAACATCGACGCCGCCGCGCGGGGGTCTTGGTCCAGGCTGGCGGGGCTCACCGGGTCGACGCTACCCGCCTCCGATAGGGTTGCTGGAATGCGGTCTTGGCTGGGCACATTGGCAGTATTGATGACATTCGGCGGGGTTTTGACGGCTCCGGCGACAGCCGACCCCGATGCGCCCGGCGGTTCAGCGAGCCTCGACGGAGGAGAGGCGAAGCTGGGACCGGCGCACGAACCCGGCGGTTCAGCGAGCCTCGACGGAGGAGAGGCGAAGCTGGGACCGGCGCACGAACCCGGCACGGCATGGAGCGCCGATCACTTCGGCGTGCTGGTCGGAGCGGCCTCCGCCCCGGTGCAGCTGGAGATCTTCTGCGACCCGCAGTGCTCCGAGTGCGCGAAGTTCGAGGCGGCCTCCGGCGGCGACCTGAGCCGGCACCTGGCCGCCGGCGACGTCGCAATGACCTACCGGTGGATGACGTTTCTGGATGCCCGCCGCAAAAACGACACCTCCGCGCGGGTCGGCAACGCACTGATGGCGGCGGCCGATCCGGCCACCTCGGCGGCGACCTACCAGGCGTTCGTGAACGGCCTGTACCTCAAGGGCGGCACGCCGAGCATCGAGGACATCGCCACCACCGCCCGCGAGAGCGGTCTTCCCGCCCACGTGGTGGACCTCATCGCCTCCGGGCAGCCGGTCGTCGACACCACGTCGATGAACGCCTTCAACCGGGTCCAGCTGTTGGCGGCCAACCCGCAGAATCCCGGGACCCCGACGGTTTACGACGTCACCTCCAAAACCGTGGTGGACACCGAAGACGCCGACTGGCTCATGCGCCTACGCCGATCGCAATAGACCGGGCCGCCAACGCCATCAACCACGCGACGGCGAACAGGTAACCGAACGCGAAGCCCGGCCACCGCCACGAGTTGGTCTCGCGGCGCATGGCGGCGACGGTCGACATGCACTGCAACGCGTACACGAAATACGCCAGCAGTGCGACGACCGTCGGTGCGGTCAACACCTTCTGGCCGCGCCCGTCGGTCATGCCGGTCAGCGCTTGACCGGGGTCGCCCGGGTTCGCCGACGACGACACCTGACCCAGTGTGGAAACGAAGACTTCGCGCGCCGACAGGGCGCCGACCAGAGCCACGTCGATCCGCCAGTCGAACCCGAGTGGTCGAAACACCGGCTCGATGGCCCGGCCGGCGTCGGCGGCATAGCTGTGCTCCATCACGTAAGCGGTCGCGCCGGCGCGGGAGAGGTCCGCGGTCTGCGTCTGGCGTGTCGGCAGGTTGAGCATCGCCCACAGCACCAGGGAAGCCGCCAGGATGATGGTCCCGGCCTTGCGCAGGAAAACCTTCGCCGCACTCCACATGGCGATCAGCACCGCCTTGCCGGACGGGAATCGGTACGGGGGAAGCTCCATGGTGAACGGCAGCAGATCGCTGCGCAGGATCGTCGACTTGACAACGCGCGCGGCGATCAACGCCGAGATCCCGCCGCAGAGGTACAGCAGGAACATCGTGACACCCTGGCCGTTGAGGCCCCACCAACGGGCCTGCGGCGTGACCAGCAGACTGACCAGCAGGGTATACACCGGCAGCCGCGCCGAACAGGGCATCAGCGGTGCGGTGATGATGGTGGCGATCCTGTCGCGGGACGACGGCAGGGTACGGGTGCTCAGAATGCCCGGGACCGCGCAGGCGAACGACGACAGCATCGCCACGAACGCGCGGCCTTCCAACCCGGTCGTGGCCATCACCCGGTCCATCAAGAACGCTGCGCGCGACATGTAGCCGATATTCTCCAGCAGCGCGATCAGTAAGAACAGCAACACAATCTGCGGGATGAACTGTAGGACGGTACCGACGCCGGCGATCACTCCCCGCGCGAGCAGGCCCGCCACCGCCGAGTTGCCGATATGTTCGGTAACCTGCCCGCTCAGCCAGCCGAGTCCCTGTGCGATCCGATCCTGCACGGGTTCACCGACGACGAATACGATCTGGAAGAACACAAACATCGCCGTGAAGAAGACGACCGTTCCCCACAGCGGATGCAAGACCAGCCGGTCAATCCGGTTGGTGCGTCGATCCGGTTGCGGGGCAAGATAATTGGCCGCGCCGAGTATCGACTTGCCCCAAGCGTCGACGGTGTCCGGGTCAGACGGGGGCAGCAGCGGTGGACGCTGCCACCGCTCGACCGACCCCAGCTGCGCGCGCAGGCCGTCGACGCCCGCACCGCGGTGCGCGACCACGACGCTGACCGGGATCCCCAACGCCAGCGCCAGGGCATCGGTGTCGATCCGCCCGCCGCGAGCCGTCAACTCGTCACCCATCGTGAGTACCAGCAGGCAGGGCAGGTTGAGCCGGAGCACTTGGGCCACCAACGTTATCGAGCGACGCAGGGTGGTCACGTCAGCCACCAGCACGACCGCATCAGGTTTGCCGGTGTCATCCAGTTCACCGATCAGCCTATCGGTCACCACCTTCTCGTCCGCGCTGATCGGGTCGAGGCTGTAGGTGCCGGGCAGGTCTTCCACTGCGATCGCAACGCCACCTACCTTCGTGATACCGCCACTGCGTCCGACGGTGACGCCCGGATAGTTGCCGGTCTTTGCCCGCAGCCCGGTCAGCTGGTTGAAGAGACTGGTTTTTCCGGCGTTGGGACAGCCGACCAGTGCAATCCGTCGGATGCCCGTGACATCAGCAGCACCGTCACCGTCGGCGTGGCAGGACGTCATCGCTGGGTGTCCGCGACGACGTCGATCAACCGCGCCTCACGGCGACGGATACACATTTCGGTGTCCGCAACCCGGTAGATCGTCGGATCACCCAGTGGGGCCCGCCGGATCACGTCGACGCGGGCATCTTGCCGAAAACCCAGCTGCCGGAGCCTTCCCACCACGACAGGATCCGCCTGCGGAGCCATTCCGACGATCGTCGCCCGCTGGCCCGGTTCCAGCCGGGCAAGCGCGACCACCGAATCGGGTGAATGCGATTCTTGGTCTCGACGATCCATCAGTGTCCTAGGTCGAATGGCCGGCAACCGAAGCGACCTACGCCTTCAGCGGCAATGGCATCAAGGTCCGGCGGGCCAGGCCGCCGCCGGCGGTCGCGGCGATCATGAGTGTCGGCACCGCCGCCCGGGTGGGGCCGGCGGTGCCGACAGGGTTAGTGGACAGTTGCCAAGTGGTTTAGGAGTTGATGTCCCGGGCGACGAATTCCTCGAGGTCGAACAGATTGTCTCCGGCGCGTTCGGCGACGTTCAACAGCGTGATCATCACCGCCTCTTCTTCGACCTGCTCGCCGAGGAACCACCACATCAGCTGCTCGCCGAGGTAGTCGCCTTCTTCGCGGGCGGTAGCCGCCAACGCGCTGACCTGTTTGGTGACCACGCGCTCCAGGTCCAGCGCCAATGCGATCGCCTCCCGGGGAGTGTCGAACTGGTTGCGCACCTCGTCGGTTCCCGGGATCTGGACTCCGAAATCACGATCGATGAAATACTGCACAATTTTCATCGCGTGCTCGCGCTCCTCACCGGCATGCCGGTAGAAGTATTTCGCCAGCTGCGGCAGATCGTCATTGTCGAAATATACGGCGATCGCAGTGTATTGCTGAACCACCGTGAATTCGTGACGGATCTGCTCTTGCAGCAGCTGATGGAACTTTGTCTCGATTGCGTTGTGTTTGGTCATGGCGTGCACGTTAGCGCAGATCAAAATGGGTCCGCAACGAAGGCGATACTCACGCAGGAGAGCCATTCCTAAGTAATGTAGACCTATCTTAAAGAATGGCGGAATGCATTTTTTGAGACCAACAATGGATAGGTTTTCCTAGGTAAAGTAAGGCTTGTATTACGAATGGCAGCGGTAGCGTTTGCGTTGAAAACCGGCCACGACTACTCCCGCAAAATCTCGACAAGCTCGTTGATCGCAGCCAAGACTTCGGGAGCCTCAGCCCCCAGGGTGGTGACCAGCCGCAGCCCAGCGTCGTTCCAGGGCACCCAGCCCCGCCAGTGCCGCGATCCCGACCAGCCAGGCGACCACCGCCACCGACCCGGCCGGGATGATCGCCAGCACCGCGGTGCGGTGCTGGACCCGCACCAGGTCCGGGTCGGCCTTGTCGTATTCGACGTAGATCCGCATCCCGGTTGCCAATTCGGACGGATACAGCACCCCCAGCTCGGGACGGTAGGTGATCCGTTCCGGGGTGACGAACTCGATGGTGGAGCGCCGAAAGCCCGCGTTGAGGACCTCAGCTTCGGCGACCCCCATGTCGCGCCCGATAGTGATGTCGTTGCGCCAGGCCCCGGCCACCAGCAGCACCGACTGCAGCGTCACCAGCGCCACCAGGATCAGCACGCCTTTCCGTGCCCAGCGCAGCGCACGCCCGGCCCGGGTGCCCGGGGCAATCGCACCGTTACCGTGAATCAAGCTGCGCAACAGCGGTTTAAGCGGCTTGGAGAACTTAGTGGAGTTATGGTCGGGCGACTTCACAAGGCGGCCCTGATGGCGGCATGCAATGTCCGCAACGACGACCGGTCGGCTTTGACCTCGAGCACCCGCACACCGTCGGCGGGCTCGGCAAGCGCGGCGGGCAGCGCGTCGACCTCGATTTGCCGAGATTCGACGTGATAGGCACGGCACAGCGCGCCGACGTCGACGTCATGCGGGGTGCCGAAGATCCGCGACGACACGTCGGCGAATCGCGGATCACCCTGTTCGAGCAGCTCGAAAATGCCGCCGCCGTTGTCGTTGGAGACCACGATGGTCAGCTCTCGCGGTGTCGGCTCGGTGGGGCCGATCAGCAGCCCTGAGCTGTCGTGGACGAACGTCAAATCCCCGATCAGGGCGATGGTGCGGCCGTCGGGGTTGTCCCGCTCGTGTGCGAGCGCAGCGCCGATCGCGGTGGACACCGTGCCGTCGATACCGGCAACGCCGCGGTTGGACCGCACGGCGACGTTCCGGACGCCCTCGATGTTGCCCAAACCGACCAGCGCGGCGTCGCGCACCGGATTGGAGGCGCCCAGCACCAACTGATCGCCGGGGCGCAACGCGTCGGCGACGGCCGCGGCGACGTGCAGGCCGGTGGTGAGCGGGTGCGCCGCCAGCTGCTCACGCACCGCGGCGCAGGCGTGGGCGTTCAGCTCCGCACAGCGCCGCAACCAGGCTGGATCCGGCGCACCGGAGGTGACGGCCCGGGTGCCGGTGGCCTGCGAATTGCCGGACACGTCCGGCCAGCGCGGCCCGGTGGTCAGCGCGTATACCGGCACCGTCGGATCAGCCAGCAACGCCGACACCGGGCGGTGCAGGGTGGGCCGGCCCGCCATGATGACCTGCTGCGGGCGCAGCAGCGGCAACACCAGCGGATGCAGCGGGTTCTGCGGCACCGGGGCCGTGGGTTCGGCGACAGTGGGCAGCTCGGCCAGGTTCGGATGCGTTCCGGCGCCGTGCCCGGCGATCACCACGGTGTCCGGAGTCAGGTCGATGTCCAGCGGCTGATCGAAGCTGACCGGCGGGGTATAGGTCCAGGGGCGCCCGTCCGGGCGGCCCGCGGGCTCCGACGGCCGATCTGACTTGGGATCCGGCACCAGCGGCTCCCGCAGCGGAATGTCGAACTGCACGGGACCGGCGTTGGCGGTGCGAGCTCCGGTGGCGGCCACCAAGACTCGGCACACGGCCGAGCGCCAGGTGGCGTTCTGTGCAGCCATCTGCTCCGGGGCGGCTGTGCTGGCCAGGCCCAGGCTGATGGCGGCGCGTACCTGGGTGCCGAAGTAGCCGAGCTGCTCCATGGTCTGGTTGGCGCCGGTGCCCAGCAGCTCATACGGCCGGTTGGCGCTCAGCACGATCAACGGCACCCGCGCGTAGTTGGCCTCCACCACGGCTGGCCCCAGGTTGGCCACTGCGGTGCCCGACGTCATCGCCACGCATACCGGCGCCCCGGCGCTCACCGCCAGTCCGATCGCCAGATACCCGGCGGTGCGTTCGTCGATGCGCACATGCAGGCGCAGGCGGCCGGCGCGGTCGGCGTCGTGCAGCGCGAACGCCAGCGGGGCGTTGCGCGACCCTGGGCACAGCACCACGTCGCGGACACCGCCGCGGATCAGCTCGTCGACGACGATGCGGGCCTGTGCCGTCGAGGGGTTGGTCATTGGTACGAGGTTAGTCGTGCGTCGGGGGCGGCGGCGTCCAGCGGAAGGGCTTGCCGTCGATCTCGGCGAGGAATTCCAAGGCGGCCTTGTTGACCTGGTCCGGCTTCTCGATGAAACCGAGGTGGCCGGCGTCGGCGATCTCCAGGTAGCGCGCGCCCGGGATGGCGTCGGCGACTTCGCGGCTCAGGTATGCCGGGGTGACGACGTCGTCGGAGAAACCGATCACCAGTACCGGCGCGGTGATGTTGGCGTAGGCGGGCAGCCGGTTGGTCAGCGGCGCTACGTCGAGTTGGCAGCGCAGGCCCGGGGTGTTCTTTACCGGCCACATGGTGAACATCGCGATCCAGTCTTTGATCGCCGCATCGTCGCTGAGTGTCTTGGGTGAAAAGCTTTCCAGCAGTCGCACTTTGGCTTCGTACTCGGCGGGCAGCTCGATACCGGATCCGGCGAGTTTCACCTCCGCGGAGTAGAAGAAGTCGCGTGCTCGGTCGTGGCGACCGCGGGTGGCCATCAAGACGGCGGACGTCACCAATTCAGGACGCGCCAGCATCAGCTCCTGGGCGATGAACGCGCCCATCGAGACCGCGACGATCCGGACCGGGCCGACGTTCAGCGCTTCGATCAGCTGCGCGGTGTCGGCCACCATGGTTTCGGTGGTGAATCCCGAGGCGTTCTCGGTGGCGCCGATACCGCGGTTGTCGAAGGTGATCGGGCGGTACCGGGCGAGCTGGAAGTCGCGCACCTGGTGCAGATGCCAGCCGCGGCCGGCTCCACCACGTCCGGCGATGAACAGAACCGGGTCGCCATCCTGATTACGGTCGTCGTAAGCGAGGTTGGTCACGGATGTGAAGGTACGCGCCCCGCCGACGCCTTATGGTGTCAGGATCGCAAACGGCGCAGCGGGGGACGGTGATGCGGAGACGGACCGCGGGGTTGGCTTGCACGCTGGTGCTGGCCTGCGCGGTGACGGCCGCCTGTTCGCGGGTGACCGGCGGCCTGGCGGTGCCGGCGGACCACGACGGACCCCGGCCGGTGGCCGCGTCGATGCTGCCGGATCTGCTCCTGGAGGCCACCACCATCGGCGACATCATGGGCTCCCCCCGCATGCGGGTCAAAGACTCCCGGTCTCGGATGTTCGATGCCGGCCATCAATTCCCCGACCGCGACTGCCTGCCGGCGTGGATGCCCGTCGAGCGGTCGGTGTACGCCGACACCGACTGGACCGCGACGGTCGTTCAGACCCTGACCGAGAGCGCACTGGACCATTTCGTGATCCAGGCGGTAACGGTGTTCGCCACCCGTGGCGATGCGCATGGCTTCTTCGACGCGACCGCCCGGCGCTGGAGTCTCTGCGGCGAGCGGACATTCGCCACCAGTAAAGACGGCTACGCCGACACGCCATGGACGTTCGACACGGTTGCCGACGTCGACTCCACGGTGTGGATGACCCAGCACCAGGATGACAGTGCCGGCTGGTCGTGTCAGCGGGCACTGCGGGTGGCCAACAACGTCGCGATCGACGTGCTGGCGTGCAAGCTCTACGTCAGCGACGAGGCCGTCACGATCGCCAACGGGATCGACGCGCGACTGCCCAGCGTGTGAGCTTGTGACGGCAGCCGGCCCGAGAACGCTCCGAGTGTGCGGTTTAGCAGGTAATTGGCCGATTTTGCCCACCAAACCGCACACTCGAGGAACGCTTCAGCGGGCAGCCAACAGTCCATGGCATGCCTTGACCCGGTCGATCCACCACTGGCGCCGTTGCGGCGAAGCGGCCAGGGCGTGCAGCCGGGCGGGGTCCGGAACCACGGGCTGGACCGGCAGGTAGCCGTCCTTTTGCGGCGGTGTCTCGGCTGGATCCGTCACGTCGTCGACGAACAGCGATCCGGTACCCAGCCCGCAGGCGTGCCGCAGGTCCGACAATGCGGCGGCGGCCCGCAGACCGGTTGCGATTCCGACCGCCGAGTCGATCGCGCTGGAGACCACCACCGGGATTCCGATCTGGTCGGCGATCCTCAGCAGCGCCGAAATACCGCCCAGCGGTGCAACTTTCAGCACCGCGATATCGGCTGCGCCGGCTCTGGTAACGGCCAGCGGATCTTCGGCCTTGCGGATGCTCTCGTCGGCGGCGATCGGGGTGTCGATGCGGCGGCGCAGTTCGGCGAGTTCGGCGACGGTGGCGCACGGCTGGTCCAGATACTCCAACGAGCCCAGTGCCTTTGCCGCCTGCACCGCTTCTTCCACCGTCCAGCCGCCGTTGGCGTCGACCCGCACGGTGGGGATCAATTCCCGTACCGCGGCGACGCGCTTGACGTCGTCGGCCAGGCTCTGGCCGGGTTCGGCGACTTTGACCTTGGCCGTCTTCGCGCCGGGGAATCGCGCCAGCACCTCGGGCACGCGGCCGGCTTCGACGGCCGGCACCGTGGCATTGATCGGAATGCGGGTACGACGCGGTTCTGGTGGCTTGTGGTAGGCGCTCTCCAGCGCCGCGGCCAGCCAGTGCGCCGCCTCGGAAGGTTCGTATTCAACGAACGCGCCGAACTCTCCCCAGCCAGCCGGCCCATCGATCAGGGCCACTTCGCGCACGGTGATGCCGCGGAACCGTACCCGCATAGGCAGCGCCACCACATGCAGGCGGTCGAGGATGTCATCGAGTGGCGGCAGCATCGGTCTATGGTGCCGGTTTGGTGGTGAGCTGCGCCAGGTCGGGGCGAGGATTACGGTTTGGTGATGCCCCCGGAAGCGCAAAGCGGTTTCGCGGCAGATGTGCTGCAAGAACTGCTTCGCTACATCAGCATGCAGAACGCCAAAGGCGACGCGCCGATTTTCGTCTCGCATGCTTGGACCGACGCATCGATGATGTTCCTCGTGTACAAAGCGCCGCCGTCCGACATCACTTCGGGTCTGGCACGCGACACCAGGAAATCGATCCTCGATCCGATCCCCTGGCACTCCCTGGACGAGGCAGTCTTCTACTACTACTACGAACTCGATCTATGCGAAGACCGATTGCCTGCGTCGTTTCTCCACCCCGGTGATCCGACGACGATCCTGTGGAGCGGAAATCTGGACGAGGTTGACCCTCCAGAGCACGTTTCGGACATCCCCGACGACTACTGCTACACGCCGCCCGCCATTGAATTGCTCCAAGCGCCCGAGGGCACCAAGCAGTCGGCGTATCAGCCCGAGCCCCGTCGTTACTACGATCCCCGGCAGCTTCCCGAGGGGCGTACCGATCCGCCCCCCATTGATCTCGGCGTGCAGCCAGACTGGTTGCGCACGGGATACACCTATTTCCCTTACGCCGCACAACAATCCGGACAGTGGTGGGTGCTGCGATTCAACGTCGGATTCCCCGAACACGAGATGTACACGCTGTTCGTCGACGGCCACGCGGTCGTTGACGTTACGGGCTCGTTGGCCAGTCCGATCCCTTTTGTCGCGGGCATCGGTTCGCTTGAGCGGTTGAAAGCCAACGAACCGCTGCTCGACCCCGATACCGCGGCGGCCGTCGTCAGCGTCGTCGCGCAGTACGCCGGCTACGGCAGCGAACACAACGATCCGTGCATGTTCTGTGCCGGCGACCGCGATGGCATGGAGCGGCCCCGGCCATCAGACGATGACGGAACGCACACGCCTCACGGGGCTTGATCGGGCGCCGGCGTTGCGGCGCGGCCACCGATCCGGCCGTCATTGTCGAAGTCGATCCCGGTCGCCTGCTCCACGAAGGCGATCGCATCCTGGAGCGGCGAGGGCGCGGGTTCCTCGACGGGCGCCGGCAACGCAACACCGGCTGGAGGCTCAGCCGGGCCGGGGGCCGACTCGGCGAGCGACTCGGTCATCTTTCGAAGGTGCGCCTCGTCAGGTGCGACGTTTTGAGATGCAATCGGAGCCGGCGCCGAAACCGGCGGCGCCGCCACGGCAGCCTTTACCGGTTCTGGTGCCGAAATCGGGGACGCCACAGCCGAAGGCGGCGTCGCCACATAGTGCCTCGGCTGGGCCTCGTCCCGAGTCGCAGCAACGCTGACGCCCGACTGAGTCTGCGGTTCATTGCCGAACAGGACCCCGCGGGCCAAACCGACCGTCACGGCAGCAACCAGAAGCGTCACCGCCACAGCACCCACCAGCATCGCGTCGGAGCGGTGGAGTCGTTGTCGCACGGGCGCATCCGCACCCTCGGCGACGACGTCGCCGCCGAACACGGACTTTCCGACCGCGAGCGCCACCCCGCGTGCCAGCCCCAATTCGGCATCGATCAGCGAAATCATTCGTGGCGCAAGGGCACGTTCCAGCCGATCCGGAAAGCCTTCGGCCGCAAGGTCATGCGGGATCATCACGAATACCGGGCTGGAGAGCCAATCGGCGACCAGCTTGTCCAGCGAAACCAACGCGGCGTCGTCGTCGTTGTGCATGCAGACCACGGTGCGATGCGTACCCTCGTCGCCGTCGGCCAGCACCGCCAGGGTCTGGTCCTTGGTAATGAGGCTGACCGTCGCGCTCTGGGCTCGCGTGCTCAAGGCGACCACGTCGGCCAGTGCGATCGTAGCGTCGGTCGGCTCGAACATCTCGATCTGCGCGATGCCCGCTTCCGCCAACCGCGCTTCCAGGTCCCACCCGTACCTCTCGGCGTCGGCCGTGCTGGTCAGCCCGATGGCCTGCACCGGGCAGCCCTGGTCCGCGGCGGTGCGGGCAGCCTGTGCCACCGCGGCCGCAACAGCGTCTATTTCCGATGCGGACACGGCCACCGCGTCACGGATCACCGTGCACGCTTCAGCTCCGGCACCGTCGAGAACGACCACGCCCACGCGCGTCGACGACAGCAATACCCCCAGTACAGCCCCCACGAACATCCCCCCAGGCACTACCGCCTAAACCCCCCGGATCAGGCGAACCTTGCCTGATGGTAGCCGGGGATGGCCGGTCGCGCAGGGTCACAGCGGTTCAGAGCCCGCCCGGGGCAGGTAACTACAGCGCCTCGCCGATATCAGGAAGCAGGGCGATGTCCTCGGGTTGCCTTCGCCAACAGTGCGGCGCGCGCCGGCTCGAAATGTATTTTCAGGAGCGCCTTCAGCCACTGCATGATGGCGTTTTCGGTCACAGCGGAATCGAGGCCGACGGCCGCATACCGTGAGAATGCCGGCCCGGTCTCGAGCGCCTCACTAAGCCCAGCCCGGACCATCGAACCTTCCCCACCGAACGGTGCGGTAACCGCAGCAGACCCGACATCGAAGGTCTTCTCGCCCAGGAAGTAGGGCAGGCTGGGCGCGTCCATCGCCCGTTTGATGTCCTCCATACCGACACCGACGGGGTTCATGAAGGCCTTGCCCACCCCCTTGGCCAGGCCACCCCAGGAGTCCAGGACACCGGGGGCGCCCGGGCCGCCCTGGCCCAGCAGATTCTTGAGGCCTTGCTCGGTGGCCCTCCAGCTGTCCCCGAACCCCTCGCCGAATCCCGGTGTCGGCTGTCGCTCCGGCTCCCGTGGAACATCGCGTGGAACGCTTCGCAGCAGCGGCTGCTGAGCCTGGACCAAAGCCGCATTGACCTGGGCCTCGATCTGATCCGGCGGAACGCCGTAATTGGCGAACATCTTCCGGGCCTGGACTTTGAATTCCTCCACGTCCTTGGGGCTCACCGGCGCCGGAGGGACGGGGCCACCGCCCTGCCGCGGTTGGTTCAGCAGCCACGGCAGGCTTCCGGCGGCTGGATCTCCGGACGGGTGTCGAGATTCCACTTTTCGATGCCGTCGGTTGTGATCGTCATCCGCTACGAAGCGCCGGATCCTCTGGGAACGAGCACAGTGAACATCGCGGCGTGCTCCTCCTCCATCGCGGTGTAATGGCGGCCGCCCTCACGCATCGCCTCGGAGAACACCCCGACGCGCCCGTGCAACTGCGCGTCGGCGGCCTCCCAGTGCGCGACACATCGGTCGCGTCGGCCACCCGCGAAGCGTTCGAGTGCAACAGCGCGGGACGAACCGAGAGTTTCGCGGATTCAATCGGCACCGAAGCCATGCTCACACCTCCCGTGGGAGCCCTGAGCAGAAAGCTAGCAAGGTCCTAGTAGTACTTTGTTAGGTTGGGAAGGTGTGGTGGCATAGTGGGCAGGTGCCGATCCAATGGGCAAGTGCGCGTTGGAGTTCGCGGACGATGCCGTAGAGGGTCAGTCCTGCCCACTGGCTTTGGGGTCGGTGATCCGCAGGGTGGTGATGAACAGGTGGGCGGCGGTGACGAGGGTGGCGTGGTGGTGCCAGCCGATCCAGGAGCGTCCCTCGAAGTGGTCGAGGCCCAGGCCGGTTTTGAGTTCCCGGTGGTCGTGTTCGATGCGCCAGCGGATTTTGGCCAGGCGGACGAGTTCCTTGAGCGGTGTGTCGGGACCGAGTGTGGATAGCCAGTAGTCGGTGGGTTCGTCAGCGCCGGTGGGCCATTCGGCGAGCAGCCAGGCTTGCGGGAGGCTGCCGTCGGCGGCGGGGGTGATGTCGCGGTTCGCCGGGCGGATCGGCAGGGCCAAAAATCGGGAGCGCATCGCCGCGGTGGGGTTAGCCGCGTCGGTTTTGGTGCCCTGGCGCCACGTCACGGTCCTGAGCGCGTGGCGTCCAGCGGCTATGGCCAGGTCCCGGCAGCAGGAGTGCGGGTCGCGGTAGCGCAGGGTCGCCGGGCGTCCGCGCCCGGCGTAGGGCACGGTCTCGGGTACGGCGTCACCGGGATAGGCGGTGGTGGCGCCTTTGACGGCCACGACGTAGCCGACACCGCGGTCGCTTAGGCCTTGCCGGAAGGCGGTGGTGTCGCCGTATCCGGCATCGGCGCACACCACCGGCGGTGTGCGCCCCCATTCGACCAGCTCGTCGACCATCTCCAGGGCCATCTGCCATTTGGGGCGGTGATGTTCGTCTTCGGGGATCGCGCACCGCTTGCGGCGGAGCCCGGCCGCAGCCACATCGGCAGGGTCGTCGGCGCATTGCTCGTCCCAGCGTTGCGGCACGTACAGGCGCCAGTCCAGCGGTGCGGACGCGGTATCAGAGGCGGCGTGCACGCTGACGGAAAACCACCGCCTGACAACCCAATCCAGCACCAGGCCTGTTGAGCATCAAGCACTATGAAAAATCGAGGCTAAGGGCCAACATAAAACGCCACTTCTTCGACTGGTTCACCAGCCCGAACTCATTCGGTGCGTCTAACGGCGCTAGCATGAAGTCTGCCCCGCCCTCGCGAGCTGACCAACAAAATTGAAGTTTACAATCTGGCCCTCGGTAGAACACTGCCCATGCTGGGCGCTCACCGTATACGAGATCAGAGTCAACCGCATCAAGATGGAAGCCGCGGTCCGCCAATATCGAAGCCATCTGACGTTCCGCTTCGCCGGAGCTCATAGTCGCTTATTCACCTCCGTAGATCCAGTAATTTCCGACACGTTCATATCCGAACGCCGCTGCGTTCTGGTCCATGTAATTAATCTCGAACGCCGAGAAGGTTTCCCGACGGACGCGCGCAAGTTCGTCAACACTGCTGAAGCCATCCGTTAGGCGGTATTCGAAACGTGGTACCCGCTTCTCCATTTGCTGGCGGAGGAACGCCGCATTCGGCTGCCATGCCAGGTACTTTGCCGGCACCTCGGATCCAGCAGCGCTGGTTGTACCGAGATCGCGACGGGATCAATCGGCACCGAAGCCATGCTCACACCTCCCGTCGGAGCCCCGAGCAAAAGCTAGCAAGTTAACCGCAATGACCGCCACTCACCTAAACCGCCGTGCAGGCCGATTGGCTGCGGGCTACCCCCCTGCTACCCACCACCCAACTTGAACACCCGCTCGGCATTCCCGTGCAGGTAATCCGCGTGCGCCGCATCGTCGAGCCCTAGCTCGTCAAGACCGTCGAGCGCATGGCCGGGCATGATCATCGGATAGTTGGTGCCGAACAACACTTTTCGCTGCCCGGTTCGGGTACGCATGAACCGGATCAGCTCATCCGGCAGCCGCTTGGTGGTGTAGGCCGAGGTGTCGATATAGACGTTCTCGTGCTTGCGGGCTACCGCGACCATCTCCTCGGTCCACGGATAGCCGACGTGTCCGCACACGATGGTGAGCTCCGGAAAGTCCAGTGCCACTTGGTCGATGTAGGGAATCGGACGCCCGGTCTCCGACGGTCGCAGTGGGCCGGTGTGCCCGACCTGAGTGCAGAACGGCACGCCGAGTTCCACGCACTCGGCGAACAGCGGGTAGTAGCGCCGATCGGTCGGCGGTGCATTCCACAGCCAAGGCACCACCCGCAGGCCGACGAATCCGTCGTCGCGGACCCGGCGCCGCAGTTCACGGACGGCTTCCATCGGGCGATCCAGGTCGACGGTGGCCAGGCCTGCGAACCGGTTCGGGTGCGCTCGGACCCAGCCGGCAACTTCCTCGTTGGAGACCAGGTCCATGCCGTTGGGACCACGCCACGCACTGAGCAGCCCGAAATCCACACCTGCGGTGTCCATCGCCGACACGGTGGCCTCGATGGGGATCTCATCGTCGGGCATGGCCCCGCCAGTCCAGCGTCGCAGCGACGCCAACATGTCATGGTCGAGGAACCGCCGGGTCGGCTGCTGCATCCACACGTCGATGGTCATCGTCTCCACCGTAGACAGCTTGATCAGCCGGTGGCGGCCACTCCGGCGACCAACAGATCCAGCAGGCGCCCGGTCTGCTCGGACGAGCCGCTGGTCAAAAAGATGCCGATCAGGCTCGACACGACGTCGTCGGCGCGCACATCAGCGCGCAGACTGCCGTCCTGCGCGCCGGCCCGCAGCACCAGGTCGACGGCGCCGACGATGCGCTCGCGGGTCTCGTTGGGCTGCATCGCGCCGGACTCGACGATGACACGCAACGACTCGGCCATCCCCCGCTTGGCGGCGACGAAGCCGGCGTAGCGATCCATCCAGCGCCGTAGCGCGACCTTCGGGGGGTGGCGGGTGAGCAGTTGTTCGGCGACGGCCGCGACGTCGCCCAGTTCGGCGCGGTACACGGCCTCGACCAGCGCCTCGCGATTGGGGAAGTGACGGTAGAGCGTGCCGATACCGACACCGGCATCACGGGCGACCGACTCCAGCGGAACCGGACTCCCGTCGGAGGCACCGAACGCGGCGGCGGCAGCCGACAACAGCCGCTCCCGGTTGCGGCGGGCATCGGATCTCCCAACCAAAGCGGAGGAACCTCCGTTTCTGCTACGCTGTCTAAGCGGAGGGTCCTCCGCATCTCTACCAGTGTCTCACGAGGAGCACCATGACAGACCAACTCTCACCCGGCGGCCTCGGTCGCATCGGCACACCGTTCGTGGCCCGTGTCGGCTACGGCGCCATGCAGCTCGACGAGAAAGTCTCGACCGACGACGCCATCGCGGTCCTGCGCCGCGCGGTCGAGTTGGGTGTCAACCACATCGACACCGCGTCCTTCTACGGCGGCGGCGAGGTCAACCACCGCATCCGCAAGGCACTGGCGCCGTACCGCGACGAGCTGGTCATCGTCAGCAAGGTCGGCGCCGCCTACACCGGCGTCGGCCCGGTGCCGCTGACCGCCGCCCAGAAGCCCGCCGAGCTGCGCGCCGCGGTCGAGAACGATCTTCGCCAACTGGGCCTGGACACCGTCCCGGTGGTCAACCTGCGGCGTTATGACCTCGGTCCCGCGGCGGCGCCCGAGGGCGATCAGAACGTCGACCTCGATGACCAGCTGGCCGAGATGATCGCGTTGCGCGACGAGGGCAAGATCGCCGCGATCGGTATCAGCAGCGTGGGACTGGAGGTGCTGCAGCGGGCGTTGCCGGCCGGGATCGTGTGCGTGCAGAACGCCTACAGTCTGCTCGACCGCACCCAGGAGGACGCGCTCGACTTCTGCGCCGACGAAGGCATCGCCTGGGTGCCGTACTTCCCGCTCGGCTCGGCGTTCCCCGGCTTCCCCAAGGTCAGCGACAACGCCGTCGTCCGCGAGATCGCTGACGAAGCCGGCGTCACCCCGGCCCAGATCGGGCTGGCCTGGCTGCTAACCACCTCGGCGAACACCCTGCTGATCCCCGGCACCGGGTCGATCGGGCACCTGGAAGAGAACATGAAGGTGGCCGACATCGTGCTCAGCGACGACGCCGTCGCCCGGCTGGATGCGATCACCGCCCCCGGGCAGGGGCCGGACTATGCCGCGAGTCTGCGCGAAGCGTTCCGGCAAGCTCCGGCAACCTGACTGCGCCGCCCCGGTACGGTCGCAGGCGTGAGCAGCAACCCTTTTGACCAGAGCATCTGGCGCACTGTCGACGGCTTCGCCGACCTGACCGACATCACCTATCACCGCCACGTCACCGACGCGACGGTGCGGGTGGCGTTCAACCGTCCCGAGGTGCGCAACGCGTTTCGCCCGCACACCGTCGACGAGCTGTACCAGGCGCTGGACCATGCCCGGATGTCTCCGGACGTGGGCGTGGTGCTGCTGACCGGTAACGGACCGGCGCCCAAGGACGGCGGCTGGGCGTTCTGCTCCGGCGGGGATCAGCGCATCCGCGGCCGCAGTGGCTACCAGTACGCCTCCGGGGAAACCGCCGACACCGTCGACATCGCCCGGGCCGGGCGGCTGCACATCCTGGAGGTGCAGCGGCTGATCCGGTTCATGCCCAAACCGGTGATCTGCCTGGTCAACGGCTGGGCAGCCGGCGGCGGGCACAGCCTGCACGTGGTGTGCGATCTGACCCTGGCCAGCCGCGAGCACGCGAAGTTCAAGCAGACCGACGCCGACGTGGGCAGCTTCGACGGCGGGTACGGCAGCGCCTATCTGGCCCGGCAGGTGGGCCAGAAGTTCGCCCGCGAGATCTTCTTCCTGGGCCGGACCTACACCGCCGAGCAGATGCACCAGATGGGCGCGGTCAACGAAGTCGTCGACCACGCCGAGCTGGAAGCCACCGGCGTGCAGTGGGCCAAGGAGATCAACGGCAAATCGCCTCAGGCGCAACGCATGTTGAAGTTCGCTTTCAATCTGCTCGACGACGGGCTGGTGGGCCAGCAGCTGTTCGCCGGTGAAGCGACCCGGCTGGCCTATATGACCGACGAGGCCGTCGAGGGCCGGGATTCCTTCCTGGAGAAGCGTGATCCGGACTGGAGCCCCTTCCCCCGGTACTACTGAGGCTAGGGATCCCCGGCCCCCCGCATAGACTGGCTAACCATGAGCCGCAGTCCGCTACGCCGGTTGTCCGACCAGATCACGCTCGCCACCATGCGCCCGCCCGTCGCCGCGCAGCTGATGCACCGGCCCGGCGCCAAGACCATCGACCTGACCGGCAAGCGGGTGCTGGTGACCGGGGCGTCCTCGGGCATCGGGGAGGCCGGCGCCGAACAGTTCGGGGCAGCGGGCGCCACCGTGATCGCGGTGGCCCGTCGCCAGGAAAACCTCGACGCACTGGTCCAGCGGATCCCCGCCGCCGGTGGCACCGCCCACGCCATCGCGTGCGACCTGTCCGACCTCGCGGCGATCGACCAGCTGGTCAAGGACGTCGACGAGCGGTTCGGCGGGGTGGACATCCTGGTCAACAATGCCGGGCGCTCCATCCGCCGTCCGCTGGCCGAATCCCTGGACCGCTGGCACGACGTCGAGCGGACCATGCAGCTGAACTACTACTCGCCGCTGCGGCTGATTCGCGGCTTCGCCCCGGCGATGCGCGAGCGCGGCGACGGCCACATCATCAACGTCGCCACCTGGGGCGTGTTCACCGACTCCTCGCCACTGTTCGGCGTATACAACGGCTCCAAGTCCGCACTGAGCGCGGTCAGCCGGGTCATCGACAGCGAGTGGGCCCGCTACGGCGTGCAGTCCACCACGCTGTACTACCCGCTGGTGAAGACCCCGATGATCGCGCCCACCGCGGCGTTCCAGGGCAAGCCGGGGCTCACCGCGCAGGAGGCCGGCGCGTGGATGATCGACGCGGCCAAATACCGCCCGATCCGCATCGCGCCGCGCCTGGCGCTGGCGTTTCGTGCACTGGACAACCTCAACGCCGGCTGGGCCACCGCCATCGTCAAGCGGAACCGGATCGAGCCGGTCGAGGACTGATGGAGATTCTCGCCAGCCGGGTGCTGCTCCGTCCGGCGGACTATCAACGCTCACTGCGGTTCTATCGCGACGAGATCGGGCTGGCGATCGCCCGCGACTACGGCGCGGGAATGGTCTTCTACGCCGGACAGTCGCTGATCGAAGTCGCCGGGCACGGCAACCCCGAACACGCGGGCGCGAACTTCCCTGGGGCGCTGTGGCTGCAGGTGCGCGACGTCGCCGCCACCCAGGCCGAGCTGCAGAGCCGCGGCGTGCCGATCGCCCGGCCCGCCCGTCAGGAACCCTGGGGGTTGCATGAGATGCACGTCACCGATCCCGACGGCCTCACCCTCATTTTCGTGGAGGTTCCCGCAGGTCACCCACTACGCCGAGACAGCCGCCAAGACGAACGCTCGAGGTCCTGAGGTTAACGACGGGGAAACACTTTGATACGTCTGGACGTACACCGGCGTTTCGCCTGCACGATCGTTAGACAACGGCGCCGCGCAAGCCTCAGAATCAATGCCGTGATGCTCCCGTGAGCCTTGAACTGCTCCTGCTAATCATTGTGGTGATCACGGCTTTGGCCTTCGATTTCACCAACGGATTCCATGACACCGGCAACGCGATGGCGACGTCGATCGCCAGCGGTGCGCTCAAGCCCAAGGCAGCGGTCGGCATGTCGGCCTGCCTCAACCTGGTCGGCGCCTTTCTGTCGACCGCAGTCGCCGCCACGATCGCCAAAGGTCTGGTCGACGCCAACCTGGTGACCCTGGAGATCGTCTTCGCCGGCCTGGTCGGCGGCATCGTGTGGAACCTGCTCACCTGGCTGCTCGGTATCCCGTCGAGCTCCTCGCACGCCCTGATCGGCGGCATCGTGGGCGCGATGATCGCCGCGGTCGGCGGACACGGGGTGAACTGGAGCGGGGTGGTCTCCAAAGTGCTGGTCCCGGCGGTGGTGGCGACTGTGGTCGCAACCTTGATCGCCTCGGTCGGTACCTGGCTGGTCTACCGCATCACCCGCGGCGTCGACGAGAAGAAGTCCGAGAAGGTGTTCCGGCACGGTCAGATCGGCTCGGCAGCGCTGGTGTCGCTGGCGCACGGCACCAACGACGCGCAGAAGACCATGGGCGTGATCTTCCTCGCACTGATGTCCTACGGCGCGGTGAGTACCTCGGCGACGCTGCCGCCGCTGTGGGTGATCGTCAGCTGCGCGCTGGCCATGTCGGCCGGCACGTACACCGGCGGCTGGCGCGTCATCCGGACCCTGGGCAAGGGCCTCGTCGAGATCAAGTCTCCGCAGGGCATGGCTGCTGAGTCGGCCGCCGCCTCGGTCATCCTGCTCTCCAGCCACTTCGGCTACTCGCTGTCGACCACCCAGGTCGCCACCGGGTCGGTGCTGGGCAGCGGCGTCGGCAAGCCGGGCGCGCAGGTGCGCTGGGGTGTGGCCGGACGGATGGCGGCCGCCTGGCTGGTGACGCTACCGATGGCCGGCGGGGTCGGCTCGGGCGCGTACGGCCTGGTGCACGGTATCGGCGGCTACCCCGGGATCATCATCGGCGTGGTGCTGCTGATCACCGCGGTCCTGGCGATCTGGCTGCGGTCGCGGCGGGCGCGCATCGACCACAACAACGTCAACGCCGAATGGGACGGCACCCTCACCGGCGGTCTCGATGCCCCCGGCGTGCAGCCCGAAGAAGCGGGCCGCGAAGTCGAGAACGCCCTGCGGTCAGCATTCGACGCCGGCCATGAGGGAGCCAAGTTGACTGTCGTCTCCACCGACGACCCCAATTCACGTGAGGTCATTCGGTCATGAGTCAGTGGTTCAACCTCGCAGCCACCCTGAAAATCCTGGTTTTCGGACTGCTGGTCGGCGGGTTATTGCCGGCACTGTTCGCGGTCGGGGTGCGGGTCAACGTGGCAGGTAACAGCGTCCCCGCGGTCGCCGGCGGCACGGCCGACGCACGCCGGCCGCTGCTGCTCGCACTGAGCTGGGCGATCTTCCTACTAGTGCTGGCCGTGGCAGTCGTCGGTGTGCTCTTCATCGCCCGCGACTTCTTGAGCCACCACCTGGGCTGGTACCTGCTCGGAGCCAAGCCCGCCTAACCCGGTTCGACAAGGCAGGCGTGCGACTGCAAAAATCCGCACGGTGACCTTGGAGCTGTTCCTGTTGATCACGGTCGTGATCACCGCCCTGGCTTTCGACTTCACCAACGGCTTCCATGACACCGGCAACGCTGTCGCCACCGGAATCGCCAGCGGTGCGCTCAAGCCGAAGACCGCGGTGACGCTCTGCGCCACGCTCAACCTTGTCGGCGCGTTCATGTCGACCCAAGTGGCGGCCACGGTGGCGAAGGATCTGGTGGTCACCAACCTGGTGACGCTGGAAGTCATGTTCGCCGGCTTGGTCGGCGGCATCGTCTGGAATCTGGCGACCTGGTTGTTCGGCATCCCGTCGAGTTCCTCGCACGCCCTGATCGGCGGCGTGGTGGGGGCCATGCTGGCCGCGGCCGGCACGGCCGGGGTGCGTTGGCCCGGGGTGGTCTCGAAGGTGCTGGTGCCGACGGTGATCGCCGTGCTCGCCGCGACCCTGGTGGCTACCGTCGGAACCTGGCTGGTCTACCGGCTGACACGGGGAGTCCCCCATGGGCGCACCCTGCGAGACTTCCGCCGGGGTCAAGTGTTCTCTGCCGCCCTGATGTCTCTGGCGCACGGCACCAACGATGCCCAGAAGACCATGGGCGTGATCTTCCTCGCACTGATCTCCTACGGCGCGGCTTACAAGACCGACGTCACACCGCCACTGTGGGTGATCGTGTCGTGTGCGGTGGCGATGGCTGCCGGCACCTATTTCGGTGGATGGCGAGTCATCCGCACCCTGGGCAAGGGGCTCGTCGAGATCGAATCCCCTCAGGGCATGGCCGCCGAATCATCCTCGGCGGCCATCATTTTGCTGTCCAGCCACTTCGGCTACTCGTTATCGACCACCCAAGTGGTGACGGGATCGGTGTTGGGTTCGGGCCTGGGGAAGCCCGGGGCCAACGTGCGCTGGGGAGTCGCCCGCCGGATGGCGACCGCCTGGGTGATCACCCTGCCGCTGGCCGGGGCCATCGGCGCGGGCACCTACCAACTGATCCACCGCATCGGCGGCTACCCCGGCACCATCACCGGACTGGTGCTGCTGGTGGGTGTCGCTACGCTCATCTGGCTGCAGTCCCGCAAGGTCCCGGTCGATCACACCAACGTCACTGCCGATTGGGGTGCACATATGACCGATGGCCTCGAAGTGATTGCACCGCAACCCAGTACCCCTAGTTCGCCTCGCGAGATCGGCGCGGAGGGGGACGGTGCGTGAATACCTTGAGCACCTGGTTCGACTACGTGGCCACCGCCAAGATCCTGATCTTCGGCCTGCTGGTCGGCACCGCGCTGCCGGCCTTGTTCGCCATCGGGGTACGCCTGGGTGACGCAGCCGATGGACCGACTGAGCACCGCCGGGAATTGATCCTGCTGCGGTGGACGATCTTCGCGCTGTTGCTCGCCGTGGTACTGGCCGGCGTGTTGTTCATCGCCCGCGACTTCATCGAGCATCGCATCGGCTGGCAGTGGGATAATTGGGGCAATTGGGACGACGTGTTCGGCCTTGAATAGACGTAATATTGCTGCTGACATGTTCCTTCCGGTGTCGGCGCGGGGAAGTTGACGCAGTATGAACAAATTTCTCACCTCGATCGTCACCTGGCTGCGCGCCGGGTACCCCGATGGTGTGCCACAGAACGACTACGTTCCGCTGTTGGCGCTACTGTCGCGACGCCTGACCAACGACGAGGTCAAAGACGTCGCCCGTGAATTGATCGGCCGCGGCGAGTTCGACCGCATCGATATCGGGGTGCTGATCGCCCGCTTGACCAACGAGCTGCCCGCTCCCGAGGACGTCGAACGGGTACGAGAGCGGTTGGCGGCAAAGGGCTGGCTGCTGGACGACGCTCCCACCAACGACGCCCCCACCAACGGAGGAAACCCATAGCAGGCCTGCGTGCACTGGCCATCCCACCCGGTGATGCCCTCGCCACGCTCCTGCCCGCCTTGCAGGGCGTTCTGGACGGCCACGACCCCGCGTTCACGCCCGTAGGCCCCGACACCGAGCCGTCGGCCCTGACCGCGCTGCGCGTGGGCGATCCCATCGGCGATGACATCGCACTGGTGGTAGCGACGTCGGGAACCACCGGGGTGCCCAAAGGCGCGCTGCTGACCGGGACGTCACTGGCAGCCAGCGCCACCGCCACCCACGACCGGTTGGGCGGATCAGGCAGTTGGCTGCTGGCGCTACCCCCGCACCACATCGCCGGAATCCAGGTGCTGGTACGCAGCCTGGTGTCCGGCACCACGCCCGTGCAGCTCGATGTCGCAACGGGTTTCGATGTCACGCGGCTGCCCGCGGCGGTAGCGACACTCGGTTCGGGCCGGCGCTACACCTCGCTGGTCGCCACCCAACTGGCCAAGGCGCTGACCGTTCCCGCGGCCGCGGCCGCACTGGCCGAGCTGGACGCGGTGTTGTTGGGCGGCGGCCCGGCGCCGCAACCGATCCTGGCCGCTGCGGCGGCCGCCGGGGTGCGGGTGGTGCGCACCTACGGCATGAGCGAGACCGCCGGCGGTTGCGTCTATGACGGGGTGCCGTTGTCGGGTGTCCGGCTACGCATCGGGGACGACGGGCGGATCGCGATCGGTGGTTCGACCCTGGCACGGGGTTATCGCAATCCCGTCGAACCGGACCCGTTCGCGGAGCCAGGCTGGTTTGCGACCAATGACCTTGGCGCCCTGGATTCCTCGGGGCGCCTGACCGTGCTTGGCCGCGCCGACGACGCGATCAGCACCGGCGGCTTGACGGTGCTTCCGGGTCCGGTGGAGGCGGTGTTGTCGACTCATCCCGCGGTGGCCGAGTGCGCGGTGTTCGGGATCGACGACGACCGGTTAGGGCAGCGCGTGGTCGCCGCGGTCGTCGTCGCCGGTGCGACGCCGCCGACCCTGGAAGCGTTACGCGCCCACGTCGCCGAATCTCTGGACACCACGGCTGCGCCACGCGAGTTGCATGTCGTGCCCGCACTCCCCCACCGCGGGATCGGCAAGCTGGACCGAAAAGCACTGGCACAACAGTTTTCTGCCGACGGTATTGCGCCCCGTTAGACCAGTGGCCTAACTTATAGACCAGTGGTCTAATGGGCTGACAGTAACCGTGTCGCGGTTGCTGGCGAAAGGGGCGCAACTATGCACACACCCACCACGTCCGCGCAGCGCACCCGTTCCTTTGCGCGCGTCCTGGGACCGTTCATCACCGTGGTTCCCGCCATCGTCGCGATCAGGGCCGGAAGTATCGGAAACCAGCTGTCGAGCTTCTCGACCGACCCGATGTGGCCGTGGGTCCTGGGCGCACTGCTGTTCGGCGGCGGGCTGTTCATCATTGCGTTTCACCAGTATTGGCGCAGCGTTGCCGCGGCGGTCATTTCGCTGTTCGGGTGGTTCCTGTTGCTGCGGGGATTGGTCCTGCTCGCCGCGCCGCAGTTGATCGTGCAGGGAGCCGAAGCCGCCACCGACATATCGAGTGGCGCCATCGGTGCGGTGCGGGCCGGCTTCGGACTGCTTGCCGTGTGCGGCATATACCTGACCTACGTGGGCTGGCTGAAGAAGTCCGACTGATTCCATACCGTCATGCGCCGTGTCGTGAAACCCCGGGAGATTCGGCGGGCTGAGCTGCTCGACCAGGCTCTGACGCTCTTTCTTGAACGCGGCTACGACAACGTCAGCCTCAACGAGCTCCTCGCAGTGACAGGGATTCCGAAAGGCGCTTTCTACCACTACTTTCCGTCCAAAGATGCGTTGGTCATCGCGCTGGCTGAGCGCAGTGCCAACGCGGCATTGGAGGCGTTGCGTCCAGTCTTCGATCAGCCGGGCACGAGCGCACTGGAACGCCTCAATGACGGGCTGGCGGCCAGCTACGACGTGAAGATGGCGACGGGGGCTCCCGAGCAGATCGCGGCGATGACGGCCCTGTTCGCGCCGCACAATCGGGGGCTGTTCGCCAAGATCGTGGAGACCTGGGAGGACGTGTTCCGACCAGTGCTCACCAAGGTCATCAGCGAAGGCGTGGACGCCGGCGTCTTTGACACTTTCGATCCCGAAGGTGTCGGCGACATGATCCAGGGTTTCGCGGCCAGTTTGCGCAGGAACCTGATGCAAGTTCTGGATGCGCCGGACGCGAAGGCGCGCCGTCAGGCCATCGACCACTGTGTGAAGCGGATCAAACTGCACGGCATCGCGACGGACCGAATCCTCGGATTGCCTGATGGGTCAACGGTTGTGTTAGACCGCAAACAGGTGGAGTCGATAGTCGCGCTTGTCAGGCCCTGACCTACGGCGAGGGCCGCGGCTCAGTCGCCTCCGCCGCCCGAGCCGCCACCTGACCCGCCGCCCGATCCACCACCAGAGCCGCCGCTTGAACCTCCGCCGCTAGCGCCGCCACTTGAGCCACCGCTCGACCCACCACTCGAGCCGCCTGCAGAACTTCCCCCGGAGTCACCACTCGAACCCGAGGAGCTAGACCCACCACCGGAACTGCCGGAAGAACCGCTGGAGCTGCTGCCGGAACCGGAAGAAGCGCCACCGGAGCCGCTGCTCCCGGAGCCCCCCGCACTGCTGCCTGAGCCGCCCGAACTACCGCTGCCCGACCCGGAAGTGCCCGAGCCCGCACCGCTAGATCCACCGGCATCACTGCCGGATCCTCCCGAACTGGATCCGCCCGAGTCACTTCCCGCTCCGGTGCCGCCCGAACCGCTGCCATCGGATCCGCCAGACGTGCCACCGGACCCGTCGGAATTACCCCCGGCGCCACCAGAACTGCCGTCGCCCGCGCCGCTGCCCCCGGAATGGTTGCCGCCCGAGTCGCTGCCGCCGGAATGGTTACCGCCGGTGCCGCCCGAACCACTGCCGCTGGAACCATTGCCGCTGGAACCGTTATCGCCGGAACCTGTGCCGCCCGAACCAGTGCCACCGGAGCCGTTACTGCCTGTGCCACCCGAACCAGTCTCGCCGGAACCGTTGCCCCCAGTGCCACCGGTTCCAGTGCCACCCGAACCAGTGCCACCGGTTCCGGTGCCACCGGAACCGGTATCGCCGCCGGAATGATTGCCCCCGCCGTGATCACGACCCGACCCGCTACCGCCGCTGCTACTGCCGCCCGATCCGGGCAGCCAACCGCCGCCGCCACCAACGGGCCCGGTGATGATCGGGATCGGAATCGGGAACGGAATGACCGCGGGCGGCGCGGGTACGGGTGCCGGTGCAGCCGGAAGTTCCGGAACAACCGGCGCCGGGGCAACGACCGCTGGAGCCGGGTTAGCCGGGGCCACAACCGGATTAGGGGCCTGCTCCTGCAGAGCAGGCAACCGGACCGGCTTCGGGGCGGGCAGCACCGGCATGAAGTTGCCGGGCACCGGCTGGGCCTGCGGCGGCTGCGCCACCACCGGAGGCTGCGACGGCGTGGACGCAGCCGTCGGGCGAATTCCTATCGTCACGGCCACGGCCAACGCCGCGCACCCGGCCACCAGAATCCCACCGACCGAGCTGCCTACCAGCAGTGCACGTCCCACCGGCGGCGGTGGCGCCGCCGGCTCCTCGGCTTCGGCGTCATCGTCGCCGTAGCCCTCGTAACCCTCGTAGCTTTCGTAGTCGCCCTCGGCGTACTCCACCGGCAGCAGTTCGGAGTCATCGTCAGTCATCGAGTAGGCCAGCTGCTGTTCCGACTGTTCGCCCTCAACTGCCGGGGCCAGCACCGTGGACGTTCCGTCCGGGGCACCGGCGTCCGACACCGCCGGCGCAGCCATCGTCGCGTCGGCGGCCGGAGCAGGCAGCCAGGTCGTCTCGCCGTCCTCGCCCGAGACGTTGCGCGCCAACGCCACTGCCGAGCGCGCCTGGGGCTGCTCGGAAACGTTTTCGACTCCCGCATCCTCGAGGGCACGGCGAAGGTCCGCCATCAATGCCGAGTCCGACCAGCACAGTCGCGTAGCAGCCAACCGATGGCCCTCTTCGGCCAACATGCGGTGGGTTCCGGTCACCGTCTCGATCAACGTTTCGACCGGATCGCGCGTCAGATCGAGCATGGACTCGTCGAGCACGGCATCGCCGTAGGCGTCCGATTCAACGAGCGCCAAGCGGGCGAGCGCGCCGCTCACCGACACCCCGAGCGCGACATCCATTGCGCGTCTCCTTCCGCGGCCACTCGATTAGCCAGTCTAGCCGCGCGGATCGACCACCGAGCGGACCGATCGTGGCAGTTCAATGGCGTATGCCCCTGCCGCGGTTATGGTGAGCAGGTGATCGCCGAGTCGACCAGAGGCTGGAATATCGGCCGCGATGCGACCGCTGCGGCCCTGCTGCTCGCGGCGCCGGCGTTGCCGTGGAGCCTGTACTTCGGTGCCGGCATTCCGGCCGGCAAACCCGAACTGTTCGTCGCGCTGGCTGTGGCCACCGTGCTCGCGCTGACAGCGCTCGCCGTGACCTATGTCGGGCCCTGGGGAATCTTGCGTGTGCCCAACAATCCCGCCGTCGCGGGAAGGCTGCGACTATCGCTCAGCGCGCCGTATCTGGTGTTGCTGGTCGGCGTGGTGGCCGCCGACGTAGTACAGACAGTCCGCTACGGCGGAAGCCCGCGGCCGCCCGGCGGCGTGGGGCCGGGCGCGTTGCTGGGCGCCGCAGGGGCGTTGCTCGCCGCGCAACCGGTGCTGGTCGGGCCGGTGCGGCTGTGGCGACGCACGGTCCGGATGCTCGGCTACGCATCGATCCTCGGTGCCACGTGCAGCGTGCTGTTCAACCTGTATTGGCGGGTGCGCTATGCCCTACCGGATGCCCACTCCACGACCGGCTTCGGCCGCCAGCACGTCGCGATCATTGCGACCGCCCTGGTGTACGGAGCGGTGGCGTGGGCCACGGTACTCGTCGCCTCGCGATGGGTTCTGCAGCGCGACAAGGCATCCCAGCTTGCCGTTGTCCTGCTCGGCGGGGCCGCTCTGATCGCCGGGACCCTGGTGTGGGTGCTGCCGGTGGGCCGCGACATCGACGGCTTTCACGGGATCGCGCAGAACACTTCCACGGCCGGGGTCGGCTTTGAGGGCTACCTGGTGTGGGTGGCCGCCGCGGCGCTGTTCGCGGTGGCGGCAGCGCGCGACGCGTCGGCGGCTACCTGGCTGGGGGCCACCCGGAACACGTTGTTGCTGATCGCGATCTGGAGTCTTGGGTCGGTCCTTATGCGCATCGTCGATCTCAGCGTCGCGGTCGGCCTGGACTTGCCGTATTCGCCCTACGACAGCGCTGCGATGGCCTCCTTCGACGTGGTGACCGCGGTCATCGCGATCTGGCTACGACTTAACTTGGGCAATCGCTCCGTGCCGGCAGCGGCGGTCTGGTCGGTGAGCGCCGTCCTGTTCGGTTTCACGATCGCCCGCGTCGTGGTGGGTGTGGGCCTGGCGCCGCGAGTCGCGGAAGCCCAGCGCGCCAGCGCATGGGCGAACCCGGTGTACGGCAACGGACTCGCGCAACAGATCACCAGCACATTCGATGTGGTGCTGTGCGGCCTTGCGCTGTGCGGCCTGGTGGTGGCGATCGTCGTCGGACGCCTGACGGTGCCCGCCGACGACCGCCCCAGGCCCGGCGAGCCCGGCACCCCCCGCATCTTCCGGTCAGCGGGCTCCCCCGCCGTCGCCCCCGCGGGCGAAAGCGGCGTAGGTCGTTTATCGGACGCCGACGGCGGGTAGCCGAAACTGCGTTTCTGCTCCTGAGCGCACGTGGACGATGCGAATGAAGGTCACGATGTACACCACTGCACTGGTCGCAACGAAGGCACGGCGCCTCCCCCGGTACCTGGGTGCAACTCTGGTGATGGGCGGTGCCGCACTGGTGGCCCCCGGCGTCCCGTCCGTCTCGGCGCAGCCCTGTCCCGACGTGGAGGTGGTGTTCGCGCGCGGCACCGGCGAGCCGCCCGGCGTCGGCGGCATCGGTCAATCCTTCGTCGATGCCCTACAGGCCAAGGTGGGTGAGCGCTCTTTCGCGGTATATCCGGTCAACTACGCGGCCAGCAGCGATTTAGGTGGCGGCGTCGACTTCGCCCGCACCGTGGTCGACGGCATCCGAGATGCCGGCAACCATATCGAGAACACCGCCGCGAACTGCCCCAACACCCGAATCGTGCTCGGCGGCTTCTCGCAAGGTGCGGCGCTGGCCGGCTACACCACATCGGCCGAGATTCCCAAGGAAGTCCCTGCCGCCTACCTCGCCTACATTCCCCAGCCGATGCCGCCGTCGGTGGCCAACCACGTGGCCGCGGTCGTCTTGTTCGGCACGCCCTCCGCTGAGTTCCTTTCACCCAACGGCGCACCACCAGTGCGGATCGGTCCGCTGTATGCGTCCAAGGCCTTGGAGCTCTGCGCCGACGGCGACACCATCTGCAACGGCGCCCCGGCCGGCGGACCGCCCCTCGCACACGCGTCGTACGGCGTCAACGGAATGACCGAGCAGGGCGCCGAGTACGCCGCCGCCCACCTCTGAGCGCACCCCGTTGATTCAGGGCAGCTCGAACGGCAACTGAATGCCTTCGTGCGGCAAGCAGTGCGTGCAGGTCCGCTCTTCGTCGATCTGCCCGATGGCTTCGTGCACCAGCTTTTTGAAGGGCTCGATGTTCTTCTGGAACTCCGCGAACACATCGACGGCCTTCACGCCACTACCGACGTCCACACCGGCATCCAAGTCGGTGACCAGAGCTACTGCGGCATAACACATTTCCAGTTCACGAGCCAGCACCGATTCGGGATATCCGGTCATGTTGATCAGTCGGAATCCCGCCGCAGCGAACCATTGGCTTTCGGCGCGGGTGGAAAATCGCGGCCCCTGGATCACCACCATGGTCCCGCCGTCGACGACATCGGGCAGGCCAGTCACCGCGGTCCGCAACGTCGGGCAGTACGGGTCGGCGAACTCGACGTGCACACCGCCGTCGTCGAAGTAGGTGTCGGCGCGGCCCCGGGTACGGTCCACCAGCTGATCGGGCACCACCACCGAGCCAGGGGGCAGTTCCGGGGTCAGGCTGCCCACCGCACAGGGCGCGAGGATCCGTCGCACCCCCAGCGTCCGCAACGCCCACATGTTGGCCCGATAGGGCACCGTGTGGGCCGAGTACTCGTGAGCCGCCCCGTGCCGCGGCAGAAACGCCACCTCGTGGCCGCCGACGGCACCGATGGTGATCTCCGCGCTGGGCGCCCCGTAGGGGGTGTCGCAACCGACACGACGCGCATCGTCGCCGAAGAACGAGTAGAAACCGCTACCGCCGATCACGCCGAGCAAGGTCCGCTCCTCCCGCATGCAAGGATCGTGCGGTGGCCAGCTTCGCACAATGGATAGAGGGGGCTCGTCCCCGCACCCTGCCCAACGCGATCGCTCCGGTGATCGCCGGAACCGGCGCGGCAGCATGGCTGGGCGCCGCGGTGTGGTGGAAGGCGCTGCTGGCGCTGACCGTCGCGCTGGCGCTGATCGTCGGGGTGAACTACGCCAACGACTACTCCGACGGCATCCGTGGTACCGACGACGACCGGACCGGCCCGGTGCGCCTGGTGGGCGCCCGGCTGGCGAGTCCGCGCGCGGTGCTCACGGCAGCGATCGCCGCGCTGTCGGTCGGAGCACTGGCCGGGTTAGCGCTGGCCCTGGTCAGCGCGCCGTGGCTGCTGGTTGTGGGCGCGGCCTGCATCGCCGGGGCCTGGCTGTACACCGGCGGGTCGAGGCCCTACGGCTACGCCGGCTTCGGCGAGATCGCGGTGTTCGTGTTCTTCGGTCTAGTCGCGGTGCTGGGCACCCAATACACCCAGGCCCTGCGGGTGGATTGGGTCGGCGGCGCGCTGGCGGTGGGCATCGGTGCACTCTCGTCGGCGGTGCTGGTGGCCAACAATCTGCGTGACATCGCCACCGACAAACCAGCAGGCAAGATCACCCTCGCGGTACGCCTCGGCGATGCCCGCACCCGGTTGCTGTTTCAGCTGCTGGTGGCGCTGGCCGGAGTGTTGACGCTGGCCCTGATGCGGGCCACCCCGTGGTGCGCGGCCGGGTTGATCGCCACGCCACTGGCGCTGCGGGCCACGGCCCCGGTGCGCTCCGGGCTCGGCGGCGCCGCACTGATTCCGGTACTGCGCGACACCGGGCTGACCATGCTGGTGTGGGCAATTGTCGAAGGGACCGCGCTGGCCTTCGGGTGATCTACAGGCGACCTGGGCAGGTATTCCCCGCCTCGGCTACCCGCCGGCCAGAGCCTCACCTGGTGTTGCTGCCCGGGTGAAGGAGCGCCATCAGTCTAACGATAATGATCGTCGATTCCTGGCCGCCCCATGTACCTACCGTTAATGAAAATGATTATCATTAACGGTATGCCATCATCGAACACCAGCACGATCCCCGTAACCGTCTTGTCTGGCTTCCTCGGCGCAGGGAAGACCACTCTGCTCAACCACATCCTGGCCAACCGCGAAGGCCGCCGGGTGGCGGTGATCGTCAACGACATGAGCGAGGTCAATATCGACGCCGCGCTCGTTGCCGGACAGGGCCACCTTGACCGGACGGAAGAAAAGCTCGTCGAGCTCACGAATGGCTGCATATGCTGCACGCTGCGCGAGGATCTCATCGAGGCGGTTGCCGACCTGGCCCGGCAGAACCGATTCGACCAGATCATGATCGAGTCGACGGGCATCTCCGAGCCGATGCCGGTTGCCGCCACCTTCAGCTGGGAGTTCGACGACGGCTTCTGCCTTGGCGAGATCGCCAAGCTGGACACCCTGGTGACGGTCGTAGATGCCTCGACATTCTTGCCCGAACTGGCCCGCGGCGAAGCGCTCGCCCAGCGTGAGATCACGGTCAACGACGAAGACGGTCGCAGCATCTCCGATCTGTTGGTGGATCAGGTCGAATTCGCCGATGTGTTGGTGCTCAACAAGGTCGATCTGGTCAGCGAGGCAACCTGCCGAACCGTAGAGGCGGTGATCCGGCGGTTGAACCCGTCCGCGAAGATCCTGCGGACCACGAACGGTGTTGTAGCGCTCAACGAGGTGCTGGCCACCGGGCTGTTCGACCCAGAGCTCGCCGCGCAGCAGCCCGGCTGGGCCGAAGAGATCGCCAATGGCCACACACCCGAAACCGAGGAATACGGCATCACCAGCATGACGTTTCGCTCGGAGCGCCCATTCCACCCACAACGTCTCTCCGATGCGCTGGACCAGCTCCGGGGTGTACTGCGCAGCAAGGGATTCTGTTGGATTGCCAGCCGCCCCGCCATCGCGGCGATCTGGTCGCAGGCCGGCCCCAACCTGGTGTTCGAGCCCGCGCAATACTGGTCCACCACCGACATCGCTCCCGGCCAGGAGGTGGTGCTCATCGGCGTCAGACTGGACAAGAGTGGGGTACGCACGCTCCTGGAGTCTGCGCTGCTCACCGACGCCGAGTACGCGGCTGGCCCACGGCAGTGGGCCAACTATCCTGACCCGCTGCCCGCCTGGGACCTGAACCACTCGCATTGACGCAGCAGAATGCGCCCCAGCCGGGTCTTCTTGATCGTCACGGACCCACGGATTCGAACAGCGCCGACAACCACGTCGGATCGCCCTGCTCGGGGCCGGTGCCGCCCATGATCAGTGCGACTTCGTTGCCAAACACCTTCGGCGGCAACAGCATCGACGCTAGCGGTAGCGAGGCATGCCAATCCTATCCGGAATCCAGGGTGTGCAATCGGGGACCTCCGGTGGTGATAGCGCTTGGAACGGTGAGCGAGGCTTGGCCGTTAGGCGAGGATGGCGGCGAGAGTGCGCCAGCGGCGGTGGCGGTGGGCGAACATCAGGCGGATGAATAGGCGCGTGCCTAAGCCTTTGATGCCGTCGTCGGTCTCGATCTCGTCGGTGTAGCGGCAGCGATGCTCGTTCAGGGGTGTGAACGTCAGCCGATGGTTCCAGGTGTGTACGGGCCCGCCGTGCTCGTGCGTGTAGATCATCAGGTCGTCGAGTTCTTTGATTTCGAGGTGATGCGTCCAGGCGGGGATGATGCCGAACCACCACAGTCGTGCCGACGAGCGGGTGCCCACCTCGATGCGGGCCGGGGCGCTCAGCGTGGGCAGCTGCAGGGCCGGTGCGAGCACGAATTGCATCAGTTCGGGTTTGCGGGCCAGCTCCGCCGCACGCTGCGCCGAGATCGGCAGCTCGGTGCTGATGATCACGGTGCTCACGCGGCATCTCCTAGACGAAACAGATTGAACCGGTACGTGTTGACGAGCCCAGGGAGAATCTTTGCCAAGACCGGCATGCCGTAGCGGTAGCGCACCGGCAGTGCAGGGGCGAGCTCGGGTTGCGGGGTCGCCATGGTGCGGGAATCCAACAGCTGCAACCCCCAGGCGCTCAGCTCACGCAACATCGAAGATCGCAGTGCGTAGCACCGAACCCGGTGCGAGCCTCCGCGAAATCGCGAGAAGTCGTAGTCCAGGGTGTCTACCAGCTCGCGGGCACGCACATCACCGAGCATGGGCCGTCGCTTCGCGGCATCGCATGCGCGGCCGTACAGCGGGATCAACAAGGACTCTTGCACCTCGCCGAGATCAGGTCGGACCTTTGTCACGCTCCTCCTCCCAAACCGTTCGCGGGGATCGCGGCCAAATCCCTGCCAGCAGACTAACGATAATGAATATCATTGTCGATAAATGGGTCGGCCGGCTGGCCCTGCGAGGAGCCGTCAGGATCAGCCACGTCAGCTGCGGCCGCAATGCGCGCGGACATGCGGGCCGTACGACGGGAGCAATTCGAAGCCAACATGCTCAGGCGCTCGGCCAGCCGAGATCAGAAAACTACTCGCCGAGCGGTCACTCCCCGCGCAGCCGGGCCTGCAGTTCCTCGCGTTCCCGGCGCCGACGCTCACCGGCCACGGTCAAACTTTCGGTCGCGCGCTTACGCAGCGGCGTGAAGATCCACATCCCCAACGGCAACGCGACGATCAGGGCCAGCATCGCAGCGATGATCGGCGGAAAATCGCTGAGCCCGAGCAGCCGGCCCACACCGTAGATCACCGCCGTCAGCACAACCACCAGCGCCAGCCGCGCCGCCGTGTACAACGCCACATCGACTACCGCACGGCCCACCGGGGCCCGACCTGTCGCCACGGTCATCAAGCCTACTGGCGGGCCGGACCGGCCAGAACGACGCTAACGGTATATTCGGCGCCAGGAGGTGTCGCGAGTGCTCTACCTGCTCCTCGTCCTGACTCTGGGAATGCTGCTGTACCTCAGCTTGCGTGCCCTTCGTGCCCGGCCGAAGACGCGCGTGATCGGACCGGATGACGATCCGGAATTCCTCTGGCGGATCAGCCACGGCGACAACCAGCCCTAGGGCTGTCGTCTCCCGAACTACACGAAGTGTTGGTTGAACCGGTCGTCGCCGGGGAACGCCTCGGCAACCACCGCAGCCAGCTCGACGAGCGCCTCACGGGTCTCCCGCTTCAGCCGCATCAGATCGATCTCCGCGCCTTCCTCCAGGTGCGGGTCGAACGGCACCAATCGCACCGCGCGGCACCGCCGGGAAAAGTGGTCGACGACCTTCTGCATGTCGACCTTGCCCGACCGCGGCCGCACCGCGTTGATCACCGCGATCGAGTTGCGCACCAGGTCTTCGTGACCGTGCGCGTCGAGCCAGTCCAGCGTCGCCGAGGCGCTGCGGGCGCCGTCGACCGAACCGGAACTGACCACGATCATGGTGTCGGCCTTAGCGAGCACCGCTGACATGGCCGAATGCATCAGACCGGTGCCGCAGTCGGTGAGCACCAGGCTGTAGAACCGCTCCAGGACCTGCAGCGTGCTGGCGTAGTCCTCAGCGCTGAACGCTTCCGAGACCGCCGGATCGCTGTCGGAGGCAAGCACCTCCAGGCGGCTGGGGCCCTGGTTGGTGTAGCTGCGGACATCGCTGTAGCGCTGGATGCCGTCGGCGTCGCGCAGTAGGTGTCGCACCGTCGCCGACGTCTCCATCGGCACCTTCTGGTTCAGCGTGCCGCGGTCGGGGTTGGCGTCCACGGCGACCACCCGGTCACCTCGGATGGAGGCGAATGTGGCTCCCAGGGTCGCAGTGATGGTGGTTTTACCGACACCGCCCTTCAGCGACAGCACCGCGATCCGGTGGCAGCCCTGCAGCGGCCGGTTCACCTGCACCACCAAGTCGTTGAAGCGGATGGTGCGCGGGCTCTCGCCGACGTTGATCAGCTGGCCGGACAGCACATAGAGCAGGCGGCGCCAGCCCGACGTGGGCGGCGGCTTGACCTGTCGCAACAGCGAGGTGGTGGACAGATCCGAGAACGGGGAGATGGGCTCGGAGGGGCGATACGGCGCCCGCCCGCCACCGCCGGGGTTACCACCGAAGTAGACCGGAGCGGGATTCTCCATCGGCTGCGGAACCCACGTGGCCGATGCGCCTGGGTTCCAGGACGGGGTTTCTGCGGGCGCCGGCGGCCACGGGTCGACCGGCTCGGAGAACCGGCGCTCGGTGCGGAAACCCCCGAAGGAGCGGGTCTCCTCACCCGGGGGCTGCTGGTTGAACGACCCGGCCGCCCCGGACTCCGAAGCGTCCGCAGGGTCATCAGCCGCCTCGCTGACGTGCTGCAGCGGCCGGAACTGGGTGGTCGGATGATCCGTCACGTCATGGCTCTCAGTGACATCACCGGGTGCATGGTCGGACACTTGTATCTCCCCTGTCACACTGGTTACGACGTCAATGGACGTCAGTAACCGCAGGGTAGCGCAGCTGTCATAAAGGAATCTGTCAGCTGGATTAGCCGACTCCGGCATACGAGTGCAGGCCGACGGTCACCAGGTTGACGAAAAACAGGTTGAAGATCATCGCCGCGAAGCCCACCACATTGATCCACGCCGCCTTGTAGTCGCGCCACCCGGCCGTCGACCTGGCATGGAGATAGGCGGCGTAGACGACCCAGGCGATGAATGAAACCGTCTCCTTGGGGTCCCAGCCCCAGTAACGGCCGGCCCAGATCGCGCCGAAGATCACACCGAAGCCGAACACCGGGAAAGCAAAGATCGTGGTCCGGTAGGCGATGCGGTCCAGGGTTTGCGCATCGGGCAGCCGGCGCACCATCCGTGCCAGAGCCCCCGGGGCGTCGGGGTCACTGAGCCGTGATGAGCGGATCAGAAACAGGATGCTGGCCACCCCGGCCACCAGAAACACCCCCGAACCGATGCTGACCACCGACACGTGGATCGGCAGCCAGTAGGACTGCAGGGCGGGCATGACCGGCGCGGCGGTGGCGTAGAGCCAGCGCCCGGAAACCGTCAGCAGGATCAGCACCGGCAGCAACACGAACACCCACAGGCTGCGGTGTTGCGGTCGGCGCAGTGCGACGGCGGCGGCCACCAGCCCGGAGAAGCAGGTCAGGTTGATGAACTCGTACATGTTGCCCCACGGCGGGCGCAGCGTGGCAGCGCCGCGGAACACGATGCAGGCCAGCAGCAGGGCGATGCCCAGGTAGACCAGGGCCAGGCCGGCGCGGCCCACCCGCTCGCCCAGGGGCCGTCGCTGCGCGGGGAGCACCACGCCCGGAGTGGTGCTGTCGGAGCGCACACCGCCGGCTGACACCAGCTCGGCCTCGGCTGGTGTGCGGGCACGGCTGGAGGCCAGTTCGACGGCCAGCAGCAGCAGCGCGATGACCAGCACAACCATCGCCGAGGTGAACGCCCAGTCGGAGTAGCGCGCCAGCCCGATGTCGATATGACTCGTATTCACCTACGTCTCCTTGCCGAACAGTCTCGTGCTCAAGCGCTCGAACTCGTCACCCCAGCCGGAGTTGTCGGTACGAGCCAGCCCGCCCAGCTCGACGTTCACCGTACCGGCCGGCGCCGTGGGCTCCGGCGTGATCCGGATCCAGATCCGGCGGCGACGCACGACCAGCGACACCACCAGCCCGGCCATCATCGTCATGGCAAACACCAGCACCCAGATCTCGGCCGGATCGTGCGACACCTGGATGTTGACGAACGGCACCGCACCGTCGAAGCGGACCTTGGTGCCGTCATCGAGGCGGATCTGTTCACCGGCCTTCAGGTTGGACCGGGCCACCTTGGTCAGCCGACCCTGGGCGATCAACCGGGAATCCAGGGTGAACAGGCTCTGCGGCCGACCGGTGTCGAGCCCGGTGTCGCCGCGGTAGACGTCGATCGCCACCGCAGGGTCGTTCATCGCGGGGAACGCGGACGACAGCAGCCGATTGTCGAGCTGTTCGGTCGGCGCGAACAGTCCCTGGATGCCGATCTGATGCTTGCGGCGCTCGCCGGCGTCGGGGTAAACCCCGGCCGGCGGGTCGATCCGGACCGCGCCCGACGACAACAGAGTCAGCGGGTTGTCTGGGCGGAACTGCACCGTCTGGGTGCGGGTCTGTCCGTCCGGGAAGGTCACAGTGAAGGTCGGCGCGTAGCCGTGTCCCTGCAGGTACGCCCGCACACCGCCGACCCGCAGCGGATGGTTGACCTCCAGCAGGTAGGGCCGCCATTGATCGGTGCGTAGGTCCTCGCCGGCCTGGTAGTCGATATTCGCGGTGAAGGAGGTTGCCAGTCCGGAGGCCAGGTAGTTGGCAGTGAAGTCGTTGACCCGCACGCACAGCGGATGCAGCTTGGTCCCGTCGACGGTGGCGCCGGCCCGGAACGAATCGAACGCGGCCGGCGACGCCGAGCAGAATCCGGGTCCGCCGTCGGCGATGACCATCACGTTGCCCTCATAGCCGAACATGCGGCCAAGCGCGACGGCGGCCAGCAGCCCCAGGAGCGCGAAATGGAAGATCAGATTGCCGAATTCGCGCAGATAGCCCTTCTCCGCCGAGATCTCAATGCCGCCGGCGGCGCCGGCCGAGGAGCGGGTGATCCGCCGCCAGCCGCGCAATTCCGCGGCCATCCTGGCCCCGAGCTCGTCAGCGTCCCCGGACAGCTGCGTCGTGGCGTGTTTGGGCAGCCGTGACAGGTTGCGCGGTGCGACGACCGGGGTGGCGCGCAGGTTGCGCAAATGTTCGAGGGTCCGCGGGGTCAGACAGCCGATCAGCGACACGCACAGCAGCACGTAGATGGCGGTGAACCAGAAACTGGAGAAGACCTCAAAGGCCTGCACGCGTTCCAATAACGGCCCCAGCACCGGGTGCAGCGCCAAGTACTCGTCGACTTTGGCCGCGTTGAGGCTGCGTTGCGGCAGCAGTGCCCCGGGGATGGCGGCCAGGGCGAGCAGCACCAGCAGCACCAGCGCGGTGCCCATCGAGGTCAGCGCCCGCCAGGTGTTGCGAACCCACGCCAGCGGTGCGGTGGTGGCGGCCATCAGATCGGCAGCCTGACATCGGAGACCAGCCCGTCACGCACCGCGGCCACGAAGTGGTCCCAGACGCCGGTAACCAGCGCGAGCCCGACCGCGATCAGCAGCACCCCGCCCAGCACCTGGATCGCCCGGGTGTGCCGGCGCAGCCAGCCCAGCCCGGCCACCGCGCTGGCCGACCCGAATGCCAGTGCCACGAACGGAATACCCAAGCCCAGGCAGTAGGCGATCACCAGCACCACGCCCCGGGCCACCCCCGCGCCGTCGGTGGTCGAGGCGACCGCGATCACCCCGGTCAGGGTGGGCCCCAGACACGGTGTCCAGCCGAGCGCGAACACCGCGCCCAGCAGCGGCGCCCCGAACACGGTGGACAACTGCTGGGGGGTGAAGCGGAGTTGGCGCTGCAGCGCGGGAACGAACCCGATGAACACCAAGCCCATCAGAATCGTCACCACGCCACCGATCCGTTGCAGCAGCACCTGATTGGTGATCAATGTGGTGGTCATGCCCAACACGGCCACCGAGCCCAGCAGGAACACCGCAGTAAACCCGGCGACGAACAACGCCGCCGAACCAGCGACGCGCCACCTGGCGCCCGGCGGAGCTTTCAGAGTGCCGGCCTCGGGTCGTTCATCGACGCCCACCACCGCCGCCAGATACGACAGGTAGCCCGGCACCAGCGGCACCACGCACGGCGAGGCGAAGGACACCAGCCCGGCCAACGCCGATACGGCGACGGCCAGCAGCAGCGGACCGGTGGTGGCGGTGGCGGTGAAGCCGCTCACGACGTCGCCTCGGCCGCCAGCCGCTGCACCACGGGCTGCAGATCTTCGGCCAGCACTTCACGCAGGAACACCGCCGCCACCCGGTGCTGCCGATCGAGCACCATGGTCGCCGGGATGACCGACGAGGGATAGCGACCGCCGAACGCGATCATGGTGCGCATCGCCGGGTCGTAGATCGACGGATAGGTGATGCGGCGGTCGGAGATGAAGTCGCGGGATGCCTGTGGCTCGGGGTCGCGGACGTCGATGCCCAGGAATGCCACACCCTGGGAGCGGGTGTCGTCGTAAACCTTCTGCAGTTGGCTGATTTCGGTGCGACAGGGTCCGCACCACTGCCCCCACACGTTGACGACGACGACCTTGCCACCGAAGTCGTCGACGCCGATGGTGCGCGACGGGTCCATCAGGTCAGGCCCGGAGATCCGGCCGGGCCGGCCGCGGGCCTCGGGAGGGTCGTAGAAGATGTCGGTCTTGCCGCCGGGCGAGACGAACTCGAAGGTGCCGCCGTGGGTGACGGCGTCGTCGCCGACCGAGCAGCCCGAGATCAGCGCGGCCAGCACTGCCCCGACGATCAGCACTGCCCGCATCGTCAGCCGCCAGCCGGAACCTGGTAATCGACGTCGACGAGACGATCACCGTGGTAGATCAACGTGGTCACCGAACCCACGCCGCATTCGCGCCGCCGCGGGTCGTGCCAGAGCCGGTTGCCGGTGAGGTGCTGACGCGCGGTCCAGACCGGCAGCTGATGGCTGACGCACACCACCTCGTGGCCGGCGGCGCGCGCGCGGGCCTTGCTCACCGCGGTGGCCATCCGGGCCGCGATCTGGTCGTAGGGCTCGCCCCACGACGGGGTGAACGGGTTACGCAGATGCCACCAGAACCGGGGGTTGCGCCAGGCGCCGTCGCCGGGCGAAACCCGCTTGCCCTCAAAGAAGTTGGCCGACTCGATGAGGTCGTCGTCGGTGTCGATGGCCAGGCTGTGCCGGGCCGCGATCGGGGCGGCGGTCTCCTGGGCGCGCTGCAGCGGCGAGGCGATCACCGCGACGATGTCGCGGCCGGCCAACAGGTCGGCGGCGGCGACGGCCTGGGCACGGCCGGTGTCGGAGAGCCGGAAGCCCGGCAGCCGGCCGTAGAGAATGCCGTCGGGATTGTGGACCTCGCCGTGGCGGATCAGGTGGACGCGAGTTTCTTCTGCCATCAGGGTTTCGGCTCTCCGGTGGTGGCGGCGGCACGTGCCGCGGCGGGTAGCGCGGCGGCGATCTGGTCAAAGGCTTCGTCGGCAAGGGCGGCCGAGACGAACCAGGCCTCGAAGGCGCTGCAGGGCAGGTAGACACCGGCTTGCAGCAGGGCATGGAAGAACGCCGGGAAGCGCCAGGTCTGACTCGCGCGGGCGGCGGCGAAGTCGGTGACGGGTTCCTCGGCGAAGAACACGCTGAACATGTTTCCGGCTCGCGGAATCTGGTGCGGCACACCGGCGTCGGCCAGCGCTTCGGCCAGCATCGCGGTCAGCCGGTCGGCGTTCTTGTCGAGTGCGGCGTAGACGTCGTCGTCGGCGGCGCGCAGCGTGGCCAGGCCGGCGGCGGTGGCCACCGGGTTCCCCGACAGCGTGCCGGCCTGATAGACCGGTCCCAGCGGCGCCAGCCGGTCCATCACTTCGGCCCGGCCGCCGAACGCCGCGGCCGGCAGTCCACCGCTGATCACCTTGCCGAAGGTGAACAGGTCGGCATCCACCGGATCGAGGCCATACCAACCACTTCGACTGACTCGGAAGCCGGTCATCACCTCATCGATGATCAGCAAGGCCCCGTGTTCGGCGGTGATCGTCCGCAGTTCGGCGTTGAACCCGGGCGCCGGCGGCACCACGCCCATGTTGCCGGGGCTGGCCTCGGTGATGACGGCGGCGATCTGGTCGCCGAATTCGGCGAAGGCCCCGCGGACTGCGTCGATGTCGTTGTAGGGCAACACGATTGTGTCGGCGGCGGTGGCGCCGGTGACCCCCGGCGACGACGGCAAGCCCAGGGTGGCGACCCCGGAGCCGGCGTCGGCGAGCAGCGCGTCGACGGGGCCGTGGTAGCAGCCGGAGAACTTGATGACCTTGGCCCGGCCGGTGAAGCCGCGGGCCAGCCGCAGTGCGCTCATGGTGGCCTCGGTGCCGGAGTTGACCAGCCGGACCTTGTCCACCGCGGGCACCCGGGCGATGATCTCGGTCACCAGCTCGGTCTCACCGCGGGTCGGCGCCCCAAACGACAGGCCGGTTCCGACGGCGTCGCGGACCGCCTCGACCACCGCGGGGTGGGCATGCCCCAGGATCATCGGTCCCCAGGAGCAGACCAGGTCCACATAGCGGTGGCCGTCGGCGTCGGTCAGCCAGCAGCCCTGCGCCTCGGCGATGAAGCGGGGCGTGCCCCCCACCGCTGCGAAAGCCCGGACCGGTGAGTTGACGCCGCCGGGGATCACCGCGCAGGCCTCGGCGAACAACCGCTCCGATACCGCTGTGGCTCGATCCGCATTACCCACGGCGACCAGTGTCCCAGCTCGCGCGACATCACTCGACTACAGGGTGTAGTTGAGGGTTGAAGTGGGTCGGCGGCCGGAGTTGGATGGCAGTCATGCAACTACCTCAGCGGCTGGCCCGATTCAACCGGCATGTCACCAACCCGATCCAGCGAATGTGGGCCGGCTGGGCTCCGACGTTCGGAATCCTCGAGCACGTCGGGCGGCGCTCCGGCAAGCCCTTCCGCACCCCGCTGACCGTGTTCAGCACCGATAACGGGGTGGCCATTCTGCTGACCTATGGCCCGGACCGGGATTGGCTGAAGAACATCACCGCCGCCGGCGGCGGCACCATGCGCCGGCACGGCAAGACCTTCGGCGTCACCGAACCGCGGGTGGTCAGCAAGGCAGAGGCGGCCGAGCACGTGAGTCCGCGGGCGCGCAGGGTCTTCGCCCGGCTGCCGTTCGAGCAGGCGGTGCTGCTCACCCGGCAGGGCTAGCGGTGCAGTTCTCCGAGCGACGTGCCCGGTTCAACCGGGTCGTGACGAATCCGCTGTTCCGCCCGATCTCCGGCTGGGTGCCGATGTGGTCGATCGTCGAGCACACCGGCCGGCGCTCCGGCGCGACGTACCGCACCCCGGTCTCGATGTTCCACACCGCCGACGGCGTCGCGGTGTTGCTTCCGTACGGAACCAGCCGCGACTGGGTGAAGAATCTGCAGGCCGCCGACGGCGGCCGGGTCAAGGTCGGCGGGAAGACGTTCACCGTCACGAACCCGCAGGTGGTGCCGACCGAGGAGGCGGTAGGGCTGCTGAAGGCGCCCTGGCGGCAGCTGCTCGGGCGCGCCGGGGTGCCGCATACCTTGTTGCTCACCCGCGCTTGAGGCCAATGTCGGACGTCGACGTTCCGGAGCCCCCGGAATCCCCGCTCGCCTGGCTGCTGGCGCCGGTGACGGTGCCGACTTTCCTGGACGAGCTGTGGGGCGCCGCCCCGCACCATCTGGGCCGGAGCCGCCCCGACTACTTTGACCGCCTGCTGGGCGGCTCGGCGGCGGTCGAGCAGCTACTGGCGGCGTTGAGCACCGAGCCGTCCGCGGTGCGCCTGGTGCGCGGCGCCGATCACTTGGAGCCCGAGCAATACACGCTGCCCGACGGCACTCTGGACGTGGCGCGGGTGCGCGCCGCGGCCGACAGCGGCTTCACGATCATCTGCAACAACATCGAGAAGTACCTGCGCGCCATGTCGACGTTGACCCATGGAGTCGAGGTCGAGCTGAACTTTCCGACTCACGTCAACGCCTACGTCACCCCGCCGACCGCCACCGGCTTCCTGCCGCACTACGACCACCACGACGTGCTGGTGCTGCAGATCCAGGGCAGCAAGACCTGGTATTTCTACGGCGACGATCCGGTGCCACCACACCTGATGCAACAGATGTACGAGGTCGACCCGGCCGGTCTTCCCAAGCCGACGAGTCTGCACCTGGAAGCTGGGGACACCCTCTACCTACCGCGAGGCCGCGTGCACTCCGCCGAGACGGGAGCCGAACCGTCGGTACACCTGACCGTCGGTATCCACGTACCGACGGTTCTCACGCTGCTGACCCATGCCTTGCATATGTTGAGTCTGCGCGACGACGTCGTGCACACCCGGTTGCCGGCGAAGCACCTGGACGACCCGCAGGTGCGGGCGAGCCTGGACGCACTGATCCATGCCGGGTTGTCCGCGATCGAGTCCCCCGACTCCCTCGCGGAAGGCCTTGGGGCCATGCAGGATTTTCTGGTCCGGCGTGCCCGCTGTCCGGTCGTCGGGCAAGTCAGCGACACCGTCGGGCTCGACGTCGACACCTGGGTGCGCAAGCAACAGCCGCTGTACTCCCGAGTGACCACCACGACCGACGGTGTCGGCCTGCAGTTCGCCCAGCTCATCGTCACCGCCCGCCCGGACCACAAGTCCGCAATGCGATTTTTGTCGGAACACACCGAGCCGTTCCGGGTCGGCGACCTGCCCGAACTGTCCGCCGCGCAACAGATTGAGCTGGCCCGCAGTCTGATCATGAGCGGCTTTCTGGTGCGTCCACCCGCCCGTTAAACCCGCCGAGGCACATGGCCTTCCATAAATGCGAACGGATCCGCAGCCGCGTCCCGCATTCCGAGGAAATTTCCAGGTAATGGACAAGATTTGAGGTTTAGACTTTTCGTCTATCCACCGCGCGAAAGGCGGCAATGACGGAGCCGATCTGGATGGCGTCACCACCGGAGGTGTACTCAGCCTTGCTGAGCAGCGGTCCGGGCGCGGGTCCACTGCTGGCGGCCGCCGCCATGTGGGACGCGTTGAGTACCGAATACACCGACGTGGCACAGGAACTTTCCACCATGCTTTCGGCGGTGCAGGCGGGATCGTGGCAGGGCCCGAGCGCGGAATCCTATGTGGCGGCGAATGTCCCGTATCTGGCTTGGCTGGCGAAAGCCGGTGCGGACAGCATGACGTTGGCCGCCCGGCATCAGACCGCCGCCACCGCCTACACCGCTGCGTTGGCCGCCATGCCGACGCTGGCCGAGCTGGCTGCCAACCACACCATTCACGCCGTGCTGGTGGCGACGAACTTCTTTGGGATCAATGCGATTCCGATCGCACTCAACGAAGCCGACTACACCCGGATGTGGGTCCAGGCGGCCACCACCATGTCGACGTACCAGGCGGTGGCCGGCGCCGCGGTGGCGTCATCCCCGGCGGCGTCGACCGCACCGACGGTGCTCAACCCCAATACCCCGCACCACCGCGACCACCAACACCGGACCGACCAAGCACCCACCCAGGACTTCGGCAACATCTTCCAGGAGAGCTGGTGGACCACCCGGATCGCCGAAATCAACGAGGCCATCCAAGCCGACCTGTCCAGCAACAATCCGCTCACCAGCCTGATCAGCGATCCGGTGCTGATGACGATCGCTCCGCACTACGCGGGGGAGATCGTGCTCGGGATGGCGCCTCCAGTGACGGCACTGACCGAGACCATGCTCGGCCTCGTCGCACCCATCTCACCGCTGGCCGGCTTCGCCGGCGGTGCCGGTCTGGCCGGCCTGGCGGGCATCAACGCTCCGCCGGAAAAGTCGCCGTAGATGCGGAATTCTTCTAACGGCCCAACAGGCGCATCTTCTGCTCGTTGTACTCGTCGTTGGTGATCAATCCACGGTCACGCAGCTCGGCGAATTCACGGATCTCGGCGGCGATCCCCATCACCGACGGACCTGGGTTGCCCTCGACGTCACCGGTCGCCGACTCCGCCGCCGGGTCGCCAGCCGCGCGTTGCGGCATCGCAACCCTCGCCGACGATTCCGGTTCGGCGCCCCCGCGGCCGCGGCTGACCGAGCCCGCCAAGGCGCTGCCCCCCATGCCCGCCAGCGCCATCTGGCTGAACGCGGTGCCGGCGCCGCTGAGCGATGCCGCCGGGGCACCGCCGAAGCCCGGTCCGGCCAGCGGCTTGGTGTAGGACAGGCTCCGAATCTCCGGAGCGTTGGCCGCCCAATTGATCGGCACCGACAAGTTCCCGGCGTTAATCGCCTCGCCCATCGCCGCCGACATCGACGCCCCGGGCAGCATCGGCCGCGACGGGGTCAACGGGGAGAACAGATCGATGTTGCGCAGGATCTCGTACTCCACCATCCGCAACTGGTCCTGCTCGGACAAGATCTCCCGGGTGCTGGCGTCCGCCGCGGTCCAGGCCCCGGCCGATATCCCGACGCCGATCGCCGACGCAGCCAGGGAAGTCGCCGCGATCAAGTTCAACCCGAGCAGGTCGGGTATCGCGGGCGTCTCCTGGGCCGCTCCCACCGCCGCCGCGCCCGCCTGCAGCACGGTGTTCTGCGGTGCCCCGAAGATCCCCGAGGCCAGCTGGCCCAGCAGGGACTGGACGTCCGATGACGATGACGTGGCCGCGGCGGTCCCGACCGAGGCGGCCTGGCTGGCCGGACCGGCGGGATTGCTGGTCTGCGGAGGTGTCTGGAAGGGTGTCAGGCCGGTGGCGGCCGCAGATGCGCCAGCGTAGGCATACATCGCGGCCGCGTCCTGGGCCCACATCTCGCCGTATTCGGCCTCGTTGGCCGCGATCGCCGCAGTGTTGGTGCCCAACACATTGGTGGCGATCAGCAGCAGCAATTGAGCGCGGTTGGTCGCCACCACCGAGGGCGGCACCGTCGCGCCGTGCGCCGCCTCATAGGCCGCCGCCGCCGCGTTCGCCTGTGCTGTGGTCTGGTCGATCTGCGCCGCGGTGGCGGTCATCCAGGCCACGTACAGCGCTGCGGCCCGAGTCAGCGCCGCCGACGACGGCCCCAGCCAGGCTTGGGCCGTCAGCTCGGCGATCACCGATTCGTACGACGCGACCGCCGAGTGCAGTTCGGCGGAGACCGCGCCCCAGGCGGCGGCAGCGGCACGCATCGGCGCAGAGCCCGGCCCGGTGTAGATCCGCAACGAGTTGATCTCAGGTGGCAGGGCAGCGTAATTCATCACCGACCCCCTCCCTGGGGCGTACACCGGGCTCATGAAAGCGGCGTGTGTGTATTTGTAGCCCAAAAGCTATCGGTTGACCGGGCATTCCGGATTTGCGGAGGCCCTTCCGTCTCGCGCCGAGATGGCGGTCCCGGCTGGACGCTGCGATAACATGCGCGCGTGCGGATGTTAATCACCGCGTTTCGCGATCTGCAGTGGCGACTGCGCCGGTTCATCGTTGCCGCGGTGGGTACCGCGATGGTGTTCGCCCTGACCCTGGTGCTGGCCGGGCTGACCCACGGGTTCCGGGTCGAGGCCGAACACGTGGTCGATTCACTGAACATCGACGGCTACCTGATCCAGACTGCTGCGGTAGGGCCGTTCATGGGCTCGTCGCGGTTCCCGCAGGCCGAAGCAGGCGATGTCGCCCGAATTCCCGGAGTGGACGCGGCGCTGCCGGTGGTCTACGGCAACACCATCCTGCAGGACGGCAAGTCGCCACTGAACGTGAATATCTACGGCGTGCCGAAGGCCGCGATGCCGCCGCTCACCGCGGGCCGCGCTCCAACCGAGCCCAACGAGATCGCCATGTCGACCACGCTCAAACGCGCCGTCGGTGACGAGATCGAGCTGGGTGCGGACAAGGTGCGGATCGTTGGCCTGGTGGAGAAGTCGACCACGCTGGCCGGCCAACCCAATGGCTTCCTGACCGTGGCGGGCGCTCAACGACTGATGTATTCGGGTCAGCCGGTGGTCTCCGCGATCGGCGTGCGGGGCAAGCCGGCACACGTACCGGAGGGCTACCGGGTGGTGGACCGGACCGCCGCCGTCGACGACATGGTTCGCCCACTGGCGGGCGCGCAGATGGCCCTGTCGTACATGTCAGTGCTGCTGTGGGGTGTCGCTGGGCTCATCGTGGGCTCGCTGATCTACCTGTCCGCGCTGGAACGCACCCGCGACTTCGCGGTGTTCAAGGCGCTGGGGGTCACCACGTGGATGGTGCTGACCGGGCTGGCGCTGCAGGCGGTGATCGTCGCGGTGGCCGCGGCGGTGCTCGGCGGCGTCTTGGCGGTGTCGATCGGGCCGCTGTTTCCGATGCTGGTGGCGGTGACCGGGTCGTCGTTCGCGCTGCTGGTCCTGACCGCGGTGGGGATCGGGCTGCTGGCCAGCCTGGCGGGTCTACGCCACGCGGTGGCCGTGGACCCGGTACTGGCGTTCGGAGGGCCGTAACCCATGGGAGACCTGCAGATCCGTGATCTGGTCATCGAATACGCCACCGGCGGTGGGGAACCGATCCGTCCCATCCACGGCCTGAGCCTGGACGTGCCGGCCGGCTCAATGGTGGTGGTGCTCGGTCCCAGCGGCTGCGGCAAGACCACCCTGCTGTCGTGCCTGGGCGGCATCCTGAGCCCGACCAGCGGTCAGATCCTGTTCGGCGCCACCGATGTGACCACACTCAGCCGGCGCGACATCACCTCCTACCGGCGGCGCACCGTCGGCATCGTCTTCCAGGCGTTCAATCTGGTGCCGAGCCTGACCGCGCTGGAGAACGTGATGGTGCCGATGTGGGCGGCCGGATGGACCCAGTGGTCCGCCCAAGAACGTGCCCGGGATCTGCTGTCACGGGTCGGTCTGGCCGACCGGACTGACCACCACCCCGGGCAGCTCAGTGGTGGCCAGCAGCAGCGAGTGGCGGTGGCGCGCGCCCTGGCCCTAGATCCGCCGCTGATCCTGGCCGACGAACCCACGGCGCAACTGGACTACGTCCGGGCCGGCGAAGTCGTGCAACTGCTGCGGTTGCTGGCGGCCGGCGATCGCGTTGTGGTGGTCGCGACCCACGACACCCGGATCGTCCCGCTGGCCGACATCGTCATCCAGCTGTCGCCGACCGCAGTACCGACGCGCCCGCAGCAGGCGCCGGTCCTGCTGGGACCGGGCTCGGTGCTGCTCGAGCAGGGCACCGTCGAGGACCTGATCTACGTTGTCACCGAAGGCGAGGTCGAGATCGCCCCCGATTCGGCGGGCGCCGGCGACGGGCTGCTCAAGATCGGCAAGCCAGACCAGTACGCCGGCCAGCTCGGACCCATGGTGCGGATCCCCCGCTCGGCGACGGTCCGTGCCCCACGTGAGGCAACCGTCGTGAGTTACACGGTGGACGCGTTTCGCCAGCAGTTCGGCCGCCCGCCCGTTCCCGATGTTCCTAACGAACCCGCATCAACCTGATCAATACTGCGGCGTGCCGGGCGAAACCGAGCATGCGCCGCGCGATGATGCTGTACATGGCAGATTTGACCCGCCGGGCTGCTTTGCGCCTCGGGGTCGGTGCCGCGGGGGCTGCAGGCCTATTCGGCGTGGGTGTGGGGCGACACCCGGCCGAGTCGCGGGCGACCGGTAATACCTATCCGACCCGGGAATCCGGCACGTTCGTGTCGGCGGCTCGCGGCGGGGTGGAGACCAATTGGATCATCGCCCGCCCCCCGGGACAGACCGCTCCGCTGCGGCCGGTGATCGCCCTGCACTGCAAGGACGGCGACGCGGCCTGGGTGATGGATCTGGGCGTCGAAGAAGAGCTGGCGAAGCTGACCGCAGCGGGCCGGCCGCCCTTCGCGGTGGTGGCCGTCGACGGCGGCAACACCTACTGGCGCCGACACAGTTCCGGTGAGGACTCCGGCGCGATGGTGCTCAATGAGCTGATCCCGATGCTGCCGGAGAAGGGTATCGACACCACCCGGGTCGGTTTCATGGGCTGGTCGATGGGCGGCTACGGCGCACTGCAGCTGGGCACCCGGCTGGGTCCGTCGCGCACCGCGGGGATCTGTGCCATCAGCCCGGCGATCTACATGACCTACTTCGGCGCACCCGCCGGTGCATTCGACAGCGTCGATGACTGGCGGACGAACTCGGTTTTCAACCTGGTGCCGCGACTGGCCCCGTTCCCGCTGCGCGTCGACTGCGGGACTGCGGACAGCTTCGCCTACGCGACCAAGAGTTTCATCGGCCAGCTGAACCCGCCGCCGGCCGGCGGGTTCGCCCCCGGCGGTCACGACGTGTCCTATTGGCGGGAACAGCTTCCCGCCGAGTTGGCCTGGCTGGATTCGTGATCCCGCCCCAATAGGCCCGGCGGTTCAGGCGATCACTAGGGCTGATTCATCGGGTTCATCGGGCTGGCCGGATTCGCCGGATTCATCGGGCTCGCTGGATTCGCCGGGTTTGCCGGGTTCAGCGGACTGTTGATGTTGGCCGGATTGGTCAGGCTGTTGGGGCCATATGGGCCGACGTTGCAGACAGCATTCGCGTTGGCCATGCAATCGCTGGGACTGAACGGGTCGGGATTGGCCGGATCCGCACCAGCCGGCCCGCACACGGCCAGAGCAAACGCTGCCAGACCGGCGCATACCGCCCCGACCTTGGCGATCACGCCATGAGAAACGTTGCCTGCATACATAGAGCAAACCCCCTGTTCGACTTTTTCGGACCCTACCGCGCGAAACGTCGAAGCCTCAGGCTATTGGTCACCACCAGAACCGACGAGGCCGCCATCGCCGCGCCCGCGATCATCGGGTTGAGCAGCCCGGCGGCCGCCAGCGGGATCGCCGCAATGTTGTAGCCGAACGCCCAGATCAGGTTCTGCCGGATGATTCGCAGTGTGCGTGCGGACAGCCGCAGCGCGGTCGGAACCGTGCCGAGGTCACCGCGCACCAGCGTCACGTCACCGGCCTCGATGGCGGCGTCGGTGCCGGTTCCCATCGCCATCCCGATATCGGCGGTGGCCAGCGCTACCGAGTCGTTGACGCCGTCGCCGACCATGGCCACCCGCCGGCCCTGCGCCTGCAGCCGCTTGACCGCCTCGGCCTTGTCCGCAGGCAAGACGTTGGCGATCACGTTGGCCGGATCGATCCCGACCTCGGCTGCCACCGTGCGCGCCACCGCAGCACCGTCCCCGGTAAGCAGCATTGGGGTGATGCCCATGGCCTTGAGTTCGGCCACCGCGGCCGCGCTGGTGGGTCGCACGGTGTCGGTCAGGGTGATCGTGCCGCGCGCCCGGCCGTCCCAGCAGACCTCGACGGCGGTCCCGGTCTCGTGCGCAGCGGCCGATCGCGTGACCTCGACACGCACACCGTCCACCACCCCGGTCACCCCGTGGCCCGGACGGCTGACGAACTCGGTGACCCGGCCGATCTCCAGGCCGCCGGCCTTGGCCCCGGCGACGATGGCCGCGGCGATCGGGTGCTCGGATGCCGATTCGACGGCGGCGGCCCGAGCCAGCACAGTGTTCGGGTCCTCGCCGCGAGCGACCGCGAGACCGCCGACAGCCATCACGCCGGTGGTGACCGTGCCGGTCTTGTCCAGCACCACGGTGTCGATGTCCTTGACGGCCTCCAGGACCTGCGGGTTCTTGATCAGGATGCCGAGCTGCGCGCCGCGGCCGGTGCCGACCAGGATGGCGGTGGGCGTGGCAAGCCCCAGCGCGCACGGGCAAGCGATGATCAGCACGGCGACGGCCGCGGTGAACGCCGCTGCGACGGACGCACCGGCCAGCAGCCAGCCGGCCAGGGTGAGGGCGGCGATCCCCAGCACCGCGGGCACGAACACCGCCGAGACCCGATCGGCGAGCCGCTGGACCGAGGCCTTGCCGGCCTGGGCATCGGCGACCATGGTGGCCATCCGGGCCAGCTGGGTGTCGGCGCCGACCTTGGTGGCGCGGACCAGCACCAGCCCGGTGGTGTTGAGCGAACCGCCCAGCACCGAGTCGCCGTCGCCGACGTCGATGGGTAGCGATTCGCCGGTCATCGCCGAGGTGTCCAGCGCGGTGGTGCCGTCGATGACCACGCCGTCGGCGGCGACCCGCTCCCCCGGCCGAACCACGATCACGTCGCCCACCCGTAGATCGGCGATCGGCACCCGGACCTCGGTCAGCACACCGGCCTCGCGCCGCATGACCGCGGCGTCTTTGGCCCCGAGTTCCAGCAGTTCCCGCAGCGCCGCGCCCGCCGAACGTTTGGCGTGCGATTCGGCGTAACGGCCGGCCAGCAGGAAGACCGTGACAACGGCCGCCACCTCGAAATACAGGTGACCCGCCCCGGTGAAGACCGCCACCGCCGACCACAGATAGGCCGCCCATGTGCCCAGCGAAACCAGGGTGTCCATCGTGGCGGCGCGGTGCACAGCGCTGCGCAATGCGGCGCGGTGGAACGGATAGCCGCCCCACGCCACGATCGGGGTGGTCAGCGCGAACACCACCCACTGCCAGCCGCTGAACTGCCAAGCCATCACCATCGACAGCGCCACCACGGGCACGGCGAGCACTGCCGAGCCGATCAGCCAAGAGCGCAGCCGTGCGGCCGGCACATCTGCATGTTCGGAGGCGTGCTCGACCGGGTGGGCCGCACCGACCACGGAGGCCTGATAACCAGTGCTCTCCACAGCGTGCACCAGGTCGGCTGCCGAGACGTTCGGATCGTGTTCGACGCGGGCCCGTTCGACCGCGAAGTTCACCGTGGCATGCACCCCGTCGAGTGCATTCAAGCCGCGCTCCACTCGCGCCGCGCACGACGCACAGGTCATTCCCCGTAGTTCGAGATCGGTGGTAGTCACCCCACCGACTATACCCCCATGGGGTATTCCAGTTCTGGAGTTCGCCAGGCGCGGCGCAGGCGCGCGGCGCCTACCACGGCCAGCACCCCGGCGGCCGTCGCCAGCACCCACGCCAGCAACAGCATCCGTGGGTGGTAACTCACCGAGGTGGTAGCCGGTTCGCCGTCGATGACCGGCGCGACCAACACCAGGTAGCGCACCTGCAACCAGCTCATCACGCAGCCCACCGCCGCGGCGGCAGCCAACGCCAACTCGACGACGGCCCGGAGAATCGGGACGGTCCTCACCAGGACGATCCGTCCTCGACGTCGGTCTCGGCAGGCCCACCGGGCGGGACGGTCTCCGGAATCACTTCGCTGAGTGCGGCACGAAGCCCGCGATGGTCCCGCGCCCAGGCCTGCACCGTGCGCCGACCTGTCAGCCTCAATCCGATGCCCGCTCGGCGTCGGGGCACCCCACTGAGCTCGCCCAGCGCCCGGGACTCCTGCCACTTCTCCGGTTCCTGCTTGCCCCAGCCGGTGGGCCGCGGCGCCTCGGGGTAGACCGCCACGATGTCGGCGACCCGCATGGTTTCGGTGCCCTGTCGCAACGTGTCCGCCGTCAGCTCGACGGAGGTGTGGATACGCGCCGCCTTCACCTGGATGGCGAGCATCGTTGAGACCAGCACCAACAACACGGTGGGAACCAAGGGCTGAAAGCCGTAGCCGCCGGAGTTCTGGATCAGTACCAATAGTCCCGCGGAGATCGGGCCGAACAACACCCAATACCAGCTGGCACCGCGCTCGAAGAACAGCGGTGCGGGTGGCGGCTGGGGCTCAGACATGTCGGGTCAGCCTAACCCGGGCCCGAGGCTCGCAACACCTAGCCGCAACCTCCCGACTGTTTTGCCGATTCTTAAGTTACGCGCCAGTAAGCGCGTTAGATTTGGTCTAAATAGATGCTTTACACAGGTTTGCCATAACTTGGAGATGAAGCCAGGATGATGCGCCGCAACGGTTCCCCTGCAAAACGCCACATCGCCTGCCGGGTCGTCGGGATTGCTGCGACCACGGGGGCATATCTGACATTCGGGCTGGCTCCGCTGGTCTCGCCGCCACCCGCCCAGGCCGATTTCGATGACGCGATCGACGCCGCCATCGCACCCTTCCTAGACAGCACGACCAACACCCTCGACTGGGACGCGGTGTTCTCCCCGACGGCCTGGGACACCTTCTGGACCCCGGCCCACTGGGACACCGTCCTGACCGAACTAGCCGGCGCCGCCCTGGCCGGCCCCGCGGCCCTCGACCCCAACACCATGCTCCTGCAGTACTTCTACACCCCGATCCACACCGGCATCGAAGACTGGATCCACAGCGACCTGGGCCAACAAGTCAACAACCTCATCAACCAACCCTTCCTCACCCTCACCGGACGCGCCCTGATCGGCGACGGCATCGACGGCACCGCCGAACACCACAACGGCACCGACGGCGGCTGGCTCTTCGGCGACGGCGGAAACGGCTGGCATGCCACCGAATCCGGCGGCATCGGCGGCGCCGGCGGCAACGCCGGCATGTTCGGCAACGGCGGAAACGGCGGCGACGGCGGAAACGGCGGCTGGCTGATGGGCAACGGCGGCACCGGCGGCGACGCCGGCGACGGCGTCTACACCGGCCCCGGCGACCTCCCCGCCCTCGGCGGCGCCGGCGGCAACGCCAGCATGCTGCTCGGCACCCACGGCGACCACGGCCACTACGGCACCCTCGACGGCGCCCCGGCCGCGGTCGCTGGGATCACCACGGCCGGCACCTGGATCACCGACGCCGACGGACGGGTCCTCAATCTGCACGGATTCAACGAGGTTTACAAGATTGCGCCGTATGAGCCGTCCGCTGGTGGGTTCAGCGACGACGACGCGGCGTTCCTGGCCGCCAACGGCTTCAATTCGGTACGGCTGGGAGTCATCTGGGCGGGAGTGGAACCGCAGCCCGGCGTAATCGACTACAACTACCTGGCCTCGATCAACCAGACCGTGCAGATCCTGGCCAACCACGGCATCGTCAGCATCATCGACTTCCACCAGGACGACTTCAGCCCGGTCTTCGGCGGGGAGGGCGCACCCGAATGGGCCACCCAGACCGGCGGACTGCCCAACCCCGACATCGGTTTCGGACTCAACTACCCACTCAACCCCGCAGAGAATCACGCCTGGGATATGTTCTGGTCCAACGCTAAAGGCCCCGACGGAGTAGGCCTTTTGAACCACTACGCGCGGATGACCCAGGCCGTTGCGGACTACTTCAAAGACGACCCCAGCATCGCCGGCTACGAGATCATCAACGAGCCCTGGGCCGGATCTACCTGGTTGTCAACGATATTCGGGAATTCCTTCTACGAAGCTCAACAGCTGACTCCCTTCTACAACCAGGTGAGCGCAGCGATCCGGTCCGTCGACCCGACGACACCGTTGATCTACGAGCCCAACACCCTGTTCAACGAGGCGGTACCGACACAGCTGGGTCCGGTGGACGACCCGCACGGCGTCTTCGCATTCCACGACTACTGCATGCTGACCAGCATCAGCGCGGCCCTGTCCCCACTGTGCCCGGGGTACATCGAGTTGGAGGCGGACAACGGCGCGGCCTACACCAGCAAGTACGGCGTGCCGGGATTCATCTCGGAGTTCGGCTCCGGAAACGGCGCCGCGGAAGCCATCATGGTGATGAACGCCGCCGACCAGCACATGTGGGGCTGGTCGAACTGGGCCTACAACGGAGTACCCGCAATCACCGGCACCGCGCCGGGCAATGCGCTGGTCTTCGACCCGAGCAAGCCGCCCGTGGGCGACAATGTCGATTGGGCCAGGCTGGAAGCCACGTCGGCGCCGTACGCACAGGCTGTTGCCGGCACCCCGACCTCCTGGTCGTTCGACAACGGCACCTTCCAGCTCAGCTACTCCACCGAGATAGCCGGCAGCACAGGACACTTCGCCGCCGGATCCCAGACCGAGATCTCGGTACCCAACATCCAGTACCCGGACGGTTATCAAGTCAGTGTCACCGGCGGACATGTCGTCTCGGCGCCTGGCGCGCCGGTGCTGATCATCGCCTCGGACAGCGGCGCCACCACCGTCACCGTCACCGTGACGGCCGCCGGCGGCCCGACCTGAGCAGCGTGATCGCTGGGGCAATTCGAGATGCTCGCGGGAAAACTAGACACGAACAGATCGGGCGTCCCGGCTATGCTTAGCCCCATCGAGATCAACACCCGCAAGTTAGGCTACTTCGTGGCGGTGGCCGAAGAACTGCACTTCAGCAAGGCCGCGGAACGCGTTCACCTGGCCCAGCAGGCCCTCAGCCGCCAGATCAAGGAACTCGAGAACCTGGTCGGCGCCAAGCTGTTGGAGCGGACCACCCGCAAGGTGACGCTGACGCCCGCCGGCGAAGCCTTCCTGGAGGGAGCGCGCACGGCGCTCCTTGCTCTTGATGAGGCTGCGTCCGCCGCCCGACGGGCCGCACGCGGGCTGGCCGGCACGCTGCGGCTGGGCTACGTCCCCGGCGCTGCCCTCGAACTGACACCGTTGATCCTGGCCGAGTTCGCGCAACGCCACCCCGCCGTCGTCGTTGAGATGCAAGAGTTTCCGGTCCACGACTCATCGGCGGGCCTGGCATCAGGTGCCACTGACGTGGCGTTCGTGCGCCTGCCGAAGGGCATACCCAACATCGAGACGGAGGTTTTGTTCGTCGATCCGGTCGTGGCGATGGTGGCGAGCTCGCACCGCCTGGCCGGCCGGGGTTCGGTGTCCGCGCGGGATCTCGTCGGTGATCCGATCACCAACGGGGACACCGTAGACGAGGCTTACCGCGCATTCTGGTGTCTGGAGGCGGCACGCGACGAGTCAACCAAGGCCCGCCACGTTCCGATCAGCTCGATCACCGAGGAAGCACAACTGGTCGCGACCGGAGCGGCTATCGCGGTCACCAGCGCAGTGGTCAGGAACTTCATGCCGCTCCCGGGCGTGCGCTTCCTGGCGATCAACGACTGGCCCGGCTCGGCGATCGCCGTTGGCTGGCACCGAGACGAACGCTCCCCCCTGGTCGCCCAGTTCCTTGACGTCGCGCTCGCGGTGCGAGATCGGGAGTCCGAGCTCGTACACAGCATGGAAAACAGGCCGACAACCGCCTGATTCATAACGCTGACGTTGTCAATGCAGCGGCTGTTTGGTGTTTCCGTTCCCGGCCAAGAATTGTCAGCATTGACGAAGGGAATTATTAGAATTCCTGCTCAGAGCTAGCGGTATCTGAGAAAGCACGTCCAGGGGTGTTAGGCAATGACTGGTCAGCGTTCCGTCACGCGTGCTCGCCGGTGGGGCCAAGCCCCGGCGCGTTGTCGCCTAGTCGGTTTCAGTGTCAGTGCCGTGGCGTTCGGGCTGGCTCCGCTGGTCTCTCCGCCACCCGCCCAGGCCGATTTCGATGACGCGATCGACGCCGCCATCGCACCCTTCCTAGACAGCACGACCAACACCCTCGACTGGGACGCGGTGTTCTCCCCGACGGCCTGGGACACCTTCTGGA
>NZ_LT546166.1:55711-116673 GCF_900078685.2 Mycolicibacter icosiumassiliensis | reverse complement strand
CCCTAGCGTGTGCACCCGACAACCGGATGGCCACCGAACAAAACTGGAAAACCCGACTCGGGCCCACCGGCCGCGTCGAATGGATCCCCCCTCCCCGACTCGACCATGGACAACCCCGCACCAACCCCTTCCACTTCATCGAAGCCGTCATCGACTACCACCGCCGGGCCGGCCCCGACGACGGCCGAAAACCCGCGGCCTGACCGCTCAACTAATCCAGATAGCCGTTGTCGCGGTACCAGTCGCGGGCGGCCCGCAGCGCGGTGCGGAACGGGGTGAACGGCACGCCCAGCTCCTCGCGGGACTTGCTGGCATCGGCGAAGATCTCGGCCGTCGACAGCCGCATCTGGCGGGCGTCGATCGGCAGCCGCGGTCCCACCACGGCGCGGGCGACGCTGGCCCCCGCCGCTGCCACCGGAATGAACCAGCGCGGCAACATCACGGACGGCCCAGGGCGCCCGAAGAGCTCGCAGGCGCCCGTGAACGCCTCGCGGAACGATAAGTTCTCCCCACCGAGGATGTAGCGCTCCCCCACCCGGCCCCGCTCGGCGGCAGCGATATGTCCCGCCACCACGTCGTCGACCGAAACGAAGTTGGTGCCACCGGGAGCGGCGAACCACAACCGGCCCTGCTTGGCTTCCACCAGCATCGCGCTGGCGATGCGGTTGACGTCGCGGGGCCCGATCACCACCGACGGGTTGACGATCACGACCGGTAGGCCGGCCGCGACGGCCTTCTGCAGTTCCGCCTCCGCGAGATGCTTGCTGTGCCCATAGGGGAACTGCCGCGGGCGGATGTTGAACTCGTCGGTCTCGACCAACTCATGCCCCCGCACCGGGACCCCCAGTGCGGCAAGCGAACTGGTGTAGACAAAACGCTGCACCCCGGCGCGCTGAGCGGCGGCGGCCATGTCGCGAGTGCCGTCGACGTTGGTGCGGTAGAGCCGGGTCTGCGTCCGGTAGCGCCAGTAGTCCGAGATCGCCGCGGTGTGAAACACCCAGTCGCAGTCGGCCATCGCCTCGGTCAGTGCGTCGACGCCGTCGTTGACGTCGCCGATCCGGGTCTCGCAGTCCAAACCCTCCAGCGCGGCCATCGGCGAGGTCGAGCGGCGCAGCACCCGCACCTGCATCCCGCGCTCAAGCAGCGCGGCGACCAGGTTCGAGCCGACGAATCCGGTTCCCCCGGTGACGAATGCGCGCATGCCGATCAGAACCGGTAGGTCGTGCAACCGACCTCGACACCCGATCCGACCGCCATGATCAGCGCGACGTCGCCCGGCTTGGCCAGGCCGCGCCGCTGGGCGTCGGCGATCTGATACGGCAGCGTCGAGGTGAACGGGTCACTGGTCTGACCCTGCGCCTCCAGGTCGACGAACCGCGACCGGTCCACACCGATGTGCGCGGCCAGCTCATCGAGAGCGGCACCGGGCAGATACGGCGGGAACACCATGGCGATGTCCTCGGGCGCCAGACCCTCCAGCGTCAGCAACTCCTTGACCGACGACGGCAGGCAGCTCACGTAGATCGCGGCCAGGTTCGGGTCGCGGTCGATCCGCAGCCACATCCGGCCGTCGCGCTCCTGGGTGTAGGTGGCCAGCGCGCCGCGGTGCTCCGGGTGGTGGCCGAAGACGAACCGGCCGAAGCCTTCTGGCCCATGACTTGGGCTCAGCATGATCGCCGAACCGGTCTCGCAGATGCCGTTGCGCGGGTAGCCGCTCTCCGGGGTGTTGTTCTCCACTTCCGACGCCAGCACCATGGCGTGCCCGGTCCGCCCGGCACCGATCATGCCGGCCGCGACGTGGCAGCCGTTGAGGAAACCGACCGCTCCGTTGAGCACGTCGAACGCGAAGGTCTTGGGAGCGTCCGCGGACTCCGGCTCGGCGTTGATGCCGACCTCGCCGGCGACCAGGGTGGCGACCGCCGGCTCGGACAGGAAGTCGTCGCGGTAGATGCCGGCGTGAATCACCAATCCGACGTCGGTGCGATCGACACCGCTGTCGGTCAGGCAGGCGGTGGCGGCGTCGACGGCGAACTGGATCGAGCTGGGCTTGACCCCCGAATCGGGTACGGCGAAACCGATGCCCTCAATGCGCACCCGCGGTGTCGCCGGGAGTTCCCGACGGGCCCCGCCGGAGCGGCCACCACGCGTGCCGTGGCCGGCTTGGCCGGTGCCGGCACGCCGCATCCGGTCGGGCAGGTCGTCGAACGTGTAGAGGCCAGTTCCGATGGTCTGCCCGGAGCCGGTGATGGACAGCACGACGTTGTCGCCGGAATTGATCCGTCCGGCGTTGATGTAGTCATACAGTGCAACAAAATGCGTTGTGGTAGCGGTATTCCCGCGCTCGGCCAGGTTGCAAATGGTGTTGGCTCGGCTCGCGGCACCAGCACCGAAGACCCGGTTGATGGTCAAGATGGCGTCGTTGATCGACGCCTCGGAGGTCTGGTGCATCAGCAGCTGATCGGCGGTCTCGGGCCGCCAGCCGTGCCGCTGCATGACGGCCGCCACATAGGGCACCGAGTGCTTCACCGCGATCGCGGTCTGGGTGACCGAGTCGGTGACCATGATGGCGCCGCCGTGCGGGCCTTCGGTGGCCTTGGCGATGCACAGCTTGGCGAATTCGCTGAAGGTGGCCAGATCCAGGTCATGGAAGCCGACCCGATCGTTGGGCCCGAGTTCGAGCACCGCGGCCGCACCGGCGTCGCCGACGGTCAGGCAGGCCAGCCGCGGGTCCATCGCACTTTCGATCTCCTGCTGCGCGGTTTCGGTGATGTGGCTGATGTATTCGCCACTGACCACCAGCGCGTTGCGCACCAGGCCGGTCTTGAGAAAGTCCTGGGCCACGCTGACGCCGGTGAACATGCCCGCGCAGGCGTTGTTGATGTCGAAGCAGACGGCGCCCGTCAGCCCCAGTTGGTCACGGAACTGCGACGCGGTGCTCGGCTCGAAGGTGAACATGTGCTCCGGGCCGTCGCAGCGCGAGATGTTGCAGGCGATGACCAGGTCGATCTCTTCGGGGGCGTAGCTTGACCGCGACAGGCAGTCGGCGATCGCCTTGCGGCCCAAGTCGATCGAGAACTCGTCTTGGCCGGCCATCCGCCGGTTCTTGATGCCGGTGAGACGCTCCAGCGGGATCTTCACCTCGTTGACGCAGTCGGCCAGCACCTGCTCGGTGGAGACGGCCCGCGGCGGCAGATACACGCCGAGGCTCTCGATCACCACGTTGCGCGCCGGACCGGTCTGGACTGGCTTGATCACCGGCGCCGCAATGGGTTTGGGCGTCGCGGCCTTGGTCTCCACAGGCGCCGGCTGTTCAGCCGGAACGTCGGGCTTAGCACCGATCGGACCGAATTCGGCGGCCAGTTCGGCGATGGTGCCGTAGACAAACAATGACTCGGGCCGCAGTTCCAGCCCGAGCTCCCCCACCCGCACCGCAACTTCCAGCGCCTGGGTGGAGGCACCACCGAGGGCGAAGAAGTCGTCGGTGACGCCGACCCGGTCCACGTCGAGCACCTCGCGCCAGATCTCGGCCAGCGCCTCTTCGGTGGCATCGCGGGGCGCGACGAATTCTGTGGGCGCGGCGTCGAGGTCCTTGTCGAGGGCAAGCAGCGCCCGGCGATCCACCTTGCCGCTGGCCGACAACGGCAGCAGGCCGGTGGTGCGGAATACCGCGGGAATCATCGCCGCCGGCACCAAGTCCAGCAGGAAGCGACGCAACTCGGCAGTGCCGGGGGCGGCCGCGACCGGCACGATATGCGCGATCAGCTGAGTGTTTCCGCTCGCGTCTTTGCGTGCCACCACGGCGCACTCGGCGATACCCGGGTGCCGGGCCAGCGCGGCCTCGACCTCACCGAGCTCGATCCGGAAGCCGTTGATCTTCACCTGGTCGTCGCGGCGACCCAAGTACTCGATGTTGCCGTCTGGCCGGTAGCGGGCCAGGTCGCCGGTGCGGTAGAGCAGGGCACCCGGCACCGTGCTGAACGGGTCGTCGAGGAACGCTGCCGCGGTGGCCTCGGGCCGGTTCAGGTAGCCGCGGCCCACGCCGACACCGCCGATGTGCAGTTCGCCGGGCACCCCGACCGGAACCGGGTTGCCCGCTGCGTCCAGCAGGTGGATCGCGATGTTGGCGATCGGCCGTCCGATCGGAATGATCGGCTCGGTTGCCCCACGCTCACAATGGAAATGGGTGACGTCGATGGCAGCTTCAGTCGGGCCGTACAGGTTGTACAGCTCGGCGGGCAGCGCAGCGAAGAACGCGTCGCGCAAATCTGCGGTGAGCGCTTCACCGCTGCAGAACACCTGGCGCAAGCCGGTACAGGCGGCCGACTCCGGCTCCGCGAGGAAGCGGCGCAGCATCGACGGAACGAAATGCATTGTGGTGACGCGCTGTTCCACGATGGTGCGCGCCAGGTATGCAGCGTCTTTGTGGCCTTCGGGTTTGGCGATCACCACCCGGGCGCCGACCGTCAACGGCCAGAAGATCTCCCAGACGAACGGATCGAAGTTGATCGGGGTCTTGTGCAGCACCCGGCCTTCGGGGGTCAGCTGGTAGGCGTCCTGCATCCACAACAGCCGGTTTCGGATGCCGGCGTGGCTGTTCAGCGCGCCCTTCGGCGCCCCGGTGGAACCCGAGGTGTACATCAGGTAGGCCAGATCGCCTGAGGCGGTGCCGGTTTCGGGAGGCGACACCTCCTCACCGGGAATCGCTTGGTCCAGGCACAGCCGAGCTCCGGTGAAACCCGTTGGAACATGCGACAAATGCTCACGGTGCGTGACACAGACCTGGGCATCCGGGACGTCGGCGAGCATCGCCTCCATCCGGCCGGTGGGCTGCGCGGGATCCAGCGGCAGGAACACTCCGCCGGCCTTGAGCACGCCGAGCAGCGCGATCACCAGGTCCTCGGAGCGCTCGAGCAGCACCGGAACCACGGCGGGTCCCGGGCCGGCGCCAACACCGAACTGACGCAACCGATGTGCCAGGCCATTGGCCCGCCGGTCCAGTTCGCGGTAGCTGATGTCGCGGCCGTCGTAACTGACCGCCACGGCATCCGGTGTGCGCGCGGCGCTGGCGGCGACCATCTCGTGCAGCGTGGCCGGGGCTGACAAGTAGTCGACGGCGGTGTCGTTCCAGACCGCCAGCGCGGCGCGCTCGGCATCGGTGAGCAGCGTCAACTGCGAGACCGGGGCCTCCGCTGCCCCGGGCTGGGCCAGGCCGGTCAGCAGCAATGTGAAGTGCTGCGCAAGTGCCTCGATGGTCGCGGCGTCGAACAGATCGGTGTTGTACTGCAGGGCAAGCTGGAGCTCGTCATCCTGCTCGCCGACCTGCATGGTGATGTCGAACGGTGAGCCGCCCTGGCCGATGTAGAGGGTCTCCAGGTGCAGCACGGAGTCATCACCGGCTCCCGCCCCGTCTTCGAACAGCCGGACCTGCTGCCAGGCGAACGACACCTGGAACAGCGGGGTGCGTGCGGCGTCGCGCACCGGCCGCAGCCGCTCGACGAGCAGCGGCAGTGGGTACTCCTGGTGGCCGATCGCGCCCAGCACAGTGTCTTTGACCTGACCCAGCAGCGCGGCAAAGCTCGGGTCGCCACTCACGTCGACGCGCAACGGCAGCGGGTTGGTGACGTAGCCGACCATGCCCATCAGCCCGGCCCGGTCGCGGCAGGCGAACGGCGAACCGATGACCAGGTCGTCCTGCCCGCTGTAACGGTGCAACAGCACCGCATAGGCCGCCAGCAGAGTCATGTAGGGCGTGGCTCCGACGGTCCGCGCCACCTGCTTGATTCCGGCCGTCACCTGGGCGTCGACGCTGAACCGGTGCAGCGCACCGTCGTAGGTCTGTATTGCGGGCCGCGGCCGATCGGTGGGCAGCGACAGGGTCGGCAGTTCGCCGCCCAGCCTGTCGTGCCAGTACTGCCACAGCCGCTCGCCCTCGGGCCCGGCCAGCATCCGGGACTGCTGCGCGGCGTAGTCGACGTAGCGGTCTGCGGTCTCCGCCGGCGGGTTGCCGCCCTGTTCGGCGGCGTAGAGCGCCCGCAGCTCGTCGAGGATGACGTCGATGGACCAGAAGTCGACGGCGATGTGGTGCACCGTCAACAGCAGCACGTGGTCGTCCGGCCGCTGCAGCAGCGTGAGCCGCAGCACCGGGCCGGTGCGCAGGTCGAAGGGCCGGTCGACCTCGGCCTGCACCCACTGGTCGAGCTCGGCTGCGTCCGCACCGATGCGGTGGGTGGCGATCCGCAGCGGCCACTGCCCGTGGACCAGAGCGACGGGCTGGCCGTCCCGTTCGGTGTACGTGGTCCGCAGCATCGGGTGCCGGTCCACCAACGCCTGCGCGGCCCGCTCCAGGGCCGGCACATTCAGGGCACCGTTGATGCGTCCGGCGTAGGCCACGGTGTAGGCCGCACTGTCGGGCGCAAGCCGGTGCATGAACCACATCGAGCGCTGCCCGTAAGACAGCTCGTGTTCGGATGCCGCGTCCTGCGCCTTGGCCATCAGCAACTGGGCAAGCAGCTCACGCTTTTTCTCCGGCGACAGGCTGGAGATGTCAGTGGGCACGTCCGGGCGCTCCGTCACGCACTGCCCCCATCTTCGGCCATCATTTTCGCCAGCAGTGCATCCACCGCTTCGTCGGAGAGTTCGGTGACCTGAGCCAGCAGCTCCATCTCCTGCGAGGGGGCCGCATCCGCGGCTTCCGCGGCGACATCCGGCGTCGCGGATCCTTCGTCAGCCACCCCCCGGTCGGGTGCGGCGTCCAACTGCTCACTGAGCCAGCTGGACAGACTGACCACGCTGGGCCCGTCCAACAGCCGGGCAACGGGAACCACGATTCCGAGCTCGCGCTCGACCTGGATGCGAAGTTCCAGCGTGATCAGCGAGTCCACGCCGAGGCTGTTCAGCGGTGCGTGCACGTCCAGGCTGGCCGGAGCCAGGCCCAGCTTGCCGGCGACCAGATCACGCAGGTAGGTCTCCAGCAGCCGCTGGCGCTCCTGCGGGTCGGCGGCCTGCACCGCTTCGAACAGACCGCTGCCGGCGGCGCCAGCGCCCTGGTCGCCGGTGGCCGTGACCTGCAGATCGCGCAGCAGCGGGGATTGTGCGCTCGGACGCCACCGTGACCAGTCGATGTCGAGCACCATCGCTTCGGTTGCGCCGTCGGCCATCAGCGCCGCCAGCGCCGCGAAGTACTGCTCCGCCGGCAGCCCCTCCACGCCGTAGTGCGAGAAGTGCCGGTGCAGCTCCGAGTTGGTGAACATGCCCAGCCCGGCCCAGGGGCCGAAGTTGACGCTCAGCGCTGGCAGCCCCGCCGCCTGGCGATGCCAGGCCAGCGCGTCCAGGAAGGCGTTCGCGGCACCATAGTTGGCGGCACCGGGCGAACCCAGCACCGAGGCTGCCGAGGAGAACAGCACGAAGAAGTCCAGCTCCGCGTCGGCGGTCAGGGTGTGCAGGTTCCAGGCGCCCTGAACCTTGGGCGCCATGACCGCGCGCAGCTTCGCCGCGTCCAGGCGGGCCAGAATCGCGTCCTCGACGGTGCCGGCCGCGTGCACCACACCGCGTAGCGGCGGCATCGACGCACCGATGGTGGCAAGTGCCGCGGCAACGTCGGCGGACTTGGTGACATCGCCTTGGGCGATGGTCACCTCGGCGCCGGCGGCACGCAGGCCCTCCAGCGTTGCCTGCGCCGCGGCCGAGGGTGCGCTGCGGCCCATCAGGACCAGGTGGCGAGCACCGCGCTCGACCAGCCAGCCGGCCACCTTGCCGCCGACCGCACCGAGCCCGCCGGTGACCAGGTAGGTGGCGTCAGCGCTCAGGGTGAACTCGCCTGCCGGCTCGGCCGGCGCCGGGTAGGGCTCCAGTCGCGCGACATAGCGGCGGTGACCGCGCAGGGCCACGTCCGTCTCGGAATTGTCCGACCAGATCTCGCTGAACAGGCCGCGCAGTTCTTCGGGGCCACCATCGGCGGACAGGTCGACGCCGGTGGCGTGTAGCTCGGGGTACTCGTGGTCGATGGAACGGCCCAGTCCCCATACCGGAGCCTGCGCGACCGACAGCGGGCTGGGCTGTCCGTCGCCGGCCGGCTGCGCCCCGCGGGTCACCAGCCACAGCCGTGGCGACTCCGGCCAGCCGGCCAGCGTCAGCGCCTGGATCAGGTGGACCACGCTCAGCGATCCGACGTCGGTGGCCGTGGCCAGCGACTCTTCGGTGGTGTCAGCCGGCGGTGCGGCCAGCAGGTTCCACAGGTGCAGCACTGCCCGGCACGGCGGCCGGTCGCCACCGAACGCGGCGCGCAGCAGCTCGGCAAAGTGTTCCGGACGGGCCGGGTCGACCCGGTAGCTGTCGGCGCTGACCCGTTCGATCTCGGCCAGCCCCACGACCGGCTCCACCAGCACGCAGGACTGCGATTGCGCCTCGAGGTGGTCTCGCAGCATGTCGGCGACCGGGCCGTCGGACAGGATCAGCCAGCTGCCGGGCTCGGCGGGCCTGCCGTCAGGTCGGCTCTCGCCGTCAACGAGCAGAGACGCCGGCTGCCAACGCATCCGGTAGCTCCGGTCCCGCGGGTCCACCGGGGCGGTGATGACGGTCGGCGCGTGGGACTCGTCGGCCGACAGGGTGCCGGTGGCCAGCAGCGACCAGTCCGCACCAGCACTGCCATAGCAGTCGAAAGCGTCTCCGGTAAGGGCGAACTGCACGGTGCGGACCTGATCCAGACCGTCACGCAGGCTCAGCTCGGCGACCGAGCGAGTGCCGGGACCGAACGCGACCTCCGCCGCGGTCAGTGCCAACTCGCTCAACCGCTCGGCCGATAGCGCGCTCACGCCCGTGACATCCACTTCGGCCAGCACCGTTGCCGGCTGCGCGGCCGACCGGATCGGTCCGCGCCAGCCGCCGCCGTTGGCACCGACGCCGCCTTGCCGCGGCGCCGCGATCGAGCCGGCGTTGAGCCAGGAGTGCACCCGCTGCCAGGGGTAGGTCGGAGCCGGAACGCAGCGGCTGCCTTCGGGATAGATCTGTTCCCAGGCCACCCGGTGCCCCAAGGTGTAGAGGGCGCCCAACGAGCCGAGCATGGTGGAGCGGCCACTGGAAACCCCGTCGTCGCGGCGCATCGAGGGCAGCAGGGTGGCGCTGCGATGAAGATGCTCGGCGTCCTCGCGGGCACCGGTCAGCAGGATGGGGTGCGGGCTGAGTTCGACGAACGTGTTGTGCCCGGTCTCAAGCAGCCGGCGCAGCGCCGGCGAGAACCGCACCGGCGAACACAAGTTCGCCACCCAATAGTCGGCGTCCAGCAGCTTGGAGCCCACCAGCTCCCCGGTGACCGTCGAATACATCGGCACCGTCGGTACGGTCGGCTTCAGTTTCACCAGGCTGCCGCGCAGGCCGGCGCCGAGCGCCTCCATCTGCGGGCTGTGCGAAGCCACGTCGACATCGATCCAGCGGCAGAACCGATCCCGCTGCTGCAGCTTCGTCATCAACTGTTCGAGCACCTTGCGCTCGCCGGCGAGCACCGTCGATCGGTAGCTGTTGCTCGCGGCCACGGCCACCTCACGCTCGTGGCCGGCGATCAGCTCCTGCGCTTCGGACAGGGTGGTCTCGGTGACCATCATCGCCCCGCGGCCACGAACGCCGCGCAGCATCCGGGCACGGGCGCAGATCACCCGAGCGGCGTCATCGAGGCTCAGCGCGCCTGCGACATGGGCGGCCGCGGCCTCACCGAGGCTGTGCCCGACCACGGCGGCGGGCTCGACGCCCCAGGACCGCCACAGCGCCGCCAGCGCTACCTGAATCGCGAAGATCGTCGGCTGCAGGATGCCGATGTCTTTGAGCTTGGACCGTTCCTCGGGGCCGTCCTGGGCGGCCAGTTCCTTGAGGATCGAGTGCCCCAGATGCGGGAACAGCGCGTTGTCGCAGGCGGCCAGCGCATCGGCGAACACCGGCTCGTCGGCCTGCAGTTGTAGCGCCATGCCGTGCCACTGCGAGCCCTGGCCGGAGAACACGAACGTCACACCGGGGCCGGGCCGGTTCGGGGCACAGTGCCCCACCGACAATCCGGGCCGGGACTCGCCCTGCCGGTAGGCCGACAGTGACTCGAACATCGCCGCCGGGGTGTCGCCGACCACCGACAGCCGGTAGTCGTGGTGGCCGCGGCGGGCGCCGGCGGTGTAGCAGAGGTCGGTCAACGCAGTACCGCCGCCGAGTCCGCCCGAGAAGAGCGCCATTTCGTACTCACCGACCAGCGCGGTCAGCGCCTCCGGCGATCGTGCGGACAGCGCCAGCAGCTCGGCGCGCGGCGCCGCGGTGTCGTCGTGGTAGCTGCTGCGGGCCTGCGGAGCCTCGGTGAGCACCACGTGGGCGTTGGTGCCGCCGAACCCGAACGAACTGACCCCGGCGACCGCCCGGCTGCCCGCCGGCCACGGGGTCAGCGTCTGGACCACTTCCAGCGGCAGGCGGTCGAATCCGATATGCGGGTTGGGCTCGGTGTAGTTCAGGCTGGCCGGGATCTCCCGGTGCTGCAACGACAACGCCACCTTGATCAGGCCGGCGATACCGGCCGCCGCCTCCAGGTGGCCGATGTTGGTCTTGACCGAACCGACCAGGCAGCGACTGCCCTCCGGCCGGCCTTCGGCCAGCACCGTGCCCAGAGCGTTGGCCTCGATCGCGTCGCCGATCGATGTGCCGGTGCCGTGCGCCTCGATGTACTGGACCGCGCTGGCCGGCAGGCCCGCCCGGCGGAACGCCTCGACGACAACGCCTTCCTGGGCCCGCCCGCTGGGGGCGATCAGGCCGTTGGTCCGGCCGTCGGAGTTGGTGGCACTGCCGCGGATCACCGCGTACACCGGATCGTTGTCCTCCAGCGCCCGGGACAGCGGCTTGAGCACGACCACGCCGGCGCCCTCGCCGCGGACGTAGCCGTCGGCGTCGGCGTCGAACGTCTTGCAGCGGCCGTCGGGCGCCATCACCCGGGCCTTGCTGAAGTTGATCGCCAGCGCCGGCGACAGGATCACGTTCACCCCGGCGGCCAGCGCCATGGAGCACTCGCCGTCGCGCAGACTGCGGCACGCCAGGTCGACGGCCACCAGCGAGGACGAGCACGCGGTGTCGATGGACATGCTCGGCCCGTGGAAGTCGAAGGTGTAGGACAGCCGGTTGGCGGCGATGCTCAGCGCGTTGCCGGTGCCGGTGTAGGCGTCGACGAGCTGCGGCTGACCCAGCCGTAGGAAGCCGTAGTCGTTGGTGGAGATGCCGACGAACACGCCGGTGCGACTGCCGGCCAGCTCATCCGGTACCTGACCGGCGTCTTCCAACGCCTCCCACGCCACCTCGAGCAGCAGTCGCTGCTGCGGGTCCATCTGCGCCGACTCGCGTGGCGAGATCCCGAAGAACTGAAAGTCGAACTGGTCGACCTGGCCCAGGAATCCGCCGCGGCGGGTGACCGCGGTGCCGGGCACCGACGGGTCGGGGTTGTAGAAGGCGTCGACGTCCCACCGGTCGGCCGGGACGTCGGTGGTGGCGTCGACTCCGCCCGACAGCAACCGCCAGAAACCTTCGGGTCCGTCGGCACCCGGGAAACGACAGCCGATACCGACGATCGCGATCGGCTCGTCGGCAGCCGGCCGCTCGGCGGGCTCGGCGGCGGCCCCGGATGCCGGGGCGGCCGGAGCCTTCGCGGCCACCCGGGCCAAGTGCGCCGACAGGATGTCGATCGACGGGTATTCGTAGGCGATGGTGGGGGCCAGCTCAAAGCCCAGCCACTGCTCGAGGGCGCTGGAGAGCCGCACCGCGTGGATGGAGTCCAGTCCGTAGAACGCGAACGGCTTGGCCGGGTCGATCTCGGCGATGGGCAGCTCGAGGTCTTGGGCCAACCGCTCGATAAGCCAGGCACCGATCTCGGCCGCGCTGTGGGCGCCCGGTGCGGTCTGCGCCGCCGCCGGGGCCGGCTCGGCCGGAGCCTGCGGCTGCGGCGCTGCGGGCGTCGACGGCCACTGCGCCACCACCGGCAGCTCACCGTCGAGGTACTGCTGCTTGCACGCGCTGCGCTGGATCTTGCCGCTGGAGGTGGTGGGCAGCTGCAGCGGCTGGACCAGCACCACGGCGTGCGTGCGGACCGAGTGGTTCTCGGTGACCGCGGTGCGGATGATCTGCATGGCCTCGTCGGCCTGCTCCCCGGCCAGGCGGCTCGGGTCCACTTCCTGGACCACGACCAGTTGCTCGGCCGCGCCCGGTTCCGGGGCGATCGAAAACACCGCACCGCGGCCGCGCAGCAGTGCGGGGTTGGTGTTCTGGACGGTCAGCTCGATGTCGTTGGGGTAGTGGTTGGTGCCGCGGATGATGATCAGGTCTTTGCGGCGGCCGGTGACGAACAGCTCGCCGGAATGCAGGAATCCCAGGTCTCCGGTGCGCAGGAACGGGCCCTCACCGGTGTCGGCCAGTGTCGCGGCGAACGTCTCGGCGGACAGTTCCGGGGCGCCCCAGTAACCGTGCGCGACGCTGCCTCCGGCGACCCAGATCTCGCCGACCTGGTCTCCGGCGCACTCCAGACGGGTCTCGGGGTCGACGATGATCACCCGCTGGCTGCCGCGCGGTTTGCCGCAGCCGACCATGGTCGCCACGTTGGGATCGTCGGCGGAGACCTCGATCACCCGGTTGTCGCCCAGTGCGATCCGGTCCATGTGCTGCACCATCGGCGTCGGCAGGTCCGACCCGCCGGACACCAGCAGAGTGCCCTCGGCCAATCCGTACACGGGGTAGAACGACTCGGGACGGAAGCCCGCCGGTGCGAACAACTCGGCGAACCCGTCCAGGGTGGCGGTGCGCACCGGTTCGGCACCGCACAGCGCCACCGTCCAGCTGGACAGGTCCAGCGCGGCCCGCTCCTGCGGGGTGCTCAGCTCGACGCACAGATCGAAGGCGAAGTTCGGCGCGGCGGTGATCATGGCGCGATGCCGCGAGATCGCCTCCAGCCACCGCATCGGACGCTTGATGAACGCCGTCGGCGGCATCAGGATCGAACTCCCGCCGACGTACATCGTTCCCAACAACCCGCCGATCAGACCCATGTCGTGGTACGGCGGCAGCCAGAACACGCCGGTCACATCCGGCATGTCGGGGTTCGCGCCCCAGGCCTCGGCGATGGTAGTCAGGTTGTGCACCAGGTTGCCGTGGGTCAGCACGACGCCCTTGGGCGCACTGGTCGACCCGGAGGTGTACTGCAGCATCGCGATGCTGTCGCCATCGATCTGCGGCGCCACCCAGGACGCCTCGCTGCCGGTGACATCGCTGTCGGTGAGCGTCCAGCGCAGCGCCTGGCCGCCGGGCAGGCCGTCGATCGCGGGCTTGATTCTGGGCTCGATCTCACTGGTGGTGAGCGCGTAGCCGGGCTGGACGTCGGCGATGATCGACTCGACCCGCGGCAGCAAGTGTTCGCGCATGGGTGGATGCACAGGGATCGCGATGGCTCCGGCGTACAGACAGCCGAAGAAGCTGGCGATAAAGTCCAGTCCCGGGGGGCACAACACCAGCACGCGTTGCCCGGTCGCACCCTGACCCTGCAGGTCAGCAGCGATCTGGCGGGCGCGCCGGTCCAGCTCGCCGTAGGTCACCTGGCTGGTTTCGTGCTCGTCGCCGTCACGCGAGAAGGTGAATGCCAAATTTTCGCCGTACTGCGCCGCACGCTGCGTCAGCAGATCAACCAGCGTGCGCAAGGTGTGCGCCGTGTCGTCCGGCCCGCTCATCGATCGCGTCTCCCGTGTAACTGACGAAGAAGGGTTCTGGATGGGGCCCAAGGATTCCGTAGGCAACCTTGATTAAGGCTACCTTAAGAGGTCGGACGTCCAGTCCGTGATTTTCGGCGACGAAGACCCCGCCGAGCAAGTTGGGAGACCCCGCCAAGGGGCTACCGGGGAGTGCCGCGGGGTTAGCCCTCCAGCTTGTACCCGAGTCCGCGCACGGTAACCAGGTGCACCGGATTGGCAGGATCGGCCTCGATCTTGGACCGAAGTCGTTTGACGTGGACATCCAAAGTCTTGGTGTCGCCGACGTAATCCGCGCCCCACACCCGGTCGATCAACTGGCCGCGGGTCAGCACCCGGCCGGTGTTGCGCATCAGGTATTCGAGAAGGTCGAACTCCTTGAGCGGCAAGGTAATCTGCTCGCTGTTCACCATGACCACGTGCCGTTCGACGTCCATGCGCACCGGACCGGACTCCAGCACACCCTCGCCCACGCCGCCCTCGTCGTCGCCGCCGCGGCGCAATACCGCCCGGATCCGGGCGATCAGCTCACGGGCCGAATATGGCTTGGTCACGTAGTCGTCGGCGCCCAACTCCAGGCCGACGACCTTGTCGATCTCGCTGTCGCGGGCAGTGACCATAATCACCGGCACACTCGAACGCGCGCGCAATTGTTTGCAGACGTCGGTGCCCGACATCCCCGGCAGCATCAGATCCAACAGCACGATGTCGGCTCCGGCCCGGTCGAATTCGGCCAGGGCGGCGGTTCCGTCGCCCACCACGGTGGCCTCGAAACCCTCTTTACGCAGCAGAAATGCCAACGGGTCGGCCAGCGATTCCTCGTCCTCAACGATCAAGACATGTGTCATCGACGCTGCCCCTCCCCGTAGCTACCCTCTGCGTCATCGACAGCGGGTGTCATCACTGCTCCTCCTTCTCTGGGTCCACACTGCCCTGGTATGCGGGAATCGCCAAGGTAAACGTCGAACCGGTGCCCGGCTGGCTCCACAACGTGATGGTGCCGTTGTGGTTGGCCGCCACGTGTTTGACGATCGCCAATCCCAGCCCGGTGCCCCCGGTGGCCCGCGAACGGGCCTTGTCGCTGCGGAAGAACCGTTCGAACACCCGCTGCTGGTCCTTGGGTGCGATGCCGATGCCACGGTCGGTCACGGCGATCTCGATGGACCCCTCCCGGCGACGCCGGCTGATCGATACCGGCGAACCGTGCGGCGAGTAGGCAATCGCATTGGACACCAGATTGGCCAGCGCGGTGACCAGCAGCGGTTCGTCGCCCAGCACGCGCAGCCCGCTCGGGGCATCGGTGGTGATCGTGATCTCGGCGTTGTCGGCGGCCACCTTGTGCCGGGAGATCGCCTCATTGACCACCGCGTCGACGTCGACGATGCCCAGGTCCGGCAGCGGGTCGGCGCCCTGCAGTCGGGACAGCTCGATCAGCTCACCGATCATGCTGGCGAGCCGGTTGGCCTCCACCAGCACCCGCTCGGCGAACGGCCGTACCGCCTCGGGGTCATCGGCCGACGCCAGCAGTGCTTCGGCAAGCAGCCCCATCGCCCCCACCGGGGTTTTGAGTTCATGGCTGACGTTGGCCACGAAGTCGCGCCGGCTGGCCTCCATGCGGGCCTGCTCGGATTGGTCGTCGACGATCACCACCGCGAACCGGCGATCGTCTTCCGACAGCAAGCGGGCATAGCCGCGCACCGCCGACAGATCCGACCGGGTGGCCCCTGGCGCCCGCTTGGCCACCGTCAGGTCGAAGACGACTTCGTCGTCGCCGCCCAGTGCGCGTTGGGCGGCCGCCCAGGCCTCGTCGTCGAGCAATCGGCCGTGCACCAGGCCCAGCTCGGTGGCGCGCTCATTGAGGTAGACGACGTCGCGGTGGGAGTCGACGACCGCGATCCCCAGTGAGGCGTGCGAAACGATCTGCTGCAGCATCTCCGCGACGGTGATCCCGGACCGTTCGGTCGCTGCCTTGCGGCGGCGCTCGGCCAGCCGCGGCGACAGCCAAACGCCGGCCGCTATGCCTGCCGCCAGCGCAGGAATCACCGACGCTGCAGCAAGCGTCAGCGCCGAGGTCGCAGCCACGGCAAAATCGTACGCAGTCCGGCACCGTAGGCTGACCAGCGTTCGACCATGACGTGCGCCGAATGTGAATTCAACGCGAAGATTTCACCCGGGCTCCACCCAGCATTCACACTGGGCGGGCCCAAAACCGCTACTTGGCGCCCTGGCTCGCGACCGCCGCAGCCCCGGCAGCCGCCGCCTCGGGGTCCAGATAGACGCCGCCGGCAACCTGCGGGCGCAGGTCGGCGTCTAAGTCGTAGCGCAACGGGATGCCGGTCGGGATGTTCAGCCCGACCACATCCTCATCCGACATTCCGTCGAGGTACTTCACCAACGCCCGCAACGAGTTGCCGTGCGCCGCGATCAGCACCGTCTTGCCGCACCGCAGGTCCGGAATGACGACGTCGGTGAAGTACGGCAGGAAACGCGCCACCACGTCGGCCAGGCACTCGGTCAGCGGACCGCCGCCGATGTCGGCGTAACGGGGGTCGGTGTCCTGGCTGTACCGGCTGCCGGACTCGATCGGCGGCGGGGGGGTGTCGTAGCTGCGCCGCCACGTCATGAACTGGTCGTCGCCGTAGCGCGCCTTGGTGGCGGCCTTGTCCAGGCCCTGCAGGGCGCCGTAGTGGCGCTCGTTGAGCCGCCAGGTGCGGTGCACCGGGATCCAGTGCCGATCGGCGGCGTCCAGCGCCAGGTTCGCGGTGGTGATCGCCCGGCGCAGCAGCGAGGTGTAGACCACGTCGGGCCGCAAGCCGTGCTCAACCAGCAGCTCACCGGCCCGGACCGCCTCGGTGCGGCCCTTGTCGGTCAGGTTGACGTCCATCCAACCGGTGAACTGGTTGCTGGCGTTCCATTCGCTTTCCCCGTGGCGCAGCAGCACCAGGGTGGCAGTGTCAGACATGGGCGTCAGTGTCTCACGGGCCCAATACGAGCTACCGTCGAAGGAAGGTCCGGATGCCGGGATCGGGGGTGTAGCGGTGAACGTACGTTGCCTGCGGCCTATCCCCCGGCTGCTGTGCGCCGCAGCGGTGATGATTTCGCCGGTGATGCTGATTCGGCCCCCGGCCGCCAACGCCAAGCCGTGCGCCGACGTCGAGGTGGTGTTCGCCCGGGGCAGCGACGAGCCGCCCGGCGTCGGCAAGGTCGGGCAGGCATTCGTCGACGCACTGAGCTCCGACCTGACCGACCAGTCGATGGCGGTGTATCCGGTCAACTACGCCGCCGCCAGTGGTTTCAGCAGCGGGCTCGACTTCGACCGAAGCGTCATCGCCGGAATCCGCGACGAGGTCAGCCACATCGAGTGGACAGCGCTGGATTGTCCGGATACCCAGATCGTGCTGGGCGGCTACTCTCAGGGCGCGGCCGTCACCGGTTATGCGACGGCGCAGTCCGTGCCGACCGGGTTACCGGACGAGCTGGTGCCGGATCTACCGCGGCCGATGCCCGACGCGGCGGCCGACCACGTCGCGGCGGTGGTGCTGTTCGGAACCCCGTCGGCCGCGTTCATCCGCCGCTATGACGCGCCGCCCATCACCATCGGCCCGCTGTACGCGGCCAAGACCCGCGAGTTCTGCGCCCAGAACGACACCGTCTGCAACGGCGGCGACGGTATTCCGTTCGGGCACCTGGATTATCCGACAAACGGCATGCCCGCCACCGCCGCCAAATTCGCCACCGGCCAGATCGCCGCCCACGCGAGTGGGGACGTCACCCTGCACGGTTGGCATACCAGCGACAGCGTGCGCGGTGTCAGGCAGCCAAACCCAGAAACACCATGACGGAGCGCTCGATCTCCTTCATCAACGCGATGCTAACGCGACCGATTCGCGTCCCCAGATTCGACCGCCGGACCGTCGTGATCTTGTCCACCATGGCGAAACTGGGCTGAGCGGTCCCGGATCCCACCGGCACCGCAACACGCGCGACTACGGCGTCGGCCACCGCCATAGTGGTCAGCGGAACGATGACAACCGATTCCGTTGTCGAGAACAAATCGTCCTGAATGATGAGCGCCGGCCGGGGTTTGGCGGCATAGACGCCCCCCGACACCGTCCACAGCTCACCGCGGTTCACTCGCCGTCGGCCAGATCCGAGATCGCCTCGACGAAGTCCATGTCGTCACGGCACCGGTCCGCAGCGGCCAGCGCGAGTGCTTCTCGGCGAGCCGCCGCGGCGAACTGCGGCGACCGGACGTCGGGCACCCACATTTGGACTGGCCGGAAACCCCGTTCACGCATCCTGCGACGATATTCACTCGCCCGTCGCGTCGATGTGCTCATTTCTCAACTGTGGCACGAGCCGCCCAGTGCGGCAATTCACCCGCACGCAGGCGTCGATCGGCCGCTATTCAGCCGCGCAAACCCGACATGACCCCGTCACTGACCACCCGGCCGCCGATTTCGGCAGTCCCTGGAGGGCCCGGGCGTGCGTAGACGATCGATCCGCGACCATGGTGCACCGTGATGTCGCGGCCCAGCACCGCCGCCAGACGCATGCTGGCCGACCCGCAGGCCTCGTCTTCGGCCACGCCGTAACGCGCGGCGAAGACCCGGGCACGGATCACGCCAGCTGCTTCATCACGCCACGCCCACAACTGGGTTGCGTCCTGCTCGGGTCCAAGTGGTCCGTCCAGCGCATCGACGGCGGCACCATCGGCGAGACGCTCGTGCCACCACGGGGGTGTGGCGGCCAACAGACCGCGCACCCAGACCTGGTCGCCATCGATCCACGTCGGGACCACGCCGCCCGGGGTTTCCAGGGCGGCAGGCGGATGACCGAGTTCCCGCGACAACACCCAGGCGGCGCCGACGGTGGGATGCCCGGCGAACGGCAGTTCGGTAGCCGGGGTGAAGATCCGCAGCCGCCCGCTTTCGGCGTCGTCGATGAAGATCGTTTCGCTGAACCCCAGCGTGGCCGCCAATTGCTGTCGTTGCGCCGGCTCGGGAACCGATGCCCCGTCGAGGACCACCCCGAGCGGATTGCCGTAGTCGCCGCGTTCGTCGACGAAGACGCGCAATACCTCAACCTGCATCGTCAACCTGGTCGTCGTCCTTGTCGATCAAATGCTCGAACGCCCGCAGGTTCTTCAGCGACTGCCCGGTGGACACCCGCCACTCCCATTCCTTCTGGATCGAGGTGGCAAATCCCAACTCCAGCAACGTATTGAAGTCAAAGTCGACGGTTTCGAGCACCTGCCCGAGCACCCGGTCGATCTCTTCAGCGGTCACCGAAGCCAGCGCCATGCGGCCGACCAGGTAGATGTCGCCGACGTTGTCCAAGGTGTAGGCCACCCCGTACAGCCGGCGGTTGCGCTTGAGCAGGTACCGGTAGACGCCGGCGTGGTTCTCGTCGGGCTGACGACAGACGAACGCCTCGACGCGCACCGAGTGCTCTCCGATGCTGAGGATGGTGTTGGTCTTGAGCTTGCGCTCGCCGGGCAGTTCCACGATCAGCCCCGGCAGGCCACCGTGGGAGCCCGGCGTCGGCGAATAGGTCAACTCGGCTGCCTGCAGCGTGCTCTCGATGAGCTGCTGGACGTCGCCGCGGTTCACGCGCGTGCCCCGCGCCGGGTCGGCCAGCGGCGAGGCCGGCGTGCCGATCCTAGCACCCGCATCCGCCCGCCCCGGGCCGCGGCGAAATCCTCGATCGCGTGGGTGTAGCTGGCCAACTGGGCGTCCACGGTGCGCTCCCAGGAGAACTGCGCCGCGTGGCTGACCGCGGCCCGGCGCATCGCCCATCCGCGGGGCCCGGAGCCCAGCCGCAGCAGCTCCTCGAGGGCGGTCGCCCACGCCTCGATCCCGTGCCCGTCGACCAGGCGCCCGGTGACCCCGTCGCGCACCGCCACCGGCAGCCCACCGACGGCCGCGGCGACCACCGGCGTCCCGCAGGCCTGCGCCTCCAGCGCCACCAGACCGAACGATTCGGAGTAACTCGGCACGGCCACCAGGTCGGCGGCTTGGAACAGGGTCGCCAGATCCTCGCGGGACTGCGGCGGCAGGAAGGTCACCCGGTCACTGATACCCAGTTCGCCCGCCAGCCGAACCAGGCCGCCCGGTTCCGCCAGCCCACTGCTGCCCGACGGTCCGCCGGCCACCACCACGCGTACCCCGGGCAGTTTCGCGGCCGCGCGCAGCAGGACGTCGGGCGCCTTGAGCGGCTGGATGCGGCCGACGAACGCCACGATCGGTTCGGTCGGGGACAACCCCAACGCCTCCCGGGCCGCCTGCTTGTCGCCGGGCCGAAACACCTCCAGGTCCACGCCCGGGTGCGCCACGTCGATCCGGCGCGGGTCCGCCTCGTGCAGGGCCACCAGTTGCTGCGCTTCGTCGTCGGTGTTGACGATCATACGGTCCGCGGCATCGACGACCTGCTGCTCGCCGACCGTGCGCAGCGGCGGCTCCGGGGCGTCGCCGGCCGCCAGGGCGGCGTTCTTCACCCCGGCCAGGGTGTGCGCGGTGTGCACCAGGGGCACCGCCCACCGGTCCGCGGCCAACCAGCCCACCTGACCGGAGAGCCAGTAGTGCGAATGCACGACGTCGTAATAGCCGGGCTCGTGGGCGGCCTCGGCGCGCAGCACCCCGGCGGCGAACGCGCACAGCTGAGTGGGCAGGTCGTTTTTGTCCAGGCCTTCGAACGGCCCGGCCACCACATTGCGCACCAGCACGCCGGGCGCCACGTGCTGCACCGGCGGGTCGATCGACGACGTCGCGCGGGTGAAGACTTCCACCGCCACCCCGCGACGCGCCAGATGCAGCGCGCTCTGCAGGACGTAGACGTTCATTCCGCCGGCATCGCCGGTGCCGGGCTGGGCCAGCGGCGAAGTGTGCACCGACAGCAGCGCTACCCGGTGCACATCGGACCTGACGCCTTGAACCCCTCCAACGCCATAGCCCACCCCGCCATCTTTACAGGTTCGGTCAGGCCGACACTTCGGGGACCACGCGGGCCCCCGAACCGCGGGAGCGGCGCATCGCCCCGACCGGGTCGGCGTAGAGCCCGCCCAGTGACACCGTGCCGGCGCCGGCCTCCTGGACCCGGTTGCCGAACGCGGTGACGCGAATGCTGCGCGCCGACAGCACCGAACGCTGCGTGAATGCCCGCTCCACCTCGGCCATCCCCTCCGGGTATTCGGTGAAACCCTGACCGCCGACCACCAGGTCATCGGGGTTGAGTACGTCGCGCAACAGCGCGACGGCTTCGCCCAGTACGCGGGCCCGCTCGGTCAGCAGTGCCGCCGCCCGCTGGTCACCGCCTCGCGCTTCGCGCACCAGCGTGGTCACCGCCGCCGACACCGCCCCGTTGCCCTCCGGCAGGAGCCGGAGCCGACGAGCCGCGGCCAGCACCGCCTCATCGCTGACGGTGGATTCGAGCTGCCCGGTGGCCCCGAGCAGTTCCGAGTGCACCGGCAGGCCGGCGATGGTGCCCGGACCACTGGCTGGGCTGTGCACCCGGCCGCCGATCACCAGGGCGTAGCCGACCGTTTCGCGGGCGTAGACGTAGAGGCTGGTGGTGCTGTTCGCCGTCGGCCGCCGAACCCCGAACAGCAGTTCCGCCCCGGCCATCGCATCCACGTGCGAGGCCACCGACACGGGCAGGCCCAGCTCCTCGGCCAGCACCGGTCCGACCGGCGCGGCCGTCCAGCCCAGCCGCGGGTGGTCGACGTAGCCGGTGGCCCCGTCCACCGCGCCACCGATCGCCACCCCGACCCACAGCGGCCGGCGCTTCTGCCAGCGGGTCAGGTACCGGCTGGCACTGGCGGCCAGCGAAGCCAGCGCAGGCGTTGCCCCATTGTTCGGGGTCGGGGTCTCGACGACGTCGAGCGTGCGGCCGAGCAGGTCGGTGGCCACGATGCTGGTGGTCTTGGCGCCGATGTGCAGGCCCAGGGTGAGGAACGGTTCGTGGTTCACCACCACCGGCCGACGCGGCCGCCCGATCGCGCCGGACGTGGCCAGGTCGGCACGCTCGAGCAGCAATCCGGCTTCCAGCAGCGCGCTGACCTGGCGGTTGACGGTGGCCACGCTCAGCGAGGTGGCGCCGGCGATGGCTTCCCGCGCGACCGGACCGTGCTGACGAACCGCGGCGAAGACCTCGGCGCCGGCGCTGTCGGCAAGCTGCAGGGCCGGAGCTACCACTCGCGGGTGCGAGCGGGGCCGGCCGGTCCGGTGGCTGGCCAGGTGAGCGTTGAGAGCGGTAGTACGCACGAGATGTCCTTGTCTGGAGAAAAGTCCGAATGAGGGCCTTTTACACCTACGACCCGGCGGACACTCCCAAGGAGCGCTACTCGCAGCAGGTCAGGCGCAGCAACATGCGCGACAACACGCGCCGTGAGCGGCCAGACAGACCGCCGTCAGAAAGCGGGCACTGCGAGACATAGCTGAGAATCTATCACGATCACTAAGGTTGGGGCGATGACGACTTCTGCGCGCGATCAGCGCATTGCCGTAGTCACCGGCGCCAGCTCGGGCATCGGCGAGGCGACCGCGAGAATTCTTGCCGGACAAGGTTTTCACGTAGTCGCCGCGGCCCGTCGTGCCGATCGGATCGCCGCGCTGGCCGACGAGATCGGCGGCACCGCGGTAGTGACGGACGTCACAGACCCGGCCGCGGTCGCCGCGCTGGCGGACGCCTGTGACCGGGTTGCCGGTTCGATCAATGTGCTGGTCAACAATGCCGGCGGGGCCAAGGGCCTGGCATCGGTCGAAGACGCCGACCTCGAGCACTGGCGCTGGATGTGGGAGACGAACGTGCTGGGCACCCTGCAGGTGACGCGCGCCCTGCTGCCCAAGCTTGTCGCTTCCGGGGACGGCCTGGTGGTCACGGTGACCTCGATCGCGGCGTTTGAGATCTATGACGGCGGCGCCGGCTACACCTCGGCCAAACACGCCCAAAGCGCCCTGCACCGCACGCTGCGCGGTGAGCTGCTGGGAAAACCGGTGCGGCTCACCGAGATCGCTCCCGGCATGGTGGACACCGAGTTCTCCCTGGTGCGCTTCGACGGGGACCGCGAGCGGGCCGACGCCGTCTACTCCGGCCTGACTCCGCTGACGGCAGCCGACATCGCCGAGGTGATCGGGTTCGTCGCCTCCCGGCCGCCGCACGTCGACCTCGACCAGATCGTCATCCGCCCGCGCGACCAGGCATCGGCGACCCGGGCTAACCGCCGGGTGGAGGACTAGAGGTCGGCGACTGTGTCGTCGTAGTCGTGGGCGTGCCGGACAGCGTCGGCGCGTCGGTCGGGGTGGCCGGCGCGGTGCTGGGCAGTGAGGTCCGAGCCTGTTCCGAAGTCGACAACGCCGACATGGACACCCAGCTGTCCCAGTCCACCGCCCAGTCCCAGATATCGCCGTCGGCGTAGGACAGCTCGATCGAGCTGCCGGTCACCTCGACCGGGTCACCGTAGATCGCGCTGTAGAAGTACTGCTCGGCGTCCTCGGTGGACAGGTTGATACAGCCGTTGGTGACGTTGGTGTTGCCCTGAGCGCCGGCGCTGGACGGGTTGGCGTGGATGAACTCTCCGTTGTTGGAGATCCGGACCGCCCAGCGTTCGTGGATGTTGCTGTAGCCGGCGGCCGGGTTGGACATGTAGAAGTCGGCGTACTTCTCGCTGACCACATGGACGCCATTGCGGGTGATGTTGCGGGCCTTATCGGCCTGGCCGTAGCTGCACGGGAAGTCCATGATCACGCCTTCGTCGCGGACCACCTGGATGCGATGCGAGGAGACTTCGGCCTTCACCACCTGTCGCCGCCCGATGGAGAATTCCAGCGACATGTCCTGAGCCCCGTAGGCGCCGTCGCCGAACGCCAGGCCGTACAGCTTGGCCTCGACACGGACGGTAGCGCCGGCCGGGAAATAGTCGCGGCTGCGCCAGTGCACCCGAGCCCCCTGCACCTCGTCGGGCAACCAGGCCCAACTGCCCTCCACCGATGGCTCGGTGACGACGGTCAGGGCCCGCTCGACGGCTGCCTTGTCGGCGATCGGTCCGTCGAACTGCAGGATCACCGGCGCGGCAATCCCGACCGTCTGTCCGTCGGCCAGCTGAAAGCCTCCGTCGATGACGGCAGTGGGGGCGACCGTGGTGATGCTGCCGCTGACCGGCACCGCCTTGCCGTCGTGGCCCACCACCGACCCGCTCCAGGTGTAGACGGAGTCATAGCCCAACGGCTCGGTGACGGTGTAGCGGGTGCGCTCCCGGTTGAAAGTTCCGGTGAGCACCTTTCCGGCCGGGCTGGTCAGCGCCACCCGCTGAAACCAGCCGTCGCGCACCGTGACGCCGACGGCGGCGGTAGGCAGCACGTCGGCCACCGCTCCCTGTTCCAGGGCCGGCTCGAACGTGAGAGCGGGCGCCGACTGTGGCGACTTCTCGGCGCTCGTCCCGGACCGGCCGAAACATCCCGCCAGCGTGGTCGGCGCCACAACCCCGGCAGCCAACGCCGCCAACGCACGTCGCCGGTTCAGGGTCACGGCATTCCAAGATACCGGCCGAGGGGCCTGACCACCTGCGACGTTGATTACACCGGGCCTACAGCGCGCACCCGACGAGCACCGGCTCGGGGTGCAGGGTGATGCCGAACGCCTCGCGCACCCCGTCCCGCACGATGCGGGCCAGGCCCACAATCTCGGCGGAGGTGGCGCCACCCCGATTGGTCACCGCCAGCGCGTGCTTGCTGGACAATCGGGCGGGGGCAGCAGGCCCGGGATAGCCCTTGCCGAAACCAGATCGCTCCACCAGCCAGCCGGCCGCCAGTTTTACCCCACCCGGGGCTTCCCAGTGCGGCACCGATCCGCTTTCCCGATCGGCCAGGATGCGGTAGACATCTTGCGGCACGACCGGATTGGTGAAGAACGAGCCGACACTCCAGGTGTCGTGGTCATCGGCGTCGAGCACCATGCCCTTGGCCGCCCGTAGCGCGAGCACCGCGGCGCGCACGGCGGCCGGGTTGCGGTACTCGCCGTGAGCGGCCTGCAGCGCGGTGGTCAACTCGCCGTACCGCAGCGGCGCGCTGCGCCCACCCGCATCCAGTTCGAATTCCACCTCCAGCACCACCGCCGCGTCAGAGTGTTTGAGCACACTGGTGCGATAGCCGAGCTCCAGCTCTGCCGCCGGGGTCCAGCGCACCTCGCCGGTATGCCGATCAAGCAGTAGAACCCGGGTCAGGCGGTCGGCGACCTCGACACCGTAGGCCCCGACGTTCTGCACCGGGGTGGCACCGGCCGAGCCGGGGATGCCCGACAAACACTCCAACCCGCCCAGATTCGCCGCGACCGCGCGCGCGACAACGTCGTCCCAGACGGCGCCGGCTTCGGCTCGCAGCAGATGGCCGTCGATGGTGATCCCGGCGTTGGCCAGCACGACGGCGGTCAGGTCCTCGAGGTCGTCGGCGATCAGCACGTTGGAGCCGCCCGCGAGCAGCAGTGGACGGTCACCGGCCGCGCCGAGTTCGCCCAGCGTCGCCACGATCTGCTCGGTGTCGGTGCACGTGATGACCCGTCGCGCGACCGGTCCCACCCGCAGGGTGGTCAACGGCGCCAGCGGCACCGCCTCGGCGACACGCGCGCCCGCGAACTCGGAACCCGCCACGGCCGGTAACGGTAGCGTGACCAGCTATGCCGCGTACATTCACGCTCTCCGAGCACTACTCGGCAACCGTCGAGCAGGTGTACGCCGTCTTCGCCGACGAGCACTACTGGCGGGCCCGGCTGGCCGACTCCGGAGCCGATGTCGTGGCGTTGGACTCGATGACCGTCGGCCCCGACGGCGGCGTTGACGTCGCCACCACGCAGGGCATTCACCGGGAGAAGTTGCCCGCGCTGGCGGCCCAGTTCCATCCCGGCAATCTGGACGTGGCGCGGCACGAGACATGGCATCCGGTGCGCGACGGGCGGGCCCGCGCCCAGGTGACCGGCAAGGTCGTCGGCGCACCGGCGAAGCTGTCCGGCGACGCGATCCTGGCGCCGGCGGCCGGCGGTTGCGAACTGCGGTTGACCGCGACCGTGCAGGTCGATATCCCGCTGGTGGGCGGCAAGATCGAGAGTTTCATCGGCGGGCAGTTGGCCGAGCTGATGACCACCGAGCAGCGATTCACCTCGACGTGGCTAAGCCGGGGCGGCGCGACACCGACGGAATAGGCTGGATCCATGCGGATTGCGTGTGCGCAGATACTCAGCGGCGCCGACCCTGCCGCGAATCTGCAACTGGTGACCGACTACACCGAACGGGCCGCCGATCAAGGGGCATCGCTGGTGGTGTTCCCGGAGGCGGCGATGTGCCGCTTCGGGGTGCCACTGGGACCGGTTGCCGAACCGCTCGACGGGCCGTGGGCCACGCAGGTTCGCGAGGTCGCCGCGCGAGCTCAGATCACCGTGGTCGCCGGCATGTTCACCCCGGCCGACGATGGTCGCGTCACCAACACGTTGTTGGCCGTCGGCCCGGGAACCGACACGCACTATCACAAGATCCACCTGTACGACGCCTTCGGCTTCACTGAATCGCGCACGGTGGCACCGGGATTCGAACCGGTGGTGATCGATATCAACGGCGTCGGTGTCGGATTGACAACCTGTTACGACATCCGGTTCCCGGCGCTGTACACCGAACTGGCCGACCGCGGCGCGCAACTGATCGCGGTCTGCGCCTCGTGGGGCGCCGGCCCGGGGAAACTGTCCCAGTGGGAGCTGCTGGCTCGGGCCCGGGCGCTGGATTCGACCAGCTACGTCGTCGCGGTCGGGCAGGCCGACCCGGGCATTCCGGACGATCCGTCCGGGGCTCCGGTCGGGGTGGGCCACAGCATGATCGCCTCGCCGTGGGGTGAGGTGATCGCCGCGGCCGGTGCATCGCCGCAGCTGCTGATCTACGACATCGACTTCGACGCGGTCTCCGCCGCCCGCCGGACGCTGGCCGTGTTGAGCAATCGTGCGAGCTTCTTTCAGGTCGGTAAGGCAGAATCGCGCGGGTGAGCAATCCGCCCGGACCTCCCCAAGGCGAGTCGCCCTGGGCCCGCCCCGCCGGCCAACCCGGTGAGGCGCCCACCACCGTGATCGAAGCCCCGGCTGCCCCGTCACGGTCGGCGTCGGCGCTGCGTGACCCGCTGGCCCTGGTCCTGATCTTGGTCACGGTGATCGCGCTGGCACTGGCCGGGTTGATCGGCGCCGAACTGATCGCCCGCCGTATCGGCGACAGCAAGGTGGCCAAGGCAACCGAATGCGTGGTGAACGACAAGGCCAGCGCCTCGTTCGGGGTCACACCGCCCTTCCTGTGGCAGCACATCACCGGCAACTACACCAACATCTCCATCCATACCGCGGGCAATCAGGTCAAAGACGCCAAGCTGATGACCGCGGACTTGAGCATCTCCGATGTCGATCTGCACGGCACCGGCGACTCGAGGGGCACCATCGGTTCGCTGCAGGCGACGCTGACCTGGCCGTCGGCCGGGATCAAAGAGACCGTTCAGAACATGGTGCCGATCCTGGGCAACCTGGTGTCCGACCTCACGACCAATGCTGCCGACGGCACCGTCGAGCTGCGGGGTGCGTTCGGTCTGGCCACCGTCGTGGTCAAGCCCGAAGTGGTCAACGGGGGCCTGTCGCTGCAGGTGCAGAAACTGACCGGCCTGGGCGCCCTGACCCTGCCGCGTGAGTCGCTGCAGCCCGAGTTGGACAGGTTCGCCTCGGAGCTGACCAAGCGTTATCCGCTCGGTCTGCGCGCCGACGGTATCGAGGTCACCGACACCGGCGTGGTGGCGCGGTTCTCCACCCGCAACGCCTCGATTCCGCGGACGGATGACCCCTGCTTCGCGCATCTGTAACCTTGCGCAATGAGCGCACCCGGACCCACACATCGGTTTTCCGGACTGCCGGCGATCATGCTGGCCTTGACCGCGGTGCTCGCCATAGCACTGGTAGGAATGCTCGGCGGTGAGCTTTACGCCCGCCACCGCGCGAACACCCTGGTCGCCGACGCTGTCCAATGCGAGGCGCAGGACAGCGCCACCGTGTCCTTCGGGACCACGCCCCCGGTGCTGGCGCAGTACTTCAACGGCGAGTACTCCCACATCTCGGTCAAGACCGCCGGCAATCAGATCCGGCAGGCCAAGGGCATGCAACTCGAGCTGGACATCCGCAACGTCCGGCTGAACAAGGGCGCGGGCCCATCAGACCCCAAGGGCACCATCGGGTCACTAGACGGCACCATCACCTGGCCGGCCGACGGCATCAAACAGTCGATCCAGGACGTGGTTCCGATGATCGGCAGCATCGTCACCGGCAGTGTCACCGCCGATCCGGGTGCCGGCACCATCGAACTCAAGGGCCTGCTCAACAAGGCGACCGTCAAGCCGCAACTGGTGAACAACGGGCTGTCGCTGCAGGTGGTCAACCTGGAGGCGCTGGGCCAGGATCTGGACACCGACACCGTGCAGCGCCGCCTCGACGAACTCACCGCAAAAGTGACCGATGACCTTCCGCTGGGCATCCACCTCGACAGCGTGCAAGTCACCGATTCCGGTGTGGTGGTGAAATTCTCGACCCGGAATGCCGCTATCGAGCCGGGGTCGTCATCGAGTCAGTGCTTCGACTCGTTGTAAGGCGTCAGGTCCGGGCGAGCCGGAAGTATCCGTAGAGATAGGCGTCCGGGGCCGCCGCGCCCGACACCGGAGTGCGGCCCGGGCCCGCGACCAGGATCAGGTCGTCATTGAACCAGCGCCGAAGCCCGCCGGTGTGTCCGTACACGCTGTATTCGATGGCGAAGTCGGCCGAGAATCCGTCCGCCGTCAGCGCGTACCCGGCAAGGCACGGTTCGACGAAGTGCCGCAACGCATCCCAGACCACTGGGACCCCGGAGGCGAGAAACCGTTCGTCGGCGACCCGGTAGCCGGGCTGTACGCCGTCGGCGAATTCCCGCAGCCGCTTCTCCGCGCCGGCGCGATCCGGCACCGAGGTGACCGGGATGTCGGAGCTCTGGGCGTACACCCGAAGGTCCCCCAGTGCGGGCGGCGCAGCACTTCGGTACTGCCAGAAGACATATCCGGCCAGGGCTATGACGACTCCCATCACCACTGCTGCGCTTATCACCATCGCCTTGCTCGCCTTCATCCGAGTGAACCGATGTTGACGCCTGCCACCGGGTGCGTGCCGAGGGGGCCGGGCAGCCCGGAACCGATCAGGTCGCCGAGCCGAATCGTGACCAGCGCATCGGGGGTGTCGATCGGCGTGCCGGTATTGGTTTCCCAGGGATTGCGCAGCGTCACCATGGCGTCACTGCCGGTGCCGCTGATGCCTTCGACCACATACACATGACTTTGCGTCAACGGAGCCCCTTGCGGTGTCGTAGAGATGGTCACCGGCTGATGATTGGCCAGGGACCCGGAAATCGCTTGGTCGATATGCTGATTGGTGAACCAGACGTCCTCCGGGTTGATCACGGTGCCGCGGTTGCCGGTCAGCGCCTCCATCGCATCCTTGGCGTAGCCGCCCTGACCGATCCCCACGTCATTGCCGAGGGCATCGGCGAGATCCTTTCCCGGGTATTTGAGTTTGGCGTACCCCGACTCCAGCACCGCCGGCCACAGCGCCGCGTCGGGTCGCCCGTTGTCGAGCCAACTTGCGCCGTTGCGTTTGATGTCGGTGTCGATATCGGCCTGCGTGACGTCGATGCGCCTCCACTGGCGCCCATCCCAGAGGGTGACGTCGAAATTGCCTGTCTCGTCGTCGAATCGAATGCGATCTTTGATCCACTGCGGGTTGGCGTTGGCGATAGCGCCCATGGTGGCATCCAGATAGCAGTCCCCGACGCTGTCCTGTTTCACGTCCGCGGCGGTGGGGTCATGAGGGTAGAGATCTTTGTCGGTCCACCGGCGTTCGCCGCCGAGAGTGTCGATCGGGGGAGACAGCGGCGCGCCGTCACCCATCGGATACCGCAGCGACTGCAGCATCCCCGTCCTGCTCTTGCTGTCGGCAGAGACCTCGTCCACCACCCGGTGGATATCTCTGGCCTTGGCGGCCAGGAATGCCTGGAACTGTCGAGCGCCTGCCGGGGTGTCGAGGCCAAGTACGCCTTGCCGAGCAATGACATCGCCGATTTCGACCTCAATGGCGTCAAGGCGCCGGCGACCCCACACGGCCTTTCGGCACGCCCCATCCAGCGCCTCGGCGAACGCGCGGTCCACCTCGACGGCCGTGGCCAGGCGCTGCACCAAATCCTGCTCGCGCGCACGCGCGGCGTCGGCGAATACACCACGCACATCGGGCATAACCGCAAAGGCTATCGGCGGTCTGCGGACTTGGGTAGTCACCCAGGCCCGCTACCCCAGTCCGTCGAGCACCGCCCGAGTGCCGGACAACCCCAGCCGAGTCGCCCCGGCCTCGATCATGGCCAGCGCATCGCCCGCACTGCGAATACCGCCGCTGGCCTTGACCCCTAGCCGGCCACCGACCGTCTCGGCCATCAGTGACACCGCGTGCACGCTCGCTCCGCCGGACGGATGAAATCCGGTGGAGGTCTTCACGAAATCCGCACCGGCAGCTTCGGCGGCCCGGCAGGCAGCGACCAGGGCGGCGTCGCCGGCGAACTCCAGCAGCGCGGCGGATTCCACGATCACCTTGAGCACCGCCTGGGGCACCGCGGCGCGCACGGTCGCGATGTCGGCGCCCACCGCGGCAAAATCACCCGTCAGTGCCGCGCCGACGTCGATGACCATGTCGATCTCAGCCGCCCCGTCCGCTGCGGCCAATGCCGCCTCCTGGGCTTTGACCACCGACAGATGCTTGCCGGACGGAAAGCCCGCGACCGCGGCGATCGGGATATCGGCCCGGATTGCCGCGGCAGCGCAAGCCGCTAGGGCCACCATCGACGGCGACACGCAGACCGCGGCGACACCGAGTTCGGCCGCCTCGGCGACGACGGCCGCGACCTGGGCCGCGGTGGCTTCGGGTTTGAGCAGCGTGTGGTCGACCAGTTGCGCCATCTGGTCACGGTCCCACCGGCGCCCGGGCATCGGCGTCATCAGAAAGCCTCCTCAGCGGCGCCAGGATTGCATCCGGATTCGAGCATGGTCACGTCGTCGACGACCGGCCGCCACGGCTCGAGATTCCAGCTGGTCTTGCCGGGTCGGGCGAACTCGGCATAGCTCCAGTGGCAGAGGAATTGGTCGCGCATGCCTGGGGTGTCGGCGTCGGGAGCGCTGGCGAGCACATCTCGCCAGGCCTGTTCACCCGCACCGTCGGTGTCGAGCCGCAGGGCCGCCGCCCGCGCGGAGGGGGTCGGGTACACCCGCAGACTCGCCCGGCCGTCGTAGCTGACCCACTCGGTGTGGTCGACATAGCCGGACAACCCGGTGTCGGCGGTGGCTGGCGCCGCGCACAACACCGCGGCGGCACTCACGGCTGCAAGGACGAACGCACGCAGCATGAGTTAATGGGACTTGCCTTGGACCTCAAGGAGTCGGGGCCGCACATCCACCAGGTAAACCCCGGCCGCGCAGGCGGCGATCGCCATCCCCATCACTTGCAACACCAATGCCAGCAGTCCGCACACCCCGAGAATCACCAGCCAGACCGGCTTGGTGAGCTTGTCGGCGGCGGTGTAGGCGTCGGAGCGTTGCATCGCCGCGTGGACGAAGGCGTACACCGACGTCGCGAAGACGGCGATCTGCAAAACGCCAAGGACGGTACCCACCAGGTTCGCAGCGATCACGCTGCAAGCCTAGGCGGGCACCGTCCCGGGCGTCGAACTGCGACTACTTCTGGGTGACCTTCTTGGCCGGAGCCTTCTTGGCCGGAGCCTTCTTGGCCGGGGCGGCCTTCTTCGCCGGAGCCTTCTTGGCAGCCGGCGCCTTCTTGGCGGGGGCCGGCGCGGGCTCGTCCTTCTTGGGAAGCTCGATGCCGACCAGCTTGGCGGCACGCTCGCCGACCTCACGGGTCTGGGACGCGACGTTCCCCAGCACCTCCTGGGTCAGCTCGACGGCGTGGTCGACGTAGCCCTCCACCTGCGCCGAAGCGTCGTCCAGACCGGACTGGCTGCGCAGCCGCACCAGGGCGGCCTCACCGCGCACCACCAGGTCGTTGTACCGGTCGCTGGCAGCCTCCACGTAGCCCTCGGCCGCCTTGCGCAGCTCCTCGGCGGTGAAACGCTCCCGCAGCTCGGCGAACTGCTCGGGCAGCTCCTCCTGCAGCTTGGTCAGGCGAGCGCGGCTCTCCTCAACCCGGGTGCTGGCGTCTTCGCGGGCTTCGCCGGCGCGATCGCGCAAGGTGGTGACGAGGTCGTTCACGGTGGCCAGGGCCAGGTCGGCGGCGCCGAGCGCGGCGAGCAGCGGGGCCTTCAGTTCTTCGATGGTCGGGTTCTCGGCCATGTCGGGTTCCTTTCGGGTTGAAATCGTGCGTAGGTAATTCGGTCAGGAGGACGAAAGCGGATCAGTCAGGTGGCGTCTCCTCACCGTCGGCTTCGTTCTGCTGGACGAAGGAGGTGTAGATGTCGAGCAGAACCTGCTTTTGCCGTTCCGTGATCGCCGCATCGGCAATGACGGCGTCACGGACCTCGCCCTTCTCGCTCGGCTCCAAAATTCCCGCCCGGACGTAGAGCACCTCGGCGGAAACCCTGAGGGCCTTGGCGATCTGGTTGAGGACGTCAGCGGAAGGCTTACGCAGTCCACGTTCGATCTGGCTCAGATACGGGTTGCTGACGCCGGCCTTGTCGGCCAGCTGACGCATGGACACCTGCGCGGCTTCGCGCTGGGACCGGATGAAGCTACCGATATCCGCCGCAGCCGTGGACACCACTGCGGCAAGTTTGTCATCCTGCGACACCGGTGACCCCTTTCGTGGACTCGCGACTGCTGACACGTACCACGATAACGGCGAGTGCTAACTTTTGCAAGCACTTGCTAGCGCAGGTCAGAACATAAGTTGAGCTATGGCGTAGATCGCCAGACCGGCCAGCGCGCCAACCACGGTCCCGTTGATCCGGATGAACTGCAAGTCACGCCCGACGTGCAATTCGATTCGCCGGCTCGCCTCGGCGGCATCCCAGCGCTCGATGGTCTCGGTGATGATCGCGGTGATCTCCACCCCGTAGTGGCCGACCAGATGTTGGGCGGCCCGCACGATCCAGTTGTCTACCTTGTCGCGCAGTTCTGCCTTGTCACGCAACGATTCTCCGACCTGGACCACGGTCGCGGCCACCCGCGTCCGCAGCGCGCTGGACGGGTCGTCGACACCTTCGAGCACCAGCCGCTTGAGCGTCCGCCAGGCCGTCGCCGCGGCGTTGGCGACTTCCTCGCGGGCCATCAGCTGCTCTTTGACCGCATCGGCTTTCGCGATGGTCGGCTGATCGTGCTGCAGGTCGTCGGCGAATTCGAACAGGAATCGGGTCGCGCTGCGCCGCAGTTCGTGATCAGGATTACGGCGCACCTTATCGGTGAAATCCATCAGTTCACGGTGGATGCGGTCACCGACCAGATGGTCGACGAACCGCGGCGACCAGGTCGGAGAGTCCCGCTCCACGACTCGCTGGATGACTTCGCCGGCATTGAGCGACCACTGGAAGGCCCGGTCGGCCAGCAGCTGGATCAGCGCCTCCTGCCGGTTCTCCGCCAGCAGCGAGCCCAGCACCCGGCCCACCGGCGGACCCCAGTGCGGCTCGGCGATGCGTTGCACGATCATCCGGTCGATCACGTCCTGGACGTCGTCGTCGCGCAGCATCTCGATCAGGACCCGCAGCACGGTCGAGGTCTCGGCGGCCACCCGCTCGGCATGCGTCGGCTCCGATAGCCATTTACCCACCCGGCCAGCGATCTGCGCGTCGCGCAGCTTGGTCTCGATCACCGGCGGTGACAGGAAGTTCTCCCGCACGAAGGTGCCCAGCCCCTCCCCGAGCTGGTCCTTCTTGCGCTTGATGATCGCGGTGTGCGGGATCGGAATACCCAGCGGGTGCTTGAACAAGGCGGTGACCGCAAACCAGTCCGCCAGCGCGCCGACCATGCCGGCCTCGGCGGCGGCGCCGACGTAGCCCACCCAGGCGGGGGCCAGACCGTCCGCCTGCACCCACCGGCACAGCACGAAGACCACGGTCGCGCCGAGCAAAAAACTCAGCGCGACTACTTTCATCCGGCGCAGATCGCGCAACCGGACGGCGTCCGCGACCGGATCGGCGCCCGCGAATGACTCCGCCAGCGACTGCACGGTTTGCGCGGCGCCCGGCCAACTCGACTGGTTCTCTGGATGCACCACCCCACCATCATCCGCCATCAGCGCAGCCGGGTATATGCGGCGGTTCCAGCTTCGCCTCGCCTCCGGCGAGCCTCGCTGAACCACCGGTAACTGTTACCGGACCACAAAGTTTGCTGGACCAGCCCGTATTATCTATTGCGTCTAGTGAATGGGAATCCGCGATAGTGGCAGATCAGCTCCGCACCGGCACCGCCAAGACTGATGGTCGAAAGCGGCGCTGGCACCAGCACAAGGTCGATCGACGCAATGATCTGATCGACGGAACGATCGAGGCGATCCGGCGCCGCGGCCGGTACGTGAGCATGGATGAGATCGCCGCGGAGATCGGCGTGTCCAAGACGGTGTTGTACCGCTACTTCGTCGACAAGAATGATCTGACCACTGCGGTGATGATGCGCTTCGCGCAGGCCACCCTGATCCCCAACATGGCGGCGGCACTGTCGTTGAACCTGGACGGCTTCGACCTGACCCGCGAGATCACCCGGGTGTATGTACAGACCGTGGCCAACGAGCCCGAGCCCTACCGATTCGTGATGGCGAACAGCTCGGCCAGCAAGAGCAAGGTGATCGCCGACTCCGAGCGCATCATCGCCCGGATGCTGGCGGTGATGCTGCGCCGCCGCATGAAGGCAGAGGGCCTGGACCTCGGCGGAGTGGAGCCGTGGGCGTACATGATCGTTGGTGGCGTCCAGCTGGCCACCCACTCGTGGCTGCTGGACCCGCGGATGAGTGCCGATGAGCTGATCGACTACCTGACCATGCTCAACTGGAGCGCGCTGTGCGGCATCGTCGAGGTCGGCGGATCGCGGGAGAAGTTCAACGCCGGCCCGCACCCGTCACCGATGCTGCCGTGGCGGCGGGCGGCCGGTGCGCAACGGCGCGCCGCGGATCAGTAGGTGTAGAAACCCCGGCCGGACTTCTTGCCCAGCTGACCGGCCTCGACCATGCGCAGCAGCAGCGGCGGCGCGGCGTAGAGCGGCTCCTTGAATTCCTCGTACATCTTGTCCGCGATCAGCTTCAGCGTGTCCAGGCCGACCAGGTCGGACAGCCGCAGCGGGCCCATCGGGTGCGACAGACCGGCGACAATTGCCTTGTCGATGTCCTCGACGGTGGCAAATCCGGACTCCAGCATGCGAACCGCCGACAGCAGGTAGGGCACCAGCAGGGCGTTCACCACGAAGCCGGAGCGGTCCGAGCAGCGCACCACCTGCTTGCCCAGCACCGCGCTGGCGAACTCCTCGGTGCGGTTGGCGGCGGCGGGGTCGGTGACCAGGGTGCTGACCAGCTCGACCAGCGGCAGCACCGGAACCGGGTTGAAGAAGTGCAGGCCCAGCACCCGCTGCGGGTTCTGCGTGGCAGCGGCGATCTTCATGATCGGGATGGACGAGGTGTTCGACGCGAGCACGGCGTCCGGGTCGGTGATCACCCGGTCCAGTTCGGCGAAGATCTTCGATTTGACGGTGTCGTCTTCGATGACGGCTTCGATGACGAGCTGACGGTCCGCCAGCTCGCCGAGGTCGGTGGTGAAAGTCAGGTTGCCGACGGCGTCGTCGCGCTCGCGCTCGGTGATCTTGCCCGCGCTCACGCCGCGCTCCAGCGACTTGACGATTCGGTTGCGGCCCGCGGTGACCAGTGCCTCGGTGGTCTCGAAGACCGTCACCTCGACGCCGGCACGCGCCGACACCTCGGCGATTCCGGCGCCCATCTGCCCGGCTCCGATAACACCTACTCGTTGGATCGACACCATGTTCCTTTCGGGTCCCTTCTCAGCCTCAGCGGCAGCAACAGGCCCCGCCCAGGCTGGCTGGGCGGGGCCTGCGCTGTCAACTCCCCCGCGGCGCAATCCGACTTCCACCGCGGGAAATCACTTCCCCGCGAGCAGACACAAACTCGCACTACCTGAGCGGCAATTGCGCGAGTCTGCGTCTGCTCGGCGAGTTAATGGCCTAGTGGAACTGGCCCTCTTCGGTCGAGCCGGCCAGCGCCGTGGTCGACGAGGTCGGGTCGACGGTGGTGGCGATCCGGTCGAAGTACCCGGCACCGACCTCGCGCTGGTGCTTGGTGGCGGTGTAGCCCCGCTCCTCGGCGGCGAACTCGCGCTCCTGCAGCTCGACGTAGGCGCTCATCTGCTTGCGGGCGTAGCCGTGGGCCAGATCGAACATCGAGTAGTTCAGCGCGTGGAAGCCGGCCAGGGTGATGAACTGGAACTTGAAGCCCATGGCGCCCAGCTCGTTCTGGAACTTCGCGATGGTCGCGTCGTCCAGGTGCTGGCGCCAGTTGAACGACGGCGAGCAGTTGTAGGCCAGCATCTGGTCCGGGAACTCGGCCTTGACGCCCTCGGCGAACTTGCGGGCCAGCTCCAGGTCCGGGGTACCGGTCTCCATCCAGATCAGGTCGGCGTACGGCGCGTAGGCCTTGGCCCGGGCGATGCACGGCTCCAGACCGTTCTTGGTGTAGTAGAAGCCCTCCGCGGTCCGCTCACCGGTGATGAACGGCTGGTCGCGCTCGTCGACGTCGGAAGTGATCAGGGTGGCGGCCTCGGCGTCGGTCCGGGCGATCACCACGGTCGGCACGTCGGCGACGTCAGCGGCCAGGCGGGCCGAGGTCAGGGTGCGGATGTGCTGCTGGGTGGGGATCAGCACCTTGCCACCCAGGTGGCCACACTTCTTCTCCGAGGCCAGCTGGTCCTCCCAGTGCGAACCCGCGACACCGGCGGCGATCATCGCCTTCTGCAGCTCGTACACGTTGAGCGCGCCACCGAAGCCGGCCTCACCGTCGGCCACGATCGGGGCCAGCCAGTTGTCCACCGAGGTGTCGCCCTCGACCTTGGCGATCTCGTCGGCACGCAGCAGCGCGTTGTTGATCCGGCGCACCACCTGCGGCACCGAGTTGGCCGGGTAGAGGCTCTGGTCGGGGTAGGTGTGCCCGGACAGGTTCGCGTCACCGGCGACCTGCCACCCAGACAGGTAAATGGCCTTCAGGCCGGCCCGCACCTGCTGGACGGCCATGTTGCCGGTCAGCGCGCCCAGGGCGTTGATGTAGTCCAGGTCGTGCAGCTGCTCCCACAGCACCTCGGCGCCGCGGCGGGCCAGGGTGTGCTCTTCGACGACGTGGCCCTGGAGCGCGACGACATCTGCGGCGGAGTAGGTGCGGGTGACACCCTTCCAACGCGGGTTGTGGTCCCAGTCGTGCTGGATCTGCTCGGGGCTCTTCGGCGTGCCAACGGTCGACATAGGATGCGCTCCTTTGCGTTCTCGATCGGTCGGGGCCGCCGGACCCGAGAATTGCTTCCCGGCTTTGCTAACACCCCGATCGATTCACTGGTGTGTTAATGCGACCTTGACACAGGACATCTCCCCAGGTCCAGCCGTTTCCATTGCCAACTTCAGCCATGCATCGCGAACAAATTGCAAAGTTTGCGAAGAACCGTCGGGACAAAGCGTCGTGGAATCGGCCAGAAAGCTACCGGTCGGTAACATATCCACACAGGTCAGCGCACGTTTTAGCAGTACGCCCGTACTGACTAGAACGTGTTACAGCGGGAAGATTGCGGCGAGGGCTTTGACCTCTTCGCCCACCAGGTATGTGAGCGTTCTAACAGTGCGATCGACCAAGTCCGGCCCGAACATGTCGGTCGATCCGGCCGGGTGGACGTGGGAGACGATCTCTAGTTTGTCGCCCAGCGCGACCGCCGCGTCGTGTTCCAGCGTGACCCGCAGCGGCGCCCCGAGCAGCTCGGGGTAACTCGACAGGTAGTCCTCGACCACGGTCCAGTACACGGAGTTGTTCATGTGGTCGAACAGGTCGATGTCGGTGAACCGCAGCGGGTACTCGTGGATCTCATCCGCGTCCTCACGGCCACCGGCCTTCAGGTAGGCCTTCCAGCGCAGTCGGTCGACGGTGGTGGTGCGCTTGAGCCCGGCCAGGAAGTCTTCCGAGATCCGCGCCGGTCCCTGGGTCTCGCGGTTGATGTTGATCCAGAACGCCTCGGATTCGATCAGCCCGCCCTTACGGCCATCGATACGGACCCGCATCTCACACCAGCGGTTGGAAGTGCCCGAACACCAACGCCGCATCCGGAGCATGTCCTGGAACTCGATCGGACGGATCAGGTCCATCATGGTGCGCCGGACGATCCACAGCGGGTGCGTCTCCTGATATCCGCCCTCCCGCAATTGATCCTGGCCGATGTCCTGGATATGACGGGCGGCCGCGTCCATCCGCAGGCGGCCCAGGCGGTCGATATCGGCGACCCGCAGCGGCCACTGCCGGTCGAACACGTCGGGATGCGGGTCCGGCACCGGCATCAAGACCTTGGCCAGGCCGGTCGGCTCCTGTGTCTGTTGCATCGTTGCTCCCCGTGGTCTTTCCCTGAGCGGATCATGCCATGCCAACAATGCGAATGCCGCCTTCGCAGCAGGTAGGGTCGATGAGGTGGCCAAGACGTATGTCGGCGCCCGAGTGCGCCAGCTGCGCAGCGAACGCGGGTTCAGTCAGGCTGCACTGGCCCAGATGCTGGAGATCTCACCGAGCTACCTCAACCAGATCGAACATGACGTTCGTCCGCTGACCGTCGCGGTGCTGCTCCGGATCGCCGAGGTCTTCGGCGTGGATGCCAGCTTCTTCGCCTCCCAGGACGACACCCGGCTGGTCGCCGAGCTGCGCGAAGTCGCCATGGACCGCGACCTCGACATCGACGTGGACCTGGCCGAGGTAGCCGAATTGGTCAGTGCCCACCCTAAATTGGCTCACGCGATGGTCAACCTGCACCGCCGCTACCGCATCACCACGGCCCAACTCGCCGCGGCCACCGAGGAGCGCTTCTCCGACGGCAGCGGCACCGGCGCGATCACCATGCCGCACGAGGAGGTCCGGGACTACTTCTATCAACGCCAGAACTACCTGCACGAACTCGACACCGCCGCCGAAGATCTGGCCACCCGGATGCGCAGGCACCAGGGCGAATTGGCCGTCGAGCTGGCCAATCGACTCACCGAGGTGCACGGGGTGCACATCAACCGCCGCATTGATCTGGGCGAGACGGTGCTACACCGATACGACGCCGAAACCCGGACATTGGACATCTCCAACCACCTGTCCTGGGGGCAGCGCGTGTTCAAGATGGCCGCCGAACTGGCCTACCTGGAATTCGACGACCAGATCTCGGCCATGGTCGAAGAGGGCAAGTTCACCTCCAAGGATTCCCGCACGCTGGCCCGGCTCGGGTTGGCCAACTACTTCGCGGCGGCGATCGTGTTGCCCTACGGACAATTCCACGACAGCGCCGAGACGTTCCGCTACGACATCGAACGGCTGTCGGCTTTCTACCGAGTCAGCTACGAGACCATCGCCCACCGACTGTCCACCCTGCAGCGACCGTCGATGCGGGGCGTGCCGTTCTCCTTCGTCCGAGTCGACCGGGCCGGCAACATGTCAAAACGACAGTCAGCCACCGGCTTCCATTTCTCCTCCAGCGGCGGTACCTGCCCGCTGTGGAACGTCTACGAGACATTCGGCAACCCGGGAAAGATCCTGGTACAGATCGCCGAGATGCCCGACGGCCGCAAGTACATGTGGGTGGCGCGCACCGTCGAACGCCGTGCCTCGCGCTGGGGCCAGCCGGACAAGACGTTTGCGATCGGACTCGGTTGCGAACTGCGCCATGCGCACCGGCTGGTCTATTCCGAAGGCCTGGATCTGGCGGCCGGCCACGACGTCCCGGCCACGCCGATCGGGGTGGGCTGCCGGGTCTGCGACCACGACAACTGCCCGCAGCGGGCTTTCCCCGCGTTGGGCCGTGACCTGGATCTCAACGAACATCGCAGCAGTGTCTCGCCCTATCTGGTAAAGCAACAGCGGTGACTCTTCGTATCCCCGATTCCCCCGGCCTGCGCGACCTCGGTGTCACGAACTGGCTGGTGTGCAAAGTCGTCGCCTTGCGCCAGCACGTACCCCGGGCGCACTTGTTCACCACCCTCGGCCAGCACCGGCGATTGATGTGGGCCTGGCTGCCGTTCGGCGGGGTGCTCATGCGGGGCGGCAAACTCTCGAGCCGCGACACCGAGTTGGTGATCCTGCGGGTAGGGCACCTTCGCGACAGCCAGTACGAGCTGCAGCACCATCGCCGGATGGCCCGGGCGGTCGGTCTCGACGACGCCACTCAGACGCTGATCTTCGAAGGCCCCAGCGTGGCCGGGCTCACCGACCGGCAGCGCGTACTGCTGACCGGGGTCGACGAACTGGTGGGAACCCGCACGCTCTCGGATGCCACCTGGGCCCAGCTGGCCGAACATCTGGATCGCCCGCGGCTGATCGAATTCGTCATGCTGACAAGCCAATACGATGCACTGGCCGCCACCCTGAGCGCACTGCGGGTTCCGCTGGACTTCGATGAGTAGCCCTGCGTGACCGCTACCGTGAGCCACGACCTGGCCGTCGCCGGGGGTGGGGTCCTGCTGATCGCAGCAGTCCTGATCGTGGTCGGGCGCGCACTGGCACGACGGGGAGCCAGTCCGTTGGTCACCCGCAAGGTCCCCCACGCGCTGTGCGGGCTGTTCGCTGCCCTGGCCGCGTTCCAGTTGTCGCACGGGGTGGTGGTGGCCGGCGTGCTGGCCGCCGCGACGGTGGGCCTGACGGTCATCGTGGAGCGCGGCCTGATCCCGGTGCCGGGAGTCTTTGACGGCACCCGGTCGCGCGACTACGGACTGGTCGGCTTCGCGGCCGGAGCATTGGTCGCGGTGCTGGCGTTCTGGCCGGATCGGGTCGCCATCGCAGCAGGCGTGGTGGTGCTGGGGTTGGCCGACGCCGGTGCGGCGCTGATCGGGGACCGCTACGGCAGGCACCGGGTCGAAGCCGGTGGCGGGGTCCGCTCCCTGGAGGGATCGCTAGCCTTCGTCGTCATCGCGTTCGCCGTGTCGTGGGCGTTCTGCCGGATCGGCCTTGAACTGAATACGTTTATGGCGGTGTCGGTTTCGCTGTTCGTCGCGATGACCACCGCCGCCGTGGAACTACTGGTGCTGCCCGCGGCAGACAACCTGCTGATCACACCGTGGGTTGCACTTCTGCTGCACGTGGCGCGGGAGCTGTCGACCGATGACGCACTACGCTGGCTGGCCGCGGTGGTATTCGGCTGCGCCATCGTGCCGTTCATGCTGCGGATGCGGTGGCTGGATCTGCCGGGCGCGCTCTGCGGCGGCCTGATCGCCGGGGTTGCCGTCGGCCTCGGCGGGTGGGCGTGGATCCTCCCGGCCGCGCTGTTCTTCTCGCTGACCAGCCTGCTCACCGCGTATCGCCGACCCACCCGAAGCGGGAGCATGCGCACCATGAGCCAGGTCGCGGTGAACGCCGGCCTTCCGGTGCTGGTTCCGGTGATCGGCTATGCGTTCACCCGCGACCCGCTCTGGTACGCCGTGTCGATCGGCGGGATCGCGGCCGGCATCGCCGACTCCTGGGCCTCGGAGATCGGCCGCTTCTCTTCCCGAGAGCCGCTGTCGCTGCGCAGCTGGGCGCGGGTGCCCAAGGGCACCTCGGGGGCGGTCTCCCCGCTGGGTTCGGGCGCGACGGTGCTGGGGGCGTTGGCCGTCGGCGCATTCGGCGCCCTGTTCGGCGGGCTCGCGATGGTGCCGGTGGGCCTGGCGGCCGGCGTCGTCGGCTCCCTGGTCGACACCCTGATCGGGGCCACCGTGCAGGCCCGCTTCGTCTGCCCGACGTGCGGTGCCACCGTAGAGGAGGGTCTGCACTGCGGCGCGCCGACGCAGCCTTCCACCGGCTGGCGGTGGGTGGGTAACGACGCGGTCAACGCCTGCGCGAACCTGGCCGGCATGGCGGTGGGATACGGGGTTTTCGGGCTGATCGGGGGCTGATCGGCGGGTCGGTCAGCGAGCTTGGGAGTGGATCGCGAAGACGAACTCGTGGACGCCGATGCGGATGCGATCGCCGTCAGCGAGCACGACGCTGGCGTGAATCCGGCGACCGTCTACCGTGACGCCATTGGTCGACCGCAGATCGGTGATCACGAAACCCGATCCCGTGTAACCGATTACGGCGTGGTTGCGGCTGACGTCGTCGGCGTCGAGAACGATGTCGTTGTCGGGAAGTCGCCCGATCCGGGTGGTCGCCGCGTCCAGCCGATGGCGGCATCCGGCCGCATCACGCAACTCCGCGGACACAGACCTCTCAACCTTCGGGCTGAGATTGACGGCGCTGTGCGCGGTGGTACTGCTAGCGGCTGCGGGCGGCTGCGGTGGCTGCTGGTGCAGTATTCGGTCATACAACGCACTGATCGTGGGCCCGGGGTCGATACCGAGATCCTCCGCCAGGGCCGTCTTCAGTCGCCGATAGGCGTCCAGCGCGTCGGATTGGCGCTCCGCGGCGTAATAGGCGGTGATCAGCTGAGCCCACAATCGTTCCCGGTAGGGATGTTCGGCGCTGAGCGCCTCGAGTTCGCCGATGATGGCATGGGCGCGCCCACACGCGATGTCGGCTTCGGCCCGCGCGACCTGGGTCACCACCTTGTCTTCGGACTGCACGGCGGCGAACGGTTCGACGAAGGCGAAGTCGCGCAGGTCGTCGAGGACCGGACCGCGCCATTCGGCCAGCGCGGCAGACAGGTGGCTGCTGGCTTCGCCGAATCGTCCGGCGGTTGCGGCCTGCACGCCCAAGTTCCGTTGAGCGGTGAAGCGCCCCAGATCCCAGTGGGCGTCGGCGAAACAGAGCCGGTATCCGGGCGGCGCGCTCGCCAGAGCGGTCTGCGGTTCGACACCGGCGGTGCCGAGCAGGCGGCGCAGATTGGAGACGTAGGAGTGGATACTTGCCCGTGCCGCCGGGACCGGCGTCTCGCCCCACACCGCGTGAATCAAGGAATCCACCGAGACCGGCCGGTTGTGGTTGATCACCAACATGGCCAGCACCGCCCGCTGTTTCGCCGCACCCAGCGGCACCGGGGTGCCGTTCACCCTCATCTCCAGCGGTCCCAGCACGCCGAACTCGAGGGTTACGTTGCGCATCGCGCCACCACCCTTTCGAGGTTCGCCCGTGCCGGCCCGCTGCCGAGACGTACCAGGTATACCGGCAATTCCTCCACGGCGGCTGAACGACTGGCCGCCGCCCCTCTGCGCGCTGGCGTGCGACGCAAGAATGTCTCAAGAATCCGTGGAGTACTCCGCAAGGGGTCTGCTGCAACCTGGGTGTTGTCGGCCCCAGCCGGGGCCAGGGCTCGAAGCGAGAGAGGTGGTTGATCATGAACGCAAAGCGTGCGGTGGGTGCGTCCGCGATCGCAGTCGGGATCGGACTGTCGGGACTGTTCGGTGCTGGAGTCGCGGCGGCCAACGCCGCTCCCGCGATGTTCCAGCCCGGGATGAGTCTCTACAGCCAGTCCGGTCCGGACATCCGGCTTGACCACCACGACCGCAAGAAGGCATTGCGGCAGGAGAAGCGCGACCTCAAACACCACCGCCAGGACCTCTCCTCGGTCGGTGCGGGACACCGCTGGTAATCCGCGGGATTCCCCGACGCGGATGGCGGGCTACCACTGTGGTAGCCCGCCATTCTCGCGCCTCAGCTGGGTTCGCCGGTCACCGCTTTAGAAGTTGATCATGTGGCCGGTTAGGCCGTGGAAGCACTCCTGCAGCGCCTCGGACATGGTCGGGTGGGTGTGCACGTTGCGGGCCAGCTCGTTGGCGGTCAGATCCCACTTCTGCGCCAGGGTGAGCTCCGGCAGCAACTCAGACACATCGTGGCCGACCAGGTGCCCGCCGATCAGCTCGCCGTAGCGGGCGTCGGCGATCAACTTCACGAACCCGCTCGGGTCACCGACGCCGTGCGCCTTGCCGTTGGCGGTGAACGGGAACTTCACTACCTTGACGTCGTAGCCCTCGGCCTTGGCCTGCTCCTCGGTGAGCCCGAAGCTGGCCACCTGGGGCTGGCAGAAGGTGGCCCGCGGCATCATCCGGTAGTCGCCCAGCGACATGGTTTCGGCCCCGCCGATGGTCTCGGCGGCCACCACGCCCTGCGCCTCGGCGACGTGCGCCAGTTGCAGCAGCCCGGTGACGTCCCCGATGGCGTAGATGTGCGGCGCCGAGGTCTGCAGGTACTCCCCGACGCCGATGGCGCGCCGTTCGGTCAGCGCGACGCCCGCCGCCTCCAGACCGTAGCCGTCGACGTTGGGGGCGAATCCGATGGCCTGCAACACTTTGTCGGCCTTGAGTTCCTCGGCCTGGCCGTCCTTGCTGACCGTGACGGTCACGGTCGAACCGTCATCGACTATGGACTCCACCTTGGTTCCGGTGCGGATCTTCACACCCAGCTTCTTGAACTGCTTCTCGATCTCCTTGGACACGTCGGCGTCCTCGTTGGGCAGCGCGCGCGGCAGGAACTCCACCACGGTGACGTCCACGCCGTAGTTGGCCAGCACGTAGGAGAACTCCATGCCGATGGCCCCGGCGCCGGCGATGATGATCGAGCTCGGCAGCTCCCGGCTCAGGATCAGCTGCTCGTAGGTGACCACGTTGGCCGACAGTGACGTGCCCGGCACCAGCCGGGTGCTCGACCCGGTGGCGATGATCGCGTTGTCGAAAGTGACGGTCTCGGTTCCGCCGTCGTTGAGCTCGACGGCCAGCGTGTTGGCGTCGGTGAACCGGCCGTAACCGTGGATCTCGGTGATCTTGTTCTTCTTCATCAAGAAGTGCACCCCGGCGACCCGGCCCTCGGCGACCTTGCGGCTGCGATCGAACGCCGCGCCGTAGTCGAAGCTGGCCTCCCCGCTGATTCCGAACATTTCGGCTTCGCGGCTGAAGATGTGCGCCAGTTCGGCGTTGCGCAGCAACGCTTTCGACGGGATGCAGCCGACGTTCAGGCAGACGCCGCCCCAGTACTTCGGCTCGATGATGGCGGTGTTCAGGCCCAGCTGGGCGGCGCGAATGGCCGCGACGTATCCGCCGGGGCCGGCTCCGAGTACGACGACGTCATAGTGGGTCACAGACCTACCCTATCGGGGCCGCGCTGGCTGTGGGCAGTGGCGGTAAGCACGTCCAACGGCGATTGAATTAGGGGCGGTGTTTCAGCGCGACACTGAAACACATGGTCTCGAAGAACATCACGCTGACCATGCCTGCGGAGCTGGTCCGTCGCGCGAAGGTGTTGGCGGCGCAACGCGACATGTCGGTGTCGAGCCTGGTCGCACGATTGCTGGAGCAAGTTGTCGGCGAGGTGGCCGACTATGACGACGTGGCCGATCTCGAACGCCGGATGATGGACGGGGATGCCGGCCTTCAGCTCGGACCGATTACCTGGTCCCGGGACGACCTTCACCAGCGCTGACCATGGAATTCGTCGACACCAGCATCCTGCTCTACGCCTACGACGCGACGGCCGGCGAGCGCCATGAGTCCGCCCGAGCGTTGGTTGATCGGCTGTGGCGGGAGCGCCGCGGCGCCCTGAGCGTCCAGGTACTACAGGAGTTCTACGTCAACGCGACATGCAAGGCGGCCACACCCGTGGACCCCAAGTCCGCGGCTGACCGGCTGAAGAGCCTGACACGCTGGCGGGTCCACTCGCCCCTGCCGGACGACGTCATCGCCGCGGCGACGTGGTCGACTCGGCATCAACTTTCGTTTTGGGACGCGATGATCATCCGCAGCGCCGCCGAATTACGGTGCGACACCTTGTGGACTGAAGATCTCAGCGACGGGCAGATGATCGAGGGAGTTCGGCTGGCCAATCCGTTCAGTACGGGATGAGTAGCATACACAGATCCATGCATGTATACATGGATAGTGGCGACGAAAACGATCTCCATCGACATTGATGCCTACGAGCGGCTCCGCGGTGCTCGACGCACGCCTGACGAGTCGTTCTCCCGGGTCATCAAGCGCGCCCACTGGCGCGACGACACCCGTACCGCCGCGGCGCTGCTCGACGCACTGGCTGAGACGCCCACGGTTGATGCGGACGTGCTGGCACGCCTCGATGAGGCGCAGCAGGCCGACACCCCCCCCGAGGACCGATGGCACTCCGGCTGAGCCTCGACACCACGTTCCTGATCGACCTGCAACGAGAGCGTTCTGCCGGCGACGACGACGGTGCGGCGCACCGGCTGCTGAAAAACTCACCCGAAGCCGAACTGTTCCTGTCCACAGTTGCGCTGGGCGAATTCGCGGAGGGCTTCGACCAGCCCGATCACCCCGTCGTCAACGCCGTCCGCGCCGGGCACACCCTGGCGCCGGTCGACGAGCAAACCGCGTTGACCTATGCCCGGGTGTCGCGGGAGCTACGCCGCCGCGGCGAACTCATCGGCACCAATGATCTCTGGATCGGCTGCACCAGCCTGGCGCTGGGCATCCCGGTTGTCACGGCGAATGTTGCGCACTTTCAACGCATCAGCGGACTCGGGGTCGTCCAGTACCGCTGACCCTCAGTACGGGATAATTCCGGCGACACAGCGACTCACGTGCTGGCAGTAGTAGTGCCCGTACAGCGGCGCAGCGGCGACCGCGGCGGCGAACACCGCCGACATCAACGCGATCGCCACGGCCGACACCAGCGGCTTCTCCCCCACCATCGCCACGATCAGCCCGGCGACCACACACACGGCGGCATAGACCAGCACCACGAAGACGGCCGGTGTCTTGTCGGCCAGGCTGTACCACCAGGCGAACAGCCCCAGACCGATCCCGGCGGCCGGAATCCATACCGCCAACAGCACCAGGGTCAGCTGCCACCACTTCAGGAATTGGTATTGGCCTGTGAGGACCACCGGTTTGGGCGGTTTGCCCGGCGGCGGTGCGGACGCCGACGTAGGGCTTTCCGGTTCCGGCTCCAGCACCGGCTCGTCCAGTGCCTCCGCCGGCCCGGGCAGCGGTATCGGATGCGGCCCGGTGTCGAAGATCGGTGCCATGTGCGGCTCGGTCATGGGCAGTGACCCGGTGTCGGTGGTGTTGTCAGACACCTGCCACCACCTGAATCGCGGCCAGTGCACTGAACCACCCGACCGCCATCGCGAGCAGAAACGCACCCAGTGCGGTTACCCACCGACGCGAGGAGACGAACACCAGCACCAGCCCCGCGATGCTGGGCGCTCCGAGCACCAGCGTGATCGCGACGTCCGGGCGCAGCGGCGCGGCGATGACCAGGCTCAATCCGATCCCGGCCAAGATGCCGACCGCAGCCCCGACCAGCATGGCGCTGCTCAACAACCAAGGGCGTGGCAGCGGAATCACACCACCAGATTTTACGGCGTTCGCGCCGGTCAGCGTGGTAACGACCCGGTAATCACCGGGACTGTTTCCAGCAGCGTGTTCTCGTCGCCGCTGAAGGCCCGGCCGCGCGTCAGGAACCGCATGCCTTCGGGTGCCTCCAGGCTGAACCCGGCTCCGCGGCCGGGCACCACGTCGATGATCAGCTGGGTGTGCTTCCACGCGGCGAACTGCGGACCGGAAATCCAGACCGGCACTTCGATGCCGACCTCCAGCACGCCGAGCAGCACGTCGTGGTCACCGATGATGAAGTCGCCGTCGGGATAGCACATGGGCGCCGACCCGTCGCAGCAGCCGCCGGACTGGTGGAACATCACCGGGCCGTGGCGCGCCACCAGACGCGCCACCAGTTCGGCGGCCGCGTCGGTGATCAGCACCCGGTCCGGTGCGTCCATCAGAACATGCCCATCAAAAAAGACCCTGTGCCGACTGGGAGTAGGACACCAGCAGGTTCTTGGTCTGCTGGTAGTGGTCGAGGACCATCTTGTGGTTCTCCCGGCCGATGCCGGACTGCTTGTAGCCGCCGAACGCCGCATGCGCGGGATAGGCGTGGTAGCAGTTCACCCACACCCGCCCGGCCTGGATGTCGCGCCCGGCCCGGTATGCGGTGTTGCCGTCGCGGCTCCACACCCCGGCAGCCAGCCCGTAGAGGGTGTCGTTGGCGATCTCGATCGCGTCGGCATAGTCGGTGAACGACGTCACCGACACCACCGGACCGAAGATCTCCTCCTGGAAGATCCGCATCTTGTTGTGGCCGGCGAAGATGGTCGGCTGCACGTAGTAGCCGCCGGACAGCTCACCGCCCAGCTCGGCGCGCTCACCGCCGGTGACGGTGGTGGCGCCCTCGTCCTTGCCGATCGCGATATAGGACAAGATCTTCTCCAGCTGGTCGTTGGAGGCCTGCGCCCCGATCATCGTGGTGATGTCGAGCGGATCGCCTTGGCGGATCGCCTTGGTGCGGATCGCCGCCAGTTCCAGGAACTCGTCGTAGATGGGGGCCTGGATCAGCGACCGCGACGGGCAGGTGCACACCTCGCCCTGATTGAGGGCGAATCCCGCAAACCCCTCTAGAGCCTTGTCCTGGAAGTCGTCGGCCGCGGCCAACACATCGGAGAAGAAGATGTTGGGACTCTTACCGCCGAGCTCCAGGGTCACCGGGATGATGTTCTGGCTGGCGTACTGCATGATCAGCCGCCCGGTGGTGGTCTCGCCGGTGAAGCCGATCTTGGCGATCCGGTTGCTGGTCGCCAGCGGCTTGCCCGCCTCAACACCGAATCCGTTGACCACGTTGACGACTCCCGGCGGGAGCAGGTCACCGATCAGGCTCATCAGGAACAGGATCGAGGCGGGGGTCTGCTCGGCCGGCTTGAGCACCACCGCGTTGCCGGCCGCCAGGGCGGGCGCCAGCTTCCAGGCGGCCATCAACAGCGGGAAGTTCCACGGGATGATCTGACCGACCACGCCCAGCGGCTCGTGGAAGTGGTAGGCGACGGTGTCGTTGTCGATCTGGCTCAGCGCACCCTCCTGGGTGCGGATCGCCGCGGCGAAGTAGCGGAAGTGATCCGCGGCCAGCGGGATGTCGGCGGCCAGCGCCTCCCGGATCGGCTTGCCGTTGTCCCACACCTCGGCGACCGCCAGCTGCTCGCGGTGTTGGTCGATCCGGTCGGCGATCTTGGACAGGATCGCCGCCCGGTCGGCTGGGGAGGTCTTGCCCCAGGCCGGTGCGGCAGCGTGCGCGGCGTCCAGCGCCAGGTCGATGTCGGCCGCCGTGGAGCGCGGGATCTCGCAGAACACCTGGCCGGTGACCGGGGTGGCATTTTCGAAGTACTCACCGCCGACCGGTGCCACCCACTGCCCCCCGATGAAGTTCCCGTAGCGCGACTCGTAGCTCATGAGCGCGCCTGCGGAACCCGGTCGTGCGAAAACGGTCATCGATGCTGCTCCTTAGCCGTGGGTGTTACCCAACTCACATTACCGTCGTGGTCACAATGACTTCCATGCCTGCCGAAGACATCGACGACCCGTACCTGTGGCTGGAGGACGTTACCGGCGAGCAGTCCCTGGACTGGGTGCGCGCCCACAACGACCCGACAGTCGAGGAGTTCGGCGACGACGACTTCGAAGCGATGCGTGCCACCGCGCTGGAAGTGCTCGACACCGACGCCCGCATCCCCTACGTGCGACGTCGTGGGGAGTACCTCTACAACTTCTGGCGCGATGCCGCCAACCCGCGCGGGCTGTGGCGGCGCACCACCTTGGACAGCTACCGCACCGACAGCCCGGAGTGGGACGTGGTCATCGACCTCGATGAGCTCGCCCGCGCCGACGACGAAAACTGGGTCTGGGGCGGGGCCAACGTGATCGAGCCCCACCACACCCGGGCCCTGATATCGCTGTCCCGCGGCGGATCAGACGCCGTGGTGGTGCGTGAATTCGATATGGCAACAAGAGAATTCGTCGGCGCGGACGCCCAGGGATTCGAGCTTCCCGAGGCCAAGACACGCATCGGCTGGGAGGACGACGACACGGTGCTGGTGGGCACCGATTTCGGCGCCGACTCGCTGACCGAGTCCGGCTACCCCCGGATGGTGAAACGATGGCGCCGCGGCCAGGATCTGGCGCAGGCGGAGACAGTATTCGTCGGAGCCACAACCGATGTGGTGGTGGCCGCGGGCCGAGACCGCACCCCCGGATTCGAACGCACCATGGTGTCGCGGGCCATCGACTTCTTCAACGACGAAGTCTACGAATTACGCGAGGGCGAGCTGATCCGCATCGACGCGCCTACCGACGCCTCGGTGTCGGTGCACCGGCAGTGGATCCTGATCGATCTGCGCACCGACTGGGACACCGCCACCGCGTCGTATCGAGCCGGCTCACTGTTGGCCGCCGACTACGACGAATTTCTCGCCGGCACAGCGCAGTGCAGCGTCATCTTCGAACCGGACACCCACACCGCGATGCATCACTACGCATGGACCCGCGACCGGCTGGTGCTGGTCACGCTGCACGACGTGGCGAGCCGGGTGGAGATCGTCACGCCAGGTGACTGGCAGCGTCGGCCGGTCGCCTCGGTGCCGGCCAACACCAACACGGTGATCGCGGCCGCCGACGATACCGGTGACGAGATCTTCTTGGACTCAAGCGGATTCGACCGTCCGTCGCGGCTGTTGCATGGCCCGGTGGACGGGACGCTGACCGAGATCAAGTCCGCTCCCGCATTTTTCGATGCCGACGGGCTGCAGGTCAGCCAGTACTTCGCCACCTCGAAAGACGGCACCGCGATCCCGTACTTCGTGGTGCGCCCGCCGGGCGCCACCGGCGCGACACTGCTCGGCGGCTACGGCGGATTCGAGGTGGCGCGCACCCCGGGTTACGACGGTGTGCTGGGCCGGCTTTGGCTGGCACGCGGGGGCACCTACGTGCTGGCCAACATCCGCGGCGGCGGCGAGTACGGGCCGGGCTGGCAGGACGGCACCTGGTGGCCGAGGATTTCGCCGCGGTGGCAACCGATCTGGTGGCCCGCGGCATCACGACGGTGGCACAGCTGGGAGCGGTCGGCGGCAGCAATGGCGGACTGCTGATGGGCATCATGCTCACCGCCTACCCGCAGTTGTTCGGCGCGCTGGTGTGCCAGGTGCCGCTGCTGGACATGCGGCGCTACCACCTGCTGCTGGCCGGCGCGTCCTGGGTGGCCGAGTACGGCGACCCGGACGACCCCGACGAGTGGGAGTTCATCAGTAAATACTCGCCGTACCAGAACATTTCCGCCGATGCCGCCTACCCGCCGGTGCTGATCACCACCTCCACCCGAGACGACCGGGTGCATCCGGGGCATGCCCGCAAGATGGCGGCGGCACTGCAGGACGTCGGGCATCGGGTCTGGTACTACGAGAACATTGAGGGCGGGCACGGCGGCGCGGCCGACAACGCCCAGGCGGCGTTCAAGTCAGCGCTGAGCTTTTCGTTCCTGTGGCGGACGCTGGGGCAGGCCTGACGCACCGCTCACACCCAAATTGGGTGCACGCGCCGACATCGCCGACATCACGTTGACCCGATACCCGCTCGGCTCACTTGCCGATCGGGTATGGCAGCTGCGTCACCACCTGACGGCCTCCGACGCCACGTTCATCGCGCTGACGGAGATATTGGACGCACCATTGGTGACCTGCGATCGCAGACTGGCCCGTGCCGGTGGTCACCATGCACTCGTGGAGGTGTTCTGAAGGTCGACCCGTCAGGACTTCTTACGCAGGCCACCGGCCAGCGCGATTCCGACCCCGACCAGCACCATCACCGCACCGGCCGCCAGGGTCAGATTGAGCCAGAGGTGCAGGCTCCCTTCGGCCACATCGGCAAGGGCATCGGTGATCCGGCGAATGTCGCCGGTCGCCTGGCTGAGCACCTGGTTGAGCAGGCGCCGCGCCACTTCGACCCCCGACCAGCCGACCGCGCCCACCAACAACGCCGAAACACCCAGGCTCGCCAAGGCCCTGCCGCGGTGCCGTGCCGCGATCAGCGTCAGAATCGCGCACAATCCGGCCATTGCGCCCAATACAACAGTGAGCAACGGCCCCCACACTGCGAGCCGGTGCAGCCCACCGGGACGCATCACCTCCGTGGACGTCGACGTCAGTGGCACCGTCAACGAGGCCGGCAACGTGATGGGGTAGTCGGACAGCAGCTGCGCAAACGCATCGTCGCGCAGCATCGGTATCACGTCGATCTCCCAGGGACCGGGATCGCCGACGTTGAGGAGCCACGCGTGCCCGTCCCGGTTGACCCGAACGAACTGCGCCGGAAATGACGGCCCGGCGGTGTATTGGCGGGCCGCCTGTCGTACCTCCGACGGGTCGATGCCGAAGCCACTCCCCCGGATCAGCTGCACCGTCTGAGCGCTGAGCTCGGCCGCCACCGCGTCCTGCAGGGCCGGTTGAGCCGCTGCCCGCTCCGCCAACCGCGCGTAGCCGTCGGCGTCGATGAGGTTGTACTGCGCCCATGCCGTCGGCAGCGCCACCGCAAGGATTGCGGTGGTCAGCAGCCAGAACAGCGTCGCGGTGAAGACGCGCACTATTTCGCGGTGCGGCGCGGACGCGCCAGCGCCAGCTTGGTGATCAGCCGGTTGCTTCGGGCCAGCGTCTTGAGCGAATTGTGGTAGAAGTTCCCGCCCGCACCGACGTTGGTGCGCGGTGCGACGACGGTCTCCTGCCGACAGAACTTGCGGATGCCGTCCTCACCGCCGAAGCGCGCCCCGATGCCCGAGGTCTTCCAGCCACCCATCGGCGCCGTCGTGCACATCAGGTTGGAGATCACGTCGTTGACGTTCACCGCTCCGCAGTCCAATTGCAGTGCAATGTCTTTGGCCCGCGCGACGTCACGGGAGAACACCGAGGCGCTCAACCCGTAGGCGCTGTCGTTGGCGAGTCGGATCGCCTCGTCGACGCTGGCGACCTTCATGATCGGCAGGGTCGGGCCGAAGGTCTCCTCGGTCATGCAGGCCATCGAGTGGTCGACGTCGACCAGCACGGTGGGCGGGTAGAAGCTGCCCGGACCGCCTGCGCGTTCACCACCGGTCAGCGCGCGCGCCCCGGCGGCCAGTGCGTCCTTGACATGCCGCTCGGTGATGGACAGTTGCTGGTCGCTGATCAGCGCCCCGAAGTGCTTGCCCTCGCCGGTGCCCATCTGTAACGCCTCGACATCGCGGACGACCGCGGCGACGAACTTGTCGTAGACAGGTTCGAGCACGTACACCCGCTCGACCGAGACGCAGGTCTGACCGGCGTTGAACATCGCGCCCCACACCGCGGCGTGCGCGGCCAGGTCGATGTCGGCGTCCTCGCACACGATCATCGGGTCTTTGCCGCCGAGTTCGAGGCTGACCGGCACCAGCCGGCTGGCGGCGCGCTCGGCGACCTTGCGCCCGGTGGCGGTGGAGCCGGTGAACTGCACGTAATCGGAGTTGTCGATCACCGCTTCGGCGACCTCGCGCGCGCCCTGCACCACCGCGAACACGTCCGGGGCGCCGGAGGCCAGCCAGCCCTGGCGAAGGACCTCCGCGGTGAGCGGGGTCTGCTCGGACGGCTTGAGCAGCACCGCGCAGCCGGCCGCCAACGCGCCGATGGCATCCATCAGCGCGTTGGCCACCGGGTAGTTCCACGGCGCGATCACGCCGACCACCGGACGGGGCCGGTAATGGATGGCGATCTTCTTGATGCTCATCACCGGCAGCGAGGCCGGCCGGGTCTCCGGGGCGACCGCCTTCTCCATCACCTTGATCACGTACGACAGGATCATGATCAGCAGCGGCACTTCTTGCGCGGCGTCGGTGCTGGACTTGCCGGTCTCGGCGATCAGCAGCTTCTCGATCTCGTCCCGGTTGTCGCCGAGCCACAAGGCGAATCGGGCCAGGGCCTTGGCCCGGCCCTTGGCGCCGCGGTGCTCCCACTCCCGCTGGGCGGTGCGCAGCCCGGCCGCGATCTTTTCGACGTCAGAAGGGTCGGTCCACTGCACCTCGCCGGCAGTCTCCCCGGTGGCGGGGCTGAACACGGTTCCGGTGCCGGTGAAGGCAGCGACTGAGTTGGTGGCGGTCATGGCGCCATGCTAGTCCGGGCTGTGACCCGGATCGCACCGGGCCTCGACAGGTGTCAAGTTGGGGCGCTCACCCTTTTAAGCCTCGCAGGTACGCGGCCTGTCCCAGATGCTGAGCGCAGTCATCGATGATGCTGACCAGCCGGACCCCCGCCGTCACCGGCGGGTCCCAATGGGTGTCCACGACCCGGGCCAGCTCGTCGGCGGTGACGCCGTCCAGGTAGCCCAGGGTCAACTGATGCACGGCGCGGTAGTAGCCCGCCAGCAGTTGGGCCGGGGCACGAACCTTGGCGACATCGGCGGGGCTGTGGCCGTAGCCACTGTCATCACGCGGCAGGTCCAGGTCGAACCGGTCCACCCAGCCGTCGCGGGTCCACACCTGCTCGACGCCGGCGACCTGGGCGATCTGAATGTCCTGGACCCGGGCGCTGTGCCAGAGCAGCCACGCGATGCTGTTGGCCTGCGCCGTCGGCCGATAGCCGGCCACCTCATCGGTGAGCCCGTCGGTGAGTTCGTCGGAGTGCTCGATCAGCCGGGTGAATGCGTCGCGGAGCAGGGCCCGTAAAGCGGCGGTTGTGTCGTTCTCCGTCATACCGCCCGACGCTACGCCTGGTGGCAGACCGCCTCGACGTTGTTGCCGTCCGGATCGCGGACGAAGGCGCCGAAGTAGCTAGGGTGGTATTCGGGCCACAGCCGCGGCGCGTGCAGGGACTCGGCGCCCAGTCGCAGGGCGGTGTCGTAGAACGCCTGCACCTGCTCGGGATCGGCGGCGCTGAACGCGACGTGGACTTCGCGATTGGGGCCCGAGGCGTCACCCGCGGCCGCGTCGGCGATCCAGAAGGTGGGGTGGCCGTCTCGTCCGTAGCCGACGGCCTCGCCGAAATCCAACTGCCGCGTGTAGCCCAGAACGTCGAGCACCGCGTCGTAAAACTTCTGCGACCTGGCGAAGTCGGTGCAGTTGATGCCCAGGTGGTCGATCATGGAATACATCCTGGCATGCGGCACCGCACGGTCGTAGATTAACTAGATGAGCCTCGATGTCGTGGTCCGCAACGGCACGATCGTCGATGGGCTGGGTGGCCAACCCTATGTCGGTGATGTCGGGGTCCGCGATGGTGTCATCGCCGAGGTCGGCAGGGTGACCGGCGACGCGCAGCACGTCATCGATGCGACCGGCCTGCTGGTGACACCGGGTTTCGTCGATCTGCACACCCACTACGACGGCCAATCGATCTGGTCGGATCGCCTCAATCCCTCATCGGCCCATGGGGTGACGACCGCGCTGATGGGCAACTGCGGGGTGGGGTTCGCGCCGTGCCGCATCGCCGACCACGACGTGCTGGTGGACCTGATGGCCGGCGTCGAGGACATTCCCGGCGTGGTGATGACCGACGGACTCCCCTGGACCTGGGAGACGTTTCCGCAGTTCATGGATGCCGTCGACATGCGGCAGCGGGATATCGACGTGGCGGCGTTCCTGCCGCATTCGCCGCTGCGCGTCTACGTGATGGGACAGCGCGGCATCGACCGCGAGCCGGCCACTCCCGCGGATCTGGCGCACATGCGCAGGCTGGCCCAAGAGGCGGCAGAGGCTGGGGCGCTAGGCTTCTCGTCGTCGCGGCTGGTCACCCACCGCACCCAGGGCGGCTCCCAGATCCCCAGCTATGACGCCGCCTACACCGAGATCCTCGAGATCGGCCGCGGCATCGCCGACGGTGGTGGTGGCCTGATCCAGTTCGTCCCTGACCTCCCGGACCGCGCATATCAGCCTGTGCTGCAGCAGGTTTTCGACGCGGCCACCGATGCCGGGCTGCCGGTCACGTTCACCTTGCTGATCGGGAACGCCGGTGAGCCGATCTGGCCGGACGCAATCGCCTTGGTGGAGAAGGCCAACAGCTCCGGTGCCGCGGTCACCGCGCAGATCTTCCCGCGACCGATCGGGCTCATGGTCGGCCTGGACCTGAGCATCAACCCGTTCGTGCTGTACCCGAGCTACCAGAAGATCGCTCGCTTGCCGCTGGCGCAGCGAGTAGCCGAGATGCGCAAACCCGAAGTGCGGCAGCGGATTCTGGCCGATCAGCCCAGCGTCGTCCCGACCAACCCGATCGCCTACCTCTCCCAGTCCTGGGACTGGACGTACCCGCTGGGCGATGACGCCGATTACGAGCCGGATCCGTCGAGGAGCATTGCGGCGCGGGCCCGGGCACGCGGCGTCTCCCCGGTCGAAGAAGCATATGACCGGCTGCTCGAAGACGACGGGCACGCGATCCTGCTCGACGCGCTGGCGAATTTCGAGAACAACTCGCTGGACACCGTCGGGACTCTGATGCGCCGCGACGACGTGGTGCTGGGGCTGGGCGACGGCGGCGCCCACTACGGAATGATCTGTGACTCCAGCTTTCCCACCTATGTGTTGACGCACTGGGCCCGTGACCGAGCAGCGGGGCGCCTCAGCGTCGAAGAGGCGGTCCGCGAACTGACCTCGACCCCGGCCCGGGTCGCCGGACTCGAGGACCGGGGTCGCATCGCGGTCGGTTACAAGGCGGACCTCAACGTCATCGACCACCAGAACCTGCGGCTGCACAAGCCGGTGGTCACCTATGACCTGCCGGCCGGTGGACGCCGGTTGGATCAGACCGCCGATGGCTATGTCGCGACCATGGTCTCCGGGGAGATCATCACCGAGAACGGCAAACCCACCGCGGCCCGGCCCGGCAGGCTGGTACGCGGCCGTCAGCCCGCGCCGTCCTGAGCCTCCTGCCCCTCCCCCTGCCCCGCCGTGCGGTTTCATACGCAACACGCCGCTCGTCCCGGATGGGACCGCACAGTCACCACGTCTTCGGGCAACCGCGATCAACCAAGGCCGCGCCCACCCGGTCCAGGAACACCCGCGGCCGGTTGTGCAGCGTGCGGCTGGCCAACCGGATGTCCAGCCAGCCGCGTTCCGCGATCAGCGCAGCCCTTTCGAGGTCCCATTCGCGCTGCTTGGGGTCGGTCCAGTGGTGGGCACCCTCGAAGTCGACACCGACGAGAAATTCCGGCCAGCCGATGTCGATGCGCGCAAATACGTTCCCGTAGTCGTCGTAAATCGGGATCTGCGTCTGTGGCCTGGGGAATCCCGCTTGCAGCAGCAACAGTCGAGTCAGCGATTCATACGGTGATTCAGCCCCGGCGTCGACGAGATCGAGCGTCTTCGCCAGCTGACGCAGCTCCCGAGCGCCCGGGTGGCGGGCAATGACCGCCTCCACATCGCTCACCTTTACGTCGGTGGCATTCATCAACGCATCGAGGCGCTGCACGCCTTGCTTGAGCGGAAGCCGTCGGCCGATGTCAAAGGCGGTGCGGGCGGCCGTGGTCAGCGGCAGACCGTCGATCTCGGCGGTCTCACCCGCTAGCAACGTGTCGGTGTGCACCCGGATCAGGTTCGGCGGCCGCCGATTCGTATGGATGAGTTCTGCCGGGCAATCAGATTCGATCCACTTGGTTCCCAAGAGCGCCGCAGCAGATAGCCCCGCGAGGACGCCTCGGCGGCGCGACCACAGCCACGCGGCCCGGGCGCGTTGCTGCGGCGACAGGTCGGCTTCCCGCGGCACCCACACGCCCGGGTAGACGGCGGCGTGAAAGCGGCGGAGTTCACGGAACGTCAGTGCACCGGACTCAAGTGCCTCGCCTGCCAGAAACGGCCACTCAATGGTCTGCATGGCCGGAGGTTCGCAGGAATTCTGACCACCGGCCGACGGCCATCCACAAGCGAGCGGTAGTGCGCCACCGAACGTGCGGTTTCATACGCCGACCCCGGCGTGTTGGGTATGAAACCGCACGGTCGGCGAACGACGACGCATCCGACAACGCGATTCTGTCTCATAATATGTTGACGTGACGAAGTCCCCAGCGCCCAAATACACCCACGGCCACCACGAATCGGTATTGCGCGCCCACCGCTCCCGCACGGCACAGAACTCCGCGGCCTATCTGTTGGAGTCGCTGAGGCCGGGTTTGCAGCTGCTGGACGTCGGCTGCGGCCCCGGAACCATCACGGCGGACCTGGCCGCCCTCGTCGCACCGGGCCGGGTGACCGCCATCGAGCCCATCCCCGAGGCACTGGATCTGGCCCGCGACTACGCGCGTGAACGGGGGCAGCACAACATCGACTTTGTGGTTGCTGATGTGCACGCATTGCAGTTCCCCGACAACAGTTTTGACGTGGTACATGCCCATCAGGTGCTGCAACACGTCGCCGATCCGGTGACCGCGTTGAGCGAGATGCGCCGAGTGTGCAAGCCCGGCGGCGTGGTGGCCGCGCGAGACAGCGACTACGAGGCGTTCACCTGGTATCCGGCATCGGCCGAGTTGGACGACTGGCTGCGGCTGTATCGCGATGCCGCGCGAGCCAACGGCGGTGAGCCCGACGCGGGCCGGCATCTGCTGGCCTGGGCGCACGCGGCCGGGTTCACCGACGTCACCCCGACGGCGAGCGCGACGTGTTACGGCACACCCGCCGACCGGGAGCACTGGGGCGGCATGTGGGCCGACCGGATCCTGCAATCGGCCATCGCCCAGCAGCTGCTCGACAGTGCTGCCGCCGATCAGACCAAGCTGCAAGCGATTTCACAGGCCTGGCGGGACTGGGCCGATCATCCCGACGGCTGGTTGCTGATCCCGCACAGCCAGATCCTGTGCCGGGTGTAACGGCCTAGATCAACCGTTTGGCCGGGGTGGAGCGAGCCACCACGTCGGCGTCGCTGGTCACCGCGTCGCCCAGCACCTCATCGATGCGGGCCAGCAGCTCATCGGGGATCCGCACGCCGGCGGCCTTGACGTTCTCGGCAACCTGCTCCGGGCGCGACGCCCCGACCAGAGCGGCGGCGACATTGTCGTTCTGCAGCACCCAGGCAATGGCCAGCTGTGCCGTCGTCAGCTCCAGCTCCGCGGCGATCGGTGCCAACTGCTGCACCCGGGTCAGCACGTCGTCGGTCATGAATCGTTTGATGAAGTTCGCGCCGCCCTTCTCGTCGGTGGCACGCGAGCCGGCCGGCGGCGGCTGACCCGGCAGGTACTTGCCGGACAACACGCCCTGGGCCATCGGCGACCAGACGATCTGACTGAGTCCGAGTTCTCGGCAGGTCGGGACTACCTCGGGCTCGATCACGCGCCACAGCATCGAATACTGCGGTTGGCTGGAGATCAGCGATATGCCGAGCTGGCGGGCCATCCCGTGGGCTTGGCGGATCTGTTCGGCAGTCCACTCGCTGACACCGATGTAGAGCGCCTTGCCCGCCCGGACGATGTCGGCGAAGGCCTGCATGGTCTCCTCCAGCGGGGTGAAGGAGTCATAGCGGTGCGCTTGGTACAGGTCGACGTAGTCGGTGCCCAGCCGGCGCAGCGAGGAGTCGATGGCCTCCATCATGTGCTTGCGGGACAAGCCGGTGTCGTTGCGGCCCAACGGGGCCGGCCCGATCGGCCAGTAGACCTTGGTGAAGATCTCCAGCGATTCACGCCGCCGTCCCTTCAGCGCGGCGCCCAGTACCTCCTCGGCGCGCCCGTTCGCGTAGACATCGGCGGTGTCGAAGGTGGTGATGCCGGCATCGAGCGCGGCGTGCACGCACGCGGTGGCGACGTCGTTCTCGACCTGCGATCCGTGGGTGAGCCAGTTGCCGTAGGTGATCTCGGAGATCTGCAGGCCGGAGTTGCCCAGGTAGCGAAATTCCATAGAGCCATCATGGCCGAGATCGCGGCCCGCCGTCTTGAATCAGCCCGATGACGCCGATGCTTGATCGAATTGCCTGACCATCGAAGACAATTCGGCTCGGGTGGCGACGCCGGCCCCGTCGCCGTTCACAGCAGGGAGAACCTGTCGAGGCGCGGCGCGGGCCATCTCACGTCGGCGGTGTGAGCGCGGCGTCGATGTCGGCGATCTTTTGGACGAGTAGGAGGCTGTCCGGCACGCGGCGAAAACCCAGCGATTCGTAAAATCGGGCGACTCGCTCGTGCAGGGCGTCCACCACAACGAGTCTCGCGGCGACCGTGTGGGTGGCCTCGACGACACGAGCGAGTGCGTCGGCGACCAGGACCACGCCCAGCCCTTGCCCTTGCAAGGACGTGGACAACGCGAGCCGGGCGAGCAGAACCGCCGGGATCTCGACCGGCCCGCCGCGGCCAATTCGGCGGGGGACGGCCGCGCGTGCGACCTTATGGGCCGCCAGAGCGTAGTAACCGACGACCGTGCCGGGCGGATCCACCCAAACCCAGGTCCGAGCGGTGTTCCGAACGCTCGCCGGGGCGGCCTGCTCGCGCAACCAGGCGTCCAGAGACGGCTCGCCGCAGCTAAAGCCGCTGACATAGTGCCGGTCCGGATCCAAGCGTTGGGAGCGGAAGGGCATCCCAGTCAGTCGCGGATCACGACTTCGCGCGCGCGCTGAGCAGCCTGGGTAAGGGCGGTATTCGGCGACGGCGGAGCGTCAAGCGCGGCGAACATCTCGTCGAAGAACTCCGGGGGTACGGTCGTCGTCGCCTCGTGCTCGCGAAGAACCCGCTCGGCCTTCTCCTCAGCTGCGGTCCGGGCGAACTCGCTGACCGGTTCGTGGACGAGCGCTGCGGCACGCTCGATCTCGGACTTGCGATCCGGGCGGATCCGAAATTCCAGGCGAGCAGAAGCCATTGAGGACATAACCCCACCTCCTACGTCCGTACCACTGTACGGACACGACAGCCCGCTTGTCCATCACGTTTCGCGGGCATCCTGACGTGATGCATCACGTCCCCACACCGGCGCAGGAGACAAGCCGGCCCCAGCTTGATCGAATCGCTGGACCATCGAGGACAATTCGGCTCTGGTGGCGACACCGGCCTTAACCGTCGCCCGGTAGACATGGCCTTCGACCGTGCGCACCGACAACGACATCGCCTCGGCGATGTCGCGGTTCGACAGGCCGTGGGCCACCAACAGGGCGATCTCGCGCTCCCGTTCCGTGAGCGGCAGGGTCACCCTGGCCGCAGCCAATGCCGGGCTGGTGGCACCGCCACATTGCTGGGCGAGTTGATCAGCCCGGGCGCCGGCCGACAAAGCGCTGCCGCGCAGGCCGGCCTGCCGATAGCCCGCCGC
>NZ_LT546166.1:51688-55568 GCF_900078685.2 Mycolicibacter icosiumassiliensis | reverse complement strand
GGGGGGCCTGCCGATAGCCCGCCGCGGCTTGCGCGGCGGCGTCAGCGGCGGCAAGCACATCGCCGATGGCTTCGAAATCCAACGATGCCGCTCCCAGTCCGGCGGGATCGCCCTCGGCCAGCGCCCGTGCGTAACGGGCCGCCACCGCTGCCCGAGGACCCTCGACGATGCCCGCCAATTCATCCAGCCGGTCGGCGACCTCGGCGTCGCCCATTTGCGCGGCGGTCTGCAGGCACATCACCTCACGCGCAAGCTGACCGTGACTGCGAGCGAATTCTACTGCTGCAGAAGCACTCCGGCGCGCCTCACCGGCCCTGCCCTGTGCTGCCGCCAGCCACGCGCACGCCAACAGATAGCCCGACTCGACATAGGCGTAGGCCGGGTGCCGGCTGTCGTGGGTGGCCTGCAACGCCGCGACGGCGGCGTCGACCTGCCCGCTGCGCGCCAGCGCTTCGACGTGCAGGATCTTGAACCGGTAGAAGATACCGCTGGTCTCGCCGTAACCGCCGATGCCGGCGCGGGCCTCACTGAGGCAACGCAGCGCGGTGGGCAGATCGCCGCCGGCGAGTGCGGTCATGCCCAGCACCGCGGTCGCCATCGCAGCGACCAGACCAGGTAGCTCTGCGCAGAGCCGATACCGGGCCTCGGCGACCATCCTGGCGTCCTCGAGGTAGCCGGCGGCGAGCAGCGCGTAGGCGTGGAATTCGGCTAGCCCGCTGCCCTGGAAACTGTCCTGCGGCGATTCGGCGATCACCGCGTACCCGGCTTCGGCCTGCTGCGCGGCCCGACTCGTCCGTCCCAGGTCACCCAGCGCAATGACGTCCGCGCACCGGCCCAGGGTCTGGCCGAAGGGGTCGAGCTGGCCGAGGTCGACCCCGGCCAGCGCGTCGATGGTTTCAGCTGGCCGGCCGGCCAACACCAGCTGCACGGCACGAAATGTGCGCAGCGCCGCGTCGTCGTTGCCGCGCAGCGCCTGCTCGGTGACTTCCCAGGCCTGTTCGGGACGTTGCAGCACCCACAGCAGGTTCGCGGCGCGCAGGATTACCGGAGTGACGAATCCCGCCGCGGGCAGCGCCGGTGCATCGATAGTGCGCAGTATCTCCTCGGTCTCCGCGCCCTGTTCGCGCATGAACAGCACGTAGGCGAGCAGTAATTTGGCCACCGGGCCGCCGCCGGCGTCAGCGGCGGCGCGGGCGAACCGCTCGGCCAAAACGAGGTCAAGTCGCGAGCGCGCGACGTTGGCGGCACGCGATAGCACCGCGATGTCAGCCGGCAGATCCGATTCCAGCCACAACAGACCTAGCCGAAGCGGATCCACCCGGGCCGGCTCGCGCGCCATGGCGGTCGCTACGTCGCCGCACAAGCGGCGCAGCCGCAGCGGGCCGCATTGCTGCAGTCGGATCTCCCCGTACAGCGGGTGGCCCACATACACCACCTCGGCGCTCGACGACACCCGAATCAGCCCGCGCTCCTCGGCCATCTCGACAGCCCTCGCGCTGGCCAGCACCATCAGGCAAGACCGGTCGATGGGCTCAGCGACCGCCACCAAGTCGACGACTTCGCGGACATCATCGGGAACCGCACCGATCTGGGATTCGACCAGCTCGACCAAGGTCGGCGACATCGACAATCCGGCCGTCCAGCGCCATTGCCCGGCCTCGCACACCAGCCGGCCCGCCGCGCGTTCCTGTTCGACGAGATGGCGCAGGTAGAGCGCGTTTCCGCGGGTCAGTTTCCACATCCGCGTCAGGCAGTCCGGGCTCACCGCACCGAGCGCCGCGGCCAGCAGCTCGTCGGATTCCGGGCGTGACAGCGGCTGCAATTCGAGCCGCCGCAGCACGCCGTCCTTCCACAGCGTCGACACCGCATCGGGGGCGGGTTCGCCATTGCGGACGGTCGCGATCACCGTGGCGACACCTTGCGCCACCAGTTGATGCACGGCCAGCGCCGACAGATCATCCAGCAGGTGGGCATCGTCGACGACCACCAGCAGCGGTGCCTCACCGGCGCCGGACCGCAGCTCGGTGATGACTTGGCGCGCAATGGCCATCGGGTTGGCATCAAAGTCGTCGACCCAGTGGGCGAACGCGCCCAGCGGCACCGAGCGCCCCGTTGCCGTCCCGGCCAGCCGGCTGACCGCCCAGCCCGCCGCGGCCATGGCTTCGGCGGCCTCGCGGGCGAGCCTGGTTTTGCCCACACCGGCTTGACCGGCGATCAGAACACCCCGCCGCTCTGTGTCGGCAAGCGCCTCTCTGACCAGCTGAAGTTCTTCCCTCCGGCCTGTCAAAGGCCAGTGGTCACTCATCCGTCGATGGTAAACATCTTGGGACACCGATGGTTACTACTCAGGAATCTTGTGTAGTTCAGCCTCGAGCTTTTGGTGTGCCAGTTCGAGGATGCTGTCGAGTCCTTCGGGTTCGATCTGCAGATAGCCGCAGATCACTTCGTCGGCGACACCGGCGTCGCGCAAGCGCAGGGCCAGGGAATGCGCGTCGGGAAGCCGCCGCAGTGCCGTCTCGTACCGGTGCCCGGTCTGGTGAAAAGCGGTCACATCTGCCCTCGATTCGGTCGACACCGCAACCCTGCCCGGCCCGTCGGCTCGCGGTATCCGTAGTGGACTACCCGATTCCCGGCGACGCGCCGCCCGACTACGCAGCCCCGACCTGAGTAGTCGGCGCTGAGACGGGTGCAAGGACAGGTAGTGCGCTACGCGACTCGACGCGGGTTTCTGAACGGAAGCTAAGCGGTGTTGATGTTTGTCCACGGTTTTCGGGAGGTTCGGCATGTCTGGTCATCGTCGCGCTCGGGTGGTCGGCGCCGGCACCACCGTCGGGGCGTTTTTGGCGCTGGGGACTCCGCTGGGGCTGGTGCCGGCGCACGCGGATGCGTTCGACACCGTTTTCGATGACCTGCTGGGGTCGGCGATCACCTGGTTTGAGCCATCCGGGCTGGCGGGTGCGGCCGCGGGGGCGGACCCGTTGGCGACGTTGGACACTCTGGTCGCGACCACGATCAACGACTGGATCTACACCCCGATCTACGACCTCGGTCAGAGCCTGATCAGTTCCGGAGTCCTGGACTCACTCAACCAACTGTTCGCCACCGCGGACAGTTGCGGGATCATCTGCAACGGCCTCGACGCCCACCTCGACACCGACACCGGTGACCTAGTCGCCGCCACCGCCGGCGGCTGGCTGTTCGGCGATGGCGGCGCCGGTATTGACGGTTCGGCCGCGGGTGCGGCCGGGATGATCGGCAACGGCGGTACCGGTGGGGACGGGGTGCTCGACACCATCACCGGCACCAGCCTGGATGGCGGTGCCGGCGGGGCCGGCGGCTGGCTACTGGGCAACGGCGGCGACGGCGGGGCCGCCGGCGCCGGCGGCAAGGGCCTTGGTGGTGGCGGTGGCGCCAGCGCCGGTAACGGTGGTAAGGGCGGCTCCGGTGCCGACGGTGGCCTGGCTGGCACTGTCGGGACCGGTGGAACGGGCACCACAAGCGGTGCCGACGGCACTGCCGGCGAGGATGGAAACGCCAGCGACGGCGGCGCCGGCGGCCAGGGTGGCGCCGGTACGGGTCTGATCACCGGAAACAACGTCGGCCAGGGTGGCGGCAATGGTGGTGTCGGTGGTAGCGGTGGCACGGTAGGTAACGGCGGTGCCGGTGGTGCGGGCGGCGTCGGCGCCCCCGTGAATGGCATCACCGACCCCAACGGCAACGGCACCGCCGGTGCGGTCGGTGGCGTCGGTGGCAACGGTGGCACCGGTGGTTCCGGCGGCACCACATCGGGTAACGGTGGCGTAGGTGGCAACGCCGGCAAGGGCGGTAACGGCGGATCTGGTGGCGCCGGCGCGGACGCGACGGTGGCCGACACCGCCGG
>NZ_LT546166.1:42586-51521 GCF_900078685.2 Mycolicibacter icosiumassiliensis | reverse complement strand
CACCGGCGGCACCAGCAGCAACCCCCCCGGCGGTGCTCCCGGCGGCGACGGCGGACCCGGAGGCACCGGTGGCGACGGCGGCACCGCGTCCTCCCCCGCCGGTGACGGCGGCGCCGGTGGTCCCGGCGGCACCGGCGGCGACGGCACCACCCAGCCCGGCACGACAGGCCAGCCCGGCGCTCCAGGCACCCCCGGCCAGAACGTTTAGACGGCGGCACTGGCAGCACCCAGGACAACATCCAAGGCCAGCCCGGCGGATAAGCCACGGCGCGTTCTTAGCGTTCGGAACCCCTCGGCGTGGCCGATGCTGAGCACCGAGCCCGCAGTCGGGGTACCCACGACGACGAAACGCCTGTAAGTCGAGTGCTACCCCGTAGCACTCGGTAGCACATCCGCGTACCCTAGACTCCATGCCCGCACAGCCCGAGATCACCCAGCGCGACCTGCGGAACCGCTCGAAGGAAATCATGGATGCCGTCCAGCACGGGCAGTCGTTCACCGTCACCCGGGACGGGCATCAGATCGCTGAACTGATTCCGCTGCGCCAGCGCAGGCGATTTGTGTCGCGCACCGAATTCGCGGCGATGTCACGCGGCGCGCCGGGCATTTCGCTTGACGCCTTCCGCGCCGACCAGGACGTCACCGCTGATCAGGATGCGGACGACCCCTATGCCCGCTGATCATGAGCGTGGTCTGCTCGACACCAACATCATGATTTTGCGTCGATGGATCGATCCACAGCAGTTGCCTGAGGCGATGGCGATCAGCGCGATAACCCTGGCGGAACTGTCGGCCGGGCCACACGAAGTGCGCCGAAACGGCGCCCAGGATGAGTACGACGAGCACCTCGAGCGCGCGCGCCGCCTGGATGTGCTCCAGCGTGCCGAGAACGAGTTCGACCCGATTCCCTTCGCCACCGAGGCCGCCCGGGCCTACGGCAGGGTTTGCGCCGCGGTCATCGGCGCCGGACGCAAACCCCGCCGTCGGGTTGCCGATCTGATGATCGCAGCCGTGGCGATCGCCGAAGGTCTGCCGCTGTTCACCACCAACCCGCAGGACTTCCATGGATTGGACACATTGTTGACGGTCGTTCCGGTGACCCGACCTGGCCTACCGACGTGAAACCGTGAGGGGCCCAGTCACCGCACCGAGCGCCACGGCCAGCAGCTCTTCGGATGCCGGGCGTGACAGCGGTTGCAGTTCGAGCCGGTTTACTACTCGGGAATCTTGTGCAGCTCCGCATCTAGTTTTTGGTGTGCCAGCCGGATGATGCTGTCGAGTCCTTCGGGCTCGATCTGTAGGTAGCCGCAGATCACTTCGTCGGCGACACCGGCGTCACGCAAGCGCAGGGCCAGGGAATGCGCGTCGGGAAGCCGCCGCAGGGCGGCCTCATACCGGTGTCCGGTCTGGTGAAAAGCGGTCACATCTGCCCTCGATTCGGTCGACACCGCAACCCTGCCCGGCCCGTCGACGCGCGGTCTCCGTAGTCGACTACCCGATTCCCGGCGATGCGCCGCCCGGCTACGCAGGTGCCGACCTGAGTAGTCGGCGCTGCACCGGGCGCAAGGACAGGTAGTGCGCTACGCGGCTCGACGCGGCGTGCTGAGCGCAGGCTGAGGAGCAGCTTCGGTCTGTGCACGGGTAAGGGGAGGTTGGCATGTCTGGTCGTCGTCGCGGTCGGGTGATCGGTGCCGGTACGGCTGTCGGGGCGTTTTTGGCGTTCGGGATGTCCCCGCTGGCGGGCGCGCCGACGGCCCGTGCGGACGAGTTCGGCTGGATCGATGACCTGTTCGACCCCTCGGCGTGGCAGGCCCTGGTGGTGGGTGCGGCACCGGCCACCGGTGATCCCCTCGACTGGGCGGGGCTGTTCGACCAGTGGGTCTATCAGCCGATGCACGACTCACAGCAGGACTGGATCGACAGCCCGCTGGGTCAGTGGCTGGATCCGATCATCAACACCCCCTTCGTCTACCTGTTCGGCCGCGATTTGATCGGCAACGGCCTCGATGAGTTCACCGGCACCAACGACTCCCTGCTGGGCTCCTCCGGAGTGTTCGGCAACCTCGGCGACGGGGGTTTGTGGTTCGGTGACGGCGGCACCGGCGCTGCTGGTGCCGACGGCGGCGACGCCGGACTGATCGGTAACGGCGGCACCGGTGGGGCCGGCGTCGATGGCGGTGCCGGTGGTGACGGCGGGTCCGGCGGCTGGCTGATGGGTGCCGGCGGCAATGGTGGTGCCGGCGATGCGGGAACGGTGGAGCCGGCGGAAACGGAGGCTGACCCCGCCTGGTCGGCCGATTCCGGCCCTGCCGTCGCATCGACGCGGGAAAGCCCGCCGTGGCGAACCCTGCGTGCCCCTACCCTGGACACCATGGCCAAGCCCGTCGACCTCGCCCGGCTGGGCGAGTTGCTCCAGGACTACGGCTTCGCGTTCCTGGTGACCGTCGGCGACGACTATCGGGTTCGCAGCACCGCGATCACCCCGACCTTCGACGGCACCAGGGTGGATATCGGACCGGTCGGCGCCCACGGCCGGCAGAACATCGCGGCCCGCGCCGGTGTCAGCCTGGTCTGGCCAGCCCGCGAGGTCGGCGAGTACTCGCTGTTGGTTGACGGCCAGGCCGAGCTCCCCGACGACCCGGCCGGCCCGGTGTTGGTGACGCCGACCAAGGCCCTGCTGCACCGGCCGGTCTTCGAGGCCGGCACCCAGCGGGCCGTCGGCACCGCCCATGACTGCGTGCAACTCAAGGCGGATTGACAGTCCCGCGGTTTAGGCTCGCGCCCATGGCCTCCAACGTGGATTTCGACCGGCTCGCGGAGAAACTGGTGGGCTACGACTACGCCTACCTGATCACCGTCGACGCCGAGAACCGACCGCATCCGGTGCCGGTGGTGCCGGTACTGCAAGGCGATACCGTGCACATCGGTGCGCTCGGCGGCCGGCGTAGCCGGGCGAACCTGGCCCGCAGCAGCGACGTGACCGTGATGTGGCCGCCGCCGGTTCCGGGCGGTTACACCGTGATCGTCGACGGCACCGCCGAAGTGTCCGACGCCGGTGAGCTGGCCAGCCTGGCGATCGCCCCGAGCCGCGCAGTGCTGATCCGGGTCGCCACCCCCGAATCGCCGGGTGAAACCCCTTGCTACAGCGACTGTGTCGACCTAAAGCTCACTGCGCAGGGAGCCTGACCCCGCGGTCACGTCAGTCCACGAACCGGTAGTCGACGTCGAGTGCGCGGTAGGTTCGCTCCGCCCGACGATCGCGGGTCAGCAAGGTCCGTTGATTGGCGATGGCGGCCTGTCCGACCAAGGCGTCATAGACCGAGCCACCGACGATGTCCAAATCGGCCAGCCGCTCCCGCAGGTCACGTGTCGCGGTTGCCTCGAGCCAGCAGTCTTGCGGGAACGCCTGGGTCAGCACCGAGGCCGCCTGGGCCGCACTCAAACGCAGCGGAAGCGGAAGCGGAAGCCGGGTCAACACCGAGTACGTCTCGAACGCCGCGTGCCCCGCGAGCGCAGGACGAAGCTCGACGAGGGCTCGACGGCAGGCAGGGTGTGCTTGGTGGGCCGGATCGAGAGCGGCGACGGCAACACTGGTGTCGCACGCCCACCGATCAGCGTTGGGTGTCATCGCGCAGCCGACGCACGTCGTCGTCGGTCAGCACGGCACCGTCGACGTCGCCGAGGATCGGCAGCCCATCGCTGGTACCGATGGCCCGTGAGCGCCGTCGAACCGGCTCGATCCGCAGACCGGAGCCGTCGGGAATCAGTTCGAGCGGGGTGTCCGGTGTGATTCCCAGTGCGACACGCAGCGCCTTGGGAATCACCACCCTTCCCACCCGGTCCACCGTCACGTACACAGCAACGAGATTACCATTGTATTGCCAAAATGGGATTCTATCGCCTGGAGATCAACAGACTCGCCTCTCCACCACGACCGCGTGATTTCGCTGACGCTATCCGTTTCCGACGCACCCACATGCCCGTTGGCCCGGTACCAAAGTGACAGCTATGGAACACGGCTATCCGGGTCGCCACCTCGGAGGCGCCGGGTGAAACCCCTTGCTAAAGCGACTGTGTCGATCTCAGAGTCAGTCCGCAGGAAGCCTGAGCGGCCGGCCGGCCACCATCAGCACTACGTCGTCGGAGGCCGCGGCGATCCGCGCGTTGAGCACGCCGAGCAGGTCGCGGAACAGCCGTCCCGACGCGGTGGGCGGCACTACCCCGCTGCCCACTTCGTTGCTCACCGCCACCGTGCGCACCGGGCAGGCCCGCCAGGCCGACACCAGCTCATCGATATCGGTGTACACGCCGTCCAACGCGCCGCCGTCCCACACGTGGTGCAGATCCATCCGCGCGGTGAGCCAGGTGCCGAGGCAGTCCAGCAGCAATGGGTTTTCGGCGACGCGCAGCGCATCGGCGACGTCGACGGTTTCCACGGTGTGCCACGCAGACGGGCGTCGGGCGCGGTGCTGCCGAACCCGCTCGGCCCATTCCGGGTCACCTTCACGCACCCCGCCGGTAGCAAGGTAGGTCACGGCCGGCTCGGCGGCCAGCAGCGCCTCGGCATGCGCGGACTTGCCCGAGCGCGCCCCACCTAGCACCAGAGTCCGAGTGGATGCCGTACCGACCGCACCCACCCGCACCACCTCACCGTCACGTCCCGGCCGAGCACCTGAATCAGACAGTACCGCAGTCAATTCCGGCTCAGCAGGATTGTGGTGACTCAGGTGTACCGCGACGACGTCGGTGGCGGCAGTGACGGCGCCGCAGCCCCGCAGCCGCGCCACGGTTGCCGTGAACGCCGGCAGATCGTGATGCTCCGTACCGTGCCCGGTGTAGTTGCCGAACGTCTCCTCCAAGAACACCGCGTCGTACCCGGCACCGGCCACCGCGGCATGTGTTTCTTCCGGCAACGGCCCGGTGTCGGTGGCCCAGAAGATCCGACCGCCAACAGATTCCAGGTCGTAAAGCACTGCGTCACCGCCGATGTCGGCGCCGTGCGCGGCGGCCAGCACCCGCACGTCGTAGTCACCGAGCCGAATCCGGTCACCGGCCTGCACGGTCACGAACCGCACCGGGTCATCCGGTCCCACCCAATGTCGGCATTGGTCGAGTGCACTTGCCGGGCCGACCACGTCCAGCGCTTCGGTCGCCCCGGTCCAGTGCCGCATCAGCAATGCCGCGGGTCCGACGTGGTCGGGGTGGCCGTGGGTGAACAGGATGTGCCGCACAGCGGCCAGGGATCGGCCGAATCGCACCGCGGCCCGAGGCGCCTCCGGGCCGCAGTCCAGCAGCAGGACGTCGTCGACCAGCGCCGCGGTCTGGCCACGTAACTCCGCCACAGCCAGGCAGGAGTCGCAGCGACAGAACGGATTCGGCCAGCCGTCGGCGCTGCCGGTGCCCAGCAGCAGGATCTCCATGGGACTATCCTCGCGCACCGGCAGCGCGGGTACGAAAAGGCCCGGCCTGCCGAAGCAGACCGGGCCTTATCGTGCTCAGACTCTTAGAAGTCCATGCCGCCCATGCCACCGGTCGGGTCGCCCGCGGGTGCGGCCGCCTTCTCCGGCTTGTCGGCGACAACGGCCTCGGTGGTCAGGAACAGTGCCGCGATGGACGCCGCGTTCTGCAGCGCCGAGCGGGTCACCTTCACCGGGTCGGCAACGCCGGCCTTGAGCAGGTCCTCGTACTCGCCAGTGGCGGCGTTGAGGCCGGTGCCCGAGGCGGAGTTGGTGACCTTCTCGGCGACCACGCCGGGCTCCAGGCCCGCGTTGAAGGCGATCTGCTTCAGCGGAGCCGACAGCGCGACACGCACGATGTTGGCACCGGTCGCCTCGTCACCTTCGAGCTTGAGCTCGTCGAGCGACGGAGCGGCCTGCAGCAGGGCCACGCCGCCACCGGCGACGATGCCCTCCTCCACGGCGGCCTTGGCGTTGCGCACCGCGTCCTCGATGCGGTGCTTGCGCTCCTTGAGCTCCACCTCAGTGGCAGCCCCGGCCTTGATCACCGCAACACCGCCGGCCAGCTTGGCCAGGCGCTCCTGCAGCTTCTCGCGGTCGTAGTCGGAGTCGCTGTTCTCGATCTCGGCGCGGATCTGGGCCACCCGACCGGCGATGGCGTCGGAGTCACCGGCACCCTCGACGATGGTGGTCTCATCCTTGGTGATGACGACCTTGCGGGCGGTGCCCAGCAGGGCGACGTCGGCGCTCTCCAGCGACAGGCCGACCTCTTCGCTGATGACCTGGCCACCGGTGAGGATCGCCATGTCCTGCAGCATCGCCTTGCGACGGTCACCGAAGCCCGGGGCCTTGACGGCAACGGACTTGAAGGTGCCGCGGATCTTGTTCACGACCAGGGTCGACAGGGCCTCGCCCTCGACGTCCTCGGCGATGATCAGCAGCGGCTTGCCGGACTGGATGACCTTCTCCAGCAAGGGCAGCAGGTCCTTGACGGTCGAGATCTTGGAGCTGACCAGCAGGATGTAGGGGTCCTCCAGGACGGCTTCCTGACGCTCGGCGTCGGTGACGAAGTAGCCCGAGATGTAGCCCTTGTCGAAGCGCATACCCTCGGTGAGCTCCAGCTGCAGGCCGAAGGTGTTGGACTCCTCGACGGTGATGACACCCTCGTTGCCGACCTTGTCCATGGCCTCGGCGATCAGGTCACCGATGGTCTGGTCGCCCGCGGAGATACCGGCGGTGGCCGCGATCTGCTCCTTGGTCTCGACCTCCTTGGCCGAAGCCAGCAGGGTCGAGGTGACCTTCTCGACGGCCTTCTCGATGCCGCGCTTCAGACCCAGCGGGTTGGCGCCGGCAGCCACGTTGCGCAGGCCTTCCTTGACCAGGGCCTGGGCCAGCACGGTGGCGGTGGTGGTGCCGTCACCCGCGACGTCGTCGGTCTTCTTGGCGACCTCTTTGACCAGCTCGGCGCCGATCTTCTCGTACGGGTCCTCCAGCTCGATCTCCTTGGCGATGGACACACCATCGTTGGTGATCGTGGGGGCGCCCCACTTCTTCTCCAGGACGACGTTGCGGCCCTTGGGGCCCAGCGTCACCTTGACCGCGTCGGCGAGGGCGTTCAGGCCCCGCTCGAGGCCGCGACGGGCCTCTTCGTCATACGCAATTTGCTTAGCCATTGCGAAGTGTTTCCTCCGGTTAGGGGGTGCACGTCTTGTCGGTCGGGTGCAGTGCCCGCGACGGACGGCTGTGGGTGTGCTCCGCAGGTGCGGCCCCGTACCTCACCGTCCCGACCTAGCACTCGCCGGTCGCGAGTGCCAACGTCATTTTTAGCACTCGCCTATGGAGAGTGCAAGGTCGCCCGGTGGTGATGCGCGGAGCGCGGCAACGAGCTGTGGGGCCGGGCCATCAGGCACGCTAGAGATCGAGCAGCTGCTCGTAGAAGCCGCCGAACCCACGGTCGGAGTTCACCAGGTGCACCTCCAGGATCCAGTGACAGACCCGGCCGGTGGGATCAGTCCGGCGCATCGGCTCGTCGGATCCGGGCGCGACGTAGAACCGGGCGTCGTCACCGGAGATTTTCTTGTGCGGAAACTCCCCGAGCAGGTGCCCGGCAATGGGAGCGCCGAACTCGAAGCCCGCTTGCTGGGCCAGGCCGACGACGTGGTCGTACAGTTGGGCGCCGGTGATGTCGGCGTGCGCCTCGAAGAAGGCCCGCCCGGCACTCCACACCCCAGGTAGCGCGTCGCGTAGCGCCAGCTTGTCCGGGTCATTCCCGAGCACGAAGGTGCGGCCGAAGTCGGCCTCCCACTCTTCGAAGATCGGACCCAGGTCGAGGTAGGCGATGTCGTCGCCGGCCATGACACGGTCGGGCGGGTCGGCGTGAAACGGCAGCAGGCTGTTCTCCCCGGCCCGCACCACCCGCCGGTGCCAGTGCCGCGTCACCCCGAACATGTCGGCGGCCAGGTCCCGGATCTCGTCGGACAGCTGCCGCTCGCCGACGCCGGGGCGGACCATGCCGCGGCGCTCGATTTCGTCGAACAGCGCGACCGCCTTGGTCTGCGCATCGCGGAGCCGCTCGACACGGACGGATTCCGGCTCAGGCGGGGTGGACACACCAGCGATGCTATCGGCTTGCCCTAGACTGCATCTCGATCAGATAGGAGACCGGGTGCGGGCTGAAGCAGCGCCCAGCACCCGGGCTTTGCGGGGCTGGCAACGCCGGGCTCTGGTGCGCTATCTGACCGCCAAGCCGCGAGATTTCCTGATGGTGGCCACCCCCGGCGCCGGTAAGACGACGTTCGCGCTGCGTATCGTCGCCGAGCTGCTGGCCGACCGGACCGTCGAGCGGATCACTATCGTGGTGCCCACCGAACACCTCAAGGTGCAGTGGGCGTCGGCCGCCGCCTCGCACGGCATCGCGCTGGATCCGCGGTTTTCCAACTCCGACTCGCAGACCAGCTCGGAGTACCACGGCGTCGTCGTCACCTACGCGCAGGTCGCCAGCCACCCCACCCGGCACCGGGTGCGTACCGAGGCCGCGAAAACCCTGGTGATCTTCGACGAGATCCACCACGGCGGCGACGCCAAAAGCTGGGGCGACGGCATCCGCGAGGCATTCGACGACGCCACCCGCCGGCTGGCGCTGACCGGAACCCCGTTCCGCAGCGACGACAGCCCCATCCCGTTCGTCAACTACGAGCCCGACGGCGCCGGCCACCTGCGCTCGGTGGCCGACGACAGTTATGGCTACACCGACGCACTGGCCGACGGCGTGGTGCGCCCGGTGGTGTTCATGGCCTACTCCGGCGAGGCGCGCTGGCGCGACAGCGCCGGCGAGGAGCACGCGGCCCGACTCGGCGAGCCGCTGACCGCCGAGCACACCGCCCGGGCGTGGCGAACCGCGCTGGACCCGGCCGGCGAGTGGATGCCGGCGGTGATCACCGCCGCGCACACCTGGGGGCTGGTGGGGTTCGCCGGAGAAG
>NZ_LT546166.1:0-42485 GCF_900078685.2 Mycolicibacter icosiumassiliensis | reverse complement strand
GGACCCGGCCGGCGAGTGGATGCCGGCGGTGATCCCCGCCGCGCACACCCGCCTGCGCCAGTTGCGCGACGGCGGCATGGCCGATGCCGGCGGCATGATCATCGCCACCGATCAGAAGGCGGCCCGCGCCTATGCCGTGCTGTTGAAGCGGCACACCGGCGAGGAACCCACCGTGGTGCTCTCCGATGACCCGAGCGCATCGGACAAGATCGCCCAGTTCTCCGCGGCCACCACCCCCTGGCTGGTGGCGGTGCGAATGGTCTCCGAGGGTGTCGACGTGCCCCGGCTGGCGGTCGGGGTCTACGCCACCAGTGCCTCCACCCCGTTGTTCTTCGCGCAGGCAATCGGCCGGTTCGTGCGGTCACGGCGGCCCGGCGAGACCGCCAGCATCTTCTTGCCGTCGGTGCCGTCATTGCTGGGCCTGGCCAGTGAGCTGGAGCAGCAGCGCAACCACGTCCTCGGCAAGCCGCATCGGGAATCCGAGCGCGACGAGTTCGCCGAGGCCGAGCGCCGGCGTGACGAGCCGTCGGAGATGGAGAACAAGTTCGAGTCGTTGGGGGCCGACGCCGAGCTGGACCAGGTGATCTTCGACGGCGCCTCGTTCGGCACCGCGACCCCGGCCGGCAGTGAGGAGGAGGCCGACTACCTGGGCATTCCCGGGCTACTGGACGCCGATCAGATGCGAGACCTATTGCGACGCAGGCAGGAAGAGCAGTTGGACCGGCGGTCCAAGGCAGTCAACGACGGCGGGGTTGCGGTGCCGGTGACCACGCACGGGCAGCTGCGCGAGCTGCGCCACGAACTCAACGCGCTGGTGTCGGCGGCCCATCATCGGCTCGGCAAACCGCACGGCTGGATTCACAACGAGTTGCGCCGGCGTTGCGGCGGCCCCCCGGTGGCGGCGGCGACCTCGGATCAGCTGCGGGCGCGGATCGTGGCCATTCGGCAGTTCAATCGCGAGTCGTAACGCTCGGCTGGCTCTTCCCCGCCCGCCGAGTGTGCGGTTTCGTTGCCAATTCGCCCTTTTGCCAACCATTCCGCACAGTCGCCGAAACGCGGGGCAGGGACTCAGCGCGCCCACTTGCTGCTCGCCACCCAGGGCGATGCCTGCGCGGCCACCGACCACGCCCACTCGGCCGGCACGTCGATCACCCGGTAGGCCTTGACGCCGGCGGCGGTGGCCGCGATCAGGGTGGCCACCCCGGCGCGGCGCTGAAACCAGCTCTGGCGCACCGTCCAACCGACGATGCCGGCGGTGGCGATGCAGTAGCGGCGCTGTTCCCAGCTGCCGGTGCGCGCCGACAGCCAGTGCGCGTCGACGCGATGCCCCAAGGCACGCACCCGGTCGACGGCCAGCAGCGCAGCCCCCAATGTCATTGCTGCCCAGGCCGGCCAGCACCACTGCGGTAGCTCAACGACCGTCGTCGCGATCGCCAGCCCGGCCCCGAGAGCCACCGGCACCAGCAGCGCCCGCGTCCAGCGCCGGCGGGTCGCCGCGGGGCCGTGCTTGCGCAGCGGGCCGGTGACCACCGCTGGGTCAGCGACCAACCCGGTCAAGACGTCCTCGGCGGTGGCCCGCGGGCAGGGCGGCAGCAGGATCGACGACTCGCCTTCCCCGTTGACCCCGGTCATCGCCGCGTCCAGCCGCGCCCCGCCGAACAACCGCACCAGCAGCGGCCGGCGCAGCGTTCCGCCGCGCAACCGGCGCATGTCGTAGTTGTGCTCGCGCACCCGCAGCAGCCCGTAGCTCAATGCCAGCACGTCGCCGCCCGCCCCGGAACTGCGGGACAGCACCAGGTTTCCGTAGGTCACCAGCGAGCGCAGCACCGCCAACAGCATCGAGACCACCACCAGCAGGGCGGCGACCAACGTCAGGCTCTGCTGGACACCGAACTGTTCGGCGGCCTCCAGCCAGGACCGGCTCACCGGCGAATCCTCCAGCGCCGCCCAGACTCCGCTCTGGTACAGCGCGCCCACCGCGGCCCCGACCATCACCAGCCCGGACAGGCTCAGCGGGCTGTAGCGCAGCCACGACGGCCGCCACCGCGCCAGCACCGTCGCCGGGGCAGGCGCCGATCCGGTCGCAGCGTGGGCGGTTTGCCCGGTGTGGGCCAGCAACGTCTCACGCAGTGCAGGGACCTCGCTGCTCTCGACCGCGTTCAGTTCGAAGGCGGCATCCGCGGCGGCGTGCTGGCCAGTGCTGACCCGCAACACCGTCAGGCCCAACAGCCGGTGCAACAGCCGCGCGTCGGTCTCCACCGAACGAATCCGGTTGCGGGGCACCGAGAGCACCTTGCGGCGCAAGAGCCCGGAGCGCAGCTGCACCCGGCCGGCCTCGGGGTCGGGTTCAATGCGGTAGGTGGTGGTGAACCAGCGCGTCACACCCACCACGGCGATCACCGACACCACCGCGGCCACCCAGGGCCGGTTGTCGGTCGCTGAGCCGAACACCACCACCGCGACCAGCAGGGGCAGTTCACGCAGCACTTCGTGCAGGGGATGCACCAGCAGCATCCGGGGGCTCAGGCGCTGCCAGCCGGGCTCGCTCACGTGGCGTCCTCGGCACCCAGCGCCGCAATGTCGGTCAGTTGCGCGACGATGCGGTCGGCGACGGCGGCATCCAGCGCCACGATGTGCACCGCGCCCGCCGACGACGCGGTGGTCACCCGCACATTGGCCAGCCCCAGCAGCCGATCCAGCGGGCCCCGGTAGGTGTCGACGGTCTGCACCCGCGAGATCGGCGCGATCCGGCGCTCCTGCACCAACCAGCCGGTGCGGGTGTAGACCGCCTGGTCGCTGACATCCCAGCGGTGCACCCGGTAGCGCCACAGCGGGGCGACCACCGCCGACACCAGCAGCCCCAGTGCGGTAACCGCCAGAGCGGCGACGTGCAGCCAGGCAAACCGCTCATCGGCTATCACCCAACCCAGTTGCAGCAGGGCCAGAAACAGCCAGGGCACCGCACCGACGAGCGCCCAGACCAAGGGCGCGCGCGAGCTGGGCGGATTGGTGGGATCGATCAGGCTGATCGCCGGGGACCCGTCTGCGTGCTGCGCCATGTAGGAGAGGATGTCAGGACGCAGGCCGCGCCGCACCGTCGACCGCGCAACGGCGAAAAACCAACCGGCGCACGATGCGTCACCTGAGTATCGTTTGTCACATGAGCAGCCGCGACAAATGGTCCGCGGACGACGTGCCGGACCAAACCGGTCGCGTCGCGGTAATCACCGGCGCCAACACGGGAATCGGCTATCACACCGCGGAGATACTCGCCGGGCACGGTGCACTGGTGGTGCTGGCGGTACGTGACCGCGAGAAGGGCAACGCGGCGGCGAAACGGATCAACAGCGTCAGCCCGCAGGCACGCGTCGAGGTCCAGGAACTCGATCTGAGCTCGCTGGCATCGGTCCGCGAAGCCGCCGAGGCCGTGGGCACCGCCCACCCCCGCATCGATCTGCTGATCAACAATGCCGGCGTGATGTACACGCCCAAACAGCACACCGTCGACGGCTTCGAGCTGCAGTTCGCCGTCAACCATCTCGGGCATTTCGCGCTGACCGGCCTGTTGCTGCCGCGGATGATGCGGGTGAAGCGGTCCCGCGTGGTGACCGTCAGCAGCATGGCGCACCGGATCATGGCCGCGATCCACTTCGACGACCTGCAGTGGGAGCACGGCTACAACCGGATCGCCGCCTACGGCCAGTCCAAACTGGCGAACCTGATGTTCACCTACGAACTGCAGCGCCGGCTGGCCGCCAAACGCCGCTCGACCGTCGCCGTCGCCGCACACCCCGGCACCGCCAACACCGAACTGACCCGGCACCTGCCACCCTTGCTGCGTCCCGCCGATCGCCTGCTGATGCCCCTGGTCGTGCAGAGCGCCGCGATGGGCGCGTTGCCCACGTTGCGTGCCGCCACCGACCCCGAGGTGACCGGCGGGCAGTACTACGGTCCCAGCGGTATCGGTGAGCAACGCGGATATCCGAAGCTGGTGGACGCCAGCAAGCACGCGCACGACGTCGAGTTGCAGCAGCGGTTATGGGCGGTCTCGCAGGAGCTGACAGGAATCACCTTCCCGGTCTGAGTCAGACTGTCGAGATGCGATCCGTCGAAGAGCACCAGCGGGCCGTCGGTGACCTGATCCAGGCCCGTCCACCGGTCACGGTCGCACTGGCCGATGCCGAGGGACTGGTACTGGCCGCGGACGTGATCGCATCGATTTCGCTGCCGGTATTCGACAACTCCGCGATGGACGGCTACGCGGTGCTTGCCGACGACATCGTCAACGCGACACCCGAGACGCCGGTGAGATTGCCCGTCACCGAAGACATTCCGGCCGGACGCACCGATATCCCCACGCTGACACCGGGAACCGCACACCGCATCATGACCGGCGCGCCGATCCCCACCGGTGCGGACGCCGTGATTCCCGTCGAGGACACCGACGGGACGCGGTCCAGATAAGCGCCGCGACCGCCGGGGGCCGCCACATCCGCCGGGCCGGCGGCGACGTCGCCGCGGGCGCCACCGTGCTCTGGGCGGGACAAATCGTCAGCGCGCCGGCCGCCGGCCTGGCCTCGGCGCTGGGTCTGGCCGAGCTGACGGTGCGGCCGCGGCAACGAGTTCTGGTGATCTCCACCGGCTCCGAATTGATCAAACCTGGCACGCCGCTGGCGCCCGGCCAGATCTATGAATCCAACGGGGTGATGCTGGCGGCCGCGGTACGTGACGCCGGCGCCGAGGTGGTGGCCGCCGTGACGGTCCCCGACGACACCGCCGCGTTCACCGAAGTCCTCGACCGCTACGGCGTACGTGACGGGGCGGTGGACCTGGTGATCACCAGCGGCGGGGTCAGCGCGGGCGCCTACGAGGTGGTCAAGGATGTCTTCGGCCGCGACGGCGACCAGGGCGTGCACTTCGTCAAGGTGGCGATGCAGCCCGGGATGCCGCAGGGCATCGGCCGGGTTGGCTCGCCTGGGTCCGGAGCGACCATCATCACGCTGCCGGGTAACCCGGTGAGCGCCCAGGTGTCCTTCGAAGTGTTCGTCCGACCTGCCCTGCGTCGTGCGATGGACCTGCCCAAGCCAAATCGACCGCGCCGCACCGCGACTCTGAGCGAGAAGCTGGTCTCACCGGCCGGCAAGCGGCAGTTCCGGCGCGGGCTGCTCGACTACGAAACCGGGACCGTCACCAACTACGGGCCGCCGGCCTCGCACCATCTGCGCTACCTGGCGTCGGCGAACTGCCTGCTGGACATCGCCGACGAAGTGACCGAGTTGCCGGTGGGCACCCAGGTGGAAGTCTGGGACCTGACCGCATGAAACCGCCAGCTTCTAAGATGGCCCAATGGCCAGACGCCCCCGCGCAGCAGATGATCCCGGCGGTCTTCGGCACCTGATCGAGCTGGTGCGCTCGACGGTGCCGCCGATGCACAGCGCCGGGCTGCCATTCGTCGGCAGTGCGCTGGGCGTGGCGCTGCTGGGCCGCAAGCAGCGGTGGCTGCGCGGCGCCGGGCTGCTGGCCGCGGGCGCCTGCGCCGGGTTCTTCCGGCATCCGCACCGGGTGCCCCCGACTCGTCCCGGCGTAGTGGTGGCCCCCGCCGATGGCATGGTCTGCCTGGTCGACTCCGCGCCCCCGCCCCCGGAGCTGGACCTGCCCGGCACCCCGCTACCGCGGGTCAGCATCTTCATGTCGGTCTTCGACGCTCACGTGCAACGGGCTCCGGTCGGCGGTGAGGTGATCGAGGTGCTGCACCGAGCTGGCCGGTTCGGCTCCGCGGACCGCACCGAGGCCAGCGAGGACAACGAACGCAACAGCGTACGGATCCGCACCGCCGACGGCGCCGAGGTGATCGCCGTACAGGTCGCCGGGCTGGTGGCGCGGCGCATCCTCTGCGACACCCGGCCCGGTGATCATCTGGCGATCGGTGATACCTACGGGTTGATCCGATTCGGTTCGCGCCTGGACGTCTACCTGCCGGTCGGGACGCAGCCGTTGGTCGGCGTCGGCCAGCGCATGGTCGCCGGCGAGACCGTCCTGGCCGATCTGTCATGACCACGCCCGCCCAGCAGGCCCGCAACCGGGGGCCGGTGGGTCTGCACATCCTGCCCAGCTCCATGACGGTGCTGGCGATTTGCGCCGGCCTGACCTCGATCAAGTACGCCCTCGATGGGCAGCCGCACCTCGCGATGGCGCTGATCGCCGCCGCCGCCATCCTCGACGGCCTGGACGGCCGGGTGGCGCGCATCCTGGACGCCGAGTCCAGGATGGGCGCCGAGATCGATTCCCTGGCCGACGCCGTCGACTTCGGGGTGGCTCCCGCGGTGGTGATCTACGTGACGCTGCTGTCGACGCAACCGGCGGGCTGGATCGTGGTGCTGCTGTACGCGGTCTGCGTGGTGTTGCGGCTGGCCCGGTTCAACACCCTGCTCGACGACGCCACCCTGCCGGCCTACACCCGGGAGTTCTTCGTCGGCATGCCCGCCCCGGCCGGTGCGATCACGCTGATGGGCCTGTTGGCCGCCAAGCTGGAGTTCGGCGACGGATGGTGGACATCGCAATGGTTCACCTGCATCTGGGTGGTGGGCACCTCGATGCTGTTGGTCAGCCGGATCCCGATGCGCAAGATGCACGCCGTATCGGTACCGCCGCACCTGGCCGCGGTGCTGCTGGCGGTGCTGGCGCTGGTGGCCGCGGCGGCCTTCTTGTTCCCCTACGTGCTGGTGCTGGTGCTGATCGGGGCGTACCTGTGCACCATTCCGTTCTCGGTCCGCAGTCAGCGTTGGGTTGCCGCACACCCGGAGGCGTGGGAAGACGCCCCCAGGGAGCGCCGGGCCGCGCGGCGGGCGATCCGCCGCGCGCAGCCGGGCCGTCGCCCGGGCGTACGGCGCATCCGTCGTCCCAGTGGGCAATCGATGGCTCGGTTGCGGCTGCGCAAGCCGGGTCGGTAGCGGCGCGGTTACCGGGCGCAGTAGTCCTGCGTCGCCGACAGCAGCGCCCGCCGGTAGAACTCGTCGAGCTGCCGTGCGTCGCTGACGGTTCGGGTTGCCTCGCCGAGTTGTCCGGCGCAATCCGGTGAGTGCAGCAGCTCCCATCGCTGGCCGATCTGGGCCAGCATGGCCTGGTTGAAGCCGTCGATGCGCACCCGCGAGGCCGCCAGTTCGGGCGCGGTGGGCGGGGCGGCCGCCGGGTCCAGCTTCCACTGGGCGAACCGGTAGTGCTCGGCGGCTTCGGTCGCGGCGATCTGATCGGCGAAGATGCTTTTCCAGCTGCTGTCCGACCCGGGCCGGATCCTCGATGGCACCGCCGGTCTGCCATTTGATCGCCGCTACGTCGTCGGCGACCTGGAGCCGCTGGGCGGCGGCGTCCACCAGGTCGGACAGCGGGGATTTCTCGTCGGCCCTGGCCGGAGCCGGAAAGGTCAGCAGGGCGACCGCACAGATCGCCGAAATCAGGACGCCGGAACGCATGGTTCTATCAAACCTTCCCGGGTGATCCGCCTGTTACCGGGGAGGCCACTCGCCCGTATGCCGATAATGGCCGGGTGGGTTCCACCGAAGAGCGCGAAGAAGAACGCCGGGTCGACACTTCCCGACACCTGACGTTGATCGCCCGGCTCAACACCTCCGCGGTCGACGCCCGCCGCGGCGTGGTACGGCTGCACCCCGAAGCCGTTGCTGCCCTAGGTATCCGGGAGTGGGATGCGGTCTCGCTGACCGGTTCGCGCACGACGTCGGCGGTGGCGGGGCTGACCGGACCCGATGCCCCGGCCGGTGTGGCGCTGCTCGACGACGTCACGCTGTCCAACGCCGGCTTGCGTGACGGCACGCAGGTAGTGGTGGCCGCGGTGACCGTCTACGGCGCCCGGTCGGTGACCTTGAGCGGGTCAACTCTTGCCTCGCAAAGTTTGTCGCCGACCACGCTGCGTCAGGCGTTGCTGGGCAAGGTGATGACGGTCGGCGACGCGGTCTCCCTGCTGCCGCGCGACCTCGGGCCCGGCACGTCCACGTCGGCGGCCACCACCGCCCTGGCGTCCGCGGTCGGGATCAGCTGGACCTCAGAGTTGTTGACGGTCACCGGTGTGGACCCGGCCGGGCCGGTCAGCGTGCAGCCTAATTCGCTGGTCACCTTTGGCAGCGCCCCGACCGCCGCGGTGGTGACCGTCGCCAAGCCGGTCGCCCCCGCCCGGATCGCCATCGATGAGCTCAAGGGGTGCGAGGCGCAGGCGGCCAAGCTCGCCGAATGGCTCAAGCTCGCACTCGACGAACCGCAGCTGTTGAAAACCCTGCGTGCGGGAACGAATCTCGGTGTACTGGTGTCGGGTCCGGCCGGGGTAGGCAAGACGACCCTGGTCCGGGCGGTGTGCGAGGGTCGACGGCTGATCGAGCTGGACGGACCCGAAATCGGGGCGCTGGCCGCCGACGAACGGCTGGCCGCGGTACGTTCCGCGGCAAAGCAGAGCTGCGACGACGGCGGGGTGCTGCTGATCGCCGACGTCGACACGCTGTTACCCGAACCGTCGGAGCCGGTGGCAACACTGATCCTGGCCGAACTGCGCAACCTGGTGGCCACCGAAGGGGTGGCATTCATCGCGACATCGGCGCTTCCGGACCATGTCGATCCCCGACTGCGGGCGCCGGAACTGTGCGATCGCGAGATCCGGCTGAGCCTGCCCGACGGCGCGACCCGAGCAGCATTACTGGCCACCCTGCTCATCTCGGTTCCCACCGCCGACCTGACGTTGAGTGAGATCGCCGAACGCACACCGGGTTTCGTCGCCGCGGACCTTGCCGCTCTGGTTCGAGAGGCGGCCCTGCGGGCGGCGTCGCGGGCCAGCGAGAACGATGAGGAGCCCAAGCTCACCCAGGAGGACCTGGTCGGCGCGCTCAGCGTGATCCGGCCACTGTCGCGTTCGGCGGCCGCCGAGGTGTCCGTCGGTTCGGTCAGCCTCGACGACGTCGGCGACATGGCCGCCACCAAGCAGGCACTGACCGAAGCGGTGCTGTGGCCGCTGCAGCACCCGGACACCTTCACCCGCCTGGGCGTGGACCCGCCGCACGGCGTGCTGCTCTACGGCCCGCCCGGCTGCGGCAAGACGTTCGTGGTGCGTGCCCTGGCCGGTTCCGGTCGAGTCAGCGTGCACGCGGTCAAGGGCGCGGAGTTGATGGATAAGTGGGTGGGCAGCAGTGAGCGGGCGGTGCGGGATCTGTTCCAGCGCGCCCGCGATTCGGCACCGTCGCTGGTATTCCTCGACGAAATCGACGCCCTGGCACCGCGGCGCGGCCAAAGCTTCGATTCCGGGGTCACGGACCGGGTGGTGGCCGCGCTGCTCACTGAACTCGACGGCGTCGACCCACTGCGCGACGTGGTGGTGGTCGGTGCCACCAACCGCCCCGAGCTGGTCGACCCGGCCCTGACCCGACCGGGCCGGCTGGAGAAGCTGGTGTTCGTCGAGCCTCCGGATGCCGATGCCCGCCGGCAGATCCTGCGGGTGGCCGGGAAATCCGTTCCGCTGCATGCCGATGTCGATCTCGACGAGCTGGCCGCGGACCTGGATGGCTACAGCGCCGCGGACTGCGTGGCACTGCTACGCGAGGCGGCTCTGACGGCGATGCGACGCAGTATCGACGCTGCCGACGTCACCGTGGCCGATATCGCCGCGGCTCGGGAAAACGTCCGTCCCTCGCTGGAGCCCGATCAGGTTGACGCGTTGCGCGCCTTCGCCGACAATCGCTGAGCCCGGAAACCCGGAGATCAGGAGACTTCGACCAGAGCGGCGAGCCGGGACAGTGAGGCCGCGAGTTGGTCCGCGGTAGTGGCCCGGGCACGAGCCAGACGTTTGGGGTCGGATAGCTCCGACCAGTCGTAGGTGTGGGTGACCCGGGTGCGCGCCGGCCCCAGCGGCTCGAGCTCCCACCGCCACAGGTGTCCCGGCGGCGCACACCCGGGTTCTGCCGGGCGCCAGGCGATACGGCGGCCTTCCTCGAACTCCACCACGTGGTTCTCCCGGACCGCACCCATGGTGAGTGTCATGGTGAAAACGTCCCCAACGCCGCGAACCCGCTGTCCGGGTTGGGCTTCGGCCAGGTTGGCGTTGCCGTCCCAGCGGGGTTGCCGGGCCGGGTCGGCGATGAACTCGAAGATCAGCTTCGCCGGCGCCGCGATGATCCTGCTGGCGCTGACGACTTTGGCCGGCAGCGGCGAGCCGACGCGGTGCAAGGTTCCTTCGGGGTCGACGTAGGCGAATTCCCTAAGCTGGTAGTCGGTGTCGACCGGCTCGACAAAACGCCCCGGCACGCCGGACGCCTTCCATTGCGCATAGAGCGCGTCGGCGTCGTCGACATAGAGATACACGCTTGCCGCCGTCCGCAGCGGATCGTGCTCGGCCCACTCGGACACGTGCATCGAGACCGGCCCACGGTCGACGAATCCGTAGCGAGCCGCGCCCTGGTAGGCGCGGGCGGTGAATCCGAGCCGGCGGTAGCGTTCCAGTGCAGCATCGAGGTTTCGCACCGGAATGATCGGCGCGACCGCGGTGAACGCGACATCAGACATATCGAAAGCGTACGTTGATGCCTGGTGACGGTTGATGTACCAAGAATTTCGCCCCGAACAGCGGCTCCTGCCGTTCGTCGAATGCGGCTGGGCGCTGTCCGCGCCGGCTGATCGGCCAACGCGGGTGCTGCCCGACGGCTGCGTGGACCTGTTCGTGACCGGGGGCGGTGACATTCTGGTGGCCGGGCCCGCCACCGGTCACTACGATTTGCCGTCCGGCACCGAGGGAGCGCTGGCCGGGCTGCGGTTGCGGACGGGCGCAGTCGCCAGCGTGCTGGGGCGTCCCGCCTGCGAGTTGCGGGATGCGCGCATTCCTTTCGGCTCCGAGTTCGGTGTCGACGGTCGGCGAACGATCGAGAGTCTTGTCAACACGACCTCTCCCCGGCAGCGCATACGACTACTGGAAGGCCTGTTGACCGCCTACTTCGCCATCATTGACCCGGTGCTGGACCTGCCGGTCGCCCAAGCGGTGCAGGTCCTGCGCAACCGACCAGATCTGCCCGTGACGACGCTGGCCGCCGAAGTCGGTTTCAGCGAGCGGCAGTTGCGCCGCCGTTTCGACGCCGCGGTCGGGTACGGCCCGAAACGCTTGAGCCGGGTGCTGCGTTTTCAGCGACTATTGGACCTGCTGCACGCGGCTGATGGCCGGGCCCGCTGGGCCGAGCTGGCGGTGACGGCCGGATATACCGACCAATCCCACCTGATCAACGAGTGCATGGCGCTGGCCGGAGTTGCGCCGACAGCGCTGCCCTTGTCCGTTTCCTCCAATACCACGGACCTGCACTCGCCGTAACCTTCGCTCATGACCGACCCGAAAACCCTTGCCCAACAGTCCTTTCAGATCATCGAAACCGGCGACGAAGACTTGGCTCAACGAATCATCGCACCCGATTTCATCAACCGGGAGGCCGACGACGACCCAGAAGATGTCGCACGCCAGCAACACGGCCCGGCGGGATTTCTCGCCACCAGCCAATGGTTGCGCGACGCGTTTTCGCAGCTACGGTTCGAGATACAGGAGAACCTCGCCGAGAACGGCACGGTGATCACCGTGGCAACCATGACCGGCCAGCACACCGGCGCGTTCAACGGGATCGCTCCCACCGGGACCGCGATCAACCACCGACAGGTTCACATTTTCACCATTGCCGACGGCCAGATCACCCAACACCGCGCCGTACGCGACGACCTGGGGTTACTGCTGCAGCTCGGCGTACGCCTTGGCGGTCGATGACTGGCGAGCATGTTCATTGAGCGACGGTTCGGCCGGTAGCGCCGAAAATAGGATGCATCGCCCCGCGATCCCGCGATAGCTTCGTCTGTCCGAAAGACGAAAGAGATCATGCTCACCGACACGACGCCTGAACGGCTGCTGGCCGCCCGCCGGTCGTTCATCCTCGCGACCACCGTCGCCATGGCCAGTGCCGGACTGTGGGTGCCGCTGATCTTCCTGTTCTTCACCCTCGGGCGCGGGCTGCCACTGACCGGGACCGGCGTCGCCGCCACCGTCGGCAATGCCGGCGCACTCATCCTGGGGGTGCTGGTGTCGGGGCGCACGGTTGACCGGTTCGGTCCGTTTCGGACCATGGCGCTGGCCGGTGTCGGGGCCTCCGGCGCCTTCCTGGGCTTCCTGTGCACCCACACCCTGGCCCAGGTCGCGATCTTCTCCTTCGCCGCAGCACTGAGCGCGAACCTGTTCTTCACCGCCGATCCCGAAGCTGTCCGGCGGCTGACCCACGACCAGGACGACCGCACCCAGTTGTTCGCGCTGCTCACCTCGGTTCGAGTCCTCGGGTTTGGTCTCGGCGCATTGGCCGCGACCGCGGGCCTGGCCATCGACCGGAGCGGCGGATGGTTCTGGACCACCTTGGTGGCGACCATCGCGGCAGGTGAACTCACCACCGGCCTGCTGTTCTGGCGCCTGCGCTGGATCGACCGCGCCGTCGCCGACGACGAGGCGCCGGACTGCGAGCCGCCACGCTATCGCGACGTGGTGCGCGAGGGCGCCTTCATGGCCTTCATCACCGGCGTGTTCGTCATCGCGCTGACCACCATCGGGATGGATACGGCACTGCCGCTGTTCATGCTGTCGGTGGGCCTACCCGCCTGGTCGACGACGGTGGCCTACCTGTTCATCTGCGTCATGGTCGCGATAGCGGCGCGCTGGGTTGCCCGAATCGGTTCACGGGTTCCACACCTTCGGATTCTGGCTTGGTCGACTGCGCTGTGCTCGATCAGTTTCCTGGTGATCGATCTTCTCGCCGGCATCCAAAACGCGGTGCCGGCAGTTCTTTTCGCCGTTTTAGCCGTCGGGCTGATGCTGTTCAGCGTGTCCGACGCGGCCGGAAATGCGCTCAGCGCCAACATCATGCTGACGTTCGCGCCCGATGAATCGTCTGGGCGACACGCCTCGCTGCTGCAGACGGCATGGGCCGCCGCGACCGCCGTGGCGCCCGGCTTGTACGCCGCCCTGTTCTCCGCGGGACGCATCCTGCCCTGGCTGGCCAGTTCGGCGCTGCTGGCCGCAGCGGCGGCGGTATTCGGCGCGGTGTACATCAGAACCCGTTGACTCAACGCGGGATGTCGAATTCGACTCGGGCCGAGACGGTCTCGATCGCCTCGTAGACCGCCGCCAAGCGGTCGGACAGCGACGGCGCCGCCAACACCGCGTAGCGGTCGGCCTCCCCCATCGGGACCCGGCAGGCCAGCGAGTACAGCCTCTGCACCGGGTCCAGCGAGCGAAGCCGGCGACCACCCAGCAGGCTGTTGCGTCCCGGCATCATCCACCGTCGCTGGGCTTGGGCCATCCGCTTGTGCAGCGCGACGATACGGTCTTCGAGCGCACCGAACTGCTTGTCGGTCACCGGTTCTGATGGCTCGTCGGGCCATACTTCGGTGATCGCGCGCGGGTAGGGATCATCGGCCAGCCATTCACGCACCCGAATCCGTTCCCCGGTCAGGCAACGCAACGCGTAGCGGCCCGCCCCGAGTTCGGTGCACTGGCTGATGCTGGCCATCGCGCCGACGTCGTTGCGCTGCTCACCGCCGCCCACCTCCCGGCCACGAGCGATCAGCACCACCCCGAAGCGGGGATCGCCGCTGCGGATGAGGTCGCCTACCAAGACGGTGTAGCGCAACTCGAAGATCCGCAGCGACAGTTCCTCGCCGGGTAGCAACACCCACTCCAGCGGGAACATCGGCAGTTCCATCACGAGATATCGAGCTCGCCCACCAGTGCATCGACCACGGCACGCAGGTCGCCGTCGTGTTCCTCGGCGACCCGGCGCTGACGCTGGTACGACGCGCCCGTTCGGTAAATGTCGGCGACCGCCGCCAACTCATCGGCGCAGTGCAGTCGCGCAGCGACCGGTTCCAGTCGGTTCAGCAGCTCGTCGAGGTCCTCGGTGACCAGCCGCTCATTGCTATCGGCATCGAGGATGATCTCGGCGTCCAGCCCGTAGCGGGCCGCGCGCCACTTGTTCTCCTGCACGTGCCAGGGCGGCATGGTCGGTAGGGATTCATCGGCTTCCAGCCGCCGGTCCAGATCAACGATCAGGCAGTGCGTCAACGCCACCAGGGCGCCCAGTTCGCGCAGGTTGGACACTCCGTCGCAGACCCGCACCTCGATGGTGCCCAGATGTGGTGAGGGTCGGATGTCCCAACGGATCTCGTTGGTGTGGTCGATGATTCCGGTCTTCTTCTGGTCGTAGACGAAACCCTCGAACTCTTCCCAGGTCTGGAATTGGAACGGCAGACCCGCCGTGGGCAACTGCTGGAACATCATCGCGCGGTTGCTGGCGTAACCCGTGTCGTGACCGTCCCACCAGGGCGAGGACGCCGACAACGCCAGCAGGTGCGGATAGTGCTGCAACAGTGACGAGATGATCGGCATCACTTTGTACGACGAGGAGATACCGACGTGGACGTGCACGCCCCAGATCAACATCTGCCGACCCCACCACTGGGTGCGTTTGATCAGCTCGGCGTAGCGCGGCGCGTCAGTCAGCTTCTGCGCCGACCACCGTGCGAAGGGGTGGGCGCCGGCGCCGAATAGCTCCATGCCCCGGGCGTGCACGATCGGCCGGGTTGCCGCCAGCGTCTGGCGCAAATCCTCAATGGCCTCGCCGGTGTTGTCGCAGATACCCGTGACGAGCTCGACGGTGTTGCGCAGCAATTCCTTGTGCACGCGCGGGTTTTCGCCAAGCTCGGACAGCACCGCGCTGGCTTCGTTGCTCAGATCACGCGTTTGGGCGTCGACGAGAGCCAGCTCCCATTCCACGCCGATGGTGGGGCGGGCGCTGCGAGCGAACTCGATGCGGGCTTCAGATCTCGAAGAAGCCCCGTTCGGCGGGCTATCCGGCGCCGATGACACCACACGCAATCCGCTTTCCGGCATCTCCGGTAGTCAGCGTGGTCTGGTCCGGGCCGGGTGTGCCGTTGACCTGGGTGTAGCGGTCCGCCGGGATGTTGGCGAAGTTGTCGTCGTCGGCGTGGATGATGATCGAGGTCCCGTCGCCGGCCAGCAGTTCAGCCTTGGTGAACGAGTCGGTGGTGGTCACCAACAGCCCACTGCCGTCGGAGCGCACCTGCAGGGAGGTCAGGTCACCGCTCTGCGGGTGCTCGCTGTGGCCGGGAGCCTGGAAGTGTCCGCCGGCCGACAGGAAGGCGCCGGGCGCGCCGCCGGTGGGGGCCACCGACTCGCCTTCGCACTTACCGATGGAGTGGATGTGCAGGCCGTGGAAACCTGGCGACAGCACCCCGCCGCTGGTGGTCCGCACGGTGACGGTGGCGAACTCCTTGCCGCCGGCCTTGCTGAACTCGAACGTCGCGGTGGCGACCTGGCCGCCATCGGCGGTCGTCAGGTGCGCGACCAGATTGTCCGAACCACCCGAGCCGCCCGACTCGGACTCGGTGGCCGACGGCGCCGCCGAGCCGGTCCAGATGGCCGGCGTGGTGCCGGGTGTGTCGGAAGGCAGCTGGTTGGGACTGCACGCCGCCAACAGCATGGCCGGGGTGGCGAAGAAGACGGCGGTAAGAGCTCTGCGGTGACCTGTGACCATGCGAGGAGCTTAACCCGCGACCACCACGATGACGCCCGGTGGTTGCTCGGCCACATCAGGGATGCGCGGCTCGACGGCGGCCCCCAGCACCTGGGCGACCGAATGGGCCGCGTCCTGCTCGCCCTCGGCGGCGCCGAAGTAGACGGTGGTCTGGGTGACCTCGGGCAGTTCGAGGTTCCCGATCTCGGTCACGTTCCAGCCTGCTTCGCGCAGCCGGTCGGCGGTGTGCCCGGCCAGCCCCGCCTGTTCGGAGATGTTGAAGACCCGCACGTCGGACTTGTGTGCGGGGCGTTCGGGTTTGGCCGGTGCCGAGGCCGTGGCGACGGGCTTCGCCGTCGTCGAGTGGTCGGCATCGTCGTCGGTGTTCGACGATCCCAGGGCTTGAAACCCGACCAGCAGGAAGATGGTGCCCAAGAACAGCAGCACCATCACCATGGCCCGGAGCGGGAGTCGAGAGGAGTCAGGAACGTGGTCGTTCATTGCGCCCACTGTATCGAGGAGCGGGCCATGACCTATAAACGCCCAGGAATCAAGGTGTCAGGCCATCAGGTGATGTCGAAACCGAGACGGCGCGCGGCACGCGCTTTCTGACGACTGGACCGCAGCCTGCGCAGCCGTTTGACCAGCATCGGGTCGGCAGCCAAGGCCTCTGGCCGGTCGACAAGGGCGTTGAGGACCTGGTAGTACCGGGTCGCCGACAGCGCAAAGCGCTCCTTGATGGCCTCTTCCTTGGCGCCGGCGTACTTCCACCAGTCCCGTTCGAAGGACAGGATGTCGTGTTCGCGACGGCTCAGACCGTCGGTGGGTTCCGAATCGTCCCCTGAGCGATTCGCCTGCGCCATGGCGCCGTCCATATCGTTTCCTGGACCCTTCCGGAAAGTTCTCTCGCTGCAAACGTTCGGTTGTTTTCGGCGGAGTGTTCTGAGCGAATATTCAATCACGGCAGGCTGTGTTGAACCGGGAGCCTGCCCCGCGCGTCGCCGTGGCCGCTGTACTTGAGACCCACCGGCCACCAACCCGGCGGTTCCAGCTTCGCCTCTCCTCCGTCGAACCTCGCTAAACCGCCCACCAACCCGGCGGTTCCAGCTTCGCCTCTCCTCCGTCGAACCTCGCTAAACCGCCCACCAACCCGGCGGCTCCAGCTTCGCCTCTCCTCCGTCGAACCTCGCTAAACCGCCCACCTAAGATTTGCGGTCATGGCCGTCCTACCCATCCGCATTGTGGGCGATCCCGTCCTGCACACTCCGACCAGCCCGGTGCCCGTCGCCGATGACGGCTCGTTGCCGGCTGACCTCGGTGAGCTCATCACGACGATGTACGAGACCATGGACGCCGCCAACGGCGTCGGCTTGGCCGCCAATCAAATCGGCGTGGGGTTGCGGGTCTTCGTCTACGACTGCGCCGACGACCGCCGCTCCACCACGCGGCGCCGCGGCGTGGTGGTCAACCCGGTGCTGGAGACCTCCGAACGGCCCGAAACCATGCCCGACCCCGATGACGACGACGAAGGTTGTCTGTCGGTCCCTGGCGAATCGTTTCCGACCGGCCGGGCGCAGTGGGCGCGGGTCACCGGATTGGACGCCGACGGCAACCCGGTCACACTGGAGGGCACCGGGTTGTTCGCCCGGATGCTGCAGCACGAGACCGGCCACCTCGACGGGTTGCTCTACCTGGACATGTTGGTGGGCCGGAACGCCCGCGCCGCGAAACGGACGGTGAAGTCCAACGGCTGGGGTGTGCCCGGCCTGTCCTGGATGCCGGGTGACGTGCCCGATCCGTTCGGCCACTGACGAGCCCGTATGTCGCCACCACCCGAACTCCCTGAGATCGGCGTTCGGGTGAGTCTGCGCTACCTGCGTGCCCCGGGGTCCGAGCCGCCGATGGGCGATGTGATCGGGCAGCTGGTGGCGATCGGTCCGCTGGTGCGGGTCCGCTCGGCCGACGGGGTGACCCACGAATGCCGGCATGCCGATGTGCTGTACGTGCGCCGGCTGACCGACCGGCCGGTGAAGAACTCCGCGATCCGCTCGGTGGAACATGCCGCGGCGCTGGCCTGGCCCGGCAGTGCGCATGAGTGGCTGGACGGCTGGTTGCTGCGGGCGGGTCCCGGCGCCGACCTCGCCGCCAATTCCGCTGTGCCCCTCGACATGTTTGCCCATGCGAACACCATCCCGGCGATCGTCGACTGGTACACGCAGCACGGTCTGTCACCGACGCTGGCAGTCCCGGAGCGACTCTTGCGGCTGCCGGAGGACATCCCGACCCGGCACCAGACCCGCACCCTGGTACGCGAGCTGACTGCCGAGTCAACGCTCAAGCATGTGACGTTGACCGACAGGCCCAATCTTGACTGGCCGGCGGACATGCCGGTGGACGTACTGACCGCGGTGGTCGGCGGTGAGGTGATCTTCGCCTCGATCCCCGGGGTGGCGGTCGGGCGTGCTGCGGTCACCGAGGGCCAGGACGGAACCCGCTGGCTGGGGCTGACGGCGGTGCGAGTGGCGACGGACTGGCGTCGGCAGGGCTACGGGCGGGTGATCTGCGCCGCGTTGCAGGCCTGGGGGGCCGATCGCGGCGCCACTCGCGGTTATGCGCAGGTGCCCAGCGCCGATACCCGGGCGTTCGAGTTCTTCGAAGCGATCGGGTTCGCGGGCCAGCACCGGACCCGCTACGTCGACGCTCGGCTTGTCTAGGGTGGCTGCGTGACTGCACTTCGACTGGCCACCTGGAACGTCAACTCCATCCGCACTCGGGTGGACCGGGTGACCGACTGGCTGGCCCGCGCCGACGTCGACGTGCTGGCCATGCAGGAGACCAAGTGCACCGACGCCCAGTTTCCGGCGCTGCCGTTTCATGAATTGGGCTACGAGGTCGCTCATGTCGGGTTCAACCAGTGGAACGGGGTGGCGATCGCGTCACGGGTCGGCCTGGACGACGTCGAGGTCGGGTTTCCCGGCCAACCGGCGTGGGCCAAGGCCGACGCCGATCCCGCCGTGGAAGCGCGCGCGCTTGGTGCCACCTGCGGCGGGGTGCGGGTCTGGAGCCTCTACGTGCCCAACGGACGCGCCCTGAACGACCCGCACTACACCTATAAGCTGGATTGGCTTGCGGCCCTGCGCGATACCGCCGAAGGCTGGTTGCGCGAGGATCCGTCGGCGCCGATCGCGCTGGTGGGTGACTGGAACATCGCTCCGCAGGACGACGACGTATGGAGCATGGAGTTCTTCGAGGGCGCGACGCACGTCTCGCAACCGGAGCGGTTGGCCTTCCAGGCAATGGCCGACGCGCAGTTCCTCGATGTGGTGCGGCCCTTCACGCCCGGCCCCGGCGTCTACACCTACTGGGACTACACCCAGCTGCGGTTCCCGAAGAAGCAGGGCATGCGCATCGATTTCATCCTGGGCTCCCCCGCGCTGGCGACTCGCGTCGCCCACGCCGAGATCGTCCGCGAGGAACGCAAAGGCAAGTCGCCGAGTGACCACGCCCCGGTGCTGGTTGAGATCCAGCGGGACTGACTACCCGCAGTTCTATGAATTCGGTGTGGATCCCGGACCGATCGCGAAATCGCGCATAAGATAGGCGGATTATCCAATTTGCTCATTTGAAGGGCAGGGAATTCCCATGAACGCCGTCGCAGGGACGGTAAGAAAGGTGGCCGGAGCGGCGAACCGCGCGGTCACCATGACCACTGAGGCGGCCGGAGCGATCGGCGGGGCCGCAGTCAACGGGGTAATCGGCGGCGTCAAGGGTGCGGCGGGCGGCGTGCAGCGCGGACTGCGCACCGGCAGCCACTCGGCCCCCGCGGCCGCGCTGACCCTGGGCGCCCTCGGCGTGACCGGGCTGGTCGAGTGGCCGGTACTGGTCGCGGTGGGCGGCACCGCCCTGGTGCTCAAGCAACTGACCAACCGATCCGATGACAGCAAGGCGCCGGTCAAGGCCCCAGCTGCGCCCGCGCGGCCGCTCAAGGCAGCGCCGTCGGCGAAGGCGACGAAGCCGGTGAAACCGGCAAGCTCAGCCACTTCCGCCACGTCATCGCGGCGTAGCCCGCAGCCGAAGAAGACAGCGGCACGGCAATCACGCAGCAGCGCCAGCAGCACCCGCACCCGCCACTAATCGGGTACGAGTGAATTTAGACTCACCGTTGGGAGCCGTCCGCCGCTCATGGCCGCTGCGCGCAGCGAATTTCGGTGTCCAACTGACCTCAGCGCTGATCGATGCCTCAGTCCAGACCGCTGCCGGGGTAGCCGCAGCTGTCCTGCCCAACGGCGACGGGGGGCCGGTGCTGTCCCGCCGGTGCTTCCGCGGCGAGGGCCGGGCCTGGGTCGAGATCCGTGGGCTCGACGACCCCGCCGGCGACGAACTGGCGACCGCCGTGTTGGGTGCCGCCCGCGCACTTCCCGGGGTGGTCTCGGTCCGCTTGAACCACCCGTTGTCGCGGCTGGTGGTCGGGCTCGACCCGACCGCCGGCAGTGACGTCGTATCGGTGCGCGAGCTGTGCCAGGTGGTGTCGGACACCGAGAGCCAGTACCGCGCGGATCGATCCCGTGGTCATGCGCCGGTGAGCCTGCCCGGTGATGGGATGACCGAGACGCTGCGCGCCTTGACGGTCGGCGCCAACATCGCCGGCTTGGGCGCGGCGACGGTGGGCCGGTTGCTGCAGCTGCCGGGCCTGCCACTCGGCCTGGAAGCCGGCGTGGTCGTCGTCGACTACCAGCCTCGACTGCGCCGGCCGCTCCGGGACGGTCACCGGCGGATGCTCGGCGTGCTGGGCGAGCTCCGGCTCGTGGCGGCGCCGCGGCCCCCGGGTCCGGTGGAGCGCCACCTGACCCGCAGCGCCTGGGCGCAAGTCCTGGGCGCCGGGGTGGTCGGCGCCGCGACCCGCAGTCCGGATCTGGCCGGGACCGCCGCCGCGGTGACCGCGCCGAAGGCCACCCGCACCGCACGCGAGTCGTTTGCCGCCACCCTGGGCCGCGGTCTGGCCAATCAGCACGGCACGGTGGTGCTGCGGCCGGGCAGCCTGCGTGAACTCGATCGGGTCGACACCGTGGTCATCGATCCCCGCGTGCTGTGCGGGGACACCTTGCGGGTGATGCAGGTGCGCGGCGCCGACGACGACGAACTGCGCGCCGTCTGGGCGCAGGCCCTGGCCCGACTGACCGACGCCGACCTCAAACCGGGATGGCATCGCATTGGTCCGCGTTCCGGTGTGCAGGCCTCGTTCCAGCCCGCGCTGCTGCCGCTGGCCTCCGCGGTGGTGACCGAGGCGCGCCGCGCCGACGTCGAGGTGGTCTCGGTGGAGGCCGAAGCGCTCGGGGAGCTGCGGCCGGTCTTCGACGAGATCCGGCCCCTCGATGGCGCATCGGTAGACCAGGCGCTAGCCGCCGCGGTAACCGCCTACCAGGCTGAAGGCCACGACGTCGCGGTGCTGTCCGCGGTTGCCGTCGAGGCTCTGGCGGCGGCCGACGTGGCGTTGGGCGTGCTGCCGGCCCAGGGCGTCCCACCCTGGTGCGCCGATGTATTGCTGACCGACCTGGCCGCGGCGTGGCGGGTGCTGCACGCCTTGCCCGCCGCCCGCTCCGCCAGCCATCGTGGCGTCGAAATCGCCACCGGCGCTACCGCATTGGGCTCGCTGCTGATGCTGCCCGGGGTACGCGGCAGCGGGCCGGGGCCGGTGACCACTGGTGCGGCGGCCGGCGCACTGTCGGGGTACTGGCTGGCCCGCCGTGCGGTGGATGCCGCAGTGCCGCGGCCGGCGGCCGTACACGAATGGCACGCGATGTCGATCGACCAGGTACGGACGGTGTTACCCCCGCCGGAGCTGGAGGAGCCGACTAAGACCCACCATGCGCCGGCCGCGGCAGCCGCGCTGGCGGCGGTGGATCTGGCTCGCCGCGGGGCGCAGGCAACCGCGCCGCCGAGAATGCTTCGACAGTTCGCCCAGGCTGTGCGCAGCGAACTGTCCGACCCGATCACGCCGGTACTGGCGCTGGGAGCCGCGGCCAGCGCGGTACTGGGTTCACCCGTCGACGCCATGCTGGTCGGTTCGGTGTTGGGCGGCAACGCGATGCTGGCCGCCGCACAGCGGCTCATCGCCGAGCGCCGGCTCAGTGTGCTGTTGAACGAACAGATTCCCCCGGCGCGCAAGGTCCTGCCCGATGGCAGTCACTGCGAGATCCCGGCCGAGGAACTGCTTCCGGGCGATGTGATCGAAGTGCATGGCCATGAGGTGGTGCCCGCTGACGGACGGTTGATCGAGGCGGTCGATCTGGAGGTCGACGAGTCGTCGCTGACCGGCGAGTCGCTGACGGTGGTCAAGCAGGTTGAGGCCACTCCGGGCGCCGATCTGGCGGACCGGGAATGCATGGTCTACGCCGGGACCACCGTGGTGACCGGAACCGCGGTGGCGCTGGTGACCGCGACCGGCGGCGATACCCACGGGCGTCGGGCGGCCGAACTGGTGGCCGGCGATCAGTCCGCGATCGGGTTGCAGCACCAGCTGAGCCTGCTCACCAGCAAGGCCTGGCGGATCAGCCTGGCCGGCGGTGCGCTGGTGACCGGCCTGGGCATGGCCCGCCGGATCGGGTTGCGTCAGGCGGTGGCCAGCGGGATCGCGGTCAGCGTCGCGGCCATCCCCGAGGGGCTGCCGCTGGTGGCAACCCTGGCGCAGCAGTCTTCGGCGCGGCGGTTGAGCAAGGCCGGTGTGCTGGTGCGGGTGCCGCGTTCGGTGGAGGCCCTCGGCCGCGTCGACGTGGTCTGCTTCGACAAGACCGGCACCCTGAGCAAGAACCGGCTGCGGGTGTCGCAGGTGCACCCGGCGGCCGGTTTCGCCGAGCACGACGTGCTGCGCTTCGCGGCGAGCGCGGCGCCGGTGTCCAACGGGGTCCGCCAGGTGCATGCCACCGACACCGCCATCGTGGAGGGTGCCGACGCCCGCGGCGCGGCGGCACCGCCTGGGCCCGCGGCGCATCTGCCCTTCCGCTCGGGGCGTCCGTTCTCGGCCTCGATCCGGGGAACCGAACTGACCCTCAAGGGCGCCCCGGAAGTGGTACTGGCGTGCACCGGGGCCGGCCCGGCCATCAAGAAGTCGGTGGCCGCCCTGGCCGCCGACGGCCTACGGGTGATCGCGGTGGCCCACCGGGAACTGACCCCCGCACAATGCGCAGCGCTGGGCGAGGACCCCGAACCCGACGAGATCGCCGAGTACTGCCGCGAGGGACTGACATTCGTCGGCCTGCTCGGGTTGTCCGACACCCCGCGCGACGAGGCCGCCGAACTGCTCGCCGACCTCAAGCGCCGCCAGATCCCGGTGCGGCTCATCACCGGCGACCACCCGCTGACCGCCACCGCGATCGCCCGGGAGCTGGGACTGGAGGTCGACAGCGATCAGGTGATCAGCGGCGCGCAGTGGGATGCGTTGTCCCGCAAGGGCCAGGAGCTTGCGGTAGCCGAGCGCGTGGTGTTCGCCCGGATGTCTCCGGAGAACAAGGTGCAGATCGTCCAGACTCTGGAACGCACCGGCAAGGTGTCGGCGATGGTCGGCGACGGAGCCAACGACGCCGCGGCGATCCGGGCCGCCACCGTCGGGATCGCGGTGGTCGCGCACGGCAGCGAAGCGGCCAGCACCGCCGCCGACGTGGTGCTGCTCGACGAGCGGATCGACACCCTGCTGGATGCGCTGGACGAAGGCCGCGAGCTGTGGCAGCGGGTACAGGCCGCGGTGGCGGTACTGCTGGGCGGCAATGCCGGCGAGGTGGCGTTCGCGATCATCGGTAGCGCGCTGACCGGCCGCTCGCCGCTGAACGCACGTCAGCTGCTACTGGTCAACATGTTGACCGACGCGCTGCCGGCCACCGCGCTGGCGGTCAGTTCGCTCAACGAGCAGGCCGCCGCCGGCGGGCATGGTCCCGACGAGCGCGCACTGTGGCGCACGGTGGCCGTGCGCGGCGTGACGACGGCCTCGGCCGCCGTGGGCGCCTGGGGGCTGGCTTCGGTCACCGGGCGTCAGCAGCGGGCCTCGACGGTGGCGTTGGTATCGCTGGTCGCCACGCAGCTGGGACAGACCCTGCTGGACTCGCGTGATCCGCTGGTGGTGGCGACCGCTGTCGGCTCGCTGGGCGTGATGGGGACGTTGATCACCATCCCCGGCATCAGCCAGCTGCTGGGCTGCACCCCGATCGGGCCGCTGGGCTGGGCCCAGGCACTGGGTACGGCGACGGTGGCCACCGTCGGCGCGGCTGTGGTACCCCGACTGCTGTCGGGGACGCAAGACGACACGGCCAAGCCCAAGGAGTTCATCGTTCCCGGGCCGCGCCAACCGGACCGTCCGCCGGCCTCACCCGACGGTCACCCGGCGCCTCGGCTGCGGCTTGTGCACAATGGGGACACTGGCTCTCGCCGCGGAACGGTCGCGGCTCAATCATCCGGCGACCCGTCGCCACCAGGAGGTTCATGATGGCGGAAAAGCCGCGGCGCAGCGCATCCCAGCGAGAGGCAGTAGCCCACATTCGCGAGGCAGAGGGATTCGCCGTTGAATTGCCGCTGTTCGGCAAGGTGACGGTGCCGCGGCCTGAGCAGTTGGCCTATTACGGCGGGCTGGCGTTGCTGGCGGCTTTCGAGATCATCGACTGGCCGGTGGCCGTGGCGGTGGCTGCCGGCCACATTCTGGCCAGCAACCACCGCAGCGAGGTGCTCGAACAGCTCGGCGAGGCGTTAGAAGACGTCTAGCCGAGGTCCAGCCTCGGTTGGGCTCAGCTGTTGACGGTCAGCACTCCGACGCGCCACAGGAGTGCGTACATCTGGTGCAGCGGGCCACTGAGCAGGCGAGTAGTCATGTCGACCACTGGGTCTGAGGCAGGCGCGGCAGGACGGCGGTCCAGCTTCGCCGCCGTGTTGATGGCACGCGGGGCCGGAGCCGTGATGTCGGTGTAGGCGATTGCAACCATGATGGCCTCCTAGTCGCGTAACGGTGCTACGCGCTCAGCTGGAGGCCGGAGTCTCAGCTGGAGGCGGTATGCGACCGTTCGGATGGGGACGGAACAGATGTCAGATATCGGCTCGGACTATCACCGGAACTCATTCGTCCCTCACCTCCTCTCGGTCGCGGGCGCGCAGAGACGCGCCGGTTTCACCGCATGCTCAGGAGGGCAGTTCCGACGACTGTCGGAAGACCGCACCCCTCTCGTCAGAGCTTTGGCACTGCACGGCGTGTCCCAATCCGGGAAGCCACTTGGGCTCAACCCTTAAGCCGGGAGGAGCTGTCCTGACCCGGGGCGTCTTTCGACGTTCGGGGTCAGTGGCCTATGTCCGTGCAGACGCCTCACCTAACGAGGTGCTTGCACGGTCCATAGTGCACCACCGACGGGGCCCGGTCAACTCCACTCCATTCGGGCGTGTCGAGGGTCTCTGACGTGCAGCAATGGCGCCAAACCCCCCGTGCACGGATTGTCACACCAGTCACTCTGGCACCAGAACGAGATCACAACGGTCCGGTTCTGCGACCCACGCAGAACCGGACCGTTGGGCTTCGCGACGGTTCGTGTCAGCTTGTCAGCGACGCGAACAACGGGCCGGTCAGCTGTAGCCCGGTACTGGCCCCGGCGGTGGCAAAGAAGCCAAACAGCGCCAGGGCGGCACCGGCCAGCGACACGTCCTTGTTGAACTGGATCTGCTCGCCGGCCCTGGCCTCCGGATCCTGTTCGTTCCAGAACGGATGCATGATGAGCGCGGTCGGCAGCAGGAAGACCGCCAGCATCAGCGCACCAAGATCCGCCCAGGCGCCCAGGATCACCAGGGCCGCTCCGGTGAGCATCCACGCGCCCGACGCCAGCACTGCGAGCCTGCCGGGCCTGATGCCTTTGCTTTCGGTGTAGGCCGCCATCACTGCGGTCTGGGTGAAGTGTCCCAGCGCACCTCCGACAAACACCGCGCCGAACAGGATTCGACCGACCAATATCACGATGTCCACGACGGACCCCTCTCCAAACTATATAGTTGCTTCGTCAACTACAAAGAACCCTAAATAGGACATGGTTGATTTGTCAACTAAATTTTGTTGCTGCATGTGACCACGGAAGTACGCCAGTCATGGCGCGCGGGACCGGCTCGATGGCGATGACGCCAGCTAGTTGCTGGCGAAACCAGCGTCCGCGAAATCCGCGAAAAGCCCTTGGCGGGCGGGGTGGGTTCAGTCCTTCAGGTTCAGCGGCTCGACGGCGTAGTGCCCCGGCGTCCGCCAGGACGCGAGCGCCCCGAGCAGCATCATGACCGCGGCGGCGGCAAAGACCACCGCGAGACCGGCATGGAACGGTCCGGAGATCAGCTGCGGGAAGAAGTTGTGCCCGGTCAACGCCTCGACATCAACACCCGGCGCGGCCAGCGCACCCGAGGGCTCCAACAGTTCGGCAATCGGGTTGTAGCCCAGAAATGCCGCGAACAGGCTGCCCACCGGCGGGGTGTTGGCCACCTGATCGGCGACACCGGCCGGCACCCCCTGCAGCTGCAACCCGGCGCCCAGGGCCGTCGGCAACGTGTTCGCCAGCCCGATCACCATCAGCGAGAAGAAGATGCCGATCGACAACGAGGTGCCGGCGTTGAAGAACGTGGCCCGCACGCCGGAGGCCGCCCCCCGCTGATCGGCCGGAACGCTGGACATGATCACGGCACTGTTGGGCGCAGCGAAGATCCCGCCACCCAGGCCGTTGAGGAACACCAGCACGGCGAACGCCCGATAGTCGAAGTTGACCGGAAGCAGAACCAGCGCCACGAACGTCGTCGCCATCAGCAACATGCCGCCGACGGTGAACGGGCGGGCGCCGTGGCGATCCGACAACGAACCGGCCAGCGGGCCCGCCAACAAGAATCCGGCCGTCATGGGCAGCAGGTAGATGCCCGCCCACAACGGCGTCGATTCATAGCTGTAACCGTGCAGCGGCAACCAGATGCCCTGCAGCCAGATGATCAGCATGAACTGCATGCCGCCGCGCCCGATCGCCGACAGCAGCCCGGCCGCGTTGGCCATCCCGAATGCCGGAATCGCGAAGAGCCGCACGTCGAGCAATGGTGCAGCGACCCGTAGCTCGATGAAGCAGAACAGCCCCAACAGCGCCACTCCGAGCCCGAGCGAACCCAGCACGGCGGGACTGGTCCAGCTGGTCGGCGAAGACCCGTGCGGCTGAATGCTGTAGGTGATGGCGGTCAGCACCACCGTCAGCCCCAGCCCGAGCGTCGCGGTCCCCGCCCAATCCAGCTTCGCCGTCGCCCGTTCACCGAGTTCGTGCAGTGAACGCAGCGACCAGACGGTGCCCAACACTCCGATCGGCACGCCGACCCAGAACACCGCACGCCAATCCCATTCCGAGAGCACGCCGCCGATCAGCAGACCTACGAACGACCCGGCGACCGCGGCCACCTGGTTGACACCCAGGGCCATGCCGCGCTGATTGGCCGGGAACGCGTCGGTGAGGATCGCCGACGACGACGCCATCAGCATTGCCCCGCCGACGCCCTGCACCACCCGCCACGCAATTAGCCACTGGGCGCCGCGGCCCATGTCGAACGGGTCGATCGACAGCGCGATCGCCGCGACGGTGAACACCACGAAGCCCAGGTTGTAGATGCGCACCCTGCCGAACATGTCCCCGAGCCGGCCGAAGAACACCACCAGCACAGCCGACACCAGGAGATAGCCCATCAGCAGCCACAGCAGGTAGCTGACGTTCGCCGGCTCCAGCGGATTGAGGCCGATGCCCCGGAAGATCGCCGGCATCGAGATCAGCACGATCGAACCGTTGATGGTCGCAAGCAGGACACCCAGCGTGGTGTTGGACAGTACGACCCACTTGTAGCGCGGGTGGTCGCGGTCGTAGCGCAATCGGCGGCGAGTGGTGGCGACCGCGCCCGAGTCCTGGACGCCGGTGTTCACCTGCTCTATCTGCGCCGTCATGTCTCTCCCAGCTACCTCTAGCCCAAGCGCATATGTTAGCTAAGCAAATGATCAGTTACCTAATTGTCGCCCCGGCGCCCTCGGCGCCTTACGCCGACTGCTGTGCTGCGATAGCGTGGCAGTGCACGAATCGCCAGTGCAGAAATCGAAAAACCGCGGGAGCGCAACCAGTGCGCTGAGAGGACGGCCGGGGCCGTCGACCGTACGAACCTGACCGGGTCATGCCGGCAAGGGAGAGGAAGAACTATGACTGACGTTGCAGTGGAGCCGCAGGTCACCACCGGGCCCATCCCCTACAGCGAGAAGGCCTACCGCGAGATCGAAGCTCCCGGCGGCGTGAGGATGAAGGTGCCGTTCCGGCGGATCAACCTGACCACCGGTGAGCACTTCGACGTCTACGACACCTCCGGTCCCTACACCGACGCCCATGCCGACATCGACTTGCACCGCGGCTTGGCTCCGCGGCCGGGCGTGGTGACCGATCGCGGTACCCAGCTGCAGCGCGCCCAGGCCGGTGAGATCACCGCCGAGATGGCCTTCATCGCCGCGCGCGAGGGAGTTTCCGCCGAGCTGGTCCGCGACGAGGTCGCCCGCGGACGGGCGGTGATCCCGGCCAACCACAATCACCCCGAGCTGGAGCCGATGATCATCGGTAAGGCGTTCAAGGTGAAGATCAACGCCAATATCGGCAACTCCGCGGTGACCAGTTCGATCGCCGAAGAGGTGGACAAGCTGGTGTGGGCGACCCGCTGGGGCGCCGACAACGTCATGGACCTGTCCACCGGCAAGGACATCCACGAGACCCGGGAGTGGATTCTGCGCAACTCCCCGGTGCCGATCGGGACCGTGCCGATCTATCAGGCCCTGGAGAAGGTCAACGGCGACCCGACCAAACTGACCTGGGAGTTGTACCGCGACACCGTGATCGAGCAGTGCGAGCAGGGCGTGGATTACATGACCGTGCACGCCGGGGTGCTGTTGCGGTATGTGCCGTTGACCGCCAAGCGGGTCACCGGCATCGTGTCGCGTGGCGGTTCGATCATGGCGGCCTGGTGCCTGTCGCGGCATCAGGAGTCCTTCCTGTACACCAACTTTGAAGAATTGGCCGATATCCTGGCCAGCTACGACGTCACGTTCTCCCTCGGCGACGGGCTACGGCCCGGTTCGATTGCCGACGCCAACGACGAAGCCCAGTTCGCCGAGCTGCGCACCCTGGGCGAGCTGACCAAGATCGCCAAATCTCGTGGCGCGCAGGTGATGATCGAGGGCCCGGGCCACGTCCCGATGCACAAGATCGTCGAGAACGTGCGGCTGGAAGAGGAATGGTGCGACGAGGCGCCCTTCTACACGCTGGGACCGCTGGCCACCGACATCGCGCCGGCCTACGACCACATCACCTCGGCGATCGGCGCGGCGATCATCGCCCAGGCCGGTACCGCGATGCTGTGCTACGTGACCCCCAAGGAGCACCTGGGGCTGCCCGACCGCAAGGACGTCAAGGACGGGGTAATCGCCTACAAGATCGCCGCGCACGCCGCCGACCTGGCCAAGGGACACCCGGGTGCCCAGGATCGGGACAACGCACTGTCCAAGGCACGCTTCGAGTTCCGCTGGTATGACCAGTTCGCGTTGTCCCTGGACCCGGACACCGCACGCGAGTACCACGACGAGACGCTGCCCGCCGAGCCCGCGAAGTCCGCACACTTCTGCTCGATGTGCGGCCCGAAGTTCTGCTCCATGCGGATCAGCCATGACGTACGCGACTACGCCAACGAGCACAACCTGCAGACCCAGGACGACATCGACGCCGCGATCCAGAAGGGAATGGACGAGAAGTCAGCCGAGTTTGCCGACCACGGCAACCGGGTGTACCTGCCCCTGTCCACCTAGTGGATTTCCTGCCACTGACCCCACCGGGGGCGACACCGCTGCGGATACTCACCGTTGCCGGATCGGACTCCGGCGGCGGCGCGGGCATTGCGGCCGACATGCGCACGTGCGCGCTGCTGGGGGTGCACGCCTGCGTCGCGGTTACCGCCGTGACGGTGCAGAACACCTTGGGAGTCAAAAGCTTTCATGAGGTTCCCGCCGATACCGTCGCCGCCCAAATCACGGCGGTGGTGCCCGATATCGGGATTCAGGCCGCCAAGACTGGGATGCTGGCGTCGGCGCAGATCATCACCGCGGTGGCCGCGACCTGGCGGGACCTCGGGCTGACGGTTCCCTTGGTGGTCGATCCGGTGTCGGCGTCGATGCACGGCGATGCGCTGCTGGCGTCGTCGGCGCTGGATGCATTGCGCGACAGCCTGTTTCCGCTGGCTACCCTGGTGACCCCGAACCTGCACGAGGTGCGCCTGCTGGTCGGCATCGATGTGGTGGACGCCGCTTCACAGCGGGCGGCCGCACGGGCGCTGCATGCCCTGGGCCCGCAGTGGGCACTGGTCAAAGGCGGGCACCTGCCCTCGGCGGAACACAGTCCGGACCTGCTCTATGACGGCAAGGACTTTTTGGAGTTCCCCGGCCCGCGGGTGGCCACCGGCGACGACCACGGCGCCGGCGACACGCTCGCGGCGGCCTCGGCGGCGGCGCTGGCCCACGGCTTCAGCGTTCCGGACGCCGTGGCCTTCGCCAAGCGCTGGGTGACCGAGTGCCTGCGGGCCGCCTACCCGCTGGGTCACGGGCACGGCCCGGTCTCGCCGTTGTTCCGGTTGGGACCCGGCGCCTCGTGAGCCTGGAAGAAATAGCCGGTTTGGACGGGCTAGTCCACCGCCCCACCAAAGCCCCCACCGGAGTGGTGTTGCTGACGCACGGCGCCGGAGGGGATCGTGATTCGCCTATGCTGCAACGCCTCTGCGACCAATGGTGTCAACGCGGTTTCCTGGCGATCCGCTACAACCTGCCGTTCCGGCGGCGCCGCCCCAAGGGCCCGCCGTCCGGGTCGGGCACCGGCGATCGAGAGGGCATCACCGAGGCGATCGGGTACGTCCGCGCGTTGGCCGACGGCCCGCTGATCGTTGGCGGGCATTCGTACGGCGGCCGGCAGACCTCAATGGTGGTGGCAGCCGGCGGGGTTGCGGTCGACTTGCTGACACTGTTTTCCTATCCGCTGCACCCGCCGGGCAAACCCGAGCGCACCCGCACCGAGCATCTGCCCCAGATCGGGGTACCGACGGTGTTCACCCACGGCAGCTCAGACAGCTTCGGCACCGGCGCCGAGATTCGCGCTGCCGCCGCGCTGATTCCCGCGCCGCATGAGGTCGTCGAGATCACCGGTGCCCGCCACGATCTGGCGTCCAAGACGTTGGACGTCCCGGTGCTGTCGGTCGATGCGGCGCTGCGACTGCTGGGTTGAACCCGCGGTGTTGATGGTCCGGCCGCGGCGCAGATCGGCCGCCACCCCCGGGGCATAGCCGAACCCCGCGCATCCGGTGGCCATATCGAAGGCAGGCACGCCCCGCGCGCCGAGGGCGACCGGCGAGCCCTCAGCGGTCGTAGTCGTCCTCATCGGTGGGCACACCCCGATGCTGCTCGACCACATCGGCGATGTCGGCGTGGTCGCCGACGGAGATCTCCGGGCCCGGCATTTCGTCGTCGGACTCCATCGCCGGGACCGCCTGTTCGGCCACGTCCGCGTCACTGGCTTCAACATTGCGGCTGGTCATGACTGCCTCCCGAAATCGTGAACAGCGGGCAATCTTCATTGTCTCTCATCGTTCGGGCCGCCCGGGAGCTTCGCTGGTTACCCGTGGGTCAGGTACCTTAATTTTTATGAGTACGGAGCAGTTCGACGTCGTCATCGTGGGTGCGGGCTTCGGCGGCATGGGCGCGGCCATCGAGCTGAAGAAGCTCGGCTACGACAACATCGTCCTGCTCGAGCGTGAAGGCGACCTCGGCGGAACGTGGCACGTCAATCACTATCCCGGCCTGGCCGTCGACATCCCGTCGACCACCTACGCGTACTGGTTCGAGCCGAATCCGTACTGGTCGCGGATGTTCGCACCCGGCGAGGAAATCCGGCAGTACGCCGAGCACGTCGCCGACAAGTACGACGTGCGCCGCCACATGCGGTTCAACACCACGGTCGCCGGAGCCCACTGGGATGAGGACGCCCGGCGCTGGCTGGTGGCCCTGGCCGACGGGCAGACGCTGAGCGCCCAATTCCTGATCACCGCCACCGGTTTCCTGTCCCAGCCGCGCAACCCGGACATCGCCGGGATCGACAGCTTCGCCGGAAAGGTGGTGCACACGGCCGCCTGGGACCACGACTACGACTTCACCGGCCGTCGAGTCGGGCAGATCGGCACCGGCGCCACCGCGGTGCAGCTGATTCCGCAGCTGGCCAAGACGGTCGCCGACCTGACCGTGTTTCAGCGCACCGCGATCTGGGTGGCGCCCAAGATCGACTTCCGGATCCCGGCGGGGCTGCAGAAACTGTTCGCCCGGGTTCCGTTCGCCCAGCGGATGATGCGCTTCATCAGCGACTACCTGCTGGAATTCATGACGGTGACCGCGGTGTTGAACTACCCCGCTTTCCGGCGGCTGTCGATCGCCGGGATGGACGCGTGCAAAATTCACCGGTTCGTCCAGATCCGCGACAAGGAACTGCGGGCCAAGCTGACCCCGACCTACGACATCGGCTGCAAGCGGCCCAGCTGGTCGAATGACTACTACCGCAGCTTCACCAAGCCGCATGTGCACCTGGAGACCACCGGCATCGAGCGGATCGAGCCGGACGGCATCGTCACCGTCGACGGCCGCAAGACCGTGATCGACACGCTGGTGCTGGCCACTGGATATGACCTGTGGGAGGCAAACTTCCCGGCGATCGAGATCGTCGGGAGGGACGGGCGCAACCTGGGTAAGTGGTGGCGAGAGACCCGGTTCCAGGCCTACCAGGGCCTGTCGATGCCGTATTTCCCGAACTTCCTGAGCCTGGCCAGCCCGTACGCGTTCTCCGGCCTGTCGTTCTTCAACACCATGGAATACCAGATGCGGCACATGGGCCGGCTGTTCGGCGAGGTGGCGCGCCGCAACGCGACGACGTTCGAGGTCACCGAGGCCGCCAACACCCGGTTCCTGGACGCCATGACCAAAAGGCTGGACCACACGGTGTTCTACGCCGGGGACTGCACGACGTCGCGGTCCTACTACTACAACCCCAGCGGCGAAGCGACCCTGCTGCGGCCCACCACGGTGCGCAACGCGGTGCGCGACGGCTCACATTTCCCGCTGGAGGACTACGAAATCGCCTGATCCATCAGGCGGTTCAGCGATTTCGCCGGCTCCTCAGTTCTGGTCGACCCCGGCGAACACGATGGACTCCATCAGCCTGCGCAGGCAGGCCTGCGCGTAACCCGGACCCCCGGCGAGGAACCCCTGGCCCGGGATCTCACCGCCGCGGGCAACCCGGGCCAAGTCGTCCACCAGTGCCGCCAAGGCATGCACCAAGAATTTCGCGTGCATCGTATCCAGATCCGGCCTGATCGCCATCAGCGGTCGGGCCCAGGTTTCGATGAACGCGCGCTCGGAATCGCGCAGCAGCTCACGCTCGGCCGGCGCCAGGTTCACCCGCTCGGTGTCATAGACCGACGCCAACTCGGGGTTGGCGAACACCGTGGCCACATAGGCCTCGATCAACCGGCGCAGCGCCTCGTCCGGCGCGGCGAAGACGCCGGCGATAGCCGCCATCTCCCCGGCTATCCGATCCACGGCACGCTGCAGCCCCGTCGTCAAGATGTCGCTCTTGCTTGAGAAATAGCGGTAGACGCCGGATGCTGGGACGCCGACGGCGTCGGCGATCTCGGTGACGCCGGTCTCGGCATAGCCCTGCTTGCCGAACAACAGGACCGCCGAGTGCAGTAGCGCCTCGTACGGTCCGGCGTCGGGCGTGAAGATGCGCCACACCGAGGGCCGATTGACGCCGATCTCGTCGGTTCCGGGCAGCTGCGCAGCGACCACTGATCGCGAGGCCGCGATGAGCAGCGGCTTGATCTCGTCGTCCGGGAGCTGCAGTCGGTGTCCGATGATGCTGCCGGCGACACTGACCAGCGCCACCGTCAGAGTCCACTGCTCCAGGGAGTTCAGCTCCGGACGCATGACGCTGATCGGCCGCTTCAGGCGCGTACCGACCGTGTTCATCTGCATCATGAGCTTGGCGTGGTCCTCAGGCTGCAGGTAGCGAGCCTGCCAGCGGAACAACCCGCTGGCCTCGCGGTTGAGGATCGATGACGTGATGAGCCCGTCGACGGCCTGATCCAGCACTGCCGGCGCCTCGTCGAGCATCTCAGCATCGGACAACTCGTCGACGAACTCGGTGCAGTCCACCAACTGCTGACCGAGCGAGCCGACGACGACCGAGAACATCTCGTACTTGCTGGGATAGTGCCGATACAGCGCCGGCGCGGAGATCCCGACCTTGGAGGCGATCGCCTCCATGCTGGTCGCGTGGTAGCCCTGTGCACTGAACGTTTCCGCGGCAGCACGCGTGATTTGCGCCTTGCGGTCTTTGGGGCGCCGCTTTATGCGGGCACCAGTGCGTCCGCCAGGGTCGTTCGTGGCACCAAGCGTGGTCACCACCCCTCCCGATCAACTCAGGCCAGCTCTGTCACGTGCACAGCATTATTAACACAGCCGGGTAAACGGGCTACAGCGGACACAATATCGAGCCCGCCCGTACGTACCCCGACGCGCCCCGCCCAGTGCGGGGCTTACGGGCCCAGCGGTGCCCGGTGACGCGTGTCACGGGCCGGGACACCGTTGGGTCCGCCGATGGACTGCGCATAGTTGGCCACCGCAAACGCCACCGCGGCGCCGGTCAGCGCCAATGCCCGTTGATTGATCTGTTCAACCGTGTCACCGGGGCCGCGATAGTTCGGGTCGAACGCGGCTCCGGGCTTTCCGCCCCACAGCCGGGCCTGTGCGGTGGTCTTGAGTTGGGAAGCGCCGGTGGTGATGCCCCCGATGGGCACCCCGGCCACCACGAACGGGCTGTAGTCGGTGTCGCTGCTCAGCGGCATATCGGCGGGCCGCACGCCCACCAGGTTGAGGTAGCCGGCCAGGATGCGTTCGATACCGCCCGATCCCACCGGCACGTCGGCGGGGGTGATGTCACGGCTCGGCAGCGCCGACTGGTCGCCGTCATAGGTGAAGAAGCCGGGATTCGGGGAGGCCAGCGTGTCGAAGTTCAGGTACAGGGCGATGTCGTTGAGCTGGTCGCGGTCGAGCCCGAAGACGTAGTCGGTGGAACCACCGAGCTGTTGCTCCTGGGCGCCCCAGAACGCAAACCGGACCGCGTTGGTCACCGCCGGCTCCGGGCCCAGCTGCAGCGCGGTTTCCAACACCGCGGCCACCCCGGAGCCGTTGTTGTTGATCCCCGGGCTGCCGAGCGCACTGTCGAGGTGCGCTCCGACCATCACCACGTCACGCTCCGAACCGGTTTTCGTCTGCGCCAAGATATTCCGAGAGGTGATCTTCATGGTGTGGGCATCCAGCACCAGCCGCACCGTCCCGGTCGCGCGGCGCAGCGCGCTGTCACCGTCACGCCCGGCCACCGCTACCGGCATCGTGAGTTGGTCGTAGTACTCGGCAGGGAACAATCCGGCGGGCGCGCCGTTACGGCTCGGCAGGCTCACCACGACCAGTGCGGCGGCTCCACGCGCGGCGGCCACGTTCTGTTTGACCACCACCGAGCAGCCGGCGTCACTGACCACGGCGATCCCGCCACGGGGCACTTTCGGCGGGTAGTCGGCGGCTGCGCAACCCGAAGACCGCGTCGGGCGCACCACCGGACCGCTGACGCCGCCGGCCGGTGTGCGCACCAGCAGCGAGGCCTGATCGACCGGGTAGCCAACCCCGGCGACGGTCAGTGTCGGCTTGCCGGCTGAGACGGTGTCCAACCTGATGAGCTCGGGTGTCGTCACCTCGAAGCCCTTGTCGCGCAGGGCGTTGGCCACGTAGTCGGCGCTGGCGTCGAACCCCGGCGTGCCGTCAGCCCGATTCCGTTGGTGTTCGTCGGCGATCTCCTGCAGTCGCTGCAGATGCGTAAGCATCGCCGCGACGGTGACCTGGCTCGCCAGCCGATTCGACAGCGGCGGGCCCGTGGGCTCCGGCGAGCAGCCCGTCAGTACGCCAACAGCGACCAGCAGGGCTCCCGCCGGACGGATCATGGCTGGGTGAGGAGGTGACGGGTGCGGTCGTCGCGCACCGGGACCCCGTTGCGGCCACTGAGATCCTGGGCATACAACCCGACGGCGTACGGCACCCCTCCGCCGTTGATGGCCAGTTCATCGCGGTCGATGTTCGCTATGGTGTCACCCTTTTGGTGATAGTTCGGGTCGAAGGGCTCATCGGCGGTGCCGCCCCACAGCTTGGCCTCCTCGGGCGTTTTCTTCACCTCCGCGCCGGAGAACAATCCGCCGGACGGGATACCGGCCTGGGTGAACCCGTCGTAGTCGGACCGGCCGTCGAACGAGGTGTCCCGTGGCTCCTTGCCGGCCGACTTGAGGTAGGCGACCATGGTCCGCTCGATGCCGGCCGAACCTTCCGGCACCACGGGCTGGCCTCGCTTGTCCGCCGGCAGCGACTGGTCACCGTCGTAGGTGAAATAGCCCGGATTCGGCGAACCCAGCATGTCGAAGTTCATATACAGCGCGATGTTCTTGAGTTGCTCCTCGTCGAGCGACTCGACGTACTTGCGCGAGCCGATCAGGCCGAGCTCCTCGGCGCCCCAGAAACCGAACCGCACCGCGTTGCGCACCTGCGGCGAATCTCCCAACTGCAAAGCGGTTTCCAGCACCGCGGCAACACCGGAGCCGTTGTCGTTGATGCCCGGACCCTCCGGAACGCTGTCCAGGTGGGCTCCGAGCATGACAATGTTCTCGGTCGATCCGCTCTTGGTCTGCGCGATCACGTTGCGTGACGGGATGTCGTCGGTGTGCGCGTCGAGCTTGACCGTCATCGCCCCGTGCCCGTCGCGCAGCATCGCGCCGTCAGCCTTGGTCACGCTCACCACGGGCACCTTGACCTCGGTCTGCTCACCAAGGGTGCCGCCCATCTTCGGTTCATCGACACTGTCGGCCACCACCAGCGCCACCGCACCCAGCTCGACGGCGACGGCCATCTTCTCCTTGAACGGGCAGGTACCGCGGTCTACCAGTACGACGGCGTCTTTGACCGTGAGCCCCTGGTAGTCCTCGGCGCTGCAGCCTGGACTGTCGTCGGCCGGCGCCGCGACCAGCGGGCCGGTGACACCGTCGGGCGGGGTGCCGAGGCTGTACATCAGCGCACGGGCCTCGACGGTCTTGTCACCCAGATGCACCGAGCCCGGCTCGGACTTGAACACCCGGGCAGTGAACTCCGGGGTCGCCACGTCGAAGCCATGCTCGCGCAAGGTGCTGGCCACGTACTCGACGCTGGCGTCGTAGCCCGGGGTGCCGATGGCACGAGTGCCGTTGTTGGCGTCGGCGATGTCCTGCAGCTTCTGCAAGTGGGCCATCATGGCGTCGATGGTGACCTTGCCGCGCAGGCTGCTGGCGAATTCAGCGGCCGCGGCGGGATCTGCTCCCTGCTCGGTGTTTTCCGGGGTGCGGCTGCAGCCGGCGCTGAACAGCGCACCGACCATCACGACACCGAGGGCAGGGATCAACTTCGACTTGTAGTCCACCGCCCCCACGTTAGTGGGTAGGCGGCCCGCCCGAAGTCAGGCCCGCCCGCTCCACTGCACGGCGACCAACTCGGCAACCGCGGCCATACCGGCGGCATTGGGGTGAAACGGCCATGGCCGCCAGGGCAGCGGCAGGCCCGCTCCCACCGTCCAGGGCCGCGCTGACCACGGGTGGTGCTCCCGGCTGACATGTCCGGCGCGGACCAGCTCACAGCCGGTGGCGGCGGCCGCCGCGGCGGTATGGCGCTCCAGCTCGTCGGCGACGTGACGGGCCAAGGTCACCACGTCCACGTTGTGGTCGACCGCCAGATACACCCAGCCCAGTCCGCCGTGGGCCGCACCCTGGCCGCGCTGACACTGAAGCTGCGCACCCGTGACGGCCGCTACGTCGAGGGACTGCCCGACGACGACCCAGTCCTGAAGAAGTACGACTCCTACCGCCGGCTGCTGCGCCGGGCCATCGATCCCGACCCGCGCCGGCGGTTCACCTCCGCCGAGGAGATGTCCGCGCAGCTGATGGGTGTGCTGCGCGAAGTGGTCGCCCGTGACACCGGGACACCACGGCCCGGACTGTCGACGGTGTTCACCCGGTCGCGGTCTACCTTCGGTGAGCACCTGCTCGTCGCACACACCGACGTCTACCTGGACGGGCACGTGCACTCCCAGAACCTGACGGCGCGTGAGATCGTGACCGCCTTGCAGGTACCGCTGATCGACCCGGGTGACGTCGCCGCCCCACTGCTGTCGTCGATGGAACTCAGCGAACCGGTGCAGACCCTGGATTCGCTGCGCGCGGTGCGGAACAGTTCGCTGGAGTCGGAGGGCATCGACCTGTCGGAGTCCATCGGGCTGCCGCTGATGGAGGTGCGTGCACTGCTGGACCTCGGCAATGTCACCAAGGCCACCAGCAAGCTCGATGACCTGGCCGAGCAGGTCGGTTGGCGATGGCGGCTGGTCTGGTTCCGTGGGGTGGCCGAACTGCTCACCGGCGACTACGAGGCCGCCCGCAAAGATTTCACCGAGGTGCTCGACATGTTCCCCGGCGAGCTGGCGCCCAAGATGGCCCTGGCTGCCACCGCCGAGCTGGCCGGAACCGACGACGAGCGCGGCTTCTACGAGTCGGTGTGGCGGACCGACGACAGCGTGATCTCGGCCGCCTTCGGTCTGGCCCGCGCCCTCTCCGTGGAAGGCGACCGAACCGCGGCGGTTCGCACCCTGGACGAAGTTCCCGCCACCTCAAGGCATTTCACCACCGCGCGGTTGACCAGTGCGGTGACGCTGCTGTCGGGACGTTCGTCCAGCGAGATCACCGAGGCCCAGATTCGTGATGCCGCACGCCGGGTGGAGTCGCTGCCGGACACCGAACCGCGAGTGCTGCAGATCCGGGCGCTGGTGCTGGGCGCGGCGATGGACTGGTTGACCGAGCACGAAGCCAGTACGAACCACATCCTCGGATTCCCGTTCACCGAGCACGGGCTGCGCCTTGGCGTAGAGATGGCGCTGCGCGCCCTGGCCCGGTTGGCGCCCACCCAGGAGCATCGCTACCGGCTGGTCGACACGGCCAACGCGGTGCGGCCGATGAGCACGTTCTAGATCCGATGACCGTGGGCAGCCGGGTGACCCTGTCACAGACCACGGTCAAGGATGCGCCCGACCCCGGCTGCGGTTACGCCTGACCGGCCCCCGAGGCTGCGCCCAGCCGACGCAGCCGCGGCTCCAAGTCGGTCTTGAACAGCTCCAGGAAACGGCGCTGGTCGTGCCCCGGAGCGTGGAACACCAGGTGGTTCAGGCCCCACTTCACATACTGGCCGACCTGTTCCACGGCCTCGTCCGGGTCCGAGGCGACGATCCAGCGTTTGGCGATCTGCTCGATCGGCAGCGCGTCGGCCGCCTTCTCCATCTCGATCGGGTCGTCGATGGAGTGCTTCTGCTCAGCCGTCAATGACAGCGGCGCCCAGAACCGGGTGTTGTTCAGCGCCAGGTCGGGGTCGGGGTCGTAGGAGATCTTGATCTCGATCATCTTGTCGATCGCGGCGGCGTCTCGCTCCGCGGCGGCCGCGCCCTCTAACACCGCCGGCATCAGCTTTTCGGTGTAGAGCTCCTCGCCCTTGCCGGAGGTACAGATGAAGCCGTCGCCCACGCGCCCCGCGTACTTCGCCACCGCCGGCCCACCGGCCGCGATATAGACCGGAACTCCCGACTCCGGGACGTCGTAGATCGAGGCGCCCTTGAGCTTGTAGTAGTCGCCGTCAAAGTCCACCCGGTCACCGCGCCACAGTTCGCGCATCAGCCGCACCGACTCACGCAACCGCCCGAACCGCTCCTTGAACTCGGGCCACTCGCCGGTGAAACCGGTGGCGATCTCGTTCAAGGCCTCACCGGTGCCGACGCCCAGGAAGATCCGCTGCGGATACAGGCAGCTCATGGTCGCAAAGGCCTGCGCGATGACGGCGGGGTTGTACCGGAACGTCGGGGTCAGCACCGAGGTGCCCAGCACGATCTTGCTGGTACGCTCGCCGACCGCGGTCATCCAGGCCAGCGAGAACGGGGCGTGCCCACCTTCGTGGCGCCAGGGCTGGAAGTGGTCGCTGACGGTGGCACTGTCCATGCCGTGCGCCTCGGCCGCTACACCGAGCTCCACCAGCTCCCGTGGTCCGAACTGCTCTGCCGATGCCTTGTAACCGAGTTTGAGTTCCGCCATTCCATCTTTTCTACTCTCCCGTCACCTTTCTAAACTCACGGGCATGGGTGAGAAGCTCGTGGAGCTCGTTCCGGTGACCGAGCGGGTGTACTTGGCCCGCGGCGAAGCCGTCAACTGGCTGCTGGTCACCGATGACAGCGGAGTCATGTTGATCGACGCCGGCTACCCCGGCGACCGCACCGACGTGTTGGCGTCGCTGGGCGCCCTGGGCTATCGCCCGGCCGATGTGCGGGCGGTGTTGCTCACCCATGCTCATGTCGACCACTTCGGTGCGGCGATCTGGCTCGCAAAGACGCACGGCACGCCGGTGTACTGCCACGCCGACGAGGTCGGCCACGCCAAACGCGAGTACCTGGAGCAGGTTTCACCGCTGGCACTGGCCCCGCGCCTGTGGCGGCCGAGCTGGGCGCTGTGGAGCGCGCACGTGGTGCGCAGCGGCGGCTTGAACCGTGAGGGCATTCCGTCGGCGCAACCGCTGACCGGCGAGATCGCCGCCGGACTGCCCGGCCAGCCGGTCGCCATCCCCACCCCCGGTCACACCCGCGGACACTGCTCGTATCTGGTCGACGGCGTTTTAGCCAGTGGAGACGCGTTGATCACCGGTCACCCGGTGCTGGCGCACACCGGACCGCAGCTACTGCCAGAGCTGTTCAGCCACAGCCAGGAGGACTGTCTACGCAGCCTCAGCGCGCTGGCACTACTGGAGACCGAGATCCTGGCACCGGGTCACGGCGATGTCTGGCACGGACCGATCAAAGAAGCCGCCGACGCCGCGGCAGACCAAGCCCGCCGCGCCAGATGACCACTTTGGTCAAACCTGCTCCGAATCATAAAGAACCGCAACGGGTTGCACGACAGACTTGAGATGCCTCGGCATCATCGGGAGACGAACGTATCGCTGCCACGTCAGTATCGCGGCGACGGCATAGACCGCCAGGAATATCGCGAAGGCGTAGGTTGCCGACCCGGTTGACTGGTAGGACTGGCGCAGCGCGAGGTTGATTCCAACGCCGCCGAGGGCTCCGACCGATCCGGTGAGCCCGATGAGGGCGCCGGAGCGGGCGTCAGACCAGCGCCGCCGGCCGACTTCATCAAGGTCCAGCGACCGACTGCGCGCGTCGAAAACGGAAGGAATCAGTTTGAACACCGAGGCGTTACCCACCCCGGCCAGGATGAACAGCGAGATAAACCCAATAACGTAACCGGTCACCGTCATAGCATTCGTGGCGCCGGGCACCTGGTCACCTCGAACGCTCAGCACCACGAGCGCGCCGGCCGCGATCATCATGCCGGCCAACACAACGACGGTGACTCGTCCGCCGCCCACCCGGTCGGATAGTTTTCCCCCCGGGACGCGTGCCAGCGAACCCAGCATCGGGCCGACGAAGGCGATCTGCAGTGCGTGCAGGGAAGCCGCCGCCGAGCTTTGGCCGCTGCGCTCGAAAACGATGTGCAGCACCTGGCCGAATGCGAACGTGAAACCAATCCACGAGCCGAATGTGCAGATGTAGAGCAGCATGATCAGCCAGCTGTCCGGTACCCGCAGGATCGAGCCGACGTGGCCCATTTCGATGTGGTGGTCGAGGTTGTCCATGAACAGAGCCGCGGCGGTCGCGGCAACGACCAACAGCACCAGGTAGATCGCGCACACCCAGTACGGCTGCCGGTTGCCGGCGACGGCCAGCACCACCAGCCCGACCACCTGAACAGCGGCTGCTCCGAGGTTGCCCAGACCGGCGTTGGTCGCCAACGCCCACCCCCGCAGGCGCTGCGGGTAGAACGCATTGACGTTGGCCATCGATGCGGCGAAATTGGCGCCGCCCAAGCCGGTCAGCGCCGCGCACAGCAGGAACATCCACAGCGGCTGGCCGGGATGCTCCAGCAGCAAGATGGTGGCCAGCGTTGGGATGATCAAGACCAAAACGGAGAAGATCGTCCAGTTGCGACCGCCGAACTTGGCGATACCCAATGTGTAGGGCACTCTCATACACCCGCCGACGAAGGTGGCGGTAGCGCCCAGCAGGAATTTGTCTCCGGCGGTGAATCCATACACCGCCTGCGGCATGAACATTGCCATCACCGACCACAAGGCGAAGATCGAGAAGCCGACATGATCGGCGACGATGGTGCAGATCAAGTTGCGGCGTGCGATCAGCTTGTTACGCGCCTCCCATGTGGCGACCGCTTCGGGATCCCAATGCGTTATGCGGCGTGTGATCACAACGTAACCTCCTGGAAATAAACGGCATTCACGCCGGCCGTCGCAACGAGATCGGCGGCTCTCAAATTAGAGTTTCTTTCCGGCAATTCACTGTGTACGGACTGGAAGATCCTTGTCGGATAAGCCTGCGAAGCAAGGTAAGTGGCGAACATCACGCGGAGTCTTGCCGTCGTGACCGCTCGGTCCGATTCGACCTACCGCTAACCTCGATTTTTCATAGTGGGGTTGACCCCTGATGGTGGACACAGGGTCAGGCGGCTTGTGCCGTCTGAGTGATCCGGTTCTCGTATTCGATCGGGGGGATCATTCCGATCGCTGAGTGGCGCCGGCGTCGGTTGTAGACCCGC
>NZ_LT546165.1:1914-7114 GCF_900078685.2 Mycolicibacter icosiumassiliensis | reverse complement strand
GATGTCGGGTGCCTGGAAGCCCGGGGTGCCGTAGAGGTAGCCGAACGAGTTGATGCGTGCCACTGCGCCGAGGTCGATCAGCTTCAGCTGCTCCTCGGTCAGCACAATATTCTCCGGCTTGAGGTCGTTGTAGACCAGGCCCAGCGAGTGCAGATAGCCCAGTGCGGGAAGGATTTCCAGCATGTAGGCAATGGCCTGGGCCACCGGCAGCCGGGTACCTCGGCGCTGTTTGAGCGACTGGCCGCCGACGTACTCCATCACGATGTAGCCGACCGGGTCGCCGTGGGAGTCCGGATGTTGCACGAAGTTGAAGATCTTGACGATCGACGGGTGGGTCACCTCGGCGAGGAACTGCCGCTCGGCCATCGCGATGGCTTGGGCCTCAGCGTCGCCGGAATGCACCAGGCCCTTGAGCACCACCGGGCGCTCGTTGACGTTGTGGTCGACCGCCAGATACACCCAGCCCAGTCCGCCGTGGGCCACGCAGCCCTTGATCTCGTACTGCCCGGCTACCATGTCGCCCGGCTTCAACTGCGGGAGAAAGGAATACGGACTTCCGCAGTGCGGGCACCAGCCTTCGGAGGCGCCCTTCGCGTCCCCGGTAGACCGGCCCACCGGTCGGCCGCAGTTCCAGCAGAAGCGCTTGGATTCGGCGACCTCCGGGTCGTCCATGAGCGCGGCGAGGGGATCGATCGGGGGAACCCGGGGGATCTCGACCAGGCCACCGCCCAACCTTCGCCGCGGAGCGACGGTGCGCACCACGGTCGTTTCGTGGGATTCGACCGCTCCCGGGGAGTTCGAACCCTCCCGGGGCCGGAAGATCGCTTGGGTCGACATCGGCCGGCGTACCGACGACGATTCGGCCAGCACGTCTGCCCGCTGGGTGACCGGGCCGTCGTCTTCGGGCTCGGGTGCGGGCTGCTCGGTTGCCTCGTCGGCAGCGGGGGGTGTCCCCACTGCATCGTCGTCGTCGCGGGCGGCCATCAGTCCGAATACCTCGGTGTAGGTGGCACTGGCGCCGGGCCCAGTACCGTCAACCACTTGCGGTACAGGGTGTTCCACGTGCCGTCGCGGCGGATGCGCTCCAGCGTTCCGTTGACGAAACGCACCAGCCCAGTGTTGTTCAGGTTGATCCCGATCCCGTAGGGCTCCTCGTCCATGCTCGGTCCGACGATGTGCAGGTACGGGTCCTGCGACATCAGGCCGGCCAAGATCGAGTCGTCGGTGCTGACGGCATCGACTTGGCGCTGTTGCAGTGCCACCAGGCAGTCGGCCCAGTTCACCACCGAAACGATGATCGGGGCGGGTGAGATTTTGCGGATTCGCCGCAGCGAGGTGGTGCCCTGCGCCACACAGACCCGTTTACCGGAGAGGTCCGCGGCCTGACGGATCGCGGAGTCACGCGGTACCAGCAGACGCTGATTGGCCACCAGGTACACCGTCGAAAAGTTCACCAGCTTACGGCGACCGCAGGTGATGCTCATGGTCTTGACCACGATATCGACTTCGGACTTCTGCAGGGCCGCGATGCGTTCGGCCGACGCCAGGATCCGGTATTCAACCTGCGACGGGGTGCCGAAGATATCGCGGGCCACCTCGCCGGCGATGTCGACGTCGAAGCCGGTGATCTCACCGGTGATCGGGTCGCGGAAGCTGAACAAGTTGCTGCCGATGTCCAGGCCGACGATCAGCCGGCCACGCTGGCGGATCTTGGCCACCGCCGCGTCCGCCTCAGCCTTGTTGTGGAACGGGCGCAGGCTGGCGGTGGCGTCGCAGTCCTCGGTGCGCGGTTCGGGAGGTCGCGGCGCCTCCGGTGCCAGCTCCTCCATACCGGCCGGGGTGGGCGGCGGCAGCGTGGGCATCGCGGTCGCTGTCACGAACTCGGTACGGCCGCAGCCGGTTAGGCCGGACAGCACCAATGCCGCGCTCAGTACGCACAGCAGCAACCGACGGTGGATCATCATCTGTACTCGTTCAGTCGAGGCCACAACCCGAGCGCGACCGCGATCGCGGCACCCATGCTGAGCACCGCGCCCCCCACCGGGGCCACCGACAGTACCCGGCGGGCGTTGAGGACATCGCCGCGCAGCTGATTGCGACTGTGTTGCAGTGCCTTGTCCAGGGCCGCGTCGAGCTGATCGAACGCCGGCGTCGAGTCGTCGCCGCTGCCGCCCAGCGCGACCTGGGTGGCGGCCCGATAATTGCCGACGCTGATGTAGGCGTTCATCCGGTCATTGGCCTGCCGCCACCGGGCCAGCAGCTGTCCGGCGTTGGCCAGGTCCGCCTTATCGACCGCGTCCCCGCGGTCCAGATAGCCCTTCAGCTGCTCCTGCATGGTGTCGATCCGCTGGTAGAAGGTCTGTTTGCGGGTCTCCTCGTCACCGCGCCGGATCAGCGACAGGGTCTCGTCGGCACGTGCCTGTTGCGCGGTGATCGCCAGATTGGTGATCTCCTTGAGAGATTCGGCGCCGGTGTCCTTGGCGTTGCGGCTGCCCGCGGTGGAGATCACCAGCACCGTTCCGACCCAGATGATCATCAGCAGAATCGCCAGGCCACCGGCGACCAGGCCGAAGTTGATCCGGCGCCGGGTGTGCCGGGCCAGCCAGCGGTGTGCGAACGCGCCGAACAGCACGGTGGTCGCCACCACCAGGATCACCGGGGCCGGCACCCGCGTGGAGGCCGTGGTCTGAAGGTCCACGGTCGCCGAAGTGGCCTGGTAGAGGCGCTGGGCGTCGGGGAGAATAGTGTGCTGCATCAGCTCGGAGGCTTCCGACAGGTACGACGAGCCGACCGGATCTCCCGAGCGGTTGTTGGTCCGGGCCGTCTCGATCAGCCCGGTGTAGACGGCCAGCTCCGCATTGATTCGCCCCAGCAGCTGCAGCAGCGGCTCGTCGTCCAGACCGCCGGAAGCCCTGGTCACCGCCACTGCGGCAGCGGTGATGGCCTGCTCATAGCGTTCCCGCACCGCCCGCGGTTCGCCCTGGGCGATGAACGCGGTGGCTGCGGCGGCGTCGGCGACCGACAGCGTGGTGTAGAGCTGCCCGGCGGCGTACGCCAACGGCTCGGTGTGGTCGAGAACCGTGGTCAAGGTGTTCTGCCGGTTGTTGATGGTGGTGGCGGTGGCAAAGGCGCTGATGCCGCCGAGGGCGGCCAGGATGAGTCCGATGGCCAGAATTCGTCCGGGGGTGGTGGTGAAGAACCACCAGCGGGGTCTGGCCGGTTCGGTGGGCGACCGTAACCCCGCCGGCTCGGTTGACGGGTGCGCCAACTCAACGGTCACGTCTGTTCAGGCTCCATCCCTGCGGCTGCTCCGGCACCAACGATAATAAAGGGATTCTAAGAGCGGGGAGGTGTCTGCGCGCTCTCTAGCGCCGGTTGTTGTCGAAAACGTCGCGTGATCTCGCCAGAACCGAGACCTTGCCTGCCCCGATACGCTTCCAAGCGTGCGTGGTGACGGCGATGGGTGGGCGTTTTCCGATACCGGCGTCCGCTTCTGGGGCCGGCACGGTGCGGCGGGCCTGCTGCTGCGGGCTCCGCGCCCGGATGGCTCCCGCACCGTACTGCTGCAGCATCGGGCCTGGTGGAGTCATCAGGGCGGCACCTGGGCGTTGCCCGGCGGCGCCCGCGACAGCCACGAGACCGCTGAAGAGGCCGCCATCCGCGAGGCGCAGGAGGAGGCCGGCCTGCCCGCCGATCGGATCGTCGTGCGCGCGGCCGTCGTGACTGCGTCGGCCAGCGGCACCAGCTGGACCTACACCACCGTGGTCGCCGACGCCGACGAATTGCTTCCGGTGGTGCCCAATGGCGAGAGCACCGAACTGCGCTGGGTCGATGAACACGAGGTCGCCGGGTTGCCGTTGCACCCGGGCTTCGCCGCCAGCTGGGAGTTGTTGCGCGGCTTGTGACGCCGGCAGGAACGTTCCGCCTCGGCGAACGTGTACTCAGCTCGAAAAAATGCCCCGAGAAATCTCGGTCTCAGTGCACGTTCGGCGCAGTCCGGGCCGCTAAGAGCCCCGCCCGCAAGACTGCTGCGGCCGCCCGCGGATCCTCGGCGGCGGTGATCGCCCGCACCACCACCACCCGGTGCGCGCCGGCCGCCACCACCTGCGGCAACCGCTCGATGTCGATGCCGCCAATGGCGAACCACGGTTTGGTCTGGCCCGAGTCGGCGGCGAACCGCACCAGCTCCAGGCCCGGCGCAGTACGGCCCGGCTTGGTGGGGGTGGGCCAGCATGGCCCGGTGCAGAAGTAGTCGACCGGCTCGGTCAAGGCGGCGCTGACCTGTTCACGGTCGTGAGTGGACCGGCCGATCAGCACCTCGGGCCCGATGACCTCGCGCGCCACCGACAGCGGCAGGTCGTCCTGGCCCAGGTGCAGCACGTCGGCGCCGGCCGCGTGGGCGATGTCGGCACGGTCGTTGACCGCCAGCAGTGCCCCGTGCCGTCGCGCGGCGTCGGCCAGGATCTCCAACGCCGCCAGTTCGCCGCGGGCCTCCAGTGGACCGAACCGCTGCTCGCCGGGCGAACCTTTGTCGCGCAGCTGGATGATGTCGACGCCACCGGCCAGGGCGGCATCGGCGAACTCGGCCAGGTCACCGCGTTCCCGGCGGGCATCGGTGCACAGGTAGAGCCGGGCATCAGCGAGTCGGGCGAGACGGTCGGAGCGTTTGTGCACACCGCGACGCTAGCGGCTAGCTTGGTGTGTTGACACGCGAGCAGGTGGAAGGGAGCAGCACATGCCCGGAGCCTCGCTCGGTTCGCTGGCCGTGATCGGCGGCGGCGTCATCGGGCTGTCGGTGGCGCGGCAGGCCGCCCGGGCCGGGTGGACGGTGCGGGTGCACCGCACCGGCGAGGCGAAGCTGGGATCGCCGTATCAACCCGGCGCCTCCTGGGTGGCCGGCGGCATGCTGGCCCCGCACAGTGAGGGATGGCCGGGCGAGGACCGGCAGCTGCGGCTGGGGTTGCGCTCGCTGGAGTTGTGGCACGACTTCCTCGACGGGCTGCCGGCCCAGGTCGTCACCGCGCGCGAGTCGCTGGTGGTGGCCGCCGACCGGGCCGACGTCGCCGATCTGCGCACCGTCGCCGACTGGCTGTCCGCGCAGGGCCACCCGGTGATCTGGGAGTCCGCCGCCCGCGACCTCGAACCCCTGCTGGCCGGCAATATTCGGCACGGTTTCCGGGCCCCCACCGAACTGGCGGTC
>NZ_LT546165.1:0-1813 GCF_900078685.2 Mycolicibacter icosiumassiliensis | reverse complement strand
GTGCGGGCGGTCGACACCCGCGCGGTGGTCACCGCCCTGGTGGATGCCTGCGAGGAACTCGGCGTGACGTGGGCCCCGCCGGTGCGTGACCTGGCCGAGGTGGCCGCCGACGACGCGGTGGTGATCGCCAACGGCATCGACGCCCCCGCGCTGTGGCCCGGCCTGCCGATCCGGCCGGTCAAGGGGGAGGTGCTGCGGCTGCGCTGGCGCAAGGGCTGCCTGCCGCCACCGCAGCGGGTGATCCGGGCCCGGGTGCACGGTCGGGCGGTCTACCTGGTGCCGCGTCCCGACGGCGTAGTGGTGGGGGCGACCCAGTACGAGCACGGCCGGGACACCGCGCCGGCGGTCTCGGGGGTGCGGGACCTGCTCGACGATGCCTGCGCGCTGGTTCCGGCGCTGGGGGAGTACGAGCTGGCCGAATGCGCCGCGGGCCTGCGGCCGATGACGCCGGACAACCTGCCGCTGGTGCACCGCCTCGACGACCGAACCTATGTCGCTGCCGGGCACGGCCGCAATGGGTTCCTGCTGGCGCCGTGGACCGCCGAACAGGTTGTGTCCGAACTACTTCCGGTGGGAGTACAGCAATGATCATTAATGTCAATCAGAAGCAGGTGGAAGTGGCTGACGCGACTACGGTTGCGACGCTGCTGGCCTCGATGGGGTATCCCGACCGCGGTATCGCGGTGGCCGTGGACCAAGCGGTGCTGCCGAAATCGCGGTGGTCCACCGCGCTGTCCGACGGTGCCTGTCTCGATGTGGTGACGGCGGTGCAAGGTGGTTGACGAGGCAAAACTGACCATCGCCGGGCGGGAGTTCAGCTCCCGGCTCATCATGGGAACCGGTGGGGCACAGAGCTTGACATCGCTGGAAGAGGCGTTGGTGGCTTCTGGCACCGAGCTGACCACGGTCGCGATGCGCCGCGTCGACGCCGAAGGTGGCACCGGCATGCTGGATCTGCTGAGTCGGCTGGGGATCACGCCGCTGCCCAACACCGCCGGCTGCCGCAGTGCTGCTGAAGCGGTGCTGACCGCCCAGTTGGCGCGCGAGGCGCTCGGTACCGAATGGGTCAAGCTGGAGGTGATCGGCGACGAGCGCACCCTGTTGCCCGACGGCATCGAATTGGTCCGTGCCGCCGAACAATTGGTCGACGACGGGTTCGTGGTGCTGCCCTACACCAATGACGATCCGGTGCTGGCTCGCCGGCTCGAGGATGTCGGATGCGCGGCCGTGATGCCGCTGGGCTCACCGATCGGCACCGGGCTGGGCATCGCCAACCCGCACAGCATCGAGATGATCGTTGCCGCTGCTGGGGTGCCGGTGGTGCTCGACGCGGGCATTGGCACCGCCAGCGATGCCGCGCTGGCAATGGAACTGGGATGCGATGCGGTGCTGCTGGCCACCGCGGTGACGCGGGCGGCCGACCCGCCGGCGATGGCGACGGCCATGGCGGCCGCTGTCACCGCTGGATACCTGGCCCGCCGCGCCGGACGGATCCCGAAGCGGTTCTGGGCGCAGGCGTCCAGCCCGGACCTGTGATGCCCCGCGAGTGTGAACGTCACGACGCTGCCGCGGCATGTCGCGTCGTCAGATTCACACTCGGCATGGGCGGTTGGCGGTGAATCGCTATGTCGCCCTGGGGAGTTCGATGGCAGCCGGCCCTGGAATCCGGCCTCGTGTCGCTGACGCGCCCCGGGCGTCGGGTCGATCGGCGCACAATTACCCGCACTTGGTCGCCCACGCGCTGAACCTCGATCTGGTTGACGTCACATTCTCCGGCGCCACCACCGCCCATCTGTGCAGCGAACGCCAACAC